>NZ_FQUX01000021.1 GCF_900129275.1 Arenibacter palladensis | reverse complement strand
GGGCCCGCGAATAACATAAAGGTCTGGCGACAAGCTGGATAAGGGCGTATGGGGAATGCCTAGGCTCTCAGAGGCGATGAAGGACGCGATAAGCTGCGAAAAGCTGCGGGGATCGGCACATACGATGTGATCCGCAGGTATCCGAATGGGGCAACCCACCATATTGAAGGTATGGTACCCCGCAAGGGGGGCAAACCCGGTGAACTGAAACATCTAAGTAGCCGGAGGAGGAGAAAACAAAAGTGATTCCGTGAGTAGTGGCGAGCGAAAGCGGATTAGTCCAAACCGATGTTGTTTCGGCAATATCGGGGTTGTAGGACCGCGACATTCGATGTGCGATGAATCAGAACCCTTTGGAAAGAGGGACCGTAGAGGGTGATAGTCCCGTAAGAGCAAAGAACATTATCGATAGCGGTATCCTGAGTAGTGCGGGGCACGTGAAACCCTGTATGAATCCGGCGGGACCATCCGCCAAGACTAAATACTCCTGAGAGACCGATAGTGAACCAGTACCGTGAGGGAAAGGTGAAAAGAACCCTGAACAAGGGAGTGAAAAAGATCCTGAAACCATACGCCTACAAGCGGTCGGAGCCCCTTTTGGGGTGACGGCGTGCCTTTTGCATAATGAGCCTACGAGTTACTTTTACTGGCAAGGTTAAGCACTTCAGGTGCGGATCCGTAGCGAAAGCGAGTCTGAACAGGGCGCCATAGTCAGTAGTAGTAGACGCGAAACCGTGTGATCTACCCATGGGCAGGTTGAAGCTGTGGTAACACACAGTGGAGGACCGAACCCGTTGACGTTGAAAAGTCTTGGGATGACCTGTGGGTAGGGGTGAAAGGCCAATCAAACTCGGAAATAGCTCGTACTCCCCGAAATGCATTTAGGTGCAGCGTGTACATAGTTTTATAGAGGTAGAGCTACTGATTGGATGCGGGGGCTTCACCGCCTACCAATTCCTGACAAACTCCGAATGCTATAAAATGTTTGTGCGCAGTGAGGGCATGGGTGCTAAGGTCCATGTCCGAGAGGGAAAGAACCCAGATCACCAGCTAAGGTCCCAAAGTATATGCTAAGTTGATATAACGCGGTGGAACTGCATTGACAGCCAGGATGTTGGCTTGGAAGCAGCCATTCATTTAAAGAGTGCGTAACAGCTCACTGGTCGAGCGGTTCCGCATGGATAATAATCGGGCATAAGCATATCACCGAAGCTGTGACTTCTGTACTCGGTACAGAGGGGTAGGGGAGCATTGTAGTGCCGCTGAAGCTACGCTGTAAGGCGTGGTGGAGGAGCTACAAACGAAAATGTAGGCATAAGTAACGATAATGCGGGCGAGAAACCCGCACGCCGAAAGACCAAGGTTTCCCCAGCTATGCTAATCAGCTGGGGGTCAGTCGGGACCTAACACGAACCCGAAGGGGGTAGTGGATGGACAACAGATTAATATTTCTGTACCTGCTCACGCTAAAAGTGACGGGGATGTGGCGTTGGTGCGTACTGACGGAATAGTACGTTGAAGGGAGCGGTGACGCCCCGATAGTACACTGAGGCTCCGGCCAAGGTGATAA
>NZ_FQUX01000022.1 GCF_900129275.1 Arenibacter palladensis | reverse complement strand
ATTTTCCTGGCTCATGGAGGGCCCATCAATACCCCGGAGGACGTAAAGGTGATCCTTGCCAATACGGATGCACATGGATTTGTAGGAGCATCCTCATTGGAGCGGATGGCCGTGGAATCCTCGCTGACCGCATTGACGCAGGAATTCAAATCCCTGGAAATATAGGCCAGGATACCGTTACAAACGAACCTGGAATACCAATAACCAATAAACCAATAGATTATGGAAAGTATATCAAAAGAGGACAGCTCACGGAAAAGAACACTTTTCCTGGGATGTTTTATAGCCCTGTTGACCACCGCATTCGGTTTTATTACCCGCGTATTCCTGGTGGATACCTGGAGCGAGGCGTTCGACCTGAACCCGGCAGAGGCGGGAAGGCTCATGGGGATAGGGATCTGGCCTTTTTTCGTGGCCATCATTTTCTTCAGTCTGCTGATAGATAGGATCGGTTATAAACTGGCCATGATCTTTGCCTTTATAGGTCACATGACCTGGGGGGTAATGGGCTATCTTGCCTATCAATATCTGCAGTCCGGGGACATTGACACGGCATATGGCCTTTTGTATTGGGGCAGCTTGGTATTTGCATTGGGCAACGGTACGGTAGAAGCCTTCATAAATCCTGTGGTGGCCACCATGTTCAACAGGGAAAAGACCAAATGGTTGAACATATTGCATGCCGCCTGGCCGGGGGGACTGGTCCTTGCGGGGATCATCTTTATAGGTATGGGCAATGTGGAATGGTGGATCAAGATCGTCATCACCGTGGTGCCTGCCATCATGTATTTTATGATACTCATAAGACAGGAGTTCCCTCCCAATGAGCGCGTTGCGGCCGGGGTGAGCTATAGGGAGATGCTACAGGAGTTTGGTATTGGCGGAGCTTCCCTGGTAGCCTTTTTGGTGGTACTGCAGCTGAACGATTTCTTTGGACCGGGACCAGAAGATTATGCAATGCGATATGGGTTCATCGCCATAGGCGTACTCATGGTCGTGGCTTTCGGATGGTATGTTAGGACCTTGGGACGGCCAATATTGTTGTTCCTGTGTTTTATCATCATGCCCCTGGCCACTACAGAACTGGGTACGGATTCCTGGATACAGTCCATCATGCACGGGATAGCCAGCGATAAGGGTTTCGATGCCGGATGGGTATTGATTTATACTTCAGCCATAATGTTGGTGCTCCGGCTCTTTGCCGGTTCGGTCCTGCACCAAGTATCCCCCTTGGCCCTGTTGGTCATTAGCTCCGTGCTGGCCATTTTTGGATTGTATTTTCTCTCCATATCCACGGGCTGGTATATTTTTGTTGCCGCTACTTTGTACGGTCTGGGCAAAACCTTCTTCTGGCCTACTACCTTGGGAGTGGTCGCCGAGCAGACTCCAAGAGGTGGGGCCCTTACCTTGAACGCGGTGAGCGGCATTGGCATGTTAACGGTTGGTATGTTGGGGGCACCCATTATCGGGGCTTTCCAATCCAATTCGCAGATCGAACAATTACAGGCGTCCCAGGAATTGGCCCTGGCCGCCCCAAAAACCCTGTTGACGGACGGG
>NZ_FQUX01000019.1 GCF_900129275.1 Arenibacter palladensis | reverse complement strand
TTCCAAATCCCTCGGCACCCGGGAAAGCTTTTAAAGCCCCCATCTCTGAAGGTGATGTAGGTTCTGTTGGGGTCTTGTCGGTCACGGTCACAGTTCCGGTTTCTTCGCTCACAGTATTATCCGGATTAGTAACCGCAGTAGTATAGGTAAAGGTGTCTTCTGCAGGTGGGGTTTCTTCTAGGGTGCCTTCTTCGGGAGCAACTTCTTCTGTTACAACTTCTTCGGAAGTAGTTTGTTCTGAGTTGTCGGCGTTAGGCGTATAGGTAATCGTGTTATCCTCATTGATTACCGCTGTACCATTGGAGGGTTGACTTACCTCCGTTATTACAACGTCACTTTCTTTTTTAAAAGTATCATTCTTAAGGGGTTCTATTACTATAGGTTCCTCAGAAGTAACTTCTACGATATCTTCAACAACATCCTCAACAGGTTCTACGGTAACATCAACTGTTACAACTTCTTCTGTTGTAGTTTCATCTTCATTGGTGACTTCCAATGTTATTTCAATATCGTCCTTCCCATTATAATCGCTCGGTGGAGTGTATACTGCTATACTGTCCTTTTCTATGGTGATTTCACCGTATGTAGGTTTGGAACTACTTTTATATCTTCTGCGTCCTTTCCTTTCGCTAGAAGTGTTATAAAGCAAGTTAAAGGTTACAGGTTGATCTTCTTCAGTAGTAAATACTGCATGGGCTAAATCGAGAATTACTTCTTTTGGATCGCTGCCAATTGGGTTTTCTTCCACTACATATTCCGCCAACAGATCGGAATCCTTGTTGCAGGAGAAATTTAAAAAAAGGACAAAGCATGCCAAGGTCACTTGTAATAGATTCGAGGGGGTGATTTTCATAAGTTCTAAGACGTTAATTTAATTGATAAACATTTGGGGTTTACAATTGGGGTTTATAATAATTTTTAATTTCACAATAACATCGGCAAATGACTTATATTTCCGACCAACTGCCTATTTGAATGTGTATTGTTAGTTTTACGTATGCTTTTTAGCTTTGGATGTTTAAAATTCCCTTATTCGATGAAATGCCCTTTTCTTTATGATTTGATTAAATCTAATCTCGTTGAATGGTCGTTTTCCTTAACATCTATGGATTGGGGTGTCTTATTGGCAATTTTGTTTTTCGCATTGTAATAGTACAAAGAGGACTTTAGTGTTTGATTATAGATACACATTTTAAAGGCTGCCCTGTGTGGTTAAATTTATCTTTGGAGATTGCTTGTAACACCATCTTATTGAATGAGGGTTTGAGTGAGTCATGGAGTGTCTTTAATAAATGTTTATGGCAAGTATTAGCGTGTGTAAATGATATGATCTGCGGAATGGTGAAGTGTTGAGGAATTGGGATATAGAGAGAAAGCACAAGGATTGACCACAGGATTCTATTTTTTAATTAGATTCTAGGAATTGCATACGGTATGAGATTTCATTTTAGGTGTTGTTCTTTTTAAAAAAAGAGGTAGAATTTTTTTGCTATTCTTTTCAGGTTTTCTTGAAATCTAAAAGGATTTTAATCGGAGAGTTGGATTATTCATTAATTTCTTTAAGTCTTAATAAGTTTAAAATTTCTTTAGTCTTTCTGGATTTGAGAAATGCTAGGGGATTGGATTTGGGTAAAAGGTGTATTGTAAATTAATTATTAAATACCACTTATTTAATTGAGGGCGATAGATTTTCTTGAAATTTTTATATGTTTCTAGTACATGATAATAATAAGTATTATGGAGAGAAGCTTGGTCCTTATCATGAGGCTCACTTAATTAAAATTAGGGCGAATACTATTCTTTACGCTAAATAAAAACATAATTTATTGAGAAATATCTTTAATGATTATTTTAAGTTGAATTTATTTAGAGATTCTAGAGTTGTTCAAAATACAAAAAGCAGGGCTTAGGCCCTGCTTTTTAAATTGTGGATTTGGGAAATATTATTTTATGGTCAGCGCGTGTAAAAACTCTTCCAAATTGGTATAGCCATCATCATCCCGGTCCTTATTACCGTCACTGGAATCATTCGGATTTAAGCCATTAGCAGTCTCCCATTCATTGCTCATCCCATCTTTGTCACTATCCGAATA
>NZ_FQUX01000015.1 GCF_900129275.1 Arenibacter palladensis | reverse complement strand
AAAGTGGTCATTTGGATAGGACATTGATTATTTTGGCCAGTGAGTTCAGTCGGGACGCCATTATGGAGGGAAGGCCTGGCGAACAAGTGAAGGACCAGGTAGATCAACCGGATATCATAGAGGATGAGAAATTCTATGGTATGCACAGACACTTTACCGATGGTAGTTCAATACTGATGTGGGGGGGAGGAGTCGAAAAAGGTCTTGTATATGGTAAAACAGCGGATGAAAGGCCATGTTCTTCCATAGAAAATCCCGTGGTAATAGATCAAGTGCATCAATCAATTTACCATGCTTTGGGAATACATCCTGAAACAAATTATACCATTGAGGGCAGACCGTTTTATACAACGCCTGATGGGCATGGAAAGCCCATAGTGGATTTGTTCGGTAATCCAATGTCCAGGACAGCTTAAGATTTCGGAATTTAATAAGATGTTTAAAATTTCTCTTGTTTAATCTTGAGGGAATCACTAATTATAGCAACTTTTTGTCTGTAGATGGATTTTCAATGTAACCTATGCGGAGCGAATAAAAAGAATGTTGTAATCAATAAATGTAGTTTCAATATTTGAAGTATCTAAAACATAAAATTTATTGATTATTGTCGTTTGCCAAGTCTCTTAATTCCGATTTAATTTTTAATTGTATTCAACATGGATTCGGTTTGTACTTACGACTTGAGCCTAAGTGAAACTACCTTTTAAATCACAATATACTCCTGTGACAACCCCCTATTTTAGCTATAGCAGTTAAGGGTATGATAATAACTACATAAGACTTATCCATTATATCCGATAAAAACCTAGGGATTCTGTAAAGAGTGCCTGAGATAAAGCATGTGGCTTATTACTTTATTTAGAGTACTTTTCAGCAACATGTATATTTGCAGTATAGAATGCAAATCCCCTTTAAAGCCGTCAATGCGTTTTCGCCAACTACGAATTTGTTGGAAATTGGTTTAACTAATTTTGGTCAATTGCTTAAAAATGTTGGTTACTTGGGCTCTATACCATAGAAAAAGACATTTCAACTACTGTAAGGATTCCTTAAATATATTCTTACTGATGTTGTTGTAGATGGTCCTTGCCCCAAACTTAATGGACGATTTCTGAATTTTTAAGTAAATACCCTATCAAAGGAAAGGTGGTTGCTTAGGCGGGTTATTAGGGAAAAGATTTACCGATGGAATTCAACACTTGGTATAATCAAGTTTAAAGCGATTCAATGTATAAATAAGATTGGATTTAATATTGTTTTGCTACAAACGATTTTATTTTAAGCATCTATTTTGCCATACTCACCTTTTTGTCCAAGGCAAGTAAAATTAATTATCTGTCTATCTAGGTCAAGCCCTGTATCTACTAAATGTAGGAAACTTTTTCTCCATCTTAATTTGAGGATAATAGTCAGGAAATTAACCAAAAAGACACATAAAGTATAACATATTAGCCTTTCCCAATATTATATTACCCGACAGGGTTTATGTTACTAATTCTTTTTCTAATTTTCGTCAATCAACATTTTAAAACGCTTAACATCAGTCTATTGAGAGGAGTAATTGGTGACTTGAAAATGACAGTGTCGCCTAATCTATTGAAGCCAAAAAAATGGAATGATGATGACTTTGAAATTAAACCGAAATGGTTTGATATTTTCTACTTGGAAATGGAAAGCATTACCGATTACATTTTTAGATGGGAACCGAATTTGAAACAAGATAATTGAATGTATAACAAAAAGAAGTAAATATGAAGTGAACCTGCTAGATTAAAATTCTATTAACAATTAACATACTATAACGGTATAAGATTTAAACTAATCAAAAACTAATACAATCAACTCAGAATTATGAAAAAATTAAAAAAAATATTGATAATCGGTATATTGGTCTTTCACTGTTCCTTATGGGCGGCAGAAACCAACAGGTTTGTGGGTGGATCTCTATATTCAGGGAGCCCAGAATTGGAGGCTAATGTATTTGTAGAGAAATTCACCTTGGATAACATTAATAGAACGCAATTAACTGTAAATGGAACTGTTTTGGATGAAGACGGCCTGCCACTCCCAGGGGCCAGTGTTCTTGAAAAAGGAACCCTTAATGGAACGCAAACTGATTTTGATGGTAACTTTACCATTAAACTTTCTGATACAAATGCCGTTTTGTCGATTTCATATATTGGATATGTTACCAAAGAAATTGCAGTTAATGGGCAAACAAGTATATCAGTGACTCTTGAGGAGGGTGCACAGGCACTTGAAGAGGTAGTGGTTACCGCTTTGGGTATTAAGAGCGAAAAAAGAGCATTGGGATATGCAACGGCACAAGTTGGAGGAGATGATATTGGTGGGGTAAAAGCTACAAATAACTTTGTAAATTCTTTGAGCGGAAAGGTTGCAGGAGTCCAAATTACAAGTCCGTCGAGTCAGCCCGGTAGTGGAACGCGTATAGTTATTAGGGGAGGATCCTCTATTACAGGGAGTAACGAACCTTTGATTGTAGTTAATGGGGTTCCTTTTAATTCAGGAAATACCGCACAATCCTCAGGTCTTGGAGATATAGACCCGAATGCCATAGAGAGCGTTAGTGTGCTTAAAGGAGCCGCAGCCGCTGCACTTTGGGGAAGCAGGGCAGCTAATGGGGTACTCATAATAACCACTAAGTCGGGAGGATTTGAAACCAAGCCTGTCATCACTTTATCCAATTCAACCAGCTTTGATAGGATTTATGAGTATCCATTACAGGATAAATGGGCGCAAGGATATTGGGATGGTACCGATTGGATTTATATAGATGGTGAGACCGCGTTTACATCTACAAGCTGGGGTCCTAGGATTAAGGATGTTCCAGGAGCTCAAAAGTATGATAGATGGGATATATTTCAAACTGGAGTTACCAATGAAACTACACTCAGTGCATCTGGGGGAGGGTCTAATGGATCTTATTTTGTGAGTTATAGTAATTTGATGAACGATGGGGTGGTTGAACCTTTAAAATATAGGAGAAACGTCATTACGGCCAATACTAGCTATAAGTTTACACCTAAACTCACCATATCTACCAATATGTTGTATTCAACCCAAAAAAGCTTTCGTTTTGAAGAGTCGACTTCTAATGGCGCATTCATGAATACAGTTTTGGCTGCTCCATGGACATGGAATCCATATCCGATTTATGCTGAGGACGGAAGGTTAAGGTCCTATCGTGGAGGTTCCAGGAACCCGTCGCTATGGGTGAAAGATAATACCGGTAGCAATATAGAACGAGATCGATTCAACGGGTCAGTTACTATTGATTATAAAATTATTCCTAATTTGAAATTTAGATCTGTAACTGGTATCAGTACCTCTAGTCTAAATCAGAATTCGTTTCATAATTTAGGTGGATATGCCACTGCTCAAGGACTATACAACACTTCAGAGCAGTTTGAGCGAAATATTGAATCCGTGGAGACCTTGACGTACGATAATGATTTTGGGGATATTAGTCTTAATGCCCTAATAGGTCATAACATCTCTGAAAATAGGTTTCGAACTTTAGTTTATGAGGGTAATGGATTGGTGTTGCCCGGTATTTATAATACGGCCAACGTTAGCTCGTTTAATTCTTATGAAAGTAAAAGCCTTTTTAGATCTTACTCCTATTTTGGACAGGCTATGATTGGATATAAAAATTGGCTTTACTACACAGTAACGGGTAGGAATGATTGGGCATCCAGTGTAGAAGACAGCTTTTTTTATCCCAGCCATAGTCTAGGATTCGTCTTCAGTGAACTATTGCCAAGATCAAATGTTTTTAATTACGGAAAACTAAGGGCCAGTTATGCTAAGGTGGGATCTCCGGCTAGAGCATATGCCAGAAATGTGGTATTGGACAATCCTAACACTCCCGGAGTGCAATGGCCTTTCAGTGGGCAGTCAAGCTATTTGTCAACTACAAAGATACCCAATGAATCCTTGACCAATGAGTTTAAGAACGAAGTGGAACTGGGTGTGGAGTTAAAGTTTTTAAATAACCGATTGGGAGTGGATTTTGCGTACTACCACAACTGGAGTGAAAACCAAATATTGAGCGAGCAATTTCTGGCCTCTACAGGATTTACTTATGGGGATGTCAACATTGGGGGAATCACTCACAAAGGTGTGGAAATCTCAATGAATGCTGCACCAATTAAAACCAATAATTTTCAATGGGACCTTACGTTGAACTTCGCAAAAGACAATTCAATGGTAGATAAATTGGGTACCAACGACGAACCTATTTCTGTGGGTTCTTTGACATCAGCAGTTGTAGGTCAGCCCTACCCTGTGTTATATGGGCAAGGTTTATTAAGAGATGACCAAGGACGTTTGGTTTTGGATGCCAATCCTGGTGAAGGACAAGGTCGACCTCTAAGGGATAATAGGCAAAACCTGATTTTAGGACAAACAGCGCCTGATTGGATAGGAGGTCTTAGAACAGTCATCAGCTATAAGAATTTATCACTTTCTGCATTATTGGACGTGAGTGTAGGGGGGTATATGTATAGTCAGAATGACGGCTATCTGACTTATTACGGTTTGGCCAAGAGACAAGAATATAGACCTGAGGACAATATGATCACTTTTAGTGATGGAGTAATGGGATATCTCGAAAATGGAGAGGTTGTCCTGACTGGTGATGCCCCAGTACCTACACGTTATGATCATTATTTTCAAACCAATGTTGCAGGGAGTGAAGAGCACATCATGCCCAAGGATTATATTAAGTTAAGAGAAGCTAACCTTACCTATAGGAGTCCAAAGGAGATGTTGTCAAAAATTGGGTTATCCGCTCTAGATTTTACATTGTCTGGTAGGAACTTGTGGAGAAAATTCAAGGATGGTTTTAGTGATATCGATCCTGAGATTAGTACGGACGGTATTACCAATGGAAATGGATATGCTACCTATAGCTTGCCAGCAACGAAGACTTACACATTTACAGTAACCGCAAAATTTTAAGACTATGAAAATATTTAATATTTCTATAAAAAAACACGTTCTCTTTATCATGCTATTAACTTTGTTAACAGGTTGCGATGATTGGATAGACGTAGACACCGATCCGAATAGTATTGTGGACGGACCTTTAATTACGGAAGACATCATGCTGATCGGTATTGAAGCCGAATGGGCTGTGCTGGCCACAGAAAGATTTGAAACATGGAACGGTTTTCCACAGTGGTTATCTTGGCATGCCATAGAAGGTTCGGTTCCACCAAATTTTACTATAGTACCTAGTTATGGAAATGCGGTTTGGAATTCCTATAGCGCATCTTTAAAACATGCTGTAGAGCTTTATGAAAAAGCTAAGGAAAATGGGAATACCCATTATCAAGGAGTGGCTGGGATTATAGCTGCATTTCATTGGTTTTACATAGCAGATGTTTATGATCAAGCGCCTCTGGAAGAAGCTATGCAAGGGCTGGATGCTTTACAACCGAGTCTGGCTAGCCAGGCAACACTGTATGCCCGTGCTAATGGTCTTTTGGATGAGGCTATAACACTTTTGAGTGCACCCAATCAAGGTGATCTTGTTCCTGATACTGATGATTATCTTTTAAATGGGGACATGGATAAATGGATTAGATATGCCTATTCGTTAAAGGCAAGACAGGCTTTAAGATTGTCCTATGATCCCAGCACTTCCAAGACGACACAGGCAGATTTGGTTTTGTCTTTCCTTCAAAATGGAATGACTTCCAATGATGACAATGTGATGTGGAAACATTTGGAAGAATTGACGAATGCGAACCCATTATGGGGTTATATGACCAGGGCATATTCAGGTGGACTCGGGTTGACACCAGGTAACTTTTTGATAGACCTGATGAATTCATACAATGATCCCAGAAGGCCAATTATGTTTACCTTTTCTGAGGAATTCCCCGATGGATTTGTTGGACTTAGGGCAGGAGAAGTGGTTCAGCCAGGCAAGACTCCTAGTCACTGGAGATTTACTTATCTTTCCATGTCCTATCCTGCACAGATAATGATGTATGCCGAAACGGAATTCATCAAAGCAGAGGCGTACGCTTTTAAGGGTCAATGGGCTTTGGCTGAGGAGGCTATGAAAGCAGGGATACGGGCTGACATGGAGTTTGTTGGAGTGGATCCAGTTGATATTGATTCCTATTTGGCACAGGCTTCTTTGACCATGCCAACCAATGAGGAAGACGCACAAAGATTGATTATGGAACAAAAATATATGGCCAATTTATATAGGACCAATGAAACATATTTTGACTGGATTAGAACGGGATATCCTTTATTCGATTTTGAATATATGTTGAATAACGTAGGAAATGCTGAAACTTTTCCAAGAAGGTTTCCATATCCTCTTAATGAGGTGGAAAGAAATCCCAATATAACTGGTCAGCCGAATTGGTTAGTTAAAGGTACCACGTGGGATAATAAATAGTTGAATTAAAATGAAAGCGGGTCTAATTCTGTACCCGCTTTTTTCATCAAACCTAAGGTACTTAACGATACATCGATTGACCCAAGTATATGGTTGCTAAATACAGATAAAGTAACCTCTCGTCGAACGCATTGTTCTAATTCAGGTGAATGTTCCCAAGGTGAAGTATAGGCTCCATTTCGTAAATAATATCAGGTAATTTAGGAATTGTCTGGCAATTGTTTCGGTCTTATAGTTTTTATATTGGATGGCTTGAATGTTTAAAATTTTTTACTATACAAACATATTAAAGTGATAAAATACTTTCAGGTTAAAAGATGTCAATATGTGGACCAAGAATTAAAAACATATGATGATTTAATAAAGGGTAGGACGTTTAGTAAGCTACCATAGGCTTACCTACCATTGAAGGAATGATGTTTAGGGTTGATTTGTGATCGGCCGATTTTAGGGGTGGAAGTACTGTCTAAGTAATTGGTATAATGGTCAATGGCTATTTGATTGGTTTATTTTAGAGGTAGATTGGGATATTCCTATTTTATAATCGATTTTGTTCAGTGACTGACAAACCTTTGTAAAAATATGTTCTGCGCCAAAAGTGCAGAATAGTTAGTTTGTTTTTTGAGTTAGCAGCCTGGGGTCATCAAATTTTTGATGGCCCCAGGATTTTTACAGTTAAATAGTTCACTCTAAAACGATCAGGTAATTGTTTCTTAATTCTATGTCTTTTTTTGTTATAATTAATCAGCGTTATAAGTTTTAGTGCATTTGGCAATTGGATTTTGGAATTGTTTGTTTGAATTGACCTTTAAAAATTTAGTATCAACTCTTTGACTTTAAGCCCATGTTTGGGAACATAATATCAATTCCGGTTAATATTGGATTACTTCGCAGTTAAAATATACAATACCTTTAAGGTATCAAGAAAATTTGAGTTTTCAAGCATGCCAGGATGACTCGATTATCCGAATAAGACCGGGGCATTTTCATAAGGCATTTAATAATTTTAAACAAAACCAATTATCGAGATGGGAAACAAAAAAAAATTATGGGTGGCTTCCTTTTTTTTAATAATGGGATCTATTTCAATGTCCTTGACGGCACAAACACAAGAAATTTCTTTGTACGTGCCATGTGAGGAAATGCCTGATTTAATTACCAAATACAGTGCAGATTACAATGTGCTGGTCCGATACTATTCTCCTTCCTCAATCGGGCGTTGGGGCAGGAAATTAAATGCGGGAGTTTCCCCTGAATGTAGGGAAAGATTGACAAAATTGCGCGAGGACTATTTGGCAAAGTTGCGAAAGCTAGATTTTAATTCATTGCCTCAAGAATGTAAAGTCGATTACATTTTGTTCAAGAGAGATCTTGAAAAGGAAAATATGGAGGCCAAAGAACAAGAAGTGGTTTACCAAAAAATTAAAAAATGGTTTCCATTTTCAGACAACATATATTCTTACTTAAAGGGAAGAAGAAGAGGGTACCAACCCGATGCCACTAAGATGGCAAAAGAATGGAACAGTGTTGTAAATAGCATAGAGATCTTAAAAGGGGAACTTGAAGAAACCACTTACATAAACAAAGTAGAGGTTGAAGAAGCGTTACGCTTAATTGAGGACCTAAAAAAATCTTCTGAAAATGTGTACTCTTTTTACAACGGATATGATCCTCTTTTTACCTGGTGGATGCCCACCGTATATGAATCCATGACTAATAGTCTTGATGATTATGCCGACCTGTTCAAAAAGAAGATCGACAAGGGAAAACCAGTGGATGAAAGTGGCATTGTGGGTAACCCTGTAGGCAGGGAAGAGCTGCTGAAACAACTTGAGTATGAGATGATAGATTATACTCCGGAGGAACTAATTAAATTGGCCAATGAGGAATTTGCTTGGTGCGAGGCAGAACTGTTAAAGGCGTCCAAGGAAATGGGTTTTGGCAAGGATTGGAAAGCGGCCCAGGAAAAAGTAAAAAACACCTATGTGGAGCCAGGTAAACAACCAGAAATGATCCTTCGCCTTTACAATGAATCCGTCGATTTTCTAAAAAATAACGATTTGATAACAGTTCCCGCCTTGGCGGAAGAGGTTTGGGGAATGATTATGATGTCTCCAGAGCGTCAATTAGTGAACCCCTTTTTTACTGGAGGGTCCGCAATCAGTATATCATACCCTACAGATTCTATGACCTATGAACAACGAATGATGAGCATGCGCGGGAATAACCCACATTTTTCAAAGGCAACGGTCCATCATGAATTGATTGCAGGACACAATCTTCAAGCATTTATGAACAATCGGTACCGCACCTATCGTAATTTCGGTACACCGTTCTGGACAGAGGGATGGGCTTTATACTGGGAGCTTTTATTGTGGGATATGGATTTTCCTAAGGGACCCGAAGATCGTATAGGGATGCTTTTTTGGCATATGCACCGTTGCGCGCGCATCATTTTTTCCTTGAACTACCATATTGGAAAATGGACCCCTCAGGAATGTATTGACTTTTTGGTAGATCGAGTTGGCCATGAGCGGGCCAATGCGGAAGGAGAGGTAAGACGTTCTTTCGAGGGGAATTATCCTCCTTTGTATCAATTGGCCTACCTAACGGGAGGTCGTCAATTTTATGCTTTGCACAAAGAGCTTGTTGAGAGTGGAAAATTGACCAACAGGGAATTTCATGATAGAATTATCACCATGAATGCAATGCCGGTAGAGATGATAAAAGCCATTATGACCGATGGGAAAATCAATATAAACTATAAGGCCCAATGGAAGTTTTACGACCCACCCAAGCAATAGCGACGAGAAATGGATTGATGACCGTATTTTTAGCTTTGTTACTGATATCCATGGTTACTGCCCAAGAATTGAGAAAAGGAGATTTTATTCCCTGCCAGGAGATGCCATTTCTTATGGGAAATTTTGCAGCAGATTCTAAGGTGCTCAGTAATTTTTATAGTCCCAATTTAGGACCGTATTATGCCATAGGTAGAGGGTTGGCGTCTGTATCCTATCCAGAAAAGATTGATCGAATGGATCGTTTGTACAAGAAATATTTGGTCAAATTGAGAGCCATAGACTTTGAGGGATTGTCCCAAGAATGTAAGGTAGATTATATTCTTTTTAAAAGGGATCTCAACGAAAATTTGCGTCAGTCGCAAGTGCTAAGACAAGAGCTGGACAGTGTGTCCCAATGGTTTCCTTTTAGTGGTACTGTTTATGATTTGTTTAAACTGCGAAGAAGGGGCATTCAGCCCGATTCACAAAAGGTGGCACAAGATTGGTCAGGAATACTTATCCAGATCGATTCCTTGAAAAAAGTTTTAAAAGATGTGGATAACCTTAGTGTTTTGGTCATCAGAAAAGCAACTGAAGTTGGAAATGCGTTGCAACAGACATTGGCCGACGTTCATGGGTTTTATAATGGATATGATCCTATGTTCACTTGGTGGACTTCAAAAACATATAAATATTTGGACACATCATTAAAAGAATATACCAAGCTTTTCGAGAAAAAACAAACACCGGACAAAAATGGAATTGTTTCCCGTAAACCAGTGGGACGTGATGAGCTTATGCGCCTGCTACAATATCAAATGATTCCTTACACACCAGAAGACCTCACAAAAATAGCCAATGAGGAATTTGCATGGTGCGAAAAAGAAATGTTGAATGCGTCCCAAGAATTAGGTTTTGGAAATGATTGGAAAGCGGCTTTGGAGCAAGTTAAGGAAACTTATGTTCCTCCTGGAAAGCAACCCGAGGCAATATTGAATCTTTACGAAAGATCCGTTAATTTTCTGAAAAAAAATGACTTGATCACAATTTCCCCACTCACTGAAGAAGTTTGGGGCATGTACATGATGTCGCCAGAAAGGCAGCTTACCAACGCTTTCTTTACAGGAGGATGGGATATCACCGTTTCCTATCCCACGAATACCATGGACCATGAATTCAAGATGATGAGTATGAGGGGAAATAACCCCAATTTTTCATTCGCAACCGTACACCATGAATTGATTCCCGGACATAATATGCAGTTTTTTATGAATGCCCGTAACAGGACTTACCGAAATTTCGATACTCCCTTTTGGATGGAAGGGTGGGCACTCTATTGGGAACTCTTATTGTGGGATATGGGTTTTCCATCAACGCCTGAGGAGAAAATAGGGATGTTGTTCTGGCATATGCACCGCTGTGCCCGTATTATATTTTCCTTCAATTTTCATATGGGCGAGTGGACACCACAACGGTGTATTGATTTTCTGGTAGAAAAAGTTGGACATGAGCAAAAAAATGCGGAAAGTGAGATTCGTGGACCTTTATCCAGTAATAGTAATCCACTTTATCAAGTGGGATATCTCACAGGAGGGCGTCAATTTTACGCTTTGAAAGAGGAAATGGTGGACCGCCTAAAAATGGATATAAAGGAGTTTCATGACAAGGTCATTAAACTGAATGCAATGCCGGTGGAAATGATAAGAGCCATCATGTTGGATCAAAAATTGACAAAAGATTTTAGCTCGGATTGGAAGTTTTATGATTAAACTGGAATTGTAAAGAAATATAATAGGTATTATAAATTCCAATGTTGGTTGAAGGTAATTTGCTCCAAAGGCAAATCCTTTGGCGCACTTTCTGTGAATAGTATAATAATCAATTCGCAATCTTGATGAAAATTGCCATGGTAGGATTTTTTTATGTGTTTTGCAAAATTCTAAATATCTCGGGTACGGCCAAATGCTGTAACTTCCAATTACTAAGCGGATTCAGGGAATCTGCTCCTCCATTTTTCTAAGCTAAAGTTTCTGTATTGTGTTGGTGTTGCTCCTTTAAGTTCTTTAAATTTTCTATTGAAGTTGGCAATATTCAAAAAACCGCATTGGTCAGAGACTTCTGAGATAGGAAGGTCATTGTCTTTAAACAGAAGACGACAGGCATGTTCAATTCTTATTTCTATGAGGAATTGGAAAAAGGTTTTACCCGTTCTCTTTTTGAAGTAACGACAAAATGCATTTTTGCTCATATTTGCCTTTTCTGCAGCCATATCCAAAGAAAAGGGTTTATGAAAATTACGCAAAGCATAATCAATTACGTTTTTCATGCGGTTACCATCATCTTCTGTATATTTTTTTCGATAGACATACGTAGATAAAGGTTGCCTATTGGAAGAAACTACAATATCCAGTATATTTATTAAAGTGGCAATGCGTTGGATTCGGCTTTGATATTTTAATCTATTAAAATGCCAAATAAGACTTTCACATTCAGATAATATTTTTATACCGTAAATAGATTCTTCAAAAAAGATTTGGAGTCTTGTCATATCCGATAGGGTGAAAAATCCTTTTCCGAAGGACTCTTTTGTGAAGAACAATGTATACATTATAGACTTGGATGGTCCTTTGGGATCACTTCTGAAAACATGGGGAACATTTTCGCCAATGACAAGTATGTCATTGGTTTTGAATTCGTTAATAGTGTCACCCACAATAAGCGATCCCTCCCCTGAAACAATATAACTAATCTGTATTTCTGCGTGCTGATGTAATTGGCTGTAGAAAATATCTCCAGACTCTTCTTGGTAAACCAAAGCCTCCTGTTCTGGCTTGGGAATTCTAAAGGGCAGAATTTTCATAGTTTGGGTGTTTTAATATTACTTTGTAAAAAGGTACAACGTTTTAATCATTTTTGCTATAGTTTGGGTAATATAGTATAATAATTGGGTAAATAATGTGCTATATTTTTGTTTTTATGCTAAGTGATAGCATTATGGGTTGTGTAGAAAATTTATCTTTCCATTACGTTAGATGAAACGCATTTCTCCCAGCGTGTATAAAATAGCATCAAAGGCACTGAATAGTGAAAATTTAGGCTTAGGGCACCAAATATTCTATGTTTATAGGCAAGTAATTAAAAAGTGTTGGGCTTGCAAAAACCTCTCAGTTGAATTGGTTACGCTGATAAGGATCATGCTTGTCCATCAGACGCATGGGGTTCAAATTTGGGCTACTTTCCTCCTTGGGTATATTATATAGCCTGGAAGGGAGGACCTGCAGAGGCTGACTAGGTTCTATAGGTCATAACATTGAGCAGACTTTCGGTTTTTTACTTAGCTTCTGTTTTTCTGGATTTGGAACCCGTATCTTAAACTGCTATAGCATGGGAAGGATACTGTAATTTTCAAAGTTAGACCTGATGTGGTCTAATCTTTAACTTCCGGGTCTATTAAGAGTGGTCTTTCTTTCTTCTAGGGTTTCCAGGATAACTTTATTATAGAACTTAGGTGTATTTTTCTTAGTGTCATATCAGTGAATTTAAGTTACTCACTTAATTAGATTTAAATGCTTAGGCGTTTGCCCAACTGAACGAAACAGTCGGGCCTTCCAATTCCGTGAAGACTGGCGTAGAAATGTTGTCAATAGTTTTCTTCCGATGCCTCATTGGTCAGTCCTGCGTAAATTGATGTTTTTGAGGGTGATGTACTGATCCAATTATTGGACAATGCTACTAATTAGCTAATATTCAATAATAATCTGTTACGATAAGCTAAACAATAAGATGTATTTAGGGGTAATTTTACCGGCATAAAAATCAAAATTATGAAGATATCTTGGAAAGGTGTTATGCCTGCGGTTACTACCCAATTTACAGATAAGGATGAATTGGACTTAGATTTGTTTAAGTTAAATATTAAAGCTCAATTAGATGCAGGAGTACATGGAATTGTGCTAGGAGGTACTCTGGGAGAAGCAAGTACCCTGACTGATGACGAAAGACGTATTTTAACAAGGGAGACTGTAGCTTTTGTGGATGGAAAAGTACCTGTTTTAATGAATATAGCTGAGCAAACAACAAAGGCAGCAATAAATTTGGCAAAAACCGCGGAAGAAGATGGAGCTAAAGGACTAATGGTTTTGCCCCCTATGCGTTATAAGGCAGGAGATGAAGAAGTAGTGGAATATTTCAAAGCCATAGCCAATAGTACATTGTTGCCGATTATGATTTATAATAACCCTGTAGATTACAAGATAGAAGTTACTTTGGATATGTTTGCCGAATTGATTGAGGCATGTCCAAATATTCAGGCGGTAAAGGAATCGACTCGAGATACCACTAACGTAACCCGTATAAAAAACAGATTTGGAGATAGATTGTCAATTATGACAGGTGTGGATACGTTGGCGCTGGAAAGTTTGCTTATAGGCGCAGATGGTTGGGTAGCAGGATTGGTTGATGCTTTTCCCGAAGAAACTGTTGCTATTTACGAATTACAAAAAGCAGGCAAGATAAAAGAAGCTCTGGATATTTATAGATGGTTCATGCCATTGCTGGAATTGGATATTCACCCTAAGTTGGTTCAAAACATAAAATTGGCGTCCGTTTATACAAAAATAGGCTCTGAAAATGTAAGGGCACCTAGACTAAAACTAGCAGGTAAAGAACGTGAAAATGTTGTGAAGATTATTGAAGAATGCCTGGAAAAAAGACCAAAGTTGCCAGCATATAATAATTTGGATGCAGTAGTATAATTATTGCTATATTTTTATTTTGCAATTGTGCTTGTTTAAATTGTAAAAGTATTTGATAGGCAATTTTTTGAAATAATTTTTGGTACCTCAAGTATTTTGAAATATAGCGAGATTTTTGATTGAAGAAATGTGGTTGTACACCACGCTTTATGAGCAATTTAGAAAATTGACTTGTGAGGAGTGGTGTTATTGTCGTTTGGCTGTAGATGTAAGGATTTATTCCAAAGGTTGGATGCTCTATAGTGCTTTTACTTCACGAGATTATGATCAAAATCGATTCTACATTCCAGGGATAGGGCAGTAATATAAAATTAGCATAATAAAGATAAGGGAAATTCGAAATATTACAGAAAGGATATTAAGTGCAAAGTTCTGTATTGGTAAGTTTTACAAAATATTCTAGGAGCAAGACACCGTCCATATATCTTTGGTTAATTAGTCTCCTGTGGCAATTGGTAGGGGTATATGTTTTCTAATAATTCAATTAAAATTAATGAGGAGGATTATTTTTATTACTGCGTTTTTGTTTTTAATAAATACAATATATGCCCAAAAATTAACACTTGATGATTATAATAGGGCAACTGGTTTTATCCATGAAAATTATAATAACAAAACGATTTTTAATGTTCATACGGAAGCCAATTGGTTTAGGAACAATGTAGGACTTTGGTTTGTTGATTATTCAAATCAAGGTGCTGAATATAAAAAGGTGGACCTTAAAGATTTTATTCAGCAACCGTTGTTTGATCAAGAAAGATTGGCAAGTAGTTTAGCAAAATTCTCTGGAAAGGAGATACACGCTAATAATCTTACGTTAACCAATATGGAGTATTTAGGTGATGAAAATTTGATATTCACTAACTTAGGTACTACATATGTCCTAAATCTTGAATCTTACGAAATTAAAGTTTTAAGAGAGGAAAATGATGCAGAGGTCAATGAATTTGAAAGTAAATCACCTGATGGGAAATGGATTGCTTACTCCAAGGACCATAATCTATTTATAAGATCTACTGAATCGGAAGAAGAACATCAATTGAGCATGGACGGAAGCGAAAATTACGAATATGCCTCCAATTACGGCTGGTTTGATCTTATTGAAGGAGAACATGGTGAGCGCCCAAGACATTTTTGGGTAAGTTGGTCTCCGGATTCAAAATGGTTGACTACCAATATTGTCGATTTGAGACATGCTGAGAAGATGTATTTACTGGATTGGAGTATCGATTCAATTTACAGGCCAAAATTATTATCTTATTATCGAGGATCTCCTGGAGATAGTACAATGGTGCATCTTAAACCGGTATTTTACAACATTGGGACCAAAAAGGAAGTGAAAACAGAACTTCCCAAGAATACACACATAAATGCCGTTTCAATCCAATGGTCTGGTAGGCCTGGGGTGGTTTATGCAAACTACAGAACACGAGGTTTTAAAAAAGAATTCGTAAAGGAAATTGATTTAAATACTACTGAGTCACGTATTTTAATAGAAGAAATAAGCGGGACAAATATTGATAATTTTGAGTATCATCTTTTAGAGGAAAAGGGAAAAATAGCATTTCTTTCGGAAAGGAGCGGATGGAGGCAATTGTATTTATATGATTTTAAAAGTAATCGTGTATCACATTTGGGCAAGGGGGAATATTATGTCAATGATATTAAATATATCGACAAGAAAAGTGGAGATATTTATGTTCTTGCCTCGGGACGTGAAGTAGGTAGTAATCCATATCATCAACAGTTGTATAAGGTTTCGTTAGAGGGAAAGATGAGGCTATTGACGCCTGAAAAATTGCATCACCAAGTGTCATTTTCAAAAGCTGGTAATTATATTGTAGATAACCAGTCCTCGGTAAATACTCCAACAGTGACCGTATTAAGAAGCTCAAAAACAGGTAAGGTTTTGACCGAATTAACTTCTGCAGATGCATCCTATGCAATAGATAAAGGCTGGAGTGCTCCTGAGACGTTCCAGCTTGTGGCAAAAGATGGGAAAACCAAAATCTACGGTGCTATTTGGAAACCTTCAAATTTTGATAGTTTAAAATCCTATCCCATTATCGATGCCTCGTATACTGGTCCACATACACAAAGATTTCCCAAATCTTTTGATGTGGCATTCTCTAATCAGGCTTTGTCGGAGTTGGGCTTTATTGTAATGCAGGTTGATGGTTTGGGTACCTCAGGCCGTTCCAAGGAATTCCAAGACCACTCCTATAAAAACATGGGAAATAATTTAGAAGACCACGTTTTGGCCATCAAATATTTAGGTAAAAAGTATGATTGGATAGATACTGAAAGAGTGGGTATTTTTGGACATTCTGCAGGTGGTTACGACACCGGAAGGGCATTGACGGCTTTTCCAAATATTTATAAAGTTGGAGTAGCCAGTTCTGGAGACCATGATTTTAGGATGGAAAAGGCATGGTGGCCGGAAATGTACCAGGGTTGGCCAGTGGATGAAACTTATGAAACGTTTTCCAATATCAGCAACGCTAAAAATTTAAAAGGAAAATTATTGCTGGTACATGGTGGCTTGGATGACAATGTAAACCCGTCCGCGACCTTTAAATTTGCAGAAGCTTTAGTGAAAGCGGATAAGGAATTTGATTTACTCATTATTCCAAGTCAGAGACATGGTTATGTTGGGCAATATAAAGATTATTTTACCAAGAAGAGATGGAATTATTTTGTGGAACACCTTTTGGGAGAAGAGCCTATATGGGATTTTAAACTAAAACCATAATGGGCAAAAACATAATAATTATAGGTGCGGGAATTATAGGGTTGTGTTCTGCATACTATCTTCAAAAAGCAGGTCATCAAGTTATGGTTATAGATAGGTCCAATTTCAAAACCGGAGCATCATACGTGAATGCTGGCTATATAACAACGAGTCATTTTATTCCCTTGGCAGTACCCGGAATGATATCAAAAGGAATTAAATGGATGTTCAATGCCTCAAGTCCTTTTTATGTCAAGCCCCGTTTAGACATTGATTTCCTAAAATGGTCATGGGCCTTTAAAAAGTCAGCAACAGTTTCAAAAGTAGTAAAAGCAATAAAGCCCATAAAGGAGATAAATTTGTTGAGCCGTGATTTATATGAGGAAATGAAAGCTTCAAATGACTTTAATTTTCAGTATGAACGCAAAGGTCTTTTAATGTGCTATAAAACTGATAAAAAAGGAGAAGCAGAATGGGAAATTGGCCAACGAGGTATTAAAGAAGGTTTGAAGATAGAAAAATTATCAACAAAAGAAGTTGAAAATTTAGAGCCCCAAGCTAAATTGAATATAAGGGGAGCAATATATTACCATTCTGATGCACATTTGACACCAGATAATTTTATGGCTGAATTGTTAAGTTATTTAAAGTCCAAAGGTGTTGTGTTTTTTTCAAATGAAAGGGTAGGGGATTTTGAAATAGCCAATTCTGGTATTTCAAGAGTGATTACGGATAAGCAAGTACTTACTTGTGATGAGGTGGTTTTGGCTGCAGGAGGTTGGAGTCCTTTAATATCAAAAAAGTTAGGGTTGAAAATACCGGTTCAAGCAGGTAAAGGGTATAGTATCAACGTTTATCGAGAAACATATATAACAATTCCGGCTATCTTATGTGAAGCCAAAGTGGCTGTAACGCCCATGAATGGATTTACACGCTTTGCCGGTACAATGGAACTTGCCGATATGAACCATAATATTAATCCTATTCGGATACAAGCTATTTCGAAAGCTGCAGAAATATACTATAATAATTTGGAGTTAGCCATAGAAGAAAAGGAAGCTGCACAATGTGGGTTGTGCCCATGCACGCCAGACGGTTTGCCATATATTGGTAAATCTTCAAAATGCGATAATTTAACCATTGCAACTGGCCATGCTATGATGGGGTGGAGTCTAGGGCCAGCAACGGGAAAACTGGTTTCGCAAATTATTTCGGATAAAAAAACAGTTTTAGACCTTACGCCTTTTCACCCTGATAGAACTTTTTAATATATGAGATATAGCCCAATACCCAATACTTTATTTGTAAAGAATAGAATCAGTTTTGCTGCTAAGTTAAAACCAAATTCTATCGCCATCTTGGTGTCGAACGACGTAAAGCATACCAACGCGGACGGTACTATGGGGTTTGCTCAAAATAGTGATTTGTTTTACCTATCAGGGATAGACCAAGAGGAAACTATATTAGTGATGTACCCGGATGCTTATAAAGAAGGGAACAAAGAAATTCTTTTTATAAAGGAAACCAATGAACATGTTAAAATATGGGATGGTGATAAATTAACAAAGCAAGAAGCTTCTGATATTTCTGGGATTGCTCGTGTGGAATGGGTACAGGATTTTGAAAAAATATTGCAATACATGGCCTTTGAGGCTGATAGTTTTTATTTAGGGCACAACGAGCATTTAAAGCGTATTACCAATGACCAAGAAACACAACAAGACCGAATGATTTCATGGTGCAAAAAAAAGTATCCATTACACGAATATTATAGAGCGGCAAAAATAACCAGGTCATTAAGACCTGTTAAATCCGTGGAAGAAGTCGATTTAATAAAAAAAGCCGCAGCCATAAGTGTAGATGGATTTAAGCATGTTCTAAAAGCCACAAAACCAAATGTACAGGAGTATGAGCTGGAAGCGGAATTGATATATCGTTTTACAAAGGCAGGAGCTTCAGGGCATGCTTTTAAGCCTATCGTGGCATCTGGTAAAAACGCCTGTGCATTGCATTACAATTCAAATGATTCTGTTTGCAGGGAAGGTGATATGGTTTTATTGGATTTTGGGGTTTGCTATGGTAATTATAATAGCGATACAACCCGTTGTTTTCCCGTAAATGGAAAGTTTTCCGATAGGCAAAAAGAAGTTTATACATCGGTACTTCATTGCCTACAGGAAGGAAGTAAACTTTTAAAGCCAGGGGTCGGGCATGTTACCTACGAAAGGAATATGGGAAGCCTCATTGAAACGGAACTTATTAAATTGGGATTACTCGATATAAAAGATGTAGCGCATCAAGACCCTGAAAATCCGTTGTATAGAAAATATTTAATGCATGGTACAGCGCATTATATTGGACTTGATGTTCATGATGTTGGTTTGTATTCCAGAGTTTTTGAGCCTGGTATGGTACTTACGTGTGAGCCAGGTATTTATATAGCAGAGGAAGGTATTGGTTGTCGTTTGGAAAATGATTATTTAATAACTGATGTAGGGCAAATCAATCTTACCAAGGATATGCCAATTGAAATGGAAGAGATTGAAGGTTTAATGAGAAATTAAGGAAGTTTTATGGGAAAAATGGGAATTGGAAGTTCAACAATTGAAAAAGAGTTAAAGGCTATAAAGCCCATGGCACATTTGGTTAATCCTATTCAAAAAGAAGAATTTAAGGATCGAATTAAAAAGGCATGCGATTTAATGAATGATCATAATGTGAAAGTTATGTATTTGCATGCCGGAACAAATTTGTACTATTTTACAGGAATGCGATGGAACTCAAGCGAGCGCATGGTAGGTGCGTTGCTATTTTCTAATGGCACTTTGGAATATATTGCCCCGGAGTTTGAAAAAGGTACTTTACTGGATTTTATGCTTATAGAAGGACATATTAATTGTTGGAAGGAGCATTCAAGCCCTTATGAATTATTTGCAAATATAGTCGCGGAAAAAGGAGTAGGTGAAGGTGAAGTCTTTATGGATGAAGTAACACCGTTTTTTGTGACGAATGGTATATTAAAAGCAAATTCCAGATTAAAGTTAGTCGATGCCAAACCTATTACTGCCGGTTGCAGAATGATAAAATCACCATCAGAAATAGCTATTATCCAACAAGCGATGAATATTACTCTAGAGGTGCAAAAGGCAGTTGCCCGCATTTTAAGGGTTGGTATCAGTGCAAAGGAAATTACAGATTTTATAAATGAAGCACATATCCGTTATGGGGTTTCTTCAGGGTCTTATTTTTGCATTGTGTTGTTTGGTGTAGATAGTTCTTTTCCACATGGGGTAAAATCACCAAAGAATTTGGAAGAGGGTGAGGTGGTTTTAATAGATACTGGTTGTAGACTACATGATTATTTATCAGATATTACACGGACCTATGTTTTTGGTGAGGCATCGGAATTACAAAAAAGAATTTGGAAAATAGAAAAAGCAACCCAACAAGCTGCTTTTTATGCTGCTCGGTTAGGACAATCATGTGCTTCCATAGATGAAGCATCCCGTGCCGTTCTTGAATCCCATGGTTTAGGACCGGAATATGAACTTCCAGGATTGCCCCACAGAACCGGTCATGGAATAGGCCTGGATATCCACGAATGGCCTTATATTGTAAAAAATGACGAAACGGTTTTAGAACCAGGAATGTGTTTTAGTAACGAGCCCATGATTTGCGTTCCAAATAAATTTGGTATTCGCCATGAAGATCATATATACATGTCCGATGAAGGCCCAAAATGGTTTACAGAGCCAATGCATTCACTTGAAGACCCATTTAATTTTTTAAAAAATTAAGTAGGGCAATGAGGTTAAATTCTATATTAAAATTAATAGTATAACTAAAAACAGATCCAATTAAAATTAATAGTTTTTTATATAACAATAAAGTTTGGCAAATTGTTTAGATGATATTGTATTGAAAAATTAAAGCCAACAATAAATGTTCAATTGAAAATAACGATTCTCTGCAGGTGAATACGGAAACACTTTAGAAACATTTTGAAAACGGTTTAGGTAGAGTAGTAGAATAATATAAAGGTATCTTGGTTAATGAAAAAGGGAGGCAATTTTTTTATTAAACTAATACCTAAGAAACCACCATTTCATTAGCATCATCTAAAACGTGGTTGGTGAAACTTCGTAAATAGATCTGGGTCGTTTTAAGGGAATTGTGGCCAAGTCCTTCGCTGATAACTTTTGTAGGTATTCCCATATATTTGGCAATGGTGGCCCAGGAATGGCGTATGGTATAGGTTGTAAAGTGCTCTTCTATTCCGGCATCCTTGGCAATGGTCTTGAGATGCCCGTTCATCCTGCGTCTTAGGGTCTTGTATTTTTCATAATGTCTTGTACTACCATAATAATTTGCAGGGAAAAGGTAATCGTCCTTAGCTTTGCCCACGGTGTAACAGCCCAATATTTCCGAAAGTTCTTCGGTTATGCGGACGGATATCTGATCACCGGTTTTGCTACGGCCATAGAATATGCGGTCTTGGTGTATGTCGCTTACCTTCAGTTTTACCAGGTCAACAAAATTCATTCCCCTGCAGTTGAACATGACCAAGGCATAGTTTTTGGCATGCCATACGGGACTGCCCTTGGATTAGTGTACCTCCCTGATCTTTATGAGGTCGGCTTTTTTGACGGCTTTTTTCTTGGTCCGCCTGGAAGTTGGTATTTTATAATGCTGGAACGGGTTCTTTTTCGTGTAATACTTGTCTTCCTTGATAGCGCTGTTGTATACGGCCCTTATGGCCCTCAAATAGGCGCTTACCCCATTTTTGGAGTTACCCTTCGCCTCCTGTACAATTTGGAAATTGGTCAAAAAGGTAACGGTTATTTGGTTCAATCTCGGATCTTTTCCCTTGTTGAATTTGGTAAGTGTCCTAATGGCCCCGGCATACCAGGCCGCTGTGCTGGGTTTGTTGGACATTAGTTTTCTGTCGATGATCACTTTTCCCCACTCCCCGAGGGTAATACCGATATCAATATCGTCCCGTATTTTGGTATCCACTTTTTTGTCCCATGCTTGATGTATGTACTGGACCAGTGTGTCGACATCAATGGAGTTGATGCTGTCACCCATATCGGTGATAAGCTTGTGGGCCGTATGCAGTTGGTATACATTTTTTCGTTGGCCTTGTCACAATCCATGTGCCTATTTTTGAAAGTGGACTTTTTCATACGCATATACCGTTCGTCCCATCCTGATTTGGGACAATGATAGGGTAGGCGAATGATCCTTGTCTTTTTATGAAATAGTCGGATGGCCACTGGGTACAATCCATTGGTCGAACTTTTTGCCGATTTTCTGGTGTCCAATATCAACCTAACCTTTGCCATTGTAGCCTTAATTTCACTTAAATTTAGGAAAAAATAAGGCTCACTTTAGGCTCACTTTTTTTGGATATCATTTGATATCAAATGATATCCAATTTTATTAAAAACAAAATAAGTATATGGAAATCAATATAATATGATGTGTTTTGCATTGATTTGTAGGATGAAATCTGGGTCTTACAAGCAGGGGGTCACTGGTTCGAACCCAGTAGGGCCCACAGTAACAAAGACAAGGCTTCCAAGAAATTGGAAGCCTTTTTTGGTTTTTCTAAAGCCAATAAGTTTCACTTTAAGTTTTTAATGTCAACCATGTTAATGGAGAACTGGAGAATCCTTTTTTTTTGATCCTTTCTATTGTTAATGAAAGCTAATTCTATTAATTTTTTCCGAAACGTAAAAGACTGGACTTAGATATGATTAGATATGATAAGTCTAAGGCTTTATTTTAAAACCGACCTGATATATTTGTTGTTCAAAACATAACTATCAAACATATCAGCATTTTCGGGAACGGCCCCTTCTATATGTATCCATCCTTCATAGCCGATATCATCAATCGCTTTTTTTACTTCTTCAAAATTTATTTTTCCCTGCCCTAATAAATACCCGTTCTCTTTGGCATGAAGTTCACAGATGTGTTTTTTGCCCAGCCATCTGATTTCGTCATAAATATTGTACCCCATTTTGTTGGAGTTGGCCACATCGTAATACACTTGTACGTTTGGTGACCCAACGTCATTTATGATTTCCATATGCTCTTCGGCGCTTAACCAAGATTCTATACCTAAGATGACACCATGGTCCTCTGCTTTTTTGCTTACTTTCTTTAGCCTTTGAATCGTTTCCTGAGTGCCTTTCTTGTCATTTTTAAGATCTCCATTATGAAAGAAAGCCAGTAGAACTACATTAACATTCATTCTTTTAGCTACATCAATACTGTCCCATACCCATTGTTCAGCGCGAGGGTCCGATTTATAAGGGATATTGTTCATTTCTCCAATGGCTATACCACCTATACTCATGCCGTACTCTGAGCAGGCATCCTTGTACTGTTGTTGAATGCTGGCTTGCCTTAGGTGCATATTATTGGTCAATGTTCCCAAGCTGATCTGAACACCGTCCAGTCCAATATTTTTGCCAACCCTTATGGCTTCTACCTCCGACATTTTCTGGATGGACCAATCGCAGGCCCCAATCAATCTTAAATCGCCTATTTTTGTCATTGGCAAACGCCTCATAGGCTCCCAAAACACTTAGGCCAAGTATGCCAACTGAGGATTTTAATACATCCCTTCTAGTTATTGTAGCGCTCATAACATAGTTCGTTTAATGTTGTTTCAGTCTATAGCGTACTATTCTTTAAGGTCAATAAGTAGGCGGATAAATTGGCCAGATCTTGTTCCGTAAGGCCTAAGGCAAATGCATTTGGCATTATGCCCATTTTTATGTTCTCTTTGCTTTCTATATCATCCGCGGCTATAACCATCTGTTTTCCGGTCATATCCTTTAGGACAGTGGTTTCGCCCTCTGAAAGAAGAAAGCCGTACAGGGCCTGACCACTTTTGGTTTTTATCATAATTGGTTCATAACCAAATACGATGGAGGCGTTTGGATTAATAATGGCATCCAACAAAGCTGTTTTGTCGAATTTTTCCCCAATCGACGATAGGTCTGGTCCAATGTCATTACCAGTAGTTCCGTTTTTATGGCAGCTGGTGCATTTTGTTAGAAAAATATTTTCCCCTTTTGAGACATCATTTGTCAATTCTAAAATGGAGGTAATCGAAAATGGTCTTTCCCCGGATTTTTTAAAATGTTCACTGGCCAAAGTTCTTATTTCCAATTCAGGATTGTTAAAAATAGCCTCGGATACCCCATTGATAACTTCATTGGAAAGCTGATTATTGGCGGCTAAACTAATTAAGAGGCGTCCACCTATTAAACTTCCGGCCATCTCTTTACCGGCGTCGATCTTTTGTTTTGTTGGTGTGTCTTGGTTTAAAAGTATTTCGTTGAGTTGGGCAATATCATCCGGAACACGGAATCCTTCCCCTTTTTCCGTTTCCCAGGCCCAAAGGGCATACCAATCGTTACTTTTTCTGAAGTCGAGCCAATACTGGGACATTTCCTTTACCCTTTCGTCCGTACTGGATTTATGTATGGCCAGCATAGCCGCGACCGCTTCAGTTTCATTAATAAAGGCCAGGGCATCTACTGCCTGTTTTTTTAGATCGGGAGATAGACTTTCGGCCAGGGCCCTTTCCTTTAGTGCATTAATGGCAGATTTGGGATGTAGTCGCCATACGAGGGAGGCAAAGGTATTGGACCAATATAAAGGATCTTCGGGCTGATTGGAAAGCAACTCGGCATAAGCTAATTCTTCCTTGCCATCCATAGCCATGCCCAAAGTTTCAAGGTACCAGGGGTCATTGCCGTTGTAACCTTCAAATAGTTCTTGGATGAAAGGTCCGATTTCTTCCCATGTCTTGTCGCGAAAAGAAATGGCCACTTCCCTTCTTACTTGGGGAGAGGGGTCATTGATAGCTATTGCTGCATGTTTTTTAAAGGATTCCGCATCATCTTTCAGCGCTCTGTAAGCCACAATCCTTAATCGGGGATCCGATTCATTTTTTAAAACGTTTTTTACAATGGATTTTCCTTGGGGGCCTAGTTTGGACAATAACCAGATGGCCCTTGCTCGATGATAGGGATTGTCCGACTCCAATAATTTTTTAACCTTGCCCACCACCCGTTCACCTTGCTCCAATAATTTTTCAAAGCCCTGACTTCGAACATTTACAGCTGGATTTAGAAGGGCGGTAATTTGACCATCAATGGTACTTAGATCTATTTGTGGGGTTTTTAGTTCTTTTCCTTTTGGGCTAATTCTATAAATTCGGCCGTAGCCAATAGTGTCCATCATTTGGTGGCCCCCAACTACTGGATCGTACCAATCGGCAATGTATATGGCGCCATCGGTTCCAACGGTAACATCGCTTGGCCTAAACCATTTGCGTTTGTCCTCATCGATATCGTTCCATACATAGGCCTCGGTAGATTCTTGGGTAGAGGTAATTAAATCGTGCCTTTTCAAATCAAATCCAGCCCCATTAGGAGAGGGCTGGTAGGCAAATATAACGTTGCGTCCGGCATCGGCACTTAATAGCATTCCACGATATTCCGGGCCAAAGGCATCCCCTTCGTAAACGACTACTCCAGTAGGTGATCCGGCCCCTGTATTGTCCCCGGCAGGCATAACCCCGGGATCTTCTTGGTGCCAATGGGCAGAAAAAATGTCCTGGTCGGGTTTACGATCTGCTTGCCATGTTCGTTTACCGTTGGCATTGAAATATCCTGCATTGCCGCCTTCCATAAGCCAACTTACCCTACAGGTTACTACCTGGTCATCATTGTCGTTTTGCCACATATTGCCATAAGAATCCAAGGCAACTTCGTAAGAATTCCTGAAATTATGACCTACAACTTCAAGGCCGGTTCCGTCATTGTTCACTCTCAAGGCAAGGCCTCCCACCCAAATTCGCCCGTCATCACTGAGCTGTGCGGGCTCGTTTTTATCATTGTATGGCGTTCCGCCGGTGTAAACACTGCCGGATCGGAGTTGCCATCCAGCTTTATCTGTAACATTGTGGGGTCCGGCATTTCCAGTATTGAAATACCATTTTCCATCCGGACCTACTACGAGTGAATGTAAGCTGTGGTCGTGGTCAAAACCCCCAAACCCGGTAAGAAAAGCTTCTTTTTTGTCGGGCACATCATCACCATTTTCATCGGTATAAACAAACAATGTAGGGGCGCAGGAAACGAACACCTTGTTCCCGATGACCGCTATGCCCAAGGGGGCTACAAGATCTTTATCCTGAACAAACACTTTGGAGGTGTCGCTAATCCCGTCCCCATCGGTGTCTTCCAAAATCATTACCCGATCCCCCTTTTCGAAATTCAGATGGTGTTTTGGGTCGTTATTGAAATCCCTATAATTAACAGCTTCCGTGACCCATATCCTTCCCTTTTCATCAACATCCATATTGGTAGGGTTGTATAAGGAGGGGGATTCTGCCCATAAAGTTATTTGCCAGCCCTTCGGCACACTGAAATCATTCTCAATACTGGTCTCGAAATTAAGTTCAGGGGTAGTGTAGTCGGCATTTCTAGTATCCTTGCAACTTGTATAGGAGCAGACTATGGTAGTGGAAATTATCAGGGATGCTAAACGGTTTTTAATTCTCCTATCAGATGCCATAAAAATGATAATTTTAACATGTGCATACAAGTTAAAATTTAATTTCAAATAATTGGAAGTTTTCCTTGAATAATTAAGTGGTCCATTCTAGGCTTTATGAAGGTTTGGATGGATTGTCATAGCTATGGCAGGGGATGAGTGGTCGTTAAGGTGGGTTCTGGGGGCCTCATTGCTTGTTTTCATTGTAGAATATTGAAAATCAAATTAATATATCAATTTTTGAAGTTCAACAATATGTATGAATCTTATAGGATTATGTCGTTTGGATGAATGGGTTAGGAAACATGGAAGGGATAGTTTATTTTTGTGGTGAGTACAAGTGTGAAATTCTTCCAATATTTAACTTGTCTGTACAATGTGGGTAGTATGTGTAAAGTGGTTTTCACAAATATTACTATTGCACGGCGACTGAAAGACAATAAAATTAGGCATTGATAGCTGAAGATAGAAAGTGGGTAAGATAAAGAAATACCATCAGATTCAAGAGTACATTAAAAAGAGGATACAAACTCAAAAATATCCCCCTGGTAGTTACTTGCCTTCGGAAAATGAATTTTGTGTGCAATTCGGTACCACTAGAACAACCGTTAGAAAGGCTTTGGACGAACTGTTGAAGGAAGGATTTATTGAGAAGGAACATGGTAAGGGCAGTAAAGTACTTGAAAGGGGAAAGTACTTGGGCCTTTTGTCGGTAAAAGGATTTTCCGGTTCTACAGATTACAAGGTAAAAACTAAGGTAACCGAAGAGCCCAAAATTGTGGCGTGGGACCCTTTAATAGTTTTTCCGTTGTCGGAAGATGAAAAAAGTTCACAATGTGTATATTTTCAAAGAGTTCGTTATATAGATGACAAACCCGTGGTTTTGGAAAACAATTGGTATGCTTTGAACGCGTTGGAGCCAATAAAGTCTAACGAATTTGTGGAGGGATCTTTCTTTAAGACCCTCAGTCAGGAATACTTAATTGAGATTATGGGTGCGGAGCAGGAGTTAAGGTCGGTAAAAGCCAGTGTGGATATCGCTAAAAAATTGGGGATTGCAGTAGGAGCCCCTATTTTACATATATCAATAAGGTTCAGAACTAGTAGGCCCAATCTTAATTTGTATGGCGATTTGTATTGTAATACTACCGAATATCCTATTCGAAATAGTTACTTTTTGTAGGTTGGCCATAGGTTTTTGTCTTATGATTTGGAAAAGGCATACAATTTTTTAGGATTGTCAAAAAAGATATTTTTATAATGCTCTTCAAGCCCCTTGGATGCTAAGAATTGGGGAATGGTTTCTAAAAGGAAATTTAAGCCTGGGCCGCCTCCATAACTTTTCCAATAGGCATTTTTTGCCATATCCATTCCCAGGGTAATTTGATCTGGATAATGGGGGAGAAGATTTTCCAAAAGGATTAGAGTATAATTAGGTTCTGCTTTTTTCCAGCGGAAGGTGCTGTCGTATTCCACCCTGACTCCCATATCCAATACTGCTTTGTTGTAGTTTATTTCTTTGGCCCGGTCCACATGGGAAAGCACCACATGTTCCAAGTTTGCTCCCAAATTTTTGAACAGTTGGGCTTGTTCCAAGGCCTGTTTTCCAAAATTGGTATGGGTTAAGATTGGTGCACCGGTTTCCAGATGTGCATTCACCACAGCCCTGAAGATTTTTTCCTGATGTTTATCTATGCGTTCGTTTCCTGTAGCCAATTTTATTAGTCCTGCTTTATGGATTGTCCGCTGTACATAAGGTCCGGAATAATCGAATTGATCAATGCCATTTTCAATATCAGCGATAAAAAGTTCAGTCAACTGATCTTCGGTATAGCTATATCTCCAATGATTTTCTGGATAGTACATTTCCAGATGTATTCCAGTTGGGACAATTATATTGACACCACTACGGCGGCTTACCTCCGCTGATTTAAATACATTGCGGCCACAATTGGCCGGCATGGTATCTACCACCGTTCTGCCTCCTTCCTTATAAAAGTTTATTAGCTCCTCTGAAATTTTATTTATATCGTTTAGTAAAAATTCAGGGTGTGCGGCTGTTACATAACTATCTTCTATAATAATGTGTTCATGGGAATAGGTGAGGCCCATTCCTGAAGTTGGCCTGTCGCCCAATATAGTTCTAAAGAATTCTTGAGACATATCTTATTTATTATTTTCCCATCCGTTCCTGGATGTATCTGCTATTTTCTGGGGCATCTCTAAAATTGCACCAACTGCGAATAAAGCATTTTGTAGTTTGTTGAAATCGATATTTTTTGCATTTTGATCTGTGTCCAAAGAGATCTTGGCTGCCAGACCTGCAGCCTGCCCCATACTCATGGTCTGAGCCATGGATCGGCAGGAAGCATGTGCATCGTGAGTTGCGGAGAAGCATCGTCCTATCACCCAAGTATTTTGGCTTTCTTTGGGTACAATTGTGCCATAGGGAACCCCGTAAGCTCCTCCTTTCGGGACATATTGCCAAAAAGTTTCCGAATCTCCCTTGTCCGATTTGCGATGGTCTTCTATTGGGGCGCCACACAGAAAAATTTGGTCCTCGAAGGTCATGGCGTTCATACAATCTTCTTTTGTAAGGCGATATTCGCCATATACCCTGCTCGTCTCCCGCACTCCAATTTGATGGGAGAGCCCTATTATCTTGGCATTTTGATATCCAGGTACTTCTGCTCTAAAAAAATCTTCAAAAATAAAGGATTGTCGGCGACCTTCTATTTCCGCCTTTGTAATTCCCTCCACATCCAAAGGGTCTAAATCCACCACTTTTACCGCCACGGTGGAAATACATTTGGGCTGACACATTTCATGTGCAGAGCCTTCTTTTCTTGGTAGACCATAAGTTCCTTTTTCATAGGCTTCAGCCATCTTCTCTTTCAACATTTTTTTTCCTCCTGCAGCTTCATATTCCTGCTGTTCTACGTTGGCCATGCGGAAGGTAGTGGTCATGCTCTGGGCTGCTTCCTTCTCGCCAGCTCGCTCATATTTAATGCCTGCCCAATGACAATAGTCCGCATCACCCGATGCATCTATTACTCTTTTAGCTATTATGGAATAAAAACCATAGCCCTTATTAAAAAATATACAAGTTGATGTTTCCCCCACTTTTTCCACTCCAACAAGTGTGGAATGATACAAAATTTGAACTCCACTTTCCTGTAAAAGACTGTCCCAAACAAGTTTTAGCTTTTCAGGATTGTAATTAACGCCTGTGCCGGCACCATAGGTATTTGGCCTTAGAAAAATATCACCGGAATGGTTTAAGGCGTTAACGATTCTATCGGGAATACCACCTACAATTTTTTTTGGAGAATCCGACGGGGTGAAAAAACCGTAAAACGTATCCAGCATCTGGGTTGAGGTACCACCCGGAAAACCATACCGCTCCACTATGGTAACTTTGTGCCTTCCATCTGAAGCTGCAATTGCTGCCGTGGAACCTGCGCTGCCACTCCCGATAATGAGGATGTCTGTTTGAAACGATTTAGTAATTACAGTAGAAAAGTTCATGTTGAAAAATAGTTAAATTCCAAAATTGGGAATCTTAGGGCAAATTTCGGATATAGGTATTGTAACATCAGTTTTCATCCTATTTATTCCCTACATTTTGATATAATTTGGCCATCAGGTGGGCATGTTCATCATAGGCGGATTCGAAAAGATCTACCGCTCGTTTTTCTCCTACGATTTTGCCACTGCTCAATACTTTTGGGGATTTGCCATTCTCATGCAAGATTTTGGCCAACTCGGCTTTTATGCAATTTATAAGTAGTACCCCGCCCAAGGTGGAGCCTGGCGCCACTGGAGAATCCAAGCCGTCCAAATAGATCATGGCATCACCCAACGGCGCCCCAGTATCCAGTACAAAATCGGCAAAATCAGTTAATTTTTTACCATCCGATTTTTTAGAAGTACTTCCTTCCAGATGAAGCTTGCTTACCAAGGCGACCACTTTTATATTTCTTTTTTGAAATTCTTCTGCCATTTCTATTGGCACTACATTGCAACCACTGGAAGATATTACCAAGGCCGTATCTTGTGGACTAGTATCAAAATTCCTTAGAATTCTAGCTGCCAATCCGGATACATTCTCAAGAAACATGGCTTGACGTTGCCCGTTGGCCCCGACTACCAAATTGTGAAAGGACAATGAAAGTTCCACAATGGGGTTGAATCCAGGAAAGGACCCGTATCTGGGCCACATTTCTTCCACCATCATACGGCTGTGGCCAGATCCAAAAAGGTGTACCATGCGTCCGCTCAGTATGGACTGGGCAAAAATTTGGGCTACTTCTTGTATATTCGATTCCTGTTCTGCCACAATGGATATGATTTCAGTTCCCTTTGCTAGATATTTTTTTGTTACGCTCATAGTTTAAATTACGCTTTTGTATTCTTTAATTGAACTCCTTCCTATATTTTTAACCGTATTGTCCCTCACTAATGCTCCAACCTCCATCTACGGCCAAAACTTGTCCGGTTATGAAATTGGAATTGGGGTGTAAGAACATTAATACAGCATTATTAATGTCCTCGGAAACCCCTGGCCGCCCTCCGTCCAAGGGTTGTTTGGTTTTGAGGAATTCTAATATTTTATCATCTTTTACCGCCCTTTGGGCCATGGGGGTAACAAACAGACTGGGAGCAATGACGTTAATTTTTATATTGTGGGTCGCGTAATAGGCGGCAATCGATTTGGAAAAACCTATTATGGCCGATTTGGCTGCAGCGTAGGCATGGGTGGTGAAATATTTTGGGGAAGGGGAGTAGCCCAACACCGATCCCATATTCAAAATGGTTCCTGGGGTTTTGTGTTCAAGAAAATAATTTATTATGCCCTGATTGGATAACATTAGGGAAGTCAGGTTAAGTTCCATGGTTTTGTTCCATCCTTCCAATGTTATTTGATCCAATGCTCCGTCACCCCACTTACGACCACTTCCGCCAGCAACGTGAAATAATCCAGTAATATATCCAAAAGTCTCATGTGTTTTTTGAATAGCCTTTTTAATGGTCTTTGGGTTGGTGGCATCACCGTCCATGCTAATGCTGTCCGGACCTAAGATTTCTTCCGCTTTTTTACAATTGGAAGGGTTTCTTCCAACCACCATTAAGTTGGCTCCTTTCGACTTTAGGGCGATGGCAGCAGCCAGACCCATCCCTGTTGTACCGCCCATTATTATGTATGTGGTGTTCTTAAAGTCCATAGTGCGTTTTAAGGTGCTCTTTTGTTTATTGGTGCTTATTTACCGTTGGTCACTTATTTTTAAATTGCCAATGTATCATTCAAATAGGCGTTTATGAAGGCTGTAATTGCTTTGTTAATAGGCTTCATTATGGTTGACTTATGCCAATAGGCACTTATTCTTTGCCATGGGTTACTTTTTGCGTAACCACGCCTGTTTGTTTGTGTCTTAATATCAATTTGGTGTCTCCGTTGGGTAAGATTTCCTCTTTTATTAGGTAATGGTCTTCGTCATGGGAATTCCATTTTTTTTGATGTTCTTCGGGTTCATCTCCCCGCCAATCCTCTAATATAACCGGCTCCCATAATTTACTTTCGGCAGATTTATAGGCGGCGTCCAATATGGCATTTACCACATAACCATCATAAAATGTTTCAAGAGGTTGCCTATTTTCTTCTATGGCATTAAACATATCGGTAAACATATGGGGGTAACCTAGTTCATGAGCTTCGTCTCCTACCGGAAATAGCCAGCCTGTATTGGATTCAGCTTTTTCTGCAACATATCCATCGCCCCCTTTTCCGGTGGTGAACATTTCGAAGCCGGTACGTAAAAAGCTATTGATCCAAATAGTGCCTTCGGTGCCCATGACCTCGTCCCTGAGGTCCATTCCCCCACGGAAAGTCCAGCTTACTTCAAACTGCCCAATGGCTCCGTTGGCATATTTTACCAGCCCAATGGCATGGTCTTCGGCTTCTATTGGATGTACTTGAGTGTCCGCCCAACACATGACTTCCAAAGGTTTTATGTTTTTGCCAATAAAATTGCGGCCAATTTCTACACAGTGGCATCCCAGATCAATGATGGCACCACCGCCGGATTTTTCCTTATCCCAAAACCAATCGCTATGTGGGCCGGGGTGGGCTTCCCTTGACTTTGTCCAAAGTACATTGCCAATTTCACCACGCTTAATGCTTGCCATAGATTTTAAGAATTTTGGGGTGTAGCATAGGTCTTCCAAATAACCCCCAAAAATCCCGGCTTTCTCTACTTGGTCCAGCATGCGCTTGGCCTCTTTGGCAGTACGCCCTAAGGGTTTGGTGCAGATTACATGTTTTTTAAATTTGGCACATACGCCAACAGCTATTTCATGAAGATGATTTGGCAGGGATATGAGGACTATTTCAACATCAGGATGTGCTATGGCTTCTTCCATAAACGTCGTGTAGTGCGGCAAGTTATAATCCCCTGCAAATCTTTTGGCGTTTTCTTCATTGCGTGAATAGACCATGACCAAATGATCTTTTCGTCTTTGGGAATGTAGGGATTCGGCATAAAATCGAGCAATAAATCCCGATCCTAACATGGCTATTTTCATATTGGTGTATTTTATTTCAATTTACCTATATGGAATCTCCTAGTGTATTATTAAGATGTTGTTTTTAGGCAACAAAATGTCATAACCTGGAAGATAGCAACAAACGGTCATTGAAAATGTGACTTAGTAAATATAATGATTTTACTTGTACGTACAAGTTTTGCAAACCAGATTAATGGGAGTGAAGGATTTGAATTTGAGTTTAGCTAAGAAAGGCTATTATTGGTAAAATGGTATGGATAAGCTGGCACTACACATTAAAGATTCTAATGGGCAGGGTACTATAGATTTTGGAAGTTATGTATAATTTAAAATAAACAAATATTACCCCGTGTTCCAAATCGGTATTCCTAGGCCTGAAGGCATATTGGGATAACAGGGTGTTTAGGATGGAAATATGCCTGTATTTAAACTTCGGATTTTCATTTGGGTGCCCCCAAAGTATATCCTATGTATGAAGGCTTAGAGTTTTTAGCTGTATAAGTTTAAAATTGACTTTTTGAGCCATCGCTAATATTTCTCTTTTCCAAATTCTGAATGGAATCCATATCCAGTGCCCGTGTTTTTTTCGAAATATACATTCCATGAAGGATTACGAAAATGGTGCCCCCTGCAAAACAAAGATTTAATACGAGTATAATGCTTATGATCTGTGACATGATAATTGATTTTTGGGTGTTATACAAATGTCGAAAATAGGGGAAGCAAAATGTTATATAATTATTTCAATAGGTTATATAATTATTCTAAAAAAAAACAGTCTAAGTTCTGGATGTGTGATCCAGTTTAATTTAAAAATTATTTAATATGAAGCTTCGGCTAGCATATCGTTTTAATTTTTAATAAAGATAGGGAGTATAAACTATTGTATAATCTGGAAATGTATAAATGGTAGGATTTTCTGCACAATCGGTTTTAAAGAAATTGGATGCTCCAAAGTTTTCGCCATCATTCCAGTGATGGTCCAATTGAACACGGTACAAGCGACGAATTTATTGAGATACCAACCAAGTATTGGAAGAATTGTGCTTTCCTTCTATCACAATTTTATAAAAACGGGAAGGATATTTGCTTACATCTATTTTGGTGCTATTACTGTTCCCCTTTACTTTTTTGATCAGTATGTAATGGTCATAAATTCCATTTTTAAAACCATTCTCCGTACTTAGGTAAATTTTGAGCTTTTTATCCTTATTGTAAGTTTTCCAGTTAAGGAATAAATTTTGGCCTTGAATATTTGCCTTTAAATCACTCACGGAAAGCGGTCCGGTAATGGGAACCCCATCAATTTCAAACACCCTGTTGCGCTCAGGGGAGATTTCCAAACTTCTGAGCATTGCTGGTAAGATATCCACTATACCTGGGGTTTCGCTCATAAAATAGTCATTTAGGTCATCGGCATCGGTTACGATCCAAGTTAGGCGTTCCCGGTCTGATTGCCCTCCGTGTCCTTTGCCAGTTTCCATGTCCCTGCCATGATCTGTAGTGATGAATATCTGCCAATTCTCGCCATGTACTTTTCTTCTGAACTCCATTGCTTTGTATATGCGTCCAATTTGTTTATCCATTATGGCAATGGCATTATGAAATTCCTCGCTATCTCCATATCGATGTCCCATGTCATCGGTATATTCAAGGTACACCCATGAAAGGTCCGGACTTTCATCCTTTATATACTTGGAGGCTTCATCTACTACCAATTCGTCTATTTTATGAATGTAAAGTCGGTCTTCGTCATGTGGAAAATTTACGGTATCTAACTCAAGGCCGTCAAAATGATAATTTAATTTTAGGAAATTGGTTTGGGGAAGACCCTCCCCAACTAATTTTGTCCTATTGTCCAACCACGTTGAGAAAATAGCTGTTTTCAATTCCGGCCTATTTTCTTTGGCATATCTGAAAACTGTCCAATAGTTGTAATTGGGATCTTTTATACTATTGCCCCATACATTGTGTTTGTTGGCCCAGGTACCGGTCAAAAGACTGTTGTATCCAACTGCGGAAATGGTAGGAGTTTCTGAATAGCCATTTTTTTCACCTCCAACATAGGCACGGGTATAACCACCTTTTATAGCTATGGCATCGAGCTGGGGTGTTTCCAATTTTTCCAATACGTCTGCAGAGATACCATCAACAATAACAAACACTATTTTGGTATTTTGTTTCTGTGCAAAGAGGTTGGGGCAATTGATAAGACTGATTAAAATGAGGATATAAAATTTCAAAAGGACTACTATTTATTGGTGTTTCTTAAGTATGTGATAGTGGTAAATTTACTTTAAATTTCACTGATTTTTATTTTGAACTGGAATTATATTGTAGATGGTAAATTCAAGGGATTAAATTTAACAACATAATCCTCTATTTGCGTAACTTGGGTTGCACCGGCAATAATAAAATCCATAATTATGAAATACAGAATTGAACTAAAAAAGTTTGAAACCATTCGTGAATTGCCCAATTCCTGGGATAATGACAATTATGTGGAACTTTTGGAGATTATGGAATTTGGGGATACGGCCACTATTCCGTCTTCAGAATTAAAGGAAATGTGTATGTTGTCCTTAACAGATTTTGAGCCCTCGGAAGCAGCGGAAATTGTTTTAAAGTATTTGTTCAAAGATAATTTGAGTAGCAGTCAGATTGCCAATCTATCACATGAAATGCTTCATGAAAAAATGTGGGAGGAGTATGCGGATTTATCATTGCACGAACAATTTTTTAATGCAGGACAATTATTGTTTCAAGCCTTTAATGGCAAATTTCCCCAGCCGGAGGCCCTAAGATTTAAACTGGAGTTGGAAGCTGCCAAAAAGGAAGATATGTCTGTGTTTAAGTCCGATTTTGAGGCATCGATCATTAGACTTTTAGTCGCGGGTATGCCTAAGAACACTTTATTGAATAGGTTGTTTTCGGAACAATTGGAAGGCCAAGCTTTTCCGGATGCAAAGGATATAATTTGGCAGTATAATAGGGAGTCGCTAGGAGATAAATCCATGGTCATAGAGGTGATTTCCTCGGTGTATTGGTTTCATGATCTTAAATTTACCGTTCCTTTTGAAGCTGAACTAACGGCTACAAACTGAAGATGATGTCAATGGGGATTGTGTTTATTGGTTTTTAATATTTCCAAGCGTGACTTATTATAATTCTCCGTATGTTTATCATAAATAAATGGGTAATGGATTTTAAAGTTGTTTTTGGATTGATGATAATTGCTGCAATGGGATTCACTTCATGTAAAATGGAAAAGAAATCTTCTGTTGTAGGTTCTGCGCAAGTTTCAAAAACAATTGGCCCGCCAAATATTATTTATATTCTTGCCGATGATTTGGGGTATGGGGATCTGAGTGTTTATGGTCAAAAAAAATTTCAAACTCCCCATATTGATAAATTGGCCGCCCAGGGAATGCTTTTTACTCAGCATTACTCCGGGAGTACTGTTTGTGCTCCGTCCAGATCGGCGCTTATGACTGGTATGCATACTGGGCATACGGTGGTTAGGGGGAATTATGGCATTAAGCCCGAAGGTCAATTTCCTATTCCCGATAGCACCCTTACCATTGCGGAAGTTTTAAAGAAAGCTGGTTATAGCACCGGTGCTTTTGGAAAATGGGGGTTGGGCTATCCAGGGTCGGAAGGTGATCCCAATAACCAAGGATTTGATACTTTTTATGGATACAATTGTCAAACGATAGGGCATAATTATTATCCCTATCATTTGTGGTCCAATCAAGACTCTATAGTGCTACCACAGAATTCCGGTACCAAAAAAGGTATTTATGCTCCTAGTCTTATTCATGAAAAGACATTACAGTTTATAGAGGAGAATAAGGATAGACCATTTTTTGCTTATGTACCATCGATAATTCCACATGCAGAGTTGGTGGCCCCAGAGGAGGTGCTGAACAGATTTAGAGGAAAGTATTGGCCAGAAAAAGTATATAAGGGAATAGATGAAGGCCCTAAGTATAAAATAGGGGGGTATGGTTCCCAAACAGAAAGTCATGCTGCCTTTGCGGCCATGGTGAGTATCTTGGACGAACAGGTAGGTGAAATTGTTCAGAAGGTAAACGATTTGGGAATAGCGGACAATACTATCATAATTTTTACGTCGGATAATGGTCCACATTTAGAGGGTGGGGCAGATCCGGATTATTTTGATAGCAATGGTATGTTAAAGGGATATAAAAGGGATTTGTACGAAGGTGGTATTCGTGTCCCTATGATGGTTAAATGGCCCAATAAGATTAAACCGGGAACCGTTACGGGCCACGTTTCGGCATTTTGGGATGTCTTTCCCACTTTGGCGGAAATTGCGGGGGTAAAGGAGACCCCAGGTTTGGATGGGATTTCCCTATTGCCCACCTTGCTAGGTAATTCCACGGAACAAAAGGAACACAAGTATTTGTATTGGGAGTTTCACGAAAAAGGGGGGAGGCAAGCAGTTAGAATGGGGGACTGGAAGGCGGTGAAGTACAATGTTCTACAGAATCCGGATGCCCGGATAGAGCTATATGATTTGTCCCAGGACACAGGAGAGGCCAATAATGTGGCCTCCGATTTTCCAGAGGTGGTTGCTGAAATGGAAAGTATTTTGGAAAGGGCCAGAACCCCTTCAGAGGTATTCAGGTTTGGGAAATCGAAATAAAGTAAAGTAGAAAGTAATGGATTCCATTCAAATTTATTAGGGGTTGATTTTATTCTTTAATAAGGTGTTGCGGAATAGTTGTGAAGTGGAAGCCTATTGCCTTTGTTTCAATAGTTGAGAAATGGATTTTGAATACCAAAGGATCAAATTATTGAAAAAAACTTTCCTAGGTTGTTTTAAACTCTTAAAATTGGTGTAATTTTGGCGGACTATTTTTTCTGTTGTTACAGAGAATGGGGTATTAGCTCAGTTGGTTTAGAGCGCTGCCTTGACAGGGCAGAGGTCACTGGTTCGAATCCAGTATGTCCCACAAAAACCTAATTTTTAAAGGTTATAATAAATCGAGTATTCTTTCCAATGCCATGCCACGGGATCCTTTTATCAAGATTGTGGCATTTTTCAAGGTTTTGTTATTAAGTGTTTCCCTAAGATGGTCAAATGACTTGAATTTACTTAAGTCACTTTTTGTCTTGAAAAAGTTTTCCCCAATTAAAAACACTTGATCAAATTGCATATTGGTGGCTATATTGGATATTTCCTGATGTTCATTTTCTGCCGTTTTTCCTAATTCGAACATGTCTCCCAAGAATGCAATCTTATAATCGGCCTTTAATTGCTGAAAGTTTTCCAAGGCGGCCTTCATACTAGTAGGGTTGGCATTATAGGCGTCCAGAATTATATGGTGGCCATTTTTTTTGATTATTTGTGAACGATTGTTTTGGGGAATGTAATTTTCAATTCCTCTTTTTATTTCGTCTAACTCAACATTAAAATATTTTCCAATTAATATTGCGGCACAGCAATTCGTGAAATTATAGCTGCCCACCAATTGGGTTGTAATTTGGATATCATCTACAGAAATTTTAACAAAAGGATCAGCGCCAACAAGTTTTATTCGAAAGAATTCACTATTGTTTTGGCTATACCCAAATTTCTTGATGACGTTAGATAGTTTTTCTTTTTGAATAGGGTCGTCCGCGTTAAAAAAAATGGATTTATCGTGGCTGGTTAAATAGTCGTACAGCTCGCTTTTGCCTTTTATTACTCCTTCCTCACTTCCAAAACCCTCCAAATGTGCTTTGCCAAAATTGGTAATATATCCAAAATCGGGCATGGCCAACTTACAAAGGAACTCTATTTCCTTAAGGTGGTTGGCACCCATCTCAACGATGGCCATTTCCGTATCCGGGGTAATGGAAAGTAGTGTTAATGGGACACCTATATGATTGTTTAAATTGCCCTTTGTAGCAATAGTTTTGTATTTTCTTGATAGAACAGCGGTAATAAGTTCTTTTGTAGTGGTTTTGCCATTACTTCCAGTAAGGCCAATTACCTTTGCTTTGCAATAATTCCTGTGAAATCGGGAAAGTTCTTGGAGTGTATTGAGTACATTATTTACCAATATGGCCTTGTCGTGGCCTGCAAATTCCTCTTCGTCAACAATGGCGTAAGATGAGCCCTTCTCAAGAGCTTGTGCGGCATAAGTGTTGCCATTAAAATTATCTCCCTTTAAGGCAAAAAATATACAATTAGGGCTTATTTTTCTAGTGTCTGTACAAACTAGGGGAAACTCTAAAAAGAGTTGGTGCAAATGTTCTATTGTCATAAAACTAAGATATAAAAAAAGCCCTTTTTAAAAAGGGCTTCTTCATATAATTATTTGCTATGCCTATTTGGCTTTCTTGCCTCTAGGGGTTTTGTTTTTTGTTTTGGATTTGGAACCTACTCTAGACATGGCACATCTAAATCCAATGTAATCTGTTGACATATACTGTGGTAGATATCTTCTTTGTGCAGGGTCTAACCAATAGGCCCTATCTCTCCATGAACCTCCTTTGAAGACTCTTACTTCATCATTGATCAAGGAAGTTCTGTTATTGGATTTGTCATAAGCTCTGATGATATTTCCTGTAGAGTCTACCTGTACCTTGCTGACAGGAGAATCATACATTTTCTTTTTATTTGTTTCATCCTCGTCCTCATCGCTAAACCTATCATAAAATCTGGTAGACCCTGGTTCACCGTCCCTGTATCCACGGTTGTCACTGGAAGAGAAGTTGGTCCTTAAGAAGGTTTCTTCCTCATCTACCGGTACCATTTTAATCTCACCTGGTAAATTTACCGCTACTACTTTACCGTTTGGCAAGGTGTCGTACACAATGGAGTCGCGAATTACATTTACTTTTCCGTCTTTTCCAATGGCTGTTTTCATATAAACGTTTCCTCGGAAATAGTTGAAGTCACTTACTTCGTCGTCTACTATAGGTCTGTAGACATCCGCAACCCATTCGGCCACGTTTCCTGCCATATCATACAATCCAAAATCATTGGGCTTGTAAGATTTAACTTCCGCGGTAATATCGGCGCCGTCATCGGACCATCCTGCAATTCCGCCGTAATCTCCTTTTCCTTGTTTGAAGTTGGCCAATTGATCTCCTCTACCAACCCTTTGTCCATTTCTGGTATAATCTCCTTCCCAAGGATATTTTTTTCTACCTCTATAGTTATTGTATTCCCTGCTTCCAATCTGTGCTTGGGCTGCATATTCCCATTCCGTCTCAGTAGGTAATCTATATTCCGGTAAAATAACCCCGGAGCTCCTTTTGGCAAAGACGGAAACTGAATCTCTTTTCTTTTTCCCTTGTAGAGAGTCTATCTGTCCATTGTATACGGATTCCGGTCTGTTTAAATAGGCTTCCGTGCTAAAACCACCTTCTGCCTCGCCATTAATTACTTTGTATTTGGCATCTTCTGAAAGATAGCCTTCTCTTTCCAGCATTACTTCATTCACACGGTCTGTCCTCCATTCTGCAAATTGGGTCGCTTGGATCCAGTTTACACCAACTACGGGATATTCGGCATAAGCCGGGTGGCGTAGATAATTATTGGTCATAGTTTCGTTGAATCCCAACCTGTTTCTCCATACCAAGGTATCTGGTAATGCACCAGTGTATATGTGTACATATTTAGGATTTTCTGGAGGATATACGCTTTTCAGATAATCCAAATATTCCAAATACATAACATTGGTAACTTCGGTCTCATCCATATAAAAAGACTGCACGTGCTGTGAGGTAGGGGTGTTGTTCCATTCGTGCATCACATCATCCTGAACCTGACCTTTTGTAAAGGTTCCTCCCTCTACAAATACTAAACCTGGTGCAGTTTCCTGCTCTTTAAAGTCTGAATTGTACTGAAATCCACCTTCCTTGGCGTTAATATTCCAGCCCGTAGCCCTTGAGACATTTTTAGAGGATGATGAGTTTTTACAGCTTGAAAAACCACCAGCTATAATAGCGCAAGAGAGTACAACTTTGATGAATTGTTTTTTCATAATTAGGACTTGAGTTCAAAGGACAAACTTCTATTTAAAGGAGTTTGCGATTCATATTTTATTAATATTTTGTGTCGCTTTCGGCATTTAGAACGATGATTAAGGCATAATATTTTGTTAAATGAAAAAAATTGATGATTTATTTAACATGCAAAGAGCATCGCTTAACATGAATAACGACTTAAAATTTAATATAGTATGGATAGTTGATAATTCTTTGTAAAATAACAAGTAAATTCAATTACTATGAAACAATTTAAGCAATGGATTATTCCTATTATATTATATCTTGATTGTAAAAAGCACTTAAATGCTCAATTTTTTTATGGTACATATAAGATATTTGGAAAATGGACGTTTGACTATAATGAACCGAGATATCTATCATTTGGGTTCTTTTGGATAACTATAGAAACCAAATCTTAATTATAACAAGTTAAAATGAAAAAATTATCAATACTTTTCTTGCTTTTCTTGGTGTTTAAAGTTGCTGCTCAGGAAGATAGGGTGATTACCACTGCTGTTCCTTTTTTAACCATTGCCGCAGATGCTAGGGCATCAGGTATGGGGGATATGGGGGTTGCCACCTCTACCGATGCTTTCTCGCAACAGTGGAATCCGGCAAAATTTGCCTTTGCCGAAAGGGAAATGGGAATAGGACTTAGTTATACACCGTATTTGGAGAGTATAATTACCGATATAGCCCTGTTAAGTGCAAATTTTCACAAGAAAATCAATGATAGAAGTGCCTTCGCCTTAAGTTTAAGGTACTTTACCTTGGGAGAAATTGAACTTAGGCAATTCGCCGGGGATCAGGCAAGATTGGCCAAACCCAACGAGTTGGCATTTGATGGTTCCTATTCTTTAAAGTTAAGCGAAACCTTTTCCATGGCTGTTGCTGGTAGGTTTATTAGCTCTAATTTAAAATTGCCTGATAACGGCAGCGAGGATTCCAAGGCGGCAAGTTCATTTGCTGTGGATGTCTCGGGGTTCTATCGTTCTAGGGAAATTGCTTATAATAGTTTTGATGGTCGTTGGAGGGCCGGTTTCAACATTTCAAATTTAGGAAGTAAACTAAAGTATGATGATGCGGGACAAGAAAATTTTCTTCCTACCAATTTGAAAGCGGGTCTAGGTTTTGATTTAATTTTGGACCAGGATAATGTGCTTGGACTTACAACTGAATTTAATAAATTATTGGTTCCTACACCACAAGATTATAACGATGACGGGGTTATTGACGGGACAGATAATGACGAATATCAGCAAACTACATTTTTTGAAGGCGTTTTTAAATCATTTGGCGATGCACCCGATGGCTTTAGTGAGGAGTTGAAAGAATTTACATGGGCACTTGGTGCTGAATATACCTACCAAAATGCATTTATGTTAAGAACTGGATATTTTAATGAGAGCGATTTAAAAGGGTCGAGAAAATTTTTCACTTTGGGTGCCGGTTTTAGATTTAAATCCGCTCAAGTAGACCTGTCTTATTTGTTCTCCACTTCCCAGGTCAGAAATCCTTTGGAGAATACACTTAGGTTTTCGCTGACATTCAATCTGGGAGAAGAATTTTTAAATGATTAATGTGCCAAAAAAATATATAGCTTATAAACAAAACCTGCCAACAAGCAGGTTTTGTTTATTTTTACAAACTTGTTTAATGCAAATTGGCTATGAAACTACGTAGGGTGGTATTTGATCTAATGGTCTATGAATCTGTGGATGAACTGGAACAGGAGGACCAAGTTTTAATGCGTGAAGCGGTAAAGGCTAGGCAGAACGCTTATTCCCCTTATTCCAAATTTAATGTTGGAGCTGCGGTATTGTTGGATAATGATGAAATTGTAATTGGCAACAATCAGGAAAATGCCTCATATCCTTCTGGTCTGTGCGCGGAGAGAGTGGCTATATTTTACGCATCCGCAAAATTTCCTGGTGTAGGTGTCAAAGCCATTGCCATAAGCGCCACTTCTAAAAATTTTGTAGTTAATAAACCTGCTGCCCCTTGTGGTAATTGTCGGCAGTCCATTTCGGAATATGAAATAAGACAAATGAGGCCTATATCAATAATTATGTCTGGGGAAACAGGAGAGATCTTAAAATGTAATTCTGTGGCCGACATACTTCCTTTGGCTTTTAACAGTACATTTCTTGAATAGGAAAAGAAGTATGGCCTTTAAATTTTAGGTATTTCTCAACTATTCCTTATTTTGTTTTATATAATAGCTTTATGCGAAGCTTTTGATTTAATTTTTTTTCCTATTGATTTATATATGTATTTTTGTTTTCCGTTTTGGTCATAAACTTGTTTTTGATTAAAGCGAATTACTACATAAATTATCAATTAATGGAAAAAATAACCAAAGAGGTCTACCTTAAATGGTATGAGGACATGCTGTTCTGGAGAAAGTTTGAAGATAAACTTGCTGCAGTCTATATTCAACAAAAAGTTCGTGGATTTTTACATCTTTACAATGGACAGGAAGCTGTTCTTGCAGGTGCATTGCATGCAATGGACCTTACCAAGGATAGAATGATTACCGCTTATAGGAATCACGTTCAGCCAATAGGTATGGGTGTTGATCCCAAAAAGGTGATGGCGGAACTTTATGGTAAAGTCACGGGAACTTCCAAAGGAATGGGTGGATCCATGCATATTTTTTCCAAAGAACATCGTTTCTATGGTGGCCATGGTATAGTTGGTGGTCAGATCCCATTGGGTGCTGGATTGGCTTTTGCTGATAAGTATTTTAAAAGGGATGCCGTAACCTTGTGTTATATGGGAGATGGGGCAGTAAGACAGGGATCGCTTCATGAAAGTTTTAACTTGGCCATGCTTTGGCAGTTGCCAGTTGTTTTTGTTTGTGAGAACAATGGTTATGCCATGGGAACATCTGTAGCTAGAACGTCCCATTCAACCGAAATCTGGAAACTGGGATTGGGATACGAAATGCCATGTGGACCAGTAGATGGAATGGATCCGGTGACGGTTGCCAAGGAAATGAGCAAGGCTATTGAGCGTGCCAGGTCTGGAGGCGGACCTACTTTTCTTGAAATGAAGACCTATAGGTACAGAGGACACTCCATGTCAGATGCCCAGCATTACAGAACCAAGGAAGAGGTGGAAGAGTACAAGAAAATAGATCCAATATCCCAAGTATTGGCTACTATAAAGGAAAACAAATATGCCACTGACGCTCAGATAAAGGAGATAGATACTAGGGTTAAAAAGTTGGTTTCTGAGTGCGAAAAATTTGCAGAGGAATCGGATTATCCACCTATAAATCAATTATATGATATGGTATACGATCAAGAGGATTATCCATTTGTACAACATAAAATATAAGTAAATGGCAGAAGTAATAAATATGCCAAGACTTAGCGATACCATGGAAGAGGGGACCGTTGCTAAGTGGCTAAAGAAAGTAGGCGACAAGATCGAAGAAGGTGATATATTGGCAGAAATCGAAACCGACAAGGCTACAATGGAGTTCGAATCTTTCAATGAAGGAACTTTATTATATATAGGTATTAAAGAAGGTGATACGGCTCCAGTAGATTCACTTTTGGCCATAATTGGTGAAAAGGGCGAAGATGTATCCGGATTGATCAATAGTGCATCTTCGGATGACAAAGAGGAAAAACAAACAGAAGCTGTAGCCGAGAAGGAAGATAAGAAGGAAGCTCCTAAAACTACGGCAACTGCTATTCCTGAAGGTGTGGAGATTGTAAAAATGCCTCGCCTTAGTGATACTATGGAAGAAGGTACCGTGGCAACATGGTTGAAAAAAGTTGGGGATGAAGTTGAAGAAGGAGACATTCTTGCAGAAATTGAGACCGATAAGGCTACAATGGAGTTTGAATCTTTCTATTCGGGTACCCTGTTGTACGTAGGAATCAATGAAGGGGAAACTGCACCTGTAGATTCTGTTCTTGCCGTTATAGGTCCCAATGGGACGGATGTTGATGCTGTATTGAGTGCGGGATCAGGTTCCGATTCTGAAGAAGAAAGTGCACCTGCAGAAGCCAAGAAGGCTGAAGCTTCTTCCAGTAATGGTCAGGAATCTGCACCTATTGCTGCCAATGATGGCCAAAGGATTTTTGCATCGCCATTGGCCAAGAAAATTGCCCAGGATAAGGGAATAAATCTTGAGGATGTTAAAGGTAGTGGTGATCAGGGAAGGATTATAAAGAAAGATATCGAAGAATATCAGCCAAAACAAAAAGCTGCCGAGAAAGCAATTCCTGCCCAGGAAAAGGCTTCCTCCCCACAAGCGGCTGTTGCGGCTCCAATCAATTTACCGGTAGGGCAAGAAGGGACTGAGGAAGTGAAGAATTCTCAAATGCGTAAGGTTATTGCCAAACGTTTGGGAGAATCAAAGTTTTCCGCTCCACATTACTATTTAACCATAGAGGTCGATATGGATTATGCCAAGACCTCAAGAGAGCAGATCAATGGTTTGCCAGATACCAAGGTGTCCTTTAATGATATGGTGGTTAAGGCGTGTGCTATGGCGTTAAAAAAGCATCCACAGGTAAATACCTCATGGAACAATGAGACTACTCGTTATAATCAACATGTACATATAGGGGTAGCGGTTGCAGTTGAAGACGGACTTTTGGTTCCTGTTCTTAAATTTGCAGACCAGATGACACTGACCCAAATTGGGGCTTCAGTGAAGGATTTGGCAGGCAAGGCAAGAAATAAGAAAATTAGTCCTGCGGAAATGGAAGGCAGTACTTTTACCGTTTCCAATTTAGGGATGTTTGGTATTACCGAATTTACCTCTATCATAAACCAGCCCAATTCTGCAATATTATCTGTAGGAGCCATTGTCCAAAAGCCAGTGGTTAGAAATGGCCAGATCGTGGTTGGCAATACCATGAAGGTAACATTGGCTTGCGATCACCGAACGGTGGATGGTGCTACTGGAGCTCAATTTTTGCAAACACTTAGAGCGTATTTGGAGAATCCGGTTACCATGTTGGCTTAAATCGAATACTTTAAAATGAGTCGTCCTAAAATAGGTTGACGGTTTTTAAAGAATATATATTAGACCTGTGAATTTAACTTCACAGGTTTTTTGTTATGTATAAAATTAGGTGTTTTATAATTAAGGCTCAAATGTGGTCTTCTGTTGTTGTATGTATTGATGGAATCTACAATGAGTTGCTTTAAATCTTTACCGTTGTTACATTTATATATTAAGAATTCCCCTTTCAATATCCCATTGATCCGCTCGGCCAGTGCATTCTGGTAGCAGTCATATCCATCGGTCATCGATGGGGTGATATGGCTGCGCCGGAGCTCCTCTT
>NZ_FQUX01000002.1:3794-918300 GCF_900129275.1 Arenibacter palladensis | reverse complement strand
GTATTGTTCTTCCGTATATCAAGAGGAGCTCCGGCGCAGCCATATCACCCCATCGATGACCGATGGATATGACTGCTACCAGAATGCACTGGCCGAGCGGATCAATGGGATATTGAAAGGGGAATTCTTAATATATAAATGTAACAACGGTAAAGATTTAAAGCAACTCATTGTAGATTCCATCAATACATACAACAACAGAAGACCACATTTGAGCCTTAATTATAAAACACCTAATTTTATACATAACAAAAAACCTGTGAAGTTAAATTCACAGGTCTAATATATATTCTTTAAAAACCGTCAACCTATTTTAGGACGACTCAGTTTGGTAATTCTATCCTTCAAAGTCCATATCTTCTCCGCCGCCATTTCTGCCTTCCCTATTCCTATCATTTCTGTTTTGAGGTTGGTTAAACCTGTATTGAAAAGACAAGGTAATTTGTCTTTGCCTAAATTGAAATTCGCTGTAAGTAGCTACATTTTCTGTTCTGGTGTCCGTTATACGTTTTCTAGAATTAAATATGTCGCTTACATTTAACGTCAGGGAGCCCTTATCTTTTAAAACATCCTTGCTTAACCCTAGATCCGAACTCAACATACCCTTGTTGGTGTTTTGCGCATCTTCGGAAGGACCCATATAAAAGAAATTGGTCTGAAAATCGATTTTTCCCGGTAAAGGTATTTTAGCACTAAAGCGTGTAAACCAAGAGAAGTTGTTGGCATCAAAATTTTGAACAATTACTTCATTCTGACTGTTGGTGTAGGTATAGTCCCCCTGTAAATCCCTGTGGAAAGCATTTAGGTTCCATGTCAGCCTCCAATTCCTTTTTGGGGTATAGGTAGTAGTAAACTCCATACCTAAACGGTCTTCAGTAGCTAAATTTATTGGGCTCCGCACCTGTACAGGAACTACAATGGGATTCTGTGGGTCGTCCGGATTTTCGATGGTTACAAAGTCGCCCGTTTCCCTGGAGACAAATTGAAATACTCCGGTAGATCTGTTAAAGTATCCAGAGGTAGTAAAAGTAAACTTATCCCACCTTTTCAAATATCCCAAATCATATGAATCGGTAAAAGTAGGGTCCAAATCCGCATTTCCTTGAAATAGATTGGTGTTACTGGATCTGGAAGGGAACGGGTTGATAAACCTAGAACGGGGTCTTCTAAGTCTTTTACTGTAGCTCAAGGTAACTTGTTCCTTTTCGGAGAACTCATAACCCAAGAAGATAGATGGAAACCAATTTACATAATCCTTATTGGTGAGTTCGTTGGAATTCACCAGCTCTATCCCAATATCGGAAGCCTCCATCCTTAACCCACCTAGAATACTGAATTTGTTAAATTTGGATCCCAATTGCGCATAGGCCGCATTGACGTATTCCTTGTAATTTAATTCATTGCTGAAGTTGGAATCACTATTGAAATCCCCATTGGGTTGCTGGATACCAAAATCAAAATCGGTATTGTTATTGTTGAAGGTACCGCGATACCCAAGTTCAAATTGGGACTGGTTATCCTTTCCAAATGGAAGTACATAATCCATTTGCACCAATTGGGATACCTGTGTTTGGTCATCTATGGTCCTTTCGGTATCCAAAGCAATATTATCCCCTAATATAACTTCTTCGATGATCGAATTTTCATTGTCAATTCCCTTTGAGTACTGGTAGTCGAACGTAAGTATATGTCCTTCCCTTTCAAATTTCTTCTGGTAATTCAAAGAGTATTGAACCTCCTCCTCAAATTCATCCTCTGTGGTAAAACGGTTTCTTTGGATGGTTGGGGTTCTATTGGCATCAAAATTGGAAAAATCCACATTAACAGTGTTGTCACCATTGGATTTGCTAAATACAAAAGAATTGGTAATGCTGCTACTCTCATCCAAAAAAAGTTCAAAACCAACATTGGTATTGAAGCTTTTGTCTTTTCTTTGATAATCCCTTATTTCATTCTGATAACTTAAGGTATTGCCATTACTGTCAAAGTTCTCTTGGTCGAACAACGCATTTCCTGGGCCGCTACGATAACGGTAGGTAGTGTTGGTGAAGATATTGAAGTTATCGCGTCTTAAATTTAGACTTAAGGAACCTCCATAAGTTTCTGGATGCCCTGTATAAACATTGACAGATCCATTTACTCCAGCCGTCTTGCTCTGCTTTAATATAATATTCAGAATACCTGCGGTACCTTCGGCATCATACCTGGCGGAAGGATTGGTAATTACCTCTACCTTTTCTATGGCATCCGCGGGCAACTGTTGCAAGGCCTCCGGACTCAGGCCGGACAAGGCCGATGGTTTGCCGTTGATAAGGATTCTAACACTTTCGTTTCCCCTAAGACTAATATTGCCTTCTACATCCACGGAAACCGACGGTACGTTGCTTAGTACATCGGTTACCGAACCACCTTTTACAGTTAGATCCGAACCAACGTTATATACTTTTTTATCCAGCCGCAATTCCACTGTGGTACGCTCACCGACCACTTCTACTTCTGCCAATTGGGCAACGTCCAAGGAAAGGCGAATTACACCGAGATCAGTTGAAGATCTTAAACTTTGATTATTTAATTTATAAGATTTATAGGAGATGTACTCTACACTTACATTATAGTTTCCCGGGGCTGTTTCAACTTCAAATTTTCCAGAGGCATCAGTGATGCCACCCGTTACTTTTTCGGGATTTCTAACACTTTGGAGTACCAAAGTGGCATATTCCAAGGGTTGATCTGTTTCTTGGTCCAAAACGGTCCCAGTTATTTTTATTGGTTCTTGTGGGCCTTGGGCTCCTTGAGCATAACCTACTAGAGAGAGTAGAAATAATGTAACTGGGATTAGTTTGTTCATGTGCTATGTTTTGGATTTGTTTTTCTTCTTTTTCTTCTTTTTTTCCTTAACCTTTTTAAAACCGTTTTTCTGCAGTTCTACAAAGGCCTCATATTTATCCGCAGGTAACCCTGCCATAAGTTCTTCGTCTTGCTTTTGAGTGATTTTCTCATAACTCTCCCTCATTTTATCTGGAGGTAAGTCCAGTATCTGCAACTCAATTCTTTCTTGGAGGTACTTTTTTAAGGTGGTACTTAAAACAGCTTCTTCAAACGGATTTAAACCTAATTTCTCTGTTATTCCGGGCATTTCCTGATCCACAATTTGATCTGCCGTTAATTTTTCCGGCTCCTTGGGAGTTTCCTGTACTTGCGGAATACTGTTTCTTTGTCTGCCGTACCCTCCATATCCTCCGTATCCATATCCGTACCCATTTCCGTACCCATATTGGGCACTTAAAAAGGGAAAGGATAATAAGATAAATACAACACTAAAAAATAATTTCTTGTCAGTTTTCATAACTTCACTGGTTAATGGGATTCCAAAATTAATAGATGGTTTAACCGTTAATGGTTAAATGTTTGTTAAATTGAGTAATTCAAGAACTGTGCCGTTCCATGGCTCTTAGTTTTGATTTTCTGTGAAGTAATTAATGTAATGATAAATGCTTCCTTTACCAAGCATTTTAACATGGAGACTAATTTAACAGGTCCTTTATTTTTTCAGGAGGTCGTCCAACCACCCCTTTCTTGTCCTTGATGACGATGGGCCGTTCTATAAGTTTGGGAAACGCTACCATGGCCGCTATAACTTCATCGTCCGTCATGGATTTTCCCTTGAATTTTTCTTTCCAAATGGCTTCATTGATTCGCACCAATTCCATAGGTGATATGCCCAAAATTTTTATAATAGCTGCAAGTTCATTTTTGCTAGGCACATTTTCAAGATATTTAATGATCTCAAAGTCGTTTCCAGAATTCTCTAGAATGGCCAATCCTTCCCTGGACTTTCCACATCTGGGGTTGTGATATATTTTAATCATATTTATTTAGTTTTAAGTTTTGGGGCCAAAAGTAGATGGGTAATTATTGGTCATGATGAAAACCTTTAGACCGTATACCCGAAACTTTCTGCCCTAAGTACTTATTAATTCAACAGCTTCTGTTAGAAATTCAATGATCAACTTTCTTCCTTTTGCCCCATCATCATAAGATAGGCCTTTAAGAACTGATCTATATTGCCATCCATGACCGCTTCTACATTGCCCGTTTCCTCACCGGTACGCACATCTTTTACCAGTTTATAGGGGTGCATTACATAATTCCTGATCTGTGAGCCCCATTCAATTTTCATTTTGGAGGACTCAATTTCCTGTCTGGCTTCCATTTTCTTGCGCAATTCTATTTCGTACAATTGCGATTTCAACATTTTTAAGGCGGTGGCCCTATTGTCATGCTGCGATCTTGAATCTGAACAGGAAATCTGAATTCCAGAGGGTTTATGGGTCAGTTGCACCTTGGTTTCTACTTTATTGACATTCTGTCCCCCGGCTCCACTGGATCTGGCAGTGGTAATCTCAACATCGGCTGGATTAATATCAATTTCTATACTGTCGTCTACCAAAGGGTATACGTAAACGGATGCAAAGGAGGTATGGCGCTTGGCATTACTGTCAAAAGGGGAAATACGTACCAACCTGTGTACTCCGTTCTCTCCTTTTAGCCATCCAAAGCTATAATCGCCCTCAATTTCCAAGGTTACGGTTTTTATACCTGCAACATCCCCTTCCTGATAATTGAGCTCTTTTACCTTGTATCCATTTTTTTCGCTCCACATCATGTACATCCTCATGAGCATGGATGCCCAATCACAGCTTTCGGTACCTCCGGCACCTGCCGTTATTTGGAGTATGGCCGTAAGTTCATCCCCCTCAGCAGAGAGCATGTTTTTGAATTCTAATTTCTCCAGGGCCTCTATGGTCTTATCGTAATGGCCTTCAACATCGGCTTCGGACATTTCACCCTCTTTCTGAAATTCCAAAAAAATCTCAAGGTCTGCCACTAAACTTTTAGCGGCATTAAAGTCATCTACCCATTGCTTTTTGGACTGGATTAACTTCATCTGCTCCTGTGCTTCCTGTGGATGGTTCCAAAAGTCTGGGGCCAAGGTTTTCTCTTCCTCGTTCTCTATTTCTATAAGCTTGGCATCTATGTCAAAGATACCTCCTTAACGCACCAAGGCGATCAATGAGACTCTTATAATGGTCCGTGGTTATCATATCCTAATTATTTTCATCCAAAAATAGGATTCTTTTTTTTGATTTTGGACCAAATGGGGAATGTTATTTACTGTTGTGCCTGTACCTCCACGGAATGGGAGGTTTTGTTAGCTCCATGGGAATATACTACCCCTTTTAAAGGGGAGCAATCATTAAAGTCCTTTCCGTGTGCCACTTTAATGTGGTTGTCATCGACCAATAAATTGTTGGTAGGGTCAAAGCCTACCCAGCCAACCTGAGGCACGTAGGTCTCGGCCCAAGCGTGCATCTGCGAGTCTCCAAAGTACCCATTTCCCTGATGCAAATATCCGGAAACATAGCGGGCGGGAATCTTATTGGCCCTTGCCAAGGCACAGAATAAATGCGCAAAATCCTGACATACACCTTCCGGATTTTCAAGTATTTCTTTCAAGAGTGTATTCACGTGGGTTACACCGGTGTTGAATTTAATGAACTGGTAGACCCAGGTATTTAATTTTTGAAGATTATCGAATATACTTAAGGCAGGATCAAAAACAAAAAGATTTATTGAAGCTTGTGGCAAGGTTGTAAACTTTGTCTGACCTAAAAAAGGCTCAAAATCTACCTTGAAATACAAACTTTGAACAAGCTCATAATTGCTTGCGATATCAAAGATTGGAACTTGTCCAAAAGGATTGAAGCTTTTTTTCTTTAGTTTAAAAGTGGCACTAAAATTTAATTTTTGAAATTTTTCCAAGGTATTGATCCGTACGGTCCGAAAACCATAACCATTTTCCGAAAACTCATTTTTGGCACCCAATGAATTCTTAATGTCTACACGCATCAATTCTTGAGTGTCATTATTTTCGGGTACAATTAGAAATTGCCAGGAGGCATTTTCTACCGGATTTTCGTACTCGTTTTCGGCCTTATAGGTAATTGAATATTCAAAAGACATTTCATGTGGTTCTTGATGCAAATGTAGGTCAATGGTTTAAAATCAATAGTTAAAAAACTCATTTTCCATTTTAAGGCTGATCTGCACCAGATTATCTAGAATTTTTTCAATAAATTCTTGAATGTCCTCTTCAATTTCCTCGGCATATTTAAATTCATACTCCCCTTTAACTTTGCTTATCAAAAAGGCGGTGGAATTTTTGTTGGGAGTTTTGGACTCATCCAATACCCTAATATGTTTATGGACCTGGTTGATACTGTTGATGACCGATCTTGGACAATCCGGGTTCAATATTAAAAATTCCAGGGTAGAGATGCTCGTAGGGGTCTTTTTGTAATACCTGCGCATCATATCATAAGATTCCACACATTTGAGCAAAGTGATCCATTCAAAGCTATGGCCTATTTTGTCGCCATAACTGCCTTTGGCCCTTACGGCATCATTGTATTTGGCGTTGATGATCCGAATTACCTGTGTAGCCCTTTCCAAATTTATGCCAAGCATGATAATGGCGTACACTTCATCGTGCAAAAGGGTGCCCCGGATCTTGCCTCTTAAAATGGCGGTCATTTCAGTGACATTTACGGTAAAATCGTATAAACCCTTTTTGGTAAAATCCTCAACTGAATAATTGATTACAAAATGATAGAATTTATTTATGGATTCGTATAGTTCCGTAGAAATAAGGTCCCTGGCACTATTGGCATTCTCTCGCGCACTTTTTACATTGTTGATCACCGAATAGGGTAGGTCCGGGTTTAGGCCAATATTGTAAAGAATATCCTCTTCCTTAAGAATTACGGAATCGTCCACTATAGGTTCCCCTACAAAGAACATCATGGAACGCAGTACAAATTGTCTGGATTGGGAAAGTTCGTTAGGCGCATCCAGAGACGAGAAATAATTTACGTTCAGGTATCTGGCAACATGCTCGGCGCGTTCAATATAACGCCCCATCCAAAAAAGGTTATTGGCAACTCTTGCTAACATAAGATTGTTTTATTTTTTTAATACCCAGGTGTCTTTGGAGCCCCCTCCTTGTGAGGAATTTACTATGAGGTTTCCTCTTTTTAACGCTACCCTTGAGAGTCCTCCCTTAAGGACAAATTCCTTTTCATGACCCAAAAGTGTAAAGGTTCTTAGGTCTACGTGTCTTTGTTCAAAGGATTCACTGTCGTCTATATAGGTAGGATGCACGGACAAGGACATAATGGGTTGTGCAATATATTTCCTTGGGTTTTGTTTTATCTCTTCCTGGACTACCTTAATTTCATCCTTAGTGAGTCGGTTGCCAATGGAAATGCCATAGCCACCTGCTTCGTCCACGGGTTTTATCACTAGTTCATGTATGTGTTCCAATACATATTTAAGCTCATCGGGCCTACTACAGTGATAGGTGTGGACATTGTTTAGTATAGGGGTCTCGTCCAAATAGTATTTAATGATCTGTGGCATATAAGTATATATGGCCTTATCATCCGCTACACCGGTTCCAGGTGCATTTGCTAAGCAAACGTTGCCCTTTCTATAGGCCGCGAACAGGCCGGGTACACCTAGTGCCGACTCGGGTTTGAACTCTAATGGGTCCATGAATAGGTCATCAACACGGCGATAAATGACATCAACTTTTATTGGGCCGCGGATGGTCTTCATATATACAAAGTCGTTCTCAACGAATAGATCACGGCCTTCCACCAATTCCACACCCATGGCTTTGGCAAGATAGGAATGCTCATAAAAGGCAGAGTTGTACATTCCAGGGGTAAGGACCACGCAATTTGGAACATCCACCCCTTTTGGTTTTACACTTTCCAGAATCTCTAAGAGGTTTTCGGCGTAATTGGTTACCGAATGGGTTTTGTAGTGGTTAAAAACACCGAAAAGGGCCCTCTTTAAGGCAGTGCGATTGCAAATAACATAGCTTACACCAGAGGGACATCTAATATTATCTTCAAGTACATAATAATTGCCGTCTGAGTGTTTGATGATATCTGTGCCTGAAATATGATTGTAAATGCCTCCCGGTGGATCTACCCCTATCATTTGATGTAAATAGTTGGCAGAGGAAGTTATGAGGTCTAATGGGACGATCCCGTCCTTGATAATCTTTTTGTCGTGATAAATGTCCCATAGAAACAGGTTCAAGGCCTTACTTCGCTGAATGGCCCCTTTTTCAATGATTTCCCATTCATCTTCGTCTATAATTCTAGGAAAAAGATCAAAGGGAAATATCTTTTCCTGGGTCACTTTATTGTCATAGACCTGAAAAGTTATCCCTTGGTTGAAAAATGAGGCTTTTGCCTTATTGTTCAACTGTACATATTCCTGAATGGAATGATTCCCGTACAAATCCAATAATTTTTGATATACATTTTTAGCGACTCCATTGGAATCAAAAACTTCATCAAAAAGTTGGGCATTGTTGTGGTACGATGAAAATATAGTTTTTACGTCCGAGTTCATACGCCTATTTTCTTTGAAGATAACGTATTTATGAAACTTTTGAAATAATAAATTTAATTTGCCAAGAGAATTATCTATAGTTGAAAAATTAAAGGGAAATATTATTGAAAATTATTTATTCTCAGTGAAAATTTTCCTTCTTGGGAATGTTATTATCCTTTTGTATAAATTTGGCAACTCGGTTAAAAAAACCGTTTAATATTTAAAATAATTCTTATTCTATATGCAGATAAACCTTATTAGCGATACCGTCACAAAACCTACTTCTGGAATGTTGGATGCAATGATGCGGGCTAAAGTTGGCGATGATGTTTTTAAAAATGATCCTACTGTAAACAAGTTGGAAGAAATGATGGCAGAGTTGTTCGGAATGGAAGCGGCCTTATTTTTTCCAAGTGGCACCATGGCAAATCAAACCGCCATTAAATTACATACCCAACTAGGGGAACAATTAATTTGTGATAAATACGCCCATGTTTATAATTATGAAGGGGGAGGGGTGAGTTTCAATAGTGGTGTCTCCTGTAGGTTGGTGGACGGTCATAGGGGAATGATGACTGCAGCTCAAGTAAAGGAAGTAATAAACCCACCAGATTTTTATCATAGCCCATTAACTTCTTTGGTTTGTATAGAAAATACAACCAATAAGGGAGGCGGGGCATGTTGGGATCTTGAAGAATTGAAGTCCATACGAAAGGTTTGTGACGAGCATCATCTGAAATATCATTTGGATGGAGCGCGACTTTGGAATGCACTGATTGCCAAAAATCAATCGGCCATGGATTATGGGGCATTGTTCCATACCATAAGTGTGTGTTTAAGCAAGGGGTTGGGATGTCCTGTGGGTTCTGTTTTGTTGGGAAATAAGGAGCATATTGATAAAGCCCTAAGAGTAAGAAAGGTGCTCGGAGGTGGGATGCGACAGGCAGGTTACCTTGCTGCAGCCGGAATTTACGCCTTGGAAAACAATAGGGAAAGATTGGTGGAAGACCATAGGAAGGCCAAGGAAATAAGTGTTTTGCTAAACGGATTGCCCTATATTAGAAAGGTAGAGCCCACGGAAACCAATATTGTGATTTTCGAAATTGATGAAAGTCATATGTCCCCTGATGATTTTTTGGACAAACTGAACAAAAGGGATATTCACATCATTGGGATGGGCCAGAATAAATTGCGTATCGTTACCCATTTGGATTATACCGATGAAATGCACGAGGCTTTTATGGGGATTCTTGCAAAATTATAGATCAATGGTATCGGGCAATAAGGAAATGCTTGTTTTAAGATTTTTTATGCCATTTTCCATTCCAGCTTCGGAACTATAAAGCATGGATTTGCCCAAAATTTTACCTTCATTATTCTTAAGGGTGAAAAGAAATTTACCATTATAGTCTGTCTTGCGTTCAAAAACCGAAGATTGCCCAATCAAGGCCTTAAGATTGGCAATGGTCTTGTCAATCTCTTCCTTGGAATTAAAGGGGATACTGTTCAGAAGGGTCTGTCCACTTTCCGACTGCAGACTAAAGGTGTATGATGTGTCCGATTCCTTTTTTATTTTTAGCATAGCCTACGGCAACTTTTTTTAAAGTTACACAAAAAAAAGTGAATCTTTAATTTTATCAATCTTATCTCGGCAATTTTTATTTTCCTTATAAATAGACCTCTATTTGGCTTGGAAACCTTTGTTGTAGACCTTTCTTTGGGGTAGTTGGCACTTAGCTGGCCAAGGAGTGGTATGTAATCAAAAGCTTATATTTTGGTTACCTAAAATAGGATGATTGCCACGGGATGGGAAAGTCATTTAAAAAGGCGCCCAAATAGCCTTTATATTTAGCCTTTGGACGCCCTTCCTATATATTTTAGAAATTATTTTGCATCTTCAGGTAGCCCGTAGGTATCTACCACGTAATCCAGGTCCTTATCGCCCCTACCACTTAAATTGACTAAAATGGAGGAACGTGGATTTTGTTGTGCCAATTTTATGGCATATGCCACAGCATGGGCACTTTCCAATGCAGGGATAATACCTTCCAGGCGACTCAATTCATAAAAGGCGTCTACGGTTTCCTGATCCGAAACAACGTCATAGGTTACTTTTTTAAGATCCTTTAGCATACTGTGTTCAGGGCCAACTCCCGGGTAATCCAAACCACTGGCAACGGAATGTACCGCGCCTGGTTCCCCTTTATCGTCCTTAAGCATATAACATTTAAATCCATGGATGATTCCTGGACTGCCAAAGGTCATTGTAGCGGCGTGCTCACCGTATTCCATGGAGCGCCCACCAGGTTCCACACCGTATAAGGTACATTCCGGTTCCTCCAGAAATGAGGAGAATATCCCCATGGCATTGCTTCCACCGCCAACACAGGCTACTACCTTATCCGGCAATTCCCCTGTCATTTCAAAAAACTGCTCTTTGGCCTCTATACCTACTACCCGCTGAAAATCCCGTACCATCATGGGAAAGGGATGTGGGCCAACCACAGAACCTATACAATATATGGTGGTTATAGGGTCCTTTAAATACGCTTCAAAGGCAGAATCCACAGCTTCTTTTAAGGTTTTTAAGCCATGGGTAACAGGTACTACCTTTGCACCAAGAATTTTCATCCGAACTACATTGGGATGTTCTTTGGCAATATCCACTTCGCCCATATGTATCTCACATTCCAATCCAAAATAGGCGGCTGCAGTTGCCAGGGCAACCCCGTGTTGTCCGGCCCCAGTCTCGGCAATTAGTTTCTTTTTGCCCAAATGTTTTGCCAAAAGCGCCTCACCCATACAATGGTTGAGTTTATGGGCGCCTGTATGGTTTAGGTCTTCACGTTTCAGATATATTCTTCCTCCATATTTTTCGGACAGCCTGTTACAATAATAAACGGGCGTTGGTCTGCCTTGATAGTGTTTGCGAATACTTCGGAGTTCAGAAATAAAGTTATGCGATTTGCTTATGGCATAATAAGCGTCAGTAATTTTTTTCATTTCCTCTTCCAGAACGGGTGGGATAAAGGATCCACCATATTCTTTAAAAAAACCATTTTCGTCTGGATAGGTCTTAAAATAATTGTCCGTTAACATATAGGAGAATTTTGTATTTGTTAATAAAGGTTTTTGGCTAAAAAAAAGCGCTTACAATTATAATAAATTTTAGGCCAATACGACCTTATATGACATTGGGAATATGGATTTTTATGGGCAAGAATATATTATTTGGCATTGGGCAATGAGAAACAATGCCCTATTCAAAATCTGAGTTGGCTTATTGAAAAAAGGAAACTTCTGGGGATTGGAATTACATTTTACTGTTCTTCCTAAGAAAGTCCAGATACTTTTCCACATCCACTTTGGAACCATAGCCGGACAGTGAGGCCAATTCCTTTTCTTCGGTGCTGACCAAGCTTATTAGTGGAAAAATGCCCTTTTTATTCCATTGGGATAACAGAGCCTTGTTTTGTTTCATTTCTTCGGCGCTAAGAAGTTCTTTCTTTCTCGGGAGATCTACGTATAGGAGGACATAGTCTTTGGCCACTTCCTTAAATTGATTGGTATCGAACAGATCTTTTTTTAAGGCCTTACAGGGCGAGCACCAATCACTGCCCGTGAAATACATAAGGATGTTGGAATTGGTTTTTTTTGCAACTTCTTGGGCATTCGCGTAATCGGTCAGCCAATCGGTTTCTTTGATATCGGCACTATTATTTTGTGCATGTACAAGAAATGGAAACAGTAGTAGCAAGAAAATTTTTTTCATGTTTATAAGTTATGATTAAAAAAGGCTCTGATAAACTTACTGAAATTTATTTCAAAAACGAATCCATACCGGGAATGTTTGGCATTCCTTCCTTGGCAACTGCTGCCAATTCGGTCTCATTTATGGTTGTGGCCTTTTCTATAGCCTTGTTCAGGGTAAGGATCAAATAATCCTCCAGTTGATCCTTGTCCTCCAATAGACTATCGTCTATAGTGATGGATTTAATTGTTCTATTGGCCGTAATCCTAACCTTGAGCAAACTATCCGGAGATTGCTCCTCAAGTATTACGGTATTCATCCTTTCTTTGGTGGCCTTTACTTTTTCTTGGGTTTCCTTTAGTTTTCCCAACATGCCCATCATATCTCCAAACATAATTATAGATTTAAAAAGTTCGTTGATCAAAATTACTAAAATGATCGGGATATATTGGAATTAAAGATGACAGTTGTTCATATGGGCACCTTGAGGGTGGCATAATATAATAATGGATAAACAACACATTTAAAGAGGTCGATTGCATTTAAATATTATTTTTGCGCTTTCTTATTTACCTATAATATACCACACTCATGCAGCGGGAATTAAAAGCACCAAGTGCAAAAAAGATTGAGAAGCGATTAATAAAGCACAATGACGTAAGGATAGATGATTACTATTGGCTGAACGAAAGGGAGAATCCGGAAGTCATTGCTTTTTTGGAACAGGAAAATGCATATTACGAGGCAATGACGTCCCATACCCAGGAGCTTAAGGACAGCCTGTTCCTGGAGATGAAGTCTAGGATAAAGGAAGACGATTCTTCGGTTCCCTACAAGTTTAATGGTTATTGGTATGCTACCAGATATGAGGTTGGTAAGGAGTATCCCATTTTTACCAGAAGGTTTGAAAAAGAGGATGCCGAGGAGGAAATAATGTTCAACTGCAACCTTATGGCGGAGGGGTTCGATTATTTTAACCTTGGAGGCTTGTCCGTAAGTCCTAATAACGAACTTGCGGCCTTTGGGGTGGATACTGTTTCCCGCAGGCAATATACCCTACAAATAAAAAATTTGCGTACCCAGGAGATTTATGGGGATAAAATAGAGAATACCACGGGCAGCGCGGTATGGGCCAATGACAATAAAACCTTGTTCTATACCAAGAAAGATCCTGTTACCCTTAGGTCCAATAATATTTACAGACATGTATTGGGAACGCCCGCCGAGGAAGATGAACTGGTTTTTCATGAGGAGGATGAAACCTTTACCACCTTTGTTTACAAAACCAAATCCAAAGAATTTATAGTCATTGGTTCTTCCAGTACGCTGACCACTGAATTTCAAATTTTAAGGGCAGACGACCCTAATGGACAGTTTCATGTGTTTTCTAAGAGAATTAGGGGTATGGAGTACTCCTTGACCCATTATGAAGACAACTTTTATATCCTTACCAATATGGAAGGGGCAACCAATTTTAAATTGATGACTACCCCTGAAGATAAAACCGAATCTGAAAATTGGGTAGACTTTATTCAACACAGGGAAGATGTATTGTTGGAAGATATTGAAATGTTCAATGAATATTATGTTTTGTCCGAGCGGGAGAATGGTTTAAATAAGTTGAAGATTGTGAGATGGGATACCGGGGAAAGCTATTATTTGCCATTTGACAATGAAACCTATACGGCCTATGTGGGTACCAATCCAGATTTTGATACCGAAATTTTAAGATATGGATACAACTCCATGACAACACCCAGTTCCATCATAGATTTCAATATGAGGACCAGGGAGAAGGAAATAAAAAAGGAACAAGAGGTATTGGGAGGGAAGTTCAATAAGGAAAACTATATTTCTCAAAGAATATGGGCACCTGCCAGGGATGGTAAAAAAGTTCCCATCTCATTGGTCTATCACAAAAATACCAAGTTGGACGGCTCCAGTCCGTTATTGCAATATGCCTATGGTTCCTATGGGCATACTATAGACCCCTATTTTTCCACCGTACGCTTAAGTCTTTTGGACAGAGGTTTTGTTTATGCCATAGCACATGTTAGGGGCGGGGAATATCTAGGCCGTAAATGGTACGAGGAGGGAAGATTGCTGAATAAGATGCATACGTTTACCGATTTTATTGATTGTTCCAAATTTCTGATTGAAAAAAAATATACCAGTCCGGAACATCTCTATGCGTCTGGCGGTTCTGCAGGTGGACTTTTAATGGGGGCCATTGTAAATCTGTGCCCGGAAATATATCACGGGGTAATTGCAGCTGTTCCTTTTGTAGATGTGCTTACGACCATGCTGGACGATACCATTCCATTAACGACAGGGGAATATGATGAATGGGGCAACCCAAACGAAAAGGAATACTATGACTATATGAAATCCTATTCGCCCTATGACAATGTAACGAGACAACTGCAGCCAAATATGCTCGTTATTACAGGGTTTCACGATTCCCAGGTGCAATATTTTGAACCTGCCAAGTGGGTAGCGAAACTTAGGGCGCATAAAATGGACAAAAATTTATTGTTGTTCAATATTAATATGGATGCAGGTCATGGCGGTGCTTCGGGCCGATTTGAATCCCTAAAGGAGGTGGCAAAAGAATATGCATTTTTGTTAGATTTGGAGCATAAAATTCGATAATCAAAAAAAAAGACTAATTTTGTCCTATCAGTATTGACATAAATTAAATAGATGTCGATAAGTTCTAAACCTAGAAACTGTTTATGGAACATAAGATAAACGCTTATAACAACCTCCTAGAACTTGTAGGAAACACCCCATTAATCAAACTAAATAAAATAGCTGCCAACTTAGAAGGTAATTTTTACGCTAAGGTGGAAGGTTTTAATCCAGGACATTCTTCAAAAGATCGTATTGCCCTTTATATAATTGAAGAGGCGGAGCGTAGGGGAATATTAAAGAAGGGGAGTACCATTATAGAAACCACTTCGGGGAATACGGGTTTTAGCATTGCCATGATCAGTATCATTAAAGGTTACGAATGCATCTTGGCGGTAAGTTCAAAATCTTCCAAGGATAAAATAGACATGCTGAGGTCTATGGGGGCAAAAGTATATGTATGCCCTGCACACGTTAGCGCAGATGATCCAAGGTCTTATTACGAAGTAGCCAAAAGATTGCACGAGGAAACCGAGGGATCCATATATATCAATCAATATTTTAATGATTTAAATTCTGAGGCCCATTATAAAAGTACGGGACCAGAAATTTGGAATCAGACTAACGGGCATATAACACATTTAATTGCCTGTAGTGGTACAGGAGGTACCATTTCCGGTACCGCAAAATATCTAAAGGAGCAAAATCCCAATATCCGCGTAATAGGTGTGGATGCCTATGGTTCCGTTCTTAAGAAATACCATGAGACCGGTGAATTGGACACCAAGGAAATATATCCATACCGTATTGAAGGTTTAGGTAAAAACTTGATTCCTACAGCCACCAACTTTAAGGTAATTGACGAATTTATCAAGGTTACCGATGAAGAAAGTGCCCATACGGCCAGGGAGATTTCCAGGACCGAAGGACTCTTTGTTGGATATACCAGTGGTGCGGTAATGCAGGCCGTAAGGCAATTGGAGGAAATGGGCGAGTTTAATGAAAATAGCAATGTAGTGGTTATTTTTCCAGACCATGGTTCTAGGTATATGAGTAAGATATACAGTGACCAGTGGATGGCCGACCAAGGATTCTTTGATAGTAAGAATGTTGAAGAACCACAAAAAATAGAATTTGTAAAGTAAGTGTTATGCAAAATTTATAATATAAAAAGCAACGGTTCATAAGTCGTTGCTTTTTATGTATTAAATAAGTTGCATATGCATATTAAAAATATATACTTTTGCAGTAATAATCAATGTAGGCTAGATGAGAGATTTATTTGACAGAATTATCGAGAATAAAGGTCCTTTAGGAAAATGGGCTTCCCAAGCGGAAGGATATTTTGTATTTCCAAAATTAGAAGGTCCTATATCCAATAGGATGAAGTTTCAAGGAAAGGAAGTAATTACTTGGAGCATAAATGATTACTTGGGGCTGGCCAATTTACCGGAAGTGAAGAAGGTAGATGGCGAGGCAGCATTGGAGTACGGTGCCGCATTTCCTATGGGAGCAAGGATGATGAGTGGGCATACCGAATTCCACGAGCAATTGGAGCAGGAATTGGCTGCCTTTGTTAAGAAAGAATCTGCCTATTTGTTGAACTTTGGATACCAGGGAATGGTTTCTGCCATTGATGCGTTGGTTTCCAAGGATGATATTATAGTTTACGATGTGGATTCTCATGCCTGTATTATTGATGGTGTGCGTTTGCACATGGGTAAGCGTTTTACCTTTAAGCACAATGACATAGAAAGTCTTGAGAAAAACCTTGATAGGGCCGTTAAAATGGCCGAGCAGACCGGAGGAGGCATTTTGGTGATATCCGAAGGTGTTTTTGGTATGCGAGGAGAACAGGGCAAGCTTAAGGAAATTGTTGCGCTTAAGAAAAAATACAAATTTAGATTGTTCGTTGATGATGCACACGGTTTTGGAACCTTGGGTAAAACTGGGGCTGGAGCAGGCGAGGAGCAGGGAGTTCAAGATGATATCGATGTTTATTTTGCAACTTTTGCCAAATCTATGGCAGGAATCGGAGCCTTTTTGGCAGCGGATAAAGAGATTATAGAATACCTTAAATACAACCTTAGATCGCAAATGTTTGCTAAATCATTGCCAATGATTTATGTAAAAGGAGCGCTGAAGAGGTTGGATATGCTTAGAACCCAGCCAGAATTAAAGGCAAAACTTTGGGAGAATGTAAATGCCTTGCAGAACGGACTTAAAGAAAGAGGTTTTGATATAGGTACTACCACTAGCTGTGTAACACCGGTCTATCTTAACGGTAGTATTCCCGAGGCCATGGCATTGGTAAAGGATCTACGGGAGAATTTTGGAATTTTCTGTTCCATTGTGGTGTATCCTGTAATCCCCAAAGGTTTGATTCTTTTGAGAATGATTCCTACGGCTACACATACCTTACAGGATGTATCCGAAACTTTGGAGGCCTTCTCCGTAATACGGGAGCGATTACAGAACGGAACTTACAAAAGGTTGTCTGCGGCAGTGGCGGCAGCAATGGGAGAATAATTCTTTTTCAACTTATAAAAACAAAGGCCAACTTATTATTAAGTTGGCCTTTGTTTATTTTGGATGGCATAGAAACTTTGTTCCTTAGGACCGCTTAAAGTTCCTTTTTGTAGGTTCTTCTTCTCTTATATATTTTTGGGTCGAAATGTTTCCACAACTGGCGAATGGCCACATTTTCCTCCAATTCCGGAGTCCTAACACATTTTTCTATACCCTTGGCCTTAAAAGTCTTGTAATATTCATTGAACATAACGGCGGTAACGCCTTTATTTTGATATTCGGGAAGTACCCCTATCAAATAAAATATAACCTCTTTGCTGTTCTTTTTGGCGCTGAGCAAATGAAACAGGCCGAAAGGAAGCAATTTCCCATTCGCTTTTTGCAATGCCTTGGAAAACGAAGGCATCACAATGCCGAACGCTATCAATTTATCATCCTTATCCAATATAAATTTGATATACTCGGGATTGATAAAACTGATATATTTTTTCTTGAAGTAATTCTTTTGGATATCTGTAATGCGTACAAAGGAAGAAAGTGAGGAATAGGTCTCGTTAAAAAGGTCGAACATCTGATCTACCCAAGGCATTACATCCTTGGTTTTAGTAAAGTTTAATTCCTTTACGCCATATCTTTTTCGGACCAGTTCGTTTGCCTTTTGAAAGAATTTGGGCTCCGCATTGCTAAATGGGAATTTATTTTCCATGTACTCCTTTTCCTTTACAAACCCAAAGCGTTCAAAATGATTTACATAGTAAGGATGGTTGTACCAAGTAATCATGGTGCCTATCTCATCAAACCCTTCGGTCAGTACGCCTACCTTGTCCAGATTGGAAAAACCTACAGGCCCTTCCATATAGGACAACTTATGTTCCTTTCCTATTTCTGCCACCTTGTTGAACAGCGCTTCGGAAACTTCATAGTCATCCACAAAATCGAACCAACCAAAACGCATCTTTCTTACCTGCTGCTGGTCCACTTCCAATCTATTGATAATGGCTACGACCCTACCTACAATTTTATTGTCCCTGTATGCCAAATAAAACCAGGCATCGGCATCCTTAAAAACAGGATTTTTACTTTTGTCAAAAGACTCTAGTTCATCATTTATAATAGGAGGGACCCAATAGGGGGAACCCTTGTAAAGTGAAAATGGAAATTTTACGAAATCTTTAAGTTCCGATTTTGTTTTTGCTTCTTTTAGAGTAACCATACCATTGTTCTTGTATGGCTCAATATTAGCAATATTAATCTATAGGAAAAAGGACAAAAGTTATTTTGTTAGAAATCAATTTCAGAATCGTCCCTATTCCTTTCTTTTTTCTTTAGTTTCCGAAGTTGTTTTTTGGTAGGTCCCAAATCGATATCCTCTGCGCCAGAACCTTTGTTTTTCCCTTTTTTCTTTTTCTTCATGGCGTTCTTGTTGATAGGCCCACCATTTTCTCCAGCCTTTTGATCTTCAATGGCCTTTACCTTGTCCCTGTGCATGTCTATCCTATAGGAGAATCCCATTGTGGCAAAGATCCTACTTGGCGTATTCTTAAAACTTGCGCCCAAATTCATGTCCACCTGCATATTCTCACCTAACAAATGGGCCACACCTCCCCTTAGGAGTACATCTGCGTACCGGTCACTTTTAATTCCTTGGTTTTCTACAAAAACACTCCATTTTGGATCTCTAAAGGCGTGCGATAAGGATACTGTATAGTTCCATTCCGGGAAATCTGTTCCCAATCTATCATAGGCAATATTGGAAATAAGTACGAATCTGGGGGTAAGCCTACTTTGTGTTGCAAGCATTACCCTGGGCGAAACCGTGGGATCACCTCGGTAAAAAGGATTGTCTCCCAATACAAAATTGGCACCAGCGTAGACCGATACGGCCGGAATTAGATTTTTTAGCTTAAAACCATAATTGGCCTTCCAGCTGTAAAGATTGGGTTTATTATTTTCGGGATTCTTGAAGGGATCGTAAATTAAAAATTTTAGACCTATTCTATTTCTGGAAAAATCGGTGTTCTCAATTTCTACCCCTGTGTTGGTATATGTTTTATTTTGATGGTCAAAAGTACCTTCATAATTCAATTCCAAGGTTTCGAAAAGTAGTCCGTAACGCAAAGACAGATCGGCTCCAAGAATATTAGATTCCGTGGCCAACCTTGTATGGTCCTGTTGTTCATAACCTACGCCAAATTCGGCCTGCAAAACATTGGTGCCAATGGCATAAGCACTTACGGATAGGCCAGGTCTGTTGGAGTTGATAACATCTGTGTATTGTGAAAATGAGACCAATGGAATGGTGAAAATTCCAAATATTAGTATTTTCATAAGGCGTTTCTTGGAAACATTATACTCCATAGGTACTATTTTATTATTATTTTAAGACTTTTGCACTATTAATACAACGTTAGAATTGTACTTTTGATATAAAATTTGTCAACTTATTATGGGTTTTTTAAAAACGATACTAATTGTACTCTTAGTATACTATTTGCTTAAAATTCTGGCCAAATGGTTTGCTCCTAAATTGTTTAGGTATGCGGCAAAGAAGACCGAGGAACATTTTAAGGAAAGGTTTGAAGGTTTTGCAGCTCAGCAACCTCAAGATGAGGAACAAATTGGCGACGTTATAATTGATAAAAAAACGACCAAGAAAAAGAACAGCTCAAAAAATGTTGGAGAATACATAGATTTTGAGGAAATTGAATAACCTTTTACCATAACCAAACATGAGAAACGGTCTAAGAGCCTTTTTTATCCATTTTTTTGTAACCGTATTTTTTATAATTGTAGCGCTGGCCTATTTCCATCCCGTACTTCAGGGGAAGGTAATAGAGCAATCCGATATTGTCCAATTTACCGGAATGGCCAAGGAACAGAACGATTTTCGAAAGAAAACAGGGGAGGAGCCGTACTGGACCAATAGTGCCTTTGGTGGAATGCCCACCTATCAATTGGGAGCCTATTACCCCCATGATTACGTAAAAAAGTTGGATCGGATTATCCGGTTTTTACCTAGGCCCGCAGATTACCTTTTTATATACCTTATCGGTTTTTATATTTTGTTATGTTGTCTCAAGGTAGATTACAAATTGGCGGTGTTGGGAGCATTGGCCTTTGGTTTCTCTACGTATATGATCATTATATTGGGGGTAGGGCACAATGCAAAGGCTCATGCCATTGGCTATATGCCCATGCTTTTGGGGGGCATAATTTTGGTATTCAGGAAGAAATACCTTTGGGGGTTCCTCCTAACGGCCATATCTATGGCCTTGGAAGTGGGTGCCAACCATTACCAGATGACCTACTATTTTATGTTGTTGGTACTTATTCTCGGGGCAGTATATCTCGTGGACGCCATAAAGAAAAAGAAATTGAAACATTTTGGTGTTTCGGTCGGTATACTAGTTTTGGCGGTGTTGTTGGGAATCGCTGCAAATGCCACTAGTCTATTGGCTACTAAGGAATATGCGGATTGGAGTACGAGGGGTAAATCGGACCTCACCATAACCGCTAATGGAGAGCCCAAAGAAAGCGGTTCAGGTCTGGACCGCGAGTATATTACGCAATTTAGTTACGGCATTGTAGAATCCTTGAATTTGTTTGTCCCGAGGCTTTTCGGGGGTTCTGGGGGTGAGGATCTGGGAGCCGATTCCAAAACCTATACTTTTTTAACGGAGAACGGAATATCCAGGACCAAGGCATTGGATTTTACCAGTTCATTGCCACTTTATTGGGGAGACCAGCCTATTGTTGCTGCTCCTGCCTATATTGGGGCCGTAGTGTTCTTTCTCTTTGTCTTGGGGCTATTTTTGGTCAAGGGCAAAGTAAAATGGTGGCTTCTGGGAGGTACTATAATGGCACTACTTCTGTCATGGGGCAAAAATTTTGGTCTCCTGACAGATGTAATGATCGACTATTTTCCGCTTTATAATAAATTTAGGGCGGTGTCATCCATTCAGGTCATTCTAGAACTCTGTGTTCCTGTTTTGGCCATCCTCGCTTTGGTACAACTTTTTGATCCCAAAGAGAATACTTCCAAAAAACTAAAGGACTTAAAATTAACGCTATTCATTACTTTGGGGATTGGAGTACTTCTTTTTCTGGTCAAGGGAATGTTTAGTTTTACCGGACAGAGTGATGAAACCTACCGGCAGTATTATGGCGATGACATTGTCTCCTTAATTGTCGCCGATAGGAAGGCCGTTTACAATTCGGACATTTTTAGGTCACTGATCTATGTTGCCTTGGCTGCCCTTGTTGTTTGGTTCTATTTAAAGAATAAATTAAAGCAGAATTTGGTGATTGTGCTGTTGGGAGTGCTGGTAGTCTTCGATTTGGTAGGGGTTGCTAAGCGCTACGTAAATGAGGACGATTTTGTTGCGCAACGAAGAATGCTGGAACCTTTTCAGGAAACTGAAATGGACAGGCAGATTGCCAAGGACACCTCCGTTTTTCGGGTGTACGACCCTTCTGAGATCGGTGGGGGAGGCCGTACCGCCTATTTTCACCAATCTATATGGGGCTACCACGCTGCTAAACCGGCAGGAATCCAGGAGCTGTTCGATTTTCATATTTCCAAGAACAACGTTCGGGTTTTAAGTATGCTCAATGTAAAATATGTGGTACAGCAAGACGAAGAGGGTAGAAATTATCCAGCCCTGAATCCCGATGCCAATGGTAACGCCTGGTTTATTAATGAATTGGTACCGGTCTATAATGCCAATGATGAAATTATGGCCTTGAAGACTCTGGATGTAAAGGGTAAAGCAGTTTTTGACAAATCAAAATTTGCAGATATAAAGGAGCTCAATTATAAGACAGACTCTACGGCAAGTATAAAGCTTACGCAATATAAACCCAATCATTTAACCTATAGTTCCAATAATGCCCATCCTGGAATTGCCGTATTTTCCGAAATGTACTATCCACATGGTTGGAATGCCTATATAGATGGTAACTTAAAGGAACATTTTAAGGTGAATTATGTTTTAAGGGCTTTGGAGGTACCGGCAGGAAATCATAAAATTGAGTTTAAGTTTGAGCCAAGCCTTATCAAGGTTGGAGGCAATATAACTATGGCAAGTTCCATAATCTTGCTCTTGGTATTCCTTTTTGGAATTGGCCATGCCTTTTGGAGCTCTAGGAAAAAACCAACGGCTTAATGCAGAAGGTACTCATCATTACGTATTATTGGCCTCCGGCAGGTGGACCTGGAGTACAGCGATGGTTGAAATTTGTAAAGTACCTTAGGGATTATGAAATAGAACCAATTGTATATATTCCGGAAAATCCCAATTATCCTATCATAGACGAGTCCTTATTGGATGAAGTTCCGGCAGGAATAAAAATATATAAAAAGCCCATATATGAGCCCTATGGCTTTGCCCGATTATTTTCTAAAAAGAAGACCAAAAAGATAAGTTCTGGAATAATCAATTCCAAAAATCAATCTGTTATAGAAAGGGTGATGTTATGGATTCGTGGCAATTTGTTTATTCCAGATGCCAGAAAATTTTGGATAAAGCCTTCCGTTAGTTTTTTGGTGGATGTCATTAAAAAGGAAAACATAGGAACCGTAATAACTACGGGACCCCCGCATAGTCTTCATCTTATTGGTCTTGAACTAAAAAAACGCACCAAAATTAGGTGGATAACGGACTTTAGGGATCCATGGACTTCGATCGGCTATCATAAGAAATTGAAGCTGAGCAAGGCTTCCCAAACAAAGCACAAACATCTGGAGAAATTAGTGCTTAATGAAGCCGATAAAATTATAGTTACCAGTAAGACTACAAAACAGGAGTTTTCCCAAATAACCCAAAAACCAATTATGGTTATTACCAATGGGTATGATACAACCCTGGGCAATTCTGTGGCTTTGGACGTTGATTTTACCATTTCACATATTGGATCCCTGTTAACGGGAAGAAATCCTATTAATCTTTGGAAAGCTTTATCGGAATTAATTCAGGAATACCCTGATTTTAAAAAACGCTTCAAATTGCAATTGGCTGGCGTTATTAGTTCGGACGTTTTGGAAAGTATCTATTTTTATGGTCTTCAATCCTATACCAAATTATTGGGCTATATTTCGCACGATGAGGCAATCCAGTATCAACGAAAGTCGCAATTACTGTTGTTGATAGAAATAGATTCTGAAGAGACCCAGGGTATTATTCCGGGAAAGGTATTTGAGTATATGGCCTCAAAAAGACCTATCTTGGGCGTTGGCCCATCCAATTGGGAGGTAGGGGATCTTATTGCCGAATCCAATACTGGTAAGACCTATACCTATCCACAGTTGGGTGAGTTGAAAAGTACGCTGCTGCAATGGTTTCAAGAATATAAAAAAGATGAATTGGTTTTGCCTTTGGCAGAGGTTGAACAATATCACAGAAGGGAATTAACGGCAAAGTTGTCCAAGTTTTTAGCATGGGAATAGTCTTAAAACAATCTTTGAACAATACTTTGATTACTTATGGTGGCTTTGCCATAGGGGCTTTAAACCTGCTTTTTCTGTATACGCGGTTTTTATCGGACGAATATTTTGGCCTCGTCAATGTAATACTGTCCGCATCGTCCGTTTTAATGCCGATATTGGCATTTGGGATTCCAAATACCATGATCAAATATTATTCAGGTTTCCAGGATCTTAATGGGAAGGATGGTTTTTTGACCCTAATGGTCTTCTTGCCGCTCCTACTTATTGTACCTATTGGGGCCATTTCCTATCTGGCCAATGAGACCATTGGTGATTTCCTGTCCAAGGAGAACCCTATAGTGAAAGGGTATGTATGGCATATTTTTATTATTGGTGTGGCCATGGCCTATTTTGAGGTGTTTTACGCTTGGGCAAAGGTTCAGATGAAGTCGGTCTTTGGAAACTTTATGAAGGAGGTATTCAGCAGATTAGTGATTACATTTTTGCTTTTGTTGGTTTATTGGGACCTAATTTCGGTATTGACATTTCTCAATGCCATGGTAGGGATGTACATCCTTAGGACACTTATAATGCAGGCCTATGCCTTAAAATCGCTTCGATTAAAGTTGGATTTTAGTTTTCCTGCAAACACCCGGGAAATTATTAATTATAGTACCCTAATTATTTTGGGTGGATCAGCGGCAATAGTTTTGTTGGAGGTAGACAAGGTAATGATCAATCAATTTATAGAAATCAAAAATGTAGCCTATTACAGTGTTGCCGGATATATAGCAACCGTCATAGCCGTTCCGTCCAGGTCAATGCACAACATTACCTACCCCTTAACTGCGGAAATACTTCATAAAAAGGATGTCAAGGCTCTAAAAACATTATATCAAAAGAGCTCTCTAACATTGTTTATAGTATCTGGGCTCATATTTATTTTGATTATTTTAAATCTGAACGACCTATACAATTTGTTGCCCGAATCCTATCGTGGCGGATATGTAATTGTTTTCATCATTGGGTTTGCCAGAGTGTATGATGCCCTTTTGGGCAATAACAATGCTATAATGTACAATTCGGATTTTTATAGGGCATTGCTACTTATGGGTGTTGCCCTGGCCATTCTAACCATTTTATTGAACCTATGGCTGATTCCAAAATATGGCTTGGATGGTGCGGCCATTGCCAGTTTTATGGCTTTTTTTATTTACAATTCTATAAAATTGGGGTTCGTTAAACTGAAATTTGGTATTCAACCCATAACAAAAGAGACCTTTAAGGTTGTATTTCTTCTATTGGCATTATCGGCCATTTTTTACTTTGTTTCTTTTCCTTTCCACCCTGTGTTTAACATCGGCCTAAAAAGTATCCTGATTATGCTTTGTTATATTTTTGTTTTATATCGCTTCAAAATATCAGCAGATGTATCTGGGGCCATCTCATTTTATTTGGGAAAGTTGGGATTTAAAAAATAGAACAATGTAAATTGCCCCTGATCAGATTAAATGGGTTTTGGAAGCTAACTGCTTTTAGATTTTGTAGAATGAGTTTGATTACAGTAATCTTTACAGAAAGTAAAACCCCGCAGGAACGAATTCACTACGGGGCTAAACAACTAACCAACCTAAAAACTATTTTTAATTACTTCTAGAACTTCTTCCTCTTGTGGAAGTCGTTGAAATTTTTCTTGCACTACTGCCGTTGGATGACCTTGCCACCGACCTTTTCACAGTGCTTTTCGACTGTACATTTGGTCGTTTTACAGTACTATTCCTTACAGTTGAACCGCTATTGCTTCTACTTGAAGAACTTCTGCTTATCGAAGTATTTCTTGGGCTTCTGTTCACTTCCTTTTTTACCGTTGTCCTAGTATTTCCGGAAGGTCTGGATACAACTGCTTTACTCCTTGTTACAGAACTTCCATTGCCATTACTACTCCTTGTAGTTGTTGTTCTACTTACGGTTCTTTGAACGTCGCCCTTATTATTTGGGCGGATCGAAGAACTTCTGGAAACTGATTTGTCATTTCTAGAACTTGGAGAACTGCTTCTTACTGTATTACTTCTCTTTACCGTGCCTTTTCCATTGCTTCGTTGAGTGGTGGATCTTGAAATAGTATTGTTCCTGCCACTAACATTGTTGGTTCTGGATGTTGTACTTCTTGAAACAGAATTGTTATTTCTATAACCATCGTTTCTACTTGCTACGGACCTGTTGGATCGTAGGTTATTGTTATTTCTGTAGCCATTATCCCTAACGGCAACTCTTTTGTCGTTTCTATAAATGGTACTTCTCTTATGATGATGGCCTTTATTGTATTTGTAATGGTGGCCTATTCTAGCATATGCTTTTCTGTAGTTGTGATGATATGGCCTGTAATAGGTATATCTTACCGGTTCGTAATATCTTCTATAAGGACTACCGAATACTAGACTAAAGCCTATGGCAGGTCTTACAAAATAGCTGTGGAAAGGGCTGTAAATATAATGTCTGTTGTAGATATTGATAAATCCCCTGTGGTGACTGTAAATTCCACGATTGTTGTAATACACATAAAGTCCGCCAACCCGTGAAACCCTACCACTGTTGTAATTGATATCTACATCCCCAATTTGGGTAACCCTACCGTAGTAATCATAGTATATGGGGACATTCTCAATTTGTATAACCGCACCGTAATCGTCGTATTGTACATAAGGGTTATAGTCGTAACCCGAATTAAAGGTAATATTGGTATGGCCAAAATTAACATTGGCATTTACACCACTTCCATTATCTATGTAGAAATCGAACTCCCCATCAGGATAAACTGAAAATGTGATGCCATTTTCTACGAAAATAAATGAGTTATTATTTCTATAAGTATTGCTTGTGGCAACCTTATCTTCCACTGAAGCTGCCTTGGAACCTGAAGTACCTAATATAAGCGCTGTAAAAAGGAGTATTAAATTTCTCATGATATAAGGTTTTAATTTTGAATGCAACTATTTACATTCAATTTGTATATACCAAACAGCATGCCAAAAATTTTAATTTTAATTCAATGTATTGATTATCAGTAATTTATATTTTTTTTGTTATAGAGCTTTGTGCAAGAATTAGGTTTTGGGAAAAAGAAACTGTTGACTAAAAAGCATCAGCCTATAGCCAAAAGCCATTGGCCATTAGTGACCGGTCAAAAGCTGAAAACCATGGGCTACATCTAATTGGGCAGTTTTTCCTTAAGGTATTTTGCTGTGTAGGAAGTTTTGTTCTTTACAACAATTTCTGGCGTTCCCTGGACCAATAGTTGTCCACCCTTATTTCCGCCGTCAGGCCCAAGGTCTATAATATAATCGGCACATTTTATCAAGTCTATATTATGCTCTATTACAATTATGGAATGTCCTTTGTCTATTAATGCATCAAATGATTTGAGCAATTTTTTAATATCGTGGAAATGGAGACCCGTAGTAGGTTCGTCAAAAATAAACAGCGCCTTGTCCTTGGTGTTCCCCTTCACTAAAAATGAGGCCAGTTTAATACGTTGGGCTTCACCCCCCGAAAGGGTAGAGGAGGATTGCCCCAAAGTTACATACCCTAGACCAACATCTTGAAGTGGCTTCAGTTTGGTTACAATTTTGGATTGGTTGTTTTTGTTAAAGAAAGCAACGGCATCATCAATGGTCATATTAAGGACATGATCTATATTGGCATCTTCAAATTTTACTTCCAATACCTCCTTTTTAAACCTTTTTCCGTTGCAGGTTTCGCATTCCAAGTGCACATCGGCCATGAATTGCATTTCCACGGTAATCTCACCTTCGCCTTTGCATTTTTCGCATCTACCACCGTCAACATTAAAAGAAAAATGTTTGGCCTGATACCCTCTTAACTTACTTAATTTTTGGTTGGCAAAAAGATTACGGATATCGTCATAAGCTTTAATGTAGGTTACGGGGTTGGATCTGGAAGAACGACCAATTGGGTTTTGGTCAACGTATTCCACGTGCTTTAAGGATTGAAATTTGCCCTCCATGGAACTGTACTGCCCAGCTTTCTCTCCGTAGCCCCCAAGCTCCTTTAGGATTATAGGGTATAATAGCTTTTTTACCAAAGTACTTTTTCCACTGCCCGATACACCTGTAATTACTGTTAATACGTTTAAGGGAAAGGTGACATCAATATTTTTAAGGTTGTTTTCCCTAGCTCCCTTAATCTCTATAAAATTTTTGAAAGGCCTTCTTGATTTTGGTACGGCAATTTCTTTCTTACCATTAAGATAAGCGGCCGTAAGGGAGTCGGACTTAAGAATTTCATCCAAGGTTCCATGTGCCACTACTTCCCCGCCATGCGTGCCCGCTTCCGGGCCAATATCGATCACTTCGTCCGCCGCTTTCATAATGTCCTCATCGTGTTCCACCACGATTACGGTATTGCCCAAATCGCGCAACGATTTTAGAACGGTAATTAGGTTTTCGGTATCCTTGGGGTGAAGTCCTATACTGGGTTCGTCCAAAATATACATGGAGCCTACCAGACTACTTCCTAATGAGGTTGCCAAATTTATTCGTTGACTTTCCCCACCGGACAAGGAATTGGATTTTCTGTTCAAAGTTAAATAGCTAAGTCCTACGTTATTTAAAAAACCTAATCTACTTTCAATTTCCTTGAGCAACCGGTTAACAATTTTCTCCTCGTTAATACTAAGTTTAATATTTTTAAAGAAACCTATAAGCTCATCTATAGGCAATTCTACAAGGTCGGAAATAGATTTTCCAGAAACTTTTACATAATCGGTTTCCTTCCTCAAACGCCTTCCCTTACAGGTACTGCATTTGGTTTTGCCACGATATCGGGACAGCATTACCCGATTCTGTATTTTATAACTTTTTTCTTCCAGGCCTTCAAAGAATTTGTGGATGCCGGTAAAATAACTGTTCCCTTCCCAAACTAGTTGCTTTTGTTCATCTGATAGCTGATACCATGGTTTATGGATTGGAAAATCGAATTTGTAGGCCACGTTCACCAATTCATCCCTGTACCAGCCCATACTTTCACCTCGCCATGGAAAAATTGCGTTTTCATAAACCGAAAGGGAGGTATTGGGAATAACCAAGTCTTCATCTATTCCTATAACATCCCCATAACCCTCACATTTGGGACAGGCCCCATATGGATTGTTAAAACTAAACAAATGGACATTGGGCTCTAGGAATTGAAGACCGTCCAATTCAAACTTATTGCTAAAATGGGTATTGTGACCTGTTGCCAAGTCCTGAACAATGCATTCCCCCTTTCCTTCAAAAAAGGCCGTATCAATGGCATTGCCCAATCTATTGAAAAAGTCTTCGTCGTTTTTATATATAATTCGGTCTACCACCAGTTCAAATTCCCGGCCTACATCCTTTAGGTCCTCATCTATCCTAGTAACCTCCCCATTGTACAATATTCTGGCAAATCCCTGCTTGGAAAACAATTGGAGCGATTTATAGGGATCCCTATCCGCACTAATTTTAATTGGGGCAAGCAATAGTAATTTGGTGCCTTCTTCAAAGGTCTTAATATATTCCACCACGTCCGAAACCGTATGCTTTTTAACCTCATTGCCCGATATAGGGGAAAAAGTTTTCCCAATACGCGCGAACATTAGCTTTAAATAGTCATAGATTTCGGTAGTGGTTCCTACGGTAGATCTAGGATTGGTAGAATTTACCTTTTGTTCAATGGCAATGGCCGGAGCTATACCTTTAATATAATCCACTTTGGGCTTGTCCAACTTTCCTAAAAACTGCCTGGCATAGGAGGAAAGACTTTCAACATATCTTCTTTGTCCTTCGGCATAAAGGGTATCGAAGGCCAAACTTGATTTTCCCGAACCGGACAGGCCTGTAATGACCACAAGTTTATTCCGTGGTATTACAACGTCGATATTCTTTAAATTATGGAGTTTTGCCCCTTTAATTATAATATTATGCTTGGGATTAACGTCTGTTATAGTGGTCATGCTCGTATTTAAGTTGGCAAAGATACGATATGTGAGTTTTATTCGCTAGTAGCCTTTGTCTTACAACTAAATTATATTCATTGAAGGAAAGTAGTTTGAATGGATATAATTTTTTTTATATTTGATGCATAATAAACCCTAAATAGCCTATACGTAACAAAATTACTTTTTTAAAATTTTGCTCAAAATGCACTTGTAACACAATACAGGTATGGCATTTTAGCCTCAAAAAAGTAATTTGTATGGAACTATTAATAGAAGATTCAGTATTAGTAAAAGACTACATGAACGGGGACGAAAGAGCCCTGGAAAAACTAATTAACCGACACAACCAGCGACTTAGCAGTTTTATTTATTCCAAAGTACAAGATCGGGAAGTTACAGAAGATATTTTTCAAGATACCTTTATGAAGGTGATAAGAACCCTAAAAAAGGGTAATTATAATGAAGAAGGAAAATTTCTACCTTGGGTAATGCGTATTTCCCACAACCTTATAATAGATTATTTTAGGAAGAATAAACGAATGCCCAGATTTGAAGGCAGCAATGATTTTAATATTTTCTCCATAATTAGTGATGATCAGTTAAATGCTGAAAGGAGAATTATAAAAGACCAGATAGATCAGGATCTGACCTTACTTATCAAAGAATTGCCAAAAGATCAGAAGGAGGTATTGGAAATGCGCCTTTATAAGGATATGAGTTTTAAGGAAATTTCTGAAAATACAGGGGTTAGTATTAACACAGCCCTGGGCAGAATGCGCTATGCACTTATCAACCTGAGAAAGATTGTGGAAAAGAACAACATTATTTTAACGAATTAATAGGCCTTATAACCGCTTTTGGTTAATTTCTTCATAACACTTGCGTTATTTGACAATAACAATATATTATTATGGGGAAATTCAACGTTACTACTAAGAACAATTGTAAATTAATGTCTACACGTAGGTCCAAAATGGATTTTTTGTTGAATTACTCTAAATCACTTTACATCCTTAAATGCGATAAGTGTAAGGATGAATTGGATGAGCATTGCTTAAATTAGAGGCTTACAACAGTTTTATAAATAGTATATACTTACCCATGTATTTAAGTAATGGTTTACTTAAATACATGGGTAAGTAGTTTAAAAGGCTATACCCTAATAGTTGTACTCCCAAGTTTTTACTGCACAATGTAATTATATACCCATTAATTTTGTTACCAGGGCATCCTTATAGTAGGCCCATTCAATAAACTGTACAGTGTTTTCTATATTCATTTATATTTAGGCTCTTCTTCCTTCCCTACAGCTGAGAATAATAAATAGTTTTACCAGGGATTCCTATAGGCCCTTTCAACTTCATTTTTGACCAATTATTATGCGTAAAATAAGAAAATTGGCATTTGACATCAATTAACGGGGGTTTTACAACATAGTTTTTTGCACACCTTACCATTTATATACTTTTATCCTGTTACTAATTAATAATGAAGATTTAAATTCTTCAATAAAGAAGAAGTAATAAAAAAAAAGTCCGAACCGAAAGGGGAGGCCCCCTAGTTTAACCAAAAACAATATTTTGTATGGAACTGCAAATAGATGACTCAGTATTAGTAAAGGATTACATTAACGGTAATGAAAAAGCTTTAGAGGTTTTGATCAACAGGCACAACCAACGTATTAGTAGCTTTATTTATTCCAAGGTATTGGACCGCGATGTTTCAGAGGACATTTTTCAGGATACCTTTATTAAAGTGATTAAAACCTTGAAAAAGGGAAATTATAGCGAGGAAGGCAAGTTTTTGCCTTGGGTTATGAGAATAGCCCACAACTTGGTAATTGATCACTTTAGAAGAAACAAAAGAATGCCAATGTTTGAGGGGAATGATGATTTCAATATCTTTTCCGTAATTGGTGATGATAAACTTAATGTAGAAAAACAACTTATCAAGGATCAAATAGATTCTGATCTTACCTTATTGATAGAGGAATTGCCGGACGACCAAAAGGAAGTTCTTTTAATGCGTATTTACAGGGACATGAGCTTTAAGGAAATCTCTGAAAACACTGGGGTTAGCATCAATACGGCCTTAGGAAGAATGAGATACGCACTTATAAACCTTAGAAAAATTATAGAAAAACATAATATCGTTTTAACGAATTAATAGGTCATAGGACGAACCGGACAATATTTCCATTTTAGCAGCGTTATCTTAACATAACAATACTATAATCCTATGGAAAAAATTTACTCTGAGAATCAGCACAAGTGTAAACTTGCCAAAGCGAGTCCTGAAACTATTAAGTTTTTGATTGGCTATTCCAAATCTTTGCAAATAGTTGAATATAGTAATATTCAATTCGAAAATAATTTAAACTAGACTAAAAAATCCCAACTCTTAGTTGGGATTTTTTGTTTTGTGGTAAGCATCTAAAACCTTTTTCCTTCCTATTGTTTTGGTTATGATGTCTTTTTCCAAATTCCACCCTCTTGCAGGGGAATATTCCCTTCCGTACCATATTATCTGTAAATGAAGATCGTTCCATAACTCTTTTGGGAATAATCTTTTCGCGTCTTTTTCGGTTTGTACTACATTTTTACCATTGGAAAATCCCCAACGGTACATAAGTCTATGTATGTGGGTATCCACCGGAAAAGCGGGTATTCCAAAGGCTTGGGAGACTACCACACTGGCTGTTTTATGGCCTACTGCCGGTAATTGTTCCAAAAGTTCCATCTCTTGCGGTACTTGTCCGTCATATTTTTCAATCAGGATTTTGGAAAGCCCATAAATTCCTTTGGATTTCATTGGTGATAGTCCAACAGGTTTAATAATTTCCCTTATTTCATCTGCCGTCATTTTTACCATATCATATGGATTGTCTGCCTTGGCAAATAGTATCGGGGTAATCTGATTGACCCTAACATCTGTACTTTGTGCGGACAATAAAACGGCAATAAGTAGCGTATAGGGGTCTTTGTGGTCTAGAGGAACGGGGATGGTGGGATATATGGTTTGTAAAGTTTCAATGGCAAAGTTTACTTTTTCCGCTTTCGTCATTTATTGCGTAATTTTATAAAAATATAAATATGGAAACACCCATTGGTTTGGGTGTGTTTTTAAATATAAATTTACTTAAAATATAACTATGAACACTTTAAAAGTAGGGGATAAGGTACCCGCATTTTCGGCCAAGGATGAAAACGGCAATATTATTAAGCTTTCCGACTATAAGGGAAAAAAATTAATCGTCTTTTTTTATCCAAAGGCAAGTACTCCCGGATGTACCGCCGAAGCCTGCAATTTACGGGATAATTATACCGAACTAAAAGCACAGGGTTATGAACTCCTGGGTGTTAGTGCCGACTCACAGAAACGTCAATTAAATTTTAAGAATAAGTATCAATTTCCTTTTCCATTGTTGGCGGATGAAGACCATACCATCCTTAATATTTTTGGGGTTTGGGGCCCTAAACAGTTTATGGGAAAAAAATATGATGGTATTCACAGAATGACTTTTGTTATTGATGGGGACGGAGTTATCGAAAAGGTAATTAATAAGGTCAAGACCAAGGATCACGCCGCACAAATTCTATAAATGCCAAGACAAGAACAAGGGGCTGTAATAATCATTTGGATTATTATAGCCCTTTGTATTGGCACTCTGATAAATTAGACTTTTTCCTGTTGTTCCTCTATGGGTTTACGGATAAAAAGTTTCTTCTTTTTTATTATTTCTGCTATTCCTTCAGGAAGTACGGATTCCCAACCTTCTTCTCCGTTGATTATTTTTTTGAGTACATCCCTGGAGAAAACATGTAATATTTCCGGATCGTAGTCAATAATGTCCATCACCTTTCCATTGTACTTGAAGAATTTGTACAATTCTTTCATTCTAGGATGGACTTTTATGGTGTTACTGGTCATTATTTGACCAGTTTCCTCGTTTCGCATTGGATATAGGTAAACCTTAAGATCTTTAAAGAATAATTTACCAAAAGCCTCTAGGATACCACCACTAAGATGACGGTAGTATTTTTCATCAAAAATATCGACCAAATTGTTTACCCCCATGGTAAGGCCAATCTTGGATTTGGTGTAATTGCTGAAATATTCAACGAGTTTAAAGTACTCCTGAAATTTCGAAATCATTACCGTATGGCCCAAGGAACATAATAGTTCTGCACGATCCATAAAATCCTGTTCATCTATCTCTCCCGAAGCACGAAGGTTGGAAAGTGTAATTTCAAAAATTACAACAGTATTTTCTTCCTCAACACTGGGTTCCCTGATAAATATTTCATAGGATTTTTTAAACATATCCATATTAACCTTGGTCACCGGTCTAAAGCTACCGCGTAGGGCCAATATATTTTTCTTGTAAAGTATGGTCGCCGGCAAAAGGTTATTGCCATCGGGTCCAAACATTACGGCATCGGTCATATCGTTCTTAACAAGCTGTAAACTCATCAATCGATTGTCGACTTCGGCAAAATTTGGTCCCGAAAAATTAACCATATCTATTTCAACGGTATCCTTGTCGATATGGTCATAAAGGTATTTTAGTAATTTTCTAGGCTTATCGTATTTGTAAAATGCACCGTAAATAAGGTTGACCCCAACAATACCTAAGGTTTCCTGTTGTAACCTCGCTTCATTTTGTTTAAAGCGAATATGTAGGATGATTTCGTTTAACTCTTTTTGTTTGGGATCCAACTGATATCGGATTCCGATCCATCCATGGCCTTTATATCTCTTGGAGAAATCAATGGTTGCAACCGTATTGGCATAGGAAAAAAACAATCTGTCGGGGTGCTTTTCCCGGCTTATCCTATTGTCCATGTTTTCCATTTCATGGGCCAACATCTTTTTTAACCTGGACTGGGTTACGTATCTACCATCTTCCTCTATACCGTAAATAGCATCACTAAAATCCTTGTCGTATGCACTCATTGCTTTTGCAATGGTACCCGAAGCACCGCCCGACCTAAAAAAGTGTGCTGAAGTTTCTTGTCCTGCACCTATCTCAGAAAATGTACCGTAAATATCTGGATTTAAATTTATCCTTAAGGTTTTTGCCTTAATGGACGGTACATTGGTAAAAGCGATTTCTTTCTTAAAAATGTTGGACATAGTGTCTTATTTACTTGTAGCAAAGTTAAAAAGATTGAGTTATCTATTAAATAAAATAGTTATAAATTTGGATTAAATAGATGTAAGATTGAAAATAACTTTTCTTGGTACTGGAACATCGCAGGGAATCCCCGTAATTGGGAGCAAACACCCTGTTTGTTTAAGTAATAATTCAAAAGATAAAAGGCTTCGGGTTTCGGTTATGGTTTCTTGGGATTCCTATAATTATGTAATTGATTGTGGCCCCGATTTTAGACAGCAAATGCTTGCCAATAATGTGGTAAAGATAGATGGAATTTTATTTACCCATGAACATTCAGACCATACTGCGGGAATAGATGATATAAGGCCATTTTTTTTCAGACAGGGGGATATTCCTATCTATGCCCATGAACGGGTTGTAACTTCTATAAAAGAAAGGTTCGATTATATATTCGCCGATGAAAATCGATATCCGGGTGCTCCGGCCGTAGAGATCAATACGATAAAAAACAATAAGCCTTTTAGGATCGGAAACTTAATGGCCATACCTGTGGAGGCGCAACACAATAGATTACAGGTTTTTGGGTTTAGAATACAGGACTTTGTTTATCTAACCGATGTAAAAAGTATGGAAAAAGTAGAAATGGAAAAAATAAAGGGGGTAAATACCTTGGTAGTCAATGCCTTGCGTATAGAACCCCACCATTCCCATTTCAATTTGGAGGAAGCGTTGGAATTCATTGATATTGTAAAGCCTAAAACGGCCTATTTGACCCATATAAGCCATTTGTTGGGTTTTCATGACGAGGTTGAGAAACAGCTTCCGGATAATGTGCACCTGGCCTATGACAATCTGGTCATAGAGGTATAAACAACCCTACAGATCATGGTTCAGGGAAATATTTCAACTAAAAAAAATAATATTAAACCAATAAAATAGAAAATTAGGGAATGAAACATAAGATTTACTTGTATTTGTTCATATTCGTATCGTTAATAGCACTTTACCAATTTGTAAGTACCAATAATATGGTGAAGGCAAAAAACACAAAAATAGAGTCCCAGGAAGAGAAGCTTTCCCAGTTGGAGGATTCCATACAGAAATTGCATATAAAGGTTTTGGACAACCAATATTTTTCTTTGGAGAATAATGATGACGCTTTGGCTTATTATGATCATTTAAATTTAAAGGATCCCAGTCTCTATATTTCGGATAAATTGCTGGAAACCAATGAGAGTAAGGGAGATAACCCCCTTATCCCATATGAGGGTATGGAAAATGATTTTAAAATAAACAAGATCAATATCTTGAACCACAAATGGATTTTGGCCGATTTCTCAGACGGGAAATACTGGGGGGAAGTATTGATCAAGTATGAACTTAAAGATGATCTGGGTGTGGATTTTTCTTTGATGGACCACTTATTGTACACCCGCAGCAATTAAATTTTATCCTGAAGCCATGTCTTGAAGGAGTAGAAATTTTGGGGGGCAACACCATGGCCAACCGGGAATTCCTCATATACATGGTCTATGTTTAGATTTTTTAAAATACCGGGAGCTTGCTGCGCCCAAGCAACAGGGATTACCTGATCCACACTTCCGTGGGAGACATATATCTTTAGGTCTTTGAAGTTGTTTTCCCTATAATTTTTCAAAATGAGGTTCTCATTGATATAGCCACTTAGGGCTATTACATTCTTGACCAACTCCGGGTATGATAGGGCCACCGCATAACTCAGGATGGTACCTTGACTGAACCCTAATAGGGTTACATTTTTTTCGTCCAAGCCATAGGTTTTGCATGCCTCCTCTATAAACACTTTAATTTTATCCCTAGAAAGGACTGCTTCTTCCTCATTGTTCCATTTGCCTTTTTCAGCTTCAAAGTTAATGGCATACCAGGCATTGCCATAGGGTTGCATAGGGTAGGGAGCCCTAACGGATATGATACATAGTTCCTTAGGCAGTTCGGAGGCAAAGGAAAACAGATCTTCCTCATTACTTCCATAGCCGTGGAACATAAAAAGTACCGGGGGCTTGCCCTCGGTTAAACTTGATGGTCTAATAAGATGTTCCAATGAAAGGGGAGCTGTTGTCATTCTAAGATATAAAAGTGAACCATTTTTGAAAATAGGGACCAAGTACGGGCACCTCTTGTTTCTTGTTGTTCAAGGCTCCAAGAAAGCCGTAGAACCAAAGTACTACATAAAAAACATAAAGGCCGTACCAAGCATATTCATTGTACCAATTGCTTAAAAAAATAGCAAAGCCTAGGAAAACGAGATGTAATCCAAATGCCTGTCGGGTATGAAACCGGGCAAACTCGTTCTTGGGATCCGAATTCATCGAAATGGCAATCAACGCCCCAACCATTGTGAGGTAGGCCACAATTGCCGTAGTCTTTCCTTCCTTAATAACATTATCCATAGGGGCAAAGTTAGTCAAGTTTAAAATTTGAACAAAAAAAGAGGTCCTTATTAGACCTCCCTGAATTTATAGATCTTTATTATTATTCCCCAATAGATCCGATAATGGGTAATTTTTCCAATTTTCCGTTGTTGGCATTTATGATACCCATAATAGCCAAAATCCATGGGGCCCACTGTAATATTCTAAGGAAACCCATGCCCATGGTAACAGCTATCACCCCTAGGACAATGGAAAGTGCTATGGCCAAGATCCACACCCTTAATGATTGTCCAATATGGAATTTGACAAATTCATTTTTTTTATCACTGTTCACTATGAAGGCAATGAGCAGGCCAATTACAGTAATGTAACTGATTATTGCCATAGTTTTTCCCTGACTTATAGTATTCTGGTCCATTGTAATGTTTTTAGTTCCTATAAATTTAGTTAATTATTTGATTGTTGGATACAATTCCATAAACCTTTCCTTTAAGTTTACTTCCCAAAAAGCAGCTATTACTGGAATTGGATAAAATATGCTGTTCTTCAAAGGTATATTCCTCATCGGGATCAAAAAGGGTAAGTGCTGCATTTTCACCTACTTTGAAACTAGGTGTTTCTATACCGTATCTTTCGCGACCTTTGGTCAAAAGGGAAATAGTGGTATCAAGGTCAAAAATCCGATTCAACATTCCAAAAGCGCTTTCCAACCCAATGGTACCATCCGAAGCATTATCAAATTCCACTCTTTTGTGTTCAATATCCATAGGTCTATGGTCTGAGGTAACATAATCTATAGTTCCATCCTTTATACCCTTTATCAGGGCCTTTCGGTCCGATTGGGTCCTAAGTGGTGGCATTAATTTATAGTGGGAGTCGAATTCTACCAAGGTCTTATCGGTGAAGCATAGGTTGTGTACTGCCACGCTGCAGCTCACATCCATTCCCTTTTTTTTGGCCTCAGCAATGAGCTTTACCGAATTGGCCGTTGAAATAGTGGGGATGTGCAGTTTTCCTCCCGTATATTCCAAAATGAACAGGTCCCTGACAATATTTAGTTCCTCTGCCAAATTAGGAATTCCCTTTAGTCCCAGTCTTGTGGAGACTTCGCCTTCATTAACGATTCCTTTTCCGGCAATCTGAAGGTCCATAGGAAAAGAATGTACCAGTCCATTGAAATTATGGGCATATTGCAGGGCAATTTTTAGAAGGTTTGAGTTCCTTAATGGTAATTTGTAATCATAGAACCCTACGGCACCGGCAGTTTTCATATCGTATAGTTCCGCCAAGCTTTCTCCTTCAGACTTAACGGTCAAAGTTCCCAAAGCATGAAGTGTTGTCGCAGCATTTTTCGAGGCATTCTTTAAAAAGACAATATCGGAGCTGCTATCGGGGAGGGGATTGGTATTGGGATTTAGGACAATGTCCGTAAAACCGCTCTTTGCTGCTGTATACAGGCCATTTACTATGGTTTCCCTTTCCTCGTAACCCGGTTCGCCAAAACTTACACTGGAATCCAACCATCCTAGGGATACATGTAGATTCTTTAATTGGATAATCTTCGTCTTTCCTTGAACATCCAAATTGGAGGCAATATCTTCAATTACCCCGTTTTTTATAAGAATATCGCGCTTTTTTAAATGAAGTTCCTTATTGTTAGGAGCTACTATCTTGGCAGATTTTAAAAGTATGTTCATTTCAGAAATTTTTGGATAAGAACTTCAATAAATATAAATGCTAATGCTAAAATAACAAACCATTTCCAAAGCTCGTTGATGCTATTGTCTTTTTCTATATTTTGGAACAGGGCAGAAATATCGTCGTTCTTACTGCTTGCATTGAGGTCGTCAAGGTCCATATAATGTAGCTGGCTTTCCTCCCTCGGAATGTTGAAACTTATGTTCTTTATGGTCTTTCCTTCGTCCGTTATATTGTATATCCCGGAAACCTCAGGGTAGTCGTTAAAAGTTAAGGTGGTTTTGGTGGTAAAGGATTGTTGAAAGGGTATAAATTCGAAATCTTTTAGGGACACTTTCAAAATTCGATCTTTTGTAAGTCTAACGGGGATATCAACAGTGGTTTTACTACCTATCATCTCATAAATTTCAGGCATTTTTAGGCTTGCCATTCCCATGTTGTATAAGGTTGGTACAATTAAGGGGGAATTCAAAATATTTGAATTTTCTTTGGATATGGATGCTGTAAATAAATAAGTACCGTCTTCCCCTACCAAAAACGGATCACCACTTTGATAAGAAAGGATTTTTGGCATGGCCGATTTTATACTGTAGAATGAATTTACGGAAGGATATTGGAAATTGGTTACTTCTTTTTCGAACACATTTTTATAGAGGGGGTGGGAAAAGGCAATCTGACTAATCTTTCGCTCTTCCTTGACCGAAGAAATTAACAAAGTATTGGAAAGTCCCATTAAAAAGGGATTGTAATTTTCCGTATTAACTTCACCACTTGGAATAACCACTAAACTGCCTCCTGCATTTTTAAAGGCTTGGAGGGCGTTTTGCAAGGCTATGGGAATGGTGTTAAGTTCGTTCAGGATAATCAAATTTTGTGATTCCAATAAGCTATAATTCAGTGACTTTAAGCTTAAATTGGAATATTGAAACACCTCCTTATTGTAAATACGGCTTAAATAATCACTATCTACATCCCCTACGGATAATACTTTGATTTTATCTTGTTTGGCCAAATTGAAGTACAGTTGATTGTCATAATTTAGACCTGAATCGGATATCACAATTTCGCCATTGATTAGTTCGTTGGCCGGAATGGTAAAAATTACCTCGCCTTTTTTATTGTTATTGAATGTAACCGAAGTTTTTGCTATCAATCTTTCTCCGTTATATAGGGAAACCGGAGTGTTATCCAATTTTGTATTGGTAGAGAGAATGCTTTTCAATTCCAAATTATCCGAGGAATAGGAATTGATAAATACTGTGTCGATGGAAATATTAACAAGGCTTTCCGGTGTCAATTTTACCAAATGCCTGTTGATGTCGGGGATGGAATCTATGGTAGGCGAATTGATAGACTTTTGAAAATCGGAAATCAAGACCAGATCTTTTCGTGTACCTTCAGCTTCGGAGAATAAGGTTTTGGCCTTTAAGTTGATTTCTTTCAGCTGTAATTGGTTGTTGGAATAGGGCAGGGCTAGCAAATCATTTTTGATGTCGCCAATACGAACTTCCTTAAATATTTTGTCATTGGTAAAAAGAGTGAAAACTTCTTCTTCGGGAATGGATTTCAGTATTCCTTGTACCATGTTTTCCAATAAGGTAGCTGTTCCCATTTTGGCCTGAGTACTTAAGGAATTATCAAGGTATATGACTATTTCGTTGCTTTTTAAAGCTGTTTTCCCTGGAATAAAGGGTTGGGCAAATGCAACAATAAGTGCAGTTAGGAGCAATAGGCGGGTAAATAAAAGAAGCCATTTTTTAAGCGAGTGGCTCTTTCTAGATTGCGCCTCTACTTTTTTTAAAATCTTTACATTGGTAAATGGGGTTTTCTTAAATCTACGGAGTTGGAAAAGATGAATAAAAATAGGAATCAGGAGAAGTAAAAGGGCCCAAAGGAGATTCGGATGTTTAAAAAGCATTCCCAAATTTAATTTTTCAAATATAAGAAAAGAATTTCGAGGCAGTCTCAAATTTATTGTTCAAGTACCAACTAAATTATGTTGGCTGGCAAAGTTGGAACATTCTTTACGGAAGTACCACAAAGGTAAGTTCAACAAAAAAAGAAAAAGTCTTGCACAGATTTTTTCCCCTGTGCTAACAAATAATCTTTTATAAATTCCTGTGCCTCTTTATTGGCCACCGTAATTATAATTTGTGCTTTTTGGAGTTTATCTATTACCATATAGTGCTCCATCTTTTTATCATAAATGTCCAATCCAATTTTATTGGAATTATTGCAAACCCAAATAAAAGGGATGTTCTTTTTCAGAAGTTTTTTGGCCAATGTTTTCCCTTTGTTACCAGCCCCCCATAGCACTAAAGGGCTTTGTTTGTCATGATCTAGCTTTAAGAAATAATGTAGTTTAATATCCAAGAAGTAATTTTGGGCGTAGTGTTCACTGGTTCTGGAGGTTCTGTGGCCATAATCGCGCCAATAGTGAAGAAGCTCATTGGTTGGAATACATGTTAGACCCTGTTCATAAAAACGGAATGCCAGGTCGTAATCTTCTGGATATCGATTTGAAGAAAATGAACCGGCCTTTTCCAAGTCATTTCTATGTACCATCCAACAGGGCGAGGGTATTACACATTCCTTATATATTTCTGAATGATTTAATCCTTTTTCCGTTAAGCGGTTCAGCCATTTTTCATAACGTTTGTAGCCATCCCCAACACCATCTTTAGAAAAGTATTTTACCTTGCCTAGGGCAATGTGGCCCTGTCCATGATTTTTCAGGGCCTTGACCATGACTTCCAATTTGTTTAGGGACATAATGTCATCAGAATCCATTCTGGTTATATAATTGCCCTGGGAATGGGAATACGCAGTTCTTAATGCATCAATTATTCCGTTGCCGTCATTTGTCAATACTTTAATCCGACTATCCTTTTGGGCATAAGAAAACATAATATCCAAGCTATCGTCTGAAGAATGGTCGTTTACGGCCAAAATTTCCCAGTCGTCATAGGTTTGGTCGATGATGGACTGTATACAGTCCGGTAGAAATTCTGCGGTGTTCTTATAGGGAAGAAGGATGCTGATACTACTTTTATTCATTTATCAAAAGTAGAAATATATTTTGCTATAAGGTCAATTAAGGCTTGGGAATTAAGTGTTTTGGATAGCGGATGACCTAGGCAGTTTTATATAAAATCTAATTGACGTTTTTACTAATTCTTTCTACATCCTTTATTGCGGCCATCATTGCCCTAAAGCAGGCCTCTTGGGTAACTGGATTGATTTCTTTGTTCTTTTGGGTATGATAGCTTTTTATGAATTCACTGGCAGAAGACCAAACTGTATGCATCATGCCCAAAAAGTGTTCCTTCATTTCCGGAGTTGCGTTTTCTTTAAATTTATACATCATATTAACCTGTTCCTTGGCAACGTCTGGCTTCTTCCAAGGGCAGGCTACAACATCCAATCCCTTAAGGGCAAATAGGGCAGGGGTTGGTAATGCCTTTTCATAATGCCAGTCGCAAATCACTACAGATTTATCAATTAGGTCTATGGCCCTCGCAGTGTTGTTCATACTGGCCTCCCACATTCCGATGCCGGAAGTGGATGCATCTATTAAACGATCGCCCCAAATCCAAAGTCGCTTGTTATTGATCTCCAAATGTCGACTTATTTTATTAACCTCATCCGCAAATATTGCAGCAGGATCTTTTCCTTGGCAGCGGGGGCATTTTTCATCCGCTATGTAAAATACCTCATCCATTCCTGCGTGAAAGGCTTTGGCCTCAAAGACGGAAATAATTTCATCTACCAGATCAAACACCACATTGTGCACCTCCGGATGTAACGGGCAATAACTTTTGCAGTAGAGTCCATCAGCATTGGGCCATTCATATTTTTCAGGTATTTTAATATGTGGCGTTTCATCAAATTCGGGATATACTTCCAGTAGTTTATTGGTTTTTTCTGCCCAACTCTGATGTCCGAATAAATTTACTTGAGGAATTAGATTTATATGGTGTTTTTTGGCAACAGCTACCAATTCCTTTATTTGTTCCTTAGACAATGGGTTATTGCCTCTTAATTCCGGTCTTGATTCATAGGCATAATTAAAATCTACCCGAAGTACTAAGGTGTTGATGCCAATAGGACCCAGTTCTTCATCAACGAATTTCACAAACTCGGTTACACCATCAGCATTGGGCGCGGCTATACAAAGTCCCTTTACCTCAAAAATATCTTGTGCATGGCCAAAATAAATGCTTGTATACAAAAATATAAAGAGTAGTTTTCTCATTGTTAGCCGGGATTTAAATTAAAAATACCTCACAGAATATTTTTTTCAAAAGGTAATAAAATCCAATCCTATTGCAAAGCCCGTTTTATTGCTTCTTCCACCAATGGTTCCATAACGGCGTAACCTTCGGGGGTAGGATGAACCTCATCATGAGCATATTTTTTTGGTAGTCCGTTTCTATCATCGGCCATGGCGGTAAAATAATCCAGATAAATATGACCATTGGTTTCCGAATATTCCTTTAAAAGGGAGTTTAATGCAGGAATTTTTTCATTGGGATTTAATCCAGGCTTCCAAGGGTAATCGAAGGCAGGAAGTATGGAGGAGATAATAACTTTGATTCCGTTGGCCCTGGCCAGTTCTGCCATAGACTTTATATTGTCCAATATCATTTTTGGAGTGGAAGGGCCTGTATTTCCGGCAATATCATTGGTTCCCGCCAAAATAACCACAACTTTAGGTTTTAGGTCAATTACATCCTGTCTAAATCGCAATAACATCTGGGGTGTAGTCTGCCCACTAATGCCTCTGTTGATATAGGGTTTCCCTTCAAAGAACTCCGGCCTTTTGTTCAGCCAGCCTATGGTAATGGAATTGCCCATAAATACTACCCGATTTTCACCGGCAAGAGGTGGGCCTATTTTTTTATTGGCTTCAGAAAAATGTTCCAGATTTGGCCAATCCTGGGAATAACTATTGTTCATGGTAAAGATGGTCAGTACGAACAGGGCAATGGATAATTTCATGGTTTTCATATTGGTAAAAGTGGTTATAAAGAACATTAATACTTAAATTAACTATTGAATTTTCATTGATTTTTTTTCATTCGCGATCAATCTTGCTTTTCTCAAATTTATTTTTTGTTTAATATCTGCCGTATAAGCGGAGTCGTCTTCGGCTTCAAAGATTCTTATATTTTGCAATTCGTCTGGTTTTATTAAATCGTGTTGCTTGCAATTTAAAATAACGGCCGCTGTCTGAACTCCTGAATAACTAGCACCTGCTACGCCGTGCGATTGAATACTTGCCCCACACATATATAGATTCTCTATTTCGCTCTTGGCCCTAAACGCAAAGGGACCTATCTGTCCAAAACTCTTTTCTGTGCCGTATACGCTTCCATTAGTAGCATTTAAATAGTGTTTGTTGGTGATGGGAGTTCCCAATTCCTTATGAACGATATGGTCCCTAATACCAGGCAGGGCACGTTCCAAGGTATTTATCATTTTATTGGTCAATATTTCCTTGAATTCCAAATATTCCTTTGAACGCTCTTTGTTCTCATTGTTAAATTTATGGAATGAATCTGGATTAATATACGTAATGACTTCAAGGGAGTGGTGTTTTCCATCGAAACTTGTCGGATCCTTTAGAGTGGTACAGCTAATGAACAAACCAGGAAACACATCACCAATGGCGATATCCACTGCATTCATCTCTTCGTAAATCCCGTCCATATCCCTGTTATCCATCATCCATATATTTCCGGAGTCCATGCCTAATTTCCGAACATCCATGGCAACGCTTAGAAAAAGCATTAGGGAACTGCAGGAATACTTTGTTTTTTTTAGTTTTTTAAGAAGTTTGGCACTCAGGTTTTGTTCTTTCACCAAGTTCAAATAGGTAATCCCTGGATCAGCATTGGAAATAATCCTGGAAGCATATATTTTTTCGCCATTTTCCAATTCCACCCCAATGGCTTTTCTCTTTTTGTCGCCTTCCAAAATAATGCTTTTTACAGCTGTGCTTGTGCGTATGGTCCCACCATTTTTTTGTAAGGCGTTGGTCATTGCCTTTACTATGGCCGCTCCACCGCCCATAGGGTAATAGCCCCCGCTAAAATAATGGTCCATAACGGCGCAGTGCAGCGGGAAACTCGCCCGTGCAGGAGCCAACCCGTGATCTCCCCATTGTATATTGAGTACTTTTTGCAGTAAGGGGTCTTTTATATGCCAGTTGATAACACGCTTTAAGCTGAACAGCGCATACTTGCCCATATGCTTGGTTCTAAATGGGATGGTAATATTGTCCCAGAATCCGCTCATCTTGGGGATCAGTTGTATTTGTCGGGAAACATTCCTGACCAACTTCAAATAATGGTGGATACGTTTTTTTTCCTTGGGAAACCTTTTTCCTAGTGAAGTGTTTAAATCATTAAAATTGCCCGGCAGGTCAATTCTTTCTTTTCCAATAAAGCAGTGCTCATATCCCTTGGGATTCATTCTAAAAAACACCAGATTATTGGCTATCCCCAAACCTTCATAAAGAGCTCTTGTAGATTCTCCTTCCCCTAACAGACCAATATAATGTACTCCAGGAGAAAAACGGTGGCCGTTTAGATAGAAGCTGTGGCACCAGCCGCCAGGGACATCGTGTTGTTCCAATACCATTACCCGCTGCCCTGCTTTGGATAGACAAATGGCGGCAGACAATCCGCCGGCGCCAGAACCGATAATAATCGTATCTATGTGTTTTTGTATTTTGTTTTTGATGTCCATTGTATGGGTGTAGCTTATGCCAAGTTGCTGGTAATGACCAATTTTATTTAGTTTGCCAATGCTCTTTTTGGAAAAACTGTTGATCTGCCAAGGTTAATTTCAAATCGCTCATCACCTTTTTCTTGGTAGGTCTTAGCTTAAAAATATAAAGAATTAAAAATAAGGAAATAACCAGGTAAAAAATATGGTTATTTAAACTATAGGCAATGGTACTCAATATTGCCGCACCCTCTAAAAATGTAAATCTTACCACGCATGCCTTTAAATATGGCCCCAATTTATCCTTTAATGATTTGCTTTGGACAATGTTGGCCAATTGTTTGTTGAAGAAAAAATTGCTTCCAAAATAACTGATCATGGAAACTATGGGGACTATGTAAACAAAAATGCTTTTATCTTTAGCGAACTCTAGGACAACCTTATCGGCTATCATAAAAACGATAATGGTAAAAAGCAATGCTCCAAAAGTAAAAAGGGCGTGAATAGTGGAAAGCGCAAAAATAAGGTTTTTGGGAGTTAGGGTTTTGGCTTTGGAATCAATCATATGGCATTTTAAAGTACAGTGGTGCTTGGCAATGCCATAACTTTTAAAAACTCGTGTTAAGCACACATTTGTTTTTAAAGGTATAAGCCTTTCCGTAGATACGCAAGGAAGATAAGCCAAAAATAATACTATATCTAGAAGGTCCCTTATATTTTGTCCGGAAGAATCAAAAAAATATGCCCGTTATAAACAATCCCGGTGGAAATTCAATTGGCATTTATTTTTGTTTATTTTTACGTAATATGGAATTAACGGGGCAATTGTAAATTACAGTATCTAAACCAACAGGACGTGACCAATATGGATTTTCAAATACTTCTAGCAGACGATGATGAAGACGATTGCATGTTTTTCAGGGAAGCTTTGGAAGAGCTTTCATTGTGTGCAACATTGAAAACGGTTAACAATGGGGTAGAGCTTATGAATTTTCTTGAAAACAATTTGCTCAATCTGCCGCAAATGCTCTTTTTGGATCTGAATATGCCCCGAAAATCGGGGGCGGAGTGTTTAGAGGAAATAAAGCAAAGTGAAAAATTTAAACATTTGCCTGTAATAATTTATTCCACCTCTTCCAATATTGATGTCATGGACCAATTATACGGCAAAGGGGCGCAATACTATATTCGCAAACCAGCGGATTTCTCTAATCTCAAATCTGTAATTAGTAGGACCATTGATCTTATCCTTCAAAAAAATGTATTACCCTCCTGTAGGGAAGAATTCGAGATACAACCTTAAAGTAAATGAAATTAAATTCGACCCATAAAGCAAATAATCTCTTGTTCCTTGAGAATAGTGGCCAAATGGGCAAGCTTATTAGGGAGATGGACTGGGATAATACAAACCTGGGACCTATCAGTAATTGGCCTGTAAGTTTACGTACTACCCTGGCCATAATTTTACACTCATCCTATCCCATGTTTCTATTTTGGGGTGATGAGCTTATCTGCTTTTATAATGATGCTTACAGACCAAGTTTAGGGAAAGAGGGAAAACATCCGGCTATAGGAAAAAGAGGCAAAGAAGTTTGGCCGGAGATATGGGATTTTATTGGCCCCTTGATCAATGATGTTGTCACTACCGCCAAACCTGTTTCATATAGTGACCAATTGGTGCCATTTTACCGAAATGGGAGGATGGAGGATGTTTATTGGACATTCTGCTACAGTGCTGCTTTTGATGATAATGGCAACGTAAACGGTGTAGTTGTTACCTGTACGGAGACTACCGAAACCGTAATTACGAAAAGAGAATTACAAGAAAGTGAGCGTAGGCTTCGCACCATGATTGCCCAGGCTCCCGTATCGATAGCTATATTTCAAGGGAAGGACCATGTTACTGAACTGGCCAACTCTCTTGCATTGCAAATGTGGGGTAGAAGGGAGGATGAGGTATTGGGACAACCTATTTTGGAAGCAATGCCAGAACTTAAGTCGCAAGGTATTAAAGAGTTGTTGGACGACGTTTACAATACTGGCAAAACTTTTTCTACTTCAGAATTTCCGGTGCAAATCATGAGGAAGGGAAATTTGAATATGGCCTATCTAAACTTCAGTTTCGAACCACTTTTGGATACTTCTGGAAATATTGAAGGGATAATGGCCTTGGGTATTGAAGTTACTGATCAAGTAATTTCCCGAAAGGGAATAGAAGAAAGTGAAAAAAAATTCAGACTACTGGCGGATTCACTTCCCCAGTTCGTCTGGACTGCAGATCCCGAAGGCAATCTGAATTACTTTAACCAATCGGTTTTTGAATTTTCTGGATTGTCGCAGGATCAATTAATCAATAAAGGATGGTTGCAGATGGTGCATCCGGACGATAGGAAAAATAACTTTAGGACTTGGGAGGATTCCATCGCAACAGGAAAGGATTTTTCATTGGAGCATCGCTTTAGAAGACATGATGGTACATACCGATGGCAGTTGAGCCATGCAAAGCCACAGCGTAATGATGACGGCATCATACAAATGTGGGTAGGAAGTAGTACGGATATACAGGAACAGAAAATTTTTCTTGACGAATTGGAAAAACAAGTAAAGGAACGAACTGCAGAGCTGTTGGAATTGAACGAGTCGCTTAAAAAAAGCGAACAGCGCTATCATCTAATGGTGGAAGAAGTGCAGGACTACGCCATACTTTACCTGAATCCAGAGGGAATTGTGGAGAACTGGAATACGGGGGCAGAAAAAATTAAGGGCTACAAGGCAGATGAGATAATAGGTAAGAATTTTTCCAATTTTTACACGAAGGAAGATAGGAAAAGCGGTCTTCCCAAAAGGTTATTGGGTTTGGCAGCCAAAAAAGGCAAAGCATTGCAGGAAGGATGGCGCGTAAGGAAGGATGGTACTTTGTTTTGGGCAAGCGTCGTAATCACTGCCGTGCATAACGAAAAAAACGAGGTCATAGGATATTCAAAAGTAACGCATGACCTTACGGTTAAAAAAGAATCGGATGATGCACTTAAGGAAAAGCAAGCTGAGCTGGAACAAAAGAACATTGAACTGCAGAAAATGAACAAGGAACTCCAATCCTTTGCGTACATATCTAGCCATGATTTACAGGAGCCGTTAAGAAAAATTCAAACCTTTGCTTCCAGAATAATCGAAAAGGACCATGATACACTATCCGAAAATGGAAAATATCTATTTAAAAGGATGCAATTGTCCGCAGAAAGAATGCAGTCGCTCATTGACGATTTGTTGGCCTATTCCCGAACTCATAATTTAGAAGGCGATTTTGAGAGAATTAATCTTAATCTTATCATTGAGCAAGTGAAACAAGACCTTAGTGAAGAACTTCTACAGAAAAATGCCATTATCGAAACAGATAAAACTTGCATGGTCAATATAATTCCATTTCAATTTAAACAGCTATTCTATAATCTTATAAGTAATTCATTAAAGTTTGCGAAACCAGAAGAACCAGTGCACATCACTATAAAAAACGAGTATGTTCTTGGTAAGTTGTTGGAAGGTGAATATTTTCAAGAGGATACTAAATATTGTCATATCACTTTTTCGGACAACGGCATAGGCTTTGAACAAAAATACAGTGAAAAGATTTTTGAACTGTTCCAGCGCCTATATGGCAAGACAGAATATCCAGGAACAGGAATAGGACTCGCAATAATAAAACGTATCGTAGAAAACCACTATGGCGTTATTACGGCACAGGGTGAATTGGGCAAGGGTGCTACTTTTAATATATATCTTCCTGTGGACGACTAAAAGGCGCTAATTTGATCTGTAGTACCCTGAAGCTATGGGGTAGTTGGGATTGGAATATACCTTCTTTTGATTGGGGTTAAATACCATTCCATTAAATTTAACCAATGCGATTAGTTTAGACAGTAGGAACCAGGTGTACAATTGTTGCAATTCTAGACAATAACCATAAAATTTAAATCGCCATTCGTTTTTGAGGTTGTATTTTGAAACGGTTTTAGAGATTTATATAAGACGGTTTTTAATTGATTGTACGAGTTGGGTTTCTTTATATAAAGATTCGCCCCACTCTCTTTCAGTTGTTCTACTTCATTTTCATTAAAGGATGTGGAATAAATGATTATTTGAATTTCCGATAATTCGGGAATGCTACGAATATCCGTTAGGCATTCAAAGCCGTCCATAAGTGGCATACGCAGGTCCAAAAAAATAGTGTCTGGCTTGGGGTTGCTAGAGTAGAGTTCAGCCATTAGATCAACGCCGTTTTGAAATTGTTTTACCGAAGTTTCAATGGGTAATTCGGACAAAGCGTCCATAAAAAGTTCTCGATCATCTTGATCATCGTCTGCTAGAAAAATGTTAATAGGATTCATAACTGTATATTTTAATTGATTATCTACCGACTAAAAATATTTTATTTAAACTGATTTATGAACTTAAATCCTGAATATCACCCTATGGTTTGTCACCATTTCAACCTGGCTTATTGGTTTCCCATTATAGCATTCTCAATTTTTGTAGGGCCCTGAAATTTCTTATAAGCTGTTTAATTACCACATAATCATAAATTTAAGGAAATTCTAAATAATGTATGTGCCAAATGAATTGAATATTAACTCGATAAATATTTTGGTCTAACGGTATAAATACAAAGGATTGGGAAAATGGGCCGATTAATAGTCGTTAGTCTTCACTTTTATGTTTGATAATGGATGTAGCTTACCAGCTGTTGTTTTAGGTTATTTGATAAGTATTTGGATTATGGCCCTTTGATAGTTCAGGGCTGAATGGATCTACTAATTTGAGCTCCTAACCAAAGATTGTGTTCTTTACCAAGGAACCTACACTAACGATATTCAACTGTACAAAGGCCAATCATATGTCTCTTGTGGTATATAAAACATAAAGGAAGGGACAGTTAGGGAGTATCAACGTCTTTAGACTACAATTGGAAAGTATTGATGAATGAAAGGGAAAAAGTGGTCATAAAATAAAGAACCGCTCTGAAAAGAGCGGTTCTTCGGTTTCGCTTCATTACGAAGCATGAGCTTGAGTTAGTCAATCTTCACTAAAAACAATACTTGTTTTCAGCCTTGAGTTTATCGGCAATTATATTTCGCAGTTCAACTACGTTGGGTTGGTTTGTATATTTCGTAAAGCGCTTTAGGCCCATAAGCATCATACGTTGCTCATCACCCTCGGCCATTGAAACTATAGCTTCCTTGCCATTTTTAATAACAGTGTCCACGGCATTGTACAGGTACAATTTGGACATAGCTATTTGTTCTTTTTGGGCCTCTTCCCCAAATCGTTTTACATTTTTTTCAGTTCTTAGGATTGCAGATTCTGCCAAATAAATCTCTATTAAAACATTGGATGCAGCCAGCAGCAGCATTTGATGTTCGTCTAGGGCAGGTCCATATTTTTGGACCGCTGACCCCGCTACCATTAAGAACACTTTCTTAAGTTTTGCAACCATTTCTTTCTCTTCGGACAATAATTCCGAATAGTCGGGGATGTCAAAAGAGGGGATGCCCATTAGTTCATTCCCTACGGCCGTGGCCGGGCCTAGTAGGTCTACATGACCCTTCATGGCTTTTTTAATCAACAGACCAACAGACAACATTCTGTTTATTTCATTGGTGCCCTCATAAATCCTGGCTATACGTGCATCTCTCCATGCGGCTTCCATTGGGGTTTCTTCCGAGAAGCCCATACCACCAAAAATTTGGATCCCCTCGTCCGAGCAGTTCTGCACGTCTTCGGATACGGCAACTTTTAGGATGGAACACTCAATGGCATATTCTTCCACACCTTTAAGTTCGGCTTCTTGATGACTATTACCAGCTGCCATACGCAGAGCAATGCGGTCCTCAATGTTTTTGGCAGCTCTGTAGGAAGCAGCTTCCCCGGCATACAAACTGGTGGCCATTTCCGCCAATTTGGATTTAATTGCTCCAAAATCTACTATGGCCGTTTTAAACTGCTTACGTTCCGTAGCGTACTTTAAGGCATTGGTAGTGATTCGCCTTTGCGAATCCAAACATGCGGCCGCCAATTTAATACGTCCAATATTTAGGGCGTTCATGGCAATTTTAAAACCGTTTCCCCTTTCAGAAAGCATATTTTCAACGGGAACTACGGTATCGTTAAAGAATACCTGTCTGGTAGAGGAGGCGCGAATTCCCAATTTATGTTCTTCTTCCCCTAAGGTAATGCCATTACTTGGGTCGTTTTCAACAATAAACCCAGTAATATTTTTGTCATTTTCTATTCTTGCAAAAACGATAAATAATTTACAGAATCCAGCATTGGAAATCCACATTTTTTGGCCATTGATCTTGTAACTCTTGCCATCAGCGGAAAGGGTAGCCGTGGTTTTGCCCGAATTGGCATCACTACCGGCACCTGGTTCCGTTAAACAGTAAGCTCCGAACCATTCACCAGTGGCCAATTTTGGGACATATTTTTGTTTTTGGGCTTCCGTACCGTATAGTGTAATGGGCATGGTCCCAATACCGGTATGTGCACCAAATGCTGTACTAAAAGATCCACTTCCACTAGAAATATATTCGCATACGATCATGGTTGATATAAAGCCCATTCCCAATCCCCCATAAGCCTCAGGAACGGCAACACCCAAGAAGCCCATTTCTCCAGCCTTGGTCATTACCTCCTGTGTTAGGGCATAATCCTTGGCTTCAAACCGATCCCTGTTGGCCACAATCTCCCGATCGTTGAACTCAATAACGGAGTCGCGCATCATTTTTTGCTCCTCGGAAAAATCCTCGGGCGTAAAAATATCCTCACAGTTGGTTTCCTTTACTAGGAATTGTCCACCCCTTAATATCTCTTTAGTTGTTGTTTCTGTACTCATTGTTCGTGTTATTAAGTTTTATAATAGGCATTGAAGGGTATGTCGCAATAACAATAGCCTCAATATATAAGTCTTGTATTTTTAGTTCAAAAATTCAAAAATCCCCGCTGCTCCCTGACCAGTACCTACGCACATGGTCACCATGCCGTATTTCCCTTTCATATCCCTCTTTCTCATCTCATCAAAAAGCTGAACGGACAACTTGGCTCCAGTACAGCCCAATGGGTGGCCAAGAGCAATGGCACCACCATTTACATTGACAATATCATTGTTTAGGTCTAGCTCTCTAATTACAGCCAATGACTGTGAGGCGAAAGCTTCGTTTAACTCTATCAATTCAATGTCGTTCTGTTTAAGTCCTGCTTGTTTTAATGCCTTGGGAATGGCTTTTACAGGGCCAATACCCATAATTCTTGGTTCAACGCCGGCAGCGGCATAGTTGACCAATCTGGCTATAGGTTCCAATTTTAGCTCTTTTACCATATCCTCACTCATGACCAGTACAAAAGCAGCTCCGTCGCTCATCTGTGAGGAATTACCGGCAGTAACACTTCCTCCTGCCGCGAAAACAGGTCGCAGTCCTGCCAAAGCTTCCTTGCTGGTTCCTTTACGAGGTCCCTCATCTTTGGTCACTGTGTATTTTTTTGTTGCCCTCTTTCCGTTATCGTCAACGTAGGTCTGTTCCACTTCAATAGGTACGATCTGACTTTGAAAACGATCCTCTGCTTGCGCCCTAAGTGCTTTCATATGCGAATTATAGGCGAACTCGTCCTGATCTTCACGGGATACATTAAATTGTTTGGCTACGGCTTCCGCAGTATTTCCCATGCCCCAGTAATAATCTTCGTGTCCTGCCTTTGCCAGGTCATAGTTGAGTTCCGTTTTATATCCGGTCATGGGAACCGCACTCATGCTTTCCGCACCACCGGCAATAATACAGTCGGCCATACCAGCTTGGATTTTCGCGGTGGCAATACCGATAGTTTCTATACCAGAGGAACAAAATCTATTTACCGTAACTCCTGGCACATCAACAATATTAAGCCCCATTAAGGAGATTAATCTGGCCATGTTGAGACCTTGGGAACCCTCGGGCATAGCGTTTCCAACAATAACGTCATCAATGCGTTTTTTGTCCAATTGTGGCAATTCATTCATCATGTACGCTATGGTTTCGGCAGCCAGTTCATCCGTTCTTTTAAAACGGAAAACACCTTTCGGAGCTTTCCCTACCGCAGTCCTATATGCTTTTACTATAAAGGCTTGTTTCATTTTATTTTAGTATTGAGTATTGAGATTTTAGTATTGAGAATTATAATTTTCTTTGAAATGAATAGTTCATTTTTTGGATTTCAATACATGTTTCAATAACTGGTTGTACTTTTTCTTTTGTAACTATATTTAAATCTATCAATAATATTAATTGAGTTTGGAGTTCATAGTTCAGAGACAAGAGGAAATACAGTTTTAGCCAATTCTATAGACTTCTTCCATATTTTCAAATCCTCAACTTTATACATTGATCTCTAATTACTAAATACTCACACCTCAATACTTGAGCACTTAATTTCGCAACGGCTTTCCTGTCTTCAGCATGTGTTGTATCCTTTCCAAGGTATTTCTTTCCGTACAAAGGGATAAAAACGCCTCCCGCTCTAGATCCAAAAGGTATTGCTCTGTGACCAAAGTTGGCTCGGACAAGTCGCCCCCGGCCATTACATAAGCCAATTTGTTGGCAATCTTATGGTCGTGTTCACTTATATAATTGCTGTCTTCCATGGCATCTGTTCCTACCAAAAACATTCCTAGGGCTTGTTTACCAAGCACTTTTACGTCTTTTCTCTTAGGAGGTTGTGTGTAGCCCTGTTCTGCCATTAGTTTGGCGTAGGCCTTTGCCGTTGCAATTTGTCTGTCCTTGTTAACGACCACTATATCCTTCCCTTTTTCAAGTACGCCCATATCAAAGGCCTCGTAGGCCGAAGTAGAAACTTTTGCCATTCCAATAGTGAGGAAATATTCTTGAAGCACATTGAGCTCCACATCATTTTTCCTAAAGGTATCCGATGCCCTTAAGGCCATTTCCTTGGATCCTCCACCTCCTGGTATAACCCCCACTCCAAATTCTACCAATCCCATGTAGGTTTCAGCTGCGGCAACAACCTTGTCCGCATGCAAGGACAGCTCACAACCCCCACCCAAGGTCATCCCGTGTGGGGCCGATACGGTAGGAATGGCAGAGTAACGCATACGCATCATGGTATCCTGAAACATCTTTATGGCCATGTTAAGCTCATCGTATTCCTGTTCTACGGCCATCATAAATATCATTCCAATATTGGCGCCGACAGAAAAATTGGGTGCTTGGTTGCCCACCACCAGACCTTGAAAGTCTTTTTCTGCCAAATCTATGGCCTTGTTCAGTCCGGCTAGGACATCACCCCCAATGGTATTCATTTTGGACTGGAATTCCACATTTAATATACCATCGCCCAAATCCTCAATGACAACACCGGAGTTTTTCCATACCTCGTTGGATTTTCTAATATTGTCCAAAATGATAAATGAATCCTGACCTGGTATTTTCTCCATCGCCTTTTTAGTGATGTCGTAATAATAGGTTGCACCGTCTTTAATGGTGTAGAAAGATTTATTTCCTGTGGATATCATTTCGGTAACCCAGGCGGCCGGTTGAAAGCCTTCTGCCTTCATCATCTCTATGCCTTTTTCAACCCCTATGGCATCCCAAATTTGAAATGGACCGTGTCCCCAGGCAAAGCCTGCTTTCATGGCGTCATCTATCTTATATAATTCTCCAGTTATTTCGGGAATCCTATTGGACGCATATTCGAATAATGAAGAAAAACTTTTTCTGTAAAAGGCACCTGCTTTGTCCTTACCCGTCACCAATACCTTAAATCTGTCTATTACATTCTCTATGGATTTGGTGAGTTCAAGAGTGGCAAAACTAGCCTTTTTACTGGGCCTGTATTCCATGGTGTTAAGGTCTAGGGCCAATATTTCCCGACCTTCCTTTTTATAAAAACCCTGCCCAGTCTTACTTCCGAACCATTTATTTTCCATCATTTTTCCGATAAAATCGGGAAGTGTAAATTGCTCCCGTCTTTCATCATCCTTGCAATTTTCTGCAATACCATTGGCAACATGTACCAATGTGTCTAAACCAACAACATCTACCGTACGGAAGGTGGCCGATTTTGGCCTGCCTATTACCGGACCGGACAGTTTATCTATTTCCTCAACGGTAAGGTCCATTTCCTTTACAGCATGAAACAAACTCATAATGCTAAAGGTCCCTATTCTATTACCGATAAATGCTGGAGTGTCTTTGGCTATCACGGAGGTCTTGCCTAAAAACTGTTCCCCATAGCCATTTAAGAAATCCAATACTTCGGGGGAAGTTTTTGGACCAGGAATTATTTCAAAAAGCTTTAAATATCTAGCCGGATTAAAAAAGTGTGTTCCACAAAAATGTTTTTGGAAATCCTCACTTCTGCCCTCACTCATAAATTTAATAGGTATTCCCGAGGTGTTGGAGGTAATTAGAGTTCCTGGTTTTCTGTGTTTGTCCAGTTTTTCAAAAACTATTTTTTTGATATCCAAGCGTTCCACAACCACTTCAATGATCCAATCTACCTGTCCCACTTTGGAAATATCGTCCTCAAGATTGCCCGTAGCGATTCTCTGGGCAAATTTTTGATGATATATGGGGGAAGGTTTGGATTTTAACGCCGCGGCCAAGGAATCGTTTACCAATCTATTTCTTACAACCTTATCCTCTAGGGTAAGGCCATTTGCCTTTTCTTTATCATTAAGTTCCCGTGGTATAATATCCAAAAGCAATACTTCCACTCCTATGTTGGCAAAATGGCAGGCTATACCACTTCCCATAATACCAGAACCAATAACTGCTACTTTTTTAATGTGTTTGTTCATCAATAAAAAGGTGTTAACTAGTTTTTTAACTTTCTTAATAAATTTTCTTTTCTGTAATCAATTTGTTAATGATCTCCGTTACCTCAAAAAAGGTATTCAATTTTTCTGTGGGCACATGTGCCTTGACCACATCATTAAAACGAAGTACAACGTCTTTTGAATCCTTCCTCTTTTCCAGTCCAAATGCCGTGAGGTGGATAAGTACACCCCTACCATCATTGGGGTTGGGCCTACGTTCAATGAGTCCCTTTTCCTCCATACTTTTCAATATTCGCGAGAGACTTGTGGCCTCCATACCCATTTTTGGGCCAAGGGCGGTAGATGGCGTTCCAGTTTTTGGGTCTATACTTAACAAGGTAAAACCTACGGCCATGGTACTATTGAATTTCCTCGCCTCCTCGTTATACATCTTTGTTACCGCTTGCCAAGTTGCCCGGAGCGCGTAATCTATCGTTATGTCTTGCATGTTGTTTTGTTGGTTCTTCCAAAGATAGGAAAATATATTATGCATGCATAATATATTTAAAAAAAAATAGGGGTCCCCATAAAATAAAACAGCTTCCGGTTAAAGAAGCTGTTTACGATTTAGTATTGGACAATCCTCAATGCCCGTATATGTCATTATAAAGATCTAGATACTTCTCTTTGACTATTTTTCGTTTTAGCTTCATGGTAGGGGTAAGGTGCCCTTCATCTATACTCCAAATATCCGGGGTAAGTCTAAATTGCTTTACTTTTTCCCATTTGGCAAAACTTTCATTGGCAGCATCCACTTCCTCTTGGAACCTTGCAATTACTTCTTTATTTTGGACCATTTTTTTATTGTCGCCAACCTCTATATTGTGTATTTTGGCCCAATTGCGTAAAAATTCGAAATCTGGTTGTATCAAAGCTGCTGGCATTTTTTCCCCTTCACCTATTACCATTATTTGCTCGATGAATCTGGATTGTTTAAAGCGGTTTTCCAAAAGTTGGGGCGCAACATATTTACCTCCAGAGGTTTTGAACATCTCTTTCTTTCTATCGGTAATCTTAAGAAATCCGTCGGCATCTATCTCTCCAATATCGCCTGTATGAAAATATCCATCCTTAATGACTTCAGCTGTTTTTTCGGGATCCTTGTAATAGCCTAGCATTACCTGTGGTCCCTTTACACATATTTCGCCGTCTTCGGCAATTTTCACTTCGGTGTGATCTAAAAGTTTACCCACGGTGCCAATTCTAAATCCACCGTTCCTCATATCGTTGACCGAAACAACCGGGGAAGTTTCCGTAAGGCCATAACCCTCCATGACCCCAAATTCGGCAGCATTGAAAATACGGGCCAAGCGAGGTTGTAAAGCCGCACTACCAGATGCTATTAATGAAAGATTTCCTCCCAGACCTGCTTTCCACTTACTGAATATCAATTTTCTGGCTAGGGCCAATTTCCTTTCGTACCACCAACCATTTTGTCCATATGGTTCGTATTGCAGGCCAACTTCAACGGCCCAGAAAAATAATTTCTTTTTTATGCCGGTAAGTTCGGTTCCCTTGGCAATGATCTTATCGTACACTTTTTCCAATAGCCTGGGGACGGCGGTCATTACATGCGGAGCACATTCTTTTAGATTGTCACTTATTTTATCCATAGACTCTGCAAAATAGATGGTGACACCAGCGTATTGGTAGAGGTACATCATCATTCTTTCATAGATATGGCATACGGGCAAAAAGCTTAAACATGAGATATTGCCATAATCTATGGGCAAGCGTTTAGAGCTTTCTATGGCATTGCAAACCACATTGTGGTGGGTGAGCATAACCCCTTTTGGTCTACCAGTGGTCCCGGACGTGTAAATCAAGGTCGCCAAATCATCCGGCTTAACCTTATTTTTGAGTCTTTCCACCTCATTTTGGTTGGAGGTATCCGCACCCATTTCCAAGATTTCGCTCCAGTTTTTACAGTTTTCCAGTACATCAAAAGAGTATACGTCCTTTAAATGTGGGGTATTTGCTTTTACCGCATTAACCTTGTCAAAAACTTCCGTACAGGACACAAATACATATTTGGCCTCTGAATGGTTTAGAACATATTCATAATCTTCTTCGGATATAGTAGGGTAAATAGGCACATTTTGGGCACCTAACTGAAGTATTCCAATATCCATTATGTTCCATTCCGTTCTGTTGGCCATGGAAATAAGGGCAATCTTGTCATTAGGTTTTACTCCAAGTCGCAACAAAGCCCTGCTTATAGCATTTGCCTTGTCAATATATTCCTGGGTAGATGTTGCAACCCATTCTCCGTTATACTTTGTTACTAGTGATTCTTTTAAATTGAATTTCTCTAATTGATAGTAAGGAAAGTCAAAAAGGCGGGTGATTTCTTGCATATTTAATTTACTGTTCGTAATCGCAAATTAAGAAAAGGGAACGGTATTTTAAAATCACATTCGTATAAAAAATGTAAAAAAATTATGGAGTCTTCATTTTAACTACTAATATATGTACTTCATTGGCTTTGTTTATACGGGCTGATGAGTTGTAATTGAGGTGTTTTAAATTAGTATTTTGATCTTGGAGGGCTTAAATTTATGTGTGATTTTTGTTCATTTTTGAATAAGGTTCCATGAATTTTGGTAAATACCTGCCCTTATTAAAGTGTTTCCAAGTAGAATTAATTATGGGGTATAATAATGTTGTTTGTATTAATTCTGAGGTTACTTAGCTAAGATTTATAGCTTATAAACTACAAAATGATTAAGTTCAATCTTTAATGCACCATTTTCCAAAATATACGTTTCAACCTTTTAAAATCAACAGAAATGTTTTTGGTGCTTAATTTTATTTGTAACAATTACTAACAATTAAACTAAACCAATGAAAAAGCTTTTTGTAACGGCAGCAGTTATTTTTACCATGATTTCCTGTGCCGAAAAATCCAAAATCCCTGTTTATGCATGGACTGGTGGTCCTGGAGAGGCTACCGATCAAGAACTGATGGCAACTTTTAAGAACTATAAGGAAAAGGGGATTGATGGACTAATGTATAATGGCGGACATAATCCGGAAACGTATAAGCGGGTAGGTAAATTGGTGAAGGATGCAGGAATGGAATTCCATACTTGGGTACCCACAATGGTTCAGGGAGACAATCCAAAATTGCCAAAGGATCTTTATGCTATCAATAGAAATGGCGAATCGGCTTTTGATAAACCGGCATATGTTTCCTATTATAAATTTCTTTGTCCCAACAAGGAGGGTTCTTTTACCTTTTTGTCCGAATTGTATGGCAATATTGCCGCTGTGGAAGAGGTAGACGGAATACATTTGGATTACATCCGTTTTCCGGATGTAATATTGGCGGAAGGCCTTTGGGATAAGTATGGACTGGTAATGAACGAGGAATATCCCGTAGCCGATTATTGCTATTGTGATAAGTGTGTTGCTGATTTTAAAGAACAATCAGGAATAGACATCAAAGAGGTGGAAGACCCATCTAAAGTTCAGGAGTGGAAGCAGTTTAGATATGATTTGATTACCAATATCGTAAACCGTTTGGCCAAGGTGGTCCATGAAAAAGGTAAAAAGATAAATGCTGCAGTTTTTCCAGGCCCTAGCAATGCTATGAAAATGGTTAGGCAGGAATGGAACAAATGGGATCTGGACGCTTTTTATCCCATGAACTATAATGATTTTTATTTAAAAGATCCTGAATGGGTGGGTGAAATAACCAAGGAGGAAGTGGCTTCCGTTAATGGTGAAAAGCCAATTTTTAGTGGACTTTTTATATGTCCAAACCCGGAGAACAAAACAAATGAAAATGACCCTGAAAATCACGGATTATTACCTTCAGAAATAGAAACGGCCATTAGGACTTCCATGGAGAATGGAGCTGCCGGAATATGTCTTTTTACTCCCGAAAGAATGAAACCTGAGCACTGGGAGGCCTTTGATAAGGCAATCCATGCCGATTATTCCAAGAAATAAACAATTTCATTAGCTTCCATTAGGGGAGTAGGAATCTTTTTATTGAAAATCCCTTGACTAAAAGTCCAACTTTTAGTCAAGGGATTTTAATTTGAGATATTATAGGTGTAGCTTAAATCCTTCGTGCGTTGCCTTGAATCCAATGCCTTCATAAAAACGAATTGCATTGGGGCGTAGTTTGTTGGAGGTCAACTGTATCAAATGGACGTTTTTTTCCTTTGCCCTTTCAATAATCCATTGAAACATTTGTTTGCCAATTCCCTTGCCCGTTTGGTCTTCCCGTACATGGACGTTTTCCACAAGACAGCGTATGCCGCCTAAATAGGTTAGGTATTGGAGAAAGCTTAATTGAAAGGTGGCTACGACTTCGCCCTGGGAATTCTCTATAACGATCAATTCCTGATTTTTGTCCGTATTAATTCTTTCAAAGGCACTATAATATTCCTCGGGAAGCGGGTCCTCAAACCTTTCCCGCAACTGGCCCAAGGCATCATTGGCAATCATTTCTATTATTGCAGGCAGATCTTCCTTTGTAGCTTTTCTATAAACCATGATGATTATCCATTATTAATTTCCAGCCATTTCCTGGCATTGACAAATGCCTCCAACCATGGTGAAACCTCATCTTTTCTTCCTTCAGGATAATGTGCCCAGTTCCATTGGAAAATGGAACGTTCAATATGGGGCATTGTCACCAGATGTCGGCCAGAGGTGTCACATAGCATAGCTGTATTAAAATCGCTGCCATTAGGGTTTGCAGGATAACCTTCATAACCGTAATTGGCTACTATATTATAATTTTCCTTGGCCAAGGGCAATATAAATTTTCCTTCACCATGGGATATCCATACCCCTAAATTGGCTCCTTCCAAACTTGAAAGCATAATGGAATTGTTCTTTTGAACAACCACGGAAGTAAATCCGCTTTCGTGTTTATGGGAATCATTAAAGGTCATTTTTCCGTGTTCAGAGTGCTCTGGATTAATCAATTCCAATTCCATAAATAATTGACAACCGTTACAAATACCTATGGATAGGGTATCCGGTCTGGCAAAGAAATTCTTTAATGCCTTATTGGCTTTTTCGTTGTATTTAAAGGCGCCTGCCCAACCTTTGGCACTTCCCAATACATCTGAGTTTGAGAATCCGCCTACTGCACCAATAAATTGAATATCTTCCAAGGTCTCCCTGCCAGATATAAGATCGGTCATATGTACATCCTTTACATCAAAACCGGCCAGGTACATGGCATTGGCCATTTCACGTTCCGAGTTACTGCCTTTTTCACGTAGGATGGCCGCTTTTGGACGGGAAGTTGCCTTACTTGGCAGCTTGCCATCAAAATGGGCAGGGAATGTATAGGATAAGGGTTGGTTTTTATAATTACTGTACCTTTCCTGGGCCAGGTTGTTGGCCGTTTGTTTTTTATCAAGAAGGTAGGAAGTTTTAAACCATGTATCCCGAAGGGAATTAATGTTCAGTCCCATTTCCATACCTTGATTCTTAATGGTCAGGGTAGCTTTTGTGCTCACCGATCCAATTTTGAAATGTTCAATTCCGGCATTGGCCAACACCTTTTCTGCACTGTTGTCCTTGGCTTGAAAAACAATTCCTGCATTTTCTGAAAACAATAATTTAATGGTATCGGATTCACCTATGGCGGTTAAATCCAATATGGCACCCAAATCCAGGTCGGCAAAACAAAGTTCTAAAAGTGTGGTAATCAATCCACCTGAAGCTACATCGTGTCCGGCAAGAATTTGTCCGTCTAATATCAAACCTTGTAGCGTATTGAATACGTTCTTAAAATTATCGGTATTGTTTATAGTAGGCGCTTCGTCACCAATGGTATTCAAAATTTGGGCAAAGGAGGATCCGCCTAATTTATAGGAGTCCTGGGATAAATTGATGTAATATATATCCCCGCCATTTTTTTGTAAGACCGGTTCCACTACCTTGGTAATATCGGTACAGTTTCCGGCAGCGGAAATGATTACGGTTCCAGGGGCTATAACTTCAGCGTCCTTGTAACGTTGTTTCATGGACAGGGAGTCTTTTCCAGTAGGGACATTGATACCCAGGCCGATGGCAAAATCCGAAATGGCCTGCACAGCTTCATATAGCCTTGCGTCCTCCCCGGGATTTTTACAGGGCCACATCCAGTTGGCTGAAAGTGAAACCGAGTCCAAACCGTCTTTTAAAGGTGCCCAGACTATATTGGTCAATGCTTCCGCAATACTATTTTTACTTCCAGCAGTGGGGTCTATTAATCCTGAAATAGGGGAGTGGCCAATAGAGGTGGCAATTCCTTCCTTTCCTTTATAATCCAACGCCATAACGCCACAATTGTTCAAGGGTAACTGTAACGGACCGGCACATTGCTGTTTGGCAACCTTGCCTCCAACACAGCGGTCTACCTTGTTGGTAAGCCAATCTTTGGCGGCTACAGCTTCCAATTGCAGCACTTGGTCCAAATAATCATGGAAGTGTTCCAAGGAATATGACGGGGCCGAATATTTTCTTTTTATTGTGGAATCGTTCATTACGGTTTTAGGGGAACTCCCGAACATATCGGAAAGTTCCATGTCCATCGGACTTTCTCCCGTTGTGGCAGATTTAAAGGTAAAACGGTTGTCTCCAGTAACATCACCAACCTCATACATGGGCGATCGTTCCCTATCTGCAATTCGGTGCAGCATGTCGACATCCTTTTTTCCTATGACCAATCCCATACGTTCTTGGGATTCGTTCCCTATGGTTTCTTTAGCCGATAGGGTTGGGTCTCCAATGGGCAGTTTGTCCATATCTATCAATCCCCCCGTATCCTCGACCAATTCGGAGAGACAATTTAAATGTCCGCCCGCTCCATGATCGTGTATGGAAACAATTGGGTTATGGTCGCTTTCTACCATACCTCTTATGGCGTTCGCTGCCCTTTTTTGCATTTCAGGGTTGGAACGCTGAATGGCATTCAATTCTATAGTTGCTCCAAATTCTCCGGTATCCGCACTGGATACGGCCGCCCCGCCCATACCAATACGGTAGTTGTCACCACCAAGTATAACGATTTTGTCGCCTGTTTTGGGCAGATCCTTTATGGCTTGTTCGGCCTTTCCATAACCAATGCCTCCCGCCTGCATTATTACCTTGTCATATCCTAATTTCCTAGCCTGGTCCGTTGCAGAATTTTCATTGGCTTCATCATGTTCGAAAGTAAGTACGGATCCGGCTATTAAAGGTTGCCCAAATTTGTTTCCAAAATCGGATGCTCCGTTGGAAGCCTTTATTAAAATATCCATTGGGGTTTGGTACAACCATTGCCTTTCGGGCATTCCTTTTTCCCAAGGTCTATTTTCCTCCAAGCGGGAATAGGCGGTCATATACACCGCGGTTCCTGCCAAGGGCAAGGAACCTTTTCCCCCAGCCAAACGGTCCCTAATTTCTCCACCGGCCCCAGTGGCTGCACCATTAAAAGGCTCTACTGTGGTTGGGAAGTTATGGGTTTCTGCCTTCAAGGAAATAACCGATTCAAAAGGTTTTTCCTGATAGAAATCTGGCTTGTCAGCACTTTTTGGGGCAAACTGCACCACTTTTGGCCCTTTAAGAAAGGCCACATTATCCTTATAGGCGGAGACGATATCCCCTGGATGTTCCTGGGATGTTTTTTTAATAAGCTTAAAAAGCGATGATGGTTTTTCAACTCCGTCGATGACAAAGGTCCCGTTAAAAATTTTATGCCTACAGTGCTCAGAATTCACCTGACTAAAGCCAAATACTTCAGAATCTGTAAGTTTGCGACCAATTTTTTCTGAGACATGTTTAAGGTATGCAACTTCTTCATCGCTCAGGGCCAATCCCTCCTGTTCATTATATTTGGCAATATCCACTATCTCCAAAATAGGTTCGGGCATTATATCAACCTTAAAAATATCCTGCGAAAGGCCACTATATTTTTGGGAAAGCATGGGATCGTACCCTTTTTCATCTTGGTCCACTGCGGTAAATTCCTCAATTCTAATAATACCTGAAATTCCCATATTTTGGGTTATCTCCGTGGCATTGGTGCTCCACGGGGTAATCATTGCTGCCCTAGGACCAACAAAAAAGGCGTCCAATGACGCCGCGTTCAACTTAGGTTGGTTGCCGAACAACCACGTAAGTTTTACGCTATCTTCCTGGGTAAGGTCGTTTTTGGTTTGAACCGCAAATATCTTAGTGCTAAGGTCTCCGAAGAAATGAATCATCTAATATGTAAATTGTAAGGTTGAGAAAGGTGCAAATTTACGGTTTTAATGTGTAATTTTTAATTAGAATAGTTAACAGTTTTGGACAACAATTGTTAATTTCTGTATGTGGTCCTTTTAAAAACCCGCCCTACTCAATTATTTTGGTTCTATATGAATCAATACATGTCCAATGTTGGGTATATCCCTATGTAGCCTATCTTTGAGTTTATGGGAGAGGTCATGCCCTTCTTTAACACTAATGCTGCCATCTACCTGGGCATGCAGGTCTATATGATACTTTGTGCCCGCCTTTCGGATAAAACATTTTTCGGTTCCCAATATACCATCAACGGTTGAGGAAACTTCGCGAATTTCATCTATGAGGTCATCATAAAGATGTTCGTCCATGATCTCCCCAAGGGCAGGTCTAAAGATTAGATATCCATTGTAAAAAATAAAAAGTGAGGCCGCCAAAGCTGCCCAATCATCGGCTGTTTCATAACCCTTGCCAAAGATCAAGGCAATGGAAATTCCTATGAATGCCATAACGGAGGTGATGGCATCGCTTCTATGGTGCCACGCATCTGCCTTTAGGGAAGAACTGTTGGTCTGGATACTTTTTTTGAGAACTACCCTATATGAAATCTCCTTCCAAAGAATAATAGTGCCCAAGACCAACAGTGTCCAGGATTTGGGTGTTTTATGCGGAGTCAAAATGTTCATTATGCTTTCATAGGCTATGATCGTAGCCGAGGTAATTAAAAACCCTACTACCAAAAAAGTAATCAGGGGTTCAATCTTGCCATGTCCGTAAGGGTGATTTTCGTCTGCCGGTCTTTTGGCATATTTAAGTCCGAACAATACCAAAAGGGAAGAAAAAATATCGGTTGTGGATTCAATGGCATCTGCAATTAAAGCGTAAGAATTGCCGAAAATACCCGCCAAACCTTTGATTACGGCCAAAACAATATTTCCAGCTATGCTAAAATAAGTGGTCCTTATGGCCGACTGCTCGTTGTTCATTCTTTTCCTAAGATGGATAAAAAATTAAAGGTAAGAAACTAAGGTAAGAAACTTATGATTGCTTTTGGATATAGGAAAGCAGAATATTGGATACCGGATTTTAGCGCCCATATTTCTCGAATAGCTCCATTTTTTACTAGTGGCATTTAATAGCTGAGTAAATTGTATCTTAGGAAGGTAGTACCAATATTCATTAAATATATAAATACCATGGCAAAGGAATATGTAGATATCGCAACATTAAAATTTTTGTTATACCAAGTACACAAGGTAGAGAATTTGCTATCGGCAGAACGTTTTCAAGATTACGACAAGGATTCCCTGGACCTATTTTTAAATGCAATCAAGGAGTTTTCCGACCGTGAATTGTTTCCCTATTTCAAAGAGATGGATGAAACTCCGGCCATGTATAAAAATGGGACCATCATGGTACATAAACAGGTTGATGTAATGATGAGGAAGGGCGGGGAAATGGGAATTATTTCCGGTCCTTTTGATTATGGGGATGGGGGATTGCAGTTACCGTTTATAATCCATACTGCTTCGGCCTATATTCAGGAGGCCGCCAACAATCATTTGCCTGGTTATGCTGGATTGACCCAAGGGGCTGCTGAGCTGATAGTTCATTTTGCCAATAGAGACCTTAGGGAAACCTATGTTCCCAAAATGTTATCCGGTGCCTGGGGAGGTACCATGTGCCTTACAGAACCCCAGGCAGGTAGTTCTTTGTCGGATATCACTACCAAGGCAACCCCTACACAGGAAGGATATTATAAGATATCCGGACAAAAGATATTTATATCGGGCGGGGATCATCAATATGCGGAAAATATAGTCCACCTATTGTTGGCCAGAATAGAAGGGGCTCCGTCGGGAACCAAGGGCATATCCTTATTTGTGGTGCCCAAACTTAGATTGGATAAAGATAGGAATTTAATAAATAACGATGTAATGACGGTGGCCGATTTTCAGAAAATGGGTCAACGGGGTTATGCCACCACACATCTGGGATTTGGAGATAAGGACAATTGCCATGGCTGGCTTGTAGGGGAGGCTCATAAGGGACTTAAATATATGTTCTTAATGATGAACAGTGCCAGGATAAGTGTAGGACGTGGGGGTGCGGCTATAAGTATGGCAGCTTACCAGGCATCATTGGAGTATGCCAATGAACGACCCCAAGGACGAAAGCTTTCCAGTGACGGAAAAAAAGATCCAGATGAAAAACCTTGTCTAATAATAGAACACCCCGATGTAAGGCGCATGTTGTTATTACAAAAATCGATTGCCGAAGGGTCCTTAAGTTTGGTGCTATTGGCAGCCAAGTATTATGATATCATTGCATCCACCAAGAATCCGGAAACCAAGGAAAAATACAGCTTATTATTGGAAATGGTCATTCCTATTGTAAAAACCTATCCCACAGAAGCTGGAACTTTGTCCGTGAGCAATGGGGTGCAGGTATTGGGCGGATATGGATTCTGTTCAGATTTTATTCTTCAGCAATATTATCGAGATATTCGGATATTTAGTATTTACGAGGGCACCACGGGTATACAATCCCAAGATTTATTGGGGCGTAAGGTTCCCATGGAGAATGGCAGGGCTTTGGAATTATTGTTGACTGAAATTTTGCATACCATTACCACGGCAATGGAGTTTGATGACTTACGCTCTTCGGCCAAAATATTGGGGGAAAAGATTAAGTTGACAAGGAGTGTTCTTGAATTTCTGATGCCTTTTGCCAAAAAGGGGAACTACGAACGCTATTTGTCCGACGCCAATTTATTTATGGAATTTTTGAGTCATGTCGTAATAGGATGGCTATGGTTGGATATTACTGTAAATGCACAGCGAAATTTGCAGGAGGGGGACACAGCTTATTCCAAAGCATTCTATGGAAGTAAGATACATACAATGAAGTTCTATTTCAAGTATGAGTTACCAAAGACCAACAGTTTGGCAGAATCGCTGATGCATCCTGACGTACTTACCATAAATACCAAGAAGGAGGTTTTTTAAATATCTTTTTTTGCTAAACTAGGTAGGGTAATTCTTCATTTGGTTGTTCTATATACAAACAGTGCTATTAAAAGAAACACAGTTTAAATAAAACAATTAAGTTATGAAGAGACTACCATTTTTAAGTTTAGCGATCCTACTTTTTTCTTTTGTTGGGTCTATGGCCCAAGAAGTAGAATCCACCGAACAGGAAAAACTTACTTATTACGAACAAAGAGCCAGGGAGGACGCACAATTTGAACAATCACAAGAATTGGCTGAAGAAGAGGAGGAAGAATTCTGGGAATCACAGAAGGATTATGAAAGACAATTGAAAAAAAGGGATAAAAAGGCTTACAAAGCGTATATGAAAGGTAAGAGGGATGCCTATGCGGAACACCGCAGTCATTGTGATGATCACTGTCACCATAGTGACCATTACCATACCCATGCCAGTTTCTACTATTACCACAACGAGCCTTATCGCTATAGAAGCTATTCCAGGGGGACAACTATCCGTACTGGAGTTGGGATAAGTGCACCAAGTGTTAGAATAGGCCTTTAGGATCCAGAAATAAAAAAGAGGCTGTCCGTAGACATGGACAGCCTCTTTTATTTAATCATTTTTTATTTTCTAAGCTGGTTTTTTTTCCAAAAGGGCCATATAGAATCCGTCAAATCCAGTTTTACAGGCATAAATATTGCTATCCTTGATAAGACTAAAGTCCTTACCCGCCTCCGAACTTAGGAATTTTTTTACTTGTTGAATATTTTCTTGGGGCAATATGGAGCAGGTGGCATAGACCAATTTCCCACCTGGTTTAACTATTCTACTGTAATCCTGAAGAATTTGTTGTTGCGTAACCATTATTTTTTCCAAGAAATCTGGTTGCAATTTCCACTTGGCATCGGGGTTTCTCTTAAGGACCCCTAATCCAGTACAGGGGGCATCTATTAGTACCCTATCGGCTGTATCGTATAGTTTTTTAATTACCTTGGTGGAATCTATGGCCCTAGTCTCCACATTATGGGCTCCGTCTCGTTTCGCCCTTCTTTTTAATTCCTTTAGTTTGTTGCCATAAATATCCAGTGCAATCAGTTGACCCTTGTTTTCCATTAGTGCCGCCAAATGAAGTGTTTTTCCACCAGCTCCTGCACAGGTGTCTACCACACGTTGACCAGGTTTAACATCCAAAAATGGAGCCACCAATTGGGAAGAGGCATCCTGTACTTCGAACCAACCGTTTTTAAAGGCTTCGGTAATAAACACATTGGAACGCTCCTTTAACCTTAAAGCATCGGGATACCCTTTAATGGATTCCGTTTCAACTCCGGCCTCGTGGAGAACACTGCTTAAATTATCCTTGGTTGTTTTTAAGGTATTTACCCTTAAAATTACTTCTGCCTGTTCATTTAGAGCATGTATTTCTTTGGTCCAAAGGGCCTCGCCCAAAGATTTTGCACAGAGCTCGTCCATCCAATCCGGTACGGATTCCCTATATTTTCTTATTTTGGAGAGTTCGTCAAATTTTCCTTTGATCCTTCTTTCCGGAGTAGGCTCTATTTGTTTCCAGTCCGGTAGCTTAATACCTTTAAGAACGGCCCAAACGGCGAACATTCTAAATAGGTTTTGTCTACTATATGGGGCCTTTACCTCTGCAATCTCTGCATATAATCGCCTCCAGCGTACCATTTCGTAAGTGGTTTCTGCAATAAAACCTCTATCCCGGGCACCCCATCTTTTGTCATATTTTAATACTTTTTCTACTACCTTGTCTGCATATTCACCTTCATTAAATATATAATTCAACGCATCAACAACCGCAAACACTAGATTTCTATGTAATCGCATTTTTAAAAATTAAGATTGCAAAGGTATTGTATTAGAACCTATTCCTCTTATTTTTGGGGAAAATTATAAGCATGCGCAGTTATTTGGTGATTCTAATTCTATTTGTTTTGGGCTCCTGTTCCGAAATGGAAGAAAAGAGAGTGTTTAGCACGGTAAAAATAGAGACCATTTATACCGATTCATTAAGCTTTAGGGCCATCGAAATTATGGACGGTGGCAATATGGCATTTGCGGCCAACAAGGGAGCTTTTGGGTTGGTAGACCTTAGGTCCAACAAAGTAAGGGTAAATACCCAAAAACACGACAGTATACTTCCGGAGTTTAGGGCCGTAGCACAAAATTCAACCGATTTTTTTATGCTTTCCATTGGTAATCCGGCCTTATTGTACAAAACCGGTGATCAGGGCAATATGGAATTGGTATATAAGGAAGAGGATGAGAAGGTGTTCTATGATGCTATGACCTTTTGGAACGATCAGGAGGGGATTGCTGTTGGGGACAGTATGGATGGGTGTCTATCCATAGTCATTACTAGGGATGGCGGCAATAGCTGGAAAAAAATCCCATGTTCCTCTTTGCCAAAGTCCGAAACCGGGGAGGGGGCCTTTGCGGCCAGTAATACCAACATAAAGGTGTTGGGTACCATGGCGTGGATAGCAACTACACATGGAAATGTATATTACACCAACGATAAAGGGGTGAATTGGGAAGTTGTAAAAACCCCAATAAGCAGTGAAAAAACTACGCAAGGTATCTTTTCCGTTGATTTTTATGATGAAAACCTTGGCGTTGTTTTTGGCGGGAATTATACCGACCCGGAAATAAATAACGGCAACAAAGCGGTTACTACGGACGGAGGTAAAACTTGGAAATTGATCGCCGATGGCAAACTACCAAATTTTAGGAGTTGTGTGCAGTTTGTGCCAAATTCCAAGGGGAAATCCCTCGTTGCCATAGGCTTTGAGGGAATAGCTTATTCCCATGACACTGGTGAAACCTGGAAACAACTATCCGATGAATCTTTTTATACCCTTAGGTTTATGAACGACACTATTGCGTATGCCGCCGGAAAGGAAAGGATTGCGAAACTTATTTTTCGCTGAGAGGTCATGAAAAAGATAATGCTTTAATCCTGTTCCTTTGGCATTGAGCCTGGATGAAAATTACTGGCCACCCTTTTTCTGTCTATATTGTTTGATAAGCTGACGTTTAAAATCCTCTTCCGAACGCATCAACAGAATGGTCTTCTTGGCCGAAATGGTCTTGGATATTTTTTCTATATAGGATTTTTCCACCTTATATTTTTCTTCTTCCAACCTTTGCATACGGGCCAAAAGTTCGACTGCTTTTGTGTCAGATAGGGCATCCAGATTCTTTATCTCGGAACCTATTTCAAAGCGCTCCTCCCTAAACAAACTTTCTCTTTTGGATTGATGTTCGTTATAAATAGGCCAGAAGCTTTGGGCCTCTTTTGGGGTGAGGTTCAATCTTTCTGTAATGAAAGCTATTTTTAGGGACTTTATTTTATCCCAATCCTGCCTTTCCTGTGAGCTTAATGAAAGGGTAGCTGCAAGGAATAGGAGGGAGGCAAGTATATTTATTTTCTTAATCATCATTGTGCATATTTAATTCTTCAAAATCTTCAATATGGGAATCCAAATAATCTATGATATTATCATTGTCCAGTCTACTTTCCAATATATCGTTTAGGTCCAAATCATGTATTGGAAGTATTTCTGCCAAATCATAGGAGGAAAGTTCCAAATCGTTAAATTCAAAATATTGTTCTATGTCGGAATTGGCCAAATCCGAATAGGATGGCGTTTTATCGTTATTAAATTGAACCAAAATGAACAACAATACAACAGCAGCTACGGAAGCGGCCGCATAAAGGTGTTTTTTATAAGATTTTAAAGGGATTACCTTGATCTCCTCCGCCTGAATGTTTTCCAGCTGCCCAGAAAGCCTTGCGTTGAAAGTTTCAAAATACCCATCCGGAACCTTGAAACCTTCATTTGGAGGCATGGAAAAATCTTCCTTCGCTATCTTTTTCATGATATCGCTGGAAAGGGTGTCGAAATACCCATCCGGAACCTCAAAGTTTTTATTTTTATTTAATTTATCCATTTCAATAGTTTGACCTTGAACATTATAAAAGGTTTAATTCTCTTTCAAAAAAGCTTCAATCTTTTTTGTAGCCAAATGATAGGAGGCTTTTAATCCACCTACGGAGGTCTCTAATATTTCTGAAATTTCTTCATACTTCATCTCCTGAAAATATTTCATATTAAATATTAATTTTTGCTTTTCAGGAAGGGTGGCAATGGCCATTTGTAATTTTAGTTGAATTTCATCGCCTTCAAAATAAACATCGGCCCTCAAATCTTCAACGGCCTTGGTTATCAACTTCTCGTTGTTGATCTTAAGTTTTTGTGATTTGGATTTCAAAAATGACAACGCCTCATTGGTGGCTATCCTATACATCCAAGAGTATAATTTACTATCCCCTTTAAAGCTATCGATATTTCTGAAAACCTTTATAAAGGTATTCTGCAATACATCATCGGTGTCATCATGGTTCAAGACAATCCGTCTTATATGCCAATACAAACGTTCCTTGTAGGTGTTTACCAACACCTCAAACGCTTTGGCCTGATGGTCCTTTTGCTTTAATTGTATTACTAAAGTTTCTTCCGCAATCAACATTTTGGACTTAAGTTCCATTATTGGACTATAAAAATGGGAAAAGGTTTATTTATAGCTTTATTATTTTTTTGTAACCTATTGCAAAGGTAAGGAAGTTTGGGTATTGCCCTATTTTTTTAGGTTATGGTCTTTTAAAGAAAATTATTTTTATTTTTTGGCTATTTTTGATGTTATTCCTTGCAATAAGGTATCAGTTCTTTGTTTAATAATTATAAAATGAAATCATAAGTGACCATTAGTGTGCATGATAGTTGGCACAAACTTTTACTGGACGAGTTTAAGAAACCTTATTTCGAATCCCTTATGGCATTTGTCCGGGAGGAATATGCAAAGAAGACCTGCTACCCAAAGGAGAACAATGTTTTTGCTGCTTTTAACCATTGTCATTTGGAGGAAACCAAGGTGGTTATTATTGGTCAGGATCCGTATCACGGACCAAATCAGGCCAATGGACTTTGTTTTTCCGTAAATACGGGCGTAGCGCACCCACCTTCTCTGGTAAATATATTCAAGGAAATTGCCTCCGATTTGGGGACGGCCTATCCGGAAGATGGAAATTTGGCACATTGGGCGGACCAAGGGGTTCTTTTGCTGAACGCCACATTAACGGTACGGGCAAGTGAAGCTGGGAGTCACCAGAACAAAGGATGGGAGACCTTTACGGATACTGTTATTCAAAAACTATCAGAAGAAAAAGAGGGCTTGATATTTTTGTTATGGGGTGGTTTTGCAAAGAAGAAGGCTAAGTTGATCAATGCCAAAAAGCATTATATTTTAACTTCCGGACATCCGTCCCCTTTAAGTGCCAATAGGGGGTATTGGTTTGGGAACAAGCACTTTAGTAAAACGAACAAAATATTATTGGAAAATGGAAGACAAGCAATTAATTGGTGATAGGTATACATTTATGTTACTTTTTTGTCCAAAAGCGAAAATGTACTATTAACTAAATCTATATTTGTACTTTTTTTTGAATCTGAATTATTAAACTTACACGAACATTTGTGATATTAAATATTAATAGGTTAATGAATTCTACTAGATTAAAATGGGTATTGTTGGTTGACGACGACGGAACGACCAATATGCTGAATAAACTATTTTTAAAAAAACTTATTCCTGACCTGGATATTGATACTGTTACGGATGGTCATAGGGCATTGGATTTTATAGAGGCCAATATTAATGATATAGACCAAGGTAGTTTTCTTTTGATTTTGGATATTGAAATGCCAATAATGAACGGATGGCAATTTTTGGAGGCTTTTGACATACTTTTTAGAAAGGAAGAAAAAGAAAAAATTGTAATAGCCGTATTAACAGCCAATAGTTGTGAAGAAGTGACTTACAAGGCCCTGGCCAATCCACGTGTTAAGGAATGTCTTCAAAAACCACTGTCGGATATCAATTTCAGAAGTATCATCCAAACCTATTTTTACGACTAGGGCGATCTGCAATCGAAAATAATAAAATCTGTTTGTTCCTCTAAGTTTCCTTGTACAATATCTCCATGCTTGGGCTTACCTTTTCAATAAGCTTTAAGTCCTTTAAAGTATTTTGTACCAATTCCAAATTCTTTTTGCTGATATTATTTTGTCCCCATTCCGTAAGGGATAGCCAATGTTTAATATCTTCCAATTGTTGGTTGTAAGTGTTGGCCAAGGTCCGGTCTATGCTGGGAATTCGTTTAAAATCGGAGGTATATATATTGATGACATCCAAAACATGTTTCAAGGTTCCAGGATTTTCGGTTATAAACTTATCCGTTGCGGCAATAACGAAGCAAGGCCATGGGGTAGGGCAGTCTGTAATTCTTCTAAATACCCCTTGATCGACCAAAGGTTTTGTGGTAAATCGCTCCCACATAAAATAATCTGCCTTACCCTCTGTTAAACTGGCCACCGCACCATTTAAATTATCGATTACCTCAAATTTTAATTCTTGGGTGTCCCAACCTTGGTTTTGTGCGTTTACGTATGCCATAAGATGGCTGCCGCTTCCATATCTGCTTATAGCCCCGGTTTTATTTTTTATATCGGCCAAGGTTTTATAATTGCTTTTGGCCGCTACGTGGATGCCCCATAAGAGGGGAGTAGCTATATATTCCTGAACTATTTTCGAAGGATTCCCTTCGCTTATACTTTTTACGATCCCTTCGGTCAAAATAATAGCCAGATCAGTTTCGTTATCTTTTAATAATTGAGCCATTTTACCGGTTCCTTCCGGAATATCTGTCCATTTTAGGTTTATTCCACGGGCTCCGAAAGCGCCTTCTTCTATGGCTAAATGCCAAGGAAAATTAAAGTGTTCGGGAACGCCAACGATATCTACATTTTTCAAATCAATATTTTTTATTTGGTTTGGAAACTAATTAAGGATTCGGGTTTTGTTGATGCTTTTAACTATTGTTTTATATGGAATAAAATATATTGTTTGTAATCAATTAGTTATCATTTTAATTATCATTTTAATTATTACGCTTTTAGGCTATCTTGCTCAGGGTATATTTAATGAGTTCGTCTATCGCCGAATCCGGTCTTGATGAAAACTGTCCATTGGGCCTGTTTGCTACAATACAGTTTAAGGAAACAGCCCTGTGCCCCAATAATTTTGCCAAGCCATAAATTCCGGAGGTCTCCATTTCCATATTGGTAATACGTTTATTATTGTAATTAAAACTGGCCAGTTTGGCATTCATGTTTTCATCTTCCAATTTTAAACGTAAAATTCTACCTTGGGGGCCATAGAACCCAACATTGGTAGCGGTAAATCCAAGTTGCATTTTGTCCGAGATGAACTGGGTTCCCAAAGTTTTGTCATATTCCACAACATAGGGGTTGGACTTATCTTTCGACCAATTAGTGTGTTTTAAAAATGCTTGCTGAATCTCCGGGTGTTGAATATGGGCACTGTCGTAAAAATGCATAAGACTATCCAAGCCAATAGCGTACTCGCTTAACAAAAAGGAATCTATGGGAATATCTGGCTGAATGGCGCCGGAAGTGCCTATTCGAATAATATCCAATTGGGTTTTGTCTTTCTTTATGGTCCTCGTATCTAAATCAATATTGACCAAAGCATCCAGCTCATTTAGTACGATATCTATATTGTCCGTGCCGATACCTGTTGAAATTACGGATATGCGCTTATTGTTCAGCCAACCTGTATGGGTTAGAAATTCCCGTTTTCCTTTTTTTAAATCAATTTTATCAAAATACCGCGAAACGTGTTTAACCCTGTCCGGGTCTCCAACGGTAATTACGGTATTTGCAAGGTCTTGAGGAAGTAGATTAAGATGGTATACGCTATGGTCTGCGTTTAGGATTAGCTCTGAAGAACCAATTTTCATTTTACAATTTTAGTATGCGGTTCGTTTCAGAGTTATATAAGAAATTGTATTTTAAGGCTCCGCCCAAATAGGCATCATTTTCTTGAATACAGGAATAATAGCTGGTTTTGCCTTCCAGGATTTCCATACCTTTTTTAGAAAGCTTAACAGGGTTGAAATTGGTAAAAAGTGGTTTTAACTTGGTTATTACACGTTCATATTGAGTGTCACCAAAACCATAACGCCCTTGATTTCTCAAGACGGTGTTCAATAACTCCAATTTGGTCTTTGGTTTGGCATTGCGCGCCAAACGTAATATATTGTTTTCTACTTCATTGAGTCCGTTTCTAATGGTAGGGAAACGCATCAAATGGGCTTCTATAGCACCGGAAAGGTGGGAGAACTGAAAACTGTCAAAATCCTTAAGGTTTTCCAATCTGATGGGGTTGTCGCTACAGTACAACTGCCAGACATAATCTGCATATTCAATATCGTCCTGAGTTAAAAGAGTGCGATTGGTATATAATTTACGAAGTTGTTCATCTGTTAATTCTCCTAGTCCCATTATATCCAAGGAATCTTCATCTCCTTCACTGGATACCAAAGATATTTCGGCATATGGCCTATGGGTCTTTAACCAACTGATTACCGCCAACATGTTTATTTGATCAAAAAGATCGAAATCGAACCAGAGAACAATACGGTCTTCCTGCTTGTGATTACAAAGGGTGCGGTATTCTTTTAACGTCTTATCAATAAACCATGATTTGGAAATCTTATAGTTCTTATTTAAAAACTCGAACCTTGTCTTCCAAAATGATTCGCTGCCAACATTGGTTTCGGTCTTACCTTCACATAACATTTCGCGCCAGGTAATAATATCCCCTTCCAATTTAAGGGTGCTTAATTTGTTGGTGAGTACATCACCGTTTGTTATGTGTAATTGGGAACTCATTGTAATGGTGGTTTAGGTTGTGGCTAATAAATGTAGTGTTTTATCTTAATATCAAAAAATAATTAACAAAAATCTAACCTCCAACGCGTTTTACTTTAAATCCTTTTTCCTGTAATATTTTCATTATTTTATCTCTATAATCTCCTTGTATGATTATAGAATTTTCCTTAAAACTTCCGCCTACACTAAGTTTGGTTTTAAGCTCCTTGGCCAATTTTTTAAAATCTTCGTCTGCGCCGGTATACCCTTCTAAAATGGTTGTTGGTTTTCCCTTTCTTTTTTCATACTTGCATATTATAGGTTCTTCCTGCATCCAAATATCCTTGTCTACATCCTTTTTCGGTTCTTCCTCCGTTGGTTTATGATCCGGAAATAGATTCTTCAATTGATCCTTTAAATCCATCTTACATTTTAAAAATTATGCTAAAATAATATTTCAACGCCAAAATCAAAACCCATCCTTCACAAATTGGGATTGTGGTAAGAATGGGTTCTTTTATTTTAGGTGCTGTTTAATCCATTGGAAAGTCCTCGTCGTCCATAACCTCCTCCATTTGTTTTATGTGCCTTTCCGTATGACCGGACATGAATAGAAGTATTTGATAGGCATCAACAGTCCCAAAAGGAAGCTGTTGGTAACGGTTTCGAAGGTCGTCCTGAGTACTTTTAACATATTCTATATGTTCCTTCCTCTTGGTTTTAAATTCATTTACCGTTTCTTCAAAATTGCCATATTTCCCGGATGGTTCAAAAGGCTCGCTTGTTTTTACTTTGTTGCTGCGGTCTTCTATCATGGCAATTAATCCTTCATCAGTAACTTTTACTTCTGAGCGTTTGGAAGAGTCTGGCTCTTGGGCCAAGGTACCCTGCATCATGCCAAAGATCATGTTTTCTGAAATTGCAATATGCTCTGCACATTCGGCTATGGACCAAGAATCATCCGTTACCTTGTAATTGAGTTGTTCCTCATTTAGGCCCTCCAAGGTGTTTAAAAAATGATCATGGGATTTTGTCAATTCTTTTACGGCAAATTCCCTTTCGGCGTCTGTCAGCGTAGATTTAACTACTGTAAATGCAAAAAGCGCCAAAAATACGATTGGTAAAATTACTTTTTTCATAGTGTCCAAGGTTAAATTGTTAATACTAACTGTCTATTCATCAAAGGTATAGGCAATAATTAAGCTTGGATTACTTCTAATCTACTTCGTAATTAAGCCTAAGTCGATCAGTCTTTCATGCAAAAATTCACCAGCGGTAATATCCTCAAATTGTTTTGGATGGTCTTTGTCAACACAATTCTCCAAACAATTTAAAGGCATTTCGCTAATGGGATGCATAAAAAACGGTACGGAATACCTAGAGGTACCCCATAGTTCCTTGGGAGGATTAACCACCTGGTGAATGGTGGATTTTAATTTGTTATTTGTCAATCTGGATAGCATGTCCCCAACGTTGATCATCAATTGATCTGGCTGGGCAATTGCATCTACCCATTCCCCGTCGTGGTTTTTTACCTGAAGTCCCTTTCCATGGGCCCCCATCAATAGGGTAATTAGATTAATATCTCCATGGGCTGCAGCCCTAACGGCATTTTTGGGTTCTTGCTGAATTGGAGGGTAATGTATTGGCCTTAATATGGAATTTCCATTCTTAATATAATTGTCAAAATAGGTTTCCTCCAGGTTTAAATGTAGGGCTAGGGCGCGCAATACAAATTTTGCCGTTTTTTCCAACATTTTATAGGTTTCCTTGCCAGTGGCATTAAAATTATCCAACTCTTGTACCTCTACATTGGCAGGATATTCTTTTTCCAATTTTGGATTGTTTTCCACATACTGGCCAAAATGCCAGAATTCCTTTAAATCACCTTCCTTTTTTCCCTTGGCATGTTCTTTACCAAAAGAAGTATAACCTCTTTGTCCCCCTATACCAGGAATTTCATATTTATCCTTGACCTCTTGTGGCAGGTTAAAAAATTTTTTGATTTCAGAATAAAGATCTTCCACCAATTTTTCGGACAAAAAATGACCACTTAATGCTACGAATCCAATATTCTCGAAGGCACTTCCTATCTCTCTTATGAATTTTTCTTTTCTGGTTTTATCGTTGGATATAAAATCTTCAAGATTTACACTTGGTATTGCACTCATCATCATTATTTTTATGAAAATCAAAGTTAATAAATATGGGCAATCTTCTTGAAATATTATTCGACTTTGTTTTTCCGTTTTGTTACATTTATAAATTATTTAAGCCGAAAAGTATAAAAACATAACATGCAATATAAAGGAGATAGTGTTGATAAGGCAATGCAATTGAAACTTTATCAACGGATGCTAAAACCGCGCTTGATAGAAGAGAAAATGTTGATTCTTCTACGTCAAGGGAAAATATCCAAATGGTTTAGTGGTATAGGTCAAGAGGCAATATCGGTAGGTGTTACCAGCGCCTTAAAACCTGATGAATACATCTTGCCCATGCACCGTAATCTTGGAGTTTTTACATGCAGGAATATACCATTGTACCGACTGTTCTCCCAATGGCAGGGGAAAGGCAACGGCTTTACCAATGGTAGGGATAGAAGTTTTCACTTTGGCACCCAAGAATATAAAATTGTTGGAATGATATCCCATTTAGGTCCCCAGTTGGGGGTGGCCGACGGGATAGCTATGGCAGACCTCTTAAAGCACAATAATAAGGTAACTGCAGTTTTTACGGGAGAGGGGGGTACTAGTGAGGGCGATTTTCATGAAGCCTTAAACATTGCAGCGGTCTGGAATTTACCAGTTTTGTTTTGTATAGAAAACAACGGTTATGGTTTGTCTACCCCGACAAACGAGCAATACAAATGTGAAAATTTGGCCGATAAGGGAATGGGTTATGGAATGGAATCCCATATTTTGGAGGGCAACAATATCTTGGAAGTGTATTCACAGGTCGATCTTATTTGCCAGAGTATGCGGAAAAACCCTAGGCCTGTTTTGTTGGAATTTAAAACCTTTAGAATGCGCGGTCATGAGGAGGCCAGTGGTACCAAATATGTCCCACAGCAATTGTTGGACAAATGGGAAGAAAAGGACCCCATAGTTAATTTTGAAAACTTTCTTTTGGAAGAAAAGATTCTTTCACCCCATTTGATAGAAACATTCAAAAATGAAATATATGCCGAAATAGACTACGATCTAAAAAAGGCGTTTGCCGAAAATGAGATCGATGTAGATGAAACCAAGGAATTAAAAGATGTTTATAAAGATTTTGATTATCAGCAAATTAACCATAATTCTATAACTAAAAACATTAGGTTGATAGATGCGGTTTCCCAAGGATTAAAACAGTCTATGGAAAGACACGGGAACTTGGTGGTGATGGGGCAGGATATTGCAGATTATGGTGGAGTATTTAAGATTACCGAGGGTTTTGTGGAGGTCTTTGGCAAGGACAGGGTTCGGAATACCCCAATATGCGAATCGGCAGTGGTTTCTGCTGCAATGGGCCTTTCCATTAACGGTGTAAAATCGGTAGTGGAAATGCAATTTGCCGACTTTGTAAGTACTGGTTTTAATCCTGTGGTAAACTATTTGGCCAAGGTTCATTACCGATGGGGCGAGCATGCAGATGTTGTAATAAGGATGCCCTGTGGGGCGGGGATGGGGGCAGGACCTTTTCATTCCCAGACCAACGAGGCCTGGTTTACCAAGACTCCGGGTTTAAAAGTGGTCTATCCGGCCTTTCCTTATGATGCAAAAGGCCTTTTGGCCACTTCTATTAATGATCCCAATCCGGTATTGTTTTTTGAACATAAAGGACTCTATAGGAATATTTATCAAGACGTACCCGAGGATTATTACACCTTACCTTTTGGCAAGGCTTCCTTTTTGAGGGAGGGCGGGGATATAACAGTGGTTTCCTATGGTTTGGGTGTGCATTGGGCCTTGGAAGCTCTAGATGACAATCCGGATATAAAGGCCGATTTAATTGACTTGAGGACGTTGCAGCCCATGGATATGGATGCAATTTACAACTCTGTAAAAAAAACCGGTAAACTTATTATCTTACAGGAGGATAGTTTGTTTGGGGGAGTGGCCAGTGACATTTCAGCCTTGGTGGTGGAAAACTGTTTTGAGTACTTGGATGCACCCGTGAAGCGGGTTGCCAGTTTGGACACTCCCATCCCTTTTGCGAAAAATTTGGAAAATAATTATTTGCCCAAAGATAGATTCGTAAAGGAGCTTATAAATTTGTTGACCTATTAAGTATCTCGCAAAATTTAAAAAGGATTAATATGCAGATGATTACAGCAGAAGAAAAACTTAAAGAGCGCATAAAGGAGCTTACTTGTTTATATGAAGTAACCTCCATAATTGTGAATTGCGACTATGACCAAGTTGAAGATGCCCTAAAGGGAATTCTGCATTGTTTGCAGAAAGCTTGGCTTTTTAGTGACGCTGCCCAGGTAAAACTCATATCTGACCAGTACAATATTGTCACACCGGATTTCCCGGATGATCCTGTGTGTTTGGAGTCCAATGTTATGGTATTTAATAAAAAGGTGGGTGAAATACACGTAGCCTATCCCAGGCCAAAATATAGCGAAGATGATTTTTTGAAGGAAGAAGAGAAATTGCTTAGCAACGTGTGTTTGGAGGTCGGCAATCTTTTGGAAAGAAAACAGATCAAGGACAATGAGATAATTATAAAACGTAAAATGGAAAGGGCGGACCGCCTGGGTATTTTGGGTGAAATTACAGCAGGAATCGCCCATGAACTAAATACCCCTTTGGCCAATATACTTGGATTTGCCGAATTATTGAAAACTAGGATAACCCAAGATACCCAAGCCTCCAAGGATGTTGATAAAATTATTAACAGCGCCATATTTTCCAGGGAAGTGGTTAAAAAGCTAATGTTCTTCGCTTGTGAAATGCCCCAACAAATGTCGTTGGTGAATATAGGGCCCATAATTGCCAATGCCGTTAACTTAATGGAACCCAGTTTTAAGAAAAAGAAAATTGTTCACAAGCTCAACATAAGTGCAGAACCAATTTTACTTAGGGTAGATACGATTCAGTTGACACAGGTAATCTTTAATTTGGTGCTCAATGCCATATATTTTTCCCCGGTAAAAGGTGAGATTAAGATCGATGTTAAGGAAACTGAAAGTATGGTGGAGATAACCATAACGGATGAAGGACCAGGTATAGATCGTAAAATTAGAGATAAGATCTTTGAGCCGTTTTACAGTACCAAACCGGTTGGTGAGGGTTCTGGATTGGGTTTAAGTGTTGTGCATGGTATTGTAAAAAGTCATAAAGGGACCATTAAGTATAGATCCAACAAACCTAAAGGAACTATCTTTACCGTTGATTTCCCGAAAAATTAAATTTATGGGCCTTAATAAAGAGAACGTATTGATCGTAGATGACGATGTAAATATATTGGAACTGATCCATAGGCACCTTCAATCCTTTAATTACCACACCTACAAAGCCGTATCCGTAAAGGAGGCCTTGGTGATTTTAAAGGATTCCAAAATAGACCTTTTGATTACGGATCTTAAAATGCCGGATGTGGATGGACTGCAGTTGGTCAAATACGTTTCAGAACATTATCCCAAATTGCCAAAATTAGTGGTTACCGGCTATCCTTCGGTAGATGACGCAATGAGTGTTATAAAATCAGGAGCCTTGGATTATTTGGTCAAACCTTTTACCAAAGAGGAATTAAAGCAGGCAGTACTAAAATCCTTCACGGGCAGTTCCCTAGGAAAGGTAGCTGCCAGTGGTCCATCGGTATCCAAAAATAATAAGGTTGATGCTTATGGGGAACTCATTGGTAGATCTGAGGCCATAAAAAAAGTGACTGACATTATAGATAGGGTTAAGGACAACAAGGCAACGGTACTGATAAATGGGGAAAGTGGCACTGGAAAGGAATTGGTTGCCCGATCCGTACATTATATGGGAAAATTTTCCAGGGCTCCGTTTGTTGCGGTGAACTGTGGGGCCATTCCTGAAAGTCTATTGGAAGCCGAGCTTTTTGGTTATGCCAAGGGGGCTTTTACAGGGGCCAATGAAAACCGCAACGGTTTTTTTCAGGCTGCGGACAAAGGGACCCTATTTTTGGATGAAATAGGCAACGCATCCCTCTCCGTACAGTCCAAATTGCTGAGGGCGTTGCAGGAAAAGGAAGTGATAAAGGTAGGATCACAAAAAATAGAAAAAATAGACATCCGGGTCATTGCGGCCACCAATAGCAATTTATATTCCCAGGTACAAAAAAAATTGTTCCGGGAAGACCTTTATTATAGGTTAACGGTTGTGGAGATCAATGTTCCTTCCCTTCGGGAGCGCAAAGAAGACATTCCTTTGTTGGTAGACAAATTTCTTTTAAAATATGGGGTAGAGTACAAAGATAGATTGGTGACCATTGCACCCGAGGCCTTGGAGCTTCTGATGCGTTATCCGTGGCCGGGGAATATTAGGGAATTGGAAAACGTAATTCAGAGGGCTGTAATTATGTGCGATAAAAGAATCGAAATCGACAATTTGCCTGACAATTTGAAATTTAAGATAGATTTTCCCGAAGACAATCTTTTGCCATTAAGGGAAGTTGAAAAAAGATACATATTGAAAGTTTTGGAAGCTACCGACAATAACAAATCCAAGGCGGCAGAAATTCTACAGATCGATCGCAAAACGCTGCGTCAAAAAATTCAATAATCCCCATGTTCCAGATGGGTAATTCCTACCCATCTGGGGAAAAAATCCCAAATGTATATTGGAGTAAAAATGCTTTTACGTAATTTAAAATACTGATTATCAGTTGTTTAAATTAATTATAAGCAATACTACGGTTTTATGGCACTCTAGTTGCCCATGCTGTGTAACTAAAATACACGGTTATGGAAAACAGCACTAGTTTATGTCCAAGTTGTGAGTATTTCAAAACATGTGTACTGACAAAAAATAAAAAACATATCTGGAACTGCAATGAATTTGAATCCGCGGATTCAAGGGCGGTACCTGGAGGAAATCAAATGGTTTTTAAGAGAGAAGTGAGATTGTTCTAAACAGAAATTTATGATTACAAAATCAAAAACACAATTGAAACAGGGCATGTTGGAGAACGTGATGCGTCAATTCAATCATGCTGCCGATATTATTGGCCTAAATAGTAATATCAGAAAAATACTAAGCATTACCAACAATGAATTACTGATACATTTCCCGGTTAAAATGGACAATGGGGATGTTGAAGTTTTTACAGGATACCGGGTGCAGCACAATAATGCCTTAGGACCATATAAGGGTGGACTTCGTTATCACCCTACCGTAGATATTGATGCGGCAAAGGCGCTTGCCATGTGGATGACCTGGAAAACCTCTTTGGCAGGTCTGCCCTATGGTGGTGCTAAAGGAGGGATTCAAATTGATCCCTCCAAATATTCCAATGCGGAATTGGAAAGGATTACCAGAAGATTTACATATGCATTGGGCGATAACATAGGGCCGGAACACGATATACCTGCTCCGGACGTAAATACAAACTCACAAACCATGGCTTGGATCGTGGATACGTATATGTCTACAAAGTCCCCGGCGGAGAGGTCCAAAAATCAGCATGTGGTAACAGGGAAACCCTTGGGTTCCGGAGGTTCTGAAGGTAGGGACAGGGCTACGGGCTACGGTGTTTTTCTCAATATAAAACTGTGGGCCGAAAAGAAAAAGGTAGACCTAAAGAACAAGAGGTTTATTGTTCAGGGATTTGGGAATGTAGGTTATTGGACTGCCCATTTTTTGGAAAACGAAGGAGCTAAATTGGTGGGGGTGCAGGATGCCTATGGAACCATTGCCAATAGCGATGGAATTGAAGTATCCCAGTTGTACCATTATATGCAGGGCAACAAGGGCAGTATTGTAGGCTATACGTTGGCGCAAGCTGTAGATAAGGACCATTTTTTTGAATTGGATTGCGATATATGTATTCCTGCTGCCTTGGGAAATCAAATTACAGCTGAGAACGCTGCTAAGATCAAGGCATTTTTAATAGCGGAAGGTGCAAATGGACCAACCGATGTGGAAGGTGAGGAGATATTGTTGAAAAATGGAGTGGGAATCATACCGGATATACTATGTAATTCAGGGGGGGTAATAGGTAGCTATTTTGAGTGGCTACAGAACAGAAACGGGGAGTTATGGCAATTGGAGGAAGTGATGGCCAAGCTGGAAAAGAAGATGAAGGAAGTCTTTGAGAAGGTATATGAAACTGCCGAAAATAGGGATGGGGATATGAGAACTGCAGCCTATATCATTGCTATTGAGAGAATAGAAAAGGCTTATGTTCAAAGAGGGATATTTCCATAAATAAAATAAAAAATACAGAATTATGAAGTACGGAAATCTAGTGTTGGAGGAGAAGGAGTTCGTCTTGTTAAAGCGTCTGGTAAATGTATCCGGGTTTTACACGGATAATACTTATAAGAGTTCCATTGAAAAGTTGACCGAAGAGCTGAAGTCTGCGGTAGTTTATAATGAGGAGGAAATGCCCAAAGATGTGATCAGGTTCAATTCTATCGTCACCATCCAGGCAGTCAATGGATGGTCCAAACAATTCCAATTGGTCATTCCTTCCCAAGGTGACTTCAAGAACAGTAAAATTTCAATTTTAACTCCTATGGGGGCCGCAGTTATAGGCTATGCCAAAGGGGATGATATTGTATGGGAATTTAGGAACGGGGAGCAGACCCTTAAGGTTGCGGATGTGAAGCAAGAACTTAATACCATTAATTCTGATATTTTATTGTAATTATGGAAGTGTTTTATGAACATGATTCGGACGATAGGTTAATTGCCAAAAAAGATGCCCTGGAGCTCAATAATTGGATAGATCATTTGGTTGACAACGGCAGGGAGTTGGAAATTTTGATCAACATTGCCAAAAAATTATCGAATGACGATGATATGGGCAGTAGGTTGAAAGAATTGGCCATGGAAAACAAATTGCATCTTGGTGTATTCTTCAGGTATAAGAGCTCTATGGTAAATTTACATGAATGCGAAGATATGGAGTGCGATATATACTATGTTAACAAGCACGAAGAGTATCGTAATCTATACAAGGCTATTTTGCAGGAGTCGCACAAATTGAAAGAAGAACTATATACGAAGATTTTGATAAAATTATGAGGTTGTTTTGTTAGCAGTCTGTTTGTTGGTTTTAATATTAGAGTTTTGGCTGTTAATGCACAAGGGGAAGCAATGCTTCCCCTTGTTTTTTTTAGGAACATGGAGTAAAATATTTAGGTAGGTACCTTTGGATTCTAAATGTTCCCCAATTGGGGTAAAGTCAATTATTTTTGGATAAGAGCAAAGCCACTTTTGTCATTTACAATAGTTTTGGGAAAAATAAGTTGTTCGGAGTATTCTGTGCCTGAGGGTATTAGTTTTTATCTTCTTAATTAAAAGAGGTGCATCATACTTTTTTTACACTTTCAACGTATATATGTTCAAATTATAAATATGAAAACAATGCATTTAAAAAAGCTTTTAGTTTTAATGTTAATTTCTGCCGGTATTGTTACCTCCTGTTCCGTATCCAAGGCGGCAAGACAGGACAGAAGTGTTTTGAGCGGTAACTGGATTTTGAACAGTGTTTCCTATCAAGGCGGCCAGGGAAAATTCAAATCGGTTCTTTTTAATGATTCCGATGCCACTTGTTTTGAGGGCAGTACCTGGTTTTTTAGAAATAATAACAGTACAGGGAGTTATATGTTGGGCAATGGTGCTAATTGTGATGGCGCTGAGCGCTTTATCCGTTGGTCTGTTGTGGATAGGCCAGGGATGAACAGTCAGTTGCAATTTAAGTTTATAGACGAGAAGTATAAGGATATTTCAGGAGGTTTGGGATATAGGTTGGACATTGAACAACTCACCGATCAACAGTTGAGAATGACCTCAAAAGTATCTGTGGATGGACAGCCGTTGACAGTAGTTTATGAATTTACCAAAAACGACCTGCCTTAATTTCTAATTACCTGAAATATATAATCAAGCCGATACGCAAATAAGTCGGGATTGGCATGATTTCTGTTTTAAGGGATATTCGTCCTTGAAATATTTGGGATTAACATTAAACAATAAAATCAAATGAAAAAAATAATAGTAAGTAGTTTATCCGTAATTATGATTCTTGCTACGTTCAGTAGTTGTCAAGCAGTAAAGAACACCAATCACAAGCAAAGGGGTGCGGCAACTGGTGCTGCCGGTGGAGCGGTAATAGGAGGAGTTCTTGGCAATAATGTTGGAAAAGGTAATAATACGGCCTTGGGAGCAATCATTGGTGCAGTGGTAGGTGGTGTTGCCGGTGGTTATATCGGGGATAGAATGGACCGTCAGGCAGAACGAATTGAAGAAGAGATTCCTGGAGCTGAGGTTGTTAGGGTAGGTGAAGGAATAAATGTAACCTTTAATGAGGATGCCGGTGTTTACTTTGATACCAATAAATCCGATGTTAAGGGTACTTCGGCAGCAACATTGGATAGATTGGTAGGGATTTTAAAAGAATATCCGGACACCAATATATTGGTGGAAGGCCATACCGATAGTGCCGGACCCGATGACTATAATCTTAACCTGTCCAAGCAACGGGCACAGTCTGTAACCAATTACCTAATTACCAATGGTATTTCAGGGAGTAGGTTAACAACAACCTGGTATGGTGAGACGCAACCAAAAGCCGACAACAGTACGGCTGCCGGTAAAGCTAAAAACCGTAGGGTAGAATTGGTAATTGTGGCCAATGAGGCTTTACAACAGGAAGCTTTACAAAAGGCGAAACAATAAATAAAACAAAAACACCCTTGTGTAAAACCCGACGTATATCGTCGGGTTTTTTGTTTATTTTCAGTACCTTTTGTTAATGGATAATTTTGATGTCATTATTGTAGGGGGAGGCCTTGCAGGTCTAACTGCCGCCATACACTTGCGAAGGGAAAACTACGATGTGGCTGTTTTTGAAAGCAAACCATATCCCCACCATAAAGTGTGTGGAGAGTATATCTCCAACGAAGTGAAACCTTATTTAGAGTTTTTGGGGGTTTCTTTGCCGCGAACCTTTCAATTTAATGAAATGCTCCTGAGTATTGAGCAGGGGAAAGCCTTGAAGGCTAATTTACCCCTGGGAGGGTTTGGTCTTAGTAGATATACTTTTGACCACCTTTTGTATCAGAGGGCATTGGAATTGGGAGTCAATGTTTTTGTTAATAGTGTAAACTCCATAAGATTTGAAAACGACATATTTAGGGTCGGTTTGGAATCGGGTCAGGAATACACCAGCAAATTTGTTATTGGAGCATATGGGAAAAGGGATGTGTTGGATAAGGATCTAGGGCGTTATTTTATTCAGAAAAAATCCCCATGGTTAGCTGTAAAGACCCATTATAAATTAGACTCCTTTCCAGATAATTTGGTAGCTATCCATAATTTCAGAGGCGGTTACGGCGGGCTGTCCAAAACGGAAAGTGGGGCGGTAAATTTTTGTTATCTGGTTTCTTATGATAGTTTTAAAAAAGAGAAGGGTATTGCTGGCTTTAATCAGAATATTATTGCTAGGAATCCTTATCTAAATAAATTTCTTAATGATGCGGAGATGTTATTTGAGCAACCACTCACCATAGGGCAGATTTCATTTCATAAAAAGAAAGCCGTGGAGAATCATGTTATCATGTGCGGGGATACAGCGGGTCTTATACATCCGTTGTGTGGCAATGGAATGGCTATGGCCATCCATAGCGCCAAAATTGCCTCGGAGGCTATCAATTCTTATTTTAAGACCGGATTATGGAATCGATCCCAGTTAGAGATGGAATATGAAACCCAATGGAAGCATTTGTTTGCCAAGAGGTTATGGATGGGTAGGCAGCTGCAGGCTATTTTGCTGAACCCAAGGCTATCCAATTTATCCATGGGGATATTGGCTAATTCTCCCTATATTGTAAATAAGCTTATCAAAAATACCCATGGACAAATTATCCAGAATTAATGAATTTCAAAAGACGTAGTTGTAGCAGAGAGCTTATGGACGATCCTTTATTGGATACCATTTTGTTGCAGAAAGTTTATACGGATATAAATAGGGTCAATACCGTTTTGCAGGGTTTTTCACTTACTTTACGGGCCATTGAAAAAATAATTGAAGAAAACCCTCGGAATTCATATACCATAATGGATATGGGGTGTGGGGATGGGGCCATGTTGACTAAAGTTGCTGCGTATTACAAAAACAAACCTGTGAGCCTGGATCTAATAGGGGTAGATTTAAATTCCAAATCCATTGCGCTGGCCAAAGAAAATGCTAAGGAATTTTCCAATATAAGTTTTTTGGAATTGGATATTTTGGGGCCGGAAGCAAAGAACCTACAATGTGATATTCTACTCTGCACCTTAACCATGCATCATTTTGATTCTAAGGATATACCCCTTTTTCTGGATCAATTTGTAAAACTGAGCAGATTGGGCATTGTTATTAATGATTTGCAGAGAAGTAAAGTGTCCTATTATCTTTTTCAGCTGTTTAGCCTTATTTTTATAAAAACAAAGATTGCGAAGCATGATGGTTTGGTTTCCATAAAAAGCGCGTTTACCAAATTGGATTTGGAAGCTTTTTCCATTAATCTACCCCATGTGGAACACGATATTTGTTGGAGATGGGCATTTAGATACCTATGGATAATGAGAATAAAGGGAAAACAGTTGCCATATGGAAGGGACTAGGATAGTTGCAGTAACCAAATCATTGCCACAATACAGTAGGAACACAAAGGATATTTTACCCTTTGTGGAGCAATGGTTGCACGGTCAGGATGTACGGTTTCAGCGTAAGGTGCTTAAGATTTTTGAAGGGGCCGCTGTAGACAAACGCTATAGTATAATGAGTCCTGAAGAGGTTTTTGAAGCTACCTCTTTTGAAGATAAAAACAATGTCTTTATCCGTGAGGTCAAGAAGTTGGGAAGAACTGTCCTTCAGAGGGCCCTTGATAAAAGTGGGTGGCCGGCAGACAGTCTGGATTATATAATTACGGTTAGCTGTACGGGAATTATGATTCCGTCCTTGGATGCTTATTTGATTAATGATCTGGACCTTAGAAAAGATATTGTTCGTTTGCCTGTTACGGAGATGGGTTGCGCTGCAGGTGTTTCCGGTTTAATATATGCCAGTAATTTTTTAAGATCCAACCCAGGGAAGAGGGCAGCCATTGTAGCTGTTGAAAGTCCAACTGCGACCTTTCAACTCAATGATTATTCCATGGCCAATATGGTAAGTGCCGCTATTTTTGGAGATGGGGCAGCCTGTGTATTGGTATCTTCGGAAAAGGACGCCAAGGGACCAAGAATCGTTGGGGAAGAAATGTACCATTTTCCCGATGCTACACAAATGATGGGTTTCGATTTAACCAACTCGGGCCTAAAAATGATTTTGGATCCCCTGGTGCCGCAGGTGATTTCCGAACATTTCCCAGAAATCATCCATCCATTTTTAAAACGGTATGGAAGTAGTATTGAAAAAGTGGACCATTTAATTTTTCACCCTGGTGGAAAGAAAATAGTAGAGACTGTAGAGCAGTTGTTTGGTAATTTGGGCAAGAATTTGGAGGATACCCGGGAAACCCTACGGCTATATGGTAATATGAGCAGCGCCACGGTACTTTATGTGCTGGAACGATTTATGGAAAAGGATATTCCGGAAGGGGAGCAAGGTTTATTATTGAGTTTTGGCCCTGGATTTTCTGCCCAACGGATATTACTGGAATGGTGATATAACCTGAAATTTAAAAAAAGTATTGGATATTGCTTCAACCAATATGTGTAAAGTAATAGTTTAATTAAAGTATTGTTGGATGCTTATTATAAATGATATAATAAATAAATTACCGTATACAGATCCCTTTTTATTCGTTGATGAAATAAATATGGTGAGTGATAATGCCATTGAAGGTCGCTATACTTTTAAAAAGGATGAATCCTTTTATAAGGGACATTTTAAGGAACAACCTGTTACGCCGGGAGTGATTCTCACAGAATGTTGTGCTCAAATCGGATTGGTATGTTTGGGGATCCATTTACTCAATTCGGAAAAGGTGGGAACAAGGGATTTCCAGGTAGCGCTAAGCAGTTCCGATATGCATTTTCTCTTGCCTGTCTTTCCACTGGAGACGGTAATTGTAAAAGCGAACAAGCTTTACTTTCGCTTCAATAAGTTGAAATGTGAGGTTAAAATGTACAACCAGGAAGCCCAGTTGGTTTGCAAGGGTGTTTTGTCTGGGATGATAAGGAATAATAGCATATGAATAGGAGGGTAGTGGTAACCGGACTTGGTATATGCGCGCCTAACGGGGTGGGGCTAACCAATTTTTATGAGTCAATGCTCAATGGTAGTAGTGGAATTACTTTTCATCAAGAGTTGGCCGACTTGGGATTTGGATGTCAAATAGCAGGAAAACCGGAAATACGGGAAGGTTTAAAGGAATCTTATTTTACTTCATTACAACTTAGGGGTTTAAACTCAAGCGGTATTGTTTACGGTGTTATGGCCGGATCGGATGCCTGGAAGGATGCGGGTCTGGAAAAGGCAGATAAGGATCTACCTGACTGGGACAGCGGAATTATTTTTGGCACTGGAATTTTGGGAATAGACAAACTAAGGGAATCCATCCATTTAATAGATAATAACAATGCCCGCCGTTTGGGCAGTAATTCTGTAATGCAGACTATGGCCAGTGGTATCAGTGCTTATCTCGGTGGCATTTTGGGATGTGGAAATCAGGTGACCACCAATTCATCGGCATGTGCTACGGGCACTGAAGGGGTAATTATGGGGATGGAGCGGATAAGGGCAGGAAAAGCAGAAAGGATGTTGGTAGGGAGTTGTAACGACAGCGGACCGTATATTTGGGGTGGTTTTGATGCTATGCGCATTTTGCCCTCCAATTACAATGATAATCCCCAAGAGGCCAGTAGGCCCATGAGCTCCAGTGCTTCCGGGTTTGTTCCTGGTAGTGGGGCAGGTGCCATGGTGTTGGAGTCATTATCGAGCGCTTTGGAGAGAGGGGCCAAAATATATGCGGAGGTTTTGGGAGGTGCAATCAATAGTGGCGGACAACGGGGTGTAGGAAGTATGACCGCTCCAAACAGTCAAGCGGTACAGAAATGTATTTTGGAGGCGCTTATGGATGCGGGAGTGGATAAATCCGAAGTGGACGTTATTAATGGACATTTAACGGCTACATCAAAAGATGTAGAGGAAATTAGAAATTGGAGCGAGGCTTTGGGACGAACAGGTGTCGATTTTCCCATAATAAACGCTACAAAAGGGCTGGTAGGCCATTGTTTGGCCGCTTCCGGCAGTGTTGAATGTGTGGCTGCCTTGCTACAATACCGCGAGGGATTGGTTTTTGGGAATCGAAACTGTCAGGACCTACATCCTGAGATCTTGGCATTGGTAGATGCCTCCAGAATACCCTTAAAAACCATTTCCCATACACCGGGAATAATGGCAAAAGCAAGTTTTGGTTTTGGAGATGTAAACGCCTGTGTTATCTTTAATGATTATAAAGTGAAATAACTGTGGAGAGTGATCAACATTTTGGGCAATTGAAGGATATCGTTAAGATGTACCTTCCTGATGATGTTTCTGTGGATGCCATTGAGGTGGATAGTAATTTCGTGAAGGAACTCAATATTAATTCGGCCAATTTGGTCGATATTGTCCTTGATGTAGAGGATGCGTTTGGGATACGTTTGGAAAATGAAGATATGGACAAAATGCAAACCGTACAGGATGCCCTAATTATTATTGCCCAGAAATTGCAGGTTAAAAAATAACTGGCACTTTCACTTCCCTTTTTCTTCGGTGATGAGTAGTGAGAAAATTATTCCCCCAACCAAGGATACGGATATCACTGTAAGGGATACCCACTCTGGGATTTCTATGTGGTGGGAAAACATCATTTTTAAACCTACAAAAGCTAAAATCACTACTAGGCTATAGTTGATATACCTGAATTTCTCCAGCATTCTGGAAATTAGGAAATACATGGATCGCAATCCCAATATGGCCAAAATATTGGAGCTAAAAACAATAAAAGGGTCGGCCGTAATGGCCAAGATAGCAGGGATGCTGTCCATTGCAAATAGAATATCCGTTAATTCAATAATTACCAAGGCAACAAATAGTGGGGTAGCGGCAGTAACGCCCATACGTTTTACGAAAAAATCATGGCCATTAATGCTTGCCGTAATGGGGTATATTTTTTTTAATCTTTTAAATATGAAGGACTTTTTTGGATCAAATTCGCTGTTGTCCGATTTCAGCATTTTAAAGGCCGTATACAATAGGAATACTCCAAAGACATAAATAATCCAATCAAACTTGGTAATCAGGGCAACCCCGAACACTATCATAATGGCCCTAAAAACTATTGCCCCCAATATTCCCCAGAACAGTACCCGGTGCTGGTAAATGGCCGGAATCTTGAAAGCACTGAATATTACGGCAATCACAAAAACATTATCTACACTAAGCGATAGTTCAATAAGATAGCCGGTTATGTATTTTAGAACAGCATCGTTTGGGGTTAAACCGGTAGGGTTGTCAATGATATTATTGGAGAACAGCCAATAGATAACCCCACTAAAGCTTAGTGCCACGGTTACCCAAACTGCGGTCCAAATACTGGCTTCCTTGGTTTTAATTACGTGTTCATGTTTGTGAAAAACACCTAAATCCAGAGCCAAAAAAATAATGATCAGACCAATAAAAGAACCCCAAACCAACATACATTTTTGTATTTAAAGGCACAAATGTAAGTATCATTTTTCAATCACTAGTGCGAACATATAACATTCTTTTTTTGGGAATAGAGTATTGCATTTTGCCGGATTTTGAGGTTGTTGTAACAATGGATGGATGTGGATTATCGATAGAAGGTTATAAAACACGATATACTGTAAGTCTGGGCTGGATTTATGGTGCGGCAGGATGAATAAAATGTTATAACTTTAAACAGACACTTTTATGAAACATGATTAAAGATATATACAGCGCTGTAATTGTGCTTGTTATGGTTTTTTTCTTGGTGGATGGCAATGCCCAATCCAAGGAGAGTGACACTTTGGGAAAAAAGCTGAAGGTGGAAAAATGGACGGTATTGGAGGAGTATGAGCCAGACATGATTTTATCTGCCGAAGATCGGATGGCTTTAAAGAAGAAGCGGTTTGTTGAGGTCAAAAGGAGAAAAGGTATTTTGGATACTATGGACATTTCAGATCGTAAAAGAAAAAGGTTGATGAGGGATTTGTACAAAAACCCTTTCTCGGATAGATTGATGAAAACCTTGGCCGATACCCAATTTGAGGACGATGGGGATTAAAAAAAGGAAGCTTATAATTTATCGTCATAAAATGATAAATAAAAATGCCCCGGGAAGATTCAACTCTTTACCGGGGCATTTTTTGTGTTTTAATTGTAATTAATTAGGCTAATGTGTTTTCATTTTGCCTTTTCTTTTTTCCAATTGCCTTTCAAGTTCTTCTACTGAAGCGGCAATGGAAACTTCAAATTTAGAGTTGTTGGACTCTGCAAATAATCTGGGGCCAGGTGCACTTAGCCGTATGTTACAAATTAAACCGGTATCAGGTGAGGAAGTGTTCTCTTTTTTAAAGAAAACATCGGCGCGCACTATAAAATCATATTTGTCTTCTAGTTTTTCTAACTTCTTGGTAGCCAATTCTTCTAAACGGGCACTGGCTTTTACATCATCATATACAAAATTGATATTCATATTTAATTGTTTTTAGGTTAACAGACCTAGCAAGATCTGGTATAAATTCTGGAATTTAAGTTAGTCTTTATTTTTAATAAACCCAAGGGAAATTAATGGGAAATTCTTACAATCCTCCTTTCCTTTCGGGAGAACGCTGTGCTGGCCAAATGGATTGTTCCCCAGTTTTAGGGTTGACCGGCAATATTCTTTTTTCCCTAGAGGCCATTTCCGGATCTTCACTTGCCATATAGGCCAATATTGCTGTAAGAATTACATTGTTCTTTAAATCGTCAAAAACAATTTTATCATAAGTATCCCTATTGGTGTGCCAAGTATAATTCCAATAGGACCAATTTAAGGAACTAAGTCCAAAAGCAGGGGCTCCGGCAGCTATAAAGGAAGCGTTGTCCGACCCTCCGCCAGCAGGCATTCCAGGAAATGTGGTCTCTATATGTTGGGTAATATCGTCCGGAACGGCGGATAACCATCTTGGAATGTAATTATAGGAATTGGCAAACCCGCCTCCGGATATTTGCACCACTCTCCCCGTACCATTGTCTTGATTAAAAACGGCTTGTACATTACCCACAATTTCAGGGTGGTCCTCTACATAAGCCCTGGAGCCGTTCAATCCCTGTTCTTCGCTTCCCCAATGTCCGACCAAAATGGTCCTTTTGGGATTGGGATATAATTTTTTGAGCACGCGCATGGTTTCCATCATTACCAAGGTGCCCGTTCCGTTATCCGTGGCCCCCGTACCGCCATCCCAAGAATCGAAATGAGCCGATAGTACAACATATTCATTGGGTTTTTCTGAACCCTTTATTTCTGCTATGGTATTAAAAGTGGGTACGGCACCAAGCTCTTTGGACTCTGCCAAAATTTTAATTTTGGGGCGATCTCCATGCTCCACCAATCTGTAAAGCATGGTATAGTCTTCCAGTTCCAAATCGATAATTGGAATTTTGTCCGTATTGGCTCCAAAAATTTTGTTGGCGCCAAACCCCTTGGACCAATAGGAACTAACTATTCCCGCTGCTCCAGCTTTTTCCAGGGCAATAGGGAGCGAACGCCTATCGTATCCTATGCGTTGCATATTTGTTGACCATTCATTTTCTTGGGCCTCCCTATCTTTTTTCATTTTATAATAAGACTCCGGCGTTGCAAATTCTTCCCAGTTATAATCCGGTCTACCGGTAGGTTCCTTCATAGAGATCATTACCAGCTTACCTTTAACAGTAGGTAGCCAATTGTTGAATTCAGCGGAATCGGCAACGGTAGGCAATACCATTAACTCTGCCGTAATACCTTTACGTCCGGTACTTGGGCTCCATGCCAGTTGGGTTCCTTTTAAGGTTTGTACTCTAGGTGATACCATGTCTATATGTGTTATTCCCCGTTCCCAGCCCCTCCATTGGCCCCATTGTTCGTTTGTTGCTGCGATTCCCCAGTTGGTGTATTGGTTCACTGCCCAATCATGGGCTTGTTGCATCTGCGGTGTGCCGACCAGCCTAGGGCCAATGACATCCAATAATTGGTGCGCCAAGGCTTCCAACTGCGAATTTTCATGGACTTCGGATACTATTTGAGCTACAATTTTATCGGTAGTCTGAGTAAATCCGGTCTGGATGAAGCTTAATAGGGACAAAGTAAATAGAAGGTAGGTTTTTTTCATTTTTTGGAATTTAAATTAGTAAGCGGCATCAAAATAATAATAATCGCATAGTTAAACTCTGGAATTAAGTTTTAATTATGAATCTACGGTTGCCTTTGAATTATATCAACAATTGCAAAAACGGTAGTAATCAAGATTATAAACTCTACCTTTGTCCAAAAATATTGGGAATGAGTACTTTTTCGGATTTTAATATATCTAAGCAATTACATTATGCCATAGAGGATTTGGGATTTGGTTCCCCGACACCTATTCAGCAAGAGGCCTTTTCCGTAATCATGTCAGGTAAGGATATTGTAGGGATTGCACAAACAGGTACGGGGAAGACATTTGCCTATATGTTGCCTCTTTTGCAGGAGTTGAAATTTTCGAAACAACCCAATCCCAGAATATTGATATTGGTACCAACAAGGGAGTTGGTGTTGCAGGTGGTAGCCAACATTGAAGCCTATTCCAAATATATGAGTGTTAGGGTTTGCGGTATTTACGGTGGGGCAAATATAAATACACAGCGACAAGCAGTTGCACAGGGGTGTGATATCTTGGTGGCTACACCCGGTAGATTGTATGACCTAACACTGGATAGGACAGTTAAGCTCAAGGATATCAAGAAATTGGTCATCGATGAGGTCGATGTTATGTTGGATCTTGGTTTTCGATTTCAGATTACCAATATTTTTGAGTTAATGCCACAGAGAAGGCAGAACATCATGTTTTCGGCTACCATGACCGAGGAGGTTTCCAAATTGATAGAGGACTTTTTTATTGCTCCGGTAAAAATATCGATTGCAGTAAGTGGCACCCCATTGGAAAATATTGAACAAGTGGTCTATGCCGTGCCAAACTATTATACCAAAGTAAACCTTTTGGCTTTTCTTTTGAAAGATAAAACCATATACAAAAAGGTGTTGATCTTTGTTTCCAATAAAAGAAGTGCCGATAGATTATTTGAAGCTTTAAAGGAAGATTTTGGGGATGAGGCAGCAATAATACATTCCAATAAAACACAGAATTATAGAATTAGGTCCATCAAACAATTTGATGAAGGTAAAAATAGGATACTGGTCTCCACAGATGTAATGTCCAGGGGATTGGATCTAGAGCAAATTACCCACGTTATAAATTTTGATACCCCAACATTCCCGGAGAACTATATGCACCGTATAGGTAGAACGGGAAGAGCGGAGAAAAAAGGAAACTCTTTGTTGTTGTATACCGAAAAGGAAGAGGAGTTTAAAAATGCCATTGAGAAATTAATGGATTACGAAATACCGTTGTTGGAGTTACCAAAGGAGGTAAAAATATCAGAGGAGTTGGCGCCGGAAGAACGCCCCAAAAATTTGGAACACAACAATCCTGTGAGCGCGTCCGAAGCAGAGGCCCGTGGCGCCGCCTTTCATGAGAAAGCGGAAAAAAATAAAAAGGTAAACCAAGGGGGGTCTTATAAAAGGGTAATTGCAAAGAAGTATAAAAAACCGATTACTAGGGGCGATAAAAGATTAGCCCAAAAAAACAAAAAAAGAAAATAACATTTAACTTAAATTGAGTTATATAATTAATTCTATTTAATGTATTGCTTTAAATGAATAACGATAAGAACCCTTTACATGGCATTACCTTGGCCGATATTTTGGAATCCCTGGTGTCTCAATATGGTTGGGAGGAAATGGGTGAAAGAATCAATATTCGCTGCTTTAATCACGACCCCTCTATCAAATCCAGTTTAAAATTCTTAAGACGGACTCCTTGGGCACGGGAAAAGGTAGAACAATTGTATATTAGGTCGCAAAGGAAAAGTAAATAACAGTTATTGGTAAAGGGTATTTGGCGCAAGAGAATATACAATTTAATCATTGCTGTCTATAGTCTTGTTTAATGTTTTTGTCCCAGCAACCTTAATAATTAACAATATAGTTTGAAATTTAACGCTATATTTAAATATTTGACAGAAAATAAATCAATGTTTTAGAAATAAAACAATTACAAAAATATTATATGAAATCATTTACCGTTGCAGAAATAAGTGACCTTTTGAATGGGGAGCTTATAGGGGAATATAATAAGTCGATTATTGGCGCCGAACAAATGGACAGGGCCAAAGATCAGCAAATTACGTTCATCTCCAGTAATAAATATGCGCGACAATGGGATTCATGCAGTGCTAGTGCTGCCATTGTGACCAATGCAGTAAAAATACAGCCAGGTGCGGATAGGGCTTTTATCAAGGTGGCAAATGCGGATTTGGCCATGGCCAAATTGCTGGAGGCATTTCAGCCGGAACCACCTGAAATGATTGAAGAGATACATCCTAGGGCGGTAGTGCACGAAACTGCGGTTTTGGGTAAAGGTTGTAAGATTGGAGCCGGTAGTTATGTGGGTAAAAATGTAGTTTTGGGAGATGGGGTTATCCTTTATCCCAATGTTACTGTTTTTGATGAGAGTACCATTGGCCATCATACCGTGGTATGGTCGGGTACCGTTATCAGGGAGCGCAGCATCATAGGGAATAACTGTATTTTTCATACCAATGTGAGTATTGGTGCCGATGGGTTTGGCTATAGGCCAAGCGAAGACGGCAGGGGTTTGGTGAAAATTCCCCAAATAGGAAATGTGGTGATTGGCAATTATGTGGAAATTGGGGCCAATTCCTGCGTGGACCGCGGAAAATTTAGTTCCACAATAGTAGGTGATGGATGTAAAATCGACAATTTGGTCCAAATAGCCCATAATTGTGTGTTGGGAAGGTCCTGTATTATGGCCGGGCACAGTGGTTTGGCTGGTTCGGTGACCCTGGGCGATGGTGTAATCATAGGGGGGAGCGCTTCCATTAAAGATCATACGACCATCAATTCGGGTGCCGTAGTGGGGGCTGGTTCGGGTGTGATGAGCGACGTTCTTCCTGGAAAAACCGTACTGGGATATCCGGCTACGGATTCAAGGGAAATGCTCAAACAATGGGTGGCGTTAAGAAACCTTGTCAAAAACTAATATAATGCGGGGTCAAGATTTTATTAGGCACTTAATTTTTTAGGTATTTTGTTTTGAAATGTGGCTTAATAACCACTTTAATTGGCCGGTGATGATGATGTTCAAAAAAAATAATCCTTAAATTTTCTAAAAATATTCGTCAAACACCCAACAAAGGGCTTAGTTTTGCAATCCAAAAAAGAGATTATGTCGGAGACTTTGATTGCCAATGCCATTGTAGAAAGAAAAACGGATAAGGAGCTGTACAGCTATCAAAAAGGAGCAATAGACCAGATTTTTGATAAATTTGAAACTGCCCCCGATGATTATCATCTTTTGTATCAATTGCCCACTGGCGGAGGTAAAACCGTCATTTTTTCTGAAATCGTAAGGCAATATCTCAAGCACCACAATAAGAAGGTGCTTATCATGACCCACCGTATAGAGCTTTGTAAACAAACTTCTACCATGCTTACCAGTTTTGGGGTAACCAATAAAGTGGTGGACAGTAAGGCAAATTTGGATGATCAGGAGCAGTACAGTTGCTTTGTGGCCATGGTGGAGACATTGAATAACAGGCTTCAGGACGATAAATTGGATATTTCCGACGTTGGGTTGGTAATTATTGATGAGGCACATTATAATTCCTTTACAAAACTGTTCAAGTTTTTTGAAAATTCATTTGTTTTGGGCGTTACCGCAACCCCTTTGAGTTCCAACAAGGACTTGCCCATGAAGGACAACTATGATGAATTGATTGTAGGGGAGACCATTGAATCCCTTATTGAGAATGAGTTTTTGGCAAGGGCGGAATTTTATTCCTACAATATGGGGCTAACTTCTTTGGAAGTGGGTTCCAATGGGGATTATACGGTTAAATCTTCGGAGGATCTTTATAATAATAGTCAAATGCTCAGTAAGCTTTTGGAAGCTTATGAAAAACACTCCAAAGGTAAGAAGACCTTGATTTTCAATAACGGTATTAACACTTCCCTGCACGTTTACGAGACTTTCAGAGCTGCAGGCTATCCAATTGCACATTTGGACAATACCGCCACCAAGAAGCAGCGTAAGACCATCTTAAAGTGGTTTAACATGACTCCTAATGCTATTTTGACGTCCGTAAGTATTTTGACTACCGGTTTCGATGAACCTACCATAGATACCATTATATTGAACCGTGCCACTAAATCCTTGACCCTGTATTACCAGATGATAGGACGTGGTTCCAGGATTTTAAACAATAAATCTACCTTTTCAGTAATTGACCTCGGAAATAATTTCCATCGATTTGGTCCGTGGGGGGCAGATTTGGATTGGCAGACTATTTTTAAATCACCAAATTTTTACGCTGATAGACTTCTAAGTGATGAAGAGCTGGAAAGCAATTTTAAATGGGAAATGCCCGAAGAATTGCGGGCAGAGTTTGCTAAATCCGATGAAGTGTATTTCGATATCAAGGAAACCTATGTAGACTCCATTAAGAATGGGGAGTCATCAAAGGTGGTGTTGGAGCGTTCCATAGCCCAACATGCCAGGATATGTGTTGAAAATAGTGAGGATGTATATGATGCCTTGGCACTTTCCAAGATGTTGGGCCCGGACATTGATGATAGAATACAACGTTATGCCAAGTGTATTAGTAAAAGCACTTATAACTTTCTTAAGTGGCTAACGGATGACTATCATAAGAAGTTAAGTACTCATCTACGTCAAAACTTCGATACCATTTACGAAGATATTCACGGTAGACCACCAGAGGAATAATAGTTATTTGGTTGGTTGCACTAAAAGAAAACACCAATATCTACGCTTGTTAATTTACTTGATGCAAGGTGTATCCAGTTACCTTTTTGGTTTAAATAATAGGTTTCAAGGTGTTGAATTACAGTGTTTTTAAATATTCCAATAAGGCTGATCTTTCTGAATCTGTCAAATGGTCGCCAAAGGTGTGACCTGAATTTCCATATCCCTTTAAAGTAGTATCGTAGGTGTTTTTGTCAACTTTGGTCTGTTCATTGGTGTAGATCCAGCCTACTTTTGATTGATCGTAATCGGTATTGTCAAAAGACCTGCTCCATCTGGCGGGCCTGTTCTTACTGTTCAAGACATCTTCCAGGGTGGGAACCGATCCATTATGAAAGTAGGGGGCCGTGGCCCATATGCCATCCAAGGGCGGGGCAATATAACCGCCTTCCGCTTTTATCTGTAAATTATTTCCATAAGTACCGAACCATCCTGTATTGAACCAATCCATAAAATAATCGTTCATTGTGGAGGATTTTGTGTAATGGTTGGATAGTTCCGGGTCGGTCCCAACAGACTCCAGGGTTACTAGTAAATTTGGATAGGTTGGGCTGTCCCCATAGGTGCCATGGCAGGTTGCGCAAGTATTTTCAAATATTTGTTTACCTTGTAGTGATAAATCTGAATCTACGGAAAATGGATACTCAGGTGCTTCCAAAGTCTGTATATAGGCCAGTACATCTACCATTTTAGCGTCTATTTCAACGGCCTTGGTTGCGTCACCTAGGGTTAGAAGACTGGAGCCAATAAATGACTTGCAATAATCAAGTCGGCCTATTGCGTGGTAAAACATAGCATTCTTTTTCTTTAGCAGCCACCATGCCGGCACATCTGAAGGAATCACCTCTTCCGGTATTTCTACTAAAGGTGTATCCTGCCAGGCCAATGTATTCTTATCCCGATGTGCTATTAATACCTGGGTAATTTTATCAGCGGGATTGGCGCCCCTGGTTTCTGTAATAGTCCTAGGGCCAATAGCTACAATGCTTTTCCTAAATTGGTCGTATGCCAGCCATTCTGCGCTTTCCTCACCGCCGTACAATGCTCTAATGCCGGAATTTAATAGAGCAATATTGCTTGCCCGGTTAACTGTAAAATCCGCGTCATGGCTTCCTAGGCCAATAATAAATTCATTGTTTATGGTGGAGGCATGGCATGCCATGCAATTAGGGGCAACGACTCTTGCTCCGTTGGAAGCTGTTATAGCCGTGTAATCATATGGCAAGTTTGCATTGTCCCCGGTTCTGTTGAGGCGGTTATCCGGATTTACGCTGGTCCCCAGTAAAAATGCATCATAGGGAACCCCAGAACTCATATAATTGCCGGAAATTAAATATTCGTATCCTACCGAGGCGTTCCCCGTTCTTTGGGGATTGTCAGGGATTGGGCTACTTTCTATTAAAGGTGCTTCCACCTCGGGCTCTTCCTCCGGTTGATCGGTAGGTTTTTCATTGACCACAATATCTATCAGTTCCTCCTTGCCCTCTTTAGAGCATGATATAGCAAGGAGAAACAGAAATACGACGGAAAGAAGGAGTTTATTTTTTTTCAAAACACAGGTCTTATGGATAAAACTAGTACCCTTAATTTAGGGATAATATAGGATATATAGTCCTGTGCTTATACTAAATTCGATAAACCACCGACCACCTCGCCAAAAGGCAGAATGTATTGGGTAGGGTAATGGAGTTTAGGTGTTAGGCCATTGGAACTTCCATTAAGAGCAACTTGCTGGGTAAATTTGCCGTAACTGTAATTTGGTCCGTATCCCAGATTCCCAGTGCATCCCGCCTTTTTAGTATTTGACCTTCAATAATAACTTCTCCTTCCAGAACAAACACATACAATCCATTACTGTTATTATTTAAAGTATAAGTTGAAGTATTTCTTTTTTCAAAATCACCCAAGGAAAACCAGGCATCCTGATGAATCCATACCCCCTTATCGGTTTTTTGGGGTGATAGGATTTGGTAAAAGGAATTTTTGGTGGCCAGATCCCGGGTAGAAATTTGATCGTATCTAGGATTTACATTTTGGGTTTTTGGAAGTACCCAAATCTGTAAAAATTTAACCTCTTCATTTTTGTTTTTGTTATACTCGCTATGAAAAACACCGGTCCCTGCGCTCATAACCTGAACATCCCCTTCTTTGATAACGGTAGTGTTGCCCATACTGTCCTTATGTTCCAAATCCCCTTTCAATGGAATGGAAATGATTTCCATGTTCTTGTGGGGATGTTGCCCAAAGCCCTGCCCGCCTGAGACGGTGTCGTCGTTTAAAACCCTAAGAACCCCAAAGTTCATTCGTTCCGGGTTGTGATAATTGGCAAAACTAAAGCTGTGGTATGAATTTAACCAGCCATGATCGGCATGTCCTCGGCTCTCTGCTGTATGTAATATAGTTTTCATGATATCTTTTTTGTTTGCTCAAAATTAGGGTTCATACGCCATATGCACATTGACCTATGTTAAGTAATTCATAAGCGCCTTTATGTTGTTTGGCGTGAAATGCTTTATAAAGTCGGATAAGGTTTCTAATTAAGTTCATCAATATGTCCCTTAATTTATGAACGGCCTGCTGTGTGAATAAAAAAATAAAGTAACTTAGTGTAGCCATATTTATAACATCAAAAAAACCAGACCATGATTACGTTAATTATTTTTTTGGGAATCCTAGCATTGATCGCTTTGTTCTTAGTAAATGTTTTCAATCGTTTTGCCACACTTCGAAATCTTGTCAAGGATGCCTGGAGCAATATAGATGTGGCTTTAAAAAGAAGGTACGACCTTATACCAAATTTAGTAGAGACTGTAAAAGGGTATGCCAAACATGAAAAATCTACCTTAGAGGCTGTAATAAATGCCCGTAACGCTGCTATGGCAGTCCCATCTGGAGATATCAATGCCCAGATAAAGGCAGAAAACCAACTTCAACAAAGTTTGAGAAGTATTTTTGCTTTGGGGGAAGCCTATCCAGATCTTAAGGCCAACGCCAATTATTTGGATCTTCAACAAAAATTAAATGAAATTGAAGAGAATTTGGAGCGTGCCCGAAGATATTATAATGGTTCAGTAAGGGAAAACAACACTTATGGGGAAAGTGTACCAGGAGTGCTTGTGGCCAGTTTATTTAAATATCAACATTTCGATTATTTTGAGGCTGAGGAGGCTAGTAGGGCGAATGTCAAAGTAGATTTCTCTTAATGAAAAATAGCTATTACTTACTTTTATTACTTCTAACCTTAAATACGGGATTGGCCCAGGATTTTACGGTTAAAAATTACACTGTAGACATTACGGTCCATAAAGAAGGTTATTTTGATGTAGTTGAAAACTACGATCTTAACTTCGAAATCCCAAAACACGGAATTTATAGGACTATCCAAACAAAATATGACCTTGTCGATTCCGAGGGTAATGAATCTACAAGAAAGATCAGGATCAGTAAAATAAAGGTTCCCGATTATAAATTTGAAGCTCCGTTCGATTTTGTACAAAAGATGCAGGACCAAATGGAAATCAAAATAGGGGATAAGGATATTACTCTCGTAGGGCCCCAGCATTATGAAATAAAATATAGGGTCCATAATGCCTTTCTTTTTGAGGATTCGCAAATCAGGTTTTATTGGAACATTAAACCGGAAGATTGGTTGGCCGAATTTCATCAGGTCAGTTTTACTATTGGACTTCCAGAAAATGTATTCCCTAGCAAGGAAAACAGCTTTGTTTACGCAGGGGATAGGGGTACTTCCACCACCACTACGGAAATGCAATTATATTATGCAAATAATGAATTTTCGGGAACGAGCAAGGCTGGATTTGTATCCCACCCAGGGCAAAGTGTAACCGTATTGATCAATCTTCCGTTAGGATCTGTTAAGGAAGAAAAGCCTTTCTGGCCATTTTGGGATAATTATGGTTGGGTCTTCCTAATCGGGATAATGCTTTTTGCTTTTTTTAGGGTATGGTGGAAATTTGGAAAGGATCAACGTGTCATTGCTGCAACCAGTTATTATCCACCGGACAGTTTGGATCCTGCCATGGTAGGTTTTTTGATCAATGATAAGGATGACAATTCCGACCTAATAGCTCTGATTCCGTATTGGGGCTCAAAAGGATTGATAAGACTGGAGGAAATCCCTAAAAAAGGCCTTTTTGGATCTAAAGACACTAAAATTATACGGTTGCAGTCACTGCCATTGGATTCGCCCTCGTACGAATTGGAAATATTCAAGGGGCTATTCGGAGACAATAATAATGTTGTTGGCACGGAAGTGCTGGTGAGTAGTTTAAAGGATACCTTTTATACCAAAATGATAAAGGCACGCAGCCAATTAAAGGAAAGTGCCCAACCTTATTACGAGGCTGAATCAAAAAAAATGCAAGGTATTATGTATGTGGCCTTGATTGCTTTGGCGATCGGACTTACTATGGTGGGCCTATTCTTTTGGGGACCTTTGGCCGCAGTGGCCATTGTAGTTTTCTGTGTAATACTGATTTTTGTTAATCGATTTATGGTAAAAAAGAATGCCAAGGGCAATGAGTTGCTTTCGGAATTAAAGGGATTTAAAAGATTTATCAAGGTTGCCGAGGAAAACAGATTAAAAATGCTTTTAAGGGATGATCCACATTATTTTGAAAATACCCTGGGATATGCACTTGCCTTTGGTTTGTTCGTTCAATGGGCCAAAAAGTTTCGAGATCTAAATATACCGCCCCCGGACTGGTATACGTCCACTTCAAGTAGCAGCCTTACAATGAATCAGTTTTCCAAATCTTTTTCCCACGCCATGGCCAGCACTAAATCCAATATGGTGAGTTCTCCTTCCAGTAGCGGAAGTTCGGGAGGAGGTTCCTCAGGCGGCGGTTTTGGCGGAGGCGGAGGCGGTAGCTGGTAAGCTGTAGGGGATCGTGTAAAAGTGGACGGAATCATAATGGTAGTACTTGCCCTTGCCATATGTTGAGCTAACCATGTAAGGGTTTAAATATGAAGTTCGTAACTTAACGATCAGGTAAAGTGCTTTGTTGATTCTTAAAAATAACATGGCTACCTAGATGGACACAATTAATAAAAGTTATACTTACTTTTGTGGTTCATTGGAAAAGTTATTTTTATGTCCAAATCCCAGAATGCACTTTTAATAATACTCGCTTTTTTTGCCATATATGTGATTTGGGGATCTACTTATCTGATGAACAAGATTGCAGTGCACGAACTACCCCCATTTATGCTGGCTTCCGTACGCTTTTCGGTTGCTGGAATTTTGATTTTTGTATTGTGTAAACTCATGGGGATTCCACTTAATATCACAAAAAAACAACTACTGAATTCTATGATTGCAGGATTTCTATTCCTTGCATTTGGCAACGGATTTGTAGTATGGGCACTGAAGTATGTAGACAGTGGTTTTGCAGCTTTGGAAATAGCGGCACAACCCTTGGTAATTCTATTGTTAATGCGCATTCTTGAAGGGAAAAAGATTCAGACCATGTCCGTTGTAGGTGTTATAATCGGCATATTGGGTATCTATTTATTGGTTAGTCAAAACCAAGTAATAAGTCAAGAGAACTCGGTCTTAGGGATGGTCATGATCTTTTTTTGTATGGTTAGTTGGGCTTATGGTAGTTTGTTTGTAGCCAAGGCCGACCTACCCAAAAATTATTTTGTTAATACGGGATTTCAAATGTTTACTGCGGGCATCATGCTAATGGTAGGGAGTTTGCTTATTGGGGAAACTTGGACCCTGCCTACCGCTTGGAGTAGTCCGGTACAATATGCCATGCTTTTTCTAATTATTTTGGGAAGTATTGTTGCCTTTACTGCATTTAATTATTTATTAAAAGTGGTCTCTCCGGAAAAGGTCGCCACTTCCACCTATGTAAACCCTATTATAGCGCTATTATTGGGCTGGTTTTTTTTGGATGAACAAATAACCACTCAGTCTACAATTGCGGCGATAGTGCTTTTGACCGGTGTATATTTCATCAATACCAGAAAAAAATTGGTTTTGTTTTCAAGATTCTCAAGTCGGTATTCGCCAAAAGAGGAGTAGAAGCGCGTTTTAAGAGAGCCAGCTTTCTCTGGATAACAGGTAAAGGGTTAGGTTGGACTAATATAAAAAAAGCAGGTGATACCACATCAACTGCTCTTAATTCTAGAACCCTTTCCCTGTAAATATTAGGAATTAATTTAAATAGATTCTGCGCTCGGCCCAACGGTTCTTCTTGATACTTTTAAAATTTACCATTAGAATACTTTCCCCTGTCAACTGAAAATTTGTTGATTCTGATTGTGATTTATGAATAAATGATTTCATGATTGTTGTTTTAAGTTTTTTTAATTACCTGAAACGCCTTTTGGTGTTCCAAATGTTGCTTTTAGAGTTTTCAATTGTTTGTTTTACGAAATGCTTATTGATTGTTTCCATGATGTTGATTTTTAATTGATGTTTAAATTGTTTTATTTATTGATTTTTAATTGTGGTCTGTTAACTGTACCTTCTTTTGCTATTCCAAATTCTACTTTTTGAAGATTCCAATGTTTGCTTTACAAGATGTTTGTTTATTGTTTCCATGATATTTTATTTAAATATGATTAATTGATTTACTACTAGAAGACGACGGAAGTATAAAATTGTTACAGTACTATGTATAAAATAGTACCGTTTTAAGCAATATTTAACAAATATATTCCATCGATAGGGGCGTGAGATGTTTTAAGTATTTGATTATCAGTTAATTGTAAAAACTTAATTTTTATCGACCTTAAAAAAAATAATTTGGTTTATAGGCCAAGAAAGGCACTATAAAGGAATTGTATGAATTTTATCGGATTATTATTACCTATTTAATATCTTAGAGGTTAGTGTGCTTAATTATTCGCTAGACATATATTAAGTGGTATATCCAAATACCCTAAAGAAAAGGGATTATATAGATCATTTAAAGACGAAGTAGTTGGAATTAGGTAAATAATAAATTGTAATAACTTAAAAATTAATAAGTATGAAATTCAGTAGAAAAGCAAGTGCAAACTGGAAAGGTAGCGGAAAGGATGGCAAAGGTACCTTGAGTACGGAAAGTACCATCTTGAAGGATACTCAATATTCCTTTAAGTCACGTTTCGAAGATGGCAAGGGTACCAACCCTGAAGAATTGGTTGGAGCGGCCCATGCAGGATGTTTTACCATGCAGCTCAGTTTTTTATTGGGGGAGGCTGGATTTACTCCCACTAATTTGGATACAGCTGCCAAGGTAAACTTTGAGGATGGGAGTATACCTCAGATATCTTTAAGTCTTAGTGGTACGGTACCGGGGATTAAATTGGATCAGTTTAAGGAAATAGCACAAAAGGCTAAAGAAATTTGTCCCATTTCCAAATTGTTGAAAACAAATATAGTGTTGGATGTGAGCCTGCAAAGCTAAGCTAATGCGTATTTATGGCCCTGCTTAAGGTTTACCCTTCAGGCCCCAATTATAATAAGGAAAAGCCACTGTTAAGTGGCTTTTCCCATTTATGTGGACGCTATTTGCAATTCCTATTTAAGTGTAAAATTTACCCTGGCAAAAAGGAATCTACCACCTATTCCAAATTGTTGTGCTCTACGGGACCAATCGAAACGACCGTCGCTACGGTTACCAAATTCGTCCTTGGCCCTGTCCGGATAGATATCGAATAAATTATTTGCCCCTATCGTCAAAGTTAGGGCATCCGTTGCCTTATAGCCTACAGAAAGGTCTGTAACCAATTTAGTGCCGAACACCTGTTGGTTGGCCACCGTTGTTGTTGCTTCGGTTACCTCTCCAAAGTATACATTTCTAAGGAAAATGATAAATTTATCGGAGGTAAGGCTGTTGGAAAGGTTTATCTTGGTCCTAGGCACTGCCTCTTCCAAATAAACCCTACTGTCCTCTGGAAAGTAGGTGCCGACCTTACCAGCATTTCTTAGTACATCCGATGCATTGATATCCCCCACTTTTTTTGTTTTGGACAGCGTTCCGGCAAGATCCGATTTTAACCTCCAATTGGCACCCAGATCCGTTCTGTGGGTAAGAACAATATCCAGTCCTTTGGATTCGGTATCAATCGCATTGGCGAAGAATGAGGCTGCCGTGGCATTGGCTTGTCGTAATATATTCAACAATTCCAATTGTGATCCAGAATATACAGCTGGTATGTCGTCCACTCCTGTACCTGCATCAGCTGAAGGGCTAAACTGCCCTGTATAGACAACTCGGTCATTTATTTTAACGAAATAACCGTCTACAGTTATAGTTAAATTGGCATCCGGTATTTTGGCGGTAAGCCCCAAACTGACACTTTGGGAAGTTTCCTCCTTCAACTGTGGAATACCCAAAAGGTCGGCCGCCCTACTATTATTAGCAAAAGTCCCTACCTCCTGTGGATTGCCCTGGTTGTCAAATATGGTCGAGGTGGAATTAAAATTGATTTGGTGTAGGGAAGGTGCCCTAAAGCCTGTATTCAAAGCGCCACGAATATTCAGATTATCCGTAGCCTTGAATCTTCCTGCCAATTTAAAATTGATGGTGCCTCCGAAATCGCTGTAATTTTCATAACGGGTGGCGAAACTTGCCAAAAACGCTTCTGAGAAATCAGCTTCTACATCAAAATATCCTGCTACACTACTTCTTCCCCTAGAAAGTTCATTACCTGGCGCAAAACCTGGAAACACTTGAGAACCCCCAGGTCTAGCACTTCCGAAAAAATCCCTTGAGGGAGACTGGCTAGCCACAGTAATTAATTGTCCAGCACTGGTATATTGGCCATAAGAAGCTGGCTCTCCAGCCACAATATCATAGTTCTCCACTCTATATTCTGCACCAAAGGCAATGTTTAACCCCGACATTACGTCGTCAAAGAATTGAGTGATGTCCAAATTGGAGGTGTTTTGAAGAAAAGAAAATCCCCCTGCATCGAAAAAGGTAGGAGAGGCATTTTGCATGGAGGCATTATGTGTGTTTCCAATGGTATATAAAAAAGAATTCTTACCATATGTATTACTTAAGTCAATGCTCCAATTTCCAACCATCCCCTTTATTCCAAGAGATATGGATTGGTCTTTAATACTAGAGTTGATTTCGGGTAGAAAACCATTGAAATAAGCTGGGGTATAGGTCCTGTTTTGGTTAGGTAACCTATAAAATCCTGCTGAATTACCAGTTCTCGAGCTGATTCCTGCAAAAGAGTACAGGGTAGTGCCGATATCATCCAAGGGCAAGGAGAAATTTGCAAATAATCTACCCCCACGCAAGGCAGACTGTCCTACCCGCATATTGTAGTCACTTCTTTGTTGCCCTCGGGCCGCTAATTCCTCGGTCGTTGTATTATTGGATAATGGGTTGTAAAAAATGACTGTGCCATCACTATAAACTTTAGTTGGGCTATGTAACTCCTCAGGGGTAAAGCCACTTATCAAATCTTTATCATCCTGGGTTAAAAATGGAAGATTCTGAGCCAAGGAAACCACATCGGAATCCCCTAGATTGGCCAGATCCATACCTTGACTCACAGCCAATCTTTCCACAGAGTTATAAGCATTGAATATAGAACCTTCCCACTCTTTCATTCGGCTATAGTCTTCCCTAACGTCAAAATCTCCGGAGAGGTTTATAAATCCACCATTATCACCTAATGGAATACCGTAACTGGCAGAAATATTGGTGGTTTCACCGTCCACACCCCCGGTTTGATCATTGGCATTTTTGGTAAAATTGGCCCCTGTGGTGACGGTTGTGGTAAGTTCATTTACATTTTTGTTCAATATAATATTGATAACCCCTGCAATGGCATCCGAACCATATTGAGCGGCCGCACCGTCCCGTAAGACTTCTATACGCTGTATGGCAGCAGCAGGGATGGCATTTAAATCCGTTCCCACGCTTCCTCTACCAAAGGTTCCATTTACGTTGATCAAAGAAGAGGTATGCCTTCTTTTGCCATTAATCAATACCAAGACCTGATCTGGTCCCAAGCCTCTAAGGGAGGCCGGATCAATGTGATCTGTACCGTCCGAAATGGTCTGGGTATTGGAGGTGAAGGATGGTGCCACATAATTTAAAATCTGGTTTAGATTCACTTGGGGGGCCACATTGTTCAGTTCCGTCATGTCTATGACATCTACGGGAACCGTACTTTCTGTGGCAGTCCTATTTGGATTACGTGAACCTACAATAATTACTTCTGACAAGGCCACACCTGAAGTAAGCCGTATGTTCATTACGGTATTGTTGACCGTTACCTGTAAGGTTTCGAATCCAATATAGGAAACCACTAAAATGTCGCCCATGGAGGCCTCAATGGTAAAGTTGCCATCAAAATCCGTGGTTGTACCTGTGGAAGTCCCTTTAATTACAATGGAGGCACCGGGCAATGGTGTTCCCTCTTCATCCAAAACTGATCCCGTTATTTGGGCGTTGGTAAAACCAACCATCCCAAAAACGAAAATCACTGCAATAAAGTAATACTTTTTCATATGTGAGTTTTTTGAGTTTATATGCTTAGAAGTTAAGGATTTTTAAGGTGAATTGTAAGAAAAAATCCCAAAATGTGATGCAATCATTTAAAAAAGAAGACTTTACAAACGGGTTTGTTACAAGAAGCATTGGTGTTGCTTAGGGATTGGAAGTACTTGGTGCTATGGGAATTGACATAGGACCATGGTATTTTAATGAAGAAATAGCATAGAAGCGGTAATTTCTTCTTTTTATATCCCAAAATCCTGAAAATCATGTCCAATTTTCTTTAATGGAGATAAAAAATTGGGGGACTAAATTAAAATATTTGAAATACTAGCCTTATATTTGTTGAAATTAAAAGAGTTGCGCATTGACCTGTAATTACCATTGCTGCTACTAAATTCTTGGGTAGATAAAATTAGATTCATTTTTCTTTTTCAAACACTCGTTTAGTATTTCAACCGCTGCTCAGACGAGATTTACAATTTATAATTTTAAAAAAAACAATGGCAAAATCGCAACAAACGTATAGTAAAAGTGAAAAAGAAAAGAAGCGTCTAAAAAAGCGCGAGGAGAAACAAAAGAAAAAGGAGGCCCGTAAATTGGAGTCTAAGGAAAATGGACCTGGTATCCAATTTGCCTATGTTGATCACGACGGAAATTTAACGGATACGCCACCAGATCCCACTAAAAAAATAAAAATAGATGCCTCTACCATAGAAATAGGGGTGCCTAAAAGAGATGACAGTGATGTGGAGGAATTCGACCCGGTTAGAAATGGTAAAGTATCATTCTTTGATACTTCCAAGGGATTTGGATTTATAATCGACACTGAAAATCAAGAGAAGTATTTTACCCATGTTAGCGGGCTCATAGATGAGATTGCTGAAAATGACAAGGTTTCCTTTGAACTTGAAAAGGGGATGAAAGGTATGAATGCCGTACGAGTAAAGAAAATTTAGTATCCAAGCCAGTTTGCTTATAGGAATTGGCTTATTTATAGATTTTAAGGAATAGTACATATTAATCCATAAACGTATTGGATTTATGTACTATTTTTTTTTGTCCTAAATTTATACAAGAAAGTCCTGTATAAATGGGATCATGCTTAATTATTGTATTTTTTTTTGACTCAATTTATGGACATAATCGAATGAATATTTTATTGTAGTAATTCTTTCATTTTACTGAAGTGGTTGTTATTGTTTTTTATCGGATTTCGTGAATCTTCAATTTCTTTGCTTGTCCAAAGAAACCGACGCAGGAGGTTCATGAATACCATATTGCAAAATAGACATGCAATGAATAAAACGAAACCGCCGGTTCACGAATTCATCTTTAAGAAAATAACCAGCCATGAGCTAAACAAACCCGCCTTACCGTCGGGCAGGAGAAAAGACCCTTCTTCACTAGGTGGTCCCTAAAATCTCGGGATTTTATGGACTGATGCCATGGCCTAAATTATTTCCAAGGCTTCAATAATTCTTTACGGCCATAACGTCTTCACCACGGAAGAAGATTGACCTAACAATGGACATCTAGGACAATATTAAACGTTATTTAATAAATGATTTATTGACACTATGTCGGCTGAAAGAACAAAGGAACGGCCTATTTTTGTTTTAGTAGTTAATCAAGGGGTTTTCACTCTGGGTTTAGGAAGGCGTCCATAGAGCATTTCACCCTAGTGAAAGCGGCCTGGACGCTGCGGCCGTGAGAAGTCTGTAGATTTCAAGAAAAGAAAAATCAGCCTAGCCTAGGCTACATCTGGCTCCTCTTAACCAAGGTACACCGTACCTTGGTTATTCAGCCCTGGTCGTTTTTTGGGCGATGCAAAAAATGAACAGAACACGAACAGTGGGATAGCCTATTCTATCTTTTTCTAATACACACACAAACAACTTTTGGAATTGATCCCATAAATGTGTCAATTTTCGGCAAGCGCAAAGAATTTTAGCGTAATATAAGGCTCTGCCCAGTTATGCACAAAGCCGTACCCAGTAGATGTGTTTGGACAGATATTATACTCTATTAGCCAAGACCCAAGGAGGGAAATCGATCCAACATATAAAATCAGGATCGAAAACTGTTTATTGTTTTTTTAAACCAAAAAAAATAATAACTTCTGGCCTTCTTTAAAAGAGGAACTAATCAAATATTTAATACCATGGTAAAATTCATCAAAGGAAACATCCTATTATTGGGATGTCTATTCTTTTTATCCTTTTCACAATCTCAAAATTTAGATTCGGCCCTGCCCGAGGAGGTGGGGATGTCCGCTGAAAGGTTGGAACGATTATCCGCTACTTTGGAGCAGTATGTTAAAGACGGCAGAATGTCTGGAAATGTTGCACTGATAGCCAGAAAGGGAAAAGTAATCTATCACAAGGCGTTTGGGGCGAGTGATATTGAGGCAGGGAAAAAGATGACCAATGATGCCATATTTAGAATAGCTTCACAAACGAAGGCCATAGTAAGTGTGGCAGCCATGATCTTGCAGGAGGAAGGAAAACTATTGATTGCAGATCCAATAGGAAAATATTTGCCGGAATGGAAAGAAACAACCGTAGCCAAAATACGTGATGATGGTGGGTATGATGTTGTAAAGGCTAATCGTTCCATAACCATCAGGGATTTATTGACCCATACTGCCGGTATTGGCTACGGTCATGGCCCCGCAAAAAAAGAATGGGAAGAGGCCGGGATACAGAACTGGTATTTTGCAGACCGAAATGAACCTATTACGGAAACTGTGGCGCGAATGGCAAAATTACCTATGGATGCGCAGCCCGGCGAGCAGTTTGTATATGGATATAACACGGATATTATAGGGGTAATTGTTGAAAAAGTCTCCGGAAAATCATTGGATGCATTTATAAAGGAAAGAATCTTGGATCCTATAGGCATGGTGGATACACATTTCTATTTGCCTAAAAATAAAACTGAAAGACTGGCTACTTCTTATATGGCCTATGAAGGCAAGCCTTTGGAAAGATCACCAGATCCCGGTTTGGGTATAGGTCAGGGCCATTACATTAAGGGTCCACGCAAAAGCTTTTCTGGTGGTGCCGGTCTTCTTTCTACGGCCATGGACTATGCTAAATTTTTACAAATGATGTTGAATGGAGGTACATTTAACGGAAATAGGATATTGTCCCCGAAAACCGTGGAATTGATGATTGCCGATCACGTGGATATTCGGGGGATTCCCTATGGAAGTAGAAAAGGCTCAGGATTTGGGCTCGGTTTTTCCATTACAAAAAATGTAGGTGAAAGGGGAGAGCCTGGTTCTGTAGGTACTTTTGAATGGGGTGGGGCATATGGGTCCACTTATTGGGCAGACCCGGTGGAAGAGCTTGTAGTAGTTTATTTTAAACAACTCATACCCACCAATGGGGTTGATGATCATGCCAAGTTGAGAAGTTTAGTATACCAAGCCATTTTGGAATAAGCTTTTCCCAATATTTTGTTGAAACTATGTGATTATTAGGGAAAAGTGTTAAGATATTGTAAATTTTAGAGGATTTAGAGCAATCTATTCTTTTAAAAAATCTTTATCCCATAGGTTTGCACATTAATAGTCAGATTAAAAATTAGAGATACTGAATTTTATGAGTAGAGTTAAGGAAAATGACAAGGTAAAAGTACATTACACTGGAAAATTAAAAACCGGACAAATTTTTGATAGTTCTTTGGAAAGGGAGCCTATTGAAGTTACTTTGGGACAAGGACAACTAATTCCTGGTTTTGAAAAGGAATTGGTGAATATGGAGGTCAATGAAAAGAAAACGATAACCGTACCCAAGGAAGAAGCTTACGGAGATATTATGGAAGAATTATTTCATGAAATTAAGAAGGCAGAACTTCCTGAAGACATTAAACCCGAAATAGGAATGATGTTGGTTGCAAAAAATCCGGACGGTACAGAAAACCAATTGCGAATTACAGATGTTAAGGAAGAAAGTATTGTTATTGATGCCAATCACGTTTTGGCAGGGCAGGACCTTACTTTTGAATTGGAATTAGTAGCCATTTTATAGGCTTATAGATTATACGGCATTGACTTTCCATTTTTGTGTAGGCAGTGCAAAGTACATAAGGACCGTCCATTTTTTGGGCGGTTTTTAGTTTCCGCTAATCCCAATGTTCTATTCTTGGATGAATGATCCATTTGGACTAAACTATTTCCTTTTCCCTAGGGTTGGAATATTAGTAATTCCCATTCAAAATAGAAAGAACTAGGGCTTTGGTCAAAGGTTTGTCCAAAGCTTTGGCTTTTACCTCACTAAAAGTAAACCTGAAATCGCAGCCTTTGTTGTGATTGCTGCAGCCATAGGACGTTTTGCCCTTAACAATCCTACCATTTTTGCATTTGGGGCAACTTGGGACATCGGTATTCGGCTTTTTCTTTGGTTCCAGAATAACCTTAAAATTTTCATCGAAGCGTAGCAGGCCTTCAACATCCTCTGCGCCATTGTATGTAAACCCCTTTAAATTTACCGTACAACCCTTTTGTAGCAGCCTGATCATCTGCTTTTCTGAGATTTTTTTGTGGTGAATAGTAAATGGCAATAAAAAATCACAGCCATTTTTGTACCCACTGCAGCCATAGGCCGACTTCCCTTTTATTAGGTTGCCGTTCTTGCATTTTGGACAGGTTTCATCCGTAATGCCACCTATATTTTTTTTAGTTTTTTGGGTTTCTTTTTTAACGGGTTCCTGAGAATGGGAGATATTGGCGCGTTGGGTCTCACTTCTTACTTCATATACCAATTCATCTACCATCCTCTTCATGTTGGCAATAAACATGCCGGCACTAAACGCGCCTTTTTCTATGTCCTTTAATTGCTTTTCCCACAACCCTGTCAATTCTGCAGATTTTAGCAATTCGTTTTGTATGGTATCAATAAGTTGAATACCAGTTGGGGTAGGTAATACCTGCTTTTTTTTTCTTTCTATGTACTTGCGCCTAAATAAGGTTTCTATTATACTGGCGCGGGTTGATGGCCTACCAATTCCGTTCTCTTTCATAAGTTCGCGCATTTCATCATCATCGACCTGTTTTCCAGCTGTCTCCATGGCTCTTAGCAAGGTAGCTTCCGTAAATTGTTTTGGTGGTTTGGTCTGCTTTTCCAAAAATGAAGGCTCATGGGGACCTTTTTCACCTTTAACAAAATTGGGCAATATTCCAGTTTCTTTTTTTTCTTTGGAATTGGCAGTCTCAAAAACAACCCGCCACCCTTTTTTAAGGATTTCCTTCCCGGTGGTTTTAAATGAAATGTTGGCCGCCTTGCCTATTACCGTTGTGTTTGAGACATCGCAATCATCATAAAATACAGCTATAAATCGCCTAACGATACTATCGTAAACTTGCTGCTGGGCTGCACCTAACTTTATTTCGACCCCAGTGGGAATGATTGCATGGTGGTCCGTTACTTTTTTGTCATTGAAAACCTTTGTGGATTTCCTTATCTTTTTTAACAACAGGGTAGAGGTCAACTGTTCGTATTGGGTTAAATTACGAAGTATTCCCGCTACCTTAGGATAAACGTCATTAGGTAAAAAGGTGGTATCTACCCTAGGATAGGTGACCACTTTTTGTTCATATAATTTTTGGACGATCTTAAGTGTTTCATCTGCCGTAAATCCAAACTTTGTATTGCAATACACCTGTAGACCTGTAAGATCGAACAACTTGGGAGCGTATTCCTTACCTTTCTTTTTGGTAATGGCAACAATTTCGAATTCATGTTCCTTTACTTGGTTGGCAAGAATTTCCCCGTCCTCCATTTTTAGGAAACGGCCCTCTTCATAATTAAAAACCGTATCCCTATAAAGTGTCTGTAACTCCCAATAAGGTTGGGGTATAAAGTTTTCTATTTCCTTAAACCTATTGACCACCATGGCCAAGGTTGGCGTTTGGACCCGCCCAACCGATAACATTTGTTTATATCCCCCGTGTTTCACAGTATAGAGACGGGTGGCGTTCATTCCCAATAGCCAATCCCCAATGGCACGGGAAAAGCCGGCATAATAAAGATTGTCGTAGTCATGGGAAGATTTTAATTTGGTAAATCCCTCCTTTATGGCCTCAGTGGTTAAGGATGAAATCCATAATCGCTGTACTTCGCCCTTATAATTGGCCTGATGCAGTACCCAACGCTGAATAAGTTCCCCTTCCTGTCCGGCATCCCCACAGTTTATTACCACTTCAGCTTTGTCGAATAGACTTTTTACAATTTTGAACTGTTTTTGGATTCCCGCATTATCCACCACTTTTGTTTTAAATTTTTCTGGGAGCATGGGTAAATTGTTCAGGTCCCAACTTTTCCAATGGGGCTTATAATCGCTTGGTTCAAATAAAGTACAGAGATGACCGAAGGTAAAGGTAACTGCGTAACCATTTCCTTCAAAATACCCGTCGTGTTTGGTATTTGCCCCCAACACTTGGGCAATTTCCCGAGCAACACTAGGTTTTTCCGCAATACAGACCTTCACTTTTATTCTTGTTTTGAATGGGTGCAAATTACTTAAATTATACTGAACCCCCACATTCGCATTGTGCAGTATTTTCTTCAACTGTTGTCTCGTGACTAGAGACCAATTAATATTTTGGGGATGACAAAAAGGCACTTAAAGCAAACTAGTTGGATATTATTTCATTGGAAAATGATACATTTAAGGGATATTGGATAATAAATGCTATAGTGTGGAATATTTCAATCAATAAAAATGAACGGATGAAAAGTATAATATTGGTCATTACCGCTTTCTTGACACTAATTAGTTGTACTTCCCAGTCTTCCAAAAGTCTTTTTAATGGAAAAGATTTGGACGGCTGGCATGTAGATGTACCTGAAATGGACAATAATCCCGAAGCTATAAATCCCTTTATTGTTAGGGAGGGTATGTTGGTAAGTTTGGGAGAGCCACAAGGCCATCTTATTACCGATGCCGTTTATCAGGATTTTAGATTGGAAGTGGAATATCGTTTTGCGGGAAAACCTGGTAATTGCGGTGTGTTGGTTTTTGCTTCAACACCCAGATCCTTGTATGAAATGTTTCCTAAATCCATAGAGGTTCAAATGATGCATGATAATGCCGGGGATTTTTGGTGTATCGTACAGGATATTGAAACGGACAATATGTTGGAAAGGCGGGGACCTAAGGAGGAATGGGGAATTACCGAAGGCAAATTGCGAAGAATAAAAAATTTGACCGATGGTTCCGAAAAACCGTTGGGTGAATGGAATTCCATGACCATAGAGTGCCTTAAAAACTCAATTAAGGTATGGGTAAATGGTGATTTGGTGAATTATGGTTATAATGCTACCGCAAGTAGTGGAAATATTGCCCTGCAGGCTGAGGGTGCGGAAGTAGAATTCAGAAAAGTATTGCTGACCCCTATTTCGAAGCTGAGCGAAAAAGCACCCTGATCAACAATGCCCTGCTACTCCCATCTTGGATACTTCTAAATATGCTTAGCTCTAGTCATAGTTTTTATGCTTTCTGTGGTGGGTTTCTTTAACGTTGCCCCGTAGAATAGCTAGTTATTATTTCGTATCTTATTAGTTGTTAATAGGTTATTGTTTAAGAACTAGAGTGATGATTTATAAACCCTTATTTGTTTATGGCCTAACGATTTGTTTTGCAGGTGCAGTTATTGCCCAGGACGATCAAGATTTTAAGCGGGAGCAGATGGTGAAAACACAGCTTCAGGACCGAGGAATAAAAGACCCTTTAACTTTGTATGCAATGCTAAATGTACCGAGGCATAAATTTGTGCCTAAAAATTTGGTAGAGCATGCCTATAGGGATGGGGCACTACCTATTGGAAGCAATCAGACTATTTCACAGCCGTACATTGTGGCATATATGACAGAAACATTGAAATTGAAATCGACCGATAGAGTTTTGGAAATCGGAACGGGATCGGGATACCAGGCGGCGGTATTGGGCAAAATTGTGGATTCTGTTTTCACTATTGAAATAATACAGGATTTGGCCATGTCCGCCAAGAGCCGACTGAAGAACTTAGGGTATGACAACATCATTGTAAAATGGGGCGATGGATATCATGGATGGCCAGAAAAAGCACCTTTTGACGCAATTATGGTCACTGCAGGGGCAGATTCGATTCCCCAACCCTTATTGGACCAATTAAAAAATGGCGGACGTATGGTAATCCCCGTTGGATTAAACGATAATATCACCTATTTGGTAAGTGTGTTAAAAAAGAAGGATAGGGTAATAACTAAAAATTTGTTCCCTGTTCGTTTTGTTCCCTTCACAAGAAAACAGTAATATTTATAGGAACGGGCATAGCCTAACATTTAAAAAGATAGTTCCTTGATGGGGATTACTTTTCCCGGGCTTAATTCCTTCAAACGAACATCCCCAATGCGCATGCGAATTAGTCTTAAAGTGGGAAAACCCACGGCAGCAGTCATTTTGCGTACCTGACGAAACTTGCCTTCGGTTATGGAGATACTGATCCATGAAGTTGGTCTATGACGTCCTATTCTCAATTTGTTGTTCGGTTCGGGCAGGGCAGGGAGAGTGGATAATCTTTGGACTAGGGTAGATTTGGTTATATATTTCCTACCATGGAATCCAATCTCCACTCCATTTTGTAGAAGTTCTATGGCTTCATTGGTTATTTCGCCATCCAACTGCACATAGTATTCCTTTTCCACACCAGAACGGTTGACTAGATCGCTCAGTTTTCCATCGGTAGTGAGCAGGAGCAATCCCTCCGATTTTTCATCCAGTCGCCCAATGGGCATAATCCCATCCGGAAAGTTATAAAGTTCACCTAAGAAGCGTTTGTTGCGTGATTCCTTAGCATCATTGGAGTGCAACTGACTTAGCATTCCGAAAGGTTTGTAAATTTTAAAATGTAGATGGGCATTTTCCGGCATGGTTGGAAGGTACTATGAATTAAACTGTTTTTAAACCGCCAAAGGTGTAATTTTTTTTCGGTGGATAGTATTTTAAACATCAATCCAAGCTATTTCCTGTTGCATATTTTTTAACGCCCCAGGCAAGACCTATAAAGACAAACTGTATTGGCAAGCGGATCATGGCTGCTTCCGAACTACCAATGGCGGGTTGGTCAGAAAAAACATCCCAAACATGGATCGGAAGAAATAGGATCATGAGCCAAAGTATCCCTGTTGCTCCCATCCGGGAGTAATGCGGAATCAAGAGAAGAATACCCAACGCAATCTCTATTACTCCAGACAAATAAACGACCCACACTTTATAGGGTAAAAAATCAGGTACAAAAACTAGATAAAACGTTGGTTTTATAAAATGTTGTACCCCTGCGTATATCATAAAAAGGGCCAAAAGTATTTTAAGAATGGTCCATAATAGCTTCATGGCCTCACTGTTTTAAAAAGATATAAAATAAAGTTGTGTATTGCGAAAATAAGGACATTGCTTCATCCATTGCTCCTAGGGAGCAGGTTTGGCATGAAGAAGTTCCATGCCCGTTGAAGATCGCGGCTTAAACCCGGTCCAATTCTTTTCATTGGAATTCTCCTGTAACTCCAAAAATTTTGAATAATCCTTCTGTTTCAGATGAATACCCAAAAAAGCAGTTAAAAAATGTTGGTTTACATTATTAATCTTTCTCTCGTCCCAACTTGGTTCGGCGTACCTATAGTATTCGTCAATATGTAGGCCGGGAGCCAAAGCTTCCACCGGTGGTGGATTAGGGGCTACATTGTGCCTGGCATTTTTATAGGTCAATAAATATCTGTCAGCATTAACAGCTCCGGTATATATTGCCTTAATTCCTTTTTCATAGCCAGATATGTCATCTTGGTTTCCTGCAACAAAAAAGGTAGGAACTTTAAGCCCTTTTAAACCCTCTGCATCCCAAATACCCCGCTCCATGCCCCATGGGGCAAAGGCTACAACCGCTTTTATTCTAGGGTCGACCTTAGGGAATTCCGGATTACTCATGGCCAAGTCAACGATGGCCTTACTTCCCCCTGTTATGCTCGAAAAAAATCCCACAAGACCATCGCTATATCCGGCTCCAGCTACGTTTAAAACTCCGTAACCTCCCATGGAATAGCCTATGATACCGATGTTTTCGGAATCCACCAATCCCGTTAAAAAGTTTTTGTTCTTGGATGTTCCCAAATCCGCAACTTGGTTCATAACAAAGGAGATATCTTTTGCGCGATTCACCAAGGTACTTGAAAAAGGGGAGGCATCCTTAAAAGTTGAATCCGTGTGATCTATGGATACGACTACATATCCTTTGGATGCCAAATTCTCTGTTAGATAGGTCATAAGATATCTGGAGCCCACATAGCCATGTGCCACCACTAAAAGTGGAAAAGGACCATTGGTGGTAAGGGGTGCGGCATCACGGGATGCCCTACCCTTAATGGTAATGGGAATCAGAGGGCGCAGGGAATCATTGGCGGTTCCCATGACCTCATTGTAAAGGACAGTTTCTATTGCTCCCTTCGCCAACTGAGCGGGATACCAAACCTCTACTTTTAATGGTCGATCATAGATGGGGTCGATTCCATTTTTTGAGTTTAATACATCTGCCTGTCCCTTATTAATAAAATCCAAAGTGCGTACGCCAACGGCATAGGTTCCCCGTGCAGATAACTCAGGTGCGTCCGGAAGTGCATCACCATAAACAAAAGACTCGGTTTGGGCATTTAAGGTTAGGTTGTAAATTAGAAAACAAAGTATTATTTGGAGATGGGAAAAACGGTTGATAATTGACATGATCCAGAGTTATTGGTTTTGTTTAAATCTACGAATTTTAATTGAACAATTTTGTGTTTCGGGCTTACCCTTTGTGCCATTATCATTACTTTTAAATGATAAATTTTCATTGGTGGTATTTTGAACGATCCATTGAAAGTAATGCCATAGGTATCCAAGAAGCAATCATTATCTTAAATTGCAATATTAAAAACTAGACCACATCAGAAAGTTATGGAAGAATCTGAAAGGCAATTGAAAAGATTTGGTGTTAGGCCAACGGCTATGCGTATTTTGGTGCATCAATTTATGGCTTCGCAGAATTCGGCCGTTAGCCTTAGTAGCGTAGAGGGAAATTTTGAGAAATCCGATAGAACCACCTTATACAGGACTTTGAAGACTTTTGAGGAAAAGTGCATTGTGCATCAAATAGATGATGGCACCGGAATTCCTAAATACGCCCTTTGCGATCATGATGATGGTATGGCCAATCACTCGGACCTGCATTTGCATTTTCATTGCACTAAATGCAATAGGACTACCTGCTTAACCGAACACAGAATACCACAAATTAATCTTCCCGACAACTTTATACCTGAAGATGTGAATATGCTGGTAAAGGGAACTTGTGAGCACTGTAACCAATAAATGCACATACATTGCACTGGCATTAGGGTTAATTTTGCTTTCAAATTATAAGTATGGAATATCAGCACGATCATGAAGAACACAATCACAATCATGACCACGGAGGAATTTTTGGAAAGAGAACGGAGCTATATTTTGCCATTTTAAGCGGTGTCTTTTTCTTATTGGGATTGATTTTGGCCAGAGTACTGGGGGCAACACCATGGGTTTCACTGGTCTGCTATATATTGGCCTATTTTTTTGGAGGATATTTCACCCTGCTGGAGGCTATAGGCAAGATAAGAAAGGGGGAATTTGAAATAGATTTCCTAATGATAGTCGCTACAATAGGCGCTGCGTATATAGATAGATGGGGGGAAGGAGCCCTATTACTGTTTTTATTTAGTTTAGGACATTCGTTGGAGCATTATGCCATGAACAAGGCCTCAAAGTCAATCAAGGCCTTGGGTGAACTTTCGCCGAAGACGGCATTGTTGAAAAATGGTGGGGATTTAAAGGAAATTCCAGTTGAGGAATTAAGGTTAAACGATATTATAGTAGTAAAACCAAATACCAAAATAGCTGCAGACGGGGTAATAGTTAAGGGTAGTAGTAGTATTGATCAGTCCTCTATAACGGGAGAAAGTATTCCCGTGGACAAAACAGCGATACACGATGTTAGCGATTTGCCCCCATTTGAAAAATTAGACCCGTCCCATATTGTCTTTACCGGGACTATAAACGGGGATTCCATGCTTGAAGTCCAAGTTTTAAAATTGAATGCGGATGCCACAATATCACGTTTGGTGAAAATGATAAACGAGGTGGAAACTAAAAAATCGCCCACCCAATTAACTACCAAAAAATTTGAAAAGTGGTTTGTACCCATAGTGGTGGTTTTGGTAATAAGCCTTTGTTTTCTTCACTTGATTATTGATGAGAAGGTCCATGATAGCCTATATAGGGCTATAAGCGTTTTAGTAGCCTCCAGCCCTTGCGCCTTGGCCATTTCAACACCCAGTGCAGTAATCAGCGGCATAGCCAGAGCTGCCAAAAAGGGTGTGGTCATTAAAGGTGGTCGTGCCCTGGAAGATCTGGGTAGCCTTACTACCATTGCTTTTGATAAAACAGGTACCCTTACCGAAGGCAAGCCTAGGTTGATTAATGCAATTGCATTGAACGGATATGACAAAAAGGAGTTTTTAGAATTGGTCCTGGACGTTGAAAGCCTAAGCGACCACCCCTTGGCGAGGGCCATAACCAAAGATCTTATGGACGAATATAAGGTTGAAAACAGTAGCCGTTCCTCCAATATGGAGGCCATACAGGGCAAAGGAGTAGTGGCGCAATACAATGGTGGCCATATTTATATTGGCAATGGTCAACTGATGAAGGAAAAGGGAATACAAATTTTAGGAGAAATTCAAGACCAAATAGACCAATTGCAGAAAGAAGGACAGACCATTATGCTTGTTGGTTATAAGCAAAAGGCTATCGGACTGTTGAGTGTTATGGACTTGCCCAGAAAAAGTGCAGCTCCAACCTTGGAGCGACTACGGAAAATAGGGATAAAACAATTGATAATGTTGACCGGGGACCATCAAAACGTGGCAGATTCCATTGCGGCACAAATTGGACTTACGAAGGCGAAAGGAAATTTACTTCCGGAAGACAAGGTAAAGGCTATTGGGGAATACGTTAATAAAGGCATTAAAATAGCCATGGTAGGAGACGGTGTAAACGATGCACCGGCCATGGCCAACAGCACTGTTGGTATTGCCATGGGCGCGGCAGGAAGTGATGTAGCTTTGGAAACAGCAGATGTAGCTTTGATGTCGGACAGGATAGAAAGTCTTCCCTTTGTGATCGGCCTAAGTAGAAAATCCAAATCAATTATTAAGCAGAACCTATGGGCAAGTATGGGGATTGTGGCATTTTTAATTCCAGCAACCTTGTTCGGATTTGCCAATATCGGAGTTGCCGTAGCCATACATGAGGGTTCTACCATACTGGTAGTCATCAATGCACTGCGATTGCTGCGTTATAATTTGGATTAGAGTTTATTTAAAACCTATTTCGATAAGGCCTTTATGGCTAATTTTTATGGCTTCCAGAGGTGTTATGTCAAAAGTTTTATCTTGCTCTACCATGTAATATTCCATCCCAGACAGTTTTTTTTGGGCTAGGATATCGGAAAAATTAATTTGTCCTTTACCAACAGGAGCAAATTTTCCTTCGGAGTCCATATCTTTTACATGCCACATTTTAAACCTACCGGGATATTTCTTAAAATAGGCCACAGGGTCTTCTCCTGCTTTGGTTACCCAAAAGAGGTCCATCTGAAAATTAACATATTTTGGATCGGTATTTTCAAGCAAATAATCAATGGTCACTATACCCTCGTTTCCTTTTTTGAATTCAAAATCATGATTGTGGTACAGTAGTTTCAACCCTGCTTTATGACATTTTTCTCCAAGGGTACTTAAGACAATGGCCAATTGCTTATAATCGTCCCTCAATCCCATGGGAGGTACAGGAATTACAAAGTATTTGAAACCGGCCGCCTTTACATCGGCGATCATGTTATCCGCATTCTCTAAGGTAACACCCCCCTGGTGTGTGCTAATAGGGGTCAGCCCTATTTCCTTTAGTAGTTTTTGAAAGTCCTTGGGAGACATATTATAAAACTTGCCATCCTTGTAACCTGCCGCCTCAATGTTCTTATAACCTGCCTCTGCAACCGCCATTAGAGTGGCTTTGGCATCCGCTCCCATATTGTCCCTAACCGTGTAGAGCGCCAGCCCTCCAATTTTTTGTTGGGCGTTGGCAACGAACATACTGATCATTAGAAGGGGTAGAATCAATTTTTTTAGGGCAGGGGAAGACAGTAACTTTATCATAATGCTGGTAATTAATCTTTTTTTAAAAGTAGTATAAGTTTTTATGAATAGGCTACAAAATGGAAGATAAAATTTAAAAGTACACCACAATATTAAACGCGAATGCAAGGTAGAGACCAGGTTGATTGACCATGCTTATAATATAGTCTATGTGAAATATTTTTTTAGGTTAATCTAAAAATTAATAATTATCTTTATAAAAAATTATAAAACCGAGGTTAAAATGGGCCATGGCCTACATTTAAGCGTACGGTAGCCAAAAATATATCTACAACAGACCAATGAATACCTATAACCCTATAACTGCACTGGCAGTGTTTTTTGCTTTATCAATTTTGGCATATTTATTATTTAGGCCAAATAAGGGATGGTTTTGGCTGATAAAAAATAGTTCGGTTTCGAATGACAAAATTGTCGTTGAGGATGTTCTAAAACTGTTGTATCACAATGAAAATGCGGATAAACATCTTAATGTCAACGACATTATCAGAACTTTAAAGTACAATGATAAGCTTATACTCGAATGCATTAATAGAATGTCCGACCATGCTTTGATAAGCATACAGGGAGATAGCGTGAAACTTACAAAATCGGGCAGTGATTATGCCCTTCGTATAGTTAGGGCCCATAGGCTATGGGAGAAATTTTTAGCAGAAAAGACTGGGTTTAAGGAATCGGAATGGCACGAAAGGGCAGAAAGAATGGAACATGAATTGTCCAAGGTGGAGGCAGATATTCTGTCTTCCCAGTTGGGTAATCCCCAGTTTGACCCACATGGTGATCCCATACCAACCAATACGGGAAAGATTGCCAAAGTTAAAGGAATACCAGTTTCGGAACTGCCTATTGGCACTATTGGAAGAATTATCCATATCAAGGATAAGCCCGAAATAATTTACAAGCAGATCCTGGCAGAAAACATCCATATCGGATCTGTGATACGGATCATGGAAAAGACGCCAGCCCGTATTGAATTTCATTCAGAGGGGGAAGCCTTTGTATTGGCGCCCATAATGGCAGGTAATATAACGGTTTCAGTTTTGGAAAAGGACGTAGTATTTGAAGAAAATTTAGCGAGGCTGTCCATTTTGAAGGAAAATGAAACTGCCAAGATTATAGGAATATCCAAGGAAATTAGGGGAGATAGTAGAAGAAGATTGTTGGATTTGGGTTTTGTGAAAGGAGCAGAGGTCAAAATAGACCTTCTGAATCCTTTGGGCGATCCCAAGGCCTTTTTGATCAAGGGAACCAGTATTGCCCTTCGTCAAAATCAAGCATCGAAAATTCTAATACAAAAAGATTAAATCATGGAAGTTAAACCAAAAAGTGCGTGTGAGACCTGTGCCCAATTCAATGCTGACGGATTGAAGAAGTTAGGGGTAAACACCTCCGATTTTGATTATGTGGTAGCATTGGCCGGTAATCCGAATACCGGAAAGAGTACTGTTTTTAACGCCATGACCGGTTTACGACAACATACCGGTAATTGGCCTGGCAAAACGGTAACCAGGGCGGAAGGTGCTTTTGAATACAATAAGGAAAAATTTAAACTGGTAGACCTACCGGGCACCTATTCTTTGCTTTCTACCTCGGAAGATGAGGAAGTTGCCAGGAATTTTATTCTTTTTGGAAAGCCCTCGGTAACGGTAATAGTAGTAGATGCCAGTAGGCTGGAAAGAAATTTGAATTTGGTATTACAGATTTTGGAAATTACCAATAACGCAGTCCTGTGTTTAAATTTAATGGATGAGGCGGAAAGAAATAATCTGGAAATAGATACCCGTACTTTGGCCAAAGACCTAGGTATTCCTGTGGTCCCTACTAGCGCTAGGTATAATAGGGGAATTCCGGAACTGATCCAGACTATTAGTGAACTGGCCAACGGTAAAATTGTTTGTAAGCCCCATCGCATTAAAAATATACCTAAAAATATAGAGCAGGCCCTGGAAAAATTAAGCGTGGAAATAAAAGAAGTCTATCCGGACATTCCCAATAGTAGGTGGATAGCCTTACGCTTGCTGGAAGGGGACAGAAATATTTTTGAAACCCTTAAAACGGGTGAATTCGTTTAATTATAGCTCAATGAATACTAACAAAATAGATCATATTATTGCTCTTTCCAATGACCTGCGTTGGCAAATTGGAGATGAATTCCATGATAATCTGGCGGAAGGAATTTATGCTGATGCCGCTGAAATAGTAAAGGGCGCTGTACGTAAAAAGGATGAAAAGGGAACTTTTAGGATAGACGCCAAAATAGATAAGATCATTACGAGCAAGGTCTGGGGTTTCCCTCTTATGTTTGTAATATTGGCTGTAGTGCTTTGGATGACCATAGTTGGCGCCAATTACCCTTCCGCAATGTTGTCCGGATTGTTGTTAGATACGATTCATCCGGCTTTAAAGGGATTCGCCTCCAACATTGGCATGCCATGGTGGCTGGACGGTTTTTTGATTGATGGGGTGTACTTGGCGGTAGCCTGGGTCATTGCCGTAATGTTGCCTCCTATGGCGATATTTTTTCCCTTATTTACCCTGTTGGAAGATTTTGGATATCTACCAAGGGTTGCCTTTAATTTGGATCATTTATTTAAATTATCCGGAGCACACGGTAAACAGGCCTTGACAATGAGTATGGGCTTCGGATGTAACGCTGCAGGTATTGTGGCTACCCGGATTATAGACAGCCCTAGGGAAAGATTGATTGCCATTATCACCAATAATTTTTCACTTTGTAATGGGCGTTGGCCCACGCAGATTCTGATTGCAACCATATTTGTGGGGGCCCTTGTACCGGCTACCTATTCGGGGATTATGTCATTGGCGGCCGTTATAGGCATAGCTGTGTTGGGCATGGTGTTTATGTTTTTGGTTTCTTGGGGCTTGTCCAAGACGGTGTTGAAAGGAGAAGTTTCTACCTTTAATTTGGAATTACCTCCCTACCGTCCTCCGCGATTTTGGAAAACCATCTATACTTCAATTATAGATAGGACCTTGATTGTGCTATGGCGCGCAATTGTTTTTGCTGCCCCTGCGGGAGCCGTAATTTGGCTTATATCCAATATTTATTTGGGAGATGATAGTATTGCTGCTTGGTTGATAGATTCTTTGGATGGCTTTGGATTCCTTTTGGGCCTCAACGGCGTTATTTTGGTGGCCTATATTGTAGCTATTCCTGCCAACGAAATTGTGATACCCACTATTTTGATGTTGACCGTTCTGGTTACAGGAATTTCTGCAGGAGAAGGGGCTGGTGTAATGTTCGAATTGGATTCCGTAACTGCCACTGGGGATATTCTGAGGGCAGGGGGGTGGACGCTCTTAACGGCTATTAACCTAATGTTGTTCAGTTTGTTGCACAATCCATGTAGCACTACAATATATACTATTTATAAGGAGACCAAAAGTGTAAAATGGACTACAGTGGCTTCGGTATTACCGGTTATATTAGGATTTGTGGTTACATTTTTGGTAGCACAGATTTGGAGATTACTTGCGTAAATTCTACACCTCATTATCGCTCTTAAATAAAATTCCCGACCTCCAATTAAACGAGTAAAGGGGAACTATTCTATTCTTAAATGTTCTTTTAATAATGATAAAACGAAATAGGCAAACTCTTAGCTAACTGAATTAAAATCACTAACTTGAGTAAAAATTTCTGTTATGCCTATTTACATGGATCGTCACGATATTCCTGAGGAGATTACCGCGGTGCATGTTGCGCAAATGCATCGGGAGGATTTAAAAATAGAGCATCTTTATGGATGCAAGGGTATGACCTATTGGTGCGATGAAAAAAGGCGTACGGCATTTTGTCTTATCCAAGCCCCAAATAAGAAGGCCATTCAGGATATGCACAATCATGCCCATGGCGAGGTGCCCCATAGAATTATAGAAGTTGAGGCTTCTATAGTGGAATCGTTTTTGGGTAGAATAGAGGATCCGGAAAAATCCCAAAAGACGGAATTAAACATTATCAACGATCCGGCTTGTAGGACCATAATGGTCGTTGGATTAAGAAAATCATCATTTAAGACTATGGATCCCAATCATATGATTGGGGAGTTGCTAAATTATAATAGATCCATTCTGCAATCCATAGATAAATTTTTGGGCAGGGTGGTAAGACAAAAATCCGGTAATTTTTTATTGTCCTTCAATTCGGTAACCAATGCCGTGCTTTGCTCCCAAGAGGTCTTTTCCAAGCTTGGAGGGGTATCTAAGGATAAAAGTCCGGATATTCAATTGAGTATTGGTTTGCACGTAGGGGTTCCCGTAACCGAGAAGGATGGTATTTTTGAGGATACCATCAAATTGGCAGAACGGTTTTGTACTATGGCCCATGGGAAAATTGTTTTATCCCAAGAGGTCAAGGAATTGTACGAGAGTGAAAATTTGAACGTTAAATTGAGCCATAAGAACATAAAAGCCCTGAGTGTTGGAGAAGAAAAATTTGTAAACCAATTGATGGATTACACCGAAAAAGAATGGACCAATGCATCCTTCAATTCAGATCATTTTAGTAAAAACCTAGGCTACAGCAAATCCCAATTATACAGAAAAATGATCGGTCTTACCGGGAAGTCGCCCAATAGCTTTATAAGGGACTACCGGCTGACAAAGGCCTTGGACCTATTGGATAAAAAGGTAAATAATATTTCCGAAATTGCCTTCGGTACAGGATTCAACAGTCCAGCCTATTTCTCGAAATGTTTTATGGATAATTTTGGGATCCTTCCCTCTAAATATGTCCAAAATTATGCTGAATAGTCTTTAAGAATAAGTTTATCCATGATTGAATTTTGTAACTATTTGAATTAATTATGGAGGTCATCGTTGTAAACTTCATTTAATTTTACTTCTAGTCAACGATGTTTATCGTGCACGATTAAAATGGTAGCGATATATAGAATTGTAATCCCCCATTTGCAGCGGTGTAGTTTTTGCCGTATTCCCCCTGTTTTAAAAATAAAGTAACCAATCGCGAATTATTTTCCCAATTCCATCCTTTCCTTTTGATATGGGTCAAGGTGAAAAAAGGAAAAAGAAACGGTAAAACCTCCAATAATCTATTTCTAGGAGGGTTGCCTCTAATACAATAGTAACAATTATTAATCTTAAAACATTTTAGTCATGAACAACACTCTAAAGTATTCCCAATTGAAAGTTATCACTTTGTTATTGACACTTTTTGTAAGTTTTTCCTTTTTTGGACAGGGCAGCCTAGAGAATGGTTCGGAAATCTCCTTTGTAAAAACGCATAAAGATAAGGATTTACAATGGGGCCCTTGCCCATCTTTTATGCCAGAGGGTTGCACAATATCGGTATTGCACGGAGACCCTTCCAAAAAAAATGTGGATGTTTTTTTTAAGGTGCCCGCCAACTATGAAATACCGGAGCACTGGCATACTTCCGCCGAGCGCATGATCCTTGTTTCTGGGGAACTTCATGTTACCTATGAAGGTGAAACAGAGCAGATAATGAAAGTGGGCTCCTATGCCTTTGGTCCGTCTACCAAACCTCATACCGCAAAATGTGGAGATAAAGACCCTTGTGTCTTGTTTATAGCCTTTGAGGAGCCCCTGGATGCATTTCCAATGGTGCTTAAAGAATAATGAGAAGTCTTGAAAATTAAGTTAAACGAACATTAAAAATTAGAATTATGGAAATGGTAATAGGCATGGATGCGGATCGTATTGCATCCTTTAAAAAAGAAATAAGGGGAGAAGTAGTAATGCCTTCCGATGGCAAATACAATAGTATCCGCAAAGTTTATAATGGTATGATAGATAAACATCCCGGTATGATCGTCATGTGTGTGGATGTGGCCGATGTAATGGCTTCGGTAAACTTTGGCAGGGAAAACGATTTGTTGATCGCTGTTAGGGGAGGTGGTCATAATGGAGGGGGTTTGGGTCTGTGCGATGACGGTATGGTCATTGATTTATCCGGAATCAAATTTGTTCAAGTGGACACTTCCAATAATACGGTACGTGTTGGGGGTGGCAACATTTGGGGTGAAGTAGATCATGCCACCCATGCTTTTGGATTGGCAATTCCGAGTGGAATGATTTCTACAACAGGTGTAGGCGGATTAACACTGGGAGGTGGTGTAGGTTATCTTTCCAGGAAATACGGACTTACCATAGACAATTTGTTGGAAGCAGATATGGTGTTGGCCGATGGTTCTTTTGTTACCACAAACGCCAAGCAGCATCCTGATCTTTTTTGGGCCATTCGCGGGGGTGGTGGAAATTTTGGAATCGTAACTTCCTTTAAATTTCAAGCCCATCCTTTAAAAACTGTAATTGGAGGACCTACCTTATGGCCAATAGAGCAAACTGAGGAAATTATGGCTTGGTTTGATGATTTTATACATAAAGCCCCGGAAGACCTAAATGGTTTTATTGCAACCATGATTATTCCAGGTCCACCATTTCCCGAACATTTGCACAATAAGCAATTCTGTGGAGTTGTATGGTGCTATACGGGTCATCCAGACAAATTTGAAGAAATTTTTAAACCCGTTTTGGCCAAGAAACCCTTGTTCCAACATGTGGGCGAAATGCCTTATCCTTCCATTCAAACAATGTTTGATGGGCTTATGCCTCCGGGACTGCAATGGTATTGGAGGGCCGACTTTTTTAATAAATTAGGTCCAGAAGTTAGGGCTGGGCATTTAAAATACGGATCTAAAATCCCGACCCCACTTTCACAAATGCACTTATACCCCATTAGCGGAGCTGCAGCTAGGGTTGGAGATAAAGATACACCATGGGCATATAGGGATGCCAAATATGCAGGTGTAATTGTAGGGGTGGATCCGGATCCGGCAAATGCCGATAAAATCACTAATTGGTGCAAGGATTATTACAATGAATTGCATCCACATTCCTCTGGTGGTGCCTATTCCAATTTTATGATGGATGAAGGTCAGGAACGGGTAAAAGCAAGTTATAAGCATAACTACCAGCGATTGGCCCGTATAAAAAAACATTATGACCCCAATAACTTTTTTAGGGTAAACCAGAATATTCTTCCAAGTAACTAGAGGGGTAGAAAACAATTTGGGCAAGCCATCTAATGGGCTTGCCCTATAATGAAAGATATCTTCGAGTTCTTGAAGTCCACTAAACATCCAAAATTTTCAGGGCTTCTTTACCTACCCGTTGTTTGGTTTCCTCGGTAATATATTTTTTTTGATCTATCTGTTGCGGCTGGTCAGAGGTGCAAAAATAACTGTGTATACTTCTTCTAGGCTTATCAGTACGGTTGGTAGTTCCTCCATGCCAGGCGTGGGAGTTAAAAATAAAAACCGATCCTGCCGGTGCGGTGATGATGATTTCATCAGGATGGGGAAGGCTGGGGTCCTCCATTTTTTCTTGTGGCGCTATTCCAAGTTTATGGGTGCCGGGCACTATACGTGTAGCTCCATTATTTTCTGTAAAGTTATCCAATAACCAAATGGAATTACAGACTTTGTACTCACCTTCCACCATTTTATTGCCCCAATCTACGTGTAAATTTTGATGTCCAAGTCCAGGTTTCGCAGCTCTGTAGTTCAGGGAGGATAATTTAAAGGATGAGCCAAGTACAGCAGCAATACCTGCCAACACTCTTGGATGTGTGTAGAAAATATCAAATACGTCACCTTTGTTAACGAGATCGGCCAAGCGATCGGCGCCCTCCTCCTTAGGATGCCTTATATATTTGGATTCGGCCAATTCCGATCCGGCCGACCCACCTTCATTGAGCATTAGGGCATCAATCCTGTCGTTTATGGCTTTTACCTGTGCATCTGTCAATAGTTTGCCCAAAGACAAATAACCTTGGCTTTCCAATATTTCAATTTCCTCCTTTGTGAGCATATTTAACTATATTAATTAATGATTTCAAGCTAAAAAAGATACGATATAATTGTCAAAAAAATATTTGTTACAGCATTTAACGAGGTTTTCTTTTTCTTCTTCCAGATTTGAGGTTTGCCCAAAGTGAACATAATAAAGCCAAAATTGCCAAGGCAAGGGTATAGAAATTTATAAGTTCGGCACTGGGCAACCAGCCCGTAATTTTTTTAACCAAAAAGGCAATATAGCTATTCGGTAAATTGTGTTCACCCAAGCGTCCAAGAATCTCATAATGCCAATGGGTTAAAAAACAATATCCCCAACCTTTCCAAATCCCCAACAAAACCCAAGACCCGAAGGTTAAAAGTAAGGTGATAAGATTAAGTTTTCGTGTACGTTTTAATATCCATCCGAACAAATTAAAAATTATGAGAACCGTATGGAAAACATAAAAAAAAGAATTTGCTATCCTCAATAATAATTCATCCATCAGGAGAAATGTTTAGTTTCCGAAAAAGATAGTGAATTTAAATTGTTGTAGAGATTCTAATAAATTTGGAGTGTTCATTGAATAGGTTGGTAGTCTTATATTCTTATTAATCAACTTATTATGATTAATATTTTGTAACTTAGAAAGAGTGCCATTTTCTCCCTAAGATTATTAATCCAATATTTTATGGATAATTCTGATTCAAAGAGTCAAGACGATTTTTTTCTTCTAAAATTGACTGAAATTATTCGTAGTAATTTCGATAACGAGCAATTTGGAGTAAAAGAGGCAGCCCGTATATATGGGGTAAGCCGTTCACATTTGCATAGGCGTTTAAAGAAGTTGACCGGTAAATCCGTTAGTCAGTTTATTCGCGAATTGAGGCTTGAAAAGTCTATGGAGCTTCTCCAAAAAGATATGGCTACGGTTTCTGAAATTGCTTATTCCGTAGGTTTTCACAGCCCTACCTATTTTAATACTTGCTTTAAGGAGTATTATGGCTTTACTCCTGGGGAAGCTAAAATTCGTGAGCACTTGGAACAGCAACGTACGACCGCAAAAAAAACCGATACGCCAAAATTGTTGATGACCATAGTCTTGGGAATCCTTTTTCTTATTAGTCTTATTGGCTATTTTCAATATAGGGGTATTTGGGCAAAATCAGTGAATAGTACTCCAACAACTTCACCATTGCCCTCTAGCCATAGTAGCAAGTCCATTTTGGTATTACCTCTAAAGAATTGGAGTGGCGATCCCAAATTGGAATATATAAGTGATGGGATGACCGATGCCGTAATCAGCAGAATTTCAGAAATAAGGGAAATGGACAGGGTGGTACCTTTTACGTCGAGCCTTCAATTCAAGAACAGTGAAATAAATATGCCTGAATTGGCTAAAAAGCTTAACGTTTTTTACATTTTGGAAGGTAACTTTCAAAAACATGGTAGTCAATTCAAAATAAATTTAAGATTGAATGATGGTCCTCTGAACAAATTACTATGGTCCGGCTCCTATTCCGGGGAATGGAAAGCGAATGAAATTTTCGAAATTCAATCGAAGGTTGCGGAAAATGTCGCCACTATAATGAATGTGAAACTTACAGACAAGGATTATGATGCCTTCAAAGGTATACCCACAAAAAATGAAGAAGCCTATAATTACTATCTCTTGGCCCAATATCAAAACAATAAATATAATCAGACATCCTTTAAAAATGCCATTCCTTTGTATGAGAAGGCCTTGGACTTGGATTCCACTTTTATAGACCCTTACCTTGGCCTCGCTGATATTTATGTTACAGGGGGAGCTGTTTGGGGTATGTATGGCGAGCAGGAGGCTTGGAAAAATGCTAAGTATTATTTGGAAAAGGCTGCCTTAATTGATGTTGATAATATGCAATTGTCCGATCAATTGCATATTGGTAAATTCTATTTTGATTGGAATTTTGAGGCTGTGGAGCACTATGTAGATGATACCTATGCCCGGATAGGTGCCGATAATTGGAATGAAAATCTCTTTGTTGATTATTATCTTAAGACCGGTAAATACTCATATGCCCTATCAGAACTAAATAAGCTTATTTTGGAAGATCCATCGTATGGATGGTTATTTGCCATTAGGGCCTCGGTGATTTTTTTCGTGTCTTCCACAGAGGAAGCAATAGAGGAATTGAGGCAATATGATCCGCTGTTTATGGATGATATGTTTTATTTAAGGGAAGCTGCCAAATGGTACTACTATTTTGGAGAATATACTGCCTCTAAGGAAAAGCTAGGGCAATTGATGAATATTTTCGCAGACCGTCCACCCATTGTAGTCTGGCTTAATGCGTTACATTATGAAATGGCCAATAACTTGGAGGGTGTTCAAGAAAGCCTTACCACCTTGCAGAAACAGTTCAGGGATGGATCGTCTGGTAGCCCGGCCTGGTTTATGGCACTTTATTACTGTCATATCCAAAATAGGCAGGAAGTATTTAATTGGCTTCAAAAATCCTATAATAACCACGAAGTGGAAATGACCTGGTTACGGGCCGAGCCGTTGTTGGCACCCTATAGACAAGATCCAAGATATTTGAATCTGTATTATAAAATGAAATTTCCCGTCCCTCCACTAACTATTCCGGATTAATGCCATTGGGTCCGTGGATCCATTATTCTTTAAAGTAACATAGTTGTAAGGCTTTAACACATTTATTAAACGCTTTAAAATTAAGTTTTAAGAATAGGATGTATAATTGTTATGTATTGATTAACAACTAGTTATATCTTGTGGTTTCATCTATTTAATAATAATTTAAACCACCTATCATGAAACAATTTGCAACATTATTGATTTTTTTTGGTCTTACGTGCTTTCTTTTTGCACAGGAAGACAATGACGGAATTACACCTGTAACCTTGGATGCCATTACCCTATCACCTATTAATGTAGCCTATTTAAACAAGGTTAATGATTCACATACCCCTGAAGTAGTTCAGGAACTGCAATTCAAAGCCGCCAATTTTGATGTAACCTCCTTATCCGAATACGACAAAAAAGCCATTAGGACTTTCGATGTTATCTTTAAAGCAAGTAACGGGGATATAATTGCTTCTTATACCGCAGATGGTTCAATAGTAACAGCCTTTGAGAATTTTGAGGATATTGTTCTTCCAATGACCGTCAGAAAAATGGTATTTGATGGAAACGAGGGATGGAAAATGGAGAAGAACCGCTACATATGTGTATTTTCCGAGGATAATTTGACGAAAAAACAGTATAAAGTTACTTTGACCGACGGAAATCATAAGAAGAAAATGACCTTCGACTTTGATGAATAGGGATATTTATACTTCGATAATTTTGTAGCCTTACTCCTCCGGTAAGGCTTTTTTATGCTTGTTTATTAACTGTATCAATTTGCTGAATTATAGGATTTAGGGTGTTAAAGATCATATACAAGAACAGTTTATTGAGAGTGCCAAAGAACTGGGATTCTACTAATTTCAGTATTTTTGTATTTAATCCTTAAAATGATCAGTGAATGAAAAAAGTTTTTTCCGTGTTATTATTAACGCTTATATTTTCCGCTTGTAAGGACTCAAATAAAAAGAATAATATAACCTCCCAAAATTCCATGAACACCAATCATAATCCATTAATCGCCGAAAGTACCTTGCCATATGGAGCTCCCGATTTCACCAAAATTAATAACGATCATTTCAGGGAAGCATTATTGCAAGGAATGGACGAGAAAAGAGAAATCATTGAAAATATTGCAAATAGTACTGAAGCGGCGACTTTTGAAAATACCATATTGGCGCTGGAAAAGAGTGGTGTACTTTTAGATCGGGTGAGAAATGTATTTTCTGCACTTACCGGTGCCCACACCAATGATACCCTACAAGCCGTCCAAGAAGAAATGGCACCTAAATTTTCGGAACTTCGGGATGCAATTTATCTCAATGACACCTTATTTCAGCGGGTAAAAACACTGTATGAAAAAAGGGAAAGTCTTAATTTGGATGGGGAATCCTTAAGATTGTTGGAGAATTATTTTGAGGATTTTGAAATCGCCGGTGCCAACCTTTCTCCTGAAAACAAGGAAATCTTAAAGTCGTACAATTCCAGATTGGCTACTTTGAGCAATACTTTCAATAAAACCTTGTTGGAGGCCAATAATGCCGGGGCAGTTATTTTTACAGATAAGTCCGAGCTAGAAGGACTCTCGGATGCCGAATTGAAATCATTGGAGATCAAAGATGGGCAAGGCTGGAAAATTGCACTTCAAAATACCACACAACAACCTTTATTGCAATCCTTGAAAAAAAGGGAGACAAGGGAGAAATTGTTCAAGGCTGCTTGGTTGCGTGCCGATGGCACTGCCCAGGATACCAAGGCCGTTATTACCGAAATTGCCGAATTAAGAGCCAAAAAAGGGGCCTTGTTGGGATTTTCAAATTATGCAGAATGGAGCTTGCAGAATACCATGGCCAAAGTGCCGGAAAACGTATTTAAACTTTTCAAGGGACTTGTTCCTTCAGCTACGGCCAAGGCGGGGCAAGAAGCCAAGGAAATTCAAGAAATGATCCAGAAAACGGGAGGGGATTTTACCCTTGCCCCTTGGGATTGGAACCACTACGCCGAAATGGTGCGAAAGGCTAAATACGATTTGGATGAAAACCAGATTAAGCCATATTTTGAGCTGAAGACAGTATTGGAAAAAGGGGTTTTCTATGCCGCCGAAAAATTATATGGAATTAGCTATAAGGCCAGAACAGATATCCCAACCTATCACGAAGATGTATTGGTATATGAGCTTTTTGAGGAGAACGGAGATCCATTGGGATTGTTCTATGGCGATTTCTTTTCCCGCCCAAGTAAGCGGGGAGGGGCTTGGATGAGCAATTTTGTAGATCAATCCAAACTCTACAATAAGAAACCTGTGATCTACAATGCTTGTAATTATCCGAAACCTGTAGCAGGTGAACCGGCATTGCTTACCTATGATGAGGTAGAGACCATGTTCCATGAATTTGGACATGCGCTCCACGGCTTTTTTGCCGACCAGCAGTATCCTTCCTTGTCGGGCACTTCGGTGGCCAGGGATTTTGTTGAGTTTCCTTCCCAGTTCAATGAAAACTGGGCGCTTTACCCTGAAATCCTGAAAAACTATGCCCTGCATTACAAAACAGGGGAACAAATTCCGCAAGAGCTCATAGATAAGATAAAGAAATCGGGCACTTTTAACCAGGGGTATAGCCTAACCGAAAATTTAGCAGCTTCCAACTTGGACATGCAATGGCATACCATTGGATCGGACATTAAAATAGAGGATGCAAATGCCTTTGAAAAGGAAGCCTTGCATACAACGAAATTGGATGTGGTTTCTGCCGTACCGCCACGTTATAGATCTACTTATTTCGCCCATATATTTGGCAGTGGATATGCGGCAGGTTACTATTCTTATCTATGGACGGAGATGCTGCACCATGACGCCTACAATTGGTTTGAGACACATGGTGGACTTACCAGGGAGAATGGTCAGCGATTACGGGATATGATTCTTTCTCGTGGCAATACTTTGCCCTTGGAAAAAATGTACAAGGATTGGCGCGGCGGGGATCCAAAAATTGAACCTATGTTAAAAGCAAGGGGTTTACAGTAATTTTTGCCTTGTCTAATCTCGATATTTCAAATTAAAAAGGGGCTATTGTGGCCTCTTTTTAATTTTTGCCCATTGTGGTAGTCTGTTTTATTGCTTTCATAAAATAAGAAGTAGGTACATACCACGATTCACGGCAAGGGAAATATTGTAACAAAGCTATAAGGGTATTATCTTTAGTAGCGTAATACTAAACATTGATCATTATGACAACCGTTTCATCTTTTAGGATAGTGGGAGTTTTAATCCACATATTGTTATTTTTCAACATGGGGCACGCCCAAGTGGAATCCTCCTCCGAACTTTATAGAACCATAATGGGATTGGATAGTATCTTATTCGTAAATGGGTTCAATAATTGTGAGCTTAAGGAGATGGAGCATTTAATTGCACCAGATTTGGAATTTTATCACGATCAATCTGGGATAAGTACCTCCAAGGAAGATTTTTTTAAGGCTATAGAACAAAATATTTGCGGTAACGGAGATAAGAAGCCAATTCGTAAATTGGTGGCTAACAGTATGGAAGTGTATCCTTTGTATAATAACGGCGTTTTGTACGGGGCGATACAGAACGGGGTCCATGAATTTTATATAAAGGAGGCCAATAAAGAACTGTACATGACAGGGATAGCCAAATTTTCCCATGTTTTTATACTACAGGATAGTATGTGGCAGTTAAAACGGGTATTGAGCTATGATCATAGATCCCCCAAGGAATAAATTTCTTAAATAGTAGCCTATCCTTTTATGGAATTGTGCTGTCTCCCAGAAAATAAATGATGAATGCATTTCATCGAAAAAAATAAAAACTATTGAAATAGTGGTAGGGTATACCCCATCTTTGGTTGTTATTATATATAGCCTTTAAATAAGGAGGTATACCAATAATTACTAATTACTAAAATTTATAACTATGAAAATTAAACTATTTACAATTGCATTGTTTGTTGTAACCGTTTTAGTCTCTTGTACGGACAATAATGATAAGAATAGTGATTATGGAAGGCTTTCCGTTAACCTAACGGACGCACCTTTTCCACATGACCTGGTAGCAGAGGCCAACGTTATTATTTTTAAGATAGATGCCCGTTACAAGGGGGATATGGATATTAATTCTGAGGTAGAGGACAATTCAGATTCCTCAATGACAACGGAAGAAAAATCTTCCTTTGTTGTTCTGATGGAAGATGAAATGGAGGTCAACCTTTTGGAGCTTACCAATGGAGTTACCAAGAATTTGGTGGATCTTGATGTGCCTGTTGGAATTTACGACCTTGTACGGGTATATGTTAAAGGTGTAAATGTTGTACTTACGGATGGCTCCACATTTGATTTAAAAGTACCTAGTGGGGAACAAACGGGTATAAAGATCTTTATAAAACCGGGTCTTGTGGTTGAAGGTGGACTTAGTGCCGATTTATTGTTGGATTTTGATGTAAGCAAATCTTTTGTAGCCAAAGGTGGAGGCAGTAAATTTGAAAATATAACCGGCTTTAATTTTAAACCAGTCATTAAGGCTTGCAATATGTCTACCGCTGGCACTTTGTCCGGTAAGGTGACAACACTTCAGGAAGAAATTGCAGTGGGATTGGAAGGGGCGCAAGTGGCCGTTTTTGCAGCCGACACCTTGAATACTACTACTTTTACTGATGCTGATGGAAAATATATGGTTATGGGACTAATGGCAGGAAGTTATGATGTTGAGGTAGAATTATCAACCTACCAAGAGGAATCAGTTACCGATATAGAAATAGTTGCTGGAAATACCACCTCCCAAGATTTTATTTTGGTTGCTGGGGAATAACGATATTTTATAAGAAATAAAATAAGGTGGGTGTCATAGCCCACCTTTTTTGCATAAGATTTTAAAATTTGCTGAATTTTCATAGCTGCGGGGAATCCAGTCCATGACAAAATTCAAGATTAATTGTGCCAAATTTTAATAAAATGCTAACATGATCCGATTGCAAAAAAATAGCCGAACAACTATTGAAAGATGTTCGGCTTTTATAGCTTAAAGACGATTCCTTAATTTAGGGATACCAATAATTTTTGAGCAACCAGTTCCGAAGATGCCGGATTTTGTCCTGTAATCAAATTGCCATCCTGAACGGCATAAGGGGCCCAGTCAGATTTTTTGGAGTAAATACCTCCATTTTCTTTGAGCATGTCTTCCACAAGAAAGGGTACCACATTGGTGAGTTGCACGGCTTCTTCTTCGGTATTGGTAAACCCGGTTACTTTTTTTCCTTTTACCAAAGGTGAGCCATCTTCATTCTTAACGCCTTTTAATGCCGCCGGGGCGTGGCACACAAAGCCAACTGGTTTTTTCTGTCTATTAAAGGCTTCAATGAGGCTAATGGATGTGGCATCGTTAGCTAAATCCCATAATGGCCCGTGGCCTCCTGGATAAAATATAGCGTCGTAATCATTGGGATCAATTTCTGACAATGCCAATGTATTGTTAATTTTTTCCTGCGCCACGGCATCATTTTTAAATCGCTGCGTATCCTTAGTGCTGGCATCAGGAGTGTCACTGCTGGGATCTATCGGGGCCACCCCGCCTTTTGGGGTAGCCAAGGTAATATCGGCCCCTTTGTCCAACAAAGTATAATATGGGTTGGCAAATTCTTCGATCCAAAATCCCGTTTTCTTTCCGGTATCCCCCAATTTATCATGGGAGGTAAGTACAAATAATATGTTCATTTTAGTTTTTTTAATATTCTTAATTAGGTAATAATCCAAGCCTTAGACTTTCACGATCATTTTCCCTTTGTTTTTACCCTCAAACAAATCCAAAAATGCCTGTGGGGTATTTTCGAAACCTTCCACCACGGTTTCCTTGTAGGTTAATTTGCCTTCCATCAACCAAGTGGATAATTGCTTCATGGCCTCCGGGAACTTCTCCGAATAATTGGAAACTATAAAACCTTGCATTAATGCGCTATTTTTTACCAAAAAGGGGTGAACACTGATACTTTTTGGTATTTCAGTGTTGTTATACACCGAAATAGCACCGCAAATGATCATTCTGGCAAATTTGTTGATATTAAATAAAACAGCATCTGAAATAGGGCCGCCTACATTGTCAAAATAAATATCTATACCATCTGGACAGGCAGTTTTAAGGGCTGTTCCCATATCCTCCGTAGTGTTATAGTTAATGGCATGGTCAAAGCCAAAATCTGAGGTAAGCATTGCTACTTTTTCATCTGTTCCTGCAATACCCACCACATAGAGTCCTAAGATTTTTCCTATCTGTCCTACTACACTGCCCACGGCACCTGCAGCACCTGAAACTACTAAAGTTTCCCAGGCCTTAGGTTTGCCAATTTGGGTTAGCCCACAATAGGCGGTTAATCCGGTCATACCCAAAATGCCCAAATAGGCACTGAGCGGAGCTAGGTCCTTATTTATTTTTAAAAGGCCTTCGCCTTTGGAAATCTGTTGGGTTTTCCAGTCCATCATCCCCGAAACATAATCGCCTTGTTGAAATTTATCGTTCTGGGAATCAATAACTTTGGCAACTATACCGGAAGTTATAGGTTTACCTACCTCAAAAGGTGGAACGTACGATTTGGCATCGCTCATTCTTCCCCTTAAATACGGGTCAACGGAGATGTAAGTGGTCTCCAAAAGTATTTCTCCTTCTTGGAGGTTTAGATCCTTTTTTTCCTCCACGAATTGGAAATCCGATAAAGTAGGTTTCCCTTTAGGTCGATTTTTTAACAAAATTGTCTGAATCATAATGTTGTTTTAAGTGAATTGAGTTTTATTTTTTAATACTGTTCCAGGCCGCCTGAAAGGCATCCTCCAAGTGATCCTGGTTTAACTGAAAGACTCCCCGTTGTCGCATTACCATTAAAAAAGAGAGGGGATTTATGGAGTACGCATATAATAGGTAGGGCGACAAAGGTTTTATAATACCTTCCTTTTTTCCCCTTTCCCAAAGGTCCAGTAAGGGTTGAAGGTGTTTTAGCCCTTCCTGTCTACTGGCTTCATCTATAATAGGGGTGTTGTCGCACTGGGCCAGAAACATGGCTTCCTCCACTTCCTTAAGTTTAAAATCGGCAATGCGTTTCCAAATGGTTTCAAAACCTTTAACGACCGAAATGTCATTACTATAGTTTTTGAAGGCATAAGCGGTATAGGCCGACTTAACTTCCAAGTAAACTTTATTTACCAAATCCTGCTTATTTTCAAAATACAGGTATATAGTAGCGGGGGAAACGTTCGCCATTTTGGCAATCTTGGACATGGGGGTAGCATGGAACCCATTATTATTGACCAAGTTAATGGTAGCTTTTACTAAGGCATTTCGCTTTTCAATACTTTTTTGAAGTTTGGCCATAATGTTCTAAATGGGAATTTAAACGTCCGATGTTCAATGTTGATAACAATACGAATACAAAGATAGTATTAAAATGAACGTTCATTCTTTTTTATGTGACTTTAACATAAGTTTACAGCTTTGGAAAATTTGGAAACCAATAACAGCTTGTTATAGGATGTTATTTGTGGGTAATAGGGGGAAAGTGGTAAAAATACGAACAGACCTTTTTAACACATTGTAAAGGAAATAAGGACGGCCAAATTAGTAGTCTTCCAACCAGTATACCCTGTAAATACGTTAAGTGAACAGCAATTGGAAAAGAAAGGTTAATTTAACTTTATGATAAATTTATCATAAAGTTAAGTTTAATAAAATCGACTTTAAAACGTAATATTTACATTTACCGCTATATATAGATAACTACAGGCCATTTTGAACGATTCCATTAGCACATATAACAAAATTAACGCTGAAGTCGGTATAAAAATAGAACCATTTGATGTCACTAAAAGGTATACCAAGCCCCACAAGCACAATAAATACCTTGAAATAGTCTATTTTATAAAAGGTAGTGGTTTCCATCATTTGGATATGCAAAGCCATAGTATAGAACCACCCTTGCTGTTTATTGTTAAAAAGGATGAGGTTCATCACTGGGAGATTACCACAAAACCCAAGGGATATGTGATCATTATCAAGGAATCGTTTTTAGAAAAAACTCTGGACAAGTACATCAATACTCAGTTGATAAAACTGAACAACTGTCAAAAAATAAAGGTAGCAGAAGACGATAAATCATTAAATTTTTTATTCAAGTCCCTGTGTTGGGAGATGGAACAAGTTAATTTGAACCAAGAAGCCCTGGAAGGGGGATTAAAGGCCATATTGGCAAAAATGGTAAAGTATGCCACTTTGCAAGGAGGGGAAAATACCGATAAGACCGTGCAATTTGTAAATTTATTGTCCGAAAATTTAAAAAATAATGTTTCCTTCTATGCGGAGACTTTAAATACTACCTCACAGAACCTTAATGCTATATGTCATAAAGTGTTCAATAAAACAGCCTCGGATGTCATTGCCGAACATATTATTATGGAGGTGAAGAGACAATTGGCTTATACAAACAAATCAATCAGTGATATTGCCTATGATTTGGAATTTAAGGACACTTCGCATTTTACCAAATATTTTAAGCGATATACACAACTTACCCCTTTACAGTTCAGAAAGAACTTGATTTAAGTATTAGTACCATTCCTTTTTCAAATACACCATTTTAAGTTGGAAGGCTGCTCTATTTTTGTCAAAATTTTTAATTAGAATTAATATTTATGAATTGTAAAAGCTTTTTTATGTTGGTTGCCCTAATGGTGGGTATGCAGGTGTCTATGGCCCAAATTTCAGGAAAAATTATTGATGCCACTGATAGTTCACCATTGGAATATGCTACGGCAGCCTTGTATAATCAGATAGATGGTTCCCTGATAACGGGAGTGGTAACTTCCCAAGATGGTACTTTTGTTATAGATGGAGTAAAACCTGGAACCTATTATATGGAAGCCTCCTTTATGGGGTACGATACCAAAACCATATCTGATATAGCCATAGATAAAAGACAATCTGTAAAAGATCTTGCCATAATTGGTTTATCCATTGGGAACCAATTGGATGAAGTGATCATACAGGGAGAACGGGCAACGGTTCTTCACAAGATAGACCGTCAGGTTTTCGATACCAAAAAATTCCAAAGCAGTCAGGGAGGAAATGCCATTGATGTGGTGAGAAACTTGCCGTCGGTCACTGTTGATGCACAAGGTGGTATTAGCGTTAGGGGTAGTTCTGGATTTGCCGTCCTGATTAACGGTAAGCCTACCCAAGGGGATGCCAGTGCCATATTATCCCAATTACCGGCAAATGCCTTGGAGACCGTGGAGTTGATTACCGCACCTTCGGCCAAATATGACCCTGAAGGTAAAGGGGGTATTTTAAATATTTTAACAAAAAAGGGGGCGACCAATGGAATTTATACCCAAATTAATGTTCGTGGCGGATTACCATCCATAGAGCCCTATGATACCAAGGAGGCGGCCCAACGATATGGTATTGATGCAACTTTGAACAAGCGAACAGATAAATGGAACCTGTCCTTTGGAACAAGTTACCAGCGAAATGATAAAACAGGTAGGAGGGAAGGTGAGGTTTTTGTGATCAATCAAGCCGAGGATAAACAAACCTTTTTGCCTTCCGATGGAGAGAGGAGTTTTGATGATATCAGCTATAATGGACGTTTTGGTGTGGATTTTACGCCTAATGAGGCCGATACCTATTCCTTGGGTTTCTATGCGGGAAAGCATACCGTAGATCGTTTGGCGGATATAGATTATTACGATAACCATGCCATTTCACCTATAGGCAGTGGCAATAGGCAATATACTTTTCAATATTATAATCATAATTTAAGAACTAGAAAAGGCGATTTCGCCCTGGGCAGTTTTGATTATGCCCATAAATTCAACAATGATTCCAAATTGTCTACCTCCCTATTGTATGAATACACTTTTTTGGGCGGCCCTACTTATAATGACAATCTAGGCCTCACCGATCGTAATATCGTTTATCAGCAGGAGTATAACACCAATGACAACCCACTAAATGGGTATAGGGTGAATGTGGATTACCAATTTAAGCCCTTTTCCTTTGGAACCTTGGAAACGGGCTATCAATTTAGGGATATTGACCACACAGGCGAGTTTGTATATGAGCGCGATGGTGTTCTGGTACCTGAATTTTCCAGTAATATAAGCCTGCAGCGAACCATTCATTCAGGATATACCCAACTAACGGGAGCAAGCCATAAATTGGACTACGCAGCAGGTTTGCGCTTGGAATCCATGGATAGAACTTATTCCGAGGATTTAAGGACTGCAGATCCCGAGCAAACCTATACCTATGATTTTGTTAAGCTATTTCCATCGGCTTCCTTGCAATATACTGTTAACGATGCTACCAAATTAAAAGCGGCCTATAGCAAAAGGGTAGAACGTACAACTACCTTAAAAATGAACAGTTTTGCGGAAAGGGAGCACTCCGAGGTTTTTGAACAAGGGGACAATCAATTGAGACCGGAGTTCATAGATTTGGTGGAATTGGGAGTCATCAAAAATTTCAACGGAGGTAATTCGGTCAGCGCCACTGCTTATTACAGACATGTGGACAATGTGATAAACCGTGTGAATACCTTAGCCTATGAAGCCAATGGAGCTGTATTGGACAGTATAATTAACAGGGTCTATTCCAATGTAGGCAAAAGCAATGCAGTTGGACTTGAAATAGGGGCTCAGTTGAAACCAAGCCAAAATTGGAGCAATTATATAGGAGCTAATATTTATTCCTATGATATTGAGGGAGCCTTTGTATTTAGGCATAGGGATGGTATTACCAGAAATTACGACGTAAACAGTAGTGCCACTATTTACTCTTTCAACCTAAATTCTACCTATTCTTTCTGGGAAAATGCCTCCTTACAATTTACTTTCAATTATTTGTCTAAGACAAATACCGCCCAAGGAGAGGATTCTAGGTTCTATTCCCCCAATCTTAGTTTCCGAAAGTCGTTTTTAGACAATAAGTTAACGGCAACGTTACAATGGCAGAATATTGATATGGGATTGTTGGACACCAATGAACAGCGAATAACTACCTATAAAGCCAATGAATTTTACACTACTACCAATTACAGGTATGAGGTAGATATGATATCCATTAACTTATCCTATACTTTCAATGCCATAAAAAATAAGGCCAAGTTTATAGAAAGTGAGTTTGGTAAGAAAGAATTCTAAATAGGCAAGCCTTGTAATTTCACACCAAAAAAAGGTTTAGTAAATAATATTTGCTAGACCTTTTTTTTTGTTCCATTAAATATGGTCATTGGGAGCTAAATAGGAGTAAAAGTATGCAAAATAAATGACTGCGTGTATCTGTATAGATTATAAGATGAAAAGTGTAGTGTTTATTTGCATCTATAAAAGTCCAGGAGTTTATTAAATTTGAATATATACCAATTACTGGCATTCCCGAGAAAACTGTGGCTATCTTTGCCGAAAATTATTATATGTCAAAGCAGTTTTCTGATTTAGGAATTAACAAACACCTACTTCAAAGTTTAATAGACCAGCAAATATCAGTGCCCACTGATATTCAGAAGAAGGTAATTCCTCTGATTTTGGAGCAAAACAAAGACGTGGTTGCTCTGGCAAAAACAGGAACCGGTAAAACAGCTGCTTTTGGGTTGCCTTTATTACAATTGATAGATACAGATAATAGTGATATACAATTGGTAATATTGGCGCCTACACGGGAACTGGGGCAACAGATTCATGCAAATCTGGTTTCCTTTTCCACCCATAGTCCATCTATTTCCATTGCTTCCATATGCGGAGGAATCCCTATTAAACCGCAAATTGAACGTTTAAAGAGTATTACCCATATCGTAGTGGCCACACCAGGTCGCCTAGTGGATTTGGTGAATAGGAAGGCCATCAATATTAAAGATATCAAATATTTGGTTTTGGATGAGGCCGATGAAATGGTAACTGCTTTAAAGGTTGACTTGGATAATATTATTTCAGAAATTCCTAAATCCAGAAGAACATTATTGTTTACCGCCACCATGCCGGGAGCCTTAAAACAATTGATCCAGAATTATATGTCAAAACATGTGGTTCAGATAGAAGCGGACATGGCTTCTGTAGGGCATCAGGGCATAGAGCATAGGTATGTTGTAGTGGAACCCATTGAGAAATTGGAAGTTCTGCTACACTTTTTAAAGTCCAGGGAAGGCGAAAGGGGAATTATTTTTTGTAAGACGAAAGCGGCGGTCAATAAATTGGGAAAAAATTTGGCCATTAATAAATTTCGATCAGGTGCCATCCATGGCAGTTTAACCCAGGGAATTAGAGATCGGGTCATGGGACAATTTAGGGAAGGGTTTATAGATGTTATGGTAGCAACCGATTTGGCAGCACGTGGTATCGATGTTAAGGAGATATCCTATGTGGTAAACTATCATTTACCGGACACCTATGATACCTATGTTCATAGAAGTGGACGTACCGCTAGGGCAGGGGCAGCAGGATTTTCATTAAGCGTTATCCAAAAAGAGGAAGTAGAGGACATTGCCGATTTTGAAAAGGAGTTGGGTATAGATTTTGAGGAATTTAAAAAGGCAGATGCCCAAAGTATTGAAGAAAACAATGCCTTGATATGGGCTAACAAAATATTCAAGACCAAACCCAACCGAAATATTTCCCAGGAATTTAGGGAAGAAATAAGAACAGTTTTCCATCATTTGACAAAGGAGGAACTTATAGATAAGATATTGGCGAATTACCTGGCGCAATCTACGAGTCACAGTCCAAAAGTAGCAGCGCCCAAAAAGAAAAAAAATAAGTAGTAGCCATGGCAAATAATATTAAAGACCAGGAGGATGTCTTGGCAAAACTAAATATCCAGCAGTTGAATCCCATGCAGGAGGAAGCTATTGCCGTAATTGGAAAAACTACCAACACTATTATTCTGTCGCCAACGGGTACGGGCAAAACTTTGGCCTTTTTGTTGCCATTGATAGAAACTCTGGATCCCAACATTGACGAAGTACAGGCACTGATATTGGTGCCTACCCGCGAATTGGCCATACAAATTGAACAAGTGGTTAGAAATATGGGAACTGGTTATAAGGTAAATGCCGTTTATGGCGGACGCCCTATGTCCAAGGATAAGATTGAAATTAAACATAACCCCTCTATTTTAATAGGAACACCAGGGCGTATCTTGGACCACTTTGATAGTGACCGGTTCTCTAAGGAAAGTATTGAGACCTTGGTATTGGACGAGTTTGACAAGGCCTTGGAGATAGGATTCGAAGTTGAAATGAGCGCAATTCTAAATGAATTGCCGAATATTAAAAAGCGCATATTAACCTCAGCAACCCAGGGTGTCGGAATTCCAGATTTTGTGAAAATGGATAAGCCTTTGGTTATTAATTATTTACAGGGAAAAAAGGAGTCACAGTTAGCGATCAAAACTGTGGTTTCCACTGACAGGGATAAGTTGCCACGTCTATTGGATTTGTTATTGCATCTTGGAAACGATCCAGGAATAATCTTCTGTAATTTTAGGGATAGTATAGAGGAAGTGAGTTCTTTTTTACAGAAAAACAGGATTGCCCATAGTTGTTTTTCAGGGGGAATGGAACAAAAGGATAGGGAGCGTTCCCTTATTAAGTTTAGAAATGGTACTAGCCAGATCTTGATAGCTACAGATCTGGCAGCAAGGGGAATAGATATCCCTGAGTTAAAATATATTATTCATTATGAACTGCCGCATTCCTTGGAGGAGTTTATCCATAGAAATGGAAGAACGGCCAGGGTTAATGCCAAGGGCACCGCCTATGTGTTAAAATGGGAAAAAGAAGGCCTTCCTTCATTCATAAAGGATACGGAGATAGCGGATATTTCAAAGCGGACGGTTCGAAAACCGCAATTTTGGGAAACGTTGTTTATTTCTGGAGGCAGAAAGGACAAAATATCCAAAGGGGATATTGCCGGCCTGTTTTTTAAACAGGGAAATATGAATCAAGATCAATTGGGGGAGATAGAGTTAAAACAAGACTGTGCCTTTGTTGCCGTACCTCTGGAAATTGCAGAAGACTTGGTGCAAAAATTGAACAATTCACGTTTAAAAAAGAAAAAAGTTCGCATTACGGTTCTATAATTTTTTTGAGTAAAAACTAGATATTTATCCGTTGGAAAGCATTAAAAATGAAAGAAGATCTAAAAGGGAATAAAGCTGCGATCACTCCAGAAGAGATCGATAATTGTATTGCACTCTTGCAGCAATTAGTGGACCACACAGATCAGATATTTGATATTCCAAAAGAAAAAAGAACCGCTTTAATAAAAGTATCGGGCCAATTTTCCAGACCCAATAGGGAAGAATTTTCCAGAAGAAAAAAGGACGGTAAGAAAAGTGCCATTCGTAAAAAAGAAGCAAGGGATAAAAATGCTCGGAAGGAAACAGGTATTAGAAATGCACGCGAGGCCCACATATTTGTTGCCCCTAAACTTTTGCCTTCTGCAGAATTGGTCAATCATAAAAAACAGGAACTGGAGGTATCAAGAAACTGTTATGTTTGTAAAACGGAGTTTAGCGAATTACATCATTTTTATGATACCATGTGCATAAAATGTGGTGATTTCAACTATACCAAGCGTTTTCAAACAGCCGATGTAAAAGGGCAAGTTGCCGTTGTAACTGGCTCCAGATTAAAAATTGGATATCATATTACTTTAATGTTATTACGCGGTGGGGCTACTGTGATCGCTACGACCCGGTTCCCTGTTGATTCGGCATTGCGCTTTTCCAAAGAGGATGATTTTATTGAATGGGGGCATCGATTAAAAATACACGGTCTGGATTTACGTCATATCCCAAGTGTGGAAATATTTTGTAATTATATAGAGCGGCAGTATGACCGATTGGATATTCTAATAAATAATGCAGCCCAGACCGTTAGACGGCCCGCTGGCTTTTACCATCATTTGATGTCCAATGAAGAAAGCGCCATATCATTACTTCCTCCAGATGCGCAAAAAGTTTTGAGCGATCATACAAGTTGTTTACAGGAATTAAAAGAACTAACCTCGGGAGTATCTCCCAATCAGAACATGCCGGTTACCTGGCATGGACCGGAAGCGGGAATCGGAATAAGGGCTTCGGCCAAATTATCGCAAATTCCCTATAGTTTTGATAGTGTCTTGGTAGCACAGGAAGTATTTCCCACGGGGGAATTGGATGCCGATCTTCAACAGGTAGATTTAAGAAAAACAAACAGTTGGCGACTTAAACTGGGAGAAATTGAAACTACTGAAATGTTGGAAGTACAATTGGTAAATGCCGTTGCCCCTTTTGTATTGTGCAACCGTTTGGCAGAATTAATGAAGAAGGAGAACACGGGACAAAAACATATCATTAATGTTTCGGCAATGGAAGGGAAATTTCATCGTTCTTTTAAGGAATCACGCCACCCACATACCAATATGGCCAAGGCCGCTTTAAATATGCTTACCCATACCGCTTCAGGGGAATTGGCCAAAGCAGGAATATTTATGAATGCCGTGGATACCGGATGGGTTACGGATGAAGACCCCGCTGAACTATCTAAAATGAAACAGGAAGTCTATGATTTTCAACCGCCTTTGGATATTGTGGATGGTGCTGCAAGGGTTATGGATCCGTTAATTGACGGAATAAATACCGGGAAACATTGGTCTGGTAAATTCCTGAAGGATTACTTTCCAATTGATTGGTAATTGTATCGGGGCAAATTATAGCTTGAATTTTCTTCAATCTGAAAAAAACAGACCAATTCACTGGAATACAAATTCTATTTTACACAACTAACTTTTTTTATCTTCGTGCTTATGAATTCAATTGATATAAGAACAGTTGATGTTGTTCAATATATAAAACCTTTACGTGAAGGTGGTTCCTTGCCGGCGATTGTAAAAGCCGACGATGGATTTTTATATGTTTTAAAATTCAGAGGGGCAGGTCAAGGAAAAAAGGCATTAATAGCGGAACTAATTGGAGGCGAGTTGGCCCGGGCCATAGGACTTAAGGTACCTGAATTAGTGTTTATGAATCTAGATGATTCATTTAGCAAGACAGAACCGGATGAGGAAGTTCAAGATTTACTTAAATTTAGTGTAGGTCTCAACCTAGGCTTGCATTTTTTGTCCAGTGCCATAACTTATGATCCATTGGTTTCCAAGGTAGATGCTTTGATCGCATCAAAAGTTGTGCTGCTGGATAGCATTATGAGTAATATTGACAGGACGGCAAAAAACACCAACTTATTGCAATGGAACAATGAATTGTGGGTAATTGATAATGGTGCAAGTTTTTATTTTCACCATAACTGGGAAACTTGGAAAAATCATCTTACAAGAACTTTTCCGCTAATAAAAGACCATGTGCTTTTAGAGTTTGCCATAAAGTTAAAAGAGGCGGCATTGGTAATTAAAAGTTCACTTAATACCGATAAAATTGCTGAAATCATAGCGTTAATACCTGAGGAATGGTTGTTGGATGAGGCCGATGATTTAAATCCTGATGAAATTAGAGCGGCCTATATTGAATATATAAATGCCAAACTTGCCATGATCGATACATTAGTTAAAGAGTCTGAAAATGCAAGATAAAGACAAATACGAATACGCAATTATTAGACTTGTTCCTAAAGTGGAGCGTGCAGAATTCTTTAATATTGGGGTAATACTTTTTTCAAGACGGAAGAAATTTTTGGAAGTAAAATATTTAGTAGACCCCCAAAAATTGCAATGTTTCTCAAACGAAATTGATATTAATGCTATAGATAAATATTTAAAGGCTTGGACATTGGTATGTAAGGGAGCACCTTCGGGAGGAGCAATCGGCAAACTGGATTTACCTGATAGGTTCCGTTGGTTAACTGCCTCCAGGAGTACTATGATTCAAAGTTCGGAAACTCATTCGGGCCTTTGCCAAGATCCTAAAAAAGAATTGGAAAATCTATTCGAAAGCTACGTTTTATAGTAGGAACGATGGCGTAGAGTAGGGGATACATGAATTTAATGATTAATTGTTGATCTTAAAACAGGAGTTCATATTCGGGAATTAAAATTTATTTAATCCGCTAAGAGCTTATATATGACCTTCGGGGTCAATCCACCGAAAAGGTATAATGGTCAGGCTTATAGCAGGATACAGTGTTTTTAAATGGGCAATTGTTTAAGTGAAAACACCCAGTTTTATGTTTCTAAAATTATTGTTAGTAAATATAAATGAAGTAAATAGCTGTTTTTTAAAATATTAGCACCATCTTTGCAGGATAATATTATAATAAATTTAATTACATTACGATGAGTAGTAAAGGAACAGTAAAATTTTTCAACGACACAAAAGGTTTTGGTTTTATCACTGAAGAAGGAGTTGAAAAGGATCATTTTGTACACATTTCAGGTTTAATCGATGAAATTCGCGAAGGCGATGAAGTATCTTTTGACCTTAAAGAAGGTAACAAAGGATTAAACGCAGTAAACGTACAAGTTATATAATATATACTTCCATGTTTAATGAAAAGCCCATCAATACTGATGGGCTTTTTTTATTTTATAAATACATCGGGATGTGCGAAATTAGACGTAGTTTCGCGCCCTGTAAAAATATCATTATGAAGCGCATTAACGAATACAAGAAATTATTTGGAATAGAAAAGGAGATCGATCTTAAGGTACTTAAGAAAAGTTATCGCGACTTGGTAAAGGAATGGCATCCGGATAAATTTCAAGAAGGGGATAGTAAGCGTGAAGAGGCAGAGATAAACAGTAGAAAGATAATTGATGGCTATCATTTTTTGGTGAGCATTGCTCCTGAAACCAAGGCAGCGAACTTGGAAGCCTATACTGAAACTATTACCAATTCGGGTATAGCCGACTATCATCACAAAGGCTTACTATTGGAAATAACCTTTATGGACGGATCTACTTATGAGTATTTTGGAGTTACCAAGCAGGTTTATATAAAGATGGTCAATTCCAATACGGTCAATCGTTTTGCCAAGCGCATGATCTATCCCAAGTACAACTATAGACAATCCAAAAAGCAGCTGCAAGAAGCATAAAAGCTATAAGCTTTTAGATAATCGCTTGGCCGGTCCTGTCCGTTTCATAGGTTATCTATATAACGTAAAAAGTGAAGGCCCAATGGGCTTTTTCTTTTTTTAGGGGGATGTTGGATAATTGGTTTACCATAGCCTTCGCAATAAAGACTACGAACCTACTTAAACATCCAATTCCAAAGGATGATACTATCTTTAAAATTGTAAGTTGGGTTATGGAAAGCTAAGATATCTCTGCAATTAAATGCCATTCAAGATTACTTCGGCGACAACAATTCCAACCGATAATAGAAATAAGATCAAGGCCGGGAAAGACTTGATACTGGGGTCGTCTGCCTTAAAATGCATGGCGATTGCACCTAACATAAAGATTCCCATGGCACCTGCGGTAGGGGTACTCAGATCCTGTATCCAAATAGATACCAATAATAATACCGCAAGAGTAACCTTAATGGTGCCTACTATATACATAATTGCAGGCGAAAGGCGATAAGTTTCAAATTCTTCCTTCATGGATTTGGAATCACCTCCTCGCCAAGGAGTGGGTTTGTTGAAACGAATAAACCAAACATTTATAATACTTATAAAAATGATGATCTTCGCGGCTACTATAAAGTAGTAAATAGGCATAGGTTTTCAGTAAAATTAAAATTGGTATTGGTTATCAATTCCTAAGATAAGGATTATCTCTTTGCGCTTAACTCCAGGGAATAAAATATTTGGGGTGGAACTATACTATTTCTTGAGGAATTACATTGGGTAAACTAGTTTTTGCGACGAAAAAATAAACTGGAAAAACCTATATAAACGAATATTTATTCGATTTTAAATTATATCTTTGTCCTGTGAGGGTAAAAGATGAAACAAAACAATTGGCGATTGTAGAAAACACTTTGGACGTTGTTTTCGAAAGGGGATTTGCCGGAATTAAGATGGCAGATCTGGCCAATCGCGTTGGTCTTTCGGTGTCTACTCTCTATGTATATTACAGGAATAAAGAAGATTTAATCGTATCTATTGCCGTAGAACTTATAGAAAGGGAAACCCAAAGAAGTGAACAGGAAATAACGGAGGATTTGCCCTATAAGCTAAAACTAAAAATGTTATGGTTGTTTTGGATCAATTTCAGTATTAACCATAAAAGGGAAATGAGCTTTTTGGAGCAGTTGAAAAAATCGCCTTATTACGAAAAAGTACCCGTATCCGTAAAGGAGACCAAAAGTAAAATGGCAATGAATCTAATTGAACTGGGGAAACAGGAAGGCCTGCTAAAGAATGTTGACAATAACATACTAATTGGTATAATTGGATCCCTAATGGGGGAAACTGTAAAATTGATAATGGAAGGCAAAATGGAATTGAATCAGAAAAATATCGATTTAATGTTCTCTATGGTTTGGGATGCCATTAAAAGTTAGCTTTTTTTGAATCAAAACAGAATAAATATTCGATAATAAATGTATTTAATGCGGCATTCCCGGTTAAAAGTAATTATCCATTGAAAAAAATAATAAAGAAAATGAGTATAGTTATTGGAAGCGGACTTCTATTGGTGATTGTGATAGGGGTTCTATTTTTGTATTTAAGCCCCGAGTTTGGAGGTTCGCCAAGCTTAGAGCAGAAGAGGGTCTTTGTAAAATCCCCGAATTATGTTAATGGGAAATTCATCAACAAAGGCAATGTTAAACTGGATATGAGTATGCGCGATATGGGGAAGAGTTTGGCAGGTTTTTTTGGACCAATACCACATACCAAGCCAAGTAGGGATATTCCTGTTTCGAAATTGGATTCATTGGATATTGTAAAATATCAGGACAGTACACGGTTAATCTGGTTTGGTCATTCCGCTTTTCTATTGCAAATGAGCAACAAAACTATCTTAATAGACCCTATGTTCGGGAAGGTCCCTGCGCCACACCCTATTTTGGGCTCCAATCGTTTTAGTAAAGAACTGCCCATCGATGTTGAAAAACTTCCTAAAATAGATATCGTTTTAATTTCCCATGACCATTATGATCATTTGGACTATGGCACTATTCAGAAATTAAGGCACAAGGTGAATATGTTTTATACTCCTTTAGGGGTAGGGGCACACTTGCAAAAATGGGGAGTGGAAAAAGAGCGTATTGTGGAGTTGGATTGGTGGGAGGAAGTTACCCATGAAGGATTGGTTTTTGGATGTACCCCGGCACAGCATTTTTCCGGAAGGGGATTTTCGGACAGGGCCAGCACCTTATGGAGTTCATGGGTGATTCGGTCCGAAATGGATAATATTTTTTTTAGTGGAGATAGCGGTTATGGTCCTCATTTTAAGGAAATAGGGGACAAGTATGGTCCTTTCGATTTTGCCATGATTGAATGCGGACAATACAATGAGATGTGGCCGGATATCCATATGTTCCCAGAGCAAACGGCCCAAGCCGGATTGGATATAGGGGCAAAACGGATAATGCCGATTCACTGGGGAGCTTTTAAATTGGCAATGCATCCTTGGACAGAACCTGTAGAACGGGTAACCAACAGATCTAAGGAATTAAACTTGGAGGTAATAACTCCAAGAATTGGTGAACCTGTCAACCTTCATAGATTGGAAGAAACAACCTCCCCATGGTGGGAATAAATCTGAAATACCTTATGATAACCATTTTTAAGACTAATATAAACGAAGAACAGGAGTCAAGTGTCAGACAGTTTTTAAATCTGTTCAAGGAGATAGTAAAAGTAGATTTCGATTTTGAGGATTCCGATAATATATTACGCATTGAAACTGTTAGAGATATTGCCAAGCAAGTGGAAGTAGTGTTAAATTCCAACGGTTATTGCTGTACAGAATTATTGTAGGCACAGATTTTATTGTTGAGAAGTTCTTTTCGTGTCCATTTTAAACAAATCGATTATTATATAATAAATATTACTTTTGCAACATCTTTTATTATACCAAAATGAAGAAATATAAGATTGCAGTAGTACAGTTAAACCTCAACGATGTTGCTGAAAACAACTTAAAAAAGTGCATCGCCTGGGTTAGAAAAGCAGCAGAGCAAGGGGCAGAGGTTATATGTCTCCCTGAACTATATAGTAGCCATTACTTTTGTCAAAGTGAGGATACGGATAATTTTGCTTTGGCAGAACCGTTGTACGGAACCTCCTTTAAAGCCTTTAGTGCTTTGGCCAAGGAATTGGGAGTGGTCATAATTGTCCCCTTTTTTGAAAAGCGAATGGCTGGGATTTATCACAACAGTGCCTACATTATTGATACGGATGGTAGCGAAGCCGGACTATACCGAAAAATGCACATTCCGGACGATCCGCATTTTTATGAAAAATTCTATTTTACACCAGGGGATCTGGGCTTTAAGAACAATCCTACCAAAAAAGGTAATATAGGAACCCTTATATGTTGGGACCAATGGTATCCTGAAGCGGCCAGACTTACCGCGCTTAAAGGGGCTGAAGTATTGTTTTACCCAACGGCCATTGGCTGGCATCCTCAAGAAAAGGAGGAATACGGGGAAAAGCAGTACAATGCCTGGATGAATGTTATGAAAGGTCACGCTGTGGCCAACGGGATCTTTGTGGCTGCGGCCAATAGAATTGGCTTGGAGCAATATATTCCCAATACAGCCGGTATTGAATTTTGGGGAAAGTCATTTATCGCAGGCCCCCAAGGTGAAATTTTGGCCGAGGCCTCCCATGATAAGGAAGAAATCCTTATAGCGGAAGTGGATCTGGGCCTACAGGAGAATGTACGTCAGAATTGGCCATTTTTTAGGGATCGCCGTATAGATGCCTTTTCCGACATCACCAAAAGAGCTTTGGACTAAATGAGAAGGTTTCCTGCAGAATGGGAAAAACAACAGGGCATTCTGCTCTGTTTTCCCCATAACGGTAAAGATTGGCCAGGTAAGTATGGGGCTATACAATGGGCCTTTGTAGAATTTATCAAGAAGGTAACATCCTATGAACAGGTTTTTTTGGTAGTGGACAGTGCGCAACACCTGGAGAAGGTTAAGGAAATGCTGGAAATGGCTACCATAAACCTTAAAAAAGTTACTTTTATAATTCAGAAAACCAACCGTAGTTGGATGCGCGATTCGGGACCCATTATTGTTAAAAATGGCAAGAACCGCGAGGCCTTAAACTTTAACTTTAATGGTTGGGCCAAATATTCCAATTACAAACTGGACAGAAAGGTGCCCAAGGCCATTTCGGAAATCTTGGAAGTACCTTTGACACAGGTGGTTTACAAAGGAAAACCCGTTGTTTTGGAAGGTGGGGCGTTGGAAGTAAACGGTAAGGGAACCCTTATCACTTCGGAGGAGTGTCTTTTACACCCGAAGGTACAGGTAAGAAATGCCAACTTTACCAAAACGGATTATGAAGCTATCTTTAAGGAGTACCTGGGTATAACCAATACCATTTGGGTGGGGGATGGCATTATAGGAGACGACACCCATGGTCATATAGACGATTTGTGTAGGTTTGTGGATTCTGAAACCATAGTAACCGTAGTGGAGTCGGACCCAAAGCACAAAAATTATAAGGCCCTTCAAGATAATTTGAAGCGGCTTCAAAAAGCTACCTTGGAAAACGGGAAGGCTCCAAGAATAGTTACGCTTCCAATGCCCAAGGATATTGTTTTCGAGGATTTGGTACTGCCTGCTAGTTATGCTAATTTTTTGATTCTTAATAACTGCGTTTTAGTGCCCACATTTAATGATCCCGCCGATAGGATAGCCCTAAATACTTTGGCCACCTGTTTTCCGGATAGGGAAGTTATTGGTATTAGCGCCATTGATCTTATTTGGGGGTTTGGAACCTTACATTGTTTGAGTCAACAAATCCCGGCCTAGTATCTAAACCCATTAATAGGTTTAGACCACATACGGGATTCTTAATTTCCCATTTCTTATAAGTTTTGGTTTACCTGAATTCCATTAGGTAGACTATACTTCCATTCCATAATTTTAAAAGAATCTGTATTTACTTACAAGAGTTTATCATTATTGACATGAAAGCAATAGCATGTTCTTACGACCAAAAGAAAGTAGAAAATACCAATTTTCGGAATCATGAAACAATTTTATAGCGTGTAATAAGTATCTGGAAAATAAGGATCAATTTATGGAATTTATAGGGCATACCGAAGAGTATCTTTTTTTAGAAACTATTGATGGCCACAGTTGTGACCTTTTAAAGGAACACATTGATAGTAGTCTCACCATTTTGTGGTTTCAATCCGATACAAATATTCTTATAATAGATGGAAAGGAAGAAGTGTTTTATAAGAACCAAATTATTTTTTTAACGGAATTCCATCAAATTGTTCCAAAGAAAATAGGGGCAATTAGGTTTTTAAGGTTCAATAGGCCTTTTTACTGTATTCTGGATCATGATAGTGAGGTAGGATGTAAAGGAATCCTATTTTTTGGTGCGTCACAACTACCTTTGATATCCCTTGCCCAGGAAGATCTCGAAAAATTTGAAACGCTATGGAAAATGTTTACCATAGAAATGGAGTCCAATGATAATTTGCAGATAGATATGCTGCAAATGATGTTGAAAAGGTATCTTATACTATGCGCCAGACGCTATAAAAATCAAGAAAACTTTCCCCAAGAGCGCAATGAAACCGATTTGGTAAGGGAATTTAATTTTCTGGTAGAACAGCATTTTAGGAACAAACACAGTGTTGCGGATTATGCCGAATTGTTGCATAAGTCTCCTAAAACCATATCCAATATATTTTCAAAAATGGATTCGAAATCGCCTTTGAAATATATACACGAACGGATTGCTCTTGAAGCCAGACGTATGCTGTTCTATACAGATAAGCCCGTCAAGGAAATAGCGTATCAACTTGGATTTGAGGACATCCAGGCTTTTAGTCGGTTTTTTAAGAAACAAGAGGGTATTTCCCCTTCTGAATACAAAGAAAAAGGGGAATTGGGAACAATTGCCAATTCTTCGGGAATTACTACCTAACAAAACCCTTCTTCCGGGTCGCATCTTTGCATTGTTAAAATAATGTATAACAATAAAAATAAAAAACAATGGAAAGATTTCAAGTACCAAGTAGGGAAGAAGTAACTTCTAACAATCAAGCAATTTTCGACAATCTGGAAAAGGCCGTGGGATTCGTCCCTAATTTGTATGCCTATTATGCAAAGAACGATACTGCCTTAGCTGATTACCTAACATTACAGAATAGGAAAACAAGCCTAAAAACAAAGGAGAAGGAAGTTATTAACTTAGTGGTGAGTCAGTTTAATGGATGTAACTATTGTTTATCCGCCCACACACAAATTGGTAAAATGAACGGTTTTACCGAAGATCAAATATTGGAAATAAGGACGGGTACCGCCAGTTTTGACGCTAAATTGGATGCTTTGGCAAAGTTTGTATTTTCAACGGTTGAAAATAAAGGAAGGGCCACTGAAAAAGCTAAAGAGGAATTCTTTGCCGCTGGATATACAGAAGCCAATATGATAGATGTGGTTATTGTAATTGGGGATAAGACCATCAGTAACTTAATTCACAATTTGGCGGATTTTGAAATAGATTTTCCTTTAGCGGAAGAACTACAGACGGCAACTATCTAAATCAGGCATTATTCAATAAAGACCCCTTGGGGAACATTAAATCCGAGGGGTCAAAAAAATAAGAAACAAAATGAGTACAAAAATTAACATAAAAAATTTACCGGTAGGCTATCAATCGGTGATAAGCAACGGAAAACATGCTATAATCGGGGACGAACCCATCCCCTCCAAAGGTACCGATTTAGGGTTTTCCCCAGTGGAATTGATATTGGCGGGAATCTCTATGTGCAAAGTGGCCACCATAAGAAATGTAGCTAGACGAAAAGGCTGGGAAATAGGGGGGGTGGATGCCCAATTGGAACAAACAGCAGTGCGCCAGCCCAATGGTAGCTTCAAAACCACAGTGAAATCCAACATCCAAATTCAGGGAAACCTCACCGAAGAGCAAAGGGAGTTATTGATTCATGAGGCGGACAACTGTTATGTAACCCGGCTAGTCAGGGGAGAATGGGAATTTCAGGAATCAGCTCAGCTGGAATCTGTGGAGGCATAGATTTATTTTTTAGAATATATTAGTATAAAGTGACCCTGATGCATGGATTGGGGTCACTTTATTTTTTTTCTCATCAATACATTGCAATGTTAACCGTCGTATATCAAGGATTTAGTAAAATTCAATGAAAGGCAGCAATTAATTTGGTAGAACAATTGTACTGATTAACTTAGGGGGTAAATAATATGTAATTCCTCATGAAAAGATTTAAGGCCCTCGACGTCTTCCGCGGATGGACTATTTGCTTAATGATAATCGTTAATACACCAGGAGATTGGAACTTTACCTTTTCTCCATTGTTGCATGCCAATTGGCATGGTTTTACTCCGACCGACTTGGTTTTTCCTTCCTTTCTTTTTGCGGTAGGAAATGCTTTTGCTTTCGTTAAGACCAGATGGGCCGATAAACCCCTTTCTGAAGTTTTTCAGAAGATTATAAAAAGGACCTTAATAATCTTTTTATTGGGATATCTAATGTATTGGTTTCCTTTTGTATCATGGACAGACTCCGGGGATCTGGCATTGGTTCCATTTAGTGAAACCCGGATATTGGGTGTGCTACAGCGAATAGCAATTTGTTATTTTATTGGAGCAACCATGATTTATTTTCTTACCAACCGCCAGCTCATCATCGCATCTGCAATTATCCTACTTGGCTATTGGGGGTTGCTCAGTGCTTTTGGCGACTATACCTTGGAAGGAAACCTGGTAAGAACTCTAGATAGGTTAATTCTTGGTGATAGTCACCTTTACGGTGGTGATGGAATTCCTTTCGATCCAGAGGGGCTGTTAAGTACGTTACCGGCCATCTGTAATGTGATAGCAGGGTATCTCGTAGGAAAGTTTGTTATTCAAGGGGGTATTAGCTATGAAAAATTGGCCAAAATGTTAATGATAGCTACGGGATTATTGGCCGTTGCCTATTTTTGGGATTTAAGTTTCCCGTTTAACAAGAAGTTATGGACCAGTTCGTTTGTTATCCTTACCATCGGTCTCGATATCATGGCACTTTCCATTCTGATTTACGCCATCGAATTTCTTAAAAAGCCAATTAACTTTAATTTTTTCGAAGTCTTTGGGAAGAACTCCCTCTTCATTTACCTCCTGTCAGAATATTTGGCCATTACTTTGCTTTTTGTCCGCGTAGATGAAAATCAAAGTTTGTACAATTATATCTACGAAAAGGGCTTCAGTTGGTTCGGACCTTATTACGGGTCTTTCGTCTTCGCCATGGCCTTTATGATGTTTTGTTGGTTGATTGGACTTTGGCTGGACAAAAAGAAGATTTATATTAAGGTCTAATTCCTGCCCTGCATTTGAACGGGGGAACATTTATGGCAACTTGCAAAATCAACCTTATTTAAGATGTTAAAATTAAGAGGCTTCCCTAAAGGACCGGTCTAGCGTAGTATAGGTTTATCAGGTCGAGTGCAGTCGAGGTATGTCAGGTCGAGCGCAGTCGAGACCTTATTCTTATTACTGTTGTGAAAAACACGGACTGCTCTAGGCGGTATTCTTAATTAAGCATTACAAAATTTATAGATGTCCAATAACTGTATTGGAGTTGTAAGTGGATTTTAGGATAATTTCTGTCAACCAAAGATAAATGGGGAATATTAAATTTTAATAATATCCGTAGGGGTTTCCACTAAAATGGTCATTTTGCCGCGGATGGCAATGGGTTGCTTCATAATCTCAGGGTTGTGCCTAATCATTTTTATCCAATCGTCTGCAGAAAATTCGTGGGGATCAAAATGGGCTTTATAGGATGGATGTTCCTGGTTCACTAAATCCTTTACTTCAATACCTAACCTATCCGCCAGTTCAGCAATTTGGGTGCCGGTTAGAGGGACGTTAAGGATATCAATTTCAAATATCGGCAATCCTTCAGCTTTGGCATAGGCCAAGGTTTGCTTGGCTCTTGTGGATTTGGAACTGTAATAAAGTGTTATCTGTCTTTCCGAGGTAGCTATTTCTCCCATAGGTTTATTTTAAAATTGTCTTACCCATTTTTTGTATGGGTCTCTAAATGATGTTTTATCAATTGTTTTAAACTCTCCAAATATTCCTTTAAATCTTCCTTGTTTACATGGGGATGACTTTTTGCAGGAATGGTCAAAGGATTTTCATCCAAGGAACGATATAACTCAGGATAATTGGTTTCAATATCCGCAGTGAGCTGTGAAATCTCGCCTAATACTTTTCTTAAATCATTCATGGTGAAAAATGTATTGATTGATACTATAAATATAAAGAAGTTTTTAGTTTTAAACCCTGATGACGGTCATGTAAATCATATACTTTTCCAGATAATTTTCATGGAACAGGAATTATATTCAATGATAAAAACTGATACCGCTTACAAACTATATACCTTTCTAGGTGTGTTAAAGGCAAATCATTTTAATTCAAATGTAATGATAGGCCTATGGCCCCTACATTTCGGGTTAATTTTTTGTAACCCTCTTTTTTTGGAACAATTCAATTATATTTATGAATCAAGAAGCTTTGTTTGTACAAAAGCACAGGTATAGGTTTTTTAATATATGACCGTTCTGCACAGTTGGTACCGTACTACTAAGCCTTGGGGCCAATAAAAAGAAAATTAATAATAATGAAAGCAATAGGATTTAAACAATCATTACCCATTACGGAAGAGAATAGTTTTATAGCCTTTGAAACTGACAAACCAACCCCATCGGGATATGATTTGTTGGTCAAAATATGGGCTATTTCCGTCAATCCGGTCGACTTTAAAATTAGACAAAATGCCGCAAAGGATAAGGTGTTGGATACCCCAAAAATTATTGGATGGGATGCGGTAGGAATCGTGGAGGCCATAGGTGATAAAGCTACAAAGTTTAAGGTGGGAGACCAGGTGTATTATGCAGGTGATATTACCAGAAGTGGGAGCAATGCTGAATATCAGCTTATAGATGAACGTATTGTAGGTCACAAACCTGCAAACTTGAGTGTTCCCGAGGCCGCTGCAATGCCATTGACTAGCTTAACAGCTTATGAAGCCTTGTTCGACCGCATTAGGATAGACCCTGAAAAGGACAAAGGAAAATCGGTTTTAATTATAGCGGGTGCTGGCGGGGTAGGCTCCATCGCCATACAATTGGCCAAGAAATTGTGCAACCTAACGGTTATCGCCACGGCTTCCAGGGAAGATTCCATAACCTGGTGCAAAGATTTGGGAGCGGATCATGTAGTGAATCACTACAATTTGAAAGAGGAATTGGAGAAGATTGGCCATAGTCAGGTCAATTATATATTGGATTTCGTGGACCTGGAGGGGTATTGGGAATTGGCGGCGGATATCATTAAACCCCAAGGGCACATTGTTTCCATTACCGGAAGCAGTACTCCTTTAAACATCAATTTGTTAAAAAACAAAAGTGTAACCTTTTCATGGGAGTTTATGTACACCCGTTCCATGTTCAGCACGGAGGACATGGAGCGACAGTACGAAATTTTAAACCATATGGCACATTTGTTGGATGATGGTACTCTAAAAACTACATTGACTACCACGCTTTACGGATTTACTGTTGAAAATTTAAAGGCAGCACATGAAATGCAAGAGTCAGGTAAAACCATTGGTAAAACCGTTATTTTATTTTAAAGGGTTAGATTTATGACCATTAAGGAAAAATTACAAAGTTTAGGGATTGTAGTTCCCAAAATGGCACCCAAAGGGGTGGGAAATTATGTTTCTTGGACAGTTTCCAATAATATTCTTTATACTTCCGGTCAGTTGCCCTGGAAAAACGGGGAATTCGGCGTTTTGGCGTACACAGGAAGGGTAGGGAGCGATCTAAATATAAAGGAAGGCTATGAATGTGCACGTATTTGCGCCATTAATGCCATTTCCCAATTGATAGATGCCGTTAGGGATCTGGAAAGGGTAAAGAAAATTATTCGTTTGGATTGCCATATACAGGCTGCCGAGGGGTTCAAGGACCATTCGGATGTTTTGGATGGCGCTTCGGATGTAATGAATCAGGTGTTTGGGGAAAGGGGAATCCACACCCGGTCGGCAATCGGTATTTATCAAGCACCATTGAATGTTCCGGTTATAGTCTATCTAATTGCCGAAATAGATTAATTGTAGTTTTGGAATAAGGCGCACTTTTTTTTAAACTATTGGCCGCAATACAATGGGCTAAAACATTATAAATCAACCTTTTTACCTGTTTTTACTGCCTTGTAAATGGCGTCTATAATCTTTAAATCTTTAAGCCCTTCTTCCCCGTCTACAGGGACAATGGGTTGAACCCCTTCAAAAATAAGTTGCGCCATACCGTCCATTTGCAAGGTTTGATGGGTTATATGTGGTTGTGTTAATTCGCCTTTGTGCGTTTTGCCTTCAATTGGGCCATATCCTGTTGATGGCTTCATTTCTACAAAACCTTTCTCCCCGCTTAGGAAAAATCGGTCCAAATGTCGCATGGCATAGGTAGATAGGCATGAAGCTACCGCACCACTTGGAAATCCCATTTGAAATTGTATGGTTTCATCTACTCCTTCCTTAAATTTAACGGGATCGGTCTTGGTTTCTTGGGCCGTTACCCAAATTGGTTCCTCACCGAGCATATAGCGGGCACCGTTAATAGAATAAATACCAATATCCATCATGGCCCCTCCACCTGCAAGTTCTTTGTTTAATCGCCATTGGGTAGGATCGCCTATGACAAATCCGGATAATCCCTGAAAGAACTTAAGTTCCCCGAACTCCCCATTCTTGCGCATCTTTATGACTTCCACTGTTTTAGGCTCAAAATGCATGCGATACCCTACCAATAATTTTACATTTGCCGCTTTACAGGCATCTACCATTTCCTGGCCTTCTTTGGCATTTATGCCCATAGGCTTCTCGCAAATGACATGCTTGCCTGCCTTGGCAACCCTAATGACTTGGTCTTTATGCAGTCCGTTTGGGGTTATGACATACACGGCATCTATGTCCGGATTATTTTTGATTGCATCAAAATTGGAGTAGTTGTAACAATTTTTTTCGGGAATGCCATACTTGGCTCGCCAATCTACCACTTTGGAAGGGGTTCCACTAATGAGTCCAACCAATTTTGCCCTCTTACAGGATTCCATGGCTTTGGCAACTCTTGTGCCATAGCTTCCCAGCCCCATAATGGCAACCCTTAAAACTGGTCCTTCGTAAGGCTCAATGGAGGCAGCAAACAGCTGTGCTGGACTGTATAAAATTGGTAAACTTATTGCTGAAATACTCAATTTTTCCAAAAAATCTCTTCTTGAACCCATAGTAGTCATATTTGTTTGTTCTAAAAATAGTAAAAACGAACTTACCTAGCCAACAGTTGGTTATATGTTTTAATATATTGAATGGGCTAGCTGAATATTACATCAAAAAAAAATAGGTATTGGTATATGTAATGGGTTAGAAAGCATATCCTATAAAAACCCTTATCTTTGGCGGCTTTAAAATAAAGCATGCCAAACCCAATTAAATTATCCCTGGTAAATCCCCAAAGGTTTCCTTTTTTCTATGGTTATGTAGTACTTATTATTGGGAGTATTGGCATCTTGGCAAGTATTCCTGGCCAAACCATTGGCGTATCCGTTTTTACGGACCCGGTCAAGGATGCCCTGGGGTTAACAAGAAATCAGTTTAGTAATGCCTATATGATAGGTACCTTGTTGAGTTCTGCCTTGGTGGCAAGGGCGGGCGTTTGGTTCGATGCTTATGGTGCCCGATATGTGGCATTCTTTGCTACCCTTCTTTTGGGGGCGTCCTTGTTGGTGTTTTCTGTTTCCGTTGAAATTAGTGAAACCATCAAAAGGGCTTTTAATATCCAGTCCTGGTCGGTTCCGTTTCTTTTAATTACCCTGTTGTTTTTTTTGATAAGGTTCAGTGGTCAGGGGGTGTTGACCATGGCCTCAAGGAACATGATCATGATGTGGTTTAAGAAAAACAGGGGTAAAATCAATTCAATAAGCAGTATAACGGTCTCTCTGGGCTTTTCAAGTGCCCCTATACTGTTGAATAGGCTTATAGACGACCATGGATGGGCAATGAGTTGGCAGATCATGGCCCTGAGTCTTTTTATTTTTTGCATTTGTATTTTGCAGTTATATAGAAATAGGCCGGAGGATTTTGATTTGCTGCCGGATGGTGGTGAAAAGAAGGAATTTGACCAGGAAGCTGAGGAAATTGAGACCGACTTTACTCTAAAAGAAGCTAAAAAAACCCGGGCCTTTTGGATGTTCGGATTGGTTCTGGCCTTCAACAGTTTTTATGTTACAGGATTTACATTTCATATTGTATCCATATTTGGTAGTCAGGACTACACGAAGTCCGAAGCCATTGCTGTTTTTTTACCAATGTCCGTAATAGCGATTTTCGTTTCTACTTTATGCAACATTTTAAGTGATTATATTAACCATAAAATATATTTGTTTGTAATGTTGATGGCCGGAGTCTTGGCTTCGTTGGGATTATTAATGCTATCCCAGCCAATTGGGGTTTATTTATTGGTAGGCGGCCTGGGTACTATGGGAGGTTTATTTGCGGTCATTAACGCAGTAACCTGGCCAAGTTTCTTTGGAAGAAAACACTTGGGTTCCATCAGTGGAAAGGTGATGAGCTTTTTGGTCATAGGTAGTGCCATAGCGCCAAGCTTATTCAGTTACTGCTTTACCGGCTTGGGTTCTTACCGTTATATGGGGTATGTTACGCTGGTCTTTTTATTGTTTTTGATCATTGGTTCACTTAAGGTGAAGAATCCGCAATAAAAAAATGTACACCTTAAGTTATGGGAGTACAGTTGGTGCTAGGTTTATGCCGTACAGGCATTTCGCGTTAAAAGCCTATATTCTCCGTTGTTCTTGAACTCGCAAATGGAGGTGCCTACATACTTTTTAAAAGTTTTTGACAGATGGCTAACGTCCGTAAATCCCAATTCCTGGGCAATTTCGGTGAGTGTAAAATCGGAATTCAATAAGCGGATTTCCACTAATTTCAACTTAGCCTTAATGATGTATTCCCGAAGGGGCATATTCACTTGTTTTTTAAAATATTCACTTACATAGGTGGTAGACATCATAAAGACATCTGCCAAGTTTTCTACTTTTAACAGCTCTGTTTTGTCAATATTCTCGTTAATATAGGTGAGCATCTTCGAGATTCTATCATCTGCATTGTGTTGTGGTCCCTCAAAATAGTTGGTTTTTTTGATATTCCTGATCAGTATCTCCAAGATACTGGTCATTAAGCTTGTAATGAGGTTTACGGACTCCTGGCCATAATTCCTGGATTCCTGCAAAATCATGGCAATTAGACTTTCTATATGGCGTTTATCCAAATCGTTCCTAATGATATCTCCTGGTAACTGATTATAGTTGGATAGTATATAGGAAGCTTCCCTGAACCATTCATTTCTATCAATGGACATGCCCTTGGTATTTTTGAAAAAAGAATCCGAGAACTTTAAAAAGACAAATTTGGTTGGTTTTTCTATGGTAAACGAATGGCATTTTAATGGGGGCAGCAAAAATATGCTGCCCTTGCTATAGTTGTATTCGTTGTAGTTTATACACTGTATTCCTTCTCCTTCCCTTATTAAGACCAATTCAAAAAAATTGTTTTTAACTGGTCGTTGTTTCCATTCCGTTAATTCAATTTCTTGTATTTCAAAAGGTTTATAGGTTTGTAATACTTGCATTTTCAACTGTTTTAGGGTCAAAATTAAATAAAATAAGCATAAGGAATCATTTTTAGGCACCATTAACCTTTAAAAGTACATAAATACCCACTTGTTTTACCAAAAATAACAGAATGAGGGCAGGTAACTTTGTCCCATAATTTAATCGGAAACAAAAATTAAAAAAATGAATACACCAAACATTTCAAAAAAGGAGATCATAAACGCCTTTCAATTTAGACATGCAACCAAAGAATTTGATGCTAGCAAGAAAGTATCCGATAGTGATATGGATTTTATTTTGGAAACGGCTCATTTATCCCCTAGCTCTTTCGGTTTTGAACCCTGGCATTTTATTGTAGTACAGGATAAAGAGTTGAGGGAAGCTCTAAAGCCAGTGGCTTGGGGAGCACCTGTAAAGTTGGATACTGCCAGTCACTTTGTATTGGGTTTGAGCATGAAGGCACCCATGACCAAATGGGATTCGGATTACATTATGTCCATGATGAAGGATGTAAAACAATTGCCTGAAGATGTAATAGAAATGTATTCTAAATTTTATAGGGAGTTCCAGGAACGCGATTTTAATTTGGACAATGATAAAAAGTTGTTCGATTGGGCCTCTAAGCAGACCTATATTGCCTTGGGAAATATGATGACCTCAGCGGCATTGATCGGTATAGACAGTTGTCCTATTGAAGGCTTTCATCAGGAAAAGTCGGAGGCATTATTACAAGAAAAATTTGGTGTGGACACCACTAAATATGGGTTGTCGTATATGGCGGCATTTGGTTATAGGAAAAAAGAACCAGAGTTTGCCAAGTCCAGAAGAAATAAGGAGGATATAGTTACTTGGTTCTAGGTGCAAGGAGTTGAATATAAAAATAATAAGTCAGGGAAACCTGATCGTTAAATAAAGCCATTAATATGAAATTCATTATTTCGCTTGTACTGGTAAGTACACTAGTTTTTTTGGGGAGTGCACAAGAAACTCCAAAAACGGATGCTGCTAAATCCACTAACGAAGTAGTAACAGCAGACAATGTAGAATGGGGTTGGTTAAATCCGTCACGGGGCGATAAAAGTCCGGCTGCAGGAAAACTTTGGGGGGACCGGACCAAAAATGGGCCAGCTGGTTTTTTGGTAAAATTTAAAAAGGGATTTTCGTCGCCACCACACATCCATAACATAACATATCGTGGTGTGGTAATAGAAGGTTTGTTGCACAATGATGATGAAAAAGCAAAAGAACAATGGTTACCAGCGGGATCCTTCTGGGTGCAACCAGCAGGCGAAGCACACATTACAGCAGCAACAGGTGAAGCTAATTTGGCTTACATAGAAATTCAAGAAGGTCCGTATTTGGTAAAATCAACAACTGAAGCCTTTGATAATGGTGAGCGTCCTTTAAATGTTGATAAATCGAACTTGGTTTGGTTAAATGCATCTGATATTACCTGGATAAAAGATAATAGTGGTGTGCAAACTGCTTTTTTATGGGGAAGTCATAAGGAGGACGAATTGAATGCTTCGCTCATAAAATTTCCGGCCGGATTTAAAGGTGAAATTATTAATAATAGTCCAAATCTAAGAGCAGTGATCATTCAAGGTAGCATAACACACCAAACTGCTAAAGATGATAAGGTTGATGTTCTAGATGCTGGATCCTATTTTGGTGCTGCGGAAAATTCAACTCATAAAATTTCTTCAGAAATAGAAAGTATTGTTTACGTCAGAACAAATGGAAAATTTGAAGTTGCCTCTAGTACGCCTATAGAATAAGATTGTTCAGCTTAGAGCAAATACTTTGGAGTGTTTCATTATGTCAACAAAAAATGCGGACAATGGTGTATGCTGGCATTTGGCTAAAGCTTGCCCTGTGCTAATTGACTTATTGGAAATTGCTCTTGATTCACTTAAGCAGAAGGGGCATTGGTTGATTTTTTAATATTCAAGCTCTTTCAATTCACACCTTTGCAGTATTAATATTTAGATTCTGAGCATAGGAAGGTAAAGTAGCACCAGCTTTCTACAGGAGTAATTAGCTTTTTAAATAAAGAGGGACTTTGCAGACAAAATAATTTAAGATGAGAGAATTCGAACCCATTAACAATGCATACAATAGTGTATTCAAAGCTGATGAACTGAGCATTGGAATAGTAGTGCCTATAGAGAACTACGACCAGGGGCTTCTGCCTTCCATGGAGCATCACTTGGAGCGTGTAGAGCTTATTGAAGCCTTAGGGTTTAAATCTTTGTGGATCAGGGATGTACCTTTTAACGTACCTTCCTTTGGCGATGCGGGTCAGATGTACGATCCCTTTACCTATTTGGGATTTTTGGCGGCCAAGACTACAAAAATAGCATTGGGTGTTTCCAGTATCGCTTTGCCCTTGCACCATCCGGTGCATGTAGCAAAATCCGCTGCCACCATAGATCAATTATCAGGCGGGAGGTTGCTTTTAGGGGTGGCTTCCGGTGATCGATTTGACGAATATCCCGCCATGGGTATCGATTATGATATTCGCGGTGAGTTATTTCGCGAAGCCTTCCAATACATTCGTAAGTCACAGCAGAGTTTTCCTCAATTGGAAACAAAAAACTTTGGCGAATTAAAAGGGCATATAGATATACTTCCAAAAGCCAAAAGCCATAAAATTCCCATGTTGATGACCGGTTTTAGTCAGCAAACCTTGGAGTGGAATGCAGAACAGGCGGATGGGTGGATGTACTATCCCAGGGATCCCAGACAACAGAAATACAGAATTGAGGAATGGCGGGCATTGGTCTCCGAGTCAAGTGAATTTGACAAACCTTTTATGCAACCTTTATATGTGGATCTTCAGGAAGACGATAATTTTAGGCCACAACCCATTCATTTGGGTTTTAGGACGGGTGTTAATTATTTGAATACCTATTTACATCATTTAAAAACTATTGGCGTAAACCATGTAAGTATCAATTTAAGGTTCAATTCAAATGATATGGAAGGTACCTTGGAGCGACTGGCAGAAAAAGTATTGCCAGAATTTCAATCGAATAAAAAAGAAATAACGTTCTCATGAAAAAAACCATTCTGATCACGGGAAGTACCGACGGCATAGGGAAACTGGCCGCAATACAATTGGCCAAGGAAGGTCACGAAATATATCTACATGGAAGAAATTCCGCAAAACTTCTAAGTGTTATTTCGGAAATCAAAACCATATCTAAAAATGAAAAAATAAAAGGGTTTGTGGCCGATTTTTCAGATCTGGGGGAGGTGTTAAAAATGGCCGAACAAATAAAAAACGAGGTCCCTAAAATTGATATCCTCCTTAATAATGCAGGAATTCTTAAAAGCAAGAACTCCGTTAATGGGGACGGATTGGATATCCGAATTGTAGTTAATTATCTTGCCCCTTATGTATTGACCAATGCCTTACTTCCATCATTAAAAAAATCGAAAACCTCACGTATTATTAATTTAAGTTCTGCTGCGCAAGATACTGTATTGAAGGGAGTTATGACGGGAGAAGTTCGGTTGTCCGCGAATGCAGCCTATGCTCAAAGCAAATTGGCATTGACCATGTGGAGTTTTGACCTAGCCGCCAAAGAACAGGATCTTACTGTAATTGCTGTGAACCCCGGTTCCTTGTTAAACACTAAAATGGCCAACGAAGCCTATGGACAGCATTGGGCCCCAGCTGAAAAAGGGGCAAACCTATTAGTGGACTTGTCCATTTCAGAAATGTATAAAAACGATTCGGGAAAATATTTTAATAACGATATGGGAGAGGATCGAGGAGTATTTGCCCCAGCCCATACCGATGCTTATGACCAAGAAAAGATAAGGCAACTTATAAGGCTTACCAATGAAGTTTTGGGCCATCCACTCTCCTGAACAATTATCCGCTTATTTTAATTTGAGGTCCAATGCCCAGCTATTATCTTCAATATAATTCATCAGTACTGCAAAAAAGACTACATGGAAAAGTTGTGACGGTAATATTGCCCAGTTTTCTATTAAAGTGGTTCCAAAGATCAACATGAGCATGATCAGCGCCCCCAAAAGAATCGCTTGCCTGGTAAATAGGCCTATAAGCAATAGAAGCCCTACACAAAGTTCAAGTACGGGAAGTGCATAACTAAAGGGCACAACAATGATTTCCGGTAACATGGAGCCCTCAAAACTTTTGACCATCCATTTACTAAAACCCGATAGTTTGGGCAAACGTACCAATCCGTGCCCAAACATGCTTAATCCTATCGCCAGGCGCAACATTAAATAACTAATATTGTTCATTACTTTTTTGTAGCAAATATATAAAAATGTGGGAGGGTGTATTTATATAGTTGACTTCCAAAACACAGTTACCCCTATTATAGCTGATATATAAAATTGGTTTTTCTTATCTTTATAAAAGTACGGCAGGATAATTTTTACACAATACGCTGTGATTTCCAATTTATTCAGGGGACCTATTATTGCTAAATATCCTGAAAAGGCAAGAACTTTATAGTCAAGTTCAATTAAACAATTACACTATTGAAGGCTATATCTTAGGTTGATGCGGGTTCTCTTGGTCATTAATGATGTGTGGAATATGATAGGGAAACTATCAGAATCCAGGAACGGTATGAAAATTGCACAGCTACTTGGAAAGGCCTTAAGCCTCGGTAATACTTCACAAATGTATTTCTGGAAGAGCTAATTTGGACAGCTTCAACGTATATAGAGGTATAGCGGTAATATTAAAAGCTAAGGTGGCAATCGCCAATATAATAATGAAGCTGTAGGACAGATTCATAGAATAAAATAGTTAAACCCCCGAAGGAAAAGCATATGAAGGATTTCGAGCCCATTAACAAAGCATACAATAGTGTATTCCGACCCGATGAACTGAGCATTGGAATTTCAATGCCAATAGAGAACTACGATCAAGGCTTAATGCCTACCATGGAGCATCATTTGGAACGTGTGGAATTATTGGAAGAATTGGGCTTCAAGGCCCTTTGGATTCGTGACGTACCCTTTAATGTACCCTCTTTTGGCGATTCGGGCCAGATGTACGATCCCTTTACTTATTTAGGATTTTTGGCAGCTAAAACCAAAAAAATTGCACTGGGTGTTTCCAGTATCGCGCTGCCATTGCATCACCCAGTTCATGTGGTAAAATCCGCTGCCACCATAGATCAATTGTCAGGCGGGAGGTTGCTTTTAGGAGTGGCTTCAGGCGATAGATCCGACGAATATCCCGCAATGGGAATCGAATATGAGAACCGTGGGGAATTGTTTCGGGAGGCCTTTAAATACATTCGTAAGTCACAGCAGAGTTACCCTAAATTGGAAACCAAAAATTATGGCGTTTTAAAAGGAGATATAGATATACTTCCAAAAGCCAAAAACCATAAAATTCCCTTATTGATGACCGGCTTTAGTCAGCAGTCCTTGGAGTGGAATGCCAAAAACGCCAATGGATGGATGTATTACCCCAGAGACCCTAGACAACAAAAATACAGAATTGAGGAGTGGCGGGCATTGGTTGCTGAAACATGTATATTTGACAAGCCTTTTATGCAACCTATGTATGTAGATCTTCAAGAAGACGATGATTTTAGGCCAGAACCCATTCATTTGGGCTTTAGGACGGGTGCTAATTATTTGAACACCTATTTACATCATTTAAAAACTATTGGTGTAAACCATGTTAGTATAAATCTAAGGTTCAATTCCAATGATATGGAACGCACCTTGGAGCGACTGGCAGAAAAAGTATTGCCAGAATTTCAAAAGAATAAAAAGTCGGCAAAAATATAATGGGCAAAGCTACAATTAGGAGAGTATAGTCTAATTATAGATGCAACCACCGCTTTGGCAAGTGCTTTGATTAGGGAATCCGGGAAAAAGGCAGAATCACTAATAAATTAATTTCTGGATATGGGGAAGGCGCCCTTAAGACTCTTTTATAAATAGTACCGCAATGTATCACTTTTCTGGAGATCCATTAATTTACTCACCAAATAATTATCCCTATTTACTTAAAAGAATACGGCATTCGCTGATTTTACTAAATTCATTTACTTCCTATTAACATCTTTGTAAGGTAATAATAGTCCTAAAGTATACAATGATGAGAAAATTAAGCTTATTGTTTTTATTGATGACGCAATTATTTGTGGTGCTTTCCTGCTCCAACGATGCCGCGGTAAGTACGTCGGTAGATGAGGGGGAAGTGGTAATAGAAAGTGGAACCTATGTAGAGACCTATTCCGATACCGATTTTGAAGCCGTGGACTGGACCGATGACACACATAGCAAATCCGCAGATCCAAATTTTGATGAAGTTTTTGAGGATGAAGCTGTAAAACGATTGGATATTGTAATCACCGAAGAGCGTTGGCAGAGTATGCTGGATGATATGACTTCACTTTATGGAGCTTTTGGTGGAAGTGGAGGACCTGGTGGAGGTGGATTGGCAGAGGTAGATGAAGACCCTATTTTTGTCCCTGGTGATGTTATGTACAATGGCAAGGAATGGTATAGGGTAGGTGTGCGTTTTAAAGGCAATTCCAGTTTACAGTCGAGCTGGAGCAGTGGTATCCTAAAATTATCCTTCAAGCTTGATTTTGATGAATTTGAAGATCAATATCCCCAAATAGACAATCAACGATTTTATGGTTTTAAGAAATTGAGTTTGAAAAATAACTACAATGACAAATCCATGTTAAGGGAAAAGGTGGCTACCGATATTTTCAGGGATGCCGGTATAGCAAGTTCACACGCCGCGTTTTATACCGTTTATGTGGATCATGGCGATGGACCACAATATTTTGGAGTGTATACTTTGGTTGAAGAAGTTGATGACACGGTAATAGATACCCAGTTTTCGGATAATGATGGTAATTTATACAAACCTGATGGCACCGGTGCCAGTTTTGCAGAGGGCACATTCACCGAAGATGTATTTGTAAAGAAGACCAATGAGGATGAGGCCGATTTTAGCGATATACAAAGTGTCTTTACGGCTTTGCATGCAACAAACAGAACAACGGATCCCGAAACTTGGCGTGCCAATTTGGAAAGTGTTTTTGACACTGATACCTTTTTGAAATATTTGGCTGTTAATACCGTAATTCAAAATTGGGATACTTATGGCAGAATGACCCATAATTATTATCTGTACAATAATCCGGATACGGAAAAATTATCATGGATACCATGGGATAATAATGAGGCTTTGCAAAATGGTAATAGGGAAGGGTCATTGGCTTTGGATTTTTCAGATCTAAATCATACCCAATGGCCATTAATAGGATATTTGTATGAGGATGCCACCTATAGGGCACAGTATGATGCCTATGTACTGGAAGTGGTAGATAATGCCTTTAATGTGAGTACTATGCAATCCAAATATGCAGTCTATTCGGCATTGGTAGAACCGTATGCCAACCTTGAAGTTTCCGGGTTTTCATTTCTAAGTTCAAGTGCCGATTTTCAGGCTGCCATAAGTCAATTAAATAGTCACGTTAGCGCTCGTGCTACAGCAGTAAATAATTATTTGAACGATTAGTTTTTATGTTGATGAACCGTCAGGTTGATTAATTTTGTTGTTCCCCCGATGAAGATTCGGCTACTTGTAAAGGTAGCCGGATTTTTTTGATATTACGGACATCTATAGGTAGCCGGCTGTACAAACCCAAAATTTTGTAAATTCGTTCTACGCTATATGACAAGGGATATTATAGATATAAACGACTTTATTATTTTGGTAGAAGAAGCCAAAGTAAATGAGGCTACCATAGATTCATGCTCCTTTGAAGAGCCTTTGATCGCGGTTGCTTTTTATGGTTCAGGAAATGTTGATTTAAAGGTAAAATATGGGGACAAACAAAAAGACTTCAATTATACCAAGGGATTGGCACTTTCATTTTATGCGGATGATAAGGTAGAATTTATACATACGGTCTCCTCCTCCAAGCCATTGGAATGCTTGGTAATTGCCACTTCCATAAAAGTACTGGATAAACTTCCCAATCAAGAAGGTGAATTATTCGGAGAAATGTTGGCACAGTTGGTGAACCCTTCGGATCATTATGTGGAAGGACCACATTTTATCATGACTCCGGAAATGCAAGCCATTGTTGATAGTTTATTTAATATTCAATACGAGGGAAAAACCAAAATGATGTTTTTCCGAAGTCAGATAACAGCGCTGCTTTCCCATTTTTTTGGCCAATTGGCCAGCTTAAAAACAGAAAAAATAAACGTCCAGGAACGAGGCCAACTCAATGAGGCCAAAGATATTTTATTGAAGAATATTGATAACCCTCCTTCCCTTAACGAGCTTTCCAGGCAAATAGGGTTAAATACCTTTAAATTAAAAAAAGACTTTAAGGCATATTTTGGCGTTCCCGTGTTCAAATACCTTCAAAACGAACGATTGACCTTGGCCCATAAGTTGATCAGAAATCGGGATGCTTCGGTACAGGAAGCTGCCTGGCATGTAGGCTATGATAGTCTAAGTTCATTTTCCAACGCCTTTGAGAAAAAATTTGGCTATAGACCTAGTCAGATCAAGTAAATTCCTTTTCGAACAAATCTTACTCCATTTGGGACAAGCCGTCCTAAGCGCACTCCAATAATTTTGGCATGTAACTTTAAAAAATAAAAGTCATGAAAATTAAACGCGCACTGCTTATTGGAATAGTCATTTGGATTATTGCCATTCTTTTTTATTCAGTTTCTTATAGTATACCCATCATGGAAAATATGGAGACTCAGGCAAATCTTGTATTGTTTGTTGTGGTGATACCTTTGGTCTGGTTCGGATGTACTTTTTACTACAAAAAGGACCTTCAAACCCACGGATATCTGGTGGGGCAAACCATGTTGTTGACTGCTGTTATATTGGACGCTTTAATCACGGTCCCCTTCTTCGTAATCCCAAAAGGAGGTAGTCATTTTAGCTTTTTTACCTCCTTGGGATTCTGGATCATAGCGGCTGAGTTTTTATTGGTATCCGTGTTGTACTGGTATTCCCGTGTTTACCCAAAAACTAAACTTCTAAAGAATTAAGGCCATGGATATCACACTTGAAACTATATTGATCAGCGTATTGATAATATTGACCGGTCTATCGGCGGGACTATGCTTCACTTGGACCAATGCCATTACCCCCGGAATTGGAAGGTTGGATGACCAGGGTTATTTGATGTCCTTTCAACAAATGAACCGAACCATAATAAATCCCCTGTTCTTTGTGGTGTTCTTTGGTCCTTCCATACTCGGGTTTATCTGTTTGTATTGGTTCAAAGGAAGTCCGGCTACACTTATGTGGCTATTGGCTTCGGCCACGGCTACCTACTTCTTTGGAGTTGTGCTAGTCACCATTTTCGGGAACGTTCCTTTAAATGAGATGCTGGATAAAGTTAATTTGAATACGGCAAGCGGGAACGAATTGGGACAATTGAGGGAAAGCTTCGAACTAAAATGGAATCGTTTGCACCTTATTAGGACCATCACCTCGGTTATTTCCTTTCTCTTACTGCTAATAGGGTTAATACAAGCCACAAAGAACAATATTTAATAGTCTTCATAATTCTTAAAAATAAATTTAAATAACAATAAAAATGGAAAACAAGAATAATATTTTAGTCATCGGCGGTACTGGTAAGACGGGCCGCAAAGTAGTAGATAGATTAATTAAGGCTGGCCATAAGGTGAGGATAGGTTCCAGATCGGCTTCCCCGGCCTTTGATTGGGAACAACCAGAAACCTGGTCGGAGAGCCTACTAGGGATGGACAAAGTCTATATCACCTTTCAACCAGACCTAGCGGTTCCGGGAGCTTTGGAGGCAATAGAGGAATTGATCAGAAAAGCCAAACAATCGGGCGTGAAAAAGATAGTGCTCTTATCTGGAAAAGGAGAGCGCGAAGCTGAACTCTGTGAACAAGTGGTGATTCACTCTGGTCTGGACTATACCATTGTTAGGGCTAGCTGGTTTAATCAAAATTTTAGTGAAAGCTTCTTCTTGGAACCTATTTTGGAGGGCTTTGTAGCCTTGCCACAGGCAGATGTTAAAGTTCCCTACGTAGATACGGATGATATTGCCGATGTGGCCGTAGCCGCCTTGTTGAACGAAAAGCACAATGGACAGATTTACCAACTTACGGGTCCAAGACAACTTACCTTTAAAGAAGTGATCCGGGAAATTGCGGAAGCCACTGGAAGGGAAATTGCATTTACGCCAATAGCCCTTTCGGCCTATACCCAAGTAATGAAGCAACAGGGAGTCCCTGCCGATTTTGTTTGGCTGATAGAGTACTTGTTTACGGAGGTTCTTGGCAACCCGGACAATGCGGAGATTACACATGATATCGAGAAAGTATTGGGAAGAAAGCCAAAGGATTTCTCGGAATATGTAAAGGAAACTACAGATACAGGAATTTGGAATCCACCTTCTTTACAAAATACAGTAAGTGATAACGGGAAAGAATTATTAAAACCTTAAACGTATGCCACATTTTATAATAGATTGTTCGGAAAACATTGTTTCATTAAAATCACCTCAGGAGATTATGCAAAATGTATATGATGCCGCCGAGTCTACCGAACTTTTTGATCCTGGGGATATAAAGGTGAGAATCAATCCATTTAAATATTACAATATTGGGAACTCTAAGAATGATTTTGTTCACATTTTTGCCAATATTATGGAAGGAAGGACGGTAGAACAAAAGGCTATGTTATCAAAAGCAGTGGTAACCAAATTAAAGCAAGTGTTTCCGGAAGTCCCGATTATATCCATAAACATTCGGGATTTTGAAGAGGCAACTTATTTTAATAAATCGATGATTAAAAAAGATGACTAAAAGATGACCAAAGAAGAGAAATTAAAAATATTGGACATTAGTTGGGCGTTGCATAGTCAAGTTGAAAAGAGTTATTTGAATAATCCCGCGAATAAAGGTGATACGGAGTGGTTGGATAAACAGCGTATGCTTTTGGCCGATATGGCGTTGCATTTATTGCAGACATCCATCAAACCAGGTGAAATTAAATTAGAAAGATTTCGGGATAATTTAAATGCTATACTCACTATAGCCGACCAGTTTTTACCTAAGGCTGATCTCAAAAAGGCAACCGAAAAATTGTACGAAAACTTATAAGCACATGAAAAGATCAATAATAACCTTCAGTGTTCTACTTTATGCTATTGTGGTTCCTTTTTTGGAAATCAATGAAACCCATGTTTTCAATCCCAATTGGACTCCCCATGTTAGAATACATGAGGTATGGCAATTAATTACAAATTCTGGTATAGGGGCGCTTTGTCTATGGTTGGTTTGGGTTAAAAAGGAAACCAAGATCAGTGGTATTTTAAGTTTATTGGTAACAGGGGGCTTCTTATTGGCTTATGGCTTAAAGAATGCTTATGGTGGTTCCATGAAATATTTGGATGGAAGTGAAAAAACATTATTGGGAGTTAATATTGGTGTTTTAGGATTTGGGATGGCCTTTATATTGGTTTTGTACATATTAATGGTTGAAAGGTTAAAAGGAACAGTTAATAGAACTAAAAATGAAATTTAGAAAAGCAACAATAGATGATGTTCTAGCAATTGTAGAAATGATTGCAGATGATGAGTTGGGAAAAACTAGGGAGGATTTCAAAATACCCCTCCCTGAGGAGTATTATGAGGCTTTTGAGAATATAACCAACGATAACAACCAGGAACTTATAGTTGTGGAAAATGAAGTGGGCGAGGTGGTAGGCACCTTGCAATTATCCTTTATCCAATACCTCACCTATCGCGGAGGAGTAAGAGCCCAGATTGAAGCGGTAAGAATTAGGAAGGATCATAGGGGAACGGGTATGGGAACCAAAATGTTTGAATGGGCCATAAGTAGGGCAAAAGAAAGAAAGGCCCATGTGTTGCAGTTGACCACGGACAAGAAAAGGCCCAAGGCAATAGCCTTTTATACAAAACTTGGGTTTAAGGACAGCCATGAGGGGATGAAGATGCATTTCAATCATTAGAACTTAACAATTACTGTCGGGGCCAAATAAGCGGTGCATATTTTATTTGTGCTACAAAGTATTATAATACCTTGAAATTAATAAACCGTTCATGGCCAAGAACTCTCTACAGAAATGCAATAACATGCTTTCCGTGGCTATTTCAGAAAGCAAAGGGGTGGTCAAAATCCTTATAACCATTAATCTTTTGGTGCACTAACTAGCAGCGGTCAGTGAAAACAACAAAAACATCCATGGCTTTACAGCCGGTAATACCCGACATTTACTGGTAGTCCTTTTATTTTAATCTGTTAAATTCTAATATTCATAGATAGAAATCCAGTCATTGTCTATTTGCTTTCATAGTTCTATTAGGTACCTATACCTTTGGCTTATGAATACGTTTCAAAGTTTACGTATTAATAACGATCAGAACCTAAAATCTTAAAGATTATGAAAGCATTTATTAGAATATACAGTTTATCAGTTTTACTTGCTATTGCCTTTGTAACACAAGCTTCCGGGCAATCCGTTGGGAACTCAAATTCCAAATCCAATAGGGATACCAAGACAAGCACGGTAAAGAAAACGGTCTACAATAGAGTACCAAGCACAAAGGTTACCTATAAAACTCCAGTGCGAAAAGTAGTCTCAGTGCGTTCAGTACCCGATAGAAAAGTTATTAAGTACAAGGGGCAGGATTATTATTATGCCAACAACAAGTATTATACACAATCCAGGGGGAGGTATATCGTAATTGCCCCTAAAATAGGATTCAGATTAAGTAGCTTGCCCTCAGATTATAAGCGGGTCACTTATAATAATTACAACTATTATAATGCCCAAGGGGTATTTTATGTTCAAATAAATAATGAATATGAAGTGGTAGAGCCCGAAATAGGTACTATAGTGTATGAGCTACCGGACGATTATGAAAAAGTAGCTATAGATGGAATGGAATATTACGAATATGCCAGCATCCTTTACGAGAAAGTACAGATAAATGGCAGCAGGGCTTACGAAGTAGTAGGCTTTATAGAAATGGAATAAAGAAGGTTAGATTGGTTGATTAGTGGGAAGGAGGGTAATTATTTATTTAATTATCCTCCTTTTTTTTTGCGTAGTATAGGGTAGTCTATGTGTAGGGACTTCATTGATCTTCTATCTAATAATTCCAAAGGCAGATACCGCATTTAAAGGGAAAGGGCGTTTTTTCTGTATAGTTTGCTGAATCACCCTGACCTTAACTTTATTAAACACCTACTTCAGATAAAGACCTTTTCAATTTGGACTGAACCTGACATGTTATCACCACAATATTTATTGCTATCTATGAACTAAATCCCATAGTTAAATAATAAGAAAAACATATCTTAGAGCGAATAAAACAATTCTGCTATGAAATTCCTATGTTATTTCTCTTTGATTTTCTGTTTATTTTTTTCCTGTAAAAATGAGTCTTCCAATAAGAATAATGTTGAACCCGATAATAAGACCGTTGTTTTTGACGGAATTACAGATTCCATTAGGCCCGGGGACGATTTCTTTAATCATGTTAATAAAAAATGGTTCGATAAAGCCATAATCGCAGAAGATCAGGTAGGGGTAGGGTCCTATCGGTTTTTAAATATTCCTCAGCAGGAATTGCTAAAAAATATATTACAGGAAGTATCCCAGCAAGAACATCCCAAAGGGAGTATAGAACAAAAGGTAGGCGATTTTTATGCCTCGGGGATAGATACCCTAAGTATTGATGAAAGAGGAATTACACCCATACAACCTATCTTGGATGAAATTGAGGCGATTAGTGATATTTCCGGCATAATGGATTTTGTGGCCACCCAGATCAAGAATGGGGATTATTCCATGGTTGCTCCCTATATTTCCCCAGATCAGAAAAATAGTTCCCTAAATATTATGCATGTTGCCCAGACAGGGTTGGGCATGCCCGATCGCGATTATTATTTTCAGGAAGATGCTTCTGTGAAAAAGGTTCAAGAGGCTTACCAAACATATCTGACCTCGCTGTTCGAGTTGGTAGGGGATAAGGATGCCAAAGCTCAGGCAGCTATTGTATACGAAATTGAAAAACAATTGGCGCAAGTCCATAAAACGCGTATAGAACGAAGGGTCATAAAAGAAAACTATCACAAAATGGCCGTTTCCGAACTTGAGAAAAAACATTCCAACTTGGGTTGGAGGGCACTATTAAAAAATCTAGGAGCGGAGGTCGATTCTTTGGAGGTTTCACAACCCAATTATTATGACACTTTAAACAAGTTGCTGACCAAGGTGCCTTTAGCCCAGTGGAAATGGTACCTGAAAGCACACTCCATGGATTCTTATGCCAATATTTTAAGCAAACCCTTTAGGGATATTGCTTTTGAATATAGTAAAGTTTTAACCGGTCAGGCGCAACAACAACCACGGGCCAAGCAGATGGTACGCCGCGTAGATGAACAAATAGGCTTTGCCTTGGGACAATTATATGTTAAGCGCTATTTTAAGGAAGATGCCAAAAAGCGGGCACTGGATCTTGTTAATAATTTTCAGAAAGTATTGGAGAAACGTATCGAGAATCTGGATTGGATGGGCGACAGCACCAAGTTGAAGGCCAAGGAAAAACTATATGCCATTAACAAAAAAATAGGTTATCCAGATGTATGGAGAACTTACAATGTGGAAATAGATCGGGATAAATTCTTTGAAAACGTGGTGAACCTGCAAAAAGATGAATATCTGTACGAACTTAAGCAACTAAATAAGGCGCCCAATCGGGACGAGTGGCATACTACCCCTTCTACTGTAACGGCTTATTACAATCCTGCGTTGAACGAAATTGTGTTTCCCGCTGGTATATTACAAGCTCCATATTTTGATCTTTATGCGGATGATGCCGTGAATTATGGAGGAATTGGAATGGTGATAGGTCACGAGTTTACACATGCCTTTGATGACCAAGGGGCACAATATGACAAAAACGGAAACGTTGCCAATTGGTGGACAGAGGACGATTATACCCAGTTCAAGGCAAAAACGCAAAAAATTATAGACCAATATTCTGCCTTTACGGTTTTGGATAGTATCCATTTAAAGGGTGCCTTGACGGTTGGGGAAAACACGGCAGATAACGCTGGAATTGCCATTGCCTATGATGCGTTTAAACTAACAGAACAGGGGCAGGATTCTACCAAAATAGGAGGCTATACCCCAGACCAGCGGTTTTTTCTCTCCGTAGCCAATATTTGGCGTGTAAAAATGCGGGAGGAATTCCTGCGCAACTATGTAATGACCGATCCGCATTCGCCCCCTATTTGGCGAGTAAATGGTCCCTTAATGAACTTTACCCCATTTTACAACGCTTTTGATGTTAAACCGGGGGATCGAAATTTCAAACCAGAAGAGGAAAGAATTAAGATATGGTAAGTGCTTAGAATTGAGGTTAATACCAACGCGGTCCGGAGTACGGATATACCATAAATTTAAAGTATGTTGATGTAAGTTTTGTATATTTAATACTCAACAATTTATCCTTCTAAATCAAAAACATCATGAGCACGAAAACTATTAAGGCCGACTCTATAAAGTCGGCCTTAAATTCTTAGAAGCGATATATAATTTTATAAATACGCTTTCAATATTTGGTTTCTGGATTTGTTCTGAAGGATCCGAAGTGCCTTTGCCCGGATTTGTCGTACACGTTCCCGAGTGATGTCGAATAGCTCACCAATTTGGCTGAGGCTCATCGGGTTTCGTTCCCCAATACCATAATTGAGCCGTATAATTTCACTTTCCCTACTGGGAAGTGTTTTTAATACCATTTCAATATCCATTCTAAGGGAGTCTTTCATCATTTGGGTATCTGGACTATTGGATTCCTTCGATTTTATAACATTGTATAAATTGGAAGATTCTCCTTCCTCAAAAGGAGCGTCCATGGACAAATGTTTTCCTGAATTTTTGATGGCCAATTTCACCTGCGCGGGGCTCATATCCAATTCCCTGGCAATCTCTACGGCGCTTGGGGGGCGTTGAAAGGTCTGTTCCAAGGCAGAATATACCTTATTAATTTTACTAATTTCTCCGATTTTGTTCAGGGGCAAACGTACCATACGGGAATGTTCGGACATTGCCTGCAAGATAGATTGCCTGATCCACCATACCGCATAGGAAATAAACTTAAATCCTCTGGTCTCGTCAAAACGTTGGGCCGCTTTGACCAAGCCAATATTTCCTTCGTTGATGAGGTCGGAAAGCCGTAAGCCTTTACCTTGATATTGTTTTGCGGCAGAAACCACAAAACGTAAATTGGCATTTACTAACTTATTGAGTGCAATTTGATCTCCTTCACGAATTCTTTTTGCCAGTTCTGCCTCTTCATCTGGGGTAATCAATTCAATTTTTGATATTTCTTGAAAGTACTTTTCTAATGATCTGGTGTCTCTGTTCGTAATTTGTTTAGTGATCTTAAGTTGCCTCATATATTTGTTTAAATTATTAGTTATGTCTTATAATTTAACAATATTTTACGTAATTCCTAATTATTTTTAATTTATTTTAAATTATTTTCATAAAAATATATAAATCATAAGATTTAATTCAATCTCATTTCGAATGATACTTGCCTTAAGATTTGTTTTTGGTCAATTATAGAAGATCAAAATAAAATCTACAGGAAATAAAGCCACTTTCGCACTATACTAATCCCTATTCACAGAAAGTACAAAAATCACCTTGTGTTATTCATTAGGTTTGTTCCAAATACTAATAATTTGAAGTTCAAAACAATGAAGTTTATTTTAAATAGAATAAGACTATCGCTTGGTGTACTAGCCTTGTTTGTCTTTGTAAAGAGTAACGCTCAACCCCTTCAGGAAAATATCGCAGACCAGATAGAATATAATAGTAATACGGATGCCGAGAACATTTACGTGCAACTCAGTACGGCCGATCAACCCACTATGCTTTCTATGTTGAACCCTGGCTTCTATGTTTATTTTGATATAAAGGGAAAGAAAAAAAAGAAGGTTTCCGTTCAATATCCTTTAGGTATGGAACCTCCACAAAGATCTCAAGGAAGAAATGACAGAGGTGGAGGTGACAGCGGGGAAAAAGAAGACGCTGATCGTAAGGGGCCGGATATTTTGGTCATGTTGGATGCCATGCCCCAAAAAGCTAATTATATCAATAATGATTATGAGGAGGAATTTCATTTAGATCTTAATAAATTGGGTATCTCCATTAGTTACAACTATGATGAAGGAAGCAATTTATTGTACTATAATCTTAAGATGCCCAAACAGAATATAGCTAAAGGCGATATTGATTTCTCAAAATTATCCATTGGTGTGGTAACCCCAAAAGTGGAAAAGGCTACTGAAGATAAAGGTTCAAATATCAGTTTTGGCGGAGGAGGCCAAGGCGGTGGTCCCAGAGGAGGAGGCCAAGGTGGTGGTGGTTCTAGGGGAGGTGGTCAAGGTGGTGGTCAAGGTAGAGATAGACCGCAGCAGGATCAAAGACCTGAAGAAGTGACGATCGACTTTTGGTTTAAGGCAAATATGACTGAATAGTTTTTTTGTTACGAATCCATAGGAATATTCAAATGTGATGGATGAACAAACCCCGCTTTTAAGCGGGGTTTTGGTATTGTAAATATTATACTTTTAAATAGAGACCTACCTATATTATCGCCGCCAGCCTACTGGCTTGATCTATGGCGCGTTTGGCATCCAATTCGGCAGCCACATCTGCCCCACCAACTACATGTACTTTTATACCTTTTGCTTCCAAAGGTTCCAATAATTCCTTAAATGGCAATTGACCTGCACAAATGATAACGTTATCTACTGCCAACACTTTTTGCGCTCCATTTTGAATATAATGCAAGCCTTCATCATCAATTTTGCTGTACTGCACCTGGTTGATAAATTGAACTTTTTTATTTTTTAAGCTAGTTCTATGTATCCAACCGGTGGTTTTTCCAAGGCCGCCACCAAATTTTCCTTTGCTGCGTTTCAACATAAAAATTTCCCTGGGTGAGGGTTGCACTTTGGCCTGCACTCCTTCAATTCCACTGCGGGCCTTCATAGTCTTGTCAATGCCCCATTCCTTTAACCAAGCCTCAATATTTAAAGCGGTGCTTTCACCCTCGTGAGCCAAATATTCGGATACATCAAATCCAATTCCACCCGCACCAATAACCGCTACCCGTTTGCCAACAGGCTTTTTTAATTTTAAAACATCTATATAGCTCAACACTTTGGGGTGATCAATCCCTTCAATTTTTGGAGTTCTTGGTACAATTCCGGTGGCTAAAATAACTTCATCAAAATGCCCATTTATTAAAACTTCGGCGTTTACACGTGTATTTAATTGCACGGTTACCATATGTAATTCCAATTGCTTATTAAAATACCGAATGGTTTCGTAGAATTCTTCCTTTCCTGGGATTTTTTTGGCCATGTTGAATTGTCCGCCAATTTCCTTGTCGGCATCAAATAGGGTCACCTCATGTCCACGTTGTGCTGCAATGGTTGCTGAAGCCAATCCGGCAGGACCGGCACCTACCACAGCTATTTTTTTCTTTTCTTCTGTAGGAAGATAATTAAGTTCGGTTTCATGACATGCTCTCGGATTTACCAAACAACTGGCTACTTTACGGGCAAAAACGTGGTCTAAACAAGCCTGATTACAACCAATGCAGGTGTTTATTTCATCGGCCCTATCATTTTGGGCCTTATTGACCCATTCAGGATCCGCTAAAAATGGCCTAGCCATCGAAATCATATCTGCATGACCTTCTGCCAGCACTTTTTCCGCGGTTTCCGGCATATTTATCCTATTGGAAGTAATCAAAGGAATGGAAAGTTCTTCTTTCATTTTTTTGGTTACCCAGGTAAAGGCAGCGCGCGGTACCGATGTGGCAATGGTGGGAATTCGCGCTTCGTGCCAACCAATCCCTGTATTGATAATCGTAGCACCGGCCTTTTCAATTTCCTTGCCCAAGGCTACTACTTCTTGCCAACTACTTCCTTTTTCCACCAAATCCAACATGGATAAACGATAGATGATGATAAACTCCATTCCCACAGCTTCACGCGTCTGTTTTACTATTTCTATGGGCAAACGCATTCGGTTTTCATAGCTTCCACCATAATCGTCTGTACGCTTGTTTGTTTTTTCTGCAATAAATTGGTTGATTAAATAGCCTTCAGACCCCATAATTTCCACTCCATCATAGCCTGCCTTTTTTGCTAGTTGGGCCGAATTCACAAAATCGCGGATCGTACGTTTTATACCGGACGACTTCAGTTTAAATGGTTTAAAGGGAGTAATGGGCGACTTTATGGCAGAAGGGGCCACTGCAAACGGGTGATAGCCGTAACGCCCGGAGTGTAAAATTTGCATACATATTTTACCGTCCTCCTTATGTACGGCCTCTGTAATCACCTTATGGTGTTTAGAGTGCTTATTGCTGCTCATGCGGGCCGAAAATGGAGCCGTCCAACCTTGTACGTTCGGGGAAATTCCACCGGAAACAATTAGTCCAACACCTCCTTTTGCCCGTTCGGCATAATAGGCTGCTATTTTTTCCAGGCCATTTTTTTGCTCTTCCAAGCCTGTATGCATGGAACCCATTAGAATGCGGTTTTTAAGGGTTGTAAATCCTAAATCCAAAGGTTCGAAAATATGTTTATACTTGGTCATTTTCTTATGATTTTTACTATGCATGCATAATAACTGACAAGGTAAGAATTTTTTGGGTTGAACTCAAATAAAACGGTAGGGTAGAGGTCCCGGGGGCATTTTACCCTTATCGATAGAAACCAACATTTTGTCCAATATCCCCCAAAAATGTTTTTTACGATTAAACCAATTTTGAAAATTTGGGTCAAAGGAGTGAAAGTATACTTTAAAGTTTAACCTTTTAAATTTTTAAACTATGAAAACAAATAGCAAAATATATTTCGTCCTGTCCTTTTTACTTATAGGTGGTATATATGTAGGTACGGCCCAAACCAGGACACGAACTACTACGACAACCAAAACGACCAGAACGGTAACTAAAAAAACACCTAATAGGGTGTCGAGTAAAAGAGTGGTTTACAGAACCCCGACCAGGAAGGTTGTTTCTGTAAGAACAGTACCCAATAGAAAGGTGGTGAAGTACCAAGGACAAAATTACTACTATTCCAATAATAGGTTTTACACCTATTCCAGAGGCCGTTATATTGTAATTGCTCCTAAAATAGGATTTAGAATAAATACCTTGCCAGCGAACTATCGCAGAATTCATTTTAATAACCATATCTACTTTGCGGTAGGCGGCACTTTTTATACCCAGATAGGGAATGAATATGAAGTGGTTGAACCAGAAATTGGGACTATAGTCTATGAACTTCCCGAAGATTATGAAAAAGTAACCATAGACGGACAGACCTATTATGAGTACGGCAATATTCTGTATGAAAAAGTACAGGTAGATGGCACAAGGGCCTATGAAGTTGTTGGTATTATAGATCTGGAATAGTTAGCAGAAATAGCAGTCTTTTAAAAAAGCGTTTATCAAAACATTGGTAAACGCTTTATTGGTTTTGTAAGGGCCGGGGATTATAAAGAGGTATACTGGCCAAATCTATTGAATACATAGAATTTTAGCCTGTATTCCAATAGGTCTTTAATCCCGAAGCCAAAATTACAGGTCCTTAAAAGTATAGTCTCTGGAGGTAATTTTACCGAATAAACATATATAATCAACCGTATACCTATATATTTTATTGGAGTTGCTTTGTTGATCATTTTAAGACTTCACTGACATCTCCATAAAATTTCGTAAGATATTTTATAAATGTTAAAATCCTAATAGGGTAAAATACTATAGGTATTCATCAAGAATAGTGATACTACTTCGTTGACATACATTTATTTTTATCGATTCTACAACTGATATAAATTATGAAAAAATTATTCTTAGGTTTTTGTTTATTAGTGGGGTTGGCTACCAAGGCACAAACGTATGTCGATCAGCCGTTTCTTCAGGATAGTGCTGAAAAGTTTTCTTTGGAAGAAGGGGAGGGGAATGCCGCTTTACTTCAAATTGCCAGTGATCGTAATAAGGTCATTAAAGTGCTTAGCAGCCTGGGCCTGATGCTCCCTCATGAAAAAAGTATCCGTCAAGATGTTCAATACCGGCCTTTGATCGATATGAACATTCTTGCAATGACCGAGTACCAAGGTCAGTTTGTTTATTTAACGGACAAGGCAGTTTTAAGCAACGCATGGGCAGGGAAGTTATACATTAAACATAATCTAAAAGCTCCCATGGCCATGGGCATGGGTCCCGATTTTTTGACTTTAATAGCAGGAGAAGGCGATTTTGTTGTTTTTAAAAACGATCTGGAAGTTTGGAGGTCTTCTATAGACAACCCTAAACCTATATCCGTTCAATATGACTCTAATTCCGGTCAGTTTTTACTATTAACCGCAGATGGTCTCTACCAAATAGATAGTAGTTCAAAGTCTTCCAAAAAGGTGTTCAACGGGACTAATTTAACGGCCTTCACTTTCCATGATGACAGTATTGTTTTGGGGACCTCCAATGGCATACAGATTTTGGATCGCAAAACATTTGTCCCAAATAAACTGGACCAAAAACTGCCTTGGACAGAAATTACCACTGTAAAAAATATTCGTGGAAGCCTATGGTTCGGATCCGCCAAAGGGGCCTTTAAACTACGTGAAGATGGCAAATACGATTATTACGCCTCCAAACGATGGTTGGTAGACGATCAGGTGGTGGATTTGGCTGAAGGTCCAGACGGAATTGTGCTGGTCCTGACTCAAAAAGGGATGAGTAAAATTAACTTCGCACCCATGACACTGGCACAAAAAGCGGAGTATTTTCAAGAAATTCAACGTTTACGTCATATTCGCTACGGTTTTACCACCGATCTGTCTATGAGAACACCCGGCGATCTATCTACGGGCTATTTTCACGATACGGATAATGACGGACTATGGACTTCGATGTACTTGGCAGGGGAGTTGTTCAGGTATGCGGTAACCAAGTCTGAGGATGCCAAGCAAAATGCCTATGAAGCCTTTGAAGCCATGGAAAGATTGACGGCACTTCCCGATTTAAAAGGGTTCCCAGCAAGGTCTTTTGAGAGGGATGGATACGAAGTGGGACTTCACGCCAATGGATTTTCCGAGGAGTGGAGACAGCAATGGGAGAAAGAAAATGGAAGGATATGGCAATTGTCGGATGACGAACTTTGGAGATGGAAGTCCACTACTAGTAGCGATGAATCTTGTGGACATTTTTTCGTGTACGCACTTTTTGCTGAACTTGCTCCGGATAAGGAATGGCGGGATAGGGCCATACATCAAATAAAAATTGAGATGGACCATATTATGGATAACGATTGGTACTTAATGGATTGGAATGGAAAGCCTACCGCTTGGGGTAAATGGAATCCAGAATATGTAAATAGCTTCCCTATCAATGTAGGGGATCGTAGATTAAATTCTACGCTTATTCTGTCTTTCCTACAAACGGCCTATCATTTTACACAGGATAAAAAATATAAGAAGGGAGCCGAAAAGCTAATAAAAAAATATGGCTACGATGAGAATGCCAACAGACCGGCTACGGTGATCGGTTTTGTAGAAGGAGAGGATTTAAGTAATAAATGGAACCATTCCGATGACGAAATGTATTTTCTGACCATTCCCGGATTTGTCAATTATTCCTTTTCGGATGAGCAGAAGGAAGCACATTTTAATGCAGTAAAAAGCCATTGGGAAGTGGAACGCTCTGAAAAAAATCCGCTATGGAATTATCTTTTTGCACTTACTGGAGGAAAAAATATAGATAGTGAGGAATCTGCCTGGTGGTTGCGAGAGTTTCCAATGGACCTGATCGATTGGAAAATTGATAATGACCACCGTAAGGACCTGACGAAAATTGCGCCCAATTTCCGAAGCCAGACCTATACCGAGGTGTTGCCAGGAGACGAGCGCACACTTCATTTGCACAATGGCGCGTATAGGAACAACGGCGGAAGTGATGGTAAACGGGAATATGCCCCCTATATCTATTTGTTGCCCTATTGGGCTGGCAGGTATGTGGATGCCATTAGTGCACCGCAGGCGGAATAAGAAAGGAAATAATAACAAATAAGCCAAGCACAAGGATTTTGTTCCTATGGTGCTTGGCTTAGTATTGTGGTGTTTCCACAGTAGGCTTGTTTCTTAATTGTTATTCAACAACCGGCCATACCTTTCGGATAAACCTCCGTGTTGGTATCATTAAGAAGTCAGTGATTTTTTAGGATAAGTGTATTTTGGGACTGTATGCTGTTTTGTCCTTCATCATTGGAACCATGATCTCTATAGATCGCTGTCATCACTAGAATACCTTTTTCGTTGTCTGTTGCGGTTTCCTTAGTTTTTATGGCCCCTTTAACGCCAGCCAAATAATCGTTATTAGGGTCTGAATTATTTTCCAAAATCCAGAGTACCAATTCCTGGACCTGCCCGGCCAAGAAATCGGGATGGGGAGGCATTTTCTCATCACCCCAAACAGTGCTGCTGCCCGTCATTATTTTACTGGCGAGCAATTCTATGGTCTTCGGGTCCCTATCGTATTTGGCAGCAATACTTTCAAAGGATGGCCCAATTAATTTCCCTTTGGCCTTGTGGCAATTGAAACAAGTTGAACTGCCCATCTGGATCAATGGCTCATAATTGGTGTTGGACCTGCCCTTTAAATAGGGCTTAAGCTCTGAGGAATCCTTCAAATACCTTACTATTAAAAGTACTTCGTTGGGGTTAATTTCATCGTATTCGGAATTTCCGTCTTCAAAATCCATAACCTGTATTTCATAAGGTAATATGGAATTCCATTTAAAAGTATGATTGGGAAGGGGAGCGGTTATTGTAATTTCTGGAGGTCGATTTTCTTGAATTTGAGGATGCGAAAGGCTAAAGAGAAAATAAAAGCAAGCCATCAATAGACTTCCGATGAATAAAATAAGTCGCATTCTGAGCAGGTTTAAAGTTGGTGAATGGTTTCTGCCACGCGGTTGGCCGATCTGGTCGCTGCTTCTGTGCCCCAATTAAGGTTATCCGCATAAGCCCCGGCAAAATGGATACGTCCTTCAGATGCCATAATATGTGGCCAAAACTTATTAAGTTCTCCAATAGGAAAGGCGGTTCTTTCACAGTTTGGCGAATATTTTTGTTTTGTCCAATCCCGTCCCACCGCCAACTCTATGGTATCCCCTTTTCCAGGATAAACTTCACGAAAGGCTGCCAATGCACGTTGGGGAGAAACTCCTCCTGGTCCTGTGCCCAACACAATAACCCTATGGGTATCCACTTCTTCTGCAGATTGCCACACTTCCCATAGATCCGGATGGTCCAAACTCATATTGATATCCTCAAAACCGTCATCCTCCCAAAACTTGGAGCTAGCCTGAAAAACAAACCGCTGATAAGAATCATAGGTGATGTTTTCGTTGATATATTGCTTTTTCTCCGATAGTGCAGGGGTAATGGGTATCTTTTTAAGGGTTGGGGGCGGGATACAATTCACAAAATAATCCCCGCTAATTTCTTTCATTTCTTTTTGCCGTTCATAAGTAACGCTTACTCCTTTTTCGCCGTTGGTTATGGAGGTAATGGGGCAATTAAGCCACACTCTGGAGCCCAATCTTTTGGCAAAGGCATTCGGTAGCATTTGGTTTCCCCCCTTTAATCTATAAACTTCTGTGGGATAGGTGGCCACACCCCGAATTTTCAGGATTGCGGCATACCACAATTCATAAAGCGCAGAAGAGTTATTTCCACCTAAAAAGGCCAATGCTGCAGGGGAAGCTCCTTCCTTTTTGTAAATATCGGACATGGGTACCTTGTCCAATGCATCGTAACCAACTTGAAAAGGTTGGTATTCATCTTTAAAGACATCCAAGTATGGCTTGGTATAAAGTGACTTCAAATCGGACCACGGATGCGTAGATAAATAGGCGATTTCCCTTTTGTTAAATCCAAAATCTTTCAAAACCTCTTGGTCTTGGAGCATTTTTTCGGTGTAGAACTTCCCATTGATCCTTCGTTTTATATTCTTTCTCCTGGGGTAGGGAAGTGCCGTAATGTCGAATTCCTTCAGGTATTCCCAATATCTTTCATAACCAGGTTTTACAATGTGCTCCTGACCAAAATCCCCATAAAGTCCGTCCGACAATTCATCACGTGTGGTGTATACATGCCCGCCGTGTCTACCGGATGCCTCCAGTACAACAACTTCATGTCCCTTTTTCATAAGTTCGTAAGCGCAGCACAAACCACCAATACCTGCACCCCCGACAATTATTTTTTTAGAGGCGGTAGAGGGTTTTGGCCATTCGGACCCTAACTTTTCGCTCACATTATTGGCAGTTAATGAATTAATAGGTAGAACTGTGGCGCCAACTCCTGCTGTAACCACATTTTTCATAAAGGTGCGTCTTTTTATATGGCTCATACAATTAGGGTTCAGATGATTATATTGGTAGTATTGAAGATACGAACTTTTTTTAAGGTTTAAGTATCCGTTTCTTCCCGCAGTCATAAGCGGTAGTCTCCAAGACCGGAACATTGGAAACCATAAGTACGTTAAATATTAAATGCCATTCGCCCCGTACAACAAAAAGAGGATACTATTTCGCTGATAAAAACTATCCATTTACTGAAACTTCGGTATCATTCGCTGATAATCCACATTCCCATTTAAACTTCAGGTATAGGGTGGTATCTAATGTTTAAACACAACTAAATACTAGTTGTGCTTTCTAAAACAATGATAACATCTAAAAACAGTAAGAAATGAGAAGATCAGGATTTAAAATGAGGTTTATACCACTTTGTATTGCGGCACTTGCCCTAACCGCTTGCAGTAGTGATGATACGGAAGCCGTAAATCTCACAGAGGAAACCAGCGACACCGAAACTACAGAAGATGATAGTAGTGGTATTGATTTGGATTCTTATATTTTGGCCGTGGCTCCTGATGATGGGGTGTTTTTAATAGACCACGATGGGGATACCCTCTTCGAATGGGATATGGATGGAGATAATTTGGGAAACGATGCAAAATTATATAGCGATGGCAGTTTGGTGACAACCATAAAGGTCAATAATCCGTCTATTAACTTTGGTGGTTATGGCGGTCAGTTCAGAAAGATCAATGCGGACCAGACTTTAGCGTGGGAGGTAAGCTACTCCAGTTCCACCTATATAGCGCACCATGACGTTAACTACCTATCCAATGGAAATATTATTTTTCCGGTCTGGGAAGAAGTAAGTTCCAGTGAAGCTGCTGATATGGGTTTTTCTGGCAATTTTGATATCTATCCAGATGCCATCATAGAAATGAATCCGCTTACCCAAGAGGTGGTATGGGAATGGCATACCAAAGATCATATTGTACAGGATTATGACAGTAGCAAAGCAAACTACGGCGTAGTGGCGGATAATCCGAATAAAATTGATATCAACTACAACAACGATCAGACCGATGGTGATATCACCCACTTTAACGGCATCACCTTGGATGAAACCAATGATCTAATATACGTTACGGTAAATTTTTATAGTGAAGTCTGGGTCATAGACCACAGTACCACTTCCCAGGAAGCGGCAACAAGCGCGGGTGGTAATTACGGCTTGGGCGGGGATTTGGTCTATCGTTTTGGAAACCCCTTGGCTTATGACAACGTAGGTGAAGTAACCTTGAACAGGGTGCATTTTCCCAATCTTTTTGACGGAAACAAAATGTTGGTATTTGCCAATAATAAGTACGATGGGCAATCTGCGGTTGTGGAGTATGAATTAAACCCTCCTTACTTATTGGTTGCCGGGCAGGATAATGAGCCGTCAATTACTTGGGAATTTACGGATTCCGATTTGTACAGCAACGGCTTGGGTAGCGGTGTTCGTATGAGCAATGGCAATACCCTTATTTCCGAAGGCACAGGGACCCTATGGGAGGTAAGTGCTAGCGGGGAGGTGCTTTGGCAAAACAACGATTATAACAGGCCGTGGCGGGCTTATGCTTTCCCTGTGGATGATCCGGCCATTACGGCATTGGGCCTTTAATTAACAAGAAATAGTTTTTCATTTGGTTGATGTTTGTAAAAGCTCTGGCTGCAAGGTTGGAGCTTTTATTGTATAAGTTCATACCAAAACTTCTCCCAAAGAGATGTTCAATTCCCCTTAGAAAGAAGATTAAAAGTTTATTTGTAAATGGCTTTATGCAGGGGAGCGCGTAGATATATTAAAACCATGATCAATTTATGGATGACCTAAAATCCTTAGGCGAATAACCAACCTTTTGTTTGAACAATCGGCTAAAGTGTTGGGGATATTTAAACCCCAATTCATAGGCAATTTCACTTACAGATTTGCTCGGATCAAAAACTTTTTCCTTAGCTATATTTATGAGTTTTCCTTGTATATATTCTTGGGCCGATTTTCCCGTTTCTTTTTTTACAAGATCTCCGAAGTAGTTAGGTGATAGATTTAATTGTTCTGCGAAATAACCTACCGAAGGTAATCCGTAGGTTTTGGGTTTTTCCGATGAAAAATAGTCAACCAACAGTGTATCAAATTTTTGCAAAGCACTCTGATTTACCACTTCACGGGTCAGAAACTGTCGGTCATAAAATCTAAGGCAATAATCCAAGAACAGTTCTATATTGGCAACAATCAATTTTTTGCTGTGTTTGTCCATATTTTGCTCCAGTTCAAACTGGATTTTGTCCAGCAAACTCAAAATAATTTTTCGTTCTTTGGAAGAAAGGTGTAGAGCTTCATGGCTGGAATAAGTAAAGAAGTTGTACTCAACTACCTTTTTGGCCACGGCGGTACCCAATAGTAAGTCAGGGTGAAAAAGCAGGGCATAGCCCTTGGGAACAAAATTAGGGTCATAACCGCCCAATTCAATCGTTTGGTTGGGGGCCATGAAAACTAGGGTTCCTTCGTCATAGTCATAGGATTTACCACCGTATTTAATCTTACACCCCACGGCATCTTTTAAAAAGATGGCATAGCAACCAAAGTGAAAGGCATCATAAGAGGTATTGGGGTATTCATTTTCATTCACTTTGTCAAAATCTACAATACCTACCAACGGATGCAATACTTCGCAATTGCGCAGCTTAAAATAGTTTGCCACCGTTTTAATTTCTAAAATATTCTTCACTACTTATTGTATTTATTATAAAGTTAACCATTTGATATTCAGGAAATCAAAACCTAAGGTGAAATCTGTAATAATGGTATGAACATCCGTAACTTAGGTACAGCGTTCTGACTTTCTTCAATTAATTTTGATTCGACGGAAATCCATGATTTAGAAAGAAGGATTGAATAATACAATGTAAGAACACTTTAGAGAATATATAATATGAAAAAAATAAGGACGATCAATTTGATTTTGGCATTAGTGGCAATCAACTTTTTAAATGCCCAAGAATCTGTTTTTGCGAAAGGAAACCTCGCACCCAACGTACACCATAAAGGAGATGTATGGCTAAGTCATGTTACCCAAGCCGATGGAACTTTTGGCTATCATGTAGCACAGGCAGTATCTGCCCCGGGGGCATTTCTTAATTGGCATGTACACCCCGATGGGCAACAATTATTGATTACCAACGGCATTGGTTATTATCAAGAAAAAGGAAAAGAGGTGCAGGTAATTCATGCGGGCGACGTAGTAAAATGTCTTCCCAACGTGGAGCATTGGCATGGCGCAACTCCCAATAGTCCTGTTACCTATTTGGCCATAAGTGGAAAAACACCTACCGTATGGACGAACGAGTTAACACAGGCTGAATATGATGCCATAAAAGCGCCAAATTCAGTAAACGAAGAGCTCTTAAAACTGTCAAAGGATAAATGGCAATGGATGGCCGATAAGGACACGGAAAAACTGGGTCAGCTTTTTCATAAAGACGCCCAGTATGTGCATATGGGAGGTTCATGGGGCACGGAACGGGAACTGGACATTATTAAGAGCGGTGGCATATGGTACAAGAAAGCTACGGTACACGAAGCTTCGGTAGAAGTGTTGGGTGATACCGCCGTTTTGCTCAGCAACATTACACTATTGGCCGAAGTAGGTGGTAAGGAGGTGAGCAATCCGTTTGTCGTGACCGAAGTGTATAAAAAAATAGGGGGGAGTTGGAAACTGCTAAACCTGTCTTTTGTAAAACAATTGGTTAGGTAATGGGTGCTGAAGGGCATTAGCAGTTAAAAGCTAATGAAGGCCAATGGATAAACCTTACCGTTGATTTTATTTTTTTCTGGCCAAATTTACAAATGCGTCAACTCTTCATTTTGTAAACAATACAAAATTCTCTACCATTTGTACAAATTATCTTACAAGAATGTATTTTGTAAAGTAACTTAAGAGCGATTTATAAAAAGGGTACTCGAGTTGAAATGCACTTCAATTCATCATAAACCCTTTAGCAGCTCCCTCCAAGTCAAAATTTCATAAAATACAATAAAGTTAATCTACTACAACATGGAAAGAGTAAGTGCCAATGGTAAACTTGTGCCATTAGATGGCTCCGCCGTAACCGATCAGTACACAGGCCACTTCTTAAAAGTGAGCTATACCCAACAGATTTCCGGTCATGCTATTTTTAGTAAGGATCGTGCAGATGTAGAACCCGATGGACGTTTCAGATTATATGTGCCCAAGAAAGAATTACTGGCAAACGATTTGGTAACTATAGAGGTGTATGCCCCAGATGGGGAACTTTTAGGAAGGCAGGGGTATACCCATGGAGCCTTAAAAACTGCAGAAATACCCATTGGTGCAGATGATGATAGTCAGACATTGGATATCAAGGTCAACCCTAAAGAAATTACCTTTAATCAGTCATCCCCTGCCGAACAGGCTTCGAAAAAATTGAGCGGACGGGTCATTGATATTTCGGGGGATTCCAAAACTTCTGGACTACAAGTTTTGGTTATGGTCAGCAATGAAGCTGCCGCCACGTTCGATGTGGCCAAGTTTGAGGCCATCTTTACCGCTACTACAGATGCCAAGGGTTATTTTTATGGACAAGTAATTAACAAAAGTGTTCAACAGGCATTTGGTGTAATTGCGGGCAACGAGGGTCATCCAATTAGTATCCCACTGGAAAACAATAAGCTACCCAAAAATATTATACTAGTTGCAGATTTGTCCAGTTTATCGGATGAAGATGGCTGTGGCTGTGGCGAAAAGGTCCCCGTTCTTCCCGATGGGGATGATTTGGTAAACTCCAATGCTTTTTCTCAGGATATTGGCGGTAAATGCGTGGATTTCACCATTCCCAATAGAACCCTTGAAGAGTTCAGCTTCTTCCATACAGTACGTACTACCGAGCCGGAAATTAGGGGCCTTACTATAAATTCGAAACAATCTAGAAACATCAAAAATGAGTTGCTGGATATCTCCGATCATGCCTTTAAGCTTATTGGTAGACTCAATAACTCATTTACCTCACTCTCAATGGTGCCATATACCATCGAAGAAGATTCTGCGGTTGAAAAACGCCAGGAGTCCAATATCAGTTTTGATGATGGAAGCAGTAAGGAAACAGTCACCGCTTTTCCAAATTATCTATTAAAAATCGACACTGGAATCAAATCGAAGTTCGCCATAAAAACCAACGATCTAATAGCCGCAACTAACAAGTTAAGACCATTTGATATTGTTAAACTGGCTTCTGAACAGCTAAAGAAAAAGAAAAAATTATCCGACTTACATCAAAAACTGGCTGCAGCATATTGTGGGAAAACAGGGGTACAAGCTGCAAAAAGCTATTGTGAGGAACTAGCCGCAAAAGGCAGTCTAGATAGGGAGGAGCTTAGATCTACACTTGGACATGTAGAGCAAATAAAATCGCAATTGAATTTGGCTGCCAATGTGAATAAGCTGTACAGCAGCGCGATTCTTGAGCTCGACAAACTTATTGATGGCAATTCCGTGGATAAAAAATTACTTACCTCGGCCATGAAAAAGGTCGAGGCCCTTATACAGGCCATTGACAGTGCTGATTTGAACGGTCAACTTAAGGAAAACATGTTGGGTTATTTGCGTCGGATAATCGTTGAACTTGCTAGGGCCGAAGACGGATCAAATCTTGGATTTGAACCTTGTCCACCTGCTAGCAAACCTGATACTATGGGGATTTTATGCCTTATTCAAAAGTTCAATGATCTTAAGGAGACCTTAAAAAACAAGTCCATTTTTACCTTGGCAGAGATTTTGGAAATACGTGCGTACTATACCATATTTTTGCACAGTATTTCTACCTTCCTCGATTTATTGGATGAGTTCCATACTTTTTATACCTCCAACTTAAGTTTTGCCACCGAACTTGACGATGACTATTTCTTTGAAAATTATGATGAAATAAAAAGCACCCTTACCACTTTAAGACGACAGATCTATAGTGCCATTAGGAGGGTTGAGGAGTTGGAAAGGGCCTATATACAGAATCATCCCGGTAGGGTAGATTTGACCGTGGAGAATAGTATAGATTGGGATGAGACCCCAACCATTTATGAAAATACAACCATTGCCCATGGCCATATCCTACATTTTAAACAAAAATGGAAGGCTGCGGGTTACTCCCTGGGAGATTTGTTGTACAGTCTTCCCCTGGCCCCCTGTCAAGAAAAGCAGATAGCGATTGTAGATTGGGACAGAACGGAAGTTGGCTCTAGAACTGAGGCGCAAACTGTCTCAGAAGAGCTGGAAGCCCAAATATCAAGGGATAGGGATATTACCGAGATAATGAGCTCATCGTTTGGAGAATCCATTACTGCATCTTCAACAAACAAAACGAAATCAACAAGTGCCGGAATTGGAGGTGGAGTAGGCGGTTTTGTTAGTGGCGTGGTCTTCGGGGTCGCCGGTGGCATTTCACACTCAGGAGCCTCCTCAAAATCGACCGCAAATCAAAATTCATCACGCAACCTTTCTGCCAATACCCTGAACAGTCTTCAGGACAACACTTCCCAGTCGGCATCAAGCCTAAGAAGCCAGCGTAGCACGGTAATTCAGACAGTAGGACAAAACGAATCCGTAAATGTTCAGACAGAGGTAATCAAAAACAACAATCACTGCCATGCCGTGACAGTTGAATATTTTGAAGTATTAAAGCACTATGCCATAGAGCAGGAATTGGTAGATGTACAGGAATGTCTTTTTGTACCTATGCCCTTAGGTCATTTCGATTTCAAAAAAGTCCTTCGGTGGAAAAATACCCTAAGCAGGGCGATATATGGTAGAAAATTGCGACGCGGGTTTGATGCTATTGAGCGTATAGAATCAAATTATGCCGACTCGGATTTGCCCATTGGAAGCTATGCGGACGAAATGATTCATGAATTTACAGGACATTTTACCATCTCGTTTGAGTTGGACCGACCTTTTATAAAAGAAATTGACGAGGCTACCAAGACCGAGGAATACGATCTAAATATTCCTTTCCCATGGTTTTTTGGTAAAATGGTATTTCACCTGGAAAGGGAAGTGCCTTTGACCGAGGCGGAAAAAGATGCCATTTTTGAACAACAATACGCCCCGGATATCGTAAGGGGTTTTATAGACACTATGTTGTTTTATGCCGTAGCAGACAATGGAACGGAGCATGAGCTCCCATTTGATGTTACCCTGCTATCCAACTATAGAAAAGGGGTTCCCTTACGCGTTAGTATTAATACGGCCAGTGTGCCAAGCATTACAAGAAGGCAAATTAAGTATCTGCGGTTCAGGGCCAATACCATTGTGAAACCTACCTCTAAGATTATATTGCGCTCTGCCTATTTACAGTATCGCACCAATCATTTGAGCGAATATATTATTCAGAACAATAGAATAAGTAACGACATCATCAACACTTTGACTATAAATTTGGGCGGAATTAGGGTGGTTACCGATGCAGCGCTTATATTCACCCCCATGAACAGTCGGGAAGAACGGAATCCTAGAAAGGAGGATAGGGACGCAGCAAGGGCCCTTGTTTCCTTTTTAAACGAGTATCTGGAAATGTCACATAAAATTATCTGGTCAAGCATCGATTCAAGTAGGCTTTTTGGACTCCTTGATGGCTATATTGCACCACATAGCGGGGGTAGGAGTGTGGCCAGTGTGGTTGAAAACAGGGTAATGGGCATTGTTGGCAACAATTTGGTGTTAAAAGTAATTCCAGGTGAACGATTGGATCCGGTTTTCAAAAACGTTGAGAATTTATTGGAATATTACCAGCCAACCACCAAACCCGACCCATATCGCATTAGTGTACCCACCAAGGGCGTGTATGCAGAATCTGTGATGGGTCAGTGCAACAGCTGTGAAGAGATAGACGAAACTAGGCACTGGCGCTTTTCCGATGAGCCTTGCGGTACTTCGCCAACGGCCATTGAACCAGTATCTACGGCCAGTAGACGCAGTGATCCGGGCGACTTGCAACCTAAGGACTTTCCAAGTAGCATTATCAATATGCAGAATGCCCCTGCTGCTCCAGATCCTACTGGCTTGGCTGCGGCTTATGGGCTACTTGGCAAGGGTGATGCCTTTAGGGACATGACCGGCCTGGCAGGTACCCAAGCCAATGCTTTGGGTGCTTTACAGACGACTTCTAAAAGTGTAACGGATTTGGCGAGTATATCCAAGGACTTTGCGAATTTGGCAGTTATGGCCAATCAAAAAGAAGATGGGGCCAAACAAATTGAGCAGATTAAAAAGTTAAACAAGGATGGTTTTCTATCTAATGATGAAGCCAAGGAAAAGATCAAAAATGTGCTCGATTCCTATACCAGCGCTGCCAAAAATTTGACAAAGAGCAAGCCAAGTGATGATAAATCTGTAGCGAACAAAATAGCAGAAGTAAATACTTCGCAAGGCTCTGGCGGTGGTCGAAAAGATATTGAATACACAAAGGTCAGCTCAGACGGTGAAACGGAAAGCATAAAAGTAAGCAGCCCTACTATGGATACATCCCAACTTTTGGCTCAGGTTCCTATAGGGGGCAATGCTTTTGATCCCTTTGCACCTGGCAACCAGGTTATTGTCAATAAAGCTTTAAAGCAAAAGGCAATTGAATGGGCCCAAGAGCAAGTAAATAGAATTAACATCGGAAGGGCGACCGCAATACTGGAGGGCAGGAATGAATACCTTCTCTGGGCATCAAATCAGGCCGACCCCGATGCCGGCAGGATTGATGAACGCGAAGCGATACCTGGCTCTGGTCATGCTTTGCAAGCAACTTTATTGGACCAACTTAAGGCCTATATTGTGGCCGCGAGGCCAGAACGTAACGACCGTTTTCATGAGGACCGAGCCTTGGCCTACGCTAACGATACCGAAGCATGGAGCGCCTCTTTTATTTCTTATTTGATGAGTGAAGCCGGATTCGATAGGGACAAAGGATTTTACCTGTGGAATGGTCATTCTCGCTACACTACTCAGGCCCTTATAAATAGGTTGAACAGGGATTACGCTAAACCATTTTGGCTCTTCAGGCCTTCCGAGGTTAGTGTTGATGTGGGTGATATCATTGTAAAATCGAGGGCAGGAACCCAGCTGAATTTTGATGAAGATTTCTTTAGGGTAGCTGCTGGTATGCCACGCCTTAAGTTCGAGAATCGAGAATGGTCATTTGGGGGAAGCGAATTTACTTCACATGCAGATATGGTATTAGAACTTACAACAGACGGTGCAGGCAATAGGTTTGCTATGACGATCGGAGGAAACACCGCACACCTCACAGGAGAGGATGACACAGTTGGCAAGCAGAAGTATCTACTTACAGCAGATGGTAAGGTTAACATGGAAGTGTATGATGACCTACACAGTAGGGTGGTGAATGGCACCGACAATGCTGGGGATGAGCATCACTTAAACTCCGTATGGGCAGTAATAAAGATATTGGATGCTCAATGGTTTGAGGACTGGAAACGTCTTTTTGATCGATATATTGATGGTACAACTCCTGGTAATTTTTCTGAAGATTCATTTCTTGAGGTCTTTGGGCAGCCAAATGCTTCAGGGGATTTGGAAATTCCCCCAGCATTATTAACTTTCTTACAAGCTAACAATCGTGGAAATTTAATATTCCCTGAAAGTAATCAGGCTGACTTTGGAGATGTTGACCGTACTGTTTTGTTTAAGCCAATCTTTCAACCCATTCCAAGTAACCTTGCCTAAGTATTCTAAACAAAATCTGAGGTGATTGTCTTTTAATAACTGTGACAAATAGAAATTTAAACGAAGTTGAATGGCAAGGTGACATATAATGGATGGAAATTCTTTATAGCTAACAGCAATTAATTTATGGGCTTCTGTACAGGATGTGGAATAAAAGGAAGACTAAGACAATGAAAATTACCCGGTGGGTAGATGTAGATTATGTAGGCAAATTAGGGAATAGTGCAATTTCTGTGCTATTCCCTAATTTGCTATATAGTATCGAGCATCTGCCCAGCCTATAGACTTTTAAAAAATATATGTTCTCAATATTACATTGGTAATGTTCCATCCATTTGTACGACCAAACGCAGGATCAACATTTATAGAAAGATTGAATGCAGCAGCAAAACAATAAACTCCGGACATTTAAAACCCTAAATTATCATAAAGCTATTCGCATCGCTTTGCTTCAATTTATAATTCCACTATTCCTTTTCGCACATATCAGTGTAGAAGCTCAGGTAAATGATGGACGGTTACCCATCATTATTGATGCCGATACGGCAAATGAGGTAGATGATCTTTATGCCATCGTACGGGCAATTGTAGAGCCCAAGTTCAATATTCTGGGCCTTACTTCGGCCCAGTTTCATACCTCACCATTGGCAACGGATAGCAGTGTTTATGAAAGCCAAAGAATTAATGAAAGCATACTTCAGTTAATGGGGCAGAAGGCCATTCCGCTTCCTTTGGGGAGTAATGTACCCCTAAGGAACATTGCAGAACCGGCCAGTTCTCCTGCTTCACAGTTTATAGTTGAAATGGCGCATAAAATGCGTGTCGGTCGAAAATTGAATGTAGTTGTTTTAGGGCCTTGTACCAATATTGCCAGTGCAATTTTGGAGGATCCGTCCATTATACCAAAATTGAAAGTACACTATCTTGGTTTTTGGCATAATGTGGAAACCAATATGTATGACAAAAAGGAATTCAATTCAGGAAACGACCCTAAAGCGGTAGAGATTCTGCTAAATACCGAAGGTCTTGATCTTACTATAATGACAGCAACTACCAGCCAGCACCTGGTGTTTACAAAAGCGGAAGTAGATGCCAATTTAAAGAATAGGGGAGGTGTCTCCGATTATCTTATAAACCGATGGGAAACCTATGAACGCTGGTGGACCAAGGACGATCCGGAAAAGAAAAGCTGGATTATGTGGGATGTCTCTATCATAGAAGCACTCGCACATCCCGAATTATCCAAAACCGAAACTTTTATGACGCCTAAAGAAAATACGCAACGCCTAATAAATATCCATACCGAAATGGAGGTAGGAAATATGAAAACAGATTTCTGGCAAAGCTTAAAAAAAATATAAAAATACAGTATGTACCTAGACGCTACTACTTCAATTTTGCATGTTGGGAATTGTTTAAGCAATATTGGTTTTTTTGATCCAAAACACGAACAAATTCTCTCCGTTGAAAAGCCCGGTGAGGGCAACATGAACGTTGTCCTTAGAATCCGTACCAATAAGCGTTCCTTTATTGTAAAGCAATCGCGTCCTTTTGTTCAAAAATATCCGCAGATAATGGGGCCCATTGAGCGTATTGACGTAGAGTATCAATTTTACAAAGCAGTTACAAATAAGGCAATTGAATCCCATATTCCTGAAATTCTAACCTATAATGCAGACCATCATTTATTGATATTGGAAGACTTGGGGGATTGTAAGGATATGTCATACCTATATGATGAAAGAAATATCAAAACTTCCCAGCTACATCGGCTTTTGGATATTGCTTCGCAAATCCATAAATCCAAACCTTTGGAATACCCTAAAAATATGGAGTTGCGCTTACTTAATCACCAACACATATTTGTACTGCCATTTTTGGAAGCAAGTGATTTCTCCCTATATACCATTCAGGACGGACTAGAGGAACTAGCGCTTGGGTATAGAACTGATAAAACATTAAAAAAGGAGATTTCCAAGGTGGGACAACAATATCTGTCCCAGGGCAATGTTCTTTTGCACGGTGATTATTATCCTGGGAGTTGGATGACAAAAGGAGACCACATCTATGTAATTGATCCAGAATTCAGCTTTATGGGATTTGCCGAATTCGACATAGGGGTACTGGCGGCACATAGTATTATGATTACGATGGATATGGCTTGTCTCCGAACAATAAAAGTAGGGTATCCTGGTAGGCTGAACGAACAATTACTGGCCCAAGTGGCCGGCATAGAGATAATGCGCCGATTGATAGGTTTGGCCCAACTGCCTTTAAAAAGATCTCTTCAAGAAAAAAAGTTACTCTTGGAGATGGCCAGGGGTTTGATTTTGAATAAGAGCAGTTAAAAATTGGCCATCTTCATTGATTTTTTTCTTTCTAAAAACTTCTTTCAAAAAATAATAGAGCACTTATTGCCTTGCCAAGGGCAGGAAGGAGGGTAATGTATGTGGAATGGTATTTTAGTTAAAAACGCTGAAAAACTAGAAGAGTTGCAGTAATTTTGTGTTGAACATACTTTATATAATTTCAAAAACTTGCTAGAGAAAAGACGTCAGTTGCCCCAGGAACAATTTATGGATACAGATTATTTCGTTTATTGTTTGGAAGGTGTTCCAGACATAGAAACGGACAAGGTTACCGAAACACAGGAAAACCTGGGGCAATTGGCCATGAAGTATGGGGTAGCCAGCATATATAAAACCTGCGACACCATTGAAGGATTGGAAGATAGCCTAAATGCATTGGTTTTGGACGACCATCATTTTAAGGATTATGAAATCATCTATTTGGTCATTTCCGGTGAGGCCAATAGTATTTGCCTAAATGGCTACTACTATAGTTTGCAGGAAATTGCAGAACTATTTGAAGGAAGGTTAAAAGGCAAGATTTTACATTTTTCAAATGCAAAAGTGCTGGATTTGGACGAAGAGGAAGCACAATATTTTTTGGATATCACAGGAGCAAAAGGTGTTTCTGGCTACGGTAAGGAATTTAATGGAATAAGTAGCGCAAATCTTGATAAGGCATTCTTCAACTTATTTAAAGAAGATGATAATATGCTGGATGTGGTAGAAGAGTTGCACCAAAGACATTACAATGCCTGCAAATTGCTAGATTTTAGATTGTATTATTAGTGAAATTCAATTTTGAGAAGTCAGTAAGAAGCACTGAAAATTGAAAGTTGAACTAATCCCGCTTTTTTCAGCGGGATAGTGCGCGGGTAAAGTTGATACCATCTTATTTGATTTTTTTCTTTCTATAAACTTTCATCTTTAAAGCTAAAGGCACTCTTATTATAGGAGCCAAAGCCTGTCCTGAGCTAAGTCGAAGGGATAGGAGGGAAGTGACACCGAACTTGTCGTGAGCTGCATGAATTCCTTTTGCACAAAAAACTAGTTATGTATAAATGCCCGCCATGACCTTCGGGCAGGTACCCCTATTCGGTACGGGCGGGACTGCCTGTTCATCAGACAGGAGTGGAGAGGGTTCTTTGTGTAATTAATTTTAAGGATTTAATTTTATAGATTTGTTTTAGAAAATCAACACTTTGAACAATCAAAAATCAATAGCAGTTTTACCATTTGTTAATATGAGCAATGATATTGACAACGAATATTTCTGTGACGGAATTACTGAAGAAATTATAAACGCACTAACAAAAATTGACAAACTTAAGGTTATTGCCAGAACCTCATCATTTGCCTTTAAGGGAAAAGATATAGATATCAGAAAAATTGGGGGGCAACTAGGGGTAAGTACGATTCTTGAAGGAAGCATTAAGAAATCCCAGGAAAGGGTTAGAATTACGGCCCAATTAATAGATGTTGAAGACGGTACGCACTATTGGTCTAAAAAATTTGATAGGCAATTAAAGGATATTTTTGATTTAGAAGATGAAATTAGTTTAGCAATAGCCGAAGAAGTTCGAAACAATTTTGGACATTTTGAAATTCAAGAGCATTTAATAGAACAGTCAACAAGCAGCGTAGATGCCTATCAAATGTATTTGAAAGGACGTTCTTTTCAATTGAAATGGACACCAGAGGGCCTTAACCAGGCCATACACTACTATAACCAGGCCATTGCATTGGATAAAAATTACGCCAAGGCCTATTATGCCAATTTACAATGCTATGGGTTATCGGCAATGTGGGGTTATATACCTTATGAAGAAGCTATGGAGTCGGCCATCAACAATTTGCTTATGGCAAAAGAATTGGACTCCTCTTTACCGGAATATCCTTTGTCTTATGTAGGAAAGTTTTTTTGGGAAGAATGGGATTTTAAGAATGCCTACATTCATATTAAGAAAGTCTTGGCCATTAACCCCAATCATATTGACGGCTTAGAAGCTTTAACAGAGTTGTTCATAGCGCTTGGTTTTTTTGACATGGCCTTACCATATGCAAACAAACTTTTAGAGGTAGATCCGCTTTCTGCAAACAATCATTACACATTGGCGCATATTCACTATTTTCAAGGCTTATTTGACAAAGCCCTTGAAAATGTCGATTACGCGTTAACACTTAACCCTGAACTAGAATTAGCGCATCATTTAAAATGCTTTTGTTTAATATGGCTGAACAAAAAACAGCAGTTTCAAGAATTTATAAACAACACCTCATTAATAGAAGAGAAAAATTTATTGTTTAGACTTGTTAACGAAAAGCATAGTGACGTTCCCCGTCAAATTATTGAAAAATGGTCTAGGCTCAGTAAAGATAAAACCATGCTGGTACCTTATGACGTGTTTATTTTGGCCAACTCACATCACACGGCGACGGCCTTTTCTCTCTTAAAGGAAATGATCGACCAAAGACGCGGGCAAATCATTAACTATAGGCAAGAACCATTTTTAAAGCCCCTGCATAAAATAAATGGTTTCACGGAGCTGCACCGGTCAAATTTATCGTTTAATGATATCACATCTACCAAGAAAGATGAAGAGAAAGCAACAGCAAATGTTTTGGATAAAGACCAAATAAAGACACTAAAAGGCAAATTACTTTCCTATTTTAAGGAAGAAGAACCTTTTTTAAATCCTCAATTAAACTTAAATGTCGTTGCTCAGGTTTTGGAGCTGAACAACAATAAAATATCATTTCTGATCAATCAGGCGTTTGATGTTAATTTTAATGACTTTGTTAATTCTTATCGCCTCAAACACTTTAAATTGATAGCACTCGATGCTAATAATTCTCACCTTACCATTCTTGGGTTGGCTTATGATAGTGGTTTTAATTCCAAAACCGTATTCAACACCTATTTTAAAAAAATAGAAGGGGTAACCCCTAGGGCTTGGATGAAAGCCAACTCATTGTAAACCTCGCCTATTTCGTTTCAGATTATAATTTAGAACGATTTGCCCAATAATCCGGTGAATCTTTGCTGCATAATTAATAATCAAAAAACGATCATTTAATCTATAAACACATGAAAAAGTTAGCGTCAATAATCACTTTACTTACATTGTCAGTAGTACATATGTATGGGCAAGAAATATCGAAACAAGCATTTGAGATCAAGGTCATTACAAGTGTAGAATCTATCATTCCAAGCGGGCTGGGACGATCGCGTTTAATTTCGTCCAACGACCAAAGGGATTACAAACAATTTACCTCTAGTAGAACAGAAGAAAACAATAGCAGAAACAAATCGAAAAGAAAGGATATTAGACTTAAAAATTTTGAAGAAACCAAATTATTGAACTTTTATAACCTAGGCGGAATCCGGTTTCAAAATATAGCCGCCAATGATGCCTTAATTTCTTCAAAATTAACCGAAATGCTTTCTGAAGGTTGGGACCTTATGTTCATAACCAGTGCCGTAGAAAGCGATGCGGGGAAAAACGATGACAACGGTATTTTTATTACCCGCTATATTCTTAAAAGAAAGTTCAACTAAACTGGCCTAAAATAGTTACCTAAATGAAGCATACCAACATATTATTGGCGGGCGCCACAGGCTATTTGGGCAATTATTTATTAAATGAACTACTAGATAATAAAAATCAGGTAATCGCTATTGTACGTAATCCTGATAAGTGGCAAAATAGTAATGAAGACTATTTGGAGATAAAACAGGCCGAGGTTACAAAGGCTGAAACATTACGAGACATTTGTAAAGGGATAAACACGGTAATATCCACGGTTGGCATTACAAAACAAAAAGATGGCCTAACCTATATGGATGTAGATTATAGGGCCAATATGAATTTGCTCGAAGAAGCTAAAAAAAGTGGTGTAGCACAATTTGTATACGTTTCTGCCATTAATGGCGACAAATATCGGGATTTAAAGATTTTTGAAGCCAAAGAGAAGTTTGTCGCTGCCTTAAAATCTTCAGGGCTCAACTATACCATAGTGCGGCCAAACGGTTTCTTTTCAGATATGGGCCACTTTTTACAAATGGCCAAATCGGGTCGTGTGTTTTTGTTTGGATCTGGCCATCAAAAATTCAACCCTATTCATGGCGCGGACCTTGCAAGGGCCATTGTAGCTACCTTGGATGATGACAATAAGGAATTGACCATTGGAGGCCCGGATGTTATGAGTCTTAATGAAATTGCCAAACTCGCCCTGACCGCTTTGAACAAGCCCATAAAAATCATTCATTTACCCGATTGGTCAAGAAAACTAACCATTCGGTGTTTAAGATCTTTCACAAGTGTTACAACCTATGGCCCTATGGAGTTTTTTCTGACCCTGATGGCGGAAGACAATATTGCATCAACTTATGGACATGAACATTTAAAAGATTTTTACCTAGAAGAGGCCAAAAACCTATAAGAATTTAGAAAGATCAAAATAGCCTGATTCATTCCGCCAGCGCGCCAGCTTTCTTGATTATTGCTTCAGCCACTGGCTAAACCAATAATCCGGCATAAAAATGGAAGGTCTGAAAGACCTTTTGTTTTTTGAGCGTGATGGTTCGTGGGCTAAGTTGTTGTCATCTTCTTTGATTTTTTTCTTTCTAAAAGCTTTCCTTTCAAAAGGTAGTGACGCCCACGAAGGAGGTTCACGAGGTCCTATATAATTAAATAGAAATGACCCGAGTAAACACCTGCCCGACTTTGCCGTTCAGGCGGGCTTATTATGCGAACCGACGGTAGGAGGGAAGCGACACCGAGGAACGAGGTGCATGAATTCCTATAAATAGAAAATAACTAGCCATGAATAAATGTGTGTGGAATGAAAATTTAATTACGTGACTGTTCAAAATTAATATAAGCCCTTGGTTGATTATTTGAATGTTAAAAACTATTTACAGTAGTATTATTTTAATATTCGTTAATGCTCAAACACCTCTATTTTAAATATTTATAATCATTTAATGGCGTTATTATTTTTATTTGCATATTAATTAAAGTGAAGTATTTTTACTTTATGGAGGATAAGTTGCTGTTGCTAAGACAACATTTTGAAGAAATAGTTTCTTTAACTGATGATGAGTGGAAGTTCGTAAAATCACACTTTGAATATAGAAGCTTGAAAAAGCACCAATTTTTAATCCAAGTGGGGCAACCTGTAGATTTTGAATATTGGATTATCAAAGGCTTGGTAAAAGCGTATTCCATAGACCAAAAAGGCAAAGAACATATTCTTCAATTTGCAATGGAAGACTATTGGGTTAGCGACCATTGTGCTTTTCAACATCAAGAACCAGGGACCATTTTTGTTGATTGCCTTGAAGATTCCGAATTTTTCTGTTTGTCATTAGAGAACAGGGAAAAGATTTGCTTTCAAGTACCTGCTGTCGCCAACTTTTTCAGAATTAAATCCAATCACGGCTATATAAATCTACAGCAAAGAATCCTTTCTTTACTTACAATGACCGCAGAAAGTAGGTATGAATACCTTTTAAATAAACTTCCGAAATTAATACAACGCGTTCCTAAAAAATTAATAGCTTCTTATTTAGGCGTATCCAGAGAGACTTTAAGTCGTTTTAACAGCTAAGAGTGACCTAAGTCACTTTTCAAAATTGATATACATCACAAAAAATCCGTGATGTATGTCCTCGCACACCCCTTGGTTTTCATAGAATTTTGTATCGAACAATTAAATACAATGTACTATGAAAACTACAAGAACACTTTTTCTTCTATTTACAGTAATTGCCATTGGTTTTAGCGCCTATGCACAAGAAGGCAAAAGACCATTAATGGGTAACTCTTACGGTATTATTAATATTGATGAATACGTAACGCTACTCCCTAAAAGTCACAACGGAATCATTAAAGACATTAGACTATTAGACCGCGAACACGCAGGTGTAAGAATCTTTAGGTTGTATGATGAAGTACCTATGCATTACCACGCTAAATCTGATGCCTACCTCTACATTTTAAATGGCAAAGCAGAATTTTATGTAGCTGACAAAGGACCTGTTGTTGCAGGGAAAGGTGACCTATTATTCTGGGGTAAAGGCACAGCACACGGAAACGGAAAAATTTTAGAAGGTCCGTTAGACGTACTCGTTTTTGATGCCATTGCCAGAGACCCTAGCGATGTTATCTGGGTAGATCCTTCAACCCAAAAGAAATTTTTAGGCAACTAATCAAATCACATTCAATTTTTAAAAACAACAATGATGAAAACAATATCGATAATAAAAACAGTCTTGTTCGCATTTCTAATGAATTTTACAATGTTAGCACAAGCACAACTAGAAACAATAGCAACATTTCCCGAAGCAAGACCAGGTAATATTACCGTGTCCAATGACGGAAGAATATTTGTAACAATGAGTGCCTTAAGTGCTTCAAAATATATGGTGAAAGAAATTTTACCTAATGGAGAAGCCATTCCGTTTGGCGATAAAGAATGGATAGTAAAACCACAAAACGGAAGCCTAAAAGGTATCAATTCAACTATTGGTATACAAGCTGATGCTAACGGAATACTTTGGGTGTTGGATATGGGTAATGTAAAGCAAAATCAGGCTCCAAAATTGGTTGGTTTTGATTTGGTTACCGGTTACGTAACAAAAGTTTTTCCTATTCCGAATACCGTTCTTTCACCTAAGCCTTTTTTACAGGATTTTGTGATTGATGTTAAAAACAACACTGCTGTAATTGCAGATATGACCGATGCTTTAAATCCGCCAATTGCTCCAGCTTTTGTTGTGATTAATTTAGAAACGGGTTATATAAGACGAGTTTTAGAAGGGGATGCTTCATTATTGGCTGCTGATGAACCGGTGAAAATTCACGGTAGATTAGTTTCTCACAAAAGAAACGATGGTACTACCATTCAACCAAGATACCCTTTAAACCCTATTTCTATTGATGATGAAAACAACTACATCTACTATGGTGCAATGGGAAACACCAAAATATACCGTATACCTTCTGCTGTATTAGCTAATGATAGTAAGCAAGATAGCGACCTTAATAAGTACATCGAGTTTTATGCCAACAAACCAAAATCTGACGGATTTAAAGTGGGTGCAAACGGTAAAGTCTATGTAACCGATGTTGAAAATTCAGCCATTGTAGAAAGTACGCCTGCTGGAATGAAAATCATTGTGCAATCTAAAAATGACTTGTCTTGGCCCGATGGTGTTGCCATACACGGAAACTACTTGTATATCGTAGCAAATCAGCTTCATAACCTTCCCTTATTAAATGAAGGAAAAGATGCTAGCAAGCCTCCTTATTTGGTATTAAAAATAAAAATTGAAGAGTAAATATCTAAAAAAAATGGGCGATGTATGAGCATTATTAAATGTGACATACATCACTTTAAAATGGTGATATACATCCTCGCACACCCCTTGCTTTAATCGGAAATTTGTATCAGAAATTTAAAAACATATAAAAATGAAAACAATAGTAAATACATTAAAAACAATGGCGTTAGCAGCTGCTCTTTTTACTTCTGTAACTACAAACGCACAACAAGTACCAACATCACCTTATGGTGCAGATGACGAAATTGGTGCGTTAAATCTTCTTAATGAAGAAATAGTTTTAGATGCAGTAAAATTGGTAAAAAAAGGAAAAGTATACCGCTTAGGAATGGTGGTAAACGCACAAACTGCAGCTTTCCGTCACAGATACTTTCATATTGAAACTTTACAACCAGAAACTGCTGCTGCAGGTTCTAACAAATTTACATATGTAGATGACCAGTTAATTGGTTGGACAGGTGTTGGGTCTCAAATAAACGGATTGGCACATTACGGTAGAGACAATGTGCACTACAACGGACACAAAGTAGAAGATTTTTTAACAGTTTCTGGTGTAAAAAAATTAGGTCTAGAAAAATTACCGCCAATAGTTACTAGAGGTATTGTATTGGATATGCGCTCTTATTACAATCAGGATATTGTAAAAGAAGGTACTGTTTTTACAGTTGAAGACATTGAAAAAGTAGCCAAAAAACAAGGTATTGAAATTCGTAAAGGAGATGTAGTGCTGTTTTACACAGGATGGACAAAATTAATGGGTAAAGATGATAAACGCTATTTAGCTGGTGGTCCTGGTATTGGTACTGAAGCTGCCCATTATTTAGGTAAAAAAGGAATTGTGGCAGCAGGTGCAGACAACTGGTCTTTTGAAGCGGTACCACACGAAAACAGTTCACTTTCTTTCCCTGTAAATCAAATGATGGCGACTGAATATGGTGTACAAGTATTGGAAAATATCCTGGTAGATGAGTTGGTAGAAGATAAAACATGGGAATTCCTTTTTGTATTAGGTCATCCTTTATATGAAGGCTCTACGCAAGTACAAATAAACCCTGTTGCCATTAAATAACAATAACAAAAAACAATTAGAAATTATGGAAACATCAACAATACATAGAGATACTACGGTAGCCAAAAAGAAGAGTCTACCAGCTGCATTATGGGCATTGACCATTAGTGCTTTTGCCATTGGAACAACGGAATTTGTAATTGTAGGTCTGCTATCTACCGTTGCAAATGACCTAGGCACATCATTAACATCAGCAGGATTATTAGTTAGTCTGTACGCCATTGGTGTGGCAATTGGCGCACCAATATTAACCGCCTTAACTGGTAAAATTCCAAGAAAACAGTTATTAATGGGCATAATGTTACTATTTATAATTGGTAACGGATTAGCAGCAATTTCACCAAGTTTTGAATTATTGCTGTTGTCGAGAGTCGTAACAGGTTTTGCTCACGGTGTATTCTTCTCCATCGGTTCTACTATCGCAGCTAGTTTAGTTCCAAAAGATAAGCGAGCAACTGCCATTTCTATAATGTTTGCCGGTCTTACTGTGGCAATTGTTACTGGTGTGCCTTTAGGTACTTACATAGGTCAAAATTTTGGATGGAGAGCGACATTTATTGGTGTTGCCCTGTTAGGGTTAATAGGCACAATAGCTAGTTTGGCATTGGTACCTAAAAACATAAAACAATCAGCTCCATTACGACTTATAGACCAATTAAAGGTGATTAAGAATCCGTCTATTTTATTGGTGTTGGCCATTACCGCATTTGGTTACGGTGGTACGTTTGTAACTTTTACTTATTTAACACCGCTATTGGAAGAAGTGACTGGTTTTTCTTCAAATATGACCAGTGTATTTCTTTTAATTTATGGTATCGCCATCGCCATAGGAAATATTATTGGTGGTAAAGTATCTAACAACAAACCAGGAAAAGCATTATTGGTAATGTTTGCGTTACAAGCCATTGTGTTGTTTGTTTTATACTTCACGGCTTCTAGTCAGATTTTTGCAATAATAACCTTGTTTTTTATGGGAATACTTGCATTTTCAAACGTACCAGCATTGCAATTATACGTAGTGAAAATGGCGGAAAAGTACTTACCAGGAACCGAAGATGTAGCATCTGCATTAAACATTGCAGCATTTAACGTCGGTATCGCCATTGGTGCTTATGTTGGCGGAATGGTTGTAGAATCGAGCTTAGGTATTGAAGCCACACCTTGGGTAGGTGGTTTACTAGTCATCATAGGATTCTTGTTGACCTTAGTTTTATTCAAAAAAGAAAAAATATAAATAGTATAACTAATGACTACATTAAAATTTAGAAATAACGACGAAATGCCAATTTTAGGCTTAGGAACGTTCCGTTCTGAACCTAATGAAGTGTACAATGCTGTACTTTCCGCTATTAAAATGGGATACAAACATATAGATTGTGCTGCTGCTTACGGAAACGAAAAAGAAGTAGGTAACGCAATTGCCGAAGCGATACATCAAGGTTTGGTTACACGTAACGATTTATGGGTGACTTCAAAACTTTGGAATGCTTCCCACGGAGCGGAAAATGTGATTCCTGCGCTGCATCAAACTTTAGAAGATTTGCAACTAGATTATCTAGACCTGTATCTTATCCACTGGCCAGTAGTTTTAAAAAAAGGAACCGAAATGCCAGAAAAAGCTTCCGATTTTATTACATTATCAGAAGTACCATTAACAAGTACTTGGAAAGGGATGGAAGCTGCTTTGGAACAAGGACTTGCAAAGCATATTGGCGTAAGCAATTTCAATGAAAATCATCTTAAAGCAATAATGGCGACAGCAGTGCATCAACCAGAGATGAATCAGGTTGAAATGCATCCATTTTTACAGCAGGAAGAATTAAAATCATTTTGTCTACAGAACGATATTCTGCTAACCGCTTACGCGCCTTTAGGTTCGCTTGTAGACGAAAATACTAAGCTACGCTTGTTGGAAAATGACACGATAAAAAACATAGCTAACTCAAGAAATATGTCGCCTGCGCAAGTAGCATTGTCGTATACTATTCAACGAGGCGTTGCGGTAATTCCAAAATCTACTAATGAGTCGCGATTACTTCAGAATTTAGAGACTTTAAACCATACGCTTACTAAAGAAGATATGGCGTTGTTGAAGGATTTAGACAAAGGTCACCGCTTTATAGATGGCAAATTTTGGGAAGTTGAAAACGGACCCTACACTGCAGATAACATCTGGAATGCCTAATCCCATAATTCATCAGGTGTCTTAGCGGATGCCTGATGAATTTAAAAACACACACTATGAACCCATTTGATAAATTATACAAGCCAGGTAAAATGACACTTGGCATAGAGTTTCCTCTAGATAATGATTGGTCAACAGAAGGTAACAGCAAACGTTTAGAAGATAATAGACCTTTTGGCGTGCCCGATATTTCTAACCATTTAGCATTGGCACAACAAATTGACGAAGCAGGCTTCGCCGCTTTATGGATGCGGGATGTTCCGGTGTACGACCCTAACTTTGGTGATGGTGCACAATTGTTTGACACCTTACCATACTTGGGCTATTTATCTGCTGCTACCAAAAACATTTTGTTGGGTACGGCTGCAATAGTATTACCCTTACAACAGCCTATAAAATTAGCGAAAGCTGCTGCTACCATAGAAAACTTAAGCAATGGCAGACTCTTGTTGGGCTTAGGTTTAGGAGATAGACCTGTGGAGTTCCCGATATATAATATCGATTATAAAAAAAGACACGAAATCTTTAGAAGCAATCTTGACATTATCAAAGAAGCTTGGAAAACGAATAGCGATTTAAAATCTAAATACGATTTTTTAACCAGCGATATTGAGGTCTATCCTAAACCGAAAAAAGACATACCTCTTGTAGTCGCTGGTCATTCCGGACAAAGTATTAATTGGATTGCCAAAAACGCGCAAGCTTGGTTTAATTACCCACGACCCGTAGCAGAAACTTTAGAAAACAGAAAATATTGGTGTAATGCTTTGTATGTTGAAGACCAAGCGTCAAAACCTTATATTTCTGCCATACATTTAAACTTAGACCCAAATGATAATGCTACTTTTAAACCACAACGTTTTGGTGGTTCAGTAGGTATTAACCATCTCACCGAATATTTAAAAGAATATGAAAATGTGGGTGTAAACCATATGGCGATAAATCTAAGAAAATCTGAAACACCCGTTAAAGAAGCAATTGCTAAAATTAAAGAAGTTGTCTTACCTGAGTTTTAATATGATTTTGAAAACAGCCTAAGTGAATTTTGGTAAACGCAATAAAAAGTAGCGATCCAGCGGATGATTACTTTTTTCGGCGAGATGAAGCGTTGGCCTTGTAGCTAATAGTTATCCTTAAATAACGTAACGGGTGGAGTAGGGGCTTAAGGATTACGCTGGATCCTAAAATTTGGGGACTGAGCCGTATACCCGCTCGTACCGAAACTAGTACCTGCCCGAAAGGCAAGGCGGGCTTTCGGGCAGGTTGTTTCCAATTCCGATAGCGATCGGAACTGTAAGCCTTGAAATCGCAAATACCGTATTAGTCAATGCCAACGCTACAACTGGCCCCAAAATTTTAGAGATACTTAATCTCTAAAATTTGCGTTCTATTTGACATAATGTTAGAGCACTTAAACTAAAGCTTCAACATCTGGGAGTAAGGTAGTGCTAAAAAGTTGCGGTAAGTTGACAATCCTACCGGGCGTAAGCAGGAATCTCCAGAAAAATTTACAGCCGTATCATCACGCAAAAATTCCAAAGATTCTAAATCATTGGACTTTTGTTGGGCACATGTAAGTTATAAATATTAGCTGTATTTAAGAATAGCTCATAATTCGCGTATTTGAAATTTCATGGGCTTTTGTACGGAATATTGAAACTATGCTGGTGGTTCATATTTGTATTATAGCATAGCTATACCGAGACTAAACAATCTTTCCAGTAAAACGGCTTTTACATACGCGATAAAAATTGATGACCCAGTGGGTGATTAATTTTTTCGGCGGGTTGATGGCGTTGGACAAGTAGACAAAAAGTTTAATGGAAACGAACTCTCCAGTAAAACGGCTTTTACATAATGGCTAACGATATAATACGCTATCGCGTAAGTTATATCTGCAATTATGTAAAATGCAAGCATACGCCGTTTTACCCTATAGACATATTTGTTCTATAATGTTCTGCGTTATGTAACTTGAGCTTTGGTTAAAAGCGAAAGTTGTTACTATAGTTTCTTGAAAAAATTTATTCTAAAATGTTTCTTTTACCATGTTAATGGAACACTTTTTATGCGACGACGTAGGAGGGGAGCGTAATGGGTGTGGAATGGGATTATTAAGTAATTATTTCAAATTGGTTTCGTACTTTTAACAACTATATCAATGCAATTTATGGAGTCAACTAAAAAAATAGATAATTTAAAAAACATTTCATTCCAAGAACTTTCTGAACTAACCAAAACAATATTTAAAAGCTTAGGCTATTTTAACTTACAAACAAAAAACGAACGTTGTATAGTCGGAGATATTAAAACTGGAATTACAACATCTAAACATGGATTTATACTCTATTTAGATGCTTTTACAGGTAGTAATGCTGACATGAATACATTTTGCAACCCAATAAATGTAAACGCAGAAAAATATGATTTCCATACTTGCTATTTGATAAGTACAAAAAATATATCAAGTGGTTTTAGAAGAAAAGTAAAACTCAAATATAACCTTGAATTTATTGATAGAGATGACTTAATAAAGTTAGTTGATGAACACTTGCCAAATTTTTGGAATCATCAAGATTTAGAACTTTTAGAATATGAGAAACATTTCTTGAATAATATAGCTAAAGATGGAGAGTTAAAAAGACTAAAAATTTCTGAAAAGACATATGATAAATTATTGAGCATTTTTATCGAGCCAAGAATTTATCAATTAAAAGAAGATAAAGAGTCTTCAAGTCCTGTTTTGGTGAAATTTGATAGTAAAAAAATCCTAAGTATAAAAAAACCTGCTATCATAGCGGGTGACACAGGAGCTGGTAAGTCTACATTTTTAAGAAAAATTGGCGAAACATGTATAAATGAGACTAGTGGCGTTAATAAAAAGAAAATCCCTGTTTTTATATCAACAGTAGATTTAATTGCAAGCAAGTATAATATTGTCAATGCTATTAATAAATGCCTAAATGGTTTTTATGAAGGAAATTTTATCAAAGCCTTAGAAACAAATGATATATTATTGCTTGTTGATTCTATAGATGAGTTTGACAAAAAAGTTCAAAAAAGTATATTAATTGAATTAGAAAGTTTATTCAATGATTATAAAATAAATTATTTCATTGGAACTCGACATATTGATAATGGTTTTAATGAGCATATTAATCAGGAAATGGCCTATTTTAATATGGAAAAATTTAATGACTATCAGATAAAAAACTTTATTTCTAAATTTTTTCCAAATGGTTCTAGAGCAGATAATTTAATAAATGCATTGAAAGAAAATAGAATTCTAGAAAGATTACCAATAACACCTTTATCAATATCGTTAATTTCAATTCTTTTTGAAGAAAAGAATTTTGAAATACCAGCTACTATTTCTGATATATATGACAATTTCAATCAATTACTTCTAGGTAAAACTAATGTAGAAAGTCGTTTCGAATTTATTGATATTAATTTTAAAGAAAGGATATTATCACATTATGCTCTCCATGTAATGACATCTGAAAATAAAGTACCTCTCACAAAAGATGAGTTTATAGTGTTTTTTAATAAATATTTTGAAAATAAAACACAACCATTAGCTGAAGATAAATTGCAAGAATTCCTTCTATTCCTTATTGAAAACACAGGTATTTTGTTTTTGAAGAATGGTAAATATGTTCAATTTAAGCATGATTCTTTTATGGAATATTATTGTGCGATTGAAATATTTAAGCACCAAAGAGATAAAGAAAGTTACTTAGTTGACAATTTTTTTGACCCGAATTGGCAAAATTCAGCCATTTTTTATGCTGGAAAATCTAGAGATATGCCACAGTTTTTAGAGAAAATTACGGATAAAGTCAAAAACGCCAACAATCTGAATAATTATTTTGGTGGTGTAATGGGTATTGGTTATTTACTTCAAGCCCTTTATCAAACTGATAATGTTTTAAGAAAGGATTCTTTATTAACAGCTCTTAATATCAATATTAAAAGCTACGAACTATTGACTAAAATTGCATCTGATGAGCAAATGGTCTCTTTCAAAAACATGAAATTACCATTCATAGCAATGATTAACATGTTTTATTTTTTCGAAAACTTTAATTCAATTACAATTAAAACGCCACTTCAATTGGCATTTGCAGATATTTATAAAGAATATGAAAAGGACGTTACAAATGTAACAAGTGGTTATAAAGCCTTAAAGCTTGCTGTAACTCTTAATTCAACAAGAATTAATTCAGAAGTAGAATTAGAGAAATTAATTTACAATTCGTCCTTTTTGAACAATCAGTTTTTGTTGCTATTAGCTGATATTGGGGTTTCATTGTTTAAAGGAAATAATTATAATGACTTAAAAAAAGAAATAGGTAAAAATATTGATGGTAAAAATGCAGTATCAAAGCTATTACTTGATACACCTGCGAAAAAATTAAGGTTTACAGGGCTTGACCAAATTCGTTCAAGTAGAAAGGTAAATATTTATACTGAAGGCAAATCTGATGTTGAAATAATTGAACACGCATTTATGAAATTGACACAAAATACTGACCCATATTGGTCAATTAAAGCTTGCGGTAATATTACAGGTGGTGCTACAGAACTGCATGGTATGCTGATGAAATGTGTCCCAATGGTTAAAGATGATGAAATTGTAATCGGTATTTTTGATAATGATGCAAAAGGTATACAAGAATTTCAAGGGTTAAATAAGGGTGTTTATAAATTAATAGATGGTTCTAAAAGAGTTAAAAAGCATATAGCTAAAAATATTTATGCCATTAAATTGCCAATACCTCCATTCAGAGAACAATATTTAATTAAAGACCAAGTATTTAATTATTTTAGTATTGAGCATTATTTTGAAGATGATATTTTATTAAAAGAAGGAATGATTAAAGAAACTGTTATTCCAGATATTTTTGAAATACATGACAAGAAGAAAAAGAAATTTTCTGAAGCAATTAGAAAAATAAATAATCCTGAGGTTTTTAAAAATTTCAAGTTTTTGTTTGAACAGATAGATGTCTTAGCAGAAGTCGATAAAGTTGATTACGAGTACTAAACTCGACCTCATAAGATTTTGGGCAAAACAATAGGTAAGGGTAGCGGTGGCCAGAAGAAAATGCGGGCCGGCGATGGGTGAATTTGTGGCTTAACACAAAGAGCCATTGCCCTGGGCTTTGTGTTAGGGCGTGAAACGCCCCGTGGCAGCGCCACAAGACACAAAGAGAGCAGGGAAGCATATTTTCTTCTTGATTTTTTGTTTCTTTTTTATCAAGAAAAAAGATAGAATTAAAAGGTTAAAGGTTCCATTGCTGAATTTATATTTTACATAATATTAAAAGCACTTAAAGTTAAGCTTGAACCTTAGGATAGTGGTAGCAAGTGCTAAGAATTTTGCTCTTAGAGAAAATTTTAGCTGTTGCGGAAGGCTAACCAACAGTTTGTGAAATTTTTCTTTCCAGAATTTCCAATTAAACCAAAGGTCTCACTAGTGCCGAAAAGCTGCGCTTTTTATGGCGTGGGCCAAGCCGCTGAGAATTGAGTAAAAAATAATGCGCCACATGGCGTATTGATTTTTTTAAACAATAAGCGTTGGCGCGCGGCTATTTTGCATAACGGCAAATTATAGATACAAATGACGCGATAAAAGATATTTTAACGGCGAGTTGATGCGTTGGCAAAGTCGCAGACACCACTTAAAAAAGATTAATGACCCTGTTCATAATTCGATTAAATAATAAAATGCTCAGGGATATTTTACATAATGCAATTATAGCTAACATATATAAACGAACATTCTAGTAAAACGGCTTTTACATAATGGCTGACGATATGATTCGCTGACGCGAAGGTCATATCTGCAATTATGTAAAATGCAAGCATACGCCGTTTTACGCTATAGACATATTTGTTCTATAATTTACATTATGTAAAATAGAAATATAATAGAAGTCCCTACTTCCTACAATACCTCTTTAATTTTGTGAGAGAAGATGCACTAGCCGACGATGTCACCAAAGGCAGCATACATTAGTTATGACTTCTTCCTCCCAATCCGCTGTCTTCTAAAAAATTACTCCCGGCTCAAGCCAATCAGCTTGTTCGGGATTAGCGTCAATTATTAAAGCTTTTCCATCCATCCGTCCAAATCCATCCCCATAATTTTACAACTATTATAAATCCCTAAATTGAATTATATGAAAAGAATAATGTATTTATTCGTGGCAGCAACAGCATTTTTTATCACAAGCTGTAGTGATGATGATAGCACGGAACAACCCCCAGGTGTATTTGACGGGGAAAGTAAAACCTATCAGTTGCAATCCAGTTCGGAGGCTGGTGCCTCCGGAACGGCCACTGTTGTTGAAAACGAAGATGGAACAGCAACCGTAAATATTAAGTTATCGGGTACCTCCTCTGGTAGTTTTCCGGCGCATATCCATGCCAACTCCGCCGCCGAAACCGGTGATATTCTAATAGATTTGAATGCCGTAGACGGTGCTACTGGTGAAAGTACCACTATCATTACGGCCAGAAATGATGGTTCTGCCATTACTTTTGAGCAGCTATTGGAACTGGATGCCTATATCAACGTGCACCAGTCTGCCAGTGATCTTGGTACCCTTGTTGCCCAAGGTGACATTGGTATAAATGAACTTACAGCAGATTCTAGGGAATATGAGCTTGGCAGTGCTGCCGATGCCAGTATTAGCGGAACGGCTACCATCTATAAGCGCGTAAGTGGGGCCTCGCTCCTAGAGATCGACTTGGAAGGGACTCCCGAAGATGGGGAGCATCCTGCACACATCCATCTCAATTCTGCAGCAGAAGGTGGTGATATTGCTATTTCCCTAAATGCCGTTGCAGGTGCCAGCGGAAAAAGCTGGACGCATATTGAGGAAGACGACGCCGGTACCGCTATTACGTATGAAGGTCTGTTGGAATTGGACGGCTACATCAATGTACATAAGTCGGCCACCGAATTGGATGTCTTGGTAGCCCAGGGCGATATAGGAATCAATGTATTAACGGGTGAATCCAAAGAATTTGCATTGCACAGTGTTCTGGTACCTACCATAAGCGGTACGGCTACCATTCACAAACGCCTTAGTGGAGCTTCCCTCCTAGAATTGGAACTTGAAGGAACTCCGGCAGATGGGGAGCATCCTGCCCATATTCATGCCAATACCGCTGCTGAAGGTGGTGATATCGCAATTTCTTTAAATGCGGTAGCTGGAGCTAACGGAAAAAGCTGGACACATATTGAGGCCGACGATGCTGGAACAGCGGTTAGCTACGAGGATCTATTGGAATTTGATGGCTACATCAATGTTCATAAGTCCGTCGCAGAACTGGACCTGTTGGTGGCACAGGGTGATATAGGTCAAAACGAACTTACCGGTAATGAGGTTTCCTACGATCTAGCGGCAGTTAGCAATGCAGCCATTTTTGGTACAGCTACCTTTTCGGAGCGCGTAAACAAAGAGACATTGGTGACTCTGGAATTGGTAGGTACTACTGCAGGTGCAATACATCCGGCACATATTCATACTGGAGCTGTGGCAGATGCCCCTGGAGCGGTAATCGTAACTTTGGGCAATGTTATTGGAGATAATGGAGTAAGCGTTACCAACGTTACCCAGGCAAATGCAGGTGGCGCATTGGATTATGATGCCCTCTTGGCTATTGATGGGTACATAAATGTACATCTGAGCGCTGAAGATTTGGACACCTTAGTAGCCCAAGGAAATGTTGGGGCCAATGTAAATTAAGGTATAATAACCACTAAAAACCAAGGCCTTGGATTGTCATGATCCAAGGCTTTTATATTGTAGTAGTACTACATAAAATACGTGTTATTTTACTGTTAATTAGTGGCTTATGTATTTCGGGGATTATATATTGGATGTATAAGTTCTGTCTTAGGCTTTATTATGGGTGCCCTTATTAAAAACAGTATTAAAAATCAAAAAAAAAAGCTCCGGATATAAATGTCCGGAGCTTTTCTTCCTAATTTTCCAATGGTGTTTTCATTTTTAGGTGAATGCAGTTAGTTGTCTAAACAGTCACAGGAATATATAGGAATCTTTTAATACCTCAACATGTTGCTGTATTCTTCAACTGATTTTTGTATTTCTAGATAGGAACGAATTTGGGCCATTGTTTTTTCAAAGAGTTCAATCTTTAAATCCTTTTCCCTCTTTAAAGCTTTGATCAATTCTGCATTCGTATTTTTCAAGCTTCTAAGAGTTTGTCGGAGGGTTTCAGATTTAATAAACAAGGAGTATGTGTTAGGTTCACATACATAAGAGGTCAATTTTTTTTCCAATTGGCACAAATCATTATTGGTACGCTCCAATTTTAGAATACATCCACTGTTGGAAGGCCTGCTAATTAAATTTCTACTAATTTTTGGGGTTGTTTCCATAGTGTAAGCTTTGTTTTTAGGGTTAACGGATTTTTCTTTGGTACACTCTTATATAATTTGATTTTATTGATTTGAAAATAAAAGATACGACAAAATTCTCATTTTCATGTAGGTAAATCCCTCATTAACATTAGTTTAAAGCAATATTAACACCTTCATAGCATCGACGTACGGGATTATTTCTTCGACCAACGGTCCAATTTCTCTGAAATCCTTGCTTTTTACTGGGCTTCTACTCCATGGCAAAGTGTTTCCTGCCCTTCCACTCCCCTCCTGCCCCAAACCATTAATTTAACATTACCCCAATCACCTATTAAGCTATCATGGACTCTTTCCTAAAAGATTTAATCTAGACTGCGGCAAATTGTACTTCCTAGTTACATGTGAAGTTCAAATATAGATGCGCTGGCCGTACCCTGAGCGGAGCCGAAGGGTTGGACAAGCAAAGAAATCGATGATTCACGAAAACCCATCAAAAACTATAAGAACCACTTAAGTAAATTGAAAATAGGCCGTTCCTTTGTTCAGTCCACACGAACAAAGTTTCGATAAATTATTACCACTTTTCTAATGCCGTTGTATTTTCTCCAGGGAGTCCGTTGCCGGGTCTATCTTTAACTAAAACCAACAGTGAAAAATGAATGATAAAAAAGAAACCCCGATGCAATGCATCGGGGTTTCAATATATGATTATAAAGATTAGGGCAACTACCAGCTAATCTCTTCAGATTCTCCATTAGGATAGGTAACGGTACCCGTTTGGTCACAACTACCGGTTCCAAAGTCCAAGGAAGCGGTCATACCATTCACTTCCAACTGCATAACACCAGAAGTAATAAAGGCACATCCCAAGTTAGCGGACAAAGGTTCGGTCACCGTAAATTCATAGGTAATACCATCTACGGTAATGTCCCAATCTCCAGTACAGGTAACATCCGCTCCTTCAGCATTGATCTGATCAAAATGCCAGCTAAGTACTTTATTACCCTTCCAAATTATCGTGTTCCCATTGTCATCCTCAAAAGTGGCATCGGTAACTACAGTAAAGGTTGGACCGTTGGAATCGGAAAAATCAAAAGCGAAACTCTTGGTACCGTTCAGCAAATAGCCGTTGTAGGTGAAGTCGGTAAACGTAACTTCAAAACTACCTTTGCTACCGTCCGTACTACCATTGTTTCCGGTCAAAACGATGGTTCCACTTACCGTTTTACCTTTAATGATACATTGATTGTAGGCTACAGTAATACTTTCTTCGGTAAATGCAAGCGTTGCACACTCGGTATTGGTCTTGTTTGTTTTTCCTTCCTTGTCGTTGATCAGTAATTCTGAAACCAACTCATCCAGTCCGTCCGAAACTGAATTGACCTGCATTTGGGCCTTAACTTGTTCGGGCGTCAGACCTTCATCATTTAAGCTATTTATAGCATCATTGCTACAAGCAGCGATTAATAAAAATCCAAAGCTTAAAATTAAATAATTAAATGTTTTCATTGTTTATGGGGTTTAAAACATATTTAACGCGGCTAAAATAAGCGCTTATATAATATTATGTTTAGAAAAACGCAAATTTTCGACTTACAGTATGTTTTATTAAGAAATATCGTACAATTAAGTTGATTTTTAAGTGGTTAAGCCTTGGTTTTCAGTTTCTTTTACCTAAAAACCATCGTAATTACTCCCTTTGGATAAAGGCATCAATCCAATAGAAAGCTAAAATTGTTGTAGTCGTCCCGTTGATAGGCCATTTTTTGCGTAGTTGGCGAGATGGCGAAATGTGGTGAAAATGTAGTGGTAATCACGGTCTTTCCATCGGGTAGGAATTCCATAATCCGTAGCCATCCTTCTCCCCCATTGCCGTGCCAACCACCGCCCATGGCCTGCGCATTAAAGGTAATCTGGTTCACCTTTTTTCCGGCAGCGTTCTTATCCACCTTAAAAGCCGTATGTGCCTTAAAATTATCAGGGGATCCAATATGGCCCGAAAAGACCAGTTGTACATTCTTGGAAGGAGCCACTAGCTTTTCCCAAATGGCCTTGCCATAGTTGGCATCCTCTATAGGATAGTTTTCTTTTTCCATATGCTTGTTTTGGGCATTTAAATAGGAATGGGTAAGCATTACCACCGTATGATCTTTATAAATTTCTTTGGAAATCTCACTGTTGGCCCATTGTAAAATAGTATCACGTGGTGCGAATTCCAGATTTAGGAACAAAAACTTTCTTTGTTGGGGAGAGATCAATTCATAAGTGGCATTTTCCACCGAAGGCATGCCGTCTATATTTTTTCCGGCGGCCCTTAAGGCCTTTGCATTCAATATGTTTCTATGTATAGGAAAATACTGGCTGTAATTGGATTTTCGGTTTTCAACACTTTTATATCCAAAGTCGTGGTTACCGGCGGCCAAAATATATGGAACCTTCCCATCCAGGCGTTCAAAGGCGTGCGATACTGCTTTCCACTGGTCCCTACTGGGCATATTTCCGTTTATTTTATCCGAAACCAGAAGTTCGTTCTGCTCCACCAAATCTCCCGTACACAGCACCATTTTTATGTTCAGGGCATCTATATTTTCACTGACCCAAGCCGTCATGGTTTCCAAGATGCCCTGGTTTCTTTCAAACTTCACGTAGGTCTGAGTATCCGGAACCAGAATAATGGACCAGGAATCCGGATTGGACAATTTGGGGGCGGCGAAGGCTTCTTGTGCCCTAAGGCTAGTTGTAAGTATGAAAAGTGGTACAAGAAAAAAGCAAAAACGGTATTTAAGGTTCATTTTGGATGAATATAGGTTGCAATGGATAAATTTAACCTTTTTAGCAAAGACAAAAAAGCAAAAAGCCAAAAGCCAAAAGCCACTGCTTTCTTGTCTCCCAGTCCTTAGTTTGGTTTTTGGGATTTTAAGACCGTGAAAGTTGTTATAGGACTGCAAATATGATTAATTTCGTTCCTTACAAAAATTTTACAGATACCCATGCCCGATTTCCAGAACGAATTAATTCCCTATTTAAAAAAGTACTTTGGTTTTGACCGCTTTAGACAACAACAAGAGGCCATAATCACAGCGGTTTTAAATAAGGAGGATTGTTTGGTGATCATGCCCACCGGGGGCGGAAAATCCATTTGTTTCCAATTACCGGCCCTTTTGTTCAAGGGTACTACCCTCGTAATTTCCCCATTAATTGCTTTGATGAAAGATCAGGTAGACGGACTAAACGCCAATGGTATCCCAGCGGCTTTTTTTAATAGTAGTCAGTCTGCCCAGGAGCAACAGGCCATATTGGATAGCACCCATAAAGGGGAATTAAAATTGCTTTATGTGGCACCGGAAAGCTTGCAGGGCCTATCCCCTATTTTAAATGAGGAGTATATTAGCTGTGTGGCCGTGGACGAGGCCCATTGTATCTCTTCCTGGGGGCACGATTTTAGACCATCATATCAACAATTGGGCTTTTTAAAGGCTTCGCTGCCACAGACACCCATTATTGCCTTAACGGCTACCGCGGATAAGGCTACCCGACAGGATATTTTGGCGCAATTGCAGATTCCCAAGGCCAAACAGTTTTTGGCTTCCTTCGATAGAAAGAATATTTCCTTGGAAGTGCGGGCGGCCCATGACCGAGTGTCCCAAATACTTCAATTTATAGAACAAAGGCCCAATGAATCCGGCATTATTTATTGTCTAAGTCGAAAATCCACCGAAACCTTGGTCGAAAAGATCCGCAATAGCGGTTTCAAGGCAGCCGCCTACCATGCGGGACTGGATTTTGATAGCCGCAACAAGGTGCAGGAGGATTTTATTTTTGACAAGACTCAGATTGTCTGCGCCACCATTGCCTTTGGTATGGGAATAGACAAATCCAACGTGCGCTGGGTGATACATTACAATATGCCCAAAAATATTGAGGGCTATTATCAGGAAATAGGTAGGTCCGGAAGGGACGGACTAGCGGCTCATGCCCTTTTGTTCCATAGTTATGCCGATGTAATCCAATTACAACGATTTGCTTCTGGTGCTACCAATGAGGAAGTACAGCTGGCCAAGTTGGAGCGTATGAAGCAGTTTTCGGAAGCCTCCAGCTGTAGACGAAAGATTTTATTGAGTTATTTTGGGGAGTACCTTCAGGCCGACTGTGGCAATTGCGATGTTTGTAAAAATCCACCGCAGTTTTTTGACGGTACGGTAATCGCACAAAAGATATTATCCACCATAGCCAGATTGAAAGAGTCCGAGGCTACGGGAACCGTTATAGACGTATTGCGCGGCGCCCAAAATGCCAACATTTTGGATAAAAATTATCAGCAAATAAAGACCTACGGCATTGGCAAGGATATTTCATGGAACCACTGGCAGCATTATGCCATACAGCTTATAAACCAAGGCCTCTGTGAGATAGCCTTTCATAAGAACAACGTGCTTCGTTTGACCGATTTGGCCAAGGCCGTATTGTTCAACAACACCAAGGTACAACTGAGTCAGCCCTTGTCCAAGGAAGAGCAAATGGCGGTCCGTAAGGAAAGCAAGTCCAAGCCTGTTAACGAAAATTCCCTGTTTGAAAAACTGCGGCAACTACGGTTTCAAATTTCCTTGGAAGAGAATATTCCAGCATACCTTGTTTTCAATGATGCAACCCTTAAGGAAATGGAATCCAAAAAGCCGGTGACCAGTGAAGCGTTCAAAGAGATCAACGGAGTTGGCCAACGGAAATTGGAGGTCTATGGGGAAATGTTCATCAATGAAATAAAGGCCTTTGTTGAAACCATTCCCCTAAAAAAGAAGAAGAAAAAAAGGAAATCGGACACGGCATTGGAAAGTTATGAACTCTTTAAGGAAGGCAAAACCGTTGAGGAAATTGCGGATATCAGGGGCCTAAAACCCAACACCATTTTGGCCCATTTGGAAAAATTGTACCATGACGGGAAGGATATAGACATCTATCAATTGATATCTAAAGAGGATGTAGTCAAAGTTGCCGAGGCCAAGAAAGAACTCCAAGAGCCAGAGGGACTAAAACCTTATTTTGAGCATTTTAAGGAGGAAGTGGAATACAGCACTATCCGATTGGCACTCAGCATTATTGAAAGGGAGAAGATTTTATAAATTGAGTTGAAAGTTTAAGGTTGAAGGTTAGAAGTTCAAAGTTTCAAGTTTCAAAGTTTCAAGTTTAAAGCTAAAAGTCATTTCGATCGAGCAGAGGCGAGGAGAAATCGCACTGGTAACTCTTCTATGTAGTTAAAAGTTGAATGTTGAAAGTTCTAACGGAGATTGAGCGTAGTCGAAATCGAAGTGGACTAAAGAGTTATAAAGTTGAATGTTATAAAGTTGAATGTTGAAAGTACTGTCTTCATTGGTAGTGACGGGCTGTTTGGTATTTTGTATAGAGAACACTCAATGGGATTGAACGTCCCTTATAACAACAACATAAAAAAAACTCCTTCCCCTCAGTAGACTTTAGGGAAGGAGCTATTATTTGGTTACAAACACCATTAAAAACTAACGGATACCTTACCCCTGACAAAAAACGGCGTACCTGGGGTAAAATGGATTTCTTCCACGGCCTCTGTTTCATTGAACAATCTACTGCTGGTAGCAAATTGGGTCTCGTTCCATTCCGTATCAAATAGGTTGTCCACTATGAGTCCAAAACTCCAATTTTTCCAAGAATAATTTATGTTGAAATCGGTTACAAAATAACCCTCGGCAACAATGGAATTGTCCTCATTGGCAGGCCTATCCTTGATAAAGCGATAGTTCACTCCCCCAGAGAAGTTCTTAAGTCCCTTAAAGGTGAGTCCCCCCGAAGAGGTCAGGTCGGGCGCCAAGGGTATATAATCCTCCCCACTAGGGTCTTCCGCGCTTCGGGCATAGGTGTAATTAACATCGCCATAGGCGTACAACCAGTCCGTTAATTGGTATCTAGCACCAAAGTCCACCCCAAAGCGTTTGGTCTTGCCACTGGGTTCCAGAATGCCCGCATCACCCACATATACAAACTCCTGCTCCAAAAAGAGATGCCATAGGGCCATATTTAATACCAAACGGTTTTTTGGCTTGTAGATGGTACCTATATCGGCTCCGAAGGCCAAGGGCAATATTCTTTCCCCATTATTGGCGGTGACCACCCTGGTATCATTGGAATGAAACCCAATTCCGGTTTTGGCATATAACTGTACGTCCTGGGACACTTGGTAAATAGCATTTAGCTTGGGACTGACCACCAATTTGTTTTCACTCTTTTGGTCATAGGCCGTCGTCAATAGATTTTCATAATCGAATTTTAAATAATCCAGGCGAACACCAGGATTAATGTTCCAATTATTGATTTTGTAATTAATATTGAAGAACCCATAGGCGTTCAATTCATCAATATTGCCCAACGCAAGTTGCTCCAAAGTGGTCTTTCTGTTCATGGTATGGGAAAGCTCTACATCGTTTATGTCGTCATATCTAAACCCTATTCCCGTATTGAACCTGAACTGAGAATTATTTTGGTCCAGGTGTATGGTTCTATCATAACTGGTCTCGCCCCCAATCAGGGTTCTATTTTCTTTTTGCTTTATTTGATCTCCATTAATGGGGTCCTCTAGGAAAAATGTAAAATTGGAATACAGTTCAAAATCATATTTGGACATAAATAACTTGGATTTAAGTCGACTATGCTGATCCAATTGTTTGTCATGGTTCACCAATAGGTTGGTACGGCTGGTATTGCCCCCCTCGGTATCATCAATGGCGCCAAACCTGCCAATGCTTCCATTGTCGACTGCCCGTTGGGGAATTTGTCCAGAAGCGTCCCATTTGCTCTGAAAGTGGGAGGCCGTTAAATTCACTTCGTTGCCGGCATCGTCCTTATGATTGTACCGTCCCATAATGTTAATTCTATTAAAATTCTGGGGAGATTCAAAAACTCCGTCGGAAATCAAATATTCTGAGGCTAAATAGGCATTGTCATCATCGCTTTCCAATAGTTTTAGCATCCCCAAGCCCCTTAGGGTATTGTATTTACCGACCTCCATGCTAACCACATTTTTATCCAATGTTTTTTTGGTGGTGAGGTCTACATAGCCAGCGGTATTAAAATTACCTTTATCGGCATAGTAAGGACCCTTTCCAAAATCTATATTGTCTATGGTTTCCGGAATTATAAAATGCATATCGGCATAACCTTGGCCGTGGGCATGGGATACCATGTTTACCGGTAAGCCATCCACATTTATAGCGATATCCGTTCCATGGTCTATATCAAATCCCCTTAGGAAAATTTGTTCGGCTTTACCGCCACCGGCGTGCTGCCCTATAATGAGACCGGGTACTTTTCTCAGGATTTCCTGGGAAGATTTAACGGGATCGGATTTAACGTCCACATTTACAAAACTGCTCATGGCGTTTATATTGGATACCAGTACCACCTGATCCAAGGATACTGCAGCCTCCTCCAGAACAATCTTTAGGGGGATGTCCAACTGACTTTCGGTTATGAGCAGTTCTTTGTTCTTGAATCCTAGACTGTAGAAATAGATACGGTCATTAATGCTAACATTCGCCAAACTAAAAGCTCCCGAATTATTGCTGTAGGTGTAATTACCGGTATTTTTATTGTACACCCCTACTCCACTTAGTGGGGTGTTGTCTTGGTTGGTTATTGTTCCACTTATGGTATGGCCGTGTAAGGCTCCGGAAAGTAATAGAATCAATAAGCCAAGGGTATTTTTAATCATAGTTTTATTTTTTATTCCGAATAGCGCCCTGCTATTCTTGATATATAATTCGGACATAACTATCCCTATAAAACCAATGGTTATGGATGGAATAGGGTTGAATGCCTTTTCTTTAAAGTATCTCGGGATTGGATAATAACAATCTAGAAGCGAACCAATGTATCCAAAATTGGATGTTGGATTCCTTATAAATTATTACGTTCCAAAAATTAACAAGCGGGTTTTGGAGGAGGTACTATGGGGTAATGAATTCCTTTGGAAGTGTTTTCCTGTATTTTGGAAAAATAGGATTTTGTAAATATAGTTATGCCAGGGGAAGTTTTATGATGGGCGACCACTATATGCTTGTCCAATTCCAATGGTACCTTAATATTATCGTTGTCATTATGGGTCGGGGATGTAGCACTGAGTACCATGCTCATAAAATCTATTATCTCATGAGTATGAGGCTCCGCATCATGTGTGTGGGTATGGCCAAGGTGGGCCATTTCGTTCGGTCCAGTATGATTATGGGCTTCTGTGGAATGGGATAATGCCCTGGTATGCGCCTTATCCGCCTGGGCTAGTTGGTTAATATTGTGGGTATGGGAGGTAATGGAGTGATGCGCTGTTCCTTGATCAAGTGCATGGGAAAAGAAATGCAGTATTTCAGTGAACTCCTGCTGCAAAGGGGCCATTAGATAACAGATGCCCATTAGGACAGCTACACTTCTAAACAACCACGGCTTCAAGCCTTTTTCATTTTTCTGGATCACGAATGCCCTTATTTATACTCTACCTACGGAAAAATTTTGCACTGGGTTTGATTTTTGCGGAAAAATATAAAATAGCAGCCTTATAACAGTTAAAATCTCGTGAAACATTCTTTTGATTCTTTATAGGGAGGTTGGTATTGAGTAATTAGAATTGAGTATGGAGTATGGAGAATTGGGAATTGAAAAGTGGGAATACGAAGGTCCATGAGCCTAGGTGATAGACATTTATAAGTGTAGAAAGTTCTAACTACATAGGAATATTTGGCATGGGTTATTTTATTCGATAATTAATTTATTAAACAATAGTTAATATACTTATTTACAGGTTTTTACAACAAAAAATACCGATCATAAATTGTTTGGAAATCCTTTTAGGTATTGTCAGGGGACGTATTATGACTATAGATATCGAATAAAAAATTTAACAATAAAACAACAATTTAATTCCAATGGCGTTCTTAAAAAAAAGTAATTTTATATAACAAAAAAAGTTAGATATGTCATTTTTATCACCACAGATTGAAGCTTTGGCCAAAAGAAAAAAAGAACAGTCCCTTGTTAAAAAACCGGATTCATGCGGTATTTTTCAGGAATATGGGAAACTGGAAAAGATTCAAAAACCACAGGAAAGTAAATAACCTACTTTTCTTGGCATTGCTAATCTTTTGGAAATAAGCTCCTGTCCAATCCAGGTATAAGTTTTAGCGCATTCTTGTAGTATAACTTTTTTAGCACTTCATCCGGCAAGTCCATGCCGTACATGGCCCAAAAGGCGTGATATTTCTTGTGATATGGGAAATATTCATCATCGGATTCCAGCACCCTAAAATAGGTTGGGAATTCTTCCGGTTTCCAACTATCCTTTCCAAACAGGACGCGGTCCTGATATTTTACAAAAAATTTATGGGCATTTTTCGGTTGTCGGCCCAATTCCGCAATAATAGCTCCAATACCAACATACATATTGGGCATTTCGTCCATTAAACGGGCCAAGGTACCCAAATCATTGGCGTACCATCCCATATGGGCATTTATAAAGTTGGTTTTTGGGTGTTTTTTGAACATTCTGTGTTGCTCCCCTATAATCTGTTCCCATGAAGCCGGATCCGTAGCCGAGCGCTTTCTTCTAGGGTGTGTCTTTAATTCCAGCCATCTTTCGTTATCGGAGTTTACCTCATCCCAGAAGGGTTTGGGATCTGCTGAGTGGATTAGGACCGGCACGCCCAATTCCCCACATTTTTCCCAAATGGCACTTAAACGTTCGTCATCTACGGCCAATCGTTTTCCAGAAGCATCTTTATCCCGCAGCCCTAGACTTTTATATACCTTAAGTCCCTTGGCGCCGTTCTTTATATCGGCTTCCAACTGTGCCACGGCCTTCTCGGACCATCCCGGTTTGCCAACCCCGTCAAAATCTACATTCGCAAAGACCGCAAATCTGTTGGGGTAATGATCCTTTATGTTCTCTAGGGATTGTTTTATTCTTTCCCCTGATCCACCACTTAGGTTGACCATGATTGCCAAGTTGAGTTTATCCATATCTGCAATTAGCAGGGAGAGGTCCTGAGTTGGCATTTGGTACTGATGACCATGAACATCTATAAATGGAAATTTGGCCCTATGTATTTCCTTTCCAGGTACTTTCAGGGTTGAAACGGGATTGTATTCTTCGAAGCTCATGTTTTGTGATATCGCTTCATTGGAAAAGGCTATAACTAAAATACAAAGCGGAACTAAATTCTTTAAAATCATTACATCATTAAATTAGATTCTAAATTTATGTTATATAGTGGACAACCTAAAGTTTGAAGCTAAAAAAATATCCAGCACATTAATTGTTTGACTTTAGCTTTACAACTGTTGTTTTATTAGTGAAACTCAATTTTGAGAAGTCAGTAAGACGCACTTAAAATTGCAAGTTGAACTAATCCCGCCGAAAAAGGCGGGATCTAGGTTCAATACCTCGACCTAGGGTCGATTCCTAATTATTGGGTTCAGGGCCTGCCTTTGTCGGCAGACAGGCTTGCCCTGAGGTTTAATACCTTTTATTTTTTGAATTATGTTTGAATCCCCTTTTTAGCGACCTGGAGGAAGGATCGTTTATAGATGTCATTGCGAGCAAGGCTGCCGCTAGGCAGGTGTAGCGTGGCAATCTGTTTGTTAATAGAGAGATTATCTCTTTGCGGATGCCCACTCTTTAAGAAAGAGATTGCTTCTTCTCCTTAGCTCATCGCAATGACGTATTGGAATTAGTTCCACTCATTCAAGATTTTGGATTTGGAACCACTTTTTGTTGTCGCCAGCCGCCACTGCCTACTCTAAAAGCAAGAGATTGCTTCTTCGCCTTAGCACATCGCAATGACGTTTGGGTTTTTGGATTAAATAACTTTGAACTTTAAACATTGAACATTGAACATTGAATCTTGAAACTGCCAACTGTTCAATTTAGTTACCAGTGACTACTGACTACTGATTACTCTTTTTTACCCGTTCATACTCTTCCAAGGTGTCAATGTCCAGCTCTTTTCCGTCAGCGGATATTCCCATAACATCGTTAAGGTTGGTTTTGATAATTTCCCTAGCCCCGTAATCCGAATTCAATTCCAGTAGGGCATTGAAATGTACTTTTCCAAAAATAGCGGGTACTCCTACCCTATTGTTATATTTGGTAGCTACAATGCTGTGTTTGGAATTGGAAAAATTATCTATCAGCCTATTTAAATATTGCATATCCAACAATGGCTGGTCGGCCAACATCACTAAAATACCATTATAGTCTGCGTCCTGTTCCAAAAGATGCTTTGTGCCGTAGGCAATGGAATTTCCCAAGCCCATCTTCCAGTTGGGGTTAAGGATAGATTCCGTACCCAAAAAGTCGGTTACTTTCTTAATTTCTTGATCATAGGCCCCTAATACCGTCAACACCTTGGTGGCCTTTGATTTTTTTGCATTATTTATGGCATTGCCTAAAAAGGTACTGTCTCCCCACGGCAACAATTGTTTTATGGCCTTCATGCGGGAGGAAGTGCCTGCCGCCATGATCAGAATAGCTATATTCAATTTATTGGGCATTAATCGTGAATCCCGGTTTCTTTATTCTTTAGGAGCATAGGTTCCTTTTTTCTAACAACCGATAAAATTTCGGCTACTATGGATATGGCAATCTCCTGCGGGGTCTCGGCACCAATATTGAGTCCCGCCGGTCCGTGGATTCCGTCCAGGAAGTCGTACGAGATCTCCGGGCTTAGTTCCATGAGTTCTCCAAATAGTTTTTCCCTTCTCCTATAAGGGCCTAAAAGTCCTAAGTATATGGGTTTTGAATCCTTTAAGATCAACAAATACTTTAAGTCTTTGGAATAGCTGTGGTTCATTAGAATAATGGCGGTATGTTGATCTACTTCGCCCAACGGAAAGCTCTCTGGTAAAATCCCCAAAAAGTCATGGGCACCGTCAAAGTCCGAAATATTTTTTTCCTCGGATGGGTCGGCTACAATGGTTACTTCCCAACCGGCCATAGCGGCAAAGCTACATAACTGTACTGTATCATGCTCGGCTCCGATGATGAATAGTTTAAAACAGGGTTTCATGTTTTGCTCAAAGGCTTCATGCTCTTCCTGCGCATGGAATCCGGGCAGGAAGGGTAATTCTTCCTGGCCAAATACAACCGTTGAGCCGTAATCGGCATTGGAGCCCTCTTTTTTTTCAAAAAATGACCGAATTTTAAAATGCTTTCTTGTTGCTAATGTTTTTTCAAAGGTTTCCAAGAATTGCTTGTCCGGTCTAAAGGCTTCCAGTAAAATATACAGAATACCCTCGCATCCAAGACGATATCGACCGTCATAGGTCATTATTTTGGATATTTCATCCGCAAAAACGGACTGTGCCTGCCTTACTACCTCCTTTTCAACACATCCGCCACTTACGGCGCCTATCATATGTCCGTCTTCCAATATCAACATTCTTACCCCTGGTCTTCTGTAAGAGGATCCATCCAATGCCACCACAGTAGCTAGAACACATTTTAAGCCCTTAGAAGTGGCCGACTGATATTCTCTAATAATTTTTTTGAGTTCGTGTGTCATAATTATAGTAAATCTCTGGTAGGGACAAAAGGGACCAACTCCCCTACTTCATACGCATCAATTTTGGGTTCGAGGATTATGAATCCATCCGTGTGCACTAAACTGCACAGGTCACCAGATCCATTCTCCTTTACAAGGGAAGCTGCCAAATGTCCTTGCTTAAACCTTATTTTAACCCTTAACAACATAGTCAGATCCCCCTTTACGGCGACTGCTTCTTCTAAAATTACATCAATTTTAGGTATTTGAATGCCTAAGGAACGTCTCAGCCAATCCTTAAAATAAACATTATAATTTGCAAAGGTGGATACCGGGTTGCCCGGAAAGGAAAAAACCACGGTGTTGGTTTCTCTTTGGATTCCGAACCAAAACGGTTTCCCTGGCCGTTGGAATACCCCATGAAAAATCTTTTCCACTCCCAATTCTTCCAAAACCTGTGGAAGAAAATCGAACTTGCCTTTGGACACCCCACCGCTTAAAAGGACGGCGTTATGCTCCTTTAAAGTATTATCAAGTGCTTTTTTAATACTGGCTTTTTCATCTGGTAGATGGAGCTTGGTCGGTACGATACTTGCTTCAGACAGTGCCGCGTAAAGGGTATGAATATTTGATTTTCGTATTTGGTGGGGCAAAGGAATCTCCTCTACCTCTACCAGTTCGTTGCCCGTGGACACAATGGCCACCTTGGGAAGTGAACGTACCTTAATGGAAGCCATGCCCACAGCTGCCAAAACACCTATTTCCGAAGCCGTAATTGTGCTGTATTTTTTTAAAACTAGATCCCCTTTTTGCTGATCACTTCCGCAAATATGAATATCCTGCCCCCTGCTAGGGCTTTTGGTAAGTGTGGCCGATCCGTTTTCAATAACTAGATGTTCGTACATCACCACAGTATCCGCATTGTCGGGAACTACTGCCCCTGTCATTATTTCCACACAATTGGAAGCGTCCATCAATGGTTGGGGAGGCATGCCGGCAGCCAAAACCCCTTCTATTTTAAAGGTAGTAAGGCCTTTTTCAATGGCGTCGTAATTTATGGCAATGCCGTCCTTGGTGGCCCTATTAAAAGGAGGGAAATTTCTATCGGCTACAATATCTTCGGCAAGGATTCTACCCATAGCCGTTTCCAGTGAAACCTGTTCATGGCCAAAGTCCTGATAAAGGTCCAATACTTTTTTATAAGCGTCTTTAAAGGAAATCATGGAACACAAGTTACAATTAAAAGGAGATTTGTTAAAGGGTTATCTTTTGTATTTCTCTCCAAGTTATGGGTTTAATGTTCCTTTCCTTAAGTAATTTGGCCGTATTGGGGTCGGTGAAGAAATCAAAATCCATTTGCCGCCATTGGGAACCAAAATTGGGATGGTCCACACAGACTTGTTTCATTTCCATATTATCAAAGGCAGTGTGAATCAAAATAACATTGAATCCGGCTTTTAGGTTGTTAATTTGTTGGGTGTACAATTCATCCAATCCTATACTTTCCATGGCTTTAAAATTGCCTAGATGTACTGCATTTACTATGTTGTCCCCTTCCTGTAGGGAGTGGGGATTGCCCACCTCCCTTAGCAGTTGATCGCTTAAAAAAATAGGTAGCTGGTATTCCTTGCCCAATTCCCTGTAAACGGATAGTAGTTCCTTGGTGAGGCCCAAGGTGTACATATGGGAGTCCAGGTGGGTGGGGTTTATTCCATATGCCAATGCCCTATCAATTTGGGCCTTTAGCTCCTTTTTAACCTCTTGGGGTTTGGCAAATTTCTTCACCAATTCCCTTTTGGCATGGAAAAAACCCTCCTTATCTACCAAGCTCGGTACCTCGGAATAGGGCAGTACCGGACCAAATTTATACTGTTTCCATTCAGAGGTCAATGTTAAATGTATTCCACAGTCGTACTGCGGGTGGTGTTTGGCGTAATTTGCCATATCCAAAAACCAAGGACAGGGGACCATTATGCTATAGGAATTTACAATACCTGTTTCCAGGGCTTCTATGGTAGCGGCATTTTCTGAACATGAAAGTCCAGCATCATCGGCATGTACCATTAAAAGAATATCGTTCTTGCTGTACCCCAATCGCTCTAGGTCGTAATACTTAGCCATATCGTTATTTGTTGTAGGTATTCCTAATAGAAAAAAATTGGTTTAATTGTGAAGGGCAAGGAATCTATCCACTCCCCCAACTATATTATAAAGTTCCAGCTCAGGGTTTAATTCCTGCAACATTCTTACGGCCATATCACTTCTTTTTCCTGATTGGCAGAGAAGATAAATGGGACTTTGGGAGTCCAGTTCATCTATACGTCCCTTTAATTCATTTAAGGGAATATTAAGACCTTTCACTTGGGGCAAAGAAAAATTTTCAAATTCCTCTGCCGTCCTAACATCGATTATTTGAATATGCTCTTGACTTTTCAATTTTTTTTCAAATTCCTCTATACTGATGTTGTGGCGGATTTCACAAACCTCTGTCCCATAGGATCTTAGTAGCTTTTTTATGGCTGTATTTTTCGGTTGGAGACTGAAATTAATAGTTTGATAAGAATGGTGTAACCCATTGAACAACAATAATTTACCACTCATCACTTCCCCTATTTCTGCAATTGCTTTTACGGCTTCCAATGCCTGAAGATTTCCTATGATACCTGGAATTATCCCCAATACCCCATTTTCGTTGCAATTCGGAATTTCTTCCTGGCTAGGCATGTTGGGAAATAAACATCTATAGGTAGGACCACCTTGATAATTAAACACACTTAGTTGGCCTTCAAAGCCCTGAATGGCACCCGAAACAAATGGTTTTTTTAGGATTACGCAGGCATCGTTGATCAAATATCGCGTTGGGAAATTATCGGATCCATCTATCACTACATCAAACTCAGAAATGATTTCCAAGGCGTTGTGCTGGGTAAGAAAGGTATCAAATGTCTTAAAGTTCGTGCTCGAATTTTGTAGTTTCAATCGTTCCAGTACCACCTCAATTTTCGGTCTTCCAAGATCTTCTTCCGTATACAATACCTGACGTTGAAGGTTGGTTATTTCAATAATATCCTGCTCAACTATACCAATCGTTCCAACTCCCATGGCATTCAGATATAAAAGTGCGGGAATTCCCAATCCCCCTGCACCAACTACTAAAATACTGGCGTCTTTTAGTTTTTGTTGGGCTTTTGGTCCAAAATCCCTTAAAACGGTCTGTCTTTGATATCTATTGAAGTCCATCTGCAAATAACAATTCTATTTTTACGCCGCCATTAATCGTTCAATTATTGTTCATTGGGGGATAACTTTAGCAATACCTTTTCATAATCTTCCTTAAAGTTGGCGTTCCACAATACTTCTTCGTTCTCGGGAAACACCAATTTAATATCCTCATTGATCAAGAATTTCCGTGGACAGGTACCGGGCCCGTTTTCCAGATAATCCAATGATTTTTTTAATCCTGCGGGTTCCCATATGGCACAAAGGGGCTCTGGCAATCCACTTTCCCTAGTGGCAAAGGCAGTGGCCATTTTGCTTGGATTCCGTAGGTTGATCAATTGTTCAAGGGCATCCTCATCCATTAAAGGCAGATCACAGGCCAAAACCAACCAAGCCACGTTTGGATTAAAATTGTGGGCACTTAATAGTCCGTTGTAGGGACCTTTAAATTTGTTTTGATCAACAATAAGATTGTGATTTGCAGAGAATTCCGAAGCCTGTTCTTCCCGGATGCTCATATAGGTGTTGTCGCACACCCTCTGCAGAAGTTGATATAAATATTCGCGTTGTGCAATGCCATGGTATTCTATCAACCCCTTATCGGTTCCCATTCTGGTACTTTTTCCACCGGTAAGTACTAGACCATATATTTTTGTGGAGCTCATTATTTGTAGATATTTTTTATTTTCCACACCAAGAACACGTTTGTTCCTAGTAGTGGATATGGGGAATTATCCTCCTATGGAGGTCATTGAATTTTCAAAGATTCCATCATATTTTTCCTGTTCCTCAAAACCAGTTTTGGATCGGCTGCCAATAGCCTTAAGGATATGCCCTTTAATTTCAGATTCCACATTGTCCCCTCTCATCACTTCCCTTAAATTCATTCTGGGTTTGCCGTACAGGCAGGTTATTACATCGCCCGTGGCCGATATTCTTAGTCGATTACAACTCCCACAGAAAGTTCTGGTAAAGGAGGGTATAAGCCCAAAAGTGCCCCTGTGTCCTTTAATCTTGTAATTAATGGAGGTCGAAGTTTTAGGCGATTCCAGTTTTGTAATTTCTGGATATTCCGATTGAATGTGGTCCAGTATTTTTTTATAGTCCCAAGTAATGGTGTTAAAGGACTTGGAACCACCATTGAATGGCATTTCTTCCAAAAACCGCACCGAAACCGGGTAATGTTTCATCACTTCGAGAATGGGTATTATATCCTGGGTATTCTGATTTTCGAGAGCTATAAAATTGATACGGACGTTGAATCCTTCCGCTATCAAACGGATTAGATTGTTATATACGGTATCATATTGATTGCGTCTCGTTATCCGTTCAAAAGTATTCTTGTCAATGGCATCCAAACTAACATTGATGTTTTTGATACCCAAGGTTTTTAATTCTTGAATATAGGGTCCTATCAAAGTGGCATTGGTGGTAATGGAAATATCGTTCAAACCTTTTAAAGACGACAGTTTGCGCAATAATACCATTAGATCTTTCCTAACAAATGGTTCTCCACCTGTAATTCTTATTTTGTCTATGCCCTGCCCTACCATGATTTCACTTAGTTTACAGAGTTCCTCTATGGTAAAAAGGGAGTCTTTTTCTGCAAAATTTATCCCTTCCGAAGGCATACAATAGTTGCAGCGCAGATTACAACGATCGGTAACCGCCAGGCGCAGATAATTAATTTTCCTATTGTGATTGTCTATCAGCATTTTTCCTCTTTTTTTTCTCACTATGTAAGCTTTGAATGCTCCTACGTTTGCCCATTCCTTTTAGGCAAGCCCTTGAGGTAATTGATTTATCCCCCGCTTACAGGTGGAATTAGTGCAATTTCATCAAAATTATCGATTATGGTGTCATCATTTGCATAAGAATTATTCACAGCGACGGCCAAAGAGGATAATTTTTTCAGTTCAGGGTACATTTTACCCAAGTATTCCTTAAGCTCCTTAACGGTCTTGGATCTTTTCGATCCAAATTCACTGGAGCTGGGCATGGACAAGGTTGAGCTACCTATAATGTCCTTTGTAACACCAAAAAGTAATATCGTCATTCTTATCCAATTATAGGTTTAGTCGGGACTTGCATCAATTCCGGGAATTTTGAAAAGGGCTGTTGGGTAAATCTATTTCCCGTAGCGGCTTTTAAGGCATTGGCCACTGCTGCTCCTGCCGGTGGCAGTGTTGGCTCTCCCAATCCTGTTGGTGCAAGATCATTTTGTATAAGATGGGATTCCACCACTGGAATCTCCCCCATCCTTATCAGTCTGTATTTGTCGTAATTCTGCGATTGGGGTTGTCCCTCCATAAAGGTTAGATCTCCGTACATGGCATGGCCTACCCCATCTATAACTCCACCTTCTATTTGGTTTATGGCACCCAAAGGGTTTACTACAATTCCACAATCTACCACACAGGTAACTTTTTTTACGACTGGTATTCCATGTTCAACCTCAACATCGGCCACTTCCGCAACATGCGAATTGTGGCAATAATAGGCTGCAAAGCCTTGGAATACCCCCTCCGGTTTTTTGCCCCAACCGGATTTGTCCACGGCCACTTTAATAACATTCTGCATGCGTTCTGGGGAATATTGGATACGCTCATCCGTAGTGCCTTTTACCTTTTCCAATAAATCCATACGTAACTTAATGCGATCCACTTCCATGGTCTCTGCCAGTTCATCAAAGAAACTTTGTTCGGCAAAAGCTAAGAAATTGGTATAAGGTGCTCTCCAAGCCCCAGTGGTAATATTGCTTTGATAGTTGGCCACATCCACCTGATAGTTTTCAATGGCCCCGGCCGGGAAGAAATTAGGTATTAATCCATACATGTTTCCACCTATGGCTGCCTCCTTTAAATGGTAAGCGGTTACCTGGCCATCCTTTATGGCCGCCTTAATTCTGTATTTTATTGCTGGGCGATAGGTGCCCGCAGTCATGTCATCTTCACGGGAAAATACCAATTTCACCGGTTTTTTAATAGCATCGGCAATTTCCGCAACTTCATATACAAAATCCCCGTATAATCGCCTTCCAAAACCTCCACCCATACGTGTCATTTCCAAATGAACATCCTTTACATCCCTGCCCAACATACCGGCCACCGCAGTGGCAGCAAATTCGGGTGTCTGCACAGGTCCAACCAAATGTATCTTTTCATCGGTAATGTTGGCGAAAAAATTCATAGGTTCCATGCAGTTGTGTGGCAGGAAGGGAGATTCATAGGTGCGCTCCAATATTTTATCGGCCTGGGAAAATGCTTTATCAATATCCCCATCCTTTCTAAGGGTCTTGAACTCCTTGCCGTCCAACAGACCTAGTAATTGCTTATCCTGAAATTCCGTACTTTCCATTGAGCTGTCATCTACCCAAGTAGCGGTAATGGCTTCTTTTGCTTTCATGGCTTCCCAGGTTGTTTTGGCGATGACCACTACTTTGTCACTTTTGCCCATAGCCACGGTCCAGTTGCCCACGCCTTCCTTGGCAAGTTCCTTGGCCTTCTCCCCTATTCTGATTATATCCAAAACCCCGGGCATGGCCTTGGCTTTGGCATCATCATAGGAATCCAATATTTTTCCAAAGGCGGGAGGGCGCAAAACACTGGCATAAACCATTCCCTCTACCTTATAGTCCAAACCAAAAAGTGGTTTTCCTGTAATTATTTTATCAATATCCACATTGGGGGCATCGGTCCCGATCACTTTAAAATCCTTGGGCTCCTTAAGTGTTACGTTTTCCGGAACCTCCAAGGCGGCTGCTTCCCTAACTACATCACCATAGCCCAAAGTCTCCCCTTTGGCATTGGTGATTACCCCTTCCGAGGTAGTGCATTCCGAAGGATCTACACCCCATTTGGCAGCAGCGGCATTTACCAACATTTGTCGGGCCGTAGCCCCTGTCTGACGCAAAGGCTCCCATCCCAGTCGGATGGACTGACTCCCTCCGGCAAGCTGTCTGGTATAATTCTCGGTATCCAAAATTCCCTGCTGCACATAAACATTCTTCCATGCTACGTCCAATTCTTCAGCAATCAACATGGGCATGGCTGTTTTAACACCCTGCCCTATTTCTGGATTGGGAGAGAAAATGGTTACCGCGCCATTATCGGCAATTTTAATAAAGGCATTGAAATCATTAAAATTTAACTGGGAAATATCTACAGGAGGTTGCACCTTCGGTTTACAGGCCGTAAAGAGATTAAAGCCTATAAGTAGTCCACCGCTAGCTAAGGATGATGTCCTAATGAAGGCCCGTCTGTTGAATGTTATTGATGATGTCGACATAATTTTTTTAGTTTTTAGTCCTCCATAGTCCGAGGATTTAATTTTTTGAGGTAAGCGAATAAGTAGCCTCTATTCCGGAAAGGAATAGCCTAACCTATTTTGGTAGCGGCAATTTCTACGGCCTTATGAATTCTAGTGTAGGCAGCACATCTACAAATGTTGCCGTGCATAGCCGTTTTAATTTCGTCCGACGTTGGATTTGGATTCTTGTCCAAGAAGGCAGAGGCTGTCATGATTTGACCAGCCTGACAATAACCGCATTGGGGAACATCTACTTCCTTCCAGGCTAACTGAACTGGGTGGTCACCTTTTTCAGAAAGTCCTTCAATTGTGGTAATTTTCTGTCCCGCTAAGGAAGCAATGGGCAAAGAACAACTTCTTACCGCTTTGGCGTCCAAATGAACGGTGCATGCCCCACACTGGGCAATACCACAGCCATACTTAGTTCCTACCAGGTCCAAATGATCACGTAGTACCCATAATAACGGGGTGTCTTCCGCAACATCTACACTTTTGGAAACTCCATTTATATTGATTTCGTATTTTGGCATAGTTGATGTTTTTAAGTTGATAAAAATAATACTCTACAAGTTACCAAATTTACGGAAAGCATATGTCATTTTAACAGTTTGTTAAGGGGTGCTTTTCTACAATAAGAACCATTTATAATATCTTTCAATACATATATTTTAATAAAAATTGGGATTAGGAGTATCCACTAAATCTAAAGGGAACTTTTATCCAAAAAGCATTCTACATTGGGATGCAACCATAAAAAGGAAGCTGGTAGGAAGGTAGTTATTTCCCGGCCCAACAATTTTTTTATGGCTTTTTTCTTGCTAGGTCCGGTTACCAACAGAATAATTTTTTTTGATTTTAGAATGTTGGCCATGCCCAAGGTAAGGCCATAAGTGGGTCTGGTCTGCATTTTATTGGCCATGGGATGCTTTAAGGAAGACTCGCTTAAATTGGCAATATGACAATCAGGAATCAGCGTTTTTGAAGGTTCGTTAAATCCTAAATGCCCATTTTTTCCCAGACCTAGGATACAGATATCTATTGGACCGTGCTCCTGAATTTCGTTTTCCATACGGTAGCATTCCTTTTTTGCATCAGTTGGGCTACTATCGAATGCTAAATAATTACTTCTTGGAATTTGCAAGGGTTCCAAAAGTTTCTCTTCAAGATAATAATCATTGGTACTGGTATAATGTCCATTGGTTCCACCCCATTCATCCAGTTTTATAATTTTTATTTCCTTAAAGATCTTTGGGTCGCTTTTGTTCGATTCCACCAATTTTTCATAAAGCCTAGTGGGCGAATAGCCTGTAGCGGTACAGATCAATTGCTTTGGTTCTGCTTTTAAATTGGACAAAAGGGAATCAAAAGCCATTTGGCTCATGCCCTCATAATCTGCACAGTAGTGTATATTCATAACAAACCCAAGCATTAACTTCCGAAGGGATATGTAAAATACAAAAATTTGGCATTGGTCGGGCAAGTGAGCCCAAGTTTTCATTTTTTTTCCTTTGGTTTTTTAGAGGTACGGCAATATGGGTTTATATATAGGACTGCAGTTTCCTAAATGAACACGACCATGTATTTGTTGGGATAGCCCCAACAAAAAATCATCTTATTTATATTCTGGAACACCTTTTAAATGGGCCGCTTTAAAATGTGAATAAAGTCTTTAACAAATATTAACACCTATTTTGAATTGAATTATAATTTTAAATAGTTTTGAACGTTCTGCTAGGTGAACGTTAAAAATTATGAAAATGAAATTATATATTAAGTTGGCGGCTATCTGTTTCAGTTTAGCCTTATTTGTATCCTGTGGAAATGCGGATGATGATGTGGAATTCGGCGTAAATGGTGGTGGCGACCTGGGTCTTGGTAAACCTGTGGACGACTGTCTAAATTTAGGCGATGGAGAATTGGTATTGTCCATACAAGATCAATATACCACCCTACCGGGAAAGGTATCCATATTTTTTAAGGTGTCCGATACGGACGGAGATCCGGTCCCTGGATTGACGGCAAACCAGTTTACCATTTATGAGCAAGGTAGAAATGACGAATGTTTCAGTACCATTTCTACTACGGAATCTTTTGCCAGGATTTCTCCCAATTCACAAATTTTTAATAACAATACTATTCTGGTATTGGATTTAAGTAACAGTGTTTTGAGCAGTAGTATGGAAGAATTAAAAACGGCTTCCGCAAGTTTCGTGAACAATGTTATGCCGGCGTCCGATACTGAATCCTTTAAGATGGCCATTTATTGGTTTGATGGGGAGGATAAGTTGCATGTGCTCAACGAATTGACCCATGTAAAACAGGAACTTTTAACTTCTATTAATGGAATTAATGCCAATATTAGCAGTGACCCTTCCACCGATTTATACGGTGCGGTGATCAAAGCTACGGACAAGGCAGAAAAGTTATTGGCAGCAAGTACTACCAATGACCGTATTGGCGCTGCTTCGGTGGTTATTTTTACCGATGGCACCGACCAGGCTTCGCGTTATACCCAAACAGCTGCCTTGAAAAAAGTGGACAATGCCAATAAGAACATTGCCTTCTTCAGTATAGGGTTGGGAGCTGAAATTGACACTGATGTTTTGGGGAAAATTGGAAAGACATTTAGTGTGTTTGCCGGGAATAAGGAGCAGTTGGAAACAACATTTAACGATATTTCCTTCAGGGTTTCGGAACAGGCCAATAGTTTTTACCTTTTTGAATACTGTAGTCCAAAACGTGATGGAAGCGGTGAAAACAATCTTGCAATTCAAGTGAAGGAAGGGAATAGACAAGGAGCTGTACAAACTAAATTTAACGCAAAAGGGTTTACGGGAGGTTGTGAATAATCTGGGTTAAACCTCTTTAAATCATATAATTAGAGCATCAAATTAATTTGATGCTCTTTTTTTTTGTTAAAATTTATTCAGGGCGAAACGTCTTTTTCTGCTAAATGACCGTATAACCTTACAGAAAACTATTTGTAAATTTTTAACAATAAAGAAATGAAAAAAGTAACGTTAGTTGGTTTGATGGGAATGGTAGTTTTAGCCTCCTGTGTATCTAAGAAAAAATATGTAGCCCTTGAAGGGGATTTGTCCAATACCAAAAGTATGTTGACAAAAACCCAAGTGGAGAAAGAGGAATTGGAATCCAAAGTCTCTAAAATTGAGGCAAGAGTTGCAGAATACAATGAAAAAATAAATTCTCTTCAGGAAATTAATGATTCCCAATATTCTTCTATTGATGATGTTGCCGTAATGAGCAACAACACCAAGAAAAAAATGAGGGCTACTTTGGCAAAAATAGATCCTAGTGAATTGGCCAAGGCTCAAACCTTGGAAGATTCCATGAACCTTGCTATTTCCTACAATTTGAAGAAATCCATTTCTGATGAGGACGATGATGTTATTGTTGATATCAACAAAACAGTTGTGATGATCAATATTTCAGATAAATTATTATTTAATTCCGGGAGTTACAGGGTAAGTAACAAAGCCAACACTATATTGGCCAAATTGGCCGAGGTTATCAATTCCGAGCCTAGTATGGAAGTTATGGTGGAAGGACATACCGATTCAAGAACCATTAGCACCGAAATGTTCCAGGACAACTGGGATCTTAGTGTGAAAAGAGCAACGTCTATTGTTAGACTTTTACAGAACAAATACAATGTTGATCCTGCTAATTTGATCGCTGCAGGTAGAAGCAGCTATATGCCTTTGGTTGAAAACAATAGCAAGGAGAATATGGCCATTAACAGACGTACTAGAATTGTTATTATTCCAAATTTGGATAAGTTTTTTGCCCTTTTGGATGCTGAATCATTATAGAACACTACCATTAACTATAATTATTGTTTTAGCCAAAAACCCCGATGCATGCATCGGGGTTTTTTTGTTCCGTAGATTTAGGGTATTTCAAATTGGCTTATTCTATTTCCGGGATTCCTTTATATTGAGCACCTTTAATATTTTGTGAAAAACTTCATTGTTTTCATAAACACCTTGAAACTCCTGTGAATGGGGTCCGTATGCAAAAATAGGAACCATGGTGGCAGTATGGTCATCGGTAGTGAAGTCGCCCTCCACCATGCTCATTTCCATGTTTCCCTGTGGCATGGTAAACCCGGATGTTTCATGATCTGCAGTTATGACCACCAAGGTGTTGCCAGTTTTATCCGCGAATTTTATGGCCTCGGATATTGCAACGTCAAAATCTATCCCCTCGGTAATAATGCCGGCCACTTCGTTCTTATGTCCGTATGAGTCTATTTGTGCAGCTTCCACCATTAAAAAAAATGGTTTTTTCTTGGCGTTTAAGAATTCAAGCCCATTTTTAGTGGCTTCGGCCAGTATATTACCCCGGCCTTCCAAAAAACTTGGAACATCATTTTGGGCAATGAACAATCCTATTTTATCCTTTTTGCTTGTTCCAAGTTCTTGAACATCCTTCAAAATTGAAAAATTGTTCCGCTGAAAATCCGCTTTGCTAAAACCGGATTCCCCTCCCCCAACAAAAAGGGAGAGCTTGCTATTCAATAGATCTTTGGCAATACCCTCGGTATCGTCCCGGTCTTTTTGATGGGCGTAGAATGAACTTGGGGTGGCTCCCACAATTTTATCCGTAGTGATACATCCGGTAATAAATTGATGTTGATATAGCAATTCGGTGATATTGGTTAGGGGTTGCCCGTTAGGAGCCATTCCAATGGACCTGTTATAAGTTTTGGTCCCAGTGGCCAAGGCCGTGCCCGCGGCAGCGGAATCTGTGGTAAAATCGTCCGAGGATTGCGTTTTAATAAACCCTATGCTTTTCAACTGAGTCAGGGTAAGGCTACCGCCATTGGCCAATACCGATGAAGAAATTTGGGTAAGTCCATTACCATCACCGATGAGCAATATTACATTTTTTACAGACTTTTCAGTTTGGTCGGACTTGTAGGTAGGTTTGTAAACATTGGATTTGGCCTTGTTGTAAAACACCCTATTTTCCAATGTTTCCAAATATACCGATGCCTTGTCCGGCATGTCCGTATTAATGTAGTCCACACCTAAATCATGCAAGGCCTTCCAAGCGGTCTTGGAGTCTGGAGTAGCCCAAAAACGGAACGGCTTGTTGTAAGAGTGCGCCTTGTCTATGGTAGACTTTACCTTTTGCAAGTCCTCTACAGTTAATCTTCCTTTTCCGTTCCATCTGGAAAACTTATAAAAAGGTAGGCTTATCAACGCTACTTTTTCCCAAGCATCCGCCTTTGGGATATCGTCCAAACTCTGATAGTCGAACATTATAAACTTTGGATAATTCTTGTATTCTTCCGGCTTAGGTCTATTTCCGGATATGACCATGCTAATATTGGGATTATTGATAATGTTGGGATACTTTTCCAATACAGCCACTATCTTCGCCAGGGTTGTGTAGGCTTCCGATTTTATATCTATCAACAGCTGCAACTCCTGGTGTTTGCCAAGCTGTAGTTCCATGACATTGTTCATTGGGCCCAAATACAAGCTTTCTATGGTGTGGCTCGGTATAATATCTACCTCGTCATGCGTAGCATATAAAGTGTCGTTTTTAAGAAATACATCTACCTCAATAGAGTTGGCACCATGTGCATATGCCTCCCAAAATGGTGCAGTTTGCAAATAATCATTATGGGAATGTATTTTAAATGAATTTGTTTTCTGTCCCAATACGATTTGAAGGGACAGTAAAAACATAAATAAAAAAAAGCGATTGGAAGTAAGCATTGAAATTGATTTTTAGGACTATCGATATTAAAATTTACGGGTCAAAAAATTTCACAACATATTGAATTGCCAGTGAAATAAAATGGACTTGACCAATTTAAACAAAACAAAATAATTATAACTGTAGAAATTGTTAGATAAGGTTAAGTTAACCAAGATATAATCCGTCCCCAATATAGCCCTTTACAAAAGAAACTTGAACAGACCTTTAGAGAATTTAAATCACATTAATTAAGACTAAAAGTAGGGTTTTTGGCGAGATAATTGTTTTAATAATAACAACCCTTATTAACCTATGTTCATAATGAATGCTAACGACTAAATTTTGTAACACTTAAAAAAGAATATCATGGTTGTAATAAACGACATCTTTAAGTACAGCGCCATCAGCGAACTGTCCAATGGGTTTAAGGGCTTGGCCATAACTATTTTCACCTGTATTGTAAGCATCCTATTTACGATGCTTTACTGGATACTTGTCTATGGGGATAGTATGCGGATATCTTATGGATATTAGTACTAACGTAATATTAGTGCATTCTTAAAATTCCCTTCCCCGGATTTTAGGTCGATCAGAAATCCATTGACAACGGCATACCTAGGTTTGCCCTGTTGTTCCAGTATAAAATTCGGAATAACGCCTACCCTCATTTTAAATTCCGGAACTTTATAATCCTTTCCTATTATATTTAGCGGGTAGGATACATAATTTTCACCTTTGGGAATGTTCTCCACCCTCACGTAGGTGAAGCCCGATCGTAGTAGATCCAAAGCCTTCAATTGGGATACCTCTTTTATAGAGGCTAGGATTTTTGGATATACCTTTCCTCCTACCATAGTGTATCCCTTTCCTTCCAAGGTTTCATATCCATAATAGGTGGATAGGTCTCCCTGGTCTACTACCCTGCTACTGTTATAATAGGTTTTGTGCGATGGATTATCAACCTCCAATTGGTGTATCCCCACATCCAAAGTATAATTTTTCCCCAACAAGTTGTATGTAAGGTTATTGAGTTTTAGATCGAATAGTTTTCGATCATTTTCGGGGATTTTGTCGTATTCCGAAATGGGAATGTTTTTATAATTGCCATTGGCGATACTATAGATGGCGGATAGAATTGAAACATAGTTCAATTTTCTAATTTCCTGTTTTTCCGGATCACTTTTATAACCTCCAGATTCTATTAAAATGGCACTTGTGCCCCACTTTTGAATGTTGTCCCCAAAGGCCCTGGGCTCAAAATCGTCATTATAGCGCCCTACCTGTCCCGGGGCATATTTTTGAATAATTTGATTCATATAGACGATAACCTTCATGGCATTTCCCCGAACCTCATTGATATCCTTCTCATAATTAAAAGCAGGCGCTAAATAGGAAATGGTAGCGGGCTTATCTGTCCTTTCCGCGTTGTAATAAGTGCTCTGGTCGTGAAGATTAAAACCGAAATCCGCATCCAAACTGTCCCTTACCCTTTTTAAGGTCCTTCCCTCGGGCGACTGCAAGGAAAGTGCATCCCTATTGATATCTATTCCCAATGTATTTCTCCTTTGATATACCTCTGCCCCATCTGGATTGAGCATTGGCAAGAAGTGCAACTTTAAATTCTTTAAAATGTTTTCCTTTTCGTTTTTGAAATCGCCACTGGTTAAAAAATTGAAAATATCAAATATAGCTTGGGTAGCCGTGGGCTCGTCCCCGTGCATTTGTGACCATAGAAAAACATCGGTAGTTCCCGTTCCTATACTTATTAGGGAAAGACTGCGCCCTTCTATGGATTTTCCAACAACATTTACCTTAAATTCTGGGTTGGCGGATAATTTGTTGATAAGTGGCTGAATATTATTGTGTTTTATTCTTCTTTTGTCCAAAGAAGGTTCCTTGTATTTTTCATAGGTCGTATACAAGTTGGAAGTAAAATCCTTTTCCTGCCCAAAGCCCGAAAATACAATTAGTAAACAAATGATAAGGGCGAATTTATATGATGTCATATTATTATTTTGCAATTGGTGTAGGTTTAAAATTAAGTTTTTTGGTAGCTCTTTTTACTCTTTTTAAAAATTTTTCTCCTGGATCGGTCTTTACGGTCCTGTACCCTTCATCCTTCTCCAACCACAGTTCATGATCTTCAAATAGGGTATATTCATAGTGACCTATTACGTAATCTATATCGTATTTGGATTTTAAATATTTCACCAACCATTTGTTGGATCTTAATTGTGCCCTGGTGAGTTTGGTATCCCCAGTTCCCCCAACATTTTCAATACCAATGGCGCAATGGTTTAGACCAATCACATGTCTGGCCATAGTGGTTTCCGGCATAAGCCTGTAAATTGTACCGTCTTGATCTACAAGGAATTGGGAGGATACATTTAAACCACTGGCGGAGCTTATCTCTGGCCTCCAATCCGGTAAGGTAGGGAGCTCAAAGGCCTGGTACGATTTTTCCAGAGTGGGGATTACGGTCCAGTGCAATACAACCATCTTGGGCGTTATAAGCGGTTCTTCTTGGATAAGACCATAGTGATCCGACATATATTCCAATGTGAGATCCTTTCGCTCTTCGTTAAAAATTATGGGTTTGTCTATTATTTCACGGTTAATGGCACATGAAAAGGTCATAAAAAGGGAACACAAAAGAACTATTTTTTTCATTATTGGCAGTCATATAAACTTAGGGAATAAAGATACAATATCATTTCATTTCCGTGGAATCCCTTTTTACCCTGTAGTGGATGGTAATTTTTTTTCGCCCCCATTGCAAAGCTTTTTCCTTATCCTCTCCCATATAGATGTCGATCCTATTTTTCCATTTGGAATGCATTTTATCCTTTACCAAATAAATACTGGTATCCCCTTTTATTTTTACCTGGGTATTGTAATCCAAACCCAAGGGAATCAAGTCTTTGGAAACGGCAATTATTTTCATTCCCGGTTTTATGGAATCGCCCCAGGCGGTAATTCCCGGATGGATCTTAGAGGTTTGTGAAGGAAAGGAATTATATGCCGTGGCCGTTACCCTAAGTTTTTTCCAGATATAACCATCATCCACAACTTTTTCCTTGCAGGAAGCCATGGAAACAAGCACGGCTGTCAACACTAACCATAATGTTAGTCTCCGACTCCTAAAATACAATGTATCCACAATATTATTCACGCTGATTTTTTGGATTAAAGCTCCCCTTTAAATAGAGGGATTGGTAATATGTAATTTACCAATTACTAGACTTTGTTTTTATCGCTATACCATCTTTTTAACCATTTGGAAATTCCCTCCAAGCCGGGATAAATGATTCTTTCGGTAATGTTTGCCTGATCTAACTTATCCCTTATTTCCCACTTTAAACCTGATGGGATAATTACTTTTTTTAAATATTTGGGATGCTTTTTAAGCCATTCCAATGGACTGGAATCCGGATCTAGCATAAATGAAAAAAGTGCAAATTGGTTTATGATACGGTCATCAAGGGAGGGTGGCTCAAAAAATATCATGGTATTGGTGTTCCTACTTGAAAAATCATATAGTTCCTCTATGGAATTACCTATCGTTTGTTTTAGTTCCATGGAGCTAAAATAGAAAATATCTTTGCTTAAAATGGGCGTTTTGAGTTCCTCCGGCAGGTGTTCCCTTAGGGCTACATAGTTTACCATCCAGATGGCTCCATCCATATTATAAGTGCCCATATCCTCTGTTAAAAAATGTAGTGCAACATTTGGGGAGTGGGTCCAATCAATTAGTCTTGTAGGAAGTCCGTGGTGCTGTCCCAAGGAGATCCAGTTCCAAAGGTTGTTGTAATCATCGATCAAGGTGTTAATGGGCGAGTATTTCCTGAAGTTTCTGATCATAGTGGCTTCTACCTTAGACGGAATTCGCCCCAATCTTTGAAGGCTTGTCTCTAATCCAAATTGGGCATTATAGACCCCCCTATAAGCATATGGAGATCGAAATCTATCGATCTTATCGTCTTTTTCATTGAACAAATATGCTTGTAGTTCCAGCCAACTCTTAGGTTCAAATAATTCGAAATCTGCCATTTATCTGAATAATTTAAGTGCGGATCCAACTTGGATCCAAATTATACTACATAATCCATAAACCCTTTAAATGATGAGCCCTGGGCTTGTTTAGGCCAATGCACTTTTATTCCGAAATAAACAAAAACGCCAACCATTTTTTTATACGCTATGATAACTCAGTCTATTGGGAGATAGCTAGTATTAAAGATAACAAAAAGTGTTTGCTTGTAATTATAAAACCTTGGCAATGTAGAATTTTTGGGCGGCACTTCAACACGGCCTTTTTTTGCAAAAAGTATTTGGAATGTGGGCCAATCCTTGTATTTAGGAATGTTTTGTCAGCTATTATTCGATTGATTTATATTCTTTTCAAGGAGTAGTCCCCTATTTTTTAAGGTCGGTAAATTTTCAAAATATCATATAATGTCCCTTTCACCACATAAATGACCTATTTCCCAACATTAATTTCATAACAGCGCACAAGCATTATACTTTAGCAGTGTAATAAATACGAAGTAATAATTTTTTCATTTTCATATAGTGTTCTCGTAAAAGAGCTTTGTCCCAAAGGATAAGGCTCTTTTTAGTTTTAGGCCTTTTGGGATTGCTAAAAGATAAGGAGCAATTGTTTTATTATAGCATTGGTACATTAAATCACTCCCCTACTTCAACTATCTGTGCATTGGCCATAAACAATTCCTGCATCCGCTCCATGCGATGATCGAACTTGGTGGAAAAAATGGCATACTGACACCTGTCCAAGCTCTCAGGGATTCTGATGACATCGGAAAAAGGGCTGGGTTTGGACAAGAACTCCGAATCGTCTACAATAAATAACTTTAGTTTCCCTAAATTAATACCGTTGAGGTAAAAGATTTTGCTCAATCTTTTTGGGGTGGCAATAACAATATCCACTCCCTCAAAAATTTCATTTCTCTGCGCTTCAATATTGTGTTCCTCATATACTGGGTATATGCGCAGATCCATTCTTCTTGTAAAGCGTTCAAATTCACTTTGTAGGGCCAATGCGGCTTCTTTGTCCTTAACGAAGATCAAAGCTCTTGGAGCCTCTTCAAAAGCAGCACAGTTTAATTTTTGAAGTGTACTAATTATTATGGAGGTAGTTTTACCGGCACCGTCGGGGGCTATTCCAAAAACATTGCCTCCTCCTTTAATCTTTGAGAGGATTGCTTTTTGAAAAGGAAGAGGTTCTTTAATTCCCTGCTGCTCCAACGCCACTTTTAACTGTTCCTGTATTTTTTTGAATGCCATATATTAGTATTAACTACTTCAATTTTTTATTCTTTTATTTTGTTAGATAACAAGTTTCCCTTGCCAAACCACAACTTTTGACCACTTCACAACAATAGTTTCTATATCAAGGTTATCTATACTACTTTGGCTATGTAATAAAGAAATAAAAGATTTTTCATTTTCATATAGTGTTCTCGTAAAAGAGCTTTGTCCTAAAAGACAAGGCTCTTTTTAGTTTCTAGGGTTTTGGAAAATATAAAAGGTTAAGGGATCCAGTTGTTCTTACCAAAATTTGGTTTTCGTTTTTCCAAAAAGGCATTCCTTCCCTCTTTTGCTTCCTCCGTCATATAGGCCAATCTTGTTGCCTCCCCTGCAAATACCTGCTGCCCAACCATACCGTCGTCGGTAAGGTTCATGGCAAATTTTAGCATCTTAATGGAGGTTGGCGATTTTTCAAGTATTTCCTGGGCCCAATCATAAGCCGTATCTTCCAATTCCTCATGGGGGATAACCGCATTTACCATACCCATTTCCAAAGCATCCTGTGCCGAATAATTTCTACCTAGGAAAAATATTTCCCTGGCCTTTTTTTGTCCCACCATCTTTGCCAGGTAGGCCGATCCGTATCCTCCGTCAAAACTGGTTACGTCCGCATCTGTTTGTTTAAAGATGGCGTGCTCCTTACTTGCCAAAGTTAGATCGCAGACCACATGTAAACTATGGCCACCTCCAACAGCCCATCCTGGAACTACGGCAATGACCACTTTGGGCATAAACCTTATAAGCCGTTGTACTTCCAAAATATTTAGGCGGTGCATGCCGTCTTCCCCAACATAACCCTTATTGCCCCTAGCTTTTTGATCCCCTCCACTGCAAAAGGAATATACCCCATCTTTGGTGGACGGACCTTCGGCGGAAAGTAATACAACCCCAATGCTGGTATCCTCCTGGGCATCATAGAATGCCTGATATAGTTCACTTGTAGTTTTTGGCCTAAAAGCATTCCTAACATTTGGCCTATTAAAGGCTATTCGGGCAACGCCGCCACATTTTTTATAAGTGATATCCTCAAATTCCTTAACTACTTTCCAATCAATTTTTTTCTGCATTTCAAAAATGGTTTAACAGTTATCAAAGATAATACTCTTTATTTGGTAAACTTCCACCAATGTTTTTTCCCAATTATGGGTGGTTATTTTTTTCCTCGATCCATTTGGACATAAATTTGGTACTGGCCATTGTATGGTGCAACAGCATATTGCCAATAAAGTTGCCAGCTCTATGCAATTCTGGATTCTTGGCAAGCAACTCTATTCTGTCCTTTAATCTTTGTTGTAATACAGCTTTGTTGTAAATACTGTTAATAATGGCAATTCCATTCTCTCTGGCATTGGACCACTGCTCTTTATTCTGGTATAGGAAAACGGCCGCCTTTGCAAAAGTCTCCGCATTATTGGCTATAATTCCGTTCCACGGCATGTTTTCGCAGATGCCTTCTGCCCCAATTTTCGTCGTAATACTGGGAGTACCGTTCAACATGCCACTTAGTAATTTGCCTTTAATTCCCGCTCCAAAGTTTAGGGGCGCCAGATTAAGTCTGGCTTTGGATATCACCTCATCCGCATCATGGGCATGTCCCATAATGTAAAACCCTTGTTTTGGGCTGTTCAATTGTTTAATGCTTTCGGGCATATAAGCTCCGTAAACAAATAAGTTGGCAAGGGGCAATTCCTTGCGGATCAGGGGCCAAATGACTTTTTTAAGGGTCAGCACTGCGTCTATATTGGGTGCATGTTTCCCATTGCCGATACAGACAAAATCCTTTTTTTGTTCAAATTGGAGCCTATTGTTCCGTTGTTTCCCATCAATTGCATCATACATCATAGGTAAGTGCAATAGTAAGCTTTTGTCTATTTTAACGGTCTTGGTCAGAAGCTCCATTTCATGTAAGGAAATGATCAAACTTAGATCACATCTATAAATACTAGCCACTTCCCTTTTTGTCTGGTCTTGGTCCAACCAAAATTGCTCGGTAAAGGGAATGGATTTTTTATAGGCAAGATGTCTGGAGATTCTAAGCGAGTGTAAATCTTCGGTATCCAAAATCCGTAGGGCATTTGGGGCATTTTTGGCAACACGCCATCCAAATTGTTCCTCTATCATAAAACGGTCAAAAAGAACGATATCCGGATTTAAATCCTTTAAAAAAGTGTCAAAACTGGAATGGTTTAATTGAATAGTTTTCTTGTGTACCCCAAGGCTGCCAAGATTATAGGAGTATTCACTTTCTGCCGCAGTACAAGCAAAAGTTATCTGGTAATCCTGCTCTATAAAGAAATGAATCAATTGCAGCATTCTTCCCCCAGCTGCCGTTGTATTTGGCTCTGGCCACACATAGCCAATGATCAATAATTTTTTGTCCATTTCTGGGAGTATGTGTTCTAAAGGCGCTTGGCGAATTTCTGGGAAATTTTGGAACGAAGTTTCCGCTCATAATCTTCCTCCAACCATTCCTTGTAGTTCTTGGTATTGTTCATGATGCAATAGGAATATTGGCGCACCCTATAGGCGATCTCTTCCTTTAATTTCTTGGCCAGGATACGGGCGTCAAATACATCCTCACTATTTTCAACGCATATAGTGGCATGCTGTTCTATACTGTTCTCCAGTACGGTTTTGGATTTAAGTCCCTGGGCAAAAACTTTTTTGTATTCCGCTTTGATGTCAAATTCGATATTTTTGGACTTACTGAATAGCGCTTTCAGGTCGGCTGGCATCTCGTACACAAAGTCCCGCTCTATTTCTTCATCATTTTTTATGCTTTCCAAAAAGAAATCCGGGAAATGGAATATTTCCTGCCAATCTATGGGAGCACTCCAAAGACCGAATCGGGCCACATTGTTCCCAAGGTCCACCACGGTAAATTCATTCTTATTTGGCAATATCCTGGAACCCCTACCTATCATTTGAAAATAAAGGGTCAAGGATTTGGTGGCCCTGTTCAAAATAATGGTCTCTACAGTGGGTTCATCAAATCCAGTGGTCAATATACTGACCGAGGTGAGTATGGCATCAGGGGTTTTTGAAAACCATTTTAAAATTTCCTTACGCTCGGAAGCACTATTCTTATTGTCCAAATGCCGAATGTTGTACCCTGCCTTTTTAAAGGTGTCCAACACATATAAGGAGGTATTGATCCCGTTGTTGAAAATAAGGGTTTTGGTTCCTTTTGCTATCTCTTCATAGGCATTTACCAATTTGGTAAGCATGTTCTGGTTGCCATAAAGCTCGTCCGATGATTTTACCGTATAGTCGCCACTAATGCCCAACTTCAAACTTTTAAGGCTTACGTCGTAATTGTACATATTGGCCTTGGCCAAAAAATTCTTTTCAATGAGCGATGATATGGATTCTCCCACGATCAATTTTTGATAGTGGTCCTTCATAGGGAGTTTTATATTGGAGCTTAAAGGCGTTGCGGTAACCCCAAGGATGATGGACTTTTTAAAATATTTGAATAATTTTCTAAAGGAATTGTAATGCGCTTCATCAATAATGACAAGTCCAATGTCATTGATCTTCACCTTGTCATCCTGAAGTCTATTGTTAAGGGTTTCTACCATGGCCACAAAGCACATGTATTGGTCTTGGTCCTGTAACTCCTTTACCTCGCTGTTGATAATTTTATTTTTAACCCCAAATCCCTTTAACATTTTGGAGGTTTGGCTGCTCAATTCAATTCTATGGGTAAGAACTACTACCTTTTTATTGGTTTTATGAATATATCTTTTCGCAATTTCCGAGAAAACAACCGTTTTACCTCCGCCCGTGGGCAATTGGTATAAAAGGTTCATATCGTCCGGGGATTCCTCCAAACACTTAAAAATGGTGTTCAAGTCTTCCTCTTGATAATCATAAAGGGTTTTTTCTGTACTTTCTTTAGGTAGCTCCAAACGGGAAATGAAATTTTTTAAAATTAAGAAAAATCAAACCTTACAAAATTAAGAGTTTTTTGTGCCGGTTTCAAATTAATAAGGTAAAAACATGAAATTGGAATTATTCTTTTTATACTTTTAAATTCGTGAACCCCATAGACCGTGGGAGGGCAAATGGGTTTAAACAGTTGAAAAAGGTGCTAATTTGTGGTCAGTCGATGATGTCCAAGGACTTTGAGAATCCCTCCCTGTTAGGCCAATGATGATCCTGTGTAAATATATAACAGGCAACAATTCTATCCTTAAAATCGCTTAATAAGGCATTTACGGAAACAAATTGGACCAGTTCGTTAAAGGAGTTGCCCATACTTTTATAGAAAGCCTCCGGGACATTTTTCTCCAGCGAAAAAGATTGTGCCACCTCCAAATTGTACAACATTAGATCTGCCGTTAAGTGGGGGTCTACCCCCAATTTCACAAAGTGCTTTATATATTTTTGGGCAACGGACCTTCTGGCCTTGGGCCTTTTTCTTTTTATGGGAAAGTATTCATTGGAGATCTTTATTTTTGCCTCCTGCAACAGCTTATCTTCCTTAGGGTTAAAAACAAAATCGTAATATTCCTTTACTACCGGAAATCTGTGATATAGATCAATCAATTGCTCTTCCAGTTCCTTTTTTTTTAATTCCGACAAATATTTTACCAATGCCCTTTTACTCATTCTCCCAATTAATTCGATTTGAACTTAAGAACTGCAATTTCATATATAAAAATCAAAAAATAGCACAAGAAGGTAAATTAGCATTTTAATAATTGGATTGGACAAGGAATATCATAAACTTCTCATAAATTATGTATAAGTAATGCGGCTTCCCTTGGAAAAGACATAAAAAAAAGGTATAATGAGAGATTAACACTTCAAAATCCAAATAAAAAATATATGAGGCAACTAAAGATTATCAAGCAGGTTACGAATAGGGAATCAAAATCACTAGACAAATATCTGCAGGATATCAGTAAAATAGAGTTGATCACCGCTAATGAGGAGGTTGAATTGGCTCAAAAGATCAGGGACGGGGATCAAATTGCCTTGGAAAAACTTACGACTGCAAATTTAAGATTTGTGGTTTCTGTTGCCAAACAATATCAAAATCAAGGCTTAAAGCTCCCTGATTTAATCAATGAGGGGAATGTAGGTTTGGTTAAAGCGGCCAAACGTTTTGATGAAACAAGAGGTTTTAAATTTATATCGTACGCCGTTTGGTGGATCCGTCAGGCTATTCTTCAGGCGTTGGCCGAACAATCCAGGGTTGTGCGACTACCACTGAACAAGATTGGATCCATTAATAAAATTAAAAAGACATTTTCCTATTTGGAGCAGGCCCATCAAAGGCCACCATCACCAGAGGAGATAGCCAAAGAATTGGAAATGTCCGTTAGTGAGGTAAAGCAATCCTTAAAAAATTCAGGTAGACACGTATCTATGGATGCCCCTTTGAAAGAAGGGGAAAACTCCAATCTATACGATGTTCTTCGTTCAGGGGAATCCCCAAGACCAGATAGGGTACTTTTACAGCAGTCCTTAAATACGGAGATCAATAGAGCATTGGACACGCTTTCCCAAAGGGAGGCCGATGTTGTTAAATTGTATTATGGTATTGGAGATCAGCAATCCATGACCTTGGCGGAGATAGGACTCACATTTGATCTTACCAGGGAACGGGTTAGACAGATAAGGGAAAAAGCTATTAGAAAGCTCCGTCACAACTCCAGAAGTAAATTGCTCAAAACTTATTTGGGATAAATTGTCCAAAACAAAGAGGCCGAATAAAATAGCATTTATTCGGCCTCTTTGTTTCTAAGGTTATGGGTTTAAGAATAACTTAATTTACTAATATTGAAATCGATTAGGATTTCATTTAAATCTTCAATGAAGTTTAAATAAGCAGCGTTGTCTGGATTTTGTTTTGCCATCTTAATAGGGGTTTTTTAGATTTTGAATTCTGGGTGGGACTACATATAGTCCAACTCAGCCAATTCGTTTAAACTCAAAATTTCATTTAAATCTTGTAGGAATGCTAGGTATTCCTCTCCGTAGGTGTCGTATAACATAGTAAGACTTGGTTTAGGTTATTATTGTTTGGGTCAATAATTATATAGTAAACATATTTATTATCTCTTTTCCCAACAATAAAATGTTGTGTATAAGTGTTTTTTAGTTGTAAAAGTTACAGTTCATAAAGTTTAATCTTTTTATTGGCAAATTATCCAATTACTCTAGTCAAGGGTGCCGGGGCTTTCACTATGGACTAAAACCATTTATTTCTTAAAAATTTTATTGGTTAGGTCCTTTAACTGGTCTAGGAATTTTATTTCTTCCAATTCCTCCAGATTATTATCCCCTTTATGGTAACTACTGTTGTAGAACGTAATATTCTCTGAGGTCGTAATATCAAAATCGATGTTGAACAGGTCGTTGTGACCTAAGGTGTCCTCCCCGTCATCTATAGATGTAGCAGAGAGATCCAATGATAATGCCTTTTCGTTTTCTTGAGTTTCCCTGTTGGATAATGTCGTGGAAACAAAGCCGGATTTTGCTGTTTCAAAGGTAAATAAAGGGTCTAAATGCAGTTTTGAGGGACCTTTTATTTCCTTTTTTTGATTCTGGCTCTGAGTGGTAGGGTTTTCCATATTGCTTGGGGGGTTGTTCTGCCTTTTGGATTCGAGATGTAAAGAAACCAATTTGGCCTTTTCCCTTATGGCCTTATCGGAATGGTTGTGTAGGGTTTCCAAGAAATATAGATCACTTAGATCCCCTATTTGTTGCATCTCCTGTAGCAATAACAGTTGCGATTCCCTGTCCAAAGAGTTCATTAAATGGTTAAATACATAATGTTCCCCGAAATCTACAAGATTGTTGTTATCCTCCTCCTCATCAATATTCATGGGGTACTCTGAGAGGAACCTGAAAATTATTTCTTTAATAAGATTGCTTATGGATTCGTTTTCTTCTTCATCCAACATTTCATTTAATAGGGGTACTTCTCGTATATCCCCCATTTCTGCTATGGAATGTAGTAGCTTCACCTTTTTAAATTCCCAATCTGTATAGAATTTGGCCGCGGGAAGGTCCATTTCTCCTAGATCCAATATATTATCCTCCTGGTCTTTGGCAAGCATTGTGTTTTGTTCCTCTACATGCGACTTCAATATATCACTGATCTGTTTTTTTAATTGTGGGTCCAAAACCACCTCATATTCCACTTCAAGGTCATTAATGTTAGTGATAGGTTCCATTTTCTCTTCTTCGATTTCCATTATCCAAGGCAAGAAATCTATGTTTAAAAAAGAAGTGTCCTTGTTATGTGTTTTGCTAGTAGGGAGAATTATACTTTCGCCATAAAGCTCCTCGTATATTGCCTCATAGGGGTTTCTTTCAAAACTTTCCTTACCGAGGCATTCCGTTAAGAATTCCAAATCGTTGCTAAACATTAGTACTTCCTGTACTTCCATACTACTACCGTCCTTTATGTCCTCATTATTTATTACCAAGGGAACGAAGCTAATATCTAGCTCCTCCCCTATTGGCAAAACGGTTTTGGTATCCAATTTATCGGTATTGCTATTCAATGGTTGATTCATTTTAGGTTCTTCAATTATTGATTCTTTATCTGGTAAAATGGCAACATTGCCAATTGTATCATTGTGTGGTGTACTATTTCCGTCGGTAAAGATGTCCATATTTTCCAAGTTTTCGAAAGCAGCTATCTGTAGGCCAAATTCTTTGGAAAGCCTATGGATTATATGTTTTGCCCCATCATCTAGATCGTGGTTCATCTCAATTAAAATTTTGGATATGAAGCGTTTATTGCCCGAGTGCCTTAGAAACTTCCATATTTCCACTTTAAGGTCTATGAGTTCTCTTTCCTCCATTTTTAGCCTTCCTTGCTCGTATAGTAAAAGCTCACAGATTATTCCCCTTAGATGTTTCCTTTTTTCTTCCCTATGGTTCCTCCACTTTAGCAGTGCGCCGTTTTTTAAAAAGAATAGGATGGTCAAATATCCTATGGATAAAAGCAAGAACAAGGCCGTTAAATCCCATATCAAGTTGGTATGTATTTGAGGAATATTCACTTATTCTTACTTTGTATTTAATTAGATGTTTATTTTCCCTTTCCTTTTAGTAACATCAGTTCCCTATCAATGGCTTTTTCTACCATGGGGTATGCCAATAGTAATTGATCATATAACCGTCCTATTTCCGGTAAGTTCCTATGGGTCTTACAGCCTATCGTAATTTTATCTACAAGGGAATAAAGATGATCCGCCCTCATCATGGAAAGTCCCGATTTAACCTTGTGGGCAGCAAACCCCAAGCGATTAAAGTTGCCTTCGGGGATATAGACATTGGCCCTGCCGATGAAATCCAGCATATTTTGTTTAAATAAGCCGATCAGCTCTTCCAACAGGTCTATTTCACCCATGCACTCTTCCAGTATATCTGTTAAGTTAACTTCCCACACTTCCTTTTTTTCTGAATAAGGGGTAAGATCTTCTTTAGCTTCAATTAGTGGTTTGGACCATATATTTTTTTTGTATTTATACAAAGTGGTAAGTAATTCATTGGGGCTATACGGTTTTAGGATATAGTCATCTATTCCCAATGCGTTACATTTCATTTTATCATTAATGGTAAAATCGCCTGTCAGGGCTATAATAGGTATGCCCTTGACGTGATTATTATTGGATTCCCGAATTATTTGGGTAATTTGAAATCCATTCATTACCGGCATTCTAAGGTCCATTAATACTAGATCTACCCTATGTTTTAACAAATAATCCATTCCAGCAAGGCCATTATCTGTTACATGCACGGTGCATCCCCAATTTTTTAAGCGCTGTTCAATTATTTTTTGAATAAACATATTGTCTTCAAAAACTAGGATATGGAGGCCTTCAATAATATTTTCCGTTGTGGTTATATTGTTGGAATCGAACCCGTAGCCAGATGATTTGTTCTGTCTGCCCTTTTTATAAGGGATGGTGAACTTATAAGTGCAACCATCATCCAAGGTGGCCATGGTTGCTATAGATCCATTTAAAATCTCCAATATTCCCTTTACCATAGCATAGCCAATTCCTAAACCGTTCACATCGGAATCCATTTTCCTATTTGATTCATGTTGCTTTAGGTCGTGTTTTAATGTTCCGGTACGGAAATCCCTTATTTCAAAATCGAGCACATAGTAATTTCTTTGCTGCCTTCGTAGTTTAATTTTTAGAAGGACACTTCCTTCATCAATAAGTTTTATAGAATTGCCCAGGAGGGTAAGCAGAATTTGGGACAACTTGGATGGATCCCCCAAAAGTATTTCGGGTATTTCCGTATCCAAATCTACCTCTAGGGTTACATTTTTCTTGGTTATTAGCATATTGCAGAGATACATGGTATCCCTAATAATGCTGTGAAAGTTAAATTCTATATTTTCAAACTTTTCCTTTCCCGAAGTAAGCTTGGTATATTCCAAAAGCTCATTGATAATGTTTAACAGGTCGTTGGAAGTGGTGGTTATTGAATTAAGTTGCACTAGTTGTGCCTCGGTTATGTTGCCTTCTTTTAGAAGATCCACAGAGGCTATAATTTTGTTGATAGGGGTCCTAATTTCATCCCCTACCTTTGCGAGTAACCTACCTTCTTCCCGATTTGGTCTGTTCTTTGTTGGATTTGCCAATTCTTTATTCCCGATGGCCGATTCAAAATCCTTGTTGATTGCATCGGAATTGGAAACTTTAGGTTTTGGCCCCAATACCTTTTCCTCCAGACGATATTTAAAGGTCATAAAGGATTTTTTTAATAAGGAAGCTTCCTCCGAGGTTAATTCCTCAAAAGAGAAATGATTGAGTTGACCTTCAAGATTTGTCAAATGGGATAGTAGGTTGTTGGATTTCAATTTGTAATAGTTTGGGTTCTGAAAGTCTAAAACTCACCTTTTAAAGTGCGGTTTACAATTAAATGTTATCTATGCTTCATTTTATGTTGTCAAATGCCGTTATTTGTATGTATCAAACCCTATAAGTATGAAGCATTTTATCGGATTTATATGTCTTTTGTCGATTATGGCCTGCAAGGAAAAACAAGAAAAATTGGCGGAGTCGGTCGAAGAAAAAGCGGCACGAATACACAAGGAGGTTATTACTATCGACACCCATGTAGATATTAATGTGGCCAATTTTACCGATACTATAAATTATACCCAAAAATTGGACAATCAGGTAAATCTCCCAAAACTTAAAAGTGGGGACTTGGATGTTCCGTGGTTAATAGTCTATACCGGTCAGGGCGAATTAACCGAAGAAGGGTATGCGAAAGCCAAGGAGAATGCCATGGCAAAGTTTAATGCCATTCACAGATTGTGCGAGGAAATAGCCCCGGAAGAGATAGATCTGGCATATACCTCCAAGGATGTCCAACGAATTGCAGGTTCTGGTAAAAAAGTGGCCATGATAGGGGTTGAAAATGCCTATCCAATAGGAGAAGACATTTCGGAATTTGAAAATTATTACAATTTAGGGGCTAGATATATTTCCCTTTCCCACAACGGGCATAGTCAGTTTTGTGACTCCAATACAGGTGAGGCCGATGGAGTGTGGTTGCACAACGGATTGAGCGATCTTGGTAAAATGGCCGTAAAGGAAATGAATAGGTTAGGGATAATGATTGATGTATCCCATGTATCCAAAGAATCCATGAAGCAAATGATAGCCTTTTCCAAAGCTCCAATTATTGCTTCCCATTCCTCTGCTCGGGCGTTGTGCGACCATAGCCGGAATTTGGATGACGAACAATTGTTGCTTATGAAGGAAAATGGTGGCGTGGTGCAAACGGTAGCCTTTAGCTCTTATCTGAATACCAAAAAACATGAGGCCCATGCAGCCTTCTTGAAAGGCTTCTATGAAGAGGTTGCCGATTCTTTGGGGATAGATTGGTATTCCTTTGATGAGCTTGCCGATCTTTCAGAAGCAAAGAAAAATACCTTTAAAGAGAATTATTCCAAAGTAGTGTCTTTGGCCAAGGCTAAGATTGGCAAGAGGGCAGATCGGCCACAGGCCGTGGATGTGGCCGACTTTGTTGATCACATAGATTATATGGTAGATTTAATTGGGATAGATCACGTAGGTATCAGCTCCGACTTTGATGGCGGAGGAGGCATTGAAGGATGGACAGATGCATCCGAAACCCCTAACGTTACCCTGGAGCTGGTTAAAAGAGGTTATTCCGAAGAGGAAATTGCCCAACTTTGGGGAGGCAATTTACTACGGGTATTGGATAAGGTACAGGAAGTGGCGAAAACGTACGCCGATAATTAAACTTCCGAAGCCAGACGGTCCCTTACAAATTCAATTTTGGTTTTTCCATGTGGTTTGGGTTTTCCATCCGCACCTAGATTTACCATTATAATATTGTCCACGGTAACTATAGTTTCCCTGGTCATTTTGTTCCGAACCTCACAGTTAAGGGTCAGGGAGGTCTTTCCGAATTTTACCACATCTATACCTATTTCAACAATGTCACCTTTTAATGCAGTGCTCATGAAGTTTATTTCGGACATATATTTGGTAACTACCCTTTTGTTTTCCAATTGTATAATGCTATATAGTGCGGCTTCCTCATCTATCCAGGCAAGTAACTTGCCTCCAAATAGGGTGCCATTGGCATTTAAATCTTCTGGTTTCACCCATTTTCTTGTATGAAATCTCATAGTATCTAAAATTTTACTGCAAAATTAGCAAAGAAATTTGCCCTATAACATACTTCTGGGAGAAATGTAGACCGATTTAGGTAAATCTAAATTACACCATAATTTTTTGTTCAATTTGGGAATTAATGGGGGCAATAATCATTAGATTCCTATAATTAATGCGCATTAAATATGTAAGATTATTCCTATAACGCCATAGAGTCCATTTTATAGGATTAAACTTTAAACTTTTTGCTGCTCTAACAATAAAAAGGCATTGTTTCTGGTATAAAATAACAATGTTCATAACCTCGTTAAAAACTAAATAAGATTGCCTAATTAGGGTTTATCCTAATTCCTACCTTTATAAAAACACCAATGATATGAGCGATAGGTCCCATAGTCTTTTGGAAATTCGTCCTATAATCCCTTCAGCCAAAGTAACGGAAATTATGAGCAGTGATGAGAGGTTTCAAAACCAAACCTTACGTCCTGTAATTAAAATGCAAAACTCCTTGTTACTTCTGGTCTTCCAGAATTACATCACTAAACATAAAAATAGTTTTTATGAACTAGGGATGAACAAACGTCTGATTTTTATAGAAAATGCGATCCAAAAGGACATTAAGTTTAGAAATTCTCTTAAAGGCATTATCATAGGCCAATTTACTACGGAGGAGTATGAATTATATATACTTAATTCATCCTCTTTAAATAAACGCATGATGCAAATGGTCATTGAGCGTATTAAGGATCAGGTACAATTTTTTGAGAAAGCTTCGCTTCAGGCAGTATAGCACTCTTAATCCAAAAGCGATTCCCCATTAAGATTGGTGGTGAGTATGTCGCTCATAAGATTAAAATAAGGTCGTATTTCTTGAAAAGCAAGGTCTACATTCGTTAGGAAATTTGGAGACATCACTTCTTTGTCTGAAAAATTCTTGATAAAAATGAATTGTTTTCTTTTGATCAAATCAATGTTGGGGTGATCTTTATCGAATCCTGAGGGAGCAGTTTTTAATTCGTCGCCCTGCATGTCGCCCCATACCTCCTTGAAGCTTTTCTTGTCCATGATGGCGCGTATTTCAGATGCATCGGTTTCAAATTCCTTCCTAATTCTGAAGAGGTCCTCTTTGTTGGGTTCCCAAAATCCTGCAGCAATAAAGGTTTCTTTTGGTTTTAACCGCAAATAGTACCCGCCTCGCAACCGTTGTCCTGCCCTGGAAAAAGATCCGGCAAAATGGGTCTTATAGGGGGTTTTGTCTTTTGAGAAACGCACATCCCTATAGATGCGAAACATTTTTAATTTTTCAATATCATCATGGGCTTTCAATTTATTCATTAAGGCGGAATAAAAACTCTTTACCTCTGTTTCCAGCTCCTTGAATTCAGTTTTGTGCTCAGCGAACCATTCCCTAGAGTTATTTTTTTTTAGGTTTTCCAAAAATTGAAATACATCTTTCGTAATTAGCTGCTGTTGTATACGACTCATAACACATTATCTTTGTGCTAAAGTTAACCAATTTAGCACAAGCTGATTTTGAAATAATGGTTAATTTTGAATGTATAATCAAAAGTGCAAATGGATAAAGCATCTATAATAAAGAATATTAAGGAACACAAAAATCAGCCCAACCTGAGGTTTGAACTCAAGGAAAGGACTGAATCGTTTACCAATCGTTTGTTTTATACCCTGTTCGATATAGATACTCCGGTTGATGAAAACCTGGATATATTGGAAAAGGAATTTGATGCCTTGGTTAATTTGGCCTGTTGGCAGGTGGACAAACCCTGCCAAAGGGTTTGGGCAAATTTTGTGGTGCGCCTGCCGCAAATTCTTGAAAAATTGAATTTGGATGCCGAGGCCATTGTTAATTGCGATCCTGCCTCCTTATCCATTGAAGAGGTGTATATGGCCTACCCAGGTTTTTATGCCATTGCTATTTACAGGCTTGCCCATGAACTTTATATAGATGGTTTCCCCCTAGTTCCGAGATTGATGACGGAATATGCGCATAGACAGACGGGTGTGGACATTAATCCGGGCGCTCAGATAGGAAATTCCTTTTTTATAGATCATGCCACTGGCGTGGTTATTGGTGAAACGGCGATAATTAAAAATAACGTAAAAATCTATCAAGGGGTAACTTTGGGAGCTTTGTATGTTGCCAAAAAACTGCAAAAAACAAAGCGTCACCCTACCATTGAAAACAATGTTACCATATACGCCAATGCCACTATCCTAGGAGGGGATACAGTAATTGGGGAAAATTCCATAATTGGAGGAAATGCTTGGATTACAGAATCTGTGCCCGCCAATTCCACTGTTTATCATTCTCCAATTATTAAAATAAAAACTTTACCGCATGTCTCATAGTATTTTGGATATTATAGGGAACACTCCCTTGGTAATATCAAAAGCAATCAACACCAATCCCAAGGTTAAACTATTTTTTAAGTTGGAGGGAAATAATCCCGGAGGAAGCGTAAAGGATCGAGCCGCCCTTAATATGTTAAAAGGAGGTTTGGAAAGGGGCGATTTTGATGTAAACTCCAAATTGATAGAGGCTACCAGTGGAAATACCGGTATAGCCCTGGCCATGATAGCCGGAATTTATGGATTGGATATAGAATTGGTAATGCCCGAAAATTCTACCAAGGAAAGAGTGCAGACCATGAGGGCCTATGGCGCCAAGGTAACCCTTACTCCTGCTGATGTGGGAATTGAAGGCGCAAGGGACTATGCCGAACTAAAGGTGAAAGAGGAAGGTTATACTATGATCAACCAGTTTTCCAATGATGATAACTGGAAGGCACATTATATAAGTACCGGTCCGGAAATATGGAGGGATACCCAAGGAGAGATCACCCATTTTGTGTCGTCTATGGGAACCACAGGAACTATCATGGGGACATCCACCTTTTTGAAGGAAAAGAATTCCAATATTCAAATTGTTGGGGTGCAACCCGCCGATGAGGCTAAAATTCCCGGTATTCGCAAATGGCCTGTAGAATATCTCCCAAAAATTTTTAATCCCAAGAAAGTGGACTCCGTTATGGAGGTTACCGAGCAGGAAGCTAGGGATATGGCCAAGCGATTGGCAAAGGAGGAAGGTATTTTTGCTGGAATGAGCAGTGGTGGCGCTGCTGCTGCCGCAGTGAAATTGGCCCAAAGTTTGGACGAGGGCATCATAGTTTCCATTGTATGCGACCGTGGCGACCGCTATCTTTCTTCGGATCTGTTCGATTAATGGTGAACCGTATGGCACAGATTTATAGCCATCCCTTCTTTTTAAAATAGAATAGGAGGCCAATGAATATGGCTATCATAAGCCCCCAAACATAGAAGTATCCATTGTGATACTGCAGTTCCGGGATATACTGGAAATTCATTCCATAGACCCCAACAATAAAGGTAAGGGGTATGAAAATAGTGGCCATTATAGTCAGTACTTTCATTACCTCATTCATTTTATTGCTAATGTTACTCATATACATTTCCATGAGGCTCATGGACATTTCCCGTAATATGTTAAGGCTATCATTAATTTCCGTGCAATGATCCATGGTGTCTCTGAGAAAAATCTTGGTGTCATCGCTAATTAAGACATGTTCCGAATCTATTAGTTTATTTATTAACTCTTTAACTGGATAGATAAACCTTCTAATTTTGAGTATTTCCTTTTTTAGTTCTTGTATAGCGTGTGCCGTTTCGGGCCTAGGGTTATCGTATACTTCCTCTTCCAAAAGGTCTATTTTGTGGTTGACATTCTCCAATACCACAAAATAATTGTCAATAATGGCGTCCAGCAATGTAAAAAATAAATAATCGGCCTTTTTAGTTCTTATTCGTCCAGTTTTGGTCCTGGCCCTTTCTCTAACGCTCTTAAAAACGTCATCTGGCATTTCCTGTAATACAAGAACCATATTTTCCATTAAAACGATGGCCACATGTTCTGCCACCAAGACATTGTTCTCATCCAAATAGAGCATTTTGAAGGTTCCAAAAATATAGTTGTCGTATTCGTCTATTTTTGGGCGTTGATGTGTATTTACGGCATCTTCTGTGGATAATGGGTTAAGTGCGAAGGCGTTTCCCAAATTTTCAATAAACTTCTCATCGCTTATACCTATAATATTTATCCACGAGATGGATGGAGTTTTAATATGGTCGATAATTTTATTGAAATTGGACGGGGCATAGACATCAATTGTAGATTCGTGGATGTCCTGCTGATTGTATTCCATGATATTAACAACACTCTTGGCCCCTTCCCTACTTCCTAAATAGGTAACTGTCCCCGGAGACTTACCGGTCTTAATGTGTCTTGTGGAGGCTTTTTTGTGAGTAGTTTTTTTTTTGGACATAGGTTGGAATCTTATTTTAAGATACTAGTTGCTATTTGTTCTAACCACTAATTTATGAAATCCAGTCTTCGAAATACCGACTTGTGATGATTTTAAAAAAATAATTGGACAATTACCCTGCAGTTTATTTTTAAGCAGCTATTTAAACTTTAGGTTGTTAAGCAATAAACCTGAACCCGGTGCAACATATGTCAATACGGTATTGTTTTCCTTTTTCAAGGACTCCTTTATGTCCGTTGCCGTAAGTTCGCCCTTCCCCAGTTGAATCAATGCTCCCATGATCATCCTGATCTGATATCTCATAAATCCTTCCCCAGTAATATGGAGGGCATAACTCACTTCCGGAAAAAAATTGGCCGTTAGTAATTCGTTTCTTTTTATTTCACATGATTCTATGGTCCTAAGCACTTTAGTATTGGGCTGAAGTCGGGCCGTATAGGATGAAAAATCATGGGTTCCTATAAAAAACTGGGCACAATCGGTCATGAGATCCACGTTGAGTTGCCCTATGATATTTGCCAAAAAAGGTGCGCAAAAGGGGTGATTTTTTTGTCCAAAGGAGAAAAGATATACATATTCCTTTAACTTGCTTTCTTGGATGATATTGAAGTTTTCATTGACCTGGTCAATACTGATAATCCGAATATCCGGCGGTAGGTTTACGTTAAAATCAGACATAAATTCCTGAAGGTCGTCTAGAGGTTCCTTATCCAAGAATAGTTCGAAGGCCGTGTTCAATGCGGATACCTTGGCATCTGTACGTCCAGCTCCCAGGATCTTGAATTTGGAATTGGGCAAAACAAATTTTAAGGTCTTTGTCAGCATTCCCTCTACCGTTTTTTGGTTAGGTTGCTTTTGCCAGCCACTATACCGAAAGCCCAAAAATTGAACATGGATTAAATAGTAAAAACGGGGTATTTGCATTTGGTTTATATATTGCTAGGTTTTACCCGAACATTCCCCCAGCGCAACTAGCATGGGGAAGGTCGGATTAATGTTCGTTCCTAGAACTAATTTTAAAATCGTAAAGTTATAAGTTCATCGTGCTTTTTTGTACTTCGTCCGACCCCGCTTTTTTCTATCTTAAATTTCTATATATTCAACGAAATTTTTCAATGGAGTAGGAATTTAATTGTAATTATGCTAAAAATTGTCCTATAATCTTAAACCGTAATTATGGAAAATTCCGTTAAACGAACCACTCCCCTTATTAATATTGTCCTTACCGTCATTTCACTGGTATCCTTAATAATACTTGGTTTTTATAGCATGTACGGGAATACCTTCATTTTTAATAAACTGGGGAGCTATGTTTTTCCTTTATTGACAATGATCCATTTTGTTTATTTATATGTACTATGGTTTAAGATTACGGAAAGGGAATACCCTGATATGATCATGAAAAATATTGAGTATGTCATGTACGGTATCTTATTGGCCTATGGCTATAATATTTACGAAACTATTTTAATACTTTGGTCCCAAAATGAATTTCAGGACCATGTTATTCCAAGTTCCTTCCTTCCTATGGGCATATTGATTACTTCATTACAAACCCTATTGGTCCTACTTACCGTTTGGTCTTTTGTTATGAGAAAACGGATGGTGGGCAAATATGATTTTGATTACCTGAATAACCATATTGATGCTTGGGAGTAAAATTTTATGTTCTACAACCCCCTAATGAAACTGCCGTATACATCCTTTATTTGGTAGCCTACGGTATATCGCTGTTTACTTAATTTTTTATGGGCAACAAGCCCCCATAATAGCAATTCTTTTAGAAAGTAGGTGTCTTCCTTGTTAATGTTGGGTTGGTGTTTTGTAACCAATTGTTGAAGTGGGATAATACTATCCAGCTTTTCCTTGTATTCCTCATCGGTAGCGTCATCCAACAAATCAAAGCCTTCCCCATCAAAAAACCAACTTATCAGTTCGTCATAAGGACCTTCGGCATCCTTGCGTTCCAATTTATCTATCTTCGGAAAATAATTTAGGAAGAGCGATTTTACGGCATCTTCGATCAATATTTCTGCAACACTGCCAGAACCTTCCTGTTCCCCTTCATATACCAATTCAATTTTACCGATAATGGAGGGAATCACCCCCATAAAATCGCTCAGTCTTATCATGGTAGTTTCTTGGCCATTCTTCAGTAGTCTTCGTTCTGCAGTACTCATTAAATTTTCGAAGGAAGTTATGCTCATTCTGGCGCTAATACCACTTTTGGCATCTACATATTCACTTTCCCTGGCTTCCCTGCTTATTTGTTCCAAAAGATCCTTGGCCAAATCCGGGACATAAATAACGTCGGTTTGGCGTTTATCCAATTTGGATTCCTGTTCCGTAATTTTACGGGCGGTTTCAATGTCCTCGGGATAGTGCGTTAAAATTTGGGACCCTATCCTATCTTTTAATGGGGTTACTATACTACCTCTATTGGTGTAATCTTCCGGATTTGCGGTAAATACAAACTGTAGGTCCAATGGCAAACGAAGCTTAAACCCCCTTATTTGAATGTCGCCCTCCTGTAAGATATTAAAAAGGGAGACCTGTATCCTCGCCTGTAAATCCGGCAATTCATTGATAACAAAAATACAACGGTTGGCACGTGGGATCATTCCAAAATGTATAACCCTGTCATCTGCATAGGACAACTTTAGGTTGGCGGCCTTTATAGGGTCGACATCTCCAATTAAATCGGCCACGGTTACATCTGGAGTAGCCAATTTTTCATAAAATCGATCACTTCTGTGCAGCCAGGCAATAGGTGTTAAGTCGCCGTGTTCCTTAATGGTTTCTATGGCAAACCGTGAGATTGGACTTAAGGGATCATCATTTATCTCCGAACCGGCGACTATTGGAATATATTCGTCCAATAAATTTACCATTAACCTGGCCAAACGAGTTTTGGCTTGACCCCTAAGCCCCAATAGATTAATATTGTGCCGGGACAATATTGCTCTTTCCAATTCTGGCACTACGGAATTTTCATAGCCCCAAACCCCGGGAAATGTAATTTCGTCCGATTTTATTTTGTCTATAAGATTTGCCCTTAACTCATCCTTTATTTTTTTTGTTTTGTATCCAGCCTTTTTAAGTTCTCCTAGGTTGGTAATTTCCTTATGATTCAATTTCATCTGTAAATATTTATATTTTGGTCTCCCTGTACCTAGCGGTCATTAGGGTTCGTTGCTTAATAGCTTTTGCTAATTTTTGTTTTACCTCAATTATCCCTTTAATCTTTTTCTCCTATTTTGTTCGTAGTCCTCAAAAATCATTTCACCGAGTCCTTTTAAGCCGGTAAAGAAGGCCTTTCCCTTATTGGCTTCCGTAAAATGCCGTACGAACTGTGTTAAATAAGGATCCTTGGCAATCATAAAGGTGGTTATGGGAATATGGAGCTTTCTGGCCTGTCTGGCCATGTTGTAGCATTTCTCTACGATATAATCATCCAAGCCCACACTATTTTTATAATAGGTGCCATCAGCCAATCGAATACAGCTGGGTTTACCATCGGTTATCATAAAAATCTGTTTGTTCGTATTTCGCTTTCTACGGAGCATGTCCATTGCCAATTGCAATCCGGCAACGGTATTGGTATGATAGGGCCCTACTTTTAGATAAGGCAGATCCTTTATTGGAATGGGCCAGGCATCGTTGCCAAAAACCAAAATCTCCAATGTGTCCTTTGGATAACGGGTGGTAATAAGTTCTGCCAAGGCCATAGCTACCTTTTTGGCTGGAGTAATGCGGTCCTCGCCATACAGTATCATACTATGGCTAATGTCGATCATTAATACGGTACTCATTTGAGCTTTGAATTGGGTATCCTCTACCACTAAATCTTCTTCACTTAAATGAAAATTACCGATACCATGGTTTATCTGGGCATTTTTTAAACTCTCCGTCATGGAAATGCGCTCTAAACTGTCGCCAAATCTATATTCCCTGAATTCTCCCATATGTTCGTCCCCCCTACCCGATAGGCCGGTTTTATGATTGCCCGAACCACTGCGTTTGATCTTACCAAAAATTTGATTCAAGGCTGCTTGCCTAATGATCCGTTCCATTTTGGCCGTTATGGACAAATCTGTCTTTTGCCCTCCGGTACCATCGCCATCACCTTCTTTTGGTTCCTCCCTCAGAAATCCTTTAGCTTTAAGATCTTCTATAAAATCATCAATGGTGTAATTCTCATCGGTAAGTTCATATTCCTTATCCAGCTCCCTTAACCAATCCAAAGCCTCATCCACATCTCCCGAAGTATGTGTAATCAGTTCCTTGAAAATATCAAATAGCTTTTCGAAAGGAGTTTGTTCGGGGGCTTCATAGTTGGAAAAACGAAACCCTTTTCTTTTATTAATAGCCATACTATAAAATTACTTAATTTGGTCTAGACCATTTCCTTTTTAAAGAAAACTTAACGGTTTACCCATAATTGTACCGCTTGGATCATAAAAATATTTCATATTACAGGGCCTTCTTTAATACTCCCTCCCTTTGGACAGGAGAATTGGATGGTTTGAAGCAATTTGTCCTTCCTGAAATATATTTTGAAAATTTGGAAATGGGGTTAATACCCTCCAATGTACGGCTAGGGCATAAGATAGAACACATTTTTTTAAAGCTGATCCAGCACTCAAGGCAATATAAGGTTATAGCGCATAACATTCCCATAAGGAAGGAAAAAGTAAGTTTAGGGGAAATAGATTTCATATTGCAAGATGTTGATAGTAAGCAATTTATACATATTGAATTAACTTATAAGTTCTATGTAGTACCTGAGGAGGCAGAAAATTTAGAGTATGATTTAATAGGGCCAAACCAACGCGATTCCTTTAAATCCAAGAAAGAAAGGATTATAAATCATCAGATTCCACTTTTGAAGACACCGGAAGCCACATCAGTGTTGCATAACCTAAATATAAACCCTGAGGAAATAGTGCATAGGGTATGTTTTAAATCCCAATTATTTACACCCTTCATGGTGAATAATTTGGATGTGGTCCCTTTTAACCCCAATAGTATTAGTGGCAGGTGGGTTCCTTTCCACAAATTTAAATCCCCTGAGTTTTTTGAATACCGGTATTATTTACCATCCAAACCAGAATGGCTTCTAGATCCGCATAATGAGGTTAATTGGCTGCGGTATAATGAAATATTGGATGTGGTTAAAGTACAATTGGAAAAGAGGAATTCTCCCTTATTATGGATGAAATCATCTGACTTTAATATTGTAAAACTTTTCGTTCTATGGTGGTAAATACATTTAAACTTTGGTAAAAATAAGGTAGGCCATTACCTATGTAAAAATAATAGAAATAAGATGGGCCGGCAATATTGGGTTTAAAGTATCGTTTTCTTTATTCAGATCTTAAAACCCCGAACCTATGAAAAAAGTTTGCTTGTTGTTTTTTTCTTTGTTTATTTTTTCCGCTGCCGAGGCAAAGGATGATTGTGAATTAATTTATTCTACTGCTTCCTATGCCCTTAATCATGCCAAAAGCGCATTGAAGGCGAACAACTATGATCATCAGAAATATTATTCGGGTAAGGCCTTGGAGTCTTACGAAAAACTTTTGAAGCTATTGGAAGGTAGTCAGTGTGAAGGCCTGTCCGAGAAAGTTCAGGATATTATAGCGGATGCCTTAAAAGCTGCGGACCCTGCAGATTGGGATAGAGGACGTTATTACAGCAAAAAAGTATTCACAAGTACCCAGGATCTTATAAGCCATATGGATAGTAGGACGGAAGTTGCTGGAGTAGACAGTACCGACTAGCTCTTTGGGTAAACTACCCCTCCCCTTATAAAGTAAAAGTCATTGATTACTTGGACAACAAAACACTAAGTTGAACCGGTAAACAATGACTTTCTATTTTTTATTCAGTAAGGCCTTTAAGCAACTATATCCAAAGGTGCAGTGGTTTTCCAATTGCCCCTAGTGAAATCAGGAAACTCTTGAGGTGCACCATTTTGGGCCACGGATACTTCGCTCAAAGTTCCTACTGCACTCCAATAGCAGCCCTCGTAAACATTCTGATCCAAAGGCAGACCATTGCGAAGGCACTCTATGATTCGGTACCTCATTATAAAGTCCATTCCACCATGTCCGCCCATTTTGGTAGCCAATTCTCCCAAGCGAACATACAATGGATGTTCGTATTTTTCAAAAATCTTCTGCAACTGCTCGCCTTCTGCCCATTCGTGGTGGCTATCCGGTCCGCCTTCTACCCCGCCTTCCAAAGCAATTCTGGTAGGGAAGCCTGCCAAGGTACCTTTTGTTCCTTGAATAAGATTGTGCCTGGTATAGGGTCTGGGGCTCGTTTCGTCCCACTGTACCATAATAGTCCTACCCATATTGGTTTTAACAATGGATGTATTTATATCCCCTCCTTTGAAGTCCAACTTATTCCATTTGTGGTCCGCCGGAAAATTCTTGGCAGCGTATAGATTTCTTCCCTTGCCTGGAGAAGAGAAGGAGTTTATAAATTTAAAATTATCTTCCCCCCTAGCCAAATTCATATATTGGGCCACAGGTCCCAATCCGTGTGTTGGGTAAAGATTGCCATCGCGATTTGCATAATGATAGGTTCGCCAGGATCCGGTACCTCGTTCCACCTCATTCATTTGAGACCTTAATTCGTGGATATAGGACGCTTCCCCATGCAGTAACTCCCCTATAACACCTTTACGGCACATATTTAAATAGAGTAGCTCCTCCCTGCCGTAATTGACGTTTTCCATCATCATACAGTGCTTTTGCGTTTTTTCCGAGGTATCCACTATATCCCACATCTCTTGAATGGTTAGGGCAAGCGGAACTTCCACAAAAACATGGGCCCCACTTTTCATAGCTTCAATGGCCATAGGCGCATGTAATTTCCATGGGGTACATACAAAAACGGCATCCGGTTTTTCCTTTTTCAGCATATTTTTCCAGTCGTTCTCCCCATCGGTGTACAATTTTATCTTCTTGTGCCTGGTGCCACCGCCGTTCTCCTTACATACCTTTTCCGATTTTTCGGCAAGATCCTGGTACAAATCACTGATGGCCACAACCTCTGTCCCTTCAATGGCCGCAATCTGATGTGCATGCCCAGACCCACGGGCACCAACTCCTATAAAAGCGCATTTCACGGTTTCCAATTTAGGAGCGGAAAAATCCCCCATATACTTGGCACCAAACAAAGGTGCCGGAATATTATGCGGGTTGTTGCCAGTGATTGAATTGGACCATGCCGGGGTCATTGCCAAACCCATGCCAGCAATTGATGTTTTTCTCAGAAAATCTCTCCTATTTGATTTCATAGCCTATACTCTTGTTAATGTTATTGATTAATCGTTGGAATTTTGAAGATAAGTTAATTTTTTTTACCAAAAAAAACCAATTTGAAAATTAAACAAATTTCAAGCCTTATGAAATATATCCACAAATCAATGCCGAGACTGTAAAACCTTAACTATGTCTTGAAGCTTAAAGCCTTTTGCCTGAAGCAATATTAGGTAGTGGAACAAAAGATCGGCGCTTTCATCCTTAAATAGTTGGTCGTTATTGTCTTTGGCCTCAATTACGACCTCTACGGCCTCTTCGCCAACCTTCTGGGCAACTTTATTGATGCCACTCTTAAATAGGGAGGAAACATAGCTTGGCTTTACGCCTTCAGGAATCTCCATCTTTCCTTCCGCTTGTTCTTTTCTGTTTTGAATAATATTTTCCAGTTCAGAAATAAATCCAAAGGAAGTACTGTTTTCTTCACCCCAGCAGGTACCTGTACCTTTGTGACATGTTGGCCCAACAGGGTCTACCATGACCAGTAGGGTGTCATTGTCACAATCCAGTTTAATATCCACTAGATTCAAAAAATTTCCACTTTCCTCGCCCTTGGTCCAAAGTCTTTTTTTAGTGCGACTAAAGAAGGTTACTTTACGGCTATCCACTGTTTTATTGTAGGCCTCTTGGTTCATATACCCGAGCATAAGTACATTTTTGGTAATTGCATCCTGTACTATGGCCGGTACTAGTCCATCGTTATTTTTGTTGAAGTCTATATTCATGATTTTGGATTCCATAATGGTTTTATAATCTTACAGGTATATTATTTCTTTTTAACTCTTCCTTTAAGTCCTTTATTTCGATTTCCTTAAAGTGAAAAACGCTAGCTGCCAAAGCTGCATCGGCTTTTCCTTCAATAAAGGTGTCCGTGAAATGTTGCATATTTCCTGCGCCTCCCGACGCTATTATGGGAATATTCAATTCGGTGGATAATTTTGCCAAAGCTTCATTGGCAAATCCGTCTTTAGTACCATCGTGGTTCATGGAAGTAAACAGGATTTCTCCGGCCCCACGTTCCTCCACTTCCTTAGCCCAGGTAAAGAGATTTAAGGTTGTAGGTACTTTTCCGCCTACCAGGTGAACAATCCATTCCCCATCTATTTGTTTGGCATCTATGGCTACAACAATACATTGCGAGCCAAATTTGGCAACCAGATCGTTGATCAATTGAGGGTTTTTTACGGCAGATGAATTTATGGATACCTTATCAGCTCCGTTATGCAATAATATATCCACATCTTCCACGGAAGAAATACCACCGCCTACGGTAAATGGAATATTGACTTTTTCGGCAACACGTAGGACTAAATCGGCCAATGTTCGCCTCCTTTCCTCTGTAGCGGAAATATCTAAAAAAACAAGCTCGTCCGCTCCGGTTTTAGCATATATTTCGGCTAGTTCCACAGGGTCACCAGCGTCTCGCAGATCTACAAAATTTATCCCCTTTACCGTTCTACCGTTTTTAATATCCAAACAAGGGATTATTCTCTTTGTTAACATTGGGTACTTTTATTTTTTCTTTGGAGATAAATCCAGTTTATAATTTTACTTCAATTACTGGCTTGTCGCCAGTAGACAGCATCAGTTTTATTGGTTAAATGTCAAGAATAAATTTTTCCAATTGTTTAAGACTAATTCTATTTTCATAAATGGCCTTACCAATTATGGTTCCTTCACAGCCCAACTCGGCCAATTTAGGGAGTTCATCAAAAGTTGAAATACCACCACTGGCAATAAGCAGTAGTTTTGGCCCACATTCCTCCAAAATCTTGCGGTACAAATCAAAAGAAGGGCCTTCCAACATGCCATCTTTACTAATATCGGTACAGATAACACCTCTAATTCCTTCTTTTTGATAACCCTGAATAAAGGGTATTAATTCCTCCTGGGATTCTTCCATCCATCCGGATACAGCAACCATTTCATCTTTGGCATCCGCTCCTAGAATTATCTTCTCGGGACTGTATTTGTTGATCCAGGAAATAAAGGTTTCCCTATCTTTTACGGCAATACTTCCTCCTGTAATTTGATTGGCCCCACTTTCAAACGCTATCCTAAGATCTTCATCTGTCTTGAGTCCGCCCCCGAAATCTATTTTTAAGTTGGTATTGGAGGCTATTTTTTCCAGCACTTTATGATTTACGATGTGTTTGGATTTGGCACCGTCAAGATCTACCAAATGAAGGTATTCTATACCGTGGGCTTCAAACTCTTTTGCCACCTCCAAAGGATTCTCGTTATATATTTTCTTGGTATCATAGTCCCCCTTGGAAAGTCTGACACATTTTCCTTCAATGATATCTATTGCCGGTATTATTCTCATTATTGTTTTTAATTAAATCCCGATTGGTATTTATTTGTATAGGGTCTATATAGTTTCGATAAAATTTCTAAGAATCTGCTCCCCTACCTCACTGCTTTTTTCCGGGTGAAATTGGGTTCCATAGAAATTGTTCTTTTTTAAAGCGGCACTATATCCCAAACCATATTCCGCTTCGGCTATGGTTTCCTCGCATAAAGGGGCATAAAAACTGTGAACCAGATAAATATGCTCTTTTTCTTTGACGTTCTTGAATAAATCGGACTTTAAATTGGTAATTTGATTCCATCCAATTTGTGGAACTTTTACGTCCTTGGAAAATCTAACCACATCTACATCAAAAATACCAAGGCCCTGTGTATCTCCTTCTTCCGAGGAATGACACATTAATTGCATTCCCAGGCATATCCCCAATACGGGCTGTTTTAAGGTGGGAATAATTTGGTCCAATTTACTTTCGCGTAATTTTTTCATGGCACTGCTGGCTTCCCCTACACCTGGAAAAATAACTTTATCCGCTGCCATGATCTCTTCTGCATCCTTGCTCAGTATAGCTTCGTATCCCAAGCGTTGAAAGGCAAATTTAATGCTCTGTATATTTCCCGCTCCGTAATCTATTATTACTATATTCATCTTCTTTGTCCTTCGGACATTTTTTTAACCCACTAAGTGGGATTTGAATCCTCCACGATCTCTTGCCCGTTCCATTCAGGCGGGCCTGCCCGTTCCGTTCAGGCGGGCGTCGAAATGTTATCGTTACTTTTCTTGCGATACCTCAATTGCCTACCGATGAAGGCAGGCTTGCCCTGGGGTAATCCACTATTATAATACTCCTTTGGTACTTGGTAGTACCATTTTTTCTACATCGCGTTTAACAGCCATCTTAATGGCCTTGGCAAATGCCTTAAAAATGGCCTCGATCTTATGGTGTTCGTTCGTGCCTTCTGCCTTGATATTTAGGTTGGCCTTTGCCCCATCGGTAAACGATTTAAAGAAATGATAAAACATTTCCGTGGGCATTTTGCCTATCATTTCCCTTTTAAATTCTGTTTCCCATACCAACCAGTTTCGTCCTCCGAAATCTATGGCGGCCTGTGCCAAACAGTCGTCCATGGGCAAACAGAAACCATATCGCTCTATGCCCAATTTATTGCCCAAGGCTTTGTGGAATACCTCTCCCAGCGCTATGGCAGTATCTTCAATGGTATGGTGCTCATCCACCTCCAAATCTCCCTTAACCTTTATTTCCAGATCCATTTGCCCATGACGTGCCAATTGGTCCAGCATATGATCAAAGAAGTCCAATCCCGTGCTGATATCACTTTTGCCCGTACCGTCTAGGTTGAGTCTTATAAAAATATCGGTTTCATTGGTTTTGCGAGTTATTTCAGATACCCGGTCTTTCAGCTTCAAAAATTCGTAAATTTTCTCCCAGTCATTGCTTTCCAGAGCTATGTAATTATCCAATTCCTCCCTCTTAACGGATATTTCCCCAGTGCCCAAATTGGTGTTGTCATTTATAAAGATGCCTTTGGCCCCTAAATTCTTGGCAAGTTCCACATCGGTCAAGCGATCCCCTATTACAAAGGAATTGGCCAGGTCGTATTCTTCTGAAAAATATTCGGTAAGCAATCCGGTTCCCGGTTTTCTGGTATTGGCATTTTCGTGGGGGAATGTCCTGTCCAGAAATACCTTGTCAAAAACTACACCCTCATTTTCAAATGATTTCATTATAAAATTATGTACCGGCCAAAAGGTGTCCTCTGGAAAAATATCGGTCCCCAATCCATCCTGATTGGTAATCATCACCAATTCATAATCCAATTCCTTGGCAATCTTGCCCAAATAGGTAAAGGCTTTGGGGTAAAAAACCATTTTTTCAAAGGCGTCTATCTGCTCATCTATAGTCTCTTTAATGATGGTTCCGTCCCTATCTATAAAGAGCACTTTTTTCGCCTTTTGCTTCTCTTGTGAAGAATTTGTATTTGTATCCGGACTCATAGTATTATATGGTTGTTATATTCTGCAATGCACTTATTAATATCTTGTTTTCCTCCTTGGTCCCAACGGTAAATCTCAAGGTATTTTCACAAAGGGGCTGGGTCGTCCGGTTGCGGACAACGATACCTTTTTTTAGAAGTTGATTATATCTTTTGGTAGCATCATCTACTTTGGCCAATATAAAATTGGCGTCGGAAGGATATATTTTTTCCACGAAATCAATTTGGCTCAATACAGCAATAAGCGCCTCACGTTCCGTTAAAATATCCGACACCTCCCCATTCACCGCATTTACGTCCAAAACCCTTTTCAAAGCTCTTTGTTGGGTTAATTCATTTACGTTGTACGGGGGTTTGATTTTGTTCAATACCGAGATTATTTCTTCTGAAGCGTAACAAATCCCCAATCTTATCCCGGCCATTCCATAGGCTTTGGACAAGGTTTGGGTCACCACAAGATTGGGATAGTTGGGTAATTCGGTAATCCAACTCTTCTCACTTGAAAAGTCGATATAGGCCTCATCTATGACCACCAATCCATTAAAATTGTCCAATAACTCCCTTATACTGGCATTTGAGAAACTATTGCCTGTGGGGTTATTTGGGGAACACAGAAACAGCAACTTGCTATGGTCGTCCGCTATCCCAAGTATTTCGGACACATTGGGCTCAAAATCCTTAGTCAAAAGAACCTCCCTATTCTCTATGTTGTTAATACCGGCAAGTACCTTGTACATGCCATAGGTTGGAGGTAAGCTAATAATGTTGTCCTCTTTAGGTTCACAAAAGGCCCTAAAGATTAAATCCAGTACTTCGTCACTACCGTTGCCCAATAGAAGTTGTTGGGAAGAAACTCCTTTTCTTTCCGCCAAAACCTCTTTTAAACGTCTTTGGTGCGGATCGGGATATCTATTTACCCCAGTTTCAAAAGGATTTTCATTGGCATCCAAAAATACCATTTTGGATCCGTCCGAAACATATTCGTCCCTTGCAGAAGAATAGGGGCTCAATCCCTTTACGTTTTCCCGTACTATATTGTTGATATTGAATATTTTCGTTTTCATTCTTTTTATGCTTTTCGCCATCTGGCACCACTTGTAAAAAGGTGATTTACCTTAATACATGGGTCCCCTTATTTTAAACTGTCCAATCTCAGGGTTACTGCATTTTTATGTGCCTGTAGCCCCTCGGCTTCGGCCATCAGCTCTATGGTACTGCCAATTTCCTGAATTCCTTTTTTGGATATTTTTTGAAAGGTCATGCTCTTCATAAAACTATCCAAGTTTACTCCACTGTACTGCTTGGCGTATCCATTGGTGGGCAAGGTATGATTGGTGCCCGATGCATAATCCCCGGCACTTTCAGGGGTGTAATTTCCTATAAAAACAGATCCGGCATTGTAGGTCTGCCCTAAATAAAACTCTTCGTTTTGGACACATAAAATGTAATGTTCCGGTCCGTATTCATTTATGAGATCTACGGCCGTCTGTTCGTCTTCCACAAAGATCAGCTTACTATTGGCAATGGCCTTAATCGCTATTTCCTTTCTGGGCAGGTCCTGAATCTGCTTGGCAACCTCCACTTCCACCGCATCTATTAGGGTTTTTGAAGTAGATACCAAAATGACCTGACTATCCACTCCGTGTTCGGCCTGACTCAATAGATCCGAAGCTACAAATGCGGCATTGGCAGTATCATCTGCCATAACCAAGAGCTCACTTGGGCCGGCAGGCATATCTATGGCTATTCCGTATTTAGTGGCAATCTGTTTGGCAACGGTTACAAATTGGTTTCCCGGGCCGAATATTTTATACACAGGAGGAATGGTTTCCGTTCCAAATGTCATACTGGCAATAGCTTGGATGCCCCCCACCTTGAATATTTTGGTAACCCCGCATAGGTTGGCTGCATATAATATGGCCGGGTGTACTTTCCCTTCCTTATTGGGAGGGGTACAAAGAATAATTTCCTTACATCCGGCAATATTGGCAGGAATGGCCAACATTAAAATGGTCGAAAACAAAGGGGCGGTACCTCCTGGAATATATAATCCTACTTTCTGTATAGGCCTTTTTTCTTGCCAGCAAAGTACGCCATCTGCAGTCTCTACCGTAATTTTTTCGGTTTTTTGGGCCTTGTGAAATTTTTCAATATTGTTTTTAGCTTGTTGAATAGCTAATTTTAAATCATTGGAAATCAATTTAATGGATTCCTCTATCTCTTTGGATGATACCAAAGCGTCCAGCAAGTCCACACCATCAAATTTTTTGGTGTAATTGCTCACCACGCTATCCCCACCGGCCTTAATTTCACTAAAAACGGCATTGACAATATCCTCGACATCGGAGACAGATTGTGTTGGCCGTTTTAAAACGGTCTTCCATTGTGATCTTTCCGGATTGTATATCTTGTTCATTACTATAATACTTTTTGCATGTGGTAACCTATGGTCTTGTATCCTTGGTTGTTCCAAAACTGAATTCCTTTCGTATTATTTATATAGCAGTTGATCTCTGTGGCATCGCATCCAATTTCCAAAGCATAGTTCAAAACATGGTCCAACATTAATTTTCCAACCCCAGCACTTCTATATTCCGGCAATACGAATACATTGTCCGGTTCCAGATGTTTGCCTACATATAATTTATTTAAAACCCAAATGCCACAAATACCGATTAATTCTTCTTTTTTATATGCGCCTAAACATTGATATCCGTCCAAAAGCATATCCTGCAATCGTTTTTTAAGGGTTTCGACAGGAACTTTATAGTTGTTGAGCATTTGTACCAAAGGCAAAATATCATTCATATTCTCCTTTGGAATGAACCCTATTTGAAATTCATTGTCCATAGCACTATTACAATACCATTTTTTCTATGGGGCAAACCAGTATTCCCTCTGCTCCTGCTTTTTTGAGCTCCTGGATAACTTCCCAAAACTTGTCCTTATTAATTACGGTATGTACGGAACTCCAGCCTTCTTCGGCCAAAGGAAGTACGGTTGGACTCCTCATACCCGGCAATAATCCAATAATCTCGTTTAGCTTTTCGTTTGGTGCGTTTAAAAGCACATATTTGGACTGTCTGGCACGTAATACGGACTGTATCCTAAATCTTAAGTCTTCCAATAAGACCGTTCTTTCTTGGGAAATTTGTGGAGAAACGGCCAGTACGGCTTCACTGGTCAACATTACCTCAACTTCCTTTAAATTGTTTTTGAAGAGTGTACTGCCGCTGGAAACAATATCGCATATGGCATCTGCCAATCCAATATTTGGGGCTATTTCTACGGAACCATTTATAATGTGAAGATCTGCTTTTACGCCCTTGCTATCCAAATAATTCTTTACGGTATTGGGATAGGAGGTAGCAATCCTTTTACCTTCAAAATCTGTCACCGATTTGTACTTGACCGATTTGGGGACCGCTAGGGAAACCTTGCATTTGGAAAAGCCCAATTTCTCGGCTATGGAGATATCCTCACCTTTTTCTATAAGGACATTTTCGCCAATAATGGCAATATCTACTACCCCATCCCTGAGATATTGGGGAATATCCCCATTTCTTAGATAGAAAACTTCTAAGGGAAAATTTCTGGAAGAAGCCTTAAGTTGGTCTTTTCCGTTGTCTATGGAAATACCACAGTCCTTTAGTATTTGAAGAGAGTCTTCATTTAAACGGCCGCTTTTTTGAATCGCGATTCTAATTTTTTTCATTTTTGGTATTTTGTTTTTGGCCTGAACAAATCTAACAGGTTGTTAAATACAAAACCCGTTTGATTGCTCAAACGGGTTAGAATATAGTTTAGATACAACAATACATTCCTAGCTCGCTTGATTGCAAGTGAAGAAATGATGATGATGTGTCCTGTTATTTTTCATGATAAGGCAAAATTAAAACTATTTTTCAACCTTGGAAAATTTATACGGAACAATTTATTTTAAAATTGTTAAATTATTATTGATTCCCTAGTATAATTGGCATTCCTGATTCCCCACTTCCAATAACGATTACCTTGGCATTAGGGGATTCCGATAATTTGATAGTAGCATCAATACCCTTGTCCTGCAATATTTTGTCGGTCAGGGAAGCACTTAAAATGCTATTGGCATCAGCTTTACCCTGTGCTTCAATACGCACCTTTTCAGCTTCTTTTTGCGCGGTAACCAACCTAAATTCATACTCAAGAGATTCTTGTTCCTGTTTAAGTTTACGCTCAATGGCTTCCTTAATAGTTGGAGGCAAGGTTACGTCCCTAACCAAAATTTCATTGAGCTGAATGTATTGGCCGTCAACAATTTTCTGGGTTTCTTCATAAATCTCCTGTTGAATGGCATCCCTTTTACTGGAATAAAGTTGTTCCGGGGTGTATCTTCCTACAACACTTCTTGCTGCCGATCTGATAGTTGGCAATAATACACGTTGTATATAGTCCGTACCTTTTTCCTGATGTAATTTTCCTAGAAATTCTCTTTTAGGCTCAAACCAGGCCGAAGCTTCCAACTTTATCTCAAGACCGTTTGAGGATAATACCTGCATTTTTTCCAAAACTTCCTGTTGACGTACTTCGTAGATGAATACCTTGTTCCAAGGAGCTACTAGATGAAACCCTTCACCTAGTGGTGCTTCTTCGGTGACCACCCCACCAGAAAAAGTTTTGTAAAGCACTCCCGCTTCACCTGAGCCAATGGTAACGGCCGATTTAGAAATTAATATTACAAGTACTATTAGGGCGAATATGGCCGGTAATGCAATTTTTGGTAATTTGTCCATTTATTATATTTATTATTTATTAAGTTAATCCGTTATATTTTCTGATAAACCACTCCAGCGATAGCGCTGCAATGATAATACCCAGAAGAAATTTAAAATCGATTAAAGGTACGACAATTTGTTTGCTTTTTTGAACTGGGACAAACTTAGGATCGTTTTCCAGAGCCATTATCAAGGAGTCTATTTGATCAGGAAAGTAAAGTTTTCCTGCAGTATTGTTAGCAAGTCGATCCATTTTATCATAATTGCTGGAGGTAAATTGTTTTTCGGCATCAAAATCCAATATGGAAAAGCTACCAGACCTGCTAAGATTCTCTTTGGTTACGGTAGCAACAAAATCATATTTGCCCGGGGATAAATTGCTAAGGTCCACCTCGTAGTATCCGTCTTTTAACAACATTGGAACTTCCATGGAGTTATTGGTGGATTTATTCACCACTTTTAGGTTGATGGATGCATTGGAGTCAAAGGCAAAGGCCTCATCAAAATAAGTGGCCTTAATTTTTGTTTCGCTACTATTGTTGTAAATGGGGCTATAATCCAATACAAATCTATTTTTGCCTTTGGTGGTCGATAGATAAAGGATCAGTTTTCCGAGAAAAGCATCAAAATTCTTAAATGTTTGATTGTTTCGGTAATCTTGAACCCTCCATTTCCATATATTTTCCCCGACCAATATGGCATGTTTTGCGCTCTCTTCCTCTACGGTGGTCATTAAGGGTTGATCCATGTCAACCCCTCGTATACGCATTTTTAACAGGGGTTCTCCCCTGCCCAAAACATTCACCGGACCAGCATCGGATACCAGGGGCGGAAAACCTTCCAAGGAGAATTCTGAAATATCGAACTTTGAAAATGCTGCATTCTGGATTGCAAATAATTCCTGTACCGGATAACCCGTTTCTATTAGGAAGTTATTTTGAATTTTGTTCAAAAAATTCAAGTCCGTATAAGTTCCCAATATGGCAAAGGTATTGGAATTTCGTAATTGAATTTGTTGGTATACCTTATCAAAAGAGGCATCGGGCTGATAAAGTATGTACATGTCCACCTCCTGTAATTTGCCCAAATCGGTATCGGGCTTATAAATGGTCACTAACCTTTGCTCATTGCTCTCTATGGATTTCTTAAGAGCTCCAATGTCCGGGTGTTGGACAGCAGAAATAATGGCTACATTCGTTTTTTCGTCCAATACTTCCAAGGCCATCAATTTTTCATTGTTCGCCGTATTTTTTTCATTCGGCAATGGGGATATAACCACCTTAATATTTTTCATTCCTACCGTACTGGCCTCTATCTGCGTATTGACAATCTTGGTGTTGGAAACATTGGACAGCGATATTTTTTCTTTGTATACCAAATTGTCGTCCATAAAAACCTTTAATTCCGAGGAAATTTCTTCCTTACCGTCATAAGAAATAAAAACTTCCAAGGGGAATTTGTTCTTTAGAAAGGCATATCTGTTGGCATTTATTTGGCCTATTACCAAATCATCGTATTTGGTGGTGTCGCCAAGAACCACTGGGTAAATAGCAAATTTTTGTCGCTTTCCGTAAAATTCATAGTCTTCCCCTATGGTCTGATTGCCATCTGTAAGCAATACTACTGCAGTATTTGTGCCTGTAAATATTTCGTTTAAACCTGCCAAGGCCTTAGTAATATTGGTGCTTTTTTCTGTAAGGCTAAGGGTGTCGGAATTGGATAAATCCGATCCAAATCTGTAATTGAGTATATTGAATTTTTCCGATAATGCTTCGGTTTTTTTTCTTAATGAGGAAAGGTCGGAGATTACTTGGGCCTTATCTTTGGGCATCATTGAAGTTGAATTGTCCGCAAGTAGCACCAAATTGGTCTTTTCCAGGGTATATTCGTTCTTCTTAAATTTTGGATTGATAATGAGTAATAAGGTTCCGAATATGGCCAAAAAACGCAAAAAGGAAAGGATTACCTGAAGTTTCCCCCTCCTTTTGCTTTTATAATAATATTGAAACAGTACGAGTGCCAGTGCCACAATGGCTGCGAGCAATAAAAAAAGTACTGTCTGTATTTGCATCATAAATGGTTGTTGGAATTAATGCCCTGTAGTAGCTACTTTATATACTTGGTATGCAACATATAGCCGGGTCGGCACGCTGCCAAGTTGTACCTATAATAAGTATTTTTTACAGCTAGTTCAAGGCTTATCTGGCTCAAAATAAAACCTAGGTGAGCATCCCTCCATCCACATTTAAAACTTGTCCTGTGATATAGGCCGAAAGATCCGAAGCTAAAAACAGACAGGCATTGGCTACATCTTCGGGTTGACCCCCTCTTTTTAATGGAATTCCATCCCTCCATCCCTGTACTACCTTTGCATCCAACTTATCTGTCATTTCTGTTTCAATAAAGCCGGGTGCAATAGCATTACATCTTATATTTCTAGAACCAAGTTCCAAGGCTATGGATTTGGTAAACCCGATCATTCCGGCCTTGGAAGCGGCATAATTTGCCTGGCCCGCGTTACCTTTTACCCCTACTACACTACTCATGTTTATTATGGAGCCACTTCTTTGTTTTAGCATGGTTCGCTGAACGGCCTTTGTCATGTTAAAAACCGATTTTAAATTTATTTCTATTACAGAATCAAAATCATCTTCGCCCATTCTCATTAAAAGATTGTCTTTGGTGATACCGGCATTATTGATCAGAATATCGATTACGCCCCCAAAATCTTCCAATACTTGGGCCACCAATTTTTCCGAATCCTCAAAACTGGCGGCATTGCTCTTATATGCCTTAGCTTTTACACCGTAGGCACTTAACTCTTTTTCCAAGGCCAAAGCCGGGGCTTCACTGGAACTATATGTAAAGGCAACATTGGCACCGTGCTTGGCGAAGACTTGTGCTATTCCAGTTCCGATCCCCCTGCTTGCTCCGGTGATTATTGCATTTTTTCCTTCTAGTAACTTCATCTGTCTTTAGTTTCTTAGTTGATAATCAAATATAAGTTATGTTTTAGCTGTTTTAAAATTTTTACCTTAAATGCTGGTATAAAATTTTAAGGTCCCGGTATTTCCAGGCAAAAAAAATCCCGTTTATCCTGAAGAATTCCGAAATAATCGGCACAGTATAAACGGAATAAAATTTATTGAACGGGAGTTATCCCAATACTTGCTTTACTTTTAAACCAATTTCGGCAGGTGAATCCACAACGTGGATTCCACATTCCCTCATAATTCTTTTTTTGGCCTGGGCCGTATCATCACTACCCCCAACTATGGCACCTGCATGCCCCATAGTTCTACCTGCTGGAGCTGTTTCACCGGCAATAAATCCAACTATTGGCTTCTTACTGCCACTTGCCTTATACCATTGTGCGGCATCAGCTTCCAATTGTCCACCTATTTCACCAATCATAACCACACAAGTGGTTTCTGGATCATTGATCAATAATTCTACCGCTTCTTTTGTGGTTGTGCCAATTATTGGATCCCCGCCTATTCCAATGGCAGTGGTAATCCCAAGACCCTGGCGTACAACTTGATCTGCAGCTTCATAGGTTAAAGTTCCGGATTTGGAAACAATTCCTACATTACCCTTTTTAAAGACGAAGCCGGGCATAATGCCTACTTTGGCTTCCCCTGGGGTAATTACTCCAGGACAGTTTGGACCTACCAATCGGCAGTCCATATGTTTAATATAGTCATATACCTTCACCATATCGGCTACGGGAATACCTTCTGTAATCGTAATTATAACTTTAATTCCAGCGCTAGCAGCTTCCATAATTGCATCTGCAGCAAAAGCCGGTGGAACAAAAATGATGGTGGTATCGGCCCCAACTTTTTGAACGGCTTCTTCAACTGTATTGAACACAGGTTTTCCCAAATGCTCTTGTCCACCTTTCCCCGGTGTTACCCCACCAACCACATTGGTGCCATATTCGATCATCTGTTCAGCATGAAAAGTACCTTCACTACCTGTAAAACCTTGAACAATAATTTTGGAATCTTTATTTACTAAAACGCTCATTATATATTTGGTTTAATTGATTCTTGCAAAAATAAAGTTTTGAAAAGGAATTCTAAACTATTCTCCTGCATATTTATTTTTCTAATTTTTTTAATATAAAAGGGATTTGCTTAACATAGGCCAGCTGTTTTAATTTTTCCCTTGATTCCTCTGCTGGACTCCCGAAATAATACGCTCCACCTTCCAAGGATTTGGAAACCCCTGTTTGTGCCAGAACAACGGCCTTTTTTCCAATGGTGACGGCACTTGTTATCCCCACTTGTCCCCATAAGGTAACTTCATCTTCTATGATGACACAACCAGCAATGCCGGTTTGGGAGGCTATTAGGCATTTCTCCCCAATTACGGTATCATGGCCTACCTGGACTTGGTTGTCCAACTTTGTTCCTTTTTTAATGGTCGTATCTCCAGTAACCCCGTTGTCTATAGTGCAAAGCGCACCAATGTCAACGTTATCACCAATGACTACCCTTCCTCCCGAGATTAGTTTATCGTATCCTTCCGGCCTTTTTTTGTAATAAAAGGCGTCCGATCCCAATACCGACCCCGAATGAATGGTAACATTGTTACCTATTACGCAATTATCATATATCGATACATTGGAATGGATAAGGCAGTTATCGCCAATTACTACATTGTTTCCAATAAAGCAATTGGGTTGTATCACAGTTTCCTTACCAATTCTGGCAGAGCTGGAGATGTTGTTTTGGGCCTTGATAAAAGGCTTAAAAAAAAGAGTTAGGATGTTGAAATCTCTAAAGGGATCATCGGAGATCAATAATGCCTTCCCTTCCGGGCAATCCACTTTTTTGTTGATCAAGACAATGGAAGCTGCACAGTTTAGGGCCTTGTCATAGTATTTAGGATGATCCACAAATACGATATCACCTTTTTCCACAACATGGATTTCGTTCATGCCCAACACGGGAAAATCATCATGACCTACATATTCGGCATTGATTATGGTCGCAATCTGGTTAAGCGTATAAGGAGATGGAAATTTCATAGTAAGGTTCTTATGCCATTATGCAGCAAAAAGCGTGGTGAAAACTGTTTTATTCCTTAACACGCTCCATATAAGCGCCTTTTTCCGTGTCAATTTTTATTTTATCGCCTTCATTGATAAACAAGGGAACATTTACGGTCGCTCCAGTTTCAACCTTGGCAGGTTTGGTTGCATTGGTCGCCGTATTGCCTTTAACTCCTGGTTCAGCATAGGTAACCTCCAAAATAACACTTGCCGGCATATCCACTGAAAGCGGCATACTGTCCTCTGTGTTGAAAAGTATGGTTACCACTTCGCCTTCCTTCAATAAATTAGGCGCATCCAAAGAACTTTCTTGAAGTGTAATCTGGTTGTAGTCGTCCGTGTTCATAAAATGGTAGTTTTCCCCTTCTGCGTATAAAAATTGATAGGAGCGGGTTTCTACACGTACATCCTCAATTTTTGAACCACCGGAAAATGTATTGTCCAATACTTTTCCAGTACTTACACTTTTAAGTTTGGTCCGTACAAAAGCAGGACCCTTCCCCGGTTTTACATGGAGAAATTCAATTATTTTGTAAATGTCGTTGTTGTACCTAATGCACAATCCTTTTCTAATATCTGATGTTGATGCCATAAAATTCTAATTAGTACTGAAATAACCTTTCATGATTCCTCTTTGGGAATCCCTTATAAATTGTAAAATTTCATCCCTTTCCGGAGTAGCCTCCATTTCTGCCTCTATAATTTGAACAGCTTGGGTATTGTTGTAATTCTTTTGATATAGTATTCGGTAAATGTTCTGTATCTCCCGAATTTTATCGGACTCAAAGTTTCGTCTTCTTAGTCCCACGGAATTGATACCGACGTAAGATAAGGGTTCCCTTGCTGCTTTTACAAAAGGAGGCACATCCTTTCTCACCAAGGAACCGCCCGTTACAAAGGCGTGGCGACCAATGGATACAAATTGATGTACGGCCACCAAGCCGGCCAATATTACATTATCCCCAATGGTTACATGTCCGGCCAAGGTGGAATTGTTGGAAAAAATACAATTGTTGCCTACCAGACAATCATGCGCAACATGGCAATAGGCCATTATTAGACAATTATCGCCAATAACCGTTTTCATCCTATCGGAAGTGCCCTTGTGTATGGTGGCACATTCCCTTATAGTGGTGTTGTTGCCGATTATGACCGTGGTGTCTTCGCCTTCATACTTTAAATCCTGTGGTGGTGCAGATATGACGGCGCCAGGGAAAATATTACAGTTTTTTCCAATTCGTGCCCCTTCCATTATGGTAACATTGGAACCAATCCATGTGCCATCCCCAATTACTACGTTATTGTGAATGGTTGTAAATGGTTCTACTACAACATTTTTGGAAATTTTAGCTCCAGGGTGAATGTAAGCCAGTGGTTGATTCATCCTTCTTATTTCTTTTTAACAATTTGAGCCATCATTTCAGCTTCGCATACCAATTTACCATTGGCATAGGCATAGGCCTGCATGTGACATATACCTCGTCTTATGGGTGTAATTAAACTACAGTGGAAAATTAAGGTGTCTCCGGGAAGAACCTTTTGCTTAAACTTTACATTATCGATCTTCATGAAAAGTGTAAGGTAATTTTCGGGGTCCGGAACAGTACTCAGAACCAAAATGCCTCCAGTTTGCGCCATTGCTTCAACCTGAAGTACTCCGGGCATTACCGGGGCGCCGGGGAAGTGACCTACAAAAAAAGGTTCGTTCATGGTCACATTCTTCATTCCTACCACATGTTCGTCGGACAGTTCCAGGATCCGATCTATGAGCAGGAAAGGAGGTCTGTGTGGCAACATGTCCATAATCTGATGGATATCCATCAATGGAGGTTTGTTTAAATCATATTGGGGTACATGGTTCCTCTTTTCCATTTTAATGATTTTGGACAATTTTTTAGCGAACTGTGTATTCACAAAATGTCCGGGCTTATTGGCAATAACCTTCCCTCTGATCCTTGTTCCGGTCAAGGCAAGATCGCCAATAACATCCAATAACTTATGTCGGGCAGCTTCATTGGGTTGGTGCAGTGTTAGGTTATCCAAAATCCCGTTGGGCTTTACCGATAATTTCTTTTTATTAAAAGCCTTTTCTAGCTTTTTCATGGTTGAATCGGAAATCTCCTTGTCTACATAAACAATGGCATTATTTAAATCGCCACCCTTTATCAAGCCGTTTTCCAACAACATTTCAAGTTCGTGCAAGAAACTAAATGTTCTGGCATCCGCTATTTCAGATTTAAACTCGCTCAAACTCTCTAAGGTGGCATTTTGGGTACCAAGTACTTTGGTGCCAAAATCTACCATGGTAGTTACCTGATATGTGTCTGATGGGATAATAGTGATTTCACTACCGGTTTCCTCATCTTTATAAGATATAACATCTTTTACAATAAACTCATCCCGTAAGGCATTCTGCTCTACGATTCCTGCTTCTTCCAGTGCTTCTACGAAATACTTGGAAGACCCGTCCATTATTGGAGGTTCCGGGGCATTCAACTCTATAAGGACATTATCTATTTCCAGACCTACCAAGGCGGCCAAAACATGTTCCGAGGTTTGGATCTTTACCCCTCGTTTCTCCAAATTGGTACCCCGTTGGGTATTCACTACATAATTGGCGTCGGCTTCTATTACGGGTTCACCTTCCAGATCCACACGCTTAAAAGCATAACCAAAATTTTCAGGGGCAGGAACAAACTTTAATGTTACATTTTCCCCTGTGTGCAATCCTACACCCTTAAGTGTAATTTCCTTTGCAATTGTCCGTTGTTTTGTAGTTGTATTACTCACCGTCAATCCTTTTTTTCAATGTGTTCTAATCTATTTATTATTTTGGGCAGATTTTTAAAATGTACATAGGATTTATTGTAATCCCCATAATTCAATGCCGGGGAGCCCTGTAATATTTCATCGTCCTTGACATTTCTTCCAATACCGGACTGTGCCTGTATTTTTACCCTGTCCCCTATTATAATATGACCAACAATACCTACCTGCCCCCCTATCTTGCAATACTTGCCAATTTTAGTGGATCCGGCTATCCCCGTCTGCGCGGCGATTACGGTATGTTCCCCAATTTCAACATTGTGGGCTATCTGAATTTGATTATCCAATTTTACGCCCTTTCTGAGAATGGTAGAGCCCAAGGTGGCGCGATCGATCGTTGTTCCCGCCCCAATGTCAACATTGTCCTCAAGAATAACGTTTCCGGTCTGTGGTACCGTTATATATTCTCCATTTTCACTTGGAGCAAATCCAAAGCCATCGGCTCCCAAAACTACTCCGCTATGCACCACGCAGTTGTTGCCAATAAGTGTTTCTGAATATATTTTGGCACCTGCAAAGATGACCACATTATTGCCTATGGTAACGTTGTCACCTATATAGACATTGGGATAAATTTTTACATTGTCCCCTATCTTGACGTTATTGCCCAAATAGGAAAAAGCTCCCAAATAAAAATCCTTCCCATGGGTAGCGGTATCCGCTCTAAAAACGGGTTCCTCAATGCCAACTTTGTTATTTTTTACCTGGTTGTAATATTCCAAAAGTTTGGAAAAGGATTTGTAGGCATCATCCACTTTTATCAAAGTGGTCTCTAAATGGTGATCTGGAACAAAGTCCCTGTTTACAATGGTTACAGATGCTTTTGTAGTATAAATAAACGAAGTGTATTTTGGGTTTGCCAGAAACGTAAGTGCTCCTTTTTCACCTTCTTCTATCTTCGCCAATTTATGTACAGCTATCTCTGGATTGCCCTCCACATCCCCTTCCAATATACCCGCGATTTGGCTTGCTGTAAATATCATGGAGACAAAAGTAAGAAAAATAGTTAAACGGAAACTTTAGGATAGCACATATAATATTTGGTAACGGTCTTGGAAAGCGTTTTCAAATATTGTTGATCTGAGGCCTTGGCTACATCCGTAGTTCTACCGTTACTCCGCAGAATGTTTATATTCTGACTTTTGGAGTTGTAGGCCTGGTTTTCAATTTTTCCTGAAAACACAAAATAGGCCGTTTCTTCATCTGTTAATTGATGTTCGTTTTTGAAACTTAAAAAGTGTTTGTTCAGTTTAGCTTCGTTAATAGGTTTATTCTTTAGTTTTACGTGTAACAACCTACGGTTAATGATCATCTTACATAGTTTTGACAATACAAAATCGTCATGATCCTGCCAGCTTTTAATGGCCCACAAAATATCTACATCATCCAATTGGGCAAACAAATCCAACTTATCCTGGGAAAATTCTTCTTTCGGAATTTTGTTTTCCATAAAGAATTTAAGGGCACCGTTAAATGGAACGTTTTCACCCTTGCCCAACAATTCCTTGGCCCTTTGCAATATTTTTATCAAAAGCTGTTCGGCTACCAATCCGGTTTTGTGCAAATAAACCTGCCAGTACATAAACCGCCTTGCCATTAGGAATTTTTCAACCGAGTATATTCCCTTTTCCTCTATCACCAATTCGCCATTTAGAACATTCAACATGGTAAGGAGCCTTTCGGAATTTATATTTCCTTCCGCCACCCCAGTGTAGAAACTATCCCTCTTTAAATAATCCATCCTGTCCATATCCAGTTGACTGGAGACCAATTGGTTTAAAAACTTCTTGGGATATTGCCCTTTAAAAATGGCAATGGCCGTGCTCAACTTTCCTTTATATTTTTCATTTAGGGCTTCCATGAACAATAGGGATATATGTTCATGATTTACCCCTTCCACTATACTGTGTTCCATGGCGTGGGAAAAAGGGCCGTGTCCAATATCATGTAATAATATGGCGCATAGGAGTCCGTCCTCCTCTTCCTTTGTAATTTCGATGGACTTGAACCTTAGGACCTGAATGGCCTGTTGCATTAAGTGCATACTGCCCAGAGCATGGTGGAAACGGGTATGATGTGCCCCTGGATAAACCAGATAGGACAACCCCATTTGGGAGATTCTCCTTAACCGCTGAAAATAGGGTTCAGCAATTAGATTAAAGATTAGTGCATTGGGTATTCCCATAAATCCGTAAATTGGATCATTGAAAATTTTGAGCTTATTTGATTTTATCAAAACCAGAATTCTTTACGCAGGCAAATATAAGGACTAAATGAACAAGATTACAATACTTTGGGTAGATGATGAAATAGATTTATTAAAACCCCACATCTTATTTTTAGAGGGCAAGAATTATAAAGTTATAACTTGTCTAAGTGGTCGGGAGGCTTTGGATGAATTAAAGGAAACACATGTCGATATTGTTTTTTTGGATGAAAACATGCCCGGTATTTCCGGCTTGGAGACATTGAACGAAATAAAGGTGATCAATAATTCCCTTCCAGTGGTTATGATAACCAAAAGTGAAGAGGAATTGATTATGGAGGAGGCCATTGGTTCTAAAATAGCGGATTATTTAATTAAGCCGGTAAACCCCAATCAAATTCTGTTGTCCCTTAAAAAGAATCTGGACCATTCCCGATTGGTCTCGGAAAAGACCACGGCCAACTATCAACAGGAATTCCGGAAAATTGCCATGGAATTGGCTATGGTGAATAGCCATGAAGAATGGGCAGAACTATATAAAAAACTTATTTCCTGGGAATTGCGATTGGAGGAAATAGAAGATTCCGGAATGTTCGAAATACTGGAGTCCCAGAAAACAGAGGCGAACCAACAGTTTGGAAAATTTGTGGAAAAAAATTATCCCAGTTGGTTTAATGATAAGGATGGTCCCATAATGTCCCACACCCTCTTTGGACAGTTGGTTAAACCAGAATTGAAGGATAACAAAACATTATTGGTGGTCATAGACAATTTAAGATATGATCAGTGGTTGGCTTTTGAAGATACCTTAAACTCTTTCTATAGGAAACGTAAGGAAGTTCCGTATTTCAGTATTTTGCCCACGGCCACCCAGTATGCAAGGAATGCTATATTCTCTGGGCTTACGCCATTGGATATGGAAAAAAAATACCCGCAATGGTGGAGAAATGATACAGAGGAAGGGGGCAAGAATCTTTTTGAAGCGGAGTTTCTTGAAGCACAAATAAAGCGTTTGGGACTGGAATTGAAGTGGGAATACCATAAAATAAGCAGTTTGAAACAGGGGAAGCACCTTTCCCAAAATTTTAGGTCCCAGAAGGAAAACGACCTTACGGTTATAGTTTACAACTTTGTGGATATGCTTTCGCATTCCAAAACAGAAATGGATGTTGTGAAGGAATTGGCCGCTAACGATAAAGCTTACCGTTCCTTAACACAGAGTTGGTTTAAAAACTCTCCTTTACTGGAAATAATACAGCAGGCACAGGGTCTAGGTCTAAAATTGATCATTACTACAGATCATGGTACTATTAATGTAAAACAGCCTTCCAAGGTAATTGGTGATAAGGAAACAAGTTTAAACCTTCGTTACAAGACTGGACGCAGCCTAACCTATGAAGAAAAGGATGTGTTGGAAGCAAAAGATCCTAAGAAAATATTCTTGCCCAATATTAATGTGAGCAGTTCTTACATATTTGCCAAAAATGATCTGTTCTTTGCCTATCCCAATAATTACAATCACTATGTTAGTTATTATAGGAATACCTATCAGCATGGCGGGGTTTCCATGGAGGAAATGATAATTCCCTTTGTCGTTTTGGAACCAAGGTGATCGTAGTATTATGGCATTAATGAAATTTGTATTTTAATAAATGGGGAATAGGATTTAACTTGCGCAAATTTTAATGTTTTAAAATGACTATTTCCTATACTATTTCCCAAATTTCCGACGTGGCCCAACAGCTGATTGCTAAAGTCCCTAATAAAACGCTATGCTTTTATGGGGAGATGGGGGCCGGAAAGACTACCCTAATAAAAGCTTTGGTAAAAGAGTTGAAAGGTAGTGGCTCTACAGGCAGTCCAACTTTTGGTATTGTAAACGAATATCATAGAGAGAATGGGGAGTTGCTGGGGTATCATTTTGACTTTTACCGTTTAAATGATGAATCGGAAGCCTGGGATCTTGGCATGGAAGAATACCTAAGTAGCGATACATGGATTTTTATGGAATGGCCAGAAAAAATAGAAGGATTACTTCCGCCTGACAGAGCCGAAATTAGAATAGAAATTTTGGATGAAAAAACCCGGCAGCTTTCAATGATGTAGTTGCTATTTGGTTTCATTTTTACAATCTAGGAATTGGGCCATGGTAAATTTCAGAAATTATGTTGGCCCAGCTGAATATCAGGGCTAAGCGGCAGGTTATATTTTTCCGATGAAATGTATAATTTTATCGATGTAATACATGTTATGTGGTTTTTTTTAATATTTTTGTTTTTACATAAACCCTTTATCGAACTTAAATTTAAAAAACCATGAACATCAAAAAAGTTACCCTAGGCTTTGCTCTTGCGGCATGTATTTCATTAATGAGTATCTCCTGTACCCCTAACACTGCTGCTGAAGACGATTCATTATATGAGCAAAATATTGATATATTAAAAATTAAGGTACCGGCGAATGGTATAGACATTTTAAAGGTAAAAGTGCCTAAGAACGGTTAAGGCATACTTTTCATATTTAGATGGGCTTCTATATACTAGAAGCCCATTTTTTTTGTTATAATAGGAGTAAAACAATTACCCACTTGACCAATATGTTCAAACCGTTCCGCAAACTCGACCAAAGCAACAAAACAAAGAAGTCGAGAAGTCTTCTCATAGGAAGTATTGTAGCGGTCATCATTGCCTTGACGCCCTTAATATTTTACTCTTACAAGTTCTTCCCTTCCGGAAGTACATTGGACCTCTATTTTTATACCTATGAAAGTAAATATCAGTTAAGTATAATTACCGTCATGTGGCTGTTTATGGCCAAATTTGTGCCCTTGGTGCTCTTGATATTATGGTTCTTTACCTGTAAGCACTGGTGGTATCACGTGTTGTTAATTCCGATAGCCATGTACGTCTTTCAGGTTGTTTCTTTAATTTACGAAGATCGGTTTATAGATGAGGTCGAAATATTTTGGTTGTTGCCTATTATGATAGTGGTAATACCCTTTGTTTATTTTATTCGCTTAAAATTGTTCGACAAGCATGTTCTTGGCATTGATTTGGAGGCAATGGACCGCGAATTAAAGGCCTACAAGGAAAAAGAACTTAAAGAAAAAGAGCGACTTCAAAAAGACGAAATGGCAAAAGAAAAATTATTGTAATTTTGATTTTGGATAGTTCCGATACATATCGGTATATATCCGACAGATTTACAGCATATGAGCCAACATTCCTCACCGTTTAGCAAGCAGCAATTACTGCCCCAAGAAGAAACTTTGGAAATCCTGAGACAAAAAGGAGAGCTTTTTATTGGGATTCCAAAAGAAAACCAATATCAGGAAAAGAGAATTTGCCTTACCCCTGACGCCGTAAATGCAATAACGGCCAATGGACACAGAATTCTAATTGAATCCGGAGCTGGAGATGGTGCCAATTATTCCGATGTGGATTATACCAATGCCGGGGGCGAAATAACAAGGGATACCAAGAAAGTTTTTGCCTGTCCAATAATTTTAAAGGTGGAGCCTGCTACCTTACAGGAAATCCAGTTGATCAACCCGCAATCCACCATCATTTCTGCCCTGCAGATCAAGACCCAAAGTAAGAAGTATTTTGAGGAACTTGCCAAAAAGCGGATTACTGCCATTGCCTTCGAATATATTAGGGACGACGATGGTAAATATCCGGCGGTGCGTTCGTTGAGTGAAATAGCAGGTATATCTTCGGTATTGATCGCTTCGGAAATTATGGCAGCTACAAACAAAGGTAATGGCCTTATGTTTGGAAATATAAGTGGTGTCCCCCCAGTTGAGGTGGTCATTATAGGAGCGGGCACTGTGGGTGAATTTGCGGCCAGATCGGCCATAGGACTAGGGGCCAATGTAAAGGTTTTTGACAATTCCATTACCAAATTACGGAGTATCCAGACCAATTTAAGACAGACTGTTTACACCTCCACCATACAGCCCAAAAACTTATTGAAGGCATTAAAGCGTTGCGATGTGGCCATTGGTGCTACCCGGGGAAAAGACCGATCGCCCGTTGTTGTAAGTACTACCATGATGGAACAAATGAAGAAAGGTGCGGTAATTATCGACGTGAGTATCGATATGGGTGGCTGTTTCGAGTCTAGTGAGGTTACTACCCATGACAAACCAATAAAGGTTAAAAATGGGGTATTGCATTATGGAGTCCCCAATATACCTTCAAGATATCCAAAAACAGCTTCCATTTCCATTAGTAATATTTTTACCCCCTATTTACTGAAGATTGGGGAAGATGGTGGTTTTGAGAATGCCTTGCGATTTGATAAGGGCCTGCGCAACGGTCTATATCTATATCATGGTATTCTGACCAATAAATCCGTTGGAGAGTGGTTCGACCTCTCATACAGCGATATTAATTTTCTTATTTTTTAATTTATGGCATTTTTAAAGCGTTTGGGCTTCTTTCTTTTTGGATTATCTATTGGCTTGGTTTTTTTGACGATTTTTTTAAAGAAAAAATCACAGGAAACCGGTACCGAATTCTGCTACTTTCCAAATTGTAGGACCTTAAAGGATATCAGGACCAAGCAAATTTCCTATTCGGACGCCATTGTTCAATTAATTCAACAAAAGGAATTGGACAGTACCGATATTAACGGTTTTTTATATAATGGTGATGTAGACTTTGGCAAAAGCGAAACCAAGACCAAACCTTGCAAAACTTATTTTATTGAGGGCATGGTGAAGGAAAAAACGGCTATCTTGAAAGTGAAAAATTGTTCCGAAAAGGCCATCATAGAAAGTGTTGCCTTTTAGATTTTTCTTCGCTTCCGTTCTTTTTTCAATAAGGTGAGTTCCCGGCTGGTTTGGCCCGCTACAGAGGTGTTTTCCTCCGCCCGTCGTATTAAATAGGGCATTACGTCCTTCACTGGTCCAAAAGGCAGGTATTTGGCTACATTGTATCCTTCTTTCGCCAAGTTAAAGGATATATGGTCGCTCATGCCATAAAGTTGTCCAAACCAAATTCTAGGGTCGTTGTGTTCAATATTCTTGGCCTCCATTTGTTCCATCAACCGGTAGCTGCTTATCTCATTATGTGTTCCTGCGAAAAGGGACATGGTATCCAGATTTTCCACCATGTAGGCTACTACATTATCAAAATTTTCGTCGGTTGCTTTTTTGGATTCACAGATCGGGGATGGATAACCTTTTTCCTCGGCCCTGTCATTTTCTTTTTCCATATAGGCCCCACGGACCACTTTCATTCCAATAAAATAATTGTTTTCTAGGGCATCCTTATGGAGTCTTTTTAAATAATCAAGGCGGTCCCATCTATAGGTTTGCAGGGTATTGAAAACGATAGCTTTCTTTTGGTTGTATTTCCGCATCATTGCTTCCGCCAGTTCATCTGCTGCCCCTTGCATCCAGCTTTCCTCCCCATCTATCAAAATAGAAACTTCTAGGTCATGGGCTTTTTTACAGACCTTGTCGTACCTATTAACAACGCGTTGCCATTCTTCTTTTTCATCTTTGTGAAGGCTGTGGCCCTCCGTAATCTTTTGATAAAGTTTAAAACGTCCAAAACCGGTTGGTTTGAAGACTATGAAAGGTATAGCCGCATATTCTTTAACAAAATCGAGGGTTTTTAAGGCTTTTTCATAGCAGGAATCCAGCTGATTTTCCACTTCTTGCCCTTCTACCGAATAATCTAAAATGGTGCTTACTCCCTTTTCGAACATTTTATCGGCTACCACCAAACATTCTTCCTCGTTTACTCCTCCACAGAAATGATCAAAAACACTGGCCCTGATAAGTTTTTCAACTGGTAAGTGTGCCTTTATAGCAAAGTTGGTTACGGCAGTGCCTATTTTAACCAAAGGTTCGTTGGCAATGAGTTTGAATAAAAAATATGCCCTTTCTAATTCTGAGTCCGTTTTAAGTGCAAATGCGGTTGCCGTGTCCTCAAAAATTTCCTTCATTCCTATGAATTTATTAAGGATTCAAATATAAGTACAGATTTTATATTCTTATCATTTAAAATAATGTTTATTTTGCCGTAAATAAATCAATAATGAATTCTATTACAACACCCTCCTACTCTGTACATTTTAATGAAACGGCCTATGTGGCCCTTAATAATCATTTGGCAAAATCCAATTACTCCAAAATATTTATTCTGGTAGATGAAAACACCCATAATTGCTGTCTGCCTATTTTTATGTCGAAAATTGAAGGCGAATACGATTTTGAGATTATCGAAATAGAAGAAGGGGAAATCAATAAAAACATAGCCACCTGTACACAAGTTTGGGAAGTTTTGTCCGAATTGGATGCAGACCGAAAAAGTGCAATGATAAACCTTGGCGGCGGTGTAGTCACGGATCTTGGAGGCTTTGTGGCTTCCTGTTTTAAACGGGGTATAGAATTTATAAATGTGCCCACTACCCTCTTGTCTATGGTGGATGCCTCCGTTGGGGGAAAAACCGGGGTGGATCTAGGCCCCTTAAAAAATCAGGTTGGGGTTATTAATCAGCCCCAATTAGTGTTGGTGGATACCGACTTTCTAAATACTTTGGACCAAAGACAATTGAATAGTGGTTTTGCCGAAATGCTTAAGCATGGCCTTATTAGCGATGCCGCCTATTGGGAAACCTTAAAAGGCCTTGCTGGTTTTGATAATTTGGATGAATATATCCTTAGATCGGTGGCCATAAAAAATGAAGTGGTACAACAGGACCCCACGGAACAGCATCTAAGAAAGATCCTGAATTACGGACATACCTTGGGACACGCCGTAGAATCCTATTTCTTGGAAAGCAAAGAACACGAGCTACTATTGCATGGCGAAGCCATTGCCGTTGGAATGATACTGGAAGGTTATCTATCACGTAAACTGACAGGGCTAGGCAAGAGTGCTTTGGAGGATATTAAGGCAACTTTTCTTGGGAGGTACAAAAAGGTAGAATTTGAAAGAAAGGATATCGATACCATTCTTACCTTGTTGAAATTTGATAAGAAAAATTCCCATGGTAATATCAATTTTGTTTTGTTGAAAAAAATAGGTGAACCCGCGATTGACATAAAAGTAACCCCAGATTTACTGGAAGAAGCCTTTGCTTACTACGCTGAATAAAGGATACGTATACTATAATTGGCGCTTTTACAACTCTTTATAGGGTTGATTGATAAAATTATATAGTTTAGGTAGTGTAATAACCGCCCTTATTTTTTGGGAATAAACCACCTGCTATGTTACGTAAACTTGTAGATTACAAAAAACTGAGTCATGAAGTGGCTGCACGCCTAATTGAAATGTATCCCTATGGCTATGGCGATGAAGACATCATTATGTTCAAAAACGTCCATGGTGAAATTATTGAAGCCGTGGAAGTAAAAACAGATGATACCATTTATCTTGTAAAAATCAGTAAAAGCCTGGCCAGTTTTATTTCAAATTTTGAGGATAATATGGAAAGGGAATTGGACGATCAGTCGGAATCCGAAACATTCGAATCTCCTTCGGGTGAAATGGAACTGGAATTAAACCATGAAGAAGAGGAATCCAAATTGGATTAGGTTTGTAGGTATTTATAGGTAATAATCTGTTGATGGTGTTTTAAATGACCACAGATTACGAATCCTAAAGTCCCTACGGTCCATTCAATATTACTGGCTATCCCGGTACGGGAAAGTTCTTCATTCTCCAAATTATTGAATAGGGTTATGGATGCCTCCCTAACGGCTTTAAATTCGGCTATAAGGCTATCCTTATCTCTAGTGTTGGCATTGGATTGTTTTACAAACAAGTCCTGATCAAAACCAGGCAAAGGAGTTTTGTCATTTCGTAGGAAACGCAGGGCCCTATACTGAAAAACACGTTCTGCATCAATAATATGTAAAATTACTTCCGCTATGGTCCATTTGCCCATTTCGTAGGTGCCATACAATTTTTTGTCCGGAATATTTTTAATAAACTTTGCAAACTCAGTTTTACCATTGGCCAATAAGACCTTTAATTCGCTTTCGTCCAATACGGATAAATAAGTTCCGTAAAACTGATCGTATGCCTCCTTGGGTAAATCGGATTTTATCATTTGGTAAATATTAAAAGTTTGCTTTGGGCAAAATATGCCTTATTTATTCCAACCTGCTTAAAAACAAAAAAATCCCAAACAAAAACTGCTTGGGACCTTTTACATTTTTTGTCTTTAAAAATCAATTACATTTCGTTGAAGATCGTGTGCATTAGACGTTTTTTGTCGTTGATGCTTTCTTCCAATGAAATCATTGTCTCTGTTCTATCGATACCATCAATATCATCTATCTTAAAAATAATATTTTTGGCATGATTGGTGTCCTTGGCTCGTATTTTACAGAAGATATTAAATTTCCCTGTAGTAATATGGGCAACAGTAACATTTGGAATTTGATTTAATCGCTCCAACACAAACTTGGTCTGATGCGTTTTTTCCAAAAATATACCCACATAGGCAATAAAAGCATATCCAAGTTTAACATAATCCAATGTTAGGGATGATCCTTTGATAATGCCTGCTTCCTCCATTTTCTTTACACGAACATGAACCGTTCCTGCGGAAATCAGAAGCTTTTTTGCTATATCGGTAAATGGTGTTCTGGTATTGTCAATTAACATGTCCAGAATTTGGTGGTCTATTTCGTCTAATTTTACTTTACCCATTAGTGTTTAATTTAAATGCAAAAATAATAAAATATAGAATTAAATGTAATGAATACATCATTTTTTTATGAAAACCGTAACTTTTTTAGATTTTTTGAAAAAATATTCCATTGGCGCGGAGTAAGTCGAGAAGTTCTGGATTGTCCTGAAGCTCTTTTAAGTCCTTAGAATATAGACAATTATATGTTCTGTGGCCAAATTTACCTTGTAAATCCCCTATTTCTTCCAGTTTCCCTTTGAATTCAATCTTCCCATTAATCAAGGTTTCTACAAATTGGATGGCAGCACTACTGCCTAATTCATACTTGGGTTCAAGAATGTGGATATTCTTTATTATTACATCAAAAAATAATTTGTTGTTGTCAGGGATATTGAAATAGGAATCCATATGGTATTGATCAATGGTCCCCTTTGAAATTACCTCAATGGCTTTTAGCATGGCGGTAAAAATATACTTCCTTGTCTCTTCCCTATCATAATCTCCAGGAAAATGGCCCGACTCAAATAATATGGTGGGTATATTCAACATTTGGAAGGTATCGCCAACACAGTTGCTGTTAAATCCATCATCATATCTCCCCACTTGACCAGGAATAAACTTTTGCAGTTCTTGGTTCATGGCTACAATCAATTGCATGCTAATACCCCTGGTTTTGGAAATACTGCGTTCGGGGTCATGGGCAGGTGCCAAAAAAGAAACCGTTGCGGGTTTTGGAGTATTTCCCACATTAAAAATAGTACGTTGGTCGTGAAGGTTAAAACAATAGTTGGGTTTAAAATCCTCGTATATTTTTCTTAAAACGATACTTTCCGGCTGGGTTCTATCCTGGGCATCCCGGTTTAGATCCACTCCGTTGGCGTTGACCCTAGTGTAGGCCATGGCTCCATCCGGATTTAATATGGGAACAATTTTAAGGGTACAGTTTTTTAAAATGCTACTGGCCAGATCTGAACCCGACTTTAAAAAATTTATTAAATCCAAAACAGCTTTTGTTGTGGTGGACTCGTTTCCATGCATTTGGGACCACATCAAAATTTTTAATTTCCCCTTTCCCAGCACTATACTTTTTATAGCCCGTTCTTCAACAGATAATCCCTCGATTTGGATAATAAAATCTTTGGCGACAGTATTTAGAAATGGGTCAATGTCCTTATCTGTAACGTATCTGCCTTTTATCGTTTCTTCCTTTATAGCATTATAATTTAACGGCATGCGCAAGACTATGGTTTTAATTGAACCGTGCAAAGGTAGCATCAAAATAATTTACATTTGTAAATTACATTAGTTACAAATATAAACTAATAAATCATGCTGAAAACTGAAGTTATTAGTTCTAATTTTTGCTATTGACCAAAAAATATGCTTTATCTATATTGTAAATACATATTATTATCAGTCAATTTGATTGGGTTAGTTATCTAAAGCATTAGATTAATATTCATTGCCTTAAAATAGGGTGCACCTTATGAGAATTAGATTGGTTTTAATTACTTTTGTAAATATAAATTTACAATTGTGAACACTACAGAATTTATAAATAGAATAGATCAGATTTTGAAGTTCCATGATCTGTCGGCTTCCGTGTTTGCCGATACCATAGGTGTTCAGAGATCTAGTATCTCCCATCTTTTAGCGGGCAGAAATAAACCCAGTCTGGAGTTTGTTCTGAAGGTTGTTACTTCTTTTCCGGATGTTGATCTGTATTGGCTGTTGTTCGGTGAGGGTTCTTTTCCCAAGAAAGCCAAAGCTGCTCCTATTGAGGAACCCGAGTCCAAAGAGGTTGTAAAGAATGAGGTGTCCCATGCAGACTTCCCACGTTCCGAGGCAATAGATAAAATAGTTATTTTTTATTCCGACGGAAGTTTTAAATCCTATTCGGAAAAAGGAAGTTGAATTATTCGTTTTTTGACTGTTTTCAGCATCAAATTTCTTTATTTTGTGTCATGACTAAAAACATGACTTTTGGGGTGCTGCTTCTCTTGATTGTGGTATGCTCTTGTTATCAGCCTGAGCGCAATTGCGCCGACTTTAAAAATGGAAAATTTTCCTTTACCGCAGAGATCAATGGTGAAAAGCTAACTACGACATTTGTCCGGAAAGACAGTATTGAATTGGATTATTTTCAGGGGAAAGTGGATACCTCTTCCATTAGATGGATAAATGATTGTGAGTATATCGTAAAAAAACTTCATCCCAAGAACATGTCCGAAGAGAAATCAATTCATATGAAGATATTGTCTACAAGCGATAATTCGTATACATTTGAATACAACGTTGTGGGTAGTACCAAAAAATCCAAGGGAACCGCAATTAAAATACAATAACTATGTTTGAAATCTTATCTACTCCCGATGCATGGGTGGCTTTGGTTACCCTTACCTTTTTGGAGATCGTCCTAGGAATAGACAATATTATCTTCATCTCCATAATCGCTAACAAACTGCCCAGAAAACTACAGGCCAAAGCAACGAATCTAGGGCTGCTTTTGGCTATGGTGCAAAGGATTATATTGTTGTTTGCCGTTTCCTTCTTAATTGGGCTTAAAAATCCGTTTTTCTATATAGAAAGCTCGTGGGTTTATATGGGAATTAGCGGTCAGGCTTTGATCTTGTTTTTTGGAGGGCTGTTCCTGTTGTACAAAAGTACCTCCGAAATTCATGAAAAAATAGAAATGCCCGAGCATGATGAGAACCAAGTGAGCGCCAAGGGTATTACCAGTTTGTCCAGCGCCATAGTGCAGATAATTCTGATCGACTTTATTTTTTCAATAGATTCCATCCTTACTGCTGTTGGTATGACCAATGGTATAGGCAACAAACCTGGTGATGCATTATTGCTTATGATCATTGCCGTTGTTATTTCCATCATTATCATGATGGTCTTTGCCAATCCAATAAGACAATTTATAAGCGCCCATCCTTCCATGCAGATTCTGGCTCTTTCCTTTTTAATACTTATCGGATTTATGTTGATCATGGAAGCTGCACATTTAAGTCACGCCAAATTCTTCGGCAATGAAGTGGGGGCAATTCCTAAAGGCTACCTTTATTTTGCTATTGCCTTCTCCTTATTTGTGGAATTTCTCAATATACGGATGCAAAAGAACAAGGAAAAGCCTTCAGAAGTCAAGAAATAAGGGCTTGTTTTAGGTGGGTTCTTTTTTTTTGCCATACCTGTTTTCTTTGCAGCTTGGTTTAAGAACAATTATTTAGGGCCTGGCTTTGGCTGAATAAAATGAATTATTGTTGATAAAGGGCTTATTGTTGTGGTGGACGTATGTATTGACTTGTGGTAATTCTATAGGCGTTGCAAGAAGGCCATAATGTTGTCCAGAAGTTATTGTTCCTCTGCAAGGTATCGCACCGATAGTTCTCTAGCTCGGGTTTTTTGGGTCATGGGCTTTAAGGTTTGTTCTTTAAATCAATTGTGAAATCATTGACCTAAAGAACGAACGAAGTTTGTTTGAAATGATGGAATGTGCTAATTGGGTCGACTAAAGGCTACTTCTGGATTTGAGCTCTTTTGTTTCTTAAATAGTCGCTGTTGTTGTTTCACGGTAAGCGTGCTCCCGTCCGGACTCCATCCTGGGGGGCCAAAAATATACATCAGGGCATGCGATAATTTCTTCGATTTCTTTACATCATTGTAAATATCCTTAAACTCGTGTGTTAGGATAACTACGGGATTGTGGGAGTTGGGTGCGTGAATAACCCCATACTTGACATCAATATCGTCATCAAGCTCCTTCCAAGTTCCGAACATTTTATCAAAAATATTTAAGAAACCACCGTGGTTTTTATCCAGATATTCCACATTTTGGGCGTGATGCACTTGGTGCATGGTGTGGGTGTTGAATATTTTTTCAATGAATCCCATCTTTGGGATGTATACAGAGTGTAGTTGAAATTGCCATAAAGCTTCGATTCCTAAGCATACAACGACCATTTCTGGTGGAAAGCCAATGGCGGGGAGCCACATGTAAAAGAGGGGCTTGTATAAAATGGTGAACCACCCGTTACGAACGGCTGTCCCTAAATTAAAGTTGTCAGAGGAATGGTGTACTATGTGGGCGGCCCATAAAATACGCACCTCATGATTGGCCCTGTGGAACCAGTAGTACGTAAAATCGTCCGCTAGCTGGCAAAGAAGCCAAACGTACCAAGCGTATCCGAAAGATTCATATCCAAGAATATTGGTCCTGACCCCATCGGTAATGGGGTTGAATAGATCATAGGTAAATTCAAATATTACAATGGCGGATATCACCTTGATCAAAGGTGCAATTATGGCCGATCCAACACCCATAAATCCGCTTGCGGCCAAATCTTTCCAATCATATAAATGATCGTCGCCATGTGTCTTGCTATAAGTAAGTTCCAATAAAATGAAAGCTATAAAACAAGGAACTCCGTATACCAGGGGGTTGGTAAAATCCATAAAAAAATCAATTTGTGCAAATATAGGCTAATATTAGGGTATTTCCTTTAGGAATTATCCCAATTAACCATTAATTAATATAATTAAAAGGGGTGCCAGCTTTTTTATTATAAAGCAGATACCCTTGTAAAGTCCTAGAAAAGAGCTGTCTGTCCGTCGTCATCCTCTTTATTCGGTTTTTTTCCTTTCTTGGATTCCTCTGTACTTGTGCCGCTATTTGAGGAATCAGATTTTTGATCAGCCTCTATGTTTTCTTCGTCTACAACCTCAATCTCACTGGTTTCGTTTTCTTGGGGTTCTTCAAAGGGAAGTGGTTCTAGGGCGTTTATATTTTTCACCTTGTCCGAAGTTAGTTGATTGCCTAAAGCTTTTATTCCTTTAATCGATATAAAATCTTCTAAATCAATAACTTGATTAGGTTTTGCGTCTTTACCTCTTGGTTTTGAAAATTCAATTTCCACTACTGGTCGCCAATCTGTAGAAACGAGTTCCAGGAACGATTTTGGGTGTTCTGAAATAAACAATTCCTCCTTGTTTTCGTTCTCTATCATAAAGCGTTTTACGTAGTAGCGGTCTTTTTCCCCTTCATAGTAAATGGCGGACAATGGTTTGTTGGGGTTCCATTTTTCCAAAACAACCATGTCTTCATCGAAATGGGTGGATAGGTTGGGGATAAAAGTTTTTGCCACCCCTTTTTGGGTGACGACCAATAGCATTTCATCCCCCTTGAATTCCCCAAGCAGTTCTCCGCGGCCATCAACATTGAGTCGTCTGACTATTTCGTCGAACCATATTTTTCTCGGCTTTAGGGTGGAAACTCCTTTTTCTTTTAACTCTATTCGCTTTACGGAATATTTGGTGACGATATTTCCTTTGGAGGCTCTTCCTTTTATTAGTACATCGGCGAAATCTATGTCCCACTTCAGTTTTTTAATGCTGCCTACTTGTCTTAAGTGGACGGTGATTACTTCGGCCTCCCCATTGGGGTTGGCGGAAAAATAAAGGACTTCGGATTGGGGTTTGCCGTTGGTAAGGTCGTACGGCTTGTCCCGGGTAACCCCTGTTACGTTAAATCGCTTAATATAGCTGGCACCACCCTTCCCGTCTTTATAGATCATGTTGTAGATGGTCCGTTTGTCTTTTTTCTTGAATACGGCCACGTGAATAATATTCTTGCCTATAAAGATTTTGGAATCCACCTTGGCAATCATCATTTTCCCTTCTTTGGTGAAAACGATAATATCATCAATATCACTACAATCGGTTACGTATTCATCACGTTTTAAGGATGTTCCAACAAATCCCTCTTCGCGGTTTACGTATAATTTTGTGTTTCTTATAACTACTTTGGTAGCTTCAATGTCATCAAAAATTCGGATTTCCGATTTTCTTTCCCGGCCCTTTCCGTATTTTTCCTTTAGGGATTTGAAATAGCTGATGGCAAAGTCGATCAGGTTAGCCAAATGATGTTTTACTTCGGCAATCTTTTCTTCAAGACTATCTAGATATTGTTGGGCCTTGTCCAAATCGAACTTGGAGATCCTTTTGATCCTAATTTCGGTCAAACGAACAATATCATCTTCGGTGACTTTTCTTTTTAAATGGGTTGTGTGTGGAGCAAGGCCTTTGTCTATGGCAGCTATGACTCCCTCCCAGGTCTCTTCTTCCTCAATGTCCCGATAAATCCTATTTTCAATAAAGATACGCTCAAGGGAAGCAAAATGCCATTGTTCCTCAAGTTCTCCCAATTGTATTTCCAATTCGGCCTTTAATAGTTCTACGGTGTAATCCGTAGAGCGCTGCAACATTTCGGTCACTCCAATAAAGAGTGGTTTGTTGTCTTCGATGATACAGCCCAATGGGGATATGGAAGATTCGCAGGAGGTAAATGCATAAAGGGCATCTATGGTTTTGTCTGGTGACAATCCTGATGGTAGGTGCACCAATATTTCTACTTCTGCAGCGGTATTGTCCTCAATTTTTTTAATTTTTATCTTCCCTTTTTCGTTGGCTTTTAGGATGGAATCTATTAAAGAAGAGGTGTTGGTACCATATGGTATTTCCCTGATTACCAACGTGTTCTTGTCTAATTGCTGTATCTTCGCTCTAACCCTGATCTTGCCTCCTCTTAATCCGTCATTGTAATTGCTGACGTCAATGATACCGGAGGTAGGGAAGTCTGGGTAAATGGTAAATTTTTGTCCTTTAAGATGTTTTATGGAAGCATCTATAAGCTCAATAAAATTGTGTGGAAGCACCTTTGTGGAGAGTCCCACCGCGATGCCTTCTGCGCCCTGCGCCAGTAAAAGCGGGAATTTAACAGGGAGATTTACCGGTTCTTTTTTTCTTCCGTCGTAAGAGAGCTGCCATTCAGTGATTTTGGGGCTAAATACGACTTCAAGGGCAAACTTGGTTAAACGGGCCTCAATATAACGGGATGCGGCGGCACTATCGCCGGTCAATATGTTTCCCCAGTTACCTTGGGTGTCTATCAAAAGGTCTTTTTGGCCAATTTGCACCATGGCATCCGCTATACTAGCATCACCGTGAGGGTGGTACTGCATGGTATGTCCCACAACATTGGCTACTTTGTTGTATCGGCCGTCATCCAATTCCTTTAAGGCGTGCATTATCCTTCGCTGAACGGGTTTGAATCCGTCCTCTATTGCGGGTACTGCACGCTCCAAAATAACATAGGAAGCGTAATCTAAAAACCAGTCTTTGTACATCCCCGTAACCTTGGTAAGGGTATCCTGGGTATCTTCTTGATTTTCTTTAGGTACTTCGTTCAGTTCTTCATTCTCTTCCATAAAGAAAGATTCGTATTAGTTTGGCCCGCCTGCCGGCAGGCAGGTTTATAATTGGTTTTCCTCTACTAGGTCTACCTCTACTTTAAGGTTGTTTATTATAAATTCCTGACGGTCAGGGGTGTTTTTGCCCATGTAAAACTCCAAAAGGTTTTCTATGGACATTGCTTTGTCCAGCATTACCGGTTCCAATCTAATGTCTTCGCCAATAAAATGTTGAAACTCATCCGGTGAGATTTCGCCCAATCCCTTAAATCGGGTTATTTCGGGTTTCCCCGTTAACTTTTCAATGGCCTGTAATTTCTCCTCATGGCTGTAACAGTAATAGGTGTCCTTTTTGTTACGAACCCTGAACAGTGGTGTCTGAAGTATATATAGGTGATTTTCCTTTATGAGTTCCGGGAAAAATTGTAGAAAGAAAGTTATCAATAATAGTCGAATGTGCATACCATCCACATCGGCATCCGTAGCAATTACTATTTTATTGTACCTTAAATCCTCCATGGATTCCTCTATGTTCAAGGCAGCCTGTAAAAGGTTGAACTCCTCGTTTTCGTACACAATTTTTTTGGACATGCCATAGGAGTTCAAAGGCTTACCCCTTAAGCTGAATACGGCTTGGGTGTTTACGTCCCTTGATTTTGTTATGGAACCCGAAGCTGAATCCCCCTCCGTGATAAATAAGGTGCTTTCCAGGCAACGATCGTTTTTGGAATCTGCCAAGTGTACCCTGCAGTCCCTTAATTTCTTATTGTGCAGGCTGGCTTTCTTGGCTCTGTCCTTGGCCAATTTTCTAATCCCGGAGAGTTCCTTTCGCTCCCGCTCTGCCTGCATAATTTTGCGCTGGAGCTTTTCTGCAGTATCCGGGTTTTTATGCAAGTAATTGTTGAGCTGGGTCCCAACAAAATCGTTGATATAGGTTCGCACCGTTGGTAGGTCGCCTCCCATGTCCGTAGAGCCCAATTTGGTCTTGGTCTGACTCTCAAAAACCGGTTCCATTACCTTAATGGCTATAGCGGAAATAATTGATTTTCTAACATCGGATGGATCATAATTTTTGCCGTAGAACTCCCTTACGGTTTTTACTATGGCTTCCCTGAATGCTGTTTGATGTGTTCCGCCCTGGGTGGTGTTTTGTCCATTGACAAAAGAATGGTATTCTTCGCTATATTGCGTTTTGCTGTGTGTTAATGCAATTTCTATATCGTTACCCTTTAGGTGTATAATTGGGTAAGTCATGTCCTCAATATTGTTATTGTCCTCCAAAAGGTCCTTTAATCCGTTTTCGGAATGGAATTTCTCCCCATTGTATATTATGGTGAGACCGGGATTGAGGTATACATAATTTTTGAGCATGCGTTCCACATACTCGTTCCTGTACTTGTATTTTTTAAAGATAATTTCGTCCGGAGTAAAGGATACCTTGGTTCCTTTTCTCTTTGAGGTGTCTTCCGGGCCTACTTCCGCTACAAGGTTTCCTTGTTGAAATTCTGCGGTTTTCAGCATATTATCCCTAGAGGACTCCACTTTGAAAAAGCTCGATAGAGCGTTTACGGCCTTGGTACCAACCCCGTTAAGGCCAACAGATTTTTTAAAGGCCCTTGAGTCGTACTTACCACCGGTGTTCATTTTGGATACAACGTCCACAACCTTTCCCAAAGGTATACCCCGGCCATAATCCCTCACATTGACCATATTATCCTTTATAACGATGTCTATGGTCTTACCTGCCCCCATTACAAACTCATCTATACAGTTGTCTATAACCTCTTTTAGGAGGATGTAGATACCGTCATCGGCAGAGGATCCATCGCCCAATTTGCCAATGTACATTCCTGGACGCATCCGGATATGTTCTTTCCAATCTAATGAGCGAATGTTGTCTTCTGTGTATTGGGCGTTATCTGACATGGTCTAGGGCTTTATCCAAAGTGTTGCTAATATAGCAAGTGTTATAAAAAGATGAAACCCCTAAGCGTTAAAGTAATTAACAAAGGAAACCAACGATTTGTTGATAGTAAGGGGTTGTTTGTATACTAAATTCTTAACTATAAGAAGAATAGCAATGGCAAAAGTATAAAAATTTATTGATTCTTTGGGGCAGCACCAAAGCATATCAATAATTGCCCTGCTTAAAGGAGTCTAATGGATATAGGGCTAAAAAATGCCCTGCTACCTTAAAGAGGACTTTTTAAGGTTCCGTATATTTTGGCTTAAAACTGTATTGTTTCTTATACGTTAAACCTAAAATGCATTACATCCCCATCCTTAACAATGTATTCCTTTCCTTCTACCCGCATTTTTCCTGCTTCCTTGACCTTGGCTTCACTACCATAGGAAACAAAATCGTTGTAAGCAATAACTTCTGCCCGAATAAACCCCTTTTCAAAATCGGTATGTATTACCCCTGCAGCTTGTGGTGCCGTAGCGCCCACAGGAATGGTCCAAGCTCTAACTTCTTTCACCCCAGCGGTAAAATAGGTCTCCAGATCCAATAGTTTATAAGCTCCCCTTATCAATTTGGCAGAACCAGGTTCGGTAAGGCCCAAATCTTCCAAGAACATTTGTCGTTCCTCGTAACTCTCCAATTCCGTAATATCGGCTTCGGTCCCTACGGCCAAAAAGATTACCTCAGCATTTTCATTGGCAACAGCTGCCTTAACTTGCTCCACGTATGCATTGCCTGTGGTAGCTGCGTCTTCATCCACATTGCAGACATACATTACCGGCTTATCCGTAATGAATTGTAAAGGCCTAACAAATTCCGCACGATCTTCCTTGTTAATATCCAAGGCACGTACAGAGGTGCCTGTTTCAAGGCCCTGTTTTATCTTCAATAAAACAGCCTCTTCTTTTTGGGCTTCCTTGTTTCCAGTCTTGGCCGCACGCTTTACTTTTTCAAGTTTTTTGTCCACGGTCTCCAAATCCTTTAATTGAAGTTCTATATCGATGGTCTCTTTGTCCCTGACCGGATTTACGGAACCATCCACGTGCACAATGTTCTCGTTATCAAAACAGCGCAGTACATGCAAAATAGCATCTGTCTCGCGAATATTACCTAAAAATTGGTTGCCAAGGCCTTCGCCCTTGCTGGCTCCCTTTACCAATCCCGCGATATCTACGATCTCTACAGTGGCAGGTAAAACTCTTTCAGGGTTTACCAGTTCCTCCAATTTTTGTAATCGTGTATCCGGTACATTGACCACTCCAATATTGGGTTCAATGGTACAAAAAGGAAAATTGGCACTTTGGGCCTTAGCGTTGGACAAACAATTAAAAAGAGTGGACTTTCCTACATTTGGCAATCCTACAATACCTGCTTTCATGGTCGAGATCTATATTAAACGGGAAACATAATTTTAAGTCTATTTCCCAGCCTTTTTTTAAAACAGCTGCAAAGATACTATTTATGTGCATTTAAGAACATACAATGACAATCTTAATTATGTAAAAATAAAATACCTAAATTAGAAGTTGAAACACTTAAAACCATTAATATGAAAAAAATCTTCCTTTTTACGGCATTTATGCTGGGCAATTTTATCTTGGCATTTGCCCAAAATTCGGTATCCGGTAACATAACGGATGACAGTGGCGAACCCTTGGTTGGGGTAAACATTGTGGAAAAAGGTACTACCAACGGCACAACCACCGATTTCGATGGAAATTATCAAATTTCGGTCATGGAAAATGCTACCCTTGTCTTTAGTTATATTGGATATGATACCAAGGAGGAGATGGTCTCCGGAAAATCAGTTGTTAATGTTACCTTATCCGGTGGAATGATGCTGGACGAGGTGCAGTTAGTGGGTTCCAGAAGCCCTAAACGTACTTCTACCGATACTGCGGTACCGGTAGATGTTATTGATATTGCGGAGGTTTCCACCCAAACTGGCCGGGTAGAAGTAAATGAGCTATTACAATATGCGGCCCCTTCTTTCAACGCCAATAAACAATCAGGCTCAGATGGTGCCGACCATATAGATCCCGCTACCCTGAGAGGACTGGGTCCCGATCAGACCTTGGTACTTATCAATGGAAAACGAAGGCATCAATCCTCTTTGATCAATATCTTCGGAACTAGGGGGCGCGGCAATACAGGTACCGATCTGAACGCTATTCCATCATCGGCCATTAAGCGAATAGAAATATTGCGCGATGGAGCCGCTGCCCAATACGGTTCGGATGCCATTGCTGGGGTCATCAATATTGTTTTAAAAGATCAGACCAATAAGGTTTCGGGCTTTGTGAATTATGGTGCATATAGCACCAATGCGCAAGGCGATTTTCCTGCGGGTACACCCAATACCGATGGTAACCGCTTGGATACGGAAAGGGATGGAAATGCCATTGGAAGTGACAAGAGTTTTGACGGGGGTTCTCTAAAAGCGGGAGTTAATTTTGGTGCCGCTATAGGCAATGATGGTGGTTTTGTAAATGTTACAACAGAATATATCAGCAAGAACAAGACCTTAAGACCTGGGTTCGATTTTAGGAGGGGTTTCGGGGAGGCAGCCATTGACGGTTTTAATTTAATGTTGAATGCCTCGGTTCCCTTATCCGATGATTCGGAATTATATGCGTTTGGAGGGAGGAACTATAGGGATACGGATGCCTATGCCTTTACAAGAAATGGAGGAAATAGGGTAATTCCTTCCATCTATCCCAATGGGTTTACCCCTAGGATTACGTCCAATATCATTGATAATTCCTTTTCGGCAGGTTTTAGAACGGAATTGGAAAATGGCTGGAAACTGGATATTAGCAATACTTATGGCAAGAATAATTTTCATTATTACATAAAAGGAACCCTTAACGCTTCTTTGGAAGATGTATCCCCCACCGATTTTGATGCAGGAGGGCACAGCCTTACACAAAATACCGTGAATTTGGATTTTTCCAAGTATTATGAAGATGTTCTGGAAGGTATGAACTTGGCTTTTGGTGCCGAATATAGAACGGAAAATTTTATCATTTTTGCTGGCGAGGAGGGATCTTGGGGTACTTATGACGTTAATGGTCTTTTAATTACGGATCCGGCCAACCAAACCCAGCCCATCGATCCGGATTCGGGTGATCCCCGTCCGGGAGGCTCCCAAGGTTTTCCTGGATACAGTCCCAAGAACGAAGTGGATAGAAGTAGGAGCAACTTTTCCCTATATGCGGATGGGGAGTTTGATCTCTCTGAGACCTTTCTATTGAGTGCCGCAGCGCGATTCGAAAATTTTAGCGATTTCGGAAGCACCCTAAACGGAAAATTGGCGGCAAGGTTAAAGGCATCGGACAATGTTAACATAAGAGGTTCTGTAAGTACGGGCTTTAGAGCTCCTTCCTTGGCCCAAAAATATTATAATCTACAGTTTACCAATTTTGTTGGTGGGGCGGCCTTGGAATCCTTGTTGTCTCCCAATAACAGTCCTGTAACAGCTTCCTTTGGGATAGATCAGTTAACGGAGGAAAAGGCCCTTAATGCTGGCCTTGGATTTACGGCAACTTTTGGTGATTTTACAGCAACTGTTGACGGTTATTATATTAAGGTGGACGATCGTATAGTGCTCACTGGTAATTTTGATGCACCCCAAATTCCCAATGTAGAGGCGGCACAATTCTTTGTAAATGGTGTGGATACCAAGACCACAGGTTTGGATATAGTTCTGGCTTGGAAGAGGAGTTTTGACGACAATAGGTTATCTGCCACTTTTACAGGCAATATTAATGATATGAAAATAGACAAGGTTAATAATGGCAGTCTGGATGCGGAAACCTTTTTTGGGGAAAGGGATAAGGGGTTTCTCTTGGCTTCGGCCCCAAAAAGCAAATTCACTCTAAATATGAATTACAATAGGGACAAGTTTGATGCAGGCCTGGCCTTTACCCATTTCAGTAAGGTGGAGTTGTTGGATTACCAAATGTATGAGCCTACCTCCGATTATGACAGTTTTGAGGACCAGATCAATCAGGCAACGGATACCTACGGCGCCAGACTGGTAACCGATCTGGTCTTTGGATATCAATTGTGTGAAGGTCTTAAATTAAATGTAGGTGTCAATAACCTATTTAATGTTTACCCAGACCAACAGGACGACTGGGTAGAAGGAGGAGGTTATTGGGACTCCGTGCAAATGGGCTTTGGTGGAGCCTATTACTACGCCAAAATAGGGTTTACATTTTAAAGGATTTAAATTCAAATTGAAAAAGGCTGCATAATAGCAGCCTTTTTTTATATTTAAACATGGACAAGTACCCTATCTGTAACTAGGGAAGCCATAAAATAGTTGGAAAAATTAAAGCACCTCCAATGATACTAAAATTTGGAAATGCCCATATGTCCTAAAATAGGATCTATTCAGGATGCATAAAACGTTGTTTGCCCAAAAGCTCTTCTTCTGTCTCAACGTGGCTGTCATCAGGTACACAGCAATCTACTGGACACACGGCGGCACACTGTGGCTCGTCATGGAATCCTTTACATTCCGTACACTTATCTGGAACAATAAAATATATCTCGTCGCTTACCGGCTCCTGGGATTCGTCCGCATTAACGGCCTTCCCGTTGGGCAGCACAACATCACCTTTTAAAAGGGTTCCGTCGCTATAGCGCCAATCATCCGCACCTTCATAAATTGCAGTATTTGGGCATTCAGGTTCGCAAGCTCCACAATTTATGCACTCATCTGTTATTATAATTGCCATATTTTATATTTCTTTTATGCTGATTTAATTTCAGTATCAATACTTTTGTACAAAGGTAAAGCCTAATAAAATCTTTTACAAATATAATGACTGACCTTAGACATAGACTTAATGCTTTTGTTAAACTTGGTAGTTTTTTTAAAGAATACTGCAAATATGCTAAAAACAAAACTCAAATAGATGATATTCAGTATGCATGGTTTGTAAAATTCGATGAAATACTTATACTGGCCGGACATAGAAATGGCTGGTTTACTCCAGAAAATATTTTATTTAGTTTAGAAAGTTGGGCAGATTTACTTACCCCTTCACAACTTGAAAATTGGTTATCCTCCTATGATTTGAATAAAAACAAGCCTAAGACCGTAGCCCTGATCATGGCGGGAAATATCCCTTTGGTAGGTTTCCATGACTTCCTAAGTGCTCTGATAACAGGAAACAAAGTCTTGGTGAAACTATCCTCCAACGATAAAATTTTATTGCCTTTTATTGCTCAATATTTAATTGAATTGGTGCCTTCTTTAAAAGATCAAATTTCTTTTTCAGAAGGTAAACTGGAAAATTTTGATGCCGTTATTGCCACGGGAAGCGACAATACGTCTCGCTATTTTGAACATTATTTTGGAAAAAAACCTAATATCATTAGGAGAAATAGGAATTCGGTGGCCATCCTTAGCGGGAATGAAACCAATGATGAGTTGGCCGCACTGGGCGAGGATATTTTTAGGTATTACGGATTGGGCTGCAGAAGTGTTTCCAAATTATTTGTTCCGGTAAATTATAATTTTGATGCACTGTTTAAGGCCCTTTACCCTTATAATACCATTATTGAACAACATAAGTACGCCAACAATTATGACTATAACAAGGCCGTGTACCTAATGAGTTTATATAAAATTTTGGAAAATGGTTTCCTTATGCTGAAGGAGGATAAAAATTATGCTTCGCCCATTGCGACCGTTTTTTACGAGTTCTATGAATCCCCGGAGGAATTAAAAATTAGGCTGACCAATGAAAAGGATAGGATTCAATGTTTCGTGGCCAAAGGATTTATAGAAGATGAGGTGGCATTTGGACAAACCCAAAAACCATCTTTAACGGATTATGCGGATAATATTGATACTGTTGATTTTTTGTTGAAAACATAATACAATAATTTAGCTAGCCACTACCCTATTTCCTAAAATATTTATGACCTTTATCCTTTGAAAAAAGTGTAACCAAAATTAAAAATAACCCAATAACCGGTGTAGTACGAACAATGGATGAAAATAATTAAGTTCCTTGCTACTTGGAAATTGCAATATTTTTTTAACCTCTCGGAGATGCAATGCAATCTTTGAATAACCCTAATTAGTGATAAATGAAGAAACATAATTTTAGTGCCGGACCTTGTATCCTGCCACAGGAAGTAATCATAAAAGCTTCTGAGGCCGTGTTGGATTTTAATGGATTGGGACTTTCCCTAATCGAAATTTCACATAGAAGTAAGGATTTTGTCGCTGTAATGGATAAAGCCAGATCCTTGGCCCTGGAGCTGTTGGATTTGGAAGGCAAAGGCTATCAAGCTTTGTTCCTACAAGGCGGTGCTAGCATGGAGTTTTTAATGGTAGCCTATAATTTATTGGAAAAGAAGGCCGGATATCTTAATACTGGTACCTGGGCCGATAAAGCGCTAAAGGAAGCTAAGCTTTTTGGAGAGGTCATTGAAGTGGGTTCATCCAAAGATGAGAATTTTAGCTATATCCCCAAGGGTTATTCTATTCCAAGCGACTTGGACTACCTGCATCTTACTTCCAATAATACCATTTTTGGAACACAGATAAAGAAATTTCCAAAAACGGAAGCTACTTTGGTATGTGATATGAGTTCCGATATATTTTCCAGACAATTGGATTTTTCACAATTCGACCTAATTTATGCAGGTGCCCAAAAAAATATGGGTCCCGCCGGGACCACTCTAGTAGTGGTGAAAGAGGAAATCCTAGGCAGGGTAAGCCGAAAAATACCGTCTATGTTGGATTATAAGGTGCATATAGAGAAGGAAAGTATGTTCAATACCCCTGCTGTATTTCCAGTTTATGTATCCATGCTTACGCTGGAGTGGCTCCAAAAGTTGGGAGGAATCGCTGCTATTGAAGAGGTAAATGAAAAGAAAGCCCAGCTATTGTATTCGGAGATAGATTTGAATCCGTTGTTCAACGGCTATGCCCATAAAGAAGACCGTTCCAATATGAACGCAACCTTTACCTTGGCAGAGGAAAAGCTGAAGGATGTATTTGAAGGAATGTGCAAGGAGGCTGGAATAAGCGGGATAAACGGACATCGTTCCGTTGGAGGATATAGGGCTTCCATGTACAATGCCCTTCCTTTGGAGAGTGTGGGAACCTTGGTAGATGTTATGAGCGAATTGGAGCGAAAAGCCTAAAAGTTCAGTTGTGGGGCTTGGGCCTGTTGTTGTGGAACGGCATTTTGCCTACACCAATAACAATGCAATACAACAAAATATTCCTTAAATAAACTGGATGGATCAGTTATGTTCCAATTCTAACTTTAAAGTATAATAATTAATATTTAGCATGAAAATTTTAGCAAACGACGGAATATCAAAAAGTGGCAAACAGACCCTGGAAAATGCCGGTTTTGAGGTTTTGGCGGTGAATGTGGCACAAGAACAGCTTATATCTTACATTAATCAAAATAAGGTTTCAGTGCTGCTGGTCAGAAGCTCCACTAAAGTTTTTAAAGATGTTATAGATGGTTGCCCTGCCTTGAAAATTATTGGCCGGGGTGGCGTGGGAATGGACAATATAGATGTGGAATATGCCAAATCCAAAGGCATACATGTCATCAATACCCCGGAAGCCTCATCTTCCTCTGTGGCCGAATTGGTTTTTGCCCATTTGTTCAGTGGAGTAAGATTCTTGCACGATGCCAACAGAAATATGCCATTGGAAGGAGATAGTAATTTTAAGAAACTTAAAAATGCCTATGCCAAGGGAATTGAACTGCGAGGTAAGACTTTGGGAATTATAGGGTTTGGAAGAATTGGAGTGGCAACTGCCAGAATAGCTTTGGGGATTGGTATGAAGGTTATTTTTACCGACCCTTTTTTGGATGAGGCCACTGTGACCGTTCCCTTTTTTGATAACCGATCAATTTCTTTTGATCTTAGAAGCACGCCCCTGGAAAACTTATTGAAAACGGCTGATTTTATTAGCCTCCACGTTCCTGCCCAAAAATCCTATATTATAGGTCAAAGGGAATTTGGTTTAATGAAAGACGGTGTTGGCATTGTAAACGCTGCCCGTGGGGGTATTTTGGATGAGGTGGCCCTGGTTGATGCTTTGGAAAGTGGGAAAGTGGCCTTTGCAGGTTTGGATGTCTATGAATCCGAACCCATTCCGGAACTAAGGATTTTAATGCATCCGGATATTTCCCTTAGTCCACATATTGGTGCGGCAACCGAAGAGGCCCAGGATAGGATAGGAATGGAACTGGCCACACAGATCATTGATCTTTATAAATAATGTGGTCGCGGAAAAAAATCGATCTGTTCAAACACTTTTTTGTATATTAAGGCATAATAAATATTAATTATAACACTAATAAAAATGTCAGGATTATTGGATCTTTTAAGTAGCCCAATGGGCAAACAATTAATTAGCGGGGTTGCAAGCCAAACTGGACAACCGGAAAACAAAACGGCAGACGTGTTGAGCATGGCTATGCCACTTTTATTGGGTGCCATGAAGAAGAACGTTTCTTCCCCAAAAGGGGCTGAAGGTCTAATGAACGCCCTTTCTTCCAAACATGATGGTGGACTGTTGGATAATCTTGGTGGTTTGTTTGGTGGTGGTGTGGATCAATCCGTTATAAATGATGGTGCCGGTATTTTAGGCCATGTTTTTGGAGGAAAACAGGCCAATGTTGAGAATGCCCTAAGTCAGAAATCTGGATTGGATGCAGGGACGGTTGCCCAAATCCTTAAAATTGCTGCACCTTTGGTAATGGCCTACTTGGGCAAACAAAAGGCACAAAGCAATGTAAATGATGCCAATGGGTTAAATAGCTTGTTGGGCAGTATGCTTGGCGGACAACCAGAACAGAATCAGAGCTTAATTACAACTTTGTTGGATGCGGACGGCGATGGCAGTGTACTGGACGATGTTGCTGGTATGGTTATGGGAACAAGCAAAAAGAAAAGTGGATTGGGAGGTTTGCTCGGCGGACTTTTTGGTAAGTAATAGTTTTAACATAATATAAGGAAAGCCATTTGTAACATAAATGGCTTTTTTTGTATCTTATAGGTAGGAATTGGAGAAATGGTTTACACTGTTCATCCAAGGCATTAGGCCTAAAAAAACTGTGTAATGAAACATTATATCCATGACCGTTTAAACATATACGCGATGAAAAAGATTTTATTTACCATAGGGGTTGTAACCCTGTTTGTTTTATCATTGGCCAATTGTACCAGTAGCAAGCAGGCTATTTCTGTGACGGACGAAGAGAAGGCAGCATTTTCCCAAACGGAGGGAGACACTATAACCATTAGGGATGATAAAACGGAATATGAAATAATCATAATAGAACCGGGCTTCGATTTTTGGCTTCAAAGTATCGCCAGGCCTGAAGGCTATTATTCCCAATCCTTTTTGGAAAATAGGAATAGGATTATGGTTATAGAATGGAACCAGAGGGTAATGCAACCCTTTAGATATAATTCCAATCTTTATGAGCTCCGAATAGATTATGACCCTAATATAGATTACGGGTACGAAGTAAATTATAAATTGTACAATTACTTTATTTATTTTCAGCGCAAATACAATCAAAGATTGGGACCATTTGTTCCCCGCGTATAAAAAGTTATCTTTGTAATGATTTTTTAAGGTATGAAGAAATTAAAACAACGTTGGGGAGTAAGCTCCAATTTCCAGCTCGCAATAATTTTTATAGTATTCTCCATTACTGGTTCATCTGCGGTTTATGCTGCAAAGCCCTTTCTAAATTGGATAGGACTGAATAGGGAGAATTTTTCCCCTGATTTTCTTTGGGGAGGCCTTATCTATTTAATCTTTAGAATATTGTTGATTTTTCCCATTTATCAATTCCTCTTGGTTATTTATGGATGGTTGTTCGGTCAGTTCAAATTCTTTTGGGAATTCGAAAAAAAGATGTTGAGCCGTATGGGCCTTGGCTTCATTCTTAAGTGAATGGAGCAATATCATAGGAGAAACCATTCATTCTACGGAAATACAGATCAAATAGTTCCGGGAAATTGTTTAATATCCAAGGTTTGTTAAAGCCACTAATTGGTTTTTAGCTTGGGCTTATGATAATAGTAGCAAAATCACAAATTATATTTTTCTTAACAATCATTTTGTTGGGATACAACTAGATTTGAAGGGTGAAGATATATTTCAGAAATATAACCTTTTCTTTTATTGCCGTCCTCTTGGTCGGTTTAATAGCCCTACCTTCCGTTTTAAAATTAAAACATGCCATCTTTGAGCACCATACCTTTGTTTGTAAAGAAAAAGGTAAGTTGCATATACATGAAGTAGAATTGGATTGTGATTACCATAAATTTAACCTTACCCATTATTACACGCATTCTCAACAGGAATTTACTACAATTACGGTCAAAAAGAAATCAGAGAAAATTATAAACTTTTATAATTTTTTAAATAAATATCAGAAACTTCATTTCTCCAGAAGGGGACCTCCATCCACTTTGTAAATTTATTCACCGGACTTATATAATCTCGGACATGCTTTCTTTATGTCCGTGAAACACTATATTAATTAAGAGCCGGCCCAGACATGTGGTATTGTATCTAAACCTCATTAGGTCTTAAACTAGGGCATTTTGGAGGATTTAAGGACTTACCATATAAGTACACCAAGCAATTTTAAACAATACTTTGGAGGTGATTCGCCACTAGGCAGTTCTCACCCTTACTTATAAAAAAAAATAAATGAAAAATTCAATTCTGTCATTGCTGTGCATTTTGACATATATATCCGTGAATTCCCAAAACACCTTAGCCGGGAAAATAAGCAATAAGGAGAACCAAGAGGGTCTGGAACAGGTCTCCATTTATTTTCCGCAAATGGAAAAGGGGGCTGTTACCGATAATGCAGGGGAATACAAAATTGAAGGTTTACCCACTGGTACCTATAAAATTGTAGCCTCATATATCGGTTTTCAAACGTTTTCCGGAAATATCACCATAGAAAAAGGCAGTAATACCTTGGATATTTCATTGCTTCCTAGTGCCATTGAAATGGAAGAAGTTATTGTATCTACCCCATTTCATAAATTACAGCGAGAAAACGTTATGAAGGTAGAGTATGCTAAACTTTCATCGCTTAAGAACCAAGGGGCCCCAACGCTTGTGGAAGGTATAGGCGCCATTCCCGGGGTGGATGTGGTTTCTACCGGTGTGGGTATAGGAAAACCAGTAATCCGCGGGCTTACATCAAACCGTGTTTTGGTTTATACGCAAGGTATTCGCTTGGAAAACCAACAGTTTGGGGCAGAACATGGTCTAGGGGTAAACGAGGCGGGAATAGAAAGTGTTGAGGTAATAAAGGGTCCCGCTTCCCTTTTATATGGATCCGATGCCATGGGGGGAGTACTTTATTTAAACCCTGAAAAATTTGCATCCCCTAACAGCACGGAGGGCGATATAAATTTCAACTACAATAGCAATACCCTGGGTATAAGCAGTGGTGCTGGAATAAGAACCTCAGGAGAAAAATTTAAATATCTTTTGCGTTTGGCAACCAATAACCATGTTGATTATTTAGGTGGGGATGGCAATAGGGTTACCAACTCCCGGTTCAATGAGAAAGATTTAAAAGCGGGATTGGGGTATCAGGCAACCTCCTTTAAAAGTGATATCAGATACAATTACAACCAATCCAATTTGGGGATTCCGGAAGAGGTGGGTTTGCAAACCACCTCCAGAACACCTGATCTGCCTTATCAAAAATTGGATAACCACATTTTGAGCTCCAACACCAAGATATTTTTCAACAACACCAATTTGGACATCACCTTAGGTTATATTGGAAATAACCGAAAGGAGTTTGAAGACCACGATCACCATGAGGAAGAGGAAGAGGACCACGAGGAAGAGGAAGAAGACCATGCGGAAGAAGAAGGTCATGAAGAAGCTGCTTTGGATATGAAGCTTAACACCTTTAATTATAACCTTCAGTACCATCTCCCTAAATCGGGCAAGTTTGAAACTGTTGTTGGCGTGCAAGGAATTTATCAAACCAATAAAAATTATGGGGAAGAGATTTTAATTCCGGATGCCACTACCCAAGATATAGGATTTTTGGGGACAACCCATTTCCACCTCGATCAAAACAACGATTTTCAAGTGGGACTGCGCTATGATCATAGGCAAATAGATGCCAAGGCCTATGGGAGTAGCTTGGAAGAAGGATATATTGCTCCTTTAAAACGTAACTTTAATAGCTTTAATGGCGCCTTTGGATACAAGAACAATATTTCCGAGCAATTTACTGGTAGGATCAATGTGGCTACTGGGTTTAGGGCTCCCAATTTGGCAGAACTTACTTCCTATGGTACCCATGAGGGTACCAATAGGTTTGAAATTGGAAATAGGGACCTAAAGAACGAGCAAAACCTTCAAATTGATCTGGCATTGGAATTTCAAAATGAACATTATGAATTTTTTCTAAATGGTTTTCACAACAGTATAAGGGATTATATCTACATAGCACCAAGTGGAACCGTTATGGATGAAACCCCTGTTTACAACTACCTACAACAAGATGCCATATTATACGGAGGGGAAATTGGATTTCATTTGCACCCCCATCCATACGATTGGTTGCATATAGAGAGTAGTTATCAAACGGTGTTCGGTGAATTGCAGTCCGGTGAAGCATTACCTTTGATACCCGCTAATAAATTGACCAATACTTTGAGGGTAGAGTTCAACAATGCCAAGGGATGGTGGCTAAGATCCAATGCGTTCGTTTCCTTGAATACCACCTTTAAGCAGGGGAAAGTGAGTGCTTTTGAAACAGTTACCCCTGGGTACTCCCTTTTAAATGCTGGTATTGGAGGGGATATTCAATTTTTGAAAAAATCTATGAATATCAATATTAGTGCTAACAACCTATTGGATAAAAAATACATTGCCCATCTATCCCGTCTGAAAAGTGATGGTATTTTGAATATGGGAAGATCAGTTGTGGTTGGTCTAAACATTCTACTGTAAAAGACTTCTGCAAATAGGGGTCTTTATTTTAAATAGGACCCCACAATTATTCCAAAATAAGAAATACCTACGGCTTAGACTTTTTTAGGCCGTAGGTTATTTGTTTCCAAAAAGAATTTGGAATTTTCTCATCCCCTTCAAAGCCCAGTTCAATGGTGCCACTATCTTCGGGGATATAATTGGTCTTAAAGATATAATCCCAGAGACTGAGGCTAATTCCAAAATTTACCCCATATTTTCCATCGGGCAAATCATGGGCGTGATGATATAAATGCATCACTGGATTATTTAGAATGTATTTTAAAGGACCCCAGGTAATTTTAATATTGGCGTGGTTGAAATGCCCAATGGCTATAGCAAAGAAATGGACAATATAGGCTTGTTCGGGTTCAAAACCTCCCAAGATCATTACACCAAAGGTTTTTAAGGGCTTATAGAATACATTTTCCATCCAATGATAGCGCAAGTGGGCTGCAAACCCCATCTCTTTTACGCTGTGGTGTATTTGATGGAATTTCCATAAAAATGGGTATTTGTGGAGCAAAATATGCGTAAACCACTGTACAAAGTCCAAAATAAGGAAAAAGATCAATAATTGAAGCCAACTGGGAAATTGGGACATATCGATAAGGGCAAGACTACTTTGCCTTATCCCCAAATCGCTGAAAAGAAGGCCCAATAACTTGTAAAACCCACTTATGGCAATGGCGAAAAGGAAAAAATTGAAGAACATATAAAAGCCGTCCAACCAAAAATCCCTTCTAAAAATAGATTGTTCCTTGCGCCAAGGAAACAAAATTTCCAGCATCCATACCAAAAGGGAAATAATTATAAGCCCCCAAAAATAATTGGTATACCAGGGAACCTCGAATATTATGGATTTCCATGTCCAGTTCGCAGTTCCTACAATCGCATTGATGAAACCTTCAAAATATTTTTCCACGATTTTTTTCCTTTACCTTTTGCCCACCATCCATTACTCTTCCAATGGGTACCATTCTATATTAGTCAGCGCTTCCCTCCTTCCCTTACTTTTGGGCGGATAATTGGTGACCAAATAATTCACAATAACCTTTTCGTTATCTCCTAGATCCCACAGGTTCTGAGTTTTTTGCATCCAGCGAATGGTCTCTATCCATCGCTCCTCGTTCATTCTATTCTGTATGACCAATTGGGCGGAATGACAATTGGTGCAGTTGTTGACCACCGTCATTAAGCCCTCCCCTTCCTTAAATCCCGTTCTTAGGTGGATACCGTTTTCTATTTTATCCCAGTCATCATCAGGGTTTACATCAACAACTTCTGAATTTGGGGTATCTTTTTTGGATGAAAATACGGACGGATCCATCATATAAATAACGCCCAAAACACCTATAAGCAATACCATAGCAAAGGAAACCACCAAAATGCTATAGAAAGACTTTACCTGTTTTCTAAAATTATCCTGTTTGCTCATTTAACTTACTTTTACGGCAATCCTATGGCATGCGTTATTCAAGTATCCTTTAGGGTTCCATCCTGGTAAAAGCATGGGTTGACTTACTCCATTGGAATCTGTAGCCCGCGCCCATACTTCGTAATATCCAGATTTTGGAAAACCTATACTCGCCTTAAAATGCTGCCAAGCCAATCGGTTTACAGGTTTTTCCAAAGAGCATTCGGACCAAGTGGCTCCAAAGTCGATGGAATAGGATACTTTGGAAATTTCCAATTCCCCGGCCCAGGCATGCCCCCTAATATTAAGTTTTTTCCCCTTGGGGATCATGGCGCCGGATTTGGGGTAGGTAATTAAGGATTTCACGGGCATGGATTCTATAATGCACATGTCCTCATCCTTTACCTCCGCACCCGGGGCAACGGGATTACAGGGCACTTTATAGGAGGATCCTGTCATTTTTTCCCCATCATGGACTATGTTTCGCACGCTGATCCTATTTACCCATTTTCCTGAAGTCGAGGCCGGCCATCCCCCGCAAACCAGGCGCAATGGATAACCGTGTACTAAAGGGATATCTTCTCCGTTCATTTTAAAGGCCAACAAGGTTTCATCCATCATGGCCTTGGAAATGGGAACCCCCCTTGAGATAGGTTCTTTGTTTGGATCTCGACTTAGGTGTTGGTCTGCGGCATGATAGCCTATATAAACGGCATCGTCCTTAATTCCAACTTCTTTAAGTACATCCTTTAGGCGAACCCCTGTCCAAGAGGCACAACCTACAGCACCAATGGTCCATTGGTTTCCCTTTGCAGGCGGATCAAATTCGCTTCTTCCATTGCCTCCGCATTCTATTGTTAGTTGATAGGTATGATTGGCGAATTTGGATTTTAATTCTTCCAAGGTGAAGGTTTTCTTTTCTTTTACGGATTCACCATCAAAAGTTATGGTCCATTCCTTTACATCGATATTTTCCGGAACCAGGCCATTGTTTCGGATAAACATATATTTATTGGGGGTAATCCTATCGTCCAACAAATGGGCCACTGCCTCCATATTCCAAGGTTTGCTGTTTAGGACCACCATTTCCTTATCCTTATCGAACATTTGAAATGGGTCTGGATCCTGAAGTCCCAACAGGGTGTAATTTTCCGGAATTTTAGCGCCATAGACAATATCCAAACCCAGTATTCCTGCCAAAGAACCCAAGCCGGTTTTTTTGACAAAATTTCTTCTTTTCATTTATTTAATATTATAATACTAGATAAATCTAAGAAAGATATCGGAAAACTTGAGTAACATAGGTCACTTAATAAGTTATTACCTATTAGTAGGGGACTTTAAAAACTTGATAATCAAATTACTTGGCCGATATAATTTTTTCGTTTTTAGAGGACTTAAAAACATAAGTATAAAGCCACATGATCGTAAAGGTTGGAATAATGTCCAAGCCAGGCAGCATTTCTTCAATAAAGGTTATCACCCCAGCAGCACGTCCTATCTTACCCTTGTACAATCTGGTCATTAGCCAACCGGCCACTGGAGCCCAGATAACGTCCGAAAACTCGCCGATTCCAGGAATAACGAAAGAAAGCATTCCTATCCCGTCAAAAAGTAACCCCAAAAATAGGTTTCTTAATTTATGGTCTTTCAATGTAGATATATTTACTAATTAATTTACAGTAGCTTCAAATCAAATAAGATGCCAAAATTTGGCATCTTATGTCGTACAAGGTCCTATGATAATTTTGAACTTATCAATTTCAAAAATTCGTTTCGAGTTTCTATTTTTTCAAACTGACCCCTAAATCCAGAAGTAGTAGTTACGGAATTTTGCTTTTGCACCCCCCTCATCATCATACACATATGCGAGGCCTCTATGACCACGGCCACACCCTGTGGTTTTAAAGTGTTGTTTAGGCACTCTAGGATATCATTGGTGAGTCGCTCTTGCACCTGTAATCGCCTTGCAAAAACATCTACCACCCTGGGTATTTTACTTAGGCCAACGATATGGCCATTGGGAATATAGGCTATATGGGCCTTGCCAAAAAAGGGCAGCATATGGTGCTCGCACAAAGAATACACCTCAATATCCTTAATGATCACCATTTCGTCATAGGACTCCTTAAACATGGCTCCTTTTAAAATTTCTACCGCATCCTGTTTGTAACCTTGGGTTAAAAAAAGCATTGCCTTCGCTGCTCTTTCAGGAGTCTTTAAGAGTCCGTCCCTGTTAAGGTCCTCCCCTATTTCATTGATAATAGATGAGTATCTGGACTTGACCTCATCGGTAATTTCCAGATTGTATTCTTCCAAATTTCTATATTGTGTCATAAAAGCCTTGTCCTAAAATTTATCTAATTGTCGCCTTCACAATATAATCATTACCGTATTATTAAAAAAAGAATATCTTATCGGAATTTCCTATAACTGGATGTGACAGGACGACTACTAAGTAAATTGGACAAGAAAAGGGCTTGTACCCAATAACTATTTTGTATTCTTCTAGGTAATGTTTACTTTCAACCCATAATTTATAATAATGATCAAGGCTACAAACATCAATAAGTTTTACGGCAATCTCCAAGTACTCAAAGGAGTTGATTTGCACATTAAAAAAGGAGAGGTGGTATCTATTGTAGGCCCTTCTGGAGCTGGTAAAACTACTCTCTTGCAAATACTGGGCACTTTGGATACCCTAAGCAATAAGAATGACAGTAGTTTGTTGATTAATGATGAGGACATAACTAAATTGTCGGATAAGGCCATGGCCAAATTTCGAAATAGCCATATTGGTTTTATTTTTCAATTCCATCAGTTGTTGCCGGAGTTTACGGCCTTGGAAAATGTCTGTATCCCAGCATTTATAAAAGGTACAAAAAAGGAAAAGGCAGAATTAAGGGCTGCAGAACTTCTGGAGTTCCTAGGGCTTTCCCATAGATTACAGCACAAACCCAATGAACTTTCTGGCGGAGAGCAACAGCGGGTGGCAGTAGCTAGGGCTTTGGTGAACAACCCTTCTGTTATTTTTGCGGATGAACCCAGTGGCAATTTGGATTCGGAGAGTGCCGATAATCTTCATAAATTGTTTTTTGATCTTCGCGATGCCTTTGGACAAACTTTTGTCATTGTAACCCATAATGAGGAACTTGCCAATATGGCCGATAGAAAGCTGACTATGGTGGATGGCTCCATTACGCGATGAAAATACTTGCCAAGGTCTGGAAATTTACAAAGGTTCCTGATTATAAGAGCTTGGACCATGTTCCAAACCCCTTAAAATTAAGGATTGTTGTAGCACTTCTGCAGTGGGGTATTGTTATAGGAGTCACAGTTGGTATAATTAATCAATGGTTGATAGGTCTTTTGAAAATGGATCTAGGCGAACATGCCATTGAAAAATTTTTGGAGAACTATTCTATTTTTACTCTTTTTCTTATGGCGGTAGTTATTGCTCCGGCCATTGAGGAAATTTTGTTTCGGGGCCCCTTGATCTGGTTCAAGAATAAGACCTATTTCAGATATATTTTTTATGCTTCTGTTTTATTATTTGCGGCCGTTCATTTGAACAATTTTGAAATGTCCGGGCAAGTATTATATTTAGCTCCGCTATTGGTTGCGCCACAATTGATTTTAGGTGTATTTTTAGGCTATGTGCGGGTTAAATTAGGACTATTGTGGTCTATATGCTTGCACTCTTTATATAACGGTATATTGATTACTCCTATGCTTCTCTATAAATTTTTAAATTTCCCATTGGCATGACACAGGAAGAATTGAAAGAATTTTTGGATGCGAAGGTAGAACAATACAATCGGCCGGATTTTTTATCCACAGATCCTCTCCGGATTCCGCATGGATTTACGAAAAAGGAAGATATTGAGATCAGTGGATTCTTAACCTCTACTATTGCCTGGGGCAATAGAAAAAGTATCATCAACAATTCGGAAAGAATGATGGAATTGTTGGAAAATTCCCCTTTCGACTTTGTAATGAACCACCAAACAAAAGATCTGGAAAAACTTCAAGGGTTTGTACATAGAACTTTTAATGGGGTGGATCTAATGTATTTTATACGGAGTTTAAAAAATATTTACAGGCAACATGGGGGATTGGAGAACACATTCGCCTTGAAAGGGGATATAACATCCCTACAAATGTCCATTTCCCAATTCAAGACCGTTTTCTTTGAGCTGGACCATCTGCCACGAACCACAAAACATGTTTCCGACCCTCAAAAAGGCTCCGCAGCCAAAAGAATCAACATGTTCTTAAGGTGGATGGTAAGAAACAATAACAACGGAGTGGATTTTGGAATCTGGAAAAAAATTTCACCTTCCCAACTGTCTTGCCCTTTAGATGTTCATTCGGGCAATGTGGCCCGCAAATTGGGGTTGATCCAACGCAAACAGAACGACGGCAAGGCCCTGGCCGAATTGGATGCCAATCTAAGACGATTGGATCCCCACGATCCGGTAAAATATGATTTTGCCTTATTTGGTCTGGGTGTTTTCGAGAAATTTTAGTTCCGATCAAAATTAATTATCCCCTCTCCTTTAAAGGATTGCCTTTTGTATGTAATTTGCCAACTACATCATTTTTCGTGGTCCTGTAGGGATTCCAAAATTTCCATTTCACTGTGTTTTTTGGAGAAATTCATAGCACATTCTATTAGCGCCAAGTGCGAATAGGCTTGTGGGAAGTTCCCCAGTAACCTTTTGGTCTTAAAATCTATATCCTCACTGAACAAGCCCAAATGGTTGCTGTAACTTAACAATTGATCAAAATGTTTCATGGCCTTCTGTTCATGACCTATCTTAAAGAGGCTATTTATAAACCAAAAGGTACATATGGTAAAAGATGAGGATGGCAATCCAAAGTCATCTTCGTTTTTATACCTATATAATAACCCGTCATTGCACAGTTCTTTTTCAATGGCCAGTACCGTGCTTACATATTTTGGGTCTTTGGGGTCAATAAAGCCGTAGGATTCCATCAATAATACCGAAGCGTCCAAATGCGGCGAACCATAGGATTGTGTAAATGCCTGTTTTTCTTCATTCCATGCATGCTGATGGATATCTTCCCTGATCTGTTGTTCCAGGGTACGCCATTTATCCACTTTTCTCTGTTTCCCAAAAAGTTCGGCCACTTTAATGGCCCTATCAATAGCCGTCCAGCACAGAATTTTGGAAAACGTAAAATGCCTATCTTCAGTACGGAATTCCCATATTCCCTTATCGGCTTCTTGCCAATGTTTGTTTACTATCCACACGATTCCCTTGGTAATTCCCCAAAGCTCTTCCCCATTTTCTATTTCCGTGTCGAACTTTTCCAATTGGGTATAGATGACGTCCATTAGGATACCATAAATATCATTTTGTCGCTGTTTGTAAGCGGCATTACCTATTCTTACAGGTTTGGATCCCTTGTACCCTTGCAAATGGTCCAAAGTTTCTTCGGTCAATTTTTTTTCTTTGTTGATACCGTACATGATCTGCAATTTCTCATCCTTGTCGGGGATGAGGTCAATTATAAATTGTAAATAACGTTTGGCAATATTTTTATGTCCTAATTGTCCAACAACCTTGATTACCATTGAAGCATCCCTGATCCAACAAAAGCGATAGTCCCAGTTTCTAACTTCTCCTATGGTTTCCGGAAGTGAGGTGGTGGCGGCAGCGAGAACCGCCCCGGACTTATCGTAACTCAACATTTTCAGGGTTAGGGCACTTCTTTTTATCTCGGCGTCATATTTCTTATAAGTGGGTGTCTTGCTGGACCAATTTAACCAGTAGACTTTGGTACGTTCCAGTTCCAGATACACCCTATCCAAGGTTGGTTCCAATATCTTTTCATTATAACCCAAGAGAAAATAGGCGTCGCTTTCCAGAACTATTTCACTTTGGGACATGATATCCTCCTTGTTCAATGAAGTATATAGAAAAAAGGTGTCGAACTTAACCTCATGAGTTAAACTGGCAATAAAATTTTCCTTGACATAGGTATTTGTTTTCCCCATGGCATACTCCAATTTTGGGTCGTACAAAACCTTGAACACAGGTTTGCCGGAAAGGTGTTTTACATACCTAACAATTTCAGGTGGTGCATTGTAGCCTCCGCTAGGTTTGTAATAACGGGGCATAAAATCCTGTATCTCAAAACTATTTTCACCATCGGAAAATTTGGTGACCAAGATTGCAGTAAGGGGAATATATTTTTGTTCTATGGTATAGGTATCATCAACCAAGATTTCAAAGCTACCCCCTATTTCATCATCTAGAATTTTTGCAAAAATAGAGGAGGAATCAAATTCTGGTAAACAGCACCAGTCCAATGAGCCCTTCTTGGAAATCAACGCCGCACTTCTACAATTCCCTATTATACCGTAGTCTAAATTATCCATATATCATTTTATTCTTTAAATAAACCTAATTAGTAGGTTTTACACATCATTTTACCGAAATTTAAGGAAATTTAATGCGAATAACCTTTAAAAAAAGCAAATTATGGACAAAACTATCATAATCTCAAATAGACTACCCGTACAATTACAAATTGACAATGGAAGTATTACTGCAATACCAAGTGTAGGCGGTTTGGCTACGGGTATGAAATCCGTTCACTCGGGAGGTGATAGTTTATGGATTGGTTGGAGTGGTTTAACGGATGAAGAGATTCCGGACGGACTTGCTCCTGAAATTGATAAGGCATTGGCAAAACATGGTTCGTCCAAAGTAAATCTAACTTCTGAGGAAGTGGACGGGTTTTATTATGGATTTAGCAACCGTACCATATGGCCTCTTTTTCATTATTTTTTGGAATATTCAGAGTTTGAGCTGCAAAGTTGGGAAACCTATAAAGCCGTTAATCAAAAATTTGCAGATGCCATTCTGAAGGAAGCTGGGGAAAACGATACTATTTGGGTACATGACTATCAATTAATGTTGGTGCCACAAATGGTAAGGGAAAAGCGCCCCAATATTTCCATTGGCTTCTTTTTACATATTCCCTTTCCATCCTATGAAATCTTCAGAACCATGCCTTGGCGTAAGGAAGTTCTAATGGGGTTGTTGGGATCGGATTTGATAGGTTTCCATACCTATGATTACGAAAGGCATTTTCTAAGTTCTGTACGCAGATTATTGGGGCTGGAGGTAAGTTTTAACGATATCTATTTGGAGGACAGGGTCATAAAAGTGGATTCCTTTCCTATGGGAATCGATTACAAAAAATTTAGCGATGCGGCAAAAAAACATGATGAAAACAAGACTGGTCAACGATCCGAATTACAACGCAGGCTGGACATGCACAAGGAATCGGACCCGGAGGCCAAATTCTTTTTATCAATAGACAGATTGGATTATTCCAAGGGGATTGCCAAAAGACTTAATGCCTTTGAATACTTTTTAACCAAATACCCACAATATAAGGAAAAGGTTAGGCTTATTGTACTGGCGGTGCCCTCAAGATCCAATGTCCCACAATATCAATTACTGAAAAAGGAAATAGACGAATTGGTGGGGAGGATCAATGGGGAATTCTCCACAGTGAGCTGGACACCCATATGGTATTTCTACCGCTCCATGCCCTTCGAGAATCTAATAGATCTTTATACTTCCAGTGATATAGCCTGGCTAACCCCTATACGGGATGGAATGAACTTGGTAGCCAAAGAATATATTGCAACCAGAACCGATAAAACTGGTGTCCTTATCCTTAGTGAAATGGCTGGTTCTGCCAATGAAATGAATGAGGCCCTGCTCATTAATCCCAATAATTTTGAAGAGATTGCCGACACCCTTTACGAGGCAATTAATATGCCGAAGGAAGAACAGCAGGCAAGAAATGCCATTTTGCAAAAAAGATTGGAAAGGTATAATGTTGAAAAATGGGCCAATGATTTTATGACCTCCTTGAAAAATCAGAAACTAATAGACCATTCCTATAAGTCGCGCAGGTTGTCCAATGACATTTTGGGCGATATAAAAAAGGAATATGGGAAAGCTAAAAAAAGATTAATGTTCCTGGACTATGACGGCACCTTGGCCGGATTTCACGGAGATCCACAAAAGGCAAATCCTGATGAGGCATTATATAGCTTGCTAGACCGGATGTCGGCATTGGAAAACACGGATGTTTATTTAATTAGTGGTCGCGATAAGGATACCTTTACCAAATGGTTTTTGCCAAAGAAGTACAATATGATCGTAGAACATGGCGTGTGGATTTCCGAAAATGGGGAAGATTTTAGAATGTTGGAGAATGTGAAAAAGGATTGGATGGAAAAAATTCACCCAGTACTGGAATCCTTTGTGGATAGGACTCCGGGCAGTTTTATTGAAGAAAAAAACTATTCCTTGGCATGGCATTACCGAAAGACCGATCCAGATTTTGGGCAGAAGCGGGCCACCGAACTCAATACGGTACTTACAAGTCTAATCGCCAACGACGATCTTAGTATACTTAATGGAAATAAGGTTATAGAAATTAAGAGCAGTAATGTTAATAAAGGTAGGGCTGCAATGCGGGTATTTTCGCAAAAGGAATATGATTTTGTATTTGCTATAGGTGATGACTGGACCGATGAATTTATGTTTCAGGAATTACCGGAAAGCGCTATTACGGTAAAAGTAGGTCGACAAAAAACCCAGGCCAGCTATTATATAGACAGCATTAAAAATGTACGTGGATTATTGGAGCATTTTATAGAATAGGAATAAAGAAAATCTTTCATTAAAAATGATGGATTATTATAGTCATTTTTGATCATATTTGTTCTTGCATGTCCAATGTAAAACACAGTGCTAAATTGAAGTTAGGGGCGTATATATTGCCCATTATAATTGTTTCGCAGTTTGCGTGCACCTCCTTGTGGTTTGCTGGTAACGCCGTTTTGGATGATCTAGTCCTAAAAACAGGATTGGGAACCGAAATTATTGGTTATGTATTGTCTTCGGTCCAAATAGGTTTTATTTTGGGCACCTTGGTGTTTGCTATTTTAATGATTGCGGATCGCTATTCCCCTTCCAAGGTCTTTATGATCAGCGCCTTTTTGGCCGCCTTGTGCAATATGGTGCTTCTGTTTCAGGATATCTCGAATGCAACACTGTTTATGGCCAGACTGGGCACCGGTTTTTTTCTTGCGGGCATTTACCCTGTAGGGATGAAAATTGCGGCCGATTATTATGAAAAGGGTTTGGGCAAGGCCCTAGGATATTTGGTCGGAGCCTTGGTGTTGGGCACGGCATTCCCGCATTTGCTACAGGGTCTTAAATTGGGGGAAGATTATACCATTGTAATTAAAATAACCTCCTTACTGACTATTCTTGGTGGGGCGTCCATCTTTTTTATGGTACCCAATGGTCCATATAGAAAACCAAGTAAGGTGTTGCAATTAAGAGCGGGAATGACACTTTTTAGGATTCCTGCCTTTAAGAAAGCGGCCATAGGCTATTTTGGGCATATGTGGGAATTATATGCCTTCTGGGCCTTTATTCCCTTTGCTGTAAAAACCTATAATTCCATTCATAATATCCATCTTCCATATTCTTTGTGGACGTTTTCTATAATTGGTCTGGGCGGTATTTCATGTGCCATTGGCGGACATTTTGCACTTAAATGGGGCAGTGGGAAAGTAGCCATCATCTCCTTGCTGCTATCCGGATTTCTTTGTATGGCCTCCCCATTATTTTTTCTTATGCCCCCTTATTTATTCCTATTGGCTTTTTGTCTTTGGGGATTGTTTGTGGTTTCGGATTCGCCCCAATTCTCTACCTTGGTTGCCTCTGCAGTACCTTTGGAGTTGAAGGGTACGGCACTTACCCTTGTAAACTGCATTGGTTTCTCCATCAGTATTATCAGCATACAATTGCTAACTTTCTGGTTGGAAGTTGTAGATTCCAGCTATATTTTTACAGTTCTGACCATTGGCCCTGTTCTAGGAATATGGGCGATGGGAAAAGGAGGACTTAACAAATAATTAAGAAGCTAATTTTACGGATAAACGTAAATTACCAAGTTAAAAATCAAGACGAATGCACAAATTTGCTATTGCCTGTATATTTCTATTTTCTTTTGGCCTAATGGGACAAACAGACCAGCGTATTTATGATATTATGAATAAGGTTTCGGCCGAAAGAATCAAAAAAGATGTTACAACTTTGGTAAACTTTGGTACACGACATACCTTGAGTGATACCATTTCCAAAACAAGGGGCATAGGGGCAGCAAGACGATGGATTAAAAGTGAGTTCGATGTAATTTCCAATAAATGTAATAATTGCCTTGAGGTAAGCTATCAAAGGAATCTGGTCAAAAAGGAAGAAAGCAATCGGATACCCAAGGATGTCTATATAGTTAATGTCATGGCAATTCAAAGGGGTACCAAATATCCGGATCGCTATATTATTATGAGCGGGGATATTGATTCACGTGTCAGCGATGCCAATAATTACACCTCAGATTCGCCGGGAGCCAATGATAATGCCAGTGGTATGGCAGGAACCATAGAGGCTGCAAGGGTACTATCCAATTATAAATTTGAGAACAGTATAATTTACTTAGGACTTTCGGGCGAGGAACAAGGTCTTTTCGGAGGCCAGGGCCTGGCAAAATATGCGAAAGAAAATGGATGGGATATTATTGGAATATTCAATAACGATATGATAGGCAATATTAAGGGTGGGGATGGAATTATTAGCAATACCGATTTTAGGATTTTTTCTGAACCTGTGCTCCCGACCGAGACCGAAAGGGAAAGAAATATGCGAAGATTTTATGGAGGGGAAGTGGATGGTATTTCCAGACAATTGGCCAGATACGTATATAAGAACGTGAAAACCTATATGCCGGAAATGAACCCAATAATGATCTATAGATTGGATAGGTTTGGGCGTGGTGGCCACCACCGTCCTTTTAATGATTTGGGCTATGCAGGAATAAGGATAATGGAGGCACATGAAAATTACACCCAACAGCATCAGGATATTCGCGTAGAAAATGGAATTGCCTATGGTGATGTTTTGGAACATGTAAATTTTGACTATGCCAAAAAACTAACTACGGTGAACGCCATTAATCTGGCTTCGTTGGCTTGGGCACCACCAGCTCCCAAAGAGGTAAGTATCGGAGGTATTGTAGAACCTTCGGCAAAGTTTCAATGGAGCAAGGTTCCAGGGGCTATCGGATATAAGATCTATTGGAGGGATACCACCTCCCCTACTTGGGACCATAGTAGGTATGTAGGTGACGTTTCTGAATTTACCTTGGAAGGTGTGGTATTGGACAATTTTTTCTTTGGGGTGTCCGCTGTCGGGAAGGACGGTTTTGAAAGTGTGGTGGTGTTTCCCAATGCCATTTTAAGGTAATATAGGACGGTTAGAACTAAATTTTATGAAGTTAAATTTGCAATTACTTGTCCTCGTATTGGGCTTTGGCGGTATTATGCAGGCCCAGGGACCACAACAACTTGCCGAAACTCCCAAATACGGGGAATGGGTAGATTTTAAAAGGGATAACGGAAGCGTGCTAAAGGCTTTGGTGGTATATCCTGAAAGTGGGGAACCTAGAAAGGCGGTCATAATAGTTCACGAAAATTTGGGGTTAAACAAATGGATAAGGGACTTTTCAGGGAAGCTGGCTGATCAGGGATTTGTGGTAATAGCCCCAGATCTGATATCGAATAGTGTTGAGGGTCTTGAAAGAACGACCGATTTTGAAAATACGGATAAAGTTAGGGATGCCATTTACACCTTGGAACAAGAGCAAATTACCAAAGATTTGAACTTGGTGTTCGACTATGTAAAGAATGACACTTCCGTTAATGGGAAAATTTCCATTGTGGGATTTGGTTGGGGAGGTACACAAAGTTTCAATTATGCGGCACAAAACCCAAATCTAGAGAGTGTGATGGTTTACTACGGCACCGCCCCAAAAGATTTAACTTCATTAAGAAATATTAAATCCCCGATATATGGTTTTTATGGTGCTGCCGACAATCGGGTAAATGGGACGATACCCGACACTGAAAAGGCAATGAAAGAATATGGCAATCTTTATTCTTTTGATATTTATGAAGGTGCTGGACATGCTTTTATGAGTAGGGGTTCCGAAGAAGCTTATGGACCCAATACAATGGCTTATGAGAAGTCATGGAAAAAATTAATAACTCTTTTGAAATGAAAAAAATTACCACAACATTGTTGTTGGCCATTGGACTTTCGTCCTTTGCGCAACAAAAAAATTATACGGAACAAGACTCACTAAGGGGCAGTATTACTACTGAGCGTTCTTGGTGGGACCTTAATTTCTATAATTTAAGTGTTGAAGTGAAACCAGATGAAAAATACATTTCTGGTAGTATTATTATTCGTTATACGGTATTGGAGGAACAACAGCGGCTGCAAGTAGACCTTCAAACGCCCTTAATTATTGAAAAGATCACCCAGGAAGGAGAAGATTTAAAATGGGAATCAAATGGGAATGCCCATTTTGTTACCCTTAAGAAGCCACAACGGAAAGGGGACGTAAATGAAATAAAAGTATATTACTCCGGCCATCCAAAAGAAGCCGTCCGGGCCCCATGGGATGGAGGTTTTTCATGGAAAAGAGATAACAATGGAAAACACTTTGTAGCTACTTCCTGTCAGGGTTTGGGCGCCAGCGTCTGGTGGCCGAATAAGGACCATATGTACGATGAGGTAGATAGTATGGCCATAAACATTACAACTCCAAAAGATTTGATGGATGTTTCCAATGGTAGGCTTCTAAAAGTGGTGGAAAATAAGAATAGTAATACCTATCATTGGTACGTGTCCAATCCTATCAACAATTATGGGGTAAATATAAATATTGGCGATTATGTTCATTTTGGCGAATTCTATAATGGGGAAAAGGGAAAATTAGCGATGGACTATTATGTACTGCGGGATAACGAGGAAAAGGCCAAAGAACAGTTCAAACAGGCTCCAATGATGATGGAAGCCTTGGAACATTGGTTTGGCCCCTACCCTTTTTACGAAGACGGCTATAAACTGGTAGAAGTGCCATACCCCGGGATGGAACATCAAAGTTCTGTTACCTACGGAAATCAGTTCAAGAACGGATATTTGGGCAGGGACGTTTCAAAAACAGGTTGGGGGTTAAAATTCGATTTTATCCTTATCCATGAATCGGGTCATGAATGGTTTGCCAATAATATAACCTATAAGGATATAGCGGACATGTGGGTACATGAAGGGTTCACCGCCTATTCGGAAAATTTATACGTGGATTACCACTTTGGCAAAGAAGCTGCGTCGGAATATGTTATTGGTACCAGGGGCAATATTCAAAACGACAAGCCTATCATAGGAACCTATAACGTTAATCAAAGAGGGTCTGGGGACATGTACTCCAAGGGTGCCAATATGCTACACACCATAAGGCAATTGGTGGATGATGATGAAAAATGGCGGACTATTTTAAGGGGGCTCAATAGGGAGTTCTACCATCAGACCGTGACTACTAAACAGATAGAAGAATACATTAGCAACACTTCTGGCATAGATCTTACCCAATTTTTTGACCAATATTTGCGTAACGCTAAAATACCTATGCTGGAATATCAGGTGAACGGCAAACAACTGCGATTTAGATATACCAATATTGTCAATGGTTTTGATATGCCTTTAAAACTAAGTATAAATGGTACTGAAGAATGGGTGTATCCTACCTCTGATTGGAAATCAAAATCTTTTAAAAAAGATATACAATTGGTTAATGTGGATAAAAATTTTTATGTTGAGTATAAGAAAATTTAATTATTGAAAGGAAAAGATCAGTTTTATTTTAAATCGGACATCGAATGGCGCGCTTGGTTAGAGACCAATCACGCCATAAGTACTGGGGTACATCTAATTTTTTATAAAGTAGCCCACGAAAAGGATAGTATGCGTTGGGAAGATGCTGTAAAGGTTGCCCTGTGCTTTGGATGGATAGACAGTACGGTTAAAAGTCTTGGGGAGGGAAAACGACGACAATATTTTTGCCCTAGAAAACCAAAAAGCGTCTGGAGTAAATTAAACAAAGCCTATATAAAAGAACTCAAAGCTAAGGGGGAAATGCATCCAAGCGGACTGGCTAAAATTAAGGAGGCAAAAATAGATGGTTCCTGGAATGCCATGGACGATGTTGAAAATGGTGTTATCCCAGAGGACTTGCAAATTGCATTCGATGCGGAGCCAATAGCCTATGTTAACTTTCAGGGTTTTGCAGCCAGTTACAGAAAAAACTATCTTTATTGGCTTTACCAAGCCAAACGGGAAGAAACAAGGCAGAGGCGGATTGGAGAAATTATATCGCTTTGCAAAGAAAATAAAAAGGCCCGCGACCAATAAATGGTTAGCTTCGTAAAATTCTAAATCCAATAATTATTTAAAATGGACATAAATCTAGCAGTACTAATAGACGGTGATAATATTCCCTCGGCATATGTAAAGGAGATGATGGAGGAAATTGCCAAATACGGCAACCCTACCATAAAAAGGATATATGGGGACTGGACCAATCCCAAACTATCCAAATGGAAGAATTTGTTATTGGAAAACGCCATAACCCCAATTCAACAATATGCCTATACCACCGGTAAAAATGCAACCGACTCTGCGATGATCATTGATGCCATGGATATCCTGTATTCTAATAAGGTTAGTGGTTTTTGTATAGTTTCCAGTGATAGCGATTTCACCCGTTTGGCCACAAGGTTAAGGGAGGCAGGTATGAATGTGATTGGTATTGGGGAAAAGAAAACCCCCAACCCTTTTATTGTTGCTTGCGATAAATTTATTTATATTGAAATTCTGAAAAACCAATCGGAGGAAAGTTCTTCGGAAACTGCAGATAGCAAGAGGGACAAGAAGGACAATGTGGACAAGATTACCCAAAAGGAAATTAAACTTATAGCCTCTACTATTTCAGACCTTGCCGATGAGGATGGATGGGCCTTCTTGGGAGATGTGGGTAGCCTATTGCAGAAGAAGCAGCCCAATTTTGATTCGCGTAACTATGGTTTTCAAAAATTAACGCCATTGATAAAATCCATTAAAAACTTTGAAATAGATCAACGTGAAAATGTCAAGGGACGCTTTAAATTAATTTACGTTAGAAACAGGTAGATCCCTTTTTTTCAAGTTAGTTGAATAAATAGTTCAGGACAATTCAGGTTGTCCATATTGGTTAATCCCCTCTGTCACCAATACAGGCATAGTGTATTAACTTAAAACCTATATCAACATGAAAAAAATTAGTTTACTCATTTGTATTGTGACTTTTCTTTCCTGTTCCCCAAAAAAGAAAAGCATTAGTCCCACAGCCATATTGATAACAGATGTCAATATTGTTGATGTTAGTAATGGTGATATCCTAAAAAATAGACAGGTAGTAATCGACTCCGGGAAAATTAAAAAAATTGTAGAGTCGGTCGAGAACGCTCAGGAATATCCAAATAAAATTGAAGCTAAGGATAAATATATTATTCCCGGACTGGCAGAAATGCATGCGCACATCCCCCAGCCTCCTACCAGCGACACCCGCATTGAGGAAACTTTATATCTATACCTTTCCAATGGTATTACCACTATTAGGGGAATGTTGGGTCATCCAACCCATCTGGTTTTAAGGGAAAAAGCTTTAAAGGGCGAGATTTTGAGCCCTCGTATTTTTACTTCCAGTCCTTCATTTAATGGCAATTCCGTAACCACCAAGGAAGAAGCTGTGCAAAAAGTTACCGCTTATAAGAATGAAGGATACGATTTTCTTAAAATACACCCAGGGATGCAGTTGGAAGTTTTTGATCAAATGGTGGAAACTGCCAATGAGCTTAACATTCCCTTTTCCGGCCATGTACCGGTAATGGTTGGTATTCGTCACGCCTTGGAAAGTAAATATGCTTCCATAGACCATGTAGATGGCTATTTGGAAGGACTTGTACCGGAATCTGAAGGTGTTGATCCTACTGCCAATGGGTTTTTTGGATTCTCTTTTACCCCACTGGCCGATACTACCAAAATTGATGAATTGGTGGCACTGACCAAAAAGAACCAGGTATGGGTTGTTCCCACACAAAGTTTATTTGAGAGGTGGTTTGCCCCGGTAAGCTCCGACGAATTGTTAGAACAGCCGGAAATGAAATATATGCCCGTTTCCACCTTGAAGGATTGGAAGAGAAGAAAGGATGAATCCACAAAACCTGAAACCGGTTTTAACGAAGAGCAATGGAATAAGTTTACAACCATAAGAAGACAATTGATCCGAAAATTACAGGAGAATGGACATGGGATGTTATTGGGATCGGATGCTCCACAATTGTTCAACGTACCTGGCTTTTCCATTCATCATGAGGTTGCTGGGATGATAGAGGCCGGACTCACTCCTTTGGAGATTTTGCAATCGGGTACCATTAATCCAGCTATTTTCTTTGGCATGGAGGATACCTTTGGAAGCGTAAAGGAAGGTCTGGATGCAGATTTGGTACTCTTAAATGGCAATCCTTTATTGGATATTTCGGCCTTAAAAGATATTTCTGGTGTCATGGTACACGGAAAATGGTTGTCCAAGGAATCTATAGCGGAGAAGTTGGAGCAAATAGCCACTAATGCCAAAAACAATTAATGTCCATTTTTACCGTAATAACCTCTACTTGGATTTTGAAAATGTATTCATGATTTTGGATGTTTGCTTCGAATCTGGAATCATGACGAAATCGAATGCTTTTGATTGGATATCCCCCAAAAAAAAGGTCATTTCTGTAGAAACTGTATTTTTGGGACTTGGGCGGCATATACTCGCTTAAAACGAAACTTAAATAATAGATATAAACACAAAAAAGAAACGCGTTAACATTATGAAGAAAATTTTAGGCTTACTTATCCTTATTTCAACCTTTACAATGAAAGCACAGGAAAATGGCGAAAACAAATTGGGATCTTGGCATATGTATTTCGGTACCAATAAGATAAGCAACAAACTAAGTATCCACACAGAAGCCCAGCTTCGCTATTATGAACAGGCCAAAAATTTCAACCAATTGCTTTTGAGAACCGGGTTAAACTATCATATTGATGCCAATGCATGGACCACATTTGGATATGGATATATTGTTACGGACGGCAGTTTCGAGGAATTCCCGGATGAAACGAACTCTATAGAGCATCGTATTTTTGAGCGATTTTTTCTTAAAAATAAGGTGTGGGAATTTAACTTTGAACACAGATATACCTTGGAACAACGCTTTTTGGATTTTGGGGATAGTAATGATGTACAACATAGGATGCGGTATCGTTTGCAGATGACCCTTCCCTTGACCAATACCTTTTTCCTTAATTTCTATGACGAAATCTTTATAAATCTTCAAGATGATGCCTTTGGTCAAAACCGCCTTTACGCTGCCCTTGGAATTAATGTGACCAATAATTTGAGCGTACAGGCGGGCTATTTAAAAAATCATTTTTCAGAGGCACATTATGACCGACTTCAGATAGGTGTTACCTATAATCCCGACTTAAGGGGTGTATTGAAGAAAAAATAGTATTATGAACCAGCAAAAAGTAAGTTTTAAAAATGCGAACGGAGAAACTTTGGTAGGGCGCTTGTCCCTTCCTGCCAACCAACATCCACATAATTTTGTACTATTTGCCCATTGTTTTACCTGTAATAAAAACTTCGCCGCCGTTAGGAATATTAGTAGGGCCCTAACTGCTGAAGGCTTTGGGGTTTTACGATTCGATTTCACGGGTCTTGGTGAAAGTGAGGGTGAATTTTCAGATTCCAATTTTTCTGGAAATGTGGAGGATTTATTGGAGGCGGCCAAATATTTGGAAATGCATTATTCCTCGCCAACATTGATTATAGGTCATTCCTTAGGTGGGGCCGCGGCCATTCTTGCCGCGCAAAAAATATCCTCTATAAGGGCAATTGCAACTATAGGTGCACCATCGAATCCTTTACATGTAAAACATATTTTTAAAAATGATATCGAAACCATTAAGGATCAAGGAAATGCCGAAGTAAATATTGGAGGAAGAAGCTTTACCATAAAAAAACAGTTTTTGGAGGATTTAAAATCACAATCCTACCAGGAAACCTTAAAGAATAATAGAAAGTCTATTTTGATTCTTCACTCTCCCCGGGACAAAGTAGTTGAAATAAAAAATGCAGAGGAGATTTATATTGCCGTTCACCATCCAAAAAGCTTTATTTCCTTGGACGGGGCCGATCATTTGCTTGGGAATCCCAAAGACGCCACCTATACCGGGGAGATTATTGGAAAATGGTCTCAAAGGTACTTGGAGATGCCCGGTGCCATAGCTTTGGACACTGAAAAAGAAGTAGTGGCCAGTTTGGATAGTGCCGATGGATTTACCACTCAAATGAAGGTCGGGAGCCATTACATCACGGCCGATGAACCTGTGTCATATGGGGGCAATAATTTTGGACCTTCCCCTTATGAATTGGTATCCGCTGGCCTGTCTGCCTGCACTGTAATGACCGTTCAGATGTATGCCAAAAGAAAGAAATGGCCTTTGGAAAATGTAGAAGTGCATACCTCCTATCAAAAATTACATGCGGACGATTGTCAGAACTGCGATTCGAGCGAGGCAAAAATAGATACATTTCAGAGAGCCATAAAACTTACTGGTGACCTTGACGATAAACAAATTGCCAGAATAATGGAGATTGCGGATAAATGCCCGGTTCACAGAACCTTAAAAAGTGAAATAAATATAGTGACTACCCTATTGAGCAATTAATATTACCCATGAGGAGCGTTAAGATTGCATAGCATTAATAAAATATGATTATTTCATTTTAAAGAATAGTTCGACAACATTTTTTATGCTTAACTTTATGCCTATAATTTCAAAAAAAATAACATGAAAAAAATCGCTTTTGCATGCTTAAGTTTACTCTTAATTACCGGGATAAGCTGTAAAGATGCCAAAAAAGAACAAGATGGTGGGGCCGTTGAACTGGAGGCCGCCTCTACTGAAAAATTTAGCCTGGTCAAAGATTCAACCAAAGTAAGTTTTACGGCTTATAAGACTACCGAAAAATTACCGGTTGGTGGCAAGTTTACCAAAATTAATATTACAAATACCACGGAAGGAAGTACCGCTATGGAAGCCCTAAATGGTACCACTTTTAATATTCCCGTAAGCAGCCTGTTTACAAATGATGCTACAGGTACCAGGGATCCCAAGATTTTGGAATTCTTTTTTGGTGTTATGGATAATACAGAACTTATTTCAGGAGTATTTAAAGTTTCTGGCGATGATAAATGTAGTATAGATGTTACCATGAACGGGAAAACTGCCAATATTCCTCTAGAACATGAAATGTCCGGAGATAATGGCCATTCCTTTAGCGGTGTAATGAATTTGGAGAATTGGGACGCCTTGAATTCGGTGGCATCCATAAATAAAGCCTGTGAAGCATTGCATACTGGTAAGGACGGTGTAAGTAAGACTTGGAGCGAGGTTGCCATTCATGCCGATGTCCTGTTGCAAAAAAAATAACTCTTAAATATTTAAGGAGGGTGCATTTTGCAAAATCCCTTTCCTTGGAATAAAACGGCTTAATAAAAACTCCCCGTATTTGTACTGAACAAATACGGGGAGTTTTTATTTATTGGCACCGCCAAAGGGTATAATACCCCGAGGCTTGTCTCGAAATTTAAAGTTCGTTTCCTTCGAATGCCTCGAGGGCTTGCCCCGAGGTAGCTTACTTAGACCAATTTTTAACTCAATTCAGGTATAAAATAACGCGTTTCCCTTCTAGGCTTGACATCCTTTTACAAAATTGGTAATTTCATGGGAACCTAAAAAAAAATGAAAGATGAGAAATATTCAAATATTGTCTTTGGTATTACTATTCCTCGGCTCCTATAGTTGCAAGGAAGCAAAAAAGGAAACCAAGGATACCATGGAAAATGTAGAGGCAATGGCCGAGGAAGTAATAGAGGAAGTTGAGGTTAAGACTCTTAAGTTTTCACTGGAACCTAAAAGTGACAGTAATGTTAAAGGAGAGGTAAGCTTTACTGAGGAAAATGGAACCGTAAGCATGAATGTTGGATTGTCCGGACTAACACCAGGAGAGCACGCAATTCATATTCATGAAAAAGCGGACTGTTCTTCGGCCGATGGGAAATCTACCGGAGGACATTGGAATCCAACCTTTGCCCCCCATGGTAAATGGGGTTCCCAAGAAGGTTATCATAGGGGAGATATTGGAAATTTTACAGCAGACGAGAAGGGTAACGCAACTGTTGATTTTTCTACGGACGAATGGTGTTTGGGATGTGGGGACGAGACCAAAAACTTAATAGGAAAAGCCGTGATAGTACATCAAGGTAAAGATGATTTTGTAACCCAACCCACTGGCGATGCGGGGGGAAGGATAAGTTGCGCCGGTATTATTGAATAATGATCAATTTGGAAAAATTATTAAGCTGCCTTTTTGGGCAGCTTTTTTTATCTTTAAAAAAATTCTTGAATGGAATTAGAAATAATTGTAGAACAATTTCAAAAAAGGGATGCTGTCGCTTTTCAAAAGCTGTACAATATGTATTCCGAAAATATTTGTGGGGTAATCAATACCATTGTCAAGGATACCAATGTTTCCGAAGAGATATGTCAGGATGTTTTTATGAAGGCTTGGAACAATGCCGAGAGCTATAATGCCTCCAAGGGGCGGTTCTTTACTTGGATACTAAATATTGCTAGGAATGCAGCCATTGATGAAATACGCAGCAAGTCTTATAAAAACAGTAAAAAGAACCTTTCCGCTGATTACTTCGTAGGTATTTTAGAAAGTATGACCGATAGTGAAGAAGGTAAGGAAGATGTTGTTGGCTTAAAAAAACTATTGGTAAATTTAAAGGACAAATGTATCGAGCTTATAGAGTTGCTATATTTTAAAGGACTAACACAGAAAGAAGTATCAAAAGAATTGGACATTCCATTGGGAACGGTGAAGACAAGAAATAGAAGCTGTATTACCCAAATAAGGACCAACATGGCATTGTAATATGGATACAAAGGAATACATAGCATCAGGTATATTGGAACTTTATGTTGCCGGTACCTTATCCGAACTGGAAAATTTGGAAGTGTATATCAATGCGCAAAAGTATCCTGAGATAAAGAAGGAAATAGAGGACATTGAAGCTTCCGTTCTGTCCTTGTCAAAATCCGTTTCCCCTGGGACAAAAGGATTTGGTGATATGAAGAACAGAATGGCCAAGTTAGGTGCCGCCAAAACCGAGCTGATCAGTAACAAAGTAAGTTGGACTGCCTATTTGGGCTGGGCCGCATCCTTGGTGTTTATGGGAGGTTTAATCTGGCTCTATCAACAAAACGATCAATTGAAATTGGATCTGGAAGTGGTATCCAAGGAAAATAATACCATGGAACAACAGATAGCCGATTCCCAAAATTCTTTGGAAAAAACCGAGGAATTATTGAATACCATTCGTGATAAGAATGTTACGGTAGTGGCACTTGGTGGACAGACCGTCTCCCCTACCTCCTACGCAAAGGCTTATTGGAACAAGGTAGAGAAGAAGGTGTTTATTGATGCTCAAGGCCTGCCCGATCCTCCGGATGGATTCGTATACCAAGTGTGGTCCCTGAAATTAAATCCGTTAACGCCTACCAGCATGGGGCTTTTGGAGGACTTTGTCAATGATGAAAATAAGGTGTTTGCTTTGACCAATCCCAATGAGTCGGAGGCATTCGGAATTACTTTGGAACCAGCAGGCGGTAGTGAAACTCCCACTTTGGAACAGCTTTATACTTTAGGCGTGGCCACATCTTAGTATTTGGGGTGTACCTATAGGAAGAGGAATTTGTATGAAAGGTTTGTGGTGGAGTTATTCTAATAGACCTATTTCATTCCCTACAATTTGCCTTTTTCTACATGACCCTTTTAAAATAGGTCCCTTTGGTAAAGAATGCGCTAAAAATCTACTTTTTTGAATGAATTGAACCATTGCCTTTTCTGAAAAGAGCCTAAACTTGAGGATAATACTTTAATCATTAAAAGATAACATTATGGCAAGGACACTTTATAACAGATTAGGCGAAATAAAAGGGATTACAAAGTTAGTGGACGACGTGGTGGATCTACACATGGGCAATCCAACCATAAGTCCGCGGTTTGTACCTTATAGGGATCAACCGGACCGACTAAGGCTTATAAAGCAACATACAGTCCACTTTTTTTGTGCCGGTGCAGGTGGGCCCCAGGAATATAAGGGAAGGGATATGGTTACAACTCATAAGGGAATGAATATTTCTGAGCAAGAGTTTATGGCAGTAGTAGATGATATTTTGGAAGCGATGGATGTTAATAATTATGGGGATGAAGAAAAAAAAGATGTTTTGGCAATTCTCTATTCCCTTAAAGGTGGGGTAATTCGGTTATAGTTGATAATATAGTTATGGTTTATGGTAGATACATGCACAAGCAATTGGTACTCAATTTTTATGGATGGCCCCGATTATAGGGGGCCATTTTTGTTTTACAACCTTAAGAGGATTTTGCCTCCCACCTACTCCCCCAATTCAAATTGAATTTAGAAAGATTTCAGAAAAAACAAAAACCTATGAAATTTTGCTAATAATTATTCCTACAAAATAATAGACCTTTGTCTAGTTTAACACCCCAATATCTAATAATATGAACCTACCCAATAGCACTAAAGGGATACTCGGCTGCATTATTACGTTATTCTTCTGTTCTTTGTCCGCCCAAGAATCAAAGGTTTCCGATTACAATAATTCCGATGCCTACGCAAACAGTAAAAGAGCTGACAAGTATCAACAACTTCTAAAACTAGGTTACAAGGAAAACGAAATATTCGAGGATCTTGGTAATGCCAACTTTTTGGTCGAAAATTACGAGGAGGCCATATTTTGGTACAATAAGTTAATTGATGCAAAAACCAGTTCATCAACAAAGGCAAGTTATTATGAAAGATATCTTTTCGCACTAAAAAAAATTAGATCTACAGGAGTGGAAAGTACTTCAGGAGATAAGGATTGGCTGGCACAAATTAAAGGGGACTATCAAATCAATAAATCCCCAGTAGAAAATAAGACTCATCCTGAAAAAATAAGTAAATACAGGGATTTCAACTTTCAACAGCCCGAAGAACCTGTGGTATCCAGGGAAATGACATTGGAAGATCTAGGCTTGGAAAATGAGGTGGCATCTGATATTGAGGATAAGGAAAAGTATAAATTTGCCTATAACGCGCCAATTGCGATTACCGCAGATGGCCGTACTGCTTATTTTAGTAAGGCCGTTTATACAAAACCTTTATACGGGGTCTTTTCAAAAAAGGTATTGGTACACAGAATATTCAAGGCCAATAAAATAAAGGGGGAATGGCAGAACATAGAGGAAGTTGCACTGGCACCAAAGCATTATTCGGCTATCCACCCTACCATTTCGCCGGACGGAAGTAGATTGTTCTTTGCCTCCAATATGCCGGGTACTTTTGGAAAATATGATATCTACGTAGCAGACATTCAAAACGACGGATCCTTTAGTACAGCCAAAAATTTAGGTCAGAAAGTGAACACGGACGATAATGATCTTTATCCTAAAATATTAGGAGGCTCTTCCTTGGTCTTTGCTTCGGAAGGAAGAAAAGGTTTCGGTGGACTGGACGTCTACATGGTTCAGGTTGATCATAGGAAAGTGGGGACTTCCGTTAACCTGGGAACCGACATCAATAGTGTGGAAGATGACTTTTCAATTTTACTAACCGGAAATAACGGAATGGGGTACGTAATGTCCAACAGAGGTGAAAGCAAAAGTAATCCGCAAAAGGTAGCGTTTACTTATTCCAAGGAAAAAAGGGACAAATTATTGGAAAAAAGGCAGTTCAATATATTGGAAAGTATTGATGACAAGGCACAAATACATTACTCAAATACTGTTTTTGAGGAGTAAGGGCTTTCATTAATTATATACAAGCAAGAAATGGTGCACGGATAATACTGTGATAAATTCATAGTAAGAATTTACCTACAAAAATGTAATTTGGTCCTCAATATTTTTTTGGACCATTTCAACTAAATTTTTCTAAAGCCCCGACCAGGTTTAAGGTCCACTTAAGATGAATGATCCAAGTTAAGCGAGAGACACGCACTATATGATTATAAGAAACAATTTATAATCGGATTAACATAATTTTTCCCCTTGGATGAACTGCAGAGGTGCCATTTTTAAGAAGGTATTACTCCTAATATTATTTTGCATTGTACTCTGCAATGATGCCGTGCTTTGTCAAGAAGCCAATTCCGATTTTGATTCCTCTACTTCCTATCACAACCAATTGGTCTTCAATAGGTTTTTAATTCATCCTGCTTTTTCACTGGTAAGGGAAAACAAATCCTATGTAAATATTCTACACCAAAATCAGTATGCCACTTTTAACGACAATAATCAAAATTATTTTCTGGGATTTGGCAACAAATTGAATGACAATACCGCCATGGGATTAGGTGTTTATACCAATCGGGCGGGTGTTATGCAGGAATTTGGCATAAACGCCAATTATGCTACTTCAGTGCAATTGGGAAGGAATAGTAATTTAAGTTTCGGTACCAATGTCACTTATCTAAATTCGGGAATCGATAAGAACAGGATTATAGCTTCAGAAAACGACCCGGAAATATTGGATGCCAGAAAAGAGACTAGATTGGCCCTACAACCCGGGGCTGTACTCTCTATAGGTCAGTTCGATTTTGGCCTGTATGCCCAAGACCTTATCAGTTATAATCAAACCACCAATAGTGTTATCACGGATTTTAGCGACAAAACGCTAAAGGCCTCACTTCAATATACACATGAACTGGACGCCAGGCGTGGATTGTTTACCAACGGTAGGATAATGCCTTTGTTACAGGTCCATAGGGATGATGAGGACAACTTTTCTATTGCCGGATCGGTATTGTTGGACTTACCGGATTATGGATGGCTACAGTCTACCCTTGATGATAGATACGGCTTGTCTGTTGGACTTGGATTTAATCTTGGTAAAAAGATGACCCTGGGATATGTATTTGAAAAGAATTTTTTAAAATACGGAGCCAGCCTTGGTTGGAACCATGAACTATCCTTGGCCTACACCTTTAAAAATGACTTTGGGGATACCAGAAAACCAATTGTAAACTCCACCTACAGAAAACCCACCACTACCAAAAAGAAAAAATCCGACCCAGTAGTAAAGAACTACGAGAAAGAGATTAAGAAATTGAAAGCTGAAATACAGCGAAGGGATCAAGAGATAAAATTAAGTAATTCTGAATATTCAGAAGATATTGATGATTATACCGTTAACACGGGCTCCGGTAATGATATGTTGAGATTGGGTTCCGGTAGTGACAATGGTAGCAATAGCAATTGCGAATGTCAAAGTACATTGGCATACCAAAATCACTTGCTCTTAAAGGAGCTGTTAAAAAATCAATACGCCAAAAATGACGACTCCAAAGATCATATAATAAACCTCACGGTCAATACCGCCAATGCGGACAAAGTCGATAAAAATGATGGGTGCCAAAATACTCTTGCCTATGAAAACCGTTTAATACTGGATGGACTAATTCTAAGGCAGGATTCCTTGGAATCTGCAAATAAAAGGGAGATAGAGAAGAGGTTCGATATGTTGGTGAGAATACAGAAAGACGAAATACAACGAAGTATGAAAACCGACCTTCAGAAATTAAATAGTGAACAATACGAAACTGCAGTTGCAGATGTCCAAGAAAAAACCATATACCGAATAAATAATGCCGAGAAGAAAGATTACGCAAAATTACCAATAAGAATGGAGCAGCAATCGGGTATAGCCGGGGTAAAAACTGGTTATTATTTGATAGCCAACGTTTATAAGAATAAAGAAAACGTGGATTCCTTTATAAATGACCTAAAACACAAGGGGATTAGTGCCAAGCAATTTTTCAATAAGGAAAATGGCTTGTACTATGTGTATTTGGCAGATTACAATAAGAAAAACGAGGCGGAAATGGCTTATACAACGGATTTGAACGGCAAATATCTGAGTGAAAAATGGATTATGAAGGTGAATAACAATACGGCTACCGCCGAAAACCTATATGAAGACGGAGATGAGTTGATTGATCGCTTTGAATAGCGCAAATCCCGTTGGAAGGGCGGGGTGTATTTTTCTAGACCATTATAAATGGTGCATAGTCTTTATTAATTTTTGTGTTTTATCACATTTTTACCATTTAAATGGACTTGCCCTTCCCGTTGATTGCAAGGTCAACACGATAAATTTTGAAATTACCAATATGGATGTTTGGACCTATTAATTTGGTTGTGAGTTACATACAGATGCAATTATAATAATTCAGTTAAATCGATTAATTTTTAGCAATAATTCATAATAGTACTTACAATTTTATTTTGTAGGAAAATACATCTATTTTTTATGGAGATTCTAGATTTTATATCTATATTTAAATTTTATTAACATAATTTTAAGTTTTTAAAACAACAACCGGAAGACGAGGCCTAACGTTTAAGATTTACCTACGGTCTTAATATGAAGTATTGCAGCGTGTTCCATATTATCCAATAAAAAAGTATAACGGAAATAAAATAAATATTAATTACATCCCAAATTAACAAAGCATGAAAACTAACCCTTACCTATTTAAAGAACAAAAGGATTATATCCATATTGTAGCCAACAAATCAGTTCATTACCACCTCTTGCAACAGTAGTTCTTATTTTGGATCAAGTGTTGCTCAGTTCCGAGGATAACACCTGATTTTTATTGAAAAAAATGAAGTAATCCCCCAAATCCCAAATGATATGAAACCTAACGTACTTAAAATTATTGTAATAGACAATGACCTGTCGTTCCACGAGACCTACAAATATTATTTCGACACTTATGAAGAATATTCACTAGTTGGAATATATGACTCTGTAAAGGAAGCGCTGTTGGATTATGACAATGTATTACCAGATATTATTGCTTCAGAAGTTACTATGCCGGATGGCTGCGGTATTGAAGGTATAGGCCTCTTTCGCAAAAAAGATCCTGAAGTTAAAATCATTATGATCAGTGGCCAAAGCGATTTTGGAATCGTAAAAAAGGCCTTCAAGAATATGGCCAATGGTTATGTTTCCAAACCTGTTGGCATAAAGAGTTTGTACCATGCCCTGAATGCCATTAAGTACGAAGGTGCAACCATAAGCAACGACATCGCCAAGAAAATAATTGCTATGTTTCAACCAAAATCTTACGCTTCCTTTTCGGAAAGGGAAAATCAGATTATTGATTATTTATGTCAGGGAGCTACCTATAGGACAATCGCGGATAATTTATTTGTTACCCCGAGTACCGTAAATTTTCACATACAGAATATATATCTAAAATTAAATGTAAACTCTAAATCGGAGGCCTTGTCCAAATTGAGGGAAATGGAATATTCTGCCCATTTAATTTAAATAAAAAAGGTATTGTGTATGGTAAAATAACTACTCTAAATTTTATTTTTCAAACCTAATTTCAATGGCCGTAGGCCCGTTGAAATGTAATGTTGGAACGGACCCCGTCTCTTGTTCCCATAAATAAAAAAGGTGCTCTAAGGCACCTTTTTTATTTATGTATTTTTAAAACTATTTGTTACGAATTCATTGCTGAAATAATAAATTCCTTAAATTCCTTGGATATAGGAATAAGCGTATTGTTAATTAATATATCCTTGGAGTTGATGGCATCAATATGGTCTACGTTAACAATATAGGATTTATGTGCCCTGTAGAACTTCTGTTGTGGCAACTTCTCCAAATAATCCTTGAGCGGAGATCGAACCAAAAACTTTTTATCTACTGTATTTACCTCTAAATAAACATTATCGGCTTTGATAAACTGAATGTCCCCAAATTGGATTCGATAATACAAATGTTGTTTTTTAACGAAAATGGAATCCTTCAATACCTTGTTGGACATTAACCTGTCATCTTCCTCCTCCTGGCTTTCAGATGCTCCATTATTCTTAACGGAAGTGAAGTTGGATAGGGCAATTTCAATGGAGGTATATAAATCCTGTTGCTCAAATGGTTTAACCAAATAGCCATTGGGCTTAACGGTCTTGGCATTTTCAACGGTGGCCCGATCGGAATTGGAGGTCACGAATATAAAGGGGATATTATAATTTTCCCTAATGTGCTTGCCCAAATCAATTCCGGTTTTATCGGAGGCTAAGATAATGTCGATCAACACAAGGTCAACTTCCTTGTTCTTTAAGACTTCAACTGCCTGCTCATAAACAATAACATTGTCTACGATTTCGTATCCAATCTCTTCCAACATAGATTGCATGTCATCTGCAATTATCACGTTGTCCTCTACAATAAGAATTCTAATCGGTTGTTCCAAGGTGTATTTTTTTGATTGGTTATTATCTCAAAATTACGAAAAATTATTAAAACTAAAATAAAACAGAATCGACAATAAAAAAGTGCTCAAGGCCAACTTTTTCAATTCTGGATCCAGCAAAACCGTATTCTTAATTTTCCACATTTTGTTCAGATGTATAAATATAGGTACAAATGCCACTAAATGGATAGTATTTTTCCAATTATGGTAATGTATAAAGGTAAAGGCTAAAATGCTTATAAAACTAATTACAATAAGAAAAACATGGTATATTTTTCCATTCCTAATGCCCATCTTCACTATTAGGGTGTTTTTATTGGAAGTTTTATCGGATTCATAGTCCCTTAAATTGTTAAGATTTAATACTCCTGTACTCAAAAGACCTATTGTTACTGCCGGAAAAATGGCCATTGCATTAAGTGTTTTGGTATACAGGAACATGGAACCCATTACACCCAGCAGGCCAAAAAAGAGAAACACGAATAAATCCCCAAGCCCTTTATATCCATAGGCCGATGATCCAACCGTATATTTTATGGCCGCCCATATACTTAGTATTCCAAGTGCTCCGAAAATTAGGGTCAATATAAGGTTCTCGGTACCAAATGAAAGATATAAAAGGGCAACTGTAAAAAGAATGCAGATAATAATCGAAATAATAATCCCTACTTTAAGTTCCTTTCGGGATAATTGTCCACTTTGCAGAGCGCGCTTTGGTCCTACCCTATTTTCATTGTCGGTGCCCTTAACACCATCGCCATAATCATTGGCAAAATTTGAAGTAACCTGGAATCCGACGGTGGTTAAAAGTGCAAATACAAAAATATCCCAACGAAACTCGCTGTACATACTCCCAAGTGCGGTACCTACAATTATTCCGGACAACGAAAGAGGGAGAGTCCTCAAACGGGCCGCGCTAATCCAAACTTTAATTTTAGGCAATTTAATACGGGTCTTCTATTTCTAAACGCTTTCCTTCTTTGTAGGAAGCAACGAATGCATCCTCAAAACCCATTTTTACCAATTGGAACCTAAAGGATCTAGCCTCTTCCAAGGTTTCAAAATTTCCCAGAGAGTAAGAATAAAAAGGATTGGTTTTAACAAATATTGTATTGTTAAGCGATTCCGAAGCAAGAGTTATGTTGTTGTCTACAAAGGATTTAACCTGTACGGAATAAATCTTTTCTTTATCCAAAAACTTTTTGGCCAAATAGAACTCCTTCACCAAACTCAGTTCTTCGTTCTGTTCCTTAAGATTATCTATTCTTGCCTTTATCACTTCCAAACTATCTATGGATACCAAGAGGTTATTGCTCATGTTATTCCTGTTCTCATAATTGGAAGACCTAATAAATCCCGCATTGTAGGAGAAAATGGCCAGTGTTCCAATTAAGAAAAGCACCGTTATACTGCCAAATAAATTTCGCTGTATCTTACTGCGCTTTAATTCCTTGTTCTTGTATTTTATCTGATCCAATAGACGCTCATTAATAATTTGAGCCTTGTCTATATCTTTATGCAATTCCAATAAATCACTTTCCTCAATGAATGGCATAGTCTTAATTGTTTAGGGGATGAGTTCTAAAATTAGTAAAAATAAATCGACTATTTATGTTTTTAAACTTGGTTGTTGTAAAAGTAATGGTTTTTGTTGCAAAACGGCAAATAATTAAAACTAAAATGCTTAAATAATTGGACGCCATTAGATTAAAGTATGTTATTTAAAGCTGGTAAATTATAGCAACTTTATACTATCTGGCTTTATTTCTATTTTACGTTCCTTGTACAGAGCACCTATCCCCTTTTTAAAAGTCTTCTTGCTCATCTGCATTATTCTTTTTATATCCTCTGGGTCGGATTTGTCGTGTAAATTTAGGACCCCACCATTGGCAACAAGTTTTTCATAAATTAGGTTCGCTGCAGGTTCCAAGCTTTGATACCCTATAGGTTGTAGGCTAACATCTATTTTGTTGTCCGGTCTTATGTTCTTAATATATCCTTTTAGTTTGTCCCCAACGGCCACTTTTTTAAAAATCTCATTGGAGTAGACCAATCCTTTGTGCTTATGGTTAATGATTACCTCCCAGCCTAAATCCGTCAGTCTTGTAACTACAAGATCTACCTCGTCCAAGGCCTGTACTGTTAAGTTCTCATTGGACAAAAATTTATCCAGTTTGTTGGAAGCTACCAGTCTATCTGTTTTTTCATCCAAATAGCAATAGACAACATACCATTGGCCTTCTTGCATTTTGTTGCGTTGTTCCCTAAAAGGCACCAACAAATGCTTTTCCAGTCCCCAGTCCATAAACGCGCCGTATTCATTTACTTCTGCAACCTGCAGCAATTGAAACTGGTCTACAGTTACAAAGGGCACCAAGGTGGTGGCTACGATTCTCTCTTCATGGTCCAGATAGCAAAATACATCCAAATAGTCCCCTATCTCAAATTCTTCCGGCACATACTTATTGGGCAAGAGTACATCATTGCCTTCATCATCGCCCAAAAAGAGACCCACTGTGGTGTCCCTAAGTATTTCTAAGTTGTTGTATTTTCCAAGTGCTATCATTGGGCAAAAATACGTTTAAAAAGAATCTCCATAAAAAAAAGCCACTCTTTTTAAGGGCGGCTTAGATATAATAAACTAGAATTAATAATTATTTGTAGACAGACTCCTTTTTAAAGTGTTTCGCCAACATGTAATAAACTACCGCCCTGTGCTTACTCTTCACGGAACTTCCGTATTTATCAGTTACGCTTTTAATGGCATCCATTAACTGTGGGCTGTCTTTTAATCCAAGTTTTTTAATTAGGAAGTTATTTTTTACCGTCTGCAATTCTTTGTCATCAGACCCAGAAACTTTCGACGCATCCATGTTGTAGATGGAAGGTCCTAATCCGATGGTAACTTTCTTAAGTAAATCCATATTTGGTGTTTCACCAAATTTGTCCTTTATGTCTGCAGCATATTTTTCGATTAACTCATCTCTCTTGCTCATAATATTAAATATTGTTAATGATTAGATTTATATCCTTCTAAGATATGAAATCAAAGTAACTAAGCAAAATATTGTCATTCAATAATCTTGGGGTCTTTATTTCCAGGATTTTTGGTTTTTCGGACTCTTGATAAAAACTATCCAAGGCCTTGTTAAAGTCGTTTTTGTTTGTGACGGATTCAAATTCAAAACTGTACATCTCAGCTAGGGATTGGATTTTAAGGTCCTGTGTTGTTTCAAAGAAAGTATTGAAATTGTCGGTTTCCTCTTTGCCTGGTAAAATCCTAAAAATGCCACCGCCACCGTTATTGATTACGATGATCCTGAAGTTGGGCTTAATGTAATTATTCCATAAACCATTGCTGTCATAAAGAAAACTTAAGTCGCCCGTAAGCAGCAGTGTTGGACTGGGCTCATAAATTGAAGCCCCTATGGCCGTTGAAGTACTGCCGTCTATGCCACTGGTGCCTCGATTGCAGAAAACACGTATAGAGGGCTCCAAATCGAATAATTGGGCATATCTAACAGTAGAACTGTTGGACAATTGTAGTTGATAATTACTTGGAATGCTTTTCAAGGCCTTGTGGAAAACCCACATGTCCGAAAATGGTATTTCCAGCAAGTACTGTTCCCTTCTTAATTTGTAATGTTCTTTCCTTTTTGCCCAATAGTCATAATAATCACTTTCTTGGGTAGAAGGTTGGGCCAAAAGGTTTTTAAACACTTCGTTGGGACTAGTTTTAAAATGCTTTGTTAGGCAGAAAAAGGTATTGTAGGCCTTTTTGGGATTTACATGCCAATGCATTAAAGGGGTATAGTCCCTTAAAAATGCCTTTATTTTTTTAGAAACAATGAGTCCCCCAAAAGTTAGGACAATTTCAGGTCGCAACATTTTAAACAGTTCATCCCTTTGCGCCGATTTCTCAATCGGGGCTATGATACTGTCAATATTGGGGAAAAAGTTGGGGTGAAATAAGTTGGAGGTACATTCCGTCATTACTACGACCGTTGGGTCTTTTGCCAAAATTTCCAAATACTTCTGTTCAACCGCGTTGGGCGGATTTACCCCGACCAACACCATTTTTCGGGAGGCATTATACCAGTGATGAACATATTCCTGCCATTCTAATTGATCATTTTGCGCTTGGTCCTTTAGTAGATTAATTTCTGGCAACAGTGTGGATTCCTCCACTGTTTCGTACAAGGGCTCTTCGAACGGAATATTTATATGAACGGGAGTATTATCGCTGAAGGCTATATTTAGCGCCGTGTTAAGTAATTTATCATTGTACTTTTGGACCTGAATTTGGCTCAGATCAATATTTTCTTCCGTTAATTGATCTGGGTCATATTTTATAATTTTCTGGGTTGCATGACAAACATCCTGTTTAAGGTTCGCGGAAAAACCAATATGTTTCTCAAACACATTTTCCTGCCTTATGGTTTGCCCGTCCCCAATATCCACTTTATAGGGTGGTCTATCCGCTGAAATGACGATGATGGGTATATCGCTATAAAATGCTTCCGCTATGGCGGGATAATAATTTAACATTGCGCTACCGGAGGTACACAAAATTACCGTGGGTTGCTTCAGTTGCTGTGATATGCCCAGGGCAAAAAATGCAGCGCAGCGCTCGTCAACAATACTGTAACAATTAAAATAAGGGTCCTCCGAAAAACTTATGGTCAAAGGTGCATTTCTTGATCCCGGAGAAATAATTATATTTTTAATGCCCCTTGCTTTGCAATGATGAACAAGTGACTGTGCGGAGGGAATGTTGGAATATTTCATTATTGCAAAATTACAACTCAGGTATTTCTAAAACCAATTCAATGTTGCTTTTTGGTTTACATTAAAATTATATTTAACATGGTCTTACTTTTATCATTCGTCTCCTGCCATTCCTTTTCAGGGACCGACCTACTGGTTATACCGCCTCCAACATAAACTTTGACCCTATTTCCCAAGATCTGCATACATCTTAAATTTACAAACAAAGAGGTTTTGTTCTTTATGGTCCTATAGGCCATATTTTCCTGATTTCTTCTTTTGGAATGCCTTCGGATATCCTCCTTAAGGTTTAGCTCCCCTAAAAATCCGGTATAGAATTGCCGTTCATAGTTCTCATTTTTCAAAATAAACGCTTTGGCGGCATTTTTGGGCAGTCCACAAACGGCCGGCGTTGGGTGTAGGACATCTATAATATCTATGAGTCTGGAATTGTTCATATTTCCGGAAACGGATGATTTAATATGCCAAAGATTTCCAGCTTTAAAGGACATGGCCTCTGATACTTCTAGGGAGGAAACCTTGTCTTCCAGTGAGTTATGGATAAATTGGGTCACCATCTCCTGCTCTTCCAGTTCTTTTTCTTTCCAAATTGGTGCTTCGCCAACCTTGTGTAATTGGGTACCAGCCAAGGACATGGTCTTGAATTTATTGTTTTCGGTTTCTAAAAATATTTCGGGTGTGGCGCCCAACCACATCCCAATTTTTGGGTGGAACCAGATATAGCAAAAGGCCTTTGGATATTGGTAGAGCAAATCGCGAAACATAACAAAAGGAGTCTTGGAGGTCTCTACTTCTATATTTCTGGATAGCACTACCTTTTTTAGATTTCCCGAATCAATGTTTTTGATTGCCCTTTCTATTATTTCAAGGTAAAAATCTTTATCGGAGTCTTCATCCAATGCAGGGAAAATTGGGTTTTCGGTATCTTTGGATCCCAATTCCAAGGCTTCATCAAAAGCCTCATCCTTTTTTATTAGCACTGCAGGCATTACCCCATCGAAGGGAGCGAACACAAAGCCGCTTTCAGTATAGTCCGAAACATAATGTAATTCCTGGTCATTTTGAAAAATCACCTTTACTTCAAGCTCGTTGGGCTTTCTATAGGCGACAAAAGGCAGACCTTTAAGGAACTGTTCTTTAATAAGATCCAAAAAACCTAAGGACATACTATTTTTTAGATAAGGCAATGGTGGTAAGTTTGCAAATTGAAATTAAGTTTCCATCTTTATCGGTGACTTTAATATCCCAAATCTGTGTGGTACGCCCTTTATGTACCACCTCTGCCCTAGCGTAAACATCCCCCTCCCTGATGCTCTTCACATGGTTGCCGGATATTTCCAAACCACGAACAAAAAATTCTTTGGTATCCAAAAAAATATGGGAAGCCATACTGCCTACACTTTCGGCCAACGCCACCGTTGCCCCTCCGTGCAAAACTCCGTCCGGTTGGTGAACCTGCGGGGTAACAGGCATTTTTGCCACTAAATAATTCTCTCCCACATCTATATATTCTATATTCAAGGTTTCCATTAAAGTAGCCTTGTTGGACTCATTACAAATTTTTAGAATTTTCTCTTTGTATTCGTTCATGAACTATTTTTTTGTAAAATTAAGCATTAGAAATTCAACAATAGAATTACTTTATCCCTTATCCCAAAATTTATGGAACCAGAAGAAAAACAAATTTCATATACTTCCACCAACACCTATAGTACCATGAATACGCTAAACACAAGCACCAAGAATGTTTGGATAGTTTTTCACGGGATAGGATTTTTGAGCAGATATTTCATTAAATATTTTAGTGAACTGCCTAAAGAAGAAAATTATATTATTGCCCCGCAAGCACCCTCAAAATATTATTTAAACAAGGATTTTAAGCATGTTGGAGCTAGTTGGCTTACCAAGGAAAAAACGATGTTGGAAACGACAAACGTTCTAAATTATTTGGATAATCTGTTTGCATCGGAAAACATACCGGCCCATTGCCAGCTAATTGTATTGGGATTTTCCCAAGGGGTGTCCATAGCTACCCGTTGGACAGCGAAAAGTAAAATTAACCTTGACCAATTGATTTTGTATGCAGGTGGTATTCCGGAAGAACTAACTCCGGAAGATTTTAAATTTTTACTTGCCGGAAATGCCAAGGTTAAGTTGGTGTTGGGCGATAATGATGAATTTATAACGGAGGTCCGACTAGAAAAAGAGAAGGAAAAAATGAATTCCCTTTTTAGCGGAAAAGCCGAATTGATTAAATTTGATGGCGGACATGAAATAAAAAAGAATGTCTTAATTGGCCTAATTGAATGAAAAGCTTTACCCCTATCCTAGAAAACGATTTGGTGAAACTGACGCCACTTTCGTTAAGTAACTACCATTATTTGATTCCTATTGCTGGTCAGGAAAAACTTATTGAATATTCCCCGTCTAATATTGGGACTGCCGAAGCTCTAAAAAAGTATGTGGAACAAGCGTTGGAGAAAGAAAGAAATTCTGCGGCCATGCCCTTCATTATCTATGATAAAAGGAGTGAAAAGTTTGCAGGAAGTACCCGATTTATGAATATCGACCAAAAAAATAAGGTTCTTGAGATTGGGTCAACATGGATAGGAAGGGAATTTCAAGGCACTGGTCTAAATGGTCAGGCAAAACTTCTAATGCTTGATTATGCTTTTAATGAAATGAATTTTGAAAAGGTTGAATTTAGGATTGACGAGCGTAATATTCGTTCCCGTAAGGCAGTTGAAAAATTGGGGGCGAAATTGGAAGGCATATTGCGTAAAAACGTTTACCTATTGGATGGATATAAACGAAATACCTGTTGCTATGGCCTTCTAAAGGAGGAATGGAGTTGATTTTTTGGAATGAAGTATTTACGACTTGATTTCCTGGACCTGTATAGGTTCCTTTTCGTAATATTGAATCTTTCTGGTTTTATAGGTGTTGTCCGGGGTAATGATCTGTTTTATCCAGTTGCCGGATTCATGGCTATCGTATTGGTAAATAAATTCTTGGGCACTTACAGATTTACCTTTCGCTGTTTTTAATGAAATTAGCATTCCCTTGTCATTATACGTATAGGTCATACTCTCTGTGGGGATAAATGTTTTTTTACCATCGTTGTAAACGAACTTTTTTTCCGATATCAGTTTGTTATTACTGTCATAAGTTTGTTCCAGCGCCTTCTGAGGTAGACCTTCCAGAAATTCCTTGGAAAGAATCAATTTGTGGACCGTATTGTCCTTCCCCTTTATTTTTGAAGTCCTGATAGATTTAAATATGATATCGTTTAAATAATATGTTTCCGTAACCTCACCTTTGTATACTTCATATTTTAGTGCAGTTTCGTCAATACCGCTATCATTGATACGTTTTATGGTGGAGAGCTTCCCATCCTCGCCATAGTTGTATTCATACTGATCCAAGAACTCCTTGTTATACGAAATTATTTTTTCGGTAATCTTTTTGCCATCTGTGGTGTCCAATTCATAAAAATTGGCAATGGAGGTGTTCTTTACAAATATACCGTCCCTATAATTCTCTATTCGTTTTTCCAATAGTACGGATCCATCCAATTTATAAATTGTTATGTCATAATCTGTATCGTTATAACGGGTAACAGCCTTTGTTAGAAGTCCTTCTTCATTAAAGGTATATTCCTCCTTACCGTAATCGGTCGCAACCAAACAGAATTTAACCGGTCCTTTTAAATCAAAATCTTCAACGGAAAAAATCTTTATTTCCTGGGCCAACAGTTCTATTGGAGAGGCTATGCCCAATATCAAGGAAGTACACAAAACAAAATGGACTAAGTAGTTCTTCATCATATGCCAAAATTAGTCTATAAAAAGTCATAATAAAAACAAAATGGTACTAAACAAAATAAGAGCATGGAGCTTTGGTTTTGTTGGGTTCCAAATGTATTATGATCTCAATCACAAAATGTAGACACTAAGGTAGCAAATTGGAAGTTTTTGTTGAAATTGAAGATGGGTTACAAATTGGGGTTAACCATTGCAATTATGATTTAGGGCTTGTTTTTTAAGCATTCGGACTTTGCTTGCAATCAACCCAATACCTAAAGATTTATTGTTTGACTTTTTCCTTTTTTTGAAAATTTGCTAAATTCTCCTGCGCCCTAAATTTTACAATTTTCGCGATTAATGCAAAAGGCAAGGGTTGGTTTAGCGGAAATTGAACCGAGCCTTTCCCTTGCTTATACGGAGCCAATTCTTTTTCAAATTCTTTATGGCCCGTTGGGGTAGCATAGAATCCGATATGATTTTGATAGGCAGCGAAGTACACCAACATTCCATAATACTTATAGGCCGGCATCTTGTAACTAATCGTTTCTTCAGCCTCAGGGGCCGCTTTAAGGATGGTGGTCCGCAATTTTTCCAAAACCTCCTGTACCGATACTGGACAATTGGCAATGTATGTTGTGACATCTTCCGCACCGGTATTTAATTTAGCATTTGACATTATATTTTATATTAAATGGAAAGATTATATTGTTTATCATAATTAATTGATTTTCAAGTATTTGAATATTTAATAAGAATTGGGTAGGTCTGGTCTAAAACCTTTGGAAATTGACCTATCACGACTGGTTTTCGTTGAAACTTATCATCCAACGAATGCCAAACTTATCAATGAAACTTCCAAAATAATCGCCCCAAAACATATCGGCCATGGCCATTTCCACCTTACCTCCTTTGGATAACCCATTGAATAAACGATCAGCTTCCTGTCTACTTTCGGGAGCCAACATAATGTATGTCTGGCTGCCCGCTTGTAAAACATGTCCGGCAGATGGCATAATATCCGAAGCCATTAACAAAGTGTCTTTGCCTATGGGCAATGCAATGTGCATGGTACGATTTTGATCTTCCTTGGAGAGTTTATCTCCATCCGGAACTTCGGACATTTTCATATTTGCCAGAAACTCCCCTCCAAAGACAGATTTATAGAAATTAAAGGCTTCTTCTGCCCTACCATCAAAATTTAAATAAGGATGTACTTTCATAAATATGGGAATTAGGTTTACAGTTTTAAATATAAAATCCGTGCCAGTTATGGTTTGTTACTTGTATGGTGAACATAACCGGCAACTGTGGGTTTCGGGGAAAGATATCATAAAGATAATTCAAAAATGTAAATTATTAAGTGCCGGAAATAAGTGGATTTTTCCAAAATATTGGTAATATGGCAACTTTACAAAATTGAACAAAATTTGATTAAAAAGCCTATTGGCCATCTATGGATAATGCAAAGTTTTTTAGGTGAATAACTGTTTTGAAAATCCATAAAAGTCTTTCTTTGGGTTCATAATTTTAAGCGTTTAATGGTCTTAGGCCTTATTCTATTTGGGCTGGGCGATTTATAATAATTTAGATTTACTTTTAGTATAACATGCTGTATATTTGTTCCTTATAAAATGCCAAACACTAACCATAGGCATTAAAGTTTTTAATATTCCTGTTGCAAAAGGGAGCAGGGAAATTTTGGCTATTCCTTTCTTGTGGATTGTAGCCAACTTTAATATTATATGGTGGTTTGTTTAAATTTCGACCATGAAAAAAACTAAATTAAAATGCATTTTAATAGACGACTCCACGGTACAACGCCGTGCAGTGGCCAAAATAATAAAGGAACACTCCAAGCTTGATCTTATAAATGAATACGATAATGGTGTAGATGCCAAGAATGACATCGGCAGCAATATTGTGGACTTAATTTTTTTGGATATTGAAATGCCAGGTTTCAACGGCTTCGAATTCCTGGAATCCTTGGAACATAAACCACAGGTTATTCTTATTTCAGGCAACCCCAATTATGCTATGAAGGCCTTTGATTATGACGTTACCGATTATTTACAGAAACCAGTGGATAAAACCCGATTTGATGTTTCCATAAGAAAGGCGATCAACAAATATGAACTTGAAAATGCGGAGGAGATAGAGCTGGAATATATTTATGTTAATAGTAACCTCAAAAAAACTAAATTATTCCTGAACGAGATTTTATGGATAGAAGCTTATGGGGATTATGTGAAGATTATTTCCACGGATAAAAAGACTTTAATACTCTCTACCATGAAGGCCTTTGCCAAACAATTGCCCAAGGATAAATTTCTTAGAATACACAAATCCTATACGGTTAATTTGGAAAAGATTGAAAATTTTAACGGTTCCACGGTAGAAATAAACGAACAGGTTATTCCTTTAAGTAGACATAAAAAAGAGGCTTTGATCAAAGCCTTGGTGGTAATAGAATAAGGTTTGCCAAAAAGTTGTTTAAGTCTTCCTAATTGGAAGACTTATTTTTTTTATCTTTACTAGAGAAATGAGCAAATTATTTTCCATAACGCTGTCTGTTTTATTACTCTTCCAAAGTTTTAATTTGGATATGGTAGATGTTGCCCAGATCGATGACTTCCTTACCCATGCTGAGTTTCATAAACAGAAATACGGGGATAATTTGTTTGTTTTTATTTCCAAACATTACGGGGAACTTAAAACGCAACACGATTTGGAACACAGGGAAGAAAAGAAGGATCACGAAGAATTGCCCTTCAATCATCAAACCTGTTCCCATGTTTCCACTGCCTTTGTAATGAACGGTGCTGATTTTATGGTGCCTAAAACCCCTCAAGTTGCAGATACCACTTCAAACTTTTTTTATCAAGAGTCCTATTGCCAAATAGAAAATTCCGATATTTTCCAACCTCCCAAGACCGCATAATTCACTACTGATTAAAATCATTATTTAACAAGCTGTTTTGCAATAGCTTGCAATCTTTTTATCAAATGAATTATGTTATCCAATATTATACAATTTAGTATAAAGAACAAATTGATTGTTTTTTTGCTTACATTATTTATTATAGGTTTTGGACTGTATTCCTTAACCCAAATACCCATTGGGGCTGTTCCCGATGTTACCAATAATCAGGTACAGGTAATTACCACCTCCCAGAATTTGTCTACTCAGGATATGGAGCAATTCATAACCTATCCCGTGGAACTGGAAATGGCCAATCTACCCGGGGTAATTGAAATTAGGTCGGTGTCAAAATTTGGACTTTCGGTGGTCACCATTGTTTTTGAGGACAATATGGGAACTTTTTTGCCCCGACAGTTAATTTCCGAAAAATTAATCTCGGCCTCCGAGAAAATCCCCGCAGGTTTCGGTACTCCCCAAATGGGCCCTATTACCACTGGTCTTGGAGAAATTTATCAATACATTCTGGACACCAAGCCAGGTTATAAGGACAAGTATTCCGCTATGGACCTGCGTACCATTCAGGATTGGGTGGTGAAGAGGCAACTTTCGGGAATTCCAGGTGTGGTGGAGGTGAATACTTGGGGCGGCTATTTAAAACAATATGAAGTAGCTATAAACACTCAAAAGCTTCACGCCATGAATATTACCACTGCCGATATTTTTACGGCCTTGGAAAAAAATAACAGCGTTTCTGGAGGTGGTTATATCGAAAAAGTAAACCAGGCCTACTTTATTCGGGGCGAAGGGCTTATATCTTCGCTTGAGGATATAGAGAATATTGTAGTTAAATCAACGGGCAATCTCCCTATATATATTAAGGACGTAGCCGAGGTTGGTTTTGGCAGTGCCACCCGTTTTGGGGCTATAACGGGAAATGGTGAAGGAGAAAAGGTTTTGGGTCAGGTAATGATGCTAAAGGATGCCAATTCCAAAAAGGTTATCGACGCAGTCCACGAACGTATAGACCAAATTTCCAAGACCTTGCCTGAAGGTATTTTTATCAATGGTTTTTTGGAACGTAGCGAGCTCATTCAAAAAACAACCTTTACTGTGGCAGAGAACCTAATCCTTGGTTGTTTGATCGTAATTTTTGTGGTTGTCCTCTTGTTGGGAAATCTTCGTTCTGGGTTGGTAGTGGCGTCCGTTATCCCACTTTGTTTGCTATTTGCGCTTTCACTAATGTATATTTTTGGGGTAGATGCAAACCTTATGAGCCTTGGAGCCATAGACTTTGGTATCATTATAGACGGTGCGGTAATTATTGTTGAGTTCATAGCCTATCAAATAACCGCTAAGAAGGGAGAATTACAATTGCTGGGAACAAGGGCCCAACAGCAGCTAAAAAATGAAATCACCTTTAATGGCGCTTCCAAGATGATGAACTCGGCCATTTTTGGGCAGCTCATCATACTCATTGTATTCATTCCTATACTTTCCTTAAGTGGTGTTGAGGGGAAAATGTTTAAACCCATGGCGCTCACCTTTAGTTTTGCCTTAATAGGTGCCATGATTTTATGTTTTACATATGTTCCGGTGGCCGCCTCCATTTTTATAAAACCATCTACCAAGTCCCCAAAAAACATTTCGATACGTCTGATGGATTTTTTAAATAGATCTTATGACCCCATTATTCGTTGGGCACTCGCTAAGAAAAAGTTAGTGTTGGCTATTTCATTTTTGCTATTGGGAGGTTCTATATACTTATTTACCACAATGGGTGGAGAATTTGTGCCTACCTTGGACGAAGGGGACTTTGTAATACAACCCGTTTTGAAAACAGGGACCTCTTTGAGCGAAACTGTTGAAATTACCACCAAGATAGAACAGATTCTACTTGATAATTTTCCAGAGGTGAAACAAGTGGTCACTAGAATAGGTGCGGCAGAAGTACCTACAGACCCTATGTCTATGGAGGAGAGTGATGTTATCATCATCTTGAAATCCAAAAAGGAATGGGTATCTGCAGAAAGCAAGGATGAACTTGCTGACAAATTCAAGGAAGCGTTGGGAGTGATTCCGGGGATGGAGGTAGAATTTACCCAGCCTATTGAAATGCGGTTTAACGAGCTTATCACTGGAGTCCGCGCGGATATTGCCATTAAAGTTTTTGGTGAGGACCTGGAAATCCTAAATAAAAAAGGAAATGAAATAAGAAACCTAATTCAGAATGTAGAGGGTGCAGCAGACATAACGGTGGAGAAAATTGCAGGACTTCCGCAAATGAACGTAAAATTCGACAGGGCTAAGATTGCTAGATATGGTCTTAATATTGCCGATTTAAACAGCCTTATCTCTATGGGGTTTGCCGGTACCAATTTGGGGAGCGTCTTTGAAGGGGAAAAGCGATTTGACCTAACCCTGAGGTTGGATCTGAAAAGTAGACAGGATATTTCCAATTTAAGGAATTTGTATGTGGACACCCCTAATGCCGGTAAGATTCCCTTGGGAGAGTTGGCTCAAATCTCCTATACCACGGGAGCGGCCAAAATATCTAGGGATGATACAAAACGTAGGATCGTTGTAGGTATCAATGTGCGGAACAGGGACCTTCAATCGGTAGTGGATGACGTTCAAAAGCTGATCGAAACAAATATAAAACTACCTACGGGCTACACCATCACTTATGGGGGGCAGTTCGAAAATTTGCAAAGTGCCAAAGACCGACTGAAAATTGCAGTGCCAGTGGCTTTGGTCCTTATTCTGATATTGCTCTATTTTGCCTTTAATTCCATCAGGGAGGCTTTAATTATCTACTCGGCCATTCCCCTGGCAGCTGTTGGCGGCATACTTCTTTTATTTGTTAGGGACATGCCGTTCAGTATCTCTGCCGGAGTTGGTTTTATAGCTCTTTTTGGGATTGCGGTTCTGAATGGAATTGTATTGATTGAACATTTTAAGGAATTAAAACATGCAGGTATGGAAGATTCGGACGAACTTATTATTCAGGGGGCAAAAGATAGGCTAAGAGCGGTTTTGCTAACCGCATCCGCTGCAGCGCTGGGATTCCTTCCCATGGCTATTTCCACAAATGTTGGCGCAGAGGTACAGAGGCCTCTCGCCACAGTGGTAATCGGCGGGCTTATAACCGCTACTATATTAACATTGGTGGTATTGCCCATACTCTACTCTATTTTTCACTTGAAAGATAAAAATGAGCCCCTAAAATCCAAGATCAATGCAAAGATCCTGAGTTTGATAATCCTATTCTTTGTTGGCGTTAGTGGTGTTCGGGCACAGGATGAAGGACTCAATTTTGATGAAATACAGGACTTGGCCTTAAGTAACAATTCTGGTCTAAGGGCATCCAAACTTAAGGTGGATGAATCCAAAGCGCTTATAGGCAGTGCCTTCAGTTTTGATAAGACAGATCTATACTATCATTACGATCAGAATAACATAGCCTTTAACAATAAGCCTTTGGAAGTATTTGGTGTACAACAGAACTTCCTGTTTCCAACCGTTTATTTTGCGGAAAAAGGTGTTAGCAAGGCCAGTTATTTTATGGAAAGAAGTAGTTATGAGCGCAAAAAACGAATCCTGGAGCAGGAACTGGCTTCCAATTATCACGCATTGCAATACGCTAGGCAGAAGGAAAAGACCTATAGCGAACTAAACGATTTGTATGAACGATTTTCCTATTCCGCCCAACGCAGGTTTGAACTTGGAGAAAGTAATTATTTGGAAAAAATAACAGCTCAGGCCAAACAAAGGGAACTACAGACGATTTACACAAAAGCGGTTGAAGATGCCCACTTGGCATATCAAGAACTAATTAAAACGGTGCAACCAGATTCAACCCTCATCGTTAAGACGATGCCTATGGAAAAGCTTCAGATATGGGATGTAAATATTGAAAATAACGCCGGGATGTCATTTTTTGAAAATAGAACAAAAATGTTCGATGCCAAAAGTTCTCTGGAACAGCAGCATTTATTACCGGATCTGAACTTCAATTATTTCCAGGGAACCAATTCCACTTTGGGAGAGAACCTTTATGGTTTTCAAGTAGGGATTAAGATTCCGTTATTTTTTAGTGGTAATGCCTCCAAAATTAAGGCGGCTAAAATAGCCAAGGATGTATCCCGGGCAGAAGCAGAGGATTACACAGTTCAGTTAAGGGCCAAATACCTGGCACTGTTGGGGCAATTGAAAAAGTATCAAGAAGTGCTTTCCTATTACGAAACGGAAGGTCAAGGACTTGCTGATGAAATTATAAAAACGGCGACACTAAGTTATCAAGGCGGGGAAATAGACTTTTTTCAGTATATCCAAAGTATGGAAAATGGCTATAATATTACCCTCAGTTATTTGGAGAATCTAAATGCCTACAATCAAACGGTCATTGCCATCAATTATTTAAACTTATAAAAAAAAATACTATGTCACGATTACTATATATACTTCCTGTAACAATCCTCTTCCTGAATTTATCGGCTTGTGGGGATTCAATCGAAAAAAACGTCGGTACCAGCAATAGTGCGGACAATGAACCAAATGCAAATAGGATAACCATTTCCAAAGCCCAGTTTGATGGGGAGAGCATGGAGTTGGGACATTTTAGTCTACAAAACTTTCCAGTGGAGGTAGAGGTTACGGGGACTATAGACGTTCCTCCGCAAAACAAAGCAATAGTAAGTGCCTTTATTGGCGGTTATATAAAGAGGACTCCCCTTTTGATAGGTAATAAAGTAAAAAAAGGACAGCCCTTACTTACGCTGGAAAATCCCGAATTTGTGCAAATGCAACAGGAGTATCAGGAAAGCTTTGAACAGCTTAGTTATCTTAAATCCGAATTTGAACGCCAAAAAAGTCTGGTGGCCGAGCAGATAACTTCGCAAAAGAATTTTCTAAAGGCAGAGAGCGAATACAAACGGAATCTCGCAAGATACAACGGGTTCCGAGAGAAACTAAAAATGTTGAACATCTCCCCCGAAAATGTTGAAAAGGGCATTTTGGTGTCGGAGGCAACCATTTTTGCCCCAATAGATGGCAGTATAACCAAAGTGAATGTTAGTAAAGGAATGTATGTTTCCCCTGCCGATGATATTATGGAAATTGTAAACACAGATCATATTCATTTGGAATTATCCGTCTTTGAGAAGGATATCATGAATATCAAAAAAGATCAAAAGATACGTTTTAAGATTTCGGAGGCTTCAACGGAATTTTATGAAGCCGAGGTATATTTAGTGGGAACCTCTATTGATGCGGATAGTAGAACGGTAAAGGTCCACGGGCATTTGCACGATGATGAAAACCACAATTTTGCCGTTGGTATGTTTGTGGAAGCGGCTATTATCACCTCTAACAAAAGTATTAATGCTTTGCCCAACGAGAGCATTGTAATTCAGGATAATAATCAATACGTTTTATCCTTGATCTCCGAAGGGAATGAAGGGTATGTTTTTGAAACCAAAGCGGTTGGCGTTGGGGATAGTTATAATGGATATACCGCCATTACCGAAATGGGCGACTTAAAGGATAGCGATCAGGTTATTGTTAAAGGAGGATTTAATTTGCTGGGTGAGACTGGAGGAAGCGACCATTAAATAATTTTAATGTTTGTCAGCGCTGATAGCAGTCCAAAACATTAAATTCCAAATCATGAAAAAGAATATGTATATCCGATTTCATGATTTGGAATTTTGTTTTTGTTCTAAGATCTAGAATCGTCTATTTGGGGAAAATCCGGTTATATCCATAGAAGTTTTTCTTTCCGATAATATTTCCGATACCAATTTTCCGGTCACTGGTCCAAGACTCCAGCCCATCATGGCATGTCCTGTTGCCACGGTTAAATTTTTTAGGTTGCTACTCTTGCCAATATAGGGTAGTCCGTCTGGCGATACGGGGCGCAGGCCACTTTTGGCATCCGCTTTTTCTGCTTCACTTATTTTTATTTCCGGATAGAATTCGGAGGTGGCATTTGCAATGGCTTCAACCCTTTGTTTTCTAATAACATCGTTGATTCCCGAAAATTCCATGGTACCTGCAAAACGGGTATATTCTGTCATCGGTGTTACCGCTACCTTGGCCTCCATCAAAATGGCTGGAATAGTTATGCCTGTGGGTCTAGGTACATTTATCCGATAGCCCTTCCCTGCCTGAATAGGAAGTTTTATATTCATTTTCTTGGATAAATTATCGCTCCAAGAGCCTGCTGCCAAAACAACTTCTTCTGGGGAGTATTCATTTTTGTTGGTAGTTACCTTGCTTATTCGTGCATTTTCCATGGCAAGATCGATAACCTCTTCATTGGTCTTAATAGTTACCCCGCTCCTCTTTAAATAATCCAGCATTTTTTTCATGAATTCCGTCGGAGTGGTATGCCCGTCACATTCATAATGGACAGCTCCCTTAACGTCCATGGTAACGTTAGGTTGAAGTAGGTCCAGCTCTTTTTTGTTCAATGAGCTAACCTCCAAGCCTAAGAAAGAAGCTTTTTCAGCGACTTGCATTTCGTGTTCGCCTTCCTTTTCGGTTTTATATAACATTAATAGGCCCTTACGTTCCAATTGAAAATCACCTAGATCTCCTGAATTCTTTATGGAGGTAAAGAGTTCCCTGCTAATTATATTTATTTCCTTGATCAAAGGTATGGCCAAGGCTACTTTTTCTTTAGTGGAAGATTTATGAAAATACCATGACCATTTAAAAAAATCAGTATCCCAACGGGGTTGCATATAAAAAGGACTGGACGAATTGAACATCCATTTAATTCCTTTTGAAATCATTCCCGGTGAGGCCAAAGGAATAATATGGCTTGGGGTAATATACCCAGCGTTGACAAAAGAAGCTCCGGATGTAATATCCGATCTGTCCAGTACGGTAACCTTATGCCCCTCTTTTTGTAAATAGTAGGCAGAACAGAGTCCTACAATTCCCCCACCTATGATCAAAACATCTTTTTCCATGATATCAAATTACTTGAAAACCGTGGGCATAGGGATCATCATCATCTATTATGATATTATTATAACCATAAACCTGTGCCCATCCTTTAATACTGGGGATGATGGCTTTCATCCCGGCCAATGTAGTCTCTTCCTCTACTTTTCCTATAAATTGGGATCCAATAAAACTTTCATGGATAAACTCATCCCCCACTTTTAGCTTTCCCTTGGCATGCCATTGTGCCATTCGGGCAGAAGTTCCGGTACCGCAGGGAGACCTATCTATGGCCTTATCCCCATAGAAAACGGCATTTCTTGCCGTGGCCTCCGGTGATATGGTGTTGCCGGTCCATTCTATATGGCTGACACTGTTGATAGTAGGGTTCTCTGGGTGGATAAACTTGTTGGGATATTTAAGATTAATTTTCTCCCTTATTTCTTGACTGTATTGTATCAACTTGCTGGCGGAATAATCCTGAATGCCCTTAAAATTCTTTTGGGGGTCAATAATAGCATAATAGTTGCCTCCATAGGCGACATCAAACACAAGTTCCCCTAAATCTGAGCAATTTACAGTAAGTTCGGATGCGGCCAGGTATGATTTAACATTCGTTAATTTTACCCAATCCACCTTTTTGCCGGTTTGTTGGTATTGAATATTTACCAAGCCGGCTGGGGTTTCCATTCTTATTTTTCCAGGCTCCTTGGGAGAAAGTAGTCCTTCCTCTATTCCTATGGTTATTGCTCCAATGGTACCATGCCCGCACATGGGGAGGCAGCCGCTGGTTTCTATAAACAGGATACCAAAGTCGTTTGCTGGATCTGAAGGCGGATAAAAAATACTTCCGCTCATCATGTCATGGCCACGAGGTTCGAACATTAATCCTTTTCGGATCCAATCGAATTCCTTTAAAAAATGCTGGCGTTTTTCGCTCATGTCCACGCCATAAAGATTAGGTCCACCCCCGGCAACAACCCTAACAGGATTCCCACAGGTATGGGCATCCACACAAAAAAAAGTTTTTCTACCCATTGTGCTAGAGCTGCTTTTTCGTGTGCTCACCATTCACTAGCCGCATAATGTCTAAAGGATTGTTGTTCTTTAGGGCATCCGGTAATAATTCTTCAGGCCAACTTTGGAAAGACACTGGTCTTACCCATCGTCTTATGGCCGAAGTACCAACGGAGGTAAACCTACTGTCCGTAGTGGACGGAAATGGCCCACCATGCATCATGGATGGACAAACTTCCACACCAGTGGGCACGCCATTGAAGATGATACGCCCTACCCTATCTACCAAAGCATTTACTACCTCTGGACTTGTTTTTATTTCGGTTTCGGTGCCTAGAATAGTTCCTGTCAACTGTCCTTCCAAATGCTGGATTACGGTAACCAATTCGTCTTTGTCCTGGCATTGTACAACAATTGAAAACGGACCAAAAACCTCCTTATGTAACACGGGATTGTCCAAAAAGTCTTGCGCGGCAACGGTCAATACTTTTTGTTCACCGAAATTAGGGGTAGTTTCGCCTTTATAAGCAGCCACTTCCGCTGTTTTGGGTTGTGAAGACAATTCCTTTTTACCTTTTTCGTAACCTTCGTATATGTTTGGATGTAACATGCAAGTAGGCTCCAGTTTTTCTATTTCCTTGCCCAAGTTGGCTATAAAGCCATCCAAGGCCTGTCCCTTGATACCTAATATAAGTCCTGGATTAGTGCAAAATTGTCCCGCTCCCAACACAATGGAACCTGCGTATTGGGCTGCCCATTCGGACCCTTTTTGCTCCAAGGCAGAAGGTAGGACCACTACCGGATTAATACTGCCCATTTCGGCAAAAACCGGGATTGGCTCTTTTCTTTGCGAGGCCAATCTATAAAGGGCCATTCCTCCATTGGTACTACCGGTAAAACCTACGCCTTTTACTTTTGGGTGCATGGTCAATAACTGACCTACTTCAGAATCCCTACTGTTTAAGTTGGAGAAAACACCATCTGGCATCCCCGTCTTTTTAGCTGCTTTTGTAATGGCCGAGGCTACCAACTCACCCGTACCGGCATGCAATGGGTGACTTTTTACAATTACGGGACATCCTGCTGCCAAAGCACTGGCGGTATCTCCCCCTGCAGTAGAAAATGCCAATGGGAAATTACTGGCGCCAAATACGGCAATGGGACCAATTGGAAGCAACATTTTTCTAATGTCTACTTTTGGCAAAGGTTCCCTAGTTGGCTGTGCGGTATCTATAGTGGCCTCTACCCAAGATCCCTCTTCCAACAAGGTGGCGAAAGCCCGCAGTTGTCCCATAGTTCTTCCTCGCTCTCCTTTTGCCCTACCTTCCGGTAATCCGGATTCCTGGACGTAAACTGAAATCAATTCATCGCCCAAGGCTTCAATTTCACTGGCAATGGCCTTTAAAAATTCGGCTTTTTTGGCGTCTGAGAATTTGCCATAGGTTTCAAATGCTATTGCTGCCTTTTCTACCGCGGCATTTACCTCTTCCTGGGAAGCCTCATGGAAAACCCATTCTGTAGGTTTGTTTAATTTTGGATTGAAAGTTGTATATGTTCTATTGTTCTTGGCAGATGTATCAACACCAATATAGTTTTTACCTGTTATCATTATGATTTTGTTATAATTATACGCCCAAATGAGCTTGAATTTCCTTGACTAAAGTAACACTTTAGCAGGTTATTTATGTTATAATTAGGTTAAACCAATTGTGGTTTATATTCGGGAAGGGTTGGTCTAGTCTTCATCCCTTCTTCAATAATTGTCAAGACCCTTTTTCTTTCTTCACCTTGCAAAGGTAGTCTAGGGGCCCTTACTTGCTCAGTTCCAATGCCTGTGGCTACTTCGGCCAATTTTATATTTTGTACCAACTGGGGGTTGATGTCCAGTTCCAACAATGGTAAAAACCATCTGTAAATAGCTAGTGCTTCCGGAATTCTCCCAGCTTTGGCCAGGCTGTATATAGCTACTGTTTCTGCAGGAAAGGCACAGACCAGTCCAGCAACCCAGCCGTCAGCACCCATAAGAATGCTTTCCAATCCTAAGGTGTCCACACCTGTCAACACCTTGAGGCGGTCGCCGAATCTATTTTTAATCCGTGTAATGTTGGAAATATCGCGGGTAGATTCCTTTACCGCTTGTATATTGGGCATGGTCAATAATTCTTCGAACATATCCAAGGTTACCTCTATACCGTAATCTACAGGATTGTTGTATATCATTATAGGTAAATCCGTACTCTTGGCTACCTCCTTAAAGTAGGTTACCGTTTCAAAATCATTGGCCTTATATCGCATGGGAGGAAGCATCATTAATCCACTGGCCCCATATTTTTTGGCTTTATAAGCTGCTTCAATGGCACCCTTTGTGGTCTGTTCAGCTATGTTTATGATTACGGGAATCTTACCGTTGACAATTCTCACAGTCTCCTGTATCAATATCTTTTTCTCTTCATCTGTTAGAGTACTGGCTTCCCCAAGTGTACCTCCCAGGATGATAGCACTGACCCCAGCTTCCAGCTGTGCCTGAATATTGGTTTCGAACATTTCAAGGTCCAGGGTGTCCTCTTTTGTGAATTTTGTGGTAACTGCTGGCATTACGCCTTCCCATTTTATTTGCATAACAAAGATTTTAATAATGAATTACAAATTTAATACAACCATAAACCTTAAAATAGAGAAATATTAGCCGAATTTGAGAGAATATTAACTTGTTGGGCTTTCTTTTGGCAAAAACTGGTTAAAAAACGATGTGGCCATTACCTTGTTTAAAATAAACGGAATTCCAACCGGTCTTGGTCATAATCCTATATGTTAGGTATTTATGCTACTTATGAAATAACAACAATAACAGACTAAGTACTTTTATAAAAATACTAAGATTCTTTCTTAAAGATTTCCCTATTTTTGAAAAATTCTCAATTAATTAAAAATAGCTGAATGAAAAAGATACTGTTTGTTGCGTTAGGACTTTCCTTGGCCTGCAACTCATCGCAAAAAACCATTTCCCAACAAATTGAACCGGTAGAAACCAGTGTAGACCCCATGGTTTATGCGCAATCCATTACAGAGGCCGAATTAAAGGAGCACCTCTATACTTATGCTTCGGATGAATTTGAAGGAAGGGATACTGGAGAACCGGGACAAAAATTGGCAGTGGAATACCTTAAGGCGGAATATGTTGAGCTTGGCATTCCAGCCGCCCAATCTGATGGAAATTATTTTCAAAATGTTCCGTTGGTCATAAGTAAACTACCTAAGGGATCTGTTTCCATTAATGTAAAGGAATACCAAAATGGAGAAGGGTTGCTGACATTTACAGCTGCCACGGGTAGCTTTGATAATATAGTATATGTAAGCTATGGTATAGAAGAAGAGAATTACTCGGATTATGCCGGGGTGGATGTAAAGGGTAAAATAGTTTTGATAAAGGCAGGGGAACCTATGAACACTGACGGAACCTATACCCTATCGGGCTCCAATGAGGCATCTGTATGGAGCAATATGTCGGAATCTATTGGAAAAAGAATGGAATTGGCCTCGAGCAAAGGCGCCATTGGGGTAATGTATTTTGATGAGGGCAACTACGGTCGCTTTAAAAATAGGTTTAATTTTATGCAAAGCAAGGATAGCGGTAGCATGGGGTTAAAGGATGAAGTCCAAAATGATTTTTACAGCTTTTTTATTGATGCCGATGTAGCAAATGCCATTCTTCCTAATATTAAATCTGAAAACACTTCCAAAAACGTTTCCACTAAACTGGTCCTGAATATTGAAAGTGATTGTAAAGACGTGGAGTCGGAGAATGTAGTAGCTGTAATTAAAGGGTCTGAAAAGCCTGATGAGTTTGTTATTATATCGGCCCATCTAGATCATGTTGGCGTAAACAACGAGGGGGAGATTTTTAACGGTGCTGACGACGATGGTTCAGGAACCGTTGGTCTTTTGGAGATTGCCGAGGCATTCAAAAAAGCGGCGGATGATGGCAATGGTCCAAAACGTTCCATAGTTTTTCTTCATGTTACCGGTGAGGAAAAAGGTCTTTTGGGATCAAAATATTATGCTGATCACGATCCAATTTTTCCTTTGTCCCAAACGGTGGCCGATTTAAATATTGATATGATAGGGAGAATAGACCCGAACCGTACTGGCGATAGGAATTATATCTATTTAATCGGTTCCGATAAATTGAGTACCGAACTCCATGAACTGTCGGAAGAGGTCAACAAAAAATATATGAATATTGAATTGGATTATACATTTAACGATGAAAATGATCCTAACCGCTTCTACTATAGAAGTGATCATTACAATTTTGCAAAAAATAATATTCCTATCATATTCTACTTTAATGGAACCCATGCGGACTATCACCAGCCTGGGGATACTCCAGACAAAATAAATTATGATCTATTGGAAAATAGAACTAGACTGGTTTTTCTTACCGCTTGGGAAATAGCCAATAGGGAGGCCCGTCTAAAAGTGGATAAGGCCGCTAAGTAATTAATAAAAAGTAAAGCTTTCAAAATGGGTGGATGAATTGGATTTGTCCACCTTTTTTGTTCTCAATAATTAAATACTAGGTTACACTTTGTCCATCCCTAAATTATCGTTTCAAAATCTTGCGGAGAAAGCTAAATGCCATATCAAAAAAAGAACAGGTTATATTCTAAACATTCGGCAACTTTTATGTTGAACATCGTAATTATTCCTATATTAATTTCAATGATTTACAAGATAGTCTTAATTTTGCATGCTAGTAAAAAAGTAGGCAATGTGCCTCTTTAAGAATATTTAATCTAAGATCATAAATCATAACCCTATAAAATGAAGAAAACGTTATTTGATAAAGTATGGGATTCCCATGTTGTTCATAAGATTGAAAATGGGCCGGATGTCCTGTTCATAGACCGTCACATGGTACATGAAGTGACTAGTCCGGTAGCATTTCTAGGTTTAAAAAGTAGGGGTATTCCAGTAATGTATCCAGGGCGTACTTTTGCTACTGCAGATCATAACACTCCTACCATTAACCAGCATTTGCCAGTTAAGGATCCGCTTTCGGCCAATCAGCTTAAGGCATTGGAGGAAAATTCCAAGGCTCATGGTATTTCCTATTGGGGACTTGGGCATGAAAAAAACGGAATTGTGCACGTAGTAGGTCCGGAATATGGAATTACCCAACCTGGAGCTACCATTGTATGTGGTGATTCGCATACCTCTACCCATGGTGCTTTTGGAGCTATTGCATTTGGTATTGGAACTTCCGAGGTGGAAATGGTATTGGCTACCCAATGCATTATGCAGCAGAAGGCTAAATCCATGCGTATCAATGTAAATGGAAAGCTAAGCAAAGGTGTTACGCCAAAAGATGTGGCACTTTATATAATTTCCAAATTAACGACTTCTGGTGCAACTGGGTATTTTGTGGAATATGCAGGTGATGTTTTTAGGAACATGACCATGGAAGGTAGGATGACCGTTTGTAACCTTAGTATTGAAATGGGTGCGCGTGGAGGAATGATTGCCCCGGACGAAAAGACCTTCGAATACATCAAAGGACGGGAGTTTACTCCTGTAGGTGCCGATTGGGACAAGGCTATGGAATATTGGAAAACCCTTAAAACGGATGAGGGTGCCACTTTTGACAAAGAAATCACATTTGATGCTGCCGACATAGAACCTATGATTACCTACGGAACCAATCCAGGAATGGGTATCGGAATTTCCAATGGTATCCCGCAGGCTGAATCTGTGGAGGGTGGTGTTGCCACTTATAAAAAATCACTTCAATATATGGCCTTCAACGAGGGCGACAATATGATTGGAAAGCCAATCGATTTTGTGTTTTTGGGAAGTTGTACCAATGGCCGTATTGAAGACTTTAGAGCCTTTGCCTCCATTGTAAAAGGTAGAAAAAAAGCAGATAATGTAACTGCTTGGTTGGTACCTGGATCGCATAAAGTGGAATCCGCAATAAAGGAGGAAGGAATTTTGGACATCTTGCACGAAGCTGGTTTTGAACTGCGCGAGCCTGGATGCTCAGCATGTTTGGCTATGAATGATGACAAGGTTCCGGCAGGGAAATATGCTGTTAGTACCTCCAATAGAAATTTTGAAGGTAGGCAAGGCCCTGGTTCCAGAACACTATTGGCAAGTCCGTTGGTAGCAGCAGCTGCGGCAGTGACCGGAATGGTAACGGATCCAAGGGAGTTAATGCAAGAGGAATTGGTTTAAAACGTTAAAAAACTTTTAGCAAGATTTTAAAGCATTCCGCATAAATTTTGACATCCTGGAATGATATTTTTTGGAAGCAGTTTCTGGAGAATTTTAAGGAGATCAAAAATAATTTGGCGATAAAATAAAGTTTAATTTTTGTTTAGTGCTGGGCGCTGAGCATATAAGTTTAAATAACATGGCATACGATAAGTTTAATATACTTAAAACAACAGCAGTTCCTCTTCCCATTGAAAATGTGGATACGGATCAAATAATTCCGGCCCGTTTTCTTAAAGCCACCGAACGCAAGGGCTTTGGGGACAATTTGTTTAGGGATTGGCGCTACAATCCGGATAATACTCCAAAAGAGGATTTTGTTTTGAACAATCCTACCTTCGGAGGTAAAATATTGGTTGGGGGCAAAAATTTTGGATCCGGTTCTTCTAGGGAACATGCTGCTTGGGCTGTTTACGATTACGGATTCAGATGTGTGGTATCCAGTTTTTTTGCGGATATTTTTAAGAATAACTGCTTAAACATCGGTGTGTTGCCAGTACAGGTAAGTGCCCCGTTCTTGGAAAAAATATTTGAGGCAATCTATGCGGATCCAAAAACAGAATTGGTAGTCAATTTACCGGAACAGACCATTACGTTGACATCAACTGGTGAGTCAGAAAGTTTTGACATCAACAATTACAAAAAAGATAATATGCTTAACGGCTTTGATGATATTGATTATCTTTTAAATATTAAGGAGAATATAAGGGAATTTGCCGAAGATACTCCATTGTAAAGTATTGGTTTTCAGTGAATGTAACACATTTTGAGACGAGGTTTTCCTTGGTCTTGATGGGTTACAAAGGCATTTACTTTTTTTAAGTTATTGGACAATAGAGTTACGGTTACTAGTTCTGCATAAATGAAACGAAGAATAATTGAAATAATGGACACCACCCTTCGGGATGGGGAACAGACCTCAGGGGTGTCCTTTTCAGCATCCGAAAAGCTTACCTTGGCTAAGTTATTGTTGGATGAGTTGAATGTAGATAGAATTGAAGTAGCCTCCGCCCGAGTATCGGAGGGAGAACTTTCGGCGGTACAACAGATTACCGAATGGGCCAATACAAAAGGCTATATTAACCGTGTTGAGGTATTGACCTTCGTTGATGGAGGTGTTTCCATTGATTGGATGAAAAAATCCGGTGCAAAGGTCCAGAATCTTTTAACTAAAGGTTCTATGAACCACCTAACGCACCAGCTTAAAAAAACGCCACAGCAACATTTTAGTGAAATAGAAAAGACCATTGCAGAAGCGGCCAAGGAAGGTATTTCTACCAATGTCTATTTGGAGGACTGGAGCAATGGGATGCGAAATTCAAAGGAATACGTATTCCAATTTATAGATTTCCTATCCACACAGCCAGTTAAAAGGGTTTTGTTGCCGGACACTTTGGGTATCCTTACCTATACCGAAACAAACAAATTTATATCGGAAATAGTTCAGGGTTATCCCAAAATGCATTTCGATTTTCATGGGCATAACGATTATGATTTAAGTGTTTCCAATGTGATGGAGGCTATAAAAGCAGGTTGCCACGGACTTCATTTAACCGTTAACGGAATGGGTGAAAGGGCAGGTAATGCCCCAATGGCAAGTGCTATAGCCGTAATCAATGATTTCATGCCAGAAATAGAGGTGGCGGTGAACGAATCTTCCCTTTACAAGGTGAGCAAGTTGGTATCTGCCTTTACTGGATTTGGTATTCCTGCCAACAAGCCAATAGTTGGGGATAATGTTTTTACCCAAACTGCTGGAATCCATGCCGATGGGGACAGTAAAAAAAACCTGTACTTCAACGATTTAATGCCGGAGAGATTTGGTAGGAAACGTAAATATGCCTTAGGCAAAACTTCGGGAAAGGCCAACATTCAAAAAAATCTACAAGAGCTTGGACTTACGCTGAATGATGATGAATTAAGAAAGGTTACGGCCCGTATTATTGAATTGGGAGATAAAAAGGAAAAGGTAACCAAGGAGGACCTGCCCTATATTATTTCCGATGTTTTGGATAGCGATACCTATCAGCAAAAAGTTTTTGTTAAATCATACGTACTTACGCATTCCAAAGGTTTAAAGCCCTCCACTACCCTAGCCCTCGAAATTAATGGAGAACTTATAGAGGAACATGCTCAGGGAGACGGACAATATGATGCATTTATGAATGCCTTGAGAAAAGTATACAAATCCAAAAAATTGGAATTGCCCACTTTGGTGGATTATGCCGTGCGAATTCCGCCGGGCAGTAATTCCGATGCTCTTTGCGAAACCATTATTACTTGGAAAAGAGGTGATAAGGAATTTATATCCAGGGGGTTGGATTCCGATCAAACTGTTTCGGCCATAAAAGCGACCGAGAAAATGTTGAACATAATCTAGGAAAATCACAAACAATTATAACCATGCCAGACGCAAAACGTATGGCAAAAAGCGAAAATAAATGAAATTAAATATTGCCCTTTTAGCAGGAGATGGAATAGGTCCTGAAGTAATAGATCAAGCGGTAAAAGTATCCAATGCCATAGCCAAAAAATACAATCACGAGATAAGCTGGACGCCTGCCCTTACCGGTGCAGCTGCAATTGATGCGGTAGGAGAGCCTTATCCGGATGAAACCCATGCCGTTTGTGAAGCTGCGGATGCTGTTTTATTTGGGGCTATAGGTCACCCAAGATTCGACAACGATCCATCTGCTAAGGTACGTCCAGAGCAGGGATTGTTGAAAATGAGACAAAAATTGGGCTTGTTTGCCAATGTTAGGCCTACTTTTACCTTTCCTTCACTTATAGATAAATCACCTTTGAAACGCGAACGTATTGAGGGTACGGATTTAATTATTCTAAGGGAATTAACGGGCGGAGTATATTTTGGAGAACGTGGACGAAAGGACAATGGGAACACCGCCTTTGACACTATGACCTATACCCGTGCCGAAATACAACGTTTGGCCAAAAAAGGTTTTGAAATGGCCATGACAAGATCTAAAAAGCTTTGTTGTGTAGATAAGGCCAACGTTTTGGAATCTTCCAGATTGTGGAGAGAGACAGTACAGGCAATGGAAAAGGATTACCCAGAAGTAACTGTTTCCTATGAATTTGTTGATGCTGTGGCCATGAGATTGGTACAATGGCCAAAAGGATATGATGTAATTATAACTGAAAATCTTTTTGGAGATATTTTAACCGATGAGGCTTCGGTAATTTCCGGGTCTATGGGACTAATGCCATCGGCTTCCGTAGGAACCAAAACAAGATTGTATGAACCCATTCACGGATCATATCCACAAGCGGCAGGTAAGGACATTGCCAATCCATTGGCCACCGTACTTTCTGCTGCCATGATGTTCGAAGATTTTGATTTGAAGGAAGAAGCGCAGGCCATTCGTGATGTTGTAAACAAATCCTTGGCTGAAGGTGTGGTTTCGGAAGATTTGGCGGAGGGCGGAAAAGCCTATAAGACCAGTGAAATTGGAGATTGGCTGGCTAAAAATATCTAGAATATTTTAAATAATAATTATAAAGCCCCTTATTTGAGGGGCTTTATTGCATCTAGTATATATTGAAATGGTACGCCTTAATTTGGAAAAACAATAGTATCATCGATGATTACTTCATCATTTAAAGTAACTATCAAATTTAATCCGGTCGTAATTTCATTCTGCTCTATGGAAATGTTGTAATGCTCGTTCGCGCTAATGCCCATGTACCATTTTGAGGCAGTGACAGGCAAACCTGAATTATTTGTGGCTGTTATGGAAATTTCCAAATCCCCACCTTGGTCTCCTAGAGTTCCTGTAATCCAATCTCCATCATAAGTCATAAAATAGCCAGTTTGACCGCTCTGAGCTGTATTCCAAGTCAATTCCGATTTTTCATTACTTCCAAAGATATTGGTCCATTTCCGGACATCTACTTCAATATCAGGGAAGGAAGAGCTTACCTCGGGCGAAATAGTAATGGTAGTTGCCATATCCAACAAGGCCAGATTGGCGTTTATCGTAGTAATAGCACCGCTGTTAATAAGTACGCTGGAATTATAATAGCCATAACTTCCAGTATTAAATAGGGCATCCAATGCGGAGTAATTACTGAAACTGCCTATTAGGAGATTATAAAAACCGGCAGGCAATTCAATAGTTTCAGGAGATTCATTGTATGGGCGGTTATATACTTGTTCAGATCCATTACTGATATATATCCTCATTGCTGCCAAAACATCTTCCAAAGGGGGCTTTCCAGTAGTAATTTGGATAATCTCTTTTACAGTTGCCTTAAGGGATAGAAACCCAGGTTCGGTCTCTTCAATTGCGTCTATAGTGGTGGGTTCACCTATGGCCTCTAAGACATTATCCTTGTCACAGCCTACAAAGAATAGCCCAAGGATCAACATTCCAAAAATAAGTTTTGCTTTCATAATCAAAATATTTAGTTGTTAATACTTTTGTTTATGATTTAATGTCTAAAACAACAAGAGGTTAACAGGTCTCTGAGAATTTATTTTGAATATGGACATCCAAGCTGGTCGGACATAATTTTGGTAGATGATCAAAAAAAAGAAACAGGCGAAATGCTCGGTTTGGAAGATTTAATTATCAACTTGCGACTGGATATTTATGTAAAGGACTTTAGGTGCTCGCATAAAAAAATCCCCAATAATGATTGTCATTATTGAAGATTTTTAGATACGATATTATGTTATTTTAGACCTACAACTATGAATTGAATGCCATTTTTCGTTTGGTATTGACGGCTCTGTTTTTAGAAAACACCAAGATCAAAACTGCAATGGTTATCCCGGTACCGGCCATTAGGGCTCCTACCAAGCTTGCGGAGGTAAATCCAAATCCCATGGCTATGGGTAATCCTGCAAAGTACGCTCCAGAGGCGTTGCCCATGTTAAAGGCACTCTGATTCATGGAAGATCCGAGCATTTCAGATCCTTTGGATGCCCTTATTATGGCTAATTGAATTGGTGTACCTACCATAAAGGAAACGATTCCTATTATGAAGGTTAAGATTAATATGGCTACTGGATTTGCGGCAACCAAGAAGTTGATCAGAAGTACCATTACCATTAAGGATAAGCTGATGATAACTGCTTTCAAGGGGCTAAATATCTCAGCCATCTTAGCGCCAATAAAATTACCGAATACCATTCCTACCCCGGCTAAAATCATGGCATAACTTACCATACTTTCTGAATGTCCGGATACATTTGTCAATAGAGGGGCAATATAACTATACCACGCAAAGAAACCTCCTGTCCCAATAGTGGTAAGTAAAATGAGCAGCCAAATTTCCACTCTCTTAAAAACCTTCAAATCTTTGAAGAATCCGTCGGAAGACGATTTTTCCATTTTAGGCATCCAAAAGTAGATACTGAGCAGAGCTATTACACCTACAATACCAACCATTAGAAACGATAGGTTCCAGTTATAATGATGACCTAGGTAGGTACCAATCGGGACCCCTATAACGTTGGCTATGGTTAGGCCGGCAAACATGGTGGCAATGGCCTGGGCTGCTTTCCCTTCTTTCGCCAACTTTCCTGCTACTACGGCACCAATTCCAAAAAATGCTCCATGTGGCAATCCAGACAAGAATCTAGCAATCATTAAAGTGACATAGTTTGTTGAAAATGCCGATAGGGTGTTGAAAACCGTAAACCAGATCATTAGATAAAGTAACACTTTATGCGCAGGCCACTTACCACTCAGAGCTGTTAAAGTGGGGGCACCAATTACTACGCCCAAGGCATAGGCCGATATGAAATGACCTGCTTGAGGTATACTTATTTGAAGAGAATTGGCCACGTCCGGTAGAATACCCATAATTACAAACTCGGTCATTCCTATACCAAAGCCTCCTACCCCTAGGGCAAGCAGTGCTTTTTTGTTCGATTTGTCCATACTCATAATATTATTATTTAAGACATTAATACAGGTACAATATTACTACAAGGTATTTTCGTACAGCTATGGATAATTATCCTATTTATATGCATTTATATCCTGCAAAAAAGCGGCAAAAGTAATACTCTTTACCGATATAGTGCGTGTTTATAGGAGTTTTCGCGTTTTATTGGGAAACTTTTAAGACTTAATGGGGTTGACTTATTTACGCCTTTTTTGATATAAATGTTTATCAATCACAGCCAAAAGGCCCCTTTGCCCTTTAAGAAGGGTTAGAGAATTTATGGCATAAATTTTTAAAATCTCATTGACCAAGTGATCTGTGCATTAAATTTTTAAATCTATACGATTTAGGAATATTAAACGTTGATACCATATACAAAGGAAGATTTTTCTTACAAATTATTTCATCATGAAAATTTATCAGCATAAGATACTTCATCTCGAAGACCTTAACCATTTGGAATTGGATTTTGTTCCTGATGTATTTTTTCTCTTCGCATCGCCCACCTTTATTGGTACAGAAGAATTTGTAAACCAATTGTCACATAAATTTGAAAATACAAAACTAATAGGTTGTTCCACTGCCGGAGAAATATTGGGAAATGAGGTGTTGGATTCTACGATTGCCCTAACGGCGGTTAAGTTTGAAAAGACGAAACTTAGAATAGAGGAAGTTGATCTGTTATCCTACAACACAGATAGTTTTGAAGCAGGGAAAGCTATAAGTGGCAAATTACACGGACCGGGTTTGAGGCATATTTTCGTACTCAGTGACGGGCTCATTGTAAATGGGGCCGAATTGGTAAAGGGATTGCATGCCGATTTGGACAAGTCTGTGAGTATCACTGGGGGTTTGGCTGGGGATTGTTCAAATTTCGAGAATACCTTCGTGATATCGGGGAACCAAGTGGCTTCCAAAAAGATTGTTGCCTTGGGTTTATATGGCCCTGAACTAAGTATCGGATTTGCATCCAAGGGAGGTTGGGACAGTTTTGGTATTGAAAGATTGGTAACAAAATCTACCAATAATGTACTTTATGAATTGGATGGGCAACCTGCATTGGAGCTATATAAATCATTTTTGGGAGACATGGCAAAGGATTTGCCCGGTTCGGGTCTTTTATTTCCTTTGAGCATGAGGGATGAGGATAATCAAATACCAGTGGTAAGGACCATTTTATCCATTGATGAAAAAAATGGAAGTCTCACTTTTGCGGGAAACATACCCCAAGGTTCCTATGTTAGATTAATGAAGGCGAATATCGATAGAATTATTGGAGGAGCCGAGCAATCGGCCTTATCTGCAAAAGGTAGTACGGAAGATCAGCATCAGTTGGCTTTTTTGATAAGCTGTGTAGGGCGTAGATTGGTTATGAAACAGTTGGTGGAAGAAGAAGTAGAAGCGGTAAATGAAGTGTTTGACAATGACATCTATACCACAGGCTTCTATTCGTACGGGGAAATTGCTCCCTTTGATAAGTTTTCGCCATGTACACTACACAACCAAACAATGACGATAACCACGTTTTCTGAATGAGAAATAATTACCATAGACTACTTAAAAGGCAGTTAAAAAAGATAGATTTGGATGGCGACACTCTAGATCTTATAGCTCCCTTATTGCATCAAGTGGACGAGGCTTATAAGGCCTATGATTCTGATTTGCAACAGGTGGAAAATGTATTGGAGAAAAGTTCGCAAGAATTGTTTCAGACCAACCAGCAGTTAAAAAACAGTGTGGAATCTATTTCTGGGCAATTGTCCAAAGTAGCCGGAAACATCAAGGATGTTATTTTTGAGATGGACCTAAATGGCAATTGGTCCTATCTAAACCCTGCCTGGCGAAAGTTGACGGGATATAAGGTTAAAGATTGTTTAGGAAAACCCTACTACCAATTCTTGAAAGATGACCAAGGAAACGATTTCAAAAATCTTATAGATCTTAAGAAACCTAATTTTAAGACTATAAGCAAATCATTTAAGTCCCAAATTATTACAGGAGAATATAAGTGGTTGGATTTTTCCTTAAAGGTCATTATGTCCGAAGAAGGACATATTGAGGGGTACATTGGTGCCATTGTGGATATTACCAAAATAAAGGAAACGGAACTGGCCTTAATTGAGGCCAAGGAAAAGGAATCTATGGCCAATAAGGCCAAAGATGAGTTTTTGACCACCATGTCCCATGAGATTAGAACACCCTTAAATGCAGTTATAGGTATTAGCCACTTGCTTCTGTTGGAAAATCCTAAAATGGAGCAGTTGGAGAACCTAAGTACTTTAAAGCATTCCTCGGAACATTTACTGTGTTTGGTAAATGATATATTGGACTTTAATAAAATTGCTTCCGGACAGTTGGAATTGGAAGAAAGGGATTTTAGTTTAAATCAGGTGCTGAACGGTTTGCGGAGTATATTCCACAATACGGCAAAAGAAAAGGATATTAGGTTACTAATCAAAAAAGACACCTCCCTTCCCAAAACATTTATCGGGGATAGTACTAGATTGTCTCAAATCCTTACCAATCTGGTTAGTAACGCCATTAAGTTTACAGAAGAGGGCAAGGTTATGGTGGATATAGAGGTGCTGAAAGTAGAAGCGGATTTCTACGTTTTGGAATTTGTAATATCCGATACGGGAATTGGTATTCCCGAAGACAAAAAGGATAAAATATTTCTTTCGTTCGCCCAGGCCAATTCGGATACCACAAGAAAGTATGGTGGTACCGGCTTGGGTCTGGCCATCTGTAAGCGATTGTTGGAAATTATGGATAGCGATCTTGAACTGGAGAGCGAGGTTGGGAAAGGATCTACCTTTAGTTTTAAGTTAAAACTGCAAAAGAGCAGCATGACAGATTATCAAGAGGATAACAATGCCTTTGATGCAAGATCAATTCATGACCAGGATAATCTTAAAGGAGCAAGAATTTTAGTGGCCGAGGATAATAAGGTGAACATAATGGTCATTGAAAAATTTCTCTCCAAATGGCAGGTAGATTTTGATATAGCCGAAAACGGTCTAATAGCACTGAACAAAGCTTTGGAAAACACCTATGATATGATTTTAATGGACCTTCAGATGCCGGTAATGAATGGGTTTGAAGCCAGCAAGGCCATTAGGGAATCCAATAACCCGCTTAATAAAGTCATGCCCATCTACGCGCTATCGGCATCTACGGGAATGGATATAAAGAACCAGTTAGGGGAATACGGAATAGATGGTCTTATATGCAAGCCTTTCAATCCAACGGAATTATTCAAAACATTGACGTCTATCCTTCAGCAAAAGTATATACAGTAATAGAGCAGTTTAAAAGTTAGGTGTTTATGGTTTTAAATCGGAATCACTTATCTTCTAAAACAAAAACCTCTGTAAAGTGTAAAGAAAAAAAATAAAGCCCACTAGATAGATATCAAGTTGGGCTTTAATTTTTAGAAAATTCTTTAGATTCAGATAATCTATATCGAATATCGGTTATAGAATATAGTCGGTACTGATAAAGTTGGACAATTTGGATTCCAACAACTGTTCTACGGTTTCAATATTAAGTTCGTTGTCCTTAAAGGCTACAAAGGTCCTAATGGAGAAGGAACGCAATGCATCATAGACACTTAAAGTAGCTTGGGCAGAGTCCTTTCGCCCTGTAAATGGATAAACGTCCGGGCCACGTTGGCAAGAACTGTTCAGGTTTACCCTACACACTAAGTTCACCAAAGTGTCTATTAACGGAGCAATGGCATATACATCCTTTCCGAACAAACTTACCTGTTGTCCATAATTGGATTCGGCCATATCGTCCAAAGGTTCTTCAATATCCTTAAAGGTTACGATTGGAATTACCGGACCAAATTGCTCTTCCTGATACACCCGCATTTCTTTATTAACCGGATACAAAACGGCTGGCCAAATGTAATTGTCGGAATGCGTACCACCTTTTTTATTCAAAATCTTGGCACCTTTTTCCCTGGCGTCATCTATTAACTCCTGTATATAGGCCGGCTTATCAGGTTCGGGCAGAGGGGTTAACTTAACGCCTTCTTCCCAAGGGTTTCCAAATTTTAGGGCATCGACCCTCTCGGAAAATCGTTTGTTAAATTCCGCGGCAATGTCCTCGTGGACATAGATTATTTTTAGTGCGGTACAACGCTGTCCGTTAAAGGACAAGGTACCGGCAATACACTCGTCTATGGTTAAATCCAAATCCGCGTCGGGCAGTATAATAGCTGGATTCTTAGCTTCCAGTCCGAGCACCAAACGCAGTCTATTGCTTTTTGGATGTTGGTTTTGAAGTGCATTTGCAGATTTACTATTGCCTATCAAAGCCAAAACATCAACTTTCCCTGTCTTCATTATAGGCGCTGCTACTGCCCTACCCCTACCAAATACAATATTCACCACCCCTTTTGGGAAACTGGATTGAAAAGCTTCCAGCAGTGGGGTAATCAATAAAACACCATGCTTGGCAGGCTTAAAAATGGTAGTATTGCCCATGATGATGGCAGGAATAAGCAAGGCAAAAGTTTCGTTTAAAGGATAATTGTAGGGGCCTAAACATAGTACCACCCCAAGTGGTCCCCTTCTAATATGGGCATAAACACCATCGTTTTTTTCAAATTTGGCATTATCGCGATCGAGTTGCTTGTAATCCTCAATGGTATCCAAAATATACTCCACCGTTCTGTCGAACTCCTTCTGGGAATCAGGAAGCGATTTTCCAATTTCCCACATAAGCAGTTTTACAATTTCATCCCTCTTGGTCTGCATTTTCTTTACGAAAATCTCCATGCAGTCTATGCGTTCCTTTACCCGCATGGTTGGCCAAATCCCTTTACCTTTATTGAAAGCCACCAAGGCGGCATCCAAGGCATCCATAGCTTCCTTTTCGCCCATGTCCGGAATACTTCCCAGTAAGGTAGGTTTATAATTGTCCGTACTGGATATGGTAGAATATACCTCAGTTGTATTCCCTGTCCACTCTTTTAATTGGCCGTCCACCAAGAAGTGTCGTTGGTCAATAGTATTTCTTATTTGAAATTCTTCCGGTATTGCTATATCACTCATGTTGTTTGGTAAATTTTTCAGTTGTTATAAAAATAGTACCTATTTAGAACTCAGCAATAGTTATTCATTAAAAAATAATTGTTTTCACTAAGGTACTACCTATTTCCAGAGTTTGGCCCACAGTATATAGCGATTACACAACAATTGTTTTATGATGAACTTATTTAGGCATTATTTAGCTTCACAGAATTAACTTTCTGTTTTATAGTATTATTCCTACAAAAAATACCTTTGAATGAAAATGAAAAAAAACTTAATTAGTTTAGTACTTGCCCTATTAGTATCATTGCTAAATTATGCCCAACAATGGGAAGCATTGGGTGCCAATGATTTTAATGCGCCGTCCTCGACTTCAGCAAGGTATTTATCCATGGCGAAAGGTCCCAATAATAGTGTTTATACCGCCTACCAAGATGAAGACAATTCCTCTAAGCTAAGTGTTAAACAATTTATTAACAATCAATGGGTTTATGTGGGCACACCTGGTTTTTGAAGTTCCTATCTTAATTCTTTATTTTTGGCTACGGATACCAATTACCAGCCCTATGTAATTTTTTCCGATGGTGGTTATGATAACAAAGCAACGGTAATGCGTTTTAATAACGGCGCTTGGGAGTTGGTAGGTGATCCAGGCTTTAGTACCAGTTCTTCCTACGGTAATTCATTGGCTATTGCCCCGAACGGGACTATTTATGCAGCAGTTTCAGACTCGGCCAATTCTTCAAGGCTTGTAGTTTATCAATTTGTTAACGGTGATTGGGATATTCTAGGTTCATCGCCTATCTCGGATTCTTACGCAAGCTCGATCAATATAGCAGTGGACAGTAACTCCATTCCCTATGTAGCCTACGCCGAAGAGCTGGCAAACTATAAGCGATTTGGTTCTGTAAAAAGGTATATAAATGGAGTGTGGGAATATGTTGGTAACCAGTCTTTTACTGGTGCAACTTCTTATTTATCCTTTGCTATTGATAATGATAATGTGCCTTATGTTTTAACCAATGATGCCTCAAACGGCTATGTCCCCATTATTTCAAAATTTAGTAACGGAACATGGGACCAGTAGGTTCAAATGTAATTTCAGAAGACATGTCAGGTTATCTGGCAATGACAATTACAGAAAACAATACTCCCGTTGTGTTGTATCATGGACAAGCTAGTAATCTGATCGTAAAACAACTCAATAACGGTAGCTGGGAAACCGTAGGCTCGGATAGTTCGGCATTTGATCGGGTATTTAACCAACCGAGTATTACTGCCACAAACGATAAAATATTTGTATCCCAACCGGGAGATGATATGATGGGCATGGGTTCTATAAGTGCCGTATATCAATTTTTAGATGGAGTATGGTCTTCTACTGGGGGAAATACAGGTATTGCGAAAGGAAACTTTCAAAAGGACGCTTTGGCCATAGACAGCAATGGAATGCCTTTAGTAGCTTTTGTAGACTATGATAATGACTATAAGATTTCAGTTCTAGGTTTTCAAAATAATGAGTGGATTCCTGTAGGTAATAAAGGTATCTCGGCAGCTTCGGCTACTCCGGTAACTATGGATTTGGATTCCAACGATGTCCCCTATATATTTTATATGGATTCTTCGGTTGAGGGAAAAGGAACGGTACAACGTTATATCAATAATAATTGGGAAGTGCTGGGCTCCATAGGATTCACAACAGCAAATGGGCAGAGCATATCTATTGCGTTAGACCCCAACAATGTTCCCTATGTGGTTTACAGTTATTACTCGGGCGGTTACAATTTGGAAGTCATGAAGTATAATGGATCCAGTTGGGAAATGGTCGGTGACCCTAATTTTACTGGACCTACCTCCGATATGGATCTTGATTTTAGTAAAGATGGCACACCTTATTTAGCATATACCGAAGGTAATAACGGATACAAAGAAGCCGTACGTCGCTACGTTAACGGATCTTGGGAACGAGTTGGCAATATAGGTACTTCATCTGGTGCCGCTTATGGCATAAATATGGAATTTGATTCAAATGACATACCCTATATAGCTTACCGTGACCAAGGTAATGGCACCAAGGCCGCAGTTAAAAAATTTATTAATAATGCATGGGAATTGGTGGGCGTTGACGGATTTACTTCAGGTTCTACTGTGTATACCACCTTAGCCATATCTCCGGATGATATTCCTTATGTTGTTTATAAAGACTATGCCAACAATGGTAAAATCTCTGTTCATCAATTTAAAAATAATACATGGGAAATTGTAGGCCTAGCTGGTTTTTCGGCATCTAGAATAGAGTGGCCATCCATAAAAGTTGCGAAAGACGGAACCGTGTATTGTGTATATTATAGCAATTATGATAAAATTTTTGCCAAAAAATTCAGTGATAATTCACTGCCTATTATCACCACGACTAATGAAGTAAGTGTGGCAGAAAATGAAACCGCGGTGATCAATGTTAATGCAACGGATAATGATGGGGATAGCGAAGGCAATGGTTTGTCCTATTCATTGTCCAATGATGACAATGGTGGCGTGGACAATGATTTCTTCAATTTAGAGCCCACTACAGGGGAACTTATTTTTAAGGAAGCCCCGGATTATGAATCTCCAATGGACGAAGGAAATGACAATGGCTATAAGGTACAGCTAAGTGTTACCGATTTTAAAGGGGGAACAGCAACACAGAATATTTTAGTAAGTGTTACTAATGTAAATGATATGGTGTTGGATATTGGTACATCGGATGTACTCTGTTTTGAAGGTAATTCCGGTTTGGCAAACATAACTGTAAATCAAGGCAACCAAGGCTATAACTTTGAATTATTTTTGAATGAAAATAGTTTTGGAGAAACCATAAGCACCCAAAATCAAAATTATTCTTTTAATGGTTTAGTTGCTGGAAACTATTCCGTAAGAGTTACAGACAATGATGGCCATACGGTGACCAAGGATTTTGTAATAGATCAACCGGAGGTACTTCGGGCAATAGCAAACACCACCTTGGAAAGTTATGTTGGAGCCAAAGACGGAATTATTGAGCTAACGGTTTCCGGGGGTATGCCTCCTTATAATTTCAATTGGTCAAGAAATGAAACTACAAGCACTATTTCGGGTCTGGGGCAGGGAGTATATTCCGTTACTGTTGAGGATGTCAACGGTTGCACAATTGATTTGCCAGTTACCATTGAATCCAATTCATCTCCAACAATTCTTACTACGGGGTCAATAATGACAACAGAAAATTCTATTGAAGTTATTGATATGGAAGTATCGGATATGGAGGGGGATATGGAAATGAATGGAATAACATATGCCTTCACTGCTGAAAATAACGGAGGGGAAGACAATTCATTTTTCTCTATAAATGCCGATTTAGGTATTATCCAGTTCCTGACCAAGCCAAATTTTGAAAATCCTAGCGATACAAATCATGATAATATTTATCAAATTCAAGTTACGGTACAAGATTCTTATGGAGCAAAAACGCTTCAGGATATTAGCATTACTATCCTGGATGATGTAGATGATTATGATGAGGACGGCATTATGGATACCGAAGATTTGGATAATGACAATGATGGTGTTGTAGACACGGAAGATGCCTTCCCTTATGATGAATCAGAGGATACCGATACAGATGGCGATGGAATAGGTAACAATGCAGATACGGATGATGACAATGATGGTGTTCTTGACACCGAAGATGCTTTTCCTTTGGATGGATCAGAAGATACTGACACGGATGGCGATGGAATTGGGAATAATGTAGATGAGGACCATGATAATGATGGCGTAGTGGACAGCGCAGATGCTTTTCCTTATGATGAATCAGAAGATACAGATACTGATGGTGATGGCATTGGCAATAATGCGGATACCGATGATGACAATGACGGGATACCAGACCTGCAGGATACCTTCCCGGGAGATAGTTCTCCGAAGGTGATACCTGCACAAGCCTTTACTCCGAACGGTGATGGTGTTAATGACTACTGGATAGTGCCGGGTATAGACAATTATCCCAACAATAATGTTAAGGTTTACAATAGATCCGGTAATGCCGTGTTTGAAACCAGAAATTATCAAAATAACTGGAACGGAGCCTTTAATAACAATAATGGTAAACTACCTGCGGGATCTTATTTTTATGTGATTGACTTTGGGAATGGCCAAAAGTCCCTTCAAGGATGGATCTTCATCAATTATTAAATCAACACTATAATTTTAAAGCAATACAATGAAATCATATAAAGGCCTATTTATCTTGTTTATACTTGCCTATTCTACAATTCAAGCACAGCAGGATCCAAATACAATATTTTACCGCTATAACATGAATATTTATAATCCGGCATTTGCAGGTAGTTCAGAAAGTTCAGACATTACTTTAGGTATTCGCAGTCAATGGGCCGGAATTGAGGGGGCTCCAGAAGGTCAGAGTGCTATTTTTAGCACACCTTTAAATAAGAAGGCAGGATTAGGAGTATCTATTTTAAATGACAAAACGTTTATTGAAAATCAAACTTCAGTAGCTGTTGATTTTTCATATCACATTCAATTGAGTGATTCCTATAAACTTTTCTTCGGACTTAAGGCAAGTGCTAATTCTTATAGTGCTAATACTTCTGGATTGGTAACGTACGGAATTGGTCAGGATCCTACCTTAACGGATTATGAAAGTAGGTTTATGCCCAATATTGGTGCCGGTCTCCTTTTATTGCATCAAGATTATTTTCTTTCATTTTCCATTCCGAGATTGTTGACTCCAGAGCGTTTACAGGAAAAGGATGGCACTGCCTATTTAGGGGAAAGTAGAATGCACTTGTATTTATCGGGTGGTTATGACCTCAGATTAGGGGCATCTTCAAAATTGCAGAATTCGATCATGTTCCGATATGTAAATGCCACTCCTTTATCCGTTGAAATTACATCCATACTGGATTTCGGATATAAATTCAATCTAGGGGCATCTTATAGATATGACGAAAGTGTAAGTGGCTTGTTTTTATTTAAGGTCAGCGATAATTTTAATCTTGGATATGCTTATGAGGTAACTACAGGGAATGTTTTTAATCAGAACAAAGCCAGTAGCCATGAGTTATTTATGAGATTATCGATTTAATGGAAATTATTTGTTTAAAGTGCCGTTCCTATAACTAGGATTGGCACTTTACATTTTAAAATTGCTCGCTAAATTAAATACTGAAACAAATCCGGCTTATCGTTAATGTAGTCGCCAAAAAAATTGTTCTCCTTCATCCGTTTTACAAGTGGAGCTAAATCTTCCGGATTTTTTAATTCTATTCCCACTACGGCCGGAGCATTTTCCCGACTAGATTTTTTTGAATATTCAAAATGGGTAATATCATCGGTTGGGCCCAGAATATCAACAACGAATTCCTTCAACGCTCCTGGTCTCTGAGGAAACCGAATTATAAAATAGTGTTTTAATTTTCCGTATAGCAAGGCACGTTCCTTTATCTCGGCCGTACGTGTAATATCGTTGTTGCTGCCACTTACGATGCAAACTACGTTTTTGCCTTTTATTTCTTCCTTATAATCGTCCAACACCGTAATGGTGAGGGCTCCCGCTGGTTCCACAACTATGGCATCCCTATTGTAAAGATCTAAAATGGTCTGGCAAACCTTGCCTTCCGGTACGGTTACCATATCATATAGGTATTCCTTGCAAATATTGAATGTAAGGTTTCCCACTCGCTTTACCGCGGCACCATCAATAAACTTATCTATATGTTCCAATTCGATGTTAACGCCCTTTTCTATGGAAGTTTTCATAGATGGAGCTCCCTCCGGTTCCACGCCAATAATTTTTGTTTGTGGCGATAAAGACTTAAATACGGCACAGAGACCTGAGGCCAATCCCCCCCCACCTACAGCTACGAAAACATAGTCTATTGGTTGTTTGGTCTGTTCCAATATTTCCAAACCAACGGTGGCCTGACCTTCAATTATTTTTGGGTCATCAAAAGGGTGGATATAAGTCTTTTTTTCAGCGGCACAGAATTTTTTGGCCGCATCCGAGGAATCATCAAAGGTATCCCCCTCAAGTACCACGGTTACCCAGTCCCCTCCAAATAATTTTGTTTGTTCAACCTTTTGTTTCGGGGTTACCGATGGCATATAAATAGTGCCTTTAATGCCTAAGTGATTACAGGCAAAAGCAACACCTTGGGCATGGTTTCCGGCGCTGGCACATACCACACCGTTCATGGTTTCTTTTTTGCTAAGGGAGCTTATCTTGTTGAAGGCACCCCTTATCTTATAACTTCTTACCCTGTGTAAATCTTCCCTTTTTAGAAGAATATTGGCATCATAGGCCTTGGAATATCTGATGCTCTGCATCAATGGAGTAATATCCGCTACTTGTCTAATGGTTTCGGCAGCCTTTCGGATGTCTTCTATTTTGGGGAAATATGCGTCCATCAATAGGTATATAAACAAAGGCCTGCCCAGTTAAATGAAACTCGGCAGGCCTTATAATTAGTCAATTATAATTATACTATAGGTTTCATTGCTGTCATGGATGCACGCAACCTTGCTCCTACAATCTCTACAGGATGCTCGCGTAAAGCTTTGTTTACTGCAATTAGTTTTGCGTTGTCCACACTTAGATGTTTTTCGTCAGCAAAATGCTTTCCAATAACATCGGTATCTATGGTTTTCATGAAATCGGCCAATAGTGGCTTACAGGCATGATCAAACAAATAACAACCGTATTCGGCCGTATCGGATATAACCCTGTTCATTTCAAACAATTTCTTTCTAGCAATGGTGTTGGCGATCAATGGAGTTTCATGTAGCGACTCGTAGTAAGCAGATTCTGCAATAATTCCAGATTCGGTCATGGACTCAAAAGCCAACTCCACACCTGCCCTTACCATAGCTACCATTAGTACACCGTGGTCATAAAATTCCTGTTCAACAATTTTAACAGATCCGGCAGGAGTCTTTTCGAAAGCGGTTTCTCCGGTTGCTGCTCTCCAGGTCAATAGGTTTTTATCATCATTGGCCCAGTCTTCCATCATGGTTTTTGAGAAATGGCCGCTCATAATATCGTCCATATGCTTATGGAAAAGTGGACGCATTATATCCTTTAATTCTTCAGATAGTTCAAAAGCCTTTATCTTCGCAGGATTGGACAAACGATCCATCATATGGGTAATACCTCCGTATTTAAGCCCTTCTGTAATGGTCTCCCATCCGTACTGAATTAATTTGGAAGCATATCCTGCGTCAATTCCTTTTTCGATCATTTTATCAAAACAAAGAATGGAACCAGTTTGCAACAAACCACAAAGTATAGTCTGTTCCCCCATTAAATCTGATTTTACTTCGGCAACAAAGGAAGATTCCAAAACACCTGCCTTATGTCCACCAGTGGCAACAGCATAGGCTTTTGCCTGGGCCAATCCTTTATCCTGAGGGTCATTGTTCGGATGTACCGCAATTAGGGTAGGAACACCAAAACCTCTTTTATATTCTTCACGTACTTCAGATCCTGGACACTTTGGAGCTACCATAATAACGGTTAGGTCCTCACGGATCTGCATACCTTCCTCCACAATATTAAAACCGTGTGAGTAAGATAGGGTGGCACCCTTTTTCATTAGGGGCATAACTGCAGAAACTACACTGGTATGCTGTTTGTCCGGAGTTAGGTTAATAACTACATCGGCCGTTGGAATTAGCTCTTCGTAGGTACCTACATTAAATCCATTTTCACTTGCGTTTATAAAAGACTGTCTTTTTTCTTTTATAGCTGCACCTCTTAGGGCGTAAGATATGTCCAATCCGGAATCGCGCATATTAAGACCTTGGTTAAGTCCTTGGGCACCACATCCAACGATTACAATTTTTTTCCCTTTTAAAGCGGATACACCATCAGAAAATTCTGTAGATTCCATGAACCTGCATTTCCCCAATTGAGTAAGTTGTTCCCTTAATGATAGTGTATTAAAGTAATTTGCCATTTTTTAAACTCGATTTTATTTCCCGATTAGGCTCGGGGTTGATTATTTATTGATTAAACTCTTTTAATAATGATGAAATTTTCATTTCGGATTTTGTAACCGCAATCCTTCCGGAACGCACAAATTGCATGATACCATAAGGTTTCAATTGTTGGTACATTTCGTCAATTTCATTTCTTCTTCCGGTCTTTGCCAGTACGAAGAATTCCCTTGATACCGTAACAATTTGGGAGTTACTATCCTTAATAATGTTTTGAATATTTCGTTCATCGAACAGTAAGGTAGAAGCTACTTTGAATAATGCCGATTCCTGATATATGGTTTCTTCATCGGTGTGATAGAAGGCCTTGATGACCTCGATCTGCTTTTCCACCTGCCCCACAATATTACGCACCCAATCTTCTGTAGTGTACACCACAATGGTAAATTTTGACACGTGGTCTATTTCCGATTTAGAAACATTTAAACTTTCAATGTTTATATGACGTTTTAAAAATATCCCTGATATTCTGTTCAGTAGTCCTACGCTGTTCTCGGAGTACACTGAAATTGTAAACCATTTTTTTTCCATCTCCTTATCCCAATCCCCCATCAAAAATATGAAGTTATGGGTAATTTTAATTAATAATTATTTTATTTCAAACGTATATCCGATACTGATGCCCCTGAAGGAATCATAGGAAAGACATTGTCCTCTTTTTCTACTTTAACTTCCAAAAAGTAAGCATCCTTGGAGGCCAACATTTCTTTTATGGTAGCCTTTAAATCCTTTCTTTCGCTTATGCGTTTGGATTCTATATGGTAGCCTTCTGCAATTTTTACAAAGTCGGGGTTTACCATTACAGTAGAGGCATATCTACTTTCAAAGAAAAGTTCTTGCCATTGACGCACCATTCCCAAGTGATCATTGTTGAGTACCACGATTTTAACAGGGGTCTTGTTCTGGAAGATAGTCCCCAATTCCTGAATGGTCATTTGATATCCACCATCACCTATAATGGCAACTACTTCCCTATCCATGGCTCCCATTTTGGCTCCGATAGCAGCCGGTAAAGCGAAGCCCATGGTTCCCAATCCACCGGAAGTTACATTACTTTTGGTCTGTTTAAATTTGGCATATCTGCAGGCAATCATTTGATGTTGTCCAACGTCTGAAACTATTATGGCCCTGTGGCCACTGGCTATATTGATCTCCTCAATAACTTCTGCCATGGTAAGTTTGTCCTTAGTAGGATATACATCATTTTTAATGATCTGCTCAAACTCTATCTTATACTTTTTCTTAAATTCATTGTGCCAAGATTCGTGAGTATTGTTTTTGATCATTGGTAGCAACAGGTCCAAGGTAACCTTGGAATCTCCCAATACCGCTACATCTGCCTTAACATTCTTGTTTATTTCAGCAGGATCTATATCGAAATGAATAATTTTTGCCTGTTTGGCGTAGGTGTCCAGACTTCCGGTTACCCTGTCGTCAAACCGCATACCAATGGCAATGAGCACATCACATTCGTTCGTCAACAAATTGGGCCCGTAATTCCCGTGCATACCTACCATTCCAACATTTAAGGGATGTTCCGTATCCATAGCGGAAAGCCCAAGTATGGTCCAGGCAGCAGGAATACCTGCCTTCTCTACCAACGATTTTAGTTGTTCCTCAGCTTGCCCTAAAATTACTCCCTGTCCAAAAACTATAAAAGGTTTTTTGGCAGCATTTATCAAATTGGCAGCATCCTCAATGGCCTTGATATCTGGTTTAGGGTAAGGCTTGTAACTACGAACCCCGGTGCAATGCTCGTATGAAAAGTCGAATTCATCAATTTGTGCATTTTTGGTAATATCTACCAATACGGGTCCTGGCCTACCTGATCTCGCAATATAGAATGCCTTTGCCAAGACCTCTGGAATTTCAGAAGCTTTGGTAACTTGACAGTTCCATTTGGTTACAGGTGTGGAAATTCCGATAATATCGGTTTCCTGAAAAGCGTCGGATCCCAACAAATGTCTGGCTACCTGACCTGTTATACAGACCATTGGTGTTGAATCTATCTGGGCATCGGCAATACCGGTAATCAAATTGGTAGCTCCTGGACCGGAGGTGGCCACTGCCACACCTACTTTTCCGGTTACCCTGGCATAGCCCTGTGCAGCATGGGTAGCTCCCTGCTCATGTCTTGTTAGAATATGGGTTAGTTTATCCTGAAATTTGTACAATTCATCATACAGCGGCATAATGGCCCCTCCGGGATATCCATAAATCAAGTCTACACCCTCAGCCAATAGGCAATGGATTATAGCCTCCGCACCACTTATTCTCTTCGTACCCTGCTTAGATGATGCTGTTTTTTCCTTTTTCAATGTTTCCATAATTGTAGACCTAATCGGTTAACATACTTGGTATAAAACCCTTTAATTTTTCTTGGGCAGATATTTAATTTTCTGTACCCTTTAATATTATATTTCGTCGGTTACACAACCTTGTGAGGCCGAGGATACCGTTCTTGCATATTTGTACAGACTTCCTTTTTTAACTTTAAGGGGCGGTTGTACCCAGTTTTCCCTTCGCGTTTTGATCTCTTCATCTGAAAGGGCCACAGAAATACTATTTTTTTCCGCGTCAATGGTGATAATATCCCCATCCTTCAAAAGGCCGATAGTTCCACCATCCTGAGCTTCCGGGCATACATGACCAACAACAAAACCGTGTGTTCCTCCAGAAAAGCGACCATCGGTAATCAAGGCTACATCCTTCCCTAGTCCGGCACCCATAATGGCAGCTGTGGGTTTCAACATCTCAGGCATCCCTGGGCCACCTTTAGGGCCTTCGTACCTAATAACCACAACGTCTCCTTTTTTTACCAATCCTTTGCCTATACCGGCATTTGCCAAGAATTCATCATCAAAAACTTTAGCAGGACCTGTAAAGTGTAAACCTTCCTTACCTGTAATCTTGGCTACGGCACCGTCTTCTGCGAGATTTCCGTATAATATTCTTAAGTGTCCTGTTTCCTTGATCGGAGCGTTCAGAGGCTTAATAATTTGTTGCCCTTCTTTTAAACTTGGAACTTCTGCAAGGTTTTCGGCAACAGTTTTTCCGGTTATGGTTAAACAATCTCCGTGCAACATACCGTTCTCCAACATAAACTTCATCACCGCCGGTGTACCTCCTGCACGATGTAGATCTTCCATTAAGTATTTGCCACTTGGTTTCAAATCTGCCAAGAATGGAGTACTGTCACTAATTTTTTGAAAGTCGTCCAAGGTAAAATCAACATCTGCTGCTTTCGCTATTGCTAAAAAGTGTAGGACAGCGTTGGTAGATCCTCCTAGGAGCGTAAGTAAACGTACAGCATTTTCAAAAGATTTTTTTGTAATGATGTCGCTGGGCTTAATATCGTTTTCCAATAGATGCCTTAAGGCAAAACCAGCACTTATGGCATCCTGTTTCTTCTCTTTGCCAATGGCTGGGTTGGAAGAATTATAAGGTAGGGCCATGCCCAAAGCCTCTATAGCGGAAGCCATGGTGTTGGCGGTGTACATACCACCACAGGCACCTGCTCCCGGACATGCATTTTGAATTACTCCTTTGTAATCCTCCTCGTTCATGGTTCCGGCTACCTTTTCGCCCCATGCCTCAAAAGCAGAGACAATATCCAATTTCTTGTCTTTGTAACAGCCGGAGGCAATAGTACCGCCATAAACCAAAACAGATGGTCTGTTCAGTCTAATCATGGCCATAAGGGCACCGGGCATATTTTTGTCGCAACCTACAACAGTTACAAGTCCGTCATAGTTCATAGCTTGTACTACAGTTTCCATAGAATCTGCAATGATATCCCTAGAAGGCAATGAATATCTCATACCGTAGGTACCCATGGAAATACCATCACTTACACCTATAGTATTGAACACAAGACCAACCAAGCCCCCTTTTTCGGTTCCAAGTTTTACTTCTTGGGCCAGATCATTTAGGTGCATGTTACAAGGATTGCCCTCATAACCTGTACTACCAATTCCGATCAGAGGTTTTTTTAGATCCTCTTCTTCCAATCCTATGGCGTATAACATAGCCTGTGCGGCAGGTTGTGTAGGGTCTTGGGTAACGTTTTTGCTAAATTTATTTAATTCCATTAATTTGTATACTTTGTATTTTAATACTATTCTATATAAACTACGACTACCAAAGATAAAAGTTTAAAAACCCTTAGATTTTTAACATAAAAATTTGATTTAAATTCAATTATAATGATTTAATTTCAACTATCTGATAACCAGATATTTAAATACATAAACCATATCATATTCAGTAGGTTTTTATTCTTTGATAAACCTTTTGTTATCGCCTTAAAAAAGAACATAATCCCAAATTATAATTGGGTAAAACCTAAAAAAAAAGCCTGTATCACATTAGATATGATACAGGCTTTTTAAATAAATAGAAATCCGTATCATCCCTGTTAGGGGACGATAATGACCAATTCAATTGTGGTTCTATTTATTTTCATAGGGATAAATTTAGGCATTAAAATTTAATTGACAAAGGAATAAATTTCCGCACCCTATTTTAGTTTAAAACTAACAAGGTCTCCAGATCTTTTTTGCGCTAAAATGGACATGGCCATATCCGACAACTGCAAAATTCGTGGATAACCCCCTGTGGTCTGACCATCTTTCATTAATATGATTAATTTTCCAGCAGGGGTAAGTTGTATTGTACCAGGTAAAGTGGCGGAGGTCAACATGGATATTGCATTGCCATCGATTGACTCGTTGAGCTGATATGCCATTCGGTTGTTCTCGTTGGCCACTGAAAATTCCTTGTAAAATATTTGGGACAGTTGTTTGTCCGTTAAAAGTTTATATTCAGGACCTTTATAGACTTCCAATTGGGATTTGTCCAATACGGAGTCTACTTTAAGTTCTGAAATTTTGGGATTGAAAAGTTTACATTTTGTATAGGGCAAACTGGATATTTTCTTAATGGAATCCTGTTCGGTAATAGGTCTAAAGAAAGATCTACTTCCCAATACCACTGTTGTCTTAAATCCGTCCTTAATTCCCAAATATCCCCTAAATCCTTTTAGCAACTTGCCGTAGGTTAGGATATCACCGCCGTTGACTTTGTAGACTTTGTAGTTGTCTATGGGCTTATTATTAAGGGTAACCGACATTTCCGCACCACCCAGCACAATATAGGTATCCTGTTCAAATTCCATTGTGGGTCCCGTCATGGTTATTTCCAGTACCGCACTATTTTCATCATTTTCAAGTAAAGTGTTTAGCTTGGAGACAGTGTACGAATCCATTACCCCGGCAACCGGAACTCCTTTATCCCTGTATCCAAATCTACCGGAATCCTGTACGGTAGTGAAAAAGCCCGATTTAATAATGTTAAGCATCCAGCACTATTTTTTCAATGTTATAAATACCTACCTCACTTTCAATTTTATGCAACTGGTATTCTGCCATCGAAATAGGGTAAAACTGTATTTTATCCCCAACTTTAACAAAACATGGGTTTTCCTTTTTTACGTCGAACATGGGAACAGGGCATTTCCCTATTATGTTCCAGCCTCCAGGTGAATCCTGTGGATAAATACCTGTCTGTTTTCCTGCTAGACCAACCGATCCCATAAGTACTTTGGGTCTGGGAGTAGCTTTGCGTGGAACTTCCAAAGCTTCCGGCACGCCTCCCAAATACATGAAACCTGGTAAAAAACCTATTCCATATACCGTATATATATTTTGGGAATGCAGTTCTGTTATACTCTCTACGGACATGCTTAATTTTCCGGATATCTCCTCAAGATCCAACCCAAATTTTAAATCATAACATACCGGTAATCGCCAAAGGTATCTGGTAGCAGGATCTATCTTTCCTTTTTTTGCGTACCATTCCTTTATTTTGGGTTTAAAATAATCAAAATCGAGGACAGTGTCCTTGCAGATCAGAGTAAGCGAATTATAAGCGGGCACAAACTCCCACTCCTTTTCATCTAGATGATTTTTTTTTAAGAACTGAATAAACTGAAGAATCTCGTCCAAAATGGATTCTTCTACCCTGTTGGGCCATTCTATTAATATGGCATGGACACCAAATTGCCTTACAGATATTTTGAAAGTACTCACTTTTTTATTGAGATTTGGTTCTTTGGTAAATGTTTGGAAAGATACGCTAATATTTGTAATGTTGAAGGAGAATCCCCGTGAATACAGTAGGTGTCCGCCTTGATTTTTACGGCCTTCCCGGAAAGGGTCAAAACTTCACCTTTTGTAACCATATGTAGTACATGGTCCATAACTGCTTTGGGGTCATGTAGTAATGCCCTAGGGTCTTTACGGGACACTAGGGATAGATCGTCATTATAATTGCGATCGGCAAACGCCTCGTACTTAATTCGAAATCCCAAGCGCAGAGCTTCCTTCTCTATTTTTGAATCAAAGGGAACATACAAAAAAACATATTTCTTAAATTTTTCAATGCTATCCAAAAACACCAATGCCAATTCCCTGTCTCTTGCCACATCATTATAAAGGGCGCCATGGGGCTTTAAGTGGTTTAACGGAATACCCAAAGATTTGAGGACAGTGTTTAAATCCTCAATTTGTGAAAGGATACTTTTTTTCAACTCAACCTTTGGCATCTTGATGCTGGTTCTTCCAAAATTCTCCCTATCCGGATATGATGGGTGTGCCCCTACCAGTACTTTGTGTTCTTTGGCCATTGAGGCTATCTGCATCATGGTATCGGCATCCCCGGCATGGCCACCGCAGGCAATACTACAGGAGGTAATTAAGGGCAATAGCTGTGCTTCGTTGCCTACGCCCTCCCCTATATCACAATTTATATCGATACTTATCATGTCCTTAAAATAGCCCAAAAACTGTTAATATACTTTTTGCCCCCAGTATTGCCGATAATATTATGATGATAATCCCCATTACATTTTGAAATTGGGTATTTTGATATTCCTGCATTACTGTTTTTCGGTTAACGATCCATAGTAGAAATATAGCTATAATTGGCAATAGCATTCCGTTGGTTACCTGGGCAAATTTGATGATCTCCAAAGGTTTTATTCCTACGGACATAAAAAGGACACCTACCAATAAAATGATCATCCAAACTAATTTAAACCGTAGGTTATCCATGGTCGCATTCCATCCAAAACAACTATTGGCCACATAGGCAGCCGCTAGAGGCGCGGTAATGGCAGAGGTTACCCCGGCCGCAAAAAGCCCGATCCCCATAAAATATTTGGCACTTTCCCCATAAAGTGGTTCCAAGCCTTTGGCCATATCCATAACATTGGTTATTTCGCTAGAAGGAATGGCAGCTGCGGTAACCACTATTGCCATGGATACCATGCCACCCAAAACAATGGATACGACGGTATCCCTACGTGCTTCCTTTAAATTCTCTTTGGATTTCCATTTTTCACTTACCAATGAGGTATGTAAGAATAAATTATAAGGTACTACCGTGGTGCCTACCAGGGCAATAATGTTCAAAATACTTCCATCCGGCGTTTTGGGAATAAAAAGACCTTGAATTATAGCTGAAATATCTGGTCTTGTAATTATGACCGTCAATAGAAAGGATATGCTCATGATTACTACTAAGGAAACCAGTACCTTTTCTAAAACCCGATAATTACCAAGAAACAAAAGTAGAAATGCAAAAATCCCTACAATCCAAGGATAAAAACTTTGATATTCTTGTCCAAATATGGCCTCGAGGCCTAAGGAGGCACCACCTATATTACCGCCTTCATAAGCGGCATTGCCTATAACTATTGCCGATAGGATCAAACCCAATACCAACATTTTTATCCAACGCACACCTATCTCTTCCTTTATTGCGTTGGCCAACCCTTTTTGGGTTACAATTCCTAATCTCGCAGCCATTTCCTGTAATACCACGGTGGCCACTACGGATAACAATAGGGCCCAGAGAAGTAAATATCCATATTGTACGCCGGCCATGGAGCAAACGGTAACGGTGCCAGGACCAATAAAGGCTGCCGCGACCAAAACCCCTGGCCCCATTTTCAATTTCATGCTATTGTGCTGTATTTAAAGCGTATAATGCAAAACTTCCCAACCAATGGGTACCACTGTAATTATCATCAACAATACTGGGCAAGGAGTAATTAATATGCGCGGTGGCAATTTGTTTTAAATGTGCGTATTGGGGAAGTGTCTCCGCAATACCGTACAAACACCAGGCCCTGCTAAAATTGAGGCCATCCAAATGCACCAATTTGCCATCTGTTCTATCGGACACTATTCCGGGCTCTAGCTGAAATTGAGGATCTGCCAATTGGGGCAAGAATTTATCCAACCATTTTTTAAACTTTTCCGGGCTATAAATTTTTCTGACCAGATTGGCCTCTTCCAGGCATGGCGATAAAAAATCGAATCCGCTAGGTTCCCAGTTCATGGGACAATCTGCATCGTTTTCATAAAATCGGGCAACACTTGTAGTAATGGCGTTTTTTAAAGCTTCGTCCTCGAGGACAACCGCATAATCCCAAGCCATGGAAAGTCCAAAGGCGGTGTTGGTGTGTTCCCCCACCCTAATGGGATAATTTAATTTTGGTAAAAATTCTATATAGGCTGCCACAATATAATTTGTCAACGGCTGTAAGTTAACCTCTAGGTCACGTGCCAAAGGATCCTGCCATGTATGAAGCTCTTCGGTCAATTTCAAGATCCAGGCCCATCCATATGTACGTTCAAATGAATTATTGCCAATCATATTAAAATAGTCTACTTCGGCCAATATATTTTCCCTGGAAATATTTTCCACCAATTTATTGCGAATTGTGGAAGCCTGATTTAAACTAGGAAACTGTTTTATTAGGGAAACCAAGGACCAGTGACCGTGAACGGAGGAATGCCAGTCATAACAACCATAAAATGCCGGGTGCAATTGTTTAGGACTGCCCAAATGGGTTGAATCCTGAAGTGACTGATTTAATTTGTTGGGATATTCCGTTTGAAGGCACTCCAATGGCAGGCGAACCAATCGGTTGGCTTCGTTAAAAGTCAGTTCCGGCAGTGCCAAGGCCGTAGCATCTTTGGGCTCTGTGTTTTGTTGGTCCCTGCAGCCCAACAGAATTACAATACATATAAAGGAGGATACTATTGTCTTAAACATTGTTCTACATTCCATTATTTATGGTTTGGTATAGCGAATATGTAAATATATAGGGATATTCCAAAATGCGGAAGAATATTTATTTTTTAAAGGCCATGTGGTTTAAAAAGTAGGCAGTTCATCTAAAAAGTTGCAGTTCGTCTAAAAGATGGCCTTTTTGGATAACCCCCACATAATAATCCAAAAATATTACGGTTATAATAGTCCCAAATTAAATTTTTAACCTACTTGAATGACATGTTTAGATTGTAACAAAGAGCTTGATTATCTTGACCACAAAAGTGCGATGGATCTATTAGGCATAGAGCTTTGTGCGAAGCATAGAGGCCGCATGGAAAAGCTTATCAAACTTAAAAGAACCCCCAAGGAAGCCATACAATTATATTATGGTTTAAAAAATGCCGGTGTAAATCCAATGCTGGAATGGTGGGATGGAAAAAAATCAGTGGATATTGCTATATCTAGGGTAAAGCTTAATATAGAAATAGACACGGAATACCATTCCCTAACCCATGAACAGGCTATAAACGATTTGGAAGAAGCCATGCACTCTTTTAGAAATGGATTTACCACCATTCGTATCCCCCACGTACTGATTAAATATTATTTAAAGGAAACAGTAGATAATATATTAGGAATAATGGAAGGGTTAAAAGCCAATATCAAGGTCCTTTAGCTAGTGGTACCATGGGGAAATGTCTTTTCTAAAAAGGGCAAAAGGCAATTCAGTTATACCAAGCTGAAATGCAATGAATCTTAAAAACAATTTTATGGAAACAGAAAAGAAGATTTTGAGAACACCTTTAAGAATTGCCATTTCCCTACTTGTTTTAGGCTTTCTTTGTAAAATCTTACATTTAAAGACCATTGCCGATCCCCTTATATTGGTTTCCCTCATTGCAATTGGTATATTGTACGCATGGCGATTTTGGAACAAAACAAAAAAAGGATTTCTGCAATACAACAAATTAGTTTTGGTTACCTCTTGGTCCCTAAATGGAATTTTCAAGATTCTGGATATATCCCACAATGAATTTTTTCAGGTCATTGGCGGCCTGGCCTTCATTATTTGGATCATTATGGAAGGCACAACATATCTTATTGATGACAAGGAAGACGACAGAAGTGATATTGCCTATTTTATGTGGAACACCATGATGATTATTGGTATACTTGCCATAATTATTGGCAGCTTGACAAAAATATTGGAATGGGAATATGCTACCCCTACCCTGATTACCGGATTTGTTCTTGTTGCCGCCTACGTTTTAAAGGACCTATTGGTCCAAAACCTTCAGAAAAAGGAATAACGATATTGTTATCTTCGTATCAATCCGTTTTATAGTTATTTTCAAATTTATGGGATGTGGCATTATATGCCCTAATAGCTATAGAATTGAACTATCCCTAATTTTAAATTATGCAAACAAGGTAATACAGTAGCGTCAATTCTACTCCCATGGTTTGCCATATTTTTATGGAATTATCAAATTTTTGTAGTATTTTCTACCTTCAATTTGAAACCATGGAAAAACAAAGGCGAATATTTATTCAAAAGGCAGGGTTGATTGCTGCAGCAAGTGCATTTACACCTCAAATATTACTATCCAAGACCAGGTCACAAAAGAAAAAATTAGGGGTTGCCCTAGTTGGATTGGGTTATTATAGTACCGATCTTCTTGCCCCCGCCCTACAATTGACGAACAACTGTGAATTAAGGGGCATAGTAACCGGGAGTCCCGAAAAAATTCCGGTTTGGAAGGAAAAATATGGTATTCCGGATAAGAACGTATACAATTACAAAAATTTTGATACCATAGCCAATAATCCGGATATCGATGTGGTTTATGTGGTCTTACCACCTTCCATGCATGCCGAATATACCATAAGGGCGGCCAATGCCGGTAAGCATGTTTGGTGCGAAAAGCCAATGGCACCTTCTGTAGCCGATTGTGAGGCAATGATCAAGGCCTGTAAGGACAATAAGGTAAAACTGGCTATCGGGTACCGCTGTCAGCACGACCCCAATATTCAGGCCTATATGAAAGTGGGCAAGGAAAAGCCTTTCGGCAAGGTGCGGATGGTGACTTCTGCCGCAGGATATTTTGACGGTAGGACCAATCATTGGAAGCAAAATAAAAAATTAGGAGGTGGAGCAATGGGCGATATGGGGGTGTACGCACTACAAGGTGCCCGTTTGGCCACGGGTGAAGAACCCATTTCGGTATTGGCGCAGGCCTCTACGACCCGACCTGAAATTTATCACGAAGTTGAGGAAACCATGATGTTTCAATTGGAATTTCCCAGTGGTGTCCGGGCATCCTGCCAGACCAGTTTTGGTATAAATATGAACCATCTTCAGGTAAACTACGAAAAAGGCTGGTTAAAAATGGCTCCACACAGTTCCTATAATGGCAATAACGGAAGTATGTCCGACGGAACGATCATTAAATTTTCCATCGCCAATCAACAGGCCAAACAAATGGATGAAGATGCGTTGGCCATTATGGAGAAAACCGACTTAATTGTTCCTGGGGAAGAAGGACTACGAGATATTCGTGTGGTTGAGGCCATCTACAAATCGGCTGCACAGAATTGTGTGGTAAAATTGTAGTATTAATGCAATTTAAGATCAAGAAATCATCGGTAAACAGTTGCCTTTCTAGGTTTTGTGGTTTTGTAGGATTTTACTTTCATAGATGATTTTGACCCTTCATCCGAATTGGGGTCATGTTGTCGAAATTATGTTCCATACATGGGAGGCAAAATCCTTTTCCCTTCATTTTGGGGTTTTATATATAAACCCAATCCTATGAAGGAAAATACTACATTAAACGAATTTTTATTTTATCTCTATTGTGCTTTTTGCGTCGCTTGGGCCATTTATGTGCTGACCTCCTGATATAGGTTTTTGGAGTAGGAAATAATAAAGTTGGCAAACAAGGGTCAAATGGTTTGTTATACGCCAAATTATGGCTAATGCTGTAATTTAATAAATTCATTGGCATACCTTTCGCCTAGAGCTCGCTGCGCTTTGGAATCGAAGTGCACCTTATCGCCTTTGTCCTTTAGGTCCTGGGTATTGATCATCCCTGAATTCGGATCGGTGGATACATAGTATTTTATATGGTCATTGATCTTGGACCATAAGGGATTGGTGGAATAACTGCCTAGTTGTCCTATTACAACGGTCATCTCTTGGTTCCCGACTACCTTTCTGAACTGATAGATCAATTCCGATAATTTACTTTGGTACAATGGAGCCTCCTTGGTTTTGGCATCACTTTCGCCCTGATGCCATAGAATCCCTTTTACCGTGCCGTATTGCATACCCAATTCTGCCATTCTTTTGAAATTGGAAAATAGTTTTACCTCCCTATGGATGGAATCGTTTAACCATTGCGAAATTGAGCTTCCCCCTACCGCTGTGGGCACCAACAGTACCGATATACTGTCCGGGATATGTTTAATGAGGGATTTACCGAAAGAAAGACCACTATCCAAGCCTGCCATTGATGGTTCATAAAAATGTAGGGGCTCTTTGGCAATGATGATATTTCCTTTCCCGTTCAGGGCATATACCCTATTGTTGGGAACGGTATCCTGAGGTTCCACTAACCCTCTACCGGCCATATTGGATTGTCCGGCAAGGATAAAAACCCATATATTTTCCTTATCGGGAATATTATTTACCGACAGTTCTTCTTTTGGGAAAAATTGGGTCCTTTCGTTTTTGTCCTGCCCATAACTTACAGATAGCATGAAAATAAGCACAATGGTAAGGGAAAATATTTTATTGATCATGTGGATGTTGTCTTTACATGGCCTCCCAAATATAAGTTGAAATTATTATTCAACCGTAATTGTGGGTTTATGATTGATTTTGAAATTGCAGGAATTGGCTATAAAGCACATTGCATGGGCCTCCGAATGCAATTGAATCGCCTTCTGGATCAAATGGGCCTCCGTTATCTTGATAAAAGGGTTAAGTGTAACTTCCTTAAATCTTCCACTGCCATTGGATGTTTCCACCATTAGGCCAACAGCCTTATCGGTATATTCCGTGACCACTATTTTGTTTATTGCACATAAATGAAGATACCAAAGCATATGACAGGCCGAGATGGAGGAAACCAATAAGTCTTCTGGATTATATCTTTTGCCGTCCCCCGAGAAAGCGGCATCTGACGATCCCTTTATTGTACTATATTTATCTGGACAGTAGATTTCATGGTTTCTATTATAGGATTTCGGATCCAAAGTGCCTTTTCCTTCATTTCCCGTCCATTGTACTGTGGTATGGTATAGGTGGTTTTTCATATTGAATAGGTTTTGAAATAATATCAGTCACTACAATATATAGAATTATTTAGGTGGTTGGCTATGGTATATTTAAATTGGTAATTTGCTTAGCCTTATTGAAGGATTGGCTTATCACCAAATAATGGGTATTAACAAGTTAGAAATTAGTGTTAAAAAAAAGGAATATATATAAGAATTTGTGCATTTCGTCCGTTATTTAAGTATATCATCCTATATTTAAGCCGTCTTATTATAAATAAAATTGCACCCCCATGAAGAGAAGCAAAATCTGGATCGGAATTTCGCTTTTAGTCCTAACGCTAATAACCCTTGTTTTAAACGCCTTTATGTCGGCCCCGGATAACGGGTCCAAGGTTGCCCTTACGAGTACCGATCATTTAAAAGATGTATTGGCCGCCAAGGAAGAACTACTTTATAAAAGGCACCAAGATGAATTGAAAGCGGCCCTCAAAGACTATTTTGATAAAGCTATCTCGGCTGGGGATATTGTAGGCGCGGGAGTGAGTATAGTAAAGGGTGATTCTATTGTGATTTCGGATGGATTCGGCAAAAGAAACATCAATCGAGACGAGCGTGTAGATGGAGGTACTATATTTAGATTAGGGTCCCTTTCCAAAGGGTTTGCGGGAGTATTGGCTGCCGAACTAAAGGATGAAGGTAAATTACATTGGGAAGATAGGGTAAGTGATTTTATACCGGAATTTAGATTTGGTGATATAAACAATACCAACAAAATAACCTTGGCCAATATTTTATCGCATACTGCTGGTACTCCTTATCATAGTTATACCAATCTTGTGGAGGCCGGACTGCCATTGCATGCTATCGCCGAACGCTTTAAAGAAATAACCCCTATCAGTGAACCGGGATCCATGTACAGTTATCAGAATGCCATGTTTGCACTTTGTGGGGAAATGATACAAAAAGCAACCGGACAAGATATTAGTGAGGTGTTGACCAATACTTTTTTTAATCCGTTGGGTATGTGTTCTACCACCATGGATTACGAAACCTTGGCGCATATGGAAAATGTGGCCATGCCACACTCCAAAAGAAGAAACGGCTGGAGAACATTGCCACTTTCAAACAATTATTACAACGCCATTGCAGCGGGGGGCATTAGTGCCAGCTCTGTTGATATGGCCAAATGGATGCGGTTTTTACTTGGGAATAACCCGGAATTGATGAGCAAATCTGCTCTTGCTGAGACTTTTTCCCCATTTATAGAAATTAAGGGGGAAAGTAAGTATTACCAACATTGGCCAGGACATAAAACCTCTTACTACGGCTATGGTTGGAGAATTCATAAATTTATGGAGAAGGATTCAGACCAAGAAAAAACCATTTGGCATCATGGCGGAAGTGTCAATAACTACAGAAATGAAATTGCCATTTATCCAGAAGCCGATCTAGGTATCTGCGTCCTATTGAGCAACAACAGTAGAATTGCCAAAACCGTAATTCCTGATCTGTATGCCATAGTGAAGGAAATTTTTGGAGAAATCACCCCTTATCATCAATTGAAGACCGGTAATGATCTGGTACAGTTGCATTTGGAATAAACAGTTCTAAGTTCTAAGTTCCAAGTTCAAAGTTGAAAGCTATACGTTGTACGTCCCTGATATAAGTGGCAACTCTCCTTGCTGGCCCTTCTCTTGTTTACGCTCGGGCTAGCGTGTATCTAGACCAAAACCCCAAACAACTAATTATTAAAGGTTTTAATTCTGTCATTCGTTTTTAAGATATAATCATTAAACGTTTTAGATGGGTCAAAATTCGAGTTCGGGAATTTTTTAATGAACCTCAACCATTCAACTAATTCTTGATTTAAGTTTCTGTCAGAATCTGTTTTAGTTATAATGTCAATTACCAAAAGTGCATTTAATACTTCATCAACATTTTCTTTTGTAACTGGGAAGGGAATCAAAATTAATTTTTCCATAACAATAGATTTTAATTATTATTAAGTGTAATTAATATAATGATTTTTAATTAAATAATATTACTGAAAAATCATATTATCGGTTAATAACCCCTGAAAACCCTTGCTGCTACAAGCCTGCCTGACTACATATAGTTTGACCGCTTGCTGGCGCGAGCGTCACGCTCGGCCCGGATAAGAGATGCTAATTAGGCTGTTTTTCCCAAGAATCAAATTATATTCATTAATTTAAATGAAGATTAAGGTATTATTAAGGTTATCTGTGATAATTGGATTTTGTAAGTAATTTCAAATTAATGACTATGGACAGAAGAAAATTTATTAAATCTAATGTATTTACGGCAATGACTGCCGGAGGATTGTCCATGTTGCCAAATTTTCTTTTAGGCGGCACCCAACCGGGCGAAAAGAAATCCTATGTAGAATACCTAGAAAAAAGTGCAGTTCCCAAGGAGGAATTGGATATTTTCTTGAATCAGGATAGTTGGGCCCAGTTTGATCCGGAGGTAGGGTATATTTTGGGAAACTATATGCCGCATGACGGAATTGATAATAGCTATACCCTATCCACTGTAATGAAAGACGGTAAAAGAACGAATAGCGTATATGTCGATAAGCCCTGTAGGATAAATACCTATGGCAATAGCTTTACCCATTGTCATCAGGTGAGCGATTCCGAAACTTGGCAGGAATATCTTGCTGGTCATCTTGGGGAACCAATTCAGAATTTTGGAATGGGTGGTTTTGGAGTTTACCAGGCCTATAGAAGGCTGGTGAGAAGGGAAAAAGAGGATAAAAACTCCAAATACGTAATTCTATATATGTGGGGAGACGATTATGTTAGAAGTGTTTTTAGATGTCGCTACGCTTCTTATTATACCCGTTGGAATGATTATGGCGGGTATATGTTCCACGGTAATTTTTGGTCCAATATTGAAATGGATACCCATGCTGGAAAATTGGTGGAAAAAGAAAGCAGGATTAATACTAAGGAGGATATGTACAAGATGACGGATCCCGAATTCATGTATAACAATCTGAAAGATGATTTAATGTTGCAACTATATCTGATGAGTTATGATATGGTAAATTCTGACGTTGATGTGGAAGGACTAACTAAACTTGCAAATATCTTGGAATTACCGGAGGTTGATTTTTCCAGTACAGAAAGTATGAAGAGTACTTCCAACGCTTTAAAAAATAAATATTCCTTTGAAGCCACAAAATACATTTTAAAAAAAACCGATGAATTTTGTAAAGCTAACGGGAAGCAGTTTCTGTTGGTGCATTTTGACCCAACAAATGTTTTTAGGGCAATGGTCAATGGGGAAAAGCGCTATGATCAGGAGATGATAGATTTTATCAACAATAATGGATATGCTTATTTTGATATGAATGAAGTTCATCATGACGATTTTAAAAAATTTAATCTTTCTTTGGATGAATATATGGACCGGTATTTCATTGGTCATTATAACCCCTCAGGTAATCACTTTTTTGCCTACGCCATTAAGGATAAAATAGTGGATTGGTTAGATCCAAAACCTATTACTTATCTGCAAAATGATGATAAATTGATCAGGTTTAAGGGATATTTGCCAAAATAGCATATCCTTGGCTGGCGGGAGCCTGCCTCGCCCTCAGGCAGGCGTCACGCTCGTACTTTTGTCTCATAAGCTGCGACGCCTTTATTACCGGATACGGCAATATAATACCTATGGACCTTGGGACTAAGATTTACATTTTAGTTAATGTTTTGTAGTCTATTATTTTCCTTCTGGAGTCTTTAAACTGTTCAAGTTGCCCGAATCAATTATTTGAATACTACTACCCTCAAAATCGTCGCCAATATCCTGGTATCTACCACCAATGTGTTGGGCAAGGAATGCCTCAGAAACCGCAAAGAACGAAAGATTATTTTCTGGTCGTGCAAAGCCATGTCCCTCATCAGGGTAAAGTACGTAGGTTACAGGAATTTGTTTCTCGTTCATAGCCTTGACAATCTGATCGGCCTCTGCTTGTTTAACACGTGGATCATTCGCCCCCTGCCCTATCAGCAATGGTTTTATGATGCTGTCTACCCGGTTTAACGGTGAGCGTTCTTCAAGTAAAGCGAGGCCTTCTTCGGTATCCGGATCTCCAATGTGCTGAACAAAGACATCACGGAACGATTTCCAATATGGTGGAATTGTGTTGAGAAGGGTTGTAAGATTGGATGGGCCAACAATGTCCACACCGCAAGCAAAAACATCTGGTGTATAGGTAAGGCCTACCAAGGTGGCATAACCACCATAACTTCCTCCCATAATGGCTACATTTTCCTTGTCGGCAATTTTTTCTTCCACCATCCAGTCCACGGCATCTATTAGGTCATCATGCATCTTACCGGCCCATTCCTTGGCAGCAATATTGATAAATTTCTTCCCAAAGCCGATAGATCCCCTAAAATTAGTGCTCAGTACTACATACCCCCTATTGGCCAACCATTGGTGTAAACCGTTGAATCCAAAATTATCTCTACCCCAAGGTCCGCCATGGACCAACAACACGGTTGGTGCTGGTTTGGAGGTTCTACCATTAACATCCAATTCTCGGGGTATGGTGAGGTAGGAAACCAATTTATAGCCATCCCTGCTCTCTATCTCAACGGGGTACATATTCGCCAATGGCACATCATCAAATTCAGGTTTGGATGCAACTAGGAATTCGGCTTTTTTCGCCTGTAGGTCATACTTATAATATTTTAAATATTCCTGTGGCGAATCATAGGATAATATCCAAGTGTTATTATCCGTAGATCTAAAATGTACAGTTAATTCGCCCTCTTTAAATGTACTAAGATAATCCAGGTTTCCCTTTGCTTCTTTGGTCAATGGTACCCATTCCTTGCGTAGATAATTGGTGGCATAGGCCTCAACTTCATAGGTGGTAGGATGCACCAAAATATCGGCAATATCAGATTTTTCATTTTCCGCTATTACTTTCTTTTCATCGGTTTCCAGATTTAAGGTGTACAGGGCCGCTTTGTCCCTGTCCCTGCTGTCTATCATATAAGCGTTCTGGTTGTTTTTGTCGAATCCAAAGAAACCAAACGTAAGCATATCTTCTTGTGGAACCCTAAAATATTCCTCCCACTTGCCATTATTGTATTTGTAAACAATTTGGCCCCCAGCTGGATTAGTCCTTGTGGCCAGACGGATATTGTATAGGTTATCGGGCAAAATCTGTAAAAAAGATTCATCTTTCAATACTAGCTTCATTTTGTGGGTATTCAAATCTACTTTATAGACATCCATATTGGAAGGGTCCGAATTATTTATCTGGATTAGTATTTCCTCTGGATTCTCCCTGGATACGCTTAGAATATCCGCTCTTGGCCGCACGATCTGCCCTGTATTGGGGTCTGTAATCGGTTTCCCATCAGCTCCTATAATCTCCTCCTGTGGGGTAAGGTCAGTATCCGTTTTGCTTTCCACGTCCACTAAGTGAACATGCCAGTTTTCATCACCACCCTTATCTTGCGCGTACAATATATTTCCTGATTTGTAGCTCCATTGATAGGCCTGTATCCCGCGCAAGGTATCGTTGGTAATTGGCTGGGCGCTCTCCGGATTTTCTATAGGGGCCACCCATATATTCATGACGTTGTTGACCGGGGCTCTATAACTAAAATATTTACCGTCAGGGCTAATCCTTACCTGTATTTTGTCAGGGTTCCCAAAAAATAGTTCACGGTCTACCAGATCTGGGACTTTGACTTCTGTCATTTCTTTTTCTTTCTCGGCACATCCAAAGATTAAAAAGCAAATTAAAATGAATAAAGAGGTAGTTGTTTTCATATAGTCAATGGTTTAAATTGAAGTAAAAGGTAAGTAATTAATTGCTGATTTACAGCGATTTAGATCGATTATTTTGTTGATTTAGTTGATAAATTTTATTTTTTTCAACCACTGTTGACTAGTCATTTGTGACTGTTAGCTTGGTTATGCCTTTCTTGGCCGTAGTGTTTTTGGACACCATGGCAATATAGAGGTCTTAAGCTGACTCTATAGCAAAACGTTTTGAGCTATTTTTTGGAATATATCTAGAATACTTTTAATGTCACGAGCTGGCCTAATAGTGGGCAGATGTGCCATATAAGCCAACAGAGGAGGCAAAGAAACAAAAGTGTAATATTTACTGGGAAGTTGCCTGTAGTTACACCTCTAATTGGAAGAAAATAAGGGCTGGTGCATACTGATGCAATGTATGCCCCCACCACCTAAATTAACGGCAAGGGCATCGATCATGACTATTTTTCGGTCGGGAAAAACGGATTGCAAAATCTGAGCAGCTTGTTCATCCTTTAGTTTCAAGTCGTTAGACATGCCTTCTTTCCAACAACGCTGTCCAATGACCACCTTGTTGGTTATAATGAAATTAAGGTAGCTGAGTGCCGCCATGACTTTTATGGGCTCTCCGTTTGGAAAGGTACTACCGTTGGTATAGTCCAGTGTTTTAATGTACTCGTAAACATAATCCCCTGGATTCATACTTGAAAAAATTGTTCCGGGTAGGGGCATTCTGACAATAGTAAATGGCTTGCCGTCCTGGTCTGTTGCTTTGGACAATATTCGGTAATTTTCCTCCATGCGTTTGTGGTTTTCAAAGGCAATTGGATCTTCGAGATCTACACTGTCCACCTTAGCGAAAAGGATCGTGGAATCATTTACAAAGCGGGCAAATTCGTCAACATGACCATTGGTAGTCACTACCGTGTAGGCTTTGTCACCGTCTACGGTGGTTATGGGGCCACGGAAAGTATGATCGTCTTCCACTAAACCCTGTTTTAACCAGATTATCTTTTTAACCCCCAAGAGCCTTTTGTATTCCTTCTCCATATCCGCTTTGGTCATTTCTGGATTTCTGTCCATTTCTACTGCTTCCGTAGTAATTAGGGTACCTTTGCCATTCACCTCCCTATTTCCCCCTTCACTGATCATTGTACTGGAAATTACGGGTAGCTGAAAATGTTTGGCAACCCTTTCATCATACAATTCCTCGGTTTTTGTATCTATGTCCAAAGTATCGGAATATCCCCAAGAATTAAAGTTGAAGTCGGCAATGGCCCATGTGTTTTGATTGGTTTCAACAAATATGGGTCCCATGTCCCGTGCCCAGATCTCCACGGAGGGGAGTTGCAGAAGTTTAAGTTTTGGAATTTCTCCAAAATACTTTTTTAGGGATTCCTCGGCTTGGGTTAAAAGTTCTTTGTCCTTACAAGTTATTACCATATCTATATTCCCAACTAAGGCTTCAATAATGGCAAGTGTTACTTGTTCAACGGACTCCCCTTCCTTATGGTCCGTTGATGGCCAAATTAACCATATTGCTTCTTGGGATTCAAACTCGGCCGGTTGATTTACAGCAATTATTGGGTCGGATTTCTTGGGAGAGGAACAAGAAAGTATTAGTATCGCAAATACAAAGCTATATAAGATTGACTTCATACAAACTTGTTTAAGGACAGTTAGATATTAAATATAGTGAATAACCATATCTGTTAGACATTAATGAGCTAATATTAATATGGTCGTTTCTTTTTGGCTGAGCCTGCCCAGAGCGTCACAAGTTTATCGAATATAGGTGTGTTTATCAAGTTGATACAAATAATCTTTTTGCATGGCCATAATTTATTACCTTAGTTTTTATAAGAGGGATTTCATCAATAACGATATCCTTTTGTTGGCTATAATTTCAAACCTTGTAATGACATATGTTTACGAATGGACCTGATAGTTGAATTATTTATTAGAAGACTTATAGTCGATTTACTTGGTAAAAATTCTCGATTTATTTTTTATAAAATTATTGGGAAACCAAAATCAATGAAATATTTGGCGGCGGACAGAACAACCGATAATTATCAAATGATTTCACAGCATATGTCAAATGTGTTGGTCGGAATGATTGTTTTCATCGGGCTTTCATTCTGTGTAGCTTATCTAGTTTTTAAATAGTTAGGCTTCAAAAGGATGAAGATGTTGGTGGAATAAAAAACTATAGCTAACACTAGCTATAATTCAGTCCTCCCATTTGCAAAAGAGAAAATTCATTACTTTTAAACTGGCTCGATTCCAATCCTGAAAAATCCTTTAGGATTTCCCAGACCGAAATCATAGCCTTAACGTCGGAAATCATTTAAAAAGCATCCATGAAAAAACTAATTCTGTTCACTGCCAGTACCATTCTAGTCATTATAACATCTTGTATGTTTGAAAAGAAAAAGGATACAGAATTTAACGAAACTACATTTGAAAAACCAGAATTATTGGGTGAATGGATTGGAAATAAATCTGAAAAAAATTTAAAAAAGGACAAAGTAATAATTAAAAAAATAGACTTAAAGGAAGACATGACTGCTCAAATTGAAATACTTGATTCAACAGGACATAAAACTGTCAATGGAAATTGGAAGATAAGTGAAGAGCAAAAGTTAGGTTCTAAAAATAACAGTATATCATTTAATTCGGACATCAGCTTGACGTTTGACTGGAGCAAAACCAATAGACAAATATTTATGCTTAATGTTAAAGAACACAATAAAGCAAAGATATTGACTTGTAATAATGTATATTTTAGGAAAGAATAAAACTACTTACAAACCTCTCCCCGCTAGTGCGGGCGTCACGCTCGTACTAATTTAGTTTTAATCAGCTTCACCTGAATTAAATATTCTACGACCCAAGAAGTACATCTAAGTCTATTCGTTACTTGTTTTAATTTGATGGCTATACCATAAAGGTTAGCCCTAAAGTGATTTCTATTGGGTCTGCGCTATCGTCACATGTTTATCGTATATACGTGTGTTAATCAAGTTGATACAAATAATCTTTTTGCATTGCCATAATTTATTACCTTAGTTTTTATAAGAGGAATATCATCAATAACTATATCCTTTTGTTAGCTGTAATTTAAATGGACCTAGTAACAGTAATTAAATTTTGGGAAAGAAGAGGGTTCGAGTCCTTAATCAAACCTAGACCCATTGCGGAACTTGAATTTCCTTTTATGCCAAAAAATGGGTATGACGATAAACCGCCTTTTATTTTTATCCAAAATGACCTTTTTATGGAGATATGGAATATTGGTTATTATACGGATTATCAACATACCTGGGAAACAGGTCTAGGCCATTTTACCTACACTATCAAAGAGCTATTAAACGGAAAAGAGTTGAAAATAATTGAAAGTAAAAATCTTAAAAAAGAAAAAACATTTAAATCCGTTACTGACTTTGAAAACGAATGGATTAATGAATATTTTGAATATAAATCATTAATAAAAGAAATTACAAAATGATTTATTATGTTTCCATAATTGAAATCATACTTGCTTTGGCATTTTTACTTTATTTCTTTAGATACTATAGATTTAGGTACAAATCGGTCCAAACGGCAGGTATAATAAATGAATTGACTTATAGCAAACCCTTTAGACGTGCATCAACTAAGTTAGTTTTTGGAGAAGGAAAAGATGTTTTGGTAAAATGTTCTTTCCTGTTAAATAACTCAAGTTATAATTGCATTTCTAAACACAAAGAAATTAAGTATGCTGAAAGTGAAAAATACAAAGTAGGGAATACTATTAACGTCTTTGCTTTAAAAAGCAACCCTTCAATAAACACAAGTATTGGACATAAAAGTCGCTTTCAAGCGGTAATTGCAATATTTATAATTTTATTGTTTTGGTCTATGTTGGTCGCGTTTGTTCTAGTAAAAAACTACAGCTAACACAGCCTATAAACAATACGGGTTTCGGGCTCAATCGAAAGGTCTGTGTATATTTATAATGTCGCTAAATCTTATGGATTTAGCTTTGGACAAGAAAAAATAAAACTAAACCCGCCCTTACCGAACGGCACGTTCGGGCGGGCAATAAGCTTTAGCTATGTGCCTTAACGAACAGCCAATAGAACGACACGATAACACAAAACATATAAGTAAAAATTAAGCAATGAGAAAAATATCTCTTTTCATAGCTACAAGTTTAGACGGATACATTGCAAAACCAAATGACGACCTAAGCTTTTTGAAATTAGTTGAAAAAGAAGGTGAAGACTACGGTTATTCAGAATTCACAGCTAGTATTGACACTATAATTCTTGGGAGAAAGACCTACGACTATGTGCTTAAAGAGATAGGTTCTACTCATTACGACAATGGACAACGCGATGTTTATGTAATTACAAGAACTGAAAGACCACAAATCGGCAGAACTACCTTTTATACAGGCAACTTGACGGAACTAGTTCAACAACTTAAATCGAAAGATGGGTTAAACATTTATTGTGATGGTGGAGCAGAAATTATACATGAACTTTTACAACACGACCTCATAGACGAATTCATCATTTCAATTATACCGATTTTGGTTGGTAACGGTACAAGGTTATTCAGGGACTGTAGACCCGAACAGCAACTTGAGTTTGTGAGTGCAAAGTCATTTGATACAGGTTTAACACAATTGTACTACAAGCGAAAAAAATAGTATGGCTACCAAAAAGACAAAAAGAACTTGTAAGTATGGACACATATTCTACAAAAGTACAGATTGTCCAACCTGCCCTAATTGCGAGAAGCTAAAAGAACCTCCTTCAGGGTTTTTAGCATTGTTAAGTAACCCTGCAAGAAACACATTGCTTTATCACGGAATTGACACTGTTCAAAAGTTATCCACCTATACAGAAAAGGAAATTTTAAACTTGCACGGAATAGGAAAAACATCATTGCCTAAATTTAAAAAAGCTCTTGAAAGTGAGGGATTAACGTTTAAACAAAAGGAATAAAAAAAGCCGACCATACAACCATGTGTAGAATTAACAGCCCCCCGCTAGTGCGAGCGTCACGCTCGTAATAATTTAGTTTTAATCAGCTTCACCTGAATTAAATATTCTGCGACCCGAGAAACACATGTAAATCTATTCGTTACCTATATGCATTAGGCTTAAAATTGTGGGTATATCTTATCTCGCCGTCAGGCAGGCGCGCCCCAGTTGGTTTTTATGTTTAGGGCAGGCTCGTGTCCTAATACAATTCTTTGTAATTCTGCCCCTGTTGGTGCAAGCATCGCTTTTGTGTCCTGTTAAAGAAATTACTTGGATTCGTAAAACTCAATTATTAACTTGGTTGTGGCATTTATGGAATAAGCCCTAGGTTAAATCGGCCTTATTTTGTTTAAAGCCTTGATTTCAACTTATCCAAAGCCTAACAATATTCAAGAATCCTCCCCTCCTTGGAGGGGATTGAGGGGTGGGTAAACTGATGAGAAAAATTATACCTTATAACCCAGATCTAGTTCCTTTTGCGAAAAAACTTCGCAACAACATGACTATGGGTGAAATAGCCTTATGGCGCGAATTAAAAAACAAAAAACTGGGAGTTAGGTTTAGTCGGCAAATACCTATCGATAATTACATAGTGGACTTCTATTGTAAAGAACTTCGACTTGCCCTGGAGGTGGATGGTTCCGTTCACTTTATAGAAGGGCAGCAGGAAAAAGCTACCATTCGTCAGAATCGTCTGGAATATTTAGGGGTATGTGTAATTAGATTTAGTGATTTGGATGTGCAGAACAATTTGAGCTGGGTATTGGAAGAGATTAAAAAAATGATTTTGATTATAAAACCCACCCCTAGCCCCTCCCAAGAGGGGAAAAAATAACATATGACGAAGTGAATCTGCCTATCTATCTATCTATCTATCTATAGTCTCCATGCCCATGCTAATTCACCTCGGCCATAACCAGTTTTCCCGAGCCACAGGTAAATGTCAAGTAGCATTGCCTTTTGCTTTTGTCTTCTTATAGTTCCACCTAAAAACTTACTTGGATTCGTAAAACTCAATTATTAAATTGGTTCTAGCTTTAAGTATATACCCCCTAGGTGAAATCAGCCTAATTTTGTTTACAGCCTTGATTTCAACTAAGCCAAACCATATTCATGAATCCTCCCCTCCTTGGAGGGGATTTAGGGGTGGGTAATCTGATGAGAAAAATTATACCTTATAACCCTCGCTGGTGTAACCGTCACGCCTACCTCGCGTCAGGAAGGCTCGTGCTCAAATACAATTTTGGCAAGTATGTCAGTCATAATTATTCAGCATGGGCTTACCATTGTGTTTTCCTTACGGTATTACCCCAACCATCCCTCACGGTCTAGACTGCGGTACTGAATGGCTTCGCCAATGTGACTTCCACTGACGTCAGCGGCATTTTCCAGATCGGCGATGGTTCTTGCTACCTTCAAAATACGGTCATAGGCCCTGGCCGATAAGTTTAAGCGCTCCATAGCATTTTTCAGCAATTCCTTAGAGGCGTCGTCCATGATGCAATATTTCCGTATTTGTTTGGTATTCATCTGGGCATTGTAATGTACGTTCTCCATGTCCGCAAATCGTTGGGTCTGTATTTCCCTAGCGGCCGTAACCCGCTTCCGTATTTCAACGCTACCCTCCCCTTTGCGTTCCTCTGACAGCTTTTCAAACGGCACTGGTGTTACTTCTATGTGTATGTCGATTCGATCTAACAGGGGTCCTGAAATCTTGCTTAAATAACGTTGCATCTCAGCTGGGGAAGAGGTCACCGGAGCATCGGGATCGTTAAAATATCCCCCGGGACTTGGATTCATGCTGGCTACCAACATAAAACTGCTGGGATAGGTTACGGTAAACCGTGCCCTGGAAATGGTTACTTCCCTGTCTTCCAAGGGTTGGCGCATCACTTCCAGTACGCCCCGTTTAAACTCGGGCAGTTCGTCCAAAAATAGGACACCATTATGGCTCAATGATATTTCCCCGGGTTGGGGATAGGCTCCGCCGCCGACAAGGGCGACATCCGAAATAGTGTGATGTGGGCTACGAAAGGGTCTTTGGTTCATAAGGCCCATATTCTTGATCTTCCCTACCACGGAGTGAATTTTGGTGGTCTCCAAAGCTTCGTGCAAGGTCATGGGCGGCAAAATGGAAGGCAGGCGTTTGGCCAACATGGTCTTACCCGCACCTGGTGGACCTATCAGGATAATGTTATGTCCGCCCGCAGCGGCAATTTCCATACAGCGTTTTATGCTCTCTTGCCCCTTTACATCGGAAAAATCGAATTCAGGGAAATCAAGGTTTTTGTAAAATTCTTCTTGGGTGTCTATTATCGTCTGTTCCAAGGGGGTACCCTTATCAAAGAAGTCCATCACCTCTTTTATATTGTCTATCCCGTACACTTCCAGTTCGTCTACTATAGCGGCTTCCCTTGCATTTTCATTGGGTAAAATAAACCCTTTAAATCCCTCTTCCTTGGCTTTAATGGCAATGGGCAAGGCTCCCTTTATGGGCTGCAAACTCCCGTCCAGTGAAAGCTCGCCCATAATGATATACTTCTCTATGGATTCCGATTTAATCTGATTGGAGGCGGCCAAGATACCCAAGGCCAGGGTAAGGTCATAGGCAGAACCTTCTTTGCGAAGATCGGCGGGTGCCATATTGATGGTGATTTTTTTGCCGGGTATTTTGTAGCCATTGTTCTGTAATGCAGCCGCTATACGGTAATTGCTCTCCTTTATGGCATTATCGGGCAGACCTACTAAATGGTATCCAATGCCTTTGTCGATATTTACTTCAACCGTGATGGTGGTAGCCTCTACCCCAAAAACCGCACTGCCATAAACTTTTGTAAGCATTTACTTGTTATTTGTCTAAATGTAAACAAATAAAATAAATTTTCGGGTGTTGGTAATAGGCTAATTTATAGGGTTTTGGCAGCTTTTTCAAAAATAAGGTTGGAATTAATACTCAATGGCCAGATTGACATTATGGCTTAATATTCTACATTAATTTGGCCACTGTCGTTGACAGCTTATTTTTTAGGTTCAAATACCAACATCGATTTCTGCGTTTTGATAATCTCCTCCTTGTTCATCATCATTTTTCGAAATTTGCCCTGATTGTACATTTCGGCCTGATCTTCATAATGCTCACTGAAAGGATTCCCGGACTGACCAGTTGGAAGTATGCTAACGCTATTCTCAATATCGGAAAAATCTATAACCCGCCTTGTAGAGGGTCCGGAAGTTGCCGGGTATAAACCGGTGTCGTCATATTTGAAATACATATTGTTGATTACCTCCCTTGTTCCTGAAACAGAGAAAGGTCCAACATTAAAAAATGATCTTAATGCCTTGATCTGTCCTATAGGATGCCCATGTTCCAGAGTATGTACCTTATTCCAGGTCCATTTGTTGGGGTCTCTGCCTAAATCTTCCTCCAACGACTGAAATGCTTGTCTGAACGAGAGGTTTACCATTACATTTTTTGTTTCAACACTATCCGGGGTGTTTACATCATCCCACCAAACCGAATCATCTTTTGAGGCCATTGGAGCTATAAGCCGTTTGTGGAAATGGGTATCCAGCATTTGTTGGAACATCTGGGTGCCCAATTCGTCCTCGAAGGTGTTTTTTAGTAAGAAATAGATCCAGCGGTGATAAACGGTAGGTTCTATTTGTTGTAGTTGATTGTTCCCGTCCCAAATATTCATTTTGTCCAAAACGCTGATCTGGGCCTCCGTCATTTCCTTTACTTCCATGCTTTTGGCCAAATTGGTGACCACTTTGGCATTTACACCGGAGGTAGCGTCCAATAACATTTGCTGAACAGCTTCCCTATCCCAGTCATTTTTAGGTTCCAACAAGGCTACTATCCTTTTAGCCCTATTCTCTGGCAAGTAATATCCAGGGTAAAACTTTCCGTTGATGGAATCCGGCGGATTATTGGCAGAGTATACATAGTTCCATGAGGGATTAATGGCCATGGGGTTTTCGGAAAAGTCCAAATATCGAATGGGTTCATCCTTTCCCGTGTTTCCCTCCAGAATAAATTTAGTATCGGTGCTATCCGGCATTTGGTACAGTTTAGCTGTAGCAAACCATCCCACATTGCCTACTGCATCGCCGTACATAATATTTAGGCCTGGGGCATGAATATATGGCAGGGCTTTTTTGAATTCCGATAAATTTTGGGCGTGAGACATGCCATAAAGGGCATCCATTACCTTATTTTCCAATTTGGTGTAGATCCAGGACATGGCTATTGGGCGCTGATCCATTACCTGATCGGCAATTCCATTGAGAATGGGACCATGATGGGTTTTCTTAAAGGTAAAACTAAGGTCGTCCTCCCCTTTCACCTTTATGGTTTTGGTGACCAGTTCATATTTTTTCCACCCCGCACTGGTTTTGTAAAAGCTGCTGTCATTTGGTTTCTCCTCCTCATAGTAAAAATCTATATCATCGTTTTCGAACATGGTAAGTCCGTAGGCCAATTTGCGGTCATGTCCCAATAAAGGAAAAGGTACCCCAGCAAGATGATAACCGTATTTTTCATAGTTGGGGGCATTTACATGGGCTTCATACCACACTGAGGGTTGTGCAAAACCAATATGGGGATCATTGGCCAAAATAACCTTGCCGTTTTTGGTCTTACCGGGCGCTATTACCCAACTATTGCTCCCTTCGAACTGAGGCACAGGAAAATCTTTCAACACTCCTGAAACCAAACTAGCAATATCATTTTTGATGGAATCCCGAATGCTGGGTTTATAGTTTTTGATCAAAGTACTTTTGGGATCAACACCTATCTCCAAATCGGCTAGATAGGCTGGCCCCAATTGGTTCTTAATGTTCGTTAGTAAGGGGTCAGTTTTATGGGCCATCGCAAAACTAAAGGCCATATATCCAACAGTATTATAGATGTCCTTAAGTGTAAAAGGAGTTTTTTCCAAACCAGTAAGATGAAATTCAATGGGAGTTGGCCCTTCTGCTATGAATTGATTGATCCCATCCAAATATGCCTGGCTAAGCACGACCATAGGGCTATCTTTGGAAACATTCTCCACCGTTTTTTGCGAGGCATCATCTATTCCCAAGGACAGAAAGAATTTGTCCGTCTTAATCATATCCTCACCAAAAACCTCGGAAAGTTCCCCTATTGATATCCTACGAAGCAACTCCATTTGCCATAATCTATCCTGGGCATGGACATAACCCAGTGCTCTTAGGGCATCCTCTTCTTTTTCGCCATAGATATGGGGTACGCCATAGGTGTCAAAGTAAACTTCTACCTTCTTAGTTAATTTATCTATTTCAATGTTGCCGACATATTCCGGGGTATGGGTGTACACATAAATGGCACTACTCAGAGCCATTATTGCGACAATACCCAAAACTATCCAGAGCAGCTTCTTAAATACTTTCACACTTATGCATTTTAGATTAAAGGTAGGGCAATTCAGGATATAATAAAAGTACTCCTAAGAGTACTTTTTTTTTTCTATAAAGCGATAATTATGTCAAGGTTTTAGGACGGTAAATTCTATTAAAGAAGTGTTGTATACACGGTGTGTTTGTTTTTGAAAGTCCTGTGGTTTGGCTTGAAAAATATTTTCTACATAGGTTTGGGGATTAATATCTATATAGGGAAACATTGTACTTTGTACCTGTACCTGAATTTTGTGGCCCTTCTTAAACGTATGGAAAACGTCCTGAAGCTGTATGTTAACTTGAGTTACCTCTTCAGGAACAAAAGGCTCGGGTTTTGAAAAATCATTTCTAAAACGGCCTCGCATTACCTCACTACGAACCATTTGATGATAGTTGCCCATTTTTAAATAGGCCTGGGTCTCCTCGTAGTCCTTGTGGTCCGGGGGGTATACATCTATGACCTTAACAATCCAATCCGCGTCCGTGCCAGTGGTGGAAACGTTAAGCTTCGCCGTAATATCACCGGCAAAGGTAAGTGGAGTTTCCAAGGGTTCGGTTTCAAAAATTAAAACATCGGGTCTACGGGCAGCAAAACGCTGATCATCGGTCATGAATTTACGGGGGGTAAACACCATTTTTATATCTTCGGAATAAGGGACAGGTTTTTTTGGGTCGCTTATAAATTCCTGAAAGGAGTATTCCCTAGTTGCAATCTGTCCCAAACGTTCATTGCGTTGTAAGGAATAGGTTTCCTTGGAGGTGTTCTGGGGAGGCCAGGTATCAAAAGTCTTCCATTCCTTGGTACCTGTATCATAAACATAGGCCTCTGGTAAATTGGTGGTCTTTCCCTCTCCTTTTAAAAAGTGATTGAAAAATCGTGTTTCGATGTTTTCCTGATAGAATTTTGAGATATCATCCCCAAAATAGACATTGCCAATGGCTTGGCGTTTTGTTTCCTTGGACCAATCGCCGTGACTCCAAGGCCCCATGACAAGAGTATTATAGTTGGAGCTGTTCCTTTCTATATGCCCATAGGTATTGAGAGGACCATAAAGGTCTTCGGCATCAAACCAACCTCCTACGGTCATCACTGCCGGTTTAATATTTTCCAAATGTTGGATTATGCCACGTTCCTGCCAAAATTCATCATAATTGGGGTGTTCCTTTAATTGCTGCCAAAAAACATTGTCCTCTTTGTAATATTTGTCCAAGTTGGACAATGGACCGGCATCCAAAAAAAACTGGTATTGGTCTTCCGTGCCTAGTTCGGGAAAAGAATACCATTCTTCGGTGGTAGGTTGGTCTTTCATATAACCAAATACGGCAGTAGCTCTCCAATAACTCAATAAATAGGCGCCGTTATGATGAAAATCGTCAAAAAAGAAATCCCCGATCGGGGCTTGTGGAGAAACGGCCTTGAGCGCTGGGTGGGCATCCAATAAGGAATAGGTAGCATAAAATCCTGGATAGGAAATTCCCCAGATCCCAACATTGCCATTGTGGTTTTCAACATTGTTTATAAGCCATTCTATGGTATCATAAGTGTCCGAGGCCTCATCTACTTCCCCATCCTTTTTATTGGGAATATAAGCCCTCATATTGTCATAGACACCTTCGCTGTTCCACCTGCCCCTAACATCTTGGTATACTACGATATTTCCCTCCTTCATCATTTTTCTATTGGGAGAAATCAAGGCTTTGTATTCGTTGGATCCATAAGGTCTGGAACTATATGGTGTTCTTGAAATGAGAATGGGATATTTTTTGGAAGTATCCTTGGGGGAATAGATGGTGGTATGTAGTTTTATCCCATCGCGCATAGGAATAACGACCTCTTTCTTGTTGTAGAAATCCCTGGGGTTGTAGGTGTCGACTACTCCGGTATTGGTTTTGTTGGTGGTGGTCTGTATTCCCGTTCTTCCACAGGATACCAAGACGATGGCCGATAAGAGGATTAAAATTTTGTTCATAGCGTTGGAATTTGCTTTTACTGTATATGTAGAATATTAAACCTAGTTACTAGAAATGTTTTCCCATTAAAATATGTATTAGAAAAATACATCTCTAAGACGTCATATATTTTGGCCTATTTTAACTGGCCCAATTCCTTAAAATTACTCACCCCTTTTTTTAACCACTCCTTATAAGTATCCCGATCTGTATATTGCACAGCTGTGTTCAAAATTTCCAGATCAGGGGACATTATTACATAGTATGGTTGCGAGGCGGCATTAAAGTTCAACGTCTGGAAAGTACCCCATTTTTCACCCACGGTATTGATTTTTTTTACGCGTCCGGATTCGTATTTAAAATCGAACTGTTCTTCGGCAGGTAGTTCCTTTCGGTCATCTATGTAGAGCGATATTAAAACGTATTCCTCCTTGAGGATAGGATAGATATCTGGCTCGCTCCAGACCGTTTCTTCCATTTTTCTACAATTTACACAGGCCCAGCCTGTAAAATCCAACAATACAGGTTTGTTTAGCTGTTTGGCATGGGCAATACCTTTGTCAAAATCTTTGAAACAATCTATCCCTAAAGGACAATCACTTTCTGTTTCAAAAATGCTATAGAAATGGGGTGGCGGAAAACCGCTCAATAACTTTAAATCCGTTGTTTTTGTCAGTCCCAGTACTAGGTATATGGCAAATGCGGTGCTTAGGACAGCGGTAACCTTTCTTCCGACAGACAATCGTTGTTTTGGTCCGTCGTGCGGAAATCTAAATATCCCAAATAAGTAAAGGGAAAGCAAGACAAACAGCAATATCCAAATCCCCAAGAAAATTTCCCTTTTAAAGATTCCCCAGTTCCCCACTAAATCGGCATTGGAAAGAAATTTAAAAGCCAATACCAATTCCAAGAACCCGAGGGTCACTTTTACGGTGGTCATCCATCCCCCTGATTTGGGTAGGGAATTAAGCCAGGTGGGGAACAGGGCGAAAAGACCAAAAGGCAAGGCCAGGGCCACTCCAAAACCGATCATCCCCATGGATAGGTTGGTAGCAACATCCCCTTCGGCCAAAGCAGTACTGCCCAACAATCCTCCTAAAATAGGACCTGTACAGGAAAAGGATACTATGGCCAAGGTAACGGCCATAAAGAAGATTCCAAAAGCGCCTCCCACCTTGGAAGAGGCCGAGTCCATTTTATTGGCCCAGGAGCTAGGCAGCGTCAATTCATAATATCCGAAAAAGGAGAAGGCAAAAAATATAAAAATGAGAAAGAAAAACAGGTTTAACCAAACATTGGTGGCAATGGTATTCAATATCTGTGAATCCACGGAATCGAACAAATGAAAGGGTAAACTCAAAAGAAAATAAATCAATACTATAAAGAAGCCATAAAGTAGGGCATTTGCGATGCCTTTGGATCTATTGGCCCCCTGTTTGGTAAAAAAGGATACTGTTAATGGAATCATTGGAAAAACGCAGGGAGTTAGAAGCGCAATTAAGCCGCCCAAAAAGCCTAAAACAAAAATGGTCCACAGACCCGATTTTTCGTTCACGGCATTTTTATCCCCGTTAACCAACAGTTCCTTGTTCTTTAGGTCCAATAGTAACGCAGCGCTCATATCCAGACTGCGCTGGTCCACAGTCTGTTCCGCAATAACCAGTTCCTCACCGGTCAAGGAAATATGGAATATTTCATCCTTTGGGATACAGACTTCCTTACATATTTGATAGAACAAATCAACCGTAATTTGGTTTACCTCCGGATTTAATAATTTAATTTTTTGGGTAAAGACAGCCTTTTCCTTGAAGAACGTTTCATCTACCTCAAAAATATCCGAGTATTCCGTAAGGGTTTCGCTTTCTGTTGTGGTTCCTACCAATTCATAGTCCTCTCCAGCTTTTTGAAATGTAAATTCACTGGGCAAGGAGCCATTTTCATCCGTAAATTGTGAATATATATGCCAGCCCTCATGTATATCGGCCCTAAAGATCAGATTGTACTCGGTATCCGATATTTTTTCTGCTTCATAGGTCCATATGGCGGGGTTGTTATCCGACTGGGTAAACCCCAGGGAAAAACTGAACACCATTAAAATCAATCCCAATATATGCTTCATTATTCTAAAATGATCTTTAAAATTTCTTTAGTCCTATCCGTTATTTTAAAACGCTCGTCTGCCCGTTTTCCAATTATCCAGACAATATTATCGCCAGAGCATAACAACCATTGGTTTTCTTTGGCAAAAACATCCATCTTCGCGTCCTTGAAAAATTTGGATATTTTTTTCTTGCCCGACATTCCAAGCGGGTAAAAATAATCCCCTTTTTGGCATTTACGGACTGTTAATGGGTACTTTAACGTTTCTTTATCTACATAAATTATGTTCGGACTGGTCTCCCCAATGGCTTTAACATTACTGAATTTTAAGTCTATAGGTTCTGAGACCGACTCTTGGTCCTCTTCAATATAAAAAGCCTTGGTATTCTTTTGGACTATGGGTTTTAGTAACAAAAAATCCCTATCCTTCAGTAATCTATGGGTGTTGGAATGCACCTCTTTGCCACTATTGGCGCTTAGTAAGCCGTAAATGTCATCCCATTGCGTAAACCCGTACTCCTTAAAGAAATGAAAAAGATATGTTGTGGTTGGCTTAAGAGCCAAAAGGGAGGCTACTTTTACCTTTTCTACCATTTCCTCTTTTGAAAAAAGTTGTTTTTTTAATTGGGTTATATGGTGATGTAATATTTCTTGGGTCTGCCCAAGATATTCTTGGGTCTTTAAAAAATTCTCCAAAAAATGGGGGTTGAGTTCCTTTAGCTTGGGAATAATATTGTGCCTTATGTTATTTCTTAAATATTTGGTGTTTTCATTACTGGCATCCTCCCTCCAGTGGATGGCATTGGCTTCCGCATATTTTTTGATTTCGGTTCTGGAAAATTGCAATAAGGGTCTGGAGATGGTATTGGTGAGCGACGGTATTCCGCTGAGCCCTTCAATACCTGTTCCCCTGGACAAGTTGATAATGAAGGTTTCCAAACTGTCATCTGCGTGATGGGCCGTAACCAGGGTTTTAATATGGTGATTTTCCATTATTTGAGAAAACCAATTATACCGGAGTTCCCGTGCGGCAATTTGCAAATTGGTTTTGTGTTGGGCCATATAACCATGGGTGTCAAAACTGGTCACAAAAATCTCCTTGCCCAATTCCTTGCCCAATGTCCTGACAAGATCTTCATCCTTGTCACTTTCCTCGCCCCGCAATTTAAAGTTGCAATGCGCCAAAGAGAAATCCAACTTATAGGAAGCGCATAAATGTGCCAGTACAACACTGTCCAAACCACCACTACAGGCCAATAGAAATTTACCTTCTTTTAGATGGGGAAAGTAAAGGTCTATGTGATTCCTAAAATTTTCTAACACACGGCTAATTTACATAAGAAAAATGATAGCAACTACTTTTGGCTATAGAAGAGATCCAAGCTGTTCCTTAACCAAATGCCGATTATATCCAAAGTGTTTTTACTTCCCACATCCTTGTGCAATTCGTGATAGCCGCCTTCAATTAAATGTAGTTCGGTAACCTTGGAGTTTTTATGTAATTTTTCGGTTGCCCTGTAATCTATAATTTTATCTCCAGTGCCGTGCAACAATAGGGTTTTGGTATTTAGTCTGTTGGCGTTTTGTAGTGCCCACTCCCCTGCTTCCATTATGGGAAAGGAATACATGGGGCTTACCCTGTCATGAACCAATGGGTCTGCAATGTATTTTTCTACCTCTTGGTCTATTCTGGAAATATGTTGTGGATTCAGGCCAGAAGACATTGTAATGGAAGGGAGTATTTTCAGCATAAATTTGCCCATAATCATTTTCCATTTTGGAGGTTGGAAGGCTAATTTTAGATATGGACTTGTAGCTATGATTCCGGCCAAATTTGATTTTATCCTTAGGTTGTAATTCAATACCAAATTTCCCCCCATACTATGTCCGTATAGAAATATAGGCTTGTTGGGGTTTAGCAATTTTGCCTTTGCAATAATGTTGTCCAATAATTCCAATAAGACGGTATAACTTGGGCAATGTCCACGTTTACCGCCAGATTTTCCATGGCCAATATTATCATAAGAAAAAACGGCCAAATTTTCCTCCAAAAGTCTTGGGGTCACCACGTCCATGTAGCGGCCGGAATGCTCCCCAAATCCGTGGACAAGAACAATGGCCCCTCTAACAATCTTGGGTCTGGCATACCATGCATTAATGGGGATGTTCTTATATTGAAGATCAAGCATTCTTACATCCATAGTGTTTACATATAGAGTATTGGGTATACCTAAATTTATAAACGCTTAAGGTAGATTGAAAATTGATGATAACCAAATGACCTATTAATTTTCAAGTACCTGTCTCATGGCCTTGGCCTTAAGCAGGCATTCCTCATATTCCTTCTCTGGAATTGCCTTGGCCGTAATGGCACTCCCCACGGAAAAAGAGACATATTGGGCCGTTTTGTTATATAGAATGCTTCGGATGACTACGTTAAAATCGAAATCGTTTTCAGGGGAAAAGTAACCCACTGTCCCGGAATAGAGCCCTCTTTTTGAAGCTTCCAGCTCCTCTATTATCCTCATGGCAGACACTTTTGGGGCTCCGGTCATACTTCCCATGGGAAACGTTTCCTTGATAATATCCACTGGATTTTTGGTGCTTGAAACTTCCGCTGTTACAGTGGAGATCATTTGGTGTACCTGATCAAAGGAATATACCTTACACAGTTCTTCAACCTTTACAGAACCCTTTAGCGCACTTTTGGATAGATCGTTCCTTACCAAATCTACAATCATAATATTTTCTGCCCTTTCCTTTTCGTCCTTTTCCAGGGCTGTTACCAATAATTGGTCCTCTATGCTGTCCAATGATCGTTTTGCGGTACCCTTAATTGGCTGGGATATGACTTTGTCCCCCAGTTTTTTAATGTACCGCTCAGGGGAAGAGGATAAAAGGTATTTATCGTTTATTTTTAAAAAGGCCGAAAAAGGTGCCCTGGTTATGGAATTTAGTTTTAGATAAGTCTTTAAAGCGTCTATTTCAGTGTTCTCGGCATAAAATTCCTGACAGAAGTTGGCTTCATAGATATCCCCTCTATGGATATGGTTCAGCATTTTATTTACACGACTAAAATATTCATCCTTGAATATTCTAAGTTTGATCCTGATATCCGATTGATTTTCTAATTCTGTAGGAAAAGGCCTAGTTGCCTCAAGGATATTTTTGAAATCTTCTTCAATTTCATCCGCCACCATATTAAGGTAATGGAAGGAAACGGTTGTCTCTTTTATTTCTATTAATTTTTTGGGCTGAAAGAAAAACAGTTCAGGAAAGTTTAAGCTATCGGCATTGGAAGAGGAAAGTAGTTCCGTATCATTTTTTAGGTCATAGGAAAGGTATCCAAAAATCCAATCCTTGGTATTTTTTTGGTAGTTGCTTAAATCCTCAAATGCATTAGTGGTATCGGTTACCACAGACGTAAGTGCATCCACCGCCAACATGCCGTCAAAGGAGCTATACTTGCTCCTGTGCCCGTTGCTGTCCAGCCAAACAACCTCATAATATTGCTGGGACCAATGTAGCAGGGATTGCTTAAAACTTACAATGTCCGGAACTGTAAATGAAACCTTTTTTCGCAAAGACTTTTAAATTTGTGATAAGAATATTTCCAAAGCTTTTTTATGGTCTTCGGCAAGCTCAGGTTCTGTTATGCCCTTCGCCTTGTCAAAGGTATGATTAAAGGATGGTAAAGAAAAGGTAGCTATTATTTCGCCGCCAAAGCGAGGGAGCATTCCCTTGACTACCTCTAAGGATCCTATGCCCCCCCTTCTGCCTCCCGAACAGGACATTAACAAAATCTTTGCGTCCGCCAAGAAATTCCTGTCCACTCGGGACAACCAATCCAACACGTTCTTGAAATAAGCGGAAGGATTGCTATTGTGTTCATTTACAGAAATAATTAGGGCATTGGCCTGGACTATCTTATCTTTTAGTCCTTTCAATAAATCGGAATATCCCTTTTCCCTTTCCAAGTCCTCACTAAAGACAGGAAAGTTATAAGCGACCATATTAATAAGGTCAACCTCATGATCCTTAATTAGGGAGGTGGTAAATTGTACTAATTTATAATTGATGGAGGTGCTGGAATTACTTCCGGCAAAGGCCAGTATACGGGACATCTTGATTATTTAAATGTTTGCACAACGAAAATACCGTAAAATAGATTGAATTGCGAGGAAATTGCATAATTTTGCACGCGAAAACATCCAAAGCCACTGTTTTACAAGTATATAGGATGTACATAAAAGTTAATATGGGGAATAACAACCTGAGATTGTATTTTATTGATGCTATGAGGGCATGGGCCATCCTTATGATGTTACAGGGACATTTCGTGGATGGATTGCTGGACAATGCATTTAGGGATAATTCCAATACCGTTTATTCTGTTTGGAAATATTTTAGGGGAGTTACGGCACCGGTCTTTTTTACAGTTTCCGGGTTTATTTTTACTTATTTACTGATTAAAGGGAATGAGATTGGGTTTAATAACCCAAGGGTAAAAAAAGGAATTAAAAGGGGCTTGCAGTTATTGGTGATAGGCTATTTGCTTAGATTGAACTTTTTTGGATTGTTAAAGGGTCAGATTTATGGTTCCTTTTATTTGGTAGATGTTCTGCACTGTATCGGTCTTTCTATTTTGGGGATTATTGGTATTTATCTTCTTACCATCTCTAGGCATAAATATTTGTTCCCAGGAGTTTTATTGGCCACTACCCTAGTTTTATTTGTACTGGAACCCAATTATAAACAATACGCCCATCATTATTTGCCAGAGATGATAGCCAATTATCTTACCAAGGCCAATGGATCGGTTTTCACAATAATACCATGGTTCGGGTATGCTTCTATTGGAGCTTTTATGTCCGTGCTGTTCAATAGATTCAAGAATTTTAAATATTTATACCCTGCTGCCATAGCCAGTTTTGCCATTGTTGGCTTTGGTCTTATGTTTTACTCCTCTGGCTTCTTTTTAAAGCTGTATAACTGGACCGGAATGCTGGTGTTTTCCAAAGTTTATTTTAATAATTATCTGTTTATACGTCTGGGGGATGTCTCCTTGGTATTTGCCATATTTATATTGTTTAGAAAATTTATGAGCAATAGTAGCGTACTTAAGATAGGGCAAAGTACCTTATCTATCTATGTTATCCATTATATTATTTTGTACGGAAGTTTCACAGGTTTGGGACTATATTATTTCTTGAACCACAGTTTGTCCCCTTCATTCGTAATCCCCGGAGCTCTGACCTTTATGCTGACAACTACGATTTTGGCGTTACAATATGAAAGGAACAAAGTTTATATAAAACTGCAATTGTCTACAGCTGTTAAGTTGGTACAGGAAAAGGGAGAGGCCTGGTTAAACGAGGAGGGTCAGCCCTTGTTAAAGGCGTTCGTGCTAAAATCCAAGCTAACTTTGGTACGCTTATTTAGAATGGTAAAAAATTAGTTGTTCTATCTTTTTACTAATTGAGTTTCGCTTATTTTCGTACAAAAAAATAGATGAGCGAGATGAATAATAAATTTTCACCGGTCGCGGTGGAATTGGAGAAGGATAAAAAATATAAGTGGTGTACTTGTAGCCATAGCAGCGTTCAACCTTTTTGCGATGGTTCCCACAAGGCCGAAAATGCCACACCCCCATTAATTTTTGAAGTTGAAGAGGATAAAAGGGCCCATTTGTGTACCTGTAAACTTACCAAAAACCCACCGTACTGTGACGGTACCCATAAGTTGTAAATACAATTTATCCCTCTGGGCCATATTTTGGGAGTCAATATAAAACAAGAGCCCCGTTAGACATTAACTAACGGGGCTCTTGTTTTACCACTTGTTATAGTTATCTAAACATGTAGGGCTCTATTATCGGTTGCTGCCAAAGCAGCTTCTTTTACAGCCTCAGCAAAGGTTGGGTGTGCATGGCTCATTCTGGAGATATCCTCGGCGGATGCCCTAAATTCCATTGCGGTAACCGCCTCGGCAATTAAATCGGCCATTCTTGCTCCAATCATATGTACTCCCAAAACTTCATCGGTCTCTTTATCTGCCAATATCTTGACAAAACCATCCAAATCCATACTGGCCCTAGCCCGCCCCAAGGCGCGCATAGGAAACTGACCTACCTTATAGGCTACTCCGGCCTCCTTAAGTTCCTCTTCGGTTTTTCCTACCGCTGCAACTTCAGGCCAGGTATATACTACACCTGGAATTAGGTTATAGTCTATATGTGGTTTTTGTCCCGCCAATATTTCGGCTACGAAAGTTCCTTCCTCTTCGGCCTTATGTGCCAACATGGCTCCCCTTACCACATCACCCAGGGCATAAATGTTAGGCACATTGGTCTGTAAGTGCTCATTTACGGCTATGGTACCGTTCTTTTCCAGTTTAACACCGGAAGCCTCAATATTCAATCCATCGGTATAAGGCCTTCTTCCTACAGAAACCAAACAATAGTCTCCTTTAAAATTTATCTCTTCCCCTTTTTTATCCTCTGCCTTAACAATTACTTCCTTGCCTTTGACCTCTACCGACTTAACTTTATGCGATAGATTAAATTTTACCTTTTGCTTCTTCATTACTTTCAACAATTCTTTTGAAAGTGCCCCATCCATTCCAGGAATAATACGGTCCATATATTCGATTACCGTAACCTCTGCCCCTAATCTTTTGTAGACCTGTCCCAATTCCAATCCTATTACGCCACCTCCAATAACAATAAGGTGTTTGGGTATTTCCTTAAGTTTTAGGGCTTCTGTAGAAGTAATAACTCGCTCTTTATCCAATTTGATAAACGGCAAGGTGGATGGCTTGGATCCCGTAGCAATAATTATGTTTTTTGCCTCAATGGTCTCTGTTTTGCCATCGTTCTTTTTTATATTGATGTGGGTCGCATCCTTAAAACTCCCTACACCTTCATAAACCTCAATTTTGTTCTTGTCCATAAGGAACTTTACCCCTGCGCAGGTCTGATCTACCACTGCTTGTTTCCTACCGATCATTTTCTCCAGGTTGATCTTGATTTCCCCAGGAATTTCAATTCCGTGATCTTCAAAATGCTTTACTGCATCCTCGTAATGGTGGGATGAGTCCAGTAAAGCTTTGGAAGGAATACATCCTACATTAAGGCATGTGCCGCCCAAAGTTGAATATTTTTCTATTATCGCAGTCTTCATTCCTAACTGGGCACAACGGATTGCTGCAACATATCCACCAGGACCTGAGCCTATAATGGCTACATCGTATTGGGTCATATTATTATTGTATTGAAAAGATTAGTTTCATTAATGTGAATACAAAAATACGAATGTTTTATTGTTGGGCAACATTCATATTAGATGGGATATTAACGTATTATGGACTGTTTTTGTTAAATAAATACTTCCGTGGTACTTTTTACTTCATTGATGACAAAGGAGCTTTGGGTACTTCCAATGTGGTTTATGGCGGTAAGTTTGGTAATCATGAACTCCCTATACTCCTCCATGTCCGCCACATATATTTTAAGGATATAATCATAATCTCCACTGGTATGATAACATTCCGCAACCTCATTTAATTTAAGTACCTCCCGTTCAAATTGGAGTACATACTCCTTAATATGTTGTACCAATTTAACATGGCACAATACCGTAAAGGCTTTGTTTACCTTCTTTTTGTCTACCAAGGCCACATAATTGGTTATTACACCCAGTTTTTCCAGCCTTTTTATACGCTCGTACACTGCGGTGACGGACAGATTTAGCTGCAGGGCATATTCCTTGGTAGTCCTTTTACTGTCATTTTGTAACAGTCCCAACAATTTAATGTCGATTTCATCAAACTTCATACTGACATATTTTCTATAGTCTACCTTAAATCGGTTAACTGATATAAAAATAAACTATATATATGTAAAAATATAGTTTTATAATCTAATATTATTGATTATTGTTGATTTAATGTTGTAATAACTTTAATTTTATAGTAAATTAAATATGATATTATGGACTTTAAAGCAGCTGATAATTTACAGGATTTACAATATTTTGGAGAATATGGGGGTGTTAATCCCTCCATATCGGACTCCTCTACCTATACTTTTTTATCGGCAAAAACCATGTTCGATACTTTTGAAGGTAATACCGAAGGCTGCTATCTTTACAGTAGACACTCCTCCCCTTCCAATCTTTATTTGGGAGAAGCCCTGGCCGCTTTGGAAGGAACGGAAACCGCCAATGTTACAGCAAGCGGTATGGGAGCAATAAGCGCCGTAATTTTACAGTTGTGCAATGCTGGCGACCATATTGTTAGTAGTAGGACCATCTATGGAGGTACTTACGCACTCATGAAGAATTTTTTAAAGAAATTCAATATTGGGATTTCCTTTGTGGACACCACTAATTTGGACGCCGTGGCTATGGCCATAACCCCAAAAACTAAAATGCTCTATTGTGAGTCGGTCAGTAATCCATTATTGGAAGTGGCCGATATAGAGACACTTTCCAAACTTGCTAAAAAAAATAACATCCCCTTGGTGGTCGACAACACTTTTTCGCCCCTTTCCATCTCCCCGGCGAAATTAGGAGCCGATATTGTTATCCATAGTTTAACAAAATTTATAAACGGCACCAGTGATTGCGTGGCCGGGGTGGTTTGTGGGACTAAAGATTTTTGTTTGGGCCTCAAGGATGTAAATAACGGAGCTGGTATGTTATTGGGCAGTACTTTGGATAGTTTAAGGGCATCTTCCATATTGAAGAATATGAGGACACTACATATAAGGATGAAGAAACATAGCGAAAACGCGATGTACCTGGCCAAAAATTTTGAAAAGGACGGATTGCGGGTAGTATATCCTGGATTAAAATCGCATGCGGGCCACAAGGTGATGAAAAAACAATACAATATGGAATATGGTTTTGGTGGGCTAATGACTTTGGATGTGGGGTCTCTGGAGAAGGCCAATGCCTTGATGGAGTTAATGCAAAAGAAACATTTGGGCTATTTAGCGGTTAGTTTGGGCTTTTATAAAACCTTATTTAGTGCTCCGGGAACATCTACCTCTTCGGAAATTCCGTTGGAAGAGCAGTTGCAGATGGGACTCACCGATGGTTTGATTAGATTTTCAATAGGCTTGGATGACCATATAGATAGAACCTATACGGCCATGAAGGACTGCTTGATCCAATTGGATATTTTAAGGCCTGAAAGCGTAAAGGTGTAAAATTGGGTTTGCAGAAGAGTTATCAAAATCGTAATATTACGAAGAAACTAATAGCTTCTAAATGCAGAACCTGAGTACCAACCCCGCTGGACCCGAAAATGAACATATTGTAGAAAACAAGGAATTAAATCTCTGGGAAGCCCTTATCCCGGTAGTCCTTTTGATGATGATGTTGGCCTATAATATCTTCTATGCGGACGGAGAGTGGTTTGGGGAATATTCCAATCAGATTATTTTGTTATTGGGAGGTGCCATTAGTGCTATTGTTGGGCTCTTTAATAAGACTACCATAAAAACTATGGCACTCGAAGTCTTGGAGAATCTAAAAAGTGTTCTTGTTCCAATAATGATTTTGTTTTTGGTGGGGGCCTTGGCGGGTACTTGGTTGGTGAGCGGTGTTATCCCCGCCATGGTCTATTATGGCCTGCAAGTTTTGAATCCCTCCATTTTTTTACCGGCGTCGGTTGTAATAGCCGCAATTATTTCTGTGGCTACAGGTAGCTCATGGACTACCTCCGCCACCGTAGGAATTGCACTTGTTGGTATAGGGACGGCCTTGGGCATTTATCCAGGTATGATTGCCGGTGCTGTAATTTCCGGCGCTTATTTTGGAGATAAAATGTCCCCTTTAAGCGATACGACCAACTTGGCTCCGGCCATGGCGGGGACAGATTTGTTTACCCATATAAAGTATATGACCATTACCACTGTTCCTACCATTTTGATCACTTTAGGGATCTTTACCATCATTAGTTTTAACATAGAGACTTCAGGGAGTGCGGATGTTAGTGCACTCTTGGTCACTATCAACGATACTTTTAATATAAATCCGTATTTGTTTATTGTGCCCGGGGTGGTCATTGCGCTAATACTTTTTAAAACCAAACCATTGATAGCCCTTGGTTCCGGGGTAGCCTTGGCAGGGGTATTTGCCTTGTTTTTTCAGACAGAGGTATTAAAGACCTTATCGGATTCCAATGTCACGGCAATTTTTAACTCAATTTTTACCGATACCGCTATAGTTACGGAAAACGAAAAGTTGAACGACCTGTTCAGTGCCGGAGGCATGAAAGGTATGATATGGACCATATTGCTTATATGCTGCGCTATGGTGTTTGGTGGTATTATGGATGGCATTGGAGCCTTGGCCCGCATTACAAAATCGTTATTGTCCATTGCAAGTTCCGTATTTGGTTTGTTTGCCAGTACCGTAATGAGCTGTATAGGGCTAAATGCTATAGCCAGTGATCAGTACTTGGCAATTGTAATCCCGGGAAAAATGTTTAAAAAGGCCTTTCAAGATAAGGGCTTGGCCCCGGAAAATTTGAGTAGGACATTGGAAGATTCAGGAACGGTAACTTCGGTTTTGATTCCTTGGAATACCTGTGGGGCTTATCAGTCGGGCGTATTGGGAGTTGGTGTAGCGGAATATTTTGTATACGCCATATTCAATTGGTTAAGTCCATTTACGACACTTTTCTTTGCGGCCTTGCACATAAAGATTAGACAGCTAAAGACATCAAAGATAGCCGGGTAATAAACTTCAGCTCATATTTTTTATCGGAATTCTCCAATGCGGAAAAATAGGTTGGCTTTTGTCAAATAACTGGCTTATATACCTTTCCTTACCTATCCAATGGGTTATTTTTTTAAGAAATCACATTATTTTTTAGATCCACTATTTTAGCTAAAAACCAACTTGGTATTTTTATGCCGTTTGTATTGTGAAATTGGAAAATTTAAGGCGTGTATTTTTTCAATTTCACAAGTAAAATCTATAATCGGCATAGGTATATACAATTGTTATATTGGCATAAGTTTTTTAAATCCATATTATCATAAACCCCTTTAATAAGATGTAATTTTACATCAGAAATTAATTGTATAAATTTTATAAATATGACTTTAGTAGGTAAAAAATTTCCAAATCTTAGCGTTAATGCAATGAATGATTTAGGCGATACTTTCAAATTGAATGTATTGGAGGAAGCTCAAAAAAATAATAAGAAGGTTATCCTATTTTGGTACCCAAAAGATTTCACTTTTGTTTGTCCAACGGAACTACATGCTTTTCAAGCTGCTTTGGGTGAATTTGAAAAAAGAAACACATTGGTAATCGGAGCTTCTTGTGACACTGCCGAAGTTCATTTTGCTTGGTTGAACACAGCAAAGGATAACGGAGGAATTGAAGGGGTTACCTACCCTATTCTTGCGGATAGCAACAGAAACTTGGCCTCTACTTTGGGCATATTGGATATCACCAATGAGCAGTACAATGAGGAAACAGGGGTTGTTATGGTAGATGGTGACAATGTAACTTACAGAGCCACTTATTTAATAGATGAGGAAGGTACCGTATTCCATGAAGGAATAAACCATATGCCTTTGGGTAGGAATGTAAATGAGTATCTGCGTTTGATCGATGCTTATACCCATGTTCAGCAAAAAGGAGAAGTTTGTCCTGCCAACTGGGAAGAAGGTAAAGACGCTATGACGGCAGATAGAAATGGCGTAGCCAATTATTTGTCCGCACACGCAAACTAAATTCAAGAATTAAATATAAGGAGTCAAATGCCATGAAGCACTGACTCCTTTTTTATAAAATTAAATTTAGAATATATGATAGTTGAATTGGAAAATGATAATCTGAAAGAGATTATTGATCAAAATAAGAATGTGGTTGTTCAATATTCGGCTACCTGGTGTGGCAACTGTAGGATAATGAAGCCCAAATTTAAAAAAGAGGCATCCATTAATGAGGATATTACCTTTGTTCTTGCAGATGCAGAGAAATTTCCTGAATCCAGAAAGCTGGCGAACGTGGACAACCTTCCCACTTTTGCCATTTTTAGCGATGGTGAATTCAAGAATCAGGTTCAGACCAATAAGTATGAAGTTTTAAAAGAATTGATCAGTGAAATTACCAGTAATTAAACACCTTACGAGCTTTATAGCTGAAAATGATGAGGATTATGTATTGGAAACCATAGAAACCTTGGAGTCCATTACCGAAGTGTCTTCATTAAAAGATGAGGAATTGGATGTTATTGGTGAACTGATTTCCAATTTATACGGAGCCTTGGAGGTTCAAAAATCCATTAAGGAAGGTAAGCCCCAGAAAGAGGCCTTGAACGAATTTATGCAAAGGGTGGTGGGCTCTATAGACAAGTAATTGAAAAAGCATCTACCTGCCAGTAATAGCAGATACCTTTATCCTTATGTTTGTTACATGGGATAGAGGTATTTGTAATTATAGACTGGCATAATTAAGTCTAAGCCCGTCCCTGTTTTTTATCAATTATTCCTTATTTATCAAGCATATATTTTTTATTTTCACGCAAAATTTAAAAATACAATCATGGCTACAGTAACGCTTAAAGGAATCCCCTTAAACACTATAGGGACATTACCTAAACCTGGTAGTAAATCCCCTGGATTTTCATTGACCAAGGGAGATTTGTCCAATATACAGTTGGACGATTACAAAGGTTCTAAAGTGGTTTTAAATATTTTTCCTAGTGTAGACACGGGCACATGTGCCCAATCTGTTAGGCAGTTTAATAAGGAAGCTGCCCAATTGGAAAACACCAAGGTCTTATGTGTTTCCAAAGATCTTCCATTTGCCCAAGCTCGTTTTTGCGGGGCTGAAGGATTGGAAAATGTAGAAATGTTGTCCGATTTTAGGGACGGGAATTTTGGAAAGGCCTTCGGTTTGGAGTTTGTGGACGGACCCTTAAAATCCCTACATTCCAGAGCAGTGGTTGTATTGGACGAGGAAGGCAAGGTTGTTTATACGGAACAGGTTGCGGAAACTGTTGAAGAACCCAATTACAAGGCGGCCTTAGAAGTATTGATGGATGCCTAAGGAAAGCTTTTTAGTAAATCGTATAAAGAGCGTAGGTTTCGCGTTAAAGGGAGCGCTACTATTGATCAGAACGGAATCCAGTATCAAAATTCAGGTTTTTATTACCTTGGTGATGACTGCTGCTGGATTCTATTTTGAAATTTCCAACACGGAATGGATTCTTCAAATTTTGGCTATAGGATTGGTCCTTGGTATTGAGGGATTAAACACGGCTGTGGAGAAAATAGCGGATTTTGTGCAACCGGAATTTGATGAAAAAATTGGGTTTATAAAGGATATCTCTGCCGGTGCGGTTATGCTGGTATCCATTGCTGCATCCATTATTGGCCTTATCATCTATATTCCCAAACTCTTTTAAAATCTATTAGGTATACCTTATTCCCTATGTGGCTTGTTCAGAGTTTCCTTAAATTGCTATTTCAATAGGAAAAGTTCTGATGAGTTCATAAGTAAATTTGTAATTTAGCCACCAGAATTTAAGATTTAATGGCAAAAAAGGTAAAAAAACCAAAGTCAACACCCAATAAAAAAGGCTTTTCCTTAAAATTATCGCAACAGAACAAAATTATTTTTGGGGGGTTGTTAATGCTTTTAAGTATTGCGCTGTTCTTTTCTTTTGTCTCCTTCTATTTTACCTGGCAAGACGATCAAAGCTTGCTGACAGAATTTGCAAACAGGAATGAACAGGCCAGGAATTTGTTGAACAAATTCGGCGCCAATGTAAGTCATTTTGTACTCTATAAAGGATTTGGTATTTCTTCCATCATATTTACCTTTCTACTGTTTATTACGGGGCTGTACCTGTTTTTGAGTATGCAGAAACAAGGACTGCTTCGTAAATGGATATGGGGTCTGGTATTTATTATCTGGTTCTCTATTGCCTTGGGCTTCTTTGCGTCAGGCAAACCATTGCTAGGCGGTATGGTCGGGTACGAGATGAACGATTTTCTTCAAGATTATGGAGGAAAAGTGGGGGTCTTTCTTTTATTGCTTTTTGGTTTGATCGTGATTTTGGTAAGGTTGTTCCAGTTTTCTCCGGATAAAGCGGTTGCCTATTTAAACGACAAGGGAAAATCTTTGGCTACCGAATTTAAAAACGGTAGGACTGCCAAGGTCAATGATAGTGACAGGGAGAACGATATTTTATATACCGAAGAAAAGGAAGAAGCCCCTGTGGTAATAGACACCTATACCCATAAAAAAGATATTCCCGTTTTGGCAAAAGAGGACGATGAGGAGGAATTTGAAGTAAAGGTGGGGCCAGAAGAGGATACCATCGCCATGGAAGTGGAGAAAATAAAGGAGGAGAAAGAGGAGTCTAATAATATTTCCGACAAGCTGGTGGAGGATTTTGGTGAATTTGACCCTACCCTGGAATTGGGTAATTTTAAATTTCCGCCACTGGATCTTTTGGATCAGCATGGTGCCACTGGTGGTATTACCATTAACCAAGAGGAACTGGAGGAAAACAAGAATAAAATTGTTGATACCTTAAAGAACTATAAAATTGGTATAGCACAAATTAAGGCTACCATTGGTCCAACCGTTACACTATACGAGATTGTGCCCGATGCCGGGGTGCGAATTTCTAAAATAAAAAATCTTGAAGATGATATTGCCCTGTCTTTGGCGGCGCTTGGCATTAGGATTATTGCTCCTATACCCGGAAAGGGAACCATTGGTATAGAAGTGCCCAATAAAAATGCCACTATCGTTTCCATGCGATCAGTTATCGCCTCAAGTAAATTTCAGAAGGCGGAAATGCAGTTGCCCATTGCTTTTGGAAAAACCATTAGCAATGAAACCTTTGTGGTAGATTTGGCCAAAATGCCCCACTTGTTGATGGCAGGGGCCACTGGCCAGGGGAAATCCGTTGGTCTAAATGCAGTACTGACCTCTTTACTCTATAAAAAGCATCCGGCGGAGGTAAAGTTTGTTCTTATAGATCCCAAAAAAGTGGAACTTACCTTGTTCAATAAGATTGAAAGGCATTATCTGGCCAAATTACCGGATTCTGAAGAGGCCATTATTACGGACAACAACAAGGTAATCAACACCTTGAATTCTCTTTGTATAGAAATGGACAATCGTTACGAGTTGTTAAAGGTGGCCATGGTTCGTAATATAAAGGAATACAATGCCAAGTTTAAGGCTCGGAAACTGAACCCTAATGACGGGCACATGTTCTTACCTTATATAGTGTTGGTTATAGATGAGTTTGCCGATCTTATCATGACAGCGGGTAAGGAAGTGGAAACTCCCATTGCTAGGCTTGCACAATTGGCCAGGGCTATTGGGATACATTTGATCATTGCCACCCAAAGGCCTTCTGTTAACGTAATTACGGGGATTATTAAAGCCAACTTCCCAGCTAGGATAGCGTTTAGGGTAACCTCAAAAATAGATTCAAGGACTATTTTGGATACCCAAGGGGCAGATCAATTGATTGGCCGTGGGGATATGTTGTTTACACAGGGAAATGACGTTACCAGAATCCAATGTGCCTTTGTGGATACCCCTGAGGTTGCTAAGATTACTGAATTTATTGGCTCGCAGAGGGCTTATCCAGATGCGCATTTACTTCCGGAATACTCCGGAAATGATGATTCTGGCACAAGTATTGATTACAATATTTCCGATAGGGATGCCATGTTTAGGGAAGCGGCGGAAGTTATTGTAATTGCCCAACAGGGTTCGGCCTCCTTGATACAACGAAAGTTGAAGTTGGGATACAATAGGGCCGGGAGAATTATAGATCAGTTGGAAGCGGCAGGTATTGTTGGTCCTTTTGAAGGAAGCAAGGCCCGTCAGGTGCTTGTACCTGACATCTATGCCTTAGACCAACTATTGAGCAATGAGAGTGCATAAGCGGCACCGTTAAAAATTAAAACAAAAGAAAATGAAAATTAAATTATCTATTATATTATTGGTATTATCTACTTCAGTATCTATGGCCCAGAACTCTGCAAAGGCCAAAACTTTGTTGGATGAAGTCTATAATAAGGTAAAAAGTTACGACAATATTTTTGTAGACTTTAAATACAGTCTTAATAACGAGGAGGCCAATATAAATACCGAAACAAGAGGGGATGTAACCATGCAGGGCGATAAGTATTTGTTCAATTATTTGGGCTCCAAGCAAATTTATGATGGTAAAAAGGTATATACCGTTGTACCCGAAAATGAAGAGGTGACCATTGAAGAAAAATTGGATGATGAAAACACCATTACACCATCTAAAATGCTTACCTTCTACAAGCAGGGACATAACTATGACTGGGATATCCTACAAAATATTCAAGGAAGAAAAATACAGTTTGTGAAGTTGACGCCAATCGATACCAATTCAGAGATCAAATCTATTCTACTGGGTATAGATGTGGAGACCAAACATATCTATAAGCTTATTGAAACGGGGAAGAACGGTACAAAAACCACCATTACTGTTAATTCTTTTAAAATTGACCAGCCCTTGTCCAAAACCTTATTTACTTTTGACGAGAACAAGTATAAGAATGATGGGTACTACATCATAAGAAATTAGAAATTGAGAATTTTAGACCGATATATATTATCGAGGTTCCTCTTTAATTTTTTCAGTTCGTTTGTAATACTGATGTTTATCTTCATATTTCAAACGATCTGGTTGTTTATTGATGATTTTGCTGGGAAGGGATTGGATATTTTCATAATTGGAAAATTCCTTTTTTATCTTATGCCCAACCTAATGGAACGGGTTATTCCTTTGACCGTATTGCTATCTTCCATTCTTACCTTTGGTTCCTTTGCGGAGAATTACGAGTTCGCGGCCATGAAGGCCTCGGGTATTTCCTTGCAGAGGGCAATGCTGCCACTGATTGTTTTTGTGACATTTTTGGGTGGGGTTACCTTTTATTTTGCCAATAATATAATTCCTATTTCGGAACAAAAAATATACAATTTAAGAAGGAACATTGCCAAGGTGAAACCTGCGGCCATTATTACCGAAGGTGTTTTTAGTGATTTGGAAGGCACTGAAATGAACATGAAGGTTGACCGTAAATATGGGGAAAATGATCGATTTTTGGAAAATGTCATCATTCACGAAAAATCCAAAACCAAGGTCAATACCACTGTAATCAAGGCCAAATCGGGAGAACTTATCAGCAGTGAGGATTCGGATATTTTACAGTTGGTATTGAAAGACGGGCATTATTACTTGGATGTGTCAACCAAAAATAACAAGGAGAAGAAGAAAAATCCTTTTACCAAGGCCAATTTTAGGACCTATACCATAAACAAGGATCTTTCGGACCTTAACGATGTAGATTTGGATGAGGAGCGGGATGTGAGTACGGATAAGATGAAAAATATTTCGCGTTTAACCAAGGATATAGATTCCCTTAAGGAAGATAACGTAAGGTTGGTAACCGCTTTTTCCAAGAATATTGTGGGTAGAATGGGCGCTTTTGTTCCCATGAAAAAACCCGATTCCGTTGCTCAAATTGCAATTGACAAAAAAAAGAAGGAAATGGATTCTTTGGGTACCAAGATAGATACCGATAGCATATTGGCCCTCTATCCTTCATGGCACCAGACACAGATTTTAAGTTCTGCCAAAAGCGCCACATCCAATATTATAACAAGTATTCAGGGAAAGAAAAATGAGCTTCAAATAAAATATAAGATTTATCGTCTTCACATTTTATCGCTACACAAAAAATATGCATTGGCATTATCCTGTATTATTTTGTTCTTTGTTGGTGCTCCATTGGGTGCCATTATAAGAAAGGGCGGTTTGGGTTTGCCTATGGTTATCGCAATAATACTATTCCTAACATACTATTTTATTGGAGTATTTGCCGGAAATTATGCCAAGGAGGGGAATATTAATCCTATTATTGGAGCATGGCTATCTACATTTATAATGTTACCTTTAGGTGTTTTCCTTACTAGAAGGGCAACGGCGGACAAAGGATTAATGTCCTTTGGGAGTATTTTGGATTATTTTAAAGGCGTATTTAAGAAGAAAGATAAAATTGCAGTGACATGACAACAAAAGTTGAAAAGACAATTACGCTAAATACCATTGAGGAAGCTATTGAAGATATAAGGCAAGGCAAGGTAATTATTGTAGTGGATGATGAAAATAGGGAAAATGAAGGGGATTTCTTGGCGGCTGCTGAATTGGCCACTCCAGAATTGATCAACTTTATGGCTACCCATGGCAGGGGACTTATCTGTGCCCCACTCACCGAAGGTAGGTGTAAGGAATTGGGTCTGCACATGATGGTACACAACAATACCGATCCTATGGAAACAGCATTTACTGTTTCTGTAGATTTAAGGGGCCATGGTGTTACCACGGGTATATCCGCTGCAGATCGTGCTAGTACCGTTAAGGCATTGACAGATGCAAATATAAAGGCCCATGATTTGGGAAGACCTGGACATATATTTCCCCTTGTTGCCAAAGAAGGCGGTGTACTAAGAAGAACCGGACATACCGAAGCCGCCATTGATTTTGCCCGTTTGGCCGGATTAAAACCTGCGGGAGTCATCGTTGAGATTATGAACGAGGATGGATCTATGGCGAGGTTGCCACAATTGGTAAAAGTAGCCAAGACATTTGATCTAAAAATTGTGTCCATAGAAGCCTTGATCGCCTATCGAATGGAACATGATAGCCTGATCCGTAAAATGGAGGATTTTAATATTGTTACCAGATTTGGCGAATTTAGACTTAGGGCGTACCAACAGACCACCAATAATCAGGTACATTTGGCATTGACCAAAGGGACTTGGAAAAAAAATGAAAAGGTCCTGACAAGAATTAATTCTACCTTGATCAACAATGACATTTTAGGTACCCTAACCAACAATCCGGACAAAAAATTGGAGGATATGTTCAATGCCATCAACGAAGAAGGCAAAGGGGCAATAGTTTTTATAAATCAGGAAACCGAATCCTTGAATCTTTTGGGCAGATTGGGCGAACTGAAGGAATTACAAAAACAAGGGATATACAAGGCTCCCAAGGTGGATATGGACGCCAAGGACTTTGGCGTTGGGGCACAAATTTTACACGATTTGGATATCGCCAAAATTAGATTGCTCAGCAATTCTAGTCACACCAAAAGGGTGGGACTTGTTGGTTATGGACTGGAAATTGTGGAATACGTAAACTATTAGATTGGGTTTAAATTCAGTAGAATTACCAATTAAGGACTGTAAAGTCGTTAAGTTAGGTGTCAATTTCAATCGGAATGTCCAGCGTTATCGCCAATGATGATTGTTAATTAAGGTTTTGTCGATACAGGGCCGTACTTTTAAGAAATTTATTTTTTGTTTTAGCAACGGCTATTTTATCACATTGCTGGGAGGGTATCCGAACTGCTTTTTAAAACAGCGACTGAAATAATAAGGGTCATTAAAACCTACCATAGTAGATACTTCGGAAACATTGTATTTTTTGGTGTTTAAAAATTGAGCTGCTTTTTTTAAACGAATGGTCCTTATAAATTCATTTGGCGCCAGATCTGTTAGTTCCTTTATTTTTCTGTATAATTTGGAGGAACTCATTCCCAATTCCTGGCATAGGTAAGCAGTGCTCAATTCTAGGTTGTCCATATCCCCCTCAATTAATTGAATGAGCTTGTCCATGAACTTTTCGTCTATGGGAGAGTGTGTCAAGGTTGTTGCATCACTTTCCACCTCCCCAGAGAATTTACCTTTCAGGTCCATTCGGGATTGGATGATATTTTCGATCCTGGTTTTTAATAGGGAGGGATCAAATGGTTTTACCAAATATCCATCTGCACCCGAACTATAGCCCCTAATCTTATCGTCATTATCGGATAGTGCCGTTAATAGTATTACAGGTATATGGCTAATGTCTCCATCATTTTTTAGGACTCTACAGAACTCAAGTCCATCCAGTACGGGCATCATTATATCGGCAACGCAAAGCGCAGGTTTTATTTGCCTACATATTTCCAACCCCTTTTCCCCATTTTCGGACTCGAAGACTTTGTAGTAATCCGATAAAAAGTCTACCAAATAATTACGCAATTCCGCATTGTCCTCAATAATGAGTATTCTTTCCTTTAAATGGGCACTTTGGAGAATCTTTTTGCTGGGAATTAAATGGGGTGAATGTTCTATAACCGGACTCTGGCCATACTCGAAAATTTCATTCTCCTCATATGACTCATAATCTATTGGAATCTTTATGGTAAATATACTACCCTTATCGGGCTGACTTTGCACAGCTATGCTGCCTTTGTGAAGTTCAACCAATACCTGAACTAAGGAGAGTCCTATACCAGACCCTGTATTGTTCACTTTGCTGTTGGGAGCCTGATAAAAACGGGTAAATATTTTTTCCTGGCTTTCTAAAGGAATCCCAATACCGTCATCACTTATTTCCACCACCAATTCCGTACTGCCATTTACTGATTGGGTTCCCACGAAAAGGTCAACATGGCCATATTTATGGGTAAACTTTAAGGCATTGGACAATAAATTGTACAGCATTTTATCATACTTGTCACGATCTACGTAACCTTCTATCATTTCACTTTCACAAATAAGGCTAAACTCAATTTTTTTGTCGTCTGCCAACTCCTCAAAAGATCGAAAGGTGTTTCTGGTATGCAATAAAATATCAGTATGGGTAACCTTTAAACTCAATTCGCCGGATTGTGCCCTTCTAAAATCCAACACCTGATTCACTAGGTTCAGCAGTCGGTTGGCATTTTGCAGAATCATGTGGTATCTGCTCAATTGAAACTGGTTGCCACTAGTTTCACCATCTTCAATAAGTTGCTTGGTAGGTCCTAGTATAAGGGTTAAGGGAGTTCTAAGTTCGTGTGAAATATTGGTGAAAAACCTTAATTTTTCGTTACTCAATTTTTCATCACGTTCCCTTTTTACTTTCTCCAATAGCAATTCATGTTTTAATCCAAGTCGTGATTTAATCTGTTTGCGTACCACATAGAATATAAGGGAGAGCAGCAGGATAAAGATGATCAAGGATTGGTAGGTAAGCCAGAACGGCGGAAGAATCTTTATTTGGTAAGATGAGACATCGCTCCAAACCCCGTGACTGTTCATGGCCTTTACCTCAAAGGTATAATCGCCAAAAAACAAATTGGTGTATTGGACAGTTCGTTGTCGTATGTCCACCGTATTCCATCCCTTGTCAAATCCTACTAATCGGTAGCTATACTTGTTGAAGCGTTCACTGGTGTAGGAAGGGCTGGAAAAAGTAAATGAAAAATTCTTGTTCTCATGCTCCAAAACGAGTTCGCGACTTAGGTTTATGCCTGAGGAAAGTATTTGTTGATCGTTTAATATGCCGCCCACTTCCAAATCGGTATTCTGAATTTTGATATTCGTAATCAGGGGAGCCGGTGATATATCATTGTCCTTGATATCGGCCGGTGAAAAGGAGATGATTTCGTTTTTGCCTCCCAAATAGATATGGGAATCATCGGCGTAGTAAAAGCCGGTTAGGCTAAATACGTCCAACCTATTGCCACTATCGGTATAATATATTTTTAGTTCATTGGATTGCGTTTTGTATTGCGCAATACGATTATTGTTCATATTTAGCCAAAGGCTTCCTTTGGTGTCGGAAACTAAATCGGTAATCCAGCTGCTTTTTAATTCCACCGGCTCGGTCACGGGGACAAAATTATCCAAATCGGGATCGTAGTAATCCAGTCCCTTACGTGTCGCTGCCCAAATTTTCCCTGATGGATCAATGGTGATATCGCTAACATTTTCATGAGACAGACCAATGTTTTCGCCTAAATCGGCGTCATAAACATGGGTATTACCACTTACGGTGTCGAAGCGAATAACTCCTGTTTGGGTGGCGAACCAAACAATACCATTATTATCTACTACACATTTATTAATGGGGCGTGAAGGCAACAATATTCCCGTTCCTTTTATAGGGGACATAGTTTCCGTATTGATAATTACCGCCCCTTCTCCATGAGCGCCAACCACCATATTTTTGTTACCTAAATCTGCGAAAGCCAGAATTGGCGACCTATTAAAACCAATGTCCATTACGGATGTTTTTCCAGTACTGTAGTCGTAACGTAAAATATTGCCTTCCCAAAGTCCGCAGTAAAATATGTTGCCATCTATGGTAAAAATACTGGCTATGTCCTTTTGGTTATTGAACAAGGGAATATAATGACCATTATCCGAAATAAAAAGTCCATTATGCCTTGTAGCTACTATGATCTTATTGTCTTTGGTTTTTGCAAAACCACGAATACGGGGCACCTGATTCCCTATGTATTGGGAAATATCCGAGTTGTAATTGAATTGATTATTATAGGGATCATATTTTTCCAAGCCGTCTTCCGTGCCGATCCAAAGCACACCGGAGGCATCAAAATACAGCGCAGCTACCAGATTATCCACCAATGAATCATCATCCGATAATTCCGAGTAATACCATCGATATTCTTGAAGTACAATGTCTTCCAGTTTATCTACTACCAAGATTCCGCCTAAAGTCCCCAGCCAATATTCACCGCTTGGCGCCCTGGCTACCGAAATAAAGTATGGCCCCAATTTGTCCCTGACCTTAGAATCCTTTAAATAGAGATTTTTAAAAGAATCGGTTTGCTGTTCCAATTTATAAAGCCCTCTTCTACTGCCTACAAATATATCCGATTTGTGGTCCTCGTATATAAAATTGACGTAGGGGTTTGTTTCGGTACTCTCCGGCACTTCCAAGGTGTATTCCCTTATTTGCGCAATGTTACCTGTATTGTCCAAGGAAATTTTGGCTATTCCCGCGCTTCCATAACTGGCAAGCCAGATATATCCATTGGAATCTTCAATAATTTCCTTGATGTAGTTATAGCCTTCCAGTTCCACTTTCTTAAAATGCTGGGTTTCGCGATTATAGATGAAAAGGCCTTTATCCCTTGTCCCTACCCATACTTGCTTGTACCTATCCACATGAACGGACCGTATCTCCCCGTCTTGTAAGGCGTTTGGATCATTTATATTAGGAAGGAAGGTTTTGAAGGTGTGGGTATCCGAATTATAAAGAACGAGTCCTTTTCTTGTACCGATCCATAATTGATTGGATTCCCTATCCAATTCCAAGTCGGTAATATCATCGTCCGGGATGGTATTGTTAAGTTCGGAGGAACTGGTATAAGTTTTAAATTCATAACCGTCAAAACGGTTCAATCCGGAAAAAGTACCCAACCACAAAAAGCCCTGATCGTCCTGAATAATATGCCTTACGGAATTATGGGACAGACCATTATGATCATTGTAATGTTCAAACTTTATGGTCTGTGCATGAAGGTTCCATACGGAGACCATAAATGCCAACAGAATTTGAAGTTTGTTTCCCATAATATAATTACTACTATCTTTTAAAAAGCCAATATAAGGAACCTTGGTTGCTATAGTTTAAAAACCTCAAATAAATTAGCCATTTAGTGGACTGGTTTATTTGAGGTGTTTTATGCTGTTCCCGAAAAATCCTAATGTCTTACTTCATCCTTATTATTTCTGGGAATTCTTGGTAGGTACGGATCCCATGGTAAATTCCAAAACCGTCCCTTTTAAAATATTGGAATGACTAATATGATTTTGGTCCGATACCATTCCATTAATTTTTACAGCATTTAAATAAGGCTTATCCGAGGCGGTGCCAGGGGCATTGATGACCAATTCCTTGCCGTTAGCCAAACTTATGGTGATTTTATCAAAAATGGGGCTACCAAATTCGTATATAGGATTGTCTTCTGTACCCCCATTCATTTGAAAAAGTCCTATTTTCATCAATACAGCCAAACTACCCATTAATCCCTGGTCCTCATCCCCATTGTATCCGGTTGCCGGAGACAAACCGCTAAAGGCCCTATCCACTACTTTTCTGGACCAGAACTGCGTTAAATCCGGTCTTTCCAATTTATTAAATACAAAGGCCGTTTGCATGGAAGGCTGATTGCCATAGTTGATAGGTATTTTTCTATATTCGGGATGCAATTCCAAGGCATGCGAATTACCAGAAGTGAATCCTAGTTTTTCCGCCGTTTCGAATTGAAGGTTGAGTTTCTCCACGGCCTTTTCATTTCCTCCCATTAGATTTGCCAGACCACTAAGATCATGGGGTACAAACCAAGTGGCTTGGGCCGAGTTGGATTCTACAAAGCCGTGCTGATGTTCGTACGGATCGAAGTTTTGCTTCCATACACCATCTACATCTTTTGGTCTCATCCAACCTACGTTCGTATCAAATACATTTTTGTAATTTAAGGAACGATTCATGAAATAGTTGTAATCTTCTTCATTTCCTATTTTTTTAGCCAATTGTGCCAAGGTCCAATCCTGATAGGCATACTCCATGGTTACCCCTGCACCCTCCTGATGGCCACCAAACTTACCTTCTGGAATGGGATAGGGTACGTAACCATCCCGGATGTAGTATTTTAATCCACCACCAAGGGAGGTATTATGCTCATATCCTGCCCTTTCCATTATTCCCCCTGGCATATGATTTATCTTTAATGCCTCATATATCCCCTCCAAGTTATCCGTAATTATTCCTTTTTGTATGGCGCTGACAATAAATGGTGTGGATGAGGCCCCGGTCATTACATAGGTATAATTGCCACCTGAAGGCCCACGGGGAACCAATCCCCCGTCCTTTTGGTACTGTAATAAGGATTGCACAAAATCTTCCATAATTTCGGGATAGACCAAGCCCCAAAGTGTGTTTATGGTCCATTGGGCACCCCAGAAGGAATCGGAATTATAGTGGTTGAATTTAGGTTTTCCGGCTGCATCCAAAGGTATTTGACCTATTCGGAAATTCTCCCCTGTATTATCGGGATATGCCCCATTATAATCACTTATGACCCTTCTACCTTGCAAGGCATGCCAGAGGTCCGTATAAAACCTTTTTTGGGAGGTTTCCTTGCCACCCGATATTTTTATTCTACCCAAGGCGTTGTTCCATTCTTCCTTGGATTCCTTTACTATCCTTTCAAAATCCCAATGGGATAGTTCCGCATCTATATTGGCTTTGGCATTTTCTGCAGAAGTATATGAAATACCTACCTTCATTAAAAGCCGGTCAGAGTCATTGCCCAATCCAATCAAATAGTTTCCAGTTTCTTCATCCTTGTTTAGATCTGCTACTTCTTTATCCAAAATAATATGGAAAAATAGTTTTACTGGTTTTGGCCTTCTATGGGTCGGTGCCATGACAAGCTCCCCTGTAAGATTTGTGGCATCTACCTTAATTAGGTTGCCATCTAAATTTTCACAAGGTCCCAGCATCCCGTTAAGGTTGAAAAGAATGGCCGCCTCCTTATTTTTTGGAAAGGCATATTTATGAAAACCAACCCTTTTGGTGCTTGTGAGCTCTACATCAATTCCATATTTTTCCAAAGCTAAAGAATGACAACCTGGCGACACTTTTTCATTGTCATGACTGAATTTGGATTTAAAATCCTTGAATATGGACTGGCTGTTCTCCTCGGATATGGTTACCGGAAGTACGGATAGTCCCGAAAGTTGCCAGGCATGGATATGGCTAAAACCTTGAATGGTATCTACCTTATATCTATATCCGCTTCCCCAGGCTCCGTCCACTTCGGTATCCGGACTTAGATTTACCATGCCGAAAGGGCGACTGGCCGATGAAAAGAAAAACCATCGTGAATTTTCGGTGTCCAATTGCGGATATACCAGGTCGACTGGTGATGCAGCATTTGACCCTATATTTTGCGGAGGGGCTTGTTCTGTTTTACAGGAATAGCAAATTATTGCCGTTAGTAATCCTATAATAAGTCTCGAATAAAACATTTTCATATGTACACTTTTATAATTTAGCCTCTAAGTTTAATTTAATTGCAGTCAGCATATCCATAGTAGGAAAGCCATTATTTGGTCTTCGGATTTGTGGGGAATACCACATGGCCCATTTAGCAATTTTGTCGCCGGTGTTCCTATTTTGATAAATGACCTCTAATTTTTGGTTTATGTCTGGCCAGAGGTCCAAGGCCTGATTTATGTAAATTGTTTTTCCTGTATCCTCATATTGTTTTTTTAACAAGGCCATATCATGTAATGTTACCTCAAACGAGATTAGGTCGTTGTAAAGCAGTGCAGGTAGATAAACGTATGAATAATAGAAATCAGTTTCCAAACCTACTTTATCCAATCCTTTGTTGGCCTCTTCCACGGATTGTTGAATGTAATTCTGTGTTTTCTTTACGTGCTCAAAATCATTTTTGACCCTTTTAAAATCATGTGGTACCGGAGTCTTGCCTGGTCTTTGTATTGGGAAGTCCGATAGGTACGAAATAGCCTCACGTATTTCCCATAAATGCTGTACGTATCCGATCCTTCCTTCTTGTGCTTGGTGTAACAATTTCATGGAGGATATGGCAGATTCACGCTGATTTTCCTTAAAATATCTTTTGGTCCATTCTTTATAGAAATCATTATGATCAAAACTATCTGGATCTTGGCAAACTTCACTATAGGCTTCCAGATTAATTAGGAATGGTCTAAAATTCTGTCCATTCACCAAACAATATTTATCCGCACCGTATTCTTGGAACATATTTTTCATTACCGTCTCAGCGGTTTCCGGATACGGGTTATGTACAGTATGGTTCAACCAAAAACCGGCATGCATATAAGTTCCAAAATTGTAGCCATCGGTAGTATTGGGCAAATGTTCAAAATCGCCAAAACCATCATCCGACCAGGCCACTATCCAATCTTTTGGAGGCCTAAATCCGTCGTTCCACATTTCCATGCCATCGGAATAACAGATCAATACCTTATCTGCATTGGGTTTATATTGATCCACCAATTCGCCAAACACCTTAAACACATCATTGAACACCTCTATTTTGTTCTCGCCACAAGTACTTTCATATTCCCAATCCCAGACTTGGTGCCTAGGCCTTAGAATAAATATGTCTGTCTTTTTAAGAGGAGTTTCCTCCAGATAATACTTCCATGCCTTTACCCACTCTTCTTTATATTCTCTCCAACAAGTAGCCTTTTCCTCAGACATGGGATGAATTTGATATCCCAACGCGAAATCTATCTGTACTTTCATACCTTTAAGGTGGGCATAATTGATCATCTTATCCAGATATTCTATGTCTATTTTATAATCGGGACTAAGCTCTTTATATTCTGGACGTAAAAAAAATTCTGGGCGACCCAACATATCAAAAAACTGGATGGCGTTGTAGCGTAATCTAACGAGAGAGTTTATCATTTGGGTATAACTTTCCCAATCGTACTCCAATAATTTACCTCGGTAATTGGCCAGTTCATCCACATCGTTTTCGAAATAGCATAGAGTGGGAACTTTTGGAGGGGCAATTCTTCGATTTTCAAAACTGACCAAATCCATGGTCGTTTTCTTTAAAGCCTTCTTCCCTGTCCAATATTCAAGAGGGTCAACACCTAAAATTTCTTTGGAATAGTCGTAGACGGCGTACTGAAAACCTTGTACATCCGATCCGGCAAGAACAATGGCCTCTTGATTATTTTTCAATTTAGTTTTGTGCCATATCCCTCCCCTTGGTCCCGGGTTGTCATCAGATAGAACTATGGCTTTCTTATTAACCAAGCTGGCTATAAGGCTATTGGATTGAGGAGTACCCAAAACAAATGTAGGTGTGCCTTTTGGAATATTATCGAAATCGGAAATTATATGGCCTTCCAGTCCAAGTACTTTTGATAGGTCTGACTTTAAATCTTCGGCAGTACTTATTTCTACCTCGTTTGCTTCATTTCCCACCACCAAATAATAATGTTCCGTTTGTGGGCTGGAACAGGATGACAGTATCAGCATCCCTAAAAATAGGCCCCAAATGTTTCTTGGTATTATATGGAAGATTTTGATCATTCGAATTCTGCTGTTAAATATACTATCCCTTATGGAATTGTTGATTGTTTTTTAATAAAAATGGACAGGGATAAACGAACCCCCGTCCATAATTTCAACTAACAACTAATCTAACAACTCTTGGGGAAATTTTAGGTTTAATATTTTGGGTTCTGTACCATGGTTCCTGGAGAAAGCTCAAGTTCTTTAACTGGTATGGGTCTTAACAAGTGCTTTGTAGCATCGAAGGCGCCATGATCCACTACATGTGGATTATACAAATTGATTCTTTCTTCCAACTTACCCATACGTTTTAGGACAGCCCATCTGTTCTCTTCCCCGGCAAGTTCCAATGCGCGCTCGGCCAATATAACATCCAAATCTATGGTTGAATAGTGATCGGCTACACCAGTTGCGCGTTCCCTTACCCGATTTAGGTGAAAAAGGGCCTGTGCAGTATTTCCGGTACCCAAGAATGCTTCAGCGGCCAACAAATGTGTTCCTGCTACCCTGTAAACATAGGTGTCTCTAGCCCCTAACCCCTCTTCTTGAAAGATTTCATCATCAAATTTTTTGAATATTGGAAAGTTTGTTAATATCGGATTCAATTCATATTTATAATTTACGTCACCAACCTCAGCAGGTCTTCCGAATAAATATTGATCGGGCTGATATACCCAGTAGCGATCCAATTTATCAACCAAGTCGGTCATGTCTACTGCTTCTTTAGGGAAATACATAATGGTATCACCTACCGCAATTTCATCCGCCCCGACCGAAAATCCAGGTTCATCCGCATACAGTACCCTATGTACCGTTACATTTTCCCTTGTATCGTTATCCTCGAACAATGAGTAAAAGTAAGGTGTGGGCATTAGATTGTCACCAGACTTGCCATAAAGATTATTTCTACTTATCCCCGGTAATTGTTCCACTCCTATCATAAACAGGGAATGTTTGTTATTACCTCTATCCTGAACAAAGCCTGTATTACCCCATTGGGCAGCAAAAAGTATTTCGGGATTTACCTGATTGTCATAATCAAAAACCTGAGCGAAAGACTGGCTTCTTATATCATAGGAACCTATGGCCTGCACCGCCAAATCGGCAGCTGTTTGAAAATCGTTGCTGCCTGCAAAAGATTTGTAGGCCCTAGTTAAATACACCTCGGCCAATACGTGCTGTGCCGCTCTTTTGGAAATCCTACCTGTTTCTGGGTCTGCTTGCAGGTTTGGAATAGCAGCTTCCAATTCTGAAATTATCAAGGAATAAGTCTCCTCTTCGGTAGATCTGGTATAATCATTTCTGATACTCTGTGGTTCTTCCAGATCTAGTACAACTCCGCCATATTGCTGTGCCAAATAGAAAAACGACATAGCTCTTAGTGCCCTTGCCTGGGCTATACCGTAGGCCTTCTCTCCCAACCTACTCTCACTCCAATCAACCTCAATCTCATATCTATTGATGGCGGTATTCGCCTTTGAAATTACATTGTAATTAGAGTTCCAAAGGCCGTTGGTTTGAGGAGCATTAAATGAATTGTAATCATTTTCCGCGGAAAAGGAAAATATTTCCCCTTTGCTGGTAAAGACATCAGTTCCGGCAAACTGATAACTATGGTTATTGTATACCCCTCTCATTGAGGTATAAAGCCCTATAATTAACTGATCTGCCGTATCCTCCGTTAGAAAATTTTCTGCGGTTATATTGGAATAGACATCTTCCTCAATATACGAATCACAGGCATTCAATAGTACTGAGAAAGCTATTAAAGCTAGGATATGTTTTGTTTTATGTAATATTTTCATGACAATTTATTTAAAATTAGTAAGCCAACTTTAGTCCAAATAATACGGTCTTAACCATATATCCGGCATTATAGGAGTTCTGTAGCCCTGTTTCAGGGTCTGGACCAGCATAATCTGTAAAGGTGAACGGATTTTGTACGTCCAAGGATAAACGCAGACTTGACATTTTTAATTTATCCAATATTTCTTGTGGAAACTGATATCCCAATCCGATATTACCAATTTTCACGAAGTCATAGTTCGTGTAATAATTATCACCTGTAGCTCCGTATTCAAGTGCTGGATTCTTTGAGTCCGGATTGTTCGGAGTCCAGTAGTCCAGATTAACCTTATTGAATTTGGCATCATCGTTCTGCCATGGAACAAAATTGTTGTAAAATTCAGAGTGACCAAAAGAACCTTGCCTGGTATATGCCTGAATAGAGAGATCTAAATTGCCATAGGTAAAAGTATTGGTCATACCACCAATCCAATCAGGCGAAATGGACCCAATAACCTTTTTGTCATTTTCATCCCGGTCGCCGCTGTTGTCCAAGTCCCTATATTTATTCTGACCGGGAAAACTGCCATCATATGCAAAAGCTTCAGCAGCTTCATCCAATTGCCAAATACCTTCTATCTCATAGGAGTAGATAGCATCCACCGGCTGCCCCACCTGTAGAACACCATGATTGCCATAAGGTTCTTTTTCCAGGTCTCCATCGAGCTTCAAAATTTGGTTTTCGTTTTTCGCAAAGTTTAAACTGGTCTTCCATCTAAATTTATCGGTTTGTACGTTCACCGTATTCAAGGTGATCTCTACACCTCTATTCTGAACGGACCCATAGTTGCCAACTGCAGTGGAATAGCCTGTAATGTTAGACAATGTCTTATTCAGAATGGCATCGACCGTTTTTTTGTTGTATACCTCTACACCCAAGCCAATTCTGTTTTTCAGAATACTTAGATCCATACCAATATTCACCTCTTTAGAACGTTCCCATGTAAGGGTGTTGTTGGGCAATCCGTTAACATCTACACCATTGGTGTGTGAATCTCCGAATAAATAATCGGATTCTCCTAAAAAGGCCAAGGAACTATAGGCACTAACAGGACTGTCATTTCCGGATTCACCGTAACTAACCCTGAATTTCAGATTGTTTAACCAACCAGCATCCTGCAAAAAGGCTTCATCACTAGCTTTCCATGCAAATGCAGCAGAGGGGAAAAATGCCCACTCATTGTTTAGCGCAAGTTTAGAAGAACCATCATACCTTCCTGTAAAAGTAAAGAGATATTTATCTAGAATGCTATAGTTTAATCTACCGGCAAAAGATGCTAAGGTCTCTTTGTAATAATTGGTGTTATATGCTCTAGGGTCTAAGCCGGCTCCTGTATTATAAAACGAATAGGCATCCGTATCAAAATCCCTAGTTTCTATGGCACTGAACTCCCTTTGATTGTAATATACCGAAGAAATTAGAGTGGTCTTTAAATTATGCCCTTGAGCTAGGTCAAAATCAAAGTCTACTATATTATCCCAGGTATAGGCCGTATTAAAATAGGCATTGTAGTAAGCTCTTGTCCTACTTGGTTCGTTTCTTGCTGATTTTGTCAACAATCCAAAATGTGAGCCATATCTTTCAGTTTGAATATTAGGTGCAAATTGTGTTTTAAAACTGATCCAATCTGCTGGTTTATAGTTTAAAAATATATTGGCGATAACATCCAAAGTCTTTGTATTGCTCAACCAAGAGCCTTGTGATTCGTAATATGGGTTAAGAAAACGTCCGTCCTGATCATCTGGAAATAGAATTATATTTCCTTCAGGATCGCGAGAGTTAACTGTAGGGGCAAGTCGAAGTGTACTTCTAAACAATTCATTACTACCCGTTTCACGCTCCGATAAGGCCAGATAAGCCTTTAATCCTACCGTAAAAGAATTGGATACTTTTTTAGTTAGGGATGCACTTAAATTATATCTGTCATAACCTTCAATGCCTACTACCCCTTCATTACTTAGGTATCCGATAGACCCATTATAGGTTAATCCGTTGCTACCACCTGACATTCCAAGAGAGTGGCTTGTCTGAATACCTGCATGTCTGTAATCATCGGCCCAATCAGTATAACGGCGATTGGCAACGTTGTCGGCCTCCTCATTGGAAGTCCTGATTTCCCTGGACATGTCAACAGTTAAATTATTGTAATCCTCGACCGTTGGATAAATACCTTGACTTGGATTAAATAACTGTCTCCAGGCGGTACTTCTCAAAACATTGTCCACAAAATTAACATACTCGTCCCCATTGTACATATCAGGCACATTGGTTGCGGTATTTAGACCTACGGTAGCTTCATATGTAAATACCGTTTTGCCCTCAATTCCGTTTTTTGTGGTTATGATGATTACCCCGTTAGCCCCTCGAGCACCATAAATTGCTGTGGCAGAAGCATCCTTTAGAACATCCATTTGTTGTATATCGGAAGGGTTTAGAATATTGATATTCTCAAAAAACACTCCGTCTACCACATACAAAGGTTTGGAAAGGTCGTCATCCAGGTTATCACTTAATCCATCTCGGGTGGCATCATTGTTTTTTATAACCGTATTACCACGGATATCAATAGAAAGTGGTGCACCGGGCTTGTTATTGGTAGTCCTTACGTCTACCCCTGCTACTCTACCCTGGATGGCTTGTCCGAGATCTGTTTTCTTTTGTTCGGTCAAGGTTTCGGTGTCCAATGAGGCAACCGCTCCGGTTAGATCACTCTTTTTCACTGTTCCATACCCAATAACTACTACTTCTTCAAGACCTGTAGCGTCTTCCTCAAGCGTAATGGTGTAGGAGGAAGAACCGTCCAATTTAACTTCCTTGCCTACATATCCTATATAGGATATTACCAACACCGCATTGGTGTTACTTACGGATATGGAAAAATTTCCATCAAAATCCGTTACTACCCCATTAGTGGTGTTTTTTACCACTACATTGGCTCCAGGGAGCGGAACATTTTGTTCATCCAGTACGGTCCCCGTCACAGTGGTTTGTGCCCAGGAAACCGTTGATACGCCCATCAATAAGACAAGCAATAAAGATTTCAGTTTGTTCATATTATATTAGTTTGTTAATTATATAGTGCTAAGCTAATGTTAAGAAAACGTGAAGGGATGGACATATTTCCCAAAAACATGGATAGAATTGTCAAACCCCCGTATAACGGGGTGTTAGACACCTACATATCTTGGGAAATAGATTGCTTTTAGATTAAAAATTGGCGGGTTACGGCTGAAACATAGGTAGCCAACAAGCCTCTTTTTTACATTAATTGGAATTCAAATTGGTATAAGAAGGTAGCTTTTGCAATTAGCTCCCCAATGAATTGCGAGTACTTTAATTTCATTTTAATACAAAAAAATACCTCTAAGCTAAATTGCTTAGAGGTATATTGTATCACTACTTTGTTACGATAAATTATATAATCCAGTCAAAAAAGGTTAAACAGATACTTCAATTGCCATGGACCATCTATCAGGGGCTACAATTTTCTTAGCCAAATATTTCTGAACTGCGTTTTATTTCCATGATCCTGGAGGGATATTACATCCTCTCCATGGGCCGAAGGATAGTTGTGCAGTCCAATATAGTAGGTTATTCCATTAATCACCGTATTGTTCTGGACCAAAACACCATTATGCAATACGGTTATTCTAGCTTTGGCATCCAATCTGCCGTCTTCCTTAAATCGGGGCGCCGTATAAATAATGTCGTAGGTATTCCATTCCAATGGACTTTTCATAGCATTCACCAATGGAGCCTCGTCCTTATAGATACTTGCTGCCTGTCCGTTACGGTAAGTTCTGTTGTTGTAGGAGTCCAAAATTTGAAGTTCGTACCTATTTTGCAAAAACAATCCACTATTGCCCCTACCCTGACTTTCTCCTTCAACCACATCCGGAGCACTAAACTCCAAATGTATTTGACAATCCCCGAATTTCATTTTGGTACTGATACCACCAGATCCGGGCACTACCTCCATATGGTCATTGTCCACAATTTTCCATGGTGCCGGCTTTGTATTGTCTTTTTGACTTGTCCATTGGTCCAAATTCGTACCATCAAACAAAATAATGGCATCAGACGGGGCATCCCCTAATTTTTTTCCTGGCACCACAACTTCAACTTCCGGCTCCCAAATCTCGGTCATTTGTGGTTTCATAGGCATCGGTGATACTTCTGGAGGGGTTCCCCCTTTTTTGTTCTGAGCTGTCATTTGCATGGATAGTGCTGCCACAATGAGGCATAGGAATGGAGTCTTGGTATTCATAATTTTTAGGTATTTTGATATTGGTTTAATAGTTTGTAATAAAAAATTAAATATAGGTATAATGCTTCATTTTATTAGGATAGCTGATCGCTAATGATTTTGGCCATAGTGTTGGCGCGGGCAGCAACTTCATCTTCCGACCAGCCCAACTTGATTAAACAGGATATATTTCTACTTACCCAATGATCGGACTTGGAGAAATCCGAAGCCTCATAATTTGGAAGCCCGTTTTTAATTTCCTTGGAAAAACTACTTACGCCATTCAAATCCTTTAAATGATTCCATTTTCGGTAATAATGCCAGTTATTGTCGAACCAATAAAAGCAGGCATCCACACCATTTTCAGAAAAAGCCTTGATCGTCTTTCTAGCCGTTTCGTCCGTTGGAAGAAAGAAACTGAGAAAGGAATAGTTTTCAACACCGTTTTCAGGAACTTTTCTGAAGCTAACTCCAGGAATTTTTTCCAAAGTTGAACGTATGATGGAATAATTTTTTTTCTGGGTTGCAATAAAATCGTCCAAACGTTCAATTTGAGCAAGGCCTACGGCTGCATGTAATTCGGAAATCCTATAGTTATACCCTAGGATGGGATGGTCCTCCGCTCCCCTATCCTTACCAATATGGTCATGTCCATGATCGGAATATTGGTTGGCACTTTTATAATATTCTGTGCTGTTGGTAATGATGGCTCCACCTTCCCCACAGGTTATGGTTTTAACATAATCGAACGAAAAACATCCCAAATCCCCATAACTTCCCAAGGGTTTGCCTTCATAGCTGCCGCCTATAGCCTGACAGGCATCTTCTAGTAGAATTAGGTTATGTTTGTCACATATACTTTTTAATGCTGCCAAGTCCGCCATGGATCCGCACATATGTACAGGCATCACTACTTTGGTTTTACTGGTAATGGCTTTTTCAACTGCTACGGCATCTAATGTAAGGGTGTCGTCCACATCCACTAGGATGGGAATAGCTCCAACGGAGAGTACTGCTTCAAAGCTTGCCACAAATGTAAATGTCGGCAATATAACCTCATCTCCTGCGCCTACTTTGGCACAGGCCAATGCCACTGTTAAGGCAGCAGTACCGCTGCTCACCAATTGTGCATGGTTTACTAGCATGCGCTTTTGCAAGGCCTGTTCCAATTCCTTGGCTTTCCAATGGCCATTCCTCATGCCATCAAATCCATACCTCATCAATACTCCTGAATCCAAAACGTCATTCACCTGTTTACGTTCCTTATCTCCAAAAAGTTCAAATCCTGGCATATCTTATTCTTAATTATTAGGTTATTAAATCGATTTTTTTTTGATGGAATCAGGGTATATGAATGATGCTTTCATCCAAATCCCTCCGTACTTTTTTTAAGGTAGCGAACATATCGTCTGTGGCCCTATAGCCAACGGGAAGTACCAATACCGATGTAAGTCTTAGTTTATCCAGCCCCAACAACTCGTCATAGGACGTTGGTTGAAAGCCTTCCATGGGGCAGGCATCAATCTCTTCCAGGGCACACACGGTAAGCAGCGTCCCTAATGCCAGATAGGCTTGATTGGTGGCCCATACCCTGACCTCTTCCCTTTCTTTTTTAGAGAAGCTTTCGACCAGTGCACCCTTAAAGGGATCAAGTATTTCATCTGAAGTATTTCTAATTTGCTGTACCCTGGCAAAATAGTCATGGATAAATTTCTGGTCAATTTGCTTTTCAATGCAAATAACAAAAACGTGCGATGCTTGAGCCACCTGCTTTTGACCATAGGAAAACTTTACCAACTCTTTTTGTAGCTCCTTATTTTGAACCACCAATAATTTGATGGGTTGTAACCCGTAGGAAGTGGCCGTTAAGTTAAAGGCTTGCTTTAATTTATCCAGTTTATCCTCTGTCAACATCTTATCGGCATTGAACTTCTTTACAGCATAGCGCCATTCCAATTTCTTGATAATATCCAAAATTTATTTTCTTTTAATTAAAAAACCATAGTTTAATGGACATGAAAATAACCACAATGATGAGAAGTATTTTCACAATCCTGTCCCCTTTGTCCACGGACCATCTGCTGGTTAACCAGCCCCCGAGCGTCTGTCCAGAGGCCAAAGTTAAGCCTATTTCCCAATCCAGCTTGCCGTTCAACCCAAAAAGTATTAAAGCTGCAGTGGTGTATACCACCATCACCACAGCCTTAATTACGTTGGATTTCATTAATGTAAGGTGATTGATCGTCGACAATACCAATAAAACAAAAATACCGGTTCCGGCTTGTATAAAGCCACCATAAATGCCAATAAAGAAAAAGGAGACTATGGCCCAAAATTGTCGTTTTCCCGTAATTAATTCCTCAAAATTGTCAATGCGTATTCTTGGTTGTACTAGCATTACAATAACTATAAGGACCATTACAATAGCCAATATTTTATTAAAGGCAGTTTCATTGATGTCTATGGCCAATTTGGAACCAATCAAGGTACCAACGGTGGCTATTATGGAAAGGTACAAAATAAACGGACTGGCAATTGCCTTGCCTTTGCTCTTATAACCTGCAACATTGGCAATACCTTGGGTAAGTACGGCTATCCTATTGGTACCGTTGGCTACACTGGCTGGCAGCCCTATAAAAATGAGGATGGGCAAGGTAAGTAGGGAACCGCCTGCAGCCAAGGTATTGAGTGCTCCAACCACCAGACCCAACAAGGCCAAAAGCACATAATGGTACCATTCTTCCATAAGGCAAAAATAAGGTCTTGGAGAGAATCTATCATTATCAAAATAATTAAATAAAAAATCCCCTTTTCTTTTAAAAAGAAAAAAAGGTTTCTATATTTGCACCCGCTAAGGAGAAATGGCAGAGTGGTCGAATGCGGCAGTCTTGAAAACTGTTGAGGGTCACACCTCCGGGGGTTCGAATCCCTCTTTCTCCGCTGGGAATTGCGCAAATTCCACCAAAAGCCCGTAAACATTATGTTTTCGGGCTTTTTTAATTTTCCAAAATATCAAATAAAACCATAAAATATCATAAAAAAGGTGCGGTATTCGGTGCGTAATTTTTAATTTGATTTTACGCACCGATTTAGCTGTAATGAACTAAATTTCAATAGTTTATAAATGTAATTTTAAAATTAAATTATTAATTTTAACTATCATTTTAAATACGCACCTATGAAAACAACATTTTCCGTACTTTTTTATCCAAGAGGTAATGATGTGGATAATGAGGGCGAAGCTCCTGTTTATGCTAGAATTACAGTTAATGGTAAGCGGGGTGAATTCAGCATTAAGCGTAAAGTACCATTGGCCAAATGGAATGCGTCCGCAGGAAAAATGAAGGGTACCACACAGAAAGTTCGCGAATTGAATGCCTATATGGATAAGATACGTTATCGAATTTACCAAATTTATGAGAGTCTTCTAAATAGCAATGATCCAATTTCCGCTGATTTAATAAAGAATATTTTTTTGGGAAAAACAGACAATGAGAAAATGTTACTGAAAATTTTCCAGGATCATAATGATAAGATTGCTCAATTAGTTGGTAAGGAATATGCCCCTGGAACAATAGAACGGTATTGTACGGCCAAAAAGCATGTGGAAGAATACATTAATAAAGAGTATAAAGTAAAAGACATTCCAATCAAGAAGGTAGACCACGCCTTTATAGATGGCTTCGAGTATTATCTAAAAACAGAACGTGATTGCGCCCACAATACGGCCGTTAAGTATATCACTAATTTTAAAAAGATTGTCCGGATAGCCTTTGCGAATGATTGGATCCAAAAAGATCCTTTCCTTCATTGGAAAGGCAGATTGAAAATTGTGGACCGTGAATTTTTAACAGAATCGGAAATTCAACAAATGTTGGAGAAGGAAATCAGTAATGCCCGACTCGATCAGGTTAAGGATATCTTTCTTTTTTCATGTTTTACCGGATTGGCCTATTCTGATGTCAAAAAGCTGTCCAATGACAATGTTGTCTTGGGGATAGACGGTGAAAAATGGATAAAAATAAAAAGATCCAAAACGGACACTAGGAGCAATATACCCATTTTGCCATCTGCACAGGCCATTATCGATAAATATGCGGTGCATCCCGCCGTGCTAAATGGAGACAGAATATTGCCTGTGTTGAGCAATCAAAAAATGAATGCCTATCTTAAGGAGATAGCTGATCTCTGTGGTATTAATAAAAATCTTACCTACCATTTGGCCAGGCATACATTTGCCACAACAGTAACCTTGACCAATGGTGTTTCTATTGAATCCGTTAGTAAGATGTTAGGTCATAAGTCGCTGAAAACCACCCAACATTATGCTAAAATATTAGATAGAAAGGTAAGTGATGATATGAAAATGTTGAGGAAGAGATTAAATTTTAATAACTAGATCTAATATTCTGTTTGATTTGATTGGCCTTTTTCAATTTCTATTTTGAAAAGGATTGCTCCAGTAAATCACTCATTATATTTTAGGGTGTAAATACTTCGAGATGGATTTTCTAAAATCCCCAAGTTTTTCAATTGGGAGATATAGACTAAAATGGAACTTATCTTCATTTGAGGGTAATCTTGCAATATTCGGTCAATCAGCTGATTTTTGGTCAGGATCTTTTGTTCCAAAAAGTAAGATTGTACCCTTAGTTGAAATAAATTGTTCAAAATCAAACATTTAAAATACCCGGTACATAAAATTACAGACAATTATAGAATAATTGTATAATTATTTTGGGTTTTGAACGTATTTGCAATTGGCAATAAAAAGGCTACTGTTTAACGATTGAGTTAATTTTAGTATTAAAAAAGAACTTTTTGGAGTACCTAATAGCTATATTTGGTAAACATAAGTTAAGACTTGCAAAATAGGTTATTAAGCAAATCTATTTTTACAATTTAAAAGAGGACGTAGGGGTGCGTCCTCTTTTTTATTAAATATGATTGCTTTTGCAATCCTGAATATAGTCTAAAATTGATCCAATGGATATAAAGGGGTTGGCTATTTTGAGCTTTGTTTTTTTTTATAAACTATCATCCTCATGAATTTTGTTATTGAAGCGTATAATTAGCTCTTCCAAAAACCTTGTTTTACTATCCTTTCTACTTTTTATCTCCGCGTATGTTTTATATATGTTGTCCAATCGGATATTGAACAAATCTTCAAATGCCGTTGCAATACCTTTTATATCCTCCTTGCCATGGTTAACCGCGGAACTGGAATAAAGTGCATATATCAACTCAGTTAAGGCCGCCTTTGAGGCACTCCAAACCAAAGTTCTTTTAGGTTTTCCTAGCTGTAAGGCTTTGTGCTTATGTAATTTTAATTGATTTATTCGCTCCTGAAGGTAAATGACGAATTTGTTCATTCCCTTTATCCTTGCCCAGAGCATATCATGTGAAGTAAAGAACTTAGGATCCAAATAACATGATTCAGGTAGGGAATAGAGAGGAAATACTTGATTGGACCGTGTAAAGTACTGAATATCCAAGTATGTGAGTTCTTGTTCCATGTAATGGACAAAATCCCAATTTCTATTGAAAAACTTGTTGATTCGTTTAATTTTCTTCTCCAAGAAGTTCAATTGATTTCCAAGACCAATCTTGGGCATCAATAGCTCACATGATCGGACTTCGCTAAAATAAACCAGATGGCTTAGAGGTTCCGACTTTACTTTTTTAAAGAAGTATATTTCTTCCTCAATGGACTTAAAGTCATTCTTTTCCACTATTTTTTTCAACAAATAAAGGGCATTATTGCTTAGATGAATTCCTTCATTGCTTTTTTTGAGATCAATCCTTTTACTTGGTATAATTTCCTCTAGTTTTTGAAAATAGCCATCAATAATGTGTTTGAATCGGTTATCCATCCTACTAACTTTTTATGGTATGTTGGTGAATAGCAATTCAGAAGATTCAGTTCTGGTTTAAATAATTTTGTGGGGCGTTTTATTTTATTTAACCACTGTTTTCAAGTATCCCAACCAATTCAAGGTTGTAATTGTCCTTGGACTGTATGTAGGAAATCTGTGATATTGTTACTGCTCCCAGCTTTCTTTTTTCGAAGGCTGCGGTCATTCCAAATAGAATCTCTTTATATCCCAACTCCCCTGCCCTCTTTATGGATTGGTACAACAGTTGACGATACACTTGATGAATTTTTGCATACTCATAATCCATTCCAATAAAGGACGGAATATAGGCCCTTGCAATATTTTTATAGCAAAACATTACCCCTACTACTGGTTCCCTGGCATCCTTGGAATAATCGGACCTTAGCTTAAGAATAATGAATTCCCAATTTTGGTGGTCGCTCATATATTTGAATATTTTTTTTGGAAATGGGAAAGTGTTTAAACCAAGGTTGTTTTGTCTAACGTTTTCCAACAGCTTAAAAAAAAAATCGTATTCACGGGGTTCAATTGTATTTTTTATCTCTATTTTAAATCTTGCTTCATAAGGCTCAATATCCTTTCTAAAGTGACTTCGTGATCGCTTGGATAGATTTGATATGTAGCTTGAACTGTCTTTCCATATCAGGTTTGATATTCTACTGGAATCCGGCATTGAGACTTGAATAAATCCAAGATTATGGAAAAACTCATGGAGCTTTTCATCTTTGATAAAATCCCTGAACACCACCATTTTAGAATTCAATTTACTATCCAATTTTTCCAGTTGATCCATCAGGCTGTGTAATGCTTCATGCCAAAGTGGATGGGAGGTGTCCAAATAGAAGTGATTACCTTCAGTGAACAGGGAACCCATCCCAAGTACATAGGAAGTCAAGTAATAGGGGTCCTGCTGTCTTATTTCCTCCACCTTCTTTGAGACCGATTCGGAAGCCAACATATCATCCTTCCATAGGGAGTAGGTAAAAAAGGTGGCCAATATGGGTTTATCCATGAGGTCTCGAACAATGTAATAATGAAATTTCCAATTTTCTTCCTTCTTCTTGTTCTTTGAAAAAACCGATTCCAAAAAGTGTAGTCCCTCCCAATCGAAAATGCCATTACCACCTAACAAGGTATCCCAGTCATTTTTAGGTATTTTTGAAATGCTTTTGGCAAATTGAATATTAAGCTGAATTTTTGGTTTATTATTTGTTTTTTCTGTTTCGTTTAGGGGAAGTTTAAAAGCTGATCTTACCTTAGCATCATTGGTGTAAGTTGCTTCCAATGCACGCGGATAATGATATTGCATGGCTTCCACCAAACCTTTGATTTCTTCCTTCTGATTGTGCCGAGAAATAGTTATTCGCACACCGGTATTCTTCACCGGTACGGCTGGGAACAATCCTAAATTGACAAAATAGCCCTCTTTCATCATTCGGTTTACAAAATTATAACCGGTGACAGGCATCCCTGTACCAATGTAGAATACGGGTGAATTGTTCTGTTCAACAAGAGGTAGGCCAGATTCTGAAAGAAGCGTGTTAAAGTACTTTACACGTTCCATAAGATCGGTCTGTAATGAATATATTTCGGGAGTCAAATGTATATCTGCGGAAGCAATCGCGGCAGCGACTGACGCCGGTTCCAATTGGGCAGAAAAAGTCAAGGGTCCACCAAAATTTTTAATTTTCGCGTACATTTTGCGATTGGAACATGTAAGTAACGAACCGCTTGCCCCAAAAGTTTTGCTTAAAGTTCCAAAAAGTAAGACCTGTTCGGGAAGTTCTTTTAAATTATCGAGCACATATCCGGTGCCGTTCTTACCGATCCAGCTCATTCCATGAACATCATCAAAATAAAGGTGTAGTTGGGGATATTTATTACAAAGCCCCATGAGTTCCATTACTGGTGAAACATCGCCAAACATAGAATAGACTCCGTCTGCCATATACCATATTTTCTTATGTTTGGAAGAAAGTTTTCTAATCCTATCTTCGAGCATTTCAAGATTATTATGCCTGATCATATCAATTGGAATGCTCCTGGATTTTAGAAGTTTGGCGGCGCTTTGAACGCTCCAATGCACTTGATGATCTAGAATTATAGCATCTTGATCGTCAACTGCGCTTGGAATGACACCGATATGGCCTAAGGTGCTGTTTTTAGTAATAATAACAGGGTTGGAGTACATTTCTGTAACCTTTTCCTCCAAAGTCTTGTACAACGGGTGTGAGATATAGGTTTTAGAAAGTGGAAATTGAGTTCCATATCTATTAATGGCATCCACTGCGGCTTTTTTCAACCTAGAGTCTTGTTCTAAACCTAAGTATCCGGTAGTTCCGAAATGGAACATATCCTTTTGTCCTACCTTGATATGCCTACCGGTAAACTGGTCACCTTCTGCATAAAGGTGTAATATGCCTTGTCGTTTGGCATCATTGAATACACTATCCACGGTATCAAGAAAATTATTGGGTTTTATCTTTGCCATTTTAACTTGGTTTATGTACGCTGCAATAGTCCTATTATTAATTTTAGATATATAAAGTACACAAAATCAACAGTGTAAAGCTTCTTCAAATGGTCTTGATACCGAATAAATCCTTTATAGAACATTAATAATCCCTTACAGATAAGTTCTAAAGCATTTTATCGATAATCCTACAAAATTTGTATAAAAATTATTACTTTGAGTGGCATTTTTGAAAAGTTACCATGGAAAATAGTTTCGAAAATGAATATGCTGAGTATTATATAGATAATGGAGTTGTCCGATTTATTTACAAGCAAAATTTAACTATTCAACTGGCCGGTGCCATGGAAATAGTGTCTGATCGTTTACAACTTCAGAAGGGTAAGGCCTATCCCATACTCTGTGATATTCGAGGAATAATAGATATAAGTAAAGATGCCAGAAGATATTTGGCAACTGAAGGCTCGTCACTCACAAAAGCTGTGGCCTTTATTTCAGATAATCCCTTGTCCCAAATTTTGACCGACCTATACCTATTGGCCAATATGCCCCCTATACCCACTAAGGTGGTAAGCAATGAGTATGAAGGAATGGAATTTCTTTCCGAATTTATCGAATAAATGAACGTACTAAATTATAATTGAATCCATAATTAATAAATATAGAAGGGTAATTAAGTACCATAGCCCATATATTCATGGAAAATATAACGTACAATGGCAGGCTTAACAAAGTTTTACAACTGTTGATTGAATTATCAAGGGGTAATTTTTCCTATCGCCTGGAACGATCGGATAAGCGGGACGAACTGGAGGCCCTTTCTGCAATGGTGAATATAGTAGCCGAAGAAATAAAAGATTCCTTTTTACATCAAGGGTATGTTAATATGCACGACTCGTATATGCATATGGTGCAAATGATTTTTTTCTTGGATGAAACCTTTAAGATAACTTATATAAATCAAGATGTCACTAAATTATTGCACTGGGAAAATAGTGAGCTACTAGATCAACCTATGGTTAATCTACTTGAAAAAAAATCGATCCTAAAATGGGTCGATTTGACAAAATCATTATGTAGTGACCATGATTTTGAAAGTGAAATGCGACTGGTATTTAAGACCAAAACGAATTTGCAACTTCCTGCATATTGTAAGATTGTTGACCTTCCCCAAGTGGAAAACTCCATTGTCAGGTATATGCTAATATCATCGGATATTATTAAAAACACCAAGCTGTACGAAAGAAAACTGCAATCTAAAATATTAAAACAAATACGACTTACTAAGCACAAACATCCTGTAGAAGAAAAGTCTTTTTTAAATATATCCGATTTGGAAACTTTTAGGGCCATAGGAAACTTTCTCAAGAATAATCTAGATAAGAGTGCACCATCCCTTCAGGAGTTGGCCCATGAATTTGGAACCAATGAATATAAATTAAAGAAAGGTTTTAAGGAGTTGTTTGGTATGACAGTGTTTCAGTTTCTAAAAAATGAGCGGCTTAGAAATGCACATGTTTTGGTAAAAAGTTCCAATGAACCCTTTAAGCGCATAGCTCGGCAAAACGGATTTAAGAACGCTACCCACTTCTCACGGGAGTTCAAGGCCAGGTATGGCTATACTCCTAGAGACCTTAGAGCTAACTCTTGACCGTGTTACTTACTTAAAACTAATCCTTTTCAGAACAGTTATTATCCCAGACAGATAAATCAACCAGCTTAATTTTATACCATTCAATATCAAAACGATTCAAATGATATGAAATGGTATCAAAAGCATAGGGAAACAATTGTCGAGGTCACCTGCTTGTTATTCATTACCCTCTTTGCTTATGCCGGACTCACCAAACTCCTAGAAGGGCATCTGTTCTATGACAACATCAGGAACTCCCCCGTACTGGGAGGTAAGGCCGTGGCCTCCTTGGCCTCTTGGACCGTACCGCTATCCGAATTGGCTGTTGCCCTATTATTGCTTTGGAAAAAAACCAGATTGCTAGGTCTTTACGGGGCAGCAGTCCTGATGCTCCTATTTACCGGCTACACCCTGGCCATTGTATTTTTTGCCCCCTATAGACCCTGCTCGTGTGGGGGCGTTATCTCCCTGCTGTCTTGGGAACAGCATTTGATGCTCAATGCGATATTGCTCCTATTGGCCCTACTGGCCATATGGTACTCCCCCAAACATAAAAAAAATTCCATGGGACAAGATCCATCAAAGCCCGTAGATGGCCATGGGGTCTAAACATTAGATGTAAAATAATGAAGATATTTTGTTGCAACAGAAGCAGGGGGAAGACCGAAAACCTGTACAAAAGAGTAGGCATTTATTATTAATTAAAATTATATTATCATGAAAAAGTTAAAATTGATTTTACCGATGTTGGCATTTGTTTTTGCCATTGCACTTTCGTTTGCGTTTGCGAACAAATCAGCAGACAAGGATATCTATGACACCAAGTACATCTTGGTACAAGCACCCAACGGATGGGCAACTATAGATGTCTTGTGTAACCCGGATAATTCCGATTGTACAGTAGAATTTTCCGAAGAACCAGGAACCGAATATAGGGTTTATGACGAAAAGGATACTTCTAAGCCAACCGAGGGGGATGGTCAGATTATAGAATTAAATGGATCGGCACCGGATCCTGACTGATTTTATAATCCAGATTAAAGGGAAGGGGGGCGCATTGAATGCCCCCTTTCTTTCTTTCTTTCTTTCTTCAAAATACCATATTAATGCATCCTCTTGGCGGGGAGCATTTTAAACTCAAGTGGGTTGCCCTTTAACAGTCTTTTTGCCAAGATTTCGATATCCCTTGGTGAAATGCTTCTTATATATGCTTGCCGCTGTTCTAAACCACCCCGGGGCCATGAGGTTCCATACTTGTAATAATCGTATATCATTTTTGATGTATCGCCCCTATGGTATTTTTTCCTTTCCAGATAATCCACTCTTTCCAACTTAAACCTTTCCAATAATTCCACATCTGCGCCATTATTTTTAAACGATCGCATAAATTGTTTGGCCGCCTTTATCAATTGTTCTACATCTTCCGGACTGGCCTCAAATTCCACATAGACCTCATTGAACAAACGGTCCTTATCAAAATTACACACTACTTTTATTGTATAAATGCCTTCATCTTCAATGGAATTAAATCGCATTTCCTGCATTATTGAAAAGTTCATCATGGACTGTAAGAGTTTTAATTTTAGATCTTGTTTCCAATCCAAATCTCTTTCCGCCAAATTTGAAATATATTCCAATTGCACCTTAACTTCTCGGTCAAATTCCCTGGCCACCACAACTTTTTCTTGGGGTTTTGGCAATCTGAACTTCTTTGTATTTTTAGGAATTTCACTTTTTGGCTGCACATTCGCTGTAGGTAAATTCCCCAAATACTTCCGGCAAAGGGACAATACTTCTTCTTCGGGAAAATCCCCTGTAATAATAAAAGTGAAATTCTTGGCATTGGCAAAAAGGGTCCTGTATATCCCATATGCACGGTCCAAGTTGGTATTTGGCACCCCCTCCAAAGCCTTAGTGCCTTTGGGCAAAAAGGTACTGTCTCCCAACTTCAGTTTAATGAAATTCTTGAAATCTTCGGAATTGATGGAATGCAATGCATGGGATGACCGTGTACTAAGCTTCCAATCCTCAAAAGCCAGACTATCCTTGTTGGGCTCCGTGAAATACAAATAAACCAATTGAAACGCCGTTTCCAGATCCCTTACGGACGTACTTCCCCTTATTCCGGCTTCATCATACCCTACATAGGGCGCTACCTGAGCGTTGTATCCGTTTTTGGCAAAATATCTTTTCAACTCAAACCTATCCATTCCACCTACTCCCGAATTGTAGACAATGTCCGCTGCGTTCATTGCTGAAAAATAGTCACTTCCGGAATAGCAGCTTAGGCCCTTGGAAGTAAAACCGTGAAAACTCAGTTTATTTCGTTCGCGTGGTACAAGTACGGAATCAAATGGTTTTAATACTACTTTTATCCCATTGCCCAATGTGTATTCCGAGGCTCCGGGAATGTCCACTTTATTTATCTGAAGAGTACTTGACTTTAGGGTCTTTATTAAAGATGCTTCCATCAACACCTTGGGTATTTTTGGAGGACTATATTTGGTAATGGGCAAATTATTGGCTTCAGAAATCCATCCCCTTATTTGCTTTTCAGTATAGGACAAGGCCCTGTGCCCGGATGGTGACAGCATAATAATATCCAGTTCTTGAGGATCCGTTTTGATATATTGCCTCACAAAAACGTTCAGTTCGTCCAATGTTAGGCCGTCCATCATATTTTTTAAAAGGGCCATTCTATTTGCGGGCAATATTTTATCATAAACAAAATGATCCACAATATTATCTTCCCAAAACATTTGTTTCATAGTATCAGTTTTGGACAAAGACTCCAAGTATTCTTTCTTGAATCTTGTAAATTCGGGTTCCGAAAAGCCATTGGTCCTTAGTTCCTTCAAAAGCTGGATCGTTTTGGACAGTGTCCCTTCTAAAGTACCTTCTTCCATGGTAATATGTAATTTAATGCCTAGGGAAGATGGTAGGGCCATATAAGGGGATACGGTATAAGGGCTAACGTAATAATCCTGTTTCTCCTTTAACCTATTGTTCAACATGTCGATTAAAAGGTGTCCTTTTTGTTCCTGTTTCAATAATTCCAGCCCATTTTTATCCAGATCTTCCCTTTGGCGCATATAAATACGCATATTTACCGCTTGTCTTTTGGATTCCTTTGTAGTCAAGCGATGCTCCCTATTCATAAATTGGGGAGGGGAATTTCTATAAGCCCCGAATGCCCTGATCGGGGAACGGGGATTTTTAAGGGGTTTGGGCCTGGAGAACTTGTCCTTTATTTCTTTTTCCAGGGCATCCACATCTACTATATCGCCTACAACGACGAGGGCCATTAATTCTGGACGGTACCAATCATCATAATACCGCCTTAGAGCATCGTAGGGAAAGGTATTTATAAATTGGACAAAATCGGCAGGTCTATCGGCCCCCCTGCCCATCATCGTACTTTCCAGATCGGTCAAAATGGATTTGGCACCGAATCCACCTCGTATCCCTTTTTCATTGAGGATAACCGAACGCTCACTATCAATATATTCTTTTTTGAGGTCCAAATCCCAGATAATATCATGGAAAAGCTGAAATGCAATTTTTAGTTTCTCCTTAGTGTCCACGGAACTAAAATAATATTGTGTAAAATCAAAAGGGGAATTGCCATTGATTTCACCAGACCGGAACCCCAATTCATTGGCTTTGGCCATGGTCATATGTTTCCCTGCCTTGAATGCGAGATGTTCCATAACATGGTCCAGTTCATATTGGTCCGCATCCTGGACCGCCGAACCGGCCTTTACCACAAGGCGCAGGGACATCTCAGAGCTGCCATCACCTGTGGGTTTTATATAATAGGTAAGGCCATTGGGAAGTTTTCCGTGCCGTATACTGGGATCAAGGGGCAGCGTATCCTTAAAGGTCTTGGAATACAAATTAACTGTACTCCAAAAGAAAATATTGATCAGTAGCATTAAAATGCCCTTTACCATTCTATGATTATTTATTGTAACTTCGTAAAGATTAGTAACCATCGTTTTGTTCCAAGTTTGGGTTTTTGTCTATTTCGCTTTCAGGTATTGGGTATAGCCCATCTGAAGGCTGCCAGGATGTTTTTATACTTCCCAAAACATCCGATGCCCTTTCGGTTCGTTTAAGGTCTAGCCATCGATGGCCCCATTCGGTAAACAATTCCCTGCGGCGCTCCAAGTGAATGGAATCCAATAAAGCCGTCCTATTAATTCCAGGTGCTATTACCGAGAGCCGTCCAAGATTGGCGCGTATCCTTATTTTATCCAAGTCACTTATGGCCTCGGGTATTTTACCCAACTGAGCACGTGCCTCGGCCCTTATCAGATATTGCTCTCCCAATCTCAGTACCATGGAGTATTCCGTTATATCATCAGCGCTATTTACTTTGTACTTGAACGGATAGTGGTACACTTCATCTTCAGTGTCCAATTTCCCTATCCAATGTTCCCGTCTAATGTCCACATCGGCATAGGACCCCATCAGATCTTTGGTCAATGCAACCGGTTTTTGGGAATCGGGGGGAGGACTTGTCAAGATCAGGATACGGCCCTCATTGGTAGTATAACTGAGACTTCTCCCGGCGGGGGTTATCTGCCAAATGGCCTCCTTGCTATTGGCCAAAAAAACTTCATCCAGATTATTGAGGAGATCAAAATTTGAGATGTTCCCAATAACTTGGGTACTCGCCGCTTCTGCTTTTTCCCAATTTTCCCGGTACAGGTATACCCGTGCCAGCAAGGCCAACGCAGTATACTTATTGGGACGAATTCTTTGGCCGTCCAAAAAGGAATCCCCTAGATTGCTTATGGCCGTTTCCAGATCGGAGATTATGGATTCATAGATTACTTGGGCATCCGAACGGGAGGCCAAGGCATTTGTTCTGTAATCCGGGGATAGGATCAGGGGCACTTCCCCATAAAGATTGACCAGGTAGAAATAGACAAATGCCCTAACAAATGCCGTTTCCCCCAACAACCTTAGCTTCATTGTAGATGAAACCCCATCATATTTTTCCAGGCCGTCCATTACGGCATTGCACATATAGATTATATTGTAGGCACTGGACCACAGTGGCAAGTTATACGAGTTTTCGGCCATTATTTCGTTTTCGCCGAATTCCAACAGTTCATCGTTCAACGCCGTAGTCCAAAATTCGTCCGCTGAGAGTCCGCCCAAAAGGGAAACGGAACGTAGTCCGCCATTGGAAAAATCCGCTTTGAAAAGTTCGTTATAGATACCTGTGACCGCGCTATTGGCGGTTTCATCGCTTCCGAACACCGTTTCGCTTACTATTTTGTTATCAGGTACATCCACCTCCACAAAATCCTCACAGGAAGTTTGTGCAAAACAGATACCTATCAAAAGGGTATACCATATATTTTTCATGTTCTTGATTTTATAGGTTTAACTGAATACCACATGTAATGGTTCTTAACGGGGGTACGCTACTTCTTCCCCCCTGCGGGTCCAATCCCTGATAAGGGGTAAAGGTGAGGAGGTTCTGTGCCCGGACATACACACTCATTGCACTTATATTAATTTGTTGCAGTACCGCTTTGGGCAAATTATAGGATAGGGATACGTTCTTTAATCGTAAAAATGCGGCGTCCTCCATTCCATAAGAACTACTGGCGGCCCTACTAAAGGCCGTACGGGCCGCACTTGACTGGGATAATTTCTGGATATGCGCATTATCACCAGATTCCTGCCAGGTGTTCAAAAAATCCACTGGTCCGTTTCCGTAACGACCAGGTGAAGGAGCTCCAAATACATTTCTTAAATTGTCCTGGTCAATGTACTCGAATAGGAACCGCAAGGAGAGACCTTTATACTGTAAATGATTGCCAAGACCGCCATAATACCTCCTTCCCCTGTTTATTATTACTTGCCTATCCTCGCTATTGTACCTTCCATCTTCGTTGATATCCACCACACGGTACAGACCGGTTTCGGGATCGATGCCGTCATATTGATAGACCATTGATATGTTCAATGGATAACCTACCTTATATTGATTGTCATAGGAAGTCTGCCCAATATTATCGAATTCCAAAAGCTTGTTGTCCGGGAAGGTTACATTGATGGAGGTACGCCAGGAGAAGTCTTTTGTCCTAATGTTGACGGTTTCCGTTTGCACCTCCCAACCGGAGTTCTGTACCAGTGCCGGAAGGTTGGCCTGTACCGATCCGAATCCGGTAATGAATGGCAATGGAAAGCCTACCAATTGATTGGAAGAACGATTTCTATACCAGTTCAATTCCAGATTTATGCGGTCGTTTATAAAGCCTAACTGTAACGAAGCCTCCAGTTTTTTGTTCACCTCCCAGGAGTAGTCCGGATTGTACAACTGGGTAGGGTACAGCCCGCCTACCCCATCCGTAGCCTCATAGGCATCCAAAAATCCGTAGTCCGGGATCTGGTCGCTCCCCGTAGTCCCGTAACTTCCCCTAAGCTTTCCAAAACTCCAGAAAGGAACATTTTCTTGTACACCCCTCTTTTCGCGGAATATCCAGGCCCCTCCCAATGCCCAGAAGTTCGAGAACCGCCGATCTGGACCAAATCTAGAGGACCCGTCCCTCCTGCCCGTAAGGTTCAGAAAATACTTTCCGGCCCAATTCAGGCCCAAACGCCCAAATAGTGCCCCGTACCTATACTCCGTATTATCATCGCCCAAAACCCTGACCTCGTTGGCCGCGCTCAAATTGCCCATTAAGCTTTTGTTGGCATAGCCCGTGCTCGAAACATTCAGATGACTGTTCCGATTGTCCTGGAAGGTGGTTCCTATAAGGGCATCCATGCCCAATTTGCCCCAATGCCGTTGGTACATTAATTGTGGTTCCACGATCCATGATAGCCTATTGGTAGCACTTTGGGCCGTTCCCAAATCTATTTTATCCCATCTTTCAGGGTTGTAACGTTCCCTGTAATATCTTATCATATCCTCACTGTCCAGTTTGGAATATCCAAGATTGACCTTAAGGTCCAACCCCTGTATAATGGTATAGGAGAGGGCCATATTGGCAAGCAGATTATTTGCCCTTATGTCCTGGGGCTGTTCCAAGACCGCCAAGGGATTATCCACCACCCAATTCTCCCAATTGAGACTGCCATCTTCCTTATAGATCGGGGGTGCATTAGGGGGTGCGGTAAGAGCATAGTTTATAAAATTGGAACCATTGAAAATGCGATTTTTATCTACCCCATAATTGGCGGAAAAATCCAATTTAAACCTGTTATCTTTGGATCTATGGTTAAGGTTTATATTGGCCGTGGTCCTCTTATAGTCAAAATCCCCTGGAAAAACGGAACCTTGGGCGCGGAATGAGCCCCCAATACGGTACGAGGTATATCCATTGTCCCCTGAAACCGCCATATTCACATCTGTCATTGAAGCAGTACCGCCAAAAAGTGTTTCCTGCCAATCCGTATAACGGTTTTGGTCCCATAACGTGAGTTCGGGCGCGTATACATCCTCCGGCGTAAAACCATCATTTTCTATGGCCTTTCTTCTAATGGCGAGATATTCCTCAGTGTTCAAAAGTTTAACCTTGTTGGACACCTCGGATATTCCGGAATAAAGACTAAGGTCCAAGGAGGTCTCACCCTGCTTGTCATATCCTTTTTTAGTAGAGATCAGTATTACCCCGTTGGCCCCTCGCGAACCATAGATGGCGGTGGCATCGGCATCCTTAAGTACCTCTATGCTTTCTATATTGGCATGGTTCAAGGTGTTCAAGGGATCTATTCCTGTGGAAACGGTCAGCGAACCACCACTTTGTAAGGGTGTGGAATTAAGGGGGATTCCATCCACTATATAAAGTGGATAATTACCATCATTTCTTAGACTATTGGTGCCCCGTATGCGTATGGTAGGTGCCAGGCCGGTAATACCTACCCCCTGCTCCACCTCTACCCCCGCCATACGGCCCTGCAGGGCCTCTAACGGACTTACAATGGGTTGCAGTTCAATTTCCTTGGCCGTGACCCTACTGATGCTCCCGGTACGTTCCTTTTCCTTTACCGTATAGTAACCGGCATTGATCTCTACCTCTTGAAGCTCGGTGACCTCGGACTGCATTTGCACATCCATGCTAGTCCTGCCCATTATGGGAAGTTCCCTACTGTGGTAGCCCAGATAGGAAAAGACAAGGATATCATTTTTATTTACCAAAAGAAAGTACTCCCCTTGGGGGTTGGTAAAGGTACCAGTATTGGTACCCTTGATAAGTACATGTACCCCGGACATGGGACCATAGTTATCGGTAACAGTACCCGAAATCTGGTACTGTTGCTGGGTATGAAGGTTGGAAAAGATTTTAGAACAATGCCCATGGGGGAAATGGGCAAAGTAAGGAGGGGGAACAAAAAAGCAGATAAATAGTAGGCAAAGGCGTAGCATGCCCTTATACTCAAGATTATTTTTCATAATTTTGAAGATTAGATGAAACTTAGTTTTATTTAGTCAAGGCCTTCCAAACCAGTCGGTCAAACAGGGTTTGGGAGGCTATTTTTGTAAATGTTCTATGTCATAGGCAATATGGATGTGTTAGTTGGTATTGCTGCTTGGTGTGCAAGATTATGGTTGCCGTTGGGACATACCTCACCTGGCTCACTGTTATGGCTCCTCCCCTAGCCTGTAATCATTGCTATTTTATAGCACAGCTGATGCAGCAAAGGAATAGCCTTAAATGATGTTAGGCTGCTTTGTCGTTATTTGGCCGGATGCCAAAAAATGTGTGGATCGTGGATTATGGGATAAAAGGATTTTCGAGTTCCGGAAAAATGGGTACAACACAAATCCCATAATAATGAACCGGTTTACTTTTTTAACCAGTTCTGTGCAAACCTATATTGGGTTCTTGGGCTTTTTGGTAAAGAGAATGTCGTACATGGTATGCTGCAAAAGAACGGTAAGTTGCCCTGTGGCTATTTTACCGTTTAAGTTACATAAGATGTGTTTCATAGCTCTATTAGCCTTTTAGTTATTATTTGCAAAACTTCTAAATAGAACAACGCTCGGTATAAAGTGAGTGGAACTCACTTTAAGGTCTATATACTGGTTTAGCACACTGTGATAAGAAAACCCATGCCCCGGGTCATAGGCATCTTGCTTATCATCCCGTGCATTAAGTTACCAGTTTTTAGACCGGGAATCCAAGCGACTGCTTCTAGACTAATTCAAACAAAGAAGAATCGCAAAATTACTAATTCGATGCAATATAATAAAAATATTCGTTCATTACCGTATTCGGTAATGAAATTATTTTATAGAACATTCATATTGCATAAAAGCATGCAATGATGAATGAATATAAAACTGAAAAAATTAAGGCATTAATTGCACAAAGAATAAAAGAGTTAAAAGGCGAAACGTCCTATACGGATATTGCAAAAAAATGTAATATATACCCGGGTAAGATTAGTAATGTTGCTAATAATAAAATAGACTGTCAATTATCCTCTTTAATTGAAATCGCCACAGGGTTACGAGTACATCCTAGACAAATCTTCGAAATCATGTTTGATTTTGAAGATTATTATGCTAATTTGGACGGTATTTCCAAAAATAAAAAAACTTCAAAAAGAAAATAAGACACTATTTTTCTGCTTTTAAACAGTTCGGTTTAAAGGGACGCTGACACTATGGCCTTTCAGAGGAGCCATAGTTGGCAGGCTTTTTTCTTTTAATTTAATGGTTCGCAATATGTTTTATTTACAACTCTATCTCTCATTTTAGCCTTGTCATTAAAATTCCTTGAAATATTTCTAACTATATCACTATAATTATCCACTTCGTTCCCTTTTTGATGATAAAATGGCTTAATAGAGGCACAATTGTCGTGTTCAAACATTGTGTTTAGTAAAGTTCTGTCTGAAATTCCACAAGAATGCCCAAATATGAAAATTTGAAAATAACCACTATTAATAAATTCTAACAATTTTTTATAATTGTCAGATTCTAAGTAGTTTATTGATTTAATATTTTCCAAATACCGATTGTCATTAAGTTCTTCTATAGAATTGTAATCTTTATCAATTTCGTCTCCAAATCCAAAAATTATTGGGTTTTTGTCTAATCTGTCCGTCGTTCCGTGAATGTGATTAAACTTTGCTGATGTATATTTTTGTTCTAATTGATTATAAAATCTTTTTGGGTCTTCATAGAGTAATTCTGTAAATGTATAATTGAAATTTAAAAAAAGGGTTTGATCTGGAATCAAGTCAAAATAGCTGATCGCTGAATCTGATAAGAGCATTTTTTTTATTTGATTTTGATGATCACTTTTGCCAAGTCTTTTAATTATATTTCTCTGATGTTCGCTTAATTTATCAATGGATATGTGGTTAGCTTGAATGGCAATTATATTTTCCTTCATAGAATTATACTCCAATTTAGCACGTTGATTTATAGCATCTTCTGAAAAGTCTTTAAATTTATATGGATGATAAATTTTATTTCCAATTGTTGTTTTTAACTGAAGAATTTTTTTATCAATATTTAAATCAAATTCTTTTTCTATTCTGGTTAAATATTGTTGCAATAAATCTTTAACACGCCTAAAATCAAAATTTAGTTGTGAGATGTTATACTCTTTGGGGCGCTTAATCTCTTGAAAAGACTGTTTTAATAGAAAATAATATTCATTTTCCACATCGACCCAAGTGTTCAAATTAGATTTCTCTGTGAGTTCTTTTAAGAATATATTTTTAAATTCAATTGATGTTTTATAGTCTTTGATTCCTCTTTCTAAATCCATATAGGTGGTTCCTGTTATATATCGCGAAGGGGAATTTTTGACTTTTATTTCGTCATTTTCAAAAAGCTTACCTAAAGTGGTTTCCTGAATAGCAGTAATTGTATTTGTCCAATAATCATCTATAAAGGATTTGTAGCTTGTTTTCATTCCGTGAGCTAAATCAAATCCATTTCCAATTAGTATTATTCTATTCATTAAAACTCTGTTTTGTCCCATTTTCGGGTTATTACCCACGGTCACGGCAATATATAGTGTAGGATTAGAGAGAACTTCACCGTCTACCTACCAATAATTATATTAATGTTCTTAAACATTCAATTTAGCATTAAAACCCATATTACGTATAGCATTTGACACAAGGTGTTTAGCTTTTAATTGACTGATTACAATAAGGATGTGTCAATTGACAGTTCTCCTCACTTCCCGTCCCTTTTTCTCGTTGCCTGATTACGTGATCATAAGAAACCGATTTGTCTGGATCTAAATAGCCATTACATATCGGACATTTTATAGCTGACTCTAAGGCTCTTTTGAGAAAGGATTTACTTTTTGTTTCATCATTAAACTGCGTGTTTGTACTTACATGATCACCCACTACAATTTTGCCTTCCAATTCTGTAATTTCTACAATAATTGAGTCGGTTATTTCAACTTCGTTACAAATTTGTTCAATAAGCTCATCGATCAACTTTGCGAAAATCATGTTCCTTTTCCTTGATATGTGCTTTTGCAGAATTGTTGCGATAAGGTCTTTCCTGTAAACTAGAATATTTTCAAGATTCTCTCTCGCCTTAGTGAATTTTCGAAAGAATTCAGAGTCATTATTAATAAGCTTACGACCTATTAAAAGAGCCATTCCAAGAAACATGGCTCTAGAATGTCTCCCTGTTGGGCCATAAAAGTATACAGCTGGATGTAATCCTAAACTACCTCCATCATTTCCAGATATCCTGCTAATTAATCTCAGTGACCTCTTTAATGAATGAATAGTAAGCTCTCCAGTTGCATCATCATCCTGATCAGAAACCGCTTTTGGCTCACCTTGTTGATTTCTGTTTGCTATTAGCATTAGATCGATAAGAATTTGAATAGCGTCTCTGATACCTTTTGAACCTCCTAATGGTAGATCAAGGGTTTTAATGGGTCTTTTTAATTCGGGTTCAAAAAGTATTTTATGAAACCTTCTCGAATATTCTACAATTTTGGATTTGTTTTCGTCCTCAAAATATGACCAATATTTGTGCCCTGTACCAGCTCGAATTACAGCTCTGGCGGAAATCGGAATAGGCTTTTTTCTATTTTTTAATAATAATTCCTCAATACGGTCTAATGGAGTACCTTGAGTGTTAATTTTGAAAAAAGAATGCTCTGCTTTATCAGCATCTCCTTTAACCCATTGAACTTGTATGCCTCTTGATATTATGCGACTTATTCTCTTTCTTTCAGTTGGGTCTATTTCTTGTTGCTCATTTTGCTGTTCTAATCGTTTGTAACTACCAATTTGCTTATCTACTAACTTTCTAGTTTTCTCCGCAATTCTTTGTTGTTCTGGTGAAATAACCCTCCCAAAATATTCATATGAAAGTGCCCCATCTCCATAATCGTCTTCAATCCATGCTTTGATGGCACTTAGTCTATGCCCTCCATCGATCACGAAAATAAACGTAGGAGACTGCCAAAGAATTACTGCAGGGATTAAGTCACCTGAAACAAAACTTTGCAGAAGTGATAGAACTTGATTAGGTGTCCAATGATTGGTTTCCCGCTGAAAATCGGGCTTCCTTAAATTGGGACCTATTAGTGCCCCTTTAGATAAATCTCTTAATGACAATTTATCAAAACTATCAAAATGCTCTTCTTCCTCTGAGATGCCAAAGTCTTCTCTGATTATCAAAGCATCTAAATTCACTAAATTTGATTTTGCCATTTCTTATTTTTTATTGCCTTGTACATATGGATATAATAATTTACAATTATATTTTACTCATAGGTCTAAAATAACTAATATTTTTAGTTGTATAATACCACGGCGGGATTTGTTGTAATAATCCTATTTAATGGAATCCTGTCTAAGGAACGGTTTTGGTATAGCATAATGTAGCCTTCCCCTTTTTGTAGCTTTCCCCTTTTTGTAGCCTTCCCTAAAAATGCAGAAATATCAAAATGGAACCCAGGCGGACAAGGGAAAATGATTTTTGATAACTTTAGGGACCCGACAGGACTTTTATATCCATCTGAAAAACTCTATTAAACCATAGCAATCCCCATAGTAAGGGAACCCGGACCCGGTTCAGTCAACACGGTCTTCATGTTTGGCCGTACCGACCACACGAAGACTTAGTTATTGACAGTAGTTTTTATTTATATTTTTCACAAAGTTTTCGGTCGTCAAAAAATTCCACTTTTTTCGTTTTAGGATTAATTACTCCGTAAACTATATGTCTATTATTTTCAATTCGGTCATTTATATTTTTGGATAATTTGTCATTTGGAAACAATTCATAATTTTCTATTACTAAATCTAACAATTGGTCAATTGCGTCTTCCCAATCACTTTTCTCTAATTCATTGTCAAATAATAATTTTATATGTCTATTGTTTTTTGTTTGTAATTCAATAGATACTAATATTGATTGATTGTACTTTTCAGATAATTTTTTTGTTGATTCCCTCGCAGTAATAAATCTTGCTTTAATGTGTTTTCCTTTTTCAACAATTTTCTTTAACCCGCTTTTTAAAAGTAAATAGTGGTCTTTACCAGCTTCTTTTAAGAAAGAATCGAAATATGGTTTAAGAATATAGACACCAAAAGCTGTCGGAACAACCCATTCAAAAGCCATATAAGCATCTTTCTCAACTTTTTGAATTTTTAAATTTAAATTGGTTGTGTTAAAATCTTTGATTTCATCCTCAATAAATTTATCAGGACAGTCGTCTGGATAAATTAATACTATGTCAGGTATTTCTTTTTGTTCCATTATTGTTTAAATTCCTTGATGTAATATTCTTGCAGACCATTCTTTTAAAAAACTATAAGCTACACTTTGTACATTTTCAAGTCTGCTTATTACATCCTCAACGTAATCAACTTCTACAGGGATAACTCCGTGTGCTATATTATTTCTTATTTCATTGTGTTGATTAATCCATCTGTCATTATTGATATTTGGCCATTCACTTACGCTATTTCCCCACAAAGTCTCGAAACAATTCCAAATTTGATTTATTATTCCATTTCTTGTTCGTTCATTCTGTGTGTGATATTTTCCAGCAACAACACTAATCGAATTCCAAAATGCAAGAAACTTATCAAAAGGGTCGTCAGTATAAAGTCCTTTTCTATACCAATTTAATGCTCTTAAAAAAGCTGTATGCTCTAAATTCAAAGTCCTTGAAATCTCGAAGCATTGTTTAAATTCCTCCTCATCAATAATTGCACGAACGACATTTTTATCAATTAGATTTCTTATATCAATATTTGATATAAAAACAGATGTATTAACTTTTAAGGCTAAAACATCAAGCATTTTACCAATAAAAAGTAAAGCAACTTTATATGCTCTATCTTGATTAGAAGTAAATACTGTAGAAGAAATTCTAACTCCTTGTTGGTGAGGTTTTATAACTATATCACTTCTAAATACATTTCCGACATCTAATTCTTTATCCGTATTAAAATCGACAGTCTTTCTTGTAATTACTTTACCAAAAACGGTTAATTCAACATCGTATGTTCGCATTTTCTTTTTATTTGGTAAGGTTTGTTCAAATTACTGCCAACGGTCTTGTGTATGAAACGTAGCGTGTAAAAAGACACTAGATTTTCGGATTAACACAGAGCCGAATTTTTATATTTTGTTTTTAATTTATAATTTTTTAAAAGCCAAATTAAAAATTTGGCGGTCTTTGTAAATATATACAAACCTCTCGAAAAGCCTATATTAGCTATGTTTTTTACACGTTGTTGCCAGTAGTTTTTATTCCGATTTTTTAAATTTTTCAAGAGTTCCAATCTTTAATGATTCAGTCGCTAATAAATTATCTATTTTTTTAACAGAAAACTCATCTTTGATAAAATCAGTTAGCTCTGAAACTTCTCTTTCTTTTTCAACTATTAAATGCGTTATATTTTCAATGTCAATTTTTAGTATGTTTTTCGGCTCGTTAAAATGAGGCTTATCAGTTCCAATCCACTTTTCGAATTCTGGATTTTTTTCGCCACTCATTTTTGTTTCAAAGATGATACCTAAATTAAGGAATCCCTTTCTCCATTCTCTTTCGTTGTAAGCAATTCTTGTCTGATTATTTTTGTTTTTAACCTTGTAAGGTTTAGAAAGAAGAATTTGAAAATAAACATTTTGATGAGCTTCTTCTGCATACTTTTTAATGGCTAAAATTAAATTATCATCTGTGTGTTTGTCTATGGAATTAATTAATTCTTTAACTTCTTTTGGTAATGGATTAAACTTGATATAGTCAGTTATTTTAGTAAATCCTTTTCCTTTTGTTATGTCTTTAAGAATGTCGATTGTTTGTGGAACAAGTGAGAGATTCAGTAAGTTCGTAATTGATTTATCTACTATACTATTTTCATAAATATAGATAACTGGATTTAGTCCATTTTGTACTGCAAATTCTCGATTAATGACAACTCCATAACTTCCATAATCGACAACCTCTTCCTCTCCAATATCTCTAAACAGCAAATTGCTAAAAGAAACCATTGGAATTAGAATTTTTCTACCACCTAAATTTTCAACTGCATACGAAGGTTTAAATCCTTGCGTAATAATGTTTTTAACTGTAGATAAGTCGTTCGTTATATGTAATAAATTATCTACTTGTTTCAATGTTTCTTCAAATTACTGGCAACAATTGTATATAGTAACTAGTGCTTATATTCCTATTATATGCCTAATTTAGTAAATCTTTTTAGATAGCCTGGTTATTAATTTAATGGCTTATAGCTCTGCTGTCCCCTACCCTATTTTGTGGGGTCTGGGCGCTATTCGTTGGTTAAATTTTTAGAACTAAAGAAAAACAATTCTTTGAAAAGTAAATTGCGGGAAACCGCAAAGGGCATAGTGCTAATTATATTTGCGGTATTTGAGTATGTAAAACTATAGAGGGTTGGATAGGATACGGTTTTGCAGCCAGTATATTACCAATCATCTTTTTTGTCGGTTTTTCCGGATAAATAATTATATAGTGAAAGGTTGAATCTATTCAAAATATTCAATGTTTCATTAAGCCATGGCTGATAAATCTCTTTGTGAAGGTCAATTATTTTTTGCGATTTCCCATATTTAGGGTCTGGAGTCAATAATTCGATTGAATTTACAATAGTTTTCCCATTTTTTTCATCAGCATGATTAGTTTTTGTTAAGGTAGTTCTGTACCTATTGTCTTTGAAGTCAATCTCAATTGTATAAACCATATCATCTGTTCCTTTTACCTCCTCTGTACCTGAAATTCTAATAAACTCACCTTCAATTTTGCTGGCTATAACTTCATCGGGGTAATTATAATTAAGTTTAATCCATTTTAAGGTGTTGTTATAAAGTTCCATACTTGTACCATTGACTTCAGTGACAAATGGATTTGGACTGATTTCACCAACTTCATCAAAAATATTAGTAGTTTGCGCAAATGACATAGAAATTATCATGCAACAGGCTAGGTTTGAAATTGTTCTTTTTATTATGTATTTATTTGAATTAGAACAGTTTATTGTTAACAATTGTAATATTTATTAAAAGTAATGCAATCATAAAAATAACTACACCAATAAAAATTAAAATTCCTGAAAAGGTTTTGTTAGAACTGTGTTTTTGTGCTTTTCCAAAATCATCAAACCCTACAACTCCACCAGATGTTGTATTTTCAAATTCATATTTTAATAATCTTTTTCTCCAATTATAACCGCGAATTGTTAATATAGCTCCAAAAATTAGAAATGAAAACATTACTATCCAAAAGAAACCATGTGCCAAAATGTTATTAAAAATAGCATTTGACTTTTCTTTTTGTTTCTCTTCATTGGCATCTTTTAATTTTTTGTTGTGCTGTTCTCTTCGAGAAAATACATTGTTGTATTGGTTTTTAGCCCTTTCGTTAAATAAAGTGTTTATAATATTTTTTTGAAACTCTTCATTATTTGAAAAATTGCCTATCGTTGCATCCCAATCTTTAGCATTTTTATCTAGCTCTAAAGATTTAATTTCGTTACTATATCTTTGACGAACCTCTTTGTAAAAAGTAATATATTCTTCATTCTGTTTCTTTTTTGCTGCCATAAGAACATTGTCTTCTAGCTCTTCAAAATCACTCATTCGATATAATGCGATTCTAGACAAACGTGATAATGTAGCACACTGTTGAATGTAGGTGTCCGCTTTATCTTTGCCTTTTACTTGGTTTAAAACCTTTTGAGCAGTTGGCATGTCGAAGAATTCGGGGTTATTTTGACTAAATAATTGAAAAGTCAAAAAAAACAATAAAAAAAATAAATTTTTCATATGGTTAACTAATTTAGTCATATTGCAACTGCAAAAATTGGATATAGTCATCGACTATATATCTTTTATATGCCTAATTTAGTAAATCTTTTTATTGGTCTAGTTATTTATTTAGTGGCCTATAATCCTTACTTACCCCTACCCTATTTTTGTCAATTCGGACCTTCATTGTCTTGTCTAAAATATGCATATAAAGAAAATTAATTCCTGGAATTGGAAGTTGCGGGAAACAGCCAATAACATCTTAGGTGCAGACTGACAAAAAATAGAAACTTGGGATTGAGGTCCAGATAATTATGGGGATGGACTAGTGCTTTTCATGGGACACCGTGTTAGCAACTGTTTATTTTTCTTTAATTATTATTTTTCCATTCTGCCATCCTTTGGGTAGATATAAGTTAATTCCTGTCTTATTTTCAACATCTATTAAATTATTTCTTAGCTCAATGCTTCTAAGTCCAATATCAGCTCTATTCTTATTTATAGTTTCAAGAATTATATCGTCTGGAATAGTTCCAAGAAAGCCATAAGATGTTAATTTATGGTCATTTAAAGCTGCAATTTGCCAGTCTTCTATTTGAGCGAATTCATATGGTGATATTTCACCTTTTTTCAACGCATTCAATAATTTCGGCTTTAATTGAGCGTATATTGTATCTTTAGAATTATAACTTACTGATATTGAGTTGTGATGGCTTAAAATCACTGAACACCACAAATTATTCCCTATAAGTCGTTCTCCAGGATAACCATATTCATTTAAAATTATCTCTAATTTTTCCATCTGACGTTCACTATGTGGGGCAAATTTATTTTCAGAGTATTTTCTTTTAGATTTTTGTCCAATTCTAAGTAATGCTCCAAAAGCTTTTTTTTGATCTTTTTTAAACATCTCATAGACTTGTTTTTTAAGTTGAAGGTTTAGTCTTGACAAGTAAATATTGTGAATGGAATCGTATACTGCAATGATTTGAGGCCATTCCTGTTGTTCTTTTAAAAATTTTAAGTTGTCTTTTTTGTTGATACTCTCAATTGTCCATCCATACTTGAATCCAAGTTTAATAAAATTCAATGCTGCTTTATAATCTTTTTCAAATACGCTGAGTTCTGTAGCAATTTTGATATCTCTTAGAAACAAGAAATCGAACTCTTTAAATAGAGAGTCAAACTTATTAGTTGCAGAAGTGTATTTTCCTTCCACAATTAACTGTTCGCATTCAATAACTTTAGAATGGTAGTTCAAATAGTTTTTTTGTGCATAACTCTTAGTAGAAACTAAAAGATAGCACATCAAAATAATACTAAGTGAAATCTTTGTCATTAAAAGAGTGTTTTGTAATAGTTGCTAACGCCTGAGCTAAACGTATTGCGGAAGTGAGGAAATTTTTCGTTTCCGTCTGCGTACGAAGCTAAAGCATATTGCCTGCCCGAAGGTGTCTTTTTGGTACAGGCGGGTTTTGTAATTATTTTTATTTTAAAAGCCAAATCAAAAAAATTGGCGCACTTTGCAAATATGTGCACACCTTGCGATTTAATAATCACTAGCTATGATTTATAGCATCTTGTAAATGGTTTTTAATCGTCAAGGATTTTCGTTTCAAATCCATCAATACTTATGCTGTTTTTGTTTTTCCAATATTCTTGAATTTTGTCCTCACCTTGTTTTGCCGCCCATGAATTTAAAGTTGTGCGTTCTTCTTTGAAATCCATAAAGGGCACCGCAAAGCCGCAAGAAGTTTGAACCAAATCCACTTCCATTTCGATAATCTGTCGGGCACCTACATTCTCAGGGAACATATTGTAATATTTGTGAAATTCACTATCTCTTTTATGGTAAATCTTTGCTTCTCCGTACAGTCTTAAAATCAAAGGTTTCCCTTCAAAAGCGCAGAACATAATAGTCATTCTATTATTCTTTAATAAATGCGCAGCGGTTTCATTTCCACTTCCTGTTAAGTTCAACCAAACAATTTTGTTCTTACTAATAACTCTAAATGAGTCGGTACCTTTTGGAGACACATTAACTCTCCCATCAATGGAAGCTGTTCCTACAAAAAATAGTTTTTGATTTGCAATGAATTCTTGCAGTTCGGTGGTAATAAAATCTAATTTCTTCCCCATATTTTTAAATTGGCTACAACTAGTGGATATAGTTGTGAAATATATTTCCTTTATAGGTCTAATTTAGTAAATCTTTTTTGTGACCTAATTATAAATTAAGAGGTTGTCACAATTTCTCCCCTACCCTATTTTTGTTACGACTAGCATAAAGTGACTGGCCAAAAATATAACTATATAGAAAGACATTTATTTAAGAAGTAAGTGCGGGAAACCGCACAGAACATCTTAGGTGCAGGCATGATAAAATATAAAATCTTGAAATTGAGGTCCATATAATTATCGGGATGGACTAGTGCTTTTCAATAGGATACATTGTTAGGTGCAGTTTTATATTTAGTTAAATGTTCAATAATAGCTTTTTCTACTTCTAAATAATTTGATTGAATTAGCCAATGACCTCCATTCAATTCTAGAAATTTATAATCACCTTTCATATACTTATGATTACTTTCGGCGGCAACTTTGCCAATTGCTAAATCTTTTTTTCCCCATATAAATAGAGTGGGTGTTACAATATCTCCAACAGGTTGATGTTTTCCATTTCTAAAATTCGCTCTGTAATAATTTAATGCAGCTGTTAATGTATACTTTCTTCGAAAAACAGAAAGATAATTATTCAGTTCTTCAGGTGAGCTGTGTTTCCATAATTTTCTGAATTTTTCAAAATCATTTTTCCGTAGCATTATTTCCGGAATAATAGGGAATAAGAACCATCCTATGTAACGACTCTTTTTTCTTTGTACATTATCCATTTTAATAGCTTTTCTAAAACCTCTAGAGTGAGGAACAGATAACGCTGTCCAGCTAATTATTTTTTCGGGATTATGAAAGACAATATTCCAACCTATTCCAGCTCCCCAATCATGAGCTATGAGATGAAATTTATTTACATTAACAGCATTAACAATGTTTAAAATATCGTCACTTAATTTTTTTATCGTATAGTTTTTTACTCCTTTCGGACAAGCATTTTCACTGTAACCACGCATATCTGGTGCCACACAAAAATATCCTATTGAGGATAGTTTTTCCATTAAATTAATCCACATAAATGAAGTTTCTGGGAATCCATGAAGAAATATTATTAGCTCGTTTTCTTCATTACCTGCAACTCTACAATCAAATTCAAATTCTTTAGTTTTAATTTTTTTTATTTGCATGATTTTCAGATAATTGCACCTAACAATTGTATATAATTACTAGTGTGTATATTCCCAATATAGGTCTAATTTAGTAAATCTTTCTTATTGGCCTAGTCATAAATAATGGGGTTATTACAATTTCTCCCCTACCCTATTATTGTTACGACCGGCATAAAATGACTGGCCAAAAATATAGCTATAAAGAAGGACATTCATTTAAGAATTAGGTGCGGGAAACTGTAAATGTATATTGCAATAGTGTCCTTAGTGTTTGAGAATTTACAATTGGGTCAGTTGCTTTTTTGGAGCTAGGCTCTTGCTGCTTGGGAAATGATAACCAGTCTTATGGTGTTTTGGTATTTTATTGATATTTCGCCTTTAAGAGTTTTCGATATAATTGTTGTGATAGCATTTCTGTTAAGTACTATATAATTTAAATTGTCTAGGTATTTTTTGATATGCTTGTTTAATAAAAATAAGGTTCGAAAATCGCAGATTATGTTGTAAGGATTTGATCTTTTTTAATTCTTTCCAATATTGGATATTTGTTTTGTGCTGAGTTATTTTCCAGAATATTCCTGATCTAAAAAAGGTATAGATTATGTGCAACCAATAATAAATCATTTTACAAAGATTAGTTTTGCGGGTTAATATTTATCTGGGAATTAAAAATGCATACGGTGAGAAGATTTTTGAATATAGCCGAGAACTAGCTATTAATTTTATTCTGAGTTGTACGCTACCTTTATATTTAGAATGATATTTTGTAGCTAATATTCGGTATCATTAATGCTTCTCTGAACTCCTCCACTTTATTGGTCTTAATATTGTATCTATGACCTTGAAAGTCTTTGTAGTTTGTTGCATTAAGTATTTTTAAAGATAATTTTTGTGTGGATTTCTTTTTATACCATTCATAATTGATCGTAAAATGGGATATGATAGATGTCTTTGATTGCTCGGTAAAAGGGGTTGTTTCATTGTAAATAACATCTTGCTCCATAAATGAAGCAGTTGGATCAATTTTTGAATATCTGTCACCGCCTTGAAGGCTTAATTTTAAATTTATTCCAAGTAAACTTTGTTTTTTCTTACCAATTCTAAATTCTTTTCCAACTAGAGTATTAAGGAGGTAATTTTTATTAAATCTGGTATTGTACCAAACATTAGTGTCTGTTTTATATTCTGAATTGAATATAGAACCGGAGAACAAATAATAAAATCCATTATCTACATATTGCTCTAAAGTTAGATCGAGCCCATAATTTTTACCTTTTCCATTATTTGCATAGGTATCATTGATAAACCAATCATTTTGTAAATTAATAAGTGATTCAGTACTGTTTTCTATTACAGGAATATTAAATAGATATTGAAAATAGGGTTCTATTTTTAAATGTAATTTTTCATTAATATTCCAATCATAAGCCATTACGAAATGATGTGCTTTTGAAAAATCCAAATTTCTGTTGGCTTGGTAGGACCTAGAATTGCCGGTATTGGCAAGGTAAATGTTTAACGGTTCCATTCTACTGTGTAATCCATATCCAAAACTTATTTCATTATTATCGTTCAGTTGATAATTCAGTCCTAAACGAGGTTCAAGAGCAAAGCTGTTATTCAATGTAAACAGTTGAGAATTTAGGCCAATATTTAGTTGCCATTTTTTTAATGAAATAGAGGAACTTGAAAATGCCGATACTAATGAGCTAAAGCCATCTTCGTCAACTAATGAATTTAGACCATTTTCAGGTTCTCCTTGATTTTCTTTTAGATTTAGGTCATATCCTAAACCCCTTACCATGATTCCTGTTTTATTAGTGTGTGTTGAGTTGAATTTTTTATTTATGAAAGACTTGAAAGTAATATTGTAGTTTTTATTGTTTATTTCATTCTCAGGTTGTAATTGAGAGGTATCGTCTAACCTATCTGTTTTTAAATCGATTCCATTGGCAGATATTGATAATGTAGAGTTCAAGTATGCTGAATTTTCAAAAACAAGCCTGTGATTTAGACCAACAGCTCCCATATACTGTTTTACATCTTGCTTTTCAATATCCTGATAATAAATTTGTTTGTCAGTTTCAGTTTCCGGTTTTGACCCGGACTTGTCTATTAATCCAATTCCCCAAACAGAGAATATTCCAGCTTTTTTAGTAGGTAGCGTTAATTTAAAAGATAAATCTTGATAATTTGTGCCATCGGCATCATCTGGCAACAATGATGAAACAAGACCTAATGTTGAATATCGATAATTTACGAGATAAGAAGCGTTGTTTTTTTTGCTTAAAGGTCCTTCCGATGCAAAGTCCATTCCAATGGCTCCAATTTCGAAACTATGTTCAAATTCTGTGCTATTACCATTTCGCATTCTTATATCGAAAACCCCGGACAATGCGTTATTGTATTCAGCAGGAAAAGCTCCTGTAAAAAAATCGGAATTGGCTAGCAAATTACTGCTCAAAGCCGTTAATCCGCCACCACCAAAAGATCCTAAATCAGCAAAATGATTTGGGTTGGAAACTTCCACCCCTTCAATTTTCCATTGTAAATATTTTGGGGCATTCCCTCTAATTACAATGGCATTGTTGCCAACACTACTAGCTACCCCAGGAAAGGAAGAAGCTAAACGTGCAGGGTCATCAAATCCCCCTGCGTACCTATTGGCTTCTTCTACACTCAGCATACGTGTACTCACTGAAGCCATTTCATTAAGAGGTTTAGCTTTAACAAGCTTTGGTTTAAGAACAACTTCACTTAGAGCGAATGCGCTTTCTGTTAGGGCTATGGTTAAAACAACTTCTTTAGCAGAAGTAACTATAACTTCAGGCACTATAATAGGTTCATAACCTAAGTAAGAAATCTGTAAATCATATCTGCCAATAGGAACATTATTAAGAATAAAATTACCATCCATATCAGAGGTGGTACCTATAATCGGATCAGTACCGATTATTGTTATTGTAGCAAAAGGTATAGTTTCTTTGGATGAATTATCGATTACTGAACCTTTAATATTTTGTGTTATATCTTGTGCGCTTATAATGGATAATGAAAGCGAAAATACTAGTAGTAAGATATTTCTAGTCATAATTAAATTGTAGTTAAAGTTAGCTACAAAATTAGATTAGAATGTTCGTGCCTATGTTCGAAGTTATATAACTGAACTTGTTTTTGATACTTCGTAAGTGCTTAAAAATAAGGGTGTAATAAAATGTTGGAGTTCGATTTTATAAAGCTGCACCATTTTTTTTAAACTCTGAAGGAGTTTGTCCGCTAATCTTTTTGAAGGTGGTATTAAACGAAGTTTTTGAATTAAAGCCCGATTCAAATGCAATGCCAAGTATGGTCAAATGTTCATTTTCCTTATCCAAAAGCAATTCTTTTACTCTTTGAACTCTATACCTATTAACAAACCAAAAAAAACTTTCTTCGAACGCAGCATTAATTAAATAGGAAAGCTGATGCGGTGTAAAATTCATTAATTCAGCTAATTGTGCAAGTGATAATTCAGAATCTAAATAAGGTTTCTTATCATCCATTAGTTTTATAAGATGCTCTTTTTGAGATTCTAATTCGTCATCAGATATTAATTTTCTCTTATTTATTTCTGTTTGTTCTTCAGATGAAATAATAAGGCTACGTTCATTTTCATCCAATAAGAAAATCTCTTTTTGTTTAAGTGAATTATATGCAATAAAGTATACAATTGATAACGATACAATATTTGCAAATAAGTTTAAATCTGCTTCAACGAATAATAAATTATAGATGCCAATAAAAGCAACTAGGGTGAAAATTGCAAGAATGATTAACTTCAACCATTTGAGATCGATTTGAAACGTATTTGATGAAAACAATCGAATTCTTTGTTTGTGCTTTTGGATTTTGATATAAGACAAGACTATAAAATAAAAAGCCTGAATAATTACCAATGCATTTAAGACTAATGATAGGTTAGCGTTGTCGCTATAAAATTGGTTAACCATTAAAACAATAAGTAGTATTATTGGGAAAAGAAAATGAATAAAATCCTTTCTTCCATATCTGAAATTTGGGTTAGCGTAATACGCTATACTATAATAAAATACAACGGGAGTTAAAAATTGAAAAAAACGAATAGGTAGCCAAAATAGGTTACTCTGAATATCTAAACGTATCAAAACAAGAATCTCTTCGAGCCAAAAAGAAGACCAAAAAAATATAACTAGTCCAAACCAAAAATTCGCCTTCTTATTGACATTTACTGGGTTCGCTATTAATAAAAATGAGAGTAATAAAAGAGAACCGAATAATAAAATTACGACAAGAGTATTCATTAAATTGTGTTAGGTGGTTTTTTATTTTTAAGTTGATTCCAATTCCCCTATTTGGTTTAGGTTTTACACAACGGTACCGTATAAAGTAGTAGCGGCTTAAACGTGTAGCAATATACCTAATTAAATACAAAAACGGATCGAGTTTGCACCCGAACCGCTATTGCTTTTATTTATTGTAGGGGTTCCCTTTTCTTCTCCTAATTTGGGGAATTTAGTCCAAGTTTATTTCCTTCTGTATCCGTGAACAAAGCAAAAAATCCATTTCCATCTGCGTGAGAGGTTTTTGGAATGATAATTTTTCCACCATTATCATCGACCTTGTCAAGAATATGTTGAAGATTATCACCGCCATTTAGATAAATGGTTACTCCATCTACCGAAGGTCTGTACCCTTCGCTGTTCACTATAACTCCTGTAACCATTTGTCCATCATATGGGAATATTCCCATTTCCATTCCTGGCACTTCTATTTTTTCAATTTTAATGTCTAAAATTGTTTGATAAAAATTGATTGCTCGGGAAATATCCGTTGCAGGAATTTCAAAAAGTGAAATAAAACTTTTCATATTCTTGTCTTTATCGATTGTTGTATCTTTATTTACGTTTGGTTTGGTAGCAGAAGTCCCTTTATTTTTACAGGATACACCTCCAAAAGTCAAAGCAATAATTGAGATAAGTATAAGGTCTTTCATTTTCCGTTTGTTGTTGACTGAACAAAAATAGCAGTAGAAAATCCTTTGAAATTGTAAAAATGCGACACCCTTAGGCTATTTGTAAAAAAGGGCGGAAAGAGCTAAATTTTCGTGCTTGATAAACTCTTTGGGGTTTATTCCTGTAAATTCCTTAAAGTCCTTTATGAAGTGTGCTTGGTCAAAGTATTCACTTTCATAGGCAATATCGGTAAGGTTTGCTGATTTTTGGTCAAGCAACATTTTTAAAGCGGTTTGTAATCGAATTACCTTTCCCAATTGTTTAGGGCTTATCCCAATTTGCTTTTTGAAGTTTCTTTCGAGTTGTCTTCGCTTGGACAAGTCGTCTTTTAGGATTGAATTTATCGAAGCACTTCCGTTTGATAATAGAAGGGAATCAACGGTGTTTATTACAATTTTATTAATCGTTTTTTCGTCATTAAGCTTATCCAAAAGAAATTTTTCAATAATACTTATTCGTTCTTCCGTATTATTCGCATTGATTATTTTTTGCTCCAAATCATCTGCGTTTTCTAGTACAAAAAGTTGGTTTATGGGTGTTTCCTTATTTGCCAATTTGCTAATTGGTTCAGAAACAAAGTTTGCAAATCCATAAGGATAAAATCGGACAGCGAATGTTTTAACAAACCCTGTTGGCTCAATGTAAAAAGGTTCAATGGTTTGTCCGAGTACCATAGCACGAGGCTGAAGTATAAATTCATTTTCGGAAGTGTATCTTTTTATGTCATCTCCGAGAATAAACGCCATTTCAATACAACCATCAGGTACTATTCGTTGTTTTTGTGAATCAGACTGTTTAGGCACTTCCAAAGTCCAATAACAACTAACAAGTGATTTTAAGTCAATCTGTGGTTCGTATGTTTGGTAGTCCATTATATTTGTCTAGGTCGTTTTTTTTATAGTGAAGTACAAAGGTCTTGTATATGATTAGTTGCAGACATTTCTAACGGAAATTGTCCGCCTTTACCGAAGATAGTTAATTGTGTGGATTTCCACATGGGAAATCGGCCGGCAATTCATTATACCTCCTGTTGAGGGTGGTAATTTTTTTTCTTTTTGCATTTGATCAGATACATTGGTTGGTTTTCACTTACTTCTGTAATTTCAAAAAGCCCATACTTGTTAAATTCCGTATGAACTGATGCTTGGTCGTAGTAAAATATTTTTGCTCCTTTATGAATTTCGTAACGGTCTTTACTTATCAATTCTCCCTTTCCAAATTGAGGTGTGTTTTTGGTTATAGCGGTAAAAACCATAAATCCATTTTCTGTCAATTGGTTGTAGCAGTCTTGTATCAGTTTTTCTCTTTCTTGGCAGTCCAATAAATGAATGAGGGCATAACAAAAAATTCCGTCATATTTTATGTCCTTAAAAGGCATTTTCTTTACAGAGCCGTGAAAAATGTTCATTTTATTTCCATAATGTTTTTTTGCTAACGCGATGGCTGTTTTTGAAATTTCAATTCCGCTTACTTTTATGCCATTTTCGATGAATGGTTGGGCATTTCGCCCATATCCAATTCCCGGGATGAGAATATTTTTTATGGCATTTTCTACAAAAAAATCTTTTGTCAATTGGGCAGATTTTGCAGGTTCCATTCCCCACATTTCTTGTTTGTCGGTAAATGCTGTTTCCCAAAACTCTGCCATACTACCTACAAATTTTATCTGCTAATAATTCACATTCAATTCCTTTACTTTTAAGTTGTTGGGTTATTGAATTTGTATCGATCGTTTTTCCTTCAATTCTTAAAATGGAATGACCGCAAGGATATGGTCTGTTGAAATCTTCCAGGTCAAAATTGAATTTTAGCTGTGGATATCCATTTTCCAAAAATTGTAGAATTTCAGTTGATAGAATTTCTGATTTTACGTTGGTCATAAACACTTCTACCATATCAAAAATTTTCTTGTGACAATTCGTGATTTACCATTGCACCTGTGATAGTACCACTGCTAACTGCCATTGATACAGAGCGCATCATTGTGCTGTTGTCTCCACAAGCAAATATGCCATCTTCACTGGTTTTTTGCATAAAGTTCACTTCAATGTGTCCGTTTTCCGTGATTTTACAACCTAATTCTTGGGGTATATTTGAGTTTTGCTCAAATGGAATAGCGGCATAAGCAGATTCAAAATATTCCGTACTACCGTCTTTGAATACAATTTTTTCCATTTGTCCATTATGATGTTCTATTGCAGAAATTTCTTTTTCAATGATTTTAATATCGTGTTGTTTTAACTTTTCGAGTTGGTTTACTTCAAAGTCTTTTGATCCCGAAGTAATAATCGTAATTTCTTGAGTTAAATTGTTTACTAAAGAAGCAAGGTGAAACGCTCTTTCTCCTTTGGCAATTATGGCAGTTTTCTTGTTTCTTATTTCGTAACCGTGACAATATGGGCAATGCACAACTGATATTCCCCAACATTCAGAAAAACCTTTTATATCGGGCATTAGGTCTTTAACTCCAGTTGCCAAAACCAATTTCTTTGCTGCAAAAACATCGCCTTTTGAAGTAGTGACTTCAAATCCTTTATTGTTTCTTTTACCCTTAACAGCGAGTCCGTCATAGAATTCAATGCTGTCGTATTTTGCTACTTGACTTTTGGCAATTTCAGAAATTTCCTTTGGTGTACTTCCGTCTTGAGTTAAAAAATTATGTGAATGTGGTGTTTGCCGATTACATGGTTTACCTGCGTCAATGACCAAGGTCCTGCGAAGTGAACGCCCTAATGCCATTGCTGCTGAAAGTCCTGCATAACTTCCACCTATTATGATGACTTCAAATTCTTTTATATCCATATTGTTATTGTTTTGAGCAAAGAGTGTAATTGGTTGTGGTATTGTAAGTGCTATACCTGATACTCCTAATAGTTTAATTATTTCTCTTCTGTCCATTAAACAAACAATTAAATGCGAAGTGGTCGCAATAGTGTTTTGGCAAATATACCATATTTTTGTATTATTGCAACATATTCGCAATAAAATATGAATCGAAGAAATACACCTACAAAAGAGGCCGTACTAAACTTATTAATGAATTCGAGAAAGGCGTTGAGTCAAGACGCTATTGAAAGGCAGTTGGATATTGAAATCAATAGGGCTACGATTTATAGAGTTTTGAACAGATTTTGTGAGGATGGGATAGTCCACAAAATAGTTGCAGAAGACGGAAAACAGTATTTTGCCATTTGTAAAAAATGTGAGAATCCACAAGAAGTTATTCAACATCATTTTCATTTTCGTTGTTTGTCGTGTGATACGATTGAATGCCTGCAAGTTCCTGTTGAGTGTTCAGTTCCCAATGGCTACGAAGTTCAAAATGCAAATTGTGTTCTGACTGGTACTTGTAATGATTGTTCGTAGGTTTATATTGTCATCAACAACTGGATAGAGCAACTAGTTACTATATTACTTATTTAGGTCTGTTTTTAATAAAATTTTTTTATTGGGCTGTTTATTAATTAAAAGCTCATTGCCCTTACTTCCACTACCCTATTCTTGTTGAATCTAACCTGCACTGGCTTGTCTAATTATATGCATATAAAGAAAAACAATTATTTAAGAAGTAGGTGCGGGAAAAGCTATTAGAGATTTTTCTAGAATCCATTTCCTTTAGTCGTTGAAAATCAACCTAAGTAGACGGAAATTCAGCTGTCCCATATTTACTTGGGCACCAGACATTGTTCAGTCAAAACGGTCTCCTTGTTGGGTTTCTACAGATTTGGTGGGACAGGCAATACTGAACACACGAAGACTTGGTTATTGTAGCAATTTTGTTTTAATCAGTTTTATTTGATTCTACAGTTAACCGACCAATATCCAATATCGTTATTGTTAACATGTGTTTCATTAATTCTTAAGTAAAGTCTACCAGAAGAAGATGCTTTAATTGTTTTCTTAGAACCAATTTCAAACCACGAATCATGGCCAACTTTTCCTATTAAGGCAGAATGTCTTAGCTTTCTCACCTTACTAAAAGATTCCCAACCATCCAGACCATCGGGGGTAGCAGATAATAGCCCCACCCTAATTTTGCCCTGAGCAGTAAATGTTAGGATATCACCTTTATTTACATAAACGTCTGTAATATTCGTCCAAGAAGTCACCTTAAGTGTATTGTCATCAATCCTTTCAGCCATTACATTTGTCTCCCCATCGAAATTATTATGCACGGTAACCCTTAGATTTCCCTTGTCATCCACTTTTAAATTATATAAATTCATCCCTACATTAGTGTAAAATCCAGAATATTTGGATGTTTTGAGAGGTAGAGGTTTTAAGTTGTTATAATGCCTTTCAAACTCCTCTATAAATGGAAATACTGATTTAGAAACTTCTCTATAATTTGAATTAAGTTCCAATCTATAAAGATTAATAATATCTTCCGGTGCGTTAGGGATTACCAGTCCTGTCCAAACACCGATATTTTTATCATGTGTATCCAAAGTGCCCATAATTATTCTGTAACCTTTGGAATTTTCAAAGGAATTAAGATCACTTAATCCTTTGCTTTGTGTACTCATATATCCAAATGCTTCTATATATTGTTTTAAGTGATTTGCATCTTTTACATTATAGGTTGCATCGTTGTTAATTGTATTTGTAAAATCAACCAGGATACTTTGTAAATTCTCAAATGTTGGCAAATTAGATTCATATTTAATTTTTAGTAATTGCCTTAAGTTTTTAATTTCAGAAATTCTTTTGTCTGCAAAATCATTAAACGCTTTTTGTTTTTTTTCTTTATTAATGGCAATCTCACGCTCTTTACTTTTTATGAATTCTGCTCTTGACTTTAAACTATTTTTTATTGAAACAATGGTAGCTTGTTTTTGGTTGATTCGAGATAGATAAACTGATTCAATAGCGTTAAGTTCTTCTATATTTGAAGATTGTGCTATTTTATTGTGTATTGCATCAGATTGTCCTACAATGATAGCTGTCTTTTTTTCTAAAATATCGTTGTTTAATGCCTTGACATTGGAGTAATTGGTAAAGTTTGAAAAGTACTTGTTGAAGTTTGAATAAAATGATTCTACTTTATCTAAGGATTGTATTTGATATAACTTTTTTTGTTCTAAGGGGACTAAAGTATCTAAAAATTCTTTTATTCTTTGGTTTACGATTTCATTAGCCTTTTTTCTAGTGGATTCATCAGCTCGATCATATACTAAAGAATTAGACATTCGAAAATTATAAAGTTGTTGTAGGTTATTTATATCAATTTTCTTATTTGCATATTCATTTGCGGAGGCTATTATTGTGCTGTTAGAAATGGAGGTCTCTTTTGTTTTAATCGAACTCAATAATGTTTCGATTTCGGAAGGCATAAGCATTCGAAATTCTTTGGTTGCATAGGCTTTATATTTAATAAGTTCATCAAAAGCTACAATACCAGAATTTAATTTTGAAATTATCTCGTTATATAGGCTTCTAGTTTTATTTAACTCAATAATATTGGTTCTTACCTTATCTGTTACTCTTTTATTCCACAAGGGTTCCAGTGCAAATTGATTCAACCAGCCAATGTGCTTTAAGGTTGAATATTTTTTCTTAGACCTACAGTTTCTAAGCTTTTTCCATTTTGAGTTTCCCCAAATACTATTAATGTTTTCAAAGGATTTATTTGCAAAAGGAATAAAATATTTATCAGAATAAAGGTTATATAGTATTCGATTACTTTTTTCACTTCCGGACCTAAGACGGCTCGTATTTAATTCTGGGAATTCTTTTTCGATAATTGTATTCCATTCTTCTAAGGAATCACAATTTTGTGAGAAAACGGTATGGCAGAAATAAGAGTTAAATGCTATAAATAAAAAATAAATTGGTTTCTTCATTTTGGTTTAATTTGGCTACAACGTACGGATATAGTAACTTGTAATTAAATTTCTTATATAAGGTCCAATTTAATAAATAATTTTGGTTGTCTTGTACCACGGTCGACATTGACCCCATCTTGTTGCTTCTACCTTCTTTGGATTGTAGAATAATAGGATGGTCTTTCTCTTTGATATTTTGGAATAAGTTTGGATATCATACTTTCATACAGTACGATGTAATGGCTTTTATCTTTTCACCCTTTGCCCCCTGAAAAATATAAAAATCTGAAAAGGTTTACTGATTTCCATTTTCTATTATCATTACCCCATTTGCAGCTCCTTCTTTGCTAATGTTATCAACTTGATTCTGAGCTATTGTAGCCTTACCCTTTTTTAGATCAAAAACAATAGTACAAATGGTTGCAAAGAATACTGCTCAACTGTAATCTTCTCCTTCTTTATCAGCTAGTTTTTGCCTTCAACGGTCATCATTTGACTTGGCAATGCAGCCGTCTAAACAGGTAGCTATAAGTTAATTCATTTTTCCCTTTGTGCCATTATTGACTGAATTTCTTTCCATCCTACATTATGCCCTATAATTATCCAAAATCTTCGTACTTACCCAATAAATATCATTATTACTGCTATAAAAGAGATACTTACCGTCCTTAGTTACAAAAGGACAAAGTTCGTGCTTTTCAGTATTAATTGTGCTTCCCATATTAACCGCATCGCCCCATTTTCCATCTTTATCTTTGAAACTAATATATAAATCACCTTGACCTTTCCCTATTTTACGGATGGAACAAAATATCATATACGACTCATCAGGTGCAATAAATACATCCGCTTCGTATCTATTGGTATTTATTGATTCGGATAGTAATTCAGGTTTGACGAATTTTCCGTTAACATATTTGGAACGGTTTATATCATAAGCATAGTTTGGTGCATTTAAAGTTTTATCTTGAGATGCGAAATAAAGTGTACCATCATTTGTAAAAGAAGCATAGTACTCATTTAAAGGGCTGTTGATCGGTAACCCTAAATTGATTGGCTCTGACCAGTTTGATTGTTTATTTACCCTTTCTACATACCAAATATCCATATCATCTTTAGTAATATCTTCATTTAGTGAACGATTGGATATGAAATACAATCTTTTCTCATCCGAAGATAACATTGGATCATTGTAGCTTATTGAAGCCGAATCGAAAAGTTTACTGGGTGGAGACCAGACACCTTCTAATAAGTTCGTGTAATGAATTTCCGTAACGCCATTATTGTCTACTCCAAAATAGAATTCATTCCCATCACCCGATATTGTACAGCCGAACTCATGTCTATTAGGTTTTGAAATTATATTCGGCGCGAATATTTCTGGTTCATTCGAAGGAGTTTTTTGGCCAAAATATACCATAGTATTGTCTGTTTCCGAACCAACATTTCCTTTTGCAGATTCAATCAGTTTATTTGGATCGAAGCCAATACCATTTTTAAATACAATTTCCACTTCTCGAATAACTTTGGGGTTTCTTTCCAGATCTCCATTGAGAACTACAATATTGGCCAACTTTCCTTTCTCAATTGTCCCTATGTCAGTTCTTGACAGTAGCTTTGCTCCATTAGAGGTCATTACCTGTAATGCTTCCTCTGGCTTGAATCCAGCCTCAATAAATAGTTCGTAATTTTTTTGATCTCCAAATCCGGGCATATTGTGGAGGCCAGGATCAAGACCTGCTACCAGCAATCCACCTTGCCTGAAAAATTGAAGTTCGTATGCCATTGATTTAGCCAACCATTCTGGTTTAAAATACCAGTCGTTACCCTGTTCTTTCTTACGTAATTTACGCTGGTGATACGCTTCTTTATGAATGGGAGCCATTACTTCAAGGTCTCTGGCATCTGCCATTACATTAGCTTGTGCTTCAAAAATGGCAAGTGTTGAACCTAGTGCCACCCCATTGTTTATAAGGTTTTGTTGCACATCTTTGACCGTATCACTGTCAATGTCCAGATTTGTTCTAAAGTCGTTATTTTTAGAGCAAACTCCAGTTTCCCTTTCTGTTGCATGGTCATAACTGTGTATAAATCCATGTTCTATGGCATCGATCCCTATTTCTGCAGCTTCGGTAAAAGTTGTTGCACAAAGGTGACCTGTTACTTTTAGATTATTCCTATGTGCTTCATCAACTATTACTTTTAAGTCCTGTGGCCTGGTATTTCTATAAACCTTCAGCCATTGTACTCCTTTGCTTGCCCAATATCGAATGGTATCCCTGACCATTTTTTCATTGGTAAATCTTATGAAATTCGATTTACCCTCTGGACCTGTGAAATATGGCCCGGAATTAATGATTTCAGGACCAGGCTGCTCTCCCCTATCTATCGATTTTGCGATAGCTAACTCTTCAAAGGGATTTCCTGTCCCACAAGTTTGGATTGTAGTCACACCACTTGCTAAATATAGTTTAGGTGATGTAGATAGCATTGCGGATTCAGGTATTCTCATGTGGTTGTGCATACCAATGATGCCTGGGATAATTGTCCTGCCAGATAAATTTAGTTCAAAAAAATCATCTGCTATTTGAATGTCATTGGCATCTCCAATGCCCACTATTATTCCATTTTCCATCAGAACAGTCTGTGAATTTTTGGAAGGATTCCCTGTTCCATCAATTATTTTTACATTGGATAAGGCAATATTTGGAGAGTCGAAGGAAATAAAACTTTGGGAATAATCCGATATGTCAATTCTTGTGGATTGTATATCCGTTGCCTGTTTCTGTCCACATCCTTGCAGTGAAATTAGAAAGGTGAATGTTAAAATTACAATTATATTTATTCTGTTCATTGGGCCAATATAATAAGTATCATCCTTAATTAATAAATTGATGGTAATGAAAAACTTTGATGACCGCTGTACCTGACAACTGGTTTTTTTACATTCTGTTATTTTGCTTTTGTGCGAAGTGCCAAATCTGGCATTTGACAGTGTTTATAATTAGCCTTGAACTTAAATGGACCAATGAAAACCCTATTCATTATGTACAGTGTTACCATGTTTTTTTTGTTTTTCTATTAAATGTTTTACGATATAATCCAGTTGGCTATCAATTCCGTCGATTAAGTCCTCCACAGTTAGTTCAACTTCTATGTCGGGCAGTACTCCACTACCCTTAGGGACGGTTTTGTCAAGAACATATTTATCTATTTTTACAAATGGCACGCGAACCATAATTTTTGAATTGGGTAATTTATAAAGTGCAGAATATTGTGCCGTATGAAAATAATACCCTCCTCCTGTTTCGTTGCCAACAAGTGTAATTTCCTGACAGTTTTTTGCATTCAGCGCAAAAGCCGAAGCGGCAGAAAAAGTGTTTCCTCCTATTAATACATACACCTTGCCCTTAAATGGTTTTTTGTAAGGAATCATTTCTTCCTGGGCATGGTCTTTTGTTAATATCCAACGTCCAAATTTCTTTTCAGCAGAAGCAAAATATCTTTTAAAAAACTCATTGTAATCGGCCATAGTGTGAATCACATACCTTTTTTTGGGAAGAGTATCTGTGACCGTACTTTCAGATATTCTTTGCTCAAAAGGTTTCTCTGTTAAAAAAGAGAATAAATTAATTGCGTTTATTCTGTATCCTCCAATGTTTTGCCTAATGTCCAAAATAAGATTGGACACCCTTTTCTTCTTTATATCTTTAAAGAGATCAACCAACCTTGATTTGAATTCTTTCGGGTCTAAACCGAAAGAATTGACAGTTAGTACACCGGATTTAATGGAGTCCATGTAATATACGAAGGGCCACTTTTCAGCTAATGTATTTTTAAAATGTTCTACGCGATCGGTATTTCCGTGATACATTGCAAAATGTGAGCTTCTCTTAGGGTATCTATTTTCTAAACTTTCAAATGATTCTGGGACAATTTCGATTGTTCTTAATTCGCTGTTGTTGATAGAATACTTGACGATAAAGCTTTCCTTTTCTCCATATTCATAATAGTAGAGTATACCAAATTCCTTCTCTATCTGTCTATACTTTTTGTTTAGATTGTACCCATCGGATGCTGCGTATTTCAAAAATTCTTGAATAATTATATTACTTTTTATACTTTCTATAGAAGTTATTTCTGCTCCTAGAGGAATACCAAAATCATCGGTATCCGTATAAAGTTTTCCATCGATTATTTTTAAAAGTAATGGAAATAATGCAGGTACTGTATCCATTTTAGGGTGATAAATGACTAAATGTCCATCATATGCATTTTTTGCTATTGAATTTATAGATTTAAAAAGCTCTTTAGACTCTGTTAGATCTTTTATCCGTGTTTGTTCAAAATCGTAAAAAATACTATCCCACTGCGCCTTTGAAGTGTACTCATATAAACTTGGATGGCCCGTTGTTATAATTTCTTTGAAAATGGTATAGTCTTCTAAAACTTGTTCTGGTGATAATTCGTTTTGCCCAAAAATGCAAAAAGAAAACAGGAGTAATACGATTATGTTATAATTGGTTTTCACCTTTTTTAAGAAATAGAATTTACAATATTAGTATCAAATCCCTTAACTATCAACCAAGTTGCTAAAATCAATTCCAACAAAGCCGTAGGGAAGGTTAATGTAATATAGGTAGGTGTAATAATGTTTATAACATCAAACATAAGCAGTATGCTGGCCAAAACACTGCTCAAAATAGTGGCGAAAATCCCCCAAATTGAAAGCCATCTAGGGACAAGCTTGGATTGATACAAAATATAATAGAACATTAAGTTACCTACACTCAGGATTAAAGGCATTGCTACATGGTTTATTAAATCTCTGCCTGACCGAATCAAGTTATCCAACGTATGAAAATAACGCAAGTCAGGACTTCCAGCTTGTATGAATTCCTGACTCAAGGTCAATAGCAGCAGTATGCTCATCCAGCCGATTAAAATGAAAACCACAGTTATAATTCTAAAAACTAGAAATCCAATTGTCAGTCCAGTATTGAATGTCTTAAATAATGAATAAAGTATAATAGGTATGCTCGCATAAATAAGAGCCAAGATAAACTGCATGAATGCTCTAATAAGTATCGGTTTTGAATGGTGGGAAATATTCACAAGGTTGTCCATCCCATCAATGACCGGGTCTATACTTAGAATACCTACAGCTATGCTTGAAATTAATAATACACCAACGAATATTGATTTTTTTCTGAATACGTTCGTCATATTTTTATTTATTAAAATTTGCACAAAAATATGATGACGTTGATTTTAACTCGTTGACTTAAGTTAAGAAGTCAATTATTTGTTAATTAATCTTTTTCTAATTCGGCTTAATGACTCCGGTCTTATACCTAAGTAGCTAGCGATTTGATGTTGAGAGGCTCTTTGGAGCAAATTGGGCCTTGTTTTTAGCAATTGTAAATAGCGCTCCTCCGGTGTAGAAGATTTAAATGCAGTGTATGATTCTTGTTGCTTTGTTAATATTACTTCAGCGATCACCCTGGATAGGGATTCCAATTGTGGATACTTGTGATACATTTCATTTTCCAAGGCAGGATTGCCTACATTTACAACTGTATCTTCCAAACATTCCAAGAAATATTGGGAAGGCGTTGATTTACCTATATTGGAAGGTGTAACAACTTCTTCCTCAGTATAAAACTCTATAGTTTTTTCTTCTCCATCTTTAACAAAATAGCTTCTAATACAACCTTCCAATATGAAATAACATTCATTTGAAAAATCTCCTTCCTTAAGTAGGATATCCCCTTTTTTATAGCTTTTGAAATATGCACTTTCGTTTATTGCATTCTCTAACTGCTCTGTAATCTCAGTGTATTTTGAGAGATATTTTAATATTTTACTTTTCAAAATTCAATACTTTATTGTTTAGCCCAAATTCTAAATCGGCATATATTAAAATTAACCCAGATTTATTTTTGTTCTCTTATCAAACTCAATCAATTATATTTTATGCATTTTTTAATTGTTTAAATTTATGGTGAACAATGCCCCTTCATTAGGTTTGCTTTTGACTTCGATCTTTCCACCATGTGTCTCAACAATAGATTTAACAATGTACAGGCCAACCCCTACTCCTTCTTCATGGGTATGCAAGCGTTTAAATAGGCCGAACACTTTTTCACCATGTTTTTCAGCGTCAAAACCAAGTCCATTATCTTTTATGAGCAGATAAACACTTTCGTTGCGCTTTATGGTTTTTACTTCGATTTTTAGTAACCGATCCGGGCTTTTGAATTTCATCGAATTGCTTAGCAGATTTTGTAGGATACTTATTAAATGCAAGGGTGGATATTCAATTTCAGAGCATTCGGAAAAGTCTACGTCGATGTCGGCGTTTTTAGATTTTAGACGGTCAGGAATATTCTGTTTAACTTCATCAAATACCTTTTCGAATTCCAGGTGTTTTTTCTGGTCATTTAGGGTTGTTTTAAAATTGATGACATCGTTCAGAGCGAATACCTTTTTATAAACTTGTTCAATGTTATTTTTCAATTTATTGAATAATTCAATATCCTTGTCACCACGAATACTTTGCGTATTTATCATTTCAATTAACACATTGAGATTGGTGATAGGAGCTTTCAAATCGTGAGCGGCAACATAGGCCAACTCTTCCAATTCTCTATTTTTTGTTTCAACTTTTTTGGCGTTCAATTCCGCTTTGCTTACCTCTTCTTCCAAAGCTGTATTTAACTTCTTCATTTTTTCTTCCGCCTGCTTACGTTCGGTGATGTTTTGAATGTGGACATGTACTACCGGCCTATCGTCAATTATATACATACAGGGCGTGATATCTGCAAAAAAACGGACCCGTCCTTACGTTTAAAGGTTCTTTCAACAGTTAACTTTTGCGTAGGTATCTTGTTCCTACCAAATCGAATTGAAGGCTCTTGATCAACTTTGTATTGTAAGTCTATTAGTTTCTTTCTTAGTAGTTCATTCTTGGGGTAACCAAATTCTTTGATGGCACTGTCATTCGCCTCAATGATACGCATGTCCATATTATGGATGATTTTTGGAAAAATGGAGTACTTGAAAACTTGTTTGTAAATGTCATTGGTTATTTTAACTTGTAGAAATTCTTCAAATGGATTTGTATTGTCTGAATTATCCTTTTCATTCATTTCCTTATTAAAGTCCATTTTTATGATTTTTACATGTTTCTGATGTCAGAAATCAATTCATTTTAATATTGCCTTAAGACCATAAATAAATATCTGTTGTAGCATGCAGCTATTCTAGATCATAGTCCCAATCTAACCTTTCCTTGATCTTGTTCCCTAATAGTACCCAAAATAGTTAATTTTAAATAAATGGAAACTTGTAATGGGCATTTTTGGAAAAAGGTTCTGCAGTATTAATGGGAATAATGGGTCATATAATAAATACCGAATACATAATGGCATTAAAGTTGGTCAAATTACTTATAATCTAATTCTTGTCCCAGACCACATTTTGGTCTTTTCCAATATCATGGACTTTCCATACATAGCAACCAAATCCCCACTAATTTTTTGGGATGAATTCACAATTTTTAAGTTTAGGATTGTGCCATTCTAAAAATGTACGTGTCATGAACCAATAAACCAGATACTAAAACAGTTCAGCGAATTTCTATTGAGTTGAGGCTAGGCAGTCCTTATTTTGAGACATATAAATAAGTAGCTATTATTTCAGGGATTATTTTGGATTATTAAATGAAATCGGAGATTAATTTGGTAAAACCGATCTTATATCCGGATGTTAATTGTTGATGACATATATTAAGGTATATTAGATTAATATGAGAGAAGAAACCTTATGGATAATTGATGATGATATGGTATCACAATTTGCCATTAAGTATAAGATAGGGCAATCTTACCCCAACAATAGGGTTAGTACTTTTTATTCTGTTCAGGAGGCTTTAGCCGCCCTAAAGGAATGTATGGATGGTAAATTGGCGTTTCCAGAAAAGGTTTTATTGGACTTAGGCTTGCCAGTACTTACAGGGTGGCACTTTCTGCAGGAACTGGAAAAAATTCGGGGAAATATTACCCCGTTCGAAATTTATATCGTTTCCGCATTTTCCAATTCCATGGACCGTAAGCGCGCTAAAGATCATTCTTTGGTCAAGGGCTATTTTGAAAAACCGTTGGATAACTTTGCCGTAGACCAAATATTTATGTCGCGGTAGCATGATCATGGATTAGGTTATGCTGTTGTCCATTGAGACAAAAGTGATACCTAATCTTTCCAATTTTGAAGTCGATCAAGATATAGATAACCTTCAACAAACTTTCTATGCCCTGGACCGGACATTTTCTCCAATAGATTTAAGGCCGAAATGTAGCTTGCCAAATTACCGTTCGAAGAGCTGAATTTTCCGTCCTCTACAAAGGTCACCAAACTGTCGTTCTGTACCTTTAGATTAGGGTAATCCTTCTGTAATTGTGTGCCCCCTCCGATCCAGGTAACAATTTTATGTCCATCTGCAATTCCCGATTTTCCGATCAATTGTGCTCCGGCACAATTGCTTATGGTATATAGCGTTTCCCTATTTTTTTCCTTTATAAAACTTACAATTTTCTCATTATGAACTTGTGCGTACATGTCATAAGCACTTGGAACAAACATGGCCGTAAGTTGTGGGCAGCTCTCAAAGGTGTAATCAGGAACAAACCGTATACCTTCCTCCGATGTTATCGGGTCCGCATTTTCAGCAATGGTTATTACATTAAAAAGTTGCTTTCCTTCTATACTTGGTTTGGCAAAAACATCAGAAGTGGCAATGACTTCACTCTGCAGGACGCCATTGAACATCAGAAGTCCTATCGTAGGCAATTCCTTTTTGAAAGGTTTTAAGTGTTTCGTCAAAGTGTCCGTGGTAATGCTCTGGTCTGGTAAATGTCCAGTTTTGGCACTATTTTTTGATTGGTCCATTTTGCAGCTTCCGAAAAAAACCAACAATGCAACTAATATTAGATTATACTTTTCCATAAGTCCTTAACGTATTACTTTTTATCATTTGGTTTTATGATCATTCTAAAATACTGATCCTTATACAGGTAATACCCGATCCAATTAATCAATGTGCGAAACCTATTTTTAAAATTAACCAACCCCATAATATGCACGAAAATCCAAATTAACCAGGCTATAAATCCTTTTATAAAAAACCTTTCTTTTGGCAAATCAAAAACTGCCTTATTTCTTCCAATAATTGCCAATGACCCTTTGTCCTTGTAATTGAAAGGAGTCCATGGGCTTTTGTCCCTCTCTAAATTAAGGGCCAAGTTCTTGGCCTGTTGAATTGCGGGTTGGGCCAATTGGGGATGGCCTTCAGGATAGCCAATATCTCCTTGGACCAACGCACAATCGCCCAATGCATAAATATTATCGTATCCGTTGACCAAGTTAAAAGAGTTGGTTTTTAACCTTTTTCCCTTTCCAAAACTGTCCATGGCGAAACCATTGTAAGCCTTGGCAGTTACCCCGGCCGCCCAGATTAAATTTTTGGATTCTATTGTAGTACCATCGGACAGTAAAACAATGTCTTCCTTAAAATCATTTACCAAACAGTTCAGCTTTATTTCCACACCCAATTCATTTAGCTTGGAGGAGGTATAGCTTTGGGAGTTTTTTGACATGGTATTCAAAACTGCACTTTGACCATCTATTAAATATATTTTTCCTAAATCACTTTCACTCAATTCCGGATAATCTTTCTTCAAAATAGAGGTCTTCATCTCTGCTAAAATGCCTGAAAGTTCAACTCCTGTAGGTCCGGCTCCAGCGATAACAAATGTCAATAATTTTTTTCGTTCTTCTTTGTCATCGTGTCTTGTTGCCCTGTCCAGCCTAGTAAGAATGGTGTTTCTAAGAGTTAACGCATCACTTATGGTTTTCATCGGTAAACTATACTTTTCAATGTTCTTATTACCGAAGTAATTACTTTCAGTACCTGTGGCCATAACCAATATATCATAGTGCAACTCACCATTGCTCAGCATTACTTTGTTTTCATTGGGAACCACTTCCAATAAACTTCCAAGCCTAAAGCGAACATTCTTAAAGTTCCTCAATATTTTTCTAAAGGGGTAACTAATGGCCGATGGTTCCATAAACCCGGTAGAGACCTGATAGATCAAAGGCGGAAAGAAATTATAATTATTGGCATCTACCAATATGGTTTGGTACTTTGGTGAATTTCCGATCCTTTTTATCAATTCCAAGCCAGCAAAACCTCCCCCTACTACTATTATCGACTTTTTCATAGTATTCCATTTAAGGTACAAAGGTCCTGGATTCAGCCATAAATAATCTTGAACTGGTTCAAGAAATATCTTTTTTATTTAATTTACTTACGTATTCCGGCGATAAGCCTAAAAAGCTTGCCACTAGATATTGAGGTACATTGTTTACAAAATCAGGAAAGGCCTCTTTAAACCTAAAATAGATTTCTTCCTTTGAATAAATAAAAAGATACTTTATCCGATTAAGTGAGGCACCATAAGCTGTTTGATATATCTTTCTGAAATAAGTTTCCATTTTTGGAAACCGTCGAAGTAATTCTCTTTCGTTATTATGTGTTAAGTGAAGTATGGTCGAAGCTTTAACTCCTTGGATATAACACTCTGAACGCATATTGTCGTGATAGGCCAAATAATCCGTAATCCACCAATTCTCTATGGCAAATTGTAAAGTATGCTCGGTTCCCCCTTCATCAATAATATACAATTGTAGACACCCGCTTAAAACAAAATAGTGGTCCAGGGATTTGTTTCCGGGTTCGTAAAGCAGTTCTTTTTTTTTGACAGTTTTCAAATCAAAGTACTTGGCAATCTCCTGAAACTCATTATTGTCAATGGAAGTGTATTTGTTAATATGTTCGAACAGTTTTTGCATTTTAATAGATTCATCTAATATCAAATTTAGCACAATTCATCGATTACCCTAGACCATTCAATTTTTTAGTTTTTTCAATGATTTAATTAAATCAAGTATCTGAATAGACAGCCACCCGATAATTAACTACCCATAAGTATCATTTCACAACATATTATAAAGGGTTGTCATCATTTATTGTGCTCAGGTATGTCATTTGGGTACCTTGAACTTTTTATTAATCAATTTATCCCCCGATTATGACATTGAGATGTATAATAGTGGACGATTCGTTCATGCAGCGAACTACCATGGCCAGATTAGTGGACAATCATCCGAACTTAGCTATGGTAGCCGAATATAGTAATGCCATTGAGGCAAAAAATGGTCTAAAAAATAACGAAATAGATCTTATTTTCCTGGATGTGGAAATGCCCATCATTAGTGGTTTTGACCTTTTGGAATCATTGGAAAACCCACCGCAGGTAATTCTGATTACCGGTAATCCCGATTATGCGCTGAAGGCATTCGATTATAACGTAACCGATTATCTTTATAAACCCATTTCTTTGGCCCGGTTTAATACATCTATAAAAAGGGCAGTAGCCAATTATGAGCAGATTAATAAACAGAACGAGGAAGAGGAGTACATCTTTGTAAAAAGCAACCTACGGCAGCGTAAAGTAGTTCTTAACGACATAAATTGGGTCGAAGCTCTTGGCGATTACGTTAAGTTGGTGACGAATGAAGGCAATGTTGTTATTCTTTCCACCATGAAATCTTTTGACCAAAAGTTGCCAAAGGATAAATTTCTAAGGATACACAAATCCTATATCGTTAATCTGGAAAAAGTTGAAAAGTACAATAGTAAAACAGTAGAAGTAGCTGGTAAACAGGTACCTCTTAGCAGACATAAAAAGACAGAACTCGCCGAGGCTCTTTACAACGTCTAAATTAAAGGAGCCTATAATTTGGATTTGAATATCGGGGTATTACCCCCGATATTTTAGCATGTAAATTTAAGCTGATTTCAATTCTACTGCAATAAGTTATTTGCAATATGGTTTTCCAAGAATAACTGCGATCTAATTTTCTATTTGTTCAGGCTCGGTTAGACGAAAGTTTTCAAACTTCTGACCTTTAAGATGTTTGTGCCATTTTTCAATTAATGGTCGTTCAAGTTTAAACTCACGGAATTCGTCAGGACTCATGATTGGTATTCCTTTTACGATCGGATACAACCTTTTGCAAGATGAGCATACAAAAAAGCCTTCCAAAATATTATCATCTACATCTTTTGTGATTTCTGTTAGGTTAAGGTCCCCTTTGTCAAACGGACAACAAAGTTTATCAATTGTTTCTTTTTTCATAAGTTATTTAATTTGTGGGCATATTTTTTAATGGATTCGTTGGGGGCATCGCTACTCATAATTCCTGACACTACTGCAATTCCCGTATATTTTAACTCATCTAGTCGATGGAGGTTTTCAGGTTTGATTCCACCAGCTAAATAAATAGGTAAACCGTAATTTTTTGACGTATGATGAATGGTTCTAAAATTTACAATTTCACAACTGTTGGCCGTTTGTGACTGGAAAATGGAACAGAATGAAATATAATCCAGCTTGTTCTTACTTGCCCATTCTACATGGGTTAAATCGTTGTTGCATGTAAGTCCACTAATAAATGGATGGATTACACTTCTTACAATAGATGTATAATCCTTTGGAATATCATCAAAATGTACACCATCCAATAACGAATTATTAAGCAGTTCCCATCTGTTGTTTATCAATACCGGAATATTTTTAGCATGGCATTGTTCACAAATCCTGTTGATCAGTTCAATTATGTTTTGGTTGACTTTAAAATTGTCCCAAATTTGAACTGCGGCTAATTTTTCACTCAAACATAAGTTTAATTTATTCATGAGAATCGATTCATCCATTGCCGGGTCGACAATCAAATAGATTCCAGAACCCATGTTTCTTTTCGCTTTCCCCCTTATTTCCATCCTGAATTGAGTGCTTTGAAAAAGGCCGCCCAGTAAGGGTCGTTCTCATTGTACAATAGATCATTGGCTACATCATTGGTAACGAGTTTAATACCCTGCTCCCTATGGGTTATTTTTCCCACTTCTGAGCAGAAAATATTTTCCCTGGCCAAACGATTGATAACTTTTTTTGCACTACCCTCCTTACAGGTGATGATCATCGAACCTGCTCCAATACAGTAACGTGGATCCAACGAAAACAATTTACAAACTTCACTTTGTAGAATGCCTATAGGTAGTTTGTCGTTATAAACGATTGCACCATTGTTCGAGGCGGTTGCCAATTCATATATTGCACCCAAGACACCTCCTTCCGTAACATCGTGCATGGCGGTTACATCATTATGTTCACGGTTCTGACCTACAGCTGCCAGGGCGTCCTCAAGGGAAGAAGTTTGATAAAAAGTAGCGCATGCCTGTTGTTGTATTTCGGAACCCAGTTTGTTAGTAACCGTTTCAGGGAAACACATAGCAAGTATGGCCGTCGAAGAAATAGCACATGATTTGGTAACTAATATCACATCGCCGGGTTTCGCATATTTAGAAACCAGTATTTTAGTTTTCGGAGCAATACTGACAAATGTCCCACCGCCTGCGATGGTAGAATTTTGGCCTTCAATAAAACCTGTATGCCCCCCGGTAATGGCAATGCCTATTTTTGAGCAAAAGCTGTGGATATAATCCCAATATATTTGAAAATCGGATTTCGAAAAAGTACTCGGAAGATTTAGAACAAACTGCCCATACATAGGTGCATATCCCGTGGTTGCCATGTCATTTGCCATTAATTGCACGGATAGCCAAGCGGACTCTTCCAAACCTAGACTTGTAAGTAAGGTCAGAGGGTCACTGGTCATGGCCATCGCCATAGTTCCGGGTAAATCTACTATGGAAACATCAACACCAAAATTAGGACCTACACTTACTTCCTCTCTTTTAAAACCACATTTATTACTGATAAACTGCTCAAATACATGTGGGTCTATTTTCCCTAGTTTATCACCCATTATTTTACGTCGTTTAACTGGATATATAAGCCAAAAAAGTCCCCTAAGGGTAAACTCCATTGTTGGATTGGAAACCATTTTGGTAGGCCTGTACACGTCCATTCAATGGAATAATCGCGTCCTTGAAGTGCCTCTTCGATAATTTTTGAAAGTTTTTCAGGTGTATAAAAGGTCGCTGTTAGATAGAAAGGATTCATGCCAAATACTTCTTGTATTCTTCTTCTAACTACCTTGGTCGAATTTCTGTTCATCATTCCCATAGCTATTCCATATTTTCCAACACGTGCGGCTTCGCGAATTACTTGTACTGGGTTCTTGTAATATTCAAATGTGGTAATGAATGCAAGCGAATCAAAAGTATGGTCCTTAAATGGCATGTAGTGTGAGTCTGCCATAACCAGATCACCTTCAAATAGTTCTACGGCTTGGGAGAGCATTAGTGGTGATATGTCACCACCAGTAGCCTCTATGCCAATCTCTTTCCACCAGCGTGTAAAACGTGTTGTACCACAGCCAAACTCCAATAGTGTTTTAACACGTTTGTCTTTTGAAACCAATTGCTCCATTACCTTTTTTTGCCATATTTCAGCACGCTTGTACCTACCTTCATACCATTGTTCGTAGGTGTCTGTATGTTCTCTATTAAAAAACCATTCTGGCCTGTTCTGCCAGTTTTGATCTTCCTTGGGAATAAGTTCTGAAGTTGCTTTTTCTATTTTCATTTTATATTATTTAAAACAAAAACTCCATTCTTTGGGGTAACCAATGAATGGAGCCTAAAATGAAATATCTTAGCTTGCATCCCTACGTTGGCATTATCCAAATCAGGTCTCGGGTATTATCTCAGCTTGGCTTTTACCAGGCACCCCGTGCTTTTGTGTTGATAAATGTACGATTAAAATTTAAAATTCTAAGCTATACTAAATGTTTCAAGAAGGTAAATTGTGTTACTCAAGTTTCTATTGAGAGTATCCATAATAATTGTACTTGGAAGGCACGGTCTTTGGGAAACGCCACTGTACATATTTTTGGTTGCAAGGGAAAACGGTATTGGTTCAAGATGGGCTGGCTTGAAGAATTGAATACCACATGTTTAAAATGTATTGGGATCCATCTCCGTTACATTGCCATTTAAAATAAAAAGGGTTATTGCATCTGCAATAACCCTTTTTACATTATTATGTTAACGGCTAGAACAGGAACCGCAGCAAGAATTCATTGGTGTTTTTTGCACTGGCCAATTCGCTTCGGGTACTTACCTCATAGGCATATCCCAAGAGGAGTCTTTTTTTGATGCTGATATTCACTAGTCCGGCAAATGCCCCATCTGTCCTATAACTACCTCCGAATTCCAAAATGTTATCAAAGGAAAGCATAGCGTTGAAATCCACAGAAATTGGAGCCCCGCTTACATAACGCCCCATGGTCGACGGTCTCAGCATTAGGTTGGTGGCTGGATTTAATATTAGCTCATATCCCGCAGTGGCATAGACATGTGGCTTGGCCAAAGCTGCCGTAGCCACTCCGTTGTCGTTATCCGCTCGGTCAGTGGACAATAACCTGGGCACTGCCAAGGAAGCATACCACTTACCGTTTTTCAACAATGCCCCTACCCCAACATTGGGATTAAAGCGGGATATAGTGGAAATACTGGGGTCTGAATTTATGTTATAGGTCTCCAGACCCGAGGTGTTAACACTGTAGGTGTTGCCGCCTGCCTTTAATCCAAGGTATAGTTCCGTTCCTTGGGATAACTGTAGTCTATAGGAAAAATCGATGCCCGTAAAAGTCTGACTCTCTACAAAGGTATTGCTGTTGTAAATGGATATCCCGATCCCCAAATTTTTGCTCAGGTTGGTCCCAAAGGATACCGCCTCTGCACTGGGGGCATCCCGTACGCCTGTCCATTGTTGTCTGAAACTGGCAGTCACCATTGTTTCCCCGTCCACGCCTACAAAGGCCGGGTTATAACTGTTCATATGGTACATAAAATTAGTGATCACCCCTTCCTGTTGGGCAAACAAACTTCCGCCCACTATCAAAAGTGCGCCTAAAATAATCTTATTTAATATCTGCATTTTATTGATTTCTTTTTTTCTGTAAATTATAGTTTGGTTATCGTGAAGTGATATAAAGCCATCCGTCCTGGTCTACTTTTCCATCTCCCTCATAATCGATCTGGAAATAATAGGATCCGGCATCAGGAAGTTTGGCTCCCAGGTCTTTGTAACGGCCATCCCAATTATTCTGGTAATTCCGTGCCGAGAAGACCTCTTTCCCCCATGTGTTGAATACCCTCACCAGTGAATTGGGATAGTTCTCTATATTGGAAATCACCCAGGTATCGTTGATTCCGTCACCGTTAGGGGTAAAGGCTTGGGAAGCGTTCAGCTCCAACGTATCGCAAACATCACCATGGCCATCACCGTCCCGATCTTCCTGGCCCGGGTTGGAAACCATAGGACAGTTATCCAGGGAATCCTGAACTCCATCACCATCTGCATCCTTTTGGGAATCTGAACAACCATCGGCATCCGCTACCTCATCTGCAGGGGTATTTGGACATTTGTCCAGATTGTTGCTTACACCATCGTTATCATCGTCTTTTTGACTGTCACTACACCCATGGGCATCTACAGCCTCATCTTCAGGGGATTCGGGGCATTGATCTTCCGCATCGTTCACTCCATCAAAATCACTGTCCTTTTGGGAATCCGAACAACCATTGGCATCCGCAGACTCTCCAGCTGGAGTAGTGGGACATTCGTCTATCTCATTATTGACTCCATCACCATCTTCATCTTTTTGGGAAGCAGAACAGCCTGTGCTATCTGCAATTTCACCCGAAGGAGTATTGTCACAGATATCAATGGCATCAGAAATACCATCATTGTCACTATCCTTTTGAGAATCTGAACATCCGTTGGTATCTGCTGTTTCTCCATTTGGAGTATTGGCACAGGTGTCAACATCATCCATAACCCCGTCGTTATCACTATCTTTTTGACTATTTGAACAACCATTGCTATCCACAATTTCTCCTGAGGGTGTATTGGCACAGGCATCCAAATCATTCCTCACTCCATCTGCATCCGTGTCCATACTTATGGTGGGCACATCCGCTTCTTGTGACCTATTCCCTAGTTCGTCTTCGGCAATGACCACAAAGTTGTTAGGGGCATTATCCGATAGGGATATTGTTAAAGACCAGGCCGAAGTAGTATTCTCTCCCACGTTCGCACTGGCCAACACAGTGCTATTGTCTGCAAGGCCATCATTATTCAAGTCCGTATATAAATAGATGGTAATCCCATCCTCATTATGGCTACCACTAATTTCATAAGTATTGGCTACGTGCAATACGGAGGTGGTCGGATCTAGAACAACTGGTAATTCAGGCGCCGTTGTATCCAACATTAACTCGTGGATTGTCGCCTCAGAAGTGTTTCCAGAGCCATCGGTTGCAGTTAGGTTAATGTTATAATCACCATCGGTCAGGGTGGGAACCACTGCGTTCTCATCTGCAATAGTGGTATCTAAGCTCCATTCACCTTGATCATTAACGGCAACGGAATATTGTATGGCATGGGAACCATCATTAAAACTTATTGATACCGTACTATTGGCCTCAGCTGTACCACTTAGTGTCGGATAAAGTGTATTCTGCTTGGATTGCGAGTTGACAATTGGTGGTTCTGGCGCTACATTATCCACAACCTCAATATTGAAAGTGCTTAAAGAAACAGTTACATTGGAGGCATCCGTGACGCTAAGTACAATTCCGTTGTAATGTCCAAGATCACTAAATTCAGGAGTACCGGATAACTTCCCAGTTGTGGGACTAAAACTGGACCAACTAGGCTTGTTTAAAATACTAAAAGTTAGGACATCGCCTACATCTACATCATCGCCTATTGGGGTAAAGCTATATTCCTCACCAATATTGATCTCCGAAGCAGGAACTCCAGTAATAGTGGGTGCATCGTTTACATTGGCGACTGTGATGGTAAAACACTGATCCACGGTATCTGTGCCATCGGTAGCGGACAGACATATCTGATGATCCCCCACGTCCTCGTTGGTGGGAGTGCCGTTTAACACAGCTCCTGTTTCAAGACTAACCACCTTGTTGAAGTCGTTTATGCCCCATATCAGGGTACCACTATCATTCATAGTCATTCCCCAGACCCTACCTGTGGTTGAAATATCCGTGGTAGTAGATAAATCAGCAGATAGTTTTTTAACTCCTGCACCAAAACTACTTACATAAATGTTACCTTTTGAATCCAGCTTTACATCTGAGAGGCTGGCACTGAAACTCTTAATATTTGCTGTTAGAACATTATTTTCAAATTTTGACAAATATTTGTTGTTATAGCTGGCTATGAACAACGCGCCACTTGAATTGAATCCCAATCCAAATGGATATGGTGTACCGGTAACATAGTCCGTGACATTATCATTTGACAAGTCAATTTTACTAATTTTATTGACACTATACTGCGCTACATATATATAACCATCCTTCTCTACCATAGCCAAGGGGTCTGTAATCGGGTTGATCCAATCGACTTCCCCAGCTCCTGGATTGGTTAAGTCAAGTTTTGTTATTTTATTCATGTTATAATAAGCGATGTATAAATCATCTCCTATTACCAACATTGCATACTTGGAGCTTGCAGTCACAGTCGCAAAAGAAGTCATGGTACCATCGGGTGTGATTTTAAAAATTGTTGTTCCGGATAGCTGCGCTACATAGACATTACCTTGAGCGTCTATAGCAACTCCTCCGGGACCGGTTATCGATCCGCCAAAATCTTTTGTGGTTATACTCCCCGATTCAAAAGTTAACCAATCGGGTAGAGTGGTTCCATCTTTTACCGACATGGTCACCACATCATTATCTGCATCAGATGCATTTAAGGTGTAGTTGTAAGCTTGGTCTTCTGTAGCCTCTGTTTTGGCTGTAGATGTAATGATTGGGGCATTCTGTGCAGCCAAAGAATTACTTAGAAAAAGTAGTAAAATTGTAGTAATTTGTTTCATAAGGGGTATTTAGAAGTTAAGTAGCTAGTTATAATATTATTGTAGCTTTTTTCTTGTTAAATATTGTTAACGATCCTAAGTTCGACATATTGTAGGCACCTTCAATTTTATAATTTTATGATAATTTTTCTTGGGACTGAATAATAATTGGGAGCAAAAAAAAAACTAATTCCAAGATGGCCATAGTTTTTGTTGTGAAAAAGAGAACAGATAAACTTTAAGTTATTAGTAATCAACCATTGTATTATTTTCTTCAGGCCGTTTTTGTGGTAAACATTTTATATCGTCAAAAATGTATGCCAAAAAGTTCCGGGTTTACTGGACATGAAAAAGCAGCATCAGTTCGATTATGTTTTGCGTACCTATAAACTATCCAAAAACTGAACAGCTTTTAGCTTTTCTAGTCGGCACAGCTTTGACCTAGAGAGGGCCTTTGAGTTGTGTTTATTTTTTGGGTATAATTATTAATGACACTTATACGAGGACCTTTATAGAATTAAATCATTAATAATTTCTATAAATATGATCTCCTTCTTTATGGACCATTACCTTAGTTTCAAGTTAACGTTTTCCGTTTTCGTAGTTCGTAATTTTTGTTCTAGTTTACATAGATGCTATCAACTAAAATTGATATCCGACTGGCAGATGATGATGAGGACGATTGTATGCTCTTCAAGAATTCATTGACGAATATGCTAACAGTGAGCTGAACAAAGAGACCACTTTTAGTATTTATATTCCTGTTTGATTAAAATTTGAAACTAAAATTGTTGATTCTAAAAAGGAATATCCAAATTCCCAAGTTTTTTATCCTTATGGAGTTGTCCGAATAACTAATAATCCATCGACATTAAAGCTATTACTATGGGAGAAGATTATAGGTACCATGAAATTCATCCTTAGTGTTTTTTAGAGTTGGTTTCATATAAGCAATGCTCTAGTTCATAACCCGTATTGGCCGATCTGTTGGTTCAACAATATTCTTTCTGATTACGAAATCTCCAAAATGCTCCTCCCCTAACCTATCCTGGGCATAGGCTTTAATAATTGGCTCTAATTCCTCTAAAATGTTTTCCTCGGATAACATTTCCTTATATAAGGTATTTAATCGGTCACCGTTATGGCTTGCACCCAAGTACATGTTATATCTACCAATGGCCCTACCCACAAAACCTATTTCCCCTAGTGATGATCGTGCACAGTTATTTGGACAACCTGTCATCCGAATATTAATTTCATCTTTCTCCAGGCCATTATTTTTCATAATTACCTCCAGCTTATCTATTAAGGAAGGAAGGTAACGCTCTGCTTCGGCAAAAGCCAATCCACATGTGTTCAATGCGACACAGGCCATGGAACTCTTGCGTAGGCCCGTTAGTTTAGGATGGTTACCAACACCATACAATTCCAAAATAGCATCAATGCCCTGCTTTTTACCTTCCTCTATATTTCCAATAATGAGATTTTGGTTACCTGTCAATCGAAAATCTCCTGTATGAATTTTGGCAATTTCCCTTAAAGCCGTTTTTAGCTGATAATCATTTTCATCCCTAACTCTACCATGTTCCACAAATAAGGTGTAAAACCATTTATTGTTGGAGCCTTTTAGCCATCCATATTCATCTCCGTTTGATTTGAATCGATAGGATTTTGGTTTGGCCAGATTCCATCCCAATCGGTTTTGAAGTTCCGCTACAAACCATTCCAACCCCCTGTCGTCTATGGTATGTTTTAATCTCGATAACTTACGGTCAGATCGGTTGCCGTAATCCCTTTGGATGGCTATTACTGTTTCGGCTACATCAATCACTTTTTCCTTCGGCGCGAAACCAATAACGTCGGCTAATCGCGGATAAGTGGCGTCATTACCAAAGGTACTTCCCAATCCACCACCAACACATATATTATATCCTGCTATGTTATTGTTTTCCTCAATAGCAATAAGTCCAAGGTCATTCGCAAAAACATCGATGGCATTGTTTGGTGGAATTGCCAATGCTATTTTGAATTTTCTTGGAAGGTAGTGTTGATGATACAATGGTTCAAAATCTGGGGTTCCCGCTACTTTTTCCTGGTCCAACCAAATTTCATGATAGGCAGTTGTCTTTGGAAGAAAATAATCGCTTATTTCTTTTGCAAATTGGTATACCTCTTCGTGTATATGGGATTGGTAAGGGTTTGGATTGCACATTACGTTCCTATTCACATCCCCGCAGGTCGCAAGCGTACTTAACAAAACTTCGTTAACCTTTTGAATCGTAGGTTTTAAATTCCTTTTTAATATGCCATGAAATTGGAAAGATTGTCTAGTGGTCAATTTAAGGGTGCCATTTCCATATTGCTCAGAAAGTTCATCTAGGGCCAACCATTGCTTAGGAGAAGTAACACCACCAGCAGCTCTAACTCGAACCATAAACTGGTACAATGGCTCCAATTTCTTCTGCCTTCGTTCACTCTCCAAATCCCTGTCGTACTGCTGATAAGAACCGTGGTATTTTATAAGCTTGACATCGTCGGGAAATAAAGCTCCGGTCAAAGGGTTTTTTAGGCTGTCCTTTATACTCCCTCTGAGGAAATCGCTCTTGTCCTTGATATGTTCATCTTCCGATAATTCCTTGTAATCCAATTGTTTTCCCATAAAAATATTTCCTTGGTATTTTAGCTCACCTGAATCGGCCTTAATAGATATCTGCTTGGTAACGGTTCGCAATTTGAAGATTTTTTACATACTCTTCTGCCTTTTCAATAGTTATCCCCCCCTGTTGTTGTATAATCTGCTTTAAGGCAACATCAACATCTTTGGCCATTTTTTTAGCGTCACCGCACACATAAAAATGCGCTCCTTTCTCCAACCATTCATATAACTCCTTACCGTTTTCCAACATTCTATGTTGTACATAGTGCTTTTGATCCTGATCTCTTGAAAAGGCAACATCTGCTTTGGTCAGAACCCCCTCCTTCAAATATTGTTGCCATTCTGTCTGATAAAGGAAATCTGTAGTGAAATTCCGATCGCCAAAGAAAAGCCAGGAAGGTCCCTTTTTGTCCAATACTTCCCGTTGTTGCATAAATGCCCTAAATGGCGCCACTCCAGTTCCTGGACCAACCATAATAATAGGCACTTCAGGATTTTTGGGAAGCTTAAAGCGTGTATTCCGATCAACAAAGACCTTTACTTTATCGCCAATATCAAGCCTGTCTGCCAGGGTAGATGAACAATGCCCTTCCTTGTTTCTGCCTAATGCACTATATCGGACAACCGACACCAACAGATGTACTTCTTCATCAACTACATCTTGAGCCGAGGCTATGGAATACATCCGTGGGGTATTTTTGCGCAAAATGGAAATCAGTTCGTCAGAGGTCAACTCGTACGGCACCTCGTTTATCAGATCTAAAAAATCACGTCCGGAAAGATACTCCTGAAGTGCAATTTTATCCTCAAGGATTTTCTTTAACCCCTTATTGCCTGTTAGTTCTGCATATCCGGAAAGCGTGTTCCTTGAAAGTGGAGTAAGTTCATAGTTATATGTAAGTGCATCATGTAGCGTTTTGGTACCTTCATAGGTTTCTACCTCCTTTTCACCCGCTAACTTTGTGGTATGCAAAACTGACTCTACCAGTTCATGGGAATTGGAACCGTACACCCCTAAGGCATCCCCAGGCTCATATTTTATTCCAGATCCTTCCAGATCCAATTCAAGGTGAACGGTCTCTTTGGAAGATCCCTGTCCGTTTAGATTGATTTTCTCGAGAATGGTGGCTTCAAAAAGATTATTTCTGGAATATAGGGACTTATTAGCCGGATTATCGGGAATGTTCTCTGCTTTGACCGGGGAAGTTTGGCCATTTGTCTGCACTACGGCACTAAGAAACTTGCTTTGCCAAGCCTCTGCCTGTTCTGCGTAATCTACATCGCAGTCCTCACGCGGAACAATTCTTTGAGCTCCAAGTTTTTCAAGTACGGTATCAAAATCTTTGCCAGTCTGGCAAAAGTCAATATAACTACTATCGCCTAGGCTTAAAACCGAGAATTGTAAATGCGCCAGGTTTGGTGCCTTATTGCTGTGCAGGTATCGATAGAAATCTTCAGCTTGTACCGGGGGTTCTCCCAATCCATGGGTGCTTACGATTATGGCCAATTTTTTGATGCCCTTGAGTTCCCTGGTTTTAAATGAGGCCATGTCGGAAATTACTGCATCAATTTCCAAATCCTTTACCTTGGAATGTAGGTCTTTGGCCAAACTTTCAGAATTACCTGTATGGCTCCCGAAAAGAATATGCACTTTTTCGTGTTTAAGCTCATTTTTAGTATTGTGGCCCGAATCCAATGGTAGATTTCCAGTAGCGGGGTTGTTCAAAGACGTATGAATGAGCCCTTCGAAATAACCACTTAGCCATTGAAGCTGACCGGAGTCAAGTCCGGACAAAGCTATATTGAGTTTGTCCACTTGCTCATCGTTGAACGGTCCTCTGTCCAATCCTCTTTTTAGTTCCATGTTTTCAGATAATAAGTAATTATTTATTGGGCTGGGGCGTATACCGCAAGTATGGCTTTATAACTCGATGGCCTTTAGGATATTTGGCTTCTACATCTTCCTGCCTCACTCCTGGTGGAATAATTACATCCTGGCCATCTTCCCAATCCACTGGAGTGGCCACATTATGTTCCGCTGTAAGTTTTAGTGAGTCGACAACGCGGAGAATTTCGGAAAAGTTTCTTCCCGTAGAAGCGGGATACGTAATAATGGCCTGTACCTTTTTGTCGGGACTGATAAAATAAACAGATCTAACTGTGGCAGAAGTAGATGCGTTGGGATGTATCATATTATAAAGGGTTGCCACATTTTTGTCATTATCCGCTATAATAGGGAAATCCACATTGCAGTTTTGGGTTTCATTGATGTCCTTTACCCAGCCATAATGTGAATCCAAGTCGTCAACACTAACAGCGAGTACCTTAGTCTTTCTTTTTGCAAAATCTTCCTTTAACTGGGCGGTCCTGCCAAGTTCTGTTGTACACACAGGGGTATAGTCTGCAGGGTGTGAATATAAAATTCCCCAACTATTGCCCAGCCATTGGTGAAAATCTATTTCACCTTCCGTCGTCCGCGCCTTAAAGTTTGGCGCATCGTCTCCAATTCTCAAACTCATATCTTAAATTTTTAAATTATACTATTAGGCAACTTCAAAATTAATGAAGCCTTTCAGATTCAAATTTACGAGGGTTTATTCCCAATAGCCAATTGCAAATATTAATTTATGATAACCTAAGGTTATGACGATTGTCGACCTTGATGAGTGGAAGTTATAATAGAGTTTAATGTAATATTAGTGAATAGATGCTTCTATCGATTCTCAATTCAATAACCAATGACAACTAAAAATTATGGTTTCTCCTTAAAAAATTCATTAGTAATAAGGACAACCCTCCTTCAGGACCTTGGGGCGTTATAAAATAAAATTGCCTGTGGATCGGCAGTTTTTTAATCTCTATTATCTTTAAGACGCCGCTTTTAAGTTCTTTAAATATGGCATGTAAGGAAACGAATGCCATACAATCAGAGTGTTGTAGGTAGGATTTTATGGCTTCCGTGCTGCCCAATTGCATTTCTATTTTTAGGTCTCCAAGTCGGATTCCTTTTTGCTTTAAAGCATCGGCAATGACTTCCAAGGTCCCCGATCCGGGCTCCCGTAATAGCAAAGGAATGTTCTTCAGGTTTTCGGGTCTTATCTCTTCTTTGGTTGACATAGGATTTTTACTCCCGCAAACCAGTACGATCTCATCTTTTAAGAAAGGGGAATAGTGAATTTCACGCCTTTTGGATTTGCCCTCAACTACGCCTAGTTCAATGCTCTTATTTAGAAGGGCCATCTCAATTTGTTCCGAATTGCCACTGAACAGCTCTACCTTCACATCTTGGTGCATAGCATGGAACCGGGCCAATAATGGAGGTAATATGTACTGCGTAATGGATGTACTGGAACCCACATGTAAAACCCCTTTGAACGCCTCGTTGAACTGGTTTAGATCAAACTCGATTTGCCTATAGATTTCTTGAATGTTTTCTGTATGTTTTAGAAGAACTTCTCCTGCCCTGGATAGTATTACCTTGTTTCCCCTTCGATCAAAAAGTGCCAGGTTAAATTGACTTTCCAACTCTTTTATATGTTTGGTCACAGCAGGTTGGGATATTAATAATTCCTCTGCGGCTTTGGTAAAATTTAGCCTTCTAGCAACCGTATGAAAAACCTTTAAACGAAAATCGAACATTTACAATATTACTCATATTTTTCAGTATGGAAAGTTGGAAAAATAAAAATCTGCTTATAAGAATAAAAATTACCAAGAGCTTTAGGTATTGAAAGCAGTAAATAACCCAGAAGATTTGAACGCAATGGTCTATTCTTTTATTTTTTTGAATCTCATCATGGGTATTTCTCCAATCATTAAATTTAGCCTACCCTCCTTGTCAAGGCTAAAGGCATTTATTTTTTTCATCATATTCAAAAACTGTGGTTCGCCATCACCACAATACATCATTGTGGAAGGACCAGGTTCGCCTATGGTGATACTATTACCATCAATTTTAAAATCGGCGGAATAACCGTTACAGCTGTTATTGCCCGTAATCTTCCCTGTGGTTTGGTTAAATGAAATTACCGGCTTCTTGTCCGGATATAGGCCATCAAAAGCAATCCGCGTTCCTGATATATACTCCAATTCCCATATGGAATTGTAAAGGTTATTATTACTCCCATTCTTAGTTGCGGTACATGAAACGATAACCACCATAAACAAAAGGGTTGAAACTAAAATGTAATTCTTTTTCATATAATTATTCTTAGATCAAGTTTTTACGAAATTTTCCAGTGATTATGAGCAATGTCATCATCAGGATGGATACACCCAAAATTATGCCAATATTAAACAGGGAACGTTCGAGGCCTATTTCAGGTATATTTAGAAATGGATAGGGATAATAATTTGAAATATATCCTCTTGAAACTATGAACACAACATAGATCAATGGATATAGTAACCAGTTTAGAACTGATTTGGTCTTCAATTCAGTTGTTTTCGAATAGATGAACCAATATATTAACATGTAGATCGGGATAACCGTATGTAGTAATTCATCCACCACAAATTGTAAGCCGGTAGGGTTCCATATGTGTCTTAAACTAACCTGATATACCAAGCCTACAATTAATATAAATGTAGTTAAGGCAGTAATGGCTCCATTGGACAGAATTAGGTTTAAAGGATTCTTCTTGGAATCTAAATATGACATTGTAAAGTATAGTGCGACCAATATATTGGTCAAAATGGTGAAAAAACTAAAAAAACGAATAATGGTTTCAAATAACCCTGCTTGCCTATTCATAATCAATAGGATAAATTGACCAATAATTGCAAACCACCCCATTGTAAGTCCTATGGTTTCAAGTTTTCTTTTCATTTACTTTGAATTAATTAACTAGACCAATGGCAATATACTTATTATAAAGAAATCCGAATATTAGAGAGATATTGAATGATGAAGTTTTAAGACTTGGTAAAAAAGCTATTTATTTCCTACAACGATTATTCCTTTGCTTTGGAAATTATCCGATTCTTCCAACCCATGATTGCGGAATGCCCTTTTAAATGGGCATCATGGGAATGATAGTATATATTCTTTTTCAAATCCAAAATAACCGGCCATTGTATGTTGTCCACTCCCTGCCCCAATACATTGACAATGGCCGTTTCAACAAACTTCGAGCATATTGGCCCCAATAATCTAATTTCATCATGATGACCTGGACCGGATAAACCAATATAATAATCAGCAGGTTTACCTGAAAAGGAGCATATGGGTATTTCTGGCATATCGGGCAAAGAATTTTCCACAAGTCCTCCGAAAGTTTCGCTATTTGAAAACAAGGTATTTCTGACACTTTTCATAAATCCAAATCTAGCCTCTTTTCTGTTTGGATAGAAGATTGCCCCATTTATTTTATCATCTGAATTATTAACTATTAAATAGGCTTGGGTTCAGATTATTACAGTTTTAATCAACACAACTTGTTTTTTACCTAATTTAATTCCATAAGCCGAGTATTGGCTGGCATCTGTTTATACCTTGAAAATATAGGTATTTGGGATTTAATGAACTTGTCCTTCCCAAACCGAGACACCCCAGATGGCGGCTGGCCGGCAAGTATTTCCATAAGGCTGTTGCAAGTTCAAAATAGGTCTCATAAATGATCAAAATACTTTGGTTTGTTAATTTTAATTCGGCTGAAGCAACCAAATCTAATGATTGACGTCTTCTACGAAGAATAATTAATCTTTAATGAGATTATGGGTAGCGACGATGTTAAACTAATTTTCGGTTAATAAAAAATAATCCCAACGAACACCTAGGTATTGAATCAACCTTGACATTATAATACAGAATAGGATTGCATGAATAGACAATAGTTCCATGGCTGAAAATCGTTCGTAGCGCGGTTAATGGTATAATGGCCCCATCACATAGAATTTCCATCCTCCCCTAAAACTTAAAATGGAAATAATTTCAATTGTCAACTGGATCAATGTTATGTGGGCCTATGAGTCCTTTGGGCCTATTTCTGAAACAAAGTATTAAGCCATTTTTGAAGTCCGGATATTTTTTTTCTATGTACATGTAGCGTTTTACCGCAACCTTTCGTATAGGGAATAATTTAGGTTAATGCCATGGTCCGTAGATCATTCGGGTAATTGGCGTTAAGGTATTTAAATTCAATCTAATAACTATGCGAAGGAATGGGCCATTTTGTTTAAAGCACTATTGATGCTGGGCCGTTAAAGGTAATTCTGTCCTTTTGGAATAGGGAAGACATATTGATTTTAAATTTCGATCAAGATTAATATTAATAAATTTTTATTGGTATAAGAATAGTTCTTGCACCGCTTGAATCAAAATATAAAAAATAACAGCCGTTGCTTTAAAGGGTCATTTGATTTGAACCGGAACCCATTTATTTTAAGTATCCATTTTTGGATGGACCAAAGTTCAATAATGTCCCTAAATATATATTATTATAAAGCCATAACCATCATTTTAAATAATTCTAAGTATAAAGTGTGAACGGTTTTTTTAAAATATGGGAACCTGTTCATTCACAAAATAAAATTGCGGAGAAAAAGAACAATCAATGTGGCTACCGGTTTCAGGAAATTCTTTTTAATTCCCTTAACTGGTATAATTGTGAATAAGGTTGGGCAAGGACACTAAGGATGAAGAGACGAAATTAATTTCTGGTTGTATTTCGAAAATAGGAAAAGATCAGGAACGTCTGTATAAGAAATATTACGGTTATGTCATGGCAATAGGAATGGCATATTGTACAAATAAGGATATAGCAAGAGAAGTGGTTGATGATACCTTTATTAAGATTTTTGATTCGATCGAATCCTTTGATCACAAACAATCCTTTAAAGGTTGGATAAGAAAAATAGCCATTAATTGTGCCATAGATGAATTTAGAAGAAACAAAAAACATCTATATCATTTGGACGTATCCGATTGTTCCAGGGATTTGCCGGCGGTGGAATTATTGGACAACTTGGACATTGATGATATTTATCAATTATTGGGAGAACTTCCTGAAATGTTAAGGACAGTTTTTAATCTCTATGAAATCGAAGGATATGACCATAAGGAGATTTCTGAGTTAATGGGCATAGGCGAAAGTTCATCTAGGACTTATCTCGCAAGAGCTAAGGAGAGATTGAGGGGCTTGGTAACCAGACATTTTAAATAGTAAGGATGAAAGAACAATTTGACGAAGAATTGGCAAATAAATTAAGAGACGCAATACTTCACCATGTAGAAGTCTATGAGGATGGCGCATGGGAGCGTTTTTTAACCCGCAAGAAGAAAAGAAAGAACCGTATTCATTATTGGTGTATGACGGGAGTCGCCTCTTCTATGTTGTTACTGATTTCAATTGGCTGGATATTAATAAAAAACCCACATCATCCTGTAGATTTTCAATATCCCGTAACTATAAAGGACTTCCCCCTACCCCATTCCAGAATATTGGAATCTACATCAGGCGAGGATAGTGTTGGAACTGGTATAAATCTCCTGAAAGAGAGCACCGAGATGGATAATATTAATGTAACTAAAGTTAGTGATTCTAAGCAAATGCATCTAGATGCTGAAGATACATTGGCCCATATGAATGGTAGATATGTCGATTCTAAAGGAAAAGTGAGAACAATAGTTGCCGTAACAAAGTCTGTAATGATATTTGAGAACGCTTTGCCTATTCAAGTTGGAGACATTGATTTGTTCAATTTACCCTTTGACAATTATGATTGGAATACAGAGCAGTTTGCAACTCTCAAAAAGGATGTCGACTACAAAGTTACAAGTACTGTCCAAGGGGATGTTGAAATTGGATTCCAGGTGTCGCCAAGTTATGGTTCAAATAATGCCAATAGCCAGACCCTGACTTCCACCAACTTTGGGGCCGGGGTTGTTTTGAATGTGCCGATAAAATCCTCGGCATTTGCATTTAACACTGGCGTCATATTTAATAATTTGCGACTTAAGAATGAAGAATCAATTCTTGCAACATCTGAAGCCTCAATGGAAGAGGATAAATACAATAAGGAAGAAACCAGTCTTAAGAATTTGGATATACCTATTAATATTATGTACAAGATCCCTAGTAAAAGAAACTTTATTTTTATTCAAGCAGGGATGTCGTCCTATTTAACGTTTAATGAAAATGCGGTAGCAACAAAAACGACCTTCCGTGAGGTAGAGGTATATCACGATGTTAATGGGACTATGCAGAGTTACAGGGTTAAGGAAGAGATATCTTCAAAAAAAGAATCAGACTATAAAGGAAGTCGGTTACACCCCTTTGGTACAATTAATTTATCCATTGGTTATAAGGCTCCTTTATCGGATCGGGTAAAATATGAAATACAACCCTTTTATAAGTTACCGTTAAATTCTATATCCACTGATAATACCAAAGTTCCGATGGGCGGTATAGCCTTAAAAGTTTCCCTGAATCCATGATTGTATTCTGGAAAATCAGTACTTATAAATAAAATGATATGGAAATATAGCTGTGAGTCGGACATTTGGATACATGCAGATAATTCTGGCAGCATAGTTTTCTAGAGCCTTTAAATATATTTTATTGATTGAACTATGTTGGATGGGTTTAGTTAAGAACTGGTATTCATTATCATTGGAATAAATTGTCTTTAAGTCCACTGGAATAATGTGAATGAGTACACGAAATAAGACATAGGTTGGAAAATCACTAGAATTTGAATTAGTTGTTGTTTTTATTTATCAAAAGTCTCTATTATTCTTGATAGGGGCTTTTTTTGTATCCTCAGTTAATCCAAGTTATTGCATTTGTCATCCATGTTAAATAGTGCGTTGAAATAGCATCTCTCTTAACATTTAGTATGATATATTGTTCGTCGGAAAAACAAAGTTTATGAGCCACCTTGTCCAATGTCTTTTATTGAACTTGGCCATATTTAGGATCGATTTTTCATTCTCGTTTGGATTATTTTAAAAAAAAAATTAAAAGCATGTAGCGTTTAGTAAAGCTTTAACGTAATGGGGTTATTAACATTAAAAAACAAAAATTACATGAAAAACAAGATTAAATTTCCATTGTATTACTTTTTTATTAGTATGGCTTTAGCCCCAGTTTTGACAACGTCATGTAGTAAGGATGACGACAATGATTCGGATTCAAAAGTAGCGGCCCCTACCCTAAGCAATGCCAGTGAACTTATGGCTACTTCGTTTAAAGCATCCTGGTCGAAAGTGGATTTGGCGGATAGTTACCTCATTGAAGTTTCCACCAAAGCTGATTTTAGTACTTCGGTTACGGGTTACAATAAAAAATCGGTTACCACCAACAGTACCACAATCAGTGGATTAGAAGGGGAAACCAAATATTATTTCAGGGTCTACGCAAAAGATGGTGGTGACGTGTCAAAAGCATCTGCAGCTAAAGATGCTACGACCACTAAACTAATAGCAGGACCAGTGCTAAAGGATGCAACTGATATTCAGAATACATCATTCAAAATTGAGTGGAGTGCAATAACCGGAGCAGATAAGTACCTGGTAGAAGTTTCCACCAAATCGGATTTTAGCTCTACCGTTGCCGGTTTTAATAAGAAGGAGGTAAGTGAATTATCCGCAGCCGTAAGCGGTTTGACAACCAAAACCAAGTATTACGTTAGGGTTTATACCAAAAAAGGTACAGATGTATCCAAACCATCGCCGGTCAAGGAAATTACAACAAGTTGATTGTGATAAAGTGTTTTTAATTGAGGCTACCCTAAAAAGGTAGCCTTTTTTGTAATTAAGTAGTATCTAACTGTACTATCCATTCAATGCATTGATTTGTCGACCATCCAATAGATTGATGGTTCGTGAACCGTACGTAGCATTCTTTTCTGAGTGGGTAACTTGAATTATGGTAACCCCTTCATTATTCAATTGCTTGAAAAGTTCCATAATCTCCTCGCCCTGTTTGGAATTTAAGTTTCCGGTAGGCTCGTCGGCCAAAATAAGTTTCGGAGATGAAATTAATGCGCGCGCAATACCAACCAATTGTTGTTGTCCACCACTCAGCTGTGAAGGAAAAAGATCTTTCTTTCCAACTATATTAAAACGATCCAAGGTATCAGCCACCAAGGATTTCCGTTCAGAGCTGCCGACTTTCTTATACAACAAGGGCATTTCCAGATTTTCCTTTACCGTTAGGTCATCCAACAAGTGGTAGGATTGAAATACAAAGCCAATATATTGTTTGTACAAATTGGCTCGATTCTTTTCTTTTAAGGTGTGAACTGGCTCGTTCAAAAAACTGTATTCCCCTTCGTCAAAATTATCCAACATGCCAATAACATTGAGTAACGTTGATTTACCGGAGCCTGAGGGACCCATTACGGAAATAAACTCCCCTTCTGCCACAGTGAGGTTTATATCCTTCAACAAGAAGATACGTTGCCCGCCTGAGTTTACCCATTTAAAAATGTTGTTTAGTTGTAATAGCATAATTATTGTTTATCATTTGCTCGAACGGAGTCGAGTTATTATTCCTATGTCGTCCTGGTTTTCGATAACGGCCGCAATAAAATGTTAGATTTATTTTTCACTCCGTTCTTAAACTTTTAAGAGGTTTGATCAATGCTGCCCCTATAGACTGGTAGCTAATTGTCGCTACAGCAACAGCCATAGCAATCCCACCTGCACTCAGGAATATTTCCCATCCAATATCCACCTTATAGGCAAAATCCTCCAACCATCGGTTCATCATATACCATCCTATAGGTATCGCAATAAGTATGGCAATAACAATCAACTTCAAAAAATCCAAGGTCAACAGTTTATAAATACTTTTAAAGGGAGCTCCTAAAACCAACCGAATACTTATTTCCTTTTTTCTTTGTTCCACCATAAAGGCGGACAGTGCAAACAGCCCTAAACATGCCACTAAAATAGCAAACAGGGCAAAGCTGTTGAATATTTTCCCCATGCGTTGCACATCCTCGTGCATTTGGGTAAATTTCTGATCTAAAAAGGAATAAGCAAAGGCTTGGTTGGGTACATTTTTATTCCAAATGGCTTCAATGGCTGCCAAGCCCCCCCCAATATTATCCGACTTAAGTTTTACCGAAATTGCACCGAGGTCATTGTTTGCAACAACTAAGGTAAGAGCGCTTATATCTTCCTTCAAGGATTTAAAATGGAAATCCTGTACCACCCCTACAATGGTCCAGTCCCTACCATTGTTAATGTACTTTCCAATAGGGTTCTCATAACCGAGATCCTGGGCCATTTTCGCATTAATAATCATCGAATTAATGGAGTCGGAAGCAATTTCCCTGGAAAAATCCCTACCCTCCTTCACCTTTACCCCCAGTGTTTTTATGTAATCATAATCCACTCGCCAAAATTGCGCAGGTATCCCACGATCTTCAATCCCCTCCCCCACTTTTTTAAAAGTATTGCCATTCCTTTTGGCGCCATCGATCGGCAAATAATCACTTTTTGTTACAGCTTGTACTTGAGGAAGCTGTAACAATTGTGCCTTGAAGCTTTCCGATTTATTTCCCAAAATATTGGCCCCTTCCAAAATCACAACCTGATCTTTGTCGTAACCCAGTTCTTTATGTAGGATATAGTCCATTTGCTTGTAAATGATCAATGTTCCGATAATCAGGATAACCGATGCAGCAAACTGAAACACGACCAAACCGCTTCTAAGATTTCCGCTCTTACTGCCGACACTAAGGCTCCCTTTTAGAACATTAACAGGTCTAAAGGAAGAAAGATAAAATGCAGGGTACATTCCTGCTATAATTCCAATAAATAGGGCCGAGGATGCCATAAGCGGTACAAACCACCAAACCTCCCAGGGAAATAAAATGGACTTTGCTGCAATTTCATTAAAGGTTGGTAGCAAGACCCAGGCTAACATCAGCCCCAATAAAAAGGAGATTAGACTGTACAGTACCGATTCGGTAAGAAATTGTGCAACCAAGTTATTTTTGTAAGCCCCAACAGTTTTACGCATTCCTACTTCCTTTGCCCTATTGGCCGATTTGGCGGTTGAAAGGTTAATGAAATTGATACAGGCCAATAATAAAATAAACCCTGCTATGGCTCCAAAAAGCCAAACAAACCGAATATCACCATGTTTTAGACCATCCCCCATGGCAAGATCTGATCGTAAATGTATATCGGCAATGGGTTGCAACTTGTATTCAACAGTTTTTAGGACTTGGATAAAAGCTGGGTCACGTCCATACGCCAATTGGGCCGGGATGATGTAGTTTTCCATTATGGAAAACATTTTTTTCTCCAAGGCTGGAATACTGGCATTTTCGTCTACGAGAACATAGGTGAAATAATTCTGATTGGTCCAGCTCATATTCGTATCCTCTATGGGTAACAAAAAATTAAACTGGAGATGGGATTTTTTGGGAAAATCTGGCATAACGCCGGTAATCGTATAAGGTCTTGAGGTGTTGTTATCCAATACAATAGACTTGCCCAGGGCATTCCCTTCAGGGAAATATTTATCTGCCTTGGATTTGGAAATTACAATATTGTCAGGTTGTAATAAGGCCTCCTTGGTATTTCCCTGTACCAAGGTTATCTCAAGAATTTCAAGGATGTTCTGGTTGGCAAATACAAACCCGTCCTCAAAATTGTTCTGGGATTCACCCGTTAATCGCAGGCCACGTTTCCCAGCGCCAAAGAGCTCGCTCATATTTATTTTTCCAGCCTTTTCTATCTCCGGAAAATCGGATTGTAGGGCATCCGCAAAAGGCAATTGAAAATGGACGCTCTTTTTAATTTCACCATCCATAAAACCCTGCAAAACAACCCGATAAATACGGTCCTTGTTTTCGTATTGCTGGTCATAGCTGAGTTCATCTTTAATGAATAATGCAATCAACAGACATGCCGCAATGCCCATGGCAAAACCACCGACCTTAATAAAGGTGAAGAGCTTATCACTCTTAATGCTTCGCCAAGCAATTTTTAGATAATTTTTTATCATTATTGTTGATTTTATTGATTGATGATTATTCGTTTCTCAACGATTCTGCCGGGTTGACCATTGCCGTTTTAAACGATTGGGAGAGGATTGACAATGCTGCTACCAGTAGTACTACAATGAGTGGCACTACGAACATCCAAATACTTAGGTCAATTTTGAAGGCATATTTTTCCAACCATTTTTGGGTCACAAAATAGATGATCGGTAGTGCTATTGCCCCAGACAGCAGCACCAGGCTAAGCAATTTACTTGGAATTATAGCCAAGGCCTGTCCCACCGTGGCGCCCATAACTTTCCGAACACTTATCTCCTTGGTCTTTTGCATAGCCATATGCGAACCCAGACCGAATAGACCTAAAGCAGCAATAAAAATTGCCAACAATGAAAACACCAAACAGATGATCCCAAATTTCGATTCGGCCTGGTACTGCCGGTTAAAATAGTCGTCCATAAAAAAGGAGTTGTACAAATCGTTTGGAAAAAACTCTTTGAATTTGGACTCTATTTGGCCCGTGGTTTCACGAATATTACCAGCGGCTATATTTACAGTTACGAACGAGACCCCGTAGCCCATGAGATTCATAAAGACAATTGGGTCGTACCCTTTTTGAAGTGATTGTTGATGATGGTCTTCCACTACTCCGATTATGTCAGCTGTTCTATCAATAGGGCCATACTTAAAAATCATCTTTTTGTTGATAGCCGCTTCAGGTTCTGAAAACCCTAATATTCTTGCCGCCGAACGGTTGATCAGGACCCTATGACCGGACGGAACGGGACCTTCCCTTGTATACAATGAACTAGTATCTTCCTTCACAAAATCTCTTCCTGCCAAGAGGTCGATGTCGTAGGTCTTCATAAAATCTTGATCTATAATTACGAAATTGGCACTGACCCCCAATTCTCTTGGTTTATGCACCTGTCTTATGGTATTCCCTTGTACAATTGGTTTTCCTGGTATTTCATCGGACAAGGCAACACTATTGATTCTTGGGTTTTGAACCAATTCCATTTTAAAAGATTCCACTTTCAGTTGGGTGGTTGAATCAGCATAAGTTGGTGCTGCAAAGACAAGATTTTGTTCAGCATTGAAACCAAGGTCCTGGTTCTGCATGTATGAAAATTGGTTATAAACAATGTAGGTTCCCGCAATAAGGGCTATTGAAATGGCAAATTGAGAAACTACCATAGCCTTTTGTAGTGTATTCCCTTTTGTTGTTTTATGGAACTTTCCCCGAAGAACTTCAATGGGTACAAATCCGGACAATACAAAGGCTGGATATAGACCTGCTAAAACTCCCCCGATAAGAAATATACCTATCATGGCCCACCAGACTTGCCATTCACCCCACATCTCAAAGCTTAAAACCTCTATTCCGACCAATGAATTAAAAGAGGGAATCAACAAATTAATAAATACAAATGCTATGATAACTGCAAAAAAATTAATGAGGAGCGATTCAAATAGAAATTGATGTATAAGCACTGATCTAGGGGCGCCAACCACCTTTTTGATCCCGACTTCTTTGGCTCTCTCCATCGATTTGGCAGTAGATAGGTTGATGAAATTAATCATAGCAATGGCAATGATAAAACCCGCTACGATCAATAAAAAGTACAAGGTACCTTCGCTGTTATTGGCAGAAATCTCTTTTAATAAATGAGATTTTAAATGAATGTCCTTAACTGGTTGTAATGCCATTTTTGCTTCAAAACCGTGCTCAATCATAATATCCCCCAAATATTTTTTTACGAATTCCGGAAACTTGGCTTCAACGGTCTTCTGACTTGTTCCCGGTTTTAGTTTAATGTAATTGTAAAATTCCGGCCATACCCAACTGTTGGCATGATCGCCATTTGGGCCGAAGATGTTATAGGAAACAATCATACCCATAGGTAAGTGCGTATTGTCCGGTCGTTCTTTAAAGACACCGGTTACCTTTAATTTAAAATTATCATTGACCTCTATCATTTTTTCAATAGGGTCTTCATTCCCGAAAAAGCGATGGGCTATTTTCTCGCTCAGTATGACGGAGATAGGTTCATTGAGTGCTGTTGCGGCATCACCTTGAATGAATTGTAAATCGAAAAGATCGATAATAGAATTATCGGCAAAATAAATATGATCATCATTGGCATCAGATTTTATTTCGTCACCAAAGGTATTGGTATATGAAATATTCATGGTACCAGAAAACGCCATCGGCTTATCGGCGATACGCGTATAACTTTCAACTTCCGGAAAATCCGATAGCATGGCCCGGCCCGTCATAGGGTGATTTGTCGCTGAAGTAACAAAACCATTGTCGCCCAAGTTTGTAGTAAGGGTAACCCTATACAGGTCATCAACATCAGGAATAAAGGTATCATAGCTTTTTTCGAATGTGATGTATTGTGTCAACAGGATAAATGCCGTTATTCCAATTGCTAGCCCTAAGACATTGATGCCAGTAAACAGTTTGTTCCTTAAAAAGAATCGTAAGGCAATTTTTAGATGATTTTTTAGCATGATTCCTGTTTTTAGTCCTCCCTTTAGTCCCGCCGTAGACGGGGAAACAGTTCGGTTTTTGATTTAAATTTTAATGTCTTCGTATCAATTGCACATCATTGGATATTCTTAGATATAGGATAATCTTTACTGCTACTGCCATCGCTCTACTGATTACTTAATTATTCCGTTCTCAAACTTTTTACCGGGTTGGCATTAGCCGCTTTAATGGCCTGAAAACTCACGGTTAATATTGTAATCGCCAACGATCCAATAACGGCAAAAGCGAAGATCCACCACTCCAAGATTACATGGTATGGATAGTCTTGCAGCCAACCGTTCATAACGTAGTATGAAATAGGTATGGCTATAAAACAAGAAATGATTACCAGTTTTAAAAAATCTTTGGAAAGCATGTTCCACACGTTGAATACTGTGGCTCCTAGAACCTTCCGGACCCCAATTTCCTTGGTACGCTGTTCCGCAACAAATGATGTGAGTCCGAATAGGCCAAGACAACTTATTAATATGGCCAAGGCCGTAAAAATTCCAGATAAGGTTCCAATGCGTTCTTCAGCAGCAAATTTTTCGCCATATTCATCATCCACAAAATCATATTGAAAAGGAAGACTAGGAAAATGTTCTTTAAACACATTTTCAATAATCGCCATGTTCTGACTTGCACTTTGATTTGGATTCAATCTTAAATTGTAGAAACTGGAATTGCCGTGTTTATCAAAAACATAAACACCCTGCTTAACAGGTTCATATGGCGATTGCGTAATCATGTCTTCTACAACACCAATAATTTTTAATGGCGGACCCGGATCTTCTTCATCATCATCTTTCAAAAACTTGCCAACTGGATCCTTGATGCCCATGTATTTTACTGCAGTCCGATTGATCAATACCGCGTTTGAATCGGTAGCGAACTCCCTCGAAAAATCTCGACCATCAACAATTTTCATACCCAAAGACTTAACGTATTCCGGAGTTACTTCGGTCCATGCCAAATCTTCTTGAAAACCTTCGGGCTTCCCCTCCCAATCAAATCCACTGCGGTTGGACCAAATCTGTGTGGTTGGACTGCTGGAAGCCGACATTTCGATTACCGCACCTGAATTTAAAAATTCGCTTCGCATTAAATCATATTTACCTTCAAAATCTTGACTGAAGGTAGGTATCTGAACAAGGCCAGCTTTATCATACCCCACGGGTCGGTTTTTGGCATAATTGATCTGCTGCATTACTATGACGGTTCCAATAATAAAGGCCACGGAAACAGTAAACTGCAGTACGACCAAAATTTTTCTGGGCAAGCCGGCATATTTTCCGGATGTGAAGGTTCCTTTTAATACATCCACTGGTCTAAAAGAAGACAGATAAAGTGCCGGATAGCTACCTGCCACTAAAGCAGTAATCGTTATAAACACCAATGATACAACCCAAAAATTAGTGCTGTTCCAAGGGAACGAAATTTCCTTCTTGGATAAATCATTGAATCCGTTCATGGACAATAAGACTATTATCACGGCAATAATAAACGCAAACAATACCACTAAGAAAGATTCACTCAAAAACTGGTTGATCAATTGATTTCTTTGTGAGCCAATGGATTTTCGAATCCCCACTTCCTTGGCCCTTTTTTCGGACCTAGCCGTACTAAGGTTCATGAAATTTATACATGCCAATAGCAATACAAAAGCCCCAATTATTCCGAATAACCACACATATTTTATGCGCCCACCAACTTGCTCCCCGTTTTCGAAATTGCCTCGTAGGTACCAATCTTTCATTGGAAAGAGAAATATTTTTGGATTGAATTCCGCCGTATCCTCGTTTGCATTTTTTTTCACATTCAGAATGGCCTCGGTAACTTTTTCCATTGTAGAATTGTCAGCAATCTGGACGAACATCTGAAAGGAGTTATTTCCCCATTGATCTTCAGCATTCTTCATCCATTCTTGGGTCGCGATCATTTTGTCCCACGGCATTAGGAATTCGACATCATTAAATGAATTATTAAAAGGAATATCCTCATATACCGCACTCACCATTACATCGTATTGATTGTTTACTTTTAAGGTTTTACCAATAGGATCCTCATTACCAAAAAGTGCATGGGAGACGGATTCGGACAGCATTACGGAATTTAGTTCTCGCAAACCATCTTTCTCCCCTTTTATAATTTTTAAATCCAACATTTCAGGAGCTTCCCGCTGCATAAAATTTCCTGTTTTGGAAAGACTTTTCTCTTTGTATCGCAGATATCTGGAAATGTTCCAAGAAGACATCACCAAATGCTTAAAGTTATCTGCATAACCGTCTCGTAACACTTTTTCCAAGGGTCGGGGTATCGCAGGGCCTGTACCGGTTTCTTGGTTAAATGTTTGTGATTGGAACACTTGGGCAATACTGTCTTTGTTTTTAAAATAGCTGTTATGACTAAGTTCATCTTGGATCCATAGACCAATTATGAGCGTTACCGCCATTCCCAAGGCAAGCCCGCCAACATTTATTGCGGAATAGCCCTTATTTTTCCATAGGTTCCTCCAAGCTATTTTTAAATAGTTCTTAAACATGATTTGCGTTTTTGATTTGATTGATGATATGTGTTTTCAACTTTTAGTTGTTCACTTTCGACTATATACAACTTATTTTTACTATCAACTGCGAACTGATCGAACCACCCTTTCCATTTTCTGCCCTCTATGCCACCTTCCCCACACTCAATACCGTTGGCCAAATTCGTTCGCCTTGTTCACTGTTCACTGGCTACTAACAACCGTTTCCTTTTTCACTCCGTTCGTAAACTTTTTACCGGGTTAACAATGGCCGCTTTTATGGTATGAAAACTGACCGTAAATAACGCCACCGCTATTACCATAGCTCCCACCCCCAAAAATATGAGTGGATCGATGGATATACGATATTCATAATTCTCGATCCACATCTGCATGATATACCAGGCCAAGGGGACTGCAATTAAAAGACTGAGCAATACCAGTTTTACAAAGTGAATTGATATCATACCAACAATACTCTTCACCGATGCCCCCATAACTTTTCGTATCCCTATTTCCTTGGTTCTCAACTCTATGACCATTAATGATATGGCGAAAAGGCCTAAACAGGAAAGGAATATGGCTATGGCCGATGCAGTACTAAATACTGTGGTCATAACTATTTCGCCCTCGTACCAGGCCTGTAGATTCTCATCCAAAAAGGAAGCGTTGAAGAGGGCATTATCCGTAAGCTTTTCCCAAACTAATGCGATATGTTCCATCACCAACTGTGGATTATCCGATTTAACCTTTAGGAAAATATAATTTATGCGTTCCGTTGCGGATAGATGAATGGCAATTGGATATGATTTATCGGACGGAGAATAGGCATTAAAATCTGGTATTACTCCTATAATCCTATTCCCCAATCCTGCTTCTTCCCCTCCAAAATATTTACCAATGGGATCAGGTTCTCCCATAGCCTTTACAAAGCTTTCGGTAACCACAAACGCATTTATTGTATCCGTAGCAAAGGCAGGATCAAAATCCCTTCCCTTAATAATTGGAATTTGCAAAGTCTTTAAAAAATCATAATCCGCCAAGAGCCAATCGGCCGAAACCTGGTTTTGTTTATAATCGAACCCTACAACCGACCTGACAGTAACCTTGTCCAAGCCCCTTCCTAAATTACCACCTGTCCCGGTAATGGAAACAATATTGGGATCGTTTTGAAGTTCGTTCCGCATACGCGCCAATATTTTTCTACCATCTTGTTGGAAACCTACAGGAATACTTATAACCTGCTCCTTTTCAAAACCTATAGGTACTTCCCTTAAAAAATCCAGTTGTTGACTTGCTATCCAACTTATGCAGATTAACAGGCTGGAAATGGCAAACTGACTTACCAACAAGCTATTGCGAAGCGCTCCTGGTCTCTTGGTGGAGATCTTGCCCTTTAAGACGCCAACCAAACTAAAGTTGGCCATTTTTAAAGCTGGGTATCCCCCAGCAATCAGGGTTACCAGTAAAAAGACGCCTATCATAATTGCCAAAAAGGTGGGTTGGAATAGCGCTGAAATTTCAATACCACCTCCAAATTGAGCATTAAAGACGGGTATCAATTGGGAAGCTAGGCCCAATCCCAACATAAAACCAACAAAATAGAGCAGCAATGCTTCTCCCCATAACTGCATAAAAAGTTGCCCCTTATAGGCCCCTAGAGTCTTCCTTACTCCCAGCTCACGGCTTCTTTTAAAAGAATTGGCCATGTTAAGGTTTACAAAATTAAAACAGGCAATCAATAGAATAAAGGCCCCCAAAGACATAAGGGCATATACCAATAGCTTGGAAGAACTCCTTTCCCCTGAAAAATGAATATCATTTATATTGGTGAGGTTTATGCTCAATAGTTCGGAGGATTTCTGAACATCCGACCGACCCGACCTTAGTTGGGCCAATTGATCGGGATAGTACTTTTCCACAAAAGGTTCCAGTTTCATAGCAACTTTTTGCAGATCACTATTTTTGGAGATTTTAACAAAAACACTGGATCCATTCGAGCCCCAATTATTTTGAAGTTGTGCATAATTGGGAAGTGATTGGATGCGGGCTACCGCATCAAAACGAATACTGGAATTATTTGGACAGTCTTTGACCACAGCCGTTACGGTGTAATATTCCACGTCTTCGCCTCTGCCTATTTTTAGCTCCTTCCCTATGGGATCCGATTCCCCAAAAATGGCCTTGGCCGTAGTTTCGCTTAAAGCTATGTCTTGAAAATCGGAAAGTGCCGTGCTACCATTACCAATAAGTACAGGAAAATTGAACATATCAAAAAAATTGGGATCGGTCCTAACAACCACCCGTTCAATATTTTTTTCCTCGTATGAGAAATTTTCAGGCATCCCCATATTTACCACTATAGCAGCCTCCACTTCCGGAATATCGGTCCTTAAAGCAGCAGCGGCAGGCAATGGCATCTGGGAACTCATTTCAGTACCCTGGGGACTGTTTATAAGGCGGGAAGTTCTAAACAGCTGGGGCTTATCCCTGTGGAAAGAATCAAAACTCAGATGAAAATAGGCCGTCAAAAATAAAAGGATACAAATGGAAAAAGCGATGGCCAAGCCAAAAATATGAATGGCGGAATGCAATTTATTTCTCTGGATATTTCGCCAAGCGATTTTAAAATAATTCCTAAACATGATTTTCGTTTTGATTTGATTGATGATATGAGTTTTGATTACTATCTATCCACTATCCATTGTTTACTGTTCAATTATCACTGTATATATCATACTTCCCTCTTTCCGATTAACTATTCTGTACGTAAACTTTTTACTGGATTTGCTATGGCCGCCTTTATACTTTGGTAGCTTACAGTTAGTACCGCTATGGTGAGGGCTATTAGCGCTGCAAATACAAACACCCACCAACTAATTTCTATTCTATAGGTAAAATCCTCGAGCCACTTGTTCATTAAGTACCAGCCAACGGGCAGGGAAACAATAATGGCTACCCCTACCATTTTTAGAAAGTCGGTCGTAAGATGATAAGTTATTTGGCCAATACTGGCGCCAAGGACTTTTCGGATGCCAATCTCCTTGGTGCGTTTTTGGGCATTGAAGGCCGCTAGGCCAAACAATCCAAGGCATGCGATTAAAATGGACAATATAGTAAAGGTCACGAAAATGCGTCCTAACTGCTGCTCTGCTTCATAGGTGGTATTAAAGGAGTCCTCCATAAATCGATAGTCGAAAGGTTGCCCCGGTGCGACTTTGTTCCATATTCCTTCAATACTTGAAATCGAGTTTGAAAAATTCCCAGCCTCAAGTTTTACGGCCAAAGAACCGGTAGACCTTCCCAAAGTCATACTCAAGGCGCCAATATTTTCCCTGAGCGATTCATAATTAAAATCTTTGATGACACCAATAATTGTAAAATTGTTAGAAGTCCCATTTTCAAAATTGCGAATAATTCGCATTCCCAAGGCTTCTTTGGGCTTCACTCCCAAAATGGCAACCGCCGACTCGTTGATCAGCATAGCCGTAGAGTCGGTACCAAACTGTCTATCAAAATTCCTACCCTCCAGGATTTCCATATTCATAGTGGGGATATAATCATCGTCAACATTCCATATCTGCATATTTATGGAATTTTCCGCCGTTGCCCCCCCTTCCTTAAAAAAGGAGGTATTACTTCGAACGGATGGAGTTGGTAAAAAACTGCTCAACGTTGCACTTTCCACTTGGCCAAGTTGTTCCACCTGCTCCTTAAAAGTGGTAGCTTTATCGCCCAATGTATATACATCATCAACAATCAGAACCTGATCTTTTGTAAAACCCAGATCTTTACTTTGAATGAACTTTAATTGCATAAAGACTACCAAAGTGCTTACTATTAAAAATATTGAAATAGCAAATTGAAATACCACAAGTAAACTTCTAATGTTTCCTCCACCAGTACTAGTTGCTCCTGCCCCCTTAAGCACCTTCACCGGTGCAAAACGCGACATAAAGAATGCAGGATACATTCCAGAAAAGAGTGCTAAAACCGTAGCACCAACAAATAAGGCAATCCAGAAAATGGGATTGGTAAACGGTATGGAAATGGACTTCCCGGAAAGTGCATTAAAATAAGGGATGGCCACTATTGCTATGCCCAAGCAAAACAAAAGGGAGATAAAGGAAATTAAACCCGATTCGGTCAAAAATTGCCGTATCAAGGCAGATTTGTCCGACCCCAAAGTTTTGCGAATACCAACTTCTTTTGCCCGTTTAAGGGACTGTGCCGTTGATAGGTTCATAAAATTAACACTGGCCAATAATATCAAGAACAAGCCAATGAACGAAAGAATATAGACATTTTGAATACTACTATTTGGACTTAGTTCATGGTCTTTGTTAGAATACAGATGTATATCCTTTAATGCTATGGTGTTATAATACAGGTAATTACCAGAGGCCGCCAACTGTTCTTCGGTTACACCGGGCAGAAATGTCTGTACATACGGCATTATGTATGTACCGACCATGGACTGTAAGGGCTCCTGAAGATTGGCTATATCTGCACCTGGTATCAGCTTAATAAATGTGAAAAAATTATGACTGGTCCATTCCTGATTTTGCGCATCTTCATTCCCTGCCATCGCCATAAAAACATTGTGATTTCTAAGAAATGAACGCTCTGGCATATCCTCTATTACGCCTGTTACAGTATAGGTATCGGTGTTGTTCAATATCAAACTTTGACCTACAGCTTTTTTTAATCCGAAATGTTTTAGGGCTGCCGTCTTGGTCAGGACTAAGGTGTTGGGTTCTTTTAGGGCAGTTTGCACATCCCCAACTAACAGTTCAAGACCGAACATCTCAAAGAAAGTAGCATCCACAAAGGTTGCACTTTGTTCCTTTATGTTGGCTTCCGTATTGCTCTTTCTAAGGAGCATACTGCCCAAATTCCTAAATCTAGTAGTTAGTTCAACCTGGGAAAAATCGCTTTCCATTGCTGCAGCCATTGGTGCTGAAACTTGTGCAGATTTACTCTCCGTTCCACCAAATTTTATATCTGTATTTATTCTATAAATACGATCGGCCTCAGGGAACATGGTATCAAAATTCATCTCATCGTAGATGTATAATGATATGAGCAGTCCCCCGGCCATTCCAATGGCCAGACCAAACGTATTTAGAAATGCAAAAAAGGGCTGCCTTTTAAGGCTTCTCCATGCAATTTTAATGTAATTTTTAAACATGATTAGTGTTTTTTGGCACTGATACTTGTTCAGTTCCTATTGATTTTGATGAATAAACTCCTTTATTGCATATTGTATAAACCTCCCAGGCTTCAAAACCATGTAGGTTTCCTATTCTTATAAGTTAAACTTTCCTAGCACAGCCTAGTATTTTACATCAAGGCCCCCATAGCCCTATTATGGCTTTCGGTGGCAATCTGCCCATCAAATAAGTTTACCACTCTGTGCGCATAGTGAGAATCCCGGTCCGAGTGGGTAACCATCACAATGGTGGTTCCTTCCTGATTCAACTCTGTTAATAGGTTCATCACTTCGATCCCGTTTTTAGAGTCCAAATTTCCTGTTGGCTCATCTGCCAAGATCAACTTGGGATTGGTAACCACTGCCCTTGAAATTGCTACACGCTGTTGTTGACCTCCAGAAAGTTGTTGTGGAAAATGCTTTTCCCTGTGCGCTATTTTCATTCGTTCCAATACGGCCATTACCTTTTGCTTGCGCTCACTCTTATTCATTTTAAGATAGATCAATGGCAATTCCACATTTTCAAAGACGGTAAGTTCATCTATCAAATTAAAACTCTGGAAAACAAAACCCAGGTTTCCTTTTCGTAATTGGGTACGTTGATTTTCCTTTAGGTGTCCCACTTCATGGCTAGCGAATTGATAACTTCCAGAGGTAGGATTATCCAACATACCAATAATGTTCAATAAGGTAGACTTACCACAACCCGAAGGTCCCATTATGGCTACAAATTCGCCCTCCTGAACCTTGAGGTTTACATTGTTCAAGGCCAATGTCTCCACTTCTTCGGTCCTAAAGCTTTTTTTTAGATTTTGTATTTGTATCATTCTTCGATTGGATTTTAAGTGTTATAATTAAAGACTTCTATATTTCGTTTTAGTTACAGTTTTTTTAGCGTTATTCTTTCTGCTAGACCACCTTTCGTCTCCGCTCAAGGTTCTTTTTTCCAAATTGGGTAGCTGAGGCAAGCCGAAGTTATTTCAGCACTATATTATCGGCATCTCCAAAACTATCATAGTTGGAGGTGATTACTTTTTCTCCATTCTCCAATCCTTCCAACACTTCATAATATCTGGAGTTTTGTTTTCCTATTCTTATATTCCGCTTCAATGCCTCATTACCATCCGGGTTTACCACAAATATCCATTGTCCCCCGGTACTTTGGAAAAAACTTCCTTTGGGCAGCAAGAGTGCATCACTGGATTCGCCCAACTGAAGTTTTATATTATAACTTTGCCCTGCACGGATGTTTTGTGGTTTTTCACCTATAAAGACCAAATCGATCTTGAACTTGCCATTGCGCACTTCAGGATATACCTTTCTCAACCGCAGGGTATGCTCTGTTCCATTACGCTCAAAAGTTGCATTTAAATCGCGTTTCACACGATCTATGTAATGTTCATCTATATCTGCCTCGATCTTATAATCTGTGAGTACATTTACTTGCCCAATACGTTGGCCTTGACTTATATTCTGTCCTATTTCGGCATCCAAAAACCCCAATTGCCCATCTGCAGGTGCCCGTACGTTCAAATGGTCCAGGCGTTCGTAAACCATAGTAAGGGTCTTGCGCATACGTTCCAGATCTGCATCCAATCCCGCCAAGGAGGTGCTGCGCATTTCATCGTCATGTTCGGTCTGTAGTTTAACTATTTCATATTGCTTTTGGGATAGTTCAAAATTCTCTTTCGATACTAAATACTCCTCCTTTGAAATCAATTCATCATCGTATAATTCCTGGTTCTGTTCAAAATTCCGTTTCAATTTTGTTAAATCGTACTGCGCGTTGGCCAAAGATTTTCTACCCTCAACCTGTCTGGAATCAAATGTTATTTTGGTAGACCTTAGGTCGTTCTGCTTAAGTGCCAAATTGCTTTCACTGTTCAATATTTGCTCATATAGACCAATATTCTCCAGTTTAAGGATAATATCCCCTTTTTGTACCATGGCCCCTTCCTCAATCAGTTTTTCGGTTACACGCCCCCCTTCGTAGGCATCCATGTATATGGTAGCAATAGGGGCCACCGTACCGTTGATGGTGATATAATCATCAAATTTTCCCTGTACCACCTCTGCTATGGACAATTTATCCTTTTCCGTTCTAAAAGTATGGCCCGTATTGGCCGTTATCATTTTCCAACCCATAAATAGCATGATAACTCCAATAGCAATATACCCGTAGTGCTTTGGCCTTAATCCTTTCTTCTTTTCTAATTGTATATCCATTTTAATTGGTGCTATTAATGTTAAAAATAGGTAGACCTTGATAAAAGGCCAGTGTATTCTGGTTAATTTGAAGCAGTAGTTTTACCTGTAGATTTTTATTTTGTGATGTGGCGTACATGGACTTTGCAAGATTAAGTTCCATTATCGTAAACAAGCCCTTTTCATATTTTTTTTGTGCCACTCCAAAAGCCTGTTCCTGGGCCATAATTTGCTTTTCACTCTGAATGAGCTCAACATTTAACGCCTTATTCTCTTGAACAAGTTGTTGTATGGCCTTAAAAATTTCCTGCTCCTGTATTTCCAGATTATTTTCTTCCCTTTTTAAAGCAATTTTCCGTTGCTTGATGGCAGAACGCGTAGACCAGGCATTAAAAATGGGAACATTAAGCGAAAATCCCACATATCTGGATGCATTGTCCTGAATTTGATTTTTAAATGGAATTGTAACGCCCAAGGTGTCCCTAGTGGTTTCATAGTATCCGGTGCCATAGCCGGTAGCAAAGGAAAGTGATGGGTAAAGCGCTCCCCTGGCAACACTCAGTTGTTTTTTGACTGCCTCAGTTCTATACCTTTGGGCCTTGAGAAGGGGTACGAAATCCTTGGCCAGGCCGTAAATACTATCTGTTGACAGCTTGTTATCGGCCATTGTATTGGGTACTAAAGGGTTTATTTGCAGGGTATGGGCATTTTCCAAATTCATTTCCTGTATCAGGGTAAGCTTTGCGGCCTGTAACAGATTTTCATTCTGGGTAACGTTCAATTGATCCGTATACAATACGGATTCTGCTTCATATAGATCGGCCTTGGCCTTCAACCCTATTTCAATTTGTTTATTGGCCAGTTTAAAATTGTCTTCAGAGATTGCCAACTGCTCCTTTGAAATTGCCAGAAGACCCTCGTAAAACTGAATGTCATGATAGGCCGTCATAATCCTAAGGGCCAATAAAAATCGCTGCTGTTGCGACGTTTCCTGTGCAGCCTTTAATAAAAGCTTACTTGCTTTAATAGTGTGGACCTTTTGGAAACCTTGAAAAAGATCAATGGAAGCGTTCAAGGAATAGCCATTGGAAAAAAATTCCGTATCGATTATATCATTGGTATTTGGATCTGTAGATCTACCATATCTAATATTATAATCGCCAAAACCGTTAACCCTTGGAAGCATGTCCCTTATTGCCTGGTTATAATTCTCTTTACCCGAATCTTCCAGATATTGATAGTCCAGCAGCGTAAGATTATGTTCCAAGGCATAGGAAATGCAATTTTCCAAGGTCCAGTTCTCCTGACCATTGGCGACAACACAGCTAAACAAAAACAAGAGAAGCAATTTTCCTTCTATAAAATTCATAATACAAACAGGGTTAAAAAAATCACCAATTCGACCGCTATGACAATAATTGGCAAAGTACCCTATTCCAAGTCTGTGCCAAATAATTACTATATTGATTTACAGTTAGTTATATTTTTATTTTAGAATGCAACATATTGGATTGTAAAATAGTTGTACAACAATTGTCCAATAATTGGACACTATTTATGTCGTTATAATTACAAATTGTAGTTTTGATAAATGAAGTAATTGTCTGCTGGGATAAGAAAGGGAGGTGAAGTGGACTCTTCGTTAAACTTCAACACTGACAACAATTCTATATCCGCCCCACTTATTTCAAGCAAAAGAGATATTTATAAAAACTGATCAAAAAAAATGCCTTATTAATAATATTATGGTCGAGGGAAAAATATTAGTTGTAGACGACAATAAAAGTGTTTTGAGCGCCTTGGAAATCTTGTTGCAATTTGAATACACCAGCATTACCACAATTTCCAATCCAAATCTGATATCTTCCTTTCCCGACTTATCCCAAATTGATGTCGTTTTGTTGGATATGAATTTTTCTGCTGGAGTAAATACGGGAAATGAAGGATTATTTTGGTTGAAGGAAATTAAGAAAAAGGCACCTCTTACCGCAGTTATCATGATGACTGCTTACGGGGCGGTAGAACTAGCGGTACAGGCGCTAAAAGAGGGAGCATCCGATTTTATATTAAAACCCTGGAACAACGATAAGTTCTTGGCTACCGTAAAAGCGGCTTATATGCTTCGCAAATCCCAGAAAGAAATTAGTAAATTAAAACAAAAGGAAAGTAATTTAAAGCAGGTAATTAATCAGGACAAAAATTATATTATTGGGAATTCGAAGGCACTCACCGCCGTTTTGAACCTTACCAATAAAGTGGCCAAAACCGATGTGAACGTTTTGATTACCGGTGAAAACGGTACTGGCAAAGAACTAATTGCCCGACAATTGCACCGAATGTCTCCAAGACAAAATGAAGTTTTCATCCCGGTCGATATGGGTTCTATATCAGAAAATCTATTCGAAAGTGAGCTATTTGGCCACCTTAAGGGATCGTTTACGGATGCCAAGGAGGACAGGACCGGAAAATTTGAAGCGGCCAATGGAGGCACCCTGTTTTTGGATGAGATAGGCAACCTTTCCCTACAAATGCAGGCTAAACTACTATCCGCCATTCAGAATAAGGTCATAGTACGCGTGGGATCCAATAGGCCCATTCCGGTAGATATTAGATTGGTCTGTGCCACCAATGGCAATTTGGAACAAATGGTAACCGATGGTCTCTTTAGAGAGGATCTTTTATATCGAATAAATACCATACATATTCAGGTTCCAGCACTTCGGGATAGAGGGGACGATATTTTGATACTTGCTGATTTTTATCTGAAAAAATATAGCGCCAAATATGCAAAACACGGACTCCGGATAAACGATATTGCCGAAGAAAAGCTGATGCAATACTCATGGCCGGGAAATGTGAGGGAACTTCAGCACACTTTGGAAAGGGCAGTAATCCTTTGCGAAGGAAATATTCTGAAACCTACGGATTTTATATTGAATGCGAAACCATCCCAATTAATGCCAGCGGGACCTAAAACCTTGGAGGAAATGGAACAAATTATGATTGTAAATGCCCTGCAAAGCCATGATGGTAATTATAGTGCAGCGGCGACGCAATTGGGAATATCGCGACAAACGCTCTATAATAAAATTAAAAAACAGGATAATAATGGTGAGTAAAAACTTCTATTTCCAGACCATAGGCCGAGTTATCTTTATTACCGCCACATCCTTAATGCTTGCTTTTTTATTGGCCCGGGAAAACTATGTTTTTGGCATTTTAACCTTAATTGCACTGGTATTTCAAGCCTACTATTTAATCAGATATGTAAATGAGACCAATAGAAAAATAGCCTATTTCTTCGATGCTATAAAAAATGAGGATTTCACCCTTAGATTTCCTGAAAAATTGACTCTTAAATCCCTTGAAGAGCTCAATCACAGTCTGAATATGCTAAATGAAATGATTCAAAAGATCCATTTGAAAAATCAGACCCAAGAACGATTTTACCAAGAGATCCTAAAACAGGCGGACATTGGCATTTTAGCTATCAACAAAAAAGGTCATATCCTTTTTGCCAATCCCAGATTGGAGCATATGCTTAACTATACTCCACTTAACCACATTAAACAACTGTCCCAAATTGATGAAAACCTCTATCGTGTCTTTAGTGAATTAAAGCCTTTTGAACGCCGGATGTTTCAATTGACCAATGAACGTGAAAAAATTGATTTGGCTATAAAATCCTCATCCTTTAATTTGGATGATCAAGAATTGTTATTGGTGGTCATACAAGATATCCATCAGGAATTGGACGAAAAGGAAACCGAGTCTTGGACCAGGTTGATTAGGGTATTGACCCATGAAATTATGAATTCCATCACTCCAATAACTTCCATTTCCGATTCCATTTTAAAATATCAAACATTGGCAGATAAAAATCCCGTGGATGAAACTTCATATCAAAAACGCTTGGAGAATACCATTAAGGGATTGGAGGTGATCAAGGATCAAGGAGCCAATTTAATGAGTTTCGTACAATCGTACCGCAGTTTTCTAAATGTGCCTTTGCCGGATAAGAAAATAGTTCGAGTTCAGAATTTATTGGAAAAAGTAATAATGTTGATGGGGCAGGATAAAAAGTTTTCTAATACCTCCATTGAATTGCTCATGGATGATCAAGACTTAGAACTTTTTATTGATGAAAAACAAATTACACAGGTATTGATCAATTTGTCCAGAAATGCATTGCAGTCCATGGAACAGTTAAAAAATAGTTCACTTAAATTGATAGCCGGAATCAATAATGCGGGTCAAAAATATATAGAAGTAAAAGATAATGGCCCGGGAATACCACATGAATTGATCAACGAGATCTTTGTGCCTTTTTTTACCACCAAGAATTCGGGAACAGGGGTTGGATTAAGTCTATCCAAACAGATACTACGGATGCATGGGGGAAATTTAAAGCTGAATTCCATACCTAATAAAGAAACTTCCTTTTTTCTGATTTTTTAAATATCGCAAAAAGCCCAGCCAAAATATTACAAAGGATATTTAAACTTTTATTCTTTACATGTTCATTAGACCAGATCATTACAATTGCCACCATTATGCAAAATCATAAATATACATTCCTCTGAATAGTTGGAAAAGTGTAGTCACCGGATGATCATACTGGACATCTATAATTATATATTTATTCCATTTGAAAACCTCGGCCAATACCTGGAACAAAAAATTAATCCCAAATGAATCCATTGATTAGTCTATAGGCAAATGCATAAAGAACCATTGCGAACAAAGCGGTGCAAATCCAAAAGTATATCTTAAAACCATTTTTCACAATTTGATTCCCAAGGTGTCTAAAGGCTTCTGTATATACCTTTTTAATTAGTATTGTTTTCAACATCGTTATTGTATAATTAGAATTTTTCCAAAAATATGATGCTACCATTGGCAAGCCTGACGAATTGGATAAAAAGACAACATTTTGGTTTATTTGCAAAGGGGGCTTAATGTGCCCATTATTCTAGCCGTTGGTCGATATTGTCCATGATTCACTGGCATTTTGGATATGAAGGCACCGTTGTTTTTTAGTGTTGATCAATTCTTTTGAACTTTGAATCATGTATTGCAATTGGTCTTTTTAAAATGAAACATATCGAAAATCTATTGATTTAAAAGGATTTAGGTGGTTATTTGAATTTGGTTGCCCAACGTACAAATCTTAAATCAACTAGTTGTGGAAAACGAAAATTCTAATTTCATCCAATATACCAAACACTACAAGGCAATCTCTTTTAATGTAAACTATTGTTTTAGGAATAATGACCTTCGGGAATTGTATTTTACCGTACAAACTCTGGAATCATTGGCCGGAAACAAATCGGTTGGGGATTTTATGTATGGAAAGATCGACAAGGACTTTAAATTAGGGATAGGTATAAAGGAATTCCAAATTATAATGTCCAAAGAATTGCATGAGCGTATGGGGTTGCTTTATGACGAAATTAAAAATGAGTATGTTCAGTTCATCAATACACACCTATAGTTTTTAAAGAGGAACAGCTTATATAGTTAAATTCCAGCAAATACGCTTACTGGAAAGTTATCGTAACTACGAACCTGCCAACGTCTGCCTGAATTCCTTTGATCTGCCCGGCCTTAACGGAAACCCCGAGGTTATAATTCCTGATATTTATATCTTTTAACTCCAATTTCATTAAATTAGGCTAAATGTTAATTTTTCACCCCACTACGTAACAAATGGTGAATATTTCCTATAAAAACATGTCAAATTTACGGCTCATTGTCTAATCGTGATCGGAACCTGGAGTCTTCATTTTAATACTCGCTGGTTCCCTTCCCAAAACTTTCAAATTATGCCAACACATGTAATTACCACAGATGATCTGAGGGATTTTAAGATCGAATTGATGGAGGGCTTTAAGGAGTTGCTCTCTAAACAGGCCAATGGTACAATTAAAAGGTACCTTCGCTCATTCGAAGTGATGGAGTTGCTCAATATTAGTTCAGGTACCCTTCAAAACCTAAGGATCAATGGCACTTTGCCGTACACAAAAATGGGCGGGATCCTATTCTATGATACCGAGGATATCCAAGCTATTATGAAGAAGAACAGGGTGGATTACGAATTTTAACACCTTTACTATGAACTATATCAAACACCTGAACGGAGTCTTCCTTCAGTTCTCAAAGGATAATAGACTAAACCCTACCCACATTAGCCTTTATGTGGGACTTTTTCAATTATGGAACAGTTACCATTTTCGTGATAGCTTCCATATTAACCGGGAAGAAGTAATGGCCTATGCGAAAATAGGCTCCAAATCAACTTATCATCGCTGTTTGAAGGAATTGCACCATTGGAATTATTTGTATTACCGTCCCTCCCATAACCCCTTCCAGGGGAGTACCATCAAGATGTTCAATTTTGGGACAACTGATGGACAAGTAGTGTACCCACACCAAACCAAATCAGGGACAAGCAATGGACAAGTAGTGGTACCTATAAATAAACATATAGAAACTATAAAAAACAAAACAAATGGGGGCAAACGGGACCGACCCCGAAATGAAAAAGAAGTTATTGCCTTTTTTAATGAAAAAAACTGGCCCATAGCGGAAGCGAAGAAGTTTTACTGTTATTACAAAAGCATTGGATGGAAAGTTGGAGGTACGGCCGAAATTGTGGATTGGCATGCTCTGGCGCAAAAATGGATTTTTAAGTCCATGGAGATAAAGGAGGATAAAACAGTGGTCCCGGTCAGCCAGAATACGGACAACCTGAAGTCCAGTTCCATGAAAAATTTTAATCAGCCCCTATGAATCCACATATACGCTTTGTAGGTCATAAACAATACGTCCTAGGTAGTCTTAAGGGTAATCAGATCTGCTATGATTTCAATAAAATATTGTTATACCTCAATGCCAAAGGACAAACAATGTTCGGCAAGAATTTTAGAATATTGGAACAGGACCGCGACGTCATTTACAAACTCTGTAACTATTATATCAAGGATCCATTGAATTGCAAGAAACTGGATATCGACCTTAACAAAGGTATATTACTTTCTGGGCCCGTAGGTTGTGGTAAGAGCAGTTTAATGAAGTTGCTGCGCCATCTGACTCCTTACGGCCGAACTTATGAAGTGATACCGGCACGAAATATCACTTTTGCATTTAATAACATCGGTTTTAAAATTGTGGAAGACTACGGTGAGGGGAAATCCTATTGTTTTGATGATCTGGGAGTGGAGCCTACGGGACGATATTTTGGCAAAGATTGCAATGTAATGGGAGAAATACTTCTTTCCAGATATGAACTACTATTGAACCATAATATCCATACCCACGCCACTACCAATCTCAATGCCCAGGAACTCGAGGAACGCTATGGTCCCCGTGTTCGCTCTAGAATGAGGCAATTGTTTAATTTGATCGCCTTTAAGGAAGATAGTAAGGATAAGAGAATTTAGTTACGTCTTTATTGATAAGACATATACTACACCTTGATGTCATTTGTTTTTGGTAAAATTCAGTCCTCACTTTTTAAATAATTATAAATTCCAAGCAATATGGCTAAAGCCACTGCCTTGATATTTCTAGGTTTTTGGTAATAATCCCCTTCATCAACATGGGTAACAAAACCTGTTTCTATTAAAATTGTCGGACAAAAGTCCATCGTTTCCCTTTGTACTTGAAAATTGCCCACCTTTACCCCTCTTTCCCTAATGCCCAGTTTGCGTCCGCTCTCACCTAAAACGGACGTGGCCAACTGCACCGAGGATTCCATGTGCGGATTATCCTTATCTGCTACAAAAATTTCCATTCCACTGGCTCCTGTGATGGCCGCATTACAATGTAAAGAAATGAACAAATCGCTCTTTAGTTCCCTGGTCAACATTGCCCTATCTGATAATGATATCAATGTGTCCTTGTACCTGGTCAGATAAACCTCTATCCTGTCATCCAATATAAGGTGGTTGTGGTTTAGGATTTCCTTGGCAATTTTTAAAACTACCTCCTTTTCAAGGACCCCATGGACACCTATGGCACCGGTATCCTTACCTCCATGGCCGGGATCGATGACCACAATCTTTTTTGGCAGCTCTACTTGACAAAAACTGAAGCACATTTTTAATATCAAGAGCCAAAATATGACGCTTTTGCAACCTGCCCTACTCCCGATTTTCAAGGTTATCAACATATCAGTTTCATATTACAATTCAAATTCATGTTAATTGACATCAAAACACATTAAAACGAATCATTTAATATTTTATTCACAAATTATTGATTGTCAGTATTTTATATATAAATATAAACTATTTTTCATGTAGCTATAAAGTCTAATAACTAAATCTGAACAACATGAAAAAATTATACTATCAGGTTGGCCTTACCTTACTGATTTACAATCCTGCTTTCGCTCAAATTGGTGGAATCGAAGAATCGGTCAATGACGTATCCGATACCATCCGTACCGTTTTTCCCATTATTCTGGGAGTGATTTTTCTTATCGGTTTTCTTTTTAACGCGGGACACTTTTTTGGAGAAAACGCCGATCTCAAAAAAGGTATAACACGGGTTCTTGTTTTTGTACTTATTGCCGGTGCAGTTGTTGGAATCTTCACCTATCTCATCGGAATTGTTGTCTAATGAAAAAGTACATGATATATAGGAACATTCGTAAAAAGGCCATGATAATGGGACTCCCCCTTATGATGTTCGTACTTCAGATGACTTCCGTTATAGGTTCCTTGATGTTCATCATCTTTTCTTTCAGTTTAGGGGCGATTATTTCGGCTATCATTTTCAACATTCTGCTTTTTGTATGTCTCTCCTTTTGCCATAACAACCCGACCGTATTCCACATTAAAAAAGTGTTTCCAAACACTATTAACAATAAAAGAGCAAGTCACCTGCACTATGAAGACAATTAACTTATCCGAATTTTATCCTATAATGGATATTCAAGGAAATGTCATTTTTGCCAATAATGGCAACTTGGTCCAATGCTATTCCGTGGGGTATCCGGAGATCTATTCCTTGTCGGAGAAGGATTTTGAGGAAATTCATGGGTCTTGGTTTCAAGCCTTTAAGGCGCTACCCGTGGGTACCCTCGTGCATAAACAAGATGTTTATAGAAAGGCCGGATATTCAGCCGAAAATTTGCCCAATGAAAGTTTTCTTCAGCAAGCCACTTACCACTACTTTAAGGGACGGGAATATTTGGACCACTCCTCCTTTCTCTTTTTTGTTCTTCCGCTAAAGAAAACGTTCAATACTACAAAATACGTCAACCCCTTTCGCAAAGTGGAAAAGGGTATTCATAGGCAAATGGACCATTGTGCCCGCGAATTTGTCAATGCGGTAAATGATGCCGTGTCCTTTATCAATAATAGCAGAAAAATAACCCTTGCACCAATGTGCGAGGATAGTATCCTGGAATCGACCAATAATTACTTCAATGGTTATAACCACGGATTTGACACGGATATCCAAATGAATAAAAGGTGTTTGGAGATCGGTGACCATGATTTTGACGTCATGGCCATCAATAGCGAACTCTGCTTTGGCGATATGCTACAAAGCAGTAGGCCCAATGACAGGTTTACCTCCGATGATTTTGTATTTCATCAAGGATTTATAGATGGTTTGGGACTCAACTTACATGAAAACCATATCGTCAATCAGATCATATATCTGGACGATAAATATAAATGGCGGAAATATCTAGAGAAAAGTATTGAGGAACTTAATAAGAGTTCCAATTTTGGAACTCAAAATAAGGTCGTTCTAAAGAAAATAGAGGATATTCTGGCAAAGATCAATGATGATGAAAGTTCTAGAATAGTCCGGGGACATCTCAATATAGTTTTTTGGGGAGAGGGAACACAAGAATTGGGCAGGATTGCCACCAAGATCAAAACAGAGTTCAAGGAATTGGACATCGTTCCCTATTATCCTAAAGGTGAAGAGCGGAAGCATTATTTTCTTAACAGCTATTGTTGCTTTACCTCCAACTTCTCCAACGGGGATCTTTACGTAGCCGATCTAAAGCATGCCCTTTGCCTGTACATTAACAATAGTGTATATATTTCCGATAGTAAGGGTGTTGTCTTTAACGATAGGCAATACAACATCCCAATTTTAAAGGATGTTTGGGATGAAGCCAGAAAGCGCATAAAGGCACGCAACTTTGCTATTTTTGCACCTACTGGGGAAGGTAAATCCTTTTTGGCCAATAACATTCTGCGCCAATATTTCGAAAGTGGGGTACGCCTAGTGGTCATCGACCTGGGAGGTTCCTATGATAAATTTGCCAAGCTCTACCCCAATGACCATATTGTACTTAGGTATGAACAAGGGAAAAACTTGGGTATAAACCCCTTCTACATTAGTGATAAAGCCGACCTTACTCCAGAACGGCTGGAAGATCTTACCATTTTTATTTTGGAGCTTTTGGCCGCAGGTAATGAAACCAGCAAGGCACAGGAGGTAGCCGTTAAAAAGGTCCTGTTGTCTTATTATTCCAAGTGCACAACTGGCCATTCACTGGCGTCACTTTACCAGTATGTAGATGACCATAAAGATTCATTGGTCACAGACCTCCAGATCCGTGAAATGCATTTTAGCGTCTATGACTTCCTTCACATACTTTCGGAATATGTGGAAAATGGTATATATAGTTTTCTGTTCAATACAAACACTGACCAAACCTATAAATTGGAGGACAAACGACTGATCGTTTTTGAACTTGACGAGGTAAAGGATAATAAGGAAATTCTCTCCGTTATGTTGAAATTGATCAAATCGGCCATTCAAAGAACGATATGGAGGAACAAGGCGGAAAAAGGCATCATCCTATTTGATGAGTTTGCCAAACAGTTAAAATTTAAGAACGTTCTGGAAAGTGTGGAATTCTATTACCAGGCCATACGTAAACAAAACGGGGCTATTGGTATCATCCTTCAATCCATCAACCAACTGCCCAATAATTCGACATCCGCAAGTATCCTTGAAAATACTCAGGTCATCTATAGTCTGAGGAATGAAAAGGGATATGATGAACTGGTCAACAGGCTCCATCTTTCCTCACACGATCTTAACCAATTAAAATCCATAAGGAACCAGTTAAAAGGGGAACGTAAATACACGGAAATGTTTATCAAAATCGGGAAGGATAGCAACATTTTTCGATTGGAAGTTCCGCCAGAAGTCCATGCCGCTTACCTAACCGATGGTGAAGAGAATGAAACCATTATGGCCCTTTATAGAAAATACGGGGATATGGAGACCGCCATTACGCAGTTTGTAGCGCAACAAACAAATCCTTCCAATAAAAGCAACATTTAAACCTATATACTATGAAACTTTTTATTTATAAATTATTGTTGGCCCTGACCTTGTCCTTGGTTGTTAAAAGCAACGCGATGGCCCAGGGCATGCCGGTATATGACAATACCAATTTCATCTCCTTTATGAAATCGCTGCTGGAATCAGGGAAACAGACCGCAGAACTGTTGAAGACTGTAAAATTCTTAAAGGAACAGAAGGAGAATATCGATAAGGTCAATAGCGTAATCAAACAATTGAATGCGGTAAAGGAATTGGCCAAGAACAATCAGCGTCTTTATGAAATGGTGCAGGAGGATCTAAGGCAGATCCTAAATTCCCCATATATACGGCCCGATGAAGTTGGCCGAATCTCAGATTCCTTTCAGGGAATAATTGAAAATTCCATGATGTCCATGGACTATATCGATCAAGTACTGTCCAATGATAATTTGAAAATGACCGATGCCGAACGCACGGCCATTCTCAAGGAAAAGGAACTGCAATCCATAGAAATGGTGGCCGAGATCGAGGCCAAGACCAGGCGCTATAGAGAGATAATCGCCTTTAGGCAAATGCAGGATAAAATCAATAACAGGGAAATCAACTACTGATGTCGGGGATATTTTTGGGAATAGGGCTTGAATATGTGGATACGGTCTTTCAGACCATTAAAAACAGTAGCTTTTCACAGACGGCCATTACCGGGATGAAGGCCCTGGCCGTCGTTCTATTTCTGATCAATATCATTAAGAAATACAATGAGGGCGTGGCCAACAATGAAGGTTTTTCTTGGGGATTGACCCCAGGTGAATTGACCAAGAACTTTGCGGTAGTCGTGCTGGCCATTTTTTCTACGGAGGTGCTATCCGCATTCGATAACATTCTAGTAGCTATAGAAGCCCAGTTTAGGGATACTGCTCCGGCACTCCTACCCTTACAGCTACAGGATTTGGATATCGAACAGGATGTGGGCGCCATCGACGCTGCCAAAAAAGCGTTGGCCCTACTCTACGAGGCCTTGGTAACTCCACTGTTCGGACTGAAAATATTGTCGTTTATCATAGGCTTGATCCTTTGGCTATTGGACCTCTTTATCTATCCTCTTTTTTTAGCCCAAAGATTCTTTTTGTTGGGAATCATGCAGGCATTTTTTCCATTGGTCATCAGCTTGGCCGTGTTTGAAAAGTTTCGCTCCATGGCCTATAATTTTTTTAGATTGTATGCAGGGGTCTATATGCTGGTCCCGGCATTTTTTCTGGTCAATGTATTTATCAATAATTTCTATACCGAGGTAAACCTTAATTTTTGGTCCAACCTTTTTGGTACCGATTGGGGCAGTCAAACTTTCGCACCTGTTATTCAACTGGGTTCCATCGGGTTCATTGTCCTATTAAAATTCACTTTGTACCGTAGGGCAATAACCTTTACCCTTAAGCTCTTCAGTGTCTCCTAACCCTTTAATCCCAAGAACAATATGAAAACACCTTATAACAACATCTACAAGGTACTAGGACAGAATCGATTTATAGTCCTGTCCATACTTATTGCGGCAACTACCATAAGTGCCATTGCGCTCCTCTTGGTACTGAAACTCCATAATGATGTATTGAACAAGGCTTTTATGGTCAATGTTGATGGTCAGGTCATTCCCCTGAAATTGGTCGATCAAAAGGAGAATCTCGAGGTAGAGGCCCTAGCCCATTTGGAATTGTTCCATGACTATTTCTACGGCATCGATCCGAGTAACTATGAGAGCAATTTGGAAAAAGCCCTGTGGTTGGGCAATAGCAGTGTAGCCGATTTGTACCGTCAGAAAAAAGTAGACGGTGTATATAACCGATTGCTGCAATATTCCCTGGTACAAAAGGTGCTTGCCATAAAATCCAAAATTGTCCTGGACAAGGAACCATATCTTTTTGAAACTAAAACAATATTTGAGATCAATAGGGGCTTATCTACCGACATCTATGAATTGACCACCACCGGTAAACTCATTAGGGTGGACAGGAACTTTCCCAAAAACACCCATGGGTTCATGATTACCGATTTCTTTGAAAATACACTACGAAAATTGGATAAATATGAAAATTGAAAAGAACAAAATTGTGTTTACCTCCATTCTCCTCTGTATACTACTTTTTATTACGGCATATGCAGTACTCGTTTTGGACAGCGAACAAGGACAGGAACTGGAGGCCGATCAAATACCTGTTCCTGAAATCATGAACGAACAGAAGATATATGATTCCAAATTGGATGCCATAAATGATATGGAGACGGCGAGACCTACCCTCGCTCCTAGTGTCTACGATGAAGACCTGTTGGACTCTACTGGCCTGTACGACCCTGAATTGCTGGACAAGAAAAAAATGCAATTGGTGGACAGTATTTATAAACAGGGACAGATGCGATATTCAAAAAGGACCGGAAAAACCCTAGATGGTGATACGCTTTCCCGATCCCAGTCCAGGCATATAAAGACCGAGAAGACAGAGGAATATATTGGGGCGAAGGAAACCGAGGTGGCCTCCCAGACTCTTGCCCTGGAGCACCAGCTTTTTTTTGCTTCCCACCCCATTGAGACAGTTGGCTCTGGGAATTCCGATCCAATTATCATGGTCCGAGTGGACGGCGACCAAACTGTTAAGGCGGACCAACGTTTAAGAATGCGCCTAATAAAGGATGCCAAGATCAACAATGTATTGATTCCCAAAAATACACGTATCTACGGATTTGTCAGTTTTAAGCCGAACAGGACCTTGATACGTATTGAAAATATTGATCACCTACCGGTCAAGTTCAAAGCCTACGACCTTGAGGATGGATCTGAAGGAATTTATTTGAGGAACAATTTTAGGGCCGAAGCAACCAATGAAGTGGTGAACGATATCGTCGACGATATAAATATTACCGGAATGCCACAAATTAAGGGAGTTCGAAAAGTGTTCCAACGTAACCGAAGGAGCTTCCGGGCGAACATATCCGACAACTATAAGCTCATCTTAAAATACGACAAGAACAATTTTAAAATTAATCTGCAATGAAAACCATAATCATCTTAGCAATATGCTTCATCAGTCTTGGATTGTCCGCGCAGCAACCCTTGGATACACTTTATGCCAATGAACTTAAAAATGTGGCCCTTTTTTTTCCAGAACCCGTTCGCCAAGGGATCACGGGTGCGGCCCATTTTGTTTTTAACTATAACCGCGAAACACAGCAGCATTTCGGGCTCTTGCAGGCACAACCCGGCCCTGACAGTAATCTGTTGGTGGTGACTACCAATGGGCAGGTGTATTCCTATATTTTAAAATACAGACCCGATTTGACCCAGCACAATTACTTTTTTACCGAGCAAGCGAGTATTGGAAATGAAACCCCTATAATGGATGACATCGATAAAATGAAGCAAAAAGTGGATTCCTTGGGCCGAACAATGGACTATCTCAAAAGAGCCTCGGAGTCCGTTTTGAAGTCGGCATCTGAAAAGGTGGCATTGATCCGTGAAAAGGACTTGTATTTAAAATTATTTCAACCGGTCTATTATGGCTCGGAGGTGTTTCTTAAGATGGAGGTAAAAAATGCATCGGGAGTCGATTTTGAAATCGATTATCTTAATGTGTACACCTTAAATGGTACCGATCGACGCCAATCTTCCTTTCAAAGTTTGCCATTAAGCACCATTTATGCCCATAACCTTCCAAAGCTTTTCAAAAAAGGGCAGAGCAGGCAGTTCGTATATGTGCTGCCAAAGTTTGTTTTGGCAGCATCGGAAAAATTGGCCATTGAGTTAAGGGAACTCAACGGAGGTAGAACCTTGGTACTGCAGTCCAATTTATAGTATCGTTTCATAACAGTGATGTCATCCTGGTTCCCACTTTAGTGATGGACCAATCGAATACCAAGTTGATGTTCATACAGGGGTTGGGATTTGGACTTATAAAATGGGTGTAGGCTCCCTTATACTATTCTGCTGAAGACTTCTCGTTAAGGTGGGCGTATCGACCACTTCCGGATATAGGTATTTTTCCAGGATCTCCTTTTTCACTCCCACAGTTGTCGCCGTTTCTTTTTTTGAAGGCAAAACAACAACATTTTTGGAAGGAAAAACTGCATAAAGCCAGCGCTCCCATCCCCTACTGTTTATAAGTGTTTCCTTCCAAAAATATTGTGGACCATCAAGCAACAAAAAAAGGTAACAACGACGGCTCTATGGAAAGTAAATCAAAAATTGGAACTATGGAATCATACCGAATATCCCCAAATGGAAGTGGTCAATACCCAATAAGCTTAAGCCGGCTTGGCCAAAAAAGCCTGCATGCATCAGGAAAGGAAAACACTCCGGATATAATAAGTAAATCAGTTAATCAAAATAATGTAAATCAAATGTTTAACCTTAATTTTTTTAATCATGGGAATTATTAAAAACAATGTTCAGTTAATCGGTAATGTGGGACAGGAACCAACAGTTACCAATCTTGAAAACGGTAAAAAAGTGGCTAGGTTTTCCTTGGCGACCAATGTGTTCTTTAAAAACTCGAAAGGTGAAAAACAAAAGGAAACCAATTGGCACTATATAGTGGCCTGGGGCAAGACCGCCGAAATCGTGGAAAAGTACGCCTCCAAAGGAAAGGAAGTTGCAGTAACAGGAAAATTGAAAACCCGTTCCTTTTCCACCGATGATGGCAATCAACGCTTTGTTACCGAAGTGGAAGCTCGTGAAATTCTCCTTATGGGCAGTAAATAGCAAAAAAAAAGAGGGCATCGCCCGAATTATCGATCCCTCTTTTCACTAATTAATTTATAAATACTTGATAATGAACTACAAAGTTAATGAAATAAAGATAAGTTACAAAGAACAAATACGTTCTCCTTTCTGGCACCTCATTGGATGCTCACAGGATGCAGCGAACATATTGTTCGACCAATGGAACAAAAATACCATAGCACTCCAAGAATGCTTCAAAGTGGTTTTGTTGAACAATAGCAATAAGGTAAAAGGAATCCTTAACCTGTCCCAAGGTGGAATTACAGGAACCTTGGTGGATGTAAGGATACTTTTTTCCGTGGTACTCAAATCCCTTTCGGTGGCTATTATAATTTGCCATAACCACCCAAGTGGAAAATTGAAGGCGAGCGAGGCGGATATTCAATTGACCAATAAAATCAAAAAGGCGGCAGCACTTTTGGATATTAAAGTCCTTGACCATTTGATAATCGCGCCAGATGGACGGTACTTTAGCTTTTCGGATAATGGTTTAATCTAAATACATTTGATAAGGGATGGAAACCTTCCAATCCGCCCCAACAATAACAAAAGGACCCGTACATTTTTGTATAGGGTCCTTTTTATGACCGCCACTTATTATCGACCGTTTTTTTTAGTTCATTTTTTTTGATATCAGAACCAGTGTTTTGTACCTAAACCTCGTTTCTGTTTTCTTGGTAAATGACTTAACTTTTATACACCGATAATCGGTATTGGTTGTGCTGATATTACCACTGAAATTGTTCTTTTTTTTAAGCAACTGTTTACCAGTGGTTCGGAATTTTTGTACCCTCGGCGTACAAAAAGGAGAAGCAAGAGGATAACACGCCAAGGCGATGTTATTAATTTTAATAATTTGATATTCAGTAATTTAAGTGTATTAAGTTAAATAACAATTTTAATATTTAATGTAAATCCTTTCAGAGACCCAGTATTGGTGCAATTTTTTACAGTAAATGAAACCGCTTCATACTAAGACATACAACTTTTCGGCAATAAGTATCAAAAGCCCTGTTGCAGACCATTTCAGGAAGTTTTCCAAAAAGGTGGGGCGTTCCCATACCGAAACCCTCGAATCCATGATGAACTTTTTTGAAGGAAACCAAATTTCACCAAATGAATCCCTGGGGCCCAATATGACCACTATGGAGAACAGGCTCAAAAAACGTATTAATGCCCTGGTGGCCATCATCAAGAACATTGAAAAGAATCAGACCAAACCTACCAACACCATGCTTCAACTCCTGTTCCAAGAAGATAAGGGCAAAGAAGAATCCAGCCGAGTAGATCCCATTTTTGAAGTGCAACCGCTCATCACCGAAAACGAAGAGCTTCAATTTTACCGCAATCAATATGATGTTGTGAAGCAGCAATTACATTTCATTAAATCTGATCTGCAAAGGCTTGGTGATAGCGTCACTTTCGTCAAGGGCAATTTTGGAGGAGGTTACTTAAAAATTAATTTAACCCAGGAGGAATTCAAGAATATTATTAATAATTCTACCCATGTACATTACCATAACGAAACAAAAAATGGACGGTAATTTTGGCCAGAGTGTGGCCGATTTTGTGGCATACCTGGAAAAGGAGAACGAACAAAGGTCCCTTGAGGATCATGAACACTTTTTCAATCAATTCAGTACGGACGTTCCCACAGATGAAGTAGTACGGGAAATTGATGGGAATACGGCAAAGCTTAAAAGGACAGAGCCCAAATTCTATTCCATTACCGTTAATCCCAGTGCCTATGAACTCAAACGCCTACAAAATCCATCCGAGGACCTTAAACGCTATACCATTGAGGTGATGAAGGACTATGCGGCTTGCTTTAATCGCCAAATAGACGGTAGACCAGTATCCATAAACGATATTAAATTCTTTGCGAAAATTGAACATCAGCGTACGTTTAAGGGTACGGACTGGCAGGTCCGGCAAAATCAACCCTATGCCTCAAAAATATTGGACATCAAGAACCGGATAGGAAGGATCGAACAAGGTAAATCCCAAGGTAATATTACTAAACTAAGAAACAGGATTGCGCGTCTGGAAAAGGAGGCTCCCCACCAACAGAACGGAAAACGTATCGTTCAGGGGATGGCCAAGGAAGGTCCCCAAACCCATATACATATTATCGTAAGCCGTAAGGATATGTCCAACAAATATAGCTTGTCCCCAGGGAGCAAATATCGGCATTCGGACACCATCTTTAACGGCAAGTCCGTAAAACGTGGGTTTGATAGGGATAGTTTCTTTTCTGCCTCGGAAAGGACTTTTGACAAACTTTTTGAATATAAGCGCAACTATGCCGAAACTTATCACGCGAGAAAAACATTTATAAACGATCCAAAACAATATTTCACCATGATATCGGGACTTCCTACCCACGAAAAGCACATCGCATTCACTATCATACGCAAAACTGGTTTGGACTATTCCATGTTGAACATACCGACCAATAAGGTCCAACTGGCCCTTAAAACTATTCAAAGGTTGAAACGTGGCCTTGATAAGGCCGTTCAATCCGCTTCCATTGGTATATGACTGCCGCTTGGCCAAATATCGTTCTCGGAATAGTTGTGCCACTTTTATTTATTTCTACCCTGATCTATGCATATAGTGACAAAGGGTCCGGCCCTAAGGACAAAAGGTACCAGGTTCATTTTAAACTGCATCGGGGCAAGTTCAAAATTGATAATATAAAACGTGGAGCCTCCGTAATCGGTGCTGCGGGAAGCGGTAAAACGGAAAGCGTCATTTACAATTTTCTGCAGCATTTTAGCGCACAGAACTTTTGTGGAATCCTTCACGACTACAAGAATTTCGAACTTACCGAAATGGCCTATCCCCTATTCAAGGACATCGGAAAAATAAAGTTCTACACCATAGCCTTCGATCAGATCCACTATCGGGTGAATCCCATTGCACCCAAATATCTCCATAATGAGGAATGTGTCAACGAAATTTCAAAAGTACTTATGGAAAACCTGTTGGAAATGAACGAATCCAACACCAACAGCACCACAAAATTTTTCAACGATGCCGTGGAAGGTCTTATGGCCGGTTTGATCTGGAAGCTAAAAACGACCTATCCTCAGTTCTGTACCCTCCCTCATTTGATAGCCATTTTTCAAACTATGAATACCAAGATTTTAGCAGCTTTCCTAAACTCAGACTTGACTTCAAAAGCTATGGCCAGTGCCTTTATCAATGGGTTGGATTCCGAAAGACAGACGGCCGGAGTAAGGAGTACCTTGGCCAATGCCCTAAAAAAAATCAGTTCACAACAATTGTTTATGGTACTGTCCAAGGATGAAGTGCCTCTCAATATAAACAGCAATGCAAACCCGGCCGTGATTTCCTTAGTGAACCACCCCAAATATGAATCGGCCTTTTCCCCTATCATCGCGGCAGTAATGCATACCGTAATCAAAGAAATGAGCATAAGACGCCAGCGACCGTCCTTCCTACTCATGGAAGAGGCCCCGACCATAAGATTGCCCAATATGCACCGTATCCCAGCTACCCTACGTAGTTATGATATCGCAACAGTTTATGTTATGCAGGATAAGGTGCAAAATGAAATCCTTTATGGCGATAAGGTGGGTAAGGCCATTTTGAGCAACCTATCCTATCAGTTTTTTGGCAAGGTCAATGACCCGGATACCGCCAAATACTATGAACGCTTTTTTGAAATCGTGCGCAAAGAGACCACCAGTGTCAACCGTGGACATAATCTGAATTTTGATACGCGCATTACCACTGGGGAAAAGGAAGTGGCGAAACGACGAGCAGATCTATTCTTTAGGCTGCAACAAGGTGAGTTTATTGCCTTTGCCGATGGAAGGGACAAAAAACTGCAGTTTAAATTACAGAACATTAAAAAAGAAGTTCCGCCCAAAACCAATTACTTTACCCAGGAAGATTTGAGAATGAATTTTGAAAAAATTTACCGTGAGGCAAATTCTTTATACGACAATAGATTGTAGATTCACGAAAAAAGTGAATAGATTTTAGTAGACTTTACCCCTCATTTAGGATAACTTATACAGGATAATACAATGATCAATTGGGGCTATTATTGGAGAAAATCATATTTAAGCTAATTGGTTGGTTTTGTAAAATGTGAGCATAAACTTTTATCGATATTAACTTATATATTTACTAAGATTTGTAAATAGTCAAATTTGAGGATAGGTAAATTATTCAGAAACCTACAGATTTTTAATCTATGAAATTTGGAAGGATTTCTAGCAATACTATGAAATAGACAGTTTGATGGTACATTTTTTTAGATCAAAAAATTCATCATTTTCGGATTTAAAATAATGTTAAGAAAAATATAAAGTTTAAACAAAGCTTTATGCATTCCGCAACCTATATTCTTTTTGACATCTTAAGGACGCACGTTCAAAGAATCTTTTTAGTGCTTGACCCACGGACGAAGTAAACCATTATCACAACACTCCTAGAGTAACGGTAAAAAACTCAAAACTAAGTTCTATGGTCAAGACTTGCGGGAAGGTTTTGATCAAGAAGTTGATTTTAATGATTAATCTAAATCTGTAAAGTTTTGATGATGCCTAGTTATAAAGACGAATTCTATAATCATTTTGAAAAGAAAACACATAGATCTCCTCCCCATTATAATGAGACTGAAAATTTTCTGATGCGTTATCATGCGCAATTCCCTTACTATAAATTCGATAAGAATTGCTTAACGGCAATCTATATGGCACAAGGGAATGGTGAATTCGTACGAAAGAATAAGAAATTAAAAGCTGTCGATGGACATTTCATGATACTAAATCCAAATGATGGCTGGGAATATTTAAATGAAAGGAACAACTATATTGACGTTCTTAGCTTTGGAATTACAGATAAAATAATTAAAGGGTGCAAGTTTTATTTATGCGCAACAAAAGAGAAATCACTTGACAGCCCTCTAGGGGAGATTTCTGAGAATTCATTTTTTTTAGAATCTTCCTTGAATGCAGAACATTATGCATCCGGGCAATTACTGAAGAGAATTTATAAATTATCTGGGCAGAACGAATACAAATTTACTTGTCCAAATGAATTGACCATTGAATTACTTTATTCTTTGTATAAAGAACAAGTATTAGGATATAAAATTATCGAAAATATAGATGCTATAAAATATTCTACCAGAATTGAAACCCTCAAAAGACTACTTGTCGCATATGAATATATTCATGATAATATTAGGGAACAAATATGCATCGAGCAATTGTCAGCGGTTTCCTCTTTATCTAAGTTTCATTTATATGATTCATTCAAAAAGGCGTTTGGTAAAACTCCCCATCAATACATTAACAGGTTAAAAGTGTCAAAAGCTAAGGAGTATATAAAAAAAGGTAGTAATTCAATAAGTGAAGTATCAGATTTATTAGGGTATAATGACCTGTCCGTCTTTAGTAAGGTTTTTAAAAGGGTTTATGGGCATCCACCTTCACATTATATAAATTAAGCTTTGTCCTTGCACTTTGTTCCATTCCTATTTTATTCTTCTATAATACAAATAGCACTGATGTAGATGCTTCGTGGTATACAATAATGACCGTCACTTGATTAATTTCTATACTATTTGTGTTAAAAAAATGACTTTTTAACACATGAATGGTCATTGTCAAGCTTTATATTTGAAAGCATATTTACTAGTTTATAGCCTTAATTCTCGACTTGATACTTTAGTGAAAAAGATATGAACATAACAAAATGAATCAGGAAACATTACTCAAGGAACTTATTCAGCTGACCATCAAAAATATGGAGGTGGCTAAGGATCTTAAAAACTATAATTTGACAGTACTGAATTGGAAAAAGAACTCTAATAGCTGGAGCACCTTGCAATGTATTGAACACTTAAATTTGTATGGTGAATTCTATCTTCCCGAAATAGAAGAAAGTATTTTGAAAAATAAGTTCCAAGCTGAATCTTTTTTTAAAAGTGGGTTCATTGGAAATCGACTGGCAAAAAGTATGTTTCCTGGGGATAAAATGCGTAAAACAAAAACCTCCAAAAGCATGTACCCCTCCGACAAAAAATTAAATAACGATATATTAGAAATATTTGTTAATCAACAAGAACAACTTTTGAAATTATTGGACTTGGCAAAAAATGTGAGTCTGAATCGTAACAGAGTGTCCATAAGTATGGCTAAATGTATTAAATTAAAACTTGGTGATGTCCTTAAGGTCATAATATATCATAATAGAAGACATATTGTTCAGGCTTCCAAAGCTTTACAGGCCGGACTACCACTAGATGGTATTATTCAATTTGATAGTTTTATAAAGTGATATTGTTTTTCCATGTTTTAAAAAGCATTACTATCAATAGGTACAGTATTTTATAAGCGTCTCGAAGTAGAATTTACCCCAAAATAGTTTAGATTTTTTTATTGGAAGTATATTTTATCTTATGAAGGAAGCGCAATTGTTATACATTATAATAAAGGCAAATGCTATCTTCTCCTATGACTGGGAAATAGCCTTTGGCCTAACGAATATCGAAATCCGTGTATAAAGATTAATATAAGGGCCTTCCCAGTATTTCTGCACCAATATTTATTAATCCAAAGAACTGAACAATTAAATCTCACAAAATCCATTAATTTCCATCAATTATAATTTTTTTAACATATTCCATCGAATTCGATACGGTAATTTTAATTCCATATACACCAGATGGGTAATTTATATCTTCGATTAGATATTCGGATTTTTGAACGTCAAACTTAATATATAGAATTCTACCAGAAAAATCAAAGATTTGAATGGATTGAATAACTTCGGGAGATTGAATATATAATCTGTTCTTAACAGGATTCGGATATATCATTATACTGTCACTTTTAGTGCTATCACCTGTACTCAACGCCATTAATTGTTCAGTGTTTTGGAAAATATTGGAATTCTTATTATAGTCCTGTCCTGATAAATCCTCACAGTTTTGGGCAAGAATTGTAACTTGGCTTCCCTTAGTTATGGTAAATCCGTTTTTAAGAAAAACATTCGTTGCCTTTAGGCTGATAACATTATTGTTCGAATCACTATTGTCAAGTGTAAAGTTATTTCCTCCCAATTCAATTGATGCGGCAACAACATTATATTCCTTATAAGTTTTGTTATCTTCTTTAAACTCCGAATGACATATTGGTAACCGGCCATCGTAACTCCAAATATTTCCTACATTATCAAGTAAATAGGTCATACCTCCAGTGACTTTACCTTTAACCCATTTCGCACTAATGCTTAATGCCGGATATTGGTTGACAAGTATGGGTTTGTCCTCACCCTTCATAAAATCATATTTAAAAAATGAGGTTTGTAACCTATCGAGCACTAGAAAGTGTCTATTATCCACACTAAAGTCGAGATAATCATGTTCCCGCCAATTGGTAAATTTTTTCCTCTCATAATAGCCACCTACACTTGAACCTTGGTGTGTAATCAGCACAGGTACTGTCAAATCCCTATCCTTTAGGTACAGCCCGACTATCAACTTGTTTTTGTAAAAATCCAAATTGCGTACCAGTGTATTCCCTGAAATATCATTATTCGTATTCAAGAGCTTCCGATACTCTGCCGTAACTTGATCACTAAGAAAGCTGGTAAGTTTCCAGCCATCTGGTTTTAGATGTGCTGACCTCAATAAATTGTTCACTGTGTAGAAAATGACAAAATCCCCCATGGCTACAAAATGTGGGCCATTTTTAGATTCTAACCTATCAATAACTTCAATCTTAAGTTCCTTCTCAAGAATGTACCTATTATGGTGAAATAGATATATCCACATTTTTTCATTGTCGTGATCGACAATGACTAATCTGTTATTATTGTAATCCCATACGAAATTTCTACTTAGACCAGGCACCTCAAGTTTAGTAACGTTATAAGTGTCCCAGTTCGAATCATTATCACTTCTTGCATATCTTGAAAATACCCTTTTAAAAGTGTTACGATCTTGATATTCAACCGCAAAACTTTTATTTTCATCTGCAAACTTAACCGCTAGAGGTTCAAAATTACCAAAATGAAAAGTTCTCTTTATTGAATACCCACCTGTGATAGCCTTTTTATATAAATAAACTGTGTTGGAATTGGAAACGCCGCCAATAGGGGTTTTATATTGAGTTAAACCTAACAAATATTCATCATTTGCATCCATGTCCCTAAAAATCTCCTGGCCATTTGGATGCGAAACGGAGAAATCGGGCTGATAATCATTTGGCTCTGTAATTTCCAAAACATGATCGGCCTCAAAATGATGCCCACTATTGGTTATGATTCTTTGTACTACCTTATATGTACCAGGTGATTGATAATTGTAATATGTCGAAAAAAACCATTGGCCTTTAACATTATCCCATTCCCTATGGCTGATCACAATTTTACTTTTACTATCAGCTTTTGGAAAATACCAAATTTCTTTAATTTTGGAATTATCCTCTCGATCCACATAGGTCGTAAAGTAAGTTGGGTAATTGGCTAAATTTCCTTCGACAATAAATTCACTCCCAACCTCACCATCTTCTTCTTTTATCGTTATGGTTTCGGTTATGGTATCTTCTCCCCCACAATCATTCTTTACCTTCAGATGAACCTTATAGTCACCTGGTTGGGAGAAATACTCTGTGTGTTCTGATCCATCATACTTTTTGGTTGAGTCTTTTCCAGGGCCATCTAAACTCCAAGTAAACTCTGTAAGCCCGCAAATAAATGCCCATCCTTTGAATTTGACCTCGGAATTCACATAAAAATTACCGGCTCCAGGGTAAACCTCCATTCGAACATTTATAGGAAAGTCACTTTTAGCTAGGATTTCAATTTTATTCCTTGCCGAATATGGAGAACCACCATCATGTGGGGTAATCTCCAAACCAACACTGTAGGTACCTGGTGAAAAAAAGTTTATGGTCGGAAAATTACTTGATGCCCCACTCTTGACATACTCATATCCCCAATCAGGTTGTACTGTCCATTTTTTTGTTCCGGTTGGAACTACCCCTTCTGTGGAAAAATTTGAAACAAGCTTACCTGCATCACCGTCAATTTTGTCCGCTGTAATTCCAAAATTATAGTACCCTCCTAAATTCTTAATGACCACTTCTTTTAATGCTTGATCATTACCAAAACGATTTTTTGCCACAATTCTATAAGTGCCAAAACACAAATCTTCAAATACAGCTGGAGTACCTCCTTTTATGTCCATCCTACTTTGTTCATACGAGTTTTCTTCAGAAGTAACAGTAATGGTATATGGAGCATCGTCAGTTTCACCGTTAATGATAATAGCACCATTACAACGGTATTTTTCTGTTGAATCTGTATGGCTCACGGAAAGTTGTGCTCTAATTGGTAAACAGCATAAAATAAATAAAGTTAATACCAAAGAAATTTTTATATAAGGGTAATATATTTTCATAAATTAAGCTTTTTTATTTTCCTAATATTTCTTTTTGGATAAGTATGATATATGATTGTTAATTTTATGATTTTAGGACAGAAATAATTTGACTCAAATGATTGGGTCAACACTTCTTATTCCTTGTAATTTTGGGGATGTATCTTAGTCCAAGTACAAATGCGTGTCATAAAAGTGCTCTTCATGGAATGCCCCCATTTAATTCGGATTGTTTACCGAAATGAATAAGAATGTCATCTTTTAACCAATAACAACTTCTTACACTAATATGCGCATGGGGAGAAGGTTTCGCATGATTAGAGCTTTAAGAATTAATTTCTAACAAGCAATTACCATGACAAAGTGTATACGCTTTTATAGTTCCAATAACACTAATTGCATTTATAATCTTGATAATACTTTTTCCGCGCTTGTCAAATTCGAGATTTATCCTAGTTCTGTTTTCTACAATAAATAAAACAAAAAAGTATATTCTCCTGATGTGCTATTAATATCGAATTTTTAGGAATGCAATCATAAAATTGTTATACTTTCTTCAACTTTAGAATCTGATAATCGTTTGAATAGGATTTGTTTACTATTTACGGGAAGCGAAATAAGAACCAACTTAGAGACAAAGTTTTTTATACAATCTAAAATTTTCCCTTTATGGAACCACACTGCTGTCTAATCAAAGCAATTTCTTTTTCCATTTTAATTATATATAATGTGAGTTCTTCTACTTTTTTTAACAATCCCATTTCCATTTCAGCAACATTAATCCCTTGTTTTTCCAGAATTCTTCCTGCAGGTATTTCAGGAAGGTGTCGGTATTTTTTAATATATGCCTCTACTTCTTTTAGAGGAAGGAGCTCATAACTTTCCTCAAATACATAATCTGGAGCAGGATAATTGAGATTTACATTGATTTCTTTCGAATGCATACCTCCATTGACGGCCAATAGCACCCGCCCATTAGTGTTACGCTCCAGATTCATCATTGAAATTTCACCATTTTTAGAACCAATAGTCCATTCATATTTACCGCCCCAACGGTTTATATGAAAACCAAAAGTTCGGTTGTTTCCAATTCTACCTACAATTCGTGAATCCAATTCGTTATCCCCTAACTGCAAAACATTGTTGTTATGTATGGAAAGATTTTTAACCCATTTCCCAGATTGATGGTCGACATAACCAATTTGAAACTCTGCTTGATTTTCGTCTCCCAATTGCAATTTTAGAAGAGCATAATCCCCTTCAGGATCATCACGATACAACCTAACCCTGTCTCCGTTGTAATGTCCTCTATTAAAATCTAAAAATTCAATTCTTCTACTCTGAACTGAACCATTTACATCTAATTTTACAACTGGATTGGTAACTCCTATTCCAACAAATCCAGTATTTGTATTATAGATGTTATTCCCAGTTTGAATCCATTGGGAATAAGATACATGAATAAAAAAGGAGCATGCAAAAAGCAAACAATATTTTTTTTTCAAAGGTTTTTTTTTAAACATTATTATAAGATTTCTTACCATATTATTAAAAATTTAGCCAAAGGTAAAGTTCCAACCCTACTGCGATTTGTCAAAAAATATATTTTTTAAGGAATTTTTATATTAATAAACTTCTTTAATTGCCTATACTGTTTTGAAAATACAAATCATAATCACTGAGTTGTATTAGCTCCAACCAAAGGCAATATTTTTCTCATTACACCGAATTTTACAGTAGTTTTAATTAATTAAGATATTGTTCGATAATTACTGAAGGAAATTCCATTTAATATAAGATTAATGCGTTTCCCTAATAATAAGCCAATTCGAATATGAAGTGTTTTCGAATGCCTGTTAAATAAATTATTGGTCCTCTATGTAGTCTAAATAAATATAGTTTGAGAAAATTCTTTGGTTTTTTAGAATAACAAATTTAGGATAAAGAAAAAATTAACAGATAGCATATGAGAAATGCTTGATTAGCAATTTTTTGGGCAAGAATTGTACAAACGAAAGCAAAAATAAGAGTCCTAAATGTGAGAAAAATTTTTGGTAAAAGCAGTTGGTAATTATAAATCTTTTTAATTCAATTGGGTAAAATATCTCCGTACTGGTATAGACAGTAAATGTCTAAAGTTTAAAACGTACCATCAAAGTAATCTGTTGGATTACTCTGATAAAATACAATTGAGATATTTTAATTCCATCTAAAAGCCTATGAATACTCAATTTTTATAGATTAGGAATACAAAGTTGACTAATATAATATCCAGATCAAATGCTATTACTTAATAGAAAATCCTATTTAGAAAAGAAATCATTTTTTTTAATGCAGGCACTGCATCTTTCTTAAAATCAGTACCTAAAAGTATACTGGATCCTGAATTCAAAAAACCATGTGGGCGACCATTATGTACCCAATATTCAACTCTGGTATGCCCTGCGGCTAATATGATATCTCTATACTTTACAACCATGTTAGGAGTAATAATCTCATCTTCAGACCCAACAGTCAACAATATCGGCGGTAGTGCTCTCTTATCTTTGTCGGGTACAGTAAACAGAGGTGAAATAGCTTTATAATATTCAGGATTATTATTCACATTAATGTTATTACCAAAAATACCCCTTGCTTTTGTTTTGGCACCAATCCAAAAAATATTTGGTTCTTCGAATTTATCATATTTCACCATATCATAAAGGCTTACGGCCCCATAGTTTATTATACCTGCCTGTACACACAGCCAGTCACTATTCTTTACATCTTCCGCACTCATTCCAGGTGGCAACCAGGATGGGGTAAAAGACAAGTTTCCTTCTTCAAATCCTACTGAGCTCAGATTATCTCCATTTGTTAATACCATAGAAGCTAAATGACCTCCTGCACTATCTCCGGTAACGATAATTTTCTCAGGATCACCCTTGTATTCATGTATATTACTTTTGATCCAAAGTACTGCTCCAAAAGCATCTTCGATTATTTCATTGATTTTAATAGAATTATTCCTTTGCGGTAATAGTCTATAATCTATATTGCAAATGATATATTCGGATTGTGAAGCTAAATAAGATGCGGGCTCGCTCATTATTTCTTTGGAATTGGACATCCAAGCACCACCGTGGAACATTGCAATTACTGGATAAGAGTTTTTCCCTGTATTGGGGATATAAATATCCATCGTTAACTCAATACCTTCAGGTGATGACCAAGATATATTCTTTTCCAATGTAAAAGAATGTTTAGATTCTTCATTTATGTATTCTGAATATTCCTTAGAGCAATTGACGAATGAAATTACAAAAAACAAAAAAGTTAAACGCACTATTATTTTCATATTGGAAGATTTATTGGTTTAATTTACAAATGGGTTTTCTTTTGTAGATAAATTTATTTTGGATTTTATTACTGAGAGGTTTTGAAATATACTTACTAACGTATTTTGCCAGTAAGGATGAAAGCATTACAGTAGTAATATATAGAAGATAAATAGATTCAGAAGGAGCTTGGATTCTATTGTAAATATCTACCAAAACTATGACTATGAAGATATGGGTTAAATATATTTCATAACTCAATCTACCCATTTTTCCAATCATTTTGAGTAGCCAGAATCGAGAATGATTTAAGGTGTCTTGACGGAAATGCATCCAAATAATCATTAGTCCTGTTCCTAACGATAATATTGTAACATTTAGACCTGATGAAACCAATCCTGATTGATATAAAAAGCCTCGGAAGTACAGCACTAATATTAGCATGGAAGCTCCAAGAAACAAGCCAATTCTGTCATATTCTATCCAACATTTTAATCTTTTAAGACCTAGCGCTATAATACAGCCAATCCCTATTGAATCCATGTAAGCCAGATAATTTCGATCCCCCAATTCGTTAACAGGGTAAAGTGCGATTCTAGCCCAAGGTGCTATTAGTATAATGATCAGTATAAGGACTGCTAGGTGCCATTTTTTTCTTATAATTAGACAGAGAAATGGAAAAATCAGGTAGAAGAACCCTTCAATACATATAGACCAAAGTACATCCCAATTGGCAGGTAAGTACCCAATTTTTATTTGAAGTAAGTTGATATGGAAAGTAGCTGCAGAAAAAATAACAATTCCCAATGACACCTTTTCTTTATCAATTATAAATCCAGGTACGGACATTATATGCAATACTGTAAGAACTAATATCAATATAAATAACAAGGGCATTATTCTAGCGGCTCTCATAACGAAAAAATCCCTAACCTTAATTTGGGAAAGCTTCCCCCATTTTCTTATTACCGAGTTGGTAATTAGGTATCCCGATAACGTAAAAAATATAATAACTCCATAATATCCGCTCCAAAAGAATAAAGTATAAATTTTTTTGGGCATCAAGGTCCCTATAAAAGTTTCCTTGAATGGAACTTTGATATTTAAATGCAATAAAATTACCGATAATATGCAAAACCCTCTTAGCACATCAATTAACATATTCCTTTTTGTTTTTTTTTGCATTAATATTTATTTTTTTTTTAGGAAAGTAAATTTTATTCAATGACCTATTTGTTGGTTAATCAAATCGTTTTAAAATTTGGTTATACCAAGTGGTCATTATTGAATTAGACCCAATTCATCCAATAAATCCAATGGATTTTTAAATGGTTTGGGTGTATATCTTCTAACGGAAGTATATTACTAGTTGTCAAAAACATTGAAAATATTACTATAATAAAATTTTCTACAGGCTTATCCTCATTTTCTATTGAACATGTGTTACAAGCAAGGCGCAAAATTCGAGAAGGCGTGAGTAGGATTCTTTTTCATATGATAATTGAATTCTTAAATATTGACAACAAAAGTAGATTGTGGTAGCCATACACTTTCGTCAAAAAGTGAATTCTTTTTTTGTAAGAGCCAATGGAATTGTCAATTTAGATATCCATCAAAATAGTTAGAAGGACTTCGGCCATATATTTTTTTGAATATTTTTCCAAATACAGAGGCATCATTATAACCGAATAGGTCGGCTATCTCATTTATTGAATATTCCCCTGTCATAATGTAATTTCTGGCTTTAGCCATTTTTAATCTATTTATATATTGGTGAGGGGTTTGGCCGTATACCTTTTTAAAGGATGAATAGAGATGAAATCTAGAAAGAGCCGATACCCGGCTAATTTCCTCCAGTGATATGGAATGCGTTAGATTATCGTTTATATAGTCATTTGCAATAAGTAACCTCTTTAATGTTTCCATTCGAGTCGAATATTTTTTTACCCCAAATCGGGCGGCTATATCGTATCCCTTCCGTTGATCCATATAAACCGTATTCAACATTTCAATGCTTATCTCGTCTGGGCAAGTATTTAGATATTCTGGACTGTTACTTAGCTTGTGAATGGTTTTTAGAAGTTTTCCCGATCGATAATTATCTGCACGTAGAGCCTGCTCAATGAAATACATGTTCTCTGCAACACGTCCGAAAGGATTGTCAAGTCTATCCTGTGGTGCTGCATTGGTATAAAAATCAAACTGTTCCTTAAAACTATTTGTTAACACCATGCTTAGGACATCAATATATTCTGCTTTGTGATTAACATATTCCCACCCCTGGCCAGGGTTAACCACCATAAATTTATCGGCTTCTATTTTTAACCCTCTGTTGCCCGTCAAAAACTCCCCGGATCCATCCTTAAAATAAACTATTGTAAGGTTACTGTTGTCAAAACGATAACTCGGTAACCGAGTACAAAATCGCATCATATAACTTTTGTCCTTTGAGAAAATTGGAGGGGTTGTACTGCTATGTTTAGAAAAATGATCATAGTATTTGCCCGTATATCTCGATATCATAGTTAATCTTGTTTTTTTAAAATTCTGCGGAGGTATCTTCCAAATGTGTTAAGCTCTTTTATTTAATATTCTCATTTTATAAGCTTATCATATTGCTTTTTAGATAAAATGAAGGAATAATTATTGGTTCAATGCGGCTTTATATTCATGTGTTTTTATAGTTAACTTTAATAGTTCTTTAGTTATCGAGTGTTCGAATTGGTGTTCAAAGATTCATTGGTTGAACCCGTTTGAAGTCCCAATTTTTTACTATTGGGACTTCTTTTAACAAAAAAATAAGAGAACAATAGTATCCTTATATTTTGATCCCGAAAGTTGACAAACTATTCTGAATTGCGTGGACGAGGATAATTTCTCCGAACGTTTTAATTCTTAAAGACACGTGAAATTGTTATACTTCTTACATTTTTGTTTTGATACCTAATGGTTGTTTATAACTTTGTTGGCTTTGGTATCTTAAACAGTTTGATCAAGCATGGAAGAAAATCAATCAATGGGCCTCATGGTACTGGCGCTTTATACGCTTATGCTTTTCGCTCCGTTTTTGTTGTTGGTAATTTTACTTTTTAAAAAAAACAAAGAATTTCATGATAAAGTTTTGATAGCATGGTTGGCTGTATCTGTACTAAATTCATTTGTTGAGTTCATAAAAATTACAGAACCTCCTAATTCAATACCCATTTTACTTGACTTGAACAGGATATTTTTATTATCGAACCTCTTTTTTTTTCATTGGTATTTGAAAAGCTTGATAAAAAGTGAATACAAATGGTGTAATAACTTGGTATGGACACTTTTGCCATCCCTGCTTTGGAGTGTGGCATGTGTTGTTAATTGGTTTTTTCAGCAGTTTTTTTTAAAGAATGGCCAAAGTTACAATTCGTTGGTCTTGGAGTATGACCATTATATCGAATGGTTGGAAGTACCCCTAATAATTGGGGTTATTGTTATTGGTATTTGGGCTTGGTCCAAGTTAAAGGAAATGTTGAAATATGAGGAAAACACTTCGCTATCAATACATATAAGTAATTTAAGAAAAGTTTTACTGTTTCTTGTTTCAATTTACTTTATTGTGGTCAGTTGGGAATATTGTCTATCTAAAGTCTTGCAAAATGAAAGTATCCGATTGGTGTGTATTACTTTCCTTTTGTGGTTGATCGTTGGGTTAGTTATAGCCCTTGGTTTCTATTTTCTACGACAAAAAAGCCTGTATAAGAAACCAAAGCATTACATATATTCTAATAAGGCCATAGAGAAATTATTCGGGTTTATTGTTGACATAATGGTTAACACCAAACCTTACTTAAATCCAAGTTTGACAATTTCTGAACTTGCTGTTATGCTTGGAGAAACTCCTCAAAAAGTGTCAGAAGCTATAAAACTAAATACTAATCAAACTTTTTATTCATTTATTAACAAATATCGAGTAGATGAAGCTAAAAAGTTGTTACAAGATCCAAATTATACTTCATATACAATCCTCTCAATTGGCCTTGAAGCTGGTTTTAATTCCAAAGCAACATTTAATAGGGTCTTTAAGAATGAAACAGGTGTAACTCCTTCTAACTATTGCTACAAGGTAAAATGTAAAGAGAGAATCTAGGCCATTGTTAGGAATTAATTAATTTCAAATAAGAAGAGATCTAATACAATAGCTCCTACAATTAAAATATAGCCTATGTATATTTTCTTTTTATAGTTATAAATTGCGGCTCGTAGGTTCAGTTTATTGGTTATTTCCTTAATCGCAATCTCAAGGCCTCTATTTCAAACTATTTTCTTTTTTAAATTTGTAGCTTTTGACTTTAAGATATTCCCAAATTTGATTCGAGTTTTTAGCCTCTAGAACCTCGAAAAAATCATTTTGTGCTAAGCAAAACGTAAAAAAACCATCTAAATTTGAATGAGAGATATCAAGCCCTTCTGAAATTGTACTCCTTGAAAATTTTTTAGTGATCTCGTTTTCCTTTTTTTGGTTATAATCCCTTTTGACTGCATCTTTCAATTTTTGTGTTCTTCCTGAAATAAAATTGAGTGTTTTATGTAAATTTATATTCATATAAACACCGACTATTGGGAAGAGAAATAATGTATCTAAATGAATCCCTCCGGTTGCAAACTTTCCTCTATCTGCTTCCTTCAGTATTCTTTCGTTTTGAGATAACAGTTCAATATTTGCATTGGGCAGCTTCAATGACTGGGAATTGACAACGGGCTGTTTGTCTAGCTTTTTTAAATCCAAAGCTATTTTACCGGTAAGTCCATAGGGCCTTATATTAACTTCCTCTAATTCGATTACATTTTCCAATAAATTAACCAGAACTCCTTTTTTATTCAAAATGCTATCCGTCACAATCAATTCCTGGGTCACATATTGAACAGCAGAGAATTGTAATAAATCTCCTAATTCAACTTCTATTGAAAACTGACCAAATGAATCTGTAATAGTTGATTTTTCTGTTGTTCTGTTGATAATTAAGACGTCGGAGACATCATTATTAGGATTTTGAACCCTGCCTTTTAACCACACACTGTTTTCTTGTCCAAAAATTGGAGAAATTATTAAGCCAATTATTAGTATGATAAAGTTTTTCGAATTCAAAGAATAAGGTCTTAATTAAAATTGGATTCTGGATTTTAAATATGTTGAAAGAAGTTGTTCAAATAGATTTAGTGACGATTTTCGAAAAAATAATGGGATATTGTTCTATAGGGATAACCTCCATATCCTTGATTGGCAAATTGAACAATTATGATGTTTTGTTTGGGATTTACGTAGAGCCTCTGACCTCTTAAACCTTCAGCGGAAAAATCTCCTTCAAAGTCTTCTTGAGGTAACCACCAAAAATACTGATGTGTAGCCTTTTGTGAACCTTTTGATATATTCATTCTGTTTTTCTGACTAATTTTTACACTTCTGTCAATCCAATCAGAAGACAAAATCCGCGTAGAATCCCGCATCCCTTGATTTATTAATAATCTACCAATTTTAGCCAAATCTATTGCAGAGCATTGAAAACTACTAGGAGAATTTTCCAAACCTGTGGCATGATCCACTCCCCAGCTGGCAGCAAATTCGGCTCCAATTGGCTTCCAAATTTCTTTTTCAAAAAAGGCAGATACTTTTTGCCCAGTTACTTTTTCAAGGAGCCATGTAAGTATTAATGGATCCAAATTGCTATATTGCCATCTGCTACCCGGTACTGTATCTATTTCCGCTTTCAATAGATCTCGCTTTAATTGATTGGAATAATAGAGTCTTGCTTCATCGGAAAATATATCCGAAATATAACCATTCCCGGCCCTTTTAAATTTTAAGCCAGATTTCATATTTAGCAAATTATCTATTGTTAGTTTGTCAAAACCTTTAAGACCTTTAAATTCTGGCAGATATTTGATTACTTTTTGATCGACACTTTGGATGTGGCCAATATCAATTGCTTTTCCTATAAGGATTGAAATCATTGACTTACCAATTGAGAAAGTATTCGAAATATTGGATCTGTTAAAGCCTTTTTTGTATTTTTCATAAATTAAGGTGTCATTTCTAACAACTAAAAAGGCCAATAAATCTCCTTTGTTAAAGTAATCATGAAAAAGGACACATGCTCCTTTACCATTTTCCACGATTAGTGAGTCCAAATTAGTACTCTCACTGTAACCATGTATAAACCTAAAAGGGTCATTGCTAGGGTTTACAACTCTTAATGGAAAACTCTTGTAAGTGTCTACCTTTGGTTTTTGATACCAAATTATCCTAAACAATTGTGGATTGCTAAGCCATGTAATGAAAATTAATATCCCAACTATTCCAAGTATTAGTTTAAATAATTTTCTCATTCTAAAGTCCTTATCACCTAGCTTAAAAATAAAAAATTAAACCAATATCTAAAATCTGTAACCTACACTTAGGCCTAGTCTATAAACACTGTCGTGATCGGTGTCTTTAGCATTAAATAAAAGTTTACCTAGACCTATGTTGCCCTCAAATACAAATCCACTTTTGGTAGCCCACTTATATCCCAGTCCAACACCGGCAGCAACATCGAGTACATCTGAACCCTCCATATTCGTTAAATTACCGTTTGAATCAATTAATTGTTTTCCATCAATCGAAGTCAACATTCCAAATCCTTCAAGAAAAAAGCCGGATGCATATTTTTTTCCAAAATACCTTCTATAATATGTTGTGATAAAATAATTGACATCTATATCATTTTTTGATTTTTTTTGATTAAAGGGTGCAAAAATACTCCCTCCGAAAGACGATTTCTTATTTATGTTTCTCTCATAAATTAATTCAAATGCACCAGAAATTGGCCTGGTCACATTTAGTTTTATTTCATTTGGTTTTCTGTAAGGGTCTACAATTAAATCCCCCTTTGTTTGTGATTGCATTAAAAAAAAATTAATTAAGACTATAGCAGTTAATCCGTATTTTTTCATTTTAAGCATTTTGTTCATCCTTTTTCGGTTAATATAAAATTTAATAAAACACGCAAGCTAATGCTCATTTGTTATATAGTATCGTCAAAAAATCTTTTTTAATAAGAAAAAAACATGATGGGATGTGGTGTTTGTTAGACAAGCCTTGATCTACTATTCTTGATATATCGTTCATTGCCATTTTATAGCTAATTGATTTTAATAATATTAAGTGTGCATAAATGGTGATGCAGAAAAACAAATAACAATTAGCCATGTTACGATGTTTAATGACCCACCGTGAAACATGAATACAAAAACACATGTATATGTATATACATTGGGGATACGCAAGATGTTATATTGATAGCTTCTAACCCACAGTTTAGTAGAACTTTTCTAAGGAGAACAATCCACATAACAAGTACGTTTTTTCGGTTCCAAAAAAATATTTATCGAATGTTTTAAAATGACTAATGGTCAACTAAAGTATTATACATTAATTGAAGCAGCTTAAAACATCCTCCTCGATGTAAGGGAATTGGTTCGACCAAAAAATATAATCAATGTTCAGAAAATACTTGGCAAAAGCATGAAGCATAGGGACTCGGTTTTTTCTAGTACTTTCACCATAGTCCAAACCTTCTTCATAATCGAAGTCCGATCCGGTTTTCCCTATATAATTTCCATCCTGGACCGCAATGCCCAAGGGCACTGAATACTGTCCTTCGTGCATCAATGCCAAAGCATGGTTCAGCTGTCCTTTCCTGTCTGGCATTAAATCTGGTGCACCTAGTCCAACACCAATATCCTCTCCATAACGATATATTTCCTTCAAATAACCCATATCTTTAAAAGGAAGCCATTCTCCCGGAATAAAATTAGCATAGATTAAAGTAATTGATTCTGGAAAAGCTTTCTTCATAGCCAACATATTCTTCTTTAACCCCTTTAAATAAGCCTCTTGGGTAAAGCTTTGGTCAATTTCTTGATTAACCCCAATGGACGTTTCCTGCAGATTTATCCCCCTAATAATACCATCAAATTCTCTGCCCAAGGCTTTTAACAGCAGAGCAAATCGATTTTGTACACTTTCATTCCATCTTTTGGAGACCCAACCTTCAGGTTCATCATTATCATTATATTGCCGAGTAGCTCCCCAATCAAATTCTTGAGCCAGCAGGTAATTGGGAATTGCTTTATAGTTTGGATTAAAAGTTGCATCCTGTAATTGAATGAATAAGCTCTTGTCGTGTTGTTTTAGATAAGCAATATCATCCCTAATGATGGAAAAATCGTAACCATCCCTTATTGGCTCCAGCTGTCTCCAAGAATACATTATTTGAGCGCCCTCGAATCGTGGACTGGACAAAAACATATGTTCTTTCAGCGATTCTCTATCTCTGGAGAAATAAACGAAGTGCTTGATGTTGTCCCGCGGAATTGGACAAGTAGCCTTTTCAAAACTTTTATGTACATGTGTATATTTTTCAGCCAGATTTGTCCGTTTTTCTTGTGCATTTATTGAACTAAACACCAATACCGAAAAGCTTGTAAGGCCAAGGACAAAACCACTTTTTATGCAATTACTTATTCTTTTCATGAGTCATTTAATGTGTCTAGATGATAAAAAGGTAGTCGATTTTTTCATAAGCGAAGCTATGACTCATATATGGTTGTGTCTTGGTCAAAAAGTACTTAATTTTCGCAAAGACCTAATCAAACTGATATTCGACGGCCCCTATATCAAAATCCCTATCCCTACTTTTACCATAGAAATCAAATTCAAAACCTTTAATTGTTGCACCCGCGTTGACAGCTAGGGAATTCCTGGATAAGTTATTGGTGTCCCATCGATAATGACCTCTTCTAAACTTTCAACCGCAAGGTTGGTGATTTCGAACGTATTTTCTGCAATGTGCTTATCCACGTAATAGATCCGTCTTTGTTGTGTTAAACCAATAATATTGTTAACGAATTCATTGTTCAAGCTTGATTTGTGGTTCATCCGAATACCGTGTATAGCGGCATAGATTATGGTATTGTTAAGCACCTTGAAGTCCGCTCCCGGTCGATGCAATTCATTATTACCTATGAAAATTCCATTATTGGTATCAACGATTATGTTGTTGAACACTCTCACGTCTTCTATCCCAAAAACATCAATGCCATCGCCAAGTACAGTACATAAACATCTCCTCTGGTGCCCCCTCCTACAACGATACCTGCTCTTTGGGTAGGTTTGTTTTTCAGTCCTGTTGCATTAATGACATTGTTGAATATTTTGGCTCCACCCGTTGCATAACTAACTTGCAACCCATCCCATCCGCAATTCTCAACAATATTGTTATATATGTGGATATTCTTAATTACTGGGCAAAATCGACTGATGGAAGAACCATCACAATTCAACGCAACTGGCTGTAAAAATTTGGAATACCCTATGTACAATCCCTCATTCCCGATATTTTGAGTAAGGTTATTATGAATAATTATGTTTTTCATTTCCCATTCAGGAAATTGTGATGAGGTAGCGCACCCTGGTTTGTTTAAAATATGTATTCCCAGTTCAACGTTTTCAATCTGCAAATGGGCTATTTCAAAGTCGCTTACTTTATTGTTGATTGCCAAAGCATTTATCGAATCATTACCGCCATCGATGTTTATTACCTTGGGCTTACTGGACCCACCATACAATTGTTCGCAGTCGCAACTCAAAGAGGGTGTATCTGCACCATCTGTTTGATTAGTTTCAACCGGTTGAATTTTGCTACAAGACAAAATCAGGAAGAGGAAACACAAATAAAAAAAAAGCTTTTTCATGATATAAGATTTCCAATAAGAGCGATCGAATTTCCCTTTTCTATCGTCAAAAAATCCTTATTTTCGTGATGTGGCCATTACCACCAATAAATGTAACATTAGTCAAATGGGAATCTCCATTTGAGTGATTTAAGCCTTATCATACCTTTCCTGATTTTAGTCTTTAGCTTCAACTCATTCTAATCAACTATATGGGTTTTCCCATTTTCCATCCGGGTTAGCACAGGATCTATACCTGCTTTGTACATTAAGGTCATAAACTGTAAAATCTCCGAAGGTGTACTTTCTGGACTACCTCCTTCAAACGGTGGAGTAGGGTCATATTCCATATCCAACATTACACCCTGCGCATAACTCCTGCCCGCTATTTCTGCCAATAAAGCCAGGGACATATCCATTCCTGCAGTTACTCCGGCAGAAGTCCAATATTTTCCATCATTTGTAAAACGTTCATTGGAAAATTCAGCGCCATATTTGGCAAGCATTTTTTCAGCATCATACCAATTTGTTGTTGCCCTTTTTCCCTTCAATAGTCCTGTACTACCCAAAATCCAACCACCAGTACAAACACTTGCAGTGTATGTAGTTGTTTTGTCCACTTTACGTATCCATTCTTGAACTTCAGGGTTATAGGCGACCTCTAATGTTCCTTTGAAACCACCTGGAACAACCAAAATATCAAGACTGTCTACCTGGGAAATTGTAGTATTGGGCACAAACTCTACACCCTTTACAGTTTTGACATTCCCGGATTTTAAAGCAATCAGTATCATATCCACACCCATTATCTGACCCAACACATAACGTGGGCCAAAAACATCCAGACTATTTACACCATCATAGACTAGGATACCAATCTTTTTAATGCTATGTGATTTTGGGGCAACAGCCAGCATCAATTCTTCATGCGTGAATTGAGAGCGCTCAATTTCTGTTTTCTGATTTCCACAACTAAGTATCCCAAGTAAAGTGCTCATCGCCAATAAAATTTTTTTCATTCTCTTAGAATTTTAAATTTAATGTCATTCCATAAGTTCTTGGTGCCGATATTCTACTGCTACGTCCAAAACTTGTATCCGCTGAACCATACTGGATGAAACGTTCATCGCTAAGATTGCGCCCCCAGAAAGACAAACTATAGTTGTCATTGGAGATGCTTATCAAAGTATTGAATAGATTGTAATCACCAATTTCCAAGTCATTTTGTATATCGCTGTATTGTTGCCCAATATTTTTAAACTCTCCACGAAGGGAAAACTTAAAATCTTTGCCTAGTGAAAATTGATATTGAGTGGCCAGAAATAGGGTATGCTTTGGCGCATTGGAAAGTTGGTTCCCAGATACATCGTAAAGAATGGTTTCAACAGTTCCTGTATTCACATTAAGAACATCTCGTGAAAGCACGAAATCCTTATACTTTGAATCGTTGAAACCAAAACCTGTTTCAAGCTGTAACCCTTTAATAAGAATTGTCATGACTTCTATTTCCAATCCCGTTGACCGCGCGTCACCAACATTGGTTCTGGCAAACACCAAGTTTCCAAAGGAATTAAAAAACTGCAAGTCCTTCCAATCTATATGAAATGCGGCAATATTCAATCTTAGTCTTTTATTGAACCAATCCGATTTATAACCAAGTTCATAGTTATTGGAGAATTCTGGATCAAAACTCTGCGAAACACTTTCTGGGAGCACGTTTCCATTGATTCCACCTGCTCTAAAACCTCTGGTATACCTAGCATATAGGTTTATATTTTTATCTACCCGGTATGCCAGTGCGAATTTTGGCAATAACGCATTATAATTACCCCTTTCTTCCATTCTTGGAGAAGTGAACGTAACAGTTCCATTCTCATCATTAAATCGGCTGAAAACAAGTTTCCGGTTTTCACTTTCATAGCGCAATCCAGTTGTTACAATTAGCGATTCGGAAAGTGAATAGTTCACCTCACCAAATACTGCAATTCCATTGTTTTTACCAATGGAACTTAAAACATCTAAAGTCCTTTCATTTATGATACGTGCTGAGTTTGTAGAGGGTTCGTAATTTGTCTGATTGAAATAATAGGTTCCAGCCGTATAATTAAGTTTGTCATTCTTGTTTTCAGAAGAAATCCGAAACTCCTGCGAGAAAACTTCCTGTGGTCTGTTGAAAACCCCAACTTGTCCATCGTTATAGCTTGCGAATACTTGTCCCCCGGCTAAGGAGAAAAAATCAATGTCATCAAATCGTATACCAACCCGTTGGTACGCCGAAACAGAAGACAATTTAAACTTATTTGATTTATAGTTGGTGACCATAGCTGTGTTCAAAAGGTTTCGTCCGTGCTCACCAACCCTTCCAAGAAAAATGTTATCTGGATTTTCTAAGGCCAATTTATCATCTTGAACAGATACAAAAAAAGCACTGGCATCGCTTTGGTCAACTTGAGTTTTTAAGTTTAAAGTGACATCCCAAAGTTCATTTGGCAGCCATTTCAAAAACAAATTACCATAAAAGCTTTCTTCATCCCCAACTCGGCGACCATTGCTTCCTAAAACAGTAGAGACCTTGTCCTCATTGGAGTTGGTTAAGAACCCATCTCTATATTGGTATTGTCCACCAAGACCTAAAAAAAGTTTGTGATTTATTAAAGGGGTTTTCAAACCTAGCCCATGGCGTTGCAATCCCAGATTTCCTATGCTACTCTCATAAAATACAGACTGAGTATTTGTTGGTTTCTTGGTTGTTATGTTTACAACACCTCCCAATGCGTTTCTTCCGTACAATGTACCTTGCGGACCACGTAGTACTTCAATACGTTCAATATCCATAAACTGGAATCCTCCAGAAGCAATATCGAGGCTATTCACACCATCCACATATGTTGCAATGGCCGGGTTTTCGCTAAAAACCTGTATACCTCTGATACTCTGTACTTGCTGGAAGCCCACACCCAATTCGCTATAAGAATAATTTGGTATGATCCCAACCATATCCTCCAATTTCCATGAGCGAGTTTCTTCCACTCTTTTTGCATTTAAACTTGTTATGGCCACAGGAACCTTTTGAAGATTTTGCTCTTTCTTTTGTGCATATACAACCACTTCGTCTAGAGCCTCATTGCTTGAACTCAAACTTATATCAACCGTCATGTTTTCATCTTCGACAGATATTTCTTTTGTAATCGTAGCATAACCCAGGGCACTGATTTCTAAAGTGTATTTCCCTTTCTTGATGGGCAAAGTGTACTTCCCATTGTTGTCAGTTACAGTTCCAAGGCCGGTATTTAATGCCGAAATGTTTGTATTTGGAACTGATTCTTGTTTGGTATTTGTAATTGTCCCGTTTATACTTTGTGCGAGAGATACTTGCACACCGAGACATGCCCATAGGGCAATAACTGTAATTCTGTTCATATTTGAATTATAATTTAATTGAAAGGTCTATCTCTAGACATAAGAATGTTGTAGCTATCATTTCCCAATGATGCTACTTTGTAAATATTAATCGATACAATTAAATTATCGGGGGATGGAAAATTTCATATTCAAGAAGGAACACATAGTCATTTATACAAGCAGGTGGTTCCTCTTTTTTGCTCACAAAGTAAATAATTTCGCTTGATTTAGTTTGAAAATGAACCAGTATAAACTCGATTTTGGTTTGATATAAAATTGGAAACTCTTCTTCTTTTTCGTTTTGGGTTGCACTGAGTTGTTGCATCAAATAACACTTCCCGTTACACGCAAGTTTCCAATCGTCTTTATTGACACAGAGAAATTCCTTTATATAGTCTTGATTCAACAAAAATTCCAGCAGGACAAAACCATTGGCCACCGGCTGCACATGTAACACTAAAAGCTGTAAGAGGGCTAGATGTTTTCTCAAGACTTAGTAGTGTTCCCGTGATAATGCAAATACGATTTCAATCCAATTTCTTATTACATTAATGTCAAATGCAACGGCAAAACTCCAAATAATAGGAAATTTGAACTCCCTACAATAAAAGTAACCGGTAAGGCAACACACTAAAAATAAATTATTCATAATATAGATCAGTTATTGTAACTTTTCAAACTGGCGCCCCAATGTTTTCCCAGATACTAGCATACGTTCAAGAGGTTCAACAATACACCCCCCTTGTTACTATTGGTCATCAATACAAAACCTACATCTTGTTTATCAAAGTAAGCGGAAATACAGGTAAAATCTCCATTGTTTCCGCTGTGTCCAAAAATTGTTCCCAAAGGTGTTTTTTGTAGAAATATTCCGAGGCCCATCCAGCTCTTCCAACCAGTCTTATCTTCCCATTCGCTATAGGTCCTTGTATCAAATTCCAGATAAGCATTATAAGTTTCCGGAAGTAACCCTTTTCTATTTCTTATTCCGATAAAAAACTTGGCAAGTTCAGCAGCATTGATATGCATACTAGAGGCAACCTCGGCGTTTTCCATAAAATCCCGTCGGGTAGGGTTGCCATCCAGATGGCCATGTACCTTGTGTTCTTTTAGGTAATCGTTTTCTTCGAAGTAAGTGTTTTTCATGTTGAAAACATCCAATACCTCCTCCTTCAAGATTGATGAGATATCCCTGTCTGTCTTAATGATAATTACTTCCTTTAGATACTCAAATCCAGCTCCGCTGTAACTGTAACTTGTCCCATGAGTAAAATTGATCGACAACTTATTGTTAGCGTTTTCTCCAGGCCAATTAGGAAAACCTGTGGTATGATTGAGAACATGGCGAGCAGTTATTAATTTCATGTTAGGGTCTTCCTCCAAATCAGGGTGTATCAAAGTTTTATACAATGGTTCATCAAGATCGATGATGCCCTTGTCAACAAGCCGCATTACGGCAAAAGCTAAGATAGGTTTGGAAATTGAAGCCGCTTCAAAGAGTGACTTGTCATTTAAAGGAGTTCCGTTGGAGGCATTGGCCTTTCCTAAAATCAAGGTGTCTTTAACTTCACCATTTTTTATTATCGCAAGGCTGACACCAGGTATCTCAAAATACTCCATATAGCGTACCAGTTCTTCTTTTATCACCGTTTTATTATAATTTTTTTCATCGAGCAACAATGACAAGGGGTATTTGGGCTCATTTAAAGTTTTCAAATCCAACTCTGGCCCTTCAAGTTGAGCTTCTTCATTTCGTTTCACCAGCACTTCTGAATATGAGAGAGTCTTATCCCATTTAATCCATCTTATATCTGTAGCCTTCTTCTGTTCCCCTTTACTTGTGAAATTGGAAAATGGGATTATGGTATATTTCCCCAAGGAAAGTTGTGCCCTATATTTGCCCATACTGTCCACGACCACATCAAACCATTTTTTAACATTGTCCAACGATTTGATCCTTAGGTATTTTGGTATTTCAAATGCACCATTGATGGGTTTCTTGATCTTTCCTTGCAACTTTCCCATTTTATCTAAATAACCGATATCCGCAAAAACTAGGGTGCCCATACTCTCAGAAGTATAGTTTTTGGAACCTCCCTTTGTCCAAACAATGTACTCATTTGTATTGTCCTTGTTAAAATCTACAATCAAGTGACCTAGACCTACTGCGTGTCCTATCTTTATAGGAGCCGTAAGTTCTACCTCGTATTCAATAGTGACCTTATTTCCTTCGAGCCTAGTTTTGGATATAATGTTTGCTGATGTTAAAGGTTCGACCTCCTTAAGCCTTGGATTGTCCGTATCCCCAGTTTTTACTATTCTCTCATTTGCGTAGTGATGCATAACGGCTGAACCTCCAAAATCCCGATCTTGGTCCACATATAGAATATGCACGTCTTGAGATGCATTGGACAGGGAATCACTTACAAGTCTATACATATCGAAATACTCTACCGCCACCAACAATTTATTGCTATCTGTATCATAAGCCACCTTGAATCTTGCCTTACGCGAAGTATCTACAGCTTCCGGGTTCTTTAAAGGTCTGGATATCGGGTTCCATTTTATCGTTTGGGGCCAATCGTCCAGATTCCCATCGATTGTTGATTTCAGAATAGGGAGTGCATAGACGACCCCTTCTTGTACTTGGGACCCGAGATCTTGAGTGATTTTACAGTTAACATCGGACAGCACCAGCGTCAGTACAATGGTAAATAGGGTAATTGCTTGCATCATGTTTGTTTTCAATTGAATGTAATAAAGAACAGGTCCTTGCAATTTTATTACAATTATGTCAGGGTATTTCTGGTTCAAAGAATAACAAATTACCCTTTGTAAAAGCTCCAGAAATATTTAAACAGGTTAAACAAATAAAAGCTCCTTGCTCAATCAAGCAAAGAGTGCTTAAATGTATTTGATCGTTTCAATATACATTAGTCAAAAAGTTATTATATGTTGAATGGCGCCCATATTACCCTAAGAATTTGAAGGAACTCAATGATGGCCACGTAAATCTCATCTCTCAGAGAAGAGGAAATATTATCCGCATAAGTGATGATGCAACTCCAAGCATTTGAACAAAAAATTTTCCAATAACGAAGTAAACACAGCCCAATATTTATCAACTATTTGAATTCACAAAAACTACCCTTACAGAAAATGGCTTCTAGGACTTCAAGGTATCCAAAAGTCAACTTATGCGGTTATCCGTATCCGATGATTACGGATACTTGTTAATTTCTGCGATGCAAGGTTTTAAGTTTGGTGAGCTAGGTAAGTTCATAGATGATGCTGTAAAAGCCTTCAGCCATAATAAAGGAGTAATCATTGATATTAGAACCAATGGAGGTGGAACTGACCTGGTCTCTCGTAAAATTGCTGGAAGATTTACTAGTAAAAAAATCATTGCATATCATAAGCATCAGCGAAAAAAAGGAAAAAACACCTATAGTAGGTTACGAACAAAATATTTGAAACCTTTGGGCAAGATCCAATTTAAAGGACCTGTGATTGTTTTGGCCAGTGACTATACCGCTAGCGCGGCGGATGTTTTTGCCTTAATGATGAAAGAACTTCCCCGTGTAACTTTGATTGGAGATCGAACACAAGGTATTTTTTCGGATATGTATGGGTTTAGATTGCCCAACAAATGGCGTGCAACCTTGTCACATCAGCAATATTTTGCCGCTGAAATGAAAAACCTTGAGGGTATTGGCGTACAACCGGACATAAGGTTGCTAAATAGGCCTAAAAATATAAAAAACAATGTTGACCCCTTAATAATCGAATCATTTGAGGTATTAGAGAAAAACAGCAGCCGTCTTTAGATGCGGGCCGAGACCTTATATCTTTTCATTAGAAAAATTCCATAAAAAAAACAGGGCAAAACCAGAATTGCTATTAGCAAAGCATTGGTCAAAGACATAAGTTCTGTGAATTTCTCTTCATTTGGTGTCCCCAAAGTGTCCATTTTTGCCACAAAATCTATAATAGTATGAATAGCTATAATGGGGTACAACCTCTTTGTAATCAAAAGCAACATTCCAAACATAAAACCTATAAAAGTGGCAAAAGCCACTTGCGACAATTCGCCATAAATTCCTTTATCAAATTTCACAAGGTGTACCAGCCCAAAAAATAAAGCACTGACAAATACCGCAATGTTTACCTTTTTTGGCGCACCACCAAAATGTTTGATTAAAAGCGCTTGTAAAAAACCCCTAATACTAAATTCCTCAGCAAAACCTATTGAAATAGCATAGATGGCCAGGATGGAACAATTTGTAAACAGATTGTCCGAAGTTATGATATCATCCAAAAACACTAAATTAAGCAGAACAAGATAAACCAAAGGAAATATCAAAAGAATCCCTTTTTCTATCCTACCTTTTTCCAAACCCGCAAGTTTTACCAGCTCATTTTTCTTTATTAGGTAAACTGAAAAAACTATTAAAACAAGGTTTGCACAAACGTCCAATATCATAAGGGTGCCGTAATCCATAACCTTGTTTTCAATCAACTGTTCTTTTAGGTACTCCCTTAAAAACAAAACGCCTAGAATTACAATAGTAAACTGTATTAATTGGTTCCAAAACTTTGTTTTCGACATGTGTTCTTTTTTTAGTTTTGTATTTTGATATTTGTCGTTCCAGTTAGAAATCACCAAAAACTTGTAACTAAGAGCTTCGAAACTATTTCCTGGAAATAAGTATAAAATAAATTTCGAAAACTAAAATATTCCTTGTTCATGGGCTCTGGTCGTGAAAAAGTTATTTTTTTCAATTTTATTATGTAAATCCACCAACCAACAACTTAAATAACAGAAAAATCCCACCCTAACAAGGTGGGATTAAACAACTCAAGCTAAAATCGTAAAATCAAACTACTTTTGATCCCACCAAACTTTATCCGATACATAATCTACATCCGGAACATTTTCGGTGTTATTTAAAATTGGATTAGTCGGGTAAGGAAATCTTTCTGGAATTTGATTGTTGAATGCTGTTACCGGCAATGGCACCTCAGGATACCCTGTTCTTCGGTAATCGTTGTACGGCTCTATCTGCAAAAAACCGGCGATATATTTTTGCTCAATGATCATTTTCTGTCCTGCCTCCAAGGTTGTAGGAAAAACTATGTTGTTCAAATAGTCGTCAATATCTGTATCGTCCAATATCAATACTCCTTGGGAAGCAATCTTTTCAAAGTTGGCCCTTATGCCTCGTTTCATAAACAACTCAGCGTTGTCATAATCTCCTTTAAACAAATAGCCCTCTGCTGCTATAAACATGAGTTCATCAAAGGAAATCCAATCTACCGAAGAATCATTTTCCACAAAGTATTTGTTGGCGTTCAATGCACCCACTGCAGTATGGATAGAGACCTGGGAAGTGGCACTCAATTGAATTACAGTGCCATTTTCACCACCCACAATGTTGCCATCTGTTTGTTGCAATGCAAAGGCAATCAAACGGGGGTCCTGATAAGATTCCATCAATTCAACCATGAATTTATTAATAAATACATCGTTCCATTTATCTTCCCACTGAACCCATGGGTTGTTAGCACTCTCCTTATCCTCAAAAACAAAACTTGCATTGTCGGCATTAGAAGAGAATGATTCCTCTACATACGCAATGGCCAAATCCGCTTGACCCTGTCCTTTGGCATAAATTAATCTCATGGCATACCTTGCTCTTAAGGCATAAGCCATTTCGCCCCATTTTAACAGGTCGCCTCCATAGAGGATATCTCCTTCTATAGTTTCTGATGACTCCAAAGCCGCACCAAGCTCAGTAATTCCATCTTTAAGCAATGTATCTATTACCAAGTAGAGTTCTTCTTGGCTATCAAAACTAGGCTTCCTGATACTAGGATCAAAAGCTTGGCTCCAAGGTGCAGCACCCCAAAAATCTGCCGTAATTGATAAGGCATATGCCTGTATTACCTTAGCGATCCCACTGTAGCCTTTGTTTTGATTGACTCCTGCCTTTTGCTCTAGGAGCTTGGCATTTTTTAGCACACTGGTATATAGAGAAAACTCCCAAGAGTTGTTTACATCAGTATCTTGGAGCACTAAAGTGGATAAACCCCTGCTCTCTCCGGTAACGGCCACTTGTGCTGTCCATAGGCTAGATGTTCTTGCAAAATATCCTCCAACCAACTCGTAAGAAAACTCAGAAAGTATTCCTGGCAATAGCACTTCTTCTGTAACTTGGTAATCAGAAGGAGAATCGGGATTAGTATTGACATCCAAATAATCCGAACATCCCTGTAATAGCAGAGCCAATAACAGTATAGTGCTTGGTTTTAAATATGTTGAATACAAATTTTTCATGCTTAAAAAGTTAAATTTAACGTTAATGAATAGCTCTTGTTCGTTGGAATTTGAAAATTGGTCAAGCCCTGTCCATTTCCACTCCCATATAGACTTAGTTCTGGATCTGCGCCTGTAAATGAGTCGTGCTTTTTAATCCATAGGTTTCTTCCTGAAAAACCAAATCTGGCTCCACTAAGTCCAATCCCCAACTTTTGCAACGATTTTTTAGGCATATTATAGGCTAAAGTGACGTTCCTAAGTTTGATGAAATCCGTTTTCTGAACAAACTCTTCCAATTGAGCGTATTGGTTCCAGTATGTAAAGTCTTTTTTAATGGCTACCGTATTGGGTTGGCCATCAGATTCCCTTATTCCCTTGATAACCACATCCTTTTCTCGGTCAGCTGTCAGAATTGAGGTGCCATAGTAAGTATTATAGTTCTCATCTAGGTTAATTATTTTCCCCCCTATTCTCACATCCATTACCATAGAAAGTGAAAGCCCCTTATATTCAAAACTCGTGGTTGCCCCTCCGGTCCATTTTGGAAGAACACTTCCCGCATTCCCAACATCCCCTTGGATGGGATAACCATTATCGTCCAACAGCAATGCCCCACTTTCGTTACGTTTGTAAAGCGTGGTCCAAATAACTCCATATGGCTCCCCTTTTCTTATAAATATGCCAGGATTCGTAAATCCTGCAAGCCTTACCGATTCAACACCTTCTGCCAATTTCAATACTTCGCTTTCGTTTTTGGAATAGTTGACATTTACATCCCATCTAAAATCCTTGGTTTGTATTGGGGTAATGCTCAATGTAGCTTCTATACCCTTGTTCTGGATGGACCCCGCGTTTTCAAACTTAGCATTGAACCCCGTTGTCGCAGCTTGAGGTACATTAAATATCTGGTCTTCACTTCGTCTATCATAATAACTGACTTCCAAACCTAATCTGTTCTTAAAAAACTGTAAGTCCGCGCTTATTTCAAATTCATTGGTAAACTCTGGAGTCAATAACGGGTTCCCTTCAACAGCGCTTTGCACATAACTCCCAACTCCCCTGAATGGAAAGTCTATGTTTCCATGTTGTCCATCACTAGGGTTAGCTTTTATATAATTTGTAGTTGTCGCATAGGCCGGGGCGTCATTTCCCACCCTTGAATATGAGCCCCTTAACATTGCTCGATCTAACCAGTTTCTCAAATCAAAAGCTTTGGCCATATCAAACCCCAAACTACTTGAGTAATAGAAGAAGGAGTTGTCCTTTTTGGGCAAGGTGGAGGATTTGTCGTTTCTTCCTGTAAGGGTCAAGAAAAGAAAATCATTGAACCCAAAGTTGGCCTGTCCAAAGTAAGAAACAATTCTCCTCTCTGTGGTGATCTCGTCCGTGAGTAATGCCGTGGCATTGGAAAGATCATAAAAACTGGGAATGATAAAGGAAGAACCTTGCGAAAAACTTGTAAAGTCCTTAGTGTCAAAAACATTTGCCCCAAGGAGATAGTCCGCAGTAAATTTTTCACTGAAGTCTTTATCGAGGGTCACAATAAGCTCTCCGTTAAAGTCACGCGACTTCCTATCGGTAAGTAGTAATCTACCTGTACTGAATGTACCCAATAGCCCTTTGTTCTCAAAGACCTTCCCATTGTTTAAACTAAAGTCCAATCCTGCGGTTCCCTTCACGCTAATCCAATCGTTAACATTGTACTCCAGGGACAAAGAGGGCAAAAACCGATTTGTGATATACTCCGAGCCAGAATTATCTAGGATAAAGTATGGGTTGTTCCTGTTTGTCCTGTAGAGTCTTTGGTTTCCATCCCCATCTACCGAAGGTCTTAAGTTGTATGTAATGGGTGCTCCTGAAACGGTCCACATAATGGAACTTAGACCGTTCCCTTCAAAGGGTCTTTCATTGAAACTATTTACATAGTTCATTTTTGCATTCAGTTTGAACTTTTCGGAAATATTATGTGTGGCGTTGATAAGAAAAGAATACCTATCGAAACTACTTGTTTCCAAAGTCCCATTTTGATTGTACGCAGAAAATGAGGTGAAATAAGAGGATTTGTCCATGCCCCCTCTTACACTAACACTGTTGTCATAGGTAATACCTGTTCGGAAAATATCAAAACGTTCATACGTAGGCACATCCAATTCTGAGATTTTTGGCCCCCAGCTCAACGAGGTTTGTCTACCTGGTTCTCCAGAAAAGTATACTCCATCGCTACCCTGGGCATATTCTGTTTGAAATTCTGGCGCAATAATACTGCTCATGGTTGTGGCTGAGCGAAAAGATACCTGGGGTGCCGAATTCTTGATGCCTTTTTTTGTTTGAATTACAATAACACCATTGGCAGCCCTTGAACCATAAATAGCTGAGGCAGCAGCTCCTTTTAGTATGGTGATATCTTTGATTTGGTCTGGAGCGATATCGATAGATCCCCCTGCGGTGCTTCCATAAAACAAAGCCTGGTCGGGGTCTGAAGCATCAATATCATTTTCTGTATTTGAAATAGGCACCCCATCAATTATATACAAAGGTTCGTTTCCAAAATTTAACGATGAAACCCCTCTAATTACTATTCGTGAAGAGCTCCCTGCCAAACCAGATGAGTTGTTGATTTGAATACCGGCAGATTTTCCGGCCAAACCATTGATAAGATCTGCCTCGTTAGCTTTCAATACCTGATCCGTGTCTACTTGTGAAACAGAGTATGCAAGTTTTGATGGATCCTTTACTTGTCCAAGTCCTACCACCACCACTTCGTTCAACGCTTGGGCATCTTCCTCCATTCTCACATCAATAATCAAAGATGATCCTACGGTAATTTCCTCAGGTCTTTGCCCCAAGTAAGTAAAAATCAAAATCTGACCTGTGGCCACATCTATACTGTAGTTTCCATCAAAATCGGTCTGTGTTCCGTTAGAGGTTCCTTTGACGATGACATTAACGCCGGGTAACGGATTGCTGTCTTGATCCACTACCTTCCCGGTATGAACCTTGTTTTGTGCGTTTAATATTGTCATAGAAGACAACATCAAAAACACTGAAAAGAAATAATTTTTGATTTTCATAAAAAAATTAGTTAGTAAATTACTATGAGTTTGTTGTTTAAAGAGTAGAGTGGTGATTGTCTCTGATAGCTAATTCAAAAACTTCATAAAATGAGAACAAAACCGTTAGTTACATCAATTTATTCCGTATTGACTCTCTACCACCCTACTTCTCAAAATTTTTGACAAAAAAAAGGCAAGAATTGGGCTGCTAAGGTTAATTTTATACGATGATACCCATTCACCGATGATTCCTTACTACTTTTTTTTATTAAAACGAAGTTTATAAATATTTTAAAATCAGTGCTTTTAGTTATTTAAAGACAACAGGTGGGCAAAAGTTTTTTGCCCTTAGGACGCGACCGATATAAACATCCAGTTAATTAGTAAATCAGTCCTCTCCCTATCTTTTAATTTGTCAATGAAACTAAATGACCACCCGATCACAAAACCAGGTGGTCACCAACCATAACCAAATAACCAACAAACGCTTATTTCAAATTTTCCATAATATGCTATCATTACTGTTCAGGCTTTCAATGAATTCTGAAGGAGTCTTTTTTGTATATTTTTTGAACGCTCTATTAAACGTAGTTTTATTATTGAATCCTACATAAAAAAACACTTCACTTATACTGCCGTACTTCCCCTTTCTAAAAATGGAAATCACTTCCTTTATCCTGTAGCTATTTATATAACTATTAAAGTCTTCACCAAATTCTTGATTAATCAACTGGGAAGTCATATGCGCCGAGATACCAATTTTAGAAGCTAAATCAGTCAGTTTCAACCCGGGGTTTAAATAGGTTTTTTCACTGTCCATTAAATATTGAAGCTTTGTTTTCAATTCTTTTGCCAATTCAACGCTAAGTCCAGAATTACTATACTTCTTTGTTATCTTGTTTTGTTCAATGTTGGCAACTACGCGGGACTTGAGTTGGGCATAGTCACTTTTCACCCGAGGATTGTTTTTAATCAAAAAAAATACAGCGACTATTTGAACCAATAACAACTGTACCATTATTATCAGAAACAAAGGTTCATTCTCAACCAATTCTGAGATTATTTCTTGCAGTTGGCCTAAATAAACTTTTTTCATAGCTATTTTTGTTTCTTAAGATTACTCGCAATCAATTCTTTGTTTACTACCTGGTATTACCCTTCTGTAAAATAACGGTCCGGAAAATTCACCTCCATTATAGGCCTGACCTACCGTAAACTCTTCAACCATGCATTTACCACTTTGATGTGTTGTATATGCATAAAACCTAATTTCACGCACTCTGGAGGTTTTACCGTAAGCGGTAGACCAAAAAGATTCCCAGTCCGTATTAAATTTAACTTTTGTCAGGGTTCCATCCCAACCTTTGTCCTTATAAACCTTGGCCATTACCTTTATCACTTCTTTGGCCAATTGGGGGTCATTACGGGCTTCATCAAGATCCGCATACTTAATGCCTGTAGATACCGTTGCATTTCCGCTTTTCACTAAGGTAAATTCGCCCGCGGCCAAGGGTCTTATAATATGTTCGTTACTATTGCCAGGAATGTACTCTATTCGAACATGGTGCTCACCCTCAGGTAGTTTATCCAATTCTTGCAACCAATACCGGGACACTGGCTCATCCTCCGGTTTGGGAGCCAACCAGACTTGTCGCGTTGTATGGTGTAACGATTCTTCGGTGAACTCTACATTTTGTATGGCCCAACTCGACAACTCCCCATTGATAAACAACCTATACGAAGCTCTGGCATCTCTATAATAATCATGTCCGCGCGTCACCCATACTTTTTTCTTCTTGGTCAATAGTTGCAATCCCTCTCTATTGTCACCGTCCCTTGAAGAATTGGAGTAAAGGGTATCATTGGGTATGGAGCAGATCAAGTACATTCTACCATAAATGTTGTCACTAACGTTCAAACGTGTTTTTATTTTTGAGGCATCCTCATTTTTAAACGGAATCTTTTCATTGGAAAAAACAATTTTTCCAACACTGTTTCCGTGCATTTCACTGGTTATTTCCTGCTCTGGCAAGGTTTCTCGCCACGAGGCGGAAATATAATTGACCCCATCTTTCGTGTATTGATAGGTTTTCTTCCCTTTATGGAAACGTTGCCCGTAAAAATTTGTACTACTAAATACTAACGCCCCAATGGCTATAGCTAGCTTTACTTTTTGATTTCTCATATTATTATTTTTAATTTTGATTTTGATTGATTTGAAATCGATACCCTTTTCTGTAAATATTCCCATCATTATCTTCAAGGGTTACTTTGATGATGCTTTCTCTCGTTCTGTCTATTTCGGTCACCAAGAAACTATGGTCGACCTTCACTTGATCAGCCTTTGGGCCACCATAGTTTTGAAATGTTATATTCAAAGTTGGAATGTCCACAGTTAAGTGTTCTGCACCGTCCGAATCCGTCCCTATGACCTCTATCGTAAACTCCCCGCCCAAATTGACGCTTCCATCTTCATTATCGCCAAAAGCCTTTATAGTGATTTCTCCTTTTGAGTCCGGTTTGGAATCCAGGTCCACATCCACATCGCAGCCTATCAGCCCAACCGATAACAATGCCCAGCAAAGCTTTAGTTTTCTATTCATCTCAAATTTGAATTTTACAGATTATTATACTTTGCGGTATCAACAATACTGAAATCCGCCAATACCATCTTAAAGTCTTTCATTCATAATTACATTGTACGGTATCGTCCCTATGAAACACTTTTAAATTCAAATCACAGATAGGCCCATATATTAAGCTTATATCATTGTTCTGAATGTAGAGGTATTCCAATTGGGTAAGATTGGCAATTCGGACAGGAATATAGGTTAGCTGGTTATTGTTCAGGTAAAGGGTCTTCAGCGCCGAAAGGTCCCCTATTTCATCAGGAACAGATGGCAATTTATTATCATTTAAAGTAAGAACCTCTAATTCGGACAATTGGCCCAATTCTTCGGGTAATCTTGTCAGGGCGTTTCCACTCAAATTCAAATAATCAAGGTTCGTAAGACTGAAAAAGTCAAGGGATAGTGTAGCGATCTTGTTGTCATAAAGCGATAGATCCGTAAGGGTATTTAATTTGGTAATAGCTGAAGGAATTTCAGTAAATAAATTTTCACCTAAATACAGGCTAGAAAGACTCGTTAAGTTACCAAATTCCTGAGGGAGGTCTTTTAATTCATTTTCAGATAAACTTAATTCCCTAAGTGCCGAAAGGTTACCTATTTCAGGAGGTAAGACTTTAATTTTATTATCCCCAAGATATAACGTATCCAACTTTTTCAAACTACCAACCCAACTGGGTATTACCCCAATGGTGTTTTTACTAAGATCTAAATATTCCAAGTTTTCCAAATTAACGATCCAACTGGGCATCACCTTTTGTCCAGTTTCATAAGCTGTCAATGTCTCCAGGTTGATAAGATTTCCCAAGGAAGAGGGTAGTTCTTGGAGTTCTGGATTAAATTCAAGATAAAGCTCTTTTAAATTGGTCAACTGCCCAATTTCTTCAGGAATTTCCTCAAATTCATTCCATCCAAGATTAAGAGACTCCAAACTTTGCAGTTTGCCTATTTCAGCGGGCAAAGTGGTTAAGTTAGTAGTATCAAAGCTTAGGGATCGTAGCTGGGTCAGGTCCCCAATTGAAGACGGCAATACCATTATATTTTTAGAGGCTATGGAAATCTTCACAATCCTTCCATTTTCAACCGTGATCCCTTCCCAGTTGGCAATATCGCCATCCAGGGTCCAATTAAGACGACTATCCGGGTTGGCGTTGAAAATGTCGATCAGCACTTGCTTGTCGCTTTTTAACACTTCCACTATAACCGTATAGCTTGTTTTGGTTCCGTCCTCGGCCGTGACCGTATAGGTTACGGCTTGGCTAAAATCAACCGCTTCCTTTACTTCTTGGTCAATGCTCGCCCTTGCCGAAATCCCGATAACAGGTTTTAGTGCGGTAACGTCCGTACCGAACGGGACACGGGCCAAAACGGTCTTTTCGGCTTCATCTATGTCTGCCTCAATGTTTTCTGAAAGACCGTCGTTGTCCTCTTGTAAAAACTGAAATGATGTGATCGCTTTAGCGTCCGATTCACTAACGGTAACGGTAACGGTGTACTTTACGTCCGTACCGTCCTCTGCGGTAACCGTATAGGCAACAGCTTGGCTAAAATCTTTTGCCGCTTTGTTGTCAGGTGAGACCTTTGCATCCTCCGATAGGGTGATGCTGGGTTTCAGGGCAGTCACCTCCGTACTGCTAGGGAACTCTGCGGCAATCGTTTTTTTTTCTTCATCTATGGCTGCTTTCACATCAGCGGAAAGCGCATCATTTTCAGCAGCTGTAAACACAAAGGCGGTAATGGCCTTTGCACTGCTCTTTGCAGTACCGTTGTCATCATCATCTTTGCTGCACCCAGCGAGCACAAATAGGCTTAAAAATAGAATTTTTATCTTTTTCATTGTAGGAATATTTTTTTGGTTTTTTGAATGGGTGCTATTGTTCGCACTCGGCGGTAGTGTCTATTCTAAAATTCGGTATGTTCAAATCACAGATCTCCTTGGGTATGAGCGTAAGCTGATTCTCTTGTAGCAATAATGTTCTTAGTTTGGTAAGATTCCCAATAGAAGCAGGGACTGTGGTCAACAGATTTTTATTGGCCAATATGATTTGAAGGTTTGTGAGCGAGCCGATTTCAGTTGGCAAACTGGTGAATAGGTTGCCTCCCAATCGCAAATCTCCTAGGTTTTGTAAGTTTTCAATCTCAACAGGTAGACTGTTCAACTTGTTGCGTTCAACGAATAGCGTAGTTAGGCTGGTAAGCTTACCTATTTCAGAAGGAATATTGACCAGTTGGTTTCCTGTTAGATAAAGAACTTCTAACTTGTTTAAATTACCAATGGTACTAGGTACATTCTCTAGTTTACCGTTGAAAATGGACAAGAATTTAAGGTTTAAAAGATTTCCTATCTCATCTGGCAGGTTGGTAAATTGATTGCCTGAAAGCAACAAAGATTTTAAATTTTCTAGCTTTCCAATATCCGCATCAACTACGGTTAGGAAGTTATCACCCATAGATAGGGATTCAAGCTGTGTCAACTTCCATAGTGTACTTGGTATGTCCTTGATTTGATTTTCGGAAATTGATAGTTCTTTTAGTTTTGATAGCTCACCTATTTCATTTGGCAGCTCGGTTATGTCATTGCCATCTAAATTCAGCTTCAAAAGATTGGAAAGCTTTCCGATTACGGGGTTTAAAGCTGTCAAATTCTTTTCAAAGAAAATCAAGCTATCAACCTCAATATTGTCAGTTGAATAAACCCCTTCCCAGTTAGACATATTCTCATCGTCAAGATCCCAATCAAGGGAATTGTCGGGGTTGACATTGTAGAGTTCAATCAATACCTCTCTATTCGTAGGCCCTTTTGTAACCACGGAAACAGTATATGTGTTTATACTGCCATCTTCGGCCGTTACCACATAGTCTATCATCTCGCTAAAGTCTTTCACGGCTCCATTATCCGGGGAAACCGTGGACCCTAAAGATGTAACAATCGTTGGTACTAATTTAGAGGTTTTTGTACCAAAAGGAACCTCTACCTTTACCGTCAGATTGCTTTCACCAATCTCGCCCTCGATATCTTCCGATAAGCTATCGTTGTCTTTTGCCAAAAAAGAAAAAGTCATAATCTGCTTAGCATCTGACTTTGCCACCGCAACGGTAACGGCATACTTGGCCTCACTGCCATCCTCTGCGGTAACGGTATATTCCACAGTTTCGGAAAAGTCTTTTGCTACTATGTTCTCAGGTGAGACTGTTGCTTTCTCCGAAACCGTGACAGTGGGCTTCAGGGCCTTGACGTCAGTGTCCGAAGGTACATTGGCTGTTATCGTTTTTTCGTCTTCGTCAATTTCGGCCTTGACGTCTTCAGTCAGAGCATCATTATCCGCTGCTACAAACGTAAAGCCTGTGATGGCTTTCGCATCACTTTTTTTAGTGTTGTTATTGTCGTCGTCTTTGCTGCAGGCAGCGAGCAAAAATAATAGGCTCAAGAATAAAGCGCTTATCTTTTTCATTGTAGGGATATTTTTTAATTTTTTGAATGGGTACTACTGTTCGCACTCTGCGGTAGCATCTTTAGTGAAAGAGGCAATATCCATTGCACAGATAGATTTTGGGATTATGGTAATCTGGTTGTTTTGTATTTGCAACCACCCTAAATTGGTATTGTTTGCAATAGATGCCGGCAATGTGGTTAAAGAATTGTCATTTAACCACAAAGTGCTCATATTAATCAGATTACCTATTTCATCTGGAATTGCACTAAGCTCATTTTCTGATAATATTAGTTCCAGCATTTTGCTCAGATTCCCAATTTCAGAGGGAATTGAGGTTAACGAATTCTTAGATAAATAGAGCTGTTCAAGATTCTTTAGGTTACCTATTTCTTTAGGGATGGCAGTTAAGCGGTTATCGGTAAAGTACATCGTTGTAAGGTTTATCAAGTTTCCAATTTCGGTAGGGATAGCCGTCAAGGAGTTGCTTGAAACATCAAGACTCTTTAGGTTTGTTATATCACCTATCTCCTTTGGTATTGATACCAATGAATTACCTTCAACATTTAAAACCTCTAAGTTCTGAAGGTATCCTAACGATGCTGGCAAAACATTTAAGTTTGCTCCATCGAGTTCTTTTCCATTCAATAATAGTTCAATTACCCTATCATTCTCAACGGTAACGCCTTCCCAAGATGAGATATCTTCATATTCAAGGTCCCAATCAAGGGTATTATCAGGGTTGGCCTTGTACAGTTCAACCAATACCTGCCTATCACTTAATGCAACATTGACCGAAACCGTATAAATTGTTGTGCTACTATCCTCAGCTGCAACGGTATACTCCACCGCCCCACTAAAGTCTTTCACCGATCCATTATCTGGGGAAACCGTGGCACCTGTAGCTAATTCAATATTGGGCTTAAGCGCGGTAACGTTCGTACCAAAAGGCATCTCTGCGGTCACTGTCTTCTGCTCTTCATCGATTTCAGCCTTTACATCTTCTGAAATGGCTTCGTTATCAGCTGCCAGGAACACAAAGGACGTGATCTCCTTGGCATTGGACTTTCGAATCGTGACGGTCACGGTGTATTCTACTTCCGTGCCGTCTTCTGCGGTGACCGCATAGACAACAGCTTGGCTAAAATCTTTTGCTTCCTTGTTTCTTGGGGATACCTTTGCACCTTCCGATAGGGTCATGCTGGGTTTCAGGGCCTTGACGTCTGTGCCCGAAGGCGCCTCGGCTGTTATCATTTTTTCTTCTTCGTCTATTACTGCTTTAATATCTTCAGTTAATGTATCATTATCGTTAGCAGTGAATTTAAAGGAAGTAATGGCCTTTGCCTTACTTTTTTTTATTTGGCCGTCATTATGCTTGTCATCTGTTTTGTTGCAGGCAGCAAATAATAATAAGGTCAAAAAGTATGTACTAATTTTTCTCATATGATAATTGAATTCTTAAAAATTGACAACAAAAGTAGAATGGGGTAGCCATACACTTTCGTCAAAAAGTGAATTCTTTTTTTTGTAAGGGCCAATGGAATTGTCAATTTAGATTTCCATCAAAATAGTTAGAAGGACTTCGGCCATATATTTTTTTGAATATTATCCCAAATACAGAGGCATCATTATAACCGAATAGGTCGGCTATCTCATTTATTGTATATTCCCCTGTCATAATGTAATTTCTGGCTTTAGCCATTTTTAATCTATTTATATATTGGTGAGGGGTTTGGCCGTATAACTTTTTAAAGGATGAATAGAGATGAAATCTAGAAAGAGCCGATACCCGGCTAATTTCCTCCAGTGATATGGAATGCGTTAGATTATCGTTTATATAGTCATTTGCAATAAGTAACCTCTTTAATGTTTCCATTCGAGTCGAATATTTTTTTACCCCAAATCGGGCAGCTATATCGTATCCCTTCCGTTGATCCATATAAACCGTATTCAACATTTCAATGCTTATCTAGTATGGGCAAGTATTTAGATATTCAGGCCTGTTACTTAGCTTGTGAATGGTTTTTAGAAGTCTTCCCGATCGATAATTATCTGCACGTAGAGCCTGCTCAATGAATTATATGTTCTCTGCAACACGTCCGAAAGGATTGTCAAGTCTATACTATGGTGCTGCATTGGTATAAAAATCAAACTGTTCCTAAAACTATTTGTAAACACCAGGCTTAGAACATCAATATATTCAGATCTGTGGTTAACATCAGCAAAATACAACTAAGTAAAGCATTGTAGCCAACGGATTATGCTTCATGGTTCACCTAAGTTTCAGCGAACCCTTATACAGTTACCTTGTTAAATTTTTTATTGTGTTTTTGTGTTGATAAATTCTAGGTATTTATGGTGTTGATTCTTAAAACCTGGTATATTGATACAGTTTTTGCTTAGATTTTTGAAGACACCAATATCCATCACCACAGTTGAGCTTTTCTTCAGTAAGAACTCCATTTTATAAATTAGGTCATTATTTATTAAGTAACCCGCCTTAGATTACATGTAGTATTTACTAATATGGTAGTGTTTAATCGTCAACATAATTGCTTAATAGTTAAATATGCGTTCTGGGAATTGATAAATTGGGTTTATAGACTTTAGATTTGTGGAATTAACTATTATTATCATACACAGATGGTATATTCCATATTTCAGTTATTTTATTATTGATTATTCGACAGACCAGTACGGTGTCGAATCCAACATGAGTGCCATTAATCTGCAGTTTACTGTTTACATGCGAGATAATCAACTCATCCCCTATTGGAATATGTTTTTTTGATTCATATTTAAAAGACCCAAAGGATATTATCTCCAATTTTTGGAATAGTTTTAATATTCCGTCTATGCCTTTGTAATCACCAGATATTTCGGGAATTACTGGATTGAAAAAACGCCAGATTATACTTTTTGAAAATTTTCTTTCCATAGAGGTTCTGTCCTTTAGGTTTAACTCTTGCAGAAGTTTAATGTTCGGATGAGTTTTCTTCTTTCTTTTTGCTTCTTTCATTGTGTCAAGGTGATTAGCTGTTAAAAGGATGCCAATTTCTATGTTTTGATACTGGCACAATATGCTTTTAATAAATTCTCGAACGGATTATATTTTGCATACTTAGATATTTTGTAGCAGGATTAGGGGCCATTAAGACTTGTATATCAAGATTTATAAAAAGTTAAACGCCGTTTATTGATACGGCGCCTAACTCTTGGTCCTGTGTTAAATTGTATTTACTCAAATCAAATTAACTGATTTGAATTATTGTTATTCATTATTCTTAGTTGCCGTGATGGTTACTGTATATTTGGAGGTGGTTTCATCCTCAGCCGTTACGGTATATACAATGGCTTTGGTAAAGTCCGTAATGACTTTACTTTTTGGGCTAACGTTGGCATCTTCTGATACCGTAATGGTAGGTTTCAGTTTGGTCAATGTAGTTCCAGTAGGTAACTCCGCTTTAATGGTTTTTGCTTTACTGTCAATTGAGGCTTTGATATCTTTTGATAACCCATCATTATCACCTGCTAAAAAGCTGAAGGCTGTAATCTCTTTATCACTACTTTTTACCGGAACTTTGTTATTGTCATCATCTTTATTACAAGATACTATCACCAAGAACATTGCTACTAATAACATACTCATTTTTTTCATGTTTACTTTTTTTTTAAATTAATATTGATTCAAATTCGAGTCAAAAATAAGCTCCGATGTATACTAGCGATTAGTCAAAAAATCAAGATTTCAAACTACCTTGAAGATTTTGCGTGATGAATAGTTTATATGTTAATTAATATTCATAATTACTGTTTATGAACAGATGGGTAATAGAAAAAACCATCCATGAAAATGGATGGTCTAACGGGGGAACTTAAACATTGTGATCCACTCGGATAAAATAGCTGAGTCAAACTATACCCTTTCTAGTGATATTTTTCTAATGCCACAATTTCTTATGGATAATCTTCCAACTGGTATATTTAGTTGGTTATGGACAAATGTAATAGTTGAATTCAGGTTATATTCGTGAATAAATCCTTATTTTGAGAAATAATAAAATTTATATGTTTTCAATCAACTATCTAAGAATTTCAAAATAGTTCATACAGTGTTATACAAGTTAACTTTAGTGATAATATTTTCACCTTTATCCACTAATGGAATAGATGGTATTCCCTTTGTTGAACTGCCAAAACTAAAATGTACTGTAAAGAACTTAAAATATAATTTTAATAATGATTAACTGGAAATTGAATTGAGGATTGTGATTAAATTAAAAATATTTCATATACCATAAAGTTAATTGAGACTTGGTTCAATGGTTGGCTGGTTCATTATTTCTGAATGGCAATTACATGCCATACTTATATGGCTTACTTTTCGATCAGCTTTCCTATTATATAGCTGATTGCCACTTTAGCAAACTTTTATTTATAAACTCTCTTTTATCATCATCGCCAATTTTTAGATCCGTCTTGGCAAAGTATATTCAGTATCATTTTTAAACCCAGTAATACTTAAATGATCATTTATTTTACCAGACCTTTCCCTGTTCGTGCAAGCTCCATAACAAACCGAATGAACTCTGATTTTGACTTAGTGTATTCTTCAATGGTGTTGTAATTTTTTAAAACCAATTGCTCCTTTAATGAGGTGTACTTACTAACAAATTCAGGGTTTTTTCTTAAATAATCCCGAAATAATAATTCGTTTCTTAAATAAAAATTTTTATCATATGGGAGTATGTGTAAATTATGTGTCCAGACTTCTGCCGCAGTATATTTGGAGAATAGATGCCTGTTTGACATATCTGTAATAGAATATCTGTAATTTAAGCCCTGTAGTTTGTCATTGTAATAAGACACATTATGTAATGGAGAAACAGCAAGAAAAATATCTATGATAGGTTTTGCACTTAATTTAGGAACAGATGTACTACCAATGTGTTCAATCGCTTTAATTTCTTTCCCAAAAATATCCTCTAATACCTTGCGTTCCAGTTCATACTTTCTTTTCCAGTTTTTGGAATGTGACTGAATTTCAATTGTCATATTCTTTTGTTATTTAAAAATGGCTTGCATAAAAGGATGGCCAAAATTATCGGCGAATCGGTAACAATGGACATCCTATAATAAATATGTATTGTTTTAATTCAATTGCTTGGGGTACTTCCCTTTAAGTAAATTTATTATCTCCTCAGCCTTATTATATTTTAGGATATTTCGAGGCTTAAGCGAGTTAACACTTACATCTAAATTTCAAATTTCATCATTAGTAGTAACTTAAAGGTTAATTGTTCCCTTTCCGGATATTTCAAGGAAGGCTTCTTTCATAACCTCGGTATAGCTTGGGTGTGGGAAGGAAATATTGGTCATATCCCGATCTGTAATTTCATAAACCAAAGCTGTTACACCAATACTGATCATGTCTGCCGCTCTTGGGCTAAAAATGTGCATACCTAATATTTCACCATATTTTGGGTGGGCCAATATTTTTACAAAACCGTCTTTTTCACCTGCAGCCCGGGCACGGCCGAAAGCTGAAATGGGAATTTTTGATGATTTGAAATCAACCTTCTTCTGTGTCAGTTCCTGTTCTGTCAGACCCACTGAAGCAATTTCGGGCCAAGTATATACTACATTAGGGATGGATTTGTGGTCTAAATAAGGTTTTTGACCATCTATGGTTTCCGCAACGAATGTTCCCTCTTCTTCTGCCTTATGGGCCAACATAGCCCCCCCGATTACATCGCCAATTGCATAAATGTTCGGGATGTTGGTCTGAAGTCGCTTATTGGTTACAACAAAGCCTTTATTATCAGTTTGAACACCAATTTTATCCAAGCCCAAATTCACGGTATAAGGTTTGCGTCCAACAGCCATCATCGTGAATTCCGAAGATTTTTCTTCTTCATTCCCCTGTGAATTTAGGAATTTGACCACTGTTCTATTCCCTAGATTTTGTACACTGGTAACTTGTGCCCCTAGGTAAATTTGAACGTTATCTTTTTTTAATTTTCGGTACAATGCTTTCCCAAGGTCATGGTCCATATTGGGTAATAGAAAGTTTTCATACTCTATTATCGTTATTTCAGTGCCAATTCTAGCATATATTGAAGCCAACTCTACCCCTATTGCCCCACCACCTATAATAATTAGGGATTTAGGTTGTGCTTTAAGGGATAATGCTTCTGTTGAGCTTATAATCCGGTCTTTGTCCAGGGTGATGTTTTTTAAGGTTGCCGGTTTGGAACCAGTGGCGATAATTGCATTGTCAAACGTCAATATCTCTTCCTCATTATTCTTTTTTACCTTGATTTTATTGTTTGAAATAAAAGTCGCAACACCTTCAAATACAATTATCTTATTCTTGTTCATAAGGTACTCAAGTCCTTTATTGTTTGACTGGACTACCTCATTTTTTCTTTGGATGAACTTTGTGAAATTAAGTGAGACATCCTCTATTTCTATTCCAAACTCATTGAATTTTTTGGAGGCATCATAATAGTGTTCGGAGCTATCCAACAAGGCTTTTGATGGTATACAGCCTACATTTGTGCATGTTCCTCCCAAAACGGGGTATTTTTCGACTAGAGCAACCTTCTTTCCTAATTGTGCTGATCTAATAGCGGCAACATAACCGCCAGGGCCAGATCCTATAACGATGGTATCGAATGCATTTTTCATTTTATTGATTAATATAAGATTGTTAAACTTGTTCGATTCTTGGGTAATCTGCAATTAACTAGTAATCGTTCATAAATTTTACAGTTAACCTCGGCTTGGGGTAATTTTGATTTGGAGTTATGGGAAAAGGATCTCCATTACCTTTTGGGTTTGGATCTATAAGTAATGCTCATTTATACATTGAAATATATAAATTTTCAAACCTAATTCACTTTACACCAGTTAGTTTGCTATGGTAAATTAGTGAACGTTACTGTCAATCCCATACCAAAATTCTTAGGTAGGTTATGGACTCCAAGCAATGTTCTACTATGCAAGCCCTTGTGTTTGAGAACTTGATTAAATAGGTCTGAAGCACCATTTACAACTTTTGGGGCTTCATCCCAGCCTTTGGCACTCTGATAATAAGCACAGATGTGATTTAAACCGTCCAATCTGTCATAAGATATATATTTGTTAATCTGGGCTAGGGCGTTTAGGGCGCAAATTTGCATGCCGTAATATCCGTCACTGGTGGAAAGCTCATTTCCAAGTTTGCCTTGATAGTGGAATTCTCCATTTTTAATGGGAAACTGTATTGCCACATATCCAATATTACCCCTTATTATAACAGGGGAATAACTTCCACCGGGTATTGGTGGAGTTGGTAATATAAGGCCGGCTAGCTCCACCTTGTTCTTAATTGAAGATACCATTTTGATAGTTCTGTTTTAGGTTTTCATTTCCTGATAATTCAATATGTTTTTGTGACATATTATGATTATTGGCTTCAGTTTTAAAAAAATTTGATTTACCCTTGGCGATCAGCCGGGTCCTTTCGTTGTTCCATATATTGCATTCTGCATTAATGAATTGTTTGCCATGTTTGATAACAAAAGTTTCTGCTATTATGATTTGATCAGGTTTAGCTACTGAGAAATAATCTATAACATTGTTTATTGTGGTAAAAAATGCAGGTTCATCTAATGAAAACATAGTGGCGCCCAATATATCATCTATAATTGCAGCGGTTATACCGCCATGTAAATTTCCTATCGGATTAAGCCATTCGGGACGCACTTGATATTGAAATACAAGATTTCCTTTTTTCGCACTAATAATAGTTGGATTCAGCCAGCGCATTAATGGTGAGGGTGAAACCCTGAATTCTTGGCCAATGAAAGATTTTAGCAATTCTAATTGACTCATAATTTCCAGTATTAAATCTTATTAATTAATTTACAATTATTTCTATGTTTTTATGAGAATAGTATCAAAAATATACATATAGGTATATTTTTAGACAAAAAAATTATAACATTATCTCATTTTCAATTATCGTTTCTATCCTTTTAAAGGCAACATTTAAATAGTCACGATTGTCCATGGTCTTAGCCAATAGTATACCGCCCTCAATTAGTATGACCATAGTTGAAGCCAAGTGCTTAACGTTCAAATCTTCTTTAAATACTTTTTCAGCCATACCTTCCAAGATAATGCTCTCGAACATTTTGAAAAATCCCATAAATGACCTTCTTACGTCTACAACCAACTTGGGCAAAGTGTCATCGACCTCTGTAGCCGCATTTAACAATGGGCAACCTCCTGCCTTTCTAAAATCTTCCCAGTTGTCCCTATAATAATCCAATATTCCAATAAGCTTTTCTTTGGCCCCTCCTTCAGTAATTCTGGAAGCATTTAATAACTGATTTCCTATATTTTTGGCATTATACCGGTATACTGCCTGCGCCACTTCCTCCTTATTTTCAAAATTGCCATATATACTACCCTTGGTCAATCCTGTCAATTCTGTAATATCTCTCAAGGAAGTCCCAGTATAACCCTTTTTATTAAAGTGTTCTGCGGACTTTTTAATAATATATCTCTTGGTTCTTTCAGCTTTTGACATTATAAGTTCGTTTTTTTTGGCAAATATAATAAAATAATACCTATGTGTATAAAAAGAAGGTTTTTTTATACTTTTGTTAATAGTGTTATCAAAACCCATTAATATTTAAGTTTCTTTTAATTGGCTTATAATGTATCACATAAGGTTTAGTATTATAGCTGTGGTCATACTGAATTGTTCAATTTCCAATGGGCAATTTTCAGGTGATTTGTGTATTGACAAAGTTAATGTAATCTCCATGTCGAAGGATACAGTATTGTACGACCATCGTGTATGGGTGGAAGACGGTAAAATTGTGTCAATTGAAAAGGCCTCCACTCCTATTGGAAATAAGGAAATTTTTATCATTGATGGGTCCGGTCAGTTCCTTATTCCTGGTCTGGCCGAAATGCATTATCATTATCGAAATGATGATATTGTAAGCGATTTTAAGCTTTTCATAGCCAATGGTATAACCACCGTTAGAAATATGGGCCAATTTTTAGGTCATGATCATATAGACTATAGAAATAGGACTAAATCCGGGAAACTTCTTGTTCCGAATTATTTCACAACAGGGCCTTATTTGACCCAATCAGACCTTAACACGAAATCGGACGTAAACAAGGTTGTGAGCGAGCATGTTATAAAGGGCTTTGATTTTTTAAAAATTGCAGATAATTTGTCTGATAGCATTTATACTAAATTATTAGAGGAGGCACAAAATCATAGATTGCCGATAGTAGGTCATGCACAGCGCCATCTACCATTGGAGTATTCCTTGAGAATGAAATCAATCGAACATATTGAGGAGTTTATTTACCTCAATGACGATATGGATGGAAAACCGCTAATAGAAAAAAATGAATCCGAGCTTCAAGACGTTGCCCGACAAATCCAACAAAGCGGAATTTACTTGGGAACGACATTGGCAGTATTTGAATTTATTAATAATTGTTTGAACGATCAAAAGTTTGAGGCATATAAGACCGACAGATTAACAAAATATATATCTAGAGACCAACGGGAAAATTTTCTAACAGAAAGAAATGATTATAGAAAACTTAAGAGCCGATCATTCAACGGAATAAGTGCACCCAAACTTTTCGAAGATTATAATACTTGGATGACAAACTTTGTAAAAGTTTTGTCCAATAATGGTGTACCATTAATTGCCGGTAGTGATACATATGGAATGGTTGTAGTTGGATTTTCCCTTCATAGGGAATTGGAACTTTTACAACAAGCTGGAATGAGGCCATATGAAATTTTATTGAGTAGCACTGTGAGTCCGGCGCGTTACCTGAATACAATTTCCACAGAGGGTACGATATCGATTGGTAAAAATGCCAATATGGTATTGTTGGATAAGAATCCTTTAGAGGATATAAACCATACCAAAACTATTAATGGCGTAATTGTAAGGGGAAAATGGTTCAGTAAGCAAAGACTAAAGGGAATGTTGGAGGATGTAGCACGGGAATTTAATTAATCGGCGGACTTGTACCACTTGAAATGGTTGATATTCAACTTTTAATGCTGAGATGGATATTATTAAGGTGTAAAAAACCAATTTAAGAATTTCTCACAAAATGGTAACCGAATGAAATGGAACCTAAATAATTTCGGAGTTTTTTATATTAAAGAGATACCCATTTTGATATTTGCTCTTTGATACATACCATCCTCTGAGGGAAGTTCAATAAAGCCCAACTTCCTGTACAATTCCAATGCACGTTCAAGACGGGTGTTGGAATAAAGAATAATTTTTTTAAAGTTCATTTTTTTGGCTTCCGAAATGGCACTGCTGCATAATAGCCTCCCTGCACCCAGTCCTTGCCATTTTCTCCCGACTGCCATTTTTGTTAATTCAACAATTTCATCACTAATCTTCATCAGTGCAACTGTTCCAATTATAGAGCCGTCCAATTCTGCGAACAATATTTTTCCTCCACTCATTATGATGGCCTCTTCAGGATTTTCAAGTACATATTTATCCTTCGGTTCCAAGGAAAAGTCTTTTTCAATCCATTCCTTGTTATATTCTTCAAAATAATGACTATAATCGTGCTTATAATTAAGAATATTTATTTTTTTAGTGTTCATGCTTCAAAATTTATTCAAATATGTGTCATGGAATCTAAAACGCTTATAATTTTGGTTCTGATTGGTTTTAATCATTATTTATCGCCAGGCTAATTTGCTTCTCCATTTTAAGGACTCCTTTTCCACCCGCCATAAGACTTTTTATAATGCCGTTGTCAGTTTCCAAATCTACAATTATCAAACTAGGGGATGGCACTTGCATAAACTCACCCTGTTGGATAAAATATTTATTTTTTTTAATACCTAGAATATCATGGAGGTAGCAGGCCAATGGTCCAGCTGCCATCCCGGTACCTGCCTCCTCAAATATATTGTATCTAGGACCGAACATTCTTGAACTGGCATCCTTACCATTGTTATCGTCATTAAGGGTAAAAGGATATACTCCAATCAAATCGAATTCGTCACTGATTTCTGTAATTAATCCCATATCTGGTTTTAGTTTACCCAATATTGCTCTATTTTTAACTGGGATGAGAATAAAAGAATTGCCTGTATTGACTAGGGTTATTGGAGCATTTTCCATTAGGTCGTTTTTCTCTATGCCCAAGGACTTCAAGATCGTGTTTTCTCTTTTTTTAACATCTATATACTTTGGGGCCAATTGTTCCATAAAGGCCAATTCTCCTTGTATTTTTATTTTTCGAATACCATCAATTGTCTCCTTTGTAACAGTGTCATTATTTAGGATATTCAATTGCCTTAAATATGAAAAAGTAGCTACGGTGGCATGGCCGCAATGGGCTATTTGCCTGTTAGGAGAAAAGAAATCCAGCTTATAGTCCGCAATATTTGATTGCGAAACAAATGCTGTTTCAGAAAAGCCAATTTTGGCAGCTATCTCCTGTTTCGTTTTGTTCGATAGTCCATCGGCATCGAATACGACCCCGGCAGGATTCCCACCTTTATCGTTATCCGTAAATGCATTAAGAATTTGGACTTTAACCAGGTTTTCTTTACTCATCGGTTATATTCTTTTGAGTGGTTGTTAATAAAGTAATATACATGCCATGCCAGATCACGACATTGGGTAAACAATAATGGATAACTTCAATAGTTTCCAGGCTTTTTATCCTCTACATATTGGTTATGTTAATGTTTCTCATTCAAATTGAAAGAATGAACTTCGTGATATTAGGAGCCATGTGTTAAAGGTCCCCATCAACAAAGTCAGTCATAACAGAACTCCTCCTCAAAATTGGATATAAAATCGTTGATGTATTTTTTTTGCCTATCACTCTTTCGAACGGTCAAGAAATGACTTCGTTTTAACCCATGCTCCCCAATGGGTTTTACAACTATGTCCTTAAAGTCTTTAAAGGGTTCCAATGCCCATTTAGGCTTACACATTACTCCCATGTTGGCATTTACCATTTCCAAAGCAATTTCCGTTAAAGGAATGGCTGTAATATTTTCCGGTTCAACGTAATTGGGTTTTAATAAATGCTTATAAATAAAAACGGAGTCCAGGGGGTAGGAATGTATTATAAGATGTGCCTGCCTAAATTGTTCCACTGAGACATACGCCTTGGTATTAAAGAAATGGTCTTTGTGTACAAATGCAAATATTTCGTCTTCAAATAACTCTTTGCAAAATAATACTTCCTCTTTTGGTTTTTCGTGCACTATGGCAATATCAAGCTCATTTTCCAGTATTTTTTTTAACGGATGATTGTCTGGATCAAGAATAATATTAACCTCAATTTCAGGATACAGAACATCCATTTTCTTAATAAAAGTTAGTAGTCGCTGATAGAAAAAATAACACTCCGTACCTATTCTTATAGCACCTTTGGTTCCATTTTTGATATAATCAATTTTTTCAAACCCTTCATTGATGGCATCCAAAACCTTAACTGCCAATGCATGAAGCTCCTGTCCCTCATCGGTTAGTTGCCAAACATTGCGTTTTCGGTAAAACACTTTAAAGCCCAACCTTTCTTCCAATTCACGCAACTGGTGGCTTAAGGCCGACTGAGTTAAAAACAAGCGCCTAGAAGAATTGGCCATATTGCCTTCTTCCGCAATAGTTCTAATGAGTCTAAAGTACTTGATTTCCATAGGTACAAAGATAAAACATATCATATATAATTGAATTTGAAATATTTTCAATGGTCATTGAGGAGGATTCAACTTCAAAATGAATTTTAGCCGAAAACATCATGTAATTTTGATTAACAAAGGTATTTGGGACTATTGTCCCATGATTGCCATAAAATTTTAAAATCATGGAAAAAAGCAACAATACACCACAAGAATTAGTGACTCAATTTTTTGAGAGTGTTTGGCACTCTCCTCATGATTTGGATGCAATAGACAATTTCATGACCGAGGATTATAGGATTACTACTGCCGGAAGTTTAATCAGTGGCAGGGAGAATTTTAAAAATTGGGTTAAAGGTTTTCAACAACTGTTACTGGATGCAAAGACTGAAAGCATAGATTTGATTTTCGACCCGTCCCAATCTAAAGTAGTATCCCGTTGGGTTTGTACAGGTAGAAATAATGGACTATTTGCTCTTAAACCTGATTACAAATTTGTATCATTTACAGGAATCGCAATTTGGACTATACGGGATAATAAACTTGCCGAATGCTGGGTGGAGCGAAGTGCCTATGAACTATTTCAACAATTAAAGGAAAATTCCCAAAATCAATTCGTTTAGATCAAAGGGTATATAATTGGGTTTAATTACTCCCTATTTTAAGGATTCCAGTGAGTACTATAGATCAAAAAATTATCTATTTGGTCTATAGACTAATATTAATTTAAATGGACCAAGGGGCAGATTAAGAAAGTTTGGATGGCCGACCGTTTTAACGGATTGTTAATAAAATACCTTTCCCTTTTTCTTATATAAAGATTATAGGTCAAATAATAATCCATTTAATTTATTGGGTTGAATAATTGACAAATGACTTTGTAGAGAGTGCCTTCGGTTCAATCTTCTAGCCGTAACTGTTTCACCATGATAGTCTCAAAAAAATTTCCGAGCCAGGACATTAAAAATAAGTTGAGGAACTTTGATAAAGACCCCAAGTCCAAGAATATCGTTTGGCCAGATATAACAATTCATACAAAAACCAATAGATATTTTTCAAATGTTAGTGAAAGTTCCTTTTCCGTATTATCAGTAAATGGTGATGGTTTGGCAAATATTACATTGAATAATAAGGAATTAAAAATATGTAAGGATACATTTTTAATCTTAAGTCCTTTCCAAAAATTCGACTATATAATTGACCATGACTCTCCAGTAGAAGTTTTAAATTTTCATCTTGGAATTCAATCTTATCAAGATGCAATAGCTGCATTGTCATTTAGTCAAGAAAAATTACTAAACAATGCCAGGGATCCATCTTACGATTACGATATAATAGGCAATATACATTTTAAGCCTGAATCATTCGGACGTTTATTAAACAATTACGATCAATTAGAGGACGAACTGTATATATTGAATGTTGTACATTATTCTTTAAGTTTAAATGCAGAAGGGAACAAATTGATTAATAATATTCCAGGTACTAGAAATAGTACAAAAAAGGAATTGTTTAAAAGAATGGCCTTAGCAAAGGATTTAATATATAGCCAATATAACCACCCCGAAATGAACCTAGATTATTTAAGTAGGGAGGTATATATGTCGAAGTTCCATTTTCTTCGCGTCTTCAGGCAAACATTTGGAAAAACACCCTATCAAATGATTAGGGATGTAAGGATAAACAAAATATTTCAAATGGTATTGAAGAAAGAATTTGACATTGCAAATATAGCTATGATGACTGGAGTTAGTGAGCCAAATACGGTTTATTCGTTATATAAAGAGGCCTTAGCTCGTCAAAATAATGCTCCTATTTTCAGCAATTAATCATGCCCGTTTTTCATTATTTAATGGGTATAAATACTTTATTCTCCTTATTAACGATCTCCCCGAATTTCTTAATTAATCCAACAATACGCTTCGGGCTTTAGTTTTATAAAGCACCGGAAGCGCAAAGGACATTATGCCATAAATTAAAAAGACCCACATAAATGCAGATTGAAAATTTATGATCATTTTACCGATTAATAGTGACCCCAAACCTATTCCGATTTCCATAAAAATGTATAAAGTGGATAAAGCCTTTCCATCCGCTCCGGAATTTCTGCTTAACACCCACAGATTTAGACTGGGGATAAAAATACCCATTGCTGCGCCGTATAATAGTGAGCCAAGTATAAAGGAAATTTTATGGTTCCAAATAGAAAATGCTACGGAAGCGAAAATTAGCAATATAGTTCCGTAGATTAACAAATGTTTCAATGGCAATGCGTCTATTTTATTTTTAATAATTAGACGAATAAGTATAGTGCTAATGGTGAATAATATAAAGAATATCCCATTGTTTTGAAATCCTAAGGATATTGATTGCAATGACGATGACACCAACAATATTCCAAATCCAAGAAATATCCAGAACATGATCAAAGATTGTCGCCAAATACCAATATCAATCCATGATTTTGAATTTGGAATCGTGTTTATGTCTTGCTTTCTTTTTTCATTTATAGGTAATATTAATAATAATGCCAGCAATCCCATGTAGGCTCCTGCATAAAATACATAGTCCATTCCAAATTCAGCATGGATCCAACTACTAAACATGGGGCCAACAGCCATCCCTGCAGAGTAGAAAGCCGTTTGGATACTTATTGCCTTCCCTAGATTTTTAAAATTGCTCTTCACAAAAAAAGTATAACCTGTTGGAGCAAAACCAGTAGAAAACCCATGGACAAACCGCAATATTAGGAATCCTGATACGAAAGTTACCCATGGGTATAGTAAATTAACCAAAAGTGTAACGGACAGTCCAATATAAATGGTGAATTTGCCCCCTTTTGAATCGCTTAATCTTCCACTTAGAGGTCTAGCCAAAAGAGCCGATAAAGTAAATAGAAAGATGATGAAACCTAAATAGGACTCCCCACCAATACCAATAAGGTATACAGGAAGTTCAGGTAGTAAAATGTTATAACTTGCAGAAAATAGCAGAGAGGATACGCTCAAAAGCCATAAACTATTATTGTTGTTTTTCAATTTGATGATTTCCATTTAGATAAAATACAAGAAGTAATATAGCGTGTACTTAAAGAGATTCTGGACTAAGGGTGAATGGTGGTAGGTCTATAATTATGAATAGGCATCAATTAGAATTTAATAACCTCCATTGTTGGGTGGTTTCCAATTTTATAACTCGCTCATTAATTTCTGACAATTCCAAACAGTGGTAAATTCGCCATTTAGGTTTGCTAAACTGGTAAAGTGTATAAGTTCGGAATCATACTTTTCCCCATTTACCCCAACTCTATCAAACGCCGCCGTTGCATCTGAAATGACATAAGTTTCGTAGCCATAATTACCTGCCATACGGGTTGTGGTTGAAACACAATGGTTTGTTGTAATACCAATGATTACAAGGGTATTAATATTTTCATCGTCCAATTGTTTTTTTAAATCTGTTCCGATAAAGGCACTATTTACGTTTTTCGTAATTATTGGTTCTAGTCCATTGGGCTTTACTTCATCATTAAATTCAAATCCTTCATTTAAATTATATAGCAACGATTTGGGATTCGATGATCTGTGCCTAATATGAAATACGGGTAGTTTTAGATCTCTCCATTTATGTAAGATTGTACCTGCTACCGATTCAGCATTTTTATTGTTCCTATTCCCGCCCCAATAGGCGTCATTTAAAAAAGCCTTTTGAATGTCTACCAATATCAAAGCAGGTTTTTTTTCCCTAAGTGTCATGTTCTAATGATATTTTAATTAAATATAAGTTAAAAACTAATCGTATTTTCTAGTTCAATCAAGTAATACAATTTGAATCAAAGTAATATATAATGAGTCTGTAAATTCTTGATAGAGTGGTTTTATTCTAAGCTTCTTGAACCTTTGAATTAGGAAACGTTCTTAAACCATGACCTACCCAAAGTATTTAAAAAAAGCGTTCATTTTTTTGCAGTTAATATCAAACTAGATTTATCTTCCTTGCTAATCAATATTAGTTTTTTTGTCCGGCCTTTATTGGTTCTTCTGGCTCCAGATTATATGCATAATCTATTAATGTTACACACTCTTTGTTTTTGTCGAATTTAAACCTGAGCCATCCATAATGGCTTGCCTGGTCATTGGAATGTTTAATCGCTACTATCTCTTCCGTTTCATATTGCAAATTCCCTTCATACCAAATAGAACAATTACTTTCTGAATGTCTTAAGACTAGCGTGTTTCTCCCTGGAGTCCATATTTGGTCTTTTTTGAGGTCACAATTGATTAGGTCGAGAAATGTTTCAGATTGAATAAACCCCATATCCAAGTAATAGTTCTCATTGGGAGGACTACTTTTTATCATATTATTTCCTATGGGCTTGATACCGAAATATAAATGATCACCATCTTCATCGGCATAAAGGACTGTAAAGGTCAAATAATCAAGAATACCATCATTATTGATATCCAATTCTATTTGCTCGGGATTACCTGTACATACACTACGACCGTCTACTTTATAATAAATATTATCTGTTATGGGTTGAATATGAATATCTTCATTTTTTTCACATGCTAATAGTCCTATGCATAGAAGCACGCTGAATATTGTTCCAAATTTTATCATGGCTTTTTTTATTTTATTGTTCAAGCTTAAGTTCATTGATCCATCTGCTAGCTAGGATCGGATTATGAAAATAGGCTTCATTGTCTTTTTCAAAAAAAAATTGATACTTGTTAATTTTAGACTTGTCCTGATGTACATGTGCGGCACCCAGGCACCTAATGCCTCTCGTATAAGATAATTTCAAATCGTTCGCCTCTTCGAACAGGTCTAGATATCCTACTCTCCATCCATACTTGGATAGAGTTACTGGGATTATATTTCTAAATTTTTTGTGTGTTTCAACATCCTTTGCCTTAAGTCCGAAAAGGTTTACATATATTTTAAATATGTCGTTATCTTGGATTTCTAACAACGCCTGGTTAAGGGAATTTTCCCACTTTAAGACATCTGACAAATTGACTCTTCCTGAAATGCGAGTAACAAGTAGTTTTTTGCTGTCAAACCATTTACTACTTAAATTACCAATTTTGTTTACTTTGATATATGTTATTGGGATATTCATAGAAGTATATTTTAATTCTATTATTATTTGATGATGCCAACTCCAATATCTATTAATAGACATTTAAAAGTATGTCTGAGCCCCCAAAAGAAGGGCCTCCTAATCAATAGTGGTCGTAAGGGAAGTTGGTGGTGGCACAACATTTTCGATGGGCTTCGTGCTTTTTAAATAGTCAAATATTGCCCTAAGATCATCTTCTTTCAGATCTTTATAAGCTTGCCAAGGCATTGGTGGCAATAATGGTCGTCCATTCTCCAATCCTTTGTATTTTCCTTGAGTAATAGCTCTTTTGAATTGTTCAAATGACCAATTGCCAATTCCAGTTTCATCTGATGAAATGTTGGCAGTATATGAAATTCCCCAAGGACCCACGGCAGCCGTCATATCCCCGCTAAAAAGTACCCATCTTTTAGATGTCTCCAATTCATCGACACTTAATTGTGGGATTTCATTTGTGGAATTAAAACCGGAAAATAAGCGATCATTATCCAAAACCGGTCCATTAGGAGTGAACAACTTTGGAGTATGGCAGGCAGCGCAATCCATTATTCCAACAAGGTATTCTCCCCTTTCGATCGATTCTTGATTGTTGTCATTTTTAGAAATTTCGGTCTCATTGACACCTTTACAAGCACTAAAGAAGGTGGATAATATTAACCCACTAATAATAAATGTTTTCATTTGTATGTTTTAAGTTAATTTATTGATCGACTCCAGATACAAGACCAAATTCAAATTTTCAAGGTCTCTGTTGTAAGTGCAATTGATCTTTCGTTTTTATATTCTCGTTCTAATCTTAGCTAGGGGTATTATTTCTTTGAACTCCTTAACAGCTTAGAACTATGCAAAGAAATAATGGGAATTCTACATACGATTATTCAAAATTGCTATTTTCAGTTTCCAATTAATTCGATACAGGCGTAGCCCTTTGGAATTGGAATATTTATTGGAGTCATGTTTGAAGGTTTAATAAATGAAATTGGACAAAATGAATGTCTGTACTGGCACTAATATTTAGACGGTTCTAGGATATAAATTAGAATGGTTCTATGATGACTTTTGCATTGTAATTACATTGATTAACAATATTGTCATGGGTTTCAAAAATGTCACACCTTTGTCAAAATTTTAATTGGTTAGCGATTATCTTATTGGTGATACAAAAAAAAGTACCCGCCAGAGCATTTCTCTGTCGGGTACTAAAACTAACGAACTGTTCTACTGATTTGAAATTGGAAAAATTGAATCAAATAGTTTTTATTGGCAGCTTACTTTTGGATTCCAATCATAGAATGTCCCTTTTGGATTTTCCAGTTCAGTCCATGCATGTAATGCCCAAATCTGCTGATCTTCATTTTTATGAAATTTTTTAAAAAATAATTCAGGAGCTTCTGCGGTGGAAGGTAGAATGGTGAATGGGACTATATACTCCACTCCTACCAATTGGAGCCCTTCATTGTTTGAACTTGATGCAAATAAAAGTACTTGAGGCTCCTTATGATTAATCCTTCCATCCATATAGTCCATATTTGCAATATGATATCCCATACCTCCTTCGGTTGGATGTTCCACACAATCCGAGAGTTTATTATTCCAACCCAACTTTTCTGCTGACTCTATGGTAGTCAAACTCGAAGTTACCTTTCGAACTTCCTTCAGCATAGTATTGATTTTTTCCTCTTGTGTTGGAGTGTCGTCATTATTACACGAAACCGATAAAAATGCAATAGAAGTAATTCCGAATGTTAATAATACAATTAGATTTTTACGAAAACTGATAATTGATTTTAGCTTAATAATATTCATAATGGTTTATTTTTTCTGCAAAGAAATATGGATCCAACATTATGTGTTCATTGAAAATTGCTAATTTGATTTTATATAGTGATTATTCGTAATCATTGAGAATTAGTTAATGTATTATATTAAGTTTCTTCAATCAGAAGTTGTGGGATTGTAGGTGCGTAAATCGGTGCGTGCCATTCGTTAAATTAATAATTCCAGGACAGCGATTACGAACCCTTGAAATTGCTATTATTGTCATCTGTAATTTGGGGTTGAAGAATCCATAAATTGGAAGAATTATGGGAGATTCCATATTTTTTGAAAGAAATACCTTAACTTTTGGTAATCATTCATAGTGATATTTATATATGAATTCAGTTAAAAAGGAAACCCTACCTGGAAATTCCCCAAATCAAAATAATGGGACCAATAGTTTTATTATTGATAATGATGGAAAAATGTTTTCCATTTTTGATTATAGTCCTATACCCGTTTTGATCTATGATCAGGATACACTAAAATTTGTTCATGTAAACCAGACAGCAATTGACACTTATGGGTACAATTTGGAAGAGTTTTTAAATCTTGGGATCGGGAAAATTCTACCCCAAAATAATGTCAAAAGTTTTATGGAGACCAATGAGGAAATAAGGAATTCTTCAGGGCCCATAAAAGTAGGTGTCCGCTCCCTTATCACGAAGGACGGTTCTATACTGCAAATGGAACTTACGGCTCAGAAAATTCCTGTCAACAATACTCCCTGTGTTTTGGTATCGGGAACAGATGTTACTGAAAAAGAACAAATTAACGCATTGGACAGGCTGGAGCGTGACATTATGGAACGTTCCATGGATCTGGACTATGTACTAACCGATCTTTTATACGATTTCACCAAAGGATTGGAAGATATATTTCCAGGTATGAGAGCTTCGATACTTAAAGTTGATGGCCACAAGGTTTATAACTATGCTTCACCTTCCCTGCCCAAAGTTTTTGTCAAGGCCATTAATGGAGAGGAAATTGGACCAACTGTGGGATCATGTGGGACTGCAGCATTTTTGAAAAAACGAGTGGTGGTAACGGATATTGATAATGACCCGCTTTGGGTGGACTATAGGACTTTGGCAATTCCCAATAATTTAAGGGCCTGTTGGTCAGAACCTATATTTGATGCAAATAAGGAGGTTGTGGCGACTTTCGCCAATTATTATGAAGAAGTCAAGGAACCTACCAAGACCGAATTGAAATTATTTTCCCGTTCCGCATCCCTATTAGGGATCATTCTGGAGAATCGCCGTAAAAGCATGGACCTGATGGCCAGTAATGAACGTTATAATTATGTAAACAAGGCTACGAATGATGCTACGTTTGATTGGGACATTGCCACCGATCAAATTCGATGGGGCCATAGTTTTGCAAGGTTGTTCGGATATACCCAAGAAAGCCAACCAGCCAAACTTAATGATAGGTTAAGGTTGATCCATGGTCTGGACCGTAAACGGATACGTGGTACGATCAAGGATTTATTGACCAATAGTAAGGAGAGCCGACTTAATGTGCAGTACCGCTTTAAAAATTCAAATGGAACTTATCGCTTCGTTGAGGACAAAGCATTTGTAATCAGGGATAGTAAAGGAAAGGGAATGAGAATGATTGGTGTGATAAATGATGTTACCCAACAGGAAACGGAATCCATTTTAATTAAATTAAGAGCGACCATATACCAAATACTTGGGGAGAATTATACCATGACCAAATCCCTTAAGAAAATTGCCAAGTTATTGGCGACCACGGGAAATTATAGCACAACTGAAATTTGGCTCGTGGATATGGATAAATCAAAATTGAACTTTGTTGCCCATTATGGAAACGATCAGCCCGGTAAGACTTTTTATAAAGAAAGTGCTTCAATTAAAAACATGAACTATGCGGAAGGTTTGCCCGGAATAGTATGGAAGACCAAGAAAAATATTTTTTGGAAATCCGTTGCGGAACAGAAAGAATTTAAAAGAGGCGAGGCGGCGATAAAATCTCAAGTCGTTGATATGATCGGTCTACCATTGATCCAGAACAATGACATCATTGGAGTATTGGTATTGGGTACTAGCAAATCAAAAAACAATTTTAAGGAATTACCGGATATAATAGGTGATTTTACCACTCTGCTGGCTACTGAAATTAAAAGAAAACAGGTAGAAATTGAGCTTCAACAGCTTGTCGATACGGCTCCGGATATTATATGTCAATTGGACTTTACTGGAACCTTCAAACGAATGAACGCGGCCGGTTGCAAACTGTTGGGATATAGTGAAGAAGAGCTTCTTCAAATTAAACCCAATGCATTGCTGCATGCGGATGATTTTAATAAGGCTCAAGAATGCCTTATAAAATTGAAAAATGAGAATAGGATTTTGACCACACAAAACAGATATGTCACAAAATCTGGAAATATTTTATGGCTCTCATGGACATATAACCCTTCTAAAGAGGAAGGCCTGATCTATGGAGTTGCCAAAAATATTACAGAGGAAAAATCCCTTGCCAACCTCTTGGACATGGCCACGGAAATGGCAAGAATCGGAAGTTGGGAAATTGATTTGGAAAGTAATAAAGTGTATTGGTCAAAAATAACAAAGGAAATTCACGAGGTAGAGGAAAATTATGAGCCGAACCTAGAAAAGGGAATAAATTTTTATAGGAATGATGCTCGTCCCGTTATAAAAAACCATATTGAAAATAGTATTAAAAACGGAACACCTTGGGATCTTGAATTGCCAATTATTACGGCCAAAGGAAATGAAGTTTGGGTAAGGGCTATAGGTAAAGCGGAATTTAATAATGGTAAGTGTACCAGAATTCATGGTAGTTTCCAGGATATAGATTCTCGTAAAACTATTGAATTGCGTTTGAAGGCCATTTCCAACAACCTTCCAGGTGTAATATTTAAGTACAATTTATTTCCGGATGGAACTGACAAACTAAGCTTTGTAAGTGATGGTTCCTTTGAGGTTTGGGGTTTGTCGCCAGAGGAATGTATGGCCAGTACGGCGAAAATATGGGAGCGAATCGAGGCTGCTGGTGACCTCGAATTGTTAAAACAATCCATTCTTGATTCTGCCGAATACCTTACGCCATGGCAATGTACGTGGCGACATAGAACGGATGATGGTTTAATCCGTTGGAACGAAGGGAAAGGAAAACCCACCAAACTGGCTGACGGAACCGTAGTGTGGGATTCCCTTATAATAGATATTACGGATAGGAAGGTGCTGGAACAAGGCTTGGAACGCGCCACCAACCTGGCTAGGATAGGGAGTTGGGAAATAGATACCGATTTGGATAATACCATTATGTGTTCTCCTATGACGAGGGAATTATTGGAGGTGGATGATCAATATGTGCTGACCTTTCAAAATGTCCTTTCATTTTACCAAGGTTCCGATAGTTCGGAATTTGAAATGGTTTTAAGGGATCTGGTCAAATTTGGAAAAAAGTTTGATTTGGAAGTAGAGATCAAGACTGGGAAAGGAAATATTAAGTGGATCAGGGTCATTGGGGAGGCGGAATACTTGCATGGCAAGACCCATAAGGTTTTTGGTAGTATCCAAGATATACATATTTTAAAGGAAAGTGAACTTCAACTTAAAAGTACACTCAAGGAAAAAAGTGAAATATTGGAAAGAATCGGCGATGGATTTTTTGCGGTGGATAATGATTGGCAGGTCAAATATTGGAATAGGGCCGCTGAGCAATTGACAGAAGTCAGAAAGGACGATATAATTGGGAAAAATTTATGGGATATTTTTTCCGATGCCTTGGATACAAGAATCCATGAGCAATATATTCGGGCTAAGGAAACAGGGATGGCAGTGCATTTTGAAGATTATTTTCAACCACTGGATAAATGGTTCGAAATTTCCGCCCATCCCTCTATTACAGGGCTCTCGGTCTATTTTAAGGATGTAAGCGATCGGAAATTAGCAGATCTTGAGATAAAGAAAGGCTATGAGCGATTTGAAAAGGTAACACAAGCTACCAGCGATGCTATCTGGGATTGGGATATGGTGGAGAATACCCTGTATTGGGGAAAGGGATTTACTACCTTATTCGGATATAATACTGAAAAGGGAAGTCCAACATTGGAATCATGGAGTTCCCATTTGCATCCTGATGATCGGGAAAGGGTCATTGCCAGCTTGGAAAAAATGTTGGTAAGTAAAGAAAACAATCATTGGCATGAGGAATATCGATATTTAAAAGGGGATGGAAACTATAGTGAGGTCATTGATAAAGGAATATTGATTCGGGACGAAAATGGGAAGCCAAACAGAATGGTCGGTGCCATGTCCGATATAACTGCACAAAAGCTTTACGAAAAGTCCTTAAAAGAAATAAACCAAAAATTGGAACAACATGCCAAAAAATTGGCTATCTCGAATGAGGAGTTGGAACAATTTGCCTATATGGCCTCGCATGATTTACAAGAACCCTTGCGAATGGTCACCAGTTTTCTTACACAGCTGGAAAGGAAGTATAGTGACAAACTAGACGAAAAAGCCCATCAATATATCTATTTCGCTGTAGACGGAGCCAAAAGAATGCGAAATATAATTCTGGATTTACTTGAATATTCAAGGGTCGGTAAAGATATACAAAACTTGGAACGGATAGATTTGAACGAAGTGGTAAGTGGCGTCCTCTTTGCCCAACAGCAAGTCATTAACGAAAATCAAATCGAAGTGAAAGTAGCGGAATTACCCACCATACAGGGTTTTAACGCTCCACTTGTTCAAGTTTTTCATAACTTGATAAGTAATGCCATTAAATTCAGGAAAAAGGATATTCCCGCAAAAATAGAAATTGGCTACAAGGAGTTCAATGGGCACTGGGAATTTACAGTTCAGGATAATGGTATAGGTATCGATAAGAATTACTTTCCGAAAATATTCCTTATTTTTCAGAGATTGCACAGTCGTGAGGATTATTCAGGGACCGGTATCGGCCTGTCCATTGTCAAGAAAATAGTGGATAATTTTGGAGGTCAAATATGGGTTGAATCCATTGAAAATAAAGGAAGTAAATTCTATTTCACAATCCCTAAGGAAATTATTGTTGTATAGCGGGTGGTAATTTTTATAAACATCGGTAATATTAACAAGTTTATAATCGTTTAATATTACATTGGAAGACTGACAGGACTACTATGAAAAGAATACATATTTTATTGGCCGAGGATAACTTAGGTGATATCATATTGATCAGGGAAGCCTTTGCCGAACGCAATCTTATTGACAGGATTTCTGTGGTGAAGGATGGAAAACAAGCCCTGGATTTTATATATAAAGATGGAAAATATGCCAACGCGGAGACTCCGGATTTAATTATTTTGGACATTAATCTACCAAAGATCAATGGGTTGGATGTGCTCAAAGAAATAAAAAGAACTAAGGCTATAAAAAGAATCCCTGTTATAATGTTGACCTCCTCTTCCTCTCAAAAGGACATCAATGAATCCTATGATCATTGTGCAAATTGTTTTATTACCAAACCGGATGATGTGGATGATTTTTTGAAAGCGATCAATGGCATTGAAGATTTTTGGATTAATATAGGATCCCTTCCGGTCGTAGAATATTAATTGTATGATTAAAGATAAAACACCATACCACATTTTGGTCATTGAGGATAATCCTGGTGACATCATCTTAATTCAGGATTTTTTGGAAGAATGGATTTTGAACCCTACAATTATCCGGGCCCATAATTACAACGAGGCGAGAATTTTGTTTGAACAGGAGGATTTTGTCTGTCACTGTATTTTATTGGACCTTACCCTTCCCGATAAAAGTGGGGAGGCCTTGATCATTGACATTCTGAGTAACAATATTAAGGTGCCAATTATAGTTTTAACGGGTTTTGACAGCTTTCCGTTTGCTCTAAAATCCCTGTCTTTGGGTATTTCGGATTATTTGTTAAAAGAAGACCTTTCAGCAATTTCTCTTTACAAGAGTATTGTTTATAACATTGAAAAGAAAAAAACACTGATTAGTTTACAGGAATCCGAAGATAGGTACAGTAAGTTATTTCACATTAGTCCATTGCCCATGTGGCTCTTCGATATGGATTCTTTGCGATTTTTGGATGTCAATCAGGCAGCCATGGACAATTATGGTTATGACTTTGATGAATTTATGTCCATGACACTAAAGGACCTGAGGCCCGAAGCCGAGCTGGAGTACTTGGAAGAACTAATTGCCAAAATCAAAGAAAGCAAATCTAAAAACTTCAATGGTATTCTAACTCATAAAAAAAAGAGCAATGAATTGATCCAAGTTGAAATTTTTAGTAGCGTAATGGACGCTGAAAAAAGTGGGGTGAGGCTCGTATTGGCCCATGATATAACGGATAAATTGAAAAGGATTGATGCAATTGAGAAACAAAATAAGAAATTAAAGGAGATCGCCTGGTTGGAGTCGCACGTGGTAAGGGCGCCATTGGCCAGAATTATTGGGCTTGTGAACATGTTGGACAACGAGCTTTTGAATGAGGAAGAAAGATCTACCTTGCTGCAATATATTAAAGAATCGACCCAAGAAATGGATGAAATAGTTAGGGAGGTAGTTCAGAAGGCTGAAGCACTATCTTTGAATAATGGATACACTTATGAAACTTGAAACATTAATAGTAGATGACGACCCAATATTCGTCATGATAGCGAAACGCATAATAGTCTCTACGGGTTTTCATACTTCCCCCCTAACCTTTGTCAATGGTGAATTGGCTATAGAGCATTTACTAAAGGAAAGTGATCCGGAAACCCATTATGCCATTTTTTTGGATATCAACATGCCCATTATGAACGGTTGGGAGTTTCTGGACGCTATCCAACTTAATTCTATGGAAAGTAAAACATACGTTTTTATGATTACCTCCTCCTGTAGTAGTGTGGATAAGGCCAAATCATCTCAATACCCCAATGTGTTGAAATACTTCGAGAAGCCTATTACTAGACAGGATATATTGGAATTGAAGCAAATGGATTTTTTGAAAAAAGAAATTTAACAAAAGAACTCTTAATTCAATTTTACTCCGCCCGATGCAGGTGCCCAGAGCTATTATATTATGTCATATTTGGCTTTGACCTATCCAAAAAGGTGTCTGCTTTTTTTTCTCATGCCCCCTCGTTTCATGTTTCTTCATAAACAGGCTTGTTTGAAACGATTCCATTTTAAATTCTAACATGTTACTTTATAGCAGCTTTTAATTAATTTGAAGCTAGAAACCTGAATTGGCTATTAAAAAGGCCACCCTAAAATGAGCACATCGTTGTTGCGAATCGTGTCCATATATTTCTTAATTCTTAGGGTATTTTTAATCGGAATGTCACCATCCATGACGGTTTTTGAATTATTTCCGATGTATAAATAGAAAAAAAGGTAAATTATTATCAAATAAATAGAATAAATAGTCATATTTGAAGTTAAAGAATCGTACCTAAATCTAATAATATTTTAACCTTTCCCCCGAAATGAATGCAAAAAATGTTTTATTAATAGAGAACAGTATGGTCGATGCCATACTGATTAAAGATTCCCTTCAACAAAATGGGAAGCTTTGTAATATAAATTTATTCGAAGATGGGCCCGAGGCTATCACCTATATCGAAAATATATTACTGAATAATAAAAATGAAATCCCGGATTTAATAATTGCTAATGAAGAGCTGGTTAAATGCAATGGAGTTAACCTCCTTTCAAAAATTGGAGATCTAAATAATTTTTATATCCCGGTGATTATATTGACGTCATCACGATCCTATTTGCAACCTCACTTTAATAGACATACCTGCTGCTACCTTAACAAACCCTTGGATGTAAAGGAATTTTTAAGAGTAGTTAAAGAAATCAAATATTATTGGTTAAGTCTGGTGAATTAATCTGAATCCTTTAATCCCGAAATTTAATGTGATCATTTAATGTTGATGGCATGGATCGGCACAACTATCGGATAATGATATTCCCAGGATTTAGTTACTTCCAAAACACAATTGGCATTTCGTAATCTGATAGTACACCGATCAATGATGTTTCATTTAAATGGTTTCTTTAAATCAAAAAGCAATATGTAGTGTTAAAGAGCAGAATAGAATCACTCCCAACGTTTTCAATATTGGAAATTCCTCGAAGGAACTATAACGAGATTTGCCAATTGGCATCTTTTATACTTGACTCGACAGCTATCGAAATGGCAATTTTGAAGTCACCGATTACATCGGGAATGAATTCTATTGGGAAGTATTCGGGAACAAATTTGGAAAAACAAATTCTGGATCATCTGGAAAATTCGCCGAACACCTTACTGGATATAAAAGGAACTAAGGATAAAGATCAAAGTGAAGGTTCAGCAAACGACCTAAAGGTACCTAACGAACATTTGATTATAGTTCCATTGGTGGATGCCTTTAAAAAGGCAGTGGGAATTATTTGTTTCTTTTCTGATAAGACTATCACGCTCAATAAGCATCAATCAGCACTGATCAAGGCTTTGGCGAATCAGACGGTTCCGTTAATTACTGCACCGGTTGAGAAGGTAAAACCTAAATCCCACCAAGCTTTTTTTGACAATATTAATATCAACCTTGGTAACTACTCGGAAGTCAATGGTACAGCCAGTTGGAAATTTGATGTTACCACCAATAATCTTTGGTTGAGCCCACTGTTCTTTGAAATGCTTGGCTTTAAATCAGATGAGCTGAAATTGTCCACAATCGATAATTGGGTCGACTTGGTCTTTTTCTTGGATCAAGATAAATTAGTTGACATTTGGCGGGAATGGAACAATAATAATTTTCTTCGCAATGAATTGGAATGCAGGGTTGTACATAAATCGGGCGATCTCGTTTTTATTAATATAGAGGTCAGCAATTCTAAAGTCAATGATGATAACGAACTTATTTTCTTTGAAGGTGATATACAGGATATAACGACCCAGAAAAAGGTCTGGCAGCAAATTGAACTCATTGATCCAAAGTATACCTCGGTTATTCAAGCCGGTTATAATTGGATGGCCATAGTGGACCTGAATGGAAATTATTCCTATGTCAATTCAACATTGAAATCCGCTTTGGGTTATTCATCTGAAGAATTAATGGACCAAAGCTTTTTTGGTTTTATCCATGAGGCCGAAAAGGAAAAAATAGCCTATAATTTTTCAAAGTTCTTGACAAATGAACCATTTGTATCCAAACCTTTCCGATTTAAACATAAAAATGGTAATTGGAAATGGATAGAAATTCTATTTATCAATTTGAAAGATGACCCAATGATCCAGGGCATTGTTATTAATGCCAGGGATATTACCGAAAGGGTCCTGCATAATAAAAAAATAAAGGCTTCGGAGGAAAAGCACCGTTTGCTCTTCAATTCCAGTCCCTATCCCAAATATATATTAGAGATTGATAGTTTACTGATTTTGGATGTAAATGAGGCCATGCTTAATTTTTATGGTTACTCAAGGCAAGAGTTCAAGACTATGACCGCCTTGGACCTAAGACCTAAGAATGAGATATCTAAATTGTTGCAAGGGATAAGGGAGTTTCAAATGCAGGATGATACTCTCAATTCTGGAATATATTTACATAAAAAGAAGAACGGTGATCTGGTGAAAATGGAGATTGTCGGGCAGCACGTTACCATTAATGGAGTAAAATGTATCCTCGTCAATTGCACCGATGTAAGCGAGAGGGAACAATATTTGGAAGAGCTAAAGCTATCGGAACAAAAATTAAAAAGGGCCTCGGCCATTGCCAAACTTGGCTATTGGAACCTCGATGATTCAACCTTAACGCTTTCAGAGGAAGTGTACAATATTTGGGAAAGAAACAAGGATTCCAATACACTGGATTATGATTCTTTTTTGGATACTGTTCATCCGGACGATCGTGAAGCCTTTGTTGATCAAAACAAAAGGGCAATAACCGAGAACGTAAATTATGATTTCGTATACAGAATTGTATTGCCCAACAACTCTGTAAAATGGATACATCAACTTGGGCGTCCAATTATTAGTTTGCACCATGGACGTAAAAAATACGAAGGCACCGTACAGGACATTACCCAGCGAAAAAAGGAAGAACAACATTTAAAATTATTGGAATCGGTAGTAACGAATACAAAGGACGCGGTATTGATTACGGAAGCAGAACCATTTGATAGTCCAGGACCTAGGATTCTGTACGTAAATAGCGCCTTTACCAATATGACAGGATATACTTCTGAAGATGTAATTGGTAAATCACCTAGGATTCTTCAGGGACCAAAATCCGATAAGACTGAATTGGAAAGATTGAGCAAGGCCATGAGACGATGGGAGCCATGTGAGATTACTATTATTAATTATAAAAAAAATGGTGAGGAATATTGGGTCAACATGTCCTTGAATCCAGTTGCTGATGAAAAAGGGTGGTTCACACATTGGATAGCCATAGAAAGGGATGTTAGTGATCAAAAAAACAGGGAACTTTTAAACAAATTAATAATAGATATAAGTGTATTGTTCAGTTACGAAAAGGAACTGAAACATTGTTTATTAAGTGTTTTAAGTTACTTGTCCGATTTTGGAGAATATGCCCTCGGTGAAATCTGGCTGCCCAATACCGAGAATACGCAAATAAAATTCTTAGTTCATAATTTAAAAAGCAACCTGAAGGACTTGTCGCCCAATGGTGAACGAAATGAAGCGATTTTTGAATATTCAGAAAGGCTGGCAGATGCCGTATGGCAAAACATGGCTATGGAAATATGGGATGTCAGGGAATTAAATGGAGCTTTGACAAGTTTACCTGGCGTAGATCCTCAAATACTGAGTCTCGTCGGCATACCACTCATTCACAAGGAAAATGTTTTTGGTGTTCTTATTATAGGTCTAGACTCTGAATCAAAGCCCCTAATTTTACAAGAAAGTCACCATCAGGAATTCTCGAATCATCTGGCCGCGGAAATAAATCGTAAACTCCTTGAAAATGAACTCGACCGAATTTTTAGTTTTGCCCCCGATGTATTATGTAAGGCCAGCTATGACGGATATTTCAAAAAAATTAACCCTGCCACTTCAAAACTCTTAGGGTATACCGAGGAAGAATTGCTATCTAAAAAAATTATTGAGTTTGTCCATCCTGAAGATCGTGAAAAAACGAGAAACCAACAATTGTTTTTGTATAAGGGTAATTCCTATAAATACTTTGAAAACCGCTATATAACCAAAAACGGGGAAACTATATGGCTTAGTTGGACGGCAAGACCGATCCCTGAGGAGGATGCAATTTATGCAGTCGCAAAAGATATTACGGAGAACAAGGAACTTAAAAATATACTTAATGAAGTCACGGATCTAGCGGTTATTGGTGCATGGGAGCTCAATTTAAAGAGCGGTCATATCTATTGGTCCGAAATGACAAAAAAAATTCATGAAGTGGATGACAATTATTCTCCTACCATTAACAGCGTACTGGGATATTGCCGAGATAATGAAACCAAGGAAACCATTGTATCCTATATGCACAATGCAGTAAAAAAGGGAGAATCTTGGGATTTGGAATTTGAAATAATTACGGCCCAGGGAAATGAACGATGGGTCAGGATGATAGGGAAGCCTGATTTCATCGATAACGACTGTCTCAGGATTTTTGGAAGTGTCCAGGATATCAATGATCTGAAAACGTCACAGTTAAAAGTGGAATTGGCCAATAATGAAAAACATAGTATTCTGGAAAGTATCGGGGACGCCTTTATTTCTGTCGATAATAACTGGGACGTAACCTATTGGAATAAGGTGGCCGAGGAATTGTTCAATGTTCAAAGAGCGAACATCATTGGCAACAATATTTGGAAAGCACTTGGGAATATTGTCGACCCCGTTTTCTTTTTAAAATATTATAAACCGATTAAGACAGATGGATCTGTATATTTTCAAGAATATTTTTCTGTATTGAATGAATGGCTGGAAATTAGTGTTTATCATTCGGAGAATACTTACTCGCTTTATATTAGGAACATTACCGAAATGAAGGAAAGCCAAATTGCTGTTGAACAGCAAAATGATAAATTGCGGGAAATAGCATGGACTCAATCCCATGTTGTACGTGCCCCATTGGCCCGATTGATGGGGATTATAGACCTGTTCAATGAAAATATGGTGGATGAAACAGAGAAGAATGAATTACTTGATCATGTATACCAATCGGCCACGGAATTGGACGGCATAATTCAGGCAATTGTCCAAAAATCCCAGTCCGTTATTTCTAATCAAAATTCTAGACCCCCCGATAAATTTTAGCCTAATTGGTCATTATCGGTTTTAATGGACCAAGCTCTGAAGTAGGCTATATTTTTAAACGAAGTTTATGGGCTGCTGGACCCATTTTCAAAATTATAATTAGGTGAATTCTCTAATTCATTAAAGGTTTCGATATTCCATTTATTACAAATGTCTAAGTGCTTATAGCTTCCTCTATTTTATTGAGCAGGTCTTCAGGATCAAAAGGTTTGAAAATAAGTGGTTTCGGTTTAACCCCCAATTAATAGAAATGATACAGAGAAGATACTTATGTTCTTAAAGGGGTGTTATATATTTTATTGCATTATTGGATTAAAATGGTCCTTGCCAAAGTCAACTGCCGTGAACCCAGAGAATATTTTTTAATTGGTAATTGGCTTTAGTATTGGAATTCTTTGAAAAATCGGGTTAGTATAGGCTATAAAAGTAAATTCCCCTAAAATAAATTTAGGGGACTTACCAATTTGATTACCGCTAAATATCTTTTGGATGCTATTCTATGAAAGGAGTAGCTATTGATTTGGCCCGCATTTTTTTTGCAACTTTTACTAAATTGATCAAGGCGGATTCAGTTTCAGGCCATTCCCGAGTCTTTAAACCGCAATCCGGATTAACCCATAGATTTTCAATTGGCAAAAGTTTCGTTGCTTTTTGCAATAAATATTCCATTTCCTCCTCGTTGGGAACTCTTGAAGAGTGGATATCGTAAACACCTGGCCCTATTTCATTCGGATATTTGAACTGGACAAATGCATCCAATAGTTCCATTTCCGATCTTGAGGTTTCTATGGTTATTACATCTGCATCCATATCCGAAATGTTTTGTATGATATCATTGAATTCTGAATAACACATATGGGTGTGTATCTGTGTCCTATCCTCTACTCCACATGACGCCAGTCTGAAGCAGTCAACGGCCCAATCCAAATAGAAGCTCCATTGCTCGCGCCTTAGGGGCAACCCTTCCCTTATGGCTGGTTCGTCAATTTGAATGATCTTTATTCCAGCTTTCTCCAAGTCCGCAACTTCGTCCCTTATGGCTAAAGCTATTTGTTTACAGGTCGTGGACCGAGGTTGGTCATCCCTTACAAAAGACCACTGTAAGATGGTGACAGGTCCTGTAAGCATACCTTTTACGGGCTTTTTGGTCAATGATTGTGCAAATGTTGTCCATTTAACCGTCATGAGCTCATCCCTATGGATGTCTCCATATATTATCGGAGGTTTTACACATCGGCTGCCGTAACTTTGTACCCAACCATTACTTGAGAATACAAAACCCTTTAACTTTTCCCCGAAATACTCCACCATGTCGTTTCTTTCAAATTCGCCATGCACTAGGACGTCCAATCCAATATGTTCCTGAAATCGGATGGTGTTTTCAGTTTCTTTTCGAATGAATTCATCATATTCCTCTTGGGTGATAGCATTTCTTTTCAATTTTCCCCGCCAAGCTCTTACCGCTTTAGTTTGGGGAAACGATCCAATGGTGGTCGTGGGAAATAAAGGAAGATTCAATTCCTGTTTTTGTTTCTCTTGACGAATACCAAAGCTATTTTTTCGCTTCATATCTATCTCTGTCAATGATTGCACCCTTTGTTTGGTCAGCGAATGATGAATTAGTGACGAGTTTTGTTTTTCTATAAACTGCCGCCTATTATTTATCAATGCTACAGCTGCTTTTTCTGAGGGAAGATCAGAAGCCAATTGGCTTAAGCTTGCCAACTCCCTAAGTTTCTGTTTGGAGAATGCCATCCACTGTTTAATTTTTGTCGGTAGATTTTCCTCATCCTCCTCTAGGTCCAAATCGTACGGGGTATGTAAAAAGGAACAGGAACCAGCTATCCAAATCTTATCATGGGCAACATGTTTTTTGGCCTTGTCAATTAAGGTCAAAGCTTTATCAAAATTGTTTTTCCAAATGTTTCTGCCGTCGACAACCCCTAAGGAAAGTATCTGTTGTCCTGTGTACAGTTCCGACTCCAAGATATCATTCAATTGTAATGGACATCTTACTAGATCCAAGTGCAGTGCATATACCGGAAGTTGCAGAACTGTTTCCAAATTGTCGCCATAACAATCAAAATAATTGGTTAATATGACATTAAGTTGGGGGAACTTCTGGGCAATATTTAAGTATAATTTTTTTATTGCATTCCTTTCCCTGTCATCAAGATCAAGTGCTAAACAGGGTTCGTCCAATTGAATGTATTTTGCACCGGCAGAGATCAATTGTTCCAATAATTCAAAAAAGATAGGTGTCAAAGAATCCAAAAGGTCCATTCGGTGGAACCCGTCCTCCTTTTCCTTGCCAAGATAAAGATATGTGACAGGGGAAATCAAGACTGGCTTGGTCAAGACTCCCAGTGATAGGGCTTCCTTGAATTCATCAACAGCTTTTGTGGAGTACAGTTCAAAGGATTGGTCCTTTGAAAACTCAGGGACCAGATAATGATAATTTGTATCAAACCATTTGGTCATTTCTAATGCGGTTACATCGTAATTATCTTTTTGTAGCCCCCTTGCCATGGCAAAATAAAGGTCCAAATCCGATTTACTTCTTTTAATTTCTGAGTATCTAGTGGGAATATTACCGTAGGCCATGGTTGCATCCAATACCTGGTCGTATAAAGAAAAATCATTGGATGGAATCAAATCTATTCCCGCTTCTTTGTGCATTAACCAGTTTTCCTTACGAATTGCTTGACCGACTTGATGTAATTCTGTTGCAGTGATTTCCCCTTTCCAATATTTTTCCAAGGCTTTTTTTAACTCTCTCTTGGCGCCAATTCTAGGGTAACCTAATAGGTTTGTTTTCATAAATAATGATTTTTTATAATTCCATACAAAGCTTATACTTTGGATTATAAATTCTAAATTTGATTCAAAATTTAGATGAAATCACTATTTTATATTAATATTTTAGTGTTTTTATCTTTTGAAATTGATTATTAATCAATTAACAGAAAAATATTCTATGAACGATTTGGATAAGATTGATTATCAGATATTGAAATTATTACAGACCAATTCCAATTTAACTACCAAAGAATTGTCGAATAAGGTAAATTTATCCACCACTCCAGTATTTGAGAGGGTAAAGCGCTTGGAGAAAAATGGTTATATAAAAAAATTTGTCGCTGTCCTTGATGCGGAAAAACTGGATAAGGGCCTAATTGTGTTTTGTAATATTACCCTAAAACAGCACACCCGTGAAATTGGTCATAAGTTCGTAAAGGATATCTTAGCAATTAATGAAGTTACAGAATGTTACAATGTTTCCGGAGATTATGATTTTTTATTAAAAGTAATGGTAAAGGATATGAAGCATTATCAAGACTTTGTTCTAAATCACCTAGGTGAAATAGAAAATATAGGAAGTGCCCACAGTACTTTTGTTATGGGCGAAATAAAAAATACCTATTCAGTTCCGATTTAAAGATATATCCTTTTCTTGTTCAAGATTCGCTGGTTATAGAACCAGAATCCTTCTTATCCAACTTGGAGGCCTTAAAAGTGGCTCTGATTCTTGGAATGCCAATATGCGGGGACAGATTTGTACCAAGTATTACAGTAGAGTTTTCCATTGCCCAAGGGATAAAATTTGATTTGTAATCAATAGAAATTAAATAGAACTGCTATAATATAAATCTCCATTGTGCCTTGTTTATGTTCTTAACTAATGAGCGAGGTTCTAATTGGCGGTGCGTAATTAGGTGAGTATTAATGATTTTTAAAATTGTAAGTATTTGATAATAAACATAGTACGCAGAGGGTTGCAGTTCCTCTTTCTCCGCTTAAAAGCCCCGTAGATTAATGTTTACGGGGCTTTGTTTTGTTATTCTACAGCATTATTATTGACAATACAACGGACCAAGAACACCTAACTCCCTATTGCCTGTACACTACAGTAAAAGTTTTTAAATTTGTCCAATCTTTTGGTATATTTTCTTTTTTGAGTTCTCGAATATTTCACCACCAAACTCTTCATTGTCCAATGAAATTATGGAAATGTCTTTTATCCCCATAATCCCGAAAATGAATTTCAAATAGGTTGTTTGGAAATTCATATGCTGGTTTTTCTCGTTTTCCCCATAACCTGTATCTCCACGACTTGACAGTATGAACATTTTCTTGTTTTCAAGAATTCCTACATAATCTCCGTCTGGCTCGCCTGAACGGAATTTCCAAGTTTCATTAATTCTCATAAGTTGGTCGATGTAAGATTTAAGTCCACTTGGAATTGACCAATTATACATTGGCGTTCCCAACACATAAATATTATGCTCCTTGAACTCTTTAATTAATTTATTGCTAACCTCGACACCCGACTGGTTTTCTTTTGTCCTTTCATTTGGTTTGACAAATGCGCTTGCAATCCATTTTTCATTGATAGGAGGGATTTCCTCTAACCCAACTTCTCGATGGGTAAAATTGTCGTTAGGATTTTTCTTTTTCCAGTTATCCACAAAAAGTTGTGTTAGTTTTCTACTGTGCGATTTTTCTTTTCTTACACTTGCGTTGATGATTAATACATTGTTCATAGCCTTATATTTTGATTATGAAACAAAGTTCCGAATTGGGTAAGTAAAAAAAATTGATGTAGTTTAAGATGATTTGAATTTTTTGCGCATTCTACTCAAAAACTCCGGTGTAATCCCCAAATAAGATGCGATTAGATAATTTGGTACTTTGTCTGAAATTTTTGGGTAATTTTTTAAAAAATTCTTATATCGTTGTTCTGCATCAAGAGTGTTATTTAAAATTATTCTCCTCTGTAAACTCCCAAGATAATTTTCGAGGATAATTCTAAAAAAGCGCTCAAGTTTTGGTATTTGCACTAACATTTCTTGAAATGAGTCAAAGCGGATTTGTAGTAGTGTGGTATTTTCAAGGGCTTGAATGTTGTAAATTGAAGGCCTTTGTTTTTGAAAACTTTCAATATCTGTTGCCCACCAATTTTCAATTGCAAAATACAAGATCTCTTCCTTTCCAGTTTCAGGATTTATATAAAAAGCCTTCAAAGTTCCATTGACAATGAAATTATCAGTTCGGCAAGTTTCTCCATTTCTCAAAAGATAATCTCCTTTCTCAAGAGTTTTCTCGGTCCAAAAGGCCTCAATTAAATTTTCTTCTTCAGAACTTAATTTAATGTATTTTGAAATGGTATTAGTAAGTTGCTCTTTCATTAATACAAATTGTTATCTACCATGTTTAGTATGATTACAGTTAAGGGATGATAGTAGTTAATTTTTAGTTTACTACGGACTTATGCAATTATGCACGGATTCATGAGCCCGCCCTGAGTGAAGTTGAAGGGTAATGGAATCCGCCCTAATTGCAATTAACATCTATGTAAAAGCAGTAAGTCGAATATTTTTAAGAAGTATAAAAAATAAAAGATATAAACACTCGATTTACTGCCCCACCTAAGTTATTAATTGGTATCGACATACACAAAAAGTGTTGAGTACAGTCTATAGACATTAGACTAAAACATTGTATTGTGCAATATTCGATATCCATATCACTTTTCCAAAAAGCCAGTTTATATTTTGGACTGGATGTTAGTATTCAAGTTTTTCCGCGTCATAGAATGAGCACAGATATTCTCGAAAAAGATACCATAGCTCGCAAACTAATCACGAATATCTAGGATCATTTTTAAAAGAAGCGAACGGTTTATAATTAATTATTTAAATATAGTAGCAATGCAAGTTTTTGAACCATTTACATTATCAGGATTAGAATTAAAGAACAAAATTGTTATGGCTCCTATGACAAGAAGTAGGGCCATCAACAATATTCCAAATGACTTAATGAAAGAATATTATTCGCAGCGCGCAGACGCAGGCTTAATTCTTTCTGAAGCTACCGGTGTTTCAGCCAATGGAACCGGATACCCTCGAATTCCATCTGCTTATACCCGCCAGCAAATTGAAGGGTGGAAAAATATTGTCGATGGTGTACATTCCAAAGGGGGGAAATTCTTTGTACAGCTTTTCCATACTGGACGCGTTTCATCATCTCTAAATCTTCCTAAAGGAGGAAGAACTGTAGCACCTTCATCTATACCATTAACATCAATGGAAATGTACACCGATCAAGAGGGTATGCAACCGCATGATGTTCCAAAAGAAATGTCGCTTTCTGATATTAAACAGGCGCAAGAGGAATTTGTATCGGCTGCGACCAAACTTATTGAAGCTGGTATTGATGGCATAGAAGTGCATAGTGCAAATGGTTACTTATTGGAACAATTTTTAGACCCAGGTACAAATCAACGAACTGATGAATACGGTGGAAATTTTAAAAATAGAGCAAAGTTCACCTTAGAAACTACACAAAAGGTAGTTGATGCTATTGGGGCTGATAAAGTTGGTATACGGTTTTCCCCATACAGCGTCCTTCACGGCATGACTGGCGACTATCCTGAAATCACAGAAGTATATACCTATTTGGCCCAGGAACTATCAAAAATGGGTATTGTCTATATCCACATTGCAGACCAACGTGCAGCCATGTCCGCCCCCGAATTTGCAACAGAAATCTGGAAAATTATAGGAGAAAACTTTAACGGTACTATGTTAGGAGGTGGTGACGTTTGGAGTGCGGATAAGGCCGAAGAATTATTGAAGGATGGATTTGATCTAGTATATGTAGGTAGGGCATTTATCGCCAACCCCGATTTAATCGAAAAATTTAAAACGGGTAAAGAGCTATCCGCTCCAGATGTTGATAAACTATACACTCCTGGACCAGAAGGTTATACCGATTGGGAATAATAATGTCTTTGGATAAATAGCGACTACATCTATGCAATAATCCTTTACAACGGTATAGTAAACAAACTGGGATGTTCCAGGCATATTTAGTTACTATTGAAAAGGAAGTGCTAACCCAGAAAAACATAATTTTTTATTAAGGATACAAAATCCGTGGTATATTCTTAATCAAAAGAAAACAAAACGGCCATTTATTGGCCGTTTTTTCATTTTCCTAGTATAAAAGTTACTGGCTATATAGCAATTGTATATACTTGATGTCGTTCTTAATTAGGATTAATAGTAACCTTGACCATTTCGGACACATTGGGTACGTGACTTCCGGGATTTGTTTCGACTTCTATTACTCCTTCTTCATTCAGACCTGTATTGTGGCCGGTTTGCCGTACGGGTTGATTATTCCCGGCGCCCGCATATTCGTCGGCTTCGGTTCCCGCATCAAATAATCCTATTAAATTGGTTATATCCCCAGAAACTGGAGTTCCGCTATTGTATAACTGTATGCCTTCGGCACCAACAAACCAGTCATTGGATTGAACCAACATGGTAGCAAAAGATAGCACATCCCCTTCCATTGCCTCAAATTCGAAGGAATAGGAATTACCTGGGAAAATAGGTCCGGGAGAAGTACCACCATCAGGCGTGTTAAAAACAAGTGAAAAGCCAACAGGGCTACCATCCTCGGCTAAACGCTCTAATGCCTCCGTTGAAGCTTCACCTGAGGTGAATACAGCGTCGTTGATTCCAAACGATCCCGGGGCAAATGGTGATACGTAACCGCTATTCGAAGCCAAGGATTCATCCAAAATCGAATTGTTTCCATCTTCAGCAACTCTTTCCAGATCTTCAGTTGCAGCAGTCCCTGCCACAAATAAGGGTTTTTGTCCATCATTATGAACTACCCAAGCTCCGGGTGCCAAGGGGGTAGGAAGTGAGGAGGCTGCCGATACATTTTCAATGGTTGCTGTAAACTTTGACCCACCGTCATGCTCCAGTAAAACCTTTATAACAGCTTCGTCTTCAGGATAGGTAAACCCGTCCACTACATTGCCAATGAGCTCAACTGTACCATTTTCAACCACACCAGTATTTGGACCGCTCTGTCTAGGAGCCTGATTTTCACCAACCCCGGGTTCCTCGTTTACCTCTGTTCCCGCATCCCACAGGTTAAACATTGAAGTTACATCGCCTGTTACAGCATTTCCTTCATCGTCGTATAACGCCAAACCATGATCAGCGGTAGCATAGAATAAATCATTTGATTGAACGAACATGGTAGCAAAGCTCAGAAAATGACCTTTACCCGCTTCAAAGGAAAAAGATTCAGACGTGCCCGGTTGAATTAGGCCGGTAGTCCCGAAGTTAAAATAATCTTTTGCCTCAAAAACATTCTCAATAGTTACCGTAAATCTATTGTTAGGTGCCACAATAATCCTATTGTCATCATCATTATCACAACTTAAGTTGGTCATCAATAGGCTGAGGATAAGTCCTCGAAATAAAAATTTAGTACTCATAATTATATATATTAAAATTAGTTAATAATTCATTCTTGTTTTCCTCCTGTATCGAAAAAGGAGCTGATCACCTAATCTTGCCATAATTTCGACCGGTGGTCTGGTCCTGATTATTATATTATGTACTACCGTACGGCCAGTCCAATGGAAAGCAACACTCGATTTTTCCTGAAGGCCATCAAATACTGAACACGGACCAAATATTTAACATCCTTACTATTTGCTATGTTTATATTGAATGGAATCAAATACCACTACCTAAGGAAAGCTTACCACTATTTTACACTTGTAGGTTTTATTCAATTGATACTATTAGTCGTTCGGCAATTTGTTTGGCTGTAGTAATTTTGGAGAGATCCCTGTACAATTTGCCATCAGCGCCCGAATGATGTCCATGGCCTATTAAATCCATCACGTAGTATTTGGTCGATTCGAAATCTGAAACAGTAACCTCCGCAGCATAAATTAATGACGGTTGTCCTACTTTACCGGAGCCCATATATATTTCGTCATTTGGAAATTTGTCCTTCGAAAAATGCTCATTCCAGTCATATGATTGATTCAACTCTACCAAAACCTTGTAGTTTCCTGGCTCTAGTCGGCCCTTGGTATTTATAATAAAATTCCCAGTGGGTGTGGCTCCGGAATAGGCATCAATATCCTCTGAATTTCCCATGGGCATGTAGAGTCCATCTGCGGCTTGTATACCTCTTTTGTGAGACCAATATGGTAACGATTCTGGTCGCCTAATTAGGGCAGGTTCCCATTTGCCATTGACCTTATTGCCGTAATCAAAGGTACTTGAGGATATAACTCTAGAAATATAAAGGGTCTGTATGTATTCCCCTTCTATATTCTCTATCCAAACCGCAAACAAAGGATATTGGAATGCATCTCCTTTTTGGAGTTCAATACCAATGTTCCTGTCGCCAACAGTGTTGTCCAGGGTTATAATTTGAAAATTAAAGGACTTTTCTACTTTTCCCAATCGCGAATTCCTCATTTCATTGCCAAAAGCATATACATCATTGAGAACACTAATATTGAAATAGAGCCCCAATGTCAAAAGAAAGGCAATTATGGAAAACAATGGAAATTGCAATTTATTAAGTTTTGAAAGTCTTTTTCCGACGATGTAATTTTTCAAGGGTTTTTTATTGTTTACAATATGAAAAACCATTGCCAACATAAAAAGCATAGCAAAAAAGGTGTGTATTGATGCTACTCTTTTATCAAATGGCATTAAATACATTAGCATTCCTGAACCTAGCAATATTAAAAGCAGGATAAGTAAAATATTTCCCAATAATCTCCTGTCCATCAAAATCAAATTTTATTAAATCAATTACTTCCTAGCCCTACTATATAGTCTAGGTTTATTATTGCACTGTTTAACAGTTTCCAAATAGTTAATGAAAAATTTAGCTTAGCGCTAACTAAGGATTAAAAGGTGAATTCCCTATAAATTCCCAATTCAAACCATGTTGATTTTGAGTTATGATCCATTCTGAAACCTTAAATGTCCAAAAGCGACCTGTACCACCTGTTTTTTCTATATCAATTGCTGAGTTTTGGTTAAAAATCAGCTCAGATTTCCCAGTTAGCTGTAACGTCCTTTTATTTGCAAAATCGATAAAAAGCATCCCGGATTTGTTATTTTGAGCGACATTGCCCATAGTATTGAACAAACTGTTGCCTTGATAGTCAGGTACTTTTAAGATGGAATCGTCCAGGACTTCCACAAAACCCTTTTTGCCCCCTCTGTGGGAAGCGTCAAGTCTACCGTCATTACTAATACTTCCCACAAAAAGGGTATCAGAGGAGGAAATCCAGTTTTGTATATCCATACCCAATGAATCCCCATATTTCTTTTTTACTACAACTTGTCTGTGCACATTCGGTTGTTGGATAGTTCTTTGCTGAATATACTTGGGACAATTGGGATATGCCTCTAAAATAGTAATGCTGATCTTATTTCCGTCCAAGGCTATTGTTCCATTAATTCGAAATCTTCTTCTAGTAGCAAGCTCAATAAATAAGGTTCCGATCTGATTGCCATTTACAATGTTCTTATAAAAAATATCCTGCTGATCACTGTGTACTTTCTCCAAGTTGATCGACAAAGAATTGGGATCGGGAACCTCTGCAAAACCAGGTTCACCAACCAAAATGGATGTCCAAACCTGATTGCTATTGTCAACAGAACTCACTATAACCATGGATTGCTTTTCAATAAACTTAATGGCTCCTTTTATGATGGTATCCTTTATCATTCTAGAGTTGGATTCTGCTATTGCTACCTCACCAGTCACTTTCTGTATTTCTATTTCTCCAGAGTGAAATGTCGTGTACATGCTATTTACTTTATTGTGATTATAGTTTTGTAAGTTCAATGTTTATACGATTGGAAAAGCTCCCACTTTAAGAGCGGGAACTTTTAACTTAAAAATTAATAATCGTGTAGCCATCGTTTTGTAGTGCCAGATAACTACTTGAACCTATAGTACCGGGCAAAGGATTATTTTTTATCAGATCAAGCCCTGAAGCATCAGCACCAAAGACATCCGCGCAAGCACAGGAAATCCCTTCTATTTTGTCTTCTATTGCCTTATACAATGCGTTGCCAGGATGATCTTCTTTTTGTAAGATTTCCGGCCATCTAGTTCCTGCCCCTTGAAAAATAATTTTTACTTCCTCATTTGCCTCTTTGAACTCATAAACTGTCCCAAGGGCATTAAATACTCGTCCTAATGCTTCATCAGAACCATCTTTTGGATCCGACAGGACCACGATTGCTGTTTTGCTCATTTCTTTATGATTTTATGGATGTTATTAAAAATTTAGTAATTGATTAATTCGCTTATAGAGGTCATTTAACATTTCTTCATCAAGATTATAATCCCGTAGATTGTCAATGGGATTTTGAAAACTTACCTCGGTATGTCCATTACCTAGATTTCTTAGCACAAATTTTAATGGGATATCATTGATAGCCAATGGATCATTTTCCATTATTTGACCTACATATTTTGGTTCAAAGAACAGTAATTGAATCAATTTTGGAATAATTATACCCTGTTTGGCAACTATATTTTGGGTATTTATTTCATGTAGCAATAAAAACCCGTTTTGTTTTATCCTTTCTTTTATCATTGTATAGGTTTCGTAAAAACTATAACCCAATGTTTTATTTAGAACTGTAGCCTTCATAGAAAAGATTGTTAAACCATTCGCATATTACATACTTGTTCATTTTCATTAAATTAAGCATCATTTTAAGAAACGGCTCTGGCAAAACCTACAGTTTCCCGGTATACGGATGGTGAAATGTCTGCGTTGTTCTTAAAGAAGCGACTAAAATAGTGTTCATCGTCATACCCCAGTTCGAAAGCTATTTCCTTAACCGATTTATCTGTTAGGTATAGCTCACGTTTGGCCTCAATGATTATCCTTTCGGATATGAGGTTGGTCATGGTTTTGTTAAAATGGTTTTTGGTGATCTTGGCAAGGGCCTTTGGGGTAATATTCAACAGTTCCGCATAATCGCTGGCCGAATGCTTGGATTTGAAGTTGGCCTCGATCATGTTCTTGAGTTTCTGGAGGATGAATGGCTCCTTATTATCAGGCATTGCTTCCAACTCCTCAGGTTGTTGTTGAGCTTTGGTTCTTGATGCATTAATAAGGAATATCTTCAGATAAGAAACAAGTAAGTCGTATTGGGCAATATCTGATTTCTGTATACCATTCCGCATTAGGGAAATCAACATCTCAAACTCCTCTTTGGCATTATCCTCTACATTCAACATTGGGGGGTTATAGATATTATTGAAAAGGACACCGTTGCAGGCCACCTGATCGTTATGTTTATGGATACAGAAAAAATCTGGATGAAAATTTAACACCACACCCTCCAATTTTTCCTTTTCATTGAACATAAAGGGTTGATAGGGGGTTAAGGCGAACATTACGTTTTGAGAAAATTCATAGTCGGCAAAATCTATTTTGGCCGTACCACTGCCTTTTTTCACCCAGATCAAGGAATAGTGATTTAGTCTTTTAACCTTGCAGAATTGACCATTGTCCTCAAAGTTCCAAATTCTAAAGGCCATATCCCCTGTATGTTCATTAATGAGGGTGTAGGTGTTAAAAATATCCATAATTAAGTTTTATATTAATTTCCTTTCTTCTTCTAAAATGGGAAGGTCATTGATACTAGCGTACCGTTTTTGAATGAGACCATTTTCGTTGAATTCCCAGTTTTCGTTACCGTACGCCCGGAACCATTGTCCCTCTTGGTTTTGATACTCATACTCAAAGCGTACCGCTATTCTGTTGTCGGAAAATGCCCATAAATACTTACGTAATTTATAGTGTAATTCCGTTTTCCATTTACCGCTCAAAAAGTCAACAACCTCCTTACGTCCATTCACAAATTGGGACCTATTTCTCCATTCAGTGTCTTCTGTATAGGCCTTGGATACTGTAATGGGATCCTTGCTGTTCCAGGCATCCTCTGCCATTTGCACCTTTATTTTGGCAGTTTCCAATGTAAAGGGGGGCAACGGATATTTTTTTTCTTTTTTCATGCTATCTGTTTCCTGAATTATATGGGCAAGCGCCGATCTGGCTGCACCTACCCATATCATCTAGATTATTTACTGTTCTTAACCTTTGGCCAATTGGCATCTGCAGCCTTTTTCAGCTCCGTTGTCCTTTTATTCCAATCCAAGATGGTATTGAACTGTTCCCCATTGAAGGGCGCATTGAAAAACAAGTATAGTTTTCCATCCACAATATCATAGGATTCCGGATCTATTGGAAATTTCGCCGACTTGGCCCCAACACCCCAGGCACAGAAACCATCAAATTGAGGCAGGTACTTTTCAGGGGATTTGTTGAAGGCAGACTTGTTCGCCTTGGTGAAAAAGTAATAAGTAGCTCCATTGTACTTTGCAGAAAAACTTTCAAAGCCTCTTTTTGCTTCTCCAGAAAAATAAGAAACAACATCATACCCTCCAATAGCCACACCATTGTTGTCTACAGGAGCTATTTGGGCCTGTGCGGTATATCCAAAAATAAGGACCGCGCTAAATATAAATATGGATTTTAATGTTCTCATCGTTTTGTAATTTATATGTTAATCAAATTATTGAATAATCGCCGCTGTAACCACTGGAAAATCAATTTCCGTTTCAGCAGTATTGTTGAAATAATTGGTAAGTATATTCAGTGCAACATGGGCTACAATTTCTCCGATGGCCCCATCAGTATACCCGGCCAACTTAATAGCTTCAACATCCGTATTACTTACCCTTCCACCTTTTTGCACCAAGGACTTGGCAAAGATCAGTGCAGCCTCTACTTTGGGATCGTTATTTTTACCTTCCCTAGCCAGCTGCAAAGAATCCGTATCTATATTGGCCAATTTCTCGCCAATAAAGGAGTGGGCAGATAAACAGTAGTTACAGGCATTGTCCTCAGCTACGGCCAAAGCGATCAGCTCTCCCAATTTTCCGCCCAGTGTTCCTTTGCCCAATGCATCGCCAAGATTTAAATATCCTTCCAGTACAGCGGAAGAATTGCCCATAGTTCTCATCATATTGGGAACCATTCCCAATTTGGCTTGTATGCCATCAAATAATTCTTTAGATCTACCAGTTGCTTCCTGTGGATCAAGTGCTTTTAAACGTGTCATAATTTTTAATTTTAAGTTATATGTCATTATTGACATTACAAAGGTCCGTTGATATACCTTGTTAAAAAATGGACTATTCACGCAAGTAGATGGACATTTTTCCCTGGTCATGAAAAGTAAAATTCTTTGGGTTCAACATCCTTTTTGAACCGAAAAGCCAAACAAAAAAAGGGCCGGATACCTAAATATCCAACCCCCTAAACACAATCAACCTAATATTGTATGTGGCCTTACTTTTTCATCATATGATTCCCAAGTTCTTTCACGAGCTCTTGTGTGGAAAAAACTTTGCTGGATACCATTTTATAATTGGTCTGTGCGGCCTGGTTCCCGTCCAAACCGGGTAATTTGGCAGATGCCGTAGCATCGCCTACCACGGCCACCTCAAATCCAGCTTCGATAAGATCCCTCATATGGGATTCGGCACAAAGATTACCGGACATCCCGGCCAAGATCACTTTATCTATTTTTTGTTTCCTCAGCTGTAGGGCAAGATCATTGGACTCGGGACCAAATACTTTATGCGGGCTCGTAACCACCACTCTGTCCTTTTTGATATACTTTTTATATCTGGGCAACCAATCCGCTCCCGATCCTTCAAAACCCTTAACATTCAACTGGTCCCCACGGTCGAACATGGAAATATTGTGCATCAACTTTTCCAAGGTACCCTCAAACTTCCATTGATGGTCGTGCTCATAATAATAATGAGGGGAGACGAAAACGGGGATGTCGTGTTTTTCCCCCAACTTGAAAATCGTTTCCAAGTTTTCAATGGTGTTGTTCTCCTTGACACTTTCACCCACAGCTCCCCATGCCACTCCTTGGGGACTCAAAAAATCGTTCTGTGGATCTGTGATGACTATTGCCGTATTGCCGTCTATTACAAATCCAGGCTCTGGCAATTGGCCAAATAAACTGTTGATTCCAGCAGTAAATACTACTAATGTTTTAAATAAATTTTTCATTGTTTTATTAAATTAAAATGTTAGACTTTATTCTATGAAACAAAGTTGCGACGATATAGTTGGCTAGAAAATGGACTATCCACGCCAGTGAATGGACATTTTTTCCTGAACCAGGAATTTCCCAAGAAGTAATAGGTTTACGTAAAAATAATTATAGTGGCGGTAGTATTTTCATCCAAATGGCCATATAGGCTTGACTATTCATAATACCCTAAAAACAAATTTCTAACTAAAATTGTGTATTGAAATGTTAGGTATAACCCAAAATCGATACTAAGTGAATGGAGTGCAACGCCAAATTTGAATCGCATCGGTGCAATTGGATAAAGAGGCCATCCACCTTGATAATAGGGCAAAATATCTGCTGGATGCATTTGTTATATACAAACAGAGAAACCAAAATGATGAACGCTGAAATTAATACCATCTGGATTGACCTAAACGAAGAACTTTACCATTTCATTTTAAGCAAAGTGAAAGATGAACAAACTTCAAAAGATATTCGTCAAGAGGTTTTTTTAAAAATTGAAACCAAAATCGATCAACCAAAACATACCTCGAAACTAATCGGATAGAACAGGTAAACTACTGGATTACATAAATAATTAAAATTAACTACGTCTTTTTCCAAATAGTAACGTCCGACTTATATAACATAAAAAAAATAAAAATGGATAGTTCAAAAAAAACAGTTACCGTACAAATCCTTAACGCTTTTGCAGAAAACGGAAAAGGTGGAAACCCAGCAGGTGTTGTCCTAAACGCAGATGCTTTGTCCAATGAAAACAAGCTTGAGATTGCCAAAAAAGTAGGTTTGTCAGAAACCGCTTTTGTTTCAAAATCTAAAACTGAAGATTTTAAATTGGACTTCTTTACACCAAATAAACAAATAGCACATTGTGGACACGCTACGGTAGCCACATTTTCATATTTAAAACAAATAGGTTCTCTAAAAAATGACAGTTCTTCAAAAGAAACCATTGATGGAAAACGGCAAATAGAAATAATTGGGGATTTGGCATTTATGGAACAATTGGCTCCAAAATATACAGACGTAAGTCATAAGGAAACTTTAATTCTAAAATCCTTGGGATTAAAAAAGACCGACCTTATATCCAATGCTCCCATACAAATAGTAAATACGGGAAATTCATTTATACTAGTTCCTATTAAAAACAATGAAATTCTGAAAAATTTAACCCCTGATTTTGAATTGATAAGCCTAATTAGTGATGAATTCGATTTAATTGGGTATTACGTGTTTTCTACCAATACGGAGTATGACGCTACTACTAGGATGTTTGGTCCACGTTATGGAATACTGGAAGAATCGGGAACAGGCATGGCAGCTGGACCACTCGGATGTTATCTATTTGACATTTTGGACATTAAGCAAAAAAAATTTCAAATTCAACAAGGAAAATATATGAAAGAACCTTCACCAAGTTTGATTATCGTCGAATTGCGAATTGAAAATGAAGAAATAAAAAGTTTAATGGCCGGTGGGAAAGGAATACTCAACAGGCAAATGGAAATAGAAATAGATAAATGAAAGCCTTTAGATTTAGCCTGTCACCCCTTGGTGAAATTGCAAGAGCACCAATGTGGCGCTAGATAAATCCGGGCTCTTAGGAAAAAGGTAGAGGTTAAAAGACCTTTCCGAAACTCATAGGCATTATAGTTTCTCTTGGCTTATCCTTGTAGGACAATCGCAAACATATAGGGAAGCTAGACCTGAACATAGAAATAATGGGGTTGATAGCCTCCTGAACTTTATCGGACTTTGGGTACACAGAGGTGATCTAATTTTTATTAGAGGCCAAGGCGGTGTCCTTGAATTGTCTGCAGAACATGGTATAAAGAATATATCCGAAAATAATCACCGTGACACAGTGCTACAGCCAACATGCAAAAAAGAATTGAATTAAGAACTAAATAAATATAAAAATGAAAAAAGTAGCTATTAACGGGATGGGCCGAATTGGCAGGGCCTCCCTCAAAGTAATCTTGGACTCAAAAGATTTGGACCTAGTGGCAGTAAACGACATTCTACCTATAGAAAACCTTGCCTATCTGCTCAGATATGATTCCACCTATGGCCCTTACCATAAAGATGTTTCGTTTTCTGAAAATTCCTTAATAGTGGATGGTCAAAAGATTCACTATTACAGTGAAAGAAATCCTAAGGACCTTCCGTGGAAGGAAAATGATATTGATGTAGTTATCGAAAGTACTGGTGTTTTCACTCAATCTGAAGATGCTGCATTGCATTTGCAAGCCGGAGCCAGGACCGTTGTAATTTCTGCACCTACCAAAAGCCAAGATGCTCCCACCGTCGTGCACGGTGTAAATTTTTCAGTGGGGAAAACCCACATTTATTCATGTGCCAGCTGTACCACAAACAACATCAGTCCTATTGTTGAATTACTGGGGCGTACCGTGGGCATCCAAAAGGCCATAATGACAACCATTCATGCCTATACGGCCTCTCAAAGTCTTATGGACAATGCATCACCAAAAAATCTCCGGATGGGAAGAGCTGCGTCTGATAACTTGGTACCCACCAGTACGGGGGCAGCCATTGCCACTACCAAGGCGCTTCCAGAATTTGTTGGCAAGTTTGATGGGGTTGCAGTACGGGTTCCTGTAAAGGTAGGTTCCATATCAGATATGACCTTCGTTACAAAACGCCCAGTGACCACTAATGAAATTAATGAAATACTGGAATTGGAATCCAACGGAGAGCGTTACAAAGAAGTACTTTCAACTACCCGGGAAGCTTTGGTATCATCCGATATCATCGGTAGTCCCTATGCGGCTATAGTGGACCTTAATATGACCAGGGTCGTGGATGGTGACCTTTTAAAGGTTATGGCGTGGTATGACAATGAATGGGGATTTACCCATCAAATGATTCGATTGATCGAGAATTTATAGAAAACATCCATTATTGGTTCGAAACAAACATGACTTTAAGGGTAGATAATAATTGCTTCTAAAACATTTAACCAAGCCTTTAGAACAATTTTATGTTATAAGTTTAAGCTACAGTAGGGTTAATAGTTACGACCCCAAAAAATTGCAAACCATGATAGAACTAGAAGTTACTCCTACCTATATATAAAAATCCTTGGATAAACAATCCAATGGAGCCAAAGGTGAAGTGCCCAGTTCCAGTGAGCTTAATAGAAATTTATAGGAAACCTCTGTTGCAAAAGAATATGGGTTTGCAATAGGGGCTTACTCTATATGTTTTTCACTCATTCTTACCAAGGCTTGCAATTTCGTGGTACCAATGTAACTGGAGTTCCAAAAATAGTAATCAATAAGGGAAAGTTTACAATTCCCGGATAAACCTCTCGCATCCGATCACATAAGAGAAAATCATTTATATACATATGAAATATACCGCACTAGCCCAGCTAACTCAAAGTCTATATGTTAGAAACAGTGTTATAGTATAGTTCCTAAAAATTATCATTATGGGATAAATCATACCAATTGCAAAAAGACAATTAGCGCCGAGTATATCCCTTCATTAGCCCACTTTGGTTGATAGCTATAAGAATATTTCACTAGAAAGGCACGGATAGACCCACCACCAATCGCCCTCCCTCGATGGAATTAAAATAAGCAATATTCCCGGTCAAAAACCCCATCAGGTTAATATATGCTCCCCCTCCGGAGGAAGTATGCCAATGGTTCGAGCGTTCCTTAGGGTGCCAAACCCTCCCATAATCAAAGCCGCCATATAGGGTAATAGCAGTAGGCAAAATACCTTGGTTTAATTGTCCAATGGCAATACGTAGATCCGTAGTTTGGTAAATTGCACTTTTCCCGGCAAAGCGTTGCTGCCGGAAACCCCTCAACCCTTCAAAGCCTCCCAGGGTGGCTGCCTGATAAAAAGCAAAATGATCGTTACCTATAAGTTGCCCTTTTAATTTGGTGGCCAATACCCAACGGCCGTTTATGTCCAACTTATTAGTAATCTGTAACTCAGGTATTAGATAACTATACCCTAACTTAGTGTCCGGATTCACCGTAAAACCTACTGTAATCCCATAACCTAATCCTAATCGGGGTTGCAGGGCGCTATCAAAATTTTCATAGTAGTAATTCGCTGCTGCCCCAAAGAAATGGTTTCCTCCAAATAGTTCTTCGGAAATGGTTCCGTTAGAGATAAAACGCCTTGGAGAACGTTCTACTTTATAATAGTCGTAGATGGCTGACAAGGATAGTTTACTGTTTTTGAATCCTTGCCGTATTAGTTTAGGTTCTAGATGAACGCGTCGAATTCTGACCTGATTATATTCCACTCCTAATTGTTCCTCAGGATTTATGGATTGATTGCCAAAACCAAAGAAATTTAGAATATGATTGGGGCTGGAGTAGCCAGCGTCGATTCCAAAATTTAGTTTTGGTAGAACCTCGGTAAATTCACCCGAATAGTCCAAGGCAGCCCCAGATGTTCCCGAAAAATAGCGTGTGCTAAACTTATGATGAGAGGTAAAGGGTTCTCTGTACAAGGACCGATATGTGGCACTGTACTGAAAGCCAAGGGTTAACTTATTATCCCTTTCATAGGCAAGTATGGGGCTTGTAAATCCAATTGTACGTGGATGTTTTTTGAAATGATAGGTATTTAGGTCATAACGATCTGAAAGTTTCCGTCTCACGGATCCTTGTATGCTATTGGGTTCGGAAAGATAGTCGTATATACGTAACCCTCGTTTATTTGTTGCCTTATAAGAATCCTGACCATTGCCTCCAATAATCCGGACCATTATGTTGCCTTTACCAGATCCTGATATTTCAAACAGATCCTCCCCTTCTAGACCATAAACCCAGATTTCACGGGTCACTTTTGGATCATAGGTCTGCTGCCAAAAGGGTTGCCGTCCTTTTTCGTCTTTACTATTGCCCTTTATAAACACCGAACCGTCCGCATTACGCACAATGGCAAAGGTGTCGTTACCTTTTGTTCCGGTAATGAGAACATTTCGGGAGAGGTTATTATAAAGTTCTACGGCTAGTGACTCTACTTTTTCAATTCGCATCTTCAAAGTCAGCTTCACCTTTTCTGCTCTGGTCTCGTCCACTTCTTTTGGCAGTTGGTCAAATGCTCTTGATATTACCGTATCGGTCAAATGTTGTTTAATAAATAAGGCTTCCCTTAGCCAATCCTCCAGATTGTGAGCGTCCAATACAGCCAGATCCAAGTCGTCTCCAGCATCGTTGAACCACTTTATGTGCTTATAGTCCGAACCGTATTTTTGCATGAAACGAAGTGGAGGGGCAAGAAGGGTCAATGTCCTTAAAACTATCCCTTCAAAGTTGGAATAGGCCTGATCCCTATCACGCGGAATAGGACGATAGTAATCCAATCCATCGGCTTTTCTATAGCGGGCCCACCGCCATTGATCTGCATGCCGATCCCAGTCCCCTATTAAATTATCAAATATACGGTTCCGAATGTACAGTGATTTGTCAATGGTCACCCGATTCCGACTTTTGAGTTTTTTTAACAACTTAAAACTACTTATGATTTCATCGCTATATCCAAGCTTCTCCACATCTCCATGTCCATCCGAAAGATGTTCTTCAAAATAATATAACTTATTCCCAAAATCTTCATTAAACTTGCCCAATGCTGGCTGACTTGGAACGAAATAAAGGGATGGGGAAGGGTGTAGTATGGCCAAGGCGTCCGATAACTCCGCAATGGTTAAAACCCCATATGGGTTAGCGGTGGTCCAATATTCTTGAAGCATCCGGAGCAAATAGGTTTCCTGGTATTCCGGACTCAGGTAATGTGTCTTATAGATAAAGTGTTGAACAAAACGTAAGGCGTTCTTTTCCAATGACCTTAGGGTATATTGCCGTTCTTGTTTATCCATTAAACGGAGGGACTGGGTTTGGTGTCCTCCTCCTTTTCGTATAACCTTCAACCCTCCCTTCAAGGTATCTAGATTAACTGCCCTTACGCCTATTGAAGTAATATAATCCTGCATATAGTTGCTGCCAAACATGGTTCTATTAATGGTATTATCGACCAAGGGTTTATGTGCGTATATCGATGTCCTTACAAGGGAATCCGAAAAGATCTCGGTTGTTAGATTCTGTTGTTCATACCCTGATTGAATTTCCTGTTTGTATACAGGTTTGGCAAAGCCATTGTCTTTGGCGAAAAATTCTGCCCATACAGTTCCGTTGCCATATACTGAAACACGTAGAAATCCAGGAGAGGCCAGAGCAAAATCTTCATCTGAATTTGACCTACGTACCTTCGTGACCCTACTAGCAGATCCACTCACAAACATTGGGGATTGATCCATAAACTGTACCTGAAGGCTTTGTTCATGGGCCGCAACGAAAATTACGTTAGGCCATTGTTTGGCTATGGTGCCCACGCGTTCCCTAAAATATCGGTAATCAGGGTCATTGAGACTGTTGGGGTTAAGCCCAAATCCCCTAGGACTCCCATTTGGCCCTAAACTGACCAATGGGTGGTGCATGCCAACAATCAGGGTTTTTCCCTGACTTTTGACTATTTCATCTTCTATTTCAATGTAAAAATCCTCTCGTGATTGGATTTCACATCCGGAATTTATTCCTGGCATTGTATCCCAACTCATCATGGCCCAATACGAATCGATCAACAATAAATCAACCTTCGTGTTCACCTTCCGCTTCTCAATGGGGCACCCATGACGGGGCAGGAATATTTCTTTGCTTGATAATTCTTGCTCTAGCTCTTGCTGAAGGTGCTTAAATCCATTCAATCCAAAACTCCACTCTGAAACTCCTGGGAGATAGTGCACACTGAAACCTTTCTTAAACAAGCCTTTAGTTTGGTTTAAGATTTTACCAGTAGGTATACCTATATTCACACCGTGTTTATTCAGACGACGATTATTAAGTGGAACACTGTTTCCCAAAAATATAACTGTACCTGGACTATGCTCCGCGTTTTTGTAAAGCCCTCCAATTACCTCATCCAATTGTTTTGGATCCCCTATTCCCGAGTTTCCCAGAAAATAAAAATCATGTCGGAGGTCTGCATCCAAAGTGGAATTTATAGACTTCATCCCTTGGCTGAAGACCTCACCTTCAGCCAACAAAACAAACATTGAGATTAAAAGCAAATTGATTTTTCGAAACATGGGCTTGGTATTTAAATAGGATCTTTGATTGCATGTAAAAGCCGCTTTACTGGATTTGATCGGAGAGAGGAGATGTGATGTCAGTTGAAGCGGCTCTTGTAGTATTTTATGACTTAATAATCATCAAGGAGTAAAAGTTTTGAACTTTGCCATATTTTCCCAGTTCTTGTTGGCTTGTGCAATGTGCTTCTCCTTGCCTTCTTTTTCCCAAACCTTAACAAAGTCCCCTTCTACATTAATGGTAAACAGATATAGCTTTCCATCAATAACGCGAAAACTTTTGGGTTCTGGGCGGAATTTTCCTCCTAAAGAAACTGCAAACGCACACCAGCCCCCATATTGTGGTTTGTATTTGGCTGGATTTGCCTTAAACTTTTCCAATTGCTGTTTATTAATAAAGTAATAGGTAAGCCCATCATAGGTGGCCTTGTACTCTTTCTTTCCCAATTGCGCCTTACCATCTTCAATATAGGATACCGAGCTGTAGCCATTAAGTGCAATCATGCTGTCATCGGTGCTGTAACTGTGTGACTGAGCCATGAGTGAACCTATCCCAAGGATCAGTGAACAGGTTAAGGTTAATAGCCACTTGTAATTCGTTGCATTCATAATATTTGTTTTTAAAATTTGTAATTAATATTTATAGATTAGTTTCAAAATTAGCCTGATGGAAGATGGGGTATTTTAGTAATCTTTGCAGGATGTCTGAAAATTGCTATTCCCGTACAGGTACGAAACTTCTACAAGAGTCCCGCCTTAATTTGGAACATGCTATTTCCATTAGGTCTATATCCTACAAATGGCGATCGTTTTCCTGTATAGGTAAATCATTAATACTTGCGTATCGCTTACGCATCAGTCCATTTTCATTGAATTCCCAATTCTCATTGCCATAAGCCCTAAACCATTGGCCGGATTTATTTCGATACTCATACTCAAACCGCACGGCAATTCTATTATCGGAATGTGCCCAATATTCCTTTTTTAACTGGTAGTCAAGTTCATTTTGCCATTTATCCTTCAGGAATTTCTGAATTTCGACACGACCTGTAATGAATTGTGAACGGTTTCGCCATTCGCTATCTACCGTATAGGCTAAGGAAACTGCAATGGGATCTTGACTGTTCCAAGCATCTTCTGCCAGTTTTATTTTAATTTTGGCCGATTCCTCTGTAAAGGGAGGTATAGGCAATTTTTGGTCACTCATAATTCTGTATTTTTTGTTCAGTATTTTCCCGATATTTATACATATACTGCCTATATAAGTCTAGGCAGGCTATGCCCATACGGCATAAGATCAATTGTATGTCTAGCCAAAAATGTTTCATGGAATTGATTTAAGCAACATCATACCAATTACTATTGAGGTAAAGTCTCATCTTCTTACGTGCACGGCTCAATGCTACCCAACTATTTAACTTGCTTATATCCAATGCACTACATATTTCCTCGGTGCTGCACCCTTTAATTTTCATGCTAAGAACTTTTCGTTCCTGTTTGCACAATAGCTCAAGGCCAGAATTTAGCACCGTATCCAACTCACTCGCATAAATAAATTTCATTACATCATTGTCATCCCGGCTGTTGGATGGGCTTTTTAGGTCCCACCAGGTCGGGTAATCGGAAAGACGTATGGCGGTTTGCCAAAGTTTACCTTGTTGAGTGTTGGCCTTACGATAATGGTCCGTGATCTTGTTGTTCAAAATTGCGGTAAGCCAAACACGTTCACTAGAGTGCCCTCTAAAACGTGGTGCGGCCTTTAAGGCTGCCAGAAAAGTATCTTGTACAATATCCTCAACCAAGTCACTCGGAAGTTTACGGCGAGCCATTGTGGAAAGATAATCCTTGTGTCGAACGGACCACATTTGAGGTTCCAATCGATTTGAATTTGTTATTGCTTCCATATTATTAGTTATTAATTTTTTATTGTTTATTTTAAGCCACTGGCTTGGTATGGCGGTTTGATGGGCCGTCATAAGCCACCAATTTTTGGTAACGGGAGTTTTTTTTGAGATATTTTTTTACCTCTAGGTCTATTGGAACGACCTTGAAATCTGCTTGATATACATATTCCAACACCCGTTCGATCAGAGCGCTGCCAACCTCAACCTGGTTGAGATATTTGGATATTTCAAGTCTGGTTAAAACTATTTTACTCTTCTCTTTCATGTAGTATTCAAGTGAAGCCAGTTGGCCATTTAAGTGGAACTGAAAATAGTTTTTGCCGGCATCAGTCTTGAACACTAATGGTAAGCGATTTATATTGCTATCTGAAAACATAATTTCATGGTTTTTAGGAAAGAAAATACCTTCCTGATTTGAAATATTTTATAAAATCTCCCGAATGAAACGGTTACAATATTTATTATAAAAATCATGAATTTATGACTGGTATTTTTTTTGGTAATTGCCTGATTTTATTAAAATTGCTATATCTTGGTATGTACGAGTTGAACCCCGAGCATCAACAAGCCTATCAGCATAAACAAAACAGACAACCCTAATCTTAGATAGGTTTCTGGAAGCACTTTTTGTAATCGAGGACCCAATTGCCCACCTATGAGAACACCTGGTATTGTAAATAATATGACGCCTGTAATTTCTGATAAAACGCCTATTGGAGCGTGAAAAAAGAATTGATAAAAATGACCTGTGGAAGCAATCAATACAGTCAATACTACTGTAAATACTGCTGTTGCCACTGCTATTGGTGTTGGAATATTGCAACGCGTAACTAGATGATAGTCTATTAATTCACCCAATCCCACTGAGATAAATCCAACAAATATTCCTCCAAGGAACCCAAAGAATCTGGCCGTAGGTTTATTACAATAGGTATATTGGAATTTCCGCTGCCAGCGATCAACAAGAAAAGTGCTATTAGTATATCTATCGTCCTTAATTGCCTGATGTGACGAGGAGACATCTTTATAATGTGCCCTTAAGATCTGAATTCCGATATACGCAACCCCTATCCCAAAAATAATCTTAAGAAAACCAGCAGGCACGAGTGGTGAAATTAAGGATCCAATTATAGCTGCCGGTATAGAGTATTTTAATATATCCAGTCCTAATTTGAAATCAATTAATCTACTTCTAAAATAAGCTATAACCCCAGAGGTGAAGCCAAACAATTCCGTCAAAAGTGCCGTTCCTATTGCAACTTGAGCTTCTAAGCCCAGAACAAACATAAATAGAGGTGAAAAAAACAGTGCTCCTCCAACACCTGATGCCATGGCAGTAGTTGATACAGCTATAGAAACAGGAAAAAGATACCACAAATCGCAATTAAATTCCATATTTTATCTTTTAAAAGAAGGGAGGTATAATTAAAATTACCTCCCTTCCAAACCAAACTAATCAACACCAATAAGATGTTATCGTAAAAATGTGTCCACCCAAAAATTCTTTTACTATTCCTCTGAGAGAATCTTTCGAGATTCCAGCACTATTTCTAATAGACTCGTCGTATAAACCTCGCTTGCCATCATCACAAAATTGGTTTGGGCCGCTTGGTCACCATCAAGATTTGGAAGCTTGGCAGAACCTGTGGCATCACCAACTACTGCCACTTCGAATCCACATTCCAAAAGTTCTCTCATGTGAGATTCTACACATAGATTGCCGGACATTCCTGCAAGTATTATCTTGTCTATCTTTTGTTTGCGTAATTGCAGAACTAAATCGTTGTTTTCAGGTCCAAATACCTTATGTGGACTTACAACGGTGACCCTTTCTTTATCATTTATATAAGGCTTATATCTTTCTAGCCAATCTGCACCCGAGTCCTCAAAGCCTTCAACGTTTAACTGATCTCCCCTATCGAACATTTTTATATGGTGCATCAACTTTTCCAGGGTACCCTCAAACTGCCATCCATGGTCGTGTTCATAGTAATAATGCGGAGAGACAAAAACATGTATTCCATTTTCTGCTGCCAGTCGAAACAAGGTTTCAATATTTTCTATTGTATTATTTTCAGTTACACTTTCTCCAACAGCACCCCATGCAACGCCATTTGTGCTCAAAAAGTCATTTTGAGGATCCACAATTACGAAAGCCGTATGTCGGTCTATTTCAAATCCCGATATTGGTAACTGTGCTGATTTTTTTCCTTGATTTGCTTTTTCGGTAGAATTCATAATAGTTCCTTTTTATATAAATGTTTAGTTTTTGTTTATTGATATTGTAAAATTCCCATAACTATGAGTCCCATATTTTTTCTTATTTGCCATAATGTTTCCAATTTGCTTATTATATGTTTAGCATTTACAAATAGAAGTGGCTAGGCCAATTGAGGAAGTTAAATTCAATTGGGCATAAAGGAAAATTAAATACTGGTATTGAAGGAGTTATATTTTTTTAGAAGATTATGACCTGATTTTAATGGAATGCAATAGACGTCTTTTTATCGGGTTGTTGTCAGGAATTAATTGCAGTATAGGCTATCGCCACATGACGACCTTGCATTATTAGTGATTTGGATGGGTAATGAATAAATAGAAGTAATGTGGCCCTAAATAATGCGGATTGAAATGGAAAATTATTTTTCCACGGAGGGATCCTCTGAAAATTTAAGATATGGAACGCCCTGGATTTTGTATTTTGGATAGGTAGAATGAACTGTATTTGACGTTATTTTTGGATCCATCAATATATCCTCCTTAGGCTTCCAATTTGCAGGGGTTAGTACTTGGTGTTCGGCGTGTAATTGAAGGGCATCGACAGCACGCAAAATTTCATCGAAATTTCTACCTATAGCCATGGGATAGGTAAGTTGAAGTTGTATGTCTTTATGTGGACCAATTATAAAAACGGAACGAACTGTATGTTTACTGGAGACGCCTTCATGAATCATTCCATATAGCTTAGCAATTGTCCCGTCCTCATCTGCAATGATCGGGAAACGGACAGATACATTCATGGAATTTTCAATATCCTCTTTCCAACCCAGGTGGGAATCCAAGCTGTCCACACTTAAAGCTATGGCTTTCACATCCCGTTTGGAAAATTCCATTTCCAATTGCGCTACCACCCCTAGTTCAGTTGTACATACAGGTGTATAGTCCTCTGGATGGGAAAACAGTAAACCCCATGAATCTCCAAGCCATCGGTGGAAACAAATCTCCCCTTCCGTTGTTACAGCCTCGAAATCCGGTGCTAAACTACCTATACCCAAAAGCATCTGTAAACATTTGATTATGAATGCAAAATAAAGATATTTATGTTAAAATCTATATATTTAGGCGTTTAATTGTAATTTCAAATGCAATGACCGTTCAAATTCGAGCAATTTTAGTAGATGATGAACAAAGGCATCATGATATATTGGGAAAGATGTTGGTAACGTTTTGTCCCAATGTAAGTTTGATCGGTCATGCCTTTTCTATTAACGAAGCTGTTTCCCTAATCAAGGTGGAGAAGCCAGAGCTAGTCTTTCTGGACATAGAAATGCCTGATGGGAACGGATTTACTCTTTTTGATTATTTTGAAGAACCTCCCTTTGAGGTAATCTTCACTACAGCACATGATCTATATGCGATTAACGCTATTAAATATGCAGCTTTGGATTATCTCTTAAAGCCAATAAACATCCAAGAATTGAAACAATCGGTGGAACGTGCCGGTAAAATATTGGCCAAACAGGCTCCTTCCCGTGAAGGTGAATACCAAGTACTCAAGGATAATATGCGTATACAGGATAGAAAATTCACTAAAATCGCTCTGCGCTCATCTGAGGGGATCGATTTCGTGGAAGCCAATCAATTACTACATGTAGAGGCCAATCACGTTTATTCTAATTTCTATCTTGTTAACGGCAAGAAGATAATGGTCTCAAAACCTTTGGGAGACTTTGAACCATTGTTGGAATCTTGTAATTTTTTCAGGGTACATAAATCACATATGGTGAATCTGGATCATATCAAAAAATATGTCAAGGGTAAAGGTGGTTACCTGATCTTAACAGATGGGTCACATGTGGACGTATCGATTAGAAAAAAAGAGGAACTTCTCAAAAGATTAATGTAGATCATTGGGCAACGATAGTTTTACTACAGTGCCTGCGGGCTCCTCTCCGTTCCATAAATCTGTCACTGAAACACTGAATTCATCACCTCCAAATTCCATCTTCAATAGCTCTAGCCGCGCTTCAATATTTGACATGGCAACGGATCTATGATGTTGTCCTTTGATTGTTGAAGCCTTTGTCCTTCCTATTCCATTGTCCTGAATTGTACAGCAGATCAAGTTCTTGGTTTCGACAATTTCTAGAATGAGGTGACCAGGTTTGGTCGATTTGCGCAACCCGTGAATGATGGCATTTTCCAGATAAGGCTGGATAAGCATGGGTGGAATCATTAAATTTTCCGGGGTAGTAACCTTTATTCGGACCTCATAGGTAAATATATGATTAAACCGAGCTTTTTCAAGTTTTAAATAGGTATTCAAAAACTGAATTTCATTTGACAGCGTAATATGCGAGACCATGGAGTTTTCTAGATTTTGCCGCATTAGACCGGCAAATTCGGAGAGAAAGTCCAGCACCTTTTCTGTTTCGTTTGCCAAGACGAATTCCTGAATGGAGGAAAGTGAATTGAAAATAAAATGAGGATTCATTTGGGAAGATAACATTTTCATACGCGCTCTTAGGGCCTCCTGTCGTCGACTATTTATTTCGTTTTGATGGAACCGCGATGCAGATATCACCGATCTTACCCGAGCCTTTAGTATCTCATGATATATTGGTTTTCTGATATAGTCGTTCGCCCCTAAATCGAAACATTTGGAAAGCGTTTCATCGCCTTCTTCCGCGCTAATAATAATTACTGGAAGTGTCTTGTATTTGGGGTTTGTTCTAATCTGCCTCAATAACTCATAGCCATTAAGCCCTGGAAGGTTAACATCCAGGAGCACCAGGTCAAATTGTTGGCTGGAAAGCCGCTGGAAGAGGAACTGCCCCTTAGGGATAAAGGAAATATTATACCCAGCGTCTGCCAGAACGTGATTGACCTGTTCCAGAACCTGGCGATTGTCGTCCACAATAAGAATAGAGGCACTATCTTGCATCTAAAGCATTAGTTAAAAATTCCTGTAGTGCCAAATCATCACCCGTGTAAATGGCATCCTCCAATTCACTATACACATTTGGTGGTAGAATATCACTCAAAGTACCTGCTACCGCTACCAACTTTTCGGTTTCGAAAATTGGCAGGCTTCTTATGGTCTCGAGGGCACTGATTTTCTGCTCCAATAGTTTTTCGTTCAGCACCTCTACCCTATTTGAAGGCTGTCCAGTTTCTGGCAGGTAACGTTTAAGTAGTTCTACCAATTGCCCCAATTTGATAGGCTTGGTAAGGTATGCCGAAAAACCTGCCTTAAGTGCCGCATCTTGATGTTCTTTGAAGGCATCAGCGGACAATCCTATTATTGGTACCTTAGGATTAAACCTACGTATTTTTACCAACGTTTCAAATCCGTCTATCTTAGGCATATGGATATCCATAAAAATAATATCCGGATTAAAGCGTCTTGCAATAGAAATGCCCTCCTTCCCGTTACTTGCCACAAGGATTTCCGATCCCAGTTCGGCAAAAAGCGCACGAATCATCTCTTGATTCAAGGAATGGTCCTCTACCACCAAAATCTTTCTGCTTAAAGGCACCCGGTAATTGGCAAACAATATTTCAGGATACTCAGCTTGGCAGGAGGAAGCTAAGTCATAAGGGATACGTATGGTAAAGCAAGTTCCCTTTCCCTCCTCACTTTCCACACTTAAACTCCCTTTTAGTATTTCAATCAAGCTCTTGGTTATGGCCAGTCCAAGACCGGTCCCTCCATATTTTCTATCTGTTCCTGCATCGGCTTGGGTAAAAGGCTCAAAAATCCTTTCCAAATCCGAGGAAGGGATGCCAATCCCCTGATCTGAAACCTTAAATACCAAAAAACCCTCTTCAACATGCAGGTTAAGCCTCACACATTTTGTGGGAGGGGTGAATTTAATGGCATTACCAATAATGTTCATCAAGATTTGTTTGATTTTGCTCCTATCCGAGTTTATATAACGTGGGGTACCCGGAGCCAGGTCGTAAACCACTTTCACTTCCTTGGCTTTGGCAAGACTATTCTGAATACGGTAAACAGACATGAACAATTGCCTAAGATCCATATCCTCGAGAGAGATTGCCATTTTACCTGCCTCTATCTTGGACAGATCCAGAATATCCTGGATTATTTCGGAAAGTGATTCAGCACTTTGATAAATATTACTTAGGTAACGACGAAAGGAATACGTTAAATCAAGGGATTTACTCTGGTTAGCCAAAATTTGTGCAAATCCTACTATGGCATTGAGAGGGGTTCGTATTTCATGGCTCATATTCGCAAGGAACTGTGATTTTGCCCTATTGGCATTGTCCGCATCGTCCTTGGCAAAAATAAGGTCTCGCTCAGCTTCCTTCCTCATCTCTATTTCATGTCGTAGATGCTGCGTACGTTCCTTAATCTTCCCTTCAAGAGCCTGGTTGAGTTTTGCCAATTCTTTTTGGGAAGTAGCCAACTCCTGGTTTAATTTTATGGCTTGTTCATACAAAATGGAATTGGCAATCGAGATGGCCGCTTGGGAGGCTATTACCCTCAACACTTCCAGTCCTCCTTCGGTAAACATCCCTGTCATTTGGCTATTGGAAATATATAACACTCCAATTAGGTCGTTCTGCTTAATTAGAGGTAATAGTAATAAGGAACCCTTTGTATTGGCCCCAGAAAATTCCGAGCTAATATAGTACTCAGCTAGATCGTCTATACACAATTCCTTTTTGCTTAAAATCACATGTTCGATCAAACTAATTGGCAAAGATGTAGATCTACTTAATCTACAAGCCGAAAATGATTCATTGGAAGTATCGGCCAAATCAATCATAGCAGCTACAATGGGTTCGGAATCATTAAGCAAAACCAATGCGCCCTTATCTGCCCCTGCATTCTCCATTACAACCTGTAAAAGGTATTGAACAAGTTCGTCCTGATTAACTTGTGCGGAAATCGCCTGAGTAGCTTTTATTAGGCTTTGGAAATCAAAGCCAAGTGCCTGACTGCTATAAATTTCCGAAGTCAAGTGAGGAAGTTTCTCATCTTCCATGTTCTCGAGTTTCACCCCCCACGATGCAAATACCCCAACAGCTTCATTCTTCAGAGCCTTCTTAAAAAATCCAAAGCGTTCCGTGGGCAAAGCCCTTTGCAGGACATCTGTCAATAAAGCCCTTGCAGCTACATGATTACTGTTTTCTGTAAATTTAAGAGCCTCCTCGATCTTTTCGGATAAGTTATGAAAATCTCCCAATTTACATGCCATTATGAGTTCTACCATCCGATACTCTGCCCAAAAATTATCGGGTGAGGTTTCTGCCCAATTCTTTAGGTATTGCTGCCTAGATGCAACGCGGTCCAAGACCTTTTCATCGGGACTTTCCATTAACATTAGTTCACAAACTGACTGCAGGATGCGGTATCTAAAAAACTGTGGTTCTGAGGTAGCGTATTGCAAAATAGCCCCATGTTTTTCATAATATTGGTCCGCCTTTTCATAGTTTCCCCTTAAACAATACACCCACCCCACAAGTACATGGTAACTTGCCAATGAGGCTTGGCAATTGCATTCTTCCATATATAGTAATGCCTTTTTCTTGTCCTGGGCATAAAGTTTTGAACTGTACCCTCCCAGCATAAGTCCTATGGTCTTTAGCAAACATACCTGGGCAGTAAAACCTTTATGGGAATTTAGTCCCAATGTGTCCCGGGATTCATCACACAAACTAAGAAATCCATTGATTTCTGCACCATACAACAATTGGTTCCGAATTTTAGCATACATTAGATTGTTTGCTCCTTGAGCATCACCCCGTTCAATACAATACGCTGTTCCTTCATCCAACTCCTTCTCCAGTACCTTGAACGTTTCCCGGAAGGGACTCATTGAAATTTGGTATACGGACAATGTTCGTGTATAAAACTTATGAGAGACAGTGGCACTCAACATTTTCAACCCCAAATCACCCAATTCCAAACCTTTGGCATATGCCCCGTATCTATAACAAAGCAGGGAACCTAAATGAATTAGAGCAAAGGGTGCCGAATCAATTGACCCATACTGAAACATTAAGTTTCCTAGCCTAAGTAGAATCAAAGCATACAAGTCTTGATTGGAGCGATGGGCAGAGGTACACATATTTATAAGAACAACCATGGTATAGCGATGTATTTCAGGAGGGACATTGTCTATATTCCTAAAACCTTGGAGGCACTCGGGTATAACATTCCGAAATTTCTCATACTCCTGGTCAATGATTTCAGAAAGTTCCATGTCGTCATCTGCCTTTCCCAATGGGGCATCCAATACCTGGAGAGCGCATAAACCTTCTTCCGTGTTATCATCGTATCGCGAATAGGCCTCATAGAACTTCATATTCAAAAGATACACCTCGTAACGCTGCTTAATGGACGAAGCAGCTTCCAGGGCACGTTTTGCGTATGCCTTCCCTTCGTCCATGGATTTCATAAGATAATAGGCCTTTGCGAGTCCAAATAGCACCTCAAAGGCCAAGGTGTCCAAATTGAATTTTTCCTGCAATTCCAGCGCAAAATCCAAATACTTTCGCGCCGTTACCGGTGAATTGGAGTCGTTGGCCAATTGCCCGGCTTGCAATATGTAGCCAAGTGTGCGGACGACGGTTTCCCGTTTCAACAGACTGCGGGACTGAAGCAAATGTTCCATACATTGATTCAACACAATGGAATCATCAAATTTTTCCTTTTTTAGATGGTACATGGCCAAGGCGTAGTGCAAAGCTTCATGCGTAATATCAAAACCTGGTATTTTCAGGTTTAAGGCCGCCTGTTGTATTCCTTTATGGTTAAAGGCGTATGAAACATTGCCGCCATCCGTCCTTGAAAGCTGGCCGGCCTCGGTCGATAATTCCAAAAAAAGAACTACGATCGATTCTGGAAAATTACAGACAGAGGCCAACAGAGGAACATCAAACCGACCGTTGTTATAAGCCGCCACCTTTAGTAAAATTTGGGCCTGATAGGATTGCGTAAGTAATTGCTTTGCATATACGGCCACCACGTTTTCTGCCACTTCCTGCCGTTTCACCCTTTCCAAATTGTATTGCCAGCAGTGTCCGACATTATCGTAGGTCAACACGTTGTCATCCTGAAGTGATTGAAGAAAATGTTGAATGTAATACGGATTCCCATTTGTTTTTTTATAAACTACCCTCGCAAGATTACCGATATATCCATTAACTTCGGATAAGGAATCTACCACTATTTGTTGTGTGGCATCTTGGCTCAAAGGCTGCAAACGAATGATCGGAAGGAATTTATTGGCATTTTGTAGTCTACGTTGAAACTGCCTTAAATCGTGATTCTTGGACATACCATCCGGATTGTAGGCAAGTACAAACATTACACGTGATATTGGAGCTAATGCCATATACTCCAACAGTTTTATTGACGAAGGATCACACCAATGAACATCGTCTAAAAAGACGACGCGCTTTAACCCAATACCATCCAAGGTGCGGCAATAACGGGCGAAGCAGTTCATAAAGCGATCCCCTGTTTCCAATGGTCCAAGTTCCTCCGGTGGCGGGATACTTCCTGTAAGTTCCTTTAAGTCGGGTATTAATTCGAACAGGACAGACAAATCTGATTTCAGTCCGGAAATTAAGATATCCCGGATTTCGGAATGACTTCGGCCCGACTTAAGTAAAATTCTTTGCGCAACATTTTGGAAAGCCCGTTGGATGGCACGATATGGTGTGGAGTGGGCCTGATCGAACCCTCCCATTGAAAAAAGTACGTCCTTTTCCGCTATGGTAGATTCAAAGGCTTTGCCCAAACGTGTTTTACCTACACCAGATGAACCCTCCACGAATACCACAGCAGATGCCCCTTCACGCACCTCATAATATTTTTCCAGCAACTTTTGGAGCGCATCTTCCCTTTCAAGAAGTATCTGGGAAACATTAATTACCCCTGGGTTGTAGGTAGTACTCAATTTGGAAATGTTCTTAAATTCTCCTTTACTAAGCCGAAATTGTAGATTAGTCAAATCCTTCAAAATTCCATGCGCAGATTGGTACCGATCGGCTAGTTTTTTTTCCAAAAGCCCCCCAATTATGGAATATATACCTGTATGCTTCCAGGCAGCGTCACCTTCTCCCGCTTGATAAGGTTCCGTTAAGTGCTTATAAAAAACTTCCTGCTTATCACTTGCTTTTATAAAATGCTCTCCTGTAAGCCAATAATGAAGTAGTACCCCCAAACCATAAAAGTCGGCCCGGTGGTCTGGTTTTACATTACTTCGCTTGCTATATTCGGGAGCAAGAAAATGAAAATAATGATCTTGGTATTTAGCTAAATCATTTTTCAAATATTCCTTTTGGAGTAGTGAAAGACCAAGAACAATTAGCTCTCCGTTACGATCGATCATAATACGGTCGTCACTAAGAATGCCAAAACAATATTTGGCTTGGTGAACCGCAAGCATCGCTTTTGTAAGAACTATGGCTCGATTGAGATAATCTATAAATTCGTTTTTCGTTTTAGGAGCATGGGGAAATTTCCTGGCTGGCAAAGGCACATTGTAAATTACCCGTTCGGGACACATAGAAACCAATTCCCTTATCCCTACACTTTTAAAAAAGGAAGTTTTAACTAAGTTATGAATCAATACCGTTTGGATTTCTGCAGCTGTAGTCTCCTCTATCTGACACATGTCCGAAGACAAACTAAATTTAAGGTCTACACCTTTAATCCTGATCGGTTCCATGAGCTATCTATTTGGAATACAATTTACTAATTTCTGTTTAATTGACTGGAACGATAAGAAGCTAAACGGCTACGTTAAGAAGAATGTTAGTAGGCCAACTAGATTTAAGACCTGAAAAAACGACAAATACGAGCATAGAAAACTATCAAAATGACAAAATTCAACCTTTGCCCGCACTTTGGGAAGAAAATCATCTTCACTGGGAAAAAGTGGCTAGGTAAGCGGTAGGGAGCGTATTACTTTTGAATTGTACTATTTGTGGAACCTGCAGGATACACCTTAATAGCACAGGTTAAAACACAAGTCTAAAAAACTAGTGAACAAACCTAAAGACTCATCGAAACGTTTCCAACAAACCGGTACTATGGGACGTTTCAAAAACAATTTGCAAACCGTCAAAAAAAGAAATCATGAAATACGTAAGCCATATCCACCAGGGAATATTAGACAGGAAATCTATCAAAAATCTTGTACACAAATACCCAATTATCCTATTTATAATAAAAGATGGGCAAAAATCAAAGGAAGCATCGGTGTCCGGTGAGAAATACCAATTTATCTATACTTTGCATCCTATGCCCAATTTCAAGCCTAATACTCCTCTAGTGTTGGGTTCGTATAACGGTGTTTTTGGATCGATGACACCTGAAATGGAAACCGAGAATTTCCAACCTTTACCTATTCTGGATAGTCCCTTAAGCAATCAACTTGCCCTCTATCTGGTACAGGAACTACTATTATGTCCAAATGAAGATAAGTCCTATCTGGAAAATATGATTGCTACCATGGCAGACCTATTGGTAAAAAGGTACTATTTGCAGAAAGAGATAAGTTGTAACTTACAAATGGGATTGACGCCTTTTATTATTCAGAAAATACAACATTATGTTATAAAACATATAGATCGTCCAATTCTTACCTCTGAATTAGCTAAAGTGGCCCGATTGAGCATACACCATTTTATAAGAGTGTTCAAAAAAACAACTGGAGAAACTCCCCACCAATTCATAATGAGGCTAAAATTGGAACAAGCAAAAAAACTTCTCATTTCAACAGAAGAAAGTATTATCCAAATAGGAATGGGTGTTGGATGCGATAATCCAAGTCACTTCTCCCAATTATTCAAAACAAATTTTGGCGTACCCCCATTAAAATTTAGAAAAGCCTATCAAATTGGCATGTTATCCGCATGAACTTTTTAATACACTTTTTAAAGATATATCAAATACGACTTACCTCAATTTGATAATAGAAAACCAATTAACAAAGTAAAAGGGTACAAAATGCTGTACACAGCAACTTAATCATAAAAAAATAAATACCATGAACTTAAAAAACAACATAAAATTACTATTAAAAATGGCCAACAAGCAAAAGACAAAGATTGTGATTTCGGATGATTGTGAAAAAGAAAAACCTTATGAAAACCTTGCTGACATGCAGGAAGTTTGCGATGACACAGGGTTATTTATATAGTACGAGCGTATAATACCCGTGAGAACGTCAACTTATTAATTAGTAGTAGCGATTGATATGCTCTTCATTTCAAATACAAATACATTTTAATCTTTAATACATATATTATGCAAACTACATTTTTTAAATCAATTTTATTACTAGCGTTTTTAATAACGTCATTCAATGACTTAATTGCCCAACTACCGGAACCTGGTTTTGTGATCGACGGGAATACGGCAATTGTAATTACGGATCCACAGAACGATTTTTTGAGCCCTCAGGGAGTGGCTTGGGGAGCCGTGGGAGAAAGCGTAAAGGAGAACAATACCATTGAAAATTTGGAAACAATTTTTAAACTTGGTGAAAAACACGATATCCCCGTTTTTATCTCCCCACATTATTATTATGTGCACGACCATTTATGGAAGTTCGAGGGTGCCTTGGAAAAGTTGATGCACAACATTTCCATGTTCGACCGTGGGGACCAGTTGAACGTAAAGGGTTTCGAGGGGTCTGGAGCGGACTGGCTTCCAAGGTATAAAAAATACATCAAAAAGGATAGGGTGGTTGTTACAAGTCCCCATAAGGTATTTGGTCCCGAGTCCAATGATCTGGCCCTGCAGTTAAGGAAGCAAAAAATAGACAAGGTGATCTTGGCCGGGATGTCCGGGAACCTTTGTGCCGAATCCCATATGAGGGACCTTATCGAGGCTGGTTTTGAGGTAGCAGTGGTGGGCGATGCCACAGGTTCTGCCAAATTACCTGGCTTGGACGGGAACCAGGCCGCCCAGACCAATTACAAAATGGTTTCCAGCAAAGTTTTTACCACACAAGAACTTGAACAGTTGCTTAACAAATAAAAGAATTCGCATTAAGATATAGGGAAAATAGTAGGTATAATTCTTACCCTAATTGTTTTTTAAATTTATTTCAATTGTAAATCTATATAAGATCAATTTAGGTTAGAATTATGTTCTTTACTTAAACCAATATATTATTTTCCAAACAAGGTTCTTATTAGACAATAGTTTTATTATGCAAAATGTGGTTTGAAAATAAAAGTAGATGACCTCTATGTTTCGAACCACATTTTTTTATTGCCCACTAAAACCCAAATTTATATTGGACTATTTTTTATTTCCTGTGTTTTATGAATTCCATGTTCATTCTGGCACAAATTAAAATTGATTCTAAAGTCTTTCTAATATCTATAAGTGGACCAAAGAACCACATTTGCATTGCATATATAAAGTCTTAATAACTTAACTCTACAAACCAACTAATTCCAACGTATTGGAACTACTGGCCTAATACCAAATACAGGTATGGAATATTGAAAACTGATTTATATTTGAGTAAGGAATTGTGTCTCTAAACAACTCCTTACCCAACTCTGATTTAAATATTATCGGATTCTAATCTATATTCTCATCTACGTTAATCTACTAAAACATAGGACATTTTGTCTGGACAATAAAAATCATGATGTGCCTGTCCATCACAATACTTCTTAGTATCATTGGAATCATGTATTATTTCCTCTTTTAGATTCAATACTCCTAATAACAATAATTTCAAATGGCTAACTTTCTTCATATAACTTGCTTTTAATTAATGATTTTCGTTAATTTTTCCCTTAATACACTATCAGAGGTTAATCCAATTACTCGATCTACTATTTCTTCATTCTTGATAAAGAATAATGCGGGAATACTTCTCACTTGAAATTGTGACGCTAATTCCTTGTTTTCATCGATATTTACTTTTTGAATTTCAACACTTCCTTTATACTCTTCTGAGAGTTTTTCGACGATAGGTAATAGTGCCTGACATGGAGGACACCAGTCTGCGTAAAAATCCAACAACACGGGTTTTTTCTGGGCTATTAAATTATCATAATCCTTCTTGTTTTCTACTTTTTTCATAATTAAATATTTAAGATTAAAGAGCAAATTTATGAGAAGGGATAGGACGAAGGTTAGGCAAGAAATCCCCCTTAATTGGCAAAACTTCCCTATTGGAATAAATAAATGGACATTAAGGAAAATAGCGTAGTTTAAAGCCCCGTGTTGCGGCAGTTACGAATCTACAAGCACCCTTACAATGCTTTGTTAGAGTAATAACTAACCAGTTTTTATTTTATGCGATATTGGGAAACGTTAAAGGTTGTAATGCCAATATCTCCGCAAAAGGAAACCCACAACGAAAGTTGAGGGTTTTTTGTTTTCCGGAGCCTCGGAAGTTTATTTCTAATAGGCGTAAGGAAACCATAACAAGAGCCAGATTGTTATGGTTTCCATTTTTGTCTAAGTTAGTCTTACTTGGACACAACACCGAAGTGCAGTGAATTTTTAGGACTAGCCCAAACCATTGGTCAACAAATCGTTAAACCGATTTATCGTTGATAGTATAAGAGTCTTATGCTTGTGTAACGCTATTATCATAGGTACTGATTTCTGCCCAAAAAACGTGTAATTAATATTTAGCCGATTGCCCATTTGGCAAACTTTTTTTGATAAACTCCCTTATATCATCATTGGCGGTTTTTAGATCTGCCTTACGTAAATACATCATATGTCCACTTCTATACCCTTTAAAACTTAAACGATCTTTCATTTTTCCGCTTGGGTCTATTTGCCACATGGTATATTTAGAGGTGAAATATGTGGTAGCACCATCAAAATAGCCTGTCTGAAACAGCACATTCAGATATGGGTTAACGGCCATTGCTTTTCTTAAATTCTCCCTGGTATTATTGTTTTTATCGTCCCAAGGGTGTACAGCTCCAAACATATTGTATTTTATGTCGGTTTTGAATTTTAAGTTCTCCCGAATGTAAAAATTGATGGCCGGTGTAAAGGAGTGCAACCATGAGGTAAGTTCCGCATTGTAATCGGGCTCTGTGCCAGCCTCTGCCCTATCCAGACCCAAATAGCGTGAATCCAATCTACCGATAGTGTTGCCAGTTTTATCCCGTAACAATTCTTTCCAGAAAAAATTTGTAGGTACATCTAGATTGTGCTGCAATATGGATTTTTCAGAAAGGCCTGAGTAGTAGGCCATCTTTGCCGCTATTTTTTGTTTTTCGGCTATAGGTAGAGAACCTCCCCTGGCCAATGCTGGCATTAAGGTGTTTAGAGTAAATTCTTCGGCTTCGGGCAATATATCCAATAGGTCCTTTTGTTGTAGGGTAACCGGAAGAGCTTTATGGTACCATGCGGCAGCAGTAAAATACGGCAGATTAAAAGATGATGAAATTGGGCTGTCAGATTTAAATACCTTATAATCTGCAGGAGAAACCATTATTACACCGTTGAGATACATCCATTGCTTTTCCTGTAATTCCAATGCCAGTCCTGCTACTCTAGTACCACCATAACTTTCTCCAATAATATATTTAGGGGAAGTCCATCGTTCATTTCGGGTAATGAAGGTGTTCAACCATTCGGCCAAATATTGTATGTCTGCATTTATCCCAAAAAACTTATCTCTTTTTACTTCATCCCCGCTGGCTGGAATTGTTCTGGAATACCCTGTATTTACTGGATTTACATAGACTATGTCCGCAACATCCAAAATGGAATTGGGGTTTTCACGAACCCCGTAAGGTTGAACGGGGTATCCTTCGTCATCGATATTCAACACTTTTGGACCAGTGTAGGCAATATGCATCCAAACAGAAGCTGAACCGGGCCCTCCATTGAATGAGATTAATAAAGGACGGCGATCAAGGTTTTCGCCGGTCGATTTTTTGTAATAAGTATAGAAAAGCGTAGCGATTGGTTTTCCTGATTCATCCCAAACGGGCTGCATCCCTGTTGTTGCAGTATATGCTATTTTAGCGCCATTAATTGTTGCGGTGTGGGCAGTTATTACAGTGGTGTCCACAGCAATATTTCTATCCTGCGCATTTACTATAAGAGTACAAAGCAATAATCCGACAATTAAAAAAGTAACATTTTTCATAGTATCTAATTCTCTTTCTATAAAGGTTAACAGTGTTTTGGCCATCCATGATGCCAAGGAGTGTAAAAGATTGGTTACAAATTTTATATTGTTTCCTTACCCTTAGGGACTGCCCGTAAATATAAAAAAGCGACTTTGAAAAAGTACCAAAGCCGCTTTTATTTTTATAAAATGTTGTTACCGGTTTTATTTCGGAATTTGCTCTACCAATATTCTATTAACTGCTTTATCGTAATATGTACAGGTCATTTTGGCCATATGAACAGCCCATTTTTTAATACCCGATTTTGCACAGTCTTTGCAAAAAGTTGGATAATCTGTTTTACCTTCCTGATGAAGTTTTAAGTCCGTTTGAAATTGTTTTTTATTTGATGTTTCTGTAATGGGTAAGTTTGAGTACTTAGGGGCAGATGTTATTTTGTGGCCATTGTAGCCAAAATAATCCGTATGTCCGTCCTCCACAAAGGTTTCATAATGGGTAACCCCTAATTCTTTTAGGTCCTGAATGTATGCAGGAAAGTCTGCACCCGATTTTACTTTGCCATGTGCTTCACTAATTTGATCTCCTGTAAAAAGAAGTTGTTGATTTCTCATTGTCATTAAATTAAGATTACAGTTCAAAGGTGCAACGACCAAAATCAATCTAATTGTAAAAAATCGTTTATCTACAAGAATCGCTTAAAGTTTTCAGGAGTATCCCCGGTAAATTGCTTAAAATTTTTGATGAAATGGGCTTGATCAAAAAAACTATTTTCATAACAGATTTTAGTAAGCGATTCGGTTTTCCCAAGACTTTCAAGAACTGCATTGAAACGCACTATGGAAGTAAATTTTTTTGGTGTTGTTCCAACTACTTTTCTGAAACGTTTTTCAAATGGGCTTTGACTGATGAAAAGCCTTTCGTTTAAGTCCTTTATTCTGATTGTTCCTTTACTCTGGTAAATAATTTTGACCGCCTCTTCTATAAGCAGGTCCCTTTTAATGTCCTTCAGTTGGGATAACAAAAATTCCTCAACGATTTGGACACGTTGTATATCCGTTGTAGCAAGAACCAATTTTTCCATAACTTCCATTGTCTTGTTCTTATCAAAAACATCCTCAAGCGGAAGGCTTAAGTTGAACAATTCGTTTGCCGGATGTGAATTAAAATGACAAAATCCAAATTCGGTGAAATACACCAATACTGTTCCTATATCCGCGGAATTCTTAAAGGTTTTATAGCTGTCCGAAATTCCTGTTATTCCCGTGCTGCGGAGTTTGTTTTCCACATTTTCCTTTAGCGTTGAAAGCTGTCCTTTATATTGAAATCCGACGACTAAACCAGTAGACGGAAAAACTTTATATGCACTTGGCATTTCATTTTCTGATATTACGTAACGTAGGATAAAGGGTTTTAAAATATCCATCGGTGAATATATATCGAACTTCATAGCTATACCGTCTATTGAGGTTTTTTGTCTTGATGCTAGTAATGGCATATGATTATTTCTATGCTATAACAAAGAATAACAAATATTTTAAAAGGATATTGAACATACTAATAAACCTAATGCCTGCAATTTCCTAAAATGGAACTATATCTTATGGCCCAAATTAGGTTCAGGATATGCTGTGGAGGAAGTAGCGGTAAAGATAATTAATATTTTGCCTATAGTTTTGGAATTAAATCACAATAACTGGGATGCACTCCATGAAGCTGTGAGCAATCCCATAATTGAAAAGTCTCTTAAAGCAAACGGACTGAAATTATTCCAGCTATTTTAGGCCATTGTTTGGTTCATATATATGAATTTTAGTTTTCCTTTAGAACTGCATCCACACTTAAGTCATGTTCGTCATTAACTTGTATAAATACTATGCTTGGGCGCTCTAAACCATAGTCGGTAATTAACAATGACCAGGAAGCTTTTAATTGAATTGTACCTTCAGAAACAAGTACTAATTCTAAAGGAACGCTTATTTGTCTAGTAGTTCCGGCTAGGGTGAAATCGCCACTGACCTTGACCGTCTGATTACCCTTTTTATCAAAGTTAAAATCATCCATAAGTTTCCCATCAAAAAGTACATTGGGATTTTTTTCCACCTCCAGCAGCTCGTACATGTGTTCATCCCGTTTGTCCTTATCTGTCTTAATGGATTTTACAGACAGCTTAAATGCAACTTTTCCAGTTTCGAAATTGATGCTCCCCTGTAATTGGTCCGACTTGCCCATATAGGTGTTAAGTGGCATTTTTGCATGGAAATTGGCGTGACCATCTGTGGTGGAGTATACCTGTGCATTGGAGGTATTGCTACTCAGGAAAAGTAGCAGGATAGATACTTGAAAAATCAGGTTTTTGCACTGAAAAAAAATCCCTTCACTTTCAACTTTCATAAATTTCTTCATAAGACTATGTTTTACTTTAAACTGTTTTTTAATCCCAATATGGCCAATACATATTAATTGGACTGGTTGCACGTCTTCATAGAGATTTTGAGCCCCTGCTACCCTTCTGCGACTGATTAAGGGCGATGTTAACCTATGTTTTCTAGTTCATAAATTGTTATTGAACAAATATGGTATAAGAACCCCAAAGGTTTTTGGCCAATACGTACCTGAATCTGAATTGGCCGTTTTATAGGTAGCAAATAGAACCAATTGCCTAGACCACAAATATCACCATTTACACAACATCTAAAGTGGTGTTCACATCATTTTTGAGGGTTTGGGTAGCTATTTAAGTATTTTCAACTCGATTTAAACCCACGAGAGACACGTTATGAAATTAAGAAGTATAATTGTAGACGATTCGTCTATGCAGCGCATGGCCGTAGCCCAATTAGTGAACAAGCATCCCAACCTTGCATTGGTAGCCCAGTACAGCAATGCCATTGAAGCCAATAACGGGATTAAAAATAATGAAATAGACCTTATTTTTCTCGATGTAGAAATGCCCATCATTAATGGTTTCGATCTTTTGGAATCTTTGGAAAATCCACCACAAGTAATTTTGATCACCGGTAAGCCCGATTATGCCCTAAAGGCATTTGATTACGACGTAACCGACTATTTGTACAAGCCAATTTCCTACTCCCGTTTTGAAGCATCCATAAAAAGAGCCTTGGCCAGACATGAACAGACTCAGAACGTAAGCGCGGAAGAAGAATATATCTTCGTAAAAAGCAACCTAAAGAAGCGCAAAGTTGTTCTGAATGATATAAAATGGGTAGAAGCTCTTGGCGACTATATTAAAGTGGTAACCAATGAAGGCAATATCGTTATTCTTTCTACCATGAAATCTTTTGAAAAGCAGTTGCCACAGGAAAAATTCTTAAGGATTCACAAATCCTATATCGTTAATCTGGAAAAAGTTGAAAAGTTCAATAGTAAAAATATTGAAGTGGAAGGACGACAGGTACCATTGAGCAGAAACAAAAAGAATGAATTGATGGAGGCCCTGTACAACGTATAAAAATTGCTCTCGGCGTTTAATTCCCTAACATCAGCATTGGTGGCTCCTTTATACTTGGTTCCCCTTCTTTAAATTCCAAGAATTTTGTTTATATAGGTTTTCGGGGCCCACCACTTGTCCAACAATTTGGGAGTTGTCCAGGCTTGCCAAATCCATTCCAGGTTTGCATCAAATTCGCTTTTTACATGAATGGTTTTATTTACCTTATTTACTTAAAAATCAAAAAATAGTTTACTATTCATTTTTCTTGTTTTTAAAAGTTGATAGTAAAGTATCCCATGGGTCGAAACGATCTTCCTAATTTTTTGGAATTGCTCCAACCATATATCGACTTCTTTCATATTGTCAATTTTCAATTGATAATAGACCTCTCGGCCTTGTTGATTATACCAGTATAACCCTCCTTGTTGGATCCGAAATTACTTGAAAAATATCTATTCTAATTTCAATAAGAAGGCATTTGACTAGGTATTTTTTTGCATAATACAGTAGGTCTCCATTTTAAGCATGTAGAAATTTAGAGATTGATTTTAAAATCGATCCTATTCTTACCTCATCCATTTTACCTAATTCCAAAACCTAGTTATGTTTGTTGACATCCATTTTGACTAGGGTCAAAAAACGCGTACATGAGCAATACTTATTAGTACTAAAATTTCAATATTTATAAATGATTTAATATATGAGCACAAAAAGTATTGTTATTTGATTGAAAATTGGTTGTGAAGGTCCCATAATTGATGAAATTTTGTACTGTAATAATTTTTTTTGTCAATCTACGAAAACGATTGCGTAAAATCACTAACCAGACTAGTGCCATGAAAAATAAAAAAGAGTGCATCCAAAAATTAAGCGAAGTTGGAATGGAAGATCTGCCAAGAGTTGGGGGCAAGAATGCTTCCCTTGGTGAAATGATCCAAAACCTCACCTCCCAAAACATTAAAGTGCCCAATGGTTTTGCCGTTACCGTGGACGCCTATGATGCGTTTATAGAGGAGAACCATTTAAAGGAAAAGATTAGTGCGGCCTTGGAGGGATTGGATACGACTGACATTATTCAATTACGTAAAACCGGTTCCAATATTCGGAAATTGATTTCCAACGGAAAATTCCCTGTATCCGTAGAAAAGGCAATACTGGAATACTATTACGTCCTATCCGAAGAATACAGTCAGGACGCCACCGATGTTGCTGTGCGCTCTTCCGCAACGGCCGAGGATCTGCCGGACGCTTCCTTTGCGGGGCAACAATCCACTTATTTGAATATTCGCGGTGGGGAAATGCTATTAACGGCCATTAGAAGCTGTTTTGCCTCCCTGTATACGGACAGGGCCATTTCTTATCGTTCTTCAAGGAACTTTGACCATTTTACAATTAAACTATCGGTCTGTGTTCAAAAAATGGTACGTTCCGATCTAGGTTCTTCAGGAGTAGCTTTTTCCTTGGATACAGAAAGTGGGTTCAAGGATGTGGTCCTGATCAACGGTGCATATGGATTGGGGGAACTTGTTGTGGGCGGGGAAATTTCTCCTGACGAATTTATAGTATTCAAACCTACCTTGGAACAAGGGTTTAATGCCATTATAGATAAAAAACTAGGCAAGAAAACACATAAAATGGTGTATGGCAACAAACCGTTTGAAACTGTAAAACAGGTACCTGTAGATCAAAAGATACAAGATTCCTTTTGTTTAAAGGATCCACAAATAATCCAACTTGCCCAATGGGTACAGAAAATTGAAAATTATTACAGTTCTGTAAGAGGCTCCTGGTGCCCTATGGATATAGAATGGGCCATAGACGGACTTTCCAATGAACTGTATATTGTTCAGGCCCGGCCGGAGACGATCCATTCCCAGGAACAGACAGAAAGTATAAAAGAATATGAAATTGAAGATGAGGATCAATTGGCGGATAAACTTATTCTGGAAGGGGTGGCTGTGGGAGACAAGATCGGAAACGGGAAGGTATATCGCATTTTTACCTTGGATGGTAGGGATGGCAGTGCCGATGAAATAGATTTTAAGGAAGGCGATGTGCTGGTTACGGAAATGACAGATCCGGATTGGGAGCCACTCATGAAAAAGGCATCGGCCATCATTACCGAAAAGGGGGGTAGAACCTGTCATGCCGCTATTGTAGCTCGTGAAATTGGCGTCCCTGCCATTGTGGGTGCTGCCCATGCCACTACCCTATTAGAGAACGGTCAGGATATTACAGTTTCATGTGCAGAAGGCAATGTTGGCAAGGTGTACCAAGGAAAAATAAAATACAAGCTCCACGAAACCGCATACACGGAATTTCCGAAGACCAAAACCCCTGTCCTAATGAATATAGGTTCGCCGGAACTGGCCTTTCAGTATAGGAAAATCCCAAATGCCGGAGTTGGTCTGGCCAGGGAAGAGTTTATCATCAACAATTATATAAAAGTGCACCCTTTGGCTTTGTTGAAGCATAAGACCTTGAACGATCCTGCCCTTTCCGTGGCCATTGCCGAATTGATCAAGGGATATGAATCCGAGGAGGCCTTTTTTATCAATAAACTGGCACAGGGCATCGGTAAGATCGGGGCTGCGTTTTACCCTAATCGAGTTATTACCAGATTGTCCGACTTCAAGACCAACGAATATTTCAACCTTTTGGGAGGGAATCATTTTGAACCTCGGGAAGAAAATCCAATGATCGGTTGGAGGGGAGCTTCGCGTTATTATTCGGAAGCTTTTAGGGAGGCCTTTGTAATGGAATGTAAAGCCCTGAAAAAAGTAAGGGATGAATTTGGCCTGGAAAACATTACCATCATGATCCCATTTTGTAGGACTCCCCAAGAATTAACCAAAGTATTGAAGATCATGGAAGACCATGGACTTAAGAGGGGTGAAAGAGGGTTGGAAATTTATTTGATGGCAGAATTGCCTTCCAATGTAATTTTGGCCGATGAGTTTGCACCTATGATAGACGGTTTTTCTATCGGATCCAATGATCTTACCCAATTGGTCCTTGGCTTGGATAGGGATTCCAGCTTGGTGGCCCATTTGTACGACGAGCGTAATTGTGCGGTAAAAGGGATGATCAAAACCTTGATCTCCTCGGCCAAAAAACATAAGACCAAGGTGGGAATATGTGGTCAGGGACCTTCGGATTTTCCGGATTTCTCCAAATTCCTAATCGAGGAAGGTATAGATACCATTTCCGTAACCCCCGATTCCATGCTAAAAACATTAAAAGTAATTCAAGAAATAGAAAACTAGATTATGAGCAATACTATAGAAGATATCCTTTTCGATGCCCACAAACACAACAAAAGAGAAGAATTATTGGCCTTTTTGGAAAAGATCCGTCAGAAGAATCCGGATAAGGAATTAACAGATCTATACCAGATGGCCTATGATAAGATAATTAGGCCCTAAAGCTGATATGATAATTGGCGGAAAGGTCTCCCCTTTCCGCTATATCTATATGATGTGAATTTAATTATACGATATTGGTTATACCCCTATTCCAACGGCATTTCCTATCGATGTTGGGAGACCACCTTAGGACCTGTCCCATACCTTAAAGGTATTGTTTAAGGGCTGTCCTTATCACCAATGTCAGTTGAATTTTGCACTGTCCTTTGTAAATTTGGTTAGAACCTAGCGTTTTAACATGGAAAAGCAGTTACAGGATAATTACGTGCAAATATCGACCAATAGGCCTATTTGGGATCATTTCTTTACGGTTGCTCCCTTAATTATTGTAGGTACCAAGGAAGGTGATGGTTATGACATGGCACCCAAACATATGGCAACACCTTTGGGACCGTCCAATTATTTTGGTTTTCTGTGCACCCCAAATCATTCCACCTATCACAATGTAAAGGAAACCAAGGAATTTTCTATAAGCTTTCCTATACCCGATCAAGTTTTGTTGGCATCATTAGGTGCTTCACCACGAAACCCGGACTTGGAAAAATCGGTTCAAATTATCGGATCGTTGCCAACAGTTAAGACTACCACCATAGATGCCCTGTTTATTAAGGATTCCTATTTATATATGGAATGCCAGTTGTTCAAAATAATTGATGGGTTTGATGACCATAGTTTTATAACAGGGAAAATCAAGACTGCCTTTGTGCATAAAGACTATTTAAGGGTTTCCGAAATGGATGAACAACAACAAATCAATGAATTTCCCTTATTAGCGTACTTACCGCCCGGAAGGTTCGCCTCTATTGACCAGACCTATAATTTTCCATTCCCCAAAGGTTTTAAAAAATGATAGCGCAAAAAGAAATAGCGATCCAAATAAGGAAATACTTAGAGGCCCATCATGACCAGATAATTCAGTTTCTAAGGGATTTGGTTGCTTTGGAATCGCCTTCCAGAGAAAAAGAAAAGCAACATATAATCCTCGATTTTTTAAAAACCAAATTTGAAGTTATTGGCTACCATGTTATTCTAGTTCCAGGCAAGAATACTGGGGGTTATCTTTATGCAAGACCCAAAGTCAGGAATAAAAGTCTACCAGTACAGCTGATAATAGGACATTGCGATACAGTTTGGCCAACGGATACAATAAAGGATATGCCCATATCTTACGAAAATGGTATGTTAAAAGGGCCTGGTATATATGACATGAAGGCCGGTCTTACCCAATTATATTTTGCCTTATTGGCTCTCAAAGCTATACCGGAGGCTCCCTTACTAGTAACGCCGATCATACTAATAAATTCGGACGAGGAAATAGGAAGTAGGGAATCTACCAATGCCATTAAAAGATTGGCGAAAATCTCAAACCGTGCCTATGTGCTGGAGCCACCACTTGGCCTGGATGGAAAACTAAAGACTGCAAGGAAGGGTTTGGGTCGCTTTACCTTGACCGTTACTGGAAAAGCGGCACATGCAGGCTTGGATCCGGAAAAGGGGATCAACGCCATAGTGGAGCTGTCCCATCAGGTACAGCAATTATATGCGATGAACGATTTCGAAAAAGGCATCACCGTTAATGTAGGTATGATCGAAGGTGGTATATCGCCCAACGTAGTAGCCCCAGAAAGTAAAGCAGTGGTGGATGTCCGCGTTTTAAACGAGGCCGATGGAGAACTGATTACCAATAAAATAAAGGGATTGAAACCCTTCTTGCCAAATGTACAGTTGACCATTGAAGGTGGTATAGGACGCCCTCCCATGGAAAAGACGCCACGTAATCAGGAGCTATGGAAAATAGCAGAACAACACGGGAAGGTGCTAGGGGTTCATTTGGAGCAAGCTACCTCTGGAGGAGGCTCCGATGCCAATACTACCAGTATTTTCACTGCTACCTTGGATGGGCTTGGAACCCCGGGAGACGGTGCTCATGCCCCTCATGAGTATGTTTTTGAAAACAAGTTAATTGAACGCACGTCTTTATTGACGCTATTGCTCCTGACAGAACCATTAAACAGATAAGCATGAAAAATCTATTTATATATACTTCCCTTACCCGGATTTCCGATTTGGAGGAAAAAGATTTTAATGTAATACTAATGCCTAGGGATCAATGGCAGACTGGCGATTATGTGGTCTGCAAGATTTTGGACCCTGGAAGTAGCTCCCTACTTCTGGAGCTTTCCAATGGAAGGATGCGAGGTGTAATCGGAGGAGAGTCAATAGTTGGTGCCTTGGGCGAACGCTATGCAACACTAGAAGCTACCGGTACCTGGCGAAAAGTTGGGGAAGACCTTAAAATGAATGTACTTACAGGGGCAGGACTCCTTGGTAAATTGACCTCCAAATCTGCTTTTATGCCCAATATGATGGAGTTGGAATATATAGGTCACACCCATAGGAACGATAAGGCGTTAAACATGCAGGATTTTGTTAAGCCTTCTTTAAATATTCCTTTTACTACCCCGGTCGTTCTTTTTGTAGGTACTTCTATGTCTGCTGGAAAGACTACCTCTGCCCGAATTGTTACCAATCTGTTTAAAGCGGCAGGCCACAAAGTAGTTGGTGCAAAACTAACTGGAGCCGGACGTTATAAGGATATATTGGCGATTAAGGATGTAGGTGCAGATGCAGTGATGGATTTTGTTGACGTAGGCCTACCCTCTTCCATCTATCCCAAGGATGCCTTTAAGAATAAATTGCAGCAGCTGTTGAGTAAAATGGAACATCAAATGGCAGATGTAGCCATTGTTGAGATTGGAGCTTCACCCTTGGAGCCTTACAATGGGGATATTGCTATAGATGCCATTAGGGAGCAAATTAAATGTATCATATTAGCGGCCTCCGATCCCTACGCCGATTATGGACTAATGAAGGCTTTTGACCTGAAACCTGATATAGTAACGGGGATTGCCTCCAATACGATGGCCGGTAAGGAAATGGTGGAGAAACTTTGTAAAGTAAAGGCATTGAACAATATAGATGCTTCCACTACAGAAGAACTTAAAAGTATTCTATCCGAAAAAACGGGCTTTGCATTATAGGCCAAGTGGCCGTTCAGCCCCCGACCATTATAATTTATTAGAAAAGTATACAGCCTTACCCATACAATTCAGAAACTTCTTAAAGTTTGGAAACCGTTTTTTCCAAGATAGCCCTAACACGATGCTTTAGAATTTCGGGCTCTATAATCTCGGCATAATCTCCAAACATGAGATACCACCTAGGGAATCCATGTTCTACATTCGAAGTCATAAATGTCATTTCCACTTGGTTGCCCCTCACCTTTTCGGAAATAAAGCCGTAGTGTTTCCTATCGCCATTAATAAATCTGGCGATATTTTTATCCACCAATATTCTTACCTTGGTTTTTTGAACATTCTGATCTTTACTTAAATGCTCATCCAAACTTCCATGATCTTTAATGAAGGAAAGAGGGGTTCTTGCAATGCCCAACATCCTGTCCGTTCTAAATTGTCGATAATCATTTCTATAATGACAATATCCCAGAACATACCAAAAATTGTTTTCATGGAATAAACCTACTGGTTCAATATGCCTATCTGAAGGGTGCTCGCTCTGCATGGAGTGATACTTTAAGTATACCTGTTTTTTTTCGGCAATACTTTCAAAAAGTATTTCAAGTGCATTGGGCAGGTCTTCATTGAACAACTGTTGTGATGGGTCCACGGATATTTGGGACTCCAGGGCAGAAATCCAGTCTTTTTCACTTCCCCTTAAAATCGACTTTAGTTTGAACATTGCAGATTGATGATAGCTGCCAAGGGACTTGTCCACAAACTTCTGCATTAGTTTTTCAGCAGCCACAAAGCTGCCTGCTTCCTCACGGGTAAACATGACCGGTGGTAGCCGATAGCCTTCCATAATGGAATAGCCAACGCCCGCTTCACTTATAATGGGGACACCAGAGGCTTCCAGGGTTCTAATATCCCTATAGATAGTTCGTAAACTTACCTCAAATCGGTCTGCCAACTCTTGCGCCTTTACAATACGCTTGGATTGTAACTGCACCAAGATCGCCACTATACGATCAAATCGATTTACCGTATCTCTACCCATAATAGACTGACATATATCCCAAAGATAGGATTTCAAATAAAAGTATAATTCAAAAATTGACTTTGTTTTGTCCATATGGTTACAGGATTAACGATGCTAAACTTTCACGTACCGATATTTTCAAAATCAGTTTACAAATTAAAGGAGGCCAAGTGACAACCTTATGTCAACATAGGTCTTCTGATTTGTACGAATGACTGTAATGGTTTGATAATAAGATTCTTAAATAATTTTTTGTAAATATTTTTTTACTACTGACACAGGGCTGTCACTACCCATATTTAATTTTGACCATGAAATATTAACCAATAAAAATTTAGAACTATGCACACTACATTGAACAAGACCCCACAAGTTATTTCATCACAAGAATTGCTGGATCATTGGCAAGGACATAGGACGCTGACACGTAGGACTATTGAAGTTTTTCCCGAAGAGGCCTTTTTTAGCCATACTATTGGGGGTATGCGCACATTTGCCGAAATGGTTATGGAGCTGTTGGGAATTGCCGGACCCGGTATAAAGGAAATTGCCACTGGTAAGTCAGCTCCCCTTAACGAGCATTTGGATCACGGTAATAAAAAGGATAGACTGCTGGAACTTTGGGATGAGGCTACCACGGAAATCAATTCTTATTGGGCCCAGATAAAGGAGGAGCAATTTCAACAAAACATCAAAATCTTTGGTCAATATGAAGGTACGGTAAGGTCTTCCATCTTTTACTTTATAGACAATGAAATTCACCATCGGGGACAGGCTTACGTTTATCTAAGGTCTTTGGGAATAGAACCACCTGCTTTTTACGAACGCTAATAGAATTGAAACATGAAAGAAGTTTTGGTATTTAAGACATCAATTAACAGTAAACGGGAAGTAAAAGTCTTGAAACCGGATTTGAACAAATTAATAGCCAATAATGGCTACTGGAATTTTGACCTGGAGGATTGCGACAATATCCTCCGGGTCGAAACCCAGAGGGTCACGGCAACCACTATAACAAGTTTGTTGAAAAATCATGGTTTTTTCTGTGAGGAATTGTATTGATTAAGGGGTGGATTTGTTTTTAATTGTTAAAGAGTTGATTCGGGTTGTGTAAGCAGATAGACCGAGTACCCTTTCGGGTTCCCGATATAGCTATTGGGAGAGAAATCACAAATATTAGGCGTGCAGTTCAGTAATGGTGATCTTTTGTCTTTGCGATTTTAGTGACCTGGTACTTTACCTGCAGAGTTTTGTTGAGCCGCAAGTTTAATTTAGTTCATGTAATATTTATTCTACTGCTGTTCGTGAACCTTCGGTTGCTCTAGTATTCTCTCGTTGGTCGAAATGACCGACTTTAATCCAAAATTACTCTGGAGTAAGAAACTTAGGAGCTTTACGATGTTTAGTTCCTTGTTCGTAGGCATAGGCTATTTCCAATAAAACAGGCTCACTCCAGGCGCGGCCAAAAAAAGATATACCAACAGGTAACTCATCAACGTAGCCCATAGGTACCGTTATATTGGGGTATCCTGCTCTTGCTGCGGGTGAAGAACTTCCCAACTGAAAGCTATCTCCGTTTATCAGATCAGTTTTCCAGGCAGGGCTTCCAGTGGGTGCTATTATGGCATCCAGTTGATGTAAATTCATAATCCTGTCTATTCCTTCTTCCCTACTCCATTTTAGCATGTTGGCCAAAGCTTCCTGGTAAGCACCATCGGTTAGGTCTCCCTTTTCCTGGGCCATCTCCAGGTATCTCTGATTATAAAATTTTAATTCTATGGAATCCTTTCGATTAAATGCGATAAGCTCTTCTAAACTTTTGATAGCTGCATTTGGTCCCAGAGATCGAAAATATTTGTTCAATCCGTCTTTGTATTCATATAACATAACTTGAAATGAATAACCACCAACGTCGGCACTTGATATTTCATTTATATCAATGATTTCTGCGCCCTGACGCTTCATAAAAGCTACCGCTTTAGACATCAAGGTATCCACCTTATAATTTTTACCTAGCGGTATTTGGTATAGCCCAATTCTCTTGCCCCTTAATCCGTCCTCTTTTAGGAATTGTGTATAATCCTTATAAAATTTCTCCTGGCCTGCCAATGTTTTTTCATCGGCCGGGTCAATCCCTGTAAGTACTCCCAAACAAATGGCAGCGTCCAATACAGTCCGAGCCATAGGTCCGGGGGTATCTTGGGTAAAGGAAATGGGAATTACTCCAGAGCGGCTAACAAGGCCCACCGTTGGCTTAATGCCCACGATACCATTGTTATTGGAAGGACAGACAATGGAGCCATTGGTTTCAGTGCCTATTGCCAACATGCTTAGATTGGCAGAAACGGCAACGGCAGAACCGGAGCTAGAGCCACATGGATTACGATCTAAAACGTATGGATTTTTAGTTTGCCCACCAACACCACTCCAACCACTTGAAGATAATTCACCTCGGAAATTTGCCCACTCGCTCAAATTGGCTTTTCCAATGATAATGGCTCCGCCTTCTTTCAATTGTTTGGCAACATGGCTATCCTGTAAGGGGTAAGAATTTAGCAGTGCCCTAGAACCTGAGGTAGTTGCCATTTTATCATGGGTGTCGATATTATCCTTTAGTAAAATGGGGATTCCATGCAGCGGTCCCCTGATGTTTCCCTGAGCCATCTCCAAATCCAACTGTTCCGCATTTTTAATGGCGTCAGGATTTATTTGAATTATAGCATTAAGCGTGGGGCCACTTCTATCTATCTCTTCAATCCTTTTTAAATAGGCTTCCACCACCTCCTTGATGGTGTAGGTACCGTCCTTAAATCCCTGTTGTAATTCAGCTATGCCTAGTTCCATAAATCTGAAATTTTCAGTTTCAGCTGCCTGCTTTTTTTCAGAAGAAACCTGACAGGAGAATTGTAATAGCAAGAGTATGAAAAAGACATTTTTGAACTTATTGAAGAAGATATTACCCATTTTATTCATTTTTGGTTAATGTCAGATGCTACTGCAGTGCAGGAGCAAACCAGCGTTTGCTTTCAGCCAAGCACATAGTGAAATCTTTTGCTTTTGTTTTTTCATTTTTACAGTCCAACCTTTTAGGGCTTTAATGTAATATGTGCCAAGCCGCTAATTAAGGCAGCAAGGTGCTACGGGGAAGTAGGTCTAATTTAGTATAAATAATAGAGTTCCTACATTTTTAAAGGGAGACTCGTTAGCAATGTTATAAACATTTGGCAAGTGCTGAGTATTGATTGTCGGTGACGCAGACCTTAGAACCCAAGCGCCTACCTTACAAAAGACTTGAATGTCTTAGTTGCCTCAACTCGGTAGAAATTACATAGTATATAGCTTTAAATACACACTATACACTTTAATACCAATAGCCAAATTTTCAATCGTTCCAATGAGCGTCAATTACCTTTTGGATGTGCGGATATTTTGCATCGGTCTCGTTGATGTCTTCCCTCAATTTGATTAGTTGATCCTTTAAACCTGCGATTATATCTTTATATTTTGGGTCACTATAGGCATTGTTCATTTCCTTAGGATCTTGTTTAAGATCATAAAACTCCCAGGCTGGTGGAGTGTGGTTGCTGAAGTCGTTGCCCCAGCTCTCTTTATTCCATGTGGCATTGGGATCATCGGTATCCACCCAATATTTCCCGTAGTAAAATATTAATTTATGGTCCTTTGTCCTAATACCAAAGTGGGCGGGGTTTTGATGGCGATGTGCCATATGCATCCAATAACGGTAGTAGGTGGCCTGTTGCCAACCTTCCGGCTCCTGTCCGGTTTCCAAAATGGTTTTAAAACTATGGCCCTGCATGTAATCTGGGGTCTTCCCCCCTGCCAATTCAATCAAGGTGGGAGCAAAATCAGTGTTGTTTATTATGGCATCGGTACGTGTTCCTGCTGCAATGGATTTAGGATATCTCACAAAAAATGGCATACGCATGGATTCTTCGTACATCCATCTTTTGTCTATATAATCGTGTTCGCCCAACATAAACCCTTGGTCCCCGGTATAGACAATAATGGTATTGTCCAAAAGATTCTCCGCTTCCAAATAGTCCAACAAACGCTTTACATTATCATCCACACCCTTGACGCATCTCAGGTACTTCTTTAAATAATCCTGGTAGACTTTACTGGTATAATCCCTTTCTTCCGGTGTCATTTCCCATTTTACATATTCGGATGGGGCTATATCTTGTGCATTTCTATATTTTTTATAAACGGTGGTATCGTTCCAATAGATATTGTTGGCCTGATGGCGAATTAGGTTACGGTGCGAGACCGAGGACCCTATTATCCTGGTAAGGGAATCGTTTTTGCCCCTAGTGGCTATGGAACCGTTGTTTCCATTTTGGTAGAGGCTTTCTGGCTCGGGAATAAAAGTATCGGCCAAATAGTCCTCATATCTTGGGGCATATTCAAAATCGTCATGCGGAGCCTTAAAATGGTGCATTAAGAAAAAAGGCTTGTTGGGATCCCTTTTATTTTTTAGATAATCCAAGGTAATATCCATGATGTTATCCGAGGAATGGCCCTTGGTCTTTACCACATTATCCGGCCATGATTTTTCACCCCTAACTAGAAATTCAGGATCAAAATAGTCTCCTTGTCCGGGCAATACCTTATAGTAATCAAAAGCTGCGGGCTCGTCATGAAGGTGCCATTTACCCACAATGGCCGTTTGGTATCCCAGTTTTTTCATCTCTTTTGGTAGATACTGCCTTTCAACCCCAATAACACCTTCCAGGTCCAAAACTCCGTTGGTCTGTGGGTATTGTCCAGAAATAATAGAAGCCCTGCTGGGAGTACAGATGGAATTGTTTACAAAACAGTTGTCAAAAATAATTCCCTCATTGGCAATCTTGTCCAATGTAGGGGTAGGATTTAAACCGGCCAATCTACTCCCATATATACCAAAGCCTTGGGTAGTATGGTCATCGGACATGATGTAGATAATATTGGGTTTTTGGGTTATCTGAGTTTGTTTCTCACTACAGGACGAAATGGATAGTGCTATAAGCAACAAATAAAATAGACTGTTTTTAAAATGGTACATTAGTCAAAAGGCTTTATGGTGGTTGGATTATTTACTACAGGAAAAATACATATATCTTTTCAATTATTGGTCAAAGTATGATGAATTGACCATTAGGAATCATTATAATGCATACCTATAATTTGTATTTAACTTCTCAGGATATATAAGGTATTGAATTTATTAAAAAAATCTATAACTAAGAAGCCGTATCAAGAACCAATTTCGCAATTGTTGGCAAGCCTATTTTTCATAAAAACAAAACCCCCAACATTTGTTGGGGGTTTTACAATATTATTGGGTCAGTGTTAATAAAACCTGCTGTAGTCAGATCTTCTTCTTTCCTTAAACCTAGAAATGTCGAATACTAAAAATAATTCAAGTGAATTGGGAATGTATTGTTTGGCCTCACCACCGAATGGCAATCTATAGTTGAGTCCAAATTCGAAAGTTTCCAAGGTAAGACTGGTAGCAAAACCTATTTCGGAAAAAGAGGCATTTTCCAAATAGCTGAGATGTTCGTTTATACCAATACTAAAGTTGCCCAGGGTAACATCCTGATAAAAATCCAATCTGGTATTTGGTCCTTGAATAGACACCGCATTAAATAAATATAAATAGGAATGCTCCGGTAATTTGGCCTGACCATATTTGTTGATATCCATTTCATATCCAAATTGCCCGGAAATAAGCATGTTTAAATTCACGTTATTTTCACTTTGTTTGGAGGATATTGTTGGCTGATTCAAATGTTTTAGGGACAGTCCAAAAAGCGTATTGATATCGTTATGGATCAAAACCGAGGCCCCCATATCCAAATAGCCTACATTTTCAGAGGCTGTAATGGGATCTATGGTATTGGCACTAATTTGGCCTGTAAAGATGTTTATCTGATCCTGAAAGGTAAGATTGTTAAAATCGTACCTGTAATTGCTATACGCCGCAGTAATTCCGGGATATAGGATCCAATCGTTCTTTAAAACCAATTTATACATATAGCTCAAGGCCGCAGAAGTATAATTAAACCCTGAATTGTTCAGGTTATTGTTGAACAGATCTACGCCCAGTTGAAAATTGTATTCTTCAAAGGCCGTTGAGCCAAAGGCATATTTATGCTGGGATTGGTTACCTTGGCTTTGACTGGCAAATTCGGCCAAGACCCCTATCCTGGTTTTATCCTTAAAGGCATGAAAACTGGGGTTTAAGGAAGCCGGTACCTTGCTTAGGTTGTTCACAAATTTTTCCTGAGCGTTGGCCCCCAACGTAATAAGAATAATTAGTAGGGTTATTAGATTAAGTTTCTTCATCTCTATCTTAATATTGAGGCTTCGCCAGTTTTGGTTATTTGGTTGTTATCTCTTGTGGTTCCTACAAATAGATATCTGAAGGAAGTGTTTTTGTATGGTTTTCCCGAACTGTAGTTTCCGTTCCAACCCCAGTTTGTAGGCATGCTCTCATAGTCATAGGCAACGCTGTACACCAAGGAGCCCCACATATCATAAATTTGAAAGGTAAACGAGGCCATACCGGTAAACTCGCCTTGGAAGTAATCGTTAATTCCATCGGCATTGGCAGAGAATACATTGGGGAACATTACGTCATAACCGTTACCCACCTGTACGTCCTGTTGAACTGTTTTACTACAACCTTCTGCGTTATATAAAGTTAGAGTGGTAGTAAAAATGCCAGGGTAACTGTAATTATGAGTGGTCATAATACCGTCTACCTCCGGATCCACATTTACTATTGGACTTCCATCTCCAAAATCCCATGAAGCGTTGCCATATCCTGCCTCACTGGTTATGCTGAAACGAATATCTTCCTTGGCCATTAAAAGGCCCGTAATTTCATATTCGTCCGAGCTATAGGTAAACGAAGGATCTGTTACCCCAGAACTTATAGGCATCGTAATTCCACATCCCTGATCATTTACTACATTAAGGGTGGCGTTGTCCAACGGATTTCCAATTTGAACGGAATACGTATTGGTTCCCGTTTTTACGGAAGGCACTAGGGCACCTTCATAATAAAAACTCAAATCTCCAGGTTGACTATTGAAAACCGATACGGAAATACTTCCGGGATTGCCCAAACAAAGTGATTGATCCAAAAATGGTCCGTCTATTAGTTGAAGCGATTCCGCCTTATTAATAGTAATGATCTCTTGGTAATAATATGCTGGATCTGAATTGGTACAACCATTTATGTTACTTGTAATGGTAAGCCTCAACCTTCCTTCTTCAAGTCCGCTCAATTGGGTTATGTTTTGACCGTAAGAAGTAAACACTGGATCTGGATTGTTTGCTGTACCCGCCGTTTCTTTTTCCCATCTAATACTGTATGGTCTAAGGCCTCCACTTACTGTAATGGAAATGGCTCCGTCGTTGGTAGCACCACAACTTACCGGAGTAATGGTTTTGTTAACAACAATTGGTTGATATGTGGTACTAAAGGTAAATTCAATTTCCTCCGAAGAACAGTCATTACTATCGGTTATGGTCAACCAATATGAGCCAGGAACCGCATCAAAACTAGTAATGTCCTGGGCCACAAAATTATTGGGACCTCTCCAATCATAAAAGTAGTATGGGTTGTTACTTCCGTCTACAAAAGGTTTCCCGCCAGTAATTAAATTGGTATTCATGCTAAATGCGAAATTGGATTCACATGGTGGAATGGTGTAAGCTTTCGCGCCGGTATAATCCATGGCCTCATAACTTTCCATAGTAAACGTTTGTACAACACATTGGTTGGCATCGGTTACCTCTATAACATGACTGTCATTGGAAAGCGAGCTTATTGTGGTTTGGGTATTGGTGAATATTACAGGAGTACCTCCATCCAAAGAATACTGGAAAGGCGACGTACCTCCCTGTACCCTAAAGGTAAAATCCCTTCCGGTATTGGCATCCACACAACTCGTATTTCCATTGGTTACCTCGGTAGCGCTAAATACGGTTGGAGCAGTAATGACAAATGTCTGTCTAACGGTACATGGAGTATTGGCATCACTATTGGTGTCAATGATCACTACCTCATAGCTACCTCCTCCCAAATTGGTAAGACTGGTGTTGTTGGTAGAATAACTGGTTCCATTTTTATACCAGTTTATTTGTAACTGACTGCTAGGATCAGAACTTATCTGTATGCTAATTTCTGCATTGGCATCACCTGCACATTGCAATTGCTGGTTGATAACCTGTACACTACTGATTTCCAATTGCGCTTTTGAAGCTACATTAGCAGTATATGTTGCTGAACAACCAAGTTGGTCCGTTACGGATAGTACATACACCCCAGGTGCCAAGTTGCTGATATTTTCTGTGGTAAAGTTGGCATTATTGGGGCCGGTCCAACTGAAGTTATAGGGAGGATATCCCCCAGTTACTGTTGTAGCTCCAATGTTTAAACTAATGCTGCCATCATTTTGGCCATAACAAGTGGCGTTTTCAACCACCACGGAAGCTTGATCAAATTGTAGCCCCATTGGCAAGGTTACGGATTGAGATTTCTGTATCCCACAAGAGGCATCCTGTACACTTATATTGTAAATAGCGCCACCGGTTAAATTGGTATAGGTAATATTTGGATTGTTGGAGGTCTGTACCAAAGTCGTGTTGTCAGGCCTTGTAAGCGTAAAGGTAAAAGGTGCTATTCCTCCTGTACTATAGGCGGTAATGGCCGTATTACAGGTATCCCCGATATTTAGGGTCAACACCTCGGGTTCCGATACTATAAACGGAGTCGACGTGGTTCCACAGAATTCGTTGTAAACCGTTAATTGGTAGGCTCCGGCAGTAAGATTGCTTATGCTTAAGGTAGAGGCCGTAAAGCTATTATCCCCTATTTTGGACCATACATAAGTATTTGCAACCGAATTTGGTTGTGTTATTACGTTGGATGAGCTCACATTGGCGTCGGATCCAGTACTAACATATGCCGTAAACCCAATACCTGCAACTTTAGCGGTCAAGGTAATTTCATTGAAATTGCTTGTGGCCACTACAGAGCTCAAATTAGGTCCGGTTGCCGTATTGATTTTCTGAACTAGTGCGGCAGCCACCTCATTATTATCCTGTGGCTGATTAATGCCGTTCAGGGTAACTTGGTGATCATAGATCTTCCCATCAATTAGAATACTATAGGTATTGCCAAAAGTTGGAGTGCCGAAAAGTGCAATAGTATTGATTTGCTTTTGCGCGGTATTACCTCCAGTGATTCTGGAGTTGGGGATTACAATACTACCATCATTTCCTCCATTACAGCTGACGTTGGTAATGTCATTGGCAATAATAGCATCATTATTTATGATGGCGTATGGAATTACGGTTACAATTTTTGGCGAAGTTTCATCCGCACAGGCTACGCCGTTCACCGTACTGGTAACCACTCTTTTAAAGTAGGTAGAGGCAGTAAGGGTACTTGGAGGGGTATAATTTGGCTGCGTGGCACCAGCAACGGCAGTATAAGTCTGATTGTCCGGGGAAGACCACCACTGATAGGTGAGTACACCTGCGCCTGTTGCGGATTCCTGTTCCACAATGGCCAAAGGCTGACTTCCCTGGCAAACCGATTGATTGTCCGTTATTTTACCGGCATAAACATGGTTAAGGGTAACTTTTATAGGGTTGGTCTCTACAACACAGGTTTGGTCCACCAAACTTGTTCTTGTAATAGTCCTCTTGTAATACATAGTAGAGGTTGGGACTGGCGGTGTATAAGAAGCAGAATGTACGGCCAGATCTGTCCATACGCTACCATTAGTGGAAGCATACCAGTCATAGGTCTGATCTACATAGGTGCTGCCACCGGTTACCGTCAAGGCGCCAGGTACAACCCCTTCACAGATGGTTTGGTCGTTGGTCAGTGTTCCTGGCAATAGTGGTTCTGTAACCTGAACTACTATAGTATTGCTATCTTCCGTACAAACAACACCGTTAAAAGTTGAGGAGGCTGTTCTTTTAAAATAGGTTGTTGGGTAGCTACCGGCAATGGGGTCATAGGTACTGTTAACAGCCCTGTTGATTATTCCCCAATTGGTGTTATCCGTTGAGGAATACCATTGATACTTCAATACTCCTTCGGCAGTTCCGTCTACGGTGTTCCCTAAAACGGAAGGATCATCCCCGTAACATATTTTTTGATCACCTGAAATAGTACCTCCGTCCACATCATTGACAAAAATTCCAATCACATTACTTGGAGTATAGGAAGGTTCACAGGCTATACCCTCCACTGTGGCCAAGTAATCCCTACGGTAATATTTATCTGCGGTCAATGGAGCGGCAGGAGTATAGGTTTCACTAGTTGCTCCTATTATTTGAGTAAATGTACTACCATCATTGGATTCGAACCACTTAAAAGTTAAATATGGAAGTCCTTCAATGGCGCTAGGGTTGCCCAAGGTTGGGGCCATGGTATTATAACAGAGGGTGATATTATTTCCAAGATTGTCCGCTTGGGGTACCAAAACCGTTACAGGGTTACTGTCCACTACACATTCCACCCCGGAAATATCCGTACTGGTGGTGGTTCTAATATAAGTGGTGGTACTGTTTACTATACTGGTTGGAGTATAGTTTATTCCGGTTGCATTAAGTATAGGAGTTCCATTGGCGTACCATTGATAAGTTAAAGTTGCCCCGGTTGAGGCTGTTAATTGCACAATTTCACTTGGAATGTCCCCCTTACAAATTACTTCCAAGTTGGTACTTGGAGATACACCATTAGGATTGGTAGTGCCGATAGTACCACCAGTGGCATTTCCTCCATTTATGATGGTCAGTACATTGCTGGTTACACTGCAGGAGAGACTATTTAAGGTAGAAGTAGTAATTCTTCTATAGTAGTTGTCCTGGGTTACGGCAGGAGGATCGTAAGTTGCCGAGGTAGCTCCTCCAATATCTGTATATGATATATTATCACTGGATATCTGCCATTGGTAGCTTACCGTTCCGGAGGCGATCAACGGAAAATTGGTGCTAAAAGCCTGTGGGTCTCCACCATTACACACTTCCGTAGTTCCGGTTGCCCCGGAAGAAAAAGTGATTCTATGGCTAGATGCATTGTCAAATTTATTTACGTAAACTATTACCGGAGTGGTTATGGCTTCACAAGTGACGCTTTGCAATGTTGAACTAGCCTTTCTTCTATAGTAGGTTTGTAAATCCCCGGTATTTGTAGGCGTGTACGTAGCTTGATTGGTATTGGCAATATCCGTCCAGTTGCTCCCATCTGGAGAACTCTGCCAGATATAGCTTATAGCGCCATTGGAACTTGCATCGGCCGAACTGGTAATGGGAGCCACAAGACTAGAGCCACAAACGGTCTGGGTTTGTGAAATAGTCCCTTCGTTTAAGGTTATTAGGGTGACCAAGGTTGGAAGGCTTGAAGCCTCACAAGTATTGCCATTGTTGGTATTGGTAACGTTTCTCCTAAAATAGGTCGATGTTGTCAATCCTGTAGAGAAATTTAATTCTTCACCAGTTTCCCCGCTCATTAAAGTGTAATTGACATTATCGGTGGACGAATACCACTGGAAATTAATCCCTGTACCTGCAGGCGTGCCGTTGGAAACTGTAATGGTTGATGGGGTATCACCTTCACAAATGGCTTGGTCCGCAGACCCTTCACCCCCGGAAATAGCACCAGCCACAATTATGGAGACTTCGTTGGTGTAACCAGTACATACCTTACCGTTTAAGGTGGTCGTATCCAGTCTTCTGTATTTGGTAGATGTTGCAAGTATACCAGGGGTATAGGTAGAACCAGTAGCGGAAGCTATCGGGCTCCAGCTTACCCCATTATCGGTCGAGGCTTCCCAAGCATATGTTAGGTTGCCGGCGGCGGTCGTATTTCCTATATTGATAATGGTGCTAGGAGCCTGTCCTGCACAAACATTTTGGTTGTTGCCAATTGTTCCCAAGTTAAGGCTGTTTACATAAACAGTGCTTACAGTAGAATTTTGAAAACATACTTTGGAGTTATTGGAAACTATGGTTTGTCTTCTATATCTTGTAGTAACAGCTGGTGCCCCGGCAAAATTATAAACTGCATTGGTTTCCCCGCTTATATTTGTAAAACTACCTGTGGTTGCCGATTGCCATTGGTAGCTAATGTTGGGACCTGCTGCTGTGGCATTGTTAATAGTTATTGCATTGGGTGTTTCCCCTGCACAAATAGTCTGGTCGGCACTGGCCGTTCCTCCGTTAATTTGACCAAGAACAGTGATTTCTATTTCATTGGTATAATCCGAACATGTATAACCGTTTAGGAGAATACTATCCTGTCTTCTAAAGGTAGTTGTCTGGGTAAGGACACTAGGCTGATAATCTGCGTTATTGGCTCCGGAAATTGCGGCCCACGAACTACCGTCAAATCGTTCCCATTGATATGAGATGGTACCCGTTCCCGTGGCATTGGTGTCCGATGTTATGGTGGCTGGAGCTTCATTGTAACAAACAGTTTCCGTACCTGTAATACTTCCTTCTGCAAAATTGGTATAGGTAATGGTAGCCACTGTACTAACTCCTTGGCAACTTGCCCCAGAAACCGTGGTAACCCTTCTAAATTGCTCTACTCCGGGATTTAGGTTGGCACTGGCGTTGTAGTTGCTCTGAGTGGCACCACTAATGTTTATCCAGTTACTGCCGTCGTATTTCTGCCATTGATAAGTTCCATTATTTTCGCCATTGTTGATCGTTAACAATTGCAATTCGCTTAAGGAACATATATTTTGATTGGCGGCGGTACCTCCCAATACGGCAGAATTCACAATTATGGAAACCGCAGGGGTTTCTTTATAACAACTAAACCCGTTTAACACGTTAGTGACCCTTCTTTTGAAAGAAGTGGTTTTGGATAAAGCACTTGGTTGATAAAAATTGTCAGTTGCTCCAGAAATTAGTTCCCAAGGGCCGGAATCATTTTTGTACCATTGATAAGTTGTGGTTCCTGAAGGCGTTACAGCCACATCGCCCGAAGTACTTAGCTGCTCGGGTATTTGGGTGGCACATACATTTTGGCCTGTCCCTTCGGTAATAGTTCCGGCATATATTTCGTTTACGGTAATGGTTGCAGTAGTACTGATCTGGGTACATGATTCCCCGTTCAGCATAAAGGTGGTTAACCGACGAAACCTACTTATCCCGTTTGGGAAAGAGGGTTTGTCCACTACCAGAATTTCGGTATTGGAATTGGCAATGGCTGTCCATGTTCCGTTAACGTCCTTTTCCCATGCAAAAGTTCTGCTCTGGGTTATATTGGAGCCTGTAATACTAATGTTCTGTACATCGTTCTTGGCACAGACCTGTTGGTTAACGCCTGTTCCTCCGGTTAGGGCAGTGAAAGAGACGTTGGCAAGGGTCTGATTGTCGGCAAGTCCGTTTATCTTATTGGCATTACCGCCCAATACATATCTTAGTAAACCATTTGTGGTTGTTGAACCGGGTATAAGTTGAATCCTTATATTTTCTATGGTAAATACATCCAAGGAACCTTGGGCGTTGGTCGTTATGGTTACAGCCAATCTTGAGGCGTTGCCAGGGTCCTGGGCAACGGAAGCACTGGTAATATCGGTTCCCGTTTCGGAGTAGGAAGTGGCCCTAATCTCAAAATTAGAGGGTGCCTGTATGTAGAAGGTAAAGGTACCCGATCCGAAATCCGTGGCCAATGTCTCGGACAGTACCAGGTTTCCAAGGTTTAGTTCAGTCTGCGGTAGATTGCTGCCACAGGAATTGAAATTGGTATTCTGCGCACTGGTAGAAACCTGAGCGATGCTATACCAAGCATTAAAACTAAACAACAAAATTAGCAGCAGTAGTTTTTTGGTCGATTTTATCATGATTTTGCCCCTTAATATTATAATACAAGTGAATTGATCCACTTTGTAGGAAAGACCCTATAACGAGACATTGCTTGGATATATTGCGGTTTTTTATACCCATTAATACCTATAACAATGGTTTTGTTGTGAAACTGCATTTTATTGTGGTGTACAGCAGGTTTGGACAATGAATGGTGTAGAAATTCAGCCCGGAAAAAGGGACTTATAAATGGGTTCTAAATACCCTTGTTGAGCGCGTGAAAAAACATGTCCATATAGGTATTTTATGGGATAGATTTTGAATTTCCTTATTAAAGATTCGTATTTTTACTATTCAAAACGGTAATAATGTTATCCAAAGGGGTCAACAATAAACATTATCTGTTATTCTTGGTCGTTGCATTGGCTATATTGCTCCCAGGTGTGGGTTCTTATGGATTTACGGAGACCAGTGAAGCCAGATACGCCGAAATCAGCAAGGAAATGCTAAGCACCCAGGACTTTATCAATCCAAAGCTCCTCGGCATTTTTCACTTTCATAAGCCACCCATAACCTACTATATCACCACTTTGGGCTACCGTATTTTCGGCATCAATGAGTTTGGCGCTAGGTTCTTTCTTCAAATTGCCATTGTGCTTCAAATGGCATTGGTCTTTGGTATGGTCCAGTTGCTTTATAATGACAGAAAAATAGCCATTACTTCCAGTCTTGTATATTTTGCTATGCCCCTAGTACTGATTTCTAGTCGTAACTTAACAACGGATGCCTATCTCACTACTTTTATTCTTGGGGCCATATATTGTTGGCAGTACTATACTACCAAGGGCAAAATTGTTGGTGTTTACTTATTTTATCTATTGGTGGCATTGGCCTTGCTTACCAAGGGACCCGTAGCACTTTTGTTTATTCTGACCTATATTATAATTTATAAGATAATTTTCAAGCGAAATTCAAAAATCAACATTCATCATGTCCTGGGATTTGGGTTATGTTTTTTTCTTGCTTCAAGCTGGTATATTTTGGTAGTAATCAACAATCCTGGCTTATGGGATTATTTCGTAACGGATCAACTTATATCACGGATAACATCGCATTCCTTTAATCGTTCAAAACCTTTTTGGTTTTATATTCCATTAATTATTGGTCTAACGCTTCCATGGTGGTGGATTATTTCCCGAAATTTTAAAAGAAAGGCCGGTATATTCCTAAATGTTGGAAGGGAAGACCGGTTATTGTTGATTTCAAGTGTTTTTCTGTTCTTGATTTTTTCGGTCTTCAAAACTAAAATGGTGCTGTATATTCTTCCCATGTTTTGGATGTTGGCCATATTGATTGCGGTACAATTGTATAAGGTCAACGTATCTATTCGCAATACCTTGAACCTGGCGTATGCAATTCTGATGGGTTGTTTGTTTTTGGGGATTCTTGGATTATGGTTTTGGAAACCGCAATTTATCCAGATTTCCAATGCAACTTTAATAATTGGTATTGTTTTCGTGATCCTTGTAGTATCCTTACTTTTTTACATTGATAATGATGTGCCGGAAAAACCGGCTATTATGGGAGCAAGTTTTGGTGCCGCCTTAATTTTACTGTCAACTTCGATAATGGCGCACAATGGAGCAACCTTCAACTCTACTAAGGAAATGATTGGCTTCATCAATAATGTTACCCCAACTAAGAATAAGACCATTGTAGTTTATGATTACCTTTTGTCCTCCATACCCATGTATTCAGGGGACAATCCTATCACTTTAAAATTAAGGAACAACACCACCGATCGGGAAGTGCAGTTTCAAAAGAATGAAGACTGGAAAGAAGAGCTATGGGATATCAATGATGATGTAATGGTTTCCCGCTTGGATTCGCTATCCTATAGTCCCAATACCTATCTAATTATTGATAAAAAAAGAGGTTTTAAGGCCGATTTAAAATATTTGGAACCTCATTTCAAAAACCGACGGGAATTTGTTAAATGGATGGTATTGTACAATAAATAGGGGTCTTCAAATTCCTGCCAAAATATCCATTCTTCCTAGATAACTTCTGAGGTTGTTAAGGCTTATCCGACCTTATTTTCCATGTCCTTAAACCATTTTCATTCTTTCCTAACTATCATCAGGTGAACATTTAATGCATCACAATATTTGTAGTTTCATTTTTTCAAAGCCCGATTTTGGGGCAGAACAAACCGGACAACAGTAATCCTCTGAAAGGTCCGTAAATGGGGTTCCGGCAGCTACCTGTGATTTTTCATCGCCGTAGGTTTCATCGTACACGGTAAAACAAGAACTGCATTGATATACTTCCTTCAAAATATCAACATTGGTATTCTTAGGGGGTTCCGGTTTGGGCATTGCCCTTCCCAATTGGTCAAAATAATGTTTACTCAATTCCATTAATAGGCCTGGCAACTCTATCTTATCCACATCTTGGGCGTATACCTTGTATTCTTGGGTATTGGGATCAAAATTTTTAAAATGCAAAACGTTGTAGGTTGGCCTTACTGCAAAATCCTTGACTATGGTGGGTGGGGTGTTCTTTTCAATTATCACCGAGGAAAAATGGGTACGCTTTCCGGTTTCATTACTTATGCCAAAGGTTAGCCCATAAGTGCTTATATCGTTCTGGTCAAAACTCAGGACCAAGAATTTTTTTAATTCCAATGCTTCCGAATCATCCACCGGGAGGTGCCAGTTCATTTCCAATTGGGAATGGCGTATATTGATTCCTTTCTGTCCTAGAAAACGTTCCAGTTCGGGCCTACTGGAGCTTTTTATTCCCTTTATGATGAAAGACTTCCATGGTGTTATACATATTTTTCCAATGCTATTGTCCAGACAAAAGCCACATAATTTTTTTAGAAAATCAAGATCATATCTATTGTTGCGCCAATAAAGTCCAAGCCAATATTGATCCAGACCCATCCTATTCATTCCTTCGTAATAGGGAAATTTAATGTAGGGAACCACCAGCTCCTTTTCTATGGTTCTGTTATTGGTGTCCAATTTTTTATTGAGAATAAAAAATAGTTCATCTATATCGGCAATGTCCTGGTAAATTTCCTCAATAGCCTTTGCCACAACATGGATGTCCCAACTATAAATTAAGACCGGGTAGTAAACCGATTTGGTCCAGTGCGGAAGTATTATGTTCAGGTACCAATAATCCTCACTTTCCGAAGCAATAAAGTTAAGGTTGCCATTAAAAATTGGGACTAAGCGCTGCTTGGGATCGGTGATGTTGATTTTTAGTTTGGGTAGGTAATCAAAACCTTCCAAAATGTAGAGATAGGTGGACCCCTTGAGCCAATTGGTCATATCAAAGATATCGGCGGATACGTAGGACGTTACGATATTTTGGTAACTTCTATCGCTAACGATATCGGTGTTGAATTTTGAGATTTGTTCCAATTGTTCCTCCTTGGCATTTTGCAAAGGGAACAATAGATCTTGGCGTGACCCAAAAAACACCTCTTTCAAGCCTCCTGCCTCCAACATGGCTATGATATCCTTTAATTCCCCAGGGGAGGTTACCCCTCCTTTGATCAATATTCGATGTAAATCATCATTCATAACGTTCTGTTTTAGGAAGCCACTGTTTGTAATTGTTTGCGCAAAATATCCTGTATTTCAGGTTTGCAACTTCCACAACCAAGCCCAGCTCCAGTTTCTGAGCATAGTTTTGAGAAGTCTTCACATCCGCCATTAATTGTTTCTATTAGATTGCCCTCGCCTACCTGACTGCACGAGCAAACCAATTTTCCTTTCAAAGGAACAGAGTTTGATTGCCCCCTAAGCAGCTCGTTGCGCTTTTCCGATAGTTCAATTTCCTCTTCTATTATTCTTTTAAATTCGGCAAACTCGTTCTTATCGCCCATTAGGATAGCACCTTTTAGGGTATCATCCTTTACGATACATTTTTTGTAGTATTTCTTGCTGACGTCCATAAGGATAATTTCCTCATAACTATTGTCATCCACGGGGGCATTCACCATACCCAGACTACAGAGGTCCAAGTTTTCGAACTTTAAAATGTTCATGAGGATAGACCCATTGTAGATACTGCTAAAATCGCCCAAAATATATTTTGCCGCGGTATCGGCCTGTTGCTCGGCGGCCGAAGTTATGCCAAACAGGGCATTTCTGAATTCTGCAATTTCACCAAGGGCAAAAATATTGGGATCACTGGTCTGCAAATATTCATTGACTACCACTCCCCTGCCAGTCTTTAGTTCGGAATGCTTTGCCAACTCAATATTCGGACGGGTACCAATGGCATAAACAATGGCATTACATTTTACCGTCCTTCCCGTTTTTAAGGTAATTGAAAGGGAGTTTTTGTCATCCCTTTCCTCAAATACGGTACTTACCTCATTATCAAAATAAACCTTAATTCCCCGATCATTGACATCCTCGGCCAAAAGTCGACTTGCAATTCTATCCAACTGCCTTTCCATTAATCTAGGGGCACGTTGAATGATACTGATATTGACATTTCTGTTCTTAAGGGCTGCCGCCAACTCCAATCCCAAAAGGCCTCCTCCAACAATAACTACATGTTGTTCTTCAGAGGGTAGGCCGGTGTCCTCTAAATATTTACGCAATTTATCGGCATCCCCACGCTCTCTCATTGTAAAACGGCCCGGCATGTTTATTTGTACTTCACTTGGTACAAAGGCCCTGCTCCCTGTGGCCATTACAAGTATATCGTAGGCATGTTCAAAACCATTGTCGTCCATGATGGTTTTATTTTTCCTATCTATTTGGGTTACCCCCAAGCCTGGATGTAGGGTGATATCCAATTTTTCGAGCTCCCCTTTTTTTAATTTTTCCAAGGCTTCCCATGAGAGTTCCTCACTTACATATTCGGGGAGTAACACCCTATTGTAGAAGGGGTCCTTTTCTTTGGAGAAAACATGAAGTTCATCGGTTTCATTCTTCTCTCTATAGGTCTGGATAAATCTATAAGCTGCTGCTCCGGCCCCGATAATCACAATTTTCTGTTTGGGTTTTACGTACTTTGCCACCTCTACCGCACAATATTTAAAATCGGGTTCCTTGGATACTGGATCAACCAAGTCATTCGTCAAATTATTGGCCCTTCCAAAATCATTATTGAGCACCTTGCCCCAATGCATAGGAAGGAAGACCACTTTTTCCCGTATGTCAAAATTCACCTTCACTTTTACGCGGACCGTTCCTCTTCTACTTTTTACCACTGCAATATCCCCATCCTTTATTTTTCGCAAATAGGCATCCACTTTGTTCATTTCCAAATATGGATCCGGAATATGGGTAAGCAGGCGCTTAACCTTTCCAGTTTTGGTTCGGGTATGCCATTGGTCCCTTACCCTTCCTGTATTTAGAATTAAGGGATACTCGGGATTTGTTAATTCCGATTTATTGTAGAGTGTATAGGGCGCATTGAAGTGCGATTTCTTATCGTTGGTAAAGAATTGATAGTCCGTAAACAGTCTTGGGGTGCCTTTATGGGTGGCATGGGGTACAGGCCACTGAAAGCTTCCTTCGTTCTTTAGTCGCTCATAGGACAATCCGGATATATCTATTTCGGTTCCCTTTGTTAAAAGGCAATGTTCGTCATATACCTCACTGGCATTTTTATAGTCAAATCCATGATAGCCCATTTTTTGCGCGAACTTCCATAAAATTTCAGCGTCCGGTAAAGCCTCTCCCGGCGCATCAATCACTTTGGGAAGATAACTTATCCGCCTTTCTGAATTGGTCATCGTCCCTTCCTTTTCCAACCAGCCTGCAGCAGGTAATAGCAGGTCAGCATATTTGGTGGTTTCGGAATTATGGGAAATATCCTGAACCACCACAAAATTGGCATTTTTTAATGCCTTTTCCGCCTTGTGAACATTGGGCATACTCACAATTGGGTTGGTACAGATAATCCACACCGCCTTCATTTTGCCACTTTCCAATGCGTCGAACATTTCTGTGGCGGTATAACCCGGTTCGGATTTAATTTCTTTTCCTCCCCAAAAATCCGATACTTCCTTGCGGTGTTTGGGATTGCCCAATTCCCTATGGGCAGCCAGTAAACTGGCCATTCCACCTACTTCCCTGCCCCCCATAGCGTTGGGCTGTCCGGTAAGTGAAAATGGTCCGGCACCAGGTTTCCCTATTTGTCCGGTTAGGAGTGACAGATTCATTAATGCCACATTTTTGGAAACACCAATGACACTTTGGTTTAGCCCCATGGTCCACATACTAATAAAAGCATTGGCATTGCCTATATACATGGCTGCTTTCTTGATATCCTCTATAGGAATTCCGCAAAGCTCAGCGGCCTTTTTCATGGAAAGTTGAAAGGCACTCTCTTTAACCGCATCAAAATTTACGGTATGCTTTTTAATGAAGTTTTTGTCTATTTTTTTCTTTTCAATCAACCAGCGGGCCATGGCATTGAATAGAATAACATCCGTCCCGGGTAATATTTGCAAATGAAGATCGGCCGCAGCGCAGGTCTGGGTTTTCCTGGGGTCTACTACTATTATTTTTACATTCGGATTGTTTTCCTTGTGATTTTCTATTCTTCTAAAGAGAATGGGGTGGCACCAAGCAGGATTTGCCCCTGCGATAAGAAAACAATCGGATAACTCAATGTCATCATAGGAAATAGGCACAGAATCCTCCCCCAGCATTTTTTTATAACCCACCACGGCAGAACTCATACAGAGCCTGGAATTGGTATCAATATTATTGGTGCCTATAAATCCTTTGGTCAATTTATTTACCAAATAATATTCTTCTGTAAGACACTGGCCAGAAACATAAAACCCTACACTATCCGGACCGTGTTTTTCAATAATGCTTCTGAAAACGGCAGCGGCCCTATCAAAGGCCGTATCCCAGGAAACCCTTTGTAAAGGATGATTTCTGCTCCATCTCATTTCTGGATATAAAATCCGGTCACTGGTATCTTGGGCCACATAGTTCAGGTTCTTTCCTTTGGAACAAAGCATGCCTTTGTTTACGGGATAGTCTTGATCTCCTTCAACACTAATATTGCCCTTGGAGTCCTGTTCCACTACAATTCCACATCCAACCCCACAGTAGGAGCAAATAGTTTTATGTTCGTTCTTTTTCTGCATAAAATCCTTGAATTAAAAGAAACCAATTAAATATGATCTAAAATTATCAAATTAAGTATAAATACGTAGTATTTTATTGATAATAGTTAGGCAGAATATTGACGAAAAGACAATAAAATTGCTCTTTCGTTGGCTATTACAGAATGTGTCATGTCTTAAAAAACGATAAACAGCTGTAAATCAACTAAAAAAAAGAGTTATTATGGATTAAATTAGTTTATATTCCTGTGCCTTTCGGGCTAGGTCCATAAGATTATTAACGCCCATTTTTCGCATTAGATTGAAGCGATGTGTTTCAATGGTTCGTTTGCTTTTTTGAAGTTTTTCAGAAATTTGTTTGTTGGTAAGCCCTGAAAGGACGAGTTCCAGAATTTGTAGTTCCTTGCTAGTAATGCCAAAAGAGTTACTTCCATTTTTTGTTTTTGGCTTACTTTCCTGCTTTGTTTGTCCTTGACTCAACAGATTGTTTACCAAAACATTGGAAATGTCACCGCTAAAATATTTTCCACCTTGTTCAACCGTGGAAATGGCCTTAAGAAATTCGCTTTTCCCAGTGTCCTTAAGGAGGTATCCGCTGGCACCGGCATTTACCGATTTCAGGATGTATTCCTCGGAATCGTGCATGGAGAGTATAATACATTTGGTAGGCGAAGAATGTTTCTTGAGTTCCTCTACGGCCTCAATGCCATTCATTTCCGGCATTCGGATATCAATAATCAACAGGTCGGGTTTTTTGTCCAATACCATTTGAACCGCCTCCTTGCCATTGGAGACCTCGCCGATTACCATGTAATTATCATCTTCTTCCAATAAGGCTCTAATACCATCCCTTACAAGGGAATGGTCATCGGCCAATACAATACGCGTTGTTTTATCCACAATAGTCTATTCTTTCCCAACAAATATAGGATAAAATTAAAACTAAGTATTCATACGGTAAAAATAGATACTGTATTTTTGATTATTGGCCTTATGTGCAAGGGCGCAATGACTATGGTTTTGGTACGGAACGGGGTTTTATGCACAAGGTTTTTGAAGATATTTGCTAGGTACGGGGTTAAAACCAATTACCTCAGTAAAAGCGCCCTAGCATTCAAATCTCATTTATTGAGTAAAAAGCCCCGACAAATGCGGGGCTTTGATGATAATTGGATTATTTGGTGGTGTTCAGAAATTTTGGTTTTATGACCAACATGGCCCATGCCCAGTTTTGACTACTGGCAGACGCATCCTCGGAGATGCCTTTTAATTCGTACATGCCATCATTGGCAAACATTTGGGAATAGCCCAGCTGTAGGGAATAGCCATTAAACGCCTGCGAAAATACGAGATCCAATTCTGTCCCTAGCGATTTTTCCCCGCTGGGCAATGCTTGTTCCCCTCTAAAGTTCAATGCTTTTACCAAGAGGCTGGATTTTTCACCAAGTTTAAAATTGGCACTCACATGAACATCCAATAGGCCTACTGAATTGGCATGATTGCCTACGTAGAAATAATCCATAAATCCATTGAATTTATGATTGGTACCATAAAGGGGGAAAAAGGCCTCTGTTTTATCGCTGGTACTGGTATCATTACCACTAATGATTTCCACACCCGCACCAAGACTTACTTTGGCTGTGGCATTATAGTTCAAATCCAGTCCCAACAGATAAGCTCCTCCTACATCGAGGGCACCTTGTCTTTCCCCTGTTTGAAGAAAAGCGTTCAAAGCGGCTCCAAAACTTCCTTTTTTATAGTCCAAATGTGTCCCAAAGGTTTGTAGATTGCTTATACCGTCGGGTGTGGTCCCATCGGTTTCAAAGTTTTGGAAACCATTGTTCAAAAGCAAAAGGCTTCCGTTTAAGTTTTTCCAATTTTCCTTTAAATAAAGGTATTGCATGGTTTTGTAGGAGAAGAAGCCTGTAGTGTTATAAGCATTACCTACCGATTGAAAACCACTGGGATTGTCATAATCCTGGCTGTAAGCCAATCCAAGATCCATTTGGAATTTCTCTTTGGCGTATTTTAAAATGGCGGCGTCATGATTACGTGCCTGTTGTGTCCATCCAACACTGCCCATTATACGTTGGTCGTCGTAATCCAAGGTCTGTCTTCCCAATTTGGCAGAAAAACCACTACCAAGATTTATATCGGCCCAAGCCTCAAAGACAGCAAATGAATTATTTTCGTCATCAGGTAGAAGCTGTCTGTTTTCTCCCCAAACCATAACGTCTTGAAGGCTTACATAAAATTGATAGGCATCTATGGTGTATCCTGCATTTAGCCGCAAACGGGTGGAAACGCCAAAACCGGCATCTGCATCATCGGCGATTAGACTACCAAAACCGTGACGCAGTTCGGTACGAGGTCTAAATTCTCCATCCAATGTAAATTGTGCATAGGCCATTGATCCATAAAAGGCGATTATGGTAAATAAAAGAGATATTCTTTTCATCTTTTGATAGGTATTTATTTTTTAGTAGTCTAAGCCGTAAATATAGGGAGTAATTTACCATTAATCCCTCCGGTTCATGGGAGGAATTAATGTGGCTTACTTCATATTTGGTTTGGAATTACGGAATGAAATAATAGCTATTATCCATTCCGTATTCCGTATTGATTTTTAGTGTTTGGGTTTGGGTAAAAGTGTTACAAGGAGCAAATTTGTTTACTTCCCATTTATTTATCTACTCCTGACAGCAAAAGTTCGGCCTTGGTTTCCTCAACAACAGCTTTTTCCTCGGCAGTTGCGAACCTAATGGCCAATGATAGTATGGCAGCACTTACTATAAATCCTCCGATAACAAAAAATCCACTGGAAACCGCAGAAGCCGCAGCGGTAGTCTGGGCAGCCTTTACGGCCTGTTCACCCAATTCGCTATTGGCCGCAATGGCAGCACTTTCGGCCACGGCCGATTTGGATTTTAATAACATGGCGGCCAAGAATGCCCCCACGTTTCCTCCAGCCCCAACTATTCCGGAAATAGATCCTATGGCTTTCTTATTAATAAACGGCACCACTGAGAAAGTGGCTCCTTCTGCCATTTGTACGGTAAGGCTAAAAGCAATCAAAAATATCATACCAAATACCAAACTAGTGGTCACTGAAAAGATGGAAAGCATTAGTCCTTCCGTTGCCAAGATCAGGGCAAGAAAAATTACCCTGCCGCGCAAGCCACGAAACTTACCGAACAGGTCTCCGAAATAGCCACCCAATGTCCTTGCAAAAATATTCATAAGGGCAAACGACAATACCAAATTGCCCGCGGTAGATCGATCCAGGCCAAATCTATTCTGAAGATAATCGTCCATAGTACCATAAACCGTTAGTTCTATTCCAAAACAGGCTGCATAAACCAAGAACAATATCCAGACCCTATAATCCTTTAATGTACTCAAAAAGGATACTTCATCTTTCTTTAAATTCGGCATTTTGCCTGCTAACTTCAGTTCGTTAAAATTACCTTCAGGGGTATCCTTGGTAAAGAAATAATATATAAGTCCCATAGAGAAGCAAATTACCCCCGCAATTACCATGGAATATCTCCAGGCTACTTCATCGGCAATTCCAAAACTAACAACTCCGGCTGCGATCAATGGCATTCCCAAGCGGTTGGCCCCTCCTCCCAGGTTTCCCCAACCTGCAGATGTAGCGTTGGCCGTACCTACTATATTAGGCGCAAACATTATGGAGGTATGGAATTGGGTTATTACGAACGATGCGCCTATAAAACCAATAAACAATCTACATATCAGAAATTGAAGCGGTGTTTGTACAAAACCTAGAAGTATAACGGGAATGGCCCCTAGAATCAATAAATAAGTATAACATAATCTGGGTCCGTACTTGTCACATAACTTACCAATTAGCAATCTGGCAAATACTGTTCCGGAAACCGCCAAAATGATGGAGTTCCACTTTTGGGTGGGAGTCAATCCCAAGTCCTTGACAACATCGGGCATAAAAGGAACGATACCGAACCATGCAAAGAAACAAATGAAAAAGGCAATGGAGGTAATCCAAAAGGTACGTATTGGTACACTCCTCAAGTTTAAAAGTTCTAATTTCGTAGCTTTAGCAGAGACAAATTCTTTCATAACTGAATTGTTTATAGGATTAGTTATTTCGTTTAACAATTCAAAAATACGTATTTCTACGTATTATTACTTATAATTATTACGTAATACTGAAAATAAGTAGTGTTTTTATGAAGGTGGGAAAATATGAAGCCTGCGATTATGAAATTACAATTATAGACCTGCTCCTATTGCAATATTGAAAATGTTTGGTTTAGTTTGGTTGTTTAATAGTTAAGTGCCCTTTGGATTTCCTCTTCAAAAAAGGACGGATGCTCTGTTACTACTTCCCCGACCACTATTATTCCTGGTTGTGTAATATCTATTTGGTCTACAAGTGACCTTGCGTCTTTAAGAAGTCCTGTTATACAGGATTCATTCTCTATAGTTCCATTCTGTATAATTGCAAATGGGGTTAGTCCATTTCTATGTTGAACAATTTTATCCGCGATTTCCAAAAATCTACGTACCCCCATTAATATGACCATTGTGGCAGATGACTTGGCTGCCAGTTCCAGATCTTCAGAAAAGGAACCATCGCGTTTAGTGGCCGTCATTACCCAAAAGCTGCTGCTTATTCCCCGTCTGGTTACCGGAATTCCCTGACTGGCCGGGACAGCTATCGCGCTGGTTACCCCTGGTACAACAGTAACCGGTATTCCGAAGGATTCCACGTATTCCAATTCTTCACTGGCTCTACCGAATACAAATGGATCTCCTCCCTTTAATCGCACTACATGACCATATTTAAAAGCATTTTCCACTATTAATTTATTAATTTCTTCCTGGGTAAGGGAATGCTCCCCACATCTCTTGCCCACATAGATTTTCGGAATGTTGGGATTTAGATCCTTGAGCAAATCCGTACTTACCAAAGCATCATATAAAATGATATCGGCATCTTCCAATGTTCTGTATCCTCTAAGGGTTATAAGGTCGCTACTTCCTGGGCCGGCACCGACTAAACTAACTTTCGGGTCTTTGGATATACTCATGATTTCTGCTTTTAAAGGTGTGCAATTAAGAATTTCGCAACAAAATTACGTATTTATTTTCATAAAAACACAAATTTATTACGTAATTATACGTAATATTGCTACGTAACATTTAATAGTATACGTATGAAGACCGTAATTGTAGTTGGAAATGGAATGGTTGGATACAAATTCTGTGAGAAATTTGTCGCCAAAGTAGACCAAGGCTCCTTTAAACTAATTGTTTTCGGAGAAGAACCAAGAGTTGCCTATGATAGGGTGCATTTAAGCGAGTATTTTGAAAATGGTGATGCAGAACGTTTATCCATGGCTCCAAGGGAATGGTATCGGGAAAATAACATTGAACTGTATACCAATGAGAGGGTAACGGATATTCATAGAAACTCAAAAACTATAACCACTCTTAGTGAAAAGACCTATAATTATGACTATTTGGTATTGGCAACGGGCTCTAGTCCGTTCGTACCACAAATAAATGGAGTAGATAAGGAAGGCGTGTTTGTATATAGGACCATAGAGGACTTGGAAGATACGTTGGCCTATGCGGACAAAATAAAGAAAACAGTTCAAAAACCAAAAGCTGCCATATTGGGGGGTGGACTATTGGGTCTGGAAGCGGCCAAGGCCGTTATGGATATGGGAATGGAGCCTCACGTGGTAGAGTTTGCCCCTAAATTAATGCCCAGACAGTTGGACACTAGAAGTAGCAAGGTGCTTCAGGTGAAATTGGAATCTATGGGGATCAATATTCATTTAAGTAAAGCTACAAATCAGATACTAGGCAATGGCCATGTAATAGGGATGGAATTTGGCGAAGATGACGTCCTAAATGTGGACATGTTGGTTATATCCGCAGGAATAAGACCAAGGGACGAATTAGGTAAAAGTTGCGGACTTAAAATGGGCACCAGAGGAGGCATAGTAGTGGATAATACAATGAGAACCTCAGATCAAAGTATTTTTGCCATTGGTGAAATTGCCCTTTACAACCAAATGATCTATGGTCTAGTTGCCCCTGGATATGAAATGGCAGGTGTAGCCGTAGACCAGATTCTAGGTATAGAGGAGACTGTCATGGCAGCGGAGATAGATATGTCTACCAAACTTAAATTGATAGGTGTGGACGTAGCGAGTTTTGGAACTCCGTTTATGCCCGCCGAAAAAGGCCACTCCATTATTTTTGAAAACAAAACGGAGAGTCTTTATAAAAGAATTAATGTAAGCCATGACGGTAAAAGGCTACTGGGGGGAATCCTGGTAGGAGATGCCAAAGATTACAACATGCTCTTGCAGATGTATCTCAATGAAATGCCCTTGCCCAAAAATCCTGAAAATCTAATTTTGGGAAGTCGTGGTGGAGAGGATGTGTCATTCGGCAGTGCCATGGACCTGCCGGATACCGCTGTAGTGTGTTCCTGTGAAGCGGTCACGAAAGGACAAATATGTTGCTCGGTCAAGGATGATGGCAACGATAGTGTTAAGGCAATTTCCAAAGCCACCAAGGCTACCACAGGATGTGGTGGGTGCAAACCAATGGTTGAAGACCTAGTAAAGGAAACGCTTAAATCTCTAGGAAAAGTAGTCAAGGAATCCATTTGCGAACATTTTGAATATTCCAGACAGGAACTTTATGATATTGTAAAACTTAGGAAAATTGAGGACTATGATTCTCTGTTGGACGAGGTAGGAAAAGGACATGGGTGTGAAGTTTGCAAGCCTGCAGTGGCTTCCATTTTCGCCAGTATTTACAACGAAACGGCCAATAGGCAAGCAACCATACAGGATACCAATGATAGATATTTGGCCAATATTCAAAGGAACGGGACCTACTCGGTCGTTCCAAGGGTAGCAGCTGGAGAAATTACCCCAAAGCAGCTTTTGGCCATTGGTAGAATAGCACAAAAATATGATCTGTACACTAAAATTACAGGTGGTCAGCGGATAGACATGTTTGGGGCGCAATTGCATGAATTACCACTGATATGGGAAGAATTGATCGCAGAAGGATTTGAAACGGGACAGGCCTATGGTAAATCGCTGCGTACGGTTAAAAGCTGTGTAGGTTCTACTTGGTGTCGATACGGGATGGATGAAAGTGTAACTTTTGCCATCGATATAGAGAACCGCTATAAGGGCATACGTTCCCCACATAAAATTAAGGGAGGTGTTTCTGGATGTATCAGGGAATGTGCTGAGGCCAGAAATAAGGATTTTGGTTTTATAGCCGTTGAAGGTGGATGGAACGTTTATATCTGTGGAAATGGTGGGGCTAACCCACAACATGCCCAATTGCTAGCTGAAAAGGTGGACAAGATAACAGCTACCAAATATGTAGACCGATTTTTAATGTACTACATACAAACCGCTCCTCCCCTAACCCGTACAGCCGCTTGGTTGGATAAATTAGAAGGCGGTATAGATTATGTGAAAGATGTTGTTATAAATGATTGTCTAGGTATTGCGGAACAGTTGGACAGCGAAATGCAATACTTGGTAGATACTTACAAGTGCGAATGGAAAGAGGCGGTAGAAAATCCGGAAATAAGATCAAGGTACACTCATTTTGTAAATGCCGAAGAAACCGATGACAACATTGAGTTTGTTTCCTTAAGGGAACAAAAAATGCCCAAAGCATGGGTTTAACTATTATGTTGGGACTTTATGATCCTGACCAAGTATAATATATGTTCAACAAATGGTCAAACAGCATTACGACCTTTAAAAATATAGACAGATGATTTCAATTTTAAACACTTACGAAGCAGTGGAGCCAGAAAAAGTGAGTCTTTGGTTTAAGGCTGCCCCGGTAGAAAAATTTCCCAAAAATGGTGGCGCCTGTGTTAAATATAAGGGAATGCAAATTGCGGTTTTTAACTTCACAAGGGAAGGCACCTGGTATGCCTGCCAGAATTTATGCCCCCATAAAATGGAAATGGTGCTTTCCAGGGGAATGATAGGGGAAGATCAAGGAGAACCTAAGGTTGCCTGTCCGCTGCATAAAAATTCTTTTTCCTTAAAAACGGGAAAGCATCTCAATGGGGATTTGAGCAGCATAGCAACATATCCGGTTAAAATAGAGGACGACTTTGTTTATATTGGTTTTTCTGAATAGCTTTGGGAAAAACCAAAGATAAATATGGCCTCAGATAAATTAAAAAGAGCCTTCCCGTTATTTGACGAAGCAAATGCGAATGATCCCAATATAGAAGTTTGGCAGGGAAAGGAGTATCCCAAGGAACTGTTGTACGCCATGAGAATGACAGAAAAGTTGAATGCATTTGATCCCGAGGCTCCAGAATCCTTACAGCTTACAGCAAGGTGTCAGCATATTTGTAGGTGGGAAATTCCTAGGGAGTCCTATGAAATGAACAGGACAGGCTATTTAAAATGGAGGAAGGATCTTAAAAAATTTCATGCAAAAAAGGCTAGTGCCATTCTCAGGGAAGTGGGTTATGATCAAGAAATGATAGATATGGTAGCCTTTTTGTTGGAAAAGAAACAACTTAAAAAAAAGGCGGAGACACAGACCTTGGAAGATGTAATTTGCCTCGTATTCCTCGAATTTTATTTTGAACCATTTTCGCATAAATATCCTGAAGAAAAATTAATTGATATCCTGCAAAAAACTTGGCGTAAAATGTCCAAGAAAGGTCATGATGCAGCGTTAAAACTACCCTTGTCAAAGGATTCCCTGGAGTTGATAGGCAAAGCACTAGAGGCATAGGGTCTTATTTTAAGCAACACCATTTGGGAAATGAACGACAATAAATACCTTCCACCCTTGGATACTACCACCTTTCAAAGGATCCGGAAGTGGTATTTATTTGCATTGGCTACTATAGCCTTAAGTATTATTGTTGCCCAGATATTAATTCAGCACCATTTAAATTCCCAACTGGACGACTCAAAGGTAATCAACGTTGCGGGTAGGCAAAGGGCCTATAGTCAAAAATTGACCAAGGAAGTACTGCTATTAAAGGAAATATCCGATCCTGAGGAGAGAAATCAAATATTTGCAGAATTAGGGGAAACCTTGACCGTTTGGAAAGAATCCCATCAAGCACTTCAACAGAGTGATGTGGCTATGGGTATTTCGAAGGCAGAGAATGAGGAAGTCCAAGTGCTCTTTCAGAATATAAACCCTCATTATAATGCCATGGTAGGTGCTGTGGAAGATATTATATCCGATTTTAAGGATTCAGGGAAATCAAATCCCGACCAGTCGTATGTTGATATACTTTTGGAAAATGAGCGTTCTTTTTTGAAGATGATGGACACCATTGTCAATAAATACGATGTCCTAAGTAAAACACATTTACAGAATTTAAAGTACAAGGAATATTTATTGTTGGCCATATCGCTCCTTATATTGGTTTTGGAGATATTGTTCATATTTAAACCACTTTCCCTTCAAATTAGAAACACCATCAAGAATTTAATTGTCGCGCAAAGAAAATCAGATGACAGTGCCAAGGAGATTAAAAAACTCTTTCAAGAAAAGGAAAAATCCTTACAGGAATTACAGGAGCTCAATTTTGTTATAGATAATGCAGCACTTTTCGCCAGTACCAAGCAAGATGGAAATGTTGTTTTTATCAGTAAAAAGTTCAATGAACTTTTAGGCCGTAACGACCAAGATATAAACAGGCCGTTATACGAAATATTGACAACGGATGAAGGGCAACAGCAATACTTGGCGGAAGTATTAAAGAGCAATCGGAAAAATATCAGGACCGAAGAGATAAGGATAAAGACGGCCAAAGGGGAGTCGCTCTGGTTGGATATGTCCATTATCCCAATGCACCAGTCAAGTGCCCAGCAGTCTATTTTAATATTGTGCTCGGATATAACCGAACGAAAGCAGAACGAACAGAAAGTAGCACAGTTGACCCAGGCCAATTACGAAGAGACCATGAGGCAAAAGCAGTTGCAGGCCAGCCAGATTGTTGAAGGTCAGGAGGAAGAGCGCAAAAGGATTGCCAAGGATATCCACGATGGCATAGGGCAAATGTTAACGGCATTGAAGTTTAATATAGAATCGATAAATCTATCCAATAAGGAAAAAACGGCCGAGAAAATAGAATATATTAAAAGTCTTGCCAGCGATTTGATTAAAGGGGTGCGCACCGCAACCTTTAACCTGACCCCTCCTGAACTTAGTGATCATGGTATTTTTCCCGCATTGCACAAAATGACCCATGAACTCTCCAAGCTTACCGGTAAAAATATACTCTTTGAAAATAAGACCGATGAGAACATTCGTTTTAATTCCTTGGCAGAAACCAATATTTATAGGGTAGTACAGGAAGCGGTAAATAATGCCATTAAGTATGCCGAGGCCAATTTTATTTTAGTGACCATTAACTATAATGACAATATTTTAAGTGTTGTCATTGATGATGACGGTAAGGGTTTTGACGATTCTATTTTGGGGAAGGTTCCAAAAAATACAAGCGAAGGAGGTATGGGGCTTTTCTTTATGAAGGAGAGGATGAACTATATCAACGGACGTCTTTTTATTAATTCCATTCCTGGTAAAGGTACTAGGGTTACCATTAATTACAAGACGGATGGCCAGGAATATATTGATAGGCAGGAATAGTTTTCCATATATGGATTTTGTTCTGTATCGAAGTGACTTCACATTAAAGCATGGCAATAGCATCTTTGGAAGGAGGTTGATGATTTAAGTTAGATTGAAAATGAAAATAAGGATAAAAGGAAATTCAATTCGCTATAGACTTACCAAGACGGAGGTAGAAACCTTTAGCAAAGTGGGGTTTTATGAGGAGAAGACAGAATTTAAGGACCACATCTTTAAATATGTCTTGCAGAGCAAGGAACATATTAGCCACTTGGAAGCCGATTTTAAAAACGACACTATCAGCATGTACCTGCCAGAAAAGGATAAATTGGCCTGGGCCAATAGTGATCGTGTTGGGTTTCAAAACACCATTGCCTTGGGGAACGGGAAGGAGCTATTTCTACTTTTGGAAAAGGATTTTGTCTGTTTAGATGAAACTATAGAAGATCAATCCGATAATTACCCCAATCCCTTGATGAATAAAAGGAAATAGTACTAATCGCTTAGAGCTAAGTAAATACACAAAACAATATTCTACATTCCCACATCAGTTTCCTACTAAGTTTGTTAAGTTATTATTTGTGACGAAACATATCATTAGAAGCTAGTGTGAAATAATTTAAAGAATCTTTACTATTCTATCCTTAGTGTTTTATAAACCTCGTCTATGATTCTCTGTTGGTCAGCTAGGACAATTAAGGTGTCATCACTTTCAATTTCCGTGGATCCGTTTGGGGTAATATACTTGTCCCCTCTTTTGATCATGGCAATTATAGCGTTCTTGGGGAAACCCAATTCTACAATTTTTTTATTTGCCGCATAGCAATCAGTGCCTACAGCAATTTCTCTCATAATGGTCTTAGGATTTTCTGCAAATAGTAAATCAGTAGTTGTTAACCTTTTGGCTTTTTCCGGTATGGCCACTCCCAACCATTTGGCTACAATGGAGAGTGTGGTTCCTTGAATCAATATAGAGGTTACCGAGATAAAAAATACAATATTGAAAATCATATTTGCCTTGTCAATTCCTGCCAAAAGAGGATAAGTCGCAAATACAATAGGAACCGCTCCACGCAGACCTACCCACGAAATATAAAATCGCCTTTTCATTCGCATTTTGAAAAAAATCAGGCTAAGAAATACGCTAACGGGTCTTGCAACCAGAATAAGGAATAATGAAATAAGTAGGCCTATCCCTATGTACGGAATAATTTGCGAAGGAAATACCAATAAGCCCAAGGTTAGGAATAGAACAATTTGCATTAACCACGCCAAACCATCGAACATTTTTAGGATGGTTTTTTTATGTATCAAATCCTGATTGCCAAGATATACGGCACATATATAGATGGCCAGGAATCCATTACCACCTACAAAATCGGTTGCAGAAAATGTAATAAACATTAGCGCTATAGCCAATACCGGATAAAGCCCTTCAAAATCAAGTTTAATGCTATTGATTATATATTTGCTCAGTTTTCCAAAACCAAAACCTGCCGCCCCGCCCAAAATCATTTGTTGTAAAAATAAAGGTATAATGGAAAAAACGCTCTGATCCTGATGAACTACCAGTGTCAAAAAAGCGATTGTCAATACATAGGCCATGGGGTCGTTACTACCACTCTCCAATTCCAGAGTGGGTCTAAGATTGGTTTTTAAGGCCAGACTCTTGGATCGCAAAATGGAAAATACGGCAGCAGCGTCGGTAGAAGAAACAATGGAACCTAGCAACATACTTTCGTATATGGTGAAGTCGGTTATAAGCCAGACAAAGGTGCCCAAGGACAGGGCGGTCAACAAGACACCCAATGTGGAAAGGACCAAGCCTTCCTTTATAATGGGCTTAACGGCTTCCCAGTTGGTGTCGAGACCACCCGAGAACAATATGAAATTTAGGGATACAATACCAATAAATTGTGCTATTTTGGGGTCATCAAAACGTATTCCACCAATGCCATCGGAACCAGCCAACATTCCAATGGCCAAAAAGAGCAACAACGTAGGGACCCCAAATTTATAGGAAGTCTTACCAACAACAATACTTATGAAAAGTAGTATTGATCCGACCAGAACAATATTTTCTATGGTTAAATTCATTATGCGGAACTAAATTGTATTTCCGTAAAAATAAGGGTTCTTATTCAAGATTTTAATTAAAATCCGAATATTGGTTTAATTACACAGCATAAATGATTTTACCTAAAATATTCTTCCTTGCCCTTGAACCCTCCTTTAGTTCATGATGATGTCTAAATTGCAATACCGTCCTAAACTAGTCTTCTACCCAATCCACACTATTTTTTAAAATAGTTTGGTAGGCCTTATGCCCATGTGCCCTTTCATCGTGACCTAGAGTATTCCCTACAATTTTCGCCTTGGGATGTTTTACGACCCAGACCGTAGGGTATTCTTCCCCGGATTTTAAGCCCCTACTTACCGCTAGAACTTCTATCTCCGCTTCAGGGTCCTTTTCCCATCGGTACAATTCGTCCACGATCCTGAATTTGGAGGGAACGCCTTTCATTATGGGGTGATCTGGTTTAACCACCCTTACTTCAAATTCCTGAAGGTCTTCATGGGACCTGGAGCCCCCACCAACCAAGGTCTTATTGTATTCCGGCCAGTCCTCCCAATTGTACCAAGTACTTGGATGGTAGATAAGCATATTCATTTTCCCCTCGTTTACACGGGACATAATGGCATTTCTGGTAATTTTGTCCAAAGGTTTGTTGTTGCTCAATACCAGTACATCAGTCGTCGGGAGCAAGGTTCCCAATTCCATTGAATTTTCCGTGTACATAAACGTGTTCTTGCCACCTTCACTGAGAATCTTTCCATCCGTGATGCCAAAAAACTTTAGGAAGTCATGGGAACCGCCCCCGCCCATTGCAGCTATTTTTAGGGCTTCCTTATTCTCGGAAATATAGGATCCCGGGGCCGTTACTATGATCACCCCTTGCATCATTCGCCAATGCCCGGGAAAAGTACAGACATAGGGATATATACCGGGAGTATCCGGAAGTTTGAACACTACAGACCCTGTTACGCCCGGGGTCAACATATCCGTTGCTCCAAGTACATATCTCGATTTGGGCACATAGCCCATTTTTTCCGCTTCAGGATTCTTTAGGAACCCATCTACCATGGCCCCAAAAGTATCCAAACTGCCAGGTTGGATGACCACTAAGTTATGGGACATTTGATCTTTATTGTTCAAGACGATCTCTACGGTCTGACCCGCTGTGGCATGAAGTGTCTTTTTATCAAAGGCCATCTCCTGATTTACGGTATTGAGGACAAAGGTTACATCGGCCTTTATCTTGCCTACCTTGCCAATGCCCATGTCAATGTGTTGATTTCCACCGGTATTCACACAGTGGACAGCAATTAGGTTCTTTCCTTGTTTAAACAGATCACCTTTGTCGCTATCGAGCTTTATATACTTGTAAGTCTCGCTGGAACCCGCTTCCGATATCAAAAGTTGACCATTTACAAAAACTTCATAATCGTCGTCATGGGCTATTTTGATTACAGGTTCCGATATTTCATCAGCAATGATCACTTCTTGTCGCATCCAAATATCAGAGCTGCTCCAAAGGGTGTTCACCTGTTTCATGTTATTACCTCCAAACTTGGCTGCTCCTTTTTTCCAATCGGAATCATCGAATTCCAATTTCGTCCAGTTATCGGAAGGCTTGTCGGTAGTATATTTCCATGTAGATTTTTTTTCTTCGGCCGAGGGTACTATCATGACTACTGTAGATGGGTCTACCTCCTGGAAGTTCAATTCCCTGAAATAGATTTTTAATGCGGCATTGAGCCATTTGTCCGAGGTGATGACATCGTCTTTGGATAATTTTTCTATTTCGGTGTAGAGTGCGTTGGATTCCGGTAATTCCCCTGCACGCAATACCGCGGCAAGCTTGATCTGCGGGTCCGGACTACTTAACAGGCCGGATTGCGCCAAGATTTCACTACTTTCTTTGGTAGCAGGCAACAAAGCCAGTGCAGCTCGTTTTACGCCATAGGAACTATTGGTCAATGCTTTCTGGACCACCTCGTTGGCTTGTGCATTGGAACCATTGAGTGCGCCCAGGCCTTTTAAAGTCCATAGGGCGTGCAGGGCACCGGCATTCAGTCCACTTTGATCAATATTGTTATTGTCACCCGCCAATTTGATCAAATCCGGGATAAGCGATACTTTCTTATTCTCCACAATCAAACGTTGAGCCGTAGTTCTCCAGAACATATTATCGCTTTTTAGGGCTTTTAGTAGTTCTTTGTCATCCTCCGGATTTAAGGAAGTGATCTCCGAATCATCAGCATCTTCATGGGTAATAACGTAGATCCTACCGTGTCCATAATCGCGCAATGGATTATTATGGGCGTTGCCTTCTCCCTTGTCCGCGTTCCAGATCTGGTTGTCCATTCCCCGTTTGTCAGGGTTGTGCTGGATTACGGGATTGTACCAATCCGCCACCCATAAATTTCCATCGGGTCCGGTTTCTGCAAAGACCGGTGCGGTCCATGCATCGGTACTGGCAAAAATATTGCCGCCATCGACCTCCTTGTACCCTGCCCCATCATTGACTATTTTGGCAATATGCACCAGATGTCCGGTAGGCTCACAAACATACATTTGATTTCTATATTCTTCCGGATAGTTTCGCGCGGTATAGAAATTGGCACCGGCAGCGGCCGTATACCCTCCTCGTACATCTACTTGCTGTAGGGGAATGGTATCTACTGGACTAATTTCATAGTGACCTTGGATAAAATCGGCATTGACCGCCCAGGAAGGCATTTTTTTTAAATACTCATAGTGTTTCAAAGGAATCCCTACATAACAACAGTGGTTGTTGTTGGCGGTAGATCCAAATATTTCAAAATTCTCGTTAAAACCAAGTCCCCAGGTATTGTTGTTGAATTGGCCCACCGGTTCAAAATAGGAACCATCCTTGGCAAATTTGTAAACGCCCATCTTAAATTCTATCGGTTTTCCCTGAAACTGATTTTCAAACCCTGAATACCCAACGGAACCCCAGATCATGTTATCCAGCCCATAGCGCAGGTTGGATGGCCCTGCATGGGTGTCCCAGGTTCCGAAACCATTGAACAGCACAGTGCTTTTGTCCATCTTGTCGTCCCCATCGGTGTCTTCCAAAAAGACCATATTGGGAGCTTGGGAAACAATGGCCCCGCCTTTTACCAAGGTGATTCCCGTTGTTAGATTTTGCTCGGTGGCGTAATCCGTAAATTTATCGGCCCTGCCATCCCCATTAGTATCCTCGCAAATAGTGATCCTATCACCTCCAACATCGTTGGCCAGTCCGTGAGGATAGTCCTTGGATTGTACCACCCAAAGTCTGCCCCTTTCGTCCCAGGTAAAGGCTATTGGGTTGATAATATTGGGCTCAGCGGCATATAGCTCCGCTTTAAATCCTTCCGGAAGTTGGATATGCTTTTGGGAATCCTCCGGACTTAAAGGATTCTGGACCCTTGGGTTCTCTCCCGTATAGGTCAGTGGAGGGGGCGGCTCTTTTTCCCCTGAACAGCTGGATAAAAGTGCCATTCCACATAATAGCATTGAAAGATAAGCGGTTATATTTTTCATTTTTTACATTTTATTTTTATTGTTCAGTAGGGATATTTATGAGTCCATGGTTTATCGTAACAAAGAATGTAATACTCTATCAAATCCGTGGTCGATATTCCGAATAAGGTGTATTTTCGCTTACATCCACGGTGCCGGCTTCCCAACCCTCTGGAGGTGACAGGATGGCCAAAAATTCCAATTCCCCCTCTCCAGCGTTAAAAGTGCCATGGGCAACATTGGCACCGATATAGACCGAGTCACCCTCCTCCAATAGCTGCATCTCATCCTCTATCCATTGTTCGGCCGTACCCTTGAGTACATAAAGAATTTCATGCATTTCGGGATGAACGTGAAAGTTGTGTCCGCCGCCTTCCGGCATCACCACCTTTACCATATAGGAGTCGGCCTGTTTTATGGTCTCGGGATGATAATGCCAATGATGGTCCCGACCAAAGGCCTTTTCGAACATTTGGTCTTTTTCCTTGACAAATTTCCAATTCCTTTCCATACTCGAGCTATAGGGTCAATGCCTTGAATTCCTTGGTCAAATTGGTCAAGGATTGTTCTATGCCCATTCTTTCCAAGGACGATGCCCCCACAAAGCCGTGCAGGCCGTTGCAATGTTCTATCACGTATTTTACATCGGCTGGAGTATTGATCGGTCCGCCGTGGGCCAATAAAAATGCATTCGGATTGGCCTTCTTTACGGCATCCACAATTTTTTGTGTACGCTCCAACGCATCGTCCATGGAGGCGGTGGCACTGGTAACCCCAATGGATCCCCCGACGGTTGTTCCTACATGGGCAATAATGGCATCGGCACCCACATCGGCCATTTGTACGGCCTCTTCCGGTTTGCCCACATATACAATGGAAAACAAGTCCATTTTGGTAGCCAGATCCACCATATCCACTTCTTTTTGAAAACTCATTCCGGTTTCTTCAAGGACATTTCTAAAATGGCCATCGATTATGGAATGTGTTGGGAAGTTATTTACCCCTGAGAATCCCATATCCTTTACTTTTCCCAAGAAATGCCACATCCTTCTTCGTGGGTCGCTTCCGTGCACACCGCAGATAACGGGAATTTCCTCCACTACGGGCAAAACTTCGAACTCGCCGATCTCCATGGCCACGGCGTTGGCATCCCCATAGGCCATCATACCGGCAGTGGAACCGTGTCCGGACATTCTAAACCTGCCCGAGTTGTAAATTATTATTAAATCCGCGCCACCTTTCTCTATGAATTTGGCACTGATCCCGGTTCCGGCACCGGCCGCAATAATGGCTTTTTTTTGATTTACTACTGCTTGTAATCTATCTCTAACTTCTTGTTTTGTGTAGGGGTTTCCTTTCCCCGTCCATGGATTCGGCATAATTGTTTTATTTAATTACTTTTTTTATAAATATTTTGATATTAATTCTTGTTGGTGCACATAATCGCGGCCATTATATTTTTAGAACAATTCCTAATTAACTCCGGGGCTTGGTCCATAGCCTGTCTTAACTCCATAGGCTGATTTACTATGGAAAACACGGCATTGACGCCTAGATTGTATATTTCTTCAATTCCGTCCCCTATTTTTCCAGTAATTACGATTACAGGTACTTTGTGCTTTTTTGACATTGCCGCAATTCCTGAAATAGTTTTGCCATGCAGGGTCTGCCCATCTATCTTACCTTCGCCGGTAAAGACTAGGTCGGCTTGTTTTATAAATTCTTCTATTTTAATGGTCTGCAGAATTAATTCTATTCCATTTACCAGTTTTCCCTCCAAAAAGGCCATTAAACCCGCGCCAGTACCACCTGCTGCCCCTGCCCCTGGAATGTGGGAGATGTCGATACCAAGGTTGGCCTTAATCCTATTGGCATAATGGGCAAGGTTACTATCCAAGAATTCCAAATCTTGCTTACTACCACCTTTTTGGCCACCATAAACCATGGAAGCGCCTTTTTCCCCGGTAAGGGGATTGGATACATCACAGGCAACTACTACCTCGCAATTTTGAATTCTTTTATCAAAATTGGACAGATCTAGGGTCTTCAATCTTTCCAAGCCTCCACCTCCCTCTGGGATTTCTTCTCCCTTATCATCCAAGAATTTAGCTCCCAACGCCCTGACCATCCCTGCACCACCGTCATTGGTAGCACTCCCTCCAATACCGATAATGATTTTAGTACAACCCTTATCTAATGCATCCTTGATCAATTGTCCAGTACCAAAGGTTGTAGTCAATAAAGGATTTTTTTCATGTTCCTTGAGCAATTCCAATCCAGAGGCTTTGGCCATCTCGATAACAGCTGTTTTTTCATCCTTTAAAATACCGTATTCGGCCTTTATTTGACGCATAAGGGGATCCATTACTGAAACTGATATTCTACGGCCCCCCACCCCATTTATAAGCGCTTCAAGTACACCTTCACCACCATCCGATATAGGGATTTCGTAGATTTCAGCATTAGGGACTATATTCCGAATTCCTGAGGCAATATGGCTGGCCACTTCCTGTGCTGATAGACATTCCTTAAAAGAATCGGGGGCAATTACGATTTTCATTATAGTTTGATTGGCTCCGGGTTATTTTTTTAATTCATAAATACAAGGGAATAATGTACAAAATATTGGCATGAGAAAAATTATATCCCTTTTAAAAAGATGAATTCTTTCTACTCCACATTCGCTTTCACTTTTACAAAATCAACCAATAACGGAAAGGCAGGTTCGGTCATATTGTGTCCATAACCGTCCATTTCGTATAGGGTAATGTCCTGATGGCCGGCAACTTTCATCATCCTATAAAAATAGGCATTCTCCTCATAACGTCCCAGCATCTCTTTTTCCCTATCCCCGGTAATCAATAAGGTAGGTGGCGCATTTTTTCTTACATGGTACAAGGGCGCTAGCTTATCAATTATAGGTTGTTCCCCAGGAATACCCTGTTCCTTTCTTATAGTAAAATGGGTAATGGTATGCCCACTAAATGGTATTAGTCCCGCAATCAGATCCGAATCCAAATTGTATTTTTTTAGCCAGCTTTTATCCATAATGGCCATTAAGGCCAAATAACCCCCTGCTGAATGTCCGGAAACAAATATCCGACTTGAATCGCCGTTATAACGACCAATATTCTTAAATACCCAAGCAATGGCTGCAGCAGCATCGGCAATACAGGTTTCGGCCTCTATTTTTGGTGAAAGCCTATACCCTACCCCAACTACACAAAATCCTTTATTTTTTAAAGCCAATGGAATTTCCTTTTGGCCGGCAGTTAAACCTCCTCCATGGAACCAGATAACCACTGGAACTTTGTTGTCCCCTTCCGGATAATATATATCCAAAAGACTCTTTTCTTTCATGTATGAAGTCTGATCTGCTGTTTGGGAATCGTAGTAGTATACATTTTCTATGGTCTTATAATTAATGGCCTGGGCACTGGCGTAAAAGGGCAATACTGCCAAAAAAATATAAATGACAAGCTTTTTCATAGCTTAACTCTGGTTTAGGTTGGTTATATGGTTATGAATATTCCTCTAATATCATAAAAACAGATTAAAAAAATTATCCTTTTCTCTGTAAATAACAATAATAGATTTAGAATGGATACCTTATTCGACAGGAAATTAATCATTTTGCTGTAATTCAATCATGTAAAGTGTTATTCCTATTGGATTTGCCGAATGGATAAAACCTAGTAGCGTGCATATGAACATCGATTATATATTGGGAATGTCAATATTTAATCTGAATTCGATAAAATATAGGCTAGTAAACCCTAATGATATCTTTTATATTTGTAAGAAACGTCAAGTACTCTAAGGTAAATTTTGTTGGATTGATAAAATTGGGATAAGACGGAACAAGGATTGAAGTTAGTGCTGCCCGTACTTATATCATCTTCAGCCCTGGTTTCATTGTTTAATGGATAAGTGTAGGAGGACCTTGTAAGTACTGTTCTGCTTGTCTAAAAAAAATATTCTAAACTAATTAATAACCAGATGTTTGTTGTTGTTAACTTAAATGTATGGTTTATATAAAAAAATGGCTGTTTGAAGAAGGTATAAATTACTTTTCATCGGAAATTAAAGTTTTATGAAAAACCCTGGAGCCATTTCTGTGACGTTTAATTACCTATAAATTAATTAGACCATAAAATATGAAAATTGTTATTCTAGACGGATACACTTTAAACCCAGGAGATCTTAGTTGGGAGAACCTTAAAAAATTTGGAGAACTTACCATCTATGATCGAACTGAATATGAGAACAATAAAATTATTGAAGCTATTGGAGATGCGGAGATAATATTTACAAACAAGACACCTCTTCCAAAAGAAGTTTTGAATAAAGTATCTTCACTAAAATACATCGGGGTGTTGGCCACAGGCTACAATGTCGTGGATGTGGATGCCGCCAAAGAATTAGGTATTGTGGTCACCAATGTACCTGGCTACGGAACGACTGCCGTGGCACAGATGACTATGGCCCTACTATTGGAAATGTGCCATCATGTAGGAGAACACAATCGTGCCGTTAAAGATGGGGAATGGTCCAAAAGCAAGGACTTTTGTTTTTGGAACTACCCACTAATAGAATTGGACGGCAAAACCATGGGTATTATTGGTTATGGCAGAATTGGGCAAGCTACCGCCAAATTGGCCCAGGCATTTGGGATGAATATTTTAACTTCAGGGAGTAGAAGGAAACCTGAATTGGAAAGCGACACTTGTAAACAGGTAGATTTGGAAGAGCTCTTGGCCAAATCGGATGTGATAAGCTTACATTGTCCGCTTACCCCGGAAACCGAAGGTATTATAAGTGCTTCCAATATTGCCAAAATGAAGGAGGGCGCCATGATTATTAATACATCGCGTGGACAATTGATCGAAGAGCAAGATTTGAAGGAAGCTCTGGACAATGAAAAATTAGCTGGTGCGGCCATAGATGTTGTATCCAAAGAGCCTATAGATAGGGATAATCCATTATTAAAGGCTAATAATTGTATCATCACACCTCACATCGCATGGGCCTCAAAAGAGGCTAGGAATAGATTGTTGAGTACGGCCCAAGAAAATTTAGAAGCTTTTATAAAGGGAAATCCGATCAATGTGGTAAATAATTAATCTTATAATCTTTTTCAGGGAACGTTAAATACCAACCAATGGCACTGAACCTTAAACAAAAGTTGAGCAACAACCAAAATATTTACGGGATCTGTATTTTGTCTACTTCCCCCATTTGGTCAAAGGTGGTAAAGGGTACTGGTTTGGACTTTGTTTTTCTGGATACGGAGCATGTTCCCTTGGACAGGACGGAGCTGACTTTTTTATGTCAGGTATATAGTGCTCACGGTGTGGCTCCCATTGTCCGTATACCAAGTCCTGACCCCTATGCCGCTTGTATGGCCAAAGATGCTGGGGCTGTAGGTGTCCTTGCACCCTATATTGAAAGTGAATCTCAGGTACAGCAAATGGTAGGTGCTACCAAATATAGGCCTTTAAAGGGCGAGCGACTTCAGAAGGTGCTTACAGGGAAAGAGGAATTATTGCCGGCACTAAAATCTTATTTGCAGAACTTTAATCAGGACAGTTTATGTTTCATAAACATAGAGAGTAGCATAGCCGTACAGAGATTGGACGAGCTACTTGGTGTTCCCGGTTTGGACGGTATTGTCATTGGCCCCCACGATCTCTCCATAAACATGGGATTACCGGAACAATATGAACACCCTGATTTTGAGAGGACGGTTAAAGAAATAATACACAAGGCAAGGGCAAAAGGACTTGCCGCAGGAATACATTTTCCCGCCCATCCTGAATACCAGATAAAATGGGTGAAGGAAGGTGCCAATATTGTATTGCACAGTTCGGATATGCGACTTTTTAGACAAAAACTCGCTGAAGATATGGGTATTATTAAAAAGGCGGTAGGAGATAGCCACAATTTGTCCACAGGCAGCGAGCTGGCCATTTAATAATATAGGTGATGTGTTTTAAAAAGTTGATTATTAGGTTATTAAATTGATTTATATGAACAGGATTTTTAAACTATCCATATTCTCAATTCTGTTTGTTTTTGTTATTCCATCTGATCTTTTGGGACAAATGTTCAATTTGAGTGGAGCCAACATCATCAGCTTGGAGAGGAAGGTCCCCAAGTTTCCAAGATTTGGATTATAAACCAAGATGAATTAAATAAAAAGTAAGTCATGGAGGATAAAAAGAAAGACATAGATGGCAGAAGAAAGTTTTTGCTTCAATCGGGCTTGGCAGCTGTAGCCATACCCTTTACACAGTTGTCCTGTGAAAGTTCAAAAGAAAAGCAAGTAATAGAAGAAGAAGAAGAGGATGCGTTTGAATTTGCATTTCTAACGGATATACACATTAAACCGGAAATGAATGCACCCAAAGGGTTTCAGATGGCCATAGACAAGGTAAATGAATTAAATCCTGATTTTGTACTTACCGGGGGGGACCTGGTATATGACACCATGCGTGGTAATTATGAACAGAGTGAATCTCTGTTTACCCTGTATAAAGAGATGAGCAAGGGCTTTAATATGCCGGTTTATAACTGTATCGGAAATCACGACCTTTTTGCCATCTATGAGGAAAGTCCGGAATCTGAAGACCATCCCGATTATAAATACGGAATGTGGGAAAGACATTTTGGAGACACCTACTACTCTTTTGATCATAAAGGCTGGCATTTTATAACCTTGAACTCCTTGGATGTAACAGAAAACAAAAGATATCAGGGCATCTTTCATGAAAAACAGTTGGCATGGTTACAGGAAGACATTGCAAAGGTGGATAAAAGCACTCCCATTATCATTACCACCCATATCCCTATGATATGCACCTATTCCCAATTAAACGGCAGTGAAGGCAGTAGAACGGTCAATAATGCTTCTGAGGTATTCAAGATATTGGAAGGCCATAATTTAAAGCTGGTTCTGCAAGGACATATTCATTGGAAGGAATACGGATTCATCAATGATCGATTTCATTTTTTAACGGGAGGCTCTATTGCGGGGAATGGATGGAAAGGTAGAAGGCACAACACCAAGGAGGGCTTTGTAAAAATCAGGGTAAGTGGAAGCGATTTTTCATGGGAATATGTGGACCATGGTTGGGAAGCCGAAAGACTTAAATTGGCGGAAAACCACATATAGTGTTAAAATGCTTGCTAAGTAGTTACGAATTGGGGTAATTTATCAAAATGAAGATTACAACAAATACGGATTGGACCACTATTATAGAGGAAGTCTATGTGCCTTGCGGTCTAAAGGTTTCAAACCATGTGCTGGATAAGGAAAGTAAAGAATATGAAGCCTGCTCATTTCAATTAAATGGGTTAAAGGTTGTAGCTAGAAAGGCTAAAATCACTCCAAAGAAAATAGGACAATTCGTAACCTTATGGAAAAGAAATGCCAATGGCATAACCACTCCATACGAAGCCTCCGACGAGGGAGATTTATTCGTAATAAATATCCAAGAAGGGCCACGTAAAGGACAATTTATTTTCCCTAAGGGCGTCTTAATGGAAAAAGGAATAGTATCCCACCATAAAAAAGAGGGGAAGCGAGGTTTTCGCGTTTATCCTCCCTGGTCCCTGCCCACCAACAAAACAGCCCAATCTACCCGGAAATGGCAAATGGAATATTATTTGGAAATTGAAGAACATTCAAAAACGGACTTCGACAAAGCAAAAGTTCTTTATCAACTTCAGTGAAAATAACCAAGCTATAAACTATGTTTTGTTATCTGCAACCATCTCCATTCCTACTTGTTAGATTACCAAAAAGGGCATAAATCGTTCCTGTCTAGGCTATCTAACCTCCTTTCGCAATACTTCCAATGGTGGACTTTTAATGACACTTCTACTATTGGTTAATCCTATGATCAAGACCAGTAATGTAATTCCTGGGAATAACACTAAAAATGGGAATAAGGAAGGTGTAAAAGCTGATTCAAATACGAAATAAGCTAGTAACTGGCTGCTTACCAAGGAGAGCAAAATTCCGGACAAACCTCCCAAAACTCCCAAATAAAAGTATTCCAATGCCACTATTTTAAGTATTTGTTTGCTCCTGGCTCCAATAGTCCTTAGTAGCACACTTTCACGTATTCGTTGATATTTGCTGGTTCTAACTGCACCCATTAGTACGATTATTCCCGTAAGGATGCTGAAGAATGCCATAAAATTAATTATCCAAGATATTTTGTTCAACAAGCCTTCGATTACCACTAAAATTTGTCTTATATCTAAAATGGATACATTGGGAAATACCCTAACCAATTCCTTCTGTAACTTTGCCGATGATTTTTCATCGGGCACATTGGTAGTGAGCACAGTAAATTGTGGAGCCTCTTCCAAAATACCCAAGGGAAATACAATGGAAAAGTTTAGCTGCATCCTGCCCCAATCCACCGTTCTAATGCTGTTTACAACGGTATTCATGATTACCCCCTGTACATTAAAGCTTAGCTCGTCCCCCACTTCCACCTTGGCATCCCTGGCAAAATTATCACTCACGGAAATAGGTATTTTCTCTCTCGAGGTTACTTTTGGCACCCATTCCCCAAATTCCAATTTTTCGGAGGCGATAAGGCTATCCCTATAGGTTACCCTAAACTCATGGTTCAATATCCAAGAGTTTATCGTGGATGTTGTATCCTTTCTGATCTCGTTTACAGATTTACCTTCTATACTGTTTACCCTCATCGTAACAATAGGGATATCGGTCAACACGGGATGTCCGTCGTTACGTATGGTATTGGCTACGGCTTCTTTCTGTTCCGTTTGAATATCCAGAAGAATTATATTGGGGCTATTGGCATCTGTCCCTATGGTAGATTTGGCCAACAAGAAGTCTTTTGTAAAATATAGGGTGCTGATTAAAAAGGTTCCAATGCCAATTGCCAAGACCAAGGTCAAGGTTTGGTTCTGTGGCCTAAAGAGGTTGGATAAGCTGTGACGGGCAGTAAAACTCCAGGATCTAGGAAAGTATTTTTTTATTGTTTTCATTGCCAGTGCCGACAAACCGGTCATAATGGAAAAGGTAACTACAATGCCGGCAACAAAGGACAAGGAATATTTCCAATCCTTTAATAGCCAATATGAAAAGAGAAATAGGAAGGATAAAATGGCCAATGAGACCAAAATCAGCCCCCGTCTAGACCTTGATCTATCCACCTCCTGTACCCTTAAAGCTTGAAGTGGGGAAACATACAAGGTACCCATTAAAGGGTAGAGTGCGAAAAGGACAGACATGAAAAGGCCCAATAGAAGCCCCATGACTATTGCCTTCGGGGCCAAAGTCAATTGTACATCTACCGGTAATAGGTCCCCCAGAAGTAATGGAAATAATTGTTGTAAAATTATTCCTAATGCGGTACCTATGGCTCCCCCTATCAATCCAAGTGCAGCAATTTGTAGTAAATAAATTAAAAAAGTTTGCTTTTTGGTTGCTCCCAAGCATTTAAGAACAGCCACCGATCTTAGTTTCTCCTTTATGTAAATGTTGATGGCACTTGCAATTCCAATACACCCCAGAAGAAGGGCGATAAAAGCGACCAGATTGAGAAATTTTCCAAAATTTCCGTATCTCCTACCTAAATTGGCACTCGTAGAGGTATGGGTATCCAAATCGGCACCCTCGGCGTCCAATATTGGATCCAATTTTTTATCCAGTTTGTCTAGATCTGTATTTGGCTGGAAGAAATAATATTCGTAATCCAACCTACTACCCTTTTGTATCAATCCGGTTTCCTTAATGAACCTGTAGGGAATCACTACGGGCGGTGCCACAGAACTGAACAGCCCAGAGCTACCGGGTATTGATTTTAATGACCCGGAAATTGGAAAGGTAACTTCCCCTATTTTAATACTGTCTCCTGCCTGTAGGTTATATTGCAGCATAACAGTAGCGTCTACCAAAGCCCCACCATTTTGTTGGTAGTTATCCGCTGCTGATATAGGTAATGTTTCCAGTGTTCCATAAAAAGGAAATCCTCCTTCTATTCCGCGAACTTGTACCAATTTGGAAGCTCCTGTTTTTATGAAAGCCGCCATGGATGGAAAATTTATTTCTTTGGCATCAGGACCTCCAAGGGAATCCATTATTCCCAAAACCATTTCATTTGGTGGATTTCTACTGTCGATAATATAATCGGCCCCCATTAAGGATTTGGACTGTAAAGAGATATTTTTTTTAAGATTATCACCAAATGACTGGATAGAGACTACTGCGGCAATCCCCATAATAATTGAAGCCATAAAAAGAAAAAGTTTCCTTTTACTTGCCTTTCCATCGCGCCATGCCATTTTTAGCAGCCATTGGAACCCGGACTTGGAATTGATATTATATTCGTTCACAATGCCGTTGTTTCTTGGTTGGCAATAATTTTACCACCCTTTAACCTTAATATGTGTTTTGTTTTGGCTGCCAATTCCAGATCGTGGGTAACTATTACCAAGGTGGTGCCGGCATCCGCATTAAGTTGAAAAAGCAATTGTATTACCTTTTCGCCTGTTTCCGCGTCCAAATTACCGGTAGGCTCATCGGCAAATAATATGGATGGATTGTTGGAAAATGCCCGGGCCAAAGCAACACGCTGTTGTTCTCCACCTGAGAGTTGGGATGGGTAATGATGAAATCGATTTTGAAGACCTACCTTGTCCAGTAGTTCCATCCCGTTCTTCATGGCATTCTTATCTCCCCTTAATTCCAGCGGAATGGCCACATTCTCAAGAGCGGTTAGTGTTGGCAAAAGTTGAAAATCCTGAAAAACAAAACCTATATTCCTATTGCGCAGTATGGCCCTTTCATCTTCGTTTAAACTTCCTAGTGCTGTACCGCACAAGGTCACCGTGCCCGAATCTGGCTGGTCCAGTCCCGCACATATACCTAACAAGGTAGTTTTCCCACTCCCAGAAGGGCCTACTATGGAAAAAGTATCCCCTTCCTCTACGTCAAAAGTAATATCTTGCAATACCGTAAGTTTTTTAGAGCCACTCGTATAGATTTTCCCTAAATTGTTTACGTTTAATATCTTTGCCATATAATTTCTATTTCGTGATTTTCCTAAGTAGGCAAAATACTGAAATGATTTTGATTTTAATCCAATATCCCATGCGAACCTTGTTAAGATTTTCTTATTTATTATTCATTTTTTTCACTTCTTGTGGAAATATGGCCACCAAGAAGGCCGATGCTGGAGAAAAAGTGGAAGAGGCCATTGAAAACAAGGTGGAGACCAAAAGCGAAAGCAAGGTGATTTTGTTCTTTGGAAATAGTCTTACTGCCGGCATGGGCCTTGACCCCAATGAAGCTTTTCCCGCTTTGATCCAAGAGAAGATAGATTCCCTTCAACTGCCCTATAAAGTAGTTAACGCAGGCTTAAGTGGTGAAACAACGGCTAGCGGCAAAAATAGGCTTGGCTGGGTACTTAATGCCGATATAGAGGTTTTTGTCCTGGAACTTGGGGCCAATGATGGTCTACGTGGTATATCCCTGGAAGAAACCCGTGGAAACTTACAGGAAATCATAGATGTGGTGCAACAAAAAAATCCCAATACGACCATTATTTTGGCTGGAATGCAAATTCCTCCCAATATGGGTCAGGATTATACCAGTGAATTCAAGGATATATTTCCAGATCTTGCCAAAAAAAATAATGTAGGCCTAATTCCTTTTCTCTTGGAGGATGTGGCTGGAAATCCAGAACTAAATCAACCGGACGGTATTCATCCAACAGCCGAAGGACAAAAGATTATAGCCAATAACATATGGCCTATAATTGCCGAAATTATTAATGAGTAGGGTTTATTTGTGGGTTTGAAGAAGATCCTACCTGTCTTTAGGTGAATTATCCATTTACCTAGTGAATCAATGGGAAGTAATAAATCATATAGATTGGCTAACTTAAAGGAAGCTTCTTGGTACAGTTTTTGGTTATATTCGCCTCATATAATTGCTATTCAGTGCGAGTCTACATGTGGGTTAAAAATTTCTTTCCAGACAAAATATCTATCACTTTTGGGGCAAATGAAACCAGTCCATTATTTGGTGTGGGGATTAAAGCCTCCAATAAATTGCCTGTCCAAAAGCATCGGTCTGGATTATTTTTATTTCTAACATTAATTGGGTGAATCAGCCTCCTGACCTCTCGGACAATATAAACCTAAGTTCTATATATTAATTTAAAGTCGATTATGATTAAAAACAAATTTACATTTTTGCTCTCATTTTTATTTGGAGTACTGACCATAGTTAGTGCCCAAAAAAGTGAAACTTTATTGGAGAAAAAATCTGTTCCGATTTTTGAGAACGGAGAAGCCCAAGTCGTACCTGGTTTTAGTGATGAATCTACATGGATAACCCACGATCTTTGGGTTGAAACAGAATTTGATACTGACGGGGATGACAAGAAAGATAGGATGCACGTTTCTGTTACTCGACCAGGCCAAACTGAAACGGAAGGACTTAAATTGCCGGTCATATACATCAGTAGTCCATATTTTGCTGGTGTCGCTTCCAACTTGAACGAGATTTTTTGGGATGTACGGCATGAATTGGGAGCTACTCCCAAAGAGCGATTGCATCCCGAGGTAGTCAGAACAGGGGAAAGACCTTATATTTCAAAATCACATATACAAACCTGGGTTCCAAGAGGTTATATTGTAGTGCATTCATCTTCTCCAGGTACAGGATTATCCCAAGGTTCCCCCACTGTGGGTGGGGACAATGAGTCCTTGGCTCCCAAAGCCGTCATAGATTGGCTATGTGGAAGGGCTAAAGGCTACACGGAGCCTTATGGTAAGGAAAAGGTAAAAGCCTATTGGTCTACGGGAAAGGTTGGTATGACCGGTACTTCCTATAATGGTACCATACCCTTGGCCGCCGCTACAACTGGAGTTAAGGGATTGGAGGCTATAATACCCATTGCTCCAAATACTTCCTATTATCACTATTATAGATCCAATGGCCTTGTACGTTCTCCCGGGGGATATTTAGGTGAGGATATAGATGTACTATACGACTTCATACACAGCGGTGACGAGTCCAAACGTGCTCATAACAACAAAGTTGTAAGGGATACCGAAATGAAAAACGGTATGGATAGGATTACCGGCGATTACAACGAATTTTGGGCCGGTCGTGATTACTTGAATGATATGGAGCCCATGAAGGCCGCTTTATTAATGGCGCACGGGTTTAACGATTGGAATGTAATGCCAGAGCATAGCTATAGAATTTATAAGGCAGCCAAGGACAAAGGCCTGCCTACCCAAATTTATTATCATCAGAACGGTCATGGAGGAGAGCCTCCGCTAACATTGATGAACAGATGGTTCACACACTATCTACATGGTATTGAAAATGGTGTTGAAGAAGATGCCAAGGCTTGGATTGTTCGTGAGAATGATGACAAACAAAATCCCACACCCTATAAAGATTATCCAAATCCAGAAGCAGCTCCGGTAACGCTTTACCTTGAAGGAGGTGCACCAGAGAAAGGCGGATTAAGCACTAAAAAGAAGCTTGCTCAAGGCGTGGAAACCCTAGTGGATAATTTTTCCTTTTCTGGAGAAACTTTGGCCAAGGCAGAGAATACCAATCATCGTCTGCTTTATGTTACACCTACCCTTACCAAGGATGTTCACCTTTCTGGAATCCCTAAAATCAGTATTTCCGTAGCGAGTAACAAAGCTGCCGCCAATTTATCGGTTTGGTTGGTCTCCTTGCCTTGGAATGAAAGCAAGAAGGTGAAAATAACCGATAACATCATCACCCGTGGTTGGGCAGATCCCCAAAACCATAGTTCCATTACTAAAAGTGAACCTTTGGTGCCGGGACAATTCTACAATCTAACTTTTGAGTTGATGCCGGACGACCAGATCATACCCAAAGGCCAACAAATTGCACTTATGATTTTCTCAAGTGACAGGGAATTTACGCTTTTGCCCGATCCTGGAACAGAATTGTCGGTTGATTTGGACGTAACCACTTTAACCATACCTGTTGTTGGAGGTGCGGAAGCCTTTAAAAATGCTATAGAGTAGTTTGTTCTATAAGGAAGATTGGCGTTAATTAGTGGTCTTTCTAGCTTGGTTATAGTGTTGTTGGGCTGAATGCTTTTATGCCAACCTGATATTTATTAGTGAAACTCAATTTTGAGAAGTCAGTAAGACGCACTTAAAATTGCAAGTTGAACTAATCCCGCCTTTTTCGGCGGGATCTAGGTTCAATACCTCGACCCTTGGGTCGATTCCTATGATTGGGTTCAGGGCTTGCCCTGAGGTTTAATACCTTTTATCTACCAGTATCAATAAATGAAAACTCCTTTTTCCAAATTATTGGAAAAAGGAGTTTTTTTATTTGTTTGAAAGAGAATCCCTTCCATTATCCATACATCTTGGAACTATTTGCTCAAGTACATCTTACGTCTAGAATATAGGTTGTAGAATTCGTCATCCTTAAGACTGTCTATAAACAAAATGCTCTCCCCTGTACTCTTCATTTCAGGACCTAAATTCTTATTTACATTAGGGAATTTATTAAAGGAAAATACCGGCTGTTTTATGGCATAGCCTTCCAATTGCGGATTAAAGGTAAAGTCCTTTACCTTTTTGGCACCCAACATCACCTTGGTCGCATAATTTACATATGGTTCCTTGTAGGCCTTGGCAATAAATGGTACCGTTCTGGAAGCCCTAGGGTTGGCCTCTATGATATAAACAATATCATCCTTGATGGCGAACTGAATATTTATGAGTCCAACAGTATTCAGGGCTAAGGCAATTTTCTTGGTATGGTCCTTTATTTGTTGCATAACAAATTCGCCCAAATTAAACGGAGGTAAGGTAGCATTGGAATCCCCGGAGTGAATACCACATGGTTCTATATGTTCCATAATTCCGATGATGTATACATCTTCCCCGTCACAAATGGCATCGGCTTCGGCTTCTATGGCGCCATCCAAATAATGATCCAGCAATAATTTGTTATTTGGTATTTTTCTAAGAAGATCTACCACATGTTCCTCCAATTCTTCCTTGTTGATCACAATCTTCATTCCCTGTCCGCCCAAAACATATGACGGCCTTACTAACAGTGGAAAGTCCAATTCGTCTGACAGCGCCAAGGCTTCATCGGCCGTTTCGGCTACACCAAACTGAGGGAATGGAATATTGTTTTCTGCCAATAAGTTGGAGAAACTTCCTCTGTCTTCCGCCAAATCCAAGGCTTTGAAACTGGTGCCTATTATTTTTATACCGTATTTATCAAGCTTTTCTGCCAACTTAAGGGCTGTTTGACCGCCAAGTTGAACAATTACGCCTTCTGGTTTTTCATGTCTGATAATATCATAGATGTGTTCCCAGAATACAGGCTCAAAATAAAGCTTGTCCGAAATATCGAAATCCGTGGAAACCGTTTCTGGATTACAGTTGATCATGATGGTTTCATAACCACATTCAGAAGCGGCCAATACCCCGTGTACACAGCAATAATCAAATTCTATACCTTGTCCAATTCGGTTGGGTCCTGAGCCTAGGACCACAATTTTTTTCTTGTCGGTAACAATACTGTCGTTTTCTACATATTTCTTCCCGTCCGGAGTTTCTATTTCTGCCTCAAAAGTAGAATAGTAGTAAGGAGTCATGGCCTTGAACTCGGCGGCACAGGTATCGACCAGTTTGTAAATTCTATTTATGTTGAGGGCAACACGTTTATTATATACCTCACTCTCGTAACAATCCAGCATATGGGCAATCTGCCTATCGGCAAATCCTTTTTGCTTGGCCTCTAAAAGCAGGTCCTTGGAAAGTGTTTCAATGTTGAAGTTGGATATTTCCTTTTCCAGTTGATACAGTTCTTCGTACTGCTTTAAGAACCACATGTCTATTTTAGTGATTTCATGGATCCTGCTCAATGGAATCCCCAATTGAATAGCATCATAAATTACAAAGACACGGTCCCAACTTGGGATGGTTAGTTTGCTAATAATCTCATCGTAATTGGTGTATCCCTTACCGTCCGCTCCAAGTCCGTTCCTTTTTATTTCCAAAGACTGGGTAGCTTTGTGCAGGGCCTCCTGGAATGAACGTCCAATGCCCATTACCTCTCCTACCGATTTCATCTGGAGTCCCAAAGTTCTATCAGAACCTTCGAATTTATCAAAATTCCAACGTGGTATTTTTACTATTACATAATCCAAGGTAGGTTCAAATAAGGCAGAGGTAGATTTTGTAATCTGATTGCTCAGCTCATTTAAATTATACCCTATGGCCAATTTAGCGGCAATCTTGGCGATGGGATAACCCGTAGCTTTTGATGCCAATGCAGAAGATCGGGATACCCTTGGGTTGATCTCAATGGCAATTATATCTTCTTTTTCATCAGGACTAACTGCAAACTGAACGTTACATCCTCCTGCAAAATCACCTATACTGCGCATCATTTTAATGGCCATATCCCTCATTCGCTGGAAGGTTTTGTCAGACAGTGTCATAGCCGGTGCAACTGTAATGGAGTCTCCTGTATGGATTCCCATGGGATCCATATTTTCAATGGTACATATTATGACTACGTTGTCATTTTTATCCCTAAGCAACTCCAGCTCATATTCTTTCCAGCCCATTAAGGCCTTGTCTATCATGACCTCGTGTATTGGGGATACTTCCAATCCAAGACTAAGAAGTTCGTCGAAATCCTCTGGTTTGTATACTATGGATGCTCCTGCGCCACCAAGGGTGTAGGAAGCCCTGATGACCAAGGGAAATCCAAATTCTTGGGCAATTTCCTTACCTTTAAGAAAGGAGGTAGCCGTAGCTTGAGGCGCCATGCCGATACCAATTTTAAGCATTAGCTCACGGAATTTCTCCCTGTCTTCCGTAATATTAATGGCGTCTATATCTACACCTATGATCTTTACTCCATAATCTTCCCAAATTCCTTTAGTGTCCGCTTCAATACAAAGATTTAAGGCTGTCTGCCCACCCATAGTTGGTAACACGGCATCTATATTGGGATGTATTTCCAAAATCTCCCTAATGGATTTCGTTGTCAATGGTTTCAAATATACATGATCGGCCATGGTTGGGTCCGTCATGATAGTTGCTGGGTTACTGTTGATTAGGATAGTTTCTATGCCATCTTCTCTTAAAGATCTCAATGCCTGTGTACCTGAATAATCAAATTCACATGCTTGACCGATAACGATGGGTCCAGAACCAATAATTAAAATAGAGTTTAAATCTTTTCTTTTGGGCATTTTACTAGTTATTTATATATATGAAAAAGGGAATTGGACAAAAAAAAGGTGCTACTTCGGAAAAAGTAACACCTTGTTATTTTAAAAAAACAATTCTATCATTATTTTTTGTGCTTCAGCTCCGAGGATACAGATAATTTCTTCCTTCCTTTAGCTCTTCTTCTAGCAAGAACTTTCCTACCATTGGCAGTAGCCATACGTTCCCTAAAACCATGTTTGTTTTTTCTCTTCCTTTTTGATGGTTGAAATGTTCTTTTGCTCATCGTAGCGTATTTTTATAGTCTCCTTAAATTTCTTATTGACAATGTTTAAATTTTGCTTCGTCGACAGCAAAATCCGGCTGCAAATATACAAAGAGTTTTTGCATTGGCAAATCTAATTAAAAAAATATTTTTTTTGTTATTGCCCACTATAAGGCCCACTGGATTTTACTACTTTTGCAACGGCTTAACCAGTATGATAATTTAACATGAAGCGCTTTATTTTTTTAATGGTTTGCATCCTATGCAATACGGGTGTTAACGCACAGACCACATTGCAATATCAATTAAAAAAGGGAGATGTTTTTAAGGTGAAGCAAGATGCGGAGCAGATTATTACTCAAGAATTGGATGGTGCAAACCATGAAATTACAAATCACATTGACGGTATATTGGAATTTAAAGTGCTTGGAGAGCTGAATAATGGATATGAAGTTGCGTTGACATTTAAGGATTTAAACCTAAAAATGACCTCTAGTATCCAAGGGGAATTAATGAATGTGAAGGCCAAGGAGATTAAGGAAGATGATATGCAATCCAAAATTTTCAATACTATATTGAACAATCCGGTGAAAATGGTTTTGGCAAAGAACGGAAATATATTGAAGGTCCAGGGTGGGGATAGTTTGGTGTCCAAAATGGCAAGGGCTTCAGGATTGGAAGATGAATTTTCCATCAATATGATGAAAAAATCCTTGGAAAACGAGTTTGGATCGGAAGCTTTGTCCAATAGTTATAAGCAAATGACATTCATTTATCCGGATAAAAAAGTCAATATAAATGACAAATGGGAGAATACCTACAACGGTAAATTAAAGACCAAGAATATTTGGACCCTTAAGAGTATTGTTGAAGACAAGGCAAAGATTAGCGGAAAGGCCACGGTGTTGATGGACGTAACGGATACCAATACCATTATGAAACTCAGCGGGACGCAAACCACAACCTTGACGGCAGATACCAATACAGGTTTTATTAAGCATATGCTGGTAGAGGGTTTGAGTACTGGAATATCCACAATGAAACAAATGGGCGGAGAGGAAATACCGACCACTATTAAATCTAAAATTACGTACGAATTAATTAATAAGTAATATGTTCAATAAAAATTTAAAACTAGTTATAGCTGCGTTAATAATTGCTTATGCGGTATATCAATTTGTAGAAGGCAATATTGGCAATGGGATTTCTTTAATTCTCCTTTCCTCTATTTTTGTATTCCTCTATTACAGGAATGAGATTATTTTATTGGCATTTCTAAGAATGAGAAAGCAAGATTTGGCGGGCACGAAAAAATGGCTCGATAAAATTAAAAATCCGGATACCGCCCTTACCAAAAAGCAAAATGGGTATTATAATTACCTTAATGGCATCATTTTCTCACAGACCAACCTTACCCAGGCCGAAAAATACTTTAAAAAGGCATTGAAATTTGGTCTAAACATGGATTATGACGTGGCAATGGCCAAATTGAGCCTGGCTGGTATTGCCATGCAAAAACGTAGAAAAAGGGAGGCTACCACGCTATTGAACGAAGCCAAAAAGCTGGACAAACAAAATATGCTTGCCGAACAGATCAAGATGATGCAGCAGCAATTGAAGAAAATCTAGCTATAGTCCCATTTAACTCTTGGTGGACCCTTGCATCTAAAGCAAAGGAGCGAAAAGTCGGCTAAAGGACTCCTTTAGCCTTCTAGCTATATTTCTGTTTTTCCAACGCTCCAAGGTAACTTCTTCGCAGTCCTGAAGGTCTAAATGGAATTGTTTTCGCATTTGTTGATTGATGTCCTTATTATATAGCAAAGCGTTTATTTCAAAATTCATGGAGAAACTCCTGTAATCCATGTTAGCTGTTCCAATGCTGGAGAACATATCATCTATTACCAAGGTCTTGGCATGTATAAACCCCTTTTTGTAGCGATGTATGGAGATCCCGGAATTTAGGCATTCCTCAATATAAGAATCGGTGGCGTACTGTGCCACCACTGAATCCGATTCATAAGGCACTATTATCTTTACCTCCACCCCACTTCTGGCAGCAGTCGTCAATGCCGTAAGAATTGCTGTATTAGGCATAAAATAAGGTGTTGTGATCAATATACATTCGTGGGCCGAATTGATGGCGCAAAACATGGCTTCCATTATATTGGCCCAATCACTGTCGGGACCACTTGCGGCTATTTGGACGGCTACGGGTTTTTGGGGAGTGGACTTTTGTTTGGGTAGTAGAATTTTTTCGATTTCCATTGTATCCTTGGCGGCAAAATTCCAACTTAAAACAAATGAGGACTGAAGGGCACCTACAGCTCCTCCCCTAATGCGTAAATGGGTATCTCTCCAGTACCTTTCGTTATTAAAGGTATTGTCATATTTCTGATCTAGGTTAATACCTCCAACATACCCAATGTCCCCATCTATGACCACTATTTTCCTATGGTCCCTATAATTGAGTTTGCTGGTAGAATTGGAGAACAAAACAGGCATAAACGGAAAATGTTTCACGCCATTGTCTGAAAGTTTCCTTTTGTATATATTCGAAATATTGCTTCCTACATCATCATAAATAAGTCTCACACTTATACCTTCCTGGGCTTTTTTGCAGAGAATATCAATGATTTCACTTCCCAAACCTTTATCGAACAGCACAAAATACTCCAGATGAATGTGGTGTTTGGCATTTTCTAGGTCTTCCCTCAAATATTTAAACTTTTCCTCCCCGTTGATCAGAATGTCAACCTCGTTATCAAAGGTGAGCACGGCACTTTCGTTATTCCGCATTAAGCGGTAGATCTTAAAAATGCCTTCTCCTAAAAATTCTTTTAAATCTTCCCTTTCCGAGCGGTTGAGGTTGAAGCTATTGCGCCATTTTTTTAATCGGTCGTTATCTTCGACGTATTTTTTTTCAAAAATCTTGTCCTTTCTATAATCCTGGCCAAATAAATAATAGACCAGTAACCCAATAAAGGGCAATGTTGCCAAAACAAATATATAAGATAAGGTCTTAACCGGATTCCTATTTTTAAGAACGATTAAGACCGAAAATATGATTACCAATAAATAATTTATTCCTAAAAGTACTGACCAAATATTATCTTTTAGGAAAGGAAGCATTATTTGGAAATCTTGTAGTATCCCTTATTCGGGATTTCTATAGTATATTTCTTTTTGGAAGAATTATTTAAATGTGCCTCCCTCAACCAAGGGTTGTGTCTCTTTAAAATTTTGTAGTTGATTTCATACTGTTTTGCGAAATCGGCAAAATTGCTCACTGGTTCGGTGATTTCAACATTAAAGGTTGGAACTGCTGTATACATATCCTCTTTTTCCAGATGAAATCCGTACTTCTCAGGATTGGATAGTATTTCTTTAATGGCTAAAATTCTAAAGACATAACGACCTGTTTCTTCACCCAACAGAAGATCATAGTAGCCGTCCGCTTTCTGAATCCCCATATACTTCTGGATTCCTCCTGCTCCGGCATTGTATGCAGCTGCAGCCAAGGTCCAACTACCAAACTTTTCCTTGGACTTTTTTAGGTATCTACAAGCCACTTCGGTCGATTTCTCAATATGGTACCTTTCATCAACATTACTGTTAATTTCCAGACCGTATTCTTTTCCTGTAGCACTCATTATCTGCCAAAAGCCAGTAGCTCCTGCCGGAGAAACCACGTTTTGAAGCCCACTTTCCGCCAAGGCCAAGTATTTAAAGTCGTCCGGAATTCCATTTTTCGCCAAGATAGGCTCTATAATCGGAAAGAATTTATTGGCTCTTTTCATAAGTAAAAGAGCATTGGATTGCCAATACGTATTTACTAAAAACTCACGGTCTACACGTTCCATGATCTCTGGATCGTCAAAAGGAACCGGTTCCCCTGAGAAGTTTAAATCGTCCGGTATCTCAATTGCGGTTATACGATAGCCGGTTTCCTCTCCATCATTGGTTTTGGGCTGAGACTCCTCGACCAGCATGGCCGTTTCCTTGTACTGATTTTGCACGGCAAATATTAAGGTGCTTCCTACAAAAAAAACTCCCAAAATCATTAAAATATTCTTTATAACCTTCATCTGTTCAAATTTTTTAAAATTCCTTATTTTATTATGTGTCTTACTACATTGGTGCGCAGCATTTCCATCAGGGTAACCCGTGCCATGAACCTATTTCTACATCAAATATATTAAATAGAACTGCCTTATTGCAAAATAATTGTGGGTAAGTGTTCATTAAACCATTTTGACCTGTGAATAATCATGGTATGGGTCCCATTTTTTACCGTAATGCAATTTTTTATGTGGCCTATGGGAAAGACCGGGTCATTTTCGCCATGGATATGAATAATATTTTCTTGGTATTGCGTTTGTTTCCAGTTTACTATAGCATCTATGGACCAATCGATATAATATTTATCACGGACGGATAAATACTGTTCGTAAAGGGCCAGACGCTTAGGAATGGTTTCACCAAAGGCATATTTTGCCAATAACTCCATATTGTTTACAAGGCCCGTAGGCAATAGTTTATGGGCTTTGGTATATCTCGCAAAAATCATTCTTTTGGGCAGTTCCGATTTGCTTTTGACACTCGAAATTATAATGACCTTTGCTACTTTAATGTGTTTTGCTATCTCCTGGACCAGAATACCACCGAAGGAGACCCCGATAAGGACGGCATCCACGTGTTTGATGCGCCTGGACATAATTAGGGCATAGTCCTCCAGACTAATATCCTTATCGGGAACTGACCAATCCAAGAAATGTTTTTCGAAAGTTTCCGGGGGTAGGTCTATATTGTCAAAAATGGAGGGGTTGGCTGCCATACCGGGCATGAAATAAACATGTTTTTTATTTTGGACCGTCTGGTTTTCTAGCATACTATTTTAATAGGATAATAACTATTTTTTCACTAACTTTGTTTTCTTGGCTTTTTCGTCCCTGCTTATGTGTTTATTTAGTTTATGAGCCTAGATTGTAATTTGAGAACGTTATGATCCAAAATTAGTCATTATTTAAAATCAAACTATATGAATGAAGTAGAAATTAAGGACAATGGTTTCTTGAGACAATTTGAAGCCAGGGTTGACGGCCACTTGGCTAAAATTGAGTATTCTTCCCAAGAGCGCAAAGTTTTTTTAACAAAACTTGTTATTCCTGAGGAAATAACTAAGGAAGGTTTTAAAGAAGAGTTCATTAAAAGTGTATTGAGCCATATCCAAGAACAAAATTTAAGAGTGGTGCCTACCAGCCCTCAAATTGCTGGTTTCTTGAGAAAGAATCGACAATACAAAGAAATGCTTCCTGTAGGTATAAGAATATAGTGATAAGCAAAAAAAAACCTCTCCATTACGAGAGGTTTTTTTTGTTTTACTTATTTTCCATATACCTAATTGACTTTGTCAATGGGGGTGATTCATTGTATATCTAGGGGGTTACCATGCTACCAACCTCGACGCCCCTTACCATACCATCATCATCAATTTCCGTAAGTTTTATATCGTGCAAGGTGTTCACTAAGTCAGGGTTCCATGGTGTTTTTACTTTTACGTAATTCTCGGTAAATCCGTGGATATAGCCCTCCTTGTTTTCGGCTTCGTACAAGACTGTTCTGGTAGACCCCAATTGGCTTTCATAAAAAGCCCTTCTCTTTTTTACGGAAAGCCCCCTCAACATTTTACTTCTTTTGTTCCTAACTTTTTTTGGAACCACTCCAGATAATTCCGTTGCCTTGGTATTATCCCTTTCCGAATATGTAAATACATGCAGATAGGAGATATCCAGTTCATTCAGGAAATTATAAGTTTCCAAAAAATGTTCTTCGGTTTCCCCGGGAAATCCAACTATAACATCGACCCCTATACAGGCGTCTGGCATAACTTCCCTTATTCTTTTAACCCGATCCACATACAAATTGGTCAGGTATCTTCTACTCATCAATTTTAAAATGGCATCGCTTCCGCTTTGTAAGGGAATATGGAAGTGCGGTACAAAGGAATTGCTTTGTGCCACAAAATCTATAGTTTCGTTTTTTAATAAATTGGGTTCAATGGATGAAATTCGTAAACGGTGTATCCCCTCTACCTTATCCAATGCTTTTACCAGATCCAAAAAGGTATGTTCATGTTTTTTATTGCCAAATTCCCCTTTTCCGTAATCGCCGATATTAACGCCGGTAAGCACAATTTCCTTGATGCCCTTGGATGAGATTTCGGCTGCATTTTTTAGAACATTCTCCAGGGTGTCACTTCTTGATATCCCTCTGGCCAAAGGAATGGTGCAATAGGTGCATTTATAGTCACAGCCATCCTGTACTTTTAAAAATGCCCTAGTGCGATCGCCAATGGCATAACTTCCCACATAAAAGTCGGCCTCTTCTATTTCGCAGGAATGTACCTGACCAAAATCGTTTTTGGAAAGATCATTGACATAATCTGCAATCTTAAATTTTTCAGTGGCTCCCAGAACAAGATCAACTCCGTCTACCGCTGCCAATTCTTCCGGTTTAAGCTGTGCATAACACCCTATGGCCGCAACAAAGGCATTCGGATTGCTTTTTTGTGCTTGCTTAACGATCGATTTAAATCGCTTATCTGCATTTTCCGTAACGGAACAGGTATTGATGACATACATATCCGCATTTTCGGAAAAATCAACACGCTCAAAGCCTTCCTCTACCAAATCTCTAGCTATGGTTGAAGTTTCTGAGAAATTGAGCTTGCAACCCAAAGTATAGAAAGCGACTTTTTTCTTCATCATTGTTCTTCTTTAACCAACTAGCAGTCGGTTTCTTGTACATTAATCCAAAAGGTTTGCAAATATACCAATAATTGGGAACCCTCAAGTTATAGCTTTGGGTTTGGTTTATTCAACAAACAAAAGTTATTCCTTGCGCCAACGCTTTGTTTCCTCAAATACGTGGTTCAATATCTTTGCATCCATGTCATTGAATTCCACTCTCCTACGCGCCATCATTACCTTTGCGGCTTCATATGCCTTTTGGGGCTGGTATGTAGTGAAGCCGGAGGCACCTCCCCAACTAAAACTGGGGACAAAATTCCTAGGAAATCCGGGTACGTAAATATTGCAATTAACGCCTATTACGGTTCCTGTATTGAACATGGTATTTATGGCCGTTTTACTATGGTCGCCCATCATTAGGCCGCAGAATTGAAGTCCGGTCTGTTCAAATTTCTCGGTAGCATAGTTCCATAGGCGCACCTTGGCGTAATTGTTCTTTAAATTGGAATTATTGGAATCGGCTCCTATATTGCACCATTCCCCTAGCACCGAATTTCCAAGATAGCCTTCATGGCCCTTACTGGAATAGCCTATAAGCACAGAATTGGAAATTTCCCCACATACTTTACTATAGGGACCAACAGTAGTAGGGCCATAGATTCTGGCACCCATTTTTACCACTGCTTTTTCGCATAGGGCAAAACCACCTCTTATTAGGTTACCTTCCCATACTTCTGAATTCTTGCCAAGATAAATGGGTCCTTCGGAGGCATTTAAAATACTGTATTCAACACTGGCCCCTTCCTCTAAAAATATATTCTCCGGGTTTACCAAACTATTGGTCTTGGAAATGGGAGCACTTTTTCTGCCTTTGGTCAACAGGTCAAAATCTGCCTGCATGGCCTCTCCATTTTTTGAAAAGATATCCCAAGTATTTTCAATTCGCAGTACGTGACCTTCAAATTCAATATGTCTGTAGGTTGAAAAATCAACTTCTTCCTGGGTTTCCTTCGAGTAAAAGGCAATAACTTCCTCTCCCAAGAATACCGCTTCGTTTTCATTTAAGTTGGCTACCAGCTCCACTAATTCGGCATTGGGCAAAAAGGACGCATTTATAAGCACGTTCTCGTCCATTTCAACCATAGGGAATCTTTCCGAAAGATAATCCTCGGTTATAGTGGTAATGGTATTCCCAAGGTAGTTTTCCCACTTTTCCCTGATGGTGAGAATTCCGATCCTAATATCTGCAACCGGTCTGGTAAAGGTAAACGGCAACAAGGCCCTTCTCACCGTTCCGTCAAAAAGAATATAGTTCATACAACTAAATTAAAACAAAAAAAGTCACGCTACTGCGTGACTTAATAACTCTTTTGTAAAGAAAATATTATTTTTTGAACTTCTCGTACTTGCTCTTAAATTTATCGATACGTCCTGCAGTATCCAAAAATTTGGCCTTACCAGTATAGAATGGATGTGAAGTTCTTGAAATTTCCAATTTAACCAATGGATATTCAACTCCATCAACATCTAAAGTTTCTTTGGTATCGGCTGTGGATTTAGTGATAAAAACCTCTTCATTGGACATGTCCTTAAAGGCTACCAATCTATAATTCCCTGGATGTATATCTTTTTTCATTGTAAAAACGTTTGTTCCTGCTTAATTTCGAGGTGCAAATTTAAATATTTTTCTGAAAACAACAACTTAAAACTTCAAAAAAGAAAAATAAAAATAGCCTATCTTTAAATGTAACAAATTTATGCCCGATAATACTAACCATAAAAACTATTAAATATTTGATCAACATGGAAGAAAACCAACCAAAAACTGGAAAGTATGCTTTAACCTATGGCCTTATCCTGGGTGCCATTAGTGTAGCATTTTTATTGATGTTATATTCGTTGGATATGCATTATCAGGGTGGCCCTATGGTAATGGGCGTTAGCCTTCTGATAACCATTGCCGTAATCGCTATTGGCATGATACAATTTAAAAAGGACAATAAAGGTTTTATGTCCTTTGGGCAAGGATTAAAAGTTGGTGTGGGCATTGGCTTGATCGCTGGTATCATGGGGATTATTTTTAATCAGATCCTCGCAGGGGTGATTGATCCTGAAATGATGAACAAGGCCATGGAATACCAAAAGGGCTTGCTCATGGAAACTACTAAAATGACTCCGGAGCAAATTGATGCCCAAATGGAAGGTGCCAAAAAATTTACTACACCATCAATGCAAATTGTATTTGGATTGGTTTATAGTGTCGTAGCAAGCCTTTTATTATCACTTATTCCTGCTTTAATTTTAAAAAAGAAAGAAACTATTCAGTAATTTGTACTTTTGAAAAGATTTTCCATTAGTACCGAATGAATATATCTATAATAATTCCCTTACTTAACGAAGAAGAATCGTTGACAGAACTGCATGATTGGATTGTACCTGTAATGCAATCCAATCATTTTTTATATGAAATACTTTTTATAGATGATGGAAGTACCGATGGTTCTTGGAACATTATCACCAAATTGGGCAAGTCCAACCCCAATGTGAAAGGTATACGGTTCTTAAAGAATTTTGGAAAATCGCAGGCTCTTCATGCCGGATTTAAGGCAGCGCAAGGCGATGTGGTCATTACTATGGACGCGGACCTACAGGACAATCCCGAGGAAATTCCGGAATTATACCAAATGATCAAACAAGAGGGCTTTGATCTTATTTCAGGATGGAAGAAAAAAAGATATGACTCCATACTCAGTAAAAACCTTCCCTCCAAGTTATTTAATTGGGCCGCACGCAAAACTTCCGGGGTAAGATTGCACGATTTTAATTGTGGTCTAAAAGCCTATAGAAAAGAGGTGGTAAAAACAATTGAAGTCTCTGGAGAAATGCACCGCTACATTCCTGTTTTGGCCAAAAGTGCCGGATTTCATAAAATAGATGAAAAGGTAGTACAGCATCAGGCCAGGAAATATGGGAAGACCAAATTTGGGATGGACCGTTTTATTAATGGCTTTTTAGACCTGATTACCATCTGGTTCGTTTCCAAGTTTGGAAAACGCCCCATGCACCTTTTTGGTGCTTTGGGAGTCCTTATGTTTACTATTGGTTTTGGATTTGCCCTTTATTTGGGAATAGATAAAGTATTCATCAACCCTTTTGGGCGACTCATTACGGAACGTCCCCAATTTTATATTGCACTGACAGCCATGCTTATAGGGACACAACTTTTCCTTGCAGGCTTTTTAGGGGAAATAATGGTAAGATCCCGCAAGAATGAAACCCGTTACAATATCACGGAAGAAATAAATATCACCGAAAAATAAAAGAATATTCTTCGTATTTTTAAAGAACATATAATACCAAATAACTATGGAAGCCATACTAAAAAATGCCAAAAATTGGTTGACCGATTTTTTTGACGATAAGACCAAGACCGAGATTCAAAAGTTAATAGATAGCAATACTGAAGAGCTAAAGGACCGTTTTTATAAGAACCTGGAATTTGGAACCGGAGGGATGCGGGGAATTATGGGTGCCGGTACCAATAGAATTAACAAATACACTTTGGGAAAAAGTACCCAAGGCCTTAGTAATTACCTGAACCAAGTATATAAGGATGAACAGGTCAAAGTGGTTATTGCCTATGACTGTAGACATAATAGTGACACCTTGGCCAGGACAGTGGCCCAAGTTTTTTCTGCCAATGGTATTAAAGTGTTCCTGTTTTCAGAACTGCGTACTACCCCAGAACTGTCTTTCGCCGTAAAATATCTCAATTGCCATGCAGGTATTGTTTTAACAGCTTCACATAATCCACCGGAATACAACGGTTACAAAGTGTATTGGACCGATGGGGGACAAATAGTACCGCCGCAGGATGGCGCCATAGTTAGCGAAATAAATAGCCTTTCCTTTGAAGATATCAAATTCAATGCCGATGAGAGCTTAATAGAATTAATAGATAAAAAGGTGGATGAGGCCTTTATTGAAGCTTCCGTTAAAAATGGCAATTTCGATGCCAAGGGCAAGGACGATTTTAAAATAGTCTTTACTTCCCTTCACGGTACTTCTATCACTGTAATACCAGAGGTACTTAAAAGGGCCGGGTATAAAAATGTTACCGTTATTGAGGAACAGGCCAAGCCAGATGGTAATTTCCCAACGGTAGTATCACCAAACCCCGAGGAGCCCGAGGCCCTATCCATGGCCATTAAAAAGGCAGAGGAAATTGGTGCGGATATGGTAATTGGTACCGATCCGGATAGCGACCGACTAGGAGTAGCTGTTCGTAACCTAGAGGGAAAAATGGAGATTTTGAACGGCAACCAGGCCATGATCATGATGACCAAATTTTTGCTGGATCAACGTAAGAAAAAAGGAATTACAGGTAAAGAATTTATAGCCTCTACCATTGTTTCCACTCCTATGATGGACTCCTTGGCCAAAGGCTATGGGGTGGAATGTAAGACCGCCCTAACAGGTTTTAAGTGGATCGCCAAAATGATCAAAGATTTCCCGGAACAGCCTTTCATTGGTGGTGGCGAGGAAAGTTTTGGATTTATGGTGGGCGATTTTGTACGGGATAAGGATGCGGTAACCTCTACCCTATTGGCCTGTGAAATTGGTGCCAACGCCAAAGCAAATGGCAGCTCCTTCTACAAGGATCTTATAGATTGCTATGTGGACTACGGGTTCTTTAAGGAAAAATTGATTTCCTTGACCAAGAAAGGGATGTCGGGAGCGGAAGAAATTAAACAGATGATGATCGATTTTAAGGATAATCCCGTTGAAAGCATAGACGGTTCCAAAGTTGTTGTTGTAGAAGATTACAATACTGCGACCTCTAAAAACGTAATTACAGGTAAAGTGACCCCAATAGATATTCCAAAATCCAACGTATTGATTTACATTACGGAGGACGGCACCAAAATGGCGGCCAGACCAAGCGGTACGGAACCTAAGATCAAGTTTTACTTTAGCATCAATACCAAATTGAAGAACGCGGCCGATTATAAAAAAGTAGACGCTGAGCTGGAAGCTAAAATTGAAAGAATCCTTAAAGAACTGAATATAGGTTAATGGAGTATTTTAAAAAGATTCTTCGCTTTGCCAAACCCTACCGTAAATACGGTTTTTTAAACATTTTTTTTAATATTCTATATGCCCTTTTCAGTGCCCTTTCCTTTGCGGCCCTAATTCCCATGTTGGACGTACTCTTTAAGCCAGAGGAAAAGATTTTGGTTGAACCGGTATATGAAGGTTTGGGGCAACTAAAGGATTATTTGCAGGATTATATTAATTATAGGGTCAATGCCTATTCCGGTGATGATGAAATGAAAGGCTTGGTCTTGGTCATTGGACTGGTATTGATACTTTTCCTTTTGAAAAATTTCTTCAATTACCTGGCCATGTATTTTATTACGTTTTTAAGAAACGGGGTATTAAAGGACATCAGAAACAAGATGTACGCCAAAATAGTGGATTTGCCCATATCCTATTATTCGGAGAAGCGAAAAGGCGATGTTATCGCACGAATTACTTCCGACGTTTTGGAAATACAACATTCCTTTCTGTCCATTTTGGAACTCATTGTTAGAGAGCCATTAACCATATTGTTCACCATAGTGATCATGTTCGGGATAAGTACAAAACTTACTCTTTTCGTATTCATTTTCATTCCTATTGCGGGAATGATCATTTCAAGGATTGGTAAATCACTAAAGAAGAAATCGGATAGGGTTCAAAAGGAACAAGGTGAGTTTTTATCAATTGTAGAGGAGACCTTGGGTGGTCTAAGGGTAATTAAGGCCTTTAATTCGGAATCCAGATTTTATAAGACCTTTACCACTTCCACTAATAGATTTTTCCACTTTTCAAATAAATTGTTGAATAGACAAAACCTTGCTTCCCCAACGGGAGAATTCTTGGGTATAATGGTTATTGGGGTTCTGCTTTGGTTTGGTGGTAAAATGGTCTTGATAGATAAAACCTTGGATGCCTCCTCGTTCATTGCCTATATGGGGCTTGCATACAACATACTTACCCCGGCAAAAGCCATTAGTAAGGCTTCTTTCGGCGTGAAAAAGGGAAATGCGGCTGCTGAGCGGGTATTGGAAATTTTGGAAACAGAAAATCCAATTGTTGAAAAGAAGGAAGCTGTAGTGAAACCTACCTTCGATAAGGGAATAGAGATCAATGGTGTTTCCTTTAAATATGAGGATGAATATGTATTGAAGAATTTTAATCTTAAAGTTCCCAAGGGTAAAACCGTGGCCTTGGTAGGCCAATCTGGAAGTGGAAAAAGTACCATAGCCAATTTAATGACCCGTTTTTATGATGTTAATGAGGGGGAGATAAAAATTGATGGCGTTGATATTCGGGATTTTACCAAAAAATCACTTCGCAATTTAATGGGACTTGTAACCCAGGATTCCATTTTATTCAATGATACCGTTAAAAGTAATATTGGACTCGGAAAAGAAGATGCTACGGAGGAAGAAATAATTGAAGCTGCCAAAATAGCCAATGCCCATGATTTTATCAGTGAGCTGCCCCTAGGGTACAATACGAATATTGGGGATAGTGGAAATAAATTAAGTGGTGGACAAAAACAAAGGTTGTCCATTGCCAGGGCCGTTCTAAAAAATCCACCCATTATGATTCTGGATGAGGCTACCTCTGCCTTGGATACGGAAAGCGAAAGATTGGTGCAGGATGCTTTGGAAAAAATGATGCAGAATAGGACCTCCATTGTTATTGCCCACAGACTTTCCACCATACAAAATGCCGATACCATCGTAGTTTTGCAAAAGGGGGAGATTGTGGAACAAGGATCCCATTCCCAACTTATGGATAAAAATGGGGTCTATAAAAAGTTGGTTACCATGCAATCATTTTAAGACTTGTCTATATCTTAAAATATGGCACTGATCCACATAAAGATGGTACTTTGGATCTATTGTATTGGTGCAATTATCTAGAGACCTGTTGTTCCAAAATTTGATTTTGGAACAACCTATATTCAAGTATATCCAGGTATTCCATGGCATCCTTGATTTCATGGACTTTATAGGATTTTGATGCCCAATCCATAGCTGCTGTCAAGTCGCCATTAATTTCGTTCAATACGGCCATATTGTAACAGGCGCGGCCTGCAATTTTGGAATTGGTATTATCCAATTCCTTTTGCCAAAGTTGTGATGCTCCCTGCCAGTCCCCATTTTCCACTAAAATACTGGCTTGTTCAAAATTGGTGGTACCACGCGCAAAGTATGATCTTTCTACACTGTTTTCAAAAGGTAATAGTCGCTGCCCATAATTGCTGCCCGAGGCCTTGCTCTGCTCCACAAGGGTCTCCTTTCTGTCCTCTATGGCCTTATAGGCCTCTATAGGATTGGTGCCTTTGCCTATGGATATAACTTGATCGTTAAAAACTATCTCATCAATTATTTCCTTGGAATTGGGATAGTATATTTTCCATCCATTTTCAATCAGGGTTTCCAAGGTAAGCTCTTGGGCCGGTACCTTTACCTTTACCCTCATGAGGTTTGGCTGCATCATAGATGTTTTCTTTATGGATACTTTGGTTTCCGTATCAAAAAAGGCCATTGAAAAAATGGCATCCACATCGTAAGTATTACAAATATTTTCAACAGTAGTCCAGGAAATAGAATCGTTTCCCATCTCAAAATGTAAAATTTCTTGGGGTATCGAATCCAAGATTTTAACAGTCTCAAAACGGTTGTCTTTTAGCAACTCGTTGAACAGCCCCGTAAGGGCAGCATTCCTACCCTTTTCTGAAAGCCATTGCTCTTCGGCCGCAACCATTCTATTGAGGCCTATTTCATCTTCTTCCAACTCTGGTAATATACTCCTATTAACGATGCCTATTCTTTTAATTTTTTGGGAAATATGTACAGGTGAGGGTTCTAAAGTTTGAAGAACAATTTCTTTAGTGGATCCACAGCCTACAAATGAAGCTAAAAGGGCTAACAAAAAAAACTGGGTACAAAACTTTCGCATGCTTTGTAAATTTATTTGAAACGAAATAAAAATTAAACGTAATATCATAACCTTTCTAAAACTCAATTTATATGGAAAATATTGTCCTTTTATCCCAAAACCATTGATTTTCAGGGTTATTTCGACTTTTTTCGCTCAAAAACACCATTTAAACAATGCTAGTGATACAGTTTTAAGAATTAGTATTGTTTAAGAAATATTCATTACACCAAAAAAAGTCCATTTCCTTTCCTTTGGAAAACGGACTTTTTGTAGTTATGTTATTATGAAAAGTGCCTTATAATTTGCAATTGTGGCTATCTTGATGCTTGTTGCTCCAAGATTTCATTTTGCGATAATCGGTATTTAAGGATATTCAAATATCTAAGGGCATCCTTATTCTCGTAATCCGCATAAGATTTGGAAGCCCAATCCATGGCGGCATTCAAATCCCCGTTTATCTCATTTATTATGGCCATATTGTAACAGGCCCTTCCTGCTATTTTGGCCTTGGAATTACCCAATTCTTTTTCCCATAGTTGGGCAGCACCTTGCCAATCCCCGGTTTGAGCCCTTCTTTTTGCCACTACGAAATTATCGGTTCCACGTACAAAATAGTCTCTTGAAATTCTATGCTTATATGGCGAAAGTCTAGATCCATAGGCATAGCCAATATTCTTACTCAATTCCTCAACAGCCTCGTTTCTACGTGCTACGGCTTCGATAGCCTTAACCGGATTAATACCTTTTCCTGATGATACTAGGTGATCTGTGTACATAAATTCGTCCACAATTTGCCTGGTACTGGGGTTATAAATTCGCCATCCATTTTTAATAAGGGTATTTAGGGTAACCTCATGGGCTGGAACCGACACTTTAACACCCAAACTGTTGGGTAGTTGCATTACGGATGGTTTATAGGAAACTTGTGTGTCCGTATCGTAAAAAGCCAAAGAAAATATAGCGTCAACACCGTTGGCTGCACAAATCTCCCCTATAACCTCCCAGGAAAGACTGGCAGGAAAGACATCCAGGCCTTTTCTAATTTCCGTTTCGTTATCCAAGATAAGTATTTCTTCATACCTTCCTGTACCGGCCAATTTATCGGATAGGGCTTGAATGGCAACTTCGGCTCCTTTTTTATCCAGATTTAGACCTTCGGCAGACAATATTTGGTCTATTTTGTCAATTTGCTTATTGCCTTCAGAGGGTAAACTTCTATTGATGATTCCTATTCTTTGGACATCCTTGGGAAGATGCACTATGGCCGGTTCAGTGGCACCCATCGTTAAGTTGTTGGTGGCACTGCAGGACATTAATAAAATGCCTATAACAATATATCCGAGTATTGATTTATGGTTTTTCATGTGCTGGTTTTAATTGGTTTCTTAATAAAACTATAGTAATAGCCTAGCTATAAAACATATACTGTACCAAAAATATTGTTCAGGGAACCAATATTCCTTTACTTTTCCTTACTTGGGCTAGGTCCTTGAGTTAAAAAAAGGTGGACCAGAGTAATAAATACATCCTTTTACAGTCCTCCCATATAGCGCCTATTCCTTACCTTTGAAGGTTGTAAATCCTCATGGAAAGGAAAATTGATTAAATGAATAAAATAAGTTCAAAAACGCTTCAAGATCTCGAGTTTAATACTGTCCTTTTGCAATTGGCAGCTCGTTGTACCACCGAGTTGGGAAAGGAACAGGTGGCTAATCTGGAACCAATTTCCATCAAATCCGAATTATTGGACGTTTTGGGACAAACTTCCGAGTATTTGGCCTCCTATTCCAATGACAATAGGATTCCCAATCATAACTTTGATACCATTAATCCGGAGTTGAAACTCCTTAAAATTGAGAATACCACTTTGGAAGTAGGTGGGTTCAAGAAAATAGGTTCCATATGTACAACAGTAGCTACCCATATTAAATTCTTTATAAAATTTAAAGAGTACTATCCCTTGCTTTTCGCTGTTTCCGATGAAATAACCCTTAACACTGAAATTCCTCGAAATATAGAGGCTGTGATTGATAAATTTGGGGAAATAAAGGATAATGCTTCCAGCAACCTTCAAAGTATCCGTTCCCAAATGGTTGTGGTGAAGGGTAAAATAAATCAGAGTTTTGCCACAGCACTGAATACCTACCATGCCTCGGAACTTTTGGATGAAATCAGGGAATCGGTTGTAGATAATAGAAGGGTACTTGCCGTGAAGAGCATGTATCGAAAAAAAGTTAAGGGAGCCGTTATGGGAACTTCCAAAACCGGGAGCATTGTCTATATAGAACCAGAGGCGACCCTAAGATATAGTAGGGAACTCGGAAATCTGGAATTCGAGGAACGGGAAGAGGTACAAAAAATATTGAACGATCTAACCAATCGTATACGGCCGTTTGCACCTGAACTATATGCTTATCAGGATTTTTTGGTTCATATGGACATTACGGCGTCCAAGGCAAAATATGCTCTGGAAATGGATGCCCTATTGCCCGAAATTAGTGATAATAGGGAGCTTTTTCTGAGGGATGCCTACCATCCCTTGCTATTTTTGAGCAATAAGTATAAAAAGGAAAAAACATACCCCCAAACAATTACCCTGCATCCTGAAAACAGAATTATAGTTATATCCGGACCCAATGCCGGGGGGAAAAGTATTACACTAAAAACAATTGGTCTTTTACAGGTAATGCTACAGAGTGGTTTATTGATCCCTGTGCATGAGAGGTCCAAGGTATGTTTGTTTGACAATATCCTAACGGATATTGGTGACAACCAATCCATTGAGAATCATCTCAGCACCTACAGCTATCGCTTGAAGAACATGAATTACTTCTTGCGTAAATGTAATGACAAGACCTTGTTTCTAATAGACGAATTTGGAACAGGAAGTGATCCGGAACTGGGCGGTGCCCTAGCCGAGACCTTTCTGGAGGTTTTCTATGAAAGGGGTGCCTACGGAGTTATTACCACCCATTATGCCAATCTTAAATTGTTGGCCAATGAATTGCCTCATGTTACCAATGCCAATATGCTTTTTGATGGTAAGTCCTTGGAACCCACTTATCAGTTGGTATTGGGACAGGCCGGTAGTTCCTTTACTTTTGAGGTGGCGCAAAAGAACGGTATTCCCTATAGCCTCATTAATAAAGCTAAAAAGAAAATAGAGCGCGGGAAGGTTCGTTTTGATGCCACTATAGCCAAACTACAAAAGGAGCGTAGTAAAATGGAAAAAACCGGGTCCAGGCTTCAGGAAGAGGAATCCAAGGCCAGAACGGAAGCCCAAAAATTGGAGGACCTTAATTCCAAGATCAAATCCAAATTGGAAAACTATCAGGAATTGTATGATCATAACCAAAGGATGATCTATTTGGGAAATAAGGTAAACACGGCGGCGGAAAAATATTTTCAGGATAAAAAGAAACGCAATTTGGTTTCTGAATTGATACGAATTGTAGAAACAGAAAATAGCAAGCGCAAAAAACAATCGGTAAAGGAAGTAAAGGCCCAAAAAGAAAGAAAGGCCAAAGTAGAACAAGAGGTGATAAAAAAGGTAGAGGTAATCCGAGAAAAGAAAAAAGTTGAGAAAAAGAAGGCAGAGGTAAAGGAAAAAAACAAGCCACGCCCCGTATTTAAGGTGGGCGACCGTGTGCGTTTAATTGATGGAAAGGCAGTGGGCAGTATAGACAGTTTGGAAAAGAACAAGGCTATTGTTAACTATGGTATTTTTACCACCAATGTTGCTGTAGACCAATTGGAATTGGTAGAAAGAAAAATATAAAATGTGGTTGGACCACTCAGATAATGATTCAAGACAATAAAATAATACTCTTTGATGGGGTTTGCAATCTTTGCAATAGTTCTGTACAGTACGTTATAAAGCGCGATAAAGGAAATGTGTACAGGTTTGCGGCACTACAAAGCGAAATCGGAAAGAAATTAGTGGAAGAGCGCGGGATAGATACCTCCCAGGTCGACAGTATTATTCTTATAGAACCCGGTGTAGCCTATTATACCAAATCTACCGCTGCCCTTAAAATTGCCCAGTCTTTTGGCGGAGTCTGGCAGTTGGCAAGCGTTTTTGAATGGATACCTGAAAAAATTAGAGATTGGGTGTACGACTATATAGCCAAAAACAGATATAAATGGTATGGTAGAAAGGATGCCTGTATGATTCCGACACCAGAACTGAAATCAAAATTTTTATGACAGTTGAATTTCCTTTCTGACCCATTTGGAAATTTTATTACTTAATCAGATAAATGTAAATTTGTAATTATCAATAAACTCAATTTAAATTATGGAATATCGTATAGAAAAGGATACCATGGGCGAGGTTAAAGTGCCGTCCAACAAATATTGGGGAGCTCAAACCGAACGCTCGAGAAATAATTTTAAAATTGGTCCGGCGGCATCAATGCCCTTGGATGTAGTTTATGGATTTGCCTATTTAAAAAAAGCGGCGGCCTACGCCAATTTTGAATTGGGAGTACTATCCGAAGAAAAAAGAGATCGTATTGCCCAAGTATGTGATGAAATATTGGAAGGCAAACACGATGACCAATTTCCTTTGGTAATATGGCAAACCGGATCTGGAACCCAAAGTAACATGAACGTTAACGAGGTGATCGCCAATAGGGCCCATGAATTGGCCGGAAAAAAAATAGGGGAAGGTGAAAAGACCATTCAGCCCAATGATGATGTAAATAAATCCCAATCTTCCAACGATACTTTTCCTACTGGGATGCATATTGCAGCCTATAAGAAGATTGTTGAAGTAACCATACCTGGAATTACGCAACTAAGGAATACGTTGGATAAAAAGGCAAAGGAATTTGCCAAGGTGGTAAAAATAGGTAGGACGCATTTAATGGATGCCACTCCCCTAACCTTGGGACAGGAGATTTCCGGTTACGTTTCCCAATTGGACCACGGGCTAAAGGCCTTGGACAATACTTTGGATCATTTGAGTGAATTGGCACTTGGTGGTACTGCCGTAGGCACCGGTTTAAATGCTCCCAAAGGTTACGATGTATTGGTTTCACAATATATTGCCAGATTTACGGGACTGCCGTTTAAAACTGCGGAAAATAAGTTTGAGGCTTTAGCTGCCCATGATGCTATTGTAGAAACCCATGGCGCCTTAAAGCAGTTGGCGGTATCCTTGAACAAAATTGCCAACGATATAAGAATGATGGCTTCCGGACCAAGATCGGGGATCGGTGAAATTATTATTCCCGCAAACGAGCCAGGTAGTTCCATTATGCCTGGAAAAGTTAATCCTACACAATGTGAGGCCCTGACCATGGTCTGTGCCCAAGTGATGGGGAACGATGTAGCCATTAGCGTAGGTGGTACGCAAGGGCATTACGAACTCAACGTTTTTAAGCCCATGATGGCGGCGAACATTTTGCAATCTGCACAATTGATCGGGGATGCCTGTGTTAGTTTCGATGAGAACTGTGCCGTAGGCATAGAACCTAATCACGATGTTATTAAGCAACTTTTAAATAATTCCTTGATGTTGGTTACGGCCTTGAATACTAAAATAGGATATTACAAGGCTGCAGAAATTGCCAATACGGCCCATAAAAATGGTACTACTTTAAAGGAAGAGGCCATTAATTTAGGATATGTAACCGCAGAGGATTACGATGAATGGGTAAAACCTGAGGATATGGTAGGTACCTTGGATTAATACTTGAAGTCAATAATTAAAAAAGGCCAATCCCGAAAGATTGGCCTTTTTATTTAAATGGATAGTGTTCCTTATTTTAATTGAAACTTGGAAGTTCCCAATAATTTTAAATTGTTATCATAAACATTTACCATATAGTTTCCTTTTTGGAATTCACTTGCAGGCTTGTTAATGAAATCACATACGTCCAAAGAGCGGTTCTCATAGTAGAATTCAGTTCCTTTGCTGTAAGTAACAGAAGCTCCCGAATCACTTGTTTTAGAGAAACTTTCTCCCAAAACATTTCCTTGTGGATCCAAAACCTCAATAAAGAATTGTCTGTCACCAGCTTGGGCAATTACGTTGTCCGCAACGGTGAAACAAACTTTTAATTTGTCGGTAGCCTTAGCTCTGGAAGTAGAAACCAATTTACCGCTTGTTCTTTCCTTAACTGCATCTACAGAGAATTTGGATAAATTTAAAGCTGAACCTTTTTCAACTACATCTGCCAATTGGGTATTCTGTACAACTAAAGAATCGTTGAAAACAGTTTGCTTTTCCAATTCAACATAGGTGCTGTCCCTTTGCATGGCCAAGAAAGTATTGGATCTGGTTAAAGAATCAACCTTTCTTAATAGTTGCTCCCTTTCTTTGGTCAAGATACCTACTTGCTTTCTGTAACGATATAGACTTGCGATATCGGCTTTCATTGTCTTAACGGAATCAATGTATTTTGCAATGTTATCCCTGGCGGAAACCAATTCCTCATTGGTAGCGTTGCTTTCCAAGATAGCTTTGTCATACTCAGATTTCAAACTGGTCAAATCTTCAACAACCAATTCTTTTTCTTTTGTAAGTAATGCAGTGTTCTTTTGTTTATCCTGATATAAACTTACTGTGTAAATGATTACCCCAAGTAAAATTACACCTAATAAACCTGCAATAACCTTCAATCCATTATTACTTTTTGTTTCAGTCATAATTGTAATTATTAATTATTTAATTTTTTTTTAACCTTAAATTTATTTGTTTGTAACACTCTATATACGATCAGGTTTGGATTTTAGATTTTTTTAGTTAAAAAAAATAAATTTCCTTCTTAAGAATACAAAATGATTACCGTAAATTTAGTAAAATACTGATCGTACCAAGATGTCATTAAGTATTGTACCTTTTGAATCGAGCTATGCAACAAGGTTTAAGGACCTTAATGTGGCATGGTTGGAAAAATATTTTTATGTTGAGCCTATGGACACCATTCTCTTGGAAAACTGTGAAGCCAACATAATAGGTAAAGGTGGGTATATATTTTTTGCACAGTACAATGAGGAAATAGTAGGTTGCTTTGCATTTTTAAAAGTGGGGGACAGAACGTATGAATTGGGCAAAATGGCCGTAGATCCGAATTTTCAAGGTTTGAAAATTGGCCAAGCACTTTTAGTTTTTGCCATTGAACATGCCAAACAAAACAAATGGGATAAATTAATTTTGTATTCGAGCACCAAATTGGAAAACGCCCTTTATATTTATAGAAAGTATGGTTTCAAAGAAGTTGAAATCGAAAAGAATCTCCCCTATGCGAGGAGTGACATTAAAATGGAATTATTACTAATTTAAAATACTCTAATTATGCGCCATTCAAAACACCTTATTATAACAGCTGTATTTATGGGTCTATTGACTTTGGGATGTAAAGAAAAATCAAAATCCCTACCGGAAAAAGCTGAGGCTGTTGGTCTCCAAACGGATAATACGATTTCCAATATTGAGATTACGCCGATAGAACACGCCACTGCGGTTTTGGATTGGGATGGAACCATTATCTATGTAGATCCCGTTGGAGGTAAGGATGCTTTTGCAGCTGAAAAGGAACCGGACCTGATCTTGATTACGGACATCCATGGTGATCACTTTAGTTTGGAAACCCTACAGGCTCTAAATACCCAGAAGGCGAAAATTATCGTTCCCCAGGCGGTGGCCGACAAAATTCCTGCAGAATTTACGCCACAACTGGATATTTTAAATAATGGGGAATCCAAAGAACGTTATGGCATTAACATAGAAGCAATTCCCATGTACAATCTTAGGGAGGAAGCCAAGGACTTCCATGTTAAGGGAAGAGGTAACGGTTATGTGCTAAGCAAAAACAATGAACGCATTTACTTTTCAGGAGATACAGAGGATATTCCTGAGATGCGGGCATTACAGAATATAGATAAAGCCTTTGTATGTATGAACCTTCCCTATACCATGACCGTAGAAAGTGCAGCGGATGCTGTGCTGGAATTTAAGCCAAAAAAGGTATATCCCTACCATTATAGAGGAAAGCCCGATGTTGGGGATGTGTCAAAATTTAAAGCGTTGGTAAACGATAAGAATTCGAATATTGAGGTAGTACAGTTGGATTGGTATCCTACGGAAGATTATTAAGCGGACTGGAGAATGCTACAGGGTTCAATTAATTAAAAAAAATACGCTGTTGTCCTAAATATAGTGTCAACAGCGTATTCTTATTTAATTAGGATGGGACCGATTAGCGCACCAATTTTTTATATTTTAGTCGCTTGGGTATTAAATCTCCTCCCAAACGTTTCTTCTTGTTTTCTTCGTATTCAGAGAATGATCCTTCAAAGAAATGTACTTGGGAATCTCCTTCAAAAGAAAGGATATGGGTACAAATCCTATCCAAGAACCACCTGTCGTGGGAAATGACCACGGCACAACCGGCAAAATTTTCCAGACCTTCCTCCAAGGCCCTTAGCGTGTTAACATCCAAATCGTTGGTAGGCTCATCCAAAAGAAGAACGTTGCCCTCTTCTTTAAGGGTCATGGCCAAATGCAGACGGTTACGCTCCCCACCGGAAAGCATATCCACCTTTTTATTTTGCTCACTTCCAGAAAAATTGAACCTGCTTAAATAAGCTCTCGAATTTACCTGTCTACCTCCCATCATGATCAATTCCTGCTCATCGCTAAAATTCTGCCAAATGGTCTTATTGGGGTCAATATTGGAATGACTTTGGTCCACATAGGCAATTTTTGCCGTTTCCCCTACAATGAATTCACCTTTGTCCGGTTTTTCCTCACCCATTATCATTCGGAAAATAGTGGTTTTACCAGCTCCGTTAGGACCAATAATACCTACAATTCCCGCCTGAGGCAATTTAAAATTTAAGTCCTCATAAAGTAATTTATCCCCATAGGCCTTAGATACTCCTTTGGCCTCTATTACATTGGTCCCTAATCGGGGACCGTTGGGGATATAGATCTCCAGTTTTTCATCCAATTGTTTTTGATCCTGGCTCATCAATTTGTCATAGTTCTGTAAACGGGCCTTTTGTTTGGTCTGTCTACCTTTGGCCCCTTGTCGCACCCAATCCAACTCCCTTTCCAATATTTTTTGTCTTTTGGAGGCTGTTTTGCTTTCTTGGGCCATACGCTTCGATTTTTGATCCAACCAGCTAGAGTAGTTTCCTTTCCATGGTATACCTTCTCCCCTATCCAATTCCAAGATCCATCCGGCAACATTATCCAAGAAATATCTATCGTGGGTTACAGCAATAACGGTGCCTTTGTACTCTGCCAAATGATGTTCCAACCAATGAACGGATTCAGCATCCAAGTGGTTTGTTGGCTCATCCAACAATAGAATTTCGGGTTCCTGTAACAACAGTCTACACAGAGCTACCCGCCTTCTTTCACCTCCGGACAGTATGCCGATTTTCTTATCGGATTCCGGGGTACGCAAGGCATCCATGGCAACTTCCAACTTGTTGTCCAGTTCCCAGGCATTGGTGGCATCTATCTTGTCCTGAAGCTCGGCCTGCTTGTCCATGAGTTTTTGCATTTTATCTGCATCCTCATATACCTCCGGAAGTCCGAACATATCATTGATCTTATTGTATTCATCCAGGATGGCCACAGTATCTGCCACGCCTTCTTTGACTACCTCCAAAACGGTCTTGTTCTCGTCCAATTGAGGTTCCTGCTCCAGATAACCTACCTTATATCCAGGAGAAAAAACTACATCTCCCTGGAAGTTTTTATCCACCCCGGCAATAATCTTGAGCAGTGTAGATTTACCAGAACCATTAAGACCTAAAATTCCGATCTTAGCTCCGTAAAAGAAACTTAAATAAATATTCTTTAATACTGGGGTATTGGCAGTTTTGTATGTTTTAGTAACCCCAGACATGGAGAAAATGACTTTCTTATCGTCTGACATATAGTATTTGTATTATTAGTTGTGATTATTTGAATTATAAGTGGAAGGGCAGATACCCACCGTCTTTAGCTATTAATTTTTCATTATGATGCCAGGGTAGCCTACAATTCTTAAAACGCCAAATCTCCAGTGGCTTTTTATACCCTACCTTTTAAAGCATTAAATACCCATGCAATTGCAAAGAAACCTATTCCAACCGAGGCAAATCCCCATCCGGCAACATCATCATATCTAAATGCACCCAATGCTATAAGCGAAAGACCTACAATTATCATTATAAAGGTTGCCCATGCAAGCACTGTATTCTTATTCATTCCCATTTTTTTAATTGGTTTGGTTTGTAGAGCCCCAAATATCGTAAATTTTACAAGAATTTATCACCTAACAAAAAAACTTTATTCGTGAAACGCGTATTTCAGAAGCCACAGGCGCATTGAAATACGATAGTTGAACGGATCCCGCCTGTTTAGCGGGGTTACTGGTTTAATACCACTACCCTTGGATTGTCTCCCAAAAGGAGTTCAGGTCTTGCCTTGGGGCTTAATACCTTTTATTCCTCAAACGGAAATGTAATTCCATTTTGTTTTCTCACGGTGTCCATTAAGCTTATTAAATCCATACTGTTCCTATGGCTCCATAGACTACTTTCCAACTTCCCTTGGTCCAGACAGTCGTGAACCTCGTTTATTTCGTAGAAATACCCTCTACCTGTAGTTGGCATGCTGAACTCTTCCTTTTCTCCATTTCTTTCTACAGTATATCCCTGCGCTTCATGCCACCTGCCAGGTATAAAGATAGATCCCTTTTCTCCGGATATTTCGGCCTTCATTTCGGATCTACTCGTAAAACCTGAATATAGAATTGCCTGGGCCTTGGGGTATTTAAAGATCATTGAAGTCTGTACTTCAGCACCATTGGGATGAAAGTTGGAGGTAGAAAATAATTGATCTGGCTTGCCAAGAAGTAAATATGCAAGGAAGATGGGATAAATCCCAATATCCAATAAGGATCCACCAGCGAGTTCAGGATTTAACACCCTTCCGTTAAAATCCCTATCCAAGGCATAAAAAGCAAAATCTGCATGTAAATAAGCCAATGGACCAATATCCCCAGAATCTACCATTTGTTTTACCTTTCTAATGGAAGGATTAAACCTACTCCATAGGGCCTCCATTAAAAAAACCTTGTTTTCTTGGGCTGCCGCAATCATTTTTTCGACCTCTACCCTATTTATACCCATTGGTTTTTCACATAACACATGTTTGCCATGTTCCATGGCCATTATGGAAAGCTCGCAATGCGAAGTATGCGGCGTAGCAATGTAGACCACATCAACTTCCTTGCACTCCAAAAGTTCCTTATAGCTTCCAAAGGCATTTGGAATATTATATTCCTTCGAAAATCCTTTGGCCTTTTCCAAATTTCTTGAAGCCGCTGCGTAAATTTCAGCCTCCTTGACCAGAGCAAGGTCCTTGACAAAATTACTGGCAATGTTGCCCAATCCAATAATTCCCCATCTTACTTTTTCGCTCATTTAGAATATAATTTAGTTAAAGTTAATAAATATAACTCCTTATCTTTATTGCGCAAAAGAAAGGCATCTCAACATGGATATCAACTTCAACAAAAACGAAGACCACAATAAATTACTACTATCAGCATTAAAAAATAAACTGGCCAAGGTAAAACTAGGAGGCGGGAAAAGTAGGTTGGAAAAGCAACATGCCCTAGGTAAATTAAGTGCTAGGGAGCGTATTGATTACCTTTTGGATAAGGGCAAAAATGTTATTGAAATCGGGGCGTTTGTAGGTGATGGCATGTACGAGGCCCACGGTGGATGTCCCTCTGGAGGTGTTGTAGTAAAAATTGGCTATGTACAGGGCAAGCAATGTATTGTGGTGGCCAATGATGCCACGGTAAAAGCAGGAGCTTGGTTTCCTATCACCGCAAAAAAAAACCTAAGGGCCCAAGAAATTTCTATTGAAAATCGCTTGCCGATAATTTACTTGGTAGATAGTGCCGGGGTATACCTTCCCATGCAGGACGAAATATTTCCGGACAAGGAACATTTTGGTAGAATTTTTAGAAATAATGCGGTAATGAGCAGTATGGGAATTACCCAAATTTCGGCCGTTATGGGCAGTTGTGTTGCAGGTGGGGCCTATCTGCCGATAATGAGCGATGAGGCTTTAATAGTGGACAAAACGGGTAGTATTTTTTTGGCGGGTAGTTATTTGGTAAAGGCTGCAATAGGAGAAGTTATTGATAATGAAACTTTAGGAGGTGCCACTACCCATTGTGAAATTAGTGGAGTAACGGATTACAAGGCGAAGGACGACAAAGATGCTTTGGATACCATAAAGAACATCATGGGTAAAATTGGCGACTATGATAAGGCGGGATATAACAGAATCCCAGCGGTAACACCCAAGGAAAAGGAAGATGATATTTATGGGATTATTCCAAAATCGAGGGCCGAGCAATACGATATGTTGGAAATTATAAATCGATTGGTAGATAATTCCGATTTTGAACAATACAAGGAAGGTTACGGAAAAACTATACTTACTGGATATGCCCGTATAGATGGATGGGCCGTAGGTATCGTTGCCAACCAGCGTAAAGTAGTAAAGACCAAAAATGGGGAAATGCAATTTGGAGGGGTCATCTATTCCGATTCTGCGGATAAGGCCACCCGTTTTATAGCCAACTGCAACCAAAAGAAAATTCCCTTGGTATTTTTACAGGACGTTACCGGTTTTATGGTAGGTAGTAAAAGTGAGCATGGGGGTATTATAAAGGATGGGGCAAAAATGGTGAACGCGGTCAGCAATTCCGTGGTACCTAAATTCACAGTTGTTATAGGCAATAGTTACGGAGCGGGAAATTACGCTATGTGCGGCAAGGCGTACGACCCGAGATTGATTATAGCGTGGCCCAGTGCCGAATTGGCGGTAATGAGCGGTAATTCTGCCGCCAAGGTGTTACTACAGATAGAAACCGCTTCACTGAAGAAGAAGGGCGAGAAAATTACGGAAGCCCAGGAAAGCGAACTTTTTAATAAAATAAAACAGCGATATGATAATCAGATATCGCCCTATTATGCAGCCTCCCGTTTATGGACGGACGCAGTAATAGATCCTCTGGACACTCGCAAGTGGATATCTATGGGTATCGAGGCTGCCAACCATGCCCCTATTGAAAAGCAATTTAATATGGGAGTGGTACAGGTTTGATAATTTGAAGATTTGGAAATGGGATAATTTGAAAATGTACCAATGTGCAAATGTACTAATGTAGCAATGTGTTAATTTGGGTCTTTGAAGATTTGGAAATGGGATAATTTGGGAATGTAAGAATGTACCAATGTTAAAATGATGTAATGTATCAATATGTTGACATTACCATAGTTGGATTTGTATCCCTATCAAAGAGTGAAGTTCATTCAATAAATAATTTTGATTCCGTATTTATTCTACACAAATAAGAATCTTCCTTAATCCCTGCCAGTTTAAAAACCTTGGTAGCCTGTCGTTGCTCCAAAGTGCCGTAATCAAAAAATGTAGTTACTTTCAGGTAAGTGGGGTCTTGGGAACCATTTCCAAAGTAAGAAATATTAATCACCCATGCTCCTTTTAGGTCATCATGCAAAAAGAATTGTTTACTGGAATATCCTTTTGAAATTTCTGCGGACAATTCGGCTTCTTTGGTTTCAACAGAATATTCCCAACTGTTATAATACTTTTCAGGATCTACAAATTGTAATTCAAATTCGGCTGCATTGTTATTCCATTCTATCAATACCCTATTCCCAGGATTTGCAGTACTTTCTTCCAATGTTCCACTTTCCAAAGAAAACTTACCTGCATTAAGTTTAACAATATTCATACGTTCCGTAGTCATAAGCTCGTCCGTTCCATATTTGTCAAATGGAACAGAATCCAGATCGTTTACGGCCAGTTCATAACGGGAATAAATATGTAATGCCTTTTGGTAATTCCCTATCTCATTATAGGCATTGGCCAAATCCCTGTGCGACTGGGCATCCCTTGGTTTCAATTTCAGAATCGCCAAATATTGCTGTAAGGCACTTTCCAATAAACCCAATTTTTCATACCTATAAGCCAATGCCTTGAGAGCTATGTCGTCATGTGCGAATTGTTTTGCCATTGAATCCAGAAGTGCAATTGATTGTTTTTTGTCGCCCCAAGTGTTTCTGAAATAATCGGAAATGTCAAGTAGATAATAGGGAGAGTTGCCAAACCTTGCTTTTTGACTTTCAAATATTCGATTGGACATATCTTCCGTATCGGCCAAAGAATATTCTTTAATATACTCAGGAATTTCCGCAACATATGCCGGCTTAATAGCTAACTGATCATTAATACTATCCCTCAACCCTGAATTGTTGTAGATTCTTTTTACTTCTAAATCATCTATACGTGTCTGCTCCTTGGTATTAATAATAATGACTCCGCCAGCACCTCTAGAACCATATCTGGCAAATGCGCCGTTTCGAGTAAGTACCGCAACACGTTCAATGCCGTGGACGGAAATAAATGTCGGGGCCTGTTCATAAACAAAGCCGTCAACATCAAAAATAACAGGTACTTTTGTGCTTGCATATTGTGGCAAATAAACTCGTGGATCCAAGGGGTTGGTTACCCTGTCAATTACCATATTAGGAACCCATGGAAGTAGGGCATCCAGAAAATCAACCCCCGAGGTCATTAAATTTTTGCCATCAATGACCCGCATCGAATATGATGTCCGGTCCTTGTCCATAATTCCCCAGGAGGACTTAATTAAATTTGTGTTGGTGGGATACTCTGCTAGAAGTTCTTTTTGGCTTTTACGCTTTATCTTTTTTACCACAACTTCATCCAATTCCTCTGCATGTTCCGAAAGCCTTATATCCAGTACATTGTTCATGTCACCAACGGGCACTTCAATTGTTTGCATTCCCAAATAGGAAAATGTCATTATATTTCCAGGAGACACTTCGATGCTATATTGACCTTTGGAATCCGTTTTTGTTCCCACAGTAGTGCCTTTTATGAACACATTGGCATTGGGTAAAGCTTGGTCCATATAAGTGACCTTGCCGCTAATGGTAAACGTAGTTTCCTGAGCGGTCCCAATAACGAAAATACAGAGAAATGTAATACTGACAAAAATCCGGGCCATTCGGTACACTTTAGAATTTGAAAGGAATATTTAATTCTTGAATTTAGGTAATTAATTTAAGATATAACCCTGAACCTCTCTATTTTATAATTTCTAAAGTTTCGTTTCTATTTACCTTTCCACTAGCTGTTTCCACAAACTGGAGTACACTAAATATTTCTTTGGGAATTTCATATTTAGAAATTGTGTTAAGGAATTTTATGTCTTGGGACAATTGATTAACATCTATATCACCTTCGACTACCAATATCAATTTTTGGCCTAAATAGGCATCAGGGATGCCCGCCACAAAAAATCTGGATTTGATCAATACAGATAACTTGGACTCCAGTTGTTCCGGGATTAATTTTACTCCCCCGGAATTAATTACGTTGTCATACCTGCCCAGCCACTGGAACTCAGTGGGTGAAATTAGGTTAATTACATCGTTGGTTACTATAACGGCATCGGAAACTTTTGGAGCTTCAATCACCAAGCAATCCCTTTCATCCCTGGAAAGAACAACATCCGGAAGGGTCTTAAAATTATGGTCTTCAGGGCCTTTTGCAAGCTCTTTTACGGCAATATGGGTAATGGTTTCGGTCATACCATAAGTTTCGAAAATCCGTGTATCTACCTTGTTAAGATCTAATTTTAGTTCAGGGGAAATAGGTGCCCCTCCAATAATTAATGTGCCAATTTGCTTTAAATATGGAATAGAACCTTGTACCTGCATGGGCACCATGGCAACAAAGTCGTAATTCTTGGAAGTGAATTGCAAAGGATTGGAAGAAGGTTCCACCAAGTCTATTTCCCAACCCAGTACCATGGCTCGGACCAACATCATTCTCCCCGCTATATGGTCGGTGGACAGACATAGAAGGGCTTTTGTTCCAGGTCCCATTTTAAAAAAAGCTCCTGTGGCCAAGGCAGAATTTACCATATGTTCCTTTTTCAACGAAATTGTTTTGGGGACACCTGTAGATCCGGAAGTTTTTACTAGAATGGTATCGGTATCATCTAACCAATCCATTAGAAAATTTCCTATACACTTCTCGTACACTTGACCTTCCTTAACAAGACTGTAGGCCAACTCTTTTAAAACTCCAAAATCGTAATGGATTTCGTTGAATTTAAATTTAGGATGGATGTTTTTAAAGGTTGGAATCACTTTCTACATTTAGTTGTAAAGTTTCTGGACTTTGTACATCACCGGTAAGACGCTCCTTCCAGTTGGTCCAGCCGTATTTTTTGGAGAATACATACAAGATAATGGGATAGATCACCAATACCGGTAAAAACACATCCCAACCCAACTCTGGTTCCGATATATCCCTGTAGAGGGATTCGGTCTGGAAGGCGGTCCAATCTGCGGTCACCAAGAGGGCTGTCAATAAATTATTGGCGGCATGAAAACCTATGGCCAATTCCAATCCCTCATCCATTAGGGTCAAAATCCCTAGGAAAAACCCAGTACCTATATAATAAACCATTATTCCATAGCCCAATTTTTCAACCTCAGGATTAAAAAGGTGTAACAAACCAAAAATCATGGAAGTGATTACTAATGGCACCCATCTTTTGCCCGTCATTAACCCAATACCCTGCATTAGGTAACCTCGCATAAAATACTCCTCAAAACTGGTTTGGAGCGGGATTAGGAAAACGGAAATAAGGCATAATATGACAAAGGGCATTACATTAAAATTAAAAACATAATCCTCTGGGGACAAAAAGATGTCCAGCCCGGTAATCAAAATTGTTATTAGTCCCCAAAGTCCAAAAGCGAAAAACACTCGTTTCCAATCTATTTTGTTTCTACTGGTGGTAAGGGAGGTTATAGTTTGCCTATGAACAAATTGAACCGTAAGAAATGTGGCCACAAGGCCAAATACAAATGAAATAAGCATTAAAAAGAGAAATAGATTGCTACCTACCATTTTCGACATTCCTGCAACATCCGAAGGAAAGGTTTCCCCGCCAAGAGACTTAACGATTATTACCCCAAGTAGTGGAATGGACCCCAAAAGTTGCCAGCCAATGAATATGATCAAAATTCCGACTAGGTATCTCCAAGATTCATGGTTTCCTTTATATCCCTGTTCTATATACATATATTCTTTATTAAATTGTTTTCCCAACTCCCGGTTTGTTCATAGGAAATTGTTCCATTTTTTACTTTTAGCGGGCATTTAAAATTATTGGTATATAACCCACCGGTACCCAATCCCTGTGGTAGAGGGTTGTTTAAGGTAAAGGTCCATTGGGCTATGGCATTAAGGCCTATATTGCTTTCCAATGCACTGGTAACCCACCATTTTATATTTAATTTCTCGGCAATTTTAATCCATTCCATACTTCCTTTAAACCCTCCAACCAAACTTGGTTTTAGGATTATATACTGCGGCCTTATAATTTGTAGAAGTTTCTCCTTTTCCGTTACATCAGTAATTCCTATTAATTCCTCGTCCAAGGCTATGGGGATGGGAGTATTTAGGCATAATTCCGTCATTTCATTAGTGTTGCCAGCCTTGATGGGTTGTTCTATGGAGTGTAGTCCATAAAGGGAAAGTCGTTCCAGTTTAGCCATGGCTTCTGAAGGAATGAATGCACCGTTGGCATCGACCCTTATTTCAATCTCTTTTTCACTGTATGTATTTCTAATGGATTTTAAAAGCGCTATTTCCTTCTCGAAATCGATGGCTCCAATTTTTAATTTAATGCACTTGAAACCTTCTTCAAGTTTTTTTTGGATCTGTTGGTGCATAAAACGTTCATCCCCCATCCAAATCAATCCGTTGATGGCTATGGGGCTATTGTTTAGCGTAAATTCTGAAGGATAAAGTAAAAAGGGATCCTCGGAATTAAGGGATAAAAAGGCTTGTTCCACCCCGAATTGAATGCTTGGATATTGCATCAAGGCTTTCAACAGTTGGTCTTTTCCCAAATGAATATTGTCACCGGTCCATTTCAGCTTGTCCTCATAGCCCGGAACATCATCAACACTCAACCCCCTTAAAATACCGCATTCCCCGATTCCAAATCTTTTGTCCCGTTCTAAAATAATAAAGAAGGTTTCTTTATGGGTCATTATTCCCCTGGAAGTACCACTGGGACGTTTAAATTCTAAAATGTATTTTTTGTAGGTTGCTTTCATGAAATATAAAATCAAATTTAACTATCTTTTTTTCTAAATATGAATAAAATGAAAACAAAAGTCGATAAGGTGGTATGGATAACTGGAGCTTCCTCAGGCATAGGGGAAGCCCTGACCTATGAACTTAACCGCATAGGCTATAAACTCATTATTTCTTCCAGAAAATTAAAGGATATACAATCAGTTAAGACCCGTTGCCCAAAAAGCGATCTTATCTCCCTTCTGCCATTGGATTTGATGGATAAGGATACCATGTCTGAAAAAGTAACGGAAGCTATGTCATTTTATGGGTCTATCGACTTATTGATAAATAATGCTGGTATTAGTCAACGTTCCTTAATTATGGAAACCAATTTGCAGGTTTATCAGAAATTAATGGACGTTAATTATATGGGTACCATTGCCCTTTCCAAAGCAATCCTTCCCTATTTTGTAACTCAACAAAAAGGACATTTTGTTACCGTAACCAGCCTAATGGGAAAATTTGGCTCTCCCTATCGCTCTGGATATTGTGGGGCCAAGCATGCGCTACATGGTTTTTTTGACGTTTTGCGCATGGAACATGAAACTGACAATATTAAGGTTACCATGGTATGTCCAGGCTTTGTAAATACCAATGTGGCCATTAATGCCCTAACCGCAGATGGCAGTCCCCAAGTTGACAATGATGTGGCCACTAAAAACGGATTATCTCCACAAGTCTTTGCCAAAAAAATGGTCAAGGCCATAGAAAAAGAAAAATTCGAAGTTTACATTGGCCGAAAAGAGGTAGTCGGAATCTATTTGAAAAGATTTTTCCCTAAACTGCTCCACAGGCTAGTACTGCGAAGTAATGTGAGATAATTAAACCGTTAAAGATCCTCCTATTTCCAGTAGAATTAGCTCTTTACCCTTTTTTGAAAATTTTTGAATGGCCTGGTCATGATCAATAACAATATACCCAAAAGTATCATAATGACAACCCAATATCTTAGGGCATTCCACAAAATCCGATGCTAGAAGGGCGTCATCGACCCCCATCGTAAAATTATCGCCAATGGGCAATACAGCAAGATCCAATTGATAGGACATGGGAATTAGTTTCATATCCATTGTCAAGGCTGTGTCGCCGGCAATATAAATGTGCTTTCCTTCAGAAGAAAGAATAAATCCCCCTGGCTGTCCACCATAGGTTCCATCAGCAAAGGAAGAGGTATGAATGGCATTTACATATTTCAGGGTACCAAAGTCAAACTTCCAGTTCCCACCGTGATTCATAGGATGAGCCTTTAGGCCTTTGTTTTCAAAATAAGTGGCAATCTCAAAATTGCTAACCACAGTGGCATTGCTCATTTTTCCAATTTCTTCAACATCCAAGGTATGGTCTTGATGGGCGTGGGTTACCAGGATGTAATCGGGTTTTAAATCTTTAATATCGATTTTACCATCTACTTTCTCATTTCCTGAAATAAAAGGATCTACCAATAACCTTTTGCCAGCTGTTTCAATGAGTAAAGTGGCATGGCCTAGAAATGTAATTTGCATAAGTTGAACTGTTTTTATTCAAATTTATTTAAAATTGAACCAAAAACGAACTCCTTCGGATGTTTTATCGATATTTAAGGTAGATTGAAGCTGATTTACCAAACGATTCATTAACCTGATTCCCATGGAGGAATTGGCCCTGTCATCCGTATCCTCTGGCAGTCCTACCCCATTGTCCGTGTACTCAAAATAGCCTTGTCCCCCATTTTTCCTTAAATGGATATAAATCTTTCCATTTTCGTCATCATCCGGGAAGGCATATTTAAATGAATTGGATACCAATTCATTTAAAATAAGGCCAAAGGGAATTGCCCTATCAATATCCAACTCAACGCCTTCGGCATCAATGGTAATATTTATATTATGGCCGCCTTTTTTGTAGACCGATTGTACACTATTAATAAGACTTTCTATATATCCCTGCATTTCTATCACGGAGAGATCATCGTTCTGATATAATTTTTGATGGATAAGGGCCATGGCCTTTACCCTACTCTTGCCCTCTTCCAACGCCTCTATAGCTGCCTTACTACGGGTATTTTTGGTCTGTAAGCTAAGCAGGCTGGAAACCATTTGCAAGTTATTTTTAACCCTGTGGTGAATTTCTTTTAAAAGGGAATCCTTTTCTACCAATGAAGCCTCTATTATGCGCTTCTGATCCGCAATGAGCCGCTGGTTCTTAATACTTTTCAAATAGGCAAAAACTAAGCCTGCAAATCCCAAAAGAGTAAAGATCAAAGAAATAAAAACAATGTTTATTCTTTCCTCTTTGGCCTGTAAATCGCTTCGGGATTGCTCTAGGTCCTTTTTCTGCTGCTCCATCATTTTCTTGGAGTACTCTATCTCTTGCCCGGCCACGGCCGCCAACTGTTGTTTTTTCATGGAGGATTCATTCCTATTCAATGAATCCCTTATGCGTACGTTTCGTTTTAAATAATCGACTGAATTTTTATAATCGCCAATACGGTCAAAGTAGGCCGCTAATAATCTATTTCTTCTTAGGATATTTTCAATTTTCACAGGATTTTGTCCATCCAAGAGATACTCCTGGGCCTTTTCATAGTCTTCTTTCTGCAAATAGCAATCTGCCAACTCCAAGGTGTTTTCTACCTTTTCCGACGAGAATTTACCCTTGTTGTATTCATTGATCAGGTTAATGGAATTCTCCAAATAAGGAATGGCAATATCATATTCCTTAAGCAGGGCATGGCATTTACCAATGTTCCCTTCTATAATGGCTTTCAATAAATTACCTTTGCTAATTTCTTGTTCTGTTTTTTCCCTGCTAATATCATTGAGATATACATCAATAAATCCCTTTGCCTTCTTGTAATAGGTTAGGGCTGTTGGTATGGACATATCCAAAAGAAGGTAGTTGCCAACGTTGCTCTGATATTCCGCCTGGCCATAATAATCGTCTTCCCTTATGGTTTTCAGCTTGTCCTTGATATAGTCGTCCATTGCCTTTCTATGAAGTCCAAGGTTGGAGTAGATATCATAGAAAATAACCTTATCTGTAAGGCCTAAGTTCTTTTTCTCATTCCTAATTTCAAATTGCCTATCGTATAGCCCCAATTTTGCATAGTTGTTGTCTATAAGATCTAAAAGGATTTTTTTGGATTGCAAATCCAAGCTTTCAATTTTCTTGTACAATTGGTTTGCAATGGCCACACTTTTGCTAAAGTCGCCTATATCATAATAAAGTTGGGACTGCATAAGCTCATATTTGGTGATACTTATTGAATCCTTTACTTTTTGGGCATTGTTGTGATAAACGTTTACGGCCGCTTGCCAGTCATAGGCCGAATCTTCTAGATAGCGATTGGGAACACCAAAGAAATAATCAAATCTTTCCTGTGCTCCTTTCTTATTCTGGAACTCTTGAAAATAATCGGGTTTGGTGGAAGGGTCCTGGGCAGGCGAATACCAGAAACACAATGAACAAATCATTAATGAAACAAACATTTTATTAAAAGACTTCACCATTGTTCAATTGTTGTCTAAATATTCTAATTACTTCTTGGTTTTTTTAATAATTTTAAAGCCTTTTGGCATATTGGCACCCAATACTACAAACGCCAAAGCTGGGTTATTGTTGTACCCCGTATATCCCTAATTACCATCATCGGTACTTACCAATTAAAAACACAAATCAAATTAAGGGATTTGTGGGCAAGTTAACCATTATTTTATCCTACATTTTTGTACCTGTAGTAAGATTCTAAAATAAAAAAGGCGATACAATTTAATTGCACAGCCTTTTTATATATGTAATGATAAGATTTGGGACTCATTATCAGCTCAAAAATATGTTCTTGTAGTGTGAATTCTAGAATTTTGTTGTGTAACATCACGATCTTGTTGTGAAAGCTGGAAATAGAAGATAATCTTGCGGTTCGTCGGTAATAACATGCACTTTATCGGTAAAACTATCTATAAGGTAAAACCTACAATTACAAGATATTAATCCTATTTAATGTGAAAATTCCAAGATGGGTCAAGTTTAATCCTGTCCGAAGCGGGCAGGGACAATCGGTTTCTATAATCTTTTTATTACAGGAAAAGTCTTCCCTAAAAAATACTCGGGTAATAAGCCTCTAAGCCTAACAATAAGGTGGTATTAGTTATTGACTTTTTTTAATTGATTTTTTAGCTCATCCATAGATTCCTGCAATTGCCTTAGCAATCCCTTCTCGGAAGTGGCATCTACTCCAAAAGTTATTTTACTGCTAACTTGCCAAAGCTCTTGTATGTCTTCTGTGTTAACGCTGTATGGAGGATAGTTTTCATTTAATGATATTAGGGAAATTACGGCCGGATTGGGCGATTTTTCAATCTTTTTCACCAAAACGGCGTCCTGTAATACCACAACGTAAATCTTATTGGGACTTACATCCTTTAGACCTTCAACGGCCCTGGCCAATACCCATTCCCCTGGCCTTAGATTGGGTAACATACTGTCCCCTTCAATTTGGAAACCTCTATAGGTGGCATTTCTGAATTCTGGCAAAGGAATATCAAAGGCAGGCAGCTGTTTGTACCAACTGGTGTCCTGAATGTTTTGGGGGTATCCGGCGGCGGCCTTTGCATTTACCAATACCATATTCTCGTTTTCGGATGAATTAACCGTAACCACCTTGGGAATAACACTGACATTGGTAACCGCTAGATACTTTTGGGAACTGTCACCGAATAGCCAAAGTGGATTTATTTTAAATTGCTTGAGCAATTCAGCCACTACTTTTCCCGATAATTTGGTACGCCCCCTTTCTATGTCGGCAGTAGTATTTGAAATACCAAGCAAGTTGGCAAAGTCAGATTGGGTATACCCCAATTCCCGGCGTAAATCGGTAAAGCGCTTTGTCACAATTTCCATATCCTCGTTCATAGTAAAGGTTTTTAATTCATATAGTTGACATGGAGATATTCCCTATTTGGGTAAGAGACTATATCCCATAGCCTCAAATATACGTATTTTGGAATATATCCAAAAAATTTATTGGACTATTTCCATAATTAGGAAATAATCCATATATTTGGAATAATTACAAATACAAAAACATGACTTTGGACGATTTGCATCAAAAATTAAGTAGTCTAGCCTTTTCCGGGATGGATGATAATCACTTTGTTTCCATTAGCTCCAAAAAAGAGAGTGGTTTATCCAAGGGTCATTTAGTAAAAACGGAAAGAAGACGTTTAAAAAAGGAATTAAGTGTACAACTCAGTTTATTTGAATAATTATGGAAAATCCTAAGGTTTTAATTTACGACGGCAGTTTCAATGGTTTTCTAACTACGGTTTTCAAAATTTTTGAGGAGAAAATACCTGTGGCGGACATCCAAAAAAATAAGGAGATTCAAAAAGGTCTGTTTTCGGAAGCGATAACTGTTTTTACCCAGATGGATAAGGCAAGACGGGTTTGGAACAGTATACAGAACAAAAGCAATGCGGCCATTAAGTCCATTTACTTTGCCTTTTTAAGCGAAACTAATGGTATTGAACTACTGCTATATCAATACATCCGTTCTATGTATGCCAATCCCAATGAAAGCCCTGTTGAAGGATTGTCGGAAATTATTTTAAAAATTCAGCAACTATCCAGAATGGTGGCACGGGAAAAACATAGAATAGAGGCCATTGCAAATTTTAAAATATCGCAAGATCAGGTCTACTTTTCCAATGTTTCACCAGGATTCGACGTGCTACCGCTTATTTCCAAATACTTCAGGTCTAAATTCCATGGTCAGGAATTTATGGTGTACGATCAAAAGAGGAAGTATGCCATATATTACAACCTATACACTGTAGAAATTATATCCTTGGAATTGTCAACCTATGATTGCACCGGAGATCTTTCCCAGACGAACATAAAACAACTTATAAATAACAAAATACACTCACATTCGCGATATTCCGGACAACGCCAGTTGGCAATTGTAAGTGAAAAGGAGGCAGTATAATAAATGTGCCCGTTTGATTGGCACAGCGTTCAATTAAGCCCCCTATTCCTTCTTTATACAAATGTGTCTTGTACCTTCAATTTGTGGTATTGAATCCTAATTTAGGTTACTTGGTTTTTTCCCCTACAAAATTATCGCTCTGATTTTTAAAGAGTACGTTGAAGGTAGTTAGGCTACCATAAATTCGGGTTATATATTGCTGTAGATCAACTTTTTCCTGATCATCCAAATTGTTACTGCTGTTTATTTTTTGCTCCATTACCCTAATTCGGTCCCTCACCATAACAATTTTGTGAAAAAAGGTATCCAGTGGAATTTCCTTATCGGATAAGTTGGCATCACCTGGTTTTAAAACTAGGCTCCCGCCCTTCCATTTGTCCGCAATTGGAGTGATGGAGCTGGCATCGCTCCATCGTTTTAAAATGGAAATCAGCGATTGTTCCACTTCGGAAAAACTTATAGTATCCACTTCGTCCTCCACTGCTTCTATAACATCAAAATTGGAATCCAATTCTATGGTTTCCAAACCATTTTCCATGAAGGTCACCCAATAATGTTTAGAAGTTACATTGGTAACTACCCCTTTACCGTATTCGCTATGATTAATCCTAGAACCAATTCCTAAAAGCTGCATTTAAAAATATTTTATAGTTAAGAATGCTAATTTATAGCTAAGCTTTTAATCTACAAAAAACTAAATAGCACCTACTTCATTTTTAGGTATCAAAGTCGTAACTTCGCACATTGCTAATGAAAATGATTAATTACGAAGAGAATATTGAGGTTAAAGGCGCCCGTGTGCACAACCTTAAAAATATAGATGTTACCATACCCCGTGAAAAGCTGGTCGTTATTACCGGACTGTCCGGAAGCGGCAAATCATCCTTGGCTTTCGATACCATTTATGCCGAAGGCCAAAGAAGGTATATTGAGACTTTTTCGGCCTATGCCCGACAGTTTCTGGGTGGCTTGGAGCGCCCGGATGTGGACAAGATCGATGGCCTATCACCTGTAATTGCCATAGAGCAAAAGACGACTTCAAAATCTCCCAGGTCCACCGTAGGTACCATTACCGAAATCTACGATTTCCTTAGACTTTTATTTGCTAGGGCCGGGGATGCCTACAGTTACAATACCGGGGAGAAGATGGTTAGTTATGATGATTCACAGATAAAGGAATTGATCATATCTTCCTATAAGGGCAAGAAAATAAATATACTGGCTCCTATCGTTAAATCTAGAAAAGGTCATTATAGGGAGCTATTTGAGCAAGTTGCCAAACAAGGTTTTGTCAAAGTAAGGGTAGATGGGGAAATCAAGGATATTGTAAAGGGCATGAAAGTGGACCGTTACAAGACCCATGATATTGAGATTGTTATTGATCGACTCAAAATTGAGGAGAGTACCGAATTGGACAAGCGTATTTCGGAAACAATCAATACCGCCATGTACAGCGGTGAAAATGTACTGATGATTTTGGAAGAGGGTAAGGATGAACCCCGTTATTTTAGTAGGGATTTGATGTGCCCTACTACGGGAATTTCATACCCCTCCCCAGAACCCAACACATTTTCCTTTAATTCACCAAAAGGCATGTGTCCCGATTGTAATGGGCTTGGACATATTTATGAGGTAAATGAAAATAAAATTTTCCCAAACAAAACTCTGTCCATTAAAGGAGGTGGCATTGCTCCATTGGGCGAATATAAAAATTCGTGGGCCTTTAAACAGATAGAAACCATTGCGCAGCGATATAATTTTGAACTAACCACCTCAATTGCAAAAATACCCGAGGAAGCCATTGGAATATTGCTTTATGGCGGTAAGGAAAGTTTCGAGGTGGACTCTAAGACCCTTGGGGTAAAACGCCTATATAAAATAGATTATGAAGGTATATCCAACTTTATAAAGAGTCAATTTAACGAGGCCAACTCCACCTCCATCAAACGTTGGGCCAAGGAGTATATGGACAAAATTAAATGTCCAACCTGTGAAGGCACTAGGTTAAAGCAAGAATCGCTGAATTTTAAAATAGACAACAACAATATTGCCGACCTATCCAATCTGGATATCGCGGAATTGGCCGATTTCTTTAACGGTCTGGAAAAAAAACTGGAGGGTAACCAATTAAAAATTGCCGAGGAAATTATAAAGGAGATCAAAACAAGGGTTCAATTTCTATTGGATGTTGGTTTGGATTATCTCTCCTTAAATAGAAGTAGTAAATCCCTGTCCGGCGGGGAAGCACAGCGTATTAGATTGGCAACCCAAATTGGGTCACAGTTGGTAGGTGTACTTTATATCCTGGATGAGCCAAGTATTGGTCTGCATCAGAGGGATAACGAACGATTGATAAAGTCTTTGGAATCGCTAAGAGACCTTGGTAATTCAGTAATTGTGGTAGAGCACGACCGTGATATGATAGAACGTGCAGACCATGTTATAGATATAGGGCCAAAGGCCGGAAAACACGGAGGGGAAATAATTTCGGAAGGTAAACCGGATGATCTAAAAAACCATCATACCCTAACAGCAGATTATATTACCGGAAAGCTAAAAATTGAAGTTCCAAAAAAACGAAGGCAAGGCAATGGAAACAACCTGGAATTATCCGGTTGTTCGGGAAATAATCTTAAAAATGTTTCGGTAAGTTTTCCTTTGGGAAAAATGATAGGGGTAACGGGTGTTTCTGGCAGTGGTAAATCTACCTTGATCAACGAAACCTTATACCCTATTTTAAACGCCCATTATTTTAATGGGGTAAAAGTTCCTATGCCCTACAAGAAAATTAAGGGCTTGGAGCATATAGACAAGGTCATTGATATTAACCAGTCACCTATTGGAAGAACACCGCGGTCCAATCCGGCAACCTACACCGGTGTTTTTAGTGAAATTAGGTCTCTTTTTGCCAAGACACAGGAAGCTTCGATTAGGGGCTATAAGCCCGGGCGTTTTAGCTTTAATGTTACGGGAGGACGATGCGAAACCTGTCAAGGAGGAGGTCTAAGGGTTATTGAAATGAATTTTCTTCCTGATGTATATGTAGAATGTGAGACCTGTAATGGTAAACGGTTTAATAGGGAAACCTTGGAGATTAGATATAAGGGCAAATCCATTGCCGATGTGCTGGAGATGACTATTAACGAGTCTGTGGAGTTTTTTGAAAATATCCCCAAAATCTATCGCAAGTTAAAAACTATTCAGGATGTGGGACTGGGATATATCTCCCTGGGCCAGCAATCCACTACCCTATCCGGTGGAGAAGCGCAGCGTATAAAGTTGGCTACGGAACTTTCTAAAAGGGATACTGGAAATACCTTTTATATATTGGATGAACCTACCACGGGATTACATTTCGAAGATATCAGGGTATTGATGCATGTACTTAATAAACTTGTAAACAAAGGAAATACCGTTTTGGTAATTGAACACAATATGGATGTCATAAAAATGGTAGACCACATTATAGATATTGGCTACGAAGGCGGTCGTAATGGTGGTATGGTAGTTGCGGAAGGTACTCCGGAGGAAGTGGCCTTGGATAAAAAGAGTTACACCTCAAAATTTTTGAGAAAAGAATTAGGTTTGTGAAATTAAGTGTCGGTAAAAGATACTATTTTCTTCAAAACTACATTATAACGATATGAAAACGGTAGTCTAATTTGATTATTGATAATATTCTAACATGAGAAAAGAACAACATCACAAAGGATGGAACGAGATAAAAACTAACGATTCCTGGGCCTTATTCAAGATTATGGGCGAGTTTGTGAACGGATTTGAAAAAATGAGTGCCATTGGCCCATGCGTTTCCGTATTTGGGTCCGCGCGTACAAAGCCTGGTGACAAATATTACGAATTGGCGGTAAGTGTGGCCAAGAGCATTGCCGAGGCCGGGTATGGAATTATTACAGGTGGTGGTCCAGGGATAATGGAGGCCGGGAACAGGGGAGCACATTTGGCAGGGGGCACCTCTGTCGGCTTGAACATTGATTTACCTTTTGAGCAACATGACAACCCTTATATTGATGGGGATAAAAGTTTGGATTTTGATTATTTCTTTGTCCGTAAGGTTATGTTCGTAAAATATTCCCAAGGCTTTGTGGTTATGCCTGGCGGTTTTGGTACGTTGGATGAACTTTTTGAGGCAATTACACTTATACAGACGAACAAAATAGAAAAATTCCCTATTATTTTGGTGGGCTCGGAATTTTGGAGTGGATTAATGGACTGGATAAAGGATGCCATGCTTAAAATGGGAAACATTAGCCCTGGTGATCTGGATTTGATACAAATCGTTGACACGGAAAAGGAAGTGGTGGACATTATAGATTCCTTTTACAAAGGCAATATATTGAGTCCTAATTTCTAAACACAAGATCCTTGAAGAAGTTGGAATACATTCGGAAACCTATTTTGTTGTTGATATTTTTATGTATCAATGGTCTTTCTATAGCCCAACATTCCAATAAACTTACGGCCACCTTGGACGTAGAAAGTAAAACCTTCAATATACAGCAGGAGATTATTTACGAAAATAATTCCAAGGATACCTTGGGGTTTATTTACTTTAATGATTGGGCCAATGCTTATGCGAATAAAAACACGGCATTGGCCAAAAGATTTTCTGAAGAATTTAAAAAAGGGTTACATCTAGCCAAGGACGAAGAAAGGGGAAATACCAAAATAACAAGTACCGTTGATGATAATTATCAAGGTTTGGATTGGGAGTATGCCCCTGGCAGGGATATTATTAAAATTAATCTGAACCATCCCCTGCCCCCAAAAGAGTCCGCTAAAATATTTATTACCTATAAGGTGAAGTTGCCTTCAGATAAATTTACCACCTACGGATATGATAACAGGGGTGGTTATTATTTAAAGGATTGGTACCTTACCCCTGCAGTTTATGATGGGGAATGGCACTTATATTCCAACAAGAATTTGGAAGATCTTTATACGGATATGGCCAATACGTCCATAGAACTCATTATACCCCAAAATTTATTTGCCGTCTCTAATTTTCATGAATTGGGCAAGAACCAGGAAGGGGATATTCAACATGTATATTTTCAGGGAATCAATCAAAAAAGTGGGGAAATCATTATTAGACCTTCCAAACAGTTTGTAAAGCATGTAACACCAGAGATCACCATATTTACAGACCTGCAGTCCACAAAGTACGATGAGATTTCTTCTGGGATATCCATCAATCGGGTAGCAAAATATATTTATGAAAATTTGGGGGATTTTCCACACAAACAATTACTGGTCTCCGAATTGGATTATAATAAGGATCCATTATATGGAATAAACCAACTCCCCAGCTTTATTAGGCCTTATGAGGAACAGTTTCAATTTGAAATGAAGTTTCTGAAAACAGCTCTCAATAGCTTTATAAAGGAAACCATGTTCCTGGATCCAAGAAATGAAAAATGGGTTACCGATGCTATTTTGAATTATCTAATGATCGGTTTTGTAGAGGAATACTATCCAGATCAAAAACTGTTGGGCAAATTATCCAGTATTTGGGGGGTACGAAATTTTCATTTGGCCAAAATGAATTTTAACGAACAGTATCCGCTGCTCCATATGTTGTCGGCCAGAAGAAATATTGATCAGTCCCTTACTACTCCCAACGATTCGCTCGTAAAGTTCAATCAAAAAATAGCCAACCGGTACAAGGCTGGGTTGGGATTGGCATATTTAGCCGATTATACAGGTAAAGAACATGTTGACCGCAGTGTGAAGGAATTCTACATCAACTATAGATTAAAACCAACCACAGCGGCAGATTTTAAATTTATAGTGGTAGAAAACTCGGACAAGGATATTAATTGGTTTTTTGATGAATATGTCTCAACAACACAAAAAATCGACTTTAAAATTAAAAAAGTCCGTAAAATGGAGGATTCTTTGGTGGTCATCTTAAAAAATAAGGAAGGCACCAATGTACCCATTTCACTTTTTGGGATAAAAAACGATACCGTAGTTTCAAATTATTGGTTTACGGATATAACAGATCAACAGGCCTTTAGAATACCAAAGAACGGGGAAGATCGTTTGGTTTTAAATTATGATCAGACCATCCCGGAATTTAACCAAAGGGATAATTGGAAATCTTTGAACGGCTTCTTTTCAAGTAACAAAAAGCTGAAGTTTCAGTTTTTTAAGGATGCCGAGGACCCTTACTACAATCAAATTTTTTATGTACCGGTATTGGGATTCAATAAGTATGACGGACTATCACCTGGCATGCGATTACACAACAAAACTTTATTGGAAAGGCCATTCGTTTTTGATCTGGCACCTACCTATGCCCCTAATGAAAAGACTTTTGTTGGTTATGGCAAGTTTAATTTCCGTAAATATCACGGTAAAAGCGGTCTGTACGTTACCAACTATTCCCTAAGGGGATCTACTTCCCATTTCCAGGAAAATTCGCGCTATAGTACCGTGAGTCCGTCTATAGGTTTTGGTTGGAGGCCTAGCAATCTTCTATTGAACAAAAGGGAAGCTTTGATATTTAGGTCTATTAGTGTTTTTAGGGACATAGATCCAAATTTACAGAGTTTAGGACTGGAAACAGATCCTGATTATAATGTGTTCAATGCAAAATATTATAATACCCACAATAATATAATCAATTATCTTTCTTGGTCTGTGGACGCGCAGTATTCCGATAAATTTACCAAGCTTGCGTATGAATTGGAATACCGGAAACTTTTTGAAAACAATAGGCAGTTTAATTTGCGATTTTTTGCCGGTAAGTTCCTAAGAAACGAAACGGCTGGAAGTACGGATTTCTTTAGCTTTTCCTTGGATAGGCCTACAGACTACTTGTTCGATTATGAATACTTGGGAAGATCTGAAGGGTCTGGAATATATAGTCAACAGATCATAGTTGCGGAGGGCGGTTTTAAATCCAAATTGGAAAACCCATTTGCCAATGATTGGATGGCAACCGTTAATACCAGTGTAAATATATGGCGATGGATAGAAGTATATGGTGATCTTGGTTTTGTGAAAAATAAAGGGTTAAAAGAACGCTTTGTATACGATTCCGGTATTCGTTTAAATTTGTTGACAGATTATTTTGAACTATATTTTCCATTGTACTCCAACAATGGTTGGGAGATTTCACAACCCCAATACGATCAAAAAATCAGATTTGTCATAACCTTTAGTCCAAGGACATTAACCGGATTATTTACTAGAAAATGGTTCTAAATAATTAATATATTCTCAAATATCGACACTATTATTACGATATTCTTAATAATTAAAAATACACCTCGATTTTCTTTAAAGAATTATTAATTATTATCCTCCACTATTGGTTGCAAAAACCATATTGATTTGATATTTTTGCGATAAACCATCAATAGCGTAATGAATATAGATTCCGAAGCAAGCAACGATATTTCATTTGACGATTTTCAATTACAAATATTGAAAGACTATGAAATAGCAGTTACGAGCAGGGAATGTAGCCTTTTGGGCAGAAGGGAAGTTCTGACAGGAAAAGCGAAGTTTGGAATTTTCGGGGATGGTAAGGAGCTTCCGCAATTGGCCATGGCCAGGTCTTTCAGGGATGGCGATTTTAGGAGCGGTTATTACAGGGATCAAACCTTTATGATGGCTTTGGGGCTACTTTCCCCAAAGGAATTTTTCCACGGCCTATATGCCACCACCGACATAACCAAAGAAACTATGAGTGCCGGAAGGCAAATGGGAGGTCACTTTACCACCTATAGTATAAATGAAGATGGCAGTTGGAGAGACCTCACCAAACAAAAGAATAGCAGCGCCGATATTTCCTGTACTGCAGGACAAATGCCAAGATTGCTTGGCTTGGCCCAGGCATCCAAAATATATAGGAACGTAAAGGTCAAAAACAGCGCCAAATTTTCCGATAATGGAAACGAAGTTGCCTGGGGAACCATTGGAAATGCCAGTACTAGTGAAGGTGTTTTTTTTGAAACAATAAACGCGGCCGGTGTATTACAAGTACCCATGGTAATTAGTATTTGGGACGACAACTACGGTATTTCCGTTCATGCAAAACATCAGACCACCAAGGAGGATATATCAAAAATCTTAATCGGTTTTCAAAGGGACAAGGACCATAAGGGCTATGAAATCTTAAAAGTTAAGGGTTGGGATTATACGGCCTTGATCCACGCCTATGAAAATGCTTCCGATATTGCCAGGGACGAACATGTACCTGTGATAATCCATATTACCGAACTAACACAACCACAGGGACATTCCACTTCGGGCTCGCATGAGCGTTACAAGAGTGAGGAACGTTTGCAGTGGGAAAAGGAAAATGACTGTAATAAGCGATACAGGGAATGGATATTGGAAAATAAAATTTCCACGGAAGAAGAATTAAAATCGCTTGAAAAGAACATAAAAAGGCAGGTTCGAAGTGCTCGAAAAGAGGCCTGGGAAGAGTTTTTAAGACCTCATAAGGAGCAGAAAAGAACGTTGGTGAACTTATTGGAAAATGCTGCCAATTCCAGTATGAACAAGCTTTTTATCACCAAATTAAAAAACGATCTAATCGCCATTGAAGAACCCATAAAAAAGGATATGGCTTCCAAGGCCAGAAAGGCAATGCGATATTTATTGGGGGAAAGCAGCAAGGAAAAAGATCTTTTGGCTGCATGGACCAAGAACTTTTTGGAGGAATCCCAAACCAAGTTCAGTTCCCATCTGTACAACGAGCAGAGCAACAATGCCTTGAATGTTACTGAGGTGAGACCGACTTATGATAAAGATCCCGAGCAAGTGGATGGAAGAATTATCCTTAGGGACAATTTTGACTCCCTTTTTGAAAGATATTCCCAAGCATTGATTTTTGGTGAGGACAGTGGCACCATAGGAGATGTGAATCAGGGCTTGGAAGGATTGCAAAAGAAATATGGAGAACTTCGGGTTGCAGATGTTGGTATTAGGGAGGCCAGTATAATTGGGCAAGGAATAGGAATGGCGTTGAGAGGATTACGCCCCATTGCGGAAATCCAATATTTGGATTACATATTTTATGCGCTTTTTACATTGACGGATGATTTGGCCACACTACTGTACAGAACGGTAGGGAAACAAAGAGCTCCGTTGATCGTGAGGACCCGTGGGCACCGATTGGAAGGAATATGGCATTCCGGTTCGCAAATGGGTGGATTGGTCCATTTACTGCGCGGTATGTATATTTTAGTGCCTAGGAATATGACCAAGGCAGCTGGTTTTTACAACACCCTTATGAAAGGAAACGAGCCGGCCCTGTTGATAGAGAGTTTAAATGGATATCGTTTAAAGGAACCTAAGCCAAATAACCTCGGGGATATATGTACTCCGATCGGAATTGTTGAAGTGGTTAGGGCCGGAACAGATATTACCTTACTTTCCTATGGTTCTACCTTAAGAATAGTATTGCAGGCCGCTGAAGAACTTAGGGAAGTGGGTATCGATGCGGAAGTTGTGGATGCCCAGAGCCTATTGCCGTTCGATTTACGACATGATGTACTAAAGAGCATTAAAAAAACAAATAGGTTGTTGGTTATAGACGAAGATGTTCCGGGAGGTTGTTCCGCCTATTTAACACATGAAATTATTGAGAAACAAGGTGCCTATAAATATTTGGACAGTGCCCCCCAAACACTTACAGCAAAGCCCCATAGGCCGGCCTATGCCACCGATGGGGACTATTTCTCAAAACCCAATTCCGAGGATATATTTGAAAAGGTATATTCCATAATGCACGAGTCCAATCCTACGGATTTTCCTAAATTGAGATAACCTGAGCGCTATTTTAAAGTTTCTAAAATATTGACCATCATATTTCCTTTTGTTATTAATAAAGTAATGGTTACTTTTATGCGCTTTAAATCTATTAATTTTTTATAAAACCTACCCCCCCCAAATGAAAGACCTAGGCCTACTATTTCTGCGCATTTCTTCGGCTATTTTAATGATGACCCACGGACTACCTAAATTTCAAAAACTTATTAGTGGTAATTTTGAATTTGGGGATCCCATTGGTATTGGTGCTGCCCCTTCCCTATTTCTTGCGGTTTTAGGGGAATTTATTTTTCCAATTTTGGTTATTATTGGTTTTAAAACACGTTGGGCAACAGTTCCTACTATAATAACCATGTTGGTCGCTGCATTGATCGTTCATGGTGCTGATCCCTTCAGTGTAAAAGAGAAGGCTGTTTTATTTTTGGTTGCCTTTATCTCAATACTTATGTTGGGTCCTGGAAAATATAGCTTAGACAAGAAGTAGTTCCTACTAAATATAAGTTTGTTGTAGCCTAAGCTTAACGCTTCCTTGGTTTTATACCAAAAGGGTTATTCCAATGCATTCCATATAGACACCTTTGATTAGTTTTCTAGCTATAGGACCAATCAATCCATACCGAGCCTAGAATATTTTGATCAATAGTTCTTTAAGTAAGTCTGCCTGTGATATATTAGAACCTACACCTTTGCCCTTAACATCCAATTCCCTTAAGCCGGAAATAATTTCACTAACGCGTCTCATGGGATAATTTCTAGCTGCTGTCTGAATTTCAGAAACAAAAAATGGTCTAATGCCCAGGGCAGTGGAAACACTCTTAGGGGAGTGATCCTTTAAACCGTGATATGAAAGCAATTGTATAAAAAAAGAGTACAAAAGGGTTACTGTTAGGACAAATGGATTGTCCTTTGGATTTTGGGCAAAATAATTGACAATTCTAGTTGCTTTTTCAACGTCTCTTTCCCCTATTGCTTTTTTTAGTTCAAAATTGTTGTAATCCTTGCTAATTCCAATATTGGATTCAATAACTTCTGGGTTGATTTCAACTCCTTTAGGGACAACCAAACACAATTTCTCCAATTCCTTATCAATCTTGCCCAAATCGGTGCCAAGGAACTCGACCAATAGATTGGCCGCCTTGAAAGTAATGCCGTAGCCCCGTGAGTGCAAGGATTTTTTGATCCAGTCCCCTACCTGATTTTCGTATAGCTTTTTACCTTCAAATATTACTCCCGACTTTTTAATGGATTTATATAGCTTCTTTCGCTTATCCAGCTTATTGTATTTATAACATAATACAAGGATGGTGGAAGGTTGGGGCTGATCGGCATAGGAAACAAGATTTTCAATGGTACGGGAAAGATGTTGTGCCTCCTTCACTATGACCACTTGGCGTTCTGCCATCATAGGATATCTCTTGGCATTACTAACGATGTCCTCGATGGTAATTTCCTTACCGTAAAGAACCACCTGATTAAATCCACGTTCTTCTTCGGTAAGGGCATTTTTTTCTATATACTCCGCAATCTTATCAATATAGTATGGTTCTTCACCCGTAAGAAAATATATTGGTGCTATATCTCCTTTTTTTATATTGCTTACAATTTGTTTTACCTCATCCATCTAAAAAAAATCATCAACTTTGCACAATGCAATCATTAAACTATCCGTCCTATCCCTTTCGATTCAAAAATAGGGAAAATAAAATCTATATTTTTGATGTGATACGCAAAAAATTTGTGGTTCTACAACCTGAAGAATGGGTAAGACAGCACGTAGTGCATAATCTAATTTCGGACAAGAATTATCCTAAGGCGCATATCAACGTGGAAAAGCAACTGCTTATAAATAATCTAAAAAAAAGATACGACGTGGTGGTCTTTAATCCAAACGGTAGTATTGAAATCCTGGTAGAATGTAAATCGCCCGAAACTAAAATTGACCAAGTGGTTTTTGACCAAATCGCCCGATATAACCTTTTGCTCAAAGCCAAGTATTTAATGGTCACCAACGGCTTGGATCATTTTTTTTGTAGTATGGATTTCGAGAGGGAGCAATATAGCTTTCTCAAGGACATTCCGGAATATAGACCTAGATAAGGGAGAGTAGCTATACCCAATTTTCCAATATAAATTAGGGACCGTGGATAGTGGTTGTCAAAATATTCATGGTCAATTATAAATTATTTCTTTACATTGCCAACTTAATCAGAACCTCTTAATTTGAATATATGCCTGTTATTTTGGGCATTATAGAAAATGTTGAAAATAGCAGTAGTTATACTTAATTGGAACGGGGAAGCACTTTTGGAAAAGTTTATGCCGTCCGTTACGGAATTCTCCAAGGAGGCTGATGTATATGTCGCCGACAATGCCTCTACAGATGATTCTATCGCCTTTCTTAAAAAGAATTATCCAGAGATAGGTATCGTCCAAAACTCGAGCAATGGGGGTTACGCCAAGGGATATAATGATGCCTTGCCCCACATAGAGGCAGATATATATTGCCTTTTAAATTCAGATGTGGAAGTGACCAAGGATTGGCTTACCCCAATAATAAAGGAATTTGAGGACAACCCTTTGGCATCCATAATACAGCCCAAAATATTGGATTATAAAAATAAGGCCCAATTTGAGTATGCCGGGGCCGCAGGAGGCTTTATTGATAAATATGGTTATCCTTTTTGCCGGGGGCGTATTTTTAATGAATTGGAAACGGATAATGGACAGTACAATGACGGAAAGGAAATATTTTGGGCTACAGGAGCATGTTTGTTTATCAAGGCGGATGTATTCCGGGAACTGAACGGATTTGACGAGGATTATTTTGCCCATCAGGAAGAAATAGACTTATGCTGGAGGGCTAAAAATAAGGGTCACAAGGTTTATTATGTCGGAGAATCGGAAGTATACCATTTAGGTGGCTCCACCTTAAGTAGCATGAATCCGAAAAAGACTTTTCTTAACTTTAGAAATTCCCTTTTTTCGCTTGTTAAAAACCTTCCCGCACGAAAAGTATTTCCAATAGTCGTCTTAAGATTGGTTTTGGATGGCTTAGCGGGACTGAATTTTATTTTTCAGGGTAGGTTTAAGCATTTCTGGGCAATAATAAAGGCCCATTTTAGTTTTTACAAAAATTTTTGGACTATCTACAAAAAGAGGGAAAACGCCTGTTTTACAGGGGATTATTATCTAATAAAATCTATTGTTTGGGCTTATTATATAAATCATGTAAAAATATTTAACAATTTAGTAAAAGATTAACTAAATTGGTCTCGCAAAATATTGCGTTTTATATAATTTTGCGAACATTAAAACGAACTAATTAAATTATAAATTATTAATTCTATTATCATAACTATGAGAAAAATCATTTTAGGCTGTTTAGGTATTACCCTTTTGTTGTCTTCATGTGTGTCACAGAAGAAGTATGCAGATATGGAAGCCAAGGCAAAAGAAGCACAAGATTTATTAAATTCCGCGACAGTTAAATTAAATACTTGTTTAGAAGATAAGGCTGCTGCAACTTCAAAAATGCAGACTTTGGAAGATCAGAATGCCTTCCTTAAAGCCAACAACCAAGACTTAATTAACAATATGGGTAACCTTACCACTCTTACAAGTAAAGGTGCCGATAACTTGGAGAAATCTTTGGAAAGTTTAAAAGAAAAGGATCTAACTATAAGAAAACTTAACGATGCCATTACTAGAAGGGATTCTGTAAACTTGGCTTTGGTACAAAGTTTAAAAGGTGTTCTTGGAAACTTGGATGATGAGGATATTGAAATCAGTGTAGAAAAAGGAGTTGTTTTTGTTTCTATTTCTGACAAACTTTTGTTTAGAAGCGGAAGCTTTAACGTAACTCAGAGAGCTAAGGAAATTTTAGGAAAAGTTGCTCAAGTGGTTAACAACAAACCAGATTTCGAATTTATGGTTGAAGGTCATACCGATACTGATCCATATAACAGCGGTGTATTATATGACAACTGGGATTTAAGTGTGAAGCGTGCTACTTCAGTTGTACGTATTTTACAAAAAGATTACGGTGTTGATCCTAAGCGTATGACTGCTGCAGGAAGAGGAGAATATATTCCTGTTTCCCCAACAGACAAAGCTAAGAACAGAAGAACACGTATAGTTGTACTTCCAAAAATTGATCAATTCTACAGCATGATCGAAGAAGGGATGAAAGATCCTAAGATCAACTAAGAATAACATATTCAACTTAAAAAGCGACCTTATGGGTCGCTTTTTTTTTGTTCTAAATGCAGTTAAAAATTTCTTTCTTCTTAAAAGATATCCAAACTCCCCTTTCCTTCCCTGACCACTATGGGTTCATCTTCAGAAAGATCTATTACCGTTGAGGCCATGTTGTCCCCATAACCCCCATCAATAACTATATCTACAAGATTTCTCCATTTTTCATAGATCAATTCCGGATCGGTAGTATATTCCAAAAGCTCATCCTCATCGCGAATGGAGGTGGAAACGATAGGGTTTCCCAGAGCTTCTACCAAAGTCCTGGCAATGGAATTATCAGGAATACGGATACCCACCGTTTTTTTCTTTTTAAATTCTTTGGGCAGATTGTTGTTCCCGGGAAGTATAAAGGTATAAGGTCCTGGTAGGGCACGCTTTAGAATTTTAAAGGTAGAGGTGTCTATTTGTCTTACGTAATCAGAAAGGTTACTGAGATCGGCACATATAAAGGACCAATTGGCTTTGGCCAATTTTACTCCTTTTATCCGCGCTATTTTTTCCAAGGCTTTGGTATTTGTAATATCACAACCTAGGCCATAGACTGTATCTGTAGGATAAATAATCAGCCCACCTTTACGCAGAACATCCACAACCCTCTTAATTTCCTTAGGATTAGGATTTTCAGGATATATTTTAATAAATTCAGACATATTATTGGTTCAAAATAAACGTTATCAATATAATAAATAATGTTTTATGTATAAGTTTCAGTTTATCCTACTTCTTGGATTCCTCTTTGTAATTTGCCATTCCTGTACGGAAGATCCAGTTGAAACCGGTACTGGCACATTGGAGGCCAAGAATATTATCGACTTGGAATATGGTTCCCATACCCATCAAAAATATGACATTTATCTTCCAAAAAACAGGACTAGCGAAACTAAAGTTCTGATTTTGGTACATGGAGGTGGATGGAATGCTGGTGAAAAATCGGAAATGAATGCCTTTAAAGATTTTATCAGGGAACAATTGCCTGACATAGCTGTGGTAAACATGAATTATAGATTGGCAGATGAAAACAATCCGCCCTACCCCATGCAAATCAATGACATAGGCCAATTGGTACAGGAATTATACGATAGAGCGCAGGAATTTCAGATTTCTAAAGAGATCGGATTTATTGGTTCTAGTGCCGGGGCACACCTTTCATTGTTGTGGAGCTATGCTCACGACACCAAAAAACAAGTCAATATGGTCTGCAGTATTGTTGGGCCTACCAACCTTTTGGACGAGGCATATATAAATACTCCCAATCAAGTTCTGAGGACCCTTTTGGATCAATTTGGAAATGATCCAGAGGTTTTGGAAGAGGTGAGTCCATTATACCAAGTAAAATCAACTTCTCCGGCAACTATATTGTTTTATGGAGCACAGGATCCGCTAATTCCCAATTCACAAGGAATAAGCCTAAAAGATAGATTAGTGGAACTAAATGTGGAACACCAATTTACACTGTACCCCAATGGAGGTCACGGCTGGGTTGGGTTGGACCTTTTGGATACTTCCATTAAATTAAAGGCTTTTATCCAAGAGCATTTATAACCTATCCTAGAATACCAGGTGTACACATGGTGCCCTTCGGAATCAGAGAACTTCCAATTTGGCAAACCTTAGTAAAAGCTTTTTAATGTCTCCCTTATCAAATTTAATTTCAGCTTTCCTATCATTTCCTACCCCTTCAATTTTCAGCACTTGCCCCCTTCCAAACCTAGTATGGTTTACCAAGGATCCTTCTGATAAATTCGGGTCTACCGCATTGGTGTTTCCAACGGGAGTACTGAGTTCGGGTTTTAGTTTACGGAGTTTTCGCAACTGATTTTCATTGGGCTTAACACCGCTGGGAGGTGTGCCTTGTACCGGTTTGTTCTGTCTCAATCTACTTTTGTCAACATCGCCAAAAATATCAACATCAATTAAGGGAGTGTATCTAGATTTCTGAACAGGTGTCAGGTTTTCAATATATTTTTCATCAATTTCTTCAATAAATCTACTAGGTTCAGCATCTACCAATTTGCCCCAACGATATCTATTTTGTGTATAGGTTAAATAGGCCTGCTTTTCCGCCCTGGTCAGGGCTACATAGAATAGGCGTCTTTCCTCTTCCAATTCACTCCTAGTATTCATACTCATTGCAGAGGGGAAAAGATCTTCTTCCATCCCTACAATGTAAACGTGAGGAAATTCCAGTCCTTTTGCCAAGTGAATGGTCATTAGAGCCACCCGGTCATCATCTCCGGTATCCTTATCTAGATCTGTTGCCAGTGCCACATCCTCCAAAAACTCCCCTATGTCGCCCTTGGCATCGGCCAATTCCTTTTGTCCTTCCACAAAATCCTTGATACCGTTCAACAACTCCTCAATATTCTCCATCTTGCCAATTCCCTCTGGAGTACCATCTTTTTTGAATTCCAATAAGACTCCGGATTTTTTGGCAACATGCTCTGCCAAGGTAAAGGCATCGGCACTTTCGTTCATGATCTGGAAGCTCTTGATCATGGCTACAAAGTCTCCCAATTTTCTTTTGGTACCGGAATTGATCTTTAAATCTATCCTTTCAAGGTTGTCCATAACCTCAAAAATTGAGCGATTATAGTGATTTGCGGCAACGGTAAGCTTATCCAATGTGCTCTGTCCAATGCCACGTGCCGGAAAATTGATAATACGTTTAAGTGCCTCTTCGTCCTTTGGATTGATGACCAATCTTAAATAGGACAGTACGTCCTTAATTTCCTTTCGTTGATAAAAGGAAAGTCCACCATAAATTCTATAGGGTATATCCCGTTTTCTAAGGGCATCCTCAATGGCCCTGGATTGTGAGTTGGTCCTGTACAAAACGGCAAAATTGCCATTGGGCAATTGATTCTGCATTTTATTTTCAAAAATGGATCCTGCCACAAATCTACCTTCCTCCGCATCCGTAGGGCTTCGGTGAACCTTTATTAATGGACCTTCGTCATTGGAGGTCCACACCACCTTTTCCAATTGATTTGTATTTTTGGAAATTATGGAATTGGCAGCATTCACAATATTTTTGGTAGACCTGTAGTTCTGCTCCAATCGGTACATTCCCACATTGTCGTAATCTTTTTGAAAATTTAAAATATTGCTAATGTTTGCCCCCCTGAAGGAATATATACTCTGGGCATCATCCCCTACCACACAAATATTTTGGAACCTGTCCGATAGTGCCTTAACGATCAAATACTGGGAATGGTTGGTATCCTGGTACTCATCTACCAGAATGTACCTAAACCTATCCTGATATTTGGCCAGGACTTCAGGGAATCTTGTAAGTAGTTCATTGGTCCGCAACAGAAGGTCATCAAAATCCATAGCACCCGCCTTAAAGCAGCGATCTACATAGTTCTGATAAATTTCTCCCATCCTAGGACGCTTGGCCATGGCATCTGCCTCTACCAAATCCGGATTGTTATAATATGCCTTTACGGTAATGAGGCTGTTCTTATAGGAAGATATTCTATTTTGTACCTGCTTGTATTTATAAATATCCTTGTCCAGGCCCATTTCCTTTATAATAGCGGATAGAAGGCGTTGGGAATCTTGTGTATCGTAAATGGTGAAATTGGAAGGATAGCCCAATTTGTCCCCATCGAACCTTAATAGCTTTGCAAAAACGGAATGAAAGGTACCCATCCATAGGTTCTTGGCTTCCGAGGTACCCACAATATCAGCAATACGCTTTTTCATTTCCCTTGCTGCCTTATTGGTAAAGGTCAGCGCCAATATATTAAAGGAATCCACTCCCTGGCTCATTAAATAAGCAATACGGTATGTCAATACCCTTGTCTTACCGGAACCGGCCCCTGCAATCACCATTAAAGGCCCGTCCTTATGCAAAACGGGAGCCTTTTGGGCTTCATTTAATTCGTTAATATAGTTCTCCAAAACGTATGTAGATATTAAGCTCGTTACGATCGGTGAATTTAACCATAAATAGCCTTATCAAAAAATCAACTTTAATATTTGTGATAATCCAACCGAGTTAATAGTTCTAATTTGAATATATTTATCCTTTAATACCAATTTTATGGGAAGTAATTCTTTTTATAATGTTACCCACTGTAAAACTATTAAAAACTATGTTCAATGTTTAAGAGAATTAAATCTTAGGCATCTAAAATTTTAAATCCCATTTAGTTGTATGAAGTTATATTTGATTCTACCAATGCTTTTATGGTTTTTGAACTCCACGGCCCAGAAATACAATTTTGAAAAGGAATATAAGGCTATTGAACCGAAGGTAATCGATTGGAGGAGGGATTTTCACCAAAATCCGGAACTATCCAATAGGGAGTTCAATACTGCTGAAAAAATAGCGGCCCATTTAAAATCCTTGGGGCTGGAGGTACAAACCGGAGTAGCCAAGACTGGGGTGGTTGGGATCCTTAAAGGCAATAAAAATGGAAAGGTAATCGCTTTAAGGGCTGATATTGATGCCTTACCCGTCACCGAAAGAAACGATCTTGCGTTTAAATCCACTGTTACCTCGGAATTTCTAGGTCAAGAGGTAGGTGTTATGCATGCCTGTGGTCATGATACCCATACCGCCATTCTTATGGGAGTTGCGGAAATCCTGTCCAAAAATAGGGACAAGATTAAAGGAACCATTAAGTTTATATTTCAACCCGCCGAAGAAGGTCCTCCTCCTGGGGAAGAAGGTGGAGCACTATTAATGGTTAAGGAAGGGGTTCTTAAAAATCCGGATGTGGATGCTATTTTTGGACTTCATATCAATTCCGCTACTCCAGTTGGGGTGATAAGGTATAAAACTGAAGGACTTATGGCGGCAGTGCAACGATTCGTTATTCGGGTAGAGGGAAAACAGACCCATGGCTCACAACCATGGAAGGGCATAGATCCCATTCTTATCAGTGCCAAGATCATAGATGGACTACAGACTATTATTAGTAGGGAAGTTGACCTTACCAATGAAGCAGCGGTAATCAGTGTAGGCAAGATTACAAGTGGTGTCCGTTTCAATATTATCCCCGAAACTGCGGAAATGATCGGAACCATAAGAACCTTGGACTACGACATGCAAAAACAGATTACCGAGAGAATGAAAGAAATGGTACCCGACATTGCCAAGGCATATGGCGGTACGGCCACTATTGAGATAAAAAGTAATACGGACATCACTTTTAACAATCCCGATTTGGTGGTGCAAATGTTGCCTACCTTAAAAAGGGTTGCCGGTAAGGATAATGTGCAAATACAAAAAGCCGTTACCGGAGGTGAGGATTTCTCCTATTTTCAAAACGAAGTACCTGGTTTCTTTTTCTTTTTGGGCGGCATGACCCCAGGAAACACGGCTTCTTTTCCACATCATACGCCCGACTTCAGTATAGACGAAAATGGAATGATTCTTGGGGTAAAGGCGCTTACGGAAATGAGTTTGGACTTTCTGAACCAATAATGTCTTTGATCAATTTATGAAGATGCTTAATTTATTATTGGGACAACTATACTTTGGAATCAAGCCTTATTTAGTATTCCATTATTCCTAAAATCGTTCAAGTCATCATTAAAAAAATAATTTAGAAAATGGATTCAATGTTAAACACCCTAGCTAGCCTACCATGGTGGGCATGGGTAATAGTGTTTTTAGCTTTGGTAGCTATAAGGGATATCTTTGTACAGAAAAATCACACCATTTCACATAACTTCCCTATAGTAGGACATTTAAGGTATTGGCTAGAGAGTATTGGCCCTGAGATGAGACAATACTTTGTTGCCAACAATAGGGAAGAACTTCCTTTTAACCGTATAGAAAGAGGTTGGATCTACGCCTCGGCGAAAAAGGAAAACAATTACGAAGGCTTTGGAACGGACAGGGACATTTATGCACATCAACATATTTTTGTCAAGAACCAAATGATGGCTTATAAACTTCCTGGAAGTCACCCTAACATAACCGATCCTTGTTTTTTACCCTGTGCCAAAATCATTGGATCTTACAACAAACGTAAAAAGCCCTATAGGCCTGCATCCGTAATCAATGTCTCCGCCATGAGTTTTGGGTCCTTATCCGCTGCTGCGGTAGATGCCATGAACAATGGAGTAAGAAAATCGGGAGCTTATCAGAATACAGGTGAAGGTGGACTTTCCCCCTATCATAAACAAGGTGGGGATGTTATATTTCATTTTGGAACTGGATACTTTGGTGTACGAAGTGAAGATGGTAATTTTTCTATGGATAAAATGAAGCAACTGGTTTTGGACAACCCTTGCATCAAGGCCATTGAAATTAAAATTTCACAGGGTGCAAAACCAGGTAAGGGAGGGGTATTGCCAGCCGCAAAGATAACCCATGAAATCAGCGAAATAAGGGGCGTTGTTATGGGCAAGGATGTATTGTCACCAGCTACCCATTCCGCTTTTAATTCCGTACCGGAACTAATGCAGTTAATTGAAGATATCGCCGAACAAACAGGCCTGCCAGTCGGCATAAAAGGAGCCATTGGCAAATTGGATCAGTGGGAGGAATTGGCCAAATTGATGATAGAAACTGGAAAGGGACCTGATTTTATAACTGTTGATGGAGGTGAAGGAGGAACGGGAGCTGCCCCTCCAAGTTTTGCCGACCATGTATCCTTGCCTTGGGTATACGGATTTTCCAGTCTTTATAAATTGTTTAAAAACTACGATCTAACAGAAAGAATAGTGTTCATTGGAAGTGGAAAATTGGGTTTCCCTGCAAAAGCGGCTATGGCATTTGCCATGGGTGTAGATTGTATAAATGTAGCTAGGGAAGCCATGATGAGCATTGGTTGTATCCAGGCCCAAGTATGCCATACCAACAGATGTCCGACCGGAATAGCTACCCAAAGTAAATGGTTACAGGGCGGAATAAATGTTCCTCTGAAATCTGATAGATTATCACAATATTTCAAAACCTTTAGAAAGGAATTCCTGGAAATAACGCATGCCGCTGGTTATGAACATCCCTGTCAGTTTACTATGGATGATATACAGGTAAATGTGGATGACAATGATTTGAACAGTTCGTTATCCTCTACTTATGGCTATAATAAGGCGGTAGTACCTTTTTCTGGAATACAGGATCTTTATAATTGCCCATATTTGGGAGGCAATGAGTATATGAAAAATAAGATTGGCCCTTAATCAAATATAATATTAATTTTGCACCTAAAATCAAATTGTATATCCTTGCAGTAACGCAACCAATTAGAATTACCCGAATATTCAAATAAACAAATTTTATCTATGAAAAGAATTTTTACCATTTTAGTTTTTTTAATGTACATATCCATTTCACAGGCACAAAGCAAAAAGGATCTTATCCTGGAAGTAGATGACCTAAGATCGAAGCTAAGGGAGACCGAAACGGCCCTGTCGGAATCCAAACGCGAAGAAAGAATTGCTTCTGCCAAAGTAGAGTCGTACGAAGCACAGGTAAATGAACTTAAGGAAACCAATGCGAATCTATTAAAAAACTTGAACAGTTTTACGGAAGCCTCCAATAAGAGATCCGACCATATAAATAGTACCCTGGAAAGCCTTGTTCAAAAGGAAGCGCAATTAAGGGTTATCAATGATGCACTAAGCAGCCATGACTCTATTACCCTAGCTGTTTTTACCCAATTTAAACAAACATTGGGTAGTGACCCCAAGATAACTGTTAGCAATGGAGCCGTAGCGGTTGTGATGGACAACAGTTATATATTTGGGGAGAACTCCAAGAATTATAAGGTACAGGACAAGGCCGAGGCCATTATTGCAAAGATTGGAAGTGTTTTAAAGGCCAACCCAACAATGGACATTCAAATTGTAAGCAATAGCAACTTGGTAGAATCCAAAGACAACAAATTGAATAATTGGGAGATTGGTACGCAACAAGCTGCTGCTATAGCCCGGATCTTGGAAAGCAAATATCAAATAGAGCCAAAGCGTATTGTAGCCACCGGGAAATCGGAATTAGGACTTTATAGTATAGAAACTGCTACCGAAATCATTGTACAACCAAGATTTTACGAATTCTTCAAACTGGTAAAAGAGAGCATGAAATAAGAAGATTTAATTTATGCAACCATCTATAGGATGTCTGGTGTATTAAATTAAAACAGATGAAATAGTCATCGAAACTTAAAAAGCGCTTTATGGCGCTTTTTTTTTGGACCTGGGTTAGATTGACCTAGAATATGGTTGGGACGGGTAAAAAAATTGAAACCCACCATAATTTTTGAGGGAATAAGCCGTTAATTAATCAACAAACCAAAAAATACCAATACAAAATGAGTGGAGATGAAATTTTTCAACTATTTGCCTATTTGTTACCCGCTGTAGTAACCGGAGTGGTCGCCTTTTATTTTTTTAGACTACATACCAGAAACGAAGAAGGAAGAAGACGCTACCTACTGCACAAAGACAGTCAAAAAAATACATTGCCCATTCGATTACAAGCATACGAAAGAATGGCCCTTTTCCTAGAGCGAATTGCAATTCCCAGCTTGGTGGTAAGGGTAGGACCAAAAAACAGCAACAAAAACGATTATGAAAATTTGCTGATCAAAAGTATTGAAAATGAGTTTGAGCATAATCTATCCCAACAAATCTACATGACGGATGAATGTTGGAATATAATTAAGGCAGCAAAAAGTGCTACCATTCAAATGATTAGGAAGGCGGGTATGAGCGAATCGGATTCGGCGGACAAACTCCGCGAGGATATTCTAAATGAAACCATGGAAAAAAGTTCTCCTTCGGCAACAGCTTTGTCCTTTGTTAAGAAGGAAATAGGAGAACTATGGTAACTATAGGTTACCTTGATCTGCGCTAGAAAATTTTTCCTCAGCGTACTTATACCCTTGTTGCCACCATAGTGACATCAGTTTCTTATTGAAAACCAAGGAGTTTTCGGTTAATTTAGTAGGGGTGTAATATAAATTTAATTGCACCCCATTATGTTTTGCTGCCAATACCCCTTCTGAAATGTCGTGGTATTCAATCTGGTCCAAAACAAAACCATAAATACTCAGCATAAGTGAAAATGGGTTTTTGCCCAAAACCTTGTTGTGTTCCATATTTTCGGACTCTAGGATAATGGCATCAATTTCCGTAGCCCCACGTCTAATGGCCTCCCTAATGGGAACAACGCATCCAAGGCCACCGTCACCATATTCAAATCCGTCTTTTTTCACCAAGGACATAAAAGGAATGTAGTTGCAAGAGATCCAGATCCAATCACAGAATTCATCATAGGAAAAATCCATAATGGATTTATATTCGATCCGGTTTTTGGAAAGGTTGGAAACTGTTACCACTATATCTTTTTTTCCTTTTTTTAACCTTCGGAATTCAGCTTCACTAAAATTCTTTCTAATAGTCCGTCTCAAAGCCTTGCTTTCCCCAAAAGTACGCTTGCTCTTCACAAATTGGAGAAAGGTATTTAGAAAGTTTATGGAGACATATTCCCTATCACCCTTTTTCCGAACTACAAATGGATTAAGGCTAAATATGGAACGTTGGCTAACGTTGGTATAAATATTATGTAGTTTATCTATTTGGTTTAATGCCAATTGTGGAATTAAGAGACTGCCCGTGGAGGTACCTACCAAAATGTCGTATTCCCGTTTTTCAATTTCCATGAGGTATTGAGCCACTCCACCTGCAAATGCTCCTTTACTTCCTCCCCCACTAATTACAAGTGCTTTCATAAAATCCCAGTCTCTATAAGGTTGGTTTCAGAGTTTTTATGCTTGGCGAAATTAAATCCACTTTCCCACCAAACCGTCATTTTTTCCTTTTCAAATATAAGGGAGTTGGTGGTAAGGACAGTGGGCGTATAATAGAAGTTGATAATTGCATTGTTATGGTTGGCTACAAACTTGCCTATCCTTATATTTTGTTGTTCTATTCTATCCAACATAAAGGCAAACATACTGGTAAGTAATGAAAATACATTCTTTGAGGGCATTCTATTTAATTGGGTAACCTCTGTTTGCAAAATTATGGCATCCACTACCTTGGCTCCTCTCCTAATGGCCTCTTCAATCGGAACCATACTGCCCAATCCACCATCGGCATACTCACATCCATTTTTCTTAACCAATGTCATAAATGGGGTATAATTACAGGAAACCCATATCCATTCACAAAATTCCTCATAGGTACAATCATTGATGGATTTATACTCTACTTGGTTTAATGATAAGTTGGAAACCGTTACCACAATATCCAAGGGACCATTTTTTAAATGCTCAAATTCCTCCATGGAAATCGTATTCTTGATCAATCGAAGTAAATTATGACTTTCTCCAAAAGTCTTGCTACCTTTGAAAAAATTTTTCATCACATTTATATGATGGATCCCGATAGTCTCTATGCCATATTTCTTTTTAATCACAAAGGGACAATTGCTAAAAATATCATGTTGATCCACAGAAGTGTACACCTCTCTGATCTTTTCAATTTTTTGCAGCGCGAGATGGGAAATCAAAAGACTTCCGGTGGAAGTACCTAAAAACAAATCGTAATTATGGTTCAATTCCTGCATCAGATATTGGGCCACGCCTCCGGCAAATGCGCCCTTGCTACCACCACCAGAAATTACCATTGCTCTCATTCTGAAATCAGTTTGTTGCTAATATAACGCAATTCCTCCTCATTAAATTTTACGCTCAGTCTATCTATTCTATCCCTATATTCCTTTTTTTTCAAAAGTTGGTCCAATAATGAACGGGCATATTTTCTAAACTGCCATGAATGATGCTGGCTTGCATTTACAAGGTCCAACAAATTGTTGTCTGACAAACCTATCAATTGCTCCAAGAATTGAAATGCCCCTTGCCGAACTTCAGTTGGGTATATTGGCGAGGTATATTCACTCAATTCCAGATAATACTCGTTGGTATTATTGGGTTCGTAATCCTTGGTCAGCAAGGCCAAGGAGAGCCATAATAAGCGAATATTCTTATTGGAAAAGCCTATGATGCCTTGGGTCTTGTTCAAATAATTGACCCTGTCGCCAGGGTAATTTATCCATAGCTTGTAAAGCATCGCCTCTTTGGTAATATAACTTGCATCTTCCAAAAGGAATTCAAATTCAGATTTTAGATCCAAGGGGATCTGTCCTACTGCAAGTGCTATGGCTTGACGGACCCTAACGTTATTGCTCCTTATTGCCTCACTTATAAAATCGTCGGATAGTGATTTATAATAGGTCTTGATAATTTGGGATTTTAATTGGTCGGATTTTGTGTTTCCCCAATACCTTTTTATTATGGATTCATTGTCTGTACTACTTGTCATTAATTCCTTTTGCAGCCCGAAGAAATTCCTCAAATCCTCTGATTCACGAACCAAACTTGTTTTAGCCTCACCAAAAGGAAATTCCTTATCCTCCAACCATCGATTCCGGAACGCATCCAAATCAGTATCACTGACCAACTCCATAATCCTGATAAAGTCATCCACAGTTGCATTTCTATATCCGTACGTTTTTAAATATTGTTGGATTCCCTGTCTAAAATATTCCTCCCCCAATTGTTCCCTCAACATATGCAACGCCCATGCTCCCTTTTCATAAAAAGTAAGGCTACTGGCTTTGGGATCAATTAGGGCCTCTCCCCTATCCTCTTGGGTCAAATCCTGTAAATGGATTGCCGATTCGTATAATTTCCAGTAATAATATTCATTACCAAAAAGCGCTCTCTCGGCCAACAAGGCATAATAGGTGGCAAAGCCTTCGTGAAGCCAGTGGCTACTGCCATCCACTTCGGTAACCAAATCACCAAACCACTGGTGTGCCATTTCATGGGCGTTTACATTTACATAGTTTCGATCCTTAAAAGCAATGGAATCCATAACAAAGGAATCCGAAAAAATTGTGATTCCCGTATTTTCCATACCTGCGTATAAAAAATCCCTAACCGGTACCTGCTTATAATTCTGCCACGGGTAGGGCACTCCTATCTCTTTTTCCAAAAAGTTGAAAATAGCGGTAGTATATCTATAGGTAGGTTCCACCATTGTACTATCACTGGGGTAGAAATAAAGGCTAATGGGAATCCCGGTACTTGATTCCACTTCTTTTTTACGGTAATCCCCAATGGCAAAAGCCAACAAATAGCTGCTCATTGGACTGTCCATATTAAAACTCCATTTTTTCAATCCGTCCAATTCTTTGGTCGTAACCAGGGCACCATTGGCTATGACTTCGTATGACTTATCAAAACTGATATCCAGATCATACTCCACCTTTTCGGTCATATCATCAAAACTGGGAAGCCAGTGACTGGTATATTTTCCTTGACCTTGGGTCCAGATCTGCTCGTTGCCAAGTACGTCATCCTTCCATCCTAAAAAATATACGGTCTGTTTGGGAAGGGCAGCATAGGTGATATCCAAAGTATAGGTTTTATTGGCCTTTAAACGTTTATGGACCACTATTTTTTTGCCGTAGTTGGTAGCCTTCACTTTTTTATTGTTGAGTGTGACCTCTATTAATTTTAAATTTTGGGCATCCAGAAAAACGGTGTCCACTTTTTGTAGTACCTTAAATTTATACGCCACAGATCCCGTGATGGTTTCAATTTTGGGATCTATTTTTATATCCACTTTTCCATGAATAAAATCTACCTTGTCCTGTTGCTGGGCAGAATGCACAAAGGTTATCAGAAAAATAAAAACAAAAAGGGAATGCTTCATACTTCAAATATAAGGCCTTGGTATTGCCTTTTTAAATAATTATGGCTTTAGGACTATAATTTTTTGAGCAGGGCTTGGGCCTTATTATATTCATCGGCCGATGGTGGAATTTCAACCAAAACCAGCTTACATTTATTGTAATTCTTTTGTTTTAGAAGTCCCAAAGCTTTTTGCCATATGGCCTCATTTTTATAAACCGAGCTGCCAGAGGCCACTTCGTCCAAATCTTTGTAGGCGTTCTGATAGTCCCCGGTTTCAATTTGGGCTATTCCTCTATACAACAACAATTCCTGATTGTTGGGGTCATTGCCCAAAAGTTCATTTAAATAAGCGGTAGCCTCTTTAAATGACTTGTTGTTGAAGGCGTTCTCTGCTTTTTTAGCCATTGGGTCGCCACTACTTCTCTGAACCAAGGAAATAGTGGGATAGGTTGCAAAATCATTATACCGGGGCTGATCTCTATCCATAAGAAAATAACCTCCAATAGTGATCAACAGGACAATTGCGGCTGCGTACTTCCAAATTTCAGTCTTGTAGCCCGAGGACGTTTTTTTGGTAAAATGCTCCTCGCTAAGGTTTTTGAGATTATTTTCGAAGGCGTTTAGGTCTTCTTGGTCGGAGAACTTTTCAGACAGGTATACTGAAGTTTCCTTGTAAGCTTCAAAAGATTCCTTAAAAGAGGTATCATCCAACAAACGCGCTTCAAAGGCTTTTTTAGCTTCCGAATCAAGGGTGTTGTCGAGATATGCTTCGTATAGTTCCAAATCCAATTCGTTCATGATTTTAGGCTTTTAGGTTTTTATATTCCGACGATTCCTGTACCATTCGCGTCAACTCTCCTATGCACAAGGATTTCTTTTTTCGGGCATAAGCATAGGTTACCCCAAGTTTTTGAGCTACTTCCTCCATCGACTTTATTTCGAAAGTTGCTTTTAATAGGTCTTTGCAGGCGTCCCCTAGTTTTTGAAACATGAGATCGAACACCAACTTCTTTTGTTGTTCAATATCAAATTCATCCGCCAGTTGCAGCGCATCGTCACTAATAGATACAACCTCTTCGTTTATTGTTACCTCCTTTAAAGAACTTTTTTTGATTTCGTTCAACCATCTCCGTTTACATAGTAGAAAAAAATAGGCATCGAACGGACAGGTTAATTTTAATCCTTTATGTTTGGCTTGTTTGTAAATTGCAACCAAAACCTCCTGGACAACATCTTTTGCAGCATCCTCATTACCGCTATTTTTAGTGATATACCCCACCACCTTTGGTACAAACCTGTCGTAGATGCTTTTGATCACCAACGGACTATTCATCAATAAACCCTCTATGTACTTCTGATCGGGATGGATGCTTGATCCTGCCATGAATTGAAAATTTTGCCTAAAATAAGAAAACTCTGGGTTCCTTTCTTGTAAAACAAAATATCGGCTACATAAAGCCCCCATAACCCCAGCTATTCTTTTTCTGGCTCCTTAAAGGTGTTGGCTGATGTTGTCCTAGGAAATTAGCTAATAATTGATAATGAAGGACCCTTGGTATCACCAAATAACTCCTCGCATCCTTATTAGAACCTAATAAAATGAAAATATTTTAATCCAATGGGGTAACAAAATCCAAAGCACATTGATATAAGGGTGAACAATCAAAAAATTCATTCTTAACGAAAAATAATAATCATGAAAAATTCAAAACAAATTTTAGGACTTTTTTTAATGACGGCTGCATTGATGACAAGTTGCCAAAAAGATGAAAATGGAGATAACGATTTTGACGTAACAATTGAACGGGCTTCTCCCCAAGATTTCACGGATCTTAAAGCTACAGCCATAGAAAATCTAACACAAACATTTCAAATAGATGTTGATGGTTCCGGAACTTTTACGACCGAAAAGGGTGTTGAGATAACTATCAACGGAAGCTGTTTAGCCAATAATGGCAATGCCGTTACAGGTATGGTAGATGTAGAGGTAGTAGAACTTTTTGACAGAGGCACTATGCTGGCCACCAATAAAACCACTATGGGTCTTTCTCCAACCGGAGGCAAAGAACTTTTGGTTACAGGAGGGGAATTCTTTATTGAAGCTACCCAAAATGGACAGCCTTTACAACTTATTTGCCCCATGCAAGTTCTCGTTCCAACGGCACTTACTGGAGGTGATGATTTTGGAATGACTTTATGGGACGGGCTTATAGGTATGGATTGTGCCATAGAAACCGGATGCGACGATGTTACCTGGGTAGAGCAAAAGCGTGATGGCCTAGGAGCGGGTATAGACATTGGTCAGGGTGCTGCAGGGCAATCATTATATGTGGCCTTCTTTAATAATTTCGGTTGGACCAACGTTGATCGTTTTTGGAGCGACCCTAGACCTAAGACCAAGTTATGGGCAGCAGTACCTGAAGGTTTTGACAACGGTAACTGTGCCCTGTACCTGTCCTACAATGGGGAAGCAGGTTCCCTTGCCAACTTGGACGCTTACGACTCTGAGACCGGATTATTTTCTGAGCATACCGGTATTATTCCAATTGGTCTAGAGTGTCATGTCATCTTTGTTAGTGAGGACAACGGCAATTGGGTATATGCTATAAACCCAGTAACCATAATTGCAGATGGCACCATAGTTATTGAAGAAAGCGACTTGAGCACGACCACCGAGAGTCAATTGATAGCCATGATAAACGGTTTGCCATAACAGGAACATAGTAAAATGAAGGGATGATATCCTCTAACTCATCCCTTTGTTTATGTGCAATACACAGAAAAAAAATTAATTCTATAAATAGGGTAACAAAAGCAAAGGGCTGTTGATATAGAAATATAAAACAATAAATAATATAATTTTTTAAATAACCTATTATGAAAAAATTGATGCTAATATTAGTTCTCGGAATTGTGTCCTGTACTCCAGATGACGGTGACCCTACAGTGTTCTGCGACAATTCCACTTCAGACTTCCAAACACTCTATCTAAATATGATCATTGCCGGGCATTCTGACAATGTAACGTACGACACTGAAATACACGAATATACTTTTGAACTATCGACCACCAAGGAAGTATGCGAAATTGGGTACCAAAGTCAACCCGGTATAGCCAATACACCATATGTGATAGAAATAGTGGACAACACTACAACAAATACCATTTACACCGGTTCCCATGTTTTCTCGTCTACAGGAACTTCATATGCCACACCTTCTGCTACCATTAACCTAGTAGCAGGAACCTCCTACACTATAAAACGAATTCAAACCAATTGGGGGAACAATATTGGGAATACTATTGGACGTTTGGCCACGACAAACACCATGAGCTTTCCCTATACATATGGTATAATGACGATTACAGGTTCAAATTTTCATCAAAACGGTGGACCGGCCATCGACTTTGGTGTCCCCTATATTGATATAATCTTTAAATAAACCCTTTATAAAACAGTTTTCGAAAAAAAAATAGAAATCAGGGGTAACAAAACTGAAGCCCTCTTTATATAAGGATGTATAATCATTAAATAAACAAATCTTAAAACAATCAATTATGAAAAATACTAGAAAATTATTCGGAATAATAGCAATGGCGGTTATAACATTGGCCAGTTGTTCAAGGGAAGAAGGCGATCAAACAGACGAACAGGGAATTCCGTTTCAAGCGGCCACACCTCAGGCATTTTCTGGCCTGAAAGCGGATGCCTTGGCAGAATTGACCCAAAATTTTCAATTCGACGCCTCAGAAACCGGAGTTTTTACGACCGAAAACGGGACCCAAATAAGCATTAATGGTACTTGTTTAACAAAAAATGGAAATGCCGTTACTGGCCAGGTAGCTGTTGAGATTGTAGAACTTTATGACAGGGGCAACATGTTGTTGACCAATAAAACAACAATGGGCAGAATGCCCGATGGAGGGAAAGCAATTATGATTTCCGGCGGAGAATTTTATGTCAATGCCACCCAAGGAGGCGAACAATTGAACCTAGGTTGTAGTATGCAGGTAATAATTCCTGTTGATTTAACGGGAGGTGCCGATAACGCAATGTCCTTGTGGAAAGGAACCATAGGAGAAGATTGCGATAATACCGTGGGATGTGACGATATAATTTGGGATGAAATTCGTGATGATGAAGGAAATATGCCTGGTATTGAAATCGGTAAAGGCATAACACAGGGAGACGCCTATTATACCTTTTTTCAAGAATTTGGATGGACCAATGTTGATCGTTTTGCAAGTGATCCCAGACCAAAAACAGGACTATTGGTTGATGTGCCGGAAGGTTTTAATGATGAAAATAGTGCTGTTTATATCTCTTATGATGGAGAGCCAAATGCCCTGGCCTTTTTGGATAAATACGATGAAGATCTAGAATTGTTTACGGAGCACTATGGTCAAATACCTATCGGATTGGAAGCTCATGTCATTTTTGTTAGTGAGGATAACGGAAACTGGTTATATGCCATAAAAGACGTAACCATTGTGGACAACGGCACAATTACCTTTAATTTAACGGAAACGGCAACTACATCGGATGCACAACTTAAGGCCTTGATCAACAATTTGCCTTAATAGTAAGGTGTACAATATTTGTTGATTTGGTTTTAAATTATATTTCAAGAATGGTGGCCGAAATACGGTCACCATTCTATAATTGCTTAATCCCACAAAAGAATTTTAACATATACCAAAGAGTTATAGAAAACGTTAGGTAGATGGGAGTTTTAAATGTTAAACCCAATTTCGCTCCAATGCAAAAACAACTCACATTACTTTTCCTGTTATTTTTCGGATCGATTATCCACGCCCAAGAACCGGTTGCCAAAGACACTGTAGTGCGCTACGCCAATATTGGCTATGATGCCAAAGGCAATGAGGTGTCCTTTCTCTCCGATACCCCACCATTACAACAAATAGCAGGGGCACCAAAGGCTTTTTATAGCTATTATTGGGAGTTTGGGGATGGCACTTATAGTACCGAAAAGGACCCAAAACATACCTATAAAAAAACGGGCAGCTATGAGGCAAAACTCTGGGCAACCAACAATTACGACACAGGGAAACCACCTGCCACCAGACCCAAAGAAGTGGTCATTAACGAAATTACAAAGACTGTAGACGATCTGGCTACCATGACCGACGATTTTATGTTGAAACGCAATCGTGAACCAATGATAGATGAAGAAATGGTCATGATCGTAAGCTACAAGAACACTAACAACTACTCCTCTTCAGGGAATATCCATCTGTTTTATAACGAAATTGCTTTTAAGAGCGATAATTTCTTAGAACCGGAAATTAGGATGCACCATGGTGAAACTTTGATTCCTACGGATGTAATGGTCTACAATAAGGATCATAATCCTACAAATACCTTTTTGACTTCAATAGAAAATGAATTGTTTTCTTATAGCAATCAGCCACAGGATTCCACAAAAAAAACCAACCTTCCGCTAAGTATGGAAGAAGCCAAACAGCTCTACCGCTCGCAAAAATCCATTTCATTCGAGAATATGCAGCCTGGCGAAGAAAGAAACTTATTTTTGACCATGCGTACCGCTCCCGAAATGATCAAGGATACCAGTGCCATTATTTCCGTTAGAGGTATTTATGTGCCCGATAATAATTACGGTGACCATACGGTAAAAGATATGGAAATGGAAATCGTGACCTCACATGATCCCAATAAAATGTCCTCGAACGGGGTATTGATGAACTACCGTTTGGTACGCTTTAAGACCTTAAAATACAAAATCAAATTTCAGAACAATGGGGAGGGTCCGGCAAGGACCATCCGATTGGAAACGGATATCCCTGACATGTTGGATATGTCTACCTTAAAATTGGAGGATCAATATCCGGCCTGCCCTATTTGTCCTAAAGAACCGGTGCGTTACAGTTGTTTGGATACCACTTTTCTGAAGAACAAGGCTATTTTCACCTTTAAAAATATTTATCTCCCTGGAACGGAACAGAAAAATGTACAGGAAAAAGATTCTACAAAAGGATTTGTAAAATACAGCATCCGTTTTGCAAAAGACTTCCACAAGCAGAAAACAAAGAGTCGCACTGCGATTATTTTTGATAAAAATGAACCTATTATAACCAATTACGCAACTACCCGGTTTACACCAGGTATTTCTATCGGGATCAAAGCGGGATATAATTATTATCCCAAGGTAGAAAACGCACAGAGCTATTTTCTAAGTGCCGTAGTTTCGCCATACAAACCTTACCGTTTCTATGGGCAGGCCGAATTTAGCAATAGTTTTAATTCCAACACAAGTACCACAAGTATGGACCAAATAGTTGACGATCCAAGAAATGGAAGCATACAGTTACAGCGCACCATTACCGCTACCGAACAAAAAAGTGTGAATTGGGAGGTACCTGTTTTACTTCGATATAATATTAATAATTACCTTGGTATTGGTGCAGGTGTGCAAACTAATATTAATGTGAGCAATACGACCCATAACAATGTAACCGTTGAATATTACGAAGGTGATTCGGACCAGTTTTTAATGGATAGCAAGACCGATACCAGTTCCGAGAAGGAATCCTTCACCAATTGGAGAACGGGTATATTGTTGGATTTTACAGCAGGATTTTCCAGATTGGGACCAAGTTTAGGTGCACGATATGTTATGAACAATAAAACAGATTTCAACTACTGGCAACTCTATGCCCTTTGGCGCTTCTAATTGAAAAACCTTAGAAAAATATTCGTCTGTATTGTTTGGACGCTTCCCTTCTGGAGTTCGGCCCAACTTTCTGCGGATGAACTTTACAAGGAATTGGACCATCTTGTGGCAAAACCAACGATTGAAAATCTCCAAAGACTTGAAGGTTATTGTGATAATTTCAACTTAACCGTCAAATCTTCCAATCAACAGCTTGCCTTGGTTATAGCCAGAGCTAATCTTGGATATTATTTCGAAAGATATGGGGATCTTTCCAAAAGTATCGACAACTATGAAGATGCCTATCATCGTTTCAAATCCAACCAATTATCGGATTACAATATTTATGAAAATGCAGCAGTGCCTTTAGCTGCCATTTATATACGCCAAGGCGACTATTTAAAGGCTGAAGAATTGTTGATTCAGTGCGCTTCCCATGCCAAAGACACTGCAGATAATTCCTTGTTGTTCAACACTGTACTCTCGCTTTCTGCCCTATACAATTCCACATCTAGATACGAAAGGTCATATTTATTGATCAATGAAACTTTAAAAAAGAAAGGCATTCCTCCTAGTATGGCAGCAGTTTTGAAGAACAATTTAGCTACCGCGTATTTTCGGGCCGGAGATTTTGAAAAGGCAAAAAAACTGCTTTCCGAAATACAAGTATTGGCGGGGGTCGATCTTGTTAACACCTATAAAAGCCTTGCCTATATAGCGCTCAAGGAAGCTAAAGCTGAAGAAGCCATGGAATATTTTGAAATGGCCAAGTCAACACTATTGAATAAAGAAAACGTATCCGCAAGGGACTGGGTAAACTTATTGGTGGAAGAGTCAGAATTACTATTGGAATTGGGTTATACCCTTGAAGCCCAAAACAACTTGCACAAGGCATTATCCGTACTGCTTCCCTCCCATTCTGGTCAGGACCTTCCCGATGAAACCATTTTATTTCCGGAGCGTAATTTTCTGCGCATTTTTGATATCTATGCGGCTACAACTGAATCTGTAAAGGATGCCTTGAGGGCATATGATCTGGCATTTTATGTGGCCAATTTAATACAACAGGACTATACCTCCCAGGAAACCAAAATTATACACCAAGCGGATATAAAGCATCGCACGGAAAAATGTTTGAACCTAATCTGGAAGCACTATTCTGACAGCAAGGATACAAATTGGGCCGAAAAGGCCTTTGCCTATGCTGAACAAGGAAAGGCTTCGGTATTGATGGAAAAAATGGTGCTTATTGGGCAAAATAATGAAAAAGCCAGTGCATTGGAAAACCTCCAAAGCAAACGTGATAAGATTACCGATCAATTATTACGGGCGCAATTCAAAAACCTGGATGGCAACATATTGGATGCTTTCATTTCCGAATTGGCAGATATTGACTGGCAAATTAAGAAGGTACGATCCAATTTACCTAAAATGCTTCGGACGGAGCTAGATCTAGTTGAATTGCAACAAAAGTTGAAATCTGATGAAGCGGTACTTCAATCTTATTTTTTGGGTGAAAAAAGCAACTATCATTTTACCATAGACAATTCTGGAATAAGAATGTACCGACTTCTCGAAACCGAAGAATTGTCCCCTTATATTTTAAAATTCGTACATCTATTTGATAGCCCCGAAGGCATAAATAATGATGTTCCCAACTTTACAAAATCTGCTCATGAGTTATTTGAGGTGCTACAATTGCGGTACGCCCTAAGAAATAACCACCTAGTGTTGATACCGGATGGACTACTTAACTTTCTTCCTTTTGAATCACTTTTGACAGAACCCACAGAAGGAACATCATTTTCCAAAATGCCCTTTTTGGCCGTATCCGAAAAAGTAGCATATGCGGTAAATGCCCAACAATATCTTACGTCAAAATCCAACGGCGGAAGAAAATCGGTTTTAGGAATTTTCCCCATTTTTAAAGGAAGTTCCGAGGAATTATCGTATTCCGAAGAAGAAGCAAAAGCACTCGGGGGCACAATGTCGACAGAATTGGTTATGGAGTCCCAGGCCACTAAAAACAATTTTATAAAGAAAGCGAAAAACCATGACCTAATTCATTTGTCCACCCACGCCGGTAGTGGTGACTTTATAATTCCTGCCTTTGTACAATTTTATGATGATCTGCTATATCTACCCGAACTACACAGTTTGGATATGAGTGGCAAGACTATCGTTTTAAGCGCCTGTGAAACCGGAATAGGCAAACTCCAAAAAGGGGAAGGAGCCATCAGTGTAGCCCGTGGTTTTCAGTATGCAGGTGCTTCCTCAGTACTTTTTTCACTTTGGAAAGTAAACGACCAGAGCACAGCCTCACTAATGTCGCGATTTTACAAATCCTTATCAACTACAACATCCGTGTTTGCATCAAATCATGCAGCAAAGCTGTCTTACCTACAGGATGAAAATGTACCTAATTCTAAAAAATCGCCCTATTATTGGAATGCTTTTGCCTATTATGGTGCTCTTGATTCCTATGACAAGACCAACAACAATTTTTGGTGGTGGGGTACTTCATTACTTTTTGTCGGATTCTTGGCAATAGTATTTGGCTTCAGGAAAAAACTACATTGAAGTATGGATGGTTTACTTTTTCTTTTATGAACATATAATATAAACCCATACTTGCAGTTGTTTGAGGGAACTGCTATTTTAGTCTGATCAAATTTAGGGTCGTGAAATCCGGTCGTCTTTTCTTACTTTGCAATAAAAGTTGATAGGACTTCTTATAATTAAGTATATCCCAATGAATTCCAATGTACTACAAACGCCTATTGTCTACCTGAAAGGCGTTGGTCCCAACCGTGCTGAGACCTTACAATCGGAGCTTGGAATACATACCTATCAGGATCTAATAAATCTTTTTCCCAATCGCTATATAGATAAAACGCAATATTATAAAATTGGGCAACTGCAACGAACCAGTTCCGATGTTCAAATTGTTGGGAAGATAGTCAACATTAAAACCGTTGAACAAAAAAGGGGAAAACGATTAGTAGCCAAATTTATAGATGATACCGGAGAAATGGAACTAGTCTGGTTTCGGGGACAAAAATGGATCAGGGAAAATCTGAAGTTGAACATTCCTTATGTTATTTTCGGAAAGGTCAATTGGTTCAATGGCTCTTTTTCGATGCCACACCCAGAAATGGAATTGTGGGAAGACCATGAAAAGGGCTTAAAAATATACATGCAACCCGTTTATCCTTCCACCGAAAAATTGGCCAACAAGGGGATAACCAATAGGGTGACCAACAAACTTATTCAACAATTATTTTTGGAGACCAAGGGCCGGTTTAAGGAAACCCTATCCCCTGGCCTTATTACTGAATTAAGCCTTATTTCTAAAGGAGAGGCACTTTTTAATATCCACTTTCCAAAGAATCAGGAATTATTGGCCAAGGCGCAATTTCGGCTGAAGTTTGAAGAATTATTTTATATCCAACTACAGCTGATTTCCAAAAATTTAATGCACAAACAGAAAATAAAGGGATTTAATTTTGATAAGGTCGGAACCCTTTTTAAAACCTTTTATGAGCATCATTTGCCATTTGAACTTACCAATGCCCAGAAAAGGGTTATTAAGGAAATTAGGGCCGATCTGGGCAGCAATGCCCAAATGAACAGATTATTACAGGGCGATGTGGGGTCTGGGAAAACCATTGTGGCACTTATGACCATGCTTCTTGCTATAGACAACGGTTACCAAGCTTGTCTAATGGCCCCTACGGAAATACTGGCCAACCAACACTTTATGGGCATAAAGGAGCTACTTGGAGATATAGGTGTTAACATAGCCCTACTTACGGGATCTGTTAAAAAATCGGCACGGAAGGTAATCCATGAACAGTTGGAAAATGGGGAGCTCCATATATTAATTGGCACCCATGCCCTGCTAGAGGATAAGGTTGCATATAAAAATCTTGGGCTCGCTATTGTGGATGAACAGCACAGATTTGGTGTGGCACAACGCGCCAAGTTATGGCACAAGAATGATGTTCCGCCCCATATTTTGGTTATGACCGCTACCCCTATTCCCAGAACCTTGGCAATGAGTTTATACGGCGATTTGGACATATCTACCATAGATGAGCTTCCCCCCGGTAGAAAACCCATAAAAACGGTCCACAGGTACGATTCCAACCGCTTAAAGGTATTCCAATTTATAAGGGACGAGATAAAAAAGGGTCGACAGGTATACGTAGTCTATCCCTTGATCCAGGAATCCGAGGCTTTGGACTATAAAGACCTTATGGATGGTTATGAAAGTATAGCAAGGGATTTTCCTATGCCCGATTATCAGATTTCCATTGTACATGGTAAAATGAAACCTGCTGACAAGGATTATGAAATGGAGCGATTTGTCAAGGGTGAAACACAGATCATGGTGGCCACAACGGTAATTGAGGTAGGTGTAAATGTTCCCAACGCCTCGGTAATGATTATTGAGAGCGCCGAACGTTTTGGGTTGTCCCAACTTCACCAACTAAGGGGCAGGGTTGGTCGCGGGGCAGATCAAAGTTTTTGTATTCTGATGACGGGACACAAATTATCCTCGGATTCAAAAATCAGGTTGGAAACTATGGTAGGCACCAATGACGGATTTCAAATTGCCGAAGTGGATTTAAAGCTACGTGGTCCGGGGGATTTAATGGGAACCCAACAAAGTGGAATTCTTAATCTAAAAATAGCCGATATCGTAAAGGATAACGATATTCTTAAGACAGCGCGGTACCATGCCCTTAAAATTTTGAGGGAAGATATTAGCTTACAAAAACATCCGGTTATACTCCATGCCTATACGCAACTGGTGAAATACAAAAATATTTGGAATTATATTAGTTGAGATTGCCAATAAAATTGGTCAATTAGTTTTATTACGGTTTTTAGGGGGCTTGCACACCTTGCAGTAATCGGAATATGCCTTAAGTTCGCTTTTTACCGCTTCATGTTCCTTTTTCAATACTTCCGGATTGTTGCCAAAATCAGTTTCTGAATAGACCCTTGAACTAATCTTGTCGCGTTCAGCTATCATTTTATCAAAATATGGTTGAAAAAAGGTGGCATCCGAAAAGGTTTTTTTGTTTTCGAATAGTTCCTTTCTAATCTTTCTGGCATAAAGCTCAGAGAGATCAAAATCAAATTTAACTAGATCCATTAGTCTTTTCGCAGCCAAACTATCCGAAGCCATTATTACTGCGGCATCCCTGTGAAAGGTACAATTCACCTTGGAATTGAAGTTCTTTGTAAACATAAACTCAACGTTGGACATTTGAAATTCAAAATCCAGTATAACACCTGAATGTACCAACTCTTTGTCTATATCCTCATTAATGGAAGTTTTGGCGCCTTGGAAATCCTTAATGTTAAAGGAGTAATCCGGCTCCCATTCAATGCTATTTACCTGTGAAAACAGGCCATTGGTAAGTATAAAAAAAAGTAGTGATAATCTAAATGACATATAATGGTTTACTATGGTGTACAATCAATCTATTTTTATGGATTGCTCGTTTCTATTTGTAATAGTAAATATAATAAATCTGTGATGTTTTGGAAGTTGCCACCAAAACGAAACATTGATTCACAAAAAAACCCTGTCATTTCTGACAGGGTTGTATTTCTGGGTGGAAGACCGGGTTCGAACCGGCGACCTCTGGAACCACAATCCAGCGCTCTAACCAGCTGAGCTACAACCACCATTTGTAAGCGGTGGCAAAGATAAATCTTTAGTTCTATCACACAAAATAATTTTAGGCTTATTTTATATCATTTCATAAAAGACTCATATAGCGAAATATACATTAATTTCCTTTCCTAAATATCGACCAAATACTCATTATACTGGACGAAACACACAAAAAACCACACTTTCACAACATAAATTAGCCTATTTTTTAAAGGAAAGATATTTTTATCAACAGTTAAATTAAGATAAATGTCTTTTAAAGCATTATATATAAGCTCACGGGAGATTAGATTAAAATTAACCGTATTCTGGTTACTCCTCTTCCTTTGTGGGGTCAATTTTGCCCAAGAAACCTCCATTGGGGAATTAAGGCAAAAAATTACCACCTTACGAAGTCAGAATAAACAGGTCAATAAGGATACCATATATATTGGATTATTAATGGATCTTGGAGCCAAGCTTAGATTCTTAAATCCGGATAGTCTTTTATTGCTTTCCAGTGAAGCCCAGAAATTAAGTAGTAATATAGACTATAAAAAAGGTGTTAGTGAAGCTTTATTCAACCTAGGAACCTATTATTCAGATATAGGCGAACATTCCAAAGCAATAGACAATTATGAAATGGCATTGGTAAATGCTAAAAAGGATAATAATCAAAACTTAGTCTTAAGGATCGGTAATGAATTGGCTAATGAAAACGTCTATAGTGGCAATTATTCAACGGCCTTGCTTGGCTATTTGGAGAATATTAAACTGGCAGAATCCTATGGCAATAGAAAAATGGAGTCTATACTTTATGAAAATGTAGCGGACTTATATGCTACCCAAAAAGATTATGATCAGGCCCTATATTTTTATAATAAAGTTGAAAAAATAAACTTAAAAATAGGAGATGACAAAAACTCCGCGGAAACTATGAGTAATGTAGCTTCCATTTATGCCGAAACTGGGGATTTCCAAAATGCCCTGTTTAAAATAAACCGAAGTATCAAAATTTTTGAACAAGGGGAGGTATGGGACTGGCTGGCCTATGCTTATGAAGTTAAAGGCAAGGTATACCTAAAACAAAAGCAATTTACAAGAGCATTATATTGGTACAACAAAAGTGTAGAATTGCATGAAAATCTTCAGGACGATCGTGGGATCATAGATTTGTACAACGGGATGGCCGAAGCTAATTTCGGATTGGAAAAGGACAGTATTTCACAAAATTATGCTATGATGGCCTATGAAATATCCTCTACTATTAAATCTATGGAGGGTATCAAGAAATGCTCCAACACCCTGTACAAAGTATATAAGAATCAGGAGAACTATGCTGCGGCCCTTAAATATCATGAAATTTTCAGGCAAATATCTGATACCCTGTCCAGGGATGAGAACAAGATGAGTATGACGATGTTGAAAACTGAAATAAGTCATAAAAATCAGCAGGAAGCATTGGTATTAAAAAATGAAAAAACCTTGGCCAAACAGCGTCTCTATATTTATATAGCCATACTATTTGTAATCATTATGGGCGCTATAGCATTTTTAGTGGTAAGGGGACAAAAAATCCTCAAAAAACTGAACAAGGAACTCGAAAGCCAAAAACAGGATCTTGAAGAAAGGGAGGCAGAATTATGGGAGACCAATAATACCAAAAACAAACTCTTTTCAATTATTGCACATGATCTTCGCGGTCCAATAGGTGCTTTGGAGGGATTATTAAAATTACTGAACAGTGGTGATATTAAAGAATCTGAATTTAAGGAGTTTATTCCGAAATTAAAGAACGACGTTAATAGTATTTCCTTTACCCTGAACAATCTACTCACTTGGGGCCAATCGCAAATGCGTGAAGCCACCACGGATCCTACCAATGTAGATCTAAATACACTTGTAGAGAATAATATTAACTTACTAAGTGAATTGGCATTTACCAAAATGATTACCATGGACAATTTAATCGTCAATAAGGCCATAATTTGGTCCGACGAAAATCAAATGGACATTGTTATTAGAAATCTTTTAAGCAATGCCCTAAAATTCACTCCCAACAACGGACATATTACTATAGGCTATGTAGACAGGCCGGATTATTTGGAAGTATTTGTAAAGGATAATGGCATTGGTATGGATGAGTATGTTCAGGAACAAATACTATCAAAAAATACCAATATTACCACTTATGGCACCAATAACGAAAAGGGAACCGGACTTGGTCTATCGCTCTGCAGCGAAATGGTCATAAAAAATGGCGGTACCTTATGGGTCAAGAGTGAAATTAATGAAGGTTCCACCTTCTATTTTACCGTTCCCAAGGGAAAAAAACAATTCCAAAAATCGGCCTAAATAAGGCTGTCAAGGCTTTTAACCGCAACGAATCTTTCAGTAGTAAAACCTTCCCCATAGGCTATGCCGATCATTCTACCCAAGTCCCTTGATCTATAAACCACACTATCTATAAAGTTTTTGCTACTAATGGGTGTTTCAGGTTCCTTACTTTTAGGGTCATAAAATTGGGAACTATACGCCATTATTGCCTGTACCTTTACATCTATATATTCCGATACATCTACTACAAAGTCCGGTTCAAGGTTTTTCCATTGAATGTAATGATGTACCAGTTTTGGTCTCCAGGCCTCTTGCCACTGCTCTTCCCCGTCAATTTTAGTGTCTATTTTTATAAGCCCGCTTAGGAAGCAGGAATCACTTACCAATTTGCTGCCCTTGGCATGATCTATGTGCCTATCTTCTATAGCATTGCACAAAACCGTTTCGGGCCTGTACTTTCGGATCATTTTTATTACTTCCAACTGATGCTGTCTGTCATTTGTAAAAAAACCATCGGCAAATTCCAGATTTTCGCGTACAGCTACCCCTAAAATATTAGCAGCCGCTGCGGCTTCCTTATCCCTAATTTCGGCAGAGCCACGGGTACCTAATTCCCCCCGTGTCAAATCTACGATACCTACTTTTTTGCCATTGGCCACTTCTTTTGCTATGGTAGCCCCTGCCCCCAATTCGGCATCATCAGGATGCGCGCCAAATACTAATATGTCTAATTTCATTTAATCTATGTCTACTTTGTTCTCGAAAGCTTTCAATTAAACTCTCGTAAATCTCCACTTTCTATAATATAATCCTCGAATATTGGGCGAAAATAAATCTAAACGGCCAATTTCCTTTCTTTCCTTACTGTTTCCAAAGCCTGTTCCAAATCTGCAATTAAATCCTCTGTTTCTTCTATTCCAACAGAGAAACGGATCAACCCATCTGCAATTCCTTGTCGCTTTCGCTCTTCAGCACTTAAAAGGGAATGTGAGGTTAAGGTTGGGGAAAGCACCGTACTTTCCACTCCCGCCAAACTCATGGCAGGTTTTATTAATTTTAGTGACTTTTGAAATTTGGAAGCATTAAAATCGGCATTTAACTCAAAGGATAGCATGCCTCCGAAGCCCTTCATCTGTTTTTTTGCGATGTTGTGGTCTGGATGTGAGGGTAGGCCAGGATAATATACAGCAGATATATCTTTGTGCCCATACAGGTATTCGGCCATGTGTTGTGCATTTGCATTTTGGGCCCTAACCCTGATTCCCATGGTCTTAATGCTCCTTTCCAATAGCCAAACGGTGTAATCGCTAAGACTACCCCCGAAATTTTTGGCCAAACTGAATATCTTTTTAATATTAGCTTCTGTTGAAGCTACGGCTCCAGCACAAATATCGGAATGTCCACCCATGTATTTTGTAGCGCTATGGATTACCACATCTATGCCAAAATCAACGGGATTTTGATTCACCGGGCTGGCAAAAGTATTGTCGATCATGGATATAAGACCATGTTTTTTAGAAAGGTCGGCCACTGCCTTTAAATCTATAATGTTCAATAATGGATTGGATGGGGTCTCTATATAAATTACCTTGGTGTTTTCTTGAATTTTTGCCTCAAAGTCCTCAGCCTTAAAACCATCGGTAAAAGAGTACGATATCCCAAATTTTTCAAATTCTTCAACTATAAGATTATAGGTGCCGCCATAAATGATCTTTTGTACTACTATATGGTCTCCAGCCTTTAAAAATGCTAAGAGGGAGGTACTGATAGCGGCCATACCGCTACCAAAAATCAATGCCGCTTCGGCATGTTCCAGTGCCGCTATTTTTTTGGCCAAGGCCACTTGGTTGGGAGTGTTGAAATATCGTGGGTAGCGTTTAACATCAATGTCCTCAAAGGCATAGGCAGTTCCCATATACAGTGGCGAAATGGCCCCCTTGAACTCCTTGTCCTCCAGCTGTCCGAAATGGGTACAGATGGTATTAAGTCCCTTTTTTTGCTGTTTCATTCTATCTATTTAAATTGATTAAGATGATGGTGGATAAAGTTACAAAAATAGCTTATACCTTAATTTCTTTCCATTTACCCTTTTTAAAGAGTATGTAACTAACTATGGTAAGCAAAACCTCGGCTATTGAAATGGCCAAAAATACCCCAACAGCCCCAAACTTAAAAGTTATAGCCATTATATAAGCAAAAGGAAGCTGTAACACCCAGAAAATTAAAAAATTAATCTTAGTAGGGGTATTTGTATCCCCTGCTCCATTAAAAGCCTGTGTCAATACCATACCGTAAGCATAAAACACATAACCTGCAGCAATAATCTGTAGGCACAGAGTGCCATATTCTACAACTTGTGGTGTGCTATTAAAGGATAAAATAATATCTTCTGCGAAGAATAAATATATCAAGGAAATTGAAAACATAAAGATGGCATTATACTTGCCAGTTTTCCAAACAGATTCTTCGGCCCTATCGGGTTTGTTGGCTCCCAAATTTTGGCCAACAAGAGTGGCGGCCGCGTTGCTCATTCCCCACGAAGGCATTAAGGAAAACATTATAACCCTTATAGCAATGGTGTAACCGGCCAAGACTTCACTTCCAAATTCGGACATAATCCTCATTAAAAATATCCAACTAGACGTACCAATCAAAAATTGGGCAATACCGCCAGCTGATACTTTTATGATGTTTGTCATTACTTTAAAGCGGATTACTATATCCGAAATACCAATTTTGATCTTGCTCCATCCAAAGAACAAAATTATCAATTGAAACAAAACTGCAGTTCCCCGGCCAATATTGGTAGCAATTGCAGCCCCCATAACTCCGTATTCAGGAATTGGACCCCATCCAAAAATAAAGATTGGATCAAGAATTATATTTAGACCATTGGAGAGTACCAGGATCCACATGGCAACCGAGGCATCCCCTGCTCCCCGGAAAATGGCATTTATTAAGAAAAGCAGTAGTATAGTGATATTACCTCCAATCATCAGTTGGGTGTAACCATGGCCCTCTCGTATTAGTTCAGAACTTCCGCCCATTAAACTGAGGATTTCCTTGGAATATATAGCTCCAAATATTCCGGTAATAATAGCCACAGTAATTCCCAATATGATAACCTGTACCGCCGATTCCCTAGCTCCCTGTAGATTTTTTTCACCAACCCTTCTGGCCACAATTGCCGTTGCAGCCATACTTAAACCAATGGCTAGGGCATAAATCAATGTAATCACCGATTCTGTGAGTCCTATTGTTGCTACTGCATTAACACTAACCCTGGATACATATGCAATATCTACCAAAGCAAAAATAGATTCCATTAACATTTCCAATACCATAGGTATGGAAAGCATAAAGATTGCTTTTCTGATACTTCCAGAAGTAAAATCAGTATCCTTGCCGGTCAAAGCTATGATAAAGTACTTGTATAATTTACCTAAGGTAAGTTTGTTAGTATCCGGCATGTGTAAAGAATTATGTTATATGAAGAAAATAAACGCTGGCAATAATCAAAAATCCATCAAATGAATTCTTAACATTCCATCTATGATATCTAAAAAAACATAATCGCTTTACTTCATATTAAAACAAAATTGCTTTAAAATTAGAAAAGTTTAAAATTACTTGGCATAATATTTTTTATTTCTCCAGTAACTTACTGCTCCCAATAGCAATACCCCAAAAACGGTATAATAAATAAAAGTGGGCGTAATTACCTGTGCGCCACTGGCATAACTATGAAGTCCTACTAAATAGAAATTCACCCCAAAATAGGTCATCATAATACTTCCAAAGGCAACTACGCTTAGAAAATTGAACATCCATTTACCTCGTAGACCTGGAATCAACCTTGTATGAATTACAAAAGCATAGATCATTATTGAGATCAAGGCCCATGTTTCCTTTGGATCCCATCCCCAGTAGCGACCCCAACTTTCATTGGCCCATTGTCCTCCCAAGAAATTTCCAATAGTCAACATAACCAGACCTACCGTTAAGGAAAGCTCATTGATGATGGTAAGTTCCTTGATGTTCAGGTCCATTTTTTCCTTATTCTTACTATTGGTCATGATGATCAACAAAAGGCTGACTACACCCAAGATCATGCCCACGGTGAGGGGGCCATAACTACCTACAATTACCGCAACATGGATCATTAACCAATAACTATCCAATACCGGTACAAGATTGGCTATTGACGGATCTACCCAACTCTGATGGGCAATCCATAACAGCATGGATGTCACAAAAGTAGCCGCGGCGACCGTCATATCACTTTTTTTGCTGAAAAGAAGCCCCATACCCAAAGTTGCCCAGGAAACATATAGGATACTCTCATAGGCATCGCTCCAAGGAGCATGCCCAGATATGTACCAGCGCATTCCCAATCCAAGGGTATGCAAAACAAAAAACACATAAATGAGGACTTTGATCCCGGCTATGCTAAAACGAAGAGCTTTTCTATCCTTAATAATTTGGAATACCAGTAGCACAAACATTAAGAGCCCAACCAAGGCATAATACTTATATAGCTTATTATAAATATCTGCTTTATTGTAAAATACTTCCGCGTTAATTTTGCTTTCAGAGGGCAATACCTCACTACCGTGGTTTTCTTGATTCTTTTTAAAGGCGGCCAACAATTTATCGGCTTCGGAATAGTCGCCGGTTTTTACTGCTTTCTCCAAGCTCATTAAATAGAAGGGAACGGCATTCTTTATAAAATTGGCATATAGGGAATCCGATACCTGATATTGGCCACCCCTATATTCCACTGCCGAGATCCATTTATTATTGTCGTCATTGAGCAATGGAAATATCTTGACTATTTCACCTCCCAATGCCCTATTCAACAACACCAGTCGTTCGTCCAAACTCTTAAAGTCCTTTTGGTATTGGTTAGGGGTATTGGTGGCATAGGCTTCTTGAAGGTAGGCACTTAATTTGTATTGTCCTTTTTCATCAAAGAAATCTGTAGCCTTGGCAAACTTTTTACCATGTTCCAGACCTATGATCTTACGGATACTGTCATTTTGCCCTTTTTTATCCAAGGCAATAAATTCTGCATAGTACCAAACCCTTGGATTTAGCATCATCGATAGAAATACTTGATCGGAATTGAAGTCGGTATATTTGTCCTTTAGACTTAATTTTCTCAATAGTTCGGAAGAAAACGTATTTATGGGTTTCATTCTTCCACCGGCATCCTGAATTACCAGTTTCCCAAAAGATGCAGCATGTTCCTTGGAAGGAGTCATGGCGTGCAACAATGAATCTACCTGCTGGGCAGTAGGGGTATTGTCGTGTGCATGTGAATCTGTCTCTACATTTTCCTGCGCCATCATATTTAATGTGCTTCCTAGGATAAATAGTACAGCCAATTTGGATCTTTTATTTTTTAGTTTCTCCAAGGACGCACCTAGGCTTTTAAACCTGGTCTTACCATAAAACATAATGCCCATGAGTCCGGCATACAACAAAAAATATCCAATATAAGTTATCCAAGTACCCCAAAAATCATGGTTTACAGATAGTACAGTGCCTTTTTCATCTGGGTGAAAACTAGCTTGAAAAAAACGATATCCCTTGTGGTCCAAAATATGGTTCATGTATATATCGTAGTCAAAAGGACGTTCGTCCTCAATGGTAACCTTGCTCATAAAGGACGCATAGCTGTTCTCGGTTCCCGGATGTTTTTCGGCAATAAAATCGTTTAATTTAATTCCAAAAGGCAAGGTGTAAACCTTGGAACCGTACGAAATGTTAAAGTCCAAACCTCCTACCTCAAATTCCCCGGAAAAATTTGCCACACCCTTTGCTCCCAATAATTTTTTGCGCACTGTTTCACCATTGCTGCTTATATCCACGATCAAGGCATCCAGGTCGTTCTCTGTTTTCTCATTTTCTGGTACGGGAATTACCCCATATGATCCCTTGATAATTGGCTCAGGAATTACAAATTGCATTCCTGCAGTAGTGTATAAAGATCTTAATTGCAGGGTTTGAAGGCTATCTTTCAACAATTCTCCCTGCAATTGATCGGCCATTCTCATAAACTGTCCTTCGAAAGGGGATTTAATCTGATAATTACCATCGGACTCAATAATATTTATAGCTCCTTCGGTCATTTTGTTCAAGGAAAACAAAACATTGTGTATACTGCTAACCTCTCCGCTTTCCAAATAATGCTCATGACGTTGTCCGTCACCTGCTTCTACAATTTTTAAGTATTCCTTTCCATCGGAGTCTTCGACCAAACCTTCTTTTGCGCCTTCAATAAATCCGGCATAGGATATGGTAAATGGTTGTCCGTTAAAATCGGAATTCCAGGGCAAATTGGATTTTATAGCTTCTGTGGTAACCAATATATCGTCTTCCAAAATCTTCCGTTTGGGCTCGTTGCTTATTTCCCCATCCACATAAACGGTAAGGTAGGTTTTGTCGGAATAAAATACATTTTCCGTGTTCCCTTCCCTTATTGGCATCATTCCTTCAAAACTTATATACCGGGTAACAAATGCCCCAAGTATTATTAAAATCCAAGAGAGGTGTAAAATAAGTATTGCCCATTTTTCCTTTTTTAAAAGATTATAACGAGCAATATTCCCAACAAAATTAATGACAAAAAAGACCATAATGGCCTCGAACCATGTAGCGTTGTAAATCCATATTCTTGCGGTTTCCGTGCTGTACCAGCTTTCTATAAAAGTACCAAAGGCCATGGCTGTAGCAAAAACAATAAATAAAACGGCCGTTAAACGTGTGGAAAAGAAGATTTTTTTTAGGAGTTCAATCATTTTGGCAAGAAAGGTTTGATTTAAACATGCAAAAATACATTTTTATAAGAGTTTAATTATTAAATGTTTTGTTAATTGAGTATTTACCCGCCAAACGGGATTGGCATACTCTGATGTTTGCCCGCTGGTTTATATATTGCAGATCTGCCAGTGGCTACATTCATTTACATTGGGATACATATCCATGGTTTAGGTTACAAAAAATTATATAAATAAATTCCTATAAAGACCAAGCAGTGTTTTGCTATATAAAGGGAGGAATTAGTATTTCTACATCTTAGTTTAAATTTACTGCAATTCATTGCAGTAAGTACTTGCAGTCAAAATAGGTCAACATTGGCCGCCAGCTTCAGACTTATTCAAACATCGATATTCAAAAAACTTATCGCCCATAAACCTTTAATTTTGATTTAATATTTACTTTTGACTATGATATCTATTGTTTTATTGGGAACTGGCAATGTTGCCAAACATTTGTTCAACGCCTTTTTGGGTGTTGATGAATTAGATGTGTTACAGGTAATAGGCAGGAACGAAGGCCACCTATCCCATTTTAGGAATAAGGTTGCTACGGGAACGGATTTTACAAAAATTACGGACGCAGATATTTATATTATTGCCGTAAGTGATGATGCCATTGCCCAAGTGGCACCTTATCTAAAGGAGAAAAAAGGTTTAGTGGTCCATACCTCCGGAAGTGTAGCCCTAAAATCCCTTGGAGATCTAAACAATACAGGGGTCTTTTATCCACTGCAGACCTTTAGTCAGGGCAAAACCATAGATTTTAAAAATGTGCCCATCTGTATAGAGGCCGAACATAAAATGGATATAAACCTCTTGAAAAAATTGGCAGGACTCATTAGTTTGGAAGTACACGAGATAACGAGCGAGCAACGGAAATCGCTTCACCTAGCGGCAGTATTTGTAAATAATTTCACGAATTATCTTTTTACGATAGGCCACGACATTTGTACTGAAAATAATTTGCCATTTTCCATGTTGAGGCCTTTAATTAAAGAAACCGTGGAAAAACTAGAAGAGCTATCTCCCTCAGAAGCCCAAACCGGACCGGCGAAAAGAAACGATGTGAAGACTATGGAAAGCCACTTAAATCTGCTAAAAAATAAAAATTATCAGGATATTTACAGCTTGTTAAGCAAATTGATAGGAGAAAAATATGGACAAGAGTTATAAGGAGCTGCTACAGGACATAACCACTTTTGTATTTGATGTGGATGGCGTATTTACAGATGGCAAAATTATGATCACCTCAGACGGTGAAATGTTAAGGACTATGAATGTTCAGGATGGTTATGCTGTAAAGGTGGCCATTCAACAAGGTTATAATATCTGTATCATTTCCGGTGGTACCAACGAAGGCGTTAGGTTAAGATTAAGGGGCTTGGGAGTTACCGACATACATATGGGGGCCCATCACAAAATAGACCCTTTTGACGAATATTTGGATATATACAATATAAACCCACAGCATGTTCTCTATATGGGTGATGACATCCCCGATATCCCCCCTATGAGATTGGCGGGTATTCCTTGTTGTCCACAAAATGCTGTCCCTGAAGTAAAGGCCATGTCCAAATACATTTCGCATAAATACGGTGGAGACGGCTGTGTTAGGGATGTTATTGAACAGGTTTTGAAAGTGAGAGGACACTGGGCCGAAAATTTTAGCGCCAAGAACGATTAAGATTATGTCCAATAACAAACTAAAGGAATATCGGGTAATACTTGCTTCGGCCTCTCCTAGAAGACAGCAATTCTTTAGGGAAATGGAAATAGATTTTACCGTAGATCCAATACATGTAAAGGAGATATATCCCGATCATTTAAAGGGTGCGGAAATTTCGGATTATCTGGCAGAATTAAAAGCTGGTGGATATCCAAAAAAGTTAGAGCCCAAGGATATCCTCATCACTTCCGATACCGTGGTTTGGCATAACAGTTTATCATTGGCAAAACCTGCCGATGAAAAGGAGGCGTTTTCCATGTTAAATACACTCTCTAACGATTGGCACGAAGTAATCACCTCTGTTTGTTTTACAACGAACAAAAGTCAACAAACTGTAAGTCAATCTACAAAGGTGAAATTTAAGCCATTGAGCCATTGGGAAATTGAAAATTATATTCAGAACTATAATCCGTTCGACAAAGCTGGCGGTTATGGCATACAGGATTGGATAGGCCTAATCGGGATTGAGGAAATACAGGGTTCCTATACCAATGTGGTAGGATTGCCGACCCAATTGGTTTACAAAACGTTAATGGCCATGGTAGGTTAGCTTATTTTGAATAATTTTAGAAAAAATTAATTTCTATGCAACGTCTGTTTACCTTCATTTTTGCACATATTTTATTGTTATTGGTTCTTATTAGTGCTTGTAAGGAAAATGATAAAGATTCCGAAAATATTTCTTTGGTAGGTAATGATAAGGAAATGTCCGAGCCTAAATCGGTCAAAACTCCCTTATCCGAAGAGTTCAAAGAGTATTGGTATTCTGGGAAAGCCGAAATAACTTCTTATAAGTTGGAACAGGCCCGTTATGGTGAACTAAGGGATGGAAATGCGGTTTTAATTTATGTTACCGAGCCTTTTTTAGCGGACAAACAGGTGAAAGCCGATCAATCAAATCCGAATAATGTTTCCGTATTGAAACTTAATAGTACCAAGAAATTCCTTACCGGTATCTACCCCTACTCCATAATGAACAGTAGTTTTTATCCTGTATCGGATAATCAGCACGCCATTAAACTAACCGCCTCGGTTCAGGAATGGTGTGGTCAGGTATTTACGCAATTGAACAACAGGGATAAATTTGAGATAAAATCTTTTTCCTATTTTGAGAGCGAAGGGGATCAAACCGTTACTTTGGACAAAACGCATTTAGAAAATGAAATATGGAACAAAATAAGGATCAATCCAGACAACCTTCCGGCAGGCAACATTAAAATTGTGCCTTCCATGGAATATTTACGCTTGGCACACAAACCTTTAAAAGCCTATGATGCCAAGGCTGAACTCAATACTAAAACGGATCTTTACACTTATTACATTAACTATCCGGAATTGGAAAGAACGCTGGAAATTAGCTTTTCCAAATCCTTCCCACATACTATTGAAAATTGGTCCGAAACTTATAAAAGCGGATTTGGACCCAATGCCCAAACACTTACTACCAAGGCAACGAAAATAAAAACATTAAAAAGGGCTTATTGGCAGGAAAACAAAAATAGTGATGTATTTTTGCGCGACAGTTTAGGATTATAGATTTTATGGATACACTATTTTTTGAATACAAGAACGAACTCTTAGGGACGGCTATATGCCTGTTGGTCCTATTGATTTTGAAGTATCTAGGCACTAAAGCCATAAAAAAAGTTGGAAAAATCAGCGACATCAATGAGGTACGTACTAGGTTGATCATAAAATACTCCACTGTTGGCCTTACTACTTTTGGAATAGTTGCACTGATTCTTATTTGGGGTGTAGAAATGAAAGACATCGGCCTTGTTTTTTCCTCAGTTTTTGCCGTTATAGGAGTGGCCCTTTTTGCCCAATGGTCCATATTGAGCAATGTTACTGCAGGGGTTATACTATTTTTCTCGTTTCCATTTAAAATCGGGGATAAAATTAAAATAATGGATAAGGAAATTGAATTGCCAAATGAAGTCTATCTTATAGAGGACATTAGGGCTTTTCATATCCATCTTAGAAGGAATAACGGAGAACTTTTTACCTACCCCAATAATATGATGCTTCAAAAGGCCATAGCTTTGGCACAAACCTATGAGGACTCCTTGGAAAGAAGTGAAGTACTTTAAGGTGTTAAAGTAGTTGTAAAAATTACAGCTACGGATTTTATATTTTTATATTTGGGAACCAACTAAAACTGAAATAATATGCGCCTTCCTTGGGTATTCTTTTTGGGGATACTACTTTCTTGCCAACTTATTGACGCTCAGGCACCAAAAAAAAATACTTCCTCGGACATATATCATTCCATTCAAAAATTGAATTTTTTGGGGTCGGCCCTTTATATTGCTGCACACCCCGATGATGAAAATACAAGGCTAATCTCCTATCTATCCAATGAAGTAAAAGCTAAAACAGCCTACTTATCCCTCACCCGTGGAGATGGAGGTCAAAATTTAATAGGTTCCGAACTGAGGGAATTGTTGGGAGTTTTGCGTACCCAAGAGTTATTGGCTGCCAGGCGTATCGATGGCGGGGAACAATTTTTTACAAGGGCCAATGACTTTGGTTACTCCAAGCATCCAAATGAAACCCTTAAGATTTGGAATAAGGAGGCCGTGTTAAGTGATGTTATCTGGATTATACGCAATTTTAAACCAGATGTTATCATTAATAGATTTGATCACAGATCGCCAGGTTCCACCCATGGCCATCACACCTCTTCGGCCATGCTTAGTTATGAGGCCTTCGATTTGGCCAACAATCCAAATATATATCCGGACCAACTAAAAAGTACGGACTTATGGCAACCAAAAAGGCTATTTTTTAATACCTCTTGGTGGTTTTATGGAAGTGAGGACAAATTTCAAAAAGCGGACAAATCCAAAATGATAGATCTCGATGTTGGGGTCTATTATCCATTAAGAGGCGTATCCAACAACGAAATAGCATCACTTGCCAGTAGCCAGCATTTGTGCCAAGGTTTTGGTAGATTGGCAACCCGGGGAAGTGAGAACGAGTATATAGAGCTTTTAAAGGGCGACCTCCCCAAAAATAAATCCGATATTTTCGACGGAATAAATACTTCTTGGTCAAGGGTCAAAGGCGGGGAAGCCGTGGGGAAGATTTTATATGAAATTGAAAGAAATTTTGATTTTACCCAACCAGCAAAACACCTGCCGCAACTTATTGAAGGATACAAGGCCATTTTGAAATTGCAGGACGAGCATTGGAAAAGAATTAAGAAAAAAGAGTTGGAGGACATTATCCAATCGGTTTGTGGACTTTATTTGGAAGCAACAGCCGAAGAATCCAACACATATCCCGGAAGTAGTATCGCAATTAATATAGAAGCATTGAATAGAAGTATTGCTGATATCAATCTTATATCTGTTTACACGGGCACGGATAATCATATAAACAAAAAACTAGCACTTAAAGAAAATAAGAAAGAGATATTTCAAATAAATATAAATGTTCCGAGCAATAAGGACTACACAAGTCCCTATTGGTTGAACAATAAAGGAACTACTGGAATGTATACGGTAAAGGACCAAAATCTAATTGGAAAACCGGAAACTCCCAATGCCTTTGAGGTGAATTTTGAAATGGAATTCAACGGATTCACCTTAAATATTACAAAACCAATTGTTTATAGATACTCCAAACCCGAAAAAGGGGAAATCTACCAACCCTTTGAAATATTGCCGGAGGCAACGGCAAGTTTTAAGGATAAGGTAATCATTTTTGCCAGTTCCGAACCCAAGGAAATCCCCGTTACTATTAAAGCACTTAAAGACAATGTAAAGGGGGAACTGCAGCTGTGTTTTGGAAAGGGTTGGAAAGTTGATCAAGAAATAAAATCCTTTGAAATTGCAAAAAAGGGAGACCAACGAATATTGAATTTTATATTAACACCCCCTACCAAAGAAGATGAAAATTATATTTCCCCAATTATTAAAGTGGATGGCAAGGAAATCTCTAAAGAATTGATAGAAATATCCTATGACCATATTCCCAAACAATCTGTGCTATTGCCTTCCGAAACCAAAGTGGTTAGATTGGACATTAACAAGAATGGGGAAAATATAGGGTATATAAACGGGGCTGGGGATGAAATACCCGAAAGTCTTAAACAAATAGGATATAAGGTAGAATACATAGACCCTAAAACCATTCAAGCTGGTTCCTTGACCAAATATGATGCAATTGTTGTTGGCATAAGGGCGTACAACGTAGTGGATGAATTAAAATTTAAGCAGCGCTATTTATTGGATTATGTAAAAGAGGGTGGCAACCTAATTGTTCAGTACAACACAGCTGGCAGAAATGGATTGGACATGGATAACCTTGCCCCCTACCCTTTATCCATTTCACGCGATAGGGTTACGGATGAAGCCTCCAATGTGAGCATACTGGCCAAATCGCATGCCTTGGTCAATTATCCAAATAAAATAACCCAAAACGATTTTAATGGCTGGGTTCAGGAACGCGGTCTATATTTTCCGGATCAATGGTCCAAAGAGTTTACCCCTATACTTTCAATGAACGATGAAGGGGAAGCAAGCTTAAATGGCAGCCTTTTAGTTGCACCATACGGGAAGGGGAACTATATTTATACGGGATTGAGCTTTTTCAGGGAATTACCGGCCGGTGTAACAGGTGCTTATAGACTGTTTGCCAATATGCTTTCCCTAAAACAGGAAAGTCAAAAATAAAAAACAAATAACAAGAATAGTTATGTTCGAGAAATTTGATTGGAAAAAGGAGTATACGCTAGTGCTAGCACTGAATATCATCTATATAATTGTTTTTTATTTAATAATGACAGGAAACCGATAAAATGGCTGCAATAGATTGGATCATACTTGTCGGAACCCTTATTTTCATTGTTGGATACGGCGTTTGGAGAACAAAGGGAAGTAAGAACGTAACGGACTACGTCCTTGGCGGTCACGATGCCAAATGGTGGACCATAGGACTTTCCGTAATGGCTACACAAGCAAGTGCAATAACATTTTTGTCCACTCCAGGACAGGCATTTCATGATGGAATGGGGTTCGTTCAGTTTTATTTTGGCCTGCCATTGGCAATGATTATTATATGTCTTGTTTTTGTCCCCATTTATCATCGCCTCAATGTATATACCGCCTATGAATTTTTGGAAAATCGCTTCGATTTAAAAACAAGGACGCTGGCGGCCTTATTATTTTTAATTCAACGTGGTCTTGCCGCCGGTATTACCATTTTTGCACCTTCTATTATTCTTTCGGCCGTATTGGGCTGGGATTTAAGAACCCTAAATATTTTGATAGGTATCCTTGTTATCATTTATACCGTTTCTGGGGGTACCAGGGCTGTGAGTGTTACACATAAACAACAAATGTTCATTATAATGACAGGAATGTTTATCGCATTCTTTTTTATACTTGGTTATTTGCCGGAGGACATTACTTTTAGCAAGGCACTGAAGATTGCCGGGGCCAGTGATAAATTAAATATTTTAGACTTTAGTGTCAACACCACAAGTCGCTATACCTTTTGGAGTGGAATTACTGGTGGACTATTTCTTGCCCTGGCCTATTTTGGAACAGATCAGAGTCAGGTACAAAGATATCTTTCCGGAAAAACGGTAAGGGAAAGTCAGCTTGGACTTATTTTTAATGGATTATTAAAAATACCAATGCAATTCTTTATATTATTGGTGGGCGTAATGGTATTCATTTTTTTCCAGTTCAACCACTCTCCTTTAAACTTTAATCCGGCTGCTACCAGTGCCATAATGGAATCTTCCTATTCCGAAGACTATAAGATATTGGAAGAAGAACATTTAGTCTTGGAGAGCGAAAAAAGAATGGCCCAAAATAAATTCTCCGGAGCCCTGGATCTTAAGGAGTACGATGCCATTGAAGATGCCAAACAACACATTGTAAGTATAAACAATAAGGATAAGGAAAATAGAAAGGCGGCCCAAGCACTAATTTCTATGGCCGATGATAGTGTGGAGACCAATGACAAGGATTATGTGTTTATCCATTTTATTTTAAATTTTCTACCCAAGGGACTTATTGGTCTACTATTGGCGGTTATACTTTCGGCGGCCATGTCCTCTACTGCCTCTGAATTAAATGCTTTGGGTACGGTTACATCTTTGGATTTATACAAGCGAAATAAGAAAGGTGAATTTACCCAGGCACATTATGTAAAGGCCTCAAAATTATTTACCCTTCTGTGGGGTGTTATAGCCATTGCAATTGCCTGCGTGGCCAACCTATTTGATAATCTCATTCAATTAGTCAATATTATAGGGTCCATATTTTATGGAAACGTTCTAGGTATTTTTCTGATTGCCTTCTTTCTTAAATTCATAAAGGGCAATGCCGTTTTTGTGGCTGCTTTGATAACACAGTGCATCGTAATAATAGGTTGGAGTTACGACTGGATGTCCTATTTGTGGTTAAATGCTTTTGGGTGTTGTTTGATAATAGTTTTGGCAACAATATTGGAAGGATTTGACCGTCTTTTAAAAAATCCCCCAATAGAGGCATAATATTTCTCTTCATTTTGATGGTATTGGTAATGGTTACCCATAATTAAATCATCATCGATCCTTCATATGACCGCATTCATGTAGGTTTAATGGTGTGTATATAATGAAATTTTATCAAGTCCACGAAAAATTTAGGTGATTTGTTAGGATTATTTATATATTTAATGTTAGCAAACTGTTAAAATTTGCTTCTTATGCCAAAAATTCTACTCTCGTATCTACTACTATACTATAATGATTAAGGAGAAATACACTATAAAGGACATAGCCCAAATGGCAGGTGTTTCCAAGGGAACAGTAGATAGAGTATTACACAAACGCGGTAAGGTTTCCAAAAATGCTTTTGAAAAAGTTGATAAGGTACTTAAGGAAATAGACTATAAGCCCAATCCAATTGCCAGGAACCTTAAGAGAAACAAAACCTATAGTATACATGTTCTACTTCCGGACCCCAATAAGGATCCCTATTGGATTCCTGCCAATGAAGGAGTTATAGAGGCCTCAAATCAATTTACCCCTTTTGGAATACTTATTAGGAAATATTTCTACGACCCTGCCGAGAAATCGTCTTTTATGGAGCAATCAGAGGAAGCTATCCGGTCAAGACCTGATGTTCTTTTAATGGCACCCATCTTTGAAAGCGAATCACAAGTGGTTTTAGGACAGTGTTGTGAAGCCAAAATTCCAGTGGTTCTTTTCAATAATCATATTAATTGTTTTAAGGAACAAATTTTTATTGGCCAAGACCTAAAACAAAGTGGCAGGGTTGCAGCAAGTTTAATGGAGAAAATAATTGGAAAGAATGATGGCATAGCCATTATCCATATCAATAAAGAACCCCACATGCAATCCAAGGAGAATGGGTTTGTAGAATTTTTTAAAGAAAAGTCGGATAGAAATCATATTATGGTTTCCAAAACTTTTAATTCTGCCGAAAAAAATCGTTTTAGCCATGAAGTATCCCTATTCATAAAAAACAATCCTGAAATTAATGCATTTTTTGTAACCAATTCAAAGGCATATATGTTGGTTGAAGCTTTTCAAGAACTTAAAAAAGATAATGCGGTTATAATAGGATACGATTTATTAAAACCTAATATTAAGTATCTTGGGCAAGGGGATATAAAGTTTTTAATTCACCAAAAACCTAAGAGACAGGCTTTTCTGAGTGTTAATTATTTGGCCGAACATTTTCTTTTTGGAAAGCCCTTACCTCCGCACGAGTTCCTTCCTATAGATGTTATTACTACAGAAAATGCTCATTATTACCTTTAATTAGGTTGATAAAACATACAACTATTCAGGATTGACCTTAAAATAATTAAGGTTTTATTCAATGTGCTCGAACACATTTGTACCTATACTATTTGTTTTATTAAAAAAAAAGATTAATTTCACTCTTAACTTAATATTAACAAACAACTAATTTATTAACTCAAACAACTTTATTATGGTCAAAAAATTGCTATTATTTTTTGTACTAGTGTTCGGAGCCTATCCGTTACTGGCGCAAAGCAAAACGGTGACAGGTACGGTCACTGATGCTACGGATGGTTCCCCTCTACCAGGTGTAAACGTGCTTGTACAAGGAACCACAACTGGATCTCAGACTGATTTTGATGGAAATTATTCCATTGAGGCAGCAAGCGGTGATGTATTGGTATTTTCATTTCTTGGAATGAAAACCCAATCGGTAACTGTAGGTGCATCCAATACTATTAATGTATCTATGCAGGAAGATGCGGAACAACTGGGCGAAGTGGTTGTAACGGCTTTGGGTATTACAAAAGAACAGCGTAAAGTTGGATATGCCGTTACCACTGTTGATGCCGAAAATTTCACCAAGGCCAGGGAGGTAAACGTTGCCAATTCTTTGGCAGGACGTGTAGCTGGGGTTAACATCAAGGGAACAAGTAGTGGTCCAGGTGGTACTTCCAAAATTTTCTTGCGTGGTCTTTCAAGTACATCTGGAGGATCTCCTTTATTTGTAATCGATGGGGTCCCTTTAGATAATACTCAGCGTGGTAGTGCCGGCCAATGGGGTGGTGCCGATGGAGGTGATGGTATTGGGAACATTAACCCTGATGACATTGAAAAAATGACCGTTCTTAAAGGTCAGTCTGCATCCGCTTTATATGGCTCTAGAGCTTCAAACGGTGTGATTTTAATTACGACTAAAAAAGGAAAAAAAGGTTCTGATTGGGAGGTTTCATACAACACTAATTATACAGTGGAGCAAGGTGTGGATTTTACCGATTTTCAAAAGGAATATGGCCAAGGTGTTGGTGGTATAAAACCTGTTACTGCACCTGACGCGCGTACCACTGCCAGATCATCTTGGGGAGCCAAATTGGATGGTAGTCAAGTGGTGGGTTTCGATGGAAACCAGTACACCTATGATGTTGCCAAAAATAATTATCTTGATTTTTATAGGACCGGGAGTAATTTTACCAATACCGTTGGTGTAACCAAAGGTTTAGGTGATGGTTCCTTCAGGGTATCGGCTTCCTACTTGGATGCAAAATCAATAGTTCCCAACAGTGGAGTTAAAAGGTATAATTTTACTTTTAGCGCTGATCAAAACATTACCGATAAACTGAATGTTTCGGCTCAGATTTCCTACATCGATGAACAGACTGACAATCGTCCATTATTGAGCGATGGTCCTAAAAACCCAAACAACTTCCTGTTTTTAGCACCTAATGTGGATCCCACAATTTATGCTCCCGGATATGACCCTGTCACCGGTGCTGAAACTGTATTTAGTGATGACATCTACGTTACCAACCCATATTTTATAGCGAATCAGGGAGTAAATGATTTTGGAAGGAAAAGAACCATCTCTATTTTGTCCACAAAATACAACTTTACTGAAAACATATATGCCATGGTACGTATGGGTAATGATGTTGGACATGATTCAGACTTTCAAGTTGATCCCTGGGGATTGGCCTATACAGGAGACCTTAAAGGTGGCCTAGGTCGTAAAGGTCAATCTGAAACTACTGAATTTAACCTAGAAGGGTTGTTAGCTGGATCTTTCGTTATTACTGATGACTTTGAATTGGACGCCTTATTAGGTACCAATTTAAGGAAAAATAGATTTGAAACCGTTGGCGTAGGCGGTGGCCGCTTTGTTCTACCTTATTTATATACTCCCGCAAATACGGAGACTCAATCAAGAAGTTATGGGTTTAATGAAAGGGAAGTACAGTCGGCTTACTATTCCTTGGATTTTAGTTATAAGAGATATTTAACGTTAAGTACAACCGGACGATATGATACGTATTCGACCTTACCTGCTGGAAATCGCGATATCTTTACCCCTTCTGTGACAGGTGCGTTCACCTTTTCGGATCTTATAAATTCAGAAAGTCTTTCGTATGGTAAATTTAGGGCATCCTATGCAGTTACTAGTGGAGAACCGGCGGATCCTTATTTAACACAGGTGTATTACAATTCTGGGAACACTTTTAATGGAATACCTACAGGTTCTTCCCCTACTAGTTTACCTAATACGTTAAAACCATTTACTATTAGTGAGTATGAATTTGGACTCGATGTCAAGTTTTTTCAAAATAGATTGGCATTTGATATTTCTTATTTTGATAAGAAAACCAAGAATGAGATTCAAAATGCACAATATTCTATTTCATCAGGGTTTTCTTCTGGTGTAATTGGAAATGGATCTGTTCAAAATAAAGGTTTGGAAGTTTTGGTTACAGGTGTTCCTATTCAGAATGATGATTTCTCATGGACAACTTCGTTGAACTTAACAACTTTGAAAAATGAGGTATTGAAAACAGACTTGGCCGACAACCCCATTAATTTAGGACAGAATAGAGGTACTTTAGGCAATGCCGTTACCTCGTTTGTAGTTGGTGAGGCCGGCCCTCAGATCAGAGCATACGACTATACCTATGATGCCAACGGTAACATAGTAGTAGATGCGGCTGGGCTTCCTGTACGAGGAGAATTTAAGAATTTTGGTTCGGTTCTACCAAATCTTTACGGAGGCTGGAATAACGACTTTAATTACAAAGGATTCAACCTATCCTTTTTGATAGATTATAGTTTTGGAAACAAAGTGCTTTCTGCCACCGAGTACTATTCTACTTGGAGAGGTTTGAACAAAACGACCCTAGTAGGTCGTGAAGGTGGGGTAACCACCAACGGGATTACAGCAGATGCAGAAGCATATTATAAGGCTCTTGCTCAAAATATTACCGGTACAAGTGTTGTTGATGGAGACTTTATTAAATTAAGACAATTAGTATTGGGGTATTCTTTGCCATCAGATTTGTTTCAAAATACAAATGTACTTAAAGGTGTAAATATCTCCTTGGTTGCTAGAAATTTGGCTATCCTTATGAGGAATGCTAAGAATATTGACCCTGAGAACAATTTTGGCGCCAATATTAATTATACTGGTATCGAAGGAACAAGTTTGCCATCTACTCGTAGCATAGGGTTAAATGTTAATTTTAAATTACAATAATTATGAAAAGATATCTTAATATATTTTTTATAGGGTTCTTACTGATTTTATCATCATGCGATGATAATTTCGATGAAATAAATACTGACCCCAACAGAGCAGGTGCGGATATATTTGATCCCAACCTAATTTTGCCAAATGTTCTGGCAGGATATGCCAATACCACAGTAGGCTACAGCGGATCTATTTTGTTCCAGAGTATGTGGACACAAACTTTGGCTTCCACCACGACCGGTGGTGCCAATTACTATTCCAATGGGGACAAATATGTAGCTTCAGGGAGTATAAATTCCTATATACAGAATGTTTGGAACAGTGATTTTGCTAATGCATCTAGGGCAGACCAAATGGAGAAATTATCCAGTGAAAATCCAGATTTGGTCAACTTGCAGGCTTTGGGTAAAATGATGAAAGTCCTGAATTTATCATTCATCACCGACATTTATGGTGATATTCCTTACTCTGAAGCATTAATGGCCGAAGAAGGTATTACACAACCGGTATATGATAAGCAGGAGGTACTATATCCGGCAATGCTTCAAGATTTGGAATCGGCTTTAAATGCTATGGACGCATCTCAAAGGTCACCTACCAATGATCCTCTTTATGCTGGTGACATAAGCAAATGGCGAAAATTTGGTTATTCATTGATGCTTAAACTTGCAATGAGAATGGTGAATTCCAATCCCACTGAGGCTCAGTCCTATTTGGCCAAAGCCTTGGCTGGCGGAATTTTCGCAAGTACAGCAGATGAAGCCGTGCTTCCAATGGATGCTGATAATTTTCCTAACACCAATGCTAATTCCTTAAGAACTGTTGATGATACTTATGAAGTTCGTTGGAGCAAACCACTGATAGATTACCTAGTTGCAAACGATGACCCCCGATTAAGTATATCTGCAGAAGTACCTCCTGCTGGGCTAGCAGCTAACTTTGACCCAAATTCTGTTGGAAATTCAGATCCAGCTATTCAAATAGGGTTGCCAAACGGTTACGACACCAGTGGTGGTGCTACGGATATAAGTAATCACCCTGATTTTCCTGGGCCATCTGGAACTGGAGATGACGAAGCCAAAATTGGTAACTATTCCAGACCCACAGGTATCTATAGGGAAAGAAGTGCACCTATTTTTATTCTCACCTATGGAGAAATTCAATTGCTATTGGCCGATGCTGCCGCGAGAGGTTATACTACTCCTGGAAGCGCCGCCCAACATTATAGCAATGGAATAGTAGGGGTTATGCTTTCAATGAATTCCTTTGGTTCAGCTACTCAATTAACCGAGGCAGATGCCCTTGCCTTTGCTGCTGCCAATCCTTTGGATGTAAGTTCCACTGAAGCATCTTTGCAGATGATTAATGAACAAATTTGGGCTTCAACTGGGCTTATGGGTAATTTTGTAGAAACCTGGAACAACTGGAAAAGAACAGGTTACCCTGTATTGACACCTGTTAATTTCTCAGGAAATTTCTCAAATGGTCAAATTCCTTTACGACAGGTTTATCCTTCTTCAGAAAGCAGTAACAACCCGGATAATTTTAATGCTGCTGTATCCAATATGGGTGGAGATACATGGACCACTAAAATGTGGTGGGCAAAATAACAGATTTGTATTGTTTTGAATCACAATTTTATTTAAGTTAGTAAGAAAAGGAGAGGAAACTCTCCTTTTCTATTCTAAATACTTTTACAATATGGAAAATAGAATATTAAAGTTCCTGCATTTTTGGTTCCTTTTCTTTATTTTATATTTGATCTCCTATGTTGCATCGGCCCAAGATTCAAATAGGTTTACCCTCATGAAATCTTCACAGACCAAGATAGATTTCAATAATAAAATTAAGGACAGAAAAGATGCCAATATCTTAATTTATTCCAATTTTTATGGAGGAGCTGGTGTCGGAGTAGGTGATTTTAATAATGATGGGTTACAAGATTTGTATTTCGCGGGCAATATGGTTCCCGACAAGTTATATTTTAATCAAGGAAATTTTGAATTTAAAGATGTAACTCAAAATTCAGGAATCAATGACGATGGCGGATGGTCCACAGGGGTAACCATCGCAGATGTGAACAATGATGGTTATTTGGATATATACGTTAGCAGGGAACTTTATGACGACAAGCCCGAGTGGAGAACCAATCTTTTATATATAAATAATGGGGACGGAAAATTTGTGGAGTCTGCCTCAAAATATGGGGTGGCTGATTCCCAAAGGACAAGGCACGCCACTTTTTTAGATTATGACAAAGATGGATTGTTAGATTTATTTTTATTGACCCAGCCACCAAACCCTGGAAGTTATTCCCAATTTTCTGGCACAACTTTGCTTAAAGAGGAATATCATATAAAACTATTTAATAACACAGGTAAGGATTTTTTTATTGAAACAACTAAGGAAGCCGGACTACTACTTACCGGATTCCCCAATGGGGTTTCTGCAAGTGATATCAATAACGATGGTTGGACAGATATCTACGTTGCAAATGATTTTAATGCACCGGATTTTCTTCTTTTGAACAATAAGGATGGTACATTCACCAATGTTGCCGACAAGGCACTCAACCACATGTCCTACTATAGTATGGGTGTGGATGTTGCTGATATTAACAATGACGCCCTCTTGGATATTTTTGTGGTAGACATGGTTGCCGAGGACAATTTCAGATTAAAATCGAACATGAGTGGAATGAATCCCGATTCGTTTTGGAAAGTTGTGGATGAAGGTGGTCATTATCAGTATATGTATAATGCCTTACAGTTAAATAATGGAAACGGAACCTTAAGTGATGTTGCACAAATTACTGGGATGGCTGCAACCGATTGGAGTTGGTCCAACCTAATTGCTGATTTTGATAATGATGGTTTAAAGGACACCTATATTACCAATGGCCTTCTTCATGATATTAGAAACACGGATGCAGATAAAAAAGTAGGAAGCCTAATTAACGAAGCAACTTTTAAGTATTTGGAAGAAAATCCGCAAGGTGGTAACATTACAAGTGTTTTCGATATTTTAGATCTAGATAAGATTCTATCCGTTCTTCCTTCACAGCCATTACAAAATTATGCTTATAAGAACATGGGAGATCTTAATTTTAAAAAGGTTATCGAGGATTGGGGACTAAAGGAAGAATCATTTTCCAATGGTTCCGCCTACGCCGATTTGGACAATGATGGAGATCTGGATCTAATAGTCAATAATATTAATGAAAAAGCCTACTTATATAAAAACAACTCGGAAAAATTTGACTCAACTAATTATTTACGGTTAAGATTAAATGATTCAAGTAATAGAGCTCTTTTTGGAACAAAAATTACATTATACGATAATGGGAACATGCAATTTTTGGAACATACTAATGTAAGGGGTATATATTCAACAAGTGAGCCCAATCTGCATTTTGGGTTAAATACGACCATGGTTATTGACAGTATTGTGGTTCAATGGCCTAACGATACTTATGAAGTTTTAAAGAACGTTAAAACCAATCAAATATTAGATTTAAACATGACCAATGGTATACATAAGTCTAACTCTGATATAAAGGTTACTCCATCAATATTCATAGAGGCACTAGATGATTTGCCATTTATTTATACCCATAAAGACAACGAATTCAACGATTATGATCATCAAGTTTTGTTACCACATAAAATGTCCCAGTTTGGACCTGCTATGGCAAAAGGAGATGTTAATAATGATGGTTTGGAAGATATTTTTATCGGCGGGGCATTTGGTATAGAGGCATCACTATATATCGCTGATAAAAATGGCGGCTTTTCAAAAATGCAAGATGAAATTTGGAAAAAGGACATAGATTACGAAGATGTAGACGCCTTGTTTGTTGATATTAATGGGGATGGATTTCAAGATTTATATGTGGTAAGTGGAGGAAATGAATATGGAGCTAATGACCCTCATTATTTAGATCGACTATATTTGAACACTGGTAAAGGTGGTTTCGCAAAAGATACCATCCTGAATATTTATGTTAATAGTGGTTCCAAAGTTATCGCAGAGGATTTTGACAATGATGGGGATTTGGATCTTTTTGTTGGAGGAAGACATGTACCCCATAATTACCCCAGACCGGCAACCAGTATGATCTTAAAAAATGAAAACGGACAATTAGTAAACCGTACCATGGAAATTGCTCCAGAATTAAAAAATTTGGGAATGGTAACGGATGCCGTGTGGAGTGATTATGACAATGACGGCCATATAGACCTTATTGTTGTCGGAGAATGGATGCCCATAACAATATTTAAAAATAGCCAAGGAATTTTGAATAAAATAACAAATCCGGTATTGGATGGAACATCGGGTTGGTGGTTCAGCCTCGATAAAGGGGATTTTGACCAAGATGGAGATATTGATTTTATAGCTGGAAACATCGGTTTAAATTATAAATATAAAACTTCTCCAGAAAAACCCTTTGATATTTACTATAATGATTTTGATAATAATGGCAGTTATGATATTGTGCTGGGGTATTACAATGGCGAAAAGCATTATCCATTAAGAGGGTTTTCGTGTTCGTCGGAACAAATACCAGGACTCAAAGACAAAATTAAAAAGTATGATCTATTCGCGTCTATGGAACTAGATCAAGTTTATGGCAAAGAAAATTTGGAAAGATCGCTACATTATAAAGCCGATACTTTTGCTTCATCCTATATAGAGAATTTGGGCAATGGTAATTTCAAGGTTTCCGCATTACCCAATATGGCTCAATTATCCAATATCAATGATATGTTATTGGAAGATTTTAATAACGATGGCAAACTTGATGTATTGGCCGTAGGGAATTTGTTTGTTTCAGAAATCGAAACGCCACGGAACGACGCCGGAACCGGAGTATTATTATTAGGAAATGGGAAAGGTGGTTTTGACCCACTGAGCGTTAAGGAAAGTGGTTTTTTTGCTAACAAGGATGCTAAAAGAATTATTTCAGTTTTTAACGGAGATAAAAAATGGGTTATTGTAGCAAACAATAACGAAAAGACCCATTTTTATGAGCAAATAAATAAATAATTGTTTTAAACCATAAAGGAAGTCCCATCAATAATAGAATTGTTATAGATTAATAAAACTGAAAAAGACAATAATTCTTATTTAGTATATTATTTAATAACCTAACAAATAATACCATCAAATTAACCAAAAAAAAAGCTCACTAATAAGTGAGCTTTTTAAATCGGTACAAAGATATTACTTAGCCCCCCACTCTTTTAGGGAGTCTTTGTTCATCTTAATATAGTCATCATTACCCGCAGCTTCAGCAGCGGCCAACGATTTTTTAGCAGTTTCAATGGCTTGTTTTTTGTCTCCGGCCTTAGCGTAGATCAAGGATTGTTGTCTCAACTGCCAAAAAGCGGGTTCGTAGGTCATACTCATAGCCTTTTCCATCCATTCCTTGGCCTTATTGATATCCTTATCAGCATTCATATAATATACGGCAGCGGCATAATAATCGTTGGCATCAGGACCTTTCATTACCTTTTCTATAGCACTGGTCACCGCTTTGTCCGTAGGAACATCAAACTTTACCCCTACATATACGTCTGACCAATACATGCCCAAGGTGGCACCGTTATCAGAAAGGCCGTCTATAGATATCGTAAATGTTTCAACCTGAAATGGCAGATTTTGAACTTGAGCCGTTGTTTTAGCGGCAACTTTGCTTTCGTCCCAAGTAGCGGGAGTTCCTCCTCCGTCGGCTTCGGTATAAAACATTACCTCCCAGGAAGTTGCTCCGGGCTTGGTATATATGGCGTAGGAACCAGCTTTAAGTTCTTGATTATCAATTTTTACATTTTCACTAAAGGTTATTTTGGTCCTGGCATTGGCCCCTGTTCTCCATAATTTATCATAAGGCACCAAATCCCCAAAAATGGTTCTTCCACGCATGGATGGCCTGGAATATTCCAACTTTACGTCGGTCAATCCAACCTTTTGGATCAAGGTAGAGGACGGGCTCGCGGCCGGTGTCGAAATCTGTGACTGTACTCCAAAGGATACAGCAATCATAAATACAAAAAGTGCTATTTTTTTCATGTTGATAAGTGTTTAGAATGTTTATGCTAAATTACATATTAAAAGCCTAATCTGGAAGTGGGTCTGTCGTATTATACCCAACTAATAATAATATCTTCAAAAGCGATAATGATATTTAAGCTGTACTGCATTACTCCTTTTTTAGTAAATTTATGGAACTCCAATGTTGAAGTGATGACCGAGAACAAAACCAAAGCGAACAATAAATCCGTTATAGCTTTTCTAGACTCCATGGAGGACGAAGAAAAGCGTAAGGACGCATATGTATTAATGGAATTGTTTAAAAACATTACCCATGAACCGGCAGTAATGTGGGGCGAAAGTATAGTCGGCTTTGGTAGTTATCATTATAAATACGATTCAGGTCGGGAAGGAGATATGTGCATCACGGGATTTTCCCCTAGAAAAGCCAATTTCTCCATCTACATTATGTCAGGATTTTCCAATCAACAAGAGCTTTTGAAACAATTGGGTCCCCACAAAACAGGCAAAGCCTGTCTGTATATAAAACGCCTATCGGATATTGATATGGACGTTCTTTCCGAAATGATAAGATCATCCTACCTTCATTATAAAATCGAACATTCCCAATAAATATTTACATGCAAAACTTCACTAAATACCTAAAGACCAAGGCGAATATAGCGGAACCTGAATTTGAACTGCTTATCAAAAAAGTAGAATTCAGAAATGTTGAAAAAGGCGAAGTACTCCTGCGTCCGGGAGAAGTGTGTAGACATTCCTTCTTTGTTGAAAACGGCCTCTTACGCTCCTATACGGTAGATGATGCTGGCAAGGAACATATAATACAATTCGGTTCCGAAAATTGGATCGTTTCCGATCGTAGCTCTGCATTTTTTAATGAACCTTCAGATTTGTTCATCGATGCCGTAGAGGATACCAGGGTAGTTTTAATAAGTTCGGACTTCATAAATGAAGCCAGTGAAATAAGTTCTTCCTTTAGGAACTACAATCAAATAGCCCTTCAAAACCATATTCGACACCAACAAAAACGAATAAACCTTTTATTGAGCGCCAGTGCGGAATTGAGATATATGAATTTTATAAAATTATACCCCGATCTAACGCTAAGGGTGCCACAATGGATGATCGCTTCCTATTTGGGTATTACCCCGGAAAGTCTGAGCAGGGTACGTAAGGAATTGGCACATAAGAACTTTAAACCCAACTAAGGTCTATATTACTTATCATACATCAATGCACAGGACCCTATATCCTTGTATTATTGCTATATAATTATTAAATAGATATTGATGAATACAAAGAATATAGAAATAGTAGTGGCTCCAAGAGAACCGCACTATGTGGGAGATGGGTTTAGGGTACATAATTTTATCCCCAGGGGATATAGGTTGGATATGGAAAGAATGGATCCCTTTATCCTTCTGGATTATAATTCACCGTTCTACTTCCCTCCTACCGATAAGCCTAGAGGAGTAAGTGTGCATCCTCACCGAGGTTTTGAAACGGTTACCATAGCCTATCAAGGGAAAGTGGCCCATCATGATAGTTCGGGCAACAGTGGCGTTATTGGCGAGGGGGACGTACAATGGATGACCGCAGCCTCTGGAATACTCCATAAAGAATATCACGAAGAGAAATTTAGTAAAGAAGGTGGTTATTTCCAAATGGCCCAACTTTGGGTAAACCTTCCTGCCAAGTACAAAATGTCCACTCCAAAATATCAGGGAATAACCAATGACCGGATAAATAAATATCAGTTGGAATATAATAAAGGGGTCATTGAAGTCATAGCCGGTAACTACAAAAATATTGAAGGTGCAGCCTCTACATTTTCCCCTGTCAACATGTACAATGCGAGGATTGAAGACGGCGGTAGAGCGGATTTTAGCTTTCCTGCAAACTATAACACTGCCATGTTGGTAGTTGCCGGGGAAATAAATGTGAACGGAACACAGACGGTATCCGAAAATCATTTTGTGCTCTTTGAAAATAAGGGGGAAGATTTTAGTGTAGAGGCCACGAAGAAGTCAGTTGTTTTAATTTTAAGTGGAGAACCCCTTAACGAACCTATCGCCGCACAAGGGCCTTTTGTAATGAATACCCGTGAGGAAATAGCCCAGGCCATCAGAGATTATAATCTGGGTAAATTTGGCTATTTGGAAGAATAAAATGTACCTTGAAATAGGATAATACAGAACGAATAAAAACAATAGGGATGGACTACAAACTAATAGATAATACGGAAGGAAAGCAATATGAGTACCATATTGATGGCGTTATTGCCAAAATTGAATATATACGGGCTAAGGATAAAATTTATCTAACCCATACAGAGGTTCCCAAGGAATTGGAAGGGCAAGGAGTAGCATCCGCACTAGTTAAAGATGTGCTGAACGATATAGAAAAAAAAGAATTGACCTTGATCCCCATGTGCCCATTTGTAGCTTCCTACATAAAGAGGCACCCTGATTGGAAAAAGTTAGTGCTAAAAGGAATTAATATAGCGTAAAAATGGAACAGAAAGAAAATTCAAAGGAATACACCAATGGTGAAATTACAGTCGTCTGGAAACCTTCAAAATGTATACATTCAGGTATTTGCGTCAGAACCTTGCCCGAAGTTTACGATCCAAAAGGGAAACCGTGGATAAAGCCGGAAATGGCCACGACCGAACAATTGAAATCGCAGATCATGAAATGTCCGTCCGGTGCCCTATCGTTTTACATGAACGGCAAAAGTTAAAAACTTACATCTATCCTTAATTTGCCATGCACGATTTTCCAATTAAAGAGTATCTTTATGCAGGACTAAGCGATCGTAAAGTGCGTGTTGGTTTCAAGTTTTAATGATGTAATGTTTAAAACGAAGTCTAAAAGAATGATTAATATATTTCTCAAAAATTTTCATTTAACAGGAATAAGAATATGTCTTGGCCTTTGTTTCTTGCTCATGATCCTTAGTTGTTCCGAGGAAAAGACAGTTAGTCATATAGATCCTGTTAATTGGGAAAAGAGATACATGGCCCTACCCGAACAGGACTCACTTATAAAAGGTAGTTCCTATTTGTCCATATACTCATCCATATACGATGGAACGGAAAGAACGCTGCATCATTTAACGGCTACGGCAAGTATGAGGAATGTAAGCAATACAGATTCCATTTATATTTTAAAAGCTGAATATTACAATACCCAGGGAGAACTTATCCGTACCTATTTCAACAAACCAATATTTCTTAAACCATTGGAAACCATTGAAATTGTTATTGATCAGGATGATGAATACGGGGGTACAGGCGCAAATTTTGTTTTCGATTGGGCAGTGGAATCACATAATCACGAGCCAATTTTTGAAGCTGTTATGATCTCCACTACTGGACAACAGGGAATTTCCTTTACTACTCGGGGTATAAAATTGTAGGGGTTGTCTCGGGCCTAAACTGATATTACACCAATTTTTCCTGTCTGTACCAATTAAAAAAAGACTATATTTAATAAGGTCAAGTTTAAGGCAAATTAACCATCCTTCTTGTTATTGCTATTAACCTAATTCATGCTGCATTATGATCAAGGTACCTTCTTTTGGTAGTAAACTGAGAAAAAATATCGTGGAGGTGCCGGAGATAATCAACTCCTGTTCCGGAATACGGGTTTTTGGACAATTGTTAAAATCGTTCCTGTTCAGTACAGATGTTGCCATTATTAGAAACACCAATGCCAATGCCATTATTGCGGTCTATCCCTTTACTCCCCAGCCCTTAATTAGCCATGCCTTGATTTTAGCTGCCGACAAGCCTATATTCTGTGGGGTTGGCGGTGGAATTACCACAGGTAAGAGATCTGTGGAACTGGCTATGCATGCAGAGTTTCAAGGTGCCTTAGGGGTTGTCCTGAACAAACCGACTCCCAATGAGCTCATAGAGAGATTAAAGCTTAAAATAGATATTCCGGTAACCATTACCATTGTTTCTGAAAAAGATGATATAAAGGGTAGAATAGCCGCTGGAGTGGATATTTTTAACGTATCAGGGGCCGGTAAAACTGCCGATATTGTTAAGCGAATTAGGGATATTGACAGCTATATAGCAATTTTGGCCACTGGAGGCCATATAGAAGAGGACATTATAAAAACAATAGAGGCCGGTGCCAATGCCATTAGCTATACCCCTCCTTCCACCAGTGAGTTGTTCAAGGACATCATGTTAAAATATAGAAGTGAATAATTACCAACCAATAAACAATCAATACTTAAAACCCTAAGCCCGCATTTTATGAATATCATTCACAGTATCCCAGAAAAAATTTTTGAAAGCATTGGTATTGCAGCTGGTCTAAGCGCCTGTCTGGTTATTGCCATACAGGTGTATAAAGAATACCGCTATAAGGGCCCCAGCAGCCTCTCCAACGGCTTTATTTTTGGCTGGGTATTTATATATCTATTTTGGTGTTTTTACGGTATTCGTTTTAATACCATTGCCCTTTGGCTAACCAACGCGGTTGCAGTGGTCCTTCAATTGGCCCTCTGTTTTATTGTGGTAAGAAAAAGAAAACTGTATACTTCAAAAACATAACATTACATTATTTTTTCATCATGAAGGTAAGGCAGAATGCCTTTTTAGGCCTATTTATTCTTGTGGTGCTTTTAGACCTGTTTACTGGATACTTTCACTTTCAGGGCATGAGGCAATTTACCAAGCCTTTTATTCTTCTAACGCTAATATTGTTTTTTTGGATATGCGGAAAGCGGTTGGACAAAAAGTTATACCGTTACACCTTATTGGCTCTATTATTTTCCTTAATGGGAGACATACTTTTGCTCTATGATCACCTCTCCCCTTTATATTTTATGCTTGGACTAATAGCTTTTCTCTTGGCCCATATAAGTTATTCCGTAGTATTTCTCATCCAGGGCAAAATCATTTTAAAGAAAAAAATGCGCACTGTGGCGGTATTGCTTCTGGTCTACGGCACTGCCCTTTTCATGATGCTAAAGGACAATTTGGGTACGTTAAAAGTCCCTGTAATTATATATATCCTAGGCATTTTGGCCATGGCCATTACGGCTTTTGGTAGAAAAGACTTGGTAGATCACACAAGTTTCAAATTGGTATTTATTGGGGCACTGTTCTTTATCTTGTCCGATAGTATCCTGGCCGTCAATAAGTTTCTTGTGGCAATACCAGGGTCACACTTTCTGGTAATGGGCACCTATGCCGCAGCACAATATTTAATTGTACGCGGATTATTGACTGGTGATCAAAAACTAAATTGAACATGGAATAAATAACAATTTCCTAAAAATTAGCATAAAAGTAAATTAGCCTCATTGAATTGATTCATTTTTATTTACCTTTCTTTCCTGCTAAAATTAATATCAAACACCTATGTACAAGCCCTTATTTCTTCTTCTCAGTTTTTTTATACTACAAACCAATGCGCAAGACTTTGATTTTAAGATAGACCATTCTTCCTTGATCGTCAACAATCTTGATACTACTGCGGATTTCTACTCCAATATTCTTAAGTTAAAGGAAATCCCACATCCGGACAAGGCACCGGGATTTCGTTGGTTTCAAGTCCAGGGCAATTCACAGTTACATCTCATTTATAAGGATACCGTGGTCATGAAAAAGCATAAGTCCATGCACCTCTGTTTATCAACGCCCAACTTGGAGACCTTTATTAAACATTTGGAAGATAACGATATTGAATATGAGGATTGGCCGGGGACAAAAGGAGCGGTTACCTTGCGCACCGATGGAGTTCGACAAATATACCTTACTGATCCGGAAGGCTATTGGATTGAAGTCAATAATGCCAAACACGATTAAAAAACCTAGGCAATAGTTTGGATGGAATTATTAAATTTGGGTACTAATGTAAAAATAAATTAAGTATATGAACAAGGACAATGCGCAAAGGAACACGGTCATAGATGCCCTACTTAAAAATGAAAACATAAATTGGCAGGAAGTCCTTTCCACTGTAATTTCCGCTTTTGACTGTACTACCGGTACCATACATTTTTTGGATGAAAATTCGGGATTGTTAAAGGTCCAGGCCCATCAAGGCATACCTCCCTTTCTAATTCCCAAACTTTCGGAGATTCCTATAGGTAAGGGAATGGCCGGAATAGCGGCAGAGCGTCGTGAAGCTGTGGAAATGTGCAATCTACAAACCGATGATTCCGGTGTGGCACGTCCTGCGGCCAAAGAAACAAAGGTAGAAGGGTCTATTGCGGCTCCTATGATGTTAAATGGAACCTTGTATGGAACTTTGGGAATTGCCAAGCCCGTTCCCTATGATTTTACCAAGGAAGAAGTGAGTGATCTTTTAACTATTGGCGAAAAAATTAGTGCTGTCATAAGTAGATAGGCAATATTTAAATAATATAGAGTATTCTTTGGTACCAATTAAGAACATTGAATGCTGTATATAATAAAACAAGGACTTTCAATTCGAAAGTCCTTGTTTTATTATAAAGTTATATTCTTGACTATACTCTAGTGATCTTGGCACCAATAGCCCTTAGTCTCGTATCTATATTCTCGTAACCCCTATCTATCTGCTCAATATTATGAATGGTAGAAGTGCCCTTGGCAGACAAGGCTGCTATCAGCAAAGAAACACCGGCCCTAATGTCCGGAGACACCATGGTGGTGGCTTTTAGACTGGATTCAAAGTTATGTCCAATAACGGTAGCCCTATGTGGATCGCAAAGAATAATCTTGGCTCCCATGTCTATTAATTTATCTACAAAGAATAAACGGCTTTCAAACATCTTTTGATGGATCAAGACCTCGCCTTTAGCTTGTGTAGCCATCACTAGAATAATGCTCAACAAATCTGGTGTAAGTCCAGGCCATGGTGCATCTGCCACCGTTAAAATGGAACCGTCTATATAGTTCTGGATCTCATAGCCATCTTTATGCTCAGGAATGATGATGTCGTCCCCTTTGCGCTCCAGCTGTATCCCCAACTTTCTAAAAACAGTGGGAATTTGTCCTAAGTCGTCCCAACTTACATCTTTAATGGTCAGGTTGCTCCTCGTCATAGCGGCCAAACCTATCCAACTACCGATCTCTATCATATCCGGTAGCATTCTGTGGTCTGTTCCTCCCAGGCTTTCTACACCTTCTATTTCCAATAGATTGGAGCCGATTCCCGTAATTTTAGCTCCCATCCTATTCAGCATTTTGCACAATTGCTGTAAATATGGTTCACAGGCTGCATTGTAAATGGTGGTTTTTCCATCCGCCAATACTGCGGCCATAACAATGTTAGCCGTTCCTGTTACCGAAGCCTCATCCAAGAGCATATAGGTGCCCTTTAGTTTTTTGGCTTCAACACCATAAAAGTGCTCTTCCTTGTTATATCTAAATTTGGCCCCCAATTTTATAAAACCTTCAAAGTGGGTATCCAATCGCCTACGTCCAATTTTATCACCCCCCGGTTTGGGAATATATCCCTTACCAAAACGTGCCAATAAAGGACCTACCAGCATAATGGATCCCCTAAGGCCCCTGCCGTCCTCTTTAAATTGGGAAGATTGCAGGTAGTCCAAATTAATATCATCAGCCATAAATGTATATGACCCCTGACCTTTCTTTTGGATCTTAACCCCCAAATCCTCCAACAAGGAAATTAGTTTGTTGACATCTACAATATCTGGGATATTGGTAATCGATACTTTTTCTGAGGTAAGCAATACGGCACATAGAATTTGTAATGCTTCATTCTTGGCCCCTTGCGGCGTAATTTCACCATGTAATTGATGACCGCCTTCTATTTTAAATGTTCCCATTAAGGTTTGAGAAGATTAATACCGCTTTTTTCCGCGGTTTTGATTTCTTTGCGTTTTTTTACCAGAACTGGTCCTTGGCGTTTTAGCCACACGATTTTTTAGGAATTGTCCACTTTCAGTCAAGTTCTCCCCTTCCTTGGCAAGATCTATCTTTCCATCGCTTAACTCGTAAAGATGCTTAAAAATAGCCTTGTCGTCCACAGTGTCCTTGTTCCAATTTAGATAACACTTTTTCATGTGGTTGGCTATGGCGTACTCCAATCCGTCTCGCATATCACCCTTTTCCCACTTTACGGCCACATCGATCATACGCTTTATGTTGTTTCCATAAAACCTATATTTTGGAAAATTTTGAGGATACTCCAATGGATCCGGACGCTTTTGCAAGGTCTCTTTAGAAGTTATTGGAAATGGCGATTCCACATTCAATTTAAAATCGGACATGATAAACAATTGGTCCCAAAGTTTATGTTGAAAATCGGGTACGTCCCTTAAATGAGGTTGAATATTGCCCATTACACTTATGATGGCCTGGGCCACTCGGTTACGTTCCGCATCGTCCTCAATGGAGATGGCATGGTCCACCATTTTCTGGAAATGGCGACCGTACTCCGGTATAATGAGCTTTGGTCGCTCAGTATTGTATTCTAAGTTTTCTACTAAATTCAAATTGAAATATTTATTGCTATTTATTTATGATAAGGAAGTGCTCTTATAACGTCTGCAAATTAACAAAATTATGCCACAAATACTATTTTAGAGTGATATTACCCCTTTTACCTCCCCTACTTCCTTATATTTTTGAATTACTTCATCGGGATTTTTAAGGTTCACGGTAATGCTCAAACTGGTATATTTTGCATTTTTGGATTGTTTGGATTCGATCACCGCACCGGTATTATCAAAAATATCTTGAATCTGTTTAATTTTTTCGGTATCGGTAGGTACTATAAACTTATAAAGATAATTGGACGGCCATTTACTACTTTCTGCCAATTGCTCCCTTAATCTACCATAAAATTCCTCTGATTTTTCCTGATCCATGCCAATGTTTTTGCAAATATATAAAGTATCATTGTCAATTTTTTAATCTTAGGGCTATTTCATTACTTTGCAACTCCATTTTATGCATGTGGTTGCAGAACTTTAAACACCGCTATTTGAATTTAGAAAGAATTGTCATTACGGGTGGACCCAGTACAGGAAAGACATCTATCATAGAAAAAATTGAAAGGGAAGGCTTCTTTTGTTTTAGTGAGATTTCACGCGAGATTACGCTGGAAGCTAGGAAGCAAGGTATTCCACAGTTATTCGTTTCCGATCCCTTACTGTTTAGCCAAAGAATTATGGAAGGCAGGATCAAGCAATTCCAGGCCGCCAGCGAGCTGGACAAACCCATTGTTTTTTATGATCGCGGTATTCCGGACGTAGTGGCCTATATGGATTGTTTCGGCCAGTCCTATGACGATCATTTTGTTGAGAGCTGTAAAAACTACCGATACGACCACGTTTTTTTACTACCGCCTTGGAAGGAAATACACGAATCCGACAATGAGCGTTATGAAAACTTTGAAGAGGCAGAGCGCATCCATACCTTTCTGGAAAAAGCCTACACCCACTACGGCTACAAAATTATAGATGTTCCCAAGGAAACCGTAGAAGGAAGAGTTACCTTTATACTTGATAAACTAAAGAGGCTATAGTGCAGCAACAGCCAAAGGATATATTGCAAAAATTTTGGGGGTTTCCGGATTTCAAAAATTCCCAGGAAGACATCATTAGTGCTGTTATGAACGGTCAGGATGTTTTGGCACTACTCCCAACGGGAGGAGGAAAATCCTTATGCTATCAGGTACCGGCATTGGCCAGCGAAGGTATCTGTATTGTGGTATCCCCCTTAATTGCCTTGATCCGAAACCAAGTGGATACCCTAAAAAAACTGGGCATTAAAGCCATTGCGCTTACAGGGGGAATTTCCTTTGATGAAGTGAACAACCTGTTGGACAATTGCCTCTACGGCAACTATAAATTCCTGTACCTGTCTCCGGAAAGGCTACAACAGGAATTGGTGCAGGAGCGCATTAGGCAAATGAACGTTAACCTTATTGCCATTGATGAAGCGCATTGCATTAGTCAATGGGGCAACGATTTTAGACCTGCCTACTTGGAATGCCATATTTTAAAGGAACTGGCACCCAATGTGCCCATGATAGCTTTGACCGCTACGGCAACGGACATGGTGGTCAAGGATATATGCCAAAATCTACATTTGGAACTACCATTGGTGGTGAAGGATTCCTTTTCCCGGAACAATATAACCTTTAGTGTATGCTGGGAAGAGGACAAGAAGTACCGTCTTAAGGAATTATGTGCCCAGACCAATACCAGCACCATAGTATATGTGCGCAGTAGAAAAATGACCATGGAACTGGCCTATTACCTAACCCAACAAGGACATACGGCCACTTTTTTTCATGGTGGTATTTCCAAAAAGGACAAGGATACCAGATTGAACCAGTGGTTGGAAAACAAGGTTAAGATTATGGTGGCCACCAATGCCTTTGGAATGGGGATAGACAAGCCCGATGTTGGCCTTGTTGTACATTACCAAATTCCGGACAGTATGGAAAACTACTTTCAAGAAGCAGGAAGGGCAGGTCGGGACGGTGAACCCGCAAATGCGGTATTAATCACCAACCCTATGGACGAGGCCCAGGTAAGGAAACAATTTTTAGGGGTCTTGCCAGATGTTGACTTCCTTAAATTATTGTATCGAAAATTGGCCAACTATTTTCAGATTCCTTTTGGGGAAGGTAGTGGCGAAACTTATCAATTACCCTTCAATTCCTTTTGTGAAACCTATAAACTAAACACTACATTAACGTACAATGGGTTAAGGTTGCTGGACCAGAACTCCGTAATATCCCTAACGGAAGCCTTTTCGCAAAGAACCAGTATACTCATGATAGCTTCCAAGCATCAAATATTTGATTACCTTGAAAAAAATAGGTCATCGGCAACTATAGTCCAAACCATTCTGAGAACCTACGGCGGTATTTTCGATTTTGAGACCAAAATCAATCCCCTATTGATTTCAAGGAAAGCCAACACAACCGAAAAGGAGGTGCTAGGGGTATTGGAACAAATGGAAAAGGATGAAATTATTGAATACCATGCCCAACATAGCGATCTGGAAATTACCTTTTTGGTACCCAGGGAGGATGAACGGACGATCAACATCTTCGCTAAAAAAATAAAACAGATACAACAGGTAAAAAAGGACAATGTAGAAAGTATGTTGACCTATATTAAGAATGCCAAGCTGTGCAGAAACCGTCAAATTCTCAACTACTTTGGTGAAACTTCCAAGGACAACTGTGGTAAATGTGATGTATGTATCCAAAAAAATCCTGTTAACAATGATATTATAAAAATCATAGAACAGGATATTTTACAAATATTAATGGTAAAAAAAGAAAGTTCCAGAGGGCTGATAAAATTATTGACCTATAAGGAAAGTTCCGTTATTTTGGCCTTGCAAAGATTATTGGAAGAGCAGAGAATTAGCGTGAATTCTATTAACCAGTACGAAATAATCAAAAGATGAGCAAACCACGAATAGTGTTTATGGGCACCCCGGATTTTGCCGTGGCCATTTTGGACAAGTTAGTAAAAAACGACTGTAATATTGTAGGGGTAATTACTGCGCCTGACAAGCCTGCGGGCCGAGGAAGAAAATTACATGAATCTGCTGTAAAGCTATATGCCGTGGAACATGGTCTAAAGGTAATGCAGCCTACCAACTTAAAGGATCCCAATTTTATTAAGGAATTGGAGGGGTTGTTGCCAGAACTTCAGATTGTAGTGGCTTTTAGAATGTTGCCCAAGGTGGTGTGGAGCATGCCAACGCTGGGCACTTTTAACCTTCATGCTTCCCTCCTGCCCCAATACCGTGGTGCGGCCCCTATTAATTGGGCCATCATAAACGGGGAGACGGAAACGGGGGTGACAACTTTCTTTATTGATGACAAAATTGATACCGGTGCCATATTGCTTCAAAGGAAAACCAATATTTCGGAGGAGGATACTGCAGGTACCTTGCACGATAAACTGATGTATCTGGGTGCGGACCTCGTATTGGAAACCATACATCAACTACAGAACAAAGCCATAGTGCCCTCCAAACAACAGGGGGATGGACCTTTAAAGGAGGCGCACAAAATACACAAAGAGACTTGTGAAATAGATTGGAAACAGGATATTGCTACTATATATAATTTTATTAGAGGATTAAGTCCCTACCCTACTGCCTGGACTACCATGTACAATGGGGAGGACGAACTTTTTTTAAAGATATACGCTGCCAAAATGGATTTGGAACCGCACCAATTAAAGTTAGGGACCCTTGTTGCCACCAAAAATGAACTAAAGGTGGCCGTAAAGGGAGGATTTATTAACTTATTGGAAATTCAGTTGCCCGGAAAAAGAAAAATGACCACCAAAGAGGTGTTAAACGGATTAAAATTGGCAAAAAACACCTATGTTGGGTAAACCCCCATGTTCATTGGGGGTATGGGAAATCGTAAAAAAAACCCTACTTTATCAACAAACGTTTCAAGTTATCAACAAAATTGCGGATTTCCCCCTATTTTACTTGCGTTAATGGCAAATCCGTATAAATTTGTTGAAGTATTTAATTATAATTAATAACACTTAATTTATCGAAATTATGAACAAAACAGAATTAATCGATGCAATGGCAGCTGATGCTGGCATTACTAAAGCAGCAGCCAAAAAGGCATTGGAATCTTTCTTAGGAAACGTTGAAGGTTCTCTAAAAAAAGGTGGTAGAGTATCTCTAGTAGGTTTCGGATCATGGTCTGTATCTAAAAGAAATGCAAGAGAAGGTAGAAATCCATCAACTGGAAAGACTATCCAAATTGCAGCTAAAAATGTAGTGAAGTTTAAAGCAGGTGCTGATTTAAGCGGTGCAGTAAACTAGTCATAATATTATTATACATCAAAAGCACTTCTTTAACCGGAAGTGCTTTTTTTGTACAAAAGACTTTTCAGATTAACGGATTTGTTTTATTTTAGGGATACTAGAACATACAATATGGTCGCTGAAAAGCCAAAAAAAGGTAAATTGCTCATTGCTGAGCCAACACTTTCAGGGGATGTTTCCTTTAACAGGTCTATAGTCCTGTTAGCGGAACATAACCATGAGGGATCTGTTGGTTTTATCTTGAACAAGCCTTTGGACTATAGTATAAACGATCTGGTTACCGAAATAGATCTGCCTTTTCAAGTGTACAATGGCGGTCCCGTGGAACAGGACAATCTTTATTTTATCCACAAGGTTCCTGAATTGATAGAGAATAGTATTGAGATTTCCGACGGAATCTATTGGGGCGGGGATTTCGGCTCTATTGTGGACCTTATCAACAATAAGGTCATTTCTGAAAACGATATCCGTTTCTTTCTAGGCTATTCCGGTTGGTCCTCCTTGCAATTGGACCAGGAATTGAATTCCAAATCATGGGTAGTAGTAAAAAATGTCTACGAAAGTGCCATTATCCAAAAATCCTCCAATGCTTTCTGGAAGGAAAAAATGATGGAACTGGGCGGCAATTACCTTATATGGTCCAATGCCCCTGAAAATCCTAACCTAAATTAAGTATAGATCTTTAGTTAAGCCTTGCGGCGGCATTAAGTTTACCCAATAAATCGGCAGCTACCTTAGTATCATACTCTTTCTTTCTATATTTTGTAATGGGCCGTATACCGCTAATGGCATTGGTTATAAACAGCTCATCGGCTTTTTGGAGCTCAAAGGGGGAAATAAAAGTTTCTTCAAATTGATACTTGTCCAAGGAGCCTAAAATAGAAATGAGTTTCTTACGCACAATACCGTTTAGACAACCGTCCTTTAGGGATGGGGTTTTAATATGTTGGTCCTTTACCAAAAAGAGATTGCCATTAAGGGCTTCCACCACCTTTTTTTCCTGGTTCAATAACAAACAGTTCTGATAGCCGTTCTCGGAAGCAAAAATACTGCCCACCACGTTGATTACCTTATTATTGGTCTTTAAGGTAGACAGCATGTCCGGATTAACATAAAAGTCCTTAAAGAGCTCTACTTCGTAGGCATCATTATTTAGGATAAAGAAAGGGGATTCCAATGCACTGGCCTCAATAATATAGGACACATCATTGGTTTCCGGCAGATATAATCCGCCATTATTTCTAAAAACGGTAAATCGTATCCTGGCCGGTTTCTCCAACATGCCATTGGCATCCACACAGGCCAAGATTTGTTCTTCCAGATATTCCATGGTAAAATTCATAGGGATTTCCATTCTCAAAATCCGCATGGAAGCCATAAGCCGAAGATAGTGGTCCTCCCAAAAGAATATTTTTCCGTTTACTACCCTAATGGCTTCGAACAGGGCATCGCCATAGCGCAGTCCCCTATTTTCGTGATTAAGGTAAGATGTGTTTTTAGAAAGTAGGTTTCCATTAAAATTAACCATAAAAAAAGCCTTGAAAAAATCAAGGCCAAAGATACGTTATATTCCATTAATGGTTTAGGCGGAACCCAATACCTGTTTTAAACTGGATACTTGGTTCTCCCATAGCATTTTAGCCTCGTCCACTTCATCGTCATAGGCAAAATCTGTAATAAAGAGGGACACGTCCTTGGTAATTTCGTCTACGATAATACGCATTTCGAAAAAACTATCATCTTCTTCGGCCACCCAGGTAAATTTCACAAATTCATCGCTCTTTCGTTTTAATAATTTTGCCTGCTCCTCGGAGCCATCCCAAATAAAATTGAACATTTCTCCTCGGGAATTAACGTTGTCGGCGAACCATTCGGACAGTCCGGAAGGGGTAGATATATATTGATATAGTAGTTGTGGTGAGGATTGAATTACAAATTCAACTTCAAATTTAATTTTATCGCTCATTCTGAATAGTGTTTATGGCGGACAATATATATATTTATAAATGATTAAAAAATAAAACCGAGATAATATTTTTAGCAATCTAATTTGGAAAGGACAGAAAATTAACTTTATATTTGCACCCGTTAAAAACGGCATGGCGAGGTAGCTCAGTTGGTTAGAGCGTCGGATTCATAACCCGGAGGTCACGAGTTCAACTCTCGTTCTCGCTACAAAACTTAAGTTTATATAAATCAACGGATTGGCAATAGCTGATCCGTTTTTTTATGCCCAGATTTGGCAGAAGGCTTTTTCTTGAACACGTTTTAGAACACATTTTCATAATCTAGCATCTGTAAAGCCTTGCAAATAGAAGGTTTTGAAAAACCAAGCAGGGATTCTCCACTCCACTATTTGAAAATGATGAATGTGAGTGCAACCTTGCTGAAGAACTATCACATGCTGCAGGATTTTTGCTTGGGACCATCAGAATTTATCCGAAATCTGGAATTGGCTATTTGCAGGTGGACATGCAATTGATAGATATATTCTAAAGAAAACAGTACACAACAGAGCCTAAAATTAATACGGGATTCTGGCTAAATCCAATGGTTTTTGTATATTTAAGAAGTCCGTCAAATTGAAAATTACGCGATAGCAAAATATTCAAAATTTGGCTTTTAAAATGAAAAGATAAAAATACACCCCCGAACGCCTGCCTGACTGCATTCGGGCGAAGGTAGGCAAAAAGCTTGGCAGGCGGAAACTGGCCAGCGCGCCAATGCGCCCGCTGGTATAGCAGACGGGGTACCTCTGCACTATGCTTAGCTCAACCGTTGTGTACAAGCGCAATGTTGTAATTTACAGTTTTTATTAATTTTGGAATATGGCACTTGACCTAAAGAAATTTTTCATTTCAAACCAGCATTGCAATAAAATTATAAGTGATGATTACATGTTTATTGAATTTAATTGCCCCATTGAAATGGAAAATTTTAAATTATGGACAGAAATTCCATTTTTAGCTTACATAGTTAGTGGCAGAAAAGATTGGACAACTTTAAATAAAACCTATTGTTTAAAAGAAGGGGATGCTGTTTTTGTTAGAAAAGGTGTTTTTAAAACCAAGCAATATTTTGAAGAGAATTATTGTAGCCTACTTTTTTTTATTACAGACGATTTTATCAGACGGTTTTGTAAAGAACATCATGAAGCTCTGCCTAAAACTTCAGCAGACTTTCTAGAAAATCAAATTTATAAAATCAATGTTAATGACCCTTTAAGCTCGCTTTTTTTAACAGTTTTCAATTATTTAAAAGCTGGGAAAGAAATACCAAAAGGTCTGGTAGAAATGAAATTTAAAGAGCTTTTATTTAATATAACAATAGATCCATTAAACAGAGAGTTAGTGGCACTCTTTAATTCTATTCAACAAGTTGAAAAAACTAATCTCAATGATGTGATGATTAAAAATTTTCAAAGTGATCTAACGCTGGAAGAGTATGCACGTTTATGCGGGAGAAGCTTGTCCACTTTTAAAAGAGATTTTCAAAATCATTTTAAAGAAACACCAGGTAAGTGGCTAAATAATAAACGTCTTGAGTATGCCAAAATGTTGCTACAAAACCAAGATTTAAATATCAATGATGTCTGTTGGGAAAGTGGTTTTAAGAATACTTCACACTTTAATAGTGCTTTTAAGAATAAATACAAATTGCCCCCTAATCAGTTCAGAAAAGAGCATTACAATCTTTAGATTTTATTTTTCTGATATTTTCTTTTCTTTTTAAACTTGAACTTTTTACCAAACAAATCGAATTTTAAAGTAAATCGAAGACTTTAAATACAGAATACATTTGTCATATTGAATCTGAAACACATAAAAAAGACCATAAAGAACTATCGGAAATCAAATGAAATCTTACATAAAAGCATCTCTAAGCCATGACCATCCATAAAAAGATGGTTTTTTTTTGCTTTGAACTTTTTACCAAATAATTTGAACTTTAGAGTAAATCCTACACTTCGCAATCGCAATACATTTGTATCAAACAAATATTAATAATTAAAATATTAAAAAAATGGAAGCAACAACAGTAAACATGAAAAACGGAGTAAACGTAGATCAATTAGTAGAAACAATTGGTCACATTCAAGATCAACCAGAATTGGCTAAATTCGAATTCAGAGCCAAAAACAATTGGATTGAAGGAGGACATTGTGTGTCTAGTGTTAAAGGATTCTATGGTGCAGGTCAAGAAGACTCAACACGTGAAGAAACTTTCACATTGGCATGTAGTCATCCACAAGTATTATTAGGAGCCGACGAAGGTGCTACACCACCAGAAGTAGTACTTCATGCTTTAAGTTCTTGTTTAACTGGAGCCATGGTTTATCATGCTGCAGCAAATGGAATTGATATTGATGGCGCAGAATCTAACATTAAAGGCACAGCAGACTTACATGGTTTTTTAGGATTGGATCCTGAAGTTCGTAAGGGATTTAACGGCATTCACTTTAAACTAAAAGTAAAATCGGATGCTACTGTTGAACAATTGGAAAATTTGGCAAAATTTTCGCCTGTATTCGACATGATTACTAATCCAACACCTGTTACAATCGAAATTGTAAAAGAGTAATTTCTTTAAAAAAGACTACTCTATAAAGTTAGAGTAGTCTTTTTTATTTCAATCAAAAAGTAGAAGAACTTACACTTCATTACAATGAAAACTAAAAAACACATAACCGTTTGTGGTAACACAGCAGTAGCACGAATAGCTTATAAAACCAACGAGGTTTGCGCTATTTATCCTATTACGCCATCTTCAAAAATGTCAGAATTAGTAGAACAATGGAGTGCAACAAAACAAGAAAATATATTTAATACTATACCTTCTGTCTTCGAAATGCAAAGTGAAGCAGGTGTTGCTGGTGCAATGCATGGTGCTTTACAAACGGGCTCTTTATCTACGACGTTTACATCATCACAAGGTTTATTATTAATGCTGCCCAACATGTATAAGATTGCTGGCGAATTAACGCCAAATGTCATTCATGTTGCAACAAGAAGTATTTCAACCCACGCCTTATCAGTTTTTGGAGACCATAGTGATATTGTGGCTGTTAGAAGTTCCGGTTACGCCATATTAGGATCAGCTTCAGTACAAGAAGCACAGGATTTTGCTTTAATATCCCAAGCGGCAACCTTACAATCTAGAATCCCATTTATACACTTTTTCGATGGTTTTAGAACATCACATGAAACTTCTAAAATTGAAGAAATTTCAGATTCAATCATCAATGAAATGATGGATTTCGAATGTATTCAAAATCATAGAAATAGAGCCTTAAATCCAAACAATCCCGTAATTAGGGGAACAGCGCAAGGCGCAGAGGTGTTTTTTCAAAGTAGAGAAGCAGTGAATCCATACTATAATTCGTGTCCTGATATTGTTCAAAATAAAATGGATGCTTTCGCGGAATTTACTGGAAGGCATTACAAAATATTCGATTATGTCGGAGCAAAAAATGCTGAATATATTATTATTTCAATGGCTTCATCAACTGAAACCGTTGAAGAAACTATTAATTATTTAAATGCCAATGGTGAAAAGTACGGATTGATAAAAGTACGATTGTTTAGACCTTTCAGTAAAAAACACATTATTAAAGCCTTACCGGAAACCGTAAAATCGATTGCTGTTTTAGACCGAACAAAAGAACCTGGTGCAACAGGAGAACCTTTATATTTGGATGTAGTTCAATCTATTTTCGAAGCCTTTCAAAATAAAGAAATCTCAATATTTCCCAAAATTGTTGGAGGTCGTTATGGTTTGTCATCAAAAGAGTTTACACCAAATATGGTGAAATCCGTATTTAATAATTTAAAATCCCTTCAACCAAAAAACAATTTCACAATTGGTATTTTCGATGACCTTACTAACTTAAGTTTATCGTACGCCGAAGAATTCAAAATCAATATAGGAACTTACCAAGCATTATTCTATCAACATCAATCATTAAATAATAAAAACAAGTTCAATTGTGTGTCAGAACTGATTGGAAACACAACAGACCAGTACGTTCAATCGTATTCAGAAGCTGATTATAAAAAATCAGAATCCAGAAATGTGATGCATTTACGACTAGATTCAAAACCCATTAAAGCACCTTATTTAATTAATAATGCCGATTTTATTGTTTGCCAAAATGTGTACTTCATTGTAAATGACAATGTGTTAAAAAACATAAGACAAAACGGAACACTTTTGGTTGCAACTTCACTTCGGACCAAAGCATTTTGGCAGACACTTCCAGTAGAAATACAGGAACAAATTATCCAAAAAGAGATAACGCTTATTATTGTGAATAGTAATAATTTAAAAGAAAGTTATAACATTGAAAATCATTCAATTTCTTCTCTTCAAGCTTGTTTTCTTGCTTTAATAAATGAACTTATTGAGAATTCTACTTTAGCAGAAATAAAAAAGCAATTCATAAAAGTTGATACTTCAATTCAAACGAATTTTGATACGATTTCAATTGAAGATGATAAAGATTTTGCAACGACACTTTTAGGTAAATTATTAGCAAATAATGGAAATAATGTTTCTGTAAGCGAATTGCCAGTTGATGGCACCTATCCAACGAATACTTCAATTTATAACCCAAATACAAACACGACGACGATACCTAAATGGAATCCAAATAGCTGTACCCAATGTGGTGCTTGTAGTATGGCATGTCCACAAAGTGCCATAAGAATGAAAGTATATGAAGATGAAAATTTAGAAGAAGTTCCGCAAGGTTTCAAATCTGTAATTTCAAACGATTTTGACTTAATGAATTTTACTATTCAAGTTAATTCTAACCAATGCAATGCATGTAATAATTGTATTGATGCCTGTTCGGAAAAGGCATTATTTATGGCAGATAAGTCGGATTTAAATAATGAATATTGGAGATATTTTGATACCCTTCCAAAATTGGATAGGACTATTATTGATACTTCTAAAGTTAGTCAGCAACAACTACAAGAACCATTATTTGAATATTCAAATGGAGATAATGGTTGTGGTGAAGCCCCATATTTTAAATTATTATCACAATTATTTGGAGACAGACTGTTAATTGCTAATGCCACAGGTTCAAGTTCAATTTTTGGTGCAGCATTACCAACAACACCTTGGGCAAAAAACAAAGCAGGAAAAGGTCCTGTATGGTCAAATTCATTATTTGAGGATAATGCGGAATTTGGTTTAGGGTTTAGATTATCATTAGACCAAAAAGAATACGAAGCAAGAACTTTGCTTAAAAAAATGATGCAATTCCTTGATTTTGATTTAGTACATGATATTATCACAGCAAAACAACATTCAGAAATTGAAATTATTAAACAACAAAATAGAGTAACGCAACTAAAAGAAATTCTTAATAAAATTAAAACTAGTGATGCCGATGAACTTAATCGTTGTGCAGATGCTTTAGTTAAGAAAAGTGTTTGGTGTGTTGGTGGTGATGGTTGGGCATACGATATTGGTTTTGGAGGTTTGGACCATGTTATTGCATCTGGTAAAAACGTAAATATTCTAATTTTGGACAACGAAGTGTATTCCAATACAGGTGGGCAAATGTCTAAGGCAACACCATTTGGAGCATCAGCTAAATTTGCCCATTTAGGCAAAGCAAAACAAAAAAAAGATTTAGGATTAATGGCAATGACTTATGAGGATGTTTATGTGGCTTCAGTTGCAATGGGCGCAAACCAAGAACAAACATTAAAGGCTTTTAAAGAAGCCGAAAGTTTTGATGGTCCATCAGTAATTATAGCCTATTGCCATAGTAATTCTCATGGTATTGACATGAGAAATCCAAGTCAGTATCATAAAGCAGCAGTTGCATCTGCCCAATGGTTGCTATATAGAAATGACCCAAGAAAATTGAAGTCATTTCAGCTCGATTCAAATCAACCAACACTAAAAATTGAAGATTATTTAAAAATGGAAAAACGATTTGATAGATTGCTCAAATCAACAAATAACCAATTAATAAATAAACTACAGATCAATATAGACAAGCGTTTTCAGAAATATAAATCCTTGTCATATTCATGAAAATAAAACCTAAATCCATAGAAATAGGTGATTAAACTTTAGAAAAAGCAATCGTTATTCCACTCTCAGAAGGAATTGTAGTAGAATATTTAGACACTTTGTTTGAAAATGATATAGAAGCTATCCTGTATAATTATACCCATAAATCATTAGTGATTACACTTGGAAAAATTTATAAAGGGCTTAATGAAATTAAAGAATTCATGTGTAAATTGATTAAGCATTTCTTTATAAAAAGTACTGTTTTAGTACTTGATAATATGTCTATTGAAAACGAAATAGTTTATATTGTTTAGCATGAGCGCGCAACAACATCAAGCTTATCAATGGCATCAGACACCTTTTTATAAAAGACGAATAAATCAGAAAACATACCTTTATATGCCAATTAAATAATACATAGAAATACTAAAAAAAATATTTTAGCTGAAGGGATTTTTTATTTACCTCTTCTCTTAATGCAAAATACTTTCGCAAACAACATTTCACTTCTTTTAAAATTTTGTGTAATTCATTTAAGAAGTAATTAAAACTAAACTTCCGCAAATAAATATGATGACCTATTGAAACAAATAAAATAAAAGCTAGTGGACAACAATGTGTATATTTAACCGGCCCGACAGAGTCGTTCACGTCCTTGCCAGCACGGGCGGACTGGTGGTTTGCTAGTTCTAACGTACTTACGAAAATCCTCCTACGGCCAAAAGCTTGGGAGGACGGATTTTCTATAGGTCTACTGGCTGGCAGGTTCGGTTTTTATTTGCTAATTTAAGTGCTTAAAACACTCATCTAACCATATACTAACACGCTATGTGCAATTAACAATACAGCAAATCGTTCTTGACAGATAATTGCTCACCTCCTAAGCTCCTTATTCCTGTTGCTTAAGCTGTCCCTCACTTTTGGCGTAGGTAAATGTGATGCAGTTTAAAATAAAAAGAACATATCCTTTGGAAAAATATTTTTATCCTTTTAATAGTATAGACTAACTTAAGACCTTCGTATCACGATTTTAAATATATATGAGCAATAACGATAAAGAGCACTTCCAAGAGAACAGTCCCTTTTATTTCCCTTTGGAAGTTACCCCAAGAAAAGGGCTATTACCGATATCACGGGAAGACTATGAAAACAAGCCCAGTGGTGACATCTTTGGCAAAATACAGGATGCTGGGATGAAGTGGAATCCAGATGATGTAAATCAGTCAGAATTCCTTATAATGAGTACTGCGGGTGGATTAAAGAACGGTGAAGAGACCCTGGCACTGGGCATGCATTCAGGACATTTTGAATTGGGGGATGCCGCAAAAGTTGCAGCAAGTGCTTTCAAAAACCTCTTTACCAAACCCTATTATGTATCTGTATCCGATCCGTGTGATGGACGTACCCAAGGCACTACAGGCATGATGAATTCATTGGCCTATCGCAATCATGCCGCCACAGTTTTAGGAGATTTAAGACGCTCTTTGCCCAATCGCAAAGGCGTAATGGGCATCGCTACTTGTGACAAAGGCCTACCTGCTATGATGATGTCATTGGCCAATGAATCCAATTTACCAACGATTATCATGCCCGGCGGAGTGACATTGATCGCCAAAGGAATCAAAGATTTGGGTTCGGTACAGTCTTTACCATCGCTTGTTTCCCATAAAGAAATATCATTGCAAGAGGCACAATCCCATGGATGTGCTTCTTGTGGGACACCAGGTGGAGGTTGTCATTTTTTGGGAACGGCAGCCACCTCCCAAGTCGTAGCGGAAGCATTGGGAATGGCATTGCCACATTCGGCACTTGCCCCCTCTGGAGGGAAGATTTGGTATGCCCTTGCTAAAGATTCGGCCATTGCTCTCGTAAATCTGGCAAAAAACAATATCTATACCAGTCAGATCCTCACTCAAGATGCCGTGTACAATGCTATGGTAGTGCATGCAGCTTTTGGTGGGTCTACCAACCTCTTACTACATATCCCGGCTATAGCCCATGCAGCGGGACTACCTATGCCTACTCGGGAAGAGTGGGAGAATATTAACCGAAAAACGCCACGATTGGTCAATGTGCTCCCAGCGGGGAAGTATTCCACAGCACACGTATATGCTGCCGGAGGAGTACCTGAGGTAATGTTACATTTGCGAAAATTAGGTCTACTTAAAGAAGATTGCCTCACCGTTACAGGCAAAACATTGGGCGAAAATTTGGATGTCTGGGAGCAGGGCGGTAAAATGTTCTCTTGGGAAGCGGAGAATAAAAGAAATAGACGCCAACAAGTACGATTTAACCTCCAAACATTTAATCCAGATGCACATCCTGATAACGTGATACTATCTCCGGAAGCGGCGAAGAAGGCGGACATGAAAAGCACCTTGACTTTCCCCACCGGAAATTTGGCACCAGAAGGAGCGCTGATCAAAAGCGGTGCCATCGCTCCAGAAATGATCGATGACAACGGTATATACTATAAAAAAGGAGTTGCCAAAGTATTTGTCTCTGAAGCAAATGCCATTAAGGCCATTAATCAAGGAGAGGTAAAGCCTGGTCATATTATCATATTGATGGGGACAGGACCAAGTGGCACCGGAATGGAGGAAACCTTCCAAATCACCGGCGCTCTAAAACAGTTATCCTTTGGAAAAGAGATAGCACTGATTACCGACGGACGTTTTTCTGGCGTTTCCACCGGCGCATGTATCGGACATGTTGGTCCAGAAGCACTAGTAGGAGGACCTATTGGTAAGGTTCAAGATGGAGATGTCATTGAAATTAAAATTGATTGCGATAATCTAAGTGGAAGCATAAATCTTATAGCCTCGCATAGCGATCCCAATGCCGAACTAAGTGAAGCCGAAATAGCACAATTGTTTTCAAGCAGATCACCACACCCAGAACTTCGACCACATCCAGAATTGCCCAATGATATTAAAATTTGGGCAGCGACGCAGAGCGGTATATGGGAAGGATGCGTACAGGATGCCGATCGGATCTTAAAAATTGTGAAAGCAGGAATTGATGCTTTAAAATAAGAATAAACACATAACAATACGAATGGACGCATATCTGCCCCTACCCTGCAGGGACGGCGACATACTATAATTCGTTGTGTTACCAGAAGTTAAAAAGTCAATCTGGAAAGCCCTCTAAATAAAGGGTTACAAAAATCCAAAAAGAAATTCACAACTCGGAGATTACGAGTTCTACTACGCCACGACAAATCTCCCAGCTTTGAGCCCTCCCCTACTTCACTACCTCAATGTCTGGCCAATTTTGCATCTGGTATGGCGCAGATGTGAACTTTAAAACTTTCAACATTATAACATTCAACTTATAGCATTATAACTTTCAACTCCACTTACCTTTCAACGGCTAATTCCGTACTTCACCGATATAGCCACTACCTGAAGTAATATTTGTTACCTTAGACAGTGAGTAACATACTTTTGGTTGTAGTACTCCCTCCGCTGCCCAACTCAGAAAATTATATTGGATCAATAAGAATTGTAGGATACAGCAATGTATTTAGGTAATGGCTTGTATGCTTGTAGTTTTTATAATTGATATATAGTTAATACCTATATCCAATTGTTACCAAAAATTTGAAACAAGGCTAATTTTATAAATTTAACATTATGGAACAATCAAACTACAAAGCTGTACGAGAATATGAATTAGAAACTTGGACGAGATGCTCACCAAGTTATAACGAAACTTGGGCAACTTTAACCAATGAAACACTACCTCTATTAATGAGTAAAACCAATGTAGGTTCCAATGTTAATGTATTAGACATAGGTTGTGGTGCTGGAAACTCAACAATTAAAATTAGTGGAGCTGGAGCAAAAGTTATTGGAATAGATTTTTCTCAAAAAATGATAGACCAAGCCAATTCAGCCTATCAGAGTATCACATTTAAACAATCCGATGCCGAAAATATCCCATTAGAAGATAGCTCAATGGATGTTGTAATAGCAAATTTTGTTGTACATCATTTTGCGGAACCAAATAAAGTTTTTAAAGAGATAAATAGAGTTTTAAAACCAAAAGGAAAATTTGCTTTTGCAGTTTGGGGGGCCAATGAAGAACAAAGTTCATTAGGAGCTTTTTTTCAAGCTTTCGCAAATCATCACGAATTGTCTGCCCTACCTCACGGACCACTATTTGGAGTTACAGATTTTGACACTTATAATGAAATCGTAACAAAAGCTAGTTTAAAAAATTTCGCATTAGAAAAACTAGATACAAGTTGGAATATGGATACTCTCGACCCTTTAATTACTGGGTGTTGGGATTGGGGCAATTTACACTTATTCCCTGAAGATAAGCAAGATGATATTAAGAACGACTTTGTTAAGAATTGTGATTCCTTTAAAAAAGGAAAAGGCTATTCATTTCCACATTCGGCAATAATAGGATATGGTGAAAAATAATAAGCTTTGGATGAAAAGTTGTCTAATTAACCCACCATACCGAACGGTCGTTTCGGTGGGTTACTTGTTTTTTGTGTACTCGATAAATCCTCAACGCTAAAAAGCTGACAGTCCGGATTTTTCGTTTACCTATCAAAACTGGGAAAACATTACCAATGAAACCTTTGAAGGAAAGATTTATGTAGTCCATTTCTTTTTTAAAATCTGCCTAGGTATCTGCCCAAAACCCCCCGCTAGTTCAAGCGTCAGCGGTGGGACATATAGCAACGCGCTTTGTTATAAAAGATAAAAGGGTTGTAATATTATTTGGAAATGTTTTATTTCCAAATAAGCTGGAAAGACATGTACATTGAGGGTTTCAAGAATCCATTTAGGAATCCATAACCTAGTGGTCACGAAAACAACTCTAGTTCTCGCTACAAAACATAAGATTATAAAATCTAGGCTACTTTAACATTTCAATACATCTATGCACTTTCCAAAGTCGCGCTGTCCAGACCGCTTTCAATTCTATTTAGGGATTGGTAGTCCATAAGGCGGCACTCTTAAGCATTGCCCTTCTTGGAAGTTTTAGACCCGCTAGGATCAATTCCGAAAAATCTTCCGGCTGCAATACATTATCAGAGCCTTTGCTTAACATGCCCAGTTCTATGGTCATTTCAGATTCTATGGTACTCGGCGTTAGGGTGATTACCCTAATATTGTTTTTGCGGACTTCCTTCATAAGCGATTCGGACATGCCTATTACAGCAAATTTTGATGCCGAGTAAGCCGACACGTTCGCATTTCCGTTTAAACCTGCCGTAGAAGATACATTAATAATATCTCCTTCATTCTTAGCAATTAGATGGGGCAATACTTCTTTGGTAACATAATACATCCCCATCAGATTGGTCTGGATAATTTTACTCCATGTGCCCACTTCCATTTCATTGAACGAGCCTATGGCCGCCATTCCCGCATTGTTGACCAAAATATCAACAGTCCCCAAGGTCTTTATTATGATTTTGATACTCTTTTGCACTTCCTCATAATTACCTACGTCAAATACGGAATAGATGGCCTTAATACCAAATGTTTCCAATTCGGCAACGGTTTCTTTTAGTACCTTTTCATTCCTACCCGTAATAGCCAAATCTACGCCTTCTTTGGCAAATGCCAAGGCAGTTGCTTTTCCCAATCCCCTACCGCCTCCGGTTATAATTGCCTTTTTATTTTGTAAACTTTTCATTTTTAATCTATTTATATATTGGTGTTCAAACTTCCGCTGCGGTTCACAGGAAATGAATTGACTATTTTTTTTACTACTACTCTTCTGTCCAATAATCCATCACCAAAACATCGGCTATTATGGGGCCTATTTTATTTACCAAGGCTATATGAGCCTCGTGAAAAAGGTAAATTTCCCTGGCGTGGTCGTCCTTGAAGGTGAGGATGAAAGTATGGGTCAAACCTTTGCTGGCCCCTTCTTTACTATCGTTCACCCCCCATTCTATTTTCTCAATTTCTGGGATTTCGTTTTTAAGATTTTCAAAAACGGTAACGGCTTCATCAATTTGTGATTTGGAGGCTTCTTCCTTATACTTTAGGTTTACTATATGCCTTAAAACTTTTTCGCCCCTATCAATTTTGGGCAAAACCTTGTAGGTGGCCACCTTCTTTAAATCGAACCTATTGGAGCCTGCAATGAGCAGGTTTACATCCTCTATTTGATGGGATCTTAGACCGTAGTAAATGGAGAACCCCGTTTCCAAATAATTTAAGGGCTTCAAAGTTCCGTTTTCGTCCAATTTTATAAGTTGAATACTGGCATCGTCCCTGGTACCCACTGCCAATACAGCTTCCTTGTCCTTAACGGAAACAACCTCAATTCTTGTTTGCCCTTGTAACTTGGTGTTTACATCATCTTTTAAAACAAAATGCGGTACTAAAGCTCCTTTTCTGTTTATTTTAAAAACACTTACCCCATCACCGTGGTATACAAAGTCGGTATTTTTAATAAAACCATTTCTTTCATAATATTTATGGTGTCTATGACCTACAATGACATAATAATTCTCTCCCAAATTTACCCCAGTTACGGGGTAGGCTCCCGTTAAGTATCTATCGGTGGTATTGTCCCCAATATTGTTGATATTTTTGAAGGAACCGTTTTCATACACTCTAAAACTACTTACACCATTGTCTTGAAATCCTCCGGTATATAAAAATGTTTTTCCCTTAATTTTATGGGTGTACATTCCAATGATACCGTCCGTGAAAATCTTATCATCATCTGCCATGGATTGTACATGGGTCAGTTTTCCATCGGGCTGAATTTTAAAACTACTTAGGCCGGGTGTTTCTTCCAGGCCTCCAATAAAGAGATAGGATGACTGTTGCATATGCACCAGCTGTAAGGTAATGGCAATACCTAGATGTGTCTTATCGGTATCCTTGGTTAGGGAAACCTGTTCCAGGGTTCCATTATCCAAGATTTTAAATGTCTCTATGGCGTTACCATATTTATTGGCTACAAATAAAAAGTCCGTACCCTTAATACTTCCGGCGACCATTCCCCTAGCAGGTCCATCTTGTTTATAGAGCTCTTGGGCACCTATGGGCATTAGTTTGCCTTCTTTGTCTAAGCTAAATATATCAATCCCCCCAAACCCACCTGCATACACATAATGGGCACCTTCTTTTTCATAACTGGTTATGGTAACCGTATTATTGGCGGATATGCTCTTAAAATCCTGCAAATAAGGCATTACATCGTCTGTGGACTGAGACCAGCTAATTTGGAATATTAGTAGTGAGATGAAAGCGACGGATATTTTTATGATCTTCATGATATTAAGCTTTTTTAAAATTTAATAGATTGTTTAATCCAAGATGGCCATTGCTCCAACAGTAGCAATGTCGTGATCCTGCTCAATAGTACCACCGCTAACCCCAATGGCACCAATGATTTTTCCAGCTTCATTTTTTATGGGAACTCCCCCTGGAAAGGTAACGAGTCCGTCATTGGAAAGTTCAATATTGTAGATAATGCCCCCAGGTTGGGTAAGCTTCCCCAGATCGCCCGTATTAATGTCAAAATAGCGCGATGTTTTCGCTTTTTTGATCGCTACGTCTATACTTCCCAAATAGGAACCGTCCATACGGACAAAAGCCTTTAGGTTAGCTCCTGCATCGACCACTGCAATATTTACCAGTACATCCAATTGTTCCGCTTTTTTCTTAGCGGCCAATACGGCCTTTAAGGCATCTTCGTGTGGAATATCGGTCGTGGATTGCCCAAAAGCCGGCCCTGTACCTACTAGAATTAATAGCATTAAAAAGGTAATACTTTTTGATAATGGAACTTTGTTTTTCATGGTTATTTACATTTTAAGCAATGCAAATATCTCGAATGAAGGTGGCAAAAGAGTTGAACAAGTTCAACTGGGGAATATTATTTTTTATTTTTTTTGATTTTGCTTAAAAACTCGTGACTAATCCCCAGATAGCTGGCAATTTGTTTATCCATAAGTTTGGAGGAGATGTCGGGATAGGTCTGTATAAAATGGAAATATCGTTCTTTTGAAGTAAAGCTATGATTGCGCACTAGCCGTCTTTGCCATGAAACCAGTCCCTTTTGAAATATTATACGAAAAAGTTTTTCAACAATGGGAAGCAATTCATAGAGCGCCATTTTATCCTGCCTGTCAATTAAAAGGACCTTGCTGTCTTCCAAGGCCTGTATGTTCAGGTCGGACGGGGTCTGATTCATAAAACTATCAATATCCATGAGCCACCAATCTTTGGTGGCAAAATATAGGGTGTTCTCATTTCCTTTTTTATCGAAGGTGAAAACTCTAAAGCAGCCATCCAATACAAAGCCTTCCATTTTACAGATACTGCCTTGGGTCAATAAAAATTCCTTTTTCTTTAAACTAGCAGGTTTAAAGTAGCTAGAAATAAGGTCTAGATCCGCAGTGGACAGATCTACATGTTTCTTTAAGTGTTGTTTTAGTATATCGTAAGACATAGATTTTAGATCACTTAAACGCGTTAAGGCTTCGTTCTATCATTTAAATATATAGCCCCTTCACTGGCCGATTTTTTAAAGATATTAAATTGAAAGTTAATTTGGGGCGGAATGGGCAAACGGACAAAAAATAGCAACCAATTGCCAAATACTTCTTAAAACCTTGAACTTTCAAACTTACTGCTTTAAACCTTGGACCTTGGACCTTGAACCTTAAACCTTAAACCTTGAACCTCGAACTCACCCCGCTATGCAAATACTCCCAGCTTTGAGCCCTCCTCTACCTCACTACCTCAATGTCTGGCCAATTTTGCATCTGGTATAGCGCAGATGTGAACTTTAAAACTTTCAACATTATAACATTCAACTTACATCATTATAACTTTCAGCTCCACTAACCATTCAACGGTTAATTCCGCTCTTTATCGATTTGCAAAATACCAAAACCAATATTTGCTAACTTAGAAGGTTAGAATCAAATTCCTGGTTGTAGTACTCCCCCCGCTGCCCAACACAGAACTTTTTATTTAATTTATTAGTATACTCAAACATATCGAGTTGCGGCCTAGTTGTTTTATAGCTTGCTATAAGTAGTATAGCATCAATGATGAAATGCAATTGTTGTGGCTAAGCTGAATGAAAAAGTAAATAATTAATTCAACCAATAATGATTATGAAAACAAAAGCAAAAACTTTGGTGTTGTCCTTATGCATTTTTACAAGTTTATTTTTTTATGGTCAAAATGATAGTTCAAGATTAAAACCAGGTTCAATATCTCAAAATGCTGTAATTCTGGATGCGGAACAACTTTTTCCAATGTATGAAGGTGCTGCGATTATTAAAAAAGGTAACTCTACAGCCCTCATTGATTCTAAAGGAATGTATTTAGCACCTTATAATAAATATGAATTTGATTATAGCAAATCAAAAAATGGCTTCTTTCTAATTAATAAAAATTATATGTTTTCGGGTTTTATGAATGGAAAAGGAGACTATTACGATGTACCATATAAAAGTGGGGTAACACCAGAAGTTATAGGTAATTACATTCGGATAAAAGATTTTAGTGACCGTTCAGGTTCAACATATCATTTTATTGACAAAAATGGAAAAAAACATATTATTACCGAACTTCAAAATGCCGATTTTTATGGTAAAATAACAGATGGACTCATTCCTTTTCAAAGTGGTTATAAACATGGATTTAAGAATTTAGAAAATAAAATTATAATAAATGCTATTTATGACGACGTTTTCAATTTCTCTGAAGGACTTGCAGCAGTTGGAAAAAAAGATGAATTTGGAAAAATCAAATATGGTTTTATTGATACTAATGGCAAATTGGTTATACCGCTTCAGTTTTCACAAAAACCTTCTGATTTTAATGAGGGTATGGCCACTGTTTTTTATAATGACTATAGAACCTACTCCTTTATTGACAAAACGGGTAAAGTGATTTATACCAATGATACAGAACAATATGGACCATTATATAATGGATATTCGATAAGACAGAATGGCAAAGTTTCAATTATGGACAGTCGAACAAATAAAATGATTACCCCAGATGAATTAATGAAAGAATATGGAATCAAGGAAAACATGAGAAGTATAAGTTTAGGATTACCTCAATATTATAATTCTCGTTCTGAAGCTAATAATCCATATTATTTTGATAAATCCTCAAAAATAAAATTTAGTTTTTTACCTGATAAAGGGATGAATGTTGTAGGCTATTTAGATGTAAAAAACAAGAGAGCTTTCTATGGGACATTTAGAATTGACGTTTTAAAACCAGAGAATAATAAATTTGATATTATATCAAATTTGGCTCATGCAATATATCAAAAGTCAAATACATACGGCGATGTAATTGAAGGCTACATTGATGATAATGGAATTTTTGTAATGGTAAAAGGTGAAAAATCTAAATGGTAAAAAAATAAAGTCTACGCACAATACCATGTATTATTTATTGCTAGTACTCGCCTACTTCTGAAAATCCTTCCACGCCCAAAAGTGTGCTAGGACGGATTATCCTCTCGTATGTTCTAATTTTAATACGTTAGGCACCTATATGCACGGCTGACGCTACACATAAACGCTAAATGTAATCTTCCTGGCATTCCATAATGATCTGCCACTTAATATACATCTTGGTATACCGCTGAGAATAGCCAATTGCCAGTTAAGCAAAAAACACCATACAACGGTTAATTCCGCTCTTTATCGATAAACCAAATGCCAAGACCAATATTTGCTAACTTAGAAGGTTAGAAACAAATTCCTGGTTGTAGTACTCCCCCCGCTGCCCAACACAGAAAATTTTATTGGATTAATATGAATTATAGGACACTAGCAAGTATTTAAGTGCTGTTTGGTTGACTTGTAGTTTTTAAAATAGGTTTATAGTTAATAGCTATATCCAATTGTTGACAATAATATCTAACCTAACCATCATGGCAAGAATAATCGGCCAAGTTGAGTCTCTAAAAACTTTAAAGGCTGAATTGAACAAAAGGAATATCACGAGATTCAGTTCTGTTGGAGATATTAATAGGTTTTGCAAAGAGTTCTCAAAGGAGAAACAAATAGTATTAGAGTCCCAAGAGAATTCCTTAATTGAAGAGATAAAACAAAAGTCCGAAAGAATAAGGGATAACGGAAATAGGCTTGAATTAGTAAGGAACAATGAGATTGGAAGATTAGATGCGAGCATTGAGAATTATAAGAAGAGTAAAGAGAATTTAGAAAAGAAGAGAAGCAGTGCTTTTTTTCTTATCAAGGTGATTTTGTTCTTTAAAATTAGGAAGCTTAATAAAAAGATTTTGTATTTAACAGATAACTATGAGTTGATCATTAATAGTTCTATTAGAGATATTCAGAAAGAAATATATCATGATTCCAATAGTCTTACTTACTTATCAGAAAACAAGCAAAAGGTAATATATGAACGAAGCAAACCCGAAATTAATCAGCTTGAACATGCTAGAAAGGCAATTGATGAACTAAGGCCCTTAATAGCTGGGGCAGTTGGAGAAAGCTTAGTTGAAAAAGAAATAGGAAAATTGTCAGATAATTATGCACTTATAAATGATTATAATCTAAAATTTAGGCATCCAGTCTATAACAGGAAAACTAACGATAGAATATACTCTATTCAGCTTGATCATCTACTTGTCTCGCAAGCAGGTATATTCATATTAGAGACGAAGAACTGGAGCAAGAAATCAATTAATTCCTTCGATCTAAGATCTCCTGTTGATCAAATTATAAGAACAAATTATGCGTTGTTTGTAGTGGCAAACAATAAAATCCGCTTGGATAAACACCACTGGGGAACTAAACAGATACCCATAAGAAGCATAATTGTTATGATTCACTCAAAACCCAAGGAAGAATTCAAATATGTTAAGATTAAGCTGTTGAAAGAACTTAACAGTTACTTAGAGTACTTTGACCCTATTCTTTCCAATAGCGAGGTAGAAAGTGTTGCAAACTCATTACTCAGAAAAGGAAACTAACAAAATATCTCCAACACAATCTAAAAACAATACGGCCCTCGTGCTTAATTCAAAGGGTTCTGTATTTTGGAAGTCTGCACAATCTTTTGAATCTTATAAGATACTGTAAACCTTATACCCAAAGATTGGATTTTTGTTACCGGTACCACCCCCACCCCAGGACCACCAAGAAATACCATACAACGGATATATTTGGACTTTATCGATTTGGTGAATACCAAAACCAATATTTGCTAACTTAGAAGGTTAGAAACAAATCCCTGGTTGTAGTACTCCCCCCGCTGCCCAACACAGAAAATTTTATTGGATTAATAAGAATTATAGGACATTAGGATGTATTTAGGTACTGTCTAGCGGTTCTATAGTTTGCTATAAGTAGTATATCATCAATGATGATATACAATTGTTGGCATTCATATAGACTCACTCATAATAAATCATGGAATTTAAAGGTATAAGTATAGAAGAACAATTAGGAAAAGAATACACTGAACATAAAGTTTTTGATGAACTAAAATCTTATTCAGAATTTTATAATTCTTTGTCATATTCCATAATGAATTGGACTTCACAAGGAACAAAAGCCATTCTGAATTTAGACACCTATACTTATTCGTCTACCAAAGGTACAATCGATTCAATTTCTGAAATTTTAAGTAAAGGAAGAATAAATGATGCTTATGCTTTATTAAGAAAGTATTTTGACTCTACACTAATAAATGTCTACACAAACTTATACCTTAATAATAATTTTAGCATTGACAACTTAATTGTTGAACAAATTGATAATTGGATAAACGGAACTGAGACAATTCCTGAATTTAGAATTATTTCACGCTACATTAAGGAATCTCCAAAACTAAAGCCAATCAGCGATTTATTAAAAAAAGACGATAGATATAAAAAAGTGAGAGAGAAATGTAATGACAATACTCATTATAATTTCTATCATAATGTAATGCTTAATGACAATGAGATTCATAATCCAGAAAGAATAAAACATTTGGATTTATTCTCGTACTTTTTAGAATCTTTATTCATTCAACATTTTGCATATATCTTTTATCTTAATGATCATTATTTTATGTCTAGCGATTATGTTGATTCATTAGATTTAGGATTGTCCCCAGAAGAGGAATCTCAATATTGGGTTGCTCCATTTATTCAAAAAATATTTGATGAAATTATTGTAAAAAAAAGACCCGACATAGCAGCAGAAATTAAAAACAATACTAATACGCAACTAAATTAAAAAATACGAAATGCCAACACCGTATAAAAATAATTGCGGTTTAGTGCTTAATCAAAGGTCGTTGCGTGTTTGTAACGTCTGATTTTCCTTCGGAAAATCCTCGCATACAAACCCGCAACTATTCTTATACATAAACGTTGTAGCTAATACAAAAAAAAGACATCCTACTAAATTGAACGTATGATAAAGAATATAGAACACATTGAAAAAATTAGTTGCTTTGATTCTTTTCAATGGAATGATATCCCTGAATTTCAAAAATACAACTTCATATTTGGCTTTAATGGTTCGGGAAAAACTTCTTTATCAAATATTTTCAACTTAGTAACTTCAAAATCTAACTACTCTGAGGACAAGAAAAAGGAATTATTTCAAGATTTAAAAAATCATGATTCTAGTAAAATAAAAATAGCTACTGGAAACAATCAAAAACTTACATATCCACCTACTGAAAGCCAAAATAATAGGAATGTATTTGTTTTTAATTCCAATTTTATTTCTGACCATGTTTATGATGGAACTAAAGGAAATCTGAAAAAATTCAATGTTTCTTCTACAGAACTTAATGACCCTGAAATAAAGAAAATTACCGATAATATTGAAACTAAGGAAGAAATAATAAAAGGAATTAATAAAAAAATTAAAAAAGCTGAAGAGGACTTCTCTCAAATAAAAAAGGATTATAACTCAGATTTCAGAAAGCATTTCGCAAACAAACAATTATCAATAGATAAAAAGTTACCTGATGCAAGTTCTGTTCCTACTGATTCTGTAGAACAGTTACAAGAGAAACTAAATCTTAAAATTAAAGAGCATAAACTTTCAAAAAATCAAAAAAGCCTTGAAGAAGATATTCAAAGCTTTTCTCAATTGACTTTTCCTCAGATTAAAATTCTTAAATCTGATATTAATAAAGTGTTTCAGGATTCTGTGTCTAAAATAGCAACAGATTCTTTGACAAAGAAAATATCAGATTACCAAGAAATTGTAGAAGAAGATGATGTTAGAAAAGTTGAACCATGGTATAAATTTGGTAATGAGTTGTTCAAAAAGATTAGCTCTATTCAAAACAAAAAATGCCCTCTTTGCGATTCAAATATAAATGATTCTTATATTGATTTAGTCAACTCATTTTCTGCGTATTTCGATAAAGAATATGAGGTTTTTATTACCAAAATTGACGAACAGATTTCTTTAATAGAACAGCAAATCAAAACAATTAAAGAAACCAATACGAATTACGAAAAGCTTTTAAAACTATATATTAAATATTCTGATTTTATCAATCATAGTCCAAGCGAGTTTACAACAATTGAACTTGAAAGATTGCTGAGTGAGATAAAAGACGGATTGAATAAAAAGAAAAACAATTCTAATAAAAACATAACTTTCGATTTCTCTGATATTAGAACTCGTCTAATGAATCACAATCAAGTGATGGAAGAATTAAGTTCATATGTTGAATCCTTAAAAGAAAATTTATTATCAAAGATTAAATCTCCAAGCGAGATAGAATCTACTATTAGAGGCATCTATAAATCATTAGTTTATAAGAGTCTAAACTCTAAATTAAACGGAGTTGAAAAGTACCATTCAAATTGTGAATTACGAATTAAAACAGAAAAAGAAATTGAAGTATTACAGGAAGAAAAAGTTCAAAGGCTCAAAGATTTAAAGCTTGAAGCTAAAAAGGTCGGTGAGTTTTTGATTAGACTTGGTATAAATCACTTTACAATTGATTTAAATGAAGAAAGTGAAGGAGATAATATTCTTGTAAAGTATAAATCTCAATCTCAGATTAAATCACGCTTAAGGAACACATTAAGCGAAGGAGAAAAAACAGCCCTAGCTTTTTCTTATTTTTTAAGTAAAGTTACAATTGAAACCAAGAATCCTAGTCAGACAATCATTGTAATAGACGACCCTATTTCAAGTCTCGATGATAATCGTATTTATAACACTGCATCTTTAATTTACGACACGTTTCATGATTATAAGCAATTATTCATACTAAGCCATAATTTCTTCTTTCTGAAATACATTTACCCATCATTTCGAAAAGGAAAAAGTTGTTATCTCATTTCTAATGGAAATATTGACATTTTACCTAAGAGTTTGCAAAACTTTCAGACTCCTTATTATTATATGATTGAAAGTATAAGTTCTTTTATAGAAGAGAATGATAAAAACTATGATGAAGCAAGGAAATATTTACCAAATTATATAAGAAGAGTTTTAGAAACTTTTTTCAGTTTCAAGTATGCTAAATTAACCAGAGCAAAAAACGTAAACCAATCTCCTGGATTGGATGATTTCATTAAAGATTATATTGACTTTAGCTCATTACCATTAATGACCGTGGATTCTATAACCAATGAAAACATAAAGGATAAGCTTCAAATGATTAACAATGTTTGCGATAATTTTTCACACGGGAATATGCAACAGCTTGAAAACACCAATTTTATAGCTAACCAGACATTAGATTCAATTTCAAAAGACTGCTTGTCAATAATTGATTTTTTTGATGGTATACATTTCCAAATGATAAACGAATTAAATACAGCGGAGGAATAAGTACTGGCTACAACAATGTATAAAAATAATAGCGGTTTAATCCCTAAAACGAAAGTAAGTAAATATAAAAAAGGTCTGTGTTTAACCGAAAAGTTAGTGCGTAAAAATCCGCTACTATTCTTATACTAGACCGTTAGGCACAAGCCTTTTACTACAACCCAACATTTATGAAATTTAAATTTCTAGCCTCCGTGCTATCACTAACATTTTTGTCATGCAATTATTCCCAAAAAGTATTCACATTTAGTGAATATACTATTGAAGATTGTCTCGGTAAATCGAAATCATTTAAACTACCGAGTGGATGGGTGAATACCGAGTCCCACAACGTCAATTATCATGGTTTTGTTGAGCTAATTCAATATCCCGACTCAAGTTATGTAACGATTCTTTGCGCACATCAAACCGAATTAAATCCGGATTTCAATATTGCTAAGGGGTTGCATTCCAGAAGTGAAAAAATTAATGGGACTACAATTATGTATCATAACGTGAACGGAGAACGAAAGGCGGAATTTGACTATGCCTTTGCATCAATGAAAAAATAATGCCAGGGCCCAACAAAACCTATGAAGTAATACGGGCCTGGTCTCCTATCCCTAGTTTTGCCTATATTTATAAAGTCGCAAAATCTTTCCGATTTTGCTTTTGAGATAAAAAAGAAAAAAGAAAACCTAGAGCTTTTGCTTGGTGCGTACAGGAAGGGACAGTGCCTCTCCCCTCCCGCACTACTCATAGCTCATGCCGTTTAAACAGTCAAAACATGAACGAAATAATATGTCCAAATTGTAAAAAGGCTTTTAAAGTCGATGAGGCCGGATTTGCCGATATACTTAAACAAGTTAGAGACCATCAATTTGAGGAAGAACTTAATAACCGACTAGCTCTTGCAGAGAAGGAAAAGGAAAGTGCCGTTAAGCTTGCAGAGGCTAACATTAGAAACTCATTACAAGAACAACTTGCCAAAAAAGATAATGAGCTAACACTCCTAAAAGCTAACAGTGATGCCGATCTAGCTGATAAGTTGGCAAAAAAAGAAGCGGAAATCGCTGAAATGAAATCCAGAATCCAAAATGCAGAAATGGATAAAAAACTGTCGGTCTCAGAGGCGGTTAAAATCATTGAAAAAGAACGTGATAATCTTGCTAATAATTTGAAGATTAAAGAAACCGAGACACAGTTACTTGAAAAGTCGATTAAGGAACAGTTTAGTAACAGACTTATCGCAAAGGATGAAACAATCAAAATGAAAGACGATGAAATTGCTCGTTTAAAAGACTTTAAACAGAAACTTTCAACGAAAATGGTTGGCGAAACCTTGGAACAACATTGTGAAACGGAATTCAACAAACTGAGAGCAACCGCTTTTCAAAACGCCTACTTTGAAAAAGACAATGATTCCAAAACTGGCAATAAGGGCGATTTTATCTATAAAGAAACTGATGATACCGGTAATGAAATCATTTCCATTATGTTCGAGATGAAAAATGAAAATGACGAAACTGCTACAAAAAAAAGAAACGAGGATTTCTTTGCCAAACTGGACAAGGACCGTAAGGATAAGAATTGCGAATATGCCGTTTTAGTATCGCTCTTGGAATCGGAAAATGAATTTTATAATACCGGAATAGTTGATGTTTCACATAGATTTGAAAAAATGTATGTAGTACGGCCTCAATTCTTCATACCAATAATAACACTGCTACGTAATGCAGCTATGAATTCCTTGAAGTACAAAGCAGAACTAAATTTGATGAGAAATCAAAATGTGGATATTACCAATTTTGAGGAGAAAATTGATGCCTTTAGAAAAGGTTTTGCATATAACTACGATTTGGCAAGTCGTAAATTCAAAACTGCCATTGATGAAATAGATAAAACAATTAGTCATCTTCAAAAAACAAAAGATGCACTGTTATCATCGGAGAACAACCTACGCCTGGCGAATAATAAAGCGGATGATCTAACCATAAAAAAATTGACCCACGGTAATCCCACCATGAAAGCAAAGTTTGATGCACTTTCGGATAGGTCTGAAATAGAATAATAAAAATCACCCACATTAAAAGCATAGTAGGCAAAAAACAAAGGCTCCAGCTAAGATTAAAGACCTACCTACCCTATTGGTCTTTGATTAAACCTAGGCCATAATGATACAAAATTGAGATTTACCGCATATAAATATAAGATATTAGGAAGTAGACTTTCCGTTACCAACCAGTTATTTTGGTCAGGTTTTTTAATTTTTGGTTTTGTATTTATTTTAATAATTCTAAACAAAGAATTGCCACTTTTTGAGAACATTCAAGATTTGTTATGGCCGTTTTTTTTGGTGGCGCTAATCCTATTAATAAGCTCAATCTTGTATCAATTTTACGATTTTGAACGAATTGAATCGAAAAAGGATGGCCATATAGAATTTAATGATGACGGGGTTATCATCGATTATTCAAAGAATTTTAACTACTCGGAACTCATCGAAATTCAATTTGGAATAGATGCTTATTATGGAGAAAGAATTAATTTGACTTATAGACATCCCATTGAAAGAAAAAGCCTAGGGATAAAAAATTATATTCTTTTGGTTACGAATTCAGATACTTATAAATTTAATTTTAAACTAGAGAATGAGCTTCACACCAAAGAACTGGAAAACACTATTTTTAAGTTGGTTAAAAGCGAAAAGTTAATAAATATTGATCCAAAAAAATTGATTAAACTGGTTCCATATCGTTTTAAAAAAACCAATGAATATAAAAGTTTTGTATTAAAACAAATTGTAGAAAAAAGAATAAATTGTACTGAGGGCCTTTTGTTACATGGCTATAGTACGGACAAAGAAGCTGCGGAATTAAGAAAAAAATACTGTGTCTAACTCATTTCACATAAAAAGTACTAGTCCTCCCCTTTTGCATTATTGTTATTTATAATTCACTCCAAAAACTACACTGAATAAATTCACTTATACTATGATCTACATAACACAACTTATTTACATGAAAGCGGTAATCATGGCCCCGTACTACTCACAACTAAAACACTGGGCGAAATGATAAAAATAATTTACTTAAAAAGTATACTTCTATGTTTAGCATTGTGCTCCCTGGGCTGTAAAGATCAGGCTTCGGAAAATCCCCTTCCCATTAACGAGGAAATAGCTGCATTAAAAACAATAGGTCAAAAGAATGACTATTTGAAAAAAATATTTCAGGCAGACCAAGATATAAGAGATAGTCAAAGCTCGGGTTTAGTTTTAAAATATGGGCTAGATTCCCCAGAGGTAAAGAGTTTTAATTCCAAAATGGAATCAATAGATGCGCTTAACTTAGAAAAAATTGAATTATACCTAAAGGAATTTGGATATCCAAGTTCGGATTCTGTCACCAGGGCGGCTGCCATGGCACCTTGGATTGTTATCCACCACTCTACGGATGTAGATAAAAGAAAAAGCTTTTTTACTGCTCTATTTCAAGCCTATAATGATGGCTATATAAATTTAGACCAGTTCGAATTATATTTGGGCAGGACATACAAATTGGAGTTCGGAACTTATCCTTTTGGCGAGGGAGCTTATGACCCCACAGAAAAAATAAACAGACTTATTAAAGAGCTAGGGCTGAAAAAATAAAATAGCAGAACATCAACGAAACCAATTAAAAGTACTGGTCCTCCCCTCTTGGTGTATTATTATTTCTAGCCACCCCAAAAACAACACTGAATAAATTCACTCATACTATGATCTACATAACACAACTTATTTACGTTATAGCCGGACAGGAAGAAATATTTCATCAGTTTGAGGATATAGCCATTCCCACCATTTTAAAATATAATGGTAGACTTACACTAAGAATAAGACCCACAGAGGAATCCATCATTGAAAAAAATATGGAGAAACCTTATGAAATTCATTTGGTGGAGTTTAATACCTTAGAAGATTTTGACAATTTTAAACAAGACGAGGAGCGTAAAAAGTTCCTGCACTTAAAAGAAAAGTCGATCCAATCTTCCATTTTAATCCAGGGAACTAAATTATAGTAGTTGCTTATTTCCCCAACCAGGCATCAAACCAATCAAAAGCATCGGTTTGCATCCGGACATCAAACTTATGTCCGCCATCATAAAATTTTCCTTTATACTTTTCCGCATGGCCAGCTTTTGAAAAGACCGTGGCGAGTATGCCATCGGCTTTTTTCATTTCGGGCAGGGTATACAATTGGTCATGGTTATTGCTCTGCACCATGGTAGGAAGGGGTACCCGCAGCCCCAAAATTTCAGGAAAATCCAGATAATTTGCCAAGCTCGGGGTATAGGTCATCCAGGTGTGGGTATAGGCCTTGTTCAATAAAAAATCTTTCCAAGTGCTCATAAATCCTACGCATACGGCACATTTTATCCGAGCATCCATACCTCCCAAATAAACAGTCCGCAGTCCCCCGCCCGAGAGTCCACCGCAACCAATACGCTCCGCATCCACGTCCTTTCTGGCACTGAGAATATCCAAGGCAATACGGTCTTCGGCCAATACCATCCCGGGGTAGGTGGTACCGGCGGACAATAGGGATTTTGCCATAAGGTGTTCATGGTGGCCGGCCCATTCGTTATAGGCTTCTATATTCCTGACATCTTCGGCATTTTCATCTGTACGGTCTTCCGCTTTCAACGCTCCCCATTCAATACCGGCCATATCTTCATAGTACACCCGCCGGCTTGCAAAGGAAAAGGCATCATGTACCAAAACGGCATAGCCCCTTTTGGCGATCTCGTTGGCCCATGCCCTACCCTCGTAATCTCTTTTTTGGTGGGCTTCTATAAGCGGGTGCTGGGTATCCGAAGTCTTGGTGATCTTTCTTTTGCCAAAGTATTTTTTGCCGGCATGGTCGTGCAGGGCCAAAATGGCGGGCAATTTGCCTGTACTGTTTTGGGGTTTTAAAAATATGGCTTCCACAGGTCTTCCATAGGGCAATTTCCAGGTAAGTTCCTCTATGTGAAGTCCGTCATAACTGTATGTCCTTTTAATGGTAACGGGTATGGCATCTTTTATCAAAGGCTCTGCAATCTGTTCCTGGGCCTTGGCATGGGCGCTCGGTTTCCAATCCTCTATTTTGGACCAAAGGTCGTTCCGGAAGGACAGCTTGGGAGGATCTTGCATTTGCGAAGCCAGCCATGGGCCGTATTGGCCAATAAGGCTTTTTGGGATATCTTTATTCATTGGGATATGATTTGTGGTTGGTACTATATTGTTGAATGTGGCGCTCATGGTGCCGGGCAAGAGTGGCAAGGCCACTGTAGCCAGTGCGGTCTTGGAAATAAAGGCTCTTCTGGAACCTTGGATTTCGGTATCCGTAGTGTTGGTTTTTTTCATTTTCTAAAATAATTCGTGGGACGTCTAAAGTTACCAATTATTTCCAATTATTTGATACCGTTAGTTCTGGAGTGTTGAGGGGTTGGCGGGCTGTTGTGCCGGAAAATCATTTTCCGGTATTGAATACTGTGGAGTACATCTTAAAAGTAAGTAGTAATGTCCATCCACTTCCGTAGTAGAGATGACATGGCCCTAACCTGCGGGGAGTCATAGGGTTGTACGCTTAGAAATCTAAAACGACTTGGGTAAAATGAAGGTATAATTTTACACTACCAAAGCTCCAAGCCTATTGCTTTGGGTGCTACCACTAATCATTTAAATAGTGGTGCTTCCAGCTGGTGGCAATAAGCTTTGAATCATTTACATTTTAATATGCATGTCAAAACTAGCTGCCGATTGAATTACCTTTTCTACCATCTCTGGGGCCACGGATTTCATTTGGGCATCCTTTTCTTCTTCCGATATTCCCATCTCTTCAAAGAATCCCCTAAATCCCTTGGGACTGTGAATGTTGATCAGCTTGGATGGTTTATTGCTCACATTTTCAAAGGTATGTAAGGTATTGGGCGGAATGTCTATGACTTCTCCAGCCCTTAAAGTCTTTATTTCCCCATCAATAAAAAATTGTACTTCGCCATCAATGACCATAAATGATTCATTGTAGGATTGGTGGGTATGTGGTGGTGGACCTTGTACCTTTGCAGGGGTTTCTATAACCGCTAAATCGTAATTTCCCGTAGTATCGTGAGTAGTTATCTTATGTCCTACTACCCATTTTGAATATCCATTTTTCATATATGAGATTTTTGTCTCATAAATATAAAATATAATTTTGACTTCAGCAAATTTTATAAGATATTTGTCTCATGAAAAAGGATTACATCCAAACCGGGAGAATTAACCAAAAGTTGGAAACAAGGCATAAAATCCTTGAAAGTGCCAAACAATTGGTCCGTAAGGGAATAGATTTTAATCTCGAAGATGTTGCCAATAATGCCGAAATTTCCAGGGCCACCATTTATAGATATTACCCCAATTTAGAAATCCTCTCCTATGAGGTAGGAATAGACATTGGTACCAAAACTCCTGAAGACATCATTGAAGATCTTAAGGACTGTTCGCTAAATGATATGCTAATGGGTATCCAAAATTATTACAATGAGCACGCGGTAAACAATGAAAATGCTTTTAGAAAATATTTGAGCGCGGTACTGACATCGGCTTCTGAAAAGAAACGTGGTGCAAGACGGAACAGGACACTACAGCTCGCTTTGATGAAATCCGACATAAGACCCAAGGAAAAAAAAGATTTAGTGCACCTTCTGGCCATCTTAATGGGAATAGAACCTCTTATTGTTGCCAAGGACGTCTCTGGATTGGATAACCAAGAATTTAAAGAACTAATGAATTGGGGAATGAAGTTAGTCTTAAAAGGTTTCTTTGATGGTAAAGAAACAAAGTAAATCGTTTGAACAATAATTAACCCATTCATTGGGTATCCTCCAAAAGTTGTAGGGAAGTGGGCCAAAAACAATGGATCCCTTAGGTCCAAGGGATGGACCCGTAAATACATCGCAACTTCACGAAAATCAATTGGATGTAAAGCATAATTCATAATCCACTACCCTACTTATACCCAGCCCACTATGAATTATTTTCAACATAAAACCATTTTAGTTTCCAAAAAACCTTAAAAAAGCAGAATATTGAGCGATTTTTTTTAATCTTTATCAAAATATAATGATGTAAGAGCAATGACATTAGACTACCCCTCGATATTGTTTTTTCTTGCCCTGAACAATTTATTTATCATGGCACTGTTCATCTATCAATATTTTTATCATCACAAACAATGGTATTTGTTGCTGGTTGCACTGGGTATTACGTTACAGACCAGTGCCATTATTCTCTATGGCAATAGGGATGTTTTACCACCCTTGCTTACCTTGCGTTTAAACAATTTCTTTTTAGTGGCCTGTTTTGCATTGACATCCTTTGGACTTATTTCTTTTGATGGAAAAGTCCGAAAAAAACTTTTGCGGTTATTTATTGTTTCCGGTCTTCTATTTTATGCCGCCATTTTGTTATTTGAAGATAACTTCACCATTATAAGTATTATAAGAATTGTTTCCTGTTCATTTTTCTATGCTATTGGTGCTTTTTATCTGTTCGTAAATAAAAGGAAATACAAATTTTCCATCCTTTTAAGTGGTGTTCTCTTGTTATATTCCTTATTCCAGCTTTTTCGTGCTTTTAAGGTATTCCAATTGGGCGAGTCCTATGTTTTCCTCCAAAATTCTACTTTCAATAACTGGTTTTTAATAATTTCTATTCTTGTAATTAGTTCTATTAGTATAGGTTTTATAATGCTTTTAAAGGAAATAGATCAAAAGACCATACTACGGAAGAATAAAATCATTGAACAGGATAAACGTAAGTTGGAAGCCTTACACCAAACCCAAAATAAATTATTCTCCATTATTGCGCATGACCTAAGGAGTCCGTTTATCAATATCCTAGGCCTTTCCGATATACTCATGGACAATGTAAAGAAGTCTGCCGATCCGGAATCTGAAAAATGTACCGAGCTGATAAATACCACTGCCAAAAACACCCTCAATTTACTCGACAATCTATTAAATTGGGCAAAATCACAGACCGGAGAACTGGGTTTCAGTCCAGAAAAAATTCAACTTTCTGAAGTAATACAAGAAATCATAGGCCTTAAAATGGCGAATGCAAAATCCAAAAACATTTCCTTAAAATATTCCCCCTCCAATGACATTGAATTAATTACCGACAAAAATATTTTGGGAACCATTTTACGAAACCTCATTGCCAATGCCATAAAGTTCACCAACTACGGAGGGCATATAGAAGTGGTTACCTCGGCCAATGGGCAGCAGGTGGAAATTTCCATTAACGACAATGGGGTTGGTATGACTGCAGAAACCATTCGTAAAATTTTCGACCTTTCCACCAATGTTACCTTACCTGGTACGGCCAACGAAAATGGCTCTGGTCTGGGCTTGGTACTTTGTAAGGAATTTGTGGAAAAATTGAATGGCAAACTTTGGGTGGAAAGTGAAGTAGGAAAAGGGAGTAATTTTAAATTTACCTTGCCTTTAGCCACCGTTGATCCACCAAAATAAATAAGCCGCCCAAGTCTTCCTGAGCGGCCTATTTGGTTAAAAAGGGAGAATGCTTAATTACATCCCTTGCAATTACAGGAACTGCCGCAATTACAGTTTTCGCATGTACAATTTGGCTTTCCGCAACTCTGTTTAATGTTTTGGGCAATGCTGTTTAATTTTAATTCTGATTTCATGATTTTAGTTTTTAAAAATTTTATAGGCCAAAGGTAGCATCAGGATGGCCTTTAAATTTTACATCACTTTGGGAAAGACTTACAGAATTTTGGGTTTATATCTGGTCGAGCAATTTTCGCTTGTTAGAACCCACGCGTTTGAAATGGGAAGGAGTTAGTCCACTAATTTTTTTAAACTGGTTGGAGAGATGGGCAACGCTGCTATACTCCATTTCAAAAGCTATTTCCGACAAGGTCATTTCTTTATATACCAGTAGTTCCTTAACTTTTTCAATGCGTTGATCAATGAAATAATTTTCAATAGTACGGCCTTCCACTGATGAAAAAAAACTGCTTAAATAAGTATATTCGTGATGCAGCTGTTCTGATAGAAAAACAGAGAGCTTCATTTTATGTTCATTTGGACCAACTTCCTTCCTCGCCTTCATTATTACCAATTGTTTTATTTTTTCAACCAACCCATTCATCCGATTATCAATCAATTGAAGCCCTATTTGATTGAGATTGGTGCTCAGCAGTTCATTTTGTTCCTTGGTAAGGCTTTCCGATAAGTGAATTTCTCCAATACTAACTTGATCGAACGATATGGATAAATCCAACAAAATATCCCTAACCGCAAGTATGCAGCGATGACATACCATGTTTTTTACAAACAATATATTAGTGGCCATAATTGTAAATTAAAATAAGATACTTTGATAAATAGTCTTCCTTAATTGACTTCCATATTGGACAATTGATTCCTTAAATAAATATCTAGACAGTTTGACGAACAAAAATATATATCGTTCCGCGTTGGATGCTTTATGGCTTGGTTCGTATCCAATATCAACATTCTACAAACGCTATCTATAAAAACCGAATTTATATTTTCGTTGCTTAATTCATACAATTCCACAAGGCCCGTTATATTTTTGAAGCTGTGTTTCCCCATTGATTTGAGATTACTTTGAGGCTTATCAGAAAGTGATTCGATAAACTCTACCGAACACCAATAAGTACCAGGGTTTGCTTTGGCTGCAATTCTAGAAGTAAGATTAATAGCAGAACCAAAATAGCTATCATGCCTTTTTAAAACCTTACCGTAATGTAGTCCACCATGAACCAGAAGAAAATTATGTTCTTTGGATGTAGTGTTAATTATATTCATCGCGGTGGCAAGTAAAAAATCGGCAGAGGTTGAAACAATCATCAATTCATCTCCTGTGCGCTCCTGGATATGGGTATCCCCCACAAGACAATCTTTCACAATTGCTATATACCTATCAATTAAATCTGCCGCCGAAACAGCACCATGCGTTTCTGTAAGAGCGGTATAACCAGACAAGTCGGAAATTAGAATGCAGATATCCTCTTCCATACCAATTAGTATATATAAAGTATTAACCCTCAGGGCAAGCCTGTCTGCCGACAAAGGCAGGCCCTGAACCCAATAATAGGAATCGACCCAAGGATCGAGCTATTGAACCTAGATCCCGCCGAAAAAGGCGGGATTAGTTCAACTTGCAATTTTAAGTGCGTCTTACCGACTTCTTAAAATAGAGTCTCACTAATAAAGTTACAATTATTTTAACTCCTTATTTTAAACTTAACAACTTAATTTTCAATAAATTATTTCTCGAAGATCTCCTAAATTCATCGGGTTTTTTTATTAAAATCCAAGCCCTGCACATTGCAATTGTGTTATAATTATTTCGGTTGATTCAATTTTCAGCCGTCACAGCAAAATCTTCTACTACAGCAGACTTTGCATCAGCTTTTTAATATCATTATCAGCATAGATTTTCTGTACCAAATCTACATAGAGGTCTGTGAATTGCTTGTTCTTAATAAGATCTCCAAACAGGGATTCCTGCCGAATAAAAGCCAGTGGGTCGGTTTGCGTCTTTTGGGCTGCCTGCTGTAGCTGCACACCCATAGCGTCTATTATTTCTAACGGTTGTCCATTTTTATCGAGTCCCTTATCACTATAGTAGCACCAAGCGGCAATTACCAAGGTGGCCAACTTAATGCTTCCTTTACCCGATAAATTTTCTTGGAGGGTCGGGATCAAAAATTTGGGCAATTTGGCAGAACTTTCCGAACAAATACGGCTAACACTGTCCTTGATGTTGGGATTGGCAAAGCGTTCTTGCAGACTGTTTTTGTATTCATGAAGATCTATCCCCTTCACTTCTTCCAAAACCGGACTTACCTCTTTATCCATAAATGCCCTGAGGTAGGTAACAAAAGTTTGGTCTTCCATACAGGCATTGATGGTTTTATGCCCGTGAATGGCACCTAGAATACCCAGAACGGAATGTCCAGCATTCAATAGGCGGAGTTTCATTTCTTCGTATGGTTTTACATCGGGTACGAACTGCACCCCTACCTTTTCGAAATCAGGACGACCATTCGAGAATTTATCCTCAATTACCCATTGTATAAAGGGCTCGCAAGTTACCGGCCACTCATCATTTATGCCGTGGGTTTTCTCCAAATATTCAATGTCCGATGGACTTGTAACCGGGGTTATACGGTCTACCATACTATTCGGAAAACATACTTCCTTTTCAATCCATTCGGCCAAGGCCATATCCTGGCTACGGGCAAAAGTTAACAACATCTTGCGTGCAACATCCCCATTGTGTTGAATATTGTCGCAAGACATAACGGTAAACGCTGATAGGCCCGCATCCCTTCGTTTTTTAAGAGCTGCCGTTAAATATCCATATACGGTTTTAGGACTATCGGGATGTTTTAATTCATGTTGGATGTCCGGATTGTCAAAATCAAATTCCCCAGTGGTGGGATTAAAATTATAACCTCCTTCGGTAATGGTCAGGGATACAATTTTTGTGTCGGGACTTGCCATGATATCCAGAACGGCCTCGGTCTTATCCACCCCCAGTTTAAAATCGCTTATGGAACCCATAATTTGTGGTTCTATCCTGCCATCGGGATGTTTTACGATAAGCGTATAAAGTTCGTCTTGTTTTTGAAGTACGTCATGTATTTTTCTATCCCCTTCGCGTAAACCTATGCCACAAATACTCCAGCCTTCGGCACCGAACCCTTCCATAAGCTTATGCGTGTAAAAAGCTTGATGTGCTCTATGAAACCCTCCTACCCCAATATGTACCAATCCTACTTTCTGTGCATCGCGATCATAAGTAGGAACTGGAATACGGTTGCCCAATTGAGCCAAATTTTTCTGGTTAAGTAGTAGCGTATTTTTCATTAGAGTTTAGCTTTTTTTGATTTTATACGTAGCAATGCCCAATAGGCCGTCACGAAATAAATGATGGTGCAAATAAATGCATATCTGTAAAATATTTCCCGATTTTCGAGGTACATTTTTTCATCGTCACTACCAAATAAAACTACAGCGGCAAGCACCAAGGTGATGACCAGGACTATGATCGCTGTGGTTTTAAGTACCTTGGAAAATAAGGATACAACTACAATGGGCTTGGCCTCTGTTTTGGCCTGTTGCTCTTGAAACTTGGCAATTTCCTGATTCCTAACTAGTTCCTGCTGTTCAGCCTCCGGATATTTCTTCTTGGCACCATAACGGCCCGCTAAAAACGTATATACCAAGATAGTGAAAATCCAAGTGGGAATAAATAGGTAAAAGAAGGACATTACATTAAGTGCATTAAGTCCAAAACCAAATACCAAGCCCAAGCCCCAAGAGGCAACTGCAGGGGTACTAAAGGTTAATTGGCGATAGGAAGACCAATAACGCGTATATCCTATCCTGGGGAAGATTTGATGTTCGGCAAATACAATGGCCCCTACCGGTACCACCAACAGACCGGCATAGGTAAGCAGTGGAAGTATTTGCGAAAATACAAACGGAAAGCAGGCTATGGCTATGGTTACCATTCCCACTACTATGGTCGTTTTTTTTCGGGAATGGTTATAGAAAATGGCCTGAGCGGCCAAGCCAGCCCTATAGAGGTTAGTTATGGCCGTGGTCCATCCCGCAACAATAACGATGACAAATCCTGACCAACCCAAGGCGTAATAGGCAACATCACCTGGATCCAGTTCTACAATTGCCTTACCTAGGATTACTGCTGTTCCCGCCCCCATAATACCGGCAGCGATCCAGGCCACGTAATGCCCGAACATCATGCCTGTACTGGTAGCCAGACCATAGGATTTTTTCTTGGCGAAACGCAATAGCGCCATATCTATAAGCCCGAAATGGGTAATGGTATTGGCGGCCCAAGCAAAGCCGATGACTTCTATCAACCCTATTCCCGGTTCCCCGTCACTATCCGTTCCTGTCCATATGGATTGATCGCCCAAACTTATAAAATCGTTCCAACCATTGGGTAAAGTTTTTTCCAAAACGTCCAAGGACAATGCTGGTAAAAGCACCATGGCACCACTGGTGAACATGACGAACAACCATGGGGCGCAGAGACCGGAAAATTCGGAAACAGCGTTAAAACCGTATAGCGCTATAGAAACCACCACGATACCCACACACAATACTATCAAAATAAACCACATATTGGTAGGGTACCAATTGAGTTGGGCAGGGATATCAAAGGCAAATCTAACTGCGGTAGCGGAAACCGTTACCATAGCTGCAGATATGACCGAAAAGATAATGACATTGGCCCAATTATAGAGTTTGGTCATGGAATCCCCGGCAATCTTGTTGAGATAGGTATATAAGCTTAAACGGGTATCCACTGCAATGGGAGAAGTAATGAATGTCCAACTAAGAACGGCCAATACATTCCCGATCAATAGGCCCAATAAAATATCCATTGTTTTTGCACCAAGGGCAACAAAGGTAGCTCCAATGACGAACTCTGTTGCCGCTACGTGCTCCGCGGCATATAGTCCGGCAAAATGGGTCCAATCATGTAACTTATGTTTGGCAACGGGTAATTGTTCCTCGTTTAAGTCTTTTAATTGTTTAAATTCTTTGGTCGTATCCATATTTTGTGGTGGTTATAGTAATGGTATTATGGTTATTTATTGTGAGAAGGTCAATACACAATTATGAACTTTTTGACGGTTTGCAATATAAGGTTACAATGTATAATAATTAAATTTAGAGGCTTAAGTTTTAAATAAATTAACAAAAAGGGCTCCAATATTGTGGAACCCTTAATAATTCACTCTAAAATGTTTTAATAGGAATCGGACGGACTCTAATGGTTAAGGTTGGAATCGATCTTATCCCAACTTTTCTGCAATACTATTGTCTGCATTGGTACTTACTCCATTAGTTTCAACAAACGCTCCACCAAGGCCTTGGCAAAGGCAGCGTCGTTGATATGGGCGTCTACTTCCATGACGGGCACATGCCCGTCGGCGCTTTCCTTGATGGCCCCGAACAGGGCCGAATCCGCTTCGGGATCATAGAAAATATCCCCTTCGCTGTCGATCTGCGATATGCCCTTTAGCGGCAGGAGGATCTCCACAGGGGCCTTGGCCCCTATTAGCTTGTCCACCAACTGTTTCCCTAGGGTTTCGTTCTCGCTGACATTGGTCCGCATCAGGGTCACGTCCGGTGCCCAACTATAGAGCTGTCGCGACCTGTACTTTTCGGGAAGCGTGTCCATTTGTGCAAAATTTACCATGTCCAGGCAGCCTGGTACCACGATCTGGGGGATCCCCATTTCCGTGGCTGCCGTCAATCGGTCAGGGCCCGCGCTCAAAATGCCCCCGCAAAGTTCATCGGCAAGTTCGGTGGTGGTAACGTCCAGCACCGCATCAAAGACCCCTTCACGGATCAGTGATTCCATGGTGGCCCCGCCCACTCCGGTGGCATGGAAGGCCATGACCTCGTAGCCCTTGGCCCTTAACAATTCGGTGCACTTGTCCACGCATTTGGTCGTGTTTCCGAACATACTGATGGCGATGCTCCTTTGGGTCTCCTCCGCGGCGTCTACCTTGGTGTCAGACATGGCTGTGATCGCCGATGCCGCCTGTCGTATCAACAGTCTACTGATACTGTTGAGGCCGGCCACGTCCACTACCGACGACATCAGGGTAATATCCTTGACCCCTATCTGCCGGGAAAGGTCCTTGGCCACTACCGTGCTAAGGCAGAATTTGGGGATGCCCAAGGGCACTGCCTGCATGGCCTCCAGGATGATATAGGTTCCACCGCCACCGCCCATGCCGATGACGCCCTTGATCCGGTCACTAGAAGCAAGGTCCGCCAGGATGGAAGCGGCACCTTTTCCCATCAGCTCCACTGCCCTGCCCCGGTCATTGGATTTTCGGATAGCCTCCAAGCTCGTGCCCGAGGCTTTCGCCACGGCGTCCTGATCCACATCGATGGGGAAATCAACGGAAGTCTCCATGACCCCGGTGTTTATAGTAATCACTTGCTGGCCCAACGCCTTGATACTTTTTAGGAGATAGGAAAAATCCTCCCCCTTGGTATCAAAGCAGCCCAACATTACTATGCTTTTATCGGAAATCGCCACAAGCTTTTATTTTGGTTGAACGTTGAAGTCGAACACCACTACCCGCTCCAATTTTGGTACTACCAATTCCTTGACCTTCTCGTGTATGGGGTGCGGAAGATAGGCCTCCCTGGATTCAGGGCTGTCGAAGCTCATGATAAAGCCATGGGTATAGCCATCGTTCAGCCCTTCCGTACTGTCATAGGGCCCGTGCTCCATCTCCAACAGTCCCGGTATCTTGCCTACCATGGCCTGCATGGTGGCAAAACAATTCTCGATCTCGGCCTCGCTTATCCCTTCCTTGAACTGGAACATTCCGTAATGTCTGGTCATAATTCTGTGTTTT
>NZ_FQUX01000002.1:0-3784 GCF_900129275.1 Arenibacter palladensis | reverse complement strand
TGGCCACATAAACACATGAGAAAAGATCCATTTCCGAAGCCAGGCGTACCATTTCCACTTCCTTGTAAAAGCCCATCCCGGTCTCCTCCAGGATATCCCTGAAGCTACCGTCCACGATGGAATGGGTAGGGAAATTATTGATTCCGGAAAATCCCATGGCCTTTACCTGTTGCAAAAAATGCCACATGCGCCTTCTGGGGTCGGATCCGTGAACTCCGCAAAAAACCGGGATTTCTTCTACCACTGGCAAAACTTCAAATTCCCCGATTTCCATGGCCACCGCATTGGCATCGCCATAGGCCATCAGCCCGGCAGTGGAGCCGTGGCCGGACATTCTAAATCGTCCGGAGTTGTATATGATCAGAAAATCGGCACCCCCCTTTTCTATGAATTTGGCACTTATTCCAGTTCCTGCCCCTGCACCTATAATGGCCTTCTTTTGGGCCAAGGTCTTTTGTAATCGTTGTCTAACTTCTTCTCGGGTATATGGGTTACCCTTCCCAGTCCATTTATTTGGCATTTTGTTTTATTTTTTTGGTCTTAGTTCTTTGTGTATTTCTCTTTATTTCAAAATCTTCATTAAACGCTCCACCAAGGCCTTGGCAAAGGCCGCGTCGTTGATATGGGCGTCCACCTCCATGACGGGCACATGCCCATCGGCGCTTTCCTTGATGGCCCCAAAGAGGGCCGAATCCGCTTCGGGATCATAGAAAATATCCCCTTCGCTGTCGATCTGGGATATACCCTTTAGCGGTAGCATTATCTCTACAGGAGCCTTGGCCCCCATTAGCTTGTCCACCAACTGTTTTCCCAGGGTTTCGTTCTCGGTGACATTGGTCCGCATCAGGGTTACGTCCGGCGCCCAACTGTAGAGCTGTCGGGACCTGTACTGTTCGGGAAGGGTGTCCATTTGGGCAAAGTTCACCATGTCCAGGCAGCCGGGTACCACGATCTGGGGGATCCCCATTTCCGCAGCTGCTGTCAACCGGTGCGGCCCCGCACTCAAAATACCCCCGCAAAGTTCATCGGCAAGTTCGGTGGTGGTAACGTCGAGCACCGCATCAAAGACCCCTTCACGGATAAGCGATTCCATGGTAGACCCGCCCACTCCAGTGGCATGGAAGGCCATTACCTCGTACCCCTTGGCCCTTAACAATTCAGTACATTTGTCCACGCATTTTGTGGTGTTCCCGAACATACTGATGGCGATGTTCCTTTTGGTCTCCTCTGAGGCGTCTACCTTGGTATCGGACATGGCTGTGATCGCCGATGCCGCCTGCCGTATCAACAGCCTGCTGATACTGTTGAGGCCGGCCACGTCCACTACCGACGACATCAGGGTAATATCCTTGACCCCTATCTGCCGGGAGAGGTCCTTGGCCACTACCGTGCTAAGGCAGAATTTGGGAATGCCCAAGGGCACCGCCTGCATGGCCTCCAGGATGATATAGGTTCCACCGCCACCGCCCATGCCGATGACGCCCTTGATCCGGTCACTAAAAGCAAAGTCTGCCAGGATGGAAGCGGCACCTTTTCCCATCAGCTCCACTGCCCTGCCCCGGTCATTGGATTTTCGGATAGCCTCCAAGCTCGTGCCCGAGGCTTCCGCCACTGCGTCCTGGTCCACGTCTATAGGGAAGTCAACAGAAGTCTCCATGACCCCCGTGTTTATGGTGATCACCTGTTGGCCCAGCGCCTTGAGACTTTTTAGGAGATAGGAGAAATCCTCCCCCTTGGTATCAAAGCAGCCCAGCATTACAATACACTTATCAGTGGTGGCCATAAGCTTTTATTTTGATTGAACGTTGAAGTCGAACACCACTACCCGCTCCAATTTTGGTACTACCACGTCCTTTACTTTTTCATGTATTGGATGTGGAAGGTAGGCCTCCCTGGATTCAGGGCTGTCGAAGGTCATGATAAAGCCATGGGTGAAGCCATCGTTCAGCCCTTCCGTACTGTCATAGGGCCCGTGCTCCATCTCCAACAGTCCCGGTATCTTTCCTACCATATCCTGCATGGTGGCAAAACAATTCTCGATCTCGGCCTCGCTTATCCCTTCCTTGAACTGGAACATTCCGTAATGTCTGGTCATAATTCTGTGTTTTATATAATCAGTTAATCTATGGTCTAAACTTAGTTTTGGATAAAGGCATAGACCCCTTTTTTGTTGGAGGTCACAATATCCATCTTTCCATCCCCATTAAGATCGCCAGTGGTAATCTGTCTTCCTACTCCAGAGTTATCATCTATCCTATAGGGTACAAGCTCTGCCGACCCATCTGCATTCCTCTGGGTTTTGAACCAATACAGTACCGCTGGGTCCTCAGCTCCAGGGTCGCGCCCATTGTGGGCATAATAGCATTTTCCGGTAACGATGTCCGGAATACCGTCCTTATCTATATCGGTCATGGACATAGCGTGCAATTGACTAAAGGAAACCCCATAAGGGTTATCCTCAGGACTGTTGGTCATGACGATATGTTCCTTAAAGGTAATTTCTCCACCTTCTACCATCTGTTCAAACCAAGAAAGCCCATATCCATGTCCGTCCATAGCCGTGACCACATCATTATCACCATCTCCATCAATATCATAGGCAAACATTTGGGCTCCGCCCTTGCCCGGGGAAAATGGATAAGGATGATAGGCCCATGGGGTGGTTCTATCCCAGTTTTTGGGCTGCTCCCACCATCCGCTTCTTTCTATCACGTCCGTAAGTCCGTCCCCATTGATATCCCCTGCCCCCAAGCCATGGGAATATTGTATAAATTTCTTTTCGTCCTTTACACTTATCGGGAGTGTTTGCCAATCCCCTCCCTTTTTAGATGGTGCCAATCCCAAGACCAGATAACCTTTACTAAAGGCAAGCAACTCTCTTTGTTTATCCCCAATTATATCCACTAGATCCGGGGATTCATGACAAACATTCCCAAGGGCATTTTGAGATACCGGTTCGGGCACCTTTTTGGTAAGAGGAAGGGAATTCTTTCCCGGGTCCTTGATCCATTTGCTATCCGTTCCCGGTAAACCCACCTGAAGGATATCCATCCATCGGTTTCCATCGATATGGGAAGGGAAAGTAAAAAAATTGGTGGAATAGCCCTCAAGGCCAGGACCTGTGATAGGAAAATATTTTACAGGGCCATAGGCAAACGCTACCTTAAAATCAGGTCCTTTCCACCACAAGTTTCCGGCCACAATATCCATATGTCCATCCCTGTCAATATCCCCTATGGAAGCCCCCTCGGAAACGTATTTGTCCAATAGCTCTATTTTATTAAAGGACACCGCTGTGGATGGAACATTGCTTACCTGGCTCCAAACCAAACCCAAGGAAAGCAGCAGGAAACAGGACAAAATGTAGATTCTATTCCTTAGCAACATTATCTAATTTTTTGGTTTAGTTTAAAGTTTTTATAAAGGATAACAGGTCTGAAACCTGTTCATCCGAATAATTATCGATGAGCCCTTTGGGCATAAAGGAACGACCTCCCATAAATCCTTGGGAAGCAATATCCGAAGCTTGGATAAACTGACTACCGCCTCCCATAAACCCAAGGGTGGTACCGCGATCATCCTTTTTTACAAGGTATCCCTCCATGCTATTGCCGTCTTTCTTGGTTATTCTAAACACTGCGTAACTACTTTCCACGGCCGCATCCGGATTTAAAATTGCAGTCAACAGGGCTTCATTTTCCCTGGTGGCCGAACCGTCCAATGCCGGGGCAAAATCCTGACCTTGATCCCCTACCCTGTGGCACATAAGACAGGTCTGGAAAAG
>NZ_FQUX01000014.1 GCF_900129275.1 Arenibacter palladensis | reverse complement strand
ACGACACGTTTCTTGTAGATTACCTTACCAAAGTGCGACCGATACGGCCGCCCTGTCCCATTATTATGTCATGCTTCGGCTACGCTCAGCATCCGCTGTGGGGTACCGGACATTAAAGTATAGAAGTTTTTAGGTGGCCCGCCCTGCAATGCAGTTCGGGCAGACCATGGCCCTTGGGCCGTGGAAAAACATCGACGATTTTAGGTGGCCATGGCGACGGGGCCCACCCCTTACCATTCCGAACAGGGAAGTTAAGCCCGTCTGCGCCGATGGTACTGCTACACCAAGTGGGAGAGTAGGCCGCCGCCTTTTTTTGAAGTCTCTCCATCTTACGATGGGGGACTTTTTTTTTGTGCCATATCCAACAAAAGGGCACGCCTATTGCGTGATTAATTCCTGCTTCCATGTCCACTGCACTTCGTTAGTGCCCATGGGCAGTCATTGAATAGGCCGCCGCCTTTTTTTGAAGTCCCCTCATCTTACGGTGAGGGGACTTTTTTTTGTGCCATATCCAACAAAAGGACACGCCTTCTGCGTGATCGGTTCCAGCATCCGTTCCTGCTTCGCTGCGCTTGCAGCAACGGGCTGTCATTAATTTATACATTGATCAATTGGTCAATTGATACATTTCTAAAGGGACCCATCTTCAGATCGTTCAATTTCCAAATCATCCAATTGATACATGGCTACATTGATTAATTTTCAATTGCTACATTTTCAAACCATCAAATTGTCCCATTATCAAATTGATCCATTGCTACTTTAAATTGTCATTTTCCTTTCAATCAAGCAATATTCAACACCTTCCTAAAATTAGTTTCAACAATATCTTTTGAGTAACCCATTTTTTAATATCTTGTCTCTCCTAAAATAATCAACACCATGAAAAATAGTTTTGCATATCTAATGAGCCTAGTATTCTGTCTAGGAATTTTAAATACAATAACAGGGCAAACAGGGAGAGACAAAAAGAATGATGGCTGGATTTCCTTGTTCAATGGTAAAAATTTGGATGGATGGAAAGTGGGGGAAAATGCGCATACCTTTTCCATTGAGGACGGGGCTATTAAAGTAGAAGGCCCAAAGGCACATTTGTTTTATGTAGGGGATGTAGAGAACCATGATTTCCACAATTTTGAATTTAAAGCCTCTGTGATGACCAAACCAGGCTCCAATTCCGGCATCTATATTCATACCCGTTATCAAGAGGCCAGTTGGCCTGTATATGGTTATGAGGTACAGGTAAACAATTCCCAAGGGGATTGGAAACGTACCGGTAGCCTATATGATATAGTAAATGTAATTGAAACCTATGTAGGGGATGATGAATGGTATACCGAATATATTAAAGTAGAAGGCAAAAGAATAATTATTAAAATAAATGACATTGTGGTAGTGGATTATACCGAACCTGAAAATCCTAAGCGTGATCCAGGGGACCGCCAGCATAGGGTATTAAAGGGAGGAACCTTTGCACTGCAGGGTCATGATCCTAAAAGTATTGTTTATTACAAGGATATTATGGTTAAACCTTTGCCTTAATGCAGAACAAGAATATAATAGGAATGCGCTTCTCCAAAATTTTATCCGTTATTGTTGGTTGCTTTACACTGGGCTTATTAATAGTTGGCTGCCAACAACAATCTGAAAACTTAATTCAAAAACCTAACGTAGTCTTTATACTCGTCGATGATTTGGGCTTGGTGGACCTTGGTATAACCGGCAGTAAATATTACGAGACCCCAAATATTGATAAATTGGCAAAAGATGGCATGGTGTTTACCCAAGGTTACGCTGCCAGCCGGGTTTGTAGTCCTTCTAGGGCCAGTATTATGACCGGCAAATTTACTGCTAGACACGGAATCACGGATTGGATAGGTGCTGCATCCGGTACGGCATGGCGTTCCCATAATCGTCACGATAAACTACTGCCTGCCGAATACGTACACAGTTTGCCAGCAAATGATGTGACCATAGCCGAGGCTATGAAGAAAGGGGGGTATAAAACTTTTTTTGCGGGTAAATGGCATTTGGGCTCGGAAGGATCTTATCCTGAGGATCATGGATTTGACATCAACAAAGGAGGTTGGGACAAAGGCAGTCCAATGGGAGGTTATTTTTCACCTTGGGACAATCCAGTGTTGCCTAATACAGTGGATGGAGAGAATCTTAGCATGCGCTTGGGTGTCGAAACCGCAGAATTCATCAAGCAGCACAAAGATTCCACTTTTTTCGCTTTTCTTTCGTTCTATGCGGTGCATGGTCCCATACAGACCACCCAGGAAAAATGGAAAAAATATAGGGACAAAGCGGAAGCATTGGGCATAGCCGAAAATGGTTATAAGATGGAGCGGGTCCTGCCTATCAGACAGGTACAGGATAACCCTATATATGCTGGGCTTGTGGAAAGTATGGACGATGCCGTTGGAGTGGTACTCCAGGCTTTGAAAGATACCGGACTTGAGGATAATACTATAGTGATATTTACTTCTGATAATGGTGGAGTAGCCTCGGGGGATTCCTTTTCTACCAGTAACCTCCCTTTAAGGGGTGGCAAAGGATATCAATGGGAAGGTGGTATTCGGGAACCTTATTTTATTAAGGTGCCTTGGCTTAAAAATGGAGGCTCGGAAAGCGACTTCCCTGTTATAGGTACTGATTTCTATCCAACTGTATTGGATTTTGCCAATATTGATGCTATATCCGAACAACATATAGATGGTATTAGTCTAAAACCGATCTTGGAGGGCAAAAAAATGGATGTGGTAAGACCGTTGTTTTGGCATTATCCCCATTATGGCAATCAAGGTGGTAACCCATCGTCAATTATTCGGGAGGAAAACTGGAAACTCATCCATTATTGGGAGGATGGAAGCGAAGAGCTTTATAACTTGGCCAATGATGCAGCAGAGCAGTCCAACGTGATTGAACAATATCCCGAAATCGCTAAAAAGTTAAGTAAAAAGCTTCATGGCTGGCTTAGTGAGGTAGGAGCCAATATGCCAACCAAGGACCCTGAATACAATGCCGAATTGGCTCAAAAGCGGCATAATAGAATTGTAAATGAAAGTTGGCCTGCTTTGGAAGCGCAACGTCTAGAATTCTTAGCCAAAGATTTTGAACCCAACGAAGATTGGTGGGGAAGCAAGGTAACGCGGGATTAGGAATAAGTTTTGGCAATGAAACAGGACTTTGCAATGCTAAATCATTGCCTGGAGGTATAATGTGCTATGGGTATGAAATATTTTAGTTAGGGTAAAAAGCGGTTTAAAAGTCTCTCCTCTAACCTTTGCCCATAGAGTGCCTAATGGGTTTTTCCATGCAGATTTTCAGGACATATAATGGGACCCGACTTTTTTCCTTGTTATGCAATAAAATAGGTACGGTCAATTTCTTAAGGGAAAACATATGAGGCTTCGGAAGGAATCTTCCGATAATATTCCCATGCCCGCACGTTGAGTTCAGGCGGGCAAGTTTTGTAGCATTCAAATTTCACTTATTGGGTGAAACGTAACCCCTCTCCTGCCTCTATAAATAACTTCAACCCAAAAAATGAGAACATGGTTTACCTCGACCATTGGTCGGATATCGCTCTTAGCTATGGTACATATACTATGCCTTTGGATTTTTATTCATGTTTTTATCTGACTTTTCCAAAGTGTGCCTGTGCGCTGGACTACATGTAAAAGGTTAAAAATCAAAAAATTAAATTTTATTATTCTAGAACGCATGTTCTGAGCAAATGATTGGGCGATATGAGCAAGATGTGGGGTGTGGTGGGAGACTATATTTGATTACACTCAATCCATGACCAGCTTAGTGTTAATAATATCGATGGTGCAACTATCCGTCCATTGAATTTTAAACGCCAACTAATGGTTACGGAAAAGTTGAATACCAACTAGAATTCTTGAATAACTTAAAAACTTTAAAATGAAAAGAAAGAATGAACCAGTGTGTGGTTTTAAACCTGCACAAAAGGTACTATGGACTACCTTTTTATGTTCCATGGTCATGTTTCTTGCAAATGCAAAAACGGATTTAAATGGGATTTTAACGCCTGTGGAATCCATATTGATTGGCGATGAGCTGCAAATGCAGATAAACGGATCCATTACGGATGCCGATGGTGTACCCTTGCCAGGGGCCAACATCATTGAAAAAGGAACCTCTAACGGTGTTACTGCAGATTTCGATGGTAATTTTGCCATTGAAGTATCCAATGAAAATGCAACCCTTGTAGTGTCTTATATTGGCTATGCCACTAAAGAAATTGCTCTTAATGGACAAACGACCATTGCTGTAAGTTTGGAAGAAAGTGCGGCAGGTTTGGATGAAGTGGTTCTGATAGGTTACGGAACCCAAAAGAAAAGTGATTTAACAGGAGCTGTAGGTTCTGTCTCCTCTGAAGAGCTTCAAGAGCGACCCGCAGCAAACCTTACGCAATCCTTATCGGGTAAAATGCCAGGAGTAAGTGTTTCTATCAATTCCGGTAGGCCAGGGGGGAAATCAAATATAAGAATCCGAGGAAACTCATCGGTAAGTCTTGCCAATGATCCTTTATACGTTGTAGATGGGGTTATACTGGTTTCAACGGGCCTTGCGGACAATAGTACGCCTATCGATTATATCAATCCTAATGATATTGCTTCGGTAGAAGTATTAAAAGATGCCTCGGCAACCGCCATTTATGGATCTAGAGGTGCCAATGGTGTAGTTTTGGTTACTACTAAAAGAGGAAGCAATACAGGTGGTAGAATCAGTTATGACAGTTACTATAGTTTGGGTACGCTCGCCAAAAAAGTTGGGGTACTTAATTCCGAGGAATTCTTAATGATCGAGGAGGTAGCCTACCAAAATGCAGAGAAATATGATGCTGTTGGCTTTGCGAACGGTAAATATACGGATCCTGCCTTAAAGCGGAACGATCCAAGATTGTTCGACGCCAACGGAGATCCAATTTATGATACAGACTGGCAGGATGAAGTTACAAGACCTGCATTTACCCAAAATCATCAATTATCTTTTACCGGAGGAAACGAGAAAGGTAGTTATGGAGCCTTTTTGGGTTATATGAACGAAGAGGGTATTATGAAGGATTCGTGGTTAAAGCGATATTCAGGGCGCTTTGTTTTTGACTCCAACATTAAGGATTGGTTAAAAGTGGGCGGTAGTTTAAGCTATAATAACCAAAACGAAAGAGTAATACATGCTTCATGGGTGGGAAGGAATATGATAGAAAATATTCCTATCATTCCCGTTAAATATCCTGATGGTACCTGGGCCAGTAATGCGGATTACCCTGGTATGGAAGGAGGTCCCAATCCGGTAAGGGTTGCAGAAGAATACAAGAGATACCTAAAAACCAATACTGTGCTGGGTAATATTTTTGCCAATATCACTTTGGCCAAAGGATTGGACCTAAGAACGTCTTTGGGGGTTAATAGTATCGACCAAAAAATTAATGAATATGCCGGTAGGGAACTAAGTTTTATAGGTACTAATACGAACGGCTATGCCACAAGGTCATTGAGCGAATATCTATCATGGCAGTTCGAAAATTATTTAACGTATCAGAAGGAGATTGCCGAGATTCATTCCTTAACAGGTTTATTGGGTATTTCATGGCAACATGTCAACAGTTCCACTTTCAGTGCTGGTTCACAAAATTTTTCGGATGATTTTTTCTCCTATGATAATTTGGGGGCAGGCTCTGTGGTACGTACGCCGAGTTCAAGTGCATATGCCTATGGACTTAATTCTTATTTTGGAAGAATAAACTACGGCTTGCTGAATAAATATTTACTTACGGTTACAGGGCGTGTAGATGGTTCATCAAAGTTTGGTGCTACCAATAAATACGCGTTCTTTCCTTCGGCGGCATTGGCATGGAAAGTGTCCGAAGAAAATTTCCTAAGGGAATCTTCGGCAATTTCAAATCTTAAATTACGTGCTAGTTATGGTGTTACCGGTAACTCGGAAATTCCGGCTTATGGTGCGCTTTCAGGTCTTGGAAACTATGCCTATGTAGTTAACAATGCCGTAGTAAATGGTATTGGTATAGACAGGTTGGCCAACCCCAACTTGCAATGGGAAAAAACTGAACAGGTAGATGCCGGTATAGAGCTGGGTCTTTTTAATGGCAGGGTTTCTATGGAGGCAGATGTGTATAGAAAGTTGACCACGGATATGCTTTTAAATTCCCCGGTACCAACCAGTAGTGGTTATGCTTCGGTATTTAGGAATATAGGTAGTATGGAAAATAAAGGATTCGAATATTCCTTGAATACAAAGAATATAATGACAACGGATTTCTCATGGGAAACCGATTTCAATATCGCCATGAACAAGAATAAAGTGGTTGCCCTGTCTGGAGGTAGTGACATATTCTCTAGCCGTACCATAATCAGGGAAGGGGAACCTGTAGGTTCGTTTTTCGGATTGGTTCACCTGGGAACTTGGGGAACCGATGAAGAGGCGGAAGCAGCTAAATATTTTAGGCTGCCAGGTGATGTGAAAATAGAGGACAGAAATAATGATGGGGTTATCAACCAGGCGGACCGTACAATAATAGGGAAAGGTATACCGGATGGATACGGTAGTTTTATCAATACCTTCCGTTATAAGAATTTTGAATTGTTGGTAGATCTTCAATTCCAGTATGGTAATGATATCATGTATATTACGACACGTCCACAAGAAAATCGCCAGGGTATTGCAAATAGCTTATCCACTGTACTGAATGGTTGGACCCCTGATAATCAGGATACACCAATTGCCCAGTGGAGACCAGTGTCCGCAGGTTATGATAACTTGGATACTTCCCATATGATCCAGGATGGGTCTTTTATTAGGGGCAGAAACCTTCTGTTGGGCTATAATTTTCCTTCCGAAATGACTGAAAAAATAAAACTCAATAGACTTAAGATATATACTTCTGCACAAAACTTCTTTGTTAGTACAAAATATCAAGGTTATGACCCTGAGGTGCAAACCAGCGACAATACTTTTGGACAAGGAGAGGTTAATTTTGATCAATATCCAAAACCTAGGGTATTTATGATCGGGTTGAATGCAACATTCTAATTTAAAAAAGACAAAAATGAAAAATTCTATAAAAACACGATTTGGGTTATTTACAATGGCCTTTTCACTATTCCTTAGCACAGGATGTTCCGATTTTCTTGAGGAATCAGATCCCACCAATATTACGGCTGAAAGTTATTTTGAGACTGCCGAGCATGCCGAATCGGCTGTTATTTCCATATATTCCAGTTTAAGATCGGTTAGAGGTGGTAGTTATGGTGGCAGCCCATGGCTAATGTTGGAATTTGCAACGGGACTTGCAGATAGTGATTTGGGACAGGCCGATAATAGCAATATTATTAGAAACCTGACCAATACCTCGGATAATGCGTATGGCAAAGCGTATTGGGACAGTAGTTATAAAGGAATTGCCAATGCCAATTTGGCCATTGCAAACATTCCGGAAATTGCTATGGACGAAGCCAAGAAAAATAGACTTATGGGTGAAGCCAGATTTTTAAGGGCCTATTATTACTATAACCTTGTCAGAATTTTTGGTTCCGTGCCGTTGATTACAGATCCTATTGATCTGGGCTCGGAAAATCTTTATGCATCTCCTGAATCTGTCGAGAATATTTATGCAGCCATTGAGGAAGATCTTACATTGGCAGAGGCTTCTGGATTGCCCATTAACGATACCACGGGAAAAGTTACTTTGGGTGCCGTTAAATCCCTATTGTCTAGTGTGTATCTTACCATGGCTGGCTATCCACTGCAAAAAGGGAATGAATATTATAAAAAGGCCGCGGACAAAGCTAAAGAAGTAATCGATTCGGATCAATATAGTCTATTTCCATCATATGCAGATCTTCACGATCCGGCCAGCAATAATATTGGCGAGAATATTTTTATGGTACAATATGAAGCTTTTGTAGATCCATCAAATTGGCAACCATTGATAATTCCTTATAATATGAATATCTCAGCGTATTCTGAGCAGACTGGTGCCATTTATGCAAATCAGAATTTTATACAGTCCTATGAAGCTGGTGACAAAAGGGTTGAAGAAAAGGAATTTTACTACACCACCTATACTTCAAAATTTGATAGGAACGAAACTGTTGTCCTGGGAGGCTACTTTTTATACAAACATTTTGATATTGTGGCCAATCTTGAAACGGCTAGTAGTGACCTTAATTGGGACTTAATTCGCTATGCGGAGGTACTTTTAATTTATGCCGAGGCCCAGAACGAGATTTCCGGTCCTACAATAGATACCGAAGAGGCCTTGAACAAAATCAGAAGAAGAGCCGAACTGGTTGAATATTCAGGACTTAGCAAAGAGCAATTTAGGGAAGCGGTTTGGAAAGAGAAATGGCACGAGTTGAGCTACGAAAATGTAACCTGGTTCGATATGGTCCGTCTAAGAAAGGCTTTGAACGTAACTACAGGAAACTTTGAGGATTTTGTTGGACATAAATTTGTTTATGGCCCTACCCTTACTGCCAGGGAATTATTGTTCCCTATTCCTACGGATGAATTGAGAAACAATGAAAACCTTGTACAGAACCCTGGATATTAGTTTAAGGATAATTTGATATTTTTAAGGTGGAAAACCCTAAATATGTCGACCTTAGGACTTTTGTTGGAGTAGGTCGCATTTAGCGGGGTTTTACAAGTTTCAAAATAGGAATTTAGGTTAAAATGAAATAGTATCATGAATGGGTAATATTTTCATAAAAAATAAAAAAAATGATAACTAAATTGTTCAAAAATAAATTAGGTTGGATTATGGTCATAGACAAATTGCGTCCGTTAGGTTCGCTGGTAGGATATTTTAAGGTTTTTGTTTTGGTAGCATTGGTGATACCAATAAGCTTAATGGCCCAAAGCCAAGAAAAGAAAAAACCCAATGTCATTATTGTAATTACAGACGATCAGGGTATGGGAGATTTGGGCTGCTATGGAAACCCATACATTAAGACACCTAACCTAGATGCATTTTATAAGGAGTCGGTGCGCTTTACCAATTTTCATGTGTCCACCACCTGTGCTCCTACAAGGGGAGCCATAATGACCGGTAGACATACCAATAGGATAAACGTATTCCATACCATAACCGGTCGTTCACTGCTGTTTGAGGACGAAGTAATTTTACCTCAAGTGTTGGCCCAAAATGGCTATACCAACGGAATGTTCGGGAAGTGGCATTTAGGGGATAATTATCCGTACCGCCCTGAAGATAGGGGTTTTCATGAGGTTGTTAGGCATGGTGGGGGAGGAATCACCCAAGGACCAGACTATTGGGGCAACGATTATTTTGACGATACTTATTGGCACAATGGGGAAACTCAAAAATACAAAGGTTACTGTACCGATGTCTTCTTTTCAGAAGCTATGGACTTTATAGAGGAAAATAAAAACGACCCATTTTTCTGTTACATTGCCACCAATGCTCCCCATGGCCCATTAAACCTTCCAAAGAAATATTTGGATATGTATAAGGGAGTAGATGGCCTTAAGGAGCAGTTTCAACGCTTTTATGGGATGATAACCAATATAGACGACAATTTTAAGTTGCTGGAAAAGAAGTTGGACGAGTTGAAGATAGCGGACAATACTATCTTGATCTTTATGACAGATAATGGTACTGCTGGTGGGCATCAAGTTTTCGATGCCGGTTTAAGAGGAGGTAAAGGGAGTGAATATGAAGGTGGACATAGGGTGCCCCTCTTCATTCGCTGGCCGGACGGACAACTTACCGGAGGTAAGGACATAGACAAACTGGCCGCAGCCTATGATTTGTTGCCTACTTTTGTAGACGTACTAGGCCTCGATTTCAATCCTGTGAAACCCTTGGATGGCACCAGTCTTAAGCCTTTGTTATATGATAACGCCGAAAATTGGCCCAATAGAACGCTGTATATAGATACCCAAAGACTTCAAAATTTGGTAAAATACAGAAAATACTCTGTTATGGATGACAACTGGAGGTTCGTTAACGGAACGGAACTTTATAACATGAACACGGATCGCAGTCAAACTAAGAATGTAATAGATCAACACCCCGAGGTGGTTGAAAAACTGGCAGAGGGTTACGAAAGATGGTGGCAGTCCTTTGTGGATGAAGGTGTTAACGAAAGATATGCCTACATAAAAGTAGGATCACTGCAAGAAAATCCTAGTCGAATTTCCGCGCACGATATGTTAACTGGGAAATTTAACGGTATGTGGCATCAATACGGGGCAGCAAGTGCAGTTCAGGCTACTGGAAGATGGAAGATAGAATTCGTGGAAGATGGGGAATACAAAATTAGCCTATGTAGATTTCCAAGGGAAAGTGGATTGGAAATTAACGCAACTTTCCCCGCACAGGAAAAAATAGTGGAGCTGGATAGGACAATGCCGGCAAGTGTAAAATCGGATTTTGAAAACGCTTATTTGTATGTTGCGGACGTAGAGCAATCTGCTAAAGTGGAAAAGGGACAGAAGGAAGTGTCCTTCACCGCCAAGGTTTCGGCAGGGAAATACGATATGGAAGCACAGCTAATAGATAAGGACAATAGGGTGCATCCGGCCTATTATGTTTATATTGAGAAATTATAATTGAAATCTATCGAAAAATCTAAAGGTCAATAAGAAATTGGGGGAAACGTTCTTACATAAATTGCGCAACTTTGTATTTATTTTTTGTTGGCTATTTTCAGCAAGCTTGTTTTTGGGTTGCGCAGAAGGGCGGAAAAAAAAGGAAACCAGTCCACCCGAAAACCCAACCCCCAACATCATCCTACTGATGGCCGATGACCAGGGTTGGGGAGATATAGCGTATAACGGCCATCCTCATCTTAAAACTCCTAATTTGGATGCCATGGCTGCCAATGGAGCTGTTTTTGAACGTTTCTATTCAGCTTCGGCCGTATGTTCCCCAACACGTGGAAGTGTAATGACGGGCAGGCATCCCCTTCGCTATGGAATTTGTCATGCCAACTGTGGCCATATAAAGCCAGAGGAAATTACCTTAGGGGAAATGGTCAAAGATTTGGGCTATACTACAGGGCATTTTGGTAAATGGCATTTGGGAACCCTGACACGCGATATTGTGGAAGCCAATAGGGGAGGAAGGGAAAAGTATGATGGGGATTATGCCCCGCCCTGGGATCATGGTTTCAATGTGAGTTTTGTGACGGAATCCAAGGTGCCTACTTGGGATCCCATGATCACCCCTCCACAATCCTCTGGAGACGTCAATGGGGCTTTAAAAGAAGGGCAGCCTTTCAATACCTCATACTGGACCGGTCCGGGCCAAATTGCCAAAGAAAATTTGGAAGGGGACGACTCCAGGGTAATTATGGACAGGGCCATACCCTTTATTGAAAATGCGGTAAAGACCAATAAACCATTTTTGAGTATTATTTGGTTCCATACCCCGCATTTGCCCGTGTTGGCAGGGGATGAAGACAGAACTCCGTATGCCCACCTTTCCGAAGACCAGCAACATTATTATGGCGTGTTAACCGCTTTGGACAAACAAGTGGGGAGACTACGGGATAAACTAAAGGAATTGGGCATTGAAGAAAATACCGTCCTCTTCTATACCAGTGACAATGGTCCCGAGGGAAAATCGGTGTCCGGACGCACCCAAGGCCTTACCAAAGGGCTCAAAGGGAGGAAAAGAAGTTTGTATGAGGGAGGAATCCGTGTACCTGGTATTATGGAGTGGCCAGGAATTATAAAATCGGGGACAACAGTGGATGTTCCTTGTTTTACATCCGACTATTATCCCACAATAGCCAATATTTTGGGAGTGGACCTTAGTAAAAATAAAAGGCCTTATGATGGTGTGGATATGTTGCCTATAGTAAAAGGTGAAGTAAAGCGTAGGACGGAACCCTTGGCCTTCGATTTTCAGGGCCAGGCTGCCTTAATAGACAATGAGTACAAGATTTATAGTAATGATAATGGAGAGCAATTTGCCCTTTATAATATAGAGAGTGATATGGGCGAAAATAGTAATCTGGCAAATGAGCAGCCCACAAAATTGAAAGAAATGGTTGCTTATTGGAATCAATGGAAGGATTCACAGGTGATGAGTGCTACTGGCAAGGATTATTGATTATTTTAGCGACTGCGCCATTAAAGAAAAACTGAGATTTAATTTTACATACCAAAAATAACCTATATGAGATTACTTTTTTGCTTACCCCTACTTAGTATTTTACTACTTGGATCCTGTAAACCATCCGGATCTGAAAAGGTCTCCGAGGTTGGAGACAAGCCCAATATTGTTTTTTTATTTGCCGATGACCAGACTTTTGAAAGTATTAGGGCCCTAGGTTTTGATGAGGTCCATACCCCAAATTTGGATCGTTTGGTAAATGGGGGTACTTCCTTTACCCATGCCTACAATATGGGAGGCTGGAACGGTGCCATTTGTGTGGCATCACGGGCTATGATCATTTCCGGTTCCTATATTTGGAACGCCAAGGAAAAAAGTGAACTATGGTCCAAGGGAGACACTACGGCGCTGAACCAAACATGGAGCCGCTTGATGCAAAATCAAGGTTATGATACTTATATGACAGGGAAATGGCATGTACAGGCACCTGCAGGTACTATATTTAACGATGCCAGACATATACGTCCCGGTATGCCGAAAGATCATGCCAATAAATTGGGCGCATCCATAAAGAAGTGGAAAGAGGAATCCGGGGACATGAAGGATTGGAACGACTATATGCCGCTGGGCTATGGCCGGCCAACGGGTCCGGACGATACGGAATGGCAACCTACAGACACCCTACAGGGAGGTTTTTGGGAAGGTGGTAAACATTGGAGCGAAGTGGTCCGTGATGACGCTCTCGCATTTATAGATTTGGCCACCAAGAAAGATGATCCCTTTTTTATGTACCTAGCTTTTAACGCAACCCATGATCCAAGGCAGGCACCCCAACGCTTTTTGGATATGTACCCCTTGGAAAATATTAAAGTGCCCGAAAATTTTTTACCGGAATATCCATATAAGGATGATATGGGCAATCAACCCGGTTTAAGGGATGAAGCCTTGGCCCCATTTCCAAGAACGGAATATGCGGTGAAAGTACACAGGCAGGAATATTATGCCCTGCTGAGCCATATGGACGAGCAGATAGGGATAATTTTGGATTCCTTGGAGGCTTCTGGAAAAATGGATAATACCTATATCTTTTTCGGTGCGGACCATGGTCTGTCTGTCGGACATCATGGCCTGATCGGGAAACAGAGCATGTTCGACCATAGTGTGCGAATTCCAATGATGGTGGTAGGTCCTGGCATTCCGAAGGGCAAAACTTTGGACCAGGATGTTTATCTACAGGACATCATGGCAACTTCCCTGGAATTGGCTGGTTTGGAGAAACCGGACTATGTGGAGTTCAACAGCTTCATGGATATTATTAAGGGGGAAAGACAGGAAAGCCATTACAATGGAATTTACGGTGCCTATATAGATGTACAACGTATGATACGAAAGGATGGGTTTAAACTTTTAATCTATCCAAAAATAGACAAGGTACTTTTGTTCGACTTGAAAAATGATCCTAACGAAATGAACGACCTGGCCGAAAGTCCAGAGTACAAGGAGAAGGTCAAAACCCTTTTTACAGACCTGTTGGAGCTTCAAAAAACAATGGATGATAAATTGGACCTTAGTGAACTTTATAATAAAATGTACAATTAAAGGAAATATATATTCATGTTGATACGAAGAATATTTTGTGCCAGTATACTTGTGTTTTTATTTGGTTGTGGCGATGCAGCTAAAACCAAGCCATCCGCGGACCAGCAGCCACCTAATATATTATTTATTTTGGTCGATGATCTGGGGAAGGAATGGATCAGCAGTTACGGTGCGGAGGATATTGAGACTCCAAATATAGATGCATTGGCCAAATCTGGCATTAAATTCAACAATGTATATTCCATGCCCCAATGTACTCCTTCAAGGGTCACTTTGCTCACTGGTCAATATCCGTTTAGACATGGATGGGTAAACCATTGGGACGTTCCACGTTGGGGCGGGAGTGCCCATTTTGATGAAACAGAGAACCCTACCTTGGTCAATGAATTGAGAAGGGCCGGATATAAGACCTGTGTAGCCGGTAAATGGCAGATCGACGATTTTCGGGTAGAACCGGATGCATTGGAGAAAGTTGGTTTTGATGAATATTGTATGTGGACGGGTTACGAGGCAGGCATCGAAGCCAGTGCTGAAAGATACTGGGACCCTTATGTTTTTACCAAAGAAGGCAGTAAGAGTTATCCAGGGGCATTTGGGCCGGATATTTTCCGTGATTTTATCATAGACTTTCTGAAAGAAAATAAGGAAAATCCCATGTTTGTCTATTACCCTATGGTATTGACCCATACTCCCTTGGTGAATACCCCGGACGAATCTGCAAACGATAATTTGGGCAAACACAAGGCCATGGTTCGTTATACCGATAAGATCGTGGGTCAATTGGTAGATGCTTTAAAACAAAATGGTTTGTTGGAAAATACGTTGATCGTCTTTACAACAGACAATGGCACCACTCAGTCCATAACCGGTACTTATAATGGTGAAAAGGTAAAAGGCGGTAAGTCCACTACTTTGGAAGCGGGAATCTGTGAACCATTTTTGGTAAGTTGGCCTGGACATATAAAAGCGGATCAGGAATCAAATGCGCTTATCGATTTTACGGATGTCCTTCCAACCTTTTTGGATCTCGCCGGGGTTAATTCAAAGGATAAATGGACAGATGTCAATGCCTCGCATATTATAGATGGCAAGTCTTTTGCGAAGGTTTTGTTGGAGGGTGACGAGGCTTCGCAGCGTAAATGGATATTAGGCATGGGTGGTGGAAACTTTGCGCGCCTCACGGAAAATGGAGTAGAAAATCAATATAAATTTAGGGATAGGGTTCTTCGGGACCAAAAATTTAAATTATATATTGATTCCAAGGGTGAGCCGGAAAAGTTCTTTGATGTGGTCAACGATCCTTTTGAGCGTCATGACCTAAAGGACAGTCTAAATACTCCCGAAAGGAAAAATAGTTATAACGCTCTTTTGGAAGTGGTCCTTTTTTTTCCAAAGGAGGATAGTGATCCTAGGTACAAAAATAATCCAGTTCAGGATTGGGACGTAAAGGTTACTGCCGAAAGTGGTACGTGGAAAATGTGATGCCTCCCAGGTGTCCTTTTCACTAATTGCAATAGCACTCATTTTTGGGAATACTGCGTGTCTTTTCGGTCAATTGGGCCAATTCTTATTTTGGAATATTATGGGTGCATTTTGAGTTATGTGCCTATGTGGGTCGCTTGCAATATTTAAGGTCATTAAGGTGCAATCTCTTGCATTATAAGTATTTTGGAACTTAGTTCCATTCGGTCCACTCCTTTCACTTCCAGCACAATCTGATAATATTTTGGAAGTTTTCCGTATTTTTTAATTAAGGCCGATTCCAGCTCCATAAGAAGTTTTGGTGAGGTAAAATATTTTAAGCTCTGAGAAGCTGCGGTATCCCATATTCCACCAAATAAATAAATGTTGTTATTATTAGGCCCTGGCACTTTGGTGATAAAACCGTAATCTGTATGATGTCCATTGGGGTCGCCGTATGGCCGGAAAACTGTTTCGCTTCCTTCTTGGTCGTTGCGGTAAACTATACTTTGATCCTGATTGTTATAGAATAAGGCAGGACTATCCAAGTAGTCTCTAAATAGTCCAAAAGTTTTCATCATCCCTATAACTATAAAGTTGTTGTCCGGGAGTTCTTTCGGATTAAAGCGTACCATATTTCGAATTGTAAAATCACTGCGGTTATGGGAAAATATTCCGCTAAGATCTTTGATCCACAATGCACTATTGTATATAAGTAAACTGTAGCTTAAAGGCTCGTGGATTAGATTGGATTCGGACTGCTCCATGATAAAGTTGTCATAGTCCTCCAAAGAATTGATAAAGGGATCTCTAATTATTTTTTGCTCCCCTGTTTTGGTATTCTCCTCTTGGTATATAAAGAGGTCCCCCAGTAAGACCATTAGTGGCTTTTGGTTCATTAATAAGTCCTTCCATAAGCCATTCTCGTTTATAGGGTTGATTCTGTGTTTACTGGGATACAGCAAAATATTATATGTCAGGGATAGGATTAAAAATATAAATAGAGTTAAAGTAATGGTCTTGGATCGGGAATAGGATTCCTTCGGCGCCAATATTTTTTTTTCTACAAACCTAACTTCGTAACTACCCTTGGGAATCTGAAGAATTACCGTATCATCTTTTCCTTCCTTAGCGTAATACTTGGTAAGTTTTTTGCGAAGGTTGTAAATATAAACCCTTACCAAGGTGCTCTGGGACGGGTCAAAATTGGGTTTTCCAAGTATTTCGGCAGCAATAGTGGTTTCCTTAGGGATGTCTTCTTGCTGGGTGCTGGCTACTAAATATAGCAGTAGGTTGGCATAGGTATTGGAATGTCCAAACGATTTACTGTTTATTATTTTCGCAATTATTTTATCGTATACGTTACTATTTTCCATTGATTATGCAAAAAACATAAAGATAATCAATAAGTATTAACTGTTAACAAAACAGTTCATTAACCTATTAACAGTTAAAACGGTTATATATATTTGTTTTGGACAAGAGTTTATGGATTAATCTGCCTTTGGCGACAAAGAGTGAAGTTTGTCTGTAGATTTAAAGTTTAAAATGTTTGGACTGGACTGGTTGGGGAGGATTGGCATTTGGTCTATTAAAGAGAATAATGTTATGGTGTCTAGTGTCCTAGAATAACCAATTGATTAAAAACCAATAAATATATTCATGAAGCATTATACCGTATATTTTATTATCAATATGGCATTGGTTCTTAGTGGCTGTGGATGGAGTGCTCCAGAGGAGGTAGAGCTGGCACTTTCGCAGACACCGGATATAATTGATTTTAACTATCATGTGAAACCTATTCTTTCGGATAAATGTTTTGCATGCCACGGCCCGGATACCGAAAATCAAAAATCCGATCTACGACTTGATATTTCTGAAAGTGCATTGGCGCCGCACGGCGATTCCAAGAATTTGGCTATCGTACCTGGTAAACCTGGAGCAAGCGATCTAATTAAACGTATACTTTCTGATAATCCTTCGGAAAAAATGCCCCCGCCAGAGTCTAATTTGTCCTTGACAATTAAGGAAATTGCCATTTTGGCCAAATGGATTGAGCAGGGAGCCGAATATAAGCCTCATTGGTCTTTTATAAAACCTGTTAAGCCCGACATGCCTTTGATAAATGATTCGAATTGGGCAAAAAATGAACTGGACCATTTTATTCTGGAAAGGCTGCAAAAGGAAAGGCTTAATCCGTCAGATAGGGCATCAAAAGAGACTTTGATTCGGCGACTAAGTTTTGATTTAACAGGGCTTCCTCCCAGCTTGGAGCAAATCGAAAGTTTTGTAAAGGATACTTCAGAGGCTGCATATGAAAAGCTGGTGGATAGGCTATTGCAGAGTCCTACTTATGGAGAACGAATGGCGGCCGATTGGATGGACGTGGCACGTTATGCAGAGAGTGACGGGTATCTGGATGATAAGCACAGGGATTTTAGTGCATACCGCGATTGGGTGATTAAGTCTTTTAACGAGAATATGTCGTATAAAGAATTTTCTACCATGCAGTTGGCGGGTGACCTCTTGCCAGAACCCACTAAGGAAAGCATTTTGGCAACGGCATTTAATAGGTTGCATAAAAGGAATTCTGAGGCTGGAATTATTTTTGAAGAGTATCGTGTTGAATATGTTGCGGATCGCGTACTCAGTGTGGGTAAGGCTTTTATGGGTCTTAGTATGGAATGCGCAAGATGTCATGATCATAAGTACGACCCCATAAGTCAGAAAAATTACTATGAGATGTCCGCTTTTTTTAATAGTACCAATGAATTTGGTTCCGCTGTTTACGGTCCCGGTCAAGTTCCTGGACCTTCACTTCTTTTAACCGACAAGGAAGCGGATAAGGTATTGGCCTATATTGATGGCGATATTAATAGTGCGGAGAATAAACTTAGGTTGCCAAAAATGGCGGAACCTAAGGGGTTCGAAAAGTGGGCGGGGAATCCGTCCGCAATAAGAAAGTCCATAGAAAATAGTTATTCCAAAAGTCTCAAGGCCCATTATCCTTTTGATGCTTTCGTGGAAAAAGGAAATAAAAAATACATTAGTCCAAGTAAGGTAGTTAATTCTGGTCCTGCATTGATTAATGAACCTAATATAAAAAAGACGGCCAAAAACAATGGCGTATTCTTGAATGATTTTACATCTATAAGCTTGCCAGAGAAGGTGGGATGGTTTGATCAAACAGATCCCTTTTCCATTTCCTTGAGTATTTACCCAGATACCCAATATGAAGAAGCTGCCCTATTTTATCATTGTGAAGACTTACGATTGGGGTTAAAAGGGTATTCTATGTTTTTGGAAAACAATCGTCCAAAATTTATCATGGCTTTTTCTTGGCCAACAAATGCAATCCAAATTAAGGCCAAAGAGGAAATACCGGTAAAGGAATGGACAAATATTGCAGTTACCTACGATGGATTGGGAAAAGCAAGTGGACTTCATATGTATTTAAATGGCAAAGAAATACCGGTAGATGTAGAAATAGACCATCTTTATAAATCCATACTGTATAAGCCTGATTTGCATACCTATGGATTCAACGGTTTCGGAATTGGGATCAGGAATCATATGAAGACCTTTATAAATGGAGGAATTGATGAGCTTAAAATACATAATTCCGAACTTTCCGCATTGGAAGTTAGTTATGGTTATGATTCCAATACTGTATCAGCAATTATAAATAACAGTACCGTCTCCGATAATAGATCCATTTTAAAATCGCATTATGACTTGCGTGAAAATAGTACCCTTGAGGAGGTAAAGGAAAACATTAGGGAGTTAAACAGGAGGAAAAACAAGGTAATTGATACTGTATCTGAAATTATGGTCATGGGCGATTTGCCCGAACCGCGCCCTACCTATGTTTTGGATAGAGGGGTTTACGATGCCCGTGGGGCTATAGTATACCCCGATGTTCCGGAGGTAGTACTTTCCTTTAAAGATAGTCTGCCCAAGAATAGACTAGGCCTAGCCAAGTGGTTGTTTAATAAGGATAATCCGCTCACTGCCAGGGTATTTGTAAATAGGTTGTGGCAGATGCATTTTGGGACAGGATTGGTTTCGTCGTCCGATGATTTTGGTAATCAGGGTAATTTGCCGTCCCATCCAAAATTGTTGGATTGGTTGGCAGTTAAATTTATGGAATCTGGATGGGATATAAAGGCTATGAACAAATTGATTGTAATGTCGGCTACCTATCAGCAAAGTTCTAAACTAACACCCAAACTACTAGAAAGGGATAAGGAAAATGTATTGCTGGCAAGGGGGCCAAGTTTTCGGATGACTGCCGAAATGGTTCGGGACAATGCGCTGGCCATAAGTGGCCTTTTATCCCCCAAAATTGGTGGTCCAAGCGTTTACCCATATCAGCCAGAGGGCCTTTGGGACGAAATAAGCAACAAACCATGGCGATATAAATATCTACAGGTACCGGGGGAAGGGCTTTATAGAAGGAGTTTGTATACCATATGGAAAAGAACATCGGGTCCGCCATCCATGTTGATTTTTGATGTGGGTGAAAGAGGGGTCTGTACCGTAAAACGGAGGCAGACCAGTACACCATTACAGGCATTGGTACTTCTTAATGACCCCCAATATTTGGAAGCTTCTCGCGTAGTGGCTGAAAATTTAATTGCAGATTATAGTGGGAATGTGGATGTCCTATTGCAAAAGGCATTTGTTCTGTGCACTGGTAGAAATCCCAATGAAATTGAATTGGAGGTTTTACGTAAATTCCATAAGGAGGAATTGCAACGTTTTTCCAAGGCGAAAGAGGATGCAATAGCCTATACCAGTATAGGGAGTTCCAAAGTAAGAGCAAGTGCGGATCCGGTAATGTTGGCCGCTTTGGCTACTGTAGTAAACGGGGTGATGAATACATATGAAGGTTATACGATTAGATAGATATTTAATATGGAAGATTTTAAAAAGCACATGGAATTTATGGAAACCCGTAGGGGTTTTTTAAAGAAATCTGCACTAGGGTTTGGCTCTGTAGCACTTGCCAGTTTGTTGGGTCCGTCATCCTTGTATGGGAATGACCTTTTGGGGAGCAGACCGCAAAATATTTTGGGTGGGTCATTGGGTGGCACCCATTTTCCGGCCAAGGCTAAAAGAGTAATTTATCTTTTTCAAAGTGGAGGACCATCACAATTGGAAACCTTTGACTATAAACCTGAATTGGCAAAATGGCACGGAAAGGAAATACCTCCATCAGTCCAGGGAACCCAACGTAATTCTGGTATGGTGTCTAGTCAATCTACTTTTCCTTTGGTTAAATCTATATATGATTTCAAGCAATACGGACAATCTGGAGCATGGGTTAGCGAGATTTTTCCTTACACCGCACAGGTAGTGGATGATCTGTGCATCATTAACTCTATGCGTACCGATGCCATAAACCATGAACCTGCTGTAATGTTTCTACAAACAGGGAGTCAGCAAAGTGGACGGCCGTCAATAGGTTCCTGGCTTAGCTACGGTTTGGCCAGTGACAATAAAAATCTTCCGAATTTTGTAGTCCTATTGTCCAAGGGGGGTGGGGCGCAACCCTTGAGTTCAGCCGCTTGGGGCAATGGCTTTTTGCCATCCCATCACCAAGGAGTTCAATTCAGGTCAGGTAAGGATCCGGTACTTTATTTGAACAACCCACATGGAGTCCATGATGAAGATAGAAGAAGGGCTTTGGATTACGTTTCACAATTAAATAACCATCAGTTTGATGTTTGGAAGGACCCGGAGATACAATCCAAAATCAATCAGTATGAAATGGCGTATAAGATGCAAAACTCCGTACCCGATGCAGTGGATACCAAAGAGGAACCCGATTATATTTATAAATTATATGGGGAGGATGCTAAAATACCCGGCACTTACGCAGCCAATTGTTTGCAGGCCAGACGCTTGGCGGAAAGGGATGTAAAATTTATACAGTTGTACCATATGGGTTGGGATCAACATGGCGGACTACCCGGTGGGATTAAAAAACAGGCCCTGGGCACGGATCAGGCCACTGCCGGTTTGATCAAGGATTTAAAACAAAGAGGTTTGTTGGAGGACACCCTTGTGGTATGGGGCGGAGAATTTGGCCGGACCAGTTTTTCCCAAGGTAGATTAACAGCGGATAATTATGGAAGGGACCATCATCCAGGCTGTTTTACGATGTGGATGGCCGGGGCAGGGGTCAAGGCCGGCATGGTTTATGGTAAAACTGACGAATTTAGCTATAACGTAGTACAGGATGAAGTTCATGTTCATGACTTTCAGGCCACCTTGCTTCATCTTTTGGGGATAGATCATGAGAAACTTACTTTTAAGCACCAAGGGAGAAGATATAGATTAACGGACGTTCATGGCCATGTGGTCAAAGACATTCTTTCATAAAATTGGTCATTATGATTTCTAGAAGGAAATTTGTTGAAAAGTCCGCGATGGGGGGAGGTGCGTTATTGGCATCAGCGGTAGTTCCCTTTCAAATAATGCCATCAAAACCCAAACTTCATGAGCAAATTTTGGGACATGGCGATTTTAAATATAAAGTGGAAACACAATGGGGTAATTTGGATCCCAAGGTCTACCCCGTAAATAATTGCCATGAAATGGTCATGGATAAAAATGGCAGGCTTTTATTGTTGACCGATCATCCCAAGAACAATATGTTGATCTATGATAGATCTGGGAAATTGTTGTGTAGTTGGACTTTGAATTTACCCAGTGCCCATGGTCTTAGCATTCATGATGAAGGTGGCTATGAATATCTATATATAACAGATCCTGGTAGTGGAAGGGTGGTCAAAAGTACTCTGGAGGGTCGGGTCGTTTTTGAAATTGAGTCTCCCAATAATATTGGAGCTTATGACGGGAAGATGCCATTTAGGCCTACGGAAACCGCAATTGGTCCAAATGGAGACATTTATGTGGCGGACGGATATGGTTCCCAATATATATTGCAATATGACGCAAAGGGCAAGTTTATACGAAAATTTGGGGGTGACAGTTTTTTGCAGCCGGACAAGTTTAAACAAGTGCATGGGGTAGCCGTGGATGCTAGAGATCCCAATAATCCTACTTTGTTGTGTACTGCCCGAATAAAAAATTCCTTTAAAAGATTTAGTTTGGATGGGAAATATCTGGAAACCTATTATTTGCCTGGGGCCTTTATAAGTAGGCCTGTCATAGATGGTGATAATATTTACTCAGGAGTCTGTTTCGGAATGGAAAAGGATAACTACAACTTAGCTTTAAATAAGGGGTTTATTACTATTTTAAACAAGGAAAACAAGGTGGTGTCCAACCCAGGAGGTACCAAACCGAGATATAAAAAAGGAAAACTTAAGTTGATGTTACAGGATCAAACGGTTTTTAAGAACTGTCATGATGTATGCGTGGATGGGGATAAGAATTTATATGTATGTCAATGGAACGCCAATGGAGTTTACCCGTATAAATTACATAGAATTTAAATAATGGGAAATACTGTTGAGGTGTCGGATTGGATTATTTTTATTGGAAGGTTCCACCCCCTAATGGTCCACCTTCCCATTGGAATTATTTTTGCTGGGATTTCTATGTATTTTCTAGCAAGGAAAAAGAAATTTTCACAAATGAAGAGTGCAATTCCCTTTTTAATGGGTGCAGGGGCAGTTAGCGCGGTTCTATCCTGTATATTTGGTTATTTGTTGTCTTTTCAAGGGGGCTACGACAATGAGGCCCTCAATGCCCATCAATGGATGGGTATGGCGCTGGCTATTTTCGCCGTGCTGGCCTATGTCTCCGTGGTATGGAAAAAAACAAAAAGGATTGTGGTGTTACAGTCTGGGCTGATGGTATTTCTTCTGGTGGGACTAGTATATACTGGTCATTTGGGCGGTAACTTAACCCATGGGACCTCATATCTTACCCAATACTCCCCTGATCCGGTACGAAAGTTGGTTGGACTTCCTCCCAAACCCGTAAAAAGACCCCCGGTAACGTTATTGGATTCTGCAGATATATTTTTGGATGTTGTTTCCCCAATGTTATCTGATTATTGCGTAAGTTGTCATAACCCAGGTAAGTCTAAGGGTGATCTAATTCTTTCCACTTATGAGCGTATCCTAAAAGGAGGGGAAAACGGACCAGGTGTAGTTGGTGGGAATTTGGCTAAAAGTGAACTTTTTAGAAGAGTAAGCCTTTCAGAGCATCACGACGATTTTATGCCACCAGAAGGTAAAAAACCACTTTCCGTGGAGCAGAAAAAATTATTGGAATTATGGATAATGAAGGGTGCTCCGGATAAGGGGCAAATGGGCAATTTTGAAATCGATAGGGATTATTTGTTGGCAGCGAATAAAGTCCTTGGATTGGAGGGACAGGGGAACAATTCTTTGGCAAAGAGGGTGGAACCCGCTGATTCTTCGGTTGTGGCTTCCTTGAATGCCAAAGGTTACCTCATTAGGACAATCAGTGGTGGGAGTAATTTGTTGGATGTCAGTTTTTTGTCCAATGGAAACAAGGAAAGTGTAAATATCGAAGAGTTGTTACCAATAAAAGATCAAATCGTATATTTAAGTTTGGGTAACCTAAACCTAAGGGATGAAGATCTTGAAGTTATTGGGCAGTTTGAAAATATGGTTAGATTAAATATTCACTCCAATCCTATTACCGATGATGGCATATCTTTTTTAGGGAGACTTGAGAATTTAGAGGTTCTAAACCTGTATGGGACCAAAATAGGGGATATTGGATTGGAAGGACTGGTATTGTTGCAGAAATTAAGTCGTATTTACTTATGGAATACACAGGTTACTCCGGAAAAAGTGGGAAACCTAAAAGCAAAACACCCCGATTTAGAGATTAACATGGGCGAGGTTTCTTCCTAAATTTCACATGGGAAATTTTATCTATCTCGTATGTAGCTTCCTTTGATTATTTTGGAAAAGTCGGGGCTATGGTCTGTTAGTCTTATTTCTTGGTCAAAAAAAATCCAACCCATTTACCGGGTTGGATTTTTTTTATCTATTCTGGTCTACAAAAAATATGTTAAACCCTTGGAAGGTCTCCCTCTCCTTTTAGCGGTAAGTATGAAGTTCCCATAAGATAGGTATCCACATGGTACGCTGCTTGTCTACCTTCAGAAATGGCCCAAACTATTAAGGATTGTCCTCTTCTTTGATCACCGGCTACAAATACACCGGGAACGTTGGTCTTATAATCCGCTTCACTGGCTTTAATGTTGGTACGGGCATCGGCCTCGAGGCCCAATTGCTCGGCAATAGTCATTTCGGAACCTGTAAAGCCCATGGCCAATAGTGCCAATTCGCACTTCCATTCCTTTTCGGTACCCGGAACCTCCTTAAGTATTGGTCGTTGGCCTGGTTGTGTAATCCACTCTACTTCAGAAGTAATAAGTCCTTTTAAATTACCATTTTTATCACCAATGAATTTTTTAGTGGAAATACTAAAAAACCGCTCTACACCTTCCTTGTGGGATGAACTTGTTCTCAAACGCATGGGCCAAAATGGCCATGGTTGATCCTCTGGACGTCCTACGGGAGGTTTTCCCAATATTTCAAAGTTGGATACAGAAGTAGCTCCGTGTCTAATGGAGGTTCCAATACAGTCAGATCCCGTATCTCCCCCGCCTATTACTATAACGTTCTTACCTGTAGCCTTTATTTCCTCGCCAAGGTCTGTAATACCGTCTACTCGTTTATTGTTTTGTTTTAAGAAGTCCATAGCCTGAACTACTCCTTTAAGGTCGGCTCCTTCTATAGGTAGTCCTCTTCTAACGGTAGCACCACCAGAAAGTACAATGGCATCAAATTGATCTTTGAGTTCTGTAGCCAAAACATCAACACCCACATGAACCCCGGTCTTAATTATGATACCTTCTTCCTCTAAAATCTTAACCCTTCTATCAATGATATTTTTTTCCATCTTGAAATCAGGAATGCCATATCGTAAAAGGCCCCCAACTTTTTCATCCCTTTCAAAAAGAGTTACTAGGTGCCCAGCTCTATTCAACTGTTGGGCCGCTGCTAGTCCGGCAGGTCCCGATCCAATAACGGCAACTGTTTTTCCAGTTCTGCTAGCAGGTGGTTCAGCTACTACCCAACCTTTTTTGAAGGCTGTTTCAACAATGTTTTTCTCAATGTTCTCTATAGTTACCGGATCTTCATTTATTCCTAGTACACAGGCTTCCTCGCAAGGAGCGGGACAAAGCCTCCCGGTAAATTCAGGGAAGTTGTTGGTAGAATGTAATATTTCTGCTGCTTTTTCCCACTTTCCAAGGTAAACTGCGTCGTTGAAATCGGGTATTAAATTCCCTAACGGACAACCACTATGACAAAATGGAATACCACAGTCCATACATCTGGCACCTTGATCCTTTAGCTCCTTTTCTTTCATAGGGAGCGTAAACTCTTTATAGTTTTTTACCCTATCCTCTACTGGAGCGTATTCTTCTACTTTTCTATCGAATTCCAAAAATCCTGTTATCTTTCCCATATTTCGATTATATCGTTTCTAATTTTTCTTTTTCTAATCGTATCAATGCCTGCTTGTATTCTTCAGGGAAAACCCTAACAAATTTGGGAAGGCATTCTTCCCAATTTTCCAGGATTCTTTGGGCTATTGGGCTAAGTGTAGCATTATAGTGGTTTTCTATAAGACCTTTCAATTCGGCAATATCATTATCGTCCTCTACTTTTAAAAGGTTTAAAGACTCGGTATTGCAATTTTTTCTAAAGGTATTTTTCTCATCAAAGATGTAGGCAATACCTCCACTCATTCCAGCTCCAAAATTTCGTCCTACCTCACCAAGGATAACCGCCGTACCACCGGTCATATACTCGCAACCGTGGTCTCCAATACCCTCTACGACAGCCTGTGCTCCTGAATTTCTAACGCAGAATCGTTCACCTGCTTTTCCGTTTATATAGGCTTCACCCGAGGTTGCACCATAAAGTGTAACGTTTCCGGTAATTACGTTTTCCTCTGGTTTTAAAGTGGACTTGTAAGGTACCTTTATGATTAACTTGGCTCCAGAAAGACCTTTTCCTAAATAATCGTTGGTGTTTCCATTAACGATCATGGTGAGGCCTTTGGTTGCAAATGCACCAAAACTTTGTCCTGCCGAACCAGTGAAATTAAGTTTTAAGGTATTTTCAGGTAAACCATCTACACCATAGATCTTTGAAATTTCATTACTGGTAATTGCTCCAACGGCCCTATCGGTATTGTGGATAGGAAAATCCAATGAGATTTTTTCTTTTCTGAACAATGCTGGATGTGCTTTTTCCAAAATTTCAAACTCAATAGACTTGTCAACATCGTGTTGCTGCTTTTGGGTATTGTAGAATTTGGTTCCCTTTGGCACATCAACCTGATATAAGATTGGTGTAAGGTCTATACCTGCCGCCTTGTAATGTTCCAAAGCTTTTTTACGGTCCAGTTTTTGTACTTGCCCAACCATCTCATTAATAGTCCTAAACCCTAATTGGGCCATTATTTCCCTAAGTTCTTGGGCTACAAAGTACATATAGTTGACAACGTGCTCCGGCTTGCCTTCAAACTTCTTGCGCAGTTCAGGATTTTGGGTCGCAATACCTACTGGGCAAGTGTTTAAATGACATACCCGCATCATGATACACCCTGAGGCTACCAATGGTGCTGTAGCAAATCCAAACTCTTCTGCTCCCAACAAACACGCTATTGCTACATCCCTTCCTGTTTTCAACTGGCCGTCACATTCTAGGACTATCCTGTTCCTTAGGTCGTTCAGTACCAAGGTTTGTTGTGCCTCGGCAATTCCCAGTTCCCATGGAAGTCCGGCGTGTTTTAAGGATGTTAAAGGGGAAGCTCCTGTACCACCGTCATGGCCAGAAATAAGGACAACGTCAGCCTTTGCCTTGGAAACACCAGCTGCTACTGTACCCACTCCTACTTCGGAAACTAATTTAACGTTGATCCTTGCCTCTCGATTTGCAGATTTTAAATCGAAAATCAATTGGGATAAATCTTCTATTGAATATATATCATGATGTGGCGGTGGAGAAATCAATCCCACATATGGTGTGGAATTTCTGGTTTTGGCAATGGACGGATTTACTTTTGGTCCCGGCAATTGTCCACCTTCACCTGGTTTGGCCCCTTGGGCCATTTTTATCTGTATTTCTTTAGCATTGGTCAAATAATTGGAAGTAACCCCAAATCTACCGGAAGCAACTTGTTTGATGGCACTGTTTTTCCAATCCCCGGTTTGGTTCTTGTAAAAACGCTCTGCATCCTCCCCGCCTTCGCCAGAATTACTCTTTCCGCCGATCCTGTTCATGGCGATAGCCAAATTTTCATGGGCTTCCTTGCTAATGGATCCATAAGACATTGCGCCTGTTTTAAAGCGTTTTACTATTTCTGTCCATGGTTCCACTTCATCCAAAGGAATAGGGTCGTAATTGGAGAATTCAAAAAGACCTCGTATAGTCATCAAGTCCTTGGATTGCTCGTTCACCATTTGGGCAAATTCCTTATAGGATTCCGGTTCGTTATTTCTAACCGATTTTTGTAGCATGGCAATACTTAAAGGATTGAAAAGGTGTTTTTCACCATCCCTTCTCCAGCGATATTGTCCGCCGATTTCCAAGTCTAAATTTGCTGCTATATCCTTATCAAGGTAAGCTCTTTGATGACGCTTTGCAATTTCCTTCTCTATTTCATATAGTCCAATGCCCTGTATTCTAGTAGGGGTATTTGGGAAGTATTTGTCTACGGTGGAGGTGTTTATTCCAATACATTCGAACAATTGGGATCCACGGTATGAATTTAGGGTGGAGATTCCAATTTTGTTCATCACTTTAAGTATACCCTTGCCAACAGCTTTGTTGTAGTTGTTAATGGCTTCTTCAAAAGTATATTCTGTGATATCGTGCTCTTCAATTTGTTCCGCAATAATTTCGTTAACCAGATAAGGGTTGATAGCACTTGCCCCAAATCCAAATAATAAGGCAAAATGATGTACTTCCCTAGGTTCGGCAGATTCTATAATTACACTTAATTTGGAACGTTTGCCCAATCTTTGAAGTCCGCTGTTTACAAATGAACATGCCAACAAGGCCGGAATGGGAGCTTTTTCCTTACTAACGTTTCTATCCGATAAAATAATGATATTGGCACCTTCATCAATAGCGTGTTCTGCTTGTAGTAAAAGCGATTCCAAAGCATCTTCAAGTCCGTTGTGTCCCTTTTCTATGTCATATAGCATCGAAATGGAAACTACCTTGTAATCTGGACTTGCGTCATAGTTCTTTATTTTGTCCAGATCTTCCTTGGAAATAACTGGATTTTTAATTTTTAATTTTCGGCAATGAAGCTCGGAAAATTCAAAGATATTATGATCACTTCCCAGGGTTAGGCTAATATCTGTTATTAGCTCTTCGCGAATACCATCCAAGGGTGGGTTGGTAACCTGGGCGAACAATTGCTTAAAGTAGTTGTAAATCAATTGTGGACGATCGGATAAAATGGCGATTGGGGTATCCGACCCCATGGATCCCAAAGGTTCTTTGGCCGTTTTTCCCATAGGAAGTATAATGGTATTTATATCTTCCAAGGTATATCCAAATACCGCTTTTCTCTTTTGTACGGATGCCTCATTTAAGAAAAGTGGACAGTCGTTGTATGGGATATCTTTAAGGTGAACCAAATTCTTGTTCAACCATTCCTTGTACGGATACCTTAATGCAATCTCTTCCTTAATTTCTTCGTCATTGACAATGCGCCCTTCTTCCATGTTTACCAAGAACATTTTACCTGGTTCCAGTCTTCCGTGCATTTCAATATTTTCGGGCTCAATTTCTACGACCCCCACCTCAGACGACATAATAACATAACCATCCTTTGTTACGGAATATCGCGATGGACGCAATCCATTTCTGTCCAATACGGCTCCAATATAGTTTCCGTCTGTAAAAGGAATGGATGCAGGCCCGTCCCATGGTTCCATTAAACAGGAGTGGTACTCATAAAATGCCTTTTTTGCTTCGGACATTTCATTGTTCTTTTCCCAAGCCTCAGGTACCAAGATCATCATAACTTCTGGGAGTGATCTTCCTGTCATTAACAATAGTTCAACAACCATGTCCATGGTAGCGGAATCCGACTTCCCTGGAAGTATTATAGGGATAATATTTTTTATTTCGTCCCCGAACCAATCACTTTTCATTAACTCCTCCCTGGAGCGCATTCTGGTAACATTGCCTCTTAGGGTATTTATTTCCCCGTTATGGCACATATAGCGGAAAGGCTGGGCCAAATCCCAAGTTGGGAAGGTATTGGTGGAAAATCGTTGATGTACAAGGGCCAATCGGGTGACTACCCTTGGATCCATAAGGTCCTTATAATATAGGCTAATATCTTCCGGCATCAAAAGCCCTTTGAAGATTATAATTTTGGTAGAAAGACTTGGAACATAGAAAAACTTGCTTTCAGACAATTTGGAAGCGTTGATAGTATGTTCGGTAACCTTTCTGGCTATGAATAATTTTAAGTTGAAATGGAAGAAATCCTGTTCGTCATTCTCTCGGGCAACAAATACTTGCTTCACGAAAGGCTCGGTCTCTGCAGCTATTCTTCCGGGTATGGATTTGTTCACGGGAACTTCCCTCCATCCCAATAACTTTAAACCTTGTTTTTTAATGTTGTTTTCAAAAACCTTGATACAGTAGTCGCGTTGGTTTTCTTTTTGAGGTAAAAAGACATTGCCAACGGCATAACTACCTGGTTCAGGAAGCTCAAAGTTGCATACGTCCTGAAAAAAATCATGTGGAATATCTATTAGGATTCCAGCACCATCTCCAGTTTTTCCATCCGAACTTACAGCTCCCCTGTGCTCCAGCCTTTCTAATATTTCCAAAGCCTTGTGAATAATATCATTCGACTTTTTTCCTTTTAGACTACAAATAAATCCTGCGCCACAGTTATCATGTTCAAATTCCGGTAGGTACAATCCTTGTTTTCTCAGCTTCATAAAATATCATATTTATTCAAAAATATCAAAATATTTACATTTAATGCAGTGCAATATTAAATAGTGCGAAAGAAATTCAACGTTTATAATTCAACGTTAAAAAAAATGCATATTATGATATTTGAGCCCATTAAATTGGGATATCCTCAATATTAAGGTTTATATATTGATTTTTTTCCTAATAATAGGGGGTTAATAATGTGTAATTAATTGTTTTTGGTTAATTGCCCCATCTAGATTGGGGGTGGTTATTTATTTTTTTTAATTTATCTGGTGTCTACCCTACAAAAATAAGGGGTAAGTTGGTATAATCATTATTATTCTCTTAAAATACTTCGCGAAATTACAATTTTCTGAATTTCTGAAGTGCCTTCATAGATCTGGGTTATCTTGGCGTCCCGCATCATTCTTTCCACATGGTAGTCCTTTACAAAGCCATTGCCGCCATGAATTTGTACCGCTTCTATAGTGGTGTCCATGGCTACTTGGGAAGCATAAAGTTTTGCCATGGCACTTGAAAGGTCATAGCTATTGCCTTGGTCCTTGTCCCATGCCGCTTTATAGACCATATGTCTTGCTGCTTCAATTTGGGTGTGCATATCTGCAAGCTTAAAGGCTATGGCCTGATGGTTGCTGATTTCCGTGCCAAAAGCCTTTCTTTCCTTAGAGTATTTTTTGGCCAGTTCATATGCCCCGGCAGCAATTCCCAATGCCTGTGCCGCTATTCCTATTCGTCCTCCGGCCAGTGTCTTCATGGCAAATTTAAAACCAAATCCATCTTCGCCAATTCTGTTTTCTTTGGGTACTTTTACATCATTAAAGATTAGTGAATGTGTATCACTTCCCCTGATGCCCAATTTATTTTCCTTAGGGCCTATTTCGAAACCTGGCATGCCCTTTTCTACAATTAGGGCATTTATTCCTTTATGTCCTTTTGCAATATCGGTCTGGGCAATTACCAAATATATTTCAGCTGAATTTCCGTTGGTTATCCAGTTTTTGGTGCCATTTAATACATAGTGGTCACCATGGTCAACAGCAGTGGTTTTTTGGGATGTGGCGTCACTGCCAGCTTCAGGTTCTGAAAGGCAGAACGCCCCAATACATTGTCCTGTGGACAAGCGGGTTAAATATTTTTCTTTCTGTGCTTCACTGCCAAAAGTTTCCAGTCCCCAGCAAACCAAAGAATTGTTGACAGATACAATTACCGAAGCCGAGGCGTCAACCTTGGAAAGTTCTTCCATAACCAGGGCATAAGATATGGTGTCCAGGCCACTTCCTCCGTACTTGGGGTCTACCATCATTCCCATAAATCCCAGTTCGCTCATTTTCTTTACTTGCTCTGCCGGGAATTTCTGGGCGTCATCCCTTTCTATGACTCCGGGTAGCAATTCATTCTGGGCAAAATCCCTTGCTGCCTTCTGTATCATCAACTGTTCTTCCGAAAGTGTAAAATCCATTTGTGTAGAAAAAAAATATGAGAATGATACAAATATACGAGTATAGAATGGAATAATAATGGGGAATAAAAACATTAAAACCTAATCTATATTTTTATATTTGTTCGGTTGTATACTTTTTGCTGAAAAAGAACTTAACAATTATGAGACAACATTAGCTAGTCTGGGAAATTAAACCAAAGCATGGGAAATGTTCCCTTGTTAGCAAATGAAATCAATGAATTAATTGTGAAGTGCAATGAAAGAGTTATTAAAAATATACGAAAATAAGGCACCTGAAATTGTTTTTAACTGGAAAGATCCGGAAACGGAAGCAGAAGGGTGGACGGTGATAAATTCCCTTCGTGGAGGGGCCGCTGGTGGCGGTACTAGAATGAGGGACGGATTGGATATGAACGAGGTATTGTCCTTGGCCAAAACGATGGAGGTGAAATTTACGGTTTCGGGGCCTCCGATTGGAGGAGCAAAATCCGGAATTAATTTTGATCCAAACGATCCTAGAAAATCCGGGGTACTTAAAAGGTGGTACCATGCTGTGGCGCCATTGTTGAAAAGTTATTACGGTACGGGAGGGGATTTAAATGTTGATGAGATTCATGAGGTTATCCCCATTACTGAAGACGCTGGGGTTTGGCATCCGCAAGAGGGTGTTTTTAACGGTCATTTTAAACCAACCGAAGCGGACAAGATCAATAGGATAGGTCAATTAAGATTGGGAGTTGTTAAGGTGTTGGAGGGGGAAGACTACTCGCCATCGGTGGCCAGGAAATTTACGGTTGCGGATATGATAACCGGTTTTGGAGTAGCGGAAGCGGTTAAACATTATTATGACATACACGGTGGTTCGGTAAAGGATAAAAGGGCCATTGTGCAGGGTTTTGGAAATGTAGGTTCCGCAGCGGCCTTTTATTTGGCCAAAATGGGCGCGAAAGTGGTCGGGATAATAGATAGGGCCGGAGGGGTTATTAATGAGAACGGGTATACTTTGGAAGAGATTAGAACATTCTTTCTGAATAAAAAGGGAAATGAGCTTTTTGCGGATAATATTATTCCATTTGCTGAAATGAACGATAGAATATGGAACCTGCCCGCCGAAATTTTTGTTCCCTGCGCAGCATCCAGATTGGTGACTAAGGAACAGATATCCAAAATGATCCATGCCGGGTTACAAGTGATTAGCTGCGGAGCCAATGTGCCCTTTGCTGATAAAGAGATATTTTTTGGTCCAATAATGGAGTATACGGACGAACGTATTAGTCTAATTCCCGATTTTATATCCAACTGTGGAATGGCGCGGGTCTTTGCCTATTTTATGGAGGGGAGGGTGGCAATGGATGACGAACTTATTTTTAATGACACATCTAATACCATTAGAAACGCAATTTTAAATATATTTGACCAAAATAAATCAAAAGTCAATCTCAGTAAAACCGGATTTGAGATTGCGTTAAAACAATTAATCTAAACCAATAATAGCATGGAGACCATTATTATTATTTTATTCGTTGCCGGTTACTTGGCAATAACATTGGAGCATAACCTGAAAATAGACAAATTAATCCCCGCTTTGGCTATGATGGCTCTGTTGTGGGCGGTTATTGCTCTGGCGCATATGCCGGTTTTTGAGGTCAATGCCGAGCTCCGGGAGTTGGAGGCGACCCATATAGATGAGATTTTGCTGCATCATCTCGGAAAAACGGCAGAAATATTGGTCTTCCTCTTGGGTGCCATGACCATTGTGGAAATAATTGATTACTTCGATGGTTTTGCGACCATAAAAGGTTTTATAAAAACCAGGAGTAAAAGAAAATTATTATGGTTGTTCTCCATATTGGCCTTTATACTTTCGGCCATTATTGATAACCTAACCGCTACCATCGTTTTGATTACCATTCTACAGAAGGTGATCAACGATAGGGAAACAAGACTTTGGTTTGCAGGTATGATAATTATTGCAGCCAATGCTGGTGGTGCCTGGTCTCCAATTGGGGATGTTACCACTACCATGTTGTGGATTGCCAATAAGGTATCTGCGGCCCAATTGATAGAACACGTTCTTTTGCCTTCTATAATTTGTATGGTGGTTCCTACCTTTATTGCTAGTAGATATAAGGCATTCTCAGGGAATATTGATACCGATATGGATGAAGAGGAACCAACGAAGTCCAAGTACGGTGCAACCATGCTTTATTTAGGGTTAGGGGCTATTATATTTGTTCCTTTTTTCAAAACCATTACCCATTTACCACCTTACGTTGGTATGATGCTTTCTTTGGCTTTGGTAGCTACATTTGCAGAAGTATATAGTAGTTCCAAATTCAGTATTTCCAACATAGATGGTGAAAGTGAGGCGGAATCGCATCACAGCCCTGTGCATAAATCCCTTTCCAAAATTGAATTGCCAAGTATTCTTTTCTTTTTGGGTATTTTAATGGCTGTGGCAGCTTTGGAATCTTTAGGGATGTTGTTCCATTTTGCTGGAACTTTGGATGAGGTGATGCCGATGTTGGGAACAGAATCTCCTGGTGAATTGGTATCGGATTTGGTGGTGCTTTTCCTTGGTGTTGGGTCGGCGGTAATAGATAATGTGCCGCTTGTAGCAGCTAGTATTGGAATGTTTTCCGTAGGAATGGATGATCCAGTTTGGCATTTTATTGCATACTCTGCAGGAACAGGTGGTAGTATGTTGATTATTGGTTCTGCAGCAGGTGTTGTGGCCATGGGAATGGAAAAAATAGACTTCTTCTGGTATTTGAAGAAAATAGCATGGTTGGCATTCCTAGGTTTTGCTGCTGGTGCCATAGGATTTATTTTAATTAGAAATTTAGTGTTGAACGGATAATTTAATCGACAAAAGACCGTTATTAAGGCAACTTAAATAAAGAAAATATATGTTATTGATACAAGACCTGGCTCAAGAGGCGGGATTAGAGGGAGTTGTGTCCGAGGAAAAGACACTTTCTGTAATAGATTTAATAGTAAATGGAGGAACGGGAAGTATCTTGATCATAAGTGTTTTGTTTGTAATGCTCTTTGTGGCACTGTATATTTATTTTGAACGGATTTTTGCGATAAAGGCTGCATCAAAAATAGATAGCAATTTTATGAACCAGATACGGGACCATGTTACCAATGGCAAATTGGATGCGGCCAAAATATTGTGTGCACAGACAGATTCGCCAGTAGCAAGGTTAACGGAAAAGGGAATATCCAGAATTGGGAAGCCATTGGATGATATCAATACGGCTATAGAAAATGCCGGTACCCTGGAAGTGTATAAATTGGAAAAAAATGTAAGTGTATTGGCCACCGTTGCAGGAGCGGCACCCATGATAGGGTTTTTAGGAACCGTAATTGGTATGATTTTGGCATTCCATCAAATGGCAACCAGTGGCGGACAGGCAGAAATGGGGTCCTTGGCCTCTGGTATTTATACGGCAATGACCACTACCGTAGCCGGACTTATTGTAGGTATTATAGCATATATAGGATACAACCATTTGGTAAACAGGACGGATAAGGTAGTGCATAAAATGGAAGCCAATGCGGTGGAATTTTTGGATTTATTGAACGAACCTCTTTAGAACATAACAAATGAAACTAAAAGGTAGAAATAAGGTTAGTCCAGATTTTAGCATGTCCTCTATGACGGACATAGTGTTCCTATTGCTTATCTTTTTTATGCTAACTGCAAATTCGCCCAATGCGTTGGATTTGTTGTTGCCTAAAGCAAAAGGAAAATCTACCAATACCCAAAACGTATCGGTAAGTATCAATAAGAATTTGGAATACTTTGTAAACAACGAGAAGATTAACGGACAGTATATAGAAATTGAATTAAAAAAGGCACTAAAAGGGCAGGAGAAACCTACAATTATTCTTAGGGCAGAAGAGAGCGTTGCCATCAAAGAGGCGGTGAACGTAATGGATATTGCCAATAGAAATAATTACAAGGTTATTTTGGCAGTGCGACCAAATTAATGTCATTACTTAACACGAGACACGAGAAAAAATCATTTACACTTACCACAATTCTGTTGAGTGTACTATTGCTATTGCTTTTTTATATTGGACTCACTTATATGGACCCTCCAATAGAAAACGGTATTTCGGTAAACTTCGGAACAACCGATTTTGGTAGCGGCAGGGTACAGCCAAAAGAAAAGATTAAATCCGAACCCCTCAACACTCCTATTAATGAACCCAAGGTGCAGGAGGAGAAAGTGGAAGAAGTCGTAGAAGAGGTGCCGGAAGAAAAGGTTGCCAAGGAGAAACCTGCCGAAAAATTACTTACCCAGGAAAGTGAAGAATCCATAAAAATAAAACAACAGCAAGAAGCTAAACGCAAGGCGGACGAAGCGGCCAAAAAAGCACAGGCCGAGGCGGAACGCATTGCTCGGGAAAAGAAAGAGGCCGAAGAAAAGGTTAGAAGGGAGCAACAGGCGAAAAAGAATAAATTGGATGAGCTGATCGGAGGAATAAATAAATCCGAAGGAACGGCATCCGGGGGAGAAGGAGATGATAACAAGGCCGGAGATAAAGGCCAGCCAGATGGGGATCCCTATGCAACAAGTTATTACGGAAGTCCAGGTTCGGGTAGTGGAACTGGGGGTTACGGCCTCAATGGACGGTCTTTAGTAAACAAGGGCAAGGTACAACAAGAATGCAACGAAGAAGGTAGGGTAGTAGTCAGAATTACCGTTGATCGAAATGGAAAGGTGGTTAGTGCTGAACCTGGGCAAAAGGGAACTACCAATACCCATCCCTGCCTAATGGAACCCGCAAAGAAAACTGCTTTTATGCATCGATGGAATTTGGATTCCAATGCCCCTAGCCAACAAGTTGGTTTTGTGGTGGTGAATTTTAAATTGGGGGAATAAAGTTTTCCTTCATTGCCCAAATGCAATTTTCCTGCAGTAATTTTACATTTTCATTTACTTTTTTAATTAGATTAATAGAAGGTATTGCAACGGCATTAAGTTCTAACTTCAACAGACGACTTTAAATGACCTATCAGGAAACTTTGGAATGGATGTTTGCACAACTTCCCATGTACCAGCAAAAGGGGATTTCTGCGTTTAAGGGTAAATTGGACAATATACAGGCCCTCTCGGCATATTTAGGTCATCCAGAACGTAAATTTAAAAGTATTCATGTGGCGGGGACCAACGGAAAAGGGTCCAGTAGTCATATGTTGGCCTCTATTTTGCAAGAGGCCGGTTATAGAGTGGGTTTGTACACTTCACCCCACTTAAAGGATTTTAGGGAGCGGATCAGGATTAATGGAAAACCGGTCGGTAAAAAATTCGTGGTCGATTTTATAAAGAATAATAAATTATTTTTTGAGGCACACGACCTTTCGTTTTTCGAAATGACAGTGGGAATGGCCTTTAAGTACTTTGAAAAGGAAAAAATTGATATCGCTATTGTGGAGGTTGGACTGGGAGGCCGATTGGATTCTACCAATATAATTATCCCCGAGGTGTCCTTGATCACCAATATTGGCTATGATCATGTGGAGATGTTGGGCGATACCATTGCCAAAATAGCGTTTGAGAAGGCAGGTATTATTAAGCCGGGAGTACCAGTAGTGATAAGCGAGCTTCAGGAAGAGACAGCAGCGGTTTTTAACAATATAGCAAGGGAAAGAGGCTCTAAAATAATCTTTGCAGGGGAGGTAATCCCTGGAATCTATAAAACCTCCTTGTTAGGGAGCTATCAGGCCAAAAACGTTAAGGGGGTTGTTGCTGCCATTAAGGAATTAAAGGGGTTTAACATAGGGGACAAGCATATTGTGGATGGCTTATTGAATGTCTCTGACAATACGGGCTTGTTGGGTAGATGGCAATATATTGGTGAAAATCCAACAGTTGTTTGTGATACGGCCCATAATACTGAAGGGTTATCCATTGTTTTAAGTCAATTGAAGCAACAGGAATACACCTATCTTCATTTGGTCATTGGATTTGTAAAAGACAAGAATTTGGAACAGATTTTACCTCTTTTTCCAAAACACGCCCATTATTATTTTTGTAGGCCTAACATTCAGAGAGGTTTGGATGAACTGGCCCTTAAAACTCGGGCAATGGAATATGGTTTGGAGGGGGATTCTTATCCTTCTGTAAATGAAGCGCTTAAATCTGCATTGAGGGTTGCGAAAAAATCTGATTTTGTGTTTGTTGGGGGGAGTACTTTTGTTGTAGCCGAAATTGTGTAATTTTTTTTATTTTTTCCTTTGGGGAAAGTAAAAACTATTCTATATTTGCACCCGCCTACCGAAAGACAGGCGTGCTTCTGGAGAAATCAAGAAGCGAATTAAATACTGATTAATTAGGGCTCTTAGCTCAGCTGGTTCAGAGCACCTGCCTTACAAGCAGGGGGTCACTGGTTCGAACCCAGTAGGGCCCACGGTAACAAAGATAAGGCTTCCAAGAAATTGGGAGCCTTTTTTGGTTTATAAAAATGGCCCATTTTAGGCTCACTTTTTTTCAAATTAATAGAATTTGAGCGGTCCAATACTTAGTTGGTTGTTTTGTAAATAACTTATATTCAGTGAATTATATTTATAGATGTTTACGTCTCTAACTGATTGCCAATTCAAAAAGCAGGGGGTCACAAATTATAGTTGTGTTTTGTTTTTGGGTTGCGACTACTAGATAAATCAGTTGAATGAAATATGCCAATTTTCAGGTGCTACGGGAAACGCAATACGTTTGTCCGTCGGTGTTACTGGAAGTAGGGTTTTTATCGAATTGGGAGAAGGCAGAGCATTCTGATAAGGTTTCGAGTATAAGAGCATATGCATTGGTTATTTTAAGTGCGGTATTTAAATATGAGAATACATTTCTAGTCATAAAGACCTAGGTTGGCCTTACCACGATCCGTCGACTAGTCATAATGGAATTTTAATTCAATGATTCAATCGTCACATCCGTACAGTAAGGTACAAGCAAGTATATCTATAACACTTGTTTTAGGTCAATATAACTTTATTGTATTTTTAGAATATATTATTTTATCTAAGAGCTGTTTTGCATATATAATCACAAGTGCTTTTTGTTGTGTTCTTCTGTTGTTTGTAGCCAATGATTAAGAACTTTCAACGTTCCGCTTTAAGCTGGTTTAGAATTACCCTAATCAGCAAATCGTTGTGGCCCGCCTCTTCTGATTTCTTCAGACGCATGTGCTTCGAATTTTTTAAAATTCTCCCTAAAAGCATTGGATAGCTTAAAGGCTGCTCTATAATATGCATTGTCATTATTCCAATTAGTTCTAGGGCTAAGAATACTTGATGGAACTCCAGGGCATTCCCTAGGTTGTACAACACCAAAGACAGAATGAATGTGATATTTATCATAACTATATAATCCGAGCTCACCGTTTAGAGCAGCATTAATCATTGCACGGGTATATTTTAGTTTCATCCTAGTTCCTATGCCGTAAGGACCACCTGTCCACCCTGTATTAACCAACCAAACGTTTACACCTGTTTCTATCATTTTCTGACTTAACATTTTACCGTATTCTGCTGGATGTAAGGGCATAAATGGAGCACCAAAACAAGCTGAAAAAGATGGTTCAGGTTCAACTACACCTGCCTCAGTTCCTGCAACTTTTGCCGTATATCCGGAAATGAAATGATATGCTGCCTGACTTGGTGTTAGTTTTGATATTGGAGGCAAGACACCGAATGCATCTGCTGTAAGGAAGAATATGTTTTTAACATTTTTACCTATGGAAGGCTGCATTATATTTTCTATATGCTGAATGGGATAACTTACTCTAGTATTTTGTGTGATGGAAGTGTCCCCAAAGTTTACGGATCGATCGTTATTCAGAATTACATTTTCCAAAAGTGCACCTTTTTTAATGGCTCCATAGATCTCAGGTTCATTCTCCTTTGAAAGATTAATAACTTTGGCATAACATCCTCCCTCAAAATTAAAAACTGAATTATCTTTGGTCCATCCATGTTCGTCGTCGCCAATTAGCTTTCTATTTGGATCCGTTGACAAAGTAGTTTTTCCTGTCCCTGATAATCCAAAGAATATTGCAGTATCACCAGCATTGCCTACATTAGCGGAGCAATGCATTGGTAAGGTATTTTTTTCAACTGGCAGTATAAAATTCAAAGCAGAAAAAATCCCTTTTTTGATTTCCCCAGTATATCCCGTCCCGCCAATAAGCACCACTTTTTTAGTGAAATTTAAAATGGCAAAATTATGCTGACGTGTCCCATCAAGTTCAGCATTCGCCATAAACCCTGGTGCATTAATGACAGTCCATTCTGGTTTGAAGTTTTGTATTTCGTTTTCATTTGGAACAATAAACATATTGAACGCAAACATATTAGACCATGGATACTCGCTTATCACACGTATATTAGTTCTGTAATCTTCGTGAGAACAGGCATAACAATCCCTTACATAGACTTCATTGACATTATTCAGATAATCGATAACTTTATTATAGAGTTTGTCGAATTTTTCTGTTTCGAATGGAATATTTATTGAACCCCACCATATTCTATCCTTAGTTGTCTCATCCTTTACTATAAATCTATCCTTAGGTGACCTTCCTGTGAATTCTCCTGTATTTACCGCCAAAGTCCTATTAGAAGTTTCTACACCTAAACCCTTTTCCAATGTTATTTGATGTAGTTGGTCTGGATGTAACTGATAAAAAATGTTGTCATTTATAATTCCATAGTTCCTCAAGGAAGTTTCTTTGTTTTTAATATTCAATGTATTCATATATTAAATTTTAAATAGTCTTTGTTTTTATTAATTGCAGTAAATACTTTGTCAAAGCCAATACACTTAGTGATCAATTCATTTTTCTAAAAGAATGAAATGATTAGTTTATACCAGTTTATATTCCCAAACCTGGTTGACGGTTGCAAGACAGTGTGTGGGCCCCTCCCAATTTTTCTAGTTTCTATTCCTACTATTGCTGAAACTATAATTATATACTTAAGGCGTAAACCGTATGTCTTTAATATATCCTCTCAGAAAGTTAATATTACTGTAGTACTATCATTAAGTCCGTTAACATTCAATAGTGTAACGGTAACATTTTTTTTTAAAGATAGTTGGCAAAGTGGATGGTTTTTAGAACGGTACAACAAATTACTGAATGGCTCTCCTTTATACGCGAATCAATTGTATATAAAGCCCGCATTTATTCCATAGTTATTAGAGTCGGCGAGGATCATATAATTGGTCGGATTTTCTAAAAGCTATTGATTAATGGAATCCACCAATTGTACATTTAATAAATACATCTTTTCTATTCTTGAAGGGTTGAATAAATATTGTTGTTTTGGATTGATCTCTATACTTTGCCATTCATCACTGGGTGTAATTCTAATGGACTGATCTTCCCCTTTTAAGGATAATGGTAGATTGAACCCAGCGACGGCACGACCCCACTTATAATGGATTTTGTTATTTGGGCCGTCGACATATAAATGTAATTCAGGAATATGCGTAGTATTCAGATATTGATAAAAAACCTTAGTATAATCATATTCGGCTTTCTGTGAAATATAGTCTTGGATTTGCCTACCGTCAACAGTTTTGTTGTGAAATGTCAAATTTAGTCCATTAAGAATATTTCGGAACAATTTATCATCGTCCATACTGTGTCTTATAGTATGTAACATATTTCCCCCTTTTACATACATATCTCCACTACCTTGAGCATTTACGCCATAAGGTGCAATTATGGGTTTGTCATTCTTGATACTCTTTCTTGTACCAAAATTATAGTCATTGCCTGCCTCTTCTCCATAAATATAATCTACAAATAATGTTTCACTATAATTGGTAAAACTCTCGTGAATGTACATATCGGCAAGGTCATTGCTAGTAATATTGTTTCCGAACCACTCATGTCCACTTTCATGGATAATAATAAAATCCCATGTTAGGCCTAATCCGGTTCCTGAGCCATCCCGGCCCCTATATCCAGGTCTGTATTTATTGCCGTAGGTCACTGCCGACTGGTGTTCCATTCCGGTGTTATCTGTTTCAATTAATTTGTATCCGTCTTCATAAAAAGGGTAGGGGCCAAACCAATACTCAAAGCTATCGAGCATATTATGAACTTCTCTTGGCATATAGTTTTTGGCTTTTTCCAAATTATAGTCCAGTACCCAATAATTAATCTCCAAATCTCCTTTTAATCCCAAATAGTTTTCTTTGAAATTAACGTAATGACCTATGTTTGGAATGAGGGTATAATTGCTTATTGGGTTTTCCACAGCCCATTTATATGAAATGGTATTATCATTGTTTTTTTTTGTTTCGATCAACTTTCCGTTGGCAACAGCAACAAGATCCTTTGGAACTGTCATGGTTAAGGAGGCTCCATTATCAGGTTCATCACTCTGGTGATCCTTGTTCGGGTACCATATGGAAGCACCTAGGCCTTGGCATGTTACTGTCATCCATGGTCGGCCTTTTTCATCCTTTGTAAAGGTCCATCCACCATCCCATGGTGGTCTTATTGCAACATGGGGATTTCCACTAAAAAATATTGTTACTACATGCTCTGTATTAATGGACTGTTCTTCTGTTTTTATATAAAATACACTTCCTTCCCTCAAGTATTCAAGCCTTTTAAGACCGTCATAGATTATGCTATCTATCTTCATGGGTTCTTTTAGGTCAATTTGCATTACGGGAGGGTGGTCTTCTTGGATTACCTTATAAGTGATCAAATTACTTCCTGAAATGTACTTTTTGTCATAATCGGGTCTTATGCTTATATCGTAATGCAAAATATCCCACCATTCCCTTTCGGGGGTTATTGTGCCCCTTAATGAATCCATACGTGTGTAAGATAGGGCATCGTGTTGAGAGAAGGTTTGGAAGCCTACAATGAAACAGATAATTAAGGTGAAGGTTTTCATAAATCAATCAATTAAAAATTTATGTACGGACGTAAAAGATTTTATCATGCTTTTATTAAAAATATAATGGAATTGGTGAACTATTGGATCAAATTTGATAACAAATAAATCAATAAACAAGGTCTGTTACTATATGTGGTAATATTGTATTAATTTTTGCTAAAATGTGTAATAACCAGTGAATTGGACTTTGTAATAGTAGAGTTGTATAACTTGATTGGTCTTTTTTAGGAAAGGATACTTTTGGTCTGGATATCATAACAGACAATTAGAATATAACTGGAAAAACTTGTCTATAATATCAGTTCTGGGTAATGGTCTGGCAACAAGAAGGTAAAATTAGTTTTGTTATTTAAGTAAATTTAGATTGCTTATCCAAATGAATTTTGAGTTCTTTTGTGAAATTCATGGAAGCTCTAATTGTTGGTCGTAAAAGGTTGACTTATGGGTAGTTCGCATAACATATTACCTATTGTCAATACTATATTGCCTTATATGCCTTACTCTGACATTTATTTTTCTAAATTTCGAGAAGCAAACTTTTAAACTGTTGATATTAAACGATTATAACTTTATTTGGTGGGAGTTATAATTTCTGTTTTTTACGATTTATGAATGACCATATAAAATGTATAATACAGAATATTTTGTAAGTTAATAAGCCGGCAAGAACGTTTTGAAAATAATTTATTTCCAATCACTGAAGAAAAAACCAACCTTGAAAATAATTTAAGTTTTATAACCATTTAGCTTTAAGTTAATGAATCTAGATTATACAATATGAGAATAATTTGCTACCATGTAATGTTAATACTAGTGCTAGTTCTTCAATTATCTTCCTGTACTTCTAAAACGTCGCCAGCACAGAGATCACTAGTGTTTAATCAAAATGAAAAAGTTGTCTTTTTGGGGAATGCTTTCTTTGAAAATGCTGTTGCATACGGAGAAATTGAAACGACATTCTCCCTTAGTTTTCCTAATAAAAATATCACTTTCCGCAACATTGGCTGGAGCGGTGATAACGTTTACGCACACGCACGCTCAAGGGCGCGTGATGGTCAAAAATTTGGAAGCCCTGAAGAAGGATTCGGTATGTTGACCGAACAAATAACCGACCTTAAACCGGACAAAATATTTATCGCGTATGGTTTTAATGAATCCTTTGATGATGACGCTGGCATTGAAGCTTATCGTAAGGGCCTAAATCGCCTATTAGAAATGCTTGGTCAGCATTGCCCTGAACTTATTCTTGTTTCTGCGATACCAATGGAAAAAGGTTTTGGTATTCCTGCAGAGCATATAGAATCAAGAAATAAGGCGCTTAAAAAGTATGTAGAAATCACCGAAGAGGTAGCCTTTAAAGGGGAGTACCGTTTCATTGATCTATTTACTCCTTTCAGCAAAGAGAATAAATACACTACGAACGGTATACATCTATCCTCGGAGGGATATCGCAAAGCTGGGGATTTAATTGCAGAAGCATTAATATTTCCCCAACTAGTGATAAAAATTGACTCTAAAAAAGCCGATGATATCCGTAATGCTATTATCAAAAAGAACACGCTTTTCTTTCACCGTTGGCGACCTCAGAATGATGCATATGTCTACGGACTTCGTAAACATGAACAACGCATTGCACAGGAAGAACCTGCACAGATCGAGCCATTTATTGTAAAACAGGAATTTGCAATTACATCCTTACTTGAGAAATTATGATTAATAATATTAAAGGAACATCATATTTGTTTATCTGCATCGGTCTATTGATCCAAACCCTACAAGCACAAAATGACCTGCGTGATATACCGAAACCGGATTTGAAAAAAGAGCAAGCCTCTTTTTCTATCGCTGAAGGGTTCGAAATAAGTCTTTATACGGCCAGTCCTATGATTGAAAAACCTACCCAAATTAATTTCGACAACGAGGGTAGGCTCTGGGTTTGTGGGAGCCATTTGTATCCTCAGTTAAACGTAAATGAGGAGCCCAGCGACCGGATTGTAATACTTGAAGACACGGATAAGGATGGGGTGGCAGATAAATCTATTATTTTTTATGATAAGTTAATTATGCCCAACGGAATACTGCCAGATAACGAAGGTGGGGCCTATGTGGCAAGTAGTGACAAGCTAATTCATCTTAGTGATACCAATGGTGATGGGAAAGCTGACAAATCGGAAGTCTTGCTAACTGGATTTGGAACTGAAGATACGCACCATACTCTTCATAGACTTGGTTGGGGACCTGGAGGAAAGATTTACATGCAGCAAGGTTTTTATGTTTCTTCGCACGTAGAAACTGCCTATGGGCCTCGTCATCTCAAGGGTTCTGGTCTCTGGACCTATGATCCTGAAACAAGGCGTTTGGAAATCTTCACAAAGGGGTATATTAATCCTTGGGGGCATGCATTCAATTATTGGGGTCAGACTTTCGAGGCAGATGGGGCTGGTACGGGTTTTGGACATAGTTTCCCTAATTCCGTTGTTGTAACTTCTCCTGGCGAATCCCAATCTGTACCATCCCTTACCCCAAATAGTCCCAAAGCCTGTGGTATTGAAATTATTAGCGGGAAACACTTTCCTTCATCATGGACCGGCAATGTCATTACCAACGATTTCCGTGCGCACATAACAGATCGTTACTCCATTGAAGCCAATGGAAGTTCTTACAAAGCAAAACTGGAGCCTACTTTTTTAAAGTCAAAGCACATATCCTTTCGTCCTGTAGATGTAACAATGGGCCCTGATGGAGCTCTGTACCTGGCTGACTGGTATAGTCCCATTATTCAACATGGAGAAGTTGATTTTCGGGATCAGCGGAGAGATCACGTGAATGGTCGCGTCTGGCGAATTACTGCAAAAGGAAGGCCTTTACTTCAAAAGCCCGACTATAATAAGCTTAGCATTCCTGAATTGCTAGACCTGCTAAAGGCGGAGGAAAACTGGGTGAGGCTACTTGCAAAACAAACTTTGAAAACAAAAGAAGTAAAACAGGTAACTAATGCATTGGACAAGTGGGTACTGAACCTCGATTCCCAGGAACCTAAATATGATCATCATCGGCTCGAAGCGCTCTGGACAGTGCAGACTCTAAACTTAATGGACATAGACTTGCTTAAATCTGTATTGAAATCGAAAAATGCAAGTGCTCGATCAGCTGCTGTTAGGGTCCTTTATTATTGGAACGAGAAAGTTCCCGATGCACTAGTTTTACTTAAAACTGCGGTTCAAGACTTGGATACCAGTGTCCGGCGTGAGGCAATTATTGCGCTGAGCAAATTCAGGACAGTTGAGGCTTTTAAAACTGCCCTACTTGCCCACAATCGGAATATGGATCAATACTACTCGTTTGCATTACGTGAAACCAGTCGTATATTATCAAAATATTGGCTTCCTTCCTTTTTAAAAGGAGACTTTGATACCAAGACAGGTGAAGGTGCATTGATTTTTGCACTTAAATCAACAGAAGACCAGAAGGTGATTCAGCCGTTAATTGATTTTTATAGGAATAGCAAAAGTCCGGATGCAAGCATCTTATCTTTAATTGGAAAAATTGGTAATCCTAAGCAGTTAAATTTTCTTACGGAAATTGCTAGTGTAAAATACCATCCTCACCAAAGTGATGCGGCCATTAGTCTACTAATTGCAGCCAAAAATAGAGGGGTTTTTCCTATTAGGAATAAGGCCGAGGCGCTTCAAAACCTTTTTGCATATGGTGACGAAGATGTCCAAGTCACCGCCTGTGCTCTTGCAGGTTATTGGAAAAACGCAGAATTTATCGATTTTTTAAAACAAAAACTTAGCAAACCAACTACAAGCTATGCTGTCCAAGAAAGTGCTGCTCAAGCTTTGACGATGTTTAAAACTGGCGACATTCGTGACTTTTTTGTCAAGATTATTGGTGAAGATCGTACCATTGGGACTACCAAGTTGGCAGTAGTTGCGTTGGTTCATGTTGACTTGGATGAGGGGGTAAAAGCAATAGTTCATCTATTGGGTAAAGAACTTGACGAAGAAACTATAGATTATTTAATTAAGACAATCATAAAGAAAGAAGGGGCGCTTACAGCCTTAAGTTCAGCATTGGAAGGAAAAACAATATCCGCTGAAACCGCTACACTGGCGTCTCGTTTTGTTCAAGCATCAGGACGTGAGGGAGTAGGAGAATTAATGGCTGCTTTAGCCGAAGCGGGCTCAATAGAATCTACCTCTGTTGTGTCTAATTATGGCTTAAGTATTCAGGATATCTTGAGAAAATTAAAGGATGGTGACGCAAGGAAAGGCAAGGAAGTGTATCTAAGACCACAGATTGCCTGTGTCGCATGCCATAAGGTCAAAGGTGTGGGCTCTAGTGATGTTGGACCGGATCTAGGAAGTATTGGTGCTAGTGCTCCTGCAGACTACATCATTGAGTCATTGATTGAACCAAGCAAAAAAATAAAAGAAGGTTTTAAATCTACTGCAATCACAACTAAAAATGGGGACTTTTATACAGGCGCAATCGTTTATGAAGACACGAACATCATCAAAATTAAAACTTCTTCAGGAACAGAAGTTTCCTTGCAAAAAAAATTAATTGAATCTCGAGAAGCAAGTAAAGTTTCAATGATGCCAGCTGGGCTGACAAATTCCTTAAATGAGGGAGATTTTATTGATCTCCTAAAGTATCTCACCGTACTAGGAAAAAACCATTAATTGGATAAGACTCTATAATAACTGAATAAAAATGACTATTAGAAAATAAAGCAATGTCAATTATATTGGCATTAATTTCTTGTCCTAGGCCAGGTCTTAACTTGCGATTAACTTGGACTTTTTCATCCATAGGTTCAGTAACACCTCTGCTCTAATTTCCTGTATTTAAGCTAGAATGACCTAGGCTAATAATACTGAGTCATTAGTTGCTTCAGTTATTCAAATGGTCATGTCTAAGAAAATTAATTTAAATACAAAATTCACTAAAATCACATATCTATTAATTCAAAATGCGGACCTTATGATTGAACAAATATTCCATAACGAATTAAAACATATCCAAAATAAATTGATATGCTCTCAACCAATTCCAATCGGATACAATGAAAGGTTTAATAAAACTAGTTTCCTATTCTTGGTCTTGATTACAGTATGTAATTTTTGCTGGGCACAATCAAAAATTGAGAAAAATAATATTCCTGATAGGCCAATAAGGTTTGTCAAAATGAAAATAGCCTCCGAAAGCTTTGAATCGGTTGGTGTGTTTGACGTTAACAATGATAAAATACCGGACATTGTTTCTGGTGCATTTTGGTACGAAGGTCCTGATTATACTGACCGTCACTCTGTAAATTCTCCCAAGCGCTATGGGGAATATTGGGATGATTTTTCTACCATACCATTAGATGTTAATGGAGATGGCCGAACGGATATTATTTCGGGAGGTTGGTTTGGCAAGCAGTTGATTTGGAAAGAAAACCCTGGCAGCGAAGAGAAATGGCCAGAGCATCAAATAGCCATAACAGGGAGTATAGAGACTACTAGATCATGGGATATTGATGGGGATGGAACATTGGAAATTATCCCCAATACTCCCAAAGATTCCTTAGTAATTTATCGTTTAATCAAAGTGGGAGAAGATAGGGGTTCTGGAAAATTTACGGCCCATAGAATTTCAGGAAAGAACGGCCATGGGCTGGGTTTTGGTGATGTTAATGGAGATGGAAGGGGCGATCTTATCGTCCACAATGGATGGTTGAAAGCTCCGATGAAACCTTTTAAAGATGCCTGGGATTTTCATCCTGATTTCGATTTCGGGACTGCTAGTATTCCAATTCTTGTAGTGGATGTAAATAAAGATGGTCTAAACGACCTCATTGTAGGTCAGGCTCATGACTATGGTTTGGATTGGTATGAACAAAAAGTAGACGGTACAACAAATGGCAGGAGTTGGACAAAGCACTCCATTGATCCTTATAATTCTCAATTCCATACCCTGGAATGGACAGATTTGGACGGAGATGGTGAAGGAGAACTTATAACGGGGAAACGTTACAGGTCCCACAATGGAACAGATCCTGGTGGGAAGGATTTGGTTGGAATCTATTATTATAAATGGAATGGGGAAAGCTTTAGTAAAGAGGTAATTAGTTACGGAATCTTTGGCGAAGGTAAGGGAACTGGAATATATTTTGAACTATATGATTTGACGGGATCCGGAAGAAAGGATATTATCGTGGCAGGTAAGGACGGTCTTTACATTTTCTATAATAAACTATTATAAGGAATTATCAATTGAAAAGTTGACGATAGTAAGTCATTTCGTTTAGCCAACACAATTTTATGCAGTCCAGGAGGTGCATTTCTTAGCCTTATGTATTCGAATAACTTATTAGCTTTTGCATATACTATATTACCCAACATTGTTCGTCCAATAATTATTTGTTTTATTTTCAGCAATCATAATTGTAAATCCTTAATTGTTAAATAATTAGTAGTGTTTCCGGTTAGATTTTGATTATTGCATGGACAGATTTTTTAGGTTGGTGCTGAGTGGAATAATCCAATGGGAACTATTCATATTTATGATCATAGGTTTGGACTCTTTATGGGTGTATTGCTACATTCTAAATTGTAAACGGATTTATATTGATAAAAGCATAAGTAATTATATAATCAAAAAAGTTAGTAATTAAGATGTCTATGAGTTTTGATTTGAACCAACCCTAACCAAATTGTGAAAAGCGTAGATGAAAATGGATTATAATCTTATATAATTAACATTAAAATGGAAGATTTTAATTGGATATTTCAATTTCTAGGCAGGTTACATCCTTTACTAGTACATTTCCCAATAGGATTGTTGGTCGTTACCTTTATTTTTGAGCTGTTCACAATTGGAGGAAAGCGTCAAGGATTAAGGGATGGTATTTATTGGATGGTGTGTATAGGGGCCGCGACTGCTGCAGTAGCTGCTTTAATGGGATGGTTGCTTCGTAATTACGATGACTTTACCGGGGATCTGGTGAACTACCACCAATATACGGGGATAGCAACAGCTGTCCTAGGCGTAATAACAGCCTTGTTGTTAAGGAATGTGGTAAACAAAAAATTGCCGGATTACCGTGTATATAGATTCGGACTTTTTATAACGGTCGTAGTACTGACCATTGCAGGACATTTGGGGGCAAACCTAACCCACGGCGAAGACTATTTGACGAGCATTTTACCGGGCAATAACAATACCTACGACAATAGTAAATCGGTTGCACTG
>NZ_FQUX01000012.1 GCF_900129275.1 Arenibacter palladensis | reverse complement strand
AGGATCTTGTTCTTCAACTTCGCGTCAGATAGCTCGCGTTCTAAACGCTTGATCTTCTGGGCAGGGGTTTCTTTGGATTTTGGCATTTGATGTCGAATTGGGTTGCTCCAATCTAAGGTACCATGTTTTCTCAACCAGACCAAAACAGTACTTCTACCTTGAATGCCATAAGCCTTCTGTGCCTGCTTATAGGTCATTTCGCCTTTTTCAACTTGGGAAATAACGGCCAATTTAAAACCTAGATTGTAATCGCGTTGTGTCCGCTTATTACCTGTAATCTTTGAATGTTTCATAAATAAGTCGATTTTGTGTCAACTTATTTTAGGACGGGACAAAACAATTATATAAAAAGCATCCTGATTTTCAGGATGCTTTTTTAACTTTAAGCCCAATCTGGTTCTCGAAGATTATTTGAATTGCATTGACCGATTCATGATTAATCTTGAACTTAATTTAACCATAGTGAACAAAAATCAATTCCCTATAGATGACAAGTAAAAATCAATTTACGAAAAACATTATTGGTGTTGCCATATTATCCATTGCCTTGGGCTGTGGTAGCGCTAAAATAAATGTATCGACTGGTCAGGCAAATGGGGCCAATGATTCAAGTGTACTGGTCAAGGATGCCTCTATGGCTCAGGGCAGCCTGGAAGTTTCTTCGGTACGTTCTAATTTTTCTACGGAAAAAAGGGTTGGGGAAGTAATCTCTTATTTGGCGTCCGATGAACTACAGGGTCGTGAAACAGGTAGTCAGGGAATAGAATTGGCTGCAGATTATATAGAAACGATTTTTAAAAGTAATGGGGTGGGTCCCTACTTCAAAAGTTACAGGGATACCTTGACTAATTTTGAAAAACCTGCTTACAATTTAGTTGGCTACATTGAAGGAACGGACCAACGGTTAAAAAACGAATTCATTATAATCGGTGCCCATTATGACCATATTGGTAATGCGGATCCGGTGGCCGATGATAATATTGCCAATGGAGCCAATGATAATGCCTCGGGTACTACCACGGTCCTGGAGATTGCTCGTTATTTTGGGAATAATAAAAATAATAAGCGAAGTATCATTTTTGCTTTATTTAGTGCCGAGGAAAAGGGTCTCTTGGGTTCGAAACATCTAGCTAAAAGGCTGAAGGATCAAAATATGGATCTATATGCCATGCTAAATTTTGAAATGGTTGGAGTTCCCTTGGTCGGGAAAGATTATTTCATGTATGTAACGGGTTATGAGGAATCCAATTTAGCGGATGTTTTCAATACTTATGCCGAAGAAAAATTGGTCGGATTTCTCCCAACGGCAAAGGAATTCAATCTATTTAAGAGATCTGATAATTATCCATTTCATCTAGAGTTTGGGGTACCTTCCCAAACCTTTTGTACCTTCGACTTTACCAATTTTGATCACTACCACAAGGTAGGCGATGAGGTTGACTTAATGGATTTTGAGCATATGGCCTTATTGGTAAATAAAACCATTCCGGTTTTGGAAGATATTATTAACGCCCCAATGAGGGAGATAGAATATAAGTAATGGCGAATATTGTAATTACGGGAAGTAGTAGGGGGATTGGCTTTCAAATGGCACAGTTATTTGCCAATGACGGACATAATGTGTTGGCTCTATCCAGAAATAATGCTCCGATTGCCGCATTGAACCATCCCAATATATCCAGTTTTTCGTTTGATCTGGCCAATGAGTCGGATTATGTTCAATTGGACGAGTTCATAAAAAATAATTGGAAACAGGTCGATATTCTTATAAACAATGCAGGTAAATTGTTGAACAAACCTTTTTTGGAAACTTCTATGGAGGATTTTGAGGAGGTGTATAAAGTGAATGTATTTGGAGTGGCCAATATCACAAAAAGAATAATTCCATTAATGCCCAAAACTGGTCATGTGGTTACCATTAGTTCCATGGGTGGTGTTCAGGGCAGTATGAAATTTGCTGGATTATCTGCTTATAGTTCCAGTAAAGGAGCGGTAATTACCATGACAGAGTTGTGGGCAGAGGAATTCAAGGAACCTGGACCGTCATTTAATGTATTGGCATTGGGAGCAGTGCAGACTGAAATGTTGGAAGAGGCTTTTCCTGGTTATAAGGCCCCTACCACTGCTTTGGAAATGGCTACATATATCAAGGATTTTGCACTTACCGGCCATAAACTTTACAATGGAAAATTGCTACAGGTGTCCAACTCAACTCCTTAAATTATAATTTGGCCAATGAAAGATTACCAATGTGTTATTTTTGACTGTGATGGGGTACTGGTAGATAGTGAGGTGCTCGGCAATCAGGTATTTGTGGATATGGCCAATGAACATGGAGCTGGGATAGATATATCCTATGCCATGAGGCATTTTAAGGGAGGTTTTTTAAATGACAGTATAAGGCAGGTAGAGGCTATAATTGAAAAGCAATTGCCCCAGGATTTTGAAAGTGAATATCGCCAAAAATCCTACGAAATGTTTGCTACCCATTTGAAACCGGTAGACGGAGTTGAACAGGTCTTGAATAAATTAAAAGTGCCATTTTGTGTTGCATCCAGTGGGCCACAGGAAAAAATTAAAAGAAATTTGCAAACGGCCGGTCTGTCTTCATTTTTTAAAAACAATATTTTTAGTTGTTATGATATTGGAAAATGGAAACCCGACCCTGCTATTTACTTGCACGCATCCAAAACCATGGGGTATACTCCTAACGAATGTTTGGTAATAGAGGATTCTTTGAAAGGGGCAAGGGCGGCCACCTCTGGGGGATTTGATGTTTATGGATACACCCTGTTAAACGAGGATCCCGATTTTGAAAATGAGGTTACCAAATCCTTTGAACAAATGATAGAGTTGATCTCCATGCTTAAATTATAACCAACTTCCTTTCTTGGGAGGGTTATTTTTTAAAGGCTGGTTGCCTGAAATTAGACTGGCTATTATTTTCGTTTGTGGGAATTGTTCCAAAATAATCTTGATAAAAACGGTAATCGGTATGGCCATTATCAATCCAGGTACCCCCCAAATATATCCCCATAGCATCAACATGACCAATACGGTAATGATGTTAATGGAAAAAGATTTGCCCATAAATATGGGTTCCAGTATTGATCCGAACAATACCTGTACCCCGGTAATGGACAGGACAAAAAATAAGAGCGTACTTGTAGGTTCCAACTCTACAAATGCAAATAGCGCCAATAGTACTACGGAAATAATGGAGCCAACCATTTGCACAAAATTTATGGCAAAAGCGAACAATCCCCAGAAAATGGGAAAGCTTACGTCAAAGAACACACAAGCCAACCCAATTCCTATTCCGGTAAAAAGGCTCACTAGAAATTTGACCTTTATAAATTTAATAAGGTCTTTTTCAACCTTTACAAAAGTCTTGACCGAGGTGTGCTTCTGTTTTAGAATGGTATTGTTCATTAATTTCTGAACGTTTATTGATTCTGCCAGCCAAAGCACAACGAAAAATACCGTCATTAATATCATGGTGACCGTATTACCTATGAAATCCAAGGTCGTCCCAAAGTTTTTCATCATACTTTCTTTGGGAATAAAATTGTTAATGATGTTTTCTTCCTTGGAATAGGGTATTCCCAGGTAATCTTCCATGCCAATTAATAAGGCTTCCAATTTGGTCTCCGCTTTTTGGAAAAAGGAGTTGTCCGCAGAAAGTATTTCCTTGCTGGTAAGTTGTATTAGTTCTCCGCCTATTTTTAAGGCTCCGATGAAGATCAGTATAACAATAAAAATACTGATGGGTTTGGATACATTCTTTTTATTGAGCCACCTCATTATTGGAAGGAACAATAAAGCTATGAACATAGAGAAAATGAGGGGTATAAATATAAACGACAAAAGTTTTAATAAGTAAAACACTAAGGGGATTACTATGATAAGTAATAACTTATTGGTGGTTCTTAACTCGTTCATAATTATTGTAATAGTTTGTTTTTCGCTGCGTTCAACGGGAATGCAAAGTTAATGGAAAGAAGTTGTCTTTAATCGTTAATAAAAGTGTAAATATTCTTGCTTATATATTTTTTTTGATATCGTTAATTGTTTTTTGGATAAAAATTTTACTTAAAACAATATGGAATCTTAAAATTTCTAATTTTGTTACTATGCAGGACACTTTGGAAAAGTATCTTCCTGAAAGGGCGGTAAGTTTAAGTATGGAGCTTATAAAGGAAAACAGTGTACATCTTAAGATTGTGAATCAACGGGTTACCCGTCATGGAGATTATAGGAGGATGCCCAATGGATCCCATCAGATTACCGTGAACGCCACCTTAAATAAATATCGATTCTTGATCACTTTGGTTCACGAAATAGCACATTTGGTTGCTTTTGAAAAATATGGACGTAAAATAAAACCACACGGATTGGAGTGGAAAAGGACATTTCAATATTTGATGTTGCCCTTTTTAAGGCCGGAAGTCTTTCCAACCAATCTATTGCCCATGTTGGCCAGGCATTTTAGAAATCCTAAGGCTAGTAGTGATACAGACGCGGGACTATCCTTGGCCCTAAAACAATTTGATGTGCAGGATAGCGGAAAGTCCTATGTTTTCGAATTACCGCATGGCAGTGTTTTTAGGATATATAACGGAAAATTATTTCAAAAGAAGAATAAAAGGGTAAAGCGGTACGAATGTGTCGAAGTAGCTACGGGCAGGGTTTATCTTTTTCAGCCCAATGCCGAAGTAGAATTAATAAAAGATTAAAAGAAAATACTATGAATAAAAATTACTATGCGGTTTTAATGGCAGGTGGCGTAGGGTCCAGATTTTGGCCAATAAGTACAACTGCTTATCCCAAGCAGTTTCATGATATGTTGGGTACTGGCGATACCTTGATTCAGAAGACTTTTAAGAGATTGTCCAAGTTTATTCCGGTTGAGAATATTTTGATCTTGACCAACGAAAGATATAACGAATTGGTCTTGGAGCAATTGCCAGGGATAAAACAAGAGCAGGTAGTCTTGGAGCCTGCCATGCGCAATACTGCTCCATGTATATTGTATGCGGCCTTAAAAATACAGAAGAAGAATCCGGATGCCGTTATGATAGTTGCCCCGAGTGATCATTGGATAGAGGATGAAGAAGCGTTTGCAAAGGACGTTATAACCTGCTTTGATAAGTGCGAAAAGGAAAATGTTCTATGCACCTTGGGTATCAAGCCTACTTTTCCCAATACCGGTTTTGGATATATAGAATTTGAAAAGAAAGACGGGGAACCACTCAAAAGTGTCCACCAGTTTAGGGAAAAACCTGATTATGAAACGGCCAGGGATTTCATAAAACAGGGAAATTTTTTGTGGAATGCCGGCATATTTATGTGGAGTGTAAAAACTATTGTGGATGCTTTTAAGAAATTTCAACCAGAACAATATGACTTATTTCTTAGTGGATTGAAATACTATAATACCGTTCAGGAAAGAGCATTTATAAATGAAAATTACCCAAAGGCGGAGAATGTTTCCATTGACTATGCCATTTTGGAACCGTCCAGTAATATTTTTGTATTGCCGGCCACTTTTGATTGGAACGATCTTGGAACATGGGGTTCTTTGTACGATAAATTGGACAAGGACGTTAACGGGAATGCTTTGGTGAATTGTCAGGTTTTAGCTGAGGATTCCCATGGAAATATGATTCGTTCCCCAAAAGGAAAAATTATCGTTATTGATGGATTAAAAGACTATATTGTGGTAGACAAGGAGGAGGTTTTGCTTATATATCCCAAATCCAAGGAACAGGACATAAAAAAAGTACTTGCAAAAGTTAAAGATAATTTTGGAGATCAGCTGGCTTAATTATGGAGGAAAATTTAAATAAAGACCAGAACCAGGAATTCCCTGAGGGTAGCGGGCAAGATATAAAGCGAGATTTTAGGGGTCTTTTGGAGGGAGTGAAAGTATTTCTCGCCGATCTATTGGATATACGCAAGAACACGGATCAGGAGGCTACAAAAGAATCCATTGTTGCGGATATTCCTTTTAAAGGCCATACTTCCTGGATTTTAATATGTTCCATATTTATTGCATCTGTTGGACTTAATGCCAACTCTACAGCGGTAGTCATTGGTGCCATGTTAATATCACCTTTAATGGGTCCCATTTTGGGGATGGGGCTATCCTTGGCCATCAATGATATAGATACCTTGAGACGATCACTCAAGAATTTTGCGGTCATGGTTGCCTTAAGTGTTATTACAGCCTTTTTATTCTTTTATTTATTTCCACTAAGGGATGAGTCATCGGAGCTTCTGGCAAGGACAGCGCCAGACATTAGAGATGTGCTTATTGCCTTTTTTGGTGGATTGGCATTGGTTATTGCCCGTGCAAAAAAAGGGACCATTGCCAGCGTTATTTATGGGGTAGCCATTGCAACGGCCTTGATGCCTCCTTTATGTACGGTCGGTTTTGGTTTGGCCATTGGTAACTTTAGCTATGCCACGGGCGCCATGTATCTTTTTACGATAAATACTATTTTTATTGCCCTGGCCACGTTCTTGGTTATAAAATTATTGCGTTTTCCAATGGTGCGCTATGCCAATTCGCAAAGAAGAAGGTTTATTGCCCGAATGGCATCAATAGTGGCTATTTTGGTCATGATTCCTGCCGGATTTACCTTTTACGATGTGTTCCAAGAGTCCTTGTTTAAAAAGGAGGCCAAGCAATTTGTGACCAACAATATTGTGCCTTATGAATTGCCGGGAGAAGGACGGTATTTGGAGAATTTGACCGATATTCAATATAATCACGGGGATGATGGGTTTATTGAATTGGTGTTCATGGGGAACGAAACCATTCCGGACAATGTAATTGCAACTTGGAATACGCAAAAAAACACCTATGATAAGCTTAAAAATGTAGAATTAAAAATTGTACAGGGATCCAAGAATCAGGAGTTGGATCAAATGAGGTATGTCAGTGAATTATATGAATCCAAAAAAGCGGAATTACTGAGCAAGGAGCAACAGATTCAGGTTTTAAAGGAGGAAGTTGGAAAAATGAGCAAGCTTGTTGAGCATCAGATTCCTTTTCAGGATATTAGTGCAGAGGCCAAGACCAATTATGAGAATTTGACCAGTTTGGGCTTTTCCTATACCATTACAACAGATTTTAATAAATTGGATACCATTCCGGTGTTTAATGTACAATGGAAAAAGGGATTGCCTGCCCAGCAAATAAAAACCGATTCCCAGAAACTAACGGATTGGTTGCGCTTAAGGTTAAAGAATTCCAAGATTCAAGTGAGGGAAGAGCAGAATTAATTACGCTCCTCTATATACATTTGGCGCACCTTTTTAAATAATTCGGACGAATAGACGAAGTCGGTTACGGCTTCGTTTTCCGTTTTAAAAATTTCTTTATTGCTGCCTTCCCATTCCTTTAATCCGTTTTTTAGGAAAATTATCTTCTCACCAATTTCCATAACTGAATTCATGTCATGGGTATTGATTACCGTGGTAATATCATATTCTTGCGTAATTTCATGAATAAGATTGTCGATGAGGATGGCGGTTTTAGGATCAAGTCCAGAATTGGGTTCATCACAAAACAAGTATTTTGGATTCATTACAATAGCCCTTGCAATGGCAACCCGTTTTTGCATTCCTCCCGATATTTCCGATGGAAATTTATTATGGGCATCAACAAGGTTTACCCGTTTAAGTACAAAATCTACCCGATCCTGCATTTCAGATTTCGATTGTTTGGTGAACATGCCCAAGGGAAACATAACATTGCCTTGTACGGTCATGGAATCGAACAGGGCACTACCTTGAAACACCATTCCCATTTCCTGCCTTAAATTACGTTGTTCGCTTGCTGAAAGTTCGGAATAGATTTTTCCGTCATAGCTAATGGAGCCCTTATCAGGTGAAAATAGTCCCAAGAGACACTTTAAAAAAACCGTTTTACCGGAACCACTTTGCCCTATTATAAGATTGGTCTTTCCTTTTTCAAATTTGGAACTAATGCCTTTTAGAACATGGCTTTCCCCGAAGGATTTGTGTAAGTTGTCTACTTCTATCATTAGCCCAAAAGTAATTGTGTTAAAATGTAATTTACAATGATGATCACAACACTTGTCCAAACAAAGGCGGTTGTACTGGCCTTTCCAACTTCCAATGCCCCACCTTTCATGTAGTATCCGTGAAAGGAAGGAATGGTAGCAATAATCAGTGCAAAAACTATCGATTTTATAAAGGAATAGGTGACGTGAAACGGAATAAAATCCAATTGCAAGCCTTCAACGAAGTCCGCACTGGAACTAAATCCTCCGAAAACACCGGCTGTCCAACCTCCAAAGATACCCACATACATCGCTATCGCTATCACAAAAGGGTAAAACAACATTGCTATTATTTTCGGAAAAACGAGATAGTTCAAAGAATTGACCCCCATGATCTCCAGGGCATCAATTTGTTCCGTTACCCTCATGGTGCCAATGCTGGATGTGATATAGGAACCAACCTTTCCCGCCATAATTATGGAGGTGAATGTTGGTGCAAATTCGAGAATTACCGATTGTCTAGTGGCAAATCCTATAAGATTTCGAGGAATGAGCGGATTGGTAATGTTCAGGGCGGTCTGTATGGAAACTACTCCGCCAATAAAAAAGGAAATGAAAATAATAATACCCATGGAACCATAAACCAGTTCGTCTATTTCTTTTAATATAAGGGTTTTCATAATGGACCATTTAGTGGGTTTTTTAAAAACCTCCTTGATCATTATGAAATAGCTGCCTATTGATGCTATATAATTCATTCAATATAAAATATTGCTTAGAATGTAAAAATAACAATATTAAGAATCATTTAACTTCCAATTAAAATTTAAAGGTTTTATTTCTATATTTTTGTTTCTTTAAAAATAAAGATAATGCAAAATAAGAGTCTGCTGCTATTGCTTTTACTGCTTGTAATAGGATTTAATCCTGTTGGGGTAAATGCCCAGAGAAAATCAAAAAAAAATAAGGTAGAAGACATATCCAATTCCGAAACTGTAACCGTTCAGAATATTGCTACCACCCCTAAATTAGTAGTGGGTATCGTAGTGGATCAGATGCGGTACGATTATTTGACCCGTTTTTGGAACCAATATGGGGAAGGTGGTTTTAAGCGTTTGGTGAACGATGGGTTTAATTGCAAAAACAATCATTTTAATTATGCGCCAACGGTTACTGGAGCCGGACACGCCTCTGTTTATACGGGGACAACCCCGTCCGTACATGGTATAATAGGCAATGATTGGTATGATAAATATGCGGATGAAAGTGTTTACTGCGCTGGTGATCCCAATTATAATTCTGTGGGAACGTCTTCCGATGCAGGAAAAATGTCCCCACATAGAATGCAAACAACGACCATTACGGACCAAGTGAGGTTGCATACGCAAATGAGGGGTAAGGTAATTGCTGTTGCGATTAAGGATAGAGGTGCCGTTCTGCCTGGTGGCCATACGGCCAATGCCGCCTATTGGTTTGATGGAGGGGCTGAGGGCAATTGGATTACGAGCTCTTATTATATGAATGAATTGCCTAAATGGGTCATAGATTTTAATGCGCAAAAAAGTGTTGCCAAATACAAAAAACAATGGACAACCCTCAAAGACATTAATAGTTATTTGGAAAGTGGTCCTGATAACAATAATTACGAAGGGCTTTTTGAAGGTCAGTCCACTCCAACCTTTCCTCACGATTTGGTAGGCTTATGGGACAATAATGGTAAATATAGTATATTAAAAAGTACGCCGTTTGGTAATAGCCTTACCACAGATTTTGCTTTAGAGGCTGTGGATAAGGAGTCGCTTGGAACTGATATTTATACAGACTTCCTGGCAATAAGTTTCTCAAGTACAGATTATGTGGGACATAAATGGGGAGTGAATTCTAAGGAGGTAGAGGATACCTATCTTCGTTTGGACCAAGATTTAAAACGTCTATTTGAAACCTTGGATAAAAAAGTGGGAACAGGGGAATACACTGTTTTCCTAACTGCAGATCATGCAGCTATAAATGTTCCGGCTTTTTTAAGGGATCAGAAACTTCCAGCTAGTGTGGTGGAATCAAAAAAATTGGATGACCGGCTTACCGAATATCTGAAGTATACCTACGGAACTACGGATATTGTAAAAAAGACCTCCAACAATCAGTTGTTTTTGGATTATAGAGTAATCAAGAGTTTGGATTTGGATATTGATGATGTTGAAGAAGAGTTGGCTTTGGAGTTAATTCAATATGATGGTATTTACAACGTATTTACAGCCAATCAGATGTGGCAGAATCAATATACTAGCGGAATTCCCTATATTGTTCAGAACGGGTTCAGTCAAAAACGTTCTGGGGATGTACTGATGGTGTTCGATCCGGGAAGTGGAAAATATGGAAATACAGGTTCAACACATGGTTCGCCATGGAATTACGATACACATGCCCCCTTGTTGTTTTATGGTAAAGGCATTAAGAAGGGGAGTACGGTCAACAGAACGGAGATTCCGGATATAGCTCCAACAATAGCTTCATTAATGGGAATGAACCCTCCTTCAGGAAGTACGGGAGAGCCAATTGATGAGGTAATAGACTAATAATAGTAAGACTTGTTTTAATAATAAAAAAGCCAAACTTTTCTTATCGGAAGAGTTTGGCTTTTATTTTTCTCCATCTCAGCTGGCGAATAAATTTACCTTCTACGGGGCTTACCAGAAAATCTGTTTTTTCTTTGTTGGCCAAAAAATACCCTTGAAGATTATCCAAAAAAGCCCTTAGTTTTTTTTGTTTTAAAGCCATTTTTACCGAAGCAATAAGGGTAATGAGTAACCCATACCTCATGGTATACATGGCCTTTCCCTGTAGTAATTTGGCTTTTTTGTTATAAGCATTTCCCAAAGGGCGCAAGTGTTTAACCTGCAAGTTGCTATCTGTATAGATGTTAAAACCGTTGTATTGGGCAAGTAGCTCGTCCACGGTATCCCAGCCCATGGCGGTTTTAAGCCCCCCAATAGCCCTAAAGCATCTTTTGCTATATGCTTTAAAAGCACCGCGCACATGGTCTTTGTCCATAGGGTGATTTAGTTTCCAATCCCCATTTTTATCCTGTTCATAGGCAAATCCCCCTGCTAACCCAATTTTTACGTCTTTAGAAAAAATCTTGGCTACTTTTTCAAAATAGGAATCGGGAAGAATTATATCGGCATCTAATTTCACTATAAAGTCATAGTCGTCATCCAATTGTTCCAAACCTTTATTGAAGGCATTAACAACTTTACTGCCTGGCAAATGGGCAGTGGACGAATGTGCATTGATCTTAGATATATAGCTGTATTTGGCTGTGAAGCTATCTATTATTTGCTCGGTATTGTCCGATGAATTATCATTTACCACAACAACTCTTTTAGGAGGTAAGGTTTGCGTAACCACAGATTGCAAGGCGTCCGTTAAGAACAGGCCTTCGTTATGTGCAGGGATGATAATATAATACTTCACCGTTAAATATATATTTGTTTTAGTGGTTGAATCGGTCCGTTTTCTGTCTGCTGAAGTACAGGTGCAAACTCAAGGCTGTTTTTTTCTTTCGGCATACACAATGTAATATCTGGGGGTAAAACTGCGTAGCAATGGTCTAATCCCAATTTTTTTTACGGGATTGGTCCATTTTGCCCTATCTTTAATTTCCCACCCTGCTTTTTCCAATAACCAATCAAACTGCCAGTCTTCAAACTCGTGATAGTGCCTGTCCCATGGATCGGTCTTGCTTTTATAGGCAGATGAAAACCATAATCTTAGTGGAATACTGGCCACCAATTTTTCGCTTTTTATCTGGCTAAGAATATTGAAAGGGGCCAAAAGATGCTCAAAGATTTCAAAAGCAGTGACAACTTCCGCCTTGGTTGTGTGGACAGCGGAATAATCCAGATCCAAATCTTCACCTTGTGTGTTTTCTACCTGATATCCATTTTCCTTCATAATCTTGGAAAATGGATTTTCCACCCCAAGATCTAAAATGGATTGGTCGGTAGATATGTGTTTTTGAAGAAATTCCAGGGTATGTTTAAAACGTTTGTTCGGGAAGGTTCTTTCGTACATCGGCAGGTATCTGGTTTGTTTTATAACATGTTTTTGCGGCTTCAAAGGGAATGGATCCCAAAACCAGAAACAAAGATATTTGAAATAGTGTTAAGTGGTCTATGGATTATACCCTGTAGACAATGGCGTTTATGTTCATGCCTGCACCAACACTGGCAAATATAACAACATCTCCCTTTTTTATCGACTGATTTTCCATTTTTCCATTTTTCACCATATCAAATAGGGTGGGTATGGTGGCTACCGAACTATTTCCCAATTTTTCTATGCTCATAGGCATAATTCCATCGGGCATTTCCATATCGAAAAGTTTATAGAAACGTTTTACAATCGCCTCGTCCATTTTTTCATTGGCCTGGTGAATGAATATTTTTTTTACCTCGGTAATTGGCACCCCACTTTTATCCAAACTATCTTTCATGGCCTGGGGAACATGGGTAACTGCAAATTCATATATTTTTCGGCCATACATTTTTATATATAGCGTGCCGTCTTGGGCAGTTTTGGAATAGGACTCGCCAAAGAAGAGAAAAAAAGCTTCCTCATTGGCATAGGTTGCACTATTGTGGGATAGGATTTGGCCAGCATTATCACTAGCTTCTACAATAGTGGCCCCTGCGCCGTCAGAATAGATCATGGAGTCCCGATCATGCTTGTCCACAATTCTGGATAGGGTTTCTGCGCCAATTACAAGGCACTTTTTGGCAATCCCACTTTTGATAAATGCATGTGCTTGGATTATTCCTTCTATCCAACCTGGGCAACCAAATAAGAGGTCATAGGCAACGCATTTGGGATTCTTGATCTGTAATTGGTGTTTTACACGTGTAGCTAAACTTGGCAAGGCATCTCCTTGGGACTGGCCAACAGACACGTCACCAAAATTATGGGCAAAAATTATATAGTCCAACTCCTCTTTGTCAATTTTTGCATCGGCTATTGCCTTTTCTGCTGCAAAAAATGCCAGTTTGGAGGTGTTTAAATTATCTGCGGCGTAGCGCCTTTCACTGATTCCGGTAATGCCTTGGAATTTTTGAATGATTACCTCATTAGGATGTTTAAAAGGGGTGCCGTCCTCATTTAAAAAATCATGATTTTCAAAATCTGAATTCTTTGTTACGATGGATGGTAGGTAAGAACCAGTGCCAGTAATGCCAATGTTCATAATGATATGCAAATTTAATAGTATAAATATAAACCAATTGGGCCGCGGTAATTTTTGTCCTTTGGATTTGATATGATGTTCAAGATAATTGCGCTTTTGCAATTGTCAATAAAAAAGCCTTTCACAATTGGGTGAAAGGCTTTAAAAGGCTTGGTTTTGTTGAGGTTTTTATGCTTCCGCATAAGCCTCGATAGGAGCGCAGGTACATATTAAATTACGGTCTCCATATGTGTCGTCTACGCGTCTTACACTAGGCCAAAACTTGTTTTCCAATATATATGGCAAAGGGAAGGCGGCCTGTTGTCTACTGTACGGAAACTCCCATTTGTCAGTGGTCACCATTTCCAAAGTATGGGGTGCATTTTTTAGGGCATTGTTGTTGTCTTCGGCTGATGCTGCATCAATTTCTTCACGAATGGATAGCATGGCACTACAGAATCGATCCAATTCAGCTAAGCTTTCGCTCTCCGTTGGCTCTATCATAAGTGTTCCGGCAACTGGGAAAGAAACGGTAGGTGCATGGAATCCATAATCCATTAATCTTTTTGCGATATCCGTAACTTCTATGCCATTTTCTTTAAATGGTCTACAGTCTATAATCATTTCGTGGGCAGCCCTACCTCTTTCCCCGGTATATAGCACATCGAATTTTCCACTTAGCTTATTTTTAATGTAGTTTGCATTTAGGATTGCCGTTTTGGTAGACTGGGTCAAACCATTTTCCCCTAACATTTTTATATATCCATAAGAAATCAAACATACCAAAGAACTTCCCCAAGGAGCAGCCGAAATCGCTGTAATAGCTTTGTCTCCGCCAGTTTTAATTACAGGGTTTCCAGGTAGAAACGGCACCAATTGTTCCGCTACACAGATGGGTCCAACTCCCGGACCACCACCACCATGCGGAATAGCGAAAGTCTTGTGCAGGTTTAAGTGGCAGACATCGGCTCCAATGGTGGCAGGATTTGTCAATCCTACCTGTGCATTCATATTGGCTCCGTCCATATAGACTTGACCTCCGTTATCATGGATCAATTTTGTGATTTCCTTAATGGAGGATTCAAATACTCCGTGGGTAGACGGATAAGTTACCATTAAGGCGGACAGATTGTCTTTGTGCAGCTCGGCCTTTTCTGCTAGATCGGCCACATCTATGTTTCCGTTTTCGTCGGTTTTTGTAACTACTACCTTCATGCCAGCCATTACTGCCGAAGCAGGGTTGGTGCCATGTGCAGAGGCTGGTATCAAGCAAATATTTCTATGGGTTTCCCCTCTGGACTCATGATAGGCCCTTATAACCATTAGGCCGGCGAATTCTCCTTGTGCCCCGGAATTTGGCTGTAAAGAAGTTCCTGCAAACCCGGTGATGATATTCAGATCTTTCTCCAATTCCTTAAGGATGATCTGATAGCCTTCGGCTTGTTCAATAGGTACAAAAGGATGGATATTTCCCCAACGCGCCATACTCAAAGGAAGCATTTCGGAGGCAGCATTCAATTTCATGGTACAGGAACCCAAGGAAATCATGGAGTGGTTCAAAGCCAAATCTTTTCGTTCCAATTTTTTGATATAACGCATCAATTCTGTTTCCGAGTGGTAAGAATTGAATACGTTGTTCTCCAAAAAGGTTGAGGTACGCGCAAGCTTGTTTTCGAGCAAGGATTGTGATAAAAGGCCATTGATTGTAATAGCTTTTTTGCCGATAGCTTCGGCGAAGATATTCACTATTAATTGTAGGTCTTTTATGGAAGTGGCTTCGTTCAATGCAATAGATATGGTGTCTGCATCAACGTATAGGAAATTAACCTCATATTTTTCGGCAATGGGCCTTACTTTGGAGGAATCTGCCTTTATACTTATGGTGTCAAAATAGGAAGTGTTAGTTTGATACAACCCTAATTTTTCAAGACTATCCGCCAAGGTAACGGCTGTGGAATGAACCTTGTTTGCGATATATTTTAATCCTTTTGGACCGTGATATACGGCGTACATCCCGGCCATAACGGCTAATAGGACCTGAGCTGTGCAGATGTTGGAGGTAGCCTTGTCCCGTTTTATGTGCTGTTCCCTTGTCTGAAGTGCCATCCTTAAGGCCGGCTTGCCATCGGTGTCCTTTGTAACTCCGATTATTCTACCAGGGATACTCCTTTTGTACTCTTCCTTTGTGGCAAAAAAAGCGGCATGTGGTCCACCATAGCCCAAGGGAATACCAAAACGTTGAGTGGTTCCAACAACCACATCGGCTCCAAATTCGCCCGGAGGTGTCAATAAAGCCAAACTTAAGATATCTGCGGCAATGGCAACTTTTATATTTTTTTCAACGGCCTTGGCCACGAAGGAGGCATAATCATGTACTTGACCATGCTTGCCGGGATATTGCAACAAGGCACCAAAATAATCGTCACCGAATTCGAAGCTTTCGTGGTTGCCAACTATAAGTTCTATTTCGAGTGGGGTGGACCTTGTTTTTAATAGGGACAATGTTTGGGGCAATATTTCTTCTGAAACAAAGAATTTTAAAACGTTGTTTTTCTTTTGATCCCTACTTCGTACATCAAAGAGCATGGTCATGGCTTCTGCCGCGGCAGTACTCTCGTCCAAAAGGGAGGCATTGGCCAATTCCATTCCTGTAAGTTCGGCTATTACGGTTTGGAAATTCAATAAGGCCTCCAAGCGCCCTTGGGCAATTTCAGCTTGGTATGGCGTGTAGGCCGTATACCATCCTGCGTTTTCCAAAATATTTCTTTTTATCACAGAAGGAGTTATACTTTCATGATAACCTAGCCCTATATATGATTTAAAAACTTTGTTTTTCTCGGATAAGACTTGAATATGGGACAAATACTCGTGTTCACTCATTGGAGTCTCCAAAGCCAAGGGCTTAGCAAGACGAATATCGTCTGGAATAGTTTCTGTGATCAACTGGTCTACGGAGTTGACATTGATGGTTCTTAGCATCTGTGGAAGGTCTTCTTCTCTAATGCCGATATGGCGCAAGGCAAATAAGTCTGTCCTCATAAATTCAAGCAATTTTAATCTAAAATATAAGTGAGCAAAAATACTCATTATTTATGTTTATTTTGCGGCTTTTACTTCCAACTATTTCAAAGTTTTTAACTAAAATAAGAGGTTATGAACACTTTGGTTATTTTTGATTTATGAACTGGCGTAGATACTTATTTCATTTTTACTTGGATGCCAGTATACATGTAGCACTAGCCGTTTTTGCATTTATTGAAATCACCTGCGTTTTTTTTGGATTGTCCAGGGACAACCATATAGCATATTTGGTATTTTTCGGAACCATTGCGTGTTACAATTTTGTGAAATATGGGGTGGAGGCAAAGAAGTATTTTCTAGTAGCCAATACTTATCACAAGAATATTCAAGTGGTCAGTTTTATTGCAGGGGCATTTGCTCTATATCATTCCTTTTTTATGTCTTTTGAAACTTGGATCGGAATTTCGATTTTGCTGGTTTTGACCAGTTTATATGCAGTTCCGCTTTTGCCCAACGCAAAAAATCTTAGAAGTTTGGGGGGGCTCAAAATTTTTATAGTGGCTTTAGTGTGGGCAGGTACAACGGTTGTCCTGCCAATAATAGCTGCAGATATGGTTTTGGATTGGGATGTTGCAGTAGAGTTGGTACAGCGATTTCTAATGGTCCTGATCCTAATGTTACCTTTCGAAATTAGGGATTTGGATTATGATGATCCGGAACTAAGAACTTTGCCCCAAAGATATGGTTACTTAAAAACAAAGGTTTTTGGAGCAGTAGGAGCGGTGGTTTTTTTCTTTTTGACTTTTTTGAAAGATTACCTTACGTATTTTGAAGTATTGGGCAAGGGTCTGGCATTTCTTGGTCTAGGAGTATTGATGCTGGCGACCCGAAGAAATCAATCCCAATTTTTTTCTTCGTTTTGGGTAGAGGCCATTCCAATTTTTTGGTGGGTATGTATTTTGTTGTTGGATGTCTTTTTAAATCCTTGATTTTAACTCCGTTTTCATTTTTTCCTTTTCCTCTACTGGAAGAGTCTTAATATTTGCTTTGGAGCAAAGAGAAGTTAGCTCTGTGTTTTTTTTGGAAAATGATTGACAGGTTTTGCAAAATAATACGTGTAGTTTGATCTTAATTTTCTCTAAGAAAGAGGCTTCCTTATACTGAACTTTAGTACAAATTATTTCAACGTCCTTACAGCTTTTCATATCTTGAACCAATTGTTGTTTAGGCAATCCATGAGAACAGTTCTTGCTCTATGGAGGATAACCCAAAGATTAGACGGATTGATGTCCAGCTCCTTACATACCTCTTCGGTACTGAGTCCGTTTATAGTTTTCAGGGTAAATGCCAAAGCGTGTTTTTTGGGGAGCTTGGCTATACAATCCTGAATGGCTATGCCCAATTCTTCGTTTTCTATTTGGCTGTTTTCCAATAGGCTCATTGGGTCCGCGACTTGTTCTTCCAAAAAGTTGCTATCGGCCTCACTATTTTGATTCTGGGTAATACGGACCATGGATTTCGCCTTTTTTGAATTTATTTTGCGATAATGATCAATTACTTTTCTTTTTAGAATAGAGATCAGCCAAGTGCGTTCAGCGGCCTCTCCTTTAAAATTTTTTGCAGATTTTAATCCGGCAAAAAAAGTTTCCTGTACCAAATCTTTGGCAATTTCAGAATCGCTTACCCGGCTTACCGCATAATTGAAAAGGTAATCGGAATAACTATCGACCCAAATGTCCGGATTTAATTCTTGTTTTGTCATACCTGTTTGTCCTTTCAAAAATAAGTGATTTTTTTCTGAAGAAGAATTCTTATTTTTGATTAAGCAAATAAGTTATGAGAACAATATTTCTTTTTTTGGTGGTATTAATGCTGCAAACGGGCTGTTCACAAGAAAATAAGACCAAAATGCCGATAGTCGACTTTAAACAGGAAATGTTGGATAACGCTATTTTGGTAGATGTTAGGACCCCTGAGGAATTTAGTGCAGGGCACTTGGAGAATGCCGAGAATATTAATTGGTATGACGATGATTTCTCGGATCGATTTAAAACAGTGGACAAAAACAAAACTATTTACCTCTATTGCAAGATGGGGGGCCGCAGTGCGAAGGCACAGGAAAAGTTGAAATCTTTGGGTTTTACCAATGTGGTTAACCTAGAGGGGGGATATGATGCTGTTAAGGCAAACAATTAATCCCGAGGCATCGGCTAGGCTATAACGGTTGACTTGGGTGCCCTAAATGGTTCCTGGGAATTTAGAGGCTATGGTAAGATATAAGTCAAAAATAGGTTGGATTATGGTAGTTGCAGTCCTGCTTTTACTTTTAGCGCCTATTGTTCAGTTGCTGAAATATTCTTTAAGTATTGGCACTATCTTAATGTTAATCCCTTCAATTTTTATTGGTTACCTCTTTGTTTCTACCTATTATGAAATTGGTAATGGAGTCTTAAGGGTTAAAAGTGGATTTTTGGTAAATCGTTCCATTCCCATAAGCTCCATAACAAAACTGGAGGCTACCAAAAATCCTATAAGTGCACCGGCCACTTCCTTCGACAGGTTGGAGGTTTTTTACAACAAATATGAAAGCGTTATCATTTCCCCTAAAGGGAAACGCGCGTTTATAGGCCATTTAAAACAGCTAAATCCCCAGATACAGGACAATACGGGATTGTAAATTGTATACTCTGGTTCAGGAAAAAATGCACTCAGTAATACATCCCGGTAGCGGATTGGATTTTTGTCATAGTCGAATGCTGAAACTAATTGGTAGTCTCAGCTAACAAACCTGCCCTTTTTAACAAGGCCTCTATCTTAGGTTCGCTACCTCTAAAGCGTTTGTATAATTCCATAGGCTTTTCAGTTCCGCCTTTAGATAGAACATTGTCCTTAAATTTTGTGGCCACTTCTTGATTGAAAATACCTTTCTCCTTAAAGTAGGCAAAGGCATCCGCGTCCAATACTTCTGCCCACTTGTAGCTATAATATCCAGAGGAGTATCCGCCTTGAAATATATGGGAAAATGAGGTGCTCATGCAGGTTTCAGGACATTCCGGGTATAGGTCTGTTGGTTCAAAAGCCTTAACTTCCTGTTCCTTTACGTTGCTGATACCAGATGGATCTGCACCATGCCACGACATGTCCAACAGGCCAAAACTAATTTGTCTTAAGGTGGCCATCCCTTCTTGGAAGGTAGCCGAGTCTTTTATTTTTTGTACCAATTCCATAGGTATTACTTCTCCCGTTTGGTAATGCGTGGCAAACAACTCCAATGCTTCCTTTTCATAGCACCAGTTTTCCATGATTTGGCTGGGAAGTTCCACAAAATCCCAATATACAGAAGTTCCGGACAGGCCTGGGTAAACCGTATTTGCCAACATGCCGTGCAATCCGTGGCCAAACTCGTGGAACAAGGTGGTAACCTCATTAAAAGTAAGTAAGGAGGGTTTGCTAGCGGTAGGTTTGGTGAAATTGCAGACATTGGAAATATGTGGACGTACATTAATTCCGTTTTGAACGTATTGCGCTTTGTAGGATGTCATCCAAGCGCCTCCGCGTTTTCCCGGTCTAGGATGGAAATCTGCATAAAACAGGGATACTAGATTCTTGTTCTTGTCATAAATGCGATATGTCTTTACATCCGGATGATATTTGTCGATATCAAAAACTTCTTCAAATTGCAGGCCGAATAATTTTGCCGCTACTTTAAATACTCCGGCAATTACATTTTCCAATTTAAAATAGGGCTTAAGTTTTTCATCGTCCAGATCGAACAGTTTTTGCTTTAATTTTTCAGAATAATAGGCTCCGTCCCATTTTTCCAATCGGTCTATTTTGTCCAATTGTTTTGCGAAGTTTTCCAACTCGGCAAATTCCCTCTCTGCTGCCGGTTTTGCTTTTTCCAACAATTCTTGAAGAAATTGGTGGACTTTTTCAGGTGTTTCGGCCATGCGTTCCTCCAGCACATAGTGCGCATGTGTTTTATACCCTAACAGATTGGCCCTTTCGTGTCGTAGGTTGGCAATGTTTATTATATTTTTCTGATTGTCCAATTCATCGTTATGAAAGCCTTTGCTGCCAAATGCGATGGAAAGTTCCTTACGTAATTTTCTATTACTGGCATATTTCATAAAAGGAATATAACTGGGGTAATCCAAGGTAATCAACCAGCCGTCTTTGTCCTTTGATTTTGCCAATTGCGCAGCTGCCTCTTTTTCCCCTTCAGGAAGTCCGTCCAAATCTTCCTCGTTGGTCAGGTGCATTTCATATTTGTTGGTCTCGGCCAAAACATTTTCCCCGAATTGAAGCTTAAGTTTGGACAGTTCGGCATCAATTTCACGTAGGCGCTTCTTTTTATCCAAGGGCAAATTGGCGCCGTTCCTACTAAAACTTTTATATTTTTTATCGAGAAGGGTTTGTTCCTCGGTGGTCAGTTCCAGATCATTCCTTTGGTCGTATACCGTTTTAACCCGCTTAAACAATTCCTCGTTCAGGGTAATGTCATTGCTGAATTCCGACAATAGGGGAGAAACCTCCTGGGCTATTTTCTGAATTTCTGGATTGGTCTCTGCAGAATTCAAATTAAAAAACACACTGGATACCCTATCCAATTGTTGCCCGGCAAAATCCAATGCGGCTACGGTATTTTCAAAAGTAGGAGCCTTTTTGGAGTTTGCAATGGCATCGATTTCTAACCTGGCATCCTCAATGGCCTGCAAAAATGCAGGTTTAAAATGTTCATTTTTTATTTTGGAGAATGGTGCTGTATCAAATGGGGTCAATAATGGATTCATATTGGGGTATTGCGTTTTTTAATGGGTATTCGGTTTCAAAATGGATAGTAAAAATGGATAACTATTTAAGATTTTCCTTTTTTCATTTCCTCGGCTCCTTCAATGACCTTTTGCTTCAAGCCTTCCTTGTAAAAAATAATCTTGTCCAGGACACATTTATCCGAGCTTCCAATGATCTGGGCCGCTAAAATTCCTGCATTTTTTGCACCATTAAGTGCTACTGTTGCCACGGGAACACCTCCCGGCATTTGTAGTATGGATAGGATGGAGTCCCACCCATCTATGGAATTGCTGCTTTTTACGGGAACACCTATTACGGGTAGAGGGGACATGGACGCCACCATTCCCGGTAAATGTGCTGCCCCACCTGCACCGGCAATGATTACGGAGTAGCCATTTTTATGGGCATTCTTGCTAAAATCGAACAATTTTTCAGGGGTACGGTGTGCAGAGACAATATCTACATCTACCTCAATGTCAAAACCTTTTAAGATATCAATGGCTTCTTGCATAACAGGGAGGTCGCTGGTGCTTCCCATAACTACGGCTACTTTACTCATATCATTGAAAATTTTTATTCGCTAATTACTTTTATGGTATTCTTAACTTGTTCGGCTATTCTTCTTGCCTCTTTAATGTCGTTGTTCACTATGGTGACATGTCCCATTTTTCTGAAAGGCCTGGTCTGTTTTTTACCGTAAATATGTGGTGTAACGCCATCCATGCTCAATATCCTTTCTATATTTTCATAGACCACGTTGCCGGTATGGCCTTCTGCACCTACCAAATTCACCATAATGCCGGCTACTTTGCTGGCGGTATTTCCCAAAGGAAGGTCTAGAATGGCACGTATATGTTGTTCGAATTGGTTTGTATAACTTGCTTCAATACTGTAATGTCCACTGTTATGGGGTCTCGGGGCCACCTCGTTTACCAGAATTCTATCGTCCTGTGTCTGGAACATTTCCACGGCCAAAAGTCCAACGTGCTTAATTTTATTGGAGAGTTGTAATGCTATTTCCTGGGCTTTTTCCGCTATTTTGGCGTCTATGCGTGCAGGACAAATAACATATTCCACCTGATTGGCCTCAGGGTGGAACTCCATTTCCACTACGGGATAGGTTTTTACTTCCCCACTGGCACTCCGTGCTACGATCACGGCCAGTTCATTTTTGAAATTTATCATTTCTTCGGTAATGCATTCGCCAGCCGGCAGACCGTTCAGATCTTCCAGTTTGCGAACTACCTTGACCCCTTGGCCGTCATATCCGAATTGTGTGGCTTTCCAAATAAAAGGGAATTTTAGTCCGCCATTGGCAACACTGTCTTCAATCTCACTTTTATAAGCGAAACGCTGAAAATCTGCAGTGGGTATATTATTGTCCACATAAAACAGTTTTTGTTTTGCCTTGTTCTGAATAATGCGCAGTGCTCTAGTGGGCGGAAATACCTTCAATCCTTCATCCTCTAATTTTTCCAAGGCATCCAGGTTTACGTTCTCGATTTCTATGGTAAGCACGTCTACTTTTTTACCGAGCTCATAAACCGCATCAAAATTCATTAAATCGCCCTTAAAAAATTCATTGCAGGCTATTCTGGAAGGAGCTTCGTCCGAAGGGTCCAATACCTTGGTATGGATATCGAATTTTCTTGTTTCGTACAAAAGCATTTTACCTAATTGACCGCCTCCTAGTATTCCTAATTTAAATTCAGAAGAAAAATAGTTCATTGGAAATGATTCACTTGTATTAAAGTAGATTGTATATTAGGAACAAAAATACAGCTAAATCTTAGAAACTAGGCCTGGACCCTTAAAAAAGAGAAATCAAAGTGCTATATTTGGCATCTTGAATTTATTATAAAAACATTAGTCTTGATTAAGCTACACGACAAATATTTTAAGCCTTTTATTAGTGAAGGTGAGATTATGGCCGCGATAAAAAAGATTGCGGACCAGGTCGCTGTGGATTACAAGAAGGAAACTCCCATATTTGTGGGTGTCCTAAACGGGGCATTTATGTTCGTTTCCGATTTTCTAAAAGCCTATCCATATCCCTGTGAGGTTTCCTTTGTGCGTCTAAGCTCCTACCAAGGACTTACTTCTACGGGAATTGTGGAATCGTTATTGGATGTTCCGGAAAATATTGAGGGCAGAAGTGTTATTATCTTGGAAGATATTATAGATACAGGTAGGACCGTAAAAAAACTAATAGACCTATTTTCCAATACCAAGGTAAAGGAATTTAAAATTGCCACCTTGTTCTACAAATCCGAAGTGTATAACGGGGAGTATGATATAGACTATTTCGGCATGAAAATCGAGGACAAGTTTATAGTGGGTTATGGATTGGATTATAATGAATTGGGACGAAATTTAAGAGCAGTATATCAACTAAACCAAAAGCACATGATAAACCTAGTTTTGTTTGGAAAACCTGGTGCAGGTAAGGGCACGCAGGCTTCATTTTTAAAGGAAAAGTATAATTTAAAGCACATTTCCACAGGGGATGTCTTTCGTTATAATATTAAGAATGGTACCGAACTGGGAACACTGGCTAAGTCTTATATAGACAAAGGAGAATTGGTGCCGGATGAGGTTACCATTAAAATGTTACAGGATGAGGTAGAGAAAAACCCCGATGCCAGCGGATTTATCTTTGATGGTTTCCCTAGGACCACAGCACAGGCCAAAGCATTGGATGATTTTCTGGTAAGTAAGGAAATGAGGATCGATGCTACCATTGCCTTGGAAGCCAATGATGAAGTATTGATACAAAGATTATTGGAACGAGGTAAGGTTAGTGGCAGAAGTGACGACCAGGACGAAAAAATGATCCGGAACCGTTTTGATGAATACAATGAAAAAACAGCTCCCTTAAAGGATTACTATGATGACCAGGGGAAATTTCACAGTGTCAACGGAATAGGTTCCATAGAAGATATTACAAGCCGCTTGGCAAAAGTAATAGAGGAGTTACAGGCAGTCTAAGTCAGGGGTGCATTATAGATGCTCGCTGTTAAGAGAAACTGGCTTTAAAGGCTCCTCAGTGGTCCTTAGGATTGGCCATTCATAATTTCTAGGTTTAAAGTGGGACTATAAAAATTTGTGGTCCTGCGTATTGGAACCTGGAACAATAAACTAAAAAAATGACGGAAGGAAATTTTGTGGATTATGTAAAAGTGCACTTGGAATCCGGTAACGGAGGAAAAGGTTCCGTGCATTTGCATAGGGAAAAGTTTATTACCAAAGGTGGACCAGATGGTGGTGATGGGGGTCGTGGCGGACACGTAATTGTCCGTGGCAATAAGAATTTATGGACCCTTTTGGGCTTTAAGTTTACCAGAACCTTTAGGGCCGGTCACGGTGAGCATGGCAGTAAGAACCGCAGTAGTGGGGCAGACGGACAGGATGTTTATCTGGAGGTGCCCTTGGGGACCGTTATTAAAGATGCTGAAACCCTAGAAGTTCTAATGGAGATTACCGAGGATCAGGAGGAAAAAATACTTTTGGAAGGAGGCATGGGAGGTCGCGGTAACTGGCATTTTAGAACGGCTACCAACCAAACGCCAAGATACGCCCAGCCTGGAAAAAGTGGTCAGGAATTAGACCTTATTATGGAGTTGAAAGTATTGGCGGATGTAGGCCTGGTAGGTTTCCCAAACGCTGGTAAATCTACCCTTCTATCCGTTCTAACCTCTGCCCAACCCAAGATTGCGGATTACGAATTTACGACCCTAAAACCTAATTTGGGGATTGTGGAGTACAGGGATTTTAAAAGTTTTGTTATTGCGGATATTCCCGGTATCATAGAAGGAGCGGCCGAAGGAAAGGGTCTTGGACATTATTTTTTAAGGCACATTGAGCGTAATTCCACCTTGTTATTCTTGATCCCCGCAGACAGCAAGGATATTTCCAAGGAATATGAAATTTTGTTGGACGAGCTTCGCAGATATAATCCGGAGCTTTTGGACAAGGACCGCTTGATCGCTATCTCCAAAACAGATATGTTGGACGAGGAGCTAATTGCGGAAATGAGAATTGAATTGGATAAGGACTTTAAGGATGTGCCATATATGTTTATATCCTCCGTGGCACAGATTGGGCTGGTTGAACTTAAAGACAGACTGTGGGCCATGTTGAATAAATAAGCCTAATTTTCATTGCATATGCATATGCCCGTTTTTAATACTCCTAATGCCCTTGCGTTTTAACGAATACTTGCCCTCTTAAAAAACGACAATAATAATTTTCACTATTTTAGAGTCTATTTAGGAAATTATAATCACTATTTCCTAAACAGGCTCTTCTAAAAATTGGAATAATGAAAAGTATAATCCCGTTCTTGCTCTTGCTCTTTTTAGCTTCGTGCAGCGCCATTCGCGTAAATTATGACTATGATAGGGATACTGATTATTCTAAATATACCACCTATAATTACTATTCGGACATGGATACCGGTTTAAGTGAATTGGATACCAAACGATTATTAAGGGCCATAGATTCCACTATGCGGGCTAAGGGTTTTTTGTTGTCCGAGGAGCCTGAATTTTTAATAAATATTTTGAGCAGCTCTTTTCAAGCTCCTAGAAACAATACCGTAGGGGTAGGAATAGGAGGTACGGGGAGAAATGTTGGTGGTGGAATGACCATTGGTATTCCTGTAGGGGCAGCCAATGTGGAACGGGAGATTCAGTTCGATTTTATAGACAGTCAAAAGGACGAACTTTTTTGGCAGGCAATAGCAGTAAGTAGTTTAAGGGAAAACAGTTCTCCTAGTGAAAGGGAGGATAAAATACAGGCATTGGTAACTAAAACTCTTGAAAAATACCCGCCAAAAAGTAGAAAGTAAGCCAAATGTTTTAGTTGGCAAATGACTAAAATATTATAATAAGAAGCGGGACCCAAATTTGGTCCCGCTTCTTATTTATAGAATATATTTACTATGGTTTATGGTCTAAGTATATCCTTATATCTTTCTTTGTAAGCGTACAGCATTACTATATTGAGAATAAGCAATACCAGAGTCAGGCCGATGGATCCTGGTTCCAAAAATGCATTGAACAATAACGCATTCACAGAGACGGTCATGAGTATAATCATCATTAACGCACCAAATTTATTGATCAATAAGGAAAGTCCTGAAAGAATCTCCACTATGGCCACCACATAAAGGGTATTGGTACTCATTAAGGCTGAAAAATAGTTCATTGCGGCTTCGGACATTTGCCCTGCCGGCATAAAATGCAAAAATTTATTCGCCCCGAAGACGATCAGAAAAATTCCAAAAACAAAGCGCAAGGCGATAAAAAAGGTAGAGTTCATAATTCTTTGATTTTATGTTAGTTATTTATGAATTTATGAAAAAAAGCAATACCTTTTTAACAATATTATATTTTTTTATTATTCAATAAGAATTCTCACTCCTTCACTATGACTACTGAATTCCGGAGCGTACATACTCTGAATGGTGGAAATTCCGTTGCTAAAATCCCCGGCATTGTTGACCCTTAAGTCATATTCGAACACATATACACCTTTGGACAAGTAGTCGAAAAAGAAATTGGTGCTGGCATCTTTGGTGCTTTCATAATACCCCAGACCATCTTGCCATTTATAGGTAGACAGGACATTGATGGGTTCCATCCCTGCGGCCCGCATATCTTTCATATGAACAAATTCCATGGGTCTATCTACCCTTAATTCAATTCTAATACGAACTAGATCGCCAACATGTAAAGGTGTGTTGTCATTTATTTCTGACAATTCCTCCCCGGTATCCGTGTTCTTCTTTAAGAAGACTTTCTTTTTTAATTTCAAAGGCGTATCTGCAGGGGTTATTTTGTCCAAATCTTCAAAGTATTGCCAGTACATAGCTCCCCAGGCAATACCATCCCCTTTTTTGCTAAGCTGTACCTCTGCCATTTTTGGGCTTATTTCCTTTTTATTCCAAGAGGTTTTGTAATATCCGGTTCCAGCTTCCACTTGGACATTTTCGAGTTTAGCGGGTTCAATTTTGTCACCTCCAATCAATACTTCTACGGCTTGGGTTACAGACAACCATTCACTTCCCCTTAAAAGAAGGGCATAAACTGCATCTGTAGTGGCTTTGGTGGTTTTCCATTGATTGGTCTGTTTGTTCTTCAACAACCAAATTTTGAGATTGTCTACTGTTCTGATATCATCTTTAATTTCGGAAAAGGCTTCTATTAACAGGGATTGGGTCTCAATTGGAGCTTGGTACCAATACCAGGAACTGTTATTTTCTTTCCAGTACATTCCCAATTCATCACTCAAAATGCTATTTTCCTCCAAGGACTTTATTATCTTATTGGCGGTAGCCGTGCTTCCATTTCTATAGAGTATTAAAGAAAGCAGACCTTTTGAATAGAGATCTTTTTTTACCCAATATTTTTGTGCCTGAAGAGTGTAGTAATCCATAATTTCGGCAACTTTTTTGGAAACCTTTACTTCTGGATAATAACTGCGCATGTATAGATAATGTATTTGGGTATGGCTCAAATGGTCATCGTTAAGGTCGTTGGCGTATTTTTTCATTTGCTCGTATTCTTTCACAAATTCATCGTCCAAATAGGCAATCGCATTTTTTATTACTTGTTGTTCTTTGAGCTTGTTGTTCTTTCCAACCCTGTAGTCTTCCTCACTTCTTGTTGTAGAGGTTAATTTATTAAGATGCCCTAGGCCAGTAATAATATGTTGGGTAATAAATCGGTTTTCGGGGCCTCCCTTAAACCAGGCCCAAGCCCCGGACGACATTTGGTTCAGGACAAGTTTGTTGAAGGCATTCTCTTGATCATTTTTTAATTTGTTAAGATCGAAGAGCAGTGCTATGCGTTTCTTTTGTTCGGTTTCGGATTGGGCATCTCGCAACCAAGGCGTTTCCTGAATTAAAATCGATTTTAATTCTTCATTTTTCTCAAGATTGCTCAATAAGGCATCGGAATTTGCCCATTGGTCAAATACCTGTTGTATTCTTGGATTGGAATTGGCAATATACCCTCCCAAAGTATTGGCGTAATATCTCGAAAATATTTGCTCGTTACAGTCATAAGGATATTCCATTAAGTAAGGCAGGGCCTGAACGGCATACCATGCCGGATTGGAAGTTATCTCCAGACTAAGTTGATGATGTTTTAGGGTAGGGGAAGTGGTATTCTTTAACTTGTCTAGGCTAAAGGTCTTGGTTTCATTGCCCCGCACCCACATTGGTAGGGTTTCGGTAACCAGCATTCGGTTAGAGAGCACGGGAAGTACACTTTGTTCGCCATCGCTAAAATTACCCGCCTTGGCCATTACCTTGTACTGTACGGCTCCAATTCCTTCAGGAATTTTCAGGTTCCATGATACTTGGGTATTTCCCTTGGCATCTACCGTAAAAGTATTTTCGCCCAAAACAGATTCGGAATCTGGGCCGGTGATCAATAATTCTTGGGTTATATCCCTTCCGCTAAAGGCATCTATCAATTCCAACTTGGCATTCCCGCTGAGCAATTTGTTGGTTAGATTCGCGATTTTTGTGCTGATCGTAATTTTATCTCCCTCCCGCAAGAAACGGGGTGCATTTGGGGTAACCATTAATTCTTTTTGCGTAACGGTTTCCAAAGTGGAGGTGGCGCTTTCCATGGTCTTGGTATGAGCCAGTAGCTGTAGCTTCCATTTGGTCAAGGCCTCGGGGGTAGTGAAAGTAAAGGAAACATTTCCGTCCTTATCGGTTAGTAGCTGCGGGAAGAAAAAGGCAGTTTCTTGAAGGTCTTTCCTGATTTGGATATCGTCAAAGCCGTTTTTGCTATCGTCCCCAGTTGGGACAATTGGGTCGTTGTTCCCTTTATTTTCTGGGGCTGGGGCCCCACTTCCGGTAATAACTGTTTCCTCCAGGGATTCACTATCGGCAAATTCTGCCCTTTGTATACCTGGTGCACTGCTCTTCATCATCATTCTGTCGCGTAGGGCATAACCATATCCAAAATGGAAACCGAACCAATCAAAGGAGTCATAATATTGAGGGTCATATGTAAACCTATCTCCAAAATTTAGATAGGCATTAAAGGAGGTGATCCCGTAACTTTTATGAGCATTAAGATGTCTGTTGGAGTAGTATTGCCCCCTGTAGTTCGGGGAGAAATTCCAATGATGTCCTTTAAAGGCATCCAATGAGGCATCGTACATACTTGCCAGTAGTTCGGCGGTAACCTTATCACCTTTGGGGCCTTTAATATTAAAGGACCAGGTTTCCTCTTTTCCAGGCTGGAGCTTATCCCGAAAGGTAATTGTTTCAATTTTTAACTCAGAACTCGGGTAGGGGACAGCAATGGAAAGGCTGCCCGATTGAAAGGCATTGTATGCAGAGAAGCTATAATTTATGGCAAATCCTCCCAAGTCATCGGCAGTAACCGGAATTTCAATGGTCTTTGAGTCATTGTGCAATTCAATTAGGTGTGTTGCAACGATTTTACGATCCTTTTCAACGAATAGGGAAATGGTAAGATCTTCCACGGCGGAGCTCAAGATTAGTTTCATTTTGTCCCCAATGGAATAAGAGTTTTTATCGGTCTTTATTCGAAAAATTTGATTATCCGCCGGTTTCTTGTCCTTGTCACTGTAGAAAGTAGTCTGTGTAATATCCTTTACCAGTTGACCAAATTTGTCCTTTGTTTCCAATTCAATGACATATTTGCCGGACAACCATTTTTTTACGTTGCCCAAGTCGACTTCTTTGGATATTCCAGTGTCAAAGCTGGATTTCCAAACCAATTCCCCTTTTTCCCAAAAGGCCGGGTTATCTTCCTTGCCAAAGGCATCATGGGGGAAAAGTTCCTTAAACTTGGTTTTTCCAAAGCCATCATAATCCGGAGCAGCCCAAGGTCTTGGTCTAAGGACATTGTTCGGTGCCTTTAATTTATACATTTTTAGGCTTCCTTGCGCTGCAACAAACTCACCGTTAAGGTTATAGGAGGAGATGGTTATCTTAGGATTTTTGTCTTCCTTGTTCAAAGGATCATTAATTTGAATATCGGCCGTTAGCGCATGATACCCCACGTTGACCATGGTAGTTGCACTATGGGTCTCGCCATTGAGGTCCGTAACATCTGCCGTAACCTCATAGTTGAAAGTGGGCATATTCTCCTTGGCAATACTTAGATCTGGTATGGCTTTGAAGTTAATTTCGTAGTTGCCGTTGGCATCGGTAATCGTTTCGCCATGGGTAATTTCCTGGGGGACCCCATCAGAATAGGGCAGGTGCCAATAATACCATTTAGGGTAGTACACCACTCGCCTAACCGTATAGCTTACCTTGGCACCTGTAATAAGGCTTCCGGCATAGGCCTTGGCCTTTCCCTTAACGGAGATAGTATCGTTAACCCTATACGTCTCTGTAATGGCTTCCAATGAGGTTTCAAACTTGGGACGCTTGTATTCTTCCACTGAAAAATAACTGTTGCCGCTAATTTCAACTTCGTCAGAATCCAATTTCAAATAATAATTTCCTGTAAGCTCATTATTGGGTAAAATGAATGTGCCTGAAATGGAGCCATAATCATTGGTTTTAAATTCCTGTTGGGAAACTTCTTGATGATTTACATCCATAAGGCTCACCGTTATTTTAGTTTTGTTAAGCACGGTGGATTTATCGTCTTTTTGTACCATAGCCAACCCTTTAAAATATACGGGTTGGCCAGGCCTGTAAATACTACGGTCCGTAAACAAAAAACAGGAATAGAGGTTGTCATCCTCTCCTTGGTCATATTTGGCATTAACATAAAAATCTTCAAAATGGGCCTCCTCATTTTTAGTGTTGATCTGGATGTCTACATTGCTCCACCTTTCGCTGCTTAAGGGAAGTGTTACCATCCCGTTTTGGTCGGAAATCAAGGTCTTGGTCAGGATGGGTCTTTCGTAGTTCTGTTGATAGGAGAATTTTAGTGTAGCTCCTAACATTGGCTTTCCATTATTACGATCAATTAGCTGAAAGTTATGTTCCGTGTTGGTATCCCCCTCCACCAATGCCAAATTGGTGACTTGGATAGGGCTATAGGCGAAGGTGATGCCGGAATCGGTGCTTGGAGAGGCCAAAATAATGTAGGACCCGTTACTTAATTCTGGCAACAGGATTTCAATTTTGTGGGATTGGTAATCATTCTCGTTGATAAGCTTGGTATCCCAACTCTTGACTTCCGTTAATTTTTTAATAAAAGCCAATATTTTTTCCTCGGAATAAAGGCTGTTCAGCTGCTTTATCTCTTTTTGGGTAATCCTGCGGGCCGATAATTGAAGTGAATGTAGATTTTTGTATTCTACAAGTAAACGGGAAGGTAGGTTAATTGGAATATGTCTTTCCCCGGTTAATTGAAGGTCTTTGGATAATATGTCCGATTTTAGTGCCTTACATTTTTCGGCGCCCCTACTGTTAGGAAACTTATCTATTACAGATTCACATACGGCCATGGCCTCTTTCTGTTTCCATCTGTACTCCTCTTTGATATTAGGTTGGTAGCTGTTGCCCCATTCCCGGTACAACATGGCAATTTCGTACTGGTACAAAGCCCAGCTTTTATTGTTTTTGATAGATTCGGCGGTATTTTGCAAAACCTCCAGGTATTGTTGGTCCTTGTTGGGAAATACTGCATTTTTCTTAATATATTTTAGACGTTCAATATCAACTTCCACATAGGCTTCATCCGTAGGGTCCTGAAAATGAAAATCCAAGAGTTGCTGATAAAGTATTATTGCCTTGGACTGTAAGGAAGTATTGTCTTTGGTGCTGATTTGATGTTCCACAAATTGTTTTCCCTCACATAATATTTCAGGGTTGTCCAATTCAAATTTATCTGCCGGACGTGTAATGCTATTTTCACTGGTTTTATAAAAATCCAGTGCAGAATGGGCTAAAAGATCAAATAGGGTGGGGCGGTATAATTCGGAACCTTTTTGTTCATTAAGGATTTCATTATAAGCATCCACTTTTAGCTGCTGTAGTTCCAAAGGTTTTTGTAATGAAGCATCAAAATGCAGGCTTATTTCATGAAAAATAGTGCTAAGGTCCCAGGTTCTAAAATCAATACTATCCACTTTCTTCGCAGTTGTAGTCCGGTCGTAGAATCGATATCTGTTTTGTTGAAAATATTGCCAGTACATATTTGCCAAATAGCCTTCCAAGATATTTTTGGTAGGGAACTTACTTTGGTCTATTTCTTGTTTAAAATCGCGGACAATTTTTAATTGGGCATCCTCCTCCAAGTTAAGTGCGTATTTGGAGGTATATATAAGCGATCTAATGATCTGAACTGAATTCTGCTCTTTTTTGGCTTTTTTTGAAATTAAAGCTACTATGTCCAATGCCGATTTGGTCATGGCCTCGTTCTCCAATTTTTGAACCCTTTGCCATAAAGAGGAATAGGTATCGTTGGTAGACTGGGATTGTGCCATTTGAGAGAATAGGATTAAGGTAAATATTGTTGCTATCTTTTTCATTTGTATTGATATATTTAACAAAATTGGCGTTTATTTCATGGGGTTGCAATCCATAATGAGTGAAATGCACTTTTAAGTGAGTGAACACACCATGAAGTGACTAGATGCAAAAAGAATACCAACGTTGCTTTATTGGTACAGGGATTTTTTTGTGTCCATACAAGCCTTAACCTCTCTAGGTCGCTCTTTGTCTTGTTTGCCAGTTGTTTAAAGTGACTTTAGCAAACCACCATCAATAGGAATATTGGTGCCTGTTATAAAAGAGGCGTACTCAGAGGCCAAAAAAGTAACCAAATGGCCATATTCCGTTGGGTCTCCAAATCGTCCAACAGGTACATTGGAGAGCATTTGATTTTCAACTTCTGTAAGGGGAATACCCAAGGATTTGGCCTTGGCACCATTAAGTTGCTTTAGTCTTTCCGTGTTAAAATAACCCGTTAGGGTGCAGTTTGCAGTGATATTGTATTTACCTACATCGGAAGCCAGGGTTTTGGACCAGGTAACAACAGCGGCACGTATGCTATTCGAAAGGGCCAAATAGGGCAACGGCTCCTTTACGGAAACCGAGGCAACATTAATAATACGACCGTATTTCTTGGATATCATACCCGTAAGCGCCTGTTCTGTGGTGAATACCACAGTCTTAAAAAGAAGATCAAAAGCTTCCTGATAATCATCGATCTTTTTGTCCAAGGCACCTCCTGCCGATGGTCCCTGGGTATTGTTCACCAAAATATCTACCGTGTTGGTTTGAAAGAAGGTCGCTATACTTTTCTTATAAGCATCCAAATTGGAATAATCTACCACCAAATACTGGTGTTGCTGTCCGCTGTCCGTGGGCAAATTGGATATCAGGGATTTTAATTGTTCCTCGCTACGGGCCATGACGGTCACGCTTGCGCCACTGGCAGCTAATTGTTGGGCAATGGCCCTGCCAATTCCACGGCTACTACCGCCGACCAATGCTTTTTTGTTTTTGAGTGATATCTTCATCCTGATAATATGTTTTAACACTATCCCACCGGGATAATAGGTTTATTTATATTCTTCCCTTGTGGGACTAAAAACATCCATTAATTTACAGGGGGTTAGTGCTAAGCCACTATGCGAAACATGGGGTGGAATTATAACCAGATCCCCTGGTTCATAGGTTTTGGTAACGCCGCCTAGGGTAAATTCAAATTTTCCTTCCAATACCTGCATTACCTGCTCATTCATATGTGCATGTTCGGGGACCTTGGCGCCAGCTTCCACCTCCCAAAAAGCTAGACTCATATTTTGGGTGTGTATAAGTTTGCCGTGGTAGCCAGGCATAATTTCCTTGGGAACAATTTCGGCAAGTTTTATTTTCATGGATAGTGTTCTTTGGTACTAAATTAAAAAATATTGAGGGTTCGGATATAGTTTTTTATCGTAATCCAATCTTTACTCGTGATATCCGTATTTTAAAAGCTGCTGGCTTATTCAAAAGCGAAAGTAGAACCAATCAACGCTCTTGGTAGGGAATTCGGTTTAAACTTCTGGCCAGGACCTGTTCTAATAAGGGGTACTGCTTATTCAAGGGTTTGGTTATTTTTTCCTTATTGCGTAAAACCATAGGCTAACTTTTTTTGATAGCCTTGAACAATGATTATCTTTACCCCTTAAACCAATCTTTTCATGCACATTCATTTTATTGCCATCGGGGGCAGTGCTATGCACAATTTGGCTTTGGCATTACATCATAAGGGATATATTGTTTCAGGGAGTGATGACGTAATTTTTGAACCTTCCAAAACCAGGTTGGCAACCAAAGGGCTTTTGCCGGAACAATTTGGCTGGTTTCCAGAGAAATTGAACTCCAATTTGGATGCAGTGATTTTGGGGATGCACGCCAAGGCGGACAATCCTGAGCTACTTAAGGCCCAGGAATTGGGATTGAAAATATTTTCCTATCCGGAGTTTCTTTACGAACAGTCCAAAAATAAGACCCGAGTGGTCATAGGAGGGAGCCATGGTAAGACTACCATTACTTCCATGATATTACATGTTTTAAATTATCACGACATAGCCGTAGATTTTATGGTAGGGGCCCAATTGGAAGGTTTTGGCCGTATGGTACATCTTACCGAGGAGAACGATTTTATAGTGCTGGAGGGTGATGAATATTTGTCTTCCCCAATAGATAGGCGGCCTAAATTTCATCTATACAAACCCAATATTGCCTTGTTGAGCGGTATAGCCTGGGATCACATTAATGTATTTCCTACATATGACAATTACGTGGAGCAATTCCGGATTTTTGTGGATAGTATTGTAAAGGGAGGTAGTATTACTTATAATGAGGAAGACCCTGAGGTGGATAGGGTGGTAAAAGCCTCGGAGAATGCTATACGCAAACTCCCCTACAACACTCCTGACTATGCTGTTGAAAATGGACAAACCATTTTGGAAACCCCGGAAGGCCCTATGCCTATCGAAGTTTTTGGAAAGCATAACCTGAGCAATTTGGCCGGGGCAAAATGGATATGTCAAAATATGGGAGTGGACGAGGACGATTTCTATGAGGCCATTGCATCCTTTAAAGGGGCTTCCAAAAGATTGGAAAAAATTGCTGAGGGAAAGACCTGCGTTGCTTATAAGGATTTTGCGCATTCACCCAGTAAAGTAATGGCCACAACCAAAGCCGTTAAAGAGCAGTATCCGGACAGAAAATTAATTGCATGTCTGGAATTGCACACCTATAGCAGTTTTAATCCGGAATTTTTAAGGGAATATAAAGGTGCCTTGGAAGCTGCGGATGTAGCGGCGGTTTTTTATTTGCCGGAATCGGTTAGGATAAAGAAACTTAAGGAGGTTACTCCTGCACAAATATCGGAAGCCTTTGTTCGCGACGATTTACAGATTTTTACCGATGCCGAAGATTTCAAAAACTATGTTTTTGGCCAGGAATATGATAATTCCGTACTACTTTTGATGAGCTCTGGGAATTATGGAGGATTGAATTTGGAGGAGGTTAAGGTGTTGGTTGAAAAGTATTAGGCAGTAGGCCTTTCTGTGGTGTTGGACTATGTGAAAAAAAATAAAATGTGGAGAAGCTGGCGTTTTATTTCAATAAAGAGACTACTCCAAGAAGCAATATTAATGTAAATTTATGGCTGTTTAATCTTTTTGTTTTAAATGAATAAAGGACCCATAGGTATTTTTGATTCCGGCATTGGTGGCACCTCCATATGGCGGGAGATTAACAAGGTTCTTCCCTATGAATCCACTATTTATCTGGCCGATAGTAGGAATGCACCCTATGGAGAAAAATCGAAGGAACAGATACTTCAACTTAGTATTAAGAATGTGGAATTTCTTCTGCAAAAGGGTTGTAAACTTATTGTAGTTGCCTGTAACACCGCTACCACCAACGCCATAAAGGAACTTAGGGCCAGTTATAGCGTCCCCCTTATCGGTATTGAGCCAGCGATTAAACCCGCTGCCCTTAATTCCAAAACTAAAACAGTTGGTGTTTTGGCAACCAAGGGTACTTTATCCAGTGCTTTATTCAATAATACTTCGGAAATGCATGCCAGTGGTATAAAGGTACTCGACCAAGTTGGTACTGGGCTGGTAGAGCAGATCGAGAAAGGTGAGATCAATACCTCCAAAACTAAGGAGTTATTGCGGAATTACCTGGATCCCATGTTGAGTCAAGGTATGGATCAATTGGTTTTGGGCTGTACACATTATCCCTATTTGCTTCCTTTGATAAAGGAAATTTTACCTGAAAATATTAAGATTATCGATTCTGGAGAGGGAGTGGCCAGACATACCAAAAATGTCTTGCAACTAAATGATTTATTGTCGGGATCGGATGGCGAAAGTAGTTCGCACCAGTTTTTTACCAATGGGGATGTTGAGGTATTAAAATTCTTTTTAAGGGATGTAAGTGTGCCTTATAGTGCACAGTTTCTAAATTTTTAGTTTTTATACTAGTACAGTTGCCCGTGGAAATACTATCGATAATTTCCTTCCGATGCCGCTTTGGGCTGCCATTGTTGATATACGGGTTTGCTCTATGGTAATTGGCTTATTCCTTATTGTTTTTTGGTATAGGTTAAATAGGTAAATTCATATTCATGTCGGTCATCCTTGGGGTGGTATTCTTCTTTTGTCAGCTGCCATTTGTCCTTGTCGAATTCTGGAAAAAAGGTATCCGCATCAAAGGTTCCGTGTACCCTTGTCAGTTCCATTTGATTGGCGTATTTCAAACCTAGTTTGTATATTTCGCCCCCACCTATTATAAAGGATAAGGGATCGCCTTTTACAAGATTCAAGGCCTCTTGCAAGGAATGTACTACTATACAATCTTCGTACTTTACTTTGTAGTTTTTATCTCTGGTTATAATGATATGGGTTCTGTTGGGCAAGGGTTTGGGGAAGCTCTCGAAGGTTTTGCGCCCCATGATTATTTTATGCCCTGAAGTAAGACTTTTGAACCGTTTAAAATCATCGGGTAAATGCCACAACAGGTCGTTGTCTTTTCCCAAAGCGTTGTTCTCCGCGGCAGCGGCTATAATACATAGAATGTTCACTCTTCTTTTTTTTTATTGATGTTGGATAATGGAAATTCCGTTTCAATCTCCTTCTGCAATTCGGCTATTTTTTGTTTCTGCTTCAGGACCAGTTTTTCCCTTTGAGACCTTTCCCATTCCAAGCCCATAAATTTGGTAGTAACAAATACGTTAAAGAGGTGGATTGCAAACAAAAAGGCCCAGAAAGTAATGGCCCAAATAAACCAGTTGTACTCCACGCCATACTTCAATATTTTATTGATGATGATCATGAATACACTGCCGATCAAAAACACAACCAAATGATTATAAAGTCGCTTTTTTTGCTTTATTCTCATTTGGGCATGTTCCAATAGTTCATGCTGTTCCAATTCTATAAGTGATTTTTTTTTATTAATGGAGAACATCCTAATTCCTATCTTTAGACAAAGATACCATAAATACAAAATTTACCAGTTTGGATATGCAAAAGATTATCAAGCAATTCCCAGTTTTAAGTCAATATACCTATGTCAATACTGCCACTTCTGGCCTTCTTTATGATGGTCTTCTGGACTGGCGGCAGGAACATGACCTTGATTTTTTAATTGGAGGGAGCAAAATGAAGATGAAAGGTCATCTACTTATTTCTGAAACCAGAAATTCTATTGGGAAATTCTTTGGTTGCAAAGCCAATAATGTGGCATTGGTTCCTAATTTTTCCATCGGACTTAATTTATTGTTGGAAGGCATGGAAGCCACAAGGAACGTATTGCTGTTGGAAGGGGATTATCCTTCTGTGAACTGGCCATTTGAAACTAGGGAGTGCGTCACCTATTACTTAAAAGTGACGGATGCTTTGGAGGAGAATATCTATGATAGGATAAAAAAGGACAACATTAATGTCTTGGCGCTTAGTTTGGTGCAGTGGCTAAATGGAATCAAGGTAGATCTAGAGTTCCTGAGAAATTTAAAAAAAGATTTTCCAGATCTAGTGATCATTGCTGATGGTACGCAATTTTTGGGCACTGAGGTTTTTAACTTTGAGGATTCCGGAATAGATGTGCTAGGTGCCAGTTCCTATAAATGGTTACTTGGTGGCTATGGTAACGGGTTTCTGATGTTTGCAGAGGACACTCATTCCAAATTCAAGTGCAGGTCTACAGGTTTTAATGCTGCGGATGGGGACATGGAAGCTAAGGAGAAGATATCCTTTGCCAAACAGTTTGAGCCTGGGCATTTGGACACCTTCAATTTTGGGAGTCTAAATTATTCCCTGGGGTTTCTATCGGATATTGGAATGGATAATATAGCCGAACAGATTAAAAAGCTTTCTATAAAGGCAAAGGGCGAACTGGAAAATTTAGGTATGTTGGAAGAGTTCGTGGTCAAAAGAAAAGAACATAGTTCAATATTCAATATCCCCGGGGATAAGGAATTATATGCCAAGCTAATGGAGCACGATGTGGTTTGTGCACAACGAGGAAATGGTATTCGTTTAAGTTTTCATTTCTACAATACAGAAAATGAGATAGATAAGATTATGGGAATCTTAAAAAGAAGTTAGACATTGTTGTTTACTTGGGAATTTTATCTGTTAAAATTATCAAAGAAGGTCAATTGTTAAACTTATTTTAAGAAAATGATAAAAATGATATTGGTCATTGGTAATGAGGCATTTAATGATGTAATTTTGCGCTTTAATCTAAAATATAGAGGTTATGGGAATTACAAAACAATACTTAAAGAGTAAGCCAATATGCAAGGTAACTTTTTCTGTACCTGCTGAGGATGCAAAGAAGGTGGCTGTAGTTGGGGATTTTAATAATTGGAGCCCAAAAGGAAGTGCACTGAAGAAACTAAAAAACGGAACCTTCAAAGGAACTTTCGATTTGCCAAAGGAAGGTACATATGAATTCAAATATATAGTTGACGGTAATTATGTTAACGAAGCTGAGGCCGATCGTTTCCAGTGGAACGAATTTGCCGGAGCTGAGAATTCAGTATTGGAACTTTAACGAAATTACATCCGATACCATTGGAATCATAGTTTCAATGGTGTCGGTTTTATTAAAATTGTGGCTCCTGCTTTAATACGCATTTTCTAAAGTAAAGGTAGGTACACAGCCATGTTTCAGGCCTATTTTTGTGGTCGCCTTTTTGATGTGCAACCATAAATTATGAATTGTTTTCTTCCCCCTAAAGGGCCTGCCATAATTTGCTAAACTGCCACGATTCCTTTTATGTGTGGGTGTGGATCATAATCCAATAAACTAAAATCTTCAAAAGTAAAGTCGAATATATCCTTTACTTCAGGATTCAGGACCATTTTTGGCAAGGGCCTAGGTTGTCTACTTAACTGTAGTTCCACTTGTTCAAAATGGTTGTTGTAGATATGTGCGTCACCAAAGGTGTGGATAAATTCACCGGGTTGAAGTCCGCAAACTTGTGCCATCATAAGGGTGAATAAGGCATAGGACGCTATATTGAAAGGGACTCCCAAAAATATATCGGCACTTCTTTGGTATAATTGACAGGACAATTTTCCATCGGCAACATAAAATTGAAAAAAGGCATGGCAAGGAGGCAATGCCGCTTTTCCGTTGGCTACATTTTCCGAAAAAGATACTGAGGTATCTGGAAGCACACTGGGATTCCAAGCGGAAACCAACATACGGCGACTGTTGGGGTTCGTTTTGAGTGCGTTTACTACTTCTTTTATTTGATCTATCTCGTCACCGTTCCAATTGCGCCATTGATATCCATATACAGGGCCCAAATCCCCATTCTCATCCGCCCATTCATTCCAAATACGAACACCGTTTTCCTGCAAATAGCCAATATTGGTATCGCCTTTTAGAAACCAAAGCAATTCATGGACAATCGATTTTAAATGTAGTTTTTTTGTGGTTACCATGGGGAATCCCTCGGCAAGGTCAAAACGCATTTGATATCCAAAAACACTTTTGGTACCTGTACCGGTCCTATCTCCCTTTTGGGTTCCGTTTTCCAATACATGTTTTAGTAAGTCGTGGTACTGTTTCATAATCTTTAGCCTTTACGCTCTCCAAAATATAGCGAACCTATTTTGGATTTATATCCAAGAACAATTGTGTAGCGAAATTATGCAAAACTATATTGAGTAGGATTGGGAAACGTTTTAAGTTATTAAATTTTATTAACGGGGATCAAGGGTGAATGCTTCTTAATGGAGCTATTATTTCCAAATTTATTGGAGGTGTTTACCCTAGAATCATACCGGCAATAGTAGCCGAAAGTAAAGAGGCGATAGATCCGCCCAAAACAGCTTTCATTCCAAATTCCGACAATGTTTTTCTTTGTCCTGGTGCCAAGGAGCCTATGCCCCCGATCTGAATGCCAATTGAGGCAAAATTGGCGAATCCGCATAACATATAGGTAGCCATTATCACAGATTTGTTATAGGTGAAATGGGTGCTGCTGGCAATATTTTTTAGTTCGGCCAATTGTATATAACCTATAAACTCACTGGCGGCCAATTTAATGCCCAAGAGCTGTCCCATTAGCATGATGTCTACGGAATCCACTCCAATGAGCCACATTAGAGGGGCGAAAATGGTTCCGAGAATGGCTTCCAAAGAAAAGTTTTCGTAAGGTGAATTGAGTGCAATCCATGAGTTTAGATCGGTAATATCGCCCGTCCAATTTAAAATGCCATTTATCATGGCAATAAAGGCCACAAATACCAAAAGCATGGCGCCAACGTTTACGGCCAATTTTAAGCCTTCGGTTGTTCCATTGGAAATGGAATCCAGAATATTGGAACCAATCTTTTCATTGGAAACATGTACATCTGTATTGATGGCTTCGGTTTGCGGATATAGAATTTTGGAAATAACAATTGCCCCCGGAGCTGCCATTACCGATGCTGCCAAGAGGTGTTTTGCAAACTGTAGCCTCAGGATTGGGTCGTCTCCACCTAGAAAGCCTATATAGGCCGCTAAAACGGCCCCGGCAACGGTTGCCATGCCGCCGATCATCACCAAAAGCATTTCCGATCGGGTCATTTTTTCCAAATAGGCCTTAATCAATAAAGGGGCTTCGGTTTGTCCTAAAAATATATTGCCTGTTACGCTTAAACTTTCGGCACCGGAAATCCCCAATGATTTGGTCAGTAACCAAGCCAATGCCTGGACTACTTTTTGGATAATGCCCAAATAGAACAAGACCGATGTCAAGGCCGAAAAAAAGATGATGGTGGGTAGTACCTGAAATGCAAAAATAAATCCGAAAGTATCCATGTCCACCACCAGGCCTTCAAAGAGGAATTTGCTTCCTGCCCTAGTAAAATCAAGAATACTTACGAAAATCTTCCCTCCAAATTCAAAGACTTTGGAAACAAAGCTGAGGTCGAATCTATAGCCGAAGGCGTTAAAACCTATTTTTTCGCCGATTAGAATACAAATGGCCAAGAGCAATTGGATAAAGAGTCCGATACCCGCGGTTTTCCAATTAATGGCTTTTTTGTTATTGCTAAATAGGTATGCAATAAAGATCAACGATATCATTCCAAGAATACCTCTCCATAGACTCTGAAATGATATGCCTTGATTGGCAATGATCTCTGGGGTATTCTGTGGTAAGTTTGGGTTGCTTATTTCTTGGGCTAGGGATGGAAATGCTATAAAGCAGAATATAAATAAAACCCAAAGCTTATTTCTCATCCAATAATCTTATTTATTCCTAAACTATTTGCGTTTGGATATTTCGTCCCTGAGTTTTGCCGCCTTTTCATAGTCTTCGCTGGCAACGGCCTTGTCCAACTCGGCATACAATTCCTCTAGGCTGAGTTCCTTGTAGCCTTCGGAAGCGCCAGGATTTATTTCTACGGTTTCCCCTTCCTGAAGAATTTCATCTACCATAATGCTGTCGTCAGAATCTTCCTTGTCCTTCTCTTTTGAAGAAAATTTAAGGAATATACCCGCTTTGTCCAAGATGGTTTTGTAGGTGAAAATAGGTGCGTTGAACCTAAGGGCCAAGGCAATGGCATCACTGGTCCTGGCATCTATAATCTCTTCTATCTTATCGCGTTCGCAAATAATACTGGAATAGAAAACACCATCGACCAATTTGTGGATGATGACCTGTTTGATTACGATATCGAAGCGATCCGCAAAATTTTTAAACAGATCATGGGTCAGGGGTCTTGGAGGTTTAATTTCCTTCTCTAGGGCAATAGCTATGGATTGGGCTTCAAATGCCCCAATAACTATAGGTAGTTTACGGTCACCATCAACTTCATTCAATATAAGGGCATATGCACCATTTTGCGTTTGGCTATAAGAAATCCCCTTTATTTTTAATCTAACTAAACTCATAGAAATTTATAACTAAAAAAGGCTGTTCAAATTACTGGACGGGCCAAGTATATTTGAGCAGCCCTTTAAGGGGCACAATTTAACAAAAATTAAGCGTTTTGTGCCTTAAATTCCTTTAATTTTTCGATTAGCTTGGGAACAACTTCAAAAGCATCGCCAACTACACCGTAGTCTGCAGCTTTAAAAAAGGGAGCTTCCGGGTCCGTATTGATGACTACTTTTACTTTGGAAGAGCTAACTCCCGCCAAGTGTTGAATTGCTCCGGAGATGCCTATAGCAATGTATAGATTACTGGCTACCGGTTTTCCGGTTTGCCCAACATGCTCTCCATGAGGTCTCCATCCAAGATCTGAAACGGGTTTGGAACAAGCTGTGGCCGCTCCCAATACTTCTGCCAATTCTTCTATCATTCCCCAATTTTCTGGTCCTTTTAATCCGCGGCCTCCAGATACCACAATATCGGCATCGGCAATAGTGGCTTTTCCTACTACCTTATCTATTTCTATAGATTTGGTGGTAAAGGTATCGTCGCCAAGGCTGGGGTCAAAACTCTCAACTGTGGCAGTAGTTTTGTTTTCCGCACTCCCAAAAGCGTTATTGGAAACGCCAACAATTTTAACGTCGGAACTAATTTCGGTTATGGCAAACCCCTTGTTGCTAAAGACAGTTCTTTTTACCTTGAACGGACTGGTACTTTCTGGGGCCGATACTACGTTGGGAACGTAACCGGCCTTTAATTGTGCCGTTAAGATCGGGGCCAAGAATTTTGTATCCGCACTGGAGCTAAGAATAATGACTTTGGCTGTTTCTTTTTCTGCCGCTTGGGCAATTACCTGGGCATATGCCTTTGCGTTAAAGGTTTTTAGTTGCTCATTGGAAACAATCAAGACCTTGGAAATTCCAAAGTCTCCCAAGTCCCCAGCGCTATTGGCATTGATGGAAATGGCCGTAGCTGTGGTTCCCAGTTGCTTGGCTACCTCGTAAGCGTAGGAGGCAACCTCATGGGCATTCTTCTTAAATTTCCCGTTTTCGGATTCTGTATATACTAAAACTGACATAGCGTTATATGTTTTTTAATAAGTGCCCTGTTCCAAAGATATATGGTATTGGGCGCTATAAATTATTTTCTTTTGGATTGATGAAAAATTGCATTCCTAAGGCAATAGGCTTTGTTAGATGACCTTCGCCTCATTGTGCAATAAATTGATCAATTCGTCAATATTATCCGCATCCACCAATGTCACCTTGCCTTTTGGTGCCGGTTTTTCAAACTTAACGTCGGTCGTGACATTTTTGGATGAAGTGGGTTCAACCACATTTAATTTCTTTTGGCGTGCCATCATAATTCCTCTCATGTTCGGAATTCTTAGGTCACTTTCTGCAACAAGGCCTTTTTGGCCCCCGATCACCAATGGCAATGTAGTTGCTATTTTTTCCTTTCCACCGTCGATCTCCCTAGTGGCGGTAGCGTTGTTGCCTTCAATTTCCAAACTTATACAAGTGTTGATGAAGTTCATGCCCAATAAGGTGGCCATAATCCCAGGGACCATTCCTCCATTGTAATCAATGGATTCCCTTCCGGCAATTACTAGGTCATATTCTCCGTTTTTAACAATTTCTGCCAACTGTTCGGCCACAAAAAAGCCGTCTACAGGAAAAGCGTTTACACGAATTGCTTCATCCGCACCAATGGCAAGGGCTTTTCTAATGGTTGGTTCCGTGCTGGCCTCGCCAACAGTGGCAACATGTACGGTGGCTCCTTGTTTTTCCTTGAACCACATGGCACGTGTAAGGCCAAATTCATCATTAGGATTAATTACGAATTGAACCCCGTTGGTGTCAAATTTGGTATCACCGTCCGTGAAGTTTATTTTTGAAGTAGTGTCCGGGACATTACTTAGACATACTAAAATTTTCATATATTAATATTTTGTTGACCATTGATTAAGAAATGGTGGCTAATATACTCAATAATTTTTTAAAATACTATGCATGCATAGTATTTTTTTGAGTTATTTTTAATTGTTTACTTCTTAGTTTTGATATATTATTTCCTACTTTTGCTAGCGCTTTAAGCATTTTAACATAAAGATTCCATTTTAAAGATGAAAACACTACAGTTTAGGGAGGCTATACAGGAGGCAATGTCCGAGGAGATGAGGAGGGACGAGTCCGTTTATTTAATGGGTGAAGAAGTTGCTGAGTACAACGGGGCCTATAAGGCTTCCAAAGGAATGTTGGATGAATTTGGTCCGGAAAGGGTAATAGATACTCCAATATCCGAACTTGGTTTTGCCGGTATTGGCGTGGGTTCTGCTATGATTGGTAACAGACCTATTATAGAGTTTATGACTTTTAATTTCGCTTTGGTGGGGATAGATCAAATCATCAATAACGCGGCCAAGATCAGACAAATGTCCGGAGGTCAGTTTAATTGTCCCATTGTTTTCCGTGGCCCAACAGCTTCTGCTGGTCAATTGGCGGCGACCCACTCGCAAGCTTTTGAAAGTTGGTATGCCAACTGTCCAGGGCTAAAAGTAGTGGTTCCTTCAAATCCAAAAGATGCCAAGGGACTTTTAAAAGCTGCCATACGCGATAATGATCCGGTTATCTTTATGGAGTCTGAACAAATGTATGGTGATAAAGGTGAGGTGCCGGAAGGAGAATTTACTATTCCATTGGGTGTTGCCGATTTAAGGAGGGAAGGTACAGATGTTACCATTGTTTCCTTTGGTAAAATAATTAAGGAAGCGGATAAGGCGGCGGAAGAATTGGCCAAGGAAAATATTAGTGTAGAAATTATTGATTTACGTACGGTTAAGCCATTGGATTATGAGGCTGTTCTAAATTCTGTTAAGAAAACCAATAGATTGGTTATTTTGGAAGAAGCATGGCCGTTCGGCAATGTGGCCACTGAGATTACCTATCACGTTCAGGCCAACGCATTCGATTATTTGGATGCTCCAATCGTAAAGATCAATACGGCTGATACCCCAGCACCATATTCCCCCGTACTATTGGCAGAATGGTTGCCTAACCATGAAGATGTGGTAAAGGCGGTCAAGAAAGTATTGTATAAATTATAATACCTAATTTTAAAATGATGTTATGGCTTCGTTGGCTTTTGGTCGACGGAGCTTTTATATTATAAATCTAATTAAAAGGGTAAGTATGGACTATTGGTTACGTCTATACGTTCGGTTCCTTGCTATAATGGAGAGGTGCTTTTTTATTAGAAGTCTTTTTAAACAAGAAAATGACAAGAATCCTTTTAATCTTATTCTTATTTATCGCTCAATGCTCTGTTTCCCAGACCAAGGTTGGGGGTATTGTATTGGATGAGGCCGGTGAACCCGTTTCGTTTGCCAATGTCCTTTTCAAAGATTCCTCGGAAGGCACCATAACCAATGACAATGGTAGGTTTTATATGGAATCTGATAATACGCATTCTACCTTATTGGTGTCCTTTATTGGTTATGAAACCAAGGAAATAAACCTTACGGCTAAGGTTACTTATGATATGAATATTGTGCTCGCTGAGTCTAGCGAACAGTTGGATGAGGTAGTGGTTTATTTTGGTAAAACCGACAAAAAAAATAATCCGGCGATAGATATTCTCAAAAAAATATGGGCCAAAAAGCGTAAGAACGGGGTTCATATGTTTAAACAATATCAGTATGACAAGTATGAGAAAGTAGAGTTCGATCTCAATACTATAGATAGTGCCCTTATGAAGAGTAGAGTCTTTAAGGGGTTGGAATTTGTTTTTAACGATTTGGATACTTCACGGATAACAGGGAAGACCTATCTGCCCATTTTTTTGAACGAAACTTTTTCCAAGGTCTACGGGAATAATGAGACGGCCGTAGTAAAGGAAGATGTCTTGGGGAGCAAGAATTCCGGCTTTAGCAATAATCAGGCTATAATTGCCTTTATCGCCGATCTTTATTCGGATTACGATATTTACAATAATTATTTAAAATTTTTCGATAAGAGTTTTACCAGTCCATTGTCCAGGACAGGGGTGGATACCTATAATTATGTTTTGGCGGATAGTGCCTTTATAGATAATAAATGGTGTTACAATATTATTTATTATCCTAGACGAAAGAATGAGCTAACGTTTAAAGGGGACTTTTGGGTGAACGATTCCACCTTTGCGGTGAAGAATATAAATTTAGCCGTCACCAAGAGTGCCAATATCAACTGGGTAAAGGAGATTTATATAGAACAGGAGTTCGATGTGGTCAATGATTCGGTTTTTCTTTTGACCCGCGATTATATGTTATCCGATTTTAGCTTCAACAAAAAAGAAAATTCAAGAGGGGTATACGGAAAAAGGACTACGGTTTATGGGGATTATAAATTTAATCAGCCGAAACCAAATGAATTTTATAGGGCCAAGACCGACCCGTTTGATCCATTGGTCTTGAACAAGGAAGACGAATTTTGGGAAGCCAATAGGTTGGAGTCGTTAAATGCCGATGAAAAAGGGATTTATAAATTGTTGGATACCTTAAAGACAGTGCCCAAATTTAAAAGCTATTATAACATAGTGAGCATACTGGGATCCGGGTATGTGGAAATAGATAAGTGGAATTTGGACCTAGGGGATGTGTACAGTATTTTTGGTTATAATGAAGCTGAGGGAGTGCGACTAAGGGCCGGAGCCCGGACTTATTTTGGGCAGAACGATCCTTGGCGATTGCAGGCCTATCTGGCATATGGGTTTGGAGATGATAAATTTAAATATGGGATTTCCGGAAAATGGCTGGTGGACAAGAAATCCAGGTTTATAATTTCAGGTGGTAAAAGAAGGGATATAGAACAACTGGGGATTAGCTTAACGGCCACTACGGATGTATTGGGAAGAAGTATAGCTTCCTCTTCCGTATTTACAGTGGGTTCCAATGACCGACTTACCAATATAGATCTCAGTACATTTAATCTGGAGCTGGAACCGGTTACCAACTTTAGGATAGGTGTAGGCGGGTCTTACAGGTCACTTAGTTCCGCATTGCCCAATGCTTTTAGCTTGGATTATATAGACCCCACTTCGCCCACGGGGATATCATCGGAAATTGATCAATTTGATCTTACCACCATTTTAATATATACTCCGGGAAAGAAAACCATAGGAAACGGGGTGGAAAGGCGCGATGTAAATGATAACTATAGTACCTTATTTTTGTCCTATACCAATGGGGTGAAGAACTTCTTGGATAGTGATTTCGATTATAAAAAGGTTCAGTTTAGTTATACGCAGCCTTGGCAGGTAGGTGGACTTGGCAGGTTACTAAGTACTGTGGAAATAGGGAAGACATATGGGGAGGTTCCGTTGGGATTGCTTAATGCTATTCCTGGAAATCAAACTTTTTTCTCCGTGTACAATACGTTCTCAAATCTGGATTTTTATGAATTTGTGACCGATACTTATGTCTCGGCACATTTGGAACACAATTTTAATGGAAGATTTTTCTCCAGGATACCCTTTATGAGAAAATGGAACCTTAGGGAGATAGTTGGACTAAGGGGAGTGTGGGGAGAACTTTCGGATGAAAACCGAGCCTTGAGCGCCCCGGCAAATATTCCCTTAATGGCCCCTAATGATAAGATATATTGGGAGTATTCGGTAGGAGTTGGGAATATTTTAAAGATATTGAGGATAGATTTTAACTTTAGGGGGAATTATTTGGAAAACCCTGGAGCCAGGTCTTTTGGTGTAACCGGATCATTCGGATTTCACTTCTGATATACTTTTTTGACCGTTACCTGATATTAATTTGTTATTTTAGAAAATTATAAGATTAAACATAACCATATGAGCAGTGAAGATATTACGTCGTTCGATGTATTGATTGAAATACCTAAGGGTAGTAGAAACAAATATGAATACGATTTTGCCTTAAAGAAAATAAGGTACGATAGGATGATTTTTTCGTCCATGATGTATCCGGCCGATTACGGGTTTGTACCGGAAACCTTGGCTCTGGATGGTGACCCGTTGGACGTTCTTGTTTTGGTGACCGAAGCAACTTTTCCCGGTTGTGTTATGGAAGTAAAGCCTATAGGCGTATTTCATATGACCGATGAAAAAGGACCGGATGAAAAGGTAATCTGCGTACCCGTATCCGATCCAGTATGGAATAAGATCAATGATCTAAGCGAATTAAATCCCCATTTAATAAAGGAAATTGAACATTTCTTTAAAGTCTACAAGGATCTTGAAAAGAAAAAAGTTGATGTTGGCGGATGGGGAGAGCAAAAGGAAGCTAGGGAAATTGTTGCAAAATGTATACAGAGGTTTAAGGATAGTGACGTCCCAAAACAGGATGTAAGCATAAAGTATTAAGCCTTAATTTTTTAAAAAGTTAAAAAGCAATATTGCGGAAGTAATATTGCTTTTTTTATTCTACCATATTTTACTACTTTTGCCCCTCAAAATATATAACAAACAATCAAACAAATGGAATCAATAATTATTTACTTGCCAGTAATTATGGCATTGGTAGGTCTTGCTTTTATGGCGGTAAAAAGGTCTTGGGTGTTAAAACAAAATGCCGGGGACGGTAAAATGAAAGAAATTTCAGATTATATCTATGAAGGTGCCTTGGCTTTTCTAAAAGCAGAGTATAAATTATTGACATTTTTTGTTATAGGGGCCAGTGTTGCTTTGGCCGCAATTTCTTTTATAGTGCCTACTACCCATATTCTTATTGTGGTAGCTTTTATTTTTGGCGCATTCTTTTCTGCATTGGCAGGTAATATGGGAATGAAGATTGCCACAAAAACTAATGTTAGAACCACGCAAGCTGCTCGTACCAGTCTACCTCAGGCCTTAAAGGTGTCTTTTGGGGGCGGTACTGTCATGGGGCTTGGTGTTGCAGGTCTGGCCGTATTGGGTCTGACTACGGCTTTTATACTGTTATTTCAGTTCTTTATGAACGGTGCTTGGACTTCTACCGAGGATATGACCATTGTTCTTGAAACATTGGCTGGTTTTTCCCTTGGTGCGGAATCTATTGCCTTGTTCGCTAGAGTTGGTGGAGGTATTTACACTAAGGCTGCAGATGTTGGGGCGGATTTGGTAGGAAAGGTAGAGGCCGGTATTCCTGAAGATGATCCCCGTAACCCGGCTACCATTGCCGATAACGTAGGGGATAATGTTGGTGATGTTGCAGGTATGGGGGCCGATTTATTTGGTTCTTATGTTGCTACCGTTTTGGCAGCCATGGTTCTTGGGAATTATGTTATTAAGGATATGGGTGGTGCCATCCAAGATGCCTTTGGTGGTATTGGACCAATTTTATTGCCTATGGCAATTGCTGGCTTTGGAATTATATTTTCCATAGTAGGTACTATGTTGGTGAAAATTAAAAATAACGAGGCCAAGGAAAAGGAAGTACAGGGTGCCTTGAACGTAGGAAACTGGGTTTCTATTGTATTGACCCTGATTGCCTGTTTTGTTTTGGTAAAATATATGTTGCCAGAAACCATGCAAATGGAGTTTTTTGGTGAAGGTTTAAAGGATATTTCGTCTATAAGGGTGTTTTATGCTACCGTTATAGGTTTGGTTGTTGGTGGGGTTATCTCTTCGGTTACTGAATATTATACAGGTTTGGGAACAAAGCCAGTTATGGCCATAGTTCAAAAATCTAGTACTGGTGCCGGGACCAATGTAATTGCCGGTTTGGCAACGGGGATGATTTCTACATTTCCAACGGTACTAATATTTGCTGCCGCAATTTGGTCTTCTTACGCCTTTGCCGGTTTTTATGGGGTGGCATTGGCCGCTTCCGCAATGATGGCTACCACAGCCATGCAGTTGGCTATAGACGCGTTTGGACCTATTTCGGATAACGCAGGGGGTATTGCAGAGATGAGTGAGCAGGATCCTATTGTTAGGGAGAGAACTGATATTTTGGATTCTGTAGGGAACACCACGGCGGCTACAGGAAAAGGATTTGCTATTGCTTCCGCTGCATTGACTTCCTTGGCATTATTTGCCGCTTATGTAACTTTTACGGGAATCGACGGAATTAACATTTTTAAGGCACCAGTATTGGCCATGCTTTTTGTAGGTGGTATGATTCCGGTTGTATTTTCGGCCTTGGCCATGAATTCGGTGGGAAAAGCGGCTATGGACATGGTTTATGAGGTGAGAAGACAGTTTAAGGAAATTCCTGGAATAATGGAAGGCACAGGGAAACCTGATTATGCTAAGTGTGTGGATATATCTACCAAGGCTGCACTACGTGAAATGATGTTGCCAGGTATACTTACCATTGGATTTCCTATTGCTATTGTGCTTTTGGGTAAATTGGTTTATGGAAGTGATAACCAATTGATTGCTGAAATGTTGGGAGGTTATATGGCCGGTGTTACAGTTTCTGGGGTACTTTGGGCCATATTCCAAAACAATGCCGGTGGTGCTTGGGATAACGCTAAAAAGTCTTTTGAGGCAGGTGTTGAAATTAATGGAGAGATGACCTACAAGGGGTCTGACGCCCACAAAGCTGCAGTAACAGGGGATACCGTAGGTGATCCATTTAAGGATACCTCAGGACCTTCAATGAATATTCTTATAAAACTTACTTGTTTAATTGGATTGGTAATCGCCCCAATATTAGGAGGACATTTGGAATCAGGGGTTGCGGAGCAAGAGGTGCAGATTGAAATGAACGTTGAATCGGCCGATTTGGCTCAGGCTGTAATAACTTATACAACTACCGTGAGCGGTGAAACCACCATTGAGGAGAAAACGTTCAATGGAACCCAGGCGGAAGTAAAAGCCCAATTGGAGGCATTTGAAAAGACTGCCCAGACATCGGATGAAAATGATAAGAAAGTAGTTATTGAGAAAATAGATATTAGAAAGTAAGTTGTAAAACTTATTTTTTTGACATTGTCTTAAAAACCCCGTTTATACGGGGTTTTTTGCTTTTAAGTTGTTAATACCCAATGGTGTGTGGATTATCACGATTCAACTACATTGGGCATTGCTTTTGGATTGGGCTTTTAGGTAGGTCTTCAACTTGAAAAAGCCAATAGTGACCTCGCAGGGCTACAGACCTTTAGCCTATGTGTAAATTTAGGGGTTATGGCAGGTGTTTGTAACCAGGCAGTTATCAAAATGGATTGTGCTTATCCTTGGAATGGCAATAATTGTAGGAGTGTTTTTAATATGGTTCTTTCCTGCTTCCTAGCATTTCTGACCAGTTTGTTTTAGAGTAGTGGCGGCAAGCTGTTAATGGATCCAATTTAGGACTACTGGGCTTAGTTGTTTCTTTTTATCAATAAGATTCCTAAGGTAAGTGGATTAAAAAAGTCCATTGATTTCGGCGTCAATCTTGTTGATTACCAAGCCCAAATCTTCCGGTTCGTCCACGAAATTCAATTTGTCAACATCAATGACCAAAAGATTGCCTTTTTCATAGCTTTGCGCCCAGGCTTCGTAGCGTTCGTTCAATCGGCTTAGGTAGTCGATGGAAATACTGTTTTCATATTCACGTCCGCGCTTGTGAATTTGATTTACCAAATTTGGGATGGAACTTCTTAAATAAATCAATAGATCTGGAGGTTGTACCAAAGACTCCATTAATTCGAACAAACTGGTGTAATTGCTGAAATCCCTATTGGTCATTAAACCCATGGCATGAAGGTTTGGGGCAAAAATGTGGGCATCTTCGTAAATGGTCCTGTCCTGAATAGTGTCTTTGCCACCCTTCCTTATCTGTAAAATTTGTCTGTACCTATTGTTTAAAAAGTAAATCTGGAGATTAAAGCTCCATCTTTCCATTTGATTGTAAAAGTCATCCAAATAGGGATTGTCTACCACATCTTCAAATTGGGCCTCCCATTGGTAGTGTTTGGATAGTAATCTTGTCAAGGTTGTTTTGCCAGCCCCAATATTTCCTGCAACGGCGATATGCATAGGTTTGTAATTATGGTTAGTGTTTTTGCACTTATAATAAAGAGGTACAATATACAAGATATCGGGTGCATGGTAAAATCTTTGTGGGAATATCCGATAAAAAACTTATGGAAAAGGATAATTGTATTTTTTATTCATTTTGGATTAAACCAAATCAAATTGTTGCAGTCTTAGGGTTGATATAAATTATATAATAATGAAAATTTTCTATTTGTTTTCCTTGATGCTATTGGCATCCCAATTCGGAATTTATGCCCAGGATTTTCAGGGCGAGGCCACTTATTTTAGTAAGACCACTGTTAATATGGATTTTGGGGGAAGGCAAATTCCGGAGGATAGAAAAAAGGAAATAATGCAAAGAATGAAGGAAGCCAATGAGCGGACCTATATTTTAACCTTTGACAAATCCGCATCGATATACAGTGAGGAGGAAAGATTGGAACAACCTGGCAACGACAGGGGAGGTAGACGATTCGGCATGATGAGCGGAGCCGGTGGGGATTATTATAAAGATGTAAAGGAAGGTAGGTATTTGGTTAAAAATGAACTTTTGGGAAAGATTTTTCTAGTAGATGATACTTTGCCCAAATTGGAATGGAAACTGGGAGGGGAGTCAAAGCAGATCGGTAATTATACTGCCTTTAAGGCCACTGCAACCAAAACTATTAAAAGGCCCAATATGAGGGCAATTTTTCGTAGGGGAGGTGGAAACGATGATAATCAGGAAGAGGAATTTACAGAAAAGGATATTGAGATAACTGCTTGGTATGCTCCGGATATCCCTGTAAATCAAGGTCCAGGGGAATATTGGGGGCTTCCTGGTCTAATTTTGGAAGTTACAGATGATGTTACGGTTATTCTGTGTACAAAACTGGTACTCAACCCAACAGAGAAGAAAGAGATAAAGGCACCAAATAAGGGCAAAACGGTTACTCAAGAGGAATATGATAAAATATCCAAAGAAAAGATGGCCGAGATGAGGGAGAATTTTCGTCGTGGTGGCGGAGGAAATAGAGGTGGTGGAGGTGGCAGGCCATAGTTCTTACTTTTTTTAGTCATTAACCATATTTTAGGTATTTTAATATTTTATAGATGTACAATAAGAATGTTTATTCCGTACTTGTAGCTATTTTTGCTTTTACTACAGCTTTCGGTCAAGAAATTACCCTAACGGGAACAGTAAAGGATTCTACAGGAGTAGGAGTCGATATGGCAAATGTCATTGCCATAAATACAGAAACCAAGGCGTTGGAATCTTACGGTATAACAAATCATAGTGGACTCTATAAGTTAAATTTGAAAGCAGGAGCAAATTTTAATGTTCGTGTAAGCTATTTAGGTTTTAAAACGGAAGAATTCTCTTTTACCGCGCCTACAAACAATGTTAACAAGGACATTGTTCTTTATGAGCAAACCAATCAGTTGGACGAGGTTGAGGTTACCTACGAGATGCCCGTTTCGGTGAAGGGAGATACCATAGTTTATAATACGGATTCTTTTGTTACAGGTACGGAAAAGAAGCTTAAGGATGTACTGGCCAATTTACCTGGGGTAGAAATAAATGAAGATGGGCAAATAGAGGTAGAGGGGAAACAAGTGACCAAAGTAATGGTAGAGGGCAAGGATTTCTTTGATGGGGATTCCAAGCTGGCGGCAGAAAATATTCCGGCCAATGCCTTGGATAAAATAGAGGTTTTGAGGAATTTTAATGAGGTAACCCAAATGAAGGGACTAACCAATGATACGGACAATGTTGCGCTTAATATTAAGTTGAAGGAAGGGAAGAAGAGGTTTTGGTTTGGTGAAATAACGGCAGGCGTTGGTACCAATGATAGTTATTTAGCGCATCCAAAATTGTTTTACTACAGTCCGGATTACAGTATAAATATTATTACCGATCTTAATAATATTGGTGAAGCTCCTTTTAATAGAAGGGATTACCAGAATTTTACCGGCGGATTTAGAAATCTGGGCAGTTCAAGTGGAAGTTCCATTGATATTGGGGGTGATGGCCTGGGATTGTCCAGTCTTCAGAACAATAGGGCAAAAAACATAGATACTAAGTTTGCCGCTGTAAATTTTAGTTATTCCCCAAAGGAAAATTGGGATTTGAGTGGATTTGGTATTTATTCCTATACCGGGACCATAATGGAAAACCAAACGAGAAGGGTTTATATTTCCTCCAATGAAACGGAGGATGCCACTACCTCTACAGATCAAACCGCTCATTTGGGATTGGCGAAATTTAGTTCCAAGTACAAGCCTAATGACAGGTTGCAATTTGATTATGACATACTTTTGAAACAATCTGATGATGATGAAATTGAGAACGTTATTTCAGTTTCCACAATTACCGATGAAATTACGGAAACCAAGAAGCAAAGGCCTATTTCCGTAAATCAAAATGCCAATATTTATTATACCACTCTAAATTCAAAGAATATTTTTGCATTTGAAGCCCAACATATTTATCAGGATGAGGATCCATTTTACAATGCTATAAGGGATAATTTTGCCTTTATTGATATTTTTCCGGTAGATGAAGATCAGAGTATCTATAACCTCAATCAGGGAAAAAATACCATAACCAATAAAGTGGATGCGAAATTGGATTATTATTGGGTAACCGGCCAAAAGAGTAATTTAAATTTTACTCTGGGTACTACACAGAGTCATCAAAATTTTAATTCCGACATTTTTCAAATATTGGATGGTGGGGCACCATTGACTTTTACAGACAGCGAGTTCAACAACGATGTAACTTATAATGTTTCGGATTTGTATTTGGGTTTTCATTATAAGGTAATAGCAGGGATATTTACCTTTAATCCGGGTGTTACCTTACATCAATACAGTACTAAAAACGAACAGCTGGGAACTACTGTTGAGGATAATTTAACCGCTTTGTTGCCCGATCTGTACATAAATGCGCAACTTAAAAAATCAGAAAATATTCGATTTAATTATAGGGTATCAAGATCTTTTACCGATGTTAATAGCTTTGCGGAGGCCTATGTGCTCAATAACTACAACTCCGTTTATTCTGGGAACAGGGATTTGGAGAGTGCTTTGAATCACAATCTATCATTGAACTTCTTTAGTTTTAATATGTTCAATTTTACCAATATTTTCGGGAATGTTACTTATACCAAACGAATAGACGCGCTTAAAAGTTCTTCGGAAATTATTGGGATAAACAGGATTGGTACTACCATAAATTCTAATTTGGAAGACGAATCCTTAAGTGCCAATGGTAGGTATCAACGAACTTTTGGTAAAATAAAAGCTTCCGTAGGGGCAAATGTTTCCTGGTCTGCCACCAATAATATTATTGATTTGGAACCTAGAAGATCGGAATCCTTTACACAGAACTATACTTCTTCCCTGGCCACCAATTTTAGGAATGCCCCAAACCTGGAGGTAGGTTATAGGTATAATGTAAATAATTATGATAATGGGGGTAGAAAAACTACCTTTTATACGAACCAGCCCTATGCTAAGTTTGATGCCAACTTTCTAAAAAGCTTCATTTTTACCATGGATTATGATTACTATAAGTATATGGACAAAGATAATACCATCGACAATACGTATAGTTTTTTGGAAGGAAACCTTAGTTACCAGAAAAAGGACAGTCCGTGGGAATTTGGGATTAAGGGTACCAACCTGCTTGGAACGGATACCTTGAATAGGGATAGCACCAACGAATTATTTTTTACGACCTCTGCTTATTTCATTCAACCAAGGTATATCCTGTTTACCGTAAAATACGATTTGTAGATTTTTAGGGTCAATTTTAAATTTGTTGTTAAACATTTTTAGTTACGTCAAGAATTCTTGTACTTTTGTACGCGAAAAAATATCGAGGAAGGATTTGACTGATTGCAACCTCATGTGCTGAATTAGTTTCGGCATAAATAAATGCTAAAGCAGTTTACGTTGTTCTGTTCCATTGGAACTGTAACATCCACTCTTCTCTAGTATGCTTGGTCAAATCCCTATTAATTTTTATTTAGAAAGGATTTATGGCATATTTATTTACTTCGGAATCTGTTAGTGAAGGACATCCAGATAAAATAGCGGATCAAATTAGTGATGCGTTATTGGATCATTTTTTGGCTTTTGACTCGGAAAGCAAGGTGGCTTGCGAAACCTTGGTGACCACTGGTCAGGTGGTATTGGCCGGGGAAGTTAAGAGCCATACCTATCTTGATGTACAACAAATAGCGAGGGATGTTATCAATAAAATTGGGTATACCAATGGTGATTATAAGTTTAGCGGGGATTCCTGTGGTGTAATTTCGTTGATCCATGAGCAGTCCAAAGAGATCAACCAAGGGGTAGATCGTGGTGCCAAAGAAGATCAGGGGGCAGGCGATCAAGGTATGATGTTCGGTTATGCCACCAAGGAAACGGAAAACTATATGCCTTTGGCCTTGGATATTTCCCATAAAATATTGCAGGTTTTGGCAGATTTGAGAAGGGTAGGAGATGCAATTTCCTATCTAAGGCCAGATGCCAAGGCGCAAGTAACTATAGAATATTCCGATGATAATGTTCCACAACGAATAGATACTATTGTTGTTTCTACGCAGCATGATGAGTTTGATAAGGATGACGATGTGATGTTGGCCAAAATTAAGAAGGATATTATTTCAATTCTTATACCAAGGGTCAAGGAACAATTGCCAGTGGCAATACAGAAGCTTTTTAACGATACTATAAAGTACCATATTAACCCTACAGGGAAATTTGTTATAGGTGGGCCCCATGGCGATACCGGTTTAACCGGAAGAAAGATTATCGTGGACACCTATGGTGGCAAGGGGGCCCATGGTGGCGGAGCTTTTAGTGGAAAAGACCCCAGTAAAGTAGATCGAAGTGCTGCCTATGCCGCGCGCCATGCAGCCAAAAATCTTGTTGCTGCAGGGGTTGCCGATGAAATTTTGGTTCAGGTTAGTTACGCTATAGGTGTTGTGGAGCCTACTTCTATTTTTGTGGATACCTATGGTTCCGCTAAAGTAGCTTTGAGCGATGGCGAGATTGCCAAGAAAGTATCCCAATTGTTTGATATGCGTCCTTTTTCCATAGAAGACAGATTAAAACTTAGAAATCCCATTTATTTGGAAACGGCGGCCTACGGACATATGGGCAAAGAACCTAAAAAAATAACCAAGATTTTTGAATCGCCTTACAACGGAAGGGTAGAAAAGGAAGTGGAATTATTTACTTGGGAGAAATTGGATGCCGTTGATATGGTGAAGGAAGCCTTCGGTTTATAATTTTATTGAAAAGATTAGGAAAAAAGAATTTTCCATACCTATATTTGCAAACCTAAAGTTCAAACACTTATTGAATTGTTATCAAGAAAGGTGGAGGGAATAGACCCTTTGAAGCCTTAGCAACCCTTTGATCAATTATTAAAGAAGGTGCTAAATTCTACCTAAATACTGGGCCAAATTATTAAGGCTTGTTTTACAGTATCCATGGCAGATAACACTAACGGTTACTTCTGTAACGGATTTTCTTTTTAACTTTTTGATTTTATAATATTGCATTGTCCGCATTATTTGTTTTGGCTTTTTATTTTATCTATTTTAATAATATAAAAAAACAAGAAATCATGAGTACTCAAAAATTTTCAACAAACGCTTTGCATGCCGGACATGACACAAAATTAACAGCTGGCACCAGAGCGGTACCTATTTATCAGAATACCGCCTATGTATTTAATAATACGGACCATGCGGCCAATCTTTTTAATTTATCGGAACCTGGCTTTATTTACACTAGGCTGAACAACCCTACCAATGACATTTTGGAGCAGCGTTTGGCAGCCTTGGAAGGTGGTATTGCCAGTGTGGTTACCGCATCCGGGACAGCAGCCATTTCTACCGCTTTATTGGTTCTACTTAAAACGGGTGATCATATTGTGGCTTCCAGTAGCCTTTATGGAGGAACCTATAATTTGTTGGCGGTGACTTTGCCAAGATTGGGCATAACCACCACTTTTGTTGAGCCAGGGGATGAGGAGAATTTTGCCAATGCCATTCAGGAAAATACAAGGGCCATTTTCGTGGAATCCTTGGGGAATCCTAAATTGGACGTATTGGATTTGAAGGCAATATCCGAAGTGGCCAAAAAAGCCAAAATACCATTTATAGTAGATAATACGGTTGCTACTAGTGCTCTGATAAAACCAATTGAATATGGAGCAAACATTGTAATACATTCCCTTACAAAATATATTAATGGCAATGGTACTTCCATGGGAGGTGTAATTGTAGATGCAGGAACTTTCGATTGGAGCAGTGGAAAATTCCCTGAGTTTACCGAGCCATCCCCGGGTTACCATGGATTGGTCTATCACGATGTCTTGGGAGCGGCAGCCTTTATTGCAAAAGTAAGAATTGAAGGTTTAAGGGACCTAGGAGCTGCCTTGAGTCCGTTTAATGCCTTTCAAATTATTCAAGGTTTGGAAACCTTGGAACTTCGTATAAAGAAACATAGCGAAAATGCTTTGGAATTGGCCAAATGGTTAGAGGGTAGAAAGGAAGTGGCATGGGTAAACTATCCTGGCCTTTCATCCAGTCCCTATTATTCCTTGGCAAAGAAATATCTTCCAAAAGGACAAAGTGGAATCGTGACCTTCGGGGTTAAAGGAGGTTATGAATCGGCCAAAAAGGTGGTCGATGAAACCAAGCTATTTTCTTTATTGGCCAATATTGGAGATACAAAGTCTTTAATTATTCATCCTGCGAGTACAACGCACCAACAATTAGATGATGAAGCCCAGCAAACTACAGGAGTAACAAAAGATCTAATACGTCTATGTGTAGGGTTGGAGGATATTGAAGATATAAAAGCGGATTTGGTGCAGGCATTTTCTGTCATTGATAAATCTGTTTTGGCATAATAAATATTTAATATCCTTTTGTAGGCATTGGTAAAGTGATACGGGAGTGCAGCAATTAATATGTTAAATAACATCGCGCTCCCTTGTCTTTTTATAATCTATGACAATGTTGATTAAAGTCAATTACTAGTACAAACAACCTATGTTACATCATCTTTCAATAAATAAATACATAACCTATAGCGGTAAGACCTTGGATATTAATCTGTCCTATGAGATCTTTGGCCAACCATTGCATTCCGCACCTATCATATTGGTAAACCACGCCCTTACCGGTAATTCCAATGTGGCGGGCGAAAATGGCTGGTGGACAACCTTGATCGGGGAGGGTAAATGTATAGACACCAAGAAGTACACCATTCTATGTTTCAATATACCTGGAAATGGGTATGATGGGTTTGTAATAGATAATTACAAGGATTTTGTTGCCAAGGACATTGCCAAGATTTTTCTTCTTGGACTGGAGGCCTTAAAAATAAGTAAGTTATATGCACTTATAGGTGGTTCTTTAGGAGGGGGTATCGCCTGGGAAATGGCTGCCCTTGATCCCCACTTAACAGAACATCTTATTCCGGTAGCATCCGATTGGAAGTCTACGGACTGGCTTATTGCCAATTGCCAGATTCAGGAACAGTTTTTAATAAACTCCAAGCAGCCAGTGCATGATGCACGTATGCATGCCATGCTCTGTTATAGGACACCGGAATCCTTTAAGGAGCGTTTTAAAAGAAGTACCAATGAGGAGCTAAAAGTCTTTAATGTAGAGAGTTGGTTGACACACCATGGTAAAAAATTACAGGAACGTTTTCAATTGTCTGCCTACAAACTAATGAATCAATTGCTGAAGACCATTGATATCAATAGAAATGGGGAAGAGGCATTTATTAATCTACAGAATAGCGATACCAATATCCATATTATTGGGGTAGATTCCGACCTTTTTTTTACGGCCCAGGAAAACAAGGATACCTTTAAGAAATTGGCCCAGGCAAACAGCAATGTAACCTACGGGGAAATACATTCCCTACACGGGCATGATGCCTTCTTGATAGAGTTCAATCAAATGGAGGAGTTGTTAAAGGGAGTTTTTGAGCGTAATGGAAGATCTAAAAAAGTGAAGGTCCTGAAATTTGGTGGCAAGTCATTGGCCAATGGAGAGGGGTTGGATACCGTACTTCAGATAATAACGGATAAGGTCGCCGATGGTGAAAATATTGCAGTAGTTGTTTCGGCAAGGAACAAGGCTACGGACGAATTGGAAGCTATTTTGGACAAAGCCGCCAAAGGGTTGGACTATGTAAAGGATTTTGAAGAATTTGAAAAATATCAAAAGCACACCTATAGCAATGTAAATCTTTCCGAAGACTTTCGTGGATTGGTAAAATTGTTTGAAGGGGTAGCATTATTGGGGGATTATAGCCCTAAAATAAAGGACCAGGTGTTGGCTTTTGGAGAGTTGCTTTCCGCAAAATTGGTGACCAAATTGCTTATTGGCAGAGGGGTCAATGCAAAATTCATCGATTCGAGACAACTTATTAAAACAGATTCCAACTTTGGCGATGCCAAGGTATTGGAGACCTTGTCCAAGGAAAATGTAAAAAGTGAGTTTGGGAAATTGGAAATGGATGCAGTAGTGGTCACTACTGGTTTTATTGCCTCCAATGAGCAGAATGAAACAACTACCTTGGGTAGAAATGGAAGTAATTATTCCGCTGCCTTATTGGCCAATTACCTCAATGCGGAAGAATTGCAGAACTACACCCATGTAGATGGGATATTTACGGCCAACCCGGATTTGGTTCCAGAGGCCAAAAGAATCTCGGAACTTTCCTATAGCGAAGCTAATGAGTTGGCAAATTTTGGAACCAATATCTTACATGCAAAGACTATTATTCCATTAATAGAAAAGAATATTCCGCTGCGGATCCTAAATACCTTTAACAACGATAATGAGGGTACCTTGATCAGTGCCAAGACCAGCAAGGAGGGTATAAAATCCTTGTCCGTCATCGAAAATATGGCGTTGATCAATTTAGAAGGTCGCGGTTTATTGGGTAAGGTAGGGGTAGATGCCCGTATCTTTAGGACAATGGGCAATAACAATATAAGTGTTAGTATTATTTCCCAAGGGTCATCGGAAAGGGGGATTGGTTTGGTGGTCGACGCCAAAAATGCCAATTTGGCCAAAACTTCCTTGGAAGAGGAGTTTCAAACCGATTTCAAACTACAGGATATCAACAATATCACGGTTATAGATCAAGTATCGGTTATTTCCATTGTAGGACAGGACTTGAGTACTTTTCACAAGCCATTCAATGCACTCATCAAAAACCAGGTGGTTCCTTTGTTGTTCAACAATACCGTTTCGGGAAAAAATGTGAGTTTGGTGGTAAAAAAATCAGATTTGCACAAGGCATTGAATGTAGTGCACGGGCAGATATTTGGGATAAGCAAAAAAGTGAATTTGGCCATTTTTGGACATGGAAACGTTGGTGGAACCCTAATTGATCAAATTCTTAAATCCAATAAGACCATCGAAAAAAGAAAGGGTATCCATATCAATGTATTTGCGGTTGCCAATTCTAAAAAGGTTCTTTTGAATAAAAATGGGATTTCCAAAAATTGGAAAAGCGCCATGGAAACTAAGGCTATACCCTACAAACTGGACGATATATTTAAATATGCCAAGGACAATCATTTGGAAAACCTTATTGCGGTAGACAATACTGCCAATGAAGATTTTGTGGCCTCCTATTTTGATTTTGTGGATAATGGATTTGATTTGGTGTCATCCAATAAGATTGCCAATACACTACGGTTCGATTATTACCAGTTGCTTAGGGAGGAACTTGCCAAGCATCAAAAGCAATACTTATATGAAACCAACGTAGGTGCGGGATTGCCTTTGATAGATACCATTAAATTGTTGCATCTTTCAGGAGAGAACATCACCAGAATAAAAGGGGTGTTTTCGGGTTCCTTAAGCTATATTTTCAACACCTTTTCGGAAAAGGATGCCTTGTTCTCGGAAATTTTAAGGGAAGCGATGGACTTGGGGTATACCGAACCGGATCCGCGCGAAGATCTTTCGGGTAACGATGTGGGCAGGAAGCTGCTTATTTTGGCCAGGGAATTGGATCTGAGCAATGAGTTTTCGGATATTCAAATTGAAAATTTGATTCCGGAGTCGTTGCAGGATGGGGACGTAAAAGGCTTTTTGGAGCGATTGGCTATCTTGGATGAAAAGTTTAGCAAGATAAAGAATGCGCAAAAGCCTGGTCATGTACTACGTTATGTAGGGGACCTGTCCGGGGACCTGCAAAAGGAAAAAGGGAAGTTGGAGGTAAAATTGATCTCTGTTCCCAAAGAAAGCGCTCTAGGACAAATAAAAGGATCGGATTCCATCATTGAAATATATACAGAGTCCTATGGACAGCATCCGTTGGTTATTCAAGGTGCGGGCGCAGGAGCTGCGGTTACGGCCAGGGGTGTTTTTGGGGATATATTGCGAATTGCGGAAAAAGGATAAATTTCTGTGGCTTCGGCTCCGCTCAGCCACCGGGGAAATGTCATTAAATAGCCGAATCCTACATCGGAATCATGCATATTAATTTTAGTAGGAGAAAATAGAAGAATTAGACAGATCAGAAATAATGAAGAAGAATTTTAAATTTGAAACGGAAGCTATACGCACCCAAACGGAACGCACCCAATTTTTGGAGCATTCCACACCAATGTATTTAACCTCTAGTTTTATTTTTGAGGATGCGGAGGACATGCGTGCCTCTTTCGCGGAGGAAAAGGAACGTAATATATATTCAAGGTATAGCAACCCCAATTCTTCCGAGTTTATTGAAAAGGTTTGTAAGATGGAAGGGGCCGAGGATGGTTTTGCCTTTGCGTCGGGTATGGCGGCCGTGTTTTCAACTTTTGCTGCGCTATTGGATAGTGGGGATCACATAATTTCTTCTAGAAGTATATTTGGGTCTACCCATAGCTTGTTCACTCAGTTTTTCCCAAAATGGAATGTGTCAACCAGCTATTTTAAAATAGATGAGCTGGATAAATTAGAGAAATTGCTCACTCCAAAAACCAAAATTATCTATGCAGAGACGCCCACCAATCCGGGAGTGGACGTTTTGGACTTAGAGGTATTGGGCAATTTTGCCAAAAAGCACAATTTGATATATATCATAGATAATTGTTTTGCTTCGCCCTATTTACAGCAGCCTATAAAGTATGGGGCCGATTTGGTCATCCATTCAGGAACAAAATTAATGGATGGTCAAGGAAGGGTCTTGGCCGGTATCACTGTGGGGAGCAAGGCATTGATAGATAAGGTGTATCGCTTTTCCAGGATAACTGGCCCTTCGTTATCACCTTTTAATGCTTGGGTGCTATCCAAAAGTTTGGAAACTTTGGCACTGCGGGTAGACAAGCATTGTGACAATGCACTGAAGCTGGCCGAATTCCTGGAGGGTAACCCCAAGGTTAATTGGGTAAAATATCCCTTTTTAAAATCGCATCCTAAATATGAAGTGGCCAAGAAACAGATGAAGGCAGGGGGTTGCGTTGTGGCATTTGAGGTAAAAGGAGGGGTTGAGGCCGGACAAAAATTCTTCAACGCTATAAAAATGTTGTCATTGTCGGCCAATTTAGGGGATTCAAGAAGCATAGTTACACATCCGGCGTCTACCACACACAGTAAATTGTCCGTGGAGGAAAGATTGGCTTCCGGAATTACCGATGGTATGGTAAGGGTGTCGGTAGGCTTGGAGCATATAGATGATATCATCGCAGATATTGAACAGGCATTGGGATAGCAGGAAATACAAATAGATTGCCTTGTTGCTAAACCTCTTTATGTAAAATTGGGGCATGCCTAATTGTGAATGTTAATTTTCCTTATCTTCGCTGCATGCTTTCCAAAAAGACAAAATACGGATTAAAGGCGCTTACCTTCTTGGCGGCCCAAAAGGGACGTACTCCTGTTCAGATTTCTGAAATAGCCAAACATGAGAACATTTCCCAAAAGTTTTTAGAGAGCATTCTTCTTACTTTGAGAAAAACAGGTATTCTTGGTTCCAAAAAAGGAAAGGGTGGAGGCTATTACCTTATTAAGGATCCCAAGGATATTCCAATGACCACCGTTATGAGGGTGTTGGAAGGACCTATCGCAATGGTGCCCTGTGTAAGTTTAAATTTCTACGAAAAATGTGAGGATTGTCCCGATGAGGCCAGCTGCTCCGTACATAAATTGATGCTACAGGTAAGGGACAGTACCCTAGAGGTCTTTAGGAACAATACGCTTGCCGACCTAGTGCCTTAAGGATTAGCCATATTTTGTGGTAGTGCGGTAATTTGTTCTGTAATTTGCTTATGGACATTAATTATCTTCAAAATTCAAAGGAAATTTTATTAATCTACTAAATTTATAGGGTAAGTTGAATTTTAACTATATTTTTTTATTGTGGTTCGAAAAATATTTTTATTTTTGCTTACTCTATTAAATCGATAGGGTAATAAATTTAAGTTTTTTGTCATATGATTGCTGAACAATTAATCGCAAATAATAATTCAAATACTGTAACTAAAAGCTATAAGGCGGATAAGTCTTCCGAGAATCCTAAAAGGAGTATTGCTAAATCTATTAGTTGGAGAATTATTGGAACCTTGGACACTATTCTTATTTCTTGGATCGTTACCGGGACATTGTCAGTTGCATTTTCTATTGGAGTTGTAGAGTTGTTTACCAAGATGTTGTTGTATTTCTTCCATGAAAGAATCTGGAACAAGATTAATTGGGGAAAGTAGAACGGTAAAATTCAGAGTAATTAAAGAATTGAGGATAATGGCATATACAGAGGAGCAAATACACAAGTTAAATCAACAATTTAAAGGGATACCACCAGAGGAAATAATTTCATGGGCAATACAGTCTGCCGAGAAGCCTGTGGTAACCACAAATTTCCGGCCATACGAAGTTGCTATTTTACATGCGGTGACGGAAGTTTCCCCTCATATTCCTGTTATTTGGTGCGATACAGGTTATAATACGCCCAATACCTATAAGCATGCCGAAGAATTAATTACAAGATTGCATTTGAATGTAAAATTATATGTTCCCAAGCAAACTTCTTCACACAGGGATGCTATCATGGGGATTCCTGGTATTGATGATCCCAGACATCAGCTTTTTACGGAGCAGGTAAAATTGGAACCGTTTAGAAGGGCCATGGAGGAGCATAAGCCAGATGTTTGGTTTACGAATCTAAGACAGGGGCAAACTGCTTTAAGGGATTCTTTGGATATTTTAAGTTTAAGTAGGGATGGGGTGTTGAAGGTGAGTCCTTTTTATCATTTTAATGATAGTCAATTGGATGCTTACCTCAAGGACAGGAATTTACCCAATGAGCATAAGTATTTCGACCCTACCAAGGTTTTGGAAAACCGGGAATGTGGATTGCATACCTAAGAAAAGAATATTAACAATTGGCGAATGATTCCTTTGGGGTAAGCCAATTAAATACAGAATTATTGTGAGCATTGTAGAATCAGAATTGGAAACATTAGTAGGCGTGAACGAATCGAATGAATTGGAGGTATTGAACAATAATGCTTTGGAGAACGAAGCTATTTATATTTTAAGGGAAGTAGCTGCCCAGTTTGAAAAACCGGTATTGCTGTTTTCTGGGGGTAAAGATTCCATTACTTTGGTTAGATTGGCTCAGAAGGCCTTTTATCCGGCTAAGATACCTTTCCCTTTAATGCATATAGATACCGGACATAATTTTCCGGAGACCATTGCCTTTAGGGATAAATTGGTCAAGGAATTGGGTGTGGAGTTGATTGTGCGTAATGTTCAGGATTCCATAGATCAAGGTAAAGTTGTGGAGGAAACTGGCAAATACTCCAGTAGGAACATGTTGCAGACTACCACATTGCTCGATGCCATTGAGGAATTTAAGTTTGATGCCTGTATTGGAGGTGCAAGAAGAGATGAGGAAAAGGCGCGTGCCAAAGAACGTATCTTCTCGGTTCGTGACGACTTTGGTCAGTGGGATGAGAAAAACCAGCGTCCGGAATTGTTCGACATGTTGAATGGTCAGATAGAGTTGGGACAGAACGTAAGGGTTTTTCCAATTAGTAACTGGACGGAATTGGATGTTTGGAGCTATATCCAAAAAGAGCAAATAGAAATACCATCCATCTATTTTGCCCATAAGAGAAAGATATTCCTTAGGGACGGATTTATTTGGTCTGCAGAAGACGATGTGGTATTCCGTGCAGAAGATGAAAAAGTGGAGGAGCGTATGGTTCGTTTTAGAACTGTTGGGGACATGAGTTGTACCTCCGCGGTACTGTCCCATGCAGATACCATTGAAAAGGTAGTAGGTGAGATTAGGGAATCCAAGATTTCCGAAAGGGGAGCTAGGATAGATGATAAGCGTTCCGAAGCGGCAATGGAGAAAAGAAAACAACAAGGATACTTTTAAAGTCGGCAGTAGTAATTGGTTGGCTAATTCAAATTAGTCAACATAAACGAAGCCAAATACAAAACACAAAAGAAATGGAAGTACTAAAAATAGCAACAGCAGGAAGTGTGGATGACGGTAAAAGTACCTTGATCGGAAGATTGCTGTATGATACCAAATCGCTGACAGATGATAAGTTGGAAGCCATTGAAAAAACATCAAAGCAAAAAGGATATGATTATCTGGATTTCTCCTTGGCTACAGATGGTTTGGTGGCCGAAAGGGAACAGGGGATTACTATAGATGTAGCGCATATCTACTTCTCTACGCCCAACAAGAGTTATATTATAGCTGATACTCCTGGGCACGTGGAATATACCCGTAACATGGTTACCGGTGCTTCAACCTCCCAAGCGGCCATTATTCTGATAGACGCAAGAAAAGGGGTAATAGAGCAGACCAATAGACACTTTTTTATCAATAATTTATTGAGGATCAAAGATGTTATCGTAGCCATTAATAAAATGGACCTGGTTGATTATTCTGAAGAAAGATATAACGAGATCAAGGCCGATTTTGAGAAATTGATGAGCAAACGAGATTACCAGGATCAGAAAATTACTTTTATCCCGGTTAGTGCGCTTAAGGGAGACAATGTGGTAAACAGGTCGGAAAAAATGGCTTGGTACAAAGGACAGACCTTGTTGGAGCATTTTGAGGAATTGGATAGAAAGGATATCTATAACGTTGGGACCCCAAGATTCCCGGTACAGTATGTAATACGTCCCAAAACCGATGAATTCCACGATTTTAGAGGATTTGCCGGTAAAGTGTATGGAGGAGAGCTAAGTGTTGGGGACGAGGTAGTGGTATTGCCATCTATGACCAGGTCCAAGATCAAAGATATTTATTTTTACGATAAGAAGTATAAAACAGCAACCAGACGTTCTTCGGTAACAATTACCTTAGAGGATGAGATCAATGTGAGTAGGGGGGATATGTTGGTGAAGGCAGGTGATTTGCCTACTATCGACAAGCAATTTACGGCAACGGTTTCATGGATGGATTCGCAAAAATTAACCGTGGGTGGTAAATATGTAGTGCAGCACGGTGTGAATAAGGTTTTGGCCAAGGTCGAGAACATTCACCATAAGATTCATCCAGATTACTCTGGTATAGATACGTCTATCACAGCCTTGGGTATGAACGATATAGCACAGGTTACTTTTAGATTGAATAAGCCTATTTTTTATGATTCCTTCAAGAATCACAGAACCAATGGCTCTTTTATCCTAATAGATAATCAGACCAATACAACAGCTGGGGTCGGGTTTATAAATTAATCCACCTTCCGCCCCCAAGGGGATGGAGTTGTTGTCAATTTAACCTATTATTCCTATGGGATAAAGGTTTAAAAGAATTTAATAATCATTTTGAATAAAAAATATAAGTAGCATGCGGACTTTCAGAACAGAAGTGGAAAACCCGGTTGTAGAACAGGACATTATAGCATTGGAAGCTAAGATCCGTGAATTTCAAGGCGGTAATTTGGATGAGGAGAAATTCCGTAGCCTTAGATTGGCAAGGGGAATTTATGGTCAAAGACAGCCTGGGGTCCAGATGATTCGTATTAAGTTGCCCTATGGGAAGGTAAGCTCCCAACAACTTAGAAGAATCTGTGATGTTTCGGAAGAATACTCTACAGGTCGACTTCATATTACCACCCGTCAGGATATTCAGATCCATTATGTGGACATTAACCGCACACCGGAATTATGGGCACAGTTGGAGCAGGATGATATCACGATCCGGGAAGCTTGTGGAAATACGGTCCGTAACGTAACGGCCAGCGAGACTGCCGGCATAGATATAAAGGAACCTTTTGATGTTTCCCCTTATGCGCATGCGCTATTTCAATATTTTTTAAGAAATCCTATTAGTCAGGAGATGGGAAGGAAGTTTAAAGTTTCCTTTTCTGCTTCGGATGAGGATACGGGCCTTTCATACATGCACGACCTTGGTTTTATTGCCAAGATTGAAAATGGGGTAAGAGGCTTTAAAGTGCTTTTGGGTGGAGGATTGGGATCGCAGCCAAGGCATGCGGACGTAATCTACTCTTTTCTTCCTACAGACAAGATTATTCCTTTGATGGAAGGTGTTGTTCGTGTTTTTGACCGTTATGGGGAAAGAAAAAGTAGGGCAAAGGCAAGAATGAAATTCTTAATTAAGGATATTGGTTTGGACGGGTTTAAGCAATTGTTGGAAGAAGAGCAATTGGCAATACCTGTTAAAACCTTCGAAATAGATGCCGATGCTTATCCAAAGGTAAATATTGCGGAGAATGATGCTCCAGAAGTAACTATTAAGGATCAAAAGGCATTTGAAAAGTGGAAATCTACCAACTTGGTCCCTCAAAAGCAACAGGGTTATGTAGCCATTGGGGTAAAGGTCTTGTTAGGGGATTTTTATATAGATAAAGCCAGACAATTGGCGGATTTGGTGGAAAAATATGCCGCGAGTGAAATTAGATTGAGCCTGCGTCAAAATATATTGATTCCTTACGTTAAGGAATCCTTGGTGCCCTTCTTTTATCAAGAATTGGAAAAATTAGGATTCGCCGAAGTTGGTTATAATACAGCATTGGACATTACTGCTTGTCCTGGTACGGATACCTGTAATTTGGGTATTGCCAGTAGTACAGGGATTGCCGATGAATTGGAGAGGGTTATCAAGGCAGAATACCCACATTATATAGATAACCCGGATGTGGTTATTAAAATAAGTGGCTGTATGAACGCCTGTGGCCAGCACAACATGGCCAATATCGGTTTTCAGGGAATGTCCGTTAGAACAAAGGATAAATTGGTGGCCCCTGCACTTCAAGTGCTTTTGGGAGGTGGCAATTTAGGAGATGGAAACGGGCGCTTTGCAGATAAAGTGATTAAGATACCTAGTAAGAGAGGGCCAGAATCTTTGAGACTTATTTTAAATGATTACGATGCCAACGGTAATGGTAAACCTTTTGTAGACTATTACGAGGAAAAGGGGCAAATGTATTTTTACGATTTCCTAAAGCCGTTGTCCGATGTGGATAACCTAACGGCATCCGATTTTATTGATTGGGGAACCTCGGAAAAATATGAACAAGCCATTGGTATTGGGGAATGTGCCGGAGTGGTAATTGACTTAATAGCCACTTTGTTGTTTGATAGTGAGGAAAAGATTGAAACGGCAAAATTGAATTTGGAAGAGGAAAAATGGGCAGCCAGCATCTATCATTCTTATTCATCAATGGTAAATACGGCCAAGGCTTTATTGACTGCCGAGAATACCAAGGTTAATACCCATATCAGTATTATTAAGGATTTTGATGAGTTGTTTGTAGCGTCCGGTAAATTTAAATTGGAGCAAGGATTTGAAAAAATGGTTCTTCAATTAAATCAGAACGCACCAACAGAAGCCTTTGCCAAAGCCTATTTAAAGGATGCAGAGGAGTTTTTGGCCAGTGTGGAGGCTTACAGGAAATTGGAATTGACAAACGCATAACAATGATAAATAAGGTTAATAATATTCACGTTGATGCCACAGTGGTAATTCCTGCATCCAATCAGGAACCTATGAGCCATGGACAGTTGACCGTAGTGGGAGCCGGACCAGGTGATGTGGAGTTGATTACGTTAAAGGCCATTAAGGCCTTGCAGGTGGCAGACGTGGTATTGTACGATGCCCTGGTGGATGTAGCCTTATTGGATTATGCTCCCAATGCCGAACATATTTTTGTTGGTAAAAGAAAAGGATGCTACGCCTACCAGCAGGAACAGATAAACGATCTTATTGTAAGTAGGGCTAAAACCCACGGGCACGTAGTAAGATTAAAAGGAGGTGACCCCTTTGTTTTTGGTAGAGGAGCGGAAGAAATGGAATATGCGGCAAGTAAAGGTTTAAAAGTGGCCATGGTGCCAGGAATATCTTCTTCTGTTGCTGTGCCTGCTTCCCAAAACATTCCCGTTACCAAAAGAGGTGCGGCGGAAAGTTTTTGGGTAATCACAGGGACTACCAAAGAACATAAGTTGTCCACGGATGTTGCCTTGGCGGCCAAATCCAATGCCACCATAGTCATTTTGATGGGGATGGGGAAACTTGCTGATATCGTTGAGCTGTTTAAGCAGGAAGGCAAGGTGGATATGCCCATTGCAATAATTCAAAACGGTACTCGCCAAGATGAGAAATTGGGTATTGGAACCATAGGTACCATAGAACAAATAGTGGTGGAGCACCAATTAAGCAATCCAGCTATTATTGTTGTTGGAGAAGTTGTAAAGCATAGATCGGCGGTATTGAATTATGCCCAAACATTACAAGTACACCAGGAGGTGTTATAAATAATAAAGAAAAGTGCCTATCCAAAACAATTTAGGATCTAAGGGTGCAAATATAAATTAGGAATTAATCAAAGTAGTATGATAAAGACAGATATACTTATTATTGGAGCGGGTCCAACAGGGTTGTTCACGGTTTTTGAAGCGGGATTGTTGAAATTGAAGACGCATCTTATAGATGCCTTGCCTCAGCCTGGGGGCCAATGTTCGGAAATTTATCCTAAGAAGCCTATTTATGATATTCCAGCATTCCCGGAGATTCTTGCAGGAGATTTGGTTAAGAATCTAATGCAACAAATTCAACCTTTCGAACCTGGGTTCACCTTGGGGGAGAGAGCGGAAACTTTGGATAAGTTGGATGATGGATCTTTTGTGGTAACTACCAATAAAGGAACAAAACATCATGCTCCGGTGGTTGTTATTGCCGGAGGACTAGGTTCTTTTGAGCCAAGAAAACCTTTGATTCCCAATTTGGCAGATTTTGAGGATAAGGGTGTTGCTTACATTATTAAAGATCCTGAAGTATATAGGGATAAGAAGGTAGTTATTTCTGGAGGTGGTGATTCTGCCTTGGATTGGGCCATATTTCTATCGGACGTGGCTGCCGAAGTTTCTTTGGTTCACAGAAGAAATGAGTTTAGAGGGGCTTTGGATTCAGTGGAAAAAGCTGCAGATTTGGCCAAGCTGGGTAAGATTAAATTATTTACCGAAGCTGAGGTGGTCAAATTGTACGGAGACGATAATTTGGAAGCTGTTGTTGTAAAGCATAATGATGAGGCCAAAGGCGAAACCTATGTGGAAGCTGATAATTTTATTCCATTGTTCGGACTTTCCCCAAAATTGGGACCTATTGGCGACTGGGGGCTCGAAATAGAGAAAAATGCTATTAAAGTTAACAACGCCTATGACTATCAGACCAATATTCCTGGAGTTTATGCTATTGGGGATGTAAATACCTATCCAGGTAAACTTAAATTAATATTGTCCGGCTTCCATGAAGCTGCCGTAATGTGTCAGAGTGCTTACCAGTTGATCAATCCTGGAAAGCGTTATGTAATGAAATATACTACTGTTGGTGGTGTAGAAGGATTTGATGGTAGTAAGAAGGAGGCCAAGAAAGAAGTAGTTCAAAGTATTTTGGCTTAAGAAACATTTTAGACCAATATTTTAGCCTGCCAGGTCTTAATGTCTGGCAGGTTTCATTTTTACAAAATATTCCTGAATTTGAATTTTTTAGGGATTTAAAATAAAGTAGTGTTTCCTTGCTTTTAAGGGCACTGATGCGTTACTTTGCACCTAGTTCATTATCAATTTGAAACGTTATCAAGAAAGGCGGAGGGACTAGACCCTGTGAAGCCTTAGCAACCCTTTTTCTCAGTCGGTAACTATCGGGAAGAATAAAGAAGGTGCTACGTTCTAATCCCATATTTTATTCAATTTATATAGAATTGCATTTGGGAATAGATAACATAAAGAAAGACCCAGGTCCGAAACTTTTCCTTACTTGATTTTATTTATTTTTTTGATACCGATAACTGGTTTGTTATACTTTGTTTTTCGGGTGTCAATTTTCTAATTTTGTGGTCCCAAATGGTTTGGGGCCTTATGTGATGGTATCTTGGTTTAATTTAAGGCGGGAATACCTTTTTTAAAAGTTATATGAAGAATATTCAGGACGTACTCAAGGAAAGGATTTTGGTGTTGGACGGTGCCATGGGGACCATGCTTCAACGGCATAAGTTTACGGAGGAAGATTTTAGGGGGGAACGATTTAAGGATTGGGAACATCCCCTGCAGGGTAATAATGACCTTTTGTCCCTTACCCAGCCGGAAGCCATAGCCGAGGTACATCGCCTTTATTTTGCGGCAGGGGCAGATATTGTTGAAACCAATACTTTTTCCGGTACTACCATTGCCATGGCGGACTATCATATGGAAGATTTGGTGTACGAATTAAATTATGAATCGGCTAGAATAGCCAAGGCAGTTGCCGATGAATTTACTGCCAAAGAACCTAATAAGCCACGTTTTGTTGCAGGGAGTATAGGGCCTACCAATAAAACGGCCAGTATGTCGCCAGATGTGAACGATCCCGGTTTTAGGGGGGTGTCCTTTGAGGAACTTAGGCAAGCCTACAAACAGCAAGTGGAGGCCCTCTTGGACGGAGGTGTGGATATTTTATTGGTGGAGACTATTTTTGATACCTTAAACGCCAAGGCTGCCTTATTTGCCATTGAAGAGGTAAAGGAAGAACGAAATATAGATGTTCCCATTATGGTGAGCGGAACTATAACCGATGCTTCCGGCAGGACCTTGTCCGGCCAGACTGCTGAAGCTTTTCTAATATCCATAAGCCATATTCCCATTTTGTCCGTAGGATTCAATTGCGCTTTGGGGGCCAGTCAGTTAGTACCCCATTTGGAGGTGCTTTCCAGTAAAACGGAGCATGCTGTTTCTGCCCACCCCAATGCGGGATTGCCAAATGCTTTTGGGGAATATGACGAAACACCGGAGGAAATGGCGGCACAGATAATGGAATATGCCGAAAAAGGCTTGGTAAATATAGTTGGCGGATGTTGTGGCACTACCCCTGAACATATAAAGGCAATGGCCGATGTGGTTAAAGACTACTCCCCTAGGATTCTAAATACCTTAGAAGCGTATAATCAATGATACCTAGCAGGCAGATTGTTCTTGAAGCCGGCAAAAGGGTGGCACCCTTTGTTCATAGAACACCGGTGCTCACCTCCCGTTTGCTGAATGAATTGTCAGGGGCGGAGGTTTTCTTTAAATGTGAGAACCTTCAAAAAATGGGCGCTTTTAAAATGCGGGGAGCAATAAATGCCATTCAGCAATTAAACGAGGCTCAGAAAAAGGCGGGAGTGGTAACCCATTCCTCTGGAAATTTTGGTCAGGCCTTGGCCTTGGCTGCCAAGAATTTAGGGGTAAATGCTTATATAGTAATGCCTTCCAGTGCTCCAGCTGTTAAAATTGAAGCCGTAAAAGCGTATGGAGGGTTGGTAACTATAACGGGGCCTACCTTGGAAGCCAGGGAAAAATCGGCAGCAACTATTGTAGAGGAAAAAGGAGCTGTATTTTTACATCCATCCAATGACCTCAATGTAATTGTGGGACAAGGTACGGCGGCCTTGGAACTATTGCAGGACCAACCTGGTTTGGAATATATTATGAGCCCGGTAGGTGGTGGTGGACTTATAGCCGGTACGGCATTGGCCGCCCATTATTTAGGCGACAATTGCAGTGTTGTTGGTGGGGAGCCCATGGAAGTGGATGACGCCTATAGGACCTTTAAGAGCGGGAAAATAGAGTACAATACATCGACGGATACGATTGCCGACGGACTTAAAACTAACTTAGGGGATATCAATTTTCCCATTATCATGGAATTGGTGTCTGATATCATTAGAGTGGAGGAGGGTGAAATTATCAGTGCCATGAAATTAATTTGGGAGCGGATGAAGTTGGTGATAGAACCGTCAAGTGCAGTACCTTTTGCTGCCTTATTAAAGGAAAGGGAAAAGTTTAAAAATAAAAAGGTGGGGATCATTCTCTCAGGAGGCAATGTGGAACTATCAAATTTGCCATTTTAAGGACACAGTTAGGTGTTCTTAATAAAGAGGTCAATATAAAAATAATGAGCAATACAACGGATAAGGAACAACACAGTACAAAACGGTTTTTAAAACTCTCCGGTTTGGAACCTTTGGTGATAACCCCAGAAAGCAATTTTGTAAATGTAGGGGAGCGTACCAATGTGGCCGGTTCCAAAAAATTCTTGCGACTGATCAAGGAGGAGAAGTTTGAAGAAGCTTTGGACATAGCTCGGGAACAGGTAGAAGGCGGGGCTCAGATCATTGATGTTAATATGGACGATGGTCTTATTGATGGCAAGGAGGTAATGGTAAAGTTCCTGAATCTTATTGTGTCCGAACCGGATATTGCCCGGGTCCCTATAATGATCGATAGTTCCAAATGGGATATTATTGAGGCCGGTCTGCAGGTGGTTCAGGGGAAATGTGTGGTGAATTCCATAAGTCTCAAGGAAGGGGAGGAAGAGTTTATTAAACATGCTAAATTAATTAGGCGTTACGGTGCGGCCGTCATTGTTATGGCCTTTGATGAGGTTGGGCAGGCCGATAATTACGAAAGGCGCTTGGAAATTTCCAAACGTTCTTATGATATTTTGGTGAATAAGGTAGGGTTCCCCCCGGAGGATATTATTTTTGATCTTAATATTTTTCCAGTGGCCACGGGAATGGACGAGCACAAGTTAAACGCGCTCGATTTTATAAGGGCTACCGCATGGGTGAAAGAAAATCTGCCCTTTTGTAGTGTGAGTGGTGGGGTAAGTAATGTGTCCTTTAGTTTTAGGGGCAATAATCCGGTACGGGAGGCAATGCACTCAGTATTTCTGTATCATGCCATAAAGGCGGGGATGAATATGGGAATCGTAAACCCAAGTATGTTGGAGGTCTATGATGATATCCCCAAAGATCTTTTAGAGCATGTAGAAGATGTAATTCTTAACCGAAGGGAAGATGCCACCGAGCGATTATTGGAATTTGCAGAGACCGTAATTGGTAAAGAGAAGGAAAATAAGATAGACCTTTCTTGGAGGGAAGAACCCTTGCAAAACAGGATTACCCGTGCCTTGGTCAAGGGTATAGATCAATATGTTGTAGAGGATGTTGAAGAGGCCCGTTTAAGCGTGAAGGCTCCGATAGAAGTGATCGAGGGGCATTTGATGACCGGTATGAACGTGGTGGGCGATCTTTTTCAAAGTGGTAAGATGTTCCTGCCTCAAGTGGTAAAATCGGCAAGGGTCATGAAAAAAGCTGTGGCCTATCTCTTGCCGTTTATAGAGGAGGAGAAACTTAAGAATCCCCAGCCGGAAGGAGGCAGCTCGTCTGCCGGTAAAATACTTATGGCTACCGTAAAAGGCGACGTGCACGATATAGGAAAAAATATTGTGAGTGTGGTTCTTGCCTGTAACAACTACGAGATAGTAGATTTGGGAGTAATGGTGCCCCCAGAGAAAATTATTAACGCTGCCAAGGAGGAAAAAGTGGACATTATAGGTCTCAGCGGACTTATTACTCCTTCTTTGGATGAGATGGTCTTTTTGGCCAAGGAAATGGAACGACAAAATTTCACGGTTCCTTTACTTATCGGAGGTGCAACCACCAGCAAGGCGCATACGGCCGTTAAAATAGACCCTCAGTACAAGAGTGCCGTGGTACACGTAAATGATGCTTCCAGAGCAGTTACAGTGGTGGGCGACCTGCTACAAAAGGAATCGTCCAATAAGTATAAGGAAAGTATTAAATTGGATTATGCCGATTTTAGACAAAAATTCCTGAACAGGGGCAAGCACAAGGAATATTTGACCCTTGAGGCGGCCAGGAAAAATAAATATCAGTTGGATTGGTCAAAGGCCACGATTGTTGAGCCCAAGACCTTGGGTATCCAAATGATCGAAGATTTTGATTTAAGGGAATTGGTGCCTTATATAGATTGGTCCCCCTTCTTTAGAAGTTGGGAACTACATGGCAAATACCCGGATATTTTGGAAGATGAGGTGGTGGGCAAACAGGCAACCGAGCTTTTTGCGGATGCCAAGGCAATGATGAAGAAGATTTTGGATGGTAAACTTTTCCAGGCAAAGGCCATCTTTGGATTGTTTCCCGCGAATACCATTGATGATGATGATATTGCCCTTACCCATAATGGGGAAGAGTTTATATTTAGAACTTTGCGTCAACAGGCCAAAAAATATGTAGGGAAACCTAATTTTGCGCTATCCGATTTTATTGCCCCCATAGAAAGTGGTTTGCAGGATTATATTGGTTGTTTTTGCGTTTCCACAGGTTTTGGAACGGATGAATTGGCAGACGGTTATCGCAAAAATTTGGATGACTACAACAGTATAATGGTCAAGGCATTGGCAGACCGTTTTGCGGAAGCCTTCGCAGAATATTTGCACAAGGAGGTTCGTAAGGATCATTGGGGTTATGCTGCTGATGAAGGACTTAGTAATGAAGAATTGATCAAGGAATCCTATATTGGGATAAGGCCCGCGCCAGGTTATCCTGCATGTCCTGACCATTTGGAAAAATTGACCATTTGGGAATTATTGAAAGTGAAGGAAAAGATTGGAGTTGAATTAACGGATAGTTTGGCCATGTGGCCCGCTGCCAGTGTAAGTGGGTATTATTTTGGCAATCCGGAAGCTCGTTATTTTGGGGTGGGCAAAATTAAGGAAGACCAGGTGGCCGACTTTGCAGCGAGGAAAGGGATGCCTTTGGAAGAGGCAACCCGATGGCTGGCACCCAATATTGCCGATGATTAAGGATCCGCAAGTGACCTGAAGGGTTGTTAATTTGACCTGCAAGGTTTTTTTTAACCTTGTAGGTCTTGCTAAGGTTTGATGGATAATATTGCGGATGATTATTTTTGTCAATGGTACCTGCAAGGTTTTTTTTAACCTTGTAGGTCTGGATGAGGTTTGCTGGGGAATATTGAGGATGATTATTTTTGTCAACGTGACTTGCAAGGTTTTCAAAACCTTGTAGGTCTAGATCTAGGACTTGGACATGAAAAAAAATGTAAAATTGGAATTGCGCCTTAATTCCCATCCATAGGCAATGGCCTATGCAGCAGGGATAGGAACGATATCTTTTTTATGACTTTGGAATAAAAAAATTAAGTGCATAGCCCGGCCACAAACCCGACAGAAAGGAGTGTTTGTGGGCTGCCATAATGGAATAGGAAATAAGAATTAAAAAATCCCTTGTTTAGGGGAATAAATAAAATAATCGCTAATGGGCCTTTTCTTTGGAAGAGGATAGAGGGAGAAATTATGAAAGTAACGGAACACATTAAAAAAGCAGAAGGGAAGACATTGTTCTCTTTTGAGATCATACCGCCGGTCAAAGGAAGAAGTATTCAGGAATTATATGATAATATTGATCCTTTAATGGAGTTTAAGCCACCCTTCATTGATGTAACCACTTCTAGGGAAGAGTATGTGTATATAGATAGGAACGGGTTGTTGGATAAAAAATTGACACGTATGAGACCCGGAACTGTGGGTATTTGTGCCTCCATACAACACAAGTACGGCGTTGATACCGTGCCACATGTGCTTTGTGGTGGTTTCACCAAGGAGGAAACCGAATATGTGTTGGTAGATTGTCAATATTTGGGCATCCAAAATGTGATGGCGCTTCGTGGCGATGCACGGAAAGAGGAACAGTATTTTAATCCTACCAAAGGTGGACATGCCTATGCTTCGGAGTTGGTGAAGCAGATTTACGCCTTAAATCAAGGAAATTATTTACACGACAAGGTGGAGACGGTACATAGTGCTGATTTTTGTATTGGCGTTGCCGGGTATCCTGAAAAACACTTGGAGGCACCATCTTTGATTACGGACCTAAAACGATTACAGGAAAAGGTTGAGGCCGGGGCGGATTATGTAGTGACACAAATGTTTTTTGATAATCAGAAGTTTTTCGAGTTTGTAGAGGCTGCAAAGAAAATGGGTATTAATGTACCCATTATTCCTGGGATTAAGCCCATTGCTGTAAAGCGGCATTTGCAATTGTTGCCACAGGTCTTTAAAATAGACTTGCCTCAGGATTTGATAGATGCTGTTGAGGGTTGTTCCACTAATGCCGATGTACGTCAGGTAGGTATAGAGTGGGCCATTCAGCAGTCCAAGGAGCTTAAGGCGGCAGGGGTTCCTGTACTGCACTATTATTCCATGGGAAAATCCGACAATATTGAAGCTATAGCCAAAGAGCTGTTCTAAACAGGTCTTTGGTCCATTTTTCGTGAATTAATTACAAGGTTCAGGGAAGTATAGCCTAGCATTGTCAAGTTTTAGAAAACCTATTTTTAATTTTTCATTACATTTGCTTCCCATGAACCTAAAGCTATTACTAATAGGCTGTCTCTCGACAGCTTTTTGCTTTTCACAAAACCGGAAAGAAACCAAGAGGTATACCTTGGATGTTAGCCAATACTATGGTTCGGTGCTCTTGCACAATCCCGATATTTCACATTTGATTACCAATCATCCAGGTGGTATTATTTTGGGGTATAACAGGAAGACTTATGGCGATGAAGAATGGCAGCAGCTCTACAATTATCCGGATACTGGTTTTTCGTTCGTTTATCAGAATATGAATAACAGTACTTTGGGGGAGAATTTTGGACTATATGCCCATTATAATTTTTACTTTTTTAAAAGAAACCTGCAATTTAGACTGGGGCAGGGTATAGCCTATAACACCAATCCTTTTGACAAGAACGAGAATTTTAGGAACAACGCCTATGGTTCCCATTTTTTGAGTTCTACCTATTTGATGTTGAACTATAACAAAGAGAATATATTTAAGGGCTTAGGACTTAAGGCCGGGATTTCCCTAATACACTATTCCAATGCAAACGTTACCGCGCCCAACACCTCTACCAATACCATGGCCTTAAATGTGGGATTGACCTATGATCTGGATGGAGGAGAGGAAATGGAATATATTAGAACCGAAAAATTGAAGGTTTCGGAGCCTATTAAACTTAATCTCGCATTTAGGTCAGGGATCAATGAGAGTGATGTGGTGGATTCTGGACAATATGCATTTTATATTTTTTCTGCCTATGCGGATAAGCGCTTTACTAGAAGAAGTGCGCTGCAGTTGGGTACAGATGTGTATTTTTCCAACTTTTTAAAGGAACTTATACGCTACCAGTCGGTAGCATTCCCTGAATATGGGGTGCAACCGGATGACGATTACAAGCGTGTAGGAGTGTTTTTGGGCCATGAACTTTTTATAAATAAAATGTCGGTTATTGCCCAGTTAGGGTATTATGTGTACTATCCTTTCGATTTTGAAGGAAAGGTCTATAATAGGATCGGACTTAAGAGATATTTTTCGGACAAGGTATACGGTGCTATAACTTTAAAATCGCATGGTGCAAAGGCGGAAGCCGTGGAATTTGGGGTTGGAATAAGGCTTTAGGGCCAATTAATTGGGCAGATAGCCTGCTCAAAAGATATAAGAAGATGAACTATTTTATTTTGAAGATAGGATTAGGGTGGGGAAACGTTGCGACGATTGTTGCCAGGTATGGCATGTTCTTGGCTATTGTGATAACGCTGGTGAATTGCAATAGTGAAAATGCGCCCGATTGCTTTCAAAATGCTGGGGATATTATCAGGGAAACCGTGGAAGTACCCAATTTTACCGCTATTACGGTCTATGAGAATGTAGAAATGACCCTAAGACAGGGAAGTCCTTTGAAGGTAGAAGTGGAAACGGGAGAAAATTTGCGTAATGAAGTTGAGGTGGAGGTGGTGGATGGCCGACTTTTGTTACGCGATACCAATGATTGCAATTTTACACGAAAATACGGGCTCACCAAGGTTTTTGTAACAGCTCCGGATATTACCGAGATCAGGAGCAGCACAGGACTGGATATACTGAGTGATGGCGTTTTGGCCTATCCCAGTCTAACCTTAATTTCCGAGAGCTTCAACGACCCTGACGCCGGGTATACCAGTGGGGAGTTCAATTTGGAGCTGGACACCCAAGGTTTAACCATTGTTTCCAATGGAATTTCGTTCTATAATTTAAGGGGCAAAACTATTAATTTTAGTATAGTTTTTGCTTCAGGGGATTCCCGTTTGGAGGCCGAGGCCCTAATTGCGGAAAACATTAGCTTTAACCACAGGGGATCCAACGATATGCGCTTAAGTCCACAGGAATCGCTTAAAGGTACTTTGCGTGGCACCGGAGATGTGGTTAGTTTTAATAGACCAGCCGTAGTGGAGGTAGAGCAATTGTACAAAGGAGAACTTATTTTTGTTGATTAGCGCCAAAGTCTACGGTCGCAGTCCAATCTCTATTTCCCATAACTTAAAAGTAGTTTACTATTAGACCGATGAATCCTATTATAAAATATCTAAAGAGTTTATTTGCCTCCCAACGGGTCATTGGTGGGGATAAGGAATTATTGGGCAAGATCCAAGCGGATCAAATCTTGCAAAAGCTTATAGATGAACAGCGGGTTCCGGGCCTGGCCATTACCGTTCGCAAAAATAATGAAGTGTACTTTGAGAAAGGCTATGGATTTGCAGACGTGGAACAGCAAAGCACCGTGGACCCCCAGAATACCATCTTTAGAATTGCAAGTGTGTCCAAGCCTATTGCCGCCGCCGCTTTGGCTACTATGGTGGAGGAGGGGCTTTTGGATTTGGACGCTTCCATTTATAAATATGTTCCTTATTTTCCCCAAAAGGAGTTCGATTTTACATTGAGACAATTGGCGGGACATACCGCTGGAATAAGAGGGTATCGCGGTGGGGAATATGGCTTGAACAAGCCCTTGGGAATAAAGGGGTCGCTTGCCCTTTTCCAGGATGACGACCTTCTTTTTGAACCAGGGAAGGGATTTCAGTATACCAGTTTTGACTGGGTGTTGATATCGTTGGCAATGCAGGAGGTAAGTGGTGTGCCTTTTGCGGACTATGTGCGGGACAGGATATTAATGCCTTATGGGTTAAAAAATACCTTCCCTGAAGCTCCAGGGGATCTTCCCCCCAACTGCAGCACCTTTTATTCTAAGGGCAGATTGGGGTTTAGGAAGGCAATTCCGGTTAACAATGCATACAAATTGGCAGGAGGGGGCTATTTGTCCACTGCCTCGGATATTGCCCGTTTTGGGCAGGTATATTTGGATTCCAAGTTTCGGGAGAATACAATTCAGTCCCAATTTCTCACCTCTGGGATCATTAATGGTACTCCTACCTACTATGGTCTAGGTTGGCAGGTTACCCAGGATAAGTTGGGGAGGACCTATTATGGCCATGTAGGCAATGGGGTAGGGGGATATGCCGTATTCTATGTGTATCCCAAGCAGGATATGGTCTTCTCTATCTTAATGAATTGCACCAACCCTGGGGTATTGGATAGCTTGGAGGAAGTGATATCTGTTTTTCTTAGGGATGTAAATAGTAATACCCCTACTTGATTATAAACCAGGCCACGCAACCAAATAACAATATAAACATCTTAATTTCAGTATTTTAGTGAGTTGTGTGTCTTCAAAGGGAATTCCTTGGAACAAGCTTAATTTTTAACACAAGTATACAGATGAACAAAGGTGCATTTCTATTATTGATGTTTGGGATATTGCTTTCCTGCGAAAAAAATGAGGTAAATCCTTCAGATATCAAACAGTTGGGTTATGGCACATCCTTTGGAATGTGCGTGGGCTATTGTAAGAACGAGATGCTGTTAAAGTCGGGTACAGTAACCTATTCCCGTTCGGGTTGGAATAATCAGGTAGAACCTATTACATGTACAGAAAAATTGACCGAATTGAGTTGGGACTCTCTAAAAAAAACAGTAGATTTAAATGAATTTAATTCCCTGCCCGAAATCTTGGGATGTCCGGATTGTGCAGATGAAGGGGCAGAGTGGTTGGAGATTGAAAATTTTTCCGGCAAGAAATACAAGGTGACATTTGAGTACGGCAAGGAACCCGAGGAATTAAAAAGTATGGTAACCGCCTTAAGGAAACAATTGGAAAAGGGTATTCATTGCGAAGAGTTTTAAAGAATTTCACTTGTGTTATGCCCACAAAAAATATACAATGAAATATTTCATCTTTTTATGTTTGGTAGTATTCTTTATAGGTAGTAGAAGTCTCAATGCCCAACAACGCGCCATACCGTCCCTAGATGAAAATGCCAATAACGATCTACGGGAAAAGGATTGGAGCAAGCATGAGGCCAACGCATTTGGAAAAAAGGGAATTGGGATAAAGGATTCTATTGTTTTTGACTTCAATTTTAAGGATGCGCTCAGTGGTTTTATGGACCATCAGAGGTCTACTGGAATTATTTCAGAGAAAAAGACGGTAGAAATGCCCGTTGTTAGGCCTTCTGGTAATTATCCCATGACTATTTATCCAATTGATACCACTAAAGCCTACGCCGCAAGAATTTATAAATATTGATCATATCCGCCGTCGTTTATGAACTAAATTGCTGGGCTGCATTTAAAAATTGATTTTTACGTCTAATGTACTCCTCTAATGGACAATAAATATACTATTCCAGCACAGGCCCGAATAGGGCATGTACATTTAAAGGTAGCAGACTTGGAACGGTCCTTGGATTTCTATTGTAATCTATTGGGCTTTGAAGTGACCACAATGTATGGTAGTCAGGCCGCCTTTATTTCCGCTGGCGGGTACCACCATCATATTGGTTTAAATACCTGGCATAGCAAAGGCCTGTCTCCTGCATCTCCCAATAGTGTGGGTTTGTTCCATACTGCAATAGTATATCCTACTAGAAAAGATCTTGCAAAAATATACCTGCGCTTGCTTAAAGAAGAATATCCATTGACCGGGGCCAGTGACCATGGGGTTTCGGAAGCTATTTATTTGGACGACCCCGACAAAAATGGGGTGGAACTTTATTGGGACCGCCCAAAAAGTCTTTGGACCTATGGGCCGGACGGATCCTTGACCATGTTTACTAAGCCATTGGATATGGAGAATTTGTTGCAGGAGTTGGAAACGGTTTAAATTACACAGCACTATCCTAGGTCTCTTGTAATTTTTTTTTATCTTCATGACCTTATAAATTCTCCTGATATAATAAATACATGAAACTACTAATTGCCTTTTTTTCCGTTGCATTGGTACTATCTTCCTGCAAAACTAAAACCGACACCAAACCCGAAGCTAAAGCTGAAACTGCCGCAGAAAGCGAAAACTGGATATACTTGTTCGATGGCGTAACCACCAACGGTTGGAGAGCATATAATGGGGACTCCCTGCCTCCGGGCTGGGTCGTTAAGGACAGCGTATTGACATTTGATACCGAATTGGGGCTGGAGCAGGATTATACCGGAGGAAAGGATATAATCTATGGTTTGGAAGAGTTTGATAATTTTGAGTTGTACGTGGAATGGAAATTGCCCGAAGGGGGCAATAGTGGGATTTTTTACCATCTAAAAGAAGGTATACCTAATGCCGGGCCGCCAAATATTTCCCCCGAATACCAGTTGATAGATGATGAAAATTATGCAAAGATTCATGATCTTACGGCATACAACCTTAGCCTTGGACATACTGAAAATCCTGCGGCACTTCAACCTTTACAGCAAACCGCCTCTGATTATGCCATGCATGTGGCCGATCCCGAACAAAAAATATTGAATCCTGTTGGAGAGTGGAATTCTTCCAAAATAGTATTTACACCAGAGCAAGTAGAGCACTGGCTCAATGGGAAAAAAGTATTGTCTTTTGTGCCCTGGTCCGAGGATTGGTATGAAAAAAAGAATTCTGGGAAATGGAAGGATGAGGAATATTATGGCAAGTTCAAGTCTGGGTATATCGGTTTTCAGGATCACTCAAGTGCCATTTGGTTTAGAAATATAAAAATTAGAAAATTATAGAACTTAATTCTATCGGTTTGGTTTGACCGTTAAAAACAATAAAAAAACTTACTTATGAAAAAAAGAGACTTTTTAAAAAGTACCGCAGCTTTGGGTTTAACGGCTCTTCTGCCATCCTCCGTTTGGGCGTTGTCCAAAAATGGACGTTTAAGGACTGCCCATATCGGCGTTAGTAATATGGGAGGGGCCGATCTGGCTTCCATATCTTCGCATGAATTGGTGGACGTGGTAGCACTTTGCGATGTAGACTCCAAGGCATTGGCCGGGGCCAAGAAATTGCACCCCAACGCTGTAGTCTATAAGGATTACAGGGTGATGCTAAAAGAAATGAAAAACGATATAGATGCGGTTATAGTCTCCACCCCGGACCATACCCATGCGCCTGCTTCCATGATGGCCATGGAGTTCGATAAACCGGTATATTGTCAAAAACCACTTACCCATCACGTGGTAGAAGCTAGAGCGATGCGTAAAATGGCAAAAGAAAAAAACTTGGTGACGCAAATGGGAATCCAGGTTCATTCTTTCTACGATTACAAATTGGCCACCTTATTGATCCAATCCGGAATTATAGGGAAGGTAAGTACGGTTAGGGCATGGTCTCCCAAGAACTGGGGGTTTGATGGTCCTGAGCCGGAAGGATCTGATCCGGTACCCGAAAATTTGGATTGGAATCTTTGGTTGGGGACTTCTGCCGAAAGGCCATACAAGGAGGGGTATTACCATCCGGCCAATTGGAGAAAATTATTGGACTACGGTTGTGGTACTTTGGGCGATATGGGTGTGCATATTTTTGATACCCCGTATAACGCACTTAAATTGGACGTTCCCATGACCATAAAGAACCAATGTAGAAAACCTACAGGGTTTGGATTTCCTGAGAAAAACACCGTTACCTATACCTTTCCCGGAACCGAATATACGGCCGATACCTTAAAGTGGATCTGGTACGATGGTAAAGGGGCTCCTGAGAAGCATAAAGACCTAAAGTTGCCTAACAATGAGAAACTACCTGGACAAGGAGCAATGTTTGTAGGTGAAAAAGGAAGACTTTTATTGCCACATTTTATGGAATTGCCCAGACTTATTGTAGATGGTAAATATCAGGAACTGGATCTGTCCATTATTAAGGATCAAGAGGCTATTGGGGAACCGGTCAGGGACTACGATTCCGAAGGAAATAAACACTATCATCAGTTTGTGGATGCCTGTTTGGGAAAAGCCGAAACCTCGGCTCCCTTTGAATATTCGGCTCGACTTACCGAAACGATTTTGTTAGGGGTTATTGCCGGTCGTTTTCCAAATAAAACATTGCATTGGGATAATGCCACTGCTAGGTTTTCGGAACCTGAGGCCAATAAGTTCCTGGATGCACCGTACAGGGATTTCTAAAACAGTTTTCAATACATAAATCATAAAAGCCCATAGGCCATTTTTTATAGGAATGGCCATGGGCTTTTTTTATGGATGAATTTATGTTTTCCGTATTGGTAATATTTGGTTTTGTAATTATGATAAAACCATAAGATTCTTATCTTTAGGTTATGCAACAAAAGCCATCTTCTTTCTCTATTAAAAATTGGTCCGATGATGATAAGCCTCGTGAGAAATTGGTGCAAAAAGGAAAATCCGTTCTTTCCGATGCGGAGCTGATAGCTATATTAATTGGCTCGGGAAGTCGCAATGAAAGTGCGGTGGAGCTTGCGAAACGCATATTGGCCTCTGCGAACAACAATCTGAACGAATTGGGAAAATTGTCCATTAAACAACTAATGCAATTCAAGGGCATAGGGGAGGCAAAAGCGGTTTCCATCGCTGCCGCTCTGGAAATAGGAAGGAGACGTAGGGGAGAAGAGGCTCAGAAAATAACGAAAATCATTAGCAGTAAAAATGTCTTTGAACTTTTGCAGCCTAAAATGGGAGAACTGCCCCATGAGGAATTTTGGATAGTTTTTCTGAATAATTCCAACGCAGTGCTGCAGGCGGGGCAACTTAGCAAGGGAGGTATTACCGGAACATTGGTAGATGTTCGCTTGGTATTGAAACAAGCTTTGGAATTAGGTGCGGTAGGATTGATTTTGGCCCATAACCACCCTTCAGGTACTTTAAAACCAAGTGAGGCAGATAAACAAATTACAAAAAAACTAAAAGTGGCATCGGAAGCTCTGGATATAAAAGTTTTGGACCATATCATCATCACACAAAAAGAATACTTTAGTTTTGCAGATGAAAATATCCTTTAAAATGGGGCTTGTTAACTATGGTCTTGTACAGAGACTTCCGAAATCAAAAAAAATACATGTCTTTTTTAATAGTACTAAGTAAATAGTTATGTTGCTCATCTATACCCATAAAATTACACATCGCTTCAGTTATATTATGCGGCATATATTTACTACTATTTTGGGAATAGAGGTCACCTACACCACTAAAGTTGAGGATTTTATTAAACATACCGGGCCAAAGATAACCTACACCAAACAACCTTTACAGAATGAATTTTTTGTACGGAGCAACGACCTGTTGTTTGAACAGGGAATTAACGACATACAGATCTATCTAGCCGATTGGCAGGGTACACCTTGTTTTTTTGCGGCTGGCGATAGAAGCAATCTCCCTTTCGATATTTTTTCCGCTAGTTTTTATATGTTGAGTAGGTATGAAGAGTATTTGCCCCACGTTAAGGACATGCACGGTAGATTTTCACCCAAGGACAGTTTGGCTTTTCAAAATGATTTTCTGGAAAAGCCATTAGTGGACATTTGGGCACAAAAGTTATTGTCCGCGCTAAAGGAAAAATTCAAGGATCTTAAACACAAGCCAAGGCATTATAATTATGCCTCTATCATAGATGTTTCCAGCTCCCATTGTTTTGCATATAGAGGCTTTGTCCGTGGTATGTCAGGATTTTTTTATGATCTGGCCTCCCTTAAGATACGTAGGGTTTTTGATAGGGTTTCGGTATGGTTCAATTTAAAGAAAGATCCCTATGACAATTTTTTTGAGCTAATAGAATTGCACAGGAACAATAAGGTAAAGGGCATGTTCTTTTTTCAGTTCGCGGAATATTCCACTTATGACAAGAACGTATCCCCCAACAATAACAAATTTAAGCACCTAATCAAATCTGTAGCGGACTATGACAAGGTTTCTTTGTCCTGTTCCTATAGCTCCTTTAATGATATAGCCTTGCTTAAGGAAGAGAAAAAAAATCTTGCCAATGTAATCAATAGACCTGTGAGTAGTTCCCGTATGCGCTATAACAGGGTGGACATTCCCGAAACATATAGGAATTTGATCGAGGCCGGTTTTACGGACGATTATACCATGGGGTATACCCATGAAATTGGATTTAGGGCAGGTACCTGTACCCCTTTTTATTTTTACGATATCCCCTTGGAAGTTCAGCAACCTATTAAGATACACCCTTTTGCGGTGCATGATTATGGTTTATTGAAATACAGGAATAGGACGGAGGCATTTTCTGCTGTGGAAAGGCTTTATTTGGAAACTAAGAAGGTAAACGGGAAATTTATAACCGTTTTTTCAAATGAATTAATTGGGGGCGAAAGTAAATTGAATTGGAAGAAATTATATAGTAGTATTTTAAAGCGTGTAAATGTTTAAGAACCTTGTTACGGATGTTTTTTTTGATCTGGATCATACCCTATGGGATTTTGAAAAAAACTCTGCCCTTACATTTCAAAGAATTCTCGCGGAGAACTCCGTCAGTGTAGAGCTCAACGATTTTTTAAAGGTATATATTCCCATAAATTTTGAGTTTTGGAAGCTTTATAGGGAAGGGAAAATATCCAAAAGTGAACTCCGGTTCCAAAGATTGAAAATTACCTTTGATAAGCTTGGATATTCCATATCCAATGAATTAATAGATGTTCTATCCGATCAATATATTGAGTATTTGTCTTCCTACAACCACCTTTTTCCCAATACAACGGAGGTTTTGGACTATTTGAAGCCCCATTATAAATTACATATCATCACCAATGGTTTTCAGGAAATACAACATAAGAAATTACGCAGTTCCAATATTCATAATTATTTTGAGCATATAATTAATTCCGAAATGGCGGGTGTTAAAAAGCCAAACCCAATTATCTTTAGGTTGGCACTCGAAAAGGCCAAAGTGCAGCCCCATAAATCCCTCATGATCGGAGATAGTTTGGAGGCAGATATTTTGGGGGCAAGGTCTGTAGGGCTGCATACCCTTCATTTCAACGCCAATAATGAACCAAAGCACGAATATTGCGACATGATTCACGATTTGAGTGAAATAAAATCTTATTTATAGAGTTATAATTTGTAGTAACACTATAACAACACGGTACCAGTAGTTGTTCTTGTAAGGTTTGGTATGAAAAATAGATTTTTGTTTCCCTGCATTATTTTGCTTGCACTATATTCCTGTATAGAAAGGCAAAACTTCGACCAATATGAGGATTTGGAAATTATCCCTACAGTAGAGGCCAGTATATTGTATATAGAATCGCCTGAAAGACTGCTAAATGAAATTCCCGGACAGGATTTTTATTCCCAAGATTTTAATTTTGACGGTTTTAGCGTAGATGCTTTCTCGGATCGGGTTTTGGATGGCTTTGTATTTTATGAAATTGAGAATACTACCAGTAAGGAAATGGAGGCCACGGTTGAATTTTTGGATGAAGGTGGGAATACCCTGGACACCCAATATTTTCATATAGATCCGGCTCCGACGCCCCTAGTGCAGTTACAGGTGGCCTATGGAATTGGAACCGGACGCAGCATAGAAATCATAAAAAACACTTCAAGTATTAAGGTCAGTGTTCGAAATTTAGGCGATAATAGTAGTGTATCCAATCTCCCGGACCCTAAAATTATTTTTAGGTCCAGTGGACAATTCAGACTTCGTTTAAAATGAGACAAGTTAAACTCGTCTTATTATCCTGGTTGCTGGGCTGTTTCTTTATTACTGCCCAGAACAAACAAATACTGTACGATTTTACAGAGATTCCCCAAGCGTTAATGGTTAATCCAGGAATGTCCACAGATTTTCAATGGTATGCCGGAATTCCCGTGTTGTCTGGAATTTCATTTCAGGCAGGGAGTAGTGGGCTTACTGTAAACGATCTGTTTGCGGACGACGGAGTGGACTTTAATGTCAAGGTCAGGGAACTGGCCATATATGGTATGAGTACCCGCGATGAGCTTAGCGGTACTTATCAGGTGGAATTATTGAATGGTGGTTTTCGCGGCCGTAATCGGGATAATTTCTACTCTTTCGGGATTTACAATGAAGGTGATGCCATCGGCTATTGGTTTAAGGATTATGCCATCTTGGCTTTTGAGGGCAATGCCAATCAATTGGGAAGAAAATTTGATCTCGAACATTTAAAAACACGTGGGGAAATGCTCAATGTGTTTCATTTCGGATTGAATAAAAGAGTGGATGGAGCCCTGACGATTGGCGGAAGAGCAAAAATTTACTCCAGTGCCTTCAATTTTTCATCTACCAAAAACAAAGGATATTTTGTAACCAATGAGGGGCAAAACAACCTCTTGGCCAATACCTTGGATGCCGACCTGGAATTAAGGTCCTCCGGACTTAATGAGATTGAGGATGCCTTGGATAATGATACTTCCCTTTTGCCTGGAATATTAACCAGAAGACTCTTTTTTGGGGGAGATCTGGGATTTGGTATCGACCTGGGATTTACTTATAAACTTAACAAACAAACCGTAATAACCGGAAGTTTGTTGGATTTGGGCTTCGTTTATAGTTCCACCGACGTTAAGAACTATACCATAAAGGGCAATGCCACCGTGGAAGGAATAGAAGTTATTCTGCCGGATGCATTTTCAAACTCCAATGCCGATTTTTGGCAAGATTTGGTGGATGAGGTGGATGCATTGGTCCCGCACGGCACCAATGATAAGAGTTATATTTATTTTAGGCCTACCAAATTGTATGGTTCCTTACGTTATAATTGGGGAGAACCCTCTAATCCTAGTATGGATTGCGACTGTAACTATATAGTGTCCAAACGGAAGGACTACACCAAATACGCCAATGGTGTGGGTGGTCAATTGTATATGATTAATAGGCCCAGAGGGCCACAAGCTGCACTTACCGCCTTTTATTTACGAAGATTTGGAAGGGCATTGGCGCTTAAAACAACCTATACCGTAGATAAGTTCTCCTGGAGCAATATTGGCCTAGGACTTAATCTACAGGCCGGCCCGTTAAATTTTTATGTTATGGCGGACAACCTATTGGCCTATAGGAACCTGGCGGATAGTCACTACTCCTCTTTTCAATTAGGATTAAATATTATATCTTGGGGGAAGAAATAATATTGGAACTATTGCAACCAACATCAAGATATTTAAATGTTCCTTTGTAGGGAGTAAATTTGAGCTTTTAATGTCTAAAAGCCATATTGGTTTGGTTTTTGCTCCCATTATTATTTATGTCTGAAAATTTATGCCCGTGAATGGATCACAAAAGGATGGTGGTACCTTTTTTTTGTGGATAAAGTTCAAGGAGCACCGGGCGACATTATCGAGATTAACAATGAAATTTGAAATGATGAAAAACCTTTTTTTACCCCTTATTTTAATGTGTGGCTTTTTGGGCATGTCACAAGCGGAATTAAACAAATACAAGTACATTATAGTCCCAACCAAATTTGAAACCTTTAAAAATGAAAATCAGTATCAGACCAGTACAATGATCAAATATAATCTTGTCGAAAATGGCTTTACAGCAGTTTATGACAATGATATGCCTGCGGATCTGTTAGCCAACAGATGTCTTGGTCTGCTTTTGAATCTTAAGGATGACTCGTCCATGTTTACTACGAAGGTAACCCTGACCCTTAAGGATTGTCAGTCCAATGTGGTCTACACTACCGTAGAAGGTAGTAGCAAAGAGAAGGACTACAAATCCGCTTATTCCGAGGCAATAAAGGAATGTTTTAAATCTTTGTCAGGGATAGGGTACAAATATGAACCTAGCGGGGATACCGCTGAGGTGACCGTAAGCTTTAAAAATGACGTTAAACGATTGGAAAAAGCAGCTGAAAAGGACAAAGACATAAGTTTCGAAGATATAGTTGAAAATAAACCCCAAGAAAAAGATAAAGACATAAGATTTGGAGATTTGGCTGAAGATAAAATCGAATCCAATCGGCAGAATGTAATACAACAAAAGGCCACCTTGGAGGAGCAATCCTACAAGAGCATGGAACCGGTTCAGTCCAATATTACCAAGGCAGAGAATATGCCTACCGTGGCATTACCGGATGTGGATTACAAGACAGATGATTCTGGGGTGTTATATGCACAGGCCATTGCAAACGGTTTTCAATTGGTAGACAGCACACCTAAAATAACATTGAGGATGTACGCCACCTCCCAGGCCAATTTCTATATTGCCGAAGGGGATGTGCATAGTGGTGCGGTTTTGAAAAAAGGCGACAAGTGGTATTTTGAGTATTATGAAGGCGACAAATTAATGGGTCAGGAATTGAATATTAAATTCTAAATCAACTTAGATATTTCTTGCTTAATTAGAAGTTATATTTATCTTTCCACCGTTTCTTCAGGAAATCTTTGATGGCATTTTCCCGTTGATTATTGCCCGGACGGTAAAAACTGGTTTTTGCTACTTCTTTAGGCATAAATTCTTCGGCTACAAAATTATTTTCGTAGTCATGGGCATATTTATAATCTTCCCCGTAACCTAGGTCTTTCATTAGTTTGGTAGGGGCGTTCCGCAGTGCCAAGGGTACGGATAGGTCCCCTGTTTGTTTTACGGTTTGCTGGGCTTTGTTTATGGCCATATAACTGGCATTGCTCTTTGCTGAGGTGGCCAAATAGATAACGCACTGACTCAATATGATCCTAGCTTCGGGATATCCTATGGTAGTAACGGCCTGAAAAGTAGTATTCGCCATTACCAGGGCCGTAGGGTTGGCATTGCCAATGTCTTCGGAGGCTAGAATAATTAGGCGCCTGGCAATAAACTTCACATCCTCTCCGCCTTCGATCATCCTGGCCAACCAATATACCGCCGCATTGGGGTCGCTTCCTCTTATCGATTTTATAAAAGCGGAGATAATGTCGTAATGTTGCTCACCAGTTTTATCATAAAGAACTGTGTTCTTCTGAATTTTGCTCAATACCAGATCGTCCGTAATGGTCACGGTATCCGTTTCTTCCGAATTGATGATAAGCTCGAAGATGTTTAACAATTTTCTTCCATCACCCCCAGAGAGACGCAGTAGCGCTTCGGTTTCCTTGAGTTTTATTTTTTTGGTTTTTAAAAACTTGTCCTCTGTCATTGCCCTGTGGAGCATGGCTTCAAGATCTTCTTTTCCAAAGGGATTTAGTATATAAACCTGACAGCGGGAAAGTAGCGCGGGAATTACCTCGAAGCTGGGGTTTTCCGTGGTGGCACCTATTAGGGTGACCCATCCTTTTTCCACGGCCCCCAACAGGGAATCCTGCTGCGATTTGCTAAAGCGATGGATTTCATCAATAAAAAGAATAGGGTTTTTGGTCGTGAACAAGCCTCCGCTTTGCTTGGCCTTTTCTATAACTTCCCGTACATCCTTTACGCCACTGCTAATAGCACTCAAGGTATAGAAAGGACGGCCACTTTCTTGGGCAATAATATTGGCCAAGGTGGTTTTTCCTGTTCCTGGAGGCCCCCACAGTATCAATGATGGTAGGATTCCTTTTTTTATTTGATGGGTCAATGACCCATTTTCTCCCACCAAATGATTTTGGCTTATATAATCCTCTAAAGTTTTGGGACGTACCCTTTCTGCTAGTGGCTCGTTCATAGAACAAAAATAAGACATTTAAAGGGATGACAATTTATCCGAAAATGGATTCTTGGCCAGAATATTGAATTAAGTTTTGTAATTCAGTTAATGCACAGAGGTTACATGATATTAAATACAATAATGTTTAGAACGTAGGGTCAAAAAAAATCGTTTCAAAAGGTGAAGTGAATGAAGCATTAAGTATTTTGTGTTGGATAAATGAGGTTAAATTTTGTAAAGGCTTGGTGTTATTTATCTTGAATTCTTACAAAATGTTCTCCTGGTTTAAAAGTTTTGAAATGTAATAACCAATAAGTTCTTTTCTTGAAGGGGGTGTGGAAAAGTAATTTTAGGTTTTTGGTGAGGGTCAAGTGGTGCTTATTATTGTAAAATTCTGGTATTGGGTGTTTGGTGTTTTTGCAAAGTTCTAATTAAGTGCCAAAGTCCATTGATTTTAGAAAATGATAAATGTAGAATCAAATAAATTCCCCTCTTGAGAGGGGTTAGGGGTGTGTAAAAAACAAAAGCAAATGTTAAAAAGAAAGATTATACCCTATAATCCCGAGCTTAAACAGTTGGCAAGACAGCTTAGGAATAATGCCACCAAAGCTGAAATTTTCCTTTGGCAAAGACTTATAGGGAAACAGATGTATGGATTGGATTTTCATCGCCAAAAACTAATAGACAATTATATAATAGATTTCTTTTGCCATGAATTGATGCTGGGCATTGAGGTCGATGGTTATTCCCATTAAATTATTAAGTCTTCGATAAAGATGTAAAGAAAGAAGGGGTTATGAATATGTTAGGAATCTATATGCTTAGATTTTCAGATGAACAAGTGTTAAAAGGTACCGACAATGTGATTAGAGCAATAGAATGGTATATTGCTAATTTCGAAGAACACACCCCTGGCCCCTCTCAAGAGGGGAGCTGAAAGCAGCTTTAGGTAATTCTCGTGGCATAGAAGCAGAAAAGTGACTTTATGCCTTAAGTAGGATTAACAAGGCCATTGAATTAAGTTTTATATTTCGGATATGACAGAGAGCAACTATTTTAAATTTTCCAATTCAGTAGTGGTATTTCCATTGTTGGCGGTACTCTCTATCTGGACCGTTTATTGGTTTGAAATTCGGTTTCAGGTCAATTTTAACGATTTTGGTGTTTATCCTAGAACTTTGGAGGGATTAAGGGGAATTGTCTTTAGTCCGTTTATACATTCGTCCGTAGAGCACCTATATAATAATACCATTCCGATTGCCATACTTACGGCATCCCTTGCTTATTTCTATAGGAATATAGCCATTAAAGTGTTGTTGTGGGGTATCCTTTTATCTGGTGCTATAACCTGGCTCATAGGAAGGCCATCCTATCATATTGGAGTCAGTGGATTGATTTATGTACTGGTGAGTTTTATTTTTTTTAAAGGAATTTTATCCAAGCATTACCGCTTGGTTGCCTTATCCTTGATGGTGGTTTTTATCTACGGTAGTTTACTGTGGTATATTTTCCCTGTCGAGGATGGTATTTCTTGGGAAGGTCATTTGGGTGGATTTCTCACAGGTATATTTTTGGCCTTTGCCATAAAGGCCCCACTACCCAAATTGAAAAAATATGATTGGGAGAAGGAGGACTATAATGAAGAAGAGGATGAATTTCTTAAACATTTTGATGAACACGGAAATTTTATTGAGAGCAGGCCTCCAATAGAGGATGGGGATATCATAATAAAATATCATTTCAAAAAAGATTCTGGAGAAGGGAAGGAAGATCAATAGACTAGGCAGAGTAATTCCAGCCAAGAATGGAATTGAACGTTTTAGGGTTCAGTCCCTTTGGAATTTGGAATAACTCTTAAAGCTGTTATGTGATGATGGGTTTTTTCTACAACTCTTGTCGCTGCCTTACCGCTTCGTAAAGGAAAACTCCACAAGCTACCGAGACATTGAGGGATCCTATCTCTCCTAACAAGGGAAGCTTTGCCATATGGTCCGCAGCCTTTAGAATGGAAGGGGAGATGCCGACATCTTCCGATCCCATGATTATGGCGCAAGGCTCCTTAAAGGAAACTTCATATATGGTGTTCTCGGTTTTTTCAGTGGCGGCAATAACCTTTATACCTGAAGCCTGTAGATAATAAACGGCATCCTTTATGTGGTCTATTTTGGCAATAGGCACTCTAAAAGCGGCTCCGGCAGAGGTCTTAATGGTGTCTGCAGTAACCGGGGCAGCTCCTTTTTTCTGAATTATGATTCCGTCTACTCCTGTACACTCGGCCGTTCTTATGATGGCTCCAAAATTCCGTACATCCGAGAGCTGGTCCAATAATAGGAAAAGGGGTGTTGTCTTGGTCTCCAATGTTTTTTCAACCAATTCTTCAACGGTTAAAAAGGTGATTGGGGATATATTGGCTACAACGCCCTGATGGTTATTCTTGGTAAGTCGGTTTAATTTTTCAATAGGCACATAGGAAGCGGTAATACCGTTTTTGCGGATCAGTGTTTCCATATCCTTGGACAGATCTCCCTTTAATCCTTTCTGTATAAAAACCTTGTCTATTGGTTCATTGGATTTTATGGCTTCTATTACGGCTCTGATGCCATAAATTTGTTCGGTGTTCTTCATGGGGTAAAGGTAGAAAAAAAGGACATCCTACAATGTCTTTTTGTTTTTGTAATTAGAAAATCTATTGACTACAGTTTCCAATATTAAAATTAAGCTCTATAGGATCGCCCGGAGCAATATTTTTATTTGAAAATCCAGGGAAATTCTCACTGTATTTAAGAGCCATAAATACATTGCTGATGGGTTCTTCGCCTTGATGTAATATCTCGCCCGAATTTGTTTCCGGGTTAATGTATTCCCATACAATTTCATTGTTGGGATTAATCTCAAAAAATTTACCTTTGGTTCCCTCACAAATCAAAGTGTTGCCGTTAGGTAACCTTTGTACACTGGATAATATTTTGGAAAAGAAATCCCCTTTATTGGGTGCTTTATAAGACCATTCAGGCTGTAGTGGTCCAAAAGAGGATTCTTCATCATAGATGTAATTTCCAAAAGAATCAACGGGTGGTGTAATGATATCAATAGACGAATGATTGGGGTTTCTACCGGTACCGTTATTGAATAATATAATTTTATCTTGATCTTTAAGGCCTTTGTCAATCCATTGTGCATTGTGCTGTCCAAACAATATTTGGTTCATTTCCGAACCTTGATTGTAGGCTATGGGATTCCCCCATCTATATAAAATATCTCCTCCTTTGCCCATCCTTCCTCCATTGTTTGTAGCGGCTTCTTCTTTTGAGGTAGAATGGTCTATTATATATATTTCATTCAATTTTTGTGAACTTAATATAATTTGATCCAAAGACTCGTTAAATTGTAAGGAGTTAAAATGAAGCCAATCTTTTTCTCCCGTCGAAATCCCTAAAAAATTAATATTGATCAATTGAGGATTTAATGAGATATTGCCAAAGTTTTCTTTGGTGCTATCAAGGTCTTGTATTAAATGATCCCAAGCATTCCATTCCCAAATAATATTCCCGCCGTTATTACCTTGAGGTTCTATTTCTATAATCTGTTCATTATATAATTCACCTTCGATTATATATTGTGGGTCCCGGCCTGCTGCAATAGCCTCTTCATATGTTTTCCTTGTCGCGGCCAATAATAGGATATTGCCATTTTCCATGGGGTAAAGTCCGTGGTGTTGGCTATATAGGGAGGTAGAGTAGATATATTGCCACGTTTTGTCTCCATTCCAATCAAATTTTTCTATTATTCCGCCCAACCCGCCATAGGTGATATTTGGATTGTCGTATTTCCCTGCTCTAAGCAAAGAACCGTCCTCTAGTAAATAATAAGCCCCACCTCTATCATAATCGCTGATCCAATGATTAATAATTTGCCCGCAGTTGTTTATTAAATAGGTGTCCTTGTGGATAGTGAATAAGGTGTATCCAGCGTAAACTTCAGAGCTGTATTTAATAGTTCCTAGAGTGTTATTGTTTGGAATTTTAATAGTGTCTATAGCTGTGACAGGATCTGGTTCTGGAGTATTGGTGTTAGTTGGTCCTTCATTGGAACATCCCATTATAAACAAGAAAAACAAAGAAATAAGTATGGAGCCAATAAACTTTGACATTAGTGAAAATTTTGTTTTTAATAAAAATATTAATTCTTTACAGATCAATTATTTAGACAATAGGAATGAAATAAAAAAAAGCGGCCTTAGTGGCCGCTTTTTAATTTAATACTGAGTTACCTGGTAAATAATTGCGGCCAATCCAATCCGCCTTCCCTAGTAATTACAACTGTGCCAGAATCTCCATAGTCATTAGTCCATGTCATGGTTAACTCAGGACCGGTTACATCCGTAATTACCCAGATGTATTCTAGACCATATTGGTCGAGGCCTCCGGAAATGATTTCACCACAAACCTCGCTAAAAGTGGCTCCACCACTTGTGGCTGGGCCATCGTTCCAGCATGATGATTCGTATTGGCCAAAACCTAGGTCGGAAGTGAGGTAATTGCCTCCACCCTGGTCGGTCCAAGTAACTGAGCCTGTAACTTCTCCTGTAGGACAGGCTGTAGGACTGTTAGCTGCTTGAAGATTGGTGGTAACGTATGTATGGGTTCCTCCCAAATCTGATAGACAGGACACGACATAATCCAATTTAACAGTAAAATTGGGATAAGCGTTGAAATCTGCAGCATAATAATTTGGTTCTCCTTTACTATTAAGAACTTCAAGTTTGGAGCCATCTTCAAACGTATAGGATGTAAAAAATTTAAGGACATCTCCTACTTGTATATCAGCAGCACTATTTAATTCTGAAAAGGCACCTATTATTTGGGTCCCAGTAATTGAATACTCCTTAGGATATTCGGTAACACCGGCATCCAAGGTAATTGGTCCGTACAAATCACCATCTACAGTAAGGTAGTACGCCTTTAGGTCAAAGGATGTAGGTTCTCCTACACCTACACCAACTGTGAACTGTAGGTTTAGATTAGTTATTCCTGTAAGATCAATAAAATCAGGGCTTCCAGCTACCATTTTAAAATCGGGTAGGGCACCATTGGTCGTATTGATTGCCGAAGTGCCCCCGTCATCATCACAAGACGTATTTAGCACAAATAGGGCTAAAAAAAGGCTTAATATATATATGTTTTTCATGTTATGAATTTTATCTATTAATTATCCCAAAATATTTTATAGGTCGTAGCATCCTTCTGGGCAGGTGCATTCTCATTAACGTTCAATTCGGCTTGTGGCCAAAATAGGGAAACCTGATACGGTCTTGTTAATGTTGTTTCACTGTCGTTTAAAGGCCATTCATCTCCATTGTCCAATTGATATTCTGGAGAAGGTCCATTGGGATTGGCCAATACAGGGTACCCGGTTCTTCTGTAATCATTATATTGATCAAAAGGATCTCCAAAAGTGGACACCCATTTTTGGGTCATTATAATTTCCATCTTTTTAGCTTCGGAAGCAGCATCGTATTCCGCCAATACTCCATCTATGAAATCGGCCACTGCAGTGGTTCCTTCTAATTTTGGAACGGTTTGGTCAGTTTCCGAATTGGCAACTACAACATCCACCTTTTTAAAAGCTGCGGTCATAGCATCTTCCAACACTGTTCTTGCATCACCGGAAATTACATTGGCCTGAATTAATTCGGCCATGATAAATAAAGATTCATGATACGTTAACATCCTATGAGGAGCTGCACCTGTACCGGAATTTACATCGGCATCACCACCTTCACCGTCATCATATCTACCTCCGGCAGGATAAATCCCTGGGTAGGTAGAAGATTCCCTCGAAGCAAAATCCCTATTAGGGCTTACACTACCAAATCTAATGGTATGGAAACCTGTGTTTCTATCCCAATAATCCGCCTTAGGGTCACCTGTAGTTGGATCACCAACATCTGGAGGTAATTGTCCAGGGGTCAACTGGTTAAAGAAATAGTAAGGAAGCCTAGGGTCTTCAAGTCCATTGTGTATGTTTGGATTCCATCCTTTAAGGATTTCGTAGAACCAAGGGCTGGCATAATGGCTAGTTTGACCTGTTGTGTAAGTAGTTCTAAAAAGTGGGTTTCTCTCTTCTGCCGGTGATTGGGTAGTAGAGTAAGGAAATTCAAAATCGTCAGCGCTACTGGCCATAAAATTGTCTGCCGCAATTAGAGCATTTAATTTACCTGCATTAAACAGGGAGGATAAACGAATTTCGTTGTACAATTTTAACTTCAGGGTATTCACGAATTTGTTCCATTTGGAAATACTTCCACTGTAGAACAAATCTTGGGTTCCAGGATTTGAACCTTGTCCACTGTTAATATTGGCTAGACCTTCGTCAATCAGTGCCAATGCATTTTCGTAAATGGCAGTCTGATCATCAAAAACCGGACTAACAATGCCTGTGGCAAGCTTGGATGCCTCGGAATAAGGCGCATCTCCCCAGATATCTGCAATAATGGTGGCGGTGTATCCTTTAAGTACTTTGGCCATTCCTACAATGATCATCTCCTCTTCGGCAGTTCCTTGCTCAATTATGATATCAGCTTCAGTTATTACCGAATAGGCAACATCCCAAGAATTTTGGATATCGGTATTATCCTGCCTGGTACCGTATTGATCCTGCTCTTCACGGAAGGTGAATTGGTGTACATAGGCGGAAAGTTCTTCTGCCATATAAACCCTAAATTCAGTAATCAGATTAAAATTTCTCTCCGTGTCCGTCAAAAGTTGATCTAGAGGAGCTGTAGTAGGATTGTTTGGGTCGGTATTCACATCCAAATAGTCACTACAATTGTAGAAAAGTAAAGACACCAATGCTACGGCGAACATTGTGCGGCTTTTCAGATTTATTTTAAATATATTTTTCATAGTTCTTTTTATTAAAATGTTACGTTAAGTTTAAACCCAAATCTTTTGGAACTAGGGGCCGACTGGGTTTCAATACCCTGTAGGTTACCTGACCCATAGGCAGTAACATCTGGATCAAAATTGGTATACTTAGGCACGTTTGGTGCAAAATACCATAAGTTGTTCCCCACGACAGAAAATGTCATGGCTCCTATAAAGGTCTTGTCCAAAAACTTTTTTGGAACTTCGTAGGCCAATGCAATTTCCCTTAACCTAAATACTGTACCATCATAAATGGTGGCCTCGTCTACAGTGTTAATACCAAAAGTATTACTATTGGTGGTAGGTGAGAAATACAAATTGTTCATTGTAACTTGAGTGGTATTTGGAATCTTGTTGCCAGCATTGTCAAGAATGGCCTCTCCTGTAGTTGGATTTCCGTAAACACCAGGTATTATATAAGTACGTTCCCTATCTTCTGTATCCTTGGTTACCCCTCTACCTAATAAGGATGCTATTGTAGTTGAAGCTACGTCACCTCCTTCTTTCCAGTCTAATTGTGCCTGTAAACTCAAGGTTTTGTATTTGAAAGTATTGGTAAATCCTATTTTGAAATCAGCGTTGGGATCACCCACTACTTTGTTTTCCAAAGCCTGTAGGATACCTCCACCACCTTCTTCAATTAAATAATTACCTTCATCATCCCTTGCAAAAGCGGTTCCGTAGAATACTCCAAAAGGTTCCCCTTCGTCTACAAAGGCAATTTCGTTTACGTTAAGTGGAAACCTGTCAAGACCCTCGATCAATTCGTTTACTACGTTATCGTTTTTGGTAAATGAGGTAAAAGTAGACCACCTAAAATTCTCGGTCCTAATTGGAATAAGAGTTAAACCTATTTCAATACCTGTGTTTTCCATTTCACCAATGTTGGTCAAAAATGAAGTATATCCTGAAGAGGTAGGTACATTAACCTCTGAAATCAAATCTGTAGTTGTTTTTTTGTACCAGGTAAAGTCGAGTATCGCTCTGTTGTTAAAGAGTTCCAAATCCAAACCTACTTCAAATTCTTCTGTGTTTTCTGGACTTAAACTAGGATTTCCAAGTGTGGTTGGGACAAATACGGAAGGTTGTCCTGCGTATACTGTTCCAACACTAAAAATCTTATTAATCTGGTATGGGTCTGCATCCCTGCTCACGTTGGCCCAACCTCCTCTAATTTTACCAAAGCTGATAATGTCATTTTTTAACCCAAATGCCTCCGTAAATATAAAGGATGAGGAAACCGATGGGTATAAGAAGCTATTGTCGGTTTTGGGTAGTGTTGATGACCAGTCGTTTCTGGCAGTGGCGTTTAAGAACAAATAATCCTTATACCCCAATCCCAAGTCTCCAAAAACACCAACTATTCTTTTTCTTGATATTTCATCCACATCGGAAACCACATTGGCCGTGTTGTTAACGGTAAAGATACCATCTGCGATTAGATTGGTCCCAGTATAACCAACACGGTGGTCAGAAATTTGGTTAACGTTGTTACCCACCAATAAATTCATATTTAAATCTTCGGCCAAGTCATAATTGAAAGTGACCACAAAGGTTGATTCAATTTCTTCACTGTCGTAATTGTCTGTTACAACTCTACCTGTTCCCGAAGCTGCCCTTGAGCCTTTGTCGGTTATTTCTACACGGGCCAGATCATATTTATTGATACCCAACTGATATCTTGCATTAATGTGCTCGTTAAAATCGTAAGCAAAATTTACGTTAGCCACAGTCCTGTTTACACCTGTTCTTATTTGATTGTGTTCCCATGACCATAATGGGTGGTCCCAACCCCCGTTGGGGATTACGGGTGCACCATTGGCATCTTCATAGGGAAGACTAAGGTCCCATGTTCTACCCAGTACGAGTGTTCTCGCAAAGGAGGAGGCAGCCCCCGCGTATTGGTTTTCACCTAGGAATGGACCCACTTGGTAGCTATCAGAGTAGCTAAGGTTTGCACCAACTTGTAAGCCATTTTCCAACTTAAAATTACCCCCTGCAGATATATTGGTCCTTTTGTATGAGTTAAAAGGTATATACCCTTGTTGGTCCATGTTGGAAATGGTAAGACTAAAATTGGAGTTTTCCTTGGCAGAACTAATGTTTACCGAATTGTCTGCAACAAATCCAGTTTTAAACAAGTCCTTAACGTTGTCTGGTTGCGCCACATAAGGAACAGTGGGTCCAAACTGGTCAGGAAATGCATTTAGCAAGTTGGGCCAAGTTGGGATGGTTTCTAGGGAGTCAAATCTTGCACCCCATGAACCGTTTGCGTTGTTGTAGTTGAAATTGGTTCCGTTACCGTAAGTATTCTGGTATTCAGGAAGGTTGGCGATTTTTTCAAAATAAACCCCTGTGTTTAGGGATACCTCGAATTTTTTGTTGGACAAACCACCAGATTTTCCTGACTTTGTAGTAATGATGATTACCCCGTTTACCGCCCTTGAACCATAAAGTGCCGCTGCTACCGCTCCTTTTAGCACTTCAACATTGGCAATGTCGTTAGGGTCTAAAGAAGAAATACCGGTTTCATAACCACCACCACCGGTAATCTGGCTGGAGGTTTCAACCTCGGTATTACTATAAGGGGTACCGTCTACAACAAATAAGGGTTGGTTACCTCCTTGGAAGGAAGTGGTACCTCTTATACTTATTTTATTGGAAGCACCGGCAACACCTGTAGATACGTTTACGTTTACTCCAGGTACTTTACCGTTAAGGGACCTTATTAAGTCCGGTTCAGAGTTCTCTGTAATTGATTCGGCTTCAACAGATTTAACGGAGTATCCCAAAGATCTGGGGTTCCTCTTAATACCCAAGGCCGTAACAACCACTTCTTCCAATGCCTGCGCATCTTCTTCCATTTGGACGTTGATGGTGTTACTGGCACCGACTGTCATTCTAGCATTTTTTTGACCTATATAAGAGAATACCAAAACTTGCCCAACGCTTGCATCGATGGAGTAAAGTCCATCAAAATCTGTTTGGGTTCCAGTTGTAGTTCCCTCTACTAGGATGTTCACTCCAGGGAGCGGAAGACCGTCTTGGTCCGTTACCGTACCTGAAATCGTTTTTTCTTGTGCAAAGGATAATTGCACAATCAACGCTAGAAACAGCGTTAGGATTCCACTTAACTTTGTTTTCATTTTATGTTTATTTGAATTAGCAGTTGCAAAAATCTTAAATCATTGTTAATAAAACAACTTTTTGGGCGTATTTCTTATGCGCGCATAATAAAATAATGTTAAAAAAGCCTGAATAAGGGGGCGTTTTGATATTTTTTACACACTTATACGTTATATTTTTACATTTAAAACAACCTTCTGACTTTTTTGTAAGATTTTTTTTCAAAAAAAGGTTAATATATTGACAAATTCGCAATAATCACAATTATTGGGTGCATATCGGACTTTGAATTATGGTATTCTTTGCGATTAATCGATTAAGCTAAGAATTTGTTAAAAAAATGTTCGTTTTTGATATACCTATTAATTATGATTTGCTTGTTTTGGCTCCAATTTCGCAAACCCATACATTGTTTTTTGTTGGTCTTGAATCTAAAGAATTGGGTGTAATTGGATCTAATTCTGAGTTAATGAATATGTTGCGAATAAAAAATATAAAAAATAAATAGCGCAGGGTTTGAATTATTGTGAATAATTACTACATTTGCCAGCCCTTAAAAGAGGGGTTAAGTTTTTATTATACAAAAATAGTATGCCAACAATTTCACAATTAGTACGAAAAGGAAGAGTCACGATTACTAAGAAGAGTAAATCGGCTGCTTTGGATTCGTGTCCTCAAAGAAGAGGTGTATGTACACGTGTTTATACTACCACTCCTAAGAAACCAAACTCTGCAATGCGAAAAGTTGCTAGGGTAAGGTTGACCAACGGGAAGGAAGTTAACGCTTACATACCAGGTGAGGGTCACAATTTACAAGAGCACTCGATAGTATTAGTAAGAGGCGGAAGGGTAAAGGATTTGCCAGGAGTTAGGTATCACATCGTTAGAGGTGCCTTGGATACAGCAGGTGTTGCTGGAAGGACACAACGTAGATCTAAATACGGAGCAAAACGCCCTAAGAAGTAAAAATTTGTTAAAAGTCGCATATTGAAGGACTAAGTACTTTTAATATAGGACTATTGACCATTAACTCAAAAAGAAGAAATGAGAAAAAAGCAGGCAAAAAAGAGACCACTTTTACCAGATCCAAGGTTTAACGACCAATTGGTGACCCGTTTTGTTAACATGATGATGTGGGATGGAAAAAAGTCGGTTGCCTTTAAAGTTTTTTACGATGCTATTGATATCGTAGAAGAGAAAAAGACAGACGAAGAAAAAACCGCATTGGAACTATGGAAAGATGCATTGTCCAATGTTATGCCTCATGTTGAGGTAAGAAGTAGAAGGGTAGGAGGAGCTACTTTTCAGATTCCTATGCAGATCAGGCCAGATAGAAAGATTTCAACCGCAATGAAATGGCTTATTAGTTATTCTCGTAAGAGAAACGAAAAGGCTATGTCGCAAAAATTGGCAGGGGAAATTTTGGCTGCATCAAAAGAAGAAGGTGCTGCTGTTAAGAAAAGAGTGGATACTCATAAAATGGCTGAGGCCAATAAGGCATTCTCACACTTTAGATTTTAATAAGCAGAAATGGCAAGAGATTTAAAATATACAAGAAATATTGGAATTGCAGCACATATTGATGCTGGAAAAACAACTACGACCGAAAGGATTTTGTTCTATACGGGCGTTAGTCATAAAATTGGTGAGGTGCACGATGGTGCGGCTACGATGGACTGGATGGAGCAGGAGCAGGAAAGGGGTATTACCATTACTTCTGCCGCTACTACCTGTGAATGGAATTTCCCTATGAAAAATGGGGCAGTTACAGATGATACCAAACCTTATCACTTTAATATTATAGATACTCCGGGACACGTTGATTTTACCGTTGAGGTAAACCGTTCCTTAAGGGTGTTGGACGGGTTGGTATTCCTGTTTAGTGCGGTTGATGGTGTTGAGCCCCAATCTGAAACTAACTGGAGGTTGGCCGATAATTACAAGGTGCCAAGAATGGGCTTTGTAAATAAAATGGACCGTCAGGGATCCAACTTCCTTAATGTGTGCAAGCAGGTTAGGGAGATGTTGAAATCGAATGCAGTTCCTATTGTATTGCCGATTGGTGACGAAGCTGATTTTAGGGGTGTAGTTGATTTGGTTAAGAACCGTGCAATTATATGGCACGAGGAAAACTTTGGTGGTACTTTTGATGTAGTGGATATTCCGGCCGACATGAAAGATGAGGTGAAGGAATATAGGGCTGCTTTGATAGAAGCTGTTGCCGAGTACGATGAAAGTTTGATGGAAAAATTCTTCGAAGACGAAGATTCCATTACTGAAGATGAAGTGCACGCTGCTCTAAGGGCTGCTGTTATGGATATGAGTATCATACCTATGATCTGTGGTTCTTCATTTAAAAACAAAGGGGTACAATTTTTGTTGGATGCCGTTTGTCGTTACTTGCCATCGCCATTGGATAAGGACGCTATTGTAGGTACAAATCCTGATACTGAGAAGCCTGAGTCCAGGAAGCCTAGTGTTAAGGAGCCATTTGCAGCCTTGGCATTTAAAATTGCTACCGATCCATTTGTAGGTCGTTTGGCATTCTTTAGAGCTTATTCAGGTAGATTGGATGCAGGTTCTTATGTTTTGAACAATCGTTCAGGAAATAAAGAGCGTATTTCCAGAATTTACCAGATGCATGCCAATAAGCAAAATGCAGTGGAATATATTGAAGCTGGAGATATAGGTGCAGCTGTAGGATTTAAGGATATTAAGACTGGGGATACCTTGTCTGATGAAAAACATCCAATTGTTTTGGAGAGTATGAACTTCCCTGATCCGGTTATCGGTATCGCGGTAGAGCCTAAAACAAAAGCTGATGTTGATAAATTGGGAATGGCTTTGGCTAAATTGGCTGAAGAAGATCCAACTTTCCAGGTAAAAACAGACGAAGCTTCGGGTCAAACTATTATTTCCGGTATGGGTGAGCTTCACTTGGACATTATTGTTGACCGTTTAAGACGTGAGTTTAAGGTTGAGGTAAGTCAAGGTGAGCCTCAGGTGGAGTACAAGGAAGCTTTGACCAAGACTGCTGCACATAGAGAGGTTTACAAAAAACAATCTGGTGGTCGTGGTAAATTTGGTGATATCGTCTTTGAGATGGGACCAGCTGATGAGGATTTTGTTGGAACTGGTTTACAGTTTGTTGATGAGATCAAAGGTGGTCGTATTCCAAAAGAATTTATCGGTCCTGTTGAAAAAGGATTTACTGCCGCTATGAAGAACGGACCATTGGCCGGTTACGAAATGGATAGAATGAAAGTGGTTCTTAAGGATGGATCTTTCCACCCTGTGGATTCTGATGCACTATCTTTTGAATTGGCTGCAAAAATGGGTTATAAAGCTGCTGGTAAAGCTGCTGGAGCTGTAATTATGGAGCCTATTATGAAATTGGAGGTTCTAACTCCGGAGGAAAACATGGGTGATATAGTAGGTGACTTGAACCGTAGAAGGGGAACGGTTACCAATATGGATGACAGGGCAGGTTCCAAAGTGATCAAAGGAGAGGTGCCATTGTCCGAGATGTTCGGTTATGTAACTTCTTTGAGAACCTTGTCTTCTGGTAGGGCAACTTCTACAATGGAATTTTCACATTACGCTGAGACCCCATCCAATATTTCAGAAGAGGTTATCAAGAAAGCAAAAGGATTAACAGCTTAAATCGTACTAAGATGAGTCAAAAAATTAGAATAAAATTAAAGTCGTACGACCATAACTTGGTAGATAAATCTGCTGAGAAGATCGTAAAAACGGTAAAGACTACAGGTGCGGTGGTAACTGGACCAATTCCTTTGCCTACACATAAGAAAATATTTACGGTTTTGCGTTCACCGCACGTAAATAAGAAAGCAAGAGAGCAGTTCCAATTAAGTTCTTACAAAAGACTTTTGGATATATATAGCTCTTCATCAAAAACCATCGATGCCCTTATGAAGTTGGAACTTCCTAGTGGTGTTGAGGTTGAGATCAAGGTGTAGTGAATCTTGGTTTTCTGGAGCAATAGCGAACTGAAAATCTTAGATGAATTGCATTCCGAACTTGATTCGGAATCTATAGAAAGAAGAGATAGACCCTGAAAGGAGTTCAGGGTAGACATGTCCCGAGCGTTTCGCGAAGGAAAAACGGAAAAAAATATATTCAGGGTTGAATTATATTTTGACCCTGTTTTTTTGTCAAAAAGTTTAAATAGTAATTAATTAATAATCAATTATAAATATGTCTGGGTTAATAGGTAGAAAAATAGGTATGACCAGCATTTTCGATGAAAATGGAAAGAATATTCCATGTACAGTAATCGAAGCTGGACCATGCGTAGTTACCCAAGTCAGAACCGAAGAGGTGGACGGGTACAATGCCCTTCAGCTTGGTTTCGATGACAAGGCAGAAAAACGTGCTAATAAAGCGGCTACAGGTCACTTTAAAAAAGCAGGAGCTTCTCCTAAGAAAAAAGTCATGGAATTCAGGTATTTTGAAGAAGGTGCGCACAAATTAGGGGATACTCTTGGAGTTGACCTTTTTGTGGAAGGAGAATTTGTTGATGTAATCGGTACCTCTAAGGGTAAAGGTTTTCAAGGTGTTGTTAAAAGACACGGCTTCGGCGGTGTTGGTCAATCAACCCACGGTCAGCACAATAGGTTAAGGGCTCCAGGTTCCATTGGTGCTGCTTCATATCCTGCAAGAGTTTTTAAGGGAATGAAAATGGCCGGTAGAATGGGTAGCGATAGGGTTACCGTTCAGAACCTAAGAGTATTAAAGATTGTTCCAGAAAAGAACCTTTTAGTGGTAAAAGGTTGTGTTCCTGGACATAAGAACGCTTACGTAACTATTGAGAAGTAATGAAGGTAGCAGTTTTAGATATAAAGGGAAAAGAAACAGGTAGAAAGGTTGAGCTTTCTGACGCTGTATTCGCAATAGAGCCAAACAATCATGCTGTTTATTTGGATGTTAAGCAATATTTGGCACACCAAAGACAAGGTACGCACAAATCCAAAGAGCGTGCTGAAATAGCAGGTAGTACAAGAAAGATCAAAAAACAAAAGGGAACAGGTACTGCTCGTGCGGGTAGTATTAAGTCTCCAGTGTTTAGAGGTGGTGGACGTATTTTTGGACCAAGACCAAAGGATTATAAGCAAAAATTGAACAAAAATGTTAAGCGTTTGGCTAGAAGGTCTGCCTTGACTTTGAAGTCAAAAGACAATGCTATAATGGTGGTTGAGGACTTTAATTTTGAAACGCCAAAAACAAAGGATTTTAAGCAAATTTTGAAGTCTTTGGGCTTGGAGAATAAAAAATCCTTAATTGTGTTGGGTGATTCAAATAATAACGTATATTTGTCCTCACGCAATTTAGAGCGTTCTGAGGTTATAACTAACTCAGAATTAAGCACTTACAAAATATTAAACGCTAACAACCTAGTGTTGTTGGAAGGTTCTTTGGAAGGAATCGAATCGAACTTAATTAAATAAGCGAACCATGAGTGTGTTGATAAAGCCAATTATTACGGAAAAAATGACTGCTGATAGCGAGTTGCACAATCGTTATGGTTTTTTTGTTGACCCAAAAGCCAACAAGATCCAGATTAAGGAAGCAGTGGAAGCAACTTATGGTGTTTCTGTCGATAAAGTTCGAACAATGAATTATGGTCCTTCGCGCAAGTCGCGCTACACCAAAACAGGTGTACAGCACGGAAAGACAAGTGGTTTCAAAAAAGCCATTGTTGATGTAGCAGAAGGAGATATTATTGATTTTTACAGTAATCTATAAAGACAAAAAATGTCAGTTAGAAAATTAAAACCAATCACTCCTGGGCAGCGTTTTAGAGTAGTAAACGGATTTGACGCCATTACTACTGATAAGCCGGAAAAAAGCTTGCTTGCTCCGTTAAAAAAGTCGGGAGGTAGAAACAGTCAAGGAAAAATGACCATGCGCCAAAAAGGTGGAGGTCATAAGAGAAGGTATCGTGTTATCGATTTCAAAAGGGATAAGCAAGGAGTTGCTGCAACCGTTGAATCAATTCAGTACGATCCAAACAGAACAGCTTTTATAGCATTATTGGAATACACCGATGGCGAAAAGAGATATGTAATTGCTCCAAACGGATTACAAGTAGGGCAGGAAGTATCTTCAGGTACCGGGGTTGCTCCAGAAATCGGGAATGCACTTCCTTTGAGTGAAATACCTTTGGGTACTATCATTTCAGGAATTGAGTTGCGTCCTGGACAAGGAGCGGTAATGGCAAGAAGTGCTGGTACATTTGCCCAGTTAATGGCAAAGGAAGGTAAGTTTGTTACCATTAAATTGCCATCAGGTGAAACCAGATTGGTTTTAGCGGATTGTTTGGCCACTATAGGTGCGGTATCCAACTCTGATCATCAGTTATTGGTGTCAGGTAAGGCCGGTAGAAGTAGATGGTTGGGAAGAAGACCAAGAACAAGACCAGTAGCGATGAACCCTGTTGATCACCCCATGGGTGGTGGAGAAGGTAGGGCTTCTGGAGGTCATCCTAGATCTAGAAATGGAATTCCTGCAAAAGGATACAGGACCCGTTCCAAGACCAAGAGTACCAACAAGTATATTTTAGAACGTAGAAAGAAATAAAAAGTAGAAAGAAATGGCACGTTCATTAAAGAAAGGACCTTACGTTCACTATAGTTTGGATAAAAAAGTCCAACAAAATGTTGAATCTGGTAAAAAGGCAGTCATTAAGACATGGTCTAGAGCTTCTATGATTACTCCTGATTTTGTAGGTCAGACAATAGCGGTTCACAATGGAAAGCAATTTGTACCTGTTTTTGTAACAGAGAACATGGTGGGTCACAAATTAGGTGAATTTTCTCCAACACGATCTTTTAGAGGTCACGCTGGAGCAAAAAATAAAGGAAAAAAGTAAGCTATGGGAGTTCGTAAAAAACAAATGGCCGAAAGAATTAAGGCTGAAAAGCAGCAAATAGCGTTTGCAAAGTTAAATAATTGCCCTACGTCCCCTAGAAAAATGCGCTTGGTAGCGGATTTGGTTAGAGGTGTAAAAGTAGAAAAGGCGCTTGCTATTTTGAAATTCAACCAAAAGGAATCATCTCGTAGATTGGAGAAGTTATTGCTTTCTGCAATTGCTAACTGGCAATCCAAGAATGAGGACGCCAGTGTTGAGGATGCTGAACTTTTTGTTAAGGAAATTAGAGTGGATGGAGGAAGTATGTTGAAAAGACTACGTCCTGCCCCACAGGGAAGAGCACATAGAATTAGAAAACGTTCCAACCACGTTACCTTGGTTTTGGGATCTAACAATAACACACAAAGCTAGAGCATTTAGTATGGGACAGAAAACAAATCCAATCGGAAATCGTCTAGGAATTATCAGAGGATGGGAATCTAACTGGTACGGTGGAAACGATTATGGTGATAAACTTGCCGAAGACGATAAGATCAGAAAATATGTTCATGCACGTTTGGCAAAAGCAAGTGTGTCTAGAATTATTATTGAGCGTACCCTTAAGTTGATTACGGTAACCATTACCACTGCAAGACCAGGTATTATTATTGGTAAAGGTGGTCAGGAAGTAGACAAATTAAAGGAAGAGCTTAAGAAGATTACGGACAAGGAAGTTCAGATCAACATTTTTGAGATAAAGAGACCTGAATTGGACGCTAATCTTGTTGCTGCCAGTGTAGCGCGTCAAATAGAAAGTAGAATTTCTTTTAGAAGGGCTATAAAAATGGCAATCGCAGCGGCCATGAGAATGAACGCTGAAGGAATTAAAATTCAGATATCTGGACGTTTGAACGGAGCTGAAATGGCAAGATCCGAATCTTATAAAGATGGTAGGATTCCATTGTCCACTTTTAGGGCCGATATAGATTATGCTTTGCATGAAGCACATACAACCTATGGAAGATTGGGTATAAAAGTGTGGATCATGAAAGGTGAGGTTTACGGCAAAAGAGAACTTTCCCCATTGGTAGGTATGGCAAAAAGCCAGTCTCAGGGAAAAGGTGGAAAGCAGGAAGGACCGAAGAAACAACGTCGTAGAAAGTAATTTTTTAAAGAAGTAAAGAAATGTTACAGCCAAAAAGAACTAAGTTCCGCAAAATGCAGAAAGGTCGTATGAAAGGGATCTCTGGAAGGGGACATCAACTTTCAAACGGTATGTTTGGTATTAAATCAATGGATACCTCTTTTATAACATCGCGCCAAATAGAAGCAGCTCGTATTGCGGCAACTAGGTACATGAAAAGAGAAGGCCAATTATGGATAAAAATATTCCCGGACAAGCCTATCACCAAGAAACCTTTAGAGGTTCGTATGGGTAAAGGTAAGGGTGCTCCAGAATATTTTGTAGCTGTAGTATTGCCAGGAAGGGTTATGTTCGAGGTTGCCGGTGTGTCTCTTGATATTGCAAAAGAGGCTTTACGTCTTGCGGCACAGAAACTACCAGTAAGAACTAAATTTATTATTGCTAGGGACTATTCTGCTTAATATAATTGCAAGGAATCATGAAACAATCAGAAATAAAAGAATTATCAGTTGAGGGGTTAAAGGAAAAGAGTGCTGAATTTAAAAAGCAGTATTCTGATTTAAAATTGGCCCATTCTGTTACACCATTGGAAAACCCTTTACTTATCAGAAAGGTAAGAAGAACTGTGGCAAGATTGGCAACTGAATTAACTAAAAGGGAATTACAATAATTGGTTCTGCTTTATGGAAAAAAGGAATTTAAGAAAAGAGAGAATAGGAGTTGTAACTAGCAACAAAATGGAGAAATCAGTAGTGGTTTCAGAAGTTAAACGTGTTAAGCACCCTATGTACGGTAAGTTCGTGTTGAAAACTAAGAAATATGTTGCGCACGATGAAAAGAACGATTGCAATATTGGCGATACTGTTAAGATCATGGAGACACGTCCATTGAGTAAGACCAAATGTTGGAGGTTAGTGGAAATCATTGAAAGAGCTAAATAATTATGTTACAGCAAGAATCTAGACTAAAAGTAGCGGACAATACGGGTGCAAAAGAGGTTTTGACCATTCGTGTGTTGGGAGGTACAAAAAGAAGATATGCTTCTGTTGGGGATAAAATAGTAGTTGCCGTTAAGGAAGCTACGCCTAACGGAGCTGTTAAGAAAGGTGCAGTTTCCACAGCAGTTGTTGTAAGAACAAAGAAAGAAGTTAGAAGACCTGATGGTTCTTATATTCGTTTCGATGATAATGCATGTGTACTTTTGAACCCAACCGGGGAAATGAGGGGAACACGTGTTTTTGGACCGGTGGCCAGGGAACTTCGTGATAAGCAATTCATGAAAATTGTATCATTGGCTCCAGAGGTGCTTTAATAAATATAGCAAAATGGGAAAATTAAAAATCAAAACAGGGGATACTGTTAGAATTATTGCCGGAGACCACAAAGGGGTAGAAGGTAAGGTTGTAAGTGTAGACCGTGAAAAAAACAAGGCGATCGTTGAAGGAGCCAATATGGTATCCAAACACGAAAAGCCAAGTGCTAGCAATCCTCAAGGTGGGATCGTTAAGAAAGAGGCTCCCTTACAGATATCCAATCTGTCATTGATCGATCCAAAATCTGGAGAGACCACTAGAGTTGGATTTGAGGTAAGAGACGGTAAGAAAGTAAGATTTGCGAAGAAATCTAAAGAAGTAATTTAGTTATGGCTTACGTTCCAAGATTAAAACAGGAATATAAAGAAAGAGTTATTAAGGCTCTTAGGGAGGAGTTTGGTTACAAGAATGTAATGCAGGTTCCTAAATTAGAAAAAATTGTTGTAAGTAGAGGTGTTGGTGCCGCTGTAGCGGATAAGAAACTTATTGACCATGCTGTTGATGAGTTGACCAATATCACTGGCCAAAAAGCAATTTCAACGATGTCTAAAAAGGATGTTGCTGCATTTAAATTACGTAAAGGAATGCCAATTGGGGCAAAAGTAACCTTACGCGGAGAGAGAATGTACGAATTCTTGGACAGATTGGTTACAACTGCATTGCCTAGGGTAAGGGATTTCCAAGGAATTAAGGCCACTGGTTTTGATGGAAGGGGAAATTATAATCTTGGTATTACGGAACAAATCATATTTCCAGAAATAAACATTGATAAAATTAACAGAATCAATGGTATGGATATTACATTTGTAACCTCTGCGGAGACAGATAAAGAAGCTAAATCATTATTAACCGAATTAGGACTACCTTTTAAAAAGAATTAGTATGGCTAAAGAATCCATGAAGGCCCGTGAGGTCAAGAGAGAAAAGATGGTAGCTAAATATGCCGATAAGAGAAAAGCCTTAAAAGAGGCTGGTGATTATGAGGCGTTACAGAAATTACCTAAAAATGCTTCCCCAGTGCGTTTGCACAACCGTTGCAAATTAACCGGTAGACCAAGGGGTTACATGAGAACTTTTGGTATATCTAGGGTTACTTTTAGGGAAATGGCCAATAATGGCCTTATACCAGGGGTTAGAAAAGCTAGCTGGTAATTTAAAGAGTATAAACTGGTTTCAGGTTTAACAATAGTGTTAAAAACCGTTACCGTAAATCAATAATTATGTTTACAGATCCAATCGCGGATTATTTAACTAGAATTAGAAATGCAAGTAGCGCCGGCCACAGGGTGGTTGAGATTCCTGCTTCTAATTTAAAGAAAGAAATTACTAAAATATTATTCGATCAAGGATATATTTTAAGCTACAAATTTGAAGATAATGCGGTTCAGGGGACTATTAAAATAGCCTTGAAGTATGACAAGTTCACAAAAGAGCCGGTTATAAAAAAGATTAAGCGAGTTAGTACACCAGGACTTAGAAAATATGCTAGCTCATCAGAGTTACCAAGAGTATTAAATGGTCTTGGTATTGCTATTATTTCTACTTCCCATGGTGTAATGACCAGCAAACAGGCAAAGCTTGAGAATGCAGGTGGGGAAGTATTATGTTATGTTTATTAATACTATAAAGATTTAGAAAGATGTCTAGAACAGGTAATAATCCAATAGCAATTCCAGAAGGAGTAACCGTAGAGGTTAAGGAAGATGTTATTACTGTAAAAGGTAAGCTGGGAGAACTTTCCCAAGAATTTTCTGGTGCTGCTGTTAAGGTTGAAGACGGTCAAGTATTTGTTACAAGGCCTTCAGATTCCAAGGAGCATAAAGCAAAACATGGTCTTTACAGATCTTTGATCTTTAATATGGTCCAAGGAGTTTCTAAAGGATGGGTAAAGGAATTGGAGTTGGTAGGTGTAGGATATCGTGCCAGCAACCAAGGACAAACATTGGATCTAGCTTTAGGGTTTTCGCACAATATTGTTTTGGATTTGGCTTCAGAGGTAAAAGTTGAAACCGTATCCGAAAAAGGAAAGAATCCAATTATAAAGCTAAGTTCGCATGATAAGCAATTAGTGGGGCAGATCGCCGCTAAAATTAGATCTTTCCGTAAGCCAGAGCCTTACAAAGGAAAAGGAATTAAGTTCGTTGGTGAACAATTAAGAAGAAAAGCTGGTAAATCGGCTTAATAATTAGCATTATGGGATTAACGAAGACTGAAAGAAGACTACGTATCAGAAGGAGGATTAGAAAAATATCCTCAGGTACTGCAGAAAGGCCAAGGCTTGCTGTTTTTAGAAGCAATACTGGGATATACGCTCAAATTATTGATGATGTGGCTGGAAAAACTTTAGTGGCCGCTTCCTCAAGGGATAAGGAGTTGGCTAAGGCTAAAGGGACTAAAACAGAAGTGGCTAACCTAGTTGGTAAGGCTATTGCCGAAAAGGCAAAGGAAGCTGGAATAGAGGCTGTTGCTTTTGATAGAGGTGGTAACTTATACCATGGAAGAGTAAAATCATTAGCCGATGGCGCTAGGGAAGCAGGATTAAAATTCTAAGAATATTATGTATCAGAAATACAAAAACGTAGAGACTGTTAAGCCGGGAGGTTTAGAATTAAAAGATAGATTGGTTGGGGTACAACGTGTTACCAAAGTTACAAAAGGTGGTAGAGCGTTCGGATTCTCCGCTATAGTTGTTGTTGGTGATGAAAATGGCGTTGTAGGTCACGGTCTAGGTAAGTCTAAGGAAGTTGCTACGGCAATTGCCAAGGCTATAGAAGATGCTAAAAAGAATCTTATTAGAATTCCATTGAACAAAGGTACTTTGCCACATGAACAAAAAGGGAAATTCGGTGGAGCTAGGGTTTATATCCAGCCAGCATCGCACGGTACCGGAGTAATTGCAGGTGGTGCCGTTAGGGCGGTATTGGAGGCAGTAGGTGTTCATGATGTATTGTCCAAATCACAAGGATCTTCCAACCCTCATAACGTAGTAAAAGCTACTTTTGATGCGCTTTTACAACTTAGAGGTGCAAAGACAGTTGCAAACCAAAGAGGTATTTCTTTAGAAAAAGTTTTTAAAGGATAAAACCAAGAATATAATGGGAAAGATTAAAGTAAAACAGGTAAAGAGCAGTATTAAAAGAGCTCAAAATCAAAAGAGAACATTAGAGGCTCTTGGTTTACGAAGAATAGGACAGGTGGTAGAACATGATGCTACCTCAAATATTCTTGGAATGATAAATAAAGTTAAACACTTAGTTTCCACAGAGGAGGCTTAATATAATTTTAGTGTTATGAATTTAAGTAATTTAAAACCAGCGGATGGTGCCGTCCAAAAAGCCGGTAAAGTCGTAGGTAGAGGTCAGGGTTCCGGTAAGGGAGGTACTGCTACCAGAGGACATAAAGGTGCTAAATCCAGATCTGGTTATTCTAAGAAAATTGGTTTCGAAGGTGGGCAAATGCCATTGCAGAGACGTGTGCCAAAATTTGGTTTTACAAATATCAATAGAAAGGATTACGCTGGGATCAATCTAGAAAAATTACAGGAGTTGGTAGATAAGGGAGCCATTAAGGATACGGTTACTTTGGATACCCTTGTAGAAAATGGATTGGTTGGTAAAAATGATTTGGTTAAGATTCTTGGCAATGGAGAGCTAAAGGCTTCCCTAAAAGTTTCTGTACATAAATTTACAGCTACCGCAAAGGCCGCAATTGAGGCTGCAGGTGGTGAGGCTATAAGTTTATAAGCAAAGAATACTATGAAGAAATTTTTCGAGACATTATCAAATATTTGGAAGATTGAAGAACTAAAGGGTAGAATTATCGTTACCCTTGGTTTGCTTTTGGTGTATCGTTTTGGTGCCCAGGTAGTTCTTCCAGGTATTGATTCTACCCAGTTAGCTGGTTTGGCGTCCAGTACGGATAGTGGTATTTTAGGTATATTGAATGCCTTTACCGGTGGAGCATTATCCAATGCCTCGGTATTTGCATTGGGAATTATGCCTTATATCTCCGCTTCCATTGTGGTGCAGTTGATGGGAATAGCCATTCCTTATCTTCAAAAGTTGCAAAAGGAAGGTGAAAGCGGTAGAAAAACGATCAATCAAATTACCAGATGGCTTACCATTGGTATCTGTATTGTTCAGGCTCCGGCGTATTTGTACAGTCTTGGGGCTTTGGGTGTTCCTGATAGTGCCTTTGTATTTGGTAAGGGGCTTGATTTTGTGATCCCTTCTGTAATAATTTTGGTTGCAGGTACTATTTTTGCAATGTGGTTAGGTGAAAAAATTACCGATAAAGGTATCGGAAATGGGATTTCCCTTCTGATTATGATCGGAATTATAGCCACTATGCCGCAGAATTTTGTACAGGAGTTTATATCCAGGACAGCAAATAACAACGGTGGACTTATGTTCATGCTTATTGAAGTTATTATTTGGTTTATCGTGATTTTGCTTTGTGTATTGTTGGTAATGGCTACACGTCAGATTCCAGTACAGTATGCAAGAAGGACTGCTTCTGGTGGATATGAAAAGAATATCATGGGATCCAGACAGTATATTCCTTTAAAATTGAATGCTTCTGGAGTAATGCCCATTATATTTGCGCAAGCTATTATGTTTGCACCTGGATTGTTGGGAAAGACCTTTAACAATACTGCTGTAGGACAATGGATGGAAGTTCAATTCCAGGATATATTTGGATTGGCCTACAATCTTTTGTTCGGGTTCTTGATTATTGTATTCACCTATTTTTATACGGCGATTACGGTTCCTACCAATAAAATGGCCGATGATCTTAAAAGAAGTGGTGGTTTTATCCCTGGAATTAGACCAGGAAAGGAAACTGGGGATTTTTTGGATAAGATAATGTCATTGATTACATTACCCGGATCTGTTTTCCTTGCTTTGTTGGCGGTATTGCCCGCAGTAATCGTAAAGATCATGGATGTACAGGCAGGTTGGGCTTTGTTTTACGGTGGAACGTCATTGTTGATTATGGTAGGTGTGGCGATCGATACGGTACAACAAGTAAATTCTTATTTGTTGAACAGACATTACGACGGTTTGATGAAATCAGGTAAAAATAGAAAGGTAGCATAGATTATGGCTAAACAATCAGCAATAGAGCAAGATGGAAGCATAATTGAGGCATTGTCAAATGCCATGTTTCGCGTGGAGTTGGAAAACGGTCACGTGGTAACAGCGCATATCTCTGGAAAAATGCGTATGCATTACATTAAGTTGCTTCCAGGGGATAAGGTTAAGCTCGAAATGAGCCCTTACGATTTAAGTAAAGCAAGAATTACATATAGATATTAAGCAAATAGGATGAAAGTTAGAGCATCAATAAAGAAGAGAAGTGCCGAGTGCAAGATTGTGCGTAGAAAAGGCAGATTGTACGTAATTAATAAAAAGAATCCTAGATTTAAACAAAGACAAGGGTAATTATGGCAAGAATTGCAGGTGTAGACATACCAAAACAGAAAAGAGGGGTAATAGCCCTAACCTATATCTTTGGTATAGGAAAAAGTAGGGCAAAGGAGATTTTATCGACTGCCCAAGTAAGTGAGGATACCAAAGTATCTGACTGGAACGATGATGAGATTGGTCGTATTCGTGAGGCAGTTTCTTCTTTGACTATAGAAGGGGAATTGCGTTCTGAAAACCAATTGAACATTAAGCGTTTAATGGATATAGGTTGTTATAGAGGTATTCGCCATAGATCTGGTCTGCCTTTAAGAGGTCAACGTACCAAAAACAACTCTAGGACAAGAAAAGGTAAGAGAAAAACAGTTGCTAACAAGAAGAAGGCAACTAAATAATAATTAGGATATTATGGCAAAGGCAAATGCAAAAGCGGCAAAGAAGCGTAAAGTTATAGTAGAGTCTGTGGGCGAAGCCCATGTTACTGCTTCTTTTAATAATATTATTATTTCTTTAACCAACAAGAAGGGTGATGTAATTTCTTGGTCTTCAGCAGGTAAAATGGGTTTCAGGGGTTCTAAAAAGAACACTCCTTATGCAGCTCAAATAGCTTCTGAGGATTGTGCTAAAGTTGCTCATGAAGCTGGTTTAAGAAAAGTAAAGGTTTATGTAAAAGGACCGGGAAATGGTAGGGAGTCTGCTATTCGTTCCATACATAACTCTGGAATTGAGGTTACAGAGATTATCGATGTAACTCCAATGCCGCACAACGGTTGTAGACCACCAAAAAGAAGAAGAGTATAATTAATAATCAATTGCCCCAATGGGGTGTTTCAAGGAGATGTAGTTACGATTATCGAAGGATAAGCCTTAATTCATGATCACGTTTCCAAATTAAAAGAAAATGGCAAGATATACAGGACCAAAAACAAAAATTGCCCGTAAATTCGGTGAAGCAATTTTCGGAGATGATAAATCTTTTGAGAAAAGAAATTATCCTCCAGGACAACACGGTAATAACAGACGTCGTGGTAAAAAGTCTGAATATGCTATCCAGTTGATGGAGAAGCAAAAAGCAAAATACACTTACGGTATTTTGGAAAAACAATTCCGAAACATATTTGCAAAAGCAAATAGAAGTAAAGGAGTAACCGGTGAGGTATTACTTCAGTTGTGTGAATCCCGTCTAGACAACGTTGTTTACAGAATGGGAATTTCCCCTTCTAGAAGCGGAGCAAGACAATTGGTTTCGCATAGACATATTACGGTAAACGGAGAGTTGGTGAACATACCATCCTATACCTTGAAGCCAGGTGATGTTGTTGGTGTTAGGGAAAAATCAAAGTCTTTAAAAGCGATCGACGATGCTCTTACTGCAAATAGCAGTGTGTACGAGTGGATCACTTGGAATTCAGAAAAAATGGAAGGTAATTTTGTTGCCGTTCCGGAAAGAATGCAAATTCCAGAGAATATCAAAGAACAATTAATAGTCGAGTTATACTCTAAATAAAAACAACACTGACCCAATTATGGCATTATTAAATTTTCAGAAGCCCGATAAAGTTATAATGATTGATTCCTCCGATTTCGAAGGCAAATTCGAATTTCGTCCATTGGAACCAGGTTATGGCTTAACTGTTGGGAACGCATTAAGAAGAGTTTTGCTTTCGTCCTTGGAAGGTTTTGCTATCACTTCTGTTAGAATTGATAAGGTGGAACATGAGTTCTCTGTAATTTCCGGTGTTGTGGAAGATGTTACCGAAATCATTCTAAATCTTAAACAAGTTCGTTTCAAAAGACAGATAGACGATGTTGATAGTGAGACAGTATCTATCTCTGTTAGCGGAAAGGAACAATTGACTGCAGGTGATTTTCAAAAATTTATTTCTGGTTACCAAGTATTGAACCCAGATTTAGTTATTTGTAACATGGATCCCAAGGTTAGCATTAACATGGAGATTACCATAGATAAGGGTAGGGGATATGTGCCGGCTGAGGAGAATAAAAAATCCAATGCACCACTAGGTACCATAGCCGTAGATTCTATCTTTACTCCTATCAAAAATGTAAAGTATAGCATTGAAAACTTTCGTGTAGAGCAAAAGACCGATTATGAAAAATTGGTTTTTGAAATCGCAACCGATGGTTCAATTCATCCTAAAGAAGCATTGACCGAAGGTGCAAAGGTGCTTATACACCACTTTATGCTGTTCTCCGATGAGCGTATTACCTTGGAGGCGGACGAGATTGCACAGACAGAGACTTACGATGAGGAATCATTGCATATGCGTCAGCTATTGAAGACCAAATTGGTTGATATGGATCTTTCTGTAAGAGCATTGAACTGTTTGAAGGCTGCTGAAGTGGATACTCTTGGTGATCTGGTTTCTTTTAACAAGAACGATTTGATGAAGTTTAGAAACTTTGGAAAAAAATCCTTGACCGAATTGGAAGAATTGGTTATCAACAAAGGCTTAAGCTTTGGAATGGATTTGTCAAAATATAAATTGGATAAAGATTAATTGAACTTTCAAGGGAATTGGGAATACCAAAACCAAGAAAGAATATAGAAAAGAACAATGAGACACGGTAAGAAAGTTAATCATTTAGGAAGAAAGGCGGCCCATAGAAAATCTATGTTGGCAAACATGGCCTGTTCATTAATAGAGCACAAGAGAATTAATACAACTGTTGCCAAAGCAAAAGCTTTGAAGCAGTTTGTGGAGCCATTGATTACCAAATCAAAAACTGAGAACAATCAAACAGTTGAGAAGGGTACTCACAATAGACGTATTGTTTTTAAAAGCCTTCGTGACAAGTATGCGGTTACCGAGCTTTTTGGCAGTGTTGCCGAAAAGGTGGCCGACAGACCAGGAGGATATACCAGAATTATCAAATTAGGGAATCGTCTTGGGGATAATGCGGATATGGCAATGATAGAGCTTGTAGATTTTAACGAAATCTACAACGCTGGCAAGCCTAAAAAGCAAAAAACCACAAGAAGGGGTAGAAGCAAAAAGTCAGATGATGCTACTGCAGTTGTTGAAGAAACGGCAAAAGCTGAAGCTCCAAAAGTAGAAGAGCCAAAGGCTGATAAAAAAGCTGATGATGCTAAAGAGTAAAATTGTTATTAAATATTAATAATTGTAAAAGGATAAGCCTAAAAGCTTATCCTTTTTTTATGTTATTTTGCAAAACGAAAAATTGTAACGCCAAAAAATGAAGTATCAAACAAGAAAAAAAGCAATATTGTTGCTTGCCGATGGGACCATTTTTCACGGTAAGGCTGTAGGGGACAAGGAAGGAACTGCCTTTGGAGAGGCTTGTTTTAACACCGGAATGACCGGTTATCAGGAAATATTTACGGATCCGTCCTATTATGGACAAATTATGGTAACCACAAATGCCCATATAGGGAATTATGGTGCAAATAATGAGGAAGTGGAATCTGATTCTGTGAAAATTTCAGGCTTGGTTTGTAAAAATTTTAGTTATAACTATTCCAGACCGGATGCTGATTTAAGTTTGCAGGAATTTTTGGATAATAATAATCTGTTGGCCATTTCCGACGTGGATACCAGGGCCTTGGTGGGGTACATCCGGGATAATGGTGCCATGAATGCCGTAATATCTACGGACGTGGATAATATTGAGGAGTTAAAAAAGAAGTTGGCGGAAGTACCAAGCATGGAAGGTTTGGAGCTTTCTTCGAAAGTTTCTACCAAAGAAGCCTATTATTACGGGGATAAGGATGCAAAATATAAAGTATCTGCCCTTGATATCGGAATTAAGAAAAATATTCTTCGAAACTTGGCAAAACGGGATGCATATATTAAGGTTTTTCCATACAACGCAACTTTCGAGGAAATGAGCTCTTGGAACCCCGATGGCTATTTTATTTCCAATGGCCCCGGAGATCCGGAACCTTTGCATGAAGCAATAGCATCGGCCAAGGAGATGATTAAATCGGACAAGCCTTTGTTTGGGATATGTCTTGGACATCAAGTTTTGGCTTTGGCCAATGGGGTTTCCACTTATAAGATGCACAACGGGCATAGAGGAATAAATCACCCTGTAATGAATTTGGTTACCGGAAAGGGAGAAATTACTTCCCAAAATCACGGTTTTGCCGTTAATAGGGAAGAGGCTGAAGCTAATGCCAATTTGGAGATAACGCATCTACATTTAAATGACAATACTGTAGCCGGGATTAAAATGAAGGATAAGAATGTATTTTCTGTTCAATATCACCCTGAAGCAAGTCCAGGACCACATGATGCGGATTATCTGTTCGATCAATTTTTCGAAATGATCCAATCTACGGTAAACTAAAACGTTATAGTTTTATTTTATTGTTATCAAAGGGTCATTAAAGCCAATAATAGAGGGGTTAAAAGCACTTCCTTTGTTATATTTGCATAATAATTTAACTAAAAAATAAAAGATAGACATATGAGTATCATCCTAAGTGTTCATGCACGACAAATTTTGGATTCAAGAGGTAATCCAACAGTAGAGGTAGATGTAATTACCGAAAATGGAGTAATGGGAAGAGCAGCGGTTCCTTCTGGAGCTTCTACAGGTGAGCATGAGGCGGTTGAGCTTCGTGATGGAGGAAAATCCTTCATGGGCAAGGGAGTAGGAAAGGCCGTTAATAATGTGAATACTGTAATTGCCGAGGAAATTCTGGGTATGTCTGTTTTTGAGCAGAATTTGATTGATCAAACCATGATAGAATTGGATGGTACGCCCAATAAATCAAAATTGGGTGCCAATGCCATTTTAGGTGTTTCGTTGGCCGTTGCCAAGGCAGCTGCAAACGAATTGGGGTTGTCCCTGTTTAGGTATGTTGGTGGTGTTAGTGCCAATACCTTGCCTGTGCCTATGATGAATATAATTAATGGAGGTAGCCATTCCGATGCTCCAATTGCTTTTCAGGAATTTATGGTGATGCCTGTAAAGGCTAACGATTTTTCGCACGCTATGCAAATGGGTACGGAAATATTCCATAACCTGAAGAAGGTATTGCACGATAGGGGACTAAGTACAGCCGTAGGTGATGAAGGTGGGTTTGCTCCTAATCTAGCAGGTGGTACCGAAGACGCCTTGGATACAATTGCCAAAGCTGTTGAAAAAGCTGGATATAAATTGGGAGACGATGTAATGATCGCCTTGGATTGCGCTGCAGCCGAATTTTATGTGAATGGAAAATACGATTATACCAAATTTGAAGGAGATAAGGGTGTAGTTAGAACTTCTGAGGAACAGGCTCAATATTTGGCAGACCTAAGTGCCAAATATCCAATTATTTCCATTGAAGATGGAATGGATGAGAACGATTGGAAAGGCTGGAAGGCTTTGACCGATAAAATTGGGGATAAAGTACAGTTGGTAGGCGATGATTTATTTGTGACCAATGTAGAGCGTTTGTCCAGAGGGATCAAGGAAGGTATTGCTAACTCTATCTTGATCAAGGTAAACCAGATTGGAACCTTAACGGAAACCATTGCAGCCGTTAATATGGCTAAAAATGCGGGATATACATCAGTTATGTCTCACCGTTCTGGAGAAACTGAAGATAACACTATTGCCGATTTGGCTGTAGCCTTAAATACAGGTCAAATTAAAACCGGTTCCGCTTCCAGATCAGATAGGATGGCGAAATACAACCAATTGTTAAGGATAGAAGAAGAATTGGGGAGTACTGCATATTATCCAGGAGTACTAGCTTTCAAAATAAAATAGTACAAAATTATAGTGAGTCGTCCTAAAATAGGTTGACGGTTTTTAAAGAATATATATTAGACCTGTGAATTTAACTTCACAGGTTTTTTGTTATGTATAAAATTAGGTGTTTTATAATTAAGGCTCAAATGTGGTCTTCTGTTGTTGTATGTATTGATGGAATCTACAATGAGTTGCTTTAAATCTTTACCGTTGTTACATTTATATATTAAGAATTCCCCTTTCAATATCCCATTGATCCGCTCGGCCAGTGCATTCTGGTAGCAGTCATATCCATCGGTCATCGATGGGGTGATATGGCTGCGCCGGAGCTCCTCTTGATATACGGAAGAACAATACTGTAGCCCC
>NZ_FQUX01000003.1 GCF_900129275.1 Arenibacter palladensis | reverse complement strand
AGTTACATTGTTAACACCATTTCCGCCTATTGCTCCTATATTAAAATTTTCATCTTTTCCCCATGAAATACTACAGTGATCTAAAATAACATTTTTTGTAGTTCTTCCACTATAAGCTACAATAGTAACTGCATCTTCACCTGTATCGGCAGAGTTCCCCGGTCTAAATCTTAAATAACGTACAATAGTATTAGATCCTTGTATCCTAATCCCGTGATTGGCTATGGTAATTCCACCACCAGGTGCAGTTTGGCCAGCAATAGTTAGATCACCATTATCAGGACCAACAGATAAATATGAATTAAGATTAATATTTCCTGCAACTTTAAATACTATTGTTCTTTTGCCTTTCATATCCAAAGCGCTTCGTAAACTACCTGAACCGCTATCATTTAAATTGGTAACCTCTACCACAATGCCACCTCTGCCTCCGGTGGTATTTTTTCCAAATCCCTCGGCACCCGGGAAAGCTTTTAAAGCCCCCATCTCTGAAGGTGATGTAGGTTCTGTTGGGGTCTTGTCGGTCACGGTCACAGTTACCGATCCGGTTTCTGTTGTAACAGTATTATCTGGGTTGGTAACAGAAGCGGAATAATCGAACTCATCACTACCGGTCTGGTCAGTATCCGGGGTATAAGTTATGGTGTTATCGTCGTTAACTACTGCTGTACCCATTTTAGGGGGTGTTACCTCAGTTATGGCCACTTTTTCGGGTTCTTCAAAAGTATCGTTGCTTAAAGGAGAGATAACAATTGGATTGTTGGCCAGTGTAACAACCACATCGTTAACTAAAAAAGATTGTGGGTTTTCTACTACATACTCGGCCAATAGATCGGAATCCTTGTTGCAGGAAAAACTTAAGATGAGGACAAAACAAACTAGGGTCACTTGTAAGAGATTCTTGGGGTGAAATTTCATAAGTTAAGACATTTATTTAAACGATAATCTTTTGGGTTCTACAATATTATCTATTTTTACAATATCATCGGCAAAATACCTTCTATTTTCGATGAACTGCACATTTTAGTTGTAATGGTGGTTTTACGTTTGCTTTCAATGGTTTGGATTTTTTTAAGTGCTATTTTCGATGAAATACACTTTTCTTTAAGATAATTTTTGATTTTTAGCTGATTATCGAATTTTTTCATGTGTATTTTCTGTCATATGCACAGATTTTTTTAAACTCATGGAGCTTGCCGATCATTAGTTAAATAGGTAGTTTTTACATTGTCTCTTAAGGCAATGGTTGATGGAATTCATTTTAGTGGTTATTATTTTAAAGAGATCGCTTAGGAATTGGGCCGGGCGCAAAAGCTTCATGAGTCCTATTTAAACTTTTGTCCAATTCATGAAGGTCATTTTTGGAATATATTATTTTCTTTAAATTGATTGGAAAACTCTACTATTTATTTCCTATCTTAAAGGTTGCGGACAATGTTGTTTGCCAAAAGTATGTAAGGTTGTTTAAAGCAGCTTAATTGGTCAATTTATTATTTGGAAATGGGTTGTTTTTAAGGGTATTTGGATATTGTTGTGATTTATTTGAAGTATCTTGAAATTAGAGGTTTTTAGTAATGGTAAAATCTACATTTGAGGCATTTAAACGATATTTTTAAGTCTTAAACGAAATTAGGTGGTATTATGATTTAATACCGAAAACTATGTATATTTTTGTCTAGGTACTTTACATAAACACTAAATATTGATGACTATTACAAGTACAAAAATTTGGCTTTCCTCTCCACATATTGGGGAAGGTGAACAACGCTATGTTAAAGAGGCTTTTGATACCAATTGGGTAGCACCGTTAGGTCCAAACGTAAATGGTTTCGAGGCCAGTATAGAAAGTTATTTGGATAATGATGTACATGTAGCTGCATTGAGTTCAGGTACAGCGGCAATTCACTTAGGTTTGATGTTGCTTGGGGTGTCTAATGGTGATGAGGTGATTTGTCAAAGTTTTACCTTTTCTGCTTCGGCGAATCCAATTTGTTATTTAGGAGCCAAACCAATATTTGTAGATAGTGAGAAGGATACTTGGAATATTTCACCTTTTTTGTTGAAAAAGGCTATTGAGGACAGGATTGCAAGAGGTAAAAAACCAAAAGCCATTATTGCGGTCCATCTATATGGAATGCCCTATAAGGTCAATGAGGTAAAGGCTGTTGGGGAACAATATGGTATTCCGGTATTGGAAGATAGTGCGGAGGCCTTGGGGAGTACCTATGCAGGTGTGAAATGTGGCAGCTTTGGAGATATTGGTGTATTGTCTTTTAATGGAAATAAAATAATTACCACCTCTGGAGGTGGAGCCTTAGTTGCAAAGAATAAGAAATATAAAGATAAAGCTGTCTATCTAGCAACACAGGCAAGGGATAATGCCCCACATTATCAACACTCCGAAGTAGGTTATAATTATAGAATGAGCAATGTGTTGGCCGGAATTGGAAGAGGGCAAATGGAAGTTCTGGATGACCGAGTTGCGGCTAGAAGATCTAATTTTAAATATTATAAACAAGAATTAGGACATATTTCAGAAATTGAATTTTTAGAAGAAATGCCAGAAATGTATTGCAATAGGTGGCTTACATGTATTTTGACACCATCGGTACAATTTCGAGAAAGAATACGCCTAGCATTGCAGGAAGTTGATATAGAGTCCCGACCTTTATGGAAGCCGATGCACTTACAGCCTGCATTTGAAAATTGTGATTATTATGTTGATGGTACTTCAGAAGATTTATTTGATAGAGGTTTGTGTCTTCCTAGTGGTTCCAATCTGCAAATGGGGGATCTTGATCGAGTAATTGAAGTAATTAAAATAGCAATGACCAAATGATACAACACTACTTAACCAATAGGGCGCAGAAATATACTTCCAAATGGATCGTGTTGGTAATCGATTTAATGTTGGTAACCATAACGTTTGTGTTTTCTTATCTTATCCGTTTTAATCTTACCCTTAATTTTGATAGTGATAAATTACTATTGCAGCTACCGGTTATCATGTTAATTGGTGCAATATCCTTTTTAATAACCGGTTCCTATAAGGGTGTAGTGCGACATACCGGCGTAAGGGATGTATACAATATTTTTAATGCTATATGTCTCTCCAGTATCATTACCATATTTATGGTAATCCTTAATCGGGAAATGGATTTTATGGACGGTTTTACAGTTCCCTTATCTATAATTATTATTCATAGTCTTTTGAATTTTATCGCTTTAACTGCCTCCCGATATGTTTTTAAGACCGCTTATTACAATTTTGTTAAGCAATTTAAGATAACCAAGAACGTACTTATTTATGGTGCCGGAGAATCTGGCATTTTAACCCAAAATGCCTTGACAGGCCACAGCGGTAGTATTTCCAAAGTAGTGGGTTATATCGATAAGGATTATGAAAAAGTAGGTAAAAATATTAATGGGGTACGGGTATATGGTCCAGAGGTACTTACGGACTATTTTATAAAGAGCAATGATATATCTGAGATTATTTTTTCAATACAGAATATAGATCACAATAAGCTCAGACAATTGGTGGAAGAATTAGTCGATTTCCCCGTGCAAGTTAAAATTGTTCCTCCTATAGAGGATTGGATCAATGGAGAGCTGAAAATATCCCAGATCAAACAAGTACAGATCGAAGACCTTTTGGATCGGGTACCGATCAATATCAAGAATAAGAGAATAGCCAATGAACTTAGGGATAAGGTAATCTTTGTAACTGGTGGCGCAGGTTCAATTGGTAGTGAACTGGTAAGGCAGATAGCCAATTGCGAATACAAATCCTTAATTGTTATTGATCAGGCCGAATCTGCGTTGTACGACTTACAGCAAGAATTAAAACAGAATGGATTCCATAATTTCATTCCCATAGTCGGGGATATAAGGGATAAAAATAGAATGTCTTCTATTTTTCAGGAATATAAACCCCATATGGTGTTCCATGCTGCAGCCTATAAACATGTGCCACTCATGGAGTATAATTCCTATGAGGCCATTAAAATTAATGTGGCAGGTACTAAAGTTATTGTGGACCTGTCCTTAGATAACAATGTGGATAAATTTATTTTTGTTTCCACGGATAAAGCGGTTAATCCGACCAATGTAATGGGAGCTACTAAGAGGATCGCGGAAATGTACATCAGCTGTGCCGAACAATACAAGAAGACAAAGTTTATTACCACAAGATTTGGAAATGTACTAGGGTCCAATGGTTCAGTAATTCCTCTGTTTAAAAAACAAATAGAGAAGGGTGGTCCGCTAACAGTTACACATAAGGAAATCACTCGTTATTTTATGACTATTCCAGAGGCTGCACAATTGGTTTTGGAAGCTGGAGGAATGGGTCAAGGGGGAGAAATATTTATATTTGATATGGGTGATTCCGTAAAGATTTTTGATCTGGCAAAAAATATGATCAAATTATCTGGACTGAAATATCCTGAAGATATCGATATCAAAATTACAGGGCTTAGACCGGGCGAAAAATTATACGAGGAGCTACTAGCCAATGGTGAAGATACTATGCCTACATATCATAAGAAAATTATGATCAGTAAATCCAGGGAATTGATTTATGAGGAGACCAAATCCAAAATCAATGAATTATGTGTTTCTAACATGTTTTTTAATGAAAATACGGTTAAATTGATGAAAGAGATTGTACCTGAATATGTTTCAAATAATTCAGAACTCTGTAAACTTGATAAAAAGGAGTCCAAACCCATTGAGGAAGCTGAGGTTGCAGCCCATACAAACCTTACAAAGAAAATTTTACAGTCCTAAATTTTCATTATACTTGCATTAGAAATCCGCTATATTATGTTTAAAAACAATAAAATTATGGGCTTAAGAGCTTTTGCCTTAGTTGTATCTACTATATTAATATCCTCCTGTGGGTCTAAGAAAGATGTGGTTTATTTTCAGAATGCCAGTGCTTTTGAGACCATAGTCAGCGATAATTCCAATTTAAACCGGTTTAAGATTGACGATGTACTGAGCATCAATGTTTCTACCTTAGATCCCCAGGCCAGTGTGCCTTTCAATATTATGAAGGGTATTGTTGAGGGGGGAATGAGGCCAGAAGAGCTGGATTATATCATTGACAAAAACGGTGAAATAGATTTTCCAGTTCTTGGCACTGTCAAATTATTGGGGCTTTCACCAGGTGAGGCCAAAAACTTGTTAACCGAACGATTAAAGGATTATTTAAAGGATCCAATTATTAACATTAGATTGAAAAATTTCACCGTTACTGTATTGGGTGCCGTAAATAGACCAGGGACTTACGCTGTAAACGGAGAGCAAATAACAGTATTGGAAGCCTTGGGATTGGCAGGGGACCTTAACATAAAGGGTATGCGTGATAATGTAATGGTTATCCGTGATTTTAACGGAACCAAAGTGTATACTCGAATTGATCTCACCAAAAAAGAAGTTTTAAACTCGCCGGTATATTACCTAACCCAAAACGATGTAGTGTATGTTGAGCCCAACAAATCACTTATTGCTTCTGCAACCCTAGATAGTAGGTCTTCTATAGCACTATCTATCGCTTCAATTATAATTACTACTACCGTAGTGTTGATTACAAGAAATTAAATACAATAAAATTATTGATTACAATGGGTTTGAACTCTCAAAATTTATCCTCTGAACCTGGATTAAAAGATTATATAACAAATTATACCAAACATTGGAAATGGTTTGTGCTTTCTGTTCTAGTGGCATTGGCAATTGCTTATGTAAAGCTAAGGTATTCTGTTCCAGAGTATGCGGCCCAAGCTAAAATTCAAATATTGGATGATAAAAATTCCAATTCCGAACTCAGTACTTTTCAGGATTTGGGAGTGATGGCTGGTGGGACTAATAAGGTTGAGGATGAAATAGAATTAATAAATTCCAGGTCGAATTTGATTGAAGTGGTAAAGAAGTTGGGTCTCAATGTGAAGATTACCTCTTTAGGAAAGATTTTGGATTCTGAAATATATCAAAATCCGCCCTTTAAAGTCAATTTTATTGCTAAGGATTCCATAATTAATAATGCTAATTTTAATTTTTATCTGACCATATCCAATGAAACTACCTTCGGTTTTACGCTTGAGGAGGGCCAGCCTATTAAACCTTATTCCTATGGAAAAAATATTTCTACTCCCATTGGAGACATCGTAATTACCCCCAATGTTACGGACATTACGGCCTACCGGGACAGAAATTACAGAGTAGCTATTACACCAGTGGCCCTAGTAGCACAACAATATCAATATGGTATTAGGGTTTCACCCGCCGCTGAATATTCCAATATCCTGAATATTTCGTTGAACGATCCTATACAAAAAAAGGCCAAGGATATTATCAATACCTTGATAGAGACCTATAACAACAATGCCATTGCGGATAGGAAGGCAGTAGCGGACAGAACATCTGAATTTATCAATGACAGGATTACAGAAATTTATTCCAACCTTTCTATACAAGACCAAACAGAGGAAGATTACAAAGCAGGAAGGGGTATTACCGATATAGCATCACAGTCTAGCGTTAATTTAACGGTAAGTGCCAGTAGCCAACAAGAATTGCAAAATACGGCATTACAATTGGACATTGCTTCCTCCATGAAAGACTTGGTCGAGAATCAGGAAGGTTATGAAACTCTCCCCTCCAATGTGGGATTATCCGATCCCACTATTGCGAATACCACAAATAGATACAATGAATTGGTAGCGGAAAGGAACCGATTGTTAAAAAGTTCCAATGAAAAGAATCCAGTAATTGTAAATCTAGATCAACAATTGCAAGGATTAAAAAGGAGTATGCAATCCAGTTTGGGAAGTATGACCAATAATTTAGCACTACAAGTAAATAGTCTAAGCAGTCAGCTATCAAAGGTAAATTCCCGATTATACGCTGCACCAAAAAATCAACGTGCCTTAAGGGACATTGGTAGGAAACAGGAAACTACGGAATCTCTTTACCTTTATTTGCTTCAGAAACGGGAGGAATCCCAGATTTCTTATGCATCGGCCAAACCAAAATCAAAAATAATTGATCAATCCTATAGTGTTAGTTCATTGCCCGTATCTCCCAATAGTAAGATTGTGTATATGACGTTCTTTTTGTTTGGGTTAATTATTCCATTTTCAATAATCTATGCCAACGACTTACTGGACAATAAAGTTCATAGTAAAACTGGTTTGGAGAGATTAATTAGAGACATACCTGTATTGGGGGAACTTCCAAAGCTGGGTAAGAAGGAGGCAAAGTTGGTAGGTAAGAATGATCGGTCTATTTTGGCAGAGTCCTTAAGAATTATAAGAACCAACTTAGACTACATGATAAAGTCCAAAAGTAATGATGGCAGAGGAAACTTAATTTATATTACCTCTTCTGTGCCGGGCGAAGGGAAAACATTTCTTTCTTCGAACCTTTCCATGATATTTGCCAGTACTAACAAAAAAGTACTTTTAATAGGGGCCGATATCCGAAATCCGAAATTGTATAGTTTCTTTAAAAGTAAAAACATAGACGAGCTTGGTGGATCTTCAAGAAATAGAGACACTGGATTAACGGAATATTTGTACGATAAGGATTTGAATGTCAAAGATATTACACATTCCATGTTGGTACACACCAATACCATTGATGTTATCTACTCAGGAAAAATACCACCCAATCCGGCAGAACTTTTAATGAGTAACCGAATGAAAGAATTGTTGGAGGAGGTTTCTGGGAAATATGACTATGTCATAGTAGATACCGCGCCTTTGATGGTAGTTACGGATACCTTATTGATTACGGAATATGCGGATCATATTATTTATGTAACCAAAGCTGGGGTTACGGAGAAGAAAGTACTCGATTTTCCGGTTAAATTAAAAAAGGAGGGAAAATTAAATGGATTATCTTTTGTTGTGAACAATGTAAAGGTTTCCAATTTGGGGTACGGTGGTTCATATGGATATGGATATGGCAAGTCCCATAAAAAATGGTGGCAGTTCTAATTTAATAGAAATCGCTTATCGTATTTTGAATAACGGGATAAAGCAATTTTATTAGGTTATTGCTCAGTTGTAACTCTTTAATACTTTGTAACTGTTGTTGATTATGGACATCAGAAGCTACATAATCTATTAAACCGTTTTGTAATAGTTTGTGAGCCTTTTTCTGTACGTCTTTACCATAGAATTGGCTTAAGGATAAGATATTCATCTGAAATAAAATTCCACTATTCTTATATTTTTGAAATTTAGAGGAGTCCTGATGTATGAAGGCATATCTTTCGGGATGTGCAAGAATTGGGAAATGCCTATGGGCGGCTATATTTAAAATTGCCTCATCAAAATTGATAGGAGGTTGTAAATATGACATTTCTATCAATAAATAATTATTTCTCAACGGCATCACTTTTTCCTGGTCAAGAAGGTGATCAAAATTGGCATCTATCATATGTTCCGCTGCCACATCCAGCGTGATATCTTTCATGTCTTCCCTTAAAAGCTTATTTTGTACTTTGCCATGTGCCGCATGAATGGTCTCATAGTCATTGGGATAATAATTATGCATGATATGGGGGGTAGCAATAAACTTTTTCACCCCAATATCCGAGAATCCTTTTATAAGATTAATGGAGTCTTCAACAGTTTTGGCACCATCATCTATTCCAGGTAGAATGTGATTGTGTATGTCTATAAAATTTTCAAGGGAGTCAACTAAAAATTTTTTCTTCTGAAAAAAATAAAACATGAATTTCAATTTCGGGCAAAGGTAGGATATTATTAATTATTGCAAATTAATATCCTTATAGGCAATTGTTTTTTTGGCTACAAATTGAATGGGATTCACAAGTGTCCAGTTCTATTATAAATTGCAATTTTTAATAGAATGTTTCCACATTCCTATTTAAAATTGGGATTAATTTATTTAAGGTCCTATTGCTTAGTTTAATGTCTTTTAGCAACTGCAATTGGTTAATATTGTGTATATCCGTACCCGCAAAGTCTATGTAATCGTTCATTAGAAGCTTTTCTGCAATTTTGGACACTTGCTTTCCGTAATAATTACCGAGAGACAATAGATTTAATTGTAAAGAAATTCCTTTGGATTTAAAGCCTCCATAATTTTTGTAATTGCTATGTAGAAAAAAGTAGCGCTCTGGATGTGCCAATATTGGATAATAGCCCTTGGTTGCTATTTTAAAAGTGGCTTGGTCAAAGTTAATAGGGCTTTGTAGAAAGGGCATTTCCACTAACAAAAATTTATTGCGAATTGGAGCTATAAGTTTTTGGTCCAATAAATTCTCGAAATTTGAATCAATCATATACTCCGAGGATGACTCCAAAGCAATATGCTTTAATCCTAAATGCAATAATTGATTTTGAACCAGGTTGTGAGCGGTATGAATGCTTTCTGTTGTATTTGGGTAGTAATTTTGATTTACATGGGGCGTAGTTACTATGTGGCTAATTCCAATTTCATTAAAGCCGGTGATTATATCCAAAGAGTCCTCAATATCCTTAGCCCCGTCATCGAGTCCGGGTAAGATATGATTATGGATATCTACGAAGTGTCCTAGATAGTCTACCAGAAAATTTTTCTTAATTAGTATTTGGAACATTTGTAGTAGTTGATATTTATGAAGTATATCAATAGGCTAAAAACATGGTTATGTCAAAAACCAATTATGGTTGTTGTACGACACAAAGGGGTATAAAGTTGACTATAATTTTCTGCCCTTTATTTTTATTAGATATTTAATTTTCACATATATTTGCTTCAAAATTATTCACTATTGGGCACTAGCTTGGTATATTGAAACCTACACTCCAATTCGGGCATACCATGGTTATGCTCTACTGTCCCCAACATAGGACGCCGAATTACATTAACGAATATTTATTAAAATTGTTTTGTTTTAAAAGGGAAATAGCTGGTTTTCAGTCTATTTTGCAATTAAAATCGTTACTTTATGCACTATAGCTTCAAATAAACTTGGTAACTAATTCTTAAAAAAATAATATATCTCAATAAATTGAAAAAGGAGAAATTTAAAAAACAAATAGAAATTAAACGCAATTTCTTGATCGTATCACGATGGGGTGAAACATTGGATATGGCGGTAGCCATTTTGAACGAAGGCCACGCCGTTAAAATGTATATCGAAGATAAGCCATCCAGGGAAATAGGCTATGGTTTTGTGCAAAAGGCCAAAGACTGGAAAAGCTATATCGATTGGGCAGATGTCCTTATTTTTGATTATACCGGTTATGGTAAAATATGTTCAGAACTAAGGGCGCAAGGTAAGTTAGTGGTTGGGGGTACGGAATATTCCGATCTTTTGGAATTGGACCGTAATTTTGGACAGGCAGAATTAAAGAAACATGGCATAAAAATATTGCCATCCAAAGAGTTTTTCAATTTTCAGGATGCTATCGACTATGTTAAGGCGAACCCCAATGCCTACGTGATAAAGCCATCTGGAGAAACGCAAGAATACAAGCAATTGTTGTTTGTTGGCAGTGATGACGAAGGGTTGGATGTAATCAGGGTTTTAAAGGCGTATGAGAAATCGTGGGGTAATGATTTTGGAAATTTTCAATTGCAGCGCAAGGTAAAAGGGGTAGAGGTGTCCGCGTCTGCCTATTTTAACGGGAAGGAGTTTATTTATCCGATTAATATTACCTTCGAGCATAAGAAGCTTTTTCCAAAGGAATTGGGAGTATCCACCGGGGAGATGGGATCCAGTATGTTTTGGACCAAGGATTCACCTATTTTTGAGGCGACCTTGAAGAAGTTTGAAAGTTCCTTGGCCAAGGGTGGTTTTATAGGTCAATTGGATATTAATTGTATTGTGAACGGCAATGGTATATATCCCTTGGAATTTACTTCCAGATTTGGATACCCACAGATATTTATACAGCGTGCCGGAATTTTGGAACCGTTGGGAAATATGTTTTTTAAGTTGGCCTCCGGAGAGAGTTTTAGGATTAATGTTAGAAAAGGTTTTCAGGTTGGAGCCTATATGGTGGTCCCCCCTTTTCCTTTCGAAGATAAAAAAACCTTTGAACTATTTTCGAAGGATTCCGTCATCGTCTTTAAAAAGGATATGAAAGATGGGGTGCATCCCATGCATCTCAAGAAAATTAATGATGAATGGCTTATTACCGGAAATACGGGTATAGCTTTGTTGGTCACAGGAACCGGCCTCACTATGAAAGATGCCCAAAAAATGATGCAGAATAGGATAAGTAATATCATTATTAATAATGTTTATTACAGAACGGACATTGGTGATAGGTGGTCAGATGATTTTGACCGCTTGTGGTCGTGGGGACTGTTATAAAGAGCAGCTGGTATTAGTACAAGTAGATAACTTTATATGGGACTGATAAATTTAAGACATGACGGACACAGTTTTTTTAATATTCTTCCAGATGATTGGCAAGATGTAATTGAATCTGTTTGGGACGATTACAAGGATAATGCGAGTATCTATGTATTAAAAGAGGCCATGGACATCACCGCTGGTGGAATTGTTTTCCGCGCGGCCCCTCCAAATATGACCGATTTTGAAGTTGAGGAGTGGCAAAAATACGTGAACGCCAATTTTCATTATATCGGTTTTTTATTTGTCGACCCGAAGTATCGTGGTCAATCCTTGGGTTCAAAATGGCTTTCCGCCTTAAAGGTGCAATTTCCGGATCAATCTTATTGGCTAACGATAGAGGAGGAGGGATTAAGAACCTTCTACGAGAAAAATGGTTTTAGGAGTGTTTCCAAGAGCAAGGATGAGGATAACCCGGAATGGATATTAATATACCAACCGGAAAAAAGCAATTAGTATTAAACTTTTTTGGAGTAAGAAATATTAAGAGGAACATTGAAGTAGGATTTATACATCATCTTTTTCATGTTCCTCCAAATCCTTCCTTAGATCCAGTTTTCTAAAAGTAGGGGAGATGGCGCCAGTGAATATTACCGTAATTAAGGTCATACAACCGCCAAAAACGACCGCGGTGACCGTTCCCATCAACTTGGCCGTAAGTCCACTTTCAAAGGCTCCTAGCTCATTGGAAGATCCAACGAACATGGAATTCACGGAAGCTACCCTACCACGCATATGATCGGGCGTCCTTAATTGTAAGATAGTTTGTCTAATGATCATGGAAATTCCATCGGTAACACCACTAAAAAAAAGTGCTGTTACGGAAATCCAAAACGAAGTGGAAAGTCCAAAGACAATTATACAGAGACCAAAACCAAAAATAGATCCCAGAAGTTTTAAACCCGCATGTTTGTTTAATGGAAAATAAGCGGAGGTAAACATGATTATCAATGCACCTACAGCGGGGGCAGCTCGTAAAATTCCAAATCCCTCTGGCCCAACTTTTAGTATGTCCTGGGCATAAATGGGTAAAAGCGCTATGGCCCCTCCAAAAAGTACGGCAACCATATCCAAGGTAATCGCCCCCAAAATAATTTTGGTTCCAATTACAAATTTCACCCCTTCTTTTAAACTTTGTATTACCGGCTCCCCAATATTTGGGTTCAAAATAGGTTTCTTTTTGATTTTGGTCAAAATCAATAGCGCCATTAAAGAAAAGGCAAAAATTAGGCACATGGACCAATGCACACCGATTATATTAATGCTAAATCCGGCTAAAGCGGGGCCTAGAACAGCCGCCATTTGCCAAACAGAGCTACTCCATGTAGCGGCATTGGGATATACTTTTTTTGGGACGATCAGTGCAAATAGGGAAAATATGGTAGGCCCTAAAAACGACCTTACAATTCCACCCAAAAACACTAAAAAATAAATGGAATACAAAATGGTGCTTTGGGACCAATCCCGTACTATTTGGGGCCAAGTAAGTAGAAATAGTCCCAGGCTTATTATGGAAAACCCTAAAATACATTTAAGAAGCAATCCTTTTTTTTCCTTTTGATCTACAATATGGCCGGCAAACAACGCCAATGATACGGCGGGAATTACCTCCATAAGTCCTATCATCCCCAAAGAGAGGGGATTCTTGGTTAAAGAATATACCTCCCATTCTATAACCACAAATTGCATGGACCATGCAAAAACCATGGCAAAACGGACCAACAAAAAAACGTTGAATTCCTTATATCTCAGTGCGGCATAGGGATCTCTATTTGCCATGAACCATTTTATATTAGCCTAGGTCTATAAGTATATTCCAGTGGTGGACTATAAGTAATATGATTGCGAATTGGGATACACAATTCATTTATTGTTAAGCAGGTATTATATTTTCTTAACAAATTTTGTTAGGATAACGATTTGTTGGCCATCTACTTTACCTTCAATGTACTCCGCATTTTCATGATCAAGGGAGACACGTCTTACGGCAGTACCTCTTTTAGCTACCATACTGGATCCCTTTACCGGTAAGTCTTTTATAAGGACAACACTATCGCCTGCTTCAATAACGGCACCATTGCTGTCGCGATGTATAATTTGATTCTCGGAAGGTGCACCTTCACCGGTGGCTTTTGCCCAATCCAATAGGTCATCTTCCAAATAAAACATATCCAACAAATCCTGTGGCCATCCTTCATTTCTTAATCTGCTCAACATACGCCAGGCCATTACCTTCACTGGAGTATGCTCACTCCACATACTATCATTTAAACAGCGCCAGTGATTTGGATCCGTGTTATCCGGATTTTCAATTTGATCCCTACAGGTTTCGCAAATGAATAAATAATCTTCCAAACCACCACTTTTAGGTGGTTGAACTTCAAATACACTTAATTTTTCAGTACTCGTACATAACTCACATTGATGATTGCTTCTTTTGCCCAATTCCCTTTCAATATTCATTGTAATAGATTTTATGAGGACAAATGTAAAAGAATTGAATAAATGGTTGCTATGAAAATGTAAAAAATGGGTCGATGGACATAAGGGAAAAATCAAAATATTATATTTATCCAAGTATTGTCTTAATTAGGCATTGTTTATAAGTTCTAATTCTTAAAGTTCATTTAAGTGGTATAGACCTTTATTTTTGTTTCCTTTTTTTATGGAAGATTTAAAAGTTGGGGATAAATTATATAATGTAGGTCAGAACGGATTTGGCGATTTTTACAGGTATTCTTTTTCGGAAGTGGTTCGCCTTACCAAGACTCTGGCAGTGTTGGAAAATGGCGTAAGATTGAGAAATAAACCCGTAAGGTCTTTGATCAACGACGAGATTGGGTATGCCCTTGCTACAAATAGATGGGTATATTGGCATATAGTATCCGATGAAATTTTGCGTAAAGCAAAAAAGGAGAATGAAATGATTGCCATACACGATTGGTTTAGGGATCGTTCCTTTAATTTTTTAGAAAAAACAATGATCTATAATATATTTAAGGAAAAGGGAATGCTTTAGTTAAATGTAGCTTTTTTTAGCTGCTCGCTACAAAATATAGCATATACTAATGCCTGTGATGCTTCATGTAGAATAAATATTCTTTGATGGAAACGTGCTTAAATCCTGATATTAGATATTTATTTTCGCATTAAAATTTACCGGCTTCCATAATATCAGTTTATAAGACCTAAACGGGAATTCCATCAAATCCAATTTTCTTATCCCACTACTTGTTTTTCGGTTACAAATGGTTGATGATAGTGCCGCTGTCCGGTTGCTTTGTATAAGGCATTGGCCAAGGCTCCAATAGCAGGAGGCAGACCTGGTTCTCCCAATCCGGTTGGATCAATTTCATTCTCAACAAAGAAAACCTCAATTTCCTTTGGTGCCTGTGAATGTCTGATCAACTGATATTTGTCAAAATTCATCTGTTTAGGTGCTCCATTTTCAAAGGTCAGCTGGCTGTACATGGAATGACCAATACCATCGATAACCCCGCCTTGAATCATATTTTTTGCGGCATCCCTGTTCACTACGATACCACAATCCACGGCACACCATACCTTCTCCACAATTGGCTGTCCATTGTTGAGGACCATATCAAATACTTCGGCAACATAGGTAGAATGGCAAAAATAGGCAGCTACTCCACGATGAACATTGGGTTTTGTTGTTCCCCAATCGGCTTTTTCCTTGACCAGTTTTAAAACTCCTGCATACCGTTCTGCTTCATATTCATGTTTTTCCCCTACGGGGTTTTTTATGGCACGATCAAATAATTCCAAACGAAAATCAATAGGATCTTTGCCTGCGGCTTCAGCCACTTCGTCAAGAAAAGCTTGTTCGGCCCCCGCCGTAAAATTAGATCTTGGTGCCCGCCAGGCCCCTGTGGTAACATTGGTAGGCGCCTTAATTTTTTCGGCGGAATAATTCTCAACTGCCCCAGCCGGGAATCGGTTTGGAAATACAGGACCTTCGGGTAATCCGGCACCCTTTACGGTGAAAGCGATTAGATTATTGTTTTCATCGAGTCCCGCTTTATAGACAGAACGATAGGTTGGGCGATAGGTTCCTTGCGTCATATCATCCTCCCTGCTATAGATAAGTTTAACGGGAGCCCCTATTTTTTTGGAAATGGCAGCTGCTTCAACTCCAAAATGTACATAAAGTCTTCTTCCAAAACCCCCACCAATACGCGTCATGTTTACCGTTACATTTTCCAACGGCAGATTTAATAATTTGGCTACAGAACCTTCCAGGGCTTCAGGAGTTTGTGTTGGACCAATAAGTTCCGCCGAATCCTCCGTGACATTGGCAAAAAAGTTCATTGGTTCCAAGGTATTGTGGGCAATGAAAGGGGCACTATAGGTTCGTTCAATAATTTTAGCGGCTTTTTTAAAGGCGGCTTCCGGATTTCCATCCCTTCTACTTTCCTGTACCTCCCCGGACACCAGCGCTTTTTCCAGTCTTTTTACATGTATTTCGGAACTTTCCAATTCTCCGGTAGTTTCCCAATTAGCTTTTAGGGCCTTTTTGGCTTGCATTAATTGCCAGGTAGATTCGCCAACGATGGCAATTAACTGTTTAAAACCTTTTTCGTCGAACCCACCAGGCTCTTCAAGGGTAGTGTCGACTATAAAGGCATCTTTTACTCCGGGCATACTTTTTATCTCTGCTTCGTTAAAGTCTTTTATCGTCATGCCAAATGCCGGAGGGTGCTGTATCATGGCTAGTTGCATACCATCCCTATGGAAATCGAGTCCAAACAAAGGTTGGCCTGTAACTATTTTTTTGCCGTCTACATTCTTGATACAGCTGCCTATTAATTTGAAATCCTTGACTCCTTTTAGCTCCACTTCCTTTGGCACTTCAATTCCGACTGCCTTGGAGGCTATCTCCCCGTAGGTAACTGTTCGTTCTCCATTAATTTCTTTGATGACTCCTTCACTGGCGGTCAGATCTGACAACTGTACGCCCCATTCTTTTGCAGCTGCTTCCAATAACATTCTTCTGCCAGTTGCTCCTGCCATTCGCAAGGCATTCCAGCTTAAACGAATGGATAAACTTCCACCCGCAAATTGGTTTTGGTACCATCCTGTGTTTAAGGGCGCCTGTTCTACTACCACATTTTCCCAAGGTACATCCAACTCTTCTGCTACAATCATGGGCATGGAGGTACGCACGTTTTGTCCTATTTCAGGATTGGGGGAATATATGGTAACCATTCCAGTGTCCCCAATTTTAATATACCCGTTGATTTCGAACCATTCTTTTGGCATTGCCACTCCCGCCTCCGGTTCAGGTGTATTTGGCTTACAGCCGTTGAGCCAGCTAAACCCTATGAGCATACCACCACCTGCGGCGGCTGAAACTTTTATAAAGGAACGACGATTATATTGAGTTTTTATCAGTGTCATGATTTTACTTTTTTTGATGTACCTGGTAATTTTTAAGCGATTTTTGAATTAGCTGCGGTCTTGATAGCTTTCTTGATTCGTGTGTAGGTTCCACAGCGACAAATATTTCCGTTCATGGCTCCTTCGATCTCTTCATCGGTGGGATTTGGATTCTTTTTTAGAAATGCACTCGCGTTCATGATCTGTCCGGCCTGACAATAACCACATTGATAAACATCTTCTTCCATCCAGGCCAGTTGCACGGGATGATCGCCGTTTTCAGATAGACCTTCGATGGTCGTAATCTCTTGGTTGCCCACAGCCGAAACAGGCAATTGGCAAGAGCGTACGGCATTATCGCCAAGATGTATGGTACACGCACCACATTGTGAAATACCGCAACCGTATTTGGTACCTACCAATTTCAAATGGTCTCGTAATACCCAAAGCATGGGTGTAGTGGGATCCACATCCAATTGCTGGGTTTTTCCGTTGATTTTTAGATTGAAATTTGCCATGATTTTAATATAAGAGTGTGATTATGTTGAATTTACGAAATTATTGGATTCATATTAGGGGTGTACCAAAGTTTTTATCAAGAATGTACCTAATTTTGTGTTTAATTCCCTGGTTATGATCTAGGTTCATAAGTTCAATTATAATGTGCAGGCCAGTAATTTAATAAGTCCAATGTTTGCCCAATTGTTTATAAAAAGAGATTTAGAATCTTGGTGCAACCAAGAATTTATCCCAAAATAATGGTGATGGCAGTACCAATTTTATGAGCTGAGAGATTTTATCGTCAAATAAAATCGATAATCGTGTAGGAAGTCTTTTAAATAAGACGTTCAGTTTCGCTGCCAAAAACCACCATCATGATCACCTCATATTTCTTGCCCAATTTTTCCCTAAGAATGCCAAAAGCCTTGGTGATCTGCCCCTCTACAGTCTTTTTGGATACGTTAAGGTATTCAGATATTTCAATATTCGTAAGGCCTTCCTTTTTGCTCATTAGAAAAATCTGCTGGCATTTAGGGGGCAGTTCATATATTGCATTAAAAAGTATTCCCAATATTTTTTGTTCTTGTAATTCGTCTTTTTCCTCAACCGCCAACTCCAAGGCTTCTATATACTTTTTTTCGAGGGCCATTACCGCCTTGCCTTTTCTGTACTGGTCTATAAATTTATTATGAACGGATTTATAAAGGTAATTTTCCAAGGAAAAATCATGCTTAAGTTTGTGCCGCTTTTCCCATACCTGTACAAAAACACTTTGAACAATGTCTTCGGCCATCAGGTCATCCCTTATAAGACTGTGGGCATAGACACATAGTCTATTGTGATAATGTTCCACCAAATATTCATAGGCACCTTCATTGCCCTGTTTTAGGCCTTCTATTAGAACAGATTGGCTCTCAAAATTCCCCCTCATTTCTCGATTTGGTTTTTTTTGGTTCGATAATATGGTAAATATGAAAAAAAAATGTGAAAAAAATAAGGGTTTCTTAAAATGGCTTCGTATAAATGTGAATTGTGTAGCTAATGAAACCAAAAAAGGTATATAAATTAATAGTAAAATATATTACGTCTTCGATTTCAGCTCAGGAATTAGATCAATTGGAAATTGAACTGAAGAAGCCTTTGAATAATCAGCTTTTTAGTGATTATATAAGATTAAATTATAGAATTGACCGTAAAATGAAATCCTACGATACAGAGAAATCAAAACGTCTTTTACTTGATAAAATTAAGAAAGACAAAAGCCATCTGGAAAGATTCAAGTACAGAAGTGTTCTGAAATATGCGGCAATTGTAATATTATCAATGACTTTGGGGTACTTTGTCAATGAAAATGTAACCAAAGATAATCCTGTCAAAGAATTCGGCCCTAAAGAGAATTTCATTACGCTGGAACTGGAGGATGGAAATATCCAAGTAATATCTGAAGACGGCACCTCAGAAGTAATAGACTCAGAAGGCAATGTAGTCGGCTCCCAAGTGGGCAATCAACTTGTATATACCAATGGGGGCAAGACTGGTTCGGGAGAACCTATATACAACACACTTCATGTACCATATGGCAAGCACTTTGAACTAAAATTGTCGGATGGTTCCGTGGCCTATTTAAATTCGGGTTCGTCCCTAAGGTATCCCGTTGAATTTATAATAGGTAAAGAGCGAAGGGTTTACCTAACAGGTGAAGCCTTTCTTGAAGTGGCTAAGGATACGGACCGTCCATTTATATTAAATGCTGCTGACTTGGACATAAAGGTGTTTGGAACAAAGTTCAATGTGTCGGCTTATCCGGAAGATCAATTGAAAGAGGTGGTATTGGTAGAGGGCTCTGTAGGGATGTATCCAGGAACGGAATTATCCGATGGAGGTGAAGGAACATTGCTTGTTCCAGGCCATAAAGGTAGTTATGATAAGGCCGAGGGAAATATTACAACGGAAGAAGTAGTCACCAGTATATATACTTCCTGGGTTAATGGGGTATTGGTTTTTAGGAATATGACCTTCGATAATATCCTAAAAAAACTAGAGCGACATTACGATGTAAAGATCGTTAATAATAATGAAAAACTGGCTTCGGCCAAATTCAATGCCAGTTTTGGGGATATGCCTATCCATAAAATATTGGACTACTTTAAGGGAGAGTACAATATTGATTATACCGTAATAAATGAGCACGAAATAATTGTAAACTAAATAATAGAAACTAAATAAATGCAGCCAATGAAGAACTAAAAACAACCAAAAAAAACCACTTTGCACCGCCCTTGTATGGGTTCATAAAAAAATCGGAAAATGCGTCACCATTTCCCGATCGGTAGAAGTGATTAACCATTACGTTTAACCACAATCAAACATTATAAAAGTATGAAAAAAATTCTTGACCAAAAGAGAAGGTCGTACCCATTGCTTAAACTCAGTTTAAAGATGAAGATCAGTATGTTATTCATGTTTTTGGTACTGTTTACCATGCAGGCCAATTCATCCTATGCCCAGCGTACAAAGATTACATTGGACCTTAACAATGTTACCGTAGAGAGGCTTATTGATGAAATAGAGAGTAAAACCGATTTTCATTTTGTATACCAAATAAAGGAAGTTGATCTAAACCGTGTAGTTAGTGTAAAAGCCAATAAGGAATTGGTTACAAGTATCCTTGAAAGGATATTTGGAAACACTAAGACCACCCACAATGTGGTAGATAAACAAATTTTCCTCAAAGAGCGTGAGGCTCGGACAAGTATTCTCAATCAGGAGCTTCAGAATAGTCCAATTAAACTTCAGAGCATAGTTTCCGGACAGATTTCAGATAGTGACGGTATTCCTTTGGCGGGTGCCAATGTGGTAGAAAAAGGTACTACCAACGGTGTTACCGCCGATTTTGATGGTAATTTTTCCATTGATGTAGCCAATGCCAATGCAACTTTGGTGGTTTCCTATATTGGGTACTCTACCAAGGAAGTTCCTCTTAATGGACAGGCCAGTGTTAATATTGTTCTGGAAGAAAGTGCTGCGGGACTTGATGAAGTAGTTGTGGTAGGTTATGGTGTGCAAAAGAAGTCGGATATCACCGGAGCTGTGTCCAATATTTCCGAAGAAAAATTACAGAGCAGACCTACGGCTAACTTTTCAGATGCTTTACAGGGGCGCAGTAGTGGGGTTCAAATTAGACAATCAGGTGGAGATCTGGACGGAAAGTTTCAAATAGCTATCCGTGGTGTTGGATCCGTGACCGGTAGTAATGAACCGTTGATCGTTGTGGACGGAGTTCCATTGGTCAGTGCAAGTTTTTCTACTATAAACCCTAAGGATATTTCTTCCATAGATATTTTAAAAGATGCTTCAGCAACTGCTATCTATGGGGCTAGGGCTGCAAACGGTGTTGTAATTGTCACTACTAAAAAAGGAACGGTTGGCAAACCCCAACTAACGTATAGTTCAGATTTGAGTATAGAACATATTTCTGAGCGCTATGATGTTATGTCTACAGAGCAGCAGAGATTACTTTTTGTGGAGGCCTTTAAGAATTCCAATAGAAGTACTGCTGTTTATGATGATCCAAGTAACCCTATTTGGCAAGTAGATAACGATTGGCAAGACCTAGGAACACGTGCCGGTATTCGTCAAATTCATAATTTAAATTATTCAGGAGGTACCGAGAACACCCAATATTCTGCTTCCGCCTCGTATCAGAACCGTACCGGTATTTTATTGAATACAGATATAAAAACATATTCTTTGAGAACCAATTTAAGTTCACAAGTTAACGATTGGCTTAAAATTAGCACTAATATTACCGGGAGCTTCCAGCCTCAAAACTATTCCGATGGGGATGACTGGGGTGCTACGGGTTATAGAGGTTTTGTTTACCATCATAGTTACACACCGGCATATGATGAGAATGGAGAACTTGCCAATGTTGATAGCGCATCGGCTCCATATTTTGGGGCAAATTCCAATCCTTTGGTTCCACTTTTATTACCTACCAAAGAATTGAACACTACAAGATTACTGGGGAATTTCCAAGCGAATATCAGACTTATGGATGGGCTTTTCTTTAACACCAATTTGGGTGGCGATTTAGTCCGTGTTGAGGGGTACGCCTATAATCCGATTTATTCAATTGGAAGAATGATCAACACCCAAGGCTCGGTTACAGTATCCAATAACAGCGATACCAACTGGGTGGCAGATGCCACTTTGGATTATACTAAAGAGTTTGATAAGCATGATTTAAAATTATTGGTAGGGGTATCTGCTCAACAATTCCTATTGCGCAGGACTTCTGCGTTTGGAACGGGGACCATTGATAATGCTTTGAATCAGTTATCAAATCAGACCAGTTTTAATAGTACAGGAAGTAACGTGAAGGGGGGACTGGCCTCTACCTTTGCAAGATTAAACTACGGTTTTGATGACCGATATTTATTAACTGCGACGGTAAGGAGGGATGGATCTTCACGTTTCGGACCGGATAAAAGATATGGTGTGTTTCCTTCGGCCTCACTTGCCTGGAGGGTTTCGCAGGAAAACTTTTTGAAGAACAGCACAACTTTGAATGACCTAAAGTTTAGGGTAAGTTATGGCCTTACTGGAAATCAGAATATTGGTAATTTTGAGTTTATAACCAGGGCGGCCTCTACCCCCTATATTTTTGGCAATTCTGTGGTGGTCGGCAACTCGGCATCCAATATCGGAAATCCATCCTTACAGTGGGAGGCAAACAAGCAATTGGATATTGGTGTTGATTTTGCCTTATTTAAGAGCAGAATTAGTGGTACCATAGATTATTACGATAAGAAATCTGAAGATCTATTGATTCAGAATCCTATTCCTTTGACAGCTGGTGTGCCCAATCCTCCTATTGTCAATATTGGTTCGGTGCGAAATTCGGGAGTCGAATTTGCCATCTTCACCAGAAACCTGACAGGAAATTTTAAATGGTCTACAGATTTCAATATCTCTTACAATAAGAATGAAGTGTTGGACATAGGGAGTAATTCCGCTGGGGAACCATTGGAAATACCGGGCCAAAATATACCTCTATCCAATGTCCCAACGAATTTAACGGTAGCTGGGAAACCAGTGGGCGCATTTAATATGTACATATTTGACGGTATGTGGCAGTTGGGCGAAGAGGCGGAAGCAGCTACATGGTTTAATGCGGTGCCGGGAGATCCGAAATACAAGGATCTTAACAATAATGGACTTTTAGATGCTGGGGATAGAGCTTTTGTAGGTAACCCTCACCCAAAATTTATAGGGGGAATGGACAATACCTTTTCTTATAAGAATCTATCATTATCCGTTTTTATGAATTTTGCAACAGGAAATAAACTCTACAACACAGCTAGAAACCTATTCTCTAGGGGAGTTCCTTTTGTACAGAATTTTGCGGAAGCTGCCGATTTTTGGACTCCTGATAATCCAACAGCGACCTCCCCAAGACCTTCCCAAGGAGGTACAACCACTACCTTGGCCACTTTGGCATCTACCCGCTTTCTGGAAGATGCAAGTTTTTTAAGGGTTAAGAACGTTGCTCTAACATATGACCTTCCCGGTATAATATTCGAGACATCTTTTATTAGTAGTGCCCAATTTACAATATCGGCCACCAATCTACTGACTTTTACAAAGTACACAGGTTTGGATCCTGAGGCATCAAGTAGGGAAAGCCTATTGTCTGCTGGTATAGATTATACACCTTATCCCAATACCAAGCAATATAACTTAGGGGTGAAAATTGGTTTTTAACGTAAAAATGACAACATGAATAATTATATAAAATATATAGGTCTAGTATTAATCGGAATATTGTTCCATAACTGTAGTAAAATTTTGGAACCAGAGCCTGAAGGACAAGTAGCTTTGGATGCCCTATTGTCTACGGAAGAAGGACTGATTACGGGTGTTAATGGCATATTTCAACCTTTGCATAACATTTATGGAGGTACCATGGTGCAGATGGCCGGAAGGTCAAGTGACGATACTTGGACTTGGCGTAAAGAAACGGAATCCGATATTTTTAATATTGACGAAGCATTCGGTCTTATAGAGACGACTTGGGAAAATCATTATCGTGGGATTACCCGGGCCAATACCGTGCTGGAAAGATTGCCTTTGGTTGAATCGTTTTCAAGTGATGAAATGAGGCGTTTAATAGAAGGGCAAAGCAAGTTTATGCGTGCATATTACTATTTTAATTTGGTAAGGTTCTATGGAGGCGTACCCTTATTGGTAAATGAGATAAAAACACCTGCGGACGCCGAATTGCCCAGATCTTCCATTGCAGAGATTTATACCCAAATAAAATTGGATTTGGGAGATGCAATAACACTTCTTCCTACTACCTATACAGGTGGCATAGGACAAGAGGTAGGTAGGCCAACGAAATACGCAGCATTGGCATTGATGGCCACCGTAAATCTAGAATTGGAAGAATGGGAAGGGGCAGTTTCAAATACTAGCGAAATCATAGGAAAGGGACGACTTTTAGAGAATTATGCGGATAATTTTAACGGCACACAGGAAAATGGTCCTGGTTCCATTTTTGAAGTGCAATATGGAGGGGAGACCGGGGCTACAACAATTAATTCCCGCGGCACCTATTCTCCACCCGATCTTCAAGGTGGTGCTGCTAATTTGCCCACAGATGACACTTGGAACGGGGAAGGCGGTAGTTTGTCTTCTGGTAATGGTATTGTTCAAGAATACGAACCAGGTGATAAACGAAAAGATGTTAGCCTTGCAGGCTATGACCTGGATAATTTCTTGTTTCCCGACCAACCAAAAGGAAGTCTTTTATATATTAATAAGTTTTTCAATGAGGTTGATCAGCCGATAACGCAGAGTACATGGAATTTTCCTATTATTCGATATGCGGATGTGTTACTAATGAGGGCAGAGGCATTAAATGAAATTGGTTATGTGCCTAATGGGGAAGCCTTCGACCTTCTAAATGAAATCAGGGTAAACGCAGGACTTGGAGCACATGATGCATTATCATTGACCACTCAACAGGAGTTTAGGGAAGCCATTAGAAAGGAACGAAGGGTAGAGCTGGCTTTTGAGAGCAAACGTTATTTTGATTTGAATAGATGGGGTATTTTAAGGGATAAGATCCAGTTTCAAATGGATATCAAAGGAGAACTTACATTTCCCAGCAACAGGTTGATTCAACATCCAATTACAGGTAAGTCATATTTTCTATATCCAATACCTTTGGTAGAGTTTTCTAACAACGCCAACCTACAAGAACAGAATCCTGGGTACTAGTATACTATTTCAGGTCCTTACATAACTAAATTTAAATGCCGATGAGGGTTTCTAGATATTCATAGAAACCCTCTACAGGCATATTTTGTATTCTCAAGCTTGGTTTTACCAGGACTTGGTGGCAAAAGTGGAAATTTAGGATGTTAGAGCAATCATTATACAAGAATAATTTTAGATAATTGAAATATGACATTAGTTAATAGAAAACACATTTTTTTACGTCCATGGCCAGTTTTTATAGCGTGCCTTTCTATGGTAATTGTTTCTTGTGGTTCAAACGCTTCCAAAAAATCTTTGGAAGAGGAAAATACGGAAGACAATCGTCCAAATATCGTCTATATTTTAGCGGATGACATGGGATATGGCGATTTGTCTTCGCTCAATCCAAATTCTGGAATTCAAACGCCATTTATGGATAAGATCGTGGATGAAGGAATTCATTTTACAGATGCCCATTCCAATTCAGCAGTTTGCACTCCCACAAGATATGGAATCCTCACAGGTCGTTATGCTTGGAGGAGTAGATTAAAGGAAGGTGTTTTGTGGGGATATGATCCGCCACTAATTGAATCCGATCGTACTACCGTGGCCTCCTTTCTGCAAGATAATGGTTACAATACCGCTTGTATTGGCAAATGGCATTTGGGGCTGGGTTGGAAAGCAAAGAATCTGGATAAGCCCATTGCGAAATATGAGTGGGACAAAGTATTTGAAGAAGGAGCGGACAGCAATGTAGATTTTAGCAAAAAGGTAAGTGGCCCAAATACCTTGGGGTTTAACTATTCCTATATTATTCCGGCTTCTTTGGATATGACCCCATACCTATATTTGGAGAATGAAAAAGCTACCGAACTTCCTACAGCCTACACAAAGGGTAAAAGTCAGGCCAAGGATGGAAGAGGTGTTTTTTGGAGACCGGGAGAAGTTGCTCCAAACTTCGACTTCAATAATGTAATGGATCACCTGACACTTAAGGCCACAAATTATATAGCTGAACAAAAAAAGGCAAAAGCCCCCTTTTTTCTTTATTTTCCACTAACTGCTCCACACACACCTTGGTTACCAACGGAGGAGGTCAATGGAATATCGAATGTAGGGCGCTATGGTGATTTTGTAACTCTTGTAGATAAGGCTGTTGGGGCTATTTTACATGCTTTGGAGGAATCAGGCAAGGCAGAAAATACCCTTATTATTGTTACCTCGGACAACGGCTCTAATTGGACAGAGGAAGACAAAGCACAATATGAACATCGCGCCAATTATATTTACAGAGGCCAGAAGGCGGATATATATGAAGGAGGACATCGCATCCCTTTTATTGCGCGGTGGCCAGGAAAAATAAAACCAAGTAGTGTTTCTGATCAAGTTCTTTGTACTACAGATTTATTGGCTACTTTATCGGGCATAGTGGGTGAAGATTTGCCCAAGGGAGCAGGGGAGGATAGTTACAATATGTTACCGGCATTTACAGGAAAGGCACAGGAACCAATTCGGAATTTTACAGTGCACCATTCCTTAAACGGCTTTTTTGCTATTAGAAAGGGCGACTGGAAACTGACCACCTCTTTAGGTTCAGGAGGTTTTACCAAACCCGATGAAATACTTGCCGAAGATGGAAAGCCAAACGCAACCTTGTATAATTTGAGAGAAGATCCAAAGGAAACCAACAATGTTTATGGGGAGCACCCTGATGTTGTAGCGGAACTTTTATCGCTTTTGGATGATGCCAAAAAATAATTATTTAAGTTGGGGCATATTGGCCCACAAAAAAAATGTAATCGACCTAAACATACAATTATAGAATCAAATGAATAAAATCTTTAAACGTTCGGCGGCATGTTTTTTTATGGTTCTCATTACCTCTTGTGGAGGTAATCAACAATCCAAGAAAGAGGGGGCAATGCAAAAAGAAGACTTGCCCAATATTGTTATAATTTATGCCGACGATATGGGCTACGGAGATCTTAATTGTCAGAATCCAGACTCTAAAATACCTACACCTAATCTTGATCAATTGGCTTCGGAAGGTATGCGTTTTACGGATGCCCACAGTTCTTCTGGAATCTGTTCTCCCAGTCGTTTTGCTTTGTTAACCGGGACATACCATTGGCGAAATCAACATGGAATAGTAAATTCATTTGGCAAACCTTTCTTCAAGGATTCCGATGTTACACTTCCACAGGTTTTACAAAAATCAGGCTACACTACGGCTTGTATTGGTAAGTGGCATTTGGGATGGGATTGGAAGTTTAAGAATGAGCCATCAGGAAAAACGGTGCAGGGGGAAAGAGAGGTAAACTACTACCTTCCCGAGGATATAGATTGGAGTGCTCCAATTTCAGGCGGACCTTTAGATCGGGGTTTTGATTACTATTTTGGTGATGGTACCATAAATTTCCCGCCCTATGCATGGATTGAAAACGATAAATTTGTAGAACTGCCGACAAAAGATCAAGACATTGTTAAGAGAGGTTTTGAGACTAAGGAAGGGAATTGGGAATTTCGTCCAGGACCAATGGTAGAAGGATGGGACCCTTATAAAGTATTACCTACCCTTACCCAAAAAGCAGTGGAATACGTAAATAGACAAGAGAAGGACAAACCCTTTTTTCTATATTTTGCACTTCCCTCGCCGCATGCACCTATAATTCCTAACGATGAGTTTATTGGAACGTCTGAAGCAGGGGGTTATGGAGATTTTATGGTACAGACGGACTGGGTTGCCGGACAGGTGTTAAAAGCCTTGAAAGAGAGAGGTTTAGATAAGAATACCATTGTTATATTCAGTGCCGATAATGGTCCTGAAAAATATGCGTTCAAACGGGCAGAAAAATATGGCCACTATAGTATGGGTGATTTTCGGGGTTTAAAACGCGATGTATGGGAAGGAGGCCACCACGTACCATTTATTGTAAAATGGCCTGGAAAGGTCAGTGCCGGTTCTGTTTCCAAGGAGGTAGTATCCCAGGTGGATATCATGGCCACACTGGCGGCTGCCACCAATACTCCCTTGGCAGAAGGAGCAGCTCCTGATAGCTATAATTTACTACCGATTTTTAAGGGGGAAAAATATACTTCACCCTTACGCGAAGCTACAGTTCACAACACTTTTGAAAAGGCATGGGGGTTGAGGCAGGGTAAGTGGCTTTATATCAATGCTCCTTCTGGCGAACATACCAAAATGCCGGACTCCTTTAAAAAGTTAAGGAATTACACTGACTTTGAAGGAGATGGTCTTTTGTTCGATTTGGAGAAAGACCCCGAGCAACGCATCAATTTATTTGCTCAACATCCAGAGAAAATAGATAAGATGGACCAGCTTTTACAAAAATATCGGGAACAAGGATATTCCGTAGAACGGACCCCTGTCACTGCCAAATAAAAACTACACCAAAATGCATGGAATCAAAATTGTCGTAGGAATGATAATCAATAAAACACTTAATACAGTATGTTTCTTTCTTGTCACTTTAATAACATTGAATTCGGTTTTCTCGCAGGAAAATAAAATTAAAGATAACGATAGGAAAGTCCTTAAACCTAATTTTATTCTTATCATGGCCGATGATTTGGGTTATGGTGACATCTCCTGTTATGGTAATACTTACATCAATACCCCAAATATTGATAGGTTGGCTATGGAAGGAATACGGTTTACGGACTTTCATTCCAATGGGGCAGTTTGTAGTCCCACACGAGCAGCACTATTAACAGGTAAATATCAGCAGCGGACTGGGGTAGGGGGCGTCATTACGGCAGCAAGCCACAGAGAAGTAGGCTTGGCTATTGAGGAGATAACCATTGCCGATGAACTTAAAAAACATGGTTATAACACAGGGATTTTCGGAAAATGGCATTTAGGGTACGACCCCAGGTTTAATCCCTCCCTACAGGGATTTGATGTTTTTAAGGGTTTTGTGAGCGGGAATGTAGATTACCACGCACATATAGACCAGGAAGGATATTTTGATTGGTGGAATAACACGGAAATTAAGGATGATAAAGGCTATACGACCGACTTGATAACAGAATATGGTTTGGATTTTATAGAAAGGAATAACCCTAAAAAAACTGAAAAACCGTTTTTCTTATATCTTCCACATGAATCCCCTCATTACCCATTTCAGCGAAGAACTGATAAGGCGCTTCGCAGGGTTGGGGAAAGAGGCACTGATCCTGTACCGGAAGATAGTATAGCGGGTATTTACAAGGAAATGGTTGAGGTTTTGGATGAGGGTGTGGGCAAGATTATGCAAAAACTCAAGGACACCGGACTCGATAGGAACACCATTGTAATTTTTTGCTCTGATAATGGAGCCTCACAAAATGGCAGCAACGGGAACCTAAGAGGGTTTAAAGCCGGTTTATATGAAGGTGGTCATCGTGTTCCAGCTATTGCTTGGTTTCCTTTAAAATTCGCAGCAGGGGCAGTAAGTGAACAGCCTGTACTCACTATGGATTTTCTTCCTACTTTTTTAGATTTTATAGAAAAAGAGCCAGAAAGTACTGTGATAGACGGACTGAGTATTAAGAATCATCTCCTATCCAATGAGGCGTTGCCAAAGCGGGATCTGTTTTGGAATTTTGGAAATAAAAATGCAGTCAGAAGTGATAATTGGAAACTCGTGACTATTAAATCGGACGGCCAGGAAGCAGTTGAGTTATTTGATTTGTCAAAAGATATTTCAGAAAACAATGATCTTGCCGAATACCATCCTAAAATAGTAAAGCAGTTACTTAAAAAACTTAAAAATTGGCAAAAGGATGTTTTTAAAGGTGTAGAGGTGATATCAGAATAATAAATATTCCAGTTAAAGAGCCATAAGATTATAGATATTAAGTTTGGAGTTAGTTGAGTTACAAAAGGAACAATGGAGGACATTGTTCCTTTTTTTTTAGCCGGGTAGGAAATATGAAAGCTCTTTTAGTATTGAATTCGGTGGTAATTGAGGAAAAAAGTGGAAGTAATATAAGATGCCTCAACGATAACTATTACCCGGAAAAAACCATTTGAAATGGCAAGTATTCTGAGCACCTAAAGACAGATAGTCTCAATACTATTAAATAGAATGCTAGGTCTAGGATAAATTTTGGCATGGAACAATTGAATCCATACTAAGGCCTCGAATTCTAACTGGGGTAAAACTCTCCAATCGGGGTAAAATTACCCAATTCAATTTTCTACTTTAACTCTTCATGGATATTATTATTCCCTGTATTTCAGGTGTTTAGTGTTTTGGTTTTTAATATGTCATTGTGCATGGCATAGCCTTTGCGCTAGGCCGATAAATATTTAGAGAGCGATTCGTATAATATTCGATTAATATAACAAACGGATATTAATGAAATTCGGAGACCTAAAATATAAAAACAGAAAAAATTATTAGAAACCTTTAAAACAGTGTTATGAAAAAAATATTTTTTGCAGTCTTATTCGTGGTGGCAACCTTAAACATTAACGCACAAAGCGGCAGTCCCGAAGCTCTTAAAGAGGTAAAGGCGGGTGATATACTTCAGATTGGGCGCCCGGACGCCCCTAGTTTTAAGCATATTGATTTTCCTAGGGCTAATACTATTATTAAAAATGGGGGTATTGCCAATTATAAAAAAATGGAAGGGGTCAAAGTAGTGGTTACAGATGTTAAGGAAAAAAAGGACGGTACTCTACATGTTAAGATAAAAAGGACTGATGGTCAACGATTTTTTGGTATCCATAGTGTTATATCTGCAGATTTAAAAGATGCACTTGATTCAGGGGAACTCAGACGAATTTAATATTTAAATAGTTGGTTTATCCGTCCAGCTTCGGGTTGTTTTAGTTGCACAAGTTGGTTAGTTAAGGACTGGACGGATATTTTTATCCCAGTGTATGATTGGACACTTTTTTAATAATTCTATGTAAACACTAATAAAACAAAAAAATGTATAAAAAATTGACCCTGAAACAGCGTCTTAATACCGGTTTTATCTTGGCCATAGCATTTTTATTGGTGCTAACATCGAATGAATTAAACAGAAGGAATTTCTCTACCGCTGACCATACCGTTAACTCTGTTTTTGAAGATCGGGTTGTAGCCTTAGAGTATATCTATAGACTTAACAACCTTTTTCACCAGAAAGAGTTGGAGTTGTCTTTTGCAAAGGGAAGCTGGGACCATGACGGCAAAGGTGAAAGCATTAAGGAACTATTGGAGAATTTCTCTAAAACCAAGTTAACACCTAATGAATCGGTCCATTTTGCACTATTGAAGGATAACTATAAGGAATTGCAAACCTTGGAAAATAGCTTTTCTGGAGCACCAGTATCTACGGAAATTGGAAACACAAAAGAATTCAGTGCCCTATTTGAAAAAATCGGCGATAATCTGGATAAACTTTCCAAAGTGCAGCTTTCTGAAGGGCGTCAGTTGACCTATTTATCCAATAAGGCATTAAGTATGAATCTATTGCTGTCCAAGCTTCAAGTTGCGTTTTTGATTGTCATTGGTCTTCTTATGGTGCTCATTATTTTTCACGGGGAAAAACCGTTTATAAAAATGATAGGGAAAGATGCTTGAATTACTCCGACATCTTTTTTTTGTAGTAATCATTCTATTTCAGTAGACCATTTGGAGAGGTTACTTCTGATAAAGAAATATTAAATCCCCATATTTATTGGGTTAAGTGTGAAATGAGGTAGAAAAAGTCGCGGAAAGTACACGGAAATTAGCATTGGGTTAAAAATTCAGAATTGTATTGGAATATACTTAGACTAGTCCATTAATTTCCCTGCCAATATAACATTACTTTGAAAACAATAGAAAATATTGCTTTGAGCCGATTAATGTATCTAATTGGCTCATTTTTTAAAGATTTTTGAGCTAATAACAACTTAAGTTGGATATTGTTAAGGGCTGACGGAACAAAATTATATGGACAGAGTTAAACCTCCAGGGTTTACGGTCAAATTGAAGATTGTGTCAGTAAAATTGTTTGGGTTTATAGGAAGTATAAAATAATGGGCGATTTTTTTCTACTAGGTAGCCGTGGGTTATAAGAATATATTTGGAATTATATCTTAGAGAATCTTTTTGGTATTAATACCGAAAATAAGCATCAATACTGTCTCATACTTTTTTCCAAGTTTTTCCCTTAGAATGGCAAAAGCCTTTGTTATTTGGTTCTCAACGGTCTTACGTGATATTTCCAAATATTCCGCAATTTCAATATTGTCCAACCCTTCTTTTTTACTCAAAAGAAATATTTGTTGACATTTTGGGGGAAGGTCATTTACAGCAATCATTACCTTTTCCATTATTTCCTCAGTTCCCTGTTGCTCAGGATCCATCTCAAATTTAACAAGGGTATCCATATACAATTTCTCCAATGCCATTAAGGATTTGGCACTTCTATATTGGTCAATGAACTCATTGTGGACGGCACGGTATAAAAAACCTTTTATGGAAAGATTGAGTCTTAAGGTCTCCCTCTTTTCCCATGTCTTTATAAATACATTTTGTACTATATCCTGTGACTTTACCGGATCGTTTACCAAACTATTGGCATAAACACATAACTTGTGGTTATAATTTTCCACCAAAAAGGAAAAGGCCTTTTCGTTGCCTTTTTCAAGTTGATCTATCAAAATCGAATTGATACTAAAATCCAACATCGTTTTTCAGTATTATATAAAGATTTATTCAAATATGTGAATTTTTTTTGATAAAAAATAGGGGAATGATAAAATGGCTCCGTATTAATTATAGATTTAACATGATATGAAGTCCGATCGTACTGATAGTTTAATAGTGAAATATCTTAACCATTCAATCAATAATAATGAATTGGATGAGTTGATTTCTTGGTTGGAACAGCCAGGGAATAGGGATGTTTTTAAGGAGTACGCTAAAATTAATTATTCAATAGATTACAAATTGAGCACATATAATACGGAAGAAGTAAAAAATATTTTACTCGATAAAATCCAAAAGGATAAAAGGAAAAGTAAAATAAAACGTGTTTTTAGGTTTACTAAATATGCTGCCATATTGGTACTGGCAGTGGGGGCAATATTTATATTCCAAAACGAAAAATCAACACCTATAATTTCAATACCAACAGAAAATGATCAATCAATAACTTTGGAATTGGAAAACGGGCAATCTGTTATATTGAAAGAAGAGGCTACTCGAGATATAGTTTCTGATAGAGGTAAAGTTATAGGGAAACAAAATAAGCAGGGTATGCAATACGAGGATACCGAGCTTTCTGAATTGGTTTACAATACTCTTAAGGTACCCTACGGTAAAAAGTTTCAAGTAACCCTTTCGGATGGTACCAAGGTGTTTTTAAATGCCGGTTCGAGTTTGAAATTCCCAGTTAAATTTATTCCAGGTTCGGATCGAACTGTTTTTCTATCAGGGGAGGCATTTTTTAAGGTTACAAAAAGCCAAGATCCCCTTATTGTGAATGCCGAGAATATTGATGTGAAGGTTTTGGGAACCCAGTTTAATGTGTCGGCATATCCCGAAGACCAATCCATGCGTACAGTTTTGGTAGAAGGGTCTGTTCAGCTTCGAGGTAATATTTCAGATGATAGTACACCTATACTTCTACAGCCCGAACATGAAGCAATTTGGGATAAAGTCGAAAAACGAATGTTAGTTTCAAAGGCCGATATTTCAACTACTATGGCATGGATGAATGGACAATTGATTTTTAGGGAAGTGGCATTTAAAGATATTATCAAAAAATTGGAAAGGAGTTACGATTATACCATCTTAAATCAGAATCAGAATCTTAATGATGAAATTTTTACAGCCACTTTCAATGTGGATATTGAAAATATTGAACAGGTAATGACTTATATCTCCAAAAATACACCGTATAACTATACGATAAGTAAAGACAGAATAATCACTATAAACTAAAACGTTTGCCTATGATATAACCAGCAGAACAAAATAAATATTGTTATATCACATAAAACGGGGAATGTCCGACCATCCCCCGAATTGAGATAATGTGATTTAACGTAGACTATTGTTAAACCGATTAACCAAACAAAAATATGAAAAATATATATTTTAAGGGATGGCCTAGCCCTATTCCTTTCAAAATGACCCTCAAAATGAAACTGACCACCTTGTTACTTATAGTTTCACTTTTTAAGATTCAGGCCAATTCCTATTCCCAAAATACCAAGATTTCAATTAGTCATGATCAAATAAGTATAAGGGATGTCTTCAAGGAAATCGAAGATAAAAGTGAATTTAGATTTTTATACAAAAACAAAGAGATAGATTTAAAAAGAACAGTTTCTATTCATGTAACCAAGGAGAATATTTATGACATTCTGAGCCGACTTTTTAAGGGGACGAGTATCAAGTATGAGGTATTGGATAACCGGCAAATTGTACTTACCAAACAACTTTCAGGTATTTTTAAAGTTGAAGATGATATCCCAATAGCGGCAGGTATATTACAAATAACTGTAAATGGAAATATCGCTGATTCAAATGGATCTCCTCTTGCTGGTGCCAATGTGGTGGAAAAGGGCACTACCAACGGAGTTACAGCCGATTTTGATGGTAACTTCTCCATAAATTTAAGAGATAACAATGCAGTATTGGTGGTTTCCTATATTGGTTTTGCCACGAAAGAAGTCCAGGTAAACGGGCAGGCGAATCTGAGTATTATTTTGGAGGAAAGTTCAGCTGGACTAGATGAAGTTGTTGTTGTTGGTTACGGAACCACTAGACTAAGTGAAATAACCGGTGCTGTTGGTGTTGTAACAAGTGAAGAGCTCACTCGACAACCCGCTGTCAACCCATTGCAGAATCTAAGGGGCAAGGTTGCAGGTGTTTCGGTATTTTCAAATTCTGGACAACCAGGAGCTGGAAATAATAATGTCGTAATTAGGGGTGTGGGAACAATTAATGCGTCCACAAGACCTCTATATGTAGTTGACGGTCAACAGACTGATAATATTGATTTTCTAAATCCTAGCGATATTGAAAGCATAGAGGTCCTAAAAGATGCCTCTTCCGCGGCTATTTATGGGGCTCGTGGTGCTAATGGGGTCATATTGGTTACAACCCAATCGGGGCTGAAATATAATGGAACCATGGTTGAATATAGTTCCAATCTTAGCTTTGGTACCTTGGCTAAGAAAAGGAATTCCCTTTATACTGCTATGAACTCTGAAGAATTTTTGGAAGTGCAAAGAAAGTCCTATGAAAATATTCCTCTTTACCCTAATTATGTACCGGGTTCAACACCCCCTGTGTTCACAACGAACAACCCGCTTCTTTTTGATGCTCAGGGCAACCCTTTATATGATACTAATTGGGAAGATGAAACAACCAGAACTGCTATTTCACATGATCATCATTTGAGCATTCGTTCTGGGAGTGAAAAATCAAGTACAGGTTTCTTTTTGAACTACACGGATCAACAAGGGGTTTTTACTAATTCCTATTTTAAAAGAGCAGACACAAAATTTACCTATAATACTGATTTAAACGATTGGCTATCAGTGGGAGCGATTTTGAGATTAAATTACGTATGGGAAAATGAAGCTTTAATTGAAGGATTTGGTACTGATCCGATAGCGCGGACAATAATTGAATATGCACCGATTTTTCCGATAAGATTTCCTGATGGAACCTATTCAAGTTCAAATTCGGCAAATCTTACTGGTACAGGTCTTCTACTTGAATCGGGACCTAACCCTGTATCTGTTCTTGAAGAAGTGGATAATTTGAATGATCGTGTCAATTTTGAAGGTAACACTTTTGCTGATGTACGTCTTACTCCAGACCTTACTTTTAGGTCGCAATTTGGTATTACTTATAGAACATTTAGAAATCGATATTTCGCTCCTGCAACTTTATTCGGAACAGGGTCACCTGATGGAGTTGCAAGAGTGTCCCATTCTACAAATACTTTTTGGCAAAATGAGAATTTTTTAACATACGAAAAGGAAATAGGTGTAAGTAGGCTAAAGGGAGTACTGGGAGCTAGTTGGGCAGGATATTCTTCAGATGGGGTTTCAACTACCGTCAGAGGATTTGATAATAGCTTTTTCAAGTACAATAATTTAGGAGCAGGCTCAAATACCCAACCTGCCTCGTCTAATTATAACGATTGGTCTCTGAACTCATATTTCTTTCGGGGTAATTATACCTTCAACAATAAATATAACCTTACCCTCACAGGAAGGGCTGATGGATCGTCAAGATTCGGAAGGAACAACAAATACGGGTTTTTTCCCTCTGTTGGAGCCAACTGGGTAGTTTCCAGAGAAGATTTTCTAAAAGATTCAAAGGTAATCAATAGTTTAAAAATGAGAGCTTCCTATGGTGTAGTGGGGAATACTGATATTCCCTCGTATGCGTCATTAGCAACCGTGGGTTCCGGTACCAACTTAATAGGTGGGCAGTTAAGATCTACCAGTTATTTAACACGTCTGGCAAACCCAGATCTCAAATGGGAAAGAACCAGTCAATTTAATGTAGGGTTGGATTTACTTGCGTTTAAGGATGTAATAACTATATCTGCGGACTATTATTACAAATTAACGACCGATCTTTTGCTTGATCGTCCTATTCCATCTGCGTCTGGTTTTGAATCAATTCTTGCTAATATTGGATCGGTTTCTAATAGAGGTATTGATTTTTTAATTTCCTCCAAGAATATTGAAACCCAAAAATACTCATGGAATACTTCCTTGTCAGTAAATTACAATAAGAATAGAATTGAGGCCCTAGGTGAAAACAATGAGGACATATTTCCAGGACCGGGATTTGTGGATGGTAGTCAAACAATTTTAAGGGTTGGTGAACCGGTAAGTTCATTTTGGGGACTGGAAAGATTGGGTATATATGGTACTGACGAGGTAGCAGAGGCTGCCGCAGTTGGAAAAGTACCTGGACAAATAAAACGTAGTGCAGAGAGAAAAATTATTGGAAATGGGCTTCCTGATTATAGAGGTAGCTTTATCAATCGGTTTAGTGCTGGACAATTTGATGCGATAGTAGATTTGCAATTCTCTCTTGGTGCAGAAATTTTACAACAGTTTGTCACTACTGCGGAAGATCGTCAGGCATTGACCAATGGTTTTAAATCACAACTGGTTAATGGATGGACTCCTGATAACCAAGATACATTTATTCCGCAAATACGGAACACGGTGCTATCGGGACAGGATTTGGCGGTTGATAGCCATTGGGTTGCTGATGGGTCATATGTAAGAGGAAATTTACTTTCCTTGGGATATACATTTAATGATCAGATTCTCGAAACTTTAGGATTTAAATATGCTAGGTTTAATCTTAGCCTTGAAAACGCTTTTGTTATCGTATCTGACGAATTTAAAGGGTATGACCCCGAGCAAAATGGTCTTAATGACGGCAGCAATTTTGGTCAGAATATAGAGTTTTATTCCTATCCAAAACCGAGAACTTTCTCAATGGGATTAAATGTAAAATTTTAAAAAAATAAAGAATAGTATCATGAAAAAAATATCAAAAATAGTAGGGATAGCAATTTTTCTTCTGACTGTCTGTTCTTGCGAGGATTTTCTTGAAGAAACCCCTAGGGACGAAATCTCCGTTGATCAATTTTTTACGCAGCCCGATGATGTAAGATCTGCAGTTAACCAACTTTATGGAGCCGGAGCGCTAACAAGATATGTTAGTGGAGATTTCCAAATCAATCAGGCTTTAGGTGGATATTTGTCAGGTCTTTTTACAAATGAACGCACCGAACGTATAGGACCAGCCGAAGCAAATAATTTAACATTGAATGGAAGCAATTTGGACGCCTATTTATTTTCATATTGGAGAGATGTTTATCAAACTATTGGAAGGGCTAATACTGCGATACGATACATTCCACAAGTAGATGAACTTTCTGAAGGTCTTTCTACCACAGAAGCAAATTTATTAATGGCGGAAGCAAGATTTTTTAGAGCATTCAATTATTTTGCCTTGATAAAGGATTTCGGAGATGTACCGCTAATATTGGAACCTTTTGACAGTACGGAAGGTATTAATGTACCGCGTACTTCTACAACAACTGTATATGATGCAATTGTTGAAGACTTGGAGTGGGCACTTGATAATGGAGGTTTGGCGGATATTACGTTTGCAGATAATGGGTATAGAATAACCCGAGGAGTAGTCGCCACTACCTTGGCAAATGTAGAGATCCAAAGAGCAGGCTTTCCTGTTAATTTGGGGGCGGAAGCTTATCAACGGGCTGCAGCAGCTGCTAGGATTGTCATCAATAGTGGGCAATATGCCCTTATTCCTAATGGAGGCACACCGGAAACAAGTGCATTTAATGTGTTGCGAACTTCTGAAAATTCATCGGAGCAAATTTTCGCAATAGAAATGGATTCACAGTTTAAACCATCGCCATATGTATCTTGGTCATCTTCGAGATCTGGAAATTTTCCAGGAACTACGGTGGATCCATATCTTGCATATCTACCAGGCACCCAGTACATTGGATTTTATAACTCAGATGATGATCTTAGGATCCAAAACCGGCAACTATGGTATACTTCCATTAATCTGGATGGAACTGAGTTTCCTTTTCCGGATGGTATTTTCGGACCTTACACATGGTTTGATGAGGCTGCACTGTTTGAAACAGGGAGGAGTGGAAACAATTTTAATGTCAACCTTTATTCGGAAGTTTTGTTAGTGGCCGCCGAAGCTATTGCGCAGACAGAAGGAGTAACAGCAGAGGCAGTCGGTTATTTGGCCGATGTTAGAAGCCGGGCATCAATGACAATGACAAGAGATGCTATCGTAACGCAATTATCAACGTTATCACCAGATGCATTTGTCCAAGAGGTATGGAAAGAAAGGTTGAGAGAGTTGCCACTACTTTTTAAGATTTGGCCAGATGTCCAAAGAACAAGATTGTTTCCAGTTTCCAGTGGTCCGGGTGAAGTTAATTTTGTAAATGTTGTTGGACATACAAGTCCATTGGGTGCTACGTTCCAAGATATACATTTGCTACTTCCGATAGCAGTTACAGTTATGCAGAGAAATCCGGAAATCACTGGAAACGGGTATTAAATTATTTTTTAGGCATATTTGAATATTGATGGCATATTGAATATCATATGCCAATTGAGTACAACTATATTATGGTACAAGTATTAGAGTTGTTGGTAATTTTCAAGTACGGACAACTGCTCATAAGATAAAACTGTAGTAGCCTTATAAGAAATATCGATAGGTTCTTTCGGTATAGTAATATAGAATTATAAAAAATCGCGCTAATTAACTTTAGCGCGGTTTATTTGAACGTTTGCGGTTCTTTTTCTTAAGAGGACTCGTTTTTCAAAGTATAATTATCCATTATACAGTGGATTTGTTTCAAAAGGAAGACGAATGTCAAATAAACTTTAGTCCACAGGCGCACAAAAATGTTTTTTTGAAGGCGTTTTTTGGATATGCATGATTGTAGTAAAATTTAAATTATGGTTATCATAGACATGAAGAAATGTACATTTGGGTTATTGGTAATACTATTCGGAATTTCCTGTAGTGGCCCGGAATTGTCCGAAACCGTCTTGGTTGAATATGAAAACCTTCCGGAAAATATTGATTTCAACAAGGATGTCAAACCTATTCTCTCGGATAAATGTTTTATTTGCCATGGTCCCGACAATGCCAAGATTAAAGCTGGACTCCAGTTACATTCGGCCGAAGTGGCTTTTAAGGAATTAAAAGAATCTCCGGGCAAGTTTGGGATAACTCCTGGGAACCTCAATAAAAGTGAGGTTTTTCATAGGATTGTTTCTGACGATCCCAATTATGTTATGCCCGAACCAGACTCCCATTTGACCCTATCCGATTATGAGAAGGCGGTTTTAATAAAATGGATTGAGGATGGTGCTGAATATAAGGACCACTGGGCATTTATAAAGCCAGTAAATTACAAGGTACCAAATGTTAAAGAAGATAATGAAACGGTCAATCCAATCGATAATTTCGTGATATCCCGATTAGAGAAGGAAAAAATAGCACCGTCTCCTGAAGCGGATAAAGAAGTGTTGTTACGCAGATTAACACTTGATCTTACCGGATTGCCACCTACCTTGGATGAAATAGACTCCTTTCTAAAGGATTCATCGGTAAATGCCTATGAAAAACAGGTAGACCGTTTGTTGGCTTCACCCCATTACGGGGAGCAAATGGCATTAGGTTGGATGGATCTATCCCGTTTTGCCGATACCCATGGTTATAGTGTGGATAGATATAGAAATATGTCACCATGGAGGGATTGGGTCATCAAATCATTTAATGATAATATGCCCTACGATCAGTTTCTTACTTGGCAACTTGCAGGGGATTTAATGGAGAATCCCACCAAAGAAATGATTTTGGCAACTGCATTTAACCGCATACACCCTCAAAATATGGAGGGAGGAATTATAAATGAAGAGTTTTTGGTGGAGTATGCAGTCGATCGGGCAAGCACCGTTGGTCAGGCCTTTATGGGGCTCACTGTAGCATGTGCGCGTTGCCATGATCACAAATACGACCCTATATCCCATAAGGAGTTTTATGAGTTGACAAGTTATTTCAACAACGTAAATGAATCGGGGCAAATTTCTTTTAACAACGCTATGCCGGTTCCTACTTTATTATTGACTACCGAGGAAGAGGAAGACCTGCTGGCCTATATGGAGGGGCTGATATACGAGACGGAAAATGATATTAAGGATATAGAAAGTAATCAGATTGCCAAAGATTTTGAACAATGGTTACATGAGGGCAAATACAAGGATATTCTGGAACGTAAACAAGTTGAGGGCCTACAAGCCTATTTTGATTTAAACGATTCACGTTTGCGTAATACCCTGAACCCCTTACAGAGAGGAACTATTAAAGTTGAAGGGACAGAGGTGCTAAAGGTTAACCTTGTAGATGGACAACAAGGAAAAGGGCTGATATTCGATGGAGATGCCTGGCTGGATTTAAATGGGGCGGGAGTTTTTGGACGTAATGATGCTTTTAGCGTGAGTGTATGGGCCAATATCCCCAGAGAACTTGAGAATGGCAATATTTTTCATAAAGGAATTGGTGCCATTTTTCAGAATTGGCGGGGCTACCACCTACGTATACTAGAGAATAAATTGGAAATTATGATGGCGCATACGGCCCCTGATAATGCCATCGTCGAAGTATCCAAAGATGAGTTCCCAAGAGATCAATGGGTCAACTTTACCTTAACCTATGATGGGTCTAGTACGGCGGATGGATTACAACTTTATCTTAACGGGAAAGAGGTGGAGACCATTACCAAGAACGATAACCTATATAAGGATATCCTTTTTAGGATAGACAAGGAACCTGGATTACAATTAGGGGCTAGGTATAGAGGTAAGGGTATAAAAGGGGGCGTTGTAGATGAAATTAAGGTTTTTGACAGGGAGTTGTCAACCCTTGAGGTCAAATTGCTATCTAAGGACAGTAGTCTTCAGGATGTGTTGATGAAAGAGACTAAGGATTTGTCGGAAGAGGATAGGGACCTGTTATTGGCCTATTATACTAAATCAATTTCCGATAAGGCTGACAAACACTACAAAAAATTGTCAAAATTGAGAAAGCAATATGTAGATAGTGTTGAGAAAGTGCAAGAGGTAATGGTGATGAAAGAAACTGCCGAGCCGGTACAGGCCTATATTCTGGACAGAGGAGTGTATAGCGAGAAAAGGGAAAAGGTTTATCCAAATACCCCAACGGCAATATTGCCAATGCCTAACGATTACCCGAAAAATAGATTGGGCTTTGCCAAATGGCTAATGCATGATGATCACCCTTTGACGGCCAGGGTTGCCGTAAATCGTTTTTGGCAACACTATTTTGGTAATGGATTGGTGAAAACAAGTGAAGATTTTGGAAATCAAGGTGAAATGCCCAGTCATCCAGAGCTACTGGATTGGCTGTCCATATACTTTAAGGACTCAGGGTGGGATGTAAAGGCTTTTCAGAAATTGATTGTCATGTCAAAAACGTATCGCCAATCTTCATTGGCAAACGATAGTTTGCTAAATATAGATAAGGATAATCGGTTACTGGCAAGGGGTCCATCCGGTAGGTTAACTGGCGAAATGTTACGTAATAGTGCCTTGGCCAGTTCGGGTCTACTTAATAGGAAAATTGGAGGGGAAAGTGTTAGCCCATATCAGCCTGAAGGATTATGGCTGGTGAACGGAGCACGTTATCAGGTCGATTCCGGGGAAAAGTTGTACCGACGAAGTCTTTATACAATTTGGAAACGTTCTGTACCACACCCTACGCTCGCCACTTTTGATTCGCCGGCAAGAGATTATTCTATTATGAGGAGACAGGAAACGAATACACCTTTGCAGGCCTTGGTCCTGCTCAATGATCCTACGTATGTGGAGGCTGCCAGGGTCTTGGGCAAGGAAATTTCTGAAACAGGTGACATTGTAATTGGCATATCTACGGTTTTTAGAAAGCTCACAGGTAGGACTGTTAACGATAGTGAACTGGCAGTGTTATTGGAACTTCAGCGTAGTGAATACAGCAAGTTCTCTGAAAATGCCGATAAGGCAAGAGGCTGGTTGAATACAGGAGAATTTAAGTTGAAAGACGGAGATGATAAAGCACTTATAGCCGCCAATGCAGTTGTGGTGAGTACTATTATGAATACGGATGCCTTTATCACCAAAAGATAGAATCTTAGGAGGACTAGAATACAGAACGGCTACAGGGAGCATAAATAAATTTTAATTTAACGAATCTGATATGTGTAATCATCACGATAAGCTAAGATCCAATAATGTGGATTTACAGCAAATTGAAAAACAATTGGATAGAAGAACATTTTTTAAAAAGACCTCTATGGGTCTTGGTGCACTCGCATTAGGATCTTTGCTCAATACGGAGAAAATGTGGAGTTCGGTGGAGCCAATGACTGGCAACGCTGACATGGTAGGCTCTTTTACAAAAAATAAACTTGGGCTTCCTCACCATCTGCCTAAGGCCAAACGAGTGGTATATCTTTTTCAGAGCGGTGGGCCATCACAGATAGATCTGTTCGATTATAAGCCCAAACTCAAGGATATGTATGGTCAGGATTTACCGGACTCAATAAGGGCGGGTCAGCGTCTTACTGGCATGAGCGCCGATCAGACTGCCTTTCCTATTGCAGCATCAACCTTGAATTTTAAGCAATATGGAGAATCCCGTGCATGGGTCAGTGATGCCATGCCTTACTTGTCAGAAGTAGTAGATGATCTGTGCTTTATAAAAAGTATGCATACTGACCATATTAATCACGACCCGGCCATTACTTTTTTTCAAACAGGAAATCAACAGCCAGGAAGACCTTCCATAGGATCATGGCTTAGTTATGGACTAGGTTCGGATAATGATAACTTACCAACTTTTATTGCCCTTGTATCCAAAAATGGATCAGGACAGCCATTATATTCTCGTTTATGGGGCAATGGGTTTTTACCGACTGAACATCAAGGGGTTCAATTTCGTTCAGGTAAGGATCCCGTACTCTATTTAGGAGATCCAGAGAATTACGATGGTAACGATCGAAGGAATATGCTTAATTATTTGAACAAATTGAATAATATCAGCCATGATACCTATGGGGATTCAGAAATAAAGGCAAGGATAGCACAATACGAAATGGCATATAAAATGCAGACATCGGTTCCGGAAGTCACCGATACTTCGGACGAACCCGATTACATATTTGACATGTACGGGCCGGATAGTCGAGATCCCGGAACTTATGCGGCCAATTGTCTTATGGCCAGAAAATTGTTGGAGAAGGACGTTAAATTTGTACAGCTTTTTCATCAAGGATGGGATCAACATAATGATTGTCCTGCAGGAGTGAAAAATCAAAGTAAAAGCACTGATCAGGGAACTGCAGCTTTAATTAAAGATCTTAAACAACGAGGCATGTTAGAGGATACGTTGGTAGTTTGGGGAGGAGAGTTCGGTAGGACAGTTTATTCTCAAGGTCAGTTGACAGCTACGAATTACGGTCGCGATCACCATCCAAAAGCATTTACAATGTTTATGGCTGGTGCAGGCGTAAAACCCGGATTTACCTATGGAGAAACTGATGACTTTAGCTACAATATAACCAAAGACCCGGTTCATACACATGACTTTCAAGCTACTTTGTTGCACCTGTTCGGAATAGATCATGAGCGTCTTACGTTTAAACATCAAGGTCGTAGGTTCAGACTTACTGATGTGCATGGTGATGTGGTTAAGGATATTCTCACCTAAGTTTTTAAAATACGTCCAAAATTTAATCGAAACATTAATAGTTATTAGAATGAAGAATTCCAGAAGAAAATTTATAGGTAATACTGCCTTGTTAGGAACTGCCTTGGCAACAACGCCATCATTTGGCTTTCATTTTCTTAAAAAAAGTGCTCCTACTGATGATATTGTGGGACATGGTGATTTTAAGTATAGGGTAGTAAGAGACTGGGCTAAAATGAGTGTTGGACACAATCCAATACTTAATTGTCATGAGATGCAAATGGATAGCAAAGGTCGTTTATTAATGATAGGAGATCATACTGCAAATAATATTTTGGTTTTCGATAAATCCGGAAAACTACTTGATGCTTGGGGTACAGGTTACCCGGGCGGCCATGGGTTGACTCTCCACAATGAGGGAGGTGAGGATATTCTGTATATTGTGGATTGCGGTTATTTTGTTGATAAAACCGGTAAAGCTCAAGCACAAGCTGGTCAAGTACTTAAAACCACCGTCGATGGACGTCTTATTTTCCCCCTTCCCCATCCTCAAACAATTGGTGTTTATAAGCCGGATGAGGCATATCGCCCAACAGAAACGGCTATTGGACCCAATGGTGATATTTATGTAGCTGATGGATACGGTTCGGATTATATTCTGCAGTTCAACCATAAGGGCGAATTTATTCGTAAATGGGGAGGCCAAAACAATGCGGACAAGAACTATAATCTCGTAAATGCTCATGGGGTAGCGGTTGATTATAGGGATAAAAATAATCCCGTCTTAGTGGTAACGTCCAGGACGGAAAATGCCTTCAAATTTTTTACTCTTTCAGGAAAATACATCAAAACTTTAAATCTCCCTGGAGCTTTTGTATGTCGACCAGTAATGGATGGTGATAACATTTATGCCGGAGTATGTTGGTCCGAGACCAAGGAAGGTAAAAAATGGGTCAAGGATACGGGGTTTGTAACCATCTTGGATGCCCAAAATAAAGTTGTTTCCAACCCGGGCGGGGAAGCGCCAAATTATATTGACGGGAAGTTACAGACTATGCACAATTCTCAGAATCCCATTTTTAATCATGGACATGACGTTTGTGTCGATGAGGACAAAAATCTATATGTATGCCAATGGAACGCCCATCATACGGCCCCGATTAAATTGGAAAGAATTTAAAATAGTTAATGAACAATGACACCTTTACAACCCATAAAAAAATTTGGAAAATAGGGGGTTATGATATAATATTTTACAATGGACAATAGTGTATCGGATTTAGTACTGTTTATAGGAAGGTTTCACCCAATTATCGTACATTTTCCTATTGGATTTTTATTTTTTGCTTTTATTTTGGAAGCAGTTAGTAGGCTAAAAAAGTATTCTCACATTTCCGATGCCATCCCCTTAGCTTTACTTGCAGGGGCTATAAGTGCCTTTGTGGCTTGTATCATGGGTTATATGCTTTCCCAAAGCGGCGATTATGAAAAGAGTACATTGGATACTCATTTTTGGTTAGGAATAGCCACAACTGCATTGGCATTTTTGGCGTGGTTGATCAGAACTGAAATAATCAGAATACAGAGCCTAGCTGGCCTAAAACCAAATATTTCAGCGCTTTTACTAGTGATATTAGTTTTGGGGATAACGGGACATTATGGGGGAAATCTCACTCATGGAAGTGATTACCTTTTAAAATATGCCCCTTTTGGAAATGACGATAAAATTCCTTTGGTTGCCGTTACCAATGTTAAGGAGGCCGGGGTTTATGACTATCTGGTGAACCCTATTTTTGAGACTAAATGTATTTCATGTCACAATAAGAGTAAAAAAAAGGGTGGGCTGTCACTTCAAGATAGTGTTGCAATTAAAAAAGGAGGTGAAAATGGAGCGGCGATTGCAGCAGGTGATGTAAATAAGTCCGAATTGATGCGTCGCGTAATGCTGGATCCGCACCATGAAGATTTTATGCCACCTGAGGGCAAAACCCCCTTAACTGATGAAGAAAAGGCTATTCTGAACTATTGGATAGATAAAGGCAATGCAGATTTTAATATAAACCTGGGGGAGCTAGAAACATCTGAATACATTGTTAGTTTGGCCTCCAGATTATTGGGCTTGAAAGACGCTTCTGGCCGGGTAAATGGAGATCTTCCGATAGTATCGAAAGTAAATAAAGAGGTTCTAGAAAGTATTGTGGTAGAGGGGTTCCGGGTTCGTGAACTGGTTTTTGAATCAAATTTGTATGAGATCGTCTTACCTCCCCAAACAATTACCAAAGATAACGCCAATGAAATAGATCGGAAGCTAAAAAAGTTACTTCCGATTAAAGAAAACATTATGTGGTTGTCCTTAAAAGACAACTACCTAGGGGATCAATATTTAAAAGATATAGGTACAATGGTGAATTTGTATAAATTGGATATAGACAATAATCCCATTTCGGATATAGGTGTTGCCGAATTAGTAAATATCCCAAATCTTGAAGGATTAAATCTGTATAAGACAAAAGTGACCAAGAAAAGTTTATCATCTTTTTCAAGAATGATTAGTTTAAAACGGGTCTATGTATCGGAAACATTAATATCCAAAAATGATGTAGCCCTATACATGGAAAGGGAAGAAAGACCAAATTTAGTAATAGGTATTTAGATTATCTTAATCCCTAATTTTTAGATTATAGTATGTTACTTCGATTGGATAAAATAGGCAATAAAACATTTATGAATTTCCTGTAATCTCGGAATTCTATTAGAAATAATTAAACAATTTGAGTTGAGTTAGATTAGTTGAAAAGGAACAATGGGAAAATGTTGTTCCTTTTTTTTTGTTGTCAATATAATCTTTGATTTAGTTGTTCATCAAGGGATTAAAAAATCGTTTTACCTTTCTTTATGAAAATTATTTCATTACTTGTAGTTTGTTTGTGAAAAGCATTATTTATGGCCTATTCCTATATCGGAGATCAATTTTAATAATGAGATGAGTCAGACCGACCAGAATTCAGGGTATTAAGAACAATGGGTGGCAGATCAGATCTAATGATCCATATTCCAAAAAATTTATTGAATTATAAAAAACAAATGAGCAACATAAAAAGAAGATCTTTACTTAAAACTATAGGCCTTGCCTCGGTTGGAATAATGACCCCATCATTGTTAAAATCAGAAACGCTAAAAGAACCTTATAAAATCATAGAAAAATCTGTAAAAACAGATGTATTGATAGTTGGAGGTGGTACGGCCGGAACTATTGCTGCAATTCAAGCGGGAAGGGCAGGAGCAAAAACGATATTGATAGAAAGTGGCAGTCAACTTGGAGGAACCACCACTACTGGTGGCGTTTCTTTTCCAGGCATTTTTCACACCTGGGGCAAGCAAATTATCGGTGGTATTGGTTGGGAGTTGGTACTCGAAAGTGTAGAGCTAAATGGTGATAAACTGCCCGATTTTTCGAAAAATCCAGATAGGCACTGGAAACATCAAGTTGCCGTAAATCCAGCTATTTATGCGTTACTGGCGGAAGAAAAATGTATAGAGGCCGGAGTAGATGTAAGGTTTTACGAAACACCTATAAAGGTTGAATTTAAAGAAGGAATGTGGTGGGTAGAATCTGTGGGTAAGGGAGTAAAGAACCTAATTACGTGTAGCCAGATTATAGATTGTACCGGAAATGCCCTTATTGCATCCATGGATGGTTACGACCTGCTTAGGGAAGAGGATACACAGCCAGGTTCTTTGGTTTTTAGTATGGAGGGATATGATATTAAATCGCTTGATTTGACAAAAATTCCTAAAAAATACCATGGATACCTACATCAGAATAAGCTGGAGTCACAAATCCGTACTACAGGTGAAAATACCTCAGTGCCCTATGGTTATGTGTACGTGAACGGAGCGGATAACACAACAGCTGAAACCCATACCCTCGCCAATCAACAAGGTAGGCGAAATTTATTGAAATTGATCCGTAATCTTAAAGAGCTTCCTGGATGCGAAAATATTCGAATCACCAATATGAAAACTGAAACTGCAGTGAGAGAAACCTATCGAATTGATGGGGTGTATAAAATCACTCATGAAGATTATGTTTCTGGGAAAATTTTTGATGATTCGCTTTCTTATTCCTTTTATCCGGTGGATCTGCACCGGGATGGTAAATCAATCTATCAAGAATTTCTAAAACCTGAAATCGTTGCTTCCATACCACTTAGGGCATTGATTCCAAAATCGAGCAGTAATTTCTTGGTTGCTGGACGTTGTGTAAGTAGTGATCGGTTGGCCAACTCAGGCTTAAGGGTACAGGCATCTTGCATGGGAATGGGACAAGCGGCGGCGGCCACAGCTGTTCTAGCCCATAAAAGGGGTATAACTCCATCAAATGTTCCGATAAGTGACATCAAAGAATTGCTTAAGGTTCATGGTGCCATCATACCGGGTGCTATTTAAGAATCCGATAAAACCAACAAATTATAAATGCCCTTTAAAATAAGAAATATCCCTGCAGTAAGTAGAGTGTTAAGAGGTTGCCTTCCGTTTGTTCTACTTCTTTGCATTAGTTCCTGTTTTCTATCTAAGAGAACAATTGGATATTCTGTTGACCCAATGTTCACGTCCAATTATAGTAAAGAAGAGAATAGGTTGACGTCTTTTGGAGATTCTTTGTTTCTAGTTAAAGCCAGTGATGGTCTACCCGTTCATTATTTTCAGCAATATAATACGGGAGTTTGTTTTGACAATAAATGTAGGCCGTTAAGTATATCGATTTATTGGAGTGTTACCGGTCGATATTTAGGATTCGAGTTGCCTAAGGAAGAGTTTTTAAGCAAAACCGATCACGAACCTTTCGTACCTGAGGAATATGAATTCCTCAATTCATTATTGGCCAATCCAGACTTACCTTTCGCCGACATGGAATACCACGAATTGATGGACCAACCATCAGATGCCGTAGAATCGGTCGATGCAGTTTCGGGAGCAACTTCTGCAATGGTGTCTAACATTGTGGTAAAAGGTGCCGTATACACTACCTATAAGCTCTGGAATATTGTTTACGGCCCTACTAAGGATTTCATTGCCGGTCATACCGGGTCAATTTTAACTCCCCAATTAATTGAGGAAATTTTAATGGCTAACAACCAAGAGGATAAAGTGTGGGTTTTAGAAAGGTTTCCAGAAAATATTGAAATGACCGATTCGCTACTGGATATTATTGAGACGTTGATTGTTCAGGCTGATTTCCATATGGCCTATACTGCAGCTCATGCCATTAAAGGATCTCAATTAAGATCTGATGGAATCCAGAATATGCTTTTCAATGCTTACGGAAAATCAAATGACCCAAGTATAAAAAGTTTAATTATCAATAAGCTCGGGCAAGCACCTTTTCTATGTACAGAGGTAATTAATAGCTCTAGAAATTATATAGAAAAATTGAATGGAAATGAACTAGTGGATATGCTTAATTTACTTAAAAAGCACAATGTTACAGATAAACAGACTGTATTGATTGTGGAAAAATTGTTAAGTAACGAAAACATATTTATTGTAAACCAGGCTCAAAAATTTCTGAATCAAGCCCAGCTTTCAAACCAATAAACGAAATAGTAAAAATGCCCACTATTAAAAAATTTGAATTTGATTAGTGGATGGGAACAATGGGAATCTATTGTTCCTTTTTTTGTTCTCGAAAGTTGGAGTATAACTTTGAAATGTCAACTACAGACCAACCACATTGCATCCACATTAGAAGCATAATTAAATAAATTCTAATATTTTTATAATCAGTTTTTTAAGATGTTTTGGTTGCATGGACATCGTAAAATAACCACCCACACCCACCATTTTTAACCATAGGTCCACCACAGGCTAACCATGTTTACATTATTATATTAACCCAAGGATAGCCAAAGAATGACCAATGGAAAATTATATATAGATTATTAAACTCCATTTAGGTGTAGATTGAGGTAAAAATAGATGCCGAAAGTATAAGGAAATTGGCAATTGGTAATAAAAATGCAATTGCGATTGGATTGTCTTTAAACCCCACCATTAGTTTCAGAACCAAAAATAATAACAATAGCATTTTGTATTTTTTCCAAGTTTTTACCTGAGAATAAGAAAGTCTTGGTTATTTGATTCCCCGCGGTCTTTATGACTATTACCTACCTAAAAACGATAGGTGTAAACTGCCTTCATCGCTGCTCCCTGTTGTGTTGTAAAAAGTCTTCTGTTCAATGTTGGGTCGTTTAGCCAATTGTGGTTATACACAAAAAAAATGTCGGTACCAGGGGTAATTATCCATCTAAAACGGGTGTTGGTCCCCAGAACATCGCTTATATCATCAAATTGGATGTTAGACGAAAGTGAAATATCGGGCGTAAAATCAAGGCCAAGATCTATCTGGAATAAATTGGTACTAAATCCACTGTTTTCAGCACTTACTTCGGTATGCGTGTACCCACTGCTTAGATTAATACCAAGTGCTGGGCGAATGGTTAGACCCATAACCAGACTTGTAATATTTCCGGTCCAAAATCCTCCGGCTTCATAACCAATTGATCCAGATACCTTACGAAAGGAGGCAGAAGATGCTTGTATTTCGTAACCCCAATTCACATATTCCCCTGGAGCTACAATAACTGTACTGTCCCCAAGTATATCAAATTCTTCATTAAGAAATTCAAAGTTCCTAGAGACTTCAACACCTAAATTATCACCAGATTCAAAACGGATGGTTCCCAAGTTAAACCGGAGATTTTCGGTAAGAAGTTTATTTTCCAATGAAGTGAGATATTCATAGTAAATGCCCCATTCTATTTCTCTTATAAAGGAGCTCTTTTCAAATAGAGGAGCATAGTTAATTGCCGGTTGCAACCTTTTAAAACCGTTACGTTGGTTAAACCCGATCGCTGGATCATACTCATCTCCAAATTCCCTGTACGAAACCCAAGCAGACCAGGGTTGGTTGGGAAAATTAAAACGAAACCCGCGGACTGATCTATCGGATATGGAGGTAGAATTATCAAAGGGTGAAGCGGGGTTGTGTGCAACAAAAAAAGCTGAGAACTGTAGTGTACTATCTCCTAGAAATTCTGAAGTACTTATGTTTAGATCGGTACCCCACGTTTTTCTATCTTGAATTGGGTTACCAAATAATATATCGTCTTTGGTGCTTCTATGGGTATATATTAGGCCGATAGAACTCTCCTTCCAGAAATTTCTTGTATATCTGGCCACTGAAAAATTTTCTGGATTCAGCTCTCCTTCGCTTCCTGTACGTACGTGTAATAGTGCAATGTTGCTCTTGCCTATATTTCCTATAAGACGACCTCCATACTTAATAGGGATAGGTAACCCTTTCACCAGACCGATTCTGCGACTAAAATAAGGGTCTACATTACTTGACGGTGCAAATTGCAAAATTGAGGATCCCTCTAGGAAAAAATCTCTTTTCTCTGGGAAACGCAAAGGAAAACGAGTAAGATTTATTTGTCGATTGTCCACCTCGGTCTGGGCAAAATCAGTATTGTAGGTAATAGAAGCTTTCAATTGGGATGTAATATTGTAATTAATATCAAACCCAAGGTCGGCAGAAGAAGTACTGCTGTACTCGTCCTTTTCGTCATCATATTCTTTGCTGTACTGGGTAATGCCATAAGGGACAATTTCTAAGCCTAATCCCTGCGAATGTCCAATAAGCCCCGTAAGAATACCGGCATTCTGCGGTCGTAACAACCCCTGATTGCGGCGATGTCCTGTCCATAATTGTTCTTCGTTTTTACGGCGTATGGTCCTTTGAAAATTAATTCCCCAAACATCGCTTTTTGGATTAAAGTTTATACTGCGAAAGGGGATTTTGATTTCGGCAGACCAACCAAAATCGCCTATATAGGTCCATGCATTCCAAATACCATCCCAGTCTTTGTTCAACGTTTGACCCTGGCCAGAAGAAATGAGACCATCCCCCCGTAATCCCAAGGGATTTATTTCGAAAAAATAGGCACTTCGCTTGTCCATAAATGTATCAAAAATCCATCTAAAGCGATCATCTGTCTCTAGCGGTGCGTCCCTTTTCTTTTGAAAAGTCTTTATATCTGACGGACTGCTATCATAACAAACCACTGCGATATAGATATATTGGCTATCGAAGGCAATTCGTACTTCAGTTTGCTCTGTTGGTTCAGCCCCTTCTTTTGGTTCTTGCATTAAGAAATTGCCATTGCCCGGAATAGTAGTCCAAAATTCTTCATCCACAATCCCATCCATACGAAGCTCTATGCCATTAAGTGAATACCCAATTATTTCTTTGACATCATTATCCATGTCCTGACCAAATCCTAGAACAAGTATAAGGTATATCGGTATCTGATAAATGGCCTTTATAAGTATTTTCGTAAAGTGATTCTGGAAATTCATGTGTTTTGCATCACATTTATTTTATCTATAAGGTCCGTGCTTATTTTCATTATGAATCCATTTTCCCTTTATGCCCGAAAGAATCAGAATGATTGTGCCTTTGTGGGTTTATCTCCTAAAAGTACATAGTGCCTTAGTTTAATCATTCCCAACTTGGGTGACTATTGCATAAGTTAGTAAAAAATTCGGTCACGGCCATTACCGGGGGAGGAGGTCACTATAATGAAGATTCTAGAAAAAAACAGTTCTAATCATGGGCAGATTAAAATCATCGATGATAAACCACTTACCAGATATTGTATTTAAACTTGTAAAGCAAAAGGTTATATTACCTTTTTGGCTAAATATTTTTGGACTTCGTATACATCTATGCTTTTATTGAATTTCTTACTTACACTAGGTGTATCCTCACTGGAAATCCAAATCTTTAGCTATGCGTCCAAATCAAATGTTCCTGATGTTTCCAGGGAGAAGCGGGAAATGTTTTTAAATGGCAAGGATTTGTACTCAATTTTGCTTCCCGTAAGGCCTTGGATATCCACTAAAATTAACCTTTTATTGGTGAACATAAATACATCCCTGAACAAGGTAAATCCGAGTTCGATTTGTTCATCGTCTATAAGTAATTTAGCGTACTTCTGATTAAGTTTTTCTGATGAAACCTCACTCGCGTTTCCTAATATTTTATTTAATAGACCCATATACTATTCTCCAAATCTAGATTTATTCAGTTCCATGGTAAATTACTACTATAATTAAAGAAACTTGGCATTAAAAGTGTCTCCTTGCGAAATATCACCTGTTTCAAACCCCTTTTTAAACCATCTAATTCGCTGTTCCGATGTACCGTGGGTAAATGAGTCAGGTACCACCTTTCCGGTTGATTGACGCTGTAACCTATCATCACCGATTGAATTGGCGGCATTAAGGGCCTCCTCTAGATCACCTTCCTCCATCATTTGTGTCATGCGTTGGGAACGATTTGCCCAAACACCTGCTAAAAAATCTGCTTGTAATTCTAATCGCACCGAAACCTTATTGAATTCAGTCTCGCTTAATTGACCCCTCAGACGATTTACCTTGTCCATGGTGCCCATTAGTTTTTGAACATGATGACCAACCTCATGGGCTATGACATAGGCTTGTGCAAAGTCACCTGGAGCATTCATTTGGCGTTCCATATCCTGAAAAAAACTTAGATCCAGATATAATTTTTGATCACCAGGGCAATAGAAAGGACCAGTAGCACTTGACGCAGAACCGCAGGCAGAAGTAACGTAACCTGAAAAAAGCACTAAGGTCGGTTCTTGGTAATTATCTAAAATATTATTCCACACATCTTCGGTACTGGCCAAAATAGTCGCACTGAATTCCGCCTGCTGATTTTCTTCTTCAGTACCTTGATAGGATTCTGTAGTTCCCGGCTGATTGTTGCCCCCTAGAAAGATATTACCAAGGAAACTTATAGGATTATTACCTGTAATAAAAGAAAATACCAATAATACTCCAACTATAATTAAACCGGTTTTTGAAAAAAGAAGTTTAATTAATGGTCCTAGTAACATAGGATTAAAGCCACCTATTCCTCTGCTTGAACCAGATGAACCTCTTTTATCTTCTACATTTGAACTTTGACGCCTACCTTTCCATTTCATATTGAATATTATTAAAATAAATTCTCTAACTAGATACCTCCCCGATGTTATGAGATTTTTCAAAATCAAATCGCGGCGAAGTAAAGTTACAAAATAAGTGAATTGATGGTTGTTCAAATGATAATATAACTAACTCATTAATATAAAAAGGGTTAGTGTAATATATAAGGTATCTCGGAGGATTAAGGGAACGCGAAATTTGACCCAAAAATGAAAAACATCAAATATAATCCAATTAAAAAACCCAGTATTTACTGGGTTTTATTGTGTTCTGATTTGTGTTATTTTGTATTGTTACTTCCCGATACAGAAATTGGCAAATATATTCCCCAACAGCTCATCATTGGTCACTTGCCCGGTAATTTCCCCAAGATGGTAAAGGGCTTCCCTGACATCTATGGCCAAAAGGTCGCTGGGAGTGTCCTCCTCCATGCCCATTTGTACTTTTTCTATTTCCTCCAAGGCCTTTAAAAGGGAACTGTAATGCCTCGTATTGGTTACAATGGTCTCACTATTGCGTAGGGCTCCCGTATTGACAAAATCCAATAAGCGCGACTTCAGCGTTTCCACCCCTTGTCCAGATTTGGCGGACAGCAAGTGCAGTTCTGAAATTTGGGATTGTAGATACTTAATTTGATCCTTATCCAATCTGTCCACCTTGTTGGCAATTACCAACAAAGGTTTTTGTGGGTATTTGGTCCTTATTTTTTCCAGTTCCTTTATGCTGGTCTTTAACTTATCTGCATGCGTTGCCATTTGCCAAGCATCTACCAATAACACTACTACCTGGGCCTGTTCTATTTTTTCAAAGGTCTTCTTTATGCCAATACTTTCCACCACATCTTTGGTGTCCCTAATTCCGGCGGTGTCAATAAAACGAAATCCTATACCGCCTATGACAATCTCATCCTCTATGGTATCCCTGGTGGTTCCGGCAATATCACTTACAATGGCCCGCTCCTCATTTAAAAGGGCATTGAGCAGGGTGGATTTGCCCACATTGGGCTCGCCAACAATAGCGATGGGAATCCCGTTCTTGATTACATTGCCCACAGCAAAGGAATCGATCAGACGTTTTAAAATACGCTGTATTTTGGTCAAAAGTTTTTTAAACTGTGTACGGTCCGCAAATTCCACATCTTCCTCTGCAAAGTCGAGCTCCAATTCCATTAACGAGGCAAAGTTTAACAATTGGTCCCTCAATTTTTTGATCTCGTTACTGAACCCGCCCCGCATCTGCTGTATGGCTATTTGGTGGCTTGCTTCGTTGTCTGAGGCTATAAGATCTGCTACGGCCTCGGCCTGACTCAAGTCCATTTTACCATTTAGAAAGGCTCGCAATGTAAACTCACCTGCATTTGCCATTCGGCAACCATTACGTAAAAACAACTGAATTATTTGTTGTTGAATATAGGGCGAACCGTGACAGGATATCTCAACAACGTCTTCACCAGTATAGGAATTGGGGCCTTTAAAAATAGATACCAAAACTTCATCCAATACCTTGTCGTTTTCCGTAATATGACCCAAGTGTATGGTATGGCTTTTTTGTTTTTGTAAATCCTTGCCCCTGATCGATGTAAAGAAAGGATTGGCCAAGGCAATGGCATCTTTCCCGGAAATTCGGATTACGGCTATGGCACCGGCCCCTGAGGGTGTGGCCAAGGCAATGATGTTGTCGTTGGTAATCATAGTATTGTAATTGACCGTAAAAATACGATATAAAATTTTCAAACCGGTTCCACTTTCCAATTCACAAATGCTATTGTCCAATTATTTGAAATGAAGCAAGTTAACTTTGAATCCTTTGTGAATGGCCGGTAACCGACTTTACAATAACACTCTAAAACTACTATTTTGGAATTGGTAAAGTTTAGCACAATGATTTTGGTCATGATTATTGCAGGATATATTGCGTAATTTTGATAGTGATCCAATACAGCATAAAAGAGCCTATAAGGCTTTAAAGTTTAGGTGTATCGGGACATTCAATTTAAAATCACTATATGAAAATGATCAGAATTATTACTTTGTTGGCGGTTGGTTTATTCTGCCAAATTAGCTTGGCACAAGAAACTTCGGACCCAACTACTCCTGTTGAAAATACGGAACAAATGGAGCAGGCAAGAATTTTACAGGAAGCTAAAGAGGCCGAGGAAGCTCAAAAAAAGATAGAAAAGGCGATAGCAAAGGAAGAAAAGGAAGCCAAGAAGTTGGAAAAAGCACAAAAGAGGGCAGAAAAAGCACAAAAGAAGGCGGAAAGCGAATTAAAAAAGAGGGAAAAACTTTCTTCGGAAATAGATTCCAAGAGAAGGTCGATTGCCAAAGATCAAAAGAAAATTGAAAAGCTCCAGAAGAAAATGGTCAAGGACGAGAAAAAGGGAAAACTGTCGCCATTGGCAATAGAGAAACTAAATAAGAAGATAGACAAACTGGAAAAAGGGATTGAGAAAGATAAGGAGAAGTTAAGGAAACTTGAAAGTAAACAATAGCCTGTCCTGCAGGATTTGGAAATTAGGTGAACTTATAGATGTAACAAATGAGGAGTTTATTCGTCCTATTATCACGACAACTAATTTATAGGACGAAGATAAAGTGTAGGATCAATACTTTTTCAACTTATAATAGCTTAACAATAGCAACCGATGAAAGCAGAAAACAGACAATTATTGGTATTGACCCATTTAAGTCAATTATTGGATATAGTTACAGGGTTTGGGGGATTTATAGTTCCTTTAATCTTGTGGCTAACACAAAAAGATACGGTAATGAATATGGATGAAAACGGAAAATCGATTATTAATTTCCAGATCAGCATGTTCCTATATATCTTAATATGTATTCCGTTGATATTACTTCTCGGTATTGGAATAGTAGGGATTATTGCGATAGCAGTGCTCTGTTTCGTATTTCCTATTGTCAATGCCATAAAGGTGTCCAATGGCGAAAAACCCCATTATCCCCTGAGCATAAAGTTTGTGTAGTTAGTAAACATTTTTGTTTAGGACAAAAAAGCCGTATTTCAAATGAGATACGGCTTTTTTTATAGTGAAAGAGTGGGGTGTATTGTGAATTCAAACCAAGGGTTGAATTTGTATTTCTAACTGTTCAACATTACAGGCATTACCAACATGGTCACATTTTCTCCTTCGTCCAAACCGTCAATTGGGGTAAGGATACCGGCCCTGTTGGGTAGGCTCATTTCCAATTGCACGTCATCTGAAGTAAGGTTGTTCAACATTTCCACCAGAAACCTTGAGTTGAACCCAATTTGCATGTCGTCACCTTGATAGGAACAGGTCAATCTTTCTTCGGCCTTATTGCTGTAATCAATATCCTCGGCAGAAATATTAAGTTCCGCACCTGCAATTTTTAATCTTATTTGGTGGGTGGTCTTATTGGAGAATATGGAAACCCTTCTAACAGAACTTAAAAGTTGGTTTCTGGCTATGGATAGCTTGTTCGGATTTTCCTTTGGTATAACCGCTTCGTAATTTGGGTATTTACCATCGATCAATCTACAGATGAGGATGGTGTTCTCAAAACTGAATTTGGCGTTGCTTTCATTGTATTCAATAAGTACTTCCGTTTCGCTTCCTGATAAGATCCCCTTTAATAAGTTAAGAGGTTTTTTGGGCATTATAAACTCGGCCACTTTGGAAGCAGTAACATCGGTACGTTGGTATTTTACCAATTTATGGGCATCTGTTGCTACGAAAGTTAAACTTTCTGGGGAAAACTGAAAGAACACACCGCTCATCACAGGTCTCAGATCATCATTTCCGGCAGCAAAAATAGTTTTATTGATGGCAGTTGCCAATATATCCCCAAGTACTGTGGTAGAGGATGGATTGGACAGTTCCACCGATTTTGGAAATTCGGCACCATCTGCGTAGGCCAAGGCGTATTTACCATGGTTAGAACTGATTTCTACGGTATTGTTATCTTCAACAACAAAGGTTAAGGGCTGCTCTGGAAAGGTTTTTAAGATTTCCAACAACAGTTTTGCAGGAACCGCAATGGTTCCCTCATTGTCCGAATCTACCTCCAATACAGAGCTCATTGTGGTTTCCAAATCGGAAGCCGAAACAGTGAGTTCTTTTTGATTTAAATCGAAGAGAAAATTGTCTAGAATTGGTAGGGTGTTGCTGTTATTGATAACCCCACCTAAAACTTGGAGTTGTTTTAGTAAATAAGTACTAGATACTATAAATTTCATTGGTTTATTTTTTTTTAAGGAATCTACATTATTGTACAACCTAAAACAGTGTTCGAATTTCTGTTTGAATCCGTAATATTCCTTGGATCACGGTCAAAACAAAGATATTTTAAATGTCCTTTTTAAGGAAACAAACTTATCAACACTTATACCCCATATTTTTTCTTGCGAATGGAGTGTATTAGGAAACCAAAAATAAAGGTCAAACACAAGGGTAGGCCAATATTAATCAACTGCCATTTGGTTTTTTGATTATTAATTTTTTCTTCGTCCAAAAAAGGAATAGTTACTTTCTTGTTACGAATGTTTATAAGTCCGGTATCGTCCAACAGGTAATTAAGGCAATTTATGAGAAATTCCTTGTTGCCAAAGAAGTTGTTTGTCCATTTATCATAACCTAATTCCAAAGGTCGGCCATTTCGGATCTGGTTTCTAATAAGATCACCGTCCGATAGTACTATCATTTTGTTTTCAGGACCTTGATCTACAATTGTGTTCAGCTTAATTGGTTTTACCCGGTTCTCGTAAGTGGATTTGAACGCACCTTCTACCAATACCCCCAATATCTTATTTCCATCATTATATAAATCCTTATCCGGTGGCGTATTAATAATGTCGAGCTGAATTGGCTTGGGAACTCCTTCAGTTTTGGATAAGGGAGAACTACTGAGTAGGATATGTTTTTTATAGCCATTGGCCAGGGTATCCAAACTACCTGTGAACTGGAACCTGATTGCTTCCAAATTGTTGTTTATGGGATGGTCGTTTTTGGAAAAGACCATTGGGTTGTAATACCAGGGAACAGGGTTGTATTGGGAACTGTTTCCTTCTCCTGTCGCCAAAACTATTTGGGTGAAATAAAGGTCGTTGACAAGATCGGCATTTAAACGAATTCCATATTTAAAGAAAAAATCGTTTAGGTTTAGGTTACGTGGTAGGGCCATGGCGGTACCTTCTTCGTTGAAAAGGCTATCCAGTTCCATTGCCACCTGATCTATGAGCCAAAGCGATTTGCCTCCCCCGCTTATGTATTGATCCAGAATAAATTTCTCTTCATCGGTAAAGGCTTCTGTAGGTTTGGCAATGAGGGCAAGATCAAAGCCTTTTAGTTGTTCCAGGACCTTTTCTGGATTGGTTGATACCGAGTCCAAGGTAATGGCGCCAATGTTGTAATAATCCTTTATGGTGGTCAGATAATCTGCCATATAAATATCACCTAACTCTCCATTACCTTTAATAATGGCTATTTTCTTCTTTTCCTTGATGTTCAACTTTGTAAAGGCATCCGCAAAGGCATATTCCAAATGTTGAACGGAATTGTTTACCCGCTCCTCGGTGGTAGCACCAAGTTTATTCTTTAACAAGGGTACCTTTACAGTGCTGTTGTTGTAATTGACCATGGCCCAGGGAAAAATTATCTCTTGGGAGACTTTTCCATTCTGTTCAACGGTAACGTTGGTGGGGGTAAGGCCCAATGCCTGTAGGTCTGTGATTACGCCATCAATTTGTGGGGCTCCTTCAAGCGGATTTACAAAATTGAACTTTATATTCTTGTTTTCCGAAGCAAATTCTTCCAATAGCTGCCTTGTTTCCACCTTTAATTTTATAAATTCGGGAGGAAGATTTCCATCGAGCAAAATATCTACTATTACCGGAGCGCTAAACTCTCCAACAGAATTTAATGCCGCCTTGGAGAGGGTATATCTACTGTCTTCGGTGAGATCTATTCTCCCATAGTAAAAACTGGCCAGGATATTTACGATCAGCAATAGAACAACAGCCTTGGTTATAGATAATAAACTTCTCTTCATTACCTATTTTGGTTTTTTAGTTGATTAATGCTCAGGTAGAGAAAGAATAGGGTAAGACTTGTGAAGTATACAATGTCCCTTGTATCCAAAACACCTCTGGCTATACTTTCAAAATGGGCCATCATTCCAATTTGTTCCACAAAAAGCATCATTGGGCCGGTAGGTAGAATCGTAGCCAGACTTTCAAAACCGTACAACATTATAAAACATAGGACCATGCCAATTATAAAGGCCACGATTTGGTTTTCAGACAGGGTAGAGGCAAATAGTCCAATGGCGGTATAGGTTGCTATTAGGAATAAGAGCCCAAAATAAGAGCCAAGTATCATGCCCATATCCAGATTACCTATGGTGACACCCAATTGGGAAATAGTATACACATAAAGAAGTGTAGGTAATATGGCGATCAAGGCCAAGCAAAAGGTACCTAAAAATTTTCCAATAACCGTTTCCCATAAAGTGATGGGCTTTATAAAAAGAAGCTCCAAGGTCCCTAGTTTTTTTTCTTCCGAGAAACTTTTCATAGTAATGGCGGGTATCAGAAAAAGAAATACCCAAGGTGCAAGAAGAAAGAAATTGCCTAGATCGGCAAAGCCGTATTCAAAAATATTAAAGGGTCCCTTAAATACCCATAGAAACAATCCGTTGAGTACTAAAAATAATCCTATGACCAGATAACCTATGGGTGAGGTAAAAAATGATTGTATTTCTCTTTTAAATATGGCAATCATGTATGTTAGTTAATCGTTTCCTTCTTTATGAGGCTCCAAGCTTCCGGTTTGTCCTCGAATAATTGTTTGGTCTTCAGCCAGACGTTCCTGAAAAATTCCGAATTTTTATAGTTTTCCAGATCGGTGGCGCTGTTCCAATGACTATAGGTGAAAAAGATATTATTTTCTTCCTCGCTTTGCAACAGTTCCAAAAAGGTACAGCCATCCGCCTGTCGGATTTTCTTTTTATTCTTTTCAAAGATGGCCTCAAAACTAGCAATATTTTCCTTTTTGAAGGTTAATTTTACAATTCTTACCAACATTTGTCCATTGTGTTTAAGTAAAATTAATAATTACAGTATCCCTATAATCAAGGCCCAATAGTGTAGAGGCACCACCCACCGTATTTAAGTCGCTCTTATAAATTGCGATTTCTACATAGCCCGAGGAGTTGAATAGCGCCAGTAATTCCCCCGGGGCTTTGCGCTGACTTTTGTCCAGGTTGTAATTTATGATGTCGCTGTATTTCTTATGGATCTCCTTAATTTTTTTATTTCGGGCGTGTAGTTCAAATGGTCTGCCCTTGCCTATGGATTTAAATGTATTATGTTGAATATTGGTTACCACATTACCATAGTTGTCTATATAAATGACACTACCGGATATGGTCTTGCCATCATCGGAAATTCTTGGGTTAAATTCCCTAAGGTCCTTAAGGTCTTTAAAGGGCCTGCCAATTACTTCCAATTTTCCACCTCTTGCAATATGGCTTGCTGCCTTAACAAAAACATCCATTTCCGGAAACGAGCTATCAATGGTATTGGGCAATTGAATTTCAACTACTTTTTCGGGGACTATCTCCGAAATTATAAGTCCTATTACCCCATTGTTGGCCATTATAAAATAGTGGTTGTCCACCAGAACGGCAATATGTTGGTTTTCCAGTGTCAATTCTGAATCCACACCAACGATATGGATACTGCCATCAGGGAAATTTTTATATGAATTTTTTAGTATGTAGGCGCATTCCTGGATATTGAAAGGCGCAATGGAATGAGAAATATCAACAATTTTTGCATCTGACAATTCCTTGTAAATTGTCCCTTTTATGGCGCCTACAAAATGGTCTTTATGTCCAAAATCAGTAGTTAAAGTAATTATAGCCATACAGGACTGTTGATATGTTTTTGGTTTGGTAAGTTGTTTTTTTACTTAAGTTTGTTAAACAAAATTACACAAAAAATCAGCGAACCAAAATATATATTTCATATCTAATCCTTTATAACACCTCTCTTCTTTGAACGAACTTATAATAGAACTTACAGACATTAGCCCAAGGGAATTTTTTGGACAGAATAATGAGAACATTGATTTACTGAAAAAGCATTTTCCCAAGCTTAAGATTGTTGCCCGGGGAAACAAAATTAAGGTTTATGGCGACGAAGACTTACTGGACGAATTCGATAGAAAATTCGACCTACTTACTGCCCATTATGCCAAGTACAATAAGTTGGATGAAAACAGCATTGAGCGACTCTTGGCCAGTAACGGACAGGAAGTTTTGGAGTCTTCAGAGATCAGTGGTGAAGTTTTGGTCCATGGCGTAAGTGGTAGGCTTATTAAGGCACAAACGGTAAATCAGCGAAGGCTGGTAGACGCCGCGAGGAACAATGATATGGTATTTGCCGTAGGCCCCGCGGGTACCGGAAAAACATATACGGGTGTGGCCTTGGCCGTAAAAGCGCTAAAGGAAAAACAGGTTAAACGAATTATATTGACCAGACCAGCCGTGGAGGCAGGTGAAAATTTAGGTTTTTTGCCAGGTGATCTTAAGGAAAAGTTGGATCCCTATATGCAGCCTTTATACGATGCCCTACGGGATATGATTGCGCCGGAAAAATTGGCACATTATATAGAGAACGGAACCATACAGATAGCTCCTATGGCCTTTATGCGGGGAAGGACTTTGGACAATGCCTTTGTAATTTTGGACGAAGCCCAGAATACTACCCATGCCCAAATGAAAATGTTCTTGACGAGAATGGGGAAGAATGCCAAATTTTTAATCAATGGTGATCCTGGACAAATTGATTTGCCAAGACGTTTGATTTCGGGATTAAAAGAGGCCTTGTTGGTGCTTCAGAACATTGAGGGGATAGAGGTTATTTATTTGGACGATAAGGATGTGATAAGGCATAAGTTGGTTAAAAAGGTCATAGAGGCCTATAAAGGAATTGAGCATAATAATTGATAGTTGCAGCATGGGTAATACGATAATTGATACGAATTTTCAATTTCCAGGGCAAAAGAGCCTTTACAAGGGAAAGGTTAGGGAAGTATATCATCTTGAAAACAATATTTTGGTAATGGTGGCCACGGATAGGCTTTCCGCTTTTGATGTGGTTATGCCAAAAGGAATCCCGTACAAAGGCCAAATACTAAACCAGATCGCTACTAAGATGATGGCGGATACCGCCGATATAGTGCCCAATTGGTTAATGGCCACTCCAGATCCCAATGTTGCCGTAGGCTTTGCCTGCGAGCCATTTAAGGTGGAAATGGTGATAAGAGGTTATTTGTCCGGACATGCAGCAAGAGAATATAAACTAGGGAAAAGAATGCTATGTGGGGTTCCAATGCCCCACGGGATGTCGGAAAACGATAAGTTTCCTTCTCCCATTATAACTCCTGCTACCAAGGCCCAGATGGGAGACCATGATGAGGATATTTCAAGGGAAGCTATTTTGGAAAGGGGAATAGTAAGCGAGGAAGACTACCTAATTCTTGAAAAGTACACCAAAGCACTCTTCCAAAGGGGTACGGAAATCGCCGCTAAAAGGGGATTGATCCTTGTGGATACCAAATACGAATTTGGGAAAACCAAGGATGGAAAGATTGTACTTATCGATGAAATCCATACACCTGATTCTTCCCGTTATTTTTATGCAGAAGGCTATGGGGAACGACAAAACAGGGGAGAGGCCCAGAAGCAATTGTCCAAGGAGTTCGTTCGCCAATGGTTGATTAGCAATAACTTTCAAGGCCTAAAGGGACAGGTTGTACCGGAAATGACCGATGATTATATACAAACCGTCTCCGAAAGGTATATTGAACTTTACGAAAATATTACTGGAGAAAAGTTTGTAAAGGCGGACATAACGGATATACAATCTAGAATTGAGAAAAATGTTTTGGGGTACCTGTCAACCTTAAAATAGTTAACCCATTTTCAACAGGTCTTTTATCCGTAGCTGACCTTTGCCCTTCAATCGACTCCTAATTTTTAAGAAGGCAATGGCAGTAATGTAGGCATCTCCTAATGCGGTGTGCCTATCCTTTTTGGAGATATCGAACTTTTCGGCCAGTTCGTCCAAGGAATAGTGCTCTTTCTTTTTGAATACATTGGAATTCAATAATGTCTTTTTGTAAAGATTTGAGGTGTCCAGGAACTTGTTTTTTAATCTTGGAAGGCCATTTCTTTCCAGTGCCCTATTGATCATTGTAATATCAAAAATAGCATGGTGTGCTACGATTATGGAATTATTTAAGAACCTTAACAACTCTTCCATGGCAGCACTTTCACTTATACGGGAGGCCCCACCGTCTTTAAGGATGCCATGAATTTTTGCAGATTCCGCATTGTAATGCTCCTGCTTTAAAAAAAGTTCCAAGCTCTGGTTCAGGGCAATGTTTTTATCGACCAAACTTAGGGCGCCAATACAAAGTATCCTGTCGTTTAGATAATCGAAACCTGTGGTTTCCGTATCCAAAACAACGAATCTTGCCAATTTGAGGTCCTCAATCGGTTTTTTCTTGAAACTATTCTCATATTCCAACCAATAATCGGGATAGTTGTTTACTTTTTTTCTAAATAAATCTATCATCGCAATAAGTTTGAAACTTTGAATCTAATACTTACCAACTCCTGTATTTCCTTTATCGTCTTAAAAGTTCTTTTTAGTTTAATTTTTTCTTCCTTGGTCAATTTGTCTATGGCAATATACCTTCCGGAATCATTGTGGAGCAGGCCATGTTTGGTCCTGAACTTTAAAAGGGCCCTGGTGGCATAGGAACAGGCCATAAAGATTTCCTCGTTGTTGGGTTCCAGCTCCGCCAATTTTTCAAATCGCTCAGCGGTACTGTTAATGGACTTGACCGAATGCGATAAAATAAGTACTCTTGCCGCATCGGTCAAGGGCATTAATGCCCGTCTTTTTAGATCGAAGGAATCTTTATGTTCCCCGTCTTCCTCAACCAACAGTTGCCTAAAAAAGCCGGTTGGGGAAGGGTTTTGTAGTGCCCCACTTGCCAAGTGTAAATAGAAGATAGGATATTTTTTAGTGGTTTCGAAAATGTGTTCCGATAATTCGTTTACCAAATTTACATCCCCATAAGTAATATTGTAATCGAAAAATATGGAGGAAAGCAACACCTCATCGGTCCCTGGATTTATGATCCAATGGGAAATGGTTTTTTTCCATTCATCCAGGCTTAAGCACCAATTGGGATTGGAAGCCATCATTTCTGCAGGGCAATAATCGTAACCAATATCAAACAATCCTTTATTAATTAGTTTGGACAATTTCAAAATATAATCGGTAGTTTCAATTAGTTTGTCCTCTGGAACATTCTCGAAGACCATGGCGTTGTCCTGATCGGTTTGGAGGAGTTGTTCACTTCGTCCTTGGCTACCAAGTGCCAGCCATGCAAATTTTACGGGAGGCTTTGTTGGCATTTCTTCCAAGGATAGCTTAATAATTTGTTTAACGCAGGCATCGTTAAGTTCGGATATTATTTTAGTAGTCAATTTAATGGGGATATTTTGATCCAAATAGTCCTGTAGAAGATGTGTAATACTCTTTCTTATTTGTTTTATCGATTTTATTTTCTTGGCCCTATTTATGGCCTTGATCAAAACTGCCGGGTTATTTCCCAAAGCCACCATAACATCATGTTTGGATAAAATTCCAATAGCCTTGGAGTTGGGTGTACCATCCTTGGTGATACATAAATGGCTTATGTTACTTTTCATCATAGCCATCTGTGCCTGGGTTATGGTGAGGTGTTTATTATAGGTGATAACAGGGGAAACCATTATCTCCTTGGCCTTTGTGGTAATGGGATATTTTCCGGTTACAATATTGTTCCGAAGATCTTTGTCCGTAATGATCCCGATGGGCATCTTATCCTTGACCACCAACATGGCCCCTACCTTTTTTTCGGTCATTCTTTTGGCTATTGTTTTGGCCGAGGTGGTTGCGGTACAGGTCACCAATTTTTTGGAATACTGTACAGATTGCAAATCCAATACGTGGGTATCGGGAGCCACGGGATTTATATCTGGCACTTCATCATACAATTTACCGCGATGACTTTTTGAATATGGATTCCTGGTATTGGAGGCAAAACTTTCGATTAAGAAGTTTCCAACCGCTATATTTTTTTGGGCATAGGGTTTAAAAATGTTGATGGGAATGGCATATAGAATGCTTTCCTCATGTGCTTTTGCACTCATTTTATAATTTTCCTGGGCCATTAAGGGTCTAAGTCCAAAAATATCACCCTCATCGCACATGTCCATGATACTCTTGTCCGATCCCTTTTTAAGGGCAACAGCTCCCTTGTTCACTACATAGAAATAGGGATGGGGTTCGTCGTTTTCCTCAAAAATAACACTATCCTTTTCCTTGTAGACAATGGTAATTTCTTCGGCAAGGGTTTCAAGGTCAGCCTGACCTAGGACATTGAAGGGTGGAAAATTTTTCAGAAAATCGGCTACTCTATGCGAAATGGTATTTTTCATCCTACTATTATATATTGATCCTTGGCTCTTATAAACTTAATTGTTCTTTTCCCGTTTAAAGTTCCTGAAAGGGTACAAGAAGGCAATAACTACTTTTATTATCCGTCTTCAATTAATTTGGGTTAAAGTTAATTTTTATACGCCTGATAATAAGAAAAGATAATGCGATTTATTTTGTGATGCCCCAAAATCTGAAATGCCAATAACGTTCAAATAATAATGCATAGAGCTCTTGGGCTAAATAGGGTTGAATTAATTTTAGGGGTAACCGTAAATGTTAATGCTATGGAATCACCTTATTTGGATTGTATTGAAGCCTGTCGTAAATGCATAGCCGATTGTCAATATTGCCTACTTCAAATGTCCGGTAGGGAAAGTAAAAATGACTGTCCACTTTGTTGTATCCTATGTATTGAATCTTGTTCGGCAGCACTACAATTTTTAATGGCAGACAGTCAATATGCCAAAGAGTATTGCAGCGTCTGCGCTAAAGTATGTCAATGGTGCGCAGAACAGTGCGCACAACACGATCATAAACATTGTGAGGATTGTGCAAATTCTTGTGTCAAATGTATGGAGGAATGTCAAAAAGTGGTTATGATGTTCTCTGATGAGATATAAATTTCATCAATCTTAATCCAATTATGGTTATTACAATTTTGCTATGGCTTGGGACTTCCGTTAAAGGAACATATGCAATAATATATGTAATTTGTAATAAGATAAAGGGTATTTGCCAAAAGAGAGATGTAGGATATTTTTAGTTTTTAGGGAGTCATAAATTAATAGTTATGGGATGACGTTCGAAATGGGATTGGTGTTCTTGGTTTTGTTTATTACCATAATCTTGTTTGCCCTGGAGGTTTTTCCAGTAGATAAGATAGCCTTTTTTATAATTGTTTCATTAACATTATTGGGGCTAGTGAAACCGGAAGAGGCCATAAGCGGGTTTTCCAATAGTGCCACCATAGCGGTTTTGGCCTTGATGATCCTGGCCATAGCCATGGAGGAAAATGGTGTTATTACTTGGCTTACTTCTGGTTTGGGAAAAATTAAAGCCTTCCCATTATTTATAATAGCTCCCGTTTTTATGATCGTAACCGCAAGTATTTCAGCTTTTATTAGCACTACGGCCGTCGTCATAGTTTTCATTAAAATTATAAACCAGCTCTCCGATCGGTTCAATATTTCCAAATCCAAATTATTGTTGCCCATTTCTTTTGCAGGTATATTGGGAGGATCTTGTACCTTAATGGGGACTTCGACAAACCTGATAGTAAATTCAGTGTCACAAAACCTAGGGGCACCGGCACTGCGTTTTTTCGAATTTACTTCTATAGGATTAATTTTTCTGGCCGTGTCCGTTGTCTACCTTACCTTAATGCTTGGATGGTTGCCATGGAGCGGGAAAAGGGAATTGGGGAACGATTATAGTGTTGCAGATTATATTACCAGTGTCCGTATAAAGTCGGGCTCGCAATTGGTAAACAAAAGGTTGGAGGAAACATTTTTATTTAACAATCCGGAGATATCAATACTGAAATTGATAAGGGACAATCGAATTCACAATTCACCTGGTAAATATATCACCCTAAAGGAAAATGACCAATTGCTATTAATGTGCAATATTATGAGCCTCTCAAAACTAAGTGATTCCCAAAACTTGGGGCTTAACGAACAAAATAATTGGTTGGGGGTCGATCATGGGGCCACTGGGGAAGAAATGGTTCCCAAATTGGAGGAACGGGTGTTTGTTGAACTGTTAATGCTTCCCGGCGCTGCTCTCTTGGGCAAGACCTTGGGAAATCTAAGAGGTTATATGCAACAGGATATTGTACCTGTGGCCATAAAGAAGCGCAAGACCTTGACGAATGTTAAGGAAAGATTGGTGAGGAGCAGTTCGGATAAATTGGTGCTCAAAGCTGGTGATCGTCTACTGGTGGATGTAAGCAGGGAAAACATTAAATCTTTGGAAGCCATTGAAAACATAGTGCTTTTACAGGAGTTTGATTCGCTCAAAACCCATTCCCGATTCGGTAGAATTTTATCGTTGGCAGTTCTTGGTTCAGTGGTCGCATTGGCGGCCACAGGGGTTCTATCCATAATGGTAAGTGCCTTGGCCGGGGTTTCTATATTACTGCTTACCAATAACCTTAATTTGGACAGTGTTTACAAAAAGGTAAATTGGCAAATTTTCTTTTTGTTGGCGGGAATGATCCCCTTGGGTATAGCCATGCATAATACAGGTGCGGATATGTGGATTTCTGAAAAATTATTGGGCCTGTTGGTAGGCCAATCCAAAACCATAATTATTGGAAGCCTCTTTTTTATCACCATGGTCATGAGCGGTGTGGTAAGTAATAATGCTACGGCCATTATTATGACTCCAATTGCAATGGCTCTGGCAGGCGGACTTAATTTGGATTATAAGCCATTTATCCTGGCCGTAATGTTCGCGGCAAATTTCAGTTTTTTTACACCGGTAGGTTATCAGACCAATACCTTGATTTATGGAATAGGCAACTATAAATTCAAACACTTTTTTATAATAGGAGGCATTTTAAGTCTTATACTATGGGTTTTGGCAACCTTTCTTTTAGTAAGGGTGGCGTAGCTGTTATTATGGTTGGATAAGTTTCACGCTCTAAGATTTTGCGCTTTTAACAATCATTGTAGACACTATATTTATATCATGCTTGAAAATTCGGCAGTATCTTCGTAGATTGGGTCGCACTCAGGAGGACATTTTTAATCGAATTCCTATATTTATCTAATATTGCATGAAGAATTTTTTTTCGCTGACCCTCCTCATTGGATTGCTATTTTCCTGTTCCGGAAACAAAAAGGAATTGCCGATTTCGGAATATAAAGAACCAACGGCAACCAATTTATCCGGAAATCGCTTGGCCGAAATTCACTGCTCCAGTTGTCATCATTTTGTTAAACCGGAAATGTTGCCGAAGTCTAGTTGGCAACAAGATGTGCTTCCAGCCATGGGCCATCGATTGGGAATTTATAAAGGAAATGTACGACCAGATAGCCTCTTTGACAATGGCAGGAGCGGGGTGGTTGTTAAAAAGGCAAATATCTTTCCGGAAAGACCCCTTATAGCCCGAGCAGACTGGAATAAAATAGTGGATTACTACCTTGATGGGGCACCGGATACCATTTTGCCTCCTAAACGAGCCAACAAAATTAAAATGGGCCTTAAGCATTTTAAATACAGGGAGTCTAGCTTTTCACATACTCCGGCCCTAACATCTATGGTTAAAATACTTCCAGAAAATAGGGGAGTGGTATTTGCTGATAGTAAACGAAATATAAATAGCCTTACTTTCTTGACCAAAGATCTTGAAAAGGATTTTATTCTTGGCCTAAAGATGGCACCCGTTCATTACTACGAAAAATATGATACCATTTATTTGGCAACTGCAGGGAAAAATATCTTTCCCAATGATGTGTCGGATGGGGCTTTACAAAAAATATTTTCTAAGGGAACAGCAGGTGCTTACACTTCCAACGAGGTTATAGCCAATTTACAAAGGCCGGTAAATATGGCTTATGGGGACTTGGATAACGATGGATTGGAAGACGTTGTAGCCTGTGAATACGGCAATGAAACCGGTAAATTGGTTTGGTACAAAAACGAGGGGGGAGACAAATACACTATGAAGACTTTGGACAACAGATCAGGTGCCATTACTGCAGTGATAAAGGATGCCAATGGGGATGGTCTTCAAGATATTTTTGCGCTTATGGCCCAAGGGGATGAAGGGGTTGTGTACTATCAGAACCAAGGCGATGGTACGTTTTCCACCAAAAGATTGCTTTCTTTTCTTCCTCTGAATGGTTCCCAATACATTGAGTTGGTAGATTTTAATAATGATGGCTACGATGATATATTATATGTCTGTGGGGATAACGCGGACAAAACACCTATTTTAAAAGACTATCATGGCATTTATATATTTCTGAATGATGGGGATTTAAATTTTAAGCAATCTTATTTCTACCATTTAAACGGAGCTTATAAAGCTATGCCCAGAGATTACGATTTGGATGGAGATCTGGATATTGCGGCAATTTCATTTTTCCCTGACTATATAAATTCTGCTGAGGAAAGTTTTGTATATCTGGAAAATAAGGGTGATTTGAAATTTGAGGATTCCTCTTTTACGGAGTCGATCAAAGGTCGATGGATCGTAATGGATGCGGAGGATATGGATGCAGATGGAGATATTGACTTGGCCCTCGGGTCTTTTGTGTATTTTCTTCCATTAGGGGATACGACCGGTTTGGGCCAAAAATGGCTGTCCAACGGACCATCAATTATTGTGCTGGAAAATACCACGAAATAAATCAATTACATCAGGTCAGAATTGGATTATCCAATTCCATTTATTTTTTTGACTACTGACTACTGACTACTGACTACTGACTACTGACTACTGACTACTGACTACTGACTACTGACTACTGACTACTGACTACTGTTAGCTATCTACCCTTTCCTATATTTATCGTGCAGTCCCATACCTTTTTCCAATAGGGGAATACATTTCTGCAGTCGGGACAGTTTGGTCTTTTCCTGTTTGGCCTCAGAAATATACTCACAATATTCCCTTTGTTTATAAGGGCTTAGGCTTTCATAATTTTTTTTTAACGCCTGATTATTGCCAAGTGCTTTTTCTAACAAGGGAGGCATTAAAATTGGCTTGTTTTTTTCGGGGGCTAGGGTAAGTCCCTTTTTTTGGTTGCTAATAGCTTCATGAAAATAGGATAAAACCACAGCCTCATCAATGTCCTCTTTATTACTGAATTTCCAATGCCTCATGGCCTTTGTTTTACCCTCCTGTGCATTTTCGAGTACTTTTTTCGGGTCTTTTAAAAAGACGCCATTGTAGAACCAGATAACGAAATGGTGCTTGAAGGCCAATATACCAAGAACATTCTTATTGTCTATAGTGTATACGGGGATACCCCATTTGTAAGTTTCAATAAGCTCAGTTTTTAGGGCCAATTCCCGCAAAAGTCCAATACCTTCTTTAAAGGGTTGTTCTTTTGCGAAATAGGCCTCTATCTTTTCTTGGGTATTCATTTTTATGCCAAATGAAATGTTTCTTCTTGTGTTTATTGAAGCAATTACTTACTAATGCTAGCTTTCAGCTGTAAGTTCGCAAATTTTTACGATAACATCAACGGCTTTCTGCATGCTTTCTACAGGGACATATTCATATTTTCCATGAAAATTATGTCCTCCTGCAAAAATATTGGGACAGGGCAAGCCCATATAACTCAATTGTGAGCCGTCGGTACCTCCCCGTATGGGTTTAATAATTGGGGTAATGCTCAAGCTTTCCATGGCCTCTTTGGCAATTTGAACAATATGCATTACCGGTTCAATTTTTTCCCGCATATTAAAATATTGATCTTTAATATCAAGGGTTGCAAAATCCCCGTATTCCGCATTCAATTTTTCCGTAATATAATGTAAAAGTTCTTTACGCTGTTCAAACTTTTTTAGTTCGTGATCCCGAATGATCAATTCAATTTCGGCCAGTTCTATTTCTCCCTTAATATGGTGTATATGGAAAAAACCTTCCCGTCCGGTAGTTTTTTGTGGGACTTCATGTCCAGGCAATTGCGAAATAAAATCGTTGGCGATCAAAATGGCATTAACCATTTTACCTTTGGCATAACCAGGATGTACACTTTTTCCTTTAATGGTTATTTTGGCACCTGCAGCATTAAAGTTTTCATATTCCAGTTCCCCGATTTGGCTACCGTCCATTGTATATGCCCAATCGGCCCCAAATGCGGCAACATCAAAATGGTGTGCCCCACGGCCAATTTCTTCATCTGGGGTAAAACCTACCCTGATCTTGCCATGTTTAATTTCTGGATGTTGTATTAAATATTCCATGGCCGTAATAATCTCGGTTATTCCGGCCTTGTCATCGGCACCTAACAAAGTGGTTCCATCTGTAGTAATTAAGGTATTGCCCTTATATTGTAATAGGTCCTCGAAATAACTGGGAGAGAGTACAATATTTTCCACTTTGTTCAGGACAATATCCCCTCCATCATAATTTTTGATTATTTGAGGCTTAACCTCGGTGGCCGTGAAATCTGGTGAAGTATCAAAATGGGAAATAAATCCGATAGTGGGCACTTCCTTTTCCAAATTACTGGGTAATGTGGCCATAATGTATGCCTTGTCATCTATAACCACATCCTGCATACCTATTTGTTTAAGTTCTGCCACTAATTTATGGGCAAGTGTCCACTGTTTTTCAGTGCTGGGGGTAGTGTTGGAATTAGGATCGCTTTGGGTGTCTACGGTAATATAACTTATAAATCGGTCTATAATGTGTTGCATAAAACTAAATTTTAATCAAAAATACAGTTTATTATTTTTTAATTGGGCCTGTTGCGTCAACTGTATTTTATAGTAGGGGCAGGCATGTCTCTAGAGGTAATGTGGCCTAGTCCATGAACCTATGGTTGAGTGTTGATTTTAATATACCTTGGAAGTATATACTTGTAAATATTAGCTCGGGAGAGTAGCAAGCGGTTATATTATTACGCTATATTTGTATTTCAAATTAGCACAAAAGCCTATGTGTAAAAAAGTTTTTTCCACCTTGATCTTTATTGTCGGTTTTATGATATCCGTACAGGCTCAACAAGAATGTAGTTTGGGTATTGGTGCAACGGAATCAGATACTATTATACAAATATTTCAGCTCAAAGAAGAGCAGATAGCCAACTTGGAGGAGTTCAAGGCAGCATTGGAAATTGAAACACGCCTACTGGATGAAGAGCGGAAAAATTTATTTGAAAATCACCCGCAAAGTACTCCTGAGGATTTAACGACCTTGGGTACGAAGTATAAGGTTCTGGAGGAGCGAATGAAACAGGTTTTTAAAAAATACGACCTTAAACTTTTGGCCCTTTTCAATGAAAAGCAGTACCAAAGGTATGTTACACTTTGTCAGGAAGTATCCCGTCAACCTTTGGTGGTGGTACGGGAATAAGTTGGGGCAAATGTTAATAAAAAGCGTGTGCTTAGGATAGTTTAGCACGGGTAGTTTGTATTTTTGCGGAAAATAATTTAAATGTATAAGCAGCTTATCCGACCCATACTTTTTCAATTTGATCCCGAAAGAGTTCACCATTTTACTTTTAGAACAATTCGTTTTTTTTCCAGTATAGGATTTGCTGGATTATTTAGGGCCATATATTCGGTCAATGATCCACGTCTGGAACGTGAATTGTTTGGTTTAAAATTCAAAAATCCGGTAGGATTGGCAGCAGGTTTCGACAAGGATGCCAAGTTGTACAACGAACTTTCCGATTTTGGATTTGGATTTATTGAAATCGGAACCTTGACTCCCAAACCTCAGGATGGAAATCCAAAAAAGCGCTTGTTTCGCTTAAAGAAAGATCAAGCCATCGTCAACAGAATGGGTTTCAATAATAAGGGCGTATTCGATGCTGTTGAAAATCTAAAGAAAAATCACAGGGTATTGATCGGGGGTAATATAGGGAAGAACAAGGTGACCCCCAACGAACTGGCAGCAAAGGATTATTTGATATGTTTTGACGCCCTATTCGATCATGTGGATTATTTTGTTGTAAATGTTAGCTCACCTAATACCCCCGGTCTAAGGGAACTTCAGGATAGGCAACCTTTAACGGCCTTGCTGAAGGAATTGAAAAAGGAAAATAGCAAATTGGCAAAAGAAAAGAATAGAAGGGAAAAACCTATTCTTTTGAAAATTGCCCCAGATCTAACGGATGACCAGTTGCTGGATATTATAGGTATTGTCAAGGATACAAATATAGATGGGGTAATTGCAACCAACACCACTATTACCCGTGATAATTTGAAATCCGATATTTTATTAAAAGAAGAAGCGGGTGGTTTAAGCGGTAAACCTCTTACCAAAAGGAGTACGGAAGTAATCCGTTTTTTGGCACAAAAAAGCAATAAGGCGTTTCCTATTATAGGGGTCGGTGGAATTCATTCTGCAGAAGACGCACTTGAAAAACTGGACGCCGGTGCCGATTTGGTCCAATTGTATACGGGGTTTATTTATGAAGGCCCATCACTTATTAAGAAGATCAACAAGGCTATTGTTAGTAGAATTAAGGACTGAAAGGGATAAACAGTTTTATTTAGTAAAAAAAAGCAGGCTTGTCCCAATGTTGGGTAAGCCTGCTTTTTCTTGGAAAAGGTCGATAATTATTATCCTTTAACAGCTTTTATTATTTAGTCCAATAATCCACCACGGTAACATCATCCAAATGTGGGGTCAATACGGCTCCAAAAGCCTTATGGTCCGGATGTGGAAGATATATGGCACGATCCTCCTCACTGTGGAAGGTAAGGAAAAAACAATGGGTGAAGCCTTTGTCCAATCCTTCAGGACTGTTGTTAATTCCCCATTCGTAACCTACTATCTGTGGTATTTTGGAGGGTAAGGCACTAAAAGCGGCCTCTACTTTTGCAATATCCTCTTTGGAGGTATTGGCTTTAAACTTAAAAAGTACTACATGGCGCAATACGCTGTCCTGTTTTTCGGAGTTTTTCATTGTTAAATCCTTGTTCAAATTATTAGTGTTGGGGATGTTGTAACTCATCAATAGTATTGCAGCCAATAGGCTCACGGTATAAAAAACTGGTTTCATATATAAATTTTTGTGGAAGATATAAAAAAGATGGTTAAGGGTTGTTCGTTGGTTGGATATTTATCAGACTATATTAGACAAACTTATATTGAAATACTTTAGATTAATTGCTATATGCTAGTCCTATGAATCACGCCCTTGGTATCAGTGTCTAAAAGGAGGGGCAAGGTTTCCACTTTGGTTTAGTACCTTTATTTATAGAAAAAGCGACAAATAATCGCTAATTTCCGACCTTTGTTCACTATGCAAATTACCGGGATTTGAATTACGATATTTTATTGACATTTGTATTGGCCACGGCCGCATTGGCCATTTCTCCAGGACCGGACAATATTTTTGTACTGATCCAAAGTATTACCAATGGAAAGAAATACGGCATAGCAACCGTAGCGGGATTAATGACCGGCTGTTTGGTACATGCAACCTTGCTGGCCTTTGGGGTTTCCGCTATTATTAAACAGAACCCAAATCTATTTTTTGTCATAAAGTTGTTTGGCGCCATTTATCTTATCTATTTGGCCTATAAGGTTTTTAGGAGTAGTGATCAACTGGAATTATCCAGTGGCGGGGTAAGCAAAAAATCATTGGGAGCCCTATATAAACAAGGATTTATAATGAACGTTCTTAATCCTAAGGTTACTATTTTTTTCTTGGCTTTCTTTCCCGGGTTTTTGTTCAGTAATTATTTAAGCATTGTATTACAGTTCTATGTGCTTGCCGGGATATTTATATTGGTCTCTTTTACCATTTTTAGTGCCATAGCCATCCTTTCAGGGACCATTTCCAAATATATAAGGGAGCACGGGCAATTGGGAAAGGTTTTGAAATGGCTTCAGATTATCGTTTTTGTGGGTATTGCCGTTTATCTGATGATATCTGATAAATAATATTAATTTTGATAAAGCTTAAGCAGGGGAATGTCCAATACCATTAAAATAATAGAATGTCCTAGAGATGCCATGCAAGGTATCAAAACGTTTATTCCAACAGAAAAAAAGGTAAAGTATATTCAATCCCTTTTGAATTGTGGTTTCGATACTATTGATTTTGGGAGTTTTGTTTCGCCCAGAGCCATTCCTCAAATGGTGGATACGGCGGAGGTCCTTGCCCAATTGGACCTGTCCAAGACTACAAGTAAGTTATTGGCTATTGTGGCCAATGTAAGGGGAGCCCAGGATGCTGCCGAACATAATTCCATTGATTATTTGGGATATCCTTTTTCCATATCGGAGAATTTTCAAATGCGGAACACCCATAAGACCATTGCCGAATCAGTAGCTACTTTGGAAGAGATTTTGAGGATTGCGAATGACTCCGGCAAGGAAGTGGTTACCTATATTTCTATGGGGTTCGGGAACCCATATGGGGACCCTTGGAATGTTGAGATAGTGGGTGAATGGACAACAAGACTGGCCGGGATGGGAGTAAAAATATTATCTCTTTCAGATACAGTGGGTTCTTCGACCCCGGAAGTGATCGACTATTTATTTTCCAACCTGATTCCCCAATTCCCTGAAATTGAATTTGGCGCACATTTGCATACTACCCCTTCCAAATGGCATGAAAAAGTTGATGCCGCTTACAAGGCCGGCTGTCGCAGATTTGATGGTGCGGTACAAGGATTTGGGGGCTGTCCCATGGCCAAGGATGAGCTAACAGGAAATATGCCTACGGAGAAGATGCTTTCCTACTTCACCGCTGTTAAGGCAGATACCAATGTTAATTGGATGGCTTTTGAAGCTGCATTCAATAAGGCTTCGGATTTATTCTCTTCATATCACTAAAATACTTTGGACAGAATATCTCATGATTACTTCGCTTTTTGTTAAATTTTAACGTTTATTTAGATTTAGTTTAAATTAAGTTTGTCAGTTTGGTTCTTGCCATTATATTTGCACCCGAAATTTAAATTTATCCAATCTAAATAAGAACAATTAAATAATGAAAAGGATTTCGTTACTATTCGGATTACTCCTAACAACTGGAGTATTTGCTCAGACTGCCAATGATTCCATTACCTTGGATCCACAAAAACAATTGAATGCGGCCCAGCGTTTGCTATCCGGGAATTATGCCTCGGCGGTTACTGTAGGTGCTTATGGAGAAATGCTTTACAATCAGCCGGAAGGTGACAATGGGGAGATAGACGTTCAAAGGTTGGTACTACTTTTGGGTTATAGATTCAATGATAGGGCTCAATTTGTTACGGAAATAGAATTTGAGCATGTTGAGGAAGTATATGTTGAACAGGCTTTTGTTAACTATAATCTTGGAAATAGCGTAAATCTAAGAGGTGGATTAATGTTGGTGCCCATGGGCATCGTTAACGAATACCACGAACCCACAACTTTTAACGGAACAGAGCGTCCTGCCATGGACAATGTGATAGTGCCTACCACTTGGAGGGAACTTGGAGTTGGTGTCTTCGGGAGGGTAAACGACCTTTCCTTAGGCTATCAAGCGTATTTATTCAACGGATTTAAATCTACCGAGGCCGACGGCGAAGGTGGAATCAGTGGATTTTTACAAGGTTCCAGCGGTTTAAGGGGCGGAAGACAAAAAGGAATCAAATCTACCATAGATAGTCCAACCCTTTCTGCCAAATTGGATTATTATGGAGTACCTGGCCTGCGTTTGGGACTTTCAGGATATTTCGGTAAAACACAGGCGGCCGATGATGTTGAGGAACTTACCGGGGCAAACATTGGAATTTCAATGGTTGGCTTGGATGCCAGATACGCTTATGGGAATTTTACGGCAAGAGGACAATTTATTTATGCCTCCCTTTCGGATACCGAGGATTACAACGCCTTGACCGGTAGTAATTTAGGTAGTGCCCTACAAGGATGGTATGTGGAAGGTGCCTATAATCTTTTGCCCGCTGGTAATGAGCAAAAACTATTTGCCTTTGCCAGATACGAAAAATATGATACCCACGCGGATACAGCGGGATCCTTGGTACGAAACGATGCATACAACAAAACGGATGTAACAACAGGACTTACCTATCATTTGGCTCCAGGAGTAGTGTTGAAAGGGGATTATCAATTCAAGTCGAACGCAGTTGACAATAGTGACCTACCCAATGTTTTGAATTTTGGAATAGGCGTTTGGTTCTAATCCAGAAATATAAAAATTACTAATTCATAGCCCTAAATATCTCAATTGTTATTAAAAATGATTCTAAATTAGTATATTTGGGGCATGAATTTTAGAAAGAGGACATCGGTTGTATTAATTATATTTTCTATGGTATTTTTTGGGTTTGGAATCCCTAAAAATGTTCAAAAGAAAATGGATAAGGAAGTAGAAAAGGTATTTGATACCGCTAATTATTCCTTAGTGCCAATTGCTGTTTCTAAAGCAGTAAGCGATCTTCTTCCAACCAAAATTACCGCTGATAATTTCTTTCAGATAAAACAAGACAAAACCCTGTTGGGTTATGCCTTTGTTGATCAGGCTCCCAGTAAAACTGCGCAGTTCGATTATTTGGTTGTCTTCAATCCAAATTTGGAAATCATCCACTCCAAGGTTTTGATATATCGGGAGGAATATGGCGGGGAAATAGGAAGTAAGAGGTGGTTGGAACAATTTACCGGTAAAACAGGAAAAGATAGGGTTAGCCATGAAACCAACATAGACGGTATTTCCGGGGCAACAATTTCTGTACGTTCCATGACCAACTCCATGGATAACCTATTGCAATCGGTTGGAATCCTTCAAGAAAAAAAGATGCTTTAATGGGGTATGATGGTCTATTACTGACACTGCCCAAGGGAATAAAATGGTTTGTCGCCATCTTTGTTCTTGTTCTAAGTATTGGCTTTTATACAGGTCTTTTGTTTGTTTCTGAAACCAGTACTTCATCGCCCCAAGGAATTGTGGAAAATTATTTGGGAAATGAAGATGATGAAGAGGCCGAGGTAATGAAGTTTAAAAAAGGGGAACGGGAGATGCTTACCATAATACATACGCATATACTTTCCATGTCGCTCATATTTTTTCTACTTGGCGGTCTGGTATGGCTTGCCAAACTTCCTCACAAGCTTAAAATGTTCCTGACTATTGAACCTTTTTTATCCGTGATTTTGACTTTCGGGGGTATTTATTTTATGTGGTCGGGGCTACTATGGATGAAATATGTGGTTATTCTTTCCGGAATTTTAATGACCTTGACCTATAGTATTGCTGCCCTCTTGGTGGTTTATCAATTGTGTAAGAAAACGGTAACAGTCAATTAACACAATAACTGTTCATCAGTTCCTTTAAATGTAGTATATTTGCACGCAATTAATCTTTAATTGCTATGCAAGCTCACCTAAATAAAATTGTTGGAGAAGGACTTACGTACGATGATGTACTTTTGGTTCCAGCTTTTTCAGAAGTACTTCCTAGGGAAGTTAATATTCAAACAAAATTTACTAGAAACATTACGATCAATGTTCCCATTGTTTCTGCGGCTATGGATACCGTAACGGAATCACGTATGGCCATTGCCATTGCCCAGGAAGGTGGAATAGGTGTTTTGCATAAGAACATGACCATAGAACAGCAAGCGCTGAAGGTCCGCAAGGTAAAACGGGCGGAAAGTGGTATGATCATAGATCCTGTTACCCTGCCATTAAATTCTAAGGTAAGGGATGCAAAAGCGAACATGAAGGAATTTAGCATTGGTGGAATACCCATTGTGGATGCTGAAGGCAAGCTGATAGGTATTGTGACCAATAGGGATCTTCGTTTTGAGAAAAATAATGATCGTCCCATATCCGAGGTTATGACCTCCAAAAATCTTGTTACTGTAAGCGAAGGGACTTCCTTAGAGCAGGCGGAGGATATATTGCAGGTAAATAAAATTGAAAAATTACCTGTTGTCGACAAGGACTACAAGCTGGTTGGTTTAATCACCTTTAGGGATATTACAAAACTAACCCAAAAGCCAATTGCTAATAAAGATCAGTACGGAAGATTACGGGTTGCCGCAGCTTTAGGGGTTACCGGTGACGCTGTGGATAGGGCGGAAGCTTTGGTCAATGCAGGGGTAGATGCCGTTGTGATAGATACTGCTCATGGGCATACCAAAGGTGTAGTTGCCGTTTTAAAGGAAGTTAAAAAGAGATTTCCAGATTTGGAAGTGATTGTAGGGAATATAGCTACTGCAGAAGCTGCGAAGTATTTGGTAGAAGCGGGAGCCGATGCCGTGAAAGTCGGAATTGGTCCTGGTTCAATCTGTACCACCCGTGTGGTTGCAGGTGTTGGTTTTCCTCAATTTTCAGCTGTATTGGAAGTAGCTGCCGCCATTAAGGGCAGTGGGGTACCAGTTATCGCCGATGGCGGAATCCGTTATACTGGAGATATTCCCAAGGCTATTGCCGCTGGAGCTGATACAGTAATGTTGGGCTCTTTGTTGGCAGGAACAAAAGAATCACCGGGAGAGACGATTATCTACGAAGGGCGTAAATTTAAATCCTATAGAGGGATGGGCTCTGTCGAGGCCATGAAGCAAGGTAGTAAGGATAGGTATTTCCAAGATGTGGAAGACGATATCAAAAAATTGGTACCGGAAGGAATCGTGGGTCGCGTACCTTATAAGGGAGATCTTTATGAAAGTATCCATCAGTTTATTGGAGGTCTGCGTGCCGGGATGGGATATTGCGGGGCCAAGGATATCGAAACGCTAAAGGAGACTGGAAGATTTGTTAAGATTACGGCAAGTGGAATTAACGAAAGCCATCCACATGACGTAACCATTACCAAGGAATCACCCAACTATAGTAGGTAAGTTGTACTTAGACAAATAAAAAAAGCCGGTATAACCGGCTTTTTTTATACTATATTATGTCTAATTTTCTATTTGCTTTCGCTGTCGTAGGTATTCCAGTCTTTCTCCTTGTGAATGTCTTCACCAAAATATTTGGCTATTTTTAGGAAAGGTTCCGGCTTCTGATAACCAGGAACGGGCGATAGCATATTCATCTTTTCATCCAAGAATATTGTCGTAGGATAACTCATTTTACCCTGCATCAATGCTGCTGCAAATTCGTGATATCCATTTCTGCCCGAAGGAACAAATTTAAAGGTCTTGCCTCTGAAAACTATAGGTTCCTTACCTTCTCCATCCAATTTTACCATATAATAATTCTTGGACATGTATTCGGCCACTTCGGCATTCTGAAAAGTATCCTTATCCATTTTTTTGCACCATCCACACCAATCTGTATAGACATCAATAAAAATTTTCTTCGGATTTTTCTCCGTTTCGGCCAATTTGGCGGCTTCATCCCAACTTAGCCATTTAACTTCCTGTGCCATGCTACCAAAGGGTAAAATGGCCAGACCAAGAAGAATAGCTATTTTGAAAAATGATTTGGAAACTAATTTCACGACCATATTTTAAGGGATTAGTCCGACAACAACATCAAAACTAACGAAAATTCAGCAATTTTATTTTGCTATTGCCTTTTCTTTAACAGTCGTGAACAAGTCCTGGACATCGATCTGGTTTTTGATTAAGTCATCAAAAGTTTCCCTTTCCCTGATCAGAATCGCTTTCCCTTCATGCCATAAAACCTCAGGCGGTCTAAATCTTGAGTTGTAATTGCTGGCCATTGTGAAACAATAGGCACCTGCATTCTTAAAGCACAGGATGTCCCCTTCGGAAATCTCACTAATACGCTTATTGCTGGCAAAAGTATCGGTCTCACAAATATAACCTACCACGGAATAATAGCGTTCACGTCCTTCGGGATTGGAGATATTCTCAATGCTGTGGATGGCGCCATAGAACATGGGGCGAATAAGATGGTTGAATCCCGAGTCTACACTGGCAAAAACGGTCGAAGTGGTTTGTTTTACCACATTTACTTTTGCCAAGAAGAATCCTGCCTCACTGACCAAAAATTTACCTGGCTCAAAAGCTAAAGTCAATTCCCTTCCATATTCCTTGCAAAAAGAGTTGAAACGCTTTCCTAATTTTTTACCCAATTCCTCAATATTGGTTTCAATATCCCCTTCTTTATAGGGCACTTTGAATCCACTTCCAAAGTCTATAAACTCAAGATCTTGGAAATTCTTGGCCGTTTCAAAAAGAATTTCGGAGGCATAAAGGAATACATCTATATCCAAAATGTCACTTCCAGTATGCATGTGTATCCCATTTACCTTCATGTTCGTAAGATTAACGATACGCAATAAATGAGGTATTTGGTGTATGCTGATGCCAAATTTGGAGTCAATATGGCCTACCGATATTTTAGAATTTCCTCCTGCCATTACGTGCGGATTAATTCTGATACAAACGGGAATATCTGGATGCTTGCTACCAAACTGCTCCAAAATGGATAGGTTGTCTATGTTGATACGCACTCCCAATTTTGCAGCTTCTTCGATCTCCTCCAAGGATACCCCATTTGGGGTGAATATAATAGAGCTCGGCTCAAAACCGGCCATGAGTCCCAATTGAACTTCTTGTATGGAAACCGTATCCAGGCCGCTTCCCAGACTATTCATCAATTTTAAAATGGCAATATTTGAAAGCGCCTTTGTGGCGTAGTTTAATTGTAAATTTTTTACGTCTTTGAATGCATTGGTCAATCTATGAAACTGGGAAATTATTTTTTCAGAATCGTATACATAGACAGGGTCACCATAAGTTTTTGCTATCTTTAATAAATCAGTATTTCGCATTGTTCAATATTTTGTGCAAATTTAGTCTACTTATTGTTTTTGAGCAAAAATATATAGCAATGGTTGAAAAATGTAACATATTGTTATTAATATAACAATTGTTGGATTTACTCAGTCTACTTTTTGGTTGATACCGCTATAATTTTAAACAAAAAAACTTATGCTGCTACCCATGTTTCCTTTACCGTCCGTTTTTTTTCCTGGTGAGACAGTGGCTCTTCATATTTTTGAAGAACGCTACAAGCAATTGATACAGGATGTGAAGGAAAAGGCTATGAATTTTGGTGTTCCAGCCTATATTGATGGGGAAATAGCGTATGGAACGGAGTTGGAATTAAAAGAAATAATCAAAACCTACGATACCGGGGAAATGGATATTATCTGTATTGGTCGGCGTGCCTTCAAAATAAATAATTTCCATAAAGTTATGGATGGCAAATTATATGCTGCGGGCATGGTAGAATTTTTACCCTATTACGATGATAGCGTTACCACCTTAAAAGAAAATGTCCTCGGCCTTATTATAGAACTCTATGGATTAATGGATGTATCCATTTTGGGTCTTACGGTGGAGAATTTTGATATCTATCAATTGGTACACAAGATAGGTCTTTCCCTTGCACAAGAATATAAACTCTTGAAAATGAACTATGAAAGTGAGCGTCTGTTGTTTATAAAGGCCCATTTAACAAATACGATTCAAGTTTTAAAACAGGTCAACCAATCAAAGGAAATGATCGGGATGAACGGACATTTCAAAAATTTCGACCCTATAGATTTTAAGGATTTTAAAATTTAGCATGGAAGCGGGAGGTGGGATTGTTTTTAAGTAAAAAAGTCTCAGTGGGGATATCACAGTAAGTATGTCTTCTTTAGATCGTTTTTGTTTAGGTGATATGTGAATATAGTGTTTGGTCGATTTTCATCTATTTGCGGTACATTTTCTTTGTCCGTGGCACTAGGAATTTTTCTGTTTTATTTAATTAGGGTAAATCCGCTGTGTTTCCTATTTTTGCAACTGAACAATTAGAACCTTCAATTTATGAACCTTCACGAATATCAAGGAAAAGAGATTTTAGCGAGCTTTGGAGTACGCATTCAACGCGGTTTAGTGGCTTATAATGCCAAGGAAGCAGTAGATGCTGCCAAACAATTGACTCAGGAAACCGGGACCGGTTGGCATGTAATTAAAGCCCAGGTTCACGCAGGTGGACGAGGAAAAGGAGGAGGAGTTAAATTGGCGAAGAATTTGCGCGAGGTAGAAGATATTGCTGGATCTATCATTGGTATGAACTTAGTTACTCCGCAAACTTCAGCGGAAGGAAAAAAAGTACATAAAGTTTTGGTTGCCGAGGATGTTTATTATCCAGGGGACAGTGAAACCAGCGAATTTTATATGTCCGTTTTACTGAACAGGGCAGCTGGAAGAAATATGATCATGTATTCTACCGAAGGTGGAATGGATATAGAGGAAGTAGCAGAGAAAACGCCTCATCTTATTTTTACCGAAGAAATAAACCCAGCCACTGGGCTATTGCCTTTTCAAGCTAGGAAAATAGCTTTTAATTTGGGCTTGTCCGGAACGGCTTTTAAGGAAATGACAAAGTTTGTTACCAGTTTATATAAGGCCTATGTGGAGAGTGATGCGAGTTTATTTGAGATAAACCCAGTTCTAAAGACCTCCGATGATAAGATTATGGCAGTGGATGCCAAGGTATCCATTGATGATAATGCACTATATAGAAGAAAGCAATATGCCGAAATGCGTGATTTGCTAGAGGAGAATCCAATTGAGGTAGAAGCAAGGGCAGTAGGTCTTAACTACGTTGATTTGGATGGAAATGTTGGATGTATGGTAAACGGTGCAGGTTTGGCAATGGCTACTATGGACCTTATTAAAATGGCCGGTGGTGAGCCAGCCAACTTCTTGGATGTAGGGGGAACCGCTGATGCCAAAAGGGTTGAAGAGGCCTTTAGGATTATATTGAAGGATCCTGCAGTTAAATGTATCCTGATAAATATTTTTGGTGGTATTGTTCGTTGCGATCGTGTAGCGCAAGGGGTAGTGGATGCCTATAAAAATATGGGAGATGCCATAAAAGTGCCTATTATTGTAAGATTACAGGGTACCAATGCTGAATTGGCCAAAGAAATTATTGATAATTCAGGTTTGGCCGTACACTCCGCAGTTCAGTTTCAAGAGGCTGCAGATAAGGTTAAGGAAGTATTGGCTTAGTACCAATTAGAAATAAAAATTGAAAAGGCAGTGCTGTTACAGTGCTGCCTTTTTTGTTGTGGAAAGACCATTAATGCTTGATTTCAATTGTGCCCAACAGACCAAGATTTGATAAGCTTGAAAACAAAATTTTAAAAATATGCCCCATAGAAGGATTGTTGAAATGGTGGGCAATTTGGGGAAAAATCAGAAGTTAACTTAAAAAGTCCTGAAGAATCAGGACTTTTTTTTGTTTTTGTATTTTACGGGACTAATGTCGTGGTCTATTTTCTTTTTTTGCTTTTCCTTGAATCCCGGCTTTTGATGTGCTTTAAAAATGGGTTCCTTCTTTGGTTTGGGCAAAGATAATTTTGGATCCTTTGGGTTCTCCCTGGTCCCGCGATAGTGTATTACCAAACCGTTTAAAAAATTACGTAAAATTTGGTCGCCACATTCTACATAGTTGGGGTGATCTTCCTTTCTAAAAAAAGCGCCCAACTCACTCTTGGTAATTTTAAAATCGACTAATTTTAAAATTTCTACAATTTCATCATCCCTTAATTTTAAGGCTACCCTTAATTTTTTAAGAACATCATTATTGGTCATAATAATAAATTTTTTCACAAGATATTACAAAAAATAGGATGTGGAGCTAGTTTGGGATTACTTTCCTGTATCCCAAGTCTGGAAATCAATGCTATTTAACGTAACTTCGTGTTAAACTGTAATTTATGAGTACGTATTTGGAGAAGTTGGGCATTCTTTCCCAAATGATTTCTTTTGCAAAGGCAGACAAGGAAATTAAAGATTCGGAGTATGATTTTTTGCTGGGTGTGGCAAAACAATTAGAGGTCGATAAGGAAACGTTCGATTCGCTTTTTCATAAGAAAGCAGAAAAGGTCTTGCTTAAATCCGAGGCGGAGCGTATCCTACAGTTTCATCGTCTGGTACTTCTTATGAATGTGGACCAAGAACAGCGCTTGGTCGAAATTGAACAGCTGCATAATATAGGACTGGGATTTGGACTTCCCCAGGCCGCCATAGAGCAGGTGCTTACCGTTATGCATAATTATCCTGACAAGGTGGTCCCTCCTGCCGTGCTGATCAATATATTCAAAGCTTATAATAATTGATAAAAGCGACACAATGACTTGTTGTTAATCAAATTAAGTGACACAATGACATGAAAATATGTTCGGTATAACATTTGCCCTTTAGCTCATGAGAATTTAAAGTATAACTTAAAATATAAAAGTCATGAGTCTAGTAAAAAGAAATAATGTTATGTTTCCATCTTTAATGAATGAATTTTTAAGACCGGATTGGTTTGGTGGTGTAGATAACTATAAGCAAAGTGTACCCGCCGCCAATGTTAAGGAAACCGAAACTGAGTATGTATTGGAATTGGCAATACCCGGTAGGAAAAAAGAAGATTTCAATGTTGAAATCGATAATGACATCCTAACAATTTCTTCTGAAGTAAAGAATGAGGAAAACAAGGAGGATGATGGATATACCAGAAAAGAATTTACTTTTTCTTCCTTTAAAAGAGTATTTAGTTTGCCAGAAACAATTTCCTTGGATAAAATCAACGCTACCTACGAAGATGGAATCTTGAAATTTGTTCTTCCTAAAAAAGAAGAGGCATTGCCTAAGCCAAAAAGATTGATTGAAATAGCGTAAGCTTAAAAGTAGTTGTGTATCCTGTAGGATGCATTATAGATTGGTTGGTTGATTGTAAAAGCGCTTCGGGAAATCGAAGCGCTTTTTTGTTTTGTTGTATCCCAATGAAACCCTTTGTTAATTAAATTTACAGGGATGGTATCTTATTCCTGTTCTTGAAGCGATTTAATTTCGTCCCTTAACTTTGCGGCTTGCATAAAATCCAAATCCTTTGCCGCTTTTTCCATGGCCTTTCTTTTTTCCCTTATCATTTTTTCCCTTTGTTCATTGGTTAGGTACAATAGGTCGGGCTCGGCAGCCTTCATTTCTTCTTTCTCAAAATGATAGGTGGAAACGGAATTTTTAGCCAATACACTGTCCAAACTTTTGTTCAGTGCGGTGGGCGTTATATTGTTTTCAAGATTATAACTGCTCTGTTTTTCACGTCTGTAATTGGTCTCATCTATTGTTTTTTGCATGCTGTTGGTTATTTTATCCGCATACATGATGGCTTTTCCGTTTAAATTCCTGGCCGCACGGCCCACGGTCTGGGTCAGGGACCTTGCACTTCTAAGAAAGCCTTCCTTGTCGGCATCCAAAATGGCCACTAGGGAGACTTCCGGTAGATCCAGTCCTTCCCTCAATAAATTCACCCCTATGAGTACATCAAAAACACCTTTGCGCAGGTCCTGCATAATTTCGACCCTTTCCAAGGTGTCCACGTCACTATGTATATAACGACAGCGGACATTTATTCTAGTCAAATATTTGGCCAGTTCTTCCGCCATTCGTTTGGTTAAGGTGGTGACCAAGGTACGTTCATCCTTTTCAACCCTCACTTGGATTTCCTCGATGAGATCATCAATTTGGTTCAAGCTGGGACGGACTTCAATTATGGGGTCCAAAAGGCCCGTTGGCCGAATTACCTGCTCTACATAAACCCCTTGGCTCAATTCCAATTCATAGTCGGCAGGTGTGGCGCTCACATAAATAACTTGATTTTGAAGTGCTTCAAATTCCTCGAATTTTAACGGTCTGTTGTCCATCGCCGCAGGCAAACGAAAACCGTATTCCACCAAATTTTCCTTTCTAGACCTATCACCGCCATACATGGCGTGTACCTGTGGAATGGTAACGTGGCTTTCGTCAACAACCATCAAATAATCTTTTGGGAAATAGTCCAATAAACAGAACGGCCGCGTTCCGGGTTCCCTACCATCCAAATACCTGGAATAATTTTCAATTCCTGAGCAATATCCCAGTTCCCGTATCATCTCCAGATCAAAATTTGTACGTTCTTCCAAACGTTTTGCTTCCAGGTGTTTCCCTATTTCCTTGAAATAATTCACCTGCAGCACCATATCCTCCTGAATAAGGTGAATGGCATTCTGCAAAACATCCGGGGAAGTCACAAACATATTGGCCGGATAAATATTTAGCTGTTGATACTTTTCCAGTATTTTATTCTTGTAGGGATCAAAGGCCTCAATTTCCTCAATTTCGTCCCCAAAAAAGTGAATTCTAAAGGCATGATCGGCATAACTCGGAAAAACGTCCACTACATCGCCCTTTACCCTAAAATTTCCGTTTCTAAAATCGGCTGTCGTTCTAGAATACAAACTCTGAACCAGTTGATGAAGGAATTTGGTCCTTGGAATGACTTGGTCTTTTTCTATCCCAATAACATTTTTCTGAAATTCTACAGGATTACCTATACCGTATAAACAGGACACCGAGGCCACTACCAAAATGTCACGTCTACCCGATAATAGGGAAGAGGTGGCGCTCAATCGTAGTTTTTCAATATCCTCATTAATGGAAAGGTCCTTTTCTATATAGGTGCCACTTGATGGAATATAAGCCTCGGGTTGATAGTAGTCATAGTAGGAGACAAAATATTCAACCGCGTTCTCTGGAAAAAACTGCTTAAATTCCGAGTACAATTGTGCAGCAAGGGTTTTATTGTGTGCCAATACCAAAGTTGGTCGCTGAACCTGCTCTATGACATTCGCTACCGTAAAGGTTTTTCCGGATCCTGTTACCCCCAAAAGGGTTTGATAGCGCTCATCGGCCTCAATACCTTCTTTTAATTGCTTAATAGCTTGGGGCTGATCACCAGTAGGTTTAAATTCGGAAACAACTTTAAATTTCATGTGCAATGCTTTCAGGAACTCCAATAATTTTTATTTGATCTTTTCCTTTAGGTCCTATGATAAACAAAAATCATATTTGTTTTATGTCCTAAAATTAACAAATAGCGGGCAATACTGAGGTGCTACGGCAACTATTTATGACCATTTTGGCACTATACAGTATATTGTGCAAGTTGTAGGTGCCGGGGACATTGGCTTTTGAAAATTGGCATTACAAATCCCGTCTTTTAAGCAGGGCGTAGGAAAGATATATGAAAATTGCCGTCCAACAAGCCACTATCAAAATTTCGTAAAAATGTACAGCATAGTCCTTATTGAATTGCTCCCCCACTTGTTCTACCATACTTTGTACTGCCTTGAATCTGGAGGCCGGCTCTTTGATAAGGTTGCTCATAGACTCTAAGGGGAGGAATTTCATAACGCTGGCGGAAGCTTCCTTACCGGCAAGCCACCATACCAAAAATCGGATACCCAAATTTTCAATGGCAAACCAAATAATTAAAAAGCCCAAGGCAAAGGCAGAGCGTTTTACCAATATTCCGAGGAAAAGACAGAAGGAGAAAAAGCCCAATAATTTAATAAAATAGGCCAATAAATATTCCAAATCCGAAAATATGATAGACACCTCCGTAAAATCGGAATAAAAAAGTCCTAATACCAATGAAACAATAAAAACAAAAAGGGTAGAAACGACCGAAAATGCAAAAACGGTCAAAAATTTTGAGGCGATAAATTCCTTCTTGCTCAACCCATCTATTAAATTTTGTTTTAGGGTCTTATTGCTGTATTCGTTAGCCATCATAGACACAATGACTATAGCAAAAAAGAGCTTCAGGCCACTTGCGATCCAGGTATTCAAATGCCATATGTATGGAAAATTGAAAATTCCCTGTTCGGCCACATGGAACTGAATGGGGCCAATGTCAAATTTTATGGCGGCTATCAGCGCCATACAAAGGATAAGGACAAAATAGGAAACGATCAGGACCTTACTCGCATTATTGTTCCAAAGTTTTATAAATTCTATCTGTAATAAACGTAACATATTTTTATGCGTTTAGTCTTTGTGATTGGTCAAACTAAGGAATTGTTCTTCAAGGCTCTCTTTGCGTTTTACCAAATGGGATAGCACTATGCCATTATTAAACAAGTCTTGGTTTAGGCTGCTTGCCGTCATTTCTTCCTTCAAAATAGCGGTGATTAAACCGTTCTCCTGTTTTATAGGACCGAAACTGGGGTGGTTGCCCAGGTATGTAACCAAGGCCGGCCCATCAACTGCTTTTAGTTCAAAGAAACCATAACTGGTCAACATTTCACCAACCGGGCCAGAATAGAGCTTTTCGCCTTTTCTTAGGATAATCACATGGCTACAGACTTTTTCTACCTCGTCCAATAAATGTGAGGCCAAAAGAATAGTAGTACCCTCTGAGGCAATTTTTTTTATGATTTCCCTTATTTGATGTATTCCCTGTGGATCCAAGCCATTGGTGGGTTCGTCCAAAATTAATATTTCCGGATCGTTCAATAGTGCCGAGGCAATGGCCAATCGCTGTTTCATGCCTAAGGAGTAGGTACTGAACTTACTGTTCTTGCGTTCCAGTAGTCCAACCATTTCCAATTTTTCTTCAATCTTGTCTTGGGGGACCTCCTTGATTTTACAGACCAATTTTAGATTTTGTATGGCTGTCATATAGGGATAGAAATTGGGACGTTCAATGATGGCGCCTACTCTTTTTAGGGCATCATGTGTGGAAATGGTACCCCCGAACCATGAAAAATCACCGGCAGTTCTATTGACCACATTCAATACAATTCCCAATGTGGTCGATTTACCGCTGCCATTGGGTCCCAATATACCGTAAACATTGCCTTTTTCAATGCTAAACGAAAGGTCCTTTACCGCAGTTAGATATCCATATTTCTTGGTAAGGTGGTTTACGGTCAATATTGTTTCCAAAATGGGATAGTTTTTTCGATTGTTTGTACTTACTTGACGAAGAAATCGTTATTTTGTTACAAATTAAAGTTTTTTCCATGTCCGAAAGATTAATGTCCAAGAAAAAGCCTGCATTTCCAGTCAATAAAAAATTGGATGCCTATTTGGAGCACTATAGCAGAAAAATTGAAATTCCTATTTTTTATGAGGATCTATTGCGTTTTTCAGGGTCTATTGTGGTCTATGATTCCAATGAGGAGGACACTCTTTGGGTACGTGTGTATTATAGCGAATTTGATAGGACCGAAATCGATATCAGTCTAAAAAAAGTATATTCCATTCTGCATTCCGATGGTAGCGACAGTATATTTCCATTTTTAAATGTAGATGCGGTGGACTATTGTACTTTTGGTAACTCCAAGCCTTTTAGGATAAAGGTAAGGAATATCCTAAATGACAATTTTACTTATTTCTATGTAAAAAGGACCGACGCCTCTAGGATCTACGGATTGGAACTGGAGCATATGTTATCTCCTTATAACCTTAACTTCCTGGTCTACGGGGATACGTTGATAGAGGAACATATTGCCGGTATTCCGGGAGATGTGTTTATCAAGGATTTTTTGCCGAAATGTAACGAATCCGAAAAGTCGCAGTTGGCCAAAGAATTTGTCAAGTTTAATGAACGTTGTATGATTCGCCTTTTGGGGGATATGAGATCTTATAACTACGTTATTGTGCCTACCCATGATTTTGACCACGTTGTATATAAAATAAGGGCCATAGATTTTGACCAGCAGTGTTATGAGGGAAAATTAAAAGTGTACAGGCCCCAGTTTTTTAAGGAAAATTATCAAATGGTCATGTTGGTCAAGGAGAAGTTGCAGCGTAATTCGGTAGATCAATACAAAATAGAGGAACGCTCTATTGTAGCCAAAAGAATTTTAAGTTCGGGGAACCGTATCAAGCGACTCATTTCCATAGTCAAGACAGACGATATATCCAATGACGACAATATAGCGGCCCTGTCACAGCATATATATGATCTTACGGGTGATATCAATTTTAGAACATGTAAGACCATGGGGGAAGTGTTGGCGCTTGCTTTGGATTTTGTGAAAAGAAATTACGAGGATGTTAGTATGAAACAGATTATAGAGAACAAGATCAATTTATAAGGTTGGCAAATTCGATTTTCTAGGATCATCCTAATAACAATACTAAAAAAGACAAGGCCGAAGCATATAACTTCGGCCTTGATTATTCATAATTCATGGTATCCATTTAATTCATGGATATTTCTAACTTTTCTGTTCCTTATTGAAGTAGACTAGGTAGTAGTACATTTGGCGTTCTTCGTCCCAGCCTTTTTCCACAAATTTTTGGGCCGATTCCGGATTGATAAAATCAAGTTTTATCTGGATATTGGTGTCCAGGTTAATGACGTTCTTAATTTTTTTTCTGGCATCGGAAACCGCTTTGTTGGCAATGTCAAAAGTTGAGACATCCTCGATACTGTACTTCGGCCCTTTTTCTACTTTATAGTGCTTAAATTCTGGTATCAATTCCGGGTTCTCCATAACCTCGTTCAAGAAATTTGTCTCTTCAAAAGAGTCGTTTTTGGCAAAATGATTCACGGCCCTGTTCATAAACAACACTTCTTGCTGTTTGTCCTCCGCAGGCAAAACCACATCCTTGGCAAAGTTCTGGCAGAATTTTAAATAGTTTTTTGTCTTAAAGTTATCATCGGATAAGGCATCTACCCCTAAAAAATTTTCCAACCAGTATTTGGTATCGTAGCGATTGCTGTCCACAGAAAGAACTTTGTACCCATCTTCCTTATCGGTGTTGAAAATAAGGCAGCCCTTGTCCAATTTATTAATATTGATGCCCTGCTGTACCAAAATATCCAAGCTATTTCCCTTTTCCTGAAATTGCAGGAAATCGTGTTTAAGCTCGCTTTTGAATATACCAACGGCATTCACCTTTACATTATCCAACATTAGATCCGTAAGATAGGCAACATAAACTTCACCGCTTTTGATGTGTGGATGGTTGGATTGGTCGAATAATTGGGTCGCTATTTTTTTTGAATTGGCGTGAAGGCTACTGGGGTCATTAAAAATATCGGAAACGATTTTGTATACCTCGTTAAATTCAACATCGGATTCATGTGAAAAATAATAGTAATTCTCCTCCTTTTCCCTAAACGGTTTAAAGAAATATTCCTTTAAAAGCCCCGTAGTTTCATCGTTAAGTGAAAATGGTTCTTCCGATAGAAAGATACCTTCACTTTTATTTTTATTTCCCACACGATGTATGGAAATAGTTTCAATTTGGGTAGGGTATAAGTTGATCATGGATAATGAAAAATGTTTAAGGGTTATTTTGTAATTAAAGTTCTGCTGAAGCTTTAATTTGATCAATTTCTGAATTTGACCAATACTAATGTGATACTACATTTAATTTGCCGCTATTGGAATTTTTAGTTCCAGTTTTCATCAAAATCCAAATCCTCGTAATTGTCAAGGGTATTGTCAAAATCGAATTCATTTTCATCCGCTTCAAACTTTTTTTCAGGTGGGGAGTCCGGTATTTCACCAAAGCTGAAAAGGGTATTGGGATAGGTCTGTGCATCTACTTTTTCCACGATGTCCGCCAATTCAACGAAGAAGGTCCACATACTTAAAAAGTCATAAACGTAAATAAGCTTGGGAGAATGCTCCGTAAGAATATCCTGCAATTGAATCTCATTCATTAAACGCACATCAGAGCCATTTTCACTCATGTCAAATAAGGCAATTTCCTCATCTTGTCTCCACTCCTCATCACAGGTGTAAAATGAGGCCATTTCATTACCCAAGAAGCCAAAGGCTTGAGTAATGGCATTGTGAAGGTCTTCCATAGAATTGCTGTCCTCTATTTCTATATCCCTAAAAATATCTTCCTCTGCATCTAAAATTATCCTTATTTTATATATCATTGGGTCCTTTTTTTGTGGTGGCAAAGTTACAAAGTTTTCATGGTTTTAAAAGCATTTAGAGCTTCCAAAACCAAATAGAATTGAAAACCAAATAAAACCGAAGCAAACACAAGATGTAATGGCTGGGAGGCAAAAGGAAAATCCAGATAGTACATGGCCATCCCGGAAATTACCTCCAGAAGTAAAATCGCCAATACCCAATTAATTTTTGAGTAACCAAGGTTTAATTTATAGATTCTTATGGCAAGGGCCAAGTTCAAAAGGACCACGATTATAGAAAAAGAACGGTGGATGTAAAATGATAAGGTTGCATTACTGAGCCATAGGTTGGGGGCATCTTCACCATAAAGGTCGGTTTGTACATCTACAAATTGTCTTACTTGGGTGCCCAACACCACTTGAACCAAGGTGGTAAAAAGAACAAAGATGATAAGGTTTCTAGTTATTTTATCGGGTTTTAAAGATTTGCTGGTATTGTTCGTGGCTTCAATCAAATATAGGATAAGAGCTACGATAAATAGGGCCATGACCATGTGGATAGTTATTTTGGCCGGAGCCAAAACAGAATAAACAACGGTAGCGCCTAACCATGCTTGGAAACCCATAGCGAATACTACGACCCATGAAAGTATGGTGATAGATTTTTGTTTTTTCCAATAAGCAAAAGAGGCTATGGCCATTATAAGGGTTCCCAGTCCGGCCAATGCGCCGAATAGCCTATTGATGAATTCGGTCCATGTATGGAAAGGGTTAAAAATAGCGTAGTCATGTTTGGTGTAAGGAGCCCAATTGTTGACATCATAGGCAGAGGTGGTACTAAAGTTTTCTTTTGCTACCCATAAGGCTTCATCTACTATGATAACCTGACCCTTTTTGAATTCCCTTTCAGGCTGCCATTGCAATTCCGCAATATCTGTAGGGGGTATATAATAACCGAAACATTTGGGCCAATCCGGGCATCCCATGCCGCTACCTGTCATTCTTACCACTGCACCGGCCACAATTACCAAGTAAACCAAAACTAGACTGATCTTGGCGATTTTTGTAAATTTTTTTTGCATTTGGATGTTTGAAAAGAGTCCTGCAAAATTACCACTCTTTTCTTAAAAAAAGAGCTAAGGTTAAGGGTAATTTATTAGTTGGACCCGTATTCCAAAAGCTGTAGGGTCATTAATTTACAATGCTAGAACGAACCCCCATTATTTTCGGGATCTCTAGTGGAATACCCCGACACTTGGTTGGGGAATCTAGTACTTGTCCTGACGTTTATATCTGTATACTTAGGGGAATAGGACTCTTGTTCCCGTACCAAAAGCAGAGTATGTTTATTCCGATTTGAGCCCCATTTCCTTTCCTTTTTGTAACATTAGGGTGTAGGCGGCATGGTATTCGTTGGGAATATCACCTTCCAGAATAGCTTCCTTAATGGCTTCCTTGATCATCCCTATTTCCTTGGATGGTTTTAGGTTGAAAGTTTTCATAATTTCTTCCCCACTAATGGGCGGTTGAAAATTTCTTATATGGTCCCGTTCTTCGACTTCCTCTATTTTTTGACGGACAATTTTAAAATTGTTCCTATACCTTTTTTGTTTTTTAGGGTTCTTGGTGGTTATATCGGCCTCACATAGGGTCATTAAATCTTCTACATGCTCGCCAGCATCAAAAATGAGCCTTCGAACGGCAGAGTCGGTTACGAAATCTTCGGAAAGGACTATGGGCCTGGAACTCATAAGCACCATTTTCTGAACGAATTTCATTTTTTCGTTCAAGGGCAACCTAAGACGCTTAAAAAGTTTGTAGACCATTTTAGATCCTACAAATTCGTGTGCATGGAAGGTCCACCCAATTTTTTTATCGAATTTTTTGGTAGGGGCCTTGCCAATATCATGCAAAAGGGCAGCCCAGCGCAGCCAGACATTATCCGTATTTTCGGAAATATTATCAACTACTTCCAGGGTATGCCAAAAATTGTCCTTGTGTCTTTGCCCTTCTATTTCCTCAATGCCTTCCAAGGCCACTAGTTCCGGCATTATAAATGGTAAAAGACCAGTTTCGTGCAGCAAGGAGAATCCAATGGAAGGTTTGTTACTGGCCAATATTTTATGCAATTCGTCCACGATGCGTTCATTGGAAATGATTTTTATTCTTTCCTTGTTGTCTACAATGGCCTGTAACGATTCAGGATGAATGATAAAGTTTAACTGTGTGGCAAACCTTATGGCGCGCATCATGCGCAAAGGATCGTCGGAATAAGTAATATCAGGGTCCAATGGAGTTCTGATCAATTGTCTTTTTAAATCCCCAATGCCGTCAAAGGGGTCTAAAAGTTGCCCATAGTCTTTGGCATTGAGTGAAATGGCCAGGGCATTGATGGTAAAATCTCGCCTTTTTTGATCATCTTCCAAACTCCCGTTTTCAACAACGGGTTTTCTACTGTCCCTATGGTAACTTTCTTTTCTTGCCCCTACAAATTCAATTTCAGTATCCTGAAATTTGATCATTGCGGTTCCAAAATTTTTAAAAATACTTACCTCCGAACTTCCTGGTAATTTCTTGGCGACTAATTTGGCCAATTCTATTCCACTGCCAATAGCAACGATGTCAATATCTTTTGGGGTTCCCTTTTGCAGCAAATAATCCCTTACAAATCCTCCAATGACATATGAATCCAATGAAAGTTCCTTGGCGGCATCTGAAATGGTAGAAAATATTGGGTTATTTAAGGCCTCTTCGTGGTTTCTATTCGTCATTCTTATTCTCGGATCACTTTTACGGTACCATCATTACCGAGCATAATAATGGAAGATGGGGTGCTGTTAATTTTATCGCGGTCCAAATTTACTACATAGTCCACACCTTTTAAAATCTCATCAGCTATTTCTTTAAATCCGGTGGGTGTTGGTTGTCCTGCTATATTTGCAGAGGTAGATACGATAGGTTTCTTAAATTTCTTAATTAGATACTGGCAAAATTGATCTTTAGCTACCCTAATGGCCAAAGTATTGTCATTGGCGATTAAATTTGCTGCCACCCCTTTAGGGGATTCATAGACAATGGTGGTGGGCTTGGTGGCAAGATCTATAATGTCATAAGCCAGTTCCGGTACTTTCTCAACATGCTGTTCCAGCATGAAATCATTGGCCACCAAACAGATCATTGTCTTGGAATTGGATCTTTGCTTTAGTTTATAAATTTTTTCTACGGCTGCTGCATTTGTGGCATCACAGCCAATTCCCCAAACGGTATCCGTAGGGTACAATATTAGGCCTCCTTTAGTGAGTATATCATAGCATTTGTTTACCTCGGAAAGCAAATCTTTCATAACACTTATTGTCTTAAATTTCTTAATCTCTTTAGTTCCTTGTATCGGGAATATACTCCCAATGCGTTAAGATAACATATGATTAGCCCTTTTTTTCCGTCGAGTATTCCGAATCGTAGAATATAATGATTGAAAAATTTGTAAAATGGGCGAAATACAAAGTGGTAGAAGTTGGGGTCATAATCCTTTTTAAGTTCCTCTACCGCCTTCATTTGTCCATACTTTATCATTTTGCCCTTGTAGTCTTCATAATCCTTATAGGAGTAATGGATTAGTTTGTTTTTAAGTACCTCAGACTGTCCGTCCACAACCAATGTTTCGTGTACTATCCTATCCTGCGTAAAATGAACCTTACTTTTTTTGAACAGTCTATAATTTTTATCCCTTTGCCAACCACTAAAGCGCAAAACCTTATTTTTGAACATAAAGGTTCGGTAAAAATAATAGGCATCTGCCGTTGGATTGGAGGAATTTACGGTTTCCAAGATTTCATTTCTTAGTCCATCTGGAACTCGTTCATCGGCATCAAGGAAAAGTACCCAATCATTGGTTGCCTGCTCTAAGGCATAGGATTTTTGGTCTGTATAGTTTACAAATGGCCGCTGGATTAATTTAACCTCAGGATGCTCTTTGATTTTTTCGATTGTGCCATCCGTGCTAAAGGAATCCACTACGATAATCTCGTCTGCAAACTTTACATTTTCCAAAACAGCATTGATATGGATATCCTCATTGTAGGTAATGAGAATTGCAGAGATTTTATTTATTTTTTCACCAACAAAGGGATTCTTGGTTGGTTTTCCGAACATGGAATTAATTTTAAGCCTTCTTGCTAGGGATAGTTTTCTTTCTTCCGGCACCCCATGTATTTCAATATATTCTTTAACTGCGTTTACCATGCGAACTGCAGACTTTCCATCTTGATATGGGTGAAATTGCATATTTATGTATGCTCTTTCCGCAGCGTGGGGATCCAAGTGAAAATTGTCCAAAACTTTCTCGGTAAGACCACTATAAGTTTTTGAGTTGTCCCACAACACCTTTTCGGCAATATTCTTGAAGGATATTACTGGTTTGTTCAAGAGAATGAATTCGTATATTACGGATGAGGTGTCGCTAACCAATATATCTGCCTGTAAGAGCGATTTAATAATGTTTTTGTCCTCTTTGAAAATTACATTGTGAATTTCATTGGACAGCCTTTTGTATTCCTTTATCCATTTTTGGTCCATGAGGTCATGGAACTTTATAAAGATTACGTATCCCGTAGTCTCGGCAAGGTTTCTTATTTCCTTTAATAGATATGGGGCAGAAGTTAGGCTAGGGGAGAAGGTAGGGGCGTAAAGAACAATTTTATCCGTGTTGAACTGCTGCAAAATGGCTTTCTTTTCAAAATCATATTTGTTTTTTTCCGTGCTGTAGACATCCAATTTTGGCCACCCTGTCTCTATCACATCAAAATTATCGTGTACTTTTTTTAGCTCATTGAATTTATCAGTGAAATAGGGGCCTTGGGTAAGATAAAGATCAAAGTAGTGCCGTATCCTGAAATGTCCTTTTTTTTCACCTGCAAGTCCATGAAAAACTTGGACTTTTAGCCCCCGGATATAATAGGGTACTTCGTTTCCAGGCACATAAATGGCATCGCTTTTATACAGTTGTAAATCTAAAGTACTAAGGGTGTAATCCTCATTTTTATATGGAAAATTAACCAAGAGTTTACCAGAAATATACCAAAGAAAATCATGTCCCTGTTCCTGAAGTACATCCCGGATGGGAGCAAGGATGCCAAAGGCATATGCATTTTGGCAAAATAAAATTACTTTCATTTGCGAAATAGGGTATTGGCATTTTCCAAATCTTCCTTAAAATCAACTTCCATACAATTGTAATCGGAAATGTCCACGGCACTAATTTTAAGGTCGTCTTTTTCTATGGCCAGCTCCAGACCTCTTTCAAAATAATCATTGTCATCACATTCCTCAAGTCTAGTGATAAAACTTTTTATATCCTTGGCAGCAATGAAGTTAATACCTACTGCTTCACCAAGTCCATTTTTCACCGTCTTGGACAATTTATCAATATAATTATCCTTTAATGTGTACTTTACCTCTTCATCTGCCACCTTACTGGTGTTTACGGCTACGAATGATTGATTTTTATTAATGTAGGGTATTAGGACGGATAGGAGACTTACATCAAAAACAACATCGCCATTTAGCCAAAGCACGGATTTGTCCCTGTTTTTTCTTAGGGCTTTTAAAAGACTTTTGGAAGTATTGGTCTGATCAAAAAATGGGTTGTATATATAGGTGAGTTCCGGAAAGCGTTCCATTATTAGGTCTTTTTTAAAACCAACAACAACGTTAATATCGTCTATATCAAAGGTTTCTTCCAAATTGTTGACCTGCATCTCCATAATACATTTTCCATTTTTTAAAGGTGTCAAAGGTTTAGGAAATGGGTTTCCAAGTCTTGATCCAATACCCGCTGCTAAAATGACAATTTTCATGAGTTTTTTCGTTAAATGCTAGTCCGTAACTAGACTTGTTATATATTTTTGTCCTTTTGGAATCTCTGGTAGAACAAAGTAATCACCAATTATTTTGTTGTATTTTTCTGGTAAAAAGCTATTCCTGGCATCGGAGGGATAAAAGGTCATTTCACCAAATAATGTTTTTCCTTGTATGGAATAAAGATCTACCCTCGTAAACGGAAGGTTAGCGGCTAATTTTTGGGCTACTATTTTCATTTCCCCAAAATTTTCAGGCCTATCAATTTCACCTTCATAGTAAGGAATCTTTTGGGTGTACAGGTCTAGTTTGTTCCACTCCATATCGTAGTAACATCTAGAGTTTTTTGAACCTCTATCTATATCGATCTGTACAAATTTAGGGCTGCCATCAAAGCAAAAGAACTTGTAGTCGTTTAAGACCTCTTTCCCCATTTCTTCCAGGTATTTTTCGGCTATTAATCTGGGCTTAACATCTTTATAGGCCCATTCTTTACCACCCCTATAGTATTGGTTCTTGGACATCCATTTCTTGAGTAAATATCTCGATTTGATTTTGTTCAGTTTTTTTTTGTCCTTAACAATTAGGTTGAAATGGTAGCCATGGACCCCCTTAATAACAAATTGATCCGGCAATTTGTCAAAATCCACTTCGGAACTTCTATCATATACCGCCAAGGTTTCATTTAAATATTGTTTACCAATTTTATCTTCCACATAGGCCTTAACAGCATATTTGTCTACCAGCTGATTTAATATTTTAGGTCTAAAAAAAACTTTGTACCAAGATATCTTTTCGTAAAATTCAACCGGATTGTCGAGATCCAATTTCTTGCCCGAATAATATTCGTAGTATATTTTAATGAAGGTCTTCTGGGGTAGAAATTTAAATTTCTTAAGAAGTCCGTATAATATTTTTTTAACCATAACCTAATGCAAAGATAAAGTAGGTAGGCAAAGATATGTAATTAAAGGTTGATAAATTTGTCGGGTGGAGAACAGCAGCCCTTCAATATCCGTTATTGTAAGTACTTATAATTCCGAAGAATGGTTGGAAAAGGTTCTTTGGGGTTTTCATCAACAAAGTTATCCCGATTTTGAGGTAGTTATAGCCGATGATGGTTCGGGACCCAGAACCAAGGACTTGATTAGGTCCATGCAAAATACCTTTTTTTATGAAATTCAACATGTTTGGCAGGAGGATGATGGATTTCAGAAGTCCAAAATATTGAATAAGGCCTTAAAGGCATGCCGTGCGGAATACATACTTATGACGGATGGCGATTGTATTCCAAGAAAAGATTTTGTTGAAGTGCATTATCTAAATAGAGCGGCCGGCCACTTTATTTCTGGGGGGTATTTTATGTTACCCATGAATATTTCGCAATTAATAACTAAAGAGGATATTGAGGAACAAAATTGTTTTAACATTAAGTGGTTGGAGACCCATGGAATAGCCAAAAAGTTTAAAAGAACAAAATTGACGGCAAAGGGGCATGTTTCAAAATTCCTAAATTCCTGGACACCTACAACGGCCAGCTGGAACGGACATAACTCGTCCGGTTGGAAAAAGGATATTCTAAGGGTAAATGGTTTTGATGAAAGAATGCAGTACGGGGGACAGGACAGGGAACTTGGGGAAAGACTGGTTAACAGCGGAATCAAATCCATACAATTAAGGTATAGTGCTATCTGTGTGCATTTGGATCACAAGAGAGGCTACAAAACGGAAGTTTCCATACAAAAGAACAAATACATCAGGAAACAGGTAAAGAAGACCAGAAGTTCTTGGACGGATTATGGCTTGACCAAAAAATAGCTCAATTTTTCCTTTTTGCCCAAGCGTTTTAATTCCATATACCTTTCAAAATCACCCAAGGCATTTAAATAGCAGATGGTAATCCCTTTTTTTCCATCAAGTATTCCCAATCTAATTATGTAGTGGTTAAAAAACTTCCAAAAAGGCTTAAAAACTAACAAAAGGTAATTAAACTTCTTGTTTTTTTGATGGGCCTCCTTGGCCTTTAAACGCCCGTATCTTAGCATTTTAAATTTATAATCTTCGTAGTTTTTGTAACAGAAGTGCATTAACTTCTGCTTCAATATTCCAGAGGTACCTTTTACAATAAGGGTTTCGTGTACTATTTTTTCCTTGCAAAATTGAGCTTTACTTTTTCTAAAAAGCCGGTAGTTCTTATCGGTTTGCCACCCACTAAAGCGCAGGCGACTGTTTTTGAACATAAATTTACGGTAGAACCAATATGCACAATGTTCAGAATCTTTTTTTGCCTTGCATTTTATTTCATTTCTCAACTGGTCAGTAACCACTTCATCCGCATCCAAGAAAAGGACCCAATCATTGGAAGCTTGTTTTAGGGCAAATGATTTTTGGGCCGTATAATTTTCAAATTCGTGTTGAATAACCCTAACCTTGGGATGACTGTTAAGATACTCGTAGGTGCCATCTGTGCTATACGAATCCACCACTATAATTTCATCTGCGAATTCTATGGAATCGATACATTTTTCAATATATCCAATTTCGTTATAAGTGATTATTAAAGCCGATATTTTTTCACTCTGTTCTATCATGCAATCGAAAATTTTACCACTTATTAGATAGTTTTAATAGAAATAGTTGCGTTGAAATCACTAAAATTTAATAGGATATTACTTAATACATAACAATTAAAAATGGATAATAGTATATCAAATTATAAGTAGTTTTTCCAAGAATGTGCCCAAAAAGGTCCTTTAATTTTGGTTATTGCCTTGGTTTATAGGGCTTTTCTTAACTGGTATGGACAAGGGATTGGCCATAGAGTATAGTAGGGTTGATAATTTATTAAGGTTTTATTTAAGATAACTTCATAAATAAGTGGATCGACCAAGGCTATATATAAAAATTAGGGTATAATAAATTATGTCTGTTAGCGTTTACTACCTTTACGCATTATATACTAACAATTGTATTCTTCAAATATGACAGAGGCTTATCTACATATTTTAAAGTCCAAATATCCAAACTGGAACTTTGTCACGGATCCAGACGATCAGGTGAAATTGTATATAAGTTGTAAATGTGAATTTGATGATGCTTTGTCTGAGATGTTGGAAATCGTTAAAAATATCGGCATTTTTTTTGACAATAAAGATTACATCATTAAACTTAAAAAGGGGAATACCCTTGCTATAAAAGTAAAGCACAGTAAAAAGGCCAAGAAATATAATAAAATGTATACTTCCGGTTGTTTTGATATTTTTCATTTTGGGCATCTTAACATTCTCAAAAGGTCAAAACAGATGTGTGGTCATTTAATTGTAGGCGTTTCTACGGACGAACTTATTTTGAAAGAAAAAGGGAGACTGCCCATTATTCCTTTTGAAGAAAGGATAAAATTGGTCAAGGCAATAAATTATGTGGATGAAGTTATTCCCCAGACGGATAAAAATAAGCAAAGAATAGTGGATGAGTATAATATAGACGCCATTTCCGTTGGAGACGATTGGAAAGGCAGATTTCCAAAAACGACATGTCCCGTGGAATACGTGGCCTATACAGAAAATGTAAGTAGCACCATCTTGAAGGAAACATTACAATTGCAACCTCAAGAGAATTAGGCTATAGCATTGTCATCTTTGGAAGTATCCCAATCCTTAACCTGTTTTTGCCAATCTCCATATCTATAAGTTAGATATTCATCCGTCAGTGCTGGGATTTTATAGTCGAAATCTTTAAATGAAATAGACGCAAAAGTGCTGTAAAACTTGCTAGGGACAAACTTTGTTTTGTTGTCTATTTCCCAATAACTGTTTTCCCCATGTTGGTATTTGATAAAAACATCTAGACAAACTGCCCCTTTAATCATTCCGAAAAATCGCTTTTCCCTTATTTTTATCATTCGGATATTGCCTTTAATAAATAACTCGGAGGTTTCATTAAAGCGCCTGGTCCTTACCCTATAACCTGCTTTTTTTAATGCTGCATAAAATTGGTCCAACTTATCCAATTGGTCTTGGTTAATGGACATATCCACGTCGTTATCCCAAGGCAATAGTCTGTTTTCCCTTTTTATGCCCAATAAGGTACCTCCTTCTATCCAGTAATCAATATTACAACGGTCAAAAAGGATAGCCACATTCTTCAGCATTCTTTCGGCAATAACTTTATTCTTTCCTTCAAGGGTTATGTTATATGCCATGATTTACAAAGGTTTAATCCAAATTATTTTTTAGGAAAATGCGAAGTCCGTCCAAACTCCCTTCCTTATTGTAAGAAAAGGTTTTTATGCCAACAGAGGTGGCAGAATTTAAGGCCTCTGAATTGTGTTCAAAATAAACGACCTCAGTAGGTTTTAAATTAAAATGGCTTAACATTTTAAGGTAATATGCCTTATCGGTCTTGTTGGGATTATGTTCCAAACTAAAAACCTGATAAGGCATATTTATAATTCTATAGGTAATACATTCCTGTTTATTGGCATTTGTTAGGATGATTTTAGGATTGGGATAGGAGTCCAATAATTCTAATAGATCCATATCCATTCCCTTTTCAGTAACAAAGGTGTTCCAAGCATCAACAAGAATAGTTTTCATTTTATAGCTTTTAAACCGCTACGTCGTATTCCCTTAGGGCATCATTTAGGGAAGTTTTTTTGTTGGTACTCTCCTTTCGGGTACCAATGATTAAGGCACAGGGCACTTGATAATCTCCGGCCGGAAATTTTTTGGTATAACTTCCCGGGATAACAACAGATCTTGCTGGGACCAATCCTTTTCTCTCTATAGGTTTGTCACCAGTAACGTCTATGATTTTTGTTGAGCCGGTAAGTACCACGTTTGCACCCAATACCGCTTCTTTTTCTACACGTACACCTTCCACAACGATACATCTGGATCCAATAAAGGCATTGTCCTCAATGATAACCGGTGCTGCCTGTAATGGCTCCAAGACTCCGCCGATTCCAACACCACCACTAAGATGGACGTTTTTCCCAATTTGGGCACAGCTACCAACGGTGGCCCATGTGTCCACCATGGTTCCCTCATCTACATAGGCTCCGATATTTACATAACTGGGCATTAAAATTGTACCCGCGGAAATATAAGACCCGTGTCTGGCAACTGCATTGGGAACAACACGTATACCCTTTTCGGCATAGCCTCTTTTAAGTGGCATTTTATCGTGATATTCAAAGATACCCGCTTCCAAGGTTTCCATTTTTTGAATCGGAAAATATAGTACCACTGCCTTTTTTATCCATTCATTGATCTGCCAACCGTCTGTAGTAGGTTCGGCACAGCGTAATTTGCCGTTATCCAAAAGATCTATGACTTCCCTAATGGCGGTCTGAGTTGGAATTTCTTTAAGTAAGTCTCGATTTTCCCAGGCAGTTTCTATTGTTTTTCTTAGTTCTTTCATCTTTAATAATTCAAATTTTAGCAAATATAAGGGCTAGTAGGTAATTAACCTTTTGTTTTTGCACTTATAACAATTTATCCCTTATTTTTGCAAAAAATTTGTGTGGGAAGGATTGTAGCATTGGATTATGGAAAGGTTCGGACGGGAATTGCCGTTACGGACGAGTTGCAAATAATAGCTTCTGGCCTAACTACTGTTGATACCAAGGACCTTTTGAATTTTCTTAGGAAGTATGTCCAAGAGGAGAAGGTAGAAAAATTTGTGATCGGTGAACCAAAGCAAATGAACAATCTTCCATCCGAATCCGAGGAATTGATCAAACCTTTTTTAAGAACTTTGGAAGGTGTTTTTCCAAAGATACCAGTAGAGCGCCAGGACGAGCGCTTTACTTCTAAAATGGCATTTCAGACCATGATAGATAGTGGCCTTAATAAAAAACAAAGAAGGGATAAGGCCTTAGTCGATGAAATTAGCGCCACTATTATCCTTCAGGCGTATTTAAATAGAAAACAATAGTATGATATTACCTATAGTTGCTTATGGAGACCCGGTACTTAGGAAAGTGGCGGATGATATAGACAAGGATTTTCCAAAATTTGAAGAGTTGGTGGCCAATATGTGGGACACAATGTACAATGCCAATGGTGTGGGTTTGGCCGCCCCTCAAATTGGGCTGCCCATAAGGTTGTTTGTTGTGGATAGCACACCATTTGCGGATGACGAAGAGCTTACGGAAGAAGAGCAAAACGCATTAAAAGGGTTTAGGAAAGTTTTTATTAATGCAAAAATAGAGGAAGAAACTGGAACAGAATGGGCTTTTAACGAAGGCTGTCTTAGTATTCCAGATGTAAGGGAAGATGTTTCCAGGAAAGATACTATTACCATATCCTATATGGATGAGAATTTTAAATCCTATAAGGAAACCTATGATGGTCTATTGGCCAGGGTAATCCAACATGAATATGACCATATAGAGGGTATTTTGTTTACCGATAAATTATCCTCCTTAAAAAAACGCCTTTTAAAAGGAAGGTTGGCCAATATTTCCAAGGGAAAGATCAAGGTGGAATATAGAATGCGATTTCCCAACATTAAAAAAGCACGTTAAAACTATTTCTATTATAAACAAAAAGTAGCATATTTGCCGCTGAAACTAAAAAAACAGATGGGTTTAAATAAAATATTATCGATTGCAGGTAAGCCGGGACTTTTTAAATTATTGACGCAAACGCGTTCAGGTTTTGTAGCCGAATCTTTATTGGATGGAAAAAAAGTTACCGTAAGTTTTAAGAACAATGTTAGTGTCTTGTCTGAGATCGCAATCTACACTTTGGAAGAGGAAGTGCCTTTAAAAGTGGTGTTCGAAAAGATCAAAGAAAAGGAAGATGGTGGTAAAACAGCAGTGAGCCATAAAGAGGATAAGATGAAATTGGAGGAATATTTGTTTGAAGTGCTACCCAATTATGATGAGGATAGGGTTTATGCCAGCGATATTAAAAAGATTATACAATGGTATAATTTGTTACATGAGCATGGTATTACAGAGTTTGCGGACGAGGAGGAAAAAGAAGAGGCTTCCAAGGAAACAAAATAGATTTTACATATATACAACATTAGAACCTTCGTTTACGAAGGTTTTTTTTTATCCCAAAATATAAGTTTCCCTTCCAATAAATTAGGGTAGCCATCACCTCTATGGCAAAATTATTCTCCATTTAGCTTCAGGCTTTTGTTATTGGTCTAAATTGTTGGGCAGCGGACTACTAATTATGGAAATTAATATTTTAATTCCTTAATCAGTTTTGTCATGGCTAAATTTTATAAAAAAAGTGCAATTGTTTTTTTAATTCTCCTTGTCCTTCCCTTTGTACTTATCGGGCAGCAACGTACCGGAAATATAGTAGAGTATTTTGGTAAGGAAAAAGTGGAGGATATTCATGAAGGAAAAGTAATCCATGTATTTAATAAGGCCTTGGCTTTGTCCATTCCCAGTTTCGGATTTGAATCTTCATCTTTTCCAGTAGATCCAGTTTTTGACAAATTTCTGATGGAACCGAGTACCCAGGTCAAGGAGGGCGAAGTTTTTGATATAGATTTCTTTGGAAGGGAATTAAAATGGAACGCCATAAAGGTGGATAGTACCAATAGCTTTTCCGGGAGAGACCTTAGGTCGGGTTATGTATATCTCACGTATAATTCGGGATCGGAAAAAACGGTTTTGTTCGAAGCTTCCGGGCATTCTTTGGTTTCCATTAATGGTTATCCTTATGAAGGTGACCATTACGATTTTGGTTGGAACCTTATCCCTTTAAAGTTGAAAAAGGGGAATAATGTTTTTGTTTTAAAGGTAGGCCGTTTTCCAAGAATTCGTGCACGCTTATTGGAGCCTAAAGCCGAGGTTCAATTTACTACCCGAGATGTAACGGTTCCCGATCTTTTATTGGAGGAGGACATGGAATATAAGGCTGCAATAAGGGTTATAAATGCTTCTGATAAGTGGATCAGGAAGTATGCCATTGTGGCCAAGGTCAATGATAGGGAGCTTACTACCAAAATAAACGATATTCCACCTTTTACGGTTTATAAAATTCCTTTTTCCATTCCCTCGTCCACCTTGGATACCTCCCTCGAAAAGGTGAATGTAGATCTAGGTTTGATACAAAGTAACGGGCAACAGGTTTCTACCGAAACCTTGGCATTAAATGTGAAGTCGAAAAATAAACATCATAAGAGAACTTTTATAAGTGATATAGATAAAAGTGTACAGTATTACAGTGTAGCACCGGATAGCAATGGCCAAACTGATGGCGCAGCACTTTTCCTTTCGGTACACGGAGCTTCTGTAGAGGCCGTAAATCAAGCTAACGCCTATAAGCAAAAAGATTGGGGTAACCTTGTTGCCCCAACGAATAGAAGACCTTACGGGTTTGCTTGGGAAGATTGGGGAAGATTGGATGCCTTGGAAGTATTGGCGGACAGTAAGAGGATTTTTAAACCGGACAGCAGCAAAATTTATCTAACAGGGCATTCCATGGGAGGACATGGAACATGGTATTTGGGGGCAACTTATCCAGACCATTTTGCCGCTATTGCACCATGTGCCGGATACCCAGATTTGTTGTTGTACCGTGGAAGTAGGTCTGAGAGGCTTCTGGAAATGAGTGAGGAACAGAGGGCAAACTATGGTATTACTCCTAAAATGTTCGAACGTATGACGGCGGAGTATGTCCCTACTGCGGTCGAAAACATTGTAGAAAGAGCGGGAACCCCTAGCAGAACCTTAAAATTGATTCGAAATTATCTGCATCACGGAGTATATGTGCTGCACGGTGAAAAAGATAACGTTGTACCTACTAGTTTAGCGCGCGATATGAGGGAGAGATTGGGAAAATTCCATCCGGATTTCACCTATTATGAGTATCCAGGCGGTACGCATTGGTATGGGGACCACAGTGTAGATTGGGAACCCATTTTTAATCTGTTTAAGCAACGAACGATTCCCGAGGTACAGGATATAAAGAAGCTGGAGTTCAGTACAGGGTCGCCAGGAGTTTCAGCGACCTCGCATTTTATTACCATCCATCAGCAACAAATACCTTTTGAAGTAAGTTCATTTGATTTTACGTGGGATTCCATTATTAAAATAGAGACCAAAAATGTGTCTCTGTTGGAGGTAGATTTTACAAAATTGCCCGGGGATATCCATAGTATTGAACTTAACGGAAAGGAGATTGGTATTACATCCAAGGAAAATATCTACTTTAAGGAAAAGGATGGGGATTGGAATATTGTAGATAAACCTTCATTGGAGGAAAAAGGACCTCATAGAAACGGAGGGTTTAAAGATGCCTTTAGAAATGATGTAGTATTTGTATATGCTACAAAAGGTTCCAAAGAAGAGAATGATTGGTATTACAATAAGGCAAGGTTTGATGCGGATACTTTCTGGTACAAGGCCAATGGCAATATAGAATTGGTTGCGGATATCGACTTTTCCTTAAGAGATTATCCTAACCAAAATGTTGTTGTTTATGGTAATAAAAACAATAATGCTGCCTGGGATAAATTATTAAAAGATAGCCCCGTCCAAGTATTCAATAATAAATTAAATTTTGGCAGTAGAAGTATCAGCGGCAACAATTGGGGCATGTATTTTATAGTTCCGAGAGCGGATAGCGATGTGGCCAGTGTTGGGGTGGTAACTGCTACGGGGCTTCTGGGAATGAAAGCCGCCTATGCCAACCATTATTTGGTGAACGGAACTACTTTTCCGGATTTGATGCTCTTTGATGAAACTGTATTGGCACAAGGAACTTCTGCAGTAAAATGTGCTGGATTTTTTGGTAATGATTGGACTATTGAAAATGGTGATTTTGAATGGAAATAAGGAAACATCGTCCAAATAACGAATATCACAATTCGTTTATAAATGGATTAGGTATACTATTTGGACGATTATCTACCTATTATTTTGATGTGTTAAGGATAAAACTGGAAACATCTTTCCTGAATTTTTCCATGGAGGGTTTATGGGTATACATCATATGTCCCGCCTCATAATATTCCATGGTGATATTATCCTTGATTTCCTTTTTAAGGCCCAAATGATTGATGCTGTGTTCCACCCCATAAAAAACAGTGGCTAGGTCATAGATGCCGTTCAAGATCAAGACCTTCATGTTAGGATCTCTGGATAAGGCCGTGGCCATATCAATACCGGTGTTGATCGCCGCCGAGGTGCCCCATCTGGTATTTCCTTTATGCGTCCAATCCCATTTAAATCCATCCCTTCTGCCTGCTGTTATGGAGTATAGCAAATTTTTATTCACTTTTAAGTCGCCATAAAAATAATCCAGAAACCCACTAATGTAGGCGGGGGAAATGGCCATACTTTGGGGGTCATGGCTTCCTTCTTGGGCAAGGAGATCTTCATTGATTCCTGTAAAGCGAGAATCCAACCTTCCTACAATCTCGCCTTTGTCCCTTAAAAATTCAGCAAAAAATTCAGATGCCGTTACCTTTAAATCCGCTTTTAACCAATAGTCCGTATCTGTACCAGTGTAGTACGCTAATTTGGAGGCAATGTTGGCTTTTTCATTTTCCGAAATTTGATCTCCTTTAAATAGGGCAGGGGTGTACTCATTTTCGGTAAAGGATCTAACGGTCTTGAGGAATTCAAAAACGTTTTCCTGTTTGTCCGTTATTTTATCATGGTACCATGCCGTGGCGGCATAGGTAGGAAAATGAACTATATATGGTAGGTCGTCATTTGGCGGAAAGAGAAGGGTCCTTAGATCGAAAACAGCCGATACCATTATTACTCCGTTCATGGCCACCCCTTGGTTTAACAGGGTATTCATTAAACCTGCGTTTCTAAAGGTGCCATAACTTTCCCCCAATAGAAATTTGGGACTGTTCATACGATCGTTATGGATTAGAAATTGTGTTATGAATAGGGAGAGGCTCCTGATATCCTGATCTACACCCCAAAAATCCTTGAACTTGGCTTTTCCTATAGGTATGCTTAGACCGGTACCTACGGGGTCTATCATTACAAGATCTGCAACATCCAGGATAGAGTAATTGTTGTTTACAATTTTATAGGGCGCAGCTGGGGTAGATTTAGGGTCGTCCACTACAATTCTTTTAGGCCCCAAAATTCCCATATGCAGCCAAAAAGACGATGAGCCCGGGCCACCGTTGAAGGCAAAAACTATTGGGCGCCTCTGTGTTGCCAATCCTCTTTTGGAATCCCTAGTGTAATAGGTAAAGCCCATTAAGGCAATGGGCTTGTTGGTTTCATCCTTTACCTCAAAAGTTCCTGCCTTTGCAGTTAAATAAATGGTATTGCCATTTATGGTAACGCTTTGCATGGTGGTAGCTACCTCGGCTTTGGGTATAGAATCGTTTTCCTTGTTGGGATAGCAGAATTGTCCCAAAAGAAGGGTGGTGATTAGAATAAAGGCTTTCATTTGTTCAGTATTTAAATTTGGTTAAATAGCTAAACAGGTAAAGTCTGATAATTAGGGGCTTACAATATATTAAATATACGGATTATAGCCGACAGTAATGTTTAATGAACAATTAGTCCTTATCGATAGTTTTGTAGGTATACTTGCTTTTTTTCCAATCTATTAGTTCGGACGGGTAGTATTTTACATTCATTTTGTCCAAATACGGTGCCTGGTTGCCTAACCTTACTTTGTAATTTTCCCAATTTCTATTTTCTTCAACGCTCCAGCTAAGCTCGGAATATCCTATCATCCTAGGAAATGCCAAATACTCCAATTCCTCCATATTGCTTATGGTCTCGGACCATAATGGAGCTTCAACGCCCAGAATATTTTCCTTATTGATTCCCTTTACATATCTTTCTGGTGTCCATATATATCCTGTATCCACGGGAATGTAGCCTGCCCAATGAAGTCCGTATTTAGATAGGGTGTCATATTGCATATCCAGATAGGCCTTTTTTCCTGGGGATAATATTATTTTTAACCCTTTTTCCACAGCCAGTTTGGCATTTTCCTCGTTGGCCCAAAATTGTGCTATGGCGCTGGTATCAATATCGGCATGCACAATTTCATCCCAGCCGATCATTTTTTTGCCGTATTTTTTTACAATTTTGTCCACTTTGGAAACAAAATGGATGAAATCCTTTTTCTTGGTAACATGACTTTCATCTCCGCCAGCATGAAAATACGGACCGGGAGTAATAGCCGATATTTCCCTTACAACATCATCTATAAAGGCATAAACAGTATCCTTGCGCGTGTCAAAGGTGCTAAACCCAACTTCAGTGCCCGTATAAATTTTTGGCGTTTTTCCATTTCCATTTAGAATGGGATAGGAAACTGATGCCGCATTGGTATGCCCTGGCATATCTATTTCAGGAACTATGGTTATATAATGCTTGGCGGCATAGGCCACAATATCCTTATATTCTTCTTGGGTATAAAAGCCACCTGGTCCACCACCCACTTCAGAACTACCACCTATTTCGGTAAGTTTGGGCCATGATTTAATTTCTATCCTCCAGCCTTGGTCATCCGCAAGGTGTAGGTGTAGGATATTAATTTTGTAATATGCCAGGATATCAATATACTTTTTTACATCCTCTACACTAAAAAAATGCCTGGCCACATCCAACATGGACCCCCTGTATTCAAAATTCGGATTGTCTATGATTTTACCAGTTGGAATCAACCACATTTTATTTTCGGAAAGGGTATCGTTACTGGTCTCCGGAATTATTTGTCTTATAGTCTGTACACCTCTAAAGGCGCCTTCGGCCGTTTTTGCATTAAGGATAATGGAATCCTGGGTTATGTGCAAGTCGTAACCCTCTTTGGATGAAAAAGCAGTACTGTCGGATTGGTTGATAAAAATAATTCGCTCCGCACTGGTATTGGTCGAAGAATTTACCGCCAAGTCCAAATCGGTCTGCCATTTTATTTTTTCCGATAAGAATTCGCCGACCTCAGGGAAGCCCGTAGCATTTTGGGAGGTATAGATGATGGTATTTTTATCCAATCCAAAAGCACTATTGGTAGGGATTATTTTTAGCGGTTTTGGAACAAAATTTTCCGCCTTTAGATCTGTTGTTGGAAAATTGATTACTTTCTTTTTTTCCTGTTGACATGCAACGAAGGCAGTAAAAACTGTTAGTACTACCAGTGATTTAAAAAGAATTGAATTTTTCATTTAGTTGGATTGTGTTAGTATTATTTGCTTATTCCTGTCCTTGGGTCAATTCATATAAGGTTTGATGACCGAAAACCAAAGGTCGTACCCTTTACTGTTCATATGAAGTCCGTCACTTATAAAGATATCCTTTCTTACCTGTTTTCCATCCATCATCACATCCCACACATTGGCAAACTGCAAGGCACTGTCCTCTTCACATAACTTTTCGAATGCCCTGTTCAATTTCATGTATTTTCTTTTTAGCTTCCACCTAGCCAAACTTGGTTTTGCAGCTATGATCACCACCTGGGTTGCATTATTTCTTTCCCTAATCTTATTAATGATTTCACGGGTGGTGTCTATAATATCCTTGGTCCTTTTCTTGGAAGCAATATCATTATCACCCTCGTAGATAAAAACCTTCTTAGGATTATATTGTAATATGAGCTCATTGTAATACTGGAAGAGATCGGAAGATTGTGATCCACCGAAACCAGAGTTGATAATTTGGTGATTGGGGAACATGGATTCCAAGTTTTTCCACATCCTGATGCTGGAACTACCAGTAAACACAATGGTTTCTTTGGAGGAGTCCCAAAGGGATTCATATTTTTTCTGTATGGCCTTCACCTCATTTTGAAAGGCCGGGGTTTTTTGGCCATAACCAAGGAACGCCAAAGAAAGGAATAAATAAGTGAGCTTTTTCAATGTCATTAAATTAAAGGTTTAAATTATAATATTTATTGTTCATGACAAATAATTTTCGACCGGGAACATTGGTTGTACGCTAATGGTAAAATCCCACATTGGTCGGTGTTGGATTAAGGTAGCCGTTACTGAACTACAATTTTCTCGGCCACTGCCCATTCGTAAAACCGTTCTATCCAATTATCCGAAGGCAAGTGCTGGGTTTTCATTCCAAAACCATGACCACCCTTGGAATACATATGCAATTCGGCGTTCATTCCAGATTTTGACCAGGCGGAATAAAGCTCAACACTTTCATGGGCCAGATCATATTGATCATCGGAAGCGCAGATTATAAACATAGGTGGCGCATTCAAAGGAACGGTATAGTTGCCTAAAACGGTCATCCAAGGATAGACTGGAACTATAAAATCTGGCCTATTGTTTTTGGTGTAATTAAAAGTAACCCCCATGGTTACCGCACCCCCTGCAGAAAAACCCATAAATCCTATTTTGTTTGGATCAATTCCCAATTCCTTTGCGTTGCCCCTAACATAGGCCATGGCATTTAAACCATCGGATGTTGCCAGTTCAAGGACCTTGGACATTTTTTTTGTCATTGCCGAGGAAGCATTTTGATTTTCCTCGGTTTCATTGGGGAGTGCATTGTTGTTCTCTGGCAATAATCTGTATTTGAGGACAAATGCCGTAATGCCTTTGGTATTCAACCACTTTGCTACATCAACGCCTTCACTATTGATACTCAACACACGAAGTCCACCACCAGGTGCTATTACAACGGAGGTTCCGGTATTTGCGGAGGGCTCCGGTCTAAATATTTGAAGGGTAGGTATGGAAACATTTGAAATTAATTGGGTTTGCTATTGTTCGGAATAAGTTGACTTTTCACCTCCCAGCCATTCTAGTTCTGTTGGGTTCTCATGTGGCAATATAACCATCTCCTGCGAAAATAATATTTGGGAAATTGGTATGGCAATTAGAAAAAGTATAGTGTTTTTCATTAATGCGTTGATTAGTATTTTGTAATGAGAGATTGGTAAACCATTTGTCTCATTTTATCCCCATAGTAATTGCTGTAAGGTTGTAGCTGACTCATTAGGATTACTATGAGTTCTTCTTTTGGGTCTATAAAAAAATAGGTGCAGTAGGCACCGCTCCAATAGTATTGACCCACAGAGCCCAATGTTTTGCTTGCAGCTAGATCGGTGGTAACACCAAATCCTAGTCCGAAACCTTGTCCAGGGGCTTCGTAAAGGTCACCCACTTGGTTCATGGTCATGATATCCACGGTTTTGGGACTAAGTAAATGTTTGCCCTTATATTGCCCTTTGTTAAGAAGCATTTGGCAAAATTTCATGTAGTCGGAGGCGCTAGAAAAAAGGCCATGCGTACCACCATAAATGGTATTGCCCTCTGTAGGTAATTGGGTTTTGGAATTTACCAGGTTCCCTTGTTTGTCCAAATTATGAACAGGCATCCATCTCCCCTTGTTTTCTTTGGATATGTTATACCCTGTGTCTTTCATTTCCAAGGGATCGAATATTCTTTCTTTTAAAAATTCGGCAGTGGTCATACCCGAGAAATGTTCAATAAGCAGTGCAAGGACATCCGGGGATGCACTGTAGTTCCATTGATCACCTGGGTGCCCTATCAAAGGCAATTTTATCATGGCATTTACCCTACTTTCTATATCCTTATGTGGTTCGGAATATAGTGCTTTAGCAATTTCGTTGTCCAATTTGGTACGTCCTAGGCCATGTGAAAATCCAGCAGTATGGGTCAATAGTTGCGTTATGGTAATTTCACTATTGGCCGGTTCGGTTTCCCCATTTGTCCCTTGATCCAAATCCTTGGCTACCCTCAAATCCTTGAACTGGGATAAATATTTGGAAACCGGATCTGTAAGCAGGAAATATCCTTCTTCATATAACATCATAAACGCCGCGGTTACGATGGGCTTTGTCATGGACATGATATGAAACAGCTGATCCTGTTGAATAGGGGCCCTATCTGCCAAATTACTATATCCATAAGCGGCTTCGTGCACTATTTCTCCCCTTCTCATAATATAGGAAACGGCACCTGGAATTCTCCTTTCGTTTATTTCTTTTTTAAGAAAATCGTCATATCGGTTTAACCTTGCCTTATCAATTCCCGATATGGTTACACTTGGTGGTGCAGTGGTACCGGTTTGCCCGTTGGCGGGCATCACTAGGATAAGTAAAAGGAACAATAGTGTACTTAATGATTTTATATTTTTCATGATGTTTATAGATTGGATCTATTAAAGATAAGATTAAAAAATTGTTCCATTAACTCCTTAATTGTTATTATATTAGGGTAATACGCCAAACCAATACCAACAAACCAAAAATACCATGTCCATCCAGAAATTCTATTTTGCTCTTTTTGCCTTTTTATGCTTGTCAACAATTGGTTATTCCCAAACTCCCGATTTGAACAATGACACCCAAACACGACCAACTGCTGTTGCAGTTCCTATTGAATCCGAACCCCTGGTAGATGGGAATATTCTAAAAGATGAGGTTTGGCAAAAGATAAAACCGTTTGGGGGCTTATTACAAAGTCAGCCCAATTACGGGCAAGCAGCCAGTGAACGTACGGATATAAGAATTGCCTATACCGAACACACTTTTTATGTGGCAGTAGTATGTTATGATTCGGATCCTGATGGGCTTGTAGTCTCCGATGCTAGGAGGGATGCTTTGTTGGACAACACCGATGCCTTTCTTTTTATAGTGGATACCTATAAGGATAATCAGAATGGTTTTATTTTTGGAACCAATTCGCTCGGAGTTGAATATGATGCCCAAGTAGATAATGAAGGTCAGGGCAATCAGAATACAAACAGGCAGCAAGGCGGAACCATAGGAGGTTTTAATCTAAACTGGGATGGCTCGTGGAAAGTTAGGACTTCGGTTCATAATGAAGGTTGGAGTGCGGAATTTGCCATTCCATTGCGTACCTTAAGATTTCAGCCTGGAAAGGATTGGGGCATTAATTTTCGCAGGAATATCAGGAAGACCAATGAAATTGCTTATTGGTCGCCAATGCCCATAGGCTTTAATTTAAATAGACTTTCCTTGGCCGGTACGCTCACTGGTCTAAAGCTTAAAACTCCCAGGAATTTAAAGGTTATTCCTTATGTGTTGGGGCAGTTGGCCAAAGATTATGAGGCCATTAATCCGAAGGCAAAATTTACCCCCGAGGTTGGTGGGGATATAAAATTCAGTATAACACCTAGTCTTACCTTGGACCTTACCTATAATACCGATTTTGCCCAAGTGGAGGTTGATGAGCAACAGGTAAACCTGGATCGTTTTAATTTATTTTTTCCCGAGAAGCGACCATTTTTCTTGGAGAATGCAGGCTTGTTCAGTGTGGGGAGTCCAGGGGAAGTAGACCTGTTTTTTAGTAGACGAATTGGCATAGGGGATGACGGAAACATAGTCCCTATAATTGGAGGGGCCAGGTTATCCGGAAAATTGGACCGGACCAATGTTGGACTTTTGACCATGTTTACCGATGAGGTTGAAGATGCTGGGATACATAAGAATAATTTTACGGTAGCACGCGTTAACCATGAATTTAAAGGGCGATCGGCCTTGGGGGCAGCTTTTATTAACCGTTCGGGGATAGGTATCCAAGATGATTTTAATAGTACCATAGCCATCGATGGAAAATTGGGTCTGGGCCGCAAGGCTAGAATGACAGGTTTTTATGCTCAGACCAATGGTCCAATGGATACCATAAATGAACATTCTTTCAGGTTAAAAACAGATTATGTCTGGAATAGTTGGGAAATAGGAGGGGGGTATACGGAAGTTGGGGAAGGCTTTAATCCGGAAGTTGGATTTTTACAACGTTCTGCCTTCAGAAAACCGGAAGCAAGGGTTTTATATCATTACAGGCCAAAGAATGAAAACTCGGTCATCTTGGAATTAAGGCCCCACATCTCCTACAACAGTTTTTGGAATTTTGAGGGCTTTCAGGAAACCAGCTTTACACATATAGATAACCACTGGGAGTTTAAAAGCGGGATGGAAATCCATACCGGTCTAAACCTTACTACCGAAGGGGTTCTGGATCCTTTTGAGATTTCGGACGGGGTTACAGTATTGCCCGGTACCTATAGGCACTCGGAATCCCAGTTGGTTTTCTTCACCAATAAGAGTAAGCCCGTCTCCATAAATATTCGCTCCGTGATCGGTGGTTCTTTTGGGGGCAAAAGATATCAACAAAGTGGCACTCTAAGTGTACGATTGGGCGATAGGTTCAATTCAGATTTTATTTATCTCTACAACAATTATCAATTGCCGGTTGGCGATTTTACGGCTAATATTTTCCGCAGTCAAATGACCTATTCCTTTAGACCCAATTTATATGTACAGAGTTTGGTGCAGAACAACTCGGCCAATGAACTTTGGGCGGTAAATTTACGATTGGGCTGGTTGCAACGTGCCAATACCGGGCTATTTGTGGTCTATAATTACAATGTAAGGGAGGGCGATCCCTTAAATAATAGTATTATTATTAAATATAGCCGAATGTTCGATTTGATCAATTAGGTCCAGGTTACACTTAAGCTTTAGCTGTAAAAACAATCTAGTTGGCCTACAGTCCTACCTAATTCCCTTTACATTCATCTTGAGGGAATACAAAGAATTCATTGCGGTAATAAATAATGTCTTTTGGTCTTTTCCTCCAAAAGTGACATTGGCCGTCCACTTCTGATCTATTGGAATATGTAATATTTGTTCACCTTTGGGATTGAAAACGGTAACCCCGTTCCCTGTAAGGTAAACATTACCTTGGTTGTCCATGGTCATGCCATCCGAGCCCATATTGGTATAAAGGGTTTTATTGCCAAGACTGGCATCGGGATTTATGGTATACGAATAGGTTTTTTTATCGCCTATGTCGGCTACATATACAAGGTTTCCCTCCTTATTGCCAATAATGCCATTAGGCCTTACATAGTCATTTGCTACAGTAATGATGTCCTTTTTATCCGGGGTAAGATAGTAGACATTTTGTTTTTCCAATTCCTGTTCGGTGCGACTCCAATACGGACGTTTGTAAAAGGGGTCGGTAAAATAAATTCCTCCCTTTGGGTCTACCCATAAATCGTTGGGCCCGTTTAATTTCTTACCTTGAAAATCCTCAATTAGTACGGTCACATTTTTATTGGGATCTATACTCCAAAGTTCATTTTTTTCATCCGCACAGGCCAAAAGGTTTCCATCATGGTCAAAATATAGTCCGTTGGATCTACCTGAGGGTTCCATATAGACCGATACGGTATTGTCCTTGGCAGTCCATTTTAAAATACGATCGTTGGGTTGGTCTGTGAAAAACACATCCCCGTTGGGCGCCACGGCGGGGCCTTCCGTAAAGGAATAACCTGATGACACCAATTGTACTTCGGCATCCTTGGCAATTAAGGATGTTTGTAATGATTTGCAGGACAGGGACAGCAAAATCGGTATTACCAAAAAGACATTTAATACTTTTTTCATTTAATAATTTTGAAACTTAAAACTAATTGAGAATCATTGCCGGTGGGGGGTAAGGCTTATATGTTGTGAATTAATGTTGGTGTTCTTTTTCATAGTGGGCCTTTAATACATCTTCCCCATAATCATTGGTTAAATCCCTTACTACAGTGTGTACATGATTGGCATTGTTTTGGGTGTTATCGTATTCTATGAGTAGGCTAGGACCCTGAATACGGAAATAATGACCTTTGCCCGGTTGAAGGCTTCCTGCCCACGCAAATTTTAAATTGTCTATGCCGGCTTTGGTTATTTTGTCCCTAAATCCTTCGGCAAATCCATGTTCGTAATTATTGATGTATAGCTCCAAAAGTTCCATAAACATATTCTTTTGGTTTTTGGACAGGTCCCGATATGCAATCCCTAAGGACTCCAGTTGCTCTACCTTTCTTTTGGTCGTGGTAATGATATCGTGTGGGGCAACATCTGTAAATACCACTGTTTTTAATTGTTCCTGGGTCATGGAGTGGAGAAGGGAAAAACCTAATTGCGCTTCTTTTTTCAATACTTCCTTGCCCTTGTATTCCGTACTGCGTACAATGCCCGGGTTGGTTCCAAAGAAAGTAGGGGTAGAGGAGCTAATAATCCCGTCGGTGGAGGTAAAATTTAAGGAGAGATGGTGACCTTCAAATCGCCATCCCCAAGGTTGGTCCTTGGATGGTTTGCCAAAAATACAAAAGTGATAATTCAAAGGATCGCGCCTAGGCCTTCCGTCGGGCATTTTATCGTTATCGTCATTTTCTATAATTCTCAATACTTTTTCCAGTTCTATTATTTCCTGTGACTTGCGAAAACCTTCTTCACTCAAGGAAGCCCTCAGGAGGTCGAGCGCCGCCTTTTTTTGTGTCTCGTTAAAATCATGGAATCTGGCTCCTGCCCTTGGAATAGGGACGTAATTCATATTAAAACGCTCCGTATCCTCCAAGGTGAATAGGGTTTTTGCCTTTATTTCGTCGGACAAACTATTTAAAAACACATTCGCTTTTTCCAATACCTGAGCGGGAAGCATACCAAAAAATAAGAGGAGCATGGAGGATAAAATTATTTTTTTTAAGTTCAATTTAAGTTTCATTTTTCTAGTTTGGTTTATAATTATCTATGGTTTGATCAAATTTTATTTTAGCCGATAACCGATGCATAATCAACGGTTATATAACAATGGTGTTGCATTACTCCCAAATCCTTTAGGATATACCGTGGCATAAGGTCAAGGCCAATAAAGGCAAAAGGGAGAAGTAATTTTATGTTGGTCATATTGGTTTGGTCCGATAAGCAAGGAACTAAAGTTAGCTAAAAAACTCGGAACATACGATAGTTGAAACCGTACGGTCTTTGTATTTTTGTTGAAAAGTAAACTTTATGAATTCTAGGGAATCCCAATTACAGGCCTTCGATCGTCTTCTTACTATAATGGATGAATTGCGAACCCAATGTCCGTGGGACAAAAAGCAAACCATGCAAACACTGCGTCATTTGACCATTGAGGAAACCTATGAATTGGGAGACGCCATATTGGACAATGATCTAGAGGAAATAAAAAAGGAATTGGGCGATGTTCTCCTGCATATTGTCTTTTATGCCAAGATAGGGAGTGAGACCAAGCATTTTGATATAGCGGACGTTGCCAATGATATCTGTGATAAGCTCATCAATAGGCATCCTCATATTTATGGGGATGTAGTTGTGGAAAATGAAGAGGAGGTTAAGCAGAATTGGGAAAAAATAAAATTAAAGGAAGGTAAAAAAAGTGTCTTGGAAGGTGTTCCTAAGGGTTTACCGGCTTTGGTAAAGGCCAACCGTATTCAGGATAAGGTGGCAGGAGTAGGGTTCGATTGGGAAAAACCAGAACAGGTATGGGAAAAAGTGCAGGAGGAACTGGAAGAATTCCAAGATGAGGTTAAACAAGGAAATACGGACGCTATGGAGTCCGAATTTGGGGATGTTCTATTTTCTATGGTAAATTATGCCCGATTTTTGAATATTAATCCAGAAAACGCCTTGGAGCGTACTAACAAGAAGTTTATTAAACGATTTCAGTATTTGGAAAACAAGGCCAAGGAACAGGGTAAGGCCTTAAAGGATATGACCTTGACCGAAATGGATGTTTTTTGGGAGGAGGCCAAGACCATTTAATCTTTTTGGAAAGATTGTTCTGCAATGGGCTTAATGCCTTTGGTAATACCAAACAAGTGTCGCTTTGCTAAATTTTAATCTTGTTTCCTATCAAAAAGTTATGGTAAAGGTGGTGCCTACCCCCACTTCGCTGGAAGCGGAAATTGAGCCTCCCATAGCCTCGATCTGTACTTTGGTCATATAGAGCCCAACTCCCTTTGCTTCGGGATGACTGTGGAATACCTTATTCAGGCCAAACAGTTTATGACCGTGTTTTTCCATATTTATGCCCAAGCCATTATCACTTACGCTCAGTATAGTTTTGCCATTTTCAATTTTGGATTTCAAATAAATTTCTGGAATCCTATCCTTGGATTTATATTTGATTGCATTGGAAATTAAATTGAGAAAAATGCTGTCAAGATAAATGTCATTATATACCACGGTAGGCGCCTTTGTAAAATCGCTTTTTAATATGGCACCCGATTGGGTTATCTGACTAGAGATGATCTCCTGGGTTTTGTTCAATGTAATTTGGAATGATAATTCCTGGGTGGTCTTGGAACTGTCATCCGTAGTCCGAATTACTTCGACCATGGTGTTTAAGGTAGAGGAGAGGTGGTCTATTACAATTTCAAATTTCTCAAATAGTTCACTGCGCTCTTGCTCACTTTTGGCTTCTTTATAGAAACGGGATAAGGTTTGGAGGTTGCCTACTGGGGATCTAAGATTGTGTGAGGTTATATGGGCAAAATCTGCCAATTGTCGGTTTTGGTTTTTAAGTTTTGCGGTGAGGGCTTCAAGATTTTCTTTCGTTTCAATTAGTTTTTTACGGTTGTGGACCCTTTCGGAAATATCCGTGGCAACACCCAAAAACCCGTGGATCTCTCCATTTTTATCTTTGATCGCAGTGGTAATTAACTGCACAGGGAAATGTGAACCATCTTTGCGAACATAGGTCCACTCCATGGATTCATGGCTATCGCGCCTGGCATGTTCCACAAAAACGTCGAAGCCGCTAATAGTTTGGCCAAATAATTTTGACAACTCTTTGCCATGTTGTTCTACCTCTTCGGGCAGATGTATAACCTCTGGGGTCATTTTTCCAATCATCTCTGCAGCTGAATATTGCAATAAATTTTCGGCACCTTTATTAAAATGGGTAATTAATCCATTCATGTCCGTTCCGATAATGGAGATTGGGCCAACATTAAAAATGGCGCTTAGTTCCTCATTGGCCTTATTTAAGGCATTTTCCGTAACCTTAATATCGTTGATGTTGTGGAATACCCCATATAATCTTACACACTGCCCGTCTACCATTTCCGCCTGGCCTATGGCCCTTGCCCAACGGCTATTCCCTTTTGCTGTAATCAGCTCAACTTCTACATCATAGGAGATTCCTTTTTCGATTGCATTGTTTACCGCCATTTGAATTTTATCCCTGCTTTTCCCTTCTTTAAAAAAATTAATGGCTGTTTCAAGTTCTGGCACATAATCATGTGGCACTTCATGTATTTCACAAGTTACCTTGCTCCATTGGATTTTGTTTTTAATGAGATCAACTTCCCATGTTCCAATACGGGCTACTTGGTTGGTTTTGTCCAGGATTTCCTCAATGCGGAGTTTTTCATTTTCATTTTCCTTAATGTTGGTGATGTCCAAGGTATAAATTAATAGTCCTCCTATTTTATCAGGGGAAATATACCAGGGTCTAATGTCAAAGCTAAGCCACTGGACCCTACCATCGGGCCATTTATATGCTGTTTCATCTTCGTGGTGAAGGGACCCGGAAAGGCATTCTTGGTGAATTTTTTTCCAATGTTCATCTATTGCCGGAAATACCTCATAAAGTGATTTTCCGATAATATCTTGGTCACCAAGATTGTAATCGCTCCGCCATCGTTCTGATGCTGCAAGGAACTTCATGTCACTGTCGAACATGGCCATGGCGTTGGGTGCTTGGTCTATAAATATTTTATTGTACTCATCCCTTAGCTGTAAATCGGCTTGTAAGGCCTTTACTTCTGCCATTTTTTCTTGTATAGCCCTATTGGAATTGGCTAATTCCTCATTGGCAAGGTGTAGCGATTGTGATTTCTTTCTAAGATTTTTTATCAGAGGCAACAAAAGAAAGCTAAATTGACCAATGATCACCAGCGCAACAATTATTGCAATAAGGTAGGTGACCCTGTAAAGGTTATTCAGGTTCTTCTCTGCCATGTTTTGGTATTCCGATACAATGTTATCAGTAATGGTCAGAACAGAAGATTCTACCTTTTTTATGATTTCGGTATTGGTATTAAATACTTCTGGATTACTGGGGTCCTTCAGGATTTGAAGGGCAGCGTTCAATAATGCTGTAGTCTTTGGCTGCGCGGCAGCGAACAGGGAATCTAGTCTTTCAGAATTCTCAACCTGTTTATTGGCCAAAATAAGAAAGTTCTGATTTTTCTGCCATTCATTCGTTAAAGCGCTTAAACTATCCAGATAAATTTTATTGGCTTTGTCGCTCTGTTTAAAGTCCCATGAAAATACATGTTTGGAGATACGCTGGCTTAGCATGCGTTGTTTACCTGCAATGTTGATTATGCTTAATTCCGAAGTTAGAATATTGATTCTATTCTGGTAGAATATGACCGCAGCAATAATTATTAGAATAATGGTGGCAATAAAAAGGAGGTATCTTTTTTTTGTAGATTTTTCAAGTTCTTCCATTTATGGGGTGTTTGTACGCCTTCTTCAGGGGCCATCTAGGAAATGGCAAGAAGAAGAAATAATACTTTTATACAAGTCCGATTATTATTTAGTTTACCCTATTTTGACTTTGATTTCTAAATATAGATAATATTTTTGCATATTAAAATACTTTTCATGCACTAATTATAAAGTAATATATAGTTTGGAAAGCTAATAATATAAAATAGAAGAAATGGTGATAAATGTCATTTCAAGTATATATTTGGGTGTACCACCAATTTACCCAGGTGTTGGGATTTGAATGCTCTGAAGCTTGCTTGCCTAAACGGAACATGCGTTCTGTTGGGACGGGTGTTTAGACATTGCCCGTATATTACTTTGGAATTCTTATAAGGCTGCCCTTCTATAATTTACCGTGGACCCATTCCGGTCGGTTTTGACAACCATGGTTTAAATTGAAAAATCCTTTATCTAAAACCAAAGCTAACCCTTATATTTGCCCCTTCAAATTAAGGTGTGTTGTTAGATAAATATACAAAGGAGTTTCGTTATAACTTATCCCTTTCATTTCCCGTAATTCTTGGAATGCTGGGCCATTCGTTCGTACAGTTTGCTGACAATATTATGGTGGGGCAATTGGGTACGGCAGAGTTGGCTGCGGTTTCTTTGGGGAACAGTTTTGTGTTTATAGCCATGTCCTTGGGTATAGGATTTTCTACTGCCATTACGCCTCTGGTAGCCGAGGCCGATGGTGCCGGTAATGTTGGTGCGGGAAAAAGTGCTTTTAAACATGGTCTATTGTTGTGCACACTAATGGGAATTTCACTCTTTGGGATAATACTATTGGCCAAGCCACTCATGTACCTTATGAAGCAACCTCCCGAAGTGGTGGAATTGGCTATGCCATATCTGGATTTAGTGGCATTTTCCTTGGTTCCGTTAATCATTTTTCAAGCTTTTAAGCAGTTCTCCGAGGGATTGTCCCAGACCAAGTACCCTATGTATGCTACTGTAATTGCCAATTTTGTAAATATCCTTTTGAACTATCTTCTAATTTTTGGTTCTTGGGGTTTTCCCAAAATGGGAATTGTGGGGGCGGCCTGGGGAACCTTGATTTCCCGTATTATTATGGTGATTTTTCTTTGGGTACTACTCAAGAACAAAAAGAAATTTCACGACTATATTATCGGATTCAATTTTGGGATAATAGAGAAAAAGGTCATGAAAAAAATCATTGACCTCGGATTTCCCTCGGCTTTACAGATGTTTTTTGAGGTGGCCATTTTTACTGCGGCAGTATGGTTAAGTGGTGTCTTGGGCAAGAATTCACAAGCCGCCAACCAGATTGCATTAAACTTGAGCAGTATGACCTTTATGGTGGGAATGGGGCTGGGCGTTGCCGCTATGATACGTGTAGGAAATCAAAAGGGGTTAATGAATTTTAAAGAATTAAGGCGTATTGCACAATCTATTTTTCTTCTCACTTTTGTGTTGGAAGTTATTTTTGCCGTGTCTTTTGTTGTTCTAAATGATTTTCTGCCAACAATTTATCTGGATCTTGGGGATGCCAACAATCTGGCAGATAACATGGAAGTGATAAAAATGGCCGCAGAACTAATTTTGGTTGCGGCGGTATTTCAAATTTCAGATGGCTTACAGGTCGTGGTATTGGGAGCACTAAGGGGGCTTCAGGATGTAAGGATACCCACTATGATTACCTTTGTAGCCTATTGGATAATTGGCTTTCCCATTAGTTTTTATCTGGGATTATATACGCCATTGCAGAGTACAGGGATTTGGATCGGCTTATTGTCCGGGCTTACAGCCTCTGCCATAATGTTGTATATTCGATTTAATTATTTGACCAAAAAACTAATTGCTCAAAAGGCGTTAAAGGAGATAGATTGATATTAAAGCAAATCCTTATCCCCAATAGAGGAAAAGTTTTGGGGATATTGATAATTATATAAAAAGTTGAATTATGGAATTTCCAAAGTTTTTATTAGGAGACAATACGGATTACCCAACGGCAATTTTTGTGGTACATACAGAATACCCTAGATTTATTATAAATCTGGAGAACGATGAGGTAGAGTGGTTGGAGGATTTTACACAGGAGGACGAAAAGGAGCTGGAGGCCGAAGTCGAGAATTTAATTGAACAGGCTACGGCTTTCTATGACCGGGAAATTTCTCGTTACGAAGAATAGTCTATGTTAGACCAATTGGTACATTACGACAAGGAATTGTTTTTGTTCCTAAATAATTTGGGCAATGCCAAGTGGGACGGTTTTTGGCTTTTTATGACCAATAAATGGAGTTCTATTCCCCTTTATGCCTTATTGGCATTTTTAACCTATAGGGCATTTGGTCTAAAGCGGCTTTTAATGACATTGGTGGCCATTGCGTTGCTCATTTTGGTAACGGACCAATTGGCCAATTTTTTCAAGTACGGTGTACAGCGCTTGAGGCCTTGCCATGATGACGAAATAAATGGATTGATGCGATTGGTGAAAAGTTCCTGTGGTGGAAAATTCGGCTATTTCTCCGCCCATGCCGCCAATTCCTTTGCCGTAGCCATTTTCTTTACCTCCCTATTACGAAAGGAGTATAAATATATCGGGTTGATTTTAATAATGTGGGCCTCGGTGGTCGCCTATAGCCGGATATATATTGGGGTACATTTTCCCTTGGACGTATTGACGGGAATGATTATAGGAATTTTTTTGGGAGGATTATTTATGCAGCTTTTTTTAAAGGCCGTTTCCAAATACAATCCTTGATTCTGGCATCCAAAACTGGTTAGAGTTGTGCTTCTATACCACATCTTGTTTGGGCTGTTCCCGTTCAAAAATTTCCTTGTTCAGGGGACCTAGAAAAATCAAGAAAAAGATTGCGCCAAAAGCCAATTCGTACACCTCCCATTTTCGGCTGGCCGGATTAAGGGCGACCAAAACGGTTGCCACTAAAAAGGCGATGGTATGATGCCACTTTACAATGGGCACGGCAAAATTGTTGGCCAAATCCTTAAACCACTTAAATTTTCTGAAGAGGATAGGAGTAATAATTAGGTAAATAAACATCACTAGGAACAATAACTGGCTAAAGATAATTTTGTTTATTTTCTTTTCACCTACTACCAGATTATGTAGGTTGGTTTCGCCCTGGGCGTTGTTTTCTATAAAAAATTCACTGGATTCCACCCCGAATATTCGTTGACCCCATGAGATTTCTTCACCCGCGGCGAAAAGGAACAAGATTACAAAAAGGAAGGTACCCAATTTCCACAATATTTTTTTGCCGTTCCACAAAGTTAATAAGTGGTATAGGGAAAGTACGAATATTCCAAATAGCATTATGGCCGTACCCCATTCAACCGGTCCATCTTCTTGGGCATAATTAACATCAAAATAAATGTCGTCCCTGAGGCCCAAATAGAGGCCGATCAATACAATTGCCAATAAAATACTGTAGCCTATTTTTTCAATTTTGGAAAAGATATTCATCATCGTTTTTGAACTATATATAATTTACTTATCAAACGGTCTTTATGTCCTTTGGTTCCTGGGTTGGCATTATAGTTTAGATCGTATACGTTATCTAAGGTATAGCTATATTCGGGGTCAAAGATACGTTTAAATTCATTTTCATTTGCTGGAATTACCAGTACCCCAAACTTTTTTCCTTCTGGAATTAAGATTTCCTCTTCTCCTTTAAGTACGGGAATTGCTGAGCCATAGTCCCAGATCATTTCAGGGGCAATTTCACCAAAGCAATAGGTTTTTAGTCCCTCTTCCTGCATAGTGTGTTTTAAGTCTGATATACTCCTGTACTCTGCATTTTTTTCCATTGCCCCCGCCAAGGGCATAGCCAATGTTTTTATGGCAGCTACCAAGGCAATAGTGAGTATAAAGCAGCCAAAAAGTTGTTGTTTTTTTAGTTGTAAAAAAAGTAATAAACCAATAGCAAAGAGAGCAAGGGAGGACAAAGCATAGTAGCCCCAAAGACCGTTCAAACCATCTTTTAGAAGAAAATAGGCGATAATTGGATAGGCTATTCCGATACATCCTATTAGGGAAAAATGAAAATATACCGGTATTTTCTCTTTTGGGCTTAGCGAACTTTTAAAATTGTTAATGATATATTCCAAATAAAAACCAGTGTTGAGGGCTAGGGGAATAAGCACAGGAACAAGATATCTAGCCTTTTTTTCGGGGATGATAGAAAGTAGAATCACCGAAAATATAGTCCATAGCAAGGTAAGGCGGTACGTCTTTTTATCACTTACCTTATTCTTTAGATATGGATATATTAGACTTAACAAGGCGGGAATGGTCCATATGCCGCTTTGTATAAAAAAGCTCCAATAATAATAGAAGGGGCGCACATTATAACTAGACCAATTAGCTGTTTCTTTTTTGGTGATTGCCAAAAAGGCATTGGGGTCGGCAAGTCGCACGTAAAGGAACCACCATATGCCAATAACCGTGGCCAATAGGATCATGACCAATAAGGGGAGGAATTTCCTGTCAGTACCAAAACCTTTATATTTATGTACAAATCCATAGGCCAAGAGAAAGGGCAGGAGAAGCGCATAAAGTGAAACTGGTCCTTTGCTCATAAAGGACAGGCCTATAAATAGTCCGGCAAGTAGACTGTTCTTCCATTTGTTGTCCGGAAGATTAAAAAAACTATATAAAAAATAGATGGCGGTCAACATAAATCCGTGGGTGTATATGTCCCATGGTGCTTCAACCGTAATTGCAATGATGTAGAACGAACTTAATAATATAAGGGCATTTATGAGTGCGTGTAATTTATTGTGGAGTATTTTTATGGAAAACAAATATCCCACATACCCTAAAACTATGGCCATTAACATAGTTGGCATTCGAAGTGTGGCAACATTGTCCAAGCCAAAAATAAATCCAAAGATAGCAGTGATCCAACTTGGTAAGGGGGGTTTCTCATATCGTGGAAGGTCGTTCATTGTAGTCAGCAACCAGTTTCCTTCCGTAATCATTTCCCTTGCCGTAATAAAATTTCTGGCCTCCATGATTGTGACCGGGATAACGTCTAAATGAAATAAATAAATGGAGATTCCCGCCAAGAAGATCAGGGCAATAGGATTATTTTTCAACCACCTCATGTTCTTCATTTTTAAGGATAAACAGATTTCTTAAATAAACGATCATCCCCAGTGAATGGCCAGCAAAAAGGACCGGGTCCTTCCTAAAAATGGCGTAGGTTAGTATTAGGGAGGCCCCAATTAAACTTAGTAACCAAAAACCGAAGGGAAGACTTGAGGTTTTCTTTTTCTCGGAATATATCCATTGGTATACAAAGCGAAAGGTGAAAATAACCTGTGCTATACTACCCAATAGTATCAACCAGATGGGAATGTTTTCATTGTTGAAGAATTGCCTTAGGTCGTAGGCATTGTTATTGTACCCGTATACAATAATTATTACTGGAAAAACCCATAGAAAAACCCTGAAGGCCCTAGGCAATTTAGTCCATTCACCCTGTAATTGGATATTGCGGATATATATAAAATAGGTAATTGCCTGTCCCAGCATTATGGCAAAATCGTCTCTTAACCACCCATAAACAAATAATAGAAATGAAGCCAATAAACTTAATTGCCAGAACAGTCTAGGGGTAAGTACTTTTTTGTTCTTTTCCGATATGACCCATTGTACCACCATTCTACTGGAAAATAGAATTTGGGCAATAAAGCCAATTGCATAAACCATCCAATCTGCCATTTACCCTATTTTATCCACCTGGTAGTTAATGTATTTTTTTTTCATCCACAAATAGGCAAAACAATCCATGAGTGGTCCCAATAATCTGTTCCAAAGACCAAACTTTGCAGTTCCGGCCATACGTGGAAAATGGCGAATTGGAATTTGCACAATGCTTCCATTTTGCAATAGGATCATGGCGGGCAAAAATCTGTGCAAACCTTTAAACATGGGTATTCTTTTGGCGAAATCCGTTTTTATAACCTTTAACGGACAGCCTGTATCGTCCATACCGTCATGAGTAAAAGCGCGACGTATACCATTGGCGATAGTGGAAGAGGCATTCTTGACGAAGGAATCCTTTCTGTCTGCCCTTACTCCTGTGACTAGGTCGTACTTATCTATATGTTCCAAAAGGAGGTTAAAATCTTCAGGGGATGTTTGTAGATCGGAATCTATATAACCTACCAAAGGAGTATCGGCATAGTCGAAACCTGCTTTGATGGCTGCACTCAAGCCTTTGTTTTGGGCGAATTTTACAAAACTAAAATTTTCGTTTCTCAGACAAATAGCTTCTATCAATTGTTGGCTCCTATCTTTGGAACCGTCATTTACGAATAATACCTTGGCCTTTTTTGTGCATATAGTCATGTAGTCCTTAAGCTCCTTTTCCACACGTTCCAAATTATCTTCTTCATTGTAGACCGGTATAATTATGGTGAATTCGTAATTCATTTTATGCAAGGGTGAATACTTTTGTATAATACAATTTAGGGCCAAAGATAATCAACTTTGTCAACCTATATGGTATTGGTGCGTACATCTTATAGTGGAGGTGTAATTGGAATGGCTTCAAAATATTTCTGAAGTAGTAATCACCAATTCCCTCCGTTATTATTCTTAAAGGGCCATGGCGCAAAAAATTACTAGGGCTTATGGTTCCTTGGCTAGTCTTAATAGTTTTTCAGCGGCGTTAAAAGGGGAAATTTCCCCATCTACAACCAATTGTATCATTTTATCCAGATTATTTTTTATGTTTTTGTTTTCATAAAACTGTTGCTTTAGTCGGTCTTCAATGGTCTGTAGTAGCCAGTATTTGTTTTGTGTTCTCCTTTTTGCGATTATTCCGTCCAGGCCTGGTTTATCGTCTATGTAGGTTTTAATAACTTCCCAGATTTCCGATATCCCTGTTTTTTGGGTAGCAGAACAACTAAGGACCTTAGGGGTCCAACCATTATCTTTGGGCGTAAGGAGGTGTACTGCTTTTGAAAACTCAACTTTGGCCAAGTTGGCCTGTTCAATGTTGTTGCCATCCGCTTTGTTGATGACAATGGCATCAGCCATTTCCATGATGCCCCTTTTAATGCCCTGAAGTTCATCTCCGGCACCAGCCAATTTCAATAATAGAAAGAAATCCACCATCCCATGTACTGCGGTTTCACTTTGGCCCACACCAACAGTTTCCACTAAAATGGTATCGAAGCCGGCCGCTTCGCAAAGGATTATGGTTTCACGGGTCTTTCTGGCAACTCCTCCCAAAGAATATCCGGTAGGGGAAGGACGGATATAGGCATTCTTATCCTTTACCAGTTCCTGCATTCGGGTCTTGTCCCCCAAAATACTTCCCTTGCTAATGGTGCTGGTGGGATCTACCGCCAGTACGGCCACTTTTTTATCCATTGCAGTAAGGAAGGAGCCAAAAGTTTCGATAAAGGTACTTTTACCTACCCCGGGAACTCCGGTTATTCCAATACGTATGCTCTTACCACTATGGGGCAGGCATTGGTTTATAATATCATTGGATTTTTGAAAATGTTCACTTTTGGTACTTTCAATCAATGTAATTGCCCTAGCCAAGGTGGCTATGTCGCCGTTTAAAATACCATCGATCAATTCCGTTGTGGATGGGTCTTTTTTTCTAAAAGCTTTCGATTTAGAATTATGATTTCCGTCCGTATTTTTTTTTGAGGCCAAACTTATTTATTAATGGGAACGCTAACCTTTGTTTTATCCCAGGCAAGGCTCAGGTAAAGCTGGTCGTTTTCTTCAAAATCTATGGAAAGACTTTCAATGGATTGGGACAATTTCTGTGGTATGGCATTTATTTGTAGTATATCTGCGTCGACATTTCTAGTAGTTTCTTTGCCACCACTTAATATAGTTACGCCCCAGCCGGGAATTTCACTATTAAAAATAAAGCTCCAGCTGTCTTTGCCGGGTACTGTCCAAAAGGAATAGCTTCCAGCGGGAAGGCTTTTGCCACCAATGTTAATGTTGCTGGCCGTGGTAAAGGTGGTAGGTTCGTTGGCACCGGTTCTCCAAACCACATCATAGGGTACCAATTCGCCAAAAATAACCCGATTTTTTTTAAAGGGACTGCTGTATTGTACCGAAAGGTCCAATCCATTTTTACTATAGGTAGCTGTTTTCTCTGGACTATTTTTTTTGGTTTGCTCCCTTAAATAGGATTTTCCGAACAAAAAGAAGGCCAATACCAACACTACGATAATTGCCAGTAACCATTTAAGAAATTTCATCTCCTTGAATTTTACTTAGTTAATTGTTCTAATTTACGAAACTAAACCTAAACTCGCTTTCATTTAGATAGGTTTCTCCTGGCTGCAGAATGCTATTGGGAAAGTGGGGCTGGTTGGGAGCATCCGGGAAATTTTGGGTTTCAAAACAGATGGCGGCAAAAGCGGGTGGCGTATAGACTACCACTCCCGGTTGATTGGTTACTACTTCCATAGATAAACCTGATTTGTCTGAAGTCAGTACGGTACCATTTTTAAGACTGGAGTCCATCACAAACGGGGTGTCCAAACGCACTTGCCCTATCTTTTTCATTTCCAGGAAATCGTATTTCGAATTTTTTACGGAAAGTATTTTTCCGGTAGGCAGTAATTTGGCATCTGTTTCCAAGTATTCCGGGCAAGACAACCTTAGGTTCCAATGGTCTATGGTTTCTTCACCATCCAAATTAAAATAGGAGTGGTTGGTCAGATTTACCGGTGTGGCCTTATCAGTGGTGGCCTCATGAATTATGAATAGGGATGGCCCTACCAGTTTATAGGTCACCGTGCATTTTAGATTTCCAGGATAGCCCTCTTCCATGTCCGGACTAAGGTAAGTTAGTTTTACAAATGGGTTTTCGCCATCATGTACCTGCTCTATGGTCCAATACCTCTTTCCAAAGCCTTTTTGTCCGCCGTGGAGATGAACCCCATCCTTGGCAAAAATGGGATAGTGCACGTTATTGATATGAAATCCACCATTGGATATTCTACCGGCATAACGACCTATACACGCCCCAAGAGACTTATTGTCCGTTAAATATTTTTCGGGTTCCTCCAATCCTACAACCACATTGGTATCCACCCCGTCCTTATTTTTTATTATCAATTTTTGGATGATGGCCCCATAGTCCAATACGGTCAGGGTGATGAAATTATTTTTAATTGTAACTTGATTCAAGATGGTTATTTTTAAGATTTAAGATAAAAATACTATTTTTTGCAACATTACAATCATTTCATCGTCCTTTAGGTAATTGGGATTAAACGGGAATGATTTTAAGGACAACTTACCCTTCCATCAACCAAAGAAACTGGCCAAAATGTTTCAGATTGATATTGTAGAACAATGTAAACGTAACGATCGCAAAGCGCAATTGAAACTGTACAATCAGTATTGCCATGGCATGTTCTGTGTTGCCATGCGATTCTTAAAAAATGAAGATGATGCGGAAGATGTAGTTCAGGAATCGTTTATCAAGGCATTTTTAAGAATAAGTCAATACAGGGGCGAGGTAACTTTCGGGGCCTGGTTAAAAAGGATAGTAGTAAACAAGTGTATTGATTTTTTAAAATCGAAACAACTTAAGACGGTGGAACTAAATGAAGGGTATATGCATGTTGCTGAAGATGAAGATTGGACGGTAGATGATACGGTCACTGTAATGGAAGTACAACAGGCTATAGGGAAATTACCTGAAAAATATAGATATGTGGTACAGTTGTTTTTGGTGGAAGGGTACGATCACAACGAGATATCCGAAATACTAGGCATAAGCACTACCTCCTGCAGAACAAGGTTATTAAGGGGTAAGGGACAATTAAAGGAAATTTTAAAATCGAATAAGTATGTCGCAAGATCTTAGAGAAATGTTCAAGAATTCCGATAAGGAAGTTGTGCCAACTATGAAGGATGGGCATGAGCAGCGTTTTTTGAAAAGAATGGAAGTGGAACTACCGTTTGCTAAGGGGCCATCCTACCCATGGTTCAGAATTGCTGCTTCGCTTATAATTCTGGCTGGTTTGGGCACCTACATTTTTATGATTTGGAATAAGCCAGAACCTGTTGAAACAACCATAGTTGAAAAAAACAATCCTGCCCCAGAAGAAAGGGGGATTTCCCTAGGTGACCTTTCCCCGGATTTAAAGAAGGTGGAAGATTATTATATGGTGAGTATAAATATGGAATTGTCCCAATTGGAAATTTCCGATAGGAACAAAACCCTCATCGATAGCTTTATGGAACGCCTGGAGGAATTGAATGGGGAATATAAAAAGCTGAATGCCGAATTAAACGAGATCGGTCCCAATGACCAGACCATAACTGCCCTGATAAAGAACTTGCAACTTAGACTACAGCTGTTACATAAACTAAGGGACAAGTTAAAGGAATTACAGACCCAAAGCACGGAGGCGGATAAAAATACCTTGCTTACGGCTGTATGATAAGTGAAAATATTAAATCAAGAAAATAAATAAAATAGATGAAAACAATATTGAGAAAGATAGGCTTCATTACAACGGTAATATTATTAATGTGTACTAGTGTTGTTTGGGGACAAAAAAAGACCAAAACCTTTCATGAGAATTTTAATGTAACCAATGAGGTGGTTTTGGAATTGAACACCAGTTATGCCGATATAGAATTTGAAACTTGGAACAAGAATCAAGTGGACATCACTGTTGTGGTGGAATTGGAGGATGTTTCCGAGGAGGAGGCGAACAACTATTTTAAAAGGGAGCCTGTAAAAATTGTGGGAAATAGCAAAAATATCAGTATCAGCACGGCATTGGGACACCGAGAGTTTGTCACCTACAATACAGAGGATATCGATATCGATTTTTTACATCAATTCAATGGGGTAGGGGGAGCCCATAACATAGCACCACTAGTAGAGCTGCCAGAGTTGCCAGAAGTGATGGAATTGCCACCGCTTCCCCCAATGAACATACAACCATTTGATTACGAAGCTTATAAAAAAGATGGGGAAGCTTATTTAAAAGAATGGAAGGAAGAATTTGCAAAGGGTTTTGGGAAGGATTATGAAAGCAAAATGGAAGAGTGGAGCAAAAAAATGGATCTGAAGCGGGCGGAAAGCGATAAAAGAAGACTTGAAATGGAAAAGAAAAGGGAGGAGGCCCATCAAGAACGATTGGAGAAGTTGCAAGAAATACAAAGTCAAAGAATGGAAATCACAGGGAAGGCACAAGAACAAATGGCCAAATCCATAACTTCCGGCAAACAGCTGCGGGAAATACAGAAGGATATGAAGACCATTACAATAGAGATAGACTCGGCGGATGGGAAAAGTAGGGAATTTATCTTTATGGAGGAACGTCACCCTACGGCACCCAATGTTTTTTATTCGATAAAAAAGGGAGGGGATAAAAATTTAAAGGTCAAGAAAACGATAAAGATCAAATTGCCAAAATCTACCAAAATTAAAATGAACGTGAGACATGGAGAAGTTATTTTGGCAGAAAACACAAAGAACCTAAGTGCCACTTTATCCTATTCCACCTTATTGGCGTCGACCATTGATGGTGATAAAACCTATATAGATGCTTCCTATTCACCGGTAAGTGTCCAAAAATGGAACTATGGTCAACTTAAGGCCGATTATTCTGAGAAGGTAAATATCAAGGAAGTTGAAAACCTGACCTTAAATGCCACTTTTTCGGATGTTACAATTGAAAATCTAATGCAGAAAGCGTTTATTAAAAACAATTTTGGTCCTTTGGCTATCAATTCTATTTCCAAGGATTTTACGGATTTGGATATCAATCTACAAAATGCCGAATTTAGGTGCGTATTGCCAAAAACAGCATTTAATATAGCCGTCAATGGTACCAATTCAGAATTGGTCCATCCAAAGGAGCTGCACATGGTAAAAACAAAGAACGGCTATAATACTTTGAACAAGGGATATCATATAAACAAAACTAGTGGTAAATCTATCATTATTAATTCCAAGTTTACGGAAGTTGTTCTGCGGTAATGGGAATTATTATTCAAAAAAAGAAGGGGATTTTCGATAGAAAATCCCCTTCTTTAATCATTGAAATCCAAGAACTATAATTTTGGTTCCCAGCCTTCTTGGTATTCCCTTTTCCAGTAGGACATGGCCTCATCATCATCTTTTACCTTTCCTGTGGTAGGGTTGATATGAATGGTTCTACCTACATCTTGGGCAATATTCCCTAAATGACATAGCATGGTAGAAATACTGGCATCTTTGATATCCGAATTCAGGGAAGTGTCCTGACGTATGGCACTGAAGAAATTGTGTACGTGATTTACATCCAAACCGCCCATACCCATAGTATTGGTGGTAGCGCTTTTTACCCCTTCTTCAACTTTCTTAATTAAACTGCCGTCCAGATTATAAAGGTTGTATTCATTTCTGCTCATGGTTATCATTCCCTTGCTTCCGTAGATGGTAGCCCCTCTACCAGGTTGCTCAGGTTTTATCAAACCTCTACTGTGTCCGGTCCAGGTAATGAATTTATCATTATCATATTTATAGGTTACCTGTTGGTTGTCCACGAACTCCCAATCATCCTTAAAGGTGTACTTTCCACCAAAGGAAGTTACGCTATTGGGTAGGTCCACACCCAATGCCCAACGGCAAATATCAATTTCATGGGTACCATTGTTGTGAATTTCCCCTGTACCCCAGGTACGAAACCAATGCCAGTTGTATGGATGTACATTGTCCCTGTAGGATTCCCTAGGTGCCGGTCCTTGCCATAAATCCCAGTCCAATGTGTTGGGAACCTCTATTTTATTCCCAATACCGATAGAGCCCCTATTACTGGAATAATAGGCCTCGCCTTTGTAGACTTCTCCAATAATTCCTTCACGTATCTCTTTAACGGCCAAAGCGGAACTTTGGGAGGAACGCTGCTGGTTTCCCATTTGTACCTTTTTGCCATATTTCTTTTGTGCCGCAACCAAGAGCTCATTCTCGTGTGGATTGTGGCTACACGGTTTTTCTACATAAACATGTTTGCCTGCTTGCAAGGCCATGATGGCCATAGGGGCATGCCAATGTTCCGGTGTAGCAATGAAAACAGCATCCACATTCTTATCTTCCAAAATCTTCCTAAAGTCCTTTTCTACTTTTGGGATATAACCAATATTCTTTTTGCACCAAACATTGTGTTCCTCCAGAATTTTGTCGTCCACATCGCAACTATATAGCACCTTGGCATTAGGGTCTTTGCTTATGGCAACGAAGTGGGCCTTGGCCCTGCTTCTTACCCCAATTACCGCAACATTGATTTTGTCGTTGGCTCCTAAAATATTACTGTAGCCCATACTTGGCATTACCAATCCTCCCAAGCTAAGGGCAGCACTGCCCGCTGCCGTTTTTTTAATAAAGTCTCTTCTAGTTTTCATTTATTCGCTTTTGTTTATGCTTTTAATTTTGATGTTTTTGAAACTTACCAGATCTCCGTGATCTTGAAGAAGGATGTGTCCTTCGTCTCCCTCCCCAAAATTGGGCCATTTTACGTATTTACTCTCGGATACCAATTTACGGTAGTCATCACTCTTTCTTTCATACTCCAAAACTTTGGTTCCATTTAACCAATGTTCAACATGGTTGTTGATGGATTTGATGTGGGCGGTATTCCATTCCCCAATAGGATTAATAGGTTTGTTTGGGTCTGCCTGTATTAAGTCGTAAAGAGAGGCTACTGTTCTACTGCCATCATGACTCCCCAACTTGGCATCGGGGTGGCGAGCATCGTCCAGAATTTGATATTCCAGACCAATGGAAGAACCAGGACCTTTGTTAAGATCGGTATTTACATAATACTTTATTCCACTGTTGGCACCTTCGGTAAGTTTAAAATCTACTTTTAATTCAAAATCGCCATAGAGGTCGGTAGTTACAATATCTCCACCAGCCGCAGATTCTTCACCACCGGAAGGCAATACGGTAAGCACACCATCCTTTATTTCCCATCCGGTTTCCGGAAAACCGTCCAAACGGGCACCTCTCCAGCCATTGGTAGTTTCACCGTCCCAAAGTAGTTTCCAGTTATCCTTTTCTTCGCCTACGGTAAGCTTGTTTTTGGTAACTATTGGTGTTAAAGGAGATTTTCTTGAATAGGTTTCCAAGTTGTCCGTAAGTATTTTAATGTTTTTCCAAACAATTGGGGTTCCTTCCTTTTTGTTCTTTCCTATACTGTGTACCTGTAGGGCAATAAAGCCACTTGCTGTTTTATCATCAATTAGATAGGCAGCTGGTACGTCGTTGATCCATGTTTTAATGGTATCGCCAATGGCTTCAATCCTGTAGTGATTCCAATCATTTTGTTTGAATGCTTGCTGTGCCTTAGGGTTATTGTCCAATGTATTTAACCAACCCCTTCTAGCTTCGTCAAAGATACCACCGCTCCAAGCCCTTTCTGAAGGGTCAATTTCTATTTGGTATCCATGTACCCTTCCGTTCCTATAGGCTGGGATGCTGTTACTTCTAATCTGAATTCCAGAGTTCATGGAGGAATCAACCTTATATTCCAATTCCAGGATAAAATCCCTGTACATTTCGTTGGTGGTCATGAAGGAGTTGGGAGTGTCGTGAACAGTAGTTCCAACAATTGTGCCATCAACGACTTCATATTTGGCTTCTCCACCTTTTTGGTTCCAACCGTTCAAGGTCTTTCCATCAAAAAGATTTACCCATGGGGTGTTGTCCTTTTCTTTCCCTGCGCAACCTATTAAAAAAGAAGCCAACAGTATGGCCGAGAATAGGGTAGTTGGGAGTTTTGATCTTACTTTCATTTTTTTAATCTTATTTTTTTTAAATGTGAGCTTGAAAGGTATAAAAAAGTGATTAAACATTACCCTATTGCACTAAAATTAGCCCAATTGTTATATTAAAATGGCATAAAATAAAAAGCCGACACGCTTTATGCTGTCGGCCTAATTGTATATATTAACCCTTCCCTTTAGGACAGATTATATTTTATAAGAATTGACTTATTACTTTATGAGGTTTATGTACTAATGGGGCTGATTCTTTAATAATTCCGGAAATTTGGCTTGAAAGCGTTTTAACCTAGGCACCGATACGTTTCTAATATAGGAGTTGTTGGGATTGTTTTTTTCATAATCTTGGTGATAGTCTTCGGCATCATAAAAAACACTAAAAGGTTTTACCTCCGTAACTATGGGTGCAGAATAAACTTTTTTATTCTCCAGTTCGGAAATGTAGTCGTTAATTATTTTCTTTTCGGATTCATTTTTATAAAAGGCTATAGACCTGTATTGGGCACCCTTGTCTGGCCCCTGCCTATTTAAGGTGGTGGGGTCATGCGATCCAAAAAATACCTTAACCAAGGTTTCAAAGGAAACGATCTTGGGATCGTAATAAACTTCAACAGCTTCGGCATGGGTGGTGCGGCCATAGCCTACTTGTTCATAAGTGGGATTTTTTTCCTTACCACCAGAATAACCGGAGACCACTTCCTTTACTCCTTTTACACTTTCAAAAATAGCTTCCACGCACCAAAAGCAACCGCTGGCAAAATAGGCAGTTTCATATTTCTGGAGTTCTTGTGGGCTGACTTCGGCAATTATTTCATGCTTTTGTTCGGATTTGGTTTTGGATTGACAGTTGATGGCGGAAAATCCTAAAATGGTAAATAGGGTAATCTGTAAAAGTTTCATAAATAAATTTCTTAACGTTAATATGTTCTATTTTTCTGTTGCACCTACATGGGAGCTGCCAAATAATAGGGCTACAAAAATCTTGCCTTTATAAAGGTAAAACAGTTTTATCAAAAATGTCGATGACAAATACTTAATCCTTTAGTGCTTGTTATTCCAAAATACTTACGGATAAGTAGCTTAAAAGTTTTAAAATATCATGTTAATATATGTTTTGAGTGGTATGGATGGAATTATATAAGGCTGCGGGTAACGGAAATGGCGTATATGATTCATAAATTACTTGTAGATATTTTACTACAATTTTTGATTGTAGGTGAATGGTTTTGTCTAAAACCATGTAAGAATTACCGATTAAATACCATTAACATCGATTAGCGTTTCCTAGGTAGGTTTTCACTCACCGAGCATTTTCTACACTTTATCGGGAGATTTGTCAGATACCGAAAAATAAGGGGGTTTAAACGATTTGTGACCTATGCCAAGGTGCATGTGGCGTTAAATTTACATAACAAAACAACGCAACATGAAAACGCTTTTAACTTTAATTTTTGTTCTTTTTATCGGAGTAGCTGCACAAGCAAACAACGTTGGGCTGGAAGTAAAAGTTGAAACTGTTAGCATGAGTATTGTTACTTCTACCCAAAATGAGGTTTCTGTTAAAAACGAAAACAAAGTAGCTCGTTTGTACATGTTCAAAAATTCTAGGGTTAAAAAAGAATTGTCTTTCTCTACCAAATTGAACAAAGCTAAATTGGCTTAATCTTTAGGTCCTCTAGAATTCATAAGGAATGGAAATCTCCCCGACCTAAATTACATCCTATCCAACCAAACTTTAGTTGCCAACAATTATCTGATCAACAAAGCATTTGTAGAAGGTAATTATAAAGTGGTCTAGGTAAATGTTTAGATGCTTTCAATATAGGCTGGCTAAATGAAGCTTGTTGTAAACCTGTAATCATGGAATTGTTTGGCCTATTTAAATAAGTTTTGTAGTTCGCATCATTTGTCAATTGGTTGTTTTTAGGTTTTGCCCAGTATTTGAAGGCCGTGGACCGTGCACCAAAAACATCTTTAAATGGGAAGGATTGTTGAACATCGACAATTTATGGAATCGCTTTGCCCGGAAGTCTATCCAAAGCACATCTGTTTTTTATAGGTTTTATACTACAAAAATTGAGTGAATATGGTTTTGGTGAACTAAAATACTGTAAGAATTACCGATTAAATACCATTAACATCGATTACCGTTTCCTGGGTAGGTTTTCACTCACCGAGCATTTTCTACATTTTATCGGGAGATTTGTCAGATACCGAAAAATAAGGGGGTTTAAACGATTTGTGACCTATGCCAAGGTGCATGTGGCGTTAAATTTACATAACAAAACAACGCATCATGAAAACGCTTTTAACTTTAATTTTTGTTCTTTTTATCGGAGTAGCTGCACAAGCAAACAACGTTGGTCAAGAAGTGAAAGTTGAAACTGTTAGCATGAGTATTGTTACTTCTACCCAAAATGAGGTTTCTGTCAAAAACGAAAACAAAGTAGCTCGTTTGTACATGTTCAAAAATTCTAGGGTTAAAAAAGAATTGTCTTTCTCTACTAAATTGAACAAAGCTAAATTGGCTTAAACCAATCACTTACTTTCAAACACCATCTTTATTGGCACCGCCAAAAGGTATAATACACCGAGGCTTGCCTCGAAATTTTAAGTTCGTTTCCTACGAATGCCTCGAGGGCTTTCCCAGAGGTAGTTTACTTAAATTGAATCCAATGACATTGGGAAGATTATTTTTTTTTCCAAATGATGCCCTTTAGGAAATAGATAAAGGTTAGGATCGTTAAAGAGACCCCAAACCCGATAACCTCCTGGCGTTCCATGTTGGATAGTAGCCAAACTATAATCATTACCGATAGTATCGGGACCAGATAGCCTCCGGGTATCCTAAATTCATTTTTGGTCCGTATCAACTTTTTTCTTCTCTGCTTGATTACCGCAAGTGTTACTCCCAAATAGACCAATAAAATGGATGCACTGGAGATAATGGCCATTTGTTGAAATCCGCCAAAGGTGGCTAGTAAAAATCCCGATATGGAATAGGCGATTATTGCAATGTAGGGTGTGGAGAATTTGTGGTGGACTTTAGAGAGTGAATTTATAGGAATGACTTTATCTTTTGAAGCCCTAAATAATACCCTGGGTATGCTTAAAATCTCACTGCTTAAATTTCCGAGCATAGAAATTGCCGCGCCAATGGTTATTATAGTAAAGCCTACAGGTCCGAAGACCTGATGGGCAACAAAGCTAAGGGGGTTTTCCTTATAGGTAGCCAATGATGCTCCCAATACGCCAAGGGAAACCGTTTGAATAAGGATGTAGAGGATCAAAACACCAACTACACTTATAAATATGGCCCTAGGGATATTTTTGGTCGGATCTTTAACCTCCCCACTAATGGATAAACCCGACTCCGCACCTTGGAAGGCAAAAAAAAGAATGAGCGATATTTTACCAATATCTTCTATGGTAGGTACCGAATTTATAGCTAGATGGTCCAAGGATACCTCTCCCCATGAAAAAATAACCAACAGTAAAAGCGGGATTAGTTTGGTAATGGTTATAGTCTTCACCACAAACATTCCTTCTCTTATTCCCTTTACGTTGATAAAGGCCAAGGTGCCAAATAGGATAAAGAAAATAAATATTTTAAGGGTGCCCGATTTAAATACTGGAAAGATAGTTCCAATGATGTCCACAAGGGCATTGGCTACCGCTGCATCTGCCGATGTTGCGGAAAGAACGAACAAAATAACCGTTAGAAACCCAAAATAGGGTCCGAACGAGGATTGTATATAGGTGTAGGCCCCACCCGAAGTGGTTATTTTACTGCCAATTTCGGCAAAACAGAGCATTACCAAGGTAATTAACAGGCCACAGAATAAATAAGCGTAAATACTTGAAGAGCCTAGTCCCGCCGCAACAATGGCAGGTAAGGCAAAGATACCGGCGCCGATTATAATATTGACAAGATTGGCACTAAGGCCCATAACTCCGACCTCCCTTTTTAAGTGTTCATTGGTTTCCTTCATAGGTGGATCGTTTAATGGGAAATATGTTTAGGCTATAAAAAGGAGGGGAGAGCTAATATAATGATTTAGTTTATATTAAATTCTTGGGTTACTGAGGAGTACAAAAATGTTGCCCTTTCTTTGGTGTACGTACATTTCCGGAATTAATAGTTTGCTCCCTTTTTAGGGTGATTACCTATTAATTTCATCGTATTTACTGAAATGGGCTTGGGAATCCTTTTGCTTTTTAGATAATCTTCTAAAAACCGTAATGCTAGTTAAGGTTGGTTGTCTTGGTCTTATGTAGGAAAAATATACTAAATTTAACACATGCACCTGAATTTTTGAATCAAGTGCGTGAAATTTATGGTCATACACCGCTATTTGGGCCTTTAATTGTATGGGAGTGTAATCGTTGGTACCGGTGAAGTTTAAATGCTAGGACCATAAAATATTAACTTTAGGAATTTTCCGTAAATCTTAGGGAGTTGAATATGTCTACAAAGGATTCTGAACTGAGTGAACAGTATAATAAAATCTTTATTGAACAGGCACCCACGGCCATTGCTATGTTGGACAAGGACATGCGATATATAGCAGTATCCCAACGTTGGATCACGGATTATAAAATGGAAGACAAGGAAATAATTGGTCGGTCGCATTATGAACTATTCCCTGAAATAGGTGAAGATTGGAAAGCCAACCATCAAAAATGCCTTAAGGGCGCCATTGATATTTGTGAGGAGGCACCATTTAAACGTGCAGATGGAACAATACAATGGATCTATTGGGATGTACGTCCCTGGTATGTTTCGGAAGGAAAGATAGGAGGTTTGCTAATGCATACCGGAGATATAACACCTCAGAAAGAAAGGGAAAAAGAACGGGCACGTATGATTCAAATATTGGATAAGACCAATGAAGTGGCCCGAATTGGCACTTGGGAGGTTAATCTTTCAACCAATGAAGTTTATTGGAGCAAGATGGTATGTGAAATACATGAGGTGCCTGAAAATTATCGACCTCAATTGGAAACCGCCATTAATTTCTATAAAGAAGGGGAAAGTCGTGAAACCATCCAGCGCGTGGTTAACGAGGCTATGCTAACAGGGCAACCTTATGATGTTGAGGTTGAGCTTGTAACTGCAAAGGGGACTTCCCTTTGGACCCGCGCCATTGGAAGTGGGGAATTTGAAGATGGAAAATGCGTAGGCCTTTTTGGGATTTTCCAGGATATTAATGAAGGAAAACTAGCGGAACAGGCGTTGAGTAATGCTAATGCCGAATTAAAGGCCATATTCAATTCCAAGTCAGTTGCCATTATCACTACCAACGAAAAAGGGATTATAAATCATTTCAACCATGGAGCTGAGTATTTATTGGGTTATTCGACTTCTGAAATTATTGGCACACAGATACCTAGTTTATTTGCAAAAATGGAGGAGGTGGAAAGGTTTAGGCAGGATTTGTCCCAAAAATATGGTAAGGATCCCTTAAAGGGGTTGGCGGAAAATAACGAATTTGATGTAAGGGAATGGACCTATATAAAGAAAGATGGTTCTAAAATTACGGTCCAGGTTACTATATCGGCCATTAAAGATACGCATGGGGAAATAACCGGATCCTTAACCGTAGCCTCTGATATTACTGCCATTAAAAATGCGGAAATCGAGCTATTGCGAAAAAATCAGGTCCTTAATTTTGCCGAGCGTCTATCCATGATCGGAAACTGGCAATGGAATACGATTACGAATGAGGTGACATGGTCTTCCAATTTATATAAGATTTTTAATGTTGATATAGAGACTCGTTTGACTTACGATACCTATTTTTCATTTGTGCATCCAGAGGACAAGGAAATGGTGACAAATCATGTGCAATATTCTTTGGAGGAAAAAAAATTCCCGGATTTATTGCATCGGATTAAGTTGAGGAATGGAACGGTAAAGAATATTCAGCTATTAGCAGAAATTATGACCAATGACGCTGGTGAGGTAATTGAGTTGGTGGGTACCTGCCAGGATGTAACGGAACAGCGGCTGGAAGAAATAAAATTTCGGGGACTGTTGGAATCGGCTCCAGATGCCATGGTGATCGTCAATGAAGCCGGAAAAATTAATATGATCAACAAACAGGCGGAAAAATTGTTCGGATACAGTGCCAAGGAACTGAAAGGTAAATCCGTAGAAATTCTTATTCCTGAAGCTTATAGTGCCAAACATCCAGGCCATAGGGCAGGTTTCTTTGCCAACCCCAAAACACGGCATATGGGGGAGGGAAGAGAATTATTCGCCATTAATAAAAAAGGTAAATTAATTCCTATACAAATAAGTCTAAGTCCCCTTAAAACCAAAGAAGGTGTATTGGTATCTGCCGCTATAAGGGATATTACTTCCCAAAAAATAGCTGAGGGAAAAATACTGAAGGCCAAGGAAGAGTTAGAGGTCTTTGCAAAAAAATTAGTGGCCCAAAACACCAAGCTGGCAGATTTTACCCAGATCACCTCGCACAATTTAAGAGCTCCGGTGAGCAACCTGAATTCACTTTTAGGGTTTTATAAACTTGCCCAAAGTGAGGAGGAGCGTGAGGATCTGTTCCAAAAATTTGAATCAGTTATCGATCATCTTACGCTAACGCTCAATACCTTGGTAGAGGCTTTAAACATTAGGAAAAATAATAATGAGGATAGGCTAGAGGAAATTGAATTTAATTCGGTGATGGTTAAAACACAGGAAATACTTGCAGGTGAAATTATGGGTACTGGAGCGGTAATTAAAAGCGATTTCTCAAAATTGCCTTATATTGCATACAATAAAATTTATTTAGAAAGTATTTTTCTTAACTTGGTTGGAAATGCCCTAAAATACAGGAGTGCGGATAGAGTACCTGAAATATATGTTTCATCTGGAATTGAAAATGGTAAAAAATTCTTGAAGGTTACTGATAATGGGCAGGGAATAAATTTAAAAAGGCATGGCCATAAATTATTTGGTTTGAACAAGGTCTTTCATAGGCATCCCGATGCCAGAGGAATTGGTTTGTTCATGACCAAAACACAAATAGAAGCGCATGGTGGGTCTATTTCGGCTGAAAGTGAAGTAAATGTGGGCACCACATTTAATATTAATTTTAATTAGATAGTAAATGAGTAGTTCTTTAAATGTTTGTATTGTTGATGATGACGATATATATCAATTTACCATGGTCAAGACCATGAAAGCACTTAATTTGACCGATAAGATTATGGTCTTTTCGGATGGTGAAGAGGCTTTGGATTTTATGTTGGATAATCTACACAATGACAAGGAGCTTCCAGATGTGATTTTTTTGGATATAGATATGCCTATCATGGACGGATTTCAATTCATGGAAGAATATGTAAAGATAAAGCCAAAGCTGGGAAAGAAAATAACGATATATATGGTCTCCTCATCTGTAGACCCTGTGGATATTGATAGGGCAAAGAAAATAAGCGAAATCACCGATTATATTGTGAAGCCAATTACCCACGATCAGTTAACGTCTATTATTCAGGAATTGGACAGTAACGGAAGTTTATAGTACGATTAAACTAAATCGTTTTTTGAGTACCCATAATATTTTTAAGGGAAGTAAATTGATCTTCCTCTGGAAATTATAAAGTTGTCAATCCCTAGAAATTAAGCACTTGTAGATTACCATATTCATGCAGCTTTTTACTCGGTGTATTTAATTGCCAATAGGTTTGAGTCCATGGACTTTTTATTTTTTCTTGAGGAGTCTTTGAGGATAGGAATCTTTAACGATACTATCTAAATAGGGGATAGGGGTCTATTGGAACAACCCGCATTAGTGATTGCAGCGGCATCCTTTTTTAGGCCGATGGGAAAGTAAAGTATTAAAAACATCTATGATGTTCTGGGCATAAAAAAGATATAGCGGAAAGCACGGCCACTTTATGCTTTTCTATAAAGTGGCAATGCCCCACAAAATAAATTAAAGTACGTTGTCTTTAATCTCTTCTACTACCTCAGGGTTTAGCAGTGTACTGGTATCTCCTAAATTGTTCATGTCCCTGCTGGCAATCTTGCGCAGGATACGCCTCATGATCTTGCCGGAACGTGTCTTTGGAAGGCCAGAGGTAAACTGAATCTTATCCAGTTTGGCTATTGGGCCAATATGCTCTGTGATAATCTGGTTAATTTCGTTCCTTAAGTTATCGTGGTTACGGGATTCCCCGGTTTCCTTAAGGATTACATAGCCGTAAAGGGCATTGCCCTTAATATCGTGAGGGAAGCCCACTATAGCCGATTCTGCCACTGCTGGGTGTTCGTTTATGGCATCTTCTATTGGGGCCGTACCCAAGTTGTGGCCAGACACGATGATTACGTCATCTACACGACCGGTAATCCTATAGTATCCTACTTCGTCCCTTAGGGCACCGTCCCCGGAAAAGTATTTGTTGGGAAAGGCCGAGAAATAGGTATCCTTATATCTGGCATGATCGCCCCAAATGGTCCTAGCCATTCCTGGCCAAGGGAACTTGATACATAGTCTACCTTCTACTTGGTTGCCCTTGAGTTCCTTGCCCTGTTCGTCCATCAATGCCGGTTGTACTCCTATAAAGGGTAGGGTGGCATAGGTGGGTTTGGTGGGCGTTACATAAGGAATGGGCGTTATCATAATGCCTCCTGTTTCTGTTTGCCACCAAGTATCCACAATAGGACTATTCTTTTTTCCAATAATATCGTTGTACCAATGCCAAGCCTCTTCGTTAATGGGTTCCCCTACGGAGCCCAATACTTTTAATGAGGACAGGTCGTGGTTTTCGGCAAAGGCAATATTCTGCTTTGCAAGGGCACGAATAGCGGTAGGAGCGGTATAAAACTGATTTACTTTGTGTTTTTCCACGATTTCCCAAAACCTTCCGAAATCAGGATAGCTGGGTACCCCTTCGAACATTAGGGTGGTGGCGCCATTGGCCAAGGGCCCGTAAACAATATAACTGTGGCCGGTTACCCAGCCTATATCCGCGGTACACCAATAGACATCGTTTTCTGTATATTGAAAGACATTTTTAAAGGTATAGGCGGTGTACACCAAATAGCCGGCGGTGGTATGTACCATTCCCTTGGGTTTACCGGTAGAGCCGGAGGTATACAAAATGAACAAAGGATCCTCAGCGTTCATTATTTCCGGAACACAATCCAGATAAGCATTTTCCAGTAAGGGCTGTAGCCATTGGTCGCGCCCTTCCTTCATATTTATTTTTGCATTGGTTCGTTTTACGACCAACACTGTTTTAACTCCTGGGCAATCTTCCAAACTTTCGTCCACAATTCCTTTTAGGTCAATGGATTTGGATCCTCTATAGGATCCATCGGACGTTATTAGCAATTTACAATCACTGTCATTGATACGGGTAGCCAGGGCAGTGGATGAAAATCCTGCAAACACCACGGAATGTATGGCCCCTATCCTGGCACAGGCCAAGAGGGCAATGGACAATTCCGGGATCATGGGAAGGTAGATACTAACACGATCCCCCTTTTTAACACCTTGGTCTTTTAAAACATTGGCCAATTGACACACTCGCTCGTGCAGCTGACGGTAGGTAATATGCTGGGCTTCCTCTTCCGGGTTGTTGGGCTCAAAAATAATGGCCGTTTTTTCTCCCCTGGCAAGTAGGTGCCTATCTATACAGTTTTCGGTAATATTTAATTGTGCCCCTTCGAACCATTTTATTTCAGGTTTTTCGAAATCCCAACTTAGAACGTTGTCCCATTTTTTTCTCCACAAAAAATGCTCTTCAGCTACTTCTCCCCAGAAATTTTCTGGTTCGCGAACCGATTTTCGATAAACCTGATAGTATTCTTCTAAATGCTTAATGTGATAATTGCTCATCGTGTTTTTAAAATTTCTATAAATTTATATAAATCATCCATAAAAGGAAGGTTTCCTAATATGAATTTAATATTGAAATGCCAATTTTATGAGAATGTGTTAAAACCCTAGTAAGAAGATTGACGGTTTGTTCCTATAGAGGTACTAAGTGGCCATTCACTTTTCTTAAGCCGCCAACCTTAAGATAAACTATTGGATTAGTGGTCTACAGCCTCTCCTGCACCACTGGGAATCCTAATGTTCTCCACTATTTCCTGCACCTCCTCTGGAGGTTCTGGTGTAAATCTATTGATGACCAAGGCAACTATAAAATTGACGATCATAGCCACTGTTCCAAAGCCTTCCGGTGATATGCCAAACCACCATTCGGACTTATCCGGAATTTCGCCCAACCAGCCCAACTTAAATTTGGCCATATAGAACAGCATTAGACTTATCCCAACTACCATACCGCCAATGGCGCCTTCCTTGTTCATTTTCTTATAAAAAATGCCTAGTACAATGGCAGGAAAGAACGAGGCTGCTGCAAGTCCAAAGGCAAGGGCAACCACCGCTGCCACAAATCCCGGCGGGTGAATTCCAAAATACCCTGCAATAACAACGGCTACCGTTGCAGCTCCCCTTGCAGCCCATAACTCCCCTTTTTCGGAGATATTGGGTTTAAAAACTTTTTTGATGAGGTCATGGGAAACAGAGGCCGAGATGACCAACAACAATCCTGCTGCCGTACTTAGTGCAGCTGCCAATCCTCCTGCGGCCACTAGGGCAATTACCCAAGCCGGAAGGTTGGCAATTTCCGGATTGGCCAAGACCATAATATCGTTATCTACTGTTAATTCGTTTTTATCCTTATCGGCGACATATTGAATTATTCCATCTTTATTTTTATCGTCGAAGGTCAATAACCCGGTTTCTTCCCAGTTTTTAAACCAAACGGGCATAAGGCTGTATTTTTCGTTGCTTACAGTATCTATCAAGTTCATTTTTGCAAAAACGGAAACTGCTGGAGCGGTAGTGTATAGAATCGCTATTAGCAATAAGGCCAGTCCGGCAGATTTCCTTGCGTCCTTGACCCTCTTTACGGTAAAGAACCTTACAATAACGTGGGGTAGTCCTGCCGTACCTACCATAAGGGCCAAGGTAATGGCAAAGACGTCTATGACAGATTTGGTACCATCCGTATATTCGGCAAAGCCCAACTCTGTGGAGAGTCCGTTTAACCGGTCCATTAGAAACGTTCCTGAACCGTCATTAAGGGTAGAGCCCATTCCCAATTGAGGTATGGGATTGCCTGTCATTTGAAAGGAAATAAATATGGCAGGAACCATAAAGGCAAATATAAGTACACAGTATTGTGCCACCTGAGTATAGGTAATTCCTTTCATACCGCCTAGAACAGCATAAAAGAGAACTATGATCATTCCAATGATTACCCCTGTATTGATATCTACCTGTAAAAACCTAGAGAAGACCACACCAACACCTCGCATTTGTCCGGCTACGTAGGTAAAGGAAACAATCAATGCGCAGAACACGGCCACCATACGGGCCGTATTGGAATAATATCGGTCCCCTATAAAATCGGGGACCGTAAATTTTCCGAATTTTCTTAAATAGGGGGCAAGGAGCAGCGCCAAGAGCACATAGCCACCCGTCCAGCCCATTAGGTAAACGGAACCGTCATAACCTGCAAAGGCAATAATTCCGGCCATGGAGATAAAGGAAGCAGCGGACATCCAGTCGGCCGCAGTGGCCATTCCGTTAGCCAAGGGGGATACCCCACCACCGGCAACATAAAATTCCTTGGTTGATCCTGCCCTGGACCAAATGGCTATTCCTATGTACAGGGCAAAGGTGATTCCTACAAGAAGGTACGTCCAGACTTGAACACTCATATTTTAAGTTTTTTGGTTGATATTTTGGATTGTGTTTTGGCCAATTGGGTGGTAAGTCCAATGGCATTTCGGTATTTGTAATCGGAAATGGAAAATTCGAAGCGGCTATTCGTTGTAACCATATTTTTTGTCCAACTTGTTCATAAGGCGTACATAAACGAATATTAAGATTACAAAAACGTAGATAGACCCTTGTTGTGCAAACCAAAAGCCTAATTTAAAACCACCTATTTTTATAGTGTTCAGGGCATCCTTAAATAATATCCCGGCCCCGAATGAAACGGCAAACCATATGGATAACAGAATAAATAAATAGCGCACATTTTCCTTCCAATAGGCAGTTGCCTTTTTTTGTTTCTCACTCATTATATCTTTGGTTTTGTAAAGAGGTAATATTTAAGTAACCAAGATAAGGTTTTGATTTAATATACCAAACGATATGTTTTAAGCCGGTAAATAAATAACACCTCCAAATGAGTCCCTTTTGGCCCCTGTCACGGAACTAAGGCAATTTATTTTCTGTTCCTCCCTTAAAACCCCCATAAGTGCAAATACCAAGGCCTCTTTAAATTCGATCAAGGTTTTTGAGGGTGAAATAACTTTTGTTTCCGTTCCAAGTTTTTCCTGTAAACAATCCATTAAGAAAGTGTTTAGGGCGCCACCTCCGGTAACAAATAGACTCTTATTTGTTTTATTCTTTTGAGCTGATACCTGAAGGGCTATCTGATCGCAAATATGATGAACGGCAGTATGTAGTAAATTTTCAATACTGTCCTTGGTATCCTCAACAATGGGGACCACCTTCTCTACAAACCATTCAAATCCAATTGATTTGGGAAAGGGCAGTTTATAGAATTCCAGGTCGTTGAGTTGGTCCAACATGCCCCGGTTTAGCTTTCCGGTCCTTGCCAGAGCACCTCCTTTGTCATATTCCAGATCTATTTTTTTGGTAATATGGTTGAGGATCATATTGGCCAGGCCAATGTCATAGGCCAATCTTTTGCCATTTTGTTCGAAGGATATGTTGCTTATACCACCAAGGTTTAGGCAATAATCGTACTGACCAAAAAAGAGTTGATCCCCAATGGGCACCAAAGGAGCTCCTTGTCCGCCCAGGGCTACATCGTTGGTACGGAAATCACATATTACCTTGGTGGCACTTTCGTTGGCCAGGTGTTGACCGGAACCTATTTGAAAAGTAAGTCCGTTTTGGGGCTGGTGATGGGTGGTGTGACCATGACTGGCAATAAAATCAACTTCCAGGGTATGGACTTTGATAAAATCCTTGGCTTGTAGCCCAAGCCAGCTGCCATAGGTATTGTGGAATTGAAGCAATTGGTCGGCCGGAAGGTAAATGGAGTTCTTAAGTTTAGTCTGCAATTCTTCACTATAGGAAATACTGTGCGTTTGTTTAATCTCGAAATCCCATCCACTGACGGTTTCCCATATATGGCAGTAAGCCAGGTCCAATCCGTCCAAGGAGGTTCCCGACATTAGTCCAATGACTTTATACATTTTCATTTTTAATTATTGATTTTGTTATGGTTCATAAGGTGGACTTGGAATTATTCGGACAAAATAAAAATTACTGAAATGGGTTTGTGGTCATCATTGGTCACTTCCTGTAATTGGTGTAATTGAAGTCCGGCTTTTTTAAATACGGATATCCATGATTCAAAAGTACGGGCGTACCAAGAGTGGCCGTCTGTGAAATTGCCGGGAAGTCCTTTCCAGGAATCGTTGATCCATTGACTTTTGTACCCCAAATCATTTTGTAAAAGGAAAAAGGGATGAAGGGTCTGGATGGCGATATAACCATTTTCCGATAGCGATTTTTTTACTTGTCTTAGGAGTTGGCTGAGCCCTTCCCTTTGATAAAGACAAAAGTTGAAAACAGCTGCATCAAAAGGTACTTCCGGGATAGGATTTCCCAATATGATATCTTCGTAGGACATTTGATAATAGGTACCTTGGCCTTTTTTTTCAGCATTTTCCAATAATTCCGGAATGGCATCCAGGCCTACCACAAATTTACCCATATCACCAAGGCTCCTCGTGAGCCACCCCTCCCCGCAGCCTACATCCAATATTTTGATGGCAGGTGAATTACCAATAAGTTCCAGTATGGCCTTATTGGTGAATTTTCTGGATTCAATATCGGCATTGTCAATTACCTTGATCCATTCAAGGGCATTTTTGTTCCAGGATTTGATAATGTTGTTCTCCATTGTCTTTAAGGTTCAATTAGATTAATGGTAACCGGCAATGTCCCTTTAGCTATGATTTCGCCCTTAAAATGGGCTAGGGCATTATCTTGAAACTCTTTAAAATTTTGATATCCCAATACCACTGCTTTGGCCGCTTTATAATTGATGAGGTTGAGTACATAAGGGTTTCCAAACACATATAGAATAACCCTCTTTGTATTGAGCAATTGCCGAAGCAGGTCCAGTTCTTCAGTTTTGAGGTCAAAATTGTTTTGGGGCTTTACTTTTGGTGGGTAAAGGGCTATTAAGACATTATCCCTATTTTTTGGCCCATTATCGGCAATCTCCGAGGTAGTTTCTACAAAAGATTTATCGGTGGATTCCCCTAAGGAAAGGCAATTAAAGCCTTCTCTTGTAAAATTGCTAACAATACTATCGTTCCCGGTTAATAAGGTAAGGCTTTCTGTAGCTAGCTGTTTATTTAGGGCAGAGGTTTCCTGTTGGTCCTTCGCTGATGGGGAATGGGAGGCAAAGGCTTGTTCCTTTAGTTTCCATACGCGATTAAAACGCTCTTCAATTTCATTGGGGTCTGCATTATCCATTATTTTTTGAATGCCTTCCTTCGTGTTCTCTGCAAAACAAAGGATATCGTTGCCTGCATCAAAGGCACGCCATTCCAGTTCCCCTTTTTGGGAGAACATTTTGCTTACGCTATGCATGTTCAAGGCATCGGATATCACTACGCCATTAAAATTTAATTCTTTGCGAAGGAGGCCTTTTATGATGGAGCTGGATATCGTTGCTGGAGTACCCTCACCATTATCCAAAGAGGGTATGGATAAATGACCTACCATAACGCTATCCACCCCATTTTTAATGGTTTCCCTAAAGGGATAAAGTTCGTTTGCCATAAGGGCTTCCTTGGACTTTTTAATGATTGGAAGGCCAAGATGGGAATCCGTAGCCGTATCCCCGTGGCCAGGAAAGTGTTTGATGCAGCTTAAAATACCAACACTCTGGGTACCCTTGATAAAGGATATGGCTTTTTGCGTGACATTCAGTTTGTCTTCTCCAAACGATCTATAGCCAATTACCGGATTGTTGGGGTTGTTGTTTATATCCACAACCGGTGCCAAATTCCAATGAATTCCTGCTTTTCTGCAATCCAAAGCTATTTGTTGTCCTACCTTAAAAATTAAATCTTCTTTGTTTTGTATGGCCCCTAGCGTGATGGCATACGGATATTGTGGGGTGTTTTCAATTCGCATGGCCAATCCCCATTCGGCATCAATACTAATGAGCAGTGGATATTTTGCCGCATTTTGGTATCGACGGATAAGGTTCTTTAGCGTGGTTAAACTTTGTTCATTATAAACAATCTTCTTTTTTCCTTCAAAATTGGTCGCGGCGCTGGCCCTACTATGAAAGAAACAGAGGCCGCCTATGTGATATTTGCCAATGAGTTTTTCCAATTCCTGAATTTCTTCCTCGGTATCATTGATAAAGGCCGCGGGCATAAACAATTGACCAACTTTTTCTTTTAGGTCAAGCTGGGTAGTGGCCATATTATAGGGTGCAATTTTAAACATCTTCGGTATTTGTTTTTTTACCGTAATCGGCGGGATACTTAATATATTTTAAAAGAAAGAGGGCGGGAAGGGCGGCAATGACGACCCAAACGAAAAACCCGCCATACCCTAGCCATTCCTGGATATAGCCACTTGCCATTCCCGGCAGCATCATACCCAAGGCCATAAATCCGGTGGCGATGGCATAGTGCGAGGTTTTTGAGATTCCCTCGGCAATATAGATCAAGAAGATCAGAAAGGCAGCAAAACCAAAGCCATAGCCAAACTGTTCCAAAACCACAGTTGCCACAACAGCAACTATACTAGTGGTTTTGGTCAAGGCCAAAAAAGCGTACATGGCGTTGGGTACATTTAGGGCCAAGACCATGGGTAGCATCCATTTTTTTAATCCATCCTTGGAAATAAGGATGCCACCAAGTATTCCTCCCAAGGATAACATAATTACCCCCACCGTTCCGTAAATGGTTCCTACCGCCTCGGTGGAATATTCCAATCCGCCCGCTGAGGTTTTGTCCAACAAAAAGGGAGCGGCCATTTTTACCAACTGGGATTCCCCGAGGCGGTAACTTAAAATAAAGGCCAGGGCAATTCCAATATTGGGCTTCTTAAAAAAGGAAATAAATACGTCCATAAACCCTTCAGGTTTTACTTGAACAATGGCTTCGGAGGTTTCATATTTTGGGGTCACAAAAAAGTTAGCGATGGTCAAGGCCAACATTAAAATGGCAGCGGCGATCATAGTGACGGACCATGCCTTTGTGTTGTCTCCATAATAGTTTTCCAGGAATCCAGCGAGGATAACAATTAGTCCTTGACCGGTAATCATAGCCAGTCGATAGAAGGTACTTCTCATGCCTACAAAGAAGGCCTGTTTTTTTTCCGTCAGGCCCAACATGTAATATCCGTCCGATGCAATATCGTTGGTTGCAGAAGCAAAAGCTGCCATCCAAAAACAAGCCAAAGAAGTGGTGAAAAATATGGATGTCGGCACGGTTAAACCCACTCCCAAGATGGCAAGTGAAATTATTAGCTGCATGCTCAAAAACCATTTTCGTTTAGTGCCATTGAGGTCTACAAACGGACTCCATAATGGTTTTAAGACCCATGGAAGGTACAACCAGCTCGTGTATAAACCAATATCTGAATTACTGATACCCAGTTTTTTATACATTATTACTGAAACCGTTACTACAAGTATGTATGGAATGCCTTGTGTAAAGTATAAAACAGGAACCCATGCCCATGCCCACTTGTCTTTTTGAATCATTTTATCTGCTTTTTGTTATCTATAATTTATTTTTAATTTGTCATTTTTGAAGATGTTAAATCTTCCTTGACATTAATTTATACTGATTATTTTTGGTTGACTTTCCTGTCCAAAATTATTTATAAACGTCAATGCCAAAAGTTTTCTTCCTTTGATTTTTGAACTGTCAAAACTAAAATTACCGGAGTTCGATAGCGGTATTTTTGCCACTAATTTATCCGTGTTTTCCAAGTTTAATTTTGATTCTTTTTTTACTACATACACCAAGGCATATCTTAAATTTTGTCTTTCCTCGGATGGAATGCTGAAATGTAAAAGTCCGTTTTTTTCTTCAAATTGTGTTTCAATAATTTCATTATGAAATTCATTTTTTGACAAAGGTGAAGTGGGTGGCAATGCAATATTATGGTAGTATTTTTTCTTCAATATTTTAAGCACATCTTCCTTATCGGACATCAGGGATTTGGCACTAAAAAATACATTGCCAATTACATTGTTGTTTTCCCTTGCGAACCTTAATTGATTCGGAAGCTCTATTTTCTTATCCCATGCTTTGTCACTATTGTTTCTTATTTTATACGGTCCGTTGCCAATATATAGGTTGGTGTTGTCACTGTTTTTGGACCACCAGTCCACTATTTTTTTATGGGATGCTACGGGTAGATCCATGCTCCAATATACTTGGGGCACCAAATAGTCTATCCACCCCATTTTCATCCATAATAAGGGATCGGCATACAGATCCTCATAGGTGGTCTGCCCGGCTTTGGTATCCGAACCTAAGGGGTCGGTACTCTTGTTTTTCCAAACTCCGAATGGGCTTATACCGAACTGAACCCAGGGTTTTGTGCTCTTTATAGTGTTGTGCACCTTGTGCACCAAACTATCTATATTGCTTCTTCGCCAATCTTCAAGGGATTGTTGTGGTTGGGCGTATTTGGTAAAGGCTTCTGTATCTTCAAACGTTTCACCCGTTATTTTATAAGGGTAAAAATAGTCGTCAAAGTGAACGGCATCTACATCGTAATTGGCCACTACTTCACCCATGATATTTGTTAAATGCTGTTGCACTTCTGGTAATCCGGGATTGTAATAGTATTTTTTTCCATATTTCAGTATCCAACCTGGATGTAGGTTGTAATCATGGTTCTTACTTAAGATTTCCAATTTTTCATCAAATGTGGCCCGGTAGGGGTTAAGCCAAGCGTGAAATTCCATTCCTCTGGCATGTGCTTCTTGTATCATCCATTGTAATGGGTCGTAATAAGGTTCTGGGGCAACGCCCTCGTTGCCGGTCAAAAACCTTGACCAGGGTGCGTATTGGGATGGATAGAAGGCATCCCCAGCAGCCCTAATTTGCACAATTACGGCATTAAAATTTAAGTCATTATAAAAATCAAGGATTTTCAGATAGTCCTGTTTTTGTTTTTCGATATCATCGAGGCCGCTTTTTGGCCAGTCGATATTGACCACAGTGGCTATCCATACCCCTCTAAATTCATGTTTGGGCGTTGGTATGGAAGGTTTAAATACCGTGCAGGAGGTAAGTGTTAAAATGAGTAAAAAGGCAATTCTTTTAAGCATATGCAATCGAGTATTTAAACAAAAGGCCTAGCATTTAAACATAAATGTAGGCCTTTTGTAAACTATAACAATATTTCCTTTAAATTGATGGGTCGGCAGGGGTATTGCTGTTGTTGTCCCTTTCCGTGTTGGGGTAAGGATAGAAGTTCCTGTTCCTTTCATCGGTAAAGACTTTGGCACTAGTGCTGGGTTCGGGTCTTTCAAACCTTCTGCTGTCCTCCAGACTGGTTCCCGTCAAAAACAGTTCCAGCCTGCGGTTAAGGTATACTTCGTCCAATAATGCGTCAACGGAGGTGTCACCGGAATAAGCCGTAATATTGGCATTTACACCAAAAACATCGTCATTATCCGTCCTAACATCGTTTATGGCGGTAACGGCAGCTGTAATATCTGCTGAAGTTTTTCTAAGATTGGCCTCGGCAATAATCAGGTTCATTTCGTCTGGTAGATAAACAGGAATGGATTCCGTACCACTTTCCTCATCAAAGAATCCTGCAAGGTCCTCTATGGGCAGTTGATTAAGGTTCAATTCATCCAAAGGAACCAAATGGAAATCAATACGACCATCCGCTGGGTCTATTGAAAATGAGGCTGGCAAACCAAAATTATCCCTAGGTTTGAAATTGGGAAGGCCGTTTTGAAATACCCTGCTCCAAACTGGATTAAGATTCTGTGAATCATAGGTAAATACCGAGCCGGAAGATTGGTCTACTGAACCTGCAGCAGTGATGGCGGCGTCATAATTCCCTGCAAATAAGTTGTATCTGGCCGACATGGCTTGTAGGGTGTTTTCCAAATCTATATTTCCCCTTAGAATCTCTGAACTGAATTCGTCTGATATTGGGTTGGCCGAAATTAAGTTTTGAGCCTCATTGAGTAGGGCAACTGCGGTGTTGTAGGCCTCTGTCCTGGTTACGAATGCTGCATCCCCATCTTGACTGATTTCTACAATTACTTGTTCGTAGTTTTGAGCCATACTGCCTATTGCCATTGCCTTAAATAAATTGGCATATGCAATTAAACCACTTTTGGTGCCATCATTAATGTTCAGATCAGGTGCATTTTTTGCAATATCTTCTGAAATGGACATTACCCTGAGCATAGTGGACCAGAGTCCGACTATATTGGAGGTAGAATTTGGAATGTCCCCACCGTCCTCAAGATCGATCATATTTTGGAACGTAGTGGTAATACCTGCCTCCCTAGTGGTGACCGCTGGTGTTTCTACGATCCATCTCAAACCTGTGGTGGAATACAATTGTTGCATTCCTATGGTTGCTGCCAATATGCCTTCCCTAGAAGAAAAAACTTGGGCGTCCGTAGCGGCATTAGGATTGTCGAAATCGGTTTCGCAAGATGATACCGCCAAAACGGTCATCAATAGTGCAATAGCCTTTATATTAAAATTTAGATATTTTTTCATCGTTGTTTTTTTAAGTTTAGAAACTAACATTTATTCCAAATTGATAGGTTTTTGGGATTGGAACTGTAGCAAAATCAAATCCTCTTACCCCGTTACTTTGACCTGCGGCACTTACTTCTGGGTCCCATCCGGAATAATTGTCCCATGAAACCAGGTTTCTACCTACCAAACTCAATGCTACGTTGTCTATGAAATCCCATTTAGGCGCAAAATTGTAGCTTAGGCTTACCTCCCTTAACTTAACAAAAGATCCATCCTCTACAAACTCTTCAAAGATATTGGCCTGTGCTCCTCCATAACCTTTAGGAAGGTTCCCCAACAATTCTTGACCTACATTATATCCACCGCCAAACAATACATTGTCCAGCAACCTGCGGTTCCAGTTGAATACTTCATAACCTTGAACCGCGTCCAACTGTACTCTTAAAGAAAAATTCTTATAAGATACTTCGTTGATCAGGGATCCAAACCAATCTGGATTTGGGTCGCCCAATACTTTGGATGATTCACCATCCTCTGTAGTTCCTCTGTATGGATAGCCATCGGCGTCCAGGGCGATGCTGCCATCTTCGTTTCTAGCATAAAATTGTCTGTAAAAAACGCCTAAAGGTTCACCTTCAATTACATAGTTGGTAGAGAAGCTTCCATCAAGTGTTAGTCGGCCACCACCGGCTACGTTGGTAACCTCATTTTTGTTTTTGGAGAAGGAGGCAGTTACGTCCCATGAAAAGTTTTCATTTTTTATGGGCGCAGCCCTAAGTAGTATTTCTACACCTTTATTCTCTAGGTTTCCTACGTTTTCGAATCTAGAACTAAAACCGGTTGATGGGGCCAATACCCTTGGTAGCAATAGATCTGTTACCTTTTGATGGTAGTATGAGAATTCCAAGCCTAGCCTGTTGTTAAGAAAACCGGCATCAAAACCTAATTCAATTTCATCCTGTCTTTCTGGTTTAAGGTTTTCGTTTCCTTGAGCCGTAGAGGGTATAAGGCTTACCGCTCCACCAATAGCGGATGGAGTATATACAGAAAACCTATCAAAGGCACCCAATGCTGTTAGGTTACCGGCCTGACCCCATGAGGTCCTTAATTTAAAGGAGTTAAAAGTGTCTGAGAAGGCATCTTTCCAGAAATCTTCATCGGATAGGACATAGGAAGCACTGGCCTTAAAATAAAGTTGATTGCGTTCATCCTTGCCAAAGGTTGAGGCTCCGTCCATTCTTACCGCTCCGTTTATATATAGTTTGTCCATAAAGGAAAAAGACTGTTGTAGAAATGCTCCCCAATAAGATATTTGGGATCTTGTCTCGCCTTGCTCCAACAAACTACCTCCTGTTGCCGTTTCCACTACAGGTGGAAGTCCGGTTGCACTGATGCCTACTCTGTCCCTCTCTTCATATTGCCATGAACCTCCTGCCGTTGTAGTGGAGTTCACATTTTCGGATATATCGGTCCTATAGGTTACATTAAGATCGCTGTTGTATTGAAAACTGTTTAAATCCGATCTTCTGGCAAACCCATCGGGTAATGTTGAGGTGTTGTTGATAGGAATATAGGCAAATGCGGACTGGTTGTAATAATCCATCCCCAAGGTGTATTTTGCGGAAAGGTGTTCGTTAAATTTACTGTCCAAGGCTATACTAGTGATAAAGCGATTGGTTTTTTGTCCGAAATCAAATCGGTCTACCGCTTCCAATGGGTTTGTTCTGGCCACTACAGGAGAGGTTATCGGATAAACTCCTGATGCATCAGGGGTTGGATCTATGGAGTTGTCACTGAATAAGAAACCTGTAATGGATCCATAGGCAGAATTGATTCCTCCGTTGGGAACATCGTTGCTAATACTTCTTACATAGTTAAAGCCACCAGTGATGTCCAGCCAATCAAATGCCTTCTGGGTAATGTTGGCCTTAAATCCGTAGCGTTTAAAGTCGGTATTCTTTACTATTCCCTCATTATCCAAATGTGAGGCAGAAAGAAAATAGGAGGTTTTCTCATTGCCTCCGTTTACCGAAAAGTAATTTTCCAAACCGAAACCAGTATCGAAAATAACATCTTGCAAATCATATCGTTCTACTGCAACTGTGGCCAAATTGTTTCTGTCTGTGGCTACTTCCCAGGCTAGGGGAACCGTATTATAGTCGATTTTTTTTCTAAGCTCGTTAAGCTTGGCATTCGTCATAAAGGTAAACTTTGGTTCACCGCTCTTTCCTTTTTTGGTAAAAATTTGGACTACCCCGTTACTGGCTCTTGAACCATAGATAGCTGCTGCTGCCGCACCCTTGATAATTTCTATTTTTTCAATATCGTTTGGGTTTAAGTCGGCCAGTCTGTTTTGGGAGTTACCGCCCAGATCTATTAGCTCGTTACTGGAGTTGCTAATAATGATTCCGTCTACAATATATAATGGGTCGGAACTACCTGCAATGGTGCTAGGACCTCTAAGCCTTATACTGATACCACCCGCCGGATCACCTGAGTTTTGTTGCACCAAGGCACCGGAAACTTTTCCGGCAATAGCTTGGTCTACTTGGGTAGCGCCATTATTGGTCAATTCTTCAGACTTTACTGAAGAGATGGCATTTCCTAATGACCTTTTGTTGGCTCCGGTTCCCGTTCCGGTAACTACTACCTCGTCCAAGCTTAAAAGGTCTTCTGCCAAAACAATACCCTGTGTGATATCTCCGCCCGAGGCAGTGAAGGATATTTTTTGAGTACTAAATCCTAGATAGCTAGCGGTGAGAACATAGTTCCCGTTTTCAAGGGTAGCCTTGAAACTGTAGTTTCCATCGAAATCCGAAACTGCACCGAAAGAGGTATTGGCAATAAATACGGAAGCCCCGGCTATTGGTATCCCTGAACCGCTTTCAGTAATGTTTCCACTGATTGTAATTGGGGATTGTTGCCCAAATACGTTTGTACTCATTACCAGGAGTAGCCAAAGGAATAAATGGCTGGGTAACTTTCCTCTAATTGTTTGAAATTTTTTCATCGGCTTTTAGAGTTAATTTTTAGTAAATTAAATTAGAAATAGTATAATTGATATTTTCAAAAATATGCAAAAAACAGCAACTTTTGCAATTATTTGCAATATATTGCAATAATTATTGAAATAATCAACTACATGAGGTTTGTTTGCAGTATTTTGCTAATATTGACTACATTCTGTTAATGTGATAATTTTATGTTAAAAGCAGAGAGACAACAAGTAATCTTAAACGAGGTTAGGATTCATAATAGGGTTTTGTTTACAGATATTGCCGAACTTTTGAGTGTTTCGGTAGATACCATACGCCGTGATATCAAAGAGCTAAGTGCTGCCAAAAAATTAAAGAAGGTACATGGCGGGGCCATCTCATTGGGATTTAATAATTACCATGTTGAAAACCATGAGATATATGCTCTTGAGAATAAGTCACGGATTGCCAAAAAGGCAATAACCTTATTAAAGAGTGGACAGGTGGTACTACTAAGTGGTGGAACGACCAATATGGAAATTGCGAGAATGATTCCACCCCATTTAAAAATTACCTGTTTTACCCCCAGTTTACCAGTTGCCGTACAATTGATGGCCAAATCGGATGTGGAAGTGATATTGGTAGGAGGAAAATTATCCAGGGATTCCCAAATTGCGATTGGAGGCTGTGCAATAAACATGTTGAATGATATTAAGGTTGATATCTGTTTTTTGGGAATCAATTCCATCGATGTAAAAAATGGCGTAACCGACTTCGACTGGGATATTGTTCAAATAAAAAAGGCTATGATAAATGCCTCTAAAAAAATTGTGGCCCCGTCAATTTCCGAGAAATTAAATTCTACACAACGATTTAAAATATGTGATTTGGACACTATAGATGTATTAATTACCGAACTGGAACCAGAGGACGATAAATTAAGGGATTTTAGGGATGCCAAAGTAAAATTACTATAGCACTATTTATTTATTATTGAAGTAGATTTTTTTTATGGGCTATACTTTTTAATAACCACTGATGGTTTTGGACAATGCAAAAAACTAAAATTTCCTAAGTTTGCCCTAATTTTAAAAGTATTCTTTGATTTATGAAGAAGAGGTAAGTTTAATCTATACATTATTTCCAAGAATATTAAAGGTAAAGACGCGCTATATAGACTTATGTAATTAACCAATTCCTTTTAGTGAACTCCAATTTTTGAAACTTATATAAAGAACTATTAAAATCAAATACCAACCATAATATATGCAAGATTATAAAAAGATAACCGAATTGCCATCCAAATATAACGACTTGGAGTTGATGGATACCGAGACAATCCTTACCAATATGAATAAGGAGGATAAATTGATTGCTGATGCAGTAGCATTGGTGATACCGGAGGTGACCAAATTGGTAGATGCCCTTAAAGAAAGATTTGACAGAGGGGGTAGACTATTTTATATAGGCGCAGGAACCAGCGGCCGATTGGGTATTTTGGATGCTTCGGAAATCCCTCCAACTTTTGGGTTGTCCCATGATCATGTTATAGGACTTATCGCCGGAGGGGATGTTGCAATTAGAAAGGCAGTTGAAAATGCCGAGGATGATACCGTTCAGGCATGGAAGGATTTGGAGGCATTTGATATAACAAAGAACGATACCGTGGTAGGGATAGCGGCGTCAGGTACCACGCCATATGTTATTGGTGGGGTAAAGGAGGCGGCAGCCCGAGGATTGCTCACCGCATGTATCACCAATAATCCAGGTTCTCCATTGACCCAGGCTGTGGAGATTCCCATCGCAGTAAATGTGGGGCCGGAATTTCTTACGGGAAGTACACGTATGAAAAGTGGAACATCGCAAAAGTTGGTGCTCAATATGATTTCCACTGCCTTAATGATCAGAATTGGGAGGGTAAAAGGGAATAAGATGGTAAATATGCAGCTTACCAATGAAAAGTTGGTGGATCGTGGAACCCGATATTTGGTAGAGGAATTGAAGATAGATTATGCCGAGGCCGAAAAATTATTAAAGAAATACGGTTCTGTTAAGAATGCTATAGACGCCAGCAAAGGTTAGACTATTTGTTGACATTCATAGAAACCTCTTCGGGGGTTACTATGCTGTCGCTTTTATTCCCCCAGGAGTTTAGGATATAGTTCATTACATCTGCAATTTCCTCATCTTCCAATCCCATTGGGGGCATAATGTTGTTATAGGCTACCCCGTTGACCAATATATAGCCTTGTTGGCCGTATTTTACACCTCTTATGCTTTCTTCTCTTTTGTTCAATAAAAAATCTGACTTTGCCAATGGAGGGAACGTTTTCTCAACGCCCTCCCCATTCGCCATATGGCAGTTTATACAGAAGTCCGAATAAATCTCCGCACCTCTATTGATACTCTCTTCCAATTCTTTATCTTGGAACAATAAATAGGACAATAATGAAATGGTTAAAATATAAGTTAAAAGCAAGAGCTTCATATGTTATTCTTTAAGATGATACGTAATGCACGTAGTATTATTTTTTGGGTACCAGTTTATAAATTCCCTTGCCTTCCACGGCCACATATATAAAACCGTCCGGTGCTTGTCTTACATCTCGAACACGTCCCATGTCGGGCATAAGTTTTTCTCTGTAAACAACCTTGTTGCCCTTTAATTCCAGTCTTTCCAAATATTGAAATTTCAGGGAGCCTATTAATAAATTACCCTTCCATTCCGGGTATTTGTCAGATGTTACAAAAGCCATTCCACTTGGAGCTATGGATGGTACCCAATAATGTATTGGTTGTTCCATGCCTTCCATTTCGGTTTTGTCCGTAATGGGGGTGCCGCTATAGTTGATACCATAGGTAATTACCGGCCATCCATAATTTTTGCCTTTTTCAATAATATTGATTTCGTCGCCACCTTGTGGGCCGTGTTCGTTATCCCAGATTTCGCCTGTCATAGGGTTTTTTACCAGACCTTGGGGATTTCTATGGCCATAACTGTATATAGCTGTTTTAGCACCTTCAGTATTTACAAAAGGATTGTCTGAGGGGATACTCCCATCCGCGTTTAAACGATATATTTTGCCGCCATCCTTGGTAATATCCTGAGGATTAACGTCACGGTCTCCACGATCTCCAATGGAAAAGAAAAGATAACCGTTATCATCAAAGGCGATTCTAGAGCCAAAATGCTGACCTTTGGTGGTGTTGGGGGTACCCTTGTATAATAATTGGATATCGGTAAGGCTATTGTTATTCAACTTTGCCCTGATAATGGCAGTATTTCCACCTTTATCATCACCTTCTTCGGAGGCGTAGGATATATAGATCCATCTGTTATTGGCATAATCGGGATGTAGAACAACATCCAAAAGCCCTCCTTGGCCCCTAACATATACCGCAGGGACATTATCCACCATATTTTTTTTACCATCCTTGTAATGGATCAATTGACCTGTCTTTTCCGTAATGAGCATACTGCCATCTGGAAGAAAGGTAAATCCCCATGGTATTTGTAGTTCATCGATTATTAGCTCGGCAGTGAACGGTGGGTTTTCTACGTTATTTACTTCATTTTCAGTTTGTTGTGCGCAAGATATGTTTAATGAAGCAAAGGCGATGAATATAATTAGGATACTATTTTTCATAATTCAACGTTAAATAATTAATAATGTAGCTTAGAACGCTAAAGATAAATATAAAATATAAGCAAAACTATTACACTAAAAATATACTTAGACCTCCCCAAGTCCGATTATATTTTGTAAAACCTACTTAACCTATGCTCCCGAAAAAACCACGGCATATTTATTATGCCCTACTTCTGCTAGCACTGAGCGTTGTGTTTAGTGCAACGAAGGCAAACTCAATAGTTTATGAGCTTATTGCGGATGTTTCTTCCGCGGTCGAAAATATTAATTCGACGAGAATTGCTGTTGAACAACCCTTAGAGAATAGTTCTCTGGAGAGTTCATACACCAATCCCAACGAAGAGGTCCAAATAGATGTTACCTCCAGTCCAATGATGTTTGCAACAATCATCAACGGGGCCAATGAAGAGGTAACCTGTACCAATGACGGGAGTACCCTGGCAAAATTTTTCCTGTGTGGTACGGGCGATGATAGAACTATTTCCGTTAGCGGATCCGGCACCATAACTTGGCAAAAGCTTTCATCAAGCTGTGTTTTTGTGGGAACAGACACCTGTCCGGTAAAGGATAATAGTTGTTATGGACCAGCAGTAACAAGTCCAACTTATTTCCTTGATGCCAGTGATCCCTCCGTTGCAGGGGAATATCGCGTTAGGGTAGGCTCTGGTGCTTTTTATTATTTCAGGGTTTCCTCCAACCCCTTGAATCCCCAACTTAGTACCCAAAACATTATTTGTGGTAATCCAGGAAGGGTAGAGGTAACCAATGTACCTGCTGGCTACGAATACAGTCTTAATTCTGCTGCAGGTCCCTATCAGGACAATCCGTATTTCGATATCTTCACACCAGGGAATTATCAGGTGTATACACGTTTAAAGAACGCTTCGCCCAGTGCATGTGTTTTTCCTTCGCAAACCGTAACCATAAGCGAGGTGGATATGACGGTGGCGGTTTCTAAGGTAGACATTATCTGTAGTGGTGATAAGGGTAGTATAAGCATCAACATTTCGGGTGTACCGGGATTTTATAGCTATAGGTTAATTAGAAACGGTGTTACCATGAACACCTTTGGACCTAATGGGTCCAATACACATACCTTTAATAATTTAGGTGCCGGTACCTATTCCGTATCAGTTCAGGCGGGCAGTAGTTGTACTCAAACAATTAGTACTATTAATGGAAATCCAATTACAATAGGTGCTGGACTTGTTCCTGTTGATGCTACTGCATTTGCGACCGACAGTTTTGGCTGCGGTGCCACATCTGTGGATATCACCATAGATGCTAGCGGTGGTACGGGGCCATATCAGTATAGCGTAAATGGAGGAGCCTTCGGGGGAAGTTTCGCAACTTCCACTACACATACGGTAAGTAGTCCAGGTACCTATAATATAGTGGTAAGGGATGCCAATGGATGTACCAAAAATGCGGCGGTAGATGTTGAGAACATTCCGCCCCCTGTCTACAATATCAGTTCTGTAGATGCCAATTGCGGAGGCTCCAACAACGGAAGTATTACCGTAAATGTTACCAATAGTAATGGGTATAATCTAGAATACAGTATTAATAATGGTGGAACCTTCCAAAATAGTAATGTTTTCTCCAATCTGGCACCAGGAAATTATAATGTAGTAATAAGGTATCAACAAGATACTTTTTCATGTACTACTCCAGCGGTTAGTAGAACCATAGGAACTCCTTCTACGATTTTAGGTAATGCCAATGCTACCCAAACCCCAACTTGTTTAAATGAAAGTGGTGGCCAGATTACTTTTTCTGGGGTCAGTGGAGGTGTAGGTCCATATGAATATAGTATTGGGTCTGGCTTCATTTTGAACAACACCGTCTTTAATGGTATTTCCGCAGGGACCTATTCCCCACAGATACGTGATGCCAATGGCTGTGTTTCTACCTTGCCTGCCATAGTTTTTAGTCCGTTGAATAAACCTACGGATATCGATTTTACAGTATCCAGTATAGATTGTGCTACAGGTACGGCATCCGTTTCCTTAGCGGTAACAGGAGGTGCGGCCATAAGTACTTATGAAATTATTGCCCCAACCAGTGTAAATAATGGAGGGTCCAATACTTTCACAGGATTGGGCTTAGGCAGTTATACCTTTAGAGTGACCGATTCTGCGGGTTGTAATTATACAGAAAGTTTTGCCATAACCGATATTAGTTCTATTGGGGTTGCCAGTCAATTGCTGACCAATGTAACCTGTTTTGGGGATAGTGATGGGGCAGGCCGATTTATAGTGGACGGATTTAATGGTACTTATAGGTATCAAATAGATGCAAATCCTGTAGTAACGGGGCAGACCTCCAATATTGTTTCTGTAAGCGGACTAAGTGCCGGTTCCTATACCATAACGGTTACAGATGAGGATACCAATTGCGTTGATACGGCGACCCTTACTATTGCAGAACCAACAGCTCCCTTGGCCATATCTCCAATATGGACAGATATGAGTTGCCAGAACAACAATAGGGGTGCGGTTAATGGAAATGCTTCCGGTGGATGGGGCGGATTTCAATATACCCTAACAAGACCAAACGGTACTAGTGTTGGTCCAAGGAGCAATCCCAATTTTACAGGTTTAACCGATGACTCTGGACCTTACACTATTAGCGTGGAAGATGGTGGTGGTTGTACGGCATCTGCAAGTTATACTTTTACTTCTCTAACGGCACCTACTTTGGTTTTGGATACAGCCGCTTCAGATTTTTGTTTCGATAGTTCCAATGCCACAACCATGGTGGTCAACGCCAGTGGTGGAGATGGAAACTACGAGTACCGCATAGACAATGGACCTTGGGTAGCTGGTGGTGCCAGTGCAAGTTTTGGTGGTCTTACCCCTGGCAACCATACCGTTCAGGTAAGGGATGGAAATAACTGTATGGATGATGTTGTTAGGAATATTAGGCCACAGACTACCTCTACCGTGAGTATTCAAAAGGAACTTACCTGTAGCCTTGTACCCGGTGCAGGTGATGCGGATATTAGGGTAAATATTGGTAATGGTAATCCACCCTATGCCAATTATGCAGTAAATATTAACGGAGGGGGATATGGTCTAACAACCCCAATTTCAGGAAGTAGTTTTGTATATACAACCCCAAGTCCTGGTACCTACCAGTTCCAAATTACTGACGGTAATGGATGTGTGGTGGAAACCAATGTGGTTACCATAAGCCCTACGGATGTAATAGCAGCATCGGCAGATGTTACGAACCCCCGTTGTGACGATCCCAATACTGGGGTAGTCCGCTTGATACCTGATACCACGGTAGGGGTGGCACCATATGAATATAGTACAGATGGTTCTACCTATACAAGTCAGGCCGTATACGGAAATCTTTCCCCTGGAAATTATACCTATTATGTTAGGGATAGTAGGGGGTGTTTTATAGATGTCGATTTTACGGTAGGAGGTCCAGATCCCGGAGTTGATGCCACAGTAGTGCCAAATGATGCTACCTGCGCCGCGGGAGTGGTTACGGGAAGCATCGACGTTACTGGTAATATCAATGGAGTAGCTCCTTATACCTATACTTTATTGGATGTAAACGGAAACGTTGTAGGTTCAGTTGTAAATACGGCAAGTGACACTCATAGTTTTACCAATTTACCAGAAGGGGAATATACCGTAATTACAAGGGATGCATCTGGTTGTGAAGATAGGGACGCAGTCACCTTGGGGCACACAGGTGTAACCATAACCCCAGTGCCACCACCATTGCCAGCAACTTGTGATCCTGCTGGGGATGGCTTTACTTATACAGTTAATGTTGCAGGCGGATCTGGATCTTATGAGATTAGATTAGTTGGTGAGGCCAGTTTTTATGCCTTGGTTCCAGGACCCAATTCCCATACTTTTAGTTATGCAGCTAACGGTATTATTTATGGAGTGGCCTATACGGTTGAGGTAAGAGATTTGATTACCGGCTGTATTTATCAGCAGGAAATTCCTCCTATAAGTGGTCCGATGCCTAGTTTTGTTGCAACAGCTTCTGCGACTTCGGCCTCCTGTGACGTTTCAGGAAACGGTATATTCAATTATGAAGTTGAGGAATATACTGGCACACAGTTGGAAATTACAGTAATCAATGTTACTACAGGCGCAATTGTGGCACCAGCAACAACTATTACCGTACCAGCTTACGTTCCGGGTACTCCTTATGCAGGGCAAATAACCAACTTGCCTCCTGGCAACTACCGTGTTTTGGTAGAGGATGTGTCTTCCGGTTGTACTACCAGCGCACAGGCAATTATAGCCCAAGATATACCCACAATTAACGTTGATAGTAATACCAATGCCAATTGTAATGATCCTTTTGGACATTTGGTGATACGTGGGGTAGGAGGAACGGGACCATACCAATACGATGTGGTGCCCACCACAACGGCAGTAGGGGCATATTCGGGTACAACTGACTATGATTTGGCTCCTGGAGATTATGATGTATATGTTCAGGATGCCAGTGGTTGTAGTTCTTTCACGACGGTGACCATTTTGGAGGATCCGGGAGTTGCAGCACCAACCATTGATGTTACCAATCAATGTTTTGTGGTGGCCTCCTATAATGTGGAGGTTACGAGCCCGGTAAATAGTGGACCCGCGCCGGAGACGACTTTTCAATACGATATGGGTAGTGGATTTCAGGATAGTCCATTTTTTACGGTTCCCAATCCAGGTACTTATACTATGACGGTAAGGGATGGTAACGGATGTACTGCTACCAATACTTTTGAGGTGTTTGATTTCTTTTCCATAACGGCCAGTGCAACGGCGGAGCCTTCCTGTAACAATGCAGATGGTTCTATTACCGTTGTGACTTCAGGAGGTAGCGGGGATTTTGATTATGTTTTGGACGATGGGGCAGGTTTTGTTGTAAATCAATCGGACGATCCAGTGTTTACCGCCTTACCTCCTGGGAATTATACTATAACCGTTACGGATAGAAGTTCCAATACTTCTCCATTATGTGAGGATACTGCGGTTGTGGAAATAATTACGGTAGATCAACCAATTATAGATACTGTGTTGACCGAAGATATTTCGTGTTTCGGAAGTGCTGATGGTAGTATTTCGGTGGATTTGGTAGCGGCATCCGCTACGGACGGACCTTTTGTTTATAATTTGTATGATAGTGGCGGTGTTTTGGTAACGAGCCAGGCCGATGCCATTTTCGATAATTTAACCGCCGACAACTATGAGGTTGAGGTAGTGTCCAGTAGAGGGTGTACATCACCACGTGTACCTGCAAATATTTTAGAGCCCACGGCTTTAATGGGGGCGGCTTCAGCTCCTCCATTTACCTGTAATCCTTCCAGCAATACCTTTAATACCACAATAATTACGGCTTATGCGGATGACAATGGAGATGGTACGGGTAACCTAACGGGAACAGGACCATATACTTATAGCATCAATGATGGTACCCCAGTATTTGATGGAACTAATTTTCAGAGTAGCAATACTTTTGAAATTATTGATAATGGAGGACCTCAAACCATAATTGTTACCATAAGGGATAATAATGGTTGCGAAATTACCGATACGGTAAATTTGGCTCCTCCCTCCGGACTAACCTTTAGTTTTAACGAACTTACCCCTATTACCTGCGATGCTTCGGGATCTGGTGTAATGGCCAGTACCGTTGAGATTATTATAGATCAGGGTCCTGGAGACTATGGTGTTGAAATATTGCCTTTAGGATCCCAGCCTGAACGTTTAACCGGTGGGTCGGATAGGCTTATTTGGGACTTGGATACGCCAGGAGACTATATTTTTGCTGTAAGGGATATTGCCAATGGTGGCTGTTTGTTTGTTACTCCTACGTATAATGTACCTGATTACAACCTAATAGAGGCTGTTATTAATGAGGTGAAACCAGTGACTTGTTTTAACGGATCTGATGGGGAAATTAGTATTCAACTCAATAATTATACAGGTGTTTATAACTATGAAGTATTTTCCCGTGATGCCGCCGGTGTTGAGACCAGCACAGGAGTTACCGGAAGTTTTGATACGGCCAATCCGATTAACAGCCCTGAAATAATTACAGGGGTGCCTGCAGGAAACTTATTGGTACGTGTAGAGGCAGTTGATAGTCCATTTTGTGATACCGTTAGTAATACAACAACGGTACACGGACCGGATAGACCATTAGATCCTACACCGGCTCAAACCGCGGATGTTACCTGTTTTATCCCAGGTAGGGGTGAAATAACGGTCTCAGGTGATGGTGGCTGGGGAGGTTACGAGTATCAATTGGAAATGGAAACTGCTCCAGGGTTATATCTTATGATTGCTTCCTTTTCTGCTAATAATGTATTTAGTGATTTAACAAGCGGTACGTATCGTGTAGGCATCCGTGACTCTGGAGGTTGTGTGGTGATGGAGGATTTTATTATAAGTCCGCCAGTGCCGATTGCCGCCGATATTAGAATTGTACAGCCTTTGCTATGTCCTGGATCAAATGATGGAATAATTGAAGCTTATAACATAAGTGGAGGAGAAGATATTAATGGGGATGGGGAAGAGTATCTGTTCCAGTTGAATAGGTTGGATACCTCTGGTAATATTTTAAATACCAGTGGTTTACAGGAATCTCCTGTCTTCCCTAACCTGCCCACCGGAAATTATACCATAGTGGTCTATGATGGTTGGGGATGTAGTTTTACCACATTGCCAATTTTCATACAAGATCCACTTCCTGTCGATGCCGATTTGTTGGAAACCTTGGCACCTGGTTGTGGGGACGAAGGACGTATGGAACTCACTATTGTTAACCCTATACCTGGGATGGAGTATTTCTATCGCAGATCTGGTACCACGGATCCATTTGTTTCATTTGGTGGAATTGGTGTAATTACGGTCGAGATTATTATACCCAATGTAAACCTTAATCCAGGACCCTATCAATTTGATGTTCAAAATGGCAATGGTTGTCCGGAACAGAAGTCGAATGAAATTAATCTTGATCCAGCTTTACCCTTGGTGATAGCCCTGGATCTTGTAGATGCCAATATTAAATGTGCAGGTCAACCAACAGGTATAGTGCGATCTGAAGCCTTCGGTGGGGTAGGAAATTATATTTATACCCTGGTAAACAATATTTTGGATAGTGGAACACCTGGTGTTCCTAGGCTTCCTGTTGCTACTGATATAGTGAGGGGACCTCAAAGCTCTGGTATATTTAGGGATTTGCCACCGGGATCGTATTATGTTTATGCTACTAGTCTGGGATGTACTGCCATTTCCGGGGAAATTCTGATAACCCCAAAGGATCCATTGATATTGGATCGTTTGGAAATGGTACCTGTTAGTTGTTATGGTGATGTAGACGGTCAGGTCATTATAGAAGCCAGTGGTGGAACCGGAAAAATTCGTTTCTCCATATCCGATACCTTAAGTGAATTCTTTGAAGGGGAAGATCCTTCAAATCCAAATTCTTTCACTTTTACGGATTTACCACCCGGTACCTATGAAATAATAGTTCAGGACGAGTTGGGTTGTAATATTTTGCAGGAAGTGACCATTACGGAGCCCGAAGAATTGGTAGTGGCCAACGTGGATACCACCCCGGAAACCTGTATTATGGCTTCCGACGGTTCGGCACAGCTGACCATGATGGGTGGAACGCCATTTGTGGATATATTAAGTGGTGTGGAATATTATGAAACCAAGATCATAGGACCTAATTCAGTGGGTGACGAAGTTTTTGTGAGAAACGATGCCTTGTTTTTCGATAACCTAATGGGCGGTGAAACCTATGTAGTGTTCATCCGCGATTCTATGGGTTGTGAGACAAATGCAGTTGTCCCGATCATGATTGGAGTTGATCTAAGTGCCGAGCCAATTGTTGAATATGGATGTGAGGGAATTTTTCCGAACAGTACCGTTACTATTCGCATGACGGATACAAGCCTAATGTCAAGGCTACTATTTTCCTTGGATGTGGATGATATGACTTTGGCCAATACCCAGACTGTTTTTGGAGATTTGGCGGCAGGTGATCATACTGTTTATATCTATCATGAAAATGGATGTGCCACTTCGGTAGACTTTACAGTGGATGCATACGAACCATTGACTTTGACTGCGATAAAAACTGGTCCCAATGAGGTAACGGCAACGGCTACGGGAGGCTTCGGGGATTATGAATATTTCTTCCAAGGGGATTCTTATGGCGCAGTGAATGTGTATTTATCCAACCAGGATGCCAATGTAACGGTTAGGGTAGTGGATCGTATGGGTTGCGAGGCCACCATTACCATTCCGTTCAAATTTACGGGTATGTTGGTAATACCTAATTTCTTTACTCCAAATGGGGATAACATGAATGATGAATGGTTCCCTGGAAACAGGGATTATTTCCCCAATATAGAAGTTAAGATCTATGATAGATATGGTAGGGTAGTGGCAATTTTGGACCAAGTATCCGGCTGGGACGGTAATTACGATGGTAAGGCTGTGCCTTCCGGGGATTATTGGTATGAAGTTAACGCCAACGACGAGGATAAACAGCAGTTTATGGGGCATTTTACCTTATATAGATAACAGAATTATTACCTGTATTTTTCCATAAAAAGGGCACTAAATAGATTAGTGTCCTTTTTTATGTACCAGAACTTTTTATTTCGAAGGATTATACTATATTTGCAGTCCGAAAAAATAGGATTGAATTCCCAATTAAAATATTCAGTTCTATTAAAATTCGGGGTGTACCACGCTGATGGCGTGGCAGGTCTAGCCCGGCTTGCAAAGCCAAAGGCATTGTTATCGCGCCGCGTTTGGGACGCGGAGGTCGTCACGCTTTGGGCGTGACCACCCCAAAGAAGTTAGTATATGTTCGTTTATATTCTATATAGCGAGAAACGTTCAAGGTATTACGTAGGTCAGACTACGGATATGACAAAAAGATTGAAAAGACATAACCTTGGGATTGTCCCTTCTACCAAGAATGGGGCCCCTTGGAAATTAGTTTTGCAACTGGAAGTATTATCTCGCTCGGAAGCTCTAATTTTGGAGCAACGTATAAAGAAAAGAGGAGCAAAACGATTTATAGATGACCATTTCGGGGTGTAGCGTAGCCCGGTTATCGCGCCGCGTTTGGGACGCGGAGGTCGCAGGTTCGAATCCTGCCACCCCGACCAAGAAAATCCGATCATGTAAGTGATCGGATTTTTTGTTTTCCGACGCGTAGTGCCACTGGGCACTTAAGCGTCGGAAAACAAAAAAGACGTACAGGCATCAGCCGGTGTCGGATTATTTTGAGCACCGAACCCTAAACAGGCTCACCGAGCACAGTGAGGTAATGCTGCCACCCCGACAAATCTAGAAATAGGTAATAGTTAAAACACCGATTATCAATTGATTAGCGGTGTTTTTTTTGTTTTAAGAAATTTTGTTTGATATCAAATGATATCACATGGGATTATGCCTAATTTCTGGAATGGGAATGAAAGCAAGTAGATTGTTACTGTTATCAAAAAGCAGATCTGAATATATTTTTGACCGTATTGATGGGTCGTTCCATTATGTAATTCAGGTTAGATCCCGGGATTGTAATAGGTGCAGGTTTATAAAAGAACAACTTGGATTACAAATGTGCGCTTATAAAGTAATGTCATCGCTTTCCATTTATTCTATAATTTTTATATCTACCGATGTTCTGCTTTGCCATCCTGTTTCATCGATTACCGAAAAGGAACAATGGTAGTCTCCGGTATCAATATCGTTGGGAATTGTCAGACCGATGTTTATTTCATAGGTAGTCAACCCGTCTTCAATGGTATAATTTTCAATAAAAATCCATGGGTTTATGGCTGTTTTTTTAGGGTCCATACTGCACTCCCCATCCTGATCATCATGGGTATGATGGTCAAAATTGTGATGGATATCCAGGCTATAAGAGGCCAATTCCGCATTATCAGAGACCATCGCCTTAAAAGAATAGGTTTCCCCTCTTACAAGTTGTGAACAGGCTTGTGGAAACCCTTCATTATAATTGATATCAATGGTTGGTTTTTGTTCGTCCTTAGCTGCATTGTCATCGGTGGTACAGGAGGCGACAACTAGAATAAGTATTGTAATGAAAAAAATTTTTGTTGAAAATCCCATAATTTAAATTTTAAACCGCATGACATAAATGTGTCTATGTCATGCGGTATAGTTATAATATTATTATGCAGTAACGTCTATATGCGTTTCATACTCTTTTGTGTTTCCATCTTCATCTTCAACTGTAAATAGGACGTGATACTCGCCGGCAGGAGCAGTAACGGGAACATCGATATGTTTATGGAACTCCGCTTCGATCTCCTCATGGAATCCGTCCTCAAAAATCTCTTCATAGTCCCATTCTACTTCCCCTTCGCCAATTGTAAGGTCATGTGCATGGATATCTACCGTAATGTTGTGTATGCCATTAACGGCATCGATCATAAATTCAACATGAAAATCACTTCCTCTTTGGACGGTGGTATCCATAGAAAAATCACTTATCACAATAGGATCCAAAATTTCTAGATGACCCTCAACCTCCGTACTATTTCCCAACTCATCGGTTACCGTTAACACAATATGATATTCACCTGCCGGAATGTTCGAGGGAATATCGATATGTTCATGAAAGGTCGGATTAATTACCAGGTAGGAGGCATTTGTGTAGGTATTTTCATAATCCCATTCAACTTCGCCTTCTCCAACCTGAACATCATCGGCATGTATGTCTATGGAAATACTGCTGACTATTCCTTCCGCGTTTATTTCCGCTTCCAAATGAAGGTCGGAACCCTTATAAGCGTATGGTTCCGTGGAATGATCGCTTCCCTCCCCAAATTCGAAATTGGTAATTACCGGGGCCGATGCATCAGAAACTCCGTCGTCGTCACTGGTACAAGAGTGTAAAACAAGTGCTAAAAAGGTAACAATGGCCAAAAATTTAAAATTTGATTTCATAATGTTTGTTTTCATGTGTTTGATTTTAATTGTTATTAATTTATGTTTACTATTTATTAAAAAGGTACTGTCAATGAAATGGATAGGTTTCTGCCGGGTTCAGGCACATCTATCAACCGGTAAAAACTGGTATGGTCATAAAAGTGTGTATTCAACACATTGTTGAGTTTTACCCGCAAGTCAAAAGGCTTGGCGCTTTTAAAAAGGTTCATTTGAGCTGTAAAGGACATGTTGAGCACCTGATATCCCTCCGTTACTTCTTCGGGAGGTACTATTTCATTTTGTGCTGCCGTAATCCTATAGTCCGCTCTTACTTGAGGTCTTCCAAGAAAGAGAAAGTCCTTCGATTGATAGCTGGCAGAGAACAATCCCGACAATGGGGGTGAAAACGGAAGAGTAAAGTCCTTCTTGGGTCCGCTTGTCTGCCTAGAATAAACGTACTCTGCAGAAGCATCCAATTGTAGATTTTTTAATACGGTGGTACTTGCCCTGATCTCTCCCCCGGCCCTAAACACCTTGCTCTGCGTGTACTCATAAATCTGAAGGGTTTCATAATAATTTGAAGTTGGATTTAGGTAGATGAAATTCTCAAAAAGATTTACAAAGGGACTGGCTCCAAAACTAAATGAAGCAGTGGTATGATCTATATCAAGATCCAATTGATAAGAGGATTCAGGGTCAAGATCCAGATTTCCCCTTTCGTACCGATACATATGATAATTTACACCGTCCGAGGCCAGTTCGTTCGCCAAAGGCATTCTAAAACTCTTTCCTAAATTGACTTTATAGGTAGTATTTTTGTGTATGTAACTTATTCCAAGCGAAGCACTGATATTGCCGAAATCCAATGTTTTGTTTTTAGCCCTTTGAAGATAGACGTAGGACGTAGATCCATCACTGTTGTTCACTGTTGAGGGATACCAGTCATAATGGGATTTACTATCCAGCACCCCATAGTCATAACGCAAGCCTCCTAACACATGGAGATTTGGATGAACCTCGAATTGGTCATAGGCAAAAGCTCCAATGGTAAAACGGTTATACGCAGGAATCAAAAAACCCCATCCCCCTATGTTGTTGTCTTGATATTCCAAATTTACTCCTGCTGCAACATCATGCCTTTGATTGGGGCTAAAGGAGTCCTTTATATTTAAGGTGTAGGTATTTTTATCAAATATCCGTTCCTTGCTATCTGGTGGCGTTGGCATATATCCGTGTGGAACAGGTTCTGAAAGTTCCTCCCTATGGTTGTTTTGATATCCCAGGTCCAGTTGAAGGGTATGGTTTCCAATACCTACGGAGGTATTGTTCGTAATTTTAAAATGGTTTACCTTATGATAGGGTAAATCGATATCCCTGTTGGAACTATCGTAATCAATGTTGGAACTTCTGACTTCCAAGCCATGGGCATTGGCAAAAAAACCATTTTTAGCATTTACATTGCTAAAATTAGTTTCAGACTTAAGGTTGCCTGAAATAAAACCTATCCCCAAGCTTGCATCAGCTTCCTTCCCAGCCGTATTCCTTAAGTTATTGTCATGTAGTTCAAAAATGTAATTCTCATAATTGATTCTATCCGTTGGTACTTTGTAATCGCCATAATCCCTATATGTTAATCGCCCGCGATAAAACCACTTGTTTTTACGCCCTTGTATGCCCGCCGAAACCCCCAATAGATCATTATTGGTTTCTCCTAACAAGTTTACCTCTCCCTTCAACGAATTTTGACCTGGCAATTTCAAAGCCTGAATATCTACCACACCCGCAATGGCATCGGAACCATATTGCAATGAGGCGGGACCCTTTATAATCTTTACAGTTTCAACTCCGTATTGGTCAATTTCCAAGCCGTGGTCATTGCCCCACTGTTGGGCCTCGTGTTTTATACTGTTTTGGACTACGACTACCCTATTGAACCCCAAGCCCCTGATTACCGGTTTAGACTGCCCAGAACCAATATTGATGGTGCTTACGCCTGGTATATTTTTCAAAGTCTGCATCAAACTGTTTTCCCTGTTTTTGTCAAGGAAATCTTTAGAGACCGTGTGCGATACCGTAGCCAATTCTTGGGCCTTCCTTTTGTGGGTTTTACCATTGACTTCCACATCTTCAAGCTCGGTGACAGTGTCCCTTAAGTAGACCTTTAAGGTGTCCATTTTTGGTCCTACCGTAATAGTTGCTGTTTCGGACGAGTAACCAATATGGGATATAGTCAAGGAGTATGTACCCTTAACTACATTTTTTATGGTAAATGTCCCAGTCGCAGATGAAATTGAAAAAAGGCCCTTACCAATAATATTGGCGCCTTCTAGAGGCTGTAAGGTGTTGGCATTTACAACGGATCCTTCTATTTGGAAAGAATCCTGAGCAAACGTTATGGAGCATAGGCTAAAATATAGCCATACGCCCAACATTTTATGGATCATTATATAATTACTATAAGTTTGGACAATTGCCCACGGAGGGGGCATTACAAAACCTATACAACTAATCCTATTTGGAAATTGATAACGCCGTCTTGGTTTTTAGCAGCTAGCCAAAAGACCGTGAAAATTACTATTGCTAATTGCAAAGAGTGATTTTATGAAATAACCTATATACCATTCTCCGTTATGAAATGGGTATAACAATTATGCATTGGAATCATCAAGGAAATCCAGAAAGAATTAAGTGCAAGGGAAACTTACAGTAGGGCAGGAGGAGGTCGAGAAAAGAGTTGGTCAGTAGCAATAGTACTTGAAACAACAAAATCGTAATGTTCAGAATTCTCTATCTGAGGAATGGATTCTGTGTTTTTAATCCCGTATTCCGGTATATCTGCTGAAATAGCCGGAGTTAAATTATGGGAAACGGCATGGTCACATATATAACAATGCAGTGCATGCTCCTTATCGTCTGTATGGGAAAGCATATGAAGCCCTGCCATTTTCATCGAGAGGAAAAGAGCAAGGAATAGAATGCTGATGCTATTTTTTAGACGACTATTTTTCATCAAATGCAAACATAATAATACAAGGGAAATACAGTGTTAAAATAATCTTAACTTAATTAATGTTTTTGGTGAATTATGGTAGATAGTAATCTCCAGTTAAAATACCGACAAGCACTTTAGTGAAGGAAAACAATAATGGCGATGAGGCGACAACCTATGGCCAATATATAACGATACGATATTGCTACTGCATCATAAAACCCATCAAGTTAATTTCAAGGATTTGATAGATTATATTTTCAGATCCTTCTTTTCATATATTTCCCTTCAAAGTTTATGTCTACCGACTGTAAGAATCCTAAGAAAACCTGACGATTCGTTAGCTTTTTGGCTATATTTTGCATATTCGTATTTTGTAATGTTAAAATTTATTAAATCTATAATATACGGGGTCTATATTGCGATATATTTAATAAGTTTGATTGGAATTAGTTAAAAACAAATCTAAAACATCCTAAAATATGAAAAAGTCAGTATTTATTTTAATGGCTGCAATGTTGTTGAACGTGGTTCAAGTATTTGCTAGCGACCCACAAAAAGGGGAGGCAAAACCTGCGAAGGCGGTTACGACCCAAATTTTCCAATTGTTGAGCGATAATATTATTCCGGATGAGATTCGGGGCGCAACGGCTGAAGTACGTGTTGCATTGGACAATGGCGACTATTTACGCGTTCTCAGTGTTAAAACAGAAAACGAAGCTCTAGAGACCTATATTCGCAATAGTATAGATTTTCAGAAAGTTTCTAAAGGAACCTTCGAGCAAGGAGTTATATATCGTATTCCTTTAGAGGTTAGTAAAAAGGGTAGTATCCTGTAAGCTGATCCAGTAAAATAATAGAAAAAGGCCCCTGAAAATATTTCAGGGGCCTTTTGATTTTTACGGAGAACTATAATTCTTTTTTGAAGGCCACTTCTGCTATTGTTCGAGACTTATTTAATAAGTTCTGGTCTTCTCATCATAGCTTCTTAATAAAGCCAATTGATGGCCTGTAACCTTAATTTGGTATTATTGATTTTCCGATGAATGTGCATTGGTATTTATTCCAAAAAAAGTATTGTAATTAACGACTTCCTCAGATTTATTGCTCCTTTTTAATTTACTTATCAAATAAGGGATGTAAGTGACAGCCATCATAACAATTCCTGTAACCACCAGCACCACTGGGTTCACAAAAAATTCGCTGAAAGAAAAAATGCTAATGATCAAAATGGTGGAAAACGGCATGGAACAAGCCAAGATATTAACGGCAAAGTTAATATCGAAAGTGGGCTTTTTCTGTTCGTCCTTTTCCTCCAATGTGCTTACCGCACTCATATGGGCAAAAGGCCAAAAGCTACAGGCACTCTGTGGGAATACCACAATAAATAAAATCATTGGTGCAGCCAAGGCAGGGAACAGGAAAACAAAAATAGCCGATAGCAAAAAGGTGATACCGGCGCGTCTCATCAAAAGTGAAAAGATAAAGCCGAATTCCCTGAATTTTATGCGGACAGCCATACCAATAAAAAGGAGTACCAAAGGTGTCATAATTAAACTCATTTTAACTATGGTATTCTCCAGGAACTCAGGAAAGGAACTAAGGGTTAGTCCAAACCCCAATAATACCATGGCTATTATTATAACCAGGTTGATAGGCTCATTCAGCATTGAAAGAAATAGGCCCTTTAACTTACTCGATGTAGTTGCAACCAAATCTTTGACCGCCCTGGCATGATACCAGTGCATTCCCAACATATACAATAGGATAAGGACAAAGATTTTGTTTCCAACGTCTGCCAATGCGGCCAGGGCCAAATATTCATCGCCCAAGTAGACTATGATAAAGGGGAAACAGGAAAGTCCTGGGGCCAAAGAAGGTAGGAGCATTGTTAATGTTCTTTTTTTTGCACCTTCATTGTTGGATAGAGACGAGGCCAATAGATACTTAGTGGCTATGGCCATTATAAAATTAAACACCAAAGCCATAAGGGGGAAAATCAACAATGACCCCTTAAGCTCTATTTTTAATAGGGCTACAAAAATTGTAGCTGGCAAGGCCACGCTCAGTATCAGGGTCTTAATCCCTTTTAGGTCTTCCTTTGCTACCTTTTTTTGTAGCAATAGACCCAGACCTATTATCAGTAGGAGTTCTAATGTTTTTTGTAAAGCATAATTCATATTATAAGTTCTTAATAATTCGCTATTCCGTTTGGATGTATCAGTACTCAAAAACCCACCAATAGTTGGATCAAAGAAAGGTCGAGACGGCCCTCCTATTGATCCAACTCGTGGGCAAACTCAACTTAAACCAATACTTTTTCCAGCGCTTTTGTAAAAAGCTTCATTTCCTCCATGGTACCCATACTTACACGGCACCAGTTCTTGCCCATAATCTCGAAGGCGCGAACACCAACTTTTTGGGCGGTCATTTTTTCTAGGAAGGCCTTTCCCTCCATTTCTATCGGGAAGATTATAAAACTGGTGGATGATGGAATGTACTCAAAGCCCATTTTATCCAAGCTTTGGTATACATATTCGCGGCACTCGGCATTAAGCTTTCTGGATTTGTCCTGAAAGGCTACATCATCCATACTGGCAGTAGCTGCAAAAATGGAGGTGTAAGCAATACCCATACCTCCACGGGTAACTTTTTCAAGTTTGGCCAGTGTAGATTCCTGTGCTACGATATATCCTACTCTTAGGCCGGCCATACCGTGTATTTTAGAGAATGTACGGGCTATTATTACGTCCTTGCCCTCATTTATAAGAGACACCATACTATTTTTGTCGGCATCCTCTAAAAAGCCCATATAGGCCTCATCAACAAAAACAGGGACTTTTTCTGAAACCCTGGAACAGAAATCTATCAATTCTGCACTATCGGTCATGGCTCCTGTAGGATTGTTGGGATTACAGATATATACCAATTTTGTATCTGCGTCAATGGCAGCTTCCATAGCTTTAAGATCATGGGACCAATCTGCCTTACAGGGAACGGCTTTCCAGGAAGCACCTGTTGCCTCGGCTACACGAATCAATGACATATATGTGGGGTCTGCGGATACTACATTGCCACCATTGGCAAATAGGACCATTGCTGTTTTTTCCAAGAGATCGGACGATCCAGGTCCCATCATAATGTTCTTGATGTCCACACCTTCTTCCTTAGCTATTTTTCCCATTAGGTCAAAAAGCTCGTACCAAGCATATCTATTGCCTTTAAATGCCACTTTCTGTAAGGCGGTAATTGCCTTAGGAGATGGACCGTATGGATTTTCGTTGGCATTCAATTTAGCCTCCAATACTGGCATTTCACGACTATAGTCTGGTAAAAACTCCTTAAAAAATGGAGTGTAGATAGCATTGCCCTGGGCATCAAGTGTCAAAGGTGCTTTCGGCATCTCAGAGATTCCAAAACTCAATTGAGGCATTACCATGGCGCCTGCTGCTGTCAAGGCACCCCTTTTTAACCATGCTCTTCTGTCTAATGTTTTCATAATGTTATTGTATTTAAGTTTTTGAGTTTAAATTTTTAGTTACTTTCAACTGGGTCGGAATTTCCGCCTATATTTCCTGAAGCTACTATAGTATTATCTGTTTCGCTCAGGTAGATGTTGATATGGGCATCCAGATCCAAAAGCCCATCATAAAAGGAGGTGTCGCTAATGACGTAAAACTTGTTGTCATTTAATTCGCCCGTATCTCCGGAAACGGTATCCAGAGTTAGTAGGGTAGTTGTTTCAACTCCTGTAACCCCCTCTAAAATGATTGCAGGGTGTTGTTGGCCTTCAATGGTGTTGTAGAGTGAAATTTGAACAAGGGTTCTGTCAAGTGTGCCTTTCCAAAAAACCACGCGCCCATATACATTGGACCCGCTAGGGTCGGCAGCATCTATGGTATAGGCAGTGTAATTTCTTAAAGTACCTCCGCCTTCGGCGACCTCTAGTGCAGCTTCTGGCATTTCTTGCTCACAGGAAGCAGTGAAGAAAACAAGAAATAGCAAACTAATTATTTTTATAGATGTATGTGTCATATCTTTTATATTTATAGCGTTAACAGATTAAAATCCAAAAGTTAGCCTAGCGAAATAATATGCTCCGTTAGAACCTTGCTGATAATTGGAGTAGAGGTAGAACCCTCTTTCTTCAGCTCTTAGAATATCTGGGTATTTATTAAAGATGTTATTGCCCCCTACAGTCAATGCAAGCTTATCTGTAAAGTTGTGGGTAACTCCTATATCGGTAACAAATTGAGCAGAGAAGGTTTGATCTGAATATCCTTCAGTACCATCATTTAGGGTACGGAAAGTGTTGTCCAAAGAAGTTACTTCTCCAAAATAAGACCCTTTAAGCATACCTGACCATTTACCCCAAGTATAGGTTCCAGATCCAATAAAAGTGGTGTTTGGAGTACCTGACTCGAATTGACCTATAGAAGACCTGTTTACATATTTTGTTTCCAATTCCTCATCGGACAACAATGTGTTTAAATCTGGAACACTTGCCCCTTCAAAAGTGTTTTCACGTAGTACACCTGAAAGAGTTAGGCCCAACATTCCTTCGCCAACTTTTTCCCTATAGTTGGCCACTATCTCAACACCTTTGGTGCTTATGTCGCCTCCATTAATTCTAAAACTAGCCAATCCGGAACCAATAATCGGAGCCAATACAGGAGCTTCGCTAGCATCAAAATTGTCGGTTTCGAAGATTCGATCTTTAATATCAATTTTATAGGCATCTACCGTTAGGTCTATTTTGTTGAAGAGACGGGTAGTGAAACCTATACTTAAATTGGTGGACTGTTCCTGTCTTAAAGCTTCTATGCCAATAGCCCTTGCAGCACTACTTGTATTTGGATAAAGTGTTCCATCAAAAGGATCAAGACCTACGAAGAAGGTAAAGGTGTGCGAATAATTCAATTCTTGTAGAGAAGGAGCTCTAAAGCCTGTGCTTAATGATCCTCTCAAAGCAAAGTTGTCCAAGATAGAGTACCTAGTAGCTATTTTACCTGTAAAGACATCACCAAAATCTGAATAGTTCTCTGTACGTACGGCACCAGTTAAGAGCCATTTTTCTGTAACATCAAGTTCCGCATCCAAATAAGCAGCGGTAACCGAACGAAATTCATTGGCTTCATTTTCAGGAGCAAAGCCTCTAAAACACTGACAGTTGGGGCTGTAGAACTTATTTATGTTGGTACTGGCTTCGCCATAAGGCAGAACAACTGGGCTACCATCTGCATTCACAATAGGCTCGGAGTTAAGATCTTCCAAGGGAAAACCATCAGGGCCCAATAGTGCTTCGTTGTCCGTAGTTGCTGTATAAATACCCGCATCACCTATTGAATAACTTTCTGGCTGACCAGCCTCAATTTGGTAATTTTCTACCCTTAATTCTACTCCTACTGCAACGTTTAGTCCAGACAATACATCATCAAAATATTTGGATACATCAAAGTTGGTGGTATTCTGGTAGAAACTGTGAGTTCCCAAATCCATTGTAGTCGGAGACTCGGATTGTAAACTTGCGTTGAAGGTATTGAACATGTCATAATTCATTTTGTTTCGACCAAAGGTGTTGCTGAAATCAAAATTGAAATCGCCCAGGGTACCATCAATTCCACCTGTAAAGGCTATGTTGGTCTGGGTACTGGCAATCTGGGGCCTAAATCCATTGGGGAACAGGTCGAAGTTGGCACGATCGGCTTGGGCAGGTCTGCGGTAAAAGCAGCTGTAGCCAGAAACGTATTTATATCCAAAATCTCCAAAGGAATAAAATTCCAAATCCTCATTAAGGGGCAATGCCATATTGTAGGCCACCACTCCTAGATTGGATGCTGCAGTACCTGCATAGGTAGAGAAATCCTTATAGGTAAGGCCTCTTGCGGACATAAGTCCGGTATCGGTCCTAAGCTCATCGGCAAGTGCTGTATTGCCCGAAGCCTGCGCCGCTACTAGTTCTGGGTTGGTTATGATAATATTTCCCTGGGCATCTGTACGCTCGTTATTTAGGTATGCATCTCCATAAGGCGTGGCATTACTTATATTGGGACGAACTGTTGCTTCCGCCTGGCGGTAAAGTCCAGTAAGGTTTAAGTAGCCACCTTCTTCAAAGGAGATTCCATAATTTCCTGCCAATTGATAATTAATGCCATCTGGTTCTGTATCTTTCAACAAAGCCTGATTTTCTTCGCTTACATCGGTTCCGCTAAGATCTGGGGCGGAATTTGGGAATCCGCCCACAGTAAAATTTCCGCTAAACTCTCCTGTACCTTTTTTTAATACAACGTTCATTACACCGGCAATGGCATCGGAACCGTATTGCGCCGAGGCACCGTCCCTTAAAATTTCTACCCTGTCTATAGCGTCGGGTACAATGAAGCTCATATCCGTGGCATTAGCAGCCGATCCTGTCTGTGATCCTGCCAATAGTGCCGAAGTATGCCTTCTTTTACCATTTACAAGTACCAACATTTGGTTCGGGGCAAGCCCACGGAGGGTGGGGGGGTCTACCGCAGATGAAAGGTCACCACCCTGGGAGCGAAAGGCGCTAAATGAGGGGGCCGAAGCCACCAGCATTTGCGCCAGGTCCATTTGAGGCATATTAATAGCCTGTTCCTTTATACTTATAACATCAACGGGGGCGGTAGTTTCCAATTTGGTCCTACCTTTACTTCTGGAGCCAATAACTATTGTTTCCGTTAACATTTCGGCAGCTTCGGGGAGGGTTACCGTAATATTGGTTCTTCCTCCAATTAGAATCTCCTTATTTGCATAACCTAAGGATGATAATAATAAAACTGCATCGGATTCCGCGTCAATTGAAAAATTTCCGTCAAAATCCGAGATACTTCCTTTAGTGGTACCCTTGATTACTACATTCACGCCTGGTAGGGGGGTACCGACTTCATCTGTAACTTTTCCAGAGACAGTAATTTGTTGGGCGTTCATCGCTAGCATACTGAATAGTGCGAGTGATAGTATTAGAGCTTTCTTCATATACAATAGTTTAAGGTAGTTAGTAAACAATGTTTTAGGTGTACCAATTCCAATCGTTTCCATGGCCATGGAAAATCAACTGTACACCTGGTAAAAGGAAAGTTCCGGATACTTAACCATCAAAAAACAACTCTACTTTTGTTGTTAAATGACATTACAAATTTAACGATACATTAGGATAAATAAAATTATGACCTCTTTGTAAAACACTGAATTATAGGTAGTTGTAGTGTTATTATTGATCAAATAACCAAATATTTATTCATTTTCTAACGAAATGACAGCTTTTGAAGTTTTCATAAAACAAAAGCTGACATAATGATGAATTGTCGAGATAATTCATTTTTATCATTATGATAAAAAGCCTCTTGTGCAAAATGTATTAAAATCAGTATTTGGTCATTTTTCTTATCATATTATTGGTGTTTTTTATAAAATGATAAATTAAATATGTTAAAATTGGTCGTAAAAAGGATTTTTTTGAAGATTCTTCAGTGATAATTATGCAAAAACTGACTAATATGTTTTTTATCACCAAAAAACTGCTAGAACAATGGAAGTTGGTCTTGGATGGAAGTATTTTTAATTTAAGTACTGCGGTTCAAGGTTTCCTATATATAGATAACACCATTGAAGCAACTTTTGGTCCACAGCTTATCTGGGGGGGCAAATAAACAACGGGGGCTTCGATATCCTAATTGCCTTAAAGGATATCGACAATGAATTGATTCTTGGTCAGAATAGGGTAATAAGAATTCCAATATGGATTATCGCTAATATACTAATTAGGTAATGGGTAATGCTATTATGGTTTAGAGGTGCCTACTATATATGTGTATTATTAAATTTCAACTTTAACAATTTTAGGAAATGTATACCTATTATATATAGTAGTTGATATTTCTATTGAACCGTGCCATTGAAGATTGGTAAAAGTACCATAGGCCAAATACGTAAAGTCGTATCGATTTTAGTCAATTATTCGGATCAAGTAATGGTATAAAGGGGAAACCTTACTAAAGCTTTAAAGCTTACAGTTAAAGGTTGCCAAAGCTATATTTAGAAAAAGTATGTGGTCCCAGCTACAGTGAAGTTTGGGTATAAAATATTCTATTCTTAAAGGAAGCAGTAGTTAGATAGGAAAGTTCCCATTAGTTGGCCCAAAGATATCAATCAAGGCGATTGTTTTTATTCATATCTATGTAATTGATATTTTAAACACCAATTATATGTCGTATGAATAGATTTATTTTATTTTTTTATATGAATTGTTAGAATTTTAAATTCAATGTTCAATGGGTAGTGCAACAATCAAAAAACCGAAAAAATGATTTTTAATAATATGAAAAATCCTACTTCTGAAAAATGACATAAAATTATTTTTTCATCTTTTTATTATCATATTATTAGTGTTTTTCGCTAAATGATGAATTAAATTTACTGAAACTTATAATTATCAGAATAAAACACATCATTTTATAATTGATATTATATAGGTGACAGATTTTTAATAGTCTAGATAATCTAAAATTGAACAATATGAAAGATAGAATAGATGAAATGGATTTCAAAATTTTAAGTTTGCTGGCAGACAATGCACAGATGCCCTATACCGAGGTGGCCAAAAAGGCAGGTATTTCCCCGGGTACAGTTCATGCCCGGACCAAGAAAATGATAAATTTGGGGCTGATAAAGGGAGCAACCTTAAATCTGGACTACAGCAAGATAGGATGGAAAATGACCATTTTTCTAGGGGTTTATCTACGTGAAAGTTTTATGTACAAACAAGTTATCGAGGCCTTGCGCAAAGTGCCGGAGGTAGTCAAAATTCACCACAGTACGGGTAAATACGATATTTTTCTTAAAATGCATGCCAGGGATAGTATGCACTATAGGGATGTATACCAAGATACCATATTAACAATAGAAGGCATTAAAGGGGTAGAATCTTTTATGTCCGTTGAGGAAAACATGAGCAGGCACATTGCTTTTGAGTGATTTGAATTTATTCATCTTTTGAGTACCCATTAATGCTCATGAAGGGGAGACCTATGTCCGTCTTCCATTCAAAATCATCCTAATCATTTCGGCAGCAGTCAGCGTTCAAGGAATTATAGATTTTTTTAATGCAAAAATGGTGGAGACATCCTATAACCTCTGTCAATATAGGTCTCAATAAATTGGGTGTTTATGCCTGTTTGGATTATTACATATTTTTCAATTCGGCCACTAGATCTGTCAAGGCTGCCTTAGCATCTCCGAAAAGCATTGAAGTTTTTGAATTATAGAATAATTCATTCTCTATCCCGGCATAACCTGCGTTCATACCGCGCTTGTTTACGATAATATGTTTGGCATTTTCAACATCCAAAATTGGCATACCATAAATGGGACTTGCTGGATTGTTGTGGGCTGCAGGATTAACAACATCATTGGCTCCAACAACCAGTACTATATCGGTATTGCTAAACTGGGGATTAATATCTTCCATTTCCACGAGCATGTTATATTCAACATTGGATTCGGCCAAAAGCACATTCATATGGCCAGGCATACGTCCTGCTACTGGGTGGATTGCATACTTTACATTTACCCCTTTTTTCGTCAACATCTGTTCAAGCTCATGAATTACATGTTGCGCCTGTGCAACTGCCAAGCCATATCCAGGAACTATGACCACATTGTTTGCATAATTCATCATAATGGCGGCATCGCTAGGGTTAGTGCTCTTAATGGATCCCAAAGCCTTGTTTTCTCCTTCCGTTGCGGTTGCTCCACCAAAAGCACCAAAAATTACAGACCCCAAAGTCCTATTCATGGCCTTGCACATTGCTACCGTTAATATGATGCCGGCAGAACCTACTAATATACCCCCTACGAGCATTACCATATTATTGTATAAAATTCCTGTTATTGCCGCGGCAATACCTGTCAAAGAATTCAACAAAGAGATTACCACTGGCATATCGGCCCCTCCAATAGGAAGCACAAATAGAATTCCATAGATCAGACCAGTGGCCAATAGAACGTACAACAATAACTGACTATCTACGCCAGAAGCGACCATAAATGCTGCAAAAATGACAATGGCGATAATTACAAGGTTGTTTATGATGTTGTAGTAGGGTATCCTTACCACACTTTTTAAGGTGCCGTTTAATTTGCCCCAGGCAATTAAACTACCTGAAAAAGTAATGGCCCCGATTATTATACCTGAAACTATGGTGGTGGATTGCGTGGCGTTGTTTACATTTTTACCGTATTCCACCAACCCGATAAGTGCTGCACTGGCACCTCCAAAGCCATTGAACAAAGAGACCAGTTCCGGCATTTTGGTCATTTCCACCTTTATCGCTATAAGCCAGCCAATTATGGAACCAATTAGAATTGCCGCACCAATAAGGATATAAATAATAGGGGAAACCTGTTGTTCATGAACAAAAATGGTACCTACAATGGCCAATCCCATTCCGGCGGCCGCAATTAAGTTACCTTTTTTCGCCGTTTCCGGGTGGCCCAACATTTTTAGGCCTACTATGAATGTAACTGTGGCGATGAGATATATAATATTTAGTAAAATTCCCATTATTTTTTTCTTTTAAACATTTGTAACATTCTATCGGTGACGGCAAAGCCACCAACTACATTTAAGACACCCAAGACCACTGCAACGAAGCCCAAAGACAAGGCTATATAATCGGTTGGATCCGCGTGCAACATCACTAATATAGCTCCCACAATTACAACACCGCTCAAGGCATTTGCCCCAGACATCAACGGTGTGTGCAAAACTGCAGGAATGCTTTTTATAACCTCTATCCCAACAAATATGGCAAGGATAAGGATATAGGTAATTTGTAGGTTGTTCTCTATAAATTCCAATAACTCATTCATGGTTCAATTTTTTAATTTTTTCTAATAGTTCCATTTTGGACGATCAAGGTCTCATCCGTAATTTCTTCCTCCAGATCCCATTTAAAATTGGTCCCTTCGGTTAAATGTATAATATAGTTGTAGATATTTTTGGCATATAGATCACTAGCATTTGTTGATACGCTTCTTGGATCAATACTGGTCCCAATGACCTTTACTCCATTTTTTACGATAGTCTTGTTGATCTCGCTTACTTCGCAGTTTCCTCCTTGGGCAGCGGCCAAATCTATGATTACAGCGCCATTTTTCATTTGCATTACCTGTTCTTCCGTAATTAAAACAGGTGCTTTTCTACCGGGTATATTGGCCGTGGTAATAACCAAGTCTGCTTGGAACAATGATTTGTTTACCGCCTCTTTTTGTCTTTTTTGATAATCTGCCGAAGCTTCCTTGGCATACCCGCCTTCCGATTCCTCTCCCGTATTGTCCACCGAAATGAATTTTGCCCCTAGGGATTCTGCCTGCTCTTTGGTTTCCGATCTTATATCCGTAGCTTCTACAATTGCACCCAATCTTTTGGCAGTGGCTATGGCCTGCAGGCCAGCAACACCAATACCGTAAATAAGTACTCTAGAAGGGGCAATGGTCCCGGCGGATGTCATCATTAAGGGAAAGATTTTGGTCATTTCAAAGGCTCCCAAAATCACCGCTTTATATCCTGCCAAATTGTTTTGCGAACTCAATACGTCCATATCCTGGGCTCTTGATATTCTAGGGATAGCATCCATGGAAAATGCAGTAACGCCCTTGTTGGCAATCGCTTTGATTAGTTCGGGGCTGGATTTGTGGTACAATTTACTGATCAAAACCTGTCCCTCGTCCACTAGTTTTAAATCTTCTTCATCAAAGGGGTTTATTTTTAGAAGTACTTCGGCTTCATGGAAAATGACGGCTCTTTTTTCTACGGCCACCCCAACATTTTTGTAATCCGAATCCAAAAAGGAAGAATACTCACCTGCACCTTCCTCTACAAGAAGTTCAAAGCCTGAGGCAATTAGTTGTTTGGCAATATTCGGCGTAATGGCAACACGTCTTTCGCCATCCAAGGTTTCTTTTAATATGCCTATTTTCATTTTGGTTAATGGTTTGGTTATTTATAAAGTAGAATTAACTTATTGGTTATGATAATTGAAAAGTTGCAAAATTAGAGAATTGAGGGCGCATAAAGGTTTGTTTATAATAAAGTTTACAATTTTTATGTTAATTGTTTAATAATTTGTAAAACTGACAAGAACGGTCTTTTTTTAACGGTCTCTTGAATTTCCTTTTTTTACCATTTTTTTAAGTACTACAATAATAAGCCTAAAGTGGGTATTGGGTATCCTGTACTGTCTGGTTATTGGCAGTACAATAAAATGTAATTTTGGTGATTTTTTGTTTGAGTAGTTCTCAAGGAAATGGAGCCTTCAACAGCTCCAAAAGACATGGATAACTTAACTCAGAATTGCTATTTATAGGGTAAAACAACGATTTCGGTTAATGGCAGAAAGAATTCATGAGTTGCTAAGGAGCATTTAGAGAGGGTATAATCTCATAATTACTTTTCGGGAGCATTATGGGCCGCTCTCATTTGTTCGCTGTCCCAATGATTGTCAAATTCAATAATACCCCTATTTAAATCTTCCTCTAACTGTTTTTCTTGTTGTTTGATCTCTTCTTTGGCCTTAAAAATATACTCCTCCCTGGTTTTGGGTTTATTGGACAATCGTCTCAGGCTGTCCTCATCGTATTGAATAAATTTTTGTGCCTGTCTGTATATGGTGTATTTTCTAAATCCTAAATAGTTTAAAGCATCGCCAGCCATTTTAACGGAGGTTTCCAAAGATTCTCTGTACACATCTTCAACACCCATATTTAGTAAATCGTAAGCATCATATCTATTTTTTGCTCGTAACATCAACTTCACATTGGGATATTTCTCCTTAACCATTTTCGTTAAATGGATTACGTTATCGCTATTGTCAATGGCCGATATTAGAATCTTGGCCTCTGCTATACCTGCAGATTCCAATAGATCCATACGGGTGGCATCCCCATAATATACTTCAAATCCCATTTTCCTTAGAAGGTCTACCCGGTTGGAATCGTTGTCCAATATAGTGGCTTCAATGCCATAGGATCTGAGGAACCTTCCCACCGTACTACCGAAATGGCCAAAACCTACCAAAATTACTTTGTGGGTCTTGGCAATGTGATCCACTGGTCTGGTTTCCGCTTTTTTGGTTCCTACCCGAGGTAGGATCAATCTCTCATTTATAATTCCAAGTATAGGCGTTAGGGTCATGGTCAGTGCCGTTACTACCAACATCATATCCAATTCAACCCTATCCAGAATATTCAATTGAAAGGCAAAGGAAAGTAGAACAAAAGCAAATTCCCCAATTTGGGCCAGCCCAATAGTTAGCAGCAGTCTTTGATCGGCCTTAAGCTTAAAAATGGCCCCCACCAAGAATAGGATTAGGGCTTTTAAAACTATTACGGCTACTACCAGCCCACTAATCATTAAGGGGTTGTCCCCAATAACAATAAAATTAATGGAGGCGCCTACGGCCATAAAGAACAAGCCCAACAATAGGCCTTTGAAGGGTTCCAAATTGCTTTCCAGTTCATGTTTAAATTCACTGGTTGCTAATACCACCCCACCTAGAAAGGCTCCCAAGGCCGGACTTAACCCAACCAGTTCCATAAGATAGGCTAGGGCAATAACGATGAGCAGTGCGGAGGCGGACAATAGTTCCCTTAGTCTGGTTTTGGCTACTAGGCGTAACATGGGAACAAAAAAATAACGTCCGGCAAGAACCACGGTAACGACTGAAAGGAAAATGGCCAAAGCTTGAAAACCTAAGGGCAAATTTTCAAGTAGATAGATATGATCCGAATGGTCGTCGGCAATCGCAGTTTTTTCAGAATCCGTAAGTAAAGGGATAACTGCCAACATCAAAATAACAATAATATCCTGAAAAAGAAGAATGGAAAAAGATGAGGCACCATAGGTAGTATTCATCAATCCATTTTCCTTAATAGTCTGTAAGGTTATGGCCGTGGAAGAGAGGGAAACTGCCATGGATATGATTAGCGAAACTTTCCAATCAAATCCAATAGTGGTAAATAAAAGGAAGGAGACGATCATGGTTCCCAAAACTTGGGCGCCTCCCATACCAATTATGGTTTTTCTCATTTGCCAAAAACTCTTTGGTTCTATTTCAAGGCCTATGAGAAAAAGCATCATGACTACACCAAACTCGGCAAAGTGAAGTATGTCCTGACCTTCGTCCCCAACAAAGCCCAAAATATAAGGCCCTATCAATATTCCGGCCAAGAGATAGCCTAGAACGGAACTTAATCCAAACTTTTTGGCTATAGGAACACAAATAATGGCACCGGTTAGAAAAACTATCGCTGCAAAAAGAATGCTACCGCTCATTTGGTGGTTACTTTTTTAAGTTGGGGGGCGTCATTTAAGAATTCACAGTTTTTGATCTTGTCAAAAGGAAGGCTTTGCCTTAATTCGCATATCAATTGTTCATATTTTAAGGTATAGTCTTCCAGCTCTTCATCGGACATGTTATGGGTTCCCATAACCGTAAATGGGGGAAGGTATTCCATATTACAGAGTCTAGCGGTCTGTTCAAAGGGTCGTAAAAATTCATTTACAGAATAGTTGTTGCTTCCTTCGGAACAGTAAACGGCCCTGGTTCCACCTGTGGTAATAACATTTAAACATTTTTTGGACTGTAGGGCCTTACCATTTGCGCCATAGGCCCATCCGAATTCCAGGACAACATCCATCCATTGTTTCATCAAGGGCGGACAACTGTACCAATAAAAGGGATGGTGCCAAATAATAACATCGTGGTCGGTCAAAAGTTTTTTTTCACTTATGATATCTATGTTAAAATCAGGATAGCGCTCATACAGGTCATGAAAGGTAACCCCCTCTTTATTTTCCACCATTTCGACCAGAGCTTTGTTCGCTCTGGATTGTTCAAATTTTGGATGTGCAAACAAAATTAATATTCGATTCATACTTTTAATTTAATGGAAAACATCGAAACCAAGGTTTCATTTCCAATAATTATGGCATTCCATCTTTGAAATGTGGCCCTTCCATTCCATTTTCCACTTTATGCAAACCATCGTTAAAAGAGGTAGGGAGTTCAAATACTTCCAATTCAAAATAGGGCAGGGCCGCCAACAAGTGGTCAAAAATATCGGCCATTATATATTCGTAGTTTTCCCAACGCTTATCACTGCTAAAGGCGTAGATTTCCAAAGGTATGCCTTGAGGAGTAGGGGGTAACTGCCTGGTCATTAGGGTCATCGTCTGGTTTATGGCAGAATGGTTTTTTAAGTAAGTTTCCGCATATTTTCTAAAAACACCAATATTGGTCAAGTTCCTTCCGTTTATGGCCAATTGTTTATCAATATCGTGCTCTTTGTTATAGGTATCTATGGTGCTATTTCTAGTTTCTACATATTTGGCAATTATCTGAATACCTTTTAAGGTTTCAATATTATCTGCAGTAAGGAATTTGATGCTTTTCTGTTTTATAAGCAGGGCGCGTTTAATCCTACGACCTCCGGAAGCCTGCATTCCTCTCCAGTTTTTGAACGAATCCGAAATAAGTGAATAGGTAGGAATTGTAGTAATGGTCTTGTCAAAATTCTGGACTTTTACCGTGGCAAGTGAAATTTCGGTAACATTGCCATCGGCTCCAAATTTTTCAAAGGTAACCCAATCCCCAATCCGGACCATGTCATTGATACTTACCTGAATGCTGGCTACAAGACCCAAAATGGTATCTTTAAAAATTAAAAGAATCACTGCCGAAGCAGCACCCAAGGCGGTAAAGAATTTCCAAATGGTAGTGTCTGTCAATACGGCAAAAAGAGTTAGGATGCCCCCGATCCAAGCGAATATCATAAATACCTGAATATAACTATCCAACGGCTTGTCCTTCATATGGGGCAAGGTTTTTAAATAGTCCTTGATACTTAGGAGCAAGCTTCTAATCAGCACCAAAACCAGGATTACGGCAAGTATTTCGATTGACTTCAATATAATGCCCTCCGTATTTTCGAAATCTAGGAAGGCCAAGGGAAGGTACCTGTACAACAATATTAAAGGAATAATATGTGCCACATATCGCGGTACTTTATTGAATACTAAAAAATCATCAAAATTGGTCTTGGATCTCCTGGCGAACCTCACCGACAAGAAACGGAATAGTTTCCAAAGAATATAATCCATCAGTAAAGCCACTAAAATTATTCCAATGAACAGAATTAGGGCATTTAGGTAGGCAGCCGCATTGGCTTCCAGACCAGATTGGATAAGGTAATCGTAAAGTAATCGTCTTAAACCGTTGTTCATGACCAGAATGCAATAATGAATATTTGGCAAAAATAAGGATTGAGGTTCAGTTGTGGCAGTAGATATAAAAAAAGTATGGATTGTTGACCATTGATTTATTGTTTATTAGTGAAACTCAATTTTGAGAAGTCAGTAAGACGCACTGAAAATTGCAAGTTGAACTAATCCCACCTTTTTCGGCGGGATCTAGGTTCAATACCTCGACCCTTGGGTCGATTCCTATGATTGGGTTCAGGGCTTGCCCTGAGGTTTAATACCTTTTATTTTGAAATTTCGAGAGTCAAAAGAATGTTAGGAGCCGAATTACTAAAATGTCCATCATTGCATGATCAGTACACTACTTTCCTTCCGATGCCTTAATGAGGTAATTTACCTATATCAAAAATGTTATTCAATAAAAAGGTTCAGGTCTAATAATATCTTGGGAAAGGTTTACAAATATTGGCGCAGGTGTTTTTTACAATATTCGGCGCTATCCGCAGCGCTTTTCATTGGACTGTTCGTAAAATTTCCCCCTTGCTCCAAATAATAGTACTCCAATCCCGATGCTTTGGGATCCGGTAGAATTGAATGATAGTCAATGGATCCATTGCCCAATTCTGAATAGTCCCTACTAATTTTATCCATGTCCTTGATATGCCACATTACGTAACGTCCTGGTTGTTTTTCTATTAATTCCTTTGGAGTCTGTTTGGAGGAATGCATTACCCAGTACATATCCATTTGAAGTTTTACAAGCTTGGCATCGGTTTCATTGATAATAATATCGAAACCCGTTTGTCCACCGTAATCTTCAAATTCGTAGCCGTGATTGTGATAGGCGAATCCTAACCCGGCCTCATTTACTTGTTGGCCTATGAGATTAAGTTTGTAGGACATTAATTTAAAGTTGTCCAAGGTCCTTTGTTCGGGAGCTATATAGGGCCAGGTGATATATTTGCTGTCCAATGCCCTTGCCGCTATAATATATTGGTTTACATAGTGTTTAAGCTCGTCCTCGGATTTTTCCAAATAGGGGGAAAAGCTGTAATGTCCGCTTGTAATTGATAATTGAAGGTCATCCAAAATGTGCTTCAATTCGGAGGGTGTATAGCCATAAATAAGGCCTTTATCCGCATCAAAACCGTAGAATTCAAAGTCTTCATAGCCCATTTCCTTCAAGGCCTTTATGGTGGCAAGAGGATCTTTTGCCATATCTGTACGTACCGAAAATAGCTGATAGCCCATCTTGTATTTCGATTGTCCCAATAGGGAAAAAGAACTCATGGGTAATAAAGTCGCGGCACTAAGGACTGCTGTTCTCCCAATAAAATTTCTCCTGTTCATTTAGCAATATTTTAAGTCGTAGGATGTAGAATGGCCTAATTATGTATGAAGTTAGTTAATTTTCACCTACTTATGGTTTCCTTGTTCACAATATTGCCATCAACATCATAATGAATAAACTCTATCATAGGGGTATTCCCTTCCCGATGTACTTTTACGGCCAAAAAACCACCTTTGACCCTTAAGAATTTATGCTCTGGGCGTATGTCGTTGGCATCCCATCCCTGGGCATGGGAGTCGCTGGAGGGGCCTTGACTAAACTCCATCAGTCCAGTATCAGGATCAACAGACACATATTGCCAATGTCTATCCCCATTGATAACGAACATTTTTTGATCGGAAAGGTATTTGCGCAACCAATTTCCCTCTGTTTTAAATGAATCATTGGAGTGGTTGTCAATTTTTCCTTTTGCCCTGTCGGGCCCCACCACAGGAGTGGGAGAACTAAGGATTTTGAATGTAGCATCTGAGGCTTCCACCGTTTGCTTAAACCACTCTATCTGCTCCTTGCCCCAAATACTCTTGTCCTCCCCGTCCGGGGCCTTATTGTCACTTCTATAATCCCTGCCTTCTACCATCCAAATTTGTAGATCTTTTCCCCACCTAAAGGTTCTATAGGATTTATCCATAATCGGGGCTTGTTCGTTCCAAATTAACAGGCCATCCTCAAAACTCAGTTCTCCAAAAGGGGTAGAGTTGGGCATGGCATCATCCTTTAATACATCGTGGTCGTCCTTTTGTAAGTAAAGGGGGGTATTATTGTAGAAATTATTCAATGATGGCCAGGAATTAATGGCGTGCCATTTATGTCTGGCCAATTCCATATTGTAGGCCATGGGTCCGGCTTTGTCATAATAAACGTAATCTCCCGTTTGGCAGTGGAACAGCGGATTTAATTTAAGCATATTATCATATATCTTAAACCCTCTTTCAGGATCGTCATAAGACCAAAAATACTGACAAGTGGAAGAGGTGAAAAGTACCGGTGTTACCTCATTTGCCAGCGGAGCTGTAGTAAACCTTCCCTGTATTTCGGTAATGGGCGCTTCAGTTGATTTTCTGCCCTTAACGGTCACTGTATGTTCAGTATTGGATTTTAGGCCTGTAATCCTGCGTTTTAAAGTAAAGTCCTTATACTCAGAAACATATTCCCAAGGAGTGTTTATTACCGTATCTTTAGAACGCACTTCTATGCTTATCTGCCCGAAGGAACCCTCCACGGCCCCGTCCATTTCATTTACCGGCATATTATTGTCAAAGTCGATGGGACTTCTAAAGGGAGCCCCTTTTTGTTGATGTTTTATGGGTACCGGTTTTTCGGATTTACACAATCTGGTCCATACTACTGCAGAGCTATGGGTTAATTCCCCAATCTTAAAACCGTTGGTAAAATATACGTGGTCACTATTTTGTGCATGTAAATTGGAAATCAGTACAACAAAAGTTCCTATTAAGGCAATAATATTCTTTTTCAAGATGTATTTTTTGATCATTTTAAATAACATTCTAAATCAAATATATGCTATTTATTAAAACCCTAATAGTATATAAGCACTTCCCCTTTTGTGGTTGTAAGATGCTACTTTCCTTGGTTAATATATGGCAAAGACTCCGGATTTAATAGAAACGGGTTCATCTTGATGGTTCCATGCAGCAAAATAAATATTGAATTATGTTAAAAAAAGCCATATCTTGAATAATCTAAACATAGCTTTTAAATAGAACCAACCATTAACATCACAAATATGAAATTGAATAGATTCCTTTTAACCATGACCACTGTTCTTGTAGTGTTCCTATACAGTGAAAATTTATTTTGCCAGACTACAGATATCGCGGTAGTGGATAGTACTTCCAAAACTGAAAACAGATTAAAATTTGGCTTTGGGTTTGGATTGAGTTTTGTTGGGGGCACCAATATTAGTTTAGCTCCAAATTTAATATATGCAGTAAGCAATAAAGTGAGTCTAGGTGGAGGAATTCAGGGCAGTTATACCTCCATCAAGGATTTGCAGAATACCACTACTTTTGGAGCTAACATCATATCCCAGTATAGGCCTATCAGACAACTAACCACCTTGTTGGAATTTGCCCAGCTTAAGGTGAATACCAAAACCGAGACCCCCACGGGAAAAGTTACCGATGATTTTTGGGACTCTGCACTCTTTGTAGGTTTAGGGTGGAATATAAACGAAAAAATATCGGTAGGGGCAAAGTACAATTTGCTGTATAAGGAAGATGAAAGTGTATATACCAGTCCCATACTTCCATTCGTAAATATTACCTTCTAGAAGATAGGTGGCTAAGGGTTGCACCCAAGATGTAATAATGCTAGCGCAAACACTAGTGTAATTATGTTTAGACCATGTATTACGATCATTTAAAGAAACTAGGATCCAAATAATACCGAACTTTTTTTGAAGATAGTTTCGTTCATACTACCCAATAAAGGCTTTAGAAAATCACTTTTATCCAAATAGCGAATTCCAGAATAATTGCATTTACAATTATTATTTCCTACAGTTTAACCTCTTGGATATCGCAACAACTTTAGGAACTTGTAAAGTACTCTGTATTGGTATTGGTCCAAGTATGCTAAATATTAGCATTGCTTAAAGAATCATATTCAACATGTGGTTAAAATAGCATATAAATTGGAAAATCCTGCTGTTTCATGAGGAAGTGTATGGCTATAAATTTGTAGGCGTATTCTTTAAATACTCCGTTATGAAAAAAATGAATTTTTATCCCAAGACTTGGCAAGTGGTACCGCAGCTTTCCGATAGGTACCTATTGGATTCAGAAGGAAAATGTATAAAGGATTTGGTACTAAGGAACAGCTACGCCGAGGATATGAAAGTGTCCGAAATGAATTTGAACATTACTAAGTTTTCTGCTATAGATACTAAGGGGCAGGAGCATTTTATTGCGGACTTCCCGGGTCAGGCTGCCATACCTATCAAAGGTATGCATACAGGACTTTTTCTAAAATCCAAAAGCGTTCTTAGCTTGGAAACAGGTTCTTACAGTGCATTCAGATTTTATCTTGGAAAATCTGGGAGTAAAATAATCTATAGTGATAGATACGAAGAACGTGCAGACGGAATTAAGTTTTTGGACTTTGAGATAGTGAACGGACTAACCATTGCAGGTGATGAATCTCCGGAAACTATTCTCAGGTTTGATTTTGTACCCTTTAAATCAATGGGACTTTTTAAGTCAATTGCACAATTATTTAAAGTCCCGGGCATCCTCGCGGGCAAGCTGGCCCATTCGTAGGTATAGTAACCCAAAAATCCAGTTGATTCTGGATTAAAACTAGTTTTCAGAATTCCTGGAAACAACATAATAAGGACTGCATACAACCCTTAAAGCATAAATATTTTGTTTTAAGGGTTTTGTATTTTCCATTCTCCGCTATAGGAGTTAGCTGAAATTAGCTCCATGCTATCATTAGCTGATAATTATCATAGATAAAACACCGCAATTTCCGAACTTTGTTAATTGCACTTATCCCAGTCAATTAATTATAAAGAAAATATGTGGAATGCTATTTTTCTTAGTCTTTATTTACTTATTGCCTTAGCCATTATCATAAGTATTCTTTTGCACGGTGCCAAACCTTCAAAAAGTTTGGCTTGGCTTCTGGCCATTTTTACCATACCCGTGGGCGGAATGTTTCTTTATCTACTTCTGGGAAGAAATAGGAGAAAAAATAAGTTGCTAAAATTAAAAAAGAAAGCCTTTTTAAATTTGCCGGAACCCTTAATGGAGCACATGGCTTCCATGAGTGGAAAGTACCAAAAACTAATGACCTTGGTTTACCGAAATTCACATTTTCCTCCCACGGACAATAATGAACTCCGGCTACTAAAGGATGGAAAAACGACCTTCGAATCCATTTTTGAGGCTCTTGAAAGTGCCCAACACAGAATACATTTACAATACTACATTTTTGAAGAAGGAGAACTTGCGCAAAAGTTGTTACAGCTTTTTGAACGTAAAATTATGAATGGGGTGGAGGTAAAAATGATTTATGACGGTATAGGTAGTTTTTCATTAAGTAAGGCTTATATAAAAAAATTAACGGCCATTGGTGTTGAGGTATATCCATTTCTGCCGTTCAAATTCGGACGTTTTTTTTCTTCCCTGAATTATAGAAATCATAGAAAGATTATTGTAGTAGATGGCAAGGTGGCATTTACCGGAGGAATAAACGTATCGGATAAATACTTGAAAGGCGATGTGGAACTGGGCAATTGGCACGATATGCACCTAAGATTGGAGGGCAATGCAGCGAGCCACTTGGATTTTGTTTTTGCAATGGATTGGTATTTGGTTTGTCAAAAGACTATTCCCGTACTGCCCTTGGATATGGATAAAGCGGCCGTTGATACAAAAGTAGGTAAACTTGTACAAATCGTCTCCGGCGGACCGGATGATGATTTTCCTTCGTTGGAACAAACTTATTTTACAATAATTAATAAGGCCAAAAATTATCTCTTTATTACCAATCCCTATGTTATTCCCGGTCAGGCCGTAATGGAGGCCTTACAGACCGCTGCCTTGGGAGGTGTGGATGTGCGTTTGATGGTTTCGGAAAATGCGGACAATAAAATAGTAAGTTGGAGTGTACGGTCTTATTTTGAACCCCTTCTTAAATCGGGGATCAAGATCTATTTATTTCCAGACGGATTTTTGCACAGTAAGATTATTGTTAGTGATGATAGCATTGCTACCATAGGTACGGCCAATTTGGATGATAGGAGTTTTGAACAGAACTATGAAGTAAATGCCATTGTTTATGATGCCGAATTTGCACAATTGTTGAAGGAAGATTTTCTTAAGGATGCCTACTCAAGTAGAATGCTGACCTATGAAGATCATATAAAAAGACCTTGGGGGGAAAAGCTAAAAGAAGGATTTGGAAAATTATTTAGTCCTTTACTATGAATTGATCGTTTCAAGACCCAGTTCGTTCTTGGACGGTTTACCTTCTTCCCAACTATTTAGATTTTCAAAAGTAACTTCGGCAATATTGGTCAACGCCTCTTTGGTTATAAAACCTTGGTGGGGCGTAAGCAGTACATTAGGAAAGGATAATAACTTTATTAATAGACGGTCTTTGATTCCTTGTGTAGAATTGTCCTTAAAGAACGATCCTATTTCCTTTTCATAAACATCTGTGCAGTAGCCACCAATTGCGTTTTTTTCCAAGGCATTTATCAATTCTTTAGTTTCCACCAAGGCCCCTCTTGCCGTATTTATTAATAAAACTTCCGGTTTCATTAGGGCTAGTTTTTGTTTGTCTATCAAATAGTAGTTCTCTTGGGTGAGTGGTATGTGAAGGCTTATTATGTCCGATTGTTTGCAAATCTCGTCCAAGGAAGTGTAGGTAAGATCGTATAATTGAACAAGTCTATAATCAGGTTTAAGGTCGTTCGCCAATATCTTGCAACCAAAACCGTTCATAATCTTGGCCATTACACTGCCAATTTTCCCAGTTCCGACAATACCTACGGTCTTTCCGTTCAAATCGAAACCCATCAGGTTGTTTTGCAAAAAATTATAGGAGTGTACCTGCCTATCTGCCAAAATAATCTTCCGGTTTAGTGCCTGCAATAGGGCTACCGCATGTTCGGCAATGGAGTAGGGGGAATATTCGGGAACATGGGCTACCTTAAGCCCAAACTTTTGTGCTGTTTTTAGGTGTACGTTGTTATACCCGGCCGATCGCAAGCTAATATAACGTACTCCAAGATCCGATAATTTTTCCAACACTAAAGAAGAGGCATCATCACCGGAAAATATGGAAACAGCCATATGCCCAACAGCTTGGATGGCCGTCTCGGAATTCAAAGCATCTTTTGTATAACTTACCTTATGAATCTTGTTATTGGCATCATTTAAAAAGGGTATTTCAAAATCTTTAGCACTATAGACCAGTAATTTCATTTTTTTCTTCTTTGATAAAAATTAGATCTTGGTCTTCCATGGCAGTTACAACAAGTTTTATGTAATCTTTTATGGTTTTTTGTATGTTTTTGGGGTCGGAGATGTCTATACTTCCCCTCCAGATCATTGACCTTTCCTTGCCTTCACAAATACAGTACAGTGTAGTCTCTGCATGGTATACCGTAAATTTATCATAATATCCTTGGTCGTAATAGATATCTTGGTGACTTAGATAATCGTCATTAAATCTTCCTTGGTAATTGTTCCACCTGGAAATGGATTTCAAAAAACTTTCCTTATCCTCCGAACCAACAACTTTAGTAAATAGTATGGCATCAAAATCCTTGTCCAATAGGCTTTGTTCCACATCATCCAGTTCTTTTTCGGTTTTACGGGTATCGGTAAAGGAAACATCAAAAACATCAAGGCTTCGCATGGCTTCAATATTTCGTTTACTGAATTCTTTCTGCATGTTGGTTTCAAAATCTGTCCTGGCTTCCTCGTCTGATGCCATTCCTACTATCAACACTTTATTGGCATGGAACAGTACGGTGTCTGGGTTTTTCCAGTTTTCAACCAAACTAGTGGAAGAGCATCCTGCTAGTAATATTGCGATTGGAAGTAATATTTTTTTCATGGTATAAGCCTTTGTAATAATAGTTTTTTAATTTCAGGAATAGATGCGAAGGTAGCGGTTGTGCTTATGAAATAATATGACGTTGGTCAGTTACACCATTATTTCACCTCAGGTTTGTTCATGATAAGAATGCTCCCTGTATAATTGAAAATCTCGCTTTTCAAATTTTGGTAATCCCCCTGACATTCATCGACCTCTAATTGAAGACTATCATTCTTTTTAACGTCCGCAGCACTAATGGAGCTATCAGCTATATCCAGATCACTGCCTAAACTGTTTTCGTGCAATGAAATTTTTGATCGTACGTCCGCATTTCTATTTTCAATATCCTGCAAGCGGGTTTTGTAGTCCTGAAGGCGCTCAAAAAGGTTGGGGATGTTGGGTTTAAAGGCATTGGAATCCAATAAATTTTTTATAAAAACAATTTCGTCATCCATCAATTGAAACCTCAATTTCCATTGTTGGATTTTCCAGTGCATCAGGGCAACTTGCCTCCCGTTATCTGTGGCCGTATTTTTCTTTTCCATTTTTTTGGATCTTGGATAAAGTTAAGAACTTTTAAAAACCTTCGCAATGAGATTTGTCATCTCAATTTGAGATAATTATTTCTTGTATGTCGTTGAGTTTGGGAATTTGGACATTCCAACCATGAACATCCTTGATCTTTACCCTAAAGGCATCAAGGGAAGTAGATTCCCCATGGATAAGGAACACTGTTTCGGGAATATTTTCTATATCCTCCATCCAATGTAACAACTCGCTTTGATCGGCATGTGCAGATAAGCTTTCCAAATGATGGATTTTTGCCTTAATTGGATAATATTTTCCAAACAGCTTTAGTTCATAGGCCCCTTCCAACAGTTGGCGTCCGCGGGTTCCTTCCGCTTGGAAACCCACCAATAAAATTGCCGTTGATGGTATGTCTATCAGCTGTTTTAGATAAGTAAGGACCCTGCCTCCCGTAACCATTCCGCTTCCGGCAATTACAATTTTAGACCTTGGATCGTCTATGGTCTTCCAAGTATCGCCATAGGAAGTGATAATATTAAAATGATTGCACATGGCACGGTACTCGTTCATAGGCAGTTTATGCCAATGTGGATATTGTTCAAATACAGACAATACATTATTGCCCATGGGGCTATCTATAAAAATGGGGATATTGGGGATCTTGTTTTTTTTATACAAATTCCAAAGTAGATACATTAGCGATTGCAGTCGTTCCACGGCAAAGGATGGGATGATCAGATTTCCCCTCTCCCTTATGGTTGTTTTTATTAGATCGCTAAGTATCCCTTCCACGTCTTCCTCAGGATGTAATTTATTTCCATAAGTGCTTTCCACAAAAAGATAATCGGCCCATTTTGGACGTTCCGGGCTTTCCAATAGATTGTCCTGCAATCGGCCAACATCTCCCGAAAAAACGAACAGTTTTCCGAAGATTTCCAGTTCTATAAAGGTGGCTCCAATGATATGACCATTATATCTAAATTTATAGCGAATGTGTTCCGTAAGGCTTATCCATTGGTCCTTTTCCTTGGATTGGAATAAATCTATAGTACGCTCTGCGTCTTTTACCGTGTAAAGAGGGAGTGCGGGGTTATGTTTGCTATATCCTTCCTTATTGGCCTGCTCAGCTTCTTCCTCGTGTATCTTGGCACTGTCCAAAAGAATTATTCGAGTAATAGCCAAAGTTGGGGCTGTGCCAACAATTTTTCCTTTAAAGCCTTCCTTTAATAATCTGGGCAGGTATCCTGTATGGTCCAGATGTCCATGGGTCAATAGGACCAAATCTATTTTAGAGACATCTATGGGCAAGGGATTCCAGTTTTGTTGTCGTAGTTCCTTTAGTCCTTGGAACATGCCACAATCTATCATCAGATTCAATTCAGGGGTTTCCAAATAGAATTTAGATCCTGTTACGGTTCCGGAAGCACCTAGGAAATGTATTTTGATAGTATTCATGATCTAATGATTGCAAAGTTGTTTAATTTCATTCAGGATTTTTTCTTTCCTAGTATTGGAGATTCCCAAATGATCCAAAAAAAACTTATCCTTCCAAAGCTGCCTGCATAAGACCACATCCCTACTCAACAAAAACTGTTTTTCCCTATTGCTAAGTAGGGTGGATACGGTAATGGGGTAAAGCCCTAAACGATCTATGCGGTCTTTAAGTCCATCATTTAAGGGTAGGTCCCAACTTAAGAGGTTCAGCCCTACACATTTTCCGTAGGTTGAGGCATCGCTGGTAAACCGTGTGTTGGTTACTACCCAACCTTTATCCAGTTCCCTACTTTCGTTTTTCTTGGTAGCCCAATGTGCTTTTACATCGTTATATCTGGAATGGATGTATAGGGGAATCTTAACGTTGCAGTTACGACCTTCTTCAGAGTGGAACTTACATTCTATAATAGTAATGGTTCCATTTTTTTCTGCAACTACATCAATTTCATGGGTAACACAGATACCGTTCATTATTTGATCCACACTAGTGTGGTAGCCGGAATATTCCAGGATGGCGGCCACAAAACGTTCAAAGGGAAAGCCTGTTGGTCCCAATTCGTAAATGGCCTTTTTTAGTTTGTATTTTGAAGCAAAGACCGATTTGTTCTTTTTCAGGAGGGCATAGGCCCTATTGTAGATTTCATTGGTAGAGATGCCCTCATAGAGTTCATCCTTCACCTGTCCTACGATCTGTTCCACTAGATTATGGTCGGCCCCACTGTGTTTTAGGGATTTACGCAGTTTGTCCAAGGAAAATTTGGCACGTTCCCCAGAGGATTTTAGAATTTCAATGTCCAATTCCTTTTCCATATCATTGCTTTAGATGAATATCCAATTCTGGTATTTTTAGTAGTTGCAAGGTGGTGGAAGCAAGTTTTACTTTGTCATCCGTAGCCATGAGGGCCTGTACTATCTGCTCGAACAATTCGTGCTTCGTAATACGCCTTAATTTATAATCCGTGATATATCTTAAGTTTATCGCAATCCAGTTGTCGGTTGGATTAATGGCCAGGGTAGGGGCAATTTTGGCATTTTCTATATAATAGTGCTCCACCATTTCCTCCCATTTGGCCAATGAGCTTTTAGTGTATTCGGAAAGGTATTCCGTGGCCTTTTCCAGGACCAGTTTTTTTGCCAAGGCAACATCCGAATCATAGGTGACAAGTATATTGAGCTCGTCCCAAACAAAAGGGAAATCCATGGAATAGTTCTTTATTGGACCCTTAAAAACAAAGGCGTTGCTTATCTTGACGATCCTACCCGAATAATTGTCACTACTGACCCATTCCCCAATTTCCATTAAGGTAGTATAGATGCTATCAATATCAATGACATCCCCTTTAATTCCGTTTATTTCAATACGGTCCCCAGGTTTATAGACCTTTACAAAAAAGATATAGAATGATCCCGCAATACTTAGGATCAATTCTTGTAGGGTAAATGTTATACCAGCAGTAAATAGTCCTATAATAATAGTATAGTCCTTTATATTTTCTACCGTAAATGCCATTAGGATCAAGAGCGTAATTAGCACGTAACCAATAATCTCAACTCCTTTTTGAGCCTTATATCTAACAGAGACATTATCTATTCTTTTTTTTAGGACCCTCCGAAGAAACCCAATGAAAATTACTATGGCCAGTATCCACAATAAAAGTTTGGCAATCCGTAATACTACGGGGTCGTTAATAAAGTCCAAGGGACTGTTCATGGGCAATGGATTTAAATAAGACCGCCAGAACAATTTTTGTTTAGGCGGTCTCCCAATTAAAAATTAACCAACTATTTTTTTTGGCCAAAAAAGTCCCTGACCAAGGCCTTGGTCTGGTTCTCGGTCATGCTATCGGCTTTGGTGACGGCTTTTACTTTTTCTGCCAAGCCTTTGTGGTGTTCCAGCAGTTCTTTTCTAAATTTTTCATTGGTGTCTGCCGGGCCAAAAAGCGCTATAGAATCGGCATCGCCTATGGCATCTGCAAGTTTTTTAAAATATGATTTTAATTGTGCTTTCTCCCTTTCCAGATAGGTGCGCTCATGTGTAACGTCTTGGGTTGCACCAGATTTTACCCTAGGTCCAGAGGTCCCCTTGCGATTAAAAAATTCCATCTCCGAAAAAATGGTTTCCAATTTCTCTTCTTTGTTGTCCAAACGAATGATATGGGCTTTTTCCCTGTCCATCCATATTCCAATATTTTTCATAATACAGTGTTTTTAAGATTCGTTCAAAGCCAAAATTGGCACTGTGGCATCATAACCAATTTCTTTGACCAATGGTCTAGAAAATATACTATTGAACAAGAAATGCTTTTTGTTAATGAACGCGATCATGTCGCTATTCCTACTTTGAACAAAAGAGGTTATTCCCTGGGCAACATCCTTATCCGTCAGGGTGTGGAAGCTATGGTCTACACCTTGGAGGATGTCATCCAAGAGTTGTTTGTGTTTTTCTTGGTCTTCGGTAAGCGTGGTTTTTTTAGTAAAGTGTACAACCTTTATGGAGGTATTGTGCATCTTGGCAATCTCTATCAAATAATTCAATTCCTTTCGGCTAAAGCTGGATTTATAATTCGTAGGAAAGACAATTTCTTTGGGAATGGAAAACCGCAGTTCATCTGGAACTGCCAGTACTGGACACTCCCTTATTTTCTCCATAGCATTTACCGTATTGCTTCCGAAAATGATTCCCTTGGCGCCAGTAGCTCCCTGTGTACCCATTACAACAAGGTCTATATCCTTATTGTCTATGGTCTGTTTCATAGCCTCTGAGAGAAAATTGAAGGAAGAAATGGTGTAATAACTATGTTTTGGGTTGTCATGGTGTAGCTCCAGCATGTCCAATAGCTTGGCAAAAGCTTCCTCCGATGCCCCTTTGGCGGCTTCGTATTCCGCACTGCCTGGTTCTGGCAATATTAAGGTATTTGTAGTGTAATTAGTCAGCCGGAAGACGTTCAAAAAATAGAATTCGCAGTTGAGCTTAGCATAAAGGTCCAAGGCATAGCGTGCGGCGTTCAGCGCATTTTTGGAGAAATCAGTAGGAATTAATATTCTTTTGTCCATGACAATACTTCTTTAGTTTTATTAAATATAATAGGCTTTGGTGACAGTTTCTATGACAATGGTCATTCTTGGGAGGGGAGAATTAAGAATGGGATATCGGAATACATACTTAAGTCTTTTACCACTGGTTCACGGGTAAGTTTTTCAAAAAGATTGCGTTTTTCATGTACCATGGCGAACAAATCCACCTTGAGTTTTTCCAAAAAGATATCTATTACCTTGGCTTTGTCGTCAAAATTTTTGATCCATTGAAAGGAATGGCCTACATTTTTTAGACCATCTTCCAATTTCTTTCTGTTCTCCTCCTGGGTCTTGTTTAGAATATGTTGTTCCTGAACATGTACGACCCTAATGGAAGCCTTGGACAAAGAAGCCATGTATAGCAATTGATCTATTGTTTTTTGGCCACAATCCTTTCTCAAGTCGGTGACAAAAGCAATTTCCTTTATAGGGTGGAAATCCATTTCGCCCGGAATGGCCAATAAAGGGCATTTAAGATTATCTGCCACTTTTATGGTATTGCTCCCAAAAAACACGTCGGTAGCTTCGGTGAGTCCTTTGTTCCCCATGGTTACCAAATCAATCTTAAGCTCCTCTATCTTTTGGGCTATGATATTTACCAAGTCCCCTTTTTGGGATATAGTCTTAAAGGTGTGTAGAGGATTCTCATTGTCCAAGACTATTTTGTGCTTGGTATGCGTTAATTTTTCCTTGGACTCCGCTTCCAGTTCTTTCAGATGTTTTTTGATATTTAGTATTGGAAGTTTTTTGCCCGGGGCTATGGTAAGTTCCGAATAGGTGTTAAGCATGTAAAAAGTACATTTTTCCGATGCCAATAGTTTTGTTACATAGAACAGGGCGCAATAGGCATTATTGGAAAAATCGGTGGCAACAAGAATATTCTTCATTATCTACGAATTAAAATTGTGGAATTACCAAAAAAGGAATAGTAACATGGAAACCTATTTTTTTGATGACAGGTTCAATAAAAAGTCGCTCCATAAATGTATGTTTGTTCTGAACCATGACCAGCATGTTGATTTTTTCCTTAGCCTGGAATGCATTGATGGCGTCTATGATTTCATTATTGGGAACATTGTGGAATAATGCCTTGTTACCCAAAATCTTTTCAAGGCCCTTCTTTTGCTTTTCTTGATCTGGAGTAAGTTCATATCCTGTGGATACGTGCAAAACATTTATTTGGGACCCGTATTCATTGGCTATGTCCAACAGTGGACTCAATTTCTCCTTTTTGTATATAATTTCATAGTCTGTAGGAAATAATATTTCCATAGGATTCTCGTACTCAAAATTGGGCGGTACCACCAGGACAGGGCAATTGGCTTTTCTTATAACGTGTACCGTATTTGTCCCAAAGAGGATTTCCTCGGCCCCTGTGACCCCTTTGGTGCCCATTACGACCAAATCTATGCCTTCGGATTCAACCGTTTCCATAACTTCATTCACCAAGGTGTTGAAGGCAGTGTGTATAACCAGGCTATGATTAGGGTTGCTGTATTCCTTTTCCAAACGGCTTTTTAGTTTTTCCAGTTGGGTCATGGATGTTTCCTGCATTACATCGCCCAAACCTATGAGTCCAGGACTTCCAACCAAATATTCCGCGTTGTACACCGGCGGCATATAGGTATGCATAAGGTAAAATTTACATTTGGCATTCTTGAAAATCTTCAAGGCGTAGCCAATGGCCTGAATGGAGTTATCTGAAAAATCAGTAGGAAGCAATATTTTTTTCATAGTGTTTATTACATTAGTACAGTAAATCTAAAGCGGAAGAATTTTGAAAACCATGATATTCGTCAGTTTCATTTTCTCTTTGTTTAGGTAATTTTACTTTTCAAAAATTTGATTATGAAGGATAGTTTTAATAACATTATCAATTCAGAAACCCCTGTTCTGGTTGATTTTCACGCAGATTGGTGCGGACCCTGTAAAATGTTGGCACCTATATTAAAACAGGTTAAGGACGAAATGGGGAATGCCCTAAAAATCGTAAAGATCGATGTGGATAAGAATCAATCCTTGGCCAGTACTTATCAGGTAAGGGGGGTGCCTACCATGATATTGTTTAAAAACGGGAAGCAGGTATGGAGGCAATCCGGTGTGCTTCAAAAGAACGACATACTACAGGTTGTTCAGCAGCATATTTGAAGGGCGATCCTATGGACTCGCCCTGCAATCAAGAACCATCATTCTTATTCATGTACTATTAGAAATGGAATCTTGGTATGGTAACTAATTTTTTCCACCGCCGGTTTAAATAGGATGCGTTCCAGGAAGTTTAGGTTCTTTGCTACCATGATCAGCATATCCAAATCCCTGCTTTCTACGAAAGCTTGCACCGCGTCATCGAGGTTCTTTATAGTAAGGGTATGAAAGGAATGCTCGTTTTCACTGAAATAATTCTTTATAAATTCCTTGTTCTTCATCTGTAGATCCGTAAGGTCCTTTCCTTTTTGGGACACATACAGAAAGCGTAGTGCAGCATTGTGCATAATTGCAAGTTCCTTTATATGGTTAAGGACCTTAATGTCATAGCTCAACTGGAAATCGGTAGGAAACCCTATTTCTCGAGGGGTATTGTATTCGGCGTCTTCCGGCACTGCCAAAACCGCGCATCGTACTTTGGTCAATACGTTGCCCGTATTGCTTCCCATGGAAACAGCTTTAAGGCCGGTGGCCCCTTTGGTTCCCATAATGATCAGGTCTATATTTTTATCCTTTACTTCTTGCTTAATATGATCGGTAAAAAATCCGTATAAGGCCGTTATATTGAAGGTATGTTTTGTGTTTAGCGGCAAGCGTTCAATCTCTTTAAGCAATTTTTCCAATTTTTCCCTACTTTCCTTAAGGATGGTTTCCTCCAATATTTCCGGAGAGACATACATGGCGGCTTCGCCACCGGAATTGTAGGAAATAGGATTTATATGGACGATATGAAAAGTACATCTGGTTTTAGAGTACAATGCCGTACCATATTTAATGGCATTCCAAGCATTGTCAGAGAAGTCGGTAGGTATCAATATATTTTTCATAAAAGTTTTTTTAACGGTTCAATATGGTTTGGTATGGTTGGCGTATTATAATGAACTAAAATTAATTGTTCTTTAATTGTTCCAGAATGACATATATCATGTTGGCTCTAATAGCTGCAAAATGACAGTTGTGTTTAGGGCTCTATAAGTGGAAATATTAGAAAAGGTACTTCCGTATTGAAGGCTACCCGCTTGATCACATTTTCCTTGGTAAGCTTCTCGAAGAAACTATGCCAATAGTTTACCATGGCGATTATTCCTATATTTTCATTTTCATGGGTATAGCCATTTATGGCCCCAGAAATAGTACTATGTCCCTTAACCTCTTCAAAACGGTGTTTTAGGCCAAAGAACCGTTCGGGCAATGTATCCTTGGCAGTTTTTTGATGGGCTTGCAATTCCTTGCCCATATCAATATGCACAATGGTAATTTTGGAGTCCCATAATTTAGCCAGTCCTATAAGTGGTACTAATTCTACTTCACTGTAGATATGTTCAAAATTTGTGGCAAAGGCTATTTCATCCGGAAGGTCAAAATTATAATTTTCCGGAACGGCAATGATAGGGCAGAAGTCTATTTTTTGAATGATCCTTACGGTGTTACTGCCCATGAATACCTCTTTTAATGCAGAGGAACCTTTGGTTCCCATAAAAATGTATTGTATGCCCTTATCTATGGTGGTTCTTCCTATGGCATTTACCAAAGAATCGGCAATGCTTAATCCATTGAAGGAGTGCTTACTGTTTTTGTTTTTGGATTCCAATTCGCCTATTAGGGATTTTATGTCTCTATCGGATTCATCTTTTACAGCCCTAAATAGGCGGGTGTCCTTTGCCTTGCCCATTGTACTGCTTAAATTGGATGCCCCTACTTCAAAGGCATGCAAAATATGGAATACACAATTCTCCTTTTCAAATAGATAAATGGCATAGTCTATGGCATTTCGGGCGTTTGTGGAAAAGTCTGTGGGAAGGAGTATATGCTTTGCTTTCATGAGTTTGTTGTTATTGCTCCTAAGGGGTAACACCTGTCTGAAAGTTTCATTCTTTGAGGCGTAGCCTTGGATGATTAAAAAATGTTAGGACCCTTTGTGCATAATAATATTCGGCATTATGTGGGTCCATCTCTAATAATGGTTGAACGTCTTTTAATTGCTTCTTCTAGGATTGCCCAGGAAGGAACAAGACCGGTACCATGGAATGGAAGGCTATTTTTTTAATAATAGGCTCATCTATAATTCTTTCCCAAAAGCTATGCTGGTATCTCACCATGGTAAGGAGATCAGCCCTGGTTTCATTAACATACTGCTCAACACTTTGCGCAATATTGCCATCGAAGTTAATATCATGCAGGGAATATGTATAAGCGGCCAACCGTTCTTCCAAAATTTTCAGGTTCGTTTTCTGGGCATCGGTGAGAATAAATTCTACCGCCACATGTATCACCTGAATTGCTGTGTTCCAAAGTTCTGTAAGTTCTAGCATGGGCAATAGCTCAAACTTTTCATATTTTCTTGTATAATCTGTTGGAAATACGAGTGTTTTTAGCTTTTGGAAGTTAAAGTCATTGGGAACTACTAAAATGGAAATATTATTAAGTTGTTTTAAGACTTTTACCGTATTACTGCCCATAAAGATTTCCTTAGCTCCAGTAGCACCTTGGGTACCCATAACAACTAGGTCTATATCTTTGACCCTAACCAATTCCTTGACCGATCCTTCCAAGGTGTCGGATCTGGAAATGATTTCAAAGCTATGGTTCGGGTTGTTGTGGTTTTGGTTGAGGTAAGACAAAATCTTATCTAGTTCCTGTACCGAATTTTGAGCCAATGAGTCATAAATTACACCTAATCGCTGTTGACTTTTTTGCCCCAGCATGTTCATGGCCTTTGGTTCATAGGCATGTAGAATGAGAAACTTACATTGTACGTCGGCATAGAGTTTTAACGCTGTGAATATGGCATTCCAAGCATTATCGGAAAAATCTGTCGGCAACAATATATTTTTCATCATTAGGTTTTTTTAAGGGGTTCTTCCCAACTTTCCGGTATGGCTACAAAAGGTATCCTGGAATGATATCCAATGGAGTCTATGGTAGATTTATTGATCAGGCGATGTAAGAAGGAATGTTTGCGGTTCATAATGGCCAGTAGCCCAATTCTGTGTTTTTCCACATATTCATGTATGGCATTGGGCATTAATTCGCCCTTCACCTGCTCAAAGCTATGGTCCATGGGTTGAAGGAAAGCGCCAAGGGCTTTTTTATGGGCATTTTGTTGCTCATTAAGCACAAAATCTTCCTTAACATTCAATACAATCAATTTAGCCTTGTGCCATTTGCAAATTTCAGCTAGAAAACTTAAAGCTTCCGGGTCATAAGGCCTGGTGTAATCTGTAGGGAAGACGATGGTGTCAATTTCCTTAAAGGCATAACCATTGGGAATGGCCAATACCGGAATCTTGGCTTTTTTGATAACATGGACGGTGTTGGTTCCCAAAAATATTTCCTTGGCACCTGTAGCCCCCTGGGTTCCCATGGCAATAATGTCCAATCCTTCCCGTGCTGTAACCTCTTCAATTTCATCGGTCAGAATGTTAAAAGAAGAAATGGTCTTGAATTGATGGTTTTTATTTGGGTAATGCTTTCTAATGTCCCTAAGTGTTTTTTCCAAACCTTTCTGGGCCGTCTCGACTCCCTTGTCCGGAATAGCACTGTTCACCGGACCGCCCATCATATAATCTACCCTATAAAAAGTGGGCGTATAGGTGTGAAGTATATAGAAAAGACACTTTTCATTTTGAAAATAATTCACGGCATACGCGATGGCGTTCCATGCGTTGGTGGAAAAATCGGTGGGCAATAAAACTTTTTTCATCCTTGTATCTTTTTTGATTTATCGGGGTAGATTCTGCATCACTAAAAAGGGAATCTTTAAACGTAGTCCAATTTCGTCTACCGTTGATCTGTAAAGCATATCTTCCAAGAATGAGTGGCGCGAGTTTACCATGACCAATAAATTTATGTTGTTCTTTTTAATGTAATCCATTATGGCTTCCGCCTTATTCTTTGTGGGGAGTCTTTCAAAAAACAGGAAGGCTTCTGCCAATGATTCCCTAAGAAAACGTTGGTTGTCTATCTGTCGGTTGCTTAAATCTTCAAAGTCAGAAATATAAAGACAGTGAATTTCCGATTTAAATTCGGCGGCCAAGGTGTTCAGCAACTTCAATTCCCTACGTTTATAAGGCAGCATATAATCTGTGGGAAACAGTATCTTTTTTGGCTGATGGTACTTATAGTCCAAAGGAACTGCGAGTACTGGGCACTGTACGTATTTGAAAACCTGTACCGTATGGCTGCCGAAAGTAATTTTTTTGTCCGCTGTCTGTCCTTTTGTCCCCATTATTACTAGGTCAACATTTATTTGGTTGGCAAAGTCGTTAACGGCATCGACCAAAGTGTCGAATGCCGATAGGGTTTCGTAACTATGTTTTGGATTGTGTTCCCTGGCAGCTAGTTTTTGGATGAGATCTTTTAAGGATTTATCCGTGTTATTCCTAACAGTTTCCTTTTGATCTTCAAAAGAGGTTTCCCCATTGGTCTTGAAAGGGCCATAAACCTCGTCTGCATAGGCATGTAAAAAGTAGAAATTGGTGCGTTCACATTTGTATAGATTAAGTGCATAATCTATGGCATGCATAGCACTCTTGGAAAAATCGGTAGGAATTAAAACTGCTCTCATAGGTTTTCTTTTGTATACCTACCAAAGTTATCGGTAGCGACCTACAAAACCTATGACATTTATCAGTAGCCAAATATCAAAATAGGGGGCGGGAGGTTTATTCGTGCATGACCAATAAAGGAATACTGGTCTGAAAACTGATTTTTTTAATGGAGGTGTCGAACAGCAGTTGTTGTAAAAAATTAAGGTTTTTGGCCACCATGATTACCATATCTATTTTCTCGCTCACCACAAATTGCTCAATGGCATTTTTGGCCTTTTCATGTTTTAAGTTGTGGATGCTATGCGATTCTTCATAAAGTTCCAGCAAATAGTCCTGTAGATAGACCATATTCTGATTTTGGGTTTCGTTTAATTGTACCCCGGGCTTGGTGACATTAACAACTCTTAACTTAGCCTTGGTAATACGGAGCATTTTTGAAATTGCTTCCAATATGGAATAGGAATAGAAAATATTGTAATCGGTAGGAAAGGCAATTTCCTTGGGGATGCACTGTTCGGCTTTTTCTGGAATCATCAATAGATTGCAGGGTACTTTAGTCATGACATTCCCGGTATTGCTGCCTAAAATGGTTTCTTTTATACCAGAAGCCCCTTTGGTCCCCATGACAATTAAATTTATCTTTTTATCCAATACGGTCTTTCGAATAATATCTATGAGATTTCCATATTCATGCAGGGCAATGAAGTGATGGTCCTTGTTGGTGGTAATGGTCTTTATGCGGGCAAAGGTATCCGTAAGATTATCCCTGAGTGCCATGGTGATGCCTTTGGATGGCATAACGAAGGAATTGCTCTCTACACCCGATCGACTCAAGGAATCAACATGGAGAACGTAAAAATTACAGGGCGCATCCTTGAAAAGCTTTAAGGCATATTCAATTGCGTTCCAAGAATTTTCGGAAAAATCGGTGGGGAACAGTATATTTTTCATTCTACATTAAATAGATACATCAATACAAAACTAGACTTATGGTCATAGCTGTAATATGACATTGGTCAGTTTTGCATAAAAATTAATTTTTAAGAATATACTTAATTGATGTACTGCAGGGCCTTTAATTCCTTGATACGGATATTTCTACCTTCAATGTCTATAAGCCCTTCTTTTTTGAAACCGGAGAGTGTTCGTATAAGGCTTTCCGTTGCAATACCGGCTACACTGGCCAAATCGTTCCGGGAAATTTTAATCGGGTCCTCGGTTTTTTTGTTCATTATTTCTGCAAACTGTAACAAGGTTTGGGCGGTTTTCTTACGAACGGAACTATAGGCCATTTGCAACAATTGCTGTTTTATGTCCTTAATATTTCCAGTAAGCAGTTCCATTAGTTCCAGGGAGATATTGTGGTTCTTTTCCAATACCTGCTTCAAATTCTCCTTGGATATCCCGGCCAGTTCCACGTCCTCAATGGCAGTTGCCGATTCTTGGTAAGGAATATTTTCTATAAAGGAGGTAAATCCCAAAAAGTCGTCTGCCCTATAAAGCGAAGTAATCAATTCTTTTCCGTCCTCGTCCATCGTATGGCATTTTACTACCCCTTTAAGGATAAGGTATATTTTATGCGAATAGGTGCCTTCTTGGTAGATGATACTACCTTGGAGAAAACTGGTGGGTTCGCCATTGTCGTCAAAAAAATTTTTCAACTCGTTCAAGGTGCGTATCTGATCTTCAGGGTGCGCAGGGTCCAACGATCCTTCCTGAGCCATACGCCCCAAAAGTTCCACCTTTGCCAATCTACTTTCAATGGCATTTATGAGGTCTTCCTCTTCAAAAGGCTTGGTAAGGTAATCGTCGGCGCCCAGATCCATTCCCTTTCTTATTTCTTTATGTTCCGTTTTGGCAGATAGGAATATAAAGGGAATGTGTTTGGTTTTTTCATTCGACGATAACTCCTTAAGAACGCCATAACCATCTACCTCCGGCATCATAATGTCGCATACGATAATATCCGGTAATTTTTCCTTGGCCATTTGAATACCAATTTTTCCGTTTGGGGCTGTAATCATGGAATAACCAGAAAGCTCCAAAAGCTCTTCGGTGTTTTCACGTAAGGCCCTATCGTCCTCGATTAAAAGAATTGTTTTCATTGTTCTCTCAATTTACGTTTTCTAATGGGATAACTATAGTAAAAATAGATCCTTTGTTTTCTTTACTGGTAAATTCAATGGTGGCGTCAAGATTTTCCAAATGCTGTTTTGCAATATTAAGCCCAATACCTGTACCTTGGTTTAATAATGCATTCTCCGCCCTAAAATAACGATTAAAAATATGTTTTTGGTCCGCTGCAGGTATACCTATACCACGATCAATGACTTTTATTAAAATGGTGTCCTGGGTTCTATTCACCTCTAGGCTTATGATGGTATCCTCAGGGGAATATTTAATGGCATTGTGTATTAGGTTGGACAAGGCCAGTTCCAAGGTTTTTTCGTCAAATCTGATGAAAATATCATCAATATTCTCCGGATATTTAATGGTTTGGCCCGCCTTAAGGAGCATGTTGGCACCATAGACTACTTCGTTTACAATTTTACTTAGGGGAAAAGTTTCGATCTTGTAATTCACCTTTCCGGAATCCAATCGTTCCACCGAAAGAAAATCGGTTAATATGGTGTCCAAATACCTTACTTTGTTCTTTATAGTTTCTACGTGTTTGTCCCGCTTTTCCTGTTGGTGGCTTTCGGTATATTTGGCCAATAAGGTTATAGAGGTAAGTATACTGCTCAAAGGGGTTTTAAATTCATGGGAAACCAAAGAAAGGAAGCGTGTTTTTAGTTCGTTCAATTCCTTCTCCTTGGCCAAGGCTTCCGTGAGTTGTTTGGTGCGCTCTTGGACCTTTTTTTCTAATTTTTCGGTATAATTTTTACGCTCTGTTATATCTAGTATTATAGCAACAATAACATCATTTTCACCAAATGTTGATAGTTGCAAGTGTACTTCTACGGGATAGATGGACCCGTCCTTTCTTTGATGGTCGGTTTCAAACTTTACCTTGTCCCTTTTTCCATTGAGCAGGGGTTCTATTAGTAACTGGAATTGAGGGGAATCCATGTTGGGCTTTATATCCAATGGCTTCATGGCCTTAAATTCTTCCAAGTTATAGCCCATATTTCGTTGGGCCTCTTTGTTTACGTTCACAAAATGCAGTGTGTTGGCGTCGAAAACGTAAATTTCGTTAAGGGATTCATCAAATATCTTGGCCCAATGGCTTAGTTCCTTTTCTTTGATCTTACGTTGGGTAATATCAATTACTAGAGCCATGACATAGGTTTCGTCATAGAGCTTAAACGGATTAAGACCCGCCTCGACCGGAAATTCCTCACCGTTTTTTCGTACCCCGTGCAAATCCCTTCCCCGGCCCATTTGCCTACGCTCACTTTTATCAATAAAGTCCTCCACATGGTGACCGTGATGTCCGTGGTACCTTCTTGGTATAAGGGTGTCCAGGGGTTTTCCAAGGAGCTCGCCCTTTTGGTAACCAAACATTCTCCCAGCCGAGGAATTGGTGGCTACTATAATCTGTTGGGTATTGACAACTATAATTCCTTCGGATACCCCTTCGGAAAGTAGATTGAATATTTCACTGTTTTTTTGAAAGGCCTGCATAAGCCAAAGATAAAATTTTTAAACTGATTATTGTCATATAAAAAACTTGGTCTATTCGCTATTTTTAACTCATACTCTTCAACAATATAGAAATGAAAAATACAAAGAAAGTAGGTAAGGAATTGTACGAAAACTTGGGAAAATTATTCTACGCCATTGCCATGGCAGACTCCCGTGTACATGGTAAGGAGGTAAGTAAACTTAGGTCCTTTATTAGAAAATATTGGTTGGAGGTAGATGAGCTGGAGGACGAATATGGGACCGACGCAGCTTTTCAGATCGAATCGGTATTTGATTGGTCAATGGACAATGATCTGGACAGTGAAGCCTGTTACGACGATTTTAAGGATTTCTATAAAGACAATAAAGGTATGTTGAGTGCATTCATAAAGGTGCTTATTTTGGATACTGCAAATGCCATTTCCAATAGTTTTTCAGGAAAGAATAAGGCAGAATTGGTGATGCTGGGCAAACTGGAACTTTTACTAAAGGAATAATAATGCAGAATTGGTCGGGACCCTGATCATTGATCAGATCTTAAATGTCATTACCGGCAATCTTGCGTGGTTGACGATATCTTCACCTACACTACCCAATAAGAAATGTGAAAGGCCTTTTCTTCCATGTGTAGGAAGTACAAGGAGGTCAAATTTTTCGGTCTTACTAAAATTAAGAATCCCATTTTCCACACTGCGGTCGTTGTATATTTCAACTTTGGATTTGGTGTCCTCGGCCTTCTTCATAAATTTGGCAATGCGATCATCGGCTTCCGGAGTACTCAAAAAATCTTGATAAGGGGTATTGATGTAAACCAATTTTAATTTGGCCGAAAATTTTTGTGCCATCAACTTAACATTCTTAAATGCCGGTATCATATCCTCTGAAAAACTACAGGCGAAAAGGATATTGTTTATAGTGAATTTTGAATTTTGCTCTTTTATAACCAAAACAGGGACATCGGAAGTGCGCACTACCTTTTCGGTATTGGATCCAATAAAAATTTCATTGAAGCCAGTACTTCCATGCGAACCCATAACGATCAAGTCTATATTTTGTTCCTTGGCCACATTGTTGAGCTCACTGAACACCTTGTAGTTCTGTACTATTTTATGAATAGTAATGTCCTTTAAATAGGGTTTGTCCAGAAAGGTCTTAAATTTTTTCTTTGCAAGCCCCATAAAGTATTTGGCTTCTTCGTACTCCAAAAATTCCTCTTCGGCATATGCTGCCTCCGAAATTCCCAGCATATGTAATACGGTAATATCCGCGTTCTGCTGTTTTGCTATGCCGGCAGCGGCCTCCAGCGCGTAGGCCGAGTAATCGGAAAAATCAACAGGTACCAATATGTGTTTCATTGTATATTTTTTATGGTTGTGGTCATCTTGGCCTTACTTTTTGGCAGCGGTTTCAATTCGCTGGTTCCCCAATACAAAATTTCCATTTCTGTTTAGGCCGGGCCCAGGTTCTGTTATAAGGACAGAATGTTCTGAAACAAAAATATACAGTTGCTTTACCATTTAAAATGATATTGGTCACAATATCCAGCTTTTATTAAATACCGTTCTAGGACCCTCTGTACCTTGGGAAAAATTCATTTCCATTTTAATATTTTCAAAAGCTTCTATACCCTGAACATGTCTGAAAGTCCGAAGATGGGGTTTATTATTTGTGGACTACTGACTTTGGTCATTTTGTACAGCATATCCAAACATTACTTTAGTAGAAATAAAAATCAAAGTCATGAAAAATATTATTATCACAGCATTCGTAATGCTAATGCTTCCGAACGTATTCCATTCCCAAACTGTTAAAAACATTGATGAGATAGCTCCGTTTAGCGAAGGGTTGGCGGCCGTTAGACAAGGGAATCAATGGGGATTTATTAATGAAGAGGGTCAAATGGTAATTGATTTTCGTAACGATATTTATTGGAACAAGGATGCCGATACCTCAAAAAAGGATATTTCCGGTGTAAAATACCCTATGTTCAATGAAGGACGCTGCCTGATTACCAAGATTGTGGAGGATGGTGTTCCCGTTTATGGGTTTATAGATACCAAGGGTAATGTAGTACTTGAACCCCAGTTATTAAATGTTTATCCTTTTAAGAATGGCTTTACTACGGCTGTCCTTTTTGAGAAATCCATGAAGGGGAAAAACGAATTCAATCTAGATATTTACGAATTTAAATTTCACGATGTTATGCTGGATACCTCTGGGGAAATTGTGGAGTTTTTTAATAGAAGGTATAATATCCAAATGACCAAGAAGAGGTATCAAAGGCCTTCAGTAGGGGTGAAACATTTATCGAAAGGCTTGGTTGGGGTACATACCCAAGATCAAGGTTGGGAAGTAAGAAAGATAACTTTAAATAATTAAGATGTTACGACTAAAGGGTAAAGTAGCCGTTATAACGGGCGGTGCAGGGGGCATAGGATTGGCCACGGCAAAACTGTTTTTACAGGAAGGTGCCAAGGTGGTTATCGTGGATATTGATAGGGAAGTTTTGGAAAAGGCGATTTTGGCCATAGATCACGAGAATCTGTCCATTTGTGTTGCCGATGTTTCAAAAGCCACGGATACCGAAAAGTTTGTCGAGACCACGCTAGAGGTTCATGGAAAGATCGATATATTTTTCGCCAATGCCGGAATTGAAGGTGTTTCCAAACCAATTACGGAATATCCGGACGAGATTTTCGATAAGGTAATTGGGGTAAACCTAAAAGGAGTTTGGCTGGGGTGCAAGCATGTAATTCCGAAAATGCAGCGCGGTGGAAGTGTAATTATTACTTCCTCAGTAGCCGGTTTAAAGGGTTTTGCTGGGTTGGGAGCCTATGTGGCCAGCAAACATGCGGTGGTTGGTTTAATGAGGGTTGCGGCCCAAGAAAATGCCGAGCGTAAAATCCGCGTGAATACCATTCATCCGGGTCCCGTTAACAATAACATGATGCGGCGTATAGAAGTGGATATGTCGCCCAGTAGTCCTGATGAGGTTATGAAAGGCTTTGAGGCCGCTGTACCTTTGGGTAGATATGCAGAATCCAATGAAATTGCGGAGATGGCACTTTTCTTGGCCTCGGACGAGAGTAAGTATATTACAGGTACTACCAATGTGGTAGATGGCGGTATGTTAAGTTCTTGAGATATGGATAAGGAAGATATAAGAAAATATTTGGAGGGTGGAGACCTAAGGACCATAGGAGGGGTAAATTTTCTTGTTCCTTTAATACGGGATCAAAAGGACTTCGACCTTTTATTCCATTATCTCCGCTCCAAGGGTAGGCATATAGTAATGAGGGCTGCGGATGCCGTGGAAAAAATTACGCTACGGCATCCGGAATATCTGGAAAGTCACAAAGGTCACTTATTGGGATTGATCCAAAGTGCCGAAGACAAGGAATTGAAGTGGCATCTGTCCTTGTTGGTGTCCAGGTTGTTCCTTAATGACCAGGAGCTGGAATTAGTCTTGGCCAAACTAAAGGAGTGGGCAAGCGATCCTGCCGAAAGTAGAATTGTAAGGGTGAATGCCTTACAGGCCCTTTGTGATATTAAAGACCAAGATCCAGGATTGGAAAAGGATTTTAGGACTCTTATCGGAAAATTGCAAAAGGAGGAAATAGCTTCGATAAATGCCAGGATACGAAAATTAAAAATAAGCTGATATTACCACTTTTTTCTTCTAATACTAGCGGTTTTTACCGCTAGGCCTTTCTAAATTTATTATTACCGTACTATAGTTTTTCAGGTTTGAAGATTATGGGTTTGCTCCCCTAGGTATTTGCACGGGGCAATTTTACCACATATGACATTTGTCATTGTCAATGTCGTGCTGTGGAAATATCTTCAGCAAAATATTATTTATGAAAGGTTTTTTAAGGTTGGGAAAGATTGCCGGTATTCAATTGGAGGTCCATTGGACTTTTGCACTATTATTGATTTGGGCAGGTTTTATTGAGTTTCAGAATAGCGGAAACTTCGAAAGGGTAGCCGTTAACCAAGGATTTATATTGGTGTTGATGGCCTGTGTGGTACTGCACGAATTGGGTCATGCCCTGACCGCTAGAAAATTTGGTATCAAGACCCAAAGAATTATACTTCTACCCATTGGCGGTGTTGCCACTTTGGACAAAATGCCTGAAAAACCGGGACAGGAACTTTTGGTAGCCTTGGCCGGTCCGGCCGTTAATGTTGTGATCGCTATATTTTTGTCGCTTATAATACCTATTAAAAGCTATTTTAATTTCGATAATATTATGGTAGAAGAGATGCTTTATGCACCCAACCTACAGAATTTTCTTTTTTATCTTTTTATAGCCAATATAATGTTGGTTGTGTTTAATCTCATTCCTGCATTTCCTATGGATGGCGGGCGGGTGCTTAGGGCCTTGTTGGCCTTTAGATTAAGTCGTGTGCAGGCAACGAACATTGCAGCCAGCATTGGGCAGTCATTGGCCGTAGTATTTTTTATCCTAGGATTTTTTGTAAACCCCTTTTTAATCCTGATCGCCTTTTTTATTTTCTTCGGGGCGTATGGTGAGAATCAAATGGTTAGGCAAAACTTCATTTTAAAGGGGCATCTGGTAAAGGAGGCCACCTTGACCAATATAAAGGTACTACGTCCGGATAATAATGTACAAGAGGTTATAGATATCCTTTTGGCCAGTACGGAAAAAGATTTTGTAGTAGCTCTCGATAATGAAATAAAGGGAATAGTGACCCAAAAGGATGTTATAAAACATGCCAAGAATCCCTCTGTTTTAGTCAGGGATATTATGGATAAGAACTTCCTTGTGATCGATGAATCTACAGAGATCACCAAGGTATTGGAACTTGTTGGTAAGGAAAAAAAGAGTTTTTTTCCGGTAACAAGTAACGAAAAATTGATCGGTGCTATAGATATGGTAAATATTAGTGAATTTATATTGTTGAAAACGGTATCGGCCAGTTAGGGATTTATGAATTCAAGTGCAATATATGTTCCGGAAGGTTATTGTCATTGGAGCCAAGTTATAATACTTCTAGGGAAGACTTCCTACCTAAAGTACATGCTCCAATTGCCGTTTAATAACCTTTGTTTTATCCGTATACAACTTCCCATTATTTAATGGTAATAAAAACTAAACGTGGCAGGAAAAGAAAAAAATAGTTCGCAACAACCTCTAGTAAACAACCAGGTTTATGGTTTTATTCCAACGGATATTGATGGGGTTGACGATCTTGCGGAGTTGGCCCTTGATTTACGATGGTCTTGGAACCATGCCGTAGATGAAATCTGGTACCAATTGGATCCCGAACTATGGATGGAGACCCATAATCCGTGGGTAGTTTTACAGAACGTGTCCCGGGACCAACTCCTATTTCAAATGGGCAATGAAGCCTTCAGGGCTAAGCTGGATGAAATGATGAAACTTAAGGAGAAATCCCAAAACGACCCCGCATGGTTCCAAAGGAAATATCCCTCATCCTCCTTAAAATGTGTAGCTTACTTTAGTATGGAATTCATGCTGAGCGAAGCATTGCCTATTTATGTTGGCGGTCTTGGCAATGTTGCTGGGGATCAATTAAAATCGGCCAGTGATTTAGGGATTCCCGTTATTGCCGTGGGGCTACTTTACCAACAGGGATATTTTAGACAGTTGATAGATCAATTTGGTACCCAACAGGCGCTTTTTCCGTACAATGATCCCGGGCAACTGCCTATTTCGCCGCTCAGGTTGCCCAATGGGGAATGGTTGAGGATCAATATTTCCTTATCCGGGCATACCGTTTGGTTGCGTACATGGCAGGTACAGGTGGGCCGGGTGAAACTTTATCTTTTGGATAGTAATGATCCAGTTAATATGCCGCTTCACAGGGGAATTACCAGTGCAGCATATGGTGGTGGGGCGGATCTTCGAATTCAGCAGGAAATTATATTGGGTATAGGGGGGTGGAGATTGCTCCGAGCCATGAATATTGCACCGGAAGTGTGTCATATGAACGAAGGTCACTCCGCCTTTCTTGTACTGGAAAGGGCGGCCGATTTTATGCGGGAGAATGGCGTATCCTTTCAGGAAGCATTGGCGGTTACCCGTGCAGGAAATTTGTTTACCACCCATACCGCGGTCTCAGCCGGATTTGATAATTTTAGTCCGTCTTTAATGTGGCAGTTCTTTGCCAATTATGCCAAAGAGGATTTAAATTTGGATTTTAACGACCTGTTGGCTTTGGGTAGGGAAAACCCGCTTAATTTATCCCAGTATTTTAATATGGCCTATCTGGCCATTCATGGCAGTAGTGCCGTAAATGGGGTAAGTAGGCTTCATGGAGAGGTAAGTCGCACTCTTTTTGGAAATTTGTTTAAAAGGTGGCCTAACAGCGAAGTACCGATAGGACATGTCACGAATGGAGTTCACATGCCCAGCTGGGATTCGATATACGCCGATAAAATCTGGACACATTCCTGCGGAAAAGATCGCTGGAGAGGTCATTTGGAATCTGTTGAGCAAGACATTTACTGTGTTTCCGATGTTGCTTTATGGCAATTCCGGAACGCTTCCAGACATCACATGATAAATTTTATCCGCGAAAGGTTCCAAGGACAGACCGAAGACGCCGGCCAGTCTCCAGAAATAGTGGAAATGGCCAAGCATATATTTAATAAGGAAACATTGACTCTAGGTTTTGCACGTCGATTTGTTCCTTATAAGAGGCCAAACCTACTTTTACATGATCCGGAAAGATTTATTCGCATTCTAACAAATCCCCAACAGCCAGTTCAATTGGTAATTGCAGGAAAGTCTCCTCCCTATGATGAGTCCGGAAAGGCGTTGATAAGACAATGGGTGCAATTTATTGACAGGCATGGCCTATATAATCACGTAGTTTTTCTAAGCGATTATGATATGCTGTTGACAGAACACCTTGTGCAAGGGGTAGATGTGTGGATAAATACACCTAGGCGTCCGTGGGAGGCCTGTGGTACCAGTGGTATGAAGGTTTTGGTAAATGGAGGTATCAATCTATCGGAGCTGGACGGCTGGTGGGCAGAGGCCTATACTCCGGAAGTGGGGTGGGCATTGGGCGATGGAAATGAACATGGTGGGGACCCGTCTTGGGATGCTATCGAGGCCAACGAATTGTACGAGTTATTGGAACAAAAAGTTGTACCGGAGTTTTATAACCGCAATGATGAGGGGATACCCGAAAAATGGGTGGCAAAAATGCGAAATAGTATGTCCACCTTAACCCCAAAGTTTTCGGCAAACCGTGCCGTTCGTGAGTACACGGAGAAATATTACCTCCCGGCAGCCAATAATTACAAAAAAAGATCGTCCAAAAAAGGAATGGTAGGAAAAAAAATAGTCGAGACCAACCTTGATCTACAAAATAAGTGGTGGCAAATGCGCTTTGTCCAAACCCAAATTGAAAATATTGCGGGAGGATATCAATATAAAATATTGGTCTGGTTAAACCACCTTGGCCCTGACAAAATTTCTGTTGAGCTTTTTGCCGAAGGCCTACATGGAGGCCCAAACGAAATAATTAAAATGGAGATTGTGGGGCTTGCAAAGAATGGGTCGGATCATGAGTTCCAGGCTAGTGTTAGGACGAGTAGACCGGCGAGTCATTACACGGCCCGGATAGTTCCCTGCTACGAGAATATTTTTGTGCCCTTGGAAAACAATTTGATTTTATGGCAACGATAATTATTTTGAAGAAAAAAGACTACGCTATGAGGCAGGTGCTGCTGATTTTATAGGGATTGTAACGGGAATTCTGTATCTTGAATCTAAAAGGATAAACAATGATAGTACATAGTCTAGGGGAAGAAAATTCACTGTTAAATAAATTTGTAGCCGAAATTAGGGATGCCAATATTCAACGCGATAGTATGCGCTTTAGGCGTAATATTGAACGTATTGGGGAAATTTTGGGTTATGAACTTAGCAAGACCCTTAACTATAGGAACCAAATGGTTGAAACTCCTTTGGGAACCAAGGAAATGTCCATGCCAGTGGATGATCTGGTGCTGTGTTCCGTTTTACGCGCCGGACTCCCATTACATCAGGGTCTTTTAAATTACTTTGACAACGCTGAGAACGCTTTTATTTCTGCATATAGGCATCACCGTGGAGATGAAGATGCTTTTGAAGTTATAGTAAAATACTTTGCCGCCCCTTCTCTGGAAAATAAAACCCTAATTCTTACAGATCCAATGCTGGCCACTGGAAAAACGTTGGAGAATGTTTTAAATGCACTTAAGAACCATGGTAAACCCAAGCAGATCCATATTATATCGGTAATTGGTTCCCAATCCGGGATAGACCATATCAAGACAGTTTTTCCAAAGAATACCCAATTGTGGATAGCGGCCATTGATACCCAATTAAATAGCAAAGGCTATATTGTTCCCGGTATAGGGGATGCTGGGGATTTGGCATTTGGAGTGAAACTCTAGCCTGCTCACCATCCGGACATTTATTGCACTATCTTAATTTTAACCTGGCTCGTTTAATCCCTTTCACAATTTCGTACCATAGTACGGACATCATGCCTGCCATGACGGCAATTCCCAGCTGTTTGAAGGTTAAGGTTTCAAATTGAAAGAAGCTTGTCAATGGGGGCACAAAGAGCAACAATGCCGATAAGATCAAAGTAATTCCAATGATCAAAGGCACCAAGTTGTTCTTATATTTTAAAGTGGTCCAAATGGAATAATAGAAAGAGCGGTTTACCAAGGTCAGAAAAATATTGGAAGATATCAAGACCATAAACACCATAGTTCTTGTTACGGATTCATTGTGACTTTCTAAAACGGCGTATTGGTATACGGATAAAGATCCCAAGGTAATCACTAGTCCTTGAATGATACTGGTTATCAGTTCCTTGAACTTAAAAAAAGTTGTGGTAAATGGCCTTGGTTTTTGAATCATAGTATTTTTCTCCATCGGCTCGTTTTCATAAATAATGGAGCAGGTGGGGCCCATGATCAATTCCAATAATATAACATGGGAGGGTGAAAATATAGCGGGATAGGCCCACCCTAATGCCAAGGGGATAAATACCGTTAATATGATTGGGATATGAATGGATATGATATACTGGATGGCCTTTTTTAGGTTGCCATATATTTTTCTGCCCATGGCAATGGCATCTACCATTTTGGAAAGGTCATCGTCCACTAAGATCAAGGAGGCTGCCTGCTTGGCAATTTCAGTTCCTTTTTTACCCATGGCAATACCAATATGAGATGCCTTGAGCGCTGGCCCGTCGTTGACCCCATCACCTGTCATGGCCACTACTTCGTTATTGGCCTTAATGGCGTTTACAATCCTTAATTTGGCTTCGGGGAACATGCGGGTAAAGACCTGTGTGCTTTTTACCTTTTGCTGTAATTCCTCATCCTTCAATTGCATTAATTCTTCCCCGGTCATGTTTTTTTCATAGCCGGGAAAATTAATTTGTTTGGCAATGGCCATGGAAGTGGCTGGATTATCACCTGTAACCAATTTTACCTGTATTCCAGCCTTGTCGAAATCTTTCAACACCTGGCGGATGTTATCTTTAGGGGGGTCATAAAAGGCCACCAATCCCTTGAAGGCAAATTGAAAATCCTGTTGCTTTTCGGGAAAATCAACCCCTTGGAAATTGGCCTGACCCACTCCTAACATTCGGTATCCTTCCTGCCCTAAATTGGTCAAGATATCCGTAATCTGTTCTTTTTGGGAATCGGTAAGTTTGGAAGTTGCCAAAAGGGCTTCAGGCGCCCCTTTGGCTGCAATGATACGGTTACCTTCACTATTTTGAAACAGATGGGTCATCATAGGCGGTTTCCCGCTTAGCGGATACTCGTGTATCATTTTATAATGCGGCCGCTGGTCTACATGGGCAATTCTGGCATAGGCCTCATGCAAAGCCTTTTCCATAGGATCGAAAGGAATTGGCTCGCTGGCCCACATCGCTATAGTGACCAATTCTTTTTGGGAATTATTAAGGGGGGCATCTGCAGAAACTACCTCTCCCGTATCCAAGGTGAAGAGTTTGGCAAGTTCCATCTTGTTCTGGGTAATGGTGCCCGTTTTGTCCGTACAAATTACGGTAGCGCTTCCCAAGGATTCTACGGTTTTCATTTGTTTTACCACAATGCCCATTTTCATCAATCTATAGGCACCTAAGGCCATAAAAGTGGTAAAGGCTACAGGTATTTCTTCTGGCAGGACACTCATGGCCAAGGTTAAGGCTTTTAACAAACTATCCAATACCTCCCGTGATTGAAGGTAATTGATACCCCAGACCAAAAGAAAAATGATACCGCCCCAAATGGACATATGTTTTACGAAATTGGATATCTGTTTTTCCAAAGGCGTCTTTTCTTCCTGGATTCCTTCGAGACTTTTTCCAATTTTACCCAACTGGGTGCTGTTGCCAATTTCTGTAATGGTGGCGATCGCCAGTCCACTGGCTACGGTAGTACCACCAAATATCTTATTGTCCAATTTTGATGCATCCTTAAAAACGGAAAGGGATTCTCCCGTAAGTATGGATTCGTTTACGGAGAAATCGTTGGAATGAACAATGGTGCCATCGGCAGGAATGGTGTTGCCTTCCTCAACCATTAGGCTGTCGCCAACTACCAACTCCTCACTGGGAATATCTACCACTTCTCCATTCCTAATGACCTGGCTATTGGGTTGGGTAAGACTTTTTAATTTTTCCAGGGCCATCCTACTTTTGGAATCCTGATAAAGGGATATTGAAGCAACCAGGATAATGGCAGCGACCATAAATATTCCATCACCATTATTTCCTGTTATAAAATAGATAGAGGAAGCCACCATTAATAGGATGACCATTGGCTCCTGGGCAACACTTTTTAAAGCGTCCAAAAACCCATTTTCCTTTTTATAGCTAAGGCTATTTTCGCCATGTTTTTTTCTTGAGCTTTTTACTGCTTCATCAGTTAGGCCTTTAATGCCAAAATCGAGTGGATTGATCATGTTGTCTAAATTAACAAAATTGAAGTTAACCATATATGGTAATCCAACTTTCGTATTCTTTCAAATTGGTATAAGGTTAGCACAGTTTTGATATAATGATTTGATATGGTAAAAATAAACGTAAAGAAATTTTGAGAGACTGACCTAAATCATTTTGTACAAGGCTTGTTGGATGTACTTTAGAGGCACAATAAATATATAACCCTTAAAAACAAAATACTATGACACTTGTAAAATTTAAAAGAAGACCATTTAGAAATCTTATGACCCAAGATTTTTTTGATATGGACGATTTTTTTGATAATCGTGCTTGGGTAAGGGACATGCTACCTGATAGTTTCTGGAATGGGAAAAGGTCGGAGCCAGCCTTAAACATTAAGGAAACCGGCGACCATTTTGAGATAGAGCTTGCCGCTCCAGGTTTTCAAAAAAAGGACTTTGAGGTAACCATTGAGGATGGATGCTTAAATATTGCTGCCGAGAAGTCGCAATCCAAGGAGGAAAAGGAGGACAAATTTACGCGTAGGGAATTTAGCTATAATTCCTTTGAACGGTCCTTGCAGCTACCTGAGAATGTAAAACAGGAAGAAATTAAGGCCGCCTACAAGGATGGTATCCTTAGCTTTAATCTTGCCAAGAAAGAGGAAGCTAAAAAGGCACCTCCTAAAAAAGTACAAATCGGATAATTATTGGTTGGTTATTTGTTAGTAGCAATGCCTTCCCGTCAAAACCCAATATAAGTCCATATGGGTGGTCCAGACGGGAGGGCTTTTGCATTTTAAAACCACCAAAGGTCTACCCTGATAAAAGTCTCTAGGACGAATGTGAATCTTATTGGGGATACGCCAGTATACTTACCCTTGCAGAATTCTTTATTGCACGATTATGGGTATTAAAAGAATTTACAGAAAGTGTTTATTCCTGTGGTTTCTTAATTACAGCAGGATCCATTGAAAAACCGTTCATAGCTTCCAATTCTGCCGCAGATAATAATTCGGAGGCCAGGGGACTATTGTCCAGTGCTTTTATGGTGGCATTATAGCCCAAATCAAAAATGATGTCCAAATTTTTCAGGGTAAACATGCTATACTGATCCATTTTCTCCGGACGGATCAATAGATCACAGTCTATAAATTTTTTGGTCGTTTCATTGGCTACCATTACATGATATGCCCTTTCCAAAACCTTGTTTACATGATTCAGTTCTTTGATGCTTACATGATTGAACGGATTTACATAAACTCCCACAATCCGATCACAGTATTTTTTTATTAGGTCTACCGGAAAATTGTTCAAGGTGCCACCATCTACGTAATAACCTTTGTCGATTTGTACTGGCGCAAATAGTCCGGGAACAGCTGCTGATGCCAAAACTGGTTTTATAAGTTCGCCCTGATTAAAGACATTTAGCGTACCATCAAGCAAATTGGTAGCTGTTACATAAAGTTGCTTTTCCAAAGATTCGAAGGTGTCATGGGGTATGTAGGCCTTAAATTGATCATGGAATTTTTCCGTGTCCAGGAAACCAGGTTTTCCCATGGCATACTTATTAAAACTAAAAATCTCTGTAGTCTTAAAAAAATCCAACATTTGCTCCCAAGTACAGCCAGAAGCGTACAAGGCACCAACTATGGCTCCTGCACTAGTGCCTGCAATATGTGAAGGGTAAATACCGTATTCCTCCAACGCCTTTATGGCCCCAATATGGGCAACACCCCGTATACCGCCACCAGAAAGGACCAACCCTGTTGTCATAAACCTTTTATTTAGAATTTGAATCAAAATTATTCCATCTAAAGAAATACGCATATGACCATTGTCAGGTTTTTACAATCTAGGTAGGGGTTATGACCGATATCATTTCTTTCGGATGTAGTGCACAATACATTTGTGTAACTGAGTGCCATATTACCGGAACATAGGCTTCAATTGGCAGTAGATATGTAACGAAACAACTTAGCAGCACTTCCTTTTGGTTTCGTCAGGACCAATTAGTAAAGAACAGCAAAAGTACAATGAATGAACAATTAACAAATAGCGATCTCTTTCAATCCATTTTTGAATCTTCCTTAGCTGGATTATTTGTGGTGGATCAACATGGATCTATTCTCATTGCCAACATGTCTGCCCAAAAGATGTTCGGATATGTTGAAGGGGAGTTGGTACAGCGGGATATCCAATTGATTATTCCTGATTGGAAGCTAAATGCTGTTGGTGCAGAGATGAATAAGGTTGTCGTGGGCCCCAATCAGTTCTATGGCCGGGACAGGAATGGCGTAAAATTTCCAATCGATATCAGGATCGTCCCAACTGTAGTAAAATCTCAGAACCTAAAAGTTATTTATTGTAAACCGGCCGATATTTCAGTATTTGAAAGTGATAGAAAGTTTAGAACGTTGATTTCCAATGTGTCCGGAATTGTATATCGCTCTAAAACTGATAGACCTTGGAACATTGAATTTATCAGTGAAGCCTGCTTAAACATAACTGGATATTCTCCGGCACAATTTTATGATAGCCCGGATATAAGTTGGGATACCTTAATTCATCCTGAAGATTTGTCCAGGATTTTGCTTGAGGTGGAGAAGGGAATGGCGGATAAGAAACAGTATCAACTCACTTATAGGATCACTACTGCAAACAAGCAAATAAAATGGATATGGGAACAGGTTTCCTGCGTAATGGACGAGCAGGGAAATGTCTGCGGTTTGGAAGGTTTTATGCAGGATATAACAAAGGGGAAGGAAATAGAAATGGCCCTGGACAAGGAGAAAAAATTGCTCCGTCAATATATGGATTCTTCTCCTACAATGTTTCTAGTGATCAGTAAGGACCATACCGTTGAACTTGTCAATAAAAGGACCTGTGAAATTTTGGGATTGGAACAAGATGCTATTTTGAATAAAAATTGGCTTGGAAATTTTATACCGGCCAGGGATAAAAAGCGAATAACAGAACTCTTTGAAGACATTTTCCAGGAGAAGTTGGAAGTGCCCAATATTTACGAAAACCATATAGTTGCCAAAGGTGGGGAAGAGCGACTGATTCAATGGAGCAATGCTACTTTGAGGAATGGAAATAATGAAATTATTGGGGTGGTAAGCTCGGGCTTGGATATTACCGAAACCACATTCTTACAGGACACCTTGAATATTAGAAATAGGGCCTTGGAAGCTGTCGGGAACGGTATCATTATTGTGGATGCCAAACTTCCTGATCAGCCTATAATTTATTGCAACAAGTCTTTTACAGATATTACCGGATATGGGACCGGGGAAGTGACGGGCAAAAACTGTAGATTTTTACAGAACGACGATCGTGATCAGCTTGGAATTGCCCAATTGGCCCGAGCCGTGAAGGAGGGAATGCCTTGTAGGGTGTTGGTAAGAAATTATAGAAAGGATGGCGCCCTCTTTTGGAACGATCTGTTCATTACCCCTCTATATGATAAAAACGAAAAATTAACCCATTTTATAGGGGTTCTGAACGATGTAACAGAAATTCAGGATGCCAAGAAAAAATTGGAGGAATATGCCCTTCATTTAGAGAATACCGTGGAAGAACGTACTAGGGAGGTTCAATCCACTGTGCGAAAATTGGTTTCTACCAGTTTAAGCCTGGAAGATCAGTTGGTAGAGACACAAAGAGCGGAAAGGAAGGCTAAGCTGAGTAGGGCATTGTTTACCGCGATAGCGCACAATTTCCCCAATGGGGTAATTATGGTCTTTAATTCCGATTATGAACTGGTTTATGTGGAAGGGGAGGAAATGGACCGGATCAATATTAATAAGTCAGAATTTGAAGGAATACCCATTGATCATATCCCGGTTTTTTCAAAATGGCAGATCAATAAAATTAAATCCGATATTCGAAAAACATTAAGGGGGAGCAATATTTCATTTGAAGTGGATTTTCAAAATCAGTGTTATGCGGTAAATTCTACACCGCTCTATTCCGATGAAAAGGAAATAAAGTGGGCCTTGTTCGTTTACAACAATGTTACCGAGCAGAAAGAGGTTCAGCATAAATTGGAAAAGACACTCAAGGTGGAAAAGGAACTAAATGAGCTGAAATCCCGTTTTATTTCGATGGCCTCCCATGAATTCCGAACCCCACTAAGTGCCATTCTATCTTCTGCAATCCTAATAGGAAAACAAAATGAACCTGGTAAGGAAGATAGGAGGATGAAGCACGTTTCCAGAATTAGAAATAATGTAAAGGATCTAGTTGTTATTCTTAATGATTTTCTGTCCTTGAGCAAATTGGAAGAGGGCAAAGTGCAGGTAAAACCCAAGTCTTTTGAGTTAATACAGTTTGTTAAAATGTTGGTCGATGAATTGGAGCCGAACAAAAAAGAAGGCCAGGACATTGTATTAAAGCATTCCCAACCTTCAATATCGGTTTATCTGGATCCGAAACTATTGAATCATATCCTTATAAATCTTCTCTCCAATGCCATAAAATATTCGGAGGAGCAAAAGGAGATCATCATTGAAATTAAGGTTAATGGTAAAGACTTATCCATAAATATTAAGGACAAAGGCATTGGGATACCCAAAGAGGAGCAAAAAAATCTTTTTAACCGCTTTTTTCGTGCAGAGAACGCCACCAATATTCAGGGCACAGGTCTTGGACTTCATATTGTGAAACAGTATACGGAGCTTTTAAGCGGTGGTGTTAGCTTTAACAGTGAATTAGGAGTGGGTAGCACATTCAGTTTAATGCTTCCGGTAAATATATACGAAAATGAAAAAAATTCTATTAATTGAGGATAACAAGGATGTAAGGGAAAATACAGCGGACATATTGGAATTGGCCAATTACGATGTAGCTACTGCCGAGAATGGAAAAATAGGGGTAGAACTTGCAGAAAAATTTAAGCCAGACGTAATCATATGTGATATCATGATGCCAGAACTGGACGGCTATGGAGTCTTGGAACTGTTGGGTAAAAATAGTGCCACCTCCAGCATACCCTTTATATTTCTAACGGCAAAAACCGATAGGGCAGAGGTGAGGTTGGGAATGAATTTGGGGGCGGACGATTATCTGACGAAACCTTTTGAGGAAAAGGAATTACTCGAAGCCATATCCTCCCGTTTACGAAAGAGCGACTTTCTAAAAAAAGAGATTGCCAAAAACTTGGAAGGCCTCAATAAATTTCTGGACGAGGCTTCCCAATACCACGATTTGAAAAGTCTACCCAAGGATTATCCCCTAAAAACCTATCATAAAAGGGATATTATTTTTTGGGAAGGCGATAACGCAAAATCCTTGTATTTTATAGAAAAGGGTAGTGTAAAGACCTACAAGAGTACGGAATCCGGAAAGGAATTTGTAACCGGAATATATGGTCCGGGAGATTTTGTTGGACAAATATCTTTATTGAATTCCGATAAAGTTTATGTTGAAAATGCCACTGTGTTGGAGGATGCCGAAATGTGCGCCATACCTAGGAAGGATTTTACCAAATTAATCTATGGCAACTCTGCCGTTTCACAGAAATTCATAGGAATGATATCCAATAATTTAATGCACCTACAGGAGCAATTGGTGGATATGGCTTTTGCCTCGGTAAGGCAAAGGGCGGCAAAGGCCCTTTTGGAACTTTATGATAAACATGTTATACAGGACAAACCCATGGGCGGAATAGGAATTCCAAGGGAGGATTTTGCCGGTATGATCGGTACCGCTACTGAAACAGCTATTCGAACCCTATCCGATTTTAAGGACGAAGGCCTTATTGCCACCGACCAAGGAAGAAGGATCATTATTTTAAATGAAAAGGGACTCAGGGAGGTAGCAGATTTTTAAGGTGGACATGGGCAAAAGCTTGACGCGCTTTGTGGCTACCTTCTATTAAAAATGGACTTTAATTTTCTTATGGCATAGATCAACAGCATTTGCTGAAGGCTACCCTTAAGGCTCCCCGCCAATTGCAGAGGTCTTAGATTTGCCTTTGCCTGATTGATATTGAGTTTAAGACTTTCAATTTCAATTTTGCGCTGTAGCTTTAAGACCATTAGTCTTTCATCAATTTCTTTAAAAGAGTTGTATTGTTTCCCCATGGTCTTAATCAAAATAATGTTTGGAAAATGTACGCAGTAATGGCCTATTGAGCCTATTCCTTAGAAAATAACAAATGATGGCTATTAGTACATAGCCCATACCTATAAGCAAATAACCAAGGTAGGCACTTTCCAGTGCTTCATTTAGGGCATTGGATGCGGCCCAAGATATCAAAACCAAGGCAAGTAGGGCCAAGGCCCCAATTAAAAGGGTTTGGGCAAATACGGTTACAAGCTCCATAAGTACCTTAAATATTTTCAGCTTGGCATATTCCTCGCTATTTTCTAGATAAGACCTTACATCGGCTTCTGCCTCTGTAAGGTCTCTCTTAAGTTCTTCCAAGGCCATATTACCTTATTTTTGAAATTGGGCGTTTTTCTTTTTTAAGTCTTCCAATTTGCGCTCCAAGGTAGCAATAATGTCATCTGCCTTGTAGCTCATAGTGGAGATAGCTTCATCCAACTTACGGTCAAAGGCATCTTTTTTCTCATTGGCAGTTTTGGTAAGTTCTTCCTTGGCATGGGAGATTCTTTCAGATAAGTCGTGCGTGGTCTCCCCCACCTTTTGCTTTATTTTGTGCCTAGTCTCTGTGCCCTTATCCGGCGCATACAAGATTCCAATTCCTGCACCTATGGCAGCACCTGTCAATAAAGCTAAAAGAATATTTCCGTCGTTGTTTGTCATGATTACTGATTTTTTTGATTATTACATATTTTAAAATGATACTCAAAAATAAGTCTATTAAAATGCTTTGGAAATGATATAAATCATATCATTTACAGGCATTAGTTCTTAAATTAGGGTTGGACGAATATACCAACCTAGCCATTTCATCATTCTTTATCAAATGAATACTAGGGTAAATAAAGCTGTGTATAATTTTATTTTGAGGGATTATGAGCATCTAAAGATGTTGCGTAAGGCCATTGAAATTATTCTTGAGGAAGATATGGAAAGGCCGCAAATATCTGTCCTGGGAAAACTTGGAAACAACCTTGTTGCCAATGACAAAAAGGATTTACTTCAAGAATCGGACTGGAATGCTTATTGGAACAAGGTTTTAAGAGAAAAGGTAAATTTTGGCGTATTTCCCCATACAGAGTTTGGGACTCTCTTTATTGCAGGTGCCTTGGCCTCCCAATTTTTATTTGATATATCGGGGAGACCACTGGGATCTATGTCGGCCGGACCGTATGGAATTTTAAGGGGATTGGGCATAACGGAGGATAAGGTTAATTCTTATCTCAAAGCATTAAAAAAAGGACACTTAATTCTTTTGGTGCGCCACACTTTGCCGCAAATTCAGCTGATAGAAGAAAAGTTGGACAAATTAAGTTAAGCACTAGTGAACGTCTAGGATTACTATCAAAATTTATTTCTCTGGATCGATTCGGGATAGATGATTAAAATCATTTTTTTAGAAGAAGGAAGTTGGCATTTTTGAAGTACAACTATTTAAAATATAATTATATAAAGTATGAAAGAGTCAGTCAATATATTTCAAAGTCAAAGGGAATTTCATGTGTTTGTAGCCAATTCCTTTTCTGATTTACGACGGTTAAAAAAGGAAGGAGATCTTAAGGCATTCAATCAGTTATTGTTAAAGGCCATGCCCGAAGTAAGGCGATATGTGCAAAAGAATCTCAACCGTGCCGTGGTAAAGGGTAAGATTGATAGGAACAGGTATAAGGCGGATGATATTATTGATCAGCTTTTTATAGAGGTATATGACCATTTGGATGAGATAAATAATAAAAATGAGCTGCATCCATGGATGTTCAAGAAAGTGGATGAATTGCTGGAGACGATCTTTGTGGATGAAGAGTTTGATGCCTTGTTCCTTGAAAATATAGATACCTACTCCAAACCTGAATGGGATAGCATGCAGGAAAAATTTACTACGGATGGAGATGGGGATTTAATCATGAACGAAGAATTGGACGATATTTCCTATGCCAAGGACGACTATGTGCTTAACCATATTTTTGTTGGCGATGACGATCAAAAAGTGATACTCCAATTGGATAAGGAATTGGGAGCGGAGAACATTAGAAAACACTCGGAAATGGTCTTATATCATATGCCCGAGCAAATGCGAAGGGTATTTGAACTATTTACGGAACATCAATTCGATATTACGGAAATTGCCAAAATACACAATAGTACCGTTCAGGAAATAGAATCGCTTTTGAAGACTGCAAGAAAAAGTCTAAGGGCCAGCTTCATCAAAAGATATTTGGACTAATAACAAGGAATTTTAATTTATAGAACTATGAGCACTGGACCAAAGTCAAAAAAAGAAATATTGTTGGGTGAAGGGCTTGATGCGTTACATAAGGAAAGTAGGGAATGGTTGAACATCATTGCCTTTTGGAAGGACGAAGCCAGGTTCTTTACGGATTTGCTGGATAAGGAACAGGTAAAAGCTTCTGAATACGGACAGATGCTACAATATCTGGATAAGATTCACGAAACCTTATTTGATTATTTGGCCGAAGATATTGTAGCCCATGAAAGTCTATTGTCCCGTTTAATAAAGGGAGAGAAGGGACTATCCGATCAGGATTACAGGGAAAAACATGCAAATATCAGGGACCAAATGGATTTGTTTACCAAAGACTTTATGGAATTTAAAAAAATGGTTTTTGGGTATGCCAAGAAATTATGACCGTTAGCTTGCCCAATATCACTATCTAATCTGTTAGGAATAAAATTTATGGAAATCTCTATTTATAACACGGATAATAAGACTGTAGATAGTATAGCCCATTTTATGGATTTCTACTACAGTCTTCGATTAAAGCATCTAGCCAGCGATTTGTTGGATCAAGGATTATCACCAAAACAAATTACCGAGGCTGTCATCAAGGCCATGACGGTTGGCAAATCTGCCGGTCTGGATATAGACCAACATTTTAGGCCGGTTTTTACTGGAATCCAAAAACAGGTTGTAAGCGACTGTAAGCTATCGCATTTGGCATATGGATTGGTACTTATGAACGCGGATGCCGAACTTAGGGTGGTTGGGGATTTTCAAATTAGTGTCCTACAGGAATATATAGGGCACTACGGGTCTTTCTAGAATTCTATTTCCAAGGAGATAGGGCAGTGGTCGGAACCAAAATAATCCGATAGGATATCTACAGACTTTATGCGATCTACCAGAGACTTGCTTACCAAGAAATAATCTATTCTCCAGCCCGTGTTTCTTTCCCTGGACTTGAAACGATAGCTCCAATAGGTATATGCTATGGTATCTGGATGAAAATGCCTGAACGAATCCACAAAACCGGCTTCAATAAAATTGTCCATGCCATCAATTTCAATTTGGGTGTATCCTGCAGTTTTGTTATAGTTGCTTTTATCGTTCTTAAGGTCTATTGCCCTATGTGCTACGTTAAAATCCCCACAAGCAATTACAGGTTTTGTCTTTTCAAGGTTTTTCAGGTACTTTAAAAAATCGGTATCCCATTGTTTACGGTAGTCCAGACGATCCAATTGCTGTCCGGAATTGGGCACGTAGACATTTACCAAGTAAAAATCATTATACTCAGCACACTGTATTCTACCTTCGCTATCGTGTTCCGATACCTGCATATCTTTGGTTACGGCAATAGGATCTATTTTGCTGATAAGTGCAGTACCAGAATATCCTTTCTTATCGGCCGAATTGTAATGCATGGTATAATGTTCCATTGCCGACAAGGTCTCCTCAACCTCATGGTCCTGAGCCTTGGTCTCTTGAAGACATAGAATATCAGGTTCCATTTTATTTATGGATTCGAAAAAATCTTTTTTTGCAACGGCCCTAATGCCGTTGACATTCCATGAAATTATTCTCATTGTTTGGATATTATTTTGGACAATGCTATGAAAAATACAATTCGGAATAAAGATAATGATTCCGAACTGTTTTTATAAAACGATCACTTATAGTTTTGCCCAAACTGTTATCAACTATTCATAGAAATGGAATAAGATTTAATCTTCCTTATTCCTATAAATTGAGATTAGAATAACCAGTCCAATAATGGCGGAAAGACTAAAACCTATTGCGCCCAATACGGGTATTCCGCTAATCTTTGGAGGCATATCGGCCATTACTAAAAGGGCAGAGCCAATGGAGAGGGCTGCAATAATAACCGCATAGACCAAACGGTTAAAGGCAGTTTTTAGAGACTTTCTAAACTCGTTCAAGCCTTTGTGCTCATGCACAATGACCAATTTTCCATCTTTGATCTTATCTACTATTTCATTAATGTCTGTCGGCAATTTATCCAGCAGCGCATTGTAATCTTGAAATCTATTTAGGTTCTTTTGAAAAAGTCGTTTTAGGCCAAACCTTTTACGGGTTATCTTGGCCATGTATGGTTCTAGATTATCCGTTATGTTGAATTCTGGATCCAATTTTAGTCCTACACCCTCAATTATTACCAAAGCGCGTATTAGAATATACAAGTAATGCGGTATGGTAATCTTATTTTCATAAAGCACATTTTTAAATTGTTTCAAGGTGGTCCCCAACTTAATGTTACGGATGGAGGTATTGCTTATGCCTTCAATCAATTCGTACAAATCGTACTCCAACTTTTTTTCATCGGGAATCTCGGTTTTTAAGGCTATTTTTTTTAGGACGGAGATGATTTTCCTTACGTCCTTTTTTAAAAAAGAAAGCAGCAGTTCTATGAGTGCCTCCTTGTCATTGGGCATAATGGTGCCCATCATGCCAAAATCTATGAAGCAGATTTTTTGGATCTCGGGTAACACAAATAGATTTCCTGGATGTGGGTCCGCGTGAAAAAAGCCGTGTTCCAAAACCTGTTCCAAATATAGATCTACCCCAACTTTGGCTACGGCGCTGGAATCAATATTGCTTTCCTTTAATTTATTCAGCTCGGAAACCTTGATTCCGTCTATCCACTCCATACATATGATATGGTCGTTGCTAAGCTCGCGATATAGATGGGGGACATAGATAGCCTCGTTGTCCTTGAAATTCTTGGCGAAATGTTCCATATTGTCCATTTCCCTATGAAAACTAAGTTCTTCGTTAATGCTTTTTTCAAAGGATTCCACCAATTTTACAGGTTGAAAGGCTTTTACCTGTGAACTATATTTTTCCATTGCTTCCGCAACTTCTTTCATAATGGAAATGTCAGACGCAATGACTTCGGCTATATTGGGGCGCTGTATTTTTAATACCACCCAATCCCCATTGGAGAGCTGTGCCTTATGAACTTGGGCCAAAGAGGCTGCCGCCATAGGTTTGGGGTCTATGGAAAGGAAATGTTGGGAACAGTCAATATCCAGTTCTTGCAACAAAACTTTTTCTACGTCAAAATTCTGTAGGGAAGGGGCATGGTCCTGTAGTTTTTCTAGTTCTTTAACCAGGTCTGGGGGCAACATATCGTCACGGTTGCTCATAATTTGCCCCATCTTTACATAGGAAGGGCCCAATTCTTCTAGCACCATACGGATGCGCTCAAAAGTGGATTCTGATAATTTCTTTGCCTTATCAGGGTGTTTTAAAAGGTAATTTTTAGGGATAAATTTTCTTGCCTTGCTACTGGCCATTACATCCTCAAACCCATATTTGGTAAGTACTACAAATAGGGCGTTGTATCTTTTAAGATTTTGTTTTTGTGGAAATTTTATACCAAACATATGATTTATAGGTGCTTGGTCAAAAAACGGAAGAATTCCCTTTTAAGAGCTGTATAGATCTCTTCCTGTATTTCCATTTTTTTTCGGAACTCCATATGTTTTTTCACCATCATGGTATCCATGGCATCATGTGACAACAAATCTTGATCGGCCATTCGGGATTCATGGATTTCCATTTCTTCCAATAAATCCTCGATTACTCCACCATGTAGAATAAATTCGTTCTGAAAGTGGTCCAATTGCTTTAATACCTCTTTTTTGGTCCACCTAGTAACCAGTTCACTAAGCCTGTTATTAAAAATGATGAGTTCATCCTGCCAAAAGAAGAGTTCCCGCCTCCAAATTTCGTGTTCAAAATGCAGATTTGAGTTATATATGATTTGTTTTTCCATGATAATTTGCTTTAAGTACTATAATACTTGGCGTACTACAAAATTATTTAAAGGTATTGGTCCCTGAAATGACATATATCATTTGAATAGGAATACATATCCATTTACTTTGATTTATCAAGTAAAAAAATTGGAAAAAGCGGAAAGTTGTCTGAATCGTTGGGAATGAAGTGCAAAAGGATGCTTTTCACAGATTGATGTTTACATATAAAAAAGTATTCCTTAACAATGGCATTGAAAGTGCCTTGTGGGGTTTTTAAAAGTTCTATAACTTAAATTTATAATCATGAAGAAAAATATGGGTAATTTGGACAGAACCTTGCGTTTTGTGATAGCGGCGGCATTGATCGCTCTTTATTATAACGGTACTATTTCCGGGGTGTTGGGTATTGTATTGGTGGTTTTGGCCATTATCTTTTTCCTTACCAGCTTTATGGGCTTTTGTCCGTTGTACCTCCCTTTTGGAATAAAAACATGTAAGGCAAAAAAGGAGTAACCCTGGTTTATGACAAACGGTAATTTGGTCTGGTTATACCAGTCATTGGTCATCATGGAAAATTTGATTTCTCCCAACGTTGACTAAAAATCTATACCATAATTATTGGTTCTAGGATAGACCGAAGGCCTGTTTCGCAATTTCCAGTTCTTCATTGGTAGGTACTACCAAGATTTTAACTTTGGCCTCGGTACTGCAAATTTCCCTTATGTTGGAAGATTTTGATTCATTTTTGGCAGGGTCCAGTGTTATGCCCAGATAATCCATATCCGTGCATACAAGGCTCCTAAGGGTACTGGAATTTTCTCCGATGCCGGCTGTAAAGACTACGGCATCTAAGCCGTTCATGGCTGCTGTATAGGCGCCTATATATTTTTTTATGCGGTAGGCATTCATCTCCAAGGCCAAGATACATTCTTTGTTTCCAGTTTTGGCTTTGGCTTCAATGTCCCTTAAATCCCTATGGCCTGTGAGCCCTAGCATACCACTTTTTTTGGAGAGTAAAGCATTGACTTCCTCCAGACCATAGCCCAAATTATTTACCAAATAAAAGATAAGGGAGTGATCTATGTCCCCACTTCTAGAGCCCATGATAAGTCCGTTGGCAGGGGTAAACCCCATGGAATGATCAACACTTTTTCCATCCCTTACGGCAGTGATACTGCACCCATGGCCCAGATGTATGGTAATTATTTTGGAAGATTTTATTTTCAATAAGGAAATTGCCTTCTCGGACACGTATTTGTGACTGGTACCATGAAAACCGAAGGCTTGGATTCGGTGATCTGTATACAACTCATTTGGCAAGGCATATTTCTTGGCCTTCACGGGCATGCTCTGGTGGAAAGCGGTATCAAAAACGGCAATTTGTTTGGCAGTGGGAAAAGCTGCCTCTGCCAACAAGATGCCTTCCAAATTATGGGGGTTGTGTAAAGGAGCCAAGATAGAAAGTTCCTTTATCTTATCTTTAACCTCTTGTGTAATCACGGTAGTATCGGAAAAGGTGTTTCCACCATGTACTACCCTATGGGCTACGATCGAAATATCATTGACATTTGCTATAACACCTTGGTCAGGATCCATCAGGAGTGTGGCCATTTTCTTGAATCCGGCACTATGGTTTGGAATCAGCATCACCTCTTCGGTATCCACTGAGTTGGTTTTATATTTCACTGTGGCATTTTCTGAGCCGATGCGTTCTATCAATCCCTTTCCGATTATAAGCTCCGAAGGCATTTGAATCAATTGATATTTAATGGAAGAACTACCTGCGTTTATGATCAGTATGTTCATAGCTTTTGTTTTATTGGATTAAAATTATAGGCCTTGTGCCTGTATGGCGGTGATGACTACAGTGTTATAGATATCCTCCACCGTACAGCCACGGCTAAGGTCGTTAACAGGTTTGTTCAGACCTTGTAACATGGGGCCAATGGCTAGGGCACCCGTTTCCCTTTGAACGGCCTTATAAGTATTGTTTCCAGTATTTAGATCTGGAAAAATGAATACACTGGCCTGTCCCGCCACTTCCGAATCCGGCAATTTGCTCTTGCCTACATTTATGTCTACAGCAGCATCGTACTGAATGGGGCCTTCTACTTTTAAACCGGGTCGTTTTCTTTTTATAATTTCTGTGGCTTTACGCACTCTATCCACGTCTTCGCCCACTCCCGAAGCCCCTGATGAATAGGATAACATGGCAATTTTTGGTTCAATGCCGAACGCTTGGCTGGTGGCCGCGGAAGAAATGGCAATTTCCGCCAATTGTTCAGCGGTGGGATTTGGATTGATAGCGCAGTCCCCAAATATGGTGACACGGTTGGGGAGGCACATAAAGAACACGGAGGACACAATGGAGACCTCCGGTTTGGTCTTGATAAATTGTAATGCCGGTCTTATGGTATGTTGTGTGGTATGTGCCGCTCCTGAAACCATTCCGTCGGCATGGCCTTTATAGACCATCATGGTTCCAAAGTAGGAAACATCTTCCATAAGATCTTTCGCCATGGCAAGATTAACATTTTTTTCTTTTCTCAGTTCGTATAGCGTGGTGGCATAATCCATGAAATTGGGGGATGATGTGGGATCTATAATATCGAAGCCACTGGAATCCAAATCGATATCCAATTCTGATATTTTTGCCATTATTTGCTCCTTGTCCCCCAACAATGTAATAGTAACGGCATTGGTGTCCAGAAGTTTTTTAGTAGCCTTTAGAATGCGTTCATCGTTTCCTTCCGGGAGTACTATATGCTTCTTGGCCGATTTTGCCCGTTTAAGAAGATTGTATTGGAACATTCTAGGGGTAATTCCCTCAGCATTAAAGGTAATAAGTCGCTCGGCCAATTCATTTGTGGGGACATATTTTTCAAATTCCTGTATAGAGGTAGTTATTTTTTCCTTGTTCTCGGGATAGATCCTGGGTTTAATAGTTCCAATGCGGTTGGTTACCGAAAAGGTGCCATCCGCAACCGAGATGATAGGTATAATATCGGAAAGGCCCTCAATAAGTTTAATAATGGAATCCTCTGGTAATAGACCGCCTGTTAGGACAATACCAGATAGATTGGGGTAATTACTGGAGATATTGGCCTGTAAAGCCCCTAAAATAATATCGGCCCTATCTCCAGGGGTGATTACCAAGCTATCCTTTTTTAAATGGGTTATGTAATTGCGGAGCTGCATGGCGCCCACGCTAAATTCACCGGCCTGATTGTTTATGAAATCTTCTCCGAACAAAACCTTGGCCGATAGGGCCTGTGCAATTTCCTTTACGGTCGGATTTCCCAAAACAGGATTCACGGGGATTGCAGCTATTAATACTTTTTTTGGCAGTTTTGTCTTGAGACCCGATACTGCCTGTTCCAAATTCCCTGGTTGTACTTTATTGGCAACGGTCAGTAGAACTTCAACGCCCTTTTCCCTAAAGGAGTCATAGGCCATGTATATATTTCCGACCAATTCTTGAAGGGATTTGCCCATTCCGTTGGCTATAATAATGGCCGGAATCCCCAAATTTTTGGCAATAAGTACATTAATGTCCCACTCTATAATGGCGCCCTCCCCAGAAAAATCCGTTCCTTCCACTACTACAATGTCGAACCTATCTTCAATGGCCTTGTACTTGTTGATGATATTGCCTATAATTTCATCATCCTTGTCCATATTTTTAAGTTGTACCACTTGGCTACGGGTATAGGCATAGGAATCCTCAAATGTTTGGTCTACTTCAAAATGTTTTAGTACAGTATCTATGTGGTCATCGATCTTGCCCTTTTCAAAGTCGTCGATAATGGGGCGGAAATAACCCACCTTGGCGGTCTTTCCCAACAATAACTGCATCATGCCCAAGGATACGATAGATTTTCCGCTATTGGGTTCTGTAGTGGCAAGGTATATGGCTTTACTCATGAATTATTAATATTCTTTGAATTTATATAAAAACGATTCTTTTTCCAGTTGCGAAGTTCGGGCTTAGAAAGATTACCATATATGATAGAAGTCATTTATGGATACAACATTAGGTTCTAATTTTAACCAATCAACTTTATTCCATTAACAATTTAACTTCTTAAAATAGCAAGTATCTTAGGAATTACTCCAATCGGATCTGTTGGTTGCTTGCAAGTTTTGCTGATAAATTACAATACATTATAAAATGAAAACATTGCTTTATGCCACGGATTATTCTAAAAACTCGGTATCTGCCTTGCAGTTGGCCTATAATTTGAGTCAGACCCTGGGAACTCGACTGGTTATTACCCATACGTTTAATTTCCCTACCGTATTGGGTGTGGAGGGACAGGACGACCGGCCTATCCTTGAAGGAAATCCGTTTAAAATTCACCGTGCCCAGCTGGAAAAATTCTGCACGGAACACCTTGGAAATAAGTGGGATGATCCCAAAATACAATTGGAGCCTGTACAGAACAGTTCGGTAATCAAAGGAATTATATCGAAGGCGGAAGAATATCATGCCCAACTAATTGTGGTGGGGACCAAAGGAGCAAGTGGTCTTGAGGAAATTATTTTGGGGAGTACCACCAAGAAACTTATAGAAAAAGCACCTTGTCCCGTAATTGCAATTCCCAATGATGTATTGCCTAGAAATATGGATACCATGGTCTATGCCACCGATTTTGAGGAGGAGGATATACATGCCATCCAAAAACTTACGGAAATTGCCAAGCCATTAAAAGCCAAAATCAAGGTAGTGCATATTTCAACGACCGAGGAATATGCGGGAGATTTATTAATGGAGTGGTTTAAAGACATGCTAGAGTCCAAGGTAGATTATCCAGATATCGAGTTCGAACTATTGTTTTCCGAAGATGTATTTGATACCCTTAGAATCTATCTTGGGGTAGTAAATGCAGATATGGTAGTGATGCTGGAAAGGGAAAAGAAAGGATTTCTAAAAAAATGGTTCCATAGGGATCTGGTAAAAAAAATGGAGGATTATGGCGAAATAATTTTGATGAGCTTTAATGAACACAACCATAAAACCCTGTTTTTCTAGGGATATCCCTTGTTGGTTTATGGCTGTAGGGCAAGGAATTTTAGATTGATGCTATAGAAGTATGAATTACTTGTATTTTGATAACCGAAAAGCATCATATCTTAATCCCCTTGCAGTGCCATTGCTCCATAATAAGCGGCTCCAAGAAGTGCCGTTTTTTCATTGAGGATTACTTTTACAGGTACCATTTCCAAGAGGGCGTTTAACCGCCCGGATTGCACAAAGTTGTTGTAAAAAACGTCGCTTTTAATACCTGTTATGATTTTTGGTAAGATACCCCCGCCTATAAAAATTCCCCCAGTAGCCTTGAATTTTAGGGCAAGCTGAGCCGCTTCTATAGCCAAGAACCGGATAAACATATCCAAGGTTTCAACACAAACCGAATCTTTTCCTTCCATTGCTGTCCCTGTAATTATCGCAGAAGGATTGCCTTTGGACATTTGATCACTTAGCCATTGTGGCTCCTTTATACCGCTTATTTGCCTCAAGAACACATATAGATCCAAGATTCCAGGGCCTGATAACAACCTTTCCCAACTGACGTGTTCGTATTTTTTTTGGAAGTGTTCCAGAATTTTTATGTCCAATTCATTGCGCGGACTAAAATCGCAATGGCCGCCTTCACAGGCGAAAGGGTGGTAGTGTGATCCGTCCCAGAACATTCCTGCTTCCCCAAGTCCTGTACCCGGAGATATAAGTGCGGCGTTGCCCGGTATTTTTGATCCATGTTTAAGCGTTTCGAAGTCTTTTTCTTGTAATGCGGCAAGTCCGTAGGCATTGGCCTCCATATCATTGATCAATGAAACGGAACGAATATGAAGTTCCCTACCAATTTCTTCACTGTCTATTGCCCAAGGAAAATTAGTACCAAATACCTTGCCTTGGGTAACAGGTCCGGCAACACCCACACACGTTCCATCTATTCTGGGCATGTCCTTTGTATGAAATGTAGATACCAACTCCAAAAAGGATTTATATTTTTTAGTGGGATATGATTTTTCCTTCAAAGGAACCAGATTCCCATCCTGGATTTGAAAAAGGGCCAAATTTGTTTTGGTACCTCCAATATCGGCGGCCAAAATAACACCCTTATCCCGGGTTATACGGGTATTCATAAAAGCTAAGGGAATCTCTCCTTCATGGATGGCGGGTAATGAGAATTTTTGAATATTGTCCATAAATTCTATCTTTTATAACATGCTTATGTTCTATTTCTGTGGTTTATTCTGGATCAAATTAAGTAATCTGGAGTTTACTTTCAAGCGTTTGTTTGTGCTTGGATCCATTTGTACAAATTCTCGGCGTCATCCTTGTTGCACAATTGGGTGCCCTCATGCATGGTAGCCGCAGTACCGCAGGCTACACCGTATTTTACCATTTCGCTATAGGTTTTGCCTTTAAGCAAACTAACGACCATACCAGCCACCATGCTATCACCCGCCCCAATGGTGCTTTTTTGGAGCACGGTAGGCGCCGGTATATGTTCTATGAGATCCTTGGTCGCTAATAGGGCTCCTTTCGGACCTAAGGATACCACTAGTATCTCACAATCATGTTCTTCCAAGAACTTTTTGGCAAGGGGTTCCAATTCCATTGCTGAAATTGATGTAACCCCACATAGAGTGCTCAATTCCCCTAGGTTGGGCTTTAGCATAAATACTTTGGATTTGGTAGCTTTGATCAGAGCCTCCCCAGAAGTGTCCAAAATAAAGCGCACCTTTTTACTTTTGGCTATTTCGGCCACCAGAACATAGAAATCATCGGGCATTCCCGGAGGTAATTTACCGCTGGCCACCAAGTAATCTCCTTCTTCCAGATTCTTTTCCAATTCTATAAGTAGGGTTTCCCACTCTTCCTTGGCAACCTGTGGTCCTGGTACTCCAAAGCGGTATTGTAAGTTGGTTGTGGTATCGGTAACCGCAAGATTATCCCTTGTCCATCCTTTAATGGGCACTACCAATTGATTAATACCTGCCTTGTCCAATATTTGATGTAAATGTTCTCCGGTAGGTCCGCCTGCCAAATACATACACAGTGATTCCTTCCCCAATTTTTTAAGGGCGCGTGATACATTGATACCGCCACCTCCCGCATCGTAAGTTGGTGAGGTACAGCGTAGTTTGGTATTGGGGCTGATACCTGCTACCGAGACACTTTTATCTATTACAGGATTTAAGGTAAGTGTTACTATTTTCTTGCGCATCTTAGTCTAAGTTTATAATTGCTTTCCGTTCTTTAAATTTTGTATTACCTACAAAACATATATCGATGTTATTGTTTTTAATGATTGCGTCAGCTTTTTTAGCTTCCGCTTTTCCTTGTGGTCAAAGGTCAATGTTGGTATAACCTGTGAAGATATTTTCCAAGTTCCAAAGACTTTGTCCATGTCTTATACGAATCAATTCCCCCATTTATAATTAATTAAAGCACCTCATTTTTACAAGGAAGGCCTTGCTCTAGGCATTCCAGATTTTCAACCGTAGTTTGTGCAATATTGCCTAAGGCGGTATTTGTTAAAAAGGCTTGGTGGCTGGTAATCATTACATTTCTGAGCGTCATTAAACGCGCTATCATATCGTCCTGCAATATATCTTCGGAATGGTCTTCAAAAAATAAGCCTTCTTCCTCTTCATAAACATCCATTCCATAATAGCCGATTTGTTGGGATTTAAGGCCATTAATCACATCCTGGGTATTTACCAATCCTCCTCTACCGGTATTGATTAGCATTACCCCTTTTTTCATTTTGGCTATCTGGGCTTCGTTTATAAGATAATGTGTTTGTTCCATTAAGGGGACATGTAAGGAAATAATATCGGATTGGCTGCACAAGGTATCCAAATCGGTATAGGTGGCCTTACATTCTTTTACCAGGTTTTGGTCTTTCATGGCATCGTATGCCAAAATATGACATCCAAAACCATGTAGAATTTTGGCCACGATTCTTCCAATTTTTCCGGTACCGATAATTCCTACGGTTTTTCCGTGCATGTCAAAGCCTACCAAGCCATCCAACGAAAAGTTCATTTCCATAATGCGGTAATGGCTTCGTATCAATTTACGGTTCAAGGCCAAGATTATGGCTACGGTAAATTCTGCTATGGCATTGGGGGAATAGTCCGGTACCCGGACAATCCTAATACCTAAGGATTTGGCATGGGCTATATCCACGTTGTTATATCCAGCTGATCGTAATGCAATATATTTAATCCCCATTTCATGCAGCTTGTCCAAAACAGGAGCAGAGCCGTTGTCCTGTGTGAAGATGCAAATGCCTTCACAGTCTTCGGCCAAAACTGTAGTATCTAGGGTAAGATAGGAATCCAATAATTTTAAATCATGCTTATTTGCATTGGCCTTGATTAAATATTCCTTCTCAAATTTATGTGTATTAAAAACCGCTACTTTCATTATTTGGATTACAGAGTACTAATAAGTGTTCTAATTGCAATCCCAAAGGAAGTAATTAAGAGGCATATCTAATATGATATTAATCATTATACCCATAGATCAATCTTAATCGTTGTGTGTGCAAGAGAAAAAGCAATCCTAGATTAGGTGTTCTGTTCATTTTTTGCATTGCCCAAATGCGTAGCATTGGCTACGCCGAAACTCAATTTGGCTGCAAATCATCGATTTCATGAATACCATTAAAAATCAATAGACCAGCCGATGAATAAAAAACGACCAGGGCTTATAAGCGAAGGTACAGTGTACCATCGTTTAGAGGAGCCAGGCTTAGCCAAGGCCACCTTTTTACACAGAACTACTGCCCGGTATGAAAACCCCTTGGTTTACTAAAAAAACAAGTTCAGAAACTAAATTGGTGATCTAGGTCTTAAAGTGTTTCATTACATTAATTACTGCTTTCTGCCATTCCGAAACTGACCTGACTTTCCTCTGCCATGTTAATGTTTTTAATTCCGTCAATAAGTGCATCGGGGTTAAAAGATATGGAGTTGATACCTTGTTCTACAAGAAATTGGGCAAACTCCGGATAATCACTTGGTGCCTGTCCGCAGAGTCCAATTTTTGTATTGGTTTTACGGGCCGAAGCAATGACCATGGCGATCATTTTTTTTACTCCCGGGTCATTGGCATCAAAAATATCGCTTAAGAGCTCAGAATCGCGATCCACACCCAAGGTCAATTGGGTAAGGTCGTTGGAGCCGATAGAGAAGCCGTCAAAAAAATGTGCGAATTCCTCGGCTAGAATTACGTTGTTCGGAATTTCTGTCATCATGTAGAGCTGTAAGCCGTTTTCGCCTCTTTTCAATCCGTAATCTGCCATAAGGTCAATTACTTTTTCTACTTCCTTAAGGGTGCGGCAGAAGGGAATCATAATCTTAACATTATTAAAACCCATATCCTCCCTGACCATTTTCATGGCCTTGCACTCCAATTCAAAGGCCTCCTGATATTTGGGATGATAGTAGCGTGATGCTCCCCTAAAACCGATCATGGGGTTGGACTCCAATGGTTCAAATTCCTTGCCACCTATTAAATTGGCATATTCATTGGATTTAAAATCACTGGTACGCACAATAACATCTTTGGGATAAAAGGCAGCTGCAATGGTAGCAATGCCCTCAGCCAGTTTATGCACAAAATAATTGGCCTTGTCCGGATAGTGGTGGGTGAGTTTTTCAATTAGCGTTTTGGCCGAAGTATCTTTCAATTTGTGAAAATGTTTTAAGGCCATGGGATGGATTTGTATGGAATTATTGATGACAAATTCCAATCGCATTAGACCAACACCGGCTGTGGGATAAAAAGACAGTTTAAACGCTTGCTCCGGATCTGCTAAAATAAGCATGGGCTGGGTTGCGGGTTTCTTAAGTGATTTGATATCCACTACTTTTTCATCCCATTTCAATATTCCATCGTAGACCACCCCTCTGTCCCCATCCGCACAGGATATGGTAATATCCTGGCCGTCCTTGATGGTTTTTGTGGCATTCAGGGTACCAACAATGGCCGCAGCGCCTACCTCTCGGGCAACAATGGCGGCATGACTTGTGCGTCCCCCTTGGTCCGTAATGATCCCCGCAGCTTTTTTAAGGATGGGATCCCAATCAGGATCGGTCTTTTCCGTGATAAGTATTTCTCCAGCTTGTAACTTGTCCGATTCCAGTGGACTATGGATAATCCTTGCTTTTCCGGCCGATATTTTGTTGCCCAGACCCATTCCTCTAGTAATTTCCTTAGCTTTTTCCAGTAAGGTATAGGTGCTTATTTTAAGTTTATCTTTTTTAGCACTTTGTACCGTCTCCGGCCTGGCCTGGACTATAAACAATTCATTGGTAGCTCCGTCCTTTGCCCATTCAATATCCATTGGACGTCCATAATGTTCTTCAATGATCATGGACCATTGTGCAAGTTTTATCACCTCGGCATCGGTAAGTACAAATTTTCCCTGTTTTTCTATTTTGGTGTTAAGGTTAACCGTACCACTGCCAGAGCTATCGTAAATCATGGTTTTTTCCTTACTTCCCAATTTCCTAGAAATTATGGGCTGTTGAATACCTTGTTTTAGACTAGGTTTAAATACAAAATATTCGTCCGGATTAACACTGCCCTGAACAATATTTTCACCTAGACCCCAAGTGCTGGTAACAAGAACTACCTTATCAAAACCAGTGTCCGGATCCAAGGTGAAATTTACTCCGGAACAGGCCAAATCTGAGCGCACCATTAACTGAACGCCTATGGAAAGCGCCACCTTGGTCTGGTCAAAATGATTGTCCTCGCGGTATTTTATGGCCCTATCCGTAAACAGGGAAGCATAACATTTATGACTGGCGGCAATCAATTCATCAAAGCCCTTTACATTGAGATAGGTTTCCTGTTGTCCTGCAAAACTGGCATTGGGAAGGTCTTCTGCCGTAGCACTACTGCGGACCGCCAATGAGATTTGTGAGCCGTATTTTTTAACTAGTGCATTATATCCTTTTTCTAGGGAAGATTTAATGGCTTGTGGAAAATCCGCATTGGCAATACTTGCTCTTATAGCACTCCCTACTTCCCGTAAATTGGAAAAATCTTTCTTATCCAATTTTTCAATTTCCCGGAATATGGATTCCTTTAAGTGCGCTTCTTTCAGAAAAAGCCAATAGGCCTCAGAGGTAGTGGCAAACCCGTCAGGGACCTGTACGCCCTTAGAAGTTAGGTTTTGATACATTTCACCTAATGAGGCATTTTTACCACCCACTTCCGGAATATCACTTATGTCTATTTCGTTAAAGAGTCTTATGTAGTTTTTCATCTCCAATATATTGAATGGGTTATTGAAATTATTTAAATAGAGATGTAGGTCTAATTGCCATTAGCTGGAAAATTGGGGGAACTAACCTTGTTGACTACTTTTCTAGGTTTCTTTTCTTTTTCCAGTAATCTCTACTATTTTGATACGATATACCGTTGGAATTCCGCGAGAGTACAATTTGCTTGAAAATTCACTAATAAATTCGGTTTCCCGATGCTCTTTCTCTAGGATAAGACCTTTTACCCCTTCTGTAAATTGATGCAACTTAAATTTGGCATCGGTTCCTTGAAGTTCTTCATAGGTGCCATGGGCCATAACCGATTGCCAATTATTGGATGATTTTACTTCCTCTACCAGTAATGTTACCGCGGTATTCTCGCGCATGGCATCTATCTTATGTCCGTCTGCTGAATAACTTATTAGGGAATGATCATCCTTGTCATAATAATAGGTAATAGGGAGGACATAAGGCTTATCCTGATATATATATCCCAAGTGTCCGGTGTAGTTGCCTTTTAGTAAACGAATACTTTCGCTAGTGGTCAAATTTGTCATATTCCGCTTTATAATCTTTAAACTATTCTGTGACAGTTCTATGGAATCACCTATAGGGCATTTCGCATAAATCCTTGATAAGATCAAATCTAGTTCCTTCTAAGCTGGTAAAATATGATATTGGTCAGTTCTGACTTGTGGGTGTGGGGGTTTTCTTAATTAAATGTAGCAGAATGACTTAGGTCATTGTAGAAGCCTTGAAGTTGGGATAATTTGCTACCAATGGACAACGAAAATCCATGTTAACACTAATTAATTTTTAAACTTAATGATCATGAAAAAAATTCTATTTGGTTTATTAGCTTTTGGACTAACCACCCAAGCCTTTTCTCAAATTATTCCTACGGTAGAACTATCGGAGGTAACGGTCTATGCTACCAATTATAAGTATCTTAACGATATAAACACTGGGGAGCTAGCCTCCATACCAGTGAAGCTATTGCAGCAAAAGGTGGCGACCTATGATGTTAAAAGCTCCGAATTTTATCAGGACGATTATGACCTTTACAACATTACGTTTTTTATTCCCGAAGGTAAAATTCTAGCCGCTTATGATGGCGAAGGGAAGTTATTGCGTACAGCTGAAAAGTTTAAGGACATTAATCTGCCTACCGCTGTAAAGAAGGCCATTGCAGATCGTTTTCCTGAATGGGTTATTACCAAAGATATTTATTTGGTCTCCTTTACCGATGCCACAGGAGCTAAGAAAACCTATAAGGTTAAATTGGAAAACGGGGATAAAATGTTGAGGGTAAAGATGGATGAAACAGGGAAATTTCTTTAGGATTAACAAAAGACCCTACCTTTTGTTAGATAATAGGTAGGAATAAATCCTAAATTTGGTTCAAGGACATTTTTATAGCGTTGGGATTATATAGGCGCTATACGGATGTCCTTTTTGCTATGGGTTGGTTACAATCCTTTGAGTTGGAAATAATTGGGCATATCAGTATGGAAATGCTGGTAATTGTTTTTTTTTGGAGCGTTGTAACCAGGCCAAGTAGGCCAATACCAGTGATAATTTTATCAAACACGACACTCTTATTTTAAGAAGGCAAGATTAATAAAGACGAAGTATTTATATGATTTTCCTCATATTCTTTAATGTATATTTCCCTTTATTTTGGGCTATCTTAGTTACTATTGTCTATGAGGAATTATGTATTGATCCATTGTCTAGTTCTTTTTTTATCCTGCGGAGAAAAACAAGAAAAGATATTTCCCACTAAAATCCATTTAACGGAATCGGTATATGCCTCCGTAACCGTGCAGCCAGACAGTCTGTATCAGGCGTATGCCCCTGTTGCAGGTATTTTGGACCGTAATTTGTTGGAGGAAGGGGATTTGGTGAGTCAGGGAACACCAGTTATCCAGATTGTGAACAGTACCCCAAAACTCAACGCGGAAAATGCCCGATTAGCACTTCAATTGGCACAGGAAAATTACAACGGAAGTTCGGCGGTTTTAGGTTCGTTGGAAGATGAGATCCAATCAGCAACCTTGTCCTTTAAAAACGATTCCATGAATTATTTGAGGCAAAAGAGACTTTGGGATCAAAATATTGGTTCAAAAGTGGAGTATGAGAACCGTAAACTTGCCTATGAAATTTCAGGGAATAATTTAAAGCAACTTAAAAATAAGTATGTCCAGACCAAGAACGAACTTTCCACCCAAGTGCAGCAAGCGCTCAACAATTATAATACCTCGCAGCTTTCTACCAAAGATTTTACCGTTAGTAGCAAGATCAACGGAAAGGTGTACGCCTTATACAAGAATCCTGGGGAAATAGTAAATACTATGGAGCCCTTGGCATCCGTGGGCAGTGCTACGGATTTTATAATTGAATTGTTGATAGACGAAGTGGATATCGTAAAACTTCAGGTGGGCCAAAAAGCCCTTATTACTTTGGATGCTTATGGGGATGAGGTCTTTGATGCCAAAGTAAGTAAAATATATCCCAAAAAGGATGAGCGCTCCCAGACGTTTAAGGCAGAGGCCATTTTTATTAATCCACCAAAAGCACTTTACCCAGGTTTGGCAGGGGAAGGAAATATAATTATTTCTGAAAAGGAAAGTGTCTTGACCATTCCCAAGGAATATTTGTTGGAAGGGAACAAGGTAAAGACCCCGGATGGACTTGTCGACGTGATTCCCGGGCTGCAGAATTTGGACCGTGTAGAAATTATCAATGGCATCAATGAGACCACGGAAATTTTAAAACCGGAAGAATGATCAATTGGAAGGTCATATTGAACATCGCCAAAACCCATCTGCTCACAAAGATGAAATCTACGGTTACCGCCTCCCTAGGGGTTACCTTTGGTATTGGTGCCTATATTACTTTGGTTAGTTTTATGACGGGGCTCAATGAAATGCTGGATAGCCTTATTTTAAACCAAACGCCCCATATCCATATCTACAATGAGATAGAGCCTTCAGAAAAACAGCCCATTGCCCTATACCAGGAATTTGAGGATGCCTTTAATGTGGTTAATTCCATTAAGCCAAAACAAAGTCAGAAGAAAATCCATAATGGTCTACCCATCTTGAATTATCTAAAAAAGGACAAAAAGGTTTATGGTGCAACACCCCAACTTAGGGCACAGATCTTTTATCTTTCGGGATCTATAGAATTGGGTGGGAACTTGGTTGGGGTGGATATTATGGAAGAGGCAAGACTCTCTAATATTGATGATTATATAGTAGAGGGAACAGCACAGGATTTAAAAAACAGTGAAAATGGAATACTTTTAGGAGCAGGCCTCGCCAAAAAAATGTCGCTAAAAGAGGGGGATCGTGTACAGGTCAGCACCATAAAGGGAGATGTTTTCCCACTAAAAATTGTGGGGATATACCAAAGTGGTATTGCGGATATAGATAATATTCAAAGTTATGCCAATCTAAAGACGGTTCAACGTATTTTGGGGGAGGCCCAGAACTACGTCACTGATATCAATGTAAAATTGTATGATATTAACGAAGCCACCGCCATGGCAAGTAGTTTGGGTAAAAAGTTTCAAGTAAAGGCCACAAGTATCAATGAGGCCAATGCCCAATTTGAAACTGGATCCAATATCCGTAACCTGATTACCTATGCCGTTTCCATAACATTATTGATCGTTGCCGGTTTTGGAATCTATAATATCCTTAACATGCTTATTTATGAAAAAATGAAGGATATCGCCATATTAAAAGCTACAGGGTTTTCGGGTACCGATGTACAACTTATATTTATGAGTCAGGCCATGATCATTGGGGCAGTAGGAGGAATTCTCGGGCTATTTGTTGGATTTGTTCTTTCCAAACTAATAGATAACGTGGCTTTCGAAACCGAGGCGTTGCCAACCATTACCACCTATCCCATAAACTATAATATTTGGTATTATATCATCGGCATTTCCTTTGCACTGATTTCGACTTTCGTTGCCGGTTGGTTGCCTTCCAACAAAGCAAAGCGCATAGACCCTGTGCGAATTATTAGGGGAACTTAACCTAGAAAAATGGACTTCGTTTTAGAGACTAAAAATATCAATAAATACTTTGAAAAGCCTGTGAAATTTCATGTGCTAAAGGATATTTCTTTCAGCATAAAAAAGGGCGAATTTGCCTCTATCATGGGTAAATCTGGATCAGGGAAGTCTACCCTGCTTTATATTCTGTCTACCATGGATACGGATTATACCGGAGAACTATTTTTGAACAACGAGTTGATTACGGGTCAAAAACATAGCAAACTGTCCCAAATCCGAAATAAGAATATTGGATTCGTGTTCCAATTTCATTATTTGTTGTCGGAGTTTAGTGTTCTGGAAAATGTGATGCTACCGGCCAAAAAATTGGCAGAGAAGTCCCTAGCGGAAATAGAACATGATGCAATGGAGAAACTAAGAATGTTGGACATTGAAAAGTTGGCCCACCAAAGGGCATCAAGGATATCCGGTGGAGAAAAACAACGTGTGGCCATAGCAAGGGCGTTAATAAACAATCCTTCTATTCTGATGGGCGACGAACCTACTGGGAATTTGGATAGCCATAATTCCGAAAATGTCTTCAGTATATTTAAACGGCTAAAGGAGGAGGAAGGACTCTCCCTTTTGATCGTGACGCATGACGAGGACTTTGCCAAACGAACCGATCGCATCATCCAGATGGAGGATGGGCGAATTTTGGATTAAATATTTATTAGTTACAACTCGTTGTGAACCAGTATAATTCTATCTAAAATCATTGGGATGAGGATGTTTCCAAGGGGCACGATAATCCCTTTGTAAAAGCGCCGTTGCCTCCGCATCATTTACTACCACAATATTTTTAGGGTCATAGATCAACGGTCTTCCGATGGCCATAGCCATATTGGCCAAAATGCAGCTTGCCGTGGATACATGTCCTTCCCGGATATCGGCAATAGGCAAAGTTCCTTTATCAATGGCCGCAAGGAAATCCAACATATGTAATCTGGTCGCAGGAGCAGCATTTAGTTCTATATCCTTTTCGGTGAGGTCCTCTGGATATTTTTCTTTTTCATAAATAACGTCCATATGGATCTTTTCCCCACCCCCATGCGGAACAAAATCATATCTCATGGTGCTTCCGGACAATGTGCCTTTCTCCCCATAAAGTTTAAACGACCATGGGTAATCCGGGTCTGCAGGGGTTCCCCAACTTCTATGTTGCCATACGCAGTTGAGTTCCTCATATTCAAAGATGGCGGTTTGGGTATCGGCAATATTGGATTTCCCGTCTTTTTGTACATAGATTCCCCCTGTAGAACTTATTCTTTTTGGCCAATCCAACTCTAGCATCCACCTTACGGTATCCAACATATGCACGCACATATCGCCCATAATGCCATTGCCGTATTCCATAAAGGTTCGCCACCATCGTCTGTGGGGAATTCCATCATAAGGACGCAGGGGAGCGGGTCCGGTCCACATTTCATAATCCAAAAAATCAGGAACCTTTTCTATAGGAGGATTGCCATTGGCCCTCATATGGTAATAGCAACACATTTCCACATGGGAAATTTTTCCCAATAAGCCTGCGTCCACTATATTTTTTTTCGCATCTATAAGATGCGGGGTACTCTTACGCTGGGTTCCTACCTGAACTACCCTGTTATATTTTCTGGCGGCAGCTACCATAGCTTCACCCTCCATTACATCAACACTTATTGGCTTTTGCACATAAACATGGGCCCCGGATTTTAAGGCCTCAATGGCCTGCAGTGCATGCCAATGATCGGGGGTACCAATAAGCACAATATCCAAATCTTTTTCTGCGAGCATTTTTCTATAATCCCTATAAGTTCTCGGGGTTTTTCCAGAAGTCTGTCTAAGACTGATGAGGTTTGCTGCTTCTTTTAGTAAATTGTCGTCCACATCACAGATAGATACCACATCCACTTTGGTGACTTGCATAAGCCTAAAAAGATCGCTTTTTCCATACCAACCCGTACCAATAAGTCCAACACGAAGCGGTTTATCCCTATAAATAAGTTCCATGCCATAGGATCCAAAAGAGGAGAGTGCCAGGGATGCCGCAGCCCCTTTTAAAAAATGTCTTCTGTTGATGTTGAAAATTTTGGTATCCATGGTTAGTTTATTTATTTGATGGGTTTATAGGTTTTCAAAAAATACAAAATAACTTCAATCCTCGACTAAAATTCTGTATAAAATTTTGAGATGTGATTATTGCAGCGATAACAACTAGGTTTTCTGTTGACCTTTTATTTGCTTCATAATGTCTTCCATCATTTCAACTTGAATTTGCTGAATGTTTAATAATTCTTGCTGTTGATGCATAATAAGGTGGTCCAATTTTTCGTGCAGTACACGAATTTCAAGTTCGGCTTTTAAATTAACCATATAATCTTGTTTGGCACGCTCCCTATCCTTTTCCTCTTGCCTATTTTGACTCATCATGATTACTGGAGCCTGTAATGCCGCCAAGCAGGAAAGAATCAAATTTAGAAGTATAAAGGGGTAGGGGTCAAAACCCTTATCCAATAGAAATACAATATTGATGACCATCCAGACCATTATGAAAATGGCAAAAAGGATTATGAATCTCCAGCTTCCGCCGAAGGTGGCCACTTTATCTGCCAGGCGTTGTCCAAAAGAAATTTCACTTGGTTCATCCAATATTTCCCTTTGCGATGTAATTATTTTTTCCTGCTGTATCGTCCTTAGTACATCCTCTTCCAATGCGGACAACTCACCTACCTCATGAATAAGATAGTCCGATAGGTATTTTTGCCGGTATAGATTAAGTTCGGAAACGGAAATAGATTTTTTCGAATTTATTTTTGGATGTTCCTTGTGTATAAGATCCATAATGGATTTTCTTATAGTTTTTAAGGGAATCTCCTCACTGATCGGATATTCCTTCAATGATATGGCGCTTACAAAAGTCTTCATGTCTATAGCGTTTATTCTAATAAATGTAAGTTATTTTCTATCCCATTTGAAGATAAAATTGTGTTATTACCCTTATCTTTAAGTAAGAATACCATCCCTAATAATTTTAGGATGAAAAAAAAATTGAACCAACTGGAGGCAACGGCCATTTGTGGAAATGACATCAGTTCCTCTTGTTTATATGTATCTGCATTGGCCATAGTTTACTCTGGGCAGTATGCCTGGATTTCCCTTTTGGTAGTGGCATTCGTCCTGTTTCTCTTTAGAAAAATTTATGGTGAAGTTGTGGGAGCTCTGCCTTTGAATGGAGGAGCATATAATGCATTATTGAATACTACTAAAAAGTCCACTGCATCCTTAGCTGCGGCATTGACTGTTTTGTCATATATGGCAACGGCAGTGATATCGGCTAGTGAGGCGGTTAAATATGCTTATAGTATATGGAACTTTATTCCTGTTTTGCCGGTGACCATAGCCTTGATGTTTTGTTTTATGACCTTGGTTATTATTGGAATTGGTGAATCTTCCAAGGTAGCAATAGTTATTTTTTTATTTCATCTTTTTTCCTTGACCTTATTATGCGCTTTTTGTGTGGTTTTTTTTGCGCAGAATGGTTTTGAAACCCTAATGTTAAATTATAAGGTTCCGGTGGAGGGAAGTGTTTTTAGTGCTTTGTTTTTGGGATTTTCTGCAGCCATGTTGGGGATAAGTGGCTTTGAAAGTTCCGCTAATTATGTCGAAGAGCAAGAGGCGGGTGTTTTTCCCAAGACCTTGCGCAATATGTGGGTAGTGGTTACTGTTTTTAATCCCTTGATCGCATTTTTGGCCCTTGCTATTATTCCGCTACATATAATTGAATCCAATCAAGACGCTCTTCTTTCCCACATGGCCAGTATATCAGGGGGTAATTGGCTCTCCATTCTTGTGGGCATAGATGCAGCATTGGTATTGAGCGGAGCTGTACTTACGTCATTTGTTGGAGTTGGGGGACTTATGGAGCGCATGGCCCTGGACCGGATTCTTCCCAAATTTTTATTGAAGAAAAATAAGTCGGGCAGTTCCTATCTGATCTATTCGCTTTTCTTTATACTTTGTGTATCCATACTATTGGCCACAAAAGGTAATTTGGCAAAATTGGCCGGAGTTTACACCATAGCCTTCTTATCGGTAATGGTATTGTTCGGGTTGGGAAATATGATGCTTAAAATAAATAGGGCCAAACTACCACGGCCGGAAAGATCAAGTTGGTTGGGCCTAGCGGTGGCCATCTTGGCGGTGATGGTAGCAATGGCTGGGAACATTTTATTAAATCCCTCTTATTTGGCCATATTTACAGAGTATTTAATCCCAACGCTCATCGTTATATTTTTCATGTTGTACCGGACTTATATTTTTAGAGGTTTTCTTGATATTCTGAGCTATATATTTCCAGAAAGGGGACAACTTTTTAAAACTTTGAATCTACATACCAAGAAATTACTTGCGGCAATAAATAGACAACAGTTTGTTTTTTTTACTAATCATGATGACGTGGCCACCTTAAATAAGGTGATGCTTTACATTAAAAATAATGAGCCCACTAGAATCCTTAAAATTGTTGCCGTAGTGAATGAAGAACATACTGTTACGCCCAATTTAAAAAAGGATATAGAGGTTTTGAATAGGGCCTATCCAGACATTCATATCCACTTTATTGAGGAAGAGGGAGTGTTTGGTCCAGAAAAAATAAAGGAACTTTCGAAACGATGGGGAATCCCTACCAATTTTATGTTTATTGGCTCCCCAGGCGATAAATTTCCCTATAAAATCCAGGAATTAGGAGATGTTAGACTCATTATCTAAGGCTAACGCTTTTAAAGTTATGATAATTATAACTTTTGTATTTCCTTGTTTTTGTAAATTTATGAGCGGCTTACGTAATTGGGTAAAATCTAGGTTTGCAAAATATGTAGGTCAATTAATTATTGTTAATTAAAAAATATTATGAGTATTCTGTCAGAAAATGTAATTCCCGGCAATCACGGAAAAGTTTTTGGAACCAATGCCAAGGAGGCCAATGATCTTGGGAGGATTAAGGAGAATCTATTAAAGATTGAAGGTGTAAAAAATGTAATTTTTAGTGATGACTTCCCTGTTGAGTTCACGGTACATACCACTAAAATGGTTGAAATAAAAGAGATTGAAAAGATGGTTAAGGGTCTAGGGTTTCATGCCATACCGAAGGGGCTGTTTGCTTTATAAGGGATTAACTAAATTTCATTTTTAGTTTTTACCTTAGGGTGTTCCTTTTCTGACGATATTTCCTGTTCAATTTTGTCCAGCCCAAAATCAATATATAATTTTATAATGGCCGCTACCGACCAAGCTTGATGAATACAACCTTTTCCCTCTTGTGGGTCGCTACCATTGAAAATCTCGGATATGCAATGAATGCCATTATCCTTGTAAAAATGTTCACGTAAAGGCTCCAATTCCAGCATTACTTTTTTCTTATTATCTTGGGAAGTACCATAGATTTTGAAATAGGCTTGAAAATATTCATGAAGTAGAAAAGGCCATACCGTTCCTTGGTGGTAGGCATGGTCCCGAGACCATTGGTTACCCTCATAGTTCGGTTTATATTCAGGGCTATCAGGATCCAAGGTTCTAAGTCCATAGGGGGTATAAAGTTTATTTTCCACAGCCTCAAAAATGGTCTTCTGTTGTTCGTTGTCCAAAACGCCAAAAGGCAGACTAAGACAGTAAATTTGATTGGGACGCAGGGTATCGTCCTGTGAGATCCCAGGGATGATCACATCAAATAAGGTCCCTTGTGGATTGGTGAAAAATTTGGTAAAATTGGATTCAAATTTGGCAATTAGTTCAAGGTAAGGGGATTCAATTTTAACTTCAAGAATTTCGCAGAAATTTTCGTAAATCTTAAGGGCATTATACCAAAGCGCATTGACTTCCACAGGGCAGCCAATTCTTGGGGTAATAACTTTGCCACCTACAATGGCGTCCATCCATGTCAGCTGTACCTTGCATTCCCCACCGTAGATAAATCCTTCCTGCGTAATGTGAATATTATAGCGGGCACCCGCAATATGCTGGTCCAATATATTCTTTAATATTTCAATATGATCTTTTAAGAATGCAATATCCTCGAATTTTTTTTGGTAGTCATAGCTGGCCACGAAAAGCCAAAGCGTGGCGTCCATGGTATTGTAATGAACCGGGTCTTTGGAGTTATCCGGAAATCTGTCTGGAATCATCCCCTGATCCACACTTTTAAAAAAAGTATTCAAAATGGATTTGGACAGCTCCTTTTTGCCCGTGGCTATGGTTAGTCCGCGCATCGCGATCATGGTATCCCTTCCCCAATCCGTAAACCAATGATAGCCGGCAATGATGGACATGCTATTGGTAGACTTTCTTTGGACCATAAATTGGTCTCCGGATATCATAAGATCCTTAAAGAATCCAGATGGGAGCTTATCTTTGTCAAGGTCATTTTTTTTACCTTCTAAGGATAGGATTTCTTTAATTCCTTTCCCGACTATTTCCTCCTCTATGGTAAAGTACAGCGTAAGTTCTTCCCCTGGCTGCAGTTCATGTACTAGATATCCAATCCTGTAATAATCGCAGACCGAACCCAGGCCTCTGGCTTTACCCTTGGAAAGGATGATATTCTTGAACCAGCATCGGGCCTCAAAATAATGTCCAGCTGTCCATCCGGTAAAAACTGGATTACTTCCGTATTTCGGGTAGGTTCTTAAGTGGTTATTATTGAACTCGGTAAAAAAATTATAGCATGAAGCCTCGTGAAAAGTGGTATGAAAATCATTGTAGGCATACAAAGGATGCAATTCCAGGACCAATGCCCTCTTTCCACTGTTGGTATAGGTAAGTACCGTGGTGTTGGATCCCGATATCATTTGTACGGTTTTACCTAATTCCCAATCACTATCGGCAAATCTCCAGGTAGGAGAGGGGTCAACATCAAAATTCTTTAAATATTTTCCTCCATCGGGAAATACCACTTTGGGATATTGATTGGTGGAAATATTATGATAATGGCCATCTATTAGAACGCGTTCTTCAATTTTAGCCACAACCACGGTGCGGTCTGTAGGTGGCTCAAGGGCAGCGACCAATAGACCGTGGTACTGTCTTGTATTGGCACCGTTAACAGCACCTGAGGCATAACCTCCCAATCCGTTGGTAGCCAACCATTCCTTTTTAAATAAATTTTCCAAATTACAGTTATATTTCTTCCATTAAGTTTACTACCAAAGCGGTCCATCCGGTTTGATGTGAAGCTCCTACACCTCTACCACTGTCTCCGTGAAAATACTCATAAAACAGGATCAGGTCCTTAAAATGTGGGTCCTGATATTTTTTTTCGTGTAATTGGTGAATAGGTCTGTTGCCGTTCGCGTCCTTTTCAAAAAGTAGAATCAGTCTTTTCCCAATTTCATCACTAATATCCTTTAAATTCATCATATTGCCATTACCTGTTGGATAAGAAAATTTCAACTTATTTCCGTAGTAGCTATGATATTCCCTTAAGGAATTGATGAACAAATAGTTCATGGGCATCCAAATAGGGCCCCTCCAGTTGGAGTTTCCTCCAAAAAGTCCAGTGGTGGACTCCGCTGGTTCATAATTTATCCCATAGGTTTTTCCATCTATCTGAATGGTGTAAGGGTTTTCGTGAACCTTGGATAGGGACCTTATACCATATTGGGAAAGAAATTCATTTTCGTCTAAAATGCTTCCTATCAGTTTTTGCAAACGCTCTTTTGGCACCAATGATAATAATACATCCTTATCTTCGAAGTACTCCTCCATTACCTGATATTTTGCGTTTTCTATGCGGTGTCTACGAAACCACTCCATACTTTTTCTAAACCGAGGAAGTTTGTCCAAGTATTCTTTTTTGATATTCAATACCGCCGTAAGGGATAACAATCCTGAAATGGAGCGCACCTTAATAGGTGTGGAATCGCCATTTGGAAACACCAACTTGTCATAGAAAAATCCGTCATTCTCATCCCAAGAACCATTATAATCCTGACTAATATTGTTTAAAGCTTCTGCAATAAAAACAAAATGCCCGAAATATTTCATGGTCATATCCTCAAAAGATTTGTCTTCCAGGGCTATTTCCAAAGCCATTTCCAACATGTTTAAGCAATACAGTGCCATCCACGAGGTTCCATCTACTTGTTCCAAGATACCTCCTCCCGGAATATCCCGACTACGATCAAAGACCCCAATATTGTCCAGGCCTAAAAATCCACCCTCAAAAACGTTGTTTTCAAGACTATCTTCCCTGTTCACCCACCAGGTAAAATTAAGGGCCAATTTATTGAACATCCGTTTTAAGAATACAAGGTCCCCTTTACCGGTCTTCTTTTTCTCCATTTGATAAACCTGTATGGAGGCCCAAGCCTGTACGGGTGGATTAACATCGCTGAAATTCCACTCATATGCCGGTATCTGTCCGTTAGGTGCCATATACCATTCTTTGGTAAACAACAACAGTTGATCCTTGGCGAAACTGGAATCAACCAAAGCCAAGCTAACACAATGGAAGGCGGTATCCCAGGCTGCGAACCAGGGGTATTCCCATTTGTCCGGCATAGCAAGGATATCGTGGTTCCTTAGTGTTTTCCATGCCTTGTTTCTACCGTTAAATCTACTTTTTGGTGGGGGCATTTCTTCATGGTCACCGTTCAGCCACCTTTCCACTTCGTAATTGTAATATTGTTTGGACCATAATAGACCGGCAATAGCCTGTTTCTGTATTTCTTTGGATTCTTTAGAGGCCGATTTAAATGTGGCATCCAGAAATTCCTGCGATTCTTGGATTCTTTTAGTAAAAGCAGTTTCGTAACCCTTATCGAAGGGGGATTCCAAGGTAGAGGCGGTCAATCTCAATTTAATCGTTTTTGTTTCCCCGCCCTTAAGGTTCATCTCATATAAAGGTGCGAATTTGGTGCCCTGAGTATTTTTGGAAATTATGGAATAATCGTTGTTCACCACAGAGTTGTGAAAAAGATCCTTTTTAAAGGGATGGTCGTTGGGCTGTGCATAAACCTTTTCCATATTGGTCTCGTTCTCGGTAAACAGCAGTCGGCTTGGCTCTTCAAAATATAGGTTGTATTTGCCAACATAAATATGGTTTATGGAGACAAAGGTCTGGTCTTTAAGGATCTGTTTTTTTATGATGGGTTTTTCCGGCATACCAACGAAGCTCCATAGATTTCTGGTCCAAAGGGTAGGAAGGACATGTAGGGCAGCAGACTTTGAACTTCTGTTGACAATGGAAATCTTTATAAGAATATCTTCATTATCCGCCTTGGCATATTCGGTTATGACATCAAAATATTCATTGTTATCTAGAATGCCGGTATCCAAAAGCTCATATTCAAATTCGTTCTTTCCCCGCCTCCTGTTTTCTTCCACTAATTGTACATAGGGAAATTCGTTTTGTGGATATTTGTACAAATGCTTCATATAGGAATGAGTAGGGGTATTCTCCAAATAATAATAAAGCTCCTTAACATCTTCCCCGTGATTCCCTTGAGGCCCTGTTAGGCCAAAAAGTCGCTCCTTCAGAATTGGGTCCTTACCGTTCCAAAGAGCTATTCCAAAGCATATATTGCAATATCGGTCGGATATACCTGCAATACCATCTTCTCCCCATCTATAAGCCCTACTGCGGGAATCTTCATGGGAAAAGTAGTTCCAGGCATCTCCATTCGGACTGTAATCTTCCCTAACCGTGCCCCATTGCCGCTCACTCAAATAGGGCCCCCATTTATGCCAATCCTTCGTTTTCGATCGGGAATCGTCCAATCGTTTTTGTTCTTGAGCTGTTCTTTCTTTAGTCATTCCGTAATATCAAAAAAAGGTTATGCGGTTGCTTAGTGTCTTGCGCATCCGGTACCTTTGAATTCTATAATTAAAGATAGGATATGTTTAACACATATTTAACCTGTCAATCGTTTAAATGATAACTTGGATGGCATTTTTTTTGAGGCTAATGATAAACAAATGGAGGCTTAATTAAAATCTTTTGAGATGAAAAAAATTGTGTTCACCCTGCTGTTGGGTTTGTTTCTAACCGTATCCCATGGGCAGGACGACCGCAGCAAATCCAAGGTTGATCTGGCGGAAGAAAATAAGGACAGTATTTCTGTAGATAAACCGAAAATTAGCTGGAAGGTTAATAAGAAATATGATGAGGCAGGTAATGTTATAGGATATGACTCCATATATTCCTATTCTTACGACAATTTCAAGAACTTGCCAAAGGACATGGATTTGGATAGTATTATGGAGTCTATGAAGTTTTTATCGCATGATAATTTATCCTCTTTTATAAAAGACCATAATTCGGGGCAGTTTATGGATATCGATTCCCTGCTGAACGGCAACCAATATTTTAATGATTTCTTTGAAAGACAGCACGGCAATAACTTTTCGGACATGCGAGAACTGTTTCAACAAATTGATTCCCTTCAAAATTTGATGATGGAAAGGCATCGGAGTTTTAAACCGGAGGCTATAGAGGAAAAGTCTAAAATGTAGGCAAATAACCCTTTTGCAGAAACCTAATAAATACAATAGATCTTTCGTTGTAAGTGAAATTAACTTGTTGCAATTTGGGATATTGCAGAATTTTTAACAGTAATTGTGCTATTCTGCAAAAATGTACATTGTACGTTTCCAAATAAATCTCTATCTTGACCAACCAATTTTAATGTAAAACAGAAATAACTAAACAAACAAGTAACACCATGACCAATATTAAAAACAGTAGAAGGGATTTTGTTAAGAGCAGTGCTCTAGTAACAGGAGCATTGATTTTACCTACCATGCAGATGGATGCTATGGTAAATGTAGCTAACGACAAGAAATTGAAGATAGCCTTAATTGGTTGTGGTGGTCGTGGTACAGGTGCGGCACAACATGCCTTAAAGGCGGATCCCAATGTAGAATTGGTGGCTATGGCAGATGCTTTCGAGGACAGGTTGCAGGGAAGTCTTATGAATTTGCAGAAGGAGTTTAAGGATACTAAGAAGGTAAATGTTCCCAAGGCCAATCAGTTTGTTGGCTTTGATGGTGCTGAAAAGGCCATAAACATGGCCGATGTAGTAATTTTGGCTACTCCTCCAGGATTTAGACCACAGCATTTTGAATATGCCGTTAATGCAGGAAAGCATGTATTTATGGAAAAGCCAGTGGCTACAGACGTACCAGGTGTAAGAAAGGTTTTGGCAGCGGCGCAAGTGGCAAAGGAAAAGAAATTAAACGTAGTGGTTGGTCTTCAAAGACATTATCAGGACAACTATTTGGCGGGAATAAAGCATATTAAGGATAATAAGATAGGAAAGATAGTTTCTGGGCAGGTGTATTGGAACAGTGGTGGTGTATGGGTAAGGGAAAGACAGCCTGGACAGTCCGAGCTGGAATACCAGATGCGCAATTGGTATTATTTCAACTGGTTGTGCGGAGACCATATCTTGGAACAGCACATCCATAATATAGATGTTGCCAACTGGTTTATTGGGGAATACCCAGTATCGGCACAGGGATTTGGTGGAAGGCAAGTAAGGACTGGAAAGGACCATGGGGAAATTTTTGATCATCACTTTGTAGAATACACCTACCCAAGTGGTGCGGTAATCGCCAGTCAGTGCCGCCATATGCCGGAAACCATGAGTAGGGTAGCCGAAACATTCCAAGGTACCAAGGGTACTATTGAGACCTATGGTGACAATACCTTTATTAAGGATTATGCCGGTGGGGAAATATTTACCCATCGTGGAAAGGATGATCCTAACCCTTATCAAGTAGAGCATATTAAACTTTTCGAATCTATCAGAAACAAAGGTGTTATTACCGATGCGGAGAATGGAGCTTTTAGCACTATGAGTGCCATTATTGGCAGAATGGCTACCTATTCCGGTCAAGTAATTAAATGGGAAGAGGCTATGACTTCCAATATTGACCTGGCTCCGGACAATTTAACCTGGGATTCCCCAGCACCGGTGCAGCCAAATGCTGATGGTACTTATAACATACCAACTCCAGGGAAGACGGTTGTGATTTAAGTTTTAAATACAATAATAATTGATCCCAAACTTTCTATAAACTAAGAAAGTTTGGGATTTTTTTGTTGGTCCATATAGCGTTAATAGAACTACCGAGCCAATTTAAACAAGGCTAATTTGCAATAGTTGTTTGTTAACGGTCTTGGCCCTAATATTTTTTATTGTTTTTTTTCTATTGTTTTCCACATCCAGGATTACAATGGTATATTTTTCTTTATCGAATACTTTGGGGGCAAAAGTATTGGTTGCCATACGAATGGAATAAACCAGCTGATTATTATTGTCGAAAACTGAAATAACGGGTTTGCTTGCGTCGACAACCTTTATGGTAGGCAACCAGGCTACTGCCTTTTTACCATAATTGTCTTTTTGCTTTATGGTGATGGGCCACCCTGGAAATTGTTCATTTTTTGTACTACCTGGGTCGGCATATCTGGGCCAACAGGCCGTGGTTATGGTTCTTTCTTTCTTGTTGAAGGTTACTAATCCATAACCAGTTGCCCTATTATGTACAATGGCCGGCTCAATCCCGGTATCGAACGGATTGCCCACGGCATGTACGGATAGTTTGTTGCCAAATCCGTCCATATGGTCCCCTACATAGGCCGGGTTTTCATAGGTATGGGAATCACTATTTACTTCTGGCCAGAATCTTCTGGGCCAAATATTGTTCAAGGCAGGACCAGCAAAGGCATAACCGCTGTCTCCATGCTCGTCTGTGCCATATTGGATAAAACTTCCCAAATGTTGGTCGCCAGCAATATGAAATGCATAGCATTTTCTGATGGCTTCGACGGCCTTATCCCTTTCGTTAGCTGGCCAACCGTTGGAATCCATATCCACGGTAGGGACATCCCCAAGTACGTATTCTCCTTTTTTAGGAATAGGTAAGGAGGGGACCACGTCATCATTTAAGGCTGTTTTGGGCAAGGTGGCCACAGTGGCAAAATTGGTCTGTGATAGCACTACTTTTATTTCGGCCCCATTATTCCAATCCTGGATCCAGTGATCTATAAAATCGTGCTGCCTTTTTCCCAAAAGTTCGGCATCTAGATCCCTGTACTGTTTTATATCGAAATCTTTGTTTTGTATCCAACCGTTCCTTACCTGGGCCTCTGGAGGCAAAACATGCTTGGGTGCCGATTTAAATTTTCGGTCCTCTAGGATGGCAAAACTAATGCCTGCGTAGTTCCAGTGAGTGTAGTAGACACCGATATTCTGTTGAACAGGGCTAGGATCGAAGGGATCTGGTAAATGGCTGGTCTGTGTAAATTGCACCATGTTTACCCATTCCGCAGGCATTTTATATCCTCCGGAATCCTGTGCCAACATGCCATGGCCATCACTGGTATCGGCTTTTTTACCACCTTCACCCCAAACGTTTCCGTGATACACGTCATGGTCATCTGGGATTATGGCACAGGGTTTATGTCTAAAGAGTTCGCGGTAAGACCAACCGAACATCATCCATTTTCGCAGATAATCCAGACATAGATCGTCCAGGTCACCATCGCGTTCTGCCCCAAATCCACCTGTGCCTTCGTAAAATTGATCCCCAAGGAAAAGAATGATGTCCGGGTCTAATTTGGCTACATTTTCAGAAATGTCATTATCAGGGAATCCGTAATGAAAATTACAACTAAAAACAGCTGCTGAAACGGATTCTTTATTTAATGGCTCTTGGGCTATAGTACCTTCATAAGTGTATTGGTGGATTTCATTTTTTAGAGGAATTTCCACCAATATTCGGTAAGGAATATCCGAATTGGCGGTCCAATTCTCAACTGCGAAGTTTACCGCTCTGCCGATATGTTCCAACTTGGTATTGGTTGTGGTTTTCCAAACGCCCTGTTCTTGGAACTGTAGCACCACGGAATGACCTTTAATTTCTTCTATAGGCGCTAATTGTGCGGTGAGTTTTAGCTTTTTGTCGTGAAGGGTGTATTGTGCAAAGCAAATAGGACCATAAAGTTGATCGCGGTTAGAAACCAAATTGTCTGAAGATATACTCCAGTTGGAAAAACCGGCCGAAGGTTGGGATGTGTTACTCTTAGCCGTCATTAAATCTGCGAGCAGGGCAAAATTGCCTTCAACACTGGTACCTTCAACTGCTATGTTTTCCTGGGTATGAATTAATTGATCGGTTATGGAATCCTGTATCAAAACCTTTAATAGGTATTTGTTTTCGGAAGGCCTAAACTCTGCCACCAATTTGTAGTTATTTGGAATTTGTGAAAGCTTGGTTTCAAAGGTTTGATTTCCGACCAGAAGGGTGCCACTAGGGTTAAGTCCTATATCCAGTCCCTTACCAAAAACAGCAGCGGATCGGTAATCCTCGAAGGGACCTTTACATCCCAGTCGTATTCCCAAACAACCTTTATCGGTAGGTGATATATTATTATTTAATAAGTTTATTTCCAAGCTTACCTTTAATGGTGACAGATATTCTGTTTTTTGAACGGTCAATAATTGAAGGTTTCTATTTTCAGCACTAATGCTGCAAACGACCGTCCCATTTTTAAGTCGCCAATCCTGCAATCGGTTTCCCCAGTATTCCGGACCTACCCATTTCATATCTGGCCAGTTGTGCCAATTGCTCTCAAATTGTATTGTTTCAAGTATTTTATTGTGGCCGACTAATCCAAAAGGGAATGCCGAAGTGGAAAAGCTGGGCAATAGGGTTCCGAGCGCTATGGTCTTGATGTATTTTCTTCTGTTCATGCTGGTTAACTTCAAGTTGTGCAAAGTAGTATAATCGTTGTCATTATGGCTAAAAATAAATAAAAAAATGGTTTGAAATGGGAACCAAAGTTGCGCCAAAACAAACCATTTTAAGGTATACCAAACTAGTTTATATTATTCCTTTATCTTGGTATATGGTATTTTCATTTTTATCTCCCAGGTACCGGAATCATTTATTTTGATTCCCCAGCGTATATAGGCCCTATTTCTAATTTCTCCAGTGTCTGGATCTATATAAGGTGTCCAATCTTTAGGTCCATTATCCGCTTCAAAGGCTGCAGTGTCCACTGTAAAGGCATCATCTGTGGTCAGGTAATACATTAAATAAGAATTGGTCCCTGTAGCATACGTTCTTCCGTACTGAGGGAACGGTGGTGCAGGTAGTGAGAATGTTGAACCAGTTGCATCAACTTCCGTATCTACAGAATTGTCATGATAGTTTTGCAAGAAGGTTGACCCGGATGGATAGAAAACCACCTTTTCTGGATTTAATGGTTTATCATAACTGTCCGCGATGATCATTTTCACTTTAACCCCCAAAGCTGGTTCTTCACTTACCTTGGTTACAGTGATATAAGGATGGGTACCATCCAAAACACTAGGAACACCATCATCAAAATCGTTCATAATGGTGGAGGTATAGGCAATGTCATAAGCGCCGCCACCTTTGCCCAATTGGAGTCTTGAACGCATTTCTGTGGGGAATTCAACCGGTTGAAAATCATCCAATTTTACTATTACAAAGTCATCCAATTGACGCTCACCCCTTACGTTGCTAGCTTTAACGTTTACCTTGTAAATGTTATTATTTGTTACAAACTTACTCGCTTGGGTAAAGGCCAACTGTCCACTCACTTCATTGATCATAATAGTTGGATAATCCCCCAGTTCCAACTTTTCTTCCACTAATGCCAAGGTAGTATCGGTTTCGGCATTAAAGGCGGATTTCCAAGTTAAAAGTTCATATTCGTCGAACAAATCGTTGGTAGGGTTGCCCTCGGCATCCGTGATACTAGTAATCTCCCATTTTAAAGGGTAGGTTGATCCTTCTATGGCTGGAGCGGCCCCAACCTTAAACACCCCACGTGGAACGGCAATAGTGTCTTCCAGAGCGTGGATATTGTCACTGATATAACCCACTTCGGGTGGCTGACAAGATGCAACCATTACGATAATGATCAGTATGGAATATAATATATTTTTCATCTTTTTGTTTTTATGGTTTTTATTAGTCCCTTTCGAAATTGAATAAAGTATGGTTTCCTTGTAGGACATGAATAACGCCATTGGTAGAGATTAAATTTGAAGTTTTTACCACCACCTTATCATCATCATCTATGTTGTCCCATTCGTCCCAGTCATCACCTTGTTTATAGGTGAAATAAACATATTCGGGTTTGGAATCCAATTCATTATTATATTGATCTGTTGGTTCCAAGGAAATTCTTTTTTCTTCACCATTTACAGCAGTATAGATTTTTCCTTGGTCCTTGGTCATGTTCTCCCTTCTTATTTTTCCGGAAAAAATATAACCTCCCATATATTTGGTAAGGGTATCCAAAGGAATATCGTTGATGGTATATTCTGCTTGCGGATCTATTTCCCTCATATCGGCCAATATAGCGTTGACATAATTCTTAATGGAAAGATTATTGGGTGCAAAGATGGTGTTGTTTCCATTCACCAAATCGGCCATTCCCGCTTTTTCAATTAATAGGGCCAAAGTATCCAACTGACTGTGGGCTTTAAAAAATTCCATGGTGGTAGTTCCCACCTCTGGACTGCTAATACCTCCATCTACAAGGTAGTTTCCATCCTTATCACAGGAATAAAGGACTACTACGGCTGTTAGTATGATTATTATTTTTTTCATCGTGATTGTTTTCTTTAGTTCTAAAATTAGTCTACAATTTACCTCTCCAGTATTCTGTTTGTAGAATGGAAGGATTCCTCGAAATTACTGAAGGAAGGACAGGCCAAAAATATCCTTTTTTGGCATTTCTTGCTTGGTTTACCCATGGCACTCCATCGTAATAATCCATACGTATTCTATCATAACCAGATTGGGCTTCACCTACAAATTCAATTGCGCGTTCATCAAATATGGCCTTCATTAGGGATTCGCGGTCTGTTCCTCCTGTATAATCTGGAACATTGGCTTTGCTTCTAATCTCATTTAAATCAGAAATGGCAGGACCCGATAGATCTTTTCTGGCATTGGCCTCTGCTCTTAATAAATACATATCTGCCAACCTGAATATTAAGATATTGGATTCAGAAAATTGGGCATAGGCATCTTCGGAAGCTTCATCCTGTGCAGAATGGGAGTATTTCTGTAGGTAGGAGTAGTCTGCATTGGTTCCATATTCATAAAAGAAAAGATCCTTACGAACATCGTTGGCTCTATCGGCATCTGTAGCCATCATCTCATTACCGTAGAAATCTGGATCCATATAAGGACTTATTCCAGTATTAACACTTTGCCAAACAGGGTAATTTAAGGTTAGTCCAGTATGGTTATCATCATATTGAAGCAACCTAAAGGATTCGTTCATATCCGAGCTGATATTGATTTCGAAAAGCCCAGTCTTGGATTGACCAATACACATTTCATCAAACCCCTCTTTTCCCTCGTTCACATAATCGATTAAACTGGCACCACTATTATTGATAACTGATGTAGTTGCGTCAATGGCTTGCTGTAACATCTCGGGATTGTCATTGTCCCTTCCTGCATACCAAAGTGTAATGTGGGCCTTTAAGGCCTCTGCGCTTGCCTTGTTGGCGGTTATGGCCCAATTGGAGGCTCCTGGAGTGGAATACCGCAATAATCCAATAGATTTATTGGCGGCTTCCAGGGCATAATCCAATACTTGCAATTCATCAACCCTTGGATTTTCCACAATGTACCCGTCTTCAGAAATAAGCTGATCGGAGCTTTCTATGGATTGCTCTACAATAGGCACATCTCCCCAGATACGGGCCATATAAAAATAGGTCAGTGATCTAATGAAGGCAGCTTCTCCCAAAAGACGATTTTTTTCAGATTGGGAATCGAACATATCTACGGGCATATCCGCTATATATTGTTCAATGGTATAAGCCCAGTTGGCAGCTCTATAGAAGTTTTTCCAATTCATGGAAGCATCTCGGTAAGCCAATACGTAATTGCCACTACCTTCAATGTAGTTAACGATCCAGTTGCGACTGTTCATAAAAGTCATTCCGGTCCATTCACCCCAATATAGAAAATTGGATTGAGTCATAATAGCTTCCTTAAAAAGGCCATAAGCACCAGCAACAGCCTGTTCAGCGTTGGCCTGGCTATCCCAAAAGACGTCTGGATGGGTTATGCTTATCGGCTCCTGGTCCAGTAAATCGGAACAACTGGCTACACCTAGTAAGCCCAGGACCATGATATATATTTTAAAACTCTTTATCTGTTTCATCGTTTATAATTTAAAATTTAGTATCAATTCCAATGGTAATTGTCCTAGCTTGTGGATATCCATTTCCATAGGTATGTCCTTTGGCATCAACCATGGAGGCATCTACTACCTTCTTGGATCTCTGCCATTGGTATGGGTTCAACATTGCTCCGTAGATTCTTAAACGGGATAGGCCAATGTTCTTCATGAAGTTATCGTTCTGATCAAAAGTGTATCCAATGGAAGCATTGTTAACTTTCCAATAATCACCACTTTCTATCCAAAGGGTCTGATTGCCCCTGAAGCCGTAAAATGCTCCAAGTGTTGGACTCTGTGGGTACATGGCAGGAAAGTCCACACCGGCAGCACCATCACCAGGCTGTTGCCAGAATGTATATTCACTTAGGTCGGCAAGTCCTCTTCTGGCCCAATCATCACCACCCCTATCGTAGCTATCCATATAACTGTTTAATACGGTATTCTTTATATCGGCACCAAAGGAGAATTGACTATAGGCCTGGAAGTACCATTTTTTGTACTGCAAGTTTATATTGAAAGAACCGGTTATATCGGGAATAGGAGAGTAGTCTGTAGTTAATTTTAGATCGTGCTCTTCATTAAGTAAGTAATCCCCGTTAAGATCTTGCCATATTGGAAAACCTGGACGGATATTGGCCCAAGCGGATTTTCCTTGCAAAGGTTCTCCAGTAAATGGATTTACAGGCAATTGATCTAGATCATCAATGATATAATCATTAATGAACATCTTGTACAGGTTAAGCGGACGACCTACAACATAACCATAATCTCCACCTATATAATCCTGGTTGCCATTTGGCAATTTGGAAACGTAGTTTTTGTTTTGGGCAAAACCAACGGACAATTCCATTCTAAGGTCGTTCTCCCTAGGGAAAACGTGGTAACGTAGCATGGATTCCCAACCGTAATTAATAACACCAGCCACGTTGGTAGGGGCCGAGTTGTAGCCTGAATAAGCAGGGAAAGCTACGTCAAAAAATAGTTTATCTGTATTTTTGTTATACGCATCAAAAGCCAAACTTACCCTTCTGTTGAACATATCCAGATCAAAACCAACATTCCACTGTTCAGTTTCTTCCCAAGAAAGTGATGCGTTTCCAATTTGGTCATAATTTGGAATAACCCCGGTAACACCTCCGTAACTGGAAACGCTCATTTGGTTGGCCCAGTAAGGATTTCCACCATAACCTAAATTGTATTTTCCGAAACGTAGGTAATTTTCTGGGAACTGCTTCCCGTTAATACCCCAGCTACCCCTGATCTTTAAATAATCTATAAAACTGGAAATATGGGGTTTAAGGAAGGGCTCATCCGAAATGACCCAACCCGCATTTAGGGAAGGGAACTTGGCCCAACGTACATCTTTACCAAACCTGGAAGAACCATCAATACTGAAGTTTCCACCCACCATATAACGATTTTTGTACTTATAGCTCACACGTCCAAAATAGGATACCAGGGCATTGGCACTAATATCGGTATATCCACTTATTTGGTCTTGGGTGTACCTGTTGTTAATTGTTTGAATAGCATCACTACCAAAACCAAAGGCGGTCATGGCCATGTCTTCGTATTGGTTATAATCTACCCTATTTCCCAATACTCCAGTTACTTCATGATCGTTATTGGCGCCTATGTTTTTAAAGAGGCTTAAATAGGTTTCAGCGGTCAAGTTTTTCCTGTTGTACAAAGCGTAACTAGCAAAGCCATCTCCTTCCGTTCGTATAGTAGACGGCTCATAAAAGTTCTTTTTATTGCTGTCATAAACAAAGCTTAGTTGTGAATTTAGGCTTAGACTAGGTAGAAGATCAAACGTAGCAAAGTTGGAGATGGTAAAGTTTACGGTCCTATCCTCGTTTAACTTGCCTTCCAGCTCCCCACTTAAGGACTGTTTTCTTTCGTCCGTAATATAAAATAGGGAAGATTGAAGTCCGGCCGGATCTACTGGTAGGGATGAGTTAAGGTTGAAACTTCCTTGATAAGGATTTCCTTGTCCAGTTTGTAGATCGGTATGTGTAAACCTGGTAATTAATTGGTTGCGAAATTTTTCCCCTGCCTTAAAATTAAGGTTGGAGGAAAAGGTAACCCTGTCTACCCCGGTACCTTTTATAACACCTTCTTGGTTATCATAACCTAAGGAAACCCTATAGTTGGTTTTTTCACTACCCCCGCGGACACTAAAATCGTACTGCTGATCAATACCGGTTTTATAAAAAAGACCTTGATAATCTACATTATTATTAAAGGCAGGGTTTATACTATCGGTCAATACCATTGGTGTTTGTCCGGATTGTAATTCATCCGTATGCCACCATCTTTGGATCATTTCCATTTTGGCTTGGCGTTCAGCACCTCCTACCAACATGGGGACCAAGTTGGGTTTTGGCTGTAAGCCTAAACTGGTGGAAAACGAAAATTCCGGTTTGTCCAGTGCTACACCTTTCTTGGTTTCGATAATTATAACTCCATTGGCTCCCCTGGATCCGTAAATGGCCGCAGCGGAGGCATCTTTAAGTACATCTATACTCGCTATGTCGTTAGGGTTAAGTGAAGCTAAAAAGTCAACGTTGGAAACACCGTAACCTGCTAAATCCTCAAGACTTGTCTGAACCCCATCAATTACATATAATGGACTACTGTATGCCAAATCGGCGTCAATATCCCCACCTATACTTGTATTACCACGAATAATTAGAGCTCCACGACCTGCGGGTGCACCTGTCATATTCACACTTTGGATTCCGGTAGCTTGGGTAGCTATTAGTCCTGATACATCCAATACAGGTATTCCTTCAATATCATCGCTCTTAATACTTGAAACGGCACTGGTAACATCCCTTTTAAATACCTTTTGGTACCCAATCAGAACTACATCGTCCAATTGTGTGGCATCTGCAGCCAGGGTGATAGTGACCTGTGTTTGGTTTCCCACAAGGATTTCCTGTGGCTTAAAGCCAAGATAGGAAACTGCTAAAATGGACTGTGGACCCTGTACGTTTATATAAAAATTACCGTCAAAGTCGGTTTGTGTACCGGTAGAGGTTCCTTTGACTACGACAGAAGCACCCGGTAATGGTACTCCATTGTCATCGAAAACGGTTCCTTGGACCGTTATATTTTGGGCATGGGCAAAATGACCTACGCTCAAAATTAGAATTAGTAAATAAAAAAATGGTTTTTTCATTGATCTAGTTTAAATTAATAATCGGTTGATGTTAATGTTTGAAAAATTCTTTTCGAGCTAATTTTTTTTAATGCTTCTATCCATATTTTTTAAGGTTTTAGTGTTGATGTAGAGTTGGCTACTTTTTTAAACCCATTCCATTTTCATGAAATGGGTTTTGAAAAACAACTCACTCAAACAACTCAATAAGTAATTCAATATTCACTTCTTAATATGTGTCCTTTATCCAGTTATATGGTTTTCTCTTGATCCACGTGCCTCTGGTGAAATCGGGGAAATCCTGTGGTTCGCCATTATTTTCTATAGATAGTTCGGAAAGTGGAGTAACCGCACTCCAAGCCGCAGCGTCATAAGCATCCATCGGTGGGGCAATATTTTCCTTGGCCGACTCTATAAAGGCATTCATTACATAAAAATCTATACCCCCGTGACCAGCTTCAGTAGCGCTGCTTCCAAATTTTTTCCAAAGAGGGTGATCATATTTTTCGAACCAAGAATCCATATTTTCCCATCCATGTCCCTCAGTAGTACCTTCTATGTGGATTCGTTGCGTGTGGTAGTCGAAATCCGTAAGTCCTTGGGCTCCCTGAACTTTAAATCCTAAGGAGTAGGGGTGGGGATTGTTCACATTATGGGTAACTATGATGGTCTCCCCGTTGGAGGTTTCTATAGTAGAGGTAATGATATCTCCCTGCTTAAACTTTAATTTGGCATTGGGATGATTTTCACCGGCCGTATCCACAATATATTTGTGCAGACCAACACCTTTGGTAGCATGGGAGGTAAGTGATAAAAATCTGTTGCCCCTGTTTATATCTGCCATAACAGCGATAGGTCCAAGACCGTGTGTTGGATAGACGTCCGCATTTCTCAATAAAGAGTGTTGCGTCCTCCAAGCCGATTCGGAGATGCCTTTGTCGCCAAATTCGGCACCTTTTCCGTAGGCCGTTTTTCCGTCATTGAATTTTACCCCACGCAGATCATGCTGATATCCACATCTGAAGTGTAAAAGTTCTCCAAAGACATTCTGTTTTACCATATTTAATACGGCAAGTACATCCCTTCTATAATTAACATTTTCCAATATCATTAGATGGGAACCGGTTTCTTCATGAGTATTTACCAAGTCCCAACATTCCTCAAGGGTATTGGCGGCCGATACTTCAAGACCAGTATATTTACCGGCCTTCATTGAATCTACGGCCATTTTGGTATGCCATAACCAAGGTGTTGCAATGACCACGGCATCTACTTCCGACAGTGCCAAAAGATTTTTGTAGTCCTGCTCATTTTTCCCAAAAGCTTTGGCCTTCTTCTGACCTGCCTTTAGTATATGATCTTGTGCAATATCAATTCTGTTTTGGTCTATATCACAAATGGCCGTGATTAAAACATCAGATCTCTTTAGTAGGTTGTCCAAATGATTGGTCCCCCTTAGTCCAACACCAATTACCCCAACTTTTATTTTTTGGGAGTCTTTTGCGAAACCATTTCCTAAACTGAGATTAGGCAACAAGGCTATACCTGCTCCCGTAATGGCGGTCTTCTTAATAAAATTTCTTCTCTGGTTCATATTTACTTTAATAGCTACTTCTTATTAATGTTTCGCAAATATTAATATTGTGTTAATTATTTAGGTGTCCTTTTTTTGCGTTCTAGGGGTAAATTTTCGGATAATTTCGATATTTGAAGTTTTTTTCCACCTTTTTGCAAAAAACACCTCCTTTAAGTTGACACCAATTATGGGTACATTTGTTTCGAACAGAAAAAGAAAGGATTAACAGTAAATTAAGCGCCTTGAGCAAGAAATTAAATAGGAATAAAATATACACTCTTTATGTGCTGGGGCTGTTTTGCTGTTCTTATTTATCTGGGCAGCATTCCGCCAATTTTATCCACCTTTCCAGTAAACTGGACAATCAAAATATTAAGGTTACCCATACTGTGCAGGACAGCCTTGGATTTGTTTGGTTGGCCCACTCGGAAGGAATTTCCAAATACGATGGTTACAATTTTGAATTCACGCCCAAAGGATCAATTTTTAAGGAGGATACCGCTTCGGATGAGGTAAAAAAAATATTGAGGGATTCGAAAGGGGTAATTTGGGTCCTATCCATGAATGGGCAAATATCCTATTTGGAAAAAAATGGAACCTTTTCATCCATAGATAACTCCGTAAAGGGTTTCCAGAAAAAGCACAAGGTCAATATTGTCAACGAGGATAATGGTATTATTTGGTTGGCTACGGATAAAGGTTCCATATATGCGTATGACCACGGTAAGGGAATTGTGGATAGTATAACTACTATTCCTGTTAATGCTTCAGGAATTAAAGAAATTAATTCTTTGGTCGTTAGAAAATCGGATCAACTTATAGTAAGTACTTTAAAGGGACCCATTTATATTTATTATTTGGGAACCAAGCGTCTGGAAAAATTGGAGGTGCCCTATGACTATACCTTGGCCGATAACAATTTACTACTGCTGGATAAAAAAAATAGACTATGGATAGGTTCCTCCTATGTAGGGCATGGAATAATGGTTTATGATTTTGACAAAGAATCCTTTGTTCAAGACGAGATCATAGATCAGCGATGGAGTAGTCAGTTAAATGAATTGTTTACAGCAATGTATTGCGATGTAAATGGTTTTATTTGGTTGGGAACGGATGGCAATGGCCTGTATAGGCTGGATACCGAGTCCGGGGAATTGAAGATATATAAGCACAATCATCTTAATGGGTTTTCCCTGAGCACCAATACGGTAATTGGAATAAATGAAGACCTAAAGAATAATTTATGGGTACTTACCAATTATGGGGATATAAACATACTTCGCAATAAGAATAATCAGATAAATTATCACTCCGGTGCGGTGCAGGGAAGCCCTGCCAGAGTGTTGTCTTCTTATAGGGCAAAGGATGGAACACTTTGGATAGGGACGGACGGGGACGGAATTACCAAGGTAGCTGCCAACGGAAAGGAAGAGCAATTTTTTAACAATTCCGCCCAAACTAAAGGATTTTATATCCACTCTATAAATGAGGATAATAGTGGCAATATATGGATGGGGACCTATAAAAATGGACTGTGGGTTTATAATGCCCAAAGAAATTCGTTCTCCAAGCTGCCCTTGAGCAATTCCAAAAATAATATGGTAATGGACGTTCGTTTTATTTTTAAGGACTCCAAACGTAGATTATGGGTAACGACCGACATGGGAGTTTATTTATTTTCGGACAGAAACATATTGTTGGCACGCTTCGAAAATGGTACAGCCGGATTGGTGGGGTCCATTTCCCAGTCTGTTGTGGAAGACGCTTCCGGGACGGTCTGGCTATCTTACAATGGAGGTGGTTTATTTAGGTTCAACGAAGATGGGAGTGATGTTTCCAAATCCAATTTTACCCGGTTTCAACATGTAACCGATACTCTCATTACCAATAGGAATTATGATATCTGGTCCATGGCCGCCAGCAATGCTGATGCCATTTGGTTGGTAATGGTTAGTGGAGAATTAATTAGATTTAGCATTGAGGATCAACAAGTTGAGAAAATAGATATAAACGGAACCTATGACAACACCATCTTTAGGTCCGTAATATTGGAGAACCAGGATAATTTATGGTTGGGTTCAACTAATGGAATCTGGCATTTAAATGTAAGGGATTCTATATCGAGGGTGTTTCAAAAAATAGATGGACTTCAAGATGACTCCTTTATGCAGCGAAGTGCCCATATGGGTTGGGATGGAAATATATATTTTGGAGGGTTAAATGGGGTAAGTTACTTTAAACCCAATCAGATTAAGAAAGAAGAAACAGTAGCTAAATTATTTATTGAAGATATCGATATCTTAAATCAACCCGCTATCAACGTCATTCCCGAACAAGTGGAACAGGGGGTGGAGAAGTTGGAGGTGTTGAAACTGGATCATGACCAATCATCTTTTTCGTTTCGTTTTTTGGCAATAGATAATGTGCTGTTTTCCAATTATACTTATGCGTATAGACTTAAAGGGTTTAATGATAACTGGATCGATTCCGAAAAGGAACGTTTGGCAACCTATACCAATATTCCTCCAGGGAATTACGTTTTTGAAGTTAAGGCCAGTACTGGTAATGGGGAATGGGACATAAAAGAAAAATCGGTTGCCATCAGTATTTTAAGGCCATTTTGGAGATCACAACCGGCCCAGCTGATTTATTTACTTCTGTTTGGCGGCCTCCTATATGGAATGGTCATCTGGATAAGACTAAGGAACAGGGTAATTGCAGATGAACTGGAACACAAACATGAAAGGGAGCTATATGCTTTAAAAATGGATTTCTTCGCCAAGATGTCCCACGAAATACAGACCCCTTTGACCTTGATTTTGATTCCCTTGGAGAACATGTTGCAACGTGCGGTAAAAAGTGGTAATGTACTGCTGCAACAACGGCTCAAGTTAATTTCCAACAATGCCAATAGATTGTCCCGAATTGTATTTGAACTGACCTCCCTACGGGACAAGGAATTGGAGAAACTGGTATTAAGGGCAGCCGAACACAATATCGTTGCAGATCTAACGGAAATAACCAGTTCCTTTGAGGAGCAGGCCATGTTCAAGGGTATCAATTTTAAATGTAGTTACCCTAGTGATGAATTGAAAATGTGGTATGATAAAGATAAAATGGAACATATTTTTTTTAATCTTCTATCCAATGCCTTCAAATTTACACCTAAAGGGGGATCTATTACGTTGGACGTAATTGTGGAAGATTGGGATAGGAACGTAAAAATATCCGTTACCGATTCAGGACCTGGTATTCCCAATGAGGAGCTCGAAAATATTTTCCAATTATTTTATCAGGCAGATACAGGGAAGCAAAAAATAGGAACGGGGATAGGCTTGGCCCTTACTAAGGAACTGGTGGACCTGCACCATGGAAAGATCGATGTAAAATCGGACCCGGTGAAGGGAACCTGTTTTAGCGTAAGCTTTCCTATTGATAAAAACAGGAATGAAAATGTACAAAATGAAGTAACCTTGGAAGAGGCTATTATGGAAGTTGATGATGTTGAATATGAATTGAAGGAGGAAAATTTAGGTACGACTACCGCTAAATTGGCTAAGACCATTTTGGTGGTCGAGGATAATTATGAACTACAAATATCCTTGAAAGATATTTTTGCAGATTACTATAATGTTCTCTTGGCAGAAAATGGGGAAGAAGGCTATGCCCTGGCCCTGGAGCATAACCCGGATCTAATAATAAGTGATATTATGATGCCAAAATTGGACGGTATCGAAATGAGTAAAATGCTTCAAAGAAATGAGCTCACTACCCATATTCCAATTATTCTACTTACCGCTAAAAAGGCAGCAAAGAATAAAATTCTGGGCCTACGGGCTGGGGCTGTGGAATATATAAACAAACCCTTTAATATTAATGAACTGGTTTTAAAGGTGAATAATATCATTACCCGTAGTGATAGGTTAATAATGAAATATAAGAACGACCTAATCACGGCGCCCAAAAATGGAGGAAATAGGTCCCAAGATGAAGTTTTTCTGGAAAATCTGGTGAATCTTGTGGAAAATCAGATTAGTAATCCAGATTTTAAGACCGAAGATCTCGCTCAGGATCTAAACATGAGCTATTCTGCTATTTATAGAAAATTTCAAGGGTTAACTGGGAAGAAAATAGTGGATTTTGTTAGGACCATGCGCCTAAAAAAGGCAGCTGTTTTAATTAGTGATTGTAATTATTCCGTATCCGAGGCGGCTTTTTTGGTAGGTTTTAACGATCCCAAATATTTTTCAAAATGCTTTAAAAGGGAGTTTGGTAAGAGCCCAAGAAAGCTAAAGGGAAAAGTAGGCCACAACGAGGGGTTTAAATTAAAGTGAACAAGACAAAACATTCAAGGATAACTGTAAAATTTCAATGATCAACATGATGATAAAAACCAATGCTGAAGCCAAGTTTGCTACAATGGCTACAAAAAAGACTGTGCTAAAAGGCATGGGATACAAAAATATAATGGGACTTGGGCTACTATTAGTTCTTGGCTCTTGTACAACCTTATCCAAGCAGGACAAAACAGAAGGAATGTCCTTGGAAAAATTGAGCCTAACAGATAGTATTAAGCCCGGAGGCAATAGTTGGGTCGTAAATGAGGTTAAGGACAATCGCCATCTTATTTCAGACAAGGGGATACGGGATTGGAACGATACAAATACAATTATTAGGACCTATTTTAAAACAGATCTAGCGGGTCAATTAAATGTAGGATTGAATCTTAAAGTGACCGATGGTACTTCCAAACTCAGGGTTTCCTTGGACGGAACCACCAAAGAGATCCAAGTGTCCAACCAGGATTTTGAAACAGTGGACGTAGGCGTGTTTGAGCTTTCCACACCTGGTTATCACTATGTGGAACTACAGGGAATGGAAAAATCGGCCAATAATTTTGCGGATGTCATTGAGGTGCTTATTGGGGGTCAGGCGGCCAATGGGAAGCTTACTTATGTAAAGGAAGATTTTTATTGGGGCAGAAGAGGACCATCCGTGCATTTAAGCTACACCACGCCCGAAAATATGGACATTCTTTGGTTTTATAACGAAATAACGGTCCCTGAAAAAGAGGATGTTATCGGGTCTTATTATATGGCGAATGGCTTCGGAGAGGGCTATTTTGGAATGCAGGTAAATTCTGAAACAGAAAGAAGGATCCTGTTTTCGGTTTGGAGTCCATTTGAAACCCAGGACCCCAAAAGTATTCCTGAAGAATACAGAATAATTTTGTTAGGCAAAGGAGAAGGGGTAACCACAGGTGAATTTGGTAACGAAGGCTCCGGAGGACAAAGCTATAAGGTGTTCAATTGGAAAGCTGGCAATACCTATAAATTTTTATTAAAGGGAGAGCCTTCTGTAAATAATTCTACCGATTATACTGCCTATTTCTATGATGTGGAATCTGAAAAATGGAATTTAATAGCCAGTTTTAGAAGACCACATACGTCTACCTATTTAAAAAGACCACATTCCTTTTTAGAGAATTTTAGGACAGAAGTGGGCCATATTTCCAGAATGGGGGAATATACCAACCAATGGATAATGGACACCAAAGGGCAGTGGCACGAACTTACCAAGGCTAAATTCACTGCGGATGCAACCGCTAGGAAGGGTTCTAGGGAAGATTATGCCGGTGGGGCTATTGGAAACAAATTTTTTATGAAGAATTGTGGTTTTTTTAATGAAATGACCACCATAGACACTTTTCATGAAAGAACGGCCAACGGAGTACCTCCTGTGATAGATTTTTCATTGCTGGAGAAACCAATACAATAGATATTATATAATTTGGAAATGTGTTAATTGGAAATATTTCAGAAGTGACCGATTAAAAAAGATAATAGAAGTTGGTTGTCCTGAGTAGAATGGATTACATAGAAACCAGAAACCAGAAACCAGAAACCAGAAACCAGAAACCAGAAATAAACTAAGAATGAAAAAAATAAGCTATTTAATCCTAATTCCATTAGCACTACTGTCTTGTAAGGATGAAAGTAAAAAAGATGTCCTTTCCAGTGAATCCCGAAAACCTAATATCATCTACATTTTGGCCGATGATCTTGGATATGCCGAAGTGGGTGCCTATGGTCAGGAAAAAATTGAGACCCCTAATATTGATGCCTTGGCAAAGGATGGAATGTTGTTTACCCAACATTATACTAGTGCACCTGTATGTGCTCCTGCACGCTATATGTTATTGACCGGGACCCATTCCGGGCATGCGCATATCCGTGGTAATGAGGAATGGGGAGAACGTGGGGAGGTATGGAATTATAGGGCCATGGCCAAAGATTCTGTTTTAGAGGGACAACGTCCTATGCCGGACAGCACCATTACCATTGCCAAAAAATTAAAGGAAGTGGGGTACGGTACGGCCATGTTCGGTAAATGGGGATTGGGGGCTCCACATACCAATTCCATTCCTACAAAAATGGGTTTCGATTTCTTTTTTGGTTATAATTGCCAGCGACAGGCCCACACCTATTATCCATTGCATTTGTACAAGAATGAAAATAGGGTTCATTTGAATAATGATACCATTGCCCCGAATACCAAATTGACCAAAGGAGCAGATAACAACGATCCTAAGAGTTATGCAGCCTATACATTAAACGACTATGCCCCCGATCTTATGTTTAACGAGCTTAAAGGTTTTGTGGATAGAAATAAGGAGAACCCATTTTTTATTTACTGGGCTACGCCCATACCGCATGCCGCCATACAAGCTCCACAAAATTGGGTGGAGTATTATAAGAATAAGTTCGGGAAGGAAGAGCCTTACTTAGGGGAAAGAGGTTATTTTCCACATCAAAACCCTCGTGCCGGTTACGCCGCCATGGTTTCTTATCTGGATGAGAACATAGGCAAACTGGTTGCCAAGTTGAAGGAGGACGGACTTTATGAAAACACACTGATTATATTTACCTCAGACAATGGCCCAACTTTTAATGGTGGAACCGATTCGCCTTGGTTTGATAGTGCAAAACCTTTTAAAAGTGAATATGGTAGAGGAAAAGGCTTTGTTTATGAAGGGGGTATTAGGGTACCTATGATTGCAACTTGGCCTGGACAAATAAAGGCGGCTAGTAAAACGGATCATATTTCTGCACATTATGATGTCATGGCTACGCTGGCGGATGTTGCTGGTTATGAAAAACCAAGCTATACGGATGGACTTAGTTTTTTACCTACCTTGCTTTCGCAAGAAAATCAAAAGGAACATGATTTTCTATATTGGGAGTTTCCTGAATATGGGGGACAGTTGGCCATTAGAATGGGCGATTGGAAAGTGGTAAAAACTCATCTGAAGGATAAAAAAAATGAGCCTACATTAGAACTTTACAACCTTAAGACTGATTTAAAGGAAACTACAAACGTGGCGGATCAACACCCTGAGATACTGGAAAAAGCCGCTAAGATTTTGGAAAGTCAGCACAGGGAGCCAACTATTGAAAAATTTAGGATTCCGGTCCTTAGTGAGGGCCTTTAGAGGACAATAAGTTGAATGTTGCCCAATAAATATAACCTTACCAAGTAACGTTTGGTGTTGAATATGCAATATTGGTTAAAAACATATTATTAAAGTATGAATAATTTTAAAACAGTTTTGTCCTTAATTTTTCTATTGCCCCTCCTTGGTATTGGGCAAAATGCTGGTATTATTCCCCAACCATTGAAGGTTGTAATAAAGAAGGAGGTGTTTAGCATTACGGCAAAGACACCAATTATAGCTGACGATACCAATTGTGGAAATGCAAGTTTTCTTCAGAAAATACTAAAGGATAAACTTCATAAAGATCTTCCCATCAAGGGAAAAGGGGATAAAGGAATTATACTGGGTACAAACCCACAATTGACAGCGAGCTTGGGCGAAGAAGGGTATACCCTGAATGTTGGGGACCAATCCATAAGCATTATGGCCGGCACAACTACGGGTGTTTTCTATGGCATACAGTCCCTTCAGCAATTAATGGATACTGCCAATTCCAAGGGTAGAAATATGGTTTTATCTGGAATCGAAATTGAAGATCGCCCTCGTTTTGCTTGGAGGGCTTTTATGCTGGATGAAGGAAGATATTTTAAAGGAAAGGAACAGGTGAAAAAGCTTTTGGATCAGATGTCACTTTTAAAAATGAATATTTTCCATTGGCACCTGACCGATGATCAAGGTTGGAGATTGGAGATTAAAAAGTATCCTAAATTAACGCAAGTGGGATCCACTAGGTCCGATTCCCAAATTGGTGGTTGGGATAGTCCGGAGCGATCTAAGGTTTCCCATTCCGGATATTATACACAGGAAGAGGTGAAGGAAATAATTGCCTATGCCAGTGAAAGACAAATCACCATTATTCCCGAAATTGAAATGCCAGGTCATGCATCGGCAGCAATTGCGTCATATCCTTGGTTGGGTACTATTGGGGAGCTCAAGGAGGTTCCCACGGTGTTTGGAAAGTTGCCTGACTCCTATAATGTATCCGATCCTAGGGTATATGAATTTCTTGAAAACGTTCTTACGGAAGTGATGGACTTGTTCCCCGGCAATATTATTCATATTGGTGGGGATGAAGTTAAATTTGATGCATGGAAAACTTCAACTGAAATTCAGGATTTTATGAAACAGAACGACTTGGCGACACCTGGGGATATGCATATTTTCTTTACTAACAAAATATCGAATTTTTTAAACAGCAATGGCCATAGAATGATGGGCTGGAATGAAATTTTGGGAGAAAATGTACATGAATGGCAGGAGGATACGGATATGGAGGTAAAAGAAAATTTGGCGCAGAATACCTTGGTCCATTTTTGGAAAGGAAATTTGGATTTGGTATCCAAAGCTGTTCGAGAGGGATATGAAATAGTTAATTCCTATCATGAATATACCTATTTGGACTATTCCTATAAATACATTCCTTTGGAAAAGGCCTATAGTTTCGATCCCATTCCCGAAGGGTTGGAAGACAGTTTTCATAATAAGGTTATTGGTAGCGGTTGCCAAATGTGGGGGGAATGGATACCAGAGGTTAAGGATATGGACAGAATGGTTTTTCCTAGGTTAGCGGCCTACGCAGAGGTGGGTTGGTCTTCCTTGAAAAGAAAGGATTACACTGTTTTTAGATCCAATCTTAGTTATTTATTGGAAAAATGGAAAATGAATGGAATTGTATTGCCACAGAAATTTGAGAAACAGGATTTTGATGAAAAATAAAAACAGAAACTCCTTCATGAAAATATGCGTTAGCTGTTTTTTGTTGTGTGGGCTGCTAAATATATGTCAAGCACAGGAAGACATTACTACCAATGAACTTAAGGGACATATTACTTATTTAACGTCCGACAAAAATTCGGGTAGATACCCCGGAGGTAAAATTAACAATAGGATTGTTAGGTATATTAAGAAGGATTTTAAAAAGTCGGGAATACCACCCTTTTTGAAATCCTATAAGCAACCATTTGTGGCCCAATTAAGGGTGAAGAAAGGAGAGACGCCAAAAAGCGCCGTGGAGACTTGGAACGTTATTGGCTTTATAGAGGGCAATGACCCGCTATTAAAGAATGAATATATTGTATTAGGCGCCCATTACGATCATTTGGGTATGGGGGGCGGACCATCATCAAAATCCGATAAAATTGGAATTCACCATGGTGCGGATGATAATGCAAGTGGCACCTCTGCATTATTGGAAATAGGGGAGATGCTAATGGCCCGCAAGACCGAGTTAAAAAGAAGTGTTTTGTTGGTCGCTTTTGGGGCCGAGGAACAAGGGCTTTTGGGCAGTAAATATTTTGTGGACAATCCTGTTGTTCCATTATCACAGATTAAATTAATGATCAATATGGATATGGTTGGCAGGTTAAACGATGCCAAGCAGGTCTATATGGGTGGAGCAGGAACCTTTCCGGGCGGTGTGGAGTTGATGAAGGAATTAGGGCCGCCATTGGGCTTGTCTCCGGTAGTACATGCTGGATCTGTAGGAGGTTCGGATCATGTTTCCTTTTATAAAAAGAATATTTCCGTCCTTGGAATTCATACAGGTGGGCATCCACAATACCATACTCCTGAAGATACGGTTGAGCTGATTAACTTTGAAGGACAAAAACAGGTTTGCCAATATATATTTAATGCTATTATGAAAGTGGCATCATCAACATATGACATGAAATTTATTCCACAAGGGGAATAGAATCGTTTTGGTTCTTTACATTTGTAAGGATTAAAAACTATAGAATGCAAAAAATTAATGTTTTAGGTGCCCTTCTTGTATTGGGGTTGATGGTTCAATGCAAGGAGGATAAGAAGTCGGTAAACAAAGTTGAAAGTAGTGCCCCAATAACGGAGGTTGCCGAATCTGTGGTAGACACAACTCCTATTTTAATAGAGAAGCCAGAAAATATAAAAGTACCGGAGGGCATGGTTTGGATTCCTGGTGGCGAATTTATCCAAGGTGCCGTACCCCAGGACAAGATGGCAATGGACCATGAGAAACCTGCTCATAAGGTAAAAGTGGATGGTTTTTTTATGGATGTTACCGAGGTGACCAATGCCCAATTTGCAAAATTTGTGAAGGAAACGGGCTATGTTACTGTAGCCGAGCGGGCAATAGATTGGGAGGAAATGAAAACCCAAGTCCCGGAAGGTACTCCCAAGCCCCATGATTCCATTTTGCAACCTGGCTCTTTGACCTTTAAAAAAACGAAAACTTCTGTACCCAACCTGTACGACTTTTCACAGTGGTGGAATTGGACTATCGGGGCCAATTGGAAACAACCCAACGGACCTGGAAGTACCATTAAGGGAAAGGACAATGAACCTGTGGTGCAAGTGGCCTATGAGGATGCCCTGGCTTATTGTGAATGGGCCGGCAGAAGGTTGCCAACAGAGGCTGAGTGGGAAAGGGCTGCAAGAGGCAATAAATCCGAAAGTATCTATTTTTGGGGCGATGACGATTCCATTTTGTCACAAATGGCAAATACCTGGGAAGGTGAGTTTCCGGTTACCAATAACAAAGCTGATGGTTATGAACAGCGCGCCAAAGTTAAATCCTATCCTCCCAATGATTTTGGCCTCTACGATATGGCGGGTAATGTATGGGAATGGACCAGTGATTGGTACAATACCAACTATTACAACGAATTGGGAGCCTTAAATGGTCCGGTGGTAAATCCCCAAGGAGCCTCCACTCCATATAATCCAAATATGCCCTATGCCAAGGAGAAGGTAATGAGGGGTGGATCTTTTTTATGTAATGCTTCCTATTGTGCCAGTTATAGGATCTCTTCCAGAATGGCTTCCAGCTTGGATTCTTCCTTGGAGCATTTGGGATTCAGGACGGTAGCTACTGTGGATATGCTGACGGAATAAATTATATTTTTCAAATTATTTCATTAATCCCCCTTGGCAAGCCAAAGGGGATTTTTTTTTGTAGACGATTTAATAAGACGTTTTGAGTTATATATATAATTACTATAAACGTAAAATTTACATTTATAAAAGATATTTTTTTATATTTGCCGTCTAATTCACTTTAAAGTATATGTCGTTTCCGGAAAATTTCACCCCTGAACTAGTTGTTGAATCCCCAGGAAGGATCAATTTGATAGGGGAACACACAGATTATAATCTTGGATATGTATTGCCCACGGCCATAGAGAAGAAAATCACTTTTAAATTCAAAAGAAACCATACAGAAAAGGAATGTAACCTTTATAGTTTGGGGTATAATACCGGGTTCACCCTTCAATTGGATAAAATTGCCAGGAGCAATGTGGAATGGGAAAACTATATTCTTGGCGTTTTAAATGAAATTTTGCTGAGAACGGATAAGTTAAGGGGGTTCGACTGTACCATTGAAAGTAAATTACCAATGGGTTCGGGTCTAAGCTCTTCAGCAGCCTTGGAATGTGGACTGGCCTTTGGGCTTAATGAATTGTTTGATCTGGGACTTTCCAAAATGGATATAGTGCAGCTTTCGCAAAAGGCAGAGCATACCTTTGTAGGAACCCAATGTGGAATCATGGACCAATTTGCTTCCGTAATGAGCGAAAAGGGACATGTTATTTTGTTGGATTGCAAGTCTCTTGAGCATCAGCAAATCCCCATACATATAGCCCCATACAAAATGATAATGTTGAATACAAAGGTGTCGCATAACTTGGCGTCCAGTGAGTATAACACGAGGAAGCGGGAATGTGAGGAAGGAGTAGCCATCATAAAGAAAAAATATCCGGAAGTAATGTCCTTAAGGGATGTTACAGCTACCATGATTCAGGAATTTGAGGAGACAATGGACGCCACGCTTTTTAAAAGATGTAGTTTTATTGTAAGTGAAAATGATAGGGTGTTAAAAACGGCAAATGCTCTAAAGGCTAATGATTTAAAACTCTTTGGGAGCTTACTTTACGAGGCACACGAAGGAATAAGCAAATTGTATGAAGTGAGCTGTCCGGAGTCCGATTTCTTGGTCGATTTTTCCAAGCAATACAATGCTGTGTTGGGGGCAAGACAAACCGGTGGTGGCTTTGGAGGCTGTACCTTGAACATTGTACATAAAGACAAGGTTAACGCTTTTGTGGAGGAAGCCACTAAGGCATATAAGGAGGCTTTCAATATAGAATTGGAGGCGTTTGAGGTACAACCTAGTGCTGGTACTTACATACAAAATTAGGCGTAATGACAAATAGTTTTAATGATAATCCGCATAGAAGATTAAATATTTTGACGGGAGAATGGATTTTGGTTTCTCCCCATAGGACCAAAAGGCCATGGCAGGGAAAGACCGAAAAAAGTGCTGCCACAGACTTGCCGGTGTATGAACCTTCATGTTATCTCTGCCCCACAAATGAAAGAATGGGAGGGGAGTTCAATCCCAGCTATGAAAAGCCATATTCCTTTGTCAACGATTTTTCGGCCCTATTGCCCAATGTAAAGGAAGAGTCCTATAAAAATGGCCTTTTATATGCCGAATCCGAATCAGGTATCTGTAAGGTAGTTTGCTTCTCACCTAACCACTCCCTTACATTGCCTTTAATGACTGTTTCGGACATTGTTGACGTAATCTCACTTTGGCAAAAGGAATATAAGGAATTGGGTGCGTTAGATGGCATTAATCACGTTCAGATTTTCGAAAATAAAGGGGACATTATGGGGTGCAGTAACCCTCATCCGCATGGACAAATTTGGGCACAGAATAAAATTCCACAAGAAGTACATAAGAAAATTGGAAATCAGCAGGCATATTGGGAAAAGAATGGTAGAAGCATTTTGGAGGATTATTTAGAACAGGAATTACAGTTGGACGAGCGTATAATAGTCGAAAATGAACATTTTGTAGCGCTTATTCCTTATTGGGCAGTGTGGCCTTATGAGGCTATGATCCTTCCCAAAAGAAAATTGGCACATATTGGTTTACTTTCGGAGTCCGAGAAGTTGGCCTACGCTGAAATCCTTAAACAACTTACCATTAGGTATGATAATATTTTCAATACTTCCTTTCCGTACTCGGCAGGAATACATCAGGCACCAACAGACGGTAAAGAACATCCGGAATGGCATTTTCATATGTCATTTTACCCACCCTTGTTGCGATCGGCTACAGTAAAAAAGTTTATGGTAGGTTATGAAATGTTTGCCAATCCACAACGCGATATCACGGCAGAACAGGCAGCAGAAACAATGAAGTCGTTATCCAATGTTCACTATAGTCAGCTGGGATAGAGGAATTAAATTCTAACATTTGGGAATTATGATAATCCCCAGGGGGAACTTGTACAATGGAGATTAAAGGGAGTGTTGGGGTTGTAGGGAATACCCAACCCGTCCCAATTCTTTTTTTGCTTTGTCCAATACATAGGGGTTGTTGTAGACCAACGCTATAGTTTTATTGATAACATCAATATCCAATATTCTTAAATCTAAAATCCGACTAAGGTTTCTGGAAATAATGTTTTTACTTTCTTCGGATATAAGCTGTTCAACTTTAAGCAGTGTCGTCATGGAATCAAGGTTTATTTAATAATCGAGACTAAATTAGGCATCCAGGACCTTAACCAAAATGATATAAATCAGTTTTGGTAATTATAATGTTATTCCATTTAGAGCTGCAATTAAAATGAATTTGATTACTGGTGATACAAACCTATTTAGATTCCCATTATCTGCTTTATTTCGTGGTATAATTACATCTCATGAGGCCAATTAAACCTATTTGTATAGATCCAATTTATTTTTTAGTTGGGTAATTTCATTTTGCATTTTTTCCATCCTTTTTAGAAGTCGGGTTATGACCGCTATGCCCTCCAGGTTGATGTCGAGATCGGAATGAAGTCTAAGTATTTTTTCCGCTTTTGGTAATTGCTGAATGGGAAGATAGTGTGTATCCTCTTTAACTACAACATCTACCAATCCGTATTCGTAAAGCTCCATCACGAAATGGGTTTCTATATTGTGACTCATACAAAAGTCGGTAATCAGTATATATTCCTGTTCCATATGGATTAAATTTTATGAATGTGTTGGTTCAACACCCTAGCGAAGGTTTCTCTTTTCATAGATAAAATTATTTTCTAAGTTTAGCCAATTCCTTAAAAAGTTCTTTTTCTTTTGCCGTTAAATTGGTAGGGGTCACAAGATTGTAGGTAATAAACAAATCTCCATAAACGTCCGGTTTTTTATAGGCGGGGAAGCCCTTGCCTTTTAATTTGATTTTGGTCCCGTTCTGAGTTTCCGGTTTAACCTTCAATTTTACCTGTCCGTCAAAGGTGTTCACCATTATTTCACCGCCCAAAAGAGCCGTATATAAGTCCAGGTTTACAGTAGTGTATAGGTTGTTGCCATCCCTTTTAAAGGCCGTATCGTTTATGATGCCAAAGGTAATATATAGGTCGCCCCTAGGCCCCCCCTGATGGCCCGGCCCTCCATGACCACTAATTTTTATGGTTTGCCCATTTTCAATTCCGGCAGGGACGGTAATTCTGATGTTTTTACCGTTCACATTCAGTGTTTGCTTATGTGTCGTAAATACATCCCTAAGGTGCAATTTTAACTCCGCGTTTAGGTCCTGGCCTCTAAAACGGGCCTTGCCTCTTCCTGAAAACCCACCGGAACCTCCAAACATGGATTCGAAAAAATCAGAGAAATCATGTTCCCCATAACTTTGGGAATAACTTTGCCCGCCCCTTCCATATGCTGATTGTTGGGACGCCCTAGCTTTTTCGAACTCTTCTGCATGCTCCCAATCCTTTCCGTATTTGTCGTATTTTTTACGTTTTTCAGGATCGCTAAGTACCTCATTGGCTTCATTGATTTCCTTAAACTTTTTTTCGGCTTCCTTGTCATTGGGGTTAACATCTGGATGATGTTTTCTAGCCAATTTCCGATAAGCCTTTTTAATTTCACTCTGACTGGCGCTTTTGTCCAATCCCAAGATTTTGTAGTAGTCTATAAATTTCACCTGGAAGTTATTTATGCTTTATACATATTCGATTTTTGAAACTTCAATTAGCGATTATTATAATTGAATTTATATCAACCCTAGGTCATAAAATATTTCTGGGTTAAAGATACCTTCCGCAAAATTATCCAAATCAGTTGTGGATCCAACTGATTAAAATCATGAATCGATCTGTTTTATTTCACTAAATTTCGGTGTAACTTATTAAAAAATGTAATCGAATATTACTTTGATTACGATAATAATTAATTTATTCAAGCGGTACTTATTAATACTGTTCCTTTAAATTTCGGTACTAGTACACTATTGGTCAATAAAAAATTATTTATATGAAAAATATTTTGATACCCACGGATTTTTCGGATAATGCCTATAAGGCCATTTCCTATGCCGTTCGTTTACTTAAAGATGAAACTTGTACCTTTCATTTGTTGCATACCTATACTCCAGCTATTTATCAGTCCGAGTATCTATTGCACAGTCCGGGGCAATTGGGGTTAGGGGATATTTATCGAACAGATTCCGAAACAAAATTGGAAGATCTAAAACAAAAGGTAATTTCGCAGTTCAATAACCCTAAGCATATTTTTAAAACCTATAGTGCCTTCAGTGTTCTAATGGAGGCAATTGACGAACTCGTAGAAAGTAAAAAAATAGACCTCTTAATTATGGGGACCCAAGGGGCCACGGGGGCAAAGGAAATATTTTTGGGCAGTAGCACGGTGCATACCATAAAAAGGGCAAAATGCCCTGTATTGGCCATCCCCTTTGATTTTGATATTGAGATGCCCACAAAAATCCTATTTCCAACCGACTATGAAATAGAGTACAATTTTGAATTGATAAAGCAGGTATTGTTTATAGCTAAGGTGCATAAATCAACAATGGATATTATGCATGTACGTTCCGGTTATGAACTCAGCGAAGAACAGAAAAAGAACAAAGGCAAGTTGGACCATTTACTAGCGGAAACTAAACATAAGTTTCATGAATTACCGGATCAGGGAATCATCGAGGCTATCAATAGTATTCAAGCAGAACTGAATCACCAGATGTTGGTTATGGTAAAGAACAAGCACAGTTTTTTGGAGAATCTTTTTTTAAAACCGGTAATAAATCAAATTGGTTTTCATTCAAATATCCCTTTTATGGTTTTGCCTTATCAGTTGTTGGGATAGCCATGCTATTATCTACTGATGGGCTTTGGTATTTCCCTTGGCTGATGACACTGATTAACTTTGAATAAATCTAATGCCATTAATCTTTCCACGTAGTATTTCCAATTTCACAACAAAAAGGAGCGTTAACGTTAAATGTGGTGACAACCATAGCTTGTGCAACTAGTTTTATAATAACTTTTTATAACTTTTGGCGTAAGTTTTTTATTGAAAATCCTACTTTTGCTTTCTAACAAGAATAATAGAAGGTTTTTATTATGGCAGATAAAGTAGAGCGTTTAAAAACGTTGATTATTGGTTCGGGACCTGCAGGCTATACTGCAGCTATTTATGCATCTAGGGCAGATTTAAAGCCAGTACTGTATACTGGAATGGAACCTGGTGGACAATTGACCACGACAACAGAGGTGGATAACTTTCCTGGATATCCAGATGGAGTTGATGGACCTACAATGATGATGCAATTACAGAAACAGGCCGAAAGATTTGGTACTGAGGTACGTATTGGTATGGTTACCGCTGTAGATTTTAGTAATGAAGTAGGCGGTATACACAAGGTTACCGTAGACGACAGCAAGCATATAGAAGCGGAAACTGTAATTATTTCAACCGGAGCTACCGCGAAATATTTAGGTATCCCTAGCGAACAAAAACTTCGTGGGGGCGGTGTATCGGCATGTGCAGTATGTGATGGCTTCTTTTATAAAGGGCAGGAAGTAGCAATTGTAGGGGCAGGGGATACTGCTGCTGAGGAAGCTTCTTATTTGGCCAATATTTGTAAAAAAGTTACTATGTTGGTGAGAAGGGACGAAATGCGTGCTTCAAAGGCCATGCAACATAGGGTAAACAGCTTGGACAATATTGAAATTCGTTACAATACGGAAGTGGATACCGTTTTGGGCGATCAGGTAGTGGAAGGTTTACGAATGGTGAACAATGTTACCGGAGAAAAAGAGGACATTGCCATTACCGGATTGTTCATTGCCATAGGGCATAAACCAAATACCGATATTTTTAAGGGACAACTGGAAATGGATGAAACTGGGTATATAATTACCCAAGGTAAAACTACCAAAACTAGTAAGCCTGGTGTTTTTGCAAGTGGTGATGTACAGGATAAGGAATATAGGCAGGCTGTTACAGCTGCCGGAACTGGCTGTATGGCAGCACTTGATGCGGAGCGATATTTGGCAACCATTGAAAGCCATCAAGAAGTTTCGTCTTAAACGGCATTAAAGTAGAAATGCCCAAAATTTATATAATACATGAATTAAGGGCAATTAGAAACGATCTGTACGAGGAACTTAGGTTCCGGGTACAGATCGTTTTTTTAGTCATGGAGTGTAAATTTGTTATATCCCACTGGAAAGTCAGACTAGAATCTCAATCTAGTTTAGACGTTTGTAGTTTTCAGAATTTATTCGGTTCCCATCCGCATCAATAAAAATTTGGCTGTATTTATCCCCCTCCAATTTGAGTTCCATATGCCATTCCATATTTTCATTGGCAACTTTCTTCATGGAAGCGGACATATATTCCAATTTTTCGGTCAAGGTACTGTCTGTGGCTTTATAAGAGCCATAACCAAACCATTCAATGGAATCTGTGGGCACATATCGGGTCCACATTACCTTTCCATTATAAAACATTTTAATTTGACGGTAACCATCTGTAGGAGGTATGGTTTTTACAACATCGTTACCATCGTAATTGTTAAAGCTTACTAATTCCCAAGTACCTTCCAAGGTGTTGGGGTTTTGAATTTTTGTAGATGTAATTTCGGTTGCGGATACCAAAAACAACATCAAGAAAACTATTCCAAGTATTTTTTTCATGGCGATTTCATTTATGAGTTTAGATACTTATAAGTTACGACTTTTTTAGAATATTAACATATGAAACTGAGAATATGTTAAAAAAATCCTTTCAAAAAGAATTAAGTAATAGTAGTTTATAGTCTGTTTTTTGTGATAAAAACTTTGATAAGTAGCGCTATTATTGTATAAATCACATTTCGCTCCCTTGATGTTTGATTTTTATGATTTTTTTATGATTTTTAACTTAGATTAATAAAAACAAACTAATATGATACAAAAACTATTGTTGTTGTGCACCTTCATGCTCACTTGGCATGGCTTTGCGCAAAATGTTACCGGTAACGTGAAAGATGAAAGTGGTATGCCACTTCCTGGGGTTACTGTTTTAATTGTTGGGACCAATACAGGAACCACGACCGATTTTGATGGTAATTTTGCAATCGCAGCCAAGCAGGGCGACCTTGTCCGATTTTCGTATTTGGGAATGAAATCGCAGGATGTTAGGGTTTCAACAAATACTGAATTAAGTATTGTTCTTTCGGAAGATGCCAGTGCATTGGACGAAGTTGTGGTTACAGCCTTTGGTGTGGAGAAGAAACAGAAATCCCTAGGATACTCTGTAACCCAAGTCAACACTGAAGACCTCAATTTAGCGGGACAATCAAATCCCATGGAAAGTTTGCAAGGTAGAGTTGCAGGGGTTCAAATCAATAGAACATCCGGGTCCTCAGGTGGAGGGGTAGATATCTTGATAAGGGGTATTACTTCCGTTAACCCTAGTAGGAGCAATCAGCCTTTAATTGTTGTTGATGGGATTGCATTGAACAATGATACTTTTTCAGGTGAGGTAAGGCCCAGTGCAGGGTCCAATTCAGCCAGCAGTTCCGAACAGTTTGCGTTTTCCAACCGAGCCGGGGATATCAACCCTGAGGACATTGAAAGTTTCAACGTACTTAAAGGAGCGGCCGCAACGGCTTTGTACGGTGTACGTGCATCCAATGGGGCTATTATCATTACTACCAAAAAAGGTAAACAAGGAAAGGCCAAAATTAATTTAACGGCCTCAACCACCTTTAGGGATATACAAACAACCCCTTCCTTACAAACTACCTATAGGGAAGGATTTAGTGGCGCTCCAAGGACACTTTACGATCCAGACTCCGAAACTGGTTTCAATAGAGTTCAAAATGCCACCTCCTTTTATAGCTGGGGACCTAAATATTCTGATGATTCCTATACCTTGTCTAATGGCACAGTGGTGGATCTAACAGGGGATCGTTTTTACAGTCCTTACGATATCTTTAGAACGGGCTTCAACTCCCAAGTAAACTTGAGTATTAGTGGGGCCAATGAAAAATTGGATTATTTCTTTTCCATGGGAAAAGACCAAGAAGATGGCGTACTTCCTAACACGGATTACGGCAAGAATAATTTTAGGTTAAAAGCAGGATATAAGATTTCTGATAAATTGACATTGAATTCCTCTATTGCCTATACTAAATCGGGCGGACGTAGAGCCAATGGAGGGGATAAATCCGTTATGAGTGCCCTTTCCTATTACTCAGGGACCTTTCCAATAAATGATTATATGAATGCCGATGGTACCGAAAGGGATTATTCTTTTGGGATAATTGACAACCCAAGGTATTTAATGGAAACAAGTAGCCTAATTGATGATGTAAATAGATGGATAGGTAATGCTACCCTGAACTGGAGTCCTAAGGAATGGGTAAATGTTACTTACGCTGCCCAAATAGATAATTATTCGGACCAAAGAAATCGATTTGTTGGTGCAGATTTGGATGGAGGTTCCCAGGTTGGTGGATTTGTCTTAAATCAAAATATCAATTTTACCGGTTTGGAATCCAATCTTTTGGTAGCATTTACCAAGGATTGGTCGGACGATTTTACTACGGACCTTACATTGGGACATCAGATCTCCGATACCAAAAGGGATTATGACGAGGCAAGGGGAGAAGGCCTGAACGTTCCTGGAATTAACGAAATAGGAAACACCATTAATTATTTTCTGAATAATAGTGTAACACAACTGCGTAACGTTGGCGCCTTTGGAGAATTAAAATTGGGTTACAAAGACAAATTGTTTTTGACCTTAACAGGTAGAAATGACTGGTTGTCCACCTTGCCCAAAGAAAATAGATCATTCTTTTATCCATCAGCAAGTTTGGCGTATGATGTTTCCGATGTATTTGGAGATAATGATGTCTTTACTTTTGGTAAACTTAGGGCTTCTTGGGCCGAGGTAGGTAAAGGGCCAGGTTTTGGGGATGTTGGACAATATTTTGTGGTAGATGGGGATTTCCCTTTCGGCGGTGCCGGTGGATATAGAAGAAGTACCTTATTGGGAGATTTGGATATAGTTCCGGAACGTAACCAATCCACAGAATTTGGTGCGGATCTTAGATTTATGAAAGATAGGATAAGATTGGATTATGCCTACTACAAAACACGTGTTAAGGATCAAATATTTACCGTTGGAACCGCATATTCTTCCGGACTTTCTGGAATTACAAGGAATGCCGGGGATTACGAGGTATTTGGACATGAATTGTTGGTTAGTGCGGACATCATAAGAAGCAACGATTTTAGATGGGAGTTAATTCTTAACTGGTCTACTAGTGAAGGTAAGGTGTTGGAAATCCCCGATGATATAGAGTCCATTATTTTTGCAGATTCTGGTTTTGCCGGAATTACTTCGGAAATTAGGGCAGGTGATAAAATGGGGAATCTTTACGGATATAAATGGAGGTACGAAAATGGTGAAAGGTATTTGGACGCCAATGGCTTTCCAGAAATCGTATTGGATGAAAGGGTAAAGGTTGGAAACGCCTTTCCAGATTTCATATCTTCCTTGGGCAGTAATTTTAAATGGAAGGGTATTGGATTCAATTTCTTATTGGAATATAAGGAAGGTGGAGACCTTTATGATTCCGGACTTAGAAATTCTATCAGGAACGGTAATCCTTTGAGTACTTTGGTCAGGGATGAAGAAGTGGTCCTGGAGGGGGTAATGGATGATGGAAGTGGAGGTTTTACCACCAACACTACACCAGCCTTGATAGATCAAGATTACTATAGAAATTCAAATGTCTACAATAGGGCCGCAGAAATACTCGTACAGGATGCATCTTGGGTTAAATTGCGTAATGTTAGTTTGACTTACGACATGGATAACAAATTTACCCGCGACCTTAAAATGGAGAAGCTAAGTCTTTCCGTTAGTGCATCCAATATTCTTGTATGGACTCCATTTGATGGTTTCGATCCAGAAGGTAACCAGTACAGTGCTGGTAGTAACGTTTACGGTTTTACAGGACTTAGTGTTCCGTTGAGCCAAAGCTACTCCTTCGGTCTAAATATTTCATTCTAAATATGATAAACATGAAAAACAATATTATAAAAACAGGAATTTTATCACTTCTTTTAGTTGCGCAGATTTCGTGTAGTGATGATTATTTTGATGTAAATACCCCTTCCAATACAGCAACTTTGGAGGAGTTGAGAATGCAGGATTTAATGGCACCGGTAATTCATAGCACCATGGAAGGTCAGCGATCTGCCGAATTGGCCTTTGGAAATTATGTACAGAATTTTGTATCTACCGGAGGAGGAGCTGCAGGACAAACAGAAGCAAGTGGATTGTGGAGTCAGGTTTACCTTTATATTTTGCCTAATCTTAAGGCAATTAAGGAGAAGGCTGCTGAGAACAACGCTACACACATTGGAGCTATCTCGGATATTCTTATTGCCATAAATCTTGGAATAGCTACCGATACTTGGGATAATATACCCTATTCGGATGCTACAGACGGCCCGGATAATAATTTTCCAACCTTTGATACCCAAGAATCGATTTATACGGAAATATTCACGCTCCTAAATTCCGCCATTACTGCGTTGGAAGGTCCAGATAACTCGGGCTTTAATTTGGGAAGCTCGGATCTTATCTACGGGGGTGATTCCGATCAATGGTTAAGGGCGGCCTATACTGTTAAAGCAAGATATCAGTTGCATTTGGTTAACAAAGGTACTGTTACTGCCAGCGAGGTTTTAACTTCCATTGCCAACGGTTTTACTTCAAATGATGATAATTTTCAGATGTCCTACAATGAGAAAAACATCAATCCTTGGTACTCTGCAGAAATTTTGGCTAGGTCTACAGGTAACCTGAGCAACGATATAGCTAGCCAGTTGGTAAGTTCTATGAACGGGGATTATTATCCATTTGAAAGTGGTGCACTTGCCATAGATCCAAGATTGCCCTTGTTTGCCGAAAATGGAGACGAGGCGGAATGGAAAGGTTTTGTGAGTGGAGGTGCCGGTATAGCGCCGGACGGTAGCGATGCCAATACCCGTTTCAAGACCGATGGATATTATACCAGTGTAGATTCTCCTTTATTGTTGATCAGTTATGCCGAAGCCAAATTTATAGAGGCAGAGGCTGCTTTTTTGGCCAACGGAGGAAACACTACAAGTACTGGATCTAGTGCCGAGGCGTACACCGCTTATTTGGAAGGGATTCAAGCCAGTATGGATATGTATGATGTGGATGGTTCCGATTATTTGACCGATGGGGCCATTGCCGTGGGTGAAGCCGGGCTAATGCTACATCATATCATGAAGGAAAAATATATAAATAACTTTTTGAATCCAGAGACTTTTGTGGATTATAGAAGATATGATTTTTCCGATGATGTCTTCACAGGTCTACAAATAAGATTGGAGGAAGCAAGTGATGACAGTGAGTTTGCTGGACAATGGTTCAGAAGGGCCATTTATCCTTCAACCGAGTTGAGCAGAAATGAGGCCAATGTTTTGGCAAACCAACAATCCCCGGTTACGCCAGTGTGGTGGGATAATTAATTTTATACAAGGTAAATGTTAAATAGAGCGGCCATCCACAACGGATGGCCGTTTCGTTTTATTAATAGGAATTAATAATATTACATAATAAAAGGATATCCTCACTGTTGTGATGGGCACTTATTACAATTCTGCTCATAAGGTGGGAATCCTCATCGGGGTAACGAAAACTGGTTACCAAAACATTTTGCCGTTCCAGGTAATCTACAAGCCTTTCATCAGTAAAGCTGAAGGCCGGATGCCCCTCCATAAATTTAAACCTATCCAAATTTTTAATATTGGACTTGAATAAATCAATATTGTTAATTAGAATATCCCTTTTTTCAAGAAAGAGTGTCTTTCCGTCCATTAGGCAGGCCACGGCCGCAGGTGACGCCGGACTTGCCCCTCCAAAAAAAGGAGTGTCCATGAACTGTCCAATTCTCTTTTCAGTTCCAAAAATGGACCCCGCCTGAATCCCGAACCCTTTTCCCAATGAACAGCAAACAATAAGTTCTTTAGGATTTAATTCTATCAACCTTCGAAAAATACCACCACCATCTTCACCTACAATGCCAATTCCGTGTGAATCATCTACCACTAGGATTATCTTTTCCAATGGTAGCGTTCTTAATCCCTCAAAATCGGGATAATTGGCCCCGGAAAAATCAATGGCATCCAAAAACACAACAGGAGTTGTTGTTTCATTAGTTTCCAAATGGGCTCTAACGGCTATATTCAAGGCCGTGAAAGTGATGTATGGTTTCAACTTTGTGGATGGGGTAGGGGAATAGAGGGCAGAATGGGTGTTGGGGGCATAGAACAGTCTATGCTCCTTGGTATCCATAGTTTGCCTAACCAGTTGTCCTGCCAAATAACCGGAGGACAATATGGCGCTGGACTCACACCCCACCAATTGGGATAGGAACTGTTCTGCTTTTTCAAAAACGGAAATTCGTACATTCGATTTTCTGGAAGCTCCATAATTGGTGCCGTATTTCCTGATATTGGATATGAAGATTTCTTGAAAAGCTTCGTCGGTCTGCAACCCCAGATAGGAAGTACCACCAAAATACAAAAATTTCTTTTGGTCCAACTCCAGTTCCCTTCCTGGAAACCCATCGGTATAAATAGTCATCAACGTAAACTTATTCCGCTTCCACCAGAGGTAGGAAAGATTACCTTGCCGTTACCCTCAATGATTACCCCGTCGGCAATATCTTCTTTTAATAACATGGCGCCGTCCATATCCACATAATCCAATTGTGGAATTAGTTGTGCAATGGCCGATATGCCAACAGTGGATTCGGTCATACACCCCACCATTACTTGTAGATTTAATTCCTTGGCCCTTTTGATCATTCGCCGTGCTGGGGTGAGGCCGCCACATTTTGTCAATTTTATGTTGATTCCGTTAAAATGAAGCGCGCATTTCTCAACATCGCTTTCCACTATACAGCTTTCATCCGCAATTACTGGCAGAATGCTTTGGTGCATTACTGCTTCCATTCCTGTCCAATCATCCGCTTTAAGAGGTTGTTCCAAAAACTCAACGCCTAAATCCTTCAATAAAGGGGCGTTGACAATGGTTTCCTCCGCCGTCCATGCACAATTGGCATCTACCCTGAATATGGCATCGGTATGTTTGCGAAGTTCCCTTACTATCTCAACATCTTTATCGGTACCTAGCTTTATTTTGTATATGGGCCAAGGCATTTCTTTCATCTTGGCCACCATTTTTTCAATGGAATCCAAACCAATGGTATAATTGGTTATGGGATAACTACTGTTGTCCGTATTCCATATTTCATACAATGGTTTGCCAAGGATTTTTCCGTACAAATCGTTGGCAGCAAGATCCAATGCGCAGATAGCGAAATTGCTCAATTTCTTGGAAACCAAGAATGCATGGAAGGCCTCCGGCTCCTTGAAATTAAAACCCTCAATTTCTTCCCTGACATTTTCAATCTCCGCCTTCATGGTTTCAAAGGTTATTTTATAGTAGGGGTTGGATGTTGCTTCACCGTAGCCCGTTTTACCATCCCGTTCAAGGGAAACGATCATAGAATCTTGAAAATCATGGGATTCCCTGGAAATACTGAAAGTGTGCTTTAGCGGAAGTACATATTTTTTGATCTTTATTTTCATAACATAATTTATTGAACGAATATAAAGAAAGATGATGTATTGGAAAATGAAAACCCATTGAAATGTCAATGGGTTTTGAATATTTTAGGACAGTGGAATCCTAATTAATACAGGGTCTGACATTTATAATGCGCTGACACTTCCGGAACTCGATTTTTTATGTTCTACCTTCGCACTTCCAGTATAGCGGATGTCTCCGCCGCTACTGGCCTTAGCAATTAACGATTCGGATGCGTTTACCGTAATACCGGCACCACTACTGGCACTGGCACTACATTTGGCAGAGTTCAAGTTTTCGGCTTTTATTCCAGAACCACTACTGGCACTGCTATTGAGTGTTTCTGTTTCTCCGGCCACCCTAATTTGGGCACCGCTGCTGGATTCCGCTATTACATTGTAAGCCTTTAGTTCTTCAATTTGAAGATTGGAACCACTACTGGAGCTCAATTCAATGTTCTCGGCCTCTATAGTGTTTTTAGTAGTCAGGGCGGCACCACTGGAAGTTTCCAAGGCTGTAATTACAGGTAGGGTTACATGGATATTCTTGGTAGCCCTACCAATATTTTCAATGGCATGGATCCGTAAGGTTCCATTTTTGATATCGGTCCCAATTAGGTCTATGATATTTTCATCGGCCTCCACTACAATTTCGAAATCATCGCCTTGGGTAACGTAGGCATCCAAGCCTTCGGAAACTGAAATGGCGGTAAAATCCGAAGTCACCCTTCGGTTGTCTTCTTCCACAATTCCATTTCCTTTCTTGCCAGGTCCAATGTTGATATCGAAACCGCATGAAGAAAATAGGATTGCCAAGATTAGTGTGATGGTAATTCTTGCTAGTGTTGTCATGATTGTTGTTTTTGAGTCTTGTAATGATCTCTCGGGGGACAGAGTATTTCAAGGATTGATTAATGTTACTGTTTAATGGTTTGTTTAAAATTATCAATTAGGTTGCTTTGGCCATATTATAAATTACCGAGTTGTTAAAAGAGCCTACTGAACGGTATCCTCTTTTAAATAGGTACGATTGGTTTCGTTGGTTTTTATCTGTACCCCCTTATCGTCTATTTTAAGTTTAAAATTATCACCGTTGCCCTTTATGTCAATATCCACCCCATCTTCATTAATTATAATTTTGCCATTCTTGTCGTCGTCGACTTCTTCAATTTCAGGACAGTTTTCACATTTCATTTCACCATCCTTATTCATCATCCAGGCATATTTTGTTATTTCACAACCGTTCATATTCCGGTCATTATTCGCCCTGATGATCCAACAGTTTTCTGGAGAACTTCCGAATTCTACTTTGGTCCCCATAGGAAGGTAGAGATATACCCTTACATCTTGGTCTCTAAATTTATTTTCCCTACCGGTTGATAAATAGTCATCCAATAGAATGGTGTTTCCTTGCACCAAATAACTGTAGTTGATCTTGCCTGCTGTCTCTGTTGCATTCTTAAAGGAATTCCCATTGGCGTTTTTCCTCACTTCGATTCGGGCTATGGAATCGTGCGACATTTTTAAGTACATACGAAAATCCCGTGAAATGAGAATTTCTTCCCCATTTTCAGTATAATCCAATACAATCCCATTAATACGCATGTTGTTTTCCTGTTTGTCCCTGTCAGTTGACCTTAAATTTATTTTAACCGGTTCCGAAGGTTGGACAAAAACCAATTCCTTTTCAATGGCCACATTACCTGAGTAGGCATGGGCAGCTGCTTGGTGTATGCCAAAAACGGTCAATAATATTATAGAGATCAACCACAACCCCAGTAGCGTAAATTTTACAACATTGCCGATGGATTTTAAATTGTTCACCAAAATCTTTAGGCCTAGGTACATTAGGAAGAAAAAGGGAATTCCAATTGCGAAAAATGCCAGAATTGAAACCACCCATACCGGAGTATTGGTGGAGTTGACTAGATTATAAAAATCTACACCTGGTAAGTGTATTATATCCAATATACCTACAGTAAAAAGACCTACCAATAGGGCAACTATTCCCGCAGCCCCAATAATTATCAAGATTATTCCTATGAATTTGCCAATGATCTTAAAGAAGAACATGATAATATCGGCAATGGCATTGAAGAAACCGCGGCTACCATCCTTTACCTTATTTCCCACTTTTTCATAGTCTACATTTTTGACCTTTTCCGCTACATCGTCAAAACTTTCCTTTACTTTTTTTTCGATATTGCTGATGTTAACGGCCTCACCGCGCATATCCAGCTTCTGGGCCGTAGTTACGGCCTCCGGAATTAAGATCCATAGGAGAATATAGATAAATACAAATCCTCCCCAGCTAAATATGGTAAGCAGAATCCATATAAGTCTAACCCAGAGGGCATCTATTCCAAAATAATGTCCTAGACCGGCAGACACACCCCCAATATATTTATTGTCTATGTCCCTGTATAATTTTCTTACCCTAGTTGATTTTTTTGTTGATTGTGGTTGGTCTTCAAAAATGTCCTCGTCAACCATGTAATCTTCGGGTTGTCCCATGATCCCTATAACCTCGTCCACTTCCTTCTCGGTAATTACCTGTCTTTCGTTTTCCATTTTTTCATGGAAAAGTTCGGCTATTCTGGCCTCTATATCGGCTATGATCTCTTCGCTACCATTGGTGTTGGCAAAGGAACGTTTTATGGCCTCTAAGTAACGTTGCAATTTAGTGTAGGCTTGTTCATCTATGTGAAAGAATAAATTGGCCAGATTTATATTTATTGTCTTGTTCATTTTTTAACTTTTTTTTGTTTTGGTAACAAGGTTCGTTGCATTTCTAAGTTCATCCCAAGTGCTGTCCAATTCCTTTAGGAATAGTTTTCCAGTTTCTGTTAATGTGTAATATTTTCTTGGGGGACCTGAAGTGGATTCTTCCCAACGATAGTTGAGCAATCCTGCATTTTTTAATCTTGTAAGCAAGGGATAAATGGTACCCTCTACTACTAGCATTTTAGCATCCTTTAAGGTGTCCAGGATTTCGGAGGTATACTTGTCCTCTCCATTGAGAATGGAAAGTATGCAGTACTCCAAAACGCCCTTGCGCATTTGTGCTTTTGTGTTTTCAATATTCATAATTACATGATTATAATAATTTTACTGTTCGTTTTTTGATGATCGCATTGCAGCTTTTTGATATTAATTGATGAATAAACTCTCGAATTAGTGTGATGAGTACTAATTGTATTAATCCTTATTTAATAAATGGTATGCTAATCGGGTACTGAAAATCCAGTCCTTCACTAGTACGAATGGTGGCCAATATGGTATAGACTATATTTACAAGGAAGAGTCCCAACTGTGCAGCTCCTGCTACTCCCAGTGGCCAAAGCAATTTGCCCAGATGGAAGGATTGAAAATCGAAATTTAGGCCGTTGAATTCGTTAAAATTGGCAAAGTTAAAATCTGCCAAATGAAAAATTTCCGGTATAATCCCTATTACAAAAGGAACAGTGAATATGCCTAGGATAACAGAGTATAATAATAGACTGATTTGAAAATTCAGGGCACGTTTACCATTTTGGTCTACGAAGCTAAGATCCTTTTTATTGGCTGTCCAAAGAATTAATGGAAGAAGGAAATTCCCAAAAGGTATAAAATACTTGGAAAAGGTGGAGGCATGTATTATGGCCGCCAAATTTTTTTCGTGTTTGCTCAGTGTTTCGGTCATTGTTGTATGATTAGTGTTACCATTACGTACTATCTCAATTTTATTATAGGCTTAGGATAAAACAGTTTTCGGTTGCATCCAAAACTATTTTTAAGGGTTAATGCAGACTATTTTTACAGACTGATCTTATTAAGCCTAATAACTTCTTATGCAAATATATATCTAAAAGAAGGTACTATGCAAAACAAAGTACTAAAAATTAACAATTTATTAACAATTGTCGATTCATACATTTTATATACTTTTGATACACATTAAACAACAGCTATGGCTTCCGATGCAAGTAAAATTAACATGTTCAGCTTCTTTAAACTCCCTGCTGTATGGTGGACAGGAGTGCGTTTAAGATATATTGATGAAAAAAAGGCCGTAGTGACCGTAAGACATAGATGGATAAATCAAAATCCGTTCAAATCCTTGTTTTGGGCCGTTCAAGGGATGGCCGCTGAGCTTACCACAGGTGCTATGGTCATGAATCAGATTAGAAAGAGCGGAAAGAATATTTCTATGCTGGTGGCCAATAACAATGCTAATTTTTCAAAAAAAGCGACAGGTAAAATTACCTTTACTTGTGAGGAGGGTCATCTTATAGCGGACGCCATTAAAAAAACCATTGAAACGGGCGAGGGGCAGACCATATGGATGAAATCGGTCGGCGTCAACGAGGAAGGTATTGTAGTTTCTACCTTTAATTTTGAATGGACCCTTAAGGTTAAGGCTTAATGATTTAATGTGCTAATCTACCAATGAATCAATGTACTAATGGATCAATTTGCCAGTGAGGCTATGTAGCAATATACTTATGGAACGTTGTAACAAAATGGTTGTTTTTGGTACTTATGGTCTGAAAAAAAAATCAAAATATTAAAGTTATAGTATGAACGCACACGAAATAGACTATGTAATTTACGGGGAGGAAATGCAATATGTGGAAATAGAATTGGATCCACAAGAAGCCGTTGTAGCCGAGGCAGGAAGTTTTATGATGATGGATTCCGATATTAAAATGGATACCATTTTTGGTGATGGTTCCAATCAGGATACGGGAGTCCTAGGAAAATTATTCTCGGCAGGAAAACGATTGCTAACGGGCGAAAGTCTATTTATGACGGCATTTTTAAACATAGGAAATGGTAAAAAGCAGGTAAGCTTTGCCTCGCCTTATCCCGGAAAAATTATTCCGATAGACCTTAGTGAATTTCAGGGGAAATTCATTTGTCAGAAGGATGCTTTTTTGTGTGCGGCAAAAGGTGTTTCCGTGGGAATTGAATTTTCAAAGAGATTGGGTCGAGGACTATTTGGAGGGGAAGGATTTATCATGCAAAAATTGGAGGGAGACGGAATGGCCTTTGTGCATGCGGGAGGAACTACGGCGAAAAAGGTACTAGGTCCTGGAGAAACCTTAAAAGTGGATACAGGCTGTATCATAGGCTTTACCAAGGAGGTGGACTATGATATTGAATTTATAGGGGGAATCAAAAACACCATCTTTGGGGGAGAAGGGCTTTTTTATGCCACCCTCCGTGGACCCGGTACCGTGTATATTCAATCACTACCCTTTAGCAGATTGGCGGGTAGGGTCTTGGCGTCCATTCCGCGAGGAGGAAAAGACAAGGGTGAAGGAAGTATTTTAGGCGGCTTGGGTGATCTATTGGACGGGGATAACCGATTTTAATTTAACCAAGAACCTCTAATAGTTATCTTTAATCACATAAACCGACTAATGAATTTTAAATCCCTTTTTCAATTTCTAACTGAGCTTAACCGGAACAATTCCAAGGAATGGATGGATGGAAACCGAAAATGGTACAAGGAGGTAAGGGATGATTATATAGAATGGTTGAATGAATTGGATGTGGCACTTGGGGCTGTTGACAACGAATATTACAGCACACCGGGGAAGAAGGGAATAAATAGAATTAATAATAATCTGATGTTCCACCCCAACAAACCTATCTATAAGGACCATTTTGGAGCAGGGTTGGACAAGGCGCCCAATACGGCCGATTTTTATATTGAGATAGGTCTTGGCAAGTCCATGTTGGCCGGCGGATTTTGGAGACCAGATCCCAAAACCTTGCGCAGTATTCGCGAAGCTATTGACTACGACGGAGAAGAGTTTAAAAAGATTCTGAATAAAAAATCCTTTAAGGACACTTTTGGGGAATTGGTGGTGGATGAGACACTAAAGAATGCTCCCAAAGGATTTTCTAAAGATCATCCGCATGTGGAATTGTTACGGCATAAAACCTTCGCCGTTATGCATCCCCTTTCACAAAAGGAAATATTAGAAGATGATTTTAAGGAGAAAATACTCTCTGTTTATATGGAAATGCTCCCCTTTAGGAGGTATTTGAACAATGCGGTTACGGTATAAGGTAGGTTTATATCTTACCTCAAGTAAATATAAATTCTTTTGGCGCCATCCATCTTAATTTTTGCCGTTTCCCAGGGTCTAAAAATGCCTAGATTTGTATGAAAACATGAACTTCCCATAAATGAACAACAAAAAAGTAAGAAACATAAAAAAGGAGTTGTTGTCCGATAACTGGTATAAACTTGAAAAGTTAACCTTTGAATATCAGAGGGATGACGGTAGCTGGGAGACCCAATCCCGAGAGGCCTATGATCGGGGAAACGGTGCTGCCATTTTACTGTACAACAAAAAGAACAAAACGGTTATACTTACCAGACAGTTTCGGATGCCTACCTATATAAATGGCAATGACTCCGGGATGATGATAGAAGTTTGTGCCGGACTCCTGGATGGTGACCATCCTGAAGACTGTATAAAAAAAGAAACCGAGGAAGAAACCGGTTATAAATTGGAAAAAGTAGAGAAAGTTTTTGAGTCCTATATGTCGCCCGGCTCGGTTACCGAGATCCTTTATTTCTTTATTGGGTCATATGAAGAAAAAATGAAGATAGGCGATGGGGGAGGGGCCGAGGAGGAGACAGAAAATATTGAAGTCTTGGAGTTGGACTTTGAAAAAGCTATGGAAATGATACATACAGGTGAAATAAAAGATGCCAAGACCATAATGTTACTGCAATACGCTAAAATTAATGGGTTATTTTCCATCAACTAAAGCGACCAACCCATTATGGAAACTATTCATAGAATTGCCTTTGGTGGTGGCTGCCACTGGTGTACCGAAGCCGTCTATAACTCTTTAAAGGGGATAATAAGTGTGGAACAGGGTTTTGTAGCTTCCGAGGGGGAGGAGTCTTCCTTTTCCGAAGCTGTAATTGTTCGTTATGATCCCATTAACATAAGTCTGGAAGATTTAATTTTGATACACCTTTACACCCATAAATCTACTTCCAACCATAGCATGCGTAAAAAATATCGCTCTGCCATTTATACTTTTGAAACTGTGGATGCTGAAAGGTGCGCCTTGGCACTACAAAAATTTCAAGAGAATTTTAAAAGTCCCTTAATAACCAAAGTCCTGCCGTTCAAAGAATTTAAAATTTCCGATAAGGCGTTTCAAAATTATTACTTCAAAAATCCATACAAGCCGTTTTGCACAACACATATTGCCCCAAAGCTTAAGTTGTTATTGTTGAAATTTGCGGACCAGGTAGATCATGTCAAGGTCTTGGATCAATAATTGTCCCTGATCATTTCAAAAATAGACTCCATATGCTGTTTTACTTCACTATTGCTTTTGGTAAAATGGTTGTTCATAAAACTAAATATTAAAGTTTTTCCAGACCGCGTTATTAGATATCCACTAAGGCAATAATTATTGCCAAGTGATCCGGTTTTGGCGTAAATATAGGGGCGGTCATCACCATTAAACCTTCCCTTTAAAGTCCCGCTGAGGCCTCCAACGGGGAAAAAATTGAACAAGCGTTCCCTTGGTATTTCTTGGTACATTTTATTTAATACATAGACCATAGTTCCAGGAGTAAACAAATTATATCGGGAAAGTCCGGAACCATCTACCCATCTTGGTGGTTGCTCAAGTTCCTGTAAATAATTGTCCAATATATAATTTCTGGCTTTTGCACTGTTCAGGGTATCCGAAAGGGTAGAGGAGCTTAAGATTAATAATTGTTCCGCGAGAAAATTATCACTCACTTCCATCATTCTTTTATATAGGGAATCTGAAGCAACACTGTACAATATTTGTTTTTCGTCATTCGGCATTTTCTGTACAACATTCACCTTTTTAAGGAGGGCTTCTTCGAGGAGGCTTTTTGTCAGGGTGCTGTCTATCATAAACGGACTCTCCAAGGTATCCCTTCTCTGAGGATCATAATAAAAGGTATTGCTGTACAATTCCCGATTTACCCCATAACTAATCGGCACAACTTGGTTTTTAAAATAGGTAGGGCTTACTGCCAAACTATCATTATTGGTAATGGTTACAACATTGCCGTATAAGGGTAAACCATTTCTTTCAGGACTAAAATATAAGTCATAATCCTCCCAGGCCCAACCTGGACCATACCTGCTTTCCTCAAAATTATTTAGATAAAGGGATACGTTCTTATAGTTCATGGCAAATTTTATTGCGGTACTGTCACCAAAATAAGGATGCAACAAAGTTGGGTCACCAGTACCTTCCATATAGAGGGTATCATTTTTAACAATATATTTTAGGGAAGGGATCTTTTCTGGCAGGGTTTTAAGGGAAGTATACAATGTAATTATCTTGGTATTACTTGCCGGAGTAAAATATTTTTGGCTATTATGGCTATACACGGTATCCTTTTTTACAGGATCATAAATTAATATACCCTGAAAGTAATTATTGGTTGTTCGAGAGCTTATCTTTTGGTTAATGGTCTTGTTTAGTTTACTGTTATTCAGTGTTTTGCACCCTATTAAACTTATTGAGGCCCCAACCAAAATCAGTTGTCCAAGAGTCCTTTTTTTATTTAAAAAAAGCTGTTGAAAATGTACGTTCATCGACTTTAACATCATTTTATCTATTATTTAACGGAAAGACGGCAATAATATATACCTTTTATTGGTTATCTTAGTCCAAGCAACCTAAAATTATTTTGAAATATGGCAAGAGCTATGTTAGAGTACACCAAAACCGTACTGCAAAAGGTTAGTTTTGATACAAAGTTATTTTGCAAAGAACTAGAAAAAGCAGTGACTAGACTATTACCATTTGAAATAGAAGAATTAAAACTCTGGTTAAAGCAATTTATTAATGACAAACCAGAACTACAACAAAGCCTTCTTTATTTGAAAGCATAGATATAAGCCACCTTCATATATAAGGTGGTTTTTTTTGCTTATGAATTTTTGGGCAACTTTGTTTTTTTAAGACTTCTTTAACTTTAAAAACAACTATTTAGGCTAATTCAACCGTATATAATGGCGGACCCCCAATATTATATATAATGAAGCAATTAACCTACCTATGTATCCTATTCCTTCTAAGTTGTGGGAAGGATGAGGATACCTTACCCTTAATTACAAATGAACTTTTAGGAAAATGGCAATTGGAAGCCACCAAAATCAGCCCTGGCGATATTGTTGAAAATTGGACCACAGTAATGAACGGACCAATATTTGAATTTAAGTCCAATGGTTCCTATACCCACAATGAAAAGGCTTGTGGTGGGATTGTAAATGGAATTTACAGTACAAATGAAAGTGTATTGACTTTACGATATCATTGTGAAAACAATGCCATAGAGACCAATTTTAATATGAGCTTTTCTGAAGGACGACTTATTTTGTCCAATGTTGGCTGTATTGAAGAGTGTTCCTATAAATATCGAAAAATGGAATAATTATTTGTTCAACGGACTTATAATTTTTACATCCTGAAAAGCAATGGCACCTCTTACTACACTGGCAATAACGTCATATAATGCCTCTGTAATTTGTATTTTGAGCTCGCTTTTGTGGTAAATTAGACTTACTTCCCGTGCAGGAGACGGATTTTTAAAGAATTTAAGGTTCTGTTTCTTTTTATCATCCAGTTCAATAGTGTTCAGGAAAGGTAGGAGGGTCATGCCCAATCCTTCATTGGAAAGGTTGATCAATGTTTCAAAACTACCGCTTTGCAATTGAAAATGCTCTTCCTGATAGTTTTTTGAGGCGTTGCACAAGTTTATTACTCCATCCCTAAAACAATGCCCGTCCCGTAATAGCAGCACATCCGAAATTTCCAAATCTTCGGGTACCAATTCAGATGTTTGTCCCAGTCTATGATTGGGAGGTACATACCCCACAAATGGTTCGTAATATAGCGGGCGTTCCTTAATAAATTCTATTTCCAACGGCGTTGCGGCAATAGCGGCGTCTATATGCCCATCTTGCAGGTTACGGATCAGATTTTCCGTGTTTTGCTCCTTAATGATCAGGTTTACCTTGGGGTATTTTTTTATGAAGGTCCTCAGGAACATGGGCAATAAGGTGGGCATAATGGTAGGGATGATTCCAAGGGTAAATTCACCGCCTATAAAACCCTTTTCCTGATCCACAATATCTTTTATACGGTTGGCCTCATTGACAATATTTTTTGCTTGGGCCACTATTTTGGCGCCCACTTCTGTTATGGTAATGGGCTTTTTGCCTCTGTCGAAAATTAATATGTCCAGCTCGTCTTCCAATTTTTGGACCTGCATACTCAAAGTAGGTTGGGTAACAAAGCTCTTTTCGGCCGCTAAGGTAAAATTTTGGTACTCGGCAACGGCTAGTACATATTGCAATTGTGTAATGGTCATGAAGTATTATTTAAAGTCATAAAATTAGGAAAACTATTATCAAAACCTAAGCAGATCTACCCTTACTTATAAATTCTTTTTACCGGCCCATTTTTCCAAATTATGGTTGTTAGGTCAGTAACTTATTATCATGGGGCTTTCAATCTATAATAATGTTCTCAGCTTCAATTTTTTTGTTATTGATAAAATCGTAGAGTGTCAGTTTTCTCAACGTATAGTAATCCGTCCAGAAATTTTGTAAGGAATTGAGGTATTCCAGTTCTGCCTTGTCTTTTTCCTGTTGCGCCAGATTTAGGTCCGTAATTGTAATTTTTCCCAGTATATATCTTTCTTTAGTAATTTGATAGCGTTTTATGGCAATCTCTTTTGCTTTTTCCGAAGTTGCCAGAAAATCCCTTTTGCTGGACCAGTTTAATATATGCAGGTAAATTTCCTGTTCAAAGGCTTGTTGTTCTTGTTCAATATTTGTTTCTACCAGACCAAGATCGGCCTCGCCCATTTTTCTTTTGGATTTGGATACGCCCCAATCGAAAATGGGAATACCTAGGGATACGGATACATTCTGTTGTCTATCAAAATCTTGGAACAGATCGTCATATTCATCTGCACGTTTGTTTAGCCCAAAATTGGCATTGACATTAATTTCCAACCTATTGGTACCCTTTATTTGGGCAAGGTTTCTTTCCGCTTCCAAACGTCTCCTTCTAAACTCTATAACGGATTTTCGGTTGTTGGTAGCCTCATCCAGGGCGGTTTCTACGCTAACCTCAAAATCTACCAATTTCTCCGGTATAAAAAGTTCTATATCCTCTGTTTCCAGTTCCAGATAGCGGGCCAAATTTTGGGAAGTTCTTTTAAGGGAGATGGTATTGGTAGTAACTTCATTTTGTGAATTTAGATGTCCGAGTTCCATTTGCAGCAATTCGTTCTCTGCTATTTTTCCAATTTCAAACCTTCCCTTGGCAATCTGCAATAAGGTATCTTGTGTTGCCAAATTATTTTGGGAATTTCTTAATCTCATTTGTGCGGTTAAAAGACTAAAATAACGTTGGCAACTACTTAAGGAAATATCTTCCATTCGTTCTATGAATTCGCGTTTGGATTCCTCATACCTTAACGGTTCTATTTGCCTGTCCCATTTGTACGGATTAAAGAATAGGGAATTCTGATAGTAATTTATGGAGAATGGTGTTAGGGAGTAATTACTGGATTCAATGTCACCATAACGATCCACTCTTTGTAATCGGGAAATTAAGGAAAAGTCTCCCCCTGTAAATGGTACTTGCTGGGTGATGGCAAGTTGCCCATCAATTCTAGATTGATTTTGATTTACGAAAATATCCTGGCCCTCGTCGTTGGTAATCCTTTGAATGGAATTGGAGTAATCCGGAACAGTAGCAATTAATCTAAACTGGGGCAAAAATTCGGCCATATAGGTCCTGTACCTCCAATAGCTACCTTGGGATTGGTTTAGGACGGCTTGGTATTCCGGGGAGTTTTTTTTCGCCATTTCTATGGCTTCGGTTAGTGTTAGCTTTTTGGACTGTCCCAGGACAAAAAGATTTGAACATAGGAATAACAACACAATACATTTTTTCATTTTGGACTATTTTGATTGATAAAATGGGGGAGGGTAATTGTTATAGGTGTTATCTAAAAAATATTTCTATTCACGTCTTATGGCTTCAATGGGATTTTTGTTTGCGGCCGATTTTGCTGGTAGTACTCCAAATGCAAGCCCTATAAAAGTGGCTACAAAAAAGGATAGGATTATGGAGTTCAAGGAAAGGATGGTTTCTATACCCGTTGCCATTTCCAATCCATAGGATGCAACAATTCCCAATACTATACCTATTATACCTCCACCTAAACTTATAAGGACGGACTCGGACAAAAACTGTAAAATAACATCTTGTTTGGTGGCGCCAATGGCCCTCATGATGCCTATTTCCTTTGTACGTTCCAAAACGGAGGCCAACATAATATTCATGATTCCGATGCCACCTATAAGAAGGGATATCCCGGCAATAACACTAAGTACAATATTGAATATCTGTTTCGTTTTTTGCTGCTGTTTTAGCAGTTGAATAGGAATGGTAATTTCAAAATCCAACACATCGTTGTGTTTTCTTTTAAGAAGTTTGCTCAATACTTCCGCAGTTGCTTTTAGCTCATTGGAATTATTTACCTGGACCGTTAATTTATCCAATTGATGGTAATTGCCCCTAGGTATTCTCTTTTTGGGGCCATTATTGGCACCACCAATAATGATCATACCACCTCCACTAAAATCGAGGGGTTCGTCCGAAATGATCTTTCTATCCTTATATCTGACCAAAAAGGTCTTTACGGGAACATATATATCTTGATTCAAATCCCTAATACCTAGGTTTTCCTGTGCTTTTTCAGAAATTAGTTTTTCCTCTATTATTCCTATTACCTTGAGCCAAACGTCCTTTACCTTAATTTGTTTGCCGATGGCACTCTCACCAGGGAACAGTTTCTTTTCCACTTTTTCACCTATGATACATACTGAAGCGGCATTTGTAATATGTTCATCGGAGAAATTACTTCCTTTACCTATATGTATATTGGAAGTCTCAAAAAAGGAATTGGTGACCCCTATTAATTTCACGGAATTTTGCCTTCCTTTATTGATCACATAAGTTTCTAGGATTATCTCCGGACTAATAGCCTTTATTGTGGGAATGTTATTAGCTATACTTGCTACATCCAAGAGATCCAATCCTTTTGAAAATCGGGTAGTTTCCTGTGCGCCTTCCTCTTCTTCACTGGTGTTTTCATCTTCCTCGTCAGGTATGGGGGTTACCACAATATTGTTAACCCCTACCAGCTCCAGTTGCGCCAATATTTCCTTTTCGGCTCCATTCCCTATAGACAGCATGGTTATTACTGCTGCAACGCCAAATATGATTCCCAATGCCGTTAAAAAAGTTCTAACCTTGTTGATTGTCACCACGCGTATGGCTTCCCTGAAATTAGAGACAATCTGTTCTAAAAGTATCTTGTCTATCATGAATCTAGTTTATAGACAGAATATCTTTTTCTTCAAGTCCTTCGGGTTTGCTCAGATAAACAACATCATTCTCATTTAAACCTTTTTTAATAATTACTACATCCAAGTTGGATTCGCCCATCTCAATTTCTTTTTTATCAATGGATAAGCCGGATTTGGCGTAGACAAAACTTATGGAATCTTGGGAGAATATAGCTTCCAAGGGGACCATGAGGACCTCCTCTTCCTTATGGATAAGTATTCTGTTGGAGGTTGTCATTCCAGGTCTAACATTTTCATTGTTTTCATCAAAGTTTACCAGTACCTGAAATAGTTTAATATCCGAACCTCTTTTTTCTTCCCCCACATTGGCTACATTGGTGATGGTTCCTTTTACGGTTACATCTGGAAATGCGTCAAAACCAATAATAACAGGAAGGTCTTTTTTTATCTTTCTAATGTCTACCTCATTGGCATAGGTCTTGGATTCCATTTTGGTTAGGTCGGGCAAGGTTGCAATTGCTGGGTCCCACATACTAATCGATGATCCGACTTTTCTTTTAGAGCCATCCCAATTTTTGGCGTAAGTTACCATGCCATTGGCATCTGAATGTATGGTGAAGGATTTTTGAAGATTTCTAAGTTCCTCCAACATTTTGCTAATTTTGGACACTTCGGTTCCAACCTCCACCATCTTGGCCATGGCTTTTTGTTCCTTTATTTTATAATCCTCGGTTTTCTCTTTTAGATCACGTTCCAGACGCTCAATATTTATTTCCAACTTTTTAATTGTGGCGGGTGGCTCATAGATGGACTGCTTGAGCTCCAACTTATTCTCTTGGATATCAAATAGCAGATCCTTTATAGCTGTCCGTTCCTGTTTTAAGGTGAGGGTGGTGTCCAACTGTTCTTGGGTGTATTTGGATTGTGCGGTTTCCAGATTTAATTGTGCGTCCAAAATCTGCTCGTTTACCTCCGAGGGATCCAGGCGCCCTACGTAATCGCCCTCCTTAACCAGGGAACCTTCAGGAATAAGATCTTGAATTTTTACATCACGTAATTTAAATTTCCGGATGTCATCGGGACCATTAATTTTTTTCAAACTGGTGGATTGGGCTTCTCCGGAAATAATTACTTCATTTACAAAATCGCCCTTTACCACTTTGGTGGTAATGGCTACATCTTCATCGGCGGTGTTGCCGAACAAGGTATAACCCACAAGAATAAGAACGACGGGTATACCGAATAGGAGTAGTTTTTTTTTATTCATTATTAGGTGGTTTAGTTAAAGGGGGGGAGTAAATCAAATTTAAGCTAGTACCTCAATATTCAACAGAATATTTTGTTATTGTTTTCTTAATTAATCATAAATAATTATGCAAATGAGATGGTTTTTGGATTTTATTTAAAATTTTATGTTAAATTATTAATATTATTATCAAGAATCGTACCATTGATACACCTTACTTTTTTTCAATCATATAATACTATACATGCATAAAATCTATCAATATAGTAATGCTTCATAATGGTTGTGATTACCGTAATTTAGGGGTATAATTAAAAAGACACATTATGCAATTAAACAGTATAGGTTTGGATGTTACCAAATCAAAATCGTTAAGTAAGGATTTAAATCAATTATTGGCAAATTTTCAACGCTACTATCAAAACCTCAGGGGAATCCATTGGAATATAAAAGGGAAAAGATTTTTTGATCTTCATGTGAAATTCGAGGAATTATATACCGATGCCAACCTAAAGGTTGATGAAATTGCGGAGCGGATATTAACTTTGGGTGGGGTTCCTTTACACACTTTTGAAGATTATATAGAGAATTCCAAGGTACCGGTAGGTAAAAATATTACAAAGGATGAAGATGCTATTCGTTTAATAGTGGAGTCGCTTAGCCAGTTATTGGTAATAGAAAGGGCTATTTTGGAAGCTTCGGACGAGGCCTCGGATGAGGGTACCAATGCTATGATGAGCGAGTTTATCACCGAACAGGAAAAAACCGTCTGGATGATGAAGGCTTGGTTGGCCGAGGAAATTTAATCCAAAGAAATCGAACTTTTTATACTAACCAATAGTCTTTAATTGGATTATTAGGTTACAGATCATCCCCAATACGGACAATGTTTTGGCAATCAAATACCAAAACTATCCCTATTGGGGATGATTTTTTTTGAGTGGTTCAGTCCAAAAAATGTCTATCGAAGGAAAAGGGGTAGTCGAGTGAGGTATCTACGGTAATTTTTACGGCCGTGTCCCGTCCATCTATTTGTAGCCTGGTAATGTTTTGTTCTGGCCAAGGTTTATTTTTAATCCAAAAATGCCCATCTCCCTGAACCATTAGAATTGGTTTTCCAAAAGTAAGGGCGGCAGAGCGAAACAAATCGGTAAAGGGTTTAAATTTATCAGGACCGGCTTCCACTATGTTGGCATGGCCAAAAACTACCATGGCGTCTACCTTGTTTACTTGTTCTTCCAAGAGTTTTTTTACCCATTGGCCATTTTGGATCAACCTGTTCTGCCATTCCAAGGAGTCATGAACTTGACTTCCTACGAGATTAACTCCTATAAATAAAACATTCCTCTCTGTCCAACTAAAGTTTTCTGCACGTTCGGGCTGATAGACGACAGTAGGTTCAAACGTCCAATTTTCATTAAAATGAAGGAAGTATTTGTTCCAGTATTCCAATCCTAGTTGTGGGTCAGCGCAGTCATTATATTCATTGTCTCCCAAAACGATAAAGGTCGGCGCCTTGAAGGTCTGTAATATGCCCGAAACATCTTGGTAGACCGTTTCATCACATTCAGCGGCACCTGGCTTTATGTCCCCGACATGGATAACAAATTCTGAAGGATCAATTGCATTGTGCCTGGATATAATATCGATCAAGCCATCGCGCTGTTCGTTGTTGTAAGGGACGTCTCCAATAGCAGTAAAAGAGATAGGAGTAATTTCTTCCGATGGTGCATCATCCATATTAGAGTCCGCACCGTTGCTCTCCTTACAGGAAATAAATAATAAAGTTGATATTATTAAAATCCAATTTTTTACTTCGGATTTTAATGATGTTATAGATGAATAGGTATAAGGCATAATATGGTTTAACCGTAAACAATTAAGGATTAAATATAATTTAAATACGGTGTTAAATGCCCTATTTCTGCATTTTTAAATAGTAATCTGCGGAATGTTTGCCAGATCCATAGAACATAAAGAATATACATGCCAATAAGGTGATGGAAGCCAGAACTAGATTTCTGCTATTCATTTCCCCCAAAAAATTAACCAATATTGCACCAATAAGGATTGGTAATTGTGCCACTACTGCCCAGCGGGTCAATAAGCCTATTACAATTAAAAAGCCACCAACAAAATGTGCCGGCGCAACATAATGAATAATCAACATACCTCCCGGAATGTCTTGAAAGGGTTTAATGATTTCTGCCATTTGCTGATGATTGGACATAAAATCCACTCCTTTCATAAAAAGAAATACTCCCAATGCAACTCTTAACAAATCCAAGGGATAATAAGTATGTGCATTGGCCCATTTGTTTAAAGATTTAATTGTTGCCATAATTGTTGTATTAAATGTTACCTATTCTAAGATACTCATTTTTAGTGAAATGTGAAAGAATTCAAGGTTTCAATTTAAGCACTGTGACAGCTATTGGCAGCGTCGGGGCAAACAATTTTGGTTCCATTTTGGAGCTTGATGTCTGTATGAAGTATTGTAAAAAGTGTGGTCGGTTTTTCTATACCAATACATTTTCAAAATCGGAATCGGAACAAAAAACGGCCGATATTCTGGAATCATTTACAATTTTGACCATGTCATCAATGGTCACACCAGGCTCTATATTAAAAATATTGACATCCGCATTTTTTTCCTTGGCTACGTTTTCGAGTAGATTTCCCTCGTGTATTTTGATGGTGGTTCGTTTTGGGAACCGTACCATCGTCTTTAAATCTTCAATATCATTCTCTCCAAATATCAAATTGGGATTATTATTTAGTATATGCACATCAATGTTGCCTTTCCAGTTACGGCAAATTAGAAGGGAGGTCAAGGCAGATAGGTTATTGTTATTTACACTAAAGGTTTCCTTCCAGTCCGCCGGAATATTGGTCATCCACAAATTGATACTTTTTTCAATGGCCAGACTTGCCGTGGCAAAGGGAATGTAAATAATCATCCCAAAATTATTCTTCTTTGTATCGGCTATTAGTTTGTTGTAATAGGACAAATTGGAGGTGGCGGTGTCTATACTGATGAAAATAATGTTTGGTTTAAAGAAAGCGGCATTTAAGGATTGCATACTCACATTTACGGTGGTATTGAAATCTGTGTTATCTATTACGGAATAGGAAACGGACAGGTCACTCTCCTTAAATTTCTTCACAGCGTTTTTAAGAAAGTTTTCCATGTTTCTCTGATCCGTCTCATTTTCATTTCTAAGGGCCAATATCTTTACGGAGCCTTTGGGGTATATTATGGAATGGATTAGCTTAAAGGAACTTCTAAGTTCTTTGGGCATGGTGACCGGAATCAACAAATCGGGCCGCCATGATCTTACTTCCCGTTCCTGTCTTAGGCTATTTGTCTTTTTGGTGGCCCATTCTGCCAAGGCCGTAAACAGACCGCTCCTGGAGTCTCCTGCCGCCGATTTAATGTTCATTTTAACCAGATAGAGATAGAAGATCACTATAAAAATCAAGGAAAACAAGGCTACGATCACATTCAATACAAACATAATGGCAATAGATCCAAAGGCCCCGATTGCTGGGATAATTATCGGAATTTTCAGGGTAGGCCTATAACTGGGCAATCCCAAAGTCTGTTCTACCAGGGCCACTATATTTACCATAGCATAGGTGATCATGAAGAACATGGTAAGCAATGGGGCAATGGTATTTAAATTTCGAAGCGAGATACCAAATAGTACCAATCCTGCAGTAATTAACATGGCATTGACGGGCTCCCCTTTTTTGGATTTTTTGGCAAGTTCCTTGCTTTTTGGAAGTATGTTTTTTTCTCCCAAGGCCAATAATATCCTTGGCGCCCCCACAAACGAGCCTAGGGCAGAGGAGAGGGTAGCACCCAAAAGTCCAGCTAGGACAATGGGTCCAAAAAGGGCCTTGTCTATAAAAACATTATAATTTTTGGCCAATTCATCTGGGGAGGCGATGACGGCTGCAACAAAAATTAAGCTGATATAGATTATAGTGGTAATTATTACGGAAGATATGGTACCTACAGGAATACTTTTTCTTGGATTGGTAAGATCGCCGGACATGTTTGCCCCCGCCATAACCCCGGTGACCGCTGGGAAAAATACTGCAAATACAATCCAAAAGGAAGATCCGCTAAAATCATTTTCTACAGAACCAGGATATTGTCCTATCCATTCAATATTAAAATTCAATTCATTTACAAATAGGGCACCGTAGATGGAAACCAGGGATAAAACAATGATGCCCAATATTACGAATTGAATTTTAAAAGCGAAACTGGTACTGATAAAGGCAATGCCCATTACCACCGCAAAAATGGCCAAATCCAGTATTAATGGATTAATGTCCGGGGTTAATGTTTGTAAACCTTCCCTGAAACCGAAAATATACATGGCTACAGCTATGGATTGGGCAAAATAAAAAGGAATTCCTATAGCTCCTCCAATTTCCAGTCCCAAGGACTGTGAAATTAAACTAAAGGCACCACCACTGCCTATTCTAATGTTGGTGGTAATGGAAGAAAGACTAAGGGCCGTTGTTAAGGTGATGGCAACGGATAATAAAACTATGCCCAAGGCTCCCATAACCCCTGCATTGCCAACTACCCAAGGTTGACGTATATACATAATAACACCCAATATGGTTAGGGTGGTAGGTGTAAAGACCCCTGCAAAAGTCCCAAAAGTTTTCTTGGCCATACCTATTTTCTATTAAAAGGGCTGAAATGAATTGACTTAAAGCCTTTAAGATCTGAGCAATTTAGAACTTGCCATTTGCACTTTAGGGAAATGAATAAAATTATTGGCAGTTTATGTATGCGCAATCTCTTAAAGCGATTACCTACCTATAAGATATTCATTTATTTTTGATTTAGCACAAATTCGGCCGTTTGGTTTTAACATTTTTGATGCGCTGTAGTTTTCGGTGGTGTGTTATGTAGTGCTTGTTTGTGATCTACGAATGTAAAAGCTGGAATTTAAGATAACAATAGAGTAGTAGCCTTGTTTAAAGTTTGGACACATCTATTTTAAAAAGATCGGCAGCATTCTTCCATAGGATTAGCTCCTTTTTTTCTTCGGGAAGTTCCAATTGCTTCATAAAGTTGAGATAGGAGTGCATATTGGAAATGGGCCAGTCGGTACCGTATAACAGATACTGCGGATTCCCGGCATAGGTAATCATTTCCTCCAATTCGTTTTTCATGAATCTTTCAAATTTATAGGAGAAATTGCCCAATACTAGACCAGAGACATCACTGTAGACATTTTTGTTCTTGTACACTACTTCCATGCAGTCTTTGATCCAAGGATTGCCTACATGGCAGATGACTATTTTAAGATCAGGAAAATCTACGGCTACATCATCTATGTGGATAGGATGGGAGTATTTGATCCTTCCCGTAGGGGAATAGGTGTCCCCGGAATGAAACATCACGGGAATGTCGTATTCTACCGCCATATCATAGACCACCTGCAGCCTTTTGTCATTGGGGTAAAAGGGCTCATAGCCTGGGTAAAGTTTTAAGCCTTTGATTAGGCCCTCATCTAAAAATTCACTTATTTCCCTTAAGTCCCTGTGCGTGTAATTTAAATAACTGATGCCAGCAACCACGCCAAGATTATCCCGTCCACTAATAGCTTCCACGACCTTCTTGGTACTGGGTCTATGTTCGTTTACTTTATAGGAAGATAGTACCAAAGAATAATCTACCTTATTTTCCTGCATGGTTTCGGTTAGTAGGTTTAGGCATTCTTCCAAGGAGACTACCCGGTCTTCATGGTAGTTGTTGATATGTGTGTGGACGTCTATGATCATAAAATTTTAGTTATATGTTTTTAGGGATATTTGCTATTTTTTTCAAAGGGTTTAATAGGTAACAGTTTGTTTTTTAGTATTCATCACTCGTTATGTATTTGGCCCTTTTATTATTTGTCCTACTTCTTATATCCTCTTTTTTCCTTATTCTTTTTGGTTTCGCGAATTGTAATTACCATGGCAAGAATCAACAGTATCAATGATATAATCCGGCCCCAAAATCCAAAGTCCATTTTATCCCAAGAGTTGATGAAATTCACAATGATCAGTATGGTACTGGCAATAATTAAAAGCAGGGGATAGTTTATTTTTCGCATTGGCCTATCATTTTTTCTGGGTGTTTGGATTATTAAGGCCAGCGACCTTTATGCTTTCATTGTTGAACTCTACATGGTACTGTTTACCTTTTTCCTGCAATACTAGTTCAAAGTTGGAAGCAAAGGCTTTATCGTTGGTAGGGTACCATTTTTTATGGTCCCTGTTAATGCAGATGAACAAACCGGTTTCATCCCCAATGGCACAAAAATTTCCAAACCCTCCGTCATAGATCTCAATTTCCATAACGCCACTTAAGATACTAAATACATTTTCAATATCCCTTGTAGGCACTCCAATTTCGGATATTTCCAGAAATTGCTCCGGTCCAAATTTTTGATCTGATTCATTTTTCAGGTTTTTGCGGGCTATAAGTTCTACAATATTTAGATCCTGATCATAGAAGTAGATGGCTTTGGCATTCCATGCCCTAAAATCGATAATTTCATCCTGGCCGTCCTTCAATATAGAACGTCTGGACTTAAGCCAATGCAATGCTTCTTCCTCTTTGTTTGCTGGGATATTGATAGCGAAATGGTATGGGGTAGCTGTTTTTTTAAATTTAAAATGGAGTAGGGTTTTGCCAACTTGAAAAGAAATAATTTTCGGCGATTTCTTCACTATTTTCAATCCCAAAACTTGAGAGTAAAACTCGGATTGGCTCTCTATGTTGGTAGTATATAAGGTAAGTTCCTGGATCTTCATTATTAAGTAATCTTAGCCAGCAAAATAATTTGCTCATAAATCAAATCTGTGCTTTGTCTAAGATAACAAATCTTGAACATTCGTCCATTATTAGAGACCATCGAAAATAGTGAGCTCTAATTACAAATACTGCAATTGGAATCCCCAACGAGCTTGCCATCATTGTTTATTTCAAATTTACAGCAAGCATTAAAATTATGGATAAGAAGTGATTTGGCCCGTCTAATTCTTGCTTTAACGTTGGCCAGGCTAATGTTCAGCACCTCTGCCACTTGGATTTGGGTCTTGCCCTGCAAGTAGACCAATTCCACCACTTCCTTATACGGCTCAGGCAAATTGGTTACAAAACGATCAAAACAACAGAAACCCTGATAGCTATCGTTATTGGGTGAAAATTCATGAGAAGCCAAGGGTATGGTAGTGGGAGCTAGGTTATAGTGATTGGCTATTTCATTCCTAACAATTGCAAACACCCAAGCCCTAACTTTGGCAATATCTTTCAGGGAAGCAATGCTTTGATGGATCTTTAGGAAGACATTCTGGATTATTTCCCTCGTAGCTTCTTCACCCCTCACTTTTTTTAAAATAAAAAAGTAGATTTCAGTATGGTGCTTTTTCCAAATGTCTGCCGTTTCAATCTTCATGCATATAATATACAAGGTTGGCCTTAAAAGACCAACCTTTTTTTAACAACATTCACATTTATTGCAATCGCATTTGCTGCATGGACAGTTTTTTTCCAAACAGTTTACACAAGTACATTTGGTACATTCGCATTGGGTACATTTACAATTATTCATTACTAAAAGATTTTATGTTTATTAAGGAGACCAAATCTTGCTCAAAAGGATACAAAAAAATGTATGTTTTTTGCACATTATTTCAACATGTGGAAAAAATGCTGGTTTATAAAGCTTAAAAAATATATTCTTTACAGGAATGTTCTCTAGAAATTTATTCTATCTGTGGGGCACTTTCTTTGGTAAAACGGACATAAACAGTAACACCAAGGGTCAGAATATTTTCTGTGTCAATCTCTTTGGTTGCAAGGTATCACTGGTGATTACCTCAAAATCTATTATGCCCAAAACCAGTTCTTCCTGGGTAAGAACCTCCACTTTCCACAAGCCCTCAACTAAATTGTTCTTATAGGTATAACCGCGGTAACCGCCGTCCCTACCGCCGGTAATGTCATAGCCAATATCCTCAATAATTTCCCATTCCTGGGTTGCATCATTATACCATTTCCAGCGATGAAATACCGATTTCTTTAAACTGGTCGGCGCAAATATGGACGAAAAAACATAGACATCTTCATTGGGCTTCTGAATAAATTTCAGTCTGTGCTTTCTCCAAAATACGTACCATTCATCCGTTTCATAGGTAACAAGATAGTTGTTGTTTTCTACCTTGACCTGGTGCGCAACAATACCGTTGCTCAAGGCAAGGGGTACCGGTGGGATAAGCCTGAAAAAATAGAATATATTGATTATTAGGTAAATGGAAAACACTATTCCCATAAGTTTTCCCAAATGTATTTCGGACCTTGTGCTGGGACTTGCACGATAAATAATAGCAATTAGTGCCAAGGTGCTAATTAAACTAATTAGACCCGAGAGTATAAAAATATCGGGGCTCATTTCTTTGATCAACACGGGAACCATAAAGGTGAAAAAGGTAAAACTGATAAAGAAATATACACTGAACTGTAAGTACTTATTGGATATTCTTTTTTTTAAAATTTCATTGGCAAATAATAAGACGAGTAGAATGATCAGGAAGAAAACGGTTTTGGACATGGATACGCTACGTGAGTAATAAATTACGTAGGCACTGGAAAGTCCACCGAAGAAAAATTGTATGGCCAACGGATAATATTCCTTAAACCTTTCTAGTACGGTGTTGTTCCATTTGCCATCATCCGCTAGGTTATAAAGGTAAAGTGTAATGGTTAAGGAAGTCATGTGCAGGCACAGTACACTAAGGTCATACAGCCTATCTATGCGTCCTAAGGTAAGGGTGTCAAAAATAAACCCGCCGATGAAAAATAGGATGGGAGCATATTTCTCATGTTTTCTTATAAATCCCCGTAACCGGCTATTCCTAAACTGGACCAAGCTTCTTTTCATCCCATTGTAAAGTACATAAAATTATAGCATTAAAAGCCATTGCAATGACCCGTATCAACAAGTTTTTGCTTCTACTACTTTAAGAATTAACCTAAAATAATTTTTAAGATATAATTACGGGTGCCTTATTTTCCTCCGTACAACTTATAAATTTCAGAACCGGCGCTAAGAAAGGCTCCTGTGCCATAGACTTCGGTTTTGTCCGCCCAGGCCTTCCCAGGTGCAGCACCAATAGGCTGAACATATCCCAACATTCCTTCACTGGTAACATGGCCCACCAAGGCGTTCCATCCCTTTTGTACTGCAGGGGTGTAGGTGGCCTTATCCAATATGCCTTGGTTTATGCCCCAAGCCAAACCGTATACATTAAAAGAGGTTCCACTGGTTTCTGGAGTTGGGTAATATTTCTGCCCCAATAGGCTCATGGCCCAGTGGCCTTCGGGAGTTTGGATATCTAGTAATTTGGCAGCCATTTTTTTGTAAATATTCAGGAAATATTTGTACTCCTTGCTTTTTGGATCCAATTCGTTCATGACATTAACGAGTCCGGCAAATACCCAGCCGTTGCCCCTTGCCCAAAATATTTTGGTACCATTGTCCAATTTGCCCATATAACTTTCGTCCCTATAGTATAGGTTTTCTTTTTTATCGAACAGAAAATCGGTAGTGGCCTTGAATTCGGTCATCATGAAATCGAGATATTTTTTTTCACCGGTAACATTGTACAGCTTTGCCCATACCGGAGGTGACATAAAAAGGGCATCGCACCAATTCCAACGATCCTGATGATAGGGAGTCTTCCAATGTAGGGAGCTTAATGAGGGATGGTACATGATAAAATTAAACTGCTCTTTGGTGGGTTCTATCATTTCCTTGTCCTGATACTTCCTGTAAAGATCAATATATAGCTGGCCAACAGTATGATCATCGGCATGGTATTTTCTACGGTGCAATTGCCATTCATGTTTTTGTCCAATATCTTTAAGCCACTCATAATATTTGTCGGTTTCGGCCATGGCGGCCCATTTTACCATTCCTACATACAAGGCGCCATTGGTCCAGTCCAATGGATGATGCGGCTTATCATGTCCACTGTACAGCCCTTGGTAATTGTCTATCTGCCAATCGGCCACTTTCTCCATGATTTTTTTAACTTCCGTCGGCTTTATATCTTGGGCTTGAGTGAGGGAGGAAAATGCAAATATTAATAGTGATGTAAAAATGGCTGTTCTTTTCATTGATTGGATAAATTTAAATGGTTGATTAATTGTTAAAACAATAAATGGTCTCCGATTTATCATTTCCAAAGGCACTTGATATTTCGTGAAAACTATTGCCCAAGGTTACAGTTATCAATAATAATAAATATTCAGTTAAAATCTTTTTAATTGAATGAATATTATGGCGTTATTGTAGAAATGATGCAATTTTGATAAAAATATAATCCGGACTTTAATGGAGGAAATAGGGGGTAGGGGCGTAGTAGTCTCGAGGGAGTCCGTTAGGTTGAGGTATTGGATAAGTTGGCTAAAACGAGCATGGCCTTTTCCGAATCCTTTGTATCTACAAAAATATGGTCGTGATAATAACCGGCTATAACATTACAGCTTATATTGTTTTTTGCCAATGCAGTTGAAAACACGGCGGTAAGTCCTACTGCTTCCAGTGAGGAATGAACTTTTAAGGTAATCCATGCGGCTACATATTCATAGGGCAGCTTTAATTGGTCCGCTTTGTTTTTTTCGATTACTATTGTAGTCCCTTCATTTTCCGTGAATTCACAGATGGTATCCTTTCTATCAATACGATCCAAGTTATGTACCGTAGAAAATACATATTCCCCTTGGTTCAAAACAGGGGTCATTTCATTTATTAGTTTGGATATATTGGTTTCTCCACTCATTTAAATCAATTGTATGTGATTATTGATGTAGTTTATACATTGATCTTATGTGCCATTTTTTGTCCGGTCAGCGCCAATTCCGTAGCAAGGAAACAATGTTCCTGAGTCATGGCCGTTTCCGTACGGTGCACCACATCGTTTACCAATTGTTCTCCATAGGGCATATAGATATTGGAACAATCGTAATATTTTGTTTCTTTTTGATTCACTAAAAATAGGTGATTACCTCCCTCGCGACCTGCAATGTCGATGTATTTTCTCATTTCAATATAGCCTTCAGTTCCCAGGATGAAGGTACGCCCATCTCCCCAAGTTCCTAGACCCTCTGGAGTAAACCAGTCGATTCTTATGTAGCCGGTAGCATGGGAACTCCTCACGCTCATATCCCCGAAATCCTGATATTCGGGATTGTGGGTATTATTAAAATTCCCTATTTGGGAAAAATTTACATCTGCTTGTTTGGAGTTGGTATAAAATAGAAATTGGTCACACTGGTGCGAGCCTATGTCACATAGAATGCCTCCTGCCTTGTTGGGGTCGAAAAACCAGTCGGGACGGGATTCAGGACGCATTCGGTGCGGTCCCAGTCCTATAGTTTGCACCACCTTACCTATGGCCCCGGCGCTGACCAATTCCCCAGCTTTTATGGAGGCCGGATTGCCTAAACGTTCGCTATACATTATGGAATAAATGTGCTGCGTTTCCCTTTGTACTTTTTTTACCTCGTCCAATTGTTCCAAAGTAATTATGCCGGGCTTGTCCGCCATAAAATCTTTACCGGACTTCATAACACGAATTCCAATTGGCGCCCTTTCTACAGGAATGGCGGCGCTGGCCACCAGCTGAATTGAATTGTCTTCAATAATTTCATTTTCGCTTTTTGCCATTTTCACCTTGGGGTAGCGTTTGGTAAACTGCTGCAACAGTTCGGGCTCTCTGGCATAAACGGCCACCAAACTTCCTCCACCGGTAAGTAAGGCGTCAACCATGCCATAAATATGGCCATGGTTCAATCCAATTACGGAAAATTTAATGGATTCTTTAATACTGGAAGGTTTATTGGGTGGCAATATGATTTCTTCCGGTCTCGAGGTATTATGTAAGTTGTGGCCAAATATGTGGTTCGGGATCATGGCAGTGGCAGCTATTCCTGCTACCGAAGCAAGGGATTGACCAAGAAATTTACGTCTGTTGGATGGCATCTGTTACGGTTTTAGTGTAGAGTAATATAGCAATAAACTTTAGTTAAACTGAGTAATAGGCAGTTCTAAAATCCACCTAAATGTCCTCTTTTTAATATATAGGAGATTATTAAAGATTGTAGTATCCAAAGTTAACCGCGCCTGCTTTGTTTATTAAGAGCTCATAAATTATTTGCAATTAGATTCTTAATGTACCTCGGAATCCCCTGGCAGCATAATAGGAATCGGCTCCATTGTGATAAACAAATACATGGCCATACCTATAATCGGCAAAGAGTGCTCCTCCAAGTTGTCTAATATCGGCAGGCGTATGTATCCAGCTAGAGGTTTTTGTATCAAATTTCCCTAGTTTTTGTAGCTTTCTATAGTCTTCCTCGGTCATTATTTGGACTCCCATAGCCATAGCCATGTCACAGGCATTTTGTTCGGGCTTGAATTTTTTTCTGGATTCTTGCGCCTCTTGATCATAGCAGGTACTTCTTCTTCCTACGGGACTTTCAGAAGAGCAATCAAAAAAAACGTAATCACCGCTTGCTTCATCAAAATCTACTACATCCGGTTCACCACCGGTTTTTTCCATTTCGTTAAGTGCCCATAGTTTAGCTGGGTTCTCAATGAGTTTATTTTCTATGGCCTTCCAATCAAGGCTTTTATGCCGATACATGTTTTTGTGAAAACGGTCTTTTAAAACTTCCAGGATAGTGGTCTGTTCTTTTGTGGTTAATTTCTTTTTTATCATGAATGGACAAAGTTATAAGAGCCATTGGCTATAGGCGACGGTGAACTCCTTTCAATGTGGAATAAAAATAATGCATTTTCATCATTGTAGGGATATCTTGGACAGCTTGGGAAGAAAACTATTTTCCGTAACCTCCCTGAGCATACGAGGCCACAATACTACTGTTCGGAGTTTTGCAGTTAGTGGGAAAGTCAAAGAAATAAATACATTTGGGCAGCCCCTTCTCAAAGTCGATTTGCACCCAGCCTTGACTGCCACTACCAAAACCTGAATAACTATAATTGGCCTTGATCGACTTAGGTCTTCCTTCACTGTCCTTGGACAGGATGGAAACAGCCGAAATACTTCCGGGAGTATAGCGATTGAACGTCCAGGTTTTCGATTGATTGGCTACCAGGTCATCTATCAACTTATTGTAATCTTGGACTCCTGTAGGTCCTCCAGTTTTTTTCACAGCAGCGTATTTACTGCTACCGTCCATGCGGATGGAAGCTTTGTTCAGGGCAAACAATTTAAGGTTCTCTTCAAACCTTCGAACTCCTGGACTGTTACAGTTGTTGATCTTAAAAATCTGTAGCATATCATTTTGAAGACCTTTGGCCTGATGCATTAAATCAACGGAATTGCCCATGGCATTTGGGTCCAAGATCATCTCCATTGTGGTACGCACAGCGTCGGATTTTTGGATATTTTCAACCTCGATTTTGGCATTATAGAGATCTGGACGTGCATAAAGGCCGGTGCCTACCCATTCATATTCAACACAAACCCTGCTAAGCACATCTCCATATATATTTTTGGAAACCTCTTCCACGGCGCACACCTGGTCCATAATCTCTACCTTGTAGTCTGGCAGGTAGCTGGGACATTGCCTTCCAAAGGCTCTGAGGTATTGTTCAAAAATCATTAGGAATCGCATGTCCTCGCGTTTTAAATCTATATTTTCAAAATGGCCTCTAAATATATAATCGAAGAACTCGGCGTTGTACATCCCATCGGTATTAAACACTAACGATTGCGGAGGGTTGCACTCCTTTTCTAATGGGTCTTTTGAGTGGTTAAAGGAAGAAATAATAACTAAAAGAGCACTAAGGAATAAAATCTGAATAAGGTAATTTCTTTTCCACATCTGATAATTTGGTTGTTTTTGGACGAAAGGTCTGTATTAAGTAACTGATTACTTGATAAATATACAAATTATCATAATTTTTGAAAATCCTGGATGTTATTGTTTTTCGGTGGATTTATTTTTTATGAAATTCAGGTATTCTATGTGGAAGACCATAGTTTTTTGCAACTATTACCGACTTCAGGCTTTTGGGATAAGCACCTAATTATTGGTGCCTTTTAAAATCTCTATCTGGAAATGTGGTACTTAAATAAAATATACTCACCTTCATTTGAAATGCCTTCGGATACCGCCTCCCATCCAGATTTTAAATAGAAATTAATTCCGAGATCATTTTGTTTCAAACACTTTAAGGTAAGGTCATAATCGGCATTTTCAATGACTTTGTTCAAAAGCATAGTTCCAATGCCCTTGCGCTGATATTGGTTGGAGATATACAGATGGTGAAGGAAGCCGTCCTGAAGCCAGACCGAGGCAAAACCAACAATTTTTTTTCCTGCTCGCGCTACTAAAATATACTCTCCTTCGGTGTCCTTGTTGAATGATGTTATGTCAATAGAATCCTGGGGCAGCCAAGTGAATGTGGTATTCCGAACCTCAAAATAGATTTGTTGAAGACGTTCCCTATCATTCTCCCTAAAATCTGTTATCTCTACTTTCAAACTAAATTATAGTTTTATCATTTACTTAATACCCCATTCTGTTAAAATCTAGGAACAACTTTCTTTGCAATACTTTTATTGACCCATTAATTAAGTAATATGCACATCGTCTTCAAATGGTTTACCCAGCACTCCTCAAAGAACCGGTTGCAGCTACTTTTTCCTTCCTTAGAAAATGAATCAAGAATAACATAAAGGCCGCACTGGATAAGGCTACTAGGGTAATGATATACCAGGTAGACGTATATCCCAAATTCGCCACTAAATTCATACCGATGCTGTGTCCAAAAATATGGGCTATAGAGAATGATATGGAATAATAGGCCATGTATTGCCCTTGATTTCCTTTTATGGATCTATTTAGGGCCAAGGAATTGGAGAAAGGAAATACGATCATTTCTCCAAAGGTCATTAAAACCATACCAATAACAAGGGCACCGAACCATCCGGTAAGATTGATTACAATAAAGCTCAATGCCGTTAATATTACCCCAATAAGGATGAGTTTGGACATATTATTTTTACTGCCTTCCAACCACTTGATCAAAGGCATTTCGAAAATAAATATAAGAAAGCCATTCAAACCTAGGAGTAGGCCGATCTCGGCCTCCGTTAAATGGTGAACATCTTTATAGAATATGGGAAGGGTAGATAACAATTGAAAAAATGCCAGCCCAAACAAGGTCATTGCCACCAAGAGAATCATAAAGGCCTTATCCGTGTAGGCTTCCATGGGATTCACAACCTTCACTTGTTCAATAACGTTAGCTTTTCTAGGATTGAGAATTTGCAATAATAAAATTCCGGCTATAAAACAGGTAATGCCGTCTATCCAAAAAAGTCCCCCGTAACTTAAGGCAAAAATAATAAGTCCTCCCAGGGCGGGTCCCGCAGAAAACCCTAAATTAATTGCCAATCTAATCAGCGTTATGGATCGAGTTCTGTTTTCTGGTTTGCTATAGGAGCTTAATGCCACAAACATGGCCGGACGGAACATATCGGCAATGGCCATTAGTAATAAGACACCAATACAAAAACCAACAAATGATGTTATGTACTGTAGGAGGATAAAAGAAACGCCTGAAGCCAATAAGCTAATTACCATGACCTTATAATAGCCTATTCCATCCGTTAATTTTCCTCCAAGCCATGAGCCGATCACCGATCCCAAGCCAAAAAGCGCCATGACCCAACCCACTTCCGCAAGGCTAAAGCTTAAACTTTGGGTAAGGTATAGGGAAAGAAACGGTATAACCATGGTACCGGCCCTATTGATTAGTGTAATCAAAGCCAGCCACCAAACTTCTTTGGACAGGCCATTAAAAGTATTAAAATAACTGGATACCAATTTTTTCATTTATTACATTCAATTTTAATCTAAGGTGGTATAATGGTAAAATCCTAATATTGGTGATGGATACTGCCTAAATGTTACAGATTATTATCCCAATAATATAAATTTGACTCCTAGCACCAAATAAACCCGGTTTGTGGATATTGATTATATCCTTTTAAATTGGGGATTTCAGCTTCCATAATCGATTCTATGGCAGAGGTATCCTAAACCAATTGCATTATTGTTATAATTAATTTTTAGGAGACTCAGGGTAATTTTAAGTTCGCCATTATACATAATTCATTCAATAACCTTTACCTTGTATTTCCGAAGATGAAAATGATGGGTAAAGTTGCGTGATGGCGTTTAATTTTTTTTTGGTATTACCCCAGATATACTCTAGAAATTCAGCCGACCATTGATTTATTGCAGTAGGTGGCTTTCTCAAAATCCCGTATGTTTATGGAAATAATGGGAACTTCGGGAAGCATTGATGTCAATTCAGAAACTATTCTTTTCGATAATTCACTTTTTTCGAGAATGCTTCTTCCTTCCATAATATTGGCGAAAATGTGCATAAAGTCGTCCCTGGTATTGCCTATCGTATAATATTCGAAGGGATTGATCCTTACCTTAATATCCCCGACTTCAAAAAGACCGGATGCTTCAGCGGTATCATAAACTCTCTGAATGATTTCGTTTGGAGTCTTTTTGTTTAATATGTTTTGCGAGCAATGAATTACAAAGTGTGGCATACTATTATTCTTTAGATTATTTTAGGCAAGTCCAACCTGCTTTATAAGGATGTTGAACTTGCCATACTTTTTTTCAATTCTATTTAATTAGGCAGTTTGGAACAATTCTTTCTTGGTTTTTCTTACTTTTTTTCTATTCTGTGTTTTGTCTGAAGCTGATCTATAACCTACAGGGGCTATCACGGCTGCATTGAGTCCTAGCTCATCCAAACCCAGTATTCTATTATAGGCTTGTTTGTTGAACCCTTCCATGGGGCAGGCATCTATTTTTAGCTCCGCACAGGCAATAAGAAGGTTGTTCAAGGCCAGATAGGTCTGTTTTTCCGACCAACTTTTGCGTTCCTCTGTCGACATCTTGGCGATGCTCCTCTTAATGAATTCCCCATATTCTCTTATCCCATCGGAAGAATTGCCCTGTGTAGTGATAATTCGTTCTACATAATCGTCTACATGCCTATCATAGTCAAGGGTGTAATTACAAAAAACGAACAATTGGGATGCGTCTGTAATCTGCGATTGATCCCAAGAAGCTTTTCGCAGTGCTGCCTTTACTTCATTGTTTTCAATAATCAATACTTTATACAGTTGTAGACCATAGGAAGATACGGAAAGCCTAATGGCTTCTTTTAGCAATTCCAAGTCTTGCTTGCTTACCTTTCTTTTTGGGTCGAACATTTTGGTGGCATATCGCCAATTTAGGTGATCAATTAGATTCATTGTATACTGCTTTAATGTTTTACAAAATTTTGAATAAGGAAATCTTCTTGAAATCCTGTTTTTAGATATAGTTCTTTTGCCATGGAAGACGCTTGTAGGGTGGCATAGATGGCACCTTGGTGTTTGGCCAGGTCCAAAACATAATTCAGTAGGTCTGCGGCATATCCCTTTCGTCTATGCTTGGGGACCACCCCAATGGAATGGATACCGGCAACCTTAGGGGTATCCATATAAATAACCGCTGTTCCAATGGATTGTGGCCCATGGTTCCCAATGAGATAGTCTACCCGATCCATGGTAAGTTCAACTGTTTTCGGGCTGATAAAGTATCCAAAGGCTTTATGGAAAAGCTTGGACCAAAGCGTGGCTGAGTTGGTATCGCTTACCTTTTGGAAGGATAATCTATAGGGTCTATTTTGAATACCCTTGAGCTGTAGGGACATTCCGGTCAATTCATTTTTTATGGAGAAACCATGGGATTTTAATAGTCCTTCCGGCGCAATGTTCTGCCATATGGGAATAGTGATACCGTCCCTTTCACATCTGTTAAGGATTTCCTCTAATAGTTCTTGGGTCGGAGGCCTATGAAACCATAGTTTATTTGGCCATTCCGATTCTGACACGGTGCTGATGGCGAAATTTTCATCATCCAACAATTGACCGTCCTTACTGCCAGCCAAGCTCCATAAGCTTGTAAGATTGTTAATGTTTGCTGTAATCAAATCCATAATTTTTAATATTTTATAAGTATGATGCCTAAGGTCATCACTATCATTCCCATAACTTTTTTAATGGTGATGGGTTCCAGGGGCATACCAAACCAACCAAAATGGCCGGCTATCGCTGCAAAAATTATCTGACCGCTAAGTCCAAAAATCACCGCAGTAGAAATCCCAATACGTGGAATGATGTAGTAAAAGAGCGTTACTGCCAAGAAACTTAAGGCCCCTCCTGTAAACCACATATAAGTTGGGATGGATTGTAATTGGTCTATGTTTGGAAGTTCGCGAACGGTCATAAAAACTGCAATTAGTGTAAAACTTGCACTCATTACCAAAGCTGCGGAGGTAGCTAACAAGGTGTTGTTTAGAAGTATCCCGAGCCTCGCATTTATTCCCCCTTGGATTACGACCAAAATACCTACCGTAAACGAGAGCAGTAATAGTGATGAATTGTTCATGACCTTACTTTTTTGTATTCAAAGGGATGGCAATAGGCCGCAATGGGGACCCGCTTGCACCCCTTAATTTCAGGGATGCGGCAATAAATGCAAATTCATACACCTTATCCTTGGATAACTGTTCCAAGAATAGCTGTTCTATGAACATAACCCCCTTTTCGGCCAGCAGATAGGTGTGGACCGGTACCCAATTGTCTTCCCGTTCTGGCGGAAATGCCTCAAAACTAAGGTTATCGGCACCCAAGAGCATAATTCCTTGCTCTTCTACCAACCATTTGACGGCCTCAAGGCCAATACCTGGATAGTTATCTAAGTAGTGTGGGGCATCTTCGTAGAATTCGGCTTGACCGGTTCTGATCAAAACAACATCTCCGTTATTTAGCTTTATACCCTGTTTCTTCAGGGTGAGCTGTAGGTCTTGGGAAGTAATTCGGTAGTTTTTTGGAAGTGGTCCTTTGGCAGCAGCCACGTCTAAGAGTATCCCTCTGGCAATAATTGGAGGAATGGTTTCTGCGCCGGTCTTCTTCCAGCCCTTGTCGCCAAGGTATTCCTCTGGGGTAAAGCCGTTCCATATTTTTCCATCCAGGCCAAAATGGTTCAAGGCATCTATATGTGTACCCATATGGGTATACATGGAGATGGCATCCCCGGTATAGCTTACTTTTTTGTTCATGCCCTCTCCTAGGCCATTGGGATTGTCCACTATGGTGCCATGGGGCGTATGCGTAAGCCAATACTGGTAACCCGGATCTCCCAAAGAATGAAAACTGGGCATCCCAACAAAGTAATCTACACTAAGGTCGTAGGTCTTTCCAGAGGTTATTTTGGAGAATACCTGAAGCTTTGAAGCTTCGGTCATCATGTTGAGTGTGCCAATTTGATCTTGTGGCCCCCATGGGCTTTGGCCCACTACTTCCTGTTGTTGCCCTTTTGTCAGAAAATGGGAAAATAGCAGGATTGCAATAAAAATTTTTGTCTTTTTCATGGTTTAAATATTTTGATGGAACAAATATTAAAACCATTTGGAACTATTCCATTAAGGTATCTTAAGAACGCTAATAATCCCTTATATTTTTTCGGATTGTGCTTAAATGTTCAGGGGTTACCCCTAAGTAGGAGGCTAGCATATATTGTGGAATCTGTTGTTCTATGTCCCGGTAACGCCCGAGAAATTCAAGGTAGCGCTGCTCGGCAGACTGGCTCATACTATTGATCGTTCTTTCCTGTAGGGCAACATAGCCATTTTGTGTTTTGATACGGAAAAATCTATCCATCATATGGATTTTATCAAAGAGTTCATCTAATCTATCCCTATGTATTTGCAGTACGGTACTCTGTGTTATGGCCTGTATAAAGAAGGTGGCAGGTTTTTGAGTGAGATAGGCATATAGGTCGTTGATCCACCATCCACTTATCCCGAATTGTAATATATGTTCAGCACCCAATTCATCTATACTATATAGTTTTACGCATCCCTGGGAAATAAAGCGCATATGGTTGGAATATTCCCCACTTTGAAGTAGAAATTGTTTCTTTTTTAGATATACTGGTTCAAAGGATTTTTGAATCAGCTTGGATTCATCTTCGGTAATAGGAACCAATTCTTTGATATTTCCGATGAGGAGGTCGTACATTATTTTGGGATTGGATTATTCTTATATAATTTTCTGATTAAAATTCGAAAAAAATCCTGTTAGGTACAAGGTAAGATCTATTTTTATTAATCAAAGTAAATAGATAAAACCTTAGAGATTACAGGGTGTGGGGTAGTAAATAATATAGATTGTATCCATTTTTGATCTTATCTGGACCATTGGCCTTATGTTCTTTGAAGTAAATTTCTTCAGAAACTTTCATCCAATATTTAGTTAATGGTAAAAGGGTTCAAAAAATAGAAAAGCGATAATACTGTAAAGCAGGTTTCCAGATAAAATATTTTTTAATTTAGCGGCATGAAGACATTGGAACAACAACGACAAGAATTTTCAAAAGGTCCCTTTTTGGCAACGCCAATTTCAGGATTGATAGCTTGGTTGCTGGTAGCCTTATCCGGTATTTTTTTTTCTGATTGGGTGACGGTTTGGGTACTATTTATAGGAACTGGAAGCATCGTATATTTGGCCTTGTTTATTTCGAAATTCACAGGGGAGAATTATTTGGCTAAGAACAAGACCAAGAATGTTTTCGACAGTTTATTCTTTTTCACTGTGGCTCAGGCGGTGTTGGCATATGCCATTGCCATTCCGTTTTTCTTGATCGATTATACTTCCTTACCCTTGTCTGTTGGTATATTGACCGGAACCATGTGGTTGCCTTTTTCCTGGATCATTCAGCATTGGATTGGCATTGTACATGCCATAGTAAGAACGGTAAGTATTGTATTATTGTGGTATGTATTTCCCGATTTAAGATTTGTGGCCATTCCCTTGGCCATTGTAGCGATATACGTTGCAACCCTTGTTATCTTAAATAATAGAAAGAAAATGGTTTAATTTTCCACGGCCAAGACATTTCAATTTATTATTCCCAATTATTATTGTCTTCGTTATTTCTGTACGTTTGTTTTAAGTTAGTAATGTAAATATTACGGTTTGTGAAGAAAGAGGAAATTGGAAATAAAATTAGGAAGAAGCCTTGGCCTACAAAAGCGGCTATGGAACAGGTTTATGAAATGAATCTTTGGGGTGGAAAGGAATCCGATTTTTATTCCGGGGAAGGGTCACATCTACCTGAAATTGTAAACCCCTATATAGCTGTTCTAACATCATTCCTAAAATCCTTTAAAGAACCCTTGACCGTTTGCGATTTAGGCTGTGGGGATTTTAATGTAGGAAAGGATTTGGTTGGACATACAAAGAGGTATATGGCCATAGATATAGTGATGGGGCTAATAGCCCGTAATAAAGAAACATTTAAATCCAAAAATTTGGAGTTCCTTTGTTTGGATATAGCACATGACGATTTGCCTTCAGGGGATTGTGTGATATTGAGACAAGTGCTTCAACATTTATCCAATGCAGAAGTACAAAGTGTAGTAGGTAAGTTGTACAATTATAAATATGTTGTTTTAACGGAACATTTACCTGAAGGGGATTTTATACCCAATAAAGAAATTATTTCCGGACAGGGAATTAGGTTGAAAAAGCAAAGTGGCATAAACCTATTGGCCCCACCATTTAATTTGAAGGTATTGGAAGAAAAACAATTGTTATCCCATTTGGTAAATGATGGCAAAGAAGCAATAGTTACTACCCTTTATAGAATGTTTTAGGTTTTCATCATGTTGATACACTTGGTTGTATTTAAAGTTTAATTTGCCTGGGTTTCAATTTTAACCAAAGGACGGTCCATAAGCTGGCCTGTTCAAAGAGGTATTGCCCTACTGATAAATATCATTGCTTCCCAGTTTTTAATAAAATATATTCGGGCAAACAGTTTCAATTATGACACGAAGAATACTTTGTCCGACGGATTTTTCCAGAAATGCTCAAAATGCCATTGATTATGCCATTGCCCTTTTTAAAAAGGAAAAGTGTGTTTTTTATATTCTAAACACTTATCAAGTTGAAGCTTATACTTTGGAGCTCACGTTTACCAATACATTGGAGGAATCCAAAAAGAAATCGACTGATGGATTGCAAATTGTTCGTGATTGGGTAACTGCTGATAAGGCTGTTCATCATGAATTCCACACGGTATCAGAACGTGGTAATTTAATTGATACCATGAAAAATATGGTGGATAAACACGATATAGATATTGTTGTTATGGGGACCAAGGGAGCTGCGGATTCTAGAATGGAAATTTACGGGAGCCAGACGGTCCTTGCCATGGAAGAAATAAGAGGCTGTCCGGTACTTGCCATACCTTCAAAAACAACCTATACTAAAATAAAGGAAATTGTTTTTCCAACGGATTACAGGACAAACTTTAAAAGGCATGAATTTCAGTCTATGGTTGACATAGCAAAAATTTCAAAATCATCAATAAAAGTGTTAATTGTGCTCCCCAAGGATGAAATACTGGATGAAGACCAGATTAATAATCAAAACCTTTTAAAAGATTATTTTGAAGGCTTGGACTGTTCTTTCCATTCCATAATTAACAAAGATGTGCAATCGGCAATCAATGTGTTCTTACAGAGTAGTGGCAGTAATATGATTGCCTTTATGAACAGAAGGCACCATTTTTTTAAAATGATATTATCCCGACCTATGGTAAAAAACCTTGGTTATTACAGCACTATACCGGTTTTGGCTTTACACGACTTTAGAAGATGATGATAGGAGTACTATGTTGGACTCTCAGGAATTGGGCAATGTGCATAGTTGCGCATAATACGGTTAAAGGGGAGTGGTAAGCACAACAATAGAAGCCAACAGGAAGCCTTAACTACATACATTTGGCGTTCATTAAAAAGACCACAACATTTTATGAAGCAGTTGTAATATAAGTATGTTGAAGGATTTTAGGATAAATGGGTCTGTGTTATATTATTACTAGGGATGACCAATATCATATTATTTGACCCAGGAGTTGGATATTTTTAAAGTATAAACCTAAAACAGTTTTTATATGAGAATTTTAATCCCAACAGATTTTTCAGAATTATCCAAGGTAGCGATCCAGTATGCTGTAGATTTGAGCAAGGACCTGGAGGTAGAACTTAAACTACTTCACGTAATAGATACCAGTGCCCCTTCAAGGGCCAGAGTAGGTTCCAATAAGCTTCAAGAGGCTATAAAAGCTAGTTCCGAAAGGGCAATGAAAGAACTTTTGGCATCTATTGAAAAAGATAATACCCATAAGATTGATATAAGCTATGAAATTACTTCTGGTACGTCCATAGGAAAATATGTAGAAACGACTGCGCTTAAAAATGATATCGATATTGTATGTATTGGAACCAAAGGTGCCAGTGGGCTTAAAAAGATTCTCTTTGGTAGTAATGCCGCCAGTATAATAGAGAACAGTAGTATCCCTGTGCTTACCATTCCTGAATTTGCCCGATATAAGGGTATCAAAAATATTGTATACTCCAGCGACTTTTACAATCTTGAGAAAGAGCTCGATTTAATTATCCCATTCGCAAAGTTAATGGATGCATGGATTCAAATCCTTCATATAGATAAGGCCGATGAAGGTTTTGAAGGGGACCTACAGCAAAAGGAAAAGAGTTTAATAAAGGATTTTTCTTATCAAAAGATCAAAATGACCGAACTAAAAATCAACTCCGTTGTATTGGGTATCAATAAGTTTGTGGCCGATGTTGACGCAGATATGGTAATCATGTTTACCCACCATACCAACTTCATAGAAAAGGTATTTCAACAGAGCGTCACCCAAAATACGGCATTTCAAACTAGAATACCACTTTTTACTTTTCAAAAGGAGGCATAAACCTTGAACAAAACATTTTCCCCTTATTAATTAGTGTTACTGTTTTGACCCAGTTTTAGGTATAGGAATGTGCAGTTCGGAACTCAAACCAATCAAGGATAACCTAAGTAAAATTGGAGGTTGAGCTTCATTGAATTTAATGGTATCAAAATAACAGATAAAGGGAAAATTGGATTAACGGAGATATGGTGTTGGCAATCTGCCAAGTGCATTTATGAATGGCACTTAATATCCTCCAATATGACTACAATAGGATAAAATATTTGTATGCATTACCTTAATGAAAGCCATATTCTACTTTTTATTGTGCAAATCCTTGTTCTTCTCGGGGTTGCACGTACCCTTGGTGTTATCTGTGAGTCCATAAAGATTCCGGCCTTGGCTGGTGAAATTTTAGCTGGTGTTATTTTGGGGCCAACCCTACTCGGAAGGGTATCTCCAGACTTACAAAACATGCTTTTTCCTGATAGCGAACCCCAATACATAATGCTGGAAACGGTTTCTTGGCTGGGGGTCTTTTTTCTTTTACTATCTTCTGGGTTTCATGTAAATGTAGGGCATGCGCTCCGAAGTGGCCGTGCATCCATTTTCATCGGTATTGTTGGAGTGCTGTTTCCCATCGCCATTGGCTATCCCATTTTTAGTGCATATGACCCTATTTATTGGGGAGAGGCAGCCACAGGAATTACCTTCCCTTTATTTTTATCCGTAGCATGTTCCATTACAGCCATTTCCGTAGTGGCACGTGCCTTGGGGGATCTGGGAATCAGTAAAACACCACAAGCGTCCCTTGCCCTTTCTGCCTGTGCAATCAATGATATTTTTGGATGGTTATTGTTTACTGTTGTAATGTCAATGGTAACGGCCCATGCAATGGGTGTCATGGAATTGGGTTTTAGGGCTTTGCTGGTAATCGCCTTTATTATTGTAAGTATAGCTGTTGGGGCCAAAGTGTTGAATTATGCGCTAAAGCGAGTCGAGGGTACTTCATTACCACAGCCTGCAGCGGCACAGACTCTAATTGTCAGTGTTGGATTGCTTTGTGGAGCCATCACCCAGTGGATGGGAATTCATGCTATTCTGGGATTCTTCCTGGCAGGTACCATGGCCGGAAGTGCCAAAAGAGTAACAGAGGATATTCGGAACAGCGTCTCGGATACTTTGCACGCCATTTTTGTGCCCCTCTTTTTTGCCACACTAGGGATTAAAATCGATTTTTTGGCCGGACTGGAACTTTGGCCAACCGTTATATTCTGTGTTGTTGCCATTTTGGGTAAATTTATAGGTGCCTGGTTAGGAGCAAAAATGGGTAAGCAATCTCAACAAACCTCTACTTTAATGGGCTTGATCTTTATTCCGGGAGGTGCCATGGAGATTGTGGTTGCTACACTGGCAATAGAATTGGAACTCATTGGACAGGCAATATTTGTGGCTATTGTATTTTCAGCGCTACTTTCCTCGATTCTCGCTGGCCCATTAATTGGAATCCAGGCACGTAGAATGGGGATCGGGAAAAGTGAAGTCAATCTTAGTTAGTAAGTTATAGTACTGCTATAATTCCTTAAGACCTTGAGCTTCAACTATAAGATTGGTGAATGCCGTTTCAGGATTTGAATAGGCTATTAAGCTGTCCTATGACTAAAATCTAACAACCTACGAATTAATGGGAAATCTTGAAGTTATGAATAAAGAAAATGAAGAGGTTGGTTTAAAGAAACAACTGGGTACCGTGCAAATATTGCTATACGGTGTTGGGACTATGCTGGGAGCAGGGATTTATGTATTGGTTGGCAAAGTAGCTGGATATTCTGGAACACTTGCTCCACTTTCTTTTCTGCTTGCGGGGGTCTTGGCCGGATTGACCGCATACTCTTATTCACTTCTTGCGCCGCGGTTCCCGAAAAGTGGAGGGGAAATAATCTATGTAGGTAAGGCATTTAACTCCAAACGCTTGGCCTCTTTAGTGGGGTGGGGCGTAATTTTTACTGGGTTCATTTCCGCCGCTGCCATTCTCAAAGGATTTGTTGGCTACCTGGACGTGTTCATAGAATTCCCCGATGCTGTTGTCATCATTGTTAGTATGACACTACTGAGTTTATTGGCCATTTGGGGTATAGGGGAATCCCTGAACGTGATTGGATTAATAACACTGATTGAGGTTGGGGGGCTACTCTTTGTCATTTTTGTGGCCGGCATAGATATGGAGAAATTCACTTCGCAGTTTTCCAGAATGTTCATCGCGGCACCAGGTTATGATATTTTTGCCGTGTTTCAGGGCGCATTCCTAGCCTTCTATGCCTTTGTTGGGTTTGAGGATTTGGCAAATGTTGCTGAAGAGGCAAAAAATCCAAAAAAGAGCATGCCTATAGCCATTATGGGCAGTTTATTTATTGCGTTGCTCCTCTATGTGGCCGTCGCCGTAGTCGCCGTGATTGCCTTGCCGTTGAACGAACTTTCTTCTACCGATGCACCTATGGCGGACATAGTCGCGAACAAGGGCCCCCATTATGCCTATATTATAAGTCTCATTAGTTTGGTTGCTGTTTTAAATGGAGTTTTGGCGCAGTTAATAATGGGCTCTAGGGTCCTTTACGGAATGGCTGGGCAGAACAACGCACCCAAATGGTTTCATCAGGTACATCGTAAGTATCGCACCCCTATTCTGGCCACTATTGCTATAGCCATTGGGATTGTTGTACTAGCTATTTTTGTGCCTATTGTTGAACTGGCCAACACTACTAGCTACGTTGTTATAAGTGTTTTTGTTATGGTAAATTTATCCCAGGCCAAGTTAGCCATTAACGATTATGGGATGAAGAAATGTTGGGGGAACCGGAAGTTTTTATTGCCATTGTTTGCCGCTCTGCTATGTGTTGTTTTTCTACTGTACAAGATATTGGCCGAAGTATAGCACAGATGAATAAGGTGAGTTTCTTTAGTTCTTAGTGTCTAGGAATGCTTAGGGTTAATGTTGCCCGACCGAGCTTGCCTATTAAGGGGAAGCCTTCCAATGGCAATAGGGTGCACACTAATTTTTAAGATATCATTGTTCAAAATGTCTCGACTATCTTAAAGGATGGGCATCATTAAATTTATAGGGTTCAATATACGGAGATGACATAATCTACTTTCTCCCCCAATTATTCAAATCCCCAACGTAATCAATTCCTTTACTTTGTGATAGGTCAATGCAGCTTTAATACATTCCTTCAATTCCGCCTTCGGGATTTTCTGATTCAATTGAAAAACTATGGCACGCTTGCCTTCGTATTGAAATTTGTGGTTGAAAACCAATCTAAAAGTATCTACCAATCTACTAGTGCAATGAAAATACATGGCGTACTGGTCTGGCGTTTTTTCTTTCCAATCCATTCGCAGGGTACTACCATCTTTGGTTACAAAACTTGGTTCTCCCCATTTCAAAGTTTCTTCCAATTTATAGACCTCTTCGGTTTCTTCCGCTGTTTCAATGACCAATTCCCGCAACGATTGCATTTTATCCCGAACAAACCCTGGATAGTTTGCAAAAACCGCATCAACTTTCGGGCTTGTGATTAATTTTAGGTTACCCATTTTATTCGTTTATTTTTTATTCGCAGTTGTCAACGTTGTCAATCTTGGATTAAGGGGAAGTAAGTTACAGCTTTGTCCGCATATTTTAAATTGGATGCTTTTCTACATTGAAGTTATGCTGTATCGGCCAAAAATGCAAAAGTGTGCAGTAATTTGTAGTATTTGGGTTATTGATTGGTACTGACGCTGACCCTATCATGAGCAATTGGTAAAATTACTCGCCTATTTAATGAACCTGACTTCCTATATACGTTTCATTAATTCATACTTACAATTTCAGGTTTTGCAGGTATTGGCCCTATTACTTTTACACATTGCTGTCTTTTGCTTCTTTTACCCTATGGGTTGTTTTTGTAACTGTATCATAGATAAGTAGGCCCTCGCCATGGCTATCCAGTTGTGCGCATAAAACTCCCTCAGCATCCCAAATTGATGTTTGTCCGGCGCTTAGGTAATTATCACAAAATCCTATGCAGTTGGCCATTAGTACCGGTATTGAATGTTGGTCCGCTATTTTCGGAAAGTGCTCATACGCTTTATCTATTCCAGTCTGTGATTTGGCTACACTGGCCAAATATATATCCGCACCCATTTCCCTTGCCTTTTTTACATGTTGTGGCTGTAAAGATTCGTAACAAATGGCAAGGGCAATATTCCTGTCTTTTATGGCCAAAATAGTATTTTCGATTCCTTCTACAAAATACGGCTTTTCGTCCGGATGCAGTATTTGTTTAAAATAGGTTCGCCGTGGTTGGTTTGGTTGAAAAATAACCATACCGATTAGAATTCCCGATTCCGATTGGATAGGCAAACCAACTCCAATGGCTATTTGATGGGCGTCGCTAATATCTTGAAACACTTGCAGTCTCTCATCGTTTTGGTCGGTCGCCAAATCCTTGGCAAGTTCCGGTTCGTAACCTGATAAAGATAATTCCGGAAATGCAATCATGTCGGTTTTTTCGGAAACGGCAAGTTCTATCCATCTTAAATGGTTTTGGATATTGGCCTTTATATTTCCTTTTTCCGATTTTGTCTGTGCAACACCAATTTTCATTGTATTTGTTTTTTCCAAATTAATATTCCAACAAAGTTCCTTTTTTGGTTTTAAATAATGTCGTCGGAGAAATGTCCTTTGTGCTTTCCTTTAGAAAATTTCCCATGGTTAAATTCTGTTGATCTTCCTTTTGGAATCGTCAAACTTTTCCATTCACTTCCTTTGATCATTTTGCCTAAGTAAACAATTTGTCCAATATGATAGGAATAATGGGTCAACTGTCTGTTTATTGCCTCGATTATTGAATGCTCTTGGTTCCTGATATAAATCTTGGTATCAAAATTTTCGTTGTTAATAGAGGCTAAGGCCTCAAACAGGCAACTCCAGGCATCATTCCATTTTGATAGTAGTTCAACTTTTGATTTCATTTCGGATTCAAATTCCGAATCACGATTACGCCAAGCTTTTTCTCCGTCTGTGGTTAAAAAGTCTGTCCAGCGCGATTTCATATTTCCACAAAGGTGGTTCACCGTAATTGCAATGGAATTGGACTCTTCATTATATTGCCAAAAGAGGTCTTTTTCGTTTAATTGTTCAACGGTTTTTTCCCCTAAGGATTTGTAATATTCAAATTGCTTCCTAACGCTATTCAGATATTCAATTCTCATAATATTTTATTCAAATTGGCAACCCCGGGCTATATGTAAATTATGTCGGGATTGGATTCTAGGATTCATCGAAGAAAATAGGGACATAGTTAACATGTTACCTTCAATTATTTTCAAAATTTTTGCCAGTATTATAAATCGATAATAAGTCTAATATAACAAATCTTTAAAACCCATCTGCCTTCTGTACGGTATTTGACCAATTGGTTCAGAAATAAACAGGGTGTATAGCCTGTGCCTGGACCAGGCTAAAAATACAATCGTGATTTTTCCATTTTTGCATACTTATTTAGAAAACGGGTCAAGGCATTCCGTTTGATTAGTAAGAATTTTGCAGTATGAATAAAATATCAAACTTCGGAATTTTTACTTTACTGTTTGTTAGCAGCCTAACTATAATGGTAGGTACAGTTATTGCACCCTCATTATCAGGAATTGTAGAACATAAAAATTTGGGCTTTTCACCTGGTTGGTTAATTACATTGCCATCTCTGGGTGTTGTCCTTTTTGCACCTATAATAGGTAGATTACTGCATAGACTGGGTGCTATCAATTTATTAAGCTTGGGGCTTATACCATACGCTATTTTAGGCCTATTGGGTGCATTTATCACCAATGATTATTTATTAATTGTCGATAGAATTTTACTTGGTGCGGCCACGGTAGCCATTCAAGTTTCGGTAACCGCTTACATTGCCGATTTTTTTACTGGGGAAACTAGAGTAAAAATGATTGCTTGGCAAGGTATGGCCATTGAGTTGGGAGGTGTTGTTTTTTTAGCTATTGGCGGAGTATTAGGGGAAATTAATTGGCAATTTCCTTTTTATATCTATCTTTTAGCCTTGGTATGCTTATTCTTGGTGATAAAAGTATTACCAAAAGCTACTCCTCATAAAGAAGTTAATAAAGAAGTCTCTGCAACAGATACCAATAATAAGTCTAAAGTGCGTTTAATCTTTATTGCATCACTATTGGCCATGATGCTATTCTTTGTAGGCTTTGTTACTTTACCTTTGCACTTACCACAATCATTTGGGTTTAGCGAGTCTGAGACTGGTTATTTAATGGCGTCTATTTCGGTAATTGCCATTATCGCCGCTAGCCGTATGCCGAAAATGGTAAGAGTTTTTGGAGATGACAAAACAGTGGTTTTGGGCTTTTTATTTTTTATGTTGGGCTATATTGTTTTGGCTACTACGACCAGCATAGCCTTTTTGTCATTGACCGTGATTTTTATAGGTACGGGTTTTGGATTTACCATTCCCTTATTGAACCATATGATGTTGGAAGCCAGCACCGCAAATACTCAAGGTAAAAACTTAGGTTTGTTTTCTATGGGTGTTTTTGGGGGACAGTTTTTATCCACCTTTGTGGAGTATATTTCTCATAATTATATGGCCATTTATAGTGTTGCGGCCAGTTTGGCCCTATTAATCGCTTGTGTTGTATATTTTTTGTTTCAAAAACTGCATAAGGAATACACTCGATTAAATTCTTCCTACTTTTAAGGTATACTTTAAAAGTAAATGAACAAGAAACCTTGGAATAATAAAATTAATATCATTCAAAAATTGGAAAGTAATAGTGCATTGCTTTCCAATAATTCTATGGGAATTTATTTTGAGCCTAGAGCTAAAAATAGCTTGGCCATTCATTTTAAACCATTAAATGAAGATTTTAAGAACGAAGTTTTCCAAGCCAAAGAGGGTGTTTTGGTGAATTTTGAACGCGACCTTATAGATGAAGATGACATAGAGTATGCCCTAGATGTGATGTCACTGTTTAACAAGTATCCACAATTTATTTTGACTAATGAAAATGAAGTGGAGCAGATACAAAATGTATTGATTTTGCTCAAGAAGGAATTCTTTAGTGATTCTGTCTCATACATAATGCTAAAAACTTTATTAAAAGTTTTATTGCTGCATTTAATACGTTATCAAAATAATGGATTTTTGGAGCAAGACTTAAATCAAAAAAGAGTGTTTCAATTTCTAGAATTAATGGAAATCAATTTTTTGACCGAAACAAACACTGACTTCTATGCCAATAAAATTGGAATAAGCATGAAGCGCTTAAATCAGATCCTAAAAGAAAAACTAAATCTCACCGCAAAACAAATTATTGGACAACGTCAGATTACGGAAGCAAAACGCAGACTTGTTAAGAGTGAAATTACTACCAAAGAATTGGCATTTGTATTGGGTTTTGATTCCATCAGTAGTTTTTCAAGATTTTTTAAGAAAAATGTAGGGGTTAGCCCATCTGCATATAGGATGCAAGATAAGTTATAAGTAATTTGCTTTGGAAGCACATAACATTGGACTGTGAGACTTCTTTTTGGTCCAAAGCCTCATTTGAATAATAATATTCCTTTTCCAATAAATGAAGTACCAAAACGCACACTTATAATAAACGAGCTCCAAGTTCCTAAAAGTTGCTTTCCTCTGCCATTTTTACAACACCTACGATTAGGATCAAATTGGCAAAGCGGCGCTGCTCACCTGTCTGAATAATCAATGTGGTATTGGGTTCCCTAATTTTTTCGTAGAAAGCCCAGCGTTCCATGGTCTCCCAGGATACATCCCCCAGCAATGTTTTGTATGCATCGTGTATTTCGGCGCTTGCTTCTGCTGGCTTTTCCATGACAATTGCTCCTTGAACAGGACAGACTTCCAAAATGCCTTCAAGTACTGTAAGGGCATCCAATAGTCCCGGACGAAAGTTAAGATGTACAGTGGTGGAGTTTGGACCTGTCATGGCACCGACGGGTAAATTTCCGTCTGCAATAACAACTTGTGCAAAATGCCCTGATCGCGCAAGCACTTCCATGATTGTAGGATGTATTACCGGAGTCTTTAACATAAGCTTATCCTTTAAAAAATAATATTATTAAAACACGGGGCGTTATTTGTCTCCCAGTGTTTTCTGTTTTTCACCTACCTCTTGCATTTGGTTAAGTTTCTGGTCACGTTCAAATTTAGCACGAACTACATATTGTAGACTCCACCATTAATGTCCAGCGTGGCACCGGTAATAAAACCATCGTATTCGGACGCCAAAAATACAACTGCACGGGCTACGTCGTCGGCGTTACCTGCGCGTTGAATTGGAATACCGGCTGTAGTAGCAGCAGCCGATTCTTTGGTGGTATGCGTGTTGTGGAATGAAGTGCCAAGGATTAGCCCCGGTGCAACTGCGTTGACCCGTATACCTTGAGGACCCAATTCTGCCGAGAGAGCTCTAGTAAAGGTAAGGATTGCACCTTTGCTGGTTGAATAAGCCAGCGATCCGGGGTGACCTCCTTTGCGGCCAGCGAGTGATGCCAAATTAACAATGCTGCTATTGTTATTTTTTGCTAGAAAAGGAGCTGCGGCCCGCGTTACGAACATCATGGAGGTAAGGTTTATATCCATGACCTTATTCCAGAACTCAGCTTCCATTTCGCTCAGCATTTTACGGGCAACCAGTGAACCTGCATTATTGATAAGTATGTCCAAGCCACCAAATGCTTCTACTGTTTTTTTAACCAAGGCATTCGCATCGGCCTCCTTGGTAAGATCACCACTTAAAGCAACGGCTTTCTGACCTTTGCCGGTTGCGTATTCCGTTAATTGGTTTGCGGTATCGGCACTGGAAAAATAGTGAATGGCAACATTGGCCCCATTATCTATAAAGTGCTTGGTAATTGACTCGCCAATTCCTTGGGCGCCAGCGGTGATGAGAACGTTTTTTCCTGTTAATTTGTTATTGTTTTTCATATTGTTCCTGAGTCAATAGCGTTGATAATCGTTGTAAAATTAATACTTGTCGTTTAGGATGGGATATATTTATTTTTACAAATATAATATAAGAAGGTAAGCAATTTAATATTGTTGCCACTGCCAACTTTGATTTTGGTCTTGGAAATGGTTTTGTGCTTTTAGTAAATTTTGTTCTAAAAAAGGATAACGATCAGGACAGGAGTAGAGGGGAGGAGGGAAACTCTTCACTATCTTATAGGTGCCATGGGATGGCTTTTGCCCGCGCGAAAACATGCCCGACTCAATATTAAGGAGGGCGTTAAGGCTTCAATTTATGGCCAATGATGTGCTTTCGTTGATTTAACCGTCGGTACTATTAGATTTACTTTTCAGCGTCTGCCAACTTCTTAGTATCTACGTATTGTTGAAAGGCCGTAATTTTTCCTTCATTATTAAGCGTCCATAGATGTGCAGCTTGGGCATTGTAGGACTTTCCGGTTGTTTTTACTTTAGCATCATAACGTAGAGTGGCCAAGATCTTGTTGCCATTCATGCTGTGGATATTAATATCCTTTAAGCCAAAATACTCATGGTTGGCTCCAAGACGGGCAAATACGCCTTCTAAAATTGCATTTGGACCAATATAGGGATTGCCGTCCGAAAGCGCATTACTTTCGGCTTCGTTCCATTCAATATTGGGATCCATAGAACCAAGGACTGTAGGCATATCCCCAGTGGCAAAAGCATTGTAAAGATTCTCGATAACCTTAAGATTTTGTTTGTTTTCCATGATTTTTGGTTTAAGTTATAAATGTATTTCCAATTCCTTTTTTTTTGTCTTTCGAAAATCTAAGGCCCTTTCCAAAGGCTTCATAAATTTAGGTGTGATTCTAATACTCTTGTCCATTCCTTAATTAAGCACTGGGCTCTTAGATATGGATAGTTTGGGGTTTATGCCGGGGAAACTTCTATAGGGGACTTGGACATACTAAACCTGCAACGATATTGATTTAAATTATATAGGACTTGTTTTTATTTTACCAGGTGAATTATTATTCCCAGTATTCCGATTGCCAAACATAGGGGTGAAAATAGTTTGGTGTCCAATTTTCCGAATTCCGTTTTCTTTATACTTTTAAAAAATCCAACATATCTAAATTCGCCAATTGCTCTTAAAAGAAAAATTATTGGTATTATCCAACTTCCGTATTTTATAATCCATGCTGGTAAACTGTATTCAATAAGTCCTGATTTAAGAACATAAAAAATACCGAATATTGTCAATCCAATTCCAACAATGGCACTATCAATTTTTTTAGGATTCAATACTCTTTCTCCGCTTTCCTTTGTGGGTAAGGATTCTGAAAATCCAAATTTGCCTCCGATCACCCAATTGAAATGAATTAGTCCAAGTCCAATTAGTATTATGCCCAATAGAATTGATAAATACATAGTTCTCGGTCGGTTGCTCTCAATTTTTTACTGAAGTTCCTATAAATTTAGTTGCGGGGGTTAAGCACCTAATTTAAAAAATAAAAACCGAACTTTTCGCCTAACCGACAGAAAATAGGTCCTGCCATTTTTTTATGCCTTAGATGATTTTCGTGAGTGGGCTTTAATCATAAAATTAGCCAGTCCTGCAATGCCTGTTCGCTGGCCCTTACTAATTTTGAAGGGAACCATGCCAAAAAGCTTGGCCAGCGGGTACAACTCATTCGGGCTGGTTAATTTTTACGTTGTGGTAGAAAGCGTTTTTCTTTGCTTTTTTAGCGTTTAAAAGACCACCGAGAATTACACAAGACATTCCTATAAGGTAAGCTGTGTAAAAAGGTTCATTAAAAAAAACGATCAAAAAAATGGAAGACAAGACCGGGGTTAAAAAAACAAACGGGGCTATAAAGGAAGCTTCGCCAATTTTGAGCGCTTTAATCCAAAAAATATATGAAAGTCCATTGACAAAAAAGCCATTTATGACAATAGGAGTTATAGTATTTAATCCAGGTGTTTTAAACTCCGAGAATATATTCATTGAAATGAACGAAGCAACACTGGCAGTTAAAAAATAGATAGTTAATAAACTAATATCGTTCATTTCAATTTTTTTACTTAGAACCGAAAATAAGGCAAAAACAAATGCTCCAAAGAATACGATTAAATCTATAGTTAAGTTTTCAAATTTTAATTGGCTAAAATTTCCTTTTGTCAATACCATAAATACACCTAAAAACCCCAAAAGAATGGAAATTACTTTTGGGGTTGTAAGTTTTTCCCTTAAAATTATGAGTGATAGAACAGCAACTAGTATAGGCCAGGAATATTGAACAATAAGGACTTCCATTCCTGGTGCATTGGCATAGCCAAAATAGAGTAGTACATAATACAAATAAGTACCTAAGAAGCCCAGGGATATTGCCTTGAGCCATTTGTTTTTGGAGATTTTGTATAAATGGGCAATATTTTTTTTATAGATCCCAATACCCAAAAAAAACAATAGTGAAGACAAGCTGGACCAAAAAAGAAATTGATGGTTATCCAACCCATTTTGTCCTAATTTGGATACTACAGGAATTAATGCCCATAAGAATACACAGACTAAAACATAAACGATTGATTTGTTCATACTAGAAAACTTAAGGTTTATAATTGCTACAAACTTCAGTTTTATGTGCGACTATAAATATGACAATTGGGGAAGATTATGGTATTATTTGGTATTTAAGTTGAACTTGGCAGATTTTCTATACTCCGTTGGTGTTTTTTTAAATTGTTTCTTAAAGGCTTTTATAAAGTACGAACTATCAGAGTACCCAAGCTCTGCTACAGTTTGTTTAACACTAAGGTCGCTATAACGCAGTATTCTTGCCGCCTCATTTAAAATGTAAGTTTCTAGAAATTTAGCAGGAGTAAGACCAGTAGCATTTCGTACTATTTGATTAAGCTTTTTTTGAGAAATTGCCAATTGGGAAGTATAAAAGTGCAATTGTTTTTCTTCGGTGTAATGCTGCCTGACAAGTAATACAAACTGTTCCAATATTTTAGTGTTATTTGTTTGGGCCTGAACACTATCATTTTCTTTTAAGCTTTTAAATCCGTTTATTTTGGTTAGAATTATATGTAGATAATCCTGAACTATACTTTGTGATATACTTGTGTTTGTTATTGAATAATGATTCAATAATTTAAATTCATCATTTAAAAGTTCAACTTCCTTATTAGGAACTTCTATGTAGGCCTTTTCTATGTTGTGAAAAAGAAGTGTGGATTTATTTTGAAAGCGGTCTAATAAACTATCGCAAAAACTAATAACATAGCCTTGTACATTTTTGTCGTAACTTATTTTATGTAAATAATAAGGAGCCAGTAGAAAAATGGTTCCATCGGAATATACATAATTTTGCCCTTCAATCATATGGGTTCCGGAGCCCTTTGCAATCCAAACAATTTGATAAAAAACGTGACGATGAAGAATTGTGCTGTAATTGTTTATAGTGTTGTATTTACCATCAACAATTTTATCTATGACAATTTTTTTATCATACTTTTTAATTAATTTTTCAAATTCATTTTTAATCACTTATCGGTGTTTTTAGTTCTTGGGAAAACAATTTGTATAATCGTCAGTTAAGAGAATAAAGTTAATATTTCTAGGTTAGGCTAACGCTAAGTTCCCAAGGAAGGCAAAATTTCAACAAATAATGGTTGTTAATAGTAGCCTCGGTTCTTAATTCAATTTCTTTCTGTGCTCCCTTATTTCAGAATCTGATAGCCCAAGAAATCTGGCGGCATTATTATAAAAAACATCCCCTTTTTGTTCCTCGCTCAGCCAATCCAGATTATAAATTATTTCAATATTCTTTCTTACTGTCCCAAAATAATCAGAAGCAAACATTAACCTGTCGCCAAGCCCTTCGCTAAATAACTTTTTTACATTTGGTTCCCAAACTTCTTTTGGGAGGAACATACTAACTGCAGAAATCTCACAATAAATTTGAGGATACTCCTTCATTAAATTTAATGATTGATCAGAATATTCCCCTCCATAATGCATCAGGTACAACTTTAGCTTTGGATATTTTTCCAAAATAGGTTTTAGTAATTCAGGATTTGCGTAGGCTGGATTATAATTGGGCCTTTCCTCCTTATTGACTCGCTCTACTGGTGGTCCGCTATCTGCATGAATGCCAATGGGAATATTATACTCCATTGCTATTTTCCAATAAGGCTCCAATCGTACGTCGGTAGGTGGTATACCATAATAATTAAACATAGATTCCCCTAAACTCTTAAAATTTCCAATTTGGTATATTTCACGCAATTCGGATTCAGAGTAGAATTCCTTTTCGCAAGGTTCGTCTTGTTCTACGGTTTTTGTACAGGGAAAAATTAGTCCTGACCAAAAAAGGCGCTCTGCCCCAGCATACATTTTAGCATATTTTAATGGTCCGCCGCCTAAAGCCAGCACCACATTATTCTTTTTGTAATCTTCAATGGCCCAATATAGTTTTGCACTATCAATATCAACATTTAGATGCCGGTATATTTCATTATCCCCATACCCTTTAGTGATATGAAAATGCATATCGATAATAGGCTGATCCTTTAAAAAGGCATCAAGTGTTTCTTGAGCAAGGCTTGAAGAACATGTAATACTGAAAATTAAAAGGGTAATTTTTAAAACTTGTCTTTTCATATTTCGTTAAATTGTATTCAATGTCTAGGCTATGATTTCGGTAAGAATAATCCTAGAAACCAGGCTTTTGGGCAGATAGGATTTTTTGGGATCGAAATAGTACGAGATTAAAAATAAGAAATTATTGGGATGGAGCACAAGGTGACATTGAATGCTTATTTACGCTTGTTTGCTTTGAACAGCTGGTTTCCACAGTGAGGTTAATTTTAACCTTTGTTAGTCCCTTTGTTTTTAAACTTTTATTGGTTGACCAATTGTGGGAATGATACACCTTATATTTTTTCCTTTATCGTTTAACTTATTTTGAAACTCCCAAAAATCTTGTCCAAGATTGTGAATAGGGATAACAATTTTTGGATTTATAGACAAGGTTGTTTTAACAGCCTCGTCAATGTTCATTGTGAATTTCCCACCTATAGGGACAAATGCTACATGAATGTCATTCACTGCCTCCATATCTACTAAAAAGTCCGTGTCGCCCAGGTGATAAAATGATAATCCGTCGATTGTCAAAATAAAGCCAACACCTATTCCTTTTTTATGTTGTTTTATGGTTGATGTTCCTTGTTGAGTGTTATAGGCATTCAAAACTTTCAAGGAGATGCCATTATCTATATGGAGGGTTTCATTTGGCTTCACGAGGTTGATTCTATCCCCAAGCTCTTTCAAACAACTTTTAGGGGCAAAAATTATTGTATCCTGTTTTATTAGTCGATCTACCGTTACTCTTTTGCAATGGTCTTTGTGGTGATGGGTTATAAATATAAGATCCGCTTTCTCAAGTCCGTTAGGCATTCCATCAATTGGGTCCGGCCATTTTGAGTACTCTGTTTTATCCGGATATTTTGAAAAATACGTTTTTAAATAGGCAGGGTCAAAATAGATTACTTTTTTGTTGATCCGCAATCGAATCCAGGAATTTGGAAACCAGGTTATATCAGTTTTAGATATTATTTCCATGCTGTTTTAATTCCATTAGTAGTTCCGATATTCTTCCATATTTCAGGTATATGAAAAGTAAAGGATTTTTATTCAAAAATGTATTTTTTCTGAAAATTTATTGGCTGATTAAGCCGCATTCTAGTAACCAGTGGGGTAGGGCGTACACCTTATAGCTTGGCAGGCAGAAAGACTAGTTGGGTCTGGTTCCTTATGGCATTGTAGAGGCTAGTGTTTTTATTTACTTAATTTCAATATTCTAATCGCTCCTTGGATTACCAAAACAAAAACTATTGTGCCTATAATTAAATCGGGTTTGCTCGAGTTTAACCAGTTTACCAAAAGCCCGGCGATTATAACGCCCATATTGATGACCACATCATTTGAGGTGAAGATCATACTCGCTTTCATATGGGCCTCTTCTTTGCTTTTAGACTTTTGTAAAATGTAGAGACAAATTCCGTTGGCAACAAGCGCAAAAATCGAAACGATAATCATTGTTGAAAAATCGGGAAGTTTGTCGGCTCCGAAAAACCTCCGTAAGACTTCCACAAATCCAATTATTGCAAGTGTAATTTGAAAATACCCAGCAAGTTTTGCAATCCGCTTTTTCTTCATCAATGTTCCTCCAACCGCAATCAAGCTAATTCCATAAACGAAGCTGTCCGCAAGCATATCCAAACTATCGGCAACTAGTCCCATCGATTTTGAAACTATACCGGTTGCCATTTCTATTATGAAAAAGGCAAAATTGATGGCGAGTACAGACCAAAGCACTTTTTTTTGGTTGGTATTTTCTTTAAAATCAGTTCGGTCGGGTTGTTCGGTAGAGATTTTTTTTCCGCCTAAATGGAGTTCGATAACGGACTTTTCTATTTGCTCAGTTTCTCCGTTGTGAAAAACGGTCAATTTTCGATTTGGAATATCAAAATCCAAATGGACAATATTTGAAATTTCGTCCAATTTCATGCGAATTAGATTTTCCTCTGAAGGACAATCCATTTTGGTGATTTCAAATATTGTTTTTTGCATAATAATTGTTTTTAACAACACATTTTACACTTTTAAATTGAGTGTTGTCCTTAAAAAAGTTAAAGCTATAAATGTTACCTATTAAAGGCTTGCCAAATGGGATATGATTTTTCTTTTTTCATTAATCAAGTCGATAAATTTCCATTACATTTTCTAAAATCTTATTGAAGTCAATTTTTAAATCTATCAGTTTTCCAGAGTGAATATCAAATACCCAACCGTGAACTGTTATACCTCTATCGCGGTAGGCCCTCTGCACTTCTGCGGTTTTAATTACATTGATACATTGTTCTTGAACATTCAGCTCCACAAGTCGCTTATAGCGTAGCTCTTCATCCTTAATTCCGTTCAATTCAATTCTGTGAGTTCTGTATACATCTCTTATATTTCGCAACCAGGGATTAAGAATTCCCAAATCTGCCGACTCCATAGCAGCTTTAACACCTCCACAAAAATAATGTCCGCAAACCACAACGTGATTTACCTTTAAATGTAGCACGGCATAATCAATTACCGACATTACACTTAAATCTGTATTGGGTACCATATTTGCAATATTTCTGTGAACAAAGGCTTCTCCAGGAGAAACACCCATTAGTTCTTCGGCCGATACCCGGCTGTCGGAACATCCAATATATAGGATATCCGGATTTTGTCCTTCTGATAGGTTTTTGAAATAATTGGCATCAATGTCCAATTTGTCTTGAACCCATTTTTGGTTGTTTTTAAAGATTTGGTTGATGTTCATTTTTCTGTTTATTTAGGTTCATTGTTTGGTTTGGCCTGCGTACAGCTTTTTACTACGACGGTTTTTACTGGTTTTAAGCGATAATTTTCGATTTAACATAGACATTTTTATTTCCAAATGTTTGCCTCCACTGATCAAAGTAGAATGGTAATGGAATTGGTGGTTCCATGCTTATAGAACAGTACAGCCAATGGTGTTCATATATTGTTGGCAACTTACTTTTCTATCCGTTATATTCGTGGTATTCGGTTATAGTTACATAATACCCATCTGGGTCTCGCAGCGAAAATTCTTTTTTCATTGAATTTGGGTTGACGTGAATGTCCGCTTCTGTTGGATAATTCATTTTTTCAATGTTTGCTCGAGTAATGTCCAACTTGTTCGTTCTAAAGTATAAAATCAAACCATTTCCATTGGGAATATCAGGATTTTTCATGGTTGGGTGTTCGTGTTCGCCCCATTTATGGAGACATATCAATATTTCCCCATTATCGTCTTCATGAACGGCAAAGTCATTTCCTCCGTGTGTTCTATTACAACCAAAAACTCTTTGATACCATTCCGCACTAACATTTACATCTTTTACGGCTATTATTGGGTCTGTTTTTGTCATTTGGTTGGTTTTTAATTTTCAGTTCTGTTTTTGGAGTGTTGCCAACGGTTAAACCATGATTGTAGTTACGGTGAATAATTTGACAGGATTTACGCCCGCTCACTAAACTTACTAAAAATGCACGGATTTCACTCTGGAAAATATGCCCGCCATTAATGTTTGGTTTTATTAGCCATTGGTGTTAAATTGATTCGGCCTGGAATTGGCAAATAATTATTTTATTTCAATGACTTACTTTTTTAGTTTTCGTAATACCACAAAAAATGCTTGAAGGAAATTGCTTCCTGACTGGTTGTAATAGTTAGTACGTCCAATTTGTCCGAGTTGGTGTTTACATAATCTACAAGTTTTTGTTTCTTGTCAAATTCCAACACTTTTAATTTTCTTTTCATATGTCTTATAATAGATTAATTCAGTGCATTAACTGCTAACAAAAGGTGTTTTTTCAGAAGGTAAGTCTAACTGGCCGAGTATTTCATTCAATTCAGATAGAGAATTTTTATCAATTATTTGAGTGTTTATTGTCAATTCGTTTCGGTCAGTTTTTAAGATATAATCGCCTGCAATTTTTTTTATATGTTTTATTTCTCGCAATTTTATTTTATTTCCAAAAGGATAACTTTTGGAAATTATTCCACCTTCTATTGTCAAATATTGGTTCATGTATTCATAAAAATAAGTTCCAATTGAAAGTCCAGCTATGGCAAACCAGACATAGTCAATTTCATCTAAAGTCGTATCCATAACCAGTTTCAATATTCCCAATGTCAACCAGGCTAGCCCAAAAAACAAGTTATAATTAAGTCTCTTTCTTGTAAATTTAATTTTAGTTTTCATGTTTTGTATTGTTTGCCAACCATTTGGCCAAAAACGTTTTAATATACTGTCATTTTTGTTGGCTGTAGTTATTTATTTTTAAATGTTTTAATGCCCGCATGGCTCTCACGGTGTTCCATCTACTGGGCTTACCTGCTTTTTCCATAACAAAGTGCAACTTGCCAGGATGGGCAGCTTGCATATTCCAAGATCCATCTTTATTGCGTTTATTTAGAAGCACTGTAATAGCATCATCCATTCTTATGTCCCATTTTCTTTCCGCTTTTTGGAAGTAATCCAATGCTCTAAGGATATCATACTTCCACCTACATGGATAGGATAACTTTAAAAAATCTTTGTGAATTATTTCCCCAGTTCGGTCAGAGAGAAACAACCTGTGAACGAGGATAAATTCTTCAGCACTTTGAATGGCTTTTAAAACTTCGTTCTTTTTGTAGTTGTGTCCTTGCCTGTGAAATTCAAAAAATCCTTCCAGTACGGAGATAGTGGAATGTAGGGAACTATGTTTTGCACCACTTCTTGTTGTTCTGCAATTGAATCCACCATCTGGCATTTTTTCGTTCAGAACGCTATCTACAATAGATTCTAGCTTTTTACCAGGCGTATTGAAATAAGATGCGTAATTCAAGAACATACCATTTACACAAACATCACTGTGTTGGGAGGTGGATGGACCAAGCCGGATTCCGCCATCATCTGCGAGGTGATTTTGTAAGACCATTTCTATGGTCTCTTTTACCATCGCATGATCTGGTTGGAGATATAAATTACGAAGGTCAAGCAAGGTGTAATGGGTCGAAATCCATTTGGGCTGATAGAATCCATCTCCCCAATGGCCGTCCATATGACGTTTTGATAAGAGTTTCATACCCCATCCTTCAAATGCTATTCGGGCTTGAATTTTTTTGTTATCAACATCCAACAAATCGCGCCAAACTTGGTATTGAATGGAGACATCTCCTTCCAACAGCCAGTCTATGATTTGTTGATTGTCCATTTACTTCTATTAACTTTATTCATGAATTGGCATGGACATTATTGTTTCCAACGCTCCAATTTTGGAATTGATCTGGTAGCCAGCCAGGCAAATAAACCGTTGATTCCGTCTTTCTTCATTTCTTGTATGCAATACTTCTGCATCTTTTTTGCGGTGTCAATTTCAGGTGGAGTTAGAAATTCACCATTCCCATAGCACATTGAACAAAACTTTAGACTTTTTGTTCCATCTTTTTCAGACCCACCGCCTTTTATGTCTTTCTTCATTGGGAATCCACAACTCTGACAAAATTTATATCTTTTCATAACTATGATTCTTATTAACAGTATTCATAATTGCTGCCAAGGTTCTGGGTATGAAAAGTGGCTTATTGGGCTTAAACCAAAAAATAGCAAATTTTCATAATGGGTGTTGACCAATCGCTTTATGGTTATTCAGCTTATTTTAATTCCAATATTTTTAAATAGCTCTTTAGTTTCTATAATATCAGATTCATTTTTCATTTCCATTAAGTCTCTCAACTTTCCATTTTTCAATTTTAAACTGAACCTTGTTCGTCCAAAAACTTGTTTTTCTGTCAGCGAGCTGATTTCAGATAAATTCAGTTTTTCAGACGTTGATTTAGTCATTACTTGATAGATCAGCATAATCATTGATCCCAATCCAAGAAGTATCCAAATGAACCCCAACCATTCCAATTGCTTTTTATCCAAAATGAAAACAGGAAAAAGGATAGAGTTGATAAACGTAATAAACAGCATCATTTTGATCAATAAATACTGAGTTTTTAAGCCGTCTTTTATTTCAATCGATTTTTCTTTTTCGTCAAATTGTATTTTCATAGTGATACCTTTAAAATGTCTGCCAAAGGTCTTGTATAAGAATAGTTCCTGATTTTTTCTACGCAAAATGTCCATCTGTCGTTAAAGATTATTTACGGCAGGAATTTCCAATTGGAAAATCTGCCCACAATTAATATTGTGCCTTGTTAACAAATGGCGTTTTTTCTGGTGGCAAATTCAATTCAGTCAATATCCCAATCAATTCTTTAAGGGAATCTATGTCAATCAATTCTGTATTGATTTTCAATTCCCTATCTTCTGTTTTTAGCGTATAGTCACCTGCAAATTTTTTAATCCAATGTATATCGTGCAGGTTTATTTCTTTTGCGAATCCATAAAGTGCATTTTTTCGGATTGTTCCGTTTTCTATAGTCAGATATTGATAGGTCCAATCATGTAAATAATGACCAACATATAAAATTCCTACTATTAAATACCCGTAATCTGTCCAACGAATTTCATCATTGACCACAATGCTTAGAATTCCGAGTCCAATCCAAACCATACCGAGCAATAAATGCGCACCTAATCTTTTCTTCCTAAATTTTATTTTCATATCTGTGAATTGTCTACACGTTTTGCCTACGCTTAAGTTATGATCTGTTGTTCCTGCCAGCCGCAGCTTGTGGTTGAGCATCTAATTTAGCAATTAAATCTCGGAAATAAGATTCCCCGGGAATATTTGTAAGTGGACCATAACTAGTAGTTATTCAGTAGTGTTTGTTTTACTAAATGTAAAGTTTGTTTGTCTAAAAGGAATATTTGTTTTACATTTGATTAAACTTAAATCCATGCATTATGAAAGTAAATTATTTATTTCCCAATAGGTATAAAAGGATCGGTTGGTTTATACTTATTCCATCAGCAATAATCGGTCTGGTCTCACTTTTTTACGAGTACGAGCCGAGTTTTTTGGATTATAATGTTCCGGCTATTTTTGTGGATGACCTTTTTAAGGATAAGCAACTATTCGGAATGGTGCAGAATAATATTCTCAATGAAATTTTCGGGATTTTAATTATTATTAGTGCTTTATTGGTTGCTTTTTCCAAAGAAAAATTAGAAGATGAATATATTTCCAAAATTAGATTGGAGTCTCTGGTTTGGGCTGTTTATGTTAATTATGGCATTCTCTTGTTTGCATTTATATTCATTTTCGACTTTTCCTTTTTATGGGTTATGATCTTTAATATGTTTACAGTTTTATTGTTTTTTGTGCTCAGATTTAATTGGCAAATTTCCAAACTTGAAAAATCTGCTGGTTATGAAGAATAGTATAAAAGTCGAAAGAGCAAAAAAAAATATTACCCAAGCTGATTTAGCCAAATTATCGAAAGTTAGTAGACAAACTATAAATGCTATGGAACTGGGCAAATATGTTCCATCTACAGTATTGGCTTTGAGATTGGCCCACATTTTTGAAGTCGATGTAAATCAGATTTTTACTTTGGAAGATTCCGATTGGGATTAGGTCATAACGCAGCCAACAAACTTGTATGAAGAGTTGTGCCCATCTTCCGGAAGGGGGGCACAATACTTAAGCTGGCCATGACCAATTTGGTCGGTGGTCATTTGGAAAGGTTTGTTAAGCGGGGACGATTATGCCTAGTTGCTTAGCTATGGATAATATTAGGTGTAAGATTTATTTCGGTTGATGGCAGCAACCGGGAATCTTCCAATCCGGCAGTTCTATGTCCTGCATTTTTTAAATAATCCTTGTTTTGGGCAAATTCCATAAACTTAACAACGGACTCGTGTTCTACCAATAAAATAGCATCCCATTTTTCCGCTTCAGGTCCAATTAGAAAATCTTTACTTTTTCCGTAATAGAGGATGCGGCTACCTGCTTTTTTCAGTTCTGGCAAAGTCTTTTCCATATAGAGTAGGTAGGCTTCTTCACCGCTGATCTCTTTGTTGGGTTGTAATTGTTCCAAGTTTGTATAATCAGCTTTTTCATGAAACTTTAGTAAATTCAGCATTACAATTTCTCCTTTATCGTGAAAGTTTTGATAGAATTTTTTTCCGGATTCGGGATTCGCGCTTAGGTGTTTTTCCATATTATTTTTTGTTTTCTCAAATTATACTTAATGGCTTTTTTTAACGGTCTATGACGGATTAGTATGCGACATTTTCGGTTAGTTACAGGCTCTAGCAATTATGACTTGTCCAACAAAGTCTTTCTTTACGAGTTGGTTTGGCTTTAGTCCGCCCTGAAACCTTCGAAGGGAATAGTAAAACAATTTATGGTGAACCACTGTTACCAATGGGCTTTTGATATTAATCCCATATTTTAGGTCGTTCAATTTTCATTGCTCTTATATATGATAAAAATTGCCCTGCGTGAACAGATTCGTGATAACCGATCCGCAATAAATATTTTCCTAGGATTTTCATTTCTCCATTTCCAGGGTGGACTATTTTAGTTTCGCTTAATTCCGTATCCGAAAATTGTCGGACACTTTCCAGAAATTTTTCCCTGTATGGTTCGGCAAATTCAAGTTCATCGGTTACACTTACGAATGGGCGGTTTTTCCATGGCGTTTGGTAATTGGACATGTTCCCTTGATTGATAATAATGTTCCATCCATAATCGGCTTCCAATACGTGTCTTATCATTTCTATCGCACTCATTGCATTTTCGTCCGGTTTCCAATTGTAATGACTTTTGGGAAGTCCGTTCCAGAGTTTTATACTTCTTCTTCTAATTTCATTTAGATTCATTATTATGAGTTCGGTTTGGGTCATTTTCTGTTATTAAGGATAAGCAGTATTATATTTATATTGAGCTTATTGGTTCAATTCTATATCCAATGCTTTGTAATGCGTTAATTAGTCCACATTCATACATTAAGTGACTTAATCCTACAGCAATGAAACAATTATTCTTTTCTATCCATTGCTGAATTGTTTTCATCCACTTTTTGTTTCTATTGGTCAATATTAGAGTATTACTACAGGGTTGTTTTAATTGATAATCTATTTCCATTTTTAAATACCAATTAGTTTCCACACAATCGGCTGGATTTTTGGATTCCATTTTTTCAATAATATTAGAGAGTCTCCTTTTATGCACTTTTCTTGGCATCCCTTCAACATCTTTATTGATAAGTATAATCTGCTCCTGTGTCGTTTCAAGTCCAATCAATTCCATATTTAATTGTTGGGCTTTAGCACCTATATAGTTATCCAAGGATTGGGAGGTATCCTTAACCGCTTTATTTAGGCACACTTGCTGTTTATAATGTCTATTAAGAAAAGCGTACATCTCTGTTGGGGTCATCTTGTTATAATCTGTAGGGCTTGTTGAGAATAGGTTTTTAATGAAATTTAAATCATCCCTGGTTAGATATTTGTACCATTGCGTTCTTGTTGCCCTATCATTAATAATATCCTGAGCCAAATGACCCGGAACATTCAAGTTTTCTTTGATTAAAATTTCGCATGATGATAATGCCTTATTCGCGACAGTTAAAGAATCGAAAAAGCGTTTGCCAAAGGCGTGATGTGTTCCAAACAGATATGAAGTCTTGGAAGAATTTGGGTTAGTAATTTTGAAGAGAAGTGTATTGTATACAGGAGTATCACTTCTATTCTGACCCAATAGCAAGGTTGAAGCAAAAATTAGAAGAAGTACAGCAATTGTTACTCTAAATTTCATTGTTGTTTCTAATCACCGGCAACCTCACAATGTATAAGTAGTAGCGGATTTCTACACTCTAAGTTTGCAGTTGCGCACTTACCTTGTGTTAACTTTCTTTGCGTCACCTTAATTGTCATTACTCATAAACTTGGTTGTGGCTCGTTTGTCTTTCTTATTACTTTAACTATTCGACTGTACATGATTTCCAATAAATTCCAATTGTAGCCTTCAAAGTCCACCGTATTTGTAAATTGAATAACTACGGCATCAATATCCTTATGGTATTTGGCAATGGTTTGATAGCCTGGAATTAAACCTGTATGCTCTTACTCATAAATCGATGTATAGATCTCCTGTTCTTTTTTGTAATGAAATACGGAGCCAACATTTAGGGCCCTAATAAATTTGCCCAAATCTTCTGCTGTAGCCATCATTACACCATTATTGTCTCTCTTTTAATGGAGTGCTTTTAATGGGCTAGTTCAATCACTACATTTCCTTTTTTTTGTCCCTTATCAACATACTCGTGAGCGGACCTAATTTCCGAAAGAGGAAAACATTTATCGATGTATGGTCTAAACTTTCCAGCTTCGGCCAGTTCACATAGTTTATTCAGGTGCTCCTGTTTCGGGCTTGTGAGCGACTTTACAGTAACAAAGCTGCCTCCTTGTTTCAATACTTTCTTTGCTTTGGATTTTGACGTTTTTCCAACGGCGTCAAAAACGATATCAAACTTCTTTTCAAGTAAAGAATAATCCTGCTTCCTGTAATCAATAGCATTATCAGCCCCTAGTGATGTTACCATTTCGAAATTGGCTCTACTGCAGACGGCCACCACTTTTGCCCCTTGTTCTTTGGCTATTTGTATGGCGTAGCTTCCTACGCTTCCTGAAGCGCCATAAATTAATACATCTTGTCCTTTACCGAGCCTGGCTTTGTTTAGCAAAAACAAAGCGGTCATCCCTCCAACGGGTAGGGCCGCTGTTTCTTTAAAATCAAGACTTTTTGGCTTTAACCCCAGTACTCCTTTTTTTCTTTCTTGCGGTATGCATATATATTCGGTGTAGGAGCCGGTACTTAGCATGGTAGGAGTGGCAATAACTTCATTGCCAACTTTGTACTTGGTAACCTCCTTTCCAACAGCTTCCACAATTCCGGACAGTTCATGCCCCAATATTTCCTTTTTCGGTTTAAAAAGACCGAACATTAGCCTAACAAGAAGCCAAGCTACTGGAGGAAAATTAGAACTACGTAATCGTGTATCACCTGAAGTGACAGTAGTAGCACATATTTTTACAAGAATCTCGTTGTTCTTTGGCTGTGGTTTTTCAATATCAACCAATTTTAGAACGCTTGGGGGGCCATATTTTGTGTAGATAACTGCTTTCATTTTTTTATTTCTGAATTAGCCACAACGGTTTGGTATATGATATTCGCCTCTGCCTGCCCGCTCCAGACAGATGTTTAAGCAACTAATTTAGTAAATATTAGCAGATTAGAAAATCCGTCTTGCACGTCCAATAGGGTGGCAGGATTTTTAGAATTGGGGAGAACTTGCAGATCGCTTTGATGATTTGTTGGGTTGGTTAATGATAGCCCAGGGTAGGGGGGTGTTACTTTTTTTTAGTCATTTACATATTCCAAAATGTCGCCAGGTTGGCAATCCAATGCCTTACAAATAGCCTCCAAGGTACTAAAGCGAATTGCTTTCGCCTTTCCCGTCTTTAAGATGGAAAGGTTGGAAAGCGTTAAGCCTACCTTTTCGGAAAGTTCATTTAATGACATTTTTCGCTTTGCCATCATTACGTCCACGTTTACGATTATAGGCATAGCTTAAATTGTTAGGTCGTTTTCAGATTTCATATCTACGGCATTTTGCAAAAGTTTTTCAAAAATTGCCGCAGCAGTTGCAACCACAATGGACGCAAAAGTAGATACAATACAAATGGCAAGAAAGCCTGCGGGGTCGTCATCCTTATGATGGGTAAACTTTATGAAAAGTCCTGCTATCACAACCAATGCACTTAGTATAATTGCACAATACTTTATGTTCCTCAAAGCCTTAACAGCGTTTGTTGAGAATACTTTATTCTGCCCTATATAAGCAAGTAGTTTGAAGGCGTTGTATAACGCAACAAAAAAAGGAATTGATATTGTGTACCCATATAAAATGAACGTGTCCGAGTAAATGTTGACCAGGTCCAAGTTTGTGGCTCTCCCTTCAATTAAGGGAAGCCAAATTAAAAGTACCAGTATCACAAGACCTATAAGCACAATGACTGCCTGAAGGAATACGATGGAAACTCGTTTCATAATATCATTTTTTGGTTTGATGTAGGCTTATCGTAAACCATAAGATGCCGATTAGTATCAAAATCATTGGTAATGCACTTTGTTTTTCTTCAACCGTAATCATTTAGATCATTAAGTTGGTTCCCAAGGCTATAGTAAGAATAGAAAACATTTTGCTCAATTTTAGTTTTTGACAACTATGTTTTTCCATGATGATCTATAATAAATGAATATTACTATTCTAATTTAATAAATATTTATTGATAAACAATAAAAATGTAGTGATTGTAGGTAATTTACCGTAATACTCAACGGATTTGAAAAATTCAGAAGCAGAATTGATGGTGCAGGGTTGCCATAGCAGGTGTATGCAGATAGTTTTCCTACGCCTGCATGTCGAGGGACTAAAAGCCTGTTCAGGGTGTTTTAAGTAGTTTTTTATTTTTTCGTCATTTTAAATCTCAGATGTGTAGTCAGGTTTGATGGAATAACCTCTAGAATTTCAATATCGTATTTGTCTTTGTCAATGCCGTCAAACAATCGGATGCCACTACCCAAAAATACAGGTGCAATGTGAATAAAAAACTCATCTACAAGTCCTGCGTTTAGAAATTGTTGGATAGTATTAGCACCACCTTGTATCCTGATGTCTTTTCCATTTGCCGAATATCTTGCTTTTTCCAAGGCACTTTCTATACCGTCATTGATAAAATAAAAAGTTGTGGTACCCTTCTGAACCCAAGGCTTCCGTTTTTCGTGTGTCAGGACATAAACATCCGCTTCGTATAAATCTTCGGCCCAAACTACTTCACCTTCATCAAACATTCGTTTTCCCATTATATAGGAACCTGTCCTTGCAAACACATCTTCAATCAACTTACTATCTTCGCCATATTCTTCACCGCCCTCCATTTTTATTTGTTTCCAAAATGCTTTTTGTTTAAACATCCATTGATGTAGTTTTCCAGAAACGCCGCCCATTGGATTGTTTGGCCCTCTATTATCACCTGCAAAAAAGCCATCAAGGGATATTCCGCTGTCAAAGATGATTTTACTCATTACTATATTTTATATCATTAAAGAGCAAGTTGAATTTGTGTCCGTTAAGGGTCGGCAAATACACAAACATCAATTCCATTTTTATCATAGAGTTCTTTCAGATCAACATTGGAATCGAAATGGATTATTCCTCCGACCTTTTTGATTTGTTCAACTCATTCAGTTGGTTCCAACCACCGCCTCTATTTGATTATGAAACGTTTTCCTACCTTCCACAGGCATTTAAGTTAATACTAAATTTAGTAAATAAAGCCCTAAGCTGCTAAAAGGCAGGAAGGGTTTTTTAGGCAAGCAATTCGTTCAACGTGTAGTGGACAGTATTAATTCAGAAAAAAATAACGAGCAATATATCTCTTAATTAGGATTATTTTTAAGGTAGACAAATAACGGCCAACGCTAAATATGGATACGTTCTTAGGATAAATTTTTCAAGGCTTCAATTATTTCGTCGGGCTCCGAACGAGTTCTATAATCAACGTTTACATAGCTCCATGTAACTACTCCGTCCCGTCCCAATATAAACGTTGCTGGAATTGGCAATACATTACCCTTACCATTATTTATTTTATCCAAATCGAGTTTACGATCTACTCTCATGTGTTCCATTAAAAACTCAGGTACTTCCCATGCAACACCATATTGCAAAGCCACCTTTGCGTCTTGATCGGACAGGACAATAAAGTCCATCTTACTAATTTCATCTTTGGTCAATGATCCATCCGGTACTTGTGGACTAATGGCAACCAATGTGGCACCTAATGCATAGATATCATCTAGTCTAGCTTGCAAGGCCCTGAGCTGCAGATTACAGTAAGGACACCAATTACCTCTATAAAATGTAATAACAACAGGACCTTTCTCCAATAAAGAATTTAATGATATTGATTTTCCTTCAGGATCAGGGAGCTCAAAGCTAGGAGCTTTCTGTCCAATTTTAATGGCATTTTTCCCTTTTTCAAAGGCTTTTTCTTGTTTAATGATATCATCAACACCTTTCATGAACTCAGGATTGGCTTGTCGTCCAGCTGCAATTTTTGCATCAGTAAGTTCTTTTAATTTTTTCATTTAATTATTTTAATTATACCTCTGTTCTTAGCTTACAATGTTTTAATATATATCCTGACCAACTTCAAAGTATCATTTTAATTACCTACAAACTGAGCGTAAATGGCGTGCTGGTATAAACAATATACGGAATGTTCCCGGTTGACCCATTTCCAATGATTCCAATTAGGCCTTAATTATTAATATCAGGGATTAACTTCTGTGAGATCCATGGTGTCTTGGCTAATATAAATTAATTCACCAGCTTCAATCAGCTTTTTTGAAATTAAGGCTACAATATGGCTGTCGTTGACCAAGGAACTAACCACTGAACTGGGAATTTTACTTTCCTTGATCAGCTGATCCAGCGTTCCATCCAACAGGATATCGCTCTTTTCAGCTTTTGATTTTAATTTTTTGAGATTCTTAAGGTGCAGGGTTGGCTCTGGGCTCTTTTGTAATAAATATAATTCTCTAAGGATTTTGGAAATTTTCTGCCTCAATAGATCATATTCATGCCGGATATGCATATTTTCAGAGAAAAGATGTACGTTCATGTTTTTCCTGATTTCCTCTAAGGCCTTGATGGCCTCCACAATGTTTCTGCTGGCCAATTTAATTTGTGCAAATTGTTTGGTCAATTCAGGAGAAACGGAAGAGCGGGATTGCGCCAAGGTGGTAAACTCAATGATTTTGCTGTAAATGGTCTTTATCTTACGCAGGTACAACTCTTCAATGTTCACTTCAATCTCCTTTCTCGATTTTTTTACCACCTCCTTTATTTTTTCTTCTCCAAAAAGATCGGTCCGGTGAATATTCATACCATGGGGAATGATAGTGAAGGCGGCTTTTTCAAATAAACGTTTGGTTTCGTTACGCAAAGCAAGCAAGGCAGTTTGCGGATAGGCCAATGCATTTTCATCCAAAAACTGAGGTTGTTCTATGATGTCTTCTTCATCGGTAGACTTGAATACCCGGTGCAGGATATTGATTAATGGGTTGATCAAGGGTATCATGATGATGACTCCAAGGACATTGAATATGCTATGAAATACGGACAGTTTAAAAGTGTAATTGGATTGGGCTATACCCACCCACTCAGAGATTATATCCACCAGTTGTCCCAAATAACCAATAAATACCAGTGCAATCAATCCAGTTACGATATTGAATATAAAGTGTGCACCCGCCAGCCTTTTCCCGGAAGTATTGGAACCAAGGGAACCTATTATAGCGGTTATAGTAGTGCCCACGTTTGCTCCAATAGACAGTGCCAATGAGTTGGTATAGGTAATCTGACCAACTGCCAATGCTGTAAGAATCAGGGCCATGGTGGCACTACTGGATTGCAATATCATGGTTATCAACACCCCAATAAAAGTATATACTAGCAAGCCCAAGACTCCAGGAATGGCAAAGTCAGCAAGGTTGATATTGTCCTTATAGACATCAAAACCATTTTTCATGAAATAGATGCCCATGAAGAAAAATCCTAAACCGGCCAAGATCTGGCCAATGCCTTTTAGTTTTTTTGGTTTTTGCAATACCAACACAATCCCGAATGCCAACATAGGCATTGCAAGACCGGCAATATCTATTTTTAGGCCAAGCGTAGATACCAGCCAGGTGGTTGCTGTTGTTCCAATGTTTGAACCAAAAATTATCCCAATTCCAGCCCTAAGTTCAAGAAGACCGGCACTAATAAAAGAAATGAGAATTACAGAAATCAATGAACTGGATTGCAGGATTGCGGTACTTAAAAATCCCAAGCCTATACTTTTGTACAGCTTATCGGTAGATTTCTTGAGCAGAACTTGTAGTGGACCGGAAACAAAGGAGTGAAACCCTTCTTCCAACATAATCATACCAAAGAGTAAAATTGCTACTCCTGCAGCAATCTCTTTTACTGTTGGGTTCATAAACAGTAACATCCCCAAAAGAATTAGACTACTGATTAGTAATATTTTTTTCAATTTGCCTTTTTTTGAGTTTTGTTATGATTAATAATTTAAAAATAGGAAATAATTTCAGCTTACCTCTTTAATAACATATTTTATGCTTTTAGATGCTTGCGGGTAAGGTTTCGCATAAGCTTGAATTACTGAATATAAGTTAATGTTTTTAGGATAAGCATAGACATTAGCTATTCAGAGCGGCCCGACAAAATTATTCTAGCGGGCTGGATTAACTGAGTCTGCCCGGAGCGAAGTGATAAGGTTGTGGAATCTGCTGTTCCGAGCGAAGTGAACAATGCACCAAATTATGGATATGTATAGTTTTGTAGCGTATTTACCATTTTCTAATATTACCTTGATGCCAAAAGTTACCGCTTTCAGGACTCTTGTTTAGTAAGTTCATAATGTCGTTGGCAACTTCTTTTGGTTCTCTGGTAGCATCACTTCCGCCCATATCCGTTTGAGTCCAACCCGGGTCCAAAGACGAAACAATCACATTTTGTTTTTCAAGTCTTTTTGCCAGAAGTTTTGTGTACATATTCAAGGCAGACTTGGACATTTTATAGTGAGGTTGAAATTCATCAAAGTTCTTTTCGCTGAACGATCCCCAATCTGAAGTAATATTGATTATTTGTCCGTTTTTATTAAAATTTGGAATCAATTTTTCGGTCAACTCAATTGTTCCAAATAAATTCACATCAAATGTTTGTCTTAAATATTCGAGGTTTATGGCGGATTCATTCCATTTTTCCAACAAAATTCCAGCATTATTAATTAGAAAGTCAATTTTTCTGTTGTCAATAATATTAATGAATTTTTCTATTGACTTACTTTCAGCAAGATTTAATGAATAGCATTCAAAGTTCGGTTTTGAAATGGAGCAACTTCCCGAAGTTGAAGTTCCAATAACTTTTATATTATTATCGGTCAGTAGGTCGACTGTTGCAAATCCAATTCCTCTACTACATCCAGTGATTATGCCAGTTTTCATTTTCGATTAGTATTTTTTAGATGCAAGTAAACCAAGCAACCCAGATTTGTTAATTATATAGGGTGTTGTTCTTTCGCTATTTTTCACTTTCGAGTAATACCTACTGAGAAGCAATACTCGTTTCTAATTTATTGACCCTTATTAAAACTCCCTTATTCCCTGTTTCAATTGCAGACAACAGTTTCATAAATTATTTGTCCAACAATAATTTTTAATTCAAGTCATTGGTTACTGGTTGGTCCTGATAGCTATAGGGACGCCGTAATAACCGTTTTACATTGTTTTGTGCCTTTTTATTCGTCCAGATCATATCTGTCTCCACGAGTTGTTGGTTCCGAAATCACGATAAATTCCAAATTTTCTGATTGGTCATTCCGTATTCGGTGTTTTGTTTTCGGCAGAATGTGGATTCCGTTTCCACTTTCCACTTCTATTATTTCATTTTCAATTTCGAAAGTTGCCCTTCCGTTTAAAATTCTGAAGAATTGTTGGGAATTACTATGATAATGTTTTTTCTCTTGAGTTTTTGGAGGCATCATTTCCTCTATTACACTCAAACTTTTGGATTTCACCAAATGCCATCCGCTACAATTATCTCCCCAATTATAATGTTCGCTATTTTCCTTAGATTTTTTCATTTCAAATAGTTTTTCAAATGTCGCACAACGTTTGTACATGATTAATAGCCAACTGTGTGGCACTTTAAATCAAGTTGCCAAAAAGTTGAAGTAGAAACCACTCTTGAATATACTGCTGTCCCGGCTATTATTTTATACAATGTTACCAACTGTTGTAGTTCGACGGTACAATATGGGGTAAACATCCAAACAAAAATTTTTATAAGAACTACATATGTTGCAAAATTGTGCCAATTTTATTTCTGTAATTTTCTTTGGTCGACATTTTGTGTTAACTATTGACTACCGTTAAAGTTGTTTTTTTGTAACTAAGATTCTACCAATTGGCTTAATTATGAGGATTCTCATACCAAATAACACCTAAACCTTTACTGTCAGCACCATAATTTTCTTCACACGTTAGTACGTCCAGGTCACCGTCACCGTCTAAATCAACTAATTCAACCCGGTCGTATTTAATACCTATAGGGCCGCTAACTTTATGCCATTGCCATGCAGAATCAGTAGGGGCGTTATTATAAGACAACCAATACACCCCTTCAATTTCCTCATCTGCTTTTTCGAATGAATGTACCAAATCAAGTTTTCCATCCATGTTGATGTCACCAACTGCTACAGATTTTGGTTTGCCCATATATTCAGGAATGTCAATAGAATAATTCTTCCAATTTTGACCAGTTTTGTCGAGTCGTTTTAAGAATACTATTTTACGGGTAGTTGCCTCCGTTACGATAACATCTTCAAGGCCATCTCCATCCAAATCGGTCAGGTCCATAAACATGACTTCCAGGCCTTTGCATCCTATAAAGTGATTGACCCATTCTTTTTTTTGTTTTCCAATTTTACCTGGGTTTTCCAGCCATCGTACTCCTTGTGTCTCCCCCTGTTTACGGTCGGACACCACAATATCCATATCACCGTCATCATCCATGTCTTTAGACATAATGGACATAATCCATGTTGCAGGGCTTATTGAAAACCACTTCCAATCGGAAATTTTTCTTGTATTTTTGGGTGCTTGAAACCAACCAATTTTTGCATCTTTGTTTTTAGCACCAACCACTAAATCGATTCCGTTTTTTCCATCAATTTGTATTGGCCAAGCGTACATCCATTGTATGGCTTTTTCTGAAGCAGGAAGTATCTGAGACTTCCATTTTTCTGCATTGAGGTAGTCAATGGCATTATTAGGAGCCCAATTGAAATAAATCCTCTTATTGTCCCCTTCGGTACTGCTCACTACATCCAATGCGCCATCGTTATCCAAATCCACAAATACAGCGTCCTCCACACTTGGGGTTCTTCCAACATTAACAGATGGCCATTTTTGTTTTACCAAATCGAATCCTGGGTGAATATATACTTTAGTATAACCTCCTTCTTCCCAACCAGTGGTAATATCGGGCAAATTATCATTATTCACATCTGCTATCCTTACCCCATCGGCTCCGCTGTTTGTGGAATCAATGACATGTCTGTTCCACGCGGTGTTTTGAGCTGGGAGTGTGGATACCTTCAAAGCTACTACCATAAATAATGCAAGTATTTTGTGCATAATAATTCTATTTCTGATAAAGATTTAGTTAGTCTAACGATTGGTGGTAATGGCTTAGCTAAGCGTAGAGAGGTATTGTTTTTTTACCTGCCCTCCACCTGGCTGCCCACTATCAAAGGTCTACTAGGCCTTTACTTTCAGTTCGGCATTCTAAAGAATTTAATCATCGGTTATTCTTTTTTCAAAAGAAGCATAACTTTCTCGAGTAGGAAGCGGTACTGTACTATAAAACTAAGTTTCCAAAAAGCAACTTATGTGCAAAGGATTACACACCTTGTAACGGCTAGTTTTTATTTTTAACTATTTTTCCAATTCTGTTATTTATTATTTCTGATAAGTTCCAATTGTACAATTTAGAATCAGTTGTGCTGTAGAATTCAACAATGGCAGCATCAATGTCTTTGTAATATTTTGCGAAACTCTGATATCCAGGAACCCAACCAGAATGTTCATACTCATAAATAGAAGTATATATTTCCTTTTCTCCCTGTTTAAATACCGATCCATCATTCAATGCTCTTATGAACATACCCACGTCTTCAGCGGTAGCAAGCATACCATGTTCATCATTTTTTAAATCAAAAGGATGTCCAACATGATAGCCACTCATTACATCGTCTATATTTACTTCACTTAATGAGCCGAAGGTATGGTTAAGATTTAGTGGTATAAGAATTTCTTCTTTAATGAATTGAAAGTTATTATAACCAAGTACATCATCCATTATCTTATTGATTAAAAGATAATTTGTATTACAGTATTCATAATCTTCATCGGGTTCAAAATTGGCTGGTTTGTCCAAAATCAACGCAAGACTCTCTTCAAAAGTTTTTGTTGGGTTTGCCCAAAAATTTAGAGCATTCGTAAAATTGGGAATACCACTTCTATGCTGAATCATTAACCTCAAGGTTATTTTTTCAGCGTTTTCAATTCTTCCAGAAAGTTCTGGTAAATAATCAGCTATTGTTTTATCCAATGACAGCTTGCCAGCACTAACCAGTTTAGTAACGGCCACAGCATCATAGAGTTTGCTAATACTGGCAATCTTAAATAGTGCGTCAGCTTTTGCAGGTATCTTAGATTCTCGATTATGCCAACCGGAAGCAAAAAACTGAGGTGGCTTGTTTGCTTGGTCTACATAAACGATCATTCCATCAAATCCATGACCAATGGCCTCATCCAACTGTTCTTGAACTGTATCAGGTAAAGGAAGTATCCATGCCTTGACCAAAAGCCATGGCACAAAAAACATGGAAATTGCCGTTCCAACGAACAAAATGATTCTGATTATTAAGGTCTTTTTTTTCTTAGTCATAATATTCTTGAACGACAGTTTTTTAATTAGCCACAACGGTCAAGACTATGATTGCGGTCTGGGAAATCTGGCCTGCCAAGCTTTTGGGCGTGGTGGGGTTTTTCTAGATCGGAACCATGCCGTATTAAAAGTAATAAATTTTCTATTTTGAATAGGGTAGGACTAAATTATAGCCCTTGCTGTAGCCAGTCAATTAATTCCAGATTTCATTAGATGCTGTTAAAATGACTGGATAGTTATCTGTTACAAGTATTGTTTGTTCGTGTTGTGTTACATATCCACCTTTATTGCCAACTAAAGTCCAACCATCATTTAATTCTACAGCAACGGTAGATTTTGTTGAAATGAAGGTTTCTATCGCGACAGTGGTATTTTTTTTAAACCTTTCTCGATTGGTTCTAACTCTATAGTTTAAAATATTTTCTGGTTCTTCGTGCAGACTTCTACCCACTCCGTGACCAGCCAAGTTTTTAATGACTTTAAATCCTGATTTTCTGGCTTCCGTTTCTATTAAATATCCGATTTCAGAAATTTTTACTCCGCCTTTAATGTTCCCTATTGCTTTACGTAAAATGTTTTTAGAAGCGTCAACAAGAGGTTGGTGATTATGAATGTCCTTGCCCAGTACAAAAGAGCCTCCATTGTCGGACCAGAAACCATTTAGTTCCGCAGAAACATCAATGTTAATTAAATCCCCTTCTTTCAATATTTTTTTCTCGGAAGGTATTCCGTGAGCTGCTTCATCATTTACACTTATGCAAGAATAACCAGGAAATCCGTAAGTTTCATATGGTGCTGATTTGGCTCCAAAACTTTTTAAAATTTCTCCTCCATACTCATCCAATTCTTTAGTCGACATGCCAACTTTAGCATGTTCTCTCATCAATTTTAGTGTAGTTCCTACAACTTCACTAATTTTTTTCATTCCTATTAATTCAGATTCTTTTGTTATGGACATCATATGTTCATTTTAATTGGCTATAACTCCTCGTGTATGGGCAGTAGCGGATTTTAAGCGACTGTTTTTCAGAGGTCAATATACTTTAATTTAATGAAAAACGGTCCAGATTTGCACCTGGACTACTTTATTTTATATAAATTGTTGTGTAGCGTTTTTATCTATTCATTTTTTTGATTCTAAATATCCCGATAACGCTTCTAAATAAAGGATGTTAAAAGAGCTACTTGAAAATGGATTCTGACTAGTTATTAAATTTCTATCTATTAAAGCAAAGTTTGCTTTCGGTAGACCACTTCTATACTTTAATCCCATTTTTTTCAGTTGCTGGGCTATTTTCCTGTTTTTAGGTTTTCCTTTCATTATGAATTTTTCAATAACAAATTCTTCAAGAGGTGAAACAGAATTGACTTTATATCCAATGTATGGATTTTCTTCTACTGCAATTGTCAATATAAGGCTGGGAGCGTGGCAAATAAGTCCGGTTGGCTTGTTCTCTTTAGCAAAATGATTTAAAAGAATGGGAATATTTTTGTCTTCTATTAAATCTATCATTAAACCTTGTCCACCTGGAATAATTACACCTATATAATTAGCTTGATTTTCAATTGCATTTTCAAGTGTTATTGGGTTATTGAAGGAATTATCTTTTTTTATAAATTCTAATGATTCCTTCTTTATTTCTAATATTTCTTTCCAATACTTATCGTTCGTACTTTCTTCATCAATGGTCGCGACAACACCATTTGGTGTGGCAAAATCCACTGTATATCCATTTTCCGAAACAGATTTATAGGCCAAGTATAATTCATTTAAAAAGACTCCTGTTTGTCTTAATTTTTGTCCTTTGTTAAGCTCTAAAGTGTTTGCAGCACTCAAAACAAAAAGAATTTTCCTGTTTTGAGAGTAAAGGGATAAGTTAGTAATCATTGCCAATGTTATTATTGAAATTATGTTTTTCATTTTATGATTATTTGGATGCGATAATTTCTATTTCTATTTGACAATTTGGAGCAGTAGCCAATAGAGGTAAAGGAATAATAGTACTGGCAGGAAAATTTTTCACTCTCCATTCTTTTGATGCTTCGTCTATCATAATTTGTTTTTTCTCAGGTGTAAAATCTACAATATAAACAGTCTGTTTTACTACATCATCTAATGATAATCCTGTTGCTTCTATAGCTGTTTTAACATTAGAAACAGTCTGCTTCACTTGTTCTTCAAAATTATTTGAAACCAATTTACCTTCAACATTTGAAGCCCATTGACCTGAGAAATAATATAAATTTTTTCCTTCTGGAACTTTAACGATGTGAGAAAAGCCATTGTATTTAGGGTTAAATAATCCTTTTGGATTGATAAATATGTTTTTTTCTTGAGCCATAATATTATTTTTTTGAGTGTTTAAGTTTTCTGGTTGTGTGCACGAAAACAATATTGGCAATATTGCAAACGACATTATTTTTCCTATCATAATTTTAGAACTTCAATTATGGCTCAAAGGAAGTACACTTAAGATTTGTATACATTTACATATGTAAAGAAAACTAGCTCCTGTTATTTTGGGCTCTAATTCTACTTAATTGTGTGGGTGTTATACCAAGGTAAGAAGCAATGTGGTACTGAGGTATGAGTTGTTCTAATTCGGGATATTCTGTTTGAAAAATAGCATATCGTTTGTTTGCTTCTAGCAACACAATTTCTACTTCCCGTTTTTCTTTATCAACAAAATAGCGTTCAGCAATTTTTCTTAAAATTCTTTCCAAGTCTTGATGCTGGTCTAATAAATCTGTTAATTTTCTGTAGTTTGCTATTAATAGACAACAGTCAGTTAAAGCTTGTTGATTTATGGTATTTGGGAGTTGGGTAACCAAGGAAGAATAGCCACCGATCATATTGTTTTTTGTGAAGAAATGTTTGTTGTATTCCGCTCCTTCATTATTACGATAGAACGCTCTAACAACTCCTTCTTTAAGAAAGCCAAAGTTATTGGCTACTGCACCTTCTTTCAAAAAATACTCACCTTTTTTCAATGAATGTTCTTTAAAAAGGTTTTTTACTTCTTTCCAAGTGTTTTCTTGAATTGGAGAAATAGTATTAAGAAAATTATAGAGGTCTTTCAAATTGGATTTCGTATTTCTTTAATGATACATAACGGTTTTCAGCTACCTGAATGTGATGATTTCGGAGCACTTCACTGTCAACCAAGCACAAACTTGGATGGAAGCACAAAGCTTGATTTAACCGCAGAACCGTCACTTTTGGGTAGCTGCTGTTAGGTGCTGGTTTATTCTGTCTCATTAGATGAGTTTACTCGTTTTAATGTCCTGAATAATCTCATCCGCCACAAGCACTAATTTGTCTTCAATTTGCCTTGATAATTTTTCCAAATCATTGAAGTCTGGATTCTGAATTATAGCAGTTTCTAGTATTGAATATTGGGGTCTCGTAGTTCTATTTTTATTCCACCGTGTCGATTTAAAATATTCCCAATACTTTTCTTGAATTGGAATTGTTTGACCTAGAAGCCAAATTTCAAACTGCATTTTTGAATGGTTCAATACAACTCCAATTTTTAACTTTCGCTTTTTCAAAAAGTCGTTTGTGAAATAGAAATAGGTATAGTCCATATACCCTTGAAAAAGACTTCCAAATGAATAGTGTTCTGAAAGATTTTTGGACAATGTTGTCCCAAGTCCTGTTACATACTTAACAAGTCCAACGTAGGCTTCCTGAATGTCACCTTTTTTAAGTTCTTCTTTGTAAATTTCAACGTATTGATTTAAGTCTTTCATTTTTATTATTCCATTGTTGATATGTCATTCTTTGTCTTATAATCCGTTTTAGATTGGTTTGGTTAATTTGCCCGCAACCGTCTCGTGCATGGGCAGTAGCGGATTTTAAGCTACTGCTTTTCAGGGATCAATATACTTTAATTTAATGAAAAACGGTCCAGATTTGCACCTGAACCGCTATTGCTTAGACACATGTTTGTGTGTAATTATTTTTTTATTTCATTTTTAATATCCACCAATTTCAATTCTTTATGGTAGGCTTCAATTCTTGAGTGTGCGGTTCCGTCAACTAATAAAATGACTATCAACATAGCAATGGTTGTAATGCCAATTGCTCTCCAAGTTGGAGTGCTAATAAAAAGAATTATTAATGCCGCTACGATAATTAAAATTGGAATTACCTTAAATACAACCGTGTATTCCTTTAAAGTACTCTCGGAACGTTCTATTTCAGACTGATAAAAGGCAGATGCATCAGTATTAAATGCTTTTTCAAATTGGGTAATTCTTGATTTATTAGTGTAAAATAATCCAAGTCCTATGGTCATAAGTAACAAACCAGCTACCAAGGTTGGAATTATGTATGCTTTTGCTAGATCCGTTTTTCCCAACTGCCAAAATCCAATACTTGCGATTAAAAATAAAATTGCAAAGAAAATGAAGAAACGTGTTGAGAAGACTTCGGCTTTTGCCCATTCTGTGGCTAATTTTAATAGTTCCATTTTAGTTTAATTTATATTTTTCTCTGTACTCGGTTGGACTCATACCTTCTTTCTTTTTGAATAATCTCGAAAAATAGGGCGGATATTCAAACCCTAATTCATATGCCACTTCTGAAATACTTTTATTTGGTTGTAATAGTATATTTTTTGCTTCATCTATTAAATGCAGGTGTAAATGTTCGGTTGTGGTTTTACCTGTTTCTTTTTTCAATGTATCACTTAAGTAACGTTGCGAAACCGACATTTTAGCTGCGATTTGTTCTATACTGGGAATGCCTTTTTCTTGCAATTGTCCGGATTCAAAATATTCCGTTAAATGCTGATTAAATTGCTCTAGCAAATTGTTGGATATTTCTTTCCTATTTAAAAATTGCCTTTCATAGAACCGATTAGCGTATTTTAAAAAGGTGTCCAATTGAGAAACGATTATTTCTTTGCTAAAGGCATCTTGGTTGTTTTGATACTCGATTTCAATATTTTCTACAATTGATTCTATTTGCTTTTCTTCTTTTGGCGAAAGATGTAATGCTTCATTTACAGAATAGGAAAAGAAACCATATTTTTTTATTTGATGGGCTAATTCCGTTCCTTTCAAAAAATCTTCGTGAAAGTTTATAGAAAACCCTTTTTGTTCAAATACTACGCTGTTGTCCCATTGTAATACTTGTCTTGGGGAAATGAAAATTAATGCGCCATTCGTGAAATCATAATTTGTCCGTCCGTAGTTTAAATTACCTTCTACGTATTTTTTAAAACTAATGGAATAGCAATCATTGGTAATGGGTGGCGAACTTTCTCTTGGACAAGGCAAATAGCCATCGCCTTTTGAGTTGAACACGCTCAACATAGGGTGCTCTGGTCGAGGCAGCCCTAAATAATCCAAATATGATGATAATGTTTTAAAATGTTGCATAATACAAATTTAGATATTCCATTTTATACCTGTTTCCTTTTCGGAAAGCTCCCATAGTCTTTTAGCAACCGTTTTATCTTTAGCATGTGGCTCTATTTTGTGTGCTCCCACTGGACCTGTCCAATGATTCCTGCCTGTGGGGCCATAAAAACCTTTTTCATCAAGGTTTGGTTCTGTGGCACACATCAACTGAGGATAAGCTCCATTCTCGGCAGGTTGAGTTAAGGGCGTTAATTTCATAATGCCAAAAATCATTTTCATCATAAGGCTTCCATTGGTAGATATTAATGAGGTTCTTGAAGAACCTGGATGACAAGAATATGCTTTGACATCTGTTTTCCCAGCTTCTTTCAATCTGTCCTGTAGTTCATACATCGACATAATCTGTGCTAGTTTACTTTGGCTGTAAGCATTATTAGGTGTGTAATCCTTTTCCCAATTCAGATCTTCAAATTTGATGGTTTTAATTCCCATATCATATCCCAGACTTCCTACCGTTACAATTCGTCCTTTGGATTTTTCAATCAGTGGAAACAATAAGCTTTGCAGGGTAAAATGACCGAAGTAATTTACCCCCATTTGCATTTCCCATCCTTCTATTGTTAAACCACGTTTTGGAGTTTGAGCAATTGCAGCATTACAAAGTAGTGCATCTATTTGTGAAACAGATACTAGAACTTCCTTTGCGGCTTTTTTCACAGAAGCTTGCTCTGCCAAATCCATTGTAATAGCATTTACATCTATGTTATTACCAAGTTCTTGTTTTAAAGCTGCGATGGTAGCTTGTGCTTTTGCAGGGTTACGGTTTAGCATTACCACTTTAGCACCTTTAGATAGTAGAATGCGGGTCGCTTCAAAACCAGTACCGCTGGTGGTCCCGGTTATAACAAAAGTTTTACCCTTTAAATCTTTTATTCTATCGGGTGTCCACCCTTTTTTTCCAAATTGATTTGTTTTCATTTTTGCCTATTTTCTAATGTTTAATAGAATAAGACAAAGGTCGGGTGGAAATAGACTGGACTCCTTATACAGATTTTCGTATGTCGTATACTTTTTGGTTGGTTTTAATTACAAACAATGGTTTTGGCTAAGCTTAGTACGGGGTTGAAAATCGGCAATATTTTCGGTCAACCACTAAGCTAAAGCTAATTGCCCACCCGTACCGAAAGGCTACCTGCCCGACTTTATTATTCAGGCGGGCGTTGGGGCGGGTTTAGTTTTATTTTATGTCAAAAAGCAAAATCAAAAAGGAATCAGCGACTAGGTAAATATTCACAAAACTTTGGATTTAGAACCCAAGCCGCATTACCTATATCCAGTGTTGGCGAGTAGGTTTTGTTTGATTTTTAATTAATGGTATAAAAACTGTCTTCTTGATTCTTCATATGCGCCATAAGGGCATTTTTAAGTTCGTTTACTTTAGCATTAAATTCTTGCCTATCTATAAGGTTAACCATTTCTTCAGGGTCATCATTAAGATTATACAGTTCAAAATCAGGATGTTTTCTATAACGTTGAACAATTTTGCTTGCGTCTTCATCATATCCTGCTTTGGCAAGCCACGAAAGATACATTTTACGTACATGACGGTCTTCCATTTTATCAACATAACCAAAATCAAAGCCGTTTATAACTCTAATAGCATAAAGGTTGTTTTCTGATTTATTCCAAATTAATTTAAATTTTCCATCGGTTACCGCCCTCATTTTGTAATCTGGACCTTCCTTAGTATTGTTATATAAGAAATAGGCATATTCTCTGTGTTTTGTATTATTTTCTTTTAGTAGTGGTAGTAAACTTTTCCCATCTAGGTTAGAAGGGACTTCACCACCTGCTGCTTCAATTAGTGTTGGTAAAATATCACAGTACTGCGTTATGGCATTAGTTACAAATTTATTGTTATAAGGTTTTGGCCATTTCATAATGCAAGCAGATCTAACTCCAATATCATAAGTAGTCCATTTTCCACCAGGCATACCAGCACCATTTTCATCTAGGACTATAAGTGCGGTATTAGAATCTAGATTGTTTTTTTTAAGAAGATTTCTGGCGTTCCCTACTTGTTCATCAAAAAGTTTTATTTCAGCTAGGTATTCTGTAAAATACTCACGAGTTTCTTTGGTGTCTACCAAATGTTTTGGAAGTACAATGGTGTTTGGATCCCATAAAGAACTGTCTCCTGCATTCCAAGGAGCATGGGCATGTACTGAACAAATAATCAAACAAAAAGGTTGATTTTTATCACGGTTTATAAACTCACTCACTCCATCCCAGTCCTCAGGAGGTGTCCCACTATAATTGGCGTTTTTAGTAAATCCTTCAATAATTTCAAAAGGATAAACAGATTCAGGCCTAAAATGCATTTTTCCTGTTAGTCCAACACGATAACCAAGTTTATTTAAATGTTGAACAATACTAAGTGTGCCTTCTTTTGTAGCAGCATGATTTACATTACATCCATTATTATTAGGAGTTAAACCAGTAAATAATTCAGCTCTTGTTGGAGCACATATAGCTTCTGACACGAACATATTTTTAAATAAAACACCCTCACTAGCTAATTTGTCAATATTTGGTGTAGTATTCTTGTTTTCAGCTCCATAACATCCAATATCCCTAGCATTAATGTCATCTCCAAGGATAATGAGAAAATTAGGTTGCTTTGTCTGTCCAAATATTTTGCAGCTAATGAATAGAAGAATAATTATGCTTAATTTATGTTTTTTCATTGTAAAGATTTATTTTCATTTGAACAGCTGGCCATCGGTTTAGCTATGGTTTCGTTTAGTTCCCAGCGACCAGACTTCCACGGTTAGTGGAAGAAATTAATGAGGGCAACACGAAGCTGCTTTTGATAGCATTTAACCTAGTTTTCGTTCTAAAAATAGAATAAATAATTGAAGGTAGGTGTAGCCAAAATGAATTATAGCTGTTGTTGTATTGCCTTTTTATTTTTTAGGTATTCCTAGTCTCTTTATCCAGGGGATCTCTGATTCAAAAAATTGGAGTTTAGTTTCAATTAATCGGTTGGTTTTATCGCGTAAAGGTTTAGCTATAAATCGGGCTCTGGAATTACTGAAGTCTAATGTGAATTTTTCATCAAAATCTGTTTTCTTATCTGTAGAAAAACAAACAATTTTTCCGTCTAGGCTCCAATTTCCTTGTCCGTATTTATGTTCTTCCCTAGGAATCCCCCGTTTATGATTGCGATACGAATGAAAATGAAAGGTTCCATTTTGATTTAAAGTTAGTGTATATTCAATGAGGTGTTTTTCTTTATCTCCAGTGCTAAGAAAATACTCGCCCACCAAGATATCCGCTTGGGAGACCAAAGTAAAACTGGACATTAGCAGCAAAATTGAAGTCATTACTTTCATAAGCTTGTTTTTAAATGCATTAGAACGGTTTTGGCTATCGTTTGTTGCGCCTGTCTGCCTCAAGCAGGTGTATAAGCACTAAAGTTTGCAAATAAAAACCGAACCTGCCAGCCGGTAGGCTGGTAGAAAATCCATCCCGCCACACTTTTGGGCATGGGAGGATTTTCGTAAGTAAGCGAGTACTAGCAATGAATTATACATAGTGTTGTGTGCAGTATTTTTTTACTTTCTTACTGTTGAATGTAAAAAGTCCATTTTCCATTTTCCGTCAATCTTTTTAAAAGTAGCACTTTCTAACCAGTCAAATTTGACTGTAGTTGTGTCATTAAAGACAAATTTTGCGTGATTAAAATAATTGATATTACCGGAATTGCTATCCACGTTAATTTTCAGATTTTCAAATTTATATTCAGCTGTATATTTTGGAAAACTCTTCATCATTTTGAAAATACTATCATTGTTAAAAACTACTCCATCTTCATATATAATAAAGTCGTCAGTTGTCAAATCTCGCATTTTTTTAAAATCCATTGTTTCAATTCCGTTAAAATATCCAATTAAAACGGACTTTAATTGATCAGGATTATTAGTTTTTTCTTCTTGACAAGAACTAAATAGTAGAATCTGGGTCAGAAGTAAAATTGACAATTGTTTCATAGGATACTTTGTTGGCATTAGTTTTTTATTCCGTTATATACATTCGGGTTATGTTTCTCCATATAAAATTCAGGATTAGGTATTCCAGTAAACCCAAACTTTTTATAAAGCCATTCAGCTGTATCAGTTAATAAAATCCAGCGTCTTAATCCTTGAAGATTTGGATGTTCCATTATTTCATTTATCAGCCATTTACTTAATCCCTTTCCTCTATATTCCTTTAAAACATAAACATCTCCTAAATAAGCAATAGTTGAATAGTCTGAAATTATTCTAGCAAAGCCAATTTGCTTGTTTTCGTAATAAAGCCCAAAATTCAAAGAGTTTTCAATTGATGTTTTCAAAGTATTGATTGGAATTCCGTTAGCCCAATCAGTTTCGTTTGCAAGGAATTTGTGAATGCTCAAAATATCTAATTTATCCTTGTCAGTTGAAATGGTATATTCATTTCTATGAGCTTCTCTAATTTTCATTTCAGTTTTCTTAATTAATGCCAACGCAGCGCTATGTACGACATCTACGATAGCAGTTGGCGGGTTGTAGCGTTGGTGTGCAATTTTATGGAAATATAGTGAAAACCTTTTTTGGTTTTCGACGGTATTGGGAATAATATGTGGTGGTCCTACCGACCGCAGCGAACACATGAATACATTAAACAATGGCCATGACATGAATAAATTACATACCTGCCTGCCGGTAGGCAGGTAGCTATTGATATGTTGCGTTGATTTCTTCCGTTAAGCGTCCCTCTTGGTAAAAGTACTCTTATCCTACGGTTTTATGTGATCTGACGTTGCGGCTATGGCAAGTAGGGCGGGTGATAGGCACAGACCTTTCCGTCTAGCCCTTAGCCAAAGCTTTTTGTTTTGTAATTATTTTCCTTTTTTCATTGCCAAATCCAAAAGATTTGGCGGTGTCAGCATACACGACCAGACCAATGGATATAGCACTTACCGCCCTATTTTGTATAGCCGATATTGTGTGTGGTTTTTAATTTTGACCGGTATTTTTTGGGATTTTTAATTCGAGCTTTTTAACCATTCTTTATAAGGTTTTTATTAAACGTTCCACTCAATTATATTTATTGTTATCCTTATTTAATAAATCTGTTCTCTTAGTGTAGAAGATCATAATCATCAGAACAGATAAGAATAGAATAAACAACCAGAATGTATTCATACTTCCAGTAAATTCCGGCAAAATTAGTAGATAATTAAAGGCGGCATTAGCACTAATATGTACGATTATGGATGTCAGCACACTTTTGGTATAGTAATAAATCCAACTTATAAAAAGTGTTCCCAGAATAACCCATAATAAAAACACTGTAAAGTCCATTTGCAATGGGACCCCTGTTCCAATCAGATATGCTGGAAAATGCCAGATTCCCCATATCAAACCAAGTATTATACTTGAATATAACAGATTAAATTTATCCATCAATCTGGGAAGTAAAAACCCTCTCCAACCATATTCCTCACCTACTGCAATTAATACAATAACAACAATCTGTGGCAGCAGTTGAGTAGTTCTTAAATCAAATCTGGAGATATCGAAGTCCAAGGAAGTAAGCATGGCTAAAGATGCAAGGACCGGAATTCCAACCATGGAAATAAGAAGCCATTTTAAGCCTGTTTTCTTCACCGTCTGTTTAACGAACAATTCATAGAGACCTTTCTTCCCATTGGTGATGGCAATAAAAATCAGTGCAACTATTGATGGTGTGAAAACAGTTAATATTGAGACATTTGGATCATCTAATTTATAAGAGATAAAACATATTATCGAACTCAAGGCTATAACAATTACCGAGAATATAATGATTTCCCTTTTTCCATTTGGATTCAAATTTTTCATAGTTGAACATAATTTGTTTTGTGGGTAGTGTTTGGCATTAGTAATCTTCCAAATTTTTAATTCATTTAGTTCAATGCCTATACATGAAGACTCTTCAAAAGGATAAATGTTACATCTGAACGGAAATTACACTCAACGTGTTTGTATAAGATTAGTTGCGTAGATAGGCAACAAATTCTGCAAGTACAAACCGAATAGAAAATCCGTCCCGCCACGCTTTTGGGCGTGGAAGGATTTTCGTAAGTGGGCTCGCATCAAGCAATTAATTATATACGTTGTTGGTAGTCGTTTATATTACTCAATTCTTTGTTGAATAATTCCATTTTTGAAAACCGTGTTTATTGATAAAGTGTTTTTAATTGATTCAAGAGGATTTTTATCCAATAAAACCATATCGGCAATTTTTCCCTGCTCAATCGTGCCTAATTCATCAAGAGTATCCATCATTTTTGCAGCATTATAAGTGCCCATTTTAATGATATCCATGGGCTTCATTCCACCCAATTCCAATAGTTGCATTTCTTCGTGTAAGCTATGCCCATGAAAATTATAAGTATTTCCGGCATCTGTACCCAAGACCATATTAACTCCGTTTTCAAAAAGAGTTTTAATGTCCTCAACCTGGAAAGACATAATACTTTCTAATGTTGGATCTTTTAGACCATAGTCGGTCTCAAAAAAACTAAGATATTTTTTAGCTTTTTCTATTTCTGATTCACTAGTTAAGTTGCTGAATCTCTCCTCAGCACTATAAATATTTATAATTTCCGTTTGACTGACCCATTCAGGGTGAAGTGGGTAGATGAAACTTTTATCGATCATTAAAGTAGTGACCCACGAAACGTCAGATTGATAAATATCTTCTATCATTTCTCTGTCGTTTTGAAAATCCAGATTCACTCCGGTAAAATGGATGAAGTTATTTATTCCTGCCTCCAGTGCCATGCGCAATTCTATATTATCACTAATGTGTACAAAAACTTTGGTATTATTTTTCTCTGCTTCTTTTACAACTTTATTAATAAATTCTTGTGGCATTCGAGGTATGGGAGGGGGCATAGGACCATCTTCAATAGTTAGTTTTATACCTTGGATGTCATATTGAGAAACCTCCTTCACCAATGATTCGATTTGCAGCGTATCATTCAAATAAAACACTGTTTTCCCATCTTCCCAATTGCTCGATGCATAGGTACGTACAGGATGACTCCCTTCCATTATAAAATGTTGGCTTGTGTGAAAAACTCTTGGTGCCGGTATAGAATCTTGTTTACCAATTTCTCGCATTTCTTTATAATATTCATTAGTACACGTACTTCCTCCGGGAACAAAAATTGAAGTAACACCAAAGTGAATGAATTTTGGAAAATCTATTTGAAAAGTACCGGTATGAGCATGGCAATCAAATAACCCAGGCATCAAATACTTGTCCGTTCCATCAATAATAGTTTCTTTCTTACTTACTTCTGTTTTGTCCATTAAGGCAATCCTTCCATCTTTTATATATACGTTTACATTTGATTTTAGCGCATTTCCGGTTCCATCTATCAAATGAACATTTGAAATTACAAAGTCGTATTTTTTACTAGGACTTTCTGTGCAACCAACTATATAGATGAAAATAAGTAAATAGATATATTTCATAATATTGGTTTAAATGACTACCAACGGCTCGGCTAAGCTTCGTGCGGAGGTACGCCGTCTGCGTTAGCAGCGGGCGAGTTGGCGCGCTGGCCCGTTTCCGCCTGCCACGCCAAAGGCGTGGTCTATACACGAAGCTAAAGCTTATTGCCCGCCCGTACCGAACGGCTACCTGCCCGACTTTGTTATTCAGGCGGGCGTTCGGGCGGGTTTAGTTTATTTTTTTGTCCAAAGCTAAATCCATAAGATTTAGCGACTTCATAAATATACACAGACCTTTCGATTTAGCCCTAAAATTCGCATTACGTTTAGGTATTGTTAGCTGCCGGTACGACAGGTTTGAGTAAGCACATTTCGATTCCGTTCACCATTTTAGTCGGTTCGAGTAAAATCTATTTGCCCAGACTAGCTCAAAAGTCTATCTGCACAACAGTTACTTCTGAGTAAGTCAGTTTACAGAAAATTGCTCTGAATTTTGCTGCTAAAAATGTATCTAATTTATTGCGATAAAATAACCGATTACGGATAATATAATTAGTCCAATTATTAGCATTCTTAGAGGGAATCTAACTAAGAATAGTTTGGAGTTAGTTACGATTTCGTATTCGCGATTTCGTTTTAAATATATTATGCTTAACCTTTGTCCGACCATATAACTTCCATCTCCTTGGTCTAATTCTTGGATTATCGTATTTCCATTTGTATCACGGAATTGTACTACTGGATAAGTTGATGTTCTATCCCCATATTCTAAATCTTTTTCGGCATATAATTTTCGGTCAATAATTGTGGCAATCGTTTTAATCCCGTTTTTCTTAATTATTGAATTTTTAATTAGTCCATTTATACCTCCAATTAGAAGAATTAGACCTGGGATGTCAAACATTAAAATCGGTATGATATGATCGTCCATTATATTGTTTTGGAGTACTTGCAGCCAACGGTCTTGTATATGAAAAGTAGCGGGTTTACGTGCGAGGATTTTCCGCAGGAAAATCAGACGTAGTAAACTTGCAACGAGCTTTGGTTAAGCCCAAAATTGAGCAATTATTTTTATACGTTGTTGTAACCAGTTATTTTTCATTAAAGCTTTGTTTCTTATTAAAGTATCTTCTTAAAAGATAGTTTCTCAAGATACTCAAAACCGTTAAATAAATTGTAATTAAGGTATTTTTACCAGAATGGTTTTCTATTCCCAGAACCGGAAATATTATATGTAATGAAATTATAGTGACTAAAAAACCAACTGTCACATTCGCCAAGCTTTCAACGAAAGATTGTTTTTTAGTTTGCATTATTTATGATTTTAACTTCTGAAGAGAGTTCGTTATTTTCAAGTAGAATAATTCTGTAACCAGAAATAGCAGTATTTATTTTTATTTCAGAAATGTTTTTTTCAATCTGAAAAGCAACTGCTGGCGTAATGTATTGTGTAATGTTTTTATACACTAAAGTACTCTCCATATGATAGTGACCACAATGAATAGCAATTTCGTTTGGTACTTCCTCTAATACCTTGATGAGGTCTTCTCTGTTTTTCAACTTACCTATTTCATCTACTTTTAAATTAAGTCCAATAATCGGATGATGGATAAAAATGATAATAGGATGAGATAATATAAGTTCTTTTTTTAACCACTCGAGTTGTTTAATATCTATAATGCCTGAAGAAGAATCTAAATAGATAAACTTGAAATGATTTTTGAGCTCACTTCTATAGATTTTTTTTGAATTATAATCAGCTCCTAGATTATAATGCTTGGAAATTTTTGTAAAATTATCATGGTTTCCTAAAGCAATTGATAAGTCCATTTTTTTAAGCTGGTCAAAGAAATATAGGATACCTTTATTTTCTCCGATGTCACCTGTGCATACAATATGATTAATCCCATTATCTTTAACACTTGCTAAGATTTTATCAAATCGTTTTCTTGCAGATATTTTGTCCTCAAAAGGAAATTCTTCATCAAGATGTAAATCAGTAATGTGCGCTATTTTTTTCACCATTTAGCTTAGTTTTCTAAAATCAAAAGTAATGGCGTTTTTTTATGAAGAGTTATAAAATCTTGCTGATTTTATAAAGCTTTCCTGAATTGTGTTGGTGATAATCCAACGTGTTTTTTAAATACATTAGAAAAGTAAGCTGTATTATCAAAACCACATTTAATAGCAATTTCAAAAATAGAATCCTTTGAATACTGAAGTTTGTTTTTCGCTTTTTCCAAACGAATATTTTTTAAATATTCAAGAGGGGTATTTCCATTAATTTCTCTAAAAAGTCTGTGTAAATAATATTTACTAATTCCAACATCTCTACTTATTATATCAAGTGAGATTTTTTCTTTAAAATTATCATTTAAATACTCTTTAGCCTCTATTATTGATTTATATAACTCTCTTTTTGTGTCGTGTTTAATTACTTTTAGGTTCATAAAGTTATTATCAATAGAAACTTGCTCTTGAACAATTAGTTCAGAAATCGTAATAAATAAATCATCTATTTGTTGTTTCAAATCAATTAGGTTGTTCTCATATAAGTATACTAATTCATGAAGTAAGTTGTTGATTTTTTGGTTTGAATTTCTTTGAATAATTTCAAGAAATTTAATTGTAGAATTACTTCTTGAGTAAAAATGAGATATTTCATTAATCAATTTTGGCGATAAGAATAATGATAAACCTTTTGTTCCTTTTTTTGCTTCGGTGGTAATTAGACTATCATTATTTAAAATTAAATATTGACTTTTTGAAACTTCTATATCTTGATTATTATAGTTATAATGTTTTACACCATCAATAACATACTTTATTGTATAAGTAGATTGATAGGATATTGAAATGTCATCAGAATGATTAGAGTACAATAACTTATTTTCCAATTGATTAGAAAAGGTGGGAATAGAGGTTATTTCTTCAAGTTGAATCATATGAAAAAAGCATTATCGTTTGAGTCAGTTAATTGGTTACAACGGTTGGGCTATGAAACGTAGCGTGCAAATTGACGCTGACATTTCGGATTATCACTTAGCGAAATTTACAATTTTCGCTTTAACTTTCTTTCATTTAAATCGTCAAATTGTAAATTTGGCGGTTTTCGCAAACACACACAAACCTTTCGGAAAGCCTGATTTAGCTATGTTTTATAGCCGTTGTTGTGAGCTGGCTTTTTATTTTTTTAGTGTAATCGTACCTAATGGAATAATTCCAGAACCATGAGGCGCTATACTCATTTTATAGTATAGGTCTTGTTCTTTCAAGATAAGTCCAGCCCTTGGGGTTCCAGCTGCTTCATAAGATAATGTTATTACATAAAAAATATACTCCTCATTAGGATTAATGGTTTTTTGTAAAATGCTGGCATTATCAAAATTTGCGTCTAAATATGACTTTATTTCAGTTAAGCCATAGTTAAATTTTGAAAGTTTATTAACCGAGAATTTTTCTTTAGGCAAAAATAACTTCAAGTATGAGTCAGGTGGAGTGAAAATTGGAAATGAATCAGCGGGAACATTTATGTTTAGCTCTAAAGGGATATCAGTTTCATTTATTATTCGAGTCCAAAAGGCTGCAAACCCATGTAATTTTCCAGCTGAGTTAGAATATTGTAATCCATTCGGTTCAATCATTCCTCCCTTTGGGAAACTGTTTTGTATGGTAATCCTTTTTCCATTAACGAGGGTGTATGTAGTATCCGCGTAGATGTATTTTTCAAAATCATGATTCCGTGATGGTTGTCCCTTATTACTATGGGCAATGGTTTTTATTTCCGATTGAATGGCTACTTTTTCTGTTTTCGATGTACTTTTTTGTTTGCAAGAACAAAACCATACTATGGAACAAATCGATATTATTAAAACTCTTTTCATATTTAGCTTGCTCACAACGGTCTAGTATAAGAATAGTAGCGGATTTGCACTCACTAGCTTTTCAGATAAACACAGACCTTTTTTATATTTACTTTCTTTCGTTTTAGCGATTAAACCGCTATTATTTTTATACATTGTTGGCAACAGTATTTTCTTCATATTCGAATATCATTTCAGGATATAATTCCTTAATATCGATTTCCTTTTTAGGGTCAAAAAAATCTTCTGGGATATTTTTAATCAGACGATATGTTTTAATTAAGTTTTCATCTTTCCACGGTTTTCCGAGTTTAGAAATTGAATTTAAAAATAAAAGAGCCTGTTCGTGATTTGAGAGTTGAGCTCTAATTAATTTAATATACTCGTATTTATCAATGTCAATTTTTTTATTGTGACAATAGGCAATCGATTGAAACAAATGGCGATAATAATGACCTAATCTTGATTGGTGTCCTTCAAAAGGCACGTAATTAAATTTTCGTTCTTTTTTTACTTCTTGTTTTTGTGATTGTAGTTCATCAGTCAATTTTTTCACTTTTGTTTTATCATAATTGGAAAGTGAATTTTTTAATATCCTTGTAGAATTTGGTCCAATACCGTAAAAAAATGCCAAATATGAAATTTCAATAATTTGTTTTTTTTCTAGCTTGTCATTTTTAAAAACGTCTTTGACAATTTTCATTATTTCCCTAAACTCTCGAATAAATAACACGAAAATTTTTTTCCCGTTTTGTGTTTTTAGAGTTATTTCTTGAACATTATCCCTATGAAGTCTAATTAGTTCAAAAAAGCGTGTTTCAAATTTCTCAATTTCGGAAGTTCTCCTTTGGTCTCTCAAAGTTGTATATAGAAAAATAACACTTACTAGAGCAAAAAGAGTTCCCATATATCCACCAATGAAGCTCCCAAATTCGCTCGCATTGGTGGAATTTAATTCATTACCATTAAACGCTTTAAAAAGTAAAAAAAATATGAATAATAATTACACCAACCGCTATTGTAACTAGCTCAATCCAATTTCGTTGCCACCAATTTTTAGGTTTGTAATCTGGTCTTAAATAAGGTTTTACGGGTTGTTTTGTTTTCGTAGACTCTTTATTTTCCATAAAACTTTTTTTCAGCTTCAATTAATGGTTTGTGCCATTCCCACAATTCTTCAAGGGTTTTAAAATCATCTGGTATTTGATTTCCATCTTGAAAGGCTTCATTAGGTGTCATAGGCATTGCCCAATGATGATAACTCTCTACCGTTCTTCTTGGATGTAAAGCCAATGAGGAATCGAAATAGTCATTACAGTAGTGATAATGATGTGTGTGAATAAATGTATCCCACGATTTTAATAATTTTTTCTCATCTTGAATATCTATCAATTCAAATTCTTCCATTGCTCTATCCTCAACATTTCCCCAAGCTTTTTGAAGTAAGTCGATTGCTTCTACATCACTTACTGGTGCAGAATAACCAAAAACGGAAACTCTTTCTGCTTCTTTTAATCTATTGCCAAGTACTTCCCATTGTCCGCTTATATAAGTGTCGCTATTATAATCTTTTTTGTCTACAGGATATAATAATTTAGTTGGCTCAAAATCACACAATGTTTTTTTAGAAGTCCAACCAGCAGGACCAACAGTTCCATTTGATTTGTCAAATCCTAGAGAAACACAACCGTGTAAATGTAAAATCCCAGGACTTTCTACGAATTCACTATTTCTTACGTATGCTTTATAAAGAAATGGATCCCAATTAAACGTTGCAATTATGTCTTTCCTATGTCTCAAAGAAAGTATAAGATGGTCATATATTGTAGGCTCATCAGGTAATTCCAATTCGCTAAAGTATTGGTATACTTTTTTTTCTATATGTACTCTTTCGGCTTTAAATTTATCATCCTTTGCCAATAAACTATATAGTTTTTCAAAATCTTCTTTTAAAAGTTGGTATTCTTTTGGTAACTTGTTGACCACGTTAGTCAATCCTACAATGTCAACTACATTCCACATTAAAGGAAGTGCTTTTCCATTTTTTTCAGGATTTCTTAATGTCGAAGCATAAGTAGCTCCAGCTCCAAGAATTACAACGTGTGTTCCTTTTCCGTGTACGATTTCTATTTCTTCTTCTTTGGTCATATTGTTGCCAACGTCTCGTATAAGAATAGTTGCGGGTTTATGTGCGAGGATTTTCCGCAGGAAAATCAGACGTAGTAAACTTGCAACGACCTCTGGTTAAGCCCAAAATTGAGCAATTATTTTTATACATTGTTGGCAACAGTTATTTTATTTATTCGTTCACTTTTTATTATTCCAGTTAGTCCATTTTTTTCCATTTCTAACAGTAGGTTTTCCGAAACAAAGTAATTAGTATCTATCCGCGTTGTGAAAAAATCTAAACTAGAGTCAAAATTGTCGTTTAACACAATATTTTCGGTATTCACAAATAATTCTTCTTTGTAATCAATTGGGCTATTGAAACTGATATTTTCTTTGTCGTTAGTAAATGAATGACCTTTATAAAACACACTATTCTTAAAATCAATCCAAGAGTTTAAAATTAAATCTTGAAATAATAGATAATATTTTTCCCTTACAAGCTGTCCTTTATTATCAAAAAGTTTTAGAGGAATAAATTCCGAGTATTCTCCAAAATTGAAGTTTTTAAATATAGAATGAGTTTTTTCATCTATTACAAAGTGGCAACCAAATAGATGTGGGCTAAAACTTAAAATGTTTGTCAAGTATGCTTTTTTTAAAAGCTGACAATATTCAATTTCAGAGACACCATTTATTTTTCTATTCTTTTTAGAGTCAAATTCATAGCCATCATAAAAGTCAGAAAGTTTTTTATATTCAATTAGGCTTTTGAATTTTTTTGGCTTGATTTCACATTGATAAATTCCATTTTTTACTCCAATAATTGATGGTTCAGATTCTAAAGTTATGGGAATGTATCTTTTCATTTCTAATTGTTGCCAACGTGTTTGTGTATGATTAGTTGCGTGGTTAAGCACGTAATTTAGCAAATAAAGACCGAATAGAAAATTCGCGAGAATTTTCGTAAGTAGTCGAGAACCAAGTAATTAATTATACACGGTGTTGGCAAATCGTATTTATTTCCATATTATTCTATTGTCCTCTATTTTCTCTGTTATTCGATAATCTTTATAATCCACAAGATTTATACTTTCAGGATTTGTTTTCTGTCCTTTTTCATAATGACAATCTGTAACTTCAAACTCAATTACTTTTGTTAATTCAAATTCGTGTCTTAAAATGTCTTTTCTGACTGCGACATTACTTGTTTTAAATTTATTTCCAACGCTTGGATAGATTATACATTCAAAATCAAAAGATGTTCCTTTGTTTTGAGGATTATCTAAAATCTTTTCTGAAAACATTGCACTAATTAAATATTCATAATGATGTTTAATTGGTTTTGAATATTCGTAACCTAATACGTGGAAATAAGGTTCCATATGGTCAGTCAAAACTTTGTCGTGAGTTTTTTTATATTCATTGAAAGCTCTAATTGCATTTGTAGAGTTTTCGTTTACTCCAAAACCTTTTTCGCTATGAGAAATTGGATAACTATTATATTCTCTTTCTACAATCGGTTTCCAAACTCCAACTGTTACTTTATCTCCGATTTGTGGCTTAATCTCATTCAGAGCTGTATCAATCGTTTCAGCTCCATAAAACACATTCGTTTTCGGCGTGTTTGCTCGGTTATATTTGTTGATTTTTCTAACGATATGTAAAGGTGGATATGATAGAAGACCTTTTTTAGTCAAAGACTCTTTGTTACCAATCAAATGTTCGTTTATTACAACACGATAAAGTTGGTAAATAGTCAACTTGTTCGCTAAAACGGGAAAATAATTAAAAGCGTAGAAGATATAATTCTCGAAATTCTTAAAGTCTTTTTGCGTGAAACTTTCAAATTCCAAGTCTTGTAAAGATTTGTAGAGAATTCCGTAGAAGAGAACCAAACCTTGCATTATTTCCCTTTCGGCATCGCTAATTGACATTCCGACTGCAAGTTTTTTAGAAATCTTTTGCTCGATAGTTTCGTGTTCTCCTTTCAACCATTTTTTGGTGTCTGGGATTTTCGGTAAATCTCTAAATTCGGTTTGCCACTTCGGTTTTTTCATATGTTTGCCAACACATATATATGTGTAATTAAAGGTTAAGATATAAAAATAATGGTATACCTCCTTATCTCCTATGCATAAATAGATAGGGGGATTTTTAAAAGTTGTCATTTTATATATCATTTTGTATCTTACAGTATATTGATATACCTAATGACGAATGGATTTTTCCCAATATACTTTTAAACCTGCTGTGCATCGGAACAAAGATGTAATATTGGTTTTTTTTCCATTTAATCCCCATTTGGTACAACAATTTAGAGAACGCTTTACCTCTGCAAAATGGAGCAAAACCAATAAGGCGTGGTATTTACCGGATATACCTGCGGTTAGAAAGGCCTTGAAAATAGAGCAGCGACCATTTATTGAAAAACAACTTCCCAAAATAGCTCCTGTTAACCAAACTGCCCTAATACGGTATTATGATCAGCTTAGGTTAAAAGCGCTTAGTCCAAACACCATTCGGATCTATATTGCAGAGTTTGTACACTTACTTCAATTGATCAAAAATTATCCTGTGGATGAGCTTACACCTAAAAAATTAAAGGATTATTTTCTCTATTGCGTTTACCAGGAGAAAATGGGGGAACGCAAAATGAACGGTAAAATAAATGCCATTAAATTTTACTTTGAAAAAGTATTATATAGGCCACAACTCTTTTTTGATATTCCGAGACCTAAAAAACCGGCTACCTTACCTAAAATGTTGGCTAAGAGTGAAGTGGCAAAGTTGTTTAAACAAGTAGAAAATTTAAAACATCGCATTGCTCTGGAACTTTGCTATGGTTTGGGACTTAGGGTTTCAGAAGTCGTTGCTATTAAAATAAATGACATTGATAGCTCTAGAATGGTTGTGCATATTCGTGGTGCAAAAGGAAAGAAAGATAGGATGGTACCGCTACCCGTAACGCTATTGCCAAAACTAAGAAAGTATTATAGAGAATATAATCCCAAGGAGTATTTGCTTGAAGGCAGGTATGGGGGGCAATATTCCAGAGGTAGCATACAGAAGGTGTTCAAAGAGGCCATGAAAAGGGCAGGTATCAAAAAAAATATTGGGGTTCACGGCCTTAGGCATAGCTATGCAACCCACCTTTTGGAATCGGGTACCGATATGCGGTTTATTCAGGAACTATTGGGGCATAGTTCTATTAAGACCACTCAGGTCTATACCAAGGTAACACCACGTAGTCTTGCGAATATCGAAAGTCCGTTAGATTCATTATAATGCTACATTAAACGAAGGTTAAAGGTTAGTGAAGAACTATATAGGATTTTGACTTGTGGGCTGCTTACTTAAACAAGACTGGGTTTAGCATATAAGGAATGCCAGTAGTTTTGGCGCTAGACTGTATATCCCTAATAACAAATCCAGATTATTTTAAAACGCGATAGTTTTGCTATCGAAAAGTCCAGGCCACAAACCTGCTCTTTTTATTGCCCTGTTCCATAGCTATAACCTGGACATCTGTAGGGAGGGTTTTATTAATGGCCCTTTTTATATTTTTTAGGTTTTCCTTTTGGGATACCAAGGAGGTGAACCAATGTACCTGGTCTTTAAATTGTACACTTTCCTCTGCCATCTTTTTTACAAATGCTTCTTCACCGCCCTTATACCACAACTCGTTGGCCAAGCCTCCAAAATTTAGACGCTCCATGTCCTCCAATTGCAGGTTCCGCACCTTCCGCAGATTTTGTTTTTCGGCATCTGTACGGTTCTTAAAAAATGGGGGATTGCAGACCACTACGTCAAACTCGTCTTCAGGCTTAATTATATGTTCTAAAATGCTGTTTTTAAAGCGTTGTTGCCTAAGGTCAATGTTGGCCAATACGCTGTTTCCGTCAATAATTTCCTGGGCATTTTTTAAGGCATCAAGATCTACCTCACTGGCCGCACACTGCCAATGGAAGTGACAGTTAGCCAAAATGGGATAGATAAGGTTGGCACCCGTACCAATGTCCAACAAACGGAGAGTGGACTTTGGAATCAGGTCCGCCACATGCAAAAGGTAATCCAAGCGTCCAGGAATTGGGGGACAGAGATTCTGCTCCGGAATATCCCAATAGTCAAGTCCATAGTGTGCTTTTAATAGGGCTGTATTCAATGCCCTTACTGCCAGCTGGTCTCCAAAAGTTATGGTTTGGTTGCCATACTCATTTACAAAGACAAATTTCCTTAGTTCTGGGGAATGCCGCATAAGTAAATCGAAATCGTAGGCTTTGGAAAACGGATTTTTTGGATGCACGGGTATGGTTCTTAAGAGGGCAAAGTTAGCAAAAGCTTATCTAAATCGATATTTCTTTCCTGGGGTACCACTTATTCTGAAAAGCTCCATGTCACTAGAGTCGTATTAGCTTCTGAGGGAATGGGTATCGGGCAACAATAAGGGGCTGTGGTTCATAATTGCCATAAAGAATTAAACCCGCCAAAAATTATTTAGTAAATTTAAGAATCGGGCAATCAATATAATCACACCAAAAAACCACACCTATGGAATTTACCTTAAAAACGACATTTAATACCACGGCAAAACAAATTTATAAGGCATGGCTTAGTACCCAAGGCCATACTAAAATGACCGGAGGTGAGGCCTTCGTTTCCGATAAGGTTGGCGATCCGTTTACCGCATGGGACGGCTACATTAAAGGGGAGAATCTAGTTTTGGAACCCTACCATAAAATTGTGCAATCCTGGAGGACTGATAATTTTAAAGAAAACGAGGATGATTCGCAAATTGAGGTGATCCTTTCGGAGACCGATTGTGTAACCGAATTGACTTTAATACATAGCAAAGTTCCTGAAGATGGCGAACATTATATTCAGGGATGGCAGGAACATTATTTTGAACCTATGAAAGCGTATTTTGAACCATGAAAGGCTGCTTCCAAGCAGTTCATCCTGTTGAAATTTAGCTTGTTCAACTATAATTCCTTTTGAACGATTTGGGGGTAATACCGCTATTTTTCTTAAATACTTTCGAAAAATGTGCATAATCTTCATAGCCTAGAATTTCGGAAATTTCTGCTAGGGTATTATAGCTATGGACCATAAGTCTCTTGGCTTCGAGCATTACGCGTTCAGAAATGATTTGGGTGGTGGTTTTGTTTAAGGTGGTTCTTAAAATTCTATTTAAATGCTTGCTGCTAATATTTAAGGCCTCTGCGTAAAATTTGGCCGATTTCTGTTCTTTGTAATATAGATCAATTAATTTTTCCAACGCCCTAAGCGTGCTGATATATGACATGGAGACTACCTCCTTTTTTGGCTCCAGTTCTATATAATGGCGGGAAAGATCAATATAGACAGTATTTAATAGACTCGCCAATTTTTGTCTTTTTAAGGGGAGATCGGAGTAATATTCCTGATTTATTTCCATGAACTGGGATTTCACGGTTAGGATTTGGTCCAAGGTAATGTTCACAATTGGTGGGTTTTTAAATGAGTAATAAAAAGGAAATTGGTCTAGTTTGGTATTGGTAAAATGAAGCTCAAAGAACTCTTGGGTATGAAAAAAGATATAGCCCTGTGGACTAGTGTTGAATTGCCAAAAATGGGTCTGTCCAGGTCTAAGAAAAAAAACACAGCCTGGTTTTACGGCATAGGTTTCAAAATCTATTTCATGTATACCCGATCCTTGGGTAAACAATACACAAAGGAAAAAGTTATGTCTGTGGGGTTTGTGAAAAAAATCCCTATTATTTTTTAAGTGGATTTCTAGGTCATTGCTGTAAAAATCCTCTAGCTGGGCCTTATGCTCAAATTGTTTAATGTCAAGAATTGGAATTTTTTTCATGCCGATGGGTCTAAATGTCCGAAATGTACAAATAATGGTGATAATGGGATAATTTTATTTTTGGAGGGATGTCCTAAATTTGCAATATAATTTTACCATATCATTATGATTATAAGCATGTTTAAAGGTAAATGTCCCCATTGCAAAAAGGGTGATATTTTTAGTGCCAAGGGGAGTTCATTACTTTTTAAGATGCCCGTAATGGGAAAAAGATGCAAAATTTGCAATTATAAATTTGAAGTGGAACCTGGCTTTTTCTTTGGGGCAATGTTTGTTAGTTATGCCTTGGCCTGCGCTGAAATGATCGCCTGTTTTGTGATTACATGGGCAATTCTTAAAATTCCTGTAATCTATATATTTTTATGTGTGGTAGGTATAGCCCTCTTAAGTAGTGCCTTCAATTTTAGGTTGTCCAGGACAATATGGATGTATTTATTTTATAAAAAAGCCTAATGCACTTTTTAGGTTTTTGCCCACCATAATTGTCTATTAAATCTAGTTCATTTCCTTGTTCTTAATTGGGGTAATATAGGCATTGAACCTTGATAGACTTAATAGGTAGGAGTGAGATGCTTAAAAGGGAAATAGCTTTGGGACAAGGTGCGTTATCTGTTCCAATTTATTTATAATCCAGCTTGACTAAGATTGTGTATGGGTGCGGTGCTACCTAATTACCATAAGGGTAGAAACATTGATGATTAGGGCACAGAACTGCAAGGAGTTGTACCCTAAGCATCATTTTTTCATGAAATTATTTTTCCCAAGTATCTGTCCTAAAGGATGATGCTGGTAAGCCTTCCGTATTGAACAAACTGCCAGCCTCGCAATTGCTAAATGCATACCTAACGGCAACGGGGTTTGTAACCCCTTCTGCCCAAACACTAAGGCTCTTGTCCCCATTAATTTTGGCTTTGGCAGGATGAAAGACTTTGTCCGCACCGGCCACTTCAAAGCCAATTAATGGCTGTCCGTAACTGGAGAGACCGTTCTCAATATAGTCAAAGGACAACGTTACCTTGCCCTCTTTAATTTCTTCTATTTTTTTATACACAGGACCACTATAGGCAAAACCTTCCAAGCCGTAATCCCTTGAAAGTGCCCACAGGGCCAATCTATCACTTACCAATTTTTTCTCCCTAGGGTGTATATAATCACAATCTCCAATGTCCATAGTTACAGCCATACCAGTGTTCTCAACCGTTTTCATAGTGTGCAATTGTGCCTCCCTAACATAGCCTGCATTGCCGCCATCATAGCCATAAGGAGCAATTTGTACGAAGTAAAATGGAAATTGGCCCTGTTGCCACTTTTCCCTCCAAGTTTTGATCATAGTGGGGAACAGTCGACTGTATTCCTCGGCCCTGCCTCTGTTGGATTCTCCCTGGTACCAAATGGCTCCCTTTATGTTGTACCCTATCAAGGGGTTGATCATGGCATTGAACAATAGGGTAGGGGTGCGCTGTGGTGCTCCTTCTGGAAGTTTACTTGGAAGCTCTATGGTACTGAATTGGGAAAGCGTCTCCTTATCCATCCAGGTTTCCACATTGGACCCGCCCCAAGAGGTATGTATAAGTCCTATGGGTATGTTCAAGAGGGTATTCAGTTTTTTTCCAAAGAAGTAGGCAGTGGCACTAAAGTCCTTTACGGTTGCCGGACTGGCCTCGGCCCATTTTCCTTCCACATTTGTCAGAGGTTCCAAACTGCTGGCTCTTTTTACGGTAAACAGGCGTATCTGGCTGTTCTTGGAGTTTAAAATGGCCTCGTTGCTACCATTTATGGGTTGGTTGTTAAATCCTTTTACGGGCATTTCCATGTTGGATTGCCCAGAACACAACCAAACCTCCCCGATCATCACATTTTTAAGCTCAGCTTCATTGCTACCCTTAATGTTTAGGGTGTAAGGTCCGCCATAGGAAGGTGTTTTAATCTTTAGTTTCCATTGCCCTTGGGCATTGGCAGATGCGGAGGCTTCTTCCCCCCAGCTAGCTGTTATTTTAATTTTGGTATTGGGTTTATCGGTTCCCCAAATGGAAACATTGTCTTTCTGCTGCAAGACCATGTGGTCCCCAAAAAAGGCCGGTAACTGTATTTGTGCAAAGGAGACAGTGGCAGTGCTTAATAGCAATGCCAATAATAAGGTTTTCAATACTTTCATAGTTGTTTAAAAAATAGTGTATTAGGTTATTATTAAAATGTTCCTCAAGAAAATACACAGGGAATTTGCATAAGGAGATAGTACTCCGATAAATGTAACAAATATTTATGGTTTCAAGTTGGGTAGAAAGTCCACAACTGTTTCCAGTAATATGGTTGGTAGCGGAATTGTAATCGAATTAAAAGGAATTTTATATTTTTTCAATACACGGTCCTAGGACTAGGGTTGATGCAATACTATTTTATCGATCAACAATTGAAAGTTTTCAGTTCTTTTGTTCCCAAACAGAAAGACGATTTCCTCAATGTATTCTTTTGAAAAATTGGGCAGGTCCAATTTTCTGCCCCGAAAAGAAGGGTACATATCTTTGAGCGATACCCTTATTTCTTCCCATTCCCCGGAAGTTGGAAAGGTAGTGATATAGGAATAATAAGTGCTGGAATCGTCCTTTACCCTAAATTGATATTTCTTCCCGTCGCCTTTGAGCTGAATGCTAATGTAACTATCAGTCGTTACTTGTAGTTTGTCAAATCTGTAACGGACAGAAGAGAATCCACCATTGTTTTCCAAAGAGATTTTGCCCGCAAATAATCCATGTCCGTCAGGGCTCAAGGTAAAGCTGCCTACCGATAAGCCACCCATGACCCCATCATTCACAATTCTCCATTCCTTGATGTTGGAATTTTTGTTGAAATCGAAAATTATTTTTGAGGTCATAAGTGTCATAATAACTAAAGTGGCCAAAAGATACTTCATAATTTACCTTTAGGGTAATTTACGACAACTTAGGCTAAAGACCATATTCAATTAGGGCATTTAGGAATGATATTAATACGGATTGAGTGGCATTATTTCCCAAGCCTGTACCAATTCCTTTAAATTGTAATATAACTCCCAAGTTTACTTCATTGGTTACCTAATGGACAGATTTACGCATCCTTGGGATTTGGCTATGCATTTTAGTAAATGGACCGCTCCACTTTGTTCTTTATAGAAGGTATGGTCTGTAGGTATTCAAAAATGGCCCCGGCTTCGGCATCGGTAAGTTGAGGATAGGGCAGCATGGGGTAGGTCAGGGCCTTTTCACCCTTTTTCTGCCCATACTTAAGTGCATTTATAAAATCTTCCTTGCTCCAGTTGCCAATTCCAGTTTCCTTGTCCGGTGTTAAGTTGGAGGTAAGCATTACCCTTCCCTGCAGATCCAAGGGTTTATTACCGCCTGCAAAGTACCCTTCACTTAATTCCGGATTTAATAAATCGTTGGTTTTAAAGTCGGCCGAGTGGCAGGCAAAACAATCCAGATTATGAGCCAGGTATTTGCCCAATTCCACGGGGTCGTTTTCATTGGGCAGGGGAATTGCTTCTGTGGGCATAGGAAGGGGTTTAAAAGCCACCCTACATAAGAGTTTGGTCAATAATGAAGGCATGGGTGGGATATCGGGTGTGGGATCGGCATTGACCATAGGGTGGTCCGATCTTAAAAACGAGATAATGGCATTAATATCCTCATCGGCCATATGCGGTAATTTTGCCATATAGGGAGGACTGTATTTTCCATCCCTTTTTATACCCGTTCTTAGAAGATATACCAGTTCGCCATCTGTCCAATCCCCAATACCATAGGTTTTGTCCTGGGTAATGTTCTGGGAATATATTTCTCCAAATTCCGGTGGCGCATCCATCATCTTTTGTCCGGTAAGTTTATTGGTTTGATGGTTTATATGGCAACTGGCACACAACATAACGGCTAATTTTTCGCCCCTTGCTATCGCTTCTGGACTACTTTTTACCTTAAAATCAACTTTTTCAACTTCATAGGAAGGAATTTCGCTGGCACTGATAAAGATCAATGCAATGGCAATTAAAAGAACAATAACTCCTAGTCCGATACCAACAATTTTAAATACTTTTTTCATCTTAATTATAATTAATTAAACAAAGTGTACTCAATATGTGGGAACGTTTTATTTTTTATTGAAATTGTTATCTACACACCTTGGCCAGTATTCCGTAAATCGGTATTATTTTACGCAATACACCGTAGTTCTTGTTCAATATTAAATTCTAAAAATGTGGGGGATAAATTTTAAGAAAGAATTTTATCATTGGTTGTCCATTGGTCATACGGTAGGCTTAGTTGTTGGTTGTTATCATTGTATACTCCGCAGTCCATACTAAAATTAGTGAATTTTTCGATTAAAGCGATGAAGAATTTTTTAACAATCTACTTTTAATCAGAGAGTTGTAGGTGTTTTTTTTAACCGGATTTTCTCTCCATTATTTGTGAAGGGCTAATTGAAGCTTTTCCCTAGGAAACAAAAAGGGTTTTAAAGTATTGGGTTTTGCGTGGTTTCACTACAGTGATACTGAAACTTCTACGGGATTTTGGATAATTAAAGGCAATTACACCATCCTTGATCCTAAGATGTTTGAGGTAAATTACTTAAAGGATTTGGCCTTATCCAAAGCCTCATTAATATGCTTTAGGATATACTCTTCTTCCAGTACTAAGAACATTTCATTCTTCTCAAAATCCTTTTTGGTTTCTTCGTTTATTCCAGAGAGGATCACTTTTATTCCCTTGGCCCTATAGGATTTTATGATCTCCTTTAAGCTTTGATATCCGGTGGCATCGATCAAGGGAACATAACGCATCCTAATTATAATGACCTTTGGTTGTAGGTGGGTATTGGATATGGTTTCCTGAAATTGCCGGGCTGCACCAAAAAACAAAGGTCCGTTAATTTCATATAACAGCACGTTTTTGGGGAGCTCCAACAATTCATCGTCGAACAAATGTTCGCCGTTAATATTATCCGCAGTGATTTTTTCGACCAAGACGGATTCGCTCATCCTTTTCATAAACATAAAACTGGAAAGCACTATCCCAATTTCAATAGCTATCACTAGATCAAAAATGACCGTTAGGAAGAAGGTGCTCAAAAGAATGATGATATCCATTCTATTTCCCTTTAAAATGGATCTAAATTGTCGCCATTCGCTCATATGATAGGCTACCACCATTAATATTCCGGCCAGACAGGAAAGGGGGATCAACTTGGCGTAGGGGGCAAATAATAGCATAATGGATAAGAGCACCAATGCATGTACAATGCCCGCAATTGGCGTTCTGCCCCCATTCTTTACATTGGTGGCAGTTCTTGCAATGGCCCCAGTAGCAGGGATGCCCCCAAAGATGGCAGAGCATATGTTGGCAGCGCCCTGTGCTATCAATTCCATATTGGAACGATGTTTACCGCCTATCATAGAGTCCGAAACCACAGCAGACAGCAGGGATTCTATACCGCCCAATAAGGCGATGGCAAAAGCGGGTTGGATGAGCGACTTCACGGTAGCGTAATCCACATTGGGAAGGCTGGGCATGCTCAAATGATTTGGGATCTCCCCAAAGTTGCTTTCAATGGTATCCACAGGAATCCCGAAAATCTGGACCACAATAGTGGACAATAGGATGGCCACTATGGAACCTGGAATTTTCTTGATCAACTTTTGGAAATAAAGGGTAATGATCACCGTTCCGGCAGCGATGGCAATGGCATACCCGTTGATCTTGTCGATGTTTTCAAAATATACCACCCATTTATCCATAAAGTCGGCCGGTACTTTGGCTATTTGAAGTCCGAAGAAATCATTGATCTGGGAGGAAAAAATAATCAGGGCTATACCACTGGTAAATCCAACGATCAGGGAATAAGGAATAAATTTTAATAAGTTTCCCAAGCGGGCCAGTCCCAGGCCAATGATGATAAATCCGGCCATAAAAGTGGCTATGGTAAGCCCATTAACCCCAAATTCCTGAACAATTCCGTATACGATTACGATAAAAGCTCCCGTGGGGCCTCCAATTTGGACCCTACTGCCCCCAAATGTAGAAATGATTATCCCGGCAATAATAGCCGTAACGATTCCTTTTTCCGGCGATACTCCGGAAGCTATGGCAAAGGCGATTGCCAAAGGAAGGGCTACTATGCCCACAATAAGTCCAGAAAGTACATCTTTTGTAATGGTTTCCTTTGAAATTCCCTCTTTTAAAAGAGAGAACAACTTAGGAATAAATTCTTTGTTCATAGTAGAATCAAATGGTAGTCAAGGGTATTCAGTGAGGTGCTCAAGGTATATTACATTTTATGATAGTAATAAGCGGGAATAAACCTAAGGTGATTTTTTCTTTTGAAATATGACAATGGTCATTTTATATTATGTTAACATCAAATTACCCATATTAAGCAGTTCTATTTTCTATTAGGATTCTGGCGTTGTGGATACCGTGGCCGTTTCGTCTTTTTTGAGGTCTATGGTAAGATAGGAATATGGCTGTGGTACATTTTTCTCTGTGGTACAGTTTGTTTTTTCCCCGTTTACAAATAAAAATTCATGGACACCCGGTATTTTGGCAATCCATTTTATGGTACCGCCATTAACATTATGGGCCGTTGTTTTGGTTTTTCCATAATGTTTTACGCTAATTTTATTGGAGAGTAAGGGAACGTTCATAATTTCTGCCCAATCATTTTTTTTATCGAGTCGGGAAAGGCTTATAAATCCATTGGTGGCAGCATCCGCGTCAATGCCCATTAAACCTCTGGTGATATGCTCAATTACGGTATAGGAATTCTCTGGATAGGCCCTTCTAGGGTTTAAGGGACTGCACAAATTAATGATCATCTTGTTGGCCAGCGCAGCTTTGTTGTTTTCATAGAATATGATGGGCAAATAAGACTTTAATTCCACAATTAATTTACCGAAATGGGTTTCGTATTTCCCAACCAGATCCAATATTTTGGAATCGTCCTGGATGGCATCAAAATAAAAGAGATAATGTAGAAAAGCCTGATCTTCACCTACCATAAAATAATCGAAGTTACCGTCATCATAAAGTATAGAGCGGTATTCTTTCCTTTCGGGATCCCACCAATACCGATCTAGGAATTCCTGCTCTTGACGGGCCTTTTCGGCATATTTTTCGGACTGGGGCAAATCATTCCTAAGCTTTAACATCTCGGAGTAGGACTTATATGCGGCTACAATGGAGGCGGACATATCTATTCCCAACAAAGTTTCTCCCCGGCCACCTTCGTTGTATGTAGGAATGCCCCGCTTGTTTCCAAACCTGCTTTTTTCAGGATTCTCTGGTGCATGTAGGGAGCGACTTCGGTTTAAGATCTTGTCCCAACCCAATTCCCATCGGTCTACGTATTCATTAAGACTAAGTTCATAGAAATTAATGAGATCAGGATTATCAAGGTACTCCTTGTTTCCTGTCCATTTATAAAGTCGGAAGGCGTTATAGGTTACATCAAAGTTGGCGGGCAGGTTGTACCAAAAATCCTTGTCATTTTCGTAGTCTACCGGAGCAGGTTTATCATATCTATTGATTTCCCAATAGCTACAGTAATCCTTTTCTTCACTAATGTTTTGGGCGAATTTCAGGAACATATTTAAATTATGTTTCCCCAATCCCAATATTTCCGCACCTATCGCTTGATGGGAAACATCCCTCATGCAAAACGCTTCACGGTCAGGTAATGCAGCCTCATACCAGTACCCAACCGGGTCATCATTGTCATGGGCGTAGGACAGGGCTTTGTTCTTAGCCCAGCTGAAAGCCTTGTCCAATTCCTTGTTGGAAGAATTGAATAACAACTCTCCAGTATTAATTTGGGTCGGTTTTTTCTCGGTTTCTTTTTTACAACTGCCGAGCATAACCGTTAAAAGCAATAAAAGGTAGTATGTGGAAGTTTTGGTTATTTCCATGGTGTGGATTTTATTCATTGGATCAGCTTGATGGTTTAGGATCCATATTTTTTAAAAATAAACAATTACGGATTTGCCATTTCAATAGCAGTGCTCCTAACATTGATTTACCTGTTTTTGTTTTTCATTTCGGCTCTTCTCATCGGCATAACGTCAATGGCTGCAAAAAGTTCCGTTGTTGAAAGTACTTTAGTCTTTTCTAGTTTTATGCCCCCGTCCAAGCCTATCAAAATCACCTTAAAGTGCTCCTTATTGTTTACAAATTTATCAAAAAGAGCAGGAGAACTAATCGATTCGATATCTTTTCCTTTAATCTGGTAATCCGTCAATTTATACCTATCCGGCAAAACCTGATAGACTATAATTTTTCTTTCCTTGAATTCCTTGGGAAGACTATTGAATTTGGTAATTTGTTCTTGATATGTTCTGGAATCCTCATTCTGGGACGCGATTATAACAACTCGATTTTCCCATTGGTGTTTTTTTAGATCCTGTGCATAGGTATAATTCATAATCAAAACTCCTATTAGAAGAAGGCTGGTACGTATTATGCTATTTAGAGTTTTTACAACCATTTCTTCTTTCTAAAATAGATCAACATTCCAATGGCAATAACAATGATTACCCCCCACATGATAAAATAACTGTATTTATAATGTAGTTCCGGAACAACATCAAAATTGGTCCCGTAAATACCAGCAATAAAGGTGAGCGGTATAAAAATTACCGAAAACACGGTCAGGAATTTCATGATGTCGTTCAGCTTGCTGCTTATAGTGGTGTGATAAATATTTAATTGGTCGGACAGTATTTCCCTATAGCTATCCGAAGAATCGCTAGCGTGATTTATGTTGTCCTGTAGTTCCTTAAAATGCATTTCGGTACTTTCCGTAATATAATCCGATTCCATTTTGGCAAGGCTCAAAATCACTTCCTTGGCAGGTTTAATATTCTTTCTCAAGAAATTCAATTCCCGTTTGTAGGAGTTGATTTCCCCTATAATCTCCTGCTTGGGTTCTTGTAGCAGGCTTTCTTCAAGGGTTTCAATTTTTTCGCCCAGAACCCCAATAATGTAGATGTAGTTGTCTATTACAATATCCAGCAAGGCAAATAACAGATAATCCGTACCCCCGTTCCTAATTCTTCGTTTCTGTTTTCGGATCCGTTCCCTGACCGGTTCAAAGACATCCCCTTTGGTTTCCTGAAAGGAAATAAGAATGGATTCGGTGAGTATCAAACTCAGGTTTTCAACATTTATGGTATCGGAATTGGGGGCTTGTTGCAGCATCTTTATGGATATAAATATGCAATTGTCATACTCCTTGATCGTGGGCCGTGCCTGGGTATTCAGTACATCGGCCAAAACCATTCGGTCAAAATTGAACTCTTTTGCAATGCCTTCAATAACTTCGGTGTTGTGCAGTCCATCTATGTTAAACCAGGTAACCGTGTTCTTTTCCTGATACTTCAGAACATCTTTTACCGTCTTAATGGTTTCTTCAGCGAGGCTATTGGCATCAAAATCGATTATACGAAGTAGTACTTCATTTATTTTTTTATCTCCCCGGAAGATAAGTTCATCCGGTGCGGTTCCTATTTCTTCCTTCGATTTCTTTAAGAATCTTGCCATGTTTAAATTTTTGTTGATCACATGTTTCTGGATTATTTTGGTTCATGTTCCTGAACCTGGCTATTCGTTTTTGGGTATTATCTCAGTATGGCCCGACTTAAAATGCAGGTCCATCTGGGGAAAGGGTATAACAATTTTGTTTTCACTGAATTTCCGGTTGATGATCTTTCTGATATCACTTTTCACCTTCTCTATCCTAAATACATTTTCGCTAAAAAAAAGCACCTCAAAATCTAGGGAGGAATTGCCAAAGTTTACGAAGCGGCCCTCTATGGTTTTACCGTCCTCAAAATCGGGATGTTCCAATACACTTTCCTCCAATATTTTTACCACCAGATCAACATCACTCCCATAAGCCACCCCAACACCGATCTTGAAACGCGTCTTTTTCTTCTGGTGGCTCCAGTTGATGACCTTGTTGGTGGTGATCAAGGAATTGGGGATGATGATGGATATGTCGTTCCTGTTGAGTCCCCTTGAGGTTCGCAATCCAATTTCTTGGATTTCAACAATATCCCCATCTATTTCCAGGATGTCGTTTATTTTGATCGACTTCTCCGAAAGCAAAATTATGCCTGAAATTATGTCGTTGAAGGTTTGCTGCAATCCCAATCCAACCCCAACCAAAAGCGCCGCCGAACCGGCTAAAAATAAGGTCAACTTAATGCCTACGGATTCCAGTATAAAACCAATGGCAATGACCCATATTACATATTTAATAATTTGATACAGCGCATAGGTATTTCCTGTATCAAAATGTACCCCCTTATAACGGCGAAACAGGGCTTTTTTTATTAGCTGCACTATCACCTTGGTGATCAGTAAAATTAAAAGTATAATGACAAGGCTGTACACTTTAACTTTATAATCGCCAATACTGATCAGATTAAAATCCAATAATTTACTTAGTGTATCCATTTCATTGCTTTAGGGCCACCAAATGCCTTGCCAAGAAGTTATAGCTTGAGCAGGGGGAGGGTAGGAGCGTTGCTATTATTCTATTGAAATATAGTGAAATCCCTTGAACTATCCGCAGAAAAACGAGTACCAAAGGTAGAATTTTGCGACATTTCATGATGTCAATTTATACCTTGTTGAATAACGATAATATTTATTAGTGAAACTCAATTTTGAGAAGTCAGTAAGACGCACTTAAAATTGCAAGTTGAACTAATCCCGCCTTTTTCGGCGGGATCTATGTTCAATACCTCGACCCTAGGGTCGATTCCTATTATTGGCTTCAGGGCCTGCCTTTGTCGGTAGACAGGCTTGCCCTGAGGTTTAATACCTTTTATTTCCCCTGTTATTTATTGTAGGTAACCATGCAGATGAAAAGGCTTAAAAACCAGTACTTAGGAGGTCGTTATTAATTTTTAAGTGGGCTGTCCAGATCGGGCACAATGCTACCCTTGGCTATATCCACATCAATATAGGCCTGTAAATCCCGAAGGGAAACCACTTTAAAATTCTGATCGGATAAATACTGCAGATATTCCCTAAACAACTTTGGCGGTGTATTTACCCAAGGATGTTCCACATCGGGCACACCGTGCAGGGTAATCACCACGATCTTTCCGTTTTTGGCCTCTTCCAGAGCACTAATAATTTCATTTTTGTTATCCGCATTGGTTGCCCAACTGGGTATAAGAAAGGGATGATCCGTTAATGGGTCGTACGCCCTGTTGCCACCGGCTCGTGCGAAGGCGTATTCCTTTTTTTGTAAATATTCAAGGGCATTGGCATTTAGTCCGTAACCGGGATAGGCAAAGTTTTGGGGTTTCTGGATCCCAAGGGAATCACATTTGTTTTCAATATATTCCAACTCAGCATTAAACTCGGATTGTGTGAGTTTGCTTACATTGGCATGGGTGTGGGTATGATTGGCCACTTCAAAACCCATTTTGTCCAAAGCCTTGATTTGGCGCCAATTCATATAGAGGGTACTATCTTTATGATTCGGAGGAAATTCGCACACAAAAAAGGTAGCACCAAAACCGAAATCCTTTAGCAGTGGGGCTACTACGGAATATTGACTGGCAGGGGCATCATCAAAGGTGAGTACCACTAATTTGTCCGGTATTTCCTTTTTTAGGATTTGGGAATAGCCGATGGTGACTATAAAAAGAATAAAAACGAAAGGGATACATTTTTTCATTAAGGGATATGTCTTGACTAAATTTAGGGGTTTTTATTCAGTGTCCCTACCTAATCAATTATACCAAACAGCATAACGCTCCCGCCTAAGTTCCAAGGCCAGACCTTCCTCTATTTCCAATGCTTCGGCTCTGGTCAATACGGGATCTATATGATTATAAAGACTAGGCCTTAGGTATAGACCATATTTTTGCACGATGTCGGACGACAATTTATGTCCCTTCATATTTCTATATCCGGTCTTGTGCTGTTCAAATCGCTCTTTGGGTGTCTTGGACGTCATGCCTACGTATAGACATTCCAGTACACCGTTAAATTGCGGATTGGCGGCCCTAAACTTCGCGTTCTCTGTAAAAACGCGTTTGGAAAGTTCCACAACATAGACTCGGTAGAGGGTTTTGGACATGTTTTTATATAGATATTTGGATGTAAACTAAGTAAAATTCAGATTAATTTAAAGGCAAATTATCCATGTTGTCCCCTAATTACCAAATTTTTTCCGAATTTTAGGGGAATAAAGTGCAAATAGAGTCTATTGCGAATCCAAAAAAAACAATCTAAAACCATGAAAAAAGAACCAAACAAGCCCTTACCACTTACTCGAAGATCTTTTATTAGTAAAACAGGCGTTGCCGCAGCCGGAATTACTATACTCCCGAGCAACGTAATATCGGGATTGGGACATAAAGCGCCCAGTGATAAATTGAATATAGTTGGGGTAGGAGTAGGAAGTATGGGGTTTGGCAACCTAAGAAATTTAGAGAGCGAAAATATTGTTGGATTGTGTGACGTGGATTGGAAATATGCAAAAAATTGTTTTGATCACTTTCCAAAAGCCAAGAAATACAAGGATTTTAGGGTGATGTATGACGAGATGGGCAACGACTTTGATGCTGTTCTGGTAGCCACGGCCGATCATACCCACGCCATTGTTGCAGCAGATGCCATGGTACGTGGAAAACACGTTTATGTACAAAAACCGCTTACACATTCCGTATATGAATCCAGGTTACTGACCAAGTTGGCCAAGAAGTATAAGGTGGCTACCCAAATGGGAAATCAAGGGGCATCCGGAGAGGGAGTGGCCCAAACCTGCGAATTAATTTGGAGCGGTGCCATTGGGGATATAACCAAAGTTGAATCCTTTACGGATAGGCCTATCTGGCCACAGGGAGTGAATCCACTGGCCCAAGGACAATGGGTTCCAGATACCTTGGACTGGGATTTATTTACCGGGCCTGCAGAATTGATTCCCTACAATCAGGTGTACCACCCATGGAACTGGCGCGGATGGTGGAATTACGGTACAGGTGCCTTGGGAGATATGGCCTGCCATATTCTGCATCCCGTATTTGAAGCCCTAAAATTAGGCTATCCTACCAAAGTTCAGGGAAGTTCCTCCCTACTCTTAAGGGACAGTGCCCCAACGGCACAGTCCGTCCAAATGACCTTCCCGGAAAGGGGCAGGAAAGGCAAGATTAAACTGCCAGAAGTAGAGGTTAACTGGTACGACGGAGGTATAAAGCCAGATCTACCGGCCAACTGGCCTAGTGGCAAAAACCCTAACAAGTCGGGCGGAGGTACTTTCTTCTACGGTACCAAAGGAATTATACATGCCGGATGTTATGGATTGGAACCGGAAATACTGGGTAGGGAACTACCCAAAGTAGCTGAGACGGAGCGCAGGGTAGAGAAGGAGATGGGGCTCAGTTGGGGTAAAGGAGCACATGAAATGGATTGGGTTAGGGCCTGTAAGGAAAGCCCGGAGAATCGCAAACCTTGTACATCCGATTTTTCAGAAGCTGGTCCCTTTAACGAAATGGTCGTTATGGGAGTGTTAGCCGTTAGGTTGCAATCCTTAAACAAAATTTTGAACTGGGATGGAGAGAATATGAGGTTTACGAATATAGGACAGGACGAGACCATTAAAACCGTAATCCGCGATAATTTTGTAATGAAGGACGGTCGTCCCAAATTTGAAAAAGAATGGACAGAACCCTATTCTGCTAGTGAGTTTGCCGCAGAATTAATTAAGCATACGTATCGGGAAGGTTGGAAATTACCGGACATGCCAGGCATAGAAAGTAAATTTTAATGTTTATAGAAAAGGGAATGGGTGGAAGCTGGTTCCCTTTTTTAATGGGCATTGTTCATTTACCTGGCAAGTTCGTTTAAAATATACTTTTGAGACCTGCCATGGTATCCTTGTAAAGAATACTACTTCATGGAATGTATTCCTATCATATTCCCTTCGGTATCAGTGGCAAGAACCATGGCGCCATATTCTCCTAGGGACACTTTGGACTTCATTACTTTTCCACCTGCACCTTTAATCCTGGATTCCTCTACACTACAGTCCTCGCTCATAAAATATACAATGGTGCTATTGTTGCCTGCCTTAAATCCATCCATTTTTACCAAGGCTCCTGAGGCACTGTTCTTGGATTCCATATTGGAGGGGAAAAATAACATTTTCATATTGTCTTCGGCAGAAGGCGGCATGGGCATTTCACTCAGCTCAAGTTGAAATACGGCTTCGTAGAATTTTTTGGCCCGCTTTAAGTCATCAACATAAATTTCGAACCAAACCACTGGGTTTACATTTTTCATAATTATATTATTTAATATTTGATAATACTTCCAAGGTTATTAACGATGTTCTAAATGCATGGGGCATGGTTCATAAATCTTGGTCTAACTAATATATCAAAAAATGCCCAAACTCTTAAATTTGAGCCAGCATTCTTACCCGAGCTAGATTTGGGGTATTATTTTTAATCGACAGATTGAAGTGAATAGGCAAGAGCCAATGGTTAGTAAAGAGTAGTCAGTTTTCAGTAAACAGTAATCAGAAAACAGTAGCAGTGATCGGTCAACTCTAATCAGGGATGTTCAGGGCTAGGAACCAAGAGTCTAGAGTCCAGAGTAAGGACAAATAGTAGTCTTGCTTCTAGGTTCTTGTAGCGGAGCGGTCTAGTTGCTAATTCCCTTATCTACCAAATTTAACGATCACAACCAATGATTTGCCCTTTTGTAATTTTTATAACCAATAATTTGGTATCTTTATTTGGCTGGTGGTCATGGTTATATGGCCTAAAATGAGTCCTTATACCTTTACTAGTTCCCAGCTTTAACCAATTTTTACCTCCCCCATCCTAAAACAGAGAAATTATGCCACTATTCATGGATCGACATTATATTGAAGGAGCCACTCCTGAAGAGGTGGCCAAAGCCCATCATGAAGACATGAAAATCCAATCAAGGCATCATTGCAAGGCATTGACCTATTGGCATGATGAAGAAAAGGGTGTGGCGTTTTGTCTTATAGAAGCCCCTTCTGCCGCTGCCGTGCGCGGGATGCACAAGGAAGCCCACGGCCTTATACCCAACCAGATTATTGAAGTGGATGGATCGGCAGTAGCCCAATTTCTGGGCCGGGTTATAGACCCCGAAAAGGAAGACGGCAAACCCATGACCGAGAGTCCATTTAGGGCTATTATGTTTATAGATATGGTGAGTTCAACAGATATTACCAAAGCTTTGGGAGATGCCAAGGCATTGGATTTAGTTCATACCTATAGGAACGTGGTAAGAAAGGCCCTTGTTGATCATGGGGGGCGAGAAGTGGATAGGGCAGGGGATGGATTCCTGACCAGTTTTAGATCTGCCTATATGGCCTCGGTCTGTGCGGTGGAAATACAGCGCCAATTATCCAAATTCAATGAATCGCGTGAGGATGGGATTCTGCTCCAGGCAAGGATTGGGATTGGGGCGGGAGAACCAGTCCAGGATGGGGATGCACTATTTGGTTCAACAGTGAACCTCGTGGCCCGTATCTGTAGTTATGGAAATTCGGGACAAATTATTAGCGCCAAGGTGGTAAAAGACCTCTGTATTGGAAAAGATATTTCCTTTAAGTCGCTTGGTCCGCAAATGCTAAAGGGCTTTGATGAACCTGTTGATCTGGAACTTATAGAATGGTGAGATGCTGGTTGGCGGTAAACAGTTGTCAGTATTCAGTAATCAGGGGGTAATAGTTAGTAAATAGTGACTAGTAATCAATTGTCAGTATTCAGGAGACAATAGCCAATTGCCAAAAGTCTCGAAACTGGAGCCAAGACAAACTAGAGTCAAGAGTCTAGGTTCTGGTAGCTCAGCAGTCCAGAATCTTTTTAGATCATGTTTGTAGTCCAAAGAAGTTCCCTCCCCATAATTTAAACGTACTTACAATTCTGATGAATTATTTGTACTTTTTCATTGCAAAACCAAAACCACTCAGTTGAACCTAGTTAATAAACCACTTTCAATGTGGCCTAATTTTTCCAAAGGTCCATTTTACTTTCTCCTAGTGTTGATATGTTTCCTTGGTGGGACCGTGTTTTCCATAGCACAGCAGGGGGAGGTTGGAGGGGAAAGGGCTACTATTCGGAACCAGATTGGGCTACGGCACGATAATGATTTCATATTGCTCACGGATCGGTATTATACCGCTGGACTATTCTTAACGTATAGGCACCGGCTGGAAAAGGGATTATTTAATTCCGAAAACGAACAGTTAACTTTTTCCCTTGGTCAGGAAATTATAACTCCATCCTATCTTATTACTGAAGACGTCCAACTATTGGACCGTGCCTATGTAGGGTTCTCGGCACTTAGGTCCGGATGGTCCCATGTGGGCCGTAACAGTTTAATAGAGGCAAATTTTCTTTTAGGGTTGGCAGGTAAGGCTTCGGGAGCAGGTAGTTTGCAAAGATGGTACCATCATTCCGTTATGAAGACAGAAACCCCTACCTGGGTGGGGGAAATGGAAAATAGTGTTCATTATAATCTGTACACCAGATACCTCTACGAATGGCAATTGGTACCCAATCCCTTTAGTATTCACATTGCAACACAGTCCCAATTTGCCTTTGGTACGAGGGATATCTATGTACATCCGGAGTTGGTGGCCTATTTTGGAAGGAGAAATCCCTTATCCGCTAGCATAGCGCACAACCAAATTGGATCTACGGACAGTGAGATCTTCTTTGCCCTTCGTGGGGGATATCGCTTGGTAGGTCATAATGGACTGTTGGAAGGCAATGCCTTGGGAGATGATTCCGTGTTATTGGTTGCTTCCAATACTACAGTAGTATATGCCGGTTTTGATTTTCAATGGCGCTATGGACGAAACGATTATTGGGTAGGGGTACGATATAATTCTCCGGAGTTTGAAGGTGCCAGATCCCATCAGTATGTAATACTTTCATATACCAGGGGATTCTAAAGGCTGTCGGGAGTATTGAGAAGTTAGTGTAGAGTATTGAGTAGGCAGTAATCAGTGGGCGGTAAGTATTTAGAGCCAATAGGCAAGAGCCATTAGCCAATAGTACGGAGCCTAGAGTCTAGAGACTTGAGCCAAGAGTCAGTGGCCAGTATTCAGTATTCAGTAGGCAGTGGCTGAATCTATTTAAATTTCAAAGTTTAATGTTCTAGGTCTTTACGGAGATTGAGCCTGCCTATCGGCTGACAGGCGGTGTCGAAATCGAAGTATTGGTTGGTGAGTAGTAATTTGGCAGTAAACAGTAGCGTAGAATCTAGAGTCTAGAGCTGGGACAAAAATAGAGTCAAGTATTTAAACTCTTGTAGCGAAGCGGTCCAGTTTCCGATATGTTTACCCATTAAAATCAATTTGCCGATACGGGCTCAGGGAATTTTCTCATGGGGGAATAACGCTTATAGCTATCAAAAATTTCGGGATCGGGACCTACAATTCGTGGGTCGTTGGATTTTTTCAATTCGCTCAAGAATTCGGTTTTCAGGGCTTTTTCCATCTTTTTAAATAACGGTGTTCCCGATAAATTTTTTAAACAAGAAGGATCTTGCTGCACATTGTAAAGTTCAAATTCAGGACGTTTTTCAACCGCTAAATCGAAATAGGGCATAATTTCTATTTCTTCTCGATGCTCTATTAAATAGGTCTTTGTTGGGCAATCATCAATATCGGTATAGGCACTGCCGTTAATGTAGGTATTGTTTTTGTCCAGTCCGTGAATTGGAAGCAATTGCGTGCTATCATTTTCTGCAAACTTTTGAGGAGCACCTGCTGGCCACCTTTCGGGTTTCATGTTCCATATAAAAAGATAATCTCCTTTTCTAACAGACCTTTGGGGATAACCCCAATTTAAATATCTGGACGAGGAGTGGCGTTCCCTACCGGAATATACAGCTCTTTCCGTTTTTGACAAGACTCCATTTTCCTTTGACTGCAACAGATTCAGGATGCTTTTTCCAGTAATGGGGAGCATTCCTTTGGGAGAGGTATTCGTTATTTCTAGAATAGTAGGTGCCAAATCAATAAATCCAATGGGATCTTCCACAACCCTATTTCCTGGAAATTTCTTTGGATAACGAACTGCAAAAGGCACATGTACTCCATATTCATAACTGTTGGCTTTTGCACGGGGAAAAGGCATACCATTATCGGCAGTGACGATTACAATGGTGTTTTCCAATTCCCCAATTTCCTCCATATATTCCAGCATTCTTTGAAGATGAAGATCAAACCACTCAATTTCAACCGCATAATCCAATAAATCTCCCCGTATTTCCTTATTATCGGGAAGAAATTCGGGTACCTCTACATCCTCTAATTTTTTGGACATATTTTTCCATGAACCTTTTTCGTAAGTTCTATGTGGTTCAACACCGCCATACCAGAAAAAAAATGGCTTGTCCTTTTTAATGTTCTCTACAAAATACCTGAAATTACCAAAGTAATTGGTCTTGCTGATGCCCTTGGCAAATCGCTCATCATTATGTTCTTCATATTTAAGGTTGCTATGCGAAACTCCGGCAGCATCATTTTTTCGCCAAAGCGAGTCTTCTTCAGTGCGGGCGTATTGGAAAGGACCAACTCCTTTTCCGGTTCTTCCGGTTGCATATCCATTTTTCTTAAGCAAATCCACAAAGGGTACATACTTCTTTAACCATGCGGAGGCATGTTGTCCTGCCTGTTCATTTTGCCAATGGTGTCTGCCCGTAATAATGGCGCTTCTGGAAGGCGCACATCCCGGAGAACCGGCATAAGCGTTGGAAAAATATACCCCCTCGCGGGCCACCCTATCAAAGGCAGGCGTATTGACAAAGTTGGACCCTTGGTAACTAGTGTGGAAAAATGATTGGTCATCACTAATGGCAAAAAGAATATTGGGACGGTCCTGGGCATAAGCGTTAAATCCCAAGCCCGTGTTCAATATTGCCGTTAAACAAAATGCTATCCGAAATATCATACCTTTTTACTGTTCAATTCTTTCTTTACACTGGCCGCTTTGTCCATATCCGAACCTAGTAACCATATTCTTAGCGTCTTTTCGGCCAATTTAATATTAAGATGAGTTCTGTTTCTAAATCCCGGTTCAAAGGGGACCGTCCAAAAAAATGGAATATAACTCAACAGGGAAAGCAACCAGCCTTTGTTTAATTGGACCGACTTTAAACTGCCATAGGCATAGCTGCCATTATTCTTTGGAGTTAGCTGATCCACAATTTCGAACATATCTTTTTGAAGGTTAATATCCAATTTTGGACTATTCCTTAAAGTAATTGTTTCGTTCATGTTCTATATAGGATTTAATGGTGAAGGTGGACTTTTACGAATCACACGAAGAATTGGCTTTAATTTCGAGTCGCACAAGGATCTGGCTGTGATTTATTTTATAAAATACCCGGATACCTTCCATTGGTCACCATCCTTCATCTGGGTAACGGTCTCTATGCTTTCATTTTTATTTTCAAAGGAGGTTTTAAATTGGATAACGATATACTCCCCATCAGGCGCTCCTGGTAGTGTTGTATGGTATTCCGATGAAATTACGTCCCTGCTGATTACTTCTCCCAGGGGAGGCACAATACCACTTAACTGTTGCGTCCATTGTTCCTTTGTAACCGCTCTTTGAAAAAGGGAAGCCGCATTATCCCAACTTTGGGAATAATCATTGTCATAAATTAAAACCAGCCATGCCTTGGCATCATTGACTATCTCTTCTTTGTGTTCCTTGGACACCGTGGTCTCTGCTTTAGCATCATCAACCTTCTCATTCTTCGTATTGGATTTACAGGAGATTAGCCCTGTTAGCACTAAAAATAGAAGGTATTTGTACATAGATTTTTTCATAGTGGTATTATCGTTTGGTCGTCTATTTGTATAAGACTAGTGGTGTCCTCGGTGACGACACAAGTTTCGCACTAGTGTTGTTATATAATAGCTTAAATGTAGTGAATTTTATGTTTTGAAAAAGGCAGGAATATTTATAAGTATGGATGGTGGTTGTTAGTAGCTTGTACTGGCTAAGGCCATGTCTTATTTTGTTTTGGCACGAGCAGAAGGCTCGCGCCAACTAGCGAGGTCACCCACTATATTTTATGCATTGGTCATTACCTCTTTTTCCAATCGTTTTTTAAATATCTTAAAGCATCTTCCAAAGCTTTTTTTGACGATTTGGGGTTGAAATCCAATTCTTTTCTTGATTTACTAATATCGTAATCTTGTTTTAAGTTATAAAACATGTCTAGGTAATGTCTTTGAAGTATAGGTTCCTTTCCGGTAATTTTACTACTAAACTCCATTAAACCGGCAACAGAGTACAATAGACATTTGGGTACTTTTTTAGGTATCCTTAATTTTAGTTCAGGGTATAATTCGGATGCTATTTTTACACTTTCTTGTAATGTGGTATGTTTCTCGTTCGATAAAATATAACGCTCGGCATTGCTACCTTTTTTCATTGCGTTAAATGTGCCTAAGGCCACATCTTTTACATCCACCCAATTCAAGGTTATATTGGTGTCTACAGGTATTTCGCCATTTAATACTTGTAGTACAAGCTTATTGGAATAACTTAATTTATGTGCTTCCGGGCCAATCATGGCAGAAGGTAGCACCAAAACGGTTCTTATGCCATATTTTTCTCCCAATTCCAATGCCAATTTATCCGAGTCATTTTTGGAATTATAGTACCAATTTCTTCTATCCTTGTTGTATCCGTTATCTACATTGGCAGGTAATTTTGTAAAATCCAGACTGGCTACGGAACTTACGTACACAATATTCTTTACGCTACATTCTTTGGCAATATCAAATACGTTTTGAGTTCCCTGCATATTATTATCATAAATTTCAGTTTTGGGATTCTTGGCCCACATACTAAAATTTGCTGCTACGGCATATAGGTTCGTGACTCCTATAAATGCTTTTTTTAAGGATTCCCTATCGGTAATATCCGCTTGTACAACTTCACAGTTGAGACCTTTAAAAGATTCTTGGTCGTTAATGTTTCTTATGGTGGTCCTTACCTTTATATTTTCGGAAAGTAAGAGTCTAACTAAGTTGTTTCCTAAATGTCCGTTTCCACCCGTTACCAATGAAATTTCGTTGCTCATGCTTATATCTTTTGTTTGAGCAAATTTCTATGGTTTTCAAGGATTGGAAAATAACATTTGTTAGAAAGCGATTTGTTTACGTATACGGCTCAGGGATTGTGGTTCCATGCCTAAAAAAGAAGCGATATTTTCTATGGAAACATTTAAGGCCAATTTTGGATATTGATCTACAAACTTTAAGTAACGTTCTTTGGCCGTTAAAATTTGAAAATCTCTGACTCGTTCCAATTTACAATTTAGGTGCTCATTGGTAACCTCTTTTACTACAGTCTGCCAAAAATCGGTTTCGTTTTGTAAAAGGTCAAAATCGGGTTTGGAAATTTTTATAAGGCTACATTTTGTAATGGTTTCGTAATAATCCATTGAAATAGTTTCCGTCATAAAACTTTCCAAAGAAGTAAAGAAATCGTTCTCACTTACAAGATGCTGCACCACCATTTTCCCATCAATATTCTGATAGCCTTTTACAAATCCATCACTTAAGAAGTAAATATAGCGTTCTACGTTTCCAGCTTTTAAAAGATGGGTCTGCGCAGGGACTTCTTCATAAACCAAGTGCTTTTTAAGTAAATCAACATCGTTTGGAGTCAAAGAAACTCTCGATTTTATATAGGCTAATAAATTCTCCATGGTTGTTTGCTAATGGTATAGGACAATTTAAGATGAATGTTGATCCTATCGCTTTCAAAAATCTAAGATAGTAAATCCCTTTGTACGTTGTGTTTAGTAAACCCTACTATACATTCTTTTACTCGATAATCGAAATTCAATTGACTAATCGCTGGCTCGAGCATCTCCGCCGTCAGGCAGGCGTAGTCGAAATTGAAGTAGGGGAGGACATAAAGTCGGGCACCATTGTGAGCTTATCTATCGTCAGTTCGAGTGAAATGGCAGTAGCCATTTTGTATCGAGAACTGGTTATGTGTAGTTAGTATACTTCTCGATACAATTTTATTTCGGTGCTCTTCATAGAATCACTCGAAGTGACGTCGTGACGGGCCTGTCTGCCGATAGGCAGGCTTGAATTGACGAGCAGGCGACAGCCAATTAGCACCCAGAACGAGACTAGAGATAAAAGCCGATTACCAAAAGAAGGTAGTCGGTCCAGATAGTCCAGTTAATTGAACCTTATGGTCAATTGTTCATGATTCCAATCAATTATGACAATTTATTATCCTATAGCCTTATTGGCAATCTCGTAATCCTTTTTCCGGTCGCCATAAAAATAGCATTGCAAAGTGCTGGTATGAACGGGGGAACAGGGGGTTCCCCAACTCCTGTGGGTTTTTCCTCATTTTCTACAAAATGTACCGCCGTATTGATGGGGGCATCCTCCATCCGGGCCACAAGATAGTTGTTGAAATTTTCCTCCATAACGGCCCCATTTTTCACATTTATCTCACTTTTTAAGGCCAAACTGGCACCAAAGGCAGCACCTCCCTCAAATTGCGCCCTTATTCTATCCGGATTGACTGGTACTCCACAATCTATGGCAAAGTGTACCATTGGTATTTTAATATTGTTGTTGTCATCTACCTCCACTTCCACTACGCAGGCTACATAAGTAAGAAAGCTTCGATGGGCAGCAAACCCCATTCCTTTGCCTTTAGGAAGGCTTTTGCCCCAACCTGATTTTTCTTTTACCAATTGTATTACTTGCTTAAGGCGATGGGTATCACATGGGTACTCTTCCAATGTAACGTTATAATTGTTGAACCCTTCCACTTGGGCCGCAAAATCGATTTTACGATCGCTGCCCAATAGATCCAGCATGTTGTCTATGGGATCCATCTCTCTGGCCTTGGCCACCTGATCTACTATAGAACCTATGGCAAACGCATGGTTGATATTGTGGACAGATCGCAGCCACCCAATCCTTATCTGCGCTTTTGCATCCAAGGATTCACAGGATATATTATCAATTTCGAAGGGCATGTCCAAAACTCCCATGCACAATTCGTCCGATGAAGGCCCTTTGGCATCGGCGCTGGCCGTACCTGAAATGGATGGAAAAGCCGTACGGTGCACCCAGGAAGTGACCTTATTGTTTTTGTCGATACCAACTTTTATATGTTGTGCGCAATTGGAATGGTAAAAATCGTGCTGAATATCGTCTTCCCTGGTCCATAACAATTTTATGGGCGTATTCATTTCTTTTGAGATCAAGGCAGCTTCCACTACAAAATCGGGTTTGGATTTACGGCCGAAGGCACTTCCTAATAGGGTAACGTTAATGGTAACTTCGGATTCCTCAATGCCCAAGGCAGCGGCGACTGCCTGCCGTACCCATTGTGGCGACTGTACGGGTGCCCATATTTCACAGGTTCCATCTGCATTGTAACGCGCAACGGCACAAGGGGTTTCCATAGGGGAATGGGCCAAGTGTGGTACCAAAAAATCGGACTCTATGACTTTGGCAGCTTCTTTTAAAGCTTTGGTTGCCGAACCCTGTTGTCTTTTCACCTGCCCTTCTTTCTGTACGGATATTTGCATTTGTTGCATAAAGGCGTTGGAGTCATAGGAAGCATTTATGCCCTTATCCCAAACCACTTCCACCGTATCCAGTGCCTTTAATGCTGTCCAGGTATTGTTGGCCACCACTACAATACCCCCCAACGGGGCATTATAGCCCATAGGAAATGCGGTTGACTCCATTTTATATACTTTGGAGACACCTTCAATAGCAGTGGCCATATCGCTGTTGAACGATTTTATTCCAGCCCCAGCCTCTGGATTTCTTTTTATGACCGCGACCTTGAGATCTGGAATCTGTACATCCAGTCCATAGACTGCCTTCCCTGTTACGATATCCTCTAGATCATAGATAACCGTTTCCTTGGAAATAAATTTAAAATCTTTGGAGTCCTTTAAAGTAATTTCATTTTCCTCTGGAATGGGCAAGGCACCGGCTTTTTCGGCCAAATATCCGTAGCCCAAACTTTTTCCCGAACTGTGGACTATTTCATGATTTACGGCACTACATTCAGAAATATCTACTTGCCATTCCTGGGCCGCTGCCTGCATCAACATTAATTTCACCGTAGCGCCGGCTATCCTTAAAGGTTGATAAAACATTCTAACGCTATAGGAGCCGTCCGTATTTTGATCTCCATATTTTACATCTCCAACAGCCTGTATTATTTTTACTTTGGTCCAATCGGCTTCCATTTCATCGGCCATGACCAAGGGTAGGCTTGTTCTAATACCAGTGCCCATTTCCGAGCGGTGGGCAATGAGTTGCACCTCCCCGGTTCCCAAAATCGTGATATATACGTTAGGAGCAAAGACAGCGTCTTCCCGACCGGTTAAAAAGGCATTCTTATCTTGCTTGCACCCCAAAGGAACGCCAAGGATCAAACCAGTGCTGCCCAAGGCCCCAATTTTCACAAAATCTCTTCTACTAACTTTAAACAGTTTATTATTGGAAGGGTTAGGTTTCATATTACACATTGTTTTTAGCAGCGTTCTTAATGGCACTTCTAATTCGGATATAGGTTCCACAGCGACAAATATTGCCGGACATAGCTTGTTCTATGTCTGCGTCCGAAGGATTTCCGTTTTGTTCCAATAATGCAATGGCCGACATGATTTGGCCACTTTGGCAAAATCCACATTGGGGAACGTTCTCAGCAATCCATGCTTTTTGTACAGGGTGAAGTCCATCTTTTCCGACCCCTTCAATGGTGGTAATAGCTTTATCGTTGATAGCGGAAATTGGTAGACTGCAGGACCTAACTGCCGTACCGTCCAAATGGACCGTACAAGATCCACATACGGCTATTCCACAACCGTATTTGGTTCCGGTCAGCCCCAATTGATCACGAAGCGCCCATAATAATGGGGTGTCGGGAGCGCATTCAATTGATACCTTTTGGTCATTGATGTTTAAGGTAAATTTTTCCATGGGCAATATCATTATATGTTTAATAACCATATGGCGACATGCAATTGGATAGGCTTTTAAAGCCTTTTGTTTGGTTCTAAAAGGTTGATTTAGAATAGTTTTGCCCCATATTAAGCATCAAGGTAATAAATAAATCAATTGCTCAGATCGGAATGTATAATATATTTGGTAGACAGGCATCTTGCTTTTGCTGTCCTTTTATGGAACGGCGGGGCTTAAGGTTTAAGGTTCAAAGTTTAAAGATCAAGGTTCCAGGTTTCCATTTTCAGGGTATTAACCGGAGATTTAGCCTGCGTGGCGGCATACAGGCGTAATCGCAATCGGAATAGGGTAGGGCTCAAATTCTGGCGACTTTATACAGGTATTCTATCGTCAGTTCGAGTGAAATGGCAACCATTTTGTATTGAGAGCTGGATATGTGTAGTTGGTCTTCTTGTCGATACAATTTTATTTCGTTTTTCTCCATAAAATCACTCGAAGTGACAGGCTGTAACTCTACCCGGCACGTAGAATCTTCTCCATCTTTCTTCCTTTTGCCAGCTCATCCACCAGCTTGTCCAAATACCGTACTTGTTGCGTTAAGGTATTTTCAATTTCCTCTATCCTATAGCCGCAGATTACCCCGGTAATGAGGTGGGCATTGGGGTTTAATTTTGCCCTTTGGAAGAATGTTTCAAAGGTTACCTTCTCATTAATGAGTTCTTTTATTTTATTTTCATCAAATCCAGTAAGCCATTCTATCACTTGGTGTAATTCCTCTTTCGTTCTGTCTTTCTTCTCCACTTTTGTTACATAATGTGGATATACTGACGAGAAGGTCATTTTTGCAACTCGCTCATTGTGTTCGGGTGTTGTTTTCATTACTTATACTTTATTGTTGATCCAATTGTTTTACTTGTAATTCCATTTGCGTATCACTTACTTCAAGCATTACCATGTCCCCATATTTTAAGCCTTCTATCCAAGGAAGTAAAAGCTCCAATATGGTCGGGTTCTGAAAATGATCTGCTTTGGTGGCAGGATCTGGCATATAAATTAAACCCTCATAGGTAGTTTCCTTAAATTGAAGGAATACATCGAAAAAGTAAAAATTTTCTGGGGGAATGTATTCGGACCAATTTACATTCTCTAGAAAATATTTCGGTTTTTTTATTTTAAAAATAAACGGAGCAATGTCTAAATTGATGGTCCCCAGAAAGTATTGACTTAGGTCTAAGCCTTTTTGCAAAAAATATTTGTATTGGGCCTTTAAGGTGCCATGGGGATAACGAGGGTCCCTCGCCTTCCCGGAAGCAACCCCATGGCCTTGGCATACAATAGCTTTAACCTTCATTATTCTTTATTTTAAATGGCAACTTGTTTGCCTATGTATTTCTGGGCGGGTTTATTATGCTCTTTCTTGGGATATTTTTAAATGCACCTTTCTCCCGGTTCCGATGATTATTTCAATAATTTCTTCTATGTCCTTTTTGGATGTCCTGAAATTCACAATGCAAGCTCTCAAAGAATATTGGCCGTTAACAATGGCATTGGATAAAAATACTTCGCCACCTGTTTGTAATTCATTCAATATAGCCTCATTTAAGGTATTAAGATACTCCTTATGGTCAATATTCTCTAAAGGGACATATCTGAAAGTGGTAATGCTTAAATTCTGGGATACCGCTTCCAATTCAGGATGTTGGTCGGCCAAGTCATATAACATCTCAGAAAGCTCAATATCTTCACTGATCAGTTTTTTATAACCACTTCTGCCTACTTGTTGCAATGCCAGCCAAACTTTTAAAGCTCTAAAGCCTCGTGAGTTTTGTAGTCCGTACTCATAAAAGTTTTGAGCCTTATCCTGACCACTTTTACTAAAATTATAATATTCTGGATGTGAACTAAAGGTGTCAATTAAATGCTGAGGGTTTTTCACCAAGGTACAACCAGCTTCCAGTGGACTGTACAGCCATTTATGGGGGTCTAGGGCAATGGAATCTGCATCTTTAATTCCTGTGAACAGGTGTTTGAGTTTAGGGACTATTGCAGCAGGGGCGCCATAAGCACCATCAATGTGGAACCACAGATTATATGTTTTGCAAATAGCTGATATGTCGCTCAAATTATCAACAACCCCTGTACTTACATCCCCGGCCGTACCCACTACCATTAGGGGTAGATAACCATTTTCCAAATCTTTTTTTATGGTGTTATCCAGTGCCTTAGTCTCCATTTTATTGGAAGCATCCGTTGGTATCCATCTAACGGATTTTGTGCCCAACCCAAATAAAATTACGGCTTTTTCAATCCAGGTATGCGTTGTTTTGGAACAGTATACCGTTAATTTATTAGATGTATTTTGAATCCCATCTTCCTTAATGTTCTGTGGTGCTTTTGCTGTTCTAGCCGCTAGAAATGCGGTGAAATTTGCCATGTTGCCGCCACTGACCAATATCCCGCCATAGTCTGATGGGACTCCTATAAAATCGCATAGCCATTTAATTGTTTGTTTTTCAATTTCAGTAGCTATGGGACTTAATATTTGTGCTCCAACATTCGGATTTACGGATGATGCCAATAGATCGGCCAAGGCGCCAATTGGGGCTGCAGATGAAGTAATATATCCCAAAAATTTAGGGTGTCCGTTAAGCAAGGAATGGTTGAACAGTAAATCTGTTGTTTTAGCAATTAATTCAGCCGCAGGCCTACCATTTTCGGGTAGGGATGTATTTCCCAATAAGTCCTGCAATTGACTAGGACCTTCATTAGGTGTAACAGGTTTCTGATCTATGGACCCTATAAAATTGGAAATATCATCAATCAATTGATATCCAATTTTTCGAAACTCCTTCTTATCCATTTCAATGGTTGATCTCCTACTTTTGGCCATAGTATTACTTTTTTTTGGATGTTCGTTAATACAATTGGTTCATAAAATTAAAAAGACATGGCTTTGTCCAAGCATAAAAAGCTAGAGGAAATTTGAATGGAAGTGGGTACAGGTAATTATTAGCAATAAAAAATACCTATTAACATTTAGCCTCCTCATGGTTATTCACCATGACTTTCCAATAATTCCTTATACACCTTCTTCATCACTTCCGTTTTACCTACATCCTCTGCCATGGCATTGGTGGTAAACATCATAACTCCGGTCGACTTCCCAGCTAAACCACCACGTAATACCGTTTCAAAGGCTTCCTTGGTAACTATGCCAGGTTCATTGTAGGCCTGGACAATGGGCCATATTTTGGGGTAAGCACCAAGTTCTGCATCTATCTTTTTGCCAAACCATACAATGTTATCTTCCACCCAATTGGGTTCTCTCCCCATTCTTTGATGGTAGACCATAGGTGAAAAAACATCCACCGTTTTCTTTAGAAGATCGTAATCCAAACCCAAAATACGTTCCCTAGCACCGTTAAATTCGTCATCGTCCCAAGGACAATGATAAAGACCAAGAAGGGCGTTGGGTTTAATTTCGGCCATAATGCTTTTAATGTTGGTAGTCCAATCGTAAATAACCTCGCAGCGCCATTTGCGCCAAGCTGGTTCATGGTTGGTAAGGATATATTCAGCCTTTTCTGTGGTAGTGGCATCTGGCAAACGTATATTGTAATCTTTTGAAAAGCTATTTAGACATTGTTTGCAAAAGCAAGTTTCCGGTAAAATGGGTTCGGGGTCTTCAAATTGGGCGTGCCAGTGTACATAGTCCATCCAAACCCCATCCAGATCATACTCTAGAAGTAAGTCGCGCAACTGATCAAAGCGGTATTTTCTAAATCCGGGTTCGGTAGGACAGACACCCATAAACCAGGTGGCAGCCTCAACTTTTGTGCCCTTGTCATTTATGGCCCAGGCCTCTGGATGTGTATCCACGTAACCTTTACCGTTTAAGGTGGCGAATTCGGCATATACCATGGCGCCTTCGGCCCTTGCGCGGATAATCATGTCCTCGTTAATGGACCCGCTGTGGACAAATATGGCATTTACCCCAAGCTCATTAAGTTTATACCCTTTTTCCCAAAGGGGTTTGGGATTCCCATAGACTCCTTTAATCTCTACGGTTTTAGTTGTAGTTGATCCACAGGATACAAATCCGAGCGTGGAAATAAGGTATAGGTAAATATATCGTAGTTTTAGGTTAGTAGCCATACCTTTAATTTTTTGAGAATTAATTTACAACTTCCTTTAAAATATTGTTGCTTCAAAGGGCACAATAAGAATGTGGATCTACCTAAAATTGCTGAATTTTGTTCAATAATGGGTGAAATACCTATTTTATGCCCCCAAAAGCCCCAAAACACATATTCTTATGCAATATCTCCACCTTGCTGAAGCCTAGCTTTTTCATAAGGTCCAGCTGATAGTTCATGGATCTGGGAGAATCCTCTTTGTCCACGTAGTCCAACACTTTTTTCCTGTAGTCCTTTCCCCCCAGATCCTCTAAATAGTCCCCATATCTTTCCCAAGTGTAATCATTGAGTATTTCGCTGTCCTGTGTGATTAGGTCCGAAATCATAAAACATCCTCCCGGTTTTAGTAGGCCATATATTTTTTTAAAGGTGGTTTCCCAGTCGTGATCGTCCCTAAGATGGTGCAATACGGCTCCTGCCAGAATTATATCAAAATGGTTTTCCTTTAGGTGAACTTCTCTTACATCTCCTTTTACCACATGCACCTTTTTGGTGGTTTGGTTAGAAACTCTTTCCAAGGCCTTGTCCAACATGGGTCCACTAAGGTCCACCAAAGTACATTCCAAGTTGGGAAGCTTGGAGAGCATTTTTAGGGAATAGTTTCCTGCGCCACATCCAATGTCCAATAATTGCTGGGCATTGGGTACGATTCTTTTGGCCGCTTCGGTAATGAGTTCCAAAGAAATTTTTGCGTCGATGGTGGTAAGTTGTCCAGTGTCCAAATTGGAAAAGCGCTCCACATCCTTGTCGAACCGTTCCCTGATCTCCGCTATGGTAGATTTTTTCATTTCTTGCAAAGTCTATTTAATTTCTTATGATTCGTACAGTGCCATTATTTTTTCCCAAACACTATCGCTTACTGGCATCCCGTTCTTTAGATTTTCTTCGCGGGTAAGGGCACTTCTTTCCCCGGGATAATAAATTTTGTCTCCGGCCTGCATGGGTTCCACGTCATGGGTATAATCAATAATTTCGTTCAATAGTTTTTCTTGCAGCTCCTTGTCCTTAAAAACCTCCTGGTAAATGCAGAGGTATACTTGGGATATTCCCGTTTCAAAATCTTTTTGCCCTACTTTATAAGTAGAATTCCCGGCGGACAATAGGGTGGCCAACATATCCAAAATTATGGATAGGGCAGAACCTTTCCAATAGCCAATGGGCAAACCACGTTCCTTTAATGTAATCTTCTCGGGATCGTTGGAAAGTTCGTCATTGGCATCCCACCCCCCTGGAAAGGGTAGTTTTTTGCCCCTAAGTTTATAGTCGTTAATTTTTCCAAAGGCGAACTGGGAAATGGCCATGTCCAATACTACATTTCCTCCCTTCCTAGGAATGGATACAATGAACGGGTTGTTGCCAATCCGGCTGTCTTTACCGCCCCAAGGCGGCATATTGGGCTGTGTATTGGTGAATAGGATGGAGATGCAACCTGCATCCGCTGCCAACTTTCCATAGGTACCCCCACGCATCCAATGATTGGTGTTGCGTAAGGCCACTAGGCCCATGCCGTGTGTTTTGGCCAGTTCCACGGCCCGTTGGGTACACTTGGTAGCATTGATGATTCCCGGGCCATAATTGCCGTCCCACCGTTCGATACTGCCAAAAGATTCCACTTTTTCTGCTTCGGCCATAATTTTAACGCTGCCGTTTTCAACATATTCCAGAAAAAGGGGCACCCTGTTGATACCATGGGAATTTACACCGGACAAGGTGCTCTCGGTATAGGTTTGGGCCAGTAAGTTGGCCTTTTCCTTGGGAAACTTATACTTTAGGAACAGTTTGTAGAGTACATCCTGCATGTGTTGGGAGGTAATTTGCATGGTTTTATTCGTTTGGTATTAATAACTTTTGATGAATGGCTCCGTTGTCAATATTTATACTTAATCAAATTCATGTCTGAACTGCTTCCATTTAAATGCGCCAAATCTTCTAAAGTGGTTTATTAGTGAAATAATTAAGCAGGTAAATTTATGATTGAGTTTTTTAAAAATACTACTTTTTATATTTGAATTCTCAATTTACGTAATTCCAATAGGATAATCAATTGGTAATCAGGTATTCATTTGGAACTAAAAGAGATTATTTCAACAAATAAATCTATCCCTTAATCAGAAGTATTATTATTTTATTGACATTTATTTTACATTTGATTAACTTTTAATTAACATTTGATTCATGATGAATTTTTTGCAACCTATTGTAAACTAAAATTGTTATGATTTTCTCAGGAAATTCATGATCTCATTTTCGTTGACGGGCTTTGTTAAGTTTTCCGAAGCGAACAAACTGATTTAAGAGTTTCCCATTAATTTATGGCATCTAATTGATTAAAACTTATGAAGAAAAAATTAACTCCGAAATATGTTCTTAAACTATTGAGTATTATTATTACAACCTTTGTAATATTAAGCACAGTTGGAAAAGGTCTTCAATTATATATAGATAATAAATTAATAAGGTTTTTTGTCAAGTTATTTTATTTGGATAATGAAATGGCTATTCCTACATTTTATTCGGCATGTGCCTTAATGATTTCAGCCTTAATACTTCTGGTTATTGGGTTTAAAAAGAAGGAAATGGGAAATAAACATTTATCTTGGATAGGGTTGGGACTAGTCTTCATGTTCTTAAGTTTTGATGAAATTTGTGTGATACATGAACATTTATCGGGAATGGTTCAAAATTCATTTAAAACAACTGGATTTTTATATTATGGTTGGGTAATACCCTATGGCATTCTCATTTTATTTCTGGGTATTACTTATTTCAGGTTTGTTATGGATCTCCCCTCTAAAGTAAGGTTTTACATTATACTGTCTGGAGCTATTTTTTTAATGGGAGCTGTTGGAATAGAAATGGTGACTGCCAAGATTGATTATTTACAAGGTGAGGAAAATTGGGCATATATAATATTGATGACTATTGAGGAGGCGATGGAAATGTTCGGAATAGCGTTATTTATTTATACACTATTCTTATATATTAATATTGAATTTGGAGCCTTAAAGATAACAGTAAAGGGTAAAAAGAGTTTGAAAGATGCCAAAGGAATACATCCACAAGACCAATTTAATTCCATTAATACCCTTTGAAATCAAGTATAGTATTAAGCATTACCACAATATTTACCATTAAAAGAGTGTGACACATATTTAAGCTACCGGACAAATTTGTTGTTTTGAGGCTATTTGAGTCGTACTTAACATCTCATGTTGAAGTAAATTACATTAAGGTGCTCTCGGTATAGGTTTGGGCCAGCAACTGGGCCTTTTCCTTATGAAACTTATACTTTAGGAACAGTTTGTAGAGTACATCCTGCATGTGTTGGGAGGTAATTTGCATGGTTATTTATTTGTTTAATTGTTGATAGTAAACAACAATCCTTCCGGCTGTTGTGATTATAGGTTAATTATGGGCGATAATCTATTTTTCAATGAGCAAATTCTCCAAGTACGTCAGTGCTGAGGCTATTAAATTTTTCCGATTCTTGGCCTTTTCTTTAAAGGAAAGGAGGGTCTTTCTATTTATCTTCCTTCCTTTAATAAAAATGGATGAAGGGTTTTCCAATGTGGATAATTCCATTAATGGGTTATTATCTACCAGTAGCAAATTGGCTACCTTACCCTCTTCAATAGTTCCCAGTTGGTTCATAATGGAATGTGTTTGAGCAGCATTTACCGTGGCCGTTTTCAAAACTTCGTAATTGGAAAGTCCTGCCTCTTTGTAAAATGCAAGTTCTTTATGAATTGAAAATCCAGGCAGTGTAACTCCTATTCCTGCATCGGTTCCACATATAATTGGAACCCCGGCCTTGTGGAGTTGGGCAACGATTTCCAAATGAAAATCGTGCTGATTTTTTATTCTATCCACCACACTGAAATCTTCCATCTTGGCATTGTGCCAGCGGTTAAATTGATTTTTACTATCTACTTTTTTGATGAGTGGATTCATATAGGATAAGGGTTCCGCCTCTAAAATGGAATCATTTATCATCATCTGATAAATATTGTTGAACACCGTTAGCGTTGGGCAATAACTGCTATGTTTTGAATTGGAAAGAGAATCGATTATAGATTGTAGTTTAATGGTGTCTAAATTGAACTGCAAAGGTTGTTGCACAATTTCTTCGGCGTGTTCCATAGATTTGATCTGTGGGTTTAAGTGATATGAAAAGGGCACTTTCTGTGAAGGGTGGGCAACGATATCCATTTTGGAAATGGCAGCCTGTTCTACAACGGCATCAAATATATCCCTGTTCAAGCCGTAATAGGTTTTAATAAAATCATAGCCTCTGTCCTTATATGAAATCACTTTATCTTTGGCTTCACTGGGACTTGTTAAATTTAAATTATCGTCACCTATAAATTCCGGCCCTGTGAGCTTTGGCCCCGTTGTGTAAAAGTGGGGGGAAAGTATTTTGTCATTGTTTACGTCTTCCTTGATCCTTAAATGCATTGGTATACCCCATACATTTCTAACCGCAGTGACACCATTGGCAAGGTACAGTCCAAGTTCGTATTTGTCCCATACGTGCACATGCATGTCTATGAGTCCGGGGAGTAGAAATTTACCTTGGGCATCAACAATCTCTACTTCTTTGTCGGGTAGGCTTTCGGAGATACTTTTAATGATACCATCTTGGATATACACCATTTTATTGGCCAAGACAGTATCTTGAAGCATTGGGATTATGTTTACATTGGTTATAAGATAGGTTGAGTTATTGGAAGCCGGCACATTCTTGATTTTCAAATAACGCGTCCCCATTTTGTCCAGCCCCAATGCAATGATGGCAGCTATAATCACCATACCAACAATCCCAAAGAAAATTTTCAAAAGACGTTTCAATAGTTTCATTTATCCAATAGGCGCTAAAATGCTGGTGTAAAATTAATATTAATGTTTTGGTAACTAATTTAGTAAATACATATCGAACCTGCCCAATTGAACCTAGAAATTCAGGCCTGTCAGGATTTTAGGTCTAGGAGGGTTATACAGGATAGGAATAGTGACGGACAAAAAGCAAGAAGTTTTTTCTTAGGAATAGGTGAGGACCAAATTGAGATCTGTACTAGCTATTGGTTCTATCTTTCTGATTCAGTAATCCGTAGATGATATTGATGGGGAAAATAATTTGACCTAAGATTGTGCACTGGCGAATACTCCTGATAAAGCTATATAAAATAGTATAGATTTCTTCATGAGAGGCGTAAAGATGTGACTTAATACAATATTTTCAAATCCAATTTCAGATTTAATACAATCTATTTTGGCAATTAAGTACAATAGTCTCCTAGAACCATGCGTTACAGGTTTTAAATTGCTAATTTTAGATCAAGAAGCGGTTATGAATTTTTGGGAGGAGTCTTTAATTTTCCATAATATTCTACATCTACTAATTCCTTGGTCTCCAATCTAAATTCTCTGCGCAATATTCCTTCCAATTCAAATCCTTTTTTTTCGGCTACGCGTTTACTACCAATATTTTCAGTTCCAATTCTTAAAAATATTTTTTCCATCTTCAGATTTTCAAAGCAATATTTAATGGTTTCATCAATGGCTATGGACATTATTCCTTTTCCTTCATATGCCTTGTCTATAAAATAACCTAATTCACATTTTGGAACCCGCCAATCGATATTTTTAACAAACATCATACCTATCAAATCTTGTTGGGAATAAATTCCCAAGGCATAAATTTCCTTCTTTTTTGTTTTTTGCGTTAACTCCTTTAAATAATTGATAGTCGAACCAATATTTTCGTTCTTTTTTAAGGTAAGGGGAAAATATCTAGCTAATCTTTTCTTATTTCTGTTTATCAGGCTAAATAATTCTTTCGCCTCTTTTTGTGCTATTATTTGGAGATGGATTTTATTCATAATTATAGCCAATGGTTAGTATATGTAATGGGGATAGGATACTTGCAGTAACATTTTGCTATCGCCTTTTATTTTGTTTGCCGCTCATTACAAATATTCGCAAACTTTCGTTTTAACTCTTATGGGGAATGTTTCAAACACCCTGTTGCAAGACGTTTCATTTATCAACTAATTTTGAGTAAATATCTAAACTAATAAATTCTCCATTTTTAATTTCACAATCTTGCATAGTTCCTTCCCAATTGAATTTTAGTTTAGCAAGAGCTTTTTTACAATTCACATTTTTAGTCTCCACAAAACCTTCAATTCTATGTAATCCTATACTAGTGAATGCGTGATTAAGGATTAGGGGCATTACCTCGGTCATAAGTCCTTTTCCCCAATTTTCTGGCATCAGCCAAAAACCGATTTCTGCCTTTCTATTTTCTTTACTGATATTGTTTAATCCTCCTGCTCCAAGAAATCTGCCATCCTCTTTTGAGCAAATAGCCCACCAAATTCCGGTTTCATTTTTTTCCAGGTCGGCAAACCAGGCCATTTGTTCTTTCGTTGCTTCCATACTATTAAAACTAATTCCGTAGTACTTAATAATATCGGGGTGTGAAAGCCCTTTAAAAACATTTCCCAAATCCGAATCAACAAATTGTCTTAGGGCTACCCTTTCAGATTCTAGAGCTGGAAATGTACTTTTCATTTTATGTTCGGTTTTAATTATTTAAAAGATCGTAATTTATTTTGGTTTCATATCCGTTGTATGAATCATTGAAACAATCCACTTTATCAATATTTTTTAATTTTTCAATTCGTTCAGAAACGGGGTTGGCAACCCATGCCTCCATTATTTTTTCGATAAACATATTTTCATCATCGGTTTTTTCAATGAATGCAATTATGTTACCCTTGTTATTATTTTTTAAGTCAATTTCACAATAACCAATTGTTAGTTTTTCACTATTGTCAGAAGTCAAAAATGATAAGGTATCCAATACTTTGTAAATCCTGTTATTTTTAGAGTCATACTGGATCCTGGAATAGATAACAAGGTCTCTGTTTTTATTTTTTAAATGAAGTAATTTGAATTTAGGTTCAATTTCATCATTAAAAAAAGTAGTATCGGATACCTTTTCAAAATTGGCTAGTTGGTTTAAACTCCAATAATCTTTAAACTGTGTTCCAACTATTGATTCTGAATGTTTTTCCTTACATCCTGTACTAATGATTACTGTAAATAGAAAAAGTAATTTTGTCATTTTAAGAGGGTGCAAATTTGATTTCATTTATTCAAAATTTTTGTTTTTTCCATGCAAAATATTCTTCAAAAAAGGTCCAACTACAATCTCGTATAACCGTTAGTTAAGGGTGTCTATACATTGACTTTTGGTTTGGCACTAACGTTGGTAATTCCGGTAGAATTTACGCATTGTCCCGTCTATGATATTTTTAATCATTTTGCTGTTATTTGATAGGGTGTTTCGGGAAAACCAAAAAGAATTGCTTTTTCCTCGTCAATTTCCTTAATTCCGATAAGTGTACTTCTTTCTCCATTTTCATACATCGAAGCAAAATATGTTCCCTGAAGTTTTTCCAACACTAATTTTTGACCCTCTATATTAAGTCTTTTGTTGATTTTATTTATTGTTGGATTATCCAAAATCTTATTAAACACGAAGGGGAATTTTTCATCATTCCATTCAGCTTCGAATTCGAGTTCCTGAATTTTCTTTGCGGTCAATTTTGTTTTTGTAGGTCTTATTCTTTCGTAATCCGTAGCGAATTCAGTATCAGCTGTAAGCGATTCTGTTTCGCTAATGGCTGTATGGGTTTTTCCCATTCTGAATATTCTTATCCGATTTTCATTTATAAACACACATTTGGTTTCAGAAAAATTTTCATTCCTTTCATGTACTTTTTCTGTTAATCCGTCAACGCTTATTTTCTCTAACTTAAAGTGAATAATTTGGGTGTTTTCAAATTCAATAAATTCAGGCGGACAATAATCGGACCCTTTTTTAATCATTAACCAAGTTCCATGAAATATCTCCACTTTATAAATCTTTATTACGGTTTCCCATCATAGAGCAAAACGGTTGGGTTATTAAAAGTAGGAGAGCAAACTATCGTTTGCTTTCCGCAAATCAGATAACAAAACCTTTCCGATTTTGAGATTTCGGAAATTTGGACAAAATTTTGGAATAGAAACCGGGGCCTTCATTACTTCAAAGGTTTTAATGTCAACATTTAAATCTTTTCCAAAAATTCCATCAATTTCATTTTGGCGTCTCGTTTAGCTTTAAAATCTCCATCGTCATTTCCGCCAAATTCATATTCATAATTTTTTCCACTAATATTAATTGTTCCAGTTCTATAACTGGTATTGTCATCGGGATTACTAGAAATTAAGTGTCCAGCGTTTTCATATTTTATATTCTGAAAAGAGTATTTAAAACTATTGGCTTCCAATCTTTTTTCTATCATATCTGCCATTATGGATGATGGCCAAACCTGATCATCGTGTCCAGAAAAAAGTAGAATAGGTCCATTGATCTTTTCTACTTTGATAGCCGCTTGTTCAATGAAATCTGTTTTTTGCAACCCCTTTTTCCAATACTCTACCATTTTAATTTTATTCGATTCGTTTCCTGAGATCTTATTCATAGGCACGTATGGAATATCAACCCCTTTATATTTCCAGCTCGATTTCAATTCGTTGGAATTGTATGGTAAAACTGTATTTGACCAAGAGACAGCGCTTGGTGCGTAGGCAACAACTCCACTAATAGATTCAGGGAATATGGAAGCAAGGACTAAAGCTAATTCCGCATTTCTCGATGCTCCCATTACAATTATTTTATTTGGATCAACTTCTGGCTGTATTTTTAACCATGCCAAAGCTTTTTCAAAATATTCTAAATTAATTTCCTCGGGTAATTTGGGTAAGCCTTCCCTTTGGGTATATGGTAATGATAAACCACTATATCCGCTGTTCGCAAACTGTTGCCCCCAGTAATCTCCCCAGGGTCCTCCTCCAATCAAAACTATTGATACTTTTTTCTTGGTATCGGTTTTTACAAAATAATTTGCCTGAAAACCATTTTCATTTATGGGTCTTGGCTTTACACCACTAAATAGAATACTGTCCGCTATAAAATATGCAGCAATTAAGAATATTAGTATTCCGATCCCAATAATGTATTTTCTGTTTTTGATCATTTAATGGTTGTAGCTAGCAATTATATATGACCATAGATCATATATTTTTAATACACCCAATATAGGAAATCTTTAAAATCCATTTGTGTTTTGCCCCGTATTTAGACTAAAAATTCAGGATTGCCGTAGGTGTTTTTATCAAGCCTGGATTTTGCCAAACTATATTAATGTGATTTCTCCATTGCTGCATTGGCACTTTTGTAAAAAGGAATGCTGAGCAGCCATTTCTTATCCTTGGCAGATACACTAAGCGTAATTCCTTCCGAATTCTCCGATTCTATCTTCGCCTTTATTTTCGGAATAGCTTTTTCTGAAGGCATAAGTAACCAAACAAAAGTAGCATCGGAAGTTATATTGGTAGTATATGAACTTGTTATATTGGGTTCATAAATATTGTATTCCGGACTATACCAGCCTTGGATTTCTGGTGTTTCCTGCCCTTTGATAAACTTTGGGTTAATTTTTTGCCTACCTACAGGGATAATTGCGAGGTTTCCCCTTGCATTAATCGTCTTCACAATGGACCTTTCTTTTTCCATCATATTATCAGGATGCCAGTGCCAAAGGGCTTCAACGGTGCGTGGCCTGTCCGTTTCCACCCTATCTACCACTACCCAAAATTCTCCACGTACATACAAAACTGCCCGGGTATGTTTTACAGCGCCTTCCAAATCCATAAACGCATCAAAAGAATTGCTGGCATAGTCAAAACTTGTTGTTATTTTATACTGTTCTTCTCCCAATGGCTTTTCCGCCAGCGGTGGTCCATTTACCTGACCCTTGCCGTCTATCAATAAAATATTGTGTGCGGCACTGCTTTTGGCATAGGGACGGAATTTTTCAGCTACCTCACCGGTATAGGCGAATCTTCCCGAGTCTACCAGAAAATCCTTTCCATAAGCCGAAACAGAAAGGTGTACCTTGTCGTTATGTTGATGGCCACTGCCCCAAGGTCCTATATCAAAAAACGACCAATGGGCATCCCGGTCGAAGCCACTTCGGGAAACAAAATGCCCTGCCCAAGGATAAAAATAGGAGGGGCCATCCATTGGCTGGCGACCTGTTTCTCCATTGGTGACAATGTATTCCCAATCTTCATGATCAAATTTTTGGGCGCCTTTCATTATAAGGCTGTGATCACTGCCCCTATCTCCGTCATTGTTCATTATTCTATAACCACTTGGTCTTACCATATGGGCAATGTATCCATACATGGCCTCAATGGTACGGTTGTAGAAATCGGGCAACTTCTTATTGGCCCTCTCGCAGATTTCCTTGAAAAGTTCAAAATTGTTTAGGGATACATTATGGTAATGCGAACTTAGTTCGGTTTGTACCCCATCTGGATATACCTGATCTTTCATGCTTTCCACCATAGTTTCAATGGCATAGTCCAACCATTCTTCCGCATTTTTATATTCTGGAAAATAGGCCGCAACAGTAGCCAAAGCAGAAATTTCCATGGTAAGCCAATTATTGCTGCTGTGAAAATTTCTATTGTAATGGGCATGATCGGGTAAACTACTGAGCATTAGTAGTTGTGTGGCAGGGGAAATATATTCGCTCTCCAATAAGCCATAAAATATTCTGGACCATATCTTGGCACGGGCAGCAACCTCCAATCCACGCCAAACGGAAGTGCTAGTTTTTACCCCGGGATAGGGCATTCCCATGATGATAAAATCTTTTAAAAATAGGTCTATGTATTGGGCATATTTTGGGTTGCCGGTTTCCAGATAAGTGTGGAACACTCTGTTTAACTGACTGTGCCTATTGGAAAGCCAAGCCCATTCCTTATCGTTATTGGGGCCTTTGTAGTACCAGTCGCGATGCCCATCTTCAAGATAGGGAACCTTTCCCCGTACATTTTGCACCACAAAAACATTGTTTAAAATGGTATCGATCTCCGCTATACTGAGGTTGGTTTTTGCAGGTTGTGTTTTGCGTAGGTCCATTGCCGTACTGGCGTTTTTATAATAGTCCAATAATTCATGGCATGCCTGTACCATATTCCCGCTGATATGTGCCTGTTTCACTTTCTCCAACCCAGGATAGTCAAGATTAAATTGATCCAGCATGTTTGCTATGGTCCAGGGGTAAATGGAGCATACTTCTTCAACGGTATTGATGGCCTTCCAATCTTGCTGTGCGGTAACATTTTTTTGGATGCAGAAAATGAAAATAAATAGTGATAAGGGCTTGATGATCTTGAACATAGACTTATGGTTGACTAAATTTGTTTATGGCGATGGTTTTGGCTGTATCCGCCTGGGTACTCCAAATGTGAAGCTTTCCTTCCCGGTCTACCTGAAGCCCAACGGCCGAATTAAAATCGACCCCATTTTTGCAGACAAAGGTTTTGGAACGGATTTTCTGCATAATGGGCTCAAAAGATTCAAGTTTGCTCACAAGGATCAAATCTGCTGTCCCTAGAGAATCCTTCTTATAAAAGCCTAGGGCATAAATGGCTGTGCCGTCTTTGATAAGGTTAATGGCCTGGTAACCTCCCCATTCCTCGGGTGCAGTAAAACTATACAGGAATTTATGTTCCCCATTATTAGGTTTTATATAGTAGAAGTCCCAGTTGCGGGAGTCCCAATTTGCTACTACTGCCAAATAATGATTATCTAAGGCCAATAATCCCGTTGCTCCGGCGGTTTGCCGTTTAGGTTCGCCTTCCCTGGCTATGGTAACACTGGGCTGGGCCTTGGCCAAATCATTATTTTGGTAATTGTAAAGGCAAACCTTGGAAGTGGTTTTAAGGATATTGTCCTCAATGCCAACAATCATATAAGGTTCACTGACTTGAATCCCCCCGGCATGCCGGAAAGGATCTTTCATTAGCGTAAATACGGATTCAGATTTACGTGTGGTTAGATCTATCTGTAATACATAGGCCTTGGATCGGGAACTCCCGGAAACAAGCAATTTTTCTGTTCCGTTTTTATTTATGAGTTGCACCCCTTGAAAATGACCATGGCGGTGAGGCACTTTAATTCTGTTGTTGATGAGGATCACTTCCGGTTCCACACTAATTGCATCAAAAGCTTGGGGTACATTGGCTAGCTGCTGCCCAAAGCCCAGTATTGGATATACCAAAAAATTGGCTATCAGAAACATCCTTAAGAATCGACCTAGTGCTTCCAAAACAAAATCAATTTAGTTCTTATCAATTTATTGAGCTTCTTTATGGTGTACCATCGCCATTAACAAAAATATAACCAAGGCATGCCTATTCATTTTCAACCTAATGGGCCAAAGTCCTATTGTTTTGAAATGTAAATATGGGCAATTTTTATAGTTTAAACGATTAAATATCTATCTTGGAACTGATTTTTTTCAATTTTTATCCAAAATTCCATTATGTTCAAAATATATAAACCTCAAGTCCTTACCCTTGGAATAATGCTAATGTTTTTATTTAACTCCAGTAATGGTTGGTCCCAAACCAATTATTCCATCTTGGATTTTTGGAAATATTATTCGGATGCAGAGAATCAACTTTACAAGGAACAGGCCGAAATATCGTTTCAAAGTCTTATCAAACGAAAGGAATCCATATCGAAGCTGCAAACGAAAAATGATTGGGAAGGTCATCAGCAAGTAATAAAAGAGAGGTTGCACGCGTCTATAGGGGACTTTCCTGTAAAGACCCCGTTAAATCCTGTAATTACCAAAAGGATTAAAAAGGATGGGTATAGCATAGAAAAATTATATTTCGAATCTATGCCGGGGGTAAAGGTAACAGCTGCTTTTTTTATTCCTCAAGGCAAAAGGAGGAACCTGCCGACTATAATATATTGCAGTGGTCATAGCGATTTGGCTTTTAGAAGTGATATCTATCAACATGTTATTCTCAATCTGGTAAAAAAGGGCTTTGCTGTGTTTGCATTTGATCCCTATGGGCAAGGGGAAAGATCGCAGTATTTTGATCAGAACCAGGGCAAGTCACGCTTTAGTCCAACGCGTGAGCATTCCTATCCCGGGGCACAGTTGTTTGTCAACGGGGAATCCACTGGTAAATATATGATTTGGGATGGAATTAGAGCAGTAGATTATTTACTTAGCCGTAAGGAAGTGGATCCAAAACGTATTGGTATTACTGGTAGGTCTGGAGGGGGAACACAGTCTTCCCACATTGCGGCCTTCGATGAGCGTATTAAAGCTTCAGCCCCGGAATGTTATATCACCAGTATGGAATACCAATTAAAATCTGGAGGGCCGCAAGATGCTGAGCAGAATTTCCCCAGAGGTATCCAACTCGGTTTGGACCATGCCGATCTTTTAGAGGTAAGGGCACCAAAACCAACTTTGATGATCACCACAACTCGTGATATTTTTAGTATTCAAGGGGCACGGGATACCTATCGGGAAGCGAAATTGACCTACAAAGCCTTTGACATGTCAGAAAATCTCATGATGGTGGAGGACAATGCAGGGCATCAATCTACCCTAAAAAATAGGGAAGCCATGTATGCTTTTTTTCAAAAGCATTTGGACAATCCCGGAGATCCCAAGGATGAGGAAGTAGTTATTTTTCCAGTAGAGGAATTGTATGTTACGGAAACGGGTCAACTTTCAACATCGGTAGGCCGCAAATTTTTGTTTGATGTAAATAGCGATCTGACAAAGAAAAATATGGAGGTATTGAAGGGGAGTAGGCAGAATATGGACCAACATTTAATCGATTTAAAACAAAAAGTTCAGACAATAACGGGGTATAGCCAAAGTACCAGAAAAGGCGAATTGCTTTTTTCAGGACAAACAGAGTTCGAAACCTATTACCTCAATAAATATTTGATAGAGCTGCCAGGGAACAACCTTATTCCCTTCGTAGCCTTTGTGCCCAAGCAATCCACCAAACGGTCGGTCCTATATCTTGATGATTTGGCGAATAAAAAGTCGGACGCAGCATATGCCATTCCCATAGAAATGGCCAAAAAAGGTATTACCGTAATTGTCCCTGATCTTCCTGGCTACGGTGAATTGGGGCCTGGGTATTTAAAAGGTGATGCCTATTTTGAAAATACCTCCTACAATCAATGGTTTGCAGGGATATTGAACGGAAAAAGTACGATTTCCTTACATGTGGAGGCCATAGAAACGCTGCTGGAAGTTTGCAAGGCAGATTTAAAATTGGACGATAAAGAATTTATGGGAATATCTAAAGGGGGCTTTAATTCCAGTTTATTACATGCTGCGGCCTTAGGAATAGATTTTAAGAGCATGCTGTTTTTGGACCCGATGCCTTCTTTCCAATACGTTGTTTCCAACAAAGACTATAACCCTGCCCATATACCTTTTACGGTTGCTGGGGCCTTACCACATTACGACCTACCCGATTTGACTGCCGCTTTTGCTCCACGAAAATTGATGCTGGTTGTGGAGGCGGATGGAGGAGCAATGGACTCTGTGTACTCGCAGGCCTATGATTTTGTGAAGGAACATTATAAATCCTTGAACAAGGCCAATAATTTCGCCATAGAAAAGATTGAATCAGAAGAGGGAACAATGGATACACTTGATAAATTCCTATCCAACCTTTAAGTAACCATTAGTGTCATGTAAATAAATCTATTGCCTTCACTGGGAATTCTGGGCCTAGTAGGTCATAAAGAAAACTAGGTTATGATTCAACTGGAGGTGGGTTTAAAACCCATATTAATTACAAAATATCACCATATCCATGGTAAAGTAAAAATCGGGAAACTTTATAAGGTAGAAATCAACTAATTTATTGCTGTGCCTTCGGCTGATTTTGAAGTCGCGGGTCTTTGGATTTAATAGTGACCGGCTTATTTTCCATGACCTCTGTAATTCTCTCCATGGTCTCCAATTCAAGTCTATGCATTGCTTCATGGGTATAAAAAGTCAAGTGGGGCAGTAGGATCACATTGTCCATTTCGTAAAGCTTTTTTAACGGATGGTTCATTTTGTTCAATGGCTCCTGGCTGTATACATCAAGTCCAGCGCCGGCAATTTGTTTTTTCTCCAAGGCATTCAAGAGTGCCAATTCCTCTATCAAGGCACCTCGGGCAGAATTGATAATGATAGCGGTTTCTTTCATTACCGAAAACTCCTTGGACCCAATCAGATGTTTGGTTTCATTGTTCAAAACGGCATGAACGGAAATAAAATCGCACTCCTTAAGCATTTCGGAGAGGTCATCATATTTCTGAATACCCCTTTTTGCCAATTCCTCTTCGGATTTGCTGGGGTCGTAACCAATAACTCTTGCCTTAAAACCCGGACCCGCCATCCTTGCCATGCTACTTCCTATTTTACCACAACCAATGATACCGAGTGTTTTTCTGGCAATATCATGTCCCAACCACTCGCTACTTGGCCATACCCAAGCTTTGCTGTTCATTTGTTTTTGTAGCGTTGGCAGCTTTTTGGCCAGTGCAATAAGCATGGCAAATGCCCCTTCTGCTACAGTCTCCTCTGCGTATTCCGGAATATTGACCACTACGATGCCCCGTGCGTTGGCAGCAGGGATATCTATTGCATCTATTCCAACCCCATATTTTATAATTGCCTTGAGCCTTTTTGCCGAATCTATGACATTCTTGGTAATAGGGGTGTAGCACATTAAAAGGATGTCGCAATCCTCTAATTCTTTCATTAGGTTTTCTTCTGATACCCCATCAGGGAGCAAAACCAGATCATGTCCATTTTTCCTAAGGGTTTCGTCTACAAATGGAGTTTCGAGCTCCATATCGGTTCTTACTATTTTCATATTATGGTATAATCGGTAATGGTTGGTTTCCTCAAATAGGCAAATTATTGGTTAAAACAAATATAGCAGAAATGCTACTAGATATTAAATGTAGTATTCCGAGGATTGTTTAATTTCCTTTAGTACAAAGGTACTGTTGAGAACACCGATATTTTCAATTTTTGACAGCTTGGTCTTAACAAAGTCATGATATTCCTCAAGACTTCTAGTATGGATTTTTAATATAAAATCTACCTGTCCGGCCAAATGGTAACATTCCTGTACTTCATCCAAACTCTGTACCTGTGCCTCAAATTTCTCTATAAAGGCTTCGTTGTGATATCGCATGGACACTTGGCAAATAACGGTTATGGAGCGGTCTATTTGCTTTTTGTCCAGTATGGCCACATATTTTTTAATAATACCTTGTTTTTCCAGTCTACGAACTCTTTCGTAAACGGGGGAGGGGGTAAGATTAAGGATCGCGGCGATTTCCTTTGCCGTTTTTTTGGAATCTTTTTGTAAAATCCTTAGAATGGTAATATCGGTTTGATCTAATTGCTCCATAGTGTTGGGAAAAATTACTTTAAAACTTATATCTTTATATTGATAAAAGTAATTAAAACTTTTTAATTGATATAATCAAGTGATAATTACTTAATTATATCCATTATTTAAATGTTGCAATCGTATTTTGTAATTTCGACAGTAATTAACACTTTAGTTAATTTAGTAAAAAAAGTACACTATGAAAGCAAAAGTTCTAGTTATCGGCGCCAATGGACAATTGGGAACTGTACTCGTAAAAGAGTTGCAACATCATCATGGTTCGGATAATGTGGTGGCTACAGATATAAAGAAAACCCATAATTTCAAAGGGACCTTCGAGGTCTTGGATGCTACTAATAGGATACATTTGAGCGATGTGGTTACCAAACACGGGATTACCCAAATTTATCATTTGGCGGCAATTTTGTCTGCCAAGGGAGAAGAAAATCCGTTGGGGACTTGGGACCTTAATATGAGGATGCTTTTTAATGTATTGGAAGTAGCTAGAATCCATGAGTTGGATAAGGTGTTCTTTCCAAGTTCCATTGCCGTTTTTGGAGAAGATGCCCCTTGGGTAAATACGCCCAACAACGCATTTCTGAATCCTGCAACTGTATATGGAATGAGCAAGGCGGCAGGAGAACAATGGGCTCAGTACTATTTTTTAAGATATGGTTTGGATGTAAGATCCCTTAGATTCCCTGGAGTTATAGGTTACCAATCCCTGCCTGGTGGAGGTACTACGGATTACGCTGTGGATATTTTCCACAAGGCCGTCTTGGAAGAAGAATTTGTATGTTTCCTCAATGAAGATACTACCTTGCCTATGATCTTTATGGATGATGCCATTAGGGCAACTATGGAATTAATGGAGGCGCCTAAAAAGAACATTAAAATAAGAACGGCTTATAATCTTGCTGGTAGTAGTTTTTCTCCAGAGGATATTGTAACAGAAATCCGTAATCATTATCCAGAATTCAAGGTAAAATATGAACCGGATTTTAGGCAGGACATTGCCGCCCGTTGGCCGAAATCTATAAGCGACGTTGAAGCAAGCTTGGATTGGGGTTGGAAGCCGGAATACGATCTGAAAAGAATTGTCAGTACCATGATAGAAAAACTGAAAGAACAGTATATACCACATGAATAGACCCTTTGGGGCTATTTTAAAAAAACAAGAATGCCCAGACCAAGTTTGGGTATAAAAAAGAAATAATAGACATGTATTCAACAGTAAAAAACGCATTGCAGGAAGAGCTTGAAGCTATTAAGGCAGAGGGACTATATAAGGAGGAAAGAATAATTACGACCCCACAAGGGGCCGAGATCCAAACGACCAATACCAAGGACGTCCTGAATTTTTGTGCCAACAATTATTTGGGGCTTTCTGCCCATCCAGAGGTTATAAAGGCCGGTAAGGAGGCAATTGACACCCATGGTTATGGCTTATCTTCGGTACGTTTTATATGTGGTACTCAGGACATCCATAAGGAATTGGAACGCAAGACCGCCGAATTTTTAGGAATGGAGGATTGTATATTGTACGCCGCTGCATTTGATGCCAACGGTGGTCTGTTTGAACCCATTCTAGGGCCGGAAGACGCCATTATTTCAGATGCATTGAACCATGCTTCCATCATAGATGGGATAAGGTTGTGCAAGGCGAAACGTTTTAGATATGAGCATAATTCCATGGCCGACTTGGAAGAGCAATTAAAAGCGGCCAAAGGTTCCCGTAGGATATTGATCGTGACCGATGGTTCCTTCTCTATGGACGGAACCATTGCACAATTGGATAAAATCTGCGATTTGGCCGATAAATATGAGGCCATGGTTATGATAGACGAGTGTCACTCTACCGGTTTTTTGGGAGCTACCGGACGTGGTTCCCATGAATATAGAAATGTAATGGGCAGGATAGATATCATTACGGGTACCTATGGTAAGGCTTTGGGTGGAGCTTCTGGAGGATTTACAGCGGCCAGAAAGGAAATTGTGGAAATGCTAAGACAACGTTCCAGACCCTATTTGTTTTCCAACACTTTGGCACCATCCATCGTTGGGGCTTCCATAAAAGTATTGGACCTTCTTTCCTCTTCAACTGCGCTTCGTGACAAGTTGGAGGCAAATACTAAATATTTTCGATCTGCCATGACCGCAGCCGGTTTCGATATAGTACCTGGCGATCACCCTATTGTTCCGGTAATGCTCTATGAAGCTCCCTTGGCCCAAGAGTTCGCGGCCAAATTGTTGGAGGAGGGAATTTATGTAATCGGTTTTTTCTACCCCGTAGTGCCAAAAGGGAAAGCCAGAATTAGGGTACAGTTGTCCGCAGCCCATGAGCAGCACCATTTGGAAAAAGCAGTAGAGGCCTTTACCAAAGTAGGTAAGGAGTTAAAAGTGATTTAAGTCCGGATTTGGAAATGGTTTTGGTTACCAAAGATATTATTGTGGACCAATGCCCTAGGTTTTAAGTTTTGGCCCCTTGTTGGAATCGTACATCTTAATTAAATGATAAACATGGATGATACAGAAAACTATTCCAGCAATAACAAGGGGCACGGAATTTAGCATAGCACCATAAATGATATAGAAAAAACTGGAAATCAAATGCCAAAGGCGGAATTTGCCCATATCCTTTTTGGTAATGGCAAAGAAACCGGTAAGGATGGCGATATAGCCAATGCTCTCAATTACTAAGTTCGTCATTGTTTAAATTTTTCAAGGTTCTTTCCTTATAATCGCTTTGGTTCACTTTTTCTTCAATCTTCAGGAATTCCTCCAAAAAATTGGGACTATCTTCCAGTAGATCCATAACGGTCTGTCTTCCTGCGGTCCAATATTTTTCAAAAAGGGGTAATTGTTTATGGGCTTTTTCTGTCAGCGTTAAGATCTGCTTTCTTTTATCTTCAGTATCAGTTCTAGTTTCTACATGTCCGTTTTTTTTCATTTTGTTAATGATTTTTACCACGGCAGGATGTGAGAATTGTAATGTTTCTGATATTTCTGTAATTGTCATGGCTTCATTTTCTTGCAGGAGAATAAAGATCAAGTTCCAGTTGGGTTCAATATCCAGTCCTTCGGACTTGTAAAGTTCCTTGGTACTATAGAGTAGTGAATCACTTAATCTCTTAAGCCTACTGGTGAGTCCAACATATTCCATTTCCGTTAAAAAGTCGTTCATGATATCTTTATTAAGTAACTGGTTACGCAAATGTAATTATTTTTACGTAACTAGTTACGTATTTTTCAAATTTTTATGTGTTAAGAAATATATGATGTAGGGCATATTATTAATCAAGACAGGCTAATGGCATTGAATACCTGGTTTGCCAATGAAGTAGGGGGCATTACTATGGAGTAAACTAATATCTACCTTTTGCAAAGTAAACAGTAGTTGATATGTAGTCTTAAAAGAAATATTGAACAATAGATTTAAGAAATAGTGCAATATTTATCAGTTGAATATTCGAATTAGAATGTTTAACTTTCAAAAAAAATATAAAGAACCAACCATGCAAAAAAGAACTGCACTTGCCGTATTGTCGATTGTTTCCTCTTTGGGACTATCATCTACCATTATGGCGCAAACTACCCAACACGATCATACCCACCATGCCCATGAACATAATGACATGGCCCATCATCACCCACATGGCCCTATGGCTTCCGATGAAATTCCCATGCAGGCAAAACTGCTAACGGGTCAAGGTGAATTTATTTTTTCTTGGGACCAGGAATTAACGGCGGCCTTCCCAAAAGAAGCCCATGAATTTGAGCCCGGAATGCACGGTGGATTCAATGAAGATCCTGAAACCGGTATTGTTTATACCGGCATACCGGGCTACGGACTCTGTGCCATAAGCCCCGATCTAACCAAATGGTCCACCATTGGTAATGATCCACGTTTAAAGGATAATATTCATGGTATTGTTTTCTTTGTCCACAAAGGCAAAAAACACCTTGCGGTGGCCCAAGAAGGCAAAAGAGTTCTAGTATTGACCTTGGACGGAACAATCGTTAGTGAAGTCTTGAAACCTACGGGAAGTGAATTCAAGTTTGCCGAAGCCAATGAGTTCTTTGGATCCAAGGACAGTAATTTTGGGGTTACGGATGTTACCTACCTAAATGGTACCCTATACGTGGCCCATGGTTATTCTGCAGGAGACTTTGTGATGACGATTAAGGAAAAGAACGGGGTTTGGAGCTGGGGAAAACTAGCCTGGGGAGGAAAAGGAGATAAACCCGGCCAGTTTCAAACAGCTCATGGTATCTATGCCCACGAGAAACATATTTTGGTGGCCAATAGGGCAGCAGGACAAGTAGTGAAATTTACCAAGAAGGGTAAGTTTGTGGAAACTTTCAATGACATTCCTGAAGGTAGTTTGGTATGTAATGTCTCCTATAAAGCGGAGCACTACTTCCTAAATGCCTTGCAGGCCATTGGCGAACAAAAATCGGCACCTATCTATGTGCATAGCGGTGAGAAGTTGCTTTCGACCGTTATTCCAGGAGATTTGGATATTCCCGTTCTCACAAATATTCATCAGGTTTGGCCGCATATTGTTACGGAAAACGGAACCAAACAATTGTACCTTCTGGTACATGGCTGGAACAAAGGAAAATTTGCTGTCTTGAAGATGGAAAAATAAAAAAATGGCCTCCCAGAAAAGGAGGCCTTTTAATTTTGGTTTAAAGGGTTTATTTGATAGGGGTCAGGACAATATTGCGATAGGCTACATTGCCGTGATCTCCTTGCAGGTAAATGGGCCCAGGACTCAATACGTCTGCAGACATAGCGCCACCGGTTGGTCCCAAAACGGGTTGATTGTCGATTATTTTTTTACCGTTGAAGATTACCGTCACATGTCGGTCTACCAATGTAATATCAAAGCTCTGCCATTCCCCGGCAGGTCTTTCGGCTGCCTCGCTGGGGGTGATACGACTGTACAGGGCTCCCATATTATGGGAATCCAATTCCTTGCCGTACGAATCCACTACTTGAATTTCATAGAGTCCGCGTAAGTATACCCCACTGTTGTTTCCTTCGGGTACATTCACTTCCAGCTTTAGGTTGAAATCCTTAAATTCCTGTAACGTACGAATGTTGCCATAGGAAATATGTTCGCCATTTTCTGGTTGAACGGGATCGTTCATCAGTGTGCCATCTACCACCTTAAAGCCATTGGCTTTTTCCGGATCAATCAATTTCCAGCCACTTAAATCCTTCCCATTGAACAATTTGATCGGTTTTTCAAATTTCAGCTTGGACAGATCCGGTGTGCTAGGCATGGGCGGCATACGTTTCCCGGTAAAATTTTTAGTGGAAACCCCGCTTCCATCCCTATTGGGGCTGCTCATGGTACCCTCTAGGGCATCCCCAATTTTTTTCACTTCCAAAGTATAGGTTATGGTATGGCTGCGATCGGGACTTCTTTTTACTTGATTTGTTCGGGTAACAACTAATGTGTTTTCGTCCAAGAAATAAACGTTGGACACAGGAACTACACTACCGCCTATCCACAGTAGTTCGGCATCCAAAAACCCTTGATCTTCGTGTACGTTGAGCCAGCCGGCTCCCCCGCCTTCAACGTCAAGCCCCCACATACCCATAAAGGGGTTGGCAAATATCTGTTGTGCCGTACTATTTGCGAAGCCGTTAAGGGCTAAAAATATTAATATCATAGAAGTAATTATCCGTTTCATTTTAATGTGTTTTAGTATGGTTTAATTAATTTATTAAATGGATTGCTGTTATCTATGGAAGGTAATCAATTATTTAAAATTGAGATTCATTTAAGGCTGGGAAATTCAATCATATTATGTAACGACAATACTTCAAAGGCAACAGTTTTATCCAATTAGACTATTGCCAACAGGATAAGGAGTTGGAATATTTCAAAAGAAATACTCAATTCCTAACAAAAACCATACAGTGTTGCCATGGAAGGTTGTCTATATTTCTAAGAAGTTTCATCCCGGCAGCCTTCATTTCCTTGATGGCCTGTGCCTCTGTCATTTTGTGTAATTTTTTAATAGGGACCGACTTATCTTCTCCCCGGTATTCAATTAAAAACAGTTTTCCATGGGCTTTTAGGGCTTTTTTGATGGAGGCCAACATTTCTGCCGGATACTTAAATTCATGATAAACATCGACCATCAGTATCTTGTCCAGAGAATTTTCGGCTATGTTTATGCTTTTTTCACCACCTTTTATGACCCTAACATTTTTAATATGATCCCGCTCTTTACGACTATTGATCTCCTCCAACATTTCATCCTGAATATCAACCGCATAGATTAAGCCATTTCTGGCCAATTTGGCCATTTTAAAGACATGGTAACCGGATCCCGCACCAATATCGGCTATATAATCTTTCGGTTCAATTTCCATATTCATCAATAGGGCAGTGGTGTTTTCCTCTTCTTCACGCTCCGGACGGTCTAGCCATTGCATTCCTTGGTACCCCATTACATGGGCAATTTCCCTATCCATATACCATTTTCCAATACCACTGGAATCACCTTTTTTATAGGTATAATTTGCATTTGGGGTTTTGTCTTGTCCAATACCCGGGAACCACAACAGTAAAGTCGAGAAAAGGAATATGGTCTGGGCGACTTTTTTCATAGGGTTTTAAATTTCTAGTTCCTTGGTAATCGTTAATTGTGGAAAAGAATGATTACCCCATTAAAAGTAATGAAATTATGCTATCCAACCCGTGAATTTTGGAAAGGGGTTTTATATTATTTTTGATTGATGTTGACGGTTTTCCCAACAAATATTCCAAGACAGTTTCGGAAGCGATATGCCGTATATTAGAATTTGATCAGGGCATAATTATCCATTTGATATACTGTTAATACCGTCATGGCGGAAAGTGCAACTTTTACTTCCGGTAACAGATCTTTTTTACTATAACCCATGTAGGACATTGATTGGCCGCATATATAAACATCGACACCAATTTCGGAAAGTGTATTTATTAAATCCTTATTAGGGTTGTCCGTTTTAAACTTTTCTTTATACACAGCCGGAGAGAGTGCATCTTTCGTTGAACTTCCGTGTAATACAAGAGCTAAGTGAATCTTGTCCTTGGGAACCCCGTATCGAACATGCATATTGTAATAGCGGTGGAGGCTGGAGATGATGGGATTGCTGGCACTTGGATCAGTTTGCTTTCTGTCGATGTCAAAAATTGCCTTTAGTTCCTGGGATTTATCGGGTAGGAAATCCAGGTCATCAATGGAGAATACAGCACCGACGTCGTTAAAAACGGGCCCGGTTGTGGGTTCGTTCTTTTGACCAAAAGACACGCTTGTTTGTATAAACAACAGGGTTAAAAATAATAGGAGAGGGGATCTATTTTGCATATTTTATTCGGATAATTGAATAGTAGGTTCCACTTTGGAATATTAGGACTACTATTCGGGTTGGTACTTTTCCAAAAATAAATATTTTGTTTGTATTTCAGACCTTCCCAATTCTATATTTACGAATAGCCATGTGGGACTAGACTTTGTTATTCATTGGATCCTTATATTATAAGTCGCAGGTATATTGACATGCGATAATTGAAGTTATTCCACTTTTTTATTGAAATTTTCGCTCCAATACCTACACCCATGGGTAGGTTTCTTAAATAAGGGCAGGTTTTTTTTCGGGGAGTTTGTTACTGACATTTAGTTTTGTTTTTATTCAGAATATCCGTTTTTATGTAATCGTTCTTCAAAACTGGGCTCCATTTAAAATCGGTAATTTCCGTTAGGGTGAAATTATCTTTTGGATCGGTGGAAAGTAGTAATTCGGTAAAATTATCTTCCATTCCTTTTAATTTATCCAAATCGCAGGCAGACAATTCCCCTTTTACCACCATGGCTCCGAGTTGGTCAATCTCCATCGGTTTTAGGCCTTTTTTCATATGTACGGCTACAGCTCTTTGGGTATCGATACGTTGAACCGTAAACAATGCATCCATATTGTTGGATATGTAGAAGGTATTGAACTGATACCTACCTCCTGTTAAATATATAGCTGCATCGGTAAGGCAGGGAGAAGCTTTACTGACGATTCGGGTATTGGTACGGTCTACAATACCATCTGAATATAATTCTTGCATTGCCCGTTGCAAGGCAAGATGCCCTACCACCAGTCCATCACAAAGATGGCCATGAAATTTTACCAGGTCATCCAAATCTATATTTTGAATATTCCCCAGACGTCCTTTTGAAAAATCGGTATCATTGACCTGCATTACAGTTTTAACCAAGGCCTGTTTTTTGGGAAGGTAGAGTTTATAGGATTGGGTGCCCGAGGTAATTTCATCCAAATGTCCCATAAAAGTCTGGTCGTCCTTCAAAAAGTGTATATGCACAAAACTGTTAGACCCTGTGAATATTCCCTGATGCTGTTCAGAATAGAAACCCAATAATTCACCATTATTGTTTTCCAAAAAAAACTTTTGGGATTTTACATCGGGTCTATAGCCTTCAATTTCCGGGCTTCTGGGGGTAACGATATGAGCGGTGATTTGATTAAATTTCCCTGCAATCCGAAAAGCAAATGGTTCCTTTTGATCATAACCTTTACTTATTGCCAATGCAGCCACTTTTTCCTGTATTTCCTGAGTACTATTAAAGGGACCATTCAAAGTAAATTCTTCCCAGTCTTTTACATTGCTATAGACGAAAAAAGGAGAACGAATATCCCAACTTTGACTAACCACGCCCATGTCCTTGACAAATGCTGTGGCAAAGAAGGGCTTCCCATCAAAAACAGTTATCTCTCCCTTCATTTTATCGTAGGGACCCATTGCGAACATATTGGATTTATCCGGCAGGGTATCCAGCCAGACCTCAAGGGGATAGGTGGTTCCCATATCTTTCATAGCTCCAACGGTATGAATTTTTGGAGTGTTTTGAGCTTTTGAACTTAGAAATGAAAAACTAATTAATAGGAGAAATAGAACTATTTTTCTCATAGGTTTGAACAATTGGTTATAGAATAAGATTAAATAGATATCCCGAAATCATGATGCATAGTGTCACTATCCCAAAAAAGATGGCAATTAGCTTTAGGGACATTACCTTTTTTAGCAAAGTAGCTTCAGGAATGGATAAACCCACGGTAGCCATCATAAAGGCAATGGCAGTCCCTAGTGGCACCCCTTTGGCGACAAAGACTTGAATGATAGGGACAATCCCTGCAGCATTGGCATACATGGGTACTGCAACAAGTACAGCAAGGGGAACAGTCCACCATTGGCCACCTCCTAAATAGGTATTAAAAAAGTTTTCCGGAACATAGCCGTGCATTGCGGCACCAATTGCAATCCCAATAACTACATAAAGTAGTACACCTTTAACTATATCCCATGCTCCACGTGAAATTTCAGGTAATCGTTGGTAGAAAGTTTGCTTTACCTCTTCGAATTTACCATGTTGCATTTTATTTTCAAGAATTTTTTTTACCCAATCCGAAAGTAAAGGTTCAAGGTTGAATTTGCCAAGTAGCCAGCCACCAATAGTACCTAAAATAATACCTGAAACGGCATAGATCAAGGTAGCTTTTATGCCAAACATGCCAAGAAACATGGCCACGGCAACTTCATTAACCAATGGTGAAGTGATTAGAAAGGAAAAGGTGACCCCTAAGGGGATCCCTCCTTGTACAAAACCAATAAACAGTGGTACCGAAGAGCAGGAGCAAAAAGGAGTTATTGCACCAAATACGGAAGAAAAAAAGTACTCCAAACCGTAAAGCTTCTTTTTGTTCAAATAATTTTTTAGTCGTTCTACAGGAAAATAAGCATTCACTATTCCCATAATAAAAACAACAAAAAATAAAAGAATAAGAATTTTGAGGGTATCATATACAAAGAAATTCAGAGCAGTGCCCAAGTGGGTTTCTTGCCCAACATTAAAAACAGTGTATATGAGCCAATCGGCAAAATGTTGTAACCAATCAAACATTTTATTTTATTTTTTCAATGAATAATTTGGCCTTATCACCTCTCAAATAATCAGCTAGGCCAAGCAAACCATCGGACAAATACCGTGCGTCATAACCTTTGGACTTTAAGTACACCATCGCTATAATGGCTCTGTCTTTATGTGGACATGCGGTAACTATTATTTTGGATTTATCCAAAGAATTGTAATTGGAAGGAATATTAGGCAGGGGCATAGGAACAGCATAGGGCATACTCCATGATTTTTGCTCTTCTTCAAATCTAATATCTAAGAGAATGGCCTTATTATCAATTAGTAATTTAGTTAGCCCTTCACTGCTTACCTTCATGTTTTTTCTGGCTTCATAATTGAAATTAGTAAGGTAGTTGTCTAAGTAATCTTGAGAAACTACCATTTGAACGGTAGGGAAAAAAAGTAGAATAAGGAATACTCGTTTCATTTTATAAGGTAGATTAAAGTTAATTCATCAACAATTATTAGATTGGGAACAACCGTAACCTATAGTTGTTTCCAATGCGGCAACTTTTCCTTTGGTAGGAAAATCTTTTCATGTCCAATTTACCTGCTGCTTTTTATATGCGGTTCCGTAGGTGTTGTTTCGATATATAAAACAGAATGGATGGGCCAATCAACAAGATGTTGTAACCGATTAAACATGATCTATTGTATTAATTGTTCCTGAAATACTACAAGATAGTTTTAAGGTATTGTAAATGGTGCCAAACTTTTCAAGGTTCTTTTTCAGTAATTCTCCGTTCAATTTTTTATCGTCACTATAGATGGTCAAATTGTACTGGATATTGTCCATCCTAGGTGGATTTTCAAGTCGTGTAGCATTGACCTCCAACGTGGCTTTGGAATAACTGAATTTCATCATACCGGAAAAGCGTTCCACATTTTTCAATATACAGGCAGCAAACGAACCCAATAATAATTCGGCGGGATTCGGCAAAGTATCAGCAGTGGTTGTAGTGGTGCCAAAATCTATATTGGATTGTTTTATATGAACAATTGCATCCTGATTTGATATAGAGGAGGCCTTGATTTGATAATTCATAAAACTCATTATAATTAGTTTAATAGTGCCAGTACCTCATCTTTTGATGGTACCCGACCTTTAATGGTAATAACATCATCTATGACCAAAGCCGGTGTGGTCATTACATTGTATTTCATTATTTCCATGATATCCTCAACTTTTTCAATAGTTGCATCAATGTTGTTTTCGGAGATCACATTTTGGACTACTCCGGTCATGGACTGACATTTTGGACAACCTGTCCCCAATATTTTAATTACTTTGCTCATAATGCTAATTTTAGTTTATCGCCTATAGACGATGTGTTTATTAAAAAATATCAATCGAAAAATTTCTGAAACAACGATTTTGCAATGTTCCAATTTTCTTGATGGATACAGTATTTTATTTTGGGCGGCTTTAATTCACCTTTTATAAGCCCGGCATTTTTCAGTTCCTTTAGATGTTGGGAAACCGTAGATTGCGCCAAAGGAAATACATTCACCAAATCGCCTGTGAAACAACAGGATTGATTCTCAAGATGCTTTAAAATGGCAATACGTGTAGGATGCCCTAAGGCTTTTGCAAATTTTGCCAAAGCTTCGGTGTCTTCCTTGTATTCTATATGTTCTAAACTTCGTTTCATCTCTCTAAGTCCAATATTTTGTTGTTCCCAAGCAATTAGTTAATAAACAGTTCTTCATAATAACAATATTTTGGTGTCTGCTTTCTTAAACTTATTAATTCTGTTAGTAGTACCTTAAAGCCTATCCTGTATAATCTATTGCTTATCGCAAATGTACGATTGAATTTTAAATGGAAATGTGACTTTTGTCACATTAATCCAATATTATTTGTCTATTGGAAAACGGCCCCTTTACTTTTAATTAAGATTTTAGAGTTTGGATTTTCATTGCTATATAAAGTCTTTTAATTATTTCCGATAATTTATTATTGGATTGTCTTTTTTTGAGTTAAAAATTATAGAATTCAGACTTTATATATTTAAATAATTCAAGTACGCTCAAAATGCAAAGTTAATTTTATGAATAATTTAATTAACATTCCATTTAACAGTATTTTAATGTGTTATGTTTTGCATAATTATACATTTACTGTGAATTTTTTAATAGAATTAAATATTTTCAAAAAAATTGATAATCCATACAAAGCATATTTTTTCAAGCCTTTTGTCCCTCGTTTTTATGTTGGGACTGGTTCATGGGATGGTATCAAAATATTCCGCTGATACCAATATGGTCTTTGAGTTGGAACAGCAGGATAATCAGGATGGATCCGAATCCGATCTGGATGAGGAGGTAATGGATTTTAGTTTTCCAAATAAACAATCACTTCCAACCAACCTATGCAGCAACAATAGGTTTGAGATACGAACGAGTTCCAGTATGGAAATCCAAATTATTGGAATTTCCCAGCCAACCCCTCCACCGGAGCATATAGGTTAATAACCTATTTTACACTTACCTAAAACATAATAGTTAGGGTAACAGCCAATCTTTAATTATTAATCATATAGGACCATCCGCATGTTAGCTAACTAGGACGGGTCTATATACCTTTATTTTCTAATCTTATATTTCCATGAATTTATTTAAACACTGGAAAAAAGACTTGCCATCAAGTCTTGTAGTTTTCTTTGTAGCATTGCCATTATGTTTAGGTGTGGCCCTAGCCAGTGGGGCACCCCCGTTTGCAGGCCTTATTGCCGGGCTGATTGGAGGGGTACTGGTAGGTTACCTATCAGGTTCCGCCATTGGGGTCAGTGGACCAGCCGCAGGGCTGGTGGTAATTGTCTTAAACGCCATAACCGAATTGGGCAGCTATGAACTTTTTCTTACTGCTGTTATTTTGGCTGGGATCATCCAAATTCTGTTAGGTATTTTTCGTGCTGGTGTAATTGGCTATTATTTCCCTTCGGCAGTAATAAAAGGAATGCTTAGCGCTATAGGAATCATGATTTTTATACAACAAATTCCATTGGCCTTAGGATTTAGTGGGGATGTCAACACCGATAGAATCAATTTAAGTGGACTTCATGATCAATTAACCCCTGGAGCCATATTGATCACTCTGATATCGTTGGGCATACTACTGATTTGGGATGAAGTCCTGGCCAAAAAAAATAAAATGTTCAAGCTAATTCCTGCCCCGCTTATTGCAGTAATAGTTGGAATAATCCTCTATGTTACTATTGGAACATCAGGTTTCTTGGCCCTTCATGAGACTCAGTTGGTAAGTGTACCCGTTCCTAAGGATTTTTCGTCTTTTATGGGACAGTTTACACTACCTGATTTTTCAGCCTTGTCCAACGGATCGGTATATGTTATAGCCTTTACCATAGCCATTGTTGCAAGTCTTGAGACTTTATTGAGCGTGGAGGCTACGGACAAATTGGATCCATATAAGAGACAGACACCTACGAACAGGGAATTGATTGCCCAAGGAATTGGAAACAGTATTTCAGGTTTTATCGGTGGTATACCCATAACACAAGTGGTTGTTCGTAGTACTGCGAACGTGATGAGTGGGGCAGTGTCCAAACTCTCCGCCATTTTACATGGATTCCTCATCTTGCTGAGTGTCATTGCAATACCTACCTTCCTCAATCTCATTCCCCAGGCCGTTTTGGCCAGTGTTCTTTTGGTAATCGGTTATAAACTGGCCAACCCCAAGTCCTTTGTACAGATGTATAAATTGGGTAAGGCCCAATTCATTCCCTTTATTGTGACGGTAATAGGCATTGTTGCCACCGACTTGTTGAAGGGTATTCTAATAGGGTTGACCATTGGGTTGATCGTTGTGCTTTTAAAGTCTTACTACAATTCACATCACGTGCTCCTAAAGGAGTACCAAGGGAAACAAAATTTGTTTCATATCAACTTTGCCGAGGAGGTAACCTTTATAAATAAAGGGCCCATCATGAAGGAGTTGGATGCTTTGGAAAAGGATTCCTACCTGGAACTGGATTTTAGAAAGACCAAGATTTTGGACTATGATATTTTGGAATATTTGGATGAATTTTCAATCAAGGCGAAAAACAACAACATCAATATTAAAATGATAGCAGAAAAGGAAACCCTAGACAATCCGGAAAGTTTTAGGAAATATTTCGGACATCAGGTATTTCAATTAGGACATTAATAATAAAAAGAAAACATCATGAAAACAGAATTTTATAAAAGTTTGATCGAGAATAATAGTAAGTGGGTGCAATCCAAGTTGGATAGTGACCCGGAATTTTTTAAAAAACTGGAAAAGGGACAGCAGCCACCTTTGTTATGGATCGGCTGTTCGGACAGTCGCGTACCTGCCAATGAGATTATTGGAGCCAAACCAGGAGAAGTTTTTGTGCATAGAAACATTGCCAATATGGTGGTACATTCCGATATGAATATGCTCAGCGTCCTGGACTATGCGGTTAACGTCCTAAAGATAAAACATATTATTGTTTGCGGTCATTACGGTTGCGGGGGTGTAAAGGCAGCCATGGGCAGCAAGTCATATGGTCTCGCCGATAATTGGATTCGACACATAAGGGATGTTTACAGACACCATCAAGTTGCATTGGGAGTAATAAAAGGGGAAGAGGAACTCTTTGAGCGCTTTGTTGAATACAATGCCATGGAACAGGTATTCAATCTAGCGAAAACTTCCATTGTCCAAAATGCCTGGGAAAGGAACCAGGATCTTTACCTGCATGGATGGGTCTATGGTGTTGGCACGGGGATTGTCAAAGATTTGGAAGTCAATTTTAGCTGTAATTCCCAATTGGAGGAGTTTTATAAGTTGGAAATCATTTAAAATAGAAGCCCCTAGTGCAGTTTCGATATGCTCATACTATCATATTAATGCCCATATATAGTTGCACTAAGGGTAAATTATACTCGTTGATTTTTAAGTCCTTGGTGTAAAACTTTGGGATCACGGTAAGAGACTTACTACCCAATTGGAGCAAACTTTTATTATGAATATTTGCAATTTATTTATATTTAGTTAACCTTACTTTTATTTAACTTTTAAGTTTATAAGGTTAACTTGGTGTCCTTTATTGCCAACAGTATGAAATTAAAAAGCAGTATACTTTCCTTATCCTTTCTTTTTTGTCTTTTGATCTGTGGACATGGAGCGTTTTCGCAGGAAATCAATACACCGGAGCTTTATTTAGAGCCTATTTTCCATGTTGATTATGGTGATGCTACTGCGGATAAACCCCAGTCAAAATCATGGACAAACCAATATGGGCATTGGGTAATAGTAGGGGATGGGGACGGTCCCAAATTATTGAAAAAGGAGGCTTCTTCCTGGGCGAGTCAATTTGAGGTAAATAAGGCCTGGTATAATTTGCCAAGTAGGGCAGACGTATACAGTAAAGGTGATGAGGCGCATATAGTCTTGGTTGGGGAATGTGCTTTGGAGGTAGTTCAAATAAGATATTCCCACCAAAGCAATCAATATGAACATTTGTGGAAAGAGTCACTTCCCATTCCCCAGGACTGCCAATCCCTTGAAACTGCTACCATCACACGAGATTCCAAGAACCAATTTTGGGTCTGCGCAGATGTGGACCAAAATATTATGGTTTGGCATTCCATCAATGGCAGGGATTGGTCGGAACCCTTTGCACTGGCACAGGACATCAATAAAGACGATATTTCCTTGATAGTGAGTCTTAAGAATCAAGTATCCGTTATCTGGTCCAACCAAAACAGTCAATCTATTATTGAGCGAATACACATTGATGGGGAAGAGCCCAACAACTGGTCGGAGCCCATAATTGTTCAACAGGGCGATAATAATGCAGACGATCACTTGAATGCTACTGTATTTAATAATGGGGAAATGGCCGTTGTTACCAAGAACAGCGTGGACCAAGTAGATCAACCTCAGTTTGTATTGAGAATAAGGGACAAGGAGGGAATGTGGACGAACGTTCCGTATGAAAACCTCACCGCACAAAGAAGTCCATCCCGTCCTATTATCAATCATATTGAATCCGGAAAGATATTCGAAGCACATGCCGTAAAAAATAGGGAGAACAATCGCTATTTTATTTCGGTCAATGAAATAGTAAAAAAGAAAGATAGCTGGGAGTTTCGGGAACTCATCCAATTAAAAACCCAAATAAATGGGAAAAACGGTGATGTTACCTCCAGTAAGGCCAGTTTTTTGCCCAATGAGGCCAAATTTATATTCTTTTCCGATGATTTGGGCAATATTTATGCGTTTGACCTTGATGACCTTTAGTGCAATATGATTGGTGCATAAGTGCGAATTAAAAAATGACAAACCAAGCTTCCCATCTTCAATTTCGACCCTACATTTTAAAATCTACAGTTGTAAAATGTTGGTCTTCGGATAATTATGTCGGATCTCAAATATTCCTTACAAAAAGGCGTACCTACAGTAGGTGTTGTTATATATCCCAAGTTTGGAAATTGTGAATATCTATTTAGGGAATAGGGGGGCAAATTTTTCTGTAAGGACTATTTTTGGTATCCTTAAAAAAACATAGATATGAGTCAGACTTGGTACGAGTGCAAGGTAAAATATAGAAAAATCCATGAAACTGGAGAACAGAAAGTAACAACGGAAACCTATTTATTGGATGCGATATCGTATACCGAAGCGGAGAGCAGAATAAACGAGGAGATGGCCGCTTATACCAGTGAAGAATTCTTGATTACCAATATAAAAGTTGCGAATTTTTCTGAGGTGCATCCTTTTGAGAATTCAGATCGTTGGTTTAAATCCAAGGTGTCCTTAATAGCCTTTGACGAGAATAGTGGTAAGGAAAGAAAAACCAACACTTATTTGCTGGTACAGGCCAATGATGTAAAGGAAGCCTATGACAATACCATACAGGCCATGAAAGGTACTATGGGAGATTACACCATTCCCGTTATTTCAGAATCGCCTATTATGGATGTGTTTCCCTATTTTTCAGGAGATGAAGGGGATTTGGAACAATTGGAAAAGTTCAATGCCCTAAAGACTTCAACTTCGGAGTCCAACGCACTTAATGAAGATTTGGAAGCTTTGGATACTTTTGAAAACGAAGAAGCCCTTACAGTTGGTGCTGTAGATGGGGAAGAGGAGTAGACCATCTTTTTGCAATCCATAATATATAGAGGGCCATTAGGCCCTCTTTTTTGTAATTTGAAATGGTCTTATAATAATATGCCTCCCGAAGCTTCTATACGTTGACCATTAATCCAGCGTGCATCTTCGGTACACAAAAATGCCACCACACCACCAATATCGTCGGGTTCTCCCACTCTTCCCAAGGCAGTGGCAGCCGTAACCGCCTTTCTTTTTTGTTCGTTAGTTTTGTTTTCTCCGCCACCAAAATCAGTTGCTACGGCACCTGGGGCCACCACATTCGCCGTAATTTTTCTATGCGCCAATTCTTTGGCCAAGTATCTGGTAAATACTTCTACGGCAGCTTTAGTTGGGGCATAGGCCGATGAATTTGGAAAAGTAAATCTGGTTAGACCGGAAGAAATGTTAATAATCCTACTACCGTCATTTAAATAGGGCAGGGCCTTTTGGGTTAGAAAATAGACTCCCTTGAAATGAACATTGACCATTTCATCAAACTGTTCTTCCGTGGTTTCAACAAAAGGTTGGTAAATTCCAGTACCGGCGTTGTTTATCAAAAAATCGAATTTTTCCTGGGCTGTCTCGGTTTTCAGATAAGCGGAAAGCTGACTAAAGAATTCATCAAAGGAATTAATCTTAGCGGTGTCCAATTGTAGCGCATTGGACATCCGCCCCATATTCCTTATCTCCGCCACAACCTTATCTGCTGCCGATTTGTTGGAGTGGTAGGTAATAATGACATCGATTCCTTTTTTTGCGATATTAATGGCCATATCCTTACCTAGGCCACGACTACCTCCTGTTACTACTGCAATTTTGTTTTCGGGCATTATAATAGATTTTTGTTTTTGTAAAATTCGGGATTATTAAATAAATGGACCAATCTCCCTGCAATTTTATGGCAGGGAATATTATCCCCCTTGTAGTTTGGATTGATATGATAGCTTATTGTTTTGTACTGACCTATGCGGGACAAGAGAGGAGGGACTTTGGCTTATTGGGGTCTTATTATTTTTTCCTTTTTAACAATTATAAAACAAAGAATGGATGAAACCAAGGTCAAAATACCTCCCAAAATTAATTCTATCAAACTTTTGGCGAACATATTGCCTACTGTATTCAGGGCAAAAAAGACCACAAATACCCAAATGAGTATATCAATGGCCTTGTTGCTTTTTCCGCTCTCCAAAAATTTGTATTTAATGGACAGTATCAAAATCATGAAGAGATTGGTCAGGATGGAAAAAGCTTCAAAGGCCTTCATTTCCTCAACAGAATTTAATTTACCTGCCCAGACTTTATCATAGGGTATTTGCTCCGTGAAAATTAATACATGAAATATGAGAAGTGCTCCAAGCAATAGGAACATAATTTTCAAGGCAATTCTTTTATTCATTTTAGCACAATTTTTAAATGCTCAAAACAATCGATATTTAGTTTTTAAAAATACAGAAATCGAAATTAAATAGGGTTAAATGTGCTTATTAATTGGCATTTTAACCATTTTATAATATAGGGATTAGGTGACCAATCGCCAGGCTTTCCTCGCTTTTCTGGACAAAAGATCATTGGCCTCCGAATCCCCAATAAATTTCTCTTTTTCTGAATCCCAATTAAGTTTCCTTCCCAATCTATAGGAAATCAGTCCCAAATGCATGGGCAAGGTCATATTCCGGGCATAGGCAAGATTTGATTCGGGTTGGGTTCTGGTTTTTACCGCATCCACAAAGTTTTGTTGGTGTCCTGGGGAACGGATTATACTTTGTGGTATTTCCGGTATATCGGTCATGGTTTCCCCGTTGATGGTAATTTCTCGGGTATTGTAATCACAAATTAAACTCCCCTTGTCTCCTTCAAAATAGGCTCCTATTCCACGGTCTGCTGCACCTGGGACATTGGGTGGTTCAGTGGTCCAATAGAGTTTTAAACCGTCGAACTCATAGTCGACCTCCAGCCATTGTGGGGTATCCGCAATACCCTCGGCTTTTTCCCCTCGGGCAAGGATACTCTTTAGGCCCTTAGGTTCCAAAGCCCAGAAGGCAACATCAGCAATATGGCACCAGAAATCGGCAAAATAACCTCCTGAATAGTCGAGGAAATATCTATATGTAAAGTGGCATTTTTCGGGAATATAATCTACATAGGGCGCTGGTCCCAGCCACATATCCCAGTTTAAGCCTTTGGGCACTGCCACACTTTTGGGATTGCCCAAATTTGGAGGTGCCCCGGTTTTCCATAAGCGAACGATATGCACTTTGCCGATGGCGCCCGACTTGATAATTTCAACGACCCGGTGGAAGTTATCGGTGGCATGTATCTGGTTGCCCATTTGAAAGATACGGTTGTGCCTTTCTAAATTTTTGAGCATCATCTTCCCTTCTTTAACATCATAGGAAAGTGGTTTTTCACCGTATACATCTTTTCCTGCCTGGAAAGCCAGAGTTGCTATCTGGGCATGCCAATGGTCAGGAGTGGCACAAGTAATGGCATCAATATCCTTACGGTCTAGAATATTTCTAAAATCCCCATAACCTTTCACCTTTTTCCCAGGTTGAAGGGTTTCCATTGTTTTTAGACTGTTGGCCAAGTGTAGTTCATCTACATCGCATAGGGCTACCACATCCACTTCCGGTAGGGCGCTGAACCATTTCATATGGCTGTTGCCCATTCCACCTACGCCAATGTGGGCAACCCTTAGACGATCGCTAGGAGCAATCTTGCCATAGGCCGAAGGTAATAAGGTTAGGCCCAATAGGCCCAAACCACTCTGTTTAATAAATTCTCTACGATGTTGGTCTTTTGGTTTCATGTACGCTTGGTTTGGTTCAATTAAATACAGCTATTGCCATTACAAAGTCCTTGACGCTCCACTTATTTCTTGAGTTTCGTAAATAGCCATTCTTTCCTCAATTCCTGCTGTTCAGGATAGGTCCAATGCTGCGTTTTTTGAAAAAGATGTAACTCCTTGGGAGCTGTGAGTACATTATAGGCCGAATAGGTAGAGGCTGGGGGACATACATTGTCATTATAGCCCCAACTGTACCAGCCTGGTACTTTTACGAAACGCGCAAAATTAACAACATCGTAATACTTGGAAACTTCAATCTTTTCCGGTTTGTTGGTGAAATCGTCCATAAAAATCTGCGGCCAACCTCCGGCACGACCATGTAAAAATCCGGTCATATCGGATAAGGCAGGGTAAAAGGCTGCCAAATAATCAATTCTATCATCCAAACCTGCGGTCACAATGGAAAGCGCACCGCCCTGGCTGCCACCGGTAACCGCTATATCCTCACCGTTGAATCCATCCACACTTTCTATAAAATCTACGGCCCTAACACAGCCGAGATATACACGGCGGTAATAGGCACTATCCCTATCATCGAGATTAAAAGTTTGGTAACCGCCTAATGCCCCTTTGCCAAGAGCATCATAAACACTTTGGTCCAGGTTTACGGGAATGCCGTGAATACCAATGGTAAAAGAGATAAACCCTTCTGCCGCTTCGTCAATTTCCCCATAATAGGGGCGTATACCTGCTCCAGGCACGTGAAGGATGGCAGGGTATTTCCCAGCTTTTTTGGGTTTGGTAAGAATACCATAGATTTTCCCTTTTATATTGTCCAATTGCACATGGTATACATCTACCTTGTCCGTACAGCGTTCGGGCATCAAAGTGAGTACGGCGTTCATGGGCACTTTATCCAATTCTTCCTTGCCTTTATTCCAAAACGCTTCAAAATCCTCCGGTAAGGTGGTGGTGGGCTGTATTTTGTCTGGTGCAAAACCTACCGTGGTATAGGAAGAATATTCCTTCCCATCCACTTTTACGGTCGCGGTGCAACGCAAAAATCCTGGTTCGGTAAATTTTTTGGCTTTTATTTTTGTGGAATTGTTTTTAAGCGTCCGTGTACCCTCATCCCAAATTTTTAAGGTTCGATAGCCAGGGTCAGGTTGAATGGCATATTGAATCTCGATGCCGTCCAAGGGTACATTGTTTCTAAAAACCGAAATTGAAAATTCGGCCTGTTCACCAAGAGCGTAGGTCCAATCGGCATGGTTGGGACTTACCATGACTTCCACCAGTTCTTGTCGTGGCTGTGCACTTAGGTTAAGGATAAAAAATAGGTAGCAAGTAAAAGAGACAAAAATTTTTGTTTTCATTTTTTTGGTTGGTTTATTTTCTAATTTGAGCAATACAAAAGGTTGTACGCACATTATGATATAAAGGAAACAGGTAATGATTCCTTGCACTGTAGAAAGATAATAAATTAGGTGGAATTTTAGTCCCTAAATGCACTAGACCCCACAATGTGAGGTCTAGATTTTTATAAGTTTTTAGAAAATGTCCGTTTTAGGACTCCGATTCTTTCATTTCCATAATGAGATTGGCGATCAACGCCGTCCAACCCGTTTGATGTGATGCCCCAAGACCTTTACCATTGTCACCATCAAAAAATTCGTAAAAGAGATGATGGTTTTTGAAATGTTCGTCTTTGGAGAAAAGTTTATTCCTGTCATCCGCATGGTACTGGAATTTACCTTCTGAATTAGGTTCGAACAACCTTACCAACCTTTTGGTAAGCTCGTTGGCAATTTCATTTAAGTTTAGTTTCTTTCCAGATCCGGTAGGGAATTCATATTGATAGGTAGGTCCATAAAAGGAATAATATTTTCGCAACGACTGAATGATCATATAATTCAACGGCATCCAGATGGGCCCCCTCCAGTTGGAGTTGCCCCCGAACATATTGGACCTACTTTCACCCGGTTCGTAGTGAATGCTATAGTGTCCGTTGTGTTGAAATACAAAAGGATGATCCTTGTGGTATTTTGAAAGGGAGCGAATCCCATAATCGGATAGAAACTCATCCTCATCCAATAGCCGTATAAGGAGTTTTTCCAATCTATAGCCCCTCATAATCGAAAAAAGATAGTTGCCATCCCTGTTGGCCTCCTCTATATTGGAGATCAGGGAAGCCAGATCCGGTCTGGTCCTGACAATTTCGGCGGCCCTTATTTTAAACTCCTTCAATTGTTCAAAGAGGTCCTTGTGAATGATCTCAACCGCAAATAAGGGAATTATACCTACCAAGGAACGTACTTTCAATCTACTTGTTGCCCCGTTGGAAAGTTCAACTACGTCGTAATAAAAATCGTCCTCGTCATCCCATAGCGAGATATCTTTTTTCCCTATATGGTGCATGGCCCAGGCAATATTCAGGAAATGCCTAAAGAATTTGGCCGCAGACTCCTCGTACACTTTGTTGGTCTTGGCCAGCTCCAAAGACATACGCAGCATATTTACCGTAAACATGGCCATCCAACTGGTGGCATCGGCCTGCTGCATTCTGCTAACGCCCTCGGGCATGTGATTGCGATCGAACACCCCAATGTTGTCCAGACCCAAAAATCCACCTTCAAATAGATCCGTACCGTGTTTATCTTTTTGGTTTACCCACCAGGTAAAATTGATGAGTAATTTTTGGAATGCATGCTCCAAAAATTTGGTATCGCCCTTGCCAGTGCGTAATTTATCCTTCTCATAGACATTCCACACCGCCCAAGAATGTACAGGAGGGTTAACGTCACTAAAATTCCATTCGTAGGCCGGTATTTGTCCGTTGGGGTGCATATAATTTTCCCTGAGTACCAACAGCAGTTGTTCCTTGGCAAAATAGGGGTCTATTTCTACAAAGGAAACCATGTGAAAGGCCAGGTCCCAGGCCGCATACCAAGGATACTCCCATTTATCGGGCATAGATATTACATGCCTATTGGTAAGGTGCTGCCAAGTAAAATTTCTAGCGGCCGCACGGAAAGGTTTTGGTTCCCCTGGTCCTCCAAAAAGCCATTTAAAAACATCATAGTAATAAAATTGCTTGGTCCATAACAAACCGGAGAAAGCACTCTTGGCAATGGATTGGTGGGCCTTTGGCAAGTCGGTCTTTAGGATACTGCCATAAAATTCCTCACATTCTTTTATTCTTTGATCAAATACAGTATCAAAATCCGACCAGGGATTCTCCAATTTTTTCTTGCTAAGCCGTATCCTAATGCTCTTTTCTTCCCCTGCCTTTAGTTTAAACTTATACCATACGGCCGACTTGGACCCATTTTTCTCCGGATTTACGGTAGACTTTCCATTTACCACATGGTCGTTGATACCATCCTTAACATAGTCCACCTCATTGGCTCCATTGTAGATACGTTTATTGTTGGTCTCATTTTCACAAAACAATTGCTCACCATTTTCATGGTAAAAATAATATCTGCCGTTTCTAATACTTCTGGATTGTATACAGTTATCTGAAATGGATTTGATGCTAGGACGGCTAAACCGCTTATTGTGCTTCCAAAAGTTTCTGAACCATAGGTGTGGGAGCACATGTATATTGGCCTTTCTGCGGCCTCTGTTAACCACCGTGATTTTCATAAGAATATCCTCCACATCCGCTTTGGCATATTCTATATAACAATCGAAATAGGCATTGTTATTAAAAGATTTGGAGTCCAACAACTCATATTCCATATCTTCCCGGCTACGAATGTTGTTGTTGACAAGTTCTAGGTATGGAAATTTCTTTTGTGGATACTTATACAGGTATTTACAGTAGGAGTGGGTTGGTGTGGACACCTGATGAAAATAGAGCTCCTTAACATCTTCTCCATGGTTACCTTGATTATTGGTAAGGCCGAACAAACGTTCCTTTAAAATTTCATCCTTGCCGTTCCAAAAAGCAGGAGCCAAACATAATATCTCCCTGGAGTCGCAAAAGCCACCTATACCTTCTTCCCCCCATCTATACGCATTGCTACGAGCTTTGTCATGATTTACAAAATCCCAAGCATGTCCATGTTCGCTATAATCTTCCCGAACCGTACCCCATTGTCTTTCAGCCAAATACGGACCCCATTTTTTCCAGTGTTTGTAAGTGTCGGGAACAGCAAGTCTGTCTTCCTCAGCAATTTTCGGGGTAAAATGTGCCATTGAGATATTTATTTTGTGTATTTAGTAGAATTAAACCATAGATGTTTAAAACCTGAAAGTTATATAGTTATCCATAACATTTAAATAGCTATTTTTTCAATCGGGTATAATTGTAAAAATAAGACTAATTACTTCAGTTGGAAATTAAACCGTTCAATATTACCTAATTGTTATTTTTTTGGATCATCTTTTACAATCCCATTAAAAAAATTGATTCAAATTAAAGAAGTCATATTAGATTCACTGGTACAGATAGGTAGTGAATTCTTAATATTAAGAATTGCTTTAAGCTATTTTCATGATCGGAGCATTAAGATACAGTAAACTTTACCTTTTTAATTGCGGATTAGTTTTGTGAAAATTGGCCTATTTTTAGGATTACCACTATAACTGCGTTGATGCGAAACCAGTCTTCTTAATTGGCAACAATATCAGCAGGAATTTTGGTTTGCATGGCATCTTCAATTTTGTCCAGGAGGGCTTCCGGCTCAAAAGGTTTAAAAATGAAACCGTTCATTCCACTTTCGATAATTTTGCTCTTTACCTCCATAAACACTGAGGCGGATAGGGCCATAATGGGAGTAACTGTATTGAATTTTCTAATTTCCTTGGAAGCCGTATATCCGTCCATTATCGGCATCTGAATATCCATTAGTACGGCATCATAATCATTTTCCCGAACCTTGTTTACAGCCTCTTGTCCGTCATAAGCTACTTCCACTACAAGGTTGGCCTTCTCCAATATTTGCCTCCCTACCATGACATTGATCTGATTGTCTTCAACCAACAAAATTCTTTTTCCCTTAAGATCATGTACTTTTTTCTGGGTGGCTTGTTCCAGTTCCTCGTTGGAGGCCAATTTTAACTCCAAATCAAAATTAAAACTAGTGCCAACACCCGGCTCACTATCAATTTTTACTTGGGAACCCATGGCTTCCACGATACTTTTTACAATGGGCAGCCCTAGGCCGGTTCCACCATACAAGCGATTTGTACTGGTAGAAGCTTGGGTAAACGCCTGCCATACTTTTTCATGCTGATCCTGGGCAATGCCAATACCGGTATCCTTTATTTCCGTATGTAAAAGGACAGTATCTGCAGTTTCGTTCAATTTTGTGATCTTCAAGGTTACACTTCCTTCATCGGTAAACTTGATGGCGTTGGAAACTAGGTTGTTTATTACCTGGTTAAAACGTACTATATCCAATTGAACGACAGGAAGGTCATCATCGATTTCCAATTCTAGGGTAATGCCTTTACGCAAACAACTGGGCTCATGTATCTTTTTAATTTGTTTTACTGCCAACATGATATTGGTAGGAATCGGATCCAAAGTAATTGTAGTGGATTCCATCTTACTAAAATCCAAAACATTGTTGAGCAGGTTCAGCAAAATCTTCCCTGAGTAGTTCAGCGCTTCTATATTCTGCACTTGATCTTGTCTTGGATTGGAATCCCCCAATATGTGCGAGAGACCTGTAATGGCATTCAACGGTGTCCGGATCTCATGGCTCATCATACTCAAAAATCTGGATTTGGCATTGGATTCCTCTATGGCTTCTTCACGCTGGTTGTGGATGCTGGAATAATACTGGGCATTGATATAGGAGAAATAAATTAACTGATAGGTTACCAACAAAATAGTGGTGCCAATGGAGACAGGATAAACATATTTGCCAGCCAGTTCAGCATCCATATGGATATTGGTGAACAGATTAAAATCTGTGTAATACAAGAGAAACCAAAGTAGCATGGAAAGTCCGGAAAATAAGACTATAAAGTTCCTTTCCCGTCTAAAGGAAAACGTTACAAAGGGTAGCGCCAAGGCAAACATCAAAATAAACTCAACACTACCTGCTTTTCCAATAAATGAAGCCGTGATAGCTACACTTAAATTAAAGGCAATCATATAGATAAAGCGTGAAAGGGTGAGGTTGCCTTTTTTTGAAACAAGCGCTGACATAATAAAAAAGGGTACTGTAGCCCCAATATATGTGCTCAATTCCATTAGATCCAAGCTCCTGGCAATAAAAAACCAAACTGTGGATATCAGGGTTGTTAAAATTGATAAACAGAATACCAGTTTTACTCGTCTAGAGGAGAATTCAGCCATTGGTTTTAATAAATTAACGCAAAAGAGGTGCACAATTGGCACTCGAACTCCCCATTTTTGCGATGATTATAGAGTTCACTTCTCTAGAACGACTAAATCCCTTTTTTATTATAAGTAAATTCTTACATTATAGATTGGCAACCCAATGATGCAAGGGGAATGGACTTTATGAAAATGGGAATATTTTTCCGATATGGTTAGGTACTTAAATCTCTTCTATTATTGATTTTCCGCTGGATTTATCACCACTGGTCCATTGCCAACTTTCGTGAAGTCTGATTTTTCCGTTGGACAAAATTTCTGGTCTTGAATTACAGACCCCGGTCATTAATTCTCCTTTATCGTTAACCTGATGATACCGCATATCTATATTGCCCTCCTTGTCCACCATCCCTATCAAATGTCCTTTTACAATTTGCCCGCCCTGATAATCAGAAGTCAGAATATTGTCTTTTTGCCTGTATTGAAAAATAGTTTCAGGGGAAGTTTCCCCGTTATCAGAGTTTAGGACAGTTCTAAATTTTTTATTGTTATAATTCATGGGATAATCACATTTAAAATCAATCCTACTTGGTATATACAATTTGGCCATCAAAAATGGTCATGGCTATTTCCGTGTTCAAGAGTTCTTTTTCTGGGACCTTCATTAAATCCTGGTCGTATATCGTAAAATCTGCCAATTTCCCAAAAGTAATAGAGCCCTTAATGTCTTCTTCAAATGCACCATAGGCAGCATCTAAGGTATAGGATTTAAGCGCTTGTTCCCTTGTCATCCTCTCTGCAGGCTCATAACCTCCATCAGGTGTTCCTTGTAAAGTTTTTCTTGTTACACTGGCATAGAAACTCGCAATTGGGTTTAGGGGTTCCACCGGTACATCGGTGCCATTCACAATGGGGATACCACTTTTTAAAAGGCTTTGCCACATGTAGGCACCTTCTTTTATGCGCTGTTCTCCCAAACGGTCAATGGCCCAAGACCTATCCGAAGACATGTGTATGGCTTGCATGGCGGGAATTACCTCTAATTGGGCAAAGCGTGGAATATCCTCGGGATGTAAATGTTGTGCGTGCTCTATACGGAACCTGTGGTCGGTGGCCAATTGTGGGAATTTGGCAAAGGCCGATTCGTAACGGTCTAGTACTTCCCTGTTGGCCCTATCGCCTATGGCATGTGAGCATACTTGAAAACCGTACTGTAACCCATTGAGTGCCGTCTCTTCCACAAAATTCATTGGCAGGGTTTCGTGCCCAAAGTGCCCCGGTCTATCTGTATAGGATTCCAATAACCAAGCCCCTCTGGAACCTAATGCACCGTCACAGTTTAGTTTAACGGATCTAATCGTCACTAAATTATCGGGATCTATCATTGGTCCTTTTTCATACCATTCGTTAATCAACTCTTTATCCCAACCCGTTAGCATCCCGTATAGGCGAATTTTCATTTTATCCTTAGCCTTCATTTCTTGGTAAAGTGTAATGGTCTCCCTGCCTATGCCCGCATCATGAAAACCGGTAATACCATTTTTATGGCAGGCGGCAACCGCCATTTCAAATGCCTCAATATTTTTTGCTGGGGTGTTGTCCGGGATATGTTTTGTAATAAGGCTAACGGCGAGCTCATTGAAAATACCCGTAGGCCTTCCCATAGCGTCTCGCATTACCTCGCCACCCTCAACCTCAAATTTGTTTATTCCTTCCTTGGATAATTCCAATAGACCAGCGATTTCCATGGCCTTGGCATTGGCAAAACCTGCATGACCACTGGCATGCCCAAGGTAAACAGGATTGTCCGGGGAAACCTCACTAAGCAAATCATGTGTTTGAAAGCCATTTACCATTTCTGAAGGCATTTCTTTCCATTTGCTTTGATGCCATCCTCTACCCGTAATCCATTCTCCAGGTGCTGTCGTTTTTACCCTCTCGGCTACGGCATCTATAATTTCCTGATAACTGCTAGTGTTACTGAGATCCAAATTCAATTCATTGTACCCCAATCCCATAAAATGGCCATGGCCTTCTATTAATCCTGGGGTCATTGTTTTGCCCTCTAGATCCAAAAGTTGGGTCTGGTCGCTTTTGTATTGCTCGGCTTCGGCCAGGCTACCAGCAAATAGTATGGTGTTGCCTTTCACAGCTACTGCTTCCACCATGGGCTGGGTAATATCTACGGTATAAATATTTCCTCCATAAATAAGCATGGTTGCAGATTCTTTTACTGTGCCCTGACAGGAGGGAAAAAGGAGGGAAGTTATAATCGCTCCTAGGAATAGCGAGATTCGTAATGGCATAATATTCTTTTTTTGAAATCTGAATTTACAATTTTAAGAGGTTAATCAATCCAATGTTAAAAGGAAATGTTTTTAAAAGTATAAATAATTTAGTTCAGTAAACTAAGTATCGGCCCATAAGACTTGGGAAGTAAACTGATTTGCACTTGCTCCTTAGTCACCCTTAATGTACTGAAATTCAATTTCATCTTCTGGAAGATCTACTTGCCTTATAAAGTTGAGACGCTCAAATAGTTTTACGGCCCTGCTGTTTTGTTTGGTCGTAATCGCTATAACTTTTGTAAGCCCGATAGTGTTAATTCCAAATTCGGCTGCAAGTTTCACTGCCGCAGTCATAATACCTTTTCCACTGAATTCAGGTTTTAAAACGCAACCAAGTTCTCCAATGCCATTGTCAAAACCACGATAATAGCCTATTGTTCCCATTATTACATTTGTTCGTTTGTCCGCAATGCCCCAATGAATTGACGAACCGTTTTCATAGTCCTTGTTTATTTCGTCATGCATTGCTATTGCATCCCCAACCGTTAAAGCCGGTTGGGAGTTATAGTACGATATTTCAACAATGTCTTTAATATCCTCAATTTCAACTTGCCGTAGAACAAAGGTATCGGAATCGATTTCTGGAAATTTATAGTATGGAGGTAGTTTCATTTTCTTTTTTGTTAGCAAGTAATTCTCAAATTTTTGATTTTGGTATGTAGTCAATTGTCTTGTTGTTTCTGTTCACTTGCATCCACTATAGGTTCCTTACTAGTCTTGATTTATCACATCTAATTTACGTAAATTCGAGGCATTGTGTTTATTGTTGATTGATATAAAAGGGTGATATAAGCACTAGGGCAAAGATATCCCATTTTACAATTTATTGTGATTGTATTTAAATGTCATTTCCCCTTGTGATAAAGAGGTATTAATTAATATTAAACGCTCGGAATTGTGATAATGGCCGACCATCCACCACCTGGAGCCATTTTTGCAATGATTTTGGATTCCCTATTGACTTCCATAACATCTATTTTGTAGTCTTCTGCATAGCGGTTGGCATTTATACCATCCCTATATACCTCCATTTCATAGTTCCCTTCTTTTAAGAACGAAAGATCCAATTCCAAATCCCTGGATGTCCAATCGGTCATAGCCCCAATATACCATTTATCGCCCTTTCTTCTGGCCACCGCTATATAATCGCCAATAGCACCCTGTAGCACAATGGTTTCATCCCATATTGTTGGAATTTGTGTGATGAAATCTACGGTCTCTTGTTCTTGATAGTACCTTGATGGCGATTCACAAAGCATTTGTAGGGGAGCTTCATAAACCACATACATAGCCACTTGATGTGCCCGTGTCCCCATGCTCATAGGTCGCTTACCACTAATGCCAAAATTGGCCTTTTGTCTATTGCTCATAGCGCCAGGGGTATAGTCCATTGGGCCTGCGGCCATTCGGATAAAAGGGATGGTCACATTGTGTTCCGGAGTAACATCTTTGCTCCATTTATTGTTTTCACTGCCCTTAACACCCTCATAATTGATAACATTGGGATATACACGTCTTAAGCCCGAAGGTTTGAACGAACCATGAAAATCAACCAATAATTCCAGTCTAGCACATTCTTTTGCTATTTGCTCGTAGGAATTCACCACATATTGGTCACTACGCTGTATAAAATCGATCTTAATTCCTTTGGCGCCCCAACTTTTGTAGGTTTCAAGGATTTCGACAAGGTTGGCCTGTAAGGGTTTCCAAAGCGTCCAAAGTATAATGTCCACTCCTTTTTCCTTTCCATACCTAATCAATTCGGCTACGTCTATATCCGGATTAAAAGCAAGGATTTCTGTAGTGGATTTTGTCCACCCTTCATCCAATATTACATATTCTATCTTATTGGCAGAAGCAAAATCAATATAATATTTGTAGGTAGCCGTGTTTAACCCTGATTTAAAATCGACCCCATAAATATTATTGGCATTGTACCAGTCCCATGCCACTTTGCCCGGTTTAATCCAGTCCGTGTTTTTAAAGGCCTGTGGTCTCGATAACTGATATGTGAGATTGCTCTCTACAAAGGTGCGGTCGTCATCGCTCATTATAAAAACTCTCCAAGGATACTCCTTATTACCTGATACTTGTGCGATATATTCCGCTTCCTGGGTAATGGTTTGGTTGCGATCTGGCTGTGCCTTATCAACTTCCACTTCCAGTACAAATTTTGGAAAAAGGGCATCTACAGAGGTATTCCCGTTCCCTCTAACAAACATGCCAGGGTAATCATGAAGGGCGGTTTCGGTGAACAACACTTTTCCGCTATCTGTTGCAAATACTACAGGCAAGCTACAAAACTCATCTGCTGATATTTCATTTACAAATTTGTTCAAATAGGAACGTTCATTGTGCGAGTACATACTGTCTTCTTGGGGAAAAAAGGATTTTGCCCCCTCCGGAAACGTGAACATGGCCTTTTCTGATATTACATTTCTTTCCCTTTTATTCTTGTCTATAAATTGATAAGCAACCCCATCGTTGTAGGCCCTAAATCTTAGCTGATATTGCCCCTTGAAATTAATGGACAATTGAACATATTCATCCTTAATTTCAGCATCCTTATGGGATATTGCAGGGTAGATCATGGAAGAAAACTCTTCTATCGTATGGTCCTTTACCTTAGAATTTACCCCAAAATCTACCCCTGAAGAAAAATCCATACCTATTTTAGCTTCCTTGATCAACACATTGCCGCTTAAAGAAGCGGACCAGGATATGGTACCATCAACTTTAATATGTAACAGAATGTTTTTGTCCGGGGAGCTGATTTTAAAATTTTGTGAAAACGTTTGCTGAACAACTAAAAATATGGAAAGTAAAAGCAGGGGTCTTATCATCATAATTCCAGAAGATTTTTTCGATGGTTTTAGGTTATAATTTACACCGTGGGTGTTTTGGACAAAGAACCGGGATTAGTTACTAATTTTCAATATTTATGGGACATTTATCTTAGCAATAATGTGGCCATTATTTCAGCAATTACTGTTTGGAGTAATTATCTAGCTTCAATTACTTTGAGCCAATTGGTAATTACTGTTAAATACTCCGGTGTTAATAATTCAAAATAAGGAAATTCATTATTAACGGATGTCATAGAATGTGATGTGTTTTTTAAAGTAATGACTTTATAATTATTTGAATTGGATTTACTAATTACTTTTTCGATGGTTTTGTAACTATCCATGGGAATTATTTCATCCGATAATCCTTGAATTACCAATATGGGCTGTGTTATTTTCTCAAAATACGGTAATCCACTAAAATTCAACTTATAATCCTTTTGTACACCCTCCTCGGGAATCCATATATGCTTAAGCCAATTTTCCTTGCCGTTTTCATTTTTTATCGTAAGCAATGATTCGTATGAAATATTGCCTGCGAGATAATCATATCCTGCTTTTTGAACATTTAGAGCCCGATCAATATTAGCTTTTCCTAACAGATCGTAGTTCAAATTTTTCCAATGGTTCAAATCGCTTTCCAAAATGGTTCCACCGGGACAGCTGATGGAGACTCCAAAACCCAAATCGGGCACTTTAGACAAGATATAAGGTATCTTTATACCTCCCTGACTGCTTCCTTTAATACCAATCTCCGATAAAGGCAGTGAGGATATTTTGGAGAAGAATTCCAAGGCATTGATATCATCGGCACAAAGTTCTTCAATGGTTGCGGATTGCCAATCCCCTTCAGATTTGCCAGTTCCACGTTTATCATAATTAAAAACAGTGTACCCTAAATCTGCAAAGTATTGTGCTTCGGCATTGGTACCACTTCGGTCATTTCCTTGAGAGGAAGTCACGTAAAACAATCCCTTTTTTATTGGATTTTTAGGCTTCCATAAGGTCCCATGAAGCTTCAGGTTATTTGAAACAAAGATTAATTCCTGTTTTTCAATTAACTCCGATTCCGTTATATTATCAGGGGTCAGCTCGGTCTCAAAGGTGTTTAATAATTGTTCTGTTTCATTGGAATAAACCTTTAACTGTCCTTTGAAGTTCCGATTGTACGGCAAGAACTTGTATTCATAGGTATAAAAATCACTGATCACATAAAAATTGAGGGAGCCGTTGTCATAAGTTGTGTTTTGACAGGGTATTTCAAAAGCATTCATTGCCATACTTGAAAAAAATGCCCTTGTTTTACCTTCTATTTTCGCAAGTTCTATTTGATAATTAAAGCTTGTTTTTCCATGACTAATATTACCTTTAAAAGACTGGCCCTGTAATGTTGCCGTTAAACAAATAATTACTAAAAGTCCGAAAAATCTCATATTTATTTACTTTATAAACTTGTAAAAGTTAAGTAATAGAGTGACGGGGAACTATGAATTGCAAACCGATAATGTCAATACGGAGACCATTAATTTCCTTGGCCCAATTTATAAATATTAAATTAGGTAGATGTTGTTTTCAAAAGTCAAAAGACCAGTGACCTTCAATTAGACTTTTCTACAAAATTATTTGCTTAAGGATGGGCGGAATTTTTAATTGGAATAGATATTAAAAAATTCAGCCGTATCCTTAATATCATTAATTCCCAAAATCCAGCAAACCTCAGAGAGGTCGGAAAAGTCCATACCACCTTGTGAAATGGCCTTATTGTTGTAGCGTCCATCCTTTCCGTTATATTCATTTGAAATTTCAATAGCGAGTTCCCAAACTTCAATCAGTTGCGGATTTGTAATCTTATCCTTCCACTGGGTGTATTCTGCTGTCAGAAACCCTGGTGTCCCATTACCAACGACATTGCCGTCCGGTATTTTATGATAATCGGTGTTTTTCTTTACAAATTCAAGATCCTCTGGAGAGGTAGATTTTTCATTCCAATCAGAATGTTGCACCACATGTATATTTTCGGAGGTGTTTATTTCTGGTAAATTGGCTTGAATGGATTTAATAAGTTCTGCGGTAAAGTCTGATTGGCCCGCCTCGGCTATCCATACATCACCTTTGTTTAAGAGGGTTGCAGTAATTTTGGACCTAACTTGTTCCACTGCGGTTTGTGTATTATTATGTGCATCCGTCCAATTGTCCTTAAATGCCAATTCTAACAATGGATTGGGAGGGACGTATAAACCACTCTGAATACCATAGGTGCCTGCAACGGCGTGATAATTTATTTTAGAAAAATTGGGATCGGACATGAGGGTAAAAAAGGCAGCTATAGTATGTAGGTCATCAACATCGGTTTTACAATCATACTGTACCAATAGGAAGTCTTTTTCTATATTGAAACTATCCGCTTGCAATGCCCCATTATCCAAGTCATTACTTCTGCAGGACCATAATATTATCGCTATTATAATTAATGTTCTTGACACCATTTTCAACTATTTTATTAAGTTCCAATTTACGTAATTTTGACTAGGACCTATTCTTGTAAGCCAAATTTTTATTCTTTATATTATTGTTTCTCAATAATATAATCGGCAAAATAGTTTTGGGAATCCGTGATCTTACCAATAATTTTTAGTCCCGTATTTAAACAGATTTTTTGAATTACAGAGTCATCGTATTTACGTGAAATTTCGGTGTGGATCTGTTCCTCTTTTTTGAAAGCTACTTTCATGTCCAAACCTTTAATCTCCACCTCTTGATTCACAATACTTTTTATAGCACTTTTGGCCACTCCTTCCTGTTCGTCGTACATAGGAGTATGTTCAAATAAATCGGTATTAAAATTGGCTTCCAGCTCACTGTTTATTCTACTCAATAGATTGAGGTTAAACGCACTGGTTACTCCCTGACTATCATTGTACGCAGGTAGAACAATGTCCTTACTTTTCTTTAGATCTACTCCAAGGATAATTTTATCTCCTTTAGATAAGTTTTCACTAAGTTGGTTAAGGAAGGCATTGGCTTCCACATTTTCCATATTGCCAATATTGGAACCAAGAAACAATACCACTTTAGGAAGGGGAGAGGCCTTTAATTCATGAAGAATATGAAAATAGTCGCCTAGTTTGGGGCTTATTTTTTTCTTTGGAAATTGCCGCTGGATATTTCCTTCAATTTGATGTAGGGCTTTTGCGGAAATATCGATTGGGGTATACTGGTATTGAAAATTGCAGCTGTCCAATGCTCTAAGCAATTCAATGGTTTTGTACCCATCACCAGCACCAAGTTCTATAAGGTCGAAGCTTTTTTGATTTGTTACGCCCAAAATTTTTATGATTTCAGAAGCTTTCTTTTGAAAAATTTCAAACTCTGCATTGGTCAAATAATACTCGGGCAATTTCATTATTTCGGAAAACAGTGCAGAACCCTTTTCGTCATAAAAATATTTTGAGGACAGCCTTTTTGGGGTTTTACTTAGCCCCTCTTTAACATCTATGGCGAATTGTTTGTTCATTTTGCTAATCGTATTCCGGTATATTGCCATTGGGCACTTGGGTGAAAAAAATTGCGATAAGTGGGCCTGCTATGTTTTGGTGAAGTAGCCATGGAGGCACCACGAAGCACCATTTGATTAATCATAAATTTGCCGTTGTACTCGCCAATAGCACCATCGGCTTTTTTAAAACCAGGGTAAGGCAAATAAGCACTATTGGTCCATTCCCAGCGCTGCCCCCAATTAAGTTGGCCTGAAGCTATTTCCCACTCAAATTCTGTGGGCAACCGCATGCCTGTCCATTCTGCAAAAGCCATGGCCTCGTAGAAACTTATGTGCTTTAAAATGTCGTTTTCATTTATTTTCTGAAATCCTTTTATGGTATAATGCATCCATTGGCCATCTATCTCATGCCAATACAAAGGCATTGAAACTTGGTTTTGCCTTAACCATGACCAACCTTCATCCAACCACAAATTAAAATCTTTATAGCCGCCAGCTTTAATAAAATCAAGGTACTCGCCATTGGTCACCAAGCCTTTTTGAATCTCAAAATCGTGCAAATATACTTTGTGGACTCCCAATTCATTGTCAAAACAAAAACCTTCTCCCTGGTAACCAATAGTGTATACACCTTCTGGGATTTTCACGCTACCTGTTTCTATATTCCTTTCTTGGTCCAATAAACTAGTGTCGGAATCATAGGCAGGAAATAGTGGGTTTTGACCAAACATGTATTTGATATCACTCAGCAATAACTCTTGATGTTGTTGCTCGTGATGCAGGCCCAAAGTGACCAATTGAACGATGTCGGCATCCAACTTTTGATTCAATAATTGCCCCATGGCAGTATCCACATATTGTCTGTATGCATAAACTTCATCGGTTGTTGGTCTGGTAAGATTACCGCGTTTCGCCCTTAATACCCTATCTCCCGCATTGTTGTAATAACTATTGAACAGGAAGGGGAAATCTTTATTGAAAAGCTTATAATCCGGGAGATGTGGAAGCAAAATAAAGGTTTCAAAAAACCAACTGCTATGTGCCAGTTGCCATTTTGCCGGACTGGCGAATTCGGCTACCTGCACCACATAATCCTCGGTTTGGAGTGGTTTGCAGATTTGCTCCGTATAAGTACGAACTTCTTTGTACTGGTCCAAAATATCCATTATTCAAGTCCTTTTTTATCTGGATTCCAGAAGGGTTTGGTTTTAATCTGTTTGGTTTCCCAATGCAGTTCCTGTCTAAAAAACCGGTTCAAGGCCACACAAACTCTACTATCGCCTGCTATGTATGCCATTCTTTTACCTTTAAAAGTAGCGACTTTTTCTCGTAGCAAGGCAATGATCTCGTCGGAAGGATTTTCTGGCAATTCGTAAAAATCGAATGGGAGGGTGCCATCAACGTCAGGAAATAGGTCCTGTTTGTTTTGGCTGTACAAAATGCTTTCCACCTGTTTGTCTTTGCCTATATTTCTGCGAATTATATAAAGGTGTGATAGTGCAGAGAGATCGCCAACCATCATGTAACTTTCTGCGGAATCATCCGCTAAAAAGTTACCCTTTTTGGTTTTAAAATAAATCTTTTCGCCCACATTGCATTCTTTTATCCATTGACTGCCAATACCATTGCTGTGGGTAGCAATGGCTACATCCATATATGACTTGTCTTTGTTGATATCCCAAATGCTATAGCTTCTCATTTTGTCCTTTAGGGACAATTCGTCTTTGCCAATTCCAAGCCCCATACGTAGGAAAGAACCGGGAATAAAGTTGATCTTGCCTATGATATCGTTTTGTAGGCGAATTTTATAAGCAGCCTCGGAAAGCTTCACTTTCCCGGTGATTACAGCATCTTTTAATACTACGGATTTTAATATGGTCTCAATTAAACTCATGCCTTTGTTTTTATGAATGCTTTTTATGATAATTCTCTATCATGGCCAAGGGTGACTTATGTGGTCTGCCGGCAGCTTTCTCATAATCTGAAACCACTTCGTTGGCACCATTTCTTATGCCTTCATAAATACCTGCAATGATGGTTCCAAGGAATTCTCCCAAAGCTGCCTGGCGTTCTTTTTTGTAGTCTTCAACGGAAACGGTAGTATATTTTAAATTGGTTTTATACACCTGATTGATATATTCCGCCAATTGCGTTTGGGTGATGGCTTCTCCAACAAGATTTAGGGTTTGTCCGTTAAGCCCATCATTTAAAAGTAGTTGTGCGTAGGCAAAACCCAATTCCTCACGACTGGTATAAGTACATTTTCCGTCTGCGGCGCAGTTGGTAATTCTACCTTCTTTTACATAGGTATCCATATATTCCAAGTCGGGTTCAACATAAATGCCGTTTCTGCCAATAATCCATTGTAATCCAGAGTTGCGCACATCTTCTTCCGTTTGGCGATTGCTTTGTACCACCGGACTAAATGCCGTATTTTTTTCATCACCTACAATACTGGTGTACACTATTTTTTGAACTCCATTTAGTTTTGCGGCTTCAATTACGTTACGGTGTTGCTGAATTCTCTTTTGAGGTTGGTCCATTCCTGAAACCAGTAACAATTTATCAACTCCTTTTAAGGCTGCATCAAAATCTTCACGACTATTGTAATCGCCTTTTCTTACTTCCACACCCAGATCTATGGCCTTTTCAGGTGTGCGTGCAATGCCTATTATGTTTTCTTTACCAATTTCCTGAATCAATGCTTTTGCTATTGAAGCCCCTAATTGTCCGCTAACGGATGTTACTGCAATTTTCATGGGTTATATTTTTTTAATTTGTAATCGATATGCCATAATGCTTTCTTTAATAGGGGTTATTCTTATAATAAATCCCAAACCAACAATTACCGCATAGATCAGCCAGGTTTTATCTAAAAGAGCTACATGAAGTAAACTCAGAATTATGGCAACATACGCCAAACTTTGCAATTTTTTCCACTTCACCTTTAATCGTTTCATGGATTTTCTATTGGATGTAAACAACAAGGGAAGCAGTATAAGTACCGCTATGAAGCCAGCAATGTAGTTGGCTTGGGTAAATGTTTCCAAAAGTCCTTCGCCCCATACAAAAATGATGAAGTGCAGGATGCTCCATACCGCTGTGGCTATACCCATGGCTTGGCGTACAAAAAGGTTATTGACCCCAAATAGTATAAAGAAGGGGGTACAAGTTAATACGGCTGTCATCCATCGTACGGCAAACTCACCGGAAATGTGGTACAACATTTCCAAAGTGGATCTTCCTTCACTTCCAGCACCTTCAATCAGGCTAATGGACAACCCATTGGAAAAATCGATATTAAACATACCAAAAATGATAAATAGGGGCAATAGGGCCAAAACGGCTACAATCATCCACCCGTAGTTTCGTTTTATAAAATTCATTCTATTTGTTTGTCGTTAAAACTTCCAATTCCTTTTCTAAGGATTCGGCTTTTTCCTTATATTTTTCCATTGCCTTTTTAAGCTGAGCTACTTTTTTAAAGACTTCGGCATCTTGAATGGCTTCATAGGTAATCTGGCCATCTATTTCCTTTATTTTGGATTTGCCCCCGCAGCTTGGACAATTGGCTACTTGACTCATAGTTGTTTTTTTACAAAATTGCCATCGATTTGGCTATTTAAAAAGGTGTTGTATTAAGGACAATGATGATTCTGAAAACGTCTAAAAAACTTTTATAAGACGCTTTCTTTCAAACTCTTCTCCAATTCATAAGAATAGGATAGGTAATAGTTTCTTGCTGGAGCATTAATCTGTTGCGCCGCCAAAACTCTTAAAAGCGCTATCTTAACTTTAGTGACTTTAACTTTTTCATAGTCAGTTTGTAGTAGATAGTCGGCCAACTCTAATCCCCACTGGTAATCACTTTTTTCTAATGATTGGTTCAGTTTATAAAACATTTTTTCCTCTCCGCCTGCCAATTCAACCATATGTTTGGCCTCTTGTGATGAAGAAAGGGGATACAAGTTGGTAGGGTTACCATCAAACCAGCCTACATAGTGCAAAAATATAGAGCGAACGCCCCATGGCACAGACCCGTAAAACTCCTGTAAGTTGGGTTGCTCTATTAACGCATCGGCCAACCTAACGCTGTCAACGGTTTGTTGTAGTGTATACCCCTTGTTCATGGCATCTATGGTTTGTTGGTATACACTTAAGATAGCTGTTGAGTAGTTTTTTAAGTTGCTATGGACAATAGTTTTTCCTGAAACTGGACGGGTATGCCCCGGCACAAGGTATTCCACAGGGTAGGTACTCATTTTTCGAATGGATTCGCCCCATGATTTTACATCCCTATATTGAGAACCCCGAATAGCATAAAGGTTTGGAAATGATTTGTAGTAATTATCTCCAGCAAATAATGTTTTCAGATCGGGAATCCAAACAAAGAGTTCGTCATTTGTTTCCCCGTCAGCGGCATGCAATTCAATATCTATACCGGCCAGGTTAAGGGTTATAGAGTCTTGAAATGTAAGGTTAGGTGCAATATATCCTTTTCCGGCCCTATCGGTTGGGGTAATACCTGGGGCCACACCTCTGTTAATGATATCTTTAGCAGGTAAATCGCGTCCAAATTGCCGTATGTTTCTCTGTTTTAATATGGGCTCTACCGGAGAATGCTCCTGCAACTCATCCTTAAAACCTTCCCGTGCAATGATCTTTACGTCTTTGTTATTGCCTATAAAAGCTGATGTGCCCCCAGTATGATCCAGATGGCCATGTGTATAAATTAAAGCTTCTACAGGTTTATCGGTTATGTTCCGGAACTCTTCCGCTACCTTTTCCGCTGCACCCAAGGCACGTAGCGCATCGATGATCACTACCCCTTGTTCTCCAATTACCATAGAGGCGTTGGAACCATCATAGCCTACGGCCACATATACCTTTTCGTTCAGTTTGATGATTTCCGGAATAAATTCGGCATTCTGACTTTTTAATTTGGTGATATTCGGATGTTCTTGATCCTGCACTTGGGATGTATTTTGATTGGGTGAATTTTGACATGCCGGCATCAAAATAATTCCCAAAACAAGGAAAGCACCTCTTAATATTGTTTGGTATTTTAATGTTTTAAAAGAGTATGTAGCCGCTATTTGACTTTTCAATTTGTTCATCTTAATAGATTTAATTTGAAGACTTGTTTAATTCCTTACAAAATTATCACTACTGATGACCGTGGGAAAGGTAAATGTTTTGCTAAAAATGGTAAAAGTGAAACCAAAGTTTTAGGAGCTACCTAAATTAATTAGTGCTAAGGTTATTAGATGTTAGACCTACAAGATTTAATGTCGACAAAAATTCATGTTGCTAATTCAAACCAAAAGCTCGATAAATATATGGGTAAGAAGGTTATACTCGATAGCCAAATTTTTATAATTCAGCTTTGAACCGTTTGGGTGTCGTGCCGGTTTGTTTTTTAAAGAATTTGGTAAAATTGGTCATTTCGTCAAAACCTATGGCATAACCTATTTCCTTTAAACTTGAATTTGTACTGGCTATGGCTCTTTTTATTTCAAGGGTTACAAAATCATCAATAAAATGTTTGGCCGTATTCAAGGTAAATTCCTTTACGATCTGGTTCAAATGTTTGGTAGATATCTGCAGAATTTTTGCATAGTCCTTAACATTGCGGGTTTGTGTATGTTGTTTTTCCACCAAATTTTTGAATTCTAGAAACAAGGGATAGTGTTGATAGCTTTTCTTGTTTTGATCCGCGGTTTTGGAAAGACGTTCCAATCTCAAAAGATATAACTCCAGCATGGCGGCTACAATATTTCTTTGTGCGTAGGTGTTGTGGTCATCCAACTCCGCAAGTACATTCTCTATGAAAGCTTCATTTAAATTACCTCCTTCAACCAGTGGTTCATTAATATGATAATTATAGAGATGGGAAATAAACTCAATGGAAGATTTGGAAAAATAATTCAGTACAAATTCCTCTGTAAATAAAATTAGATATCCATCATAATTGGGGTTTTCCTGAAAAGCATGCACTTGACCTTTGGCTATTTTTAATACGGTCCCTTTTTTTATAGGATATTCCTTCAGGTCAATCTGGTGACTTCCCATTCCATCCAAAATGATCAACAAGGCAAAAAAGCTCACCCTATGTGGCAGGTTGGGATTATGATCCAACCCCTCCTTAATTTTGGCAAATAATTTGGGTAGATGAAGGAACTCCAACTCTCTTTCGTTGTCATCGCTCTCGAATGATATGTTGGGGATTGTTTTCACAGGGTTAAGTAAATGATGGATTTGGTTTTAATAATTCCCAATATAGGAAATATTCATAATTGTCCATTTACAGCCTTGAACTCTCTTGCCATATCCAGGGGCAGATGATGCTTTAGTACACGGTATTGGTATAAATCGCAATTGTTTTTTAACCAAATGGTGTTCCAATGACGTGAAAGACTAGATCAAAGATAATGTGTGACAGAATAGCGATGAATAATCCCCGTTTCCAAAATATCCACCCAAATGTTGACCCCGTTATTAAGTTTCCTATCATTGTTATACCAATGGTAAAAGGCGTTGGCTCCACAAAATTCTTTGACAATGGTAGATGAACAAGGCCAAATACTATTGCTGAAATTATAATGCCAGTCCATATCATTTTATTCGACGGAGTATCTGCTTTTTTCAAAAATTGAATGACCGTAATTATTAAAGACATCAAACCTAACCTGAATATTATTTCTTCGCTAATTCCGGCCGAGAATGACACAAGGGCATAAAAGGGCTTGGATGGGCGTGTTAGTTTATGCGAAACTGGATAAAACTCTTTTTGCACTTCAAATAATACCAGTAGGAGTAAGGCTACTATTGTTGCTAATAGAATACTTGAAAGTAAGGCTTTCCAATGTAATGTTTTGTGCGTAGGCTCCTTGGAAAAAAAACTGGCCAGTAGAGGAGCTCCCAGATTGGCTCTTGAAGAAACCCATAAACCAATAAAAATCAATATTGTACCCAAAACAAGACTACTAATGCCAATGGTCAACAGCTCATCATAAATTGATCCCTTCAGATTAAGGTTTGCCATACCGGCCTCCAATTTCAATCGTTTGACTTCCCTACTAAAAGGTATGTTTATCAAGGAACCAAGTATGAAGAGAATTAGTAAGGTTATTGCAATTTGCCACCGATACCTTTTCTTCCCTTCCTTGTCCTGGACGATTGATAATGTAAAAAAATCTTTCAATTTACTTTGGTTGCCCTAATACAGTTTTACATTAAATGTGAGCGTTTTGTAAATATACATGCAGCACTTTAATTTTTCAATATTATTTTTTCGATGGCATAATTATCCATCCTGTTTTGGACATGTTTAGAGTTTTCCAGCATTACTACTTTTTTTAAGGAAGGGAAAATCTTATTTGCTCGGTTTATCATTTTTGTTCCAGGAAACATTATATCCCTTTTAGCTGCAAACAGGGTAATCGGAGTACTTATTTGTGAGGCCTCTTCTTTGGTTATAACGGGAACAGGAGTAAAATCCATTCTAAATTGAATAAAGACTTTTGCTAAATATTTAAGAGCAAAATTATCTGGCTCGGTAAATAGGGTTTTTAAAAATTTTTCAAGGTATTTGACCTTTTGTGTTTTTATATAAAGCTTCATAGGAAGAAACACCCTGAATAATAGAATTAGTGGATTTCCATTGACTATAAAAGCAGGGGCCGACAAAAATACTTCCTTGATATTTTTTTCATTCTGAATCAAAGTTTTTAGTATGATCAGTCCCCCAAAGGAAAAACCGGCCATGGTAACATTATTAAGCTTTAGCTGATTTATAATATCATTGATCCATACGCCATAGCTATTGTCTTTCATACTCAATCTAGTTTCAGCACTTTTATTTGGTTGGGCAAGCACATCTATGGCAAATACTTGAAAATCTTTATACAGATTGGGATATGTTTCTAAAGCTATGGGAGCACAGCCATTTGAACCGTGTATCAACAAAATTGGGGGTTTTGTTGAATCTCCTGCTATAATGATATTGGTTTTCCCATATATAGTTTCAATAATTTTGTATTTATAGGCTATTTCTAAATCCCTTAGTTTTTGCTCATAAAGATTTATAATTTGTTTTTTTCCTTCTTCGGATCTGAATAATGATTTCATTTCGTAATTTTAGGACAAATTTACTAATAATATTATTTTAGGACAAGTTTACTAATGAGTATAAAAAGGAAATTGATTTTGGAAGCCGCCAGGACTTTATTTAACGAAAATGGCTATCATAATGTCACCATAAGAATGATAGCCTTAAAAATGAAAATGAGTTCAGGAAACTTAAATTATCATTTCAAAAAGCGGGAGGATATTTTTGAAGTCCTCTACTTTGAAATGGTTGAAGAATTTGATCAAAGGATAGATGTGTTACCGAATACCGAGGTATCCATTGAACAGCTTAGAAATGATGTTGAGAGCAGTATGAAGAGAATGTTGGATTATACCTTTTTTTGGACAGATTTGTACAACCTGCTGTCCATAAGCGATAGGGTGAGGGCACATTTTCAAGAGGTTTATAAAAATAGGATTGGTGGCTGTTTCTTCCTATTTGAAAAATTGAAACAAAAAAACTTGATGAGGGAAGCATCATTTGAAAAGGAATATAACTTTTTAGCAGAAAGAATGATTAATTATGGTAATACTTGGCTATATTCCAGTCGGCTTTACTCAAATAAGTTGGATGCCCATAATATAGATTATTACGTTAATACCTACTTAAGTATATTATTTCCCTTTCTTACATCTCAAGGGAAAAGCGAATTTCAAAATTTATTGCCAGAGCTTTTTGGGTGATGTACCATTGTTTGTTTTTTGTTCCGCTCAATAATTTTTATTCCAAACCATTTAATAGCATAAACTAAAATGGCCATCCAGGCAATTGAAGTCAGTACTCCTTTTAAAACCGTAAAGGTACTTGATAATAGGACGATGGTTTCCGATATCTCGATTGATTTCGTAATCATTAAAATAACACATATATTTTCTGCGTAATCAAAGATCATCGCCAAGAACGGAATAACCAACAGTATTGATGTTACCTTACTAGTTGTTTTGGTTATTTTAAAAAGTCGAAACAAAAGGCTACTTAAGAATAGCGCCATTAGAAAAGGATACAGTACATCCAATAAGCTTAATTGCGGAAAAAGGTAAAGGGCTGTAGTCTCATTGTTCAAGTTGTCCACAATTGATTTCGCTACGGAAACATCATATCCAAAGGTTTGGAGATCGAAAACTTGGGTTCCAATTTGATCATTGATCACCGGCAAAGTAAATACCATCATCAGGAGCAGGACCAAGTGACTTGCAACGAATGAAATACAAATTTTCTTTACTGAGGAAGTTTTTAGGAGCAAGGAATTTAGAATTGACATAATGAATGTTTTTGATTAAAAATCAAAGGTTGGCAATTCATCGGAAGATTCCATTAACAAATGATAAGCGTTAAGATTGTGTTCTTAATCTGCTTAAAGAAATTGTGGTTATCCCTAAATAGGAAGCTATGTCAGAATGGGGTACGAGGTTTTCTATATTCGGAAAATTATCTCTCAGCAGTAACAACCTATCCTTACCTTTAAGGGAAGCCAAGGCTATTTCTTTTTGAACTTTTCCCATTAATTCATTTCTTAAAACCGTATTGCCGAAATGTCTGATTTCCAGATCTTCCACCATTAATTGTTCAAACTCATCAGCATGGATAGTCGCTATTACAGTATCGGTCAATGCGCGTATATTGATAATGGATTTCCCGTCTTTATGTCTTGTTGTACAAGGGGATATTATTGAGCCCGACATAAAGAATGAAATTGTTACATCCTCTCCCTCGGGAGTGTATAGAAAACTTTTACAGATTCCCTCAAGGATAAAATACTCCAGGTTATTATTTTGGCCAACAGCGGTAATTAGTTCTCCCTTTTTTACATCAATGTATTCCGCTAACTCTTGGATTTTTGCCAATGATTTACTCGAAATAGGGGCTACGGAGTTAATAATTGCACTAAGCTTTTGGTACATCTCTAAAAGTTAAAATAATGGCCTTACACCTTAATAATATAATTTGAAGTGGTTTTAACGTCTGGACTGGTAAGTTGTAAGATAACATTATTTAAAAAACTAACCTCTGAAAACCCTTTATTTTCGCATTAATTGTATTCAGTGTATTCCACATTTCTCTCCTTAGGATAGGGGTTGTTCATCTCTCAATTCCTCCATTTCAGCAAGGGCCAAGTCGAGCTTTCCCAATATTCCCCCATAAATCGTTTTTATATCCTTACTATGAATTGCCTTACTGAAAACGCCCATCAGAACAGCCGCAATTATTATGATAATCGTGGTATAGATATGTAGTCCGAACACTAAATCATTTGAGTTGGCTGCGACCATTTCCCGCTTGCCTGCAAACATATCGGAAAACCAAATCCCAAAGTAGAAAACAAGAATTAAGACAGGATATACTACCCTATACATTTTTCCATACCGATCTATGGATTTGGATATCCAATCCTTAAAGGATTTTAAAAAAGTATAACTGCTTTGCCCTCTATCTATTTTTTCCAAAGCCTTTAATTCTTGGTAAGCGGTGTATGCAACCCAGAACATCATAATGAGTACAATACTACCGGCAAGCAAAGCTCCTGCAAAATAGGACCCAATAAACAGGAGGGAAGAGCCAATGATAATTCCCCATATATTGATCAAGAACATTTTTTGGAATTTATCGATGATATAAATCGACTTCTTGTTGTAAATGTCGTTTACCTTGGGAGCAATTAATGCATCCCTATTTAGGAAACCTTCTTTCCAAATGGTTTCAATTGATTTTTCCATCTAAGATTTTTTTTAATCGTACTTTAATTCGTTTTATCCGGACCCCAATGTTATTAGGGTTGGTGCCAATGATATCTGCAATTTCCTGATAGGTTTTTTCTTCCAGATAAAGCAAAATCACGCCCCTGTCCACCTGGGACAGTTGTCTAATTGCGGCATAAAGCTGCTCAAGGGAATCGTCGATAAAAACACGTGGCTCTTCCGATATATCTGAGGGTAGTTTATCCGAGGCTATACGCTGACGCTTGTTTTTCTGTTTCTTCAACAAGGTCATGCTTACATTAAGAGATAGTCTATATACCCATGTAGACCACTCGGAACGAGCCTGAAAGTTGTTTCTGCTTTTCCAAATTTGTAAACACACCTCTTGATAGTAATCTTCAAAATCTTGCTGTGTATTGGTATATGCCCTGCATATCTTAATGATAATTGCGGCATACGGCAAAATGGAAGATGTATAAAAATCGTTGCTCACTCTTCTAGTTTGTTGGCTTGATTAAAGGGTATTATATCATCTTCCCTGCATCCTTGGCCTGCGAATCCAAATTACGTCCTATGACCAGGCCGATTAGCATTCCGAGGGCAATACCGAACGATATACCCAGAGTCCGCTCAAAATTCGAAAGTACTACTATTCCGAAAACAATTCCAAATGATGATCCCAATCCTATACCCAGGTTGGTGTAATATCCTTTAGGGGTTAAGGAAAAAGTATCCTTCAAATATTTTTGAAACTGCTTTAATGCTTTTTTATTATTTGTTGTATTTGCATTTAAATGAAGAACATCTAGTTGCTGTTCAATAGATTGAATTTCAGCGTCCAACAGGTCACTGTTCTCTAAACTTGTCAATATCTGAATGAACTTTCGGTAAATCTTAATTTCAGACTTTTTAGTCGTTTTGGATTCCAAATTTTTGAAATGGTCAAGTGCATTTTGTAGTGTCATTATTTTAATCTTTTCTTGGTTAGTGGCTAAAGACATAGATTATTACACCCTATGGATGTTTTTTTTAAAAATATGTGCGTTTTACTGGAATAACCCCAACCAATGGGTAGTGTAATAAGGGAGATGTGGGCAATTTAAGAACAACTTCTTCTACACTAATAATTCCGACTGAATTTCCAAATTTCTGAAATAAAATATTTGCGTAGTTAAATGACTTCATATATATTTGTAGTCAAATAACTTCATAATGAAATTAAGAAGAGACATATTTCAAGCAATTTCAGACCCAACAAGACGAGCGATATTAGTATTGCTCACTTCGCAAGCAATGACAGCAGGAGCAATTGCCGAAAACTTTGATGCAGCGAGACCTACCATTTCAAAACACATACAAATTTTGAACGAATGCGATCTTGTAGAAGCAAACCAACAAGGTCGGGAAATCTACTACGAACTGAAAATCGAAAAAATGAAAGAAATCGATAAATGGTTGGAACAGTTCAGAAAGATTTGGGAAAACCGTTTTGACCAACTTGACAATTTATTATCAACTCTTAAAAACAAAAAAAATGAAAAATAATTTGCAATTCGACTTCATTGTCGATAACGAAAAAAACACGCTTTCCATTGTTCGTGAGTTCAATGCAGAAAGGCAATTGGTTTGGGACTGCTACACCAAACAAGAACTGTTAGACCAATGGTTTGCACCAAAACCATTTACAACCAAGACCAAATCAATGGATTTTAGCAATGGCGGACATTGGCACTACGCCATGGTTGACCCTGAAGGAACAGAGTATTGGGGTTACACGGAATATCACGATATAAATCCCATTGATTATTATCGTACAATCGATGCATTTTGTGATAGTGAAGCTAAAATCAATGAAGACCTTCCAAGAGCAAAATGGCTCGTGGCTTTTAACGATAAAGGCGAAAATTCTACCGTTACCACTGTTGTTACCTATGATTCACTAAATGACCTCGAAACAATTATAAATATGGGAATGGAAGAAGGAATGATAGCAACGCTTGAGAAATTAGATGAACTACTGGCAACCTTAAAGAAATAAGACAATGAAAAAAAGCAAAATAATTCCAAACTTATGGTTTGACGGAAACGCAAAAGAAGCCGCTGAATATTATGTTTCAGTTTTTCCTAATGGCAAAATTTTAAATACTACTTATTACCCGAAAACAGAAGCCGAAGGTTTGGCAGAATTTCAAAAAGACTTCGCAGGCAAGGTTCTCACGGTTGAATTTGAGATTTTAGGAATGCGTTTTATAGGGATCAATGCTGGACCACAATTCAAGTTTAATGAATCTGTGTCGTTTATGATAACCTGTAAAGACCAAACAGAAATCGATTATTATTGGGACACGCTTACGGCCAATGGTGGCGAAGAAAGTGTGTGCGGTTGGCTTAAGGATAAATACGGTTTGAGTTGGCAAGTTTGTCCTGAAAATTGGGAAGATTTGACCAAAAAACCAGGAGCTTTCAAGGAAATGATGGGAATGAAAAAAATTATCATTTCTGACTTTTGAGTAAGGCAATAAAAGGTATTAAACCTAGATCCCGCCGAAAATGGCGGAATTAGTTCAACTTGCTATTTTAAGTGCGTCTTGCTGACTTCTCAAAATAGAGTTTCACTAATAAAAACTGCCAACAATAACGTATATATCTCATCTCTAATCATTTGACTAATCGAAATTAAGGTATATTTGATATATCGCCAAATTTTTAAATTTGGCTTTTTGCGTCAATAAGGAAAAAGAAAAATTCAAAAATTCGGCTTGTGCTTAACCGATAAGCCTGTACCTTTTTACACGCTACGAGCCATATACAAAACCGATGTGCCCACACTTCCGTCTTGCTCCTCACAAAGACCATTTTTTGGCTATATTTTATTTTGCTTAAAAGTTAATTAGGAAAGATGATGTCGCCATATTAATATAGAAAAAACCAGAAATAGAATACCTGCCATAGAATTCTTAGAGCACAATTATTTGTTGTTACATTTCTTATATAATTGGTTACATACGTGGCATATATAAATAATCCCTTTAGTTAGTTTTGATTATGTAATCAGAAATCATCTAAACGCGAGATCATGAAAACAAAATTTCTATTTATTCTGTCCATTTTTTCCTTAGTAATTATTGGCAATTCCTGTGCAAGCGACAATGAAGCTTGTCAAGAGGATCCTGAAGTTTGTGCCTGTTTAAACAACCCTCTAAGATGTGTTTCCCCCGTAGGTACCAATGAGGTAGCGTCGGACTCCCTCAATGCTGTATCCAAACTCCCCCTTAGAAAAGAGTAAAATATTCCAAGAAAAAACGCTTTTTAGTAGATAGTTAAGTTCATATAATTTAAAAATATGAGCACCAAACTACTATTTTTCTCCTTGAGCCATTTTTTTATGGATTTGGTAGCGCAACTAATATGCTTTTCAATGGCATTTTCCGAGATGTCCAATTGGGGAGCTATTTCCATGTGCCTGTACCCAGATTTCTTGCTGAGCAAAAGACTTCCCTATTTTTCTTAGGTAGTTGATCTATTGTCGATTCCAAAAGTTTCATTCTCTCTTCAAGAATGGATTCATCCTTTTCTACAAAATACATAGGGACAGTATATTTGAGTTCAGATAGTACAATTTTACCTTTTATATTTTTCGGAATTCCTTTAAAAAGGTTTTATAGTCGGATCGATATAGGGAGTTCTCTTAAGAAGATTTCATTAGTAGTGTATCTTTTTTAACCCAAATTTTTACTACAAATTTTTTACCATAATGGCATTTTATGATAATCATAATTGCCAGCTTGTTCATTGATCTTATTTTCAAAAAAAGTGTAATCTCATTTATATAAATGCTCAAATTGTGCACTTGGTAATTGCAAAAACTCATTATTTGGCAACTATTATGGTATGTTCGGGATTCATACGATTCTGGAAGACGCACTTAATCGCAAAAAAGATGTTATATTGGCTGGAAACTTTTATGATTTCAATCCAGGCATGATTGGACAGGATACGAGCTATGGGGTATTGCTACCCAATAGGGGTAAAAATATATTCAAGGCCGTTCCCAATTCTAAAAGAGGTATTCAGATAGAAGGTCTAGTCAATAGTATGGATTGGATAACCTCGGCAGACGGTTCAACTAATTTGGTCGTTGTGAAAAACAATGAAAGGGTAAAAAATGAAATTAAACATCAATTTATGAAAATCAATAAGCAATTATTTTATTCAGTTATTTTCTTGACGACTTTTTTGTCTTCCGCTCAAAAGTCCGAGACAACAGATCAAATAGATCTTAAGAATTGGAAGGCGGTCAAAGCCGAAAATCAAAGACATTGGTCTGTAGTAGATAATGTGGTTATAGGAGGCGATGGGGTTGAAAATATTCCCCGGAACACTTACCTGTATTCTGATAAGGAATATGAAAATTTTGAATTTCGTTGCCTTTTCCGTATTACCGGAGACCATGGTAAAGGCTTGATCAACAGTGGAATTCAATATCGTTCCATTATTAAGGATAATAAGATTATCGGCTACCAGGCAGACATAGGCAAAGGGTATTGGGGCGATATTTATGATGAGCACCGCAGGGGCAAACTTGTAGGCGGTGAACTCGGAACCCTAAAACATATCCTGAACGAGGAAGGATGGAACAGTTACATTATTAGATGTATAGGGAACAAGCATGTAACGTATATTAATGGGGTTAAAACAGCCGAATATATCGAAAAGGATCCCAATATTCCGTCAAAAGGAGTTATCGGCATACAATTGCACAGTGGGGGAAATGCCAAGGTAGAATTCAAACATATTACAATCACGGAGCTTTAAAAGAATTAAATCATAAATATTTAGGGATTACACATGAAAATTAAAAGGAAACCACTTTTATACGGCTTGGTCTTGGCCTTAAGTTGCTTGGGATGCAAGGAAAAATCGGATACCGCCAGTTCGGGGGACAATAAAGGAAGCGATTATCCTACCCTCAACAAAAAAACACATTCGTCAAGGACGGCAATACTTTCGCCGGAAAAGGAATTGGCGGGCTTTAAGGTACCTGAAGGCTTCGTGGTAGAGTTGGTGGCCAGTGAAAAGGACGGTGTGGTGAACCCCATCCATATGGCATTTGACGATGCCGGTAATTTGTGGACGCAGACTGCGGAGATGTATCCCTTGGATCCGGTATCCGATATCAAGTGGCAGGATTTGCTAAAGTTGATGGACGATCCTGCAGCCCAGGAAAAAGACCCTAAATTTAAAAGAGTTTTGGACCTGTACCGCGGGAATACCAAAGGAAAGGATAAAATTTTGGTACTTTCCGGACTTTACGGAAAAAGTAAGGTCAAGACCAATGTCTGGGCAGACGGACTTGCCATTCCACAGAGTATATTGCCCTATAAAAATGGTACCTATGTGGCCCAGGGATCCGAACTGTTCTTTTTGGAGGATACGGACAATGATGGCAAGGCGGACAAGCGCACGCCTTTGTTCACCGGGTTTGGCTATACCGACACCCATACCATGGCCCATGTTTTGGTCCGTGGCCCGGGAGATTGGATACATTTTAGTCAAGGCGCCCTGAACAAGGGGGAAGTGAGCTCACTTAAAAGTGATGCCAAGATACGTCTGGACTTTAGCAAAATTGCACGTTTCTCCCTGGATGCGAAAAAGATAGAACTGGTAAGTTCTGGATTGAACAATATCTGGGGCTTCAAGTTAAGGGGCAATGGCCAATGGTATGGAATGGAAGCCAATGATCTAGGGTATTCGGTTGTGCCCATGGAACCTGGAACAGGTTTTCCCGGTATAGGTAGGGAACGTCTAAGGCCCTACCAGCCATGGATGCCGGAACTGCACAAATTCCGTGTTGGTGGGACGGGTATGTCCGGTGTTGCCTTTTCGGACGATCTGGAGGGATCTTTTCCCAGTGAATGGAAAGATGTGGCCTTTATTGCCAATCCCATAACCAGTGAGATAAATGCGGTAAAAATTCTGCGTAATGAAGATGGCTCCGTTAGTGCGGAACTTCTTCCAAGTTTCCTGACCTCGGATGATGATTGGTTCCGGCCTGTGAATATGGAATTTGGCCCTGATGGCTGCCTTTACATTGCCGATTGGTACAATAAAATTGTTTCCCATAACGAGGTGGCCACATCGCACCCGGACCGGGACAAATCCCATGGCCGTATCTGGAGGATCAGTCATAAATCCCAAAAACCAAAGAAGATCCCCAATTTCTATGAGGTAAAAACAAGCGACCTTGTCGGGTATTTAAAGTCGCCTTCCATCTGGGCAAAACGGGCTGCATGGCACCAGATCACGGATCGCCCCATTGGGGAGACCGGGGCATTGGCCAAGGAGCTCGTACTTCTGGCTTCGGACAACCAACAGGACGAAATTACCCGTATCATGGCCCTTT
>NZ_FQUX01000011.1 GCF_900129275.1 Arenibacter palladensis | reverse complement strand
CCTAATTTTATACATAACAAAAAACCTGTGAAGTTAAATTCACAGGTCTAATATATATTCTTTAAAAACCGTCAACCTATTTTAGGACGACTCAATGAAGCAAAAAAAAAGCCCCTTTAAAAAGGGGCTTTTCCGATTATGCTATTTTATTACGCTTACGATCATTTTCCGTTAAATGTATCTTTCTAAGACGTAGGTGTTTGGGAGTAACCTCCACATATTCATCTTTTTGGATATATTCCAATGCCTCTTCCAAAGAAAACTTAATGGCCGGAACTATCTTGGCTTTGTCATCCGCCCCTGAAGAACGAACGTTCGACAATTTTTTGGTTTTGGTGATGTTAACCGTCATGTCGTCACCTCTGGAGTTTTCCCCGATTACCTGACCCTCGTAAATATCCTCTCCCGGATCAACAAAAAACTTACCTCTATCCTGTAATTTATCAATGGAGTAAGGAATAGACTTTCCTGTTTCCATAGAGACCAAAGAACCATTTTGTCTTTGAGGAATATCCCCTTTCATAGGTTGGTATTCCAAAAAGCGGTGTGCCATAATGGCCTCACCAGCAGTAGCCGTTAACAATTGGTTTCTTAGACCTATAATACCCCTTGAAGGGATTAAGAATTCGCATATCATACGATTTCCTTTAGCTTCCATACTGGTCATTTCCCCTTTACGGATAGATACCATTTCCACTGCCCTACCAGAAACTTCTTCAGGTAAGTCTATGGTCAATTGCTCTATTGGCTCACATTTGACCCCATCAATCTCCTTGATGATTACCTGTGGCTGACCAATTTGCAATTCATAACCTTCCCTTCTCATGGTTTCTATTAAAACCGAAAGATGCAGTACCCCACGGCCAAAAACCAAAAACTTATCGGCACTGTCCGTATCATTTACCCTTAGGGCCAAATTCTTTTCCAACTCCCTTTTTAATCGGTCATTGATATGTCTTGACGTTACAAATTTACCATCCTTTCCAAAAAATGGACTATCGTTGATGGTAAACAGCATACTCATGGTAGGCTCATCAATTGCAATAGTTTTTAATTGTTCGGGATTTTCAATATCGGCAACGGTATCACCAATTTCAAAACCTTCAATACCTACCAAGGCACAAATGTCTCCGGTAGCTACCTCTGGAACCTTTAATCGGCCCATTCCTTCGAAGGTATATAGTTCCTTAATTTTAGATTTTACTATGGTTCCATTTCTTTTTATCAAAGAAACTTGCTGATTTTCCTTCAAAGTACCCCTTTGCAACCTTCCAATGGCGATCCTTCCGGTAAAGGAAGAATAATCCAATGAAGTTATCAACATCTGTGTATTTCCTTCTTTGGCCTCAAAAGTTGGGATATGCTCAATTACCATATCCAATAGCGGCTCAATGTTCTCAGTTTGGTTTTTCCAATCATCGCTCATCCAGTTGTTCTTTGCAGAACCGTAAACGGTTGGGAAATCCAACTGCCATTCTTCGGCACCCAGTTCGAACATAAGATCAAAAACCTTCTCATGAACTTCCTCTGGAGTACAGTTTTCCTTATCTACCTTATTGATAACCACGCAAGGCTTAAGACCTAAATCGATTGCCTTTTGAAGTACAAAACGGGTTTGTGGCATAGGACCTTCAAAGGCATCTACCAACAAAAGCACCCCATCCGCCATATTTAGAACACGCTCTACTTCACCACCAAAATCGGCGTGACCAGGGGTATCTATAATATTGATCTTGGTATCCTTATAAACTACGGAAACGTTCTTAGAGGTAATAGTAATACCCCTTTCACGCTCCAAGTCGTTGTTGTCCAAAATTAGGTCACCAGTATTCTGATTTTCCCTAAATAGTTGACAGTGATACATTATTTTATCTACCAAGGTGGTCTTACCGTGGTCAACGTGGGCTATAATAGCTATGTTTTTTGTAACTCCCATAATATGATTTTAAACGCATCTAAGCACCCTAAATGCGGGCGCAAAGATACTCATTTTTTTTACGCCAACTACAAAAGCCCAATTTTTCTTATCTTATTGATATTGAAGTAGTTTTACAAAGCTTGGGATAATACTCCTTAAATGCGGAAAAGTAGTATTACCCCTCCTAATTGAAACCCTATTTTGTTCCATATTGATTTACTGCTCATCTGCAGAAGGACCATAGGTGGCAGGAACCGACTCGTTCAACAACCGAAGGCATACACCCAATTGGGCTCTATGATGCGGAAATTGATTTAATACCATCCCCCTTAGCACCTGATACTTGGGCATTTCCATCACAGTCTGTCCTCCTTGAATCATTTTCCATTTCCTATCATATTCACTGTTGGCTACTTTTAGAGAATCTGCGGCTTCTTTTGCAGCCGATTTCAGGGTTTTAATCATTTCGTCCACATTGTCATTAATTGGAGGTTTGTATTCATCCATTATCATCTCATCTTGAGACATAGTACCTAACACCCAACTAGGCAATTCGGCCAAATGACTTCCCAATTGCTTAATGGACATGGATTTAGGATGTGGGCGCCAGTCCAATTTATCTTTAGGAATACGTCTTAAAAACTTTTCTGTAAGGACTACTTCGTGTTCCAATTCCGGAATAAGTAAATTTTGAATTTCCATGATGTCTTGTTTTTTGATTAACCCTTTAATTTACAACAATTATCCCACTATGTTGCCATCCGAGTAACTCGATAACCCAGAATTATCACAATTTTAACCTACCTCCAAAACACTTTAAGAATGGTCAATGAATAATTTGCTGCCTTCAAATTCCTATCTTTGCCCCAAAATTAAGATCGATGAATCTAGAACTCATACCTCAACTAAAACACACCAAAAGCAACAACTTTTTTCTACTTTGTGGCCCCTGTGCCATTGAAGGGGAAGAAATGGCTATGCGCATAGCGGAAAAGGTAGTTTCCATTACCGATAAACTCAATATTCCTTACGTTTTTAAGGGAAGTTTTAAAAAGGCCAACCGCAGTAGGGTTGATTCCTTTACGGGCATAGGCGATGAAAAGGCCTTGAAAATATTAAAAAAAGTCTCCGAAACCTTTAATGTTCCCACCATAACGGACATACATGAAATATCTGATGCGCATATGGCAGCTGAATATGTAGATGTATTGCAGATTCCTGCTTTTTTGGTGCGTCAGACCGATCTGGTAGTGGCAGCGGCGGAGACTGGAAAAGTGGTCAATTTAAAAAAGGGGCAATTTATGAGTCCTGAGAGTATGAAGCATGCGGTACAAAAAGTCTTGGATTCCAACAATGAACAGGTTATGGTCACCGACAGGGGCACCATGTTTGGTTACCAGGATATGATCGTGGATTTCCGTGGCATCCCAACTATGAAGCAGTATGCACATGTAGTCTTGGACGTAACCCATTCCCTGCAGCAACCCAATCAGTCTTCAGGGGTAACCGGGGGAAGACCGGATATGATAGAGACCATTGCCCGTGCCGGAATTGTTACAGGGGCCGATGGAATTTTTATGGAGACCCATTTTGACCCTGCCAATGCCAAAAGTGACGGTGCCAATATGCTGCATTTGGATCATCTTGAAAAATTACTGACCAATTTAGTGGCCATACGCAAGACTGTAAATTCCTTATAATTCACATTTAACACCCAAAAGCGTTAAACATATATTATTGAATGCCGCACAGGTCTGTGCGGCATTTTTTTATAACCACAAATAGTTAGCCTATTACTGGTATTACAAAAACAAAATCCTATTTTTACCCTTTAATTTTAGACCATATTACAAGTTACATGAAGCCCACATTTTTAACAATCGCTTTTGCAGGATTATTTATACTAATAACAAGTTGTAAGCAAGATGCCAAGGATTTGGCCCCAAAGAAACCTAATATAGTATTCATAATGTCCGATGACCATGCTTATCAGGCCATTAGTGCCTATGATGACAAGCTCATTAGGACCCCCAATATAGACAGGATTGCCAAGGAAGGTATGCTCTTTACCAATGCAAGTGTTACCAATTCCATTTGTGCCCCATCACGTGCTGTTATCCTGACAGGAAAACACAGCCACATTAACGGTAAAATAGATAACATTTCCCCTTTTGATACTACCAATGTTACCTTTCCGCAATTGTTGCAAAAGGCAGGCTACCAGACCGCAATGTTCGGGAAACTGCATTTTGGCAACAACCCCAAGGGTTTCGATGAATTTAAAATACTGCCAGGACAGGGAGATTATTACAACCCCCGCTTTATTACAGCAACCGGGGACACCATTGTTACAGGTTATGTTACCGATATTACCACGGACCTCACCTTGGATTGGCTACAAAACCGTAGGGATGCCGAAAAACCCTTTATGTTGATGTATTTGCATAAGGCGCCACACAGGTCCTGGATGCCAGCACCAAGGCATTACAAAGAATTTACAAAAAACACCTACCCCTTACCAGCTACTTTGTTCGACGATTATGCCACGCGTGAAACTACGGCCGGTCCTGCAGAGATGAACATCCTTAAACATATGACGCTACGTTATGACCTTAAAATAACGGATGAAGTACTGGAAGAATTAAATATTGAGGAACATTTGGGCATAGGAGGCCTAAATAAATTTAATCCAGAACAGAGAGCTGAATGGGACAAAGTATACGGGCCCATTAACGAAGCCTTTAAAAAAGAATACGGCAATATGAACGATTCTACCCTAATGGTTTGGAAATACCAACGGTATATGCAGGATTATTTGGGAACTATTGCTGCGGTTGATGAAAATGTAGGAAGGGTGTTGGATTATTTGGATAATGAAGGACTTACCCAAAACACTATAGTGATATATACCTCCGATCAAGGCTTTTACTTAGGGGAGCATGGCTGGTTCGACAAAAGGTTTATGTACAATGAATCTTTTAAAACGCCACTACTTATAAAATGGCCAAATGTAATAACTCCAGGAACTACAGAGGATGAAATGGTTCAGAACTTGGATTTTGCCCAGACCTTTTTGGAAGTTGCCGGGGTAACAGCTCCTGAAGATATGCAAGGAAAAAGCCTAGTACCATTACTAAAAGGGGAAAAGGAAAAATGGGATAGGGACGCCGTTTATTACCACTATTACGAATATCCAGCGGAACATGCTGTAAAACGTCACTATGGTATTGCCACCAAGGAGTTTAAATTAATACACTTTTATTACGATGTAGATGTATGGGAACTCTATGATCGCGCAAAAGACCCGCAGGAACTAAACAATGTATTTAACGATCCAGATTATGCCCAAGTAGTATCCGAATTGAAGGATAAACTTAATGGACTAAGGAAAAAATACAAGGATTCCGATTCACTGAGCAATCAGTACATTCAACTGTATAAGGACAAGGGGTTGATAGAGGAGTAAACAGTGGTCAGTGGTCAGTGGTCAGTTAAATTTGACAAAATGAGGGGGAATTCGCGTAAATATCATACAACCAATTGTTATTTTTTTTGGTTGATTTTATTTCCAAAATTTTCTATCCTTAACGCTATAGGCATCCGCCAGGATTTCCTTTAGAACGGTAGTATCAATGTCTTCCAAGGATTTGTAACGAAGGGATTTCATCATTTTTCGCCCTTCTGTGTTCATATGCTCCAAATGCACAGTTAAATGGGCCGCGTTCCAAAACCCCAGATCCACATAATCCTTGCTTTGGTTTAAATAGCAGTAAGGCTTGCCGTTGATGTAGTAAAAAGGGATCTTATATTTAAATTTTAACTCCACACCTGGAATGGTACCTTCAATGAACGCTTGGAGGTACAATAGAATGCCCCTATATGGCTCTGACTGATTAAGGATATATTCTTCTGCTGGATTCATGATAGACTTAATTTACCTTTTCTTAACCAAATGAACATATTTTTCTTTATTTTCAAGGTATCCGATCCATTATTTTTGAAAAAAACAACCAAAATGAAAAATACCATTGGAACCTTGGCGTTGCTATTCACTTTCCTAGGCTTAAGCGCCCAAACCCATTCACATTCCGGGGCACAGCCGCTGTCCTACCCCAACATAGATGGATACGTTACCTTGAAAACCGATTTACACATGCACAGTGTATTTTCCGATGGCAAGGTTTGGCCAACAATAAGAGTGGAGGAAGCACTGCGGGAAAACTTGGATGCCATATCCCTTACAGAACATTTGGAATACCAGCCCCATAAAGAGGATATACCACATCCGGATCGTAATCGGGCCTACCATTTGGCCATGGAGGAAGCCAAGGAACACGATCTTTTAATAATCCCAGGTTCTGAAATAACACGTTCTGCTCCTGTTGGACATAACAATGCCATTTTTATTACCGATGCCAATGAATTATTGCATGAAGATGCCAAGGATGCCTTTAGCACGGCAAAGAAGCAAAATGCCTTTGTATTTTGGAACCATCCCGCTTGGTATGCCCAAAGTCCGGCCGGAACCCCTATCCTCAGTGATTTCCAAAAAGAGCGCATTAAAAAAGGTGAATTGCACGGTATTGAAGTCATTAATACTGTGGATTATTCCGAAGAATCACTTGCCCTGGCCCTTGAAAACAATTTAACCATTATGGGAACCAGTGACATTCACGGATTAATAGATTGGAGCTATACCCAAAAAGGAAACCATAGGCCCATTACCTTGGTATTTGCCAAAGAAAAGAGCATTGAAGGATTAAAGGAGGCACTTTTTGCAGGTAGAACGGTTGCCGTTTATAACGAACTATTGGTTGGAAAAGCCGAATACCTAAAACCATTATTGCAGACCAGTATTGAAATTGTGAAAGCAGAATATATTGGAAAAACACAGGTTTTGGAAGTGGAACTCAAGAACATATCAAGTAGCGATCTATTGTTTGAGAATGCAATGGGCTACACCTTTTACGACAGCTCTCCCGTATTTGGGATTTCTGCCGGAGATACGAAAATCTTAAAAATCAAAACCTTGGAAAAGCTGAATACCTTAGTACTAAAACTTGAGGCCTTAGGGGCTTACACTGCTCCAAAAATACATCCAATGATAGAGTGGACTATTAAAGTGGAATAAATAACGGTCCCATTTAATCCACAAATGGTTTAATTACCGATTTTAATAGCTTACTGCATGTTCACTGATTACTGTTCACTACCCTTTCGCCGTCCACATAATCCTGCAAATAGGCGAATCTTTTGGTAAGCTTTCCGTTCTTAGTCATTCTTGCGCGTTCCAAAACTCCGTCCGCATCCCCGTTAAAAAATGCAGGGATCACATATTTTACAAAAGCGTCGCCAAAACCTATACTGGCATCCCTAGGCAACTCGCAAGGCAAATTATCAACGGCCATAACGGCAATGGCATGGGGGTCCTTAAAATCCACTTCCGTTTCGGTGAGGGGGTCATAGCCATAAATGGGATCTGCTATGGTACTGGGCCTAATTGTAGAGGCCACGGGCCCATCTATATCGCAACTAACATCTGCCACGACCTTTAAATTAAATTGTGGATGCTTGGCATCTTCCCGTGTAAAAAGGTAAGGTGCACCGTCTCCGTAAAAATGACCCGCAATATAAAAATCGGTCACTTTGGCAAAACGAAAGAAGTTGGACTTGTATTCCTCGGGATGGGCAAAAAAATCGGCCTTATTACCTCTTACCCCATCTTTGCGCTTATTGTATTCCGAAGCATCAATCTGGCAATATACCGGTTCTTCAAATGTTTTATTCAGATAATCGGTCACTCCTACTTTTTTGATTTCCATGGCATCCAGCATTTCTTTGGCGCCATTGCCTACCCTTCCCCGACCCGTAAGGAGAATTTTAATATTTGGCAATTTCACCCTTCTGAGTTCCGAAATCAATGCCTGCTGGTCCGCCAAAGTCTCCGCTTTTGGCAACTGAAACAAACCGAATTTAAGTCCGTACGCCCTTAAACCATTATAGGCCCCTACAATTCCCGCATACCTCCCAAATGCCACCAAACGCTGTCCTTTAGTACCTGTGATGACTTCATGATCGTACAATTCAATATTCTTTTCCAATATCGCCCTAAGTAAATTTCTATTATAGGGCTGCTTTTTAATAGTATGGGAAAAGAAGAAATATTTTTTATTGGGAATCAAATCCGCTATAGGTACTTCCTTTACCCCGATCAGTACATCGCATTTTTCCATTTCCGACTTTACTGGAAAGCCTTTTTCCCCATATTCCAGATCCGAAAAAACCCGTATCGGGGAAGGTTCGACCACAATTTCCGCTTCCGGGAATTTGTCGAGTATTTTTGTGCAGGCATCCGGTGTTAGGACCACTCTACGATCGGGTGGATTTTTTCGTTCCCTTATAATCCCAAATTTCATAAATATAATTTTATAACTATATGCGCTAATAAAGTTATAAATATAACACATGACAAGTTGACTAGCAAAACTTTTTTTGGAATAGTTTTTGGAGTACCTTTGGCGACCGCGTTAGGGATAGAGGCGGCATCTTTTTTTGATTTTTCCCTGTACTTTGCAGTGCGGGAACGAAATCAAAAAAAAATATAGCCGATAGCCCGACCTTTTTTTGACACCTACAAGGTTTTGAAAACCTTGCAGGAGAAAAAAAAGGGAACGCCCAAGAAAAGATTACATAGTTCATTGAAAAAAAAGATGAGAGAATATTTCTGCGGATAGCGGAATCAAACCTGGCTTTATCCTAGGATTAGGCAGGTTTGATAAAAGATCCCGCCGGTGGCGGGATTCAACCTGCCTGCCGGCAGGCAGGTTCGATAACGGCATGCACAGCATGCCTATCTCATTGAAGGGGCCGACTGGTTTTGACAGCGAGACCAATTGGAATGTAAGCATGCCGAGCGCTGGGCTACAGCTCGTTAATCTCATTTTCCACACTTTTTAATTGGCGAAAATAATTACGCTCTTGCCGCTTAATCCGAATCATAGTAGGATTTAGCCTCGTCCCTACAAGGTAGGGAAGCGAGATGTTTCTGGGAAGCCCTTGTTGACGGCGTCCCTTTCAGAAGCACCATCAAAGTCAACACAAGGGTAGTGAAGCTTCGGCACTATCACCAAAACTTAAGAAGATAAGTGTGTATTAGGCTGTTTCTAGTCAGGTGCACATCGAAAATCAATTAGGAACTAAGCATGTAGAAGGCATTGTAATTGCTTGTTTGGACGAGGGTTCGAATCCCTCCGGCTCCACGACACTCAAAAATACGCAGCAGACTAAAGGCATGAGAAAATGCCAAGCTGGCTTGAGTATTTTTGAACACGTTAGGATGCCCATTGTGATAACAATGGGTATTTTTATTTGCAACATTGCGAGAATTAGGGATATGTAATCCTCCGGCTCCACGATCACCCACAACTACGTTGTGGATTATAATAACATAACCCAACAAGTTTACTTGATTGGGTTTTGTTGTTTTTGGGCAACTGTCTTGAAAAGTCAGGCAGTTGTACTTGCAGTACAGAAACCATTAGGGAAAACCGAAGGTAATCCCTATGAAAAAATTAGTTACCCTCTAGGATTCAATGGCCAGCGCGCCAGCTCGCTCCATCACCAAAATATACACTCTAACTATTTCCGTGAGCTGCACCGATTCATTTTCATAAATCGGAAAACTAGAAATAATGGTATCTTCGGAACAACAATAATCGAATATGTCGAACGTCAAATCTTGGATACGAACCCTTGTTGAGCTTTTGGAAGTCTTTTTTAACAGCTCGCAACAAAGCAAACGAGGCAGAACTTGGCACCACCATGTGGTTCCCTATGAGGAAGGTTGGGCTGTACGTCGCGAAGGCAACCAACGTATAACCAGTAAACATCGAAAACAGAGCACGGCCATACGCAAGGCCAAAAGTTTAGCTAGAAAACACAAGGCCGATGTCATTATTCATCGAGAGAGTGGCGGTATACGAGACCGGATAAGCTATGATGATTAAGAATTAAATTCCATGTAGGAAGCCATTGGAATTTTAAAAGAAGAACTATCAGGGTTAAAAACAAGAGAAAATTTTTACATACCCTTATTAAAATTTAACATTTTAAAAATTAAAATGTTTACAAAAAGTCGGTTGGCCATTTATATAAAATCATCAGCCGATTCCCTGAAAATTTATATGATTTTTAAAATTCTTGGCCCAAAATAGCATATCCCCAATTCTCGGATTTTTATTTGCCATGAGGTTGAATTAAAAGGTTGACTTTGTCTCCGGAACATTGAATTTTGTTCGATTCTTATTCAAAAAACCCACCAATAAATCCTTATATTGGATTCCCATAAAGGGATTTCTAAGGCAAAATATCGCCCTTACCCATTTTCAAACTTTATAGGGAACCTAAAACTTAATTAATATTGAAACCACTTTACAATTGCTATATCCTTCTCTTGGTCCTAATGGCTTCATGCCAACAAGGCAAAAATGAAAAATCAACAAAAGAACTGCCTAAAATTGCCATTGCAGGTCTGGGAATAGAAAGCAGTACCTTTTCACCTGCCTTAACCCATGAAGAAGCCTTTCACGCCAAAATAGGTGACTCTATTTTTGCCAAGTACCCGTTTCTTCAGATAGATTCTTTAAATAGGCATAGGGCACAATGGGTACCTACCTTGGTCGGAAAATCATTGCCAGGCGGAACAGTAACCCGTGAAGCATACGAATCCTTGGTAACCAAAACCTTAAAATTATTAAAGGAAGATGGTCCCTATGACGGACTTTTCTTTGATATACACGGTGCCATGAGTGTCGTTGGATTGGACGACCCTGAAGGTGACTTTATAGAAAGAATTAGAGGCGTGATAGGAACCCAGGTGCTTATATCCACCTCTATGGACCTCCATGGAAACGTGTCCGAAAAATTGGCAAAAAATACCGATTTGATAACCTGTTATAGAATGGCGCCCCACGAGGATGCCATCCAATCCAAAAAAAGGGCGGTCACCAATCTTCTGGAACGACTTGAAAACGGCAAAGGAAAGCCTCAATACAAGGCTTGGATCCCTGTACCCATATTATTACCAGGCGAGAAAACCAGTACCCGAATTGAACCGGGCAAAAGTTTATATGCACAAGTTCCCGATGTAGCCAATGAAGAAGGTATTATAGACGCGGCCATTTGGATTGGATATGCCTGGGCAGATGAACCGCGCAACCATGCCGTAGTCATGGTTACCGGCGATGATAAGGAAAAAGTTGAAAAAGGTGCCGAAACATTGGCGCAAAGCTTTTGGGATGTGCGGAAACAATTCGAATTTGTTGCCCCAACTACAACATTGGAAGAAAGTTTAAAAATGGCACTGTCCAGCGAAAAACATCCATTTATGATCAGTGATATGGGAGACAACCCAACTGCTGGCGGTGCAGGAGACGTTACGTGGACATTGCAACAATTGTTGGCCAGACCGGAATTTAAATCGGACAAAGGTCCTTCCTTGATTTATGCCTCTATTCCTGGACCGGAATTTATTGAAAAAGCCATTCAAATAGGTGTAGGTGGAACAATTAAGGCCATGGCCGGTGCAGCCGTTGATGACCGATTTGCAGGTCCTTTGGAACTGGAAGGAACCATTGAAGCTATCAAGGCCGGTGATGTGAACGCAGAAGTGGAGGTCGTTGTTAAAATTGGAAGTATACAGGTAATCGTTACCAAAAAAAGAAAGCCGTACCATTATTTAAGCGACTTCACCAATTTAGGATTGAATCCTAAAGAAACGGATATCATTGTTGTCAAGATAGGTTACTTGGTACCGGAACTGTACGATATGCGCGGCGATTGGGTTATGGCATTGACCCCGGGCGGTGTAGATCAAGACCTTAATAGATTGGGTTATAAACGTATCAAAAGACCCATGTTTCCATTGGACAGTACTATGGCCCAACCGGATTTGAAAGCCCATTTTATTCCGGCTTCCAATTCAACCGAATAATTATAGATAAGCTTATTAAAAAGGGTTATTACAGGTTACATTTAATACCCTCATTCGTTTATCATCTGAACCTAGTATGTTCCGACAACTAACAGTTTATCCAAATTATTGTTAAAGCAAACGCAGCAAAAAAATCATTACAAACGCAATTGGTATTGGCAAAACCCAGACCCATTTCCTTAAGATATTATTAACAATTAAGATTTTGTTAATACAGTAATACGGCTAAAAAAAGTATTTTAGGGAAAACCTAAATATAACCCTACCATTGCAGACTAAAAGTACTTTCCTAAGATTAAAAACGCAATTCAAACTAATAGGTATTCAAAAGACCTTTGCATTTTGTTTTTTGATCCTCGTATTACTCTTCTTTGGCTGTTCCCCCAAATTTTCAAATGTAGCGTTACCCATAGATGGCTTAGAGGAATTCTCTTATAGTGGCTCAAGTGTTTTGGAAGACAAATGGTGGACCGCCTTCAACGATGAACAACTTAATATTCTTATCGATTCCGCATTACAGTCCAACATGAATCTAGCGGCTACTTGGCAACAATTTTTGGCAGCAAAGGCCATTGTAGCACGTGAAGGTGCCGATAAATGGCCACAAATTGGAGCTAGCGCACAGTCTGCAATTAATTTACCGGAACCCGATTTTGTGGGCGGGGAAAATACACAATTGGGTCTGTCGGCCAATTACGAACTGGATTTATGGGGCAGGATAAGAACTGCGGTACAGGCAGAAAAATTCAGGTCGGAAGCTAGCCTTTATGATTACCGAACCGCCGCAATATCCCTTTCCGCAGAAATTGCAACAATTTGGTACCAACTAATTGCGGCTAAAAAACAACTGCAAATTACCTTGGACCAAATTTCTACCAATGAGGATATTATTAAACTTATAAGAACGAGGTTTGTGGGAGGTCAGATTAGGGCAGTGGATATTCTGAGACAGGCCCAACTACTGGAAAGTACCAAGGAGCAACAGATAATTTTTGAAACCAATGTAGCCCTTTTGGAAAATCAATTGGCGGTTCTTTTGGGCAAACAACCACAAAGTAATGTTGCTTTTGAGACCAAGGATCTACCAACACTGCCAGACTTACCTGAGATTGGTATTCCCTTGGAACTTATTAGACGCAGACCGGACATACAACAATCCTACGCCATATTACTCGCTGCGGATAGGGATATGGCGTCTGCTGTGCGCAGTAAATACCCAAGAATATCGGTAAGTGCCAGAGGACAACTACGTTCCAACAGCTTTCAAAATCTTTTTGACAATTGGGCCTATACCTTAGCCGGAAACATATTGGCTCCCCTTTTCTATGGCGGACAGCTAAGTGCTGAAGTGGACAGGACCCAGGCCGTTAAACAACAACGCCTTTTGGAATATGGTCAGACCACTTTGGAAGCATTTCAAGAAGTGGAGAATGGCCTTATACAGGAATTAAAGCAAAAACAAAGGGTAGAAAATATAGCCAGACAGTTGGAATTGGCACAAAAAAGCAACAGACAATTACGGGTAGAGTTCCTCAATGGATTCAGCCCCTATTTGGATGTACTTATAGGTTTGGACGCCGAGCAACAACTCCGCAGGGATTATGTAGTGTCCCAACGGCAACTAATTCTCATAAGAATTGCATTGTACAGGGCATTGGCGGGTGGATTTGAAACAGAGAGAGAAATAGACAATCAATAGAAATTTAACTATATGAGCAATAAAAAAATACTGTGGATATGTTTAGCTATTCTAATTGCAGGGATTGCAATCACCACCCTAATATTTTCTACGGAACCAGAGGCAAAGACCGAAGGGGCAAGTATAGAAACGGCCATGTTGGTGGATGTGATTACTGTAAAGGGAGGCTCCTTTGAACCTACCATAGCAGCTACAGGGACAGTGCAACCCGTGGAGGATATTACCTTGAGTCCGTTGGTATCAGGTCAGATAATACGTAGGGATCCTGCTTTTACTCCAGGAGGTTTTGTAAAAAAGAATCAACCCCTGTTACAGATAGACCCTTCTGATTATAAAAATACCCTGGAACTTAGAAAGAGCGAACTCCTGCAATCCAAGACTACCTTGGATACCGAAATGGGCCGACAGCAAATAGCGGAACAAGATTTAAAGCTTATAACCAACGATTCCCTTTTTAAAGATAATCCTCTGTCCGTGGAAGAACGACAATTGGTATTACGGCAACCCCAACTTAATGCCGTTAAGGCTACCATTGTGGGCGCCAAAGCTTCTGTGGATCAGGCACAATTAAACTTGGAAAGAACTACTATCCGCGCTCCCTTTGATGCACATATTCTTAGCCAGAACGTCACCACAGGTTCCCAAGTAGGCCCCGGGGACGATTTAGGCAGACTAGTTGGTACGGACTATTACTGGGTTACTGCAACCGTACCGGTCTCCAAACTTCAATGGCTGCGCTTTCCTGAAAATGATAAAGACAGGGGTTCTACCGTACTTATAAAAAATTCTACGGCCTGGCCAGGTGGGCAGTATCGTGAAGGGTATCTGGACAAACAAATTGGAGCCTTGGACGGGCAGACCCGCCTAGCAAGAGTGTTGATAAAAGTGGCAGATCCATTGGCCAAAAATACCGATTTGGAGGGGAGGCCAAAATTAATGATAGGCACCTTTGTTGAAGTGGAGATGCAGGCCAATAAATTGGACGATATAGTACGTCTGAACAGGGATTATATTAGAAGTAACGAAACGGTTTGGGTGATGAAGGACGACAAATTGGAAATTCGCGAAGTCGATATCGCACTTACGGATAATGAGTACGCCTATATTAGAGAAGGCTTAAAAGAAGGAGAACATGTAGTTATCACAGATTTAAGTACGGTTAGCAATGGAATTGGACTAAGAACAAGGGCTGAAGGCTCTGAAAAAGAACCGACGCAATAGTTAGACCATGGTAGAAAAGGAAAAGACAGAAAATAAAATTCCAAGGAAAGAAGGTGCCATTGCCTATATGGCCAAGAACTCCATTGCCACCAACCTACTTATGTTGGTACTCCTCGGTGGTGGAATTTTTACCATGTTCAAAATACAAAAAGAAGTATTTCCAGAATTTCAGTTAGATTTTGTTGAAGTCTCGGTAGCTTACCCAGGTGCCTCCCCGGCAGAGGTAGAGCAAGGTATCCTGCAGCCCGTAGAGGAAGCCGTTAGGGCTGTACAGGGAATAAAGGAAATTGCTTCCGAAGCCAATGAGGGTTCGGGACAGATCCTTATAGAACTTGTTGCAGGATCGGAACGAATGAAGGCCTTCCAAGATATTGATCAGGCCATTAATCGTATACGTACCTTTCCAGATGATATTGAACAGCCCATTGTAAGCCTGCAGTCCCGTCAACGGGATGTACTTCAAATTGGATTATATGGCAAGGCTGATATTTGGACCCTCCGCCAATTAGCAGAACGTCTACGTAATATCCTTCTCAGCAATCCCAAGATTACACAGGTGGAACTGGGAAATGTCCCGGATTATGAAACCCGGATCGAGATACCCCGCCACAACCTACAAAAATACAACCTGACCCTTGGACAGGTAGCGGACATTATTGAACAAAGTAGCAATGACGTACCTGCCGGAGCGGTACAAACCCAAAGCGGGGAAATATTACTGCGCATGCAGGAGAGGAAACAATGGGCCAAGGAATATGGAAATATCACTATAATCTCTTCCGACTCTGGGGCCAAGGTGACTTTGGAGGATATTGCCACCATCACCGATGGTTTTGAGGAAACCGGATTTCACGGACAGTTCAATCAAGAAAACTATGTGGAACTTCGCATTTTCCGAATTGGGAATCAGTCCCCTCTGGAGATTGCCGATGCCGTGGAAGGCATCATGGAAGACTTCCAGCTTCCTCCGGGGATCAAATATCGCACGGATAGCAATCGCGCAGCGGATTATCGGGAACGCTTATCGCTTCTGACTGAAAATGGGGTTCTCGCCATTATAATTGTGCTGATTATACTTACCCTATTTTTGGAGTATCGTCTAGCTTTCTGGGTAATGATGGGCATGACGGTTTCCTTTGTGGGAGGAATGATATTCCTGCCCCTCATCGGTATCAGCGTAAACATGATTTCCATGTTCGGATTTTTGGTAGTGCTGGGAATTGTTGTGGATGATGCCATTGTAGTCGGGGAAAATGTGTACGAATACCGACAGAAAGGGTTAAGCCCCATCGAAGCCGCCATTGCGGGAACCAAAGATGTTTCCTTACCGGTAGTATTTAGCATTGTGACAACCATTATAGCCTTTGTACCCCTCTTATTTATGCCCGGTGAAACTGGGAAATTCTGGCAACCTTTGCCTGCAGTGGTGATTGTAATTTTAGGGGTTTCATTGTTGGAAGCACTATTTATTCTACCATCCCATTTGGCACATCTTAAAAAAGAAACCAATAAGAACAAATGGGTAAAAAAGCTTGAAGGATGGCAGCGTTCATTTGCCAATGGTTTTGACCGTTTTATAGAAAATCAATATCGCCCGTTGCTCGACAAGTGTTTACAATACCGATATATTACGCTTACTGCCGCTGTTGTTCTATTACTTATCGTTGGAGGCTATGGCTATAGTGGACATATGGGAATGATTATGATGCCCGAAGTTGCAGCCGACGAAATAGAAGCTGGGGTTCGCCTACCGGTTGGCACCACTCCGGATCAGGCGGCCAAAGTTGCACACGCCATCACCAAATCTACCCAGCGCATGTTTGATGAGCACAATCTTTACGAAGTAGCAGAGGGAATTAAGACGAACGTACGTGGACAGAATTTTATAGACGTTGAAATTGTGATGTTGCCTCCGGACCAACGGGATATTACAGCCGCCGAGATCATTGCCCTATGGCGTGATAATATAGGGGATATTGAAGGGGTGGACCAAATTACCTTTGAGGCCGAAAGAGGTCCTGGAGGTGCAAGGCAGGCCATTAGCATAGACCTCAGCCATTCGGATATCAATGTGCTGGAAAAAGCCAGTGGCGCATTTGTAGAAAGGATGAAGGCATTTTCCAATACGCGTGATGTTACGGACAACTACAACAAGGGAAAAATGCAGCTCGATTTTAAGATATTACCACAAGGTAGAAGCCTTGGGCTTACTTCTGACGAGGTAGGCCGACAGGTGCGCGATGGTTTTTTTGGAGCCTTGGCAATGAGGCAGCTGCGGGGAATGAACGAAATTGAGGTACGGGTAAAACTGCCGATTGAAGAGCGTAAGGATATCAAAAATTTGGAAGATTTCCTGATACGTACACCCAGCGGATTGGAGGTCCCCTTAATGGATGTGGTGAAGGTGGAACAAAGGGAAGCCTTTAGCAGTATCAATCGTAGGGATGGCCGTAGAATAGTCAATGTTGGCATGGACGTTGAACCGGCCAATGCCGTAACCAGGGTCATTAATATGGTACAAGAAGAAACACTGCCACAATTGCGAGCTGATTTCCCTGGGATTACATGGAGCTTTGAAGGGAGCCAGGCAGATATGAGGGAAAGTACCAACACCCTTAGGTCCGGTTTCGCAATTGCCATGGGTCTGATTTACGTATTGCTGGCCATAGCCTTTAACAACTATGCACAGCCCTTGATCGTCATGACCGCCATTCCATTTGGTATAGTAGGTGCCGTTATAGGGCATATCTTACTTGGCTACGACCTCTCATTGGTAAGTTTAATGGGGGTCATAGCGTTATCTGGAGTGGTAGTCAATGATTCCCTGATTATGATAGACTATGCCAATAAACGGCGTAAGGAAGGAAATCCCATTTACACTTCCATTCACGAAGCCGGCCTTAGAAGGTTCAGGCCCATTATGCTAACAACCATGACCACTTTTGGGGGTTTGGCCCCTATTATTCTTGAAACTTCGAGTCAGGCATATTATTTAATTCCTATGGCGATTTCCCTAGGATTTGGAATTGTATTTGCTACTACGATCATTTTGGTCATTGTACCCTGTTTATATTTAACCCTCGAGGATATACGGCTGATCATTGAAAAAGGTAGAACGGTAAAGCAAGTGGACGTCTCCAAGACCAAAGTTCCGGAAAACAACGTCCTAGTGGATAAATGAAATAGCCGCAAACCATGCCTGAACGAATTGAAAAATCTAAAAGGAAATGGGTTAGCTTCTCCCCTAAAGAAGATATTTCCAACAAACATACGATCATCAACTGCATGGTTGCATCAAACAGTAGCTTAATGTTCGTGCAAAAAGTAATTAAAGTCCATTCGCTAAAATGCGCTATTCTACAAAATAAACCAAGTGAATAATTTTAGAGTGAAGTGTTATGTAGGTCCTCCGTTTCTATGGTCTTGAACAAATCGGAAAGAATGGAATCCGACAATGGCTTTACTATAAAGTCTTTTACTATATCATAGGTTTTGGCCCTTTCAATGTCCTGATTATCTATTGAAGAGCTTACTATATACACTCTTGGCTTGTTCTCAATAGGCAATTTTACAAATTCATCCAAAAATTCCCATCCATCCATGATGGGCATATTCAGATCCAAGAAGATAACATCGGGCAGTTTCTCACCTGATCTAACCATTGAAGTAAGATTTTCCAAAGCTTCCTTTCCATCCTCATGTACAATAACAGAGGAACCAAAACTGCTGTTGTAGTTTAATAAAATTTTGGTTCCATAAACAAAAATGGGATCATCATCTATAATGCATACTGTCTCTATCTTCATAATCTTAAAAAGTGTAAAAGGGGATATTCAAATCGCTAGTGCATAGTAATCTCCGAATAATTACAGGGGTTATTATTAAGCTATAATAATTCAGAAATAGTGCCAAGGATTTGACGTTCCTTATTTTGGGTAAGTTTATTTTTACAATGTAATATTTTTCCTATAAATTTTGTTTGTACAAATGTAGGTAAAAATATCAAACCGATAGGGAGTATTTCATGCCAATCACCTGCATTTCAACGGATAAAGGTGCATTTCAAATAAAAGTTCACATGCTTTTGCCTATGGCAGGTGTTTATTATGGGTTTAGGATACTACAAAAGCTGGTTATATACAATCACTTTCATGTCCAGAAATGTCCAAAAAAATCACATTTGCAGCATGACCAATAGTTCATGGCCCCAACATCATTTTTAGTGATCTAATACCCTTCAGCCCTTTTTAACATATAGCTATTAACTATTTTACCTTCCTTTAATTCGTTCAATAACCAGGAATCCTTGTTATCGCCATCGAGCAATCTCCAATTCCTTTCAGGCTTTGCTAAAAGTTTTTTTACCTCCCTTGGAAAGGCATTTGCCGCCCTGGCATTTTCCCAAGTTCTAATTACCTTAAATATGGCTTCCTTTTCTGGACAGCTTTCCACATCTTTCTGATTTAAATAAAGACTATATGTAGTACCAATCCCAACTGAAATTGCTTGTATATGTTCATATTGCTCAACCGTGGAATTGGCATTGATAGGAAAATTCCCCCCCATTCCCACGGGAAAATAATTGGCATAGGTTACATCCCTAAGATCCTTTCCCTGGCTTGTCGTACTTCCCCATTCCCTAGTTTCCACATCATATAGATTCTTCCCCCCTCCTACATTCCATATACTTTGATAATGCCATGAACCCTCGGATAAAGTAGCTCCCGTAAACCGGATAGGCGGAATACCGTGCTGAGCAGCCCTGTCGAACATTTTACCAAAAAAACGCTTGGCCGAATAATATCCTTGCCCGTTATTAAACAAAAACTCCTGGCCATCAAAATCGTAATAACCCAAACCGTTAATGTAACTTACATCAGCATAATACTCTGCAATTTTATCCTGAAGCTGCATATTAGGTATCAATCCGTCGTAGCCGTAATTAATTGTTACCTGTAATTTACATATAGTATCATTGGTTTTGTGTTCTGAGGGCGTAGTTCCCCAGTAGCCCCGTTCTACATTCAAAAGGCGATAAGGTTCGTCTTCCGAAACCCCTAGATAATGGATAAGTTCCTTCCCTATTTTTACCATATTCAGGTTTTTGGCATGCCCCTCCCAACTGGCAATCTCATCCAAATATTTGGGATCGTTTACAAGTATAAGGGTATCTGTTGTGCTAATTTTATTTGCCAATAAACGTACTTGTTGGCAACAAAGACTATCACTCGGAATTGGACTAGCATCCTTGGTCCCTGGGGCCAAGGAGGTAGTAATAGGGGTCCTCCCTATGGTAATCCCATATTTTGCCGCCATATTGGCGAATGCCTTATGCGACAAATTACCAGAAGTCAGTTTCAATGGTTTCTTTTCGAAACCCTTCCCGTCTATATACCCCCCGTTTCCGCGATCTGGCCGCAAAAAACTCTGATCGTAAAGACTGATGGCCTTATAGCCCAATCTGGAGGTATAAGATATAATACTATCGTAAAGACCCCCGCTGGTAATGGCATCCGGAACATAAGCGGCAGGGTCCTTCACCCATTTTCCATCCAAGGTGGGATAGGGAAGTCCTTCAGACAAAACAATATCTTGAATAACGTCCATCAAGGCCGTGCTATCCGGACTGCCCCATAAAGCTACCGAAGACCCAATATAATCCACACCGGGCAAAGGTTCAACTTGCAAATGGTTGGGGGTATTAGCCTCCATATTGGGAATCAGTGAAAAATAGACTTCTCTCTCTTTTGTTCTGTCCCTTGAATTATAGGTAATGGATATCCTTCCCTTATCATCAATTTTAGCAGCATTGCCATACAAAATTCTATAATAAGGTTCTTTATGGGCATAAAAGGCTACGTCACTAATTCCGTTGCCGCCCAAGGTAAAAATTTGCCCCTCATATAGTTCTTCCGGCAATGGGTATTGGATAGTATCAGGCGAGTGGATGACATACTGAAAAGGTGCGGCGTCTCCTATGGTCCTAGACGTGCCGCCCAAGGTATTGTCGTCCAGGGCCAGCATCCCCAGGGCATAATTGACGGTTTCACTGGTATCACGGGCCACTCCAATAATCTCCCCAAAAAGATTGGTAATATTGGTATGGATAGAACCCCATTGGACGCCTTCAATATCTTCCCGGTTGGTCAGGGAAACAAGGGTGAATTTTAGATATTTGTCCTTTGGCTCAACCCTGATTTCCGCTCTGGAATTATTGGGATAGTCAAGCCTTATAATATTATTTGGCAAATTAAATTCGGCACTCAGCGGCCGGTACAAGGTGTCTAGCTTGCTATTGTACAAAGTCAAAAGTGGAGAAGGTTTGTCCGTTGGACTCAGCTCCCTTGCTTGCACCTTTGTAAGGTCCTCTATGCTATAAATAAGTCCCTGCTCATTAATACTTATTTTCAAATAATTTGTAGTAAAACTGCTTTTTGAATTCGGGGAACAGCAAAGTACTAAAACAAAAAATGGCAAGAGATAAACCCCACGCCAATATTTCTTTACATATTGACCAATATTAACGATTACTTTTATCAATTTAGTTAGGTATTATAATTAATAAAAAATTCTTATTTAGATTGCCAAGAACAAATCCAATATAAATATAGAAGCCACATCTCTAATCAATATTTGTATTGGATATATCGATGTCGATGGTAAGGCTATCCTTAGCAATAGAATCCAGCGGCATCTGGCCTGGAAAAATACCTTGAACACTATCTATTTCTATGGGTTTATCCTTTAATATGGCTAGGGTATCCTTAATTCGCAATTCCTGTAAATAGGTAGAATCGGTTTGAGCCAACTCATAAGCCTCTGTCGCATTAGACTCTACGAAAGGCCTACAGGGGAAATAATCAAAATCGTACTCAAAATTGGTAAGCAAAGGTCTTTTCCAATAACTCAAATTTTTAAATACGGAGGCTACAATTGGCAGGGCAGTATTGGCACCAGAACCCATACTAGTGGACGCAAATTGTACCCGTTTGTCAAAGGTGCCCACCCAGGAACCAACTACCAGCTCTGGGGAACAACCAATAAACCAGCCATCGCCATTATTTTGAGTAGTTCCCGTCTTGCCTATAATATTATAGGGAATCTCATAACCCAATAAGCGCGACCCAGTGCCATCCCTAATAACACTTTCCATCATTTTCTGCAAGGCCTTAATATTTTCGGTGCTCGCCACCCTTCCTTCGTACCGCGGTTTTGCTTCGAACAAAACATTGCCCTGTTCATCTTCTATGCGATCAATGGCATAAGGTGTTATTTTGCTTCCGCCATTGGAAATACTGGCGTATGCTGTTACCATTTCCAACAAACTGATATCGGCCGTACCCAATACAATGGATGGCACATTAGGAAGTTCCGATTCTATACCCATTTTCTTTGCCTGGTCCAAGACCCTCTCCGTACCGGTCTTCAATTGCAGGGTTACCGAAACCGTATTTATGGAGTTTGCCAAGGCACCATGCATGGCATAACTGCCCCCATACTTATTATTGGAATTTCGCGGTCTCCAATCCTCGTATTTGGAATATGTTACAAGATTATTGTCATAATAGTTACAGGGGTCCTCCCCTGCCTGCAAAGCTGCCAAATAGGTAATAGGCTTAAAAGTAGAGCCGACCTGTCTGGGCGTAACAACATTGTCTATTTGACTAAACCCGTAATCGATGCCACCTACATAGCCCATTATCCTGCCAGAGACACTGCTTACAGCTATAACCCCAGCATGCAACCTATTGATACTTTTTGCAATAGAATCCTCCAAAGACTGCATTTGCTCTTCATACCCCTTGCCAATTACCCAATATCTTCTTTTACGCTTTTCCTTGACAAAGGCGGCAATTTCTGCCTCGGTCCTACCGCTTTGCCGCATTTGCTGTACTTCCCTATTTTGATCTACCAATTTTTGAAGAAGCACTTCCTTACCGCCCTCTGTGGTCGCTGCCGCCCAGTAGGTATCCATAAGTTTCTGTAGATTGTCCGCCTGTCTATGCAGGGCGGCTTCCGCATATTTCTGTATGTTGGTATTTAAGGTGGTATAAATGTTTAAACCGTCCGCTTCCAAATCGTAGATATGACCGTCTGGTGCTGGGTTGTCCTCAGCCCAAATAGCAAACTCCGTTGCTACATAATCCTTGAAGTAAGCAGAAAAAGAAGACACTTTCTTTGGAGTCTGATAATCCAATTTTAAGGGAGTCTGGGCCTCCTCAAAAGTTTCGGGGGTAATATAATCGTATTTAAGCATTTGAGACAGTACCACATTCCGTCTCTGTTCGGCCCTTTCCGGAAAATTTCTTGGATTGTAATAGGACGGGGCCTTTAGTAGCCCAACCAAGGTAGCGCTTTCGGGCAAGGTTAATTCCTCTGGCGCCTTATTAAAAAAACGAAACGCCGCCTTTTCAATACCGTAGATATTTTCGCCAAAGGAAACGGTATTGAAGTAGAGCAATATTATATCCTCCTTATCGTAAATACTTTCCAGCCTTCTAGCTATGAATATCTCCCTAATTTTATTGATCGGTGTAGAAAGAAAAAACTGTTTCTCCCTTCCGAACAAATTTTTGGCCACCTGTTGGGTGATGGTACTACCACCCCCAGCATTCTGCTGCAAAATGATGGATTTTATCAATACCCGTGCATAACTTTTGTAGTCTATCCCCCTATGTTCATAGAACCTTGAATCTTCCGTAGCCACTAGTGCCTGGATCAGGTCGGATTTTATTTGGAAACTATCGGCATTTGATCTGTTTTGAAGATAATAGTACCCAATAGGCTCTTTATTGGAGGCATAGATGGTAGAGGTAACAGGGTTTTTTAGGCTTTTTAAGTAGGCCTTGGAAGGTAATTTCCCAAAAGCACCAAGGTAAATAACCAGAAATAGTAAAATTAGACTACAAAATCCGGCAATAGCCGCAAACAATAATGACTTAAAGGGATGTTGCCTAACATAGGCGAATAATCCACGAAACCTTGACCACGTTTGTGCCAAAACCTTTTTTACACCTTCAAACATCATAATACCTTTTAACAAATTTCCACAATTAAAATTCGATTGCAAATAAAAATAATTTAATATTCATTAACTGCTACCTTTTTCATCTTAAATAAGTTTGAGCGGGATACCAAACCATATTATTCCAGGGAACCATTACTTACAAAAGTATCCGGGACCTTAAAACAGACGGATATAAAATAGGTTGTGGACCAGCCTTAACTTCAACTATGCCGACTGGACCACGGTGCATTGGACGATTGTATTGATTTACATCAGAAATAATATTAATTACACCGATTAAATCCACATTAACTTTTATAATTTGAAGTTGTTCTTTATCTTGCTGATTAATTGCTTTTTAGAGGCACGAATTTCACTTTAAAAGAATTATAATTTTAAGATAATTTGTAACATTTGCTCATTATCTTTGTAGAACAATGTGGAATTCCTTTGGGCAAAGTAGATTTATAACCGCAGGTAAATTAGGTATCTGAAAATACTGTATTGATGGCTTTATGAGCTTTAGTACATACAACGGGAAGTTTATTTACATATTTAGAATCCGATCTTATGATAACACAGGTAACAAAAGGCATTAAAATTTCGGTAAACACTAGTTTTGAAGGAACTTTCTTCAAGAACTACAAAATGCATTTTGCTTTCGGTTATACCATAACCATAGAAAACCAAAGCAAGGATTCGGTACAATTGACATCACGTCATTGGCAGATATATGATTCCTTGAACGAATTGGAAGTTTTGGACGGGGAAGGCGTTATCGGCAAAAAGCCGGTTATCAAACCTGGAGAATCCCACACTTACAGTTCCGGATGTTTATTGGCCTCCACCATTGGAGCCATGAAGGGCCATTACAATATGGTAGGTATAAATAATTCCGAAAAATTCAGGGTCTACATTCCTACTTTTAAGTTTAGTGCCCCATTTGCCTTGAACTAAAGTTTAAACCTTACTTTTTTACTGAATACTTCCATGGGTTATTTCATGGAAAACACCTTGCACTGTAACAACAACAATTACAGTAATTCCCTTTATTGCCATTCTTTCTCCATATCCCAAATTTCACACCCCACTTAGTTTTATTTTCGCCGATGCATTTAGTACCTTTGGCGTGAATTTGAACTTAAAAAATAATATCATGGGCAAAGGATTTTTTCAAGTCCCCACGGCATATAACGAACCAATAAAAAGTTATGCCCCCGGCACACCAGAACGGGAAGAAGTATTAAAACAATATAACACCTATTTCAATGGTAACGCAGACATTGCTATGTACATTGGAGGAAAGGATGTAAAAACCGGAAACACCAGAACAATTTCCCCACCCCACGACCATCAACATGTCGTTGGACAATACCATACTGCCAACAAGGAAGATGTGTCCAATGCCATTTCCAACGCTTTAGAAGCTAGGAAACAATGGGCAGATTTGGAATGGGAGCAACGCGCTGCAATTTTCCTAAAGGCCGCTGAGTTGATTGCAGGACCATATAGGGCAAAGATCAATGCCGCAACCATGATTGCGCAATCAAAAAATATACATCAGGCCGAGATTGATTCTGCCTGTGAACTTATAGATTTCCTTCGTTTCAATGTTGAGTATATGTCGCAGATCTACGAGGAACAACCAGATTCTGCCGAAGGCATATGGAACAGGGTGGAATACCGACCTTTGGAAGGTTTCATCTACGCCATAACCCCATTTAATTTTACTGCAATTGCCGGAAACCTTCCAGCAAGTGCGGCAATGATGGGAAATGTGGTATTGTGGAAACCCAGTGATAGTCAGGTGTTTTCCGCCAAGGTAATCGTGGATATCTTTAAGGAAGCCGGACTACCCGATGGCGTTATAAATGTGGTTTATGGAGATCCTGTAATGATTACAAAAGTAGCTTTGGACAGTCCGGATTTCGCCGGAATCCACTACACTGGATCCACCCATGTATTTAAGGAATTGTGGAAACAGATTGGAAACAATATCCACAAATACAAAACTTACCCTAGGATTGTAGGCGAAACTGGGGGCAAGGATTTTATAATTGCACACCCTACTGCCAACACAAAACAGGTCGCAACTGCCATTGTGAGGGGAGCTTTCGAATTCCAAGGTCAGAAATGTAGTGCCGCCTCCAGGGTTTATCTTCCAAAATCCACATCCAAGGAAATATTGGAATATGTAAAGGCCGATGTGGAATCGTTCAATAAACCTGGTTCTCCCGAAGATATGGGCAACTTTATTACGGCCGTTATCCATGAAGCTTCTTTTGACAAATTGGCCAAGTACATTGACCAGGCCAAAAAGGATAAGAATGCCGAAATTTATGTGGGTGGAAATTATGACAAATCCAAGGGCTATTTCATAGAGCCTACCGTGATCGTAACCACCGACCCAAAATATACCACCATGGAAACTGAACTTTTCGGACCTGTGGTCACCATTTACGTGTATGAGGATAAGGACTGGTCCAAAACGCTTACATTGGTCGATAGCACCTCCGAATACGCACTTACCGGTGCCGTACTCTCAGGAGATCGTTATTCTATTGCCGAAGCAACCAAAGCATTGCAGAACTGTGCCGGCAACTTCTATATTAACGACAAACCTACAGGTGCCGTTGTAGGCCAACAACCTTTTGGTGGAGCAAGGGCTTCCGGCACCAATGACAAGGCTGGTTCCGCACAAAACCTTTTGCGTTGGGTCTCCCCAAGGCTTATTAAGGAAACTTTTGTTACTCCAGTAGATTATAGGTATCCATTCCTAGGATAAGGGAAGCAATATAAATAAACAGGGCCCGTATTTGCTTCATGCAGATACGGGCCTTGCCTATTATATTATTCTACCCCTCCTTTACAGGCAACTACACATCCAGAGTTTGCTCCTTAAAACCCTTAATTTGGGCAGTCTAAAGCCATCTATTTCCGAATAAACCTATGCCAAAGCACACATTTAACATAAATTAAACCATCTTTCACACAATTATAATGTAAATTTAACGTTAAGTTATTGTAAATTTACAGTGAATTTAAAGTTAACATTAAAGCGAATGACCATGAAAGAAAGCATAGAAAACAAAAACCAGAGTAAAGTGAAAAGATTTTCATTTAGGAATATCCCCAATTACATAAAGGCCTATGCCAAAACTTGTAGAGAGTCCTATTACCACATGTTAAGTCTTTAGTACTAGCCCTTATATTTTACAGGTAAGTATACCAACTTTTTGGTTTCAAAGAATTCCTCTTCAAATATTGCCGAAAGATCATAGATTTCAACGGTACGGTATTCCTTTAATTCTTCTTCAAGATCTCCCCCTTTTAAATAAAGGATTCCATTCTTGCGTTCGTGTTCGGATTTCTTTTTTATTTTGCCCTTCACCCAATGTGTAAAGGTTGGCATAGCCGCTACTGCCCTACTAACTATAAAATCGAATTGTCCCTTAATTTCTTCCACTCTCGAATTGACTGCAGTGACATTTTCAATTTCCAATCCCGACACCACTTCCTGAACCACTTTGATCTTTTTCCCTATAGCATCGACTAGGGTAAAATGGGTCTCGGGAAATAAAATGGCCAAGGGAATCCCAGGAAAACCTCCTCCGGTTCCTACATCCAATACTTCCGCCCCGGGATTAAATTTTTGAAATTTTGCTATCGCCAATGAATGCAATACATGTCGCATATAAAGCTCATCTATATCTTTCCTGGAGACCACATTTATCTTTAAGTTCCAATCTTGGTACAAATGTTGCAGTTTTTCTATTTGCTGTTTCTGCAAATCCGTTAAATCTGGAAAATATTTGTAAATGATTGTATAGTCCATTTTGTTTCGTTAAATTTTTGCAAAAATAGTACTTTAACAGGCATGGCCTAAGTTTTAACAAAACAGTTATACTTAATTTGGGCTCTAATTGCCGTATATTTACAAAAAATTAAATCATGGACAACAATCCCATAAGATTTTCACGAAAAGACTCTGCCCAATTCTTCAAAACCCTAAATAAGCGCGTTAATGATTATTTCAAGGAAAACGACCTTAAAAAGACAGGGAACTGGAAATTGCACTTAAAAACCGCAGTAATGTTTGCCTTATTTTTGGCTCCCTATTTTCTAATACTAACCCTAGGACTTCCAAATTGGGCCAATTTATTGCTCACCATTACCATGGGCGTTGGTATGGCCGGAGTTGGCATGAATGTAATGCATGACGGTAACCATGGTTCCTATTCCAACAAAAAATGGGTAAACAAACTCATGGGCGGCAGTATCTACATCTTGGCCGGCAACGTGTACAACTGGCAGGTGCAACACAATGTACTGCACCATACCTACACCAATATCCATGAACACGATGAAGATTTGGAAGCAGGAAGGATCCTGAGGTTTTCGAAGCATGCCAAGTGGCACAGATTCCATAGATTTCAACATTTTTACTCTATATTCCTTTATGGCCTTCTTACATTCAACTGGGCCATAACCACGGATTTTCAGCAGATGTACCGCTATACCAAAAGAAAATTGGCCTATGGCAAGTTCCCAAATCCGTTTATGAACTGGAGTATGCTGGTAGTAACCAAGCTTATATATCTAACTATCTGGATCGTGTTGCCCATGGTATTTCTAGATATTGCATGGTGGAAAATTCTTTTAGGATTTTTTATAATGCATTATGTTGCCGGGGTAATCCTTAGCGTAGTTTTTCAATTGGCACATGTTGTGGACGAAGCGGAAACTCCCTTACCTGAAAAGGACGGTACCATGAAAAATACTTGGGCCATTCACCAATTGTTCACCACTGTAAACTTTGGCACTAAAAACCGTATAGTGAATTGGTTTACAGGAGGTTTAAACCATCAGGTGGAACATCATATTTTCCCAAACATCAGTCATATTCATTACACAAAAATTGCCAAAATTGTTAAAGAGACCGCAAAAGAGTTTAATTTACCATACAACGAATATAAAACTACAAGAAAAGCTATAATTTCGCACTTCAAACATCTAAAGGAACTGGGCAAAAAACCCAAATTACAATATCAGTAAATTATAACATAAAAATGAAGAACCATTTATCCGATAGGATCAATTCCATGTCCACCTCGGCCACATTGGCTATGGCCGCCAAAGCCAGAGAATTAAAAAATGAAGGTAAAGATATCATTGGCTTAAGTCTCGGGGAACCCGACTTTAACATCCCTGATTTTATCAAGGAAGCAGCCAAAGAGGCCATAGACCAAAATTACAGTAGCTATTCCCCTGTGGATGGCTATGCCGACCTAAAGCAGGCCATTGCCAATAAGTTTAAAAGAGACAATGGACTAACTTATGGTCTTAACCAGATTGTAGTCTCTACTGGAGCAAAACAATCCCTGGCAAATATTGCCATGGTAATGCTCAATGATGGTGACGAGGTTATTCTACCTGCTCCTTATTGGGTAAGTTATAGCGATATTGTGAAATTGGCCCAAGGTGTGCCCGTAGAAGTGCCTACAAGCATTGACACGGATTTTAAAATGACACCGGAACAATTGGAGAAAGCCATTACTCCAAAAACCAAAATGATGTGGTTCAGCTCCCCTTGTAATCCAAGTGGATCTGTTTACAACAAGGAGGAATTGGAAGGTTTGGCCAAAGTTTTGAGAAAACACCCCAACATTTTTGTGGTATCCGATGAAATCTATGAGCACATCAATTTCAGGGGAGGTCACGTAAGTATTGCCAATATTGAAGGCATGTACGACCGTACCATTACCGTAAACGGTGTTTCCAAGGCGTTTGCGATGACCGGATGGCGTATTGGATATATTGGTGGTCCGGAGTGGATTGCCAAGGCTTGTACCAAGTTTCAGGGACAGATTACCAGTGGAGCCAATTCCATTGCACAACGTGCTACTATTGCCGCTCTTAATGCGCCAATATCCTCCATTAAGTTTATGATCGACGAATTCCACAAAAGACGTGATCTTGTATTGGAATTATTGGGTGAAATAAAAGGATTCAATCTAAATGTCCCAGAGGGAGCATTTTATGTATTCCCAGATATTTCCAGCTTTTTTGGCAAGACACTAAACGGAACATTGATCAATAATGCTTCGGATTTTGCGCTCTACCTACTGGAAAAAGCCAATGTGGCTACCGTAACTGGCGAAGCCTTCGGAAATGACAATTGTATACGTATTTCCTATGCTGCTTCAGAGAAGGAACTAAGGGAAGCAATGGCGAGAATAAAGGCAGTCTTATAATATAGACTTTAGTCATAAAAAAAATGGACGTCCACATCGGCGTCCATTTTTTTTATCCTTTTTTGTATCCTATGTACGCTTCCAAAAATATGGCGAAAATAGGATCAATACCGTAAATAGTTCCAACCTACCCAAAAGCATTAGAAATCCACACCACCATTTCCCCAATGCGGGAAGGCTGTTAAAATTAACCAACGGATTTAGTGTCCCCAAGGCCGGCCCTACATTCCCCAGCGAGGATGCAGCCCCACCCACGGCGCTTTCAAAATCCAATCCAAGTGCACCAAGCACCAAGGATCCAATAATGAAAAGCAACATATAGAGCACAAAGAATGCAATTATGTTATAAACGATATTTTCCGGAACCGTCTTATTATTATATCTAACGGGAATTATGGCATTGGTATGGAGGGTACGCTTAAATTCCAACAGCCCATTCTTAATAATAAGCAAATGCCTCATTACCTTGATACCCCCTGCGGTTGAACCAGCAGAGCCCCCAAGGAAAAACAGCCCGAAAAAGAATATGGTCAAAAAGGGTGTCCAAGAGGTAAAATCCGCAGTAACAAAGCCGGTCGTCGTAATTACCGAGACCACTTGAAACAAGGTATGCCTAAAAGCGCTTTCCACCTCTCCAAATACCATTGGATGAAAATCGGACATAGGTACATTGGCCTGAAAATAAACTACCAAACTGGCAACTATGGTAAAGCAAAAAATAAAGATGGAATAGAATTTAAACTCCTCATCCATAAGCACTTTTTGCACTTTACCCTTAAAGGCATAATAACTTAATACAAAATTGCTACCGGCCAAAAACATGAACAAAATAACAATGTACTGAATCAAAGGTTGATCGTTCCAATAGGCCATACTGGCATTTTTGGTAGAAAAACCTCCCGTGGAAAGGGTTGCCAAAGAATGGTTTACCGCATCAAAAAAGGACATTCCCGCCAATTTCAACAACAAAGTCTCAGCCACGGTATAACTAAAGTAAATTAACCAAAGTCGCTTCGCGGTATCGGTAATCCTAGGATGTAATTTATCCCCACTTGGTCCGGGAGCCTCCGCGGCGAACAACTGCATTCCCCCAATGCCCAACAGTGGCAAAATAGCTATGGCAAGGACTATAATCCCCATACCACCTATCCAATGTGTTAGACTCCTCCACAAAAGGATTCCTTCCGGCAATGCCTCTATATCATCAACCACGGATGCTCCTGTAGTGGTATAACCGGACATCGTCTCAAAAAAAGCATTGGTAACGTTTGGAATGGCACCGGAAAAAAGATAGGGCAGCATCCCTGAAGCCGACATTACCAACCAACCAAAAGTAACAATGATATATCCTTCCTTTCGCTTAACCTCTTTTTTGTGGTTTCGCGTATAGAACATGGCCAAAACACCAACAAGCATTGTAACCACGGCCGCTAGGGTAATATCCAAGGTAGCTCCATCGTCATACACCCCACTTACCACAGCAGCCATAATCATAAAAAAACCATTACAAAGTAATAGCAATCCCATGAGGTGAAAGATAATTTTCGAATTTAAGCCCATACTAAAGGAATAGCTTTTCAATTTTCGGAATGGCACTTGGCAAACAACATACCACTACCCTATCGCCCTCTGTAATTCTAAATCCCCCTAGGGCAATAATCCCTTGATTGTCCCGGATTACCCCTCCAATGGTAGCTTCCTTAGGAAATTCCAGCTCTCTAATTATTTGTCCGTTTACTTGGGATGTTGGCTTTACAATGAATTCCAAAATCTCCGCATTTAAATTATTCAGCCGGGTCATCGCCACAATTTCCCCTTTCCGGATATGCCTGAAGATATTATTCGCAGCCAGAAGCTTTTTATTGAGCAGGGTATCTATCCCTATCGAGTGGGATAATTGAAAATAATCCATGTTCTCCACTAGGGCAATAGTCTTTTTAACATTCTTGGATTTGGCCACCAAGCAGGACATTATATTCGTTTCAGAATTTCCCGTAACGGCCACGAAAGCATCCATGGCCTCCAGATTCTCTTCCTCCAACAGTTCTACATTTCTACCATCGCCATTAATAATAAGGGCATTGGGCAGTTCATCCGCCAAATCGAAAGCCTTTTCCTTATTTTTCTCAATCAGCTTTACGTTAAACCTATTTCTGCAAAGATCCCTGGCGGTTTTAAAACCTACCTTACTGCCACCAAGAATCATAACATTTTTGATATCCTTCTTCTCCTTCCCGGTAAGTTTGTACAGTTCGTCCAAGCCCTCTCTGGAAGTTATAAAGTACACCTGATCATTTTCCTTAAAAACAGTATCTCCCCTGGGGACTATGGTGTATTGGGTACCCATCCTTTGAATGGCAATGGGCATAAAATGTAGCTCGGAAAATATCTGGGCAGCCTCCTTAACGGTCTTTCCCACAAAAGGCGCGGTACTGGGCAGGGATACACCCACCATGATCAAAAGACCTTCCTCAAATTCGTAAGTATTGTTAAATGCGGATTGATTCAACAAAAGTTGTATTTCCGTAGCAGCCAAAGCTTCTGGAGAAATAAGCTCATCGATACCCAAGTCCGAAAATCTAATAGCTTCTTTATTATGAATAAACTCAGCGTTGGAAATACGTGCTATTGTTCGCTTACAACCCAATTGTTTTGCCAACATACACAAAGTAATATTGGTGGTCTCCGAAGACGTTACCCCAATGACCAGATCGGATTTCTCCACTTGCGCATCCTTTAAAATAGCGATGGAAGTAGCATCCCCCCTCAGCACCCTAATATCCAAATGACTGTCTGCATAAGATAAGCTATCCTTATTACTGTCTATCAGAGTAATATTCTGGGATTCATACGACAATAATTTAGCCAAATGAAAACCTACTTCACCAGCCCCTGCAATTATAATTTTCATCTGTTATATAAATTGTTTTTCATCAACCGAAGTACACAATAATTAATGGTCAATTCCGTGTTGCCATAGTTTTACACCTTAAGTCACCTAAATTTAATTCTAAACCAAATCTATTTCCTTAGAATAACTCCTTGTGGAATTTCGAATTAAATCCATTTTTTCCATATTGGAAAGAAGCTTGTTAAAGCATATTTCAATTAAAATCTGAATGTAAGCGCGACAAAATTACATAATTAAATTGGGTTGTATTCTAAAATATGCGAGTTAAACAGATAGAGGTCAACTCTTATTGTAAAAATTAGAAGTATAACTTTAGGTCTATATAGTATCTTTACCAAAAATTTAATGATTATGGATAAAAAGGTGACCCCTTATAAAGATTCAACGCTAGGTAAAAAGGAACAGGTTACAAAAATGTTCGATACTATTTCCGGAAATTACGATGGACTTAACAGGGTTATATCTTTTGGGATTGATATTAAATGGAGAAAGCGGGTAGTATCCATAGTCTCCGAAAAAAATCCTTCCAAAATTTTGGACATTGCTACCGGAACAGGCGACTTGGCCATTAACATGATCAAAACAGGCGCCAAAGAGATTATCGGTTTGGATATCTCACCCGGAATGTTGGAAGTTGGCAAAAGGAAAATTTCGGAAAAAAATCTAGGGGACACCATCAAAATGATCGTTGGTGACAGTGAAAATCTACCTTTCGAAGCCAACTCCTTTGATGCCATTACGGTAGCTTTTGGGGTACGAAATTTTGAAAATCTTGAAAAAGGACTCACAGAAATATACCGGGTATTAAAGCCCGGAGGCTCGTTTGTAGTTCTTGAAACTTCCATTCCCACAAAAACACCCTACAAACAAGGTTATAAGTTCTATACCAAATTCATCCTGCCGGCCATTGGAAAGTTATTTTCCAAAGATCGCAGTGCTTACGCCTATTTATCCGAATCCGCAGCTGCCTTCCCCCATGGAAAACAGTTCAACAATATTTTGGCGAAAATCGGGTTTATAGGTATAGACAATAGACCCCAAACATTTGGGGTTGCCTCTATTTACGTAGCTACAAAGTAAAATATGAAAAATATTTTTGTTCTTTTTATTGTTTTTTGTGCACTAGGCAACACGGCCATTGCCCAGTTTAATGAAAAACCCGTAATGAACCTTGAAAATGAGGACAAGCCATTACTAAATTGGGGATATTTTTTAGGCTTCAATCAATATGACTTTAAATTTGAATACAAAGACGATCTACCCGATATTTTGGTGGACAAATCCTTTGGATTCAATGTAGGACTGATCGGGGAACTGCGACTAAACAAATTTTTGGACCTTCGATTTGAACCTGGACTGCACTACAACCAAAGAAATTTAGGATTTCCAGGATTTGATAACGAGAGGGATGCCATTAGGGAGGTAAAATCCACCTATATTAATTTTCCCTTGCTCCTAAAAGTAAGTACCAAAAGACTGGGAAATTGGAAGCCATTTCTTGTTGGTGGGGCATCTACCTCATTAAACCTTGGCAGCAATGAACAAAGTTTGGACGACAACAGCAGTGCCACCTTCCGAATGAAAAAGACCACATATTACTATGAAATGGGTTTTGGGATCGATTTCTATTTGGAATATTTCAAGTTTACTCCCTCTATCCGAGGGGTTTTCGCCATTAATGATGAATTGATACGAGACAATGACCCCAATAGCCCATGGACAGGCAATGTTGAGGCTATGATGACCAGGGGCCTATTCGTCAATTTTACCTTTGAGTAGAAAATAACCCCCTTCTAACTTCGTTTAACAGAATAGCGGTGGCCGTTGCCACATTTAAACTTTCTGCGGTTTTGGGTCCAAATTGTGGAATGCTAATTTTTTTACCAACCAAAGCTTCCATGGCTTCCGATACCCCATTGGCCTCATTCCCCATAACCAATATTCCCCTTTTGGGAAATTCTTCCTTATAGACCACGGCTCCATCCATAAATGCCCCGTATACCGGAACCCCGGAATTGCTAATAATCCCTTGCAAATCCCCGTATACAATGTTTACCCTACTTATAGATCCCATAGTGGCCTGTAGCACCTTAGGATTATAACAATCAACGGAATTGGATGAACATATTAAGCTCTTGACCCCGAACCAATCGCAAAGGCGGATAATAGTACCCATATTTCCAGGATCCCGAACATCATCCAAAGCTATGACCCAGTCCGAAAAATCCAGTGGTTCCGGTACCGGAATATGAAATACGCCCAGAACCTTATTTGGAGTGGACAATCCGCTCATTTTTTTCAATTCACCTTCACTTATCAACTCAACAAAATCGGCCTCCCTGCCCAGCACTTTGCTGTCCGTAACATATATTTTATAGACCTTCAGGGAAGAATCAATTAGTTCCCGAACGGTCTTTATCCCCTCCACCACAAACAAGTTGTTTTGTGTTCGGTACTTTTTTTGCTGTAAATTTTTTATAAATTTTATTTGGCTTTTAACAACCATACAAATAATGTATTTTTGACTTCTATGAGGACACGGCCGTGTATGCTTTTAAACATTACGAAAATAGGATTATTATTGCTAGTAATTGCAATTACCTCCTGCAATGCAACAAAAAGAGTTGCTGATGACGAACTCCTGCTGACCAGAAACCTTATTTATGCCGATAGCGTAAAAATTACCAATGAGGATATACACAGCCTTATTTTTCAAAAACCCAACAGCACTTTATTGGGATATCCCCTACGACTAAATCTTTACAACCTGGCCAAGAAAAACCCGGATTCTTCCTTTCAGGTCTGGTTGCACAAAAAAGAAAAAAGGGAGCAGCGCCTCATCAATATCCTTTCTAAAAAACAAGTGGAAAGATTGGGTGAATCCTTTTTGGTGAAAGGGGCCAGCGTATGGTTAAAAAATATCGGGGAACCTCCAACGGTCATAGACACTTCACGGGCAAGAAGGTCATTGCAAAGACTAAATGCCTATTATAAAAGCAAGGGGTATTTTAACAACTCTACCACCTATGAAATAGATACCAGCCTAAGAAAACAACGTGCCACCATAAACTACAAATTGGATCTGGGCGCTCCTTACCTCATAGACTCGATATCCACAAAAATTACCTCCTCCGCCTTGGACTCCATTAACAAGGCTAATAAGAGTAATTCCTTTATTAAACCAGGGCAACGAATAGATCTCGACAATTTCAATAGTGAAAGGGAACGATTGACCAATCTTTTTAGAAACACCGGAATCCACAATTTTCAAGAGAGCTCCATTTCCTACGACTTAATCGGAGACACCACCAAACTGGGTAACAACCAAAAATTGGATATCCTATTAAATATCGAAGATTTAAAAACTAGGACAGACAATGCTCTTTCCACCTCGGAATACAAGGTGCATACTTTTAAAAAAATCAATATTTACACCAACTACACCTTCAATAATGGATTGGACAGTCTAAAAAAGGTGGATTATAAAGATTTCACGATCTATTACCAGGGGAAATTGCGTTACAAGCCCAAAACGCTTACAGACGCCGTTTTCCTAAAAAAGGACAGTATTTACAGGGAAATTAACCGGATTAGAACATATAGGCAGATTACCAACCTTAATACTTTTAAATATCCAAATATTGAATTCGTGGCAGATAGTACAGATTCCGAATTAACCGCCAACATCTATCTTTCCCCCCGTCCTAAATATTCATTGGGTACCGATTTTGATGTAACCCACTCCAATATTCAGTTTTTGGGCATAGGGTTTAGCCCCTCCCTGCAAGCCAGAAATTTATTCAAAGGGGCAGAAAACTTGAGCATATCCGGAAGGATCAGCATAGGGGCATCAAGTGATCCGGACATAGCGGACAACCGGTTTTTCAATATTTTGGAAACTGGAGCGGATATCAACCTTAATTTGCCCCGTATTTGGTTTCCCTTTGTAAATACATCCAGAATTATACCCAACTACATGCTGCCCAAAACCAAATTATCGATTGGGACAAGTTTTCAGCAAAATATAGGTCTGGACAAACAAACCTTGAATACTGTATTTGGTTATAATTGGTCTCCTACAGATTTTAAAAAGAATACTGCCGAATTGTTAAATGTACAATTTGTCCGCAATGTAAACCCCGATCGATTTTTTGCTGTATACGAGAGTACCTATGAGAGTTTGGATGAAATTGCCGACAATTACGAAACCGAACCTGCCCTGGCCGATTATTTTGAGACCACAGATGACGGTACCGATCTGCAGTTGATTATTCCGGAAGGTACCACTGGCTTTACCAATGCCATATTAAATGGAGAGGTATCTTCCAGTGAAACTGACTATGAGGACGTAAGTAGTATTGAGGAAAGAAGAATTAGGCTTACCGAAAACAATTTAATATTCGCCAGCAATTACACTTTTACCAAAAACAATAAAAGCGGTACTGCCGATAACGATTTTTATCAATTTAGACTCAAATTGGAAAGTGCCGGAAACCTATTGTCCGGAATTTCCAAAATAATTCCCTTCTACACCAGTGAAGACGACAAACTATTGGTTTTCAACGTACCTTTTTCACAATATGTTAAAACGGAATTGGACTATATAAAACATTGGAGCACCTCAAGGACCAATGTTCTGGCCTTTAGGAGTTTCCTCGGCATTGCGATACCTTATGGAAATTCGGACAACATACCTTTCGTAAGAAGTTATTTTGCTGGTGGTTCCAACGACAACCGTGCCTGGTTGCCCTATTCCTTGGGGCCAGGAAGGACAGATAACATAAACGACTTTAACGAAGCCAATTTAAAAATCGCCTTTAATCTGGAATATAGGTTTCCTATAGTAGGCGATATAAAAGGGGCTCTCTTTGCCGATGCCGGTAATATTTGGAACGTCCTGGACAATGTCACCGACGAGAAGGCCACCTTTGAAAATTTTGGCTCCTTAGGAGATTTAGCATTAGGGACAGGTCTTGGAATCCGTTACGATTTTACGTATTTTGTATTCAGATTGGATATGGGTCTTAAAACCTATAATCCCGCTGAAGAATCTTCAAAAAGATGGTTTAGGGACTACAATCTATCCAACGCAGTATTCAACATAGGTATAAATTATCCTTTTTAGAGCTGATTATTTTATTACTTTTGTCGCATCTTTTTAATTAACTACACTAAAACAAGAATATGGCACACAATATTAAACCAGGAGTTGCAACCGGAGATGAGGTACAGAAAATTTTCAATTATGCCAAGGAAAAAGGATTTGCCCTACCTGCTGTTAATGTTATAGGATCGAACACTATTAACGGAGTTTTGGAAACTGCTGCCAGTTTAAATGCTCCCGTAATTATACAGTTCTCTAACGGAGGAGCACAGTTCAATGCAGGAAAAGGATTATCAAATGACGGTCAACAAGCCGCCATTTTAGGTGCAGTGGCAGGAGCAAAACATGTTCATCAATTGGCCGAAGCCTATGGTGCAACCGTTATTTTGCACACAGACCATTGTGCAAAAAAATTATTGCCTTGGATAGATGGTTTGTTGGATGCAAGTGAAAAACACTTCAAAGAAACTGGAAAACCGCTATACAGCTCTCATATGATAGACTTATCGGAGGAGCCCATTGAGGAGAATATTGAAATTTGCAAAAAATATCTTGCCAGAATGAGCAAGATGGGAATGACCCTGGAAATAGAATTGGGAATTACCGGAGGTGAAGAGGATGGTGTGGACAACTCCGATGTGGACGATTCCAAACTTTACACACAACCGGAAGAGGTTGCCTATGCTTACGAGGAGTTATCCAAAGTTAGCCCTAAATTTACCATAGCGGCCGCTTTTGGGAATGTACACGGTGTATACAAGCCAGGAAACGTAAAATTGACCCCAAAAATCCTTAAAAATTCCCAAGAATTCGTTACTAAAAAATACGGGGTGGAGCACAACCATATCGATTTTGTATTCCATGGTGGATCGGGATCTACCGTAGAGGAAATACGTGAGGCTATTGGATACGGTGTTATTAAAATGAATATCGATACCGATCTTCAGTATGCCTTCTTGGAAGGAATTAGGGACTATATTCAAGGTAAAAAAGATTATTTACAATCCCAGATCGGAAATCCAAACGGGGCCGACGAGCCTAATAAAAAGTTTTACGACCCACGCGTTTGGTTGAGAGAAGGAGAAAAAACGTTTGTTACACGTCTAAAAAAGGCTTTTGAAGACCTTAATAATGTAAATACCCTATAATCCCCCAACCCAAAAAGAGAGCTTATGTCGTCTTGGTTTAAAAGAAAGGAAAAAGGAATACAAACTGCCACGGATCAGAAAAAGGATACCCCAAGGGGCCTTTGGTACAAATCCCCAACCGGAAAAATTGTAGAATCCGATGAGTTGGCAAAGAATTTTTATGTTAGCCCAGAGGATGATTATCATGTACGAATAGGTAGTAAGGAGTATTTCGAAATACTTTTCGACAATAATAAATTTACCGAACTAGATGCCAAACTTACTTCCAAGGATCCTTTAAAATTTGAAGACACCAAAAAGTATGCGGATCGTCTAAAGGCGGCCGAGGCAAAAACAGGCCTTAAGGATGCCGTAAGGACCGGAGTAGGTAAATCCATGGGCAAGGATGTAGTTATTTGCTGCATGGACTTCAGTTTTATTGGTGGTTCTATGGGTAGTGTGGTAGGAGAGAAAATAGCGAGGGGCATCGATTATTCCATCAAAAAGAAAATCCCTTTTGTAATGATTTCCAAATCCGGAGGTGCACGTATGATGGAAGCTGCATTATCCCTTATGCAATTGGCCAAAACAGCGGCCAAGTTGGCGCAACTTGCGGATGCAGGCATACCTTATATTTCCCTGTGTACGGATCCGACCACTGGAGGAACAACAGCTTCCTATGCCATGTTGGGCGATATAAATATTTCCGAACCGGGTGCCTTGATCGGTTTTGCCGGCCCACGTGTGGTTAAGGAGGCAACCGGTAAAGAATTGCCGGAAGGTTTTCAAACCGCGGAATTCCTTCAGGAACATGGGTTTTTGGACTTTATAGTACATCGAAGGGATCTTAAAAAGAAAATTAATCTCTACATAGATTTGATAGAAAATAATCCTGTAAGAACGACCAATTAATTTTTTTATATAGGAACGATTTATTGATCGCTATTTGTAATGAATCATTACGAATAGCGATTTTTTTTATAAAGCAAACTACCTAGATGTTGCGATGGTTCGAAATACAATGTTTTCGCGGTCTTCTTGTGATTGAATGCTTCGGCTAATTATTGTCTTGCTGCTGTTCCCTACTAATTTTAAAAATACCAACTATATCTTTTGATTTGGCATTTGATTTTTTTTGATACTCATAAACTTCTAAGTCTTGGAAATTCTTTGTCGCTAAGATTATATCCTTCTTTGAAAGCCTAAATTCTTTTTTAAGTCCATAAGCGTAATCAAATGATTTTCTTTTTAAAAACTCAAAACCGATAGAATCCCGTGAAATATAATTTACCATATAGTCCACATTGTATGGCGAAGAATAATAGGAAGGTTCGTATTTAACAAAGTGGCCATTCATATCAGTTACCCTATCAACATTCAAAGTCTTAAAAGTATACAAATCATTTATTTGCGGGTCTCGCACTAATTCTTCCTTTAAATCAATACGATTATTTTTTGCGAAGTTCTTTTTTGATCCTGCTACAATTTCATTTACACTTCCGTATATGGCATAAATCAATAGAAACAATATAGGAATTGCAAATAACAATAATCCAGAATAACTCCAAATAGGAGTTTTTTGTTTAATCAATTTCAGATCGATTGCAGAGCGCATTTTTGGGGTGGTATCAGTTATTTGCTTACCTGTAACGCTATCTTTTATTGTCCAAAATTTATCGATTGGAAATATAGGAATATACCAAAAGTGGAAAATTCTTTGGTAAATAATAAATGTCATATTAGACGACTCCCGTAATCCAATTTCATTCGAAGAATAGGACTTAATCTTAAAAGAATATGTTCCAAATCTAATAATGCGCATATGACAAAATATTTTAAATATAACGATATACTTTTCTCTTCTAGTATTTCTTAGCCCTCAAAATAAATTTGCCCGTGATTTACATATTAAATTATAGATTCATATACCACAAGTAAACTACCTCTGGGCAGGCCCGAGAGGCATTGAAGGAATCCATATTTTAGATTTTGCCGGCCCACCTGTGGTTAAGGAGGCAACCGGTAAAGAATTGCCGGAAGGTTTTCAAACCGCGGAATTCCTACAGGAACATGGATTTTTGGACTTTATAGTACATCGAAGGGATCTTAAAAAGAAAATTAATCTTTATATAGATCTAATAGAAAACAATCCTGTTAGAGTATAAAAACAAAAGGCCCTGATCATGATCAGAGCCTTTTTAATTATGCAATCCACTACTTATTAAACCTTCTTAAAAGAATCTCCTTGGTTTCTCCATTAGGAAAGGTCAACATGCCCTTGGCATCACAACTGCCATCTCCAAAATCGAGACTAATAGTAGAATCGTTTTTAGAAACTTCCAAGACCCCACTAACGATAAACCGGCAGGACAATTCCCTGCGAAGGGAGCTTATAGTTTCCCTGGAATAGACATCACCCGCCTTATTGGTATAGGTACCCTTCCCAGAAATAAGGAAAACATTATCGGCCCAAAATCCGGAACCGTAACCTTCTACCCACTCCCGGGTCCTATTTCCAGTAAAACTGGCCACACTTCCATCCGACCATACTCCGTTATAACTGGCTACGGCATCGGATTGGGGATTACCATTATCATTGGAACGTTGGCGCACCAAGGTAGCTCCGCCCGTTACAGCCACCTCATTAAAGGTGAAATCCTCTAGGGAAAGGCTAATGGTCTTGGTTGCCGCATCCATATCCTTGGCATAACTTAAATGGATAATTCCACTTAATAGATTACCATTGGGCATTTCGCAACCCTCTCCAAAATCTATGGTAGTTTCTTTGGTATCACCGGAAACCACTGTTGTTATAGTGACGCATTCCGGTAAAAAATTGGAAAGAAAGAACGATTTTGAGGTAGCCCTGATCTCCTCGGTGGCATATACATCCTCACCTATGTTAGCTATTTCTTCCGAAATTAAATCGGCCTCATCGCTAGCGACAAGTTCGGCCACTTCAAAGGTGGCATCCTCTTCCACATTGGTGGACTCTTCATTGTTACAGGAACCCATTACCAATAAGACCATTAGCAACCATCCTGTTAAGTTCGAATTTTTGAGACTTTTTTTCATCTGTTTTGATTTTAATGTTTACAATAATAAAAATTTCAATTCTATCGCCGGCCAGCGCTCAGATCCATCATTGCCAATGAGACAATAACATTTCTTTAACGTTTTATAATAGGACGCCATATTCTTAAAAAAGTTTAATCCACACTTCAAAAAATATTGGGATAGCACCAGGTTTCTAAAAAAAAGTCTATCTTTGCGCCCTGATTGAAAATCAATCATGTACATAAAAATCATTAAAATAATATTGGAATGTATTTAACAAAAGAAGTAAAGGCCGAGATTTTTAAAAAACACGGCGGGGAAGAAAAAAACACAGGTTCTGCTGAAGGGCAGATAGCCTTGTTTACCCACAGAATCAACCACTTGACCGAGCATTTGAAAAAGAACCGTAAAGATTTTAACACTGAGCGTTCTTTGGTAAAGTTGGTAGGTAAGAGAAGATCTCTTTTAGATTACTTGATTAAAAAGGATATCATTAGATATCGTGCAATAATTAAGGAATTAGGAATTAGAAAATAATTTACCAAAAGGGGAAAGTGTTACTTTCCCCTTTTTTACAATATCAGTATTATTGTTTTTCAATACTATTGTAAAGTCCCATAGGCATAGCTTAGGGCAAAAACAAAAAGCTTGCACATAGTTTTTCATTGGTCAACAACACACAACTACAACACAACAACGCGTCTATAACAGACGAAAGACCATTGTTTAACAAACCTGTAATGAGACAGGTTTTAATTCGTATTTATGATACCAAAAGTATTTAGAGAGGTCATTGACCTTGGGGACGGTAGGGAAATTTCTATCGAAACCGGAAAATTGGCAAAACAGGCCCATGGTTCTGTTGTTGTACAGTCTGGAAAATGTATGTTGTTATGTACAGTAGTTTCCAATTACAAACAAAGTGATGTGGATTTCCTTCCACTTACGGTAGATTACCGTGAAAAATTTGCGGCTTCCGGGCGTTATCCAGGAGGTTTTTTCAAAAGGGAAGCAAGACCTAGTGACGGTGAAGTATTGACTATGAGATTGGTGGATCGTGTTTTACGTCCACTTTTCCCAAAGGATTACCATGCTGAAACCCAGGTGATGATTCAATTAATGTCCCATGATGAGGATGTTATGCCAGATGCTATGGCAGGATTGGCCGCTTCCGCTGCCATTCAACTTTCAGATTTTCCGTTTGAATGTGCTATTTCAGAAGTGAGGGTTGGTCGTATTGATGGCAAATTCATAATCAACCCAACCAGGGCTCAATTATTGGTATCCGATATCGATATGGTCATTGGAGCTTCAGCAGATTCTGTAATGATGGTTGAAGGTGAAATGAAAGAAATCTCTGAGGAGGAAATGGTAGAAGCCATTAAATTTGCCCATGATGCCATTAAGGTACAATGTGCTGCCCAAATTAAGTTGGCAGAAGCATTTGGCAAAAAAGAAGTTCGTGAGTACGAGCCAGAAAGGGAAGATGAGGAATTGGCCAAGAAAATCCACGACATGGCTTATGATAAGGTATATGCCATTGCAAAAGCCGGTTCGGCAAAGCATGAAAGAAGTGCAGCTTTCGACGCTATAAAAGAAGAAATAAAAGCTACTTTTTCTGAAGAAGAATTGGCAGATTTCGGGGATATGGTTTCCAAATACTACTATAAAGCAGAAAAAGCTGCGGTTAGGGACCTTACCTTGAATGACGGACTACGTTTGGACGGTAGAAAAACCGATGAAATTAGACCAATCTGGTGTGAGGTTGATTATTTACCTTCAACCCACGGTTCCGCTATATTTACTCGTGGAGAAACCCAAGCTTTGGCTACGGTAACTTTGGGAACTTCAAGGGAAGCCAACCAAATAGACATGCCTTCTTTTGAAGGAGAGGAAACTTTCTACCTACATTACAACTTCCCTCCTTTCTCAACTGGAGAAGCCAGACCTATTAGAGGTACTTCCCGTAGAGAAGTAGGACATGGTAACTTGGCGCAACGTGCGCTTAAAGGAATGGTCCCTGAGGATTGTCCTTACACAGTACGTGTGGTATCGGAAGTATTGGAATCCAACGGTTCGTCTTCTATGGCAACGGTTTGTGCCGGAACTATGGCTTTGATGGACGCTGGGGTACAATTAAAGAAACCTGTATCCGGTATTGCCATGGGATTGATTTCCGATAGCGAAACTGGAAAATATGCTGTTTTGTCCGATATACTTGGTGACGAAGATCATCTTGGGGATATGGACTTTAAAGTAACCGGAACCGCAGACGGAATTACCGCTTGCCAAATGGACATTAAAGTAAAGGGATTATCCTATGAAATTTTGGTTAACGCATTAAAACAGGCCGGTGCCGGACGTTTGCACATCCTAAGCAAATTGGTAGACACCATTGCTACACCTAATGCAGATGTTAAACCACATGCTCCTAAAATGGTCACCAGAGTTATTCCTGGCGAATTCATTGGAGCATTGATAGGACCTGGAGGAAAAGTAATCCAAGAATTGCAAAAAGCTTCCAAAACTACCATCGTTATCAATGAAGATCCAGTTACCGAAGAAGGTATTGTTGAAATTCTAGGTACCTCACAAGAAGGTATTGATATGGTTCTTGCCAAAATTGATTCATTATTGTTCAAACCAGTGGTAGGTAGCGTATACGAAGTGAAGGTCATTAAAATGTTGGATTTTGGTGCCGTTGTTGAATATACCGATGCTCCTGGCAATGAAGTATTGCTTCATGTATCCGAATTGGCTTGGGAAAGAACGGAAAATGTTTCCGATGTAGTAAACATGGGAGATGTTTTTGATGTTAAGTACTTCGGTTTGGACCCAAGAACTAGAAAAGAAAAAGTTTCACGTAAGGCATTGTTGCCTAAACCTGAAGGCTATAAGGAAAGACCACCACGAGAAGATCGCGGAAGAAATGACAGAGGCAACGATAGAAATAGAGATAGGGATCGTAAGCCTAGAAGGGACTAGTTTTAAATAACTGTCACAGTACCAAAGCCACGTTTTTACCTTTTTTAAGGGAGAGCGTGGCTTTTTTCATGCATTTTAACTAAAAAAGCAAAATAAAACAGACCAATTGTAACATTTTAAACTTTTCAACGTATAACCTAATGCAGCTTATGCTTAATGCAAATAATTTAGAACAATAAAATTTCGATGAGACAGCTTAAAATTACAAAACAGGTTACCAATAGGGAAACTGCTTCTTTGGATAAATACTTACAGGAAATAGGTAAGGTTGATTTAATTACGGCAGATGAAGAAGTAGAATTGGCACAAAGGATCAAGGCAGGTGATCAACGTGCACTTGAGAAATTGACCAAGGCCAATTTACGATTTGTGGTTTCCGTTGCAAAGCAATACCAAAATCAAGGTTTGACCCTTCCGGATTTGATCAACGAAGGTAACCTTGGCCTGATTAAAGCTGCACAACGTTTTGATGAAACCCGTGGTTTTAAATTTATATCCTATGCAGTTTGGTGGATTCGCCAATCTATATTACAGGCTTTGGCGGAACAATCGCGTATTGTAAGGCTACCCTTGAACAAGATTGGATCTATCAATAAGATAAATAAGACCTTTGCCTTCTTGGAGCAAGCCCATGAAAGACAACCTTCTGCCGAAGAGATCGCCAAGGAATTGGACATGACTGTAGAGGATGTAAAACAATCTCTTAAAAATTCCGGGCGTCACGTATCTATGGATGCTCCCTTGATAGACGGTGAAGATTCCAACCTATACGATGTATTGCGTAGTGGGGAGTCTCCAAATCCGGACAGGGAATTGTTACACGAATCTCTTAGAACCGAAATAGAAAGAGCTTTGGAAACCTTGACCCCAAGGGAAGCGGATGTTATTCGTTTATACTTTGGATTGGCCGGGCAACACTCTATGACCTTGGAGGAAATAGGGGAAACTTTTGACCTTACCAGGGAAAGGGTTCGCCAAATCAAGGAGAAAGCCATTAGAAGGCTTAAACACACCTCAAGAAGCAAAATCTTAAAGACATATTTGGGTTAATCCTAACAATAAAAATTTTTGCGCAATCGCTTATCCCCATTGGAAAGCTAGTGCGAAAATTGTAAATTGTAGACAGTAACAACAGTTATCATGACTGTTCGTTTTTTGATTGATGAATAAACTCCGGCTGATTACCGGAGTTTTTTTCATTTAAAAACTACCTAAAAATGCTCTTTACCTGGGCAATTGCATTCCTGGGACATTTACCAAGACAATTACTGGAAACACACTTATCTTTGTATCATTGTACACATTTATTCTATGGCCAAAGACCTCCTTTTAATAACACCTCCCTTTACCCAACTGAACACCCCTTATCCGGCAACGGCATACTTAAAGGGCTTTCTAAATACCAAAGGCATAAGTACTTTCCAAATGGACCTGGGTATTGAGGTTATATTAAAAATTTTCTCCAAAGACGGACTTCGGAATATTTTTGGTCATGCCCAGGCCAAGAATTCCATAAAATCGGACAACTGCCATAGAATAAACACTTTACAACAAGATTATGTAAAGACTATAGATTCCGTTGTTTCCTTTTTACAGGGCCATAATGCCACCTTCGCCAGGCAAATATGCACCCCAAACTTTTTGCCCCAAGCGGGGAGATTTGATCAATTGGACGATTTGGAATGGGCCTTTGGCAGTATGGGGCATCAGGATAGGGCGAAACACCTGGGCACCTTATACCTGGAAGACCTATCCGATTTTATAGTAGAATGTGTTGATGAAAATTTTGGCTTTAGTCGATATGCGGAACGATTGGGGAGAAGCGCCAATTCCTTTGATGAACTCTATGGACATTTGCAAAGTGGCATCACCTACATAGACCAATTGACCCTCGACATTTTAGCCGATAGAATCGATACTGTTAAACCCAAGTTGGTATGTTTTTCCGTTCCCTTCCCCGGCAATTTGTATAGTGCGTTTAGATGTGCCCAATTTGTAAAACAAAACTATCCAAAAATTAAAGTAAGCATGGGCGGGGGATTTCCCAATACTGAACTCAGGTCACTCACGGATAAAAGGGTTTTTGATTTCTTTGATTATATTACCCTGGATGACGGGGAACTGCCCTTGGAACTGTTAACGGCCCATTGTCTGGAACCCCAAACCACCGAAAGTATTGTCCCTTTAAAAAGAACCTTCTTATTAAAGGATGATGCGGTAAATTACAATAATCTTTCCTCAAGAACAGATTACAAACAAAGTGAGGTAGGTACCCCGGACTATTCCGATCTTTTACTAAACAAGTACATCTCCGTAATAGAAATCGCCAACCCCATGCACAGCCTTTGGAGCGATGGCCGCTGGAACAAACTAACCATGGCACATGGTTGCTATTGGGGCAAGTGCACCTTTTGCGATATCTCCTTGGACTACATAAAAATCTATGAGCCCATCGCTGCCAAACTGTTGGTAGACCGTATGGAAGAACTCATTGCACAAACCGGTGAAAGTGGATTTCATTTTGTGGATGAAGCTGCACCCCCAGCCCTTATGAGGGCATTGGCGTTGGAAATTCTAAACCGAAAATTAAGCGTTAGCTGGTGGACCAATATTAGGTTTGAAAAGAGCTTTGGCCGCGATCTCTGCAAATTATTAAAGGCATCGGGCTGTATAGCCGTTTCCGGGGGCCTGGAAGTGGCCTCGGACCGCTTGTTGGCATTGATCCAAAAAGGGGTTACGGTGGAGCAGGTAGCCAGAGTTAACCGTAATTTTACGGAAGCCGGGATTATGGTTCATTGCTATCTTATGTACGGCTACCCTACCCAAACCATTCAAGAGACCGTTGACAGTTTGGAAATGGTACGTCAAATGTTCCAATTAGGAATACTACAATCCGGTTTTTGGCATCAATTTGCCCTTACCGCCCATAGTCCGGTAGGGCTCAATCCAGAAGATTACCATATCATTCCAGACTATCAGCCCATAACTTTTGCCAATAACGACATCCAATTTACGGATACCACCGGCATAGATCACGAAAAATTCAGTTTTGGGTTAAAGAAATCGCTTTTCAATTTTATGCACGGCATATGTTTTGACCATACCTTGCAACAATGGTTCGATTTTAAAATCCCCAAAACCACTATAGCCCCCAATTTTATAGAAAATGCCATTGCAGAAGTGCCCGTACTTAACACCAAAGCCAATGCCAAAATAGTGTGGTTGGGAAATATGCCCATAGTGGAGACCATTACAAAATCCAAAAAAGGGCATAGCTGGAAATTGCTAAAAATGACATTTCATGACAAGTCGAGCTCCATAAGCATTACCGTAGATAAGGAACAAGGGGAATGGCTAAGGAACACCTTGGCCAATATGTTGGCCGCACATGAAAAATTCCACACTTTTGGCCAGCTTAAAACCGACTTTGAATCGCAGTTTGACAATTTTGAACTGTTCTGGTATTCCAAACCAATACAAACTTTAAAGAGCCACGGACTACTTACCCTTTGAATTCAAATCATTACAGACAAATCCCTTTCAAAGGCAGACGAAAACATACCAAAAGCGGCCCCAATTAGAACACAATACCAATCTATTGAGATTTAATATCCTCATCAAGAATTGGCCTGACTCCTTGGACTATTTAACCGTATTCAGCCTAAATGGGAAGGCGTACAACAGAAGAAGCATTGACAAATCAATGCTTCTTCTTGTTTTTCCGTAAACCATAGCCAAACCCTACTAAGCAGTGGCGGCTTCCCCACTTATGATAGGCTCCAATTTCCCTTTATTCTTGGATAACCAAGTCTCTAAATTCATTAATTGTGGATTTAATTCTTTGGTGAATTTCACATCACGGGCCTTGCAAAAATCATCATCGAATTCGTTATTAAATTGGAACATATTCCCCAGATCTTCAGCTCCGGGAAAATCCAATTTGCGATACTCACTCGCTGGAATAGCATTGTATCCTATATCAACCCCAAAAGTCTTGGTAAAGGCCGCCGCCATTTGTTTTCCGGTAAGATGTTCGCCCGATATCCCTACCGTTTTATTTTGATACTTTTTACCGGCCTTAAAAATTCCCAAAGCAGATTTACCAATATCCTCTGCGGCTATTCCCGGAAGCTTGGCACTGCCAATGGGCATTGTAATTCTCAATTTTCCGTCCATTCCACGTGTAGGTCCAGAACCAAAATAAATAAAATTGTCCCAATAGAATGAAGTTAGCAATAAGGTATATGGCACACTACTTTTTTCAAAATAGACATTGGAAGCACCCTTGCCATCAAAATGGGGTACCTTGTAGTTCCCCATTAGGGTGGGCATACGTTTGTCCGTTAAAGGAACCCATTTACGGGTATCTTCAAGCGTGGACCAAATTACGTGTTGCACCCCTGCTTCCTTGGCAGCCATAGCCATGTTTTTTGCCTGCTCCATCTCTCTTTCCGGTGAGAAATGATCCCAAAAGAAAGTCACACAATATGCCCCATAGGCGCCCTTAAAAGCTTTGACTATACTGTCCTTATCGTCCAAATTGGCCTGTACCACTTCGGCCCCCAATTGTTTTAGTTCTTTGGCCTTTTTGGAATTTACATCCCGGGTGATTGCCCTAACTGCAAATTCCTTTTTGCCATCATTTAAAATTGAGCGTACCAACCCGCCACCTTGAGCGCCGGTAGCCCCCACTACAGCAATAATTCTCTTATTTTCCATAATACGTAACATTTTAGATTAATTGATACTATTGGAGTTAAAATGAAAAAAATACCATGGCATTTAGTAAGCACCCGCTACCAAGGAATTAAATTCCATTCCGTATCCTTGCTTTCCTTATATAATCGCAACCAAATAAAATATACTATCGGGGGAAGAACCGTTTTTATCCAAACCAACCTATAGAAGTGGTTGGAAGACCTTCTTAAATTACATTCCAATGCTCAAGTTTAGCAATGGATAAATATTAAGCAACCCTAATTTAAGAAATAACCGTTTTGCAATAACATTTTACCCGTTAAGGTTTAGCCAATTGTGAATTAAATGATTAAAAAAGCCTTTAGAAATATCAATATCAGTAAATTGATCCACTGCACTTAGCCACAGCTAACCAATAGAAAACAATACACCTCAGGTTGCGCCTGAATTTACCGTACCTTTGTGAAAATTTCCGGCAAAAAAGGCATCTATATGAATTTTAAAGAATTAAAGCTAAATAAACATCTTTTGAGAGCAGTGGCAGAAAAAAACTATGACGACCCAACTGCCATTCAGGAAATTGCCATCCCTTTAGTTTTACAGAAAAATGACATAATAGCTTCTGCCGAAACAGGGACAGGAAAAACGGCCGCTTTTGCCCTCCCCATACTGCAGCTCCTATTTGATAAGCAGGAAACTTCGGAAAAAGGTAGAAAAATTAAGGCATTGATTATTAGTCCCACCCGGGAACTGGCATCGCAGATTCATGAGAGTTTTTTGGATTACGGCAAGTACACCCATTTAACCTCGGCCGTTATTTATGGAGGAACAAAGATAGAGCCACAAATAGCCATCCTAAAAAAGGGAGTGGATATCTTGGTGGCCACACCAGGCAGGTTATTGGACCTTCACAAACAGGATGTGGTAAATTTGGACTATGTGGAAACTTTAGTGCTGGATGAGGCCGATCTTATGTTGGATATGGGATTTATAGACGACGTTAAAAAAATAGAGCGCCTTTGCCCAAATGAAAAGCAGACCCTCCTATTTTCGGCCACTATGCCCTTTAAAGTAGTGCAATTGGCCGATACCATTTTAAAGGACCCCAAGAAGGTAGCCGTTACCCCAACATCTTCGGCAGCGGCTACTGTAAATCAGTTATTGTATTACACGCCAAAGCCCAATAAAATAGAACTCTGCCTTTATCTGCTTAGAAATACCATAAAAGGTAATATCCTAATTTTTAGGCGTACAAAATACGGGGTGGACAAATTGGAAAAAACACTCCGCAACAATAACTTTAAGGTAGACAGCCTACACGGAGACAAGTCGCAGGACGAACGTCAAGCAGCCCTAGGGAAATTCAAACAGGGAGTAACGAACATCCTTGTAGCCACGGATGTCGCCGCCCGTGGATTGGATATAGACGAGCTGGACGCCGTTATCAACTTTGACCTGCCCAATATACCGGAAACCTATGTACACCGCATAGGAAGAACTGGAAGAGCGGGAAACACGGGAACATCCTATGCCTTTTGTTCTGCCGATGAAAAAGGATATTTGTCCACAATTCAAAAACTGATGCAAAAACACATCCAAGTTGTTGAGGACCATCCGTACCCCTTGGACCCCAAGGCCAAACCGCAAGTACATAAAAAGCAAGGCAGCAAACATAAAAAAGGCAGGAAGTCCGTAGCCTCCAAAAAGAAAAAAAAGCGCTGGTATTAATACCCATTAAACCTTAAGATTTAAGGTGCCCCATAATATATTAACGCCTGCCCCCTTTCCCTTAAACCATATCAATTCACTACCTTTGTAGAAATAATTTCAATAAAAGTAATGGACAAAAAGATTATTGCCCCTTCCCTCTTGGCAGCAGATTTTGCCAACCTTCAGCGAGATATTGAAATGGTAAACCACAGTGAGGCCGATTGGCATCACATAGATATTATGGATGGTGTTTTTGTGCCGAACATCTCTTTTGGAATGCCGGTCCTAAAGGCAATTGCGGCCCATGCCACCAAAACATTGGACGTTCATCTCATGATCGTGGATCCGGATCGATATATTAAGACCTTTGCAGAATTGGGCGCCAATAACCTAACCGTCCATTATGAAGCCTGTCCACATCTACATCGTACCCTACAGGCCATTAAAGCCGAGGGAATGGCAGCAGGCGTGGCATTAAACCCGCATACCAACATTAGCTTATTGGAGGATGTTATAAATGATATCGACCTAGTCTGTATCATGAGTGTAAATCCAGGTTTTGGGGGACAATCATTTATTGAAAACACTTACGATAAGATTAAGGCCCTAAAGGAACTTATACAAAGAAAAAGTGCCCATACCCTAATTGAGGTCGATGGCGGTGTTACCTCTGAAAATGCCAAGGAATTAATAGATGCGGGAGCAGATGTGTTGGTTGCTGGAAGTTTTATTTTTAGAAGTAAGGATCCTGTGCAAACTATTCACGAACTCAAAAAAATAGTTGGATAATGAAGATTTGGGACGTAGTTATAGTTGGAGGCGGGCCCATTGGCATTGCCTGTGGCTTGGAAGCCAAGAAAAAGGGATTGTCCTATATAATTCTTGAAAAGGGATGTATTGTTAATTCCCTATATAATTATCCCCTGAACATGCAGTTCTTTTCATCTTCAGAAAAACTGGAAATCGATGAAATTCCTTTTATTAGCATAGAGGCGAAACCCAAAAGAAATGAGGCGCTGGAATACTACAGACGGATAGTGACCTCCAATCATCTGAACATTGCACTTTTTGAAAAGGTAAATTCAATCAAAAAAATAGATGGCCTCTTTAATATTGTCTCCGACAAGAATACCTATAACGCCACCAATGTGATCCTTGCCACGGGCTTCTACGATATTCCGAACAGAATTAATGTACCCGGGGAAGATTTGGAAAAGGTATCCCATTACTACAAGGACCCCCATTTTTATTCCAGCCAGAAAGTAGCGGTCATTGGGGCCAGTAATTCGGCCATAGATGCAGCCCTGGAATGCTATAGAAAAGGGGCAGATGTATCCTTGATCATTAGGGGACCGGAAGTAGGCCAACGTGTAAAATATTGGGTAAGGCCCGATATCATCAATAGAATTGAAGAAGGCAGTATAAAAGTCTACTACAATAGCACGGTAAAGGAAATTAAGGAAGATGAAATTATCCTGAATTCCCCCAACGGAACAGTTGCCCTCGAAAACGATTATGTTCTGGCACTGACCGGATACATGCCCAATTTTGGTTTCTTGGAAAAAATAGGAATCCAATTGTCCGATGACGAGAAAAGACTTCCCTGGTACGATCCCCAAACCATGGAGACCAATATTGATAATCTATATCTGGCCGGAGTAATTTGCGGAGGAATGGAAACCCACAAATGGTTTATAGAAAACTCTAGGGTCCATGCCCCAATGATTATGGACCATATTGTGAAGAAGACCAAATCCGTCAATTCCTATCAAGATAAGTAGGTTCATTAAGCTTTTGGCAGTAGCAAGCCCGGCACCAAAAGAAAAGGGAAGAACATATATATCCTATCGCCCTTCCCTTCCTTGGTTCTTTTATAAAAGTTAATTGGCCAGCTCCATTTTCTTTAGTCGGTCCAAGGACTCTATATAATAGTATTCGGCATAGATCAGGGCCACGTCAATTTCATGTCCCAAGGATTTGGCTCCTGTGGAATGCAACAGAAAGGAATCGGCCTTCCCCACTCCTGAATATGCATCGGAACTCAAGGATTCCAACATCCGCATGGCGGCATCAAAATATTGTTCCTGTTTGTTTTTATCTTCCACCAATGTACTGAGCTCCAATAGGCCCGAAGCCACCACCGCGGCGGCAGAGGCATCCCGTTCCTCAATTTCTTTATTGGGAACATCAAAATCCCAATGGGGAATATAGTCTTCCGGTAGTAGTTCCAGATACTTGTCCGTTATCTTTACCGCAAAATCCAAGAATTTCTTATCTCCCGTTTCCCTATACACCATAGTGTACCCATATATTCCCCAAGCCTGTCCGCGAGACCATCTACTATCATCTGCGTAGCCTTGTTTGGTATGTCTGTTCAATACTTTTCCGGATATGGAATCATATTCAATAACATGCCATGAGGTGTAATCTGGCCTATAATGATTTGCCATAGTAGTCTCAGCGTGTTTAACGGCAATATCATAATATTCCTTACTACCTCCATTTTTAGCGGCCCAGAACAAAAGTTCCAAATTTAGCATATTGTCTATTATGGTAATATGCTGTTCCCACCGTGGGTGCATTTTATTGGACCATGATCGTATTGTGCCTACATTAGGGTTATACCTACTCGCCAAGGATTGGGCCGAAGTGAGAAGTATATCCTTATACTCCTTTTTGTCCCCCAACATATAACCATTGCCATAGGCCGGGAACATCATAAACCCAATATCGTGATGTTCGGTAATTGTTTTAAAATCCTCAAAAACCTCTGTTCTTTTAATGGCCTCCTTCTTCCATTTTTCGTCTTTGCTTAGATTGTACATATACCATAGGATTCCAGGATAAAATCCAGAGGTCCAAACCAAACGCCCGTTGGGAATTTCCTTCCATTCGGTTTCGTTGGTTTCAATTAATCGCGGGTGTTTGGTTAGATCCGTAAGTTTAGGCACAGCCTGGTTCAATTGGGCTTCACAGTTTTTAATTTCCTTGTCAAGATCAAAAGAATAGAACTTGGCGCTCAGCTTACTTTCTTCTTTTATATTATTCTTTTTAGACAAATTCTGGCAACTTGCCAAACAGATAAGCAGGGATACGAAGAATAGTTTCATAGGATAATTGGATTTATTTTTTGCAATAATATTAATCATATTAAAGATGTCACCAAAGGCTCTGAATATCATTTTTTTGAGGAATCACGTTCAATTAAGGACGACTTAAGAATTGTAGTTTTTGCCATGTTGGCTTTGGCACTGGGTGGGTTGCCAATTTCTTCCAACAATAACGTTGTGGCTATTTGCCCAATTTGAAAACCCGGTTGATCTATCGTGGTCAAGGAAGGATCTATTACCGCCGAAATAGGCTCGTTACTAAACCCCACAATTGCGATATTTTCCGGCACTTTTACTCCTTCATTCTTAAAATATTTCATAGCGCCTATGGCAGCAATATCATTGGCAGAAAACAATCCATCTACCTTGTATGGCAAGGAAAGTAAGGTTTTGGCTCCTTCAGACCCATCATTTTCCATAAGGCTGGAACGCAGTACCAGTTCCGATCTATATGGAATTTTGTGTTTTTCCAAGGCTTTTCTGTAGCCAGCGGTCCTATTCCTGTAAATGGCCAATTCCTGTGGCCCAGAAAAATGCCCAATATTTTTACATCCATTTAAAATTAAATGTTCCGTGGCATCGAACCCGCCCTGAAAATCGTCGATCAGCACACTGTTAACACCCTCTATCTCACAATGCCTGTCAAAAAATAAAAATGGGGTACCGTTGTTTTTCATTTTCAGCAAATGCCCGTATTCATCCGTTTCCATGGAAACCGACAACAATACCCCGTCCACCCGGTTTGCCAAAAGGGTCTCTACAATATTACGCTCCCTATCCAATTGTTCCAAGGACTGGCAAATAATGACGTTATAGCCTGCGTCATAGGCGGTCTCTTCAATCCCAGAAATTACTGATGAAAAAAAGTGACGGGATATCCTTGGCACAATTACCCCTATAGTATTGGTTACACTTTTACGAAGGTTGGAAGCCAATAAATTGCGTTGATATCCCAATTCGTTTGCCTTGGCCATTATCCTGTCCTTGGTCTTTTGGCTTACCCTTGGACTATTGTTCAATGCCCTGGAAACCGTAGAGGCATCTATCTTTAAGGCCTTTGCAATATCGTGTATGGTTGTTTTATTTTCCACAAATAATGGGTATCTTGACTTTATCAAAGATACATATTCACGAATACAATCGATTGTATTTCGGTGGATTTTTAATATATTTACAAACTAGCTATTGAAACACTTCAATATTCACCACTATTTAAGAAACTAATAATTAGATATTTAGAATCATGAAAAACAATTACGAGGTTAGATATGCCTGTTCTCCCAAGGAGACCAGAGCGTTCACCACAGAAGAACTGAGAAAAGAGTTCCTAATCCAAAATTTAATGGAAGCGGATACCATCAATTTGGTCTACACCCATTTCGACAGATATATAGTTGGAGGGGCAGTGCCCGTTAAAACTTCACTAAAACTAGCTACTATAGATCCTTTAAAATCGGATTATTTTTTGGAGCGAAGGGAGATCGGTATTATCAACGTAGGCGGTGCGGGCTCCGTAACCGTTGATGGCCAAAAATACGATTTGGACTATAAAGAGGCCCTGTATATCGGCAAAGAAAACAAGGAGGTCAGCTTCAGCAGTGACAGTGCGGACAAACCTGCCAAATTCTATCTAAACTCAACCCCGGCACACAAGGTATTCCCTACCAAAAAAATAAGCAGGGCAGATGCAGAAATCGTGGAAATGGGATCTATGGAAACCGCCAATGCCAGAACCATAAGAAAATTGATCGTAAACAGTTTGGTAGAAACCTGTCAGGTGCAAATGGGAATGACCGAATTAAAACCGGGCAGTGTTTGGAACACCATGCCGGCACATGTACACGACAGGAGAATGGAAGTTTATTTCTATTTTGAAGTCCCTGAAGAGCAGGCTGTTTGCCATTTTATGGGTCAACCCCAAGAAACACGACATATCTGGATGGCCAACAATGAAGCCGTAATTTCCCCACCATGGTCCATACATTCCGGTTCAGGAACCAGCAATTACACTTTTATCTGGGGAATGGCCGGTGAAAACCTGGATTATGGCGATATGGACCACTGCAAAATAAAAGACTTAAAATAACCCTAAGAGAACATAAATATGTCATTGAATCTATTTGATTTAACAGGTAAAACAGCCCTGATTACGGGAGCTACGCACGGCCTTGGCAAAGCCATGGCCATTGGACTGGGAAAAGCAGGTGCCACCCTGGTCGTTAACGGAGCCTCCTCCCAGGTAAAATTGGACAATGCCGTTGCCGAATACAAGGCTCTGGGATTAAAGGCCTATGGCTACCTTTTTGATGTTACCAATGAAGCCGCGGTCATGGAAAATATTTCCAAAATTGAAAAAGAGGTGGGACATATAGATATTTTGGTAAACAATGCCGGGATCATCAAAAGAATTCCCTTGGAGGAAATGGAGGTTGCCGATTTTGAAGAAGTGGTAAAAGTAGATTTGGTGAGTCCGTTTATCGTTTCCAAACATGTGGTAAAGGGCATGATTTCCAGAAAGGAAGGCAAGATTATCAACATTTGCTCCATGATGAGCGAATTGGGCCGAAATACGGTAGGTGCCTATGCCGCCGCCAAAGGTGGATTAAAAATGCTGACCCGTAATATGGCCACCGAATGGGCCAAGCACAATATTCAGGTCAATGGTATAGGACCCGGCTATTTTGCCACTGCACAGACCGCCCCTATAAGGGTAGACGGGCATCCGTTCAATGATTTTATAGTGGGCAGAACCCCTGCCGGTAAATGGGGAGATCCGGACGACCTGCAAGGTGCAGCCATCTTCCTAAGTTCCAAGGCAAGCAACTTTGTTAACGGACAAATAGTTTATGTAGATGGAGGCATATTGGCCACCATTGGAAAACCAGCCAATGAAAATTAAAACTGCCGTCATGAAAATACTTTATAAAACACTTCTTTTTTCCTTAGTGGCAGTGCTGTGCCTAGCCTGCTCCGAAAAAGAAATACCCACCACCATTACGGTAAAAAATGTTCTTGACCGCGAGAGGTCTTTGGAGACCGTAGAGCTCACCAAGGATATGTTGAAGGTGGAAGACCTATCCACTGTTGGCATTAAGAACAAGGAAACCAATACCCTCGAAATTATCCAAACGGTAGATAATGATGGGGACGGTGTTTTGGACATGATCCTATTTCAACCTAGAATAGCGGCGAAGGGAGAAAGCCAGTTTGAAGTAGTCACAGTCGAACCAGGGGAAAACCCCTCGGCACCAGAGTTGTGCTACTCCAGATTTGTCCCGGAACGTACCGATGACTACACTTGGGAAAACAACAAGGTTGCATTTCGTGTCTACGGACCCACCGCCCAGAAAATGGTGGAGGACAAGGTACCTGGCGGCACTTTGTCCAGTGGTGTCGATGCCTGGTTGAAGCGGGTAGATTACCCCATAATTGACAAATGGTACAAAGAGGAATTAAGTGGCGTAAGTAGTTACCACAAGGATACCGGCGAAGGCCTGGATGATTTTCACGTAGGCGCCAGTCGTGGGGTTGGCGGTATTGCCGCCAGAGTAGACACTACCTTCTACTATTCCAAAAACTATACGCAATGGCGTACCATTACCACCGGCCCTATAAGGACCAGCTTTTATTTGGAATACGCAGCCTGGGACGCCAATGGAAAAACCATCAAGGAGTCCAGAGTTATAAGCTTGGACCTCGGCCAAAATTTATCCAAATTCAAAATCAATCTAGAGGGGGTGGATAATATTTACGCCGGACTCACCCTGCACGAAAAGGACGGAGAGGTTAGCGGAAATACAGAAAAGGGATGGGTAAGCTACTGGCAGCCCCATGGCGATTCCGAATTGGGTACGGCTATCCTTGCCCCTAGGGATACTTTCATGGATTTTGAAAAGTACGATGTCCCCACCAAGGACCTAAGCAATGCCTACGCCCATTTGAAAGTTAAAAACAAGGAAGTATGCTACTACGCAGGCTTTGGATGGAAAAAAAGCGGGCAATTTAACAGCAAAGCGGATTGGGAGCAGTATTTAAACGCCTTTTCCGAACAGATAGAACACCCCTTGGAAGTTACCGTAACTCCATAAGGAATAGTTTCTGACAAACATTACATAAGGCAATACCCATAGGTGCATAAAATGCCCTGGGGTATTGCCTTTTTTAAGTCCAAATTTTAACTTCAATTTGTGTTTTCCATCAGAAATATCCCTGGTTTATATGCGTAAATTTATAAAGTCAATTCCATTAGGGAAAGGGTATTAGGCATCGGAAGGAAACGACCAACCTACTTAGTTTTGGAATTTGAAAAATTATGCAAATAATGGATAATTCTTAAATGATATGTTTTTGCAAAAATTGGGATTAATATAATTTGTTATGCTTTTTAATTTCATGTTTATTTATTGTAATGAATCAATTAAAACTTAATTTGAAATTATTCTTTCATTTTACTCAACTGGTTTATTACTTTTTTATCGGTTTTCGTGAATCTACGATTTCTTTGCTTTCCAATGAAACCGACGCAGGAGGTTCATGAATACCTTAATATAAAATACAAAGGCAATGAATAAAACGAAACAAAAGAAAAGACCCTTCTTCACTAGGTGGTCCATAAAATCTCGGGATTAAATGGACCGATGCCATGGCCTAAATTATTTCCAAGGTTTCAATAATTCTTTACGGCCATGCCATCTCCACGACGGAAGAAGAACGAACAAACCATAGACTTTGAGGACAATGCTCAAAGGTATTTAATAACAGAAAATGATTTATCCTCACATGACGGTTGACGGAACAAAGGACCGGCCTATTTTCAATTTCGTCTTAAATCAAGTGGTTTCCACATTGGTTTATGGAAGCCGTCCAAAGAGCATTTCACCTAAGTGAAAGCGGCCTGGGCGGTGCGGCCGTGGAAAGTGCGTAGATTTAAAGAAATTTAAAATCAGCCTAGCGTTTTTTGGTTCGTTTTTTGGGCGATGCAAAAAATGAACAGAACATGAATTCTAGAATTGTCTAATCTTTTTTTCTAGTTTACACCTAACTTTCGAAATTGATTCGACACTACAAATAACATTTCGACGCCCCCCCCTGAACGGAAAGGGCAAACAAGCGTCGGAGTATTCTAATTAACTTAGTAAGTAAAGGCTTAGTAATTATTTATAAAAGACGCGATATGGACCTACAAAAACTGGAAAGAGAACTCGAATATATATATGAAACACTTTTAAAGCATGAGTCCACCGCGGATAGCATAGCCGCTTCGGTACATCCTCAATATAGGTCCAGCGCCAAGAACCTATACCGCTATTTGCTGCTTCGCAGTATGGACATCCGCAAGCTTCAGAGCGATCTATCCGAATTAGGGATTTCCTCATTGGGAACAGGGGCCGGTTATGTTTATGAAAATATCTCCAATGCCCTTAAGCTGGTTAAATTATTGAACGGAAAAACTTGGGAAAGGAATGGCGACTTGGAAGCCCTTGGGTTTGCAGGAAGCAAGAATTTATTGATGGATCATGCCAATGACCTCTTTGCGTCCGACCATGGCGAAAGGGATACCGAAATAATGGTTACTATGCCCGATGAGGCAGCCACCGACAAAAAACTTATTAAGAAGTTGCGTTTTGCAGGTATGGGCATTGCCCGATTAAACCTTAGCCATGGCAATGAAGCGCTTTGGAAAAAAATCCTGAACAAAATAAAAGCCGTTTCAAAGGAAAGTGATTCCCCCATCCATATTTATATGGACCTACCGGGGCCAAAAATTAGAATTAGCAATATTTACCTAAAAAAGGATACCGGAAAAGCCTGGGATACCGTTCCCTTCGTAAAGATTGGTAAAGGGGAAAAATTATTACTGATAAAACACAACTCCCCACATGTTTCAGGGAACCACAAAAAGTCAATAGCCCCTAAGGAAACCATTCTAGTGGAAGTTTCCCTGCCGCAAATTATTGATGACCTTAAAAAGGGACAGACAGTATTTTTTGATGATGGTGCCATAGAGGCCAAAGTATTGGGCATCACCGAGGATACGGCATCCCTGGTGGTGAAAAAATCGCATAAGAAAAAACTAAGGCCTGGGAAAGGTATCAATTTACCGGATACCCATCTTAACCTGCCTTCCCTAACTCCGGAAGATGTACAACTATTGCCATTCATTAGTGCCCATGCAGACCTTATGGGCTATTCCTTTGTACGAAATGCGAATGATGTGGCCATTCTATATGAGGAATTGGACAAATTGGGAGATAAGGATACCGGGGTGGTCTTTAAAATAGAGAACAGGGCGGCATTCGAGAATCTACCAGCCATCCTTTTCAGCGCTATGAAAAGACCCAAAATAGGCGTCATGATAGCCAGGGGCGATTTAGCGGTGGAGATAGGATTTGAACGCATTTCAGAAGTACAGAACCAAATACTGTGGTTCTGCGAGGCAGCGCAGATACCTGTCATCTGGGCTACCCAAGTATTGGATACCATGGCCAAAAAAGGCATGGCCACCAGGGCTGAAATTTCGGATGCCACTATAAGTGCCCAGGCAGAATGTGTTATGCTCAATAAGGGGCCTTTTATAGTAGAAGCCACCAAAACCTTAAAGAATGTGCTGCAGCGCATGGAAGCCCATTCCCAAAAATCCAAAAAAACCTTGCGGGCACTAAAAGTGGCCAAAATGGGACTTAAAAATATTCATAAAGATTTTCCGGTGAAGTAATATTACCCGCTATAAACTGAAACTTTTGAAGGATAAGATTTGCTATATTAGACCGATATAATGGGGATACAGTTTGTTGTTCCTATATACGTATGTTCGAAATGTCAAAAAAAATGAAGAAACTTTTATTCCTATCCCTATTATTTATCAACTTTGGATTTGCCCAAAGTGGATTTATAGAAATAGAAATCAGGGATTCCATTAGAATAAAACCAAAAAAATTTGAATATCATGTTCAGATTAGTGAATCGAAGTTTGCCAGACTGGATGCCAATGGGGTAGCTGGTACAGATTCGACAAAAATAAAAATGCGCGAAAAGTACCAGGAACTTGAAGTATTGCTTGAAAATAAAAAGTATAAAACCAGGCCCTTAAATAATTCTGAATTTCAAATTCACGATTATGCCGGATTTTGGAAATTAGGCTTTGCCGTTGAATTACAAAATTCCAAAGAGCTGGAAAAACTGACTACGGAATTGAAGACATTGGACTATATCTCCGGGTCTGTAGGTGAAATTGAATATGGGGACACAGAATTGTCCGAAAAAAGATTGTTTTCGAAGATCTTGGCAAAAGCAAAAAGAAAAGGACAAATGATTGCTGACCTTACAGGACAAAAATTGGGTAAGATTATTGAATTAAAAGAAGGTAAGGATCTGGTTGAAAATATAAGTATACCTTACGGGGCCACTTACCTAAGTTCTCTACAAAATAAAAATTGGGATGTTAGTAAAAACATCTTATTTGGTCATCAATGGAAAACTGTAATGATAAAATTTAGTGCGGAATAATAACGCTGGCCACATTCCCCGCCAGTGCGAGCCTGCCTAATCGTCAGTCAGGCCTGCCCAAGTCCTATAGACCGGGAATTTCAAATTTGACGCACTTTTGCTTTTAGCAGGTCGGTATCCAATACCAAATAAGTTGCAGGAACATCCATTAGCTTCCCTCCGTGATACCCCATGACGGCCCCTGGATTGATCAGCAGGGTGTCGCCAACCATTTCATCGTTAACAACGGTATGGTTATGCCCATAGCACACTATTTCGAAACCTCCATTCTCTGCAATTGCCCTAGCTTTTTCAGGGTAGTGGTTCATAGCCAACGATCTACCGCCCAAGTCGCCTCTAAAATATTCTCCGTGAATGTGAATATTCGGATATTTCTTGGAATTCCCTATGATAGCCGCAACATCCCCATCGTTATTGCCCAATACCATATGGATAGGATTGGAATACGCAGACCCCAATAAATGTATGACAAAGGGCGAACAAAGGTCACCACAAAAAAGCATCGCTTCCGTAGCTTGAAGTTCCGGCATGGATAAGGCTTTTTGCAGGTTCCAGATGTTATCGTGGATATCGGAAATTACGGTGATTTTCATTTGTAATATCTATTAGTATCATTAGGGTTCTAAAAACAGTAACTGGTCTTTTAATCCATCCATTAATTAGACTAAGCTTATTTTTTAGAAATTTCAGGGAAAATTATAAGCATGTCTTTTTTTATTATTTTGCCTATTGCAGGCCTTGTACCTGAAAAACCATTAAATTCACTCTCGGGCGCGAACCTTGGTCACAGATACATGAATAATCATCAATTAAAGGCAAACAAATTTAGTTAATTTTAAAATGGGACCCTATAAGACATTTGAAACAGAAAGGTTAATTATAAAACCCACCTCGCAAGAGGATGCTGCATTTATTTATGAGCTGTTCAACACTCCCAAATGGCTAAAAAACATTGGGGACAGAAATATTGGCTCGCCCGAAATGGCAAAAGAGTATATTTTAACCAAAATGCAACCTCAACTGGAACGACTTGGATTTTCCAATTATACCCTCATAAGAAAAACGGACACGGTAAAAATTGGATGTTGTGGATTATATGATAGGGATGGATTGGAAGGCATCGATATTGGATTTGCCTTTTTGCCAGAATATGAAGGTCAAGGTTTTGCCTTTGAAGCCGCCGACAAATTAAAAAATGTAGCCTTCAAGGAATTCGGGCTCCATGCCCTTAGTGCCATAACCTCCAAACACAATGTTGCCTCCCAAAGATTGCTGGAAAAACTTGGTTTGGCATTAGCGGGAACAACCATTCTTCCCAACAGCAAGGAAGAATTGCTTTTATTTACCATTGAAAAATAAATTTTCACACTATATATTAACAACGTATTTCGGGCCCATAAAATCCTTCATCCCAATGGCGCATAAAAAGAGAAGACATTATAGTTCCTCAAGGCAACCTAACTGAAATTAAAGGATTACCTAAAGTTAAAAAAAATGGATAGGGTTCCTAAATTCTTTTACCCCATCAATTCACCCTTTTAAACAGCAACAAACTCATATCCATAACTTCCTCCCCAGGTATTTTCAGCGCTTTGAGCACTAGGTTGCCCCTACCCTTTTTCAAGCTAATTTTCCCTAGATCCATAGGAATAAAGTCCTTGGTATAGGATTCAATTCTGGGGTCACGGTCCCGCTCTGCCCCAACTAGCGGCGGATCATGGGCCTTCGTAATAGTTGCCTTTAACGAACTTTCACCTAAGCTTAATTCAAATTGGGAGCCCAAGTCCTTTTCTTTGGCGGTGTAATAAAGCTCCACTTCAAACTCCCCATCGGCCAGCACTTCTACATCCCAGCTGATACTATCCTTTGTGCTTTTCCAATTTGTAAAAAAGGTATCGTTGGGATGCCTATTACTCCGTTCTATATTGCCATGCGCAAACCCGTCCCGGGCGGGAATCTGGGTGTATATATAATCAGGATGCCCCAAAGTAAAAGGCCGATCCTCCGTCTCCTTGGATTTTGGCATTACTTCTTGCAGCCAATCGCTTTTTAACCGTTTCAAAGAATCTGCAAGCTGTGGTTGTTTCCCGGAAAGGTCTGTGGTCTGTCCGCCATCTTTTTCCATATCGTAAAGCCTATCCTCACTATCCAAGCGATATTTTTGCGTTCGGATACTTGTACCACTGTTCCAATGATTATAGACCACCCTATCGTCCCAACTGGCGTTATCCTCCATCAACAAGGGCTTTAAACTTTTCCCGTCCAAGGGTTTCTGGGGATTCAATTCAATTTGGGCCAAATCCGTTAAGGTGGGCAATAAATCTATGGAACTTGCTATTTGCGAAATACGCTTGCCTTTAGGTAGCTTATTCTTCCATTGCATCGCCAAAGGGGAACGTACCCCGCCCTCATCGGTAGATCCCTTTTTGCCACGCATCCCTGCATTCCATCGCCAACCGTTTGGTCCGTTGTCCGACAGATATATCACCAGAGTATTTTCTTCCAGTTGCAGGTCCCTTAATTTATTAAATACCCTGCCCACATTATAATCTATATTCTCCACCATGGCCAGGGCCGCTCTGGTAAAGTTCTCGTTCTCTTCCTCTTCCCCATGGTATTTCAAGGCAAGTTCCTTGTCCTTAAATTTGTGCCAAAATTCATGGGGTACCTGCATAGGACTATGGGGCGTATTAAATGGCAGGTACAGGAAAAATGGCTGCTCCTGCTTTTTATCCATAAATTCCAATCCTTTGTTGGTAAGATCGTCAATTATAAAGCCGTCACCTTTTACAATTTCCCCGTTATGCTCCAACATGGGACTAAAATAATTGCCCCAATGCCCGGAACAAAAGCCATAAAAATCATCGAAACCCCTAGCATTGGGATGATAAGGAGGTTGCATGCCGTTATGCCATTTTCCATAGGCCGCAGTGGCGTATCCTGCTTCCCTAAAGACTTCGGCTATTGTGGTTTCATCCAGATTTAAACGTTCGCCACCCGAAGAAGTGGAATAGACCCCTACCCTTGGAAAATAGCGCCCGGTGAGCAGTTCGGCCCGGGTAGGTGAACAAACGGGACTAACATAAAAATGATCGAACATCACCCCATTTTTGGCTATAGCATCTATGTTGGGGGTTGCTAGATTGGTATTTCCAGTAATGCCCAAATCTCCCCAGCCTTGATCGTCGGCCAAAATGAGCACAATGTTGGGTTTATGGTTGTGTTGGGTATTGGAAGTGGATTCTGGTTTTGCCTTTTCCTTGCACGCCAGTGGTATTCCCAATATGGCCAAGGCCATACACTTCACTAAAATATTCCTCATTTGGCAGTTTTTTAATTGGTTGGATTTTGGAAGTATAAGATAAGAAACTTAATGGATTACTATGCATATGGCCTAAAACCTACATTGGAAGTCTTTTCCCTATCCTTCTTTTCTTTTTGTACTTCAGGCCGCATGGGTCAAGCGTACATTATGAGGTCTGCTAATAACCAAATCAAAGAAAAGATTCAAGAAAGATTTCTTCCCCTAAACAGATATTATTAACCAAAAATAGTTGAATTTAGAGCTGACCTAAAAAGGGTACATCAACAGGATGAAAGATTTTTTTGAACACTTCAGGCACGAGTTTGAATTACCGTTGGAAAATCCGGTACTGATTTTTTCTTTGATCCTGTTTATTATTCTGCTATCACCCATTCTTCTGAGAAAATTAAATATTCCGGGAATAATTGGTTTAATTATTTCAGGGGTGGTAATAGGGCCGTTTGGACTTAATATTCTCGAAAAAAATTCGGCCATAGACCTGTTTTCAACCATTGGCCTGCTGTATATCATGTTCATTGCTGGTTTGGAACTAGACATGAACGAGTTTAAATCCAATCGAAACAAAAGCCTAGTATTTGGATTTTTTACCTTTATTTTTCCGTTAACCATCGGTTTCCCCGTTTGTTATTTCTTTTTGGAATATGACTTTAATGCCAGTTTCCTTACTTCCAGCATGTTTGCCACCCATACGCTGGTAGCATATCCTATCGTGAGCAAACTGGGGGTTTCAAAAAATCAGGCCGTAGCCGTTACCGTAGGCGGAACTATTTTGACAGACACGGCAGTGCTTATCATACTAGCTGTAATTATGGGAAACAGCGAAGGCAATCTGAATATGGCCTTTTGGATCCAATTGGGAATTTCATTAACTATCTTTTCTACTATAATGTTCCTTATAATTCCAAGGATTTCGAATTGGTTTTTTCGTAAACTGGAAAGTGAAAAACACTCCCATTATATCTTTGTCCTTTCCATTGTTTTCTTTGCCGCATTTATGTCCGAATTAGCAGGTGTTGAGCCAATTATTGGAGCATTTGTGGCAGGATTGGCCCTAAATAAACTTATTCCGCACTCTTCGGCCTTGATGAATAGAATACAATTTATAGGCAATTCCCTATTTATTCCCTTTTTCTTAATAAGTGTTGGAATGTTGGTTGATGTTAGTGTTATTCTAAAGGGTGAAACTGCGCTTATTGTGGCAGGAACACTTTCGGTGGTAGCCCTTTTTGGCAAATGGTTTGCCGCTTTGGTCACACAACTAGCCTTTAAATACTCCAAAACCCAACGTCAGCTTATTTTTGGATTGAGCAGTTCCCATGCAGCTGCAACCTTAGCCGTAATTTTAGTTGGCTATAAAGCTCAAATTCTAGACGAAAATATCCTGAACGGCACCATAATACTTATTTTAATTACCTGTGTTGTTGCCTCTTTTGCCACAGAAAAGGCCGCTAAAAAACTGGTCGTGGAGACAGAAGACGATACCACGGGACCACTAAAAGTAAACGGTTTGGATAACGAGCACATTTTATTGCCAATTGCCAATATTGGCAACATGGAAAAACTGCTCGAGTTTTCAATATTTATTAAAGGAAAAAAATCGGCCAATCCCCTATCGGTCCTCTCGGTGGTTTCCAATAACTATGAAGCCGAAAACAATATTCTAAAAGCCAAGAAAAAACTGGAAGAATTCGTGGAACAAGCCTCTGCAACGGAAACGAAAGTAAGCATCATTGCCACAATCGACCACAATGCAGCCAGCGGAATATCCCGTATTGCAAAAGAAATAATGGCAGACATCATTGTTTTGGGATGGCCAAAGCGTACTGGATTCATAGACAAACTTATCGGCGAAAAAGTAGACAGTATTATAAGCAACACCGATAAAACCACTATTATTTGTCATTTTGAAAAGCCATTGGTTTCCCATAAAAGAATTGTAATTGCGGCCCCTCCCTTAACCGAACATGAGAACGGCTTTGAACTTTGGTTTAGCAAAATGGCAAAATTGGCCCAAGAATTAAGCATTCCTATACAGCTGTACTGCAATGAATCTACCTTAAAATCCATAAAGAAGTTGGTAAAGGATTCTAAAATATCGGCAACAATTACTTCTAGTCTTTTCAGTGATTGGGAAGATTTCCAGGATCTCTCAAAAAACGTAAGGGAAAATGATCTATTTGTTTTGGTTTCTGCCCGTGAAGGCGCTGCATCTTATATGGTTATGCTCGAAAATCTCCCCTCCAAAATGGAAAAACATTTCCCCAACAATAGTCGACTTATCATTTACCCCCAACAGTTCGTTCAGAGCTTTGGAAGCAAGCGATATGATCAGATCAACCCTGAACCGCTCAACAAAGGAATTGAAACCATACAAAAGATTGGCAAGGGCATTGGTAATATTTTTAAAAAGGATAACAAAGAATAATCTGCAGGAAGTATTTCTATAACCTAGCTGTTTGCCGCAGTATTCTGGAGGAACTACAAACAGCCGTCTCTCCCCAGTATGGATACTGGGATTGGCTACGTTAATCCCTAAAAGTGCCGTTGTGAAAATTACAAAAAGTTGCGCTTCGCTATATTTCAAAACAACCCGCACCACCCAGAACGGGATCTGGGGATTGGCTGCGCCCATCCCTCAAAGCTCCGCTTTGAAAACCACAAAAAGTTGCACTTCGCTATACTTCAAAAAAGAAGCGAGCTTCATTTTTGAAGCTCGCTTGCACAACCACTTTTTTGTGGTTTATCCGTGACCCCGGAGGGATTCAAACCCCCAACCCTCAGAGCCGAAATCTGATGCGCTATTCAGTTGCGCCACGGGGCCGTACATTTATTTTTCTCCAACGCCTACCTGCAGCCGATTTGAGATACTTTTCCCTTTCTCTAGCTGCCAGTCTGGTTTCATAATCCTCCGTGAGAACTATCACCCAGGGAACATAAGCTTTGGTCGATTTTGTCTTTCCTGAATTATGCTGTTTGATACGAACTTCAATGTTATCCGTAATCCCAACATAATATCTTTCAAAATTACTACTATATATTACATAGACCTTATACATTCCCTATAAAATCCGATGCGCCCCGCCCGAACGTGCCAACAAATATCCAATACACCTACCCTACCTTGTTCGGGCACGGGCGGGTATTCAGTTGCGCCACGGGGCCTTAACTGACCTATTCGGTCAGATATTCTTTCTTAATTGGCCAATTTGGCCTTAACTATATTGGAAATGGTCTTCCCATCTGCCTGTCCGGCCAATTCCTGGGATACGATTCCCATGACCTTGCCCATATCCTTCATTCCTGACGCTCCTATGGCATCTATGGTCTGCACCACTACCTTTTCTATCTCTTCTTCGGTCAACTGCTCTGGAAGGAATTTTTCGATGATCAAGGCCTGTGCCAATTCCGGCTCTGCCAGATCCTCGCGTCCCTGTTCTTTGTAGATGGCCGCGCTGTCCTTGCGTTGCTTTACCAATTTTTGAACCAGCTTTACTTCATCTTCCTCGGAGAGTTCCTTTCCAGGACCTGTTTCCGTTTGTGCCAATAATAAAGCTGATTTTATAGCTCGTAACGACTCCAATGCCACGGTATCCTTGGCCTTCATTGCCGCCTTCATATCTTCCATTACCCTCTGCTGTAAACCCATATCTTTTTTTTAGCCCTGCGAAGATAAAAATAAACCCGAAAATATAAGCTATTTTCGGGTTTAAACTTTAGGTTTTATAGTTGTACGAACAGTACTAATCTACATTGTCATGTAAATAAGAGTTGTTGGAACGTAATTGTATATCATCATTACTATCCTCACTTAAGCTTGTTCTGGAAACTTTGCTTTCCTTAGGGTTCTCATTTAAGTTTATCCCTTGTCTCTTATAGGCTGGTTGCTTGGATATTTCGTCCAAATTGCTAAGGCTATTCTGGAATTTATAATTAAAGTCCTTCAGTTTTCTTCTGCGCTCGTCTGCCCGTTCCTTTAACAAGATTTCAATTGGGGTATTAACCGGATCTTCGTCCTCTACGTTCACCCTCTGCTGGTTGGATTCTGGCCTTGCAACGGTACGCTTTTCAAATATCAACTCGTCCTCAACAATACGGGGCTCAAACTCCTCAGCCTTGGATTTGGCTCCGGTAAGTTTCTTTTCCAACTCCATATAGTCGTCCAAACTATAACGCTTTTCCCCATTCTTGTTATACTCTAGTACAGGAATCACTTCTACGTGATCCTTTACCTCAAAATCCCTTACCTCTTCATCCAAATCGAAGGTAATAACATGTTGCGCTTCCTCTTCATCCTCTGTAGGTTTTTTGGCCAAGGGCATATCAAAACTGAACTCGAACTGATCTTCTTCCTCCACCTTGTTGGATACTACCCGTGGATCAACAACTTCTATATCCTTGATCTCATCGGATGCATTGATAATGATAAAATCGTCCTGAACATTTTCAGCTACTACTTCCTCATAGAATACATTAAAATTCCTAATAAAATTGGTAGTAGGGATCAAATCCATTTTTGGCTCCTCTTGCACCACGTTGCGCTTCACTGGAGTCGCCTTAATTTCCTCTTCTTCGACCAACTGGTGAACAACATTCTTTGGAGTAAGGTTATGCTCCGCGCGTTGCTCATCTTCTAACGTATGAATGATTTTTTTGGATTCCGTATTTACTATATCATCCTGTTGATCTATATTAAAACCCGTGGCAATAACCGTAACTGCGATTGCCTCGCCCAGTCCCTCATCTTCACCAACCCCCATAATGATATTGGCCCCAAAACCTGCCTCATTTTGAATATGGTCATTAATTTCACCTATTTCGTCTATCGTAATTTCCTGAGCACCGGAAACGATAAGTAAAAGTACATTCTTGGCCCCAGTAATTTTGTTGTCGTTTAACAATGGGGAATCCAACGCCTTCATAATGGCCTCATGGGCCCTTGAAGAACCAGAAGAAATGGCCGACCCCATAATGGCCGTTCCACTACTGCTCAATACAGTCTTGGCGTCACGTAAATCTATGTTCTGAGTATAGTGATGTGTTATTACTTCTGCAATACCACGAGCGGCAGTAGCCAATACTTCATCCGCTTTGGAAAAACCAGCTTTGAAACCCAAATTGCCATATACTTCCCTTAATTTATTGTTGTTGATAACAATCAAGGAATCTACATTGGCACGTAATTTTTCTATTCCCAACTGAGCCTGTTGGCAACGCATTTTACCTTCAAATTGAAAAGGCATGGTAACGATCCCCACTGTAAGAACATCCATTTCCTTTGCCATTTTTGCAATGACAGGGGCAGCACCAGTACCTGTTCCCCCGCCCATACCGGCAGTAATAAAGATCATTTTCGTGGTAGTATCCAGCATTTGCTTGATCTCCTCCATACTTTCAATAGCCGCCTGTTCCCCTACTTCAGGATTGGCACCAGCGCCCAATCCTTCCGTCAACGAAACTCCCAATTGTATCTTATTGGGTACGGGGCTATTCTGAAGTGCTTGCGAATCGGTATTGCAAATCACAAAATCCACGCCATTGATACCGGCCTGGAACATGTGATTTATGGCATTACTACCGCCACCGCCAACACCTATGACTTTAATTACGTTACTCTGATTTTTGGGTAAATCAAAGGATATGCTTTCAAATTCAGTGTTCTTGCTCATATTATTTATTTTACTGGTTTACTATACTTTTCTTATTTTATAATCTATTCCGCATTGTCCAAGAAATCCTTCAATTTCTCGGACCATTTGTCAAAAATAGATTTCCGCTCCTTTTTTATGGCCGTTTTGGTCTGAGTGCTATCTTCCCCTGAAAAAACCTCACGATCCAATTCCTTATCCACAGCCTCCTGACGCGCTTCCCTAACTTTGGCTTTATTCTGCACCGCATTCATCAAGAGTCCCACTGCAGTTGCATATAACGGACTGGCTATTTCCTCGTCAGAATCGCCTGCCAAATGTTCATTGGGGTAACCGATCCTAGTGTCCATTCCCGTTATATACTCTACCAATTGCTTTAAGTGTTTTAACTGGCTTCCTCCACCTGTCAATACAATCCCGGCAATCAATTTTTTCTTTTGCTCATCGTGGCCGTAATTTTTGATCTCCACATAAACCTGCTCCACGATCTCTACCACTCTGGCATGTATTATCTTGGAAAGATTTTTCAAGGTGATTTCCTTGGGCTCACGTCCTCTTAACCCAGGGATGGAAACAATTTCGTTGTCCTTGTTTTCTCCTGGCCAAGCAGAACCAAACTTGATCTTCAAAAGCTCTGCCTGCTTTTCAATAATGGAACAACCTTCCTTGATATCTTCTGTAATTACATTACCTCCAAAAGGAATTACTGCGGTATGACGGATTATTCCATCCTTAAATATGGCCAAATCCGTGGTGCCCCCACCTATATCTATCAACGCTACACCTGCCTCTTTCTCTTCCTGACTTAATACCGCATTTGCAGATGCCAACGGTTCCAAGGTTATATTCCCTAGATCAAGACCTGCACTCTTTATACATCTTCCCACATTACGGATAGAGGAAACCTGCCCTACCACTACATGGAAATTGGCTTCCAGTCTTCCCCCGTACATCCCCATAGGCTGCTTTATCTCGGCCTGTCCGTCTACCTTGAATTCCTGTGGCAATACATGGATAATTTCCTCGCCGGGAAGCATTACCAATTTATAAACTTGATTACAGAGCTTTTCCACATCATCCTCATTGATGACCTCTTCAGATTTTGCCCTGGTTATATAATCGCTATGTTGCAAACTTCTAATATGCTGTCCTGCAATACCTACCACCACAGAGCTGATCTTTAAACCGGAATTACCTTCGGCCAGTTCAACCGCTTGCTGTATAGACTTAATGGTTTGCGTAATATTATTGACCACTCCGCGGTGTACTCCCAAACTTTTAGATCTGCCAATACCCAAGATTTCAATCTTGCCATACTCATTTTCCTTACCAATGATGGCTACAATTTTGGTGGTCCCAATATCCAACCCTACTGAATAATTACCTTGTTCCATATCTTAAATTTTGGTGCACACTACTTGGTTATTAAATTCTAAACTTACCCTGTTGTAATCGTTCAACGTTTTGTCCTTGTTCGCTTTGGTATAAAAAGCTTTGAAATTGCTGAACTTTTTCTCCAGTTCATCCACATGACCCAAATCCACTACAAAATTCTCCATCCTAAACTTCAACTGATACTTTTGTTCCTCGGTTATATGGACGCCTATTATATTCTTTCGCAAGAATTCATCAGAATTTATATAAGTCAAAATTTCGTACACTCCCTCCGTACTTTTATTGGTTACTATTCCTGTAATTATTGGTACCCGCGCAGAATGATATTTGGAAAATGGCATACGTTTTCCATCCTCATCTATATAAAACTTTGCAACTCCCTCAACTCTTCCGATTGGTTTTCGCTGTATGACTTTAGCCACTAGGTCCCCGTTTACCGTAAGGTAAACTTGGGCTTTTTTTACCATTTCATTAGCTTCGATAGCTTTTTCTATAGTATTCAAAACTATATCTTCTTTGGGCAGGTTTTTAAGGTCTCCAGAATTTTGTATTAACAATTTATTAACCGTCTCTTGGGTCATGTAAAGATTTTGATCCCCGACGAACTCAATTTCAATTTTATCTATTTTTTTATGCTTGTTCCTAACACTGGAAAATGCATAAAGACCCGTAACTACAAGCAACAGGGCCCCGAATTTTATGAAATTCCAATTAATTTTCATTTCTTTATTTTTAATGTCTTTTTTGAACAAAATTTAATTCCTTTTTAATTTTTGGGACTTCCAATCCAATATCTCCAGCACCCAGGGTTATTAAAACATCGGGTTTTTGGGCTAATATTTCTGAAATCAACTCTGACTTTTCAATTAATTTTTTCGTTGGGCTTGTAATTTTATCCAACAACCATTGAGAGTTAACCCCTTCAATTGGCTTTTCCCTGGCCGGGTATATATCCAACAACAATAAACTAGGGAAGTTAGATAGGCTTCTTGCAAATTCATCCACAAAATCCCTTGTTCTGGAGAATAAATGCGGCTGAAAAATGGCCAATATATTTTTACCGGGATGCATTTCGGAAACCGCCTGAAATGCAGCATCAATTTCCGTTGGATGATGTGCATAATCATCTACAAATACAAAATCGGGATTCTTTATCTGATAGGAAAAACGTCTTTGTACTCCTTTAAAAGTGGCCAACGCCCCTGCCAAACTAGATGGAGACGAACCGGCTTGTATGGCCATGGCATATGCTACCAATCCATTGAGCAGGTTATGCCTACCTGGTTTATTAAACCTAACGGATTTAAGATTGGCCTCCGGAGAATCCAAATCAAAAATATAGGTCCCTTGGTCTATTCTAATATTTCTAATACAATAATCGGAATCGTCCTCAATACCATAGGTTGTCCCCTCCAAAGCCAAACCATTCCGCACAAACAGTTTACCATTGGGCTTTATTCGTTTCACAAAATCACGAAACGACCTCTGCAGCTCCTCACTGTTGCCATATATATCCAAATGATCTGCGTCCATGGAAGTAATACAGGCCACATTAGGTGACAACTGAAGAAAGGAGCGATCAAATTCATCCGCCTCTACCACAGAATATTCCGACCCTTCCAACAAAAAATTACTGTTGAAATCTTCTGAAATCCCTCCCAAGAAAGCCGTAATGGGAGTCCCGGTCTCCTTTAATAAATGAGCCAGAATACAAGAAGTAGTTGTTTTGCCATGGGTGCCGGCAACTGCGAAACAAAAGGTATCCCTTGTAATCAATCCCAATACTTCCGAACGCTTCTTTACCTGAAAGCCATGGGCCATAAAATAATTGTACTCCCCATGATCTTTGGGTACGGCAGGCGTATATACCACCAAGGTATTATCAGGATCCAAATATTCCTTGGACACCAATTGCAAATCATCATCATAATGCACTTGGATACCCAAATCCACTAAATCCAAAGTAAGCGGTGTTTCGGTCTTATCATAGCCCGCAACATTTTTGCCTATAAATTTAAAATATCGCGCAAGGGCGGACATACCAATACCTCCAATACCTATAAAGTAGACGTTATGTATATCTTTTACACCCATTATTTTATTGTTGCACTAATAATTTTTCTATTTCGTTTACGATCTCCTTGGTAGCGTTGGGCATGGCCAAATTCTTGATATTGGCTCCCAACTTCCCCCTCAAGTCCTTGTTACTGATCAATTCCAAAAACACCGTTTCGAACTTTTCATCCAATTCTGTTTCCCTTACCATAATAGCGGCATCCTTTTCCACAAGGGATTGTGCATTTTTTGTCTGATGATCCTCCGCCACGTTAGGGGACGGGATAAAAATCACGGGCTTGCCCACAATGCATAGTTCAGAAACCGAACCTGCTCCTGCCCTGGAAATAATGATATCTGCAGCCCCATAGGCCAAATCCATCCGATTTAAAAAAGCCACTACTTTAACATCCGCACTTTCATATTTTTTATAATCCTCATAATACAGCTTGCCACTTTGCCAAACGACCTGAATTCCCTGCTCCTTAAAAAAAGGCAAACTCTGTTCAATAAGAATATTTACACGTCTTGCCCCAAGACTGCCTCCTAGGACAAGCAATGTGGTTTTATCCGCCTGCAGACCAAAGAAATTCATGGCCTCTACTTTATTTTCAGACTTAGCGACCAAATCCCCACGTACAGGATTACCCGTCTTTACGATTTTATCCTTAGGAAAAAATTTCTCCATGCCGTCATAGGCCACACATATTTTAGCCACTTTGTTCGCCAATAATTTATTGGTGATGCCAGCAAAGGAATTCTGTTCCTGCAACACACATGGAATTCCCTTACCCGATGCCACCTTCAAGAGAGGACCACTGGCAAAGCCACCAGTACCCACAACGGCATGAGGTTTAAAATTCCGTACTATGTTTGCTGATTTCATCAAACTACTTATCACTTTAAAAGGAAACATTAAATTTTTCAAAGTGAGCTTCCTTTGCAACCCACTTATCCACAAACCTTCAATTTTGTACCCTGCTTGGGGCACCTTTTCCATTTCCATTCTATCTTTTGCCCCTACGAACAAAAATTCAGCATCGGGATACCTTACTTTTAACTCATTTGCAATAGCAATGGCAGGATAAATATGTCCGCCCGTGCCTCCTCCCGATAATATAAATCTATAACTGCCCACTTAACACTTCTAAAGGGTTGGTCTCATCTATTTCCTCCGATTCGGTTTGAACATGTTTATTGCTTGCACTAAGAATAATCCCTATGGCCAAACAGGTCATCCAACTCGAGGTTCCACCACTACTAATTAAAGGCAAGGTCTGACCGGTTACCGGGAAAAGCTCCACGGCCACCGCCATATTGATCAATGCCTGAAATACTATAGGAAGTCCAACTCCCAAAACCAAAAGCTTTCCAAATACGGTTCCATTACTATTTGCCACTACCACTATCCTAAAAAGCAACAATAAGTAGAAGAACATCAATACAAATCCCCCCAACAGTCCGTACTCCTCAACAATAATGGCGTAAATAAAATCCGAAGAACTCTGTGGCAAAAAATTCTTCATTACGCTCTTTCCTGCTCCATTACCCACGATTCCTCCTGTTGCAATGGCAATTTTTGCCTTCTCTATTTGATAATCGGCCTCCGTATCCTCAGGATTGGAGAAGCTTTCAATTCTGCTCATCCAAGTATCTACCCTATTCGGAAATAAATCTGGCACCGCCTTCGCCGTCAAAATAAACAGTGTTAGGCTCAATATTCCCACACCCACTATTCCCAACAGATACTTAAAGGGATACCCCCCTATAAAACACAATAGCAGTACCATGGAAAATATAATGGCGGCCGTTGAAAAATTGGCAGGTAGTATTAACACTATCACCAAAAATACTGGAAACCAAAGGGGAAGAATACTCTCCTTAAAAGTTATGGTCTTATCCTTTATTTTTGTCAAATACCTAGCTACATAAATCATTAGCACCACCGCAGCCAGGTTGGAAGTCTGAAAAGTAAAACCAACTATGGGGATACGGATCCACCTACTTGCATTGGCACCATCTATGACCTGGCCCTGTGCAAGTGTATAAAGCAACAAAAGCAATACCACCGGCATTGCAATCAAGGACAAACCTTTAAAAAAGTGTGTGGGAATACGGTGCACCCCATAAATAATACCAAACCCCATTAAGAGAAGTATGGCATGTTTTACCAGGTACCCAATGGTGGTTCCATTGCCCACCACGTATACCAAGTTACTACTGGCACTATAAACAGGTAAAAACGAAAATAAGGCCAAAAGGGCCACCACTGCCCAAATAGCTTTATCTCCATTAATTTTGTTTAAAAATCCGAACACCCTTTATAATTTTTTTATTGCTTCTTTAAACTGATTTCCCCTATCTTCATAATTCTTGAACAAGTCGAAACTGGCGCATGCCGGAGATAGCAAAACGGTGTCTCCACGTTCCGCTATCTTATAGGCCACCTTTACGGCCTCGTCCATTGCAAATGTTTCCACTACCAGGTCCACTACATTTCCAAAGGCATCCTTTATTTTGGAATTATCCGTACCCAAACAAATTATGGCCTTTACTTTTTCACGCACCAAATGCATTAATTCCTTGTAATCGTTGCCTTTATCCACCCCTCCTACAATCCACACCGTTGGCGTTTTCATGCTGTCCAAGGCATAGTAGGTAGCATTTACATTGGTAGCTTTGGAATCGTTTATATACTGAACATGATGAATTTTAAGTACTTTTTCCAACCTATGCTCTGCTCCCTGAAAATTCTCTATACTTCTGCGTATAGTCTCCTTTCTAATACTAATTAGTTTAGCGGCCGTAGTGGCAGCCATGGTATTCTTTACATTGTGTTTTCCTTCCAAAGCCAAAGCGTCTGTACTCATTTCTATAGTGTTATTTTGTGTCTTAATAATTATTTTATCATTCTCTAAATATGCCCCTTCATCCAATTTCCTATTGATGGAAAAGGGCAATAATTTTGATTGGACCGGGTTCGTTTGCAACCACTGGACTATTACTTCATCATCGGCATCATATATTAAATAATCCTCCTTCGTCTGGTTTTTTGCAATCCTAAATTTGGACGCTATATAATTTTCAAATTTGTATTCATACCTATCCAAATGATCTGGAGTTATATTGGTAAGGATGGCTATGTGTGGTTTAAAATCCACTATCCCGTCCAATTGAAAACTACTTATCTCCAAAACATAAAAATCAAAGTTCTTTTCTGCCACCATTTTAGCATAACTATCCCCAATATTCCCTGCCATTCCCACATGTAGCCCACCTTCTTTTAATATGTGGTTCGTTAGCATGGTGGTAGTGGTCTTTCCGTTACTTCCGGTAATCCCTATAATGGTCGCCTTGGTATACCGTGAGGCAAACTCGATTTCCGAAATAATAGGAACCCCCTTCTCTTTGAGCTTTACCACCAAAGGAACCTTATCCGGAATACCTGGACTTTTCATGACCAGATCGGCATTCAAAATCTTTTCTTCAGTATGTTGCTGTTCTTCCCAATCAATTTCAAAATGTTCAAGAACTTTTTTGTATTCCTCTTTTATAATCCCCTTATCAGAGACAAAAACTTCAAAACCTTCCTTTTTACCCAAAATAGCAGTTCCAACACCACTTTCTCCTCCTCCCAAAACAACCAAACGCTCCATTCTAACGCACCTTTAAGGTTACAATGGTTATTACCGCTAACAGTATTCCAACAACCCAGAATCTAGTCACTATTTTACTTTCGTGGTATCCCTTTTTCTGATAATGATGATGCAATGGCGCCATTAAAAAAATTCTTTTTCCCTCACCAAATCTCTTTTTTGTATACTTGAAATAACCCACTTGCAGCATCACGGAAATGGACTCTGCAAAGAAAATTCCACACAAAACGGGTATCAGTAATTCCTTGCGAATAATGATGGCTATAACCGCTATGATTCCTCCAATGGTCAAACTTCCGGTATCGCCCATAAAAACAGTGGCCGGATAGGCATTGTACCATAGAAACCCTACTAGGGCACCCACAAAGGCAGCGATAAAAACTACCAATTCCCCTACCCTGGGAATAAACATAATATCCAAATAATCCGAAAAGATGATGTTACCCGAAACCAGGGTAAAGATGCCCAGTGTAAATACAATTATTGCCGAAGTCCCTGCAGCCAGTCCATCTATACCATCGGTCAGATTTGCCCCATTGGAGACCGCCGTTACAATAATTATGATTATGGGAATAAATACCAACCACGCATATTTCTCCATCCCATCTCCCATCCAGGTAATAAAACGGGCATAGTCCAGCTCGTTGTTTTTGATAAATGGCAAGGTGGTCATGGTAGATTTAATTTCCTTGCCGGGTACTTGCTGTACCGTATAGTCCTGGGTGATTTCCGTTTTGGAATGCTCCTTCATGGTCACCTCTGGATGAAAATATAAGGTTGCCCCCACCATTAGGCCCAAAACTACCTGACCCATTACCTTGAACCTTCCTTTTAAACCCTCTTTATCCTTTTTAAAAATTTTGATATAATCGTCTACAAAACCAATAATCCCCATCCAAACCGTGGTAACGATCAAAAGGATCACATAAATATTATCCATGAAGCGCGCAAACAGCAAAACTGGAATTAAGGTGGACATAATAATTATTAACCCACCCATGGTTGGGGTACCCGCTTTTTGTTTTTGACCTTCAAGACCTAGGTCCCTTACAGTTTCACCAATTTGCTTATGACGTAAATAATTAATAATTCTTTTCCCGTATACCGTGGCCAATAACAACGAAAGCATTACCGCCATTGCCGCCCTAAACGTGATAAATTGGAAAAGCCCCGCCCCTGGCAGTTGATAGTGTTTTTCCAAATATTCGAACAAATAGTATAGCATTCCTGGGTTTATTGTTTTTTGTTATTCTCTTTAAACTTGGCGACTTAAAACTCTATTTATTTAAGTCGGCCAACAACTCCTTCACTATTTTAAAGTCATCGAAATCCTCCCTAACACCATTAGTCTCCTGATAGGTCTCGTGGCCTTTGCCCGCAACCAAAATAATATCGTGGGCGGCGGCCAATTGACAAGCCGTTTTAATGGCCTGCTTACGGTTGACGATAGACAGTGTTTTGTTTACATTTTGCGCTTCCACACCAGCTTCCATCTCCTCTATGATAACTGTGGGCGACTCCGACCTGGGGTTGTCCGAAGTGAAAATGACTTTATTACTCAATGCTGTTGCGATATGACCCATAACCGGACGCTTAGACTTGTCTCTGTCACCACCACACCCCACGACGGTGATGACATTTTCATTTCCAGTCCTCAATGTATTGATAGTATCAAGTACATTTTTCAAGGCATCCGGTGTATGGGCATAATCAACAATAGCTGTAATTTTTTCTTTTGATATATAATGCTGAAACCTTCCATCCACATTTTCCAATTCACTTAGTAAACGAAGAATTTCAAGTTTCTCCAATCCCAATAAATCCGCAGTGGCATATATTGCCAACATATTATAGGCGTTAAAATCCCCTATCAATTTGGACCAAACCTCATTGTCATCAATCTTTAGCAATTGGCCGTTGAATTGATTTTCCAATATATGGGCCCTATAGTTAGCATAAGATTTTAGGGCATAGGTGTACTTTCTAGCACTGGTATTCTGCAACATTACCAAGCCGTTCTTATCATCGATATTGGTAAGTGCAAAGGCTTTTTTGGACAACTGATCGAACAGCTTCTTCTTAGTATCCCTATACTCCGCAAAGGTTTTATGGTAATCCAAATGATCATGGGACAGATTGGTAAAAATAGCGCCTTCAAACACCAATCCTTCCGTTCTCTTTTGATGTATTCCATGCGAACTGACCTCCATAAAACAATACTCAACCCCCTCATCGTTCATGAGCTGAAGGTGCTTATTGATCGTTATGGCATCCGGAGTGGTATGGGTGGTGGCATATTCCTTATTATCCACCATTATCTTTATGGTAGATATCAATCCTACCTTGAATCCGGCTTTTTTAAACAATTGATAAAGCAGACTACTAACAGTGGTCTTCCCATTGGTCCCGGTCACCCCTACCAACCTTAGGTTCTTAGAGGGATTCCCATAATAGTTGGACGCCATAATAGCCAAGGCTTTATTGCCATTATCCACCTGCACATAGGTTATCCCATTATCCAACTTTTCGGGCAGTTCTTCGCAGACTATGGATTTTGCACCTGAAGCTATGACCTTATCTATGAACTGATGCCCATCGGAAACAAGACCTTTTATAGCTACAAAAACATCATCCTTGCCCACCTTTCTGGAATCAAAACATATATGGTTCACCATGATGGAAGTAGATCCACTTACCGCAGAAAGACTAACCCCATATAATATGTCCTTTAGCGTTTTCATGATAGTACCAATACAATTTTATTGACCTTTTTCAGGTCGGTTCCCTTTGCAATTGACTGCTTCTTAACCTTGCCATTTCCTTTCACCTCAACTTGGATCCCCAAATTTTCAAGGATCGACACCGCATCCATACCACTCATACCTTCCACATTGGGCACTTGGTTATATTTTTTATTGGAAGCCGCAAAGTATCTTTGATAATTCTCTTCCAAGTTCTTGGTCTCCACATCATTAACATCCACCTCATCCACCAAAGGAGAACTTGCATATATTTTTTGGGCAACGGATTTAAATACGGGCCCCGATACATCGGCGCCATAATACCCCACACTCTTATCAGGTTCATGAATTACCACAATGCAGGAATATTTAGGGTCGTCCGCAGGAAAGTAACCCGCAAAGGTGGAAATGTATTTCATCACCTCCGGATCCTTGGAAACATAATTCTTTTGTGTAGTTCCTGTTTTTCCCGCCATAGAAAAATTGGGCGAATACAAGCCATGCCCGGTACCGTGCTTTTTCTCAACAACATCTTTCAACAATTGTTGAACCTTGCGCGCTGTTTCCTTGGAACAGATAGAAGGATTAATGACCTCCTTCTCAAATTTCAAAATAGTTTTATCCCACTCCTTCACCGCCTTTATAAGCCTAGGTTTTAACATCTCCCCATCATTGGCAATAGCATTATAGAAAGTTAGGGTCTGCAATGGGGTAAGGGAAACTTCATACCCATGGGACATCCACGCCAGGGAGACCCCAGACCAACCTTTATCTCCAGGATAACGGATTACCGGGGTACCCTCCCCATTAACCGGTAATCCCAATTCCCTATGAAGGTTCATGTTCATGAGACGGTTGACAAATTTCTCCGGATTGTCCTTATAATTGTTATTGATGATTTTGGCAAATGCAGTATTGGAAGAAACCTCAAATGCCTTGGCGGCGGTTATTTTACCATAGCCTCCGTGTTTGGAATCCCTTACCGTTCTATTGTATACTTTATAAGTGCCCTTTTCTGTATCAATAACGGTATTGGTATCTATCACCTTATCTTCCAAGGCCACGACCATGGACATTAGCTTAAAAGTTGACCCTGGTTCATGAGACTCCCCTATGGCATAATTTAGTCGCTCATAATATTTGCCCTCACTAGTCCTTCCCAAATTGGATATGGCCTTGACCTCTCCGGTCTTGGTTTCCATTACAATTACACAACCGTGTTCCGCATTATATTTTTCCAATTGTCCCAATAAGGCATGATGCGCTATATCCTGAATATTGATATCGATAGTGGAAACAACATCATAGCCATCCTTGGGCTCCACAATATTATCCCAGCCAATTGGCTTCCATTGTCCTTTGGCAATTTTTTGTTTTAACCTCTTACCTTCTACCCCTCTAAGATATTGTCCGAAGGCCCCTTCCAGTCCAACCCTGGTATAGTATCCGTCCTCATCCACCCTTTCATAACCAACGCTCCGTTCAGCGATCTTCCCCAAAGGATGCTCACGAACAATTTTTTGCTCTATAATGAGACCACCTTTATAAGGGCCCTTGTTAAAAAGCGGAAACTGTTTTACGGCCACGTAATCCGAGTAATCCAAATTTCTGGCAATCAAGGCGTATCGATTTTTATTGACCTTGGCCTTTCTCAACAGTTGCTGATAATGGGAAGACGAATTGCCCAACAATTTAGCCAAGGCATCGGACAAAGGCTTTACATTATCCTCAAAATCCCTTTTCCCAACTGTTTCAGCATCAAACCGAATAGTATACCTCGAAACTGAGGTTGCCAACAAACTGCCATCATCAGAATATAAATTACCCCTCTTGGGGGCAATGGTGAACATTTTCTCAGTACGATCCATGGCAAGTTTCCGATACTTCTCGCCTTCCACCATCTGTATACTGACCAATTTGACCAAAACGGCAATTGCGAACAGGAAGAGGAATCCCGCCACAATATATAATCTGGTCAATATGTTTTTTTCTGTTACAGGCATTATTATTCGGTTTCGGTTTTAACTTTTATTTTTTTAGGCGGAGTTTCGGACGGAAACAAACCATCCTGCTCCAAAATTCTCAATACAGTGGATTCCAACTTAAGCTCCTGCATATCTGAACGTACATCTACAAACTCACTCCTCAACTCCTTGACCTGTTCATCCAGGGCTGCAATTTTATGTACTTTTCCATCCGCACTATGGGAACTGGCAATCATCACCGTTGCCAAAAAGGAAACATAAATGATAAACATCCAGTTTTTGGGAGCACCACCACTCACCAAAAACTTTCCTTTTAATATGTCCAATATCCCTTTTCTCATTACTTATAAATTACCCAACTATATACCTTATTATACCTAATTCATTATTACGGGTGCCACCTTGGACAATCCGACATTCCTATACTCTAATATCAAACCCGTTCGGCTATCCTAAGCTTGGCACTTCGCGCCCTATTATTTAACTTTATTTCCTCCTTGGAAGGGACCACTAAACCTCCCACCTTTTTCATAGGAACTTCTATGTTCCCATAAAAATCCTTTTCCGGCTCTCCTTCAAACTGGCCGGCCCTAATAAACCTCTTAACCAGCCTGTCCTCCAAGGAATGATAACTTATGACACTCAACCTACCCCCTTCATTCAACAATTCGGGCACCCGCATCAAAAATTCCTTTATCACCTGTATTTCTTGGTTTACTTCTATCCTTATCGCCTGATAGATCTGAGCCAAAATCTTATGCTCCCTATGCTTTGGCAGGTACTGACCAAGAACCTCCTTCAATTGATCTGTGGTTTTTATAGGCGCGTTTTCACGCTGCTCCACAATAGTTTTTGCCATGGCATTCGCGTTCCGAAGGTCACCGTATTGAAAAAGAACCCTTCTCAACTCATCATAGTCATAGACATTTACCACGTCAAAAGCCGAAATCTGGTTCTTTTTACTCATTCGCATATCCAGATCAGCATCAAAACGGGTAGAAAAACCCCTCTCGGCCTGATCGAATTGATGGGATGACACTCCAAAATCTGCCAAGATCCCGTCCACCTTCCTTATTCCATAGAACTTCAAAAACTGCTTTATATATCTAAAATTTTCATTGATCAACTGAAATCGCCCATCATCTATAGCATTGGGCAATGCATCCTCGTCCTGATCAAACGCCAACAGCCTTCCTTTTTCCCCTAACCTCTTCAATATCTCCCTGGAATGTCCGCCGCCTCCAAATGTCACGTCCACATAAACTCCATCGGGTTTTATATTTAGCCCATCAACGGACTCTGTCAGCAATACTGGGCTATGATATGTCATCGTCGTCATCTCCCATTACTTCCTCGGCCAAACTTGCAAAGTCCTCGGCTGTTTCCTCCAATACCTTTTCATAGTTGTCCTTATCCCAAATTTCAACAATGTTGATTGCCGAACTCAATACTACCTCTTTCGTAATTCCTGCCACATCCACCAAATTTTTTGGAATCAACAACCTACCGGTAGCATCTATTTCCACCACCTTTACCCCTGCAGAAAATCTTCTTATGAAATCGTTGTTCTTTTTCTTAAATCGGTTCTTTTTGTTCATTTTCTGCATCAAAATATTCCACTCCGCCATGGGATACAGTTCCAAGCAGGGTTGGAAAACAGAACGTTTAACCACAAAACCATCATTTATTACGGGTGACATTTGATTTTTAAGCGCCACAGGAAGCATCACCCTTCCCTTGGAATCGGCCTTACAATCATATGTTCCAATGAAATTAATCACTTAAAGTAGCTGGTTTTTAATTTAATAACTCAAATATATATAAATTATTACCACAATTTACCACAAAATACCACTTTGTTAATAAAATGCATACTTTATCGACAAACTACACTCCAAATACACCTTAAAAATTCCACAGAACGGATACCATAAAAAATCTTTCAACAAAAAATTATCATTAAATATCACCGTTCCAAAAACTTGTCTATACTTGCATAATAATGAAATGCCTATATTTGCCAACTAAGATCAGAAGCTATCCTTAATGGAAAAAAAGATAATTAAAGAGGGGAAATACCGATATATTGAAATGGGTGAAGGAACACCAATTATAATATTACACGGTCTAATGGGAGGATTGAGCAATTTTCACGGGGTCATGAACCATTTTCCACCGAAAGGCTATAAGGTATTGGTTCCCGAGCTTCCTATTTACGATATGCCATTACTAAAAACCAATGTAAAGAGCTTTGCTAAATTTTTGGAAGGATTTATAGAGCACAAGGCCCTAAAAGATGTAATTCTACTTGGCAATTCGCTTGGTGGACATATTGGGCTGCTCCATACCAAATTATACCCAAAAAAGGTAAAGGCCCTTGTAATTACAGGTAGCTCCGGATTATACGAAAGTGCCATGGGAGATGGTTATCCGAAGCGTGGTGACTATGAATTTATAAAGAAAAAAGCTCAGGATGTATTTTACGATCCTGAAGTAGCCACCAAAGAAATTGTAGACGAAGTATTTGCCACGGTAAACGACCGTATTAAATTGGTAAAAACTCTGGCCATTGCAAAAAGTGCCATTAGACACAACATGTCCAAAGATTTACCACATATGTTGACCCCTACCTGTATCATATGGGGCAAAAACGATAGTGTAACTCCACCCAATGTGGCTGAAGAATTCCATGCACTACTCCCAGATTCCGATTTGTACTGGATAGAGAAGTGCGGACATGCCCCAATGATGGAACATCCACAGGAATTCAACACTGTTCTGGACGCCTGGCTGGAGAAAAGAAATTTCTAAACAGGAATCAAGATCTATAACCTATAAAAGCGAACAAATGAAAATTAAGTCGGCCGACTTTGTTATGAGTAATTCCAACGTAGCAAATTGCCCTAAGGAACATTTGCCGGAATACGCATTTATTGGTCGCTCCAATGTTGGAAAGTCCTCCTTGATCAACATGCTCACCCAGAGAAAAAGTTTGGCCAAAACGTCTGGTAGACCAGGAAAGACACAACTTATAAATCACTTTAAAATAAACGAAAATTGGTTTTTGGTAGATTTGCCTGGTTATGGCTATGCCCGGGTGTCCAAAAAGGATAAAAAAACCTTTCAAAAGTATATTACCGACTATTTTATTGAGCGTCAGCAATTGGTATGCGCCTTTGTTTTGATCGATATACGACATGAACCCCAAAAAGTGGACATGGAATTCTTGGAATGGATGGGAGAAAACCAGATTCCGTTTTGTATGATTTTCACCAAGGCGGATAAATTGAAACCAAAAGCCATAGAAAACCACGTCAATGCCTATATCAAGGAATTATTGGAAGGTGTTTGGGAGGAGGCACCAAATTATTTTGTCACCTCTTCCACCAATGGGATGGGCCAAGAAGAATTGCTTGGATTTATCGAGGAATTAAATACCAATTTCTTCAAGGCATTAAATTAATACTACTTTCAAATTACCGTAACTTAGATCTGCGACAACTTCGCCTCAATGGCAAAAATTAGATCTTCCTGACTTTTCATGTTATTTATCTCTTCTTTTTGGAGAAACTCTTGAAGCCTACCTCCTTTTAGAATAAAGATCTTTGGAAAAGCTTCCTTATCCTGACTTATATTGGGATACCGTTTTTTAAACTCGTCCCTATGGAGAAATTCCATATCTACTCCGGAATTCTTCCTAAATTCCTTCCATTTCCTATGTTCAGAAAAAAGGCCAAAGGTTATGGCACATAGATTACAATTGTAGGACTTTGGATCCAAGGTTTTATGGATACTATCCAAAAGGGCATTGCCAATCCCCGAATTGGCATTATACACAAATACAAGTCGCTCTGCTGGGATACCTTCCATCTTTATAAATTAAGAATTGACTTTGCCAGCTTAGTCGGTAAACACGATAAATACTTAATAGAAGTGCACTCTAGAACCTAGTAGGGTAAATTACCTCTGCAGGGGAGCTATTTTTTCAACTCCAATTTTTCAGCAAAATAATCGCAAAAATCCTTCATGGTAGCCGTCATTTTTTCATCCTGGGTAGCTTTCATAAATGTGTCGGACAGGGAGACCAAGGTTTGATGAAAAAAAACTTTCATTTCATCTACCGGCATATCCTTTGTCCATAAATCGATCTTTAAGGATTCTTGGTTTTTACTATCCCAAACAGACAATAGCATTGCCTTGGCCTTTTCATTGTCTATGCCCCCATCTTGTGCAGACCACGATAGCTCTTCAGGAACCCTATTTTCATCCAATCCAACTCTTAACGTAATTTCTGATGTATGTAGTTTTGCCATTGTTTTGTATTTGATTTGTATTGACTATTACAGCTTTCTTGGCTTATACCCCGATCTTTTGAAAAGTTCTTCCTCAGGCAAGGTCAACATTTCCTGTAATGTAACATTATTGTTATCCATAAATGACTTGACTATTTGCCAACCAATATAACGACCTATTTTGCCGGGTGACTCATTATCCAATTCCAGCTCAAACTTGGAGAAAGGAGCTGGATCCAAAAATCTTGGACCCAATTTACTATTGGTGCTGTACAACAATTCACGTTCTATAAAATAGCGCCAAATCTGTTCCTCGTTGACATTCGCCCATTCCAAATCATCCGGTGCATAACCTATAATGACGGCGTCATTCTTTTGAGGCATAAGCTGCTGCATTAAATACAGCTCCTTACCGTAATAAACAAGCTGTGATAAAAAAGTACGGTCCCGCGGTGGTGCCACAACGGTTTTGGCAAATGCACTGGCCATGTCCCGGGTCAAGTATTGTTTATCCAAATCGTTGGCAATATATCTGGAAATACCTTGATAAAATTTATGGGAACTGCCTAAATAGTTATCCAGACCAACAAGAAGTAGGCTATCCGCTAAAATAATTCTATTGTTGTAATCTACCTCCGAAGTAACTGTAACTACCCTTGGTATTTCATAATTGGGAAAATAGTATTTAATATACCTAAACAACCACTCAATATCTTCTTTTTCACTTACAAAGTCGGGGAAAGATTTTCCGACCTCATCCATAACTTCCAATTGTAGGGTATCCTGCAATTTTGCTGCCCAAATGCTATCCGGATAATTGGCAGGGAAAAGATAGGGATACTTTTCTTTTAAACTTGGAATATCCGTGGGCTTTGCCTCGGCAAATTCCATATCAAATCTATTAACCTTTACATCTACGTTTATTTTGGCGACCTCATCGGCCAATTTATCGTTGCGATTACAACTGCAAAAAATAATAATTGGGATTAAAACAAGGAATATGGCCTTTTGCATTCTAAAGTAATTCGGTTATTGTTTTAAATATTAAACTCTAGGCTTTATTTTTACGGTGCAAAGTTAAGTTTTTAAACCTTATAAATCGTTCATATGCAAACCGAAAAAGTTATAGACCACATTGTAACATGGTTACAGGATTATGCGAACAAAGCAAATATAAAGGGATTTGTAATCGGAATTTCCGGTGGTATAGATTCCGCGGTAACCTCTACCTTATGTGCAAGAACGGGACTACAACTTTTATGTTTGGAAATGCCCATACACCAGGCCGAAAGCCAAGTGACCCGTGCATCCGACCATATAGTATGGCTAAAAAAGCACTACGCCAACGTGGAAAGACTAGAGGTAAACCTTACACCCACGTTTGATAGTTTGGTGGATGCTCTGCCCGCTGTTGACAATGAGGAAGACAGGTTTATGTCCTTGGCCAATACTAGGGCCAGGTTAAGAATGACCACTTTATATTACTTTGCCGCCTTAAACAAACTGTTGGTGGCCGGTACCGGGAATAAGGTGGAAGATTTCGGCGTAGGCTTCTACACCAAATATGGAGATGGCGGTGTGGACCTAAGTCCTATCGCTGACCTACTTAAAACCGAAGTATACGAAATTGCCAAGGTCCTTGGTATTAACGAAGACATCATTAAGGCTGCACCCACCGATGGTCTATGGGGAGACGACAGAACGGACGAAGACCAAATTGGGGCATCCTATCCAGAATTGGAGTGGGCCATGCAAATGGATGCAGCAGGAAAAGTAGAGACGGATTTTTCTGATAGACAAAAAGAGGTTTTTCAGATATACAAAAGATTTAACCGCGCAAACAAACATAAGATGGTTCCTATTCCCGTTTGTGAAATACCAAATTCGTTAAAATGAACATCTTACCTAAGAACCAAGTGATTAAATCGAAAAAACATGCAAAAATTTTCGGTTTTCATTAAAAAAATGAAGCTTTGCTTATCGAATTAGATATTTTAACCCTACATTGCATGTCAGTATTTTTAGACATGATTATTGATGTTGAAATCTAGAAAAATAACCCAAAATGATCAAAATTTTAATTGCTGATAATCATCCTATAGTACGGATGGGCGTAAAACAAGTCTTGGATTCGGTTTCCGATATTCAAGTAATAGCCGATGCATCTACCACCACGGAATTATTCAATAAGCTGGAACTTTTTACCCCGGACGTAATTCTTCTGGAAATGGACATCCCAGAAATTAATGGCATTGCAACTCTTAGAAAAATTAAAAAAGAGTACCCCAACATACGGGTTTTGATCTATAGTGGTCAATCTGAAGATGTTTATGCCCTAAGCACCATCCGTGCCGGCGCATTTGGATACTTGTCCAAAACATCGGAAATAGACTATATTATAAGCGCTATACGAAAAGTTAGCGAAGGCAATATGTTTATCACCAACGAATTGGCGCAACGCCTTGCTTTTGATGAAGGAACACAAAAACCAAGAAGGTTCTTTAGAAAACTTTCCACAAGGGAAGTAGAAGTCCTTAAACTCTTGGCCAGTGGGAAGCGAAATAAGGAAGTAGCCCAAGGCTTGGATCTAAACGAAAAAACGGTCAGTACCTATAAGGCGCGTTTAATGCGTAAGTTAAATGTTGACAACTTAGTGGATTTATTGCAGCAAGCCAAAGCTTTGGAACTGTACTAGACATTATAACCAATCATGAATAGAAAAGACTGATTTCCTGATTAATAGGACTTCAGTCTTTTTTTATCCACTAAATCCAGAAATCTTAAGAAAGGACCCTGTTGAGCTTTTTGTTCAACAATACATTGAGTTGTATGTAGTTCATGATCTCCTCCATAGTTTCCATATTTCCCTCCTGCTTGTTCAAGGTGTTCTCCTGAAGGGAACCTATCCTCTTTTTTATTAGGTAGCATCTCAGGGTTAGAATGGTTTCGCTCACCAACTGGGAAATCCCTACTTTTTTATCCTTGGGATAAATATCCTTTTCTTCCCACCGGTGTAGTACGTACTTTTCCTCTTCCATTAAAATGGAAGAAATTTCCGATGCCAATTCTTGATCCAAATTTGCTATAAAGGTAGTAATGGAAAATATTTCCTTCTCATTAAGATCTTCCATCAATCTATAATAGATATTTCTAAACTGCTCATTGGCAAGTTCAATTTCATCATCTTGAAGATCAAGATATATCTTCTCATATACCTTGGCATCCAGGGATTCGGGCTCCAGCACCAAATCTCCCTTTTCATTTTCCTTTAAAACCAGATCCTCGAATTGTTGTTCCATATCCCCATAAAGCAGCAACATCTCTATAATCTTGCGCTCCAATTCATATTGCACATCTACTTTCTGACGCAAGGGTTCGTTCTTGACCACATCAAAGGCCTGCTGCTCCTGTTTTATCTTTTTATTGGCATCCGATACGTCCTTTTTCCCAATCTGCGCCAAAGTGTTGAACAAAACCGCCTCGGAAATATTCATTATCTGTGCGCACTCCTGAATATATATTTCCTTCTGTATCCTATCTGGGATCTTAGAGATACTATTAACAATATCCCGTACCGTATCCGCTCTTTTAATAGGGTCGTTAGCCGCTTCCTCTACCAATAAGGAAGCCTTGAACTGAATAAAGTCCTTGGAGTTCTCCTGCAGGTATAGCACCACGTCCTCGTAGTCATTGTTTTTGGAAAAACTATCCGGGTCTTCCCCTTCAGGAAAGGTACACACCTTTACGTTCATTCCCTGTTCCAGGATCAGGTCTATTCCCCTCAGGGAAGCCCGTAATCCGGCCGCATCCCCATCAAACAATACCGTTATATTCTTGGTGAGCCTATTTATTAATCTTATCTGATCTGCGGTCAAGGCCGTACCACTGGAAGAAACTACATTGTGAATACCCCGTTGGTACATCTGTATAACATCCGTATACCCTTCTACCAAGTAACAATTGTCTTCCTTGGCAATAGCCTGCTTTGCAAAATAAATACCATACAGTACCTTGCTTTTGTGGTAAATATCGCTTTCCGGGGAGTTTAAGTATTTGGCCGCCTTTTTATCATTGGTCAATATTCTACCTCCAAAACCGAGCACCCTACCGCTCATGCTGTGTATAGGAAACATAACACGCCCTTTAAATCTATCAAAGGTCTTCTTGTTGTCCTTGTCGGTTACATCATCCTTTACAATGGTAAGTCCCGTTTTCTCCAAATAATTTAATTGATACCCCTTATTTAGGGCTGCCTTGGTAAATCCGTCCCATTGGTCCAAACAATAGCCTAGATCAAACTTCTTTATGGTATCTTCCGTAAACCCACGTTCCTTAAAATAACTTAAACCAATGGCCTTGCCCTGTTCCCTTTTCCACAAAACCTCAGAAAAGTATTTTTGTGCAAATTCGGAAACCAGATACATACTCTCCCTTTCATTGGTCTGTTCTTTTTGTTCGTTACTCAGTTCCGTTTCCTCAATTTCAATATTGTACTTTCTGGCCAAATATTTAATGGCCTCAGGATATGAAAAATGTTCGTGCTCCATCAAAAAAGCTACAACATTCCCTCCCTTACCACTACTAAAATCCTTCCATATCTGTTTTACCGGCGAGACCATAAAGCTAGGGCTACGTTCATCGGTAAAAGGACTTAACCCCTTAAAGTTCGAGCCCGATTTCTTTAATTGCACAAAATCCCCTATGACCTCCTCCAAACGGGCTGACTCGTATACTTTATCTATAGTGGTTTTTGAAATCAATCTTTACATTTTTTAGAAGGTTAAAGATAGTACTTTAAGGTCTGTTGTAAAAAGGAAAACCATGCCTGTAAAAGAAATATTGCTAAATTGCGATTTCCATTTAGAAGAATAAACCAATAGGAAATGATATTATTTCTAGGAACCAAACCCGGAAAAACAACTTCAAAATTGCTTCAAAATGTGGCCTGTCCCTACTGCGGCAATAAGGACACCTTAACAGCAGTAACAAGTACCACCTATTTTCACCTTTTCTGGATTTCCCTTTTTAGAGTGGGCTCCTTTTCCTCCATAAGCTGTTCCCATTGCAAAAGAACTTATTACCAGGATGAATTTACCGAAGAAATGCAACGCGGTATAGATACCGGAAAGAGTCTGGAACAAACCAACTAATATTAATTCAATTATCACAAACCAAAGTGTGGTCGGAAACCGATTTCATACTGATTACAGAATTAAAGACTTACTTCTTACGGTCTACCACATAGTTCACCATAAGTTTAAGCGAACTTTTATATTCAGAATCTGGATAGGCATCCAATAATGCCAAGGCTTCTTCCTTGTAGGCCAGCATCTTTTTTACGGCATATTCAAGACCACCGTTCGCTTTTACAAAAGCGATGACTTCCTTGACCCGTTTTTTGTCCTTGTTGTGATTCTTAATGGAATTGATCAACCATTTTTTTTCCGTCTTGGAACATTTATTAAGAACATATATCAAGGGCAGGGTCATTTTTTGTTCCTTGATGTCGATGCCCGTAGGCTTGCCAATTCTTTCCTCCCCGTAATCGAACAGATCATCCTTGATTTGAAAGGCCATACCAATAAGCTCCCCAAATTTCCTAAAAGTTTCCACATCCGGAGAATCTGGCTTAACGGAACAGGCTCCCAAACTACAACAAGCAGCGATCAAGGTTGCTGTCTTCTGCCTTATAATTTCATAATATACCTCCTCGGTAATGTCCAAACGCCTTGCCTTCTCAATTTGCAGCAATTCTCCCTCACTCATTTCACGCACGGCGACAGAAATAATTTTAAGTAGATCAAAATCACCATTATCTATAGACAGCAGAAGGCCTTTGGAAAGAAGATAATCCCCTACCAATACGGCTATTTTATTCTTCCATAAAGCATTTACAGAAAAGAAACCACGGCGTTTGTTGCTATCGTCTACCACATCGTCATGTACCAAGGTGGCCGTATGTATGAGTTCAATGACCGATGCACCCCTATAGGTCCTTTCGTTTACCTCACCATTATTTAACATTTTCGCCGTAAGAAAGACGAACATTGGGCGCATCTGCTTCCCTTTTCTGTTAACGATATAGTAAGTAATCCTATTTAATAAGGCAACCTTGGAAGACATGGATTCATAAAACTTTTTTTCAAAAAGTTCCATTTCCTGATTAATCGGTTCCTTTATTTGGGATACAATTTTCAAGGGATTATTTAAGCTGTTTTGGATTGCTAGTTTAGTTGCGTAAAATTAGGTAAAAAAACATAGTAATTAACAGCCAACAAAGGTAATGTAACCCTTTATTATAGATTTCAGCGAATTTGCCATGGGAATCGACAAAAGACAAAGCTGTCTTACTTGTACCCAATATTTTTAGGATTTATTGGCCAACTGTCCACAGGCAGCATCAATATCCTTGCCCCTGGAACGCCTTACGGTCACCGTTATGCCATTTCTTTCCAAGGTATTCACATACATTTCAATGGCAGCATTATTCGCCTGCCGAAATTCCCCATCATCTATAGGGTTGTACTCGATAAGGTTGACTTTGGAGGGTGCGAACCTACAGAACTCTACCAAAGCATTAACATCCTTTTGGGTGTCATTGATACCATCCCAAACCACATATTCATAGGTGATCCTACTTTTTGTTTTTTGGAACCAATATTCCAGTGCCTCCCTTAGGTCGGCAAGGGTAAAAGTTGCGTTGAAGGGCATTATGGAGGTCCTTATTTCATCTATGGCAGAATGTAAGGAAACCGCCAATTTAAATTTCACTTCCTCATCCGCCATTTTCCGTATCATTTTGGGAACACCTGATGTGGATACGGTAATACGCTTGGGAGACATCCCCAAGCCTTCTGGAGAGGTTATCTTATCTATGGCCTTAAGTACATTGTTGTAATTCATCAAGGGCTCTCCCATACCCATAAAAACAATATTGCTCAAAGGGCGATCAAAATATAACCTGCTCTCATTATCAATGGCCACTACTTGGTCATAAATCTCGTCCGGGTTAAGATTTCTCATCCGCTTTAGTCGGGCAGTAGCACAAAATTTACAATCCAAACTGCAGCCCACTTGACTGGACACACAGGCGGTTGTTCTGGTTTTGGTAGGAATTAAAACAGATTCCACTATGAGATCATCGTGTAGGCGGACTGCATTTTTAATGGTTCCGTCACTACTTCGTTGCATTTGATCCACCTTAATATGGTTGATCACAAAATTATCCTCCAACATCTGCCTGGTTTCCTTGGAAATATTGGTCATATCCTCAAAGGTATGGGCCGATTTTTGCCATAGCCATTCATAGACCTGGTTGCCCCTAAAGGCCTTGTCTCCCTGGGATTCAAAGAACGACCTAAGTTGATCTTTGGTAAATGCCCTTATATCCCTTTTGTTTTTTGCAACTTCCACTTCCTAAAGATAAATGATTCTATAAAAAAATCCCGTCAATCCACAATAATCTGCGATACTGACGGGATCCTAGTATTTATTTGGATACCTATATAATCAACATGGCATCGCCATAAGAATAAAATTTATACCCTTCCAATATTGCTTCTTTATATGCTTTTTTCATCAAATCGTGCCCCATAAAAGCCGAAACCATCATTAACAGTGTTGATTTTGGCAGGTGAAAATTGGTCACCATGGCATTGGCTATACTAAAATCGTACGGAGGAAAAACAAACTTGTTCGTCCAACCATCAAAGGTATTTAAAGTCTGCTGAGAAGAAACGGCACTTTCCAAAGCCCTCATAGCTGTAGTTCCTACTGCACAAATACGACGCTTCTTAAGCTTAGCAGCGTTAACAATTTCTGTTGCCTTTTCATCTATGATCAATTCCTCACTATCCATCTTGTGTTTGGAAAGATCCTCTACTTCCACAGGATTAAAAGTCCCCAGACCAACATGCAGGGTAACCTCCGCAAAATCGATTCCCTTAATTTCCAATCTTTTCAACAAATGTTTGGAAAAATGCAATCCTGCGGTAGGTGCGGCAACTGCACCTTCATGCTTTGCGTAAATGGTCTGATATCTTTTTTCGTCTTCGGCCTCTACCTTTCTCTTAATGTATTTTGGCAAAGGAGTTTCACCTAGTTCCTTTAATTTTCTTCTAAAATCGGTATAGGATCCATCATATAAGAATCTCAAAGTTCTTCCCCTAGAGGTGGTATTGTCTATTACTTCGGCCACTAGCGTTTCATCAACGCCAAAATAAAGTTTGTTACCAATTCTTATTTTACGAGCTGGATCTACCAATACATCCCAAAGACGTTGTTCCTCGTTTAACTCGCGCAATAAAAAAACTTCTATTCTAGCACCGGTCTTTTCTTTATTACCATATAATCTAGCAGGAAAAACCTTGGTGTTGTTAAGCACCATAACATCGCCCTCATCAAAATAGTCGATAAGATCCTTGAACATTTTGTGTTCAATTTTACCAGTAGCCCTATGAACCACCATTAATTTGGACTCATCTCTATTCTCTGCCGGATACTCTGCCAATAATTCGTTTGGAAGTTCAAAATTGAAGTGCGATAATTTCATTTAGTATATTCCTTAAATTTAGTTTAATGTTTAGCGGCTGCAAATATACGACGATGTAAGGGGCGATGTCAAGTAAAACCCCATTTAAATAAAAATCAAACGGTTTGCACCTTGAATTTCAGATTTTTCATATCCTCCCAAAAGTCTGGATATGATTTGGACACTACTTCCGCATCATTAACGAACAATGAAGTTTTGATGGCCAATGGAGCAAAAGCCATGGCCATTCTGTGATCGTTATAGGTGTCTATCGCAATTTCCTTATTTATTTCCTTGGAAGGTTCCAGAGTCAAAGTTTTGTCGGTGACGGATATGTTTGCGCCCAACTTGGTCAATTCCGTCTTCAATGCTTCCAGCCTATCGGTCTCCTTAATTTTAAGGGTATGCAGGCCTATCATATGACATCCTACGCCCAAACCTAAACATGTTACGGCAATGGTCTGCGCTATATCCGGTGCATTTGCCAAATCCAAATTGAAAATACTATTGTTTGGTGCTGCAATTTTTTTCAAAATAACCTCATGGCCCTGAAAACTGGTTTCCACTCCAAAATCCTTGTAGATTTCCTTAAGGACACTATCCCCTTGAAGACTGTTCTTATTATAAGCGGACAATGATATTTGCGTTCCTATATCACAAAGTGCCACTATACTATAAAAATATGAGGCGGAACTCCAATCCGATTCTACCACTTGGGTCGTAGGTTCAACTGTATTTTTCGGAGACACCTTAATGGTATTTCCCTCAAAGGAACTAGCTACCCCAATTTGGGAAAGCAGGCCCAAGGTCATTTTTATATAGGGTACCGATGTAATTTTACCCACTAACTCCAACTCAATTCCATTTTCCAGACTTGGTGCTATTAATAATAAAGCAGAAATATACTGACTACTGATATCTGCGGGCAGACTAACTTTATGATTCGTCAGCTTTTTACCTTTAATGGCTATAGGGGGATACCCTTCGTCCTTTAGGTAACTTATTTCAGCACCCAGGCTCCTTAATGCCTCTACCAATACTTTTATTGGTCTTTCGGTCATTCGTTTAGATCCCGTTAGGGTAACTTCTTTGTTTTCCTGTGACGCAAAATAGGCGGTCAAAAAACGCATGGCAGTACCTGCATGGTGAATATCTACTACACCATTACTGATCTGCAATCCCTTTTGCATAACTTCCGCATCATCGGAATTGGAAAGGTTATCTATTTTTATGGAGGGAAACAGGGCCTGCAACAACAACAATCTGTTGGATTCGCTTTTGGATCCTGTTATTTTTACTGTTGATTTTATTAGGGTTTCCGATGGGGCAGATAAATGTAACTTCAATTTCTATGGAATTTTTAAGACGTATTTACATATTTTTTGTTTCGGGACGAAGAAACAAAAACAAGCTACAAATATAGCACTATTTCAGCTTTTTATTACTGTGGTGGCGATTATGATCACGTTTGGCCTTAAGGTTTAATTTTTTATCAAAAGACTCCTGTAAATTAATCCCTGTCTGATTGGCCAGACACAGTACAACAAAAAGCACATCTGCCAATTCTTCCCCTAGATCCTTATCCTTGTCCGATTCCTTTTCACTTTGTTCCCCATAGCGCCTAGCAATTATTCTGGCAACCTCCCCTACTTCCTCTGTAAGTTGGGCCATATTGGTAAGTTCGTTAAAATAGCGTACCCCATGGGTCTTGATCCATTCATCAACTGCTTCCTGTGCGTTTTCTATGTTCATTATTCTCTATTTTTTGTATCTATTTGTATAGTCACTGGTCCGTCATTAAGCAGCTCCACTTTCATATCTGCTCCAAAAACACCGGTTCCAACCTTTTTTCCAAGGTCCTTCTCCAATTGGGCCACAAAACTTTCATACAAAGGAATTGCTGTCTCCGGCTTTGCCGCTTTTATATAGCTGGGTCTATTTCCTTTTTTTGTGGAGGCATGGAGAGTAAACTGACTAATTACCAAGGCCTCTCCTTCCTCCTGAAGCAGGGACAAATTCATAACCCCCTCTTCATCATTAAAAATCCTGAGGTTTACAATCTTATTAGAGAGCCATTTAATATCATCTGCCGTATCCGCATCCTCTATTCCCAAAAATATAAGCAGTCCGTTCGAGATTTTTGAAATTACCTTCCCATCCACCGTTACACTGGCCGTGGTTACCCTTTGTATTGTTGCACGCATTACTTTTCACCGTAAATGTCCATTCTATAATTCTCTTGTTCCCCACTCAACATTTGCACATAACTTTTATACCTGCTCCAAGCTACCTCGTTATTCTCCAACGCCTTCTTTACTGCACAATGCGGCTCATCCATATGCAGGCAATTATTAAACTTGCACTCGCCTTTCAACTTAAAGAATTCAGGAAAATAATCCCCTATTTCCTCTTTCTCCATATCCACTATTCCAAACCCTTTTATTCCAGGGGTATCTATGATCTTGGCACCACATTCCAAATCGAACATTTCCGCAAAAGTGGTAGTATGCTGCCCCTGCATATGCTGGGAGGATATTTTTTTGGTCTTCAGATCCAATTGAGGCTCAATGGCATTGACCAAGGTGGATTTTCCCACACCGGAATGTCCAGAAAACATACTTGTCTTTCCGATCATCAACTCCTTTACCTTATCTACATTTTTTCCCGTTTTGGCTGAAATCCCAATACAGGTATATCCAATTTCCCTATATAGGTTTGCGAGATATTTTATTTCATCAAGTTCCTCTTCATTATAGGTGTCTATTTTATTAAAAAGCAAAATAGCGGGAATGTGGTACGCTTCGGAGGTCACCAAAAACCGATCTATAAAACTTGTAAAAGTGGGTGGATTATTTAAGGTTACTATCAAGAAAACCTGATCCAAATTAGCGGCAATAATATGTGTCTGTTTGGATAGGTTTACCGATTTTCTAATTATGTAATTCTTCCTATCCTTAATTTCCGTAATGATACCTTGGGCATTCCCACTGGCACCGTCCACCTCAAATACCACCTCATCCCCCACGGAGACCGGATTGGTGCTTTTTATTCCCTTGAGCCGAAATTTTCCTTTTATCCGGCATTCGTAGAAATCACCCTCCCCAGTTCTTACGGTGTACCAACTTCCAGTAGATTTATATACGGTTCCTTCCATTAAAGAGTTCTGTCATATTTGTTTACAAAGAAACAACTTTAGTTTTATACTAGCTTTTAAAATTCATCGTTGTTAAACAATCATAATTTATAAAAAACACGAAAAATGAAAAAATTTATGCTCATTGCCTGCTTAGTAATTACTGCCGTTATGGACGTAAATGCACAACAATTTAAGGTAATCACCAGTGTCGAATCCATAGTGCCCAGTGGTATGGGAAGGTCTCGGATCATCAGCGCCACAGAGGAGAGGGATTATAAGGAATTCACCAGTGAACAAACCGAGGAAGATAATACTAGAAATAAATCTGACCGAGGTGAGATTAGGGTGAAAAATTTCGAAGAAACCAAACTTTTAAATTTTTACAATATTGGTGGAATCAGATTCCAGAACATTGCTGCCAATGATGCCTTAATCTCCTCAAAAATTAATGCCATGGTGGCCGAAGGATGGGAATTGGCCTTTGTTACCAGCGCTGTAGAGAGTGATAGTGGAAAAGACGACGGACAGGGAATATTTATTACCCGTTACATTTTCAAGAAGTAATCGTCATTGTCCAAAAAAACAAAACCCGGCTTATTTGGCCGGGTTTTGTTTTTACAGTCCTATTCTAATATTTAAAAAAAGGTAGTACTAATCCATAATTTTTACCCTTCCTCCGGCAAAGGTATTCTTATTAACCGTTTTTGGGTTTCCATAAACATAGACATCCCCACCGGCTTTGATATTGATATCTATTGCCTCCGAAGCAAACATCGCCGCCTCTCCGGCAGCTGTTATCTTAATACTGGCTTTCTCACTAAGTAGTGGTTTCCCTTCAAAAACTCCCCCTGTATTTAAAACTACCTCCTGATCTATAGTTTTTCCAGAGGCCTCAACAACGCCACCGGTAACACATCTCACTATTAATTGGTGAACATCGAGTCCTACTTTTATTTTGGCGCCTTCCTGGGTCTTCAATTCTATCTTTTCTTGGCTCAAGGTTTCGTTGACCGTAATTCTAGCGCCTTCATTCCCATCAATTAGATCTATATTTTTAAAATACACCTCCACAAAGGTGTTTTCTCCATGAAACTTTTTATCCAGTTCCATTTTTATTTTGAGGACACCATTTTTATTTACAATCTGGATATCGTCCACATTATCCCCTTTTACCAATACCTTGTTCTCGTTAGATTTAATAAGGTTTACCTCAATCAGGTCATATACCTTTACCTCGTTAAAATCACCAACGGATTTATCTACTATTCGCTGTGAAAATCCTACAAATGACAAACACAGAAAACCAATTACCATAATATTTTTCATTATCCTTATCTTTTTATTAAACTTATTTTAAACATTTGGGGAAACTTTGAACTATTAGCTCCATACACTTGGTAAAGATGGGACAAAAGTAGAATTGTTACACTAAATTATACAAACAATTAACGTTATCAAATATCCATCGTCCATTTTAAGGGCATCCTCAAGTTTCTTAGACCAGAGAAACAAAGAATAATCAGCCTGAAACACAATGAAAATATAGGGCATAAAAAAACCACGCCTAATGGCGTGGTTATAACGGTATACCAATAAAATAGTTTAAGAGTTGATTATCTTCTCTTGGTGATTTATGGATTCCTGGTGAATTGCCTTAAACATCTTTAAAACAAATTCCTCACTTAATCCCTTTGCTTCCCCTTCCAGTATCATTGCACCTAAAATCTGATTCCACCTATTGGATTGTAAAACAGCAACATTTTTTTGTTTCTTTAACAACCCTATACTGTCAGAGATCTTCATTCGTTTGCCAAGCATTTCGATCAACTGGCTATCAAGAACATCTATTTGCGCTCTTAGGTTACTAAGTTGACTAGTATACTCTGCTTCCGAATCGGACTCTTTTCTAATTTTCAAATCCCTCATAATCTGGATCAATTTGGCCGGAGTTACCTGTTGTGCGGCATCACTCCATGCGTTATCTGGATCGAAATGGGTTTCGATCATAAGACCGTCAAAATTAAGGTCCAAGGCAGTTTGTGAAACATCAAAGATCATTTCCCTGTTCCCTGTAATGTGCGAAGGATCATTTATAAGAGGTAAATCGGGAAATTTATTTTGAAACTCAATGGCCAATTGCCATTCGGGAATGTTCCTATATTTAGTTTTTTCATAAGTAGAGAAACCTCTATGTATGGCACCTAGATTTTTAACACCGGCAGTATATAATCTTTCGATTCCCCCTAGCCATAAAGCCAAATCTGGATTTACCGGGTTCTTTACCAATACAATTTTATCCGTTCCGGCCAAAGCATCTGCAATTTCTTGCATTATAAATGGACTAACAGTTGATCTTGCTCCTATCCACAATAAATCAACGTCATGCTCCAATGCCAACTTCACATGGGCAGCATTAGCTACTTCTGTACAGGTTTTCATACCGGTTTCGGCCTTAACTTTTTGCAACCACTTTAAACCTAAAGCCCCCACCCCTTCAAACATTCCAGGACGTGTTCTTGGCTTCCAGATACCGGCACGATAGTAATTTACATCGGTATCTTTTAACTCATTGGCAATTCGAAGCACTTGCTCCTCTGTTTCCGCACTACATGGCCCGGCAATTACTAACGGATGGTCCAATTTCATATCGTCCAACCATGTTCTCATTTCTTTTAAATTTTCCATTTCTTTACTCTATTTTTTGTTAAGTGGTATTCCGTTTAATATTTCCTTTATTTTATTCGTACTATTCATTTCCTTATAGATTCCTTCATAATCATCGGCTATCAACATTGCTTTGAACTCCTTCAAATTATGTATGTACTCCCTCAAGGTTTCCACTACATTTTCCTTGTTCTGCCTAAAAATTGGAGTCCACATGGCCGGTGAACTCTTTGCCAATCGCACAGTGCTTTCGAATCCACTGCCCGCCATATCAAAAATATCACGTTCATTCCTTTCTTTCTCAATAACCGTCTTTCCCAACATAAAGGAACTAATGTGTGACAAATGTGAAACGTAGGCAATGTGCTTATCATGTGCCTCCGGATTCATATAACGTATCCGCATCCCTAATTGCTGAAAAAGTTCCAAAGCCATTTCCTGTAATTTAAAGGCCGTTTTTTCTATTTCGCAAATGATATTGGTCTTTCCCATAAACAAACCTTCCAGGGCCGCAGAGGGACCCGAAAACTCGGTTCCCGCAATAGGATGGCAAGCCAAGAAATTTCTTCGCTTGGGATGGTTTTCAACAACCTTGCAAATGAGGGATTTTGTAGACCCTACATCAAAAACCACCGTGTCGTCATCAATGGCATCCAATATTTTGGGTAGTTCCTGGACCATAACATCCACTGGAATCCCCACTATTACGAAATCGGCCTGGTTCAGTTGACCATAATCTGCCTTTTCATCGATCAAAGATAATGACAAAGCCTCTTCCAAGTGCCTCTCATTGGCATCAATGCCGTAAATTTTGGAATCCGGCCTGTTACGCTTAATGTCCTTGGCCAGAGAACCGCCAATTAATCCGATACCGATTACAAATACATTCATACTATCTATCATTAATTCCAAAATGTGGAACACCTACAATAATCCAACTAAAAATTGGTAAATTCAATTATTATCGATTAACTCTAAAAAGACCTCGTCCCCCAACCAATATGAAGTAAACAACATGATCTTAATTTAAATTATTTTTCAAAACCTATTTATCGCTTCTTTAATCTTATCTGCCGTAACACATAATGAGAATCGAATATAACCCTCCCCATTTGAGCCAAAAATGGTTCCCGGAGTAATAAAAATATTCTTGTCATAGAGCACCTCATCAATGAACTTTTCGGAAGACGAAACCCCTTCTGGCAATTTCGCCCAAACAAACATCCCTACAGACTCCTTATCATAAGCACACTGCAGCTTATCGGCCAAGGCGAACATTAATTGCCGTCGCTCATGATACACCGCATTTAATTCACTAAACCAAGATTCGCTACTGTTTAAAGCGGCGATGGCTCCTTTTTGGATACCATAAAACATCCCGGAATCCATATTGCTCTTTACCTTTAGGACAGCGTTAATATGCTCACTGTTCCCCAGAACCATCCCAACTCGCCAACCCGCCATATTGAAGGTCTTGCTCAAGGAATTCAGTTCCAAAGCCACATCCATAGCCCCATCAATCTCCAAAATACTTATAGGGCTTTGATTGAGCACAAAACTATAGGGATTGTCATTGACCAATAAAATCTCGTTTTCCTTGGCAAATGCCACAAGATCGGTCAATTGATCCCTACTAGCCGTAGCGCCTGTCGGCATATGCGGATAACTGGTCCACATTATCTTTACCTTGGAAAGGTCTTGCCTCTTCAATACTTCCAAATCTGGAAACCAACCATTTTTACCGGTCAAATCATAATATCTCGGCACTGCCCCAACCAAATTGGTTACCGATGTGTATGTAGGATACCCAGGATTGGGAATCAACACCTCATCCCCAGGGTTTAAAAAGGCCAGACTAATGTGCATGATGCCTTCCTTGGACCCCATCAAGGGCAATACCTCGTTCTGAGGATTTACAGTTACACCAAATTTGTTCTTGTAGAAAGATGAAAACGCTTCCCTAAGCTCTGGCAAGCCCTGATAGCTCTGATATTGATGTGCGCCATCATGGCTCAATGCCTCTTTGACCGCGTTTTGCACTTCTACGGACGGCTCCAAATCAGGACTTCCTATACCCATGTTTATAATAGGCCTTCCTTCCGCCATTAACCCCCTTACCTCCCTAAGTTTTTTGGAAAAGTAGTATTCCTCAACTGTATTTAATCTATTTGCCGCAATCATATTATTCTAGCATTTTTATATTCACCCAATACTTTAAATTCTTCAGCCATAATTTCCAACAAAGCCTTGGCTTTAGAGAAATGTTTATACTTTTCAAAAGTTACATCAACGAAGAAGGAATACTTCCATGGCGTCTGAATTACAGGAAGGGATTGTATTTTTGTAAGGTTCAAGTTACAATCGCTCATCACATTCAATATGGCGGCAAGACTACCGCGCTTATGATCTGTGATGAATCTTACCGAAGCCTTATTGATCTCCTCTTCCGGCAGGGCCTTATTTTGCGTCTTTACAATAATAAACCTTGTGGCATTATCCTTAATGGTCTGTATTTCAGAATGTATAATCTCCAAATCGTACAATTCGGCCGCCACTTTTGGCGCAATGGCTGCGACCCCTTTTAACTGATTTTCTTGGATTCTCTTGGCCGTTTCAGCTGTATCTATATCTTCAACAAGCTTAATATGCCCGTAATTTTTAAAAAACTCATTGCACTGTAGCAGTGCCATAGGATGGGAACGGACCTCCTGAATATCGGCAATGGTCTGCCCCTTTAAAGCCATCAAGTTATGATGTATATTTAGATATTGTTCCCCAATTATATGCAGGTTTTTATGGAAGACCAGGGCGTAGTTGGGTATAATAGACCCTGCAATGGAATTCTCTATGGCCATTACCCCCTTATCCGCTGTTTTATTAATCAAATGATCTACCAAAATATCGAAGGATGAACATTCCACGAAGGTAACATCATCACCGAAATAATCCTTCGCCACTTGATGATGGTTAGAACCTTTAATACCTTGTATTGCAACTTTTAATTTCACCCTTTTTATAATTATCTTCTTATCTATCAAAGACTTACTACTCAACTCCTTTATAACCCCACCTTAAATCCGAAAGTTATATCCAAAAAAAAAGTCCTGGTTTTCACAGGACTTCTATCTATTATATATTTAAAAATATGCTAGAACAGTCCCTTACCTCCCTTAAAAAAGAAGTAAAAATAAAAACCATTCCAGAAATATTGCTTTGTCATTTTTCTTGTAAAACTCCGGCTAAATTAATAATTAAATTTATAAATCGGCATTAACACTAACATTTTTTTATTTATTTCAGTTTAAAGCAATAAATAATACCGATTAACCCCCCAAACCGGTATATTTTTACGAATTACGAAGAACAAATCCCGATATACATCTTTTTTAATACCAAAAATGTATCACTGAAGGCCCATATTTTATCATATTAATAATTAAAACTAGGTTTCATTAATTTGCTTTATTTTTGATAAAAAGAATAGGCATGTCCATCATAGCAAATAACATTACCAAATTTTTCGGGAAACAAAAAGCACTGAACAAGGTTTCCTTTACCATAGAAAAAGGGGAAATAGTGGGCTTTTTAGGTCCCAATGGGGCCGGGAAATCCACAATGATGAAAATATTGACTACCTATCACACCGCAGATGAAGGTAAGGCCGAGGTTAATTCATTTGATGTGCAAAGTGAAAAGAAAAATGTTCAAAAGAGCATAGGCTACCTACCCGAACACAATCCACTTTATTTGGATATGTATGTAAAGGAATATCTTGCTTTTAATGCGGAAGTCTACAAAGTAGATAAACAGAGAATCAACACGGTAATAGATCAAACCGGTCTTACCCCAGAGGCGAACAAAAAGATTGGGCAACTTTCCAAAGGCTATAGGCAAAGGGTTGGATTGGCTGCCGCCCTTCTTCACGACCCGGAGGTTTTAATCCTAGACGAGCCCACAACCGGTCTAGACCCCAATCAATTATTGGAAATCAGAAAATTGATTCGTGAAATTGGTAAAGAAAAGACCATTCTACTGTCCACACATATTATGAAAGAGGTTGAAGCGGTATGTGATAGGGTAATTATCATTAATAAGGGCACTCTTGTGGCCGACAAAAAACTTTCAGAATTGCGCGACGGGCAGGACCAAGTTTTACTGGTCGAATTCGACTTTAGGGTGGAAGAAGCATTTCTAAATAAATTGCCCAATGTAATAATGGTTAAAAATATTGGTGGGTTTGTTTATGAGATCACTTTTAACACTTCATATGATATGCGACCTGCCGTGTTCGACTTTGCCCATGACAACCAATTAAAAACCCTTCAATTAAGTAGGAAAAACAAGAATCTGGAGAGTTTATTTAGTGAACTGACCCTTTAGGGTCAAAAGTATTATTGGCAGGCAAAAACTGGAACTATATTTTTTGAATTATAGGATTAAAGGCCTTGGAAGCAACAAGAACCTGATCCCCTACCTTTAAAAGTTCGGCCTCCTTCGGGTCTGAGACGACCCTAATTATATCATTCCCTATAAGGACAGAAATTACATATAACACATCTTCCTTTTGTATCTTTAATACTTCCCCTGAAAATCTGAATTTGGCACTGGTCTTGTTCAACCCAAAAAAATCCGTGGCTGTACCTTTCTTAACTACGCTACCATTTTGAAGCTCAAATACGCTATCCGATAGTTTAACTATTTCCGCAATATCATGACTTACCAATATTGTGGTTAGTTTATATTTCTTATGAACTTTCAATAAATACTCCTGTAGCTTTATCCGCATTTTTAAATCCAAGGCCGATAAAGGTTCGTCCAATATTAATATTTCAGGTCGCTGAACCAATGCCCTGGCCAATGCCACTCGCTGTTTTTGTCCGCCAGACAGGGTTTCGGGTTTTCTTTGTTGCAATTCGACAAGCTCTGCAAATTCCAATAACTCCTCAATTATGGCTCTATCCTGATTTTTCTGAAGGGCGTATTCCAAATTTTGACGAACGTTCATGTTGGGAAAGAGGGCATAATCCTGAAATACGTACCCTACCTTACGCTGTTGGGGTTTAAGGTCAATATTTTCTTGACTGCTAAACCAAGTTGCTTCACCCACTTCAATAGTTCCACTGTCTGGCCTTAACAAGCCACTGAGCATTCTTAAAGTAGAGGTTTTTCCCGCCCCTGATTCCCCGAATAGGGTAACAAATTCACCCTTTTCTATGGTCAATTGCAAATCCAGGACCATTTTTCCTCCGGCAGATTGCAAGGTTTTTTTTAGGTTTAACCGTATCATTGGGCAAAACGTTTAAAATATCCCCCATTGGTTAGATAAACCAGTAACAGAATTACAAAAGTTACGGAAAACAAAATCAATGAATAACTATTGGCAGCGGCATAATTAAGCGCCTCCACTTCATCATATATCGCAATAGAGGCCACTTTGGTCTTTCCGGGCATATTCCCCCCAATCATCAGCACTACACCAAACTCTCCAACAGTATGGGCAAAGGAAAGCACAATGCCAGTTAAAAGGGAAGGCTTAATATTGGGCAATAAAATTTTCAATAGTGTCGTCATTTTTGATTTTCCCATGGTATAGGAAGCCTCCTTTAATGTGGAAGGAAGGGAGGAAAGTCCCGCTTGGATGGGTTGCACCATAAACGGTAAGCTATAAATGACCGAAGCCACCACCAAACCTCCAAAAGAGAATATGAGCTTTATACCTAGGTATTCATTCAACCAATTTCCAAAGGCATTTTCTGGACTAAAGGCCACCAGCATATAAAACCCCAGTACAGTAGGTGGCAGCACCAATGGCATGCTCACCAAGGTTTCCAAGACGGGCCTTATTTTGGATTTGGTACTTGACAGCCAATTGGCAATGGGAATGGAAACCACAAACAATATCGCCGTGGTAACCACCGCAAGTTTAAAGGTAAGGACCAAAGGTTGCCAATCCATTATGGTGCCAATATTATTTCGTTCAATTTAACCAAAATCATAACGTTCGTCTTTTCAACCAATCCCATCTGCCTTACACTCATAGTACTTATTAGAGCAATGACCTCACCTATTCTGGTCTCCAAAATCAATCTGCTCAACAATACGCCCACTTCTATATGTGTAATATTCCCTGCAATTCTATTCTCTATACTAATATTCAATTCCTTTTGGGTAGAGACAGCAACCTCCGTTTCCTTAAACAAGACATTTACCTTATTACCGCTTTTCAAATAAGGGGCAGATTCAGGGGTATCTATGACCACGGACATTAACTCCTCACCACTATCCATCGTAACAAAAACAATGGACATTGTTCCATTGGTTTTAACCTCCTTTATTTGAGCCGGAAAACTATTCATCTACCAAATATCCAAATTCTTTTAATATCCCTTTGGCTTCAACTGAAAAAAGAAAATTATAATAGCCTTGGGCATCCTGATTAGTTTCTTCTTTACGATTTACAAGCACTACACCTTGATTAATATTGGAGTAGAGTGATGGATCTATTATAATCCAACTCCCTTTTCCTTTCAGTTCTGGCGATAAAACTGTTGATAAGGCCGTAAAACCAATTTGTGCTGCCTTGGAAATGATAAATTGATCGGTCTGGCCTACACTTTCCCCAAAAACCAATTTAGGCGCCAAGATTTCATTCAGGCCGTAATGTATTAAAACTTCTTGGGCGGCAACACCATAAGGGGCAGTTTTGGGATTTGCCAAAGCAATGTGTTCTAAAGCTGGATCCGAGAGCGCATCAATTGAAACAGTGATATTCTCCATCATTGACCAAAGCACCAATTTTCCCTTGGCATAGACTTTAGGAGCATTCTTTGCTTTTCCACCGTCATAAATGGCCTGCGGATATTTCATATTGGCCGCAACAAAAATATCGTAGGGCGCACCTTCCATAATCTGCGCCGTCAACTTTCCCGAAGATCCAACAATTATTTCGCATTCCACTCCAGATTTTAGGGTATAGGCATTTGTCAAGGCCACCATGGTCGATTCCATATTGGCCGCAGTAGCTATAACAATTTTTCTGTTGTGATTCTTCTGACATCCTACAAATATGAAGATCAACAACATTGCTCCCAGCCATCTCCAATTGCACCCCTTGATTATTCTTTGGACGTTAAACATTTTTTATTGGATAAATTTTGACCTTCAAAAGTGAGGGGTTAGAGGTCTAATTAGATTTCCTCCCCCGAAATAAGTTTACGCACACTTATCCAAAACATGTTCAATACAGCGGTGGAATCGGCGGAAAGTTCTGACAGCAACAATAAATTTCTTTCAAAATTCTTCATCTCCCCATTTGCAGATCTTTCATCGGATTCTGTAAAATAAGCCATATTCCAATCGCCAAAGTTCCTTCCATTATTCTTGCCTTCCCACAACAATGTTACATCGCTATGCCTTTTATCCTGCCTAATATCCTCAAACAAGGATTGTATATGCCTCTTTTCACCTTCAATTATTTGAACAAAGGAAAATTTATGAAAAACTAGGCAACCAGTAACACCTATGGCCTTATTACGCTCACGGGATGTTTCCAAAATGCCGCTAATAATTTCTTCAGAAACATCCGGGGTAGCTCTGGAAAAATAAGACAGTTGGTACATTAAAACTATTTTGGGGCAAAATACAAAAATTATGTAGTTTCACTAGTTTGCGCCATACAGTAAAATAAATTAATCAGCCACCTGTGCATACTCTGTCCATGAACCGTCATAAACCTTATTGTGGTTTTTCAAACTCATTTCGCTCGCCATTAGTACGATGCATGCCGTTACACCGGATCCACAACTAAACACCAAGGGCCGCCCCTCCCCTTCCAAATCAGCAAAAACTTCTTTCAACTCGTTCAAGGGTTTGAACTTCCCGTCCTTAAGAACAGTTTCATAAGGAATATTAATGGAGTTTGGAATATTACCCCTTCTCAATTCCTTCCTCGGCTCCGCAACAAGACCATGGAAGCGATCGGAGGAACGGGCATCTATGACCAAGGCCTTATTAGTTTTCAGATTATCGCTTATCCCTTCAAAGTTCACCACCATATCCGGATTGAAAACTGCCTTAAAATTACCAGTTCCATAATTCAATCCAACTACTTTTTCTGTGCCATACCCCGCTTTCTTCCATTCCGGAAAGCCTCCATCCAAAACACTAACATTCTGATGCCCCATAACTTTAAACATCCACCAAGCCCTGGGGCTCACATAAATTCCAAAATGATCGTAGACCACAATCTTACTGGATTTATTAATACCCAATTTTCTACAGGACTGCTCAAATTGGTCCTGACTTGGAAGCATATTCGGAAACGGGCTGTTTTTATCACTGAATTCGTTTTCCAGGTCAAAAATACGAGCCCCAGGTATCTTTAGATCATCCAATTGCGAAACGGCTGGATCATAGCGTAGACGGACATCCAAAATTATAATTTCGGGCATGTCCAAATTTTGGTTTAGCCAAGAGGCAGACACTAGCATATCTTTCATTTCCAACTTTTTTATTTAACCGATATTTTCAAATACGCCATAACGGCATCATCTCCCTGCAGGGCATTCTTGGGCCTAGGACTATCCTTTCCAAAAACCATTAAATCCTCTGGAGGCAAAATAGTAACAAAATCTTCCTTATAACCTTCAGCGTAGGGTATTTTGCCGGCATTTAGATCTAGGTGATGGTCAAAAAAATTGTAAAGGGTAGTTCTTTTGTTATATCCGTAATCGTGCCTTTCCGCCGGTAAATGAACATTTTCCACTTTGTGTTCAGCATTATACAGAGCATATACCTTTTGAATGTAAGGATACTCTATTCTTGGCGTGTTTCGTGTCCAGTCGGCACCATCAGAAACCAACAATAAAGGTCTGGGGGCGCAAAGCGCAGCAATTTCCACATTATTGGTTTGGTGATCGGTACTTTTGTGTATTGGCATACCGCTTTCACAAACACATCCTCCAAAAAAGTGGGCAGAAACCTGTACCACAGGAGCCGCTACTTTTATACGGTCATCTATGGCCGTTAAGACAAAGGTTTGTGTACCGCCTCCAGAAGCACCTGTCATCCCTATACGTTCCGAATCCACATCGGGTCTGGACAGCAAGTATTCCAAGACCCTTTTACTGTTCCAGGTCTGCAAGAGCAAGGCAATTGGCATCTTGTGGTTTACCTGGGTACTTTCTGCGTAACCCACCATATCATAGGCAAAAACCACAGCTCCCATTCTAGCCAAAGCGGCACACCGCCATTGAATGTAATCTGTATACCTCTTATCCTTCATATGACCATGCGGACTAAGAATGGCCGCATACTTGCCTTTTTCTTCCACAGGCCTATATAGGTTGCCCGTAACAAAGAAACCAGGAAAGCTCTCTATAGCAATATTTTCTACAATATAACCGTCCATAACCCTGGTATTCCTGATAATGGGATTAAAGTTGCCCGTTATTTGCGGAATCTTGTACAGTTGCATACCCTCAATAATCCCCTTCTTAATTCTTAATGCCCTTTGTTCCCACGATTCCAGATCGTTCCATTCGGAGGCAAATTTTTTCAAGACAATATTTGCCTCATCCTCTGTCCAATAACTTCCCACACACAACATATTATCCTGAGCCCAAACCGTTAAACCAAATAAAGTAATCGCAATTAGACTTATTAGTTTTTTCATCTATTTCAGAAGTTAATAGTTTATATTATTACTCAGTTACAATAAACCTACTTATCGGACAGTGTGCCGCACAGATCATCCAACTAGGAATACCCAGACATTCCAATTGTATTCCCCCAAATATAACCTGCTAACTAAAATACTGTTTTTCCCCCATTGTTTTCAGTATTTTGTTATCAAGTTCAATTAGCCCCAAAACATCAAAAAACAACTTCTTTGCCGAAGTTGATTTTAGGATAGCCAACTTATCGCTATTTCCCTATGTAACACGCTACCATTATTTTTAACATGATCTTTGTTTTTTTTGGTAAATTGTGGAACTGCAACCAAAAACGTTCATATGTTTCCAAACCAAATTACCGCCAAAACCTTAGTAATTATTATGGCACTAGGTTCCCTTGCCTCCTGCAAGGAACAACCAAAGGCCAATATCGATTTTTTATCACTTTCAGAACAGGAAAAAAGAAACCCCGAATATGCCTTAGCCGCCATGGAGGTCGAGGAGGGTTTAAATCTTGAGCTCTTTGCTTCGGAACCTATGGTTACCAACCCTACCAATATGGCCATTGATGCCAAAGGCAGAATTTGGGTCTGCGAGGCCAAAAATTACAGATTGTTCGCCAATCCGGATAATACCTATGACGATAGTGGAGATCGAATCTTAATCCTTGAGGACACCAATGGAGATGGCAAAGCGGACACCTCCAAGGTTTTCTACCAAGGGGAGGACATCAATGCCGCCTTGGGCATCGCTGTTTTGGGTAACAAGGTAATCGTATCCGTAAGTCCCAAAGTTTTTATTTTTACCGACGAGAATGGAGACGATCTACCGGATTCCAAAGAAATCCTATTCCAAGGTATAGAAGGTGTAGACCATGACCACGGAGTTCATGCTTTTGTTTTTGGACCAGATGGGAGGCTTTATTTCAACTTCGGTAATAATGGAAAGCAATTATTGGATAAAAATGGTGAGGTTGTTTTGGACATGCACGGTCAAGAAATAGTGGGGAATGGCCAACATTATAGGGAAGGGATGGCTTTTAGAATGAATATGGACGGAACAAATTTGGAAGTCCTAGGACACAATTTCAGGAACCCTTATGAAATTGCCATTGACTCCTATGGAGGTTTATGGCAATCTGATAATGACGATGACGGCAATAGGGGTACTCGCATAAACTATGTTATGGAATATGGCAATTATGGATATAGGGACTTATTATCCGGTGCAAGCTGGCGAGAAAGAAGAACCGGATGGCATAACGATATCCCCAAAAGGCATTGGCATTTAAACGACCCGGGAACCGTCCCCAACTTGTTACAGACCGGATCTGGTTCCCCATGTGGCATTCTTGTTTATGAGGATAAAATGTTGCCTCAGAAATTTCAAAATCAACCCATACATGCCGAACCTGGCCATAATGTGGTCCGCGCCTATATAATAGGCGAATCGGAGGCAGGTTATACCGCAAAAATTGAAAATCTGGTAAAGAGTAAAGACGATTGGTTTAGACCGGATGATGTGACCACAGCTCCTGATGGCTCCCTTTTTATTTCCGATTGGTATGATGGCGGTGTTGGAGGGCACAAGGCAGAAGACATTGCACGGGGAAGGATTTACCGATTGTCCACTGGCTCGGATTATAAAGTTGCGGACATAGACCCCAAGACCGAGGAAGGAGCGGTTAAAGGACTTCTTTCCGGTAACATGGACCTTTTTTATCAGTCGTGGCAAAAATTACATTCCATGGGCGAGGCCGCCCAACCATTTTTAACGGAATTAAGGGAAAAAGGAGGTATAGCCAAAGCTCGGGCATTATGGCTAGGATTGCATATTCCAACCAAAAGTAATGACTATATAGAATTGGCATTACTGGATGAAGACCCTAAATTTAGAATGCAGGGAATCCGTATGGCCAGGTTTAAAGGCAAAGAAAGTCTTGAGAAATATCTATCCCTTTTGGAAAACGATAAATCGCCCCAAGTAAGAAGGGAAGCGGCAATTGCACTCAGGTTTATAGGCACGGAAGCGGCTGCGGAACTATGGGCCAATTTGGCCGTTCAGCATAACACTGGCGATAGATGGTATTTGGAAGCCTTGGGCATTGGGGCGGATAAGTTCCCAGAGCTGTATTTTAAAGCCTGGAGAAACAAGGTTGGGGAAAATTGGAAAAGTGAAGCCGGAAAAGAAATAGTCTGGCGCATCCGGGCCAAAGAATCGGTTCCCATGTTGGTATCCTTAATTAAAGACCAAACTGTACTGCCTACAAAATTGGCTTCCTATTTTAGGGCCCTGGATTTTAAGGATCATCCGAACAAAGACAACTACCTAATGGAAATGCTCGGTTGGAACCACCCCCTTAAAAGCCAAATCCAAGCATACGCTATAGGGCAAATGGATGCCAAATTTGTATATAGTTCGCCCAAACACATTAAAATGGTCAAGGAAGTGCTTCCCAAGATTGAAGGAACCCCAGAATGGATTATGGCCATCAAAAATTTAGAGTTAAAGAACCAGAACGAGGCCTTGTTTAGAGTATTGGCCAACGGGTCCAATACAGATATCGGCAAGGAAGCCGCCAACCTATTGCTTAATAATAACGGAGCGACACTGATCGACACCTTCCTTCATTCCCAAGAACCGGAATCTTCCAAAATTGCGGTATTGGAAAGGCTAAACGGAATATCCAATCCAACTGCCGTTGCACTGCTCAAGGAGAACATTGGCTCTCAGGATTTGGGCCATGCACTAACCAGAAAAATGATAGAAACACTTGGTAATACAGGAGCCGGACAGGAAGAATTATACCAAATGCTAAAAGAAGACAGACTGGCTGAAGATTACAAAACTACTGCCGTTTTAAAGCTGATGACCAGTTGGAACAATGAGATCAGAACCAACGCACCTAAATTCTTAAGTTCTCAAGAAGATGGAGCGCTGGACATTTCCAAATTGGTGGAACTTAGGGGTAATGCCTCCCATGGCAAGGAAGTATACAGTACCTATTGTAGTTCCTGTCATATGGCTGCAGGTAATGGCATAGAATTCGGACCAGAATTGTCGGATATAGGCAATAAGCTTTCAAAGCAATTTTTATATTCCAATATTATCTACCCCAGTGCTGGTATCAATTTTGGTTTCGAAGGCTATTCTTTTAGGATGAATGATGGCAAAACCTATACAGGATACATCTTAAGCAGGACAGAGGATGAAATAACCATTAAGATGATGGGCGGCACCCAAAAGACCTTGGAATTACAGGATATAAGTGAACAGGAGTCCCTAGAACAATCTCTAATGACAGAAGGCTTGGCCCATATTATGCCAGAGGAAGACTTAGTGGATTTGGTAGCCTATTTGGAGACCCTAAAGGTAGCAAGGGAGGAACAATAGAATATCCAAATACAAAGCTTCGTGTGAACAGGGGGATCCATCAGATTGCTGGGAGTGCCAGTTACGTAATTCCAAAGGTTTACCACCTACAAACACCCTAAACCACAATATGACCAAAGAAAAAAGCCATGCGTTTGCATGGCTTTTCTTAAAACATTTTATTGATGGATTAGAAACCTAATTGCTTCTTAACCTCTGGCAAAATATCCTTTCCTTTGGCTACAATAAGTCCACTACCTTGGGTAGCATCCATTACGTAGTCAATTCCTTGGGCCGCCGCCACAGCTTCAATAGCTTTTTTGGCCTTTTCGGTGATAGGGCCTAAAAGTTCGCCTTGTTTCTTTTGTAATTCTTGTGAGGCAGTCTGTTGCGCCTCACCAATGTTCTTTTCAAAACCTTGTAGTTCCAAAGCTCTTTTCTGATTCTCCTCTTCAGACTTTGAGGATGATTCATTTTTATATTGCGTGTACTTGTTTTGAAGTTCGGTCATGGAACTTTCAATATCCGCCCTATAAGTTTCCTGTAATTTCTTAAGTTCCGCTTCGGCTGCTTTCATCTCCGGCATTTCAGACAACAATTTCTGTACATCTATGTGCGCAATTTTCGCCTGTGCATTAACAAAACTAGTAGCTGCTACGAACAAAACTATGGCTACTGCTATTTTTTTAATTTGTTTCATGATTTTAATTAATGTTTGAGTGTTAATTTAAAGATTTAGTTATATAAATGTAATTTGGTTTAAACTTAATTCAATTCTATTCATCGCCCTCCGAACTCTCTTCTTCCTCAGAGTCATTTTTACCATTTCTCTCCTCTAATTCCTTCTTTCTTTTTGCTTCCCTTTCTTCCAACAACTTTTTCCTTCTTTCTTCGTACGCCTTTTTACGTTCTTCGCGAATCCTGAGCTGTTCTGCCCGGTTTTCCTCCGCCGTCTTGGTCCTCGCCTCTTCTGCCTGTTTTGCCCTCTCCTGACGTTCTAAAATAGCATCGCTAATTGTTTCTTCCGTTTCCTCATCCTCAATATCTTCGAAACTATTTCTAGCATTTTGCCTATTCTTAGGTGCGCTTATTTTTCTAGTCCGTGAAATACCCCTTAAAACAAGATCGCTAATATCGTGTCTTTTCTCGGAATACAACATTACAACATCTGCCGATTTATCAAAAATAAAATCATATTTTTTATTTGCGCCAATTTTCTGCACTTCATTGAAAACCTGATCTTGAATTGGCTGTATCAATCTTCTTTTTTGAAGCACCAAATCGCCTTCAGGACCAAATCTATCTTGCTGATAATCGAACATCTCCTTTTCCAAGATTTGGATCTCTTCCTGCCTCTCGGAAATCAATTCCTCCGTTAACAGCACTTTCTCTGCCATTAAATCCTTCTTCATCTGATCAATTACCCCCTTCTCCTTATCCAGTTCCAATTTCCATTTCTGGACTTTGGCCGCCAATTGCTCATTGGCCTCCCTGTACTCCTCAACATTTTCAAGGATATATTCCATATCCACATAACCTATCCTAATAGCCCTTTGCGCCGAAATGGTAGCCGCACACATAGTTGCGATTAGAAACAAAAGTACTTTTGATTTAATTCCCATGCTATCTTCTTTTTATACTATAGAAAATATCGTGCCAAAATAACTAAATATTTTAGAATGAACCATTTAAGATATAAAACAATTGCAAATTTCTATATATTAAAACTGTTGTCCAATGATGAAGTGGGTTTGCCAACCGCTAGGTCCTGATGAATTGGGGTTATAATCTTGATCAAATCCATATCCAAAATCAATTCCCAATAATCCAAATGCTGGCATAAAAATACGTAGACCCACTCCGGCAGATCTTTTTAACTCAAACGGATTAAAGTCTTGAAAATTGTTGAAGGCATTTCCTGCCTCTAAAAATACCTGTCCATAAATGGATGCAGATGGTTTTAGTGTCAATGGGTATCTAAGCTCCAAGGAATATTTATTATACACAACTCCACCATCCTGTACCTGCCCACCACTCAATGGATCTGTGCTATATGGTGTTAAGGATTGATTTTCATAACCCCTTAAGGCAATTACATCCCTACCGTCCAAAGTGTAAGCGCCCATACCATCTCCCCCAACATAAAATCTTTCAAACGGAACCTTTCCTACATCTTCGTTATAACTTCCCAAAAATCCAAACTCAGCATTGGATCTCAACACTAAGTCGCCAACCAAAGAAGTGTACCAATCCCCTTTAAAATTAACTTTGTAGAATTCCAGCCATCTAAAGCGTTCCTGGTCTATTCGTTCTATTTCGTCACTATCCAATTCCTCAATAGCCTTTTCCTCATCCTCATTAAGTTGCTCATAATCTATATTATTGAACAAAGAAAAAGGAGGGGTAAACTTGGCGGTTAACTCAAAATTTGAACCTTTTCTAGGATAAATACGACCTCCATCCAACGCGTTTCTTGATATTCCCAAAGTATAGGCTATAGAGTTGGATTTTCCATTCCCGAAATTGAAAAGTCCTAAATTATAATCCTTAAAATTGTACAGCTGGTACCCCAAGGAATGGGATATGGTAAAGTAATCATCTGGCCACAGCACCCTTTTTGCCAAACCTGCCGAAATTCCAGTGATGGAAAACTGCTTACTCTTATCCGGCTTGCTACTTACATAAGGGTTGTAGTAAAACTGTTGGGTTCTGGATAAGGACATATTGAACCTTACCGGTTTTTTACCTCCCAACCACGGCTCGGAGAAATTTAAACTATACACCCTATAGGTCCTACTGGCCTGCAACCGCAGGGCAAAGGTTTGTCCATCCCCCATAGGGACCGGTTTATAGGCCTCCCCATTAAATAAATTCTTCATGGAGAAGTTGCTAAAGGACAATCCAAGGGTTCCTATGAAGCCCCCTCCACCATAACCACCCTGGAGCTCGATCTGGCTGGAACCTGCTTCCACTAAGCTATATGCTATATCCACTGTTCCTGCATTGGGATCAGGATTTTGGATATCCGGCTTTATCTGTTCCGCATCAAAGAATCCTAATTGCCCCAATTCCCTGATACTTCTAATGATATCCGATTTATTATAGCGTTGGCCTGGTCTTGTGCGCAACTCCCTAAAAATAACGTGATCGTTGGTCTTATCATTACCCACTACGGTAACGTGATCTAGAAAAGTCTCTTTACCTTCAATAATTCTAATTTCAAAATTGATGGTATCATTCTCAGCAGAAATCTCCACAGGGTTGATACTGGAGAACAAATAACCGTTATTTTGATATAAATTGGTAAGATCTTGTGCATCGGGCTTGGAGTCATCGGCAATACGTTCGCGCAACAAAACTCCATTATAGGTATCCCCCTTTTTAACTCCCAAAACCTGTGCTAGCTGACGATCCGAATACACAGTATTTCCAACAAAATCTATTTCCCCAAAATAATACTTGTTCCCTTCCTCTACCTTGATCTTCAAATCGATAAGATCATCGGAAACCTTTACAAAGGTATCCGAAATAATACGGGCATCCCTAAAACCTTTTTCCGCATATTTGTCCACGAGGGAAACCAAATCATTATTATAATCTTCCTGAATATATTTGGACTTCTTCCAGAAACGGTAGAACTTTCGTTTCTTGGTCTTTTTCATGGCCTTGCCAAGCTGTTTGTTGGACAACTGCTCGTTACCTTCAAAGACAATATCGTTGATCTTCACCTTATCGCCCTGCTTAACATTTATGACCATAGCCTGTGTATTGGCATCGGTGGTATCCTTTGTAGTAGCAATGGTAACCTTGGCATTTAGATATCCCTTCTTTTTATATTTGTTCTGGATATAATTCTTGGAATTGGCGATTAAACTCTCGGTTATCTTTTTACCCTTTTTAAGATCGGTATCCTTTAAGATTTCCTCTATCTTTCTTTTTTTAACTCCATAAACCGTTACATTGGAAAGTGTTGGCCTCTCTATAATATTCAATTCCAGAAAAACATTTTCCCCTTCAATATTGGTAATATAGAAGCTTATATCCGTAAAAAGTTCCAATCCCCATAATTTATTGATGACGGCACTTATTTCATCGCCGGGAACGGTAATGGGCTGCCCTATCCTTAACCCTGTGTAGGTCTTTACGGTCTGCTCGTTGTAACTTTGCAATCCGGTAACTTCCAATCCCCCAAGAATATACCGTTTACCATCTTCGTAGGAAGTATCCTGTGCCGAGATAACTGTGGTAAAAATTAAGAATAAAAGTGTAATAAAAAGTTCAAGGGACATGAACCTATTCATGCCGCTAGGTGAGTTGTTCGCTAGTTTTTCCAAATCTTCGTTCTCTGTTCTGGTAATTTTTAATGGCTTCCAATAAATGCTGTTCCGAAAAATCCGGCCAAAATACATCAATAAAATACAATTCCGCATATGCAATCTGCCATAGTAAGAAATTACTGATCCTGTGCTCTCCACTGGTACGGATCAACAAGTCTACATCTGGTAAATTTTGCGTGTAAAGATGGTTATTAATAATGGTTTCGTCAATATTTTCGGGAGAAATTATATTATTTTTAACTTTGACACATATCTGTTGTACGGCATTTTTTATCTCTTCCCGAGACCCATAACTAAGGGCAAGCGTTAGCGTCATTCCTGTATTGGCCTTGGTTTTCTCCATGACATCCAATAATTCCTTGTGGGCACTATTTGGCAAGGAGGCAATATTGCCAATGGTATTTAACTTAATATTATTATTGTTTAAGGTCTTCAATTCCTTTTTAAGGGAAGAAACCAGCAACCGCATTAAAGTATCGACTTCCAATTTGGGCCTGTTCCAATTCTCGGTAGAAAAAGTATATAGAGTAAGAAACTCCAGCCCAATTCTAGCACAGTCCTCCACAGTTCTCCTAACGGTTTTAACCCCTTGCTCATGACCAAAAACCCTTAATTTTCCCTTTTCTTTCGCCCATCGTCCATTACCATCCATAATTATGGCTAAGTGTCTTGGCAATGATTTGATCTTTAATTCTTCCAAACTATTATTTTTTACACTACTCAAAACAATCCTGGCAAGGTTTTCTTCCAAATGTATACGTTAACGTAACTCCGGAGAACACATACCAATCATCACTAAAAATATTTCCAAATCTAAATTCCTCATAATTGGAACCTTCCGGATTACTGGCATCCAAATTATCCGTAAAGGTATATCTGGCCCCTATTTCTGCTCCAACAATAAAAAACTGACTAATCCTTAATTTAGCACCAACCGTCATAGGAACCGAAAACGATCCATCTTTCTGTCCAATATCCTGTAATTGCGCCGCATCAAAATAGTGGTATCCATACCTAAAATAGGTAACCCCAGTATACAGATAAGGCGTAAAGGCCGGCCCTAAACGATGTAAATTATATTCTACAAAATTAAACTCCAAACCTGCGGAAGCCTCTAGAATATTATTGTCCATTATAAAATTCCGTTGTTGTCGGGACGGAATGTCCGATTTGGAATCATCCGCCGTAAATTCTCCATAAATAATACTGGCCCTCCATGCATAGCGTTTACTCTTGTTCCATTTAAACAAACCTCCGAAAGCCGGCCCCGAAGGCAAAATAAAATTAGACCTTCCAACATCCCCAATATTATTGGTGCCACCCGCAAATAGGCCAATCTCGTATGTTTGTCCCTTTATTTCATTACAAATGAAAAGAAGTAATGCAGCAAAAAATAACCTCATTATTTATAAAAGTTTGCAAATATAACAATTTCAGTAGTTTAGACTAGTAAATTATTACATTCATGTTCTCACTTGATAAACAGCTTTTGTTCCATTTTATTGTCGCTCCCAAAACAATCAGTTACGTTTGTCTTCGCCCCACAATAATTTATTTCGTAGTGTTTTTAGAAAACTTTCGGAGGTATATTCGATCATTTTTATGGTAAATGGAGCTTTTTTGATAAAAATCTCCTTGCCACTGGCCACGGTGGCTATTCTGGAGTCCAAGGACACCAAATGACTATCTTCCCTCCCGGAAACCTTGAGCCTAATAACGGTATCATCCGAAATTACCAAAGGTCTTGCATTTAGGTTATGGGGTGCAATAGGAGTAAGAATCAATGATTTTGCCGTAGGGGCAATTACAGGACCACCACAGCTAAGAGAATACCCGGTAGATCCTGTGGGCGTCGCCACAATTAAACCATCCGCCCAATAAGATGTAAGATATTCATCGTTCAAATGCGTTTCTACCGTAATCATGGATGTGGTATCCTTCCTGCTCACGGTAATCTCATTCAATGCAAAGTTTAATGTCTTAAATTCAGGGATATCGGATTGGGCACTTACCTCCACCAGACTGCGCTCTACAATGGTATATGCCCCAGAAACGAATTCTTTTACCACCTTACGCACATCTTCTTTTCTAAATGTGGATAAAAACCCAAGTCTACCGGTATTTACACCAACAATTGGTATTCCTAGGTCGCGAACATAGGTAGTAGCCCTTAAAATGGTACCATCACCACCAAAGCTCACAAACATATCAAATTCAGCATCAAGACCATTGGAATCCGTAAATATGGGGAATTCGCCTACATTACGCTTGGCCATGATTAAGTTGTAAAACCCTTTTTCAAAATAGATTTGGGCATTTTCTTGGTGAAGTTCGTCCAACAGCTCCACAATGCAATCCAATACGTTATTCTGGCAGGTAAGTCCGTAAATGGCAACTTTCATCTGTTTAAGGATATATTTTATTTATTAGACCTGCCCGACTTCTTAGTTCAGACGGGTGTAATTCGCCGCTGCCAATATACGTACGTCGAAAAATTAACGGGAGGTAATGTCCTTGTGCAAACTGGCTCATTTCTTAGGAGTTAAACATTTAGATATTTATCCAAATAATCAGACCTCTGTTTTAAATCCTCAATAAATTGATCGTCGTTATTTCCGTAGAGTATGGTGTAGTTATACCTTCTAAAAGACTGTATAATTTCATTTAAATGTGTAGTCCCTATTTTAATGGTAATCTGGATAACATCATTGCGAATATCCGTAATAAACCCGCCAATCAGTTTCACATTGTTACTTTCCACAATTTGGGCAATTTCGCTAAAAGAATAATCCTTTAGACCCTTGGCCAAGACCAGGATTCCCCCAGGCTCTGTAAAAAATGGCGTATCTATAAACTCATCAACAATGTCTATAAGATCATAATACCCTAAGACAAGGCCGTCATTATCCAAGACAGGCAAAAGGTTTGCCTCATTCTTCGAAAATATTTCCAGGACATCCAGCCAAGAGGTTTCCTTACGTACAAAAAAGGTTTCCAAAGTATATCGGTAGTCCTCTATCTTCTTATCCTTTTCATAATTATCAAGATCATTTTCATCCAAAACTCCAATAAAAACATTCCCCTCCACCACGGCAACATGGGAATAGGTAGATTCATTAAAGAATTTGATCACTTTTTTCAAGGGATCACCCACTTTAAAAATCGGTAATGTATCAATTATGTTGTTTTGAATATTCATAACTTCATATTATAACGCAAAATACTAATAAAAATTTCTAAGAACCCGAATCTTCCTAAGTATTATTTCTAAAAAGACCTAGCTTTTGCGGGCTGTTAAAAAACAATCCGGTTAAATTAGGAATACTCCAAACCAATTCCACCCGAAAGTCCTCAAAAACCAACGAAACCTAGTTAACTATAATTTTCCACTAGGGATACAACCTGGCCCTGCAAACGAATTCTTCATAATAAAATAAGCAAAAGGTATGCCTAATTTGTATTTTTGCCTTTTAAACATACCAAAATCCTATGACAAAGCTTAGCGTTAATGTAAATAAAATTGCAACATTAAGAAATTCGCGTGGAGGAAACGTACCCGACCTGTTAAAAGTAGCCAAAGATATTGAAGATTTTGGGGCACAAGGTATAACCATACATCCAAGGCCCGATGAAAGACATATAAAATACCAAGATGCAAGGGACTTAAAGAAATTGGTGCGCACCGAATTCAATATAGAAGGAAACCCTATTCAATCCTTTATGGATTTGGTATTGGAGGTAAAACCCACACAAGTCACGCTAGTCCCCGATGCCGTTGATGCCATTACGTCCAACGCCGGATGGGATACGGTAAAGCATAAGGATTTTCTAAAAGAGGTAATATCAACATTTAAAAGCAATGGCATAAGGACTTCTATTTTTGTGGACGCCAATATTGAAATGGTCCAAGGAGCCGCATTAACAGGAACCGACCGTATTGAACTATATACCGAAAGCTATGCCCACGAATATGCCAAGGGAAACAAAAAAGGGGTTTTGGCTTTTTCCGATGCTGCCAAAGCGGCCCATGAATTAGGTTTGGGCATTAATGCAGGACACGACCTAAGCTTGGACAACATAAAATATTTCAAAGAAAGCATACCTCACTTGCTGGAAGTTTCCATTGGTCACGCCCTAATATGCGAATCCCTGTATCTAGGCTTGGAAAATGTAATTAATATGTATCTAAACAAATTAAAATAATGCCTGTATTGCATTCCAATATTTTAGGGGAAGGACAACCTATTATTATCCTACATGGTTTTTTGGGCATGTCCGACAACTGGAAATCCATGGGCTCCAAATATGCCGATGAAGGCTTTCAAGTACATATGCTGGATTTGCGCAATCACGGAAAAAGTTTTCACTCCACCGAATTCAATTATGATTTGTTGGCCGAAGACCTCAAACAATATATGGATCATCACCATTTGGGAGACGCCATTATACTTGGTCATTCCATGGGAGGAAAAACGGCCATGTTGTTTGCCTGCCGCTATCCCCAATTAACAAAAAAGCTACTGGTGGCGGATATTGCCCCTAAATTTTACCCACCCCATCACCAGGATATAATTAACGGCCTCAATGCCTTGGATATTAAAAATATAAGCTCAAGAAACGATGCGGATGAACAATTGTCCAAATACATCAAAAATATAGGGATACGTCAATTTTTACTGAAGAATTTGTACTGGGAGGAAAAGGGGGTTTTGAGTTTTCGCTTCAATCTTAAGGTTTTGAGCGAAAAAATGGAAGAAATTGGTGAAAACATAGGATCTACCGATACCTATAAAGGACCAACACTTTTTTTAAGGGGAGACAGATCGGAGTATATAACCCCTGATGATTTGTCCATTATAAAAAGGCATTTTCCCTTGGCCACGGTTGAAACAATAGATAAGGCCGGACATTGGCTTCACGCGGAGAATCCCACCCAGTTTTTCCAAAAATCCATACTATTTATCAAGTAGTCAGTACCTTTTTTACTTTATAAAATGCTGAGGCCGATTCTAAGTCCATTCTTAAAACCCAAGAAAAATATCCCCTTAACAGATAAAAGGCATTAAACCTCAGGGCAAGCCCTGAACCCAATAATAGGAATCGACTCAAGGGTCGAGGTATTGAACCTAGATCCCGCCGAAAAAGGCGGGATTAGTTCAACTGGCAATTTTCAGTGCGTCTTACTGACTTCTCAAAATTGAGTTTCACTAATAAAATAAATGTTTACTTTTAAGGGTATTATACCATTAATAAAACATTCCATAAACCAAAAAAAAGTAAACCATGAACTTAATTTTAAGAATTCTCCTAAGTGCCATAGCAGTTGTTATTTTAGCAAAAATACTACCTGGGGTAGGTGTGGACTCCTATACCACGGCCATTATTGTGGCCATTGTTCTGAGTTTGTTGAATTTTATTGTAAAACCCATACTGGTCATCCTAACCTTACCCGTAACCATACTTACCTTAGGGCTGTTCCTGCTCATAATCAACGCTATAATTATCCTTTTGGCCGACTACTTTGTTGATGGTTTTCAAGTAAATAATATTTGGTGGGCGTTACTTTTTAGTCTTTTGCTTTCCTTTCTACAATCTATATTTTATTCATTTCTAAATGATGACAAAAAAATATAGGGTACCTTTTTGACATTCAGTAATTTAAAAACTTGTTGGAGATTAGAAAATGTACTACTTTTGCATCCCATTTTATTTTAGTAAAATTAGATATAGAAATGAACATCACTAAAGAGCAGATTGACGAATTAAATGCAGTAGTAAAAGTTGCGGTAACCAAGGACGATTACTTCGATAAGGTAGAAACAATCTTAAAGGACTACAGAAAACAGGCAAACATACCAGGTTTCAGAAAAGGTCAGGTGCCTATGGGATTGATCAAGAAACAATACGGAAAGGCCGTTTTGGTTGATGAGGTAAATAAACTGTTACAAGACAATCTTAACAAATATCTTACAGAAGAAAAGCTGGATGTTCTAGGAAATCCACTTCCAAAACAACAGGATAACTTTAATTGGGATTCTGAAGAGTTTGCATTTGAATTTGAATTGGGACTTGCGCCTAATTTCAGTGTAGACCTTAAGTCGAAAAAAGCCATAACGCACTACAAAATTATTGCCGACAAAAAAATGGTCGATGAGCAGGTGGAGCGTATTCAAAAGCAATACGGAAAACTGATCAGCAAGACGGAAATCGGGAAAAAGGATGACGTAAATGGTGTTTTCAAAAACGAGGCAGAGGAAATAGACAACAAGACGGTAATCGAGATCGAAAAAATAAAAAGCAAAAAAGCACTTGAGAGCCTTTTGGGCAAAAAAGTGGGCGATGTAGTTACCTTAAACACTAAGGGATTGTTCAAAGAAGATTATTTGTTGGGCAGTTCTTTGGGTATAGACGGTGAAAAATCCGAAAAATTGGATATCGAAGTTACTTTCACCATTGAAGAAATCAACGAAAAAGAGCCTGCCAAATTGGATCAGGAACTTTTCGATAAATTATTTGGAAAGGATGTAGTTACTTCTGAAAAAGAGCTTAAGGAACGCATCAAGGAAGACTCTGAAAAACAATTTGAGCAACAATCCGACCAGAAGTTACTCAATGATGTAACCGAATATTTTATAGACAATATCAAATTTGACCTTCCTACGGAATTTTTGACCAAGTGGATTCAAATGACCGGTGAAAAACAATTGACCGAGGAAGAAGCGAACGAAGAATTTGAAAAATCGGAAAAAGGCCTTCGCTATCAACTAATAGAAGGTAAGATAATCCAAGAAAACGGTATTCAAATACAGTTTGATGAGTTAAAAGAATTTGCTAAGGGCTTTATTAAGCAGCAAATGGCCCAGTTTGGACAAATGAACCCTAAAGATGAAGAGTTGGATAGTATTGCAGCAAGGGTACTTTCCAATCAAGACGAGGTAAAACGCCTTTCGGAACAATTAATGAGCCAAAAGCTTTTGACCCTTTATAAAGAAAAGGCAAATTTAAAAACGAAAGAAGTTACTTACGAAGACTTTGTTAAAGAAGTATACGGGTAATTTGCATTAGCGGAAACTTACATTTTAATTACGCCTCGATAGGGGCCAATAAAATATAGTTTCACTAAAAATAAGTATATTTACAGTGTCGAAGAGTTTATTTTCGACACTTTTTTTATCTTATAAAACTATTGATATAAAATATGGATTACGGGAAAGAATTCAAAAACTATGCTATTAAACATCAGGGAATAAATAGCATGTATTACGATACTATTTTAAGTAGTATGTACCCCACCAACCTTACTCCAAACATTATTGAAGAAAGACAGCTGAATGCAGTGGCAATGGATGTTTTTTCGCGATTAATGATGGACCGGATCATTTTCCTTGGAACAGGGATCAATGACCAAGTTGCCAACATTGTACAAGCTCAGTTATTATTTTTGGAGAGCACGGATGCCTCCAAGGACATACAGATATATATCAATTCCCCAGGTGGAAGTGTTTACGCCGGTTTGGGAATCTATGACACTATGCAGTTCATAAAACCCGATGTGGCTACCATATGTACAGGAATGGCTGCCTCCATGGGGGCCGTACTACTATGCGCAGGAGAAAAAGGCAAGCGCAGTGGCTTAACGCATTCCAGGGTAATGATCCATCAACCTCTTGGAGGGGCTCAAGGCCAAGCCAGTGATATTGAAATTACGGCAAGGGAGATCCTAAAACTAAAAGATGAATTGTACCAGATCATTGCAAATCATTCCGGACAACCCCTTGAAAAAGTAAGTGACGATAGTGACAGGGATTACTGGATGAAAGCAAACGAAGCCAAGGATTATGGCATGATAGATGAAATCTTGGTAAGGGATAAAGACTAGAGACGACTAAAAGACACGAATAATCCGGGCTACATTCTGTACGGATGCACCAAAGTGTGGATTATTTCGTTACTATTATTGAAAGTGATAAAATGATATGGCAAAAGAAAATTTAGAATGCTCTTTTTGTGGTAGAAAGAAACCAGAAACCAATCTATTGATTGCTGGTCTTGATGCGCATATATGCGATCGTTGTATAGAGCAGGCACACGGTATTGTGGCAGAGGAATCCAAGCAGACCAAAAACCATGATCTTTCCTCCGAATTAACCTTAAAAAAACCTTTGGAAATAAAGGAATTTTTGGACACGTTCATAATTGGACAGGATCGCACCAAAAAAGTAATGTCCGTTGCCGTCTACAACCATTACAAAAGACTTCTACAACCAAAAAGTAAGGAAGACGATATAGAAATCCAGAAGAGCAATATTGTCATGGTAGGCCAAACAGGGACTGGTAAGACCCTAATGGCCAAAACCATTGCGAAGATGCTCAATGTTCCTTTGGCCATAGTTGACGCTACCGTACTTACGGAAGCCGGTTATGTTGGAGAAGATGTGGAAAGTATACTTACCCGCTTGCTACAGGCGGCCGATTACAATTTGGAAAAGGCAGAACGTGGTATCGTCTTCATTGATGAAATTGATAAAATTGCACGAAAAAGCGACAATCCTTCAATTACTCGCGATGTATCCGGGGAAGGTGTTCAACAAGGACTTCTTAAACTATTGGAGGGGACCGTGGTAAACGTTCCGCCCAAAGGTGGCAGAAAGCACCCGGATCAAAAATTTATTGAAGTAAATACAGAAAATATTTTGTTTATCGCCGGAGGTGCCTTTGACGGCATCGAAAGACACATCACCAAAAGGCTGAACATGCAGGCCGTAGGCTATAGTGCTTCCAAAGCTGAAGAAAAGGTGGACAACGAAAATATTTTACAATACATTGTACCTAAGGATCTAAAGGACTTTGGATTAATCCCTGAGATTATTGGTAGACTACCGGTACTCACCCATATGAATCCATTGGACAAGGAAACCCTTAGGGCCATTTTAACAGAACCCAAGAACGCCATAATTAAACAATATGAGAAATTGTTTAAGATGGATGGGATTACCTTTAAGATAACGGAGCAGGCGTTGGACTATATTGTGGACAAGGCTATAGAGTATAAATTGGGGGCAAGGGGATTACGTTCTCTTTGCGAAGCCATTTTCACCGATGCCATGTTCGAATTCCCAAGTACCAATGAAACGGAATTTAAGGTAACCAAACCTTATGCCGAAGAGAAATTATCTTTTGAAACTATTAAAAAGTTAAAAGCAGTCTCTTAGGACTGCTTTTAACTTTTTAAAAACCTATACTATCTTCCATAATTCATATGGAAATGAAGTTATTAAGCCACATGCTGTTTTTGCATAACCTTGGCCAATAAATCCAAGCACACCTTACTGATTATTTTCTCATCGGTATAGAGTTCATGTCCAAAACCTTTCACAACTTCAACATCCACGCCAATTTGGTCGGACCATGTTTCGGAAGGCCTAAATTCATCATTTTGCCCGTATAGAAGTTGAACGTTCGCTTTTGGTCTTTCACTTTCCAAACGCAATCTGTTACTGGAAACCGAATATAACGATTTTAGGGGCAAGCCTTTAAGTGCAGCCTTCCAAGCAATATTACCTCCTATACCAAAAGCCAAATAATGACTTGGCTCAGTTTCCTTTTTAAGCAGATGGGCAACTGCAGTTTCCACTCCCCCATCAATAAATTCCTTATGGATATTTTCTGGAGAATTTACCTCCAAACTAATATTGGCCAAATGCTGACAATCGTAAAATGTAATATCGTAATATTGCTGCAAATAACCTAAATAGGAGGTAATCCATAGCCCTTTTTTAGAACCCCACATATCGGATAATATCACTAGTCTGTTCGCCATAATAAAAAGTATAAATAGTTAAAGGGAAACTTTTAATACCTCTAAGTTGAACATATTGAGAGTTTTAATCACATTTATTTGTTCATCTGAAGCAATTCTTCGATATAATCCCTTTTATTGGACAATCTTGGAATTTTATGCTGCCCTCCCAACTTATCTTTTGATTTTAGCCAGTCATAGAACAAGTTTTCCCTGGCAATATGGACTTTAGGAAGTTTTAAAGTAATGTTATTATAACGCTTGGCCTCATAATCTGAGTTCAAGGATTTAAGTGCATTGTCAAGAATTTCGGTAAAATAGGCCAGTTCTTCTGGAGCCTTTCTAAACTCTATAATCCACTCATGGGCACCCTTTTCCTTACCCTCCATAAATATGGGCGCTACGGTATAGTCCTTTATTTCGGACCCAGTTTTTTTACAAATCGACTTCAAGGCTTCTTCCGCATTTTCTATGATCAGCTCTTCCCCAAATACATTGATATGATGTTTTGTTCTCCCCGTTATTTTGATCCTATAGGGGTTGGTAGAAGTAAACCTTACGGTATCCCCTATTTTATACCTCCAAAGACCCGCGTTGGTCGTAATTATTACCGCGTAGTTTCTATTTACCTTAACGTTCCATAAAGGCAGGGTAACCTGTTCACTGGTACCATAGGTTTCCATGGGAATAAACTCATAAAATATTCCATAATCCAGCATCAACAAGAGATCGTCCGCATTATTTCTATCCTGAATAGCAAAAAACCCTTCGGACGCGTTGTAGATTTCATAGTAATTAAAATTTTTCCGAGGCAAGAGTCGGGAATATTGATCTTTATAAGGATTAAAGCTTACACCTCCATGAAAATATACTTCCAAATTTTCCCAAACTTTAAAAAGGTGCTCCTTTCCTGTTTGCTCCAGAACATTGATCAATAGCACCAACATCCAAGAAGGCACTCCGGCCAAGCTGGTGACATTTTCCTGAACACTTTCCCGAATAATGGCCTGTAACTTAGTCTCCCATTCGCTCATAAGGGATACCTTATTACTTGGTGTACTACTCAGTTCTGCCCAAAATGGCATATTATCTATAAGAATGGCCGATAGATCGCCAAAAACGGTTCCATTATCTTGATAAAGTTCCTTACTGCCTCCCAATCTTAAACTTTTTCCCGTAAACAATTGGGAATTCTCGTTGTTGTTCAAATATAGACAGAGCAGATCCTTACTGGATTTATAATGGCAATCCTCCAAAGCCTCGGAACTTACAGGAATAAACTTGCTTTTGGCGTTTGTAGTACCACTACTCTTCGCAAACCACTTAATGGTCGTTGGCCAAAAGATATTTTGCTCGCCCCTTCTGGATCGCTCTATCATAGGTTCCACCTCCTCATAGGAGACAATTGGAATCCTCTCTGCAAAGGTTTCATAACTGGCGATAGATTCAAAATCGTACTTCCGTCCAATTTCGGTATCCTCGGCAAAGGACAATAACTGGTGCAACACCTCATCCTGCACCTCCTCAGGGTACTTTAAAAAAAGTTCTATCTGATGATATCTTTTTTTCAACAGCCAAGAAGCAATCGAATTGAATAATGTTATTGGCATTTTTATCCCTATTTTTAACGGGTTTTTGAGTTTGGTTCAATTAGCTAAAAATAGGTTTAATTGAATTCATATTCAAATTGATTTTACGTTAAGCAGAAAAAATATGCAGTATCAAGGAGTTTTAAGAAAAATGCAAACCGAATTAGCAGACCCAATACAGTATTACCTAATATTTGACGGTGACTTTTTAAACCTGAACCAGGTATTGAACAAGGAACTCACAATTTCCTTTATAAAATACCAATGTCTAAACTGCGGCGAAGATCGGCCCATTTTCAGACAAGGTTTCTGCAGGACCTGTTTTTATGAAATTCCCACGGCCGGGGATTGGATCATGCGCCCCGAATTAAGTACGGCACACCTGGACCAGGAAGACCGCGATCTGGAATATGAAAAAAAGGTTCAGTTACAGCCCCACATCGTTTATCTTGCCAATTCCAGCAACATCAAAGTAGGCGTTACCCGCAAATCCCAGGTACCTACCAGATGGATAGATCAAGGTGCCCATGAGGCCATAGAGATTGTTGAAGTACCCAATCGTTATTTGGCCGGTGTTACCGAGGTTGCTTTAAAAGAGCATATTGGCGACAAGACCAATTGGAGAAAAATGTTGACCAATGACGTTGATGATGAGGATTTGGTAGCATACAGAAATAAATTAAAAAAATATATCCCGGAAGAAGCCGCAGCATACTATATAGAAAGTAATACGGAAACCCATCTAGAGTTTCCCGTGCTACAATATCCCAAAAAAGTAAAAAGCCTTAACCTGGACAAAACACCAACATATACCGGGGTCTTAAAAGGTATTAAAGGGCAATATCTCATCTTTGAAGACAGTACGGTCTTTAATGTTAGGGGAAGTGAAGGATACGTAGTTAGTTTGGATGTAAAGTAGATTATACACGGCAAAAACATTGATATTCATTTAAAATATCATTAAATTGTCCTTGAAGTTGGATCATTCCAAATTTACCAAATAGGATAAGAAAGCTTACTTGTTAAATACACTAATTCCTTAAGGTTTACAGCCTGAAACTTCAATCTTAATAATTTTTTCCAATAGATACCATGGCGCCCAACATAAGTAATGAACATATATCGGCCTTATCCAAAGATCAGACCCCATTTGCTATTTTTTGGTTTAGACGCGATCTTAGAATAGAAGATAACACGGCACTGGCGGAAGCATTGGGTAAGGACATCCCCGTTTTGCCCATATTTATTTATGATCGCCTTATTTTAAACGAATTGCCCGAAGATGACGCCAGAGTAAATTTTATACATCAAACAATTTTCAAAATAAAAGAAACCTTAAAACACCATGGCTCGGACATTTTGTGCTTGGACGGCGAACCGGTAACAATTTGGAAGGATTTGATTTCCAAATTCAATGTAGTTGCCGTTTATACCAACCGAGACTACGAACCTTATGCCATTGGCAGGGATAAGGAAATTTCCGAAATGCTGGCAAAAAAGGATATCCCCTTTTTTAGTTTTAAGGATCAAGTAATATTCGAGGAAAACGAAATTGTAAAAGGCGATGAAGAACCCTATACGGTTTTTACGCCCTATAAGAATAAATGGCTCGCGAAATTTGAGGAGGAAAATAACATATCACTTAGGACCCCCAAACTAGATAACCTTATTAAAGGAGATTACCCATACTTATCTTTGGAAAATATCGGTTTTAAAAAATCAGATATTGAGGTGCAGGACTTTGACCTGACCCAACTACATCTTTATTCGGACCAAAGGGATTTCCCGTACGAAGACATCACCAGTCACCTCAGTCCCCATTTAAGATTTGGAACCATAAGCGTAAGACAGGTTATTTCCAGCATTGATAAAAAGTATGCCGTTTTTTTAAGTGAACTCATTTGGAGGGAATTCTTTATGCAAATTCTATTTCATTTTCCCCACGTTGTAACCCAAAATTTCAGATCCAAATACGACGGTATTCAGTGGAGGAACAACAAGGAAGAGTTTAGACTATGGTGTGAAGGAAAAACGGGATATCCCATGGTGGATGCCGGCATGAGACAGCTCAATGAAACAGGCTTTATGCATAATCGTGTAAGAATGATCACCGCAGGGTTTCTATGTAAGCACCTATTGATCGACTGGCGTTGGGGAGAGGGTTATTTTGCAAAAAAATTATTGGACTTTGAATTATCCTCCAACAATGGCAACTGGCAATGGGCGGCGGGAACAGGATGTGATGCCGCTCCCTATTTTAGAATTTTCAACCCACAATCACAACAAAAAAAATTCGACAAAGATTATAAGTATGTAAGAAAGTGGATTCCTGAATTCGACTCCTTTGAATACCCTGACCCAATAGTGGAGCACAAATTTGCCAGGGAAAGAGCATTGAAAGTGTATAAAATTGGAATTGATTCCTAAAAACAAAAGCAGTTTCCCAAATCTTTAAGTCCCCTTAAATGAATTATTTTAGCGTTAACCATGGTTATGGAGTTTATTTGGTTAAAAAGAGTTTAAAGTGATCCTTTCTAAAAAGAGAGAATCTAAATTTAATTTTGTCTGAAGTATTTTTTGGGCACCAGCAGCATCCCGAAACATTCCCCATCTTCCTTGCCCATATTTTTATGATGAATTTTGTGTGCCTTCCTTAACGCCAGCAAATACCTGTTCTTGATGTTTTTAAACCATTTAAATCTTTGGTGGATTAATACATCATGAACCAAAAAATAAGCAATACCATAAAACAGTATACCCAAACCAATAAAGAACAAATAGTTAAGCTCCGGGCTAATTCCGAAATACAGCAGTAAAATACTGGGAATGGCAAAAATCACGAAAAAGGCATCGTTTTTTTCAAAAACATGGGGGTACTTAGGTTCATGGTGGTCGGCATGTAAAACCCACAAAAAACCGTGCATCACAAATTTATGGGTACACCAGGTTACCACTTCCATCACTATAAAAGTCAACACAGTTGTAAGAATGTACAGTACTACTTCCATTTACCTTTTTTTTTAATATCACTCATTTAAAGGATTTTATTCCAATCTAAGATCAAAGGAAAGACCTTATACTTAATGACTAAACCACTTATCCCTAGAAACACAATACCTAAAGGACGTGATTTCGATTGATTTTTAATTGTTAGTAGGTTGTTTGAGGCAATGTTGTCCGGTCGGGACTGCCCGTTCCGTTAAGGCGGGCGCAGTGTGACCTCTATTTAAAAATATAAATGCCTAAAACCTCTCGACTACACCTGTCTGCCTACCGGCAGGCCTACCTGTCGGTAGGCAGGCTCGAGGATACAAAAAAAATAAATTTTAAATAACTGATAATCATTTTCTTATATTTTAATTGAAATTGAACTCAAGTTAAATAGCGTTTAACTTATACCTCACATAGCCCTTGGCCAATATCACCATTTTCATAGGATTGGATATATGAATTCTGCCGCTCAGTATTTTTTCGGATTTGGTATTTTTTAGTTTTTTCAGAAGGTTGGAATAATACTTATAGGCAATATAAACCCCTAGCCTACTTTCTATGGGCAATTGAACCAATCCTATATATGCCTTTTTAAAGTCCTCCTCTATTTCCGCGATAATTTCCCGTTTTACCTCATCGGTCAGTTCCTTTTGATGTACATTGGGAAAATAGGACCTGCCCAAACTTTCAAGATCCTGTTTTATATCCCTCAAAAAATTTACTTTCTGAAAGGCGGAGCCCAGATATTTTGCGGAAAATTGAAGGGAATTGAATTTTTCATTATCATTGTCCACAAACACCCTTAAACACATTAGACCTACCACATCGGCCGATCCGTAGATATAATTCTCATAAGCCTCCTTGGTCGAATATTCAGATACTTCAAGATCATACTGCATACGTTCCAAAAAAACATCGGCGTATTCATAAAGTTCATATTTATGTACTACCTCCTGAAAAGAATTTATAATAGGATTTAAACTGATTTTTCTTTTTAAGGATAGTTTATATTCTTGGATAAATTCGGTTAGCAATTCTTCTTGATCATAATCGTGAAAAGAATCAACAATCTCATCGGCATACCTAACAAAACCATAAATGGCATAGATTGCCGGCCTTATTTTAGGAGCGAACAATCTTATACCCAAGGAAAAGGAAGTACTATAGGTATGGGTTATCAACTTACTACATTTTAAACTGGAGGAATCGAAGAGCGCTTTCAAAATTCAAGTAATTTAATTATTTAATAATAACAATAACATAGAGGATAAAGTGAAACTGACGACCAATTAATGGCCGTCAGTCTCGGTAACCAAAATAAAGCACTAACCCTAATCTTAGTGCAATAGGGCATCTATTGCTTCTTGAGGTAACATTACTTTATCAATTACATGTACTACTCCATTGCTGGCAGCAATATCTGCAGGTGCTACAGCTGCGTCAACATCGGTTTTATCCTGGATGAAAACCCCACCTGTTAAACTAACCGTTACGGATTCTCCCTGAGCGGTCTCGATCATTTGTCCGTCGGACAGATCGGTGGAATAGGCCGCTGCTCCGGCTACCACGTGATACTTTAGTATCTGGGCCAACAATGCTTTTTCCTCGGGGGTATCAAAATCGGCCAAGCTGTTGTAATCATCACCCAATGCGTCCAATAGGGCTGCAAAGGCAGTATCTGTAGGTGCGAACACTGTAAACGGCCCTTCGGTCTGCAACAGGTCTACCAATCCGGCATCGGCCTGTACTAAAGCGCCTACCAAAAGAGATAGAAATTCGGTATCCATTGCCAATTCTACAATATTAGGCGTTGGGGGCATAAGGGCATCCAAGGCTTCTTGAGGAAGCAACACTTTGTCAATAACATGTACAACCCCATTACTGGCAGTAATATCTGCAGGTGCTACAGCTGCGTCCACATCGGTTTTATCTTGAATGAATACCCCACCTGTTAAACTAACCGTTACGGATTCCCCCTGGGCGGTCTCGATCATTTGTCCGTCGGACAGATCGGTAGAATAGGCCGCTGCTCCAGCTACCACGTGATACTTTAGGATCTGGGCCAACAAGGCTTTTTCCTCGGGGGTATCAAAATCGGCCAAGCTGTTGTAATCATCACCCAATGCTTCCAACAGGGCTGCAAAGGCAGTATCAGTAGGTGCATACACTGTAAATGGTCCATCGGTCTGCAACAGGTCTACCAATCCGGCATCGGCCTGTACCAAAGCGCCTACCAAAAGAGATAGAAATTCGGTATCCATTGCCAATTCTACAATATTAGGCGTTGGGGGCATAAGGGCATCCAAGGCTTCCTGTGGCAACAACACTTTGTCAATAACATGTACCACTCCATTGCTGGCGGCAATATCCGCCGGTGCTACAGCTGCGTCAACATCTGTTTTATCCTGAATGAAAACCCCACCTGTTAAACTAACCGTTACGGATTCTCCCTGAGCGGTTTCGATCATTTGTCCGTCGGACAGATCGGTGGAATAGGCCGCTGCTCCAGCTACCACGTGATATTTTAGGATCTGGGCTAACAATGCCTTCTCTTCGGGAGTGTCAAAATCTGCCAAACTGTTGTAGTCATCACCCAATGCTTCCAACAAGGTTGCAAAGGCAGTATCCGTAGGTGCGAAGACTGTGAACGGACCGTCTGTCTGTAACAGGTCTACCAATCCGGCATCGGCCTGTACCAAAGCGCCTACCAAAAGAGATAGAAATTCGGTATCCATTGCCAATTCTACAATGTTAGGCATAGGCTCTGGATTTAAGGCATCCAAAACTTCCTGTGGAATCAATACCTTATCTATAACATGCACAATACCGTTGGAAGCCGTAATATCCGCCGGTCCAACTTTTGCATCCGTATCGGTCGGGTCCTGAATATAAACATCTCCATCTATCCTAACCGTAATTTTTTCACCTTGCAATGTGGTAAACTCTTGACCATTGGTAAGTGAACTGGAAGTTGCCGCAGCTCCTACTACCACATGGTACTTCAAAATAGCGGCGAGAATCTCCCTTTTTTCAGGAGTATCAAAATCGCTTAAACTATCAAAATCATCTAGGCTGGCCAAAAGAGCAGTAAAGGCTCCATTGGTCGGTGCAAATACAGTAAAAGGTCCATTGCCGCTCAATGCCCCTATCAAATCTGAATCTGTGTTTTCATCTGCCTTTGCCAAAGCAGCAACCAAGCTACTTAAAATGTCTGTGTCTTGAGCCGTTTCCACGATAGTGGACAATGTGGGCTCTTCAACTATGTCATTGTCATCATCATTACTACAGGATAATACAAAAAACATGGAACTGAATAATGCTAAAAAATAAATGCCAAATTTTTTCATGTCTAATTTTTTTAGGTTAATACTTTGACAAATATAATTATAATTTACATTTGTCCAACTTCTTTTAATAAAACTTTAGACAAAATATTATTTAACGCCTCTCCTTTCCAATTATTTGTTTAACTTTACACTGTAATTTATTAGACAGCAATATGAGCAGATATTCCATGGCGCAGGTAGTTTCTTTAACAGGTATCAACTCCCATACCTTAAGAAAATGGGAAAGTAGATACGATTTTTTAGTCCCTGAAAGAACAGATACCAACATCCGGTTCTATACGGATGCCCAATTAAAGAAACTATTGAACATAAGTATCCTAAGAGGTCAAGGTGTTCGTTTATCTGCTATAGGGAAGATGACGGACGACGAAATCCACAAGATGGTTGCAGACGCTTTGATCGAGTCTGACCAAGATGCCGAAGTAAAGGCCTTGGTGTTGAGCATGATTAATTTGGACGAACAGGAATTTGACAACATTATAAAATCCCAGATATTAAAAAATGGCATTCTAACTACCTTTACCGAAGTAATTTATCCTTTTTTGCACAAAGTGGGCGTGCTATGGGGTATCAATAAAATTATGCCTGCGCAAGAGCATTTTGTTTCTAATCTGATCCGTCAAAAAATATGTTCGGCCATAGATTTATTGCCTATTCCACCAAAGAATGCTCCAAAGATAATTATGTTCCTTGCCGAAGGGGAAAATCATGAAATTGGCCTTTTATTGGCTCACTTTATTGCCAAACAATTAGGGTGGCGGGTTTATTACCTTGGTCAAAATGTGCCATATGATAATGTAAAGACCATGGCCGAGTTGGTAAGCCCTAATTATCTTTTAACCTTTTTCATTACCACTACCCCTTCGGTGGTAGAAGACAAGGTTCTTAGATTATCTTCGGAGACCAAAACACCATTTCTATTCTCTGGAAGTCCCGTTAATTTTGACCCTAAGAATAAAGACAACATGGTAACCTACTTGAAAAGTCCAGGGGATTTAATTACAGTTTTGGAGGAGGAATTGTCTTCCATATAATCCAGTTATGCCCTTACGGCCTTAGCACTACAAACATGTGTTGTTACCCTAAATTGATTTCTTTAAAAAAATCTATATATGGAAAGCAACTCAAACTGTGTAGGCTCAGCAATTTATACCGATAAACATTACCTTAATTTTAGACCTAACTGGCAAATAACCTATTGCGCACTGTCTTTTTTAGTTTCCGTAGTTTCCTTCTTTTTACTTAAAAGTCCACCCAATATTTTTTTGGCCACTTCTTTCTGGGTCTCCTTTTTGGCTGTAGTTGTGGTATCCGTTTTCGTAGTAGAATCGGTTTTTTTTGTGGCAGCCCCTAAAAGACCTCCAATTACATCCTGAGTCTTTACCTGGTTTTCCTTCTTGGTAGAATCTGTAGCTTTCTGGTTTTTGGCAATAAGATCACCTATAAAATCCTTGGCCTTGTCCTTCCCCTTATTAATCAATTTTTGCTTTTCAATCTCCACCAACTGGGCCGTTAGATTTTTAATGCCCGAAGTAAGGTCTGTAGTTACCGTAGGACTGGTATAACCTCCCCCTATATTTGCAGTAATGGGGATAGTTAAATTTTCCAAGGATTTTTCGTCAATCCTCGCTATTATGTTATTGATATCCTTTCCCAAATACTTAGCGGGTACCTCAATGGTAGCTGCATAGTTTAACTTTTGATCAAAAGTATGGCTACCGGCAACATTAATTGCAAAATCCTGATATTTAACGGTAAACGGCTTCACCTTTACCACTCCATCCTCAAAAGTCAATACCGTTTTCAAATCCTTTAGATTCAATTTATCCAGATCCAAAAAGTTCAATTTACTATCCAACTCCGTAAGTAAAGGTGCACTTTCCGCATCAATTTTATCGGTCAATAATTCAGCCAAAATATTTCCGGAGATAGAATTTAAATTGGGAGTGAAATCGTCCTTTAAACTTCCGGTAACCTGAACATCTGAATTTAAAGTCCCTTGCAAAATTTTAGCTATGGGCGCTAGGGTCCTGAACATTTCCAAAGCATTAAAGGTCTCTGCAATCTTAAATCCATCCATTCCCAACTTCATGGCGAAGGTAGGTGTGGCCTCCTTGGTGGACACCTCCCCATTTAGCGCCAATTTACCATTAAAGATTGAAGATGTCATATTGGACAGTATTGCTTTCTCATCCCTAATTACCAGTGTTCCCTTAACATCCTTCAAAGTAAGATTGTCATAAATTACAGTATTGGCCGTGGCGTTAATGGTACAATCCAAAAAGGAAGGTATCTTAATTTTTTCTTCAGCAGATGTGGTGGACGCCCCTTTATCTTCCCCTCCACCTACTACGGTAGTTTCCGCCACCATGAAATCATTGACTGCAAAAGTGTTGGACCTGAGATTAAAATTACCCTCTATGTTCTCGTTGTTGAACATAAAACCCAGTAGATTAATAATGGTTCCTGAGGCATCAAAATCCGTTTTTCCCGTTGCTCCTTGCAAATTGTTCAAGGTCACGGTAGTAGGGTTAAAGGTCACCGAAGTACTTTTTAATGTAATGGGGTTAGGAAATTCTTCGGACTTGTACTCAAAGTCGCTCAATTTTAAGTTACCTGTTGTTTTGGTATTTTCATACTTCTTATTCTCTATAGATGCCATATCAAAGGCAGTAGAAATATCGGCAATTAAGATTCCCTTTAAATTTAAATCAGCAGGAACTGGGTAGGCCTTGGAAATATTGGCAAGATTCATTTTTCCATCAATCTTGGCATCTACCTTGGTATTCCCCATTAGGTCGTTAATTTTGGCCACCATATTAAACTTGTCCTCATCTATCATAAAAGACAACTTTCGGATATCAACAAAAGTATCTTCAGTGATACCGGTATTATTTGAAATTTCGGTATCTATAAATACATTCCGGACCGTTTTGGGCAGATCTGGATACTTAAAGGAGGCATTATCCGAATTTATATCTATTTTGAACTGAGGAATATGATCGTCATCCACTATCCCTTTGAATACTCCGGCAACGGTAAAGTTACCGGTAGTGGTCACCTGTGCAATATCCTTGGAATAAGCCTCTGGAATAACGGCTAGGAAGTTTTTAAAATCGGACGAAGGTGTTTTAAAGCTAATATTTACCTCCTGGTTGTCCTCATTCAATTTCACAAACCCATCAAATACCAAGGCCAGTTGATTGACCATAGCCTCATTCTTTAAAAAGGAATACTTGTTTTCTTTCAAGTCCACCCCAATAAGTGCCTTCAATTGAACCGGATTCTTGTTCAAATATTGCGTACTGTCCATTACAAAAGAAACCAAACCACTGGTCTCTGTGTCCAATTCAGAATTCTCCAAGGAAAGATCTCCCCTACCGCTATGGTTCATTTCAGAAAAGGCAAATGACATGCCACTGGAAAGGTCATCATATTTTATTACCGCATCATTGATGGCATAAGACTCCATGGACAAGGTAAAACTGCTTTCGGATGAAGCCGTTTCGGCTGAAGTATCCGGGGAAGAACTTTCATCGGTAGCGATATCATAGTTGGCATTCTCTTCCTTGTCTACCATTATATTTATAAGCGGACGATCCAATACCAAACTTTTTATGGCAATAGGCTCACTTGCATCCTTAAAGAGTTCCTTTATAGACATATCCAAACTTACCCTATCCGAAGCAAATAGGGTATCGCCCTCAAAGGGAGCCTTATTTATCAATGTTATGTTATCCAAAGTAACCGTGGCATTGGGGAAACTTCTGAATAGACTTAGGTCCGCATCGGAAAAATCGAAGGTGGCATTAATACTATTGTTCACCTTATTCTTAATAATGCCCGCAATTTTACCTTTTAAGAAAAATGGGGCGGCAACAAGAAGTAAAATCATCACCAAAAATACCCCACCAACAATCTTTAAAATTTTCTTTTTCATCTGTAACTATTTACAATATTATAAGCAATACAATCAATTTATGGCCAACAAGGAGCAATTCACCCCTTTTCTTACTATTTTTTGTTTTACATTCCGGCTATGGCCCAATATTACATAGAAATTGACCATAAGTTTAAACGTATACCTTCAAATATTGACGCAATTCTACGATATATCACCAAGTAAAATCAAAATTCCCACTTAGTTTAAACAAAATTTAACATCGAAATAAAAGGTATTAAACCTCAGGGCAAGCCCTGAACCCAATTAGGAATCGACCCAAGGGTCGAGGTATTTAACCTAGAACCCGCCGAAAAAGGCGGGATTAGTTCAACTTGCAATTTTAAGTGCGTCATACTGACTTCTAAAAATTGAGTTTCACTAATAAAAAACAGCTTGAATACTGCCTCCCCAGCTGGTTCATCAATATTATAATTAAAATATTGACATACTCGATAAGAACAGCAAAAAGCAAATTTTATTATGCCTCAAGATCAATTTCCTGATTTACCTTTAAATTGAATCGCCTTCTAAAGAGATATACGAAGAAATAGAGGAAAGGGGTGTCCAAAAATGCCACAATTACCTTAAAAATGAATCCACTGATCACTAGGCCGTAAAACATGGACCAAGGTAGCACCTCAAAAATACACAATAGGCCAACCACGGTAAAAGTATCTATGAATTGCGAAAGGTAAGTGGAGAAATTATTGCGCAGCCAAAGATGTTTTCCATTAGTTAGTCTTTTCCAGAAATGATATATGCCAATATCCACGTATTGGGCAAAAAGATAGGCCAACATAGAGGCAAATACTGCAATTGGAGACAGGGCAAATACCTGGCTAAAAACCTCGTCCTGAACCGGAGAATTGGGCAATGCCGGAACCCAATTGGCCAACAATACAATTCCCATGGAAAAAAAGGAAGCAAATATTCCGGCTGTAACAATTTGGTTTGCCTTTTTCCTGCCATAAATTTCCGAAATAAGGTCTGTAATCAAAAAAGTAAGCGGATAAGGCAAAATACCCACCGAGATTTCAAATAATGATGCTCCAAAGACCGAAACATCGCCAAAAGGCCTCCAATAAAAAAATTTTTGAAAAATTAAATTGGAAACAACCAAGGAGGTAATGAACAATGCCCCCAAATAGAGATATATCTTAAAGGCCAGCCGCTTATCCTTTTCTTTTAATACTGCGTATACCATAGAAGCAATATAAATTTTAACATTTTATAATTTAATCCCAATTAAAGCGTTCCTACACTTTGATCCTTGAAAAAAGCCAAATTTAAACGAACAGGGATCGATTAACAATAAAAAAGAAATAAACTAAACTTTTAAGCATGAACAAAAGCATTTTAACAGCATTCATTATTCTAATTGCCGCAACGGTACAGGGCCAATCTTACATTGGTTTTGGAACTGACAATTACAATGGGGTGCATGGCCTAATTTCCAATCCCGCGAATATTGTTGATTCGCGATTTAAAACGGACATTAACCTTGTTGGGGTTAGCGGACTCATTGGAAACGACTATTACAGTGCAAAATTCGGGGATATTTTTAAAGACGATTTTGATTTTGACGATGATGGAACAAAATCCCCCAAGAATGCCAATAACGCCTATGGCAATGTTGACATTTTGGGACCCTCTTTCATGTTTAACATCAATCCACGGAATTCTTTGGCTATTTTCACTAGGGGTAGGGTGTTTTTTAATGTAAATGATATAAATGGGGATACCTATGATAATATTTCCAATGAGTTTGATGAAAATGAAGACTTCAATGTAAACGAGGGGGATTATCAAATGAGCGCCAATGCCTGGGCCGAAACAGGCATTACCTATGCCACGGTACTTCTGAACAAGGAACAACACTTTTTAAAGGGAGGTATCTCCCTGAAATACCTAATGGGATACGGAAACGCTTATTCCAGCGGTAAGAATATAGTTATAGATTATGATGCAGATGGATCGGGAACTACGGGAAGTATTGACTCCCAAGGTGAAATAGCCTATGGTAATAGCGACAACATCACCAATGATTTTGAAGACTATGAATTTGTTAAGAGTGCAGATGGCTTTGGGGTAGACTTAGGTTTTATCTATGAATGGAGACCAAGTTTTGCAGACTATACCGTTACCGATAAGGACGGCAATCCTTACGCGCCAAAAGACTTCAACAAATACAAATTGAAATTTGGATTATCCTTGACCGATCTAGGAAGCCTTAAATACGATGGTCCAGAAAATGCCTATGACATTACCAATTCCATTAGCGAAGACGATTTTGATAATGAAGAAGGGTTTGAAGACAAGCTGAACAATCTTTACACACAGATCAGGTCCGGTAACGCTTCAAAAGCCGTTTTACCAACCGCCCTGCACTTAAATGCCGATTGGAACATAAACAATCACTTTTACCTGAACCTAAATAGTGACCTGTCCATAACGTCAAAAAGTAATACCAATACCAATAGCATTGCCAATATAGTTTCCCTAACCCCCAGGTTCGAAAGCAAATGGTTCAGTTTTTATTCGCCAGTAAGTTATGTTGAAAATCTAGGCGTACAATGGGGCGCAGGATTAAGGGCAGGGCCGCTTTATATAGGTTCCGGATCTATTTTAACAGTACTGACCAGCGACCAATCTAAAGGCGCGGACGTTTATGCCGGACTAAAAATACCTATTTACCAATCCAGACCAAAAGATAAGGATGAGGACGGTGTATTGGACAAGGTTGATGGTTGTCCTGAGGTTCCGGGACCGATAGAGAATAATGGATGTCCTTGGCCAGATACCGATGGCGACCAAGTATTGGACAAGGATGACAATTGTCCAGAGGAAGCAGGAATAATAGAAAACAAGGGGTGCCCTTGGGAAGATTCTGACAATGATGGAGTATTGGACAAGGACGACAATTGTCCGGAAGAAGCGGGAGTTCTGGAAAATCAAGGATGTCCTTGGCCAGATACCGATGGTGACGGCGTATTGGACAAGGATGATAATTGTCCCGAAGTGGCTGGAACAGTTGCCAATAATGGGTGTCCTGAGGTAACAGAGGAGGTTCAAAAAACCTTAAATGAATATGCCAAGACTATTTTATTCAACTCGGGTAAGTCTACCATTAAAATAGAATCTACCAATGTCCTTGTAGATATTATAAAGATCCTTAACGAGTACCCCAATGCCAAATTTAGCATTGAAGGGCATACGGACAGTATTGGAAGTGTTCCACTTAATCAAAAGCTATCCGAGGAAAGGGCACTTGCCGTTAAGAACTTCTTAATTGAAAAGGGTATCGACAGTTCTAGATTGACTTCCATTGGATATGGAGAAAGCAAGCCTATTGCCACGAACATGTACAAAGCTGGTCGTGCAGAAAACAGACGAGTAGAAATAAACTTGGTAAGAAACTAACAAACCAATAAATCCCAATAGAACAAGGCCGTACCACCATTTGTGGTACGGCCTTGTTATTATACCTATTTCAAGGTCTAAATGCGAAACCTATATCCCTTACTCTAAAAATCCCGATCCCGATCCTCAATTTTCCTGTATTTCGTGGTAAAAAAATCATTGGCAATATTATTAAATTCATCGGTACGGGTCACCAAAGTATAATGCCCCGAATTAGGTAAAATCCACAAATAAGCGTTGGGAATATTTTTAAATATCTTTAAGGTATGATCAGGTTTAATAACATCGTGATCGCCACCCACAACCAAAGTAGGTATCCTTATTTTATGTAGCTCTTCCTCTGCAATATTTGGCTGTTCCACCAATAACTTAATATACTTGTAAACTATAGAATCCAAGGGTGTTTTAGCTTCCTTTCCGCTAAACATTTTTTCAAACATATTATAGGTCCTAGTTACCCTTTTTAATACATCTGGCGAGACCGCCGAGGAGTCTGGTTGCAAATTAGTTCCTGTAATGACCATTTTTTTTACTTTTTCGGGATGCCTTATCGCCAACAACAAGCCATTTACACCTCCGTCACTCCATCCCAGAACATAAGCAGAATCGATCTTCATTTGCGATAGTAAGGCCGCGTAATCATCTGCCATCATTTCATAGGAAAGCGAATCCAACTTGTCTGTAGATTTACCGTGATTTCTACTATCGGCTACAATAACCTTATATTTTTTTGAAAAAAAGGGTATTTGTTTAACAAAGGCACTGATAGATGCTCCGTTGCCGTGAATTAAAAGCAAAGGCTCCCCTTCACCATAAGTTTCGCAATACATTTTAAAGCCCCGAATGTCATAATATTTCCCGGCATCCGGATTGTTGCCATATTTGGTGTTTTTTGTTAAACTATCATATTCCTTCTTAATTCCATCCAATGACTTTTGTCCAAAAGAAACAAAACAGAAACAAATTAAAATTATACAAACCCAGGTTGTTTTAGTCATTGTACAATACGTTTAAATTAATATCAAACTTATTGAACATTTTCCTTTTCAAAATCGCATAAAGATGTGATTTTGAACGTTTCACAAAAATCTAAATAGTAGTTTTATTGGTAATTGCCGCTAAGGGCTTCCCTCCTATTTGAACATCCATTTTTTTGGGCAAAAATTAAGATTATAGTCCTTAAACCCGAAGGCCCCAATACAAGTTAAAGCCAACAAAAAAAAGACCGTTCAAAGGTTTTTGAACAGTCTTTTTAATCAAATCCTATTTTGGATTAATTTTGTCTATTTAATATTCAAGGTAAACGGCATACGGGCCTGAACCCCTTTATTTTGCAAGGCTAGCTTTATCTCCTTTAAAATGGCATATGCCTCGGCACCTATTTCTTCCTGTATAATGCTTTCCTTGCTTTTGGCCGTAGCACCTCCCAAATCTTCCATTAACTTCTCAAAATCCGATTTGTACTTAGGCAGTTTTCGAATTCCATAGTTGTCCAATTCCACCATTTCAGCAGCGGCAGCAATAGCCTCATCCAGTCCCCCCAATTCATCTACCAATCCCAAACGCTTGGCATCTACACCGCTCCATACCCTACCTTGCGCAACACTATCGGCCTGGGCCAAGGTAATGCCACGGCCTTGGGCCACCCTATCCAAAAATGTTTTATAGGTAGCTTCTATCCCTTCCAAAACGTTGCTTCTAAAACTATCGTTCATAGGTTCAAATAAGGAATAATCTACCGAGTTTTTATTGGTTCCCACCTGTTCAGCGTTGACCCCAATATTTTCAGCAAGTTCACTTATATTGGGAATAGTCCCAAAAACGCCAATAGACCCGGTAATCGTAGTAGGTTCGGCGAAGATCTTATCGGCTCCCGCCGCAATGTAATATCCTCCCGAAGCAGCTACATCGCCCATGGATACCACCACTGGTTTGGATTGCTTGGTAATTTCGATCTCGCGCCAAATAATATCGGACGCCAATGCACTTCCTCCAGGGGAATTTACCCTCAACACTATTGCCTTAACATTCTTATCTTCCCTAGCTTTTTTTAGGGCATCATTGATAATTCCCTGACCAATTACATCGGAGCCTCCCTCACCGTACCAGATTTCTCCTTGTGCAAAGATTACCGCAATCTTATCCGTACCACTATTGATTTTTATCTTGCTGGCTGTTCGTATATAATCGGATATTGGGACATAGTTTAAATCATCTGCCGTATCTACCCCCATTTTTTCCTTAATCATGCTTTCATACTCATCGAAATACACCACCTCATCGATCAACCCGGATAAAGCTGCATATTTTGAGGTACGCGTACCCAAAGTATCCGCAATATGGTTCAGATCTTCAACGGAAATATCCCTACTTTCCGAAATGTTGGTAAGCATGGAATGCCATAAGGCATCCAACAACTCCTTTATCTGCGTCCTATTGGCCTCGCTCATTTCATTGGCCAAAAAAGGTTCTACGGCACTCTTATACTTCCCATGCCTAATAACCTCCATTTTAATACCGGACTTTTCCTGTAAATCCTTAAAAAATAATACCTCGGTAGACAGTCCTTTAAAGTCCAAAGCGCCAACAGGGTTAAGGTAAACCTCATTGGCCACACTTGCCAAATAGTAATCCTTCTGCGTATAAAAGTCCCCATAGGCATATATAAATTTCCCACTTTCAGCAAAATCGGTCAAGGCATCCCTAATGGCCTGTGTTTGGGACAAACCGGCCATAATCACATTATTGTTTAGGCTAATTCCTTTTATTTTATTGTCTTCCTTGGCAACGTTAATGGCATGCAATATTTCATCCAGTCCCTGATTTACATTGAAGAGTCCGGCAAAGGGATTGGATTCATCCATTCCCACATAATCATTGATGGGGGTTTGCAATTGAATTTCCAAAACGGAATTATCCTTGACGACTACCGTGTCCTCACCTTGACCAATGAGGGCTGCCAAAACAACAAACATGACGAACATGATTCCAAAAGCGATTAGACATCCTATAATTGCGGCCAATAAATTTCTTAAAAAGTTCATTCCTCGTATGTATTGCTAATAACTTGCAAAGATAACCAATGTAGGATTGTTGTAATTATAAATGTTGAATTTTATAACCTGAAACCTCCTGAACCACAATTTCGGAAAGCCCTTTAAAAATTGGTCCCGTTTTTGGTATTTCCCTTTATGAAGTTAATTACTTTTGCTTACTTTGCCCGCCTATTATGAACAAGACCACAACAACATATCTTTCACTGGGAAGCAATCTTGGGGATAAACTGAACCATTTGCAGGAGGTGGTGTTTTTAATCCAAGCCAGTGTTGGCGAAGTCATAAAAACATCCCCGATATACGAAACGCCTGCGTGGGGTTTTGAAGGCGACAATTTCTATAATGCCTGTATTACTGTAGAAACTGCGCTTACCCCCTCCGCTCTTTTGGAGAAATTGCTGGAATTGGAAACAAAGTTGGGCAGGGAGAGGAATCCGGGAGCAGGCTACTCCTCCAGAACGGTAGATATCGACATACTTTATTTTGATAAGGAAATAATAAATACCGATTTACTTACCGTGCCCCACCCCAACCTGCAATTGAGGCGGTTTGTACTTAGGCCATTGGCGGATATTGCTCCGCAGTTCTATCATCCAATCCTGAACAAGGACACAAGAAACCTATTACAGGAATGCAAGGACAAGAGCAATATTACCAAAACGCCCCATAAACTATACACCAATAGATCCCAGCTTTTTTCCCAATTGGAATATATTGCCATTGAAGGAAATATTGGTGCGGGAAAAACTACTTTGGCCCATAAGATTGGACAGGATTTTAATGCAAAATTGGTATTGGAACGCTTTGCGGACAACCCCTTCTTACCCAAGTTTTATGAAGATCAGGGTAGATTTGCCTTTCCATTGGAAATGTCCTTTCTAGCCGATCGCTACCAGCAATTTATGGACGACACTTCCCAATTTGACCTGTTCAAGAACTTTATGGTAAGCGATTACGACATTAACAAATCCCTGATTTTCGCCAAGGTCACCCTTCAGGAAGAGGAATTTAAGCTTTATCGAAAACTCTTTAACCTCATGTACAAAGAGATAAAAAAGCCGAAAATTTATATTTACCTGTACCAAAACACAGAACGACTACTACAGAATATAAAGCAAAGGGGAAGGGAGTACGAACAGAATATAGCGCCAGAATATTTGGAGGAACTTAACCGGGGATATTTTGATTACATAAGAAGTTTTCCCGAGCAAAATAATCTCATTTTGGATATAAGTGAACTGGATTTTGTGGAAAACCAGGCCGATTATGAGGTGATACTGGACCATATCCAGAAATATGCAGTGAAACTCTCATTTTAAGATAATTTTCACATATTATTTGCACAGGACGAATCAATTTATTTACTTGCGCCTCCAATAAAGTCGTTTTCAGCCATATGGCACATCCTAAAAACGATGTAAAGACTTTAAGGTTTTAAACTAACTAACTCAAACTATATATTGCCAAACCCAACCTAATAGGTTGGGTTTTTGGTTTTTATTATCCTTCTACTTAGAAAATAATTCCAAGATTGAAACAAAAGTTATGCCTGACCGCAAAAAGCTCAAAAGAATCCCTCTACCATAAAATATATTGTTCATTTTTTGCATCGCCAAAAAAACGACCAGGGCTGAATAACCAAGGTACGGTGCACCTTGGTTAGGAGGAGCCAGCTGTAGCCTAGGCTAGGCTGATTTTTCTTTTCTTGAAATCTACGCACTTTCCACAGCCACAGCGTCCAGGCCGCTTTCACTAAGGTATAATGCTCTATGGACGCCTACCATAAGCCATTGCGGAAACTCCTTGATTTGCTACGAAAACATAAATAGGCCGTTCCCTGTTCTGCACAACTTCTCACAGACAATCACAAAAAAGACAATATGTCTTCTAAATATAAGCTTACAACCACCTTCTTCCGTATGGTGCACCATGATTGACCTTTAAATTTGAAATGAAATCGATTTATGATTTCAATTTAGCCCAAAGGTCCCAAACCACAATACCCACACTAACCGAAATATTCAGGGAATGTTTTGTGCCGTATTGGGGAATTTCCAAAACCAGGTCGCTACCTGAGACTACTTCTTGGGAAACCCCCTTTACCTCGTTGCCAAAAATTAGTGCATACTTGTTATTTTCTTCAATCATAAAGTCGTTCAACATAATGGCATTCTCGGCTTGTTCCACAGCGAGTGAGGTATAGCCCTCTGCCCTTAATTCCTCCAACAGTTCCAAGGTACCCTTCCTATATTCCCAGGCAACACTATCCGTGGCCCCTAGGGCGGTTTTATGTATTTCCTTATGCGGTGGGGTTGCGGTAATTCCACACAGATATATCTTTTCAATCAAAAATGCATCGGCCGTTCTAAATACCGACCCAATGTTGTTCAAGCTCCTCACATTGTCCAGTACAATACAAATCGGTGTTTTTTCCACCTGTTTAAACTCCTCAACATTAAGTCTATCCAATTCGCTATTCTCCAATTTACGCATGTAATCCCAATTAAATTTTTACTCTTTCCCAAAGTCCAATAAAGACATTACTTAGCCCAAAACAGCATAAAGTTATCCCCAAAATATCAACAATAGTGTACATTCCAATAGATAAACCTTACATTCGTTGTTCAGGAAATGAATGCAAAAATAAGTTAATAAAATCGCTTTTGGCAGACTCGGGAAAAACAAAAAAGGTAACCCCTTTAATGAAACAATATAATACCATTAAGGTGAAATATCCTGATGCCCTATTATTGTTCCGTGTCGGGGATTTTTATGAGACTTTTGGGGAAGATGCCGTAAAGGCTTCAAAAATACTGGGTATTATTCTTACCCATCGGAACAATGGTGGTGACAGAACAGAACTTGCCGGTTTTCCGCACCATTCCTTAAACACTTATTTGCCAAAACTGGTAAAGGCAGGGCAAAGGGTTGCCATATGCGATCAGCTGGAAGACCCTAAGCTTACCAAGACCATAGTTAAAAGGGGTGTTACGGAACTGGTTACCCCAGGTGTGGCCATGAACGACGATATCCTTTCGGCCAAGACCAACAATTTTTTATGTGCAGTTCATTTTGGACGAAAAAGATTGGGGATATCCTTTGTGGATATATCCACAGGCGAATTTCTAACTTCGGAAGGCAATGAGGAACAGATAGACAAATTGCTCCAAAATTTCTCTCCGAACGAAGTATTGGTATCAAAAGCCAACAAAAAGGAATTTTTGGAGGTCTTCGGCAAAAATTTCCATACCTTTTTTACAGAGGATTGGATTTTTCAGGATGATTATGCCCTGGAGACACTTACCAATCATTTTAAAACAAAAAGCCTAAAGGGTTTTGGCGTAGACCATTTGGCCCATGGTATAGTAGCGGCAGGGGTTGTCTTACATTACCTTTCAGACACACAGCATAGGCAGTTACAGCACATCAATACCTTACAACGCATTGCGGAAGAGGAACATATTTGGATGGATAGGTTTACCATAAGAAACCTGGAACTTTACCATTCCAACAATCAAAATGCGGTTACCCTTTTAGATGTCATAGATAAGACTATCTCCCCTATGGGCGGTAGAATGTTGAAAAGATGGTTGGCACTTCCTTTGAAGAATATCGAAAAAATACGAAGAAGACATCAGGTAATTACCCACTTAACCGAAAACGAAACGGCCCACCATAAATTACAAAGCGGCATAAAATTGATAGGCGATCTGGAGAGATTGATTTCCAAGGTGGCCACTGGAAAAATAAATCCGAAGGAAGTTGTTCAGCTTAAAAATTCCTTGGAGGCCATTGTTCCCATAAAACAGATCACTACCAAAAGTAAAAATGAAGCCTTGAACCTCATTGGGGATCAATTGCACACCTGTGATATGTTGAGAAGCAAGATCAAAGAAATGGTCAGCGAGGAGGCTCCGGTAAATATGCTGAAAGGCAGTACCATTGCCAAGGGGTATTCCGCAGAATTGGACGAACTAAGGGGGCTGGCCTATTCCGGCAAGGACTATCTGGACAAAATGCTGGAGAGGGAAACACAACGCACAGGAATTAGTTCCCTCAAAATAGCCTCCAACAATGTTTTTGGTTATTATATAGAAGTGCGGAACACCCATAAGGATAAAGTTCCGGAAGAGTGGATCCGAAAGCAGACCTTGGTCAATGCCGAACGATATATTACCGAAGAGCTCAAGGAATACGAAGCTAAAATATTGGGGGCGGAAGAGCGTATTTTAAGTCTGGAACAGCAATTGTTTTCACAGTTGGTGGTCTGGATGCAGGAATACATAGCCCCTGTACAAAACAATGCCTTTCAAATTGCGCAACTGGATTGTCTTTGCGGCTTTACCCAGTTGGCCAAGGAGAACAATTATGTTTCCCCGGACATGGACGATTCTACCGAACTATCCATCATTGGCGGCAGGCATCCCGTAATTGAAAAGCAATTACCTTTGGGAGAGGCGTATATTGCCAATGATGTTACCTTAAATAGGGACGAACAACAGATCATTATGATCACCGGTCCCAACATGAGTGGTAAATCGGCCATCTTAAGACAAACGGCCCTAATAGTGTTGTTGGCCCAGATGGGAAGTTTTGTACCTGCAGATGCTGCCAAAATTGGTTATGTGGACAAAATATTTACACGGGTCGGTGCCAGTGATAATATCTCTATGGGGGAATCTACCTTTATGGTAGAAATGAACGAAACAGCCTCCATTCTAAACAACCTCTCAGAACGCAGTTTGGTACTTTTGGACGAAATAGGCAGGGGCACCAGCACATATGACGGCATCTCCATTGCCTGGGCCATTTCGGAATATTTACACGAGCATCCGGCTAGGGCAAAAACATTGTTTGCCACCCACTATCATGAGCTCAATGAAATGACCTCGACATTTACACGTATCAAGAACTTTAATGTGTCCGTAAAGGAACTAAAGGACAATGTGCTTTTTTTGCGAAAACTTACTCCTGGTGGTAGCGAGCATAGTTTCGGTATCCATGTGGCCAAAATGGCCGGTATGCCGCAACAGGTGATCCACAAAGCCAACAAGATTCTCAAAAAACTGGAAAAATCGCATTCCAGTGAAGAGCTTTCAGACAAACTACAATTGGTCCAAAATGAAATGCAACTAAGCTTTTTCAATTTGGACGATCCTTTATTGGAACAGATCAAGGAGGAGATTACCCATTTGGATATCAACACCTTAACACCGGTTGAAGCCCTAATGAAACTCAATGAAATTAAGCGTTTGCTCACCAAAAAGAAAAATGCTTAAGGGATGTAGCGGAGGGCCATTTAGCCCATAATTCCCATCTAAAATATTCACCTTGGGCACATTATAAATATTTTGATTCTTTTTAGCGAAAAGTTCTTTGCTTTTTACAGAATTGTATTAAATTTGCTCCCGCATCTGAAAAGGATGCAACGTTCATTACATAAACTGCGAAAATAGCTCAGTTGGTAGAGCGCCACCTTGCCAAGGTGGAGGTCGCGGGTTCGAATCCCGTTTTTCGCTCCATTGTAAAATCTCTACTGCTCTGAGCAGTTAGGCTCGAGTGGTGGAATTGGTAGACACGTTGGACTTAAAATCCAATGGACATTAGTCCGTGCGGGTTCAAGTCCCGCCTCGAGTACAGATAAGTGGAAAAGCCCTGACCTTTTGGTCGGGGCTTTTTTGTTTTAGATGTCCCGTCCTGAAATAAGTTGACACAATTTCGACTTATTTATGAATCATTCAGAAAATCCAAAGAAGAAGCGTACTCAACGGGATTACAACTTAGGCTTTAATTAGCTGTTATATCCGAGGTTGAAAAAGGCGAGATGACCTATAAACAAGCTCAAAAAGCTTATGGGATACAGGGCAGAAGTACTGGTTTGGTTGCGAAAACATGGTACCTTAGATTGGAGCAAGCCAAAACTTCAAACTATGCCTAAATCCAAAGAAACACCTGCTCAAAAGATCAAACGTTTGGAACGGGAGTTGTCCGATGAGAAACTAAAGAACAAAGTTCTTAACACGATGATCGATATCTCCGACCAACAATATGGCACTTCGATCAGAAAAAAGTGTTCGCCCAATCAATCCAGCGAATCCGACAGCAACAGGGACTGAGCCTGTCCCGGTGCTGTAGATTGTTTGGGATAAGTGGACAGGCTATTTATCAAGCAGAAAAGCGGGCAGAACGCAGAGCCGATGAGCTGGCCGTAATAAAGCCATTGGTACTTGGTGTGCGCCAAGTGATGCCCAGATTGGGCACACGAAAATTATACTACCTGCTTAAAAATGAATTTGATGGACAAGGGGTCAAGATAGGCAGGGATGCCCTGTTCGACTATCTAAGATCTGAATCGATGCTGATAAGGCCAAAGAAAAACTACACCAAAACCACGGACTCCAGGCATTGGTTAAAAAAATATCCCAATTTAATGAAAGAGGTCAAGGCAGTAGAGCCGGAACAATATTTTGTCAGCGACTTTACTTATATCAAGAGCAGGGAAGGAACGCACTATCTATCACTGGTGACAGATGCCTTTAGCAGAAAGATAATGGGGCACCACCTAAGTGATGACATGAGTGCGGAGAATGTGGCCATAGCAATGAAAATGGCAGCTGACAATAGAATTACATCTAAGGAGCTTATACATCATTCGGATAGAGGATTACAATATTGTTCCTCTATTTATCAAAATGAACTAAAGCGGTCCAATGCGGTACCATCAATGACCGATGGGTATGATTGCTACCAAAATGCTTTGGCAGAACGTATCAATGGAATACTAAAGGGCGAGTTCCTTATCAACACGTGCAACACAGGAAAAGAACTTAAAATATTAATAACAGAATCAATAGAGACCTATAATGACAAAAGACCGCACTTGAGTCTTAATTATAAAACACCTAATTTTATACATAACAAAAAATCCAGTGAAGTGAGTTTCACTGGATTCATTTAATTATTTAAAAACTGTCAACCTATTTTAGGACGACACAAGACAGTGAGCCAAATTTATTTGTGCGAAAACGGATAAAACATAATTGTGGCATATAGTGCCGGCTTTTTCACTTTCAATATGTTCGTCCGGGACTCACCGAACGAAGTGAGGTAATTCCCGCCACTTTAATATCATTTAATCTCTTCACAACTAAGTTCTGCAAAGTTTTTCACTTCGTAGTGAACAAATTGTAAGGGATAACCATTACTTAGTTTTAGGTCTAACCCAAGTCCAAGCTAGCGCAGCCCGTCTTTTGGTTTCATTTACGCTCCGTGGGCATTCTCCGGAAAAATTTCCTTGTTCCTTAAACATAGCGGCACGAAGTTGCAAACTTCGCATAACATGGGGTTGCAAAATTCACACAGCTGGAGTACAAATCAACAGACAATATAAGTTGTATTGCCATAGGCTATTGATTTAAACTAACTCCTTCTGACCGTGGTAAGTTACCAACCTCCTTTTGAGTGCAAACCCCATAGGTTCACTTTAGTGCAATTACCCCATAATCCCAACCTACACTAAATATTAGCACAAAAACATCCAAAATCATCTTAACGACCGTATATAGAACATGTTGTAAAAAATCGGCTATTAACAATGTTTAATTTACCCCAAAATTCTACGAAGCCACTTAACCTAATTACTTATGAAAAATCACCCCAATTTATTTTATTACTCAGCATCACTCCTATTTGTCCTTTTTTTAAACTCTTCCTGCACCAATGACTCTGATTTGCTTGTAGATTATGTCAATGACAACAACCAAGAGGAAACAGATATTACTGAGGAAGAAAATCCAAATGAGACCAACAAAGAAGATCAAAGTTCCAAAACCATACCATCGGATTTCGATTGGAGCAACATTCCAGTGGAATTCGGCGATTCTATGTGGCTGATCAAGGAAGAATTCGACCTAGGAGGTACAAAGGTGTCCTTGCCCGATAACGTAACCCTCAATTTTGACGGAGGTGTCCTTAAAAATGGATCTTTAGAGGGGAACGGGACCACTATTGAACCCACTAACGCTTTCCACATATTTAATTCGGTAGAACTGACAGGAAATTTCAGTAACGAATATCTAAAACCTATATGGTTCGGGGCCTTTATGGACGGTATTTCCGATGAT
>NZ_FQUX01000016.1 GCF_900129275.1 Arenibacter palladensis | reverse complement strand
TTTTGAAAATATGACACTGAAGGACAATTCTCTGACGGCAACAATTTATCCGTTGGACTATACCAACGGGGACAATGTAACACTAAACAATGTTAATGTAATCACTACTGCCCTAGATGGATGCTTTAAGGTAAGTGGATCAAATAACACCATTCAAAGTTCAAGTTTGGTTACTTGCAATTGATACCACTATGTAATACTATAGCCTTGCACAAATAGCTGACATAATTAAAAATTGACCATTGCCTGGTAAAGAGTCAAGACCTGCAAGCTAAATTAAGATCTAGTGCCTCCTTTAGGAAGAATTGACGTTAGATATAATTGGCCAGTGATATATACTGTGGATAAAAATTTAAGCATCATTTCAACGCACCACAGAATATCAAAAAAATACTACTTAAGACGAGGTCTATACACTTACCCTATTCCAATGACAAAACAAACTCAAGGTTTAAGGTAAATGTTCTACTATTATCCTTGCCAACTTTTTCTGTCCCTTATCGTTAATATGAATATTGTCCCTATAATCGGAATCAACAAAATTGTATTCCAATTCCTTAATGATCTTTATACCATTTAGATTTGCCCATTGTATAATCTCCTTACCTTCATTATTATATTTTTTATTTAAAAGCTCTGCCTTCTCCGCATGCAAATAAATAATCAAAGGAATATTTAAACTATCTGAAATGGTTTTAAGTCCATTAAAGCCTGGATTAAAAACTAGCCCCTTTTTATGAATAGTTTGTAAAACTTTTTGATCGGGATCTAGGTTTTCTTGTTTACTGAAGTATGACCTCAGCCTTGGCAAAATATATCTATCCAATAATTCCCACCAGGCCAATACATACTGATGTTTCGGATATGATGAGTGAAGACCCACAACTGGTTCAAAATCCATATTGTCATAGGCGTCATGACTACTGACTACTAAAAACATCCCCTTGGCGGAAAACGTCCCTTTTTCCCTTAAATATGCCGCGCAATTATCCGGTCCCCAACTACCAGCAGATATATTTAGCATTTGTATGTCCTTTAAATGGTTGGTGACCAAAGAGGTCGCTATATTCTCTTGATCTGATTGTACCCCTCCAAAAAGAACAGAATCCCCCAGCCCTAAAATTATAGTTTTGGAAGAATCTGGTTCCAGACTTCTTTGAGAAAAAGAATTGTAATGATAATGGTTCCCAAATCGCCTTCCATCTTGATTAGGTGCAGCCGCGTATTCATATGTATTGCTTGAAACATATAGCGGAGCGTTGCATAAACCCAAGAGGATTCGCAAACTAATTTCTACCATACATAATAGCAATATAAGAACCAGGATAATCTTCAAAAGCGAATTTTCACCAAAAGCCCAATTTTTCATATATTTATTTTTGGTTATTAATAAAACTTCTTGCCATTTTGGTATGGCTACAAATTGCAGTAAAATAGGAAAGCTACCGATTAACCTCAGCTGTAATGAAGTTACAATTTACAGGTGACAAAAGGCCCAGGTGAGCTGCTTCCACCAAGTAAAATTTTGTCCCAAAAAGGATATTGGTTCAACATACCTTAGCCTAAAATGGGTATTAAAATGATTTACTATATTTGAGCCTCTCCATAATTAAATTAAAAAGGCGGTTTAATATGGAGACATAAACCACATTTAAAACCAATACTATACCAATGTCTATCCTTCAATTGAAGATGGGTATGCCTTATACCAAAGCGGATTCCCCGCTAAGGACGTTAGTACATTTCCATTCGTTACAGCATAAAGATTACCATGAAAGAAATCATCCGTAATATTTCCGAAACAACATTACGAGTATCAAATCCGAAAAAATAATTGGCAAGGACAAAATAAACGGTTTAAGCATATTGTATTTAAACCCATAATTTGAATGCCTGTAGTACTTGCCCCAAGGCTCGCTTCGAATCTTCTTTAGAGTTTTTCGCCTTGCGTATGGTTCTATTTTATATTTGTTGGAGTATAGTCCAAAAACCCTAGCCATATAAAAAAGTAAATTTCTTTCGGAAAACTCATCCATTGATAACACCGGGAGTTCCAATTTCTTAAAAAGGTCACTTTCTAATTGAAATTTTAAACTTAAGAATTGGTCAACATCTTCAAATGATCGTTCTACCCCGCGGGATAAACTTGCAGATTCATTTCTTATGTAGTAATAGCCCGCGTAAGGAACAGTCTTAATAGTGGACACATAAAGAAAATACTTGAACACGAAGCACTGGTCCTCTCCCAAAGAAAAACTGGGAAAGGTAAGGTTGTTAGAAACGATAATACTTTTTCTATAAAATTTATTATAAGGTCCCCAGAGCAGCGCTCGTTCTTTATCCAATTTGGCATAAATGTCCCTGACCTCAAGTAGATCAGAAGCTGAGTTTTCTTCTGGACTTATTACATCAAAATTACCCACATCCCCTACTTGCAGCCCCAATACAATCAAGTCGAATTTATAAGAACCGGAAAAGGCCTTTTCAAAATACTCGGTATCAATATAATCATCCGCATCAATAAAGGTAATATACTCACCTTTTGCATATGTAATGCCAATATTTCGGGCGCGGGATACCCCCCCATTTTTCTCTAAATGTACCCCTTTTATCCTTTTGTCCTTTTCAGACCATTGCTCTATAATATTATCCGTGGAGTCTTTACTGCAATCGTTAACAACGATTACCTCAAAATCTGTGTAGGACTGACCTACTATACTGCCAATACATTTATCTATTACATCAACAGCATTATACGCAGGAATAATAATGGACAAGAAAGGATTAATCATAATAAAAAGATTGATTAATGTTCAACAAAATTATCGTCAATGGTAACCATTGGCATAAATACACGAGTTTTATTTTAAAAATTCTTACCCAAAGAGGTAAAACTATTTTCCCTTTTCAAAATTTTCCAGTAATGTAGATATTGACGGGCAGCTAATAGGTTATATTTAAACACAGATTAGATTAGGGAGCAACCAACTAATTTTATGACCGTTAATGCCCTGCCCTTTTTTGCAGGGATATAATATAACCTTCAATCCATTTAATTTCTTTATTCGAAAGCTTGTGTTTCCAGGCTGGCATCCTTCCATTCCCAGATCCATTTTCAATTATTAGCATCATGCTATCCCGTTCATTTATCCATTTCCGATCAACCAAACTTGGTGCTATTCCACCGCGGCCTTCTGCTCCGTGGCAAATCTGACAATTTTGCTCATAAATTACTCTCCCTCCCTCCAACGGATCCAATATTTCTTTTGATTTGTTTCCTCCTTCTTTCACAAGCCTGGTGGCTTCCTTTTCTATAGGGTGGAATAAGGTGATTGTCTTATTCCCGAATTCCGATACATAAATATTCCCTGTTTTGGTATCCTCTACGACATCCAATGGCCCGCTATCCAATTCCAACCCCATTTCCGATCCGTCATAATCTTTAACAATATCCTTTTTTTCCCCATCCGGCCTTACAAGTACCAAATCGTTGTGCCCCATCCGTGCCACAATAAGGCATCCCTTTAATCGTCCATTAAAAGTTTCACTTTTATACTCTACCACACCTGTAGGAGCAACGTGAGGTCCAAAATCATAGGTAAAGCCTTTAAAATTAACATCGGGCACTACCCCGTCGTATGCAGAATTATCCAAAGCGGCATCCCCATAATTAAGAACATATTCAGCCCTAAGTGGGTTAGGATGCCCGTAATAACCTCCCTGCTCTACCCTTGCCATAAAGTCATTTTGATCTGGCTGGGCACCAATTACAGCCGGGATATCTTTGGAGCCGGTATAGTTGATTTTTATATAAGGTGGAATATAATAGGGAGATTCAGGATCTGAGGTCGGAGTATTTTCATTTCCGCCAGAACCATTGATAGTTGTATACAACTGGCCATTACTATGCCAAACCATATCATAAGCATTTCTAAGGCCAGTGGCATAAATCTTTAAGGGTGCCATGACCTGATAGGGGTCATAGCTGCCACCACCATCCAATGTCTTAACTACAATCGGCAACTTTTTAGGCAGCTTATTTAAGTCAAGATATAGAATAGCACCCGATAGCAAGGCTTCCCTGGATGGTTCCTGGTTCTCCTCACAATCGCACAGCCCCATTCCCGTATTAGCGCCCTGTCCAAAATAGAGCTTTCCATCCGGGCCAAAGACAATGGAATTTGCATAATTCTCATGGTTTGGACCAAAAGTGGGCAGCTCTTGTAATACCAATTCATTTTTTAAAACTTGGTCGGTTGTGCTGTTTAAATGCAAGCGAGCCATACAACCCGCCCAGTTCGTTTTATCATGCTCCTCCGGAGAGTCGGGAAACTTCACCCAGCTACTGCTACCTTCCGCATAGGTGGTCCAAACTATTAAACTATCAGATTTTGATGCAGGATCAAAAGCTAACCCAATGGTAAATTTAGATACCTCTCCAAATGGTTTAAACGTATGTTCCAATAGTAAATCACCTGATGGCAGAATAAGAAATCGCATTATCTTACCATCTATAGCACTTGCATACAATTTATGATCAGGCCCTATCACCAAACTGGTATACGGCCCCTTGACCATATTGACCAATTCTATCCTTTGGAACATGACCCCTTTCAATTCACTTTTAGGAGCAGCAGCATAGGCACGAAATTTCCTTTTGACGTATCTATTTAACCTATTAGGATAAAAAGCAACAACGGCCAGCAATACAATTGGCAAAATAAATATTAGTTTTTTTATTTTTCGGTTCATTTTCAATATTAGCATCTATACCCCCTTTAATGCCTATAACTTTATTTGATAGTTTTGATATAAATATTTCCTTATTTTTTCCTTGTCATCTCCGCATACCCGTTTTACCTCGTATACCTTGGCATCAACCAAGGTACGGTACCACCACCCTTGTAGAAAATGCCATAAAAATCCTTCTTTTCCCTGAATGAAGCCAAATTTTAAAAAATAACGATACATGAAATAGAAAAACGAACGCCAGAACAATGGCATATTGGCATACTTTTTTTTCTTATTTCTTTTCGATTGGGCGTCACTAGAAAGTTCATATAGTTTTGCCTCATCGCTTTTAGGTGCCAATATATGGTATTCCAGATTCAATAAATCTATTGCTTCGCGTATGGAGTAGTTGTTGTGTTTTTGTATCCACCACCCAAGTGGATTTAAATTATGATCAACAAAATACCCATAAAATTGTGTACTTTTTCCCTGCGTCAGGACTATATGCTCATCCATCCACCGGTCTTCACAGAATCCATGTTGGTACCTAAACAAACGTAGCATATTCATTTGAACCATACCTTTGGTCATCAATGTATTTAAGAAATACATTTTACGTTCAAATACCACCCCTGATATATCGGCCGACAGATATGGCACTTTCTGTTTGATCTCTTCAATCAGCTCATCCGTTAAATACTCATCCGCATCCAATCGAAAAATCCACTCGGTTTTGATTGGTAAGTTTTTCAGCCCCCAATTAAACTGTTTGGCATGATTATTCTCCCATTTATTTTGAAACACCTTAGCTCCAAGTGATTCGGCAATTGCGATGGTACTATCTGTAGAAAATGAATCTACCAGATAAATATCCTGTGAAAATTGCTTTGCACTTTTAATACATCGTTCAATGTGCTTTTCCTCGTTGTATGTAAGGATGACTGTAGATATAGAATACATTAGCCCTTAATTTCCCTATTTTTAATAAATTTTGCTGGGTTGCCTCCAACGACCGTCCATGGGGCTACATCCTTAAAAACAACCGCCCTGGCTCCGGCAACGGCACCTTCACCTACGGTAACGCCAGGCCCCACAAAACAATCTGCGGCTATCCACGACTTATCCCCAATATGAATAGGATACATAATTAAAGGATGCTTCATATCTGTAATATCATGGGATGCCGTGTATAATTTGGTCCCCTGGGAAACCACAGAATTATCACCTATTATTATAGCCGCCTTGTTGTACAATTCTGTATTTGGCCCAACACAACTATTCTTACCAATTTCTAAATTCCAAGGAGCCCATATCTTACACGACGAATACACTAAGGTATTTAAGGGTATTTTAGCCCCAAAAGCACGCAGGATAAGATTACGCATATATCTAAAGGGAATTCCTGGAATACAGTAAAAGATAGTCCGGTTCACCACATACCAAATAATCCTTTTTAAGTACTTTGGTTTAGGCTCCTTATATTTGGATAAATCCATATTTCAATTTCTTTATTTTAAAATAAAACTGTTTTGCCCACAGATAACTGTCCGGGCAATTTTTAAATGGTAGCGCTCAATCCCTGAAACATAGTATGCCATTGATCAATAATGATATCAATTTCATAATCCATTGCCTTTTCCCTTGCCTGATTAGACATCTCATTAAGAAGTTGTCTATCCTGAATTAATTTCTCTATACAGGCAACCGTATTGGAGACTTCATAAGGCACTGGAGTAATAAAACCGGATTTGCCATTTTCAATAATATCGAAAATAGCGGAATAGCTACCATAAACAATAGGCACCACTCCAAATGACATACCTTCCAAAACTACCAACCCGAAACCTTCCAGATCTGATGTGAGTAGAAGTATCGAAGCTTTCTTATAAAACTTTATTGGAGCTTCTTTTTGAAAACCTTCAAATTTTAAATTTAATATTTCCTTCGATTCAACATATGCCTCCAAGGCTTCTTTTTCCGGTCCATCTCCTACCAGTACCATTTTCCAATTTGGGTGTTTCTTAAAAATTTTCTCCCATGCTTCCACCACCCGATGCACCCTTTTGTTTGCATAATCCATTCTACCAACATACAATATTGTGTTTTCCTTGTCATTGTCCCGAGAAGGGATGGAATATATATAACGTGGCGCAGTTTCTATTGTAATTGGATTTGAAATAGCCCTGATCTTTGATTCATTTTTTATATTGGAAAATTTCAAAAAGGAAGCGATAAAACTTTTGGACAGCACTACATATTGATCACTGTAACGATAGACATATCTTAGATTGATCGAAGTAATTTTTAAAAAAACTCGGTGGATAAATTTATAAAGGGATTTGGCCACTATAACCTTTGATGTCTCAACCTTGTTTTGAACCGTTAGCAATCGTTTATTCCTATCCGGCAAACCGTGCAGTACGGATATCAACTTACATTCAGTCCCTTTCCTTGCCAAATTGATCAATAGGGTAACATGGAAAGGTAAACACCATTGGTTTATGATGTAGTCTATTTTCTTTTCATGTACGTAGGCCTTCAAGATTTTAATATTCTGGCTGTTCAAGACCGGATACTTAAGTGATATCAACTCTATCGACTCATCCAATTCCGATACTAATGATGGTATTTCCTGTTTAAATGAAGCAATTGAAATTCCATATCCCTTTTTAACAAATTCGTTTGCAAGGACAGTTGTTATTTTCTCTGTCCCTCCAAAATTGGGATATACTCCTATAACAAATAGTATGTTGGCCATATTGTTCTATAAATTAATTCCATTTTTAAATTGAAGTGCTGCTTGCCCTATTGTAAAATAGTTCTTATAAACACCTTGAGCGGCATTGGCCATTTCAGATTGTTTATCTTCACCTAATAAGACCCACTGTTTTAAAATTTGATAGGTTTCATTTTCAGTATCATTTTTAACAAGCCCCCCGTTTTCATTTACTATTTCTCTCCAAATATTTACCTTATCACTTATAAGTACTGGTTTTGCACAAGCCAACGCCTCAACCACTGCTATACCGAAATTTTCTTGATGACTAGGCAGTACAAACGCTTCGCTTTCATAAAAAGCTCCCCACTTAGCATCACCACTTAACATACCTGGAAACATTATATTTTGGGAAGCAGAAGCCAATGCTTGCATTTCCTTACCATAATCATTTTCCAGTCCTGGTCCTGCAATTATTAATTGCGGTAAACTCCCCAATTCCTTCTCTACTTTTATATAGGCCTTAATTAATAAATCCACTCCTTTTTTTTGGTGTATTCTACTTAAAAAGATGAAATATGGCTTTCCATTCCACTGGGGAACGGTTTGAGCAAAAGCTTTACGCATAGCAACTTTGTAGACTGGAGGGGGCTGTATACCATAGCCCACATTAATTTCCCTCTTGGGTTTATAATTCCCGAAGGTGGTTCTAGCCAGAAGCAATTCTTCCTCACACGTAAATAGAACTCCATCAACCTGGTTAACCAACCTTTTTTCAATCAATTTCCAGTAAAGTTCGTTCCGTAAAGCTTTAAATCTGCGTTCTTTGGCTTTTTGGAAATAGGGATCTAGCATTCCATGTGGCATTGCATAGACTTTTGGTGATGTGGAATTGGTTTTCCTAAACGCTAGAATAGCTTTGATAGCGGCATGGCCATGGTATAGCCATAAACCATGTACAATTATAGCATCAAAACGATTGAAATTAGACATTAGCCATGGTATCAAATTTCTATTATATCCCCATGGTGTTATACTTTCTCCTATGGCATTTATGACAAATGGATCTTGTCCTAAATAATCCTCAGTGGGGTTATCCAAACAAACAACCTCATTTTCTATTCCCAACCTCTCAAGTTCTGGAACAGAATTTCTAATCCCTTGGCAAGGGCCACCTTGTTTTGGATTCATACTGGGTATAATGCGAAGAATTTTCATGCTCGGGCTATGTTTTGATATAATTCTTTGTACTGGTGAGAAATATTTTTAACTGAAAATCTTTTTGCATTTTCCAACCCTTTTTCGATTAAACTAGTTCTGTAGGATTCATCACTAATGACGTTAAGATAGGCTTGTCTAATGGAATGGATGTTATCAGGTTTTACAAACGCAGCAGCACCACAGGACACCTCGATCAAAGGTTCAATCTTAGAGGTCACCACCACTCTTCCCGTTTGTTGCCCCTCTATTATGGGCATCCCAAAACCCTCATATAATGATGGAAAATTCACAATATCACAGTTTACATATTCATTTCTAATATCTTCATCAGTAAGATCAAATTGATTGGAGTACTCTATGTTATTATTTTCTAGCAACTCTATTTGCGAATCATATAGTTTTCCGATGATTCGCAAATGGCATGTTATGCCATTTAATGCTTCTATCGTCCTGTTTAAATTTTTATTCCATCCAGTTCCTATATGCAATATGACCGGTTTATCTTGATTGAATATCCTCACTTGATGGTTAAATATAGGATCCACAGCGTTATATATTACCAATAATTTGTTCGTATAAATTTTACTTAAAATGTTCCGTTTGGTTTGGTTGGAAATACAAACTACCTTATCTGCAATTTTTAAGGGTAAATACAACCAAAATAACCATTTATAAAATCGCTTAATTGGATTTTTTACATTGTCCAAAAAAACTAAATCGTGTATCGTCAATATGGTTTTCGTTCCTGTTAATGCTAAGATAACATCATGAATATGTCCTGTTATGTGATTTATTGCTTGCTTATCTCTTTTTGTATGCACAAAAATATTGTTCCATAAAATATGAATGGGCTTAGAGCCTTCACATGGAACTTCGTGGATGGAGATTTCAAATGATCCATCCAATTCCTCAATCAATGTTCTAAAAACACGATGTATTGAATGCCCTATCCCAGGATGCCGGAAGAAATAATTGATTTTCATTTTGAAGCAGTTGTTTTTAGGGTGGTTTTTGATAGTACGTCAATTTCCAAGGATATCGAAAAGTGTCGTAATTACATTACATATATCATAATTGCTAATAGGCAAATAGACAACAAATTGTATTTACTGCACCTTCTAATGCCCAAGTTCCAGGAATGTAACGTGTATTCATGGCAATTCTAAATTACTTATAATCAAAGGGGATTTTAAGCCTACTTGTTGTATTTTTTGAATTTCCCTACAGTCCACCGCAATTTCGCAACGTGCACGGAGCATTAGTAATTTTGTCATTTCATCGGCTTCCTTCGAGCCTTGGTTTAATTTTCTAGGGACATATTCGATACAGACAGAGAAATTAGCTTCCTGCCGCAATTGAATTTCTTTAAAGGCTTTCATATAACCTTCAAACATGGCCATAATATGCTCACCTCTAATGCGAAGCCCGGAGGGGGTTCGAATATTCATGGATTGGCGCCCCCTAACATTATCCATTAAAGGCAGTGAACTACCACAACTACACATATGGTCCTTGTATTTTCCTTCATCACCAATTTCATATCGTATTAAAGGAAAGGCATAATTGGTCAAATCTGTCAACAATATTTTACCAGTAGTATTGGGTTGGACTGGCTGATTATTGTCGTCCACAAATTCGATATGCACGGTGTCCTGCATCATATGCAACCCATTCTGTACCGGGCATTCTGCCGCAATCAATAATATTTCAGTATTACCATATTGATCACAAACCGGTGCGCCAAAAGCCTTTTTCATTATTTCCCGCTGTTCTTCAAATAGTGGCGCTGAGGTAACCCAGACCATTTTTGGAGGATGAATTTTTATATCATTATCCAGCAAATACATGGCAAACTCAAATACAACATCCACATAGCCCTGAACGAGAGCTGGTTTAATATGATTGAAATCGTGGACAAATTTATTTAGTTGTTTGGCACTTGGATTTGCCATAGCCAAAAAAACACGCTTGGTGGGCCACCACAAAGCCTTGTTTTTCAGGCTATTAATAAAAGGTTTTTTATATCTATAAATAAAGGCTTGGTTTTCACAAGGCTCTATACCCCACCAATTCAGTATGCGCCATCGGATTGGGGTTTCAGGATGTCTTTTGTCGTGTAATAAGAATACCGGAGCACTTGTAGTTCCCGATGTTCTCGCTTTACGGTAATTGGAAAAAGCTACATTATCTGCCTTTATACTTCTAAAATTCGAACGGAGTTCGTCCCTGGTCAGAGGAGGTAAAGCTAAAAAATCCTCATGCGTTTGCATTCCGTCCTCAACCAAAGGCAATCCAGCATATTTCTCCCTGTAGAATGTGGAATGTTTAACTGCATGTTGTATTATAGCTTGCCGTTTTACAAAATTTAGGGTAGATAAACTTTTGACCCCTAAACTGGCCTCTGACTTTCTATGCAAGTTGTTCAGTTTTGGACTTAAAATTTTCGTTTTAAGCTCAAATATTATTTTAGAAAAGTGATTACCCATATGTAATTAGTCTTATAAAAACCCAAAAGTGGGGGATTAATTAGTTATAACTTGAAAAGATTATCACAAAAGTTTGCGATTCAGTATTGGGATTATTTTTATAAGAAACCTGAACACTTCTATAAATTAGAATAATAAAAATCCGCAGTTTAATATCAGTTAAATATTGTGATGTTAATAGCCAAAATGCTCAGTGATTACCAAATCTATCGATGCAATTCACAGTTAAACGCCTCCATAATTTTGTTGATGGCCAAATATTGTTCAGCATATACCCTGGCCGCTTTTTTAACACTCTTGTTGTCCTTATTGAGATACGCCTCTAAAATAGCCACAATTAAAACCTGTTGATTTTCGGCGGCTACCAATAAACCCATTTCGTATTTACTAACTACTTTGTGTAGTGTGGATTCAGGATTGGCCGTTATAAGGGCTAAGCCGCCAACGGCCATGATTGTGGTAAGCTTAGATGGCATAACTAGATCACTTGCCTTTTCTTTTTGGATCACCAAATGCAAGTCTGCCATGTTTAGAAAAGCATTAAAGTCCTTTTTGGGCTGTAGTGGAAAGAACTGCACATTCTCTAAATGCATTCCCAAAGTCATCTCCCTAAGGTTCATTTTATAAGGTCCCGTTCCACATATTACAAATTGTATTTGAGGATAGGACTCCAATGCTTTTGCAGCATGTAATATAGCTTCCAAACCCTGTTTTTCACCAATGGCCCCAGAATATAGCACTACCCAGTCCGTAGACTTAAAACCAAACTTCCCCTTCAATGATATGCTATCCGGGATAGGAAAAAAACTGGTAGTATCTGTCCAATTTGGAAAAAACAAAATAGGTTTATTCGCTTTACGCCCTATCCGATCCATCATCCCGTCCGAAATACTGCTTACGATGTCTGTATGTTTAAAAATGAATCGCTCAGTACCATATAGCATCTGTAATAATTTTTTAGACTTTATGAGGCCCAAATCCTGGGCTGCCTCTATCTGTAAATCCTGAATGTGATGTAAGTGTTTAGCCCCTCTTAGTTTTTTGTACAAAACCCCCAACAAACCAAATTGAAAAGATGGCGCTACAGAAATCACCCAATCATATTTTTTTTGAAATAATTGGGCCAAGATGGCAACAAACGCCGTGCCTGAGAAAGAAGTATCCAAAATCATCCGTCTTATACCAGTAGGTTCTTTAGGTACATACATTGGACATCTCAATACCTGGAGTTGCCCCCCCGAATCAAATCTTGTCACCTCCTTTTTATACCAAAATCGATTCTTTCTATATGGTTTCTGCACTTTCCAATAGGGATAATACGGATATGCCGTAACAACTGTACAATGATGCCCTTTCTCCGCTAACCAATGCATCATTTCACCAGAATATTTACCGATTCCGGTTAATTCTGGAGAAAAATTATATCCAATAAATAAAATGCGCTTAGCTTTTGTTTCTTTCAAAATCTATTTTTTATCGTTCTTATAAATAAACTTATCAAGAATGTGGTACCTAGACCCACACTTGATCCGACCACACCCCAAATTACATCTTTCATATCCGGGCTTCTTGAAGGTAAAAAATACTGACCCATTTCAGCTACAGAAACGATAATCCCAAGAACTATCCAAACAAAAAACCAAGATCCCAAACTGATTCTTTTTTTGTAACTAAGATAAGCTCCTAGCAAAATACCCAGACCTATAAACGGTACCGCAGTTCTCCTTCGACTATTTCGCTCTTTATCTGTCCAATCCGCAAGCCAATCTGGCACGAAAGAGAGCTCCCCTACGTTCGGATTGGATTTCCAGCTTAAATAAAATATTATGAAAACCCCAAGAACAAATAACAAGAGCCCCAATAGCTTTACTTTATTTATAAATAATTCTTTAATCATTCCTATATATTCCTGATTAATGGACTTCATTGGCCACAATTTTCTTATAAATTCGTTCTACTTCATCAGAAATTCTATCCTCTCCAAACCGCTGTGCATTAGCCAATCCCTTTAATACCATATTGGCTCTTTCCTCCTCTGTGAGTTGCAATACCTTTTCCAATACCTTTGCAGATTCTTTGGCCCATGCGCCAACTCCCTCTTTATTTTGGCAGCTCCTTATATAAACTGCCGCAGTTCCCCCAACCTCATTCATTGGGGCCTCATCGGTAGTCATAACAGGACAGCCTACTGCCATGGCCTCCGCTATTGGGAAACCAAATCCTTCGGTCAAGGATGGAAAAACGAATACACTGGCTCCCTGATAGGCTTTTAAAAGCAGCATATCATCTACTTTTACTAAGAAATATATATCTTTTTGAAAGGGTGATGCCTCAAAGTGTTCAATTAAATTGGCATCTGGTGCTGATCCCACCATCAAAAGAGGCAACTTACTTTTCGTCATGTTCCTCCAAGAGTTATAGAGTTCAACAACTCCTACCCTGTTCTTATAGAAAGTATTCCCCCCAACATGAAGTATATAACCGTTCTTCACATCAAGTTCTAAATACTTACCAATAGCATTCCGGGCTACATCCGATGACCCTGGAATAAACAAGGGATCTATGGCATTATAAACTTGAGCATGCAAAGCAGGCTTTTTATTAAGAAATTGTATTAATTCTTCCTGTGTATTCTTGGAAATGGATATAAAACAATTAGACTTAGAGAAGCCTTTTAGAATTAATTTTTGATAAATCTTACCAGTCCAACTTGTAGGGTTTTCATTTATTCTGTCTAGAGCAGATTTTAGAGCTATAAAATCATGACAATGTACAACATGCCTTTTATTCTTCAACAAAGGCATCCAAATACCCAAGGCCTGATCAATTAATACATAGAGGGTTGACGATGGAAGGTCTTTGCTTTTAATTTTGAACCATAAAGGAAAAATGACAAATTGATCTATATAACGCAACCACTTTTTGAGACCATCAGGAAGATTATGATTGGACAAATAAAGCTTTGGACCCCAAATTTCAACATCATGCCCTCTTTTGAGCATTCCTTGGTTTAAAAAATTTGCATATCGCAACATACTGTATCCTAGCGAATTTTCATGATGGATCAATAAAATAATTTTCACAATGAAACCAATTAATTAGTACAATCTTTTAAGCAAAATTCTATAAGTGTCAAAATCAGACTAGAAATATTTAACCTTGCAGCTTATATCCAAGTTTTTCACATACTTTACATTGATGAGCTTCAATGTGGATCTGACGAGGTAAAAAATTATTAAATAAGTAATTACTCCCTGTATAAAGCCTCGTAAAATATATGCAAAGTCGTTAAAAATCCCTTGGGCGTTCCGGAACATACCTAAAAACGAAAAAACATTCATTAAAGCAAATGGCGCATATAGATAACCCTTGACCGAACTGAAAACAAAACAATTCAGCAGTTTAAAAACAATAAATAAAGCCACAAATTGAATGGGGAAATACCAAAGCCCAAAGGTGGCCAAGCCATCTGCTAGGTGACTGGTTACCCGGTAACCCCCAAAGCCGGATCCATATAACAAATCCCCTCTAGAGAACTCCAGCTTACTTTTGTCCACATAAATCCCCAATACACTTAGTAAAGGCGTTGGGAACAATGCCAACACATTTTGTTTAAAGACTTCCTGCATTTGCCTATTGGCGTATCCTTTTTTCTCAGCGTAATACAGGGTTTGATCTGTAATCCTCATATTGGCATATCTAGCCAACATAAAGTTATCTACATATTGTTCCGTCCATCCTTGGTGGTAAGAAATAAATTGATTTCCCTCTGCCTTGTCCTTGTCAGCTTTTAACCGCCCCATCAGCGCCTCATCTTGCATGGTTTCCATTGTTCTTTGAAACAACTCAAGTTTATTCACATCCGATCTAATTTTCCGTGTGTGCAGCATAGCAACGGAAACATTGGAAAGAAGGTTTAAAACAAATACAAGAAACAGGCCTAATAACACAATTTTGGGACCGGATATGTAGTCCGTTATCTTTAAATTGTTAATGACCAAATACAACAAAAACAAGATTGCCAGAATAGCAATAGGTGTAATAATACTTTGCCTACTATTAGAGGCAATATTTATCATAAAAATACAGATTGCATATATCCAAACACTTTTTTTATTGGCATAATTTAAGTTTAACAAAGTTGGAAAGAATAAGCACAGAGGGGCGTACATTAAATAATCCAGACCCGATAAAAACTTCCCGCCTACATCCCCATATTCCACGTCACCCGCGCTAAAATTATAGAGCCTGATCAAAAATCCAATGAGACCAATGCCCCATACAATAGCAGGGGTAATTTCATAAAACCGCAGTTGGTAGAGGCTTTTTTGAATAATATTATTTCTATCCGTTCGCCTAGGAGTTGCGCAAGCAAAATAAAAAGCCAAGGATGATACCAAAAACAAGACTATCTCATAAATAAAGGTTTGGTAGGGGCGTTCAAATCCAAAAGTAATGGGCTTCCCTTCCAAAATGGTTGCTATCAATGGCAAATACCTATACATAAAAATCGACAAATACATACAGAAAGAGAACGGAAATAAACGAATGTATTTATCCTGAAAGAAAAAAGAAAACACACAATAACTAATAATGGCCATTGCGCAACCAAAGAAGTTTGGCATTGTTGGAAAAAATAACAATTCACAAACAACCGCCAACACTAGCATAATTGCCAATCCTTTTTTGGTTTGTCGAATTATATGTATTGGCTCTTTACCCATTCTTTAATACTATATCCAACATTTTTTTTATGGTTTTCTCATTGGAATAACCCGAACTTTCACACCTTTTTAAACCAGCTGTCGCAATTTGTGTACGTTCTTGCTCATTGTTCAAATAATATCTGCACTGCTCCAAGAGCTCTTCATTTGATGAAAAATAGGCCGCTTCCTTACCTTCTTCAAACAAATCCAAATGTTCCTGTGTGCGCTCTGCCAACATAAATCCTCCGCAGGCGGGAATTTCCATAGTTCGGGTAGTCTGTTGATCAAAATTCATCTTTCTCAAGAAACATAAGGAAATTTTAAAGGCTCCCAATGCCTTTGAATAATCCTCTGAGAAAACAGCAGGCAAAATGGTAAGATTAGGGTATAGGTCATTGAACTCTTTCCACTTTCCGTTTCCAAAAACTTTAACCTTAATTCCATTTTTTGCCAAGAACAGAATACTGTCGCTACGTTCCTTCTCCCAAGCCCCTACAAAACCTACATCCCCCCCTAACCGTTCAATATCTGCAGATGACAATTTCCTGGGATAATGAAAACTATCCTCGTACATATTGTGGATAAACTGTATGTTCTTTGCCCCCAATTCCTTCATAGCGTTTATGATATAAGACTTGTTGGTAAAAACATAATCGTAATACGGAACGCTCTCCAAATAATTCTGACTTTGATTGTGTCTCAGGGCCATATTGTCAGGAGAGTAACTAACAATAGTGGTACTCGGCGATTTTTGTTTGATATATTTTAAAGTTGATTTATTAATGGTTACCCCTTTATCTATCCAGACCAAGTCCCAGTTGTTTTTGGATATATGCTCCTTAATTTTTTGGTTGGCTTTGGTTTGGTCCTGCAACCTTATTGGAATTCCTAGCTGAAATAAATGGTAAGCCAACCGATTTCTTATTGACATAGCCTTAGGGGCGGCCTCCACCTTATCCACAAAATCGGCACTTTTTTTCAAGGCCAAATGCCTGTGCCATGAAGTACTGCTTACTTGACCGAACCATCCAACTGATAGTATTTTCATTTTAATTTTTCAAAGCTTGAAGTTTATAACTCAGTTGGGAAAAAAATGTATGAAAATCGGCAACGCCATATAAGAACAATTCCTTTACGGACATTCGCATTAAATGACACGCATTCGGGACCACTAATAAAACCAAAATTATGTCCAAAGACACATTGCCGATGGCTGCACCCAACAAACCAAATTGATTGGACAAGACATACGAAAGAAATACGGAAAGCAAGGCAGCTACTACTCCATAGATAGCCATTTTATAGGGTTTGTTAACAACCCCAAACACCATTTCCGCCGTCCACCACAAAGCATTGAAGACCATACCCCCAATAAATATATACCACATGGCCGTTGGCACCTCCAATTCATTTTGGGTCCAAATGGAATAGAACCAAAGGCCAAATAAAACCAATAAAATAAAACCAAACAACGATAGGGACAGAACACCCAACAATGAAATCCTGAACACCTTTTGGGCCGTTTTCCAATTGTGTTGGCCAATCTCATATTGCAGTTCAGGAAACACTGCCGTCTTAACCATAAACAGTAACTGGTTTAACGACCTGCTCAATGTTCTTACAGTGTTAAAAACCGCTACCGCTTCAGGCCCTAAAACAATCCGCACCACAAAGGTAGTCCCCTGAAAATAGATAGCTTGCCATACCGGTGACATGAGATAGCTTAGTCCTTTTGTAGCAATGGACTTCAGTATAACCTTATCCTTTTTTCCCTTATATTCCTTGAACAAACCCACTACCTGTCTTCCTTTTGTCCAATAAAAGGCATTGAACACAAGTGTTACCACAAGTTGTGAGAGCGCGAATTCCACCACCCCATAACCCAATAATAACACACATAGGCCTGCCACTAAATTTAGTGATGCCTTTAAGGTCAGAATATTAATGTTCAGGGCAGCTTTTTGAGCAGATCTAAAATATGACTCCACTAATTGATCATAAAAACTCAATAAGCGAACAAATATGAGGATAGATACAGCTATTTTAGCGTCTTGACTATCTATCAACGACTTTTCAAAAACCTCAAAATAATCCAGTACAAAAATCCCCATAACACTAATAAGCATAGCGCACAATATCATGATAGTAATAATATAAGTGCCCGATTTACTAATATTAGCAGCTTTTCGCCTATCGTCGGCAGCATAACTCAAAACAAAACTATTGGCCGCAGCTGTTCCGAAGCCCAAATCAGAAAAAGCAATTACGCTAGGTATTATAGTGAGGGTCAACCACTCTCCATAATAGGCAGCCCCCCATGAAGTGATAAAGAACGGAACCAAAAACAATTGATCTAGTACTCGTACTCCTTTCTGAAAAACAGATGCCAATCCATTATGTAACAATCTCTTCTTTAATGTCATTTAGTTATTATTCTTCATAGCACGTTATACCTAAACATGTCCAGAATGTCCGCAGCGATTTTATGGAAAACCTTGTTAACACCATGAACTCCTTTTTTTGGAAAAGATATTTTGTTAAAGCAGGGAAAGCACTAACTGCTATCCAAAAAGCCTTGTCTAAAATTAAATATATATGCATACCGCAGGATTGAATTCCTATCGACCCCATATTGGCCTATTTAACATGGACGTAGCCATATGGTTCCAATTCCTTGGTGTCGTTTAATAAAATCATGGTATTTTTCAATTTCCCATTCCTTTGAACAGCGTCAATGGTTTTTAAGTACTCCTTTTTGGATACATCTTTACGAACCACATAGATTGTACCATCAATGTATGAATTTAAGGCAAAAGCATCTGATATAAGGCCAATAGGTGCAGTATCAATAATGATTCGGTCAAACTGTAATTTCAAGGTTTCCATTAATAATTCAATTCGCTTACTCAACATTAATCTTCCTACCTGATTTACTTTTGCACCGGCTCCTATTAGGTGTAAATTCTCAATGCCAGGGTGTTTCTGAAGTATATGGCCAATATCCATCCCATTCTTAATAATAAAATCCGTTAAACCCGGACCATCGGGTAGGTCAAAATTTTTCATTAATTGAGATGCCCTTAAGTCGAAGGACAATACCACTACTTTTTCTCCATTAGTTGCCAGTGTCACGGCAAGATTGGAGGCAACAAAGGTCTTGCCTTCACCCTTTACGGTAGACGTTACTAATAAAGTTTGGTTCTTTTCCGCTTTTTTTAGGTAATCCAGATTAAATCTTAGCAGCCTAAATAGTTCAACGGTCGACGATTGCCGACCATCATGTGAAAGAATAGCACTATTTTCATTGCTCCTGGAAATTTCTCCAAGAAACGGAACTGATATCAACTTTGATAAGTCCTCAGTTGAACTAATTTTATTATTTAAAGCTTCTTTTACATAAATTATTGAAAATGGAATAAATAGACCTAGCAGTAGGCCGGAAAAGTAAAATAATTTTTTATTCGGACTAATAGGGTACATGCCAGCCTTCGGTAAGCTCACCATTCTTGTAGATGATACTGGAGCGGCAAGTGAAAGAATTTCCTCTTCCCGCTTTTGCAATAAATATAGATATAAACCCTCTTTAGTGCTATGATCACGGCTAATATCCAATAATTTTCGTTCCATTCCCGGTACCTTGGCGATTTGTGCGTCATATCTACTAGCATTAGCTAGTAGGTTTCCTCTGGCTATAATCAGTCCATTTTTGGTGCTTTTTATATTTTGCAATATGGAGGCACGTATATTGGTCATGTTAGATTCTAGATTAACAATAAGTGGATTGGAAGTAACAGCTGATTGCGACAAACTTTGTTTTTGCAAAAAAGCCTCATTATACCTGTTTATTAAACTTGTTAAGGTCGGATCACTAATTGAAAATGAACCTCCTATAGTGGATTCCAAATCTCCCAAGGTCAAAGTTTGTTCAATAGACTCCAATACATTTATCTGAGTTTGATAATCATTAACCCTTTTTTTATAGTCATTTGCCTGTTCTATGAATTTATCAGCGTTTCTTGCAACATCTGTTATTTCGTTTTTAGTTTTGAAATTAACCACTGTTTCTTCCACTTCTTCAATTTCGCCAGATAAAACCTTTAAGCGGCCATCAATCATCCTTATAATGTTTTCCGCCAATTCATTCTCATATTTTATTGTTTTAGCTATGTATGTCTCAATTAATCTCGAAAGTAAATCTTCTCCTTTCTTTTTATTGCCAGAAATAAAACTTAAACTCAACAAAGTTCCGGTTTCATTCGCAGGCACTACATTAAGATTACCTAGAAACTTATTTACAAATTCTTCATTACTCTTTATAACGAAAAACATTGGTTCAGTGGTGTCAATATTTAATGATTCAATTTTTGGCACTATAGTAAAAGTGCCGTACGGAAGGTTTACCAAATCACCAAAAGAGTGCCTGGAGCTTAGCTCTTCATCGTTGTAAGTAGTACTCAACATATAAGTTTCTGAATCCAAAAGCCTTAAATTGATGGGCAGTCCATATGGCAAATTATCTGAAGTTTCATCAATTAAAATTTTAACCGGAACATCCTCACCATATATCTCCACATCCCTAATATTACCCTTAATATAATAAGTTATGTTAAAGGAATTTTTGGAGATGACCTCCTCCATTATCCCTGAGGAAGTTAATATGCCTATTTCATCCTCTAGGCTTTGTGAAGTTTTTATTAAACCAAGATTACTAAAATTATCCATATCACCTATACCTTGCCCAGTACCAGTATTCTTTATTAATATTGTACTGCGAATTTCATATTGGGTCTGCGCCCAATACCTGAGATTAAGAAAAACAGCGACAGTACAAATAATTACGCCTAAGGCAAATAGTTTCCAATAATTAAGGTATTTCCTGAAAACTTGACCTAGATTATTCTCATGCTGATCTAATAAATCCTCTCTGTATTCTTTCATATATTTTATAAACGAAAATTTTTTATTTAGGATACCTCCCCAGCTCTGTATACTTGAATTGATTAAATTTTATTTGATAAGCCAGAACCAAAACATGATACTTAGGCATTTAACCCTTTGTGGCAGTTATTGTATAGGCACATTCCTAACTTTTCTTCTATGCCAATATTACGGGTGCCACCAGAAAAACAGCTATCAAAATGACTATTATAACTAATTACAACTTTTGATCAATATGCTCTTTCCTGACCGATTATGGCATTGACCACGGTATAATATATAATCTTAAAGTCTAATTGTAGCGACCATTTCTCCATATAGAAAATATCAAATCGTACCCTATTCACAATGTCAGATTTTTCTATAATTTCACCACGATATCCTTTAATCTGTGCCAAACCGGTAATGCCAGGCTTTAGAAAATGTCGAACCAGATATTTATCTACAGAGGTCTCATATTGTTGAGTATGTATCTCCATATGGGGCCTAGGTCCTACAACGCTCATATCTCCCTTAAGCACATTAAAGAACTGGGGCAGTTCATCGATACTAGTTTTACGTAATATTTTCCCCAGTCGAGTAATCCGCATATCGTTCTTGGTGGCCATTAGCGTGTCGCTTTCCTTGCTCTGGGTCATTGATCTAAATTTATAACACCAAAAGGTACTACGATTAACTCCATGTCTTTTCTGCTTAAAGAACAAGGGGCCTTTGGAGTCGAATTTTAAAAGAATATAAATTAAAGGAGTTAGCCAGGACAGTACAAAAACGATGACCAAACTTGAGAACAATACATCAAAAACCCGCTTCACAACATTGGCATAATCCATTTCCAAAGGAGATGCCCTTAGATTAAGAACTGGCACGCTATCATAAAGTTCTATGGACATGGCCCGGGATATCAGCTCCTTATTATCTGGAATAATTTTGATTTTCTTGAAACTATTGTCCGCTATTGTGATCAGCTGTTGCATTTCCAGTTTAGAGAGTTTGGAGGCCATACAATACACCTCATCTATATCATTTTCGAAGATGTATGTAAAGGATTTATTGATATCCCCCAAATAAGTAGGACTATAAGATTTGAAATTATCAAAGTATCCTATATAACGGTAACCCAATCCCGAATCATCGAATACTTTTCTAATTTTTTTTAGATTTTTATCCCTTCCTATCACTACTACCCTAGCTGAATTGCCCCCTTGGGCCCTATATAACCTTCTCGCAGCAAAGAAAAACACTCTCCACAGGGTAAGCATTAAAAAAATCAACAGATAGACCTGTAGTAAATATCCCATAGAATATGGGATATAGTCCCTAAAGGCAAAAGAGGTAAGGTAAAAAAAGCCGTAGATCAAGAAAAGTCGCAAAAAATTGCTAAAATTGGTCATAAACCCTTCCCTTCTTGCCGTGGGATAAAAGTCTATGGCATAGGTCACCAAAAACCAGGAAAAGTTATAATACAATACACTGAATCCATTTCTATAACTATCTGGTGTAAATAAATACAGTATCAGATTTATAGTTGTTAAATGGAATATGACGGAAATCGGAATAATAAAATAAGATTTTTTCATTTTCAAACAACTTAAAAGGTTATTAATCGGTAAACACTTAAATGTTTCCATTACAAATTGCCAATACCTACAAAATCAAGGTTAGAAGCTAGATGGGCATTTGTTCCCCCTGTTATACCAAAGGGCTTTTTATTTCTAATGAAAACATATGTTCCCAGGCCAAAGCACTGAGTATATTTTTTTAGAAACCACAACTAATCGGGACAGTCAATTGGGAGTGTGATAGGGTTAAATAACGGAAAAAGTATTTTTGCAAGTAACCCTATTGAGTATACCAGTCATATACTCTAGATACCCCAGATTTTAAATCTACTTGATGATTCCAGCCTAGGCCATGTAATTTGGAGGAATCGGTTAGCTTTTTCAAAGTACCATCCGGTTTATTGGTATTAAAATAGAGTGTCCCCTTAAATCCTATCGTATCCTTTATTATTTGGGCCAAATCCTTAATAGAAATATCTTCGCCTGTACCTATATTTACATGAGTGTTCCGGATTTCTGTAGCTCCTTTTTCATAACAATCGCTAAAGTCTCTGTTTTCCATAAGAAATACGCAGGCATCCGCCATGTCCTCACTCCAAAGAAACTCACGCATAGGTTTGCCCGTGCCCCAAATTTCCAAATGCACCCCATCTGACTTTTTTTGAATACCGTACTTATCCAAGATACTGGCCATAACGTCTTTTTCTTCGGATCCATTAACACCTTCGATGGGCAAATGGTCAAAATCCTTTCTAATAGCCTCCCAATCGTTATTTTCCAGCGCTTTTCCTAGGTGTATCTTACGTATCAAGGCCGGAAGGACGTGGGATTTTTCCAAATCAAAGTTGTCGTTGGGACCGTATAGGTTGGTAGGCATTACCGAAATGAAATTGGTGCCATATTGCAGGTTGTAACTTTCGCACATTTTAATCCCGGCAATTTTGGCTATGGCGTAGGGCTCATTGGTAAACTCCAAGGTATCCGACAATAGATATTCCTCCCTCATGGGCTGTGGACAGTTTTTGGGATATATGCATGTACTTCCCAAAAACATCATTTTTATTACCCCATGTACATAACTCTGATGAATCACATTGTTTTGGATCATAAGGTTTTCATAGATAAAATCGGCGCGGTAGGTATTATTTGCAACAATCCCCCCTACTTTGGCTGCCGCCAAAAAGACATAAGCAGGCTTTTCCAAAGCAAAGAAACGCTCCACGGCATGGGTATTGGTCAAATCCAATTCATTATGGGTACGTGTAACAAAATTGGTATAACCCCTGGCCTGCAAATTCTTCAAAATAGCACTACCCACAAGCCCCCTGTGGCCAGCAATATATATTTTTGCGTCTTTCTCCATTTTTTGCTTTTAACTAATTTAGAATACCATTTTATAAATAGCACTATAGATCGTATGCTATTTTATGTAAATATCCGAACTGCACAAGAGGCTATTTATTCGTAATAATTGAAAGTCTCATATCCCCCATATTTTAAGTGTTGATCCTTTTGCATCAGTTTTATATCGCTTTCCATCATATCCTTCACTAGGGCAGGTAAGTCGTATTCCGGAATCCAACCCAGTTTCGTATTGGCTTTTGTAGCATCGCCTATCAATAAATCTACTTCTGTAGGTCTAAAATATTTAGGATCTACAGCTAGCACTTCTGTACCCACTTCCAATTGAAATTCAGGATTGCTACACGCTTTTACATAACCTTTCTCTTCCACTCCATCACCTTTAAACTCTAGTTCAATACCTACCTCGGCAAAAGCCATTCGTACAAAATCACGTACAGGTGTCGTTTTACCGGTTGCAATTACCCAATCCTCAGCTTCTTCAGCCTGTAGGATCATCCACATCATCCGGATATAATCCTTTGCATGACCCCAATCCCTTTTGGCATCCAAATTCCCCAAGTATAATTTATCTTGCAGACCCAAGGCAATCCTCGAAGCTGCGCGCGTAATCTTTCTGGTTACAAAAGTTTCTCCTCGTATAGGAGACTCATGATTAAACAAAATCCCATTGCAGGCATACATTCCATAGGCCTCCCTATAATTGACAGTAATCCAATAGGCATACATTTTTGCAACTGCATATGGGCTACGGGGATAAAAAGGGGTGGTCTCCGATTGGGGTACCTCTTGAACCTTCCCGTACAATTCTGAAGTTGATGCTTGGTAAATACGCGTCTTCTTCTCCAATCCCAATAAACGAACCGCATCCAATATGCGAAGCGTTCCCAATCCATCCGCATTACCTGTATATTCCGGTATCTCAAAAGATACTTGAACATGGCTCATAGCAGCCAAGTTGTAGATTTCATCGGGTTGAATCTCTTGGATCAAACGAATAAGATTAGTACTATCGGTCATATCACCATAGTGTAAAATAAAATTCCTATTCTCTACATGTGGATCCTGATACAAATGATCAATTCTATCTGTATTGAATAAGGAAGCCCTTCTCTTAAGGCCATGTACTTGATATCCTTTTTTTAATAAAAATTCACTCAAGTAAGCGCCATCCTGTCCGGTTATTCCGGTAATAAATGCTACTTTCATATTCTACATTGTATTATTGGTTATTTAACTAACTATCTACAGTGAGCTTTGCTTAGAAACTATTTAGAGCCCAACCAAAGAATTCAAGAAATAAATTGGAGATCTACACCTTTAGAATTTCTGTAGTTAATTTTAAAATGGAATGCAGCGCTCCGCGCCGTCAGCCACATTTCTTTGGCCTCGGAAATTTTATTTTTTTTTTAAAAACCGGGCTAAAGAGTATAGCCCAAAACCGCTCTTTAAATTTGGTTCCCCATGATATTAGGAACAGCTTGAAGTATGAAATTAATCAGGGATATTTTAAGGCACAAGCTTTATTTAGAAAGTCTTGTGAGATTTGCGAAGTATATAATTTTGAGTTGAGCATAATGAATAAACCTTATTTTGCCCCCCTCCACTTTGAGATATGGAAAATTACACTTTTATCATAAAAAAGTAGGAAAAAGATGTATTACCTATTTCATCGGTATAATACTAGGATGTTTTTAAATAAATCTGCCAATTATCTGTGTTCTTAACAACCTTTATCTATTTAAATTCGAGAAAATATTAAACCAGATTATGCCGCAAATATCAATAAGGTGATATTTCATCGTATTATTCATTCTGAATATGGCATCTGGTAGACAGGCCCTTAAACAAGTAAAAGACTTACTTTCTATACCACATCTTTGATCTTTGCATTGACTACAATTCCCAGACCTAAGATTACCAGACGTATTCGTTTCTTTCCCACCTCTCGAATTACTGCTCTTTGGTCTTTTAGAATCCCATTTTTTATTTGAAGTTCATCTCCAGGAATCAATTTGGACAATGTAATCTCTTCTACAGTATCATCTTCCAACCATTTCTTGATGGTATTTATCTCCTCATCCCTTACTATGGCTGGTTTTCCCAGCCAAAATAAATAACGAACCACCCCAGGTACCCCAAAAACCACTTGCCGCTCCCTGTCTTGAAGTCGAACAAAAACATAAGATTTAAACAATGGATTCTCAACTGTTTTTTTTCTATCACTCCATTGCCTAATTTCTTTAACAATGGGGCAATACACTTCTATCTGCATTTCCTGTAACATTTCTGCCACTTTCTTTTCTTTTCTCGACTGTACATATAATACATACCATTTCATAGACATAGCTCTTATAAGCATTGGAATATATACACAACGCCAATATTATTAAAATATTTCTAGTCAAAGTACCTTAAATACTGTGAAATTAGTTTATAAGGAAGAGGGGTTACCCAATTCCATTATAACTAAACTCCACGACGAACGCTTCCTTTGTATCCTACAATTTACGGCACTATTCTCCAATATCGTTAGTGGAAGGGAATTAGTATCCAAATAAAACTACGAATAGTGTACTTCTTTCAAAATATCATTTTTATAAGTTTTGTTCTAAAATACATGCAGTGCCTTATACTTTTTTATATTTCATTTCGTTACTTTTATATCACCCAAATCAATAACCTATGTTTTCTACCTTATTTGCATCCAAACGTAATACTGCTTCCAGCAAAAGCTCAAATATCAATAGCAAAAAAATGTTTTGCAATTTATTGGATTTATTGCTGGCCGAACTTGACATTAATCTTTCGAATAGGAGCATGAGCAACCAACTCACGCTTAAGGAAAATATGAAGGTAGTTGGCAACAAAAAATCGGATACATTTTCAGATGATTTACAGTCCATTGCATTGAATCAAATAGCTTACTCTAAATTAATGGCAGAGAAACTCCAAAAAACCAGTTTTAAAAAAAAGCAGGGCAAGTCTATTTTATTGCATAGTTAAGGAGGCGGAGATAATCCACTTGTACACCCTGTTGAACACACAGAACAGATATAGGTAATACAAATTCAAGATTTCAGCCCAACTTTACCTGCAGGGCTTATTTTAAACAATGCCCTTTTATTGGAACTTAATTTATGATTCTGACAAAATAGATTGCCCCTGACCTTTTGGTCGGGGCTTTTTTGTTTTGGGCGGTTAGCCAAAATTGTACGAACGGAAACGAACAGAGCTTTTAGGCCGCTTAGGCAAATAACCGAATACCAATTACATATTAAGATAATAGATAAAATAGACAGATGCCCAGTAATTTCAGACTTCACTATTAAATTAATATGCTATTTTAGACCCTTTAAACAATAATTCATCTTATGAAAACTAAATATAACAAAGCACTTTTTGCCATTTTCTGTATTATTGGCCTAGGCCTATTCTCCACTGCATGTTCTGCACAAAAAAATCTTAAGTGGAAACAGTTGTTCAATGGCAAGGATTTAACCGAATGGCAAATAAAAATAAGGCACCATAAATTAAACGAAAACTTCGGCAATACTTTTCAGGTCAACGACGGAAATATTCAAGTAAGATATGACCAATACACCAATTTTGACGAGCAATTTGGACATCTATTTTACAAGGAACCATTTTCATCCTATTTAATTGGGGTTGAATATAGATTTGTTGGCGATCAAGTTAAGGGAGGGCCGGGTTGGGCCTATAGAAACAGTGGTATAATGGTTCATGGCCAAGATCCTGCAACCATGACCGTAGACCAGGATTTTCCAAATTCCATTGAAGTGCAATTATTGGGTGGAAATGGCAAGGACGAACGTTCTACCGCCAATTTATGCACCCCGGGAACCCAATTTGAACAAGACGGTAAGATTTTAAAACAGCACTGCATTAATTCCAATTCCAAGACCTACCATGGCGACCAATGGACACGGGTAGAAGTCCTTGTACTAAAAGACTCCTTAATAGTCCATTACGTAAACGGAGAAGAAGTTATGCGTTATACCAAACCCCAATTGGATCCCAAAAAGGGATCTGAAGAAGGGGAACTCCTAAAGTATGGAAGCATTTCCTTACAAAGTGAAAGTCACCCTGTAGACTTCAGAAAAGTGGAAATTATTGATTTGGAAAAGTATGCGGAAAAACCTAAAAAATTGGAAAAGGTAATTGCGAAACTTATGGCCCAAAAACGTGTGGCATTGCAAGACTAACTATTATTTCAACTTAGATACATTCTTGCCACCCTATATTCAACGTTAACCATAACTAACGGCCATATTATATAAATATGGTTCCTTCGGTAATAACGGTGCCCATATTCATTATCTTTGATAAAAACAATTACTATGGCAAAGAGTCAAGATGCAAAGAAGAACGTAAAAAAGGAACCCGTTTTATCCGCCAAGGAAAAAAAAGCGGCAAAAAGGGATAAGAAGGCCAAGAAATCATAAAGCGAACAGAATTTATTACTCGATGTGCTTATTTTCTGACTTCTTTGAAATTCACAACAGATGATTGTTGAAACATAGCAGACATAAGGCATTATATAAGCCCCTTTAAGTCCTAAACGAGTATTTCTATACAATTCATCGATTATTTATACCGATAGAAGTATTTATAGAATATTGATCTAATTATTTTAGAACCTTTGATTAATAAATCCTCCGTAAAATGAAAAAATATATTTACTTATTCTTAATCTCAATTTCCTTAATTATTTCTGGTTGCAGCAAAGACGATTCGTCTTCTAAATCATCAACAAGTGTTAAATTATATACACTAAGCTCGGTTTCCAATTCGAATATTTCCGGTAAAGTTACCTTTAAAAAGAATGAAGATGGCTCAACTACTGTTTTATTGGAGATAAATGGTTCTTCGACTGACATACATCCGGCTTTTATTTATTTTAACGACGCGGCAACTGGTGGAGAAATTGCGATAACCCTTGAACCAATTGATTGTGATTGCGAATCCAGTAGCACAATTATAACTACCTTGGATGACGGTACTCCAATTACCTACGAACAACTTTTAAAATTTGATGGACACATTAAGATACATCAAAATGAAGATCACATGGAAATTGTTATTACTGAAGGCAATATTGGCTCAAATGCCAATTAATCCAAATAAAATCTGAAAAAAGTATAAAACCCCGACCATCAACGTCGGGGTTTATTCGTATTTTACAATAGCTTCCCTTTTACCCATAGGATTATTTCAAGGCCATATGAATAACATAAACCATGAACATGTCTCAAAAAGATTGAATTGCTTACCTTGATCATTTATTCTAGTGTGCAATGAAAAAGAAAATTGGCATTTTATTACTACTTGGAGTTGTAGGGTTATATTTGATTTTGGCCAGCTGCGATAATATCATAGAGAATGCCACCGAAGACAGAACCTATTGGAACTTAAAGGAGGTCCCTAAAAACAAAGTCGGTCTTGTCCTAGGCACTTCCAACAGACTGGTAGGAGGAGGATCCAACCCTTATTACACCAATAGAATCAAAGCCACCCTGGAATTATATAAAGCCGGAAAAATAGACTATGTCCTGGTCAGTGGAGATAATAGCACTCAATATTACAATGAACCAACTGTTTTCAAAAAAGACCTTGTACAAGGAGGAATACCGAGTGAAAAAATCTATTTGGATTATGCCGGTTTTCGTACTTTGGATTCCATGGTTAGGGCCAAATACATTTTCGGATTGGACAGCGTTACTATTATTTCCCAAAAATTCCATAATGAAAGGGCAATTTATTTAGCAGAACAAAAAGGATTGTTTGCTATTGGTTATAATGCAGATGGCATCTCATTAAATCAAGGTCTCAAAGTGCAGATAAGGGAGTATTTTGCACGTGTCAAAGTATTTATTGATTTAGCGCTCAATACCCAACCAAAATTCTTTGGGGACAAAATTGAAATCAAGTAAACTTAGCTATATTTACTCCTGCTATGTCAATGCGGATTTCCATACAAAAACTGATTAAAAACCTTGGTCCTGGCCTACTATTTGCCAGTACTGCAATAGGTACTTCCCATTTAGTGCTTTCCACCAAGGCGGGAGCCCAATATGGATGGATTATGGTTTTCCCCATATTATTGGCCAATATCTTTAAGTATCCGTTTTTTGAGTTTGGGGTTAGATATACCGTTACTACCAATAAAACACTTATAGAAGGCTATCTTAATCGTGGCAGGGCTTATTTAATCTTCTATGCCATTATTACCTTATTCAGTACTTTTACTATTCTGGCCGCGCTCTATGTGGTTACCTCCGGATTGCTGATTAATCTTTTTCAACTCAACAATACATCGGTTAGTGTTGTGGCAGGAGGGCTTTTTGTTTTAATCTGTGTCTTGCTAATAGTAGGACGTTATAGATTTCTGGAAATCTCACTGAAGTATGTGATATCCATTTTATTTTTGGCCCTTTTGGTGACTACAATTTTGGTAATTGCCAACGGAAAAGTTCCTGAAGTAGAAAACTTTGAAGCACCCGCAATCTTCAATGAAGTGGGAATCCTTTTTTTAATAGGACTAATGGGTTGGATGCCAACAGCTGTGGAGGCATCTAGTTGGATAAGTCTCTGGAGCATTGAAAAATTTAAGAATTCAAAACAAAAACCCACTCTAAAAGAAGCCCTCGAAGAATTTAAATTCGGTTATTTTACAACAGCTATTTTGGCCATATTTTTTATGATCATTGGCTGGTTCACCCTATATGGTACCAACACGGAATTAAGCAATAGCGCGGTAGTTTTTGCAGACCAATTGGTTCAATTGTTCACCACCAATATTGGGTCATGGGCTTACATTTTAATTGCGATAGCTGCATTTGCTACCATGTTCAGCACCTGCATTACCGCACATGATGCACTTAGCCGGGTAAGTGTTGATATATTAAGCCTGCTCTTTCCAAAAAGGGAGGTTATAAAAAACAAGGGATTTGCCATAGGAGTTTTGCTGCTTGCTGTGATTAATTTTATCGTAATAAGTGCCTTTTCTGCCAATATGGGCATCCTAGTTGCCATAGCTACCTTTGTATCATTTGTTATGGCACCCATCATAGGGTATATGAATTTAAAAAACGTAATGAGTCACGAAATTCCAGAAACGGATAGACCCAACAGAAACCTTCAAATATTGACCTATTCGGGCATTATTTTTCTCACACTCTTTTCCATTTATTATTGTTGGATGTTATTCATATAAGCTATAATAGTTTCCGATTGCCATTAAACGAAGGAACCTTGTTCATTTTTAGGTGTTTAGTAAAGACTTAACATCCAAAATTTGCTATTGGCATTTCAATCCTTAATCTTTGCAACCTATGAAGAAGAAGCGCAGAATAATGAAATTGATACGGATAAAGAGAAATACAAGGAATGAAAAGCGTTATAATTCCAAAATGGGGATTTTATACACCCGGGTGACCTATATAAAAGAAGTGGTTTTCGGTATACCCGTTAGGACTCTCCATAAATATAGGGAAACCTATTACGGTGAAATCAAGGACTGCAGTGCTTGTAACTTATCAAGGTAAACTGCCTTAGCCTTCTACTATTGGTCATAAAGCCCAGGGTCAAGAATTTTGATAATTATAAAACGTCCTTAATACAAGATATTATAATTAAGGACAACTATAAGTGATCGCTCATTCTTGTTGTGCAGCATATCCAAGCAAAAAACACCATCCTTGCAGCCATTCAAGAGTTTATCCTCTCCATAACCTATGGAATAGAGGATACTCCCAGCCTGCACACCTTGCTCTAAGAGATACTTTTTAATAGCATCCGCCCTTTTTTGGGACAAGGCAAAATTTGAACTGGATCCACCTCTACTATCGGTATGCGATTCCACCCTAAGCTGCAATTGGGGAAATCTAGTCATAACATCCACTACCTTATCCAATTCTTGGGCAATTTCTGGGGTAATATTGCTCTGTCTCTTATCAAAATAGAATTTCTTTAACTTTATAACTGTTTGGCCCTCTTGCTCCTCTATCAAATCGTCTAAAAACTTGATTCCCATATTGAAAGCTTTTTCTTGGATTGCTTCCAGTTCGTTATCCTGATAAGTTACTGAAAATATGGAATGTTTCTCCTTGGTAGCTTCAATGGTAATATTATTCTGAAAAGGAATTTCAACATTGTATTCACCGTTCTCGTCAGCAAATATTTCTTTGATCAACTTTCCATCTTTGTCGATTAGCCTAACCTGGGCCTTGGAGACCCCATCATTAGAAGTAAGGTTAACTACTTTCCCCTTTAAAGCCAAGGTTTTTAATCCAGGTTTTTCTTTAACGTTGAAGCCATAGATATCGTCACCGCCTTTACCTCCATCCCTATTGGATGAAAAATAACCCAACAGTCCGTTGGTGTCATTATTCTTGATAATAAACCCAAAGTCATCCTTTGAAGAATTTATACCTGGTCCAAGATTGATGGGTATACTAAAGGAATTATCTGAATGGATGGTAGATTTATAGATATCCATTCCCCCAAGGCCATAAAATATATCCGAAGAAAAATACAAACTGTTCTCAAAAATAAAAGGGGCAATTTCATTCCCCGGAGTATTGATTCTGGGTCCCAAATTTGTTGGGGACGACATTATTACGCCATCATTGGTATAAACGAAATAGATATCCGTACCGCCATAACCGTCACCAAAATCGGCTGCAAAAAATAATCTGCCAGTAGATGCCTCGTAAAATGGATAATAAAAGGAGGTATCCGGATCCCTCAAAATAAACTTAAAGGAACCTTGTGCGGTGGTCATACCTATCGACAAAGCATTTTTACCAGTGTCACTAAACTGTAAATTCTCGCCATCTGAATTGGACAGAACATAGAAAATATTGTTCAACTCCTCCGAATAGTAAGGGGTTGCCCTGTGAAATTTAGAATCTGAAATACCTTTAAAAGGTTTTGGATCCTTAACATTTCCCTGAAGGTCCATCTTGGATTCGTAAATATTAATATAAGCTTCACCAGATGGTCCATAAATGTTCTTGGAGCCATCAGGTCTATCACTGGAAAACAGCAATTTATCCTTATAAAAAGTAGGTGAAAAGTCGGCCTTTGCACTATTCCCACTTATATTGAATATCTCAAAATCCAAATCATCATTGCTATTGGTAGCTATTAGCTCATAATTAAAACTCGAATTCTCTAACAATTCTTTTGGCAATTTGTCCTCTTTTGTTGCCAAAAAAGCTTTAACTTTCTCCAGCTCCGAGGTTTTGGACAGGGATTGCAGCATTTTATTAAAGTGATATTTGGACATAGTAGTATCTTTCTGAAAGATATCCACGTATATGTCCGAAGCCTTTTTGTAGTTCCCTATTTTCATATAGGAATCCGCCAGGTTTAAATACTGGGTATTGGAGAGTTTCGTTTCCCTCAATTCTTTTTGATATTCAATAATAGCTTGATTGTAGGAATATTCAAAAAACAATATATCCCCTTTGGATTTCTTTTGTTGCGCAAAACCCAAGGACGACAAAATGATAAAAAATATAGCTACGAAATTAAACTTCATATTCATAATTGTTTTAGAAAAACCGAGGACTGTCTATTTGTTTAGGCATACCTTTTTGATCTTTTTTCCTGTCCTTATTACCTTTTCCACTGGCTTTACCCAGATAGAACTTTAATATAACTTCATGTGAGCCCTGACTATACTCTCCCAACCCATTAGTATTGTAATCATAGGAATACCCAAAGAATAGACTATTGGATACTTGCAATCCTGCCAAACCGCTCAATGCGTTATCCAATCTATAGGATGCCCCTAAAGTTACGACATCGCTAATTAAAAAATTTGCCGATAAATTCAGGTTTAAGGGCGAACCATTTAAATAGTTCATTAAGAAAGCCGGTTTAAACTTAAGGCCCTCCGAAAAATCAAAAACATATCCCCCTATAAAATTAAACTGCACCTTATCCTCCACAATATTGGCTACTTCATCGGCATATATTCCGGAAGTCAAAAAATTGGGCACAGACAGTCCCAAATACCAATTTTCCTGATACATAAACATCCCGGCTCCCACTGTGGGATAAAATTTGTTAAAAGTATCCGCATTATTCAGCAATGGCTCATTTGGATTTTCAAAATCACCTTTAGTATAATCCACATCCAACAAAGAGCCTCCCGCATCTACCCCAAAGGAGAGCTTAGTTTCTTCTGTTAGCTTCACTTGAAAGGAATAGGCAAAATCTATATAAGTCTGGGAAGTGGGCCCCAACTGATCGCTAACCACATTAAATCCCAAACCATTTTTTTCATTGGCCAAGGGAAGATTGACTCCAAATCGCAATGTTTTTGGTGCACCTGGTATTCCGGACCATTGCACACGGTACAGACCGGTAATATCCGGAGTCTCGACAGTACCCACGTAAGCCGGGTTAAAGCTACCAATATTGTACATATATTGGGTATACTGAGGTTCCTTCTGCCCGAAAAGTACGGTTACAGAAAATAACAGTAAGCTACAAAACAAATAAAGATCTCTATACCCTATTCCGTATATTCTAAAATTCATAGTCTATTTTATCTTATGATTTGGATCCAACCTTTTCGAACTTCCGTTCCATCACCTAGATCCAAGATATAAAAGTAGGTTCCTTTTGGCAAATCTCCATTTTTTCCAGTTCCCTCCCAAGTGTTGTCATAACCGCTGGCCGTGAATACCTCATTGCCATAGCGATCATACACTTGCAGGGTATTATTTGGATAATCGGCAATACAATTAATATATACCGTATCGTTAATTCCATCACCATTTGGGGATATCTGATTAAAGAGGAATCCACATTCATCAGTGGAACGAGGCGTAACTGTTACCGTAGCCGATGCCCTATCATTGGTGGCATTACTATCTTCAGGGAAAGAGTCCACTATAGCTGCGATATTCTGGTAGGTACCCACCTCAGGAACCTCGGCGGTAATGGTCAAGGTAACCACCTCTTCGGCCAAAATCTCGTCCAATTGCCATACTCCAGCCACCGCATCATATAACCCTTTAGAAGCAGAACTACTTACATACTGGAACCCGGTTGCAGGGCTTACAAGGTCGTTAACTGCTATATTGGTCACCATAATCTGACTTAGGTTGGTCAGTGTTACAGTAAATATGACTTCCCTACCCACCAAAACACTTTCCTTATCCACTGTTTTCTCTAGGGCGAGGTCAATTTGGCAGGCTGCAGAAATATTGGGAATACAAGGATTATTGTTCGCTGGATCCAACTGATCCACTATACCGTCATTGTCCGAATCCAAGATATTGGAATCCAAAGCATCTATTATTCCGTCACCATCGGTGTCAATAGGATTATTTACATCGGACCCTACTTCTACCCCATCTTCAATACCATCGGCATCTGTATCCCGATTATTGGGATCCAGACCCAAAGCAGTTTCATCCCTGTCTATTAAACCGTCGCCATCGTTATCATTGGTACAGGTAGTTACGGTAATGGTAACATCCACACTTTCATCAACACATGGGGAAACAGCGGTATTAGTAGTAAACCTAAAGATATAATCTCCATCTACTGCCCCTTCAAAATCCACAATATTGTCCGCACCAATAGTGACGCTACTTGGAGGAGTCCCCACAATGGACCAAACTCCAGTATCTCCTCCCGATCTGGTAGTATCCAAATCAATAGTCGTAGCTCCACCTCCGGTTATACTGCAAGCAGAAGTATCTGTTGTTGTACCAGTATCTACCAGATCATTGACTGTTACTGTAACCGCTTCACGCTCTGAGAAACAACCATTGGCAAAAGCCTCTACATAATAGGTAGTAGTTGCATTAACGCTGACAGAAAAACTACTGCCCTCTTCCAATGAATCCACACTTGATTCCGAAGCGTACCAGAACAAACTACCCCCAGCGCTAACTGTGGCACTAATTGTAGCAATACCTGTTCCGCAAATCGTTGCTGGGGTGGTACTTAAAATTTCCGGGGGCTCATTCCGGACAAGGGTAACTTCCAAAGGTGGACTTACACAGCCCGTACCCTCATTATACAAAAATCCATAAAACGTAGCCTCAAAATCTATTACACTGGTATTTAACCTAGCGCCGGTAACAGAAAAATCACTATTACTACTCCATATCAATTCAAAGCCAGTAGGTATGGCGGTATCCGTATAAGCATCCAAATCCTGGGTAAAAGCCTGGCAAAAAATAGTAGGAGTACTATTTATTAAGGGTGCTTCAATACAATTATCGTTATCGGCAATGGTACCCATACCCTGGACTTTATCAATTTGGATCAAACCGTTGGGATTGGACAAGTTTACAAAAAAGCTTTCCGTTCCTTCCGCTACGGTATCCTCCAAAATATCGATTACAATTGTTTGTGTTTCATTGTTCAAGCCCAAGAAATTAAGAGTACCTGTTTCAGCAACGTAATCTGTTCCTGCAGTAGCCGTATTATTGGCAGTGGAATAGTCTACTGAGGCTCCTGACGGAACATTGGCATTTAAGGTAACCGTAAAGGTTGCGGTTGCATCATTTTCATTAACCAATACATCATCTATGGAGATTCCAGCGACATCTTCACTAGCTATATTTACAGTGGCGTTGTTTGGTGCACCAACAATATATCCAGTACCACTTGCCAGGCTTACGATTACTGTCTCCAATCCGGCTTCTACCTCTGAATCATTTATAGGGTTCATAGTTATAGTAGCACTCTCTTGTCCATTCCCTATGGAGACAGAACCAGCAAGGGCCATAAAATCGGAACCGGAGACAGCAGTACCACCTACAGTATAATTGATTACCATAGGACTGCCCGTAAGGTTTGTAGTGTTTAAGCCTACGGTAAAAGTACCCGCCTCCAATGGACTTTCCGCGGCATCAGCGTCTGTTGCCGTTATTGTTGCAATATAGCTGTCATTATCCAAAATAGTCCCTATTCCTTGTGTCTTACCAAGTTGTGCGAAACCAGTTGCATTGGTCAGGTTTACAAAAAAGGTTTCAGTGCCTTCAACAAGGATATCCTCAGAAATATCTATTGTAATTGTTCTTGTTTCTCCATTTAATCCCAAAAATGCCACAGTACCTGATTCAGCATCATAATCACTTCCTGCCAATGCTGTATTATTGGCTGTGGAATACGATACTATAGTTCCAAGAAAAACAGCCCCGTTCAAGGTTACAGTAAAGGTTGCCGTGCCATCGCCTTCATTGACCGAAACGTCGTCAATGGAAACACCCGCAGTATCGTTATCAGTAATGGTCACCGTGGCTGTATTGTTAGGGGAGCCGGCAACAGCATAGCCCGTGCCAGCCGCCAAGGTCAGTATAACCGTCTCGGAACCTTCGGCAATTGCATCATCCACTGGGGTAACAGTTATCAATCCAGTCTGTTGGTTGTTCCCTATGGAGACACTACCGCCTAATGTGGCATAATCGGTCGTATTGGTCGCATTGGAACCACCGGTAGCTATAGTATAGTTCACTACTATGGCGCTTCCGGTCGTATTGGTCGTGCCAAGGTCCACCGTGAACTGTCCAGTGGTCGTTCCGGCCTCCGTGGCCGTGGGGTCATTGGCCGTTATGGTAACAACAGGAATATCATTGTCCAAGATCGTATAAGTATGCACGGTGTTCGCGCCCAAGGTCGCATTGGTAGGATTCGACAGCGTGACCACTACCGTCTCGTTGGGCTCGTCGAGCAGATCGTCAACGAT
>NZ_FQUX01000001.1 GCF_900129275.1 Arenibacter palladensis | reverse complement strand
CTTTAATGTAATAGCGATGCCGCTAATACATACTATGGGGCATTAATCCAAATTTCTCTGGGCTATTCCCCAGTACAGGGCAGATTCTATACGCGTTGCGCACCCGTGCGCCGGTCGCCGGCGGATAAGCAAGCTTATCCCCGCTGCCCCTCGACTTGCATGTGTTAGGCCTGCCGCTAGCGTTCATCCTGAGCCAGGATCAAACTCTTCATCGTTGATTCTTATATAACTTCGATCAACCCATAAAAGCATTTTCCCGGCCCGTTATTTCGATTTCTTTTTCTGCACCACATACCCGTTTCCAAGCATGTGGCGCGCTGTCTTTACAATATATCAATGAACTTGTTTACTTCTTTTTTTACTCTCGCTCTTTCTCTAAGCGGGTGCAAATGTAGGATACTTTTTTTGTTTACACAAAACCTTTTTCGAATTATTTTTAAAAGATTTTTTAATCGACCTGTAACAAGCTGATTTGCAGCTAAAATATTAAAATAATTTTTTGTTCATTTTTAAGGTCCTCGCTAAAAACTCCAGAAAATAAACATTGAACTATGAAAAGAAATTCCAAACCAATCCAAATCGAATCACAAAATCCCTGTAAGGATAATTGGGAGCAGCATAAAAATTGTTGCCGGAAAAAGAAGAATTGAAGTGTTCGGCCTTTAAGAATATCCTAGTCTGCTGTACCCGGGCATTAATAAAAAAGTCCAACATGGGAAAACCACCCAATTCCTCCTGGTTCTGTAAATAGAATTCCCCCAACACCGGATTATAGGCATCCGCATTATAGGAAGTGAAATATTTAAGGGTCACCCCTGTTTGAAAGTACAGGGCCTTTTTAAACCCGAAGTTAGAATAATATAAAGTGTTTCTTGTAACCAGCTGTGGTACGTTTAATACATTATTGGTCTGGGAAACATCCTGATACATTACCGTATTGTTCAGTGCAAACCCCTTCCATTTAAATTCCTTTGCATATTTGACCTTAAGTATATTGATGGTACTACCCTCCTGAAACGGTCTAATAAATGCCTGCTCCTCTCCTTCAACCAAAGTTTCTGCCGGATCCGAAGCAAAGTAAGTGTAATTGTCCAAAGAAGTGTATTTCGCCATTACATTGCCAAAAAACTTGGATTCCAGATCAAACTGAAAACCGTTATTGTTTATCTTATTAAAGTCCCCCGTATGTTGCCAGTTGTAATTACTATAATCACTTTGATATAGCAGGAAATTAAAATTAGGCATACGTGAGGATGAGTGTATGGAAAATTTAAGCTTGTTGTTCTTGTTAATGTCATAACTGGCAAAGGCATCCAATAAATTTCCGGACAGATCCCCAGAGATATTGACCTGTGCAGCCCCATTCAACTGAAAACCACCGATCTTCTTTACATATTTGGCCCCGGCAGAGATTTCATCGCCACTTAACTGGCTTTGGATAAGCTGGGTTGGTGTTTGTAATACCGAATTAAAAAAATAGTTGTAGTGGTAATGATTAATAAGTCCCGTCAACACCCCTAACGTCTTATTGGAAAATTGTGCATAGGCCTGATTATAGGTCGTTTTTAAGCTAGCCTTATCCGAAATACTTGAATCATAGCCATCCCCAAAATATTCGTTCTGGGCGGTTTGCTTATATTGATAGTATTTGGTCTCATAACTAAACTCGTGCCCAAGCGCCAAAGAGGTTGTCCTGGTCTTGCCCGAATCCAGTTTACTGCCAAATAAAAGGTACTGATGATCCAAATAATACCTTTTCCCCAATAGACGGTTGGTGGCATCGGAAAAAAGCACATCTAACCTGGAACGGTCGGTAAAATCGGAATCACCCGATTCAAACTGCAATTCCTTATTGGACAATCCACCGTTTTCCTCAAACAAAGAATTTTGGGCCGCCCCATGCGCCCTTAAATTATAGCGCTTATCCTTAGATTCATAGTTGGCCGTCATCTTAAAATTACCCGACTCCGCTTCACTGTATTGATATTTTCCCAAGGACCTAAAGCCTTTAAATCCGATAGAAAAATTTAATCTTCTCGAGGTATTGAAAGCCAATAATGCATCCAAAAGCTGTCCCTGCTCAAAAGTGGTCTTGAACATGAGGTCGCTCATAGGTGTTGCCACATTGTAATAATCAATGTCCCTAACTTCCATATAGTTATAATGCTTCGCACTTGCACCCAGTTTAGGATAGGTATCCTTTACATCAAAATTAACACCCAATTTATTATACGGCTGCCCTACATTGGCAAAAGGCATCAACTCAAAATCGTCCCTTCGAAGAAAATTGTATTTATATTCCTTTTGGATGGAGATTGTAGTATCCAAAAAAGTAGTATCCCTTTCGTAACTTATAATCTTGTAATCCTTAATAGTCACCTCCTGACCCTTTTCTTCCCCATTTTTTTTAGGCGGAAGGTTTCGAACCCTACGCTCCATACCGGCCTCACCATCGTTACTTGATGGGGGAATGGAATCTTCCTGTGCACTAATGGCCTGACCAAACAACACTATAAAAAGTGTCAACAAATATCTCATGCTACAAACTTACGTTGACAAAGTTAATTTTTTTGTCCTTAATGAAATGTGAAAGTTTAAAAAACAGGCAAACAACACCTTATCTGCCATTTAAAAGTTAACGATAACCGCCCCTTAAATCCTGATATACCCTATTAGCCAAAGTCCAAATACACCCATCCACATTCTGGCAACAAAAAAACCTGCAGGGAACACCTGCAGGTTTTTAGACTTATAATTAAAGACGATTCTAGTTCAAATCCCAGAACAATTGGGTCTCTGGCTCATCTCCACCAATAGCGGAGGCAGCCGAACTATAATTGGCCCCATTTAAAGATTGCTCTATAATTGGATAGGTATACCTATTTGGAAAACCGGAAACCGCATCCGCTGGAGTGGCCATAAGCGGATAATCCAACAATCTAATAGAAGTCCAAGCCTCCATTCCCCTGTTGTAAAGTGAAATCCATTTTTGGGTTCCAATAACCTCCTTCCAAGGTGTGGTAGCCGTACTTGCCAAAATAGACAAGTCATAATCTACATTAGGTTGCGCCAAATAATCGGTAGCTTCTTCAGCGGTACCACCCCAATAAAGGATTGAGGCCGTTATGCCCGCATCATAGTGTTCCTTGGCAGTACCACCAACTTCAAATGACCGTGCCCTTGCTTCTGCCAATAAAAAGCTAACCTCGGAATAATCTAAAATAATACCCGGGAAAGTAGCCTCTTCCAACTGCGCTGAAACATGGGAATAGGACGAATAACTAGATGGCTCTCCAATGCCACCTCCCTCGTAGATGCCACCAGAAGTAGGCAAGAAATACAATGGCAATCTTGGATCATCCAAAGCATTCATAGCGTCTATGATCGTAGCGGCCGCAACAAAATCGTTCCTACCACTTAAAACCAAATTATCATAGACGGGATTTGTATTTGGGTCGGAACCTAAATATTCGTAGGCTGCATTATCATCATTACTTGTAAACACCCCGGTTGCAACAGCACTTTCAACTGTAGTTTTGGCGAAGGCCTCATCTACATCGGATAAAAGTATCCCCATTCTCAATTTTAGGGAAGCAGCAAACTTTTTCCATAATGCCACGTCACCTCCGTATATCCTATCAGCACTTCCAAAACTTCCAGTAGTTTCATCCAAAGCATTTATTGCAGCAGTAAGCCTAGCTACCAAATCCTTGTAAATAGTTTCGCCATCATCATACTTAGGAAGAAGGTTGTCTACATCCAAAGCTTCTGAATAAGGAACATCCCCAAAAGTTTCCACCAAATTGGCATACGTATATACATTGAGGATCTCGATAATGGTCAGCTTGTTTGGCTTTAAAGCCTCAAGCTCAGCAGTGGAATAGGTTGTTGCCTCAATAACTATTTTAGCCTCATCCAAATCCTTTAAAACATCTTTGTACATTACGCTCCAGTGTTTTGCAGGAATGGTTCTGGTAACCTGATCATAGTTACTTTCGTCCGTATACGTGGTTTCCTGTAAATACTGGGCCCAAAGTTTAGTATTGTTATTGTTTACATTCAAATCTACCACTTGGTCCACCAAGTTCTTCTGCGCCCCGGTAAACAAACTTTCACCCGGCACGGCCAATGGATCCTTGATGTTCTCGTTCAGACTTTCCAAATCACTGGAACAAGAAGCAAAAATCACGGCAGTAATTAATATTGCTAGTTTTTTCATTTTTATTTTTTTTTAGAATTGTAATTTAAGATTGACACCAAAATCCCTTGTAGTTGGTAAGGATCCAACGGAATACCCTTGAAGGTTACCAGCAGATAAACCACTTTCTGGATCTGCATGGGGCAAGTCTTTGTCTATAATCCAAAGGTTTGATCCAATAACGCTTAAACTAGCATTGGTCAAGAACGTATTAGCCAACAATTTGCTAGGCAAATTATAGGTAAGTGCCACTTCACGCAACTTCACATAGCTGGCATCATAGACAAATGCTTTGTCCGGCAAACCTCTTCTGTATCCAAAGGCACCAAATCTATCGGCTCTAATTCTAGAAGTGTTTGTTGACCCATCTGGGTTTACACCCTCATTGATAAATCCTCCGCCATCGGCCAAGGTATTCCTTACAGGATTACCCAAATCGTTGATAAACGCTGTTTCTGCATACAAACCAGTTGCAAGTCCATAGTATTGGTCCAAAGAGAAAATACTACCCCCTTGTTGAATATCGATCAAAAAGCTTAATGAAAATTCTTTGTAGTTAAATTTATTGGAAATCCCCATTAACCAATCTGGATTGGTATCCCCAATATTTTGATCCGATGTAGACGTTTTTATATATTGACCATCCGCTGGATCAACAACCCTTTCTCCATTTAAATAAGTGTAGTCCGTACCATAAATTACGCCATAGGGCTGACCTACTTCGGCATTAAGGGTTACCCCACCTTGGAAATCTCCCAATTGCAGCGTCTGGATTCCATCTTCCAAAGATACCACCTCATTCTTATTCTTCGTCCAGTTGACCATGGCTGTCCAACTGAAGTTATCCGTTCTAACCGGATTTCCAGATATGGAAAGCTCCACACCTTTGTTTTCAATTTCACCCGCATTCAATATCTTTTTTTCATAACCGGTGGCTCTTGATACAGGAACTCCAAAAATTTGATCTACAGAATTGGTTTGGTAATATGCCAAATCAAAACTCAACCTGTTGCGCAAAAACTTCATCTCCAAACCAAGTTCGAAACTTTCTGTTTTTTCAGGCTTCAAATTAGGATTCTTTTTCTCATTATCAACAGAAGTACTTGGTGCTCCTGGAGGAATGTTTACGTTATAAGTATCGTATAGGAAATCGAAAGGTGCACTATTACCTACCTCTGCGTAGTTGGCCCTTAATTTACCAAAAGTGATGAAATCAGCATTCAGAAGATTTGTGAACACGAAACTTGTGGCAATAGAAGGATAGTAAAAAGTACTATTATCCTCAGGCAATGTAGAAGAGTGGTCCCTTCTTATGGTAGCATCCAAGAAAAGTATACTGTTGTAACCCAAAGATGCGCTAGCATAAATACCGTCTATACCAACCCTTTCATCATTTTCAACAGGAAGGGCAAGTGGACCTGTACTATTCTGCAAAGAATATAGTTTTGGTACGCTCAAGCCACCGCTTGTTGCTGAGTAAATAGATTGAAATTCGCTCCTTCTAATGTTGGTACCCAATATCGCTTTCAAATTAAATTGATCGGAAAGGTCTTTTTGAAAATTAAACATGAAATCATAATTGGTCTCCGTAACTTCCAGATTTCTTCTTCCATAACCAGAATCAACATTTCCTCTGTTTCCGGCACTGTCCGGAATACCAAAGCTTGTTGGCACACTACCGTTGGCCCTTCTCTCTTCCTGTATCTCAGAATAAGTATCAGTAGCCGCCCTTGCCGTAAAGTTCAACCAGTCTGTAAATTCGTAATTCAAGGACACATTACCTATAAAACGATTTCTAGAATCGTTCTGGTAATTCTCATAACGTGTCCAATATGGGTTATCCCAGTAAATCGGTGCCGAACCGGCATCTGTGCTTGCTGGGTTCCAAGTAACGTTTCTTTTGGTATCAAAATAGATATCCTTTAGATCCTTTAGATCTACGTTGGTCTGCCACCATTGTTTAAAGTTACTCAAAATGTTATCATTATAACCTGTTGAGTTACGACCCAATGCCTTGGTGTTGATGTAATTGGCATAACCAGTAACCGTTAAGCGATCTGTTAATGCAAAAGACCCGCTCATGGAGAAATTATGCTTTTTAATAGTACTGTTCGGCATTAAACCGCTCTGATCGAATTGGGTATAATTCAAACGAAAAGAACCATCATCCTCATAAGATCTTGCAAAAGAAACCGAATTGGTTGTTGTAACCGGAGTCTCAAAAAATGTTATAGGCCCGTTCTTGGCGTTTACCCATGGGGTAGCCGTTCTATAGTTTGGAGAATCTGGATCCAAGGCATCCCACTGATAGATCATCAGATTTGGATCGAACCTTCCACCATAGGAAGCATCCTCTGTAAATGGTACGGTTAAATCCGCAACTCCGTCACCGGTAACATCCTCCATATTATAAAAATCATCTTCGTCCGGCCCGTAATATGGCCCGTATCCAGCACCGTATTGGTTCTGGTACTTGGCAAAGGTACTTTTATCTATAGACCCTATTGTAATTCCTGAATTAACAGTAACCCCAATTCCTTGGGCATCCTTTCCTTTTTTGGTGGTTATCATAATAACCCCGTTGGCAGCCCTTGAACCATATAGGGCAGAAGCGGCCGCTCCTTTTAAAACGTTTACAGACTCAATATCATCAGGGTTTATATCGGAAGCGGTATTTCCATAATCATAATAGTTACCGCTTGCCTCACCTTGATACTTGGAATTGGTGTTGGTATTGTTCACCGGCACACCATCAATAACGAACAGGGCCTGGTTGCTCCCGGTCAAAGAGGCATTACCCCTAATAACCACGTTGGTGGAACCTCCAAGGTTGTTGTTCTTTCTGATCTGAATACCAGAAGCCTTTCCCGAAAGGGCATTTACAAAGTTTCCGCTTTTCACAGTGCTCAAGTCCTCACCTTGAACCTCTTGTGTAGCATATCCCAAGGATTTTTTATCCCTTGAAATACCCAAAGCAGTAACTACCACTTCCTCAAGGGCTTGGGCATCCTCCTGCATAACCACATCAATTGTGGAAGATGCTCCAATTACTTTTGATACACTCATTTGTCCAATATAGCTGAACAATAAAGTTTGCCCTTCACTGCCTTGTATGGTGTAATTACCATCAAAATCAGTTTGTGTTCCATTAGTGGTCCCCTCGACCAAAATGTTCACTCCAGGTAGGGCAATACCCATTTGATCGGTCACCGTACCGGAGATTGTTTTTTCCTGTGCATAGGAAAAACTCATTAATAGCCCCATGATCGGAGCTAAAATCCAAGTTAGTTTTGATTTCATTTACTTTTTTTTAAGAATTAGTCAACCACAAACTTGTAAAAAATTTGTTAAAAAACCTAAAAAATTTAACAGAAGGATTACCATTTGTTAAACTAACCCCCTATTATTGTTAAATTGTTAATATTTTTACCATTTAACAATAATTAACCTAAAGAATTGTGTCAATTACTTCAAGATTCTTAACCTAAGATAATTCCTACCCCATTTATTGACTAAGTTTTAACAGATTTAGATCGACTTATATTTTTTTTAAAGACCTCTTTTGTAACAGAACCACTCCTTAACCAGTTTTTCAGAGCAAAATTATCAACTTATTTCTGGCCTTCGGGAATAAGAAACATTACATGAACTAAAATATTATACAACCGAGAATTTGTTCCCCATGGGTCTTCATCCCCTTTATAAATTTTTATATTTGACACCAGTTAGGGATAAACATTGGCTTGGGTCCGGATTGCCTTACGGACAGCTAAAAAGATTGATGAAGTATTTCCAATCCCAAACAACTTTAGAACATTACATAAATGTTAAAAGCCTTTTACAAATATGAGTTGGAAGCCGGCACGGATGAAGCCGGTCGGGGTTGTTTGGCAGGCCCCGTAACTGCTGCAGCCGTTATTTTACCAAAAGATTTTTCCAACGACACCCTAAACGACTCAAAAATTTTGTCCTCTGCAAAAAGGGATCTACTTAGGCCAATCATTGAAACCAATGCCACCAGCTTTGGAATTGCCCAGATTTTTCCAGATGAAATTGACAAAATCAACATCTTGAACGCTTCCTTTTTGGCAATGCACAAAGCACTGGACCAATTAAAAACGGACCCCCAATTTATCATTGTGGACGGCAACAGGTTTAACCCTTACCACAACATCCCCCACGCCTGTATTGTAAAAGGAGATGGCAAATACCTCAGCATCGCAGCTGCTTCCATTCTGGCCAAAACCTATAGGGACGCTTATATGGAAAAAATTCATTTGGAATACCCTATGTACAACTGGATAAAAAATAAAGGTTATCCCACCTTGGAACACAGGGAGGCCATACGTAAGTACGGCATCACTAAATATCATAGAAAAACTTTTAGACAATTACCAGATCAATTAAAACTGGACGTTTAAAAATCCTAAATTTGTTCAAAGCTTTATTTATGAAATTGAAAATACTAGCGGTACTCTTTATACTATTGATCGGATGCACAGAACAAAGCTCTAAGACCTCACCATTACTATACTACGTTCCTCAGAATAGTGCCATTATCATAAAAATAAACGACAAGCCCTCATTTTCCAGTGAATTGGAGAATAGTGACCTCATCAAGACCTTATCCAATACCGCTACCTATAGCTCTGTTCTGGAAAAATTGAAATCCTTAAAATATATTCAGCCCAATGGCGAGAGTATTTTGGCCTTTGTGGAACTGGGGAAGGCAAATTTTGAATTGCTATTGATTGCCCAAAACAGTGATGATCTTTTTCTGATTGAGGATGGCAGCGATAAGGTGGTCGAAAATATAAGTTACGAGGGCAAAAGCTTTGACCGCTACACTGTGGACGGGGCCAATTTCTTTTCCACCGTTTTGGATGACAAAATTATAGTTAGCTCCGCGCAAATGCTAATCGAAAATATACTTCGCAATGAAAGGGACCTAGCAGCAGACGAATCCTTGAATAAATTGTATCAAATCGCCAATAACCAGAGTAGTGCCAATATTTTTATAAACACTAATAAAAGCAACCCCTTGCTTAACCACATTTTGTCTGACGGACATAAAGTTGATATATCCAAATTTACGGACTGGGTATCCCTTGATTTTAACACCAACAAGGACCATCTAAAATTAAATGGTATAAGTATGGCCAACGATTCTATAATAAACTATAGTAATCTTTTTAAAAGCAGCCATGCCCTAACGCCAAGGACACCAACTCTGGCCCCTATGGCCTCCGATGCCATAATGGCCTTTACTTTTGACAATTACGAAAACTTTGCCTTGAACCAAAAAAAATACTTGGACCGCTCCGTAGTCATAGACACTACTTTTAAGGCAGTGGAAGAAATCGGATTTGTGTATCTGAACAACGAAAAGGCGGTCATACTGCACACCTATGGTTCCGAGAATATCCTGAACTATCTGGATAAACTGGAAAAAGCTTCGGAAGAATACCAAGGCAATGAAATTGTTGGGCTCTCCAAGTCCGACTTCCTTAATCATTATTTCAATCCACTGATACAAGATTTTGAAGCCAATTATTATACTATTATAGAAAATGCATTTGTGTTCTCCCCTTCTCCGGAGACCTTAAAAACCTTCATTGGAAATTTTAAAAATGTTTCCACTTTTGAAAAAACTTCGGTTTACAAAACAGCAAAAGAACAATTGGCAGATGAGTCCTCCATGCTCTTTGTTTCCAATGCCGATGGTATTGAATATTTCTTGGAACAATACATGGACAAGGACATCGTTAAAAACATTAAGACCAAGGAGCTATCCGAGTATTCCTTTGCAGCTCAAATGGTCGTGGATGACAATTTTCACCACACCAATGTACTTTTCCAAAAAATTGCCCACGAAACCACGCTCAACAAAACCATTCCCTATTTCACCCTGCAGTTGGACACGGAAATAGTAACACCTCCCCAATTTGTAAAAAACCATAGGACCAACAAGGACGAAATTATAGTTCAGGACCAGGACAACAATCTCTATCTAATTTCTACGGACGGCAAGGTAATATGGAAAAAACAACTAAGTGGTAGAATCCAGGGACGTGTAGAGCAGGTTGATCTGTACAAAAATGGAAGATTGCAATTGGCCTTCACTACGGACAACCAATTTATGATAGTTGATAGAAATGGCAAGGATGTGCCCCCCTTTACATTCACCTTTGAAGGAGGCAATTTAAACCCTTTGGCCGTATTTGATTACGACCGCAAAAAGGATTATAGGTTTTTGGTTACCCAAGGAACAAAACTATTTATGTACAATAGCTCGGGACAGATAGTAAAAGGTTTTAAATACACTAAGGCAGATAACTCCATTCTGGGCACACCCAAGCATTTTAGGGTTGGAAAAAAGGATTATTTGGTCATGAAACAGGAAGGTGGCGAATTAAAAATATTGTCCAGGACCGGTGATACAAGGGTCAATGTGTCCAATAAAATAAATTTTTCCGACAACGAAATTCTCCTTCATAAAAACAAGTTTACGGTTACCGACACCAAAGGCCATCTTTTCCAAATAGATGAAAAAGGCAAGACAACCACTGCCAACTTAAACCTACTCCCAGACCATGGTTTGGATGCCACAAGCAATACCCTGGCCATTATGAACGATAATGTACTGACCATAAGAAGCAAAAAAGTGGAATTGGACCTGGGGGTATATTCAAAACCACGGATATTCTATCTAAACGACAAGATATATATAAGCGTTACGGACATACAGAACCAGAAAATCTATCTTTTCGACAGTCAGGCAGAGGCCATTTCCAACTTTCCCGTTCCTGGCAATTCCAGTATTGATTTAATTGATATGGACAACGACCATAAGTTGGAGCTTGTAGCTAAGGATCAGGACAACTCCATTATTGTATACAAAATCAATTAGGAAAAATAAGGGAGATAAATACCATCCAGAATAACCTATTGGGTAAGTTTTTACTTTTTTTGGATAGGAAAAATACTATTTAAAATTGCCATTAATCTTACATTATAGGGCTTCCCTAGCCACTGCCGCATTTCTTTTCTTGTAAACTTTTTTAATGTAAATGTTAACCATTGGTTTTAACACACCATTAATACATAAAAACAGGCAACATATACACCTGTCCTGGAGCAAGCCTGAAATTTTGTTAAATTTAGATAACATATTGAGCCAAAGTTGATTGAGAACAAAACAAGACGAGAACATTAAAAATAAAAATCATGAATCCCATTAAAGTATTCCCCAAAATATTCCCAGCTTTTCTATTGCTTTTCTTTTTTTCCGGCGCCCTTCAAAGCCAAATTTTGAAAAAATTGGGTAAGCGGGCAGAAAGGGCCGTAGAACGAACCGTAGAAAACAGGGTGGATAGGGAAGCTTCAAAAAAGACAGATGAAGTCTTGGACAGTATTTTGGAACCAGGTTCTAAAAAATCTCCTACAGACACACAGATAGAAAACCCATTACCTCCTTCGGGTCAAGACAATCCCGGAAATGTGGGTGGAAACAACGACAGTGGCAGCACACCGGGACAGCCTACCAAAAAGACCATTGAGGTATACAGTAAATTTGACTACGTACCTGGAGACAAGCCTTTATTTTTTGATGATTTCTCCAATGATTTCATTGGCGATTTCCCTTCCAAATGGAATACCAATGGCGGTGGGGAAGTTGTATCCATAAATGATTCCGACGAGAAATGGTTTGAATTAATTTCGGGATACAACATATATTATATTCCGGACATACCAAATTTGCCCGAGGAATACACCATTGAATTTGATATCATGGCCCTAGGGTTGGACAACAAGACATCTTCTACCTCATTTCTTAGGGTAGCTTTAAGTGATGACGACAAATTTAAAGACGGCGCCAATTTTGTACATGCCCATATTCCTTTTTGCCAATACTCTCCAATAGGCATCACCATGGCCAACCACATTAATAACAAAAGAGAAATTTACAGTGTTGTTAGGGCCGATCTTAGGGATGAGATTTTAGATAGGCCACATGTTTCCATTGCCGTAAACAAACAGCGTTTTCGATTATGGGTCAACGAGGAGAAACATATAGATATCCCCAGGATAGTACCCCAAGGAGCCGTGTTGAAATCTTTAAAATTTCATATGAACAATTTTAAGGATGGTAAGGAACGCGTGTTCATCAGCAACCTTAAAGTAGCCGAAGGCGGTTTGGACTTACGTCGTAAATTGATTTCAGAAGGGGAAGTTTCCACCAATGGGATTCTGTTCGATTCCGGTTCGGCCAATATCCAACCACAATCCATGGGGATCATTCGACAAATTTCCCAAGTTTTACAGGAAGAAAACGGAATGAACCTAATGATAATTGGCCATACCGACGCCGATGGCCCTGAAGATGCCAATTTAAGCTTGTCACAAAAGCGAGCTGCCGCGGTGAAAAATGCACTAGTTAGTGTTTATGGTATTTCAGACAGCCGTTTGCAAACCCAAGGCAAGGGGGAAAGCCAACCCATAGGGGATAACAATACTCCCGACGGCAAAGCTCAAAACAGGCGTGTCGTTTTCAAAAAAATATAACCTTAATACATATCCATCTTAAATCTAAAACATGAGAACACTTATCTTAATTTATAGCTTTTTCCTTGTAACCTCCATCGCTTTCTCCCAAAATTGTAGTAAATACTACCCAATGGAGGAGGGCACAAGTTTTCAATATACAATGACCAACAAAAAAGGAAAGACAGAAGGAATTACCGACTACTCTATTACAAATGTTGAAAATACAGGTGGTGTTACCACCGCCACCATGAATATGAAGTTTACCGATGAAAAAGGCAAGGAAATATTTGTATCCGATTATAAAATCAGCTGTTCAGAGGATATAGTCAAGATAGACTACAATTCTTTGGTACCTGCACAAATGATGAAACAATATACGGATATGGGAATGGAAATGGAGATTAGCGGAACAGATATAGAGTTGCCCAACAACCTTAGTGTTGGACAGGGCTTAGACGACGCCAATGTAGCCATAGCCATCAAAATGACTGGTATGAACATGAATATTAAAGTAGACCAGCTAAATAGGGTAGTGGAAAAAACAGAAAATGTCACCACGCCAGCAGGAAACTTTAAGTGTTACGTGATAACTCAGGACAATATTTCTGAGACCATGGGCGTAAAACAAATAATGCAATCCAAGTTATGGCTTGCTGAAGAGGTAGGAATGGTAAAACAGGAAACCTATAATAAAAAAGGTGACCTAACCACCCAAATGCTTCTCACCAAGCTTAACAACTAAATCAGCACATTTAATCTGAAAAGCCCGAGGCCTGTATTTTGTGTTTTTTAGCATAATTGTTGGTCACAACTTTGAAATTCAGCTTCAAATAAGTTAGAAAAATGCTTCAATAGTCTTTGCTTCACCTCGGCCATATCCACTTCCTTTTTACCAAGCTCAACATTCAAAGAAGTAACGGCCTTACCTTTAATGCCGCAGGGAATCATCAGATCAAAATAGCCCAGATCGGCATTCACGTTCAATGCAAAACCGTGCATGGTTACCCATCGGCTGGCTCGTACCCCCATGGCACATATTTTTCGGGCAAATGGGGTACCCACATCCAACCAAACCCCTGTTTCCCCTTCGGAGCGCTCCGCATTAAGACCGTAGTCCGCCAGGGTCAAAATAACCATTTCCTCTAAAAACCTGAGGTATTTGTGAATATCGGTAAAGAAATTATCCAGGTCCAAAATAGGATAACCAACAATCTGTCCCGGACCATGATAGGTGATGTCCCCGCCACGGTTTATCTTGTAGAATTTTGCGCCTTTTTCGGTAAGTACATTTTCATCTACCAACAGATTATCCATATCCCCGCTTTTCCCCAAAGTGTATACATGCGGATGCTCCACCAACAAAAAATGATTGGGCGTTTCCAATTGGGAACCCTCCCTCCTATTCTTTATTTTTAAGTCGATTATAGATTTGAACAATTGCTCCTGGTAATCCCAAGTATCCTTGTAATCCTTAAGTCCCAAATCTTCTAAGAGAATCCTTTTGTTCATCCTGCAAAGATACAAACTCCGGCCATAAACCAAATCTCAAAACCCTAGTTTGGATTGTTAAGGATGATCAAGGCGGCAATAACGCCAGGCACCCACCCGCAAAGAGTAAGCAGAAAAACGATAATAAAAGAGCCACAACCCTTGCCAATTACGGCCAAAGGCGGGAAAATAATGGCCAACAAGACCCTAAAACAGCCCATGCTTTTTTCAATTTTTGATTGATGACGTCCCTCCTCGGGACTGATATACTACTTTTATTCCGCCCCTTGGAAGGACAGCTATACCTATTTGACTAAAAAACGGACATTTTGTTACAGGAAAATGGGAATAATTTGAATAGGCTATTTTGAAAACAATCAATTCCAATTTTTGGATTGATAGATTAACGGAGAGTGCCTATATTTGCAGCCTTAATTTATAAGAATATGCAACTTTCGGAACAAGAAGTAATTAGAAGGGAAAAACTTGGCAAGTTACGGGAATTGGGCATCGACCCCTATCCCGCTGCACTGTATCCAGTAAATAGTACTTCTAAAAAGGCCAAGGAGAACTATGAAGAAGGCAAAAAAGTAGTTCTTTCCGGAAGGCTTATGTCCAGAAGGATACAAGGAAAGGCCTCCTTTGCGGAACTGCAGGACAGCGAAGGCCGTATACAGGTCTATTTTAACAGGGACGAAATTTGTACTGGGGACGACAAGACCTTGTACAATGATGTGTATAAAAAATTATTGGACATTGGCGACATTATTGGTATAGAAGGGGAACTTTTCACCACACAAGTAGGCGAGAAAACCGTAATGGTAAGGAATTTTACATTACTAAGTAAATCCTTGCGCCCATTGCCTTTACCAAAAGTAGATGCCGACGGAAAAGTTTACGATGAATTTAACGACCCTGAACTGCGCTACCGTCAGAGATATGTGGATTTGGTAGTAAACCCAAGCGTTAAGAAAAATTTTATAAAGCGCACCAAAATCACCAATAGTATGCGTCAGTTTTTTAACGATGCCGGCTATTTGGAGGTGGAGACCCCTATTCTACAACCCATTCCCGGAGGTGCCGCAGCACGTCCGTTTATGACGCACCACAACGCATTGAACATTCCTTTATATTTAAGGGTGGCCAATGAGCTATACCTAAAAAGGCTGATTGTTGGTGGCTTTGATGGGGTTTACGAATTTGCAAAGGATTTTAGAAACGAGGGCATGGATCGTACCCACAACCCTGAGTTTACCGTCATGGAACTTTATGTAGCCTACAAGGATTACAATTGGATGATGGATATGACCGAAAAGCTACTGGAAAAAGTGGCTATCGATTCCAACGGCACTTCCAAGGTAACCGTTGGCAAAAATGAGATAGAATTTAAGGCCCCTTACCCTAGGGTACCCATTTTGGAAGCTATTAAAATCCATACCGGTTTTGATGTTGCCGGGATGAACGAGGTGGAACTTAGGGAAGTTGCCAAAAAATTAAATATTGAGGTTGATGACAGTATGGGAGTTGGCAAGCTTATCGATGAAATTTTCGGTGAAAAATGCGAACATCACTACATACAGCCTACCTTCATTACAGATTACCCCAAAGAAATGAGTCCTTTGTGCAAGGAGCACAGGGACAATCCGGCATTGACAGAACGTTTTGAACTCATGGTAAATGGAAAGGAATTGGCCAATGCCTATTCCGAGCTGAACGATCCCATTGACCAGCGCGAAAGATTTGAAGAACAACTTCAACTATCGGAAAAAGGGGACGACGAGGCCATGTTCATTGATCAAGATTTCCTAAGGGCCTTGGAATACGGAATGCCCCCTACCAGTGGTATCGGTATCGGAATTGATCGTTTGGTCATGTTGATGACCAATAATGCTTCCATACAAGAGGTACTTTTCTTTCCTCAAATGAGACCAGAAAAGAAACAACTGGAACTTAGCGAGGAAGAAAAGGAAATCCTTGCCCTGCTAAAACCGGAAGGCAAATTGGCCCTGGATGAGCTTAAGACCAAAGCAGGCTTAAGTGGCAAAAAATGGGATAAATCCATGAAGGCCCTTTCCAAGCACGAGTTGATCAAGGTTGCCACCGAGGGCGACACAAAAGTGGTTATTCTGAAGAAGTAACTCCTGCAGCGGAAAATTTACAATAGACCTATTTCAATAACAAGTGCTTGCAATTCTCGACTTTTTAATTGAGACCTGCAAGCATTTTATTTTATACTATACCACCTTAGTTGGGAGCCTTTTATTGCAATCAAAAGATTAATGTCCAACTTCAAAATACAACTATACCCCATTCACAAAGTTTTGCTATTTTAAATCATGTACGGCAGCCTCATTGCCAAAAAAATCATAGAAAACTACCTGACTTTCATTTCCGTTAAGGAACAATGTGCGACTGGAATGTGACAAATATGAAGAACCGTAATAAAACTCCTGAAGACGCTCTGAGCCATCTTTATATTTAATTGTAGCTTTGGCCACATTGGGTAATACATCAATATATAACCTTGGTTTTGACTGGTTATCTACAACATAAGCCTTCAAAGTATCAGAGTTTCTACTAAAAACGTAGGATTGTTGACCCTTAATATTTATTGAAACTGCCCCTCTGTTATCACCGTTTATTCCCAATCCACTTTCTATTGCAGAAATACCGTTAAATTCTCCCTTTCCATTACCCTTTAACAAGGTTCCCTTGGAAGCATTGTGGCGCCCAACACCCACTTCCGTACCATAGTTATTACCGGTCATTAACACGTCCAAATTACCATCTTCATCAAAATCATTAATTAGGATACCATACACTGGGGCCATTTGCGCCTCATTGGGAAGAACCTTAATTTCAAACTTACCTTTGCCGTTATTTTGAAGATAGACCGAAGCGAATTGAAAAGCCTTGGTAATATATGAACTGCTTTTTTCCTGCTCGGACAAAACATCGGGCATGGTTGCTTGGGCATAGCTGGCATAATCAGGAAATTTTTTCTTCATCTGAGGAATCTGCTTAATAAGATCATCCCTAGAATGTACGGGGTATTCATGGCCATTATTATAGGATGACATGATTGGGTCTATACTACCATTTTTATCATAATCCTTAGCGTATATGGTTAATGGTTCATTTGGAGAGACCTTGTATTTGGTATTTAAACCTTGGTTTCCCAAAACGTAGTCTATATCCCCATCATTATCAAAGTCGCCTCCGTTTATACTGTTCCACCAACCAGAAGTATAGGTTAGTCCAGTTTTTTCAGAACTGTTTATAAATTTACCATTCTGATTCTCAAAAAATTGAATTGCCATAAATTCACCCACAACGATCAGGTCTGTATCTCCATCGGCGTCATAATCGGTCCAAAGTCCATCTGTGACCATACCAACTTTTCTAAGGGACGGCGCTAATTTGTTGGTGGCATCCTTGAATATCCCATCAACGTTTTCCAACAAATAACTGTTGGGGGGCAAAGGATACTTTAAGGGTGTTAATCGTCCTCCAATAAATAGATCAAGATCTCCATCCATGTCAAAATCCGAAGCCCTAACACAAGAACCACTAGTACTGATTCTAGGCAGGGCATTTACATCCAACTTAAAATTCCCTTGTCCATCATTTGTGTAAAGTCTATCCTGATAATATTCAGACCCCTCGTAAAATTCATTGCTTCCACTTACGATATAAAGGTCCTGGTCACCATCTCCATCGTAATCAAAAAACAATACACCTGTATCCTCCTCATATTTATCCTTTTCATTGGGGATTAATAACTTTACGTCAAAAGTTCCGTCGGAACTTCCATAAAATAATCTACCACTATAATTATATCCTCCTCCAAGAAAAAAATCTTCCCTTCCGTCGTTATTAATATCGCCGACTGCCAATCCTGGGCCTTGATTAGAATGTTTATGTGGCAAAAGAAACTGTCGGTTAAAATCATAATACACCATTTCCTTGTGCAAATAGTCCAAATTTAGAGATGTGGCAATATCCTTAAATAGGCCACTTGTTGATTTGCTATTTGTTGAGGCTATTTCCATGGAAGCTTCATCTTGTAACAATGTTAATAGCTTGTCTGACTCAGGATTTAATAATTTGCTCACTTTCCCGTCTGGCCAACGGGCAATAACACTATCGACGACCTTTTTCTTACCTAAACCAAAATGAATCGTCTTGTCTATTGCAGATTGATATCCCCTTGTTAAAGCCTGTCGCACTATTTGTTGTTTTCCATCCTGAAACAAAATGACCTCTGTACCCAAACCCATGCTGTTTAAACCATCTCCCTTCAAATGAATACTCAAATAATGATGCCCCAAAACCGCTTGGGATCTATTTTCATATACAGAAGCAGTCTGGTTAATATTGTTGATTACAATATCCAGGTCGCCATCATTATCCAAATCTGCATAGGCCGCACCATTGGACAAGGAAGGCTGATCAAGGCCCCACGCTTCCGCCACATTCTCAAAACTTAAATTGCCATTATTTTTGAACAAAAAATTAGCCAGTTTAATGGACGGCATTTCTTTTGCTTTTTGTTTAAGTATATAATCTAGACTATCCTTGGAAACATTGGCGGATAAGGAACCTGTATAATTTATAAAATCGAGGTCGGTGATGTCCCTCAAATAGCCATTGGTCACAAAAAGATCTTTGAGTCCATCGTTGTCGAAATCCGCAAAAAGAGGAGCCCAACTCCAATCCGTAGCATCCACATTCAGCAATTGACCAATTTCCGAAAAATTTGGATGACCGTTATCCAAAGTCCCATTATTGATTTGTAAGGTATTGCGCATGTACTGGGGCATATAACCTTGTTGTAATGTGCGTTCAAATAAGTCGAAATTTAGTGGTCCGGACATTTTTTTTTCATGATAATTGTCTCCTGGACGCATATCCATCGTAACGATATCAACCAAACCATCATTGTTAAAGTCGGCCATATCATTACCCATACTAAAATGGCTTACGTGGTCCAAATAGGTCTTGGCCATTTCTTGAAAAGTTCCATCTTTTTTATTGATGTAGAGGTAGTCATTAGCAATAAAGTCATTGGTAACCAGAATATCTTCCCATCCATCGTTATTTATATCCGCTATCCCAACCCCTAGACCAAGTCCGTCGAAAACTATTCCGGCTTCTTTTGAAACCTCAGTGAAGACGATTCCCTTATCCTTTGTTTCATCATTACGATACAATTTATCGTTGGCAGGACCATTACCATCCTTTTTCAATGGTCTTACGTTATTAGGGTCCCGAATATCATTGGTATGGTTTAAAAGATACATATCCAAATCGCCATCCTTGTCATAATCAAAAAAGGCAGCTTGTGTGGAATAACTAGTATCCGCTATACCATAGGCTTCAGCCTGTTCAATAAATTTTAGATTGCCTTGATTTATATATAGGAGATTTTTTCGTTCATCCTTATCGTAATTCCCAGACCTGCACACATAAATATCCAACAGTCCGTCATGATTAATGTCTACCATAGTTACACCTGTGGACCACCCAGGTGTAACGATTCCAGCTGAATCTGAAATATCCTCAAAACTTAGCCCTCCCTTATTCAAATACAATTTATCATTTACCATATTTCCTGTGAAATAAATGTCCGGCAAACCATCATTGTTAATATCCCCAATGGCCACTCCCCCGCCATTATAGACATAAAAAAAATCGACCATATTAAAGGTGTCATTTTCTTCAATAAGATTATTAAAGGATATGTTGGTAATATTGTTCGACAATAATTTGAACAGCGGTTCGTGTTCAGACTTTTCAGGTTCTCCGGATCCACTATCCTTACAAGAAATAACCTGTATGAAAATTATGGCAAAGAATAGTACCTTGGCAAATTTATACATCATTGTAAATTAAAACTTTACACATCAATATTACTACATAAAAATCAGAAAACCTGTCGACTATGACAGGTTTTCAAAAAAACTCTAACTAACTCAAAAAACTATTGATATTGGGGATTCTGTGTAACATTGGGATTTCCCAACACCTCGTTCAATGGAATTGGCAAAACATAATCCTTGGCCTTTAATGTTCGGTCCACACCATATGTATCTATAAATTCCTGAATATAATCACCCAAATAATCCGGTGTACCTCCAAAAGTACTTTTTCTTTTAAGCTCGGGATAAACCTCACATTCCATAGCAAATTCCATTACCCGCTCATTAACTATAGCGTCTCTCAGCAGCTCCTTACTAAGGCCGGAAAGGGGATCCAAACCTGCTCTTTCACGTACCAAATTGATACCTAGATAAGGATCCCCAGTACCGCTCTCATTGGCAGCCTCTGAATGACCCAATAATACATCCGCATAACGCAGATATACAATATTCTTCTCGGTAAGGTTTGCATTGGATATACCCATTTCGGTGTATTTTGCCGACCAACCGTTACCAAAAATTAGTTCATCGGGATTATTGGGATCAGCATCTGCAGAAACCATTCCTCCAAAACGACTTAAATTGTACGATGCATCTGCACTCCATTTCACTATTGGTCTTTCTCCTGCTGAATTGGGTCCTACTCTGGTTGTAGGATACTCACTAATAAAAGTGCCCGCAATCCTCTTATCATTTGGATCATATTTTTCCCGGAATGCTTGTGTAGAATTTATCCAATGCCAACCCACACCACCTAAATCGTTGGGAAGATCACCTGGAATGAAATGTTGATGATAGTTCTGATTTTCACCAGAGTTGGCCGAAGATGATACTTGAGCTTCAAAAATACGTTCACCTGTATTTTCATCAGCTACAGAGAAGTTTTGTGCAAAATCATCAAAAAGATCAAGTCCACTTTCAGTCATAATAGTTTCCGCGGTTGTCCGTGCCTCACCCCATTTTTCATCCTGTAAATATGCCTTCACCAACAGTGCCATTGCAGCCCATTTGGTTGCCCTACCTACATTTCCGGAAGAATACGATTCAGGTAAAACTGCAGCCGCTATGATTAAATCATCTTCAATTAGGTCCAATGCCAGGCGTTTTCCATTTTCATTGGACGGAAGGTCCTTATCGCTCTCCGTTTTTTGCGTTGTTACTGGAATATTATCAAAATAACGAACAAGATTGTAATAGTAAAAGGCTCTTAGGAACATTGTTTCTGCCTTTACCCTATCTATCAAGGCCGTATTGGGAGCACCTTCCTCCTTTAGTTGATCGGCCTTCTGGATTATAGCATTTGCCCTATTAATATTTTCGTAGGATATTCTCCAATACGTAGCTATATAGTCATCACTAGGGTTAACGTTCCCATTTTGAAAATCTAATGGTCCTTTTTCCCAACCCACTTGGTACCCTACAAGGCATTCAAAAACAAATCGATCATAGTAATGATTAAACCAATCCCTACCATAACCAATTCCATCATAGACGGCATTGACACCAAGTTCCAATTGCTCTGCTGTTGCAAAGAAATTATCTTGGGTAGTAAAATCCGGATTTTCTTCCAAATCCGAACATCCTACCAGCGGTATTGCTATTGCAAAAAAGAAGAGGAGGCGGTAATACCTAAATTTTTTATATGTCTTCATCGTATATTTTTTTTTAAATTAAAGTTACTAAAATTCCAGATTTACGCCCAAGGTCAGTGTTCTAGAACGTGGGTAGGCATCATAATCATCGCCTCTATTCAAGTTATTCTGTCCCCTATTGTTTACTTCCGGATCAAAACCACTATAATCGGTTATAGTAAACAAATTTTGACCACTTACAAATACACGGGCCCTACTTATATACTTTTGAATATTTGGTATGGTATATCCAAGAGAAATGTTCTGCAGTCGGATAAAAGACCCATCTTCAATAAAGTAATCCGAATCCCTATATGAATTTGCAAAATCCCTGTTACCATCTATTACCGGTCTTGAAGCGCTGGTATTGGATGGTGTCCATGAATCAGTTAAAATATTGGCCAGCTGATTTATTTTTTGCACGCCATCACCTATTTCAGAGGCTTGTAAGTTTCTTACATCAAAACCATGAGAACCCCTAAAGAATATACCCATGTCAAAATTTTTGTAATTCAGGGTCGAATTAAGTCCCCAGGTAAAATCTGGGTTGGGATCACCTATAATTACGTAATCATCAGGGGTTATCTGCCCGTCACCGTTCACATCCCTATATTGAGGATATCCTGGTTTATCGCCAGATCTTGAAGGATTACTAGCAATTTCAGCTTCAGATTGAAAAATACCTATATAATCATAACCTCTCCAGACACCAATTGGGTTACCAGCTTCCACCCAACTACCATCAACACCTAAGTGACCACTTGTAGAGCTTGAGAAAAACGGTGTACTATCCCCAAGGTCCAATAGTTTATTTCTTAAAATAGAGACATTTCCGGAAACGTTCCATTTAAAGTTTTCGTTGTCAATAACATAACCATCAAGGCCAACTTCAAATCCTTTGTTTTCCAAGGAACCTGAATTTTTCAAGATCGACTCGAAGCCCAAACTACTTGGAATGGTCACAAAAAGTAACAAATCTTCTGTTTGGTTATAGAAATAATCCAAAGTAAGGTTTAGCCTGTCATTAAAAAAAGAAGCATCCAGACCAACGTTGGTCATGGTGGTAGATTCCCATTTTAAATCAGGATTTCCTAATCTACCATCAGCAAGTCCCAATACCAAACCACCATTGAACACATAATTGTATTCGTTAAGGTTAGCCAAGGAATTGTAGACCGGAATTTCAGAGTTACCCGTTAACCCCCAACTACCCCTTAATTTTAATTTGTTCATGGTTTCCGATAACTTTGAATTCTCAAAAAAAGCTTCGTTGGACAAATTCCAACCCAAAGCTACGGAAGGAAAATTGGCCCACTTGTTTTCTTTTCCAAACCTTGACGATCCATCCCTCCTAAAGGTAACCGTAGCCAAATATCTGCTATCATAATTATAGTTTACCCTCCCCAATAAGGATTCCAACAACCACTCCCTTCTGTTGGAGAAAGGTGTAAGTATGTCCGGTCCTCCCTGAAGTGTAGCCTGATCTACTGATGCCGCGGTAATACCCCTTGTTGTTGTGCTAGTATATTTATTAACTTCCTTTTGGAAAGTATACCCTGCAACAGCATCGATAAAATGTTTTTCCCCTATTTGAGTGTTATAGGTAAGAATGTTTTCGTTAAGGAAGTTGGAAGAACTTCTATTGGCCAAAGTAAGCTCCCCGGCATTGTCCCTACCCAACCTCGTATTTACAGAAGGAAAGAAACTGGTACGATTTACATTTAGGATATCGGCGCCTAAACTCGTCTTTGCTTTTAGTCCTTCCAATATGTTAAAGGTGAACCCTGTATTACCCAGAATCCTGGTAGTGATATCCTGATCAGTAGCATACTCCAATTCCTGCAAAGGATTGATCGAAAAACGTCCGTCGTAGGAAGCCAAAGCATAGGTTCCGTCCTCATTACGTACGGGAACGGTAGGATCCAGCCCCAAAGCAGTGATAATAATACCACCTGGACCTCCACGGTCTGTAGGGGCGTTATTGGATTCAGTACGGTTAATGGCCCAACTGGAACTGATATTCACCAAATCGTTTAGTGCCTTATTATCCAAATTAAGTCGGATTCCATACCTCTGGAAATCGGTATTTTTAACAATCCCATCATTTTCATGATAATTGCCGGTTAATGCATATTGAGAATTCTCATTGCCTCCAGAAAAGGTAAGTTGATGGTTCTGTATGGTCCCAACCCTGGTAACTTCATCCAACCAGTTGGTCCCCTCTCCAAAAGCATCAATTTGTGCCTGTGAGTAGATCGGCGCACCGCCTTGACTAGTTTCAAGTGTATTTAAATAAGTTGCGAATTCAGATCCGTTCAAAACGTCAATAGAATTTGTTATGGTCTGAGTGGAATAGGTGCCTTCATAACTAATTTTGGACTTGCCTTGCTTACCACGCTTGGTAGTTATCAAAACCACACCGTTAGACCCCCTTGATCCGTATATGGAAGTAGCCGAAGCATCCTTCAACACTTCAATGGACTGAATATCATTAGGGTTTATGGAGGCAAGTGCATTGGATGCCCTTCTATTACCACCTGCACCATAAGCTTCATTGTCTGGATAAATTGGAAAGCCATCTACTACATATAATGGTTCACTACCACTATTAATGGAATTGGAACCTCGAATACGCACAGATACACCCCCGCCCGGTGCGGCAGATGCCTGAGTAACCTGTACACCAGGTGCCCTTGCCTGTATGGCCTGATCAACGGATGTAACCGGCAGTTCCTTAAACGAATCACCATCTATAGAGGAAACCGATCCGGTAAGGTCACTTTTCTTGACGGTACCATAACCAACAATAACCACCTCATCCAAGGCTTGAGATTGTGGTTCAAGAGTTATGTTTATGACATTACGACCATTAATATTAATTTCCTGAGAGGCAAAGCCTAAAGAGGAAAATGTTAGAACGGTAACTCCGTCCGGCACATTTAACTCGTAATTTCCATCAAAGTCCGTTATTACACCGGAAGATCCGGCAATTACATTTACCCCTGGCAAAGGAGTGTTAGTTTCCCCATCGGTGACAGTTCCAGAAACTGTATTCTGTGCCGCCGCGGTAAAACCAAATAAAAGAAAGGCAACGAATAAATATCCGAGCCTTAAATGAAATGATTTAAGCAAAGTGTACTTCATTTGAGTTGGTCTTTAGTTGTTAGTTAAAATTGGGTTTACTAATTACCCATTCTGTTAAAAAAAGAATATCGGAAAGTAAAAAACCTGAAAATAGAATTGGATCTCCACTTAACCTAGAACAATAGTAGTAGGTTTTGGCTATTTTACAAATGGACAATTTTATTTTAATATGGATTATTTCATTATTGTTTATGGATATACCAATTTTTACTGGTTCAACTTGTTAAAATCGCACTAACAAATACCATAATATTACATTTTAACAACTTCCAAGAAATTGGAGCTCCACCAATAGTCAATCCAACCCCATCCCAAACTAAATAGTTTGGGTTTTCAGAAATACGCCTATTTTTTACCTTATAGTATCATTGGAAAGAAAAAGAAACCTAAAGATTGATGGAGATATTATTATCTTAAAGGAACCATACAAAATCCATACAAGTTTCAGTTGCTCTGTTTTTCCTTGTAAGCCTTCGGGGAAACTCCTATATACTTTTTAAAAAGTCTCGAAAAATAAAGTGGATCCTCAAACCCCATTTTAAAGGATATCTCTTTGACACTAAGGTCCGTATAATTGAGATATTCACAAGCTTTTTGTGATTTCTTCAAATTGAAAAAATGAATAAGGGAATAACCGGTTCTTTTTTTAAAAAGGTTAAAAAGATATGAGGAGGAGTAATTGAACTCCTTGGCAATATCATCCGATTTCAAGGACTTATCCAGATTATTGGACAAAAAATCTATAATGCCATCTACAAGATCATTCCGGTCATTCACTTGAAGTGATCGGTCAATTTCAAGAAAAACAAAAGAAGTTAAAAAATTCAATCCCAAAATATTGGCATATTCCAATCTTGGCATTACGTAGTCACTGCTTAAAATCTGAAATATTTGATTGAACTGTTCAATTCGGCCGCTGTCGAATGGTACAATTTCATATTTATTAAGGTTGGAACGATATCTATCAAATAGACTTTGGGCCATAAGGCCGTCAAAATGCATCCAATATATGCTCCAGGGATTAAGATCATCGGCACCATATTTATGTGCAGTTTTTTTAGGTATAATGTAAAAGCGATTCGGAAGAACTAGAATTTGTTCGCCTGCAATTGTCAATTTTCCCTGTCCTTCCGTACAATATATTAGAATAAATTCATCGGCACCCTTCTTACGTGCTCTGTGATGAAAATTGGCTTTTGGATAATATCCTATATCTGTGATATAGAAATTTTTCGTGATGACATTCGTTTCAAGCTCCACCTTAATACTTTCCGGAAGAACGATCATCTTTTGCCCCATAAATCCCTCCTTTAGAGTATAATTATCCATGTTTTGGTACGATTTGCCTATGTTTTTGTCTTGAAATAATATTCAATATTGATAATTCAATGAGTTTAACTTCAAAATTAATAATTAACCATGAATAAAATAGTAGAATACCCATAAACATATTGTTAATTAACAAAACAAAATAACATGGAACTATTGCCCCATGCATTATAATAATATCCATGTTTTTAAATAATAAAATTTAAAGAAACTTAATAACACCAGGAAAATAGTATGACACCTAACAAACCACAACTATTAAAAACAAAACTCAATAAATATTTGCTTTCTAGTTATTAATGATAATTAAGCGATTTAGACTTCTAACCCTGTGTTATCTTTTAGATAAAACAAGGCGCCCTACGCCATAGTTACATCACATTCAATGCAAGGTTACATTTCAAAAAACGAGGAAGTTACAAAAACCAAGTAGCAAATCATCCTAGTATATGGTATCCCGTCAACCTAACTCTTCAAATTTTTAATTCGAAAAAACCTATGCCCAAAACCCGTTTATTCAACTGATCCCATTTTCAACATATATCAGGTCATTGATGATTGCGCCACTGCCAGATTTCTAAACATGTCAAAAGCACTAAAACTTACGCCTTCATATTAAACAGTTTTTACCTTTAATTCAAAGACGTAATCTCATCTTCATTTATAATCATAGAATTAGGAATTTCAATATCTAATATGACAAAATTTTTATCCAAGAACATATATTATTATCTACCGCTAAATTTTCCCTCAGATTAAAATCGGCCTGCCCAAATACCATCCAATCCTCATCAATCCGCATTCGATGTATTTAATGCTTAAAATGATACAAGCACTGAGTTATTAATATAATCGGAACTTATAGCAGATTAAGTTTTTGTTAAGAGAAAACAGGATTTTATTACCATTTAACACAATTAAGTAAAAATATCCATGTATTCAACTTTATTATCCATATTTGAACACATAATAATTAATAGTTTTGCTAATGACATCCGCAACTACCAGTAATAAACATTGACGTAATGTAGATTTTCAAGTTTTTTTTCTATTGATTATCAATCATAGTTTAATAATGGCACCTGAATAATTCTAAGTGAATATATCCATGTTTAGTTGTACCATGAGAATTACAAAATAAGGAAAGAAACTTGTGGGCTTACCTCTATCATCCAAGACTAAAACAACCATTTATGAAAAATCAAATGATCAAAAAAAAAATTAGCGCAAAGCTAAAAGGCAGTGCCTACGCAATGCTCTTTGTATTATTACTGAGTTTAAGCTCTCGGGCGAACTCTACCGATTCGGAGCTCTTATTGAAAAGCGGAACCAAAGTTCTTCAATCTATAATTAAAGGAACGGTAATAGACGACATGGGCGTTCCCTTGCCAAGTGCAAGTGTAATATTTAAAGGCACTACCCGTGGAGTTGTTACAGATTTTGATGGCAACTTCTCCATTGAGGCAAGTATTGGGGATGTATTGGAAGTTTCCTACTTAGGAATGAAAACAGTACAAATTATCATTAAAAGTACTGATGATCTAAAAGTTACCTTGGAGACCGATGCAGCGGCATTATCAGAGGTTGTTATAGTGGGTTATGGAACTCAAAAGAAGATAAATGTTACTGGTTCTGTATCGAGTGTAAAGGCGGAAGATTTGGTTCAAGTGCCTGCCACCAATGTAAAAAATCTTCTTATTGGCCAAATTCCAGGATTGGTAACAAATCAAAATCCTGGATTACCAGGACAGGATAATGTTAATTTGAGCATTCGTGGTTTTGGTTCGCCATTAGTAATAGTAGATGGCGTTGAATCTTATTTGGACCGGATCGACCCAAATGATATAGAAAACATCTCAGTTCTAAAGGATGCATCAGCAGCAATTTATGGAGCCAGGGCAGGTAATGGGGTTATATTGGTCACTACCAAAAGGGGGAAATCTGGTAAGGCCAAAATTGATTATCACGGGTTTTATGGCACCCAAAATAGGTTGACTTTTCCAGATATTTCGGGTGCGGAAGGCTTCATACGCCTTGGCAGAGATGGTATTTTCAACGAACAATACAACCCAGCTACACCTGATGCACCCATTGCCTATGGCACATTATTTACAGAAGAAAATTTACAGAAAGTTAGATCTGGTGAGATAGGTAATTACGACTGGGTAGATGCTTTATTAAAAAGTAGTGGCGCTACATTGGAACAGCATAATATTAGTGCTCGTGGTGGTTCCGATGATGTTCGATACTACACTTCCGTAGGGCTTTTAAATCAATCAGGTATTTTTAACGGTGATTACGATTACAAAAAAATTAGCATTACCAATAATCTAGACGCTAACCTGTCGAAAAATCTTAGTTTAAGTTTTAATAGTTCATATATAGATGAATATAGGGATTATTCATCTATTGGTCTGAATGATGTTTGGAATGACCTAAGAACTGCGCAACCAATATTTAATCCCACATTGCCTGATTCCGACCGTGCACCTTATTCAGGTTTTTCACAGCGCTCTCCAGTTGCCAGGGTACAGCAAAAATTTGCCGGATATGAGCGAACAAATTTGGAGACTTTGGCGGCTGCCTTAGATATCAAATATAGAATGCCCTTTATCCCAGGATTGACCATGGGACTGAAAAACAATATTAGGTTTCGATTAATAACTGCCAATCGCTTAAGAAAGCCTTATGATGTATGGTCATATGACCCAAGCAGCCCATCAGCTGATAGTGAAGGGTATATAAAAGAAGCTACTATTTCTACCAACGATTTCTATAAATATATAGGGGGTGCCAACTTTAATGACGATCCTAAAAGAAGAATACTTTCTAGGGTTTATCTTAATTATGAAAAGGAGTGGGGAAATCATAATCTTGGAGCCCTCGCTTTTGCAGAGAAAGAAGATAATTTATACGAAAGATTGACTGTCCTAAGACGGGATTTATTATCCTCCGATGTACCAGAGGTAGGCGCTGGAGATGATGGCCTTACTACAACCGGGGGCATTGGAATTCCATTGAGCTATACTCGGCAAAGTGTTGCTGCGCGACTTAATTATTCTTATGCCGACAAGTATTTATTGGAAGGGACAATAAGAGGGGATGGGAGTTCTAAGTTTGGTCCGAATGTGCGGTGGGGTTATTTTCCATCAGTTTCTTTAGGATGGAATGTTGCCAAGGAAAACTTTCTTCAGGATAGTAAAAATATAAATGAATTAAAGTTAAGATTGTCTTATTCTGAAACCGGAATAGACAGCAATATTGGCAATACAGCTTTTGAATTTTTATCAGGTTTTTCAGAAACTGGACAGGTTTATTATTTGGATGAAAACACACCGACCTCTACAATTAGAACGGAAGGCATCGCCAACCCCTTGGTCACTTGGGAAGAAACCACAATATACAACGCAGGTTTGGATATGAGCTTTTATGGAGGAAAGTTGTATGCAAATCTAGATGCCTTTTATAGGAATAGAGAAGGGCTTTTGAGAATTCCTATTGAAGGATTGCCTTCCACCTTCGGAGCAGATTTGCCGGCTACAAACTTAGATTCTAGAAACAATCGTGGCTTCGAAGCTCTTCTTGGCTATAGAAATACCTGGGAAGATTTTGGGATGAATATTGCCGGTACTTTTACCTGGGCAAGGGAACGCTACGGAAAATATCAGGAAGTGATAGATGAAAACGATCCAGTACAAGTTCGTTTAAATAAACGATCTGGCCGTTATGTCAATACAACATTCGGATATCAGTCAGATGGGCTTTTTAATTCGCAACAAGAAGTAGATGATTATTTAAGTCAGTACACCATCGAAGATTTAAATGGCTCTCCAAAGCCTGGAGATATCAGATATGTAGATAGAAATGGAGATAACATCCTAAATAGGGAGGACCAATACCAAATAGGTTTTGGAAATATAGCCGAAATGCTATTCTCATTAAATAGTAATTTCAGTTATAAGAATTTTTCATTGGGCATGTTATGGCAAGGTGCATCAAAATTTAATGTCTTGATTGCGTCAGGAGCACGTAATCCCTTTGATAATGAAACTGTACCATATACGCTTCACGAAAAATACAGTTGGAGGCAAGATCCTTCCAACCCTGGAATTGGAGCTAACCCGAATGCCCAACTGCCCGCTTTTGATCGTGGTGGAGCACGAACTTGGAATGCAGCGGGCTCTGACTTTTGGTTAAAGGATGGAACCTATCTTAGATTAAAAACAGCTAATTTCAGCTACAAATTCCCAAGTGATGTATTGGAAAAAATAAACTTCAATAATTTGGAGCTTTATGTTTCTGGCGACAACCTATTAACATTTTCTAAATTAGGTATCCACAAGGATATTATAGATCCGGAAGAAGCCTCAAGCACCTCTGGATTGAGCCTTCCTTTACTTAGAACATTCACTTTAGGTGTGCGTATTGGACTATAAAAAACAAAAACTCTAAAAATATAAGAATTATGTTTAGAAAAAGTATATATATAATGGTAGCCCTTCTTTATTTAGGGTGTCAAGATGAATTGGACAAGGAGCCAGATTTCATTTCTGAGAACGTGGTCTTTGAGGATGAATCATTGACGGAAGCTTACATTGCGGATTTATATCTTAATATGAATTTTCAAGAAATTGGTGGACAGGGAAATTTAGGTATGGGCCTGTTTGCTGCAGCAGGAGCTGAACATATCAACTTTGCAAATTGGCAGTATCCCAATACATCCTATACCAGGCAATATACTGCCGTTACTGGCCCAGGTGTTCTGGATCACTGGCCTTATCAAAATATAAGAAACATGAATATCTTGATACAAGATTTGCCAAAGAGCACTTCTTTGGGCGAAAACTACAAAAAATCCAAACTTGCAGAAGTTAGATTTCTTCGCGCTTATGAATACTTCGAGCTAGTAAAACGGTATGGAGGGGTTCCAATTATTACAGAACCTCAAAGTATGGATGATTCACAGGAAGATTTATTTCCTGCCAGGGCTTCCGAAAAGGAAGTCTATGATTTCATTTATAACGAACTTGCAGCTATTTTACCAAATTTATCAGAATCGAAAACAGGTGCGCAGGGAAGGGTAGATATTTATACCGCCTTAATGCTTCAGAGTAGAGCCATGCTATATGCCGCAAGTATTGCTAATTTTGGAGAGGTAAAAGTAAACGGAATTGTAGGGATACCTTCTGGCGAAACTCAAGCTTATTACAAATTAAGTTATGACGCTTCTAAAGAAGTCTTCAATTCACAGCGTTTCAGATTGATAGATGATAATACGGACAAGGCAGCCAATTTTGCTTCCATTTTCTTAAATGAATTGAATGATGAGATTATTTTCGCCGAACGCTTTGAACCCTTTATTAAAGGGCACTCCTTAGACTGGTTGGCGAATCCTGACGGACTTGGATTAGAGTGGAATTCTAACTACCCTGTTTTATACGATTTTGTAGAGCTATTCGATTTTGTTGACGGGAGAACTGGTAAAAGTATATCAAGAAGTGATCTTACATTTGATAATTCATGGGATATCACAGACTTTTTCGGAAATAGGGACCCGAGATTTGTTGCAAGTGTTTTTTACCCAGAAACAGAGTGGAAAGGTCAAAAAATCTATTTCCATAGTAGTACACTAGTGAATGGTATTGAAGTAAATGACAGGAACACTATTCTAACCAAACCAAACGGAGAGAACATACCTGCTGCAGCAGCCGCAAGAAATGTTAGAAACACTGCACTCTTACTACGCAAAAGGCTGGACCCTAGCAACATAGCTACCCAAGAGAATAATTCAGGGCAGGATTTTTATGTTTTTAGATATGCGGAGACGCTCTTGAATTTAGCAGAGGCAGCTTTTTATTTAGGCAACACGGAAGAAGCCCTAGATATGATCAATATGATTCGTGATAGAGCCGGAATGCCTCCCAGAACCGAAATATCGGAAGATTATATTCGTCAAGAGCGTCAAGTGGAACTTGCTTTTGAAGAACATCGTTTCTGGGACCTTATCCGTTGGCGTACAGCTACCGAAATTCTCGGAAACGTTCGAACATCAGGCTTGGTGTACAGGTACAATCTTGATACCGGGCTTTACAACATAAGATTAAAAAATGCTGAAGCAGCAGATAGAGTTTTCGGAGAGGAAAGATATTACCTGCCATTTGGGCAAAGTAGATTGGCGGAAAATCCGAATTTGATACAGAACCCAGGATATTAAAACTATTAATCCCGTTTAAGTGTAAGGTAGAAATTTATTTGTTAGATAGTTGTTTGTTGTCTTAGTTCTAATGGCCATTTTATTTATGGTCGTTAGGATTAAGATAATTAGGAAATTACATGTCTTCAAAATAAGCCAATGACGGGATGAACCTTCTTTAGTCATCAGACCATCACTATTTTATATTTATTTTTAATTATGACACGCTTAAAAAAACAAAAAATCACATGAAAATTTTAAATATGTTTAACTACGTGTTCACAATTGTGTTGACCTTAACAATATTCGACCAAGTTAATGCGCAAGAAAAAAAACCGAATATTGTGCTTATTTATGTTGATGATCTTGGTTATGGCGATTTGGGCATTAATGGAGCCATAGGCGTAAAAACTCCGAATGTTGATAAACTGGCAGCAAACGGTATAAATTTCACTGATGCCCACGCTGCGGCTGCAACTTGTACACCATCCCGGTATTCACTTTTAACTGGGCAATATGCTTTTAGAAATAAAGCGGCTATTATTGATGGGGATGCTCCACTTATTATTGATACGGAAATGCGGACCCTGCCGGATATGTTAAAAGACGCAGGCTATACAACAGGGGTCGTTGGGAAGTGGCATTTAGGTCTAGGTGATGGCAACGTCAATTGGAATGACGTTGTAAAACCCGGACCAAAAGAAGTTGGTTTTGACTACAGTTTTTTAATCCCCGCCACAGGAGATAGAGTGCCTACTGTGTTTATGGAAAATCAAAAAGTTGTTGGACTCGAACCTGCAGACCCAATAAAAGTAAGCTATAATCTGCAGTTAGACGGATACCCAATTGGCACAGAGCGTCCTGAGCTGCTTAAGCAGCATACGGATTCTCAACATTTGGGCTCAATTACCAATGGCATAAGTCGTATTGGCTATATGAGTGGAGGTCAAAGTGCACTATGGGTAGATGAGAAAATACCATTTGTATTGACCGAAAAGGCCAAAGATTTTATAGAAGTCAATAAGGCGAATCCCTTTTTCCTATTCTTTTCACTTCATGATATTCATCAACCAAGAATCGCCAATGTCAAATTTGTCGAAGCTAGTCAAATGGGGCCTAGGGGAGATGTCATTGCCCAAATGGACTGGTGTGTAGGAGAGGTTATGAAGAAATTATTGGACTTGGGAATTAGCGAGGATACTTTGATTATTTTTACAAGTGACAATGGACCAATATTAGATGACGGTTATTTAGATTATGCTCGAGAATTGGTTGGCGCCCATAAGCCGGGAGGTATTTATAAAGGATCTAAATATTCTGTATTTGAAGCAGGCACGCGTATGCCTACAATCGTTTCCTGGCCTAAGATCGTAAAACCTGGCACAAGCAATGCATTGCTATCCCAGGTTGACATCTATGCCTCTTTGGCATCCTTAGTAGGAGTAAAACTAAGTAAAGTAGATGCACCGGACAGTCAAAATCTCATCGATGCCTGGTTGGGTAAAAGCACAAAGGGAAGAACTATTTTATTGGAGGAGGCTTATGCCTTTGGCCTACGAATGGGGAACTATAAGTACATTATGCCCAAAGTGAATGCTACAATACCAGAATGGCTCATAAAAAAATTTGTTGACCCAGGATTTAGTTCCAAAGCTCAATTATTCGATTTGAAAGCAGACCCTTCCGAAGAATATAACATAGCCCATTTACATCCAGATTTAGTAAATAAAATGCAAAAGGAACTGAATAGCATTTTAGCAGGCCGAAAATAACCTTAGGTGTATACCTAGGAGTTGCCAAAAGAGTAATTTAATTAAAATACAGGAGTTTGAGATATTTATTTAAAATCATTTTCAGTTTAATTGTTGCGGCGATTTGTTTGCAAGCTTGTAAAGACAAGACCTCTGTGGACAAAAATATTAATATGCAAAAACCAAATATAATCTTTATCCTTGCTGATGATCTAGGGGCCCATGATTTGAGTTATGCGGGTAGTGAATATTATGAATCCCCAAATATAGATGCCTTAGCAAAAGAAGGTGTAAGATTTACCCAAGGTTATGCAGCTGCTCAGGTATGTAGCCCTTCCAGGGCTAGTATAATGACAGGACAATATACGGCGCGTCATGGAATAACGGATTGGATCGGAGCATCAACAGGTGAAAAATGGGGTGAAAGTCATAACACCAAAATATTACCTCCGGAATATATACACGCCATTCCTGAAAACAATATTACCTTGGCCGAAGCTCTCAAAGCTGGGGGTTACAAAACTTTTTTTGCAGGGAAATGGCATTTAGGGGATGAACCCCATTCCCCAGAAAACCACGGCTTTGAAATCAATAAGGGCGGTTGGGAGGTTGGAACTCCAAAAGGTGGATACTACGCCCCTTGGATCAACCCAAAACTCAATTACAAGTATAAAGGAGAAAACTTAACGATGCGGTTGGCAAATGAAACGGCCAATTTCATTTCAGAAAGCAAAGATCATCCATTTTTTGCCTTTCTATCTTTTTATGCAGTACATGGCCCAATAGAAACTACCGAGGAAAAATGGAAAAAGTACCGGGATAAAGCGGAAGCACAAGGTATCCCTGATAACGGCTATAAAATGGAACGTATTCTTCCGATACGTACCGTACAGGATAATCCCATTTATGCTGGTCTAATAGAAACTATGGATGACGCTGTGGGAGTTGTGTTGAATAGGCTAAAAGAATTAGGCCTAGAAGATAACACAATTATAGTCTTTACATCTGATAATGGCGGTGTGGCCAGCGGAGATGCATTTTCTACTACAAATTTTCCTTTGAGAGGAGGAAAAGGCTATCAGTGGGAAGGTGGCATAAGAGAACCTTACCTTATTAAAGCACCTATGTTAAAAAATGGCCCAAAGTTAATTGAATACCCTGTTTCCGGAATTGATTTTTATCCAACCTTATTAGATCTGACTGGTATTGACAAGCCACAAAACCAAATACTGGATGGTGTGAGTTTAGTGCCACTTTTAAAAGGGGAGCAACTTAAAAAAAGACCTTTGTTTTGGCATTATCCACATTACGGAAATCAAGGAGGCGAACCGGTAAGTATGATTAGAAAGGAAGATTGGAAACTTATCCATTATTGGGAGGATGGTCATGACGAACTTTATAATCTGACTCAGGATCCTGGAGAAAAAGTAGACCTTTACGCCATCAATCCGGATATGGCCCAAAGTTTAAGAAATGAACTTGACGCCTATTTAAACGAAGTTGGGGCCAAACTTCCTAACGAACAGCCCTATTACGATCCGGCTGAAGCCAAAGCACTCTATGAAAAAAGAAAATCTCAAATGCTTCCACAATTGGAGCAACAGCGAAAAGATTTCTTAACAAAGGATTTTCAACCGGACGAGGATTGGTATGACAGTAAATTGACCAAAGATTGATTTATCTTGACAACATATAACTCATACCACAACTGAACAATATGGAAAGTACAAAATTTAATTTTGCTTATTTACTTTTTCTCGCCCTAGTATCGGCTATGGGAGGGTTCTTATTTGGCTATGACTGGGTAGTTATAGGCGGAGCCAAACCTTTTTACGAACTTTATTTTGGCATTAGCGCCATGCCAACCTTGCAAGGTTGGGCCATGAGCAGTGCTTTGGTGGGTTGTATTTTTGGAGCCGTAATATCTGGATTTGTTGCAGACCGTTTTGGCCGCAAAATGCCCTTAATACTTTCGGCAGCACTTTTTACCATATCTGCATTTGGCACTGGTTATGTGGATAATTTTACGCTTTTTATTGTTTATAGACTGATAGGCGGATTGGGCATTGGCTTGGCATCTACCCTATCACCAATGTACATAGCTGAAATAGCTCCGGCAAAATACAGAGGTCAGTTTGTAGCCATTAATCAGCTAACCTTGGTAATTGGTATTTTGGCCGCCCAGGTTGCCAACTTCTTCATAGCCGAAGCTATCCCTGAGGGTAGTACTCCAGAGGCTATATTAAACTCATGGAACGGACAAACTGGCTGGCGTTGGATGTTTTGGGCAGAACTAATTCCCGCAATATTATTCTTTGCACTAATGTTCATAGTTCCAAAAAGCCCCAGATTTCTGGTGAAAATAAATAATAATGCCGCAGCACAAAAGGTATTGTCCAGGATTGGTGGAGTAAATTATGCCGAACAGGAATTAAAAAACATAAACTTATCACTACAGACAAATAGTGCTAAAAAAATTAATTTTTCCGATTTCAAAAGTCCCAAGGTAAAACCAATAGTCCTGGTAGGTATTATCCTGGCCATTTTTCAGCAGTGGTGTGGCATCAATATCATTTTTAATTATGCTGAAGAAATTTTTACGGCCGCAGGTTATAGCGTTGGTGATATGCTATTTAATATCGTGATTACGGGCAGCGTAAATTTAATATTTACAATTGTTGCCATGAGAACAGTTGATACCTGGGGACGCCGCAAATTAATGCTCTTGGGATCAATGGGACTTGCAATAGTATATGCCATATTGGGCGCAGCTTACTACATGCAGTTTACCGGTTGGCCAGTCTTGCTTTTGGTGATTACCGCAATTGCCATTTACGCCATGTCCTTGGCCCCGATAACCTGGGTGGTATTATCGGAGATATTCCCCAACCGCATAAGGGGCGTTGCCATGTCCATAGCCACCTTTTCGTTGTGGGTAGCCTCATTCATACTAGTATTTACTTTCCCAATTATGAACAGCGCCCTAGGGTCTTACGGAACTTTTTGGGCGTATAGCATTATTTGTATTGGCGGCTATCTATTTATTAAAAGAAAATTACCGGAAACCAAGGGCAAATCCTTGGAGGAAATAGAATTAGAACTAACAAAAGAAAAATGAAAGCATACCACTTTTTTTTGCTTTTAACAGCATTTACTTTCAACTGGGCTTATGCACAGACAGGTGGCAATGAAACCACCTATTTGCATTCTATAAAAATGGAGCTGCATAAGAAATGGCCAAATAACAGGACTATTAACTTGGTTTTTCATGGCCATTCAGTGCCTACGGGATATTTTGAAACCCCTCATGTAAATACACTGGGCTCCTATCCCCACATAACACTCAAAAACGTTAAAAAGATATTCCCCTATGCCGTAGTAAATAGCATAACCACTTCTATTGGTGGGGAACAATCCGAACAAGGGTCTATTAGATTTGGGAAAGAGGTTTTGGCTCATAGACCAGATGTTCTATTTATTGATTACGCACTAAACGACAGAGGAATTGGGTTGGAGCGTGCCAAAATAGCCTGGGAAAAAATGATACAGGAAGCAATGGCCAATGGCACAAAGATCATTTTAATGACCCCAACCCCAGATTTAAAGGAGGACATCCTATCCGCCAGCTCAGAATTGGCCAAGCACAGTAGTCAGATTAGACAGTTGGCGCAGAAGTATCAAATAGGATTGGTAGACAGCTATAGGTTATTCCAAGCAATAGCAAAAACAGAAGATTTAAAAGACTATATGGCGCAAAGCAATCACATCAACGAAAAAGGGCATCAAGTGGTCGCAAATGCGATATTGGAATTTTTTAGTTTGGAATCGAAATAATTATTCAAAAAACAGAAGTATATGAAATTCAAGGTATTAATTCTACCCATTTTATTTCTAGTATTTTGTTCCTGCGAGAAAGAACAAACGAAGGAAATAGACCTATCCGGTGAATGGCAGTTTCAAATTGATTCTCTAGACCAAGGGATAACCGGACAATGGTATGCAAAAAATTTATTTGACAACGTTCAACTACCCGGTTCTATGGCCGAAAACGGCAAGGGTAATGACATAACGGTCGATACGCATTGGACAGGTAGTATGTGGAACGATAGTCTATGGTACAAAGATCCTAAATATGCCAAATACCGGGAGCCCGGCAACGTAAAAGTATCGTTTTGGTTAAGTCCGGAAAAAGTATATTACGGACCTGCTTGGTACCAGAAGAAGGTTTCCATTCCCGAATCCTGGAAAAAGCAGCATATCAATCTATACTTGGAACGTGCACATTGGGAAACTACCGTTTGGATAGATGAACAAAAAGTAGGAGTGCAAAATAGCCTAGGAACCCCACACGATTATAATTTAAGCGATTATTTAACTCCTGGAGAACATACTATCACCATTCGTGTTGATAACAGGGTAAAGGACATTGACCCTGGTGTAGATGCGCACAGCATTTCGGACAATACCCAGACCAACTGGAACGGTATCGTTGGCGACATCAAATTAACGGCATCATCACCTATTATATTTCAAAATATAAAGCTATACCCCAATGTGACCGATAAAATGGTTACCGTAAAGGGACAGGTATCCAATTCTTCCGGTAGTTCCCAGAAATGCAAAATATTATTACAGGTAAGGGAAGTGGGCCATACTAAAAAGGAATTGCAAAAAGTAATCAAGGAAATTGAAATCGATGCCGAGGGGCAGTTTGAAATAGAATATGCAATGGGAGATTCACCGCTACTTTGGGATGAATTCAATCCTAACTTATATAACATGCAGTTGCGATTGGAATCGGAACAGGGGATCGACCAAAAAGAGGTCACCTTCGGCATGCGGGATTTTGAAGTAGATGGTAAGCACTTTGCTATAAACGGAAGACCTGTTTTCTTACGAGGAACCTTGGAGTGTTCTATATTCCCCTTAACCGGATATCCACCCACCAATGTGGAAGAATGGAAGCGAATACTAAAAACTATTCAAAACTATGGATTGAACCATATGCGTTTTCATTCCTACTGCCCTCCGGAAGCTGCTTTTCAGGCTGCAGATGAATTGGGTGTTTATATCCAAGTTGAGGCTTCCGCCTGGGCGAATATTGGCGACGGCAAACCAATCGACCAATGGATCTATAAGGAAGCTGAAGCAATTATAAATTCTTATGGCAACCATCCTTCCTTTGTAATGATGGCATATGGCAACGAACCTTCTGGAGAAAATCACGAAAAATATCTGGAAAAGTTCGTGGAATATTTTAAAAAGTTGGACAATCGGAGGTTATATACCAGTGGTGCTGGCTGGCCTTTATTGGATAATTTGGACTATTACAACCACAAGGGGCCTCGTATTCAGGGCTGGGCACAAGAACTAAACAGTATAATCAATGCCGAGCCGCCACAGACCGAGTTCGATTATGACAAATTAATACAGGAAACACCTATGCCGTATGTAAGCCATGAAATGGGCCAGTGGTGCGCGTACCCCAATTTCAAGGAAATGTCAAAATACACCGGGGTCTTAAAACCTAAGAACTTTGAGATTTTCAAAGAGACCTTGGAAGATAATCATCTGGGGCATTTAGCCGATAGCTTACTTTTGGCCTCGGGCAAATTACAGGTACTTTGTTATAAGGCCGATATTGAGGCCGCCCTTCGAACCAAAGACATGGCAGGTTTTCAGTTGCTGGACCTTCATGATTTTCCCGGTCAGGGAACAGCTCTTGTTGGTGTTTTAGATGCTTTTTGGGACGAAAAAGGATATGTAACGGCTGATGAATTCCGGGAATTTAATTCCGAAACAGTGCCTTTGGCCAGACTTGCGAAACGCATATTCATGAACAACGAAACCCTTAAGGCTGTAGTAGAAGTAGCCCATTATGGAGAAAGACCATTAAACGATATTATACCAACTTGGGAGCTTTCCGATAAAAATGGAGTTTCATATGCCAAAGGAGAATTCCCTAAAACAAACATTCCCATGGGAAACGGATATAGATTGGGCGAGATTTCCGTGGATTTAAACACGTCCGAAAAGGCACAAAAATTAGTACTTACAGTAGTTGTTGGGAAACATGAAAACAGTTGGGATCTGTGGGTATATCCAAGCCAAAATGAACCTATCGTCAAGGCGAACCAAATAATGGTAGTTCAAAAATTTGATACCCGCACCATCAATTATCTTAAAAATGGAGGCAATGTTCTGCTGAACATTACCAAAGGCGATATTGCACCCAAAAAAGGCGGTGATATTGGCGTGGGCTTCTCCAGTATTTTTTGGAATACTTCGTGGACTAACGGTCAAAAGCCCCATACACTTGGTATTCTAACAAATCCAAAACATCCTGCCTTAGCTGAATTCCCTACCGAATACCATAGCAATTGGCAGTGGTGGGACGCCATGACCCATTCGAACGCCATGGTATTGGACGATTTTACTCCAGATCTCAAACCTATTGTGCGCATAGTGGACGACTGGTTCGAGAATCGTAGAACAGCTTTACTTTTTGAAGTCAAGGTCGGAAAAGGCAAATTATTAATATCTGGCATTGATTTGCACACCGATCTAGAACGAAGACCGGAAGCCCGCCAGTTATTGTACAGTTTGAAAAAATATATAAGCAGTGACAAATTCAATCCAGAGATCAAAATGGATTCTGATGATATAAAAAGTTTGTTCACCTATTAAAAAAAGATGTTTAAATGATTCGACATGAAAATAAGTGTCGAACTAAATGAATTACACATATGAATACAGTAAAAGCTTGGGGAGAGAAGGTTGTAATTCCTACTTACGAAGTGGGTGAGCCTGAAAAATATCCAGTTTTTTTGGAGAAACGTGTTTATCAGGCTAGTAGTGGATCCGTTTATCCACATCCAGTAGTTGAACAGATTAGTGACGAAAAAATTGATAAGGAATGGGATGTGGTCTTTCTAGAAAATGATTACATCAAGATTATGGTACTGCCTGCCCTGGGCGGAAGGATCCAGATGGCCTATGACAAAATACGGGAACGTCATTTTGTTTATTACAACCATGTAATAAAACCAGCATTGGTAGGCCTTACCGGCCCTTGGATCTCGGGAGGTATAGAATTCAACTGGCCACAGCACCATCGCCCAAGCACTTATGACCCGGTAGACTTTTCAATAGAAGACAATGAGGATGGGAGTAAGACAGTCTGGGTAAGTGAAGTGGAACGCATGTTCCGCACCAAGGGTATGGCCGGTTTCACCTTACACCCGGACAAGGCCTACTTGGAAATAAAAGGTCAATTATATAACCGTACCCCACATCCACAGACGTTTTTATGGTGGGCAAATCCCGCTGTAGCCGTCAATGACCATTATCAATCTGTCTTTCCTCCAGATGTGAATGCCGTATTTGACCATGGAAAACGGGATGTCTCCGAATTTCCTATTGCCAAAGGAGAATATTACAAGGTAGATTACTCCCCAGGTACCGATATTTCACGATATAAAAATATCCCGGTACCCACATCCTATATGGCCATAACTTCCGAATATGATTTTGTAGGTGGTTATGAAAACGATACTAAAGGCGGGTTGTTACATATAGCCGACCACCATGTCTCCCCAGGAAAAAAGCAATGGACTTGGGGCAACGGTGATTTTGGACAAGCTTGGGATAGGAATCTTACCGATAAAGACGGACCCTACATAGAATTGATGTGCGGTGTATATACTGATAACCAACCAGATTTTTCTTGGCTTCACCCCTATGAGGAAAAGAGCTTTAAACAGTATTTTATGCCTTATTACAATGTAGGTGTTGTAAAGAACGCAACCAAGGAAGCTCTGTTGAACCTTGAATTGAAAGACGGACTGGCAACCATTAAAATCCATGTGACTTCAGTCTACCCGGATTGTACGGTACAATTATCGCACGCCAGCAAGATTGTTCTGAATGAAAAAGTAAACTTAAGTCCAAAAGATGGGTTTGAAAAAACCTTAAGTATCGATAATCCGATTTACGAAAACCTAACCGCCACATTAAGGGATCAACATGGTAGCATATTGGTATCATGGTCACCGCAGGATTATTCCAATCAAGAAATTCCGGAACCTGCCAAGGCAGCAAAACAGCCAGAGGATATAAAAAGTGTTGAGCAACTATATCTGAGAGGGTTACATCTAGAACAATATCGCCACGCAACCTATGATCCAACGGCGTACTATTTGGAAGCACTCTCAAGGGAACCCAATGATGTTAGAAACAATAATGCCATGGGTCTTTGGAATCTAAAACGGGGGCAATTTAAGAAGGCACTCCCCTATTTTGATAAGGCTATAGCCACCCTAACGCAACACAACCCGAACCCCTATGATGGTGAACCTTATTTCAATAAAGGACTAGCCTTAAAGTATATGGGTAAAAATGACAACGCATACGATGCTTTCTTTAAATCCTGCTGGAATGCGGCTTGGCAAGATGCAGCTTATTTTAATCTTGCCCAAATAGATTGTGAGAGAGGGAATTTGGCAAGGGCTTTAGAAATGACAGACAGAGCATTGATCAAAAACTGGCATAACCACAAGGCACGGCATCTAAAGGCTATATTGCTTAGAAAACTGAACAGAAGGGAGGAAGCCCAGCAATGGATTGTAGATTCCTTGGCCATTGATGGTTTCAATTTTGGGGTCCTTTATGAAAAATATAGGCTAAGTGGAGAAAATAAAGACCTAACTTCTTTCAAGGAATTGTTACGAAACTATGTACACAATTACATCGAATTCTCTTTAGATTATGCGCAGGCAGGATGCTTTGAAGAAGCCATTGCCCTAATGAAGCTCTATACCGAGGGGAAAGATCAAATATACCCGATGGCCGCTTATTGCTTGGGGTGGTATTATGAACGAAATAAAGATTTAACATCGGCCAAGCAATACTATGATCTAGCATATAGGATGCCGTCCGATTACTGTTTCCCCAACAGATTGGAGGAAGTGGTCGTGCTAAAAGCGGCCATGGCACTTAACCCTGAAGATTCCATAGCACCCTACTATCTAGGCAATTACTGGTATGCTGGCAGGCAATACAACAATGCCAAGGAATGTTGGGAAAAATCCTTGGAACTAAATGGCGATAATCCCATCTGTCTGAGAAATCTAGCTCTTTTGTATTTCAATAAGACAGACCAAAAAGAATTGGCCCGTAAAAATTTGGAAAAGGCATTTGAGCTCGACTCCAAGAATGCGCGCTTGCTTATGGAATTAGATCAGCTCTATAAAAAAATCAATGTTTCAGAGAATGAGCGACTAGAGCTTCTTGAAAACAATATCGATTTGACCAATTCCCGGGACGACCTCTATTTGGAACGACTGGCACTGTACAATTTTAAAGGCAACTTTGAAAAAGCCTTGTCCCTATTAAAACTAAGACAATTCCATCCTTGGGAAGGAGGAGAAGGAAAAGTTCCTTTTCAGTATATTACCATTCATATAGAACTAGCAAAACAAATGCTGCAATCGGGAAATGCCAAGAAAGCTATTGATCATCTAGAGGCTGCCCAGAACTATCCGCATAATTTGGGAGAGGGAAAATTATTCGGTTCCCAGGAAAATGATATTTTCTATTGGTTGGGATGTGCCTACGAAAAACTAGGAGAAACCCCCATGGCCCAGGAATACTGGAAAAAAGCGTCCCAAGGGCTAAGTGACCCTAGTCCTGCTCTATTTTACAATGACCAACAACCGGACAAAATCTTTTATCAAGGTTTGGCCCTATTAAAACTAGATAACAAAAATGAAGCTAAAAGGCGATTCCAAAATCTGATCGGCTACGGTAATGAACATATGGACAATGATGTGAAACTGGATTATTTTGCCGTATCCCTACCAGACCTTTTGATCTGGGACGAAGATCTGAATACTAGGAACAAAATACATTGTGAGTATTTAATAGGTCTTGGGGAAATGGGCCTAGGAAATACCGATAAGGCCATTTCTTCTTTTACAAACGTCATGGACAAGGACAACTATCACTTACCTGCCTTTATCCATTTAAATATGGCCAAAAAATGGAATAAGCAATATCAAGATTTATAAAAAATGAGAAAATCATATAATTTATCCTTATTTATTATTGCCTTACTGCTTCACGGTATGCTAATGGGGCAAAGAGCGAATCAGATTTCTCTTACCGGAAATTGGAGCGTAAAATTGGATTCATTGGATATAGGCTTACATGAAAAATGGGCCTCCCAAAATTTTGAGGGTTTGTCCATCAATTTGCCGGGCACACTGGATGACGCTGGCATAGGAACGCCCAACACCCTTGAACCAGCCCTAAACAATTACGTGCTTTCCAATCTAACAAGAAAGCATCAATACATTGGAAAAGCATGGTATCAAAAGGAAATCAACATCCCTAAATCATGGAAGAAAAAGAAAATAAGCCTAACCCTTGAAAGGGTAATTTGGGAATCCAAAGTTTTTGTGGACGGGATATTAATAGGTAACTCGGAAAGCCTTGTCGGCGCCCATGAATATGATTTACCCCCCCATTTGTCACCCGGAAAACACTTGCTTACCATAGTCATAGACAACTCCAACAAATATCCTTTTATAAATGTTGCAGGAAGTAAATATCCGGACCCGGTAAACCAGGACATGGCCCACGGTTATACCAACCACACCCAAATAAAATGGAATGGAATTATAGGTAATATTATATTGGAAGCCTCTGAACCAAATACACCAAAAAATTTACAAATATTTCCTGACATCGATAATAAAAGTCTAAAAATTAGCTTTGAACAGATAAAGCCCTTATCAAAAAAATTAGGTTTTGAATTATCAGATCGGAATGGGGAAATTATTTATTCAGAAATTGTCAATAATGCAGTGGTACGTGGGAACAATATCAGTTTCAGAATAAATAAGCCCGAAAAACTCGAGTTTTGGGATGAATTCCACCCTGTATTATACCAAGCAAAGGTTATAAGTCACGGACAAGCCGTACAAACTTGGTTCGGATATAGAAAAGTAGGGAATACCAATGGTGTACTTAGTCTGAATGATGAACGTATTTTTCTTCGGGGTAATTTGGAATGTGCCATTTTTCCGTTGACGGGATATCCACCAATGGAAAAGACCGATTGGGCAAAACTTATTGGACAGGCCAAAAATTACGGCCTTAACCATCTTAGGTTCCACTCCTGGTGTCCTCCCAAAGCTGCATTTGAGGCTGCAGATGAAGCTGGCTTTTATTTTCAGGTAGAACTTCCACATTGGAGCCTAAAAGTGGGCGAAGACGAAAATACAACCCTATTTTTAAGAAAAGAAGCAGCAAAGATTCTAAAAGATTACGGTAATCATCCTTCATTTATTTTAATGGCCCTGGGCAACGAGTTGCAGGGCGATATTGGACTACTCAACCGCATGACCGCCGAGCTCAAGAAAATGGACAACAGGCGTTTATTCGCAACAACTTCGTTTTCCTTTCAAAAGCCCACTGGAACGAGACCTGAGCAGGAAGATGAATTCTTTATTGCCCAATGGACCGATAAGGGATGGATTCGAGGACAGGGGATCTTTAATGACAAACCTCCACATTTTGACACTGACTATTCAGTCAATAGCGATCACATTCAAGTTCCTTTGATTTCCCATGAAATTGGGCAGTATTCAGTATACCCGGATTTGACGGAAATACCAGCGTACACCGGTGTTTTGGAACCATTAAATTTTATAGCTGTCAAGAACGATCTGAAAAAAAAGGGAATGCTAAATCTTGCAAGTGATTTTACCCATGCCTCAGGAAAATTGGCTGCCATGCTGTACAAAGAAGAAATAGAACGTGCTTTAAAAACCGATAGTTTTGATGGTTTTCAATTGCTTCAACTACAGGATTTTCCAGGGCAGGGAACAGCCTTGGTAGGTTTGCTCAATGCTTTTTGGGAATCCAAGGGAGTTATCTCTGCTGAAGAATTTAGTCAGTTTAACAGCGAATTGGTACCCTTAATTCGCTTTGAGAAGGCTGTGTTTGAAAATGGGGAAACATTTACGGCTAAAATTGAAGTTGCCAATTTTTATAGGGAGTTTAAAAATAAAATCTTGGATTGGAGTATTATGGATGATCAGGGAAATATTTTAAAGAATGGTGAATTGACCAATATCAATTTAAAAATTGGCAATAATTTGAATTTAGGAACTATTACGTACCCCATCAATACGGATACTGCAAAAAAATTAAAGATTACCGTTTCCTTAAGAGATTCAAAATATAAGAATAGTTGGTCTATTTGGGAGTATCCAAATAATGTAGAGGTAAGCTCTAACAAAGTAGTATTCGCCAATACCATAGAAGAAGCGCAAGCAGCTTTACAAAAAGGCAAAAAGGTGTTGTTTAATCCCGATTACAAGACTGTACAGGGTATTGAGGGGCGTTTTGTACCAGTATTCTGGAGCCCAGTACATTTTCCAAACCAACCTACCACAATGGGCTTGTTATTGAATGAAAAGCACCCCGCTTTCAATAATTTCCCCACAGATTCCTATACTGATTGGCAATGGTGGGACCTATGTATCAAATCAAAATCAGTTATTACAGATTCCTTGGAGGTTACACCTTTGGTTAGGGTAATAGACAATTTTGTAACCAACCATAGCCTTAGTACCGTTTTCGAGGCCAAAGTGGGGGAAGGGAAACTGGTGTTTTCTTCCATGGATTTATTTTCCGACTTAAAAAATAGGCCAACTGCCAGGCAGTTACGTCACAGTTTATTGCGTTACATGGAGAGCGATGCATTCGCCCCTTCAAAATCGGTCAATTTGGAAGATTTGCAAAAAATACAACTAGCGAATAGCCAAGACGGCTTTTCATCCAAGGATATTTACGATTAACAAGAAACGGAAGGGTTCAAAAAAAAAAAAAATGTTGAAAGGCGATGCAAAAGGAACAAGATTTTAATAATGGCATTCATTACCAGATGGATATTCAATACGTAATAAATTAAGGATTGAAAAAAAATGTCAGATTTAGATATAATAAATACAAACACATTGTGAATATGCATAATCAAGAATTATTCAAATCAAAAATCTTATACTTTACCATTGTTATTAGTTGTATTCCTGCTCTTTTGTTTTCATCACGTTTGGAAATAAATTTTAACGCGAATTGGAAATTTAAGCGAGGTGATAACCCAACATATAAAAATGTAGTAATTGATGACACGGATTGGAGGATTGTTTCCGTTCCGCATGACTGGTCTTTTGAAGAAGGAATATCTAAAAGTGGAACTCAAGGTCAATCTGGCGGATACCATGATGGTGGGATAGGATGGTATAGAAAAACCTTTGAAATGGAAGCCAATTCCAAAGAAAAGGCAATTTATATAGAATTTGACGGGGTTTACATGAACAGTGAAGTGTGGTTTAATGGCCATTATCTCGGGAAGCGTCCCTACGGATATATAAGTTTCCGTTATGAAATCTCAAAGTATGTAAAAGAAGGTCAAAATACGCTAGCGGTTAGGGTTGACAACTCTAAGGAGCCATCTGCACGTTGGTATCATCCATGCGGTATTTATGCCCCGGTCAGAATGATTGTAACGAACAAACTGCACTTTGCTCCAAATAGTGTAGCCGTAAGAACTCCCAAAATAACCAAAGACTCGGCAGTAGTTAATATAGATTTCAAATTACTGAATCTAGCCGATAAATGGCCTGACACTTATACGACTTTGGCCGTTATCTCACCGGATGGCAAAGAATTACTGACTTTGAATAAAGAAATCAACAGCTCGGAACCTTACGTCAATGTATTCTTTTCGGTAAAGCAACCGGAGTTGTGGGATCTGGAATCACCGAAACTGTATACCTTAATAACCCGTATCAAAAACGGTGAAGTAGTCTTGGATGAAATACATACTAAATTTGGTATTAGAGAAATAGATTGGAAAACTGAAACCGGATTTTATCTAAACGGAAAAAACATCAAATTAAAGGGTGTTAGCGAGCATTACGAAGGTGGCCCTGTTGGCGGGGCCTGGACCAAACCACTGCTTCGTTGGAAAATAAATTTACTAAAAAATATGGGCATTAATGCCATTCGGGTTACCGTTAAACCATTCCCGCCCATGTTTTATGAGCTGTGCAACGAGATGGGGATTCTACTCATTGATGAAATCTTTGACGGTTGGAGTAAAAAAGCACTCTATGATTATGGACAACAAGCATTTGATGAATGGTGGGAGCGCGATGTTGAAGAATGGGTCACACGAGATCGAAACCATCCAAGCATTATCTTGTGGGGAGTTGGCAATGAAACAGACGGAGAGGTTGCTCCACGTTTAGTTGACCTTGTTCACAAACTCGACCCGTCAAGGATGGTCACATCCGGTACTGCAAATCCAGAAGATATGGACGTTATTGGCATTAATGGTGGCTCAGAGCGAAAAACTTTCTTTGAGACAGCAAATTTTAAAAAACCTTTTCTTTCTACAGAAGCCCCACATACATGGCAGACTCGTGGATATTATCGCACTCAATCTTGGTTTAGGGACGGATTTAATCCACGATACTACGAGTTGCCAAACCTTACAGAGAAGGAAATTTTCTTTGATCAATGGGCAGCTCCTTTAAAATGGAATAATCGCAAACAACATTTTAACTCATCATACGACAATGCTACCGTTAGAATATCGGCCAGGAAAAGTTGGGAACTTGCACGTGATCTTCCATGGTACAGTGGACAGTTCCGTTGGTCAGGATTTGATTATTACGGAGAAGCCGAACTAGCGCATGGAGGATGGCCATTTCGCTTGTTTATGGGCGGCATAATTGATGTTGCCGGTTTTGAAAAAGATCTTTTCTACTTTTATCAAAGCCAATGGACTGAGAAACCAATAGCGCACATCTTACCGCATTGGACACATCCCCATATGCCAAAAGGCACGTTGGTCCCAGTATGGGTGTACTCAAATGCTGACGAAGTAGAACTTTTTTTGAACGGTAGATCACTTGGAAAAGATAAACCAGGTACGGTTTGGAATGAAATGCAGTGCGAATGGCTAGTCCCCTATGAAGAAGGAAAGCTCGAAGCTATAGCTTACCAAGGCGGGCGCCAAGTAGCAAAAGATGAAATGGTCACAGCAGGAGCACCTTCTCAACTAAGAAATTCATACGAAAGGTTAATAGGAGAAGGAGGTTTTGAAGATTATTTCATTATTACTACCGAAGGTGTAGACAGTAATCACAATTTATATCCTTATGCCGAGAACAGGATATATTACCACTTTGATGATAGCATTCGATTGGTTTCACTAGAAAATGGAGATCCCGTAGACTCCGTGAACCAAGTAAAGTCCAAATATCGCAAAATGTTCATGGGTAAATCTCGAGCTTTTCTTCAATCAACAAATAAACCTGAAAACGCAATGGTCACTATGGCCGCAATTTTGGGTGACAAGTCCCTCTTTAAATCTAATAAAATTGCAATCGTTGCGGAACGAATTAACTTAAATGGTGAAAAAGTTGCCAATAGATTAAATATTAAGTATACCATTTCTGGAAAAGACCCAATAACGGAAGGACAAAACTACATCAAGCCTTTTGAGGTAACCGATAAAACTACGGTAAGGGCCGTAATTATTGAAAATGGCAAGGTATTATTATCTCTGACGGAAACTTTTGGGAAGGAAGAAGGTTTTTTCATTGGTGATGAAAAAACCGTAAATCCATGGAAAGGTCGGGGTTATGCACTTCAGGCTGAGGACGCTACATTTGATGGCGCAATTAAACAGACCATTGGCAAAGATTACAGAGGTGAAGGTTTTTTAGATTTTAATGGAAATGAAGGGTATGTAAAATGGTTTCAGGAAAATGATGGTGATGCGGAGGAATACATTCTAACGTTCAGATATGCTCATAATTTTGAAAACAGTAAATGCCCGATGACTTTAAAGGTCAACGATAAAATGATCAAAGTAATTGAATTTGAACCCACAGGTTCATTAAATGAAGTGTGGAATAGTATCACGGTAAAAGTACCTTTTCAGGTGGGTTCAAACTATATTGAACTAAAATCAACTGGTTCCAAATCACCAAATATTGACTTAGTAACGATAGAATAAGTAGTATCTAAAAGTAATATTCGCGATTAAAGTGGGCAATGGAAAGTCAGTATTTTCTTCAGTAGAATTATGCTAGGATTTAAGCATCGAACGAGTACCATCCTATTAAGACAAAGTCTATTAAACTATATGGAGAGTGAAGCCTTCGATCCAGTTTCGACTATAACTGCCAACCAGCTAGGAACTTTGAAATTGGAGTAATATCAACTCGCATTATGTAGAAAAGGTTAAATTATATACAAGAAGCTAAGTTTATCACATTATAATTATTAATTTAAGTACAATGGCCGCCAATATTGGTCCTGAGCGTTGGATTGGGATTTAAAAAAGTTTGGTTAACAGCATCGTATATAAAAACAAGGTTAGACCAAAACACTATACGACCATTGGTGATTTTTTTAAGCGGAACACCTATAAATTACTCCGATTTCAAAACTGCTTATTTACCAAATTAACGCAGTATTTTACATATATAATGCAAAATAGTCCATAGCTTTATATTATAATTCTTATTATTATTGGTCTTCTATTCAAAAAAATGAAAAAGCATGAAAAATAAAGCATATTTATTCCTATTGATAATGGGGGCACTTGTGCTTGTTAGTGCCGTTTGGATGATGCTAAAACCTTCGGATACCGTAGATTTTAGTGCCGATATAAAACCCATCTTAAACAAGAACTGTATTACCTGCCACGGTGGGGTTAAAAAAAGTGGTGGTTTTAGCCTATTATTCGAAGAGGAAGCCTTTGCCAACACCGAATCCGGAGAGCCCGCCATTATTCCCGGCAATGCTGCCAAAAGTCCTTTTATACAGCGCCTTACCGAGAGCGACCCGGAGCTGCGCATGCCCTATAAAAAGTCTAAACTTTCGGAGGAGGAAATAGAGCTGTTGACCAAGTGGGTAGACCAGGGAGCCAAATGGGGCAAACATTGGGCCTATACCTTACCAGAAAATGTAGACATTCCGGAAGCTACCCAATCGGCAGGTATATCTTCCGATGATTCCGGAGGGTTTATTAAAAATGATATAGACCACTTTATCCTAAGAACCTTAGAAAATAACGACTTGGAACCAAGTCCGCCAGCCGATTTAAACGTTTTGGCAAGAAGAGTGTCCATGGACCTCACTGGAATTCCACCGGACGATTCCTTATTTAATGATTTTATCACGGGCAAAATTACCTACGAAAATATGGTGGACGAGCTCTTGTCCCGTGATGCATACGGTGAAAAGTGGGCCAGTTGGTGGTTGGACCATGCGCGTTATGCGGACACCAAAGGCTATGAAAAAGATCTGGGTAGGACCATGTGGCAATATAGGGACTGGGTCATAAAATCCTTGAACCAGGATATGCCCTACGACCAGTTCACCATAGAGCAATTGGCCGGTGACCTTTTACCCGACCCTTCTGTCGATCAGTTGATAGCTACCGCTTTCCATAGAAATACGATGAACAATGACGAAGGAGGTACCGAGGATGAAGAATTTAGGGTTGCTTCCGTAATCGATAGGGTGAACACCACCTTTGAAGTATGGCAGAGCACCACCATTGGGTGCGTACAATGCCATAGCCACACCTACGACCCCTTTAAAAACAAAGAGTACTACAACCTCATGGCATTCTTTAACAATACCAGGGACGAAGACACCTCTGAGGACGAACCCAATTTAAGGTTTTACTCCGAGGAACAACAGGGGGAAGTGGACAAAATATACCAATGGATCTCCAAAAACGAGAATAAGGAGGTTGCCAAGGCCTATAACAATTTCCTACAATATTCGGAACCCATTTACCATGCCCATTTGGCCAAGAATTACACCAACGGAAATTTGGCGGACACAAAATGGCTGGCCTTAAGGGACAATGGCTCCTGCTACCTTCCAGATGTTTATACCCAAGGTGCCGATTATATGTACCTAAAGTATTCCTCTGGAATAGATGGCACCAAAGTAACCATTAGAAAAGACAATGCGGATGGAGAGATATTGGCCCAATTTATTACGAACAAAACCAAGGGCAGGGAAATACAAAAGATCCCTTTCCAAAAGACCAACGAGAAACTAAACCTCTATATTGAGGCCAATAACGACAAGATTTCTCCAAAAAGCCCAACCAGTTACATCTCATGGTTTGCATTTCTTCCAGAAATAAAGGCCAAGAAAAATTCTGGATATGCCCAAATTGATGACAGTTTTATGAAGCTGTTGAATACCAATACCCCTACACTGCCTATTATTATAGAAAACCCTGAATACCTAAAAAGAACCACCCAAGTTTTTGAACGGGGCAATTGGCTAATGAAAACAGACACCGTTGAACCTGCTACCCCACAAAGCCTCAATGCATGGAACGATGCCTGGCCAAAAAATAGACTGGGACTATCCAAATGGCTGGTCAGCAAGGAAAATCCGCTAACAGCTCGTACGTTGGTCAATAGGGTATGGCAGCAGATCTATGGCCGTGGTATTGTAGCCTCTTTGGAAGACATGGGATCACAATCCGACCCGCCTACCCACCCCGAATTATTGGACTGGCTGGCCTTAAGATTCATGAACGAACACAATTGGAGCATAAAAGCATTAATAAAGGATATGGTAATGAGTGGCACCTACAGGCAGAGTTCAAAAAACAATGCCAAACTATACAATTTGGATCCTGAAAACCGACTCTATGCCCGTGGCCCTAGAATTCGATTGAGCGCAGAACAAATTCGCGATCAGGCCCTGGCCGTATCCGGACTTTTAAGCACTAAAATGTACGGTCCAAGTGTTATGCCGCCACAACCAGATGGTATTTGGCAAACGGTATATAACGGTGGCAATTGGGTGGAAAGCCAAGGGGAAGATAAATACCGAAAGGCAGTATACACTTATTTAAAAAGAACCAGCCCCTACCCCTCCTTTCTCACTTTTGACGCAGGGAGTAGGGAAGTATCAACGGTACGTAGAACGGTGACCAATACCCCACTACAAGCCTTGGTTACCCTTAACGATCCCGTATATCTGGAAACTGCCTATCATTTGGCCAAAATTATGAGGCAGGGCAAGAATGTGGACTCGAGCATACGGACAGGATATAAAAAAGCTGTTTTGGCGGACATTAGCGAGGAAAAATTAAGCGCCTTAAAAGAATTGTACAACAGTTCCCTTTCCGATTTTCAAGAAAAACCAAAGAATATTAAGGAATTTATTCCATTTGAAACCGACACAGATGCCAATTTAGCAGCATTGACCGTAGTGGCCAATGCGATCATGAACTTGGATGAGTTTTTAACAAAATCGTAGTTATGAACAGTTTGGACCGATTAATAAAAGAAAAGTTACAACGGGAAATACAGGCCAAGACCCGCAGGCACTTCATTAAGGATTGTGTTGCGGGCATGGGCGGTTTGGCCCTAGGCTCATTTTTTATGTCCTGTAATTCCTTTTTGGGAAACAAGGACAACGCAAAGATCGCCTTAACCGAAAGGGACATCAACCCCTTGGCTTCCATGGCACCTCCTTTTCCTGCCAAGGTTAAATCCGTTATTTATTTGCATATGGCGGGCGCTCCTTCCCAACTGGAAATGTTCGACTATAAGCCTACCCTACATAAACTGAACAATCAGGCCTGTCCCCAATCCCTATTGGAAGGTAAAAAATTTGCATTCATCAGGGGAGTTCCAAAACTTTTGGGACCACAGGCGGAATTTAAGCAGCATGGGGAATCCGGTAATTGGGTCTCCAACTTTCTGCCGCACTTTTCCAAAGTCGTGGATGAAGTGGCTTTCCTTAAGGCTGTAAATACGGACCAATTCAATCACGGGCCCGCCCAATTGTTCATGCATACGGGAAGCCCTAGGTTGGGCAGACCTAGTATAGGCTCCTGGGTCACCTATGGCTTGGGGTCCGAAAATCAGAATTTGCCAGGATTTGTGGTACTTACCTCTGGAGGAAAAACACCGGACGCCGGAAAAAGTGTTTGGGGAAGCGGTTTTTTACCCTCGGTCTACCAAGGGGTCCAATGCAGATCCAAAGGAGATCCGGTACTATATATAGATGACCCTAAGGGCATCACCAGAAATCTTAAGAAAAGTACCATAGATGCTATAAACAACATCAACAAAAAAGAGTTTGACGAATATTCCGATCCCGAGATCCTGGCCAGGATCAATCAGTACGAAATGGCCTACCGTATGCAGACCGCAGTACCGGAGGTAATGAACATCAACAATGAACCGGAACATATCAAGGAAATGTATGGCGTACAACCCGGAAAGGAATCCTTTGCCAACAATTGTCTCTTGGCCAGAAAACTCGTTGAGGATGGGGTACGCTTTGTGCAATTGTTCGATTGGGGATGGGACAGTCACGGAACTGGTCACGATACGGCGGTAGATTTGGGCCTCAGGAATAAATGTACCGAAATAGACAGACCCATGTCCGCCCTTCTACTTGATCTTAAACAAAGGGGATTATTGGACGAGACCTTGGTAGTTTGGGGTGGCGAGTTCGGCCGTACCCCGATGCAGGAAAATAGGGAGGGTCAGGAAATGGCCTACAAGGGAAGGGACCACCACGGAGATGCCTTTACTATGTGGATGGCCGGAGGCGGCATAAAAAAAGGTGCCAGCTGGGGGCTCACGGATGAAATTGGGTTTTCTGCCTTGGAGGGCCAAGTCTCAGTACACGATGTTCACGCCACTATGATGCACCTTCTAGGTTTTGACCACGAACAATTTACTTTTGACTTTCAAGGAAGGCCTTTCCGTCTTACGGATGTAGAAGGGCATGTAATACACGAAATTCTGGCCTAAATCACAAATCAACCAAACCAATAAAATGCGATTATTTATCATACTTTTTGGATCCTTACTATTTTCCTATGGTCAAGATAAGGTTCTATTTTTTCAAACCGATTGGGGAAACCAATTGTCCTTGGATGCCTTTTGCGAACGGGCCAAGACCTCGGGATATGACGGAGTGGAATTATGGCTGCCCACGACATCCGATAAACAGGAAGCCTTAAAGGGCGCCTTGAAAAAACATGGCCTACTTTTAAATCTGTTACATGGCACCAATAAGGGATTGCCATTCAAGGAGAGTTTGGAACAGTACAAAAGTGTTCTGGAGACCTTAATGTTATGGAAACCGGTACTGATCAATAGTCAGACCGGCAGTGATTTTTTTACAATGGAAGAGAACAGGGCGTTCATTGATGCGGCCAATACCATAAGCGCCAAACACAACATTCCCGTTTATCACGAAACCCATAGGGGTCGTTTTAGTTACAATCTACCGGACACCAACAAATATTTGAACCTAATTCCTGATCTTAAACTTACGCTGGACATTAGCCATTGGATGGTAGTACATGAATCCCTCCTACAGGGCAAAGACGAATTGTTGGGGGAGGTCATAAAAAAATCCAACCATATCCACGCCCGTATCGGTTATGCCGAAGGACCTCAGGTAAATGACCCAAGGGCCCCTGAATGGACCAATGCCTTGGAGAGACATTTGGGCATATGGGAACAAGTAATCCGCAAAGGCTGGAAGGAAAATAATGGCGTTGTAACAGTGACTACAGAATTCGGGCCTGCAGATTATATGCCTACCCTGCCCTATACCCGTGTACCGGTTTCCGATCAATGGCAGGCCAATGTTTTTATGATGGAGTCCTTAAAGGAACGCCTAAAATTGAACAAATAATTTATGGAAGTTATTCAACAATTGATAGGGCGCTTACACCCCCTTGTAGTGCATTTACCAATAGGATTTATTATTGCCGCCCTATTATTGCAATGGTATGATAGAAAGAATAAGGAATGGTCCAAAATAATTGGACTCCTGTTTCAATGGGCATTTATTTTCGCCACCATAGCCTGTATAAGTGGCTATCTGCTTTATAAAGGCGAAGGATATTCCTTTGATACGGTAAAATTTCATTTATGGCTGGGCATTCTAACCGCCTTATTTTCTTTGTTGATGTACCTTCGATTGACAGCCTCTTCAAAAATCGAATTCATAAAGCGGGTACCAGTGGTCCTTTTGTCGTTCTCATTGCTATTTCTGATATCGTTCACCGGGCACCTTGGGGGAAACATTACACATGGATCGGATTACCTCATTGAACCTCTACCCAACAGTATAAAATCGCTATTGGGTGTTGGACCGGAAGTTTATGAACCCCCTACACTGCAAGAAGAAAATTGGGAAGAGGCCATACTTTATACAGACCTTGTGCAACCTATCCTCAATAATAGATGTGTAAGCTGCCACAATGAGAAAAAAGAAAAAGGGGAATTGCGTTTGGAGGAAGAAAATGGCATTCTTAAAGGCGGGGAGAGCGGACTTATAATAGAGCCGAATGATCCGGAAAAAAGCTCACTGTACGCAAGATTGATATTGCCGTTGGAACATGAAGACCACATGCCTCCAAAAGACAAGGATCAGCCCTCCAAGGAAGAATTGGATATTATAAAAATCTGGATAGCCAATGGCAATTCCTTCAACAAGAGCATTGGGGAAATAGGCTTAAAAAAAGAAGCAATTCAATCTTTCTTTCCAAAAGCAAAAGACGATACTTACCCGGATGTAGAAGTTGCCGAAATTTCACAGGATACTATTGCTGTTTTAAAGAAAAAGGGCTTTCACGTGGAACGGATAAGTGGGGAAAGCAATTTTATAAAAATCTCCTGTATCAATAAACCTTCCTTTTCAGACAAGGATTTTGATTTGCTATCCTCGGTTAAGAACCAAGTAGTTTACCTTGATCTAGGTGAAACCCAGATTACCGATGCCATATTTGAAAAAATAAGCACCTTGCCCCACCTAACGGTATTAAAATTGGACAATACTCCAATAACAGGAAAGAATATAGAAACCTTGGAAAAACTGGAGTATCTTAAAAACCTGAACCTGATGGGGACAAATTTTGAAGAGGCACATCTCCAAAAATTAAAAAAGTTCAAAAAATTACAGATAGTGTATCTGTTCAATACCCCTGTTAAAAAACCAGATCAAATAATCAACCCACAAGAAGGCGAATTGCATATAGATTACGGAGGTTACGACCTTCCTAAAATAGCCACGGATTCCATAGTTTATTAGTTTGGCCAACAACTTGCTACAATCAGCGTTAAAAGATTGATTTACATCGAAATACTGAAATAAGAACGTCCTTTCTACGTTAATACTAATAGATCCCAAATCTATTTAGTATGAAGCACTTCTACGCCATTATTTTCATGTCAATATTTGCGCTTTCCTGTACCAAGGAGGACGATAAGGAGGGCAACATTCCCGAAGAGGAAATAGACTTGACGGCCTGTTTTACGGTAAGCACGGATACCATAGCCCTTGGAGAAACTTTACAATTGACCAATTGTTCCGAAAATGCCGTTATTTTTTCCTATGATTTTGGCAATAATGAAATAAGCAACCAAGAAAGCCCTTCCGTAACCTATCAGCAGGGAGGCAGTTATACCATTACCCTTGTTGTCTACGATGACCAAAAACATAGTAAAACCTTTACCAAAACAATTTTTGTGGAAACCCCAGTCGAATCCTATTACAGGTTTCCAGAAATTCCCCTTGGATACAATGGGATACCAATAGAGATGGGCATTGACCCTGTGAACGGCAATATATTCTATCTGGAAAAAACCGAGGATCTTGTAAACCTGACCATGTCCAAATTCTACTACAAAGAAATTGGCATGGATCTTATACCAACCTCCAATTTTATAGCCGACCAACAATTCAACACTGAAAATGCCTATGTCAACTTTCTGGGCAACGGTAATAAGAACATCCATTTTTCCCGTACGCTTCCAGAATTATACGGGTCTCAGGAAATTACCCTCAATAACAATTGGGCCCTAACATCTACCTTAAGTTCTGCTACCAAATACCTTTATGGTTATTTGAAGGAGGATGTAAATTATATATTCTATGGAACGCAAAAAGACAACGGCACCTATAAAGCAGTTATTGAAAAAAGGAATGCGAATGGTGATGCCTTCGATGTACAGTTTAAAACTGTTGGATCCAATAATGCCGTGCTGACAGACATGATCAAGACAACCAATGGATATATAGCTTTTGGAGCCACCTTCAACAAGAATAATACCCTACCCTTCATTAGTAATTATAGCCCAATTCTGGTTTTTTTCGACACTAATTTGGCCGTAACAAAAACGGTAGTCCTCAGTAATTCCGTATTGGGAACGCATATAACCGAAGCCAACCTTTTAAATGGCTCCTATCACCTCATACAATTGTCCAACGGCAACCTGGCCACCTATGGAAATGGCGAGCTCAACGTAATGGATTCGGACGGAAACCAACTTAAAACCCACTATTTCAATGTGGACAATAAAATACAAGCAATGATCTCCTTGGGAGATACCTTTGTAATCTCAACTGGTGATGGCTATTTGCGCAAATTCGACCCAACCGGTACTGAAATAAAGAAATTACAGTACAAGGGAACCTTTATTCCTGAAATACTGGAAATAAACAATAGATTATTTTTTGTGGCCGGTTACCGAACTACCGATACTATACTTACCATAGGTGAACTGGCCGTCATAAAAATATTTTATGGCGCGGTGGACAAGGACCTAAATTTGGTACACTTGGAGACGATTTTCAATTAACAAGAATCAAAGTCAAAAAAACTAAAGCAACTAATCAGTTTACATTTTTATAAATGGCAGAAATAACCTAGTTTAGAAGACCATAAACCTCCCATATGGATTTGAGCAAAAAATTAGGATTATTCTTAGGCCCCATCTTTTTTTTTATTCTTTTAAACTTACCCCATACCCTGGTCTCCGAAAAAGGCGATGCCGTAATGGCCGTGGCAGTTTGGATGGTAGTCTGGTGGATAACCGAAGCCGTTTCCATTTCAGTGGCGGCCTTGCTGCCCCTTATATTGTTTCCCCTATTAAAAATCATGCCCATCAACGAGGTAGGTGCCAACTATGGTAGTCCCATCATTTTTCTGTTTTTTGGAGGCTTCGTAATGGCTTTGGCCCTGGAAAAAGTAAACTTGCACAAACGTATTGCCCTCAATATCATAAAAATTACGGGTACCACACCGAACAAGGTAGTCCTGGGGTTTATGATCGCTACGGCAGCTTTAAGCATGTGGATCAGCAATACGGCAAGTACCGTGGTTATGCTTCCTATTGCCATGTCCGTCATTGGGCTTTTAATAAACGACGCCGATGGCTTTACCAAGGACGATCGTAATTTTGCCCTCAATGTAATGTTGGGGATTGCATTCTCTGCAAACGCAGGAGGTATTGCTACGGTTATTGGCACCCCTCCAAATTCAATTTTAATTGGTTTACTGGAAAACGAATACAATATTGAAATCTCCTTTCTTAAATGGATGGTTATTGGATTACCATTTTCAATCATCCTGGTAACCATATGTTATCTTGTCCTTGTAAAATGGTTTTTTCCCAATAAGCAATTAAAATTTACAGGCTCCAAGGAGATTATTCAGGAAGAATTAAAAAAATTGGGACCTACGAGCCGTAAAGAAAAAATGGTGCTTACCATCTTTGGAATAACGGTCTTCCTATGGATTTTTAGAACACTGATCAACAGTATATTTCCGTCCCTGGGACTATCGGACACAATCATAAGCATGATAGCCGCGGTTTCCCTTTTTGCAATTCCATTTAACCTTAAAAAAGGTGATTTTATCATTGGTTGGAGCGATACCGAAAAATTGGCCTGGGGAATTTTGATATTATTCGGTGGTGGACTGGCCCTGGCAGAGGGCATGTCTACAAGCGGTATTGTAGATATGGTGGCAAATGCTATTTCCACTAGCGAAATAAGCATACTATTTACGGCATCCCTGCTAATTCTATTAATGCTTTTCATGACAGAATTAATGAGCAATGTAGCCTTGGTTGCAGTGCTTGCCCCAGTAGTTGCAGGTATAGCTATAGGTCTTGGGGTTCCTGTACTCTATTTATTGATTCCGGTAACTATAGCGAGTAGCTGCGCCTTTATGCTGCCCATGGCCACCCCTCCCAATGCCATAGTTTTTGCCAGTGGGTATATAAAGGTATATCAAATGGCACGGGTAGGAATTGTACTTAACCTTATCTCTGTGTTATTGCTGATCCTATTGTTTCAATTCGTAATCCCCATGATTTTCTGAGTCAGAGGTTACATTACACTAAAAGTAACGGAAAAGTCATAACAAAAGTAAAGCCTTTGCTACCACAAAGACTTTACACATGCTAAATTCAATTAAACTATAAAAAGAAATTCTCTATTAAAATAGACTAGTAAAATCTAAAAATGTTACAGACTGTCGGTGATTTTTTTTCTTTTTACTGATATAATACAAGAATTGGTGTCCTTAGATTCAGAAAGACCCATAATTCCGTTAATTATTTTATAATTGGGCAATAATCCAAATCCACTTCCAGAATTTAAATTATTTTTAGTTCTTTGAAAGATTACAAGAATTCATAAAAATTGCCCGGAATATGATTAAAAATTTACTCGCGAAGGCGTTATTACCATTTTTGCTTATAGGATGCTACCATACTGCTGAAGCACAAATCTTTAAAAAGAAGAACACAAAAACCGAATCTTCCGACACCAAGGAAAAATCTAAAAAAGGAGAAATAGAATCCTATGAAAAGGTAATCACCAAAGATGCAAAAACGGATAAGGGCCTTTTTGATGTGCATATAGTAGAAGATAATCATTACTACGAAATACCGGACTCCCTTTTTAACAAGGAAATGCTCATGGTTAGCAGAATTTCCAAAACGGCTACCGGCATTGGCTTTGGAGGGGGAAAAATAAATACCAAAGTACTTAAATGGGAAAAGTTACCTAAAAAGGTCCTACTTAGGGTAGTAAGCTATGATATTGTTGCGGCCGATTCACTACCGGTAAGTGAAGCCGTGGTAAATTCCAATTTTGAACCTGTTCTGTATTCCTTCGATATAAAGGCATTTAAAAAAGATAGCTTGCATCCCGCCACAGTAATCCAAGTGAACGATCTTTTTGAGAAAGATGTAAATGCGCTAGGCATGCCGGAACATTACCGTAAAGAATATAAGGTCTCACGTTTGGATGACTCCAGAAGTTATATAAGCACCCTAAAAAGTTACCCCCTAAATATTGAGGCAAGACATGTAAAGACCTATGTGGCAAGTAATCCCCCTTCCAATGAAAGTTTGGGGTCCATTTCCATCGAAATAAACAATTCCATGATCTTACTCCCGGAAGAACCCATGAAACGCCGTTATTTTGATAAACGGGTAGGGTGGTTTGCCCGGGGCCAGGTAGATTATGGGCTGGATGCACAAGAGAGCAAAACCGTGCGTTTTCTAGACCGTTGGAGGCTAGAAGTGAAGGATGAGGATATTGAAAAATTTAAAAACGGCGAACTTGTAGAACCCAAAAAGCCCATTGTGTATTATGTAGATAGGGCTACACCTAAAAGTTGGGTTCCCTTTATAAAGCAGGGAATAGAGGACTGGCAAGTTGCTTTTGAAGCGGCCGGCTTCAAAAACGCCATTTTGGCCAAGGATCCCCCAACTCCCGAAGAAGACCCGGAATGGTCGCCAGAAGACGTGCGTTATTCCGTAGTTCGCTATTTGGCCTCTCCTATTCCCAACGCCAATGGACCGCATGTAAGCGACCCTAGAACTGGTGAAATATTGGAATCCGATATTAACTGGTACCATAATGTAATGACCTTGTTAAGAAATTGGTTTTTTGTACAAACAGCGGCCATTAACCCAGATGCCAGGGGTGTTGCCTTTAAGGATGAGGTTATGGGTCGTCTAATTAGATTTGTGTCAGCGCACGAGGTTGGCCATACACTTGGACTACCACACAATATGGGCAGTAGCGTAGCCTATCCTGTAGATTCTCTCCGCTCTGCTTCCTTTACCAAAAAGTATGGTACGGCACCTTCTATTATGGACTATGCCCGCTTTAACTATATTGCCCAACCCGGAGACGAGGGTGTGGCCCTAATGCCAGATATTGGAATATACGATAAGTATGCCATTGGTTGGGGATACCGACCTATATTGGACAAATCCGACAAGGAAGAAAAGGAAACCTTGGACAGTTGGATTCTAGAACATGCGGGCAATCCGCTATACCGCTTTGGACACCAGCAAGTGGGGGATGTAGTTGATCCCAGTTCACAGACAGAGGATTTGGGGGACGATGCTATTAAGGCAAGTGCGTATGGCATTGAAAATTTAAAGAGAATAACTCCAAAATTAATTGACTGGACGTCCGAAAAAGGTAAGGAGTATGATGATCTAGACACCATGTACGGCCAGGTAATTTCCCAATTCAATAGATATATGGGACATGTCAGCAACAATATTGGCGGTGTTTATGAGCATTATAAGACCTATGATCAGGAAGGAGCCGTATACACTCCTGTAGATAGGGAGCATCAAAAAAACTGCCTGCTATTTGTTCAGGAACAATTGTTCCAAACCCCGGAATGGCTGATCGTACCCAACATTTTTAATAAAATAGAGTATTCGGGTTCCGTAGAGCGCATAAGAAGCCTACAAGTTAAAACGCTGGATAATATTTTGAGTTTGGGAAAACTGGCCAGAATGATAGAGAACCAAACTCTCAACGGCACAGATGCGTATTCCCTATTGGAAATGATGGGCGACCTTAGAAAAGGACTATGGTCCGAAACCCGAAATGGGAAGAAAATTGACACCTATAGAAGAAATCTTCAGAAGGCACATATTGAAAGGCTGGCCTATTTGATGACCGCTGAAAACGAAAGCAAAAAGGGAGATTTCGGAGGATACCAAAAATCCACCCCAATCAATACTAGTCAGTCCGATATTCGATCCATTGCACGGGCGGAGTTGAATATTCTTAGAAGCGACCTTAAAAACGCAATCAACAGGACTGTAGATCCTATGAGCAAGTATCATTTACAGGATGCAGTGGAACGGATCGAATTGATTTTGGATCCCAACAGTTAAATGATCATAACTCAAGGAATACCTTAAAAGTAATAAAAGTAACTTTGAACATAAATGGATAGGGCTATCTTTAGGGATAGCCCTTTTTTAGGCCTAATTCACAGATTTTTCCGTTGAACGGATACCTTTTGACGATTAAATGTAAAATTTAACAATATTTATTTTCCGCCATTTAATATTTTTCCTACTTTCAGACCTTTATTAATACCCCCCAATCTATGTCTTATAAAATTAAAAGCTTATTGTATTTTGTTTGTTTTGTAGCGTCGGCTGTCTTGTACTATACCTTGGAGCCCGAAAATAACAATAAAAACAATAGGGATTCGGCCGAAATCATACAGTTACAATCCGATAATTTGGATCTTGACCATAAACTCGCAAAACTGGAAAAAATACAGGAATAAGCCCACCTGTACATTTCATTGAATTTCATGACCACAAATATTGGTCTTTTTACAACAGCTTTAAATAGGTTTCGCAACATTGGTCAATTTGGAGGCAATAGATTATATATCTTAGAGGTATAATAAAAAACCCCAAATCTATGTCCTACAAAATAAAAAGTCTCTTATATTTTATTTGTTTTTTGGTATCTGCATTGGTTTACAATAATCTTTCCGATAATACCGAAGTAAATAAAGACCTTATTTCCATCGAGAAATCAGAAGTGACCATCGAAGCTTTGGCCGATAACTCAGATAATCAATTCATAAACGTACAATAACAACAATCCAATAATTTGTTTTGAAAAAGGGCATAAACCTAGGTTTATGCCCTTTTTTATTGGCCAATACCTCTAATTGCAATCCAGAGGGATCCCATAATTTCTGTCGCTATAACAACTATACTTCCCATATTCACATAGGCCATCTGTTAAAATTGCCCTAAAACAAGCGTTTCCATTAAACCAATCCTATATCATATTGTCCTATATACAAAACAGTAAATAATAAATAATATGAAAAAATTAATTGTATTAGTGGTATTAATGGCCGGGATAACCGCCATGGCACAAAAACCAGAAAGGGAAAGAGGCGACAGAGGTCACAGAAGCGATATGAGAGATATGACTCCTGAACAAATTGCCACCCTGCAGACGAAGCAGATGACCTTGGCCCTAGACCTCACAGAAGCCCAACAAAAGGAAATTCAAAGTCTAAACTTGGAAAATGCCGTAAAGCGTTCAGAGAAAATGAATGAAATGAAGGCTAGAAAAGAAAGCGGTGAGGCCAAAAAATTAACTTCTGAGGAGCGTTATGCCATGAAAACAGCCATGCTGGATCATCAGATAGCCCAAAAAGAAAAGATGAAGAAAATATTGAGCAAAGAGCAATATATGAAATGGGAAAAGATGAAAGAAAACAGGGAAGGTCATAGAAAAGGCAGAGGAATGGACGGCAATGAGAAAAGGTCCGGAAAGAAATAAAACTTTTTTCCCTCCAGAATATGGAAGGCTAAATAGACAAAGTAGTGTCTATTTAGCCTTTTGTATTTTACCGATCAATGTAGATCTTTGGCAATATTGGAGAGTGCAGCAATGGTCTCATCCAAATCTTCATAACTTAGGGCATCGTTTAAGAAGTAACTCTCAAACGCACTTGGCGGCAAATATATTCCCTGATTTAACATACCGTGGAAATATTTCTTAAAAATGGCATTGTTCCCTTTGGCAGAGGATTCAAAATCCACCACTGGTTCTTCTGTAAAATGTATTGAGATCATGGATCCGAATCTATTCATCTGAAAAGGAATATTATTATCGGTCAATACCTGTGCCATTCCCTTCCCAAGGTATTTGGTCTTATCGGCCAAACTTCTAAAAACTTCAGGGTTATTGTTCAATTCGGTCAACATGGCCAATCCGGCACTCATTGCCAAGGGGTTTCCACTCAGTGTTCCTGCCTGATAAACCGGACCATCCGGAGCCAAATGCCCCATAATCTCTTCTCTGGCCGCAAAAGCACCAACAGGCAATCCACCTCCAATTACCTTTCCAAAAGTAACAATATCGGCATCTACGTCCAATACCTCCTGGGCACCCCCTTTTGCCAATCTGAATCCGGTCATAACCTCGTCAAAAATCAGCAATATATCCTCTTGGTCACAAAGTTCACGCAATCCCTTAATAAAATTTTCTTCCGGAATAATACACCCCATATTACCAGCTACGGGCTCAATTATAATGGCGGCAATTTCTCCTTTATTGGCAGCAGCCAAGGCTTTTACACTTTCAAGGTTATTATAAACCGCCAAAAGAGTATCCTTTGCAGTGCCCTGGGTAACCCCTGGACTATTGGGACTACCAAAGGTAACCGCTCCACTTCCGGCTTGAATTAAAAATGAATCCGAATGACCGTGATAGCATCCGGCGAACTTTATTATTTTGTCCTTTCCAGTAAATCCCCTGGCCAAACGAACGGCACTCATACAGGCTTCCGTACCACTGTTTACAAAACGAATCTTATCAATATTCGGAACCATGGAAACCGCAAGCTTTGCCAATTGGGTTTCTATTTCTGTTGGCATTCCGAAGGAGGTACCCTTTTTTGCCTTCTCAATAACGGCATCTATTACGGGAGCATAGGCATGACCCAAAATCAACGGACCCCAAGATGCAATGTAATCTATTAATCTGTTACCATCTTCATCGTACAAATATGCCCCTTTGGCTTCCTTTACAAATACAGGATTTCCCCCAACGGCCCTAAAGGCCCTAACAGGGGAATTTACCCCTCCAGGAATATAACGCTGTGCTTCAGCAAACAAAGCACTGCTTCTTCTATAAATCATAGATTATCTAATTTTTTCAGATTTTACCGTCAATTTTTGGCCTTCTGCCAAATTGCTATTGTTCATATTGTTCAACTTCATCAATTCCGGGATGGAGACAAAGTAGCGTTTGGAAATGGAATATAGGGTATCTCCCTTTTGCACTACATGAATTTTATGTTCGTACTGTTTCGGTTCCTTTTTTACAATGCCCCCTGACTTTACAACCGTCCTGTCATATTTATCCAATTCATAGCGCTCTATGAGTGCGATCAACTTATGGGGATATTTACGATCCGTTGCATAACCGGCCTCTTTTAAACCGTAGGCCCAGCCTTTATAGTCATCATGGTCCAAATTGAACAAAAAAGCATACCTGGCCCGGGAAGATAAGAATATACTGTGGTCCCTAAAGGAGTACATGGGATGATTATATTTCCTAAAACATTCCCCTTTTTCATCATCATCATGAAAATCATAATCCCCTTCCCAACCTGTATGGCATTTTATTCCGAAGTGATTATTGGTCTTGGCGCCCAGGACCCCTCTTCCCGCTCCACTTTCCAGGATGCCCTGTGCCAAGGTAATGCTTGCAGGTATCCCATAAGCTTTCATTTCAAATTGGGCGATTTCCGCAAAGGTCTCAATATATTCCTCGGTAGAATTGACCGTAAACTTTACAAATTTGCCATTGTCCTCTGGCAAGGCATAAGCATCCTCACTTTTGGATTCGCTTACGGGTTTGGTCTCCGGCCTAGTCGTAGTTGAAGTAGTCCGTGGATCTGGCTTTTTAGCATAGGTCGTTCTCTTTTTAACACCGCAACTCACTAGGAACAAACCCAAAATTGTAGTTATAGCTATTCTTTTTATCATACTTTTATTAATGGAAGATTCTTCTTTTTCAAAACTAAATTCATTCCTGTTATCCCCTGTAAACCACCACTGTGTATTGCCAAAATTTTGGTTCCTGGTATAAAATAATCATTTTTCACCAAATCCAAAATGCCGAACAAAAGCTTTCCCGTATAAATGGGATCTGTAGGAATATTGGTCTTTTCTTTAAAATAATTAATAAACTCTATAAGCGCTTCAGAAACTTTGGCATAACCCCCAAAATGATAATCGGTATTGATTTCCCAGTTTTCTTTGGCTGTAAAATTACGAATATCTTTCTTTAAAAAATCACCTTTCAGTGCGGGAAAGCCTATAATTCTCTGATAACTAAGGGATGAATTGATAATCCCGGCCAAGGTTCCACCTGTTCCTACACTAGAACAGAGCACATTAAAATCCCGGTCCTGTGGCGTCAATATTTCCTCACAACCCTTAACGGCAAGCACATTGGTACCTCCTTCGGGAATCAAGTAATAAGGGCCCAAATCCTTATCCAACAGCTTCAAAAATGTGGATTCCGATTTGCGCCTATAAGCCTCCCTAGAAATAAATCTAAAATCCATTCCATGCCGATGGGCCTCCGCCAAGGTTGGATTAAGCATCCAATTTTCACTTAATTCTTCCCCCCTAATTACACCTATGGTCTTAATACCGTATAAATTTCCAGCATAGGCAGTGGCGGCAATGTGGTTGGAATAGGCGCCACCAAAAGTTAAAATGGTATCCAAGCCCCTTTGCTTGGCCTCCAAAATATTGTATTTAAGTTTTCGGTATTTATTGCCAGAAATAAACGGGTGTAACAGGTCTTCCCTTTTTACCACCAAGGTAACCTGTTTTTTACTTAAAATAGAAAGGTCTACTTCCTGATTTATTCCCTGCACGCCTAAGGCTTTTGGCCCCAAAGATATTTAATAAAACTAAAAGTCCCTCTTTCCTGTAGATAATATAAATTGGTTTCATTATCGTAGGCCTCCCTTTCAAAGCTGATATTTTGATAGGCCTTATAAGCATCAAAATACATAAGATACCTAATAATACCTTCCAACAGATACAAAAAATAAAAGGGTACTATCAATAGTTCGCGTTGCTGTCTTAGGTGTATTTTTTCGTGATTAAGTAGCGTGGCGTCCTTTTTTAAAGAAGAGTTCTTCAAAATAATGAAGGGCCAAAAGGAGAGTCCCACATAGTTCTTGTAAAAAACATGTTTAAAAACTAAAATCATTCTATCGGATAAATATCACGCCTATCAAAGATAACAGGGAGCTTCATAAAATCTTTTCATAATCGACTTACTACGAACAAAATAGGTTCAAATACAAAAAGTATGCTAAACTCTGTTAAATTACCCCCACTTAACTGACCACCTTAAATTATTTGGCATAAATCCCATAAATTTACGTCAATGAAGAAAATTATACCATTGGAGGAAGGGGATTTTTACCTTTCAGAGGAAGGATACAAAGTTTTTACAAAACAATATCACCTAAAAAGGGGGTATTGTTGTGAAAGCGGCTGTAGACATTGCCCCTACGGCTACAATCAAAAAACTAATGCACAGCACCGAAACTAAGGTATTCGGCATGATTTTTGAGCTCAATTAGATTGAATATCACAAGTACTAATTCAAATATAATAGCTATGAAAAAAATTAAACTTTTAGTCGTTCCGATCTTGGTACTGCTCTTCGCCAGTTCCTGTACATCGGTACGTGTATTATCGGATTATGATAAAGAAGCAAATTTTAATTCGTTCAAAACCTATGCCTTTTATAAAACTGGGATAGACAAGGCCCAGATCTCCGATTTGGACAAAAAGAGAATATTAAAGGCCATTGATGCCGAAATGAGCTCAAAAGGTTTCGTGAAATCTGAAAATCCCGATATGTTATTAAGCATTTTCACCAAGGAAAGACAACAGGTAGATGTGTACAGCAACTATTGGGGCGCCGGCTTCTACGGATGGGGTTGGTCTCCATTTTATTGGGGATCTCCATATTACGGAGGAAACAATGTTAGCACAAGGACAGAAGGATCCCTATATATAGACATCATAGACGCCAAGAACAAGGAACTGGTCTGGCAAGGTAGGGGTGTTGGCACCTTGAACAACATTAGAAATATGGAAAAGAAAGAGAAAAGGATACAAGAATTCGTTTCTGAAATATTGGAAGCCTATCCTCCCGGATCAGCTATGAATTAAACATTTGCCCCTAAAAAACTCCCATTACTTAGAGTATATTTGGGTAAGTTTTTAGATTAAATTCTCCCAAATTCCCTTCATATTCAGAAGGGAATTTTTTTTAGCCACATTCCAAAAATTGATGCCGTAAAAACATTGGCTGCCATTAACATATTTTATTGGTCCATTACCTTGATTAGTCATATAATTACTCGAGTTGATACTTGGGGACCATGGGTGCATTTTGTATCTTTAAGAAGGATTAAAACACCATCTATGTCTTTTAAAAGCAACTACATTCTGGATAAGCTTCCCAAACATTTGAAGCAGTATATAAAACCGCAGAATTATGAGGATTATTCCCCTATAGATCAGGCGGTTTGGCGTTATGTAATGCGAAAAAATGTAGATTATTTAAGCAAGGTGGCCCATAAAAGCTATTTGGAGGGCCTAAACAAAACGGGGATTTCCATAGATTATATTCCCAATATGTACGGTATGAACCGTATTTTGAAGGAAATAGGATGGGCGGCCGTGGCCGTGGATGGCTTTATTCCCCCTTCTGCCTTTATGGAATTCCAAGCTTACAATGTTTTGGTAATAGCTTCGGATATTAGACAATTGGAACATATTGAATATACCCCCGCACCCGATATTATACACGAAGGAGCTGGGCATGCCCCAATCATTGCCAATCCGGAATACGCAGAATACCTGCGCAGGTTTGGGGAAATAGGATCAAAGGCCATTTCCAGTGCCAAGGATTACGAACTATACGAGGCCGTAAGACATTTGTCCATTATAAAGGAGGCCGAAGGCACCCCTCAAGAAGAAATAGATAAGGCCCAAAAGAAAATTGAAGACCTGCAATTGAATATGGGGGAACCCAGTGAAATGGCCCTGATTAGAAACCTTCATTGGTGGACCGTGGAATACGGGCTGATCGGCACTGTGGACCAACCAAGAATATATGGTGCGGGTTTACTTTCCTCTATTGGGGAAAGTGCTTGGTGTATGACCAATAAGGTTAAGAAGATTCCGTATTCCATAGAGGCAGCACATACTTCCTTCGACATAACCCAACCTCAGCCCCAGCTTTTTGTTACTCCGGATTTTGCCTATCTAAACCAAGTGCTGGAGGAATTTGCCAACACCATGTCCTTGAGACGCGGTGGCCTAAGTGGCCTGGAAAAACTTATCAACTCCAAGGAAATGGGTACCGTGGAGCTAAGCACAGGCCTGCAAATATCTGGGCATTTTGAAAGTGCCATTGCCCATGAAGGAAAACCGGTCTACCTACAGACCAAAGGCAATACAGCCCTTGCCTACCGTGAAAAGGAATTGATAGGGCACGGCATTAAACAACATCCCAAAGGTTTTGGTTCGCCCATAGGAAAATTGAAAGGTATAAATCTTGCTATAGAGGATATGAGTCCCCGAGATTTAAAGGCCTACAATATCTATGAAGGTGAAGTGGTAGAGCTCGAATTCATCGGAGACATTAAAGTTTCCGGGGAAATTATTACGGGCACCAGAAACCTAAAGGGAGAAATTATTCTGATTACCTTGACAAATTGCACGGTTACCCACAAAGAAAAAGTGCTCTTTAGACCAGATTGGGGACTTTATCATATGGCCGTAGGAGAAAACATTGTTTCCGTTTTCAATGGACCCGCGGATTTGCAGAGTTTCGATCTGGTTACGCACAAAGTAACCGACACCACCATAAAATCGGTCAAAACTGAAAAAAGGAAACAATTGGAACAGTTATACAAGCAGGTCAGGGAATTCAGGGAAGGTAAAAACGTAACTATCTCCAGAAACAAGGTTTTCCAGGAAATAAAAGCCAACCATCCAGAAGATTGGTTGCTTGCGGTTGAATTGTACGAATTGGCAAAAAATAATGACGATATAAGTTTTGCCAAAGAACTGAAAGCTCACTTGGAAGCCCTTAAACACCAAAAACCGCAATTGGGACATCTAATAGACGACGGATTTGGTCTGGTGGACAAAAACTTGGTAATTTAAAGAGCAATATTATTTTCAATTGTAATCCCTATATTTATGGTCCGACCATTAATCGACCTAAAATGAAGCTATTACCCTATTCCCTGTCCATATTTTTTTTCCTATCCATGTTCATAGGCAGTTCCCAAACCAATTATGAAGAAAGCAAGGTCCCTTCCTTTGAGGTGCTCGATCCGCTACTGACTTTTAGCGGTTATACAATTAATTCGGTAAAAAAATGGGAAAAAGTAAGAAGGCCAGAGCTACTTCGTTTTTTTGAGAACGACATATACGGTAAGTTACCCAAAAAACTTAAGATAAACTCCTATGCCATTTTAGAGGAGGACAACAATGCCCTTAACGGAAAAGCCAAGCGCAAGCAGGTAGAACTTACTTTTAAGAAGAAAGGCAAAACTTTGAGTTATACCATTTTACTCTATCTGCCGAAAAATAAAGTAAAGGCTCCCATTTTTTTGGGCTATAATTTTTATGGAAACCATACCATCACAGAGGATAAAGCTGTAATAATTTCATCGGCTTGGGCCAATAACAATGAATCATTCGGGATCGAAAACAACACCTTGACCGAGGCGTCTAGGGGAAAAAGAACCCATCGCTGGGCAGTGGAAAAAATATTGGATGCCGGTTATGGCCTGGCTACCATTTATTATGGTGAAGTAGACCCGGATAAAAATGATTTCTCTGACGGTATACATCCCCTCTTGTATCAACATGGCCAAAATCAGCCCAAACCTGCCGAATGGGGCAGTATTGCTGCTTGGAGCTGGGGCATGGTAAGAGCGTTGGATTATTTTGAAAAAGACGCTGATATAGACGCTTCCAAAGTGATTGCCTTCGGCCATTCGCGACTGGGAAAAACATCGCTTTGGGCCGGAGCCACGGACGAAAGGTTTGCCGGGGTAATTTCAAACAACTCTGGCTGCGGGGGCGCCGCCCTTTCCAAACGTAAATTTGGGGAGACCATAGCGGTCATAAACGATAGGTTTCCACACTGGTTTTGTGACAATTTCAATCAGTACGGTGACAATGAAGAGGCCTTGCCCGTGGATCAACACCAACTTTTGGCCCTTATTGCACCAAGGCCGCTCTATGTTGCCAGCGCAGAAGAGGATCAATGGGCCGACCCCAGGGGCGAATTCCTATCCTCACATTATGCCACGCAGGTTTACCACTTGTACGGGAAAAAAGGAATAGAAACCAAGGAAATGCCAATGCCAAATGAACCCATCCACAATACCGTCTCCTACCACATAAGAACAGGCAAGCACGATGTTACGGACTATGACTGGGAAAACTATATTAAATGGGCAAATGCCTTTGTGAAATAATGGCAATCCATTCCATTCAGAACCAATTTATTCCAACAACTTTAATTCCTCAAAATTTTGGATGTCCCTATCCCCATAAGTCAACGTCCAACCCATGGAATTGGTAAGCACCAGAAATTTGGACAGCTCGCTAAGGAGTCGGTTCTGTGCATTGGACCTTAATGTAGAGGCCTCTATTTTTTTCAGTAGGGATGCGTTAACATTGCGTTTTATTTTGTTGTAGTCTTCTGCATTGAACTGGTTTAGATAATCCGAAGTAACATCGTAGTATTCAAAATCTGGGTTAATCTTAATTTCCGGTTCCGGGATACTAATTATGCGCAACGTCTTGGTTTCCTCGTCAATGTCAAATTTTATCAGACTTAGGTCATAGGCAACGGTCACCTCGGCATTGACCACCACCAATGCTTTTTTATCGGCAGTAATCAAGGGACCAAATAATTGCTGGGAATCTTTATAGTTGTATACCTCGGCAAAGTGCCCTTCGGTAACGATCAATTTGGAAACGTTATTGATCTGTTCCTGAATAAGCATTGAATTCTCCTTTAAAATGGACTTCTTCTCTTTCTCCTCCGAACAGGAACGAAAAATAAGCACCGCTGCCAATGTCAGGATTACTCCTATCAATATTTTCTTCATGTACTAAAATTTCATAAAAGGATATTCCTTTTGAAGGTTCGCAATTTTTTTATCAAGTGTCTTAAGGAACTCCTTGTGTTTTTCCGATTCTTGGCTAAAAGGTCGGTGATGTAGTCCTTTTTGAACAGCCACCACTTCATCCATGGCGCTATAGGAATTTTCCAAAATCCATACGGTTTTAAATTTTTCCCAGATATAGTTAACCGCCAGATCATTAGGATGCACCATATCATTCCCGTAAAAGCGATAATCCCGAAGTTCGTCCATCATTAGTTCATAACTCGGAAAATACGAGGCATTCCCTGTTTTTATTATATGGTGAACCGCACTAATCAAATGTGCCTTACTTTGTTGATTTTCCACAAAACCATCCTTTAGGTGACGTACTGGGGAAACCGTAAAAACAATCTTGGCCTTTTCATTTACCACTCCAATTTGATGTATAATTGCCTCTAGACTTTGATTGATTTGTTCTATTGACAGTAGTTGTTTCTGAAAAGCTAACTGAGGAACCTTATGGCAATTGGCAACTTCCTTTCCACTCTCCTTCAATTGATAGGTCCAAGCTGTCCCTAAGGTTATAAATATATGGGAAGCTTTGGCTATCCATAATTTGGTTTCCAATAAGCCCGAATTTAGGCTACCGAGTAATTCCTCCTTTGTAACAGAGGACAAATCGGAATGTGCGTCATAACACTGCCAGCGCTCGTTCAAAAAAAACACCTCTTCCTCCGTGTATTGCTTCTGTTGAATAGCCCTAGAAATTAAATTTTCAATGGCCAAAGGATGAAATAAAATTCCGAACGGATTCTGTAATGCCCGAAATTTATAGTAAGCTAGCTTATCCCCTATATTGTTGGCAAAACAAGACCCCAACACTACAAGCTGACTACTATAATCAATTTGATTTGTAGCTTTATTAAGAGGTACTTGTGTTTGAAGTTTCATGATTCAATTTTAAGCATTGCCAACCTAAGGCAACTCCAGGCCACTTTAGGGTTATAAGACTATTGGGATTCCTATTATCGTCCTAAACAATATAGGCCTTGGCTTTCTCTAGCACCTCTGCTATACCAGCTGGATTCTTACCTCCGGCAGTAGCAAAAAACGGTTGTCCGCCCCCGCCACCTTGAATGTACTTTCCAAGCTCCCGCACTATGGTTCCGGCATTTAATTTCCTCTCGGCTACCAACTCTTTGGAGATATAGCAGGACAAAAGGGCTTTCCCATCGTTCTCCGAAGCGAAAAGTAAAAATAGGTCCTTCCTATTCTGGCCCATCTCAAAGGAAATGTCCTTTATTCCTGCGGCATCCAAATCCACCTTCTTGGCCAAGAATTGAATTCCGTTTACTTCAACAAGTTCATTGAGCAACTCTCCCTTCAAATTTTTAGCTTTCTCTTTTAAGAGGTTTTCCACCTCTTTCTTCAATCTTAAATTTTCCTCCTGCAATGCAGCCAAAGCCTTAACAGGTTCCTGGGAATTGTTCAAAAGCTCCTTAATCTCCATCAAGGTATTATTACTTTCGGAATAAAAGTCCTTGACAGCATCGGAGGTTATAGCCTCTATTCTGCGTATGCCTGCTGCCACGGCCCCTTCCGACCTAATTCTAAAATGCCAGATATCGGCCGTATTCCGTACATGGGTACCCCCACAAAGTTCTATGGATTGACCGAAGCGAATGGTTCTGACCGCATCGCCATATTTCTCCCCGAACAGCGCCATTGCCCCTTGCTCCAAGGCCTTTTCCATGGGCACATTTCGTTGTTCCTCCAAAGGTAGCGCATTGCTTATGCGCGCATTAACAAAACTTTCTATGGCTACCAATTCATCCGTAGTGAGTTTCGCGAAATGGGAAAAATCGAATCGCAGGTATTTGGAATGCACCGCCGAACCTTTTTGTTCCACATGCGTTCCCAATATTTCACGTAGGGCCTGGTGCAATAAATGCGTAGCCGTATGATTACATTCGGTTCTCCTACGCTGTTTTTCATCTACCACCGCCTTAAATTTATCCCCAGTATTCCTGGGTAAATTTTTTGCAAAATGAACAATCTCGTTGTTTTCCTTTTTGGTATCCAAAATGTAAACCACATCTCCATTGGGGGCTTCCAAATACCCCTTGTCCCCAACCTGTCCCCCACCTTCGGGATAAAACGGGGTTAGGTTGAATACGATCTGATATTGCTCCCCTTCTTTTTTGGAAGTTACTTTTCTATATTTTACAATTTTTACCGAAGTTTCCAAATTATCATAGCCCACAAATTCCTGCTGCGGATCTTCGGCAAGCACGATCCAATCTTCTTTGGACACTTCGGAAGCCGATCTGGAACGGTCCTTTTGCTCCTTCATGGCAGTTTCGAAACCTTTTTCATCCAGCTCATAACCCCTTTCACTTAAAATAAGTGCAGTAAGATCTATGGGGAATCCGAACGTATCGTATAGCTCAAAAGCTTTTCTGCCGTCTATTTTTTTGTCTTTATTCTCAGCTACAATATTATCCAACAATAATAATCCCTGGTCCAAAGTCTTTAAAAAGGAATGTTCCTCCTCCTTGACCACATTTTCTATCAACTGTCGTTGGTCCTTAAGTTCAGGAAAGGATTTCCCCATGGTTTCGGAAAGCACCTTTACCAATTGGAACATAAAAGGTTCCTTGGTGTTTAGAAAGGTAAATCCATAACGTATGGCCCTTCTTAAAATTCTGCGGATTACGTAGCCCGCGCCTGTATTACTGGGCAATTGTCCGTCTGCTATGGAAAAGGATACCGCCCTGATATGATCGGCAATTACCCTTATGGCAATATTAATATCTTCGTCCTTTCCATATTTGGTATTGGTGATGGTCTCTATCTCCCTTATAATAGGTGTAAAAACATCGGTATCGTAATTGGATTGCACCCCCTGCATTACCATACACAAACGCTCAAAGCCCATTCCTGTATCTACGTGCCTGGAAGGTAAGGCCTCCAATTGTCCGTTGGCCTTCCTATTGTACTGCATAAAAACCAAGTTCCAAATCTCCACGACCTGTGGATGATCTTGGTTTACAAGAGCAGCCCCAGACACCTTTGCCTTTTCCTCGGCGGAACGGATATCTACATGTATTTCGGAACAGGGCCCACAAGGTCCTTGGTCTCCCATTTCCCAAAAATTATCCTTCTTGTTCCCAAAAAGTATCCTGTCCTTGGCCACTATTTTACTCCAAAGCTCCAAGGCTTCCTTATCTTGCCCCAGTTGGTCGGCATCCTTACTTCCTTCAAAGACCGTTACGTAAAGGCTGTCCTTATCAATCTTACACACCTCGGTTAAAAACTCCCATGCCCAGGCAATGGCCTCGGCCTTAAAGTACCCGACTGCCGGACGGGCAGGATCCCCAAAACTCCAGTTCCCCAACATTTCGAACATCGTATGATGGTAGGTATCCTTCCCTACCTCTTCCAAGTCGTTATGCTTTCCACTTACCCTAAGACATTTTTGGGTATCGGCCACACGATTGTACTTGGGTACTGAGTTTCCCAGAAAAAACTCCTTAAACTGATTCATGCCCGCATTGGTAAACATCAAAGTTGGATCATCCTTGATAACCATTGGTGCAGAAGGAACAATTTTATGGGATTTTTCCTTAAAAAATTCTAAAAACTTGGCTCTAATTTCTTGGGATTTCATGTAAATTGGTAAGCTTTTTATATATTTAACGGTTGTTAGAAAACAATTTGCAAATTTGCAAGTTATCTATAAACATGACCACAAAAATAGGATAAATTAGATACATGTCTAAGGTAAAATATTATTACGACCCGGACACCCTATCTTACCGTAAGATAGAACCCAAAAAATCCAGAAGATTTAGAAATATTGCTCTATTTTTTCTAGGGTCGTTTCTATTTGGATTTTTAGGCCTAATATTACTTTTGAATACCAATTTGGTAAACACCCCGCGCGAACTTTCCTTGGCAAGGGAGGTAAAAAACTATGAACTTCAGTTCGAATTGCTGGGCAAAAAAATGGAGCAGATTGAAAATGTGCTGGCGAATATTGAAGACAGGGACAATAATATCTACCGATTATATTTTGAGGCCAACCCCATACCCGAAGAACAGAGAAGAGCTGGATTTGGAGGGGTAAACAGGTACAAATCCCTGGAAGGATTCAACAATTCCGAAATGATTATCGCCACCACCAAAAGGCTGGACATAATTCAAAAACAAATGGTGATACAATCCAAATCCTTGGATGAGATTACCAAACTGGCAGAGGAGAAAGAAAAATTATTGGCAGCAATCCCGGCCATACAGCCCATAAAAAATGAAGACCTTACACGGATGGCATCAGGATACGGTTGGCGTTCGGACCCATTTACCAAAGCTAGAAAAATGCACTGGGGTATGGATTTTACCTCACCAAAGGGAACGCCTATTTACGCTTCCGGTGATGGTACGGTTACCCGTGCGGACAATAATGCCTCAGGTTACGGCAAACATATAAGAATAGATCACGGTTATGGATATATGAGCCTTTACGGTCATTTAAGTCAGTATAACGTCAAGGCCCGCCAAAAGGTAAAAAGAGGGGACCTAATCGGTTTTGTGGGTAGTACCGGTAGATCGGAAGCGCCCCATTTACATTATGAGGTTTGGAAAGATGACGAACGCATTAACCCCATTAACTTCTACTACGGCAGTTTAACCGCGGAAGAATTCGAAAATATGTTGAAATACGCGAACCAAGAAAACCAATCCCTGGATTAATGCATATAGATCTTCCGGAAAAACGATATTATGGCATTGGTGAAGTGGCCGAAGCCTTTGATGTGAACACCTCGCTTATCCGTTTTTGGGAGAAGGAGTTCGATGTGCTTAAGCCTAAAAAAAACGCTAAGGGCAATAGAAAATTCACCCCCCAGGACATTAAAAACCTGCAACTTATCTATCATTTGGTAAAAGAACGGGGTTTTACCCTAGAAGGAGCCAAAATCCATTTAAAGGAGGATAAATTAAAGACCTTGTCTACCTTTGATGTAATTCAAAAATTGGAAAAGGTCAAGGCAGAACTGATCAAAATAAAGAACCAACTATAATTAACACTAAATACACCGATCATGAAAAAATGGTTAATTCCAGTAATTATTCTTGCTGTTTTAGGAATAGGCTTGTACCAATGGGCCGTGGGTTTTAACAACACAGCTGTTAAACTCAAAGAGACCTCTACCCAGGCATGGGCCAATGTTGAAAGCGCCTACCAAAGACGTAACGATCTTATTGGCAACCTCGTTAAGACGGTACAAGGTGCGGCAGATTTTGAAAAAGGCACCCTTACCGCTGTGATAGAGGCCAGGGCCAAAGCTACTTCGGTCAGCATAGACCCCACCAATATTACCCCTGAACAACTTGCAAAATTCAATGAGGTACAAGGCGGACTTAGCGGCGCCCTGAAAAGTCTTTTGGTAACCGTAGAGCGTTACCCAGACCTTAAGGCCAATCAAAATTTTCTGGAACTACAGTCCCAATTGGAAGGCACCGAAAACAGAATAAACATAGAACGAAATCGCTTTAACGAAAGCGTCTTGCCCTATAACAATCACATAAAAACCTTTCCAAATTCTGTATTGGCAGGTCTATTTAATTTTGATGAACTGGCGTACTTTAAATCGGAAGCAGGTGCGGAACAGGCTCCAGACGTGAATTTCGAATTCAACTAAAACAAGATGTCCAAAGTAGAAGATTTTTTAACGGCCAATGAGGAATTGGAAATAGTGAATGCTATTGTAGAGGCCGAAAAAAATACTTCCGGGGAAATAAGGGTACATATTGAGCCCATGTCCAATAAGCCCCATTTTGAACGTGCCCAAGAAGTATTCCACTATTTAAAAATGGACAATACCAAAGAAGAAAATGGGGTATTGATCTACATTGCCGTACACGACAAGAAGTTTGTGATTTATGGCGATAAGGGCATAAACCGGGTAGTACCCGATAATTTTTGGGACAACACCAAAACGATTCTAGAAAATCATTTTAAAAAAGGCGATTTTAAACAAGGTATCATTGAAGGTATACTCATGGCCGGCAAAGAATTGGAAACCCATTTTCCATGGCAACACAACAACACCAACGAATTAAGCAATGAAGTATCTAAAGGGTAGTCTTTTATTCCTGGTATTATGCAGCTTCTCCATAACTGTTGCCCAATTTAAAATTCCCGAAAAACCAAAACTTCAGGATCAAACCAGTGTTTATGATTATATAAATTTACTTTCTGCCGAACAAAAAACTAGCCTGGAACAAAAGTTGATCCGTTATTCGGACAGTACCTCCACCCAGATCGTAACCGCCATTATCTCCTCTACCCAAGGGGAAAACATCAACTTTCTAGGTGCTAACTGGGGACATGCCTGGGGAATAGGACAGGCCAAGGAGGATAACGGCATTTTAATTCTGCTGGCCAGGGACGACCGTAAGATTGCCATCAATACAGGTTATGGTATAGAACCGCTCTTAACGGACGCACTTTCCAAACGTATTATAGAAACCGTCATTATCCCAGAATTCAAGAAGGGCAGCTATTATGACGGACTCAACAAAGGAGCGGATGCCATTTTTAACGTGCTCAATGGAGAATTCAAGGAAGATCGCAGTTTTGACAAAAGTCCTGGATTCCCATTTCAGACCTTACTCCCATTCATCATTTTTATAGTGATTCTCATTATACTTTCCAACAAGGGGAGAAGAGGTGGTGGCAAAGGAGGCAATCGTAAGGGCATGGACCTTTGGGACATTATTGTACTCAGCAATATGGGCCGGGACGGCTATAGATCAGGGTCTTCGGGCGGTGGTTTTGGAAGTGGCGGCGGCTTTGGAGGAGGCTTCGGTGGCGGCGGCTTTGGTGGCGGTGGTTCTTCAGGGAGTTGGTAATGATTTAATGTACTAATATATCAAGGAATTAATGTAGCAATTACTTAATTTGAAAATGAGTTAATTTGAAAATTTGGTAATAAGCGATCGAGAGTTCGATGTAAAAACTTAAAAATCAAAAGCCGTCAAATTGAGTGGTTTTTCATAGTGAAACGAAGAAAAACTGTATCGAAATTAGGCTTTTGATCGAAAATTCACTTGTCTTCGATACGATTTTCTACCAAAAATCACTCTGACTGACGTAAATTTTCTAATAGACAACTCACGTTAAGTTAATTTGGTGATTTGAAAATAAACCTTCCAAACCAGAAACCTTTCAAACCAGAAACCCTTCAAACCAGAAAGTCTTCAAACAAAAGCATTAATTGTAATAACGCCTTCCCCTTGATCCCATATCGGGTTTTTTGCCCCCAAACTGATCAAACTTATAGGTAAAGCTTGCCATAAAATACTGCTGCAGCACAGTACCTTGATAGTCCTGAATAAAATCTTCCCCTGTAGTCCTACGGGTATTTATATTTTGATCCAACAAGTCATAGGCCAACACTTTAAGGGTTCCTTTATCTTCCAATATTTGAAGTCCCAGACTCATATTCCAAAAAAGGGCATCCTTTCTAAATCCTGGACCAACATTGCCATTATAACTATATTGAAGGTCATTGCCCCAAATTAAATTTTTAGGCCAGTAAGAGGTAACCCTAAGATTGGCATTTTGGGAAGTATATTCCACATCCTCTATATTATCCAGATTGTAGGTGGTATTGTTGAAAGAAATACCATAGCCTGGTTCAATTTCCAGAACCTCTTTATAATTATAGGTGGTAGATACATAAGGCGTTACATCAAACCTTTTGGCCTTAAGTTCCACTCCATTGGTAAAACTAACCTGCCTACCGTAACTTAATCGTGGCCTTACATTAAATTTTAAGGTATAAAGGCTATCCTTTTTGATCTGCTTGGAATAACCAACTCCACCGTATCCGCTGTAATTACCATCTATATTGGTATATCTGGTGGTCCTCAGAAAATTCTCATCGGTAGTTGATATGGCAGAAACCCTATCCTTTTGTATATCCAGCCCCGTATAGAAAAAGACCCCACTGCGTTCTTTCCAATTATAATTATTGTAGTTTAGATCTATTCCATGATTCACACTTGGCAATAAATTGGGATTACCAATCACTACGTTCAAAGGATTGTTTACGTTGGGCACTGGCTGCAACTGACTAACCGAAGGAAGACTAAGTCGGGAGTCATAGCGCAAATAAATCCGACTATTTTTCCCCAAAGAATACCTTAATCTACTCCTTAGCAACAAATTTTTGTACGATTTGGAAAAGGATGTCCCTTGCAGGAAGTCCTGATTATCCAGCTCGGTCATTACATAAGAGGCGTTAACCCTTAGGTTTAGCTTATCCCCGTTATGGCGCAAGCCCAAGAAAGGAGACTGTTGAATATTTACGAAGTTGAAATCGGAACTCAAAGCCTCGTTAAACTGGCTATACCTATTATCATCTACATCATAGTCCATGACATCCTTGGTATTGTCCCTGTGCTCATTCTTAAATTCGTAGCCAATATCCAGGAACAGCTTAGTAGTCAAAGGCTGTCTATAACGGGCTTCCAGTTCATAGGAATTGTTTTTGTTATTGATATCGGACAGCTGATCCACGTTCTCTACACTGGGATCGTCCCCAAATATTTCCCTAACGGAATTAAGGTTGGAAGTGCTTTTGTTTTCGGAATTATCATTGGAAAAGGTAAAAGTGATCAGTTTGCCAATCGTATCCAACTTTTTCATTACACTCAACCTATTGGAAAAATTTCTTTGAAAACCGTCATTGACCGTAATACGGTTATTGCTGTTGATCAAATCTCCCTCCTCATCCGTAGAAAATGTATTATTCCTGTTCACAGAATTGGTCCTATTGACACTCATGGAGGGCTGTAGGCTAACGCGAAGGGTTTCATCTACATCATATTCAATATTTGCAGCCCCTCGATTGGAATTGGTAGACCCCTCAAAATTAGATTCGTTTTCCGTAAAGTATCTGCTGTCCGGTAAAATATTCTCCCGGGATGTTTTTTGATCGTTGTAGGAATCACTGTATCCAAAAAAGTAATTGGCATCTATCTTGTACTCTCCCTTTTCCGCATTGGCATAACTGGTGCCTAAATTGGAAGAGGTGGTAATACCATTTCCAAAGTTATTGATCAAGCCAGATTCCTGCGCACCGGAATACCCTCCATTGGTATTCCCAACCATATCGTAAATCTCGTCATAGGAAAATCCGGAATTGTTAATATTATTGGAACTAGCAATAAAACTCAATCTTTTCTTATTACTAAAATAATTGAGCAGTCCGTTGAGCTGATACCTTTCATCAGTACCATAGCCTGCCGCCATTCTTCCCATATACCCTTTATTCTTATCTTCCTTTATGGTTAGGTTAATGGTTTTGGTTTCCCCTTCCCCTTCTTCTCCACTAAACTCCTGCTCTTTGGTCTTGGTGTCCGAAATCTGTATCTTACTTATGATATCCTTGGGCAAACTTTTGGTTGCCACCTTGGGGTCGTTACTAAAGAATACCTGGCCATTTACCAGGACCTGATCTACTTCCTTTCCGTTAACAGTAATCTTGCCATCACTATCCACTTCTACTCCGGGCAACTTCTTCAATACGTCCTCTACGTTAGCATCGGGCTTTGTCTTAAAGGAATCCGCATTAAATTCCAAGGTATCCTTTTTAATGGTAATCGGCACCCTATCGCCCACAATCAGGACTCCTTCCAACTCTTGCGCCTGCTCCTCCAATTGCACTTTTCCCAAATCTACCTGAGATTCCAGTTTAACCTTTATATAATGTGGCTTATACCCATTATAGGAGAAGAATACGTTTACCTCCTTAAGACTGGTATCCCCTTCCAATTCAAATACTCCTTTTTGATCGGATACGGTGTATGACACCAAAGCACTGTCCTTTACAGATTCAGCATAAATGGTCGAGGCCTCCAACGGGGCCTGGGTAATGGCATCTACAATCTTCCCGCTCAATACAAAATCTTGGGAAAAAGAAAGGCCAAAAAATAAAATGGAAAATAGGATAGAAAGGTGAAATTTCTTCATTTGGTAAAAATGTCTCGGATTTTTGGTAGTATGGTAAGCCCCCAAAAATAACCCTTGACCTTCTACGACCCAAATGGTTAACAGAACTTTAAGACCTCGTATTTAGAAATACCCCAATACAGGTAAAGTTTCCTATTTCTTCCTCATAAATACCGTTACCGGCACCCCTGTAAAATCAAAATTCTCCCTTAATTTATTCTCCAGAAAACGCTTATAAGGTTCCCTTACATATTGTGGGAGATTACAGAAAAAAGCGAACTGTGGATAAGGTGTAGGCAATTGGGTACAGAATTTTATCTTCACATACTTATCCTTATAGGCGGGCGGAGGATAATTTTCTATAATGGGCAACATAATATCGTTCAGTTTTCTGGTCACCACCTTTTTTTGCCTGTTTTCATACACCTGAACGGCCGTTTCTATGGCCTTGAAAATCCGCTGTTTTGTTAAAACCGAGATAAATAGAATGGGCACATCCGTGAAGGGTGCTATGGCCTCTTTAATCTTCTGAGTGTAATGTTTAATAGTATTGGTCTCTTTGTCTTCAATCAAATCCCATTTGTTAACCAAGATCACTATTCCCTTATTGTTACGCTGTGCCAACCAGAAAATATTTTCTACCTGTCCGTCAAAACCACGGGTGGCATCCAACATAAGAATACAGACATCCGAGTGCTCAATGGCCCTAACAGATCGCATTACGGAATAGAATTCCAGATCTTCGCGTACTTTCGCCTTACGACGGATACCGGCAGTATCCACCAGATTAAACTCAAACCCAAAGCGGTTGTATTTGGTATCTATACTATCCCTAGTGGTACCGGCAATGTCCGTAACAATGTACCTCTCTTCCCCAATTAGGGCATTGATAAAGGATGATTTTCCAGCGTTGGGTCTACCTACTACGGCAAAACGAGGCAAGTCGTCCTTCTCCTTTTCTTTTTCCGGTAATACCTTTACCAAATCGTCCAACAAATCGCCCGTACCACTTCCGTTTATACTGGCAATGGTATAATACTCGCCAAGGCCCAAGGAATAGAACTCCACGGCATCCTCGGCTCTTTTACTGTTGTCCACCTTATTGACCACCAAGAAAACGGGCTTATTTACACGTCTCAACAAATTGGCTACATCCTCATCCATTCCGGTAACCCCAGATTCCACGTCCACCATAAAGATGATGGCATCGGCCTCATCTATGGCCAATTCTACCTGCTTATCTATTTCCTTTTCAAAAACGTCATCGCTCCCCAACACATATCCGCCGGTATCGATCAAAGAAAATTCCACACCGTTCCAATCACTCTTTCCGTAATGACGATCTCGCGTAACCCCACTCACGGCATCAACAATGGCCTCTCTTCTTTGAATTAATCTATTGAAAAAGGTTGATTTGCCTACATTAGGTCTTCCTACAATGGCTACTATAGCACTCATACTTTTAATTTGATGCAAAAGTACTATTTATATCCGAAGAAAAAACAGTATCTTTTATCCTAATTATCAGCCTAATAGTTTGAAACCCCTACCCAACGAAATTGTACTAAGACCAAGGTTCCAGCTTAACCTAAAGGGTCCGGCCCAACCCATTCTACAATTGTTTCAAGAAGTGGACAAGCCTCCTTTTATCGTTAAAGTATCCGATCATCATGTTTTTATAAAATTTAATAAGGCGGAAACCCATTTTTGGTCGCCGCAATTACAGATCGAGATAGTAGACCAGGAGGACGGAAACAGCACCATTTATGGCTTGTTTGGACCGAATCCTACCTTATGGACGTTTTTCATGTTTGTCCATTTTGGCGTGGCCACCTTATTTATCATTTTTGGGGTTTGGGCCTATTCCAATCAGGCTTTGGGTAAAGAAATGGGCCTTCAGATCGGTTTGATGGTCTTAATGGTCTTGGCCTGGATTGTGCTTTATATATTTGGAAGGATAGGGAAAAGAAAGGGCAAGCCCCAAATGCATCAATTGCATGAGTTTATGCTAAGGCATACCAAAGGTTGAAAGTTCAAAGTTTCTGGTTGAAAGTTTCTAGTTTAAAGTTTCTAGTTTAAAGTTTCATGGTCTTAAAGTAGATTGAACGTAGTCAAAATCGAATAGAGTCAGAAAGAAAAACTATTGAATGTGGCTTCGGCTCCGCTCAGCCACCAAGCAATAATCGGAGAATGTTATTCATCCAAATAAATATCTAGAGTTACCAAACCGCACCAATGGTCCGACCTAAAATGTTCGACTTCTAGTCGTCCAGAAAATAGACTCTGTCGAAGTGACTATTACAAAAAATAATCCCCGAGTATACAAGGCAGATACCCGGGGATTACCTACAATACACTTTATAATCTATTTTATTTCGTAAATCGCTACGGTGTTGGAAACTTCATTGGTGATAATTACCAAGGCATTTCCTGTTGGGCTATTTTCCTCTGAAATAGTCACCAAACCTTCGGGGGCAATATCCGAGGCATCAAAAAGCCAGTTTACGTATTCCGGACTATTGGGGTTGGTAATATCATACACCAAAACACCCCCTGTACGCTCCAAACCTACAAACAACAAGGTAGAGTTGCCCACCTTTAAAGTAGTTACAGATTCCGGTTCGGCACCTTTATCATCACTTCTTCCATCTGCCTCGCCCTCATCGGCATTAAAATAAGACGGGTTAAGTTCCAAAGTCCTTCTTCCAATTTCATCCGCACTGTCATATACCAAAGTTCCTGAAGTAGACCAGATGGTAAAGGACCTTCCTCCGTAGGCATATATTTTATCAAAGTCACCATCGCCATCGATATCACCATTGGCGGTGGTAATTTTTAACCTTCCCAAATTTTCCTCCATTTGTAGATCAGCGGCATTAGGGAAAACAGTTGGGTCCAAGATTACATCTTCTACCCTTTCCTCTTCGGAATATCCATCGTAATCCCTAGAATCCCCTTCATTGGCCGTAATAATATAATCCATTCCATCTAGCTTGGTAAAAGTAATGGCATCCGGCATATAGAATCCAAACACTGGCCAATTCTGAAAGTTCCCTACCACGTCATCCTTATTGCTGGCGTCCATCTTATTTTCCCCAAAAGAATAATCCTTTACACCTAGACCAAAGACATTGGCAATGGTCTTATTCTTTAAATCGACTACGGCAATACCATTATTTTCCTGAAGTGTTACATAGGCAAACTTACTATCGTCCGAAACTGCTATATATTCCGGTTCCACATCCTGGGCAATACTTGCCGACGGACCAAAAACCCTAAAATCGTTCCCTATTGAAGCCGCACTATAGGAAGTAAAAAACATAGTGTTAACTTCATTTTTTTGAACGTCCACTACAGAAATGGAACCCTCTGGATCTACCGAATAATCAGCATTTGGCTCCCCTTCATTGGCAGAAATTATATATTTCCCATCAGGACTAAAAGCAACCATGTCTGGCAATGCCCCTACATTATACGTATTTACCAAGGCTTGGGACTCGGTATCATAAGTCTGTACCGTACCATTCATTTGCTTATTGGCATTTTCTACGGCCACAGCCAAAAGTCCGTCGTGAACCGCAACACTGTTTGGCGTTCCCGCCAATGAAATTGAGCTCAATTTCACCGAGGAGGAAGGAGATGAAATATCCCAAACCGAAACTTCGGACTGAACTGGATTTACGATAAACAATTTGTTGGTCTTTGGATCAAAGGCACTGATTTCTGCAAAACCTTCCTCTCCGGCACCGTTGGAAAACCCACCTATTTTGGCGAATGTAAGGGTTGATACATCTACATCGTCATTACCGCCACCATGGCCAATATGATCTTTGATACAGGAGGTGAATAGCGTTCCACCTACGAAAAGTGCTAAAAGTGTTTTTTTCATTTTCTTTGGTTATTTATTTAAAACCAAAGATGAAAACCAGCTATAAGCTAAGCGTAAAATAAATAATAACTAATTGTTAAGGATCTAGCTTAAATGTTGTGGGTAAAGAGAATTAAGAAAATTTTACCTCCCTAGAAACGAACCGTTAGAAAACTACCCCTGGTTGTAGCCAAAGCGCTTCAACTGATTGGGATCACTTCTCCAATTCTTGTTTACCTTAACATAGAGTTTCAAATGCACCTGTTTATCGAAGAATTTCTCCAGGTCTTTACGAGCTTCCACCCCTACCCTTTTAAGGGCACTACCCTTATGGCCTATAATAATACCTTTCTGGGAATCGCGCTCCACCATGATGACGGACCGCATGCGGATGATATCCTCATCTTCAAAAAATTCCTCGGTGTCGATCTCAACGGAGTATGGAATTTCCTTTTTATAGAATTGAAGGATTTTTTCCCTAATGGTTTCGTTTACAAAAAAGCGTTCCGGCTTATCGGTTAATTGATCCTTGGGATAATAAGGTGGGGCTTCCGGCAGCAATTCCAAAATTCGCATAAAAACCTCCTTTACATTAAAATTCTGTAGGGCAGAAATGGGATGTATTTCGGCCGTTGGCAATTGTTCCTGCCAATATTGAACTTGTTCTTCCAGGATTCCTTGTTCGGAAACATCAATCTTGTTCAACAAAAGCAATACAGGAATGGTACTATTTTTAATTTTTTCGAAAAAGCGCTCGTCCTTCAAGGCCTTTTCCCCAATTTCGACCATATAGATAAGTACATCGGCATCTTCAAAGGCAGATTTTACAAAGTCCATCATAGAGGACTGCAATTCATAGGCGGGCTTTATGATCCCTGGAGTATCGGAAAGTACCACTTGAAAATCATCTCCATTGACAATTCCCAAAATACGGTGCCGGGTAGTTTGTGCCTTGGAGGTGATAATGGATAATTTTTCCCCTACAAAGGCATTCATAAGTGTGGATTTCCCCACATTGGGATTTCCTATAATATTTACAAAACCGGCTTTATGCGACATCTTCCCTTTTTAACTTTAATAAGTGCAAAGGTAGTGGAATCCTTCCATCTATATCATAATTAAGCCTAAAATTACATATAGCAGCACTGTTACTAAACCGCCGATCAAGGCATAGGGCAATTGGGTATTAATATGATCTATATGATCGCTGGCAGAAGCCATGGAGGAGATAATGGAAGTGTCGGAAATAGGCGAACAGTGGTCCCCAAAAACCCCACCTCCTAAAGTAGCGGCTACTATTAGTGGCAGTGGTGCGCCATGGATTTCAGCCATCGGCATGGAAATCGCCATCATTATAGCAAAGGTGCCCCAGGAAGTCCCGGTTGAAAATGCTATAAAGGAGCTGATCACAAAAATAACTGCCGGTAAAAAAGCGGGAGACAACCAATCCTTGGACCAGTTTGCAACAAATTGTCCGGTACCCAAGGCATTACAAGCGTCGCCAATAGCAAAGGCCAATAGCATTAACAAAGCCAGTGGCATCAATTCACTTATACCCTTCAATACCAGATCTATCATTTCCTTGGTTTTCATAATTTTTTGGGACCTATAGAGCACCATGGCAACCAAAATCGCTGTAAGAACTGCGTATAGGACCGAGGATGAGCCGGAACCCTGGCCAATCGCCTTAAACACATGATCTCCAAAAGAAGTTGCACCCTCCACGGCATCCCATCCCGTGTAGGAAAGATAGAAAGGCATCATGACTACCATGGTTGCCAAGGGAACGATCATATTATAAGCCCTGGCCTTGATCCCTTCTTTGGATTCAAAGGAGGTTACCTCACTGGACAACATAGGTTTGGCGTTATCATTCAGCAATTTGCCCGTTTCCCTAGTGCGCTTTTCCGCTTTCGACATTGGTCCAATATCCTTTTTGGTAATTATTACCACGAAAACTATAACTATTGCCAAGATGGGGTAAAAATTAAAAACTATGGACGAAAGCATGGTTCCAAACGGATTTTCGATACCCTGCGTAAGCAAAAGTCCCATTATAAATGCTCCCCATGCATTAAAGGGAATTAAAATAGAGGAGGGGGCGGAACTGGAATCGGCGATATAGGCCAATTTTTCCCTGGGGATCTTCAGTTTATCGAAAACCGGACGATATAGGGTGCCTACCGTTAAGGAACTAATACTTGTTTCTACAAACAACAAAATCCCCGTAAACATGGCCATAAGCTGCACTACTACCCTACTATAGCCACTTTGTTTTTTCTCAAAATAAGCTATCACCTTATTAAGCTCGTTAATAAATCCTTCTACCCCTTTGGAGTATTGTATAAACAATAGCAAAGCGCCTACTAGGGCACTGAACATTATGGTTCTGGTATTCCCGGGAGACTTAAAAACATTGACCATCCCTTCAATGGCTGCCAAGGTACCGGTAAAGAAATTCCAATCATTGATGATCACCCAAGAGAACCATATGCCAAAAAGTAGGGCTATATAAACTTGTTTGGTTCTGAGCGCCAGTACAATAGCGATTACAGGTGGTAAGATTGAGAGAAAACCATAGTTATCCATAGATGATAGGGCGAATTAAAGGTGACGGATTTTAATTAAAATCGATACAAAATAGAAAGATTTTGGACAATGAGGACTACAACTATCTATTTTTAAATGTTTGATAAAAATTTAGTCTCATTTTTAATATTTAATTGAAAATAGATTTGGGAAATCATAAAAAGCATGTATCTTTGCAGTCCGAAATAATTCAGTCAGCATTATGAACTGAGGGTTTAGAGCCAAGTTGACTATTTTGGAAACGCACATCGCGGGATAGAGCAGCATCCTTCGACTACGCTCAGGACAGGGTACCTACTCTGACTGGAAAAATATAAAATGACAGTACCTTTAAGGTACATTGAACATACATCGCGGGATAGAGCAGTAGGTAGCTCGTCGGGCTCATAACCCGAAGGTCACTGGTTCGAGTCCAGTTCCCGCTACAAAGAAAACCAGCTAGAAATAGCTGGTTTTTTTGTTTTGCGCAAAAGCAATGCTCGCATTGGCTTTGAAGCAAAACGAAAGAATAGGGCGCGGAGCGACCTTGGTTTTCTTTGTAAAGCCACCCACATGGCCCTTTCCGCAGCACAGCGGAGGAAAGAATCCAGTTCTCCCACAACTCTTAAAATTGTTTCCACATTAAATTTGGCGTAGTAGCCTTTCCTTGTAAAGCCACCCCCATGGCCCTTTCCGCAGCGAAGCGATTGTACAGGATATCTATAACTTCTGTTAACTCTGTGCCTTAGCCAATATCATAACCCCACTATGCACTAAAGGAGCTATCTTTTTCGGGCATAACGCCAAAGATTTTCTTTCTATGATTGACCCCCCAATTCTGCAATTCCAAGATAACTTTTCCCAGCGTTTTAGAATGTTCTGTAGGAGTATATTCCGTTCGAACAGGAAAACCATTTAAAACGGTTCTAATAATCAACTGATTTTCTTCCATATCCTTCAATTCCTTTGATAGCACTTTGGTACTTAACTTTGGAATACTTCGTTCTATTTCTCTAAAGTGCTTATTTCCTTCCCAAATGGAAATTAGGATTAAAAGTTTCCATTTTCCACCTATCACATCTAAAGTGTCCCTTACCGGTAACAGTGCTGACATACACTCTTTATGTTCCTTTTTTTTCATCTCTATTAATTTAATGATTACCTAAAAGTAACTGGTTACCAAAAGGTAACTGATTACAAACGGTTATCAAAAATAATTACTTTCGCCGTATAATTAACAATCAATAAATGAAAAACAAGATTCTTACAGTTTTATGTATCCTATTCGGATTAATGATGATCAATTCAGGTCTAAACAAATTTTTCAACTATATGCCCATGCCTGAACTGTCTGAGGAAATGATGCAGATTATGGGCGGATTTCTGACAATAAAATGGATTTTTCCTCTTGTTGCAATTACCGAAATCGTTGGCGGGTTTTTAATAGCAATCCCAAAAACAAGAGCCCTGGGAGCCTTAATAATCCTTCCCGTTATGGTTGGAATATTTGTCCACCATTTAGTACACGACCTATCGGGAATTGGAATCGCTGTAATATTATTCGCAATTAATATTTGGGCAATTGTTGCCAACTGGAGAAAATACGAACCAATCATAAAAATGCAATAGAAAAAATCAACTAAAGGAAAATTCAAACCAATTAATTTTTAGTGGGTTAAAACTCTTGTGCCAACAATATTCCCTATTAATCCTAGATGATATTTAATACCTATTACAGGATTCTTTGTCGCATTCTATAACACCTTAGAACACCATACATCACCATAGGGTGAAACCATATTCACGTAAGGTTATACATAAAAAGCCACTTACCTTAAGCGGGCTATCCTATGGTACTGCTTTGGTGATGACCAGGTGATAGTATGATGAATTTCACTGCATGGGCTATGGTTAAACAAGGGTTTCCAAATATCATAACAATATTTAATATTTGATTACTAGCTAGTTACACAATTATAAGATTATTTATGTAGAGGGTGAAAGTGTGGCTGTGGTGTTTTTTTCACTTCAAGTAAGCTAATTTCATTTTACGTTATAAAAAAAAGGAACAAAGGCCCCAAAAGCAGCATAATTTATAAGTTGCATATAAATCTGGGGCTATAAAAATTCAAGATGATTTTTAATTGTTAACTTTAAAAAGGCCAATAGTTAAATCACCCAAAATGAACCCACTGAAAATAGTCCTTGTCTTTTTATGTTTTACCTTTTCGTTCCATTGTCTTTGCCAAAATAGTACAACTTCCATCAAGGTTACGGTGACGGATCAAAATACAGGAAAGCCAACTCCGGTACGAGCTAAAATCACCGATTCTGTTGGATATGTGGCCGGTATCCCCAAGGAGGCTATTTCTATTATGTACGGAAGGGACGACAAAGCGGAACGCTACGGTTTTCAACCAGATAGCACCTATTATATTGATGGCCATTTTAATATTGATCTACGCCCTGGAAAATATAAAATTACCCTATCAAAAGGGTTTGAATATTTAGATCAGGCGCATACTATCGAAGTTAAGGAAAGTGGAGGCAACACTTTTAGTTTTGAGATGAAAAGGTGGGTTAAAATGTCAGATTTAGGTTGGTATTCCGCCGATGACCACATTCATATTCGCCGGTCTCCAAGAGAAAACCCACTAATCTTGAAATGGGTCGAAGCCGAAGGGCTAAATGTGGGGGTCTTACTTCAAATGGGAGATTTCTGGGCAACCTATTTTTCCCAATATGCATTTGGGGAAGATGGGACATATGGAGAGAATGAAAGCTTACTTTCCACTGGCCAGGAGGACCCAAGGACTCACCAAATTGGTCATACAATCGCCTTGGTAGCCGATGATTTTGTTCGGCAACAAAAAGACTATTACGAATACGACAAGATATTCGATAAGGTTCATGAATTGAACGGGATAACTGGGTATGCCCATCAAGGTATGTCCTTTAATGGCTCAAGGGGTATGACGTTAGATGTGCTAAGCGGCAAAGTGGACTTTCTTGAACTGCTCCAATTTTGTGTCAATGGGGGCCCTCTGCTAACCCAAAATTACTACCACTTTCTGGATTTGGGCTATAAACTTACGGCAACGGCAGGATCCGACTTTCCCTGGTGTGGCCTTGGTCCTTCATTTGGCACCAACGACCCTAGTTGGAATGCCCGAATTGGCAATGTAAGGTTTTATACTTGGATAGATGGAAAATTTGAATATGCATCTTGGAAGAAAAATCTAAAGGAAGGACATACGTTTGTCTCGTCCGGCCCTATGCTTGTTTTTAGTATCGATGATCATCTCCCAGGTGATGAAATTAAATTGTCGGCACCGCAAAAAGTCTCCATTAAGGCAAAAGCTTTAGGAAATAAAGACCAAATTCCACTTTCAAAGTTGGAGATAATATCCCATGGAAAAGTGTTGAAAGAAATAACTCCTAATGGGGAGGTTCAATCGTTGGAAAACATGGAATTGAACTTTGATCTTGAAGTAGAAAAAGGGACTTGGATAGCCGCACGCTGTTATGCAGGCCCAAATCAAGTTGCCCATACTACACCCATTTATATTACTGTAAATGACGGGGGTTTTCACAACCCAGAAACATTCGATGACTACTTGTCATTAAACGAAAAGTATCTGGATGAACTTGAAGCGGAATTGGAGCAACCCAACGATCGGGTAGATATGAGTGCTTGGAGGTATCGTAACCCGCTACAAAAAAGAATTGCCGAAACACGAAAAATCATTGAAACATTGAGAGAAAAATAGAAGTCCGGATTAAAGATTGTACATCAAGAGTTCTTATCCGATACGCTCAGAAATGTTTTTCAAACGTAAACGTAAAATTGTTTGTGATGGCGTTAAATTATATTAAAAATAATAAACCGGCATTGAATTCACAACACCGGTTTAAACTCAACTAACTCAATTCTCTTAATTATTAGACACTACCCCTAATCATATATTTCTATTCCCTATTTGCATATAACTGGGCCATCAATCCCATTCCCATTTGGGCAATTACCCTATAATTACCTTGTTGTAATTGTAACCCTCCCCTATTGTCCTGGGAAACTTCCTTTAAAAGACCATCAGGGGTCAAATAGTTTTGCAGTGCCGTCCAGCACTTTTCAGCATACTGTCTGTAAGTTGTGGGCAAAAAACCTTCCTTTACCCCGATCAAAATAGCGGCGGAAATCCCAGCAGACCCTGAGGTGTCGGGTGCATTTTCGGCATCCATAAACCCGTTCCATAGCCCATTTTCCTTTTGCATAGAAATGGCATTATCTACCCCTTCCTTGAATTTATTGATAATCTCCCGATCTTGAATTTCTCCCTTTAGTTCGGATAGTGTTCTGGCAAAACCCAGTAACGTCCATGCAGCCCCTCGTGCCCAGTTCTTATAGCTATATGATCCCTTATCACTATGATACCTTAGATTTAGATTACCATTTTCTATCAGTACAAACCGATGTTTTAGTTGTTCGAGCGCTCTCTTTTTTAAAGCAGGATCATTCCAAACTTTACCTATCACGGCCATTGGGTAGGCCACAGTATAACATCCTTCGGCGGTTACCGTAGGCCCATCGGTGACCATACCATTTTCTTGGGCATAACTATCCCAGGCCTCTATGACCGTTTTTAATATGGGGTGGTCCGGATGAATCCGGGCCAGGGTTGCATATGGGATGGTTGACTCTATCCCATCAATTTTGTTATCTCTGGGGTCGTTCCTAGAGTTTTCATACTTTAAATTCTCCCCCTCAAAAAACAAATCAAAATGTTCCTTAATTGCCGTCAGTGCCTTCTCCTCCCCTTTCAAGGAATATAACTGCCATAGGCCATCCAGTACGGTACCTTCCCGCCAACCAAATGCCTGAACCGAATCAATCGACATAAAGAAATTTAAAAAATCAGGAACTGTACCCTTTTCACTAGGGGACAATAGGAAATGCGGGGTGAATACATTATTACCGACCTCAGTTGAAGGTTGATTAAAAAAACCAAAAGGTTTGGAGGTCAGAAGCTTTACTTTTATACCGTATTTATTGATCAAAGAAATATGTTTACTATCTATCTTCAATTCATAAGGAACCAGTACCGAAGAATGCCTGATATCAAGAATCCCTAACTGGGTTTCCCCCTCATCTGGAACAAATACCTGTAAGATGGCCTGGTCCCACATTTCCAGTGCAACCGATATGCGTAAAAAAACATATGCATCCCGGGGCAATTGCTTGGATTTCAACAACACTTCGTCATCAGGATTAAGTACGTGCGGAGACCATCCAAATGCAATCCTTTTATCACTCGGAATTTTAGCAGAACTACCTATAACACTCAAGGGAACCCTGATTGCCCCATTCCATTTTTCTTGGATGGAAGAAGAACAAAGCGTTAAATTTGGAACAACAAAAAGCCCCAATCCTACAGGTGGTACTGTTTCTAAAAATTTTCGACGTTTCATTTTTTGGATAGTTGGTTATACCTAATTATTTTATGGACAATTAAGTGCGTTTGCCATTTTGCTCTTTAAAAGACGGTGCTACTTTGAGGCAACCCTTCTTAAGTATCGAGCCGTTTTTTTGGATACTTCCTCCGGTCTGTATTTTATTTTTTTTGGTGATTTCCCAAACAACTCCTTAAACCAAACACAGGCGGCCAAGTAGCATCCATTTTCGTTGGCATGGAACCGATCATTTGAGCTCCAAAGATCGATTTCTTCCCTTTTCTTGAAAGATCTATTAAAGGCGTCACCAGATGGTAAAATGGGCGAACTGTAACGTTTGGACAGGACTTGATAATTTTTCTTCAGCCCGTGGTACATTTGCTCCGACGTAATCCCAAAGTCCGTCAAACGAGGACAATCCTGAGCATAGGCCCAGGTTTCATGAATGTAAATTTTGGCCCGGGGAGCATATTTTTTTACGTAATTACGAATTTCATCCGCGTAGGGCTGGTAGGTTTCCGCCTTAAAACTAAGATGGCTTACCTGTTGAATGGTAACAATATCCCAATCATTGGTTAGCAACCATTCTTTTAAAGTCTTGCCATTATGAGGTTTAAGTGACGGATCCAATTCACTTTGCCTCATAAGGTCAGCATGTTTTTCCAAATGGCATCCCCCAATATTTGCCTTCCCAATAATAATATTGCAGCCTTCTACCGATTCTGTAATTTGTTTCAAATATTTGCAGGCATTATCCGCAAAACTATTGCCAATGGTCAAGATCCGGATGGTATCCGATACCCTTGTTGAAGGATCTTTTGCAAATGCTTTACCTGGATGGGTAAAAAATGCCACTGACAGAATTACATAAAATTTGAAAGCTTTCTTTATCATAGGTGACTCATATAGATTTTGATTATATTAATTCCGAAATTCTCATCAAATAACTGATTTAATGTATGTTAACGCCGAATAACTAATTTACTCGAACTGAATCATCTTTAATTCAATTGTTCCTATCGAGCGTCCAGGTTTAGTTCGAATCTGCGTTTTGAATTCAACATGGGCAGTATTTTTATTTGTAAAATGTTGCGAATTGTTAATCATGAATGTTCGATTACCTTTCATTTGAATGGCATCGGGATTGGGTTCATCGTTTATTACAATTTTCCAATCCTTAAAGGCAAGTCCATATCCACCGGATTCTGCATTTTCAAATCCACGGTCATGGGTAATGTATTGGAACTTCAATTGGAACTGACCTACTTTATTTACTAAGTGCGGTGTTAAATCAATACTGAAATCTTCCCATTCTTCGGAATAGGTTTCATTGTCCCAACCACCAACAGTTATTGGCTCGTTAGCCAAATTGACATCGGTATCTGACCTAAATAATTCGATATTATAAACGGCAAAATTGATAATTGATGGAGTTGCAATAGCTTCAGATATTCGGAGCCTTACTTTGGAAATTGTTAATGGGGGAAATTCCTCAATTCGTTTACTGCCTACAGAGGTACCCTCTTTCAAGGTTTTCCATGTGCCTTTTGAATATCCCTCAATCTCAAATTTACGTACCCGTTGCCCCTTCAAAATTTCTTCTTGTATAATGGCACAATTAACGTTTATTGATTTTTTAAGGTCAATCTCCAGTACATTCCCCTTTCCCGAAACCGAGGCTATAGGTTTATCGAACCTTCTGGCAATTTCCTTTCCGAATGCCTTGTAGCGTTTTACATGCGTTTTTGGAATCAACCCGGTCGTATCAGGAGTAGCATTCAATAACAATGAACTTCCACGGCCCACTGATTTTTTGTAAACATCCATTAAATCAGCTACACTCATTATCATATTGTCCGTGTTGGGAGCCCAGAACCAGCTGTAGGAACGATCGTTCATCAAAAAGGGAACATCTACCTCTACAGGGGCATAGGCTTCACCCTCAGGGTCGGAAGACAGTGCCGTTGATTGCCCTGTGGCCAAATCGGAGTTGTCAAGAGTATACCAATTGGGGTATGGAGCAATTCCCCTTTCGTTGCCCACCCAACGGATGGTCGCCTGGGGACCCTGAAAAATTACGGCATCACTGGCATGTTCTTCAAGAATATCGGCGATGTCTATCACACAGCTCCCATCAAACCATACTTCTTTCATTGGTCTGTACTTGGACAGGACTTCGGTCAATTGCTGTCGGAACACTTTATTATAAGCTTCCTGCTTACTAGGATCTTTGGTACGGCCACCACTTCCTAGGCCAGCTCCCCAAGTTTTGTCACCGGGATAAATATATACGCCAAGCTCCAGTCCGAATTTGTCACACGATTGTGACAGTTCCTCAAGTACGTCGCCCTTTCCGTCTTTCCAAGGTATATTCTTCACACTATAATCAGTAGTATCGGTCTGCCACCAACAAAATCCTCCGGAATGTTTAGCAACAAACACTATCATAGTCGCCCCCCAAGATTTGGCTACTTCACACCATTGGTTAGTATCGAGTTTGGATGGATTTAGCCTCCCCATCGGAAGAGAATTATCATCTTGGCTAAGTCCCGTCCAGGTATTCGGTGCGAAATGGATGAACATGAGCCTTTCGTTCTTTTGCCAATGTGCTTGGGGACCCGATGGCAGCGAAATCATATTCTGGGTCACCCGATAATCGGTTGCCAGCAAGGCGAAATCCACAATGGGCTTTGGATTTTGAAGACTGTGGGGGTGATGCCCTACCCCAGGTTTATGAATAACATTGATCATACCCCCTGCTTCCTTTATTTTTTGTTCAAAGGGGAGTGTGTTTTCAGAAACAGGTACTACAACATCTGCATCACCCACTACATGCAACATTGGAAATCCAGCCTTGGCGATCTTTTGCGTTAGATCCATGGGATTCCCTTTGAATTTCAAGGCCTCCCCTTCCGTTCCAAAGCTAAAGTCCCGCTTGAAAGTATCCCATGTTTCCGCACTGCCCTTAGATCGTCCTTTGCCCCCAGGCCAGCTTTTCAAATCAAGGACCGGGGCATCCGCATAAACTCCCGAAACTCTTTCCGGATATTTTGCCGCCCATCGATAGATATATACTCCGCCCCTACTCATTCCTTCCATCACTGATTTCTTTGCCAGACCAGCCTTGGTAAGTAGTTGATAAAAACCATCCCAAATGGATAAAGCCTTATCGTTACCGAACATTTCTGCAACATCGCAATAAACTAAATGGAAGCCTCTTTCCAGCAAAGCGATGTCTGCCTGCGGCTCGTGTCCCCAGAAGCGGGCGCGCCAAATCCAAGGCTTGCCTATAGCGGTCTGTTTGGGCATAACAATTTTAGCATTGCGCTCCTTGAAAATAAAATCGTGTCCCTGAAAACCATGGAAATTAAAAGTACTAACATCCTTTGGCAAATACGTGGAAAAATCCACTGGTTCAATGGTTTTCATTTTGACCAATTCACTTATCCTTCTGGCAATGACCTTTGCACCTGCTACCGACGGATGGACCTTGTCGGGGAACAGCTCTGGAGATTCGATCATTAAATTATAGAGGTTTATTATTTCGCTTCCCGTGTCATAGGCCACCTCCCTGACCATGGGCAATAGTTTTTCACGCACTAACTGTGCCGTTATACCGATACTGTCATTGGAAAATACAGGAACAGGCAATAATAAAACGACCCGCGGATTGCTCGGCAACTTTTTAAAGGATTCGATCAGATCTTTGTAATCCTGAATATAATCATCCAAATGCCCCCTGTTGATAGGTTTGGTATCATTGGTACCCAACTTGATGAACACCCAATCTGGCAGGAAATCCATCGCTTTTTGATAAGCCTCCGTTTTCCAGTAGGACAGATTGCCCTTGCGCAACAAAGTTGTACCGCTGACCCCAAAGTTTTGTACATCGTAACCATCGCCCAGTATTGACCCCAGTTGCGCCGGATAGCTGTTAACCTCCCTGTTATCTATCTTGGCGCCATAGGTTATACTATTGCCTACACAGGCAATTTTTCGTTTTTGACCATTTACGAAAATTGAAAATTGAATCGTAATGAACAAACATAATCCTATTTTTAAAAAATTCCGTTTCATTGAATTATATGGATTAGAGTGTATCCAGTTTTTGCTAGTTATTTTTTCTTAATCAGAAAATTCAGATTTGCATTTGCACACTATTCCCTGTGCATATTTTACTTTAATCCTGTATTCTAGCTACGAAGAGTAGAGCAAATCAAAAACAATTTAAACTTAATTTAGGAACACCTACGGAAGCGGTCACTTTGAGCCTTATGCCTAATAGCGCTTGAGGGGTCAGTACTTCGATCCTCTTATGGCCTATACTCTGGCCATTACTCAATAATTCCCACCCTTTGTTGGTTTTTCCATAAATAACGTATTCCCTGACCCGCTCTCCTTTAGGTATATCTTCCTTTATCACAACATGATTTACTTCCTGTGGTCTGTTGAAGGTTATTGTCAGTTCGTTTCCTTCTCCGGATATAGACCCTAAAGACTTTGAAAACTTTTGATCAATTGTTTCACCGAACTTTTGAAGTCTTTCAAAATCAGCCTCTGGGACCAAGCCCCTGTCATCAATTACGATTCCTAGTAACATATTTGTGTTGCGGCCCACAGTTTGAACATACCTTTCCATCAAATCATCCACACTCCGGATGGTCCTCTCTTCTCCTTCCTGCCAGAACCAGCCTCCCTGAAAAGCATGTCTACGTAAAGGGAAATCTGCTTCTCCTGGGCACCAATATTTACCAGCAGGATCTCCGTTCAAGCCTTTAATTTGAACCATACCGGTCGCAGTAGTCGTAGAATCCGCTGTTGCCCAACAGGGATAAGGAGCTACACCATCTTCATTTCCCACCCAACGGATGTTGTTCTCGTATCCGAATGGACCCTGAAAAGCAATTGCGTCAGGTTGGTATTTTTCAAGGAGAGAAAGCATGTCAATCCCACCTTTTTCTGGTGGCAAAACTCCTCCATCGAACCAAATTTCAAATAGTTCCCCATATTGACTCCATAATTCCGTGAGCTGGGTCTTCACTACTTCATTGTATCTTTTTTGCTCCTCAGGATCCCCGGACAAAACCAATCCCGGATTATCAACGTGAAAATAAGCATTGGCGGAAGCACTGGCATACAAGCCAGGCTTCACATCATATTTCTTACATGACGCAATAAAGTCTTTTACGATATCTCCCTGCCCATTCTTCCATGGTGAATTTTTTACGCTGTATTCGTGGGCTTTTGTCGGCCAAAGGCTAAAACCGCTACAATGTTTGGCAACTAACACGGCATAGGTCGCCCCTGCAGCTTTAGCAGACCGAATCCATTGGTCGGTGTCGAGTTTCTCGGGATTAAATACCGACGGGTCAGGTTGATAGTTCCTTGTCTTGCGCCATTCGTAATCGGGCTCGAACACTTGGACATCGAGGTGAAAAAGTGCACCGACCTCTGCATCTGCCCATTCTATTTGGGACTGGGTCGGCAAGACAAGATTATTCTCTCTTTTGCAGGATGACCCGCTTATAAAGACAATTAAGAAAAAAAATGTGGATTTTATAATGTTCATATCGGAAAATAATGATTTATAATTTATTCAATTTTTCGGGATTTTAAATTTACACAGATTCGTAAGTTCTTTTGGAATCTACATAACTGCCATAAAACATTCTATTTTTTCTCGGATAATCCCCTATGATGAAGACATCCGCCCAGAAATAGAACTATCAATAAGAGACTATCATTAACGTTCCCAATCCATTAAATTTTTAGAATTTAATTTGTGTAATAATAATGATCTATGGTTCCCCATAAAAGGATGAATTTCAGTCGCCCGTAATTGAAAACCCCTTTCTGCCCGATGACAAAACCCAGTTGCTATATCTTCAAATAAACCACCTTTGTTATCAAGCATTTTTGAACCATACTCCGTTTTTTTTAAGGTTATAGTTTAAATAAGATAGTGAAAAGAATACACCTTGTTTTGTTTAGATTTCATCAGGATAAGGAACTGGCTTACCAGAAGACTTATTAATAGGAAGTGTTGCATCAACTTCTCTCAAGAAACTCCCCAACTTTGAAGCTAGTTCTTTTACTTTTTCAGGGTATTGTAGAGCCATATTGTATTTTTCGCCAATATCATTCGGGATATTAAACAATTCAAAATTATGATCCTTATACCAATATACTAATTTCCAGTTTCCACTTCTGATTGTACTGGTTGTGCCAATTCCTGGACCTCTCCCTCCCCATTTATTTGGAAAATGCCAGAACAAGTCGCGTCCGTCGGCAGTTGTCCCTTCCTTTTTTAACATTGGCACAAAGCTCTTTCCATCAACTATCTGTTTTGTTTGGTATTCTTCAATCCCAGCAATTTCCAAAATAGTAGGAAAATAATCATCAATAACTAAATACTCTTTACATACCGATCCTTCCTCAACTACTCCAGGCCATTTCACGATCATGGGTTCACGTATGCCTCCTTCATAGGCTGATCCTTTACCACTATTGAGCGGAAAAGAGGAACCTCCTACACCACCGTTATCCGACATAAAAAGAATTACGGTGTTATCACCTATACCCTTTTCCTCCAAAAAACTCATCAACTCTCCCAGACTTTTATCCATACCTTCCGTCATAGAAGCGTACAAAGCGGCACTTTCATCCAATCCCATATCAATATATTTCTGATAAAATGGTTTATGAGGTGCCCAAGGTTGGTGTACCGCATAATGAGACATATAGAGGTAAAATGGCTTCTCTTCTTCCAACGCTTTACCCACAGCGTCTTTAGCCTCAATAGTAAGCACATCAGTTAAGTGAATATCCTTCCCATGGTACTCATTCATCCCGGGAACATCCCAAATTAAATCGCCATTCCTCCATGCAGCGCTAAAGTCATGAATACCTTCAAAGGAGCCAACCCCTCCTGCAAAATGTCCAGCAATATTAATATCGAACCCAAGATTCAAGGGGTTAGCCCCTGGGGTTCCTTCTGCCCCCCAATGGGCTTTGCCACAATGAATAGTAAAATAACCGTTCTTTTGCAGTATTTCAGGTAAGGTTGTTGCCGAGATCGTCCTTGAAATGTTGTCTACGCTTGCCGGCTGCAGCCCATTTAGGTTCCAATCAGGAAATTCTAATAAATCATCTTTAGCATCAACTGTCTGATTCTTCCGCAATGTCCAGTTGGTTACTTTGTGGCGAGCGGCGTTCATTCCTGTCATTAAACTGGTGCGTGAAGGGGAACAAATACTATTGGCATATGCTTGGGTAAACATCATCCCTTGCGATGCCAACTTTTCCATGTTAGGGGTATGGAACTTCTGGTTCAAATGAGTTTTTTCTTTCCAGAACGGTAAGGATGTATCTTGCCAGCCCATGTCATCAACTAAAAAAAAGATAATGTTGGGAGGCTTGGATTCTTTAAAATCCTGCGCAACTGAGAATATTGTAAAACATAATATCATTACAAGTATGGGTTGTCTAACTCGGTTTTTCAAACTGTTCATTCTTAAATTTTTAATGATCTATTCTTTTCAATTCGGCTACAATAACATCGGAAATCTATTTTATTCCGAACTATTCCAGAATTCATCAAATTCAGGATTAGTACCTTTTTTGTCCCCTCTCCCTTCACAGGTATATCTCAAAGCGGTGTTGTCTTCAGGGTACCGGTCATTATCGTGAGCAGGCTCTACCCATTGAGCGAAATTTAAAGGAACCGAGAAAAGCCCCGGTCCCGTTAAAAACTAGCTCAACAACCTCTAAATTTTTAAAATCTTTTTCCAATTGTAAAATCAAAGACTTTACCATCCAGGGTTTTGTTGCAAATTCGGGTTTAATTGAAGTTCCCTTAGTGGCAAAGGGAACAAGTAATTTTTTGGTGTTTCAAAAGAACGTGCTGATTCTACTTCAGCTTGGATGAATCCATCGGAATTTATCATTACATCGGTCCCTGGTGTAAGTTCGGGGTAAGCACTTTGCTGAAACAACGCACCTAAAACCGCTTTTGGCAAATCATTTTCTGCTGTTTTCCAGCGAATAATGTCATCATATCGGAAACCTTCCCCTGCCAATTCTACTCTTCTTTCCCTTCTAATTTCCCCCCGCATATCTAGGGAATTGGCAGCAGCGAATGCATTGGTCAAAGAAGGCATACTCACACCTGTTCTGCTTCTAAGTTGGTTGATTGAAATGTCCAAATCAGAATCGCTAATAGCATTTTCAAGTTCATACACCGCTTCGGCATAGTTCAACAATACTTCCGCGTATCTCATCAAAATAACATCCGTATAAATAAAGGTTACGATTTGTGCAAGGGGATCACCTGGTTTTTTTGGCCAATACCCAGTGGCCGTCCGTGTCAAATCAGGAACTAATGGTTGCCCGTCGAACATGGTTCCCGGTTCCCAAATGGCCGCTTTCATTCGCGGATCCCTGTTCTTAAATTCAGACTCCAATGAGGTGTAACCTTGAAAAAGGGTTGATCGGTCAATGGGAAGTCCATCAGTACATAAATAAGAATCCACTAAATATTTTGTAGGATCTTGCAAGGCATCAATGAGATGCCCCCTACCTCTGGGGCTTACTCCCGTTTGTGTTTCATCATATCTAATGGAAAGCATTACTTCAACATTATCCTGATTTTCATTAAAAAATAACTCCTCCAATGGTGCTTGGAACACTTCATATTCCCCATCATTTATTACTTGCAATGCCGCATCTCTGGCAACGGTAAGTAAATTGTTGGCATCGCCTCCACTATTATGGAATTTAGCCCAAGTACCCTCATAAAGGGCCACTCTGCTAAGATATCCCAAGGCCACCCCTTTTGTTATCCTTCCCTCATCGGCAGAGTTCAATTCACTTTTTTTCGGCAGGTTGTCGGCCGCAAAGTTTAAATCCGAAATGATTTTGTTAACAACGGTTTCCCTACTGTCTTTTGGGAGCAGAACATCTGAAAACTCCAAGGTCATATCGACATAAGGAACATCACCATATCTTTTCACCAATAGCGCATGATAAAATGCCCTGAAAAAACGAGCTTCGGCCACATAGCGATTTTTCACCGGCTCATCGACTGCTGAAGTTGCCGCATTTTCAATAAGATCGTTGGCCCTTCTGATGCGGGTATACGCATTGGCCCAAATATTACCATCTGTATTGGAGGGTTGCAATGTTCCGTTACTTACGGTACTTCCGTTGTAATAATCTATGGAGTTCACGTCTGTGGTCGTACTTAAATCAATGTCACCATATAGATCATTTGCGGCAAGCTTAAAATCGTTTTCCGATAACCAAAACACATTTGACGAAATAGTATCCAAAGGTGTTTTATCCAGAACTTTATCACAGCTGCAAAAAAGGAAGATTACAGCTAATGTCAAACTATATATATATTTCATGTTGTTTGTTTTATATTAAAATGTAAAGTTCAGGCCTAAAGAATAACTCCTGTTCAAAGGATAAGATCTACCGGCCTGATTGGAAACTTCTGGATCAAACAAAATTAAATCTGTTTTTTCCCATAGATTTTCTCCACTAAAGTAGATTCGAGCATTACTAAACCCAATCTTGTTTAATACCTGTGGAGACAGCGAATATCCAAACTGGAGGTTTTTTAACCTTATATAGGAAGCATCCTGTACCCAATAGTCTGAAAACTGAAAATTAAGATTTCCTGCATAGGGCCTAGGAAAACGTGCCTCCGTATTATCAGGTGTCCAGTAATCGTGTAATTCTGCAAAGGCCCAGTTATCCCAGGGATTTATAAATGGACCAACGGCATCGACGTTTAAATAATAATTTCTTTTACCTACCCCCTGAAAGAAAAGAGCAAAATCAAAACCTTTCCACTCTGCTCCCAAATTAATGTTATATAGCTTACGCGGTGTTAATGAACCAATATATTCAACATCATTTGGCTGACTGATGGTGCCATCCTCATCAATATCTACATATTTTATATCCCCAGGCGCCACATTAGAGTTTAACGTGGCACTATTGTTCACTTCTTCCTGTGTTTGAAAGAGTCCATCAGTCCGGTATGCAAAAATGGCATTTACGGGATACCCCTGAATATTTCTTATCCCAGAGGAAAGGTTTGCAAATTCTTGATCTAAACTGGTAATCTCATCTTTTTGATCGGAAAAATTAAACCCAATATTATAGTTTAGACCAATACTATTAACATTATCTTTCCAATTAACCAAAAATTCATATCCCTTGGTTTCCAATTGACCATTGTTACTGGTGGGAACCGAAATACCAATTATGGACGGTATTTCTATGGGTATGAGCATATCTTCGTTTTTCTTCACGTAGTAGTCAAATTCGGCCGTCAACCTGTGGTCAAGAAATCCCAGGTCTATTCCAATATTGGTAGATTTTACCGTTTCCCAACTCCTTTGCTCGGAAGGTAATCTTGGATTCCATGCCTGCTGTCCCAAACCTCCAAGGAAGGGAATACCACCATTTGAAATATTGTACACGGGGATATGATCGTAGAGCCCTATCCCAGATTGGTTTCCTGTTTCTCCATAAGAAGCACGTATTTTGATATTTGAAAATATTTGTTGTGATTGCATAAAAGGTTCATTGCTTAGCCTCCATGCCAATAACGTCGATGGAAATAGACCCCATTTGTTAAGATCGGAGAATCTGGAAGAGCCATCCCTTCTGAACGTAGCCTCAAAAATATATCGGTTATAAAAATTATAATTGAACCTCCCGAAGTAAGACAATAGTCCCCACTCCCCTGCACTCCATGAATTTGTGGAAGTTTCTTGATCCCCTAAACTCAGAGCAGGCAATTCATTACCAAGGATATTGAACCGTTGTGTGGAAGTGTTTTCAGAATAATTTTCCTCAACAGAGGTCCCCGCCATAATATTAAAGGCGTGCTCACCGACCGATTTGGTATATCTGACAATCAACTGTGTGTTATAGAACCTGTTATAGGTATTGTTTAAAATAACCCTATTAGGCTGATTCACCCACCTAGGCACCCCCCCCGGATCTACAATTTCTCCGTCCGTATCATTTTTAAAATATCCGCGACCGAATAATGTTCCTTTGGCCCAACCCACATTATACCCGACCAATCCTTCAAGGGTGAAATCTTCGGTAACATTCCAGTTAAGTCCAATTCTACCTTCAAACCTATTGTCAATGTTTTCATCAAATCCCGCTTCTCTCAACAATTGCAACGTATTCTGCTGGAATCTATAACGGGAGTAGTTTCCATTTGGATCAAATAATTCCTGATTCCTTCCATTATCAAAAACACTTTCAATAAGTGTCTCAAAAAGAGATGATTGCAATTGATCGGTACTGGTAAAACTAAGATTGGTGGTCAAAATCAGTTTTTCGGGAATTAAATCGTTGGTCAGATTCGCTCTTATACTATAACGGTCAAAGCTATCGGGGCCATACTTTGAGAAATAACCGTTTTGATCCAGCCATGAAACGGACATTCGGTACGTATTTCTTTCTCCACCTCCACGGATAGATAACTCATGGGATTGTTGGAAGGATTGATCATAAAAATAATCTACCCAATCAAAATCACCTGTAAAAAAGAAGTCCCTGGCATTGTTCTGATTGGGTACTGCGGTTACGTTGGGATCTGCCAGTGCATCCAAAACATATTGTGGGTATAAAGCTCCCTGACCTGCGTTCGCAGTAGCAAAATTTCCAAAGGTGGCCGATTCCAATGGAGACATTTGTTCCGGTACAATAGTGGGCTTTTTGATACTTGCATTCACATTATATTGTACAGTCAATGCCTGATTTTTATATCCTTTTTTGGTGGTTACAAGAATTACACCTTCTGAAGCACGTGACCCATAAATAGATGCAGATGCACCATCTTTTAGTATTGAAATGGTTTCAATGTCATTGGGATTAATATTGTTTAAAACTCCAGGAATACCATCGACAATAACCAAGGCACCATCACCATTTAAAGATGACGCACCTCTGATTGTAATATTAAATCCGGCCCCCGGCTGCCCAGATGTAGGCTGAACAGTTACTCCAGGAATTTGGCCTTGCAATGCTTCGGAAACATTGGTAACCGGCCTGTCTTGTAATGCCTTTCCATTAATTTGCGCCACAGCACCGGCAACATTTACTTTTTCTTGAGTACCATACCCAACTACAACTACCTCATCCAAATCGGCAGCGCTTTCCTCCAATATAATGTTAAAATTAGTCTGTCCATTTAGGCTCACTTCTTTTGTAGCAAAACCAACGTAAGAAATTACCAATACCGAGTTTTCGTCTTCTACAGATATTGAAAAATTCCCATCAAAATCAGCTTGAGTTCCATTGGTCGTTCCCTTTTCAAGAATATTTGCTCCCGGTAAAGGAACACCATCCAAATCTGTAATGGTACCGCTTACTTGATATTGCACATTTTGATTCACCAATACTGCTTGACCGCTATCAACTGATTCTATGAGCTTTTTCTTCACGACAATAGTGCCACCTTCCGTGAAATTATACGTAAAACTTATAGGAGATAAGCATTTATCAAGCAGCTCCCCGGCTTTAATCACTCCTTTTTTGAGGTCGATATTTGGGGCGGTTTTAATCAGGTCATGCCGATAAATAAACTTATAATCGGTTTGTTTATTGATTAGGCGAAAGGCTTGTCTTATTGTCAGGGACATATCGGTATCAATGATAATCTCAGCATCTTGGGCCTCACCATTAAGGGGAGCGAGCGCAAATGAAATCGAACAAAACAGGAAAATAATGGATTTCATAAAAAAGTGTAAAAGAACTTTGCCCAATGGACAAGGTGGTCGGTTGATTAATTTAATTTTCATAAATTTGTAATGGTTTAGTTAAACATTGTTTTAATTGATCTACTGGGAAAAAGGCTATTGCTGTGGAAGGTGCTAGCCTTTTCCTTTTTTATTTAATAATTATTGTTTTATCGCTGATTTTGAAGGTTAATTGACCTTCGCTAGTGGCCTCAATAAACTTTAATATATCTTCTACCTCCTCGGTTCTTTCCAATATTCCGGTAAATACAAACCTTTTTTGTTTGGCATTCTCAAAAATAACCTCGGTATCATACCATCTTGACAGGACCGTCATTATTTCCTCCAAGGGTTTTTCATTAAAGGAAAACAAACCTTTTACCCATGATATTTCTTGGGTCACATCTATTTCCTGAATATCTATTTTATCACTTTCATTACCAATTCTTGCCTGTTGATTGGGCAACATGGTTTTACTAACTCCTCCATTTTGAATTCTAATTTTTCCCTCTACCAAGGTAGTGGCCATTATCTGGTCATTATTATAGGCCCTAATATTAAATTCAGTACCCAACACATCTATTTCTTGGGATTTTGTAAGCACATGAAATGCTGCCCCCTTGTGAGCTGTGCTTGGCGACACCTTAAAATATGCCTCTCCGTAGATTAATTCTACCTTGCGGGTATGACCGTCCTTAAATGCTACTGGATATTTTAATTTGGTTTCAGAATTTAACCACACCTCCGTACCATCTGATAATTGGACAAAGAATTGACCTCCTCTAGGAATAGTCAAATAATTATATAACTGCTCCTTTACAGCGGCTTCATTTTGCTCTTTATAAACATATACCAATTCCTCCCCATTACTGCTAGCTTTCCCTGTTTGAAATTTTTTTCCTTTTTCCAAAGCCACCTCATCTCCATTTTCGAGGGTTAGAATGGCCTTGTCTGTACCTGCTACAATTAAATTAGGTTGTTTTTCAGGTTCAGGCGTGTTTACCGCTTTGGTGTTATACAACAGATAAAATGTCATTCCCAACACCAACATTATTGAGGCAGCTACTCCCATTCTTTTATATAGGTTAGCCCTTTTAGTGCACTTGTCTTTTTTGAGTTTAGCTTTAATAGATTTCTTGGCCTTATTAACATCGTATTCTGTCATGGAAAGTGTACTTAGGTATTGTGTTTTAACATAACTAATGAAGACTTGCTTGTCCCCCTCATTCTTAAGTAAATCTTCCAATTTTTCCAACTCGGAATGATTTGCTTCTTTATTTAAAAACTTAACAATTATTTTTTCTATTTCGGCCATTTGAATTTCAACACTTATACACCTAATACGTTTAAAATTTTAATACCCCTTTATTTTTTTATGATTTTTTTTAGATATTCACTATTATTGTTAACTAATATTAAGAATCACCTATTTCAATGAAAAATCATAAAAACTTGTTTTTGGCTCAAAGATTAATTTCAGGGGACCCAAAAGCCTATGATCTATTGATGGATTCTTATTATCAGAATTTGTGTGCTTATGTCCAATCCTTATGCCATGACCATAGTATGGCAGAAGATATTGTTCAAAACGTTTTTGTTAAGGTATGGGTTAAGAGAAAAAAAATTAATCCAGACTTATCCATCAAGAGTTATTTATATAAATCGGTCTATAATGAGTTTATCAATCAGTATCGCAAGAATAAACCTGTAATATATCTGGAGAAAAAATATTTTGAGGCAATTGATTTGGTAGTCGACATAGAACCGGAAGAATTGGAAAGTTTAATTAAATTGATGAATATCGAGATCGAAAATTTACCCTCCAAATGCAAGGAAATATTTTTAATGAACAAAAAAGAAGGCCTTACCCATACTGAAATCTCCGAATACCTTAATATCTCCGTTAAAACCGTAGAAGGTCATATTACACGGGCCTTTAAAATTCTAACCGAAAAACTGGGCACAAAAATGGAAGCCGTTCTTTTTTTACTTTTTAATTTCAATAAACAAAATAGACAGACGTCCTTAAGATAAAGTCATTTAATTTTGTCCCGCTGTTTAGAGGCATTTTTGACTATTCTATTTTCATTATTATTAAAGTTGTGTTTAGTCACTTTTTGGATTACTTCAAAATCTTCAATGGGAAACAAAAAGTTATTCCATAAATTTCTTGGTTTAACAATACTATGAAATTGGCGTTAGAGGTTTTTCTTGCAATAACTCTCCTTAAGGCCCAAAGAGCCAGCCCAGCGTACGAGTCAATCCTGTTCCCTCTTAATTTTGACTTCAACTTAAATTAGCTCACACATTTTTTCCTTTAGACGCAATACTTATATTGATAGAGCCCGTGTAGCCAAATATTTTTTTACATATTGTCTTGTTATTCCTTTAAACAAAATTGACTATGAAAGTTAAACAGTTTGAATGCAAACCCTTAGCACATTATTCCTATGCCCTAATCAGTGATGGGGAAATGGCAATCATTGACCCTGAACGCAATCCTATGCAGTATTATGCTTTCGCCAAGACCAATAAAGCCAAGATCATTGCGGTCATTGAAACCCATCCACATGCAGACTTTGTAAGTTCGCATTGGCAAATTCACCAAGAAACCGGTGCAACCATCTACAACAGTAAAAAATTGGGAGCGGATTATCCACATAAATCCTTTGATGAAGGGAACACCATTAAAATTGGACAAATAACCCTTAGTGCCATCAACACCCCCGGCCATTCCCCAGACAGTATTACCATAGTTGCAAGAGAAGGAAAGGAGACCATATTGTTTACAGGCGACACCTTGCTTATTGGCGATGTAGGTCGACCTGACCTTCATGAAAAAGCCGGTAATATGAGGTCCAAACGCCAAGAAATGGCTGAGTCAATGTATCATACCGTACAGCAGAAGTTCAAAAATTTGCCCGATGAGGCTATCATTTACCCTGCCCATGGTGCCGGTTCGCTATGTGGAAAGAGTCAAACCGACGCCAGCAGCAGCACTTTGGGGAATGAGCGTAGGGACAATTGGGCATTTAAGAAACAGACACAAGAACAATTTATAAACGAGTTGCTGGATAGCCAGCCCTTTATTCCTTCTTATTTTGGATACAACGTGGACGTGAACAGACAGGGCGCGGCAATGCTTCGTACTGCTATTGCTGAAGTACCCTTTAAACTGAATACCTCCGTTGAAGGATTGATAGTGGATGTACGGCAGGAATCCGCTTCTAAAAAAGGACACTTAAAAGGAAGTATAAACATTCAGGCAACCTCTAAAGAGGCCCCCTTTGAAACTTGGTTGGGTGCCATCATTAAACCGGAGGAAAAATTCAGCTTGGTCATAGACGCCCCAAATGATTTGGAAACAGTCTTGCAACGAGTGGCAAAAATTGGATATGAAAAGCAACTGCATATGGTATTGACCCTTCCCAAAGAAAACCTGATTAAAACACCCCAATTGGATCTTTTGGATTTTAAAAAAAATCCCGAGCAATATACCATTGTTGACATTCGCAACGAGAGCGAGGTTGCCGAAGGTAAAATCTTTGGAAGCGCAATGACCATTCCATTAAACGAATTGCGGAAAACAGCAGCCAAAATCCCGTCCAACAAACCTATTATAGTGCACTGTGGCGGCGGCTATCGGAGTGCGGCAGGAAGTAGCATTATAGAAAGCAAATTGGATGGCGCGACCGTTTTTGACCTGAGCGATCATGTGACCCAGTTTAAGCAATGAGAATAAAAAAAGCCTCCCCTGTTATTAATATCTTACTAGGTTTCCGCGTTATTGTCCAACAAAAAAACAAAATCCTGTCATGCTCGAAAATTAGATACGCAAACCTCTCTCATTTCAATCACATTTTTTCGTAAGGCCAATGCGTATCTACTCCTTGACTACGAATGAGGCTTTGAAATTTCCGCACCGCAGCAGGATCTTTGTAAACCTCTTGGGGGCTTCGTCCCGTTTCCATTAAAAAAGGCACAAACATCCCTATGGTCTCACCAATACTCCATTCCACGGGGTGCAGTCTGTAACATCCGTTGGTAAGGTGGGTGGTTCCAATATTTTTATTTACGGGAAATATATTTCCCATCCGTTGTGGAATTAGCGCTCCTAACGGAATTTGAAATGGAAGGGAAGCAAAATCGATATAATTATCCCCTCCACTACTTGGATGCAGATCAATATGATAATATCCTATCCCCACACTATCCTCAAAATTATGGGCACGGGCTTCAGCTTCCGAAACGCCTTGAATACTTGCTCTTTGGGTTTTTCCCACATGATGTTCCGTGATACGGAATAAAGGCTTAATTCTTCTAGCCTCCCGTATATAGGGATATTTTGCCAATCCATCATTCGTTCCCATTACATCAGGTCGCAGTCTAATACCTGGCCAGCCCCAACCTCCATCTGGCCTAGGTGCTTCGGTTTGCAGCCAGTACAACAGGGACAGACTTAATTGCTTGGCCCTATTGATATGATGTTTCAATTCACTGTCGCTAACATCGACGATATTACCTAAAAAATAATCGTTTTGGGGATAGTTGACCAGGGTGATATCTCCTGTAAGAAAACCTTCCTCAAAATTATCCTTGGCCAATATCCTGCGATACATCCACAGGTTCAATACCTCCTTCATATGATTTCCCCGAGGATCAAAACCCAAATTCTTTGGCAAGAGGGTTTGCGGGTTGGAATAGTTGAGCTCGAGTAATTTTCCCACCCAAGGCATTTTCATTTCTGGGGTAAAGTCGCGCCAAAACCCATACTCCTCGGGTTTGTCTATAGTCCAATCCTCATTGGGCCTATAGTCCATGGCATAACAGACCGTAAAGGCCTGATTATTTGTAGGATCTGCTATTTCTGCCGCATGTAGTTCTCCTGTATCGGATTTGGCTTCGGCACCGGTAACATACTCTGTACCTGTCATGGGCAATAAATCGCCTAATTCTGTTGCGTCCGCAAAGAAAGGCGCCTCTAAATTCCTTTTCTCCCCTGTGGAAAGGTTTATAACCCTTACCGATTGCACTTTGTTCCCCTTGGTAGAGGCGTCCAAAGCCACTGTTTCCCTTAATAGGACCAGTTTACCGGCACTGATATAAGGGTCGAACATGGTTTCCAACACCCGTAACGAAATTTTGGGCTCATGGCTAATTTCCGAAACACTGGCATTCCCAGGATTAAACCTCTCGTTATCGGCATGCTGTTCTTTTATTGGATAATTATTGCGATAATAGGCCCTAACTTTTTTTCTAAACTCCCTATATAACGCGGTAGCCCCAAAATCATTGATCCATTTATGCTCATCAGGGGGTACGCCCTGTTGCGTTAATTGACCGCCAATCCAATCTGTTTCCTCGGTCATTATTACGGTCAAACCGTTGCGAAGCGCCCCAAAGGCCGTGGCGCAACCACCCGTTCCGCCACCGATTATTACAAGATCTGCTTTTAAGGTCCTACCTTCTATATTTATACTATTGACTTTTTTAGAATGCTTTTTTCCTTGGGATGCATAAATGGGGTTTAAAACCAACAACCCCGTACCTGCGGCCAAATTGCCAAAAAAAATTCTTCTTTTCATGGGAAGTAAATTACGAAAATACCTTTACTGCTAATTGCTGGACAATTAACGATATTGACAACAGAACTAAAATAGTCATTTTTTCACCTCAAGCTAAGTGTTGATATCGGTATGGTGAATATCTGTGATTTGTAGCGTAGTTCAATTCCATTAAGTTATCCACTTTACGTTTAAGAATGAAACACCAAAAACAAGTATCAAAAAAAGGAACAATGGTTTCCCAATGTTCCTTGTTACTCTAAACTAACTCAAACAATTTTGAGACTAACATTAAACTAATATAAAATTACCTACTGCTTCATTTCTGACCGCACCGATTTTATCCAAGAAGAATGTAACTGTAATAGTTCGTTCAACTTTTTCGGATTGGACTCGGCCAAATTGTTCTTTTCACCAATGTCATTTTCCAAATTCAACAAGTATAATTTTTCCAACTCGATTTTCTTCCCTTCAACAACAGGTTCTCTTACATTTCCAATAAGTTTCCAAGGACCTTTGCGCACTGCCCATTGGGCCATTTTGTCGTCATAACTCCCCAATTGCCAGTGCACTACCTCATGAACTGATTCCTTTTTATTATCCAGAATAATGGGCATAAGACTTTTTCCATCCAAATTATCGGGCACTTTGGAGTTGGTCAATTCTGCTATAGTAGTAAACCAATCCATTTCCATACTCAACTGATCGCGAACTTCATTTGCGGGAATAATTCCTGGATAACGTATTATAGCCGGCACACGGATACCCCCTTCGAACAAACTGAATTTGCTTCCCCTATAAGGCCCAGCATTACCTCCTCCCCAAAATGCCCTTTCCTCCAAGGAATGCCCGTGATCTGATTGGAAAACAACAATAGTGTTATCCGCTATACCCATCTCGTCCAGATAATCCAAGACATCACCAATTTTCTCATCCGTATTGGACACGAAAGCGGCGTATTCCCTTCTTGGCGTTGGAAGGTCCTTGTAATGCTCCAACCACTTTGTGGTACCTTGATAGGGATAGTGCGGTGCATTAAACGCCCAATAAATAAAAAAAGGCTCGTCCTGTCTATGGTTGATAACCTGTTTGACTTCTTCCACCATTAAATCGGAAAAATGTTGGCCATCATAATATACCTCCTCTGAATTTCTATACAGGTCGTGTTTGTTGGGCCCGTCCCAATAAAAGGTGTGGGAATAATTATCAATGCAACCTCGCTGATGTCCAAAGAAATAATCAAATCCCTGTCCGTTGGGCAAGTTCTGTTCCCTATGACCAAGGTGCCACTTACCAATCAGGGCCGTATAATAGCCATTTGGCTTAAGCATCTCTGCCATAGTGATCTGCTCGGTAGGCAATCCATGTTCCCCACTAATTTCCGCTCGTTCGGGTATTGGAACATTACCCTCCAGACCTGCCCGTAAATTGGTCTTCCCGGTCATTAGGGCGGCACGTGATGGTGAACATACCGGTGCTCCAGCATAGAATTGGGTAAACCTTACACCTTCCTTCGCCAACCTATCCATATTTGGGGTATGCAGGTCGGTAGCCCCATAACTATTCAAATCTATGGATCCCTGGTCATCGGTCAAAATTACAATGACGTTGGGCCTGTTCTTCTCCTGAGTTTGGGAAAAAGCTCCCTGGTAAAAAAGTAAAAAAAGCAATGCCAATTCAATTCCTATTGATTTTTTGAATACGTTCATTTGGTCTATTTAAAATTTAGTGGTGTATAAAGATTGCAAAAAATAAATAAACCCATACCATGAAATGCAGATTTGTTGTGGTGTCAATTACTGGCATCAAAACATATTATAAAATGGCAAAAAAAAGGAACAGTGGTTTCCCAATGTTCCTTTGAACTAAACTAACTCAAGATTGACGGTATAGTATTATTGATTTTTATTTGTACCTATCCTTTTTTCACCTTCGCTTATAATATCCTTGATATATATAGTGTTGCTTCCTCCATCTTTTAAGGAATTCAACTTATAAACGTTGTCCAATTGACTCTTGAAATGAGCAAATGCCCCATCACCAATTTGCTGAATGGCATTTATCGCAATCAATTTAATGCCTAGATGTTCCTCATTCAGATATTTAGAAATTGTTTCGCTTGCAATACCGGTTTGCCCAATTTGATATAAGGTTTTTGCGGCCAGAATAGCTACATCGGGGCAATCATCGTTCAATAATTCCTTTATAGCTTGCTGCGTATCCCATTCTTGGGCGGCAATCCGTGTCAGTCCTATTAAACTCCAATAGCGTACCGTGGCATTTTTATGGGTAATCCCTTTTTGAAATAGAGCATAGTTGTCCTCATCTCCGGTAGCCGACTTAATTGCAACATCTACAATTTGCTCAATAGGATAATTTTCAGATTGGGCATACTCATATATTGTTCCTGTTCTATTAATTTCAATAAGCTCGGATTCCGGTATAAAAGAGGCATTCTTGGTATTGATGGCATTATCTATCAACTTCCCAAAAAGTTTTTCCTGTACTATTTTGTATTCTGGTTTATCTGCAAGATTATTGATCTCCCAAGGGTCATTCTTCATATCGTATAGTTCCACAGTTGGTTTTTTCTCCCAAAAATAGCTTTGCGCTTCACTGCATTGCCCATTTCTATAGGCCTGCTCCCAAGCCCGGGCCGAAGCAGCTCTCCACAGATATGAAATATGCTGACCTGTAGGTCGATCGGGATAGAAATTATAAATGAGCCGATAACCTTTATCACATACCCCCAGCATATAATCGATGCGTTCATCCATCCTGCCTCGAAAAAAATTAACATGGTCAGGTGCTTCAGAGTTATACTTTCCCAAAAATGGCTTTCCGTCCATATGTTCAGGCGTAGGAATCCCAGCGAGGCTCATGACCGTTGGACCAAAGTCTATAAAACTAACCAATCGATCGTCCGTGCCATTGGGCTTGGTAGGAGCCAGTTTCATATACTTTGGCGGAAATTTAATTAGGAGTGGCACACGTGTTCCCGTATCGTATAAAAACCTTTTGCTTCTTGGCAAAATGCCCCCGTGATCACCATAGAAGAAAACAATAGTGTTATCCTCTTGTCCACTTTTTTTAAGATCCTTTAGAATTTCCCCAACCTGTTTATCCATCAACGTGATGTTATCGTATGATTTTGCCCAATCCTTTCTAATATCCGGACTATCGGGATGATAAGGAGGTAAATTCATTTTTGAGGGATCATGGACAAGATCCTTAGGGTCATAATTATGGATTACGTGCTCATGCGAAATTCCTACATTAAAAATGGCAAAGAAAGGTTGGCCTTTCTTTTTATTCTTATAATGTGCCTTATCCGAGCTTTCGTCCCATATGTTCCGTTTCAACATGGACGAATTGTAATCTTCCTTGGCGTTATTTGTACAATAATAGCCCTTATCTATTAAATACTGGGAATAGCTCTTTATATAAGAAGGAATGTTATAGGTGCTTCTCATGTTATGAGTGCCAGTGGTGGAGGCGTACATCCCTGTAATCAAGGTGGATCTGGCAGGGGCACAAACAGCGGTATTGGCAAAGGCATTAAGATAACGGGTACCTTCAGTTGCCAATTTGTCCAAGTTGGGTGTAATGGCATTGGCATCGCCATAGCAACCTAAATAGGGGCTTAGGTCTTCGGCTACAATCCAGAGAATATTAGGCAATTCGGTCTTAGATTGGGAAAAGGAAAAGTTGGCCGACAAGAGACCTAATACTGAAATATATAGAATTAATTTTGAGTACATCTTTAAAGATTTTTCATTTATGATGGGTTGGATCATTTATATTTTATCCCTAATTTTTATAGAATTTCCGAGATTCCATAAAGGGAGTAAATGGTTGTCCAAAAATTTGGCAATAACACATCCTAATACTTATACCTATTCCATTTTTTGGAACACAGCTCCCAAACGAAAGGTTTTCATAAGGCTAATGGGTAAATAATTTTACAGGTTTACCCCGCAAAGTAAAACACTAAAAAAAAAGAGTCTGAACAAAAATTATCGCTTTTAGCCATAAAATATATACAACAGCTATATAAATCAATAAATTTTCGTTCAGCCTCTTATTAAAAACTTTTATATGAAGCCTAGCTCCTAATATCCCGGATTTTGTTCAATATTTGGATTTTGATCTATAACATCTTGTGGAATTGGGCTCATATATTGTTTGGCCTCAAACTTGGCCGTATATTTCACCTCTTCCTCGACGCTGTAGACCCAAGTACCAGAATTATCCACGGGGCTTGAATTCCTGATGACCATATTGTGTCTTGGGACTCCCATAGTCTCCTCCTGCTGCATCAAGCGCTTGTTGTCAAAATATCTCTTGTTCTCAAAACACAGTTCTACCCTACGTTCCTTATGGATTGCTTCTCTCATCTCTTCTTTGCTGAGGCCGGCCGGAAGGTCTGGAAGGTCTGAACGATCCCTGACTCTGTTGATAGCATTGTAGACAGATGGATCCGGCCCAACGGCTTCGTTCTGCGCCTCGGCATAGTTCAATAGAACTTCTGCATACCTATAGAAAACATCATTCTGTCCGCTGGCATCGTTTCCAGGGGCCGCATCTGGATTCAATCGTTTCTTTTGGTAATAGCCAGAATCCCCAACATCGGTCTTACCTGCAAGGTCTATCTGGTTGGTCTTGTCTGGATTGGCATAGGTCTCATCGATACGGGTATAGATAATATCCTCTGTAGGCATCCAATCCAATTTGTAAGTAGCCCCGTCATAAACAATAAAATCATAGAAGCGCTTTTCCCTGTTTTCATAAGGGTTTTGAGGATCATACCCGGAAGCCGGGTCGGTAATAGGCAATCCATTGGCCATGGCAAACTGATCTACCAATTCCTGGGTAGGGTTATAATTCCCCCAGGTCAGGTAATTGCCCAATACATAGGTAGGTCCACCGCGTCTTTCATAATTGGATCCCATTCCGCCCACATTGGCCACAATTTGTCTATCCCAAATAATCTCCTCATTGTATTCATTGGAAGCCCGCCAAAGATTTGGAAGGTCGTCGAACAGATCATAGGTGCCATCATAAAGATCGATAAACCTTTTGTTCGTCGCCGCCGCAGTCGCCCAACGTCCAGCATCAGCTGTTGCGAAATGCACGAAATTTCCAGGATCCGAAAGATATGCAGTACCGCTGTTGAACAAAGGACTTGCGGCAAACAATTCCAGCCATCCTTTTAGAGCCAGGGCAGCTCCCAAGGTGGCGCGACCTGCGTCACCATTCCCGTTATTATATTTTACTTCCAAACTACCATCATCAACGATAGCACCAAGTTCTCCCGTAATAAAATTAAAGGTTTCTTCGAATGTTGATCTGGGAACCAGGAGTTCATCCTCGCTCATGGTATTTCTGTCCAGTGGCTCAGTGATAATAGGCAAGCCGCCAACATGCATAAAGTACTCGCTATAAAAGAAAGCTCGTAAAAACCTAAGTTCGGCCACCCGTTGTACGTAATACTCGTCCGAATAGTTTTCCCTGTTCTCCTCCAATTTTTGAATTCCCGTGTTGCATTTCCTCAATTTTACGAAAAAGTTTCTCCAAGTATACCCATTTGTAGGGCCATAAGTACCGCCCCATGGGCTATCATTGCTAGAGGATGGTGCCTGACATATTCCCTGTCTCCAGTTGGAAGCCGTATAGTAATGACTAATGTTGTAGTCATCGGTATAATAATCTAATTGCTCCGCCAGTGTACAAATCCTGGGAATTTCACTGTAGACGTCATTGATAAAGATATCGGCATTGGCTTCTGAGGCCCATTGGGTGGCATCGGTAAGTTTGGATTTATTCTCGTTCTCCAGAAAATCCTCCGTATCACATGAAATGGCACCCAATAAGAGCGATGCACAGATTCCAATAGTACTGATTTTATATATTAATCCTTTCATGGTTTTTATGATTTTTAAGTTAAAAAGAAATATCGACTCCAAAAGACAATGTCTTAGTAATAGGATAGGAGTTTTCACGATCGGTATACCCCAATTCTGGGTCTATAAAATCCAATTTACTTATGGTAAACAGGTTCTGTCCCGTTAAACGCAAACTTATCGATTCCATATTTAGCTTTTCGGACACGCTTTTTGGAAGGGTATAACCCAAAACTGCAGTTTTAAGACGTACGTATCCTGTATCTACCATCCAAAAATCTGAAGCTTGCGTATTGTTGGAATATGGTGAGGGTGTAGCCCTGGGATAACTTGCATTTTGATGGTCCGGGGTCCATCTGTTGTTGAAATATTCATACGAGGTATTACTTCCATTATTGGCAAAAGGGGATGTCAAAAAAGTTTGGATATTAATGTCCGAATTAGCCACCCCCTGGAAAAATAAGGAAAGGTTAAAGCCCTTATACTCCGCCGTGGTGTTAAAACCATAGGTAACCGACGGGTAAACAGGATTACCTATTACCGTTTGGTCATTCGAATCGATTATCCCATCAGGTGTGCCATCAGGGCCACTTAAATCCGCATACCTAACGTCTCCTGGGTGCAAATCCCCAAATTGTACCACGTTATAGCCATCCGTACTGTTTATAATTCCGTCTCCGTTGGTATCATCGGCCGTAGAGAAAAGACCCAGAGATTTATAACCATAGGGCGTTCCAAAGGGTCGTCCTACCCTAGTTCTATTAGGATTGTCCCTTTCCGCATCCGATTGGAACACCTCCAACATATTGTTCTCGGCATAGCTAAGGTTGGCATTAAGGGAAAATCGAAAACCATTATCCCACATTTTTTGGGTTCCCAATCCCACTTCAAATCCGTTGTTATCCATAGACCCCTTGTTTTCTTGGGAAAGGGCCAAACCGTATTCAACCGGCACAGTAACCTGCGGTGCAAGAAGCATTCCAGTTCGATCCTCGTGGAAGAAGTCGAACTCCATATTAAAAAGACCGTTCCACATAGTAAGGTCAAAACCTATATCAAATTTGGTCGATATTTCCCATGTAATATTGGGGTTGGGCTCTGTACTTACCCTAGACCCCTGTACAAGGCTTCCATTTCCAAAGGCATAGGCGTTACCACGTAAATCGTATCCTGCCAAATATTGAAATGCGGCAAGATTGCCATCGATATAGGGAAGGTTCCCCGATTTACCCCAGGAGGACCTAACCTTTAAACTATTGACGGAGGTCATCTCCTTCATAAAACTTTCCTCAGATATTCTCCATGCGGCTGAAAAAGCTGGGAAATAGCCCCAACGTTCTCCTGGTGCAAAGGAATAGTGTCCATCATACCTACCAGAGGCTTCCAGGATATATTTATCCTTAAAAGTATATCCTAAACGATATACATAACCGATCTCACTTGCAGTTCCTGAAGATCCGCCATTATCATAATCCAATTTATCTGAACTTCCCAAGCTCAACTCATCTATTTCAATAGCAAAATTGTTCCTACGGGCATTGAAAAAGTCATTTTTGGTCTCGCGAGCCTCTGCCACGAACAAGGCGGAAACACTATGGTCCCCAAAAATACGATCATAATTAAGGTACCCTTGATAGGTGAATTTTGTTTGCCTACGGTTTTCCAACTGCAGCCAAGTATATGGCTGTCCGGCACCTTCCTGCAGGGAAATTGCCTCGGTATAGGTATAAGGTTGCTGATCCAGGTCAATATTATAAAAAATAAAAGGGACGTGCCAAAGTTTATCATTGTTCGTAGTGGGGTCATAACTAAAAACCCCCTTCACCTTTAATCCAGGAATAAAAGGTAATTCTTGTTCAACATAAACCGAACTGAGTAAGGTATTATCCTCATCCTTGCGATAACCTTCGGACTCCAATACCCCTACTGGGCTACCTCCCGAAGATTCGCCCCATTTGTCCCCTTCCGGGTATCTCAAGGTTTGTATAGGCACAAACTTATAGAAACTTCTCATTAAGTGGGTCAGGTTTTCATCGGCATCGATACCGTCCGTATGCTCTATAGAACCGTAAAGTGACATTCCGAACTTGGTGGTCTTGGTGGCCTGAATATCCAAACTCATGTTGTAGTTATACCGTTGGTAGCCTACGGGGTCAAAAATTCCCTCTTGATCAAAGTAACCCAGACCGGCATTATATTTTATCACATCGGTCCCTCCACTTATCTGGAAGTTGTTAATGGATACCCCTGTATTTTTTGCAAACTCATCCGTAAAATTGGAGTCTGGGTATTTGTATGGATCTGACAAGTGTAATTGGTTGTAATCGGCTATAAGGCCCGGATCATTCGGAGGAGTAGTTCCCGAAGGGTTTAAATTAAAGTATCCTTCATTCTGCAAGGCCATATAATCCCGGGCACTCAGCATTTCTGGAAGGTAGGTCGGGTTTTGAAAACCATAAGAACTGCTCAAACTGATTGTAGGTTTACCAGTCTTGCCTTTTTTGGTAGTAATAACAATAACCCCATTGGCACCCCCAATACCAAAAGGCGCAACTGCGGCCGCATCCTTAAGTACGGTTACGGACTCGATTACATTGGGGTCTATTTGGCTCATGTTGTCCCTGCGTATTCCATCTACCACGATCAAAGGGCTAGTATTACCCGTAGAGACAACCCCTCGAATATAAATATCCGGGTTATCACTTCCAGGAGCACCACCATTTGGCCTCATACTAACACCGGTCATCCTACCGGCAAGATTCTGGGAAACATTGGAAGTAGGGATGCTCGCTATTTCCTTCCCTTGCATAGTACTTACCGAACCAGTTAAGGTAGACTTCTTTTGGGTGGCATATCCTACCACAACAATTTCATCAAGGCCAGCGGCATCCTCTTTTAGAATAACTGAGATATCCGTTCTTCCATTAAGAGCGACTTCTTGTGTTGCAAATCCAATATATGATACTACAAGCGTTGCATTTTCACTGTCCAATTGAATTGAAAACTTACCGTCAAAATCGGCCTGGGTACCATTGGTAGTGCCTTTTTCTACAATATTGGCTCCTGGCATAGGGACGCCAGATTCATCGGTAATTAGACCCGAAACCAGAACTTGATCCTGTTTACTGTCATTATCGGATTGTTTAGAAACCGTTTGAGGAATTTTTAAATTTTCGTCTTGAGTTAAGATAATTTGTGTCCCGCGCACTTTATATGCGGTGTGTGTACTACCGAATAAACTTCTCAATACGGTATCAATGTGCTCCTTATTAACACTCAAGGATAATTTACGCTGTAGGTTTACATCCTTTACCTTATAAATAAATCGGAATTTCGTAGTAGATTCAATGTCATCAATAATGTCCCGCACTGTAGCGTTCTCTACGGCCAAGGTAACCTTAGTCTTTTGCGCATAGCTATCATTGGCCTGTAAACCTAATAGAGTGGTAAACAACAGTAGCGTGGTCAGTTTCATTTTTAAGTCAAATTTCAACAAAGGTTTGCCTAACCTCCGCTGGTTAAGTGGTTTTTTCATATTTTTGAATGTTTAAGTGTGGTTAGTAAATAATTACTCGATCACTCTTTTTAACCGGGGAATGTTAGCGCATTTTCCGGTTCTTTTTTATGAATTCAGAGTGACGAAGATTCAATTCGAAATTCTATGTCATAGTTTATTTGTTTTAGGGTTCTACTTCTATTTAATGATTACCTTATTTTCCTGTATGGTATAATCTATTTCATGGGTGTCATTGAAATAACTAAGCACCTCATCAATTTTAACATCATTGAAACTGGCGTTAAAAATTTCTTTTCCCAAAGCAATATTGCTATTTTCCAACTCTATGTTATAATGGCGCTCCAATTTTGCCAAGATCTGATTAAAAGTTAAATTCCTAAAAACCAAATGCCCCTGCATCCAAGAAGTATATTGACTTGTATTTACCTTATTTACCAATATGCCTTTGGAGGCATAGTCAAAAGAACCTTTTTGACCTGGAGTTAAGGTAACAACCGCATCCTCCAATTCCTTTTTATTATCCAAACTCACAGCCCCCTCAACCAGAACAACATCGATATTTTTATCCTCATCATAGGCCGATACATTAAACTGCGTTCCCAAAACTTTCACATCCAGTTCGTTCACATTTACAACAAATGGGTTGGATACATTTTTGGCAACATCAAAATAAGCCTCCCCGGTAAGAAAGACCTCTCTTGGACCTTCGGTTAAAAAAGCTACTGGATATCTTAAGGAACTCCCAGCATTCAAGTGAACTATAGTACTGTCTGATAAAACCAATTGAAATTTTTTCCCGTGGGGTATTTTTAAGGTATTAAACACCAAATCTTCCTTTTGGACAGCATGGGAATAACTGATCTGATTTTGCTCTTGGGCCCCAATAATATTTCCATCCGAATCCCTAACTTCCTTCTTTCCTGTAATATCAATGGTCTGAATGGTACCATTATCCAATTCCAAGGTAATAGGTTCGTCCTCTGGCACCAAAGGTGCCTTACAACATTGACCATGGTTTGTTGAGGTATTTTGTTGAAAGTAGAATCCCAAACCAATTAGCAATGCAATAGCTGCTGCAGCCGCAAACTTTGTCCAAAGTGGGAAAAGTTTTTTAACCGGTTTTGTATTAATGTCGATTTCGTGGGTAACTTTGTTATAGGCATCATCAAGATTATTTTCCAATGTTGCCAAATTTAAATCGTGATTATCACGAACATAAGATTCAAGAATAGTTTGATTTTTTTCATCCTTCAACCAGTCCCGAAGGTCAATAATCTCCTTTTCTGTAATTGTACCAAGAAGCAGCTTAGTTATATTTTTTTTCATTATCTTATCACCAATTTTCTCCCGTTATGTGTTAGTTCCGAAAATCACTTTCATTACACATTACACAACCAATACTTTAAAAAAATATAAAACCCTTAAAAAGAATTAAAAAAATATTTGATATTCGCACTTATGTTCCAACAACCTACCAAACCAACAGCTAGGACAAATGAATGAAATTGAGGCAGTGATTGCCATGAAAAACGGCGATAGGTGTGCTTTCAAATATCTATTCAATATCTATTATAATCGGTTGGTGGCCTATATAGCCACATATACCAATGATAAAATACAATCGGAAGATATTGTACAACACGCCTTTATCCGGTTTTGGGAGGATAAGTCAAAATTGGACGAAACCAAATCCCCAAAGGCATATCTCTATGCCATTGCCTACAATAGATATATAGATACCGTTAAGAAGGCTAAAAAACAGGAAAAATTGCTTGGTCAAATTTGGGAACGCGCTTTAGTGGATAGAATTCAGGAAGACTCCGACGCCCTGGAAGAGCGTATCCAAAAAATGAAACAGGTCATTGATTCCCTTCCCCCAAAATGCAAAGAAATCATCGTGTTGAATAAGATTCAGGGGGTGAAATATAAAGAAATTGCAGATCAAATGGGGATTTCCGTAAAAACGGTAGAATCCCAAATGCGGATAGCCTTTACCAAAATAAGGGAGGCCTTTAAAGAAGATTATGCCCTGTTGTTTTTACTGTTTAAGTAAGTACCGTCCACTGTCTCTCTACTCCTTCCTCCCACATTGCACCCCAAAACTTGTGTACAAGTATACATTATTGAATGGCCGGCTCCTTATCTCTCTTTTAAATATTCAAGCTTTGGAAAGATCCATATACAATTCAACCAATAATTTTTTATGCTCCCGCGTTTACCAAAACCAATATTTTATAAATTAGAAATTAGGAATAATAGCTCGACAACAATTACACGATTATAACCAAAAAAATGGCACTAAATCATGGTAAATTACAAGCCTTCAATTAAAGAAATAGCGGTGTCCTTTTCCAATGGAAATTTTGAACTTGCATTTCCTTATTTATCAGAAAATATAACTTGGAACATTATTGGCGAAAATGTGCTCACCGGCAAAACCGACGTAATTGCGAATTGCCAACAAACAGCTGCTTATTTTAAATCTGTCCAGACCAACTTTATAACGGATCATATTATTGTTGCGGACAATAAAGTGGTCGTTAGTGGAACGGCCGAGTTTATAAAGGACGGCAGACGGATTAATTTTATTTCGGCCTGTGACGTTTATGAATTTAACGGGAACCATGTATTGGAAAAAATTTCTTCATATTGTATTTCCGATAAGAAATAATAATAAAATGCCTTCACGGGCTATAATAATAACATACTGCAGGATTTAAACTTTCATTATAATCCATGGAAAGTGCTAGAAAGCGAATCGTATATATCGATTTTAACAAGGTCTTTTCGACTTGATCGGACGACCCTAAATTAAATTATTTAAAACCTTATCGACCTTCAAATGGTTTTGGTTGACTTAGAGCTATTCACTTATCTTAAATTTATAATGGCTACCATATTGGGGATACTATTTTGCGGCACCTTGAGTGCAATACTTCGAAAAAACCGGACCATAAAAAAAATTATAACCCAAAATAATTCAAATAGCGGTGATTATCAACTCAAGTACCGAAACCAAATATAAGGTCTCAACTGATTTTGAAATTATCAGCCACGCAAAGACTCCTAACTTGGCGGTTCTCAACCTTCACATGCTCTCCCAACGCTCAAAGCCACATTTCCAATGGGTAAATCAATACAAAGTGCTATCTTTAAAGTTTTATTTTTAACCTAAGTGCAGAACAATATTTTGCTAGAATCGCCTTCTATGAAAAACAGTATCCTATTCGCCCTTGTATTACTAATTTGCCTTACCTCCTATTCCCAGGATAAAGAAGAAACCAAAAAGGACAAATGGGATGTCAACACCCCTGAACTTCCCTTTAAAAATGTTTCCATCACCACCAACGAAGGGTCTTGGATAAGCCTGGACGTAAGTCCGGACGGGAACCAGATCGTCTTTGATATGCTGGGTGATATCTACACCATGCCAATAACTGGTGGTACTGCCACCCTGATACGGGGCGGCCATGCCTTTGAAGTGCAACCCAGGTACAGCCCGGATGGAAAACATATTAGCTTTACCAGCGATGCCGGCGGGGGCGATAATATTTGGGTAATGAATACCGACGGTTCCGAAGCCGAACAGATCACCAAGGAGGATTTTAGATTGGTCAACAATGCGGTTTGGTCCGTAGACGGAAACTATATTTTTTGCCGTAAACATTTTACCTCCACCCGCTCCTTGGGTGCCGGCGAAATATGGATGTACCATAAATCCGGCGGCAAGGGTATTCAGCTTACCAAAAAGAAAAACGACCAACAGGATGTTGGGGAGCCATGGGCTTCACCTGATGGTAAATATGTATACTATAGCGAAGACGTTTATCCAGGCGGGGAATTTCAGTACAATAAGGATCCCAATAGCCAGATATATGTTATAAACCGTTACAATTTGGAAGACGGGGAAATAGAACGGGTAACAGGCGGGCCAGGAGGTGCCATACGTCCCGTAATTTCGCACAAAGGTGATGTAATGGCCTTCGTAAAAAGGGTTAGGGAAAAAACAGTACTCTATCTGCACGACCTTAAAACTGGAAAGGAATGGCCCGTTTACGATCAACTTAGCAAGGACCAACAGGAAGCATGGGCCATATTTGGACCTTACACCGGCTTCAACTTTACCCCAGATGATACTGCCATCATTATCTGGGTCCAGGGCAAAATCAAAAAAATTGACCTCAATTCCTTAAAGGCCAGCGATATTCCCTTTGAGGCCACTGCAGAACACAAGATCATAAATGCCCTGAAATTTAAAAACGATGCAGCTCCGGAGACCTTTGCCCCAAAGGCCATACGCAATGCGGTAACCTCCCCAGACGGAAAAACACTAATATTCAACGCCGCAGGTTACCTGTGGAAAAAATCACTGCCCAATGGCACCCCTGCCCGACTTACCACCGGAAAGGATCTGGAATATGAACCTGCCTTTTCCAAGGACGGCAAATACTTAGTGTACGTAACCTGGAACGATGAACATATGGGGGCCTTACATAGGTTGGACCTCAGCTCCAATAAAAACCGTCCTATTAAACTAACCAATGAAAAGGCAATTTATAGGGAGCCAAACTTTTCTCCAATCAACAACAACCTTATTGTATTTCGCGAAGAAGATGGCAATCAACATCAGGGATATGTACATACCAAAGAGCCCGGGATCTATCTACTGGAAATAAGTGAATCCAGAAAATCGGGCATCACCTCCAGTAAAAAATTAGTGGTAAAGGAAGGTATATTTCCTAGTTTTAATAAGGATGCCTCTCGGATCTACTACCAAACCGGAGGCTATCTCTTGGGGAACATCACCAAGACCTTAAAATCTGTCAACCTCCAAGGGAAGGAAGAACGGGAAATTGTAAAATCGAAATACGCACAACGAATCATTCCCAGTCCGGATGATAATTGGCTGGCCTTTACCAATTTGTACAAGGTATATATTGCTGCCCTGCCCAAGACAGGAAATACCATTGAATTGGACGGTAAGGCCACCAATGTCCCAGTGGCTCAGGTAGCCCGTGATGCAGGCATTAATCTACACTGGTCTTCGAATAGCGACAAACTAAACTGGACTTTGGGCGATGCCTATTTTAATGCGGCCATCAACCAACGATTTAGCTTTATGGAAGGAGCTCCTGATAGTATTCCGGCTATGGACACTGTAGGCCTTAAAATCAACCTAAGCCTGCCAACGGACAAACCCAAGGGAACCATTGCCCTAAAAGGGGCCAGGATCATTACCATGAACAATGATGAAGTTATAGAAAATGGAACCATCATTATCAACAACAATAAAATTACAAACCTTGGCTCCAATGATGAAGTCACTATCCCTGCCGATGCCAAAGTTTTGGATGTTAGCGGCAAGACCATTATGCCGGGATTAGTGGATGCACATGCCCATCTTAGTCATTTTAGGTTTGGTTTGAGTGCCCAAAAACACTGGCCCTACTATGCCAATTTGGCCTATGGGGTAACCACTACCCACGATCCTTCAGCCAATACCGAAGTGGTATTTTCCCAATCGGAAATGGTTAAGGCGGGAACTATGGTGGGGCCCAGAATTTTTTCTACCGGGGTAATTTTATATGGTGCGGATGGCGACTTTAAAGCTACCGTAAACAACTTGGAAGATGCACGGTCGGCCATTCTGAGAACCAAAGCCTTTGGCGCTTTTTCGGTAAAAAGTTACAATCAGCCAAGACGTGACCAAAGACAGCAGATCATAAAGGCGGCCCATGAAAAGCAGATAGAAGTAGTTCCGGAAGGAGGTTCCACTTTCTTTCACAATATGTCCATGATTTTGGACGGACATACAGGTATAGAACACAATATACCGGTAGCGCCCATATATGATGATGTCCTAAAATTATGGTCGGCCAGCGAAACAGCCTACACCCCTACCCTGATCGTTAATTACGGCGGATTGAACGGGGAATACTTTTGGTACCAAACCACCAATGTTTGGGAAAACGAAAAGCTTTTAAAATACACTCCAAGAAGCGTAATTGATGCTCGTTCCAGACATCGTACCATGGCACCTATTAAGGAATATGAAAACGGTCATATCCTGGTTGCCAATGCAACCAAGAAATTGGCCGATGCCGGTGTAAAAATAAACCTCGGTGCCCATGGGCAATTGCAGGGTCTTGGCGCACATTGGGAACTTTGGATGTTGGCCCAAGGGGGAATGAGCAATATGGAAGCCTTAAAAGCAGCCACTATTAACGGGGCCTCCTATCTGGGAATGGGCGATCAACTTGGGTCCTTGGAACAAGGAAAGTTGGCCGATCTGATCGTATTGGACAAGAATCCTTTGGAGGATATTCAAAATTCCAATTCGGTGATCTATACCATGATCAATGGACGTTTATACGACACCGAAACTATGAACGAGGTAGGAAACTATGACAACCCTAGAAGTCCTTTCTATTGGGAGATGAGCGACTACGCCCCTGCTTTTGATTGGCACGGGGAAACACATACGGGATGTTCTTGTGAGGTAGGACATTGATATAGTGTGTTTAAGACGAGCTTGAATAGGCACGAAGTCCGCATAAACCTGCGATAAATTTTTGTTGAATTTTATAATGACAACATTTATTTGAAAATATTGCTATGTCAGAATTTTGGGAAACGAATTTTATTGGGAAACAGGAAATGTGGGGCTTTGAACCTGCAAAATCAGCTGTTATAACAAAAGACTTTTTTATAAAGAAATCTGTTAAAAACGTGCTAGTTCCAGGTATTGGTTACGGTCGTAACGCACAAATTTTTATGGAGAACGGCATTAATGTCACAGGGATAGAAATTTCCAAAACAGCCATTGCATTAGCAAAAAAACATTATGGAAATGATATGACCATTTATCACGGATCCGTTTCCGAAATGCCTTTTGATGAAAAGAAATATGATGGTATTTTTTGTCATGCCTTGATCCATCTTTTGAACAAGAACGAAAGAATAAAACTAATCCAAGACTGCTATCACCAATTGGACACAAACGGTTATATGGTTTTTACCGCAATAAGCAAAAATGCCCCAAATTTCGGCAAAGGAAAAATGATCAGTAAAGACAGGTATGAAGTTCATGAAGGTGCCAAAATTTATTATTACGACAGGGAAGCAGTACATGCCGAATTTGACCAAGCTGGGCTAATCGAAATTGTGGAGGTAAAGGAAGACCAACCCATGTTTTTAATTAAGTGCAAGAAAAACTAAAAAAACTCTAGCCTGGGCAGCGAGGGGCACGAGCGTGACGCTCGCGACAGCGACGGGAAGTATGAGCGACGAAAAACCTTAGATTCAGCATAGCTAAATCTAAGGCACATGAATACCCGTTAAATAATTATGTCATGAGCTAAATCGCACTAGTAGCTCAACCTACACATAATTTATGCTTTTTAACTCGCTTCTAGTGCGAGCACCGACAATCGGCATCTCTTTACAAATATCCTAATTTTCGAAAAATTTCAGGCACCAAATAGGCTACATCCTTCTTTTTCAGTAATTTAATAGAAAACATATTGTGTCATGGTTAGGTTTCAACTGGATATTAATAATTCAAAACATACTGTAGAAGTTGCCGAAGGCACTTCCCTACTCTGGGTGTTGCGCGAACATTTGGGCCTTACCGGCACCAAATACAGTTGTGGCATAGGGCAATGTGGGGCCTGTATGGTACATATTGACAATGAACCCATGCGGGCCTGTCTTCTTCAGGTAGACAATTATGCCGACGGACAAAAAATTAAGACCATAGAAGGATTGTCCAAAAACGGGGATCATCCAGTACAAAAAGCATGGATCGAGGCCCAAGCACCTCAATGCGGTTATTGTCAGACCGGGCAGATCATGCAGGCCGTAGCCCTCTTGGAAACAAATCCCAATCCCACAAGGGAGGAAATAAAGTCCCATATGAACGGTATCCTGTGCCGCTGCGGTACTTACCTTCGTATTATCAAGGCCATTGAATTAGCCTCCAAAACCCCAACATCCATCGAAAACTAAAGCCATGGTTCAAACGAAAACCGAAATTAGCAGAAGGAAGTTTCTAAAATCATCCTCGGGGGTGGCCCTCTTCATTGGCATATCGGGTATACTGCCGCAGTTGATATCTTGCAAAGACCCCAATAAAATAAAGGAACAACTCGCCCAACAACCACTTACGGCCTGGGTGAAATTGTCCGAAGACGGCCTAATTACCATTTATAATCCGGCCGCCGAAATGGGTCAGGGATCCATGACCTCCTTACCACTAATATTTGCCGAAGAGATGGATGCCGACTGGTCTATGGTGAAGGTGGAGTTTTCACCCCAGGAATCGGAAATCTACGGTTCCCCGGGATGGGCTCCCGGAAGCAAACTAATGTTTACGGTAGGAAGCCGGACAACAAACAGCTACTACAACGTTATGCGAAAAGCAGGCGCCCAGGCCCGCTATGTTTTAATGAGCAGTGCCGCTAAACATTTGGAAGTACCCATAGAGGAACTAACAACATCCAATAGCCATGTACTCCACGGAAGAACCAATCAAAAAATAAATTACGGAGCCCTAATCCCTTTTTTGGAAATGCCGGAATCTCTGCCCGACTTTAGCGAAGCAGAATTAAAAAACCCCAAAGATTTTAAGCTGATCGGGAAAGATATTCCCCGTACCGAGATCCCGGCCAAGGTAAATGGTAGTGCTATGTTTGCCATTGACATCCGCTTGCCGGAAATGGTTTACGGAGTCTTGGAAAGAGGTAACCTCCACGGTTCCAAACCCAAACTGACCAATGAAACCGAAATTCTGGCCATGGACGGAGTAGTAAGGATAATCCCTTTGGATTATGCCATTGGGGTCGTTGCCAAAACCCTAGAACAGGCGTTGAGCGCAAAAAAAAGCTTAAAAATAGATTGGAGCGAGTCCAAGGCAAGCGGACACAATTCACAGGAAATTTATTCCACTTATGAAAAAATAGCCTCCCAAAAAGAAAAGGGCAAGGTGATCTTTGAAATTGGGGACGTTGCCAAAGCCAAAAGAACGGCTGCCAAAACCTATGCGGTGGACTATAAAAACGACTATGTATACCATGCGCAAATGGAACCCCTGAATGCAGTGGTGCAGGTTGCGGAAGATGGTGGCAGTGCCGAAGTTTGGGTAGGTAGCCAGCAAGGTATGGACACCAAGTTGGGAGTACCCAAAATTCTCGGAATAGCCCCGGAAAATGTTAACGTACACCTGCAATATTTAGGAGGTGGATTTGGTAGAAGAAGCATGAACGATTTTGTGGAGGAATGTGCCTACCTGGCAAAAGAAATGACACCACTTCCCGTAAAACTAATATGGACCAGAGAGGACGATGTTACCTATGGCGCCTTTCGCCCCCTTTCCTTACAGCGACTTACGGCCAGCACAGATTATAAGGGGAACATCACGTCATTTTCGCACGCTGTGGTGGGAGACGGAGGAAATCTGGTGGCCAGTGCAGTGGCCAATGACCACTATGATATCCCCAACCAATTTGCGGAATGGAGGGAAGCCTCCAATGGCATTCGACTAAAACATTGGCGTGCCGTGGGTCATGGCCCCAACAAATTTGCCATTGAATGTATGCTGGATGAAATTGCACGGGACCAGGGCTTGGATCCTTTGGATCTTAGGAGAAAATTAATGGCCAAAGCCCCCAGGGCCTTGGCTACATTGGAAAAAGTCGCTGAACTATCCAATTGGAGCACACCTTCCGATAATGGACGTGCAAAGGGTATGGCCTTTGTGGAACATGGATCATTGGGGACTGGTGTGTGTGAAATCTCGGTAGACCGCAGTACAGGAATTATCAAAGTACACCATTTTTGGATTGCCTTGGATGCAGGGGTAGTGGTACAACCGGACAACGTTAAGGCCCAAATGGAAGGCGGTATTATTATGGGCATGAGCAGTGTCCTCAAAGAACAAATTACCATAGTGAATGGCCGGGTGCAACAGTCCAATTATCACGATTATAATTTACTTAGGATGCAGGACGTCCCTGATAGTATTGAAACTGTAATCCTTGAATCCGCAGAAGTTCCCGAAGGGGTAGGAGAAACGGCAACACCCATGGTGGCCTGTGCCATAGCCAATGCCTTTTTAAGATTAACTGGAAAACCACTTCGCCATTTGCCCTTTTCCCCAGAGCGAGTGTTGCAGGCCTTGAACAGTTAAACCGTTCCAATAATAACACCTTAAAACCCCGAAATATTACAAAGTGGGTTTATTTATTTTGATCCCTAAATCAGAAATGTCCTTCAATAATCTGAAGGCTTTTTGTATTTTGGGGGGATGAAATTTAAGTTTGGCCTGTCCCTCATTTTTGTCCTTATTTACAATTGTTGTCTAGCAGGTTTGTCCCCTGAAAATGGCATTGCAAATTCCAATTACCAATATTCCGCTACAGTTAAAAAACCAACAGACTCATTAGAACAACTCAAAAAACAAATTGGGGGTTTTGCTAAAAAGAAGGACTACCAAAACGCTATTGTCCTTTCCAAAAAATTGCTCTTAAAGGCCAAAGTATTATCGGATAGCAGCCACATCACCAATGCCTATTGGAGGCTGGGATATTATTATAAAATATTGGATCAATTGGATTCCGCCTATTTCTACTTCGACAAAGCCTATGCCCTTAATCTAAAATTAAAGGATAGCATAGGTTCAGGAGACCGACTATTGGACATGGCCAATATCCAAAAAAGCTTGGGCGATTACAATGCTGGAATGGTCACTGCTACAGAAGGATTACAATATTTGGAAGGCACAAATGAATTAGTATCTGTCATTGGTTTGTACCAAAACATTGCCATATGCCAGAAGGAATTGGGACATCCTAAAGAAGCCCTGCGTTGGAGCGATAAAATTTTTAGCTTATTAAAAAAACAGCCCGCAGCGGATATCAGCAACGAAAATCTATACAACATAAAAACCACTAGGGCGAACATCCTGGCTGAACTAAAAAATTACCCTACCAGTTTTAAAATTTTAGACAGTATAGCCGCAAACACCCAAGGTAGCAATCCGTGGCAATTTGCACGTGCCATTTGCAATAAGGGTTATTATATGTGGTTAGAAAATAAGGACAACGCGCAAAGCGAATCCCTGCAGTTGGAAGCATTGAGAATACGGCAAGAATTGAATACGGCTCCCGGACTAATATCCAGCACTATCCATTTGGCAGAATATTATTTTGAAACCAATAAGCCCTTGGCATTGGATTATGCCCAAAAAGCCCTGACCAACTCGAAAAAAACCAATAATCCTGTCGCTATTTTGGAAGCTCTTGATTTACTATTGCCCCTGAAAAAAACCTTGGGCCAGGATGTTTCCGAAGATGCCATATTTTATTCCCAAGTGCAGAATACCCTTGAAAAAACCAAGCAAGCCGTTCGGGCTATCTATGCCGCAACAAAATATGATAATGATACCCTGGAAAAAAAGAACCTTATGCTCTTGGCCCAGGTTGCCATTAAGGACAAACAGAAAATTTTGGCCATATCTGCCGCAATTATTTCATTGACCCTGATTGTCTTTGTAATCTTTTATAAGAATCAACAAAAAAAGAAGGAACAGCTGGAAATGGCTTATAAGACCGAGTTGCGCCTTTCCAAGAAATTACATGACGAACTCGGCAACGACATTTTTTACCTTATGACGCAGGTTCAAAAAGACCCTCAGGAAATAGTGGCTTCCGAAAAGGTCATAATTCTGGAAGGTCTTAACAGCATTTACCAAAGAATAAGGGATATTTCCAAAGAATATACTGCCATTGATACCGGTGAAAACTTTGGAAAGGAATTCTTCTCCCTTCTAAATTCCTATAGCTCCACCAAAACCAAATTGATCACCAAGGAATTACCTTCCAATTTCTGGGAAAATGTTTCAGAAGAGGCCAAAATTGAAGTATATAGGGTACTGCAAGAGTTATTGGTGAATATGAAGAAACATAGCCAGGCCACTTTGGTTGCCATTACCTGTACCAAGAACAATAAACAAGTTATTATTAAGTATGTGGACAATGGAGTGGGTTTTAATACAACGGAGAATTATCTAGGAAATGGACTTAAGAATGTGGAAAACCGCATAAAAGGTATAAAAGGAAATATTATTTTCGACTCCAAACCAAACGAAGGGGTTACGGCTACCATAACGTTTGCCATCTAAGATATATATGCAATTGAATAGGATATTTGTTTCGGAGGACATAGACAGCAATAATCTGGGAGTTATTACCATGCTTCAAGGATTGGGATATACCCAAATTGGACATTCACAATACTGTGATGAAGCCTTACTAAAATTAAAAAGGGCTTTGTTGGATGGGAATCCGTTCCAAATTTTGATAACCGACCTGTCTTTCGATAATCCCAGGGACAAAAAACACCTACAAAACGGCCAAGAACTCATAGCTGCCATAAAAGCTGTCCAACCCGAAATAAAGGTGGTTGTTTTTTCCGTGGAGGACAACCACAGTACCATAAAATCCTTATTCGAGGACCAAAAAATTGAGGGCTATGTCTGCAAGGGATTGAATGGCCTAAAAGAACTAAAAAATAGTATTGAAGCTGTATCCCAAAACAAAACATATACCTGTCCCATAGCCACAGCCGTTTTACAGCGTAAAAACGTCCTGGAATTGGATGGATATGAACAACAGCTGCTCTTGTACTTGGCCCAAGGTCACAAACAAAATGAAATAAGTGCCTTATTAAAGGAAAAAGGAATTTCCCCCAACAGTATACGATCGGTTGAAGCCAACATTAGTAAGTTAAAGGATTATTTTGATGCCTCCAACACCACGCAACTGGTATATATAGCTACGAGTATGGGGATTATTTAGAAATGTTCCCAATTTTATTTAACCAATTGCGCTGTCAAGCCTTTCAGGAGCAAATATCCTTGAATCCATCGATAGGAACTACCCTAAACAGAAAAGGTCTTCTTTAGGTTAAGTAAACCCAACAACATTAAAATTTGCATCTAAAAGTCTGTGTTCTTGCACAATAAAAGCTTTAGTACAAATTTTTGCCCCTTTATAATCCCAAGGTAATCCATAGCATCAATTAAAACCTGGCATTGGTAAATTGAGATCGGTGTTTTCCAAAATCAGAATCCAATCCTGACCTCTTCCAGAACTAGGTGGTTGGTAGGTTTGGATACCATCGGTGTCCGACGTACCCAAATGATAGGACACTCCATATCTTGGATCGTACCAAATAGCCTTTTTATTGGCTCCGGAGACCTTTCCCTTGTCTATTGTAAAGGCCATGCCACTTGGGGAATAGACCATGGCAAAAGAGGCATCGGTTGCCAATACCGCCCTAATGGGTTCTCCCTTCACCTCCATGCTATTTAGGATCAGTTCGGGCTTAGGTATCCACTTGGAAAAGGAACGTGCCTCCACTAAAGTTCTAAGATGTTTCATTTGATATGCCCCTGCAACGTCCATGGCATTATACCATGGAATGTTGGCCCCAATAACCGACTTCCGCTCGGGAGCGTACATCTGCCAAATATTATTGTTGCCATAGGTATGCCCGCAAGCCCCTGCAAAAACTGACCAATAGGCAGCCTGTCTTACGTCATAGTCATCAAAGCGATCCTTGGGATCTGTACCCTTAAAATAAAACCCTACCGGAATGTTTTCATATCTCGGCTCCCCGTCCAGGGTTGGTTTTTTAGGCTCAAGAGCATAATCATGCGCTGCATATAATCCGTTGTCATGGCCATGTTGCCCGTGTGAGGACTGATACATATTAAAATCCAACCATTCGGCATCATGAAAATAATCGGACGACATGCCCGGACCTCTTGGATGGAAGGTGATCAGTTGTTGATTATTGCATCCCTGCCTCAGTCCCTTTGCCATGGCCTCCACAATCTCACGATCTTTGGGTGTACGGATATTGCGATCCCCGCCCAAAATCCATATTACCCCACTATCCTTATATCGCTTCCCTAAAAAAAGTCCATACTGCATGGCAGTTTCAGGGGTGAAAATAATGTCTTTTTCGCTTAGGGAACTCCAATAATTGCCCCATGTGGGGAGCATTCCCATGACAAGGCCCAAGGAATTCGCCTTCATTACTATGGCATCTACATGTTTAAAATAAGCCTCATTGGGCCTTTTTGGATCTTTATTAAGTAAGGGCAGATCTCCATTGGCATTGGGGACACTTAGACCCTCCAATTCCGATAAAATAACCGCCTGTATTACTGTAAAACCCTTATCGACCCGATTTTTAAGATAATGATCCGCCTCCTTCATATCCAGTCTATGAAATAACTCCCAAGCCGTATCTCCGAGATAGAAAAAAGGCGTGCCATCTGCCTTTTCAATATACCTTCCATTTTCGCTTATTCCCAAGGACTGTCCAAAAATCGATTGAAAATACAAAAACACCAAAACCAGTTTAAAATAAAAAAGTAGTTTTCCCATAACAATACCTAGTAGAATTTAGTAATTACCTCCTAATATCTGAAAAATAATTAAGTATCTGGAAATTAAACATTTATTATACAATAAGTGTATAACCTAAAAATATAAGACCCCAATTATTAGAAAATTTCTGTTCATTCTTTTCAATAGGATTGTCCCAGCCACTAAAAGGCAACACTTTTTAAGAGCCTATTTTTAAGTCATTGGTTTAATTAATTCAATCACCCTAAGGCAAGGGGCATGGGAGTTTTAGTTTTTCCTGCCGCCATTAAGACCAACCCTTCCCAACTAGTTTATTAGCAATTGTTGTCATTACCCAAATAGGTGGGCAGTAGTATTTATGCAGTACTCTTAGGCTAATTTTTAGGTTTAAAAAACGCATTGGCCGGAATAGTTTCCCGTTCCAGATTTGGACCGCTCCATTCCAGTTTCAGTGATGATTTTCCCCTCCTAGGGCTTTTAAAGTAAATCCTATAAGGATGAAGTCCGGCTTTTAGTTTAATGCTTCCGCTTTTGGGCGAGTTTTGAAAATACTCATAATCGGCATCAACTACTGCTGCATCATGGATCCTAAGAAATGCCGCTGAATTGGCCGATAGGTAAAAAGTATAGTCACCGTCCAATGGAACACGGATGAAACCCTCAAAGAACATGGCCCCAGAATCATTACCGCTATTTACAGTACCATTCAACTGGTCAACAACACCTTCTTCATACTGGGCAAGGGTTGCCACTTCCGGTACCCATGGAAATTCGCCCTTAAAGGATTTCCATGAAATGCCGTTTTTGGTTTCCACCTCGTCCACGGCAGGGACAAGAACATCATCATAGGGCCTTAATGCCGTAGTATTTGGAATTCGAGATCCTAGGACCTTATCCTTCATCTTTTGTTGTAATGTGGCCAGTTTTGGATCATCCGCCAAATTGTGGGTTTGTTGTGGATCCTGTAAAACATCATAAATTTCAAAATGATCGTTATGCGATTTGATATCGTAACGCAAGCCAACATAATTTCCAAATCGCACCAACTGCATTTGGTTACGGGCGCGTCCTTGATGTTCCGGTATAAAATCGTCATAGTCCGGTGTCTTTCCTGCTTGAAAATACTCTATATAAATATTGCTTTCTGGCTGTGTTCCTTTTCCCAGTAAGGAAGGCAATAGTGAGACCCCATCCGAAATGGCAGGCGCAGGAAGTCCGGCCATTTGTGCAAAAGTGGCCATCCAATCATAGGATATACTAGGTGTTTCAATCTTATTTGCTGCCGGAATATGCCCAGGCCACAGGGCCAATGTTGGCATACGCACTCCTCCCTCCAAACAATCGCGCTTTATACCATCAAAGGGACCAAAACTTTTAAAAAAAGTAGGGTCTATAGGTTGATTGGCCAAATAGGATTCCTTGGAAGGACCATTGTCCGAAGTAAATACCACCATGGTATTGTCATCAATTTTCAAATCCTTGAGCAACTGAAGGATATCACCCACGGCATCATCTATACGCCTGGTATCTGTAGCATATCGCTTATACACCTCTGGCCAAGACAATTGGGCGGTTGCTGGATCCCCATCATGGTCATAGGTTGCATTGGCATAATCCGGATGCATCCATGAATCCACTTCTCCCGAAGCGGTGTTGATCATTTTTCCCGGCTCCCCCAACCATTGAAGGCCGCCATTTAAACCACCACCCGCCGGATATGCCTGGGTAGGGAGTTCAAGAACGGCATGGGGGGTATCATAGGCCAAATACATAAAAAAGGGTTTTTCACCTTCCTCTCCCTTTTTAAAATCTACGATCCATTTCTTGGCAGCTGCCGTAAATAAATCGGTCGTATAGCACTTATCAAGGTCTTCGGCTATATTTACCCTGTTTTCGTACACTTCCTTCCTGCCCCTATAAATACCTTCTTTAGGATAGTGTTCATGGCCATCACCATGGCGTATATAGCCCAAATAATAATCGAAACCACGATTAAGGGGATGTGCCGTCCAATTGGGTGCCTTACCGCCTTTGCCCTGTAAGCCCCATTTCCCAATGGCAGCAGTGGTATAGCCCGCGGTCTGCAATACGGACCCTAGAGTATGGTTGTTGTCCAAGGCCTTGTCGAACTGATTGTCCCTTATATTGGCGTGACCCTGACTCCGCCCTAACAAAAGTGAAGCTCTGGAAGGGGCACAAACCGGGGCTGCGGAATAATGCTGTGTCATCAACGCACCCTCTTCCGCCATTCTATCCAAATTGGGGGTATACTCACGTGGATGGGCTGCTCCCTTTTCCTGGGCCCTCATATTCTGAAACAGTACCCCCAAATCCCCATAACCCAAATCATCTGTAAGTATAAAAATAATATTGGGCTTTTTATGTTCCCTATTACCCTCCTCTTTTTCATTACCCTGGGCCATTAATGTAGTTGTGCCCACAATCATCATTAGGGCGAACATAATTTTTGTAATCGTTGTTTTATAAAGCATAAAGCGATTTTTTCTTAAATGATTGAAAATGATTCGGGCAAATTAGCATTAATCTGCTTTATTAAAAACAAATGTGGTCAGCGATTTACCCATAATCTGAAATTTACCTTTACCAAACTGAACGTTGGGCATTTTACTAAGATTGTAAGATTCACTGGTAACATACCTCTCCATTTTGGTATTGGGCGGTAAGGCCACATTCAATTTTATATCAGTAACGGCATCACTTTGATTTACTACAACCAGCACCAAACTATCATCGGTATTTTTATAAGCGGATAGCAGCACCCCGTCCTTTAGGTTTTTCTCTGTATTATAGGCATCATAGATAACTGACACCCTTTTGGCCCCCGGCCTGATAAACCTGGAATAATTACCTAAGGCCCATAACAATTTGGAGCCATAAAAATCACCGTCATTAGTCTCCTTGTCAATATAGATTAGTCCGTCCTTAAAATCGTAAGGGCTCATGGCCAACCACCAATGCCATGCACTGGCATTGGCAATAGTAAGATCGGCATGGATAAGACGGGCTACATAGAGTGCCGTAGGCATTCCAAAATCCCTACCTTTTCCCTTAATCTCCTCATTATTCTCCAAAATACAATATTCACTCATCCAATATTCCAAGGAAGGGTATTCCACTAATTTTTCGGTTATTCGTTCCCTTTCCTTTTTAAGTTTTGAAATATCCCAGGTAGTAAAATAACTATGTGCCGCGATCTTCGGCGCCAAGGATTTTAGATTGCCCAAATAATTCGGATTTTCAGGAGCAAAGAACGATGCTATCTGATTGCTCCTGTTAGGATGTTTTTCTTTCTCTCCGGTTAAATAATCTATTTGACCGGCTTCGGTAATTTCAATTTTGGAATCTATTTTATATTGATTAAAAACTGAATCGATTACCCTAGTGGCATTGGCCAATTCGTCGTTGTTCCAAGGAGAACCTTCTTGTCCGCCTTTCCACTCCCATTGAGGTTCATTGAACGGACTTATATAATCGAAATCGATGGCTAGACTATCCTTAAAGTGTCTTAATACCCTCGCAAGAAAGTTGGCATAATCCACATACTTTTCCTGGGATAAATTGGCCGCCAAGCCATCGTCTGAATGTGCCTTGTTGTTTCTGGTCAATTGTATTGGCGGACTATTGACAAACGCTATGAATTGATTTACCCCATTTGCCTTTGCTGCCTGCAGAAACCAACGTTGTCCTGCTTGTTTTTGCCAATCATAATTCCCATTATCCAGTAAAAAGCCTTCGGCCCTTCTCCATGGATCCTTAATACCACTTTCTTCACCTTGGGCCGTACTTCCCGCCCCTATATTAAAACGCCAAGCCGAAAGGCCGATTCCTCTTGGTGATCCATCCGTATTGCTGTCCAAACTAAACAACCACTCGGCCATTTGTTGCTTTTTTTCATTGGGCCATACGCCCGTAAACTGGGCAGCCCAAGCATCGGAGGCTGCAAAATTGTGAATGGTCTGGAAATGGGTATTCTTATTTATTTGGACCTCTATTGTAGGATTTTGTTGTGCCCCCGCCCAATTAAAGGCGCACCAAATGAAGTATAATTTTATCAAATTTTTCATCGCCGCCATTTACGGATTCTATAGTAGGGGTGAAATTGTATTTAATCTTTATCAACACTTAGAATGTCAGTCATCATTGATGAAACAAATTAATAAAAAGAACCCTATACGTAATGATAGGGCTCTTTAAAAACTAAACTAATCTAACTACTAACAATTTTTTTATTCTACACTCAGATAGGTGCCCTGATCAAAAGTGAATACTTCGGAAGGTGTCCTTGCCTCCTTAAAAAGCAATTTCATTTCCTCTACAATTTCCGGGTATTCCTTGGCTATATTATTCTCTTCCCCTATATCGGTATCAAGATCATAGAGTTCCATCTGATCCTCGGTTGATGCAAAAACATTATATTTCACCGCTTTCCATTTGCCTTTTCTAATGGCTTGTCTGCCACCTTTCTCATGAAACTCCCAATACAAATATTCGTGTTTTTTTTGCTCTTTTTCCTCTCCCAATAGCGTAGGTAAAAAGGAAACACCGTCTAAGGAAGAGGGCACTTCCATATCGGCAATACTTGCAAATGTTGGAAATACGTCCCAGAATGCAGAAACATGATCTGTTCTAGTATTTGGTTTAACATGTCCAGGCCATTTAACAATTAACGGAACCCTGATTCCTCCTTCATAAAGATCCCGCTTGGTACCTTTAAACGGACCATTACTATTAAAATAATCCGGGTCGGCACCACCTTCGGTATGTGGGCCGTTGTCCGAAGTAAACATAACAATGGTATTGTCCGCTATGCCCAACTTTTCCAATTTGGCCATTATCTCACCAACTTGCTTATCCAAAATATGTATCATGGACACAAAGGCGGCATGGGTTTCCTTCTGTGATTCATAGGGTCCATTTCTATATTCAGGCCCATCATCCACACCCTTATAGGCCTTTTCAGGAGGGAATTTTCCTCTGTATTTTTGCATTATTTCCTCTGGTGCTGCTAGTTCTGCATGGGGGATAATTGATGCAACATAGAGAAAAAATGGATTGTCCTTATTGAATTCAATAAAATCCAACGTTTTCTCATGGATAAGCTGGGGAGCATAAATCCCCTTTTTCTTCCCTGAATTTTCCTCCAACACTAAGGAATCGTTATTGGCCCACAAATGGCGAGGGTAGTAATTATGTCCCAAACGCTGGCAATTGTACCCGAAAAAAGTATCGAAACCTTGGTTTAAAGGATCGCCTTCCGAACCTGGGTAACCAAGTCCCCATTTACCAAAAGCACCAGTAGTATAGCCTGCTTTTTTCAGGGCTTCTGCCAATGTATAGGTATTATCAGGAATAGGGTATTGTCCCTCGGGTTGTATTTCCTTGTTACCACGCACAAACGTATGGCCGGTGTGCATACCTGTCAACAAGGCCGATCTAGATGGGGCACATACCGTACTACCCGAATAATGTTCGGTGAACAGCATTCCCTGGCTAGCCAACTTATCTATGTTGGGTGTAGTAAACTTCTGCTGCCCATAGGCACTTAAATCCCCATAGCCCAAATCATCTGCCAATATGTAAATAATATTGGGTTTTGCAGTATTTTCCTGAGCGTTGTCAGTTTTGGCGGCTGCTGTTTGCTGCCCCTTGTTCTTGCATGAGGACAAGCCAATAATCAATAATAAAAATATAACTAAATAAGAAGACTGTCTCATCATTGAAATGGTATCATAAATGCCATGGGACAGCTTAAATCCGCCCCATGGCAATAACTTAATTTTGGTACTATCTATACCCATTATTGGTAGGGTCCGACTCCAATAAATTTGGATTCAATTCCAACTGATTCTGTGGAATAGGTAATAAAACATGGTAAGGCTGTATGTTGGCAGCAGGATTGTTCCAAGCTCTATGTTGAACCGTCTTTACCCTGTCCAACAGAATACCCCAACGAATAAGATCCATTCGGCGATGTCCTTCTGCACTAAGCTCAAATTTTCGTTCCTCGTACATGGCTTCCCTAAATTGAACCTGGGACATACCACTCCAAGGCTGATCCGGTTCAAAAGCGCGTTCCCTTACCTTATTAACATAGGCATAGGCATTGCCCGGGCCATTGGCTTCGTTTTCAGCCTCAGCTGCCATAAGATATACGTCAGCTAAACGGAATACGATATAGTTTTCAGGATGATTGCCTCGTAATGAATTTTCCTGGTCCAAATTCCAATTTTTACGGAAGTATGGGAAAGATAATTTCCATCCTAAATATTCTGTAACGATGGTAGCATCATAACGTAAATCCCCATCCTGCCAATTTTCCCTTAAGGCAAATTCTGGCAAAGGAACGGACCAACCATAACCGGTCATATCTTCATTTCGTTCGCGCAAAAGACCTTGAAATATGTTAACCTTGGAACCGGAAACCCCGTTTACCACGGTATCCTTATTACGGTTTGCAGGTTCGTCCCTTATACGTGGGTTGTAATCATCTGTTCTTGTAGTAGATAATTCACCTACTAAATCTGACTCAAAATCGATTACAAAAATATATTCATCATTGTATTGGTTGCTTGGATCTGATTGATCGAATACATCGGCATAATCATCCAAGAGCCTATGCGGACTTTGATCAATTACCTTATCACATTCAATCTTCGCCAATCCCCATTCTTTATCAAAAAGATGATACTTAGCCTTAAGGGTTGCTGCGGCCCATTTGGTAGCCCTACCCAAATTACTGCCGGAATAGGAAGTTGGCAACAAATCAAAGGCCTTTGCCAAATCTGTTTTCATAGCACTTCTTATTTCCGCTTTTGGCGTTCTCCCTAGTATGGACCTTTCTGGTACCGGCAATTGCTCGGTATAAAAAGGAACGTCGCCCCAAAGATTGGTCAAATGATAATAGGCCAATGCCCTTAAAAACAAAAGCTCTCCCACTCTTTGATCTCTGGCTTCTTGCGATAAACTTTCATTACCTTCAATATTGGAGATAAACTCGGTAGTATTGTTTACCACACGATATAGGTAAATCCAGGTACCATTGCCATCTGCCGTACCTTCTTGAATAAGATAATTGTGTATCTCATTATTCACGTTTCTACTGGCCGCCTGTATGTCGGCACCACTTGTGTAATAATTGTCCAATCCACGTTGCGCGTAAAGGTTGTTATTATGAAATAACCTGTAGACACCGTTTACCGCAAGTTCTGCTTCCTTATCATTGGTGAAAAAAGATTCTGGTGTAATTTCGTCCCTTAAATCCTCTTCCAAAAACTTGTCACATGAGCTCAAAACCAATAAGCCCATAAGTAGCATTAATAATTTGCTCGTTATTTTAGTTTTCATATCTGTATTTTTTAAAATTCTAGTTTTACACCTAGGGTTATTGTCTTAGCATATGGATATTGACCTGAAGCAAAACCTTGGGAAACAGAACCAAGTCCGCTACCCGCAGTAAAGGCATTTACTTCTGGATCCCCCAATGTAAAGTCTGACCAAAGGAAAAGATTCGTTCCTGTAACATATACATTCATTGCGCTGAATACATTTCCGAGCCCTTTTGCCTCCATAGGAATATTATAATTTAAGGTCATCGTTTTCAATCTCAAATAAGAACCATCCTCTATGTTCAAATCACTATTAACATTAAATAGACTGTTGGATGGACCTGCCCTTGGAATGTCGGAAGTCTCATTTACACCTGCTATCCAACGTTGCAAAACAATAGGGTCCACATTTTGTTCTCCCCTACCATAGTAGGCCGTCTGTGTTCTAACATTCCAAATTTCGGCACCATAGCTACCATGGAAAAACACATCCAAGGAAAGGTTTTTGTAGGTAAAGGTGTTTCTAAATCCTCCGTAAAAATCCGGTATTGGACTACCAAGTACCTGAAAGTCTTCGTCATTAATATTGGTATCACCATTTACATCTTCATATCTTGGACCTCCGATAAATGATCTACCTTGCCTTCCATCGGCAATAATCTCATCAGCAGTTTTATAGGTACCTAGGTATTTAGCCCCTACAAATGTCGGCAATGCTTCCCCAACAATCAACCTAGCAGAGTTACCTCCTTGATTTCCTGTAGATTGCAATGAAATATATTCCTGATCATCCAACTCCAATATCTCACTCTTGTTAGAAGATATACTTAGATTGGACTCCCAAGTAAAATTATCGTTCTGTACATTAATCGTATTAAGACCAAATTCGAAGCCCCTGTTCTCTACAGATCCCAAATTCTGCAATTGGGTAGTTGAATTGGCTCCTACCTGACCAGATAGAGCTACGGATAATAGTAGGTCATCTGTTGTCTTTTTATAATAATCGGCTTCCAAAGAAATCCTATTGTTCAAAAATCCAAGTTCCAAACCTATGTCCATTTGCTTGGTTGTCTCCCAGGTTAAACCACTACTGGGAACTTGTCCAACAAGTACTCCATTTACCTGAGAACCATTAAAGACAGTCGTTGTATTGGCATAAGTGGCTATGGAATTGTAAGCCGCAACGCCTTGTTCCCCCACAATACCATAACTACCTCTTATCTTAAACCTGTTGATTAGGTTGGAATCCATCATAAACTCTTCCTCATCAACGTTCCAAGCTGCACCCACAGAAGGGAAAAAGGCATATTTATTACCTGTCTCAAATACTGAGGACCCATCATAACGTCCTACAAGGGTAAGCAAGTATTTGCTTTTGTAACCATAATTGACACGACCCAAGAAAGAAGTCAGGGTTCGTTGTCCATATCCTGAACCAACCAGTGCTGTTTCTGAATCACCTAATGCCAAGTTATTAAACGAAACTACGTCATTGGGAAAATTATCGGCTTCGGCAAACGTACTTTCGTTATTATCTTTCTGCCAGGTAAAACCTCCCAATACTTTTAAGGAATGGTTCCCCAAATCCACGTCATAATTTAAGGTATTCTCATTCAATAAACTCTTGGAAAAATTGGTATTGATCCTACCAAAACCACCATTAACACGTTCAGGCAAGATACCTGGCAAATAATTGTTCTGTTTTACATAGTTTAACTGTGCACCAAAAGTAGATTTAAAAGAAAGGTTTTTTGCCAATTCATACTCTGCATAGGCGTTAGTTATGATTTGGGTAACCAAGTCATGATCCACTCTATGTTGTATATCTGCTTCCGGGTTTCTCTCCAGACCTGCACTTATAGGATTCTCAAAGGAAAAACTACCGTCTTCAAGATAAACTGGTCGTATAGGCAATACGCTGGAAACAATATTGCCATAATCTACTTTATTGTTCTCAATTTTGTAATGCGTTAAGTTTGTCCTGATACCGGTCTTAAGCCTATCGGAAACCTTTACATCCACATTGGTTCTAAAGTTTACCCTTTCCAAGCCAGAACCTCTTAACAATCCCTTTTGATTGTAGTAGTTTCCAGATATAAAATAATTGGCATTTTCAGAATTCCCCGTAATGGATAGATCGGTATTGGAGATAGAACCTGGTTGCTCCACCAAATCCAACCAATCGGTTGTAGTAGTATTCTCAGGATCCAACACCAATGGTAAGGTTGTATCCGTAAACCCAAAACCATCGGGTCCAGGTACAAATTGATACGATTCATTTTTATAATCGATAAAATCCCGTCCGCCCAAAATATTGATACGGTTGGCCGTCTCCTGAATACTTTGGTAATGATTGATTGCAATTACAGGCTTTCCTGGTGCCATGCCCTTACCATTTTTGGTGGTAATCAAAATAACACCCGAAGCTCCCCTAGTTCCATAGATAGATAATGCGGTAGCATCCTTTAATATCTCAACAGATTCAATATCGTTGACATTAATAGTATTAAGGTTAAATCCGGTACCTGCAATAAACCCATCCACAACGTAAAGCGGATCATTGTTTCCATTAATGGAACTGTTTCCTCTAATACGAATGGTAGCACCTGTACCCGGTGTTCCATTGTTGGAAGTAACTTCCACCCCGGTGGCCCTACCCTGTAATGCCTGGTCTACCCTAGCCACTGGCTGGTTTTCCAGAACATCGGATTTAATAGAAGCTACGGAAGACACCAAATCCTTTTTGGTGGAGGTACCATAACCTATAACCACCACCTCATCCAAAAGGGAAACGTCTTCCTGAAGGACTACATCAATAGTAGTAGACTTTCCCACCTGAACACTTTGAGCAATAAAGCCCAAATACCTAAATTCCAAAACAGAGCCTTCAGATGCGGCAATGGAATAATTTCCATCAAAATCCGCAACAGCACCTGTAGTAGTCCCCTTGACCAAAACATTCACCCCTGGAAGAGGCTGACCTGTTTCATCAACGACCGTTCCGCTTATAATTTGCTGAGCTTGAAGCGATACAATACTGAAAAACAGTAGTAACAATAAAATACTTTTTAATTTCATATTGGTATATGTTGGTTAATAATTAATACGACTATCCCACAATAATCGACATGGTGTAAATATAAAATGGGACATGGGGCTATACATCCCAATTTGGTGTAATAATGTTGCATTTCCTTGATTCAAAGGCCTGAATAGCCTATTTTGCAACATATTTACCCTGAATATTTGACATTAATCCTCCTTATTTCGCAATAAGTCGAGCTATTTTTAACATTTATTAACATTATGATGGCATTATCCACACCTATTCGTTAAAAGGCCCGGCCAATACCAGATAACAGCTCCAAACCATGAAGTACATAACATTATATCTGTTTGCATTGTTAATTCACCTTGGCTGCATGGCTCAAGGGAACAACACCATTCTTCAAAAACTGAATATAGATGGAGTACCCTTTAACAAAAAGACCAATATTGTTTTTGAGGATCACTTGGGTTTTCTATGGTTGGGAACGGATAGTGGCCTATATAGATATGATGGGCATTCCCTTAAAGAAAATCAATACGATGTATTTGATGAGAATTCCATCCCCAACAACAGTATAAACTCTATTGTAGAGGATGATCTTGGAAATTTATGGATAGGAAGCGAAAGCTACTTAATTTTCTATGACAGGCAATCCAACAGGTTTAAAGGCTTTTACAAAAACAATACCTCAAAAGTTTTAGGGAAATCTTTGGATGGCACTATTTGGGCCAATTTACGCAACACTGGAATCGTAAAAATAATCCCCAATGAAAAAGTCGATAACATCCAATTTCAAACCGAATTTAATTATAAACAAGACAATAGCATTTGGGCCAACGACAAACAAGTCAATCATTTTGCAGAGGACAAGTTTGGCCGAATTTGGCTTGCCACCCCTAACGGCATAATTGTTTTAGGAAAGGAAAATAAATTAATCCAGTCTGGATTTCTAAAAAATACCGCAACCATAATCCACACAAAAAACAACAGGTTTATTGCCACCACCGATGAGGGTGTATTTGTTCTGGGTTATGCAAAGGCCAATAATAAATTGGAGGTCTTAAAAACCTATAACCATTTTCCCGATACCAGCCCTGTAGCGCCTACATATACCGCCTTGGCCCAAGAAGAGGAAACCGCAACCCTGTGGATCGGAACACCATCCAGCTTAATAAAGGGAACCCTGAAAAACAATAAATATTCTTTTGAGAACGTAAATAATTCCAATAGTCAGAACGAATCTTCCCAAAGCAGAATCAATTCCTTAACACTAGACAGATACAACAACCTTTGGATCGCCTCCAACAAAGGAGTATATAAATACATTGGAAGGACTTCCATTTTCGAATACACAGGTGTAGACGAAAATTTGACAAATTTCTTCCCTCAATCTTTTTTAAAGGAAAATAATCGAGAGATCCTCTTGACTATAAATCAAAAAGGGCTTTACAGATTCAACAAGAAATTAAATACCAATGAACCTCTACTTTATACCACAGAAAATTACACCGTAGTAAAAAAAGATTATGAAAACAAGGAGCTGTTAATTGGATTTGGAAGAGCACTTTTAAAATCCAATAACTACACCATAAAAAACCAAACATTAGGGGTAGATACCCTGCAACATTTTTCAAAAGGCATAAAAGACATTATACCTTTAAACCAAAATGAAATATGGGTCGGCCTATGGGGTGGTGGAATAGACATTGTACATACAGGGCCCAATCTTTCCAAATTTAAACAAAAGACTATTTCCCTATTAATGGGAAAGAATGTTTCGGTAATGCATTTGGACAAAAAGCAGAACCTATGGGTCGGCACTAGGGGCGATGGCCTATTTATGGTAGACCTGATTAATGAAGAATTAAAAACATTTAACCCCAACCTTAAAGATAAAGATGGCCTTTCTTCCAATGCCATTCTATGCTTGTTGGAAACGGAACCCGGGAACATCTGGATCGGGACAAGGGGTGGCGGCATAAATTTTTACAACAGTGAAACCAAAACTGTACAATCCTACGGTAAAAAACAGGGATTATTATCTACCACCGTATCCAGTATTGAAACTGACAACTCTGGAAATTTATGGCTTAGTACACAGGCCGGAATTTCAAGATTTGATATTACAGAAAAAAAATTCGTGAATTTTGGAATGGAGGATGGCCTGGCTGAAAGTCATTTTATCTTCAACTCTTATTTAAAAGACCAAGATGGGACCATATACTTTGGCTGTCCCGGCGGATTTTACAGTGTTGATACCAAAAATTACAAAAAATCAGATCTTATCCCCAATACCGTTATCACCAAATTTGACATCTTGGGCAATGAATCCACTGAATCCCCATCCGAGAATTTTTCATTGCCGATACAGGGCATTGGTTCTTCTGAAAAACTGGAACTCCCCTATAACAGTAATAACATCGCCATTGAGTTTTCTTCACTGGATTTTACAGCACCGAATAAAAATGAATATACTTATAAGTTGGAAGGCATCAATGATTTTTGGCATCACACCAAGGCTTCCAATAGAAATGCCAATTACAATGACCTGCCCCCTGGGAAATATACCTTTAAGGTAAAAAGCTCCAACAGTGACGGTGTTTGGAATACCACCCCCACCGAACTCAGCTTTGTGATTGCACCTCCCTATTGGCGAAGTAATCTAGCGTACTTCATTTACATTGTGCTTTTGGCCGTATTCATATACATTGCCTTTCTATTGGTGCAAAGATGGTATACTTTAAAGAAAAATTTAGTCGCTGAGACCATAAGCCGAGAAAAAGATAATGAGATAAACCGAATGAAAATGGTTTTTTTCACGGATATCTCCCATGAATTACGCACACCTTTGTCCTTAATTCTCGGAACTATTGAAAAAGTGGTAAAAGAAAAGAAATTTACCTTAAGTCCGTTGACTTCCCAACGCATCTACAACAATACCTTAAGAATGCACAGGCTGATCAATCAAATCATGGATATTAGAAAATTTGACGAGGGCAAACTAAAATTGCGGATATCCAAAAATGATATCGTAAGGGACATAAGAACCATAAAAAATGCCTTCAACGATTTTGCAAGAATTTATGAAATAAAATACCACTTTAACTGTAACAAGGAAGAAATAAGGGGATGGTACGATGTAGACATTATGGAAAAAATACTGTTTAATCTACTTTCCAATGCATTTAAACACACCCTAAAAAAAGGGGAAATAAGTGTGACCCTGGAAGTTGCAAATATGAACGACAACGATTTTATTAGGCTACACAGAAAAAAGGGCGAGTATATAAAATGTTCCGTTCGGGATAACGGAATTGGTATACCCAAAAAAGACCTACCACATATTTTTGATAGATATTACCAAGCTACCAAGACTTATAGCAATCAGATTCCCGGTACGGGAATAGGCATGGAATTGGTTCAAAAACTTGTGGAAAGACATCACGGCAACATCATAGTTGAAAGTGAGGAAGGTGTATTTACAGAATTTACCTTTTTTCTACCAATCCATAAAAATGCCTTCGATAAAAAGGAAAGAATAGATACGGGCAAACCCTTAACTCGAAATTTTATCCATAATTCCGAATTTCAGGTTATTGAGGAGGTATCTTCAGAATTCGATGCTCAAACAGACTCAAATCATAAAGACAAACCCAAGGTACTGTTGATTGAGGACAATAATGACTTGAGGTTTATGGTAAAAGAGGAATTAAAGGATGATTTCCATGTAGTTGAGGCCTCCAATGGTCAAGAAGGTTACGAAACCATTCTTAAAGAAAAACCGCAATTGATTATATGCGATATACTCATGCCCATCGAAGATGGTGTATCTATGCTTAAAAGGGTGAAAGACAATAATGATATAAACACCATTCCCATTTTTATGCTAACTGCCAAAAACTCGGAAGAGACAAAAATAAAGTGTTTGAGCTTGGGGGCTGAGGACTATATTGAAAAACCATTCAGCTTAGAATTTGTAAAATGGAAAGTAAAAAACGCACTTATAACCCGACAAGAACTCAAAGAAAAGTACAGTAAAATAATTACTGCAGAACCTCAAGAGATTGAAGTGGACTCCCAGGATGAAATGTTTATTAAAAAGCTAGTTCAAATTATAGAAGACTCCATGGATGATAATTTACTGAGTGTGGAGTTTCTAGCTTCGGAAGTGGGGATGAGTAGGGCCAATCTTTATAGAAAGGTGCAAGCCATTATGGACGAAACTCCTGTAAACTTAATTAAACAAATACGTTTAAAAAGAGCCGCCCAACTCCTAAAGAAAAACCAAATGTACATTTCAGAAGTGGCCTATATGACGGGGTTCAGCAATCAAAAATACTTTAGCAAATGTTTCAGTAAGGAGTACGGCAAAAGTCCAACAGAATTTGCAAGGCAATTTTCGAAGGATAAAGCAATAATCAAAAAGGACCTAGTGCCTTAGTGCAATGCCCTGTTTAAAACATTTTACCATAATTTAGACCCTATCCAATACCAAATAACCATAGAAACATGAATCACCTAAGACCATTCCTCACCACTGTTGTTTTAACGATAATGTGTTGCCTACAGTCCTGCAAAACCCCCAAAGAAAGCTTGCCAAATAAGGCACTTCCCAATATTGTCCTTATAAATGTAGATGATTTGGGCTGGAAAGATTTAGGATTTATGGGAAGTGAGTATTATGAAACCCCAAATTTGGACACATTGGCAAAGGAGGGTATGATTTTTTACAATGCATACGCCGGAGCTGCAAATTGTGCTCCCAGTCGGGCCTGTCTACTATCCGGACTTAATACTCCACGACATGGTGTTTATACGGTAAGCCCATCGGACAGAGGAAATTCCAAGACACGAAAACTTATTCCTATCCAAAATACGGACCACTTAAATGATACCATATATACTCTCCCGCAAATGCTAAAATCGGCCGGATATATTACCGGAAGTTTCGGAAAATGGCATGTAGGCAATGACCCAAGGAAACAGGGGATAGATGTTAATGTTGGTGGAAGCTCCAAGGGCCATCCCGGAAAAGGGGGGTACTTTTCTCCTTATAAAATAGACCATATTACCAATGGCCCGGAGGGTGAATATTTAACAGACCGCATTACCAATGAGGCCATCTCATTTGTTGAAACATATAGGGACACCACCTTTTTTCTTTACCTTCCCTTCTATACGGTACATACCCCAATAATGGGAAAAGAGGAGCTCATTGATAAATTTAAGACCAAAAAGGGTTCCAATGGTCAGGATAGACCGGACTATGCCGCTATGGTGGCCTCCATGGATGAAAATGTGGGCAAACTTCTAACCTCGTTAAAAGCAAACGGACTGGAAAAAAACACCCTGGTAATCTTTACTTCGGACAATGGAGGAATTAGGTCCATATCCGAACAAAACCCCTTACGTGCCGGAAAGGGTTCTTACTATGAAGGGGGAATCCGTGTGCCCTTACTCATAAAATGGCCTGGAAAAATAAAACCTAATTCCAGCTCTAACACCCGTGTTAGCAATTTGGACTTTTACCCTACCCTACAAAATATCGCAAGTCCCGATAAAAAAGCTCTGCTACTGGACGGTATTAATTTAGGACCCATATTCGAGGGCAGTTCCCAGGCAGAGAGAGACCTTTTCTTTCACTTCCCCATATACCTTCAGGAATACCAAGGCTTACAGGATGGTAGCCGTGACCCATTGTTCCGTACCCGCCCTGGATCCGTAATTATTTCCGGCGACTGGAAACTGCATGAATATTTTGAAGACGGCGCATTGGAACTTTACAATTTAATATCTGACCCTAGTGAGGAAAATAATGTTGCAGAACAAAATCCAGAAAAAACCCAGGAACTCCTTAAAAAACTGATGGATTGGCGCAAAGCAACCAATGCCTTGGTTCCAAGCCAAAAGAACAAGGAATACGACGCAGCTTTTGAACAAAAAATGATTCAAGAAAAAAGTGTGAGATAGAGATTTTTGCTAATCTTATGGAACGCAATCCCGACTTAGTGAGATTATTCAATAAATTATTGGTAGGCCAAAAATTTGGTCTCTAAATGCAATCAATGCCATTATGAAGGAGGATTTCCAGAGGTTTGGCAAAAAAATCGTAAATCAGATAATTCCTGCTTTCTAATATTGCCCGACCATTTGCATTAGAAAAGCATTTCATTATCTTAGAAGCTTAACTCGTTGCTATGCCCACCTACCACCTCAACATCAATGGTTCCAAAAGCAAGATCGATACCGAGGCCGACATACCTTTGCTATATATTCTAAGGGATTACCTAGAACTTAATGGCCCAAAATTTGGCTGTGGACTTTCCCAATGCGGAAGCTGTGCCGTTTTGTTAAATGGTAAACCTACAAACAGCTGTATGCTTCCGGTATCCACCATTGGGGATGCCGAAATAACCACCTTGGAAGGACTTGAATCTTCTGAAGGCCAGCTACACACCGTGCAGCAGGCATTTGTAAACGAACAGGCTGCGCAATGTGGTTATTGTCTCAACGGTATGCTAATGTCCGCGGTTGGCCTTTTAAATACCAACTCAAACCCTGATGAAAAGGAAATCAGAAATGCCCTGCAAGGCAACCTCTGTCGCTGTGGTACCCATACCAGGATCATCCGAGCCATTAAGACAGCGGCTAAAAACCTGTAATCCCAACCTGCCATGACCGTTAAACCACTTAGAACCAGAAGAAAATTTCTCAAAGACTTGGGTTATATCAGCGTTGGTTTCACATTGTTGGGGGCCTGCACAGGTGTGGAAGACCCCATAATGGCCGCCCGAGTGGATTATGACGGAAAGCTTCCAGGAAGTATGGGGCGTGCCAATACGGTCAACGCCTGGTTGGAGATTTTGGATGATGGAAGTATTAGGATTTTATCAGGAAAAGTAGAACTGGGCCAAGGTATCCGCACCGCCATCCAACAAGTTGCCGCGGAAGAGCTGGATATGGATCTGGAGAAGGTGCAGGTACAGCTGGCAGAGACCGGACGCACCCCTAATGAAGGCTATACCGGTGCCAGTGCCTCCATTCAGAACAGTGCCATGTCCGTACGTTATGCAGCAGCTACCGCTAGGCAAGAATTATTGGGGTTGGCGAGTAAAAAACTGAATGCCCCCATTACCGAACTACTACTATACAATGGCATTGTAAAGTCGAAACCGGACAACAAATCCCTCACTTTTGCTGAAATCCTCGAAGGTGTACAAATAGAAAAGCAAGTAAGCCTTCCTGTACCCATTAAAGATAAGAAGGAACACCGCTATGTAGGAAAAGCTATCCCTAGAACGGATATTAGAGACATGGTACGTGGACAGGCCATTTACATTCAAGATCTACGCTTCCCGGGAATGGTGCATGCCAGGGTGGTGCGACCTCCAGGATATACCTCACAACTGATTTCCATAGATGATACCACCTTAAGAAGCGAGGTTCGGGGTGTTCTTAAAACGGTAGTAAAAGGCAGTATAGTGGCCGTAATTACCGAAAGGGAATATCAGGCAATTAAAGCGGAAAAATACCTTAGGAATCATACTGAATGGACAACTCCCATAGCCTTTCCTGAATATAACAACCTCTATGCACATATTAAGGAGGATGCCACCGGATCAGAAACCGTGAAAAGTGTAGGAGATGTAACGGCAGCTTCCAAAGAAACGGACACCCTTAAGGCAAGATATACCAAACCCTACATAAAACATGCTTCCATGGGCCCCGCCTGTGGAATAGCTATGTTTGATGGGGAAATATTACATATCTGGTCACATAGTCAAGGGATATATCCCATGAGGGAAGCCTTGTCGACCATGCTTTCCCTGGACTCCGAAAAAATTCATATTACTGCAGTTCCAGGAGCCGGTTGTTTTGGACATAGCACTGCAGATGACGCTGCTGCCGATGCCGCCCTTCTGGCATTGGAATACCCCAATACCCATGTGCGGGTACAATGGTCCAGGCAGGATGAACACAGCTGGGACCCCTATGGTCCGGCCATGATCGTGGAATTGGAAGCAGGTTTGGATGAAAACAACAATATAAACTTCTGGAAAGCTGAAGTGTGGACAGACTCCCATAGTACCCGCCCCAACAAAAATGCTGGAACCGTATTAACGGCCAGGTATTTGGAACCCCCTCATCAGATGAAATCGAGAGGGTATTTAGGAGGAGGACTTAGAAATGCAGATCCATATTACAGTATTCCGAACATGACCGTGAATGCGCATTACTACGACGGACCGTTGCGGACCTCATCTTTGCGCAGCCTTGGGTCCTTTACGAATATCTTTGCCGTGGAGTCCCTTATGGATACCTTGGCCGAAAAAGCCGGACAAGACCCTTTGGAATTCCGTCTAAAACATTTGGAGGACGAAAGGGCCATTGCGGTCCTCCAAAAAGTAAAAGCCCTGACCATTTCCCAGCAATCAGCTGATGGTGAAGGCATTGGATATGCCTTTATGAGGTATAAAAATACCGATGCCTATATTGCCGTGGCTGCCAAGGTTGCTATTGATAAAAATAACGGCAAGGTCAACCTTCTTAAAATGTGGGCTGTAGTAGACGTGGGGGAAGTGATCAATAGTGACGGACTTACCAATCAAATTGAAGGCGGGATGATCCAAGCGGCCAGCTGGACCCTAAAGGAACAAGTAACTTTCAACACAAAAGAAATTACAAGTTCTGACTGGCAAAAATACCCCATATTAGGCTTTTCGGAAATCCCGGAAGTGGAGGTAGCCATCATCAACCGGCCAAGCGAAGATGCCAAAGGTGCTGGGGAAGTCCCATTGCCACCTACTGCCGCAGCAATAGCCAATGCTATTTATAAGGCCAGCGGAAAACGGGTATTTGATCTACCGATTACCCCAGATAAGATTTTGAGGGCATAGGCCAATCCTGTTCTCCAATAAAACCATACAAATTATCATAGAAAAGGTCATTTCCACCGGGAGGGAGAAATCACACAACTAGCGCAACCAAAACAAAAATTAAGTGCATAAATTCTCTATCCTCTGGATAAGCAAATACGTAAAGCCTGTTTACCGACCAAGGTTGGCACGTACTACAAATTTAAACTCCATGGCAGACCCTCCAGCAATAGGTCCCCATTGGATAAAAATCCAACGAAAAATAGCGGGTAAAAACCCGCTATTTTTCTTTTTACACATTATTTTGAATGCGCTAATATTTCTTGGATTGTTCAATATACTTATCATCCAATTCCTTGGAATCCTTATACTTTACCCTAAGTTGGGCCAGTTTTTCCTTTAACTCCTTCACGATCTCCGCATATGCCGGATCATCATAAACATTGTTCATTTCCTTGGGGTCCTTCTTGCGATCATATAATTCCCATTCGTCCACATCGTAATAGAAATGGGCTAGCTTGTATTCCTTAGTAACTATGCCATAGTGGCGTTTTACCATATGCACACTAGGATATTCATAATAGTGGTAATAAACAGCTTCGCGGTTCCATTTGGCACTGTCCCCTTTTAACAATGGCATAAGGCTTTCCCCCTGCATATCTGCCGGTGCAGAGATTTGGGCAGCTTCCAAGAAGGTCTGGGCAAAATCCAGATTCTGCACCATTTCTTCCTCGGTGGTTCCCGGTTTTATTTCATTGGGCCAACGGACCAACAAGGGCGTTTTGAAGGACTCATCGTAAATAAAACGCTTATCGAACCAACCATGCTCTCCTAAATAAAAACCTTGATCCGAGGTATAGACTACTATGGTATTTTCGGCCAGGCCATTGTTATCCAGATAGTCCAGCACGCGTCCCACATTGTCGTCCACAGAGGAAATACTTCCCAAATAGTCCTGCATATACCGCTGGTATTTCCAAGTCATTTTTTCCTTGTCTGTCATGGAAGGCCATTTTTGCCTAAAATCTTCGTTAATAGCATCTATAATAGGCTTGTACTCTTGCTTTTGCGCTTCGTTGGCACGATTAAATTCGTTATAAATATTGGCCTGGGTATTTTGTACAATAGGCACTACATTGCCCATCTCCTCAATGGTTTCGGGCCAAATCTTACTATCATGGCTATATTCCATATGATATAAAAGATTCATTTCTGCAGTTTTGGCTGCAGTACCCCTATTGGAATAATCGTCAAATAAGGTTTCTGGTAGCGGAAATGTTTTTTGGGTATACTCCTTAAATTTATCCACCCTTGGCCACCAAGGTCTGTGCGGTGCCTTATGGAGATACATTAAAAAGAAAGGCTTGTTCGGATCCCGTTTTTTATCCAACCACTCCAAACTCATGTCCGTAATAATATCCGTTACATAGCCAGTAATGGTGGTATCTCCCTTTTGGGTGATAAAATCCGGGTTAATATAATGTCCCTGCCCAGGAAGGATCATAAATTCGTCCACGCCCTTTGGATTGTTGCCAAAATGTAGTTTTCCAAACATGGCCGTTTGGTAACCAGCCTTCTGAAAGATCTGCGGAAAGGTAACCTGAGTAGTATCGAAAGGATTGTGATTGTCTATTTTTCCATTAATGTGGGTATGTTTCCCTGTAAGAATGGTGGCTCGTGAAGGTGCACAGATAGAATTTGTAACACTGGCATTTCTGAACAACATCCCTTCCTTGGCCAACCGGTCTATATTAGGGGTTTGGATCAAATGATCGCTATAAGCACTAATGGCCTGATAGGCGTGATCATCGGACATAATGAACAGGAAGTTGGGTTTCTGGGGCTTCTTCGCCTCTTTCTCGGCACAACTGTACAAAGACAAAAGACATAGGGTTACAAGGGAAAATAATGGTAATACTTTCATATAGTTGAATGGTTTAAATAAGGTACCTAATATAGGAAACAATAAATATATAAGGTTTATATATAAACTTCAAATAAATATGAGCCGTGGTCATTTGGAGCTGGATTAAAACGTCTTAGTGATCCTAAAATAGGCAAAGCCATTCTACAATCGTGTAGAATGGCTTTGTTCATAGTTTTTTAGCAGTCTTTGGATAAACCTTATCTATCCCATCCTCCTCCTAAGGCCCTGTACATACCTACCTTGGCCAACATTTGGTCCTTTTTGGTCTCTACAAGTTCCTCGCTGGATTCTAGGGCATCTCGTTGGGTCAGAAGTACTTCCATATAATCGGCCCTGGCCGATTGAAAAAGTCGGATGGAAATATCTATCGACTCGTTAAGTGCCTGTACCTGACCTACTTTTAATTCATAGCTCATGTTGAGATTATCCAAATTGGACAATTGATTTGCCACTTCCATATAGGCATTTAATATTGCCTTCTCATACTCATATGCCGCCTGTATTTGCCTAGCATTGGCATTGGCATACGCCGCCTTGATTGCATTTCTATTGATCAACGGAGCTACTACATCCCCAACCACGTTATACAACAAAGATTGTGGCGTAGAAGTCAAAAACTTTGGCTTAAAAGCCTCCAAACCAACCCCTGCCTTTATCCCTAAGGAAGGGTAGAAATTGGCCTTGGCCACTTTAACATCCAACTTGGCCGCAGCCAGTTCATATTCTGCCTGCCTTATATCCGGTCGGTTTTGAAGCAGTTGGGAGGGTATCCCCGCGTTTACCTCTCCCACGGGCCTTTCAATAAAACCATTAGAATCCCTTAGGATATGTTGCGGTGATCTCCCGATCAGAAAATTAATCTTATTCTCAGTTTCTACGATCTGCTGTTGAATCTCGTATTTTTGACTCTTGTTCTTAAGAACCTCCGCCTCAAATCTACGCACCGCCAACTCCGTTGCCCTTGCTGCTGTTTTTTGAAGCTTTACCATGGCCAGAGCATTCTGTTGAATGGCAAGATTCTGTTCAATAATAGCCAATCGACTGTCCAAAGCCACCAATTCATAATAAGATGCGGCTACCTCGGAAACCAGGCTGGTCACCATAAAATTCTTTCCCTCAATAGAGGAGAGATATTCGAAAACAGCAGCCTTTTTGGAGTTTCGCAGCTTTTTCCAAACATCCACCTCCCAAGAAGCGTAAGCTCCTACCATAAAATTGGATAGAGGTTCCGGGAACTCCTCCCCCTCCCGTATTTCAAGATGCTCCTCCACTGCACCATTCCTGGTATAAGCGCCCACTTTCTCAACTTCCGCTCCAGCCTGAATATTCACAGAGGGCAGATATTCCCCTTTTCTGGTCCTGATCTCATTTTTGGCCATCTCCACCTGTTGAAGCATTATATTCAACTCCTGATTTTTTATCAAGGCTGTATCTATCAGCGCGCTTAGATGGGGGTCCGAAAAAAAATCCTTCCATTGGATACTAGCACTGTTCAAACTATCTTCCAATTGATTTTGATACCTCTCCGGCACATCTGAATTCTCTTCCATCATCGTTTTTGATGGTACACAGGAATACAATGTTATAACGGCGAGTATATTTAGCCCGCACACCCCGATCTTTTTTATGGATAATATTCTCCTATTTTTCATCCTCTTGTCCTTTGGTTAGTTTTTTCAAAAGTTTCGTAATCTCCCTTATTTTGGCCCTAGTCCTACTTTCTCCCTCGCTCGTACGCATCAATTCTTCGGAAAAAGGTTCACTGGCCTCATCTTTGATCAGATTCCTTCCTTCTGCCATAGTAGCAAAAATGTAGTAAAGCCCAGGTATGACCAACACTCCAAATAGTGTTCCTATAAGCATTCCGCCCAAAGCCGAGCCGCCAATAGTCCTATTTCCAATGGCTCCAGCTCCGGTAGCAACAACCAAGGGAATCAAACCCGCAATAAACGCGAATGACGTCATTAAAATGGGCCTAAAACGGGCGCGGGAACCTTCTATGGCCGCTTCAAGAATGCTGGCACCCTGCCTATGCTTTTGCACGGCGAACTCTACTATAAGCACCGCGTTCTTGCCCAATAGACCAACAAGCATAATTACCCCTATCTGAGCATATACATCATTGGCCAAGCCCATCATCCTCAATAGCGCAAATGAACCGAAAACACCCACAGGCAAGGATAGAATAACAGCAAAAGGCAATAGAAAACTCTCATATTGGGCCGCTAGCACGAAATACACAAATATCAATACAATGATAAAAATGTATAGAGATTCATTTCCTCTTTTGGCCTCATCGAACGAAAGCCCTTCCCAGGCAATGTCATAACCTCTGGGCAGGGTTTGGGCGGCGACCTCTTTTATGGCGTTGATAGCGTCCCCAGTCGTGTACCCAGGTGCAGGAAGCCCATTAATTGTGGCCGAATTATACAAATTGTAGCGGGTAATCTCATTGGGGCCCAAACGTTTTTCCATGGTCATAAAGGCAGAATAAGGTACCATTTCCCCTTCTTCATTTTTTACGAACAATTTTTCCAAATCCGATGGAAGTGCCCTATACTCGGGAGCCGACTGGGTATAGACCTTAAAGAACCTTCCGAACAGAATAAAGCCCTGTTCATAGGTACTTCCGATTAAAATATTCAGGTTTTCCATTGCCTTACCTATAGAAACCCCTTTTTGCATGGCAATCTTATTATTGATTTTAAGTTCGTATTGGGGATAGTTAGCCGAGAAAAAAGAAAACAATCCAGTTAATTCTTCCCTTTTGGCCAAAGCGTCCATAAAATCATCATTTATCTTTCCAAAACCATGATAATCCGTGGAATTGGTCTTATCCAATAAACGCATGGAAAATCCGCCCGAAGATCCAAAACCAGGTACCGCTGGCGGCTCAAAATATTCAATCCTGGCTCCCAGATTTTGGGTTTCCTCTTCTAATTCCTCCATGATCTCATGTACGGAATGATGACGCTCGGACCATGGTTTTAAATTGATTAGACAGGTACCGGCATTGGACCCACGTCCTTCGGTCATAATCTCATAACCGGCCAAGGAAGAAACCGACTCTACTCCATCCATCTCTTCACAGATCTGTTGCAATTTACGGGCAACATCATTGGTCCTCTCCAAAGTGGCTCCAGGTGGCGTCTGTATAATGGCATATATCATTCCTTGATCTTCATTGGGAATAAATCCTGCTGGCAGCGATTCGTTCGTAAAAAATATCCCCGCGCAAAAGGCTATTAGGATACCAAAGGTGACGATCCTTCTGGTCACGATTTTATCCAATAATTTTACATAGGTCCCCGTAAGACGTTCAAAGCCCTTATTAAACCATGCAATAAACTTATCAACGGGCGATTTCCTCTTGGGCTTCCCATGATTGTTCCTTAACATTATAGCACATAATACCGGGGTAAGGGTAAGGGCCACAACCGCTGATATTACAATGGACCCGGCCATAGTAATGGAAAACTGTCTGTAAAACACCCCTACCGGACCGGTCATAAAGGAAATGGGGATAAATACGGACACCATAACCAAGGTAATAGCGATAATTGCCCCTCCAATCTCGCTCAACACCTCTGTGGATGCCTTATAAGGGCTTAGATTCTGCTCCTCCATTTTAACATGGACTGCCTCCACCACAACGATGGCATTATCAACAACGATCCCAATGGCCAGTACCAAGGCGAATAAAGTAATAAGGTTAATGGACAGCCCAAATAGCTGCATTACGAAAAAAGCACCGATCAGTGAAACAGGCACCGCAATGATCGGGATCAGCGTTGATCGCCAATCGCCCAAAAACAGGAAGACCACTATAGCAACCAAAATGAAGGCATCACGAAGGGTATGGAGTACCTGTTCAATAGAGGCATCCAAGAAGTTGGCAACATCATAACTGATCTTATAGTCCAATCCCGGTGGAAGGTCCTTTTTAAGCTCCAGTAATTTTGACTTAACCTCGTCAATAACATCCTTACCGTTACTGCCCAAAGTCTGTTTTAAGATAATGGATGCTGATGGGCGACCATCCAAATTGGAATAAATATCGAAGAACTCGCTACCAAGTTCCACATCGGCCAAATCACCCAAGGTAATGGTTTCCCCCTCCGCATTGGCACGAACTATAATATCCTTGTACTGTTCCGGTTGATTGTAACGCCCTACGTAGGTAAGGACATATTCCAAAGACTGGGATTTAATTCCGGAACTTTGCCCGATCCTTCCTGGCCTGGCAATTATACTCTGGTCTTGCATGGCCTCCATGATTTCTTCGGCAGATACATTATAGGCACGCATACGATCTGGTTTTAACCACACCCGCATAGCGTACTTTCTACTACCCAATATCTGCGCACTGGCAATACCGTTGATACGTTGTATTTCGGGTATAATTTTAGTATAGGCATAATTGTAAAGAAACTTTTCATCATTATGCTCGTCTTCGGCAAACAGGTTTACGTACATCAACATACTGGGTTGTACGGGGGTTATAATCACCCCTTCCTTTTGTACCAATTCGGGTAGGTTCGGCATTACCTGATCTACCCTTGTCTTTACCATCACAACCGCCGTATTGGGATCCGTTCCGGGTTCAAAAATAACACGCAGCGTACCTTCCCCGGCACTGGTGGCATCGGATGCCAGATAGCGCATTCCCTGAACACCGTTAATGGCCGTTTCCAATGGAATAAGCGTTGAGTTTACCAATACATCTGCACTTGCACCTGGATACGCTATAAATATATTAACGGTAGTAGGTGCTATTTCGGGGAATTGTGAAATAGGTAATTGTTTAATGGCCAAAAGGCCGGTAAAAACTATCATGACTGATATGACTATGGCCAATACCGGTCTTTTTATAAATTTTTTGAACATCTTTTGTGAAATTAGGTTAGGTATAAAAATTAATTACCGAAGGGGTTTTCTTGTCCTCCTTACCTTTGGATGGGAGAACGCCCCATACTTTGTACAATTAATCTTTAAGTTTCCTATAGGTTATACTTACTCGGCGTAAAGTGATAAGTTGTTTATAACCGATTTTGGTTCAATAAATTCGGTTTCTACATGGTCCCCGTCCTTTACCATACGAATGCCGTCAAGAATTATTCTATCTTTCTCGGAAAGTCCCTTTTCAATGATAAAAAGATTAGGTAGTTCTCCGGCGATAGCTATTTCCTTCTGTTTTACTACTGCCTTATCATCAACTACAAAAACATATTTTTTATCCAAAACCTCAAAGGTGGCCTTTTGCGGAATAATAAGCGCGTTGGTATGGGGTACCTGCATAATTATGCTACCTGTTTCCCCATGGCGTAAAATACCATCGGGGTTGTCAAAAGTTGCCCTAAAAGCAATGTTACCGGTCTCATGGCTAAACTCTCCCTCAATGGTTTCAACAATACCAGTCTGATTAAAGCGTTTATTGTTGGCCATTAAAAGGGCCACCTCTTTTTTACTATTTCGATCAACACTGGTAATGTAATCCAAATACTCCGCCTCGGGCACATTGAAATAAACCCACATTTTACTATTGTCCGATAGGGTAGTCAACAATTCCCCTTCATCCAAAAGACTGCCTTCCCTAACATGCAGGTGGTCCATAATACCATCAAACGGAGCTTTAATATTAGTGAACCCTAGATGGGTCTCTGCAAGCATAACTTCTGCTTTGGCCTTTTCAAAATTAGCCTTTGCCATGGCCAGCTCATTTGCAGAAACTACATTGCCATCGGCCAATAATTTAGTATTCTCATATTCAATTTCGGCCACCCGAGCTTCCGCCGTGGCCTTTTGAAATTCCGCCTCATATACATTGGGCATAATATGGAACATTTGTTGACCCTTTTTTACGGATTGACCTTCATCAACCGAGATTTCCTGTAAATAGCCCTTTTCCAGAGCACGGACCTCAATATTTCGAATGCTATGTATTTGGCAGACATAGTCTTTTACAACCGCGGTATCTTTTTTTATTGGACTGGTCACGAGATATTTGGTTTCCTCTCGTTTTTCATGTTTTTCGGAGTTACAGCTTAATTGGCTCAGTAGTAAACACACGCCAATAATCATGGGGGATTTCCTCATAATCTTAATTTATTAAAAATGAATAATTGGTTTTTTAGCAAATAAAATGCCCGGTAAGTCCTTCTAAATTAGTTTCGGACTTACTCAATTTTGATTAAGAACAGTACTTAAAAAAAGTGGGGACAGCCCCAAATTAATTAGGTACTGCCAGATTTCCTAAATTCTGAAAACTTGGAATCTAATGTACCGCTTATAAGGAGTGGTAAAAGCGTGGGTGTCAATGTAAGCGAGGTCATTTTCCAGATTGGAAGACAAATACTCCAATATTAGGGCATAAAAAATGGCAGTTGTTAGACCACCATAAATTAAATTTGTTTCCGGAGATAAAACAATTTCATCGCTCTCCTCCTCCTCTTCCTCGAAATCCGCAACTTCCGCCACAAGTAGCTTTTGAACTTCAAGTACAGAAGTATCCGCAAAAACAACAGGGGCCATTTCTTCCTCAAACTCACAGGGAAAACTTTCGGAAACTGCTAAATTTAAAATTGAAAAATAACGATCAACTTCAAAATTTGTATGGGCATAAATAGTGTTGAATCCATTTATTAAAAGGATACAGGGAAGTAGAATATATTTTTGTAATGCCCGATTCATACGGGAATCAAAACTAGAACTTGAATTTAACTCTCACAAGTGGTAGTTGTTAAAATTAAAACGAGACACATTATTTTTACGAAAAACGAAGGCCTTTAATCCTGAAAATCAATTAATACTAATTTCAGATTCCAACTTTTAACAATTAATCATAATAATCTATCAAAAGCCAACTTATCCAATAAGACAAAAACACTTTAATCACTCTTTTTCCACTGCCCATTTTATTCCTTCAATAAGATGCTGACGTCCAAAATCCGTATTCAATGAACGTATATCGTGCCCCAACTCAGTATAGAAAAATCTTCCTCCGCCCCAAACCCTGGTCCAAGCTATCGGATGATCCTTTCCCATTCCCTCGCCTCCTCTAGTCTTGAAGTACTCCCTAACTGGTTCGTAGGTTGACTCGTCTACCCGGAGTAACACCTGAACACCCGGCAAGCCGGTAACAGACTTGGTGTGGTTGGTCCAATCTGCCTCGTACCAAAACTCTTTACCCATTCCCTTAACCGCAGGATGATCCATAGCTTTTGGATCGACCACCACTTTGGCTTTGAGAAATTCAGAATCACTATTAAAATCACATCCGCCCAATTCCATTATCCAGGGCCAGTTTTCCTGATGCACCAACAACGCATGCAGACCAACAATTGCTCCCCCATCTTTATACCATTCCTCTATGGCATTCCGTTGTTCCTCATTAAAAACCTTATCCAGAACATTTGCATTATTGAACAGCAATACATCGTAATAGCCCAGTTTTTCCTTGGATATATCACTTCCTGTTTCACTAACATCTATCTGCATATTGTGTTCGGCACCTAGCCGCACAATCCACCCATTTACAATAGGAATATCAGGATGGCGGAACCAACCTGTACCGGAAAAAAGCAGCACCTTCAATGCCGTTCCGTCTCCCATCGCATTGCGCTCATACATTTTCTTCTGATGGTCAACATCAAGATGCTCCTGTGCAATTAATTGAAATGTTGATAGAAACGTTAGTGATAAAAAAATGGTTAAAACAATTTGGATTCTTTTGCTTTTCATAATTGCCGGTTCATAATTCTTTATAGGACATGTTATTGAGGTATTGTAGGTTTCAATAAAAATAAGGGTTTTACGGGTATTATTAGCGTTTAAATTCTTCCAGGTGTGGGTGACACTATAGAATTATGCCTTTTAACCTAGTAAACCAAAAAAGTTGAATGTATTAAAGTACTTATTTTAAGTATGCTGAACAACTTACTTGTTATTATTTCCAACGAAATAATTACGTCATGCCAGAACCGTAAACGCACTAAAAATCAACATGGGTATAGAAGATTTCCTATATTAGGGGCCATCATTAATAGCCATTAACCAGCACCTTTTACTAGAAATCCTTATGTACACCTTAAAACTCAGCATATTTTTCAAAACCTTGGCAATCGTACTTGGTTCCATTCCTGCTATATTTTCCCAAACAAAATTGATGGAGGAGCGCCCTCCAAATATTGTTTGGATTACCTCCGAGGATAATTCCAAGCACTACCTTGAACTTTTTGATGACAATGGCATTCCCACCCCCAATATTCAATCCCTTGCAGAAAATGGTTTAATCTTTAATCGCGTTTTCTCCAATGCCCCTGTCTGTAGCGTAGCACGTTCGACCATAATAACAGGTTGTTACGCACCGCGTATCGGAGCCCAATACCATAGAAAAATTGTAACGGTCCCTATGCCCGATTCACTCAAAATGTTTCCGGCCTATTTAAGACAGCAAGGATTTTATACCACCAACAATAGCAAGGAAGATTATAATATTATTAAAAGTGATGGTGTTTGGGACGAATCTTCCAAGAAGGCCAGCTGGAAAAATAGAAAGGAAAATCAACCATTTTTCCATGTTTTCAATATTGGGGTTTCTCATGAGTCCAGCATGCACTTCACCGCTAAAGACATGGAAACTACTCTGCCTGAAACTGACCAAAACTCATTTAGAATACAGCCCAACCATCCCAATACCGAGCTATTTAAATACACCAACGCCCTATACAGGGACAAAATTAGGGAAATGGATAGGCAGGTCGGCAACGTTATCAACGAACTTAGAACCGATGGAAGGCTGGACGACACCTTTATTTTTTACTTTGGCGATCATGGCGGCGTTTTGCCGGGAAGCAAGGGCTATCTGTACGAAACCGGACTCCACGTTCCAATGGTAGTCCATGTTCCCGAAAAATATAAACATCTCGTAAATAGTCCTGTTGGCAGCACCGTAAAAGGCTTTGTAAGCTTTATTGATTTGGGCCCAACAGTTTTGAATCTTGCGGGAATAAGCATACCACAGGGAATGGATGGCAAGGCATTTTTAGGCAAGGATATAAAGAATGAGGAATTGAATGCCCGCGATGAAACCTATAGTTACGCGGATAGGTTCGATGAAAAATACGATATGGTAAGGGCCATAAGAAAAGGGAAGTATAAATATATTAGAAACTATCAGCCCTTTAATTTTGATGGCTTAATGAACAACTATCGTTACAAGCAATTGGCTTACCAAGAATGGCAGGCATTGTACGATAAAGGAGAACTGAACAAAATACAATCTGCCTTCTTTGAATCGCGCCCTCCGGAAATGCTTTTTGATATTGATGCAGACCCATATGAAACAAAAAATCTGGCCAATGACCCAAAGTACAAGACTATAGTAAGAGACCTGCGCAGCAGACTCAATTCTTGGGCAAAAGGAATGCCGGACCTCTCATTTTATCCAGAACATGTCCTTATAGAAAATGCTTTTGAAAACCCTGTGGCTTATGGGACTAAACACAAAAAGGACATTGAAAAATATATTGAAATTGCAGATCTGGGACTTTTAAGCTTTAAGGATGCCAAAAATGCCTTGACCACTGCCCTGGATTCTTCAGATCCATGGGAAAGATATTGGGCAATAATTGTCTGTAGTACTTTTGGAAAGCAGGCCATGTTAATGGAGGCGAAAATTAAAACAATGGCAAACAAGGATCCAGAACGTATAAACAGGGTACGTGCGGCAGAATTTCTTGCTATGGTTAAACAATTGGATCCGTCGGCAATAATGACCAAGGCTTTGTACGAGTCCGATAAGCCCAGTGAGGCCCTTTTAATATTAAACTCGATAGCTCTCATGAATTCCGGTAAATTCAATTATAATTTTGATATCCACCTGGACCAAATATCCAAAGTGGTTTCGGAAGATTCGGAAGTGATGCGCAGATTGGAATTCTTAAAAATACAGTAGCCAAACTTCTAAAAATATTGAATTACGGATCGGCTAAATAAATCATAACCTGATCATGGTCTTGTAATGTTTCTAAATGCCGGCAGCGGACAACTTACCGTAGTCATATACAGGGGATTTTGCGTATGGCCCGAAGGGTGAAAACATTCAAAGGGCGCACCGTATTCCTTCCCTTTTCTAAAATCACTTTGGCGCAAATCATTTATGTATTCCTTTGCCAATTGTTGGGCAAGTTTATAGTTGGTTTTGGCTATGGCATAACATACCCATCCGGTTGGAGTACCCCAATAGGCCCCGTTCTGGTAGGTATTTTTCTGTGCCAATGAAAATTCCCATGCCGTGGAATCGCTAAAGTCATCCGTAGTTAAAATGTGCCTAATGTTGCCTTTATAGGATAAGTATCCATTTTCATAGGCTTGAGCCAAGAACCTGCTTGTCCTTTCGGTTGCCTCCCTATCCAAAATTTGGTAATAGACGGCCAATGCTGTAGACCAAACGTCCGCTTGACTTCCTTTGGCATTCGAAGCTTTGAGCATGCCCCTTTCATCCATAAAGACCAGCGGTAAGGCCTCCTTAATTTTATTGGCTATCACAGTGTATTTTTCCGCTTTTTCTTGATTGTTTTGTTTTTCAAACAATTCGGATAGCTCCAAAGCAGCCTTAAATTTTAATATGGACGGATAACAAAGATCACCTGTAATCGTCATCACATCCCTAAAACCAAAATCAATGCCCCTAAAATGCTCCGTGGTAGTAACGATATGATTATCCAATCTCGATGGAGGCACATTAAAGGCAATTTCAAGTCGGTCCATGAGGTTCATTCCATTTATTTCCTTATCCAAAAATGACAGATCTTGAGTTGTAACCACATAATAATGGGCCATATGTATAAAGAAAAACTGATCCCCATAGGGCGGGGTTCTACCAAACTCAGGAGTACCCTGTTCTTCAAAACTATAGGTGCCTGGAAAATATATGGGCAATCCGTCATCCATACGGATATGATCTGCTATGGTACCTAACGGCACCATAGCGCCATTTTTAGTAAGCCATGTCCGATCTGCTTGGGTGGAAGCCGTTAACAATAACATATGCCTTTGTTCTTCCCCGGAAATAAATCCGGTTTCCAAAGACATGGCATAATCCCGGATCCAGAAAGCCGGATAACTCTCCCTACCTCCAGGTTTTACCAATATCCCACCCGTATTGTTTGTACCCATTTGATCTGCAACCCGCTCCCCAGGGTAAATACGGGAACTGTCAATGATGGTTTTGGTTAATATTTCAAGAAATTTAAAATCCTTGTCACTTAAAATAGCGTCCTTGGCCGGGATTTTGGATTGCCCATGCCCAAATGATATTAATACCAAGAATAATAAGGATAATATTGGTTGCTTCATATGATTTGTTATTGCCTTGAAATTAATTACTATACACCCCTAAATTGCTCGGATCCAAAATCAAAAATAACATATGTCCCAAAAATTTATTTAGCACTCTAAAACGCTAAATTTAAGCGAACAAAAATTTACAACTTGACATATGAAAAGGGAATTTCCCTAAATTTAGGCAAACAATTTTAACCGTACACAAATCTTTAGGCACAAGCGTCACCAAGCTGTTCCGCCCAATATGGAAAAGGCAAGGGATAAAGACGGTTTCCAGATTTGGTACATAGCAAACAAAAAGGAACAACTATGCAAACAATATTAGGGGCGGGCGGCGCAATTGGAATTGAACTGGCCAAGTCTTTAACGGCGTATACCAGCAAAATAAGGTTGGTGAGTAGAAATCCGGAAAAAGTTAATGATACCGATCATATAATATCTGCAGACCTTGGGGAAAGGGCCCAAGTTTTCGAGGCAATCAAGGGATCTGCCATTGTGTACGTAACTATTGGATTTCCGTACAAGCTTAAAATTTGGCAGCAGTATTGGCCAAAATTCATAAAAAATGTGATCGATGCCTGTATAGAACACAACTGTAAATTGGTGTTTTTTGACAATATATACATGTATGACCCCAATTTTTTGGATGGAATGAATGAGGAAACACCTATTAATCCCCCAAGCAAAAAAGGGAAGGTTCGTGCCGAAATAGCAGGCATGATTATGGAAAAGGTAAAAAAGGGAGAACTAGAAGCTTTGATTGCCCGTTCAGCAGATTTTTACGGCCCCAATATTAAGAATTCCAGTATATTGACCGAGATGGTATTCAAACCCTTGAGTACCGGCAAAAAAGCCAATTGGATGGCTTCGTTAAATTACAAACACTCCTTTACCTACACTCCTGATGCGGCAAAAGCCACTGCCCTGCTAGGCAATTCACCACAGGCCTACAATCAGGTATGGCATTTGCCTACTGCCAAAAATCCCTACACCGGAAAAGAATGGATAGAGGCCATTGCAGGTGAAATGGGGGTAAAACCTAGATTTCAGGTTGCCAGCAGGCTAATTATAAAGATACTAGGGCTTTTTATTCCTGTTATGAGGGAAATGCCGGAAATGATGTATCAATACGACAGGGACTATGTTTTTAATTCAGATAAATTCGACAGTCACTTTAATTTTAAAACCACTCCCTATTTAGAGGGAATTAAAGAAATTGTTAAATCTGATTATTTAAGGAAACACCTATAATATTTTTCTGGTTTACTGCTTTTTGACACGTTTTGCTGATGATTAATTGGAGTACCATTCACCAATTTGTTTGGATTCCTGTTGGTTAACATTTGGAGAATGGCACCGTTGCAATACAGATTGATGTTTAAAACTACTTTTGAAGAGAACCTAGGTACCGGGCATAATGGCCTGTGGCACTATATTCTTAACAGGCTTTATACTCTTTAAGTACGCATATATTGCCTTTATGTCCTCATCTGGCAACTTGGAATATCCTTCCCAGGGCATGGGGGGCAATAAGGGCCTACTATTATCCAACCCTTTATATTTCCCTTCTTTTATGGACTTCACAAATTGCTCCTCGGACCAAAATCCTATACCCGTAGCATCTGGAGTTAAATTACCGGCGAAGGAGGTGCCCCAAGGTCCTATTGCTGCGGTACTGTTCATATTAAACAACACATAGCCCCCTACGGCTTGAGGATCGTATTCCGGTAAAATTTCATTGGAATCATGTCCGGATAGCAATCTATCGGGATCTGGCACTGGACCTCTTGGGGTCATAACTTTAGGGGAGTGACAATCATTGCACCCTAAAGTAGCAACCAAAAATTCCCCTCGTTGAATCCGATCACCGGACTTAGGTAATTCTGCTTTTGCTACTTCCTTTTGTTTTGGTGAGCCACATGCACTTATCATTAGGCCGGTGATGGCAAGCATTAAAAGTGTTTTTTTCATAAACTTTAAATTTAAATGTTACTTTATGGATATATGGCCATTTAGTTTTAATCCCACGACCCATAAGACCGTAGGATGGTTGTAAAATTTGCTTGACAAAGGAAAACAGAAAGTACAATGCTGGCAATCACATAAGTATGTGAAATATTGGGCCATTTTTAAAAAAAGTATGTCAGGACAATACCATCCTAGAGGCATTTTTAAGCACCGGAAAACTAAAAACTACCTAAAAAATTACTTTGGAGGGACTTTGTTCCATCTAGTCATTTCCAATCTGTACTAAAAAGTGAAAAACTTTTGCAGCAAATACTTAACTTTCCCAATACAGATTGTGAGACCATAATAAGCATGAAACCTATTACTATAATTTTAACGGCGGCGATCCTTATTTTTATTAATAGAGTATGCCCAGAACATAGAAATGGCCAAATTGCAAGACCTAAAGGAATTCTTGTATCAACAACAGACCTATCCAAGATCAGGGAAATGGCCGCTTCCGGACTTAAACCGCATAGTACCAATGTTGATCTTTTTCTTCATTATATAGACAGTTTAACGCAGGCTTCAACGGCCTGGCCCCTTTTGGAAGACGAAGTTGTGATTTCCGATCGTAGTTCCAACGATCCAATTCAACTAAGTTCCATTGGTGGGAAACTGGCCTATGGCTCGGCTATAGCCTGGCATTTGACAGGAAATAAAAAATATGCAGACAAAGCCAAAAGCCTAATTTTGGACCTTAGTCGAACCCATGGATATCGCAATGCGGAGCATCATGATTTTCATTGGGGAGCCCAAGGAATTCTGAACTTGGCAAGGGGAGGCACCCCTTATATTTACGCTGCCGATCTCCTAGAGGGTTGGACAGGTTGGACGAAGAACGATAAACTAAAATATCAAATCTGGCTACGGGATGAAATGTACCCAAAAGTAGCCTGGGCAAGTAGGACAAGGAAAAACAATTGGGGAGTTGCTGCCTCCTTTTCAGCAGCACTTATTTCATATTACCTCATGGACCAGAAACAATGGAAACTAAAAGAAATAAGTCCGTCACCTAAGAAAATGTCCCCCAAGGATGCTTTTGAATCGCACAACGAGTATCAACTTGGCCGTTTAAAAACATCCTTGGATTGGAAAATGGATGCCAAGGTAGCCTTATGGGGCATTTTGCCCAACGGTGCAATCCCTGAGGAAATAAGGCGGGGCACGGACCCGATTGATGGTGACTATTTACCTTCCAGTGGAAGTGGCACGGAATATACAATGACACATATTGAACACCTTACCGCCCATGCCGAATTTTTAAAGCGACTAGGTGATAATTCGCTATATAATCATGTTGAAAGTGATGGATCAGGTTCACTTTTCCAGGCCTATATGTACGTCATAAACAACCCTATAAAATCTCATTGTTTTACTAAAAATAGGATAAATGCACTGTATATGGCCTACAACCACTATAAAGATGAAGCCATGTTAAATTCCCTAGAGGAGTGTGGCCCAGGAAATATTTCAGGACAGCGGCTAGCGTTATTTGGGCGTTTGACCCATCCATTGAACATCCATTAAACCATGGACTGTGTTTTTCCTAAGTATGTTCAACACCTAATAAAAATCATGGCTATATACCTCGGCTCTTTGTGAAATGAGCACAAACCGATTATGCATAATTTTAGATCAATTAAGAAGAGGAAAAAGGTATATAAAAACTACGGGCTTATAACCAATAAATAAAATATTGGCTTGGGGCCTGAACTAAAACCATGAATTACAAGTCTAAGTTTGAAACACCCAAATAGAAAAAGGGTTAAATTTTAGCCCTATTCGTATTGACACAAATAAGAAGTTTGCCCAACCGATTTTACCTTGAAAGAACTATTGGCGCCTACCTTAAATGACGAACCCGCCTTAAAGGATTTCCATTCAGTTTCCCCGGGCAACAAAGCAATTAGTTCGCCCTCTACCACATTCATGGTTTCCTTGGCAGAAGTGCCAAATTCATACTCCCCTGGTTCCATTACCCCAATCGTAGATTTTCCTATGGCCGAGTTATAGCCCAACGATTTTACCGTTCCATCAAAATATTCGTTGCTCGAAATCATAAACTTTCTTTTATCAAATAGCTCGCAAATATAAAGAAAGGAAGTTCAGTGTACACCTATCTACTATATTTTAACCCTTCCAAACTACTGTTTTAGCTCAAATAATTTCGACCCTAAAAAATATGAGCCCTAACTAGGGCCGTATTCTTGGCCATACATTACAAAGACCATTTTTAAAGCTGGCCGAATTTAAAATCTTGTTGGCCCATCAATTATTAAGGAATACATGGATAGCAAAAAGTAGGTCCATAAAATTTAAACCTCTCCAAAACAAGGCAAAAATTCCCTACATTTAAACAAGCAATCCCATAGAACATTGAATTGACCAAAAGAATAATAAGAATGAAATACGCCTTCACTATTGCTATACTACTGTCTACAATATGCCTATGCTCCTATTCATATAAACCAAAAACAACTTCTGTAAGTATTCAAGGAGAGCAGTTCTACATCAATGATCAAATAACCTATAAAAATAGATATTGGAAAGGAAATAAAATTGAAGGCTTACTTTTTAACTCAAGAATGGTCCAAGGCATATTTGATGATCTTAATAGCGATACTCGGGATAATTTTAAATATCCGGATTCCAATAAATGGGATGCGGAGAGGAACACTGCAGAATTTGTAAATGCCATGGAGGACTGGAAGGCCCATGGCCTGTTATCCTTTACCCTTAATCTGCAAGGCGGAAGTCCGTTGGGCTATGGCAATCACGGTTGGATCAACTCTACTTTTGACAGTTTGGGCAACCTTAGGGAGGATTATATGAATAGGCTTGAAAAAATATTGGAAAGATCCAATGAACTGGGCATGGTTGTTATTCTGGGCTATTTTTATTTTGGTCAGGATGAACAGTTAAAAGACGAACAGGCTGTATTGAAGGCTGTTGACAATATAACACATTGGATTCTAGAGAAGGGGTATAAAAACATATTGATTGAAATAAACAACGAATGTGATATTAAATATGATCACCCCATTTTACAACCGCAACGAGTATCGGAACTTATTAAGCGGGTTCAAGACATCAGTGGGCACAAACTTTTGGTAAGTACCAGTTATTCGGGAAATAAAATTCCATCTTCGGAAATTATTGCTTCCTCAGATTTTGTCCTATTACACGGGAACGGGGTAAAGGATCCTGAAAGAATTAAAGAGATGGTAGAATTGGTGAGACAGTCCGAAAGTTATTCTCCAAAGCCCATTCTTTTCAATGAAGATGATCATTTTGATTTTGATAAGGAATCCTATAACCTTCTCTCCGCCACAGAATCTTATGCTTCTTGGGGCTACTTTGATTTTAGAATGAAATGGGAGGACTATAACTCAGGTTTTCAGAGTGTCCCGGTAGACTGGACTATTAGTTCTGATAGAAAGAAGGCCTTTTTCAACAAACTAAAAGAAATAACAGGGTATTAGGGAAGGGTACATATAGAAAAAAAAGTCAACAAAATAGTCCTACCTACTCCTTCGCCCTACCCAAGTATAAAAATTAATGATTGGTAACAGGGCCAAAATTGGAGGTAGCATTTGCTTTTTACCGTTTACATTCGTATTTTGAATCAGCAAATCACCCCTCCTAAACTCCCTCCAGTCAAAAGATTCCCCACAGTATAGATTTGAACATCCCTAAGCGTGCAGTTCTTTTCATAAATTGCCCGCTACCGTTTTACACTATATACATTGGAAAAAGCAATACCATGAAAACACTACCACCCTTCTTTAAAAGTCACGGATATGTCATTACAGCATTAATTATTTTAACGTTTATACTGCACGGTTGCGGACCTGATAAAAAGGCTAAAACCGAGGAAAAATTGGTTGCCAAAAAGGATGGCATTGTCCAGATTACAACAACGGTTATGGACTTTATAAGCCCTGACACCATTCCGTTTGGCTGGAATACATTTAATTATCAAAATAACTCTAATGAAACCCATTTCTTTTTATTGGATAAGTACCCCGAAGGCAAGACGATACTAAATACCAAAAATGAAGTCTTTCCTCCCTTCGACAAGGGAATGGACTTAATTAATGAAGGGAAAACCGAAGCGGGGTTTGCCGAATTCAACAATCTCCCCGCGTGGTTTTTTGAAGTAGTTTTTTCAGGTGGATCCGGCTTGGTTTCACCAAAGAAGAACAGTACTACCACAGTTAATTTGGAGCCTGGATATTACCTTATGGAGTGTTACGTAAAAATGCCCAATGGAAAATTCCACTCTTCCATGGGCATGGCAAAACCCATTATAGTTTCCAAAGATAAAAGCAACGTTTCACCCCCAATACCTACAATAACCATTACTATTTCCAGTACAGAGGGCATTAATTATAATGGATCCATTGCCAAAGGCCCACAAGTGTTTTCAGTGGAATTCAAGGACCAGATTACACATGAAAACTTTGTAGGACATGATGTGAATTTGGTTAAATTAGCGGATACCACCAATCTTGAGGCTCTTGAAAATTGGATGAATTGGGCCGATCCAAAGGGACTTATCACCCCCGCCCCGGAAGGCGTCACCTTTTTGGGTGGCGTTAATGATAGCCCTGCCGGTAGTGTTGGTTATTTCGAAGTGGATCTTGAACCGGGTAATTATGCCTTTATTTCAGAAGTTCCCAACACTATGAAAAAAGGGATGTTAAAAACGTTTACCGTATCGGAATAATCCATTTGATTTAAGATAAGGTATACCGAAAAAATGGGGAAAATCGCACTTACATTTCTATCTAGCAAAATATAAATCCGGAGGTCATTGCCAAAACCATGGATAATTTTATTCCAAAACTAGTGTACAATTATAAACTACTCCTCTAAATGCAAGCAAAAGACAGCCACATTAACTATGTAGAGTTCAAGTCGAAAGACTTAATAGAAACTAAAATGTTCTATGAATCTTCCTTTGATTGGAAATTTACAGATTATGGTCCAACCTATATCGCATTTTCAGAAAGTGGGCTCGAAGGTGGATTTGAAAAGACCGATAATGAAATTGTAAATGGTGCACTCGTTGTATTATTTCATTCCAATCTTAAGCTTATAAAAAACAAGATAATCGAAGCGGGTGGGAAAATCTCAAAAGATATTTTCTCTTTCCCCGGAGGGCACAGATTCCATTTTAAAGACCCTTCGGGCAACGAACTTGCCGTTTGGTCCGATAAGTAGTAATCCATCAATGTAATATACCAAGCCCCCGTCATAAACCGAGGATTCTTAGCATTTATCCCATACCAACCTTGCTATTCCCCCAAAGTTTTTGCATATTTATATTTCGGATATTTCTTCCGAAAATTGTTACAGCCTGATGGGCACCAAATAATAACAGGCTGCACCTTTGTCTATGGATCCAGAAGCCATAAAAATATCGCGAATAGTAAACAATACCACCTCAAAAAAATATGAGGGGTATTATTCGCTTTTCTGGATTAAAAACGGAGTAAAATGGCTTGAAATAGACAAGATCCGGTACAGAAATGTATCCAATTCGCTTTTCTTTCTTCGCCCTAGTATCGATTGGAAACTAATAAAGGAAAATACGGGCTCGTCCTCTGGTTATATCTTGTATTTGTCCCAAGAAATATTGGACAACCCATTGTTGAGCAAACTTCACATTAACGAAGTAAGGCTCTTTACCTCAGATGCAATTCCTAAAATAAATCTCTCTCCTGGTATAGAAAATAGGGTTCAGTCTATTTTGGAAATGCTGGACGAACTTATAGGATCGGAACTTAACCATAAGGACGATGCCATAATTTCCTTATTAAACACCATTTTTGTCTATTGTGACGGGCAATGCAACATTAAATCGGTCATATCGGAAAATAACGCAAAAAAGACGCTCGTTTATAAATTCAAAAAACTGGTAGACAAACGCTTTTCCGTGAATCATAAGGTAAGCGACTATGCAGAGATGCTCAATGTATCCGACAACTATTTAAATGAATGCATAAAGGAAACCATTGGTGTTAACGCAAAGGCCGTTATAACCGAAAAAAGAATAATGAGCTCTCGTCACCAGTTAAAATTTACGGATAAAACCATCAAAGAAATCTGCTTTGAACTCGGCTTCTCCTCTCCAGATTATTTCAGTTATTTTTTTAAAAAACACACTGGAATTACCCCATCCATGCTTAGAGAAAGCTAAAAGCGGCAAAATCTAAGGATATACCCTGTTTTTCACATTCCCTTGCTTTAGGTATTGACCTAATTTGCTGACTCTAAAAACAATATTATGGACAGGAAAAAATTTTTAAAAGCATCCGGAATAGGGTTGGGCATGGTGATGATGCCTGGTATGGTACAATGTCAGTCGGCTTCGGCCAACGAATATTCTATAAAGACAGAACCAAAAATCATTAAGGACGAGGAAGGAAATGTCTTAAATGTAATTGGGGATATTCAGACCCATAAACTAGTGGGCAGCGAAACTGGAAACCAGATAGTGGAATGGGTAGACAATGTAGAACCCGGGGTAGGCATACCTCCACACATCCATACCAAGGAAGATGAAATATTTAGGGTAATTAAAGGACAAATCGAAATAATGGTCGATGGGGAAACCACAGTCTTAAATGAGGGAGATGTGGCCTTTGCCCCAAAAAACATTCCACATTCCTGGACAGTTGTGGGTACCGAAAAGGCCAAAATGATTACCTCTGCTTTTCCGGCCGGAATAGAACATATGTTTGAGGAATTAGCCCAACTACCACCCGGCCCACCAGACTTTCAAAAAGTAGCGGAGATATGTGCAAAGCAAGGTATTTCCTTTGTTTAATTTTGGAATAAGACAGATTTAAGGTCCAATAGCACTTACAAAGATACTTGCAGCAAAGGACCAAAAACCCGATTTTTTATTCATTAAAATCGTAGTCACACATTATAAGGCGTGACTACGATTTTTTTGATTAATTCCTCCCTGGTTTTTGCCGATTATTTCACACTTCCTAGACACTAATTAATTGTTGTAATATCTATGGAATTATGAATAAATAGCAATTGGAAAAGTTATTTACAAGACTCGGTTTCAATCAATAATAACTATGAATCTAATTATCTTTAACTTTAAAGCTATTTATCTTGCTTGCCCCAACGAATTCAACAACAACTTTAAAGAGGTTTAACAATAAAAACCCAAGAACGGTTTCTTAAAGCTTACCTAATATTTATTTATTTTATTAAGGACCTCATCTTATCATAGGAGATATTACGTACATTTAATAAACTATTTTTACAATGGAAAATCTACGTTTTGCCATAACACAACTACCACAATATTGTAGCCATGGCAATATTAGGGCAACAATTTTACCCTAAGTACAGGACTAAGTACTTCCCAACCGCATTATTTTCAACTGAAATAAACAAGGGATTCTAAATAATTACATTACAATGGACAGGTTATTAGAAATAATATTGCATACCGATGATGCTTTATTGGCCTTGGTGGCCAATAATGTTTATTACGCCTATGTGCTACTTTTTTTTATCATTATGCTCGAGACCGGTCTTATCGTCTTTCCTTTTTTGCCTGGGGATGGATTATTGTTTTCGGCCGGGGTAGTTGCCGCTTCGACCAACCTAAACATTTGGATATTGCTGGTAATTCTTATAATAGCCGCCATTATTGGAAACCTTCTAAATTTTATCACTGGAAAATATTTGGGTGAAAAATTGCAACGCAGCGAAAATTATTTTCTAAAGAAATACTTGTTGAAACATCTGCCAAAAGCCCAGAAATTTTATGATAAACACGGGGGAAGGGCAATAATTGTCGGACGTTTTTTCCCAATTATTAGAACCTATATTCCATTTTTGGCCGGTATGGTCTATATGGAACGCCGTTTATTTTTAAAGAATACTATTTTAGGGGCTATTTTATGGATAAGCCTTTTTTTATTGACAGGTTTTTTTGTTGGTGAAATTACTTGGGTCAAGAATAATTATGGACTAATCTTCCTCAGCTTAATAATAATTACAACGCTACCCCTCGTATTTTCATTATTATTAAAAAAGAAATCAAATTCTAACTAATACATCTAGTACATATGGGATTTTATCAATTTAAAAAAACACAAGAAATCAACGCCCCCGTTGAGAAGGTATGGGAATTTATTTCCGACCCCGCCAATCTAAAAAAAATAACCCCGGATTATATGGGCTTTGATATCACTTCCAAAGACGTTCCTTCCAAAATGTACGCTGGAATGATTATAAGCTACAAGGTTTCACCCTTGTTCGGAATTAAAACAACTTGGGTTACTGAAATTACCCACTTAAAGGAAAACAGCTATTTTGTTGATGAACAAAGGGTTGGTCCATACAGGATATGGCACCATCAACATATTATAGAATCCATTCCCAACGGAACTTTAATGACAGATATTGTTAGCTACCAGCCACCTTTGGGACTACTGGGGAGTATCGCCAATACTCTTATTATAAAGGGAAAGCTGAAGGAGATATTTGAGTATAGAACAAAAGCTTTGGATGAAATATTTTAATATTCACAAATATAGCATTGCAAAATTCGACTAATTTTGAGCCTGATGGTCAGAAAGGTTATCGAAATGGACCGGATATTCAAGTAATATATAGTCCATCACCATTTATACACAACACATATAATAGCAACACATTAGTTTAAATAAATATGAACAAAAAATCCACTATAAAAATCCAAGAGGGAAAAGTAGGAATGATAGGATATGGCATGTTATCCTCTCTAAAGAGTGTTGAAGAAGTATTAGGCAGAAAATATCAAGATTCAATCTATTTGGTACATTTGAATGGTCTGCAGAGGGCCTGGAATTTTGTTGCTCCCAATAACGACCCAAATTTCCCTGCAGAATATATAAACTATGAATCCTATTCTTTTGACAATAACAGCAAAATGACTTACGAAAAGTCTATTTTTTTAAATATTATTGAGAATAAGGACATACGATTAAACTGCACTTTATATTTTGTGACCCCGGAAGAATTGGCATTGTTTGATGAATTTGAATTAGGTTATACCAGAATTGATGTCACCGATCGGGTTGAAGAATACAATTTTGAAAATGGTATAATATATGCCTACAAGGCACTGCCGTCAAATGAGTTCAATCCTGAAAGGGACAGGGACAATAGCATTGTAGAAAAGGGTTATTTAGATCTAGTATTGGCATCCTATGATACATTGGGAATTACGCACAGAAAGGAATTCGACAATTCCACCATACCTCCTGATCCCAATTTAGTGGTAACAGTATTACATAGGTAGGTTGGAGAGTAATTGAAAAAGTAATCAGCCACATTGTCCTTACCTTGAGGCTCCCATAGTTCTCTTTAAAAAATTAACAAATAAAAAGTGCACCGACATAATCAAAAGCATTACAAATAAATACTCGTTAAAAAAATTATCCTTGGATGGAAAACTGGGTATATACAACCTATACGCAACCGCGTAACTTATTAAGGACAAAACCAGCAGCAACACACTATATCTCCAATCTTTAAAGCAATTCAAATACAAATTGAGCCTCTTTAAAAGCGCCAATTCCTTTCCAAACAATTGCCCGGCCAAAGGCCACAAAAAAATAAGCGGCAAAGCAAACAACCTGGATTCCCTGGACAATGCAGCCACCATCACAATAGGCGTATTAATGACGAGGGCGAGTAAAAAGGCCTGAACGTACTTTTTTTCCATTGCAGAATATATTTTATTCTTATTGCCCATATAAAGAAAATATAGACTGGGACCTAAAACCAAAAAAAAAGAGACTATAGATTCTACAGTACTGGCATATGTACCAAAATTTTGAAAATAACAGCTTAGCCTGTTGGCTGCCACTTCTGATGTTTCTTTCCAAATACCGGTAGCCCATAAGAATATCCCCAAATAAATAAAATAAAGCGGCAGGGGCACTAAAAGCAGAAGCAATTTTCTTTTTATGGAAAAGGACCACATATTCTTGGATTTCAAACTAAAACCTGAAAAAATAATGGCCAATCCGGGGATAAGAAATAAACTACTTTCCCTTGCAATAATTGCCAACAAAAATAAGAGGACATAATGCAGCCACTTTTCACGGATCAAAGCCAAAATACCGAGCATGATCAAACAATATTGCAGAGGCTCATCATAACTGAAAACAGGCGGAAAAAAAGCGAATAGGATGGAAAATGTAAAAAAATAAAACACTTGGTTAAATAGTGCCTGCCCCCTTGTTGCGTTTAGCTTCAATGAAATCTTATAAACCAACAATCCACTATAAAACAACAATAATAGGTTTACAAGTACAAAGGACTCCCCTAAAGTAATGCCAAAAATACCCGAGGAACCTTCGATCAACAAAGACGTTAATGGGCGTCTTGCAAAGGGTGCAAATTCCTGATGATATCTAATTTGGGATGCCAAAAAAACATGGGACAGCTTGGTGTTGTTTTCATTCAACATACTATCCGACACAGGCAACATATGAATGCCATAAATCAGCATAACAAACAGAAAACTAATAAAATACTGCAAATAGCCTTTCATAGCACAATACCCTATGGTAGGTCTAAAAGTAAACAAAACATTAGTTGGTTGTTATACAGGAAAAAATTTATTCCCTAAAAAAATGAAGTCGATCCCTACGGTATTAAATTTCAACTTGGATATAGCCTACATTCTTAAAAGTTATATCCTATTTTTGTAAAAACGACTCCACCAAATGGACTATTTCACTATTGCCACTGTATTGATTTTTCTTTCTGCCATTTTTGGATATATCAATGTTCGGTTTTTAAAATTACCCAATGCTATTGGCCTAATGCTTATTACCATTGTATTTACCCTAGTCATTTTTGCCATAAGTGGGTTTGATGACACTCTATTAAATGCTGAAAAATATATCATTACGCATATCGATTTTAGAACCGTATTGATGGATGTAATGTTGAGCTTTCTTTTATTTGCCGGGGCTCTGCATACCAATTTTGAACAGTTAAAAGTACAGCGATGGCCCGTCTTTGCCTTTGCCACCCTAGGGGTTTTGGTCTCCACATTCTTGGTAGGATCGGCCATGTACTATACTTTAAATGTCGTTGGTTTACCTATAGACTATGTGTATTGTTTACTTTTTGGGGCCCTTATATCCCCGACCGATCCCATTGCTGTTCTTGGCATCCTTAAAAAAGCCGGGGTACCTAAAAAATTGGAAACCAAAATTGTAGGGGAATCACTGTTCAACGATGGGGTTGGTGTAGTGGTTTTCTTAACCATTTTTCAGATTGCTTCCTTTGGAAGTAGCGAAACGGGTGCGAGCGAAATTCTAAAATTGTTTGGTCAAGAAGTAATCGGGGGACTTGTTTTGGGCCTGCTATTAGGATGGATCACCTTTAGGCTCATGAAATCTATAGATGACTATGATATTGAGGTTATTATCACCTTGGCGGCAGTAATGACGGGTACTGTCATTGCACATCAACTACATTTATCAGCTCCCTTGGCCATGGTAACTGCTGGACTCGTTGTAGGCAACGACAAAGTAAGAAACGCAGCAATGTCAGAGACCACAGAGACCTATGTGGATAAATTTTGGGAATTGCTGGACATTCTTTTAAATACCATATTGTTTGTTCTTATTGGCATGGAAATTTTGGTCCTCACCATTGAACTCAATTATTTTATTGCTGGTCTAATTGCCATTCCAGTGGTATTGGCTTGCAGATACCTTTCCCTATTATTGCCCATCAACTTCTTTAAGAAAAAGCTGGATTTTGTCCCCAATACCAACATTATCATGACTTGGGGCGGGTTAAGAGGAGGTATTTCCATTGCCTTGGCATTGGGACTTACCGCCGAAATGCATCGGGATCTTTTCTTGGTCATTACCTATGTGGTCGTCGTCTTTTCTATCCTTGTTCAAGGTTTAACTGTAGAAAAACTGGTGAAAAGGTTATCCCACGCTAACTAATATAGCTTCTAAACCAGAGATTCCAAAGCCAGCCAGGCCATTAAGCCCCCTCCTGTTTCCAAAGACGATTCATCTATGTTGAAGGTTGGGGTATGTAAACCAGAAGTAATTCCCTTTTCCGTATTCCCTACCCCCAACAAATAAAAGCAGGCCTGATTTTTTTGGGTGTAGTAAGCAAAATCTTCGGCAGCCATCCATAAATCCAGGTCAACCACATTGTCCGATCCAAGGTAGTCTATTGCCCCCTTTTTCATCGCATTCGTCAATTCCTGGTCATTTTTTAAATGTGGATACCCCCTTGGAATATCCACAATACATTCTGCTCCCATCCCCTCGGCTATGGATTTTACCATCTTAGTCAGTTTGTCAATGGCCTCTGTTCTCCATTCCTCATCGTAGGTTCTAAAAGTACCTTCAATAATTACCTTATCCGGTATTACGTTATTGGCGCCATCCCCAATAATACGACCAAAAGACAAGACACTGGGCGTTTTGGGCGAAGCCATTCTGCTAACCACTTGCTGAGCCGCAACAATAACATGCGAGGCAATGAGAATTGGGTCTATACATTCTTCTGGCACTGCAGCATGACCTCCTTTACCAAGGATGGTAATATAAATTTCGTCCATACTGGCCATAAATAGTCCAGGCCTAAAACCTACCTTTCCAGCAGGAATATTTGGCATTACATGTTGTCCCAAATGGGGTATGGGACCTATGGACTTATAGGCGGCCTCTTTCATTACCAGAGTAGCCCCACCAGGCATTAATTCCTCTCCAGGTTGAAATAATAATTTTACGGTTCCTGAAAAATCATTTCTAAGCTCAAATAATATTTTAGCGGTCAGCATCAAAGAAGTCATATGCACATCATGTCCACAGGCATGCATAACCCCTTTATTTTGGGAAGCGTACTCCACCGTATTTTCCTCTTGGATGGGAAGAGCATCCATATCCGCCCTCAACAAAATGGTTTTGCCTTTATCTTTTCCATTAATCGTGACCAACAAACCAGTTTCAGCTACAGATTCAATAGTGTCAATTCCGATAGCCGTAAGCTGCTGCCGTACATAGGTACAGGTCTGATGTTCCTTAAAAGACAGTTCCGGGTGCTGGTGTAGATACCTCCTAACACCAACAAACTCTTCGGAATAAGTTTTTGCCAGTTGTTTTATTTTGTCGATTGTTTTCATTTAACTTCCTGTATAACCTGTATTAAACCAAAATATAACTTTTGCTCCTTCCCTTGATAAGGGAAGGTAGCTTTTGAACCTTTTTCAGGGGCAAAAGCCGGAAGGGATCCAGCTCAAAACACCAATTGATCCTCAAAATCACCCCTTCCGTCCCAATCCACTCGGTCGTGGATTGGTCCACCTTCCCCTAATAGGGGACGGAACTTTTTAAACTTTGATATTTCAATAATTCTCCTTTATTTCCTCGATATAACAATAACTTTTGCACCTTCCCTTGATAAGGGAAGGTGGCTTTTGGACCTTTTTCAGGGGCAAAAGCCGGAAGGGATCCAGCTCAAAACACCAATTCGTCTTCCTATATCACCCCTTCCGTCCCAATCCACTCGGTCGTGGATTGGTCCACCTTCCCCTAATAGGGGAAGGAACCCACTTCTTTTTTTCAATCCTATAATTACAATGTATTTCCTTAATATAGCAATAACTTTTGCACCTTCCCTTGGCAAGGGAAGGTGGCTTTTGAACCTTTTTCAGGGGCAAAAGTCGGAAAGGATCCAGCTCCTAGCACAAATTTATCTTTCGTAAATCACCCCTTCCGTTCCACTTCACTTGAGGTGAAGCAGAACACCTTCCCCTTCTAGGGAAAGGAACTCTTTAATCCTTACTATTATTGAAATTATCCCTTATTTCCTGCAAAACACTGGGTAAATTTTCAAAAACCATTTTATTTTCGAAACGGACAACCGTGTATCCCTCGCCATTCAAATATGCTGTTCTCCTATCATCTTTTTCATTTGAAATTGCGTTGTTGTGTACCTCTCCGTCCAATTCTATTATTAAATTCTCTTGTGCACAATAAAAATCCGTAATATAATTTCCGATACCGTGCTGTCTTCTGAATTTTCTGCCATCCAGTTTTTTGCCCTTTAATTCATTCCAAAGGAAGGCTTCGGCAGAAGTCAAGCTTTTTCGAAGTTGGATTCTGTTTGTTTTGGTTTCAGGTCTGTTATGTATTTTTTTAGGCTTCATATCCCTCCCAAATATAATTCTCATTTTGCTCCTTCCCTTGATAAGGGAAGGTGGCTTTTGGTCCTTTTTCAGGGGCAAAAGTCGGAAGGGATCTAGCTAAAAACACCAATTAATTTTCCAAAATCACCCCTTCCGTTCCACTTCACTTGAGGTGAAGCAGAACACCTTCCCCTTCTAGGGGAAGGAACTTTTTAAACTTTGATATTTCAATAATTCTCCTTTATTTCCTCGATATAACAATAACTTTTGCTCCTTCCCTTGGCAAGGGAAGGTGGCTTTTGAACCTTTTTCAGGGGCAAAAGTCGGAAGGGATCCAGCTAAAAACACCAATTGATCCTCAAAATCACCCCTTCCGTCCCAATCCACTCGGTCGTGGATTGATCCACCTTCACCTTCTAGGGGAAGGAACCCTCTTCTTTTTTTCAATCTTATTATTCTAATGTATTTCCTAAATATAGCAATAACATTTGCTCCTTCCCTTGATAAGGGAAGGTGGCTTTTGGACCTTTTTCAGGGGCAAAAGTCGGAAGGGATCCTGTTCTGAACACCAATTGATCCTCAAAATCACCCCTTCCGTCCCAATCCACTCGCTCGTGGAATGGTCCACCTTCCCCTTCTGGGGGAAGGAGCCCGTAATTATTTATAATCTTGTTTCAATCCTCAACTATATATTTTAAAAATCCAGAACTATTCCACTGCTGGTATGATCCAGGCACATCCTCCACCATAAAAACCTCCAAATCCGTTGTTTCCTCAACAATTTTCCTACCTTCCTCAATTCCCAAAACACTTAAGGCGGATGCGTAAGCGTCTGCCATAGCACCATTGGGAGCTATAACCGATACTTGAATATTGTTGCTCAACGCCATGCCATTCTTAGGATTGATGATATGCGAGTACCGCTTCCCATCGATCACAGCATACTGAAATAAATCCCCAGAGGTGGCCACAGCCCGATTTTTAAGCTTTACTTTTTGAAACACTTCTCGCCCATTTTTATCGAAATAACCAAAGCCCAAAGTCCAAAACTCCTTATTGGGCGGGGCCTCACTCACTGTAACGTCTCCACCCATATCTACCAAAGCCGCGTTTATACCATTCCTTTTTAGTAGGCTAATAGCCTCATCCGCAGCAAACCCTTTTCCTATTCCACCAACATCCAATTGCATTCCTTCTTGTGTTAACCTTACCACATTTACCATTGGGAATTCCAAATTGCCATGACCGGTTCTTTGTTGTGTGGTCCTTATTTCGGCTGTTGAAGGTACTTGCCTGTTTTTCCTAGCTTTTTTCCATAGTTCAATGAGCGGACCTAGGGTGATATCGAAAGCACCATTGGTATCTACTGAAAAATCCCCGGAAATTTGCAATAATCGGAAAAGGTCATCGCTAACCGCAACGTTAATATTTGAACTGTTGCATAGTTTATTTATTTCACTTTGCGGTAGATAATTGCTCAAAGTGTTATTAAGTGCATCTATTCTATTGAAAACCAATTGTGCAATGGAATCGGCTCTGGCCATATCCTCATTGTTGTCATAAAAAACCAGACCAATTTGCGTACCCATTTGTTGGTGGGTATACTCATACCTTTTTTGGGCTATTGATAACGAATGAAAGACAACAAGTAAAATGACTATTGGAATACGGCAGGTCATATACATTCTAAGTATTTATTTATCTACTTACGAATTTACTGTATACTATCCACAATGGTGTCCTTCTCTATAAATTCTGTTTTGAGTTCAGGATCAATTCCATAATCCAAGTGTAAACTGGGCAAAGCTTCCCTTAGCTCGGAAAGCCCTTGATCGGAAATTTGTGTCTCCCATACATAAAGACTTTTAAGGCCCTTGAAATCCTTTAGAACAGCAACACTTTCATCGCTAATACCCGTTTCATAAGCCTTTAATACTCTTAAATTTTCAAGCCCGATTATTTTTGCAAACTCCATATCCGTGATGGGGGTACGGTCCACTTCCAACCATTCCAAATTTTTACACAATGCCACCAGTTCCATTTCCTTTTCCCCAAGAGGAATCCCACTCAAATCCAATTCAACAATATTATTGGCAATCCGCTTTAAATCCGTAATATTCTTAGGATCATATTCTGGTGGTAAGAACACAGATATACTCAAAGCCTGCGAATTGCTGGCAATCCTTTTTATGGTGACGTAATCCGATGCCAAATTTTGCAAGGTGCTGTCCGCTACTTTTGGAAGTTTTGCCCATGAATTCTCTGTACCGGAATCCATCATTTTTTTGACCATTCCTGCCAAAGGTTCACTATTGTCCAAATGACTCAACTTTAAGGTGTCCGACGCCCCCAAGGCTATCCACCGTTCCAAAATTTGTATTTCATCTTCAGTTAAAGGTTTCTTGCCATCCGGAGGCATATGTTCCTCGTCCTCCATGGGCAAATGAAGACGTCTAATTAGCTCGCTGTTGCCGGGATCCCCTAGGACCAAAGCCGGTCCGCTTTCTCCTCCCTGGAGAAGCTCGTTTATATTGGTCATCAACAGCTCCCCTTTTTTCTTGTTGGGATTATGGCAACCTATGCAATTATTATCCAATACCCGATAAACTATATGCTCATAAATTAAAGGGTCTTCGGGAATCTTCTCCAATTTCTTACTTCGTGGCAAAGCCAAAAAATCCTCTCCATGTGTAATCATTCCCCCGTAATGGCCCGTGAGTCCAACCAGTAGAATCAATACCACTTGTATCCCCTTTACCAGATAGGTTTGTTGCAAATGATTGGTGCTCAACCAATACCATACTACGGCTAAAAAAGCCACTCCTGCCCCCATCCATTGATGCCAAAAAATGAGGTCGCCCTTTGGTACGGACTCCGTTCCCAAAAAGAATCCCGTAATGGCTGTTACCAAGGCGGAAAGCGTTGCAATGGTTAGCAAAAGCTTGGGTACTATTTGATTTAAAAGGCCTATAACAGCGGCCATTAGCAATAATACAATGGGAAAATGCAGTATCAAGGGATGCCAACGCCCCAACCAGGCCACAAGACTGGGTAGATCTATAAAAGATTCGAAAATTAAACAGAAAACAAGAAATACAGTAAGACCGAAAATAACATAATCGACCCAAGGAGTACTATTTTTTTGAGCCATATACTATGTTAAGATATCTTTTACAACATTACCGGCAACATCCGTAAGCCTAAAACGGCGTCCCTGATATTTATAAATTAATTGTTCGTGGTCCAGCCCCAAATTATTCATAATAGTGGCGTGGAAATCGTTGATATGAACCGGATTCTTCACAATATTATATCCAAATTCATCGGTTTCCCCATAGGTAATGCCCGGTTTAATTCCGCCACCGGCCATCCATATGCTAAAGGCTCTTGGGTGATGGTCCCTACCGTAATTCTTGGGATCAAAATTACCTTGACAATAGTTGGTCCTTCCAAACTCCCCTCCCCAGATAACCAATGTATCTTCCAACATGCCACGTTGTTTTAGATCCAGAATAAGTGCTGCGGATGCCTGATCCACATCCTTGGCCTGACCTGCCATTTCATTGGGCAGGTTGCCGTGTTGGTCCCACCCCTGGTGGTACAACTGTATAAAGCGCACCCCGTTCTCAGCTAACCTACGGGCCTGAAGGCAATTGGCTGCATAAGTTCCGGGTACTTGGGAATCCTCCCCATATAATTTTATGATGGATTCCGGTTCTTTTTTAATATCCATAACATCGGGTACCGACATTTGCATCCTATAGGCCATTTCATATTGGGCTATCCTTGATTCTATCTCATCGTCGCCCGTTTCCACATGGTGAATTTTATTAAGTGAAGACACATGGTCCAATAAATGTCGTTTATCGGAACGTGAAATTCCGTCGGGATCGTTCAAATATAACACTGGATCCTTCCCCGACCTCAAAAGTACCCCTTGATGCTTGGAATCCAAGAATCCACTGGACCAAAGCTTGGAATACAAACCTTGGCTATTACCTTTCCCCCTAGAGGTAAGGACCACAAAGGAGGGTAAATTTTGATTTTCACTTCCCAACCCATAGCTCATCCAGGAGCCCATACTTGGCCTGCCCGATTGCTGACTGCCCGTTTGAAAAAAGGTAATCGCCGGGTCATGGTTAATGGCCTCGGTATGCATACTCCTAACAATACATATCTCGTCCGCAATTTTGGCAATATGAGGGAAAAATTCGCTTACCCAGGCCCCACTTTTACCATGTTGGGCAAACTTGGCCGCAGAAGGCATTAATGGAAATTTATCCTGACCAGCGGTCATACCGGTAAGCCGTTGCCCGTTCCGTATAGATTCTGGCAAATCTTCTCCCATACGCTTGGTAAGGGTAGGTTTATAATCAAAGGATTCCAACTGGGATGGCGCTCCGGATTGAAATAAATAGATTACCCGTTTCGCCTTTGGGGCAAAATGGGGAATTCCCAATGGCTGACTCGCCAATGGTTTGGGGCCACCCTTAAAAAGGTCTGGGATTAACAATGAGCCCAAAGCCAAAGAACCGATACCTACACTTAATTGGGAAAAGAAGTGTCTTCGGTTTACCTTGAGGGGATTTTCAGAATTTGTTTTGTCTTCTTCCATAATCGTTATTCTTTGGTAATTGTTTCGTCTAGATTGTAGATTACCTGGGCCGTCAACATCAGCGCGGCCGTTTTTGCCGGATCGGTGTCCAATCTTTTATATTCTCCTTGGGCAATCAATTTTTCGGCATTCTCCTTGTCGTTCAAGAACTTGTCCAGGGCATCGGTATAATATTCCTCCAAAACCTTTTTTTCCTCTTCTTTGGGGTTCCGCACCAAGATACGCTGGAATACTGTGGTAACCCACTGTTCCGCATCTTTGGTATCCGTAATGGTATTTTCGGCCAGTACCCGGGCGGCCTCCAACATCTGGACATCGTTCTGCAGTGCCAAAGCCTGTAATGGGGTATTGGTCTTTTGACGCCTTACCTCGCAGATGTCCCTGTTGGGCGCATCAAAAATGGACATACTGGGCGGTGGCAGGGTCCTCTTCCAAAGGGTGTACAACGAACGCCTATACAATTTATCACCTTCATCCGCTACATAGGTAGTAAGCACCCCCCTATTGCCTCCAGCATTGGTCTCCTCCCATAGTCCCGGTGGCTGATAAGGTTTTACACTGGGGCCACCAATTTCCTTGTTCAACAGCCCGCTGGTGGCCAGAACATAGTCCCGAATGATCTCCCCGCTCATCCTAAACCTGGGAGCCCTAGAAAGCCACTTATTGTCGGGGTCCACCTTTTTGGACTCCTCTGTAGCTATACTACTTTGCTGATAAGTAGCGGACAGCATTATTTTCTTTAACAGGTATTTGATGTCCCAATCGTGTTCCATAAAATCCTTGGCAATCCAGTCCAATAGCTGAGGGTGACTGGGCAAGCTGCCCTGTACCCCAAAATCTTCGGATGTTTCCACAAGCCCGTTCCCGAACAACATCCCCCAGATCCTGTTCACAAAGACCCTGGCGGTCAACGGATTGTTTTCATCGGTCACCCATTGGGCCAGTCCCAATCTGTTCTTTGGAAGATTTTCGGAAAACGGAAGTATTATTTCAGGGGCATTGGGAGTTACTTCCTCCCCGGGACTATCATATTCCCCCCGGTTAAAAATATAGGTCGTTCTGGGCATGGAATCGTTCATGACCATCACCTTAACGTCCTTCCCTTCATCCTTGTTGATAAAGGACAGCACCCCCTGGGTCTCTTCATCCGTAATGGTCATAAATGGCGCATCGGCAAAATATTTCTGATTGGCAGCCTGTACAGCATCCATACGCAGCCCCTTTTCATCCACATTGTTGAAAAAGGAATATATCTCATAATAATCCCTTTGGGACAGTTGGTCGTATTTGTGATCGTGGCATTTGGCGCATTCCAGGGTAAGTCCCAATATGCCCTTGCCCAAGGTGTTGGTACGGTCCACCACATAATAGGATTGGTACTCCTCCTGGATTACACCGCCTTCCTGTGTTATGGGATGGTTCCTGTTGAACCCGGTAGCCAGGATCTGCTCCTTGGAGGCATTGGGCATTAGGTCGCCCGCCAATTGCACCCTTAGGAACTCATCATAGGGCATGTTGTTGTTAAAGGCATGGATCACCCAATCGCGCCAGGGCCACATGCTCCTATAACTATCATCCTGGTAGCCATGTGAATCCGCATATCTGGCCACATCGAGCCATACCTGGGTCATCCGCTCCCCATATGTAGGGGAAGCCAAAAATTCATCTATGGCCAGTTCCAAAATGTCAACCGAGGAATTGGAGAGATATCGTTGGACCTGATCCGCATTGGGCGGCAGGCCCGTAAGGTCCAAGGCCATTCTTCTTATAAGCGTATGCTGCCCCGCCTTTTCGGAAGGTGCCAGATCGTTCTCCTCCAGTTTTTCCATAATAAAGGCATCGATCTCATTTTGCGCCCAATCCGTCCGTTCCGATGTTGGCAGCTCCGCCTTTTTGGGCGGGATAAAGGCCCAATGCTTATCGAATTTGGCACCTTGTTCTATCCATTTTTTTAATAGTTTTTTTTCATAGGAGTTCAGGGCCAATTGCGAATCCGGTGGGGGCATAAGCTGCTTCGGATCATCAGAGACCACATGTTGGTACAACAGACTGTTGGAGGGCTTGCCCGCTACAATGGCATATTTCCCGGGATTCTCCGGCAGTTCCGATAAGGCCTCCTTCTCCAGGTCCAGGCGCAGACCGGCCTTCCGCTTGTTGGCATCCGGACCGTGGCAGGTATAGCAGTTGTCCGAAAGTATGGGCTTTATATGAAAATTATAATCCACCACCTTGGGCAACTTCTGATCCGCATATTCGTCACCGGAGGATTTGAAAAGCCCCGACTTAAATGCGAACAACAGGGCTACCAGACCCACTAGAATTATTCCTATGCTTAATTTTTGTTTCATTAGGGAACTATATTTTATCTATTTTGATTTCGCTTGGAAAGGGCCGTAAAGCCCGATATCCTTGGCAGAGAAGTTACAACTTCTCTTTTTACATATATTATATTATTTATACTAAAATAATAACATATTTTTAATTAAGCCTGTAAAATTTTCACAATTAACTATGCTCAAGTTCACGTTCTAAACATATTTCACAATATACAACTAGAACAGCACCAATTTTTACATTCCCATTATTATGGCGGGACGATTTTGTTTTTCGGCAAATCTTGCTACCTCATCTTCAGTTATAGCCGTTCCCCAAGCGTACACACGTTCCAATCCCTTCATTTTTATGAAGTTATCAAAACTTGATGCCGTAATTTTAGTTTGATATAAATTAAGTCCTGTTATACTTTGAATCCCTGTAATTTCAGCTATACCCAAGTCTGTGATCGGATTTTTTTCCAATTCTACTTTTTGAAGGTTTACAAATTGACCGATGGTTTTTAAATGCCTGTCCTGCACTTCATTGTCCTTGAGGGAAAGCCAAATTATATTATCCTTCATAGGAAGCAGCTTCTCCAGCTTCCCATCCAAATCATCGCCGTTCTTGGAATCAATAAAATGAGGCGGCAAAACAACCTCATACAAACCGGATTCAAATATTAATTCCCGAACGTTAAATCCTGCACCTGCAATATCCTTAAGTATTTCCTCATTTACTAGGCCCACTTTGGGCAAGGGTATTCCACTTTTGCCGGTTACATCTTCCAAACCTAAAATGTTGGAGGCAATACTTATTATTTCCTCAGGAGTTTCCAATTCCCCCATTGTTACCCTAAAATCCGCATTTGCCTTTTCTATCCAAAACGACAAAATTGATTTCTCCTCATCGGTAAGGGGAGTTTTACCTTCAGGAGGCATATAATCCTCGTGGTGGGGATCCAGCATTGTACGTCTCATCATCTCGGACTTGGCGACATTTCCTGCAATAAAAGCCTCACCATTTTTACCACCTTTTTTAACGGCCATACTGTCCTGTAAGGAGAGTCCGCCCTTTTTCTTGCTGGAATTATGGCAACTAGTACACTTGGCATCCAGGATAGGATTTACCAAATAGTCATAGACAGCGGCATCCTCCAATTTGTCAATTGGTGGCAACACTACTTTTTCCTTTCTACCAAACGGGGCGTATTTTACCAAATAGTCGCTTCCGTGAGTTAAATTGCCTCCGTAATGCCCTGTAATACCCACCAAAACCACCACAAGGGTCAGGCCGGCCATATTGGGTTTTAGACCGCTCAATTTTGGTATATTAAGTTTGCCCGAACGAATGGACCAAGCGAAAAATGTAACTAAAGTAGTTGCTATTCCAAACCAAAAATGGGTATCCAGCATTGCCTGCTCATAATCCCCGCTCAAGGAAAGCATATAGCCTAGGACACAGGCAACCGCTGCGCTTAAAGCCCCTACCAATAAGGCAAACTCAATCCCCTTGGAGACCGTAGAATCCCTTTTCCAACGCCCATAAAGTTCGAACATGAAGGCAAAAATTAAGAACCCAATTGGCAAATGCACCACCAATGGGTGAAATCTTCCTAAAAACAATATAAAATCTGGCACACTACTTTCCATTCCTAATTTTTAAAACTGCTGGCAACATATTTCTTCTTTATGCATTAGACAAGAATATCCTTTACAACATCTCCATGCACATCGGTAAGTCTGTATCTTCGACCTTGATGTTTAAAAGTCAGTCTTTCATGGTCAATTCCAAACAGGTGCAATAAAGTGGCCTGAAAATCGTGGGTATGTACCGGATCTTTGATAATATTATACCCAAAGTCATCGGTTTCGCCATAGGTAAATCCAGGTTTCACCCCTGCCCCTGCCATAAACATGGTAAAGGCCTTAGGATGATGGTCACGACCGTAGTTTGTTTCAGTAAGCTGGCCTTGGGAGTAAACTGTTCGTCCAAACTCTCCACCCCATACCACTAAAGTATCTTCCAGCATGCCACGTTGTTTCAAATCCTTTATCAATGCGGCGGTTCCCTGATCTGTATTTTTACTTTGATATTTTACTCCCCCAGGACAATTGCCATGTTGGTCCCAACCTTGATGGTACAATTGAACAAATTTCACATCCTTTTCCAATAATTTACGGGCCATCAAACAATTTGCCGCATATGTTCCGGGATTTCGACTATCGGGACCATACATATCAAAAATATAGTCGGGCTCGTCCGAAGTATCCGTCACCTCTGGAACAGAAGTCTGCATTCTGTAGGCCATTTCATATTGCGCTATTCTCGCATTAATTTCCGGATCGCCAAAGGCATCATATGCCATTCCATTCAATTTTTTCAAATAATCCAGCATTTGTCTGCGGTCATTGCCGTCATAATTCTCGGGGTCACCCAAATAGAGTACAGGATCCTTTCCTGACCGGAACTGTACCCCCTGATGTTCTGTAGGCAAAAAACCATTGCCCCATAAACGGGAGTACAAGGGTTGCCCTGAACCATTTTTGGAGACCAAGGATATAAAAGTGGGTAAATTATCATTGTCCGATCCCAATCCGTAACTTATCCAAGAACCTATAGATGGCCTTCCCGGTTGTTGACTCCCGGTTTGAAAAAAGGTTATGGCCGGATCATGGTTAATGGCATCGGTATGCATGCCCTTAATAAAACAAAGATCATCCACTACCTCGGACAAATAGGGCATGGCATCACTGACCCAAGCCCTGGATTCCCCGTACTGTTTAAAATTTAAAGTGGATGCGGCAATAGGAAAAGCAGTTTGATCCGCGCTCATCCCCGTGAGGCGCTGCCCAGCCCTTATGGAATCCGGTAAATCCTGACCAAACATATCCTTAAGTTTGGGCTTATAATCGAACAGATCCAATTGTGAGGGACCACCACTTTGAAAAAGGTACACAATACGCTTTGCCTTGGGCAAATGATGTGGCAATCCCAATTTATTTTTAGCGAAGGAATTTAAAGAATCAATGGGACCAGCTACAGGATTAACAGCGCTCCAAAGCTTTTCCGACTGCAATAATGAGCCAAGGGCCATAGCCCCTATACCTAAAGAGGTCTTTTTAAAGAACTCCCTTCTATCCCACTGTTTTTCGATACTCTGAAGGTCCCGATTGTTAGATCTTAATTTATCATGATGATCGCACATAATCTCCTCTTTAATTCTGCTTTTCTTTATCTTATTATCTTTTGGTAATACAGGCGTCTGCATTCATAATAGTGTTGGCCACCACCGCATTGGCAGCTACCAAAGCCTTGTCGTCCCCGTTATCCAATTTAAATTCACCTGTATTCAGCCATCCTTTTGTTCTTTCCAAGTTGGTCGCGAATTTTTTGTATTCATTCTCTTGAAGGTCCACCAGCAATTGCAGTTCATCCTCCTTAATTTTTCGCCCGGTAAGCTGTCTAAAAACATTGGAAATGGCCACTTTTAAATCCCCAGAATCGCTCATACGCTTGCCCAAAACCCTTGATGCCTCAATATAAGTGGGATCATTGAGCAATACCAAAGCCTGTAGCGGGGTGTTGGTTTCCTGTCTTTGAATGGTACAAACATCCCGAGCCGGGGCATCAAAGGTAGCCAAGGTAGGATGTGGTACGGAACGCTTCCAGATGGTGTACATACTCCTTCGGTACAGTTTATCCCCGGTATCCTGCCTATAAGTAGCATTGTTTACCCGCCATAGCCCTTCAGGTTGGTAAGGACTAACACTTTCCCCACCAATAGTTTTGTTTAGCAAACCAGAACTGGCCAAGGCATTATCGCGCAACATCTCCCCGGATAGCCTCTTGGAAGGTCCTCTTGCCAATAGTCTATTATCACTATCCATTTCCATTAATTCCTTACTTACCATTGAAGATTGCTGATAGGTGTGGGACATCACTATCAATTTCTGAAATGCCTTAACATCCCATCCCGAGTCCCTAAATTCCAAGGCCAACCAATCCAATAATTTAGGGTGACTTGGCATTTCTCCCTGATTTCCAAAGTCCTCCGAAGTCTTTACCAGACCAAACCCAAAATAGTGTTGCCAGAACCTGTTCACCGCCACTCTGGCCGTAAGAGGGTGCTCTTTATGAAACAACCATTTGGCAAATCCCAATCGGTTTTTTGGGTAGTCTTCGGGCATGGGCAATATAGCTTTAGGTGTATTGGGAAACACTTCTTCCCCCCTGGCGTTATACACTCCCCGATCCAATATGTAGGACTGCACGGGTTCCGGGGTCTCCTCCATGACCATTACTTCTTTTACTTTTTCCAGACTATCCACATAGCTCTTACGCAATTCCGCCAATTTATGCTGCTCTAGTTTGGTGGCTTGGGAAACCGACTTCAAATAGTGTTCCTGCAATATTTTTTTATCCACGGACCCAAGACTAACTACCTCTTTTTTTAGTAATTCACTTAATTGAGGATCGCTTGCAAGTTGCATCACCTCCAAGGCCGACAAGTCCCTTTCATACACCCTTATCTCATCTACCACAGCTCCTTTTATTCCTTTACCCCTTAATCTTGCCCCCAATTGCAAGCCAGGTTCATTATTGTTTCTAAAAAGAATGTCCTTGTATAGGTTATCAGTTTTTACGGTGGTTTCCATCTCCTTACCATTAACAAACAACCTATATCCTTCAGCCTTGCTGGAGCCATCATAGGTAATGGCAAAATGCACCCATTGGTCCCGTGGAAACGTATTTTTGGCAATCTCTACAATGGCATTGTTGGGTGCTGTATGTGCCATCATAAGTTCCAATTTATTGTCCACTATCTTCAGATGATACCCACGCCAATTGTACAAAATGGCGCCATCGCCTTTGTGGAAAATATTGCCATTCTTGATATTCGCAGGTATGTTTGCCCATAAACCTATACTGAAGGCATCATTTCTTCCAAAAACACCTGTCTTTCTCAAATCCAACCAAGTATCTCCATCAAACAGAACCCCTTTACCCTGTTTTCCCTCGGAAAGATTAATCTTTTGTCCTTCGGTACCTTCCCGCTTCATAGTTCCCCTATGTTTTGGATCGATGACATTTTGCAAACTTTGATCGTTTAAATCGAAGTAGGCCGTTAATCCGTTTGAAGGAACTTTCATCCCAAGGGATTTGTATTGCTTTTCCGACAGCCATTTATCAAAATTGACAGCTACTTCCTCCTGTTCCAATTTTTTGATTTCCCCTTCTGTTTCCTCAATTAAACCTTCCATATAGGAAAGCACCTTTTCTTCCTCTTCCGTGGTCAACATTAAGGTAGGTACTGGGGTGGCATCATTCCAAGAAATCTGTCCCGATTCGTTTACATTATTGAAAAAACTGGTAAGTTCATAGAAATCCCTGTGTGATATGGGATCATATTTATGATCGTGACATCTGGCACAGGCTACGGTTAACCCCATAAACGCTTGTCCAGCTGTACTTACCCGGTCTACCGCATATTCCACCAAAAACTCTTCACTTACAATGCCCCCCTCCATATTTTGTGGATGAACACGGTTGAAAGCTGTGGCCAAAATAGTTTCCCGAGTAGGGTTTTCGATAAGGTCACCCGCCATTTGCCAAGTTATAAATTGCTCATAGGACATATTTTTGTTAAAGGCATCTATAACCCAATCACGCCATGGGGACATATCTCGATATCTATCAACACTATAGCCATGGGTATCTGCAAAACGGGCCAAGTCCATCCAATCCAAGGCCATTTGCTCCCCATAGTGCGGAGAGGACAATAACTTGTCCACTTCCTTTTCGTAGGCCTCGGGTGACGGATCCTTCATAAAAGCATCCATATCCTCCAAGGTTGGAGGCAATCCAGTTAAATCCAGGTACAGCCTTCTCAACAATAATTCCTTGTCCGCTTTTGGGGAAAATTGCAAATTCTCCTGCTCCAAACGTGCCAATACAAAATTATCGATAGGGTTCTTTACAAGTCCGGCCTTATCCATAACTTTTGGCACAGCGTATTCCTTGGGCTCTATAAATGCCCAATGATCTTTATACTCGGCACCTTGCTTTATCCATTTTATCAAGACCGCTTTCTCATAGTCGGAAAGGGAGAGGTGGGAGTCAGGTTCTGGCATTATATAATTGGGATCGTTTGAGATAATCCTATGGAACACCTCACTTTTTTTTAAATTCCCTGGCTTTAAGGCGAACTTTCCAGGGGATTCCTTTAATTCCCTATAGGCAGCTTCCGGGGTATGCAATTGCAGGTCGGCCTTTATTTTTGCCTTATCCGGGCCATGGCATATAAAGCATTTATCCGAAAGAATGGGCTTTACATGCAGATTGAAATCCACTTTCTTAGGTAATTTTTCATATTCAAGAGATACCAATTCAGGTATTTCCGGACCTCCACAAGAAAATAATAATAAAAAACAGACACAAACTGTAAGATTCTTAATAATCACCATACTCGACCTATCTATTTGCTACCTTTTCAAAGATAAAATTTAAGGATTCATAATGTACATCCAAATCAGTTTAAGTATTGTACATTTCCGACATTAACACCTTGCCTTTTTCTCTTCCCAACGTAAATATTCACTAAATTAGCTCTGAATTATTCCCTTAGTAGGATAAAAATCTATTGGTTAGCACTGTACTAAATCCGACAAAAAATTAAGCCATGTCCAAAATACTTCAAACTTTAAAATTGGCATTATTAAACGTAGGGTATGCAAAACTGGACCCACTTTGGGACTATGATGATGTTATTAGCCCATTCATTCGCCTTTATTACATCACCACGGGCAGTGCCATGGTATACCATAGTAATAGAGCCATTGAATTAAAGCCTGGCCACATATATCTAATTCCCAGTTATACTTTTGGACGGTATAAATGCGACGATTACCACGAGCAATATTATATCAGTTGTTTGGAGGAGATAAAAAATGGTTATTCCATATTCAATTTTAGCAACTTTATTTACGAGTCAAAAGCCAATCCTATGGACCTGTATTACTTTAAGCGTATTTTGGAATTAAATCCAAATCGAAATTTGGAAAACAACAATCCAAAGGTATATGACAACAGACCCACACTAATGGATTTTGAAAAGAAGAACGAAGAATTAAGTCCATCGGAATTCTTGGAAACCCATGCCATTTTAGAGATATTGCTTTCAAGGTTTATAAAGAATACCAACACCACATCAGCAAAAAATAATGTAAAAAAGGAATTTGGTATGGTGCTAAACTATATTAATGAAAATCTGCACGAAAATTTAACGGTGAAGCAGTTGGCCGACTTCTGCCATCTAAACACAGATTATTTTTCCAGGGTCTTCAATGAAAATTTTGGCATGCGCCCCAATAAATACATTCAATCCAAACGAATTGAAAGAGCACAATTACTATTGCTTTCCACAAACAACTCCCTAAAGCAAATTGCAGAAAAAGTGGGATTGGAAAACCTATCCTATTTCAACAGGATTTTTAAGAGTCATACCGGAATAACTCCAGGAATTTTTAGGGAAGAGCATTCGCAAAAATAACATTGCACATATATCAACCCATTTCACTATTGAACCTAGGATTGTCACGAAAACAAGAAATATGGAAATAAACAATCAATACAAGTAACAAAACAGCTACTCCAAAACTCTTGAACAGTAGCTCCTATCCTTTGGCATAGACCAAATCGAATTCGACGGTAACATTATCCCCCACTATTATTTGGCCAAACATGGCCGTTGGAGGCTCCATATTATAATCCTGTAACTTTAGCTCCTTGCTTCCCTTAAACTTATATTTCCCTTCAATTTCTTGGAATTCCAATGCTATGTTCACCGCTTTTTCAACACCGGCGATATTCAACAATCCCTTAAGCTGAAAAGTGTTTTCCGATTCAGCAGATTTCTTGATTTCCTGAAATTTAAAGGATACCTCAGGATGCTCCTCTACCTTTAGGGCCGCATGCATTTTTTTGTCCATGGCCGCCCCACGTTCACTTTTAATTTGGGCCACATCCACTTGTAGCAACAAATTCTTTACATTACCAGCCTCCATTTTCATGGACCCCGTCATTGAATTGGCAGCCACAGTCCAATCATGTATGGTGGAACTACCATTGATTTTTAAGACACTTTCTTTGGAAAGCGTATATGATTCTTGGGCGTAACCAGCACAAACTAGGAAGAATAATAGTATGAACAGTGTATTTTTCATCTGCTTAATTTAATGATTAGTCTACAAATATTGTTTTATGTGAATCCTACTCGTCCAACACAATTTGCCAAAACTGCTTTTGCTCCTCTTTTGAGGGCTGAACCTTTGGGCTTACCAATCTGAATCCAATAAAGTTGGAATCTGTATTCCACCAAAAACTTTTTGGAATCTGTGGATCCCTCTTTTGCAATTTCAAGCTGGATGCGATTCTCGCAGACGACCTAAGCGTCTTTGCATCATCGTCCCAAGACCCTCCTTTGATTACCCTGGGATGGATTACGGTAGGTTTTACCCAAGGGTTCTTGGACTCGGTGATGGCCAAGGCATTTTCCTTGTACTCATCCAAGGTCCATTCCGAGACATTTCCGTGCATATCATATAAGCCCCAAGGATTGGGCAGTTTGCTCCCCATCTTGGCATACTGATTATTGGAGTTTTTGTAATACACGGCATATTCATCAATTTTGGAAATATCATCACCAAAAGAATAGGCTGTATTGGTTCCAGCCTTGGCGGCATATTCCCATTCTGCTTCTGTGGGCAATCTGTAAAATCTACCCGTAACCGTACTTAGCCACTTACAGAAAACCAAGGCGGAATAGGCCGACATACTTATTGCAGGATACCCAACCTTTCCCATACCATAGGATGGATCCTCATAAGGTGGGCTGGGTCTAGTAATGGCATCTATGCCGCTTAACTTCTCCGCTTCCAAGCTCTCGAACAAATTCTTGTTCTGCTTAAAGAACAACTCAAAAACCTCCCAACCCAGTTCGTATTTACCCATATAAAAGGCATCTAATTCTACAGTCTTCATTGGGCCTTCATCGGCCTTTCTGTCTACCTGGTCCTCTGGACTCCCCATCATAAAATTTCCTTCGGGTATCAATACCATATCAAAAGAAATATCGGTAGCAGGAATTTTCTCCGTGAAAGTCTCCGTTACCGCCATTTTTTTATCCGGCTCAACCGCAACGGCCTGTCCTGATTTACAGGACTGCAAGGAAATCACTAAATAGCACAGTGAAAGAAAATTGAAAAGGGGTAGAATAAACAATCTGGAGGTATTTCTTAGCATTTGAAAAATTAGTTTGGTTGATGGGCTAAAATATTACAATTTTTTTAAAGAGCCATCACTATGTCATTATATCCCTATAAAACTCAAAATTTCTAAGGTTACAACGCATAAAACACCCTTTAATTTTTGTATTATTGAATATCAAAAAAACTACACTAACATGAGAATAAAAGTCTTATCCCTTATACTACTTTTCCTTTTTTGCAACAGCCTTTCCTATGGGCAATTACAAAAAGTAGCCTCTGTGGAAGGTATAACGGAGTACCAAATGGACAATGGCCTTAAAGTGCTTCTATTTCCCGATAACTCATCACAGACCATTACCGTTAACATTACCTATCTAGTTGGATCCAGACATGAAGGTTACGGGGAAAAAGGCATGGCCCACCTTTTGGAACACATGGTTTTTAAAGGCACTCCCAACCATCCGGATATCCCCAAAGAGCTCAGTGCGCATGGTGCACGACCCAATGGAACTACTTGGTTCGACAGGACCAATTACTTTGAAACCTTTAACGCCACTGACGAAAACTTGGATTGGGCCTTGGACCTGGAAGCAGATCGTATGGTGAATTCCTATATAGCCAAAAAGGATTTGGAATCCGAATTCAGTGTAGTACGGAATGAATTTGAAAGTGGCGAAAACGACCCTTCGCGGGTTCTTATGCAGAACGTTATCAATGCCGGTTTTATGTGGCACAACTATGGCAACAGCACAATTGGAAATAGATCGGACATAGAACGAGTTCCTATTGAGAACCTTCAGGCATTCTATAAAAAATTCTACCGTCCAGACAATGCGATTTTAATGGTTACAGGCAAATTTGAGGAAGCCAAAACATTGGAATTGATCGAAAAAAAGTTTGGTAAAATTGAAAAGCCTGCTACCCCAATACGCGACTCCTATACCGAAGAGCCAGCTCAGGATGGTGAAAAAACAGTTGAGCTCAATCGTGTTGGCGATCTACAGATAGTTTCTGCCATGTACCACACCCCAGCAGGTTCCCACGAGGATTATGCTGCAATTTCCATCATTGAAAACGTTCTTTCCGACGAACCTTCCGGAAGGCTCTACAAAGCTTTAATCGAGGCAAAGAAAGCCTCCTCCATATGGTCTTTCTCACCTTTTACCAAAGAACCCGGATTTTTATATATCAATGTAGATGTACCTTCGGATAAGAATGCGGACGAAGTGGAAAAAATATTAAAGGAAACTTTGGATGCCGTAAAAACCTCCCCTATCACCCAGGAGGAATTGGACCGTGCCAAAGCCAATCTTTTGAAACAAACCGATCAAATCTTTAGAAACTCGTCCTACTTAGGAACCTATATGAGCGAATTTATCGGGGCTGGTGATTGGCGATTGGCCTTTATTCAACGGGATAGAATTGAGAATGCCAGCCTTGAAGATGTCAATGAAGTTGCCAAAAAATACCTCATTACCACCAATAGAACCATAGGCAGGTTCAATCCTACCAAAAAGCCCGAAAGAATAGCAATTGAACATACCCAAAATCTTGAGGCCCTTGTATCAAATTATAAAGGCAAGGAAGACATGGGTACAGGTGAGGCCTTTGATGTTGCCTATGATGCCATTCAATCCAGATTGGACCAAGGCCAACTTTCCAATGGAATTGCATACGGTATCATTAAAAAGAATAACCGCGGCAAAACTGTCAGGCTTAGTTTCAGTATTAGAAATGGAAACGTGGAATCCCTTAAAAATAAAGGAGTTGTCCCATCTTTTACGGCAAGCATGCTAAACAAAGGCACCGATTCCAAGTCTAGGCAACAGATCGAGGACGAATTGAGCAAACTAAAATCCTCGGTATCCTTTAGAGCCAGTAATGGAAATGTTTATGCCAATGTCGTCTCCACCGAAGAAAACCTGATGGCCACATTGGCACTAATGTCGGAAATGCTTAAAACACCTTCATTTGAGGCCTCGGAATTGGAAAAATTAAAAACGGAATACTTGGCTTATTTGGAAAGTAATAAAGCAGAACCTCAATTTTTGGCCTCTAAAAGATTATCCGTAATAAACAATACCTTTCCGAAGGGCCATCCCTTATATGCCATGACCATTGAAGAAGAGGAAGCTGCCATCAAGGCAATCACCATAGAAGACATAAAAAACTTCCACAAGGCTTTTTACGGTTTGGGCAAATCCATTCTAGTAGGTATAGGCGATATGCAGCCGGAACAAGTAAAGACCTATATGGAAAAAGAGTTTGCCAACTTCAAGAGCAAAAATACTTATGCGAGGCTAAAGGATCCCTTTACCGATTCCCCCAAAGTAAATGAAGTTATTCTGACCCCTGACAAGAAGAACGCTATGACTCTTGGGAATCTCAACATTAAAATTAGCCAGGACGATGAAGATTATGCTGCACTAAATATGGCAGCCACCATTCTTGGAGGCGGATTTCTAAATTCGAGGATTGCCGATAGGTTGCGCCAGAAAGACGGTGTTAGTTATGGTGCAGGAGCCGGATTCCAAGCCGATTCCAATGCGGACGACCAAAATTCATCCATGTACCTTTATGCCATATACGCTCCGGAAAACTATGACAAGGTACAAATAGGATTTAAAGAGGAATTGGACCGTTTTATTAAAGATGGTATAACCGAGGAGGAATTAAAGAATGCTGTAAACGGCTGGGTACAGGAGGAAAATGTTTCCCGGGCCAAAGATGCCGAACTGGCCAGTTTAATAAACAACAACATCTATTACAATCGCACCATGGAATTCCAAAAAAACTTGGAAGAAAAGGTAAAGAATCTAACAGTAGGCGATATCAACAATGTTATTCTTAAATACATTAAACCCTATAAGGATTGGACGGTAATCAATGCCGGGGACTACAAGAAATAAGCATAATTTATCATACCTAATTTAAATTAGACAGTTAAAAAAGATCATTTTTAGACTGTCTTTTTTTTAAAGGAATATGGGTTGGCAAATGGTATTATTGACCAATATCCATAGCCTCAAATGCAATTAGTTCCCCGTCATCAAAAACTGGGGTTACCGATATAGGATTACAGCAAACTTCACAGTCTTCCACATAGGTCTGTCGGGAAATGGAGGGATCCAACAGCATGGATATTTCTTCCCAGCAATAAGGACATTGAAAGAAGTGTTCGTACATGGATAATAGTTTAATTACTTAAACTTTCTTGCTATAACCAGAGTTCTGCCCTTTCCTTATTGGAATTGTCCGCAAATCTATTATAATTCTACTGACAACAACTGCCCTGTTAATTGCAACAGCTGCAACTCGGCCAACTTGGCGTCGTATTTTGCCAAATTCTTATTGGTCTGTGCATTGAGCAAGTTTATTTGGGCCTGCCTAAATTCGATGGAGGTGATACGTCCCAATTGAAATTGCTCCTTGGATCGCTCAAAATTATTCTGATTGGTCACTACGTTCTGTTCTTGAATTTGAAATATCTGCAACCTGTTTTCATAGATTCCCAAGGCATTTAAAATATCCCTGTCCACTTCCATTATTACTTGTTCCTTGAATATTTCCTGATTTTCATAGGCTATTTTGGCGTTTTTTACCCTTACGGTTGTACCGCCACCATCGAACAAATTCCAAGAAAGGCTGGCGCCCAATGCAAAATTTAAACTGTTCCTATTGCTCCCAGGTATAATTTGTCCAGGAAGAAATGAGGTTGCTGCGCTTTGGTTCAAATTCCACCCGTAACTACCGCTCAACCCTACGGTAGGTAGGTATCCCGATCTGTTCACCTTAATATCATACTCGTTAATAGCCATATTGCGCTCTGTCTGAAGTATGGCCACATTGTTCTCTTTAGACTGTGCAATATAATCCTCCAACTGTAATTTTGGAATAAAACTCACTAGGGTATCCACTACAAATGTCTCATTGAGATTTTGATTGAGCACCACATTCAAATCCCGTTTAGCATTGGCCAAGTTCTGCTGAACGTTCATTAAACTAATACTATCATTGGTTACATCTACTTGGGCATTAAGGATGTCCAATTTAGTGTTCTGGCCGTATTCAAACGAGTATTCCGCTCTTTTGATCCGCTCTTTGGAAATCTCCAAGGCCTGTCTTAAAACATTCTCGTTTTCGGTGAGCCTAGCAATTTCATAATACACGCTAAATAATTGGAGAATAGTATTTTCTATGGTTTCCCTTGCTTGTAGTTCTGATAATTGATATTGCTCCTTTAATCGCTTAAAATTATAGAGTCTGCCCATTCCATCGAACAAGGTATAGTTTAAGCTTAGAGCGGCATTATAGGATTGTGATTCAGCATCATTGATCTCCAAATCTGGCCTGGGGCTCCCATTGGATTCAAATTGGCCCGGATACTCCGTATTGCTGTTTAATTCATTATAGGTAGCACCAGCTGTACCCGTAAGGGTGGGCAAGTAGCCAGAGTTTAGGATACCCGCATTATTATCCGCTATGGCCACCTGATTTTTGGCCACCTTAATTCCAAAATTGTTTTCCAATGCCAATGACACAGCAGCATCTTTGGACAATAATCTCTCCTGAGCACTTACAACTCCGCAAAAACCAATTAGCAGGCCTGCAATTATATATTTATATCCCATTTACTTATTGTCTTCCAATTCGTTAGATATTACGGCTTCATCCTCTAACGTAGTTGATATTACCGGAGAATGACCATTCTGCTCATGTTTTTCAAAATTTTGCATATGACTTTCTTCCATTTGTTCCTTTATTGCCCGTTCCACCTCTTCTTTGGTCACTTTTTTACCGGTGATCAACCATTTGGAACCCACTTTTATTTTATTGCTAAAAGCAAGGAATAAGGGCAACATCAATAAGGTCAATACGGTTGCATATCCAATTCCATAAGCAATGGATATGGCCATTGGTTTTAAAAATTGTGCTTGTCGACTTTTTTCCAAAAGCAATGGCGCCAAACCGGCAATGGTCGTAATAGAAGTCAGAAATATAGCCCTAAACCTAGATTTACCAGCTTCATAAATAGCATCGTCAAACTTCATTCCTTCCCTAAGATTACCATTGAATTTACCAATAAGCACTAAGCCGTCGTTTACCATAATACCTATCAAGGCAATAATTCCCAACATGGACAATACGTTGATAGGAAAATCATGAATCCAGTGTCCCCAGGCTACAGCGGTGATACTAAAAGGAACTAAAATAATCAACATTAGCGGCTGACTAAAACTCCTAAAAGTAAAGGCTATGGTAATATAGATCAACAACAAAACGGAAAGACCCACAAATTTTAAAGATCCGAAAAGCTTAGCGGTCTCCCTGTTCTGCCCTTCATAGGACGCCGTTACGGTAGGATATCTGGAATGGATATCCGGCATTATAACTGTCCTTATTTCGTTCATAATATCGGTAGCACTAGTAGTCTTATCATCCTTAATATCTGCCGAAACCTGAATTTCTCGCTGACCCTCCAAATGATTAATGGCAACATCTCCCCGAACTATAACATAACTTGCAATCTCCTTTAGGGGCACCTTACTGCCACTAGGAGTGCTTATCCTCATATCGTCCAGATCGTTGATGGAAGATCGGTCAGAGCGGTCATAACGCACCCAAACCCTAATTTCATCCTGCCCCCGTTGAAAGCGTTGTGCCTGGGCCCCAAAAAATCCGGACCTTACCTGATTCATAACACTTCTCAGGTCCAACCCCATTAAATAGGCATTTTCCTTCAGTTCCAGCCTTATTTCCTTTATTCCTGCCGGATCATTGTCCGCTACATCCTTCAAAAGGGCGTTATTCTCCAAAATAGCCTTAAGCTCTTTTTTTGCCTCTTTTAACTCTACTATATTGTTTCCCAAAAGCGAAACCGAAACGGGGCTTCCCCCAAAATTACCACCTGAACCATAAATAAGGCTTTCGACCCCAATAACCGGACCCACCAGTTCCTGTAATCTATTGGTAATCAAATCCGATCGTATTGCGTCTGGTCTTTCTTCTCCTGGCAAGAGATTGATATCCAATGAGGCCGTTGAGGAACCGGGACCCACTTTCCTTATCATGTTTTCAAAAAGCTTTTTACCAGTACCCTTTAAGTACTTTTCCGTTAGCTCCTGGTCCACAATTTTGGCCTTTTCCTCAATTAAACTGATAATGGAATCGGTTACCCTTTCATGTGTCCCATTCGGCATAAGCAAGTCTACGGATACACGATCACTTGCCACCCGTGGAAAAAACGAAGTTCTGATAATGCCGCCCCCAATAGAACCGAAACTCAGAAACAATAACATTACGAATATTGAAAACATCAATATTTTATAGCGGAGGGAAAAACGCAGAATAGGGCCATATAATTTATCCCGCATCCATACCATAAAACTATCGCCCCATTCATTGATGACCCTTAATTTGGCAAACACCTTGGCCAATCCCTTTTTTGGCTTGTTATCCAATGGCTGTAAGGCTTTGGAATGGGCCAAATGCGCAGGTAAAATAATCAAGGCCTCCACCAAGGACACCACTAAGGTTAGAATTACAATTACCGAAACCTCCCCAAAAAACTCACCGATCCTACTATCCAAAAATAGGAATATGGAAAATGCCAATATGGTAGTAATGATAGCGGAAATAATTGGAGGAAGTACCTCCATAACACCATCTACCGCAGCCTGTATTGGGGGTTTCCCCTTTTCGTAGTTCTGATAAATGTTTTCGGCTATTACAATACCATCATCCACCAAAATACCAATAACGATTATCATTCCAAAAAGGGACAAAACATTTATGGTTACATCAAAGAAACCTGCAAACACAAACATTCCCAAAAATGCAACAGGCAGGCCAAAGGCCACCCAAAACGCCAATCTGGTATTAAGGAAAAGCGAAAGAAAAATGAGCACCAAAATCATACCCATTATGGCATTTTCGGTCAACAATTGCGTACGCTGTGTGAGTGTTACGGACTGATCACTTATGACACTCAACTTTACATTGTTATGTTTTTGATTATACTCTTCTATATATTCCTTTACCTTGTCTGATGATGTTATTAAATCTTCCGTATTGGTACTCGTAATAGCAATATTTACCGCTAGATTTCCATTAAAATAAGTGGCATTGGGCGTTTCCGAAAACCGATCCCTAATAACTGCCACATCCTTTAGGCGCACTGTTTGCCCCGAAGCATTGGCCCTTACAATTACATTGGATAATTCATTTCCGTAATAGGACCTATTGTTGGCCCTGATCAGAAATTCCTCTGCACTGGTCTTAATATTACCCCCGGTAACCAAAATATTGGCGTTGGAGACCGCTTGGGCCACCTCATCAAATGACACATTATAAGCCAAAAGGCTATTTTCGTTTACGGCAATCTCTATTTCCTCTTCAGGATAACCGGTAATCGTTATTTGGGATATGCCCTCCATGGCCCTGATATCGTTCTCCACTTGCCTGCCTATCTGCTTTAAAGCTGACAAGCTTATATTTTCACCACTAATGGCAAAACTTATGGTTTCCCTCACCGTTTCCAGTTTGGAGACTACCAAAGGCTCCATACCCGTTGGAAACGAAGGCACCCTGTCTACGGCATTTTTAACTTCCAACAACATAAAATCGATATCCCTGCCCTTCTCTATCTCTACATTTATTGTACCGCTGTTTTCCCTTGAAGTGGAAGTAACCCTATCCACACCCTCCAAACCTTTAAGATTATCTTCTATCTTAAGTACTATACCTTCCTCCACTTCTTGTGGGGAAGCGCCCGGGTAGGTTACCTTTATACTAATGTTTTTGGAATCTGTAAGTGGAAAATATGAGGATTTCAATGATAATGCCCCAACAATACCAAAAATAAGGAATGCCACAATGATGACATTTACCGCCACATGGTACTTTATAAAATAGGCTATAATATTCCTCATTATTCCTTAGTGTTGGTTACTTGGTCGTTAAATACTTTTACCAACATTCCAGCATAGGCTCCCATTACCGGTTTGGATAGTATGGTAATCCCATCTGGCACATCTTTTAATACCACGCTGTTATCCGAAAAATAAACAGGTTTCACAGGAATCAAATCCAAAACGGAATCCCTGACGACAAATATTTGTTCGGTTTCCAACAGTAAACTTCTATTTATTTCAATAGCATTCGGCTCTTCCTTCGCTTTAAGATGGGCCTCTAGGTACATCCCTTCCCTTAGGTCCGGATCCTTTACCTCTATAAAAGCCGTAATGGTCTGGGAAGCCAAATCCACACGTCCATTTATCCTAGTTACTTTTCCTTGGTAAGTTTTGTTCCTATCAATACTTTTTAACTCCACCACTTCACCAACATTCAGTAGATCACTGTAGGTCTTGCTAATGGCAACCTCCAGCTCATAATCATTGGTATTGATAAATTCGCCCAATTTTTGACCAGATCTGACCAAGGTTCCCTCCGTGACCAATGCTTCGGTCAATACCCCATTAAAAGGGGCCGCAATTGTATATTTGGCCAATCGCTGCTCCAAATTTTTGATGGTATAGTAATTGGTCAAAATTCCTCGCCCGGAAATAAAATATTTTTCCTTGTCCGATGTCATTTCGGGAAGGGGAGGAATACTTTTATTGATATCAAAATTGGCCAAAAAAGTTTGCCATTTATTAAATACCTCCGGATAGTCCAATCGAAGATCCGGCATAATGGAAGTAATTAAATTGTATAAATTACTTTTGGAAGATTGAACATTGGCATAATATTCGGCAGCGTCTATTCTTATGAGTATTTCTCCTGCCTTGTATTCCTGTCCAGGTTTAAATAATTTGTTTCCGGATTTAAATACACCTTGTACTTCGGAAAAGAGCTCTACCCTTCTTTTGGCAACGAGATTTCCGTTTGCCGGAACAATTATTGGAACATTACCATTCTTGACCGTCTCTACAACTACCGTTTTTACCACTTTTTCTGGTCGTGGTTTTGGAGTGGTCTTACTATTGATAATATATTTTGCACCAAAAAAGGAGCCTATTATTAGGAGGCCCCCAATAATAGATAATGCAATTTTTCTCGAGTTCATAAAGGGTCTATAAGTTGGTTTGACTGCAAAACTATCTATTAGTTTAAGGGATTCTTGTTAAATGTATCTTAAAGTTCCGAAATAAGGTAATAATCAAAAAAAAAGGAATACATATTGTATTCCTTCTAACCAAACCAACTTATTTTTAAGTAATTACTACTCCTCCATTTCATCCTCAAACTTCGTATCTGCCATTCTTGTTTTAATGACATCGAAATCCTTATATTTATTTTCTTTCTCTACTTCCTTCTTATCATAATCAAAAACTAGGAATTGACCTGAATTCATGCTTTCCATATTGTCAAAAGAGAAAATATTGTTATTCTGAATTTGAAGCACTTTAAGGCTTGCCAATTGTCCAAACTCTTTAGGAATTTCACCGCCAAGTTCATTGTTCGCCAGCACCAACTCCTTCAATTCACCCAACTTCCCCAATTCGCCGGGAATGGAACCGTATAATTTATTTTCAAAAAGTCCCAGACTTTCCAATTTTGAAAGCTCTCCCAATGAATTTGGTATGCGCCCAGTAAGATTATTACTGGATAGATTAAGCTCCTTTAAGGTTTGAATATTTCCAAGGCTTTCAGGTATTCTTCCTGACAGGAAGTTATTAAAGGCAGAAAGCCTTACCAAGGATTTCATACTCCCAATTTCCGAAGGTATTTCACCTTCCAATCTATTCATCTCCAGTTTCAACACCTCCAATTTACTTAATTGGGCTATACTTTTTGGAATTTCCCCACTAATGATATTAAAGGCAAGGTTGAGATTTACCAAGTGTTTTAAATCCCCTATGCTTTCAGGCAGATTACCTTCCAAGTTATTTCTAAAAAGGTTGATTTCCACGACATGCCCGTTCTGGACCGTTACCCCAAACCAAGTATCTACAGGGGCGTTAACATCCCATGTGGTATTCCATTTTTGACCATTAGTACTCTTGTAAAGTTCCAATAGTACGTTTTTTTCACTTTTAGGAACCATGGCATTCACCGCTGTGGTAAACACCAAACAAAATACGATTACCCCCAATAAGCAAACTCTATGTAATTTTTGTTGTATCATGTTCATATGCATTTAGTTAAAACTATCCTCAAATCTGGTATCGGCCGTTCTAACGTCTTTATTACTATTTATTTTTTCTATATCAAAATTTCTGTGATTACTTCCATCATAATCAAAAAGGGCAAAATTCCCTATACCTTCATCGTTGCCAAAATCACTTTTACCAAATCTATTATTTTGAAGTTGTACCAATTTTAGGTTAGGAAGGCTCAAGATATCCTCCGGAAATTCTCCCTTAAATTGGTTTTCCGCCAAAACGAGCATTTTAAGGTTAGTCAGGTTTTCCAGACTGTCCGGGACTACCCCGCCAAAATTATTATCGCCCAACTCCAAACGCTCCAAATATTTTAAGTTCCCAAAAGTCAAAGGAATGGAGCCACTTAAGCCGTTATGGGAAAGCAATATGACCCTTAAGTTTTTAATCCCACCTAAGCTTTGGGGCAGTTCCCCTGAAAGGTCGTTATGGAAAAGGTCCAATACAAGAAGCTTTTCCAGATCCCCAATATTCTGAGGAATTGTCCCTGTTAACTTATTTTTACCCAACCTTAGCACAACCATTTTTTTTAATTCGGTTATGCTTTCCGGAATTTTCCCTCCAATATTATTTAAGGCGAGATTCAATACTTTTAAATTCTTTAGTTCGCCTATAGTATTTGGTACGCTTCCCCTAAGATTGTTGTTCATTAAACTAATGGAAACCACCTTATTGTTCTCAAGGGTAACACCCTCCCAAGTGGAAACCGGGGTGTTTAAATCCCATTTTTTTATCCAGTTATCGCCCTCAGCACTGTTATAGAGGTCTATAAGTACATTTTTTTCCAGATCAGAAACCTGTCCGGATAAAAATTGTCCCGATAAAACCATGAATAGCATAAATATGCTTTTTCTCATATATTTCACTTTTACCCTGCTTAAGGAATAAGAATTACCCTACAAAATAAGATTATTGTACGATAAACAGCAAAAATATTCGACGAAATAAGCCTTAAAGCCCCATATTTGTTGTGAAAGTGCAAAAAGATGTGGTGAAAGAATTTCAACCTCTTGGATTTTTCTCCTACAAAGAGAATTCTTCAAGTTCCAAAGTGATATTTTCCCAAGTTTTAATTAAGCTTTCGAGGTTCTTTTTTTTCTTTTGATAAGCGTCGAAAAAATTGGCCTTAGCGATTGTGGCATCATAGTTCATAAGTAGATCATGATCAATAGCAGCTATCTCCTTTTCTAAGCGGGCAATATCACTTTCCGTTGAACTGAGCCTATTTTTTAAGGATTTTATCTTTTTTTGATCTTCAAAATCAATGTGCTTCTCTTGGGGCTTTTCCTTTTTTTGGACAACTGTTTGCTTCTTTTCTATTGCACGGAAATCCTCAACCTTCCTCTGTTCCAAATAAAAATCGATATCACCCAGATACTCTTTAATACTACCATCCTTGAATTCATATACCTTGTTGGTAAGTCCCTGTAAAAAATCCCTATCGTGACTCACCAATATCAAGGTTCCATCAAAATTTTGAAGTGCCTGTTTTAGCACATTCTTGGATTTAATGTCCAAGTGGTTGGTAGGCTCATCCATAACCAGCACATTAAAAGGCTGAAGCAACATCTTGGCAAGGGCCAATCTGTTACGCTCACCTCCAGATAGCACTTTTACATATTTCTCCACCTCATCGCCCCTAAATAAAAAAGACCCCAATATATCCCTGACCTTACTTCTATTCTTTTCATTGGCCGCATCTATCATGGTATCCAAAATAGTCTTTTCGCCATCCAAATATTCTGCCTGATTCTGCGCGAAATAACCAATCTGAACATTATGCCCCAATTTTAAATGGCCCTTATGATCCAATTCCCCTACCAATATTTTTGCCAGCGTGGATTTCCCTTGCCCATTTTGCCCTACAAAGGCCGTCTTGGAGTCCCGTTCTATTAAAAGGTCTATATTCTTCAGTACATGGTTATCCCCATAACTTTTGGATAAACCTTCTATTTCCGTTACAACTTTACCAGGGGTTACGGAAATTTGAAATCTTAGGTTCATCACGCTATTGTCATCCTCATCAACCTCTATCCGCTCCATTTTATCGAGCTTCTTGATCAGGGACTGTGCCATGGAAGCCTTAGTGGATTTGGCCCTAAACTTTTCAATCAATCTTTCGGCCTGCTGTATTTCCTTCTCTTGGTTTTTCTGTGCATTTAACTGCTGTTGCTTTATTTCGTTTCGAAGTACCAAGTATTTGGAATAGGGTTTGTTGTAGTCATATATCCTTCCCAAGGAAATTTCAATGGTCCTATTGGTAACATTATCCAAGAACATTTTATCGTGGGAGACTATCATTACTCCCCCTGCATAATTCTTCAGGAAATTCTCCAACCAAATTATTGATTCGATATCCAAGTGGTTTGTTGGCTCATCCAATAAGAGCACGTCATTGCTTTGCAACAAGAGCTTTGCCAATTCTATACGCATACGCCACCCACCGGAAAAGGTTTCCGTTTTACGATCAAAATCGTCGCGTTTAAAACCTAGACCCAACAATACCTTCTCAGTTTCGCCCTGATAATTATAACCTCCCAATATTTCATAATGATGGGTTACATCGTTCAAGTCTATAATCAACTGATTATAGGACTCACTTTCATAATCGGTACGTTCCGCGAGCTGGTGGTTAATTTCGTCCAACCTTAGTTCCAAAGCCTTTATTTCCTCGAAGGCCTGATGTGCCTCTTCCTGAACCGTCCTACCAAGGTCAAAATCGATATCCTGCCGTAAGAATCCCATTTTAATATCTTTATCAGAGGCTATAGTTCCCGAATCTATGGGCATATCCTTAGATAAAATTTTCAAAAGCGTAGATTTACCCGCTCCGTTCTTTCCAATAAGACCAACTCGATCCCCGGAATTTAAACGGAAAGATATTTCTTCAAATAGATATTCTCCTCCAAAAGAAACGGAGAGATTGTGGATATTAAGCATATTTGGTGACTAATGTTACACTAATTAATGCTACAAAAATGTAATTTTGTAGAAACTTTTTGCAAATGTTAAAAAAAGGAAACAAACTCTACAGCATTTTAACAGGAACTTGTCCTAAATGTCACGAAGAGAGTATGTATCAGGACCAAAACCCATATCATCTGGGCAATATCTTCAAAATGAACGAGCGCTGCTCGCATTGCGGAACCAAATATAAAATAGAACCCTCTTTTTTCTACGGGGCTATGTATGTTAGTTATGGTGTAGGCGTGGCCTTTGCCGTGGCCGCATTTGTGATCGCCTTTTTGTTTTTCAGCGCCACCTTGATAAATACCTTTATTGCCATCATAGTTACATTGATATTATTTATGCCTTTTATTATTAGGGTCTCACGTAACATATGGATCAATTTCTTTATAAAATACGACCCAAAGGCTACCACTAAGATCAGTTCCTAAAATGCTTTTTCGTAAACCGGGATAGGTCCATTTCGGGTGCCACGGCCTCTTTATTTTCTATTAAGGCATAAAGTTGCATGGACGCCATAGGGGCTATCATGACCCCTCGGGAACCCAAACCATTGAGCAAATACATGTTTTCATGTTCGGGGTGTCTGCCTACAAGCGGCTTCCTGTCACTCACCGTTGGTCTAATCCCTGCCACATGGTCTACAACTTCATAGGGACATTTTAAAAATGTGTTCAACTTTTGCAAAAGCTCCTGTTTGCATTCTTCCGTAGGAGTATTGCTTTTATCTTTCCATTTATAGGTAGCTCCCACCCTATACATATCCTTGCCCAAGGGAATTATAAAAACAGACGATTTTATAACCCTCTCCTCCTTTAAAGCAGGTGCATTGATGGTCAACAATTCTCCTTTGGTACCGTTGAGCGGCAGATAATTGAAATAGGGGTTGTTTTTAATCCCAAATCCAGTTGCAAATACTATGTTTTTGGCCTTAAAGCCACCGTATTCCACAAATCCATCCCGTAGCTTTAGGGCTTCAAAATCAAAAGTTTCCCGGAGCAATAAATCTTTATCGCCCAAATACTTCCCATAGTGCAATAATAAAACAGCAGTATCTATCCTTCCTGTATGCAATACTTCCCCATAGCCAAAGGGCGCTTCAATGTTAGGATTATGATTGGAATGTATTTTTGGTGCCACAAAATGGCCCAGATTTGGTTTGTCAGAAGCCTCAAACCAAAGATTCTGTTCATTTATGCTGGCAAAACGCCTTAGGATAGGAATCTTATAATCCAATTGGATATCCAATTTCCTTTCCAATTCGGAATAAAAGGGAATGGCCAGGTCTAACTGTTCTTTGGCATTCCAGGCCAATGTAAAACGTTTAAGTGTAACCGGATTGTACAGTCCGCCCGCTACTACGGAAGAGGTTTGGGAATCATCACTGATTACTTTAAACGATTTCTTATTTCTCTCCAATACCTCACAAAAAGAAATACCGGCCAAGCCCAGACCTACAATTAGATAATCTACCATAGAGCAAAAGTAGAGAAGGAAATGCAAATCTTCATCAAATTAAAATATTAATAAGCTTGCTTTTAAGAAAAGGACCATCCTTCCCTATTCAAGCTTACAAAGGCAAATACAATTAGGTTAAAAAAGTAGCGCCACATCTAAAGATGTGGCGCTTAGCTTTATATATGAATTGGAATATTATTAAGGCTAGTAGGCCCACATATCTTGTTCCCTATCTCGGATAACCTCCTTAATTCGTTTGGATTCCAATAATTGGAACAAGGCATTATCAGCTATATAGTCCTTAACCTCACGGTCTCCATGCACGTTATCTTCTTTATAGATCGTTGCATTGAACCTTCTTGCGTTCAACAGCATATCAAAAGAAATAGGTTGTGCCGAATTACGTTGGTTAAACACTTTTGCCTCATGTAATATTTGTCGTGCACTAGGATACCATACCCAGAACAATGGAACTTTTGCTTCTGCCAAATCCATAGACTCATCATCTATAAAGTTAACATCCGGGGCTACAGGTGCAATACCCAATAATCGGTATTTTAATTCACCCAATCTTTTATCGAAATACCAGATTCCTTTAATAAGATATTCCTCCAAATCGGCAGCTGTAAGGTTCCTACGATTAATATATTCTGGAGAAATAGGTTCTCCTGCATTATATTGCTCGTATCCGTAGTCCGTAGTATCTACTTTCTGCAAAGTGGCAGCCAAATCGCTGAACTTTCTTTTTTCGGTAAAATAAGAGTCTACATAAACATCTGTCAATTTACCATTCTTAATGTTTTTGATCAACACATCATACAATGACCTTCTGTCCGGACCTATATCAATAGTGTCCAAAGGATAATACAGTGGAAAGTTTACGCGCTCGTCCAAGTCAATAACCTCCCATACGGTTTTGGACCAGAGAATATCCCTGTCGTCCACATAAGCGTAAGGTAAAGGAGCGTCATTATCTTTCGCAATTTGCGCTTCTGTTTTTTTCCCTATCTCTTCCGGTAATTTGGCATTTAGAATATTTGCCTGGGCGGAAATAGATAACGGCAACAGGACCACTACTCCAATTAATAAAACATTTTTCCAATTCATCTGTTTAAATTTATTGTTTTTAATCTTCAGTCCCACTAAGGTTGGACTGGTGAATTGGCCATGGCAAACATTCTTATTTACCATGGCCTTCTCACAACATTTTTACTAGTTTGTTATCTCCACAACAACAGGAGATACCTTTTTAAGCTTATAGCTTTTGTTATTTGTAATATATGCTTCGATATCAAATATCTGAACTGCATCTCCACGGCTTGCTCTTTTAAGGGCAGACTTGGCTCTAGCATCCAATTTGTTACCATTTACATCTACAGTTGGCTGTCCTGGAACCTTAAATTTAAATCCACTAACCGCAAGGTTAAGATCAAAATCAAAGTCTTCCAATAGAGCTCCAATAGTAGAGATCTCTAGGTTGTTTTTACCCATTTTAGCGCTTCCGGATTCTCCTCTTACAGATCCTGAAGGTCTTGGAATATCCTTAATCCTAAACTCTGAAGAAGTTTTGATCATTTGTCCATCAGGTAATTTACCTGAGGCAGTGATGGAAACTGTTCTTCCTGTTCCTGGATTCATAGCGTATTTACTTCCACTCTGCTTACTAAGTCCTGGAGCGGATGCAGTTACATTGTTATCAGGAATACCAGGAATGGATATGGTTATTGGGTTGGAAACACCACGGTAAACCACATTCATTTTATCAGCAGAAATTACGGCTGCATTTGGCTTGGTAATAGTGGCAAATGTAGAGGATACTGGCACTTCTGTACGCTCTCCATCCTGCATAAACACCAAGTTACCTTCAATCTTATGATCACCAGCACTTCCAGCACTTACGGTTAACCTTACCTTACCATCCTCGATAACATAATCGGTACCTTCGCTCAACTTTCTACCATCTAGGGTCAAGTTAACTTCATTAGGTTTTGTGGTGGCATCTTTACGACCCAATACAATATTTCCCGCAAATTTTTCACCTGCATAAAAGGCAGACTTTTCTTGCTCCAACAAAGTGGTATAATTGGTCATGGAAACCTCACTGCTCAACTGTCCTTGAAGCATGGCTTTAAGGGCATCTTCCTCTGTAGCTTTAATATCGGCCTGAAGAGAAGTAATCTTGGTCAATGATGCAACCAAAGGATAGCCTTCAAAGTTATAGTTCAACCAATCTTGCTTGGAACCATCTCTTTTAGTAACCTTACCATTCTCATCACCGGTTTCGAACCTAGATTGTACAGAAGACTTTACAGACTCCAATTCCTTAGGCATTACCGCAGCAATCTGCGTACGATAGTTTACCAAACGGTCCAAGAACTCTTTACCATCTGCTCCAAGTTGGTCTCCCTGGAAAAAACGCTGATCCAAATAATCGGTCTTGTCCATTACTTGATAATCTTTTGGATCCTCAACATCGGCCATCATCTCCTTTTTCAAGTTTTCCAAGTATTGGTAATACTCTACAGACAATTCCTTTATTTTCTTGGCGTCCTCCAAAAGAGGGCCAAATTTCTCAGCATTTTCAGATGCTTTAGTTTCAAGACCACTTAGGAAAGCCGTATTGTTTTCCGTGGTTTTTATGTTAGAAGCTTCTAACTTTTCGTTCATAAGACCGAAAGCCGATAGAACTTCTTTTCCCATATTTAGGGCCAACATCGCGATGAAGATCAAGTACATTAGGTTGATCATCTTCTGACGTGGTGTTGCTTTTCCTCCTGCCATTTTTCTAATTAGTTTTAATTATTAATTGATTTGGGTTTGGTTATTGAATTGTAACTAATTAGTTTCTATTCATTGCAGATAACATACCACCGTATACTCCGTTCAAAGAAGAAAGGTTGGTAGCCAAAGATTCCATTTGCTCTTTAAGGGCACTTGAATTCTGTACCACTTCCTCGTTGATAGATGCTTGTCTACTAGCGCTTTCCAATTGAACCTTGTAAAGACTATTCAAAGATTCCATTTGGGCTGCAGCCTGAACCATCTCATCAGAATACTTTTTGGTAGATTCCATAGCATCTACTGTAGGGGCGATACCTTTGGCAGCACCTTCAAAGTTTCTAATGCTAGATCCAAGACTTTCCATAAGATTGGCATCTACACCTGCTTCTTTTAACAATTCATCCAATTTTTTGGACAATGAAGCTTCAGCCTCTTTAATTTCTGCTTTAGAATTTGATTTTCCAGCTGAAGCACCTCCGTTTAATTCTGGATATACCAATGACCAATCGTATTCGTCATCTACTGGTTCAAATGCACTGATGGCAAAAATTAATGCTTCGGTAATAAGTCCGATTGCCAACAACAATCCTCCCGTAAGTGGGCCAAATTGCCAGTGAAGGATCTTAAACAATGCCCCTATAATTACTACAGATGCACCAAGGCCGTAGGCCATGTTAAATAATTTCTTAGTTGATTTTGACTGTGCCATAATTTTAAATTTAATTTAAGTAATGTTAATAATAAGTATTTGGTTTAACGTTTGATTCAATATAAAGGTCTTCTTTATTTATATTTTAATTGGTTGAGTCTTCCTCTCCCATGTAATCCTGAACGGTTCTAAAACCGATATAACTACGTGCCGAATCCTGGTATTCGTAATCCCTGGTGCTTACCTGTAGGAAATAAGCAACATCTTTCCAAGATCCACCTCGTATAACTTTTCTAGCGTTTTGGGTAGATTCCGCATTAGGGTTCATAGTGGACACATATTCATATGAATTTGGGTCATAGCTACTATTGGTCCATTCGGAAACGTTACCTGCCATGTTGTACAAGTTATAATCGTTGGGTTCATAGGACTTTGCCTCTACCGTATACAAGGCCTGATCTGCCGCATAATCTCCACGCTGTGGTTTAAAGTTGGCCATAAAACACCCGGTATCACTAATTACATAAGGTCCACCCCATGGATATGTTCCTCCTTCTATACCTCCTCTAGCAGCATATTCCCATTCCGCCTCGGTAGGTAGTCTAAAGCGGTTGACAAATTGCTTGCCCCTACTTTTTTGGTCGTCGTTCTTAAATTTGGTCCTCCAGTTACAAAAGGCCTGAGCCTGTTGCCAAGTAACACCAACCACAGGATAATCACTATAGGCGTCGTGCCAGAAGTAATCATTGTGCATAGGCTCATTGTAGGAGTATGCGAAATCCTTGATCCATACCGTAGTATCCGGATATATTTCAAGTTCTTCCTGTTTTATAAAATCCTTTCTACTTCCCTTTTTGGCACGTGCCGCAGCCTCAATATCCATCCAGGTGTATTTGTATTTTAATCTGGTAACATCTATATGACGTTGTCCATTATAGGATTCTTCTTCAGGAATGTACAAGGAGTCCATTACCTCGGCATAATACTCGTCCGGATATTTGGAGGTATCCCAGATTAAATTCTGTTTTCTGTCCAATGCCCTGCCTTCGTAGCCTGTTTCTCCCATACCGGCATAATTGTTCAGCATGTACTTATCGTAGGCAGACAATCTTGTAGTATCGGCATCCTTAAAGGCATAATCACCTATGCCTCCATCTTCAGGTCCCAATCCCAACTCATCGGCCAAAATAGCCAAACGGGTTCTTGCAATGGAATCCTTTACCCATTCTACAAATTGACGATATTCACTATTCGTAATTTCGGTATCATCCATATAGAAAGATCGAACAGTTACAGTCTTTGTCGGGGCATTTAGTACCTTAGCCTGATCTTCCTCACTCTTACCCATGATGAATGCTCCTCTAGGAATCAATTCCATACCATAGGGTTTTTCGGGATACCACTTTTTTCCTTGAGCTCCGACCAGCTCTCCTTTTGTTTTGGACCCACAACTTGAGAGTAAAAAAACAAATGCTATAGATGACAACAATAGCTTCTTCATACGTTAGGTTAAATTTCGATTATGATTATAAATGCAAACACAAGTATTATTCTCTAAAACTTATTTTTAAATAATTTATTGTATAAAATTTGTTTTTATACCCTAAATTTATTATTTCAATTAAACCCTTTTTTGTAGGCTTTAAACCACCGCTCAGGAATATTTTGATTACATGCATCCAGATAATCCAATTCAGTGCATGGTAATAACGCGGGTGAATTTGTTTTAGTATGTGAAGTTAAAATTGAAGGCACCTCTACCCACCATCTTTCGCTAAGATGGCTTTTGTAAAAGACGAGGGACTCATCCTCTGTAGGTACGGTATACTTGGTGAAGTCGTTACTATTACTATTGGGAGACTCTTGAATCCTAAAGTTTAGGCCCTCTATAAAATACCATATTATTTGGGCTACAAGTTGAAAGGCCTGATTGCTGTTTTCGCATTCATATATCCCAAAAACGGATACATTATCACTAATTCCGGCATATCTTGAAATAGCACAAATTTCCCTTCCGTTAAATCCGTTGGGCGAAAAGTTTCTGGAATACCCCATATCTGCCGCACGTATGGCACGTGCATCCAAACTTACCACATGCGCATTTCTAAGCACCGGTTCTGCTAGGGTTATATTGGAAATTAATTCGCCCAACCTATAGGAATCAAAGAAAAGACGCTCCATAAGGTCCAATTCTTCTTGGGAATTAAAATAGCTTTGATAGCCTATATTGGAGAAATTAAAAAGATTGTTGGGTTTCTCGGTAATTATTTTACTCATATAGGAATGGGAAGAAATAAGGTCTTCGTCCATCCCAAAGTCGAACCTACTATCTATAGACACTAGGTTAACCATATTTTTAAGACCGTCAAAAGCCCTGTAAGTAGGATAGGTAATGTCTTGGGTTGCCCCAATGACGATGGGAATAATATTTTCTTCCAGCAGGCCTGCAACAATTTCCTTGACCACAAAATAAGTGTCCTCTACAGTCTCGCCTTCCTCAATATCGCCCAGATCTATGATGGAGGAATTCCAGTTCCCCATCATTAAATTATACAACTGAAGTCTAATTTCGGAAATATCCAGGCGCTCCGGTTTTTTCTCAAAAGCATTTCTAGATTCATTAACCCCCAGTATTGCCACACTTACATTTGCCAGCACCGGAAGACCATGCCGTGCAGTGTGCATGTATATGTGTTTCCCCAATGCTTGGGCCGGAAGTAATTCGCAGTGGGCCAATACCCTGTCACTTACGGGTACTAAAAAATCGAATGCCATATTATTTTTTAGCCTTAGGTTTTGCTTTTGTTTTTTTCTTTGGTGTCTTTTTCTCAATTAATTCCTGGGCCTCCTTAAGGGAAATCTTGGTGGCATCCACATCCTTGGAGACCTCCACCTTAACCTTGCCCTTAATTATGGTATGCCTTCCCCATCTTGCTTTCTCTATACGAATACCTTCTTCTGGCCATTCTTGGACTAATTTATCGATCTCCTTTTGTTTTTTGGCCTCTATAATCTCTTCTATATCCTGTTTGGAAAGGCTATCAAAGTCATATTTCTTACTCACATTAATAAACATTCCGTCCCATTTAATAAATGGACCAAACCTTCCGACCCCTTTGGTTACCTCCTTATTCTCGTACATGGCAATAGGGGCATCGGCCTTTTGTTTTTCCTTAATAAGTTCTACGGCCCTGTCCATATCTATTTCCATGGCATTTTCATCCTTGCCCAAGGAAACAAACTTTTTACCAAACCTTATATAAGGACCAAAGCGACCTACATTGGCCTCAACATCTTCCCCTTCATAAACCCCAAGTTTTCTTGGTAGTTTAAACAGGTCCATGGCTTCTTCGTAGCTTATGGTATTTAAAGACTGGTCTGGCAGCAGACTGGCAAACAATGGTTTTTCCTCGTCATCTACCGTACCAACCTGTACCATGGGTCCAAAACGGCCCAATCTAACCGAAACCTGTCTTCCCGTCTTTGGGTCGGTACCCAAAATGCGCTCGCCACTGGCCCTATCCGCGTTTTCCTCCACATCCAAGACTTTCGGGTGAAAATCCCCATAAAAATCCTTCAATACTTTTTGCCAATCCTCGTCACCAGAAGCAATCTCATCAAAATCTTCTTCCACTTTGGCAGTGAAATGATAATCCAAAATTGTTTCGAAATGCCCTACCAAAAAGTCGGTCACTATTATTCCAATATCCGTTGGCACCAATTTTCCTTTATCGGAGCCCACATTTTCTTTTAAATCTTTAGTTGTCAGCTTATCCGATTTAAGCAGAAGCTGTACATAATTTCTTTCCGTGCCCTCAATGGTTCCCTTTTCTACATAGCCTCTATTCTGAATAGTGGAAATAGTGGGCGCATAGGTAGATGGTCTTCCTATTCCAAGCTCTTCCAGTTTTTTAACCAAAGAAGCTTCTGTAAATCTATAGGGTGCCCTTGAAAAACGCTCCGTCGCCGTGATATAATTATTAAGGAGTTTTTCACCCTCTTTCATGGACGGAAGCATTCCCTCCTGCTCTTCACTTATATCCTCCTCATCAGTACCTTCCAGATACACCTTCAGGAATCCGTCAAATTTAATCACCTCCCCATTGGCAGTAAATTCCTCCTTATGGGTATTGGCCTTTATTTTAACATTGGTACGTTCCAATTCGGCATCACTCATTTGCGAGGCCAGGGTACGTTTCCATATTAACTCGTACAATTTGGATTGATCCCTTTCCAGGGATGGCGACTGATTGGTCATCTCCGTAGGGCGGATGGCCTCATGGGCCTCCTGCGCTCCCTTGGATTTCCCTGTAAAATTCCTAACCTTACTGTATTCCTTGCCGTAATTACTAATAATGGCATCCTTAGCTGCATCAATAGCATCCTGTGAAAGGTTTACGCTATCCGTTCTCATATAGGTTATTAACCCAGCCTCATATAAGCGTTGTGCCACTTGCATGGTCCTTGAAACTGAAAAATACAATTTCCTGGAAGCTTCCTGCTGCAATGTTGAAGTTGTAAATGGTGCTGCAGGCGATTTTTTAGCAGGTTTCTTATCTAGGCTGGCAACCGAAAAATTCGCTCCAATATTTTCCTTTAGGAAAGCTTCAGCCTCTTTCTGGCTGGCATAGGTCTTGTTTAACTTGGCAGTAAAAATACTCCCCTCATTGGTTTTAAACTCGGCCGATATCCTAAAAGCCGCTTCCGGATTAAAAGCTTCAATTTCCCGTTCCCTTTCTACTATTAATCTCACCGCAACGGATTGAACCCTACCCGCGGATAAACCAGGTTTAATTTTTTTCCACAGGACTGGGGAAAGTTCGTATCCCACCAATCTATCCAAAATCCGCCTTGCCTGTTGGGCGTTCACCAAATCATAATTAATTTCCCTAGGATTTTCAATGGCCTTTTGAATGGCAGATTTGGTAATTGAGTTAAAAACTATCCGTTTTGTTTTTTTCTTGTCCAATTTCAACTCCTCTGCCAAGTGCCAGGAAATGGCCTCCCCTTCACGGTCTTCATCACTTGCAAGCCATATAGTATCCGCTTTGTCCGCTAAATCCTTAAGCTTTTTAACAAGGGCCTTTTTATCCTTGTCAACAATATATTTAGGGGCAAATTTATTGTCCACATCCACTCCCAATTCTTTGGAAGGCAAATCGGCAATATGTCCAAAACTGGACTCTACCTTATATTCCTTTCCTAAAAATTTTTCAATTGTTTTTGCTTTAGCCGGGGACTCTACGATTACTAAATTCTTTGCCATTAACTAGTTTTTGGTGACACAAAAGTATATCAATTTTTTTATTTAATGGATTTTCATTTGTGTCACCATAAAAAAACACCCCTATTTTAAGGGGTGTTTTAATCTAATTCATGGAAATTAATCAAGCTTAAATGTGCTGATCAGCCTTATTTTGTTCTCCAGATATTCATATTGATATAGGACTTCTTCCCCTATCATCAATAAATTATCCTCCAAGGGAATAACATCAAAAGTATCTATATCCTTAAAGTGGTTAAGTTGCACCAAATTCTGAACGTTGGTCTTATCATAGACCTTAAGTCCTGAAGACCCATCGCACACAAATAGTTTTTCATCCTTTACCCCCAGACCATAAGGACCGTCCATGGGATAGGTCTTTACCAATTCTGGGTTGCTAATATCCGAAATGTCCACTATAAAAAGTCCGCTCTCCGTGGCACCGCACATATTGCCGCCCCTTAAGGTAACATAGGCATAATCCCCATCAACCACAACAGGGTCACAGGCAGTACCGTGTTCAAATTCGGAAATCAAGCTAGGAGTGGCCGGGGAAGAGATATCATAGATATACATCCCTCTCATACTACCTAAAAACAATTGATCTCCCCTGTTAAAAATGGTTTCAATGTCAAAACCAGCATAAACGTCATCCAGATCTTTGGGGTTTTCCAGATCTTCAATATTAAATACATTTATATTGTGACTGTCCACAGCATATAAATAATCATTTACGATCTTAAAGCGTGCCAAGGACCCTCCCTGTCCTGTTGGAGTGGAATTCTGGGCGGCATTGGCCAACATTACATCAAACTCACGTGAAAAATCTACCTGAACTTCTTCTATCAACCTTCTCTCCTTTACGGTTTCCCATCCAATAACAATATCATTTTCATAATCTATATCCTGCCACTCATAAATATCTACTTCAAAAGGAAAGATCACGTTGTCCCTAAGAACATTTTCCAAGCGATTTACCGTTTTAATATTATTGATGTCCGATATATCCAGTACGATCAAATCCGTGATACTATCGGCATATAGGTAATTGCCTTTAACAGAAACATCCACGTTGCCCGGAATTTTTATAAAGGCTATTTTTTTGGGTGCTTTGGGGTCGGAATTATCTAGGACATGAACACCTTTATATTTTTCATTGACAAATATATAATCGCCATAAACATAAATTTTACCGGATTCATCCATGGGAATAGGAGCTATGACATCTATAGCCGCTTTAAAATCGGCCTTGCTCATCTTTAAGGGTTTGGCCACCAGGTACTCCGCATATTTACCGTCGTCCTCCTCATTACAGGATACAAAGCCAAGGGCAGTAAGCATAAACATTAGTAGTATTGTCCTTCTCATACCAATATATTTTTACGGGGTCACCTATAAAGAGATGCCCCTTAGCCTAAAGAGTTGCGTTCATTTTTGATAAATATTTAACTGTCAATATGTCATATTTAGCTATATAATACTATCTTTGCAAACTCTTAAAGATGAGGTTGAATACATAATAAAATGGAGAAGATTATAGATGAATCCGTACAAGGAACCACCATAACCCTTGCGGAAAAAGAAAACAGCACTAGAAAACTATACATAGAAAGCTATGGCTGTGCCATGAATTTTTCGGATAGTGAAATTGTTGCCTCCATACTATCCAATGAAGGTTTTAGTACCACACAGAAATTGGAAGATGCCGACCTGGTATTGGTCAACACCTGTTCCATTCGGGAAAAGGCAGAGCTCACCATCCGCAAGAGATTGGAAAAATTCAATGCCGTAAAAAGGCACAGGCCACATATGAAGGTGGGGGTACTCGGATGTATGGCCGAAAGGCTAAAAACCAAATTGCTGGAAGAAGAGAAAATTGTGGATATGGTAGTAGGCCCGGACGCCTACAAGGATTTGCCCAATCTTATCCAAGAGGTGGACGATGGTAGAAATGCAGTAAACGTAATCCTTTCCAAAGAAGAAACCTATGGGGATATATCACCGGTACGCCTTAACACCAATGGCGTAACCGCCTTTGTATCCATTACCCGAGGATGCGACAATATGTGTACCTTTTGCGTAGTGCCCTTTACACGTGGGCGGGAACGCAGTAGGGATCCACAATCCATACTACAGGAAGTTAACGACCTTGCCGATAAAGGATATAAGGAGATTACCCTCTTGGGGCAAAATGTGGACAGCTACCTTTGGTATGGTGGCGGATTAAAAAAAGGGTTCGAAAAAGCATCGGAAATGCAAAAAGCTACAGCTGTTAATTTTTCCAACCTTTTGGAAAAGGTGGCGTTGGCCCAACCAAAAGTACGTATCCGATTCTCTACCTCCAATCCGCAGGACATGACCTTGGACGTAATCCGAATAGTGGCAAAATATCCCAACATCTGTAATTATATCCATTTACCGGTACAAAGTGGAAGCAATAGAATCTTAAAGGAAATGAACAGACTGCATACCAGGGAAGAATATCTGGAACTGGTTAAAAATATCAAGGAAATTATTCCCGATTGCAGTATTTCCCAGGATATGATCACCGGCTTCCCCTCCGAAACCGAAGAGGACCATAAGGACACCCTCGCCCTTATGAAGGAAATACAATATGACTACGGCTATATGTACGCCTATTCCGAAAGGCCAGGGACAGCTGCGGCTAGGAATATGGAAGATGACGTACCTCAAGAGGTTAAAAATAGGAGATTGACCGAAATTATTGCCCTTCAAAGGGAACACAGTCATATCAGGAGCAAGCAACAACTTGGAAAAACTGTAGAAGTTTTGATAGAGGGAACTTCCAAAAAATCGGACAAGGATTGGATGGGAAGAAACTCCCAAAGCTTTGTAGTGGTATTTCCAAAGGAAAACTATAAAATTGGTGATTTTGTGAATGTCAAAATTACCGATTGCACCTCCGGCACCTTAATAGGAAGGCCGTTGGGACTATCCAATAACAATTAAACAATGGAGTCTATTCAATCAATAAAACAGCGCTTTGAAATCATTGGCAATGATGTAAAACTTAATCGTGCCATTGAAAAGGCCATTCAAGTGGCACCTACGGATATCTCCGTATTGGTTACGGGTGAAAGCGGTGTTGGTAAGGAGGCCATTCCAAAAATAATACACTCCCTTTCGCATAGAAAACATGCCAAATACATTGCGGTCAACTGTGGGGCTATCCCTGAAGGCACCATAGATAGTGAATTGTTTGGTCACGAAAAGGGAGCTTTTACTGGAGCTACGGCTACCAGAAGTGGATATTTTGAGGTAGCCGATGGCGGTACCATTTTTTTGGATGAGGTTGGGGAACTACCTCTTACAACCCAAGTCCGTCTCTTGAGGGTTTTGGAAAATGGGGAATTTTTAAAAGTAGGTTCTTCCCAAGTCCAAAAAACAGATGTTAGAATAGTGGCCGCTACCAATGTCAATATGTTCGAGGCCATAAAAAAGGAAAAATTTAGGGAAGACCTTTATTACCGATTAAGCACGGTAGAAATCAACATCCCGCCCTTGCGGGAGCGCAAAGAGGACATACACCTATTGTTCCGCAAATTTGCATCGGATTTTGGCCAAAAATATAAAATGCCTACGATTCGCTTGGATGACGATGCCGTGCAGCTACTTTTAAAATACAGATGGCCGGGAAACATTAGGCAGTTAAGAAATATCGCGGAACAAATTTCAGTATTGGAGGAAAGTAGGCTTATTAGCTTGGCCACCCTTAACAGTTACCTGCCCAATTCAAGTACCAGTAACTTGCCCGCTATCGTTGGAAAGGAAAAAAAAGAAGGCGACTTTAGTACGGAAAGGGAGATATTGTACAAGGTGCTTTTTGATATGAAGGGCGACTTGAACGACCTTAAGAAATTAACATTGGAGCTGCTTAAACACAACGACAGCGAAAAAGTACAGGAAGAGAATGAAAATCTTATCAGAAAAATCTATGGGGATAACGAGGAGGAATATGCGGAACAAGAAGATAGTCCCAGTGAAATTTTGCAACTTCCCGAACCTTACATAGAAAAACCAATTGTTAAATCTCCCCAACAAGAGGACAAGTATCATTTTGCGGAGGAGATACAAGAGGAAGAAACCCTATCTTTACAGGACAAGGAAATAGAGCTCATTAAAAAATCCTTGGAACGAAACAAAGGAAAAAGAAAGGCTGCTTCTGCGGAGTTGGGCATCTCGGAACGGACCCTGTATAGAAAAATAAAACAGTACGACCTTTAACAGTAGTCAGTAAAAAATACAAAAAGAAATTAATGATCAAGAGTAAACATATTATTTTAATGCTTGTTTTAGTGGCAAGCATTTCTGGATGTGGTATCTATAACTTTACTGGGGGCGATGTGGGAACCGCAAAAACCTTTCAGGTAAATTATTTTCAAAACTATGCTTCGCAGAATCCCGGATCTACCTTTGAACCCGGTATGGATAGGGACTTTACCTTGGCCCTACAGGATCTGATATTGAACCAGACCAGTTTGGATCTAGTTAAATCCAATGGGGATTTATTGTACGAAGGTGAAATTGTGGAGTACAGGATTTCACCTATGACGGCCACCTCCCAACAAACAGCGGCGCAAAATAGGCTGAGTATTGGCGTAAACGTAAGGTTCTTTAACAACACCAAAGAGGATGTGGACTTTGAACAACGATTTTCATTCTTCTACGACTATCCCGCCAATTCCCAATTGGCCAGTGTTAAGGATGAAGCCCATCAAGTCATATTCGAACGTATTACCCAGGACATTTTTAATAAATCATTGGCAGATTGGTAATCTATGAACGTACAGGACTTTACATATTTATTACAAAACCCTGATGAGGTGGTTTCCCCTGTGCAGACCAATCAACTAGAAGATGTTCTGGCAGAATACCCATATTTCCAAGCCGCAAGGGCCATGCATCTAAAAGGACTTAAGAACCTCAACAGTTTCAAATACAACAATGCCCTTAAATTAACCGCCGCCTATACTGCGGACAGGGATATTCTTTTCGATTTTATTACCTCGATAGATTTTTTACAAAATACCATCGCCGATTCCATTTTGGGGAAATCCACCACCTTAAATGATACCCCAACTATTTCCGAAGAGATCGTTTCGGAATTTAAAAAGGAAAGTGCGCTTATAGAAGAATCGGATGACGAACCCTTGCCAAGGACGGTAAAGGATGCCGATAATATTTTGGACCCCTCACTTTTTTCCTCCAAGGACCCAAAAATAGACAAATCCATTTCGGAGAATAAAAAAAAAGCTGAAGAGACACTGGAAATCGGGAAACCTTTAAATTTCACCAAAAAAGAAAAATATTCCTTTGGGGAATGGCTTCAACTTACCTCGCATAAGCCACCAAAACCCAAAACCAATCCCAAAACTCCCAAAAAGGAAGCAGCCAATACCGAAGTAAAACCTACCCCCAAGCAAGACAAGCTAAAGAAGAAAAAATTTGATCTGATCGATAAGTTCATTGAAACAAACCCCAAAATAGTACCCAAGGAAAACACAGTAAAAGTAACTATCAAGGACTCCCTGAGCTTCGACAAAAATGAATTGATGACGGCCACTTTGGCCAAAGTATATTTGGAACAAAAGAAGTACAAAAAGGCTATTCAGGCCTATAAAATTTTAAGTTTGAAATATCCAGAAAAAAGTAGTTTCTTTGCAGACCGAATTAAAGCGGTAGAAAAGATACAACAAGAAAATAATTAAATAATGAATACAACATTTACAATATTCTTGGTCCTTATCATCCTAGTTTGCATCCTATTGATGCTCGTAATTATGGTGCAAAACCCTAAAGGAGGCGGATTGTCCTCATCTTTTGGCGGAAGCGGCAACCAAGTTGTTGGAGGAGTAAAGAAAACAGGAGACTTTTTGGATAAGAGTACCTGGACATTGGCAACCATATTGGTTGTGTTAATTTTGCTTTCCAATGTAGCATTAAAGGGAAGCTTTAGTGATTCCGATTCAAAATTACTAAATGGCGATCCTATTGAAACAACTGCTCCGGATGCATTGCCAGAAGCACCGATCCCGGCTCCTGCCACTAATGGTACAAGTACCACTGACAGCGCCCAATAAGAAGAAAAAACACATTTAAAATATAAAAAATGCCAGCTTATGTGACAAGCTGGCATTTTTATTTAACAAAGTGTCAGTTTTTAGGCAATGGCATAATTTCTGCCTATTAAAATCAAACTTAAAAACATAAAATCTAAATAATATGGCTAAAGTTAGCATTAAACCATTAGCAGATAGAGTTCTTATAGAACCTATGGCTGCCGAAACAAAGACTGCATCTGGTCTTTACATCCCAGATACCGCAAAGGAAAAACCACAAAAAGGCAAGGTAGTTGCCGTTGGACCTGGTACCAAAGATGAAAAAGTGACCGTTAAAGTTGGAGATACGGTGCTATACGGTAAGTATGCCGGTACTGAGCTAAAGCTTGAAGGTACCGAATATCTTATGATGCGCGAGAGCGACATATTAGCAATTATATAATATTGCTCTTGTTCCCAAAACGTTGGGAAAATTCCAAACAACAAACTAAAGAGTATAACTAATTTCATTCCGTTTTATATGGGAATGATAAATGAAATTAAATTATGGCAAAAGATATAAAATTTGATATCGATGCAAGAGACGGCCTAAAAAGAGGTGTCGATGCATTGGCTAACGCAGTAAAAGTAACTTTAGGACCTAAAGGTAGAAACGTAATCATCAGTAAATCGTTTGGCGCACCAAACATCACCAAAGATGGTGTTACCGTAGCCAAAGAAATTGAATTGGCGGACCCTCTTGAGAACATGGGTGCCCAAATGGTAAAGGAAGTAGCTTCCAAAACCAATGATTTGGCAGGTGATGGTACCACTACGGCTACCGTTCTTGCACAAGCTATCGTAAAAGAAGGTTTAAAGAACGTTGCTGCCGGTGCCAATCCAATGGACCTAAAAAGAGGCATAGACAAAGCAGTGGAAGCTATTGTTGAAGACTTGGCGAAGCAAACCAAAAAAGTAGGCGATTCTTCGGAAAAGATTAAGCAAGTAGCTGCCATTTCTTCCAATAACGACGAAACTATAGGTGACCTTATTGCCCAAGCTTTTGGAAAAGTAGGTAAAGAAGGGGTTATCACAGTAGAAGAGGCCAAAGGAACCGATACTTACGTTGACGTTGTAGAAGGTATGCAATTCGACAGAGGATACCTTTCTCCATATTTTGTTACCGATTCTGAAAAAATGACAGCCGATTTGGAGAATCCTTACATATTATTATATGATAAGAAGATTTCTTCCATGAAGGATCTATTGCCAGTATTGGAGCCAGTAGCACAATCAGGAAAACCTCTTTTGATCATTGCAGAGGATGTTGACGGAGAAGCTTTGGCTACCTTGGTAGTAAACAAATTAAGGGGATCCTTAAAGATTGCTGCTGTTAAGGCACCAGGATTTGGGGATAGAAGAAAAGCCATGTTGGAAGATATAGCTATCCTTACAGGTGGAACCGTAATAGCCGAAGAAAGAGGCTTTACAATGGAAAATGCCACCTTGGACATGCTAGGTACTTGTGAAAAAATTACTATTGACAAGGACAATACAACCATTGTAAACGGTTCAGGTGTTCCAAAAACCATTAAGACAAGGGTTAACCAGATCAAATCACAAATAGAATCTACCACTTCGGATTACGACAAGGAAAAATTACAGGAGCGTTTGGCTAAATTGGCCGGTGGTGTTGCTGTTCTTTATGTTGGTGCTGCTTCTGAAGTAGAAATGAAAGAGAAAAAAGACAGGGTAGATGATGCCCTTCACGCTACTAGAGCTGCTGTTGAAGAAGGAATCGTTGCCGGTGGAGGTGTTGCTTTGGTAAGGGCCAAATCCGTACTTGCCAAGATCAAGACCGAAAATGCCGATGAGGAAACAGGTGTTCAAATCGTTGCCAGAGCAGTAGAATCACCTTTGAGAACCATCGTTGAAAACGCTGGAGGAGAAGGATCGGTAGTAGTTGCCAAAGTTTTGGAAGGCAAAGGAGATTTTGGATATGATGCCAAATCGGAAAAATATGTGGAAATGATCAAAGCGGGTATTATTGACCCTAAGAAAGTAACTAGAATTGCATTGGAAAATGCAGCTTCTGTTGCCGGAATGATCTTAACTACAGAATGTGCATTGACCGATATTAAGGAAGATGCTCCTGCAGGCCCACCAATGGGTGGCGGAATGCCAGGAATGATGTAAGTCGTAGAATTTACATCTATAAAAAAACCGCATTTGGAATTCCAAATGCGGTTTTTTGTTTTCGATAGGCTATTACAAAGCAATTGAATTAATGATGCTGTCCGTCATCACTATTGTCCTCACGATACTTGCAGCAAGGGTGTACGCTTTCATAAGCTTCTTCCGTAGCCTTTAATTCCTTGGTATCGTGACCTACACCAACTATGGCAGTTTTTATTTCCATAGAATTGGTTTTTCGTTCGTCAATGATCATCGATAATTGATGGGTAGGAATATCCCATAAGGCGTATTTAACCCCTTTTACCCCCAAGGCTGCTTCCTCTATTCGCTCCTTGCACATGGCACATTTTCCATTGACCTCGAAACTTATTTTTTTATTTTTCTCTTGGCCATAGCCGGCAATGGTCAATACTCCAAATACGGCTCCTATAAATAAATTTTTCATTGCTCTACTTTTCATGTTGAATAATTAATTTTTTATAAAGTTATAATTTATACCTAAATCCTGCATAAAACATCCTGCCCATAACGGGAGCATATATCATTGTGGTGTCAAAATTGGTGCCAAACGGATTGTCTGACGCCACTACAGCGTTCTCTTGTGTAAAACTAGTTAAATTTTCCCCTCCCACATAAATTTCAAAATTATCATTAAACACTCTGGTCAGCTGTGCATTCATTAAACTATATGGAGACGAATAATCTCCAAACTGATACTCCTCTGGACTACTACTCGTATTGGGCAAGCGTTGTTTTCCCAAGCTATGGAGGGTAGAATCCATACGCCATAAGGCTCCATTTTCCTTAGGGAGGGAAGTGTAGCCCAAGTTGGCAAAAAATCGATGTTGTGCCTGCAATGGTTTTTGTAGGGTGCCGCTTAGGTAATCGGTTTCAACATCATAATATTTATACGCCGTCCTTAACTCTAAATTCTTTAAAACGTTATAATTTATTTCAAATTGAAAGCTTTTGGCCAGACTCTTTCCCTCCAGGTTATAAAATGACACCTCCATGGGATTCTCCCAATCCACCACTACCTGATTCTTAAAATTGGTAACATAATAATCCAATGTTACGTCACCTGTCCTACCGAACAAACTAAATCCCTGTATATAACTAGCGCCGTAATTCCAGGCATCTTCAGGATCCAGTCCATAAATACTGCTATTGTCCCCAAGTACCCTTATCTGCCTTGATGAGGCAAATAATTGTTGATTTTCGGCAAAGATATTGGCTGCCCGCTTTCCACGGCCCAAAGACGCCCTAAAACTCCCTCTTTCCCATGGCATATACCGCGCATGCAATCTGGGCGTAACAAAAGTCCCCAAATTATTGTGGTTGTCCACCCTTATGCCCGCAGTGAAACTCAATTCCTTTAAATTATCATAACTATATTCAAAAAAGGCCCCTATAGATTTGTCTACCCTAGAATAATCCTGGGTATTCACCATTTCCCCATAACCATCATAAGCAAAGGTCAAGCCCGTTTTAAACTTGCTTTTGGTATCCCCTATAATGGAATTGAACAGCAGGTTGGAATAAATACTTTCGTGATCAATATTGTATTCATTAAAACCAAAATAAGAATCCTGTTTATGGATATTATAGGCCGTTTGAAATCCCAGGCTCTGAAAAGGCAGCTCCGGAAATACATAGCCCAACTTTAATGAAGTATCAAATCTTCTCGTGTTTATTTCACTTCCCCAGGAATTGGTAGTGAATTTATCGGTACTGGGCACAAAATTGGTTTGCCCCAACTGCTTGTCATCATTTAAAAAACGAAGATTAATAAAACTCACCCAACCGGTACTTGGATTTTGGTATTGCCACCTATTCAAAACATTTATTTGATTCCCCAAGGGAGCATCCAAAAATCCGTCCCCATTATTATCTTCCTTGGTATCCCTACGGTTGGCATGAAGATAGAGCCCCGTACTCCATTTGTCCGTTAATTTCTCGTTCAAATGGGTATTTAATTCCAACCTGCCATTTAAATTTGCATATCCATTTACAAATAGAGCCTTATCCGTTAAGGGTTTTACCAATTCCGTATTTATCTGGCCCGAAATACTCTCATAACCATTAACTACGCTGCCCGCCCCCTTTGTGATCTGTATACTCTCTACCCAAGTTCCCGGGGTAAAGGTAAGTCCGTAGGCCTGGGAGGCACCCCGTACCATAGGAATGTTCTCTTGGGTTATCAATAAATAAGGACTGGTAAGTCCCAACATCTGTATTTGCTTTGTGCCTGTTAGGGCATCGGAAAAATTGACATCTATAGCCGGATTGGTTTCAAAACTCTCGGATAGATTGCAACAGGCCGCCTTTAGTAGTTCGGCACTGTTTATGGTTACCACGTTCTGTGGGCTGAAATAGGATTTCTGTACGGCATCCCGCTTCTTTTGGACCACCACCTCATCTAAGGCATTGGAAGGTTTTAACCAGTGGCTTACCTTTTTAGGGGAATCAATGAACAAGGTGTCCGACTCAAATCCCACATAACTAATGACTAGTTGGTTATACTCCTTTTTAAAAGGAATTACAAAGCTTCCGTCCGTATTGGTAATAGTCCCCGTTTGGGAATTCAACCAATAAACATTGGCCCCGGCCAAACCTAGCTGCTTATTTCCAGGATTGTCCTCCATGACCATGCCCTCTATATTGTTCTGGGAGATAGCCAATAACGGAATCCATAAAAACATACTTACAAAAAAATTCTTCACTTGATATATTTTAATATTAGCAGATAATTGAAATCAAAAAAACCATTGGATTTTCCAACTTAAAAGCATGGAAAACCAAGGTTACTACCAATAAAAAAATCAAATGAGGAAAACTTGGTCCAAGATATGGATATCCCTGACCAGTATGGGCGGTGGGTAATCGGCATGGGGAACATAGTGCTGCTCCCTTAGCTGAAATAGATTTATATAATAGGAAGTAAAGGCCACCAAAAAGAGTTGCTGGCCAAAACTAAGATCGTCATAGGAAATACTGAGGTCATCCTGCCCCTCTACCAAAATGGTCTCATCACTGCAGCAGGTATTTGAATTATTTTTGGAAGACACCTCCTCTTCTACCAATCCCAAATCCATCCCACAGGTTTCAGCTTCATGAAAGAAAGCTATATCCACCAAGGAGCCAAAGCAAAAATGCTTTTCAACGGTCCAGGAAACGGTGGAGACCAGCATAAAAAATGCCATCAACAGCGCCAAAATTTTATGGATCATTACTTTCATAAAGGCAAAAATAATCAAAAGTTACCACTCTCTATTTTCCTCCTTCAATATTAACTAAAATTTAGAGCAAAAATTGCCCAAATCAATAGCAGATCGGAAGTTTAAAGCGCTTATAGCACATAGGGTTTGGAAATAGCCTTATTTTTGCAAAAAATTATCATATGCTTAGCACATTAAGACCACAGGTTTCCGCAATCACAAACAGCTCCAAAAAAAGTGCAACGGAAAAAATGCAGGCCATTTGCGAATTGTTAAAGGAAAATGTCCCTTATTACGATTGGGTGGGCTTCTATTTCCGAAACGGGGATAAAGAAGAGCTGAAATTGGGGCCATATGCAGGGGCGCCTACAGATCACACCATAATACCCTTTGGCAAAGGAATTTGTGGACAGGTTGCGGTATCCAATCAAAATTTTGTTGTCCCCGATGTCAAGGCCCAGGACAACTACATAGCATGCAGTATAACCGTGAAGGCCGAAATAGTAGTTCCTCTTTTTTTAAATGGCGTAAATATTGGCCAAATCGACATCGATTCCAACACTCCGGATCCATTTTCCGAAGAGGATGAGCACTTTTTGGAATACGTAAACCAAGAGGTGTCCAAAATTCTTTAAAACTTTAGGGCGATTGTTAATAAACGTGCTGATTTTTAAGCACAAAAAAATTACTTTTGTGTCCTTATAATCCATAACAACAATCACAACAAAATGAGTACCACTAAAAAAGCTTCCTCAGCCTTAATATCTGTTTTTCATAAAGATGGCCTAGAGCCCTTGGTAAAAAAGTTTAATGAATTAGGAATTACCATCTATTCAACAGGTGGCACCGAAACCTTCATTAAAGATTTAGGAATTGATGTAGTACCTGTGGAAGACGTTACCAGCTATCCATCCATATTGGGCGGTAGGGTTAAAACATTACACCCTAAGGTATTTGGTGGTATTTTGAACCGTCAGGACAATAAAAGTGATCAAGAACAATTGAAGGAATTTGAAATTCCCCAATTGGATATCGTCATTGTAGACCTTTATCCGTTTGAAAAAACTGTTGCCAGCGGAGCTTCCGAACAGGATATTATAGAAAAAATAGATATAGGCGGTATATCCTTAATACGTGCAGCGGCCAAGAACTACAAGGATACGCTTTGCGTTTCCTCTATGAACGACTATGATGAAGTTCTGGAAATGATAACCAAAGGAAATGGTAGTACTACTTTGGAAGACCGCAGACGATTTGCGACAAAATCTTTCAATGTGTCATCTCATTATGATTCGGCCATCTTTAATTATTTCAACAAAAACCATGAAGAAGCCGCATTTAAATTAAGCGAAACCAACGGCCAAGTTTTGCGTTATGGTGAAAATCCACACCAAAAAGGTTTTTTCTTTGGTGATTTCGACGCTATGTTCAACAAACTTCACGGAAAGGAACTTTCCTATAACAATTTGTTGGATGTGGATGCCGCAGTTAACCTTATCCAAGAATTTAAGAACGATGCCCCCACCTTCGCCATATTAAAACACAATAATGCCTGTGGCCTTGCCACCCGGCCCACAATTCACCAGGCCTATGTTGATGCCTTGGCCGGTGATCCTGTCTCGGCTTTTGGAGGAATATTGATCAGCAATGTTGAAATAGACAAGCCAACTGCCGAAGAAATACACAAGCTGTTTTGCGAAGTGGTGATTGCCCCTAGCTACACTCCAGTGGCCCTGGACATCTTAAAAGGCAAGAAAAACAGAATAATTCTGGTACAGAATGAAGTTGAGCTTCCAAAAATGACGGTTAGAACATGTTTGAATGGTGTTTTAGTGCAGGAAAAGGATGAAAAGACCGATAAAATTTCCGACCTTACCAATGCCACCGATAAAAAACCTACGGATAGGGAATTGGAAGACCTGATCTTTGCCTCGAAATTGTGTAAACACACCAAAAGTAACACCATTGTACTTGCCAAAAACAAACAATTGTGCGCCAGTGGAACAGGCCAAACTTCTCGTGTAGATGCCCTAAACCAAGCCATTCACAAAGCCCAGTCCTTCAATTTTGATCTTAATGGTGCCGTATTGGCCAGTGATGCCTTCTTTCCTTTTCCGGATTGTGTAGAAATTGCGCATAAAAGTGGAATAACCAGCGTTATACAACCTGGAGGTTCCATCAAGGACCAACTTAGTATCGATTATTGCAATGAAAACGGAATTGCAATGGTAATGACTGGTACACGTCATTTTAAACATTAATTTTATTACTTTTAACGATCAAACTGACATTTAAACCGAAATATAACAACATATAATGGGATTCTTTGATTTCTTAACCGAGGAGATTGCAATAGACTTAGGTACTGCCAACACCCTCATCATTCACAACGACAAAGTGGTGGTAGACAGTCCATCTATTGTAGCCAGGGACAGAATAAGTGGCAAAATCATTGCCGTTGGCAAGGAAGCCAATATGATGCAAGGAAAGACCCATGAAAATATAAAGACCATACGTCCATTAAAGGATGGGGTTATTGCCGATTTTGATGCGTCTGAAAAGATGATCAACATGTTCATCAAGAACATACCGGCACTAAAGAAAAAGTGGTTTCCACCAGCCTTGAGAATGGTTATATGCATCCCTTCTGGAATTACAGAAGTGGAAATGCGTGCCGTTAAGGAGTCCGCCGAGCGTGTTAACGGAAAAGAGGTCTACCTTATTCACGAGCCAATGGCAGCTGCCATTGGAATCGGCTTGGATATAATGCAACCCAAAGGGAACATGATCGTTGATATAGGGGGTGGTACAACCGAAATTGCAGTCATTGCCCTGGGAGGAATTGTTTGCGACAAATCGGTAAAGATTGCAGGTGACGTTTTCACAAACGACATTATCTATTACATGCGTACCCAACACAACCTTTATGTTGGGGAAAGTACTGCAGAGAACATAAAAATTACCATTGGTTCGGCTACAGAGGACCTACAGACCCCTCCGGACGAAATGTCTGTACAGGGAAGGGATCTACTGACCGGTAAACCAAAACAAGTATCCATTTCCTATCGCGAAATAGCCAAGGCCTTGGATAAATCCATACTAAGGGTAGAGGATGCCGTTATGGAAACCCTATCACAGACACCTCCCGAACTGGCAGCGGACATCTATAATACAGGTATTTATTTGGCCGGCGGTGGATCCATGTTAAGGGGACTTGACAGGCGTTTGTCCCAAAAAACCGATCTACCTGTGTACATAGCGGAAGATCCATTAAGGGCTGTTGTAAGGGGTACGGGTATTGCTCTAAAAAACTTGGAGCGATATAAGAGTATATTAATTAAATAGTTTAATTATTCCCCTACAATCAGCACTACCTTTTTAAAAGGTAAAGAATAGCAAACAGGCCTTAATTCCTTATGGGGCAGTTGCCCAAATAAGGTTTACAAAACAATTTAAGTGAATGCGGCAGATTATCAACTTTATATTAAGATATAAAAATTTCTTGCTATATCTTTTCTTGTTGATTATAGCCTTGGCGTTTACCGTACAATCCCATTCCTATCACCGTTCCAAATATTTCAATTCCGCGAACTGGCTAACAGGAAATATCTATGAGACCACAAGCAATATTACCACCTATTTTGGCCTAGGGGAGGAAAACAAAAAACTGGTAGAGGAGAATAAGCGATTACGCAACCTTCTTTTTAATCAAAAAAAGGAAGATTCCATACTATTGGACACCACGAATATTACTTATAAAGTGATTGCGTCTCAAGTAATAAAGAACAGTTATAGTCTTCCACGTAACTATATTACCATCAAAAAAGGAAGTGCACAGGGCATAAAGCCCGATATGGGCGTTATTACTGCCAATGGAATCCTTGGAATAGTGGAAAATACATCCAAAAATTTTGCAACCGTACAGAGCATACTGAATACCAAATCCAGGATCAACGCAAAAATCAAAAACACCAACCATTACGGTTCATTGGTATGGGACACGAAAGATTATAACACTGTACAACTTGCCGATATTGAAAGATTGGTGCCCGTAAAAATCGGGGATACCATAGTTACGGGTGCCAGTTCCAGCATCTTTCCGGAAAACATTCCCATAGGGGTCATCAAGAATTTTGATCTAAACAATTCCCAAAGCTCGTATAGTATAGACATTAAACTCTTCAACAATATGGCCGCGGTGAAGAGTATATACATCATAGAAAACATTCAACGGGAGGAAATAATAGAATTAGAAGCCAAGACCAATAATGATTCGCAATAGCTACTTTATTAACATAATTAGATTTGTACTATTAGTATTGGTACAGGTATTGGTTTTTAATAAGCTCAATTTTTTTGGATATATAAACCCAATGGTGTATATTCTATTTCTCTATTGGTATCCCATCAAGGAAAAAAGATCTTTGTTTCTACTGTTAAGTTTTCTACTGGGCTTCTTAATAGATTTATTTTCGGACACGGTTGCCATTCATGCAGCAGCCACCGTTACCATTGCTTATTTAAGACCAACCATCATGCGCTTTTGTTTTGGGGTAAACTATGAATTTCAAAATTTTAAACTAACCAACACCACTAAGGCACAACAAATTACATTTTTAACGTTATTAATTATAATACACCATTTAGTTTTCTTTACCCTAGAAATTTTCAGTTTTGAAAATACACTGTTAATTTTGAAGAAAGCTTTAACTATAAGTATAGCCACTTTAATATTGTGCTTACTATTAAGTTCACTTTTTAGTGTTAAAAAAGAATGAGAAAAATCCTATTATCCTCCATTATATTATTGGTTGGGTTAACTTTTATCGGCAGATTGTCCTATCTCCAGATATTTAGTTTTTCCCCTAATCAAATATTGGAAGATCCGGCCATAAAAGCAGTTTATGATTATCCGGAAAGGGGTTATATATACGATAGAAATGGAAACCTTTTGGTAGCTAACCAACCGGCCTATGACGTTATGGTCATTCCAAGGGAGGTGAAACCGTTGGACACCCTTGAATTTTGCAACCTATTGGGAATAGACAAAGAAAGGTTCATATCCCAGCTAAACAAGGCTAGAGTATATTCCCCTAGACTTCCCTCTGTTATGGTACCTCAGCTATCCAAAGAGGACTATGGAAGGCTTCAGGAAAAAATGAGGAGATATGAAGGATTCTATATTCAAAAGAGATCACTCCGATATTATGACACCCACAGTGGTGCCAATGTTTTGGGCTACATCAGTGAAGTTAACGAATGGGATCTGGAAAGAAATCCATCCTATGCTGCAGGAGAATTAAAGGGAACTACCGGTATTGAAAAAGAATACGAGACCATCCTAAGAGGGCGAAAAGGTGTTAAATATATCCAGAAAGACCGATTTAACAGGGATATTGGACCCTATAAGAGCGGCACATTGGACACCCTTCCCGAACAAGGAAGGCAAATTACCGTTACCATAGATAAGATCCTTCAGGAATACGGTGAAAAATTGATGACAGGGAAGCATGGAGGTATAGTTGCCCTTGAACCAGCTTCGGGCGAAATATTGGCGTTAATTTCAGGTCCAACTTACGACCCTGCATTATTGGTTGGTAGGGAAAGATCAAAGAATTACAGTAAATTGCATTACGATACCATTTCAAAACCCACCTTTGACCGTTCCATCTTGGCCTCACAGTCCCCTGGATCGCCATTTAAGACTATAAACGCCCTTGTTGCCCTTCAGGAAGGCGCCATTACTCCCGAAACCACTTTTCATTGTTACAACGGATTCTACGTAGGAAAAAGGAAAAGAGGCTGTCATTGCGGAGGGGGGACACGAAATTTGAATTCCGGCATATACCTCTCCTGTAATGCCTATTTTGCAGGAGCTTTTCGTAAAATTTACGATCAATTTCCAACTTCTGCGGAAGGTATGGATGCTTGGGAAAAGCATGTAAAAAGTTTTGGCCTAGGAACATTTTTGGGATATGACCTACCCACAGGAAGACCGGGACGAATACCCAACAAGGAATATTACAACCGCATTTATGGGGAAAACCGATGGTCTTCTTCTACCATAATATCCAATTCCATAGGGCAGGGAGAGGTAGAGGTTACCCCTATTCAGTTGGCCAATATGACCGCGGCCATTGCCAATAGAGGGCATTATTTTACTCCACATGTCCTTAAAAAAATTGGTGGTGAAGATATTAGTATACCAGAATTCACAGAAGCCAAACACACCACCATAGATAAAAAATATTTTGAACCGGTTGTACAGGGTATGGCCGAAGTATACAAAAAAGGTACCGCGGCTAGGCTACAAATAGAAGGAGTAGAAATTGCCGGTAAAACAGGAACGGTAGAAAACTTTACAAGAATCAACGGAATCCGTACCCAACTTACGGACAACTCTGTTTTTGTTGCCTTTGCACCCGTGGACAACCCCAAGATTGCCATCGCCGTTTACATTGAGAATGGATACTTTGGATCACGTTATGCTGGACACATTGCCTCCCTGATGATTGAAAAATATCTTAAAGGCGAAATTACGCGGGTAGACTTGGAAAAAAGAATGCTGGAAAAAACATTGGAGCAAGAATATGCAAAGCCCTATAGCGGACAACCCTTTAAAATAAATGAGCGTGTCTGGTAAAAGTGTTTTAAAGCGCTTGGATTGGTTTAGCGTTCTCATATACATCTCCTTAGTTTTTATTGGTTGGATAAATATTTATTCCAGCACTTTTACAGATGACAACCCGTCTATATTCAATTTTGCCTCATTACATGGAAAGCAATTGTTTTTTATAGGAACAAGCGCCGTTTCCATAATTATCATCCTGGCATTGGAAGCCAATTTCTACGAACGATTTTCAAGTCTGTTTTACATCATATCCCTCGCATTGCTATTGGGTCTATTTGTGTTTGGCAAAACCATTGCCGGGGCAACCTCTTGGTACGATCTTGGTTTTTTCAACCTACAACCCTCTGAATTTGCCAAGGTAGCCACGGCACTTGCCCTAGCAAAATATTTAAGCGATATACAGACAGATATAAAGCGGAAGAAAGATCAAATGATTTCACTTTTAATTATTTTGATACCCGCATTCTTGATCATTCCCCAGCCAGATCCAGGAAGCGCCCTGGTATTCTTTGCCTTGATCTTTGTAATTTTCAGGGAAGGCCTTCCCCTTTACTATCTTGGAATTGGGTTTATGGTTATTCTTATATTTATTTTTACGCTGATGTTCGGTACTATTTGGGTAGGCATAATCCTAGGGCTGTTATTGGCGTTGTTCCTATTATTAAAAAAACCTTCCTTCAAAGTACCCATAATACCGGTTGCCCTTATTTATATAGCCATTGTTCTTTTCTCCCTTTCGGTAAATTTTGTCTTTAATTCCGTTTTTGAACAAAGACATAGGGATCGCTTCAGTCTTTGGCTTAGATTGGAAAAGGACCCCAAGAAATTGGAGCAGATTCGAAGGGACATAGGTTACAACACTTATCAATCCGAAAAGGCCATTGAATCTGGCGGCTTATCCGGTAAAGGATTTTTGGAGGGAACGCGGACCAAAGGTGATTTCGTTCCCGAACAACATACAGATTACATATTTAGTACCGTAGGCGAGGAATGGGGATTTGTGGGCACCGCCACCGTGGTAATATTGTTTACCACCTTACTATTGCGACTAGTATATCTGTCCGAACGGCAGAAAAACGACTTTAGTCGTATGTACGGTTATGGCGTAATCTCCATATTGTTCGTACACTATTTCATAAATATAGGCATGGTTATAGGAGTACTCCCTACCATTGGAATACCCCTACCCTTTTTCAGCTATGGAGGTTCCGGTTTGTTGTTTTTTACGGCACTTTTGTTCATTTTTCTAAAATTGGATGCCAATAGATTAAATGAACTGACTTAAAATCTCCATCCACTGCTGCTAATTACCGCTTCCAACTTATCCTCTTGTTCATCCGGCAAACCAGCAAAGAAATCTATACCCGTCATTTTTTCAAGCGTATCCACAGGGACCAAAAATTGATCCAGTTTTCCGTTACTCTCCTTATTGGGAAAAAGAAACCCTATGATTTTTAGATTTTCTCCCTGTCCTTTAGCCACGATCTTATAAAAATATTTTGGAACGGCCACATCCTCCTCCCCTATACTGGGCAACCCCCTTTCCAAAACTCCGGCAGTTACAACAAATAATGGTCCATCCTTTTTGGCCCAATACCTCACCTGCTGCTCCAACCTATTCCATACTCCTCCGTTAAAATCCCTGTCCTGTGGAGTAATATTGCTTGTATAAAAGGTTTCATTATAAGCGTTTTTCGAGAATCTGCGATCCCCTGCCGGACACAAATGGCCCCTATCATATCCAGAACCTTTGTAGTTCCTCCAATCTGCCGACCCGCTGCCCACCTTAGGGTCCTCGAGAAAAAGTGGTCTTTTCCTATCATCATAGGTCAAGTGCGATTTCTCCAATACATAGGCCACCCACTCCGCCTGTTCATAAGCTTCGTTATAGGAAAGGGCAAAATGGGCGTGTTGTACTATTTCACCGGTGGTGGAACTAGGCCATAACCATTGCGGAATTTCGGTCCTATCTCCCTCACCTTCAGGCAAGGAATAAGGGGCGGGCGTATAAAAATTATCGAACAGCCAAAATAGGACCACACAAACCAACAACAGGGTGGTATAAATTATCCTATTTTTCCTATATTTATTCATAGTGTAAATATAGATTAAAACTACCATTCTGGAATTTCCATGGGTGTAAGTATTGGCCTGTTTGTACGACCAATTCCCTGAACAAAAATGTTAATGGCCAAATCGTTCCAACACTTCCAGTACTACCAAAGACCTATATTATATACATTGCCGATTAATATTTAATCAATAATAAAGAAAGGAAAATATACATGCTAACTTGGAAAGACATTATTAATTACAGTGCAAAGGGAAACCCACAACCTGACAAAAGAGTGGAAAAAACGGAAGAGGAATGGCGAGACCTACTAACTCCCGAACAATTTAGGATTACAAGGAAAAAAGGAACTGAAGCACCTCATAGCGGAGCGCTTTGCAGCACCCATGAGGCAGGGAAATACAGCTGTATATGCTGCGACACCCCCTTATTCGATTCCACTATAAAATTTAATTCGGGTACTGGCTGGCCAAGTTTTACACAACCCATAAAAGAAAATGCCATTAAGTACCACAAGGACACTTCTTTTGGTATGATAAGGGTAGAAGTAATGTGCAATACCTGTGATGCCCATTTGGGGCATGTGTTTCCGGACGGACCGGAACCAAGTGGTTTGCGTTATTGTATTAATTCAGAGTCTATGAAAATAGTTAAAGAAAGGGTATCAAATGGACAATAAAAAATTAGAGACCGCTACTGTAGGAGGTGGATGCTTTTGGTGCGTGGAAGCAATTTTTCAGGAAGTCAAAGGTGTGCAAAAGGTAATTTCGGGATATACCGGTGGAAACGCTCCTGGCAAGCCCACGTATAGGGAAGTTTGTTCTGGACTTACCGGACATGCGGAAGTGGTACAAATAACATATGACGCCAATATAATATCCTATGAGGACATCTTGGTCATATTCATGACCAGCCATGACCCAACTGCCTTAAATAGACAGGGAGCAGATATAGGGACACAATATCGATCTGTAATATACTATCACAATGAAACCCAAAAAGAAATTGCCGGGTTGGTCCTAAAGGAAGTGGCACCCTATTACGAGGAAGCCATTGTTACGGAAATAAGCCCTCTAGGAACCTTTTATGAAGCAGAGGAATATCACCAGAATTATTATAGAAATAATCAATCCCAAGGTTATTGCAGCGCCGTTATTTCCCCAAAACTAAGCAAGCTAAGAAAAATGCATGCGGATAAAATTAAAAGAACAAAAGTATAGGAACACCAATTATTGCAATAGCCTGGTTTGTGGGCAACTACAAGCCCCCCTTATAAGTAGATTACATAAGGCCAATGAATTAACGGCCTATTCCGTACTTATATTAAACAAGGGGCATAAAACCATTTCCGAATACCTTGGAAAGTACCTTCACTAAAATTTAAAGGGAATATAAAATGCAAAACAACATAATCAAGGATAATTTGACCGTACAACACGAAAAAGATAACCATAGATTTACCATGGCCATCAATGGCGAAATTGCCAAGGTGGCATACCAGTTAAGGGATGGCAAAATGTATTTGACCTATTCGGAAGTACCCTATAATCTTAGGGGCAAAGGATATGGCAAGGAGCTAGTGGAACGAACCTTTGAGCAGTTGACAAAAGAAGGATACAAGGCCGTGGCAGTATGCTCCTACATAAAGGCTGTTGCCAGAAGAAGTGAAAAATGGAACTCGATAATTGAATAAACACTCTATGAACCTTAATATTAAGGATACCTTTAATACTGAACTCCCTGCCGACCCTGTCCATGAAAACACCAGAAGACAGGTTACGCAGGCATGCTTCTCCTATGTAAAACCAAAATCGACTGCAAACCCAAGTTTGATTCATGCCTCTAAAGAATTGGCCCTGGATCTGGGGCTGACCGAAGACGATCTCAAGTCCGAAGAGTTCAAAAGTATTTTTAGCGGCAACTCGGTATTGTCAGGCACCAATCCTTACGCCATGTGCTATGGAGGGCACCAATTTGGCAATTGGGCCGGACAACTGGGAGATGGTAGAGCCATAAATCTATTTGAAGTTAACCAAAATAATAAACAATGGGCGTTACAACTTAAAGGCGCCGGGGAGACTCCCTATTCCAGAACGGCAGACGGACTGGCTGTATTGCGTTCCTCTATTAGGGAATACTTGTGCAGCGAAGCCATGTACCATCTGGGAGTGCCTACCACCAGAGCATTATCCATAGCGCTCACAGGGGACCAGGTGCTAAGGGATGTACTTTATAATGGCAACCCTGAATACGAAAAGGGAGCCGTGGTGTGCAGGGTGGCACCTTCCTTTATACGCTTTGGAAATTTCGAGATTTTTTCTGCAAAACAGGATAAAAAAACTTTAAAAACACTTGCGGATTATACCATAAGGCATTTCTTCCCCCATGTAAAGGAGGGGACCAAGGAAGGGTATCTTCACTTTTTTAGGGAGGTTACCCACAACACCCTTGAAATGATTATACACTGGCAACGTGTAGGCTTTGTACATGGGGTAATGAATACCGATAATATGTCCATTCTAGGCCTTACAATAGATTACGGGCCCTATGGATGGCTAGAAGGTTACGAGGAAGGCTGGACCCCCAATACTACGGATCGGCAGTATAAACGGTATAGATATGGTAACCAAATAAACATTGGCCTTTGGAACCTTTATCAATTGGCAAACGCCCTCTTCCCATTAATAGAGGAGGCAAAGCCACTTGAAGACATTTTAATGGAATACCGTAATAATTATCCCACAAAATATCTCTCGATGATGAAATCCAAAATTGGTCTTTTCAATACCGACAAAAATGATGCAGAGCTTTTGAACAGATTGGAGGAAAACCTTCAATTGACGGAAACGGATATGACCATATTTTTTAGAAATCTGAACCGCATTTCAAAAGACAACCTTTCCAATGAGGACTATTTGGCCCCAGTAATGGATGCCTTTTACGTACAAGAAGAAGTTAAGGGCGATATTCTTGAAAAATGGATGCAATGGTTTGCCGACTACCAAAATAGATTACAAAAGGAAAGTATTGGTGATAGTCAGAGAGCGGAAAAAATGAATAATATAAACCCAAAGTATGTTTTAAGAAATTATATGGCACAATTGGCCATAGATGATGCGGATAAGGGTGATTATTCCTTATTGGATGAATTTTTTCAATTATTAAAAAATCCATATCAAGAACAAACCTCGGCCGAAAAATGGTTTGTGAAACGACCGGAATGGGCCAGGCACAAAGTAGGATGTTCCATGCTATCCTGCAGTTCATAGGTTAGAACACTATTATTTCCTTGACAAATGCTATCAAGAAAAATAAAAGCCATCCCAATGGGCCACTCCACTGTCCTGTTCCAAGGCAAAAAGTATTCCCTTAGTAGAACCGATTTTAATGAAGGAAGGAGTACTAAAGTATATGCGGAAGAGTTGGGCGGCAATGATTTCATAAGTTTTAACTTCTATATCTCGAAAAAGGGGGAGAAATTAAACCCATGTGAAATGCCGGCAGAAAAAGTGATGGACTTTTTAAATAATTACCTCTTGTTATAATCTACATTACATTAGTTAATTTCATAAAAAAACCTGCTCATAGAGCAGGTTTTAATTTATAATAGGTATCTAAAATTAACCCTTTACACTGGCTAATTTAGAGTTCTTTATATTATTCAATTTCAGATCCTGTAAAACGTTAACAGCCTCCTCTACATAAACATCCTTGGCCAAATCCTTATGCCAACGATCGCGCTTTTCCCTTAATACGGAATCCTGTGTAAACAACTCTTTTTCATATTGCAATGATTCAAAGGTAAGGTGTGAATCGTAATCCGAAATGGTCTTAAAATACTTGGCCTTTTCCTTATCCAGTTCCAATCCTTTCTTATATTCTTCGTATTTCAAAGAAACTACAGTTTCATCTTGTGCTTTTTTGATCCATTGCGCATTTTCCTCAATCAATTTTATTTGATTGTTCTGCGCCATTCTTTTGGTGCTACTGGCAATTGTAGTCTCATAATCGATATAGCCATCCCAAGGAGTGTACTCCGCTGGGGAAATCTTATCCCAAGTCAAAGGATTTTCCTGATCCCTTTCCCCTAGGTCTATATAACTATAACGGTCCGGAACAACAACGTCGCTCTTAACACCTTCCAATTGGGTTGACCCCCCATTTATTCTATAGAATTTTTGGGTAGTAAGTTTTATTGCTCCCAAATCCCCGTGCTCATTTCCTCTTACAATATTCTCCAAGGGGATTACATTTTGAACTGTTCCCTTACCGAAGGTTTGTTTGCTGCCAATAACCACACCTCTTTTATAATCTTGCATGGCCGCGGCCAAAATCTCGGATGCAGAGGCCGATAATTCATTTACCAAAATTACCAAAGGTCCATCCCATTGTATACGTTCGTCCTTATCATTGTATACCTCTGGTTTTTTATCGGTAGACCTCACTTGTACAATTGGCCCGTCCTTAATAAATAATCCAGCCATTTCCACAACTGTCTTTAGGGATCCACCACCATTATCACGAAGGTCAAGTATTAGGCCCTCGGCTCCTGCTTCTTTTAATCTTTCTACTTCTTTTGCCACATCTGTAGCGGCGTTTCTTTCATTGTAGTCCTCAAAATCCACATAAAATTTAGGTAGATTAATAAGTCCGTATTTCTGATTGCCCTTTATGACAGCAGCAGATTTGGCATAGGATTCTTCCAATTCCACTACATCCCTGGTAATGGAGATTACCACAAGGGAACCATCTACTTTTCTAACCGTCAAATCCACAACGGTACCTTTGGGACCTTTAATAAACTTAATGGCATCATCCAAGCGCATACCCACAATATCCACAGGTGCTTCCCCATTTTGTCCAACTTTTAGAATCTCATCACCAACTTCCAATTGCTGATCCCTCCAAACGGGTCCACCGGATATAATCTCAACTATCTTGGTCTGATCTTTTTTCTTTTGAAGTCGGGCACCAATACCTTCAAATTTACCTGACATACTGGTGTCAAATTTTTCCTTGTCGTCCGGAGCAAAATAAAAGGTATGCGGGTCAAAAACTTCAACTATGGTATTTAAGTATTGCACAAACCAATCCTTACGTTCCAGATCATCCACAAAATCGAAATAATCATCCAAGGTATTCTTGGTAGATTCCCTTGCAGCCTTTTCAGCCTGTGCTGGAGTTAATGGTCCGGTCGTACTGTTATCATCTTCAAAGGCAACCTCCTCAGTCGCATCTGTGCTGGTTTTGGCAGAATCCCTGTTCAAATTCAATTTGGAATCGTAAGTGCCCAAAGTGGCGTATTTTAATTGCTTTCTCCAACGCTCTTTTAAATCTTTGCGGGAGGCTACATATCCTTGTTCATCATAATTGATCTCAATGGTTTCATCAACGCTGTAATCAAATGGTTCATCCAAAACCTCTTTATAAATCTCCTTGGCGTCCTCCATTCGCTTCAATAAGCGTTGGTAAACCATATCGAAAAAAGTTATGTCGGTATTCTTTATCTGATCATCCAACTGAAACTTATATTTTTCAAATTCCTGTATGTCGCTTTCCAAAAAATATCTTTTTGTGGGATCCAAGATATCCAAAAAGCCTTCAAAAACATGAACGGAAAAATCATCGTCGATATCTTTAGGCTGATAATGGCCGCGCTCCAGTACATAAGTAATAAGGTCCAATAACAACTTGTCCTTATCGTCAGTTTCAAATGATTTGTTGGTAAAACTGCATGAAGCAACTGCAACAAGCATTACAATCAAGGCGTAGGCTAAATTTCTTTTCATCTATTCTTTTTTATTTTTTTCCACATATGGAGTAATTTATACAACAGAAACTACCCCTCCATTTTGTAATCTTTCAATCATCTAAAATTAATCAAACCACCTCTGCAATCCAAGTTTTGCCTTTTAAAAGTGGTCTAATATGCCAATTACTCTAAGATAACGAAAAAATCGTGCCATATTATACCAATATGCCATTAATCTTTTGTTAATATCTCAATTGCCCGGGACACTGACAAAGGTTGGAAGTAACTGGCCATTTCCATAAATTCATCTCAAAATTTAAAGATATACCCTTCTTAATTGAAAAAGCGGTAATAGATTAAAAACGTATTTTTGCAGCATAAATTATATACCATGGCAAAACCTTTGATCCTTGTCACTAACGACGACGGAATTACAGCTCCTGGCCTAAGGGCTTTAATTCGATTTATGATGGAATTGGGAGAGGTAGTCGTAGTGGCCCCGGACAGCCCACAATCTGGAATGGGCCATGCCATAACCATAGACAACACCCTGTATATAAAAAAGATTAAGGTAGATTTGGAAAACGGTGCAGATGAAGAATACAGTTGTAGCGGAACTCCGGCAGACTGTGTTAAGCTTGGCCTTCAGGAACTCTTGGGGAGAAAACCCGATCTGTGTGTTAGCGGTATAAACCACGGCTCCAATTCCTCTATCAATGTTATATACTCTGGTACTATGAGTGCAGCTATAGAAGCCGGTATTGAAGGAATACCCGCCATAGGCTTTTCCCTTTGTGATTATTCCTGGAACGCCAACTTTGAGACCAGCAAGGAGGCAGTCCAAAAAATAGTACGGGAGGCCTTAAAAAATGGTATTCCCAATGGGGTTGTGCTTAATGTTAATATTCCCAAAACCGACAATAAGGCACCCAAAGGCATAAAAATCTGTAGACAGGCCAGAGCCAACTGGAAAGAAAAATTTGACAAAAGAACCAATCCCAGTGGAAAGGAATATTACTGGCTAACCGGAGAATTTGAACTCTTGGACAAGGGAGAGGATACGGATGAATATGCCCTGTCACAGAACTATGTTTCGGTAGTCCCCACGCAATTTGACCTCACGGCACACCACGCCATTCAACGCATAAATAATTGGAATTTAAATGATTAAAAAAGAAATATTAATCGGATTAATAGTTGGCCTCATTGCCAATACCATAGGAACTTTACTGTATATAATTATCTTTTCCGACTTCGGCATTATAGAAACATACCAGGCCGCGGTTCAGCAGGGACATGTTGGCAGTTTATTGGCGCTAGGTGCCATTCTAAATTTGGTAGCCTTTTTTGGTTTTTTAAGAATACGCAGGGATTACAGGGCAAGGGGTGTAATGATCGCAACCCTTTTCACCGCCATGCTAATATTGTATTATAAAGTTTTCTAGGATCGGGCTTGCGCCATCCATATCAACTAACGTCAGGACGACTTATGAACCACAGAAACTAAACGGATGAAATACTATATCATCGCTGGCGAAGCATCGGGCGACCTTCATGGTTCCAACCTCATAAAAGCCCTTAAAAAAAAGGATTCGGATGCCGACATTCGCTGTTGGGGCGGCGATTTAATGAAAGCGGCAGGAGGCAACTTGGTAAAGCATTACAAGGAAATGGCCTTTATGGGCTTTCTGGAAGTGATAACCAATATCAATCAAATATTTAAGAATATTGCCTTTTGCAAGGAAGATATCAGCGAATTTAATCCAGATGTAATTGTCTTTATTGACTATTCCGGCTTTAATCTTAGAATAGCCTCTTGGGCAAAAAAGAACAAATTTAAGACCAATTATTACATTTCCCCACAAATATGGGCCTCTCGTGAAGGAAGGATTCATAAGATAAAAAGGGATATTGATGCCATGCACGTAATTCTTCCTTTTGAAAAGGAATTTTATGAAAAAAAGCACAATTATCCAGTTAATTTTGTTGGCCACCCCCTTATAGACGCCATTGGGGAGGTTCCCAGAATAGGCGATAAAAAATTTAGGGAAGAGCATAATTTGGATTTACAAAAACCCATTATTGCCCTGTTGCCTGGTAGCAGAAAACAAGAGGTCCAAAAAATGCTTACCCTAATGTTGTCCGTTACAAAATCTTTTCCCAAATTTCAATTTGTAATTGCCGGGGCACCTAGTTTGGACTTGGAGTTTTACCAGCCCTTTCTGAAATCGACCCAAGTAAGTCTTATTTCCAACAAGACCTATGATTTATTGAGCCTTTCCTTTGCCGCCTTGGTAACCAGCGGAACGGCCACCTTGGAAACGGCCCTTTTTAAGATCCCCCAAGTTGTTTGTTACCGTGCCAATTGGATCTCCTATCAAATTGCAAAAAGGATCATTACCCTTAAATTTATTTCCTTAGTGAACCTTATAATGGACAAAGAGGTTGTAAAAGAACTTATCCAAGACGATTTAAATACCAAAAACCTAACCACTGAGCTCGATAAAATCTTAAACGGACCTGAAAGAAAGAAGCAGTTTGAAGCCTATTACGAACTCGAAAAAAAACTTGGAGGCAAGGGCGCCAGTGAAAAAGCGGCATCCCTAATAATCCAAAGTGCCCAATTGGATCATTGAAAATTTTTGAAGATTAAAGGAACCACGCATTACCCCATTTTAAACCATACCCAAATTGATAAACCCGTGGTTTGAAAAAGCAATTTCTTGCGATTTAACCGGAAATAGTTATAAGGGTTTTCTGAAAAAAATGACGGATTTTAAATTAATTATTTAAATTTGATATCCAAGAGCACTAACTTTTACTTGGATGATTCAAAGATTTCTTTCTTTATTCCTAATTATTTCGCTGGTTGGCTGCGGTGCGGCCAAGAAAAAAAATGTCTCTCGCGAAGAAAGAAAAATAACAGTAGAAGCTTCGGAAAAACCAACCGAAATAAAAGGTGAGACACCATTGGGTGGTGAATCCATAAACAAACCGGCGACAAAAATTACTGAACAGATTATAAATACCGCTTTAACCTTTTCAGGTACCCGCTATAAATTTGGAGGTATTACCAACAAAGGCATGGACTGCTCCGGATTGCTATATGTTGCCTTTGGGGAACACGATATTCAATTGCCGCGCGCCTCTTATCAAATGGCAGAGGAAGCCCAAAAAATAAATCTAAAGGAAGTCAGCAAAGGCGACCTACTTTTTTTTGGGACCTCCAGAAGAAAAAACAATATAAACCATGTTGGCCTGGTGGTCCAGGTAGACGGGGATGAAATCAAATTCATTCATTCCACCTCATCCCGAGGTGTTATAGTTTCCTCTCTACAGGAGGGTTATTGGAATTATGCCTTTATTAAGGCTGCCCGGATCCTGTAGGATGCGACTGCTGCAGTTTACGACCGTAAAGCTTACTTTATGCCTTATCTGCGGAATTTTGATTGGATATTACCTACGTCCGTCACTTGCACTATCTTTCTCAATTACTGTAGTTTCGCTGTTCCTATTGGGAGTTGTATTTGTCCGTTATAATAAATTACCCACACTCCTCTTTGCACTTTTTGCGGGACTTTTGGCCATAGCCATTGGTATATTAAGCCTAACCCTAAGTGAGTCACGCAATCTGGGCCGACATTATAGCCAACAAAATCTTGCTAAAAATAAGGTCTATACATTAAAAATTCGTGAAGTATTAAAGCCTAATGACTATTCGGATAGGTATGTGGCACATGTTAACAGCATGGACAGTTTAAAAGTCAGCGGTAAAATACTATTGAATATAGCGGTGGATTCTTCGATTGGACCCCTTATGGTAGATGACGAAATATTGACCTATACCACCCTCTACCCTATAACACCCCCTTTAAACCCTCATCAATTCAATTACAAAAAATATCTGTCCAATATTGGAATAGGACATCAGGCAAAACTAGCAGGACACGACTACCACATCATGCCCCAATCCTCCACCACCATCTTTGGATTAGCCTACAAAATACGGGGCCACATCATTAAAAAATTAAAGAATGAAAATTTCGGCCCAGAAGAATTGGGTGTTATCCAAGCACTTCTCCTTGGGCAGCGAAATGAAATTACAGCGGAAATAGACACCGACTATAAGAATGCAGGAGCCTATCACATTTTGGCATTGTCCGGTTTACATATCGGAATTCTTTTGGGCCTGCTCCATTTTTTATTGAGGCCACTGGAACTTCTTCCTAAAGGAAGGACCATAAAATTGGTCGTTATTGTCTTATTTTTATGGGCATTTGCCCTTTTGGCCGGACTTTCTGCCTCCATCCTAAGAGCAACAACCATGTTTACCTTTGTAGCGTATGCCCTGTACTTGAATAGGCCAACAAGTCATTTTAATATTCTGGCATTGTCCCTGTTCTTTATTTTACTGGTGTTGGATCCGCTATTATTATTTCAGGTAGGGTTTCAATTAAGTTATGCCGCTGTTTTTGCAATTGTCTGGATATACCCCTTGTTGCAAAAAATTTGGCATCCCCAGTATTGGATCATAAAAAAGGGATGGGAATTAGTTTCCGTAAGTATTGCCGCTCAACTGGGGGTATTCCCTATAAGTCTATTTTATTTTCATCAATTCCCCGCATTATTTTTAATTTCAAGTCTATTGATCCTTCCTTTTTTGACCTTTATTTTAGGCTTTGGAATATTGGTAATAGTCCTTTCCCAGGTCAACAGTTTACCGCATGTTTTCGTTACCGTATACGACAATGTTATACGTTGGATGAATTGGGTTATTGGGCTGGTTGCCCAGCAGGAAAACTTTCTTTTTAGAAATATTTCTTTTGATGCCGTACAGTTAATTCTCAGTTATGGTATTATTACAACCATGGTAACTGTCTTCATTAAAGCATCCTACAAAAGGGTCGTTGTATTCCTAGTATTTGTCCTTTGCTTTCAATGCTATGTACTGGGCATTGGGCATCTTGCACAGAAAAAGGAATCCCTAATGATAGGACATGTGGCCCGTAATAGTGGTCTAATCCATCAAACAGGACAAAAACTTACGGTATATTGCTCCAACCCAACAGCCACAACAAGAATGACCAACGATTATGCCATTGCCCAAAACACCACGGAATTGGAACATCGACCTATAAAAAACAGTTATCTAATAAAAGGGAAAAGAATGGTTTTATTGGACAGTATCAATACAGCGCTTCCCATAAATTATGATGTTTCTACCTTAGTATTGACCCAATCCCCAAAAATTAATTTAGAGCGGCTTTTAGATTCCATTGCTCCCGATATTGTTATTGCGGATGGTAGCAATTATAAAAGTTATGTGGATCGATGGAAATACACATGCCATAAAAAAATGCTCCCTTTTCACTACACGGGTGAAAAAGGTGCATTTGTGTATACCTGGCCTTAGTTACCTTATGCCGTGCATTAACTTTTTTAAGAGTGGATTTAAAATGATTGAAATAAGTCCAACACCCACGGGAACTAAAGTAAAAATTAAAAAGAAGGTACCCATAGAGTATTGTTCGGAAATCCTATCGATCATCCCCCCCATCGTTCCTGCTGCCTTTTGCCCGATAGCAATGGCCAAATACCAGATTCCGAACATAAAACCGATCATACGTGCCGGTACAAGTTTACTTAAATAGGAAAGTCCTACCGGGGAGATGCACAACTCTCCCATGGTATGTAACAAATACGCCAAAATTAAAAATATCATACTCACGGATGCGGTCTGCGCCCCTGAAGGTATCCCGGATGCACCAAATGACAATACTGCAAAGCCCAAGCCCAATAAAATAAGACCTATTCCATATTTCATGGCTGCACTGGGATTATATTTACTTTCCCACCATCTGGAAAAAAATGGGGCTAGGGTAATAATAAAAAATGAATTTAAAATGCCGAACCAAGTGGCATCCACTTGATTGCCTTCTTGGGAAAATTTATCCATTAGCCTATAGATCACCAGTATCCAAAGTCCAACAAAAGCAACAGCCAGAACAATATTTGAAAGACCTATACGCGTAAAGGTCTTTTTTGCCAATAACACCAACACCCAACTAATAATTGCTAGGGGGACTGTTGTTAACAAGGCATCTACCACCTTAAAGATCATAGCTGACTGGCCAACAAGTTCCCTATTGGTATAATCCCTGGCAAAAATGGTCATTGACCCCAAGGATTGTTCAAAAAAAGCAAAAAAGAAGACCGTAAAAAACCCAAAAATCGACACAGCTATAATTCGATCCCTTACTACAGGTAGGTATCTGGCTATTCTGGTAACCAACAAAACTAAAAATAACAACAAGGAACAAAGGATTACCACATTGGTGCCACTTAGATTACCTAGACTAAATGGCATCAAGTTGGTACCTTGTATTTTTTCAAAGGGATCATTAAATAAATAAAGCAACCCACCAATGGACGATAAAACGATCAACACCTTATCAAAAAGGGTAAAGGGATTCAATTTGGTTTCTACCTCATTATCCCCCTGCTTACCCGCTAAACTATCCGTTTCAATTCCGGATATGGCTGTTTCCTCTTTTTTAAGGGGTTTAGCACCAATATTTCCAAACAAATCCTTGGCTAGCCAAAATTGGAACATACCCAGCATCATAAAAATGCCCGCTAATCCAAAGCCCCAGGACCAACCGAAGTTTTCGGCCAGATACCCGCAAAGCATCATTCCAAAAAAGGCTCCAGCGTTAACACCCATGTAAAATATAGTATAGGCACCATCCTTTTTGGATTCCTTACCATGGTACATTTCGGAAATAATGGAAGTAATGTTGGGCTTGAAAAATCCTGTACCTATTACCAACAGGGCAAGGCCCAAATAAAAAGCGGCAGTAGTTTCGATGGCCATAGCAGCGTGGCCCAGGGTCATAATTAAACACCCTATTACCACTGCCACCCTATAACCCGTTATTTTATCTGCTATCCATCCACCAACAATAGGCGTTAAATACAAAAGGGAAGCATAGGTACCGATCAAGGCCAGAGCATGTTCCCTTGGCCATTCCCAGCCAGGGTTATCACTTATAATGGGCGCCGTTAAAAATAACACCAATAAAATACGCATCCCATAGAAGGAAAAACGCTCCCACATTTCGGTAAAAAACAACACAAATAGTCCTGCAGGATGTCCAAGAACCTTGTCCTTAAATAAATTTTCTATATCGGTATTCATATACAACAGAATTACAAATTATTAATTTTGGGATCAACAACAACTTACTACTGTATTGAACAATACAACAAGTTTTACAGGCTATTCATAAAATCCAATGGACTAATATACAAATTGCCGATTTAAGTCATTATTGTGCAATTCTCTTCTCATTATCTTCGGCACCATGTGTCAATGCCTTTAATTTTTTCAGGAAGAGTCTAATAAGCAATCCAAAAAGAATACAGAAAATGGCTATTCCAGTAAATACCGTGTACTCTCCAAGATGTGAAGCGGATTCTCCGAGTAATCCTGCCAGTTTATTTCCAAAACCTGTTGTTGCAAAATAAAGGCCCATCATTAGGGAAGCATATTTGGCCGGTGCCAATTTGGTAACAAATGATAAAGAAACGGGAGACAGACTTAACTCGCCCACTGTATGGAACATATATGCCAATACCAACCAATACATGGCAGATGACCCAGAGCTTTCAAACTGGGCTGTTGCCGCAGTCATAAACAAAAATCCAGTTCCCATAATGATCAGTCCTACAATCATTTTAAAAAGTGAGGAAGCTTCCCTTCCTTTCAATTTGCGATTGGCCCAGAAGTTGGCCACCGCAGCACCAAGCACAATAATGAAAAAAGCGTTCAGGGATTGGAACCAAGAAGCGGGTACCTCCCAACCCATCAACATTCTATTGGTTTTTTCCGAAGCATAAATATTCATTAAACCTCCGGCCTGTTCAAACGCACCAAAAAATACGATTACCATTAAGAAAGAGAGGATCAAGACAATTACCCTGTCCTTTTCCATTTTATTAAGAGGTCTCTTTAAAGCCTCCTGATCTTCCACATTCGAAGATTTCCCGAGAAAGTCGCCCACTCCTACCAGATATTTCTGACCAAGAACAAACTGTAAAAGGCCCAATAACATACAGATACCGGCCAATCCAAATCCATAATGCCAACCATAGACCTCTCCTACGTAACCTACAATTAAACTGGAAAGGAAAGCGCCAATATTTATACCTATATAAAATATGGTAAAGCCCTTATCCCTTCTAATGTCACCTTTAGGATAAAGACCACCCACCATAGTGGAAATATTTGGCTTTAACATGCCCACTCCGGCGATAATAAAACCAAGTCCAGTATAAAAAGCCCACATCTGTTCTATAGCCAATATACTGTGACCTATTACCAAAAGCACCGCACCTACAATTACCGCTTTCTTTTGCCCAAGCATCCTATCCGCTATAATTCCCCCTGGAATAGAAGCCACATAGACCAGCATAGTATACCAACCATAAAGTGCCAGAGCCTCCATATTGGTCCAACCCAAACCAGGATTTCTATCGGTAGTTTCGGTGATTAGATACAATACAAGAATGGCCCTCATTCCATAATAGGAAAATCGTTCCCACATTTCAGTAAAGAATAGGATATAAAGTCCGACCGGATGGCCGAATAATTCTTTTCGATGCACTTGTTTTACAGTTGTTTGCATAAGTATGATTTATGGATTATAGATTTTCTTTTATAAAATTGGTCATTTTAGTGTACAGGTGCAGGCGGGTGTTCCCACCATTGATACTATGATTTTTATCGGGATAAATAGCCCAATCAAATTGTTTATTGGCCCGGATCAATGCTTCTACCATCCGCATTGTATTTTGCAGGTGCACGTTGTCATCTGCCGAACCATGAACCAATAAATAGTTTCCCTTTAAAAGTTCCGGGTAATTAAGCGGGGAGTTTTCGTCATAACCACTTGGGTTTTCCTGAGGCGTACGCATAAAACGCTCGGTGTATATGGAATCATAAAAACGCCAGGAGGTCACGGGTGCTACCGCAATTGCCATTTCAAAGGTATCGTTCCCTTTCAACAAACAATTGGTAGACATAAACCCTCCATAACTCCAGCCCCATATGCCGGTCCTTGTTTCATCTATATAAGGCAATCCACTTAACTTCTTGGCTGCGGCTATTTGATCTTCCACCTCATATTTCCCCAATTCCTTGTAGGTTACCTTTTTAAATTTGGATCCTTTGTATCCAGTACCCCTTCCATCTACACATACCACTATATAACCATCAGTGGCCAACATTTGAAACCAATAATCGTTGGTGTCCATCCAGCTATTGGATACTTTTTGCGAACCTGGCCCACTATATTGGGTCATAAACAAAGGGTATTTTTTTGTTATATCAAAATCTGTAGGCTTTATCATCCACATATTCAACTCATTACCATTGATAGAGATAGTAGAAAATTCCTTTGGATTAATGCTATAATGCTCCAGCTTGGACAGTAGCTCATGATTGAATAAAATATCCTTGACTTTTTTTCCGCTCAAAGAATTATGTAGGGTGTATTCAGGGGGATTTGTAGCACTGGAATAGGTATTGATGAAATAGGTGAAATCGGAGCTGAAATCGGCGGCATTCTGCCCTATTTTGGTCGTAAGGCGCCTTTTATTCCCCCCATTGCTCCCCACACTATAGACATCACGGTTTATTGATCCATTTTCGGTAGACTGATAATAAATTAAATCTTCATTTTGGTCATAACCATAATATTTGGTTACCTCCCACGGGCCTTTTGTAACCTGATTCATTAACTTACCCTCTGCATCGTACAGATAAATATGCTTAAACCCATCCTTCTCACTGGTCCATATAAAACTGTCATCGGCCATAAAGGTAAGATCGTCCGTAACACTAACATAAGCATCATCTGTTTCTTCCAATAAAAGGCTACTACTATTATTTCTTGCGTTAACCATATATAGCCTTAGTTTGTTCTGGTGACGGTTCAAGGTCTGAACGCTTAGAGAATTGGGATCCTGCATCCATTTAATTCTAGGAATATAATATGGATCGTCCAAATCAACCGGAGTAATTTGGTAAGTATCCACGTCCACAATATGCAGGGAGACTTCTGAATTATTTTCACCGGCCTTTGGATACTTGAACACCGTTTGGGCCTGATAAAGATCGGCACCGTATACATCCATTGAAAATTCCGGGACTTTGGTTTCATCGAATCTTATGAATGCCAATTTGGAACCATCGGAATTCCACTCGAAAGCCCTTACGAAGGCAAACTCTTCCTCGTAAACCCAATCGGTTACCCCATTGATAATCTTATTTTTTACCCCATCCAATGTAAGTTGTTTGGTATTATTGGAGGCTATGTCCCAAACATAAATATTATTGTTCTTTACGTAGGCCACCTTGCTGCCATCTGGAGAAAAGGTAGGTTCCTGAATTTTTGAACTTGATACAGCGGAGATTTCTTTAGTTTTGAGGTCGTATACGTAGTAAAAACCCAAAGTTGATCGCCTGTAAATAGGCTCAAGTGCCGTGGCCAACAATAATCTGGACTCATCGCCACTAAACTCATAGGACGTAAAATAAGGTATTGAACTTGAAGAAGAAACTATGGTTTCCAGCTTTTTCTGTGTTTTGTATTCATATTTTTGGATAGACGAGGTGCCTGTTACCTTATCCACACTTAAAATGGTGTATTGTTTCCCATTTTTCAAGGACTGCAATTTGTCCAAACCCTTAACGCTAAAAGTACCATCATAAATTTCTTTCAGGGAGATCTGCTTATTTTGAGCCAACAGCACTGAAAAATGGCATAAAAAAAATACTATTAGCAATAGCAAAGGGGATTTTTTCACAAAAACAAAAGTTTATTAGATTAATTTATACAGAAATACAACTATAAGAATTTCAGTATTTTCAAAAATTTATTCAAATCTCCAAGTTTACTAAAAAATCCACAAAGAAAAAGACTTAGCAGTAAAAAAATAACATTTTTTAACCTTTTTAAACCCATTTTAAGATGTGTAGAGGATTGGCGCCATATTACTATCTTTACACAAAGAAATCGTTAGCCTAATGACCACACCAATAGAAGGATTCTCCAAACTGTCCAAAGAGGACAAAATTAACTATATCGCACAAACTTATACCCAACACCCCAATGAAACGGTTGCCGTTCTAAAACAGTATTGGAGCGCTGATGAAAAATTGCAGAATTTGCATGATGAATTCATCGAAAATACCATCACCAACTTTTATTTACCACTCGGAATTGCTCCCAATTTTCTTATAAACAACAAGCTTTACGCCATTCCAATGGCTATTGAAGAAAGTTCTGTGGTTGCAGCCGCCAGTAAAGCGGCAAAATTTTGGCAGACCCGTGGTGGTTTTAAGACTACCATTCTGGGAACTGAAAAAGTAGGGCAGGTACATTTTATGTACCAGGGCGACACAGAAAAACTTACTACTTTTTTTAAGCATGTAAAGCCTAGGTTGATCCAAAGTGTTGCCCCTATTGTAAAAAACATGGAAAAACGAGGTGGTGGCATCAAGAATATTGAATTAAGGGATAAGTCTTCGGATTTGGGCGACTATTTCCAATTGCACTGCACTTTTGAAACCTTGGATGCCATGGGTGCCAATTTCATAAACTCCTGTTTGGAAGGTTTTGCCCAATGCCTAAAGGAGGAAGCCCAGCTATATGCGCCATTTACGGATAAGGAAAAGGACATTGAAATAGTCATGAGTATTCTTTCCAATTACATTCCCAACTGTGTGGCAAAGGCAGAAGTTAGCTGTCCTGTTTCCGATTTAAAGGCCCATCACGGAATTACCGCCGAGGATTTTGCAAGAAAAATGGTCCGTGCCGTTAATATCGCAAAAGTGGAGCCCTACAGGGCGGTTACCCACAACAAGGGAATCATGAACGGAATTGATGCCGTAGTTTTGGCCACAGGAAACGATTTTAGGGCCATAGAAGCTGGAGCTCATGCCTACGCCTCAAAAGATGGACGCTACACCAGCCTTACACACGCCAGCATAGAAAACGGTACCTTTAAATTCTGGATAGAAATTCCCTTGGCCCTAGGAACGGTGGGTGGACTAACCACATTACATCCACTGGTAAAACTTGCCTTGGAAATATTACAAAATCCTACCGCAAAAGAACTAATGCAAATTGTGGCCGTAGCCGGACTGGCCCAAAACTTTGGTGCCGTGCGATCTTTGGTAACCACGGGGATCCAACAAGGACATATGAAAATGCATTTATTGAATATATTGAACCAGTTGGGCGCTACAGAAGAAGAAAAATTAAGCTTGATAGAATATTTTAAAAAGCATACAGCCTCCCATAGTGCAGTAGTGGTAGCCTTTGAAGAATTGAGAAATAAAAAATGATAGAACAATATTACAGTAACGGAAAACTATTGATTACCGGGGAATATCTGGTTTTGGATGGCGCCCAAAGTTTAGCAATACCCACCCTATACGGCCAATCATTATCCGTAAAAGAGAATCAGGAAGGGCTGCTGACTTGGAAAAGTTTGGATGAAAAAGGAAAGCCCTGGTTTGAATGTGTTTATGAATTGCAGGGATTTAGCCCGGTTTCCAATAACCAGGTTTCCGAGGAAGCATTGGTTGTTTCGGACACTCTCCGGAAAATTCTTTTGGAAGCACGAAATTTGAACCCTAGCTTTTTAAGCACCTCCCAAGGCTACGAAATTACCACGGCACTGAACTTTCCGAGGGAATGGGGTTTGGGATCTTCCTCTACCTTGATCAATAACGTTGCCCAATGGGCCCATATAGATGCCTATGCGCTGCTATGGAACGCCTTTACAGGCAGTGGGTACGACATTGCCTGTGCACAAAACAATTCTCCGATTACATACCAATTAAAGAACAACAGACCAATTGTACAACCGGCATCCTTCAACCCCACATTTAAAAACGACCTGTACTTTGTATATCTAAATCAAAAACAGAACAGTAGGGAAGGCATTGCCCAATATCGCAAAACCGAATTCAACACCTTTTCCGCTATATCACAAATTAACAGTATAACCGAACTCATATTGACCTGCTCCCGGCTCTCACAGTTCGATAAGCTCATTAAAAAACATGAATTAATTCTAAGCGAGATCCTAGGAATACCCACGGTCAAAGAACGGTTGTTCCCGGATTTCAAGGGGGCTATTAAAAGTTTAGGGGCCTGGGGAGGAGATTTTATATTGGCCACCGGTAACAAAACCACTCCAGATTATTTTAGGGAAAAGGGGTTTGCCATAGTTATTCCCTATTCAAAAATGGCAAAATAACCTGATTAATTTAATTCGAAAGTAGCCAAAGACCATAAACAATAAAGCCTCCCAAATGGGAGGCTTTATTGTTTATGCAGAACTTAGGTTCTACTAGTAAAATGTTGCTCTTTTGTCCTCTATAGTGGAAGCTTCCTTTAAGGCATTGTAAACCGCGAAGTTTACTCTACCGGCAGCACTGGCCTGTAAATTATTGGCATAGGTACTGTAGTTATCCAATTTGGCAGCTTCTTCCTTTTTAGTGACCGTTAGCATATATACACCACTATCTCCCTTAATTAAACCAGAGGTAGCCCCTTGATCCATGGCAAAAGCAGTTCCAACTACAAAAGCCTCCGACCCAGCACCCGGAATGATTGGGGATTTCATGGTCAAAGCAGAAGCCGTAGAAGCAATAACATTATTATCCTTGGCGAAACTTTCCATAGTTTTTCCTTTATTGGCTTCTATAATTTGTGCCGCCTTTTTTTCCTTTCTCAATTTTGGAAGTACCAAAGCTGATGCGTCTTCTACGCTCATAAGGCCTTCAGCATACTTCGCAGTCAATCTCACAACGGCATATCCATTGTTTATATTGAACCTTTTAACCTCGCCCAATTTGGTATCTTCGTTAAAAGCCCATTGAACTATGGCACGTTGAGCCGAAAGTCCTGGCAGGTTTTCATCCATTTCCTTAATCTTATTTACCGGCCTAACCACGAAATTACTTTCTTTGGCAGCAACGGCAAAATCCTTATCCGAGGTAGTTTCCATTTCAAATTTGGTCGCCTCGGTGAACAAGGTGTTAATAGTCTCTTCGGAGGGCTCTATTTCCCTGGCCAAAGTGGCAATTCTAACAATATCCTGTTTGTCATCTATCTTAACCACGTGGAAACCAAAATCTGTCTCCACCAAACCTATGGTTCCCACTGGATTGCTAAATGTGAAGTCGTTAAAAGGAGCTACCATTACCCCTTCCTGATTATATCCAAGATCTCCACCTTGTGGAGCAGAAGGCCCATCTGAATTATCCCTTGCCAATTCCGCAAAGACAGTCCCAGCTTTCTTTGCCTCTGCCAACAATTCCTTAGCTTTTTTCTCAGCTTCCTCTTTGGTACGGGTAACCTCTGGATTGGCACGTTGAGCCCCTTCATAAGAAATCAGGATATGACTCGATTTTACGGTACCGTTGGCCTTTCTATCCATCATTTTGGATACCTTAAAGTAATCCCCGTCGCGATAAATACCGAACATATCCCCTTTTTCCAAGGACATAAGCGTATCTGCAAATTTAGCGGGCAAATCCTTCTTTGCCTTATAAATAGTATCGTATTTTATATCTGAATTTCTATCCAAAAAGGCAATCATATCCGCAGTACCCTTAAAGCCTTTTATGGTATCGTTTGCGTCCTTTTGAGCATTGTACTCAACCCTATCTTCCAATAGTTTGGTTATTTCTTCCTTCACGGCATTCTCATCTTCCAAAGAAGCCTTTTCCTCGAAATACACAAACTCCAAATCCCTGGACCTATCTTGTTTATAATCTTTCTTGTGCTCGTTGATATAAGCCTCGATCTCTTTCTTGGTAACCGCTATGGACGAATCCGGAATAGAGGTATAAGGTACGCGCACATACTTAATATCCACTTTATCATTGGCCAACTTATAATCCAATTCCCCTTCTTTAAGGGTTGAACCAACACCTGCTTTTATGAGGTTAAAATAAGTCTGCTCCTTTGCATTCTGAATAATGGCCTGTTCATCCTGTAACCACAAAGCGTAACGACCTGGATTGTTTGCTTTCCAATCTGCTACTGCCTCCCTAAATTTATTTTCATCAAAAACACCGCTGGCATTGTGAAATTCAGGATTTTGAACATAGGAAGGAATAGTTTTGATGTAGTTTATTATCTGATCCTGCTCTATATTTATACCCAACTCCTCAAATTGCTGAGCAAGTATGGTATTCCTAACTTGTCTATCCCAAACCTGATTAACCAACTGCATGGAAGAAGCAGTAGGACCGGCCATTCTAGAATACGCCTCCACATCCCTTCTAAATTGATCTATGGAAATTTCATCCCCATTAATCTCTGCCACGGAAGAACCAACCTTTCCACCACCCAAATCATTGCTACTGAACACTCCTGAAATTACGAATGCGAACAAAGCCAAACCAATGATTAAAATTAAAACGGTAGTTCGTTTCCTTATATTCTCTAAAATTGCCATTATGTAAACTGTTTAAATTTATCCCGTTACTATCGGGAGGCGAAATTACTACTTTCTTTTGAAATAATAAAAACTAAAAAAAACCAAAAAAAATCCTTCAAATGCCTAGACATCGTCAAGCACTACCAAGGAGACCATATCTATTTTATTACTTGAAACTTCCAACACCACAAACTGGAAATTGCCGATCATAATCTCGGAATCCTTTTCTGGAATCTCCCCTGTTTCGTTAATGATCAAACCTCCCAATGTTTCGTACTCATCACTTTCAGGAAGCTCCAATTTATATTGCTCATTAATATAATCTACTTCCAGCCTCCCCGAAAACTTAAAGGAATTTTGATTTATCTGCTCCTCATACAAGTCGGTAGTATCATGTTCATCCTCTATATCCCCAAAAAGCACCTCCACAATATCCTCTACCGTCATTACCCCTGAAGTGCCACCATACTCATCCAGAACAACAGCGATACTCTTCCTTTTTTTGGTCAGAATATTAAGAATATCATTGATAAGCATTGTTTCTGGGACAAACTCTACGGGCAGTAGGATACTCTTTATGGTTTTGGGTTTCTTAAAAAGCTCATAGGAATGTACATAACCAATAATGTTGTCTATGGTATCCTTGAACACCAATATTTTGGAATAACCGGTTTCCGTAAAAAGTTTTGCCAAATTTTTAGGTGTCTCATGAAGTTCCACCGCTGCAATTTCCGTTCTGGGCACCATTACTTCCCTGGCCTTGACCCCTGAAAACTCCAGGGCATTTTGAAAAATTTGTATTTCGGAATCTACCTCATCCTCCTTTTCCACAGCCTCCATTTGTTCGGTGATATAGTCCCCTAATTCAATCTTGCTAAAGGCCAATTGTACCTCATCCCCATCTGTCTTAAAGAGTACCTTTAAAATTATATCGGAAATCCAAATTACGAAATCCGATATTACAGAAAACATTACGTAGAAAAAATAGGCCGGTATGGCCAATAACCTCAGCATAGTGTTGCTGTATATCTGAAATAACACCTTGGGCAAAAATTCCGCGGTCAATAAAATAATCAAGGTAGAGATGACAGTTTGGGTAACCAAGCTGAAATCGGTAAGCATTAAACTTAAAAAGCCTCCTGGGGCCGCGTCGATTCCCGCAAAAACGCTCATCAGCAGGTCCCCCATAAAAAGTCCGTACACCACCAGGGCAATATTATTGCCAATAAGCATGGTGGCTATAAACTTGGAAGGTTTTTTGGTTAGGCGGGTCAGCACTTTTGGCAAAAACCCATCCTGCTTTTTTTCAATTTCTATGTGAATCTTATTCGCAGAAATAAAGGCTATTTCCATTCCTGAGAAAAAAGCCGAAAACAGCAATGAAATAACAATGATAATGACAATAGATGCCTCCAAGATTATCGTTTATTGTTTTTTTGACGCTCTTCGAACCTTTTTCTATAGGTCTTTTTAAAAATGAACATCCCTATGGAAACAATTCCAAAGAAAACAAACAAATAGGCCCGTTGCCTATCTATGTTCCACTGTTCGTAAATCTCAAAAACGGACACTACGGCCACGGCCAAATAAAGGTATTCCGTATATCTTAATATCTTAATCATTCTTCTTTTCTTTAATACTCATATAACCGTAGGTCTTATTAGCATTAAAAAAGCTAAAATCCCTATTAAAGTCCATTCCCTCACCATCCATAATGGTTCCTTCCTCCGGATTGGTATATTTAAATTTCTCTTGGGTAAAAATCCAATCATTGGTCCTATCCCAATATAATTGCGGTGCCTCCAACTTTTTACCATCACTGGATTCTATGACCACATTACCTTGCAAATCTATTAAATTAGTACTGGAATACATAATTCCATAATCTGCGGTAACCGTACTCTTTTCTCCTTTTTCATCAAAAAACTCCAATTTGAGTCCATCCGGAAAAGTTCTATAAGGAAAAACCAGGTTGTCAAAATCATTACTGATAGGACTGCTCAACACAGCCACTACATGCGCAGTGACCACTCCCTCATTTTTTTCAAGTTCATCGGTCTCTGTATAAGTTAAGGTAAAATCCTCGGCAACGGCACTTGGAAATATCTTTTTTATTGCCTCGTCACCAACTCTCTTATAATTATCCGCACAGGAATAAAAAAGCATTGCCATAGAAAAAACTATGGCAATGCTCCTTAAATTATATAAACCTTTTTTTTTCATCTTATAGGTTGGGCACTTTTACACTACCACCTACCCAACAAGAGAAACTTACTGTCTTACCGGCCATACCGGAATTGAATATATCTGTTTTGGACGGTGCCTTTGCCGAGTAACTAGCGGCTGCCTGACCTGCCCTACCACTTAAAGCTGGATCCACACGACCTGCCTGACGGGCCAAATCAGCGGCTTTCCAATAGATAGCCCTTTTCTCGAAAGGAGTACTACCACATTCATTGGCGCTACCCGCATACAAACTGGCAATCAACAAGTAGGCCTTACCATTGGATGGGTTGGCATCAATAGCCTTTTGAGCATAACTCCTCGCCGTAGACTTACTACCTCTTCTGTAGCTTGTTGCTATTTTATAAGCGATATTGGATTTTTTCTTTGGATCGGTTTCCAACTCCAAAGCCTTGTTGAAATCCGCAATGGCACCACTGGTATCCCCAGCGTTATTTTTAAGGGCACCACCATACATATATGCACTGGCGGAAGGCTCCAAGGCCAATTGTACTTCAAATAGTTTTTTGAACATAGGATCTTCAGTACACTCCTTGCTATACATTCTTCCTACCGCTCTCTTTATCCAGGTTATATCAGATTTTTTGGATTCAAAATTCTTTTGATATAAAGGAATTAAGTTTTCACAGTTGGCCAAAGCACCTAATTTACTGTCTATACTTTCAGCTATCTTACCATAACTTTCAGAGTAACTATTGTAAGAACTTAATTGTTTTTTCTCTTTTGAAGTCAAAGTTCCAGCATCTTCCTTAGGTAGAAGTTTAGTGATAACCTCTGTAAGCTTATCATTTTCCTCATCTATTTTTTCGGTGATGTTGTCATATTTCTCAAATACTTCCTCCAAATCCTTTTTGCCGGCACTGTTTAAATCTACCAAGCTGGAGAAATATAAATACAAGGCCTTAGGGTTTTTGAAATTAGCCCTATCCTCTGTAAAGGCCTTGTCTAACTGAGAGTAGATTTCCTCATCGGTAATCATTTTCTCGTCATATTTCAACAATACCTTATCTATAATGGTCTCCGCAACATCTGTCTTTGCAGGAAAGTACTTCATCCTATTATCATAAAGTTCCATTAAGGCATTGATATTGGCAGTTTTATCCGCCCCTGTAGATTTCTCAAGCCTATCCTTTAGAATCCGCTCACCATATAAAATATTGGCCCAATTTAAGGTAGGGCAATTTTCATATACCATTTTCCATGGCGTATAAGCAGCCTCATAATTCTTAACTTTCACATGCTCTGTGTAAATGGAAAGATTGGTCATACACTCCGGGTTTTGGGCTTGGGAATACCCTAAACCCACAAATCCCATGGCGGCTATCGCTGTGATGTAGAGTTTCTTTTTCATCTGTCTGTTTATTTTAAGGTGGTTAAAGTAATAATTTTTAATTAATTTTTCTCGGTATGAACCATTTATCGTTTAAAGATAGGCCCACACTAACTTTGAAATAACTTTCCTCTACTAAATCCCCATATTTGGTTCCTCTTTTTCCAAGTTCAAAACCGAGGTTAATATTTGAAAGACTGCGACTCATACTGCTCAGTGGTAAACCTATTCCAAAAGTTATGCCAAAATCATTAATCTCCTTATTATCTACCACAATTCCCGATTTGGAGACCTTTGCCCCTGCCCTATAGGTAACTCTTTTCAAATAGCTGGTAAAAGAGGTATAATCGGGGATATAATACCCTCCAAGCCTATAGGTTTGTGCATTTTGGTACTCCAAATTACTAGCAGGCGAAAGCTCGTTCTCGTAAGTGCTTAACTCCTGAAAACTGTACTCCGCCCCTAAAAACCACTTTTTATCTTGACCATAACCCACTCCCAATGTAGCGGTAGTAGGAATCTGCACTCCTGTACGCGCCAAGCCCTGTGCTTCCAAATCCACTTCCGTTACTTCAATATCCCTACCACTAACAGTGGAAAAGGATCCAATGGTCCTGGTATTTTCAGAAACCAGATTGGCCTGGGTATTTACAACAATGCTGGTAAAAAGAGTATGTTTGTCGGTGATGGCTGGTGTAAAACTGGCTCCAAAATTAAAATCGAAGCCTTTAATTCTAGATTCTATCTTATTGAAAGAACCAAACTGCACGTCTTCAATAGTTTGATAACTATTTGTATTCTGGTTCCCGAAATTAAAATTACCGGTAACCCCTAAACTTAAGTTTTTGACAAGTTCATAGCCCACAGAGATATACACCCTGTTCAACCCTCCTTCTCCATTAAAGGATTCGGTAACTAGTCCTTGGTCGGTTGTTCTTTCGGATAGAAAATTGTACCCGACGGAGGAATATGGCATAAGACCAAAACCAAGACCGAAGCCTTTACCCAAATTAAAACCTAATGACAAGTAGTCCAAATTTGAAATGGAGGCATTTTCCTTGGAATCGTTCGTTTCAAACCTGTACTCCGTACGCGATAGTCCCGCTGTGTAGGTCGTTAACCCCAGTTTACTGTATGCTGCGGGATTATTAAGATTGATGTGTATACTATCCGTATAAACACTCAACCCACCCATCATTTGATTCTCCACGGTGCCGGTAGCCTTTAAATCCCCAACACCAAAATAAGAATATGGGGAAGCAGTACTATTCTGAGCATATATGCTTACCGAAGTTACGCATAAAATTGCAATAATAAAATTTTTGATCATCTAGCGCTTGTTGTATTCTAACAAATGGTATAACCCCAACAGGAGAAATTTAGAATGCGCAAATATGGTATTTTTTAATCGTTTTGACAAAAATTGAGCATCCCCTCCTGTTAAAATAACTGTTAAATCGACAAATCTACTTCTATATTGATCAATTGTCCCGTCAATTTCATTGCAAATACCATTGATAACACCACTATGCATGCTAGTTTCGGTTGTATTTCCAATAAAGTCTATTATGGCCTTTTTTTTCAACAACGGCAATTTGGAAGTTTGTTCGTGCATAGCTTTGTACCTCATGCCGATACCCGGCGAAATGGCCCCGCCCAAATATTCCCCATAGTCGTTAATGGCATCGTAGGTTACACAGGTGCCCGCATCTATGACCAAGGTATTTCCTTTTGGGTTATGATAAAAGGCCGCAGTTGCCAAGGCAATTCGGTCCACACCCAAGGTCTGCGGGGTGGCATAGGAATTCTTGAACGGGGTTTTGGAGGTGTGACTCAGGACATGAACCTTACAGAAGACGCATAGCATAGCTATTTCCTCATGGCCCATCCCTCCTACATTGGAAACAATGGCATTTTGAATAAGAAAGTACTCGGAAAAAATGGATTTCACACTTTTTGCGAAATCTGCATTGGGAATTTTTCGATAGGAAATAATTTTACCATTATCGAAAACCGCCATTTTTACTAGGGTATTACCCACATCTACAATCAAATTCATACTGTAAAGATCAAAAAACTTAAAAAAACAAAAACCTTTTTTTTCATTTTTGTTTGTATATCCTAAATTTGAATTTATATTTGCACCCGCTTACAGCGTTTGGTGCCTTAGCTCAGTTGGTAGAGCAATGGACTGAAAATCCATGTGTCCCTGGTTCGATTCCTGGAGGCACCACCTCAAAAGCCCTTGATTTTCAAGGGCTTTTTTATTTTACCCCTTTTATAGCTTCCTTTTAAAACAAGGTTGCTGCAATTATAAAACCACTTTTTAGTAGGGGGCTGGATTTTGACCCTATCTAATTTTTACATCCCCAGGAGTTCTTTTATGCTTACCGTCTCCCAAATTACCCCTTCATAGGCACTCTCCCGGCCACCTTCGTATAAGATACCAATATTTTCCCCATCCTTCAAGGTTAAATCGGAATAAGCCGAAGGACCTGGGAAAATTTGTTTATCAACAGGCCAAGATTTCCCGTCATCCTTGCTTAACCTGAGCGTCATGTTTACTCTACTTTTAATATCGGCCGGGTTGGCGAAAAGGACATATACCTGTTCTTTTACCTCAAAGCGCAAGGTGCTGGCCTGACAAATAGGTTCTACCAAAGTTTCATGATGATGCATATCTTTCCAAGATTCACCCCCATCAACGCTATAGGCAAGCTGCCTACTGCTCATATTCCGATCATAATTGCGCATATTCAACATTAGACTATGATCTGAAAGTTCCACCACTTCACATTCGTTAACCTGATCTTGAGGGGTAGTTCCTCCCAACTTCCATGTGCTCCCATGGTCATCGGAAAAAATGGTATGGGAGTAATATTTTTTGGTCACGGCCTCAATATGGTCGCATGCAATTACCAACCTTCCTTTGTACTTCCCGCCAAGAATTTGGATGCCAGACCCGGGTCCTGTGGCATACCACGTCCAATTGGGCAATTTTACATCCGAAGTTATTTCCTTTGGCCTACTCCAACTTTTACCATCATTGGTAGATTTCAATAGAAATACCCTTCTTGTATCCTCGCTCTTCTGGGCAATAATATCCGACTCGTGATCGGTTCCCAGATTCCAAGTGGACAACAAAAAAATATCACCGGTAACACCATCAACTACAGGGGAAGGATTTCCACAGGTATTACCTTCATCGTGCCAAAGTACTACCAATTTACCCCAGGACTTTCCACCATCCGTTGACCGTTTCATTACCAGATCAATATCTCCAGTATCACTACAGCCATTTTTTCTTCCTTCGGCAAAGGCCAGCAAAGTCCCATTATTGGTCGTAACTACAGCTGGAATACGAAAACACTTATAATTTTCATTACTTCCTTCAAAAATAAAATTCAATGATTCCAAACCCTCCTGCTTTTCTTTTGGAGCCTGGGAAATTATGGGAGATACCCAAAATATTAACAGGAGAATAAATAAACATCTATTTTTTAATGTGTTGAAATAAATCATTTGGTTCCTTCTTTTTAGTTTCTTTTAAAATTACAGGCATTATTTTTTTTCCAAAATCTGCCCCTTGGCCAACAAGACATCCTTTAATTTATTATAGTCCACATCTTGAACTACTGTATTTTCATCGATTGCCAGCACTGCGGCCGCAGCCGCCGATTGCCCCAAAATCATGAACACGGGCTCCATACGGATAGAACCAAAGGCGATATGGCTAGACGATAAACAAACCGGCACCAAAAGGTTCTTACACTCTTCCTTTTTTGGCACCAAGGTCCCATAGGATATAGCATAAGGTCCATTGGTACTTACCCCTATATCCCCTTCGTTCTGTACAAACCCATCGGGCTTAATATAGCGTTGCACATTATGCGAATCCATGGTATAGGAACCCATACCTATTGATTTAGGGGTCGGGCTTTTCTTCAACAGTTCATTTTCGGTCATAACGAAATCCCCTATCATTCGCCTTGCTTCCCTGACATAGATCTGGTGCGGCCAATTGCCGTTATCCTTAAATTCATCCTTGGACAATCCCCATGTCTGCATTTCGGTCTGTATATCCTCAGGTACCCTAGGGTCGTTGGCCACGAACCAAAGCAATCCTTTTTGATAATTTTCGTGCTCCTTTATTATTTCCTTTCTTCTTTCGTAGCTTGCCACTGGATAATCGTAGTTCATACCAATATTATCACTGCTAAAGGGGCCGTGGTTATTGGTATCCGTTTTATGGTTAGGTATGGGATCAAATTTCTCAAACCAATCCTTTCTTCCTGTTTCGAAAACCCTGGCCAAGAGTTCGTAATTCAAGGGATCATAACCTTCGGGTTTTGGGAAAGGAATTCTATTTTCAGGATGGTTTGTCATACACATCCGAAAACAATACGCCTGGATCTTATCATCCCCGCTATGCTTCTCGCCTGGGTGCTCCCCAGAAACCTTAGGAAGTAGGCCACTGCTTGGGTCGCCGGGCACTACATAAGGTGAGATATCGGAGGCAAACCAGTGCTTGTGGTGCAAAACCCCCGTTTGAACCCCGTTCCACTCCTCGCCATAAACCTCCTTACCTTCACGTCCCACATGATAACTTACACCTGCCGCGGCCATAAGGTCTCCTTCATAGGTGGCATCCAAGAATATTTTCCCGGTATAGGTCTTTCCTGACAGGGTGGTAATCGAAACAATATTCCCATCCTCCATTTCTACCCCCTTTTCCCTATCCAGCCATTCATCGCGGTCCACTCGGATCTGTTCCTCGGCCACCAAATCCTCAAAGACCTTTTCGGCCACATGGGGCTCAAAGATCCACATGGTCCTATTTTCACCGTCCATGGCAGGGGTACCCTGCCCCTTATTACCGTATTCCTCTTTTTTCTGCCAAATCCAAGCCTCTTCCGTGTTGTAATGTTTCCAAATCCTATGGTAGAACTCCCGGGCAAGCCCCCCTATAACACTCTTGTTTCCTGTATCAGTAAAGCCCAATCCGCCAGAGGACAGTCCACCCAAATGTATATCCGGGGATACCACAATAACCGATTTTCCGGAACGCTTTGCTTCCACCGCGGCAGAAATTGCAGCGGAAGTGCCGCCATAAATTATAATGTCGGCCGTAGCTACAGACTTATTTGTCTCTTTGGACTGCTTACAGCCCAATAGCCCCATAATTCCAAATATAAAAAGGGCAAGGGTTAAATTAATGATCCTTCTTTTTTGCTTCATTTTGTTTGGTGGTTAAATTTGATCTCTAAGAAAATTATAATTTATTTCAGCCTTTGACCGTCTTTTAGAAGTTGTTCCTTTAATTTAGGGTAAGGCAGGTCCTGAACATTAACATTGGCATCTATGGCCAGTGCGGCCGCTGTGGCCGCGGATTGGCCCAGGACCATAAATACCGGCTCCATACGGATAGACCCAAAGGCGATGTGCGTGGAACTTACGCAGACAGGGACAATAAGATTTGTGCATTCTTCCTTTTTGGGCACCAATGCCCCATAACTAATGGGATAGGGCTTAAAGCCATGGGCCTCCACATTGCCCTCGTTCTGGACATATCCATTGGCGTCCAAATATCGCTGCACATTATGGGAATCCATGCCATAGGCGGCCAGACCAATGCCATCCTCGGCCACTTTTAAGGCCTCGCAATTGTGCTGGGTCATAACATAATCGCTCACCATCCTCCTTGCTTCACGGATATAGAGCTGTTGCTGCCAGCCATCGGCCCTTTCAAACTCATCCTTGGTAGTGCCCCATCTGGAGGCTTCCTCCCTTACTTCCTGTGGAATCCTTGGATGATTGGCCAGGGTCCACATAAGCCCCATTTGGTAGTTCCTATGCTCCTCGATGATCTTTTCCCTTTCCGCATAAGAAGCCTCGGGGTAGTCATAATTCCTGCCGATATAATCGGTAGAAAAGCCGAACTTGTTGTTCGTATCGGTTTTTCTATTGGGCATACTGGAATTGATCCATGGCAGCAATGAATTTCCATAACTGTACATTTCCCTGATAGGCCCCTTTCTTGCTTCGTAATTGCGAAAGAGTAGTTCATAGTTGATCTCATCGTAGTTTGAAGGCTTCTGGAAGGGTATACGGTTTTCCGGGTGGTCCGTAAGGCACATCCTAAAACAATAGGCCTGTATCTTTTTATCGCCTTCACCTTCGAGTCCAGGTTTTTCATTGACATTGGGCAATAGGCCACTCGCAGGATCTCCTTTTATCACATACGGATCTACCCCTGGTATAAAATTATGGTTGAAAGCATTTTTGGAAACAAATCCCGTCAAGGCCAAATTTATGCTATTGGCCTGTACCCCGTTCAAGGTCTCCCCATATTCTGCATTGCTTTCCCTGCCCACGGCATAGGACACCCCGGCCGAGGCCATGAGGTCGCCTTCATAGGTAGCGTCCAAAAACACCTTCCCCTTAAAGGTCTTGCCGCTTTCCATAGTGATCGACACTATTTTGCCATCTACTTTTTTGACCCCAGATTCCCTGTTCAACCTTTCGTTGTAGACCATCTTTATTTTTTCCTTGTCCGTCATGTCCTTATAGACCGCAAGGGCAGCGGAGGGCTCAAAGGTCCACATGGTTGGCTCTCCATCTTCCGTACGGGTTTGGCCCCCGTCCTTATAATCCGATTTTTTCTCCCATTTCCAATTTTTGGGGTCGTCGTAATATTTTTTGATGTTCTCATAAAATTCCCTGGAAATACCGCCAATGGCCTGTTTGTTGCCAATATCGGTCTGGCCCAGGCCCCCTGTGGTGAGTCCCCCTATACGATTGGTAGGCTCTATGAGGACAACGGATTTGCCCATTCTACTGCTCTGCAGCGCTGCAGCAACCCCGGCGGAAGTTCCACCGTAAATCACAATATCGTACTTCTTGGTCTGACCGTGTGCCGCTAGGGTCACCAACCCCAAAAACAAACAACAGATCAACTTTAAAGAATAATTTACTATACCCACTTGAGTTACTTTTCCAAATATTCCCACTTTTTAAATTTTTATATATTTTAAATCCACGACTATTATTGCATAACGGACAGCCTAAAAAATCAGCGATTTGTCCTTGGGTTCCAAGGGTAAAAAATCAACGTCCAAATAACCTCCACTGGCATTATCATCTGTGACTATTTGTGGTTTTCCCTTAATGGATTCCACTGAAAAACGGTGTATGTGACCCGCAAAAATTCCCAAAAGATTAGGCGCGGAAAACACCGCCCTATGAAAATCGAAGGTAGTTTTCGTATGTCCCGCTTCCGGCCACTTTAATCGGCCTTCCAGTTCATGATTCCGATCGGAAGAAGCCCCCCAATCTGGGTTTCCACATCCAAAACCAATAGATTTCCCTGGGGCGTACATAGGTATATGTACCAATAGCACCAAGGGAACGTTGCTTGCAACCTGCTTTTTAAAAAAGGCCAATTGGTCTTCATTTATTTGATAGGTAGAGTTGTCTATGGCCAAAAACCGAATTCCTTTTAAATCGTATGCTGCCATTAAAGGGTGATTGCCCTGATATAAAGGAAGCAATCTTTCCTTGATCCATTTGTCTCTCAAATCTTCGAGTGTCCCTTCCATACCTTCATAATGCCAATCGTGATTGCCGGCAACATAAATATAGGGGATATTCACTTCCTTTAATTTGGCCGTTACCCACTCGATAGCGGCTTCCGACGGAAAACTAAAAATATCACCGATAAGGGTAATTAAGTCGGCCTGGGACTCCTTGGCAAAATTTAGAGCGGCTTCAAATGCCAATTCGGGATTGGTCAATTCATCTGTTTTAAAGTGTCTGGTCTGATTATAGGCCTTGGCCATACGTCCACTATACATCTTGTAAGGAACTCCGCGCTCATCATCCATAAAGAGATGGGTATCGGCTATATGTACAATCTTTATAGGTTCCTTAACGACTTCTGAAAAAAATTGAAGTTTGTTTTCTTCTACAGTAACACAAAACTGGATGTCTTTTTCGAAAGGTTGTGTAGATTTATCATTGGTTGAAAACTTGGTTAGTCCCAACCCTATGGATGCCGAGGCGGCATTTTTAAAAAATAATCGACGTTTCATCTATGCGCAATTGTTGTTTTCACCAAACAGGATAAGCATTAACAATTGGCCCAACCTGTATTTTATGGTTAAAATAACACAAATAACTGTACCCCCGAATTTAAGAAGATTATAAAACTAAGTTCCCAGCGAGTTGCTTAAGGATTATCTCTGACAACTTTGCTTGAAATTTGGCATTGCTATGGCGCACCTTTGCATTGATATAATTTAATTGGGCCGTCCTAAATTCAATGGTAGGGATGATTCCTATTCTATATTTTTCAACAGTAATCTCCATATTCTCCTGTGCAATAGCCTCATTTTTACCTTCCAATTCAATGAGACTTATATTGGTAAGGTAAGTTTGATAGGTAGTGTTCAGCAAGGACATTAGTTCCTGTGTACGTTGGGCAATGGCCACTTCCGAATTTTCAATCTGAATCTTCGCTATTTTCTCATTTCGATTTTGATTAAATCCATCAAAAACGTTTAGACTTGCGCCAAAACCATAATTCCATCCCCTTGAATTTGAATTGGTCGTAAAACCCAAACTGGATTCGGTGCGCCCAAAGTTATAGCCTGTACTGGCGAAAATTGTGGGGTAACGCAATGCCCTGGTTTGTTTCAACTCCAGTTCACTGATCTTTTTGTTGATCTGTTCCGCCTGAAGCGTAGGATTTTCTTTGGCCACCAGAGTTTCAAGTTCGGGCAATTGCAGTGCTTGGTCCACAAAAATTTCGGGTACCACTTCAAAATCTATCTTCAGATCTCGTGCCAGATACTGGTTCAATTGAACCTTGGTATTAACATACAACTCCTTTTGCCGCTGCATTAAGGTTTCATCCGTATTTAGATCCACCTGGGCGTTAAGCACTTCCAATTTGGAGGCTTTTCCAATGGTAAAGCGGTTATAGGCCAAGTCAACCCTTTGTTCAGAGATAATAATGGTACTGTCCAAAGCCGTGAGTTGCTGTTTCTGCTGCACTAGATCAAAATAGGTAATCATAACTTCCCCTACCTTGTTAAGGATAACTTGTTTTAATTGGGCCTCCCCCAATTTTTGGGTTTCTTTTAGCTGCTCATAATCAGCAAACATTTTTAAACCATCAAACAAGGTCCAATCCAAGGCAATTCCATAGTTAAGACTATTGTTCTTGGCATTGTCCCTTTCCACAACACTTCCATCGGATCGGGTCTGACTTAAATTCTGAATGCTATTATTATCGGTTAGGCTGAGCTCTACCTGCGGAAGCATCCCGGCATTGCCCATACTTACAGAAACCTCATCTATTTGCAGCTCAATGGCCGCAATCTTAATCTGATAGTTATTCTCCAAGGCAATTTGGACCGCTTCTTCTACCGTGAGGATTTCCTGTCCTATGAGGAGGTTGGTTAAGCCAAAGAAAACAAATAGTATGGTAACGTAATTATAGTTGTTCATTTTTAATAGGATTCGAGGGCTTTAAACTCAGGATGTTGTTTTTTCTCCCTAGACCATAAGAAATATAATGCCGGGATAACAAATAAAGTCAGTACCAATGAGAACATGGTCCCCCCAATAATTACGACTCCCATACCTATACGGCTGGTGGAGGCCGCACCTAAGGACAAGGCTATGGGCAAAGCTCCCAAGGCTATGGTTAGACTGGTCATAAGAATGGGCCTTAATCTGGATTCCGATGCTTTTAAAACGGCCTCCAATTTAGACATCCCTTCCTCCCTAAGTTGATTGGCAAATTCCACTATCAAAATACCATTCTTGGTGACCAGTCCAATGAGCATTATGGTACCTATTTGGCTAAAGATATTCCAGGTCTGGCCAAAAAGCCATAGGGAAAACATAGCCCCGGCCACGGCCATGGGCACTGTTAGAATTATAATTATTGGATCTATAAAACTTTCAAATTGGGCTGCCAATATCAGAAATATAAGAAGCAGGGCAAGGCCAAAAGCAAACAGTGTATTGGAACTACTCTCTACAAAATCCCGGGATTCCCCTCCTAAATCCGTTGTAAAGCTTTCATCAAGTACTTTTTCCTTAATTTCCTCCATGGCAGCTATACCATCACTAAGGCTCTTCCCCGGAGCCAGATTTGCGAAAACCGTGGCCGAGGTATACCTATTGTTGTGAAACAATTGGGGGGGACTACTGTGTTCCGACGTAGAAACGAGATTGTCCAATTGAATTAGCAGACCATCGTTATTCTTTACAAATATGGAAGTAAGATCCAAAGGTGCGTCACGGTCCTTTTTATCAAATTGGCCAATAACCTGATATTGCCTTCCATTCATTAAAAAATATCCAAAACGTTGCCCACTCAGGGATAATTGCAAGGTTTGGGCCACGTCCAATACAGAAACCCCCAAGCTTTCTGCCTTTTCCCTATTTATGGTTACATAGAGTTCGGGTTTATCAAATTTCAGGTTTACATCGGTATAGGAAAAGGTTTCATTTTTTTCAGCCTCCTGCATAAATTCAGGAATCTTTTCCTTCAGCTTTTGAAAATTCTGCGCTTGTATAATATATTGTATTGGCGCTCCTCCACGGCGATTTACCGCGATAGTTGGCCGTTCCGATACATTGGATTTTCCGCCGACATAAGATTTTGCCCATCTCCCAAGATCTTCTGCAATTTCCTTTTGTGACCGCTCCCTCTCATTTGGTTCTACCAGTGCAACATTTGCGCGACCGCTATTCACCGAGGAAGTGGTACCGAAGCCCGGGGAGGTAAGTACCAAACTTACCTTTTTTTCCGGGATAGAATCGTTGATCAAATTTGTAATGTCATCCATTAATCGATCCATATATTCGTAGGAAGAACCCTCTGGGGCAGTAACGCTCAAGCGTATAAAACTACGATCGTCATAGGGTGCCGTTTCTTTTTGCAGCAGACCGTAAAAAAGGGCAATGAGCCATATACATGCCAGTAATATTGGGAAACTCATCCATTTTCTTTTCATAAAAGCGCCTAATGCACTGGCATAGGATTCATTCATTTTCACAAAATAGCGCTCCGTGAAATTATAAAATTTGGAATGGCTCTGCTTTCCTGGCTTAATTAGATAAGCGTTTAGCATTGGGGTCAAGGTGAGCGAGACGAAAGCCGACACCAACACCGCCGAACCCAGGACGACACCAAATTCCCTGAACAACCGGCCCACAAAACCCTCTAGGAATATAACAGGGAGAAAAACCGCCGCAAGTGTAATGGATATAGATATCACCGCAAAGAAAATCTCGTTGGAACCCTTTATTGCGGCCTCGATAGGGCTCATCCCCGCCTCCACCTTCCTATAAATATTTTCGGTGACCACAATTCCATCATCCACAACAAGTCCCGTTGCAAGAACAATGGCCAAAAGGGTAAGTACATTGATAGAAAACCCGAACAACCACATAATGAAGAATGTGGCTATTAATGATACCGGTATATCTATCAAAGGACGCATTGCCATTGACCAGTTTCTAAAAAATAGGTATATGACCAATATTACCAGGATAATGGATATCAACAAGGTTTCCGCTACTTCGGTAACCGCCTTTCTAACAAAAACGGTATCATCTATTACAATGTTTAGTTTAAACCCTTCGGGCAGATCCTTTTTCAGCTTTTCATATTCCAAATAGAATTTATCGGCAATTTCAAGATAATTGGTGCCTGGTTGCGGTATAACGGCAATGGCGACCATAGGCTGACCGGAATCGCTCATCTTGGTCTCCATGTTCTCCCCTTCCAACGAAGCCTTGCCAATATCGCTTAGACGTACCAATTTTTCGCCATCGGCCCGGATTATAATATTATTGAAGCCTTCCTCGGAATCAAGGTTACCAATGGTCTTAACCGTTATTTCGGTATTATCACCCGTTAATTTCCCCGAAGGCAACTCCACATTCTGTGCCAACAGTGCACTACGTACTTCTGCCACGGTCAATCCATAGGATGCCAATTTAAAAGGGTCTATCCACAGCCGCATGGCATACCTCCGTTGCCCCCATATTTGAACACTACTTACTCCGGGGATAGTCTCAATTCTTTGGGATATCACATTTTCGGCATAATCCGACAGCTCCAGTATATTTTTACTATCGCTCTGAATGGTCATGGAAAGTATCCTATCCGCATCGGCGTCGGACTTGGAGACTACTGGAGGGGCATCCAGATCATCGGGCAGACTTCTTACCGCCTGTGACACCTTATCACGCACATCGTTGGCTGCATCCTCTAAATTTTTATCGAGATTAAACTCTATACTTATGGAACTGGATCCCTGAATACTGGAAGAAGTTATGTTCCTAATACCATCAATGGAATTTATAGCCTTCTCCAAGGGCTCCGTAATCTGGGATTCAATAATATCGGCATTGGCTCCAGAATAATTGGTACGTACCGATACTTGGGCAGGATCTATGGACGGAAATTCACGAACTCCCAAATAGGTAAAGCCGATAATCCCAAATAAAATGATGACCAAATTCATTACAATGGTAAGTACCGGGCGTTTAATACTTAATGTTGATAAACTCATTGTTCCGCAGTAAGAGATTCAGTTTCCTTTAATAATACCTTAACTGGAGTACCATTTTTTAAGGCCATAACCCCATAGGTAAGTACAGTATCCCCAACCTTTAATCCTGAAACGACCCGCACGGAACTTCCGGTACGAGCACCAATTTCTACATCTATCTCCTTGGCCTTGCCATTCTCAACGATAAAGATTTTTTTACCATTCTGAACCGGAATCAAAGATTCACTGGGCACCAATAAGGCATCGTTGACCGTTTCCAGAGGTAAAATTACATTGGCAAAAGCACCAGGAAAAAGCTTGCCCCCGGGGTTTTCGGCCGTTGCCCGCATTTTTAAGGTCCTAGTGGCAATCTCCACTTCAGGTTCAATGGCATATATCTTTGCGCTGTATTCCTCCTTGGAATCGGCCGTGGTAAAGGTAAAGGATGTACCTACTTTAATCTGGGCGGCATATTTCTCGGGAATTGAAAAAGTAATCTTTAGTTGATCTGTATTTACCAACTTGGCCACGGCCGTAGACGGACTAACATAGGTCCCTTTTGAAATGGAACGAAGCCCTATAATACCAGAAAATGGAGCACGTACCGTTGCCTTTGATAATTGTGCGGCTATTAATTCGGATTCTGCACTGGCCGATTGAAAATCGGCGCTAGCAATATCATATTCCTCTTGACTGATGGCTTGCTTTTCCAACAGAAGTTTTGCCCTCCTTTCATTTTCGGCTGCCAACTTCTGGGCGGTCCGTACTTTGGACAATTGTGCTTGCAATTCAATGTCGTTCACCTTGAACAAAACCTGGCCTTGGGCTACCTTACTACCCTCAGCAAAATTTATACTTTCAACCACCCCAGATACCTCACTTCGTATTTCTATTTGCTCATTTGCCTCCAAGGTACCGGAAAGGGAAATATTATCATTAAATTGTTGGGGAATAAGAACCATTCCCGAAACTATAGGGACCGTATTTGTGCCTGTAGAACTTCCTGACTTACCCGCTTCACTATTCTGCAAAATACGATAGGTTACCAAGCCTCCCAATCCGATAAATAATAAAGTATAAACGATGTATTTTATTTTCATAATTTTTGGAGATAGCAACCAATAATAAAAACATTAACAATACTCTAACAAATCTAATTCTTATGACCTATTTTTAAGAATAGTTAAACTTTATTTAACAGTGATTAACATAAAACCAAATATTTACCCCGCATGATTAAGATAAAACCAAAAAAACACAAGGTTTCTTGAAGATTATTAGTCAGATTTATCTCCAATTAAGAAAATAAAAAGCCATAGGAAGGTTTCGAAGGAGATAATTCAAATTCTCCTTCCAAGAATTACAGTTGCACAAATCTTGATTATTCCTAGGTCCTTAGTGAAGTCTAACCCTAATATTATAGTTACCAAATGGATTTTATGGGGCTTATTGTAAATGTATCCAATTTCAATTCCATATCACTTGGATTGGAAATCATCAAATTCCGGTAAAATTCGTTGGGAAAGATCTGGGCGGTCATCACATATTGACCATGGTTAATAAAAATCTCCACAGAAGACCAATCCATCAGGACCCTCACTTCATATTCCCCATTGGGCAAATCAGGGATGGGCATGATCTGAACATTTTTAGCAAAATCCTCATCAAAGGTTGTTTTTCCAGAATTGGACCTATCCAAAATAAATTGTTGGGCCTCACTGTCCAAAATCAAATTTAGATGCTCTCCCGAACTATTTTGGAAATCTAGACTGAATGCCCGTGAACTAGTCTTGAATTTTACTTCGGACTTATTAAAATGATCAAAAGTCAATGATTTATCCAATTTTGGACCTATGGTGATGTCTTCTGAGGCAACTGGACCCCGAATTTCATCAACACTATCCAAGGGGTAATTAAACAATTCAAACTTATCATTTATCTGCTGCAGGGAAAGTTTTCTGGGCAGCGTCATGGCGCTACGCCATTTTTCGGTGGGTGTTTCCTGGGCATAGGCCCAATTACTCATCCAACCAATAAATACTCTTTCATTATTGGGCACATTGTTATAGGTTACCCCGGCATAGTTATCGGTGCCCCAATCTATCCATTTATGCTCCTTTTGATCGCTTTTAAAGGTTGTTCCATCAAAATCACCTACAAAATATTGGGTACCACTGCCTCCATTGGGCGCCCCTGGGTTAATACTTATCAAAAGCACCCATTTTTCCATGTCCGTACCTTCCACTTTTAAAGGAAACAGGTCCGGACATTCCCAAACACCACCGTGTGCCCCCTGATTCTTTCCAAACTCGCTTACCTTCACCCATTCCTTTAAGTCAGGGGATTGCCATATTTGCAAGTGATCGCCTGCAACCAATAACATTGTCCAATTGCCGGTTTTATTGTTCCAAAACACTTTGGGATCCCTAAAATCCCTTATTCCTTCGTTTTTGATAACGGGATTGCCTTCATATTTAACCCAAGTATCCCCATTATCCAGACTATAGGCAATTCCCTGGGTCTGGAAGTCATCTTTTTTAGCTTTTTCACCAACCGGATCGTGATAGGTAAATATGGCCACCAACGGCGGGTTATCCTTGGTTCCAAATCCCGAGGAATTATTGGTATCCACAACGGCACTGCCCGAAAAAATATAGCCGTGTTCATCAGGAAATAACGCTATGGGTTTATTTTCCCAATGCACCATATCCTTACTTATTGCGTGACCCCAATGCATGGGCCCCCAAACAATATCCTCTGGATAATATTGATAAAAAAGATGATACACGCCTTGGTGAAAGACCAAACCATTAGGGTCGTTCATCCATTTTTCATGTGGCGTAAAATGAAATTGGGGGCGATGGGCTTCCTGATAGAGGCCAAGTTCGGTATCAACATTTTGAACCGGCCCTACTTTTTTCTCTTCCTTGCACGACAAAAGTGCCAATCCCAAAACAATCCAAAACCACTTCATATCGAATTTTTTTAAAGCTTCATTTTCATTAAAAATAACGAATAAATGCCCATACCAAAAATATCCCTGAACGATTTTGCCCCCAAAGCTCCCAAATAATAGTCCGTTTCATATCCCTCTCCAACAATAAATGGGCATTACTATTCGAACTTAGAATAATGCCAAAACTGATCTATGTCATATGAATTCATGTAAATACTTAATAACTTATGTATTAAAATACTGTGTCATGGAACCAAAAAAGAATCCTAGGGCAGATTTAAACAAAAAAAGTGGACTTTTCTTTGTAATTGGCCTAGTTATAGTACTATTTGTAGTATGGAGGGCTTTGGAGTTAAAAACGTATCCCAAGGCAAAAACTGCCACGGAGCAGTTGACGGTAACAGATTACTTGGAAGAAAAAGTACCGGTTACCGAGGCATTGAATGTTCCACCACCACCCCCTCCCCCAGCGGCTCCCGAAGTAATAGAAATTGTTGAGGATGTGGCCGAAATAGAGGAAACGGTGATTCAAAGTACAGAAATAAATCAGGAAACAGTAGTGGAGGAGACTACATTAAAAGTTGAAGACATAGCTGTGGTGGAAGAAGAAGAGGAAGATGTTGAGGTTCCTTTTGCCGTAATCGAAAATGTTCCGGTATTTCCAGGTTGTAAGGAAACCTCGAACGAAGCCCAGAAAGCTTGCTTTCAGAAAAAAATCCAGGAGCACATCATGAAACAATTTACCTATCCCGATGTAGCCGTGGAATTAGGTATTGAAGGCAAGGTATATGTACAATTTATTATCGACAATACCGGTTATATTACCAATATTAGAACAAGGGGTCCAGACAAAATGTTGGAAAAGGAAGCCCACAGGATCATTGCGGCATTACCGCAAATGACGCCCGGGAAGCAAAGGGGAAGGGCCGTAAAGGTTCCCTATACCATTCCTATAACCTTTAGGTTGCAATAACGATAACAACGCGAGCCCCTTCATTGTCGACTTCCATTTTTCTTTGTGTTATAGACCTAGGATTTAGCTTTCTTATAACTGATTAATTGTTGAGGGCCGTCCAGCAATATTCTAACAATCTGCAGGGTGCCATCATCCTTTGTAGCTATTTCCCATTTGATGAGGGCAATAGTTCCCTTTTGTATTTCAATCCCGGTAATGCTCCTCGGGTGTACACAGCTACCGTCATTAAAAAAAGGTATATCGCCAGGGGCAGGAAAGCGGGGCCTGTGAGTATGGCCTGCTATCGTCAGTAGTTCATTGTTGGCCAAAATCCATTTTTTTATGCGTCTTTCAATTTTGATAAGCTCCTTATAATTTTTGGCCGGACTGGTAGGGTCCGCAATGCCCCATACCTGTAAGGGTTTCCACAGAACACGCACCAAGAACCTGCCCCAGCGCCAAAAGGTATAATTCCACCAATCCGCTTGGTGCCCATGGGTCAAAAACAACTCTTGACCACTATTGTTATGTTTTAAAATTATGGCTTCGTGATAGGTAATATCCTCAAACAATTCTTTGTTGCAATCGTCAATAGGCTCAAAATAGGATGATAAATTCTTTTTTACATACACTGGGTCTTTATAAACCATATCATGATTTCCCCAAATCATATGGAGTCTTTTCTCCAAATGAAATTGCTTTAAAAGTTTATATACGTTCTTATGCGCCGTAAAAATGGAGTCGAAGTTGAGATTCTCCCAAAGTTCATCACCGTCGCCCAATTCACAGTAGGTAAAGCCCTCGTTAAAGTAATGCCTTAGGGCATGAAAATAAATATTGCGATTATTGGCAAATTCGTCGGCAAAACTACTGTCTCCCCTATGACAGTCACTAAATAGAATAATTTTGGAGCTGTCGTCAAAAGGCAAGATCTTGGCATTTTTATAAGCCCTGGACAATCTGGCTGATGAGGTCATTAGTTTTGGGTCAAAAGTTAATACTTTTTAATTGAAGACATTGAGGTTTTTAGGTATGTTCTAAAAAAAATGGCCCTGTAACATGCCAAACAACGGACATTCTTTACATAACCTAAAAACAAGATTAGCCAATATTGCCCGTTTAAAGGAAAGAAAGCGATTTCTTTTGTAATTTTATGGTCCAAATTTGGACTAAGGCCACAATGAACGGATTGTCAGAAAAAATATCACCACTGGAACACCATATCAGCTTTAATAAGTTATTGAAGCATTATGATGACATGGCAGACAGCGAGGATTCGTTTTTGGCCACCAAGGCAAAATATATTTTGAATGCCCAAGCGCCATTTCCGGAATTGCGTGCAGGCTTCACCGATATCACATTGCTGGAAAAACATAAGGAGGTAATTCAAATTATTTTGCAGGATTTGTTTTCGTCCGTCCTTACCCATAACGAAATAAAAACCGCTTCCTCACCTTATTCGGATATCATATTTAACTCCAGTAAGCGCTTTGAAAAAATATTGGCAGCTGCCGGACCGGATTATCTTCCCCAAATTAGGAACCAGGAAGGAGAGGTAAACTATATCATGGCCTGTGTGGTCATCCTTAACTTTTATTACGGATTTAATTTAGATTTCAAAAGACCCTTTTTTTACGATATTCCCGATGCCAATGGAGTAATGAGGCATTACCGGATTTTGTACAATGCCGATTTTATGGAAATCATTCCCAATGGGACCCCATTAGACATTACCCAGGAAGACGTAAACAAGTTATTGGAAAATATAGACAACATAGAACTTTGGAAAAAAAAGATACCGCCCAATAGTTTTATCAGCAAAGGTTTTGTAATCTCCAACATGTTCGATGTTACCGCGGAACATTCCATCTCCGAAATAAAATCCAACCTTATCACCAACGATAAAACTGGGGGCAATTTCATTAAGGGCGTAGAAGAAACCTTTAAATCCTTATTTGGGTTGCCAAATTTGCGTATCGGGTTCTCGGTGTACAATTCCAAAGATGAGCAATTTGAAAGGGTTTCCGTAAGCGGAGTAAATAGTTTTATTTTACAAAAGAAAAAAGTGGAGACCTGTAATGAGGCGCTTTGCAAGTCTTCTTACAGTAAGTTAATTGATCACAACCACTACTTTGTAATAAGCGATGTTGACAAGTACTACAAGCTTTCAAATGGTATGGCACCATATAAGGTTTTGCACGATCAAAAAATTAAAAGTGCCCTTTTGGCGCCCATTGCCAAAGACGGACAGTTGCTGGGGGTATTGGAACTGGTCTCCGATAAGGCCAATGACCTCAATAGCGTGAATGTCACGAAATTGGATGATGTAATTCCCTATATCGTTTCCGCTGTATTACGTTCCATACAAGAAGAGGAGAATTTGATCGATGCGGTTATCCAAAACGAATGTACCTCTGTGCACCCTTCCGTGTACTGGAAATTTAAGGAAGAGGCAAAGCGCTTTATTTTGGATGATATGGAAGGTTTACAACCCTCTTTCCGCGAAATTGTTTTTGATGAAGTATACCCTTTATACGGACAGGTAGATATCCAAAATTCCTCCCAAGAAAGGAATATGGCCATTCAAAGGGATCTTATGATCCAGTTGTCCGAAATTAAGCAAATAATGACCGAGGTTTGGCAAAAGTACGGTTTGCCAATTTACGAAGAACTTATATTCAGGGTAGACAACCACCTTGATGAGATCAAAGAGGTCCTACATACCAATAGTGAACAGGCCATTTTCGACTTTGTGCAAGAAGAAATAAACCCGGTGTTCCAGCATATCAAAAAATCCGACACCCAGATTCAAAATCTATTGCTTTCCTATGAGGCCAAAATAGATAAGGGAACAGGTTCTTACTATGATCACAGAAAAAATTATGATCAAAGCGTAATGCTGATCAACAAAAAGTTGGCATCGGTAATAGATCGGAAACAGGAGGAAGCACAGCTAATGTACCCCCACTATTTTGAGCGCTACAAGACCGATGGTGTTGAGCACAATATGTACATAGGGGATTCCATAACTGGAGCAAGGGCATTCGACCTACTCTACCTCAACAACCTTAGGTTGTGGCAATTACAGGTTATCTGTGAAATGGAAAATAAGCATTATGACCTAAAATCCAAGCTGCAGGTACAATTAAACGTGGCATCACTTATACTGGTCTACAACGGCTCTTTATCCATTCGTTTTAGGATGGATGAAAAACGATTTGACGTAGACGGCACCTACAACGCCAGGTATGAGATCATAAAGAAACGAATTGATAAGTCCTACATTAAAGGCACCAATGAAAGATTGACCCAGGCAGGTAAAATTGCCATTGTTTATTCACAAAAAAAGGATGAGCTGGAATACCTGCGATATATTAAGTTCCTTAAATCCAAAGGTTATTTCAGCGGCAAGATAGAAATTGTTGAATTGGAAGGCCTCCAAGGGGTTTCCGGACTCAAGGCCATTAGGGCTTCCATTCTATACAAATCCACTAAAGAAAAGGACAAAACATATACTTACGAGGACTTAATGCTGGAATTGAACAAATAGCATTGTTACCATTGGTTACAAACCACGATCAGGACCAAAATACTTAAAGGCCACGACAAAAGCAATAACGGAAACAATCATTCCTATAATGAAAATAGTATAGGTCCATCTCAGTATTTTATACTTTCTGTTCAATACCAATCCAAGATAATAGAGATCCTTGGTCAATGAGGAATAAATATAATCCTTGTCCTGTACCAACTCGTTTATGGCCCATTGGTAATCCTCCAATTTCATTTTGTGAAAATTACCAAAAAACAACAGGTTAACCTTACGCTGCCTTACGTCCTCCTTGGTAAACTCGCCCTGGGTAACATTGGGTCTTGTTGCAAGAACGGCAAGTACCATGGATACTACGCTAAAAACAACAAATAGTAAAGTGGGATAGATTAGGTAATTGTTGGACGGATTGTCCAGTTTGGTCATAAGGTTGGACAGTACCAAAGAAATAATAATGGCATTTACCGAGAGTAGAATATTGGCTTTGGTATCAGCAATATCACTGAGCATTAAATGATTTTTTAAAGTAACCCGAAACAAAGTCTGTATACCGCGATCGGGACTTTCACTCTTATATTTAGCCTTTAGTTTTTCCTTTTTTACTAAATTTTCCTCCGCTTTTTTTCCCTTGATCAGTCTCCTTATATTTTTATTCTTTTCTTCCTGCCAATTTTGAAGGGCATAATCGGTATAAAAACGTTGTTCCGTTTGGAACATCTTAAGGTTTGCCTCGCGCCATTCCTTTTGTGTATAGGTTGCCAATCCTAAAATATCCAACTCTTCCCTAAGCAACTCAGCCGTTTCCATATAACTCTTCTTCCCGAAATGGGAACAATCGGCATCCCTAATAATTTCTTCCAAGAGGTTTTGGGGCTCGTAGAACCTTTTGGTAGCCATAATTAGACTACACACACGTTCTAATTTTTTTTCATCGTATTCCTGTGCACCTAAAAATTCTCGGGTTATATTACAACTGGTCTCCTCGTGATTCTCAGAACCTTGGGTATATCCAGTATCATGTAACCAAGCCGCCAGTAGGGCAATCTCGTTTTCCTCCTCGCCCAATTTATAAAAATTCAATAATTCTTTAGTACTTTTAACAACCCGCTGCGTATGGCTTAAATTGTGGTACAAATAATTGGAATCTAGTTTATTAGATAATAAATCGACAACAAAGTTTTCAGTTTTTTCGAGGATTTCCGACATAATAGTTAATTATGACCCACAAATTACAAAATTTTGATTTCTAAACAGATGTACATGAGGAAACATTACCTACTTATATTGATACTTTTTCTATTGGCAGGCTGTGCTACCTACAAAACAAAATATGCGGAAAGTTCCGCAGTAGCAGACATAACTAGTGACAGCGAATTGCTGCATACTTTTTATTTGATAGGAGATGCTGGTAAATCCCCTATGGAGGGTCAGAGTGAAGCACTTAAGACGTTCCAAAGCGCTTTGAAAAAAGCCAACAAAAATAGTACCGCCCTCTTTTTGGGAGATAATATCTATCCTGCCGGAATGCCCAACAAAAAGGACTCCACCCAGGCCTACTTGGAAGCTAAAAACAACCTAGATGCGCAGCTAAAGACCCTGGCCCAATTTAAAGGCAATCCCATATTTATTCCCGGAAACCATGACTGGTACAATGAAGGGCTGGAAGGACTGGAAAGACAACAAAAATACATACAGAAAAAATTGGATAGCAAAGAGGTCTTTTTTCCAGAAGATGGGTGCCCTATAAAGAAAATAGATGTCAATGATGAAATAGTGGTTATCGCCATTGATACGGAATGGTTCCTGACCAATTGGGACAAACACCCTAAAATGAACGATAAATGCGAAATAAAGGACCGGGAAACATTTTTTGAGGAACTGGAAAGCCTTATCAAAAAAAACCGTGACAGGACTACCATTTTGGCAATTCACCACCCCATGTTCAGTTATGGACCACATGGCGGACAGTATTCTGCAAAACTTCATTTAAACCCTGCCGGCGGCAAATTTCCCTTCCCTATATTAGGTTCTTTTGTAAACCTTATTAGAAAAACTAGCGGAGCCTCCTACGCCGATCTACAGAATAAAAGATACACCCAATTAAGGAATCGCCTAATAACCATAGCCCAGTATTCGCAGAAAGTTATTTTGACTTCGGGACACGAACATACCCTTCAATATATTGTGGAGGACAATACCCCCCAGATCGTTAGTGGTTCCGGGGCCAAGGAAGGAGCCACCAGATTGCTGAACGGTTCCAAATTCTCTACGGGAAGAATGGGCTTTGCAGAGTTAAAAGTGCACAAGGATGGTTCCTCCCAGGTAAGATATTTTGGCGTTGGAAAAAATAATGATCCCGATCTTCTATTTTCTACCCAGGTACTGCCCCCGGACAGAGACGAGAATTTCGAGTTCAATGACAAAGATTTTCCAAAGGAAGTAAAGGCTAATGTTTACTCCAAGGAAGACATTGAAAAAAGCAAATTCTTCAAAACTATTTGGGGCGATAGGTATAGGAAGTACTACGCCATAGAAGTAAGTGCCCCTACCCTTAGGTTGGACACTTTATTTGGAGGTTTAAAACCGGTCCGTAAAGGCGGGGGAAACCAATCCAAATCCTTGAGATTGTCCGATAAAAATGGTAAGGAATACGTAATGAGGGCCGTTAAAAAGAGTGCGGAGGTATATCTACAAGCCATGGCGTTTAAGGACAAATACGTTATAGGGGAATTTAAGGATACCTATACCGAAAAACTCTTAATGGATTTTTATACCGGTGCCTTGCCCTACGGTCTTCTTACGGTAGGAACCCTCTCCGATGCGCTAGACCTCTACCACACCAACCCTAAATTATACTATATCCCAAAACAAGACGCCTTAGCGGAATTTAATGGCGAATTCGGGGATGAGCTTTACATTTTTGAAGAACAGGTGGGCGACGGCCATGGGGAATTGGGCAGTTTTGGGTATGCCAATAAAATTGAAAGTACCTGGGACATGATCGATAAAATTAAGCGGGACGAAAAATATGTGGTCAATACCGAAAGATATCTAAGAACCCGCTTGTTTGATATGGTGATGGGCGATTGGGACAGGCATGACGATCAATGGCGTTGGGGCGAAATCAATGACAAGGAAACCGGAAATATTGTATTTGAAGCCATCCCGAGAGATCGGGACCAAGTGTATTCCATTTGGGGAGATGGGGCCTTAATGCGAGTTGCAACGAGAATAATTCCTGCCCTTCAAATGATGGAAGGATTCAACAATGACATTAGAAATGTGGCGGCATTTAACAAGAGTGCCTACGGACTTGATGTAACCTTGTTGTCCCAGACTACAAAAGCCGATTGGGATAAAGAAGTACAATATATACAGCAAAACTTAACTCCAGAGGTAATAGATGAAGCCTTCAGTGCTTTCCCTCAAGAAATTTTGGACGAAAATATCCTTGACTTAAAGAATATACTTATATCCAGGATCAATAACCTTCCCAAAATTGCTGATGATTACTTTTCGGCACTTAACAGGTATGTTGTTATAAAAGGCACCGATAAGGATGATTGGTTCGAAATTAATAATTTGTCCGAGCACGAAGTGGAAATCAAAGCTTTTAGAAACATAAGTGGAAAAAGGGATAAACTCTTTTTTCAAAAGAAATTCAACCGCAATATCACAAAGGAGATCTGGATCTACGGCCTGGACGATGACGATATTTTTGAAGTGGCCGGGACCAATGGCAACAAAATAAAAATTAGACTTATAGGTGGGCAGAACAACGATGTCTATGATGTATCGGAAGGCACAAATACCTGGATTTATGACCATAAATCCAAAAAAAATACCTTCAAAAAAATCAAGGGAGCAAAGCTAAGACTTACCAACGATTACGAGACCAACACATATCAACCGTTAAAACTTAGGAACAGCACACGGCAGATAATACCGACCATAGGATTTAATCCCGATGACGGCATGAAGCTTGGCTTCAATGCCACAAATACCTTTTATGGACTACGACAAAACCCGTATACTACCCAACACAATTACAATGCAGCCTATTATTTTGCCACCAATGGCTTTGAATTGGGCTACAAAGGGGAGTTTGCCCATATATTGGACAACTGGAATTTAGAACTGGCCGCCCGCTTTACCAGCCCCAATTTTAGTATTAACTTTTTTGGATTCGGGAATGAGACCGAAAATTTTGACGATACTTTGGAGATGGATTACAATAGGGTGAAAATTCAAAACCTAAGCTTTTCTCCCTCATTGATTTGGCGGGGTCAGCTGGGGGCAAAATTTAGAACAGGCATTACTTTGGAAAGCTTGGAAGTGGAAGAAACCGAGGATAGGTACGTGAATACCTTCTACCTAGCCAACGGAGAGGAGAACAGAAACAGTTTTATTGGGGTGGACGCAGAATACAGCTTTGAAAACTTGGACAATGCCGCCTTCCCCACCATGGGTATGTCCACTGGGCTTCTCTTGGGATACAAGGCCAGTTTGGAGAACCGGGGGGAAGCCTATGGCTACATAGTCCCAAGTCTTTCTTTTGATCATAAACTGGTATCCAATGGCAGATTGGTCCTTGCCACCAAATGGAAGGCCCATTTTAATTTAGGGGACGATTACGAATTTTACCAAGCAGCCAGTATTGGAGGGATAGATGGGCTTAGAGGCTTTAGAAACCAGCGGTTTTCCGGTAAGACCAGCTATTACCAGAATACAGACCTTAGATTTAGCCTTAAAAGCCTTAAAACAGGATTATTGCCTGTTACGTTGGGGGTATATGGAGGTTTTGACTACGGAAGGGTCTGGACACCCAACGAAAATTCCGACCTATGGCACACCTCCTACGGCGGGGGATTTTTTCTTAATGGAGCGGATGTGATGACGGCCAGGGTAGCCTTGTTCAACAGTGTTGATGGCCCGCGGTTTTCCTTTGGTGTTGGTTTTGGGTTCTAATGCAGAAGTAAAGGTTTTTGCAATTGGTTTAATTGCCCAACACAAATGAATACAGATTTCTTCCCGTTTTTCCGGACTCCTCATCCGAAAGCAATAAGGTATTGTTATTGGTGAAGGAAACGGATTCCAATTGCGTATAGACGCCCAAGTCTATCGTTTTAAGCGTTCCGCTAGCAAGGAAATTATCCATTGTAAAATTGGTAAAAACCCACAAAGTACCATTTCCCAATAATACTATGGTCTTACCATCGGGAGAAATATCGGCAGAGGTTACTTGCCCATTAATCTTGCCCTTAGGCGGAACAAAAGACCCTATATACTGGGCATTGTGCTTGCCCTCTATAGCAGGCACCTTGTACAATAGGGCTTCCCCGTTAAAAGGCTGTGTCCTATTCTTTGTTACGATATAGAAGTTGCTGTCGTAATAAAAAAATGACTCGGCATCAAAGAGCAATTTATTCTTTTTTGGAGGAAAATCTTTCTGTTCGGGATACTTAAATTCAATCTTTAGAGCCTCGATATCATCTCCTTTTTCGGCATTGGGATCTGGGATTTTATAGATGGCCAAATTCTTCCTGTCATTGTTATTATTACCAAAATCCCCAATAAATACGTTCCCATTTTCATCCCTAGCCATATCTTCCCAATCGTGGTTTTTGGCATTCTTTACTTTTAATTCCTTTAGGAGGTCCCCTTTATAATTCACCTGATATATTTTATCGGGATTTCCCCTATCCATAACGAACCAAACCGTTGAGTCCTTGGCTGGGACCATTCCGGAATTCTCCGTTAATTTATGGGGTAGTTTGGTAACAAAGGTTAGTTGTCCATAATTACTGGCACAGCTAATGATGGTTCCCCAAAGCAACAATAAGAGGCATTTTTTCATACACTTATAAATTTATTCATTTAGGTGGGCAACCGACCATTTAATCTTGCGAGATCTTTTTCCTTTTATTCTTTTAATGGCATATAAATTTCAGCTATCCAATCCAATTCGTTTCCCCCAAAATTTGGGTTGCTGAAAAATACCTCAACAGGTCTTTCCCATACCTCCAACCCATTCTTTCTGGCATAATCCAACAAGGCGTACCAAGCCCGGTCAGAGGTAATATAATTTCCATTATAAATAGCCTTTAATGCCCTAACGCCTTCAAATTTCTTATACTTTATAATATCATTTTGGGGAAGGCTATCACTTTTAATAATTGGATAGCAAAAATTATAGGAAACACTGTCCACTTTCCTGTTCCAATTGGTAATTTCCAGAAATGGCCTGCCGTTCAATACTACATTGTTGTCCACGAGGACTGTACTTAAAATGGGATAATTCTGCATCATTCCTTTAGCTTTGCCCAACTGCGAAGCCTTAATGGGGATATAGGCGCAATAGGTATCCGGAAGCTGTTGCAAGGTATCCAAAACGGTAACCCTAAATTTTTCCAAATGTTCCGTTAGTGCATTGTTGAAGTCCAAAATAGTACTTTTGGTCCGTTTTTCGAAGTCCGTATCTAAAAAAGGAATTTTTATTCTATTTCCCAAGCTATGACCTGCATCCGTAATGTATACCTTTATCTTTGTAGTTGAATCATTAATAGGGGTTATTTTCCATTGATATTGGAATACGGAATCATTGAACTTTAGTTGCTGATCAATATTCAAAAAATCCTTTTCCTGCAATAACACCGTATTCCTATTGGTATTACCCCACACTTTTATACTCTGATTAATGGTTCCGGGAAAGGTCTTGGATGTAATGGAAACCGAATAATCATAGGGCTTTATAAACAGATACCAAATGAATGACCCCAGAAGAAGGAAAACTACGAAATAAACAATTTTGTTTCTCACCAATTGTATTTTTTACCGGGTACGTAAATCTTGAAACCTTTTGAAATGAAATATGAATCCAGCCTATAAATACTACTTGGATACCAATTCCTTTTTTCCCTTCATTTCCAATTTGTCCACGATGAATTTGCCCAAATTCCTGCCCTGTCCTACCCCAACTTCCACTGCTGCCCTATAATGGATGCCCCCGTACATTCTACTTATGGCGGCCTCATCTGCAGCCTGATTGAAGGAGGTAAAACTTCTTATAGGTAGACCGTAGGGTATTTCGGTATCGTCATCAAATGCAAAATTATCCCCAAAAATACTGGTCAATGCCGTAGCTGCCGCCCCCGAGACCACGGAGTGACCGCTGGTGTACTCAGGAAATGGTGGAGTCTGAAGAACGGGTGCCCAGTTTTCATCTATGTACTGATTTATTACGGTTTCCGGACGTATTAAATTAGATCGGTATTTTTCGTCCCAACAGCTTATAAAGGCATCGGCTATGGCCATTGAGGTTTTGGTGTAGGCAAATACGGTTTTGTCAAAATCCGAGTTTGTTTTCTCGCAGGCAATTTTAGTAATCCCGATCCAATGGGCCCCTGGAGTGATCTTTTTGGTTGCGAACATTAAATGGCCCCTGGTGACGGAGACATAGGGGTTACAATCCCAGAATTTTGCAATGGCTATCTCTTCCGAACTATCCCCTTTGGCAGTAATCTCCTTGCTAATATCGTATACCTCCTTTACTTCCCTATAAAAATCAGACCCTTTATCCATAGAAAATGCGGGTGGAGGCACTGGTACAAATTGGTTGGCGGAGTCAATTACAAAGGGCCTTATTTTGCTCCAATGAGGTTCTATTCCATCCATATAAGCCGGCGGGGTGGGTTGCCAACGAGAGTTGTCGTCCGTATTAATGGTAAACTTGGGCATAGTCCTGGTCTGCTTATAATTATCCTTGTCCAACCATTCCCCTATATGCTTGGCCACGGCCATACCATATTCCTCAGAGTTCTTAAAGAGGGTCAAGTTTTTAGCTTGCCAATTTGCGTACAAACTATCACGATGTGCCTCTATCCTATCCTCTGAAAAAATTAAACGCTTACTTAACTCCATATGGGCTACTAGGGCTGCCATTTGGTAATTGATAGGCTTTTCAACCGCTGGCACTGGAATTGGCGTCAAATCGGTTACCTGCCCAACCAACGACTTATAATCACTATTGTTAAGGGCCACAATTTCATACGCCGCTATATTGGGATAGGCAAAAATTCTACTGGCCACCGGGGGTGAGAAAATATCATGAATCATCACTTCGGTCACCTTATGGATAGACCCATGGAGATCCTGGGAAGTAATTACAATTGGCTCCTCCTTTTTGTTGCACGATATTACCACCGCAAATAATATAAATAATCTTAAATATAGTTTCATCTTAACTTTTTTGTCCAAATAATACATAGATCACTTTTTCTCATAATATCCCCTGAAGAGGATGTGTTAATCCAATTTACCTTTTTATTCGCCCAACCCATACACTTGGGCCTTGTCATTATTATAGGTAACCAACAGGTAGGTCTTACCATTTAAATCTATTATATTCAAGTGTCTCACAGACTTAAGCTCCAATTCCAGACCCAATCTGTTACCCAAAATTACATCATTTTTATCCTTTATCAGTGCTCCTGAAAAGGAATCCAACCTACCGTGATATGGTTTAATCCCAAAATAGTTACCTGCTGCCAGGATTTCCGTATTCCCGTCCTTATCAAAGTCATACTCTAAAAATGCCCTAATTGGAGCAACCTGTAATTCCGATTTGAAAGGAACAAATGAATATTTCCCGCCATTATTCTCCAAATAACCGGATTCTAGGGTATTTACTTCGAGAATGGTACTGTTCTTAAGGGAATTTTCATCTATAATTCCCTCTATAGGTTTCCCTGCAAAGGACTTATAGGTCAAAAATTTCTTTCTAAGCCCTACCATTTGGGTGGATAGTTCATCCAATCCTTCAAGAGGGTAATATTTACCATTTTTTTCTATGGCCACAATGGTCTCGGTACTTCCGTTCTGGTCAAAATCCGAATAGAACATTTTCATTGGATATTTATCCGATGCTTTAAATTTGGTGTTGCTCCCCCAGTTTCCCAGCAGATAATCCATATCTCCGTCCTTATCTATATCAAAGGGGATTATACATTCCCAGAGTCCGTTATAAGGGCGGTCCAAAGGTGAAACTTCCATTAATTGCCCCTTGTTATTCTTAAAGAATTTCGGCGACATCCACTCCCCTACCACTATTAAATCCAATACCCCGTCATTGTCAAAATCGGACCAGACGGCATCCGTGACCATCCCTGCCATTTGCAGTACCTTATTTTCTACAACGGTAAACTTACCTTGGTCATTCCTTAACAAAAAGGAATTGGGGATATTGCCAAAATCGTTGGTTATGGCATTATTGCCAATAAATAAATCCAAGTCCCCATCATTGTCAAAATCACTTTCCCGTATTACCGCTGCATTTTCAAAATATTCCGGCAGTTCACCTCTTTCAAAACCACTCGTATTCTGAAGGTAATAACTATCGGTTAAGGGTGGCATTTCATTATAAAAATCCCCGCCTCCGGTTCCTATTACAAGGTCGGCCATCCCGTCTTTGTTCAGGTCCGCTATAATCGCCGTAATATCTTCCTTTATGGAGTCAATGGCAATATTATCCATTCTCTTTTCCAGATAGGTAGTATCGCCTTGAAGAAATATTCTGGAGGGAATATATTTGGAGCCTCCAAAGAATAGATCCTGTTTGCCATCACCGTTCAGATCCCCAATGGCCAATGCCGGACCGCGATCCGATATTTGATAGGGGATCAATTTTTGTCTGTTGATATCCAGATAATTGTCTTCCTCATGTGCAAAATCTATACCCAGGTTACTTTCTACCTTTTTAAAGATCCTTTTGGGTTTCGGTCTCAGGGAACTGTAGTTGAAGGGTTCTGCATTATCTGGGGAAATTTCCAAGGTCTGATTGGTAGGCACCTCCCTCAAGACCTGAAAGGTCCTATTGGGCCAAACAATTTTTATGGAGTCTATCTTCTCCTGTTTTCCAAAACCAAAATGCACCATGGGTTCGGAAGAGGCTTGGAACCCCCTTACAGTATACAGTTCCTTGTACTGCAGTTGCCCATTTAGATAGGCAAAAACTTTGGTGCCTATACCAAATTTATTCTTTTCAGTATAATTAAACCTGAGTTTTAAATAATTGGCTTTGGTGTCCGTTTTGTTGATATACAATGTCGCTGGACTGTTAAGGGTATTCGTTATAAGGTCAAGATCTCCATCATTGTCCAAATCTGCCATGGCCGTTGCCCCGGAAATCAAAGTATCCTTTACAGTCCATTTTCCGGACATATCCTGATACTTCATGTCATCCCCGCCTTTAAAAACATAATTATGTGTCACGCCGGAAGGCATCATATTAATGGCTTGCTGGTCTACAAGTTTGGTATTGTTAAGCTTGTTTTTAATTTGTTCGTCCGAAGCGAATTTTATAAAGTCGAGGTCATTGGGCCTCTTGGGAATTCCGTTTGAAATAAAGATATCCTGTTCCCCATCTTGGTCATAATCGCCAAAAAGTGCACTCCAACTCCAATCCGTTGCGGCAATTCCACTCTGTATCGCCGTTTCGGAATAGGGCGCATTTTGCTGGTTCACAAACAACATATTCCTGGAATATTGGTAATGGTACCCAAAACGGGCCACCCTCAAAATTTGGGTCTGGGTAAGGTCATCCCCCTCTGATGACTTAAGCACTTTTTCATCCTCTGGAAGCATGTCCAAAGAAATAAGATCTGGCCAACCATCATGGTTAATGTCGGCTACGTCATTCCCCATGGAAAATTTGGTAGTATGTCCAAAATAGCTCCGCAATTGTTCGGAAAATGTGCCATTGCCGTTGTTGATATAATAATAATCGTCCTCGTGAAAATCGTTCCCAACATAGATATCCGGATATCCATCCTGATTAAAATCGGCTACTGCAATACCCAGTCCGTATCCATTTGCGCCACCATAAATGCCCGCTTCTTCACTAACATCTTCAAAAATGCCCCCATCATTGCGCAATAACCTGTCCCCGGATTGAATATTTCTCTTCTGCCGAACTTCTGCCTTTCCATATGATTCCTGCGTATGTACGGCATGGTTGAGCAGGTACATATCCAAATCCCCATCCATATCATAGTCCAACAAGGCCGCGGAGCTACTGTAGGTATCAAAATCGAGTCCAAATTCTGCAGCGCTTTCCGTAAAAGTATTGTCGCCATTATTTATAAACAGCTCATTTTGTCCATTAAAACCATTAATGCCCACTACGGCACAGACGTAGATATCTAAAAGTCCGTCCCCATTGATATCTCCCATTATGGCACCCGTATTCCAGGTGCTTTTCCCGGCAATACCGGCTGTTTCCGTAATATCCCTAAACTTAAGGTTTCCCTCATTAAGGTATAATCTATTTTCAACTTGGTTCCCGGAAAGAAAAACATCTGGCAGTCCGTCCCCATTAATATCCCCAATAGCAACTCCACCTCCATTGTAGAAATAGAGATAATCCAGAATATTCAAATCATCCGATTCCGTAACGGTATTCTGAAAGTCGATCCCCGTTTCGCTTGGCGATGGGTTCCTAAAAACCTCACCTTCCTTGGGCCCACAGCCCAAGAGAACCACTGCGAATAAAACACATAAGCTACATCTACTCATCCAGTGCAAAAACTTTTGGTTTGTTATCATTAATGGCAGCAATTACGAACCGTTTTCCTTTGCTGTCCTGAAACCGTTCAATGTGCTTCACTTCCTCTTTTATTAAAAACCCGCTTTCATCATAATTTTGCCATTCAAAGTCCAATTTTTCATTTCCCAAAAGTATACTCCCAAAATTGGCATCCAGGCGTGAATATTGAGGTTTGAATTCAAAATTATTACCTCCCATAATAAGGTCTAAATAACCATCGCCGTTAACATCGGCACAGGTAATTCCACAGACGCAGGACAATTGTACGCGCCCAGGTAATTTTTTTATGGTAAACTGTCCTCCTCCTTCATTAATGGCAATTACCGATTCCTGTATGGTGCCCTCCTTTACTATTGATTTGTCAAAAGTTTCGCCGGAGAATAATTCCCCGATCGTTCTTTTAGCATATTCCGAAGCTTTGAGGTTTTGTTTTTTCAAGGCCACCATTTGGGTAGTCAATTCTTTCTTTTGATGAATGGGGTAGTCCTTCCCCTGAAAATTGCGAGTGGTAATCTGCTCTATGGTCCCATTATTGTCAAAATCGTTGACCCATAATTTCATAGGGTTTTCCCTAGAGCAGGAATAAGGCACATTATTCCCTTGATTTCCCAAAATCAAATCATAGTCGCCATCATTGTCCAAGTCTTCTGCACTCACTACATTCCACCAACCGGTTAAACTGTCCAAGGCCGTATTCATCTTAGACATTCTCTTGCCAGAGTTTTTATAGATCACCGGCCTTCCCCAATCTGCCACGGTTATTAAATCTTTCTTTTTATCACCATCCATATCCACCCAGATGGCATCCGTTACCATGCCTGCCTGTTTGGTATCGTAAGCCAGCCGTTCCGTAGCATCCGCAAAAGTACCGTCTCCCTTATTTTCAAGGAACAAATGGTCCGGATCCAGACCGTAATTCCCTACAACACTCCTAGACCCTATAAATACGTCCATATCCCCGTCATTATCAAAATCTTGGGGTGCAATCACGGATATATTCTTAAAGGTACTCGGCAAAATTTCAGATGAAGCTTCAAACCCCCCTTGACCATTATTAATATAGAGTCTTGCCCTATAGAGTTTCTCATCTCCTACCTGATTTCCCCCGTTGCCTACCATAAGGTCCATATCCCCATCATTATCTACATCCAAAAAGGCTGCGGCGGTGTCCTCCAGTGCCATATCCTTCTCAAAAGCCTTTTGAAGGGTGGCCGTTAATTTTCCATTGCCTTTATGAAGATAGAGTACCCCGGCCTGATTTGCCCCACCTCCTATAAATATATCCTCATTACCATCCCCATTAACGTCGGCCACAGCCAAAGCTGGTCCATCTTGGGAGAGCATTTTAGAGATCAGCCCTTCGTAATCAAAGTCATTGTAATTATTCTCTTTGTGCACCAACAGCTTGGAATTGCTCAATTCTTTAAGCAGTGGGTTGGTAATACTTTTATTATTGGGAATAAATATTTCCTGTGCCTCGGAATTTTTAAGGGTCAGGAACTGATTGGTTTTAATATTGTTGAATTTTTGGGTGCTGTCGTCCGGCCAAATTACCCGTAGGGAATCAATAGCGGTATTTTTTCCCAAACCAATCGTCATTATATAGTCTACGGATGATTGAAACCCCCGAGAAGGCATCAACTCCTGAACTATTACCTGATTGTCAAAATAAAGCTTTACCGTGGTACCAATAGCAAATCTGTTCCCATCCTTGCCCTCAAATTTTAATTTGAGATAATTGTTTCCGGACTTTTTTTCGCTATGGTTCTCATATACAAAAGCTTCCATATTTACATTATTCACCACAATATCCAGATCCCCATCATTATCTAGGTCACCGTAAGCCGCTCCATTGGACATACTGGGCAAGTCCAAGCCCCAATTTTCGGTTTCATTGGAAAACGTAATATCCCCTTTGTTCCTATAGGCATAGTTAGGTTGGGGAGCTATGGGCATTTTGGCTATGATGGAATCTATGGATTGTTTCTCTCCTGTGAGTGCCATTTCCTGGATAATTTCGTTGGCAAAGAAGTCAACAAAATCCAAATCCGTTAAATCGTGATTTATACCATTGGTAATGTAAATATCCTTTAAACCATCATTGTCCATATCGAACAAAAGTCCGGCCCAACTCCAATCGGTTTTGGCAACACCGCTATAATAGGCCACCTCGGAAAACGTATTATTTCCGTTATTCATTTGCAAGGTGTTTTGTATGTACTGTTGGTAAAAATCCTTGCTTTGCTTTAATTTAAAAACGTTGTAGCCTTCAAACTCCATTACCGATTTTACCCTTTGGTCACCTTCTGGGAGCATGTCCGTAATAAAGATATCCGCATAGCCATCATTGTTTATATCGGCCATATCAATTCCCATTGCAGATAAACTTAAATGGGAGGTCCATTCTTCAATTTCCTCCTTAAAAGTGCCATCCTTTTGATTGATATAGAGATAATCCCTCTCATAAAAATCATTTGAAACATAGATATCCGGATACAGGTCTCCATTGATATCACTGACCATTACTCCAAGTCCAAAGCCTATTAAACTACCATAAATACCGGCCTTTTCGCTAACATCCACAAACTTGCCGTTGTCATTTCTTAGAAGCATATCACCCACACCTTTGAAGATATCTGGGACTCCTGCCCAATCTTGGGCCCTTACCTCGCGCTGTTCCGCGTAACCCAGACTACTTACAGGCACATTACTGTTATTTAAAATGTAGGCATCAAGATCGCCGTCCTTATCGTAGTCAAAAAATGTGGCATGGGTAGAAAAACCGGTTTTGGCCAAATTATATTCAGCTGCCATCTCGGTAAAAGTAAGATCCCCATTATTTATGTAAAGGTCATTGTCATGGTTATTACCCTCCATGTTACCTGCATTACTTACATACAGATCCAACAAACCATCATTATTAATATCTACCATGGTTACTCCGGTAGACCAAGGTTTATTTCCCTGCACCCCGGCTTTCTCGGAAATATCCTCAAATTGGAGACCTCCTTTGTTCAAATAAAGTTTATTGGGAACCATATTCCCGGTAAGATAGATATCGGGAAGGCCATCGTTATTGATATCGCCAATCGCCACTCCACCGCCATTGTAGAAATTTCTATACTTAAAAATATTAAAGTTTTTCTGGTTTACCACCTTGTTTACAAAGTCGATCCCTGTTTTTTCCGATGCCAATAAAGAGAATAAAGCTTCCTCCTTTGGTTCTCCCACTGTATCCACTTGTTTTTTTTGGGAACAAGATCCCAACAATAGCACTCCAATTAAAATAAGGCTTTCCCTTATAATAAGTTTCCCCATATATTTTTGTGATTATTTTTTGAGACAGCTTTAAAATGCAATAAATGCACTTTACTACTACATACTATTTTTAATTTCAACCCATATTGCCAATATTATTTCCGGCCTGTCAGGAAAGGTAAACTCCCTAAAATACTTGGCCATTTTGGTCCTCCATGTAAAAGATTTAAGATCGTTACGGAAGCTGGTATTCAAAGGAAAAAAACCACCCTTTAAAAATTAAGGCCAAGATAACTAAAGTTCAATAAATTACAGGTGTAGGCAGTGTTAATAATTGATATTTTTTTACCCTTAGCCGATAGTATTTTGATATGCCCAAAAAGTGCATTTTGTGATAAAGTGAATATACATGCCATATATTATAAATAATCCAATATATTTAGCCCAACAATCAATTAAACTCGATTTTATAATGTTAGGAATTCTTTCTTTCGTAGGCTTCACCCTTTTAGTGGCACTTATTGCCTACCTAGCTACCCGAAAAACTGATGAAACTTCCTCTGACGGTTATTTCTTGGGAGGTAGAAGCCTTACCGCCGGAGTAATTGCAGGGTCTTTACTTTTAACAAACCTTTCCACGGAACAAATAGTAGGCCTTAACGGAAGTGCCTATACAGATGGTTTATCGGTAATGGCCTGGGAGACCCTGGCTGCAATTGCCATGGTAGTTACCGCCGTTTTTCTGTTGCCCAGGTATTTAAAGGGTGGACTTACCACAATTCCACAATTTTTGGCGAAAAGATTTGATGTAACTACTAAAACTATTACCTCTGGTCTCTTTTTAACAGGTTATGTGGTAGTACTTTTGCCCGTAATCCTATATTCCGGATCCGTAGCGATCAGCGGTATGTTCAATGTTCCCGAACTTTTGGGGGTTTCGGACAAAACCGCTTTGGTGTTGTGCATTTGGGGAATTGGGGTCATTGGATCTATTTACGCGGTTTTTGGTGGACTCAAGGCTGTTGCAGTTTCAGATAGTATTAACGCGGTCGGACTCATTGTTGGGGGAATCTTAATACCCATTTTTGGATTGATGGCCATAGGTGACGGAAATATGTTTACCGGTCTAGATAATTTAATTACTTCGGATGCCGCACGATTCGACTCTACCGGTGAAGCCGGACAGGAAGTACCATTTTCTACAATTTTCACAGGAATGATGCTGGTACAGCTTTTCTATTGGGGTACCAACCAACAAATTATACAAAGGGCCTTGGGAGCCAAAAATTTGGCCGAGGGTCAAAAAGGGCTTTTGTTGGCTTCCTTTCTAAAGATTCTTGGACCCTTAATTTTGGTATTGCCAGGTATGATCGCCTATTATTATTTTGATGGTGGTTTGGCGTCAAGTGACCTTGCCTATCCAGAATTGGTACGTGCGGTATTGCCAAAACCTTTGGTTGGATTTTTTGCAGCTGTCTTGTTCGGGGCCATTTTAAGTTCCTTTAACAGTGTGCTCAACAGTTCGGTAACCTTGTTCGGAATAGATATCTACAAACAGCATATTAATAAAGAAGCCCCAGAAAAAACAGTGGTTAAATACGGAAAGATATTTGGTATCTGCTTGGCACTGGCCGCCATGTTCATTGCACCAATGATCGCCAATGCGGGTAGTCTGTTCAATTACTTACAGGAGATAAACGGAATATATAGTATTCCTATATTCACCATTATTGTAGTAGGCTATTTAACCAAGAGAGTACCTGCCATAGCTGCCAAAATAGGCATTTTTTCAGGATCATTATTATATATTATAAGTCAGTTTATCCTTAAGGGGAAATTTGTTGACAGTGCCCTGGAATCGGCCAAGGCCTCTGGCATTACGGACTCTGCCGCATTGAAATTAATAGAGGCCGATGCCTATCCACACTTTTTGCACATTATGGCTATTTTGTTTGTGACCAATGCCGCGATAATGCTTCTTATAGGCAAATTTTACCCTAGAAAAGAAGCCTTTGAATTGGAATACACCAAACAAGTTTCCATTGAACCTTATAAATATGTAAACCATGTAGGGATTGCCATATGTGTAATAGTAGTAGGGATATATATTTATTTTGCTAAATAATTCTTCGCTATAGCACCAAACACCTATATCAAATAAAAAAGAGGGCTGTTCAGTGAACAGCCCTCTTTTAATATATAACCAAACTAAATTTTTAGTACCCTGGGTTCTGAACCAAATTAGGGTTGGAAAGCAATGCGGTTTCCGGTATGGGGAATAGATTTAAATTAGGATCTCCACTTACCTCCTTAAGACCCCAAGGAGCGGTAAATTTATCAAATCGTACCAAATCGTTCCTTCTCCAGAATTCTATATAAAGCTCCCTTCCGCGTTCTGCCAATAATACATCTTCTGTAACATTGGACAAATCCGGCGTATTGGTCCTAGCTTGTCGCAATTCATTGACCATTGAAGTAATATCTTCTCCCATACGCATCATGGCCTCGGCCTTCATCAAATGGGCATCGGAATATCTAAAAAGAATCTGGTGCTTTCTAAAAGAGTTAATTTCACCCCCATCATTTGGATGGTACTTAAGAATTCTGATCCCATCAGCTTCTCCATTTCCTACCAAGGAAGTCAATTCCTTTTTCAATATTAGATCGCCTCCCTGTCTATTTTTCAATTTAGTACCGTCTTCATTGTACTGCTGATTGATTAAAAAGCCATATCCAAGACCTAAGTTAACATTGTCGGCATTGGAAGCATCGGGTACCCAACCTCTTCTTTCTTCTTGGCCATCGCCCACATAATTGGAGTTGGGATCACCTTCAAAAGAGTCATAGAATTCAGCAAGGGTGGAAAAACCGTTCCAGCCACCACCGGTATTATCGGGAGAGTTCATATTGTAATGCATACTATTCCATATCCTTGCCCCAATATCGCTATTCAGAAAGAAAATGGTCTCGTTATCATCCGAGGATTCGAATATTTGAAAATACCCCGTTTCTATTCCAAATCCCAAAGCCGCTATATCGTCCACAGCGTCTATTACTTTTTGCATATTGGCGTCCTCAACAGCACCGCCATTATAGATATGGGAATTAAGGTATATTTTGGCCAAAAGAAAATTTGCCGCCGCCTTTGTAGCAGTTCCTGTGTTGGCGGTTCCTGGACTACCATCGGGCAATCCCGGCAATGCTGCCAACAAATCGGACTCCACAAAGCTAAAAGCCTCACTTCTGGTCAACACTCTTGGGTTAACTTCTGGACCTTCATCCACTTCCCTAAAGGGTACGGAACCAAAAAAGTCCATCAGAAAAAACATATTGAAGGCTCTTAGATATTTTGCTTCAGCCAAAACTGCCGCATCCGGATTACTTTCTATAATCTCGGAAGCCCTAAATACATTCTGATTTAAATTGTTCCATGCATTTTTAATAAATAAATGCGCAGGGGTCCAGGTATGGGTATGCAACTGTCTCCATATCCCATTATCGCCCCAGTCAGTTCCACGGGTTGGTATCAACAGCTCATCCGTAGTAACTTCGGACATGGCGTACATGGTTTCCTGAGTTGCAAAATCGCCCCCCACTTTGTTGTAAAGGTCACTAAGGGACGAAGCCGGATTGGCCACTGGTGTAAAGCCGCCATCGGTTGCTGTACTTATGATCGAATCCGTTTCTTCTATCTCCAGATTGGTACAGCCAACAAGGCCTACCAATACAAATATGGAGCCGAAAACGGGTTTCATATATTTTTGTATGTTCATAATGCTATGATTAAAAAGTTACGTTAAATCCTAATGTGTATGTTCTTGGTCTTGGAAAGGCGCTATAGTCTATACCCGCTATAGGCAAACCATTTAAAAGGGCTGCACTGGCCGGTGCCACACTAACCTCTGGATCAAGACCGGAATAATCCGTAATCACAAAAAGGTTCTGACCGGTAAGACTAAGCCTCATAGACTTGAACAAGCCTTCTTTTAATGGAACGTCATAGGAAATGGATGCAGTTTGCAATCTTACAAAATCTCCTTTTTCCAAGAATCTAGTAGAAACCGAAGCTTCGGCAAATCTGCCTTCCTGTCCTGCCAATTCCACCACATTCTGTGTTACATTATTACCACTACCAATAGCACCTCCGGTAAAAAAGGCGTTGGCCGTATTGTTGTAGATATAGTTTCCAAACTGACCATTGAAATACATGGAGGCCGACCAGTTTTTATAATTGGCCGAGGTTGAAAAACCTCCTGTGAAATCTGGTAATGCACTTTTACCCACAAACTGTTGGTTATCCACACCACCCTCATGTACAGGGTTACCGTTAGCATCGAAGCCCGTAAACTCCCTTAAATAAAAGGAATACAAAGGCTGTCCAGAGGCCAGACGTTGTGCGAATGCGTTGGATAGACCAGCACCGCGAATGGTTCCCGCTGCAATCTCCCCATCGAAATCCGTAATTTCATTTTTGTTGTAGGCCACGTTAAAACCGGCGGTCCAACCATAGTCTTCTCCTTGTAAAATGTCATAATTAAGGGAAAATTCAGCTCCTTGATTCAACACAACCGCATCCAAGTTTTGGAAGAAGGTAGGTTGTGGGGAAGGTTGGGCTGCTTCTATATTAAGCAGTAAATCCCTTGTTTCCTTACGATACACATCTACCGAACCGCTAAAGCGATCATTGGCAAACCCAAAATCCAGACCTACGTTATATTGGGTAGTTTCCTCCCATTTTAGATCGGGGTTGGCAAATTCCACTGTAGAAATACCAGGCACGTTAACGTCTCCACCATCACTAATATTTGGATCACCATTGATAGTAGTGGAATATCGTTCCCTTCTTACGAAACGGCCATATCCCAAACCATCCTGGTTTCCTGTAATACCATAGCTCAACCTAAGTTTTAAGGTAGACATGGCGTCGCCCATAAAATCTTCTTCATTAATTTTCCAAGCAAAAGCTGCGGAAGGGAAAATACCATATCGGTTGTTTTCACCGAAACGGGAAGAACCATCCGCCCTTACCGTTGCAGTAAACAAATACTTACTTGCTATACTATAATTGGCCCTGGCAAAAAAGGATTGTAACTCATCCGTATTGTCAAAGGTATTGGTGAAAATAGATTTTACCGGAATAGTTACCTCTCCCAAAAAGTCTGTGTCTGGATCTGGAAAAAGTCTGTTCACAAAAAGATCGGCATCACCTCCAGAAGCATAACCATATTGTTGATAAGAGCCTGTGATCATGGATTCAATCTTGCTGGCCGCATCGGTCAAATTCCTGGCCATAGAATTTAAATTGGTTGTGGAATAACCCCAACCTTCAACATTTCTTCCTTTGGTATTAAAATCCTGATACGAGAAACCTCCTAAAACATCCAATACCGAATTATCGAACTCTTTTTTGTATGACAAGGTCAATTCCAACAACCTGTTTTCCAAATCAAGGTCGTTTATGGTACCCCTACCGTTACCACCTGCACCACGGCCTACATTAAAGGATTTACTGCCCAATTCAGCTTCACGCGTAGAATTGGATTTGTCATAACCTACAGTAGCCTTGGCTGTTAAATCTTCCACAATATCATAAGAGGCCGAAAAATTGACCAGAAAACGATCGGTATAGGTTAAACTTTGCCAGTTCTCCAACAGGTTTAATGGGTTGATTCTATCCCCTGGGTTGAAAGAGCTGCTGGCCGGCCAAGTAGGATTGGCGGAATAAGCGGCACCCAACATATCCCCAGTAGACCCTGCACTACCACTTAACGGTGGTGCCTCGTCATTTACCCGTGAAAGGGTTGTTTGCAAATCCAACCTTAACTTATCCTCGAATAGTCTTTGGGAAAGATTAACTCTTCCCGTTACCCTCTCCTGAGAGGATTTTGGCACTATCCCGAATTGTTTACCATAATTAAAAGTAGCCCTTACATTACCCGAACCATAATTTTGGGAGTAGGCAAGGTTGTTATTGGTCGAAGACGAATTTCTGGTAACCAATGATTGCCAGTCCGTATCATTGCCCAAATCTGTTGCAGTTCCACCAAAGGCAGAAACAGCAGCTAGGAATTCGCTCCTATTCAATAAATCAAAATCATTGGCCGGTGATGAAAAACTTAGATCGGAAGAAAACTCCCAAGTACCTCCCTGTGCACCACCTTTACCACTCTTGGTGGTAATGATAACTACCCCATTGGCACCTCTGGAACCGTAAATGGCCGTTGAAGACGCATCCTTTAAGATACTCATGCTTTCAATATCATTTGGGTTCAAAAAGCTAAGTGGGTTTCTAGCAGAACTAGATCCTACACCTATATCCGTACCTTCAGAAGAACTACCTCCAGAAGGAAGAGGAACACCATCTACCACAAATAAGGGATCATTATTGGACCTAACCGAAGAAGTACCCCTTATCCTGATGGCAACACCAGAACCCGGTTCACCACTTCCTTGGGAAATCTGCACCCCAGCGGTTTTACCTTGAATTAATTGTTCGGGAGATGAAATAACCCCTCCGTTAAAATCCTCGGAAGTTACTGCGGAAACAGCACCGGTAGCATCCTTTACAGTAGTAGTACCATAACCAATGATTACTACCTCTGCCAATGCCTGTGCATCTTCTTCCATCATAATATTGATAGTGGTCTGGTTACCTACTACCACCTCCTGTGTTTTATAACCGATATAGCTAAAAACAAGGGTGGAACTTGCATCCACATCACTAATGACAAAATTCCCATCAAAATCTGTTTGAGCGCCATTGGTAGTTCCTTTTACCACGACACTGGCTCCCGGTAAGGGGCCACTAGCATCAGATACCGTACCTGATACTTCTTGAGCCGATGCTAATCCAAAACATAAAAATGTTCCAAATAGCAAAAAGCTTTTAAGTAATTTAAGCTTCATACATTGTTAGTTTTAATTGAGTTAAATAATTGAAAGTTGTAATTGAGTTAATTAATAATTGAGTTTAATAATTCATAAAATTTCACGTTCCAATATCGAAGATAAATAATATTATCTCCATTTATTGTTATATTTCTATTTTTAACGCTAAAAATTTAACTAAAACGTTTTCGTAAAATTTCGGTCTTTCGTGACCATAAACACAGGGCCAACAACCTATCACTGTCTTTTTTTTGATTTCAGAAATGTTAAATATTGTACGAATATACATCATTTTTTATTTCAATGGTATTTTGACAAATATATGTACTATTTAAACAATTATTTAAAATAGATTTCACTCCTTATCTGAATATACTATTTTTACATCTTGTAAATTAATATTCCAATTTGCGCCAAAGCATTGTGAATGCCTTAATATTTTTAATAGTATATTCACTTGAAAAAAATTTGACCTTTGAAAAGAAAAATCACCCTCAAACATATTGCTAGGGAATTAGGGGTTTCCATTTCTACAGTTTCCAAAGCATTGAAAAACAGCGAGGAAATTGGATCGGACACTAAAGAGAAGGTCCAGGCTTTTGCCAAACTTTACAATTACAAGCCCAACAATATTGCTATCAGTCTAAAAAACAAGCGAACCAAAAATATTGGGGTTATAATTCCGGATATAGTGCATCACTTTTTTACCACTGTTTTTAGGGGGATTGAAAAATACGCCAATGCCAAAGGATACAATGTCATTGTCTGTGTCTCCGATGAATCTTTCGACAAGGAAGTCATTAATATGGAGTTGCTTGCCAACGGAAGTATAGACGGGTTTATTATGGCGCTTTCCTCCGGCACCCAATTGAAAAACGACTACAACCATTTAAAGGAAGTTACCGAACAGGGCATACCTTTAGTATTATTTGATCGTGTTGCGGAAGATATAAAATGCGACAAGGTAATCATCAATGATAAAAAAGGTGCTTATAACGCGGTAACAAAATTCATAAAGGACGGCAGGAAAAGAATAGCCCTAATTACTTCAGAGGACTATATAAGTGTAAGCAGGGAAAGAGCTGCCGGCTATAAGGAAGCATTGTTGGACAATGGCATGGACTATAATGAAGATCTTATTTTAAAATTTCCTTCCATGGAAATCAATGAGAACCTGATTGAAGATTTTTTTGAAAGGGAAACTGTGGACGCCGTGTTGAGTGTTAATGAAATATTTGCCATTCACAGTATGCGCTACGTACAAAGTAAAGGCTTAAAAATTCCTAAGGATATTTCCTTTATTGGCTTTACAGATGGGCTTCTGTCCAAATATGCATCCCCCGGATTAACCGCCATTGCCCAGCACGGTGAAGAAATGGGAGAAATAGCGGCAGAAATACTTATAGACAAGGTAGAAAACGATATGGAGGAAGAAACCTATGTAACAAGGGTTTTGGAACCTACCCTGATAGAGCGCGGATCAACCGTTAATTAAGAACCATAATACGAAGTATCAAGGCCAAAATTATTCAATTACCTTGCAAAAACTGGCCATATGGCCCTCTGTCCCCAAGATACAGCCAGTACATGGTCGTTTCCCCAACAACAAACACTTCTTTTTACTGGCCGTCAAAATATTTATTAATATCTTAAACCGATGAATAAAACTGGATTTATTTTTGATTTGGACGGTGTTATTGTGGATACCGCCAAATATCATTATCTGGCCTGGCGAAAATTGGCCAATGAATTGGGATTTGAATTTACCCAAGAGCAAAACGAACTATTTAAAGGGGTAAGTCGCAAAAGATGCCTGGAAATTCTCCTTGAAATTGGGAACGTTAAGGCATCGCAAGAACAGTTCAGTAGATGGTTGGTGGAGAAGAATGAGGATTATTTGTCGCTTATAGAAGAAATGGATGAATCGGAAATTTTGCCAGACGTACTAAAGGTGCTGCAGTTTCTTAAAAAGCACAACATGCCGATAGCCTTAGGGTCCGCCAGCAAAAATGCCCGTCCAATTTTGGAAAAAGTAAAATTAATGGATTATTTTGATGTCATTGTGGACGGAACCCACGTAGCCAAGGCCAAGCCCGATCCCGAAGTTTTTTTGATAGCCGCAAAACAATTGGGGGTTCCTCCAAAGGATTGCATTGTCTTTGAGGATGCAGTTGCCGGAATAGAGGCCGCCAACAATGCGGGAATGCTGAGCATAGGCATTGGGGACGATAAAGTGCTTGCGGAGGCAAAATTTGTGTTTGCAAATTTCACTGAAATCGATAATCAATTCCTTAACAAATTAATAGGTTTAACTCCGTGACGAACATTCACAATAATTAATTAATTTGGTGTCTTTCTATTTGGAACCTGACATTGATTATTAAACCCCATTGCGATAACCGTGAAACACTAACACAATGAATCAAGATTATATAAAGCCCGATAACTGGTCTATCATAGAAGAAGGATTTGAAAAAGAAAGGGTAAAATCCTCGGAAAGTTTATTCAGTCTTGGAAACGGTGCCATGGGGCAACGCGCCAATTTTGAAGAAAAATATACTGGCCCCACTTTTCAAGGAAGTTATATAGGAGGTGTGTATTACCCTGATAAAACACGAGTAGGTTGGTGGAAAAACGGCTATCCGGAATACTTTGCCAAGGTATTGAACGCTCCCAATTGGATCGGGATCAATGTTCTTGTCAACGGAGAGACATTAGACCTGAATACCTGTAAAAATGTAGAGGATTTCCGCAGGGAATTAAACATGCGGGAAGGGTGGTATACCCGTAGCTTTAAGGCTACCCTGCCCAATGACACCATTATAGAAGTAAAGATTACCCGCTTCCTTAGTTTGGACCATGATGAAGCAGGTGCCATTAAATACCAAATTAAGACGATAAACCAAGACAGCGCTTTGGCCTTTCATCCCTATCTTGATAGTGGAATTACCAATGAGGACACCAATTGGGACGACCAATTTTGGAACACCACAGGGGTTACAACCGATGGCTCCCAAGCCTTTATAGAGGCCCACACCATGAAGACCAACTTCGCTACCTGTACATTTATGGAATCCAGACTATACCATAATAATGAATTGGTATTGGAAAAACCGCTGGAGGCATTATCCGAAACCACCGCAGTACATCAGTTTAAACAAAACATTAAAAAAGGAGACACCCTTACACTAGTAAAATTTGGCGGATATACGGTTTCTACGAATCACAAACCCAAGGAACTTATATCGGCTGCCAAAAAAGTTTTACAAAAGGTTACTGAAATAGGTTTTGAGTCCCTTTTGGAGTTGCAAAAGAAATCTTGGGCGAAAATCTGGGAAATGAGCGACATTACTATTGAGGGCGATGTAAAGGCACAACAGGGAATTCGCTTCAATATTTTTCATTTAAACCAAACTTATCTGGGCAAGGATTCCAGGCTCAATATTGGTCCTAAGGGATTTACTGGGGAAAAATACGGTGGAAGCACCTATTGGGACACCGAGGCCTACTGTATTCCCTTTTATATGGCCACCAAAAATAAGAAAGTGGCAAGAAACCTATTGACCTATAGGTACAACCATTTGGAAAAGGCCATTGAAAATGCCCAAAAATTAGGTTTTGTAAACGGAGCGGCCCTATATCCCATGGTTACTATGAACGGGGAGGAATGCCATAACGAATGGGAAATAACCTTCGAGGAAATACATCGTAATGGCGCCATAGCTTTTGCCATTTACAATTATTACCGTTTTACAAGCGATTACACCTATATCCCGGAAATGGGGTTGGAGGTTTTGATAGGGATTGCCCGCTTTTGGCATCAAAGAGCTACATTTTCTACCCAAAAGAACAAATACGTAATTCTTGGGGTCACGGGTCCCAATGAATACGAGAACAATGTAAACAATAACTTTTACACCAATTATATTGCCAAATGGTGCATTAACTATACCATTCAAGAACTACAAAAAGTAAAGGATGGCTACCCGGATGATTATCACAGAATTATAGGAGTAACCAAGCTTACAGAAAAAGAGACGGAGGCCTGGGCCAAGGTGGCCAAAAAAATGTACTTCCCCTTCGATGAAAAATTGGGCATTTATTTACAGCAGGATGGCTTTTTGGACAAGGAACTTATCCCTGTCAAGGAATTAAACCAAAAAGAGCGACCTATCAACCAAAAATGGAGTTGGGACAGAATTTTAAGATCCCCTTACATTAAACAGGCAGATACCCTACAGGGATTTTATTTCTTTGAAGACCATTTTACTACGGAAGAACTGGAAAAGCATTTCGATTTTTACGAACCTTTTACCGTACATGAATCTTCATTATCCCCATGTGTGCACAGTATTCAGGCTGCAAAGCTGAACAGAATGGAACAAGCATATGCCTTTTACCTCCGAACTTCCAGATTGGATTTGGACGATTACAATAAGGAAGTAAAGGAAGGACTGCATATTACCTCCATGGCCGGTACCTGGATGAGCATAGTGGAAGGTTTTGGAGGTATGCGAATATTGGACGATAAACTGTCCTTTAGCCCAAGAATACCTAAACAATGGAAATCCTATTCCTTCAAGGTAAATTTCAGGAATAGAATCCTGAAGGTAAAGGTTACGGAAAACGAAACCACATTTGACCTTGAAGGCACAGACGAAATGTCCATTAGGGTAAACGGAAAACGCGTGGTTTTAACTGCCGGGCAGAAAACCTATTCCCTAGTCAACTAAGTTTTAGCTCCTATCAAAACAAAGCGTATAAAAAATATAAATTCGGGATTGTTTTTTGAAAAAACTTGAAATAATTGGGTTGAAAGTCGCTCCCAAAATAAAATTTTTGAAAAATTTGACCCTAATTCCAAAAACAAGTATCATTATTGCACTGAAAAGCTAAACGGCACATAGTTAGGCTTTTTGTTTCGAAAAGAAAGCACAAAATGAAAAAGACCACTGAAATTGGAAAAGCAGTAGTTTATCAAGTATTTACCAGATTGTTCGGGAATACCAATACCACCAATAAACCTTGGGGGACCATTGAGGAAAATGGGGTGGGCAAATTAAGTGACTTTACTCAAAAAGCATTAAAGGAAATAAAAGATCTGGGGGTGAGCCATATTTGGTATACAGGTATACCCCACCATGCCCTTATAAGGGACTATACAGCATACGGCATCTCCAATGACGATCCGGATATTGTTAAGGGCCGGGCGGGTTCGCCCTATGCCGTTAAGGATTATTACAGCGTTAACCCCGATCTAGCCAATGATCCCCACAATAGGAATTTGGAATTCAAGGAACTGTTGGCCAGGAGCCATAAGGCAGGCCTAAAAGTAATCATAGATATAGTTCCCAACCATATTGCCAGAAAATACGAAGGCAAGAACAACCCTGAAGGGGTAGTGGATTTTGGTGCTAATGACAATACCAATGTGGTCTACGACAGGGACAATAATTTTTATTACAATCCGGGGGAATCTTTTATGGTCCCGGATTGGCGGAATGGCTACCAACCTTTGGGAGGGGAGAACATCAACTTGGCCAATGGCAAATTTTCCGAAACCCCTGCAAAATGGACTGGAAATGGTTCCCGTTTGTCCAAACCCGATTTTAATGATTGGTATGAGACCGTAAAGATCAATTACGGAATTAGTCCGGACGGACATAGGGATTTCGCAAGCCTGCCTGAAGATTTTGGCCATAAAAACTTTACTGAACATTTTGAATTCTGGAAAAACCAAGTAGTTCCGGATTCCTGGATAAAATTTAGGGATATTGCCCTGTTCTGGTTGGACGAAGGAGTGGACGGATTTCGTTATGATATGGCCGAAATGGTTCCTGTAGAATTCTGGAGTTTTATGAATTCGTCCATAAAAATGAAAAAACCGGATGCATTTTTAATGGCAGAAGTATATAACCCACAGCTATACAGGGATTATATCTTTAAGGGAAAAATGGACTATCTCTATGACAAGGTAGAGTTTTATGACTCCTTAAAACATATCATGCAGGGACACGGCTGGACAGACCATATTCCGGTAGTCCAAAACGGACTCATGGATATTGAGCACCAAATGCTACATTTTCTGGAGAATCATGACGAGCAGCGTATTGCCTGTCCCGAATTTTTGGGAAATGCAGAAAAAGCCAAACCCGGTATGGTGGTTTCGGCAACCATAAGCACCTCGCCTACCATGATCTACTTTGGGCAGGAAGTAGGGGAACCGGCCGCCGAAAGTCCTGGATTTGGATCCCCAAGTAGAACCTCCATCTTTGATTATGTTGGGGTGCCCCATTTTCAACGCTGGGTAAACAACAAAAAATTTGATGGAGGGCAATTGTCCCCAAAAGAAAAAGAGCTAAGGACATTTTACAGGAACTTGCTCAATTTCACCATTAACAGTAGCGCTTTAATGGGAAAATACAAGGATATTCATTTTTATAACAAAGATCATACAGAATATTATAATCATAGGGTTTTATCCTTTGTTAGATGGTCTGAGAACGAAAAACTCATAATTATTTCTAATTTTGATGCTGGTCAGACCTTTGGGTTCGATCTAAAATTGCCGAGGGAAATTATCAGGGAATGGGGGCTACAGGATAGCACCTATCAGATGAAGGACGAATTGTTCAAGGAAAAAGAATTGTCCCTGTTTGTAGAAAACGAAATTGGGCATATAAGAATTGATATACAACCCTTGGAATCCTTAATTTTAAGTTTAAATTAGATATATAGCATCGCTTTATGAAAACATCATCGTTAGTTGGATCTTTCTTCCTATTTCTATTAATTATAAGTTGTGACAATATGAATAAACCCTTGGTTATTGGCCATAGAGGTGCCATGGGGCATGAAACGGAAAACACCTTGGCGTCTATTCAAAAGGCAATGGATCTGGGTGTAGACATGATAGAAATTGATGTGTTTAAAATAAAAAGTGGAGAAACCGTAGTGTTCCACGATGAGGAAGTGGAAAGACTAACGGACAGCGTTGGAAAAATAGAGGATTATAATTTTGAAGACCTACAGAAACTAACCTTGATCGGCGATCATAAAATTCCGACGCTACAGGAGGTCCTAAACCTTATAGATAAAAAAGTACAGTTGAATATAGAACTCAAAGGTGCCAACACTGCTGATAGAGTTAATTTTATCATGAACTACTATATAAAGGAAAAGGGTTGGTCTATGGATAAATTTATAATTTCCAGCTTTAGATGGGATGAACTTAAGACCATGCGTACGCTGAATGCCGATGTGCCCATTGCCATTCTTGTATATGGCGATCCGTTGAATGCTTTGGAAATTGGAAATGAATTAGATGCCGTGGCTATAAACCCCTATTTTGAAGACCTGACCTTGGAGAACGTGAACGAAATAAAAAAGGCCGGGTTTAAAATTTATCCTTGGACGGTAAATGAGCCCGAAGAAATAGAGGCTGTAGAGAGATTGGGAGTGGATGGCATCATCACCAATTATCCAGAACGCATTAATTAATGTTCGATGTAATAGTTTTAGGAGGAGGTGCCGCAGGTTTCTATGGGGCCATACACATAGCAGAACGCAACCCCAAGTTAAAGATAGCCATCCTGGAACGTGGCAAAGAGGTACTTACCAAGGTAAAGGTTTCCGGTGGGGGCCGTTGCAACGTTGCCCATGCCGAATTTGACCCCAAAGAAATTTCCAAAAATTACCCCAGGGGGGAGCGGGAACTTGTTGGACCGTTTCACACCTATTGTAGCGGTGACACCATGGCCTTTTTTGAAAAAAGGGGCATACAATTGAATATTGAAGCGGATGGACGCATGTTTCCCGCTACCAATTCATCCCAAACCATTATAGACTGCTTTCTTCAGGAAACGGACCGCTTGGGTATCAAGGTCCTTAAGAACAGTTCCATTATTGGGATAACAACACTGGACGGAAATACGGCAAAGGGGGATTACTCTTGGGCAATCAAAACAATCCGAAACACCTACCAGGCCAAAAAAATATTGGTCGCAACCGGTAGCAATCCTAAAATATGGGAATTATTAAGGCAAATGGGGCATACAATTATAGCGCCCGTACCTTCTCTTTTCACATTTAATATTAAGGATGAACGAATTACCGGTATACAAGGGGTAAGTACCAATGCCAATATCCAGATAATTCCCTCCAAGGTCAACAACGGAAAATTTAAGGCGGCCTTAAAAAAATATTCCATACAGTCCTCCGATCTAGAATCTGAAGGCCCCTTATTAATTACACATTGGGGAATGAGCGGTCCGGGCATTTTAAGGTTATCTGCCTGGGGGGCACGGATATTGAACGAGTTGAATTATAATTTTTCAATAAAAATAAACTGGCTACCTGCCTATCATGAAGAGGGGCTATTAAGACAACTTCAACAAATAAAGGAGATTGAAGGAAGGAAAACCATTCTGCGCACCAAAGCATTCGATTTGCCGAAACGCTTATGGGGCAGTCTGGTAAAGGCAGCGCAAATTTCGGACACCGATAAATGGGCCGATATTTCCAAAATTCAACTACAAAACTTGGCGAAACAGTTAACGGGTTCCACGTTTAGGGTAGATGGAAAAAGTACGTTTAAGGAGGAGTTTGTCACTGCCGGGGGCGTAGACTTAAAGGAAATAAATTTCAAGACCTATGAAAGTAAAATTCACCCCGGGCTTTATTTTGCCGGAGAAGTGATAAACGTAGATGCCATTACGGGCGGGTTCAACTTTCAAAATGCCTGGACCGGGGCCTATATCGCCGCCCAGGCCATTGCCAAACCATAATACAGGGCTAACTCAACAATATCATCAGCAAAGCGGCCAATAACGCTCCAATAATAGGACCTACAATAGGAATCCATGCGTAACCCCAATCGCTGCCGCCCTTGCCTTTAATGGGCATTATAGCATGCATTATTCGGGGTCCCAGATCCCTTGCCGGATTAATGGCATAGCCTGTGGTACCTCCCAAGGAAAGCCCAATTCCCCACACCAAAAACGCAACGGGTAGGGCACCCAAAGACCCTAGTCCTATAACCGTTTCCGTATCTGTTATGGTGGCATCCGTAAAATATAGCACTACAAATACCAAGGTAAAGGTGCCCACCACTTCACTAAATAGGTTATTAATGGGGTTTCTAATGGCCGGAGCAGTACAAAATACCGCTTTTTTGGTATCCTGGTCCTCTGTGGCATCAAAATGATCTTTGTAGAATAGCCAAACGATCAAAGCGCCCAACATGGCCCCTATAAATTGTCCCAGCACATACATGGGGACCGAAGCCCATTCAAACCTTTCGGCCATGGCTAGGCCTATACTAACGGCCGGATTTAAATGTGCCCCGCTATAGGGTGCGGCCACTGCCACCCCAACATATACGGCCAGCCCCCAAGCGGTGGTAATGACCATCCAGCCCGCATCGTTGGATTTTGTTTTGTTCAGGATTACGTTGGCAACAACCCCGCCCCCTAAAAGGATCAGGAAAAAAGTGCCGATAATTTCAGCAATAAATGGAGTCATAGTTGGTTGGTTTAATAATTATTCTCCTAGTTTGGACCAGTATTCTACGGCATCAATGGCCCTGTACCAGCCTTTAATATTTTGTTCTATTTCCTTTCTTTCCGTGGTGGGATCAAAATTGGCATCAACTTGCCATATTTCCTGAATCTCTTCCAGACTTTCCCAGAATCCGACCGCCAAACCGGCCAAATAAGCCGCCCCCATAACCGTAGTCTCTATCACTTTTGGACGTACGGTGGAGGTATTGAGCACATCGGCCTGAAACTGCATCAGCAAATTGTTGACGGTAGCTCCCCCATCGACCCTTAATTCTTTTATAGAAATTTTGGAATCCGCCTCCATTGCCTTTAAGACATCCATGGTCTGAAACGCAATGGATTCCAAAGCGGCCCTTGCTATATGGGCATCCGTACTGCCCCTGGTAAGTCCAAAAATACTTCCTTTGGCATGTTGGTTCCAGTAGGGCGCGCCCAAACCTGCAAAAGCAGGCACCAAATAGACCCCTTCCGTACTGTCTACAGAAGCAGCCAGTTTTTCTACATCTTCCGACCTCTTAATAATTTTCAAGCTATCCCTCAACCATTGTACCACCGCACCCGCAATAAAAATACTTCCTTCCAAGGCATAGTGGGTTTTGCCCTTAATGGTCCATGCCACCGTGGTCAGCAGATTATTTTCAGAAACAATAGGCTTTTCTCCAATGTTCATTAACATAAAGCAACCGGTACCATACGTATTTTTGACCATTCCAGGCTTGGTACACATTTGTCCAAATAGTGCCGCCTGTTGATCACCTGCGATTCCGGCAATAGGTATTTTGCTTGCAAAGAAATTGGGATTGGTGTTGCCATAGAGTTCACTGGACTGCTTTACCTGTGGCAACATGCTCTTTGGAATAGTAAAAAGCTCCAACAACTCATCATCCCATTCCAAGGTATTTATATTAAAAAGCAATGTTCTGGAGGCATTGGTAACATCGGTGATGTGCAGTTCACCTTTGGTCATATTCCAAATTAACCACGAATCTATGGTGCCCATGACCAGCTCACCTGCTTCGGCCTTTTTCCTGGCCCCTTCCACATTGTCCAAGATCCATTTTACTTTGGTACCTGAAAAATAGGAGTCGATCACCAAGCCCGTTTTCTCCCTTATCAGCTTGGATTTTCCTTGGCTCTTTAATTCATCACAATAGTTGGAAGTCCTCTTATCCTGCCAAACAATGGCATTATACACGGGCTTCCCGGTCTTTCTATCCCATACTACTACCGTTTCCCTTTGGTTTGTGATCCCGATTGCTGCAATATCCGCTCCGTAAATCCCTTGTTTGGTGGTGGCCTCTGCTGCCGTACTCACCTGGGAAGACCAAATTTCCAAGGGATCGTGCTCTACCCAACCAGGTTTCGGAAAATACTGTGTAAATTCTTTTTGGGCCACCGAAACGATGTTACCCTTTTTATCAAAAACAACGGATCTAGAACTCGTTGTACCTTGGTCCAGCGCCAGTATATATTTTTCCATATGGGTGGGATAAATTTTAAATGGGTATCAAGATAACAAAATATAGGCACTAAATTTGAAAAATTAATAACCAAACCCAATACATTTCAACAATAGTGTTTTTTGCCGTTTTGGAAAAACATATAAGTTATTCCACCAATTCCGGAATATGTACCTTCTAAAATATTGTTATTTTTATACCGATGCATTTAAAAAGGACATAGATGACAAATTATATTGTTCTGCTTAGGGGAATCAATGTAAGTGGCCAAAAAATAATTAAGATGCTTCAGTTAAAGGCGATGTTGGAAGCATTGGGATTTTCTGAGGTAAGCACCTATATACAAAGCGGTAATATTGTTCTAAAAAGCGCTTTGCCCAAGTCTGCCGAAGTTGCCCAAATCATCAAAGAGGGCATACTCCAGACTTTTGGCTTTGATGTCCCCGTACTCGCCAAGACCTTGCCCGAACTGGAAGAAATCATTAAACAATGCCCATTTAGGGCACTGGATGAATCGGAATCGAAAAAATGGTATTATGTGCTGCTGCAAGAAACTCCCAAAAGGGAATTGATCAAAAGTCTACAACAAGAACAGTTTCCCAATGAACAGTTCACGATTGCCACAAACTGCGTCTACCTCAGCTGTAATCTAGGTTATGGAAAAACAAAATGTGATAATAATTTTTTCGAAAATAAACTGAAGGTAAGCGCTACTACAAGAAACCATAGGACCATGTTGAAGCTATTGGAAATGGGGAAACAAATTAGTAAAGAGTGATCAGTAGTCAGTAGTCAGTAGTTAGTAGTTAGTAAAAAGAAATCCTTCTCAAGAGTTTTGTGTGAAACAGAAATAGTTAGTGTAAACTACCCAAGAGTTCGGGTCTGTTCATTTTTTGCATCGCCCAAAAAACGACCAGGGCCGACAGACGAAGGTACAGTGTACCTTGGTTTAGAGGAGCCAGCCATAGCCAAGGCCACCTTTTTACACAGAACTACTCCCCAGTGTGAAAACTCCTTGATTTACTACTAAAATAAAATAGGCCGTTTCTTTGTTCCATCAATCCATATAGTGTTTATAAATCAATGTCCGTTTTGAATACTCCTGTATTTTGTACCGGTAGTCTATTGTCAAGTGATTCTTCTTCCGTCGTGAAGATGAAATGGCATCGGTCCATAAAATCACGAGATTTTAAGGACCACCTAGTGAAGAAGGGTCTTTTCTCTTACACTTTCAATACAAGGCAAGAAAAAAAGTTAATTCAATTCCCAAATCTTATAATTCAGGGCGGTGGCAAAACATACCCAAAGCAGATATGGGATCAATAAATAGGCAGCTGTGGTACTCACCACTTTAAACCACTTAATTGTAAAGATTAAAAGTACCAAAAGCGCCAGAATAACCAGTAAGGCAGCGAAAGGATTCTTAAACCCAAAGAAAATAATGCTCCAAAGCGCATTGAACAGCAATTGAATACCGAAATGATATAAGGCCGTTTTTACCCAAATATGATAAAACCCTTTTGCCCAAACAATCCCGGCAGCTACTCCCATCATTATATAGAGCACGGTCCAGACGGGGGCAAAAATCCAATTGGGCGGATTAAAACTCGGCTTATTCAATTCCAAATACCAATCATTTACCGAAGATTGTGTAGCAAAACTGGATAAAAATCCTATGATTAGGCACACGGTGACTGAAATTGCGATATAGGTAAGTTGCTTTTTCAAGGATTGGTTGTTTACGCCCTAAATTAACAATTTATTTTAACAGGATCTACAGTAAAACTACTTAAAAGCTATCTTTGCAAAAATTGTTTCCAATATGACCGATAAAGACTTTGTCCCTTCCTCTTACACCACAGACATAACGGAAGGAAAAGTTACTTATAAATCGCCCAGCAATATCGCCTTGGTAAAATACTGGGGGAAAAAGGAACATCAGATTCCCGCCAACCCATCCATCAGCTTTACCCTGGACACCTGTGCTACCACCACAACCCTCAGCTATAAAAAATTAAAAAATAAGGCATCCGACTTTTCTTTCGACCTTTTATTCGAAGGCAGCCCCAAAGAGGATTTTAAACCTAAAATAAGCACCTTTCTTAAGAGAACGGAACCCTATTTACCCTTTTTAAAGGCCTATCATTTTACCATAGAGACCTCCAATTCCTTTCCCCACAGCAGTGGTATTGCCTCCTCAGCCAGTGGAATGTCTGCCTTGGCACTGTGCCTTATGGAATTGGAAAGGGAACTGAACCCCCATATGGATACCGATTTTTTTAAAAGAAAAGCTTCTTTTTTGGCCCGATTGGGGTCTGGGAGTGCCTGCAGGAGTATTGATGGGGACATCATGCAATGGGGATTACATAAAGACACTATAAACAGTTCCGATCTTTATGCCATAAGATATCCCTATAAAGTACACCCCATTTTTAAAAATTATCAGGATACCATCCTTTTGGTAGACAAAGGATCCAAACAAGTGAGCAGCAGTCTTGGCCATAATTTAATGCACGATCACCCATTTGCGGAACAACGGTTCGACCAAGCGCATAAAAATCTGACCAAATTAAAAAGGGTTTTTGAAGAGGGAAATTTATTGGAATTTATCAAAATAGTAGAAAGTGAAGCCCTCACCTTACACGCTATGATGATGACCAGCATGCCGTATTTTATATTGATGAAACCCAATACCTTGGAGATTATCAATAAAATATGGGCCTTTCGGGCATCGTCCAAAACCCATGTATGTTTTACATTGGATGCGGGGGCAAATGTGCATGTGCTATATCCTGAAAACGAAAAGCAAGAAGTTTATCAATTTATTAGTAATGAGTTGGTTGCATATTGTGAAAACGGGCAGTATATTTGCGATCAAATTGGAAATGGGGCAAAAAAGCTGTAATTTTCATATGAAAAATGAATAATTAATAGCGGTATATTACGTTAATTGTTCAATTGCATCTGTTGTTATTTTAATGCCTTTGCAAGAATTTTAATTATTTATGTTTATCTTAAAGAAATGAAAGGACCGTTATTTTACTCTAAAATTTTACTTTTTGGGGAATATGGAATCATAAAGGATTCCAAAGGGCTTTCCATACCCTATAATTTTTTTAAGGGAGCACTAAAATCAAAAAACAAGGATTCCGAGGCGGCAAAGAAGTCGAACGCCAGCCTTAGGGCCTTTGCAGAATATTTGAAAGACCTGCAGCAGAAAGACCACGAATTGGTAACTTTTGATCTGGAGGCATTGAACAAGGATGTAGCTGGCGGAATGTATTTTGACAGTTCCATTCCGCAGGGATATGGCGTAGGTAGTAGTGGTGCCCTAGTGGCGGCCATTTACGATAAATATGCCATTGAAAAAATTACCGTTTTAGAGAATCTTACCAGGGAGAAATTATTAAAATTGAAGACTATTTTCGGGAAAATGGAATCGTTTTTCCACGGTAAGTCTTCGGGCCTTGACCCCTTGAACAGCTATCTAAGCCTGCCCATACTTATAAATTCACAAGACAATATAGAATCTACCAGCATTCCATCACAAAACTTGGATGGCAAGGGAGCCGTATTCCTGTTGGACAGTGGTAGTACGGGTGAAACAGCCCCTATGGTACATTTGTTCATGGAACAAATGAAACATGAAGGATTCCGGGCCATGCTAAAGGATCAGTTTATTAAGCATACGGATGCCTGCGTAGAGGATTTTATAAACGGGAACGTAAAATCATTGTTCGGGAATTTAAAACAGTTGTCGCATGTGGTTCTTGATAATTTCAAGCCCATGATACCTGTGGAATTCCATAAACTATGGAAACAGGGAATAGACACCAACGACTATTATTTAAAACTCTGTGGCTCCGGTGGCGGAGGCTATATTTTAGGATTTACCGAAGACATCAACAAAGCCAAAAAAGCCTTGAAGGGCTATAATTTAGAAGTGGTATACAACTTCTAACAACCTCCTTTATGCTTAGTAGAAAAAACAAGCTCTTGCTATTAAAGTTTCTGAGCCTGTTTTCTGTGGTCAGGGGATACAACATTCTTATGATCATTTTGGCCCAGTACCTGGCCTCCATTTATATTTTAGCTCCCCATTTACCCCTAAGAAAGGTTGTTTTTGACGGAAACCTATTTGTTATTGTGCTCAGTTCCGCCCTGGTCATTGCGGCAGGATATATCATCAACAATTTCTACGATGCGGAAAAGGACCTGATCAATAAGCCTAGAAAGAGTATGCTGGATCGTTTGGTTAGTCAGCGTACTAAACTAACCACTTACTTTGTACTAAATTTTCTTTCGGTAATCTTTGCCAGTTATGTTTCCTTTAAGGCGGTTGTATTCTTTTCTGCCTATATTTTTGGCATTTGGTTCTATTCCCACAAACTAAAGAAAGTTCCTTTTTTGGGCAATTTTGTTTCGGCCACCTTGGCCATTGCCCCCTTTTTCGCCGTTTTTGTATACTATAAGAACTTCGACACTGTAATTTTCGTGCATGCCCTTTTTCTTTTCCTATTGATATTGGCTAGGGAAATGATCAAAGACCTGGAAAATATGGCCGGGGATATGGCCCAAAACTATAAGACCATTCCCATATTGTACGGCGCCAAGTTTTCCAAGACCTGTATCGCTATTTTGATAGGCCTAACACTGCTTCCCTCCTTTCTCCTGATCGAATATTTTGATGTAGGCTATATGTACCTCTATTTTATTGGCTGTATTTTTTTGTTGATGGGATTTTTAGTCCTTTTGGTAAAATCGAACAGCAAAAAACACTACGTATGGCTGCATAACATTCTAAAGCTGATCATTATACTGGGAGTGTTCAGTATTTTATTGATCAATGTGGATCTGGTATTGAACAGAATTCTCTAAGAATCACTAATAACCGCTACAATAGCTTAAACATACCATTTCCTTTGCTACCTTTGCAATAAATTATAGTACATATGAGTAGGTCAGATTCCAATAACGACAAAAAAGCATCAGGAAGACAAGGGGGCACTTTTAGAAAAAAGAGCCATGCACGGGGCAACGCACCTATAAGAAAGAAAATGGAAGCAAAGCCGCCATCCGATCCCAACGTAATGCGTCTAAATCGTTATGTAGCCAACTCTGGGGTATGTTCGCGCAGGGACGCGGATATTTATATTGCTGCCGGTAACATCACTGTAAATGGCAAGCCAATTACCGAAATGGGCTACAAGGTAAAACTGACCGATGAAGTAAAATTTGATGGCCGCTTGCTAAATCCAGAGAAAAAGGAGTACGTGCTGCTGAACAAGCCCAAGGATTTTGTTACCTCTCCAAAGGATGAGCACGGCAAAAGAACTGTGGCTTCCCTTATTTCCAATGCTTCCAAATCCAAACTTTCGGTGGTAGGGAGAATGGACAAGAACACTACAGGTCTCTTATTATTTACGAATGATGGGGAAATGACGAAGCGACTTACAAAACCGAAAAACGGACTTCGTAAAATATACCATGTAGAACTGAACAAAAACTTAAGGGGCGAAGACCTTATTAAGATCAAGGAAGGCATTTCTATAGACGACAGCGTTGTTAAGGTAGACGATGTTAGTTTTATTGAAAACGCACCCAAGCGCGAGGTAGGGATAGAATTGAAAAGCACCCGTAACAAAATTGTACGCCGAATCTTTGAGGAATTGGAATACGAGGTCGTAAAATTGGATAGGGTGGTCTATGCCGGCCTCACCAAAAAAGATCTTCCCCGTGGGCATTGGAGACATCTTACCGAACAGGAAGTCATTAATTTGGGGATGATTAAATAGGGTCCAAAGCCTGTTTTCATTACCATCATTATTACAAGGTTCATAAACTTTTGTTGATATTTAGCGTTAAATAACCAACTATGAATACTAAAAAAATAATCGGAATCCTTCTAATAATTGGTGGCTTGGCCCTAGGGTATACAGGTTTGAATAAAATAGAAAATAGTGGGGCCTCTATAAAGGTGTTGGATATAGAACTCGATGTTTCAGATAAAGGGAGCAAACAACAGGGATATCTCTATTTAGGTTTAGGTATACTTTTGGTTGCTGGAGGTGTTTATACGGTGAATAAAAAATAACACCTTAGAATCCTAATCTTTAGGTAAATTGAATTAGACAGGGCCATATATAATTTAGGAAGGTAACTGAAACAGATACTTTTGCTATTTCTAAAGAGGCATTGCAATAGATTTCGGATTGATATTCTAGAAAAAAACCACAATATTTTCCTTACCTATTCCGCTAAGAGAACATAGCGAGAAAATATCGTACATCTTGGGAGAAGTTCATCCTTTTTTGAAACAGCCCTCGGCCTTACATTATTTTGTCATTGAGAGTCTGCCTATTACATGATAGGCACTGCGGAGCAATCTGGATATAGCAGTCGAAAATGATCAAGACCATCTTGCCTTAAAGCCCTCCCCCTAGCCCCCTCCCAAGGAGGGGGAACAAACCTATCCTTAAATAGAATATTAAAACTAAAGTATTCACAATACTTTGGTCAATGCACCAAGGTCTTGAGCCTTCAATCCCTACGGTCTTCTCCTCCTTTAGTCGCAGAAGCCACCTTCCTACGGCAGGCAGGTTATAAGTGACAGACTTCGGACTTTTAACTTTGAACCTGAAACCTTGAAACCCACAACCACCAGGAGAGACAAAGAATTGCTATATTAGAGATTCCATTAGCAACTGTATTCTACAATTAAGGCTGTCCTTAACCGTCAATGATCAAAAAAATAGTCCCTTCCGAAATTTCCAATGCAGAAAAACTCCATGCGCTTTTCCAAGTCTCCTATCGCATCGAGGCTGAATTACTGGACGTTACGGATTTTCCACCTTTACACAGAAGCATTTCGGAATTTCAAAATAGCACTACCCAATTTTTTGGTCTGTGGAAAGAAGATGTTTTGGCCGCTGCAGTTGAAATAGACCAACTTAAAAACAGTCTGGATATCTGTAGCCTGGTGGTACATCCAAAATATTTTAGGCAGGGAATTGCCCGTAAGCTGTTATTGTTCGTTGAAGATTATGACGATTCCGAGACCCTTATTGTAGAAACCGGTTGGGCCAATGCACCGGCAATAGCCCTTTATAAAAAGTTTGGGTTTCAAGAGACAGGTGAATATATCGGTCCGGGAGGCATCAAAAAAAAATGCTTTAGCAAAACAAAATAGGAAAATGACACGTATTAAAGCTCAAACAAACTTCAACTTATTGGCCCTTATTTTTATTATTTCTTTTGTGGGAAATACCTTTGGCCAAAACTTGACCAACACCAAAATAAACGGCTACCGAGGCATTTGGTTCCAATTAAACCAGAAGTACGAGTATGGGGACAAATACTCGGGAGCACTGGGCACCTATACCGCAAAGCATGTACCCTTGGCCATTTATGCCCCTGAAGTAGAAAAAACGTTTTTTGTCTATGGGGGTACCCCATCAGAAGATGAACACCACCTGCTCTGTATGATCGGGGAGTTCGACCATAAAACGGAAATGGTCTCACGTCCTACTGTTGTATTCGACAAAAATGGCGTGGATGACCCGCATGACAACCCTTCCATCCTAATCGATGCTTCGGGCTATATATGGGTGTTTATCAGTGGAAGGGGTACTAACAGGCCAGGTTATAAATATAAAAGCAAAACACCCTATTCCATACAGGAATTTGTACAGATTACGGAAGAGGAAATGACCTACCCACAACCTAGGTATACCGATTTTGGCTTTTTTCATTTTTTTACAAAATATACCGGGGTACGTCAACTCTATTATGAAACCAGTAAGGACGGCATCTCTTGGACCGAGGATAGATTGCTCGCCGCCATCCCTGAAAAGGAAGGTGAAAAGTCCGGCCACTACCAAGTGAGCGACCTTTATAATGGCAAACTTTTAGGAACTTTCCTAAACAGACACCCCAATGGCAATGTGGATAAAAGGACGGACCTGTACTACCTTCAATCGGCCGACTTTGGGGCCACCTGGACCACCGTTAATGGCATAAAAATACCTATTCCTGTGGAGCAACTGGACAGCCCCTCCAAAGCGGTAGATTACGCCTCCCAAGAAAAAAATGTGTACCTAAAAGATATGAGCTTTACTGCGGAAGGTTATCCTGCCTGCCTACATATTAGAAGTAATGGCCACGAGCCTGGCCCCAAAAGCGCCCCCTACGAATGGTGCATTACCAAATGGACCGGCTCGGAATGGCAAACCTCCGTGGTAACCACCTCCGACCACAATTATGATATGGGAAGTCTCTTTATTAGCCAAGACCATTGGAAAATTGTAGGGCCTACGGAACAAGGGGCCCAGGATTGGGGAGTTGGTGGGGAATTGGCCGTGTGGCAGTCGGTAGACCAAGGGGCAACCTGGAAAAAAATCAAGGTATTGACGGAACGTAGTGACATGAGTCATTCCTATGTACGCAAAGCCGTAAATTTCAAATCCCCTTTTTGCTTTTTCTGGGCCGATGGACATTCGCACCAATCCAGTAAATCCGAACTCTATTTTGGCAATTTTAATGGCGACATATGGAAAATGCCCTATACTATTACCGAAGATTTTGAGAAGCCCATTAGAATCAAATGATTAACTTAGGACAACAATAGATACAGATGAAAGCTATTAGATGTGAAACCTATGGCCCACCCGAAAAAGTGGTTAGGATAACCGAAGTTCCTACACCCTCGCCCAAGGAACATGAGATCTTAATAAAGGTCCATGCCACCACCGTAAACGACTACGACTGGAGCCTAGTTAGGGGCAAACCCTATCTATACCGAATATTTTTCGGGCTATTTAAACCAAAACATGGCTTGGGCATGGAATTATCGGGCACCATCGCGGCTTTGGGGGCGAAGGCCACGAAGTTCAAGATTGGGGATGCGGTTATGGGCGACACCGCGGATTTTGGTTTTGGCTCCTTTGCGGAATATATCAGTATTAACGAAAAGGCGGTGGTCCAAAAACCCCAGGCTTTAAGTTTTGAGGAAGCCGCAGCCATTCCACATGCCTCCTGCCTGGCGTTACAGGCCCTAAGGGAACTAGGGAAAATAAATGAAGGCCAAAAAGTTCTGATCAACGGTGGCGGCGGTGGCGTAGGAACCATTGGCCTACAAATTGCCAAACTGTATAATTGTGAGGTTACAGGAGTGGATTCCCAAGAAAAATTGGCCATGATGACATCGCTTGGTTTTGACCATGTGCTGGACTATAAAAAGGTGAATTTCACCAAGGCCGGGGAACGGTACGATCTCATCCTGGATTGTAGGTCCAACAAAGCTTCCCTTAGCTACCTCAAAGCCTTAAACCCCACCGGGCGATATGTAAGTATAGGCGGCAAGCCTTTCAACCTTATAGGGTTATTGCTGTGGGGAAAACTTGTACCCCTATTCAGTTCCAAGAGGTTGAAGATACTCGCCCTAAAATCGAATATTGGGTTGGAATATATCTGTGATCTGCTTGCCCAACAGAAAATTCGATGCCAAATAGATGGCCCATACCCATTGGAAGATGCGGGACGATTGATCCAGTATTTTGGTGACGCAAAGCACAAGGGAAAAATAGTAATGACCACCAATCCCTAATCCCTTAAAAATGACTCCAATTACCGACCTCGTTGAGAGCATAGAACGCAAAGGGTTATGGACCAAAGTCATGGAATTGGATAGAAACCAGTTTCTAAAGGTAAAGGGCAGTAAGGACACCAACCTCTATTGGGTGGTACAGGGAAGTTTAAGAATTTATGTGGTGGAGGAAAATGAGGAACACACCATTAGGTTCGGCTATACCCATAATTTTATTACTGCTCTGGATTCCTTTTTGGATGAAAAACCTTCCGACCTCTACATACAGGCACTGAAAAAAACCACCGTTAAAGTCATTGACAAGGCCACTTTCATGGATTTTATGAAATCCACCCCAGAAAATACCTCCATCTGGCAACTAATGCTGGAGCAATTGGTGTTGCAGCAAATGGAAAGGGAGCGGGATATTTTGACCGTGTCTCCCTTGGAAAGATATATGAGGGTACTGAAACGCTCTCCCCAACTCTTTCAGGAAATACCCCACAAATACATAGCTTCCTATTTACGAATGACCCCGGAAACGCTTTCAAGGATTAAAAAATCTTGATTTCGATCAATGTTTTAGAGCTTTAAAATGCCAATTTTTGCCATAAAAAATAAAGACATGCTTTCTAAGGATTTATTGCAGGATTTATTGGAGCGTACCCAAGAAAACAAAAACAAGGCCGAGGGCTTTACACCCTTGCCTTTGGAAATTTTAAATTGGAAATCCTCCCCTGACAGTTGGAGTATTTTGGAATGCTTGGAACACTTAAACCGCTATGGGGATTACTATATTCCTGAAATTGAAAAGCGGATAGCATCTTCCCATCAGAGGCCAGCAGAAAATTTCAAAAGCGGATGGTTGGGCAACTATTTTGCCAAAACCATGCTTCCCCAGAAAAAGCTGAACAAAATGAAAACATTTAAGTCCATGGACCCCGTAGGCAGTAAGCTGAACATGGATACGGTTAAAAAATTTTTGAACCAACAACAAGCCATCCTCAACCTATTGGACAAATCCAAAGAGGTAGACCTCACCAAGACCAAAACGGGCATTTCCATTTCAAAATGGATCAAGCTTAGATTGGGAGACACCTTTAGGGTGGTCATCTACCACAATCAGCGCCACATGGCCCAAGCGGAAAGGGTATTAAAGGAGGCTGGTAGGCTGTCAGCGGTTTAGAAAGAAAGAATGTAGGTTTCGCCTTATAGTTCTCTCCCGTTAACTATCGGGACACTCTACCTGACCTTATAAGGTCATAGCAAGAATACCTAGCCGGCAGGTAGGCATAGTGCGACAATCAGTTTGTTGAGTGAAGAGATTGCTTTTGGTGAGGTAGATTATCCTACCTTGAAGTCCTCCCCCTAGCCCCCTCCCAAGGAGGGGGAATTTGATTCTCGACTAAAGTAGTGGATGCGTTGTAATTTAATTAAAAAGGTAACAAGAAGCCCTTTTAATAGAGCAAAACATTTCTATAACGGGAGAACGTCGATTTCCAATTGCTCCCCCTAGCCCCCTCCCAAGTAGGGGGAATTTGATCCATGCTGTGCAAAGTCTTCTGACATGGCACAAATCCAAAGGAAGGTGCTGTTGCTGTTTCAACTCAACTTTCAACCTGGAACTTGAAACTTTGAACTTTGAACTTTAGTTACACCAACCCTGTAATGCCAACAAAACAACAAAAGTGTATTAAAAGAAGGTTAATTTTTAAAAGGACCTACTACATTAAATGATTCAAAAACAACGTATTACACCCTAATCCTAACGCATCTCCAAAATAACTGGGCCTCAAGCAAACCAAATATTTACTAACTTGAAGGGTAAATATTAAGAACAGGGCCACCGGCCTTCCTCCTTAATAGGTTTAATACCCATAAAACAGCGCAAATAATTTTTTAACCCTAAATAATAACAATGAAAAAAGTATTGTTTTTAACTGGAGATTTCACTGAAGATTATGAAACCATGGTCCCATTTCAAATGCTGGAAATGGTAGGATACACCGTACATACCGTTTGCCCGGACAAGAAAAAGGGGGACATCGTAAAAACGGCCATACACGATTTTGAAGGCGACCAGACCTACACGGAAAAGCCAGGTCATAATTTTGCCTTGAACTACAGCTTTGCAGATGTAAAGGTGTCCGACTATGATGGTTTGGTGATTGCTGGAGGAAGGGCGCCAGAATATTTGCGATTGAACAAAAAGGTGCTCGAAATAGTACAACACTTTTTCACCACCAACAAACCTGTTGCCGCCATCTGCCATGGCATTCAAATTTTGACCGCTGCCGGTGTTGTAAAAGGAAGAAAGCTTACCGCCTATCCAGCTGTGGGGCCGGAAGTAACTTTGGCGGGTGGGGAATTTCAATCCATTCCCGTAGATGGGGCTTTTGTAGATGGCAACTTGGTTACCTCCCCAGCCTGGCCGGCACATCCCAGTTTTATAAGGGAATTTTTAAAGGTAATGGGTACTAAGATCCAATTGTAAAGAATATAAAAAGTAGCGACCTAGGTCCAACGGATTTAGGACCTGTAATATGCTGAATATCCAATAGGCCCGCTTAATAAGTGGGCCTTGCGGATTTAAGAAAATGAGTGTACAACATCCCTTTCAACACATTTATTTATAAGGAAACAATGACGAAAATAGTGCTTGTGGCCGCTGTTTTAAATTGCAGTTTTTTCTACTTGTTCGGCCAAGAGGAACTGTCCAAACCTTTTAGCGACTGCAATATAAAAGGAAGTACAACAATTTATGATTACCAGGCCCAAAAATGGATTTCAAGTGATATTGAGGACAGCCACAAAGGCACTTTGCCCGCTTCCACCTTTAAAATCATCAACACTTTAATCGCCCTGGAGACGGGGGTGGTTAAAGATGAAAATGACATAATTAATTGGCCGGGGGCCACGGATACCACTAAATACGGTTATCGCCCCGATATTTATCACGATATGTCCATGAAAGAGGCTTTTACAACCTCGGCGGGCTGGGTATATGTTGAGTTGGCAAAAAAAATTGGAAAGGAAAAATACAAGCCCTATTTGGAGGCTTCCAATTATGGCAACACCGACCTGTCAATAAACGATGACGATTTCTGGAATTTTGGAAATTTGGCCATTTCCCCTGCCAATCAAGTAGCCATTTTAATTGGGGTGTATGAAGAAACCCTACCCTTTAAAAAGACTTCCTTTCAGATCCTAAAAGATATGATGGTCCAGGAACAGACGGCAGAGTATACATTACGGGCCAAGACTGGTTGGACCAGGGATGGCGGTAAAGATACCGGTTGGTGGGTAGGTTATTTGGAACGAAGTGATAATGTTTATTTTTTTGCCACCAGACTGATCAAAAATAGGACCGATAAAAATTCCGATTTTGGCGCCTGTAGAAAAGATATCACCAAGAACATCCTTCGGCAATTGAATATGTTGTAATAAATCTCTCCCCAAAGCTCGATATGCTCAACCTCACATTTTAATGCCATTGCGGGAGGGCTGGGAGGAAGTCCGTCCAACCTTTTACAACCCATCTATTCCACAAAAGAATCCGGCCAGGTACAGGGATAGACTTTTTTTCCGTTTACCTCCCGTATCCAGGTATCAAAACTACGTTTCCCCTCTTTCAAAACAATTATTCTTGCCCCTTCTACAGGAGCTTTGTTATAGGTTTTGGTTTTGGTAACCCTGCCATAGGCCAAGGCCATATTATAATGCACCCCTATATAATCGTTATTGTGATCGTGGCCCACAAAAGTGCCCATCACATCCTTGGCTTCCAACATGGCGGCAAACATGCCCGTATTAATTTCCGGGCCACATTCCTGCTCCTTACGTTTTCCTATGGCCTTTACTTCTTTGTTCTTCCACGCCTGGTAATATTCAGGCAACGGAATATGAAAAAAAGCAATGGCCGGTAGCGGCTGGTCGTTGTTCATCTGGGTGAATTCCCTACTTTTTTCCTTGTACCAGCTTACTTGACTATTATCAAACCAGCCCCAACCGTCCACCTCGGGTTTTAGGGTGCTATAGGCATTGGAATCCATGATGTAAATAAGGGCCTTATTTTTATTGTCGGCACTGCGGACAGGAACTACAAAATTGGAGTTACCATAGGTATCCCCCTGGTCATTGTTTAGGCAATAATTTAAATTCTGAAGGAAGTCGGCCACTTCTTTTCTGGAAAGATCGGCTTGGGAATCGTGATTTCCAAGGGTAACGATCCAGGGCATCTTGGCTTCGGTAAAAATAGCTTCAAATTCCTTGTATGTTTTTTCCGGATTGCCATCGGTGGCAACATCCCCTGTTAGGACTACCAGATCTGGCTTTTCTATGGCCATAATCTTTTTTATGGTGGTAAACGCATCCACGTTTTTACCGCTCTCCACATTAATATGGGTATCCGTAAACTGTACTACCTTAAATTCCTTGTTGGTATTAAAGTGTAATTGGGATATATCTTGGGATTGTAATGAAACGCTCAAAATAATAAAAAACAAAAAAGCGACTCTAGTTCTCATAGGTACTGGCAGTTATTACGGTTAACAGTTTACAATAATAAGCAAGTAATTCCCTTTGGTGCAAAATCATGATTATATTTTTGTTATCATTGGCTGTCCATGCAATTGGGATCGTATTGAAGTGGCTGCTATGTCCACTTTTCATTGTAAGCCAACATCGCTGATTCCCATTTACTGAAAACTGACTACTGTGAACTGATTACTGAAAAAGGTAATTCGCCGAAGAATTTTGGACTTTATCGATTCCCCAAATCCGAGAACCAAAATTTCCTATCTTAGAAGGTTAGAAGCCCACTTTTGGTTGTAGTACTCCCCCCACTGCTCACCTACGAAAATTTTACGGAATTAATAGGATTTTTTATACATGGAAATGTATTAAAAAGCAATTTATCTAAAATGGGAATATAGGTACAAGTTGCTATATTCGTATGTTATAGGCAAGCAAAAAACGACACTAGAGCAATGAATTATAAAACTAGCGGACTTAAATGGAACCGGTAACACTTACAATAATTACTTATGTCTCACTTAAATGTGTTGACCAATTTATTAAGGAGGAAGGTTATGGCAGGTTCAAAAAATTACTATTCCCTGAGAAGAAGTACAAAAATCAGCTAGTAAAAATCATCTACGAAACCATCGAAGATTTTGAGCAAAACCATAAATACGATAGTTCCAATGGTATGTTCCCTTTTTACCATTCCCAAATATTCTTTGAACACTTAACATTATATGTGTTATTTAAAAAAGGGACTCTAGACGAAATCAAAGACGACTTCAACAAATTCCCTAAAATCATTCAACCAACCCCAAAAGACTTAGAAGATTTTTACTCGCTATTCACAGAAAAGTTAAATGCTGACACCGTTTTAAAAAAACTATTTATTGATGAAAATTACAAAAACCAAATCTTTGATATTAGCAAGTCAATAGAAGAAGTTACAGCATTAGTTGTATCCGTAAAAACGGACACAACTTCAATCAGAACTTCTGTTGAATCTTTGGTTGCAGATAATGAGAGCAAGAAACTTACACCTGAGAAAATTTCACAGGCATTAAAGGCACAAGTAAACAGACAACTTAAAAAACAAATCAACTCAGGAAAGTATCTTCAAAACACTTTCATTGAGACAGGAGAACAGAAAGATGATTTGAGATACTTGTGCGATTCTGTTTTCTACTCAGAGAAATGTTTTTATGAAAGTAGCATACTTGATTTCCGCTACTTTAACAATTTCCTTGCAAAGAAAAAGCACTCACTATTCAATTATGATTTTGAAAAGTTGAAGCCAGCTAATGGAGAAATGACTGTAAGCAACTGCACAGCACTAATTTCAAAGTGGCACGATTACTTAGTTAGCAAACGGCAAGAAATAACAGACATAAAAATTGGCTCAAATGAGAAATATAAATTTGAATCTAAGTTCAGAGACAGAATTGATGATTTAGAATTCCTAAGAGCAAGGGTTGCTTTGATTACAGAAACAGCAGGACAAGGAAAGACAAATTTCCTTTGTGATTTTTCTGAAAACTTTTTACTCAAAAGAGAAATACCAACAGCTTTTCTCACAGGAACAGAAGTCAATGCAAACGATTTAAGGCAGTCGTTATTGCAAAGAATTTTTCCCGACTCACCGAACTACGCTTTTGAGGAATTCCTAAACAACCTTAAAACACTTTGCTATGAACAGAGTAAATTTTTCGTTTTGGTTATTGACGGTATTAATGAAAACTATAACTCAAAACTGTTAAGCCAGAATTTAGAAACTTTCGTTTCTGAATTGCTTGAACATGATTTTGTAAAAATTGTTCTTAGTTGTCGTACTGAATATTACGAGCAAAATTTTTCCAATCTTGAAGCATCTTCATTTAAGAAGGAGACAAAAAAAATAACTTCACTACTTAGTCAACGTCCAGACGATGATTTAAAGAAAAAACTGCTGCACATATATTTCAATCACTTCAAAATTGAACATCATGGAATTTCTAACAAGGCACATGAACAACTTGTAGAAAATTTTCTTCTGCTAAGGATTTTTTGCGAAGCATACCAAAACCAGAAACTTGAAAGTATTGAAAATATTTACAAAGAGGAACTGTTTGAAAAATACTATGAAATAAAAAGTGAGGAAATAAACAAGCGATTAAAGAGCAATGATGAATTCAAAGTATCAGGCAATTTTGACATCAAGAATTTTATTCAAAGTGTTGTTGAATTTATGATTCAGGAAAAGACCTATGTGAATGTTCCTCTTGATAAAATTATTGCCGACCCTAACGACAGAGAAATGTATGTCCGATTTTTGGATGAAAATATACTTGTAAAAAGAGATATTCAAACTGACGAGAAAGGAATTTTCACTTCTTCCGAAGTTGTAAATTTTACATTTGATGAGTTTAGAGATTTTTTAATCTCACGATACTTAGTTGAAGTTCTTTACAAAAAATCAGTTGAAGAATTTGCTTCCTTTATTGAAAGTCAAGTTAACGATAAATCCCCATTACTTGAAGGATGCAGCACCTTTCTGTTTTATGTATCAAGAAAAGGTTTAGATAAATCACTCCATGAAATCCTAATCAAGCAACCTTGGTTTGAAGCAGTATTTTCAAAATGTATTTTCTCACTTAAAGATTCTCAGGTAACCAAAGAGGACAAGAAAATTCTAAAGGAAAAATTGTTAAACAATGAACGATATAGTGATTCCATTATATGGAATCTCATAATCCGATACAATACCGCCTACTATAAAAACCTAAGTATTGAATTTCTTTTTGAGTTGTTAAGAGAACTTAACTCAGAGCAATATGCAAATTGTTTTGTAAACAAATTTGGAACAGACAGATGGGGACATTCAAGATTAATAAGTCAAGAAAATTTGGTTAATCAAATAGATGACATTTTGGAAAAGAGAGAAGCAGATGATGTATTGTATTATGAAAAACTTTTTGAACTCTTGATTTACATGTTTACTAATAAAGACCGTTGGAATATTCAATCAACCTATGAGAAATATTTTTTCCGACATGCTGAACAAGGGAAAATACATCTCACTAAAGCATTGGAAAGTAAAAACGAAATATTGATTAAAGCAATTAAACAATTTATCAGTTCATATGAAATTAGGTTATGACTTTTACAAATCACTGCTGTTGATTAATAAGAATTTGACAAAGGAAATTTTTATTGAACGGACTGGTGCAAAAGATGGATATTCACTGAATATGTTTTCAAGAATGTATGACAGTATAACTTCGGAATTGATTAATGTAGACAAAGAGTATGAGAAATATTATTCATTTGAATATGAATCAATGGAACATTTCCTTTACAGAAAATATAATCTTAAAGGCGAATACATTGTTGAATTAATGGAAGCAAGGAAAAACAATCCCAATTGTTTACTTTACCGAAAGGATGACAATTCATATGGTGACTATGGTATTGCCCAATTCACATTTTCAGATACAATGTACGACAGAGTAATGGACATAATTATGCTTAAAAATTAAAGTAAATGAAAATAAGATATGACTTCGTAACAAATAGCTCTTCAACTTCATTTGTGATAATCAGTGATGGTGAGTTCAATTTTAAAGACTTCATCGAAGCAATTGGAATAAAAGATGATTCAAATTTCTTAGATATATACAAATCCTTATTCAATGCATTTAAAGATGACATGGAGCCAGCAAGAGTGTATTATGAAAAACACTATTCTGGCGCCTACTCCACATTTGAAGAGTTTATAGAAGAAAGGCTTTGGAAAAGTGGCAAAGAAGTATTACCCAAAATTCTTGAAGCAGAAAAAAATGGTAAAAATGTTTATATAGGTAAACTAAGCAGTGATACTGATGAAACTGAATGCTTCTTTTGCACCGATGATTTCATTATAGAAAGTAGTAATTTATATATCGATGCTCAAGAAGATGGTTGGTAAAAACAAAAATATAGTTCATAAAAAGTATGCAGAGCAGCATTATTCAGTTTTATTTAATAAAAAGACTGGATATTTTGTACGTGCAGAGGAAAAAGGTTATCCAGAACCTCTTTGGGCTATGCACGGGCCAGAATTATTGGATATAAGTATTACTAACTGGTGTGATCAAGGTTGTTCTTTTTGTTATAGAAAATCAACACCAAAAGGAAATCACATGCTGCTTAGCGATTACAAATTAATCATGGAGCAAGCAAAGGAAATGGATGTTTTCCAAGTTGCACTGGGCGGTGGAAATCCAAATCAACATCCCGACTTTATAAGGATACTTGAGACTACTGTTGAACATGGAATTGTTCCATGTTACACCACAAATGGTAGAGGGCTTACCCCTGACATTTTGAAAGCAACAAAAGAATTATGCGGCTCTGTTGCTATTAGTGCTTACGAACCATACACCGAGTTCAGAAAACATCTTGAAAAACTATTTGAATATGGAATAAAAGCAAATGTTCACTTTGTAACGGATAGTCAAACTATCAATACAGCAATTGAATGGTTAAGAAATCCACCAGCTTTCTTGGAAGGAATAAATTCTCTGATATTCCTGAACTATAAACCAATCGGAAGAAAACCCGACATGACCTTGTTACTTAAAGACAAGGTAAAATTAAAAGAATTCTATGGTTTAGTAAACCAAAGTAAAGGTGCTTTGAAAATTGGCTTTGATAGTTGTAGTATCTCAGGAGTAGTAAAATATGTGAATGTGAATTCAGAATTTTACGAGGGTTGTGATGCTGGAAGGTTTTCTGCTTTTGTTGATGAAAATTTAAGAATGATGCCTTGTTCTTTTATGACCAATACTGATTGGTTTGGAGACTTAAGAACAGAAAAAATGATTGACATTTGGCAGAACAATGCCTATTTCAAAAAGTATAGAAATAATATTCTGAACAATGGTTGCACTTCTTGTGCCTTCCAAAAGACTTGCATGGGTGGTTGTCCTTTTATTGAAGAACTATCACAATGCGATTGGAAAGATGAAAGACTTGGGTTCTCATTTGCTCAATCTACACCAAAGTAGAGAAAACATCTATTAGTGATTAAAAAATCATGAAATTGAAATAAAGCCTGCCTATAACAAGGTATATAGTGCATGGCTTCCTAACGTCAGCCACGACACCATATACAGACCGTTGGCGGTAATTAAATAAAAAATATGAGTGAGAATAAAAAAGAGAACAATTCTAAAGATGGATTAGTAGGTCTTATTCTATTTATCCTCGTAATAGCCTTTTGGTATTTCTCATGGCAGTATATTGATAGTAAAGTTATGTCGGATGTTGACACTTTAACAAGTCATGAAGTCCGTGGATTATTTGGTGACAAATTCGGGGCAGTCAATGCACTGTTTTCAGCGCTTGCATTTGCTGGAATAATTTTTACGATACTGCTACAGAAAAGAGAATTAAAGCTACAGAGAGAAGAATTAGAAGAAACGAGAGGTGAATTCATTAAACAAAATGAGACTCTACAAAAGCAAAGATTTGAAAATACCTTTTTCCAGCTCTTATCTCTGCACAACGAGATTGTTGATAAACTGAAAATAAAGCCCATTGATGGAGAAACATATGAGAAAAGGGAGTTTTTCGTGGGTGCAGTTAAGGATTTAAAATATAGAAGTACATGCGAGTATTTTAAGTTTTCTGCTTTGACTAAACTCGAATCAAAGGAGGTAAATGATTTTAAAGGAAATCGAGATATTCAACATGATTTTTTTCACAAACTTGAAAAAGATGAAATAAAGAATCTACAAGGCTTAACTAATCAGGATATTGAAAATTTCATCAGTGAGCCAATTGAAAATAAGGAGGAAATACTTAAAACTGAATATGAAAGGTTTTTTCATAGATATCAATATAATCTCGGACACTACTTCCGAAACCTCTACCATATTTTCAAATATGTACACAAGACAGACTTAATTGGAGATCAAGAAAAGCAGTTCTACTGCAATATTGTAAGAGCTCAATTATCTACGGATGAGTTAGTACTTATTTTCTATAATTCAATGACCCCAATAAATTATTATTCTGATAAACCGAATTTAGGATACCCAAATTTTAAGTACCTCATTGATCAATATGATATCCTACAGAACATGAACTCCAGGTTGTTACTAGACAGAAGACACAAGGAAATTTTCGACAAGAATAGAGTCGAAAAAGAGCCTGAAACATTTAAAATAAAACATTTATGAAGTATAGAGATCCAAAACCAGATATCCAAAGAATTGAGGAGATTGTAAATGGCGTTATCTCTGGAGATATTAGATTACCAAAATTTCAGAGACCTTTTGTTTGGAAAAGAAAAGAAGTAATCAAACTACTCGATAGTATATATAATGGTTATCCAATTGGCAGTATTTTACTTTGGCAATCTTCGGAGGAATTGGCTAGTGAAAGAAACATAGCCGAACTTGAACTGGAGCAGCCATCAGAATACTACCCTACTAATTATCTTCTTGATGGGCAGCAAAGAGTGTCAAGTTTATGTGGAACCTTATTCTGGGACGGTAAAAACTCAAAAAGCCTATGGAATGTTGCTTTTGACTTAGATAAAGAGAGATTTATCTACCCTAAAGATGAATTGAAGATAGAATATTTCCCATTGAACAAATTGCTCAATACTAGTGACTTTATTACACAGTGTAAAGCTTTTGAAGCACATCCGAAAAAGGAAAAACTTTTCAAAAATGCAGAGAAACTTTTAAGGTCAATAAAAGACTACAAAATAGCAGTTGTTAAAATTGGAGAAATGACAATCAATGAAGTGGCTCCTATATTCGAGAGGATAAATAGCACAGGCAGGAAGCTTACAATCGTAGATTTAATGAGGGCAGCAACATGGAAAGGCGATTTTGACTTAAATGACGCCATAAAACAAGTAAATGAAGTCTGTGAAAGTAAAGGTTATTATGATATTTCAGAAAACCACATTTTAAGGAATATTTCGGCTTGTGCCGGACTGGGAATAAATAGAGAAGACGTTGATAAATTAAGAACACTTAATTCGACTGAACTTAAAGAAGCGTCATCCAAATGCAGAGAGGCCTACGATCGTGCTATTCATTTTATTCAGTCCCATTTTCCTCTACCTTCCAGTGCTTTTCTACCTTACAGCTTGCAACTCACCTATATGGTCGAATTCTTTAATAGAACTCAGGAGCCAATGGAAGAGCAAATAAGTCATCTCAAAACTTGGTTCTGGAAAACTTCTATCTCAAGACACTTTGGTGCTTCAAATACGGGTCAAAATTCTCGTGATTTACAGAATATTCGTGATTTCGCAGAAGGTTCAATAAATACTATACCGATTGATAAGGAAATTGGCATAGACAACCTCTGTTTTGATGACTTTAGACTGAATGTAGCTAACAGCAAAACATTTTCTTTGATTTTAGCAATTAACAATCCTATAGACTTTTTTAGTGGAGAAGCCATTGATTTGACCGAGAACTTATCGTCCTTAAGTCGTAATAATTTTGGTTTCTTATCAAACAATAAAGACTTGAATGTAAAAGCATGTATTAATGTATTCCTAAAAGACAGTCATACTATAGACTTGAATGATTTAGAACTTCTAGACTACACAATTAAAAAATTCCCTGAGAAATCTAAGGAAATATTTAATTCTCATTATTTAGATGAATTATGCATTACCTACTTAAAAGAAGGAAAGCATTCCGACTTTATAAATCAAAGGAAGAACTTAATCGCTAATAAAATAATTGACCTACTAGGAAACGAAAGAATTACCAGTCAGGTGGAATATGATCCATATGAAGAAGATGAAGAAGGAAATAGTATAGAATAACTACCGCCAACAAAACCTATACGCAATACCCTTCGGGATACTGCCCACCGCTGGCGCGAGCCTGCCTTAGTCGGGAGACAGGCGTCACGCCTGCCTTGCCTTTAGGCAGGCTCGTGTCTCGGCTGCCCAACTACTCAAAATTATTGCAAACCAATGAACTATAGCATACTATAAAGTGCTAAAAAAGATAGGCTTAAACAAATATATAGGAGCAAGTTGTTATATTCGTTTGTTGTACGGCATGCAAATATTGCTCGCAAATTGAAAGATAATAATGTTAAAAGATAGAATTATCAATAAAGAATCAGGCTTTTTATTTTATGGATTAACTCCTCCTAAGATAAATACTGAGGAAGATAAAGTTGGGATTATTGCTGATAAGCAAGTTAAAAGGCTTAGAGGATTAAAAATTGATGGGTTGGTTTTATACGATATCCAAGATGAATCTTCAAGGACAGATTCTCCGAGACCTTTTCCTTTTATGCCAACCTTGGCTCCTAATTATTACAGTGATAAATATCTTAGCGATTTAAAAGTCCCAAAGATTATTTACAAAAGCGTTGGCAAGTATACTGCTGATGAATTTAGGAGTTGGATTTATCAAAACTCTCATAATATTGATTGTTCCGTTTTTGTAGGTTCTCCATCAAAAAATCAGGTTTCTGGCATTTCGCTTAATGAGGCTTACAAAATAAATCAGCATTCAAATTCCTCAATTTTATTGGGAGGCGTAGCAATTCCCGAACGACATATTAAAAAGGGGGACGAGCATATTCGGCTTTTTGATAAAGTAGATAAGGGATGTAGTTTTTTTATATCCCAATGTGTTTACAGTGTTAATAACACTAAGGATTTCCTCTCAGATTACTATTATACTTCAATTGAGACTGAAAGGGATTTGGTACCGATTATTTTTACGTTGACACCTTGTGGTTCCTTAAAGACCTTGCAGTTTATGGAATGGCTTGGTATTGACATTCCAAAATGGTTAAATAATGATTTAAAGCATTCTAATGATATACTTTCAAAATCAATTGATCTCTGCAAGAATATTGCAATAGAGATACTTGATTATAGTGTAACTAAAAATTTGCCTATTGGATTTAATATTGAAAGTGTAGCAATTAGAAAGGAAGAAATTGAAGCATCGATTGAATTATTAAAGGATATAAAGGGATTGATGAACAGATAAAATGCAAGACCGCACAACAATGCCCCCCGTTGGCGGGAGCCTGCCATGATGTCCTCCCCCTAGCCCCCTCCCAAGGAGGGGGATTTGATTCTCGATAAAACTATCCGATATGTTGGTACCCACGCTGTGCAAAGTCCCCCCGCTGGCGCGAGCCTGCCTTAGTAACTTGGTGTAAAATATACCATGGCTTGGGTTTTCAATCCCTTCCGTCTTCTCCTCCTATTGTCGGAGAATCCACCTTGTCCTCCCGCGGAAAACGCGGGACAGGCTTGCTAAGGGAAGGAGCTCTTTGTTTTCGCCCTAAGCAATGATCATCCTGCCATGATGTCCTCCCCCTAGCCCCCTCCCAAGGAGGGGGATTTAATTCTCGATAAAACTATCCGATATATTGGTACCCACGCTGTGCAAAGTCCCCCCGCTGGCGCGAGCCTGCCTTAGTAACTTGGTGTACAAATACCTTGACTTAGGTTTTCAATCCCTTCCGTCTTCTCCTCCTATTGTCGGAGAATCCACCTTGTCCTCCCGCGGAAAACGCGGGACAGGCATGATAAGGGAAAGAGCTCTTTGTTTTCTGTATTAGTTTGAAAATCAACCGCTCACTGACCAGTGAAAACTGTTCACTTTTTACTGTTCATCGTCTACTTCTCGATACAATTTTATTTCATTTCACTTCATAAAATCACTCGAAGTGACGGACTTTAACCCTCTGTTCACTGTAAACTGTTTACTGATTGCTGATCAGGAAATCTTGTCCATTTTCTTTCTGATCTCTGCCAGACAAAGATTGCCAAAACTGCCTTCGTGGCTGTGGCGTATGTCCCTTTTGGGAGTAAAGGTGCCTTCGTTGATCTCCTTGCCCATTTTCTTATAGGCATCACGGAAGGGCATACCGCTCAATACCAGCTCGTTCAGGGTATCCACACTAAACAAATAGTCGTATTTGGGATCGTCCAAAATGTTTTCGTTGACCCGTATTTCCTTTAAACTAAAGGTCATGATCTCCAAACAGGCCTTTAGGTCCTGTATGGCAGGTACTATCACCTCTTTTACCAATTGCAGGTCCCTGTGGTAGCCACTTGGCAGGTTGTTGGTGATCAGGATCAGTTGGTTAGGCACGGTCTGGAGTCGGTTGCACTTACCGCGCACCAGTTCAAACACATCCGGATTCTTTTTATGGGGCATAATACTGGAACCTGTGGTAAGCTCATCCGGGAAGGAGACAAAATTAAAGTTCTGGCTCATATACAGACAGATGTCCATCGCCATTTTGGAAAGGGTGGCGGCAATACTGCTCATACCAAAGGCTGCTGCCTTCTCTACCTTGCCACGGCCCATTTGTGCGGCCACTACATTGTATTTCATGGTTTCAAAGCCCATTTCCTCGGTGGTAAAACTACGGTCTATAGGGAAGGAACTTCCATAACCGGCGGCACTGCCTAGGGGATTTTGGTCGGCTACCTTATAGGCGGCATCCACAAAATACAGATCGTCTACCAAACTTTCGGCATAGGCGGAAAACCAAAGTCCAAAGGAAGAGGGCATAGCCACCTGTAAATGGGTATAGCCAGGCAACATCACTTTCTTGTGCTTGTCCGCCAAATTTAAAAGAAGGTGGAACAGGTCCTTGGTCTGGTCCTTGATTTCCGTTAATTCGTTCTTTAGGTACAAATGCATGGCCACCAAAACCTGATCGTTCCTGGAACGGGCGGTGTGAATCTTTTTACCGGCATCGCCCAACCTAAGGGTAAGCAGGAACTCAATTTTGGAATGCATGTCCTCAAAACTGTCCTCTATGGTAAAGGTGCCGTTTTCTATAGTCTTGGCAATTTTATCCAGCTCGGCTACCAAAGAATCGGTTTCCTTAAGCGTCAACAGACCAATTTTACCCAGCATTTTGGCATGTGCCTTGGAGGCGATTACGTCGTATTTTGCCAAAAGCAAATCCAGTTCCCTATCATTGCCCACCGTGAAATGGTCTATTTTTTTGTCGGTGCTAAATCCTTTGTCCCAAAGTTTCATCTATTTTTCAATTATCAATTAACAATTAGCAATAAACAATGCTTGTGTTAACGGGTTAATTTATACTATTTATCTTTTAATGTTTCTAATAAGTCAAATGATGTTCGCCTTTAAACTCTTTATAAGATTAGGAAGTTCGTTTTGGCACGGTTCATTTGTCGTTTTTATTTGTTTTTTTAAAGGTCAATTACAATGAACAAACCAACATTGTTAATTGTTCATTGCTCACTGTTTATTGTTTCAGGAATCCCTGTAAGATCTTAATATACAAATCTATTCCTTCTTCTATTTCCGCTACATAAATAAATTCGTCCGCAGAGTGACTACGGGTACTATCGCCAGGCCCCAATTTTAAGGACTGACAATATAAGGCCGCCTGATCCGAAAGGGTAGGCGAACCATAGCTGCTTCTGCCCAAGGCCAAGCCCGACTTTACCAAGGGATGCTCCTTATTGATGGAAGAGGAATTTAAACGCAACGAACGGGGCTTTACCTCACAGGGGGCTTCGGCAGTAAGTATGTCCGCTATTTCCTTGTTGGAGTAACAGTCGTTTACCCGTACATCTATCACCAAATCCACATGTCCGGGCACCACATTGTGCTGATTCCCGGCACTTATCTGGGTTACCGTAAGCTTTACTTCCCCCAGCACTTCCGATACCTTGGGAAACTTATAGTCCTTAAACCACTGCAGTACCTCAATGGTATTGTAAATGGCATTATTATCGTTGGGGTGGGCAGCATGGGATGGTGTTCCACTGACCTTGCCTTCAAAAACCACCAAACCTTTTTCAGCAATGGCCAAATTCATCAAGGTGGGCTCCCCCACTATGGCCACATCTATTTTTGGAAGGATGAGCAACATACTGTTGAGTCCGTTGGGACCGGAACTTTCCTCTTCCGCAGAGGCTACGAGCACTATATTATGGCTCAGGTTTTCCTGGTCATAAAAATGGGTGAAGGTAGCGATCAGGGATACCAGGCATCCGCCGGCATCGTTACTGCCCAGTCCAAATAATTTTCCATCCTCAATATGTGGATGAAAGGGGTCTTTGGTATAGGCCGAATTGGGTTTTACTGTATCGTGATGGGAGTTGAGCAGCAGCAAAGGCTTGCTCTCGTCATAGTATTTGTTAAAGGCATAAACATTGTTCTTTTCCCTTTTAAAAGGGATCTCGAACTTTTTAAACCATGCCTCAATAGCATCTGCCGTCTTATCTTCTTCGGAGGAAAACGACTGAATTGAAATCAATTCCTGTAACAATGCAATAGCCTTTTCCGTAAGTATTTGTTGATCCATGTTTATAGGGTAATTGTGGTAAACAAAGTAGCATTAGGGTTTAACATATCCAAATCCCCAATACAGACCTTGCCCACATTTTTATGAAGCGCATGGAAGCAATTTTCCAATTTTGGCAGCATGCCATCCGCTATAATTTTCTTTTCCAATAGTTCTTGATAGTTCTTAGGTTCCAAGTGTTTTACTACCGAGGTCTCGTCCGAAATATCCATCAACACCCCTTTCTTCTCAAAGCAATAGTAGAGCGTGGTGTCATACTTACCGCTCATCCCAATAGCCACTTCCGAAGCAATGGTATCGGCATTGGTGTTCAGCAATTGCCCTTCCTTGTTATGGGTAATGGCGCAAAACACCGGAACAAAGTCGGCCTGCAACAATTTATCAATGGCCCCTGCATTTACTTCCTCCACATCCCCGGCAAATCCGTAGTCTATTTCACGGACCGGTCTTTTTACGGCTCGGATGGTATTGCCATCGGCCCCACTGAGCCCTATGGCATTGGCGCCCCTGGCCTGCAGTTGTGCCACAATATTCTTGTTGGCCAATCCGCCGTAGACCATGGTGATTACTTTTAGTCCCTCTTCATCGGTAATTCGTCTCCCGCCTACCAATTTGGATTCTATGCCCAATTTTTCAGCGATCTGGGTAGCTAGTTTGCCACCGCCGTGCACCAAAATCTTAGGGCCTTGCATGGCAGAAAAGGAATCCAGGAATTTATTGAGTTCGGTTTCGTTCTCAATTACGTTCCCGCCAATTTTTATTATAGATAGTTTTTGTTTCATCTCTTTTTTTACTTTCCGCTTGGGTCTCTGTTTTTATCTGGCCAGCTCTTTCTGTCCTTTTATTGAGGTCTCTCCCAATAGGTCTCGACTCCGCCTGCCTACCAATAGGTAGGTGTAGCGTGGCAATCTGTTTTTATATTCAAGAGATTGCTTCGTCCCTTTCGCTCAAAACAAACAGCCTTTGGTTTCAATCCCTTCCGTCCTCTCCTCCTATCGTCGGAGAAGCCACCTTCCCTTGCCAAGGGAAGGAGCCTTGTTAACATTTCAAAATTATATTTATTACTCATATCAAATAGCTCCCCTCTTGGAACGAAGAGGGGAATGAATTTCACCGTCAACAGCGGGGAAAGAAAGGGGAGCCTGCCTTGCCGTCAGGCAGATTCGAAATCTCCCACTTCTGATTTTATCCCGACACTTCTTTATTCATAAATACTTATCATCAGAACCTTCCGTCTTCAACTCCCATTGTTGGAGAACTTATCTCCCTTCGCACATTCGATTCCGTTCAGTACAAGTCTGAAGAGAGAAGCTTATTTAGGTTTTAAAATTATCTTTTATTTCACTTAATACCGATTCTAAATGATCAAATACCATTTTGTTTTCAAATCGAATCACTTTGTAACCCATTTCATTAAAAAAGGAAGTTCTTTTTTCATCATAGTCCATGGCCAGGGGATTGTTGTGGATTTCTCCATCCAACTCCACAATTAAACGCTCCGATGCACAATAAAAATCCACCACATATTTTGAAATACTATGCTGCCTAGTAAATCTTCTGCCTTCAAGTTGACGTGAACTTAATTGCTTCCATAGAAAAGCCTCGGCCGGAGACAGATTGGAACGAAGCTCACTCCTGAATCCTGCAAGTTCTTTTTTTGTATGTAGCTTATCTTTTGTCATTCCTTTTTTACAGCTCGCAAAACTTTCGTTCTTATTCCAAAATCCGTGATTTCAGAACCCTCCGTCTTCGCTTGGGGCCAAGCCACCTTCCTTCGCACTTCGACTCCGCTCAGCACAAGTCTGAACGGAGGAGCAATATTCGTATTTCAAAATTATATTTTTTTACTCAAACCAAACAGCTCCCCTCTTGGAACGAAGAGGGGAATGAATAATACCGCCAACAGCGGGGAAAGAAAGGGGAGTTTGAAATCCCTACTATTTGGTCCAAACCCAAACTTTCTCTTTTGTTCCTATACCCGCGCTTTCAGAACCCTCCGTCTTCGCTTGGGGCGAAGCCACCTCCCTTCATCTGAAGGGAGGAGCTATGTTTGTATTTCAAAATTATATTTTTGCTCAAATTAAACCACTTTCCACTGTGCAAAGTCTCCTAGCTTGGCACTACATAAAACAATTAGAACACAACAACTAACCTTTGGTTTCAATCCCTTCCGTCTTCTCCTCCTATCGTCGGAGAAGCCACCTTGTCCTCCCGCGGAAAACGCGGGACAGGCTTGCTAAGGGAAGGAGCCCCTTATTTTCGTCATTCACTGTTCACTGTTCACTGACAACTGTGCCTAAGCACCCAGACTCTCCAGCAACTTCTTCAGCACGATCTGTGCGGAAAAGGTCCTGTTGTTGGCCTGTTGAATCACCAAGGAATTGGGCCCGTCAAGAACCTCATCGGCCACCACTACATTTCGTCTTACGGGCAGGCAGTGCATAAACTTGGCATTGCCCAACTTTTTATTGGTCATGGTCCACTTTTTATCCTGGTTCATCACCTTCCCATAATCCTGATAGCTACTCCAGTTTTTAACATAGACAAAATCGGCATCTTCCAAAGCCTTGTCCTGATCGTATTCTATTTTGGCACCCTTGGTCACCTCCGGATTTAGATCGTATCCTTTGGGGTGGGTAATTACAAAATCGGCCTCCTGCAAATGCATCATTTCCACAAAGGAATTGGCCACTGCATGTGGCAATGCCTTGGGATGCGGTGCCCATGATAAAACCACTTTTGGCCTTTTCTTGGTATTGTTTTCCGCAAGGGTAATGGCATCTGCCAAAGCCTGTAACGGATGGCCCACCGAACTTTCCATATTCACTACGGGTATCCCGGCATACTTTTTAAAACCGTTCATGACCACTTCGGCCTCGTCCTTTTCCTTATCGGACAAGGAGGCAAAGGCCCTGATAGCCACTATATCGCAATATTGTGCCACTACCTGTGCAGCTTCCTTGATGTGCTCGGAAGTGCCCTGATCCATGATAGTGCCGTCTCCATATTCCAATGCCCATCCTTCACTTCCAAAGTTCATTACTATAACCTCCATCCCCAAGTTCATGGCCGCTTTCTGTGTGCTTAAACGGGTTCTTAGGCTATTGTTAAAGAATAACAAACATATGGTCTTGGTCTCTCCCAAGGCTTTGAATTGAAGCGGATTCGCCTTTAATGATCTAGCTTCTTCTACCCATTGTGGTAGGGAATCGATATCTTTTAAGGATAAATAGTGTTGCATTTTTTTATTTTATGGTTGTAAAAGCGGTTTTGTTTTCTAGGGCATCGATGATAAAATTGTCCTGTAGGCCATTTACGATCCAAGTCTCTACATTGGCCTGTCTGGCTATATTGGCCGCCTCGATCTTGGATTCCATTCCCCCTGTTCCATGGGAGGATTTGGAGCTACTGACCTCCTTTTGCAGATCGTCCAAGTTGCTCACCAACCTAATGGTTTCGGGCTTCTTGTTAATGAACGACTCCTTGGTGTAAATGCCATCGGTATTGGTAGCAATGATCAAGAGATCTACCTTCATCAAGGCAGCAGTCAATGCCGCCAATTTATCATTGTCCCCAAACTTGATCTCATCGGTCGCTACCGTATCGTTCTCATTAATGATGGGGATAAAATTATTGGCTACCAGTACGTTGATGGTATTGCAGATATTTTCTTTGGAAACTTCCCTTTCAAAGTCGGAATAGGACAAAAGACATTGGGAGGTAAACAATCCCAATTCCCTGAAATTCTCTTGAAAAATTCGCATCAAATGGGGTTGCCCAATGGATGCCAAGGCCTGTTTAACGGTAATCTCCTGCCCATTGTGTTCCAATTTCACGAATTGCTTGGCTGCGGCTATGGCCCCGGAACTTACAATGATGAATTCGTAACTGTCCTTAAGTTTTGCTATCTGCCTACCAATATCCTCAATTTTTCCCCTGGAGATATGGTCCGTTTCCTTGGTGAGGGTATTGGATCCTATTTTTAATAATATTCTTTTCTTCTGCATGCTCTTTTTTTTAGACCTATTGTTCAGGTCTGGCTACTACCTTATTTGTCCATCGCCCTTTACATACCATTTATTGGTCACCAAATGCTGTAGACCAATGGGCCCCCTTTGGTGCAATTTATCGGTGCTGATGGCCAATTCCCCGCCCAGTCCAAATTGTCCCCCATCCGTAAAGCGGGTTGAAACATTATGATATACTGCCGCGGAATCAACGGAATTCATAAAAAGGTCGGCTTCTGGCCCTTCTTCCGTAACGATAACGGCGGAATGTCCTCCGCCATAGGTATTTATTTTCTCTATGGCTTCTTCGGTACTGCCCACTTCCCCTATAAGGATCTTATAATCCAAAAATTCTTCAAACCAGCTTTCCTCTCCAGTAATTTCGGAAGTCCCCTCTGTTTTGGCCAGGCTGTTATCTACCAGTATTTCTACTTTCTTCGCTTTTAATTCAGCTATCAAATCTTTTATAAAAGCTTCCTTGTTGGGCAGTTCACTATCTACCAACACCTTATCCAAGGCATTACAGGCCGATATCTTTGTGGTTTTGGCGTTCAGGATAATGGACATTGCCTTTTTTAGGTCCGCCTTGGGATGTACGTAAAGAAAGTTATTTCCCCTACCACTGACAATCACGGGACAGGTAGCATGTTTTTTGGTAAAAGCGATCAGCTTTTCCCCTCCACGTGGTACTATCAGGTCCAGCTTTTGGGTAGGCTTTTCCAAAAAGGCCTGGGTCTGTTCCCTATTAAATTCCAGGTAAGTGACCCAATCCTTGGAAATGCCGTGTTGCTCCAAGGACTTATGCCAGAAATTCACCAATACCAAATTGCTTTGAAGCGATTCCTTACCGCCCTTCAACAATATTTTATTGCCCGATTTAAAGGCAATGGCAGCAGCTTCTATGGTAACATCGGGCCTGGATTCATAAATGATCAGGACCGTGCCAAAAGGGGCAGTTTTATTGCTAACGTGCATCCCATTTTCATGGGTAAAATTAAATCGCTCCAAGCCCAAGGGATCTTCCTGCCCTGCCAACTGTTGCAGGGATAGGATCATACCATCAATTTTGGCATCGTCCACCTTGAGTCGGTCGTACATGGCCAAATCATCGCCATTATAGGCCTCGAGGTCCTTTTTATTCACCTCCAGGATGGTATTTCGTTCCGCATCGATCAGCTGTGCCATGGTATTTAGCACCGCATTACGTTGGGCTATCTCCAAATACAAACTCATGCCAATTCCTTTTTTAAGGCATCAAAAAACTGATCCAAATTTTCCTTGGTAATATTCAACGCCGGTAATACTCTCAATACATGTTTGTCACTGGCACCGCCAGTGAACATAAATTGGTTGTGGATGAGTTTCTTTCGTAGCTCCGCCACTTCAAAATCAAATTCCAGTCCCAACATAAGCCCCATTCCCTTTACCCTTTTTACTTGTGGAATGGAGGCTGCCTTTTCCTTAAAGTATTCAAAGAGATTGGCAGCATTTTCCAATAAATTTTCTTTTTCGATGACTTCCAAAACGGCCAATCCGGCTGCACAGGCCAAATGATTCCCGCCAAAAGTGGTCCCCAACATTCCATAGGAAGCTTTGATGCTATCATGGATCAGGACGCCACCAATGGGAAATCCGTTGCCCATACCCTTGGCTACGGTAATAATGTCCGGTTTAATGCCAAAGTGTTGGAAAGCAAAGAACTTACCGCTTCTTCCATAACCACATTGCACCTCGTCCGCAATTAACAAGGCCCCATTTTCCTTACAGAGTGCGGCTATATTTTGATAAAACTCTTGGGAAGGCTGGTCCAGACCCCCTACCCCTTGAATGGTCTCTATAATTACAGCACATACATCCCCTTTGGAAATCTCGCTTTTAAAAGCGGCCAAATCCTCGAAGGGAAGTATGCTTACCTTTTGTTGCTTGTTTAGGGGTGCATTTATTTTTTCATTGTCAGTGGCGGCCACAGCTGCGGAGGTTCTCCCATGAAAACCATGTTTAAAGGCAATTACACGGGATTTTCCTGTTTGGAACGATGCCAGTTTTAAGGCATTTTCGTTGGCCTCTGCCCCAGAATTGCAGAGGAAGAGATTGTAATCTTCACAGCCCGAAAGTTCCCCCAGTTTATGTGCCAAGGCCTCCTGAACGGGATTCTGGATAGCATTGCTATAAAAACCGATCTTGTCCAACTGCTCCTTCAATCTTTTCACATAATGTGGATGGGAATGTCCTATGGAAATTACGGCATGTCCGCCGTAGAAATCCAAATACTCCTGGCCTTTATCATCGGTAACCACTATTCCCTTGGCCGAAACGGGAGTAACGTTATATAAAGGGTATACATCAAATAATTCCATCTTCTATATTGTATTATGAACCTCCCCTGTAAACTAACCTTGAAGGTTTAAGGTAGAGGCTATCCTTTTTTTATTTCGTTTATCTTGTCAAATGAGGCTACTATTCCCCTGATCAGGGAGGAGCTTAGTCCTTGGTGTTCCATTTCGTTCAATCCGGAAATGGTACATCCCCTTGGGGTAGTTACCTTATCTATTTCATTTTCTGGGTGACTGTCAGATTCTATCAACAGACTAGCAGCCCCATTACAGGTATGCATGGCCAATTCCTGTGCTTCCTTGGCATCGAATCCCAATTGAATGGCCCCTTGGGTGGTGGCTCTAATCAATCGCATCCAAAACGCAATTCCACTGGCACAAATAACGGTTGCGGCCTGCATCTGGTCTTCCGGAATTTGCATGGAATGCCCCATACGGTTAAAAATTGCCTTGGCCAGGTCTACCCTCTTGGTGCCTTTCTCGTTACTACAAATACAGGTCATGGATTTTCCCACAGAAATAGCCGTATTGGGCATGGCACGAATAATATAGTGATCCGGCCCAATAACTTCTTCCATTCTGGCAATACTAAACCCGGTAATGGTGGAAATAATAACATGCTTGTCCGTAAGGATGTCCTTTACTTCTGCCAAAATTTTTACAAATTGGCCCGGCTGTACCGCAAAAATCAGGATATCAGATTTGGATACAGCTTCCCTGTTATCCGTAGTGGTGGTAACTATTCCGTATTTTTCAATTTCCTTAAGCCCGCTAAGATTTCTCTTGGTAAGGACCATGGAAGTGGCCCCATTGGTACTCAATATGCCTTTGGCTATGGATAGACCTAAATTACCTGCTCCAATAATGGCTATTTTCATTCCTTAATTATTATTTGTTTCCCTCCCACTACAGTAGGAATGGTTGATTGGTTTATGTTTAGTTGATCGGTTTACCATTTCCCACTACCGTGGGTCCACCGTAACAGCCGATATTAAAATACGCCCGCTTTTAATTGCAGGCCTTCCGTTTCCTTAAATCCGAACGCCAAGTTCATATTCTGAACTGCCTGCCCGGATGCCCCTTTCAACAAATTGTCTATGGCAGAGGTAATCAATAGGGTATTGTTGTGCTTGTGCAAATGAATATGGCATTGATTGGTATTCACCACCTGCTTTAGGTTGATGTCTTCCTCCGTCACCTGGGTAAAGGCGGCATCCTTGTAAAATTCGTTATACAGTTCATAGGCCTCTTCCAAACTACCTTCAAAATCGGTATAGGCCGTAGCCAAAATTCCCCTGGTAAAATTTCCCCTATTGGGCAGGAAGAAAATTTCCCCGGAATTATCTTGAAGACTGTGGAGACTTTCATTTATTTCCCCCAAGTGCTGGTGCGTAAATGGCTTATACCAGGAAACGTTATTGTTCCTCCAGCTAAAATGTGAGGTAGGTGAAAGGCTTACCCCCGCCCCTGTACTTCCGGTTACTGCATTGACATGTACCGGCCTGTCCAATTTATGGGCCTTTGCCAAGGGCAGTAGCGCCAACTGAATAGCCGTGGCAAAACAACCAGGATTCGCAATATATTTTGCCTTTTTAATTTCTTCCTTTTTCAGTTCGGGCAAGCCATAAACAAAGGTTTTCCCATCCAGAACGGCATCGGCCTCCAACCTAAAATCATTGCTCAAATCTATGATCCTAGTGTTTTCGGAGATCTCATTTTCCTTTAAAAAACTAGTGGAGTTCCCATGACCAAGACAAAGAAATACTACATCCACATCCTTGTTTACCGCTCCTGTAAATACAAGATCGGTAACCCCCAACAGGTCCGGATGTGCCGTGGTAATCTTTTTACCTGCCCTAGTGGTACTAAAAACAAAATCTATGGTTGCATTGGGATGGTTCAGGAGGATTCTGATGAGTTCCCCACCAGTATAGCCTGAACCACCTATAATTCCTGCCTTAATCATTATTCTGATTTACGTGGTTATATATTTTTCCTGCATTGGAAAGAATTTTTATAAATCCTTTGGCGTCATCCGCTGTCCATCCTTTGTTCATCTCCCCATAGCTTCCGAAAGAGGCATTCATAAGGTCGTGGGGCGAAGATATTCCGTCCAACTCAAAACGATATGGGTGCAGGCTAACAAAGACATCACCGCTTACATTCTTTTGGGTATCGGTCAGGAAGGCCTCGATATTTCGCATAACCTCATCCAAATAATTCCCTTCGTGCAACAACATGCCGTAGAAATTGCCCTGCATTTCCTTTTGGTACTGCTGCCATTTGGTTAAGGTGTGTTTTTCCAGCAAATGATGGGCTTTGATAATGATCAAGGAAGCAGGTGCTTCAAACCCTACCCTTCCTTTTATACCAATAATGGTATCCCCAACATGGATATCCCTACCAATGGCATATTTGGAAGCAATGGCCTCCAATTTAATAATATTGTTTACTGGGGTATCGTTATCGCCGTCCAAAGCAATTAATTCCCCCTTATGGAAAGTAAGCTTTACCTGAGTGGGCTCTGTTTCTTGTAATTGGCTTGGATAGGCAGTATCCGGTAAAGACTTGTGGGAGGTAAGTGTTTCCTCGCCCCCTACGGAAGTTCCCCATAAACCCCTATTGATAGAGTATTTTGCCTTCTCCCATGGGTAATCTACCCCGTTCTGCTTTAAATATTCAATTTCTACCTCCCTGGCCAATTTGTTATCCCGTATTGGGGTAATAATTTCTATCTCCGGTGCAATGATCTGGAAGATCATGTCAAACCTAACCTGATCGTTCCCGGCCCCGGTACTACCGTGGGCAATATATTTGGCACCAACTTTTTTGGCGTAGTTTACGATTTCAATGGCCTGCACTATTCGCTCTGCACTTACGGATAATGGATAGGTATTGTTCTTTAATACATTACCAAAAATCAAGTACTTTACTACTTTTTCATAAAAAGTGTTTACAGCATCAATGGAAGTGTAGGAAGTGGCCCCCAATTCCAAGGCCTTTTTATGAATGCTCTCTATTTCTTCCTTTGAAAACCCCCCAGTATTCACACTTACGGCATGTACTTCAAATCCTTGATCCTTTGACAAATACTTGGCACAATAGGAAGTATCCAATCCACCACTATACGCTAAAACTAATTTTTTCATGCTAAACTATTATTATTTTTATTTACTCAGCAGTACTTTACTACTACTTTGTTTTCTTGTTTAGGAACAGACTTTCCTTTATACTTTTTAATCTTTGAAAGGCCTTGGAATTCAATTTTTCCTTGGGCTCCTTTTGAGCCTCCTTGGCTTTGGTTTCCGGATCGTACAGCATTCCTGTACAAAGACACATTTTTTGTTCCGTCCTCGTTAGGATATCGAAATTTTTACAGGTCTGACAGCCTTTCCAAAACTCCGGATCGGTAGTAAGTTCCGAAAAAGTCACTGGTTTATAGCCCAGTTCATAATTCATCTTCATCACTGCCAAGCCCGTAGTGATCCCAAAAATTTTGGCATTGGGAAACTTTCTTCTGGAAAGTTCAAAAATCTCCTTTTTTATTTTCTTGGCCAAGCCTTGATTCCTGTAATCAGGATGTACTATAAGACCTGAATTGGCTACAAATTTTTCATGTCCCCAAACCTCAATATAACAGAAACCGGCAAACTTATCGCCGTCCAGGGCAATAATGGCGTTGCCGTTATGCAGTCTTTTTTGAATATATTCAGGAGTACGCTTGGCAATCCCGGTACCGCGTACTTTGGCCGACTCTGCAATGGTTTCGCAGATGACCTCGGCATATTTAAAATGGGAATCGTTAGCAATAACAATTTTCATTGAATGTTGCTTTTAAAATTAAAATTAAAATTTATTTTTTTTGAGAGGGAAATGGACTCACCTATTTCCATAAAAGAAGCGCACCCTTACGGGCGACGACGTGTAGGCGTAAATGAATAAGCAAGGTTGGAAACCTTGTTTACGTTAAGTATGTAATATGAGTTATTCATTATACCATCAAAAGTACAAATAAAAATGAATTATTGGGATTGATGTGTCAATTTTTACTAAATAGCATCTTTTTGTTATGTAATCTAACAATTTCATAAAACATAAAACCATATACTGCAATATATTCAACAGATAACAGCCAATAATTCTCCTTGAACCCTGCATTGGAATAGGCCCAGTAGCTTAACACGACACTCAAGGACCACACTATTGGAAACCTAAACTCTGTAAACAGGCTTAAAACCACTAAGAAAATAATATACCAAGGGTGTACGGTTGCGGACAAAAAATAATACAATGTAAGTACCCACAACATGGAGGTCAACAAGCTTGAAATCTTTTTATTGTCCCTGAAAAAGGTAAATAACGCCACGGTGGCCAAGACGATTATGGGGGTAATTTTGCCATAATCCTTTATAAGTTCCCAAGGTTTTGCATCGAAATTTAGGGCCACCTTTTTTATTGCATTATATAGACCGGCATTAAATTCAAAGTTGGAGAACCACAGTCCTACCGTTTGCATATAGTTATTGGCAAAATCCAGGGAATAGAACGGGAGTACCAAAAGGACCGTTGTTATGCCTACCACCACATAAAAGAGCATGCTTTTCTTTAGCCCAAAATACTTTAAGAATATGGGCAGAAATAGTAAAGGGACCAATTTTATAGAAATCGATAATGCATAAACAATAGCCGCCAAAAGCAATTTTTTATTGCATAAAAGATATATGGACCAAATAAAAAAGAACAACATTACCCCTTCAAAATGAAGATTGCCCGTAAGTTCCAAAATAACCAATGGGTTTAAGAAATACCAAAAGATAAGATGGGTAGATTTATTGAGCTTTTGCAGTAATTTGCGACCGAAATACAGGATTCCCAGATCGGACAGAATAATAACGGTCCTCATGACCAATACGCTGCCCACAACGCTCTTCCCCGACAACCAAGTGGACAAGGCAAAAATAAACTGGTTCAACGGCGGATAATTGCTGTAATTTGATGCACTAAGGCTTCCCATACCACTTACCAATTCTGCGGCATTGTGCATGAGGTGGCCATTCTCAATTATCAGGTCCTTGGGAAGGTGAAGGTAAGGACTCATCCCATGGTTGATCAATTGTCCATCCCAAATAAATCTATAAAAATCCTGGGAAAGATTGGGTTCCGCAAAAAGTAACAACATGCGGAATAGGGTTCCGGAAATGGCCAGAAATTTAAAGTTCCACTTTTCAAACTGAATAAGTTTATAACATAAAAAGAACAACCCCAAATAAAGGCCCAACAGCTTTATAAAATCGGCACGATCCAGTTGATAACCAAAGGAAGTATAGAAGAGGATACTGAGTAGTACCATTAAAATTGGAATCCTGTGAAGATTCCAATATGAAATGGCCCTTTGGATCATAGTCGTTTGGTGGTTTTTGGTCACTTTAATAATTCAGCAATCTCCCAAATTTAAATGAAATTATCAAATAACAGCACTTCCGATTTTGATTTTAGCAACGAAACCCTTGTTTTTTTGAAATTCACGAATGAAGGCAAAGAATAGCATTGCTCCAACTGCTGTGCAAAAGTAATCCTATCCCTTTCTTAACTAAGGGTTTAAGAACATAAAGGATCAATCCCAAAAGTTATGTGTGAATTACAAGAAGATATACCTGACCAGCTCAAGTTATTGTTCTGTTCATTTTTTGCATCGCCCAAAAAACGAACCAAAAAACGCTAGGCTGATTTTAAATTTCTTTAAATCCACGCACTTTCCACAGCCGCACCGTCCAGGCCGCTTTCACTAAGGCGAAATGCTCTTTGGACGGCTACCTCCGCCCAATGTGAAAACTACTTGATTTAAGACGAAATTGAAAATAGGCCGTTCCTTTGTTCAGTCCACACGAACAAAATTTCGTTAAATTATTGCCCCTTTTTTCAACTTCATCATATAGGTTGTCTTCTATAAAACAAATTTAAAGGTAGTGGAGATGGCCTGACCGTTAAGAATATTTTAAGCATTGGTTTTACTAGATTACTACTATTAATTAAAATTATTGATCAAAAAACACAACTGATTAAATCAATCCCAATTTCTGCATAAACACAACAATTATTCTTGATCCAACACAAATGCGATGAACAATTTCAAAAATAAAAAAGCCCTATTCTTTTTAAAGACAGGGCTTTTTAATAGCTTTTATAAATATTATTTAGGCCCTTGCCATAAGGGATTTAAAGAATACATAACCGAAACCTAAAAACAACATAAAATGAAATGGAAAAAGTCCAAAATCGTTCAATGGAATGGCACTGTACATTCCAAAAAGGAAGTAAAGCATTAGGGCCGCTTCCAAAATCATATTGGGAGACAGTTTGGTAGCCAGATATTTATTCCCCTTCCAGCTGTCCGATATACTGTTCAAATTGAATTTTGGGGTCCTTACAAACTCGGATCTTTTGCCCATATGCCCTTCCAAGACCGCAATGGAGTTGTGCAAGGAAAATCCAAGAGCCACGGAGAAAAACGTAAAGAAGATTCTTATATAGTCTACAAAATTATCAAAACTACTACCTTGTATACTCTTATAGGTAAACCAATAACACACAAAAAGAATAACGGTACTTAAAATAAAGAATTTGGTAGCTTCAAAAATCCATCCCAAATGGTCAAAGGTATTTTTAATGTACATCATGGGAATACTCAGCAAGGCCACCAAAAACACACACAGGAACATTGAGCTGTTCAACAAGTGCATTACCCCGTGAAACTTGGTCTTGAACGAGATATTCTTGGCAGAAATAACGCTCCAAACGGTTTTTCTAAAGTTTTCGGCCCCACCTTTGTTCCAACGAAATTGCTGGGAACGGGCAGCACTGATCACCACAGGAAGTTCTGCAGGTGTTTCTACATCTTCCAAATATTTAAACTTCCAATTCTTTAACTGGGCACGGTAGCTAAGATCCAAGTCCTCCGTAAGGGTATCGCCCTCCCAGTTTCCTGCATCCAGAATACATTCCTTTCTCCAAATACCAGCGGTACCATTAAAATTAATGAAATGGCCTTTGGCATTACGTCCTACCTGTTCCAATGTAAAGTGGGCGTCCAAAGCAAAAGCCTGTATACGGGTCAAAGTGGAATATTCCCTGTTGATATGCCCCCATCTTGTTTGAACCACACCAATTTCCTGATCTTTAAAATAGATGACCGTTTTCTTCAACCAATCACTGGACGGCAAGAAATCGGCATCAAAAATGGCAATAAACTCGCCTTTGGCTATATCCAGACCTTCCTTCAGGGCACCTGCCTTATAGCCTTGCCTATTGGTCCTTCTAATATGTTGAATATCCAATCCTGTTTCCTGAAGCGCTTTTATCCTCTTGGCGGTTTCCAATACGGAATCATCGGTGGAATCGTCAAGTACCTGAATTTCCAATTTGCTCATTGGATATTCAATTTTCGAAATATTGTCCAGCAAACGCTCTACTACATACTCCTCATTATAAATGGGAAGCTGAATAGTAACAAATGGTATTTCCTTTGGATCCAATAAATTGTACTTTGGAGCCTCCTTATTTCTTCTTTTATATCCTAGATAGTTGACCAGTAAATTAAGCTGGGCCAAGCTATAAAAAAATATTAATAGTAAGGAAATACTGTAAATCGCAATGATAAAGTAAGTAATTGTTAGTCCCATATTATTTTAAACTGTATTTAAATATCCAACCCAGGATTTTTACGCCTGCAAATATAGTACCTTTTACAGTACCTGATACTTTTGATATGCCAATTCTTTTTTTATAACGCACTGGTACTTCGGTATATGTAAAACCCTTTTTTAGAACCTTCAACTGCATTTCCACGGTCCAACCGTAGGTCTTATCCTCCATTTCCAGCTCCAAAAGCTTGCTGTACTTTATGGCCCTAAACGGACCCAAATCAGTATAAGAAGCTCCAAAGAACCATTTCATTAAAGTGGTGGCCAAGGCATTTCCAAAAACCTGTTGCGGGGTCATTGATCCTTCTTCCCTCAAGGCCTTTGTTCTGGCTCCAATAACGAAATCCACATCGTTTTCCACAATAGGTTTTACCACTTTGGAAAGTTCTTCGGGATAATCCGAATAGTCTCCGTCCATAAATACGATAATATCGGGGGTTTTGGATTGTTTGGAAACATAATTAATTCCCATAAGGCAGGCATGGCCATATCCCATTCTAACTTCCGTAAGCACAGTGGCCCCGGCATCCCTTGCATTACGGGCGGTATCGTCCGTAGAGTTGTTGTTTACAACAATTATTTCAGAAACAATTTTTGGGATTTCTTTTATTACGTTCGCAATGGAATCAGCTTCATTATAGGCGGGGATAATTACTTTAATATCGGTCATTAGCGTATTTGAAGGGTCATTATTATTTATCCATTTTTAGGCATCCTGGGTATGCACCATTTTGATAGCCCAAAAGATGGCGCAAAGGTATCAATACTTTCATCAATCCATTGACCTCCCCTTAAGGATTGCCGTATTAATTTCGGCATCCACCCATGGTTTATTTTTTATTGACCAGATCCATTAGATCCACATCATTCCCCAACAGAATTTCAGTAGGGTTTATCCTTCCCTTTAGCGGTCCATTTTCCAATTTTAAGACCCCTCTTGGACAAACCGCGGAACAGATACCGCAACCCACACAGCTGGACCTGATAATATTTTCACCTTTTTGGGCATAGGCCCTGACGTCTATTCCCTGTTCGCAATAAGTGGAACAGTTGCCACAGGAAATACATTGACCTCCATTGGTGGTAATCCTAAATCGCGACTTAAACCTTTGTACAAACCCTAAATAAGCCGCTAATGGGCAGCCAAATCTGCACCATACCCTATTTCCAAAAATGGGGTAAAATCCTGTTCCGATAACACCTGCAAAAAATGCCCCTATCAACAGACTATAGGTATTTTGTACACTCTGTGTTTTTAAACCCAGTACAGTGCCGGTCTCCGTAAAGAAACTATAGAGTGTCATCAAGGTCATTGCCACTGCAAAGACCAACACCCCGTGCACCAACCACCTTTCCACTTTCCATGAAAATAGGGACTTGCTGGAATGTTGTCTATACGGATCCCCAAGTGTTTCTGCCAATCCTCCACAACCGCATACCCAGGAACAGTACCATCGTTTTCCAAAAAAATAGACCATAACGGGTACAATTACCAATGTAAGTACAATACCCCAAACTAGAATAAAGAGTCCTATTCCCCCGCTGTTCAACAAGGATTTTAAATTCCATTGGAAAAAGAAATCATAATCCAACGGAAAGGCATTTTTAAAGTCGTAATACGGCATTTGTAGCCTTACCATTATTTCCGGAATAAGAAAAGCAAAGACTATTTGAAAGAAGAGAACAGAGGTAGTACGTACCATTTGATACATATTATGCCTATACTTAATGTACATGCGCACGGCCATAACGGTCATCACCGTACAGTACATAAAACCGTATACAAACCAATGTCCGGCCGGATTACCACTTAGGAATTCGCTGATGGGATCTACTAGGTAAGTCCAGTTTACGGCATATTCCGAACGGAAATAAAGCACCAAATAAAAGGAAACCAGAAAAACGAAGACCATCCAGGCAATCCACCCCCTATTGGTAGCATTCTCATGGTAAATGCCATTGTTCTTAATCCCTTTATTGCCCAATAAAACAATATTGGGAATAATAAAGAGCAAGGACCCCAATATGCCGAAACCAAATGTCAAAAACCACATAAGCCCCTTATTTTCAACAATAAACCCACTTCCTGACGCTTTGCCCACCGCAGCAGCCATGTCATGCGCTCCCGTATAAATAACCTTTTTATATTCCTTGTCCTTTCTATGTTGGGCATTGGCCGTTTCTAGAATTTGGGCAATTTGGGGCGATAATGTAAACATCCCCTGAAATTCTTCGTCAACCACATTTTCTTCCATCCCCTGAATGAAAATTTCGCTCGAAATTCCTTTTTCCTGAATTATCTGATCCAAGCTTGCAGGGGTTAGCTTAAACTCACCAACAAAAGGCAGTATGGTAAATATGGTTAGGCCAATTAAAAAAACAAAAAGCCCGATTTTCTTTATTATTTGCATCTTGAAATCTTATATGTTGCTAAAAATTCGTTTCCAACTTTTCTTCCTAGGGGCAATCCCGGTACCATATAATGAATTATAATGGGCTACTATATTCTCCTCATATTGGGCATAGAATTCTGGGTCGAAATTGGCATCCTTTAAATATTCCAATACATAAGCTATACTTCTTTTTTCAGTAAGCCATCGGTCCAAAATTTCGTGACGCATCCGAATTCCAAAAGTATTTATCCCCAAAAACTGTTGGGTGTCTTTGTGAAATGCAATGGTGACACATATTTTCTCCTTGGAATGTCGCCAATGAAAATGTTGTTCATAGTCCGTTTTGGATCTTTCGCTAAATACCCATCCATAAGTTTGGTACTCTATGTCCAAAAATTTTGCGGAATTAAACCAATGTCCAGGATTATAGGCCATTTTGTTTCCGCAAATAGTCTGCGCCAAAGCTTCCCCCATCATTCTTCCCGTATACCAAACGGCCTCCACAGGCCTGCGGTTGCCAATGGCCTCATGTTGTTCGGCACAGTCGCCAATAGCAAAGACATCCTTGATATTGGTTTCCAAAAAGTTATTGACCTTTACCCCTTTACCTGTCTCTATCCCAGAACCTTTTAGGAAATCAATATTTGGAGTAACCCCTGCGGTTAGCCCTACCACAGTACATTGTATGGTCTCCCCTTTGTCCGTAACCACGGCCTTTGCCCTACCATTTTCATCGGGAATAATTTCCTTTAGATTGGTATCCAGTTTCAGGTCTATATGGTGTTCCAGAATATGCTCATTAATCATTTGGGACTCCCCTTGGGGCAAGACACCGTTCCAAAAGCTGCTTTCACGTACCAAAAAAGTAACTGGGATATCCCTGCTCCTTAACATTTCTGCCAATTCGATCCCGATTAATCCGCCACCCACGATTACCGCCCTTTTGCAGACTTCATTATTGGGCGCATTGGCCTCCAACAATTCCAAATCCTGCTTGGAATACAACCCTTGTACCCCTTTCAAATCCTGTCCGGGCCAACCAAATTTATTGGATTTGGAGCCAGTGGCAATAATAAGTTTATCATAACCTATTTCCTCCTCACTTTGTAATATTAGCTTTTTATTGGTGGTATCTACCTTTGACACATATCCATTGACCAAATTCAAGCGGTTCTTTTTCCAAAACCAGTTTTCGTAAGGCTGGGTATGCTCAAACTTCATATGCCCCATATACACATACATGAGAGCGGTTCTTGAGAAAAAATAATCGCTCTCAGCGGAAATAATGGTGATTTTCTTGTCGGATAATTTTCGAATATGGCGCGCTGCCGTAATTCCAGAGATTCCATTACCAATAATAACAATGTGTTCCATAGGATTTCGGTTGTTAAGTACTAGGTCGCACTTAAAGATAATAACTTAATAGTTTCCCTTTATTTAGAATTGTTCAAGGTAACGGAAAATTATTAAAAAGAAGTTAGCGCATATTCAACCAAATATACCATGAAGCCTATGATCCTAGGGCGTCACACTATATTGCCATAAAAAAAAGTAAACCAAAAAATACAGGGGTTAGGAGTTCGCGGCGGCTTTCTCCAAGGTAAAGGAAAATTCTGACCCAATATCGAGTACACTTTCTACGTAGATCTTCTCGTTGTGGGCCTCGATAATATGTTTTACAATTGCCAATCCCAAGCCAGAGCCGCCTTCTGCCCTACTTCCACTTTTATCGACCCTGTAAAATCTTTCGAATATTCGGCCGAGGTGTTGCTTGGAAATACCCTCGCCGTTGTCGGTCACCCGGATAATGACCTTGTTTTTAATTAAATTCTCTATACTTACCTCCGTTGTACCGTTCTGCTGTCCATATTTAATGGAATTGACCACTAGGTTGGTAATTACCTGCTGAATTTTTTCCTTATCTGCCTTAACATAGATGGGTTTTGTATAGTCCATATCAAAGGTCAAGGTAATATTCTTTTTAGCAGCCTTCATTTCCAAAAGCTCAAAAACATTCCGCACCAGTTCCAAAATGTCAAATTCCTCTATCTTCAAATTTAGGTCCCCAACTTCCAATTTGGTTATCAGGTCCAGATCCTTAACAATGTAAATAAGTCGCTCCACCCCCTTGTTGGCCCTTTGCAGATATTTCTTTCTCAGGTTTTTATCGTCCATGGCGCCATCCAACAAGGTTAAAATATATCCCTGGACAGTAAATAAGGGCGTTTTTAATTCATGGGAAACGTTCCCCAAAAAATCCTTTCTATATTCTTCCCGGATCTTTAAGGTATCTATTTCAATCTTTTTGTCCTTGGCAAATTTCTCTATTTCGTCGGTCAAGGACCGCATATCTGTGGTAATGGTCTTGGGGGCCAGTGAGGTGGACTCCAACAGGGATACATCATTATAGATGCGCTCAATGTTACGATAGATGAATTTTTCTATCCTTAATTGTACTACAAGAAATGAAACAAAGGAGGTAGTTACCGCAATAATTGCCAAGAGCTGCCAATCCATGGAACCCCTGTTCCACAAAAATATACCCAAGACTATCGTTAATAGGGATGAAATTAGAATTGTGGTACGTAGGGCAAACCTATACGATTTTTTAATCCTCGTTACCATTATAACACAAACTTATACCCTACCCCTTTTACGGTTTTAAAATGATCGTCACCAATTTTTTCGCGAAGTTTTCTAATATGGACATCAATGGTCCTACCGCCTACCACTACTTCATTGCCCCATACCTTGTCCAGGATAACCTCCCTTTTAAATACTTTATTCGGCTTGGAAGTTAATAGTGCCAAGAGTTCGAACTCCTTTCTGGGAAGAATAATTTCCTCTCCCTGATTAACAATTTTATATTCTTCCCTATTTATGGTGATCTCACCAACTTTAAAGATGTCCTCTACCTCCTGCTCCTCATTCTTAAGCCTTCTTAGCAAGGCTTTTACCTTACTCACCAAAACCTTAGGCTTAATGGGCTTTGTTATATAATCGTCAGCACCCGCATCAAAACCGGCCATTTGGGAATAATCTTCGCCCCTAGCGGTGAGGAAGGTGATCAGAGCATCCTCCAAACCTTCGGTTCGCCTTATGATCTCGCAGGCTTCAATACCATCCATCTCGGGCATCATTACATCTAGAATAATTAAGTGGGGCTTCTTCTTTTTTGCCTTTGCAACCCCTTCAATTCCATTTTTTGCAGTGAAAACCTCATAGCCTTCGGCAGATAAATTGTAACCTACAATTTCTAGAATATCCGGTTCATCATCAACCAAAAGTATCTTAATGTCCTTTTTTTTCATGCTTTATTTTTTTGTCTTTAAACGGTCATCTGTAACCTATTTCCTTTGGGAGGTCGGTTACTGAAATCTATCACAACCTTTAATTGCAACCTATTAAACCATGCCCGTTTAACCTTAATATTTATTGGTTATTCGCGCCCAAAAGTAAAGATAATACTATTACACCAAACCTCTTAACATGGATTTAATATAGTAACATTTAGATAACATTAAGCCAACAAACTATTAATCTGAGGGTAACGCGACTTTTACAGTTAGGCCATTTATTTGCCATGTTTAAATAAAACAAGTGAACTCGAAAAAAATGAAACCGAAAAATTCAATTGAAATGAAAAAACTATTATTATCCGCATTGGCCATAGGTGCCTTAGCATTTACATCATGTACCAATGACGACGAACCACCGATAGCTGAAGTAGTAGCTACTTGTAACGATGGGATTCAAAACCAAGGAGAAACCGGTGTTGATTGTGGCGGACCCAACTGTCAGCCATGTACCGAGGCCACCGCTACTTGTGAGGATGGTATCCAGAACGGAGACGAAACCGGAGTGGATGTAGGAGGATCATGTGCAGAAATCATAACAGTATCCGGAGAAATAACTGCCGATACCACATGGACTGCAGACAATATATACATATTGGCAGGTAAAGTAGTTGTTGGGGTTGGAAAAACCTTGACCATTCAGCCAGGTACTATCATTAAAGGTAAAGCCGGTTCAGGTTCATTGGCATCTGCACTAATTGTGCAAAGAGGATCCAAGATCATGGCCGTAGGTACTGCCGAAAAGCCAATTATCTTTACAGCTGAAGAGGACAATATAGGTGTTGGACAAACTGCCGGAACCAATTTGGACGAAACCGCTAGAGGAAAATGGGGAGGTTTAATTGTTTTGGGAAGAGCCACTGGTTCTTTTAAAAACGATGTTACCGAAGTACAAATAGAAGGTATTCCTGCAGATGACACTTTTGGACTATACGGTCCTGGTGATGCCTTAAACGACGACGACAATTCTGGCGAATTGGAATACATCTCTATTCGCCACGGTGGTGCCTTGATAGGAGAAGGAAACGAAATAAATGGTCTAACCTTAGGTTCCGTAGGTCGTGGTACAAAAATCAACCACATAGAAGTTGTAGGGAATGTTGATGATGGTATCGAATTTTTCGGTGGAACCGTTGACGCATCCAACCTAGTGGTTTGGGCCCAAGGTGATGATGCCTTGGATATTGACCAAGCTTATTCAGGGACTATAGACAATGCCTTGGTAGTTTCAGGTGAGGCTTCCGACCATGCCTTTGAAATAGATGGCCCAGAAGGTTCCATTACAGGTTCTTTCACCCTTCAGAATACTACCATTGTGGGAAGCTCCACAGCTGCTGACGGAGAATATGCAGACTACAGAAGTAATGCTATGGGTACTACCAAAAACATCTATGCTATTGGATTCCAAGCTGGAAAAGATGTTGAATTGGATGCTAACGACGTAGCCCAGAACTTCTTGGATGGCAAATTAACCTTTGAAGCTTGGCAAATTGTAGGTTTCAACAACAGTATTTTCTCTGAGAAAGTATTGAAAGATGACGCCGGTAACGATGTTCAGTCAACTATCATATTAGATCCAACATTTACGGAAAGAGCTGCTACCTGGACCACCCAAGTTACCGCTGGTGCCCAAACAGTTGGTGCAGACCTTAGCGTTTTTTCTTGGACTTATGCCTATGCAAAAACAGGATTGAGTTTCTAATTCGGAACAATACACCCCTATAAAATAACAACCATGCTCGCCCATATCCAGTGGCGGGCATTTGGTTTATTACGATTTAATTATCAATTACTTATGAAATATTCACTTAGACTTTCAACTTTTACTTTTCTTTTTTTTCAATTCATTTTTTCACAAACTGGTGAGTTAACCGGATCATTGATCGATGCAGATTTTCAAGACCCTGTTCCTTTTGCCAATATTCTGGTCAAAGGCACTACTATAGGAACTACTTCCGATTTTGATGGTAATTATAAGCTTACCCTTGAAGAAGGCACCCACACACTTTCTTTTTCATTCCTTGGTTATAAAACCGTGGAAATAACCGATGTGGTCATTAAGGCCAATGAGATTACCAACGTAAATGTTACCATGGAAACACTGGCCGAAGGTCTCGATGAAGTTGTAGTTTCCGTAAGCGTTAAAAAGAATACAGAAACCGCCGTTTTGGGAATCCAAAAAAAAGCGGTGAACCTTTTGGACGGACTATCGGCCGAAGCCTTTAAAAAATCGGGCTCCAGCGATGTAGCCAGCGCTATAAAATCGGTGCCTGGGGTATCGGTCCAAGGAGGAAAATACGTTTACGTAAGAGGTTTGGGCGATCGTTATACCAAATCTATTTTGAACGGGGTGGACATTCCAGGATTGGATCCGGACAGAAACACCATTCAATTGGACATTTTCCCTACCAACATTATAGACAACATCTTGGTTCTTAAATCTGCTTCTGCCGATTTACCTGCCGACTTTACTGGTGGTATCGTTGATATTGTCACCAAGGACTATCCTACCAAAAAAGAGCACAGTATTTCCTTAGGCGGTAGTTATAATCCTGATATGCATTTTAACGAAAACTATTTGGACTATAAAGGAGGCTCTACAGATTTCCTGGGCTTCGACAACGGAAACCGAAGTGTTCCCATTAACCGAAATCAGGAAATTCCAAGTACTTTTGAATACAACCCATTATTGACGGCCATTACCAAAAAATTTAATCCAGTACTATCGGCAATGAAAGCAAATAGTGCCATGGACTATAGTTTTGGATTTACCACGGGCAATCAATACAATGTAGGCGAAGGTGAGAACCGATTGGGCTTTTTGGCTTCCCTATCCTATAAAAATACCACTACCTTCTATGAAGGTGCGGAAAACAATTTCTACCGAAGAAACGCGGACACATCTGTATTTGAACTGGAAACCGACAGAACACAGACCGGGGATTTAGGCAGAAACAATGTATTGGTAAGCGGTCTTTTGGGCACTTCCTTTAAGACTGAAAAATCCAAATACAAACTTAATCTCCTTCATATTCAGAACGGAGAGTCTACGGCAGGTTACTTTAGCCAAACCCTGAATTTTACGGATTTTATTAATTTCTCTAAAGATAACCTGGAATATACCCAACGTTCCATCACCAACGCATTGCTTAGCGGAATACACTCCAGCGAAGATGCTTCATGGACTACGGAATGGGCTCTTTCTCCTACCATGTCCAAAATTCAGGACAAGGACATTAGAACTACATCTTTTAGGGTAGAGGATGGCGTATACTCCATTCCCCAGAACAACCAGCCAAAAAGAATCTGGAGGGATTTGGAAGAAATAAATGCAGTTGCCAAATTGGATTTTACAAAAAAATATGATTTTCTGGAAAAAGACGCCAAATTAAAATTTGGTGCCTATGGTTCCTACAAGAATAGGGATTTTGGTATATTGAACTTTGAGATCGAGAACAATGGGTCCACTACCAAGTTCAATGGTATTGCAGACAACATCCTATTGGAAGAAAACCTTTGGACCGTCAACAACAATTCCGGTTCCTATATTGACCCGGACATCTCGGTGGCCGAACCGGCCAACACCTATGAGGCAGCTCAACAAAATATAGCAGGTTATGTATCCAACGAGTTTAAACTTGGACAAAAGTTACGGACTATCCTTGGTGTTAGGGTGGAGAAATTTGAATCCAAATATACTGGAGAGGACAATAAGGACATTAATGACCCTGAAAAAGTTATTTATGACAACGAAACCATAATAGATAAGTTTGACCTTTTCCCTACGGCCAATTTAATTTATGAGCTTACCGAAGAGGTAAACCTAAGGGGGTCCTATTCCCGTACTACGGCAAGACCATCCTTTAAGGAAGCTTCCATAGCCAAGATTTTCGATCCATTGTCCAATAATACCTTTATCGGAAACATTAACCTGGATCCGACTTACATCAACAATTTCGATTTTAGGGTAGAATGGTTTGGTGAAAGTGCAGAGATGATCGCATTGAGCAGTTTTTATAAAAAATTCACCGATCCTATTGAACTTACGTACTTTGAATCTTCATCCGATAACTTTACCCCACAAAATCTTGGTGATGCGGACGTAATTGGACTGGAATTTGAACTAAGGAAAAATTTAGGGTTCCTTGCAGCAGCACTTCAAAATTTTAGTCTAAATGTAAATACCTCCATCATTAAATCTACCCAAGTTTATAGCGAGAGTGAGCGCAATCTTAGAACCTTGGGACTCAGGGATGGCGAAACTTTGGGCAATGACAGGGAATTACAGGGACAGTCACCTTTCCTTATCAATTCCGGATTAAACTACGAAGGCGCGGAAAACGGAATCCAAATGGGAATGAACTACAATGTACAGGGCAAAACATTGCAAGTAGTGGGTAATGGATTTGTACCAGACGTGTATACCATGCCCTTTCACAATCTAAACTTTAACTTCTCCAAAAGTTTTGGAGAAAACCAAAATCAAAGTGTTAGTTTTAAAATAAGCAATCTTTTGGATGATGACGTAGAAAGTGAATATGAGTCCTATAAAGCTGAAAATAAGACCTTCTCAAAAAGAAGTCCTGGAAGATCATTCTCATTGGGATACAACATAAAGTTTTAAATTAAAAGGTATTAATTAATAAAAAAGAGGTCAAGTTCTGTGTTTTTTAACATAGAATTTGGCCTCTTTTTGCATTTCATCGAATTTTTACGTATAAATTTTACAACCGCAGACGTGCTGCATCTAAAATTCTTACATTTACGGTATATTATTTGTTGTAATAGTTTCTATGAAGCAACTCTACTTAGTTATATCCTTACTTTTTATCTCCATTTCCTTTGGACAGGATCCAAAAGACAATGTTGGGGGAGGCGATATTCCTGGGTTTAAGATATATCCCAATCCTGTCACCAATGGTAGGGTATATATAAGTACTTCTCTGAACGCTCCCAAACAAATTTTCATTTATGATATTTTTGGTTCCCAAGTACTTGAAACCACCATTATTGGTTCGGAACTAAATGTAAATGATTTGGATGCCGGTGTTTATATGTTAAGGGTCAACGAAAAAAACAAAATAGCAACAAGAAAGCTAATTATAAAATAGCATTTACCAAGGTACAATAGCTGCACAACCTCCTTAATTACCTGATTCTTAACCCTTATCACCTTAGTGCAATACATAAAATTAAGGATACACCTACAAAAAATACCCGTTTACAACATTTATTGCCACTTCCCAACATGTTTTCCTACATTTACTGTATTGATCCCAAATCAATGCTAACCTATGAAAATATTTTACACCCTACTGTTCATGGTATTTTCTATGGCCGTTTCTGCACAGGAATTCGTTGAGGAGCCAATAGACAGAACTACCCAAACCAATACTTTCAAATTATACCCCAATCCGGCATATCAGGAGGTGGTCCATATCACCACAAAGCATAATGGGGTAAAGGACGTAGTAATCTACGATGTTTTCGGAACCATAGTCTTACAGGACCGGATAACCAATACCCTTTTGAACATATCAAAGTTGGCACCAGGAGTTTACGTTTTACAAATTACCGAAAACAGAGTAACGATGACCAGAAAGCTGGTCGTAAAATAAACCCTCTTAATGGTACTTTTTTCTTTCTACACCCCCACCACATAACAAATACTTGTCTATTCCTTTTTACATTTCCATTTATGGGGATATGGATAGGGAGAATTCATACTTTTCCCAAAGGGAGATTTAAGACTATACCAATAACAGGTATTAAACCTCAGGGCAAGCCTGTCTACCGACAAAGGCAGGCCCTGAACCCAATATTAGGAATCGACCCAAGGATCGAGGTATTGAACCTAGATCCCGTCGAAAAAGGCGGGATTAGTTCAACTTGCAATTTTCAGTGCGTCATACTGACTTCTCAAAATTGAGTTTCACTAATAAAACCATAAAATAGGGTTTCCACTATGTTGTTATCACTACTTTTGTAGAAGTGATTTAGAATATGCCTCTCGAGAATATTTTTACAATTTCAACCGACGAAGAGTTCAATGCCATGGCATTGAAAACATTTGAGTCCCAATTTAACGAAAACTTGGTGTACCAGGAATTTTGCCGACACTTAGGTAAAAATGTATCCTCCGTTAAATCCATTAGGGATATTCCCTTTCTACCGATAGAATTTTTTAAATCCAAAAAAGTAATTTGCGGTTCATTTGAACCCCAAATTACCTTTACCAGCAGTGGCACTACCGGAAGTGAAGTAAGCAGGCATTACGTAAAAAACCTTGAACTGTACGAACAAAGCTATCTATCGGCCTTTAAACAGTTTTATGGGGATGTAGAGGACTATTGTGTACTGGCGTTACTGCCATCTTATCTGGAAAGGGAGGGTTCTTCCCTAATTTATATGGCCAACGACCTCATCAATAAAAGCAGACATCCTGAAAGTGGCTTTTATTTGGATGATATTGACCTTTTACAAAAGACCATGGTTGAATTGGATAATACCAATACCAAAATATTACTATTAGGTGTTTCCTTTGCCCTACTGGACATGGCGGAAAGATTCCAATTAATACTAAAGAATACCGTAGTTATGGAAACCGGTGGCATGAAGGGACGAAAGAAGGAATTGATCCGGGAGGAATTGCACCAACTCTTAAAAAAAGGTTTTGGAGTGCCGACTATCCATTCCGAATATGGGATGACAGAACTCCTGTCCCAAGCCTATTCCCAAGGCAATGGACGTTTCTTTGCGCCTAAATGGATGAAAGTCCTAACACGTGAAACCGAAGACCCCTTAACCCTACAGAAAGCGGGTAAAACGGGAGGTGTCAACATCATTGACCTGGCCAACATACACTCCTGTAGCTTTATTGCCACTCAAGATTTGGGCAAGGTGCATACCGACGGAAGTTTCGAAATACTTGGCAGGTTTGACCATTCAGATATTCGAGGCTGCAATTTAATGGTGCTATAGGCCCAAGATCTTGGCATCCACAAAAAAGGTTGAGGCAATATTTATTTCATAATCTGACGACAAAAACTCATCGGTTATGGTTTTTAGCCTTAAGGTATAGGAATCCTTTTTTATATACTCCTTTAAATCTTCAGCCGTAGTCACCAGTTCCAGCTGTTCCCCAGCCGTAGCAGATACCTCCTCGTTCCAGGCTATCTTAATCTCCGGCAAATCGTCTGCGGACATATATATGATGATCGATTCCAAAAAGCTGAAATCCTCCCCATCAGGAACCTCCACGGTCATTATGAGTTTCTTCAAAACGATTTCCTCTATCAAATCTTTTCTGGTATCGTTTACCTCGAACTCGGCAGAAGAATTGGTCTCTGTTTCAGGGGTAAAGACATCAAAAGGTAAATCTACTCCGGTTGATGATGGTATAACCACCGTTTGATCATAATCCATCTCAAATTTGGTAAGCTCGTCCAATTTGTCACATGAAACAAAAAGAGCAACCAGGGCAAAAAACAAAAAATACTTCTTCATAACATCCCATTTATTAGGCTAACGGGTATCTCCTAATTTTATTGGGTAAGTGAAAAAAATACGGCGTTTATTTAATGACCAGCACAAAATAATTCTTCTTCCCGCGCTGCAACAAAACAAATTTATTGTTGATGAGATCTTCTGAAGAAATGATATAATCTTCTTTGACTTTTTCCTTATTAACGGAAATGGAATTTTGTTTCAATTCGCGCCTAGCTTCCCCATTGGATCCTAAAAAGCCGGTTTTTGCAGCCAAGGCCGCTATCATATCCAAGCCATTGCTTATGTCCTCCTTGGTTACCTCTGCCTGTGGTACACCTTCAAACACTTCCAAAAATGTCTTTTCATTAAGCTTTTTCAGATCACTAGAGGTAGATTTTCCAAAAAGAATATCACTTGCCTTTACAGCATTGTCCAAATCCTCTTGAGAATGTACCATTACCGTAACCTCATCGGCCAAACGCTTTTGAAGCACCCTCAAATGCGGGGCTTCCTGATGCATTTTAACCAAATTTTCAATTTCGTCCTTAGGGAGAAAAGTAAAGATCTTAATATATTTTTCGGCATCCTCATCCGAGGTATTCAACCAATATTGATAGAATTTATAGGGAGATGTTCTTTCAGAATCCAACCATATATTTCCCCCTTCCGACTTCCCAAATTTGGTGCCATCGGCCTTTGTAATCAAAGGACAGGTAAGGGCAAATCCTTTACCGCCCCCAATTCTACGGATAAGTTCCGTACCGGTGGTAATATTTCCCCATTGGTCGCTTCCACCCATTTGCAGGGTACAGTTATACTCTCTATAAAGGTGTAAAAAGTCATACCCCTGCACCAATTGATAGGTAAATTCCGTAAAGGACATACCTTCCTTGGCTTCGGCCGATAAACGTTTTTTCACAGAATCCTTGGCCATCATGTAATTTACAGTAATGTGCTTTCCAACATCACGTATAAATTCCAAAAAGGAAAAATCCTTCATCCAATCATAGTTGTTTACCAAAACGGCACTGTTATCCTTACCGCTATTAAAATCCAAAAAACGGGAAAGCTGCCCCTTTATAGCGGCCTGGTTATGTGCCAATGTAGCCTCATCCAGCAAATTTCGCTCTGTGGATTTTCCTGATGGATCTCCTATCATTCCCGTGGCTCCACCGATCAGCGCATAAGGTTTATGTCCTGCCAACTGAAAATGGCGCAGCATCATAACCCCAACCAAATGTCCAATATGAAGAGAGTCTGCCGTAGGGTCTATCCCAACATAGGCAGATTGCATTCCGCTTAACAAATGTTCTTCAGTACCGGGCATTGCATCGTGCAACATTCCCCTCCAAGTTAATTCTTCTACAAAGTTCGTAGTCATGCTATAAATCTTCTAATTCAATAATAGTGGCAAATATATAATAATAGCTTGTTTAACTCCTGATGAAAACGGAATAAATTGGAGGCAATTGAGTAAATTTGCGGCATGATTTTAGTCACAGGAGGAACTGGTTTGGTAGGGGCGCACCTTCTTTTGCACTTATTGCAGTCGGGTGCCGCGGTAAAAGCCATTCATAGAGAAACGAGCAACCTAAAGGAGGTTGAAAAGGTATTTGGGTATTATACGGACCAATCCCACGAACTCTTTCAAAAAATAAACTGGGTAAAGGCCGATCTTAACGACCTGCCAGCCTTGGAAACTGCTTTTGAAAATGTGACACATGTTTATCATTGTGCGGCCTTAATTTCCTTTAACCCCAATGACTATGACCTATTGCGCACCGTAAACTATGAAGGCACCAAAAACATTGTAAATCTATGTATTGCCAAGGGTGTCCAAAAATTGTGCTATACCAGCTCCATAGGCGCCATAGGGAGAACAGTTGGCAACCAAGAGGCTACCGAAGACACCGATTGGAACGCCCAACAAAGCAATGTATACGCCATGACCAAGATGGATGCCGAACTGGAAGTATGGAGGGGTGCCCAGGAAAATGTTCCTGCGGTTATTGTAAATCCGGGAGTTATCCTGGGCCCGGGATTCTGGGAAACGGGAACTGGCATTTTATTCAAAACCACCTATAAGGCCCGTAAGTATTACCCACCAGGAGGGACAGGTTTCGTCACTGTAAATGATGTGGTCCAGATAATGACCCAATTAATGCAGTCTTCCATAACCAATGAAAAGTATATTCTTGTGGCCCAAAATCTGACCTACAGAGAAATTCTACAAAAGATTACGAAGGCCTTTGGCAAACCAGGTCCCAGCAAAGCAATTAAATTTTGGCAATTAGAGGTGTTTAGACGATTGGATTGGCTAAGGAATATTTTCTGGAACAGTGGAAGAAAGCTTACCAAAAACTCGATCGAATCCTTACGAAAGAACCAATTGTTCAATGCCGACAAAATCCAAAAAGAACTAGGGCATTCCTTTGAAGCCTTGGACGGTGTTATTGAACTATCCTGCAAAAAGTTTATGGAAGAGAATCCTTAGTAGTTTCTGGCTTCTTTTTGAGGTCGGGATTCAACTTTTCTTTGGCCTCCATTAAAGAATCCTGCTTCTGCTTCCTTTCTTCCTCAAAAAACTTTTCATCCTTCTCCAACCTATCTTTTACTTTGGTGTAGATGGCCTCGTAAACTGTAGGCATAGAGGCATAATAGGTATCACTTTTTACAAATTGAATACTGTCTATCCCATACTTGGTATAGATATACCCCATGGGTTCAATGTCATATTCGTTTAAAATGCTTTCATTAATTATCTTACCTGCATTTAATAGTGAAATGTCATATAGAATGGTGGCCATTTTATCCTCCGGAATAAGGTTTTCCGGTTTCTCCACCACCTTTTCATTGCATGAAAATAAAAGCCCTAGAAAAATGACAACTATATATCTTAACATTACTCTCTATTAAAAGTTAACCTCATGGCTTTTCTCTCTTGAGAAAAATTGCCATTTTCATAGGCCAAATGACCATTAACAAAAGTATGGGTTATCTTGGATTTGAACGAATTTCCTTCAAAGGGGGACCACCCGCATTTATAGGCGATATTTTCTTTGGTCACTGTCCAGGAATCGTTAAGATCCAACACCACCAAATCGGCATAAAATCCTTCCCGAATGAAACCCCGCTTTTTTATTTGGAACAACTTTGCCGGGTTATGGCACATTTTCTCCACAATTTTCTCCAGGCTTATCTTTCCACCATGATATTTCTCCAGCATTGCTGGCAAGGCATGCTGCACCAAAGGGCCTCCAGAGGGTGCGGAAGTATACACATTGTTCTTTTCCTCCAAAGTATGGGGCGCATGGTCCGTGGCAATAACATCTATACGATCGTCCAATAACGCCTGCCATAGTTGATCCCTATCGGCTGCCGTTTTAACCGCCGGATTCCATTTAATCAAGGTGCCTTTGGTATCGTAATCCTCTTCTGAAAACCAAAGGTGATGAATACAGACCTCCGCTGTAATTTTTTTATCCTCTAGTGGAATATCGTTCCTAAAAAGCTCTGTTTCCTTTCCTGTAGATAGGTGAAAGACATGAAATCTTGCCCCGGTTTTCTTGGCCAAGGCAATAGCCCTTGAGGAAGAAAGATAACAGGCTTCGGCACTCCTTATCAAAGGATGGTATTTTACGGGAATATCATCTCCATATTGCTCCTTATATTTTGCAAAATTTGCCTTAATCGTAGACTCATCTTCACAATGGGCGGAAATGACCATCTCCGTATTCCGAAATATTTTTTCAATCACCTCTTCATTGTCTACCAACATATTGCCCGTAGACGAACCCAAAAAGAGTTTAATCCCTGAACAGGCATTCTTATCCAATTTCTTTATCTCTTCCAAATTATCATTGGTACCGCCAAACAAAAAAGAGTAATTGGCAAATGCGGAATTTCTGGCCATTTCAAACTTTTCCTCCAAAGCTTCAATGGTAGTTGTCTGGGGATTGGTGTTGGGCTGTTCCATAAAGGAGGTTATTCCTCCGGCAACCGCTGCCCGGCTTTCCGTAGCAATGGTCCCCTTATGCGTTAAACCAGGCTCCCTAAAATGTACCTGATCGTCTATGGCCCCCGGTATTACATACTTCCCTCCCAAATCAATGACCTCGGAGACATTATCCGATGAAATTTGGTCCTCAATTTTAAGAATAATATCATCCTCCAACAGTATATCAGCAGGGAATATTTTGTTCTCATTAACGATTGTAGCGTTTTTTAAAAGTATTCTTCCCATCTTAAAATTTCTTTTTGTGAAACAAACTGCGCAACTTCATCTGTAGTACCCCAAAAACGGCCTCGTTAATAATGGAAGCACTCATTTTTGATTTTCCCCTTATCCTATCGGTAAAAATAATAGGCACCTCTTCAATCCTATAATTTTGAAGATGGGCCCTGAACTTCATTTCAATTTGAAATGCATAGCCAATAAATTTAATGGAATCCAAATTGATGGTTTCCAAGACCTTTCTCCTATAACAAACAAATCCGGCCGTAGGGTCGTGTACCTTCATTCCCGTTATCAACTTCACGTAAAATGAAGCACCATAGGATAATAATATTCTATGCAAGGGCCAATTTACTACATTAATTCCCTTTTTGTAACGAGATCCCACAGCTACATCCGCACCATCAACACAGGCTTGCCGTAGCTTTAAAAGATCTGGAGGGGCATGTGAAAAATCGGCATCCATCTCAAAAATAAATTCATACTTTCTTTCAATGGCCCATTTGAACCCATGGATATAGGCCGTTCCCAAACCAGATTTTCCTCGTCTTTCCTCTAAAAATAATCTATTTGGATAATGTTCCTGCAAAGCTTTTACGGCCTCGGCCGTACCGTCGGGAGAATTATCATCTACTACTAGGATATGAAAATCCTGCTCCAAAGCAAAGACGGAATGAATTATAAGCTCAATGTTTTCAATTTCATTGAAGGTAGGAATAATGACCAAGCTATCCGCCATCTAGGTATTGCAATTTTAGCAAAAATAGTATTTTAAAAACTGTAGTGAAATATCAGTGAAGTTTTATGATTTTTTTAAAGATTGCACATGTTGGCGAATAATTCGTTTTGGCCCCTAATTTGGAGCGCTTAACAACAACGAATTAAGACTTCCGAGAAAAAATTGCCGTCCCAACCATATTGAATTCCTAATGAACCCGGATAGGATATCATTATTTTGCCGTAACCAATATTTAAAGCCCTTGGAAAAAGGAAGGACGCCAATAAAGCCAATGGTATTCCCCTAACGAAGATATAGCACCATAGCATTAGGTTTCTTATCTTTATCCATGGATTTGGTGTTAAAAAAGCTTAGGTTTGGGCCGGTCCTTTTAATAGCACTAAAAAATAAATATCACCCTTTGTTTGGCCCAATGGATTCAATTGAATTGTTGGCCACACTAAAGAGAATGAAATACACGTTATTAGCATTGGCAGCACTCAAGCAATAAACCCCAGACCTATATTAAAATAGGATGGGTATTTTTTATAATGATTTTTTTTGGATGTATCGGGAAATAAAAACAAGACCGGATAAATGGAAGCTATATTAAGAAATGAGTATAACGTAGACTGGATAACCATTATCCTATTTTCAAGTATCTTTTTTATGGTACTTGCAAAAACCTCTTTTTATAGCCGTTTCCTAAACTATATAATCTTACCGTTCAACAATAAATATATCTTCCTATACCAAAAGAAGGACAAACTATTTAATTGGTTCAGTATTTTTTTCAGTATTTTCCAATTACTTAATTTTTCCCTTTTCCTATATTTTGCATATACTGTTTTTTTCAAAATTCCGGAAGGCCAACAGTTTGTTACCTACGGCATCATTTTTATTTCACTTCTTTTATTTTTTACCATTAAAATACTCTTGCAATTGGGCAACGGTTTCATATTTAATATCAACAAGACCATTTCCGAAATAATTTTCAAGAAACTCTCTTACCTCAACTATAGTGGTATTGTAATGCTATTTGCCAATCTTCTATTAAATTATGTTTTCAAGGAGTCAAAAGCAGTGATTTTTATAAGTCTTTTATTGGTATTCCTTATAAACGCCATTGGTTGGACAACAACATTGAGAAATCATCAAAAATTCATCGCCAGTAATTTTGTGTATTTTATTTTGTACCTTTGCGCTCTTGAAATAGCACCAATTATTATAGTTGGAAACTATCTAATAGATCGAAACCTATGAAAGTAAAAACGATTTTGGTTTCACAGCCAGAACCTAAGATGGAAAATTCCCCCTATTCCAAGCTTATTGATAAGGAGAAAATAAAGGTAGATTTTAGACCTTTTATCCACGTGGAAGGTGTTGATGCGAAAATGGTCCGACAACAAAAAATTGACCTTAAGAATTTTACCGCCATTATTCTTACTAGTAGGAATGCGGTGGATCATTTCTTTAGGATCGCGGAGGAAATGAGGTTTAAGGTTCCCGATACGATGAAATATTTTTGTCAGTCAGAGGCAGTAGCCTACTATTTACAAAAGTACGTTGTGTACCGCAAGCGTAAAATATATGTCGGGAAAATGAATTTTCCAGATTTAAATACCTTGTTCAAAAAATATAAGGACGAAAAATTTCTATTACCATCTTCTGACGTTCTTAAACCGATTGTTCCAGAAACGCTTAATAGTTTGGGAATAGATTGGACCAGAGGTATTTTTTACAGAACGGTAATTAGTGATCTTTCAGACTTAAGGGATGTATACTATGATGTATTGGTATTCTTTAGTCCGTCCGGAATAGAATCATTGTTAAAGAACTTCCCTGATTTTAAACAGAACGAGACCAGAATAGCGGTTTTTGGAAATTCAACGGTTAAAGCGGCCACGGAAGCAGGGTTAAGAATAGACATTCAGGCTCCTACCCCGGAAACGCCTTCTATGACCATGGCTCTTCAGAGATACATAACTAGTGTAAACAAGAAATAGTTATTGCCGAAAAATTAATTTAGCAATACCTGATAAAAGAAAAACCCCGAGGCAAGCCTCGGGGTTTTTCTTTTAGAATGCATATCGTTGGGGTCCCCCGCGCCTTATTTCCTCATTGGCATAGATCTCAAATTTCTTAAAGTTTTCGCGAAAGGCATTGGTCAATTTAAAGGCCGTTTTATAATAGGCTTCGTCATTGTTCCATGTTGCCCGCGGACTTAACACACTTGTGGGGACTCCAGGACATTCCCTAGGCTGTGCCACTCCAAAAACAGAGTGGATATGGTATTTATCATAGCTGTACAATCCCAATTCCCCACTTAAGGCCGCATGGATCATGGCTCTGGTATATTTTAATTTCATTCTGGTACCCACCCCATAAGGGCCACCGGTCCAACCCGTATTTACCAGCCATACGTTTACTCCGGCATCCAGCATTTTTTTACTGAGCATCTCCGCATATTTGGTTGGGTGCAACGGCATAAACGGCGCTCCAAAACATGCCGAAAAGCTTGGCACAGGTTCTACCACCCCTGCCTCGGTACCGGCCACCTTGGCCGTATATCCAGATATAAAATGATAGGCTGCCTGACTAGGGGTCAGTTTTGAAATTGGGGGCAATACCCCAAAAGCATCGGCAGTTAAAAAGAAAATATTCTTTGGGTTCTTACCAATGGACGGCACTTGTATATTATCTATATTATAAATAGGATAACTTACCCTAGTATTTTGGGTAATGGAGGTATCCGCAAAATCTACCACCCCATTGGCGTCCAGGACCACGTTCTCCAGAAGGGCCCCTTTCTTGATGGCTCCGTAAATTTCAGGCTCGTTTTCCTCCGAAAGATTAATGACCTTGGCGTAACAACCTCCCTCAAAATTAAACACGGTATTTTCCTTGGTCCAACCATGTTCATCATCTCCGATCAATTTTCTATGTGGGTCTGCCGATAATGTAGTCTTTCCCGTTCCGGAAAGGCCAAAAAAGATAGCCGTATCCCCATCTTCTCCAACATTTGCCGAACAATGCATGGGAAGGCAATTCTTAAAAACGGGAAGAATGAAATTCAGTGCAGAAAATATTCCTTTTTTAATTTCCCCCGTATATCCGGTACCTCCTATCAAGGCAATTTTACGGGTGAAATTCAAGATGGCAAAATTATGCTGCCTTGTCCCATCTTCCTCTGCCTTTGCCATAAAACCTGGTGCATTGATCACGGTCCATTCCGGGTCAAAACCCACCAACTCCTCCTCAGTAGGTCTTAAAAACATATTATAGGCAAACATATTGGACCAAGGATATTCATTAATGACCCTGATGTTCATCTTGTAATCATCGTCTGCGCAAGCAAAACAATCCCTTACATAAAGTTCCTTTTCATTAAGATATTTGATGACCTTGTTGTAAAGGGCATCAAACTTTTCGCTTTCAAAAGGTATATTCACATTTCCCCACCAAATTTTATCGGCCGTAATATCATCCTTTACTATAAATCTGTCCATAGGCGACCTCCCGGTAAATTCACCGGTATTAATGGCCAAAGCCCCAGTAGACGAAGTTACTCCCATGCCCTTTTCCACAGTAATTTCATGAAGTTTGGACGGTGCCAATTGGTAATGGATTTTTTTACTGGTTATACCATACGTCTCCAACGCAATCGATTTAGTTGAGGGTGTTAATGAATTCATGATAATTGAGTTTTATTAGAAATATATAAGTGCTCTATGAGCTTGTTGGTTTTAGTTTAATGGTTTTTGATTAAGAACCCTAATACCCAGAAGTATCCAACCCGTAATCAAGAGAACACCTCCAAGGGGTGTCAATAGCGCCAATTTCTTAAAATCAAAACTAGTCAACTCATTGATGGCCAAAAGGTAAATTGAAAAAGAAAAACATACAATTCCGACCACGATAAAATAATAGATCATCCTTTTTCTCTCGTTGACCAATATATTGCTCCCTCCCAAAATTAAAAGGAACAAAGCGTGGTACATCTGGTACCGCACCCCGGTTTCAAAGGTCTCAATGGCCTTGGCATCAACCATTTTTTCCAAACCATGTGCGCCAAAAGCTCCCAAAAGAACTGCCGTTAGGCCGAAAAATATACCAGTGCCAAAAATTGTTTTGTTCATAACTTATTAAGGCTTATTTCTTACAAATATAACAATTTGATAACTTAGTATCCGTGAAATAGAAAAGTAAAATACCCATGCGTAGAAAAATTCTCGTTGTAGGCACCGGAAAATCCACTGCATATTTGTTGGATTATTTAATACAAAAAGCAGAGGTCGAAAATTTACATATTACTATTTGTGACTTAAATCCGGAAGTTCTTCCCGATAAAATAAAATTACATAAATCCTGTACGATTTTAAAATTGGATATTTTAAATGATAACGACAGAAGTAGGGCCATTGAACAATCGGATATCGTCATTTCCATGCTCCCTGCGCGTTTTCACATCAAGGTGGCACTGGATTGCATTCAATTTACAAAACATTTGGTTACAGCCTCCTATATAAGTGATGATATCTTGGCCTTGGACCAACAGGCCAAAGAAAAGGGATTGGTTTTTATGAACGAAATTGGCTTGGATCCCGGAATAGACCACATGAGTGCCATGCAGGTCATAGACAATATAAGGGCTCGCGGTGGTAAAATGATACTGTTCGAATCTTTCACCGGTGGTTTGGTGGCCCCGGAAAATGACGACAACCTGTGGAACTATAAATTTACCTGGAATCCCAGAAATGTTGTGTTGGCCGGTCAGGGCGGAGTAGCCAAATTTATTCAAGAAGGCACCTACAAATATATCCCCTACCACAAACTATTTAGAAGGACCGAATTTTTGGATGTAAAAGGCTACGGAAAATTTGAAGTGTACGCCAACAGGGACTCACTAAAATACAGGGAAGCCTACGGACTGGAGAATGTACTTACCCTATATAGGGGCACCATGCGAAGGGTAGGCTTTTCCAAGGCGTGGAACATGTTCGTACAGTTGGGCATGACCGACGACAGCTATACCATTGAGAATTCTGAGGGAATGTCCTACCGCGAATTCGTAAACTTATTTCTTCCTTATTCGCCTACCAATACCGTAGAATTAAAACTGCGGCATTACCTTAAGATAGACCAAGATGATATTATGTGGGAAAAATTAATGGAATTGCACCTTTTTGATTCCACTAGGAAGATTGAATTAAAAAATGCCACTCCTGCACAAATTTTGCAAAGAATCCTGGAAGATAGTTGGACCTTGGCCAATACGGATAAGGATATGATTGTTATGTACCACAAATTTGGGTACGAACTTAACGGAAAAAAGGAACAAATAGATTCCAATACAGTGGTTATTGGCGAAGACCGAACCTATACTGCAATGGCCAAGACAGTTGGACTACCGGTAGCCATGGCCACCTTATTGATATTAAACAAAAAAATCACCACTCCAGGAGTACAATTGCCAATAAGACGGGAAGTCTACGAGCCTATTTTAAAGCAACTTAAAAGCTATGGAATTCACTTTAAGGAATATCAGGTACCCTACTTGGGTTATAATCCCGACTCTGTTGCTAGTTAAGATGTAAAACCATTTTGGTATCTTTATATAGAAATTGAAGTAGAACCGATGAAATCCAATAACGAAAACATTAAAATTGATGGTATCGACAAAAAGATACTAAGATTTTTGATGGACGATGCTAGAAAGCCCGTTCTGGAAATTGCCAGAAATATAGGGATCTCAGGAGCTGCCATTCATCAAAGGTTGCGAAAGTTGGAAGCTTCGGGTTTAATTGCAGGTTCTAAATTCATTATCAACCCCAAAGTTTTGGGGTACACCACCATGGCCTACATTGGCATTTACTTGGATAAGGCCATGAGCAATCCTGTAGCCGTTAAGGAACTTGAAAAAATCCCAGAGGTATTGGAATGCCATTATACCACAGGAAACTGGTCCATTCTTATAAAAGTACTTTGCAGGGACAACGAACATCTTATGCACGTACTTAATAGGGATATACAGCAGATAGAAGGTGTATCCAGAACAGAGACCTTTATTTCTTTGGACCAACAAATAGACCGACAAATAACGATATAAAAAAAGGACATCTTTCTGGATGTCCCTTTTTATTTGATTTGTCATAAGTCTTAGTCCCTACTTCCCAAAACTTGCATGGCCCAATAGACCAAGGTTGCCAAGGATCCTATTGCCGCTACCAAGTAAGTTCTGGCAGCCCATTTTAAAGCATCCTCAGACCCTTTATATTCTTCTTGGGTCACCATATTCTTGTTCTTTAACCACGCAAGGGCACGGTTACTGGCATCATACTCAACAGGCAAGGTGATAAAGCTAAACAAGGTAGCTAGCCCCATCATAATTAGACCTGCCACGGCTACCCAATAACCTAGACCAACTCCGGCTGCAGCTCCCAGCATAATACCACCAAAAACCACCCACATGGACATTCCTGAGGTAACACTTACCACAGGCACCAATTTGGAACGCAGGGTCAACCATTCATATGCCGTAGCATGTTGCACCGCATGTCCACATTCGTGGGCCGCGACCGCCGCTGCTGAAGCGTTTCTTTGATTGTATACCCCTTCACTTAAATTAACCGTTTTGTTTACCGGATTGTAGTGGTCCGTTAGCATTCCTGGTGTAGAAATAACCTTTACATCCCTGATTCCATGGTCTGCCAACATCTTTTCGGCAATTTCGGCACCACTCATACCGTTGCGCAAATGCACTTTGGAATAGTGCTTAAATTTACTTTTTAATTTATTACTAACCAACCAACTCACCAGAGCTATAGCACCCAGTAATATATAATACATCATCATAACAATTCTCTTTTTAAAATTAATCCAATATACTAAAGTTTCCTTTTCTTAATATCAAGTAATTCTTTCTTTTCTAAACAATCAAAAACCCCGCCAAATTATGACGGGGTGGGATATATGACAAAATGTACGGTCTAGTCATCCAAGGCTTGCCATTTGAAGGCTTCCAAAATCTCTTTACAGATTACCTTTCCCTTTACTATATTCAACCCTTTTTGCAGGGATGCATCCTTCTGACAGGCTTGCTCCCAACCCATGTTGGCCAGTTTCACCACATAAGGCAGGGTTACATTGGTCAAGGCCATGGTTGACGTATGAGGAACTGCCCCCGGCATATTGGTAACGCAGTAATGAACCACGTCGTCTATAATATATACAGGGTTCTCATGCGTAGTGGGCCTAGTGGTTTCCACACACCCCCCTTGATCTACGGCCACATCCACAATTACGGTACCTGGACGCATATCCTTTAGCATATCTCGAGTAATGATCTTAGGGGCTTTGGCTCCCTTTAGTAAGATACCTCCAACAATTAGATCATGGTCCTTAATGTGTTTCCTTATATTGAACTCATTTGAAAATTCCGTTACCACATGGCTTGGCATTACATCGTTTACATAGCGAAGCCGTTTCATATTAATATCCAGAATGGTCACATGGGCACCAAGTCCAGCTGCCATTTTAGCAGCTTGAATTCCTACAACACCGGCTCCCAGTACCAAAACCCTTCCCGGTGCCACTCCTGGAACGCCTCCAAGAAGCACCCCCCTGCCTTTTTCCGGCTTCTCCAAATATTTGGCCCCTTGTTGAATGGCCATTCTTCCGGCAACTTCGGACATAGGCGTCAATAAAGGCAACGACCCGTCTTCATCTTCTACGGTTTCATAAGCTATGCAAACACCCTTACGATCTATCATGGCTTCTGTAAGGACCTCACTAGAGGCAAAATGAAAATACGTAAAAACAATCTGCCCTCTTTGCACATAGGCGTACTCCTCCTTTACTGGCTCCTTTACTTTAACGATCATGTCGCTCATAGCATAAACCTGACCGATGGTATCCAAAACTATGGCACCAGCCTGCTGGTAATCTATGTTTAAAAACCCGCTACCATTACCAGCCCCGGATTGAACATATACCGTATGGTTGTTTTTCACCAACTCGAAAACCCCGGCAGGCGTCATGCCAACCCTGCTTTCGTTATTTTTCATTTCTTTGGGAATGCCTACTTTCATTATCTCTTGTTTTATTACTATCCGAAAAAACCAGCTTTCCGGCAAATAGCCTTATTCTTTACCATTATTATATGATGGTGGGAATTCCAAAAATGGAACAAAAAAATATAAAAAAAAAGAAAATCCTCTAAATGAGGGCCGTGAACATGGATTATTATGCTTTTCACATTATGTGTACGAACCCAAAATAAAGGCGATCCATCAACAGTGCCAAATAATAAGAAATCCTAATAAGGAAATTCCCGGCTATTTGTATTTTAACTTAAGGACAATCATAACAAAAAGTAATACCGCTGTAATAAAATTGGCCAAGATCATAGGTATACTATCATGGTAAATACCATAAATAAGCCAAAGAACCACCCCAAGGAACATAGCCAAATACATGGTGAGCGAAATATCCTTGGTAGATTTATTGCTCCACGTCTTATATACCTGCGGTACTATAGAATAGGTAGTAAGTACGGCCGCCACCAGCCCCATGATTTCTATATTCTCCATTCCGCTAGATACAATTTTATGGGCAAACCCCATAAGGTGAATTAATATTTAAATATATAACCAAAACCAACTTAAGCCTTGGAACAATCTCCCTATCCTACTATATTGACAATTTTTCCTGGGACCACGATCACCTTTTTAGGGGTACGACCCTGTAGTTGTTCCTGTGTTTTGTCATGCGCCATTACAGCAGCCTCTATTTCCTCTTTAGAAAGATCTGCCGGCAATTCCAATTTAAAGCGCACTTTTCCATTGAAAGAAATGGGGTATTCCTTACTGCTCTCCACCAAATACTTGCCTTCAAATTTAGGAAAGGGAGCCGTAGAAATAGAGGTAGCGTGTCCCAATTTACTCCAAAGTTCCTCGGCTATATGGGGCGCATAGGCAGAAACCAAAATGGCCAAAGGCTCTAAAATAGCCTTGCTGGAACATTTCTGGGCAGACAGTTCATTCACGGCAATCATAAAGGTAGATACAGAGGTGTTAAAGGAGAAATTCTCCACATCTTCCTCCACCTTCTTTATAGTTTTGTGCAAAGTCTTTAAATTATCTGCTGTAGGTTCGGCATCGGTGACCAAGAACGCCCCTTCTTCTCCCCCGTGGAACAAACGCCACATTTTCTTAAGAAAACTGTGTACCCCCGTAATACCAGCGGTATTCCAAGGTTTGGATTGCTCCAAAGGTCCTAGGAACATCTCGTACAAACGAAGGGAATCTGCACCGTACTCATGGCAGATACTATCCGGACTCACCACATTGTATTTGGATTTGGACATTTTTTCCACTTCCCTACCAACAATGTATTTCCCGTCCTCTAAAACAAACTCGGCATCCTTAAAGTCGGCGTAAAGGGGATTTTTCTTGAATCTTACCAAATCCAACTCATCGGATGGATTCACCAATGCCACATCTACGTGCAGTGGCTGTACCGATCTATCTCCTATTAAATTCCTTGAAACAAGTGTATTTTGGCCTTCCAATCTATAAATGAAGGCACTTGTCCCTGTGATCATCCCTTGATTGATCAGTTTTTTGGCAAATTCCGGTTTTGGCACAATGCCTTTATCGAACAAAAACTTCTGCCAAAAACGGCTATATAACAAATGTCCGGTAGCATGTTCACTACCCCCAATATACAAGTCTACGTCTTGCCAATAGTCAATGGCCTCTTTTGAAAATATTTCGTTTTCATTATTGGGATCCATATAACGGTTAAAATAGTACGAACTTCCTGCCCAACCCGGCATAGTGTTCAACTCCAATGGAAATACAGTTTTATGATCTATTAACTGATTACTTACTACTGCCGACTTGTTTACGTCCCAGGCCCAAATAGTGGCATTGCCCAAAGGTGGTTCCCCGGTCTCGGTGGGCAAATATTTCTCAACTTCAGGTAGTACAATAGGCAAATGTTCCGCACAGATCATTTGTGGCATTCCGTCCACATAGTATACCGGAAAAGGTTCCCCCCAATAACGCTGGCGACTAAAAACAGCATCGCGCAACCTGTAGTTGATCTTTCCTGTTCCCTGTTCCAATTTTTCCAATTCGAAAATAACGCGTTTCACGGCCTTTTTATAGGGAAGCCCATTTAAAAAATCGGAATTGCCAATAACTGTCTTTTCCTTATCGGCAAAGGCCTCTTCGGAAATGTCCACTCCCTCAAATATATTGGGAATGGGAATGTTGAAATGTTTTGCAAAGTCGTAATCGCGCTGATCTCCACAGGGAACGGACATTACCGCCCCGGTACCATAGCCCGCCAATACATAATCCCCGATCCAAATTGGGATGGGCTCCCTGCTAAACGGGTGTTCTGCATAAGCCCCGGTAAAGGCTCCGGTAATGGTCTTTACATCGGCCATACGGTCGCGCTCACTGCGTTTGGCCGTAGCCGCTATATAGGCCTCTACTTCCTCCCTTTGCCCAGCAGTGGTTATTTTGCCAACCAATTCGTGTTCCGGGGCCAAGGTCATAAAACTAACCCCAAAAATAGTATCTGGTCTGGTGGTGAAAACATCTATAACCTCTTCACGCCCCTTGACCCTAAATGTAACTTCTGCACCCTCGGACCTACCTATCCAATTGGTTTGGGAGTCCTTTAAGGGCTGAGGCCAATCTACCATAGTTAAATCATCCAACAACCGTTGGGCATAGGCAGAGATTCGCATACTCCATTGGGTCATTTTTTTACGAACAACTGGATGACCGCCCCGCTCCGAAACTCCATTGACAATCTCGTCGTTCGCCAATACGGTTCCCAAAACCGGACACCAATTTACTTCGGTCTCCGCCAAATACGTCAACCTATATTGTAACAACACTTCCTGCTGTTCCTTTGCGGTAAAGGCTTTCCAGTCAGCTGCCGAAAACGCCCTAACATCTTCATCACAAACCGCATTTACACTTTGGTTGCCCTCTTTTTCAAAAATCGCGATCAGACTTGAAATATCTTCAGCCTTATCGGAATCCTTATTGTACCAGGAATTAAAAAGCTGGATAAAGATCCATTGTGTCCATTTGTAATAACTGGGATCGGAGGTACGAACTTCTCTGCTCCAATCGAAAGAAAAACCTATTTTATCCAACTGCTCCCTATATCTGTTAATATTGGTCTCCGTAGTTATGGCAGGATGTTGCCCTGTCTGAATGGCATATTGCTCCGCAGGCAAACCAAAGGAATCGTATCCCATAGGATGCAACACATTAAACCCTTTGTGCCTTTTGTAACGCGCATAGATATCACTGGCAATATAACCTAAAGGATGCCCAACATGCAAACCGGCACCGGAAGGATATGGAAACATATCCAACACATAAAACTTTTCTTTCTGGGAGCTATTCTCCGCTTTAAAGGTTTGGTTTTCCGCCCAAAATTTCTGCCACTTTTCTTCAATCTTCCTAAAATCGTAAGTCATCCTAATCTATTGTATTTTAATCCAGTGTACCTACTGCACACCCCTGCATTTATTAATGTAGCGCAAAAATAAGTTTAATCTATGAAATGAACTATCACAATAGGGCCTAAGATGAAGATTATAGTGGTAAGAATATATAAATTAGGAATTGTTTCATGCAGGCTACAACAACATCCCTCCAGCCATTTTCACACCTTAAAAATAAATCTAATGAATACCCTAGCCCCAAGAATAAGTGGCATGCTACTTAAAAAACATCTTACAGTAAAGGCCGGCCTGACCGGAACGGGCAGGCAAGCCCTGGAGAATTAAACCCTTTATAAGGGATTACAAGCGGCAAAATGACATGTCAACGGTACAAGTTGCTAATTTGTCTCAAAATATATAACTTTCAATATGAACCATTTCTCAGGACAACTGTGTATTAAACTACTTATAGTAGTTTGCTTTTACAGCAATTTTGTTCTTGGAGAATTTAGGCATAACACAATACTCACCAGCCTGCCCCTATTTTCGGCATGGGATGAAACCGAAAGCAATCAAGGCAGTATTTCTCGACACACACTCGCATATTCCCCTCATAAAAAGCAAACAATTACAATCCCAAAAACGTTGAATACTGTTGCCCAAAATTGCCGCGTTCAGACTGTCGTATACGATGAATATGGTAATACTAGTTTTCCCCGCTGTGAAACAGCGCCTCCTACCAGTATAAGACTTCAAGTAAATTCTACAATCATTCGTTCAAGCCCTCAACAAACAGAAAATTTTAAATACGTCAATAAATGGCAGAAAAGTACAGATGGCAGAGATTGGGAAGACGCTATTAGTAATGTACCAGGACTCGGCAACCGATATATTATTCCATCGTCGTCGACCAATTATCGTTTTTATAGGTACGTATTAATCGATGAAGAATTACCTGGCTCTTTATGTAATTTTGATTATCAAGTATACGAGATTTTTAACGTACCCCAGCCCGACCCTCCCCTGAGCCTTGGAAATATAGAAGCTTGTAGATCCGAAAACAGGATGCTAACTGTAAGCATAGATGAAGAAGTAGAATGGTATGAAGATTTAACAGTGGATTGGTATGACGAACCCATAGGCGGTAATCTGTTGCTTGCCAACAGTACCACTCTTTTGGCTCTAACATCGGGCACTTATTATGCTGAAGCTCGGGCTTTTCCCGCCCCTTTAGGACCACCGGTCCCTGGCTCCTTCGTTCACATTCCCGATTCCATATTAAGTTGTTCCTCCAGCCAAAGGACAGCCGTATCCATTATTGTACATGACGACCCCCCAACACCAACAGATGAAACCCTGAGTTTCTGTGAAAATACGACCATTACCTTGTCCTCCGACACAAGTAATGTAGACTATAAGTGGAGTACCGGCGAAACTACCTCTGATATTAATGTTAGTATTCCCGGAATCTATACTGTTACACTAACCAATGGCAACGGCTGTTCTACTACGAAAACCATTACCCTAAATCAAATTGATACGCCTAAAATAAAAACAGCCATTTCGGAGGAATACACCCTTACCATAATCATGGATAATAATGGGGATTTTGAATATTCCCTAGATGGTTATAATTACCAAGACGATAATCAGTTTACCAATACTGAGGGCGGATTATATACCCTCTTTGCCCGTGTAAAAAACAACTGTGGTACAGCAAATCTCCCTTATGTTCATTTGGTAATCCCTAAATTTTTTACCCCTAATGGAGATGGCATACATGATACTTTCAAGATTAGTGGGGCCGAAAATTTAAAACCGGCACAATTAAGTATTTTTGACCGCTATGGCAACCTTTTAAAAACCACCATGAACAGTCCTTTCGAATGGGATGGCAGTTATCATGGGCGAGAACTTCCCGCCTCTGATTATTGGTTTCAATTTAAAGTTAACAACAACATAAAAAAAGGCCATTTCGCCTTAAAAAGATAATTCTAGTAAAAAGAAGAGGTTTTCAAGAGGCCAAATGAAACCGTTAGACCATAACACAGCTTCTAATTAGTGAGGAAAGGAGCCTCTGCTATTTTTAATTCAATTTACTTTCCTATTTTTACATATTGATTTTGTACTATGAGCACATCATTCGAACGTTTTCAAAAAAGAAAACTGATTTCTTCCTATTTCTCAGTAGTCCTAAGTATTGGCCTAGTCCTTTTTCTATTGGGTATATTGGGGCTTTTGGTACTGAACACCAAAAAACTGGCCGATCATTTTAAGGAACAGATCACCATATCTGTCTTTCTTAAGGACAATGCCAAGGAGGTGGAGGTTGACCAATTACAAAAAAGTTTGGCCATGGCCGAATACACCAAAAAGGCCACCTATGTTTCCAAAGAACAGGCGGCAGAACAACACAGTGAAGAAATTGGAGAGAATTTTTTGGATTTCTTGGGATATAATCCCCTTAAGAATTCCATAGACGTGCAACTTAAGGCTGATTATGTTTCTACAGAGAAGATTGCCGAAATAGCAGAGGAAATTTCAAGTCGGGACTATATTGAAGAAGTGAGCTACGACAAACCCTTGATTACACTTTTAAACGATAACGTAAAAAAAATAAGTTTCTGGATTCTGGTTGCCAGTGGAATTTTCACCTTTATCGCTGTGCTATTGATAAATAGTTCCATCCGACTATCCATTTACTCCAAGCGCTTTATCATAAAGACCATGCAGATGGTTGGAGCCACCAAAACTTTTATCCGTAGACCCTTTATATGGACCAACATTAAATTGGGGGTCCTTGGTGCGGTCCTGGCATTAATTGCCTTAGGCTTTGTAATTTATTATGTGGATATAAATTTTCCGGAACTCAACCTGTTTCAGGACCCGACAATTCTCATATTTCTATTTGCAAGCGTTTTCTTTTTAGGGGTCTTGATTTCTTTTATCAGTACATTTTTTGCGACACAACGTTTCTTAAATCTTAGAACGGACGATTTATATTATTAACTTTGCGGCATGAGTAAAAAACAAAACAACAATCAACCACAAAGGCCTAAACGGGAATTTATTTTTCAGAAAAAAAATTACCTCTTTATGTTTGTTGGCCTGGCCTTTATAAGCCTAGGTTTTATCCTTATGAGCGGTGGAGGAAGTGACGATCCCAATGTCTTTAATCCTGAAATTTATAATTTCAGAAGAATACGCTTGGCTCCAACATTAGTATTGATCGGCCTGGGGATAGAAGTTTACGCCATTCTGTTGAATCCGCATAAGAAAAAATAAATTTTGGACATATTTGAGGCTATTATTCTTGCCATTATTGAAGGCATAACCGAGTATTTACCGGTTTCTTCAACTGGACACATGATTATTACATCTTCCTTTTTTGGTATTGCACAGGAAGATTTCACGAAATTGTTTACTATCGTTATCCAACTGGGCACTATCCTTTCCGTTGTGGTGCTCTATTTTAAACGCTTTTTCCAAAGCATCGATTTTTATTATAAGCTCCTGGTCGCCTTTATTCCTGCGGTGGTTTTAGGCCTTCTTTTAAGTAATGTCATAGATTCGCTGTTGGAAAGCCCACTTGTAGTTGCCTTTTCTTTGGTGATTGGAGGTTTAATATTGTTGAGGGTCGACGACTTATTTGGAAATTCGGACAACACCGATATTTCATATGCCACAGCCTTTAAGATTGGACTCTTCCAGTGTTTGGCAATGATTCCAGGTGTTTCCAGAAGTGGTGCCAGTATTGTTGGAGGTATGACCCAAAAACTCACAAGGACGGCTGCGGCAGAATTTTCATTCTTTCTGGCCTTGCCCACCATGTTGGGGGCCACCCTTAAAAAGAGTTACGACTATTACGATGCTGGGTTTACCCTTACCTCCGAACAAATAAATTTATTGATTATAGGAAACGTGGTTGGTTTTATTGTGGCCCTTTTCGCCATTAAGACTTTTATAGGATATTTAAGCAAACATGGCTTCAAGGTTTTTGGCTATTATAGAATCGTTGTGGGTATCGCAATCATTGTCATTCATTATTTTATAAGTCCACTAACGGTAATCTAATGACAAAGGAAGACTTTTTAGACGGGCAGGTATTACTTATAGACAAACCGCTTGGTTGGTCATCCTTTCAGGCTGTTAATTCCTTAAAATGGAAAATTAGAAAGAAATTCCAGCTAAAGAAAATTAAGATAGGCCACGCCGGAACCCTTGACCCACTGGCCACAGGCTTATTACTTATTTGTACTGGAAAAGCTACCAAAACCATAAACGAACTACAGGGTCAGGAAAAAGAGTATACAGGCACTATTACCCTAGGAGGCACAACCCCTTCTTATGATCTGGAAACCGAAATAAACGAAAAATACCCCGTGGATCATATTACCAATGAACTGATCCACAGTACCACTGCCCAATTTATTGGGGATATAGAACAAATTCCGCCTGTTTTTTCTGCGCTCAAAAAAGACGGCAAAAGACTTTATGAATATGCCAGGGAAGGTAAGGAAGTGGAGATTAAAAAGAGAAAGGTCACTATTACCGAGTTTGAAATTACCTCCATTTCACTGCCCATGGTACAGTTTAGGGTGGTCTGTAGCAAAGGCACTTATATTAGGTCTTTGGCCCATGATTTCGGTAAGGCACTGCAATCCGGTGCGCATTTATCCTCGTTGAAAAGAACCAAAATAGGCGATTACAACGTAAATAAAGCCATAACCCCCGAGGAATTTGGTAAATTACTGCAAATCGACAGTTAAATCTCGATATAATAAGTGGTAACCTAACCGTTCGTCGATAATTTGAAATATTTTTGATAAAACGTGGTTATATCACTATGAATTTAAACCGTAAACAACTTTCTTTCTTAATAACATTCTTTTCCATGGCCTTGGTGGTACTAGGTTTATACAACATCCACTTGGGGCAAGAAGAAAAGGAAGAGTATGTTATTGAATTAAGTTTGTTGGAAGAGGAGGATCTGGAAAAGGAAATTGAAGAAGAAATAAAGGAAATGGAGGAAATGGCCAAGGCAGATCCCGTTAAAAGCCATATGGCCTATAACGAGGCCAATAAACCCAGTTTTGGCAACCCCGAGCCACTCAAAACACTGGAGGAAATATTGGAGGAACAGGAACTGTCCGCCGATAGTGACGATCCTACCGACTACCTTAGCACCGACTCGGAATATGCGGCAAGAGTAAAGGAATTGGCTAGGAGAAGAAGGGAAAAACAAGAACTTTTGGGAGAAAAGGAAGCTAGTAAAGAAGTAATGACCAACAATTTGGCCAAAAGACGGACTTCTATTTCCTATTCCTTGGTAGACAGGAGGCATACCAGCCTTCCCATACCTATTTATACCTGTATAGAAGGAGGTAAAGTAGTCATTAATATAAAGGTTGACCCGTTGGGAAAGGTCATAGAGGCCGATGTAAACAAAAAAAGTTCCAGCACCCTAAATGGTTGTCTTGTGGATAACGCCATTGAATATGCCTTAAAATCCAAATTTAATGCCGGAGAAAAGGCTGAACAAATGGGCACCATTACTTATCTATTTCAAGAAAAGTAAAGATAAAAGGTCGCTCACCGTATTCTGCCCCTTATCCTTATTATACCACAGCTGCAGATCCTGCTTAAATTCTGCCGTTAACTTCCCATATTTACTTTTGTAATCCTGCACCATTTTAGTTGCAATGGACGGACGTGAGCCCCATTCCCCTGTAACCTTGCCCGTAGTTTCATCAATGGCGATCAATTTTGGAATGGCCATAGCACCATTGGACAAAAACTGCTCCATTAGTTCTAGGTTGTCATCGCGCAATACAAGCCTTAACGAAATATTCCCATTTAAATCCGCAATCTTATTCATTACAGGTAGGGTTTGGGCAGCATCGCCACACCAACTCTCAGTAAGTACCAACCAGGTAGTTTTTTTATCTACTCCTTTAATTTTGGCTTCCGAATTAACATCGATCTTAATGGTCTTGTCCAAACGTTTCATCCGTTGATCGTTCAGACGTGTATAATCGCTCAATTCCTGACTTTCTACTGATCCAGTTGATTTTCCCTCTAAAGCTAAATTGGAAACCATTAACCTGTAATCCAAATAACTCATGGACGACTTTAAACTATCACGAATCAATTCACCTTTCGTTTTCTGTACTGCTTGTTCCATAAAAATGTAATCCTATTTGCTCCCAAAATTAGCCCTTCTCCAAGCAGCAATTGGTAACAATAGTTACATTGGTAGCAATACTCCCGCAATACTTACATATTTGTGGAATAATTGGAATTTTAGTGGTTCAAAGCCCGCTTTTTAATCATCCCACCTTTAGTGTCATTTATACTGTTCATTACAACAAAGGCATTTGGATCTATCTTTTCCAGTTCGGTATTTAGTTTACTAATCTCCAGCCTGGTAATTACCGCATAAATAATGTCGTACTCATTATGTACACCGCTTTTACCGTAACCGCCATGACCCTTATAGATGGTGAGGCCCCTTCCCAGTTTTTCCGTAATCATTAGTCTAATTTCCTCACTACGGGCAGATATAATGGTAACTCCAGTGTACTCCTCTATCCCATCCACCACAAAATCCAAGGTTTTCGAAGCCGATAAATAGGTCAACATGGAATAAAGGGCAGTTTCCAGAGAAAGGAAATAGGCAGCGGCCAAGAATATTATAATATTTATTACAATTATATTATCCCCAATTTTGGTCCTTAATTTCCTACTCAGATAAATGGCAAGTACCTCGGTGCCATCCAAGACACCGCCTCCCCTAATGGAAAGACCGATACCAGCACCTAGGAAAAATCCACCAAAAACAGCTACTAAAAGCTTGTCCTCGGTAACTTCCGGGAAGTGTACCGTGGCCAAAACTATGGCCAGACCTATAATTGCCAAAGAGGCCTTAACGGCAAATTGTTTGCCTATCACCCTATAACCAAGAAATATAAATGGAATATTGACAAGAATAATCAATATATATAAGGGTATAGACGAGATTTCCGAGATCAAAAGTGAGATTCCCGTTGCCCCACCATCAATAAAACTATTAGGCAATAGAAAACTCTCCAAACCAAAAGCAGCAGAAAAAATCCCCGCTATAATAAACAAGGCATCATGTATGTCAGCAAAAATCCCAACCCTAAACCTTCTGGATTTTTTCCAATAGGAATAGATGTTGGATTTAAAGTCATGACTCTTTTTCTTTTTATCGGGCATATAATAATATTAAAATGAGATTTATCAATAGCAAAGACAGATTACAAGGACAACAGCAAAATATTTTAAAGCTTTACAAAAAAACAAATTGCGCAGTTACCGAACGGTGAAATTAAAAAATCAAATTTTAATAATGGAGTTCCTTTAAGTCATAAATAAAATTAATTTGTGGCCCATTGGCTAACCCTTAAGGTTATATTACCAATATACTATCTTTGCCATGCGATTATATCTTCAAATGAAATATCTGTTCCATATCCTCATAAGCCTCATTTTTCTTTGCGGACTTCGCGGTCAAAGTGAGATAGACAAGACCTTAAGGAAGTTCAACAACAACAACTGCGTGCCTTATATAGCGGCGGAAGGTTTAACAAGGAATACCCAGTTTCTGCTCTTGGATACCAGGGAAAAAGTTGAATTTGAGGTAAGCCATATAGCCAAGGCCATCTGGGTAGGCAATAAAAATTTTGATACAGACACTATTTTAGCCATTGTTCCTGACAAAAATAGGCCTATCGTGGTCTATTGCTCCATAGGGATCCGATCAGAAAAAGTCGGGGAAAAGCTCCTAAAAAATGGTTATAAAGAAGTCTACAACCTTTATGGCGGTATTTTTGAATGGAAAAATAAGGGTTTTCCAGTGTATGATTCCATTGGACAAGAGACGGATAGAGTGCATGCCTATAACAGGCATTGGGGCAAAATGTTGAACAATGCCACCAAAGTATACGGACATAAAAAACACAATAATTGAATGCCTATATCACCAAAAGACACCATTCAGCCCTGACGAGGGCCAAGGATATAGGGGCCTATGCAATTCTCAATTTCTTGCCTACAATTAAGTAATGAATACAAACCTATAACGACCATTAAGACCAAGTCCGTTAAATTAATAAGATATTCAACAGTCCAAATGAGCCACCCCAAAGACTTACTCATAATCTTTACACGCAACCCCGAACTTGGCCGGTGCAAGACCAGATTGGCGGCAACTGTGGGCGATGTGAGTGCCCTAAACATATATAAATTTTTACTTAATCACACCAAGAATATTACCCGGGACTTAAATATTGCGAAATGGGTCTACTATTCCGATGATATTTGGGAAAATGATATTTGGGATAGATCCGTTTATGAAAAAAAAGTACAATCCGGTAATGATTTGGGCGAGCGTATGTCCAATGCCTTTAGGGAAGGATTTAATGTGGGCCATGAAAAAATTATTATTATTGGCAGTGATATGTACGATTTAAACCAAAATGATCTATTGGAAGCTTTTAATCTCTTGGATCATCACGATTACGTAATAGGCCCAGCTATTGACGGCGGCTATTATTTACTGGGGATGAAAGTCTTTAACCCAGCTGTGTTTGAAGATAAAATCTGGGGCTCGGATACTGTATTGGAAGACACAATACAGGATCTGAATAATATGAACTACGGCTTGTTGGCTGCCAAAAATGATATTGACTACTTTGAAGATATTAAGGATATTGAAATCTTCCGAACCTTTTTAAAAAACTGAAATTATATGACGGGCAAAATACTTAAAGAATCTACTGATTATTTAATTGGAAAAGGCTTTGAAACCCCTGAAATTGGAATTGTACTGGGAACTGGCCTAGGCAAACTGGCAGATGAAATTGAGAATCCGATAGAAGCGCACTACAACCATATTCCTTATTTTCCTTTGGCTACCGTAGAATTCCATTCCGGGAAATTGATCTATGGAATCCTGGAAGGCAAAAAAGTGGTAGTGATGCAGGGCAGGTTTCACTTTTACGAAGGATATGACCTCTTGGACGTTACCTACCCTATCCGGGTAATGCAAATGTTGGGAATAAAAAAACTATTTATCTCCAATGCTGCCGGGGCCATCAACCCCAATTTCAAAAAAGGCGACCTTATGCTCATCGAGGACCACATTAACCTTCAGGGCGGGTCTCCCTTGGCATTTAAAAACGTAAGCCAATTTGGAGATCGTTTTACAGATATGAGCGAACCATATGACATTCCTATGCGCAAAATTTTGGAGAAAATAGCCAAAAAGGAAAACATTACCCTGCAGAAGGGGGTTTACGCCTCCGTGGTAGGGCCTCAACTGGAAACTAAGGCGGAATATAGAATGCTAAAAATTATTGGCGCCGATGCCGTTGGTATGAGCACTGTGCCAGAGGTCATCGTGGCCAATCACTTAAAATTACCAGTAGTAGCCGTATCGGTACTAACGGACGAATGCGATCCTGACAACCTAAAACCCGTCAACATTTCCGAAATAATTGCAATTGCAGGGAAAACCGAACCAAAAATGATAAAATTATTTAGGGAATTGATCAAGGAAATTTAGTTGTGAGCGGTGAAGAAAGGAAATTACAAGCCCAATGATAAACATTTAAGCATAAACACATGAGCTATTTGGAAGCAACAAACGAATTATATAGAAATGCCGCATTGACCCCTGATGTTGGACTGTGCTGTACCACAAATCCAATTTGGCAATTCCCGGGATTGTCCATCCCCAAAATTATGCAGGAGATGAACTACGGTTGTGGAAGTACGGTTTCTGCCCAGGACTTGATCAACAATCCAAAGGTGCTCTATGTAGGGGTCGGAGGTGGAATGGAGTTGTTGCAGTTTTCATATTTTTCCAGGCAAGTAGGCGGGGTAACCGGAGTTGATGTTGTGGATGAAATGTTGGAAGCTTCCAAAGAAAACTTCAAAATTGCGGAACAGGAAAACCCATGGTTCAAGAGCGAGTTTGTAAACCTGGTAAAAGGAGATGCCCTACACCTGCCTATTGAGGACGAAAGTATTGACGTTGCGGCTCAGAACTGTCTGTTCAACATCTTTAAGACGGAAGAATTGAAAAAAGCGGTTGCGGAGATGTATCGTGTATTAAAACCTCATGGAAGATTGGTTATGAGCGACCCTATATGTGAACAGCCCATGAACGAAACCCTTCGTAACGATGACCGACTAAGGGCCCTTTGCTTAAGTGGGAGTATCCCGCTGAAGGAGTACATAAAAGTATTGACCGATGCTGGTTTTGGAACCATTGAAATTAGGGCACGAAAATCGTACCGTGTTCTCTCTCCCAATCACTATCCAACAGACGAGTTGATCTTTATTGAATCTATTGAAATAGCTGCAATAAAAGACCCTATGCCCAAAGATGGGCCCTGCGTTTTTACTGGAAAAACAGCTATCTACTACGGGAATGAGGAATATTTTGATGATAAAAATGGTCATGTTCTAATGCAAAACCAGCCCTTGGCCGTATGTGACAAAACCGCAGCCGCCCTAGAAAAAAGCAACGCTGAAATCCATATTAGCAAAAGTACATGGCATTATAATGGCGGAGGCTGTTGTTAATCATCAATTTAATGTAAGGTTTAAGTGCTTGGGCACACTAATTAAAGGTAAATAATATTCCATGCGCCTTAAATTATCGATATTTCTGATACTACTTTTAATGGGCAGTGTTCATGGTGTTTCCCCTGCCTCAAGGTATACACCAAATAACAAGCCTGAAATTGAATTTCAAATAGATCATTCCAAATGGGATATTTTGCTTAAAAGGCATGTAGACGATGCAGGAAATGTTGATTATAAAAGCTTTACCAAAGATATTAAGGTACTACAGAATTACTTGGATTATTTGGCCATAAACCGGCCAGTAGATGGGGCTCCCAAACCCCAAAAACTTGCATATTATATTAACCTATATAATGCCGCTACCGTAAAACTTATTTTGGACAATTACCCTACCAAAAGTATTAAGAATATCAAAAATCCATGGGGGAAAGATATCGTGCAAATGGGAGATGAAAAGATTTCTTTGGGCGATCTGGAACATAAAATACTGCGTAAAATGGATGAACCGCGAATTCATTTTGCCATTAACTGTGCCTCCTATTCCTGTCCCAAATTATTGAACACAGCTTTTACTGCCACCAATCTCGAGAACCTGCTGGAACAAACGGCAAAAGATTTTATCAATGACCCAAAAAGAAACGTCCTAACAAAGGAAAAAGCCTCCCTATCCGAAATTTTTAACTGGTACAAAAAAGATTTCACAAAAAACGGTTCCTTGATAGATTACCTTAACCAATATGCCGATCAAAAATTGACTTCCAATACCAAAATAAGTTATTTGGACTATAATTGGGGATTAAATGAAATTGAGTAATACCATAAGCATAATAATCCCAACCCTAAATGAGGCTGCCCATATTGGCAATTTGTTGGAGTATTTAAAAGCAAACAGCAACCCCAAGAACATCAAGGAAATAATTGTAGTGGATGGAGACAGTAAGGATGGCACCCCAAGCTTGGCAAAAACTTTAGGAGCAAGGATTATTACCTCAGAAATGGGGCGTGCCAAACAAATGAACAAGGGAGCGGAATTGGCCACAGGCCATGTCCTTTACTTTTTACATGCCGACACCTATCCGCCAAAAGACTTTGACCTTTATATTCTAAAGGCAGTTCATCACAATATATCTTCTGGTTGTTTTAGGATGAAATTCGACACCTCCAAAAAGTTTTTACAATTCTTCGCCTGGTTCAGTAGAATAAACCATAAGTTATGTAGGGGCGGAGATCAATCGCTGTTTATCATTAAGGATCTATTCCATAAATCGGGTGGGTTTAATGAAAACTATATCATATACGAGGATACGGAATTCATCGGGCGCCTTTACAAAATATCAAATTTTGCAGTTCTGCCACAAAGCGTAATAACCTCCGCAAGAAAATATGAAAAGTATGGTTCTTATAAATTGCAATATCACTTTGGAATAATTCACTTGAAGAATTTATTGGGTTTTGGCCCCGATCAATTGTATAAGTATTACAAGAAAAATATTGCCCCTTAAATATCCCTAATTTCTATTGTCAAAATCCAACAATACCCCTTCCGAAATCCATTTGGCAAGGGCCTGTCTATTGTCCGGATCCAGGATACGTTTTTGGTCCTTTTTATTTTTAATATTCCCAATTTCTATATAGGCCATGGCAGGCAAGGTATTTTTAACCAAATACAGGCCACTGCGATCTGCGAAAGTGCCCTCATAATTCCTGTTAGGTTGATATTGCCTATATTTTTTCAAAAAAGTTTCATGGATACTTTCCGCCAAACGCTTGCCGTTTTTACTGTTCTCATGATGATAGAAAAACACGTCTATATTTTGACCCCTACTTCGGCTATCCACATGGGTTACAATTAACCGCTGATATTTCCCCGAATTTTCCAAATACAGTTTGTTCACTACATCCACACGCTGCTTTAATCGCAACAATTGATTCAAGGGTATTTCCTCATTGGGATAGGCCACCTCGTCCCTATCTATTTCCAAAACGCGCTGATCCCTTATACCGTCATTGGGATCCCTGATTATGATATAGGTCTTTGCCCCATGGGAAATGAGCTCCTTGGCAAGTCGCAACGTAATATCATAGGCATACTCGTCCTCAGCTATAATTTTGCCCTCATATTTTTCAATAGCACCGGGATCAGGCCCGCCATGACCTGATATTAAATAATAAATGGCACCCTGTAACTTGTTACTTTTGATTTCTGTGGAAGCGTAATCCTTTCCAAAAATATCATCGTTGAGGATATTGGATACGGTCTTAATTTCGGTAGTCTTTTTTGCAACGGTTTCGGCTATTGGAACGGTATCTGCGGGTACAGGAGGTATAATATACTCCCTGCCCTCATAAAGATGCATGCTATCCCGCAAATTATCTTGGTTAAGATCCACAAAATGTCCGTAGTGCCTCACCGGATTAATCCCCTGCTTCCTGAGTATGGAATAGATACCATCTCCCTTTTCCGCAATTACGGTCTTGACGGACGTTTGGGAAATTAACGGGAGCCATAACAAGGCCCCGATCCAAGTTAAAATAAAAGTTCTATTGGCAGACACGATATATATTTTGTACAAAGATTATCAAAAATACTGCCGAATTCCAAAAACATTCCAAAATGAAGGGATTCTTGATCAGTATAATCCTAAAATTTCGGCTTATCCCTTACCATGAAATACATAAATTATATAAATACTGGATAAATTGGGAGTGAAGTATCAATGAATCTTATAAAAACTCTTTATCACCTCTTGTGCCGGCTTATTCTGAGGGGTAAATCGGTTATCATTTATTCCACCGGCCTTTTCGTGATCAATAAACCATTTCCAAACAAATCCTCCGGCAAACCAATCCTCACTCCAAAATTCTTCAAAAATGGCTTTGGTTGCGTTGGTTTGGGCCTCAAGATTAACATCGTCCTTACTGTGGTCTACCAACCATGGTTTCTTGGCAGTATAATCATTGCTTCTATATCCGTATTCAGTGAAGATAATGGGTTTATTCTTGGCCTTGGACAAAGATCTTATTTTCTCTTTGTGCGGTTGCCAACCCTTTCTTAATTGTTCCACGGTTGGAGTTTTCTCATCGCTTAGCGGAAAGTAGGCATCTATCCCTATAAAATCCAGATCCTCCCAAAAAGGGGTTCTTCCATATTCGTCCCAATTGGCCGCATAGGTGAGTTTTCCCTTATATACACTTCTGATTTTTTGGATCAATTCGCTCCAATACCCCGGTCTTTGACTTACAAATTGCTCCAGCTCGGTCCCTATACAAAATGCGTCCGCATTTGTTTCTTGGGCCAAAGTAGCGTAGGCAAGTATAAATTTATCATAAGAAGCCTCCAGGGCCTTCCAGTTTTCTTCGGATTTCATTTTTAAATTACCTGTAAATGCTCCTCTGGAAATCCAAATCTGAGGCTTCAACATTACCTTTAGGCCATTCTGGTGCAAAATATCTATATATTGTCTAGCTCCGGTCCTTGTTTCCCCGAACCATTGCCTTGAGGTATCAAAAATTATTTCTGGCGAGTCTGCATTCCTAATAAATCCAAAGGGCATTACCGCTGCACATTTGGCATTAACATTCCTAACAGCATCTATATGTTCCTGGGCTACCTTTTCGCGAGAGGCAACAAAGCTTACGCCGTTAAATTTCTCCATTGCCTGGCCACTACAACCAAGTTGCAATAACAATAATAATAAAAGTCCTAATTTTTGCATTAACCATAGATTACAGCCCTAATTTACTCCTTTTCCCGTTCATTATAAAAATTAGCTGGATAACATCTGTTAAATATTGGACCCGACCTTTATCATTTATACTTCCCCATTAATTTAGGATAACATTTAACAACGGACCACTACTACCTAAGAAACAAATTTAGATTTCATTAGCTTTGCCAGAAATTAAATTATAAATCAACAGTGGGAAGTAAGAATAAGCTGAAGCGATTCAAGGAGAATGAAACTTTTAGGAATGTAATTCAACCCACTAGGGAAGAAATCACAAATGGTTCGTTTTCCCTTAAGGGGAAATGGAATGAATTTTTCGGCAATGACAATCCCCTGGTTTTGGAATTGGGCTGTGGCAAAGGCGAATATACCATTGGGATGGCCAAGCAAAATAAAAGCAAAAACTTCATTGGTATAGATATCAAGGGTGCGCGATTTTGGCGTGGGGCCAAAACGGGAATCGAAGAGAATGTGACCAATGCCGCCTTTTTAAGAACCCAGATAGAATTAATTGACGGGCTTTTTGCTCCCGATGAAGTTTCCGAAATTTGGATTACCTTTCCCGACCCCCAAATTAAATATAAACGCACCAAGCATAGACTTACCAACGAGGTTTTTTTGGAAAAGTACAGATTGATTTTAAAGGAAGACGGAACAGTTAATCTAAAGACCGATAGCGAATTTATGCATGGCTATACCTTGGGCCTTTTACACGGTAAAGGTTACGAAGTGCTTTATGCCAATCACGATATATACAAAAACGAAGGTAGCCCTAGAGAAGTGCTGGAAATACAAACTTTCTATGAAAAGCAGTATCTTGAAAAGGGAAAACCAATCACCTATATCAAATTTAGAATAAGGTAAACCATGGAGCATTTGCTTACCCTTTTTTTTGCTACTTTTTCAGCGGCCTTCATGGCCACGGTACCACCGGGCCTATTGAATATGAACGCCGCCAAGATAAGTGTGGAAAAGGGTAAGACCAACGGAATTATTTTTAGTCTTGGGGTATCTACCATGATCATTATTCAGGCCTATATTTCAGTGCTGATTTCCAAATTTCTATTCAAAAACCCCGAAATTATAGACCTGCTATTAAAAATAGCACTTATTGTCTTCGCCTTTTTTGCCATCTACTTCTTTGTAAAGGCCAAGAAAAAAAAGCTGAATCGACCAAAAATTGTCAAGGTAAGCAAGAAAAATAGTTTCTTTAAAGGGATATTGTTAGCCGCGCTAAATCTATTGACCATCCCTTATTACAGTGGATTGAATGCCATGTGGAACGCTTCGGGATGGATACAATTCCAATTTCGCGATATAGCCACGTTTATCCTCGCTGCCGGCTGTGGCACTTTTACGGTACTCTATCTATACACGGTCTACTTCACCAAATTGGAGACCAAAAACAATGGGTTTTCAAAAAATTCCAATTATATCTTAAGCGCCCTAATGATGCTGTTGTTGGTAATTACCTTAATTCGTATTTTCTATACCTGATGAAACCCGAAAATGAGAACTTCTTTGAAAAAGTATATGCCGTTGCCAGGCAAATTCCATATGGGCGGGTTACCTCTTATGGTGCCATCGCCAAATATCTAGGAACGGCCAGAAGTGCCAGAATGGTGGGCTGGGCCATGAACGGCTCCCATAAAATTGGAGATATCCCCGCCCATAGGGTGGTTAACCGGAAAGGGTTATTAACTGGAAAACATCATTTTGATGGCACTAATTTAATGCAGCAGTTATTGGAAAATGAGGGAATAAAAGTAGTGGATAATCAAATTATGGATTTTGAAAATCTCTTTTGGGATCCCTGGAAGGAATTACAGTAATATCCTTGATTACAATTGCCAATAATTATGGATAATTCCCAGCATATAGAGGATACTTATCGCCTTATTTTACTTTTCAATTACCTTCCTTCCTAATCTCGCTCCTAAGCCCTATCTTTGTAATTTAGAATCAGTTTTAATAATGACTGAATAAGAATAGTTTAGGATGAAATTAGACAAGAAAGACATACTTAAAGCCCTAGAAAACATCACTGTCCCAGGAGAAGGACAGAATATGGTAGAAAGTGGCGCGGTTAAAAATATTATGGTTTTTGGGGACGAGGTAGTTGTTGATATTACCATTTCCAACCCAAGTTTACAGGCACGAAAGAAAACCGAGGTGGAGATTTTGAAGGTGATACACGAGAAGGTGTACAACAAGGCCAAGATAACCGTGAACGTAAAAGTTGACGCACCCGCTGCCAAGCCCAAAGCCAACGAGATAAAGGGGAAACCCATTCCAGGCATTAAAAATATTATTGCTGTTGCTTCTGGAAAAGGAGGGGTAGGAAAATCCACGGTCACAGCAAATTTGGCTGTCACCTTGGCTAAAATGGGATTTAAGGTGGGAATATTGGATGCGGACATTTATGGTCCTTCCATGCCCATCATGTTCGATGTTGCCCAAGAAAAACCCTTGGCAGTAAATATTGAAGGAAAATCCAAAATGAAGCCAATAGAAAATTATGGCGTAAAACTCCTATCCATTGGTTTTTTCACCCAACCCAATCAGGCAGTAATCTGGAGGGGGCCCATGGCTGCCAAAGCGCTCAACCAAATGATTTTTGATGCCCATTGGGGAGAATTGGACTTTATGTTGCTGGATCTTCCTCCAGGGACAGGGGATATACATCTAAGCATCATGCAATCCTTACCAATTACAGGTGCAGTGGTAGTAAGCACACCACAAGAAGTAGCATTGGCAGATGCCCGTAAAGGTGTGGCCATGTTCCAACAAGATTCCATTAATGTACCGGTGCTGGGAATCGTAGAAAATATGGCGTATTTTACACCAGAAGAATTGCCCAACAACAAATATTATATTTTTGGAAAAGAAGGTGCCAAGCATTTGTCAGAAGACTTAAATGTTCCTTTTTTAGGAGAGATACCTTTGGTACAAAGTATTAGGGAGGCTGGTGATGTAGGAAGGCCGGCGGCACTGCAAACGGCAACGGCAATTGAAACCGCCTTTGAGGAACTTACAAAAAATGTGGTCCGGGAAGTGGTGGATAGAAACAAAAGTTTACCTCCAACGGAGGCTATTAAAATAACTACAATGGCAGGTTGTTCGGCTGTTAAAAAGAAGTAATTATGACATCTATTGAACTTAAAAACAACGTTGAAAAGGCTTTGGAGGAAATCCGTCCTTTTTTGCAAAGTGATGGAGGGGATATTTCCCTAATTTCCATAGACAATGATAATTCGGTCAAGGTAAAATTGGAAGGGGCCTGTGTAGGCTGTTCGGTAAACCAAATGACCCTAAAAAGTGGTGTGGAAATGACCATAAAAAAATATGCCCCACAAATTCAAGAGGTCATAAATGTGGTTCAATAACCTGACTTTTATCATAATCCAATCCTAATTCCTTTTATAGCTTTGTAGCTATTTTAAGTTCTTTTTTCCATGATTAAAACAGATATTCTGATTATAGGTGCAGGCCCAACCGGTCTTTTTGCGGTTTTTGAAGCAGGCCTGTTGCAGCTTAAATGCCATTTAATAGACGCGTTGCCACAAGCAGGTGGGCAGTGTTCCGAAATATATCCAAAAAAGCCTATTTACGATATTCCGGGATTCCCTGAAGTACTGGCAGGTGATCTGGTCAATAACCTTATGGAGCAGATAAAAGCCTTCCAACCAGGATTTACCTTAGGGGAGCGGGCAAATACTATTGAAAAATTGGAAGACGGCACCTTTTTGGTAACCACCAATAAGGGTACCAAGCACAATGCCCCAATCGTGGCCATTGCTGGCGGCCTTGGCAGTTTTGAACCTAGAAAACCCTTGATAGACAAAATAAAGGATTATGAAGACAAGGGTGTGGCCTATTTTATAAAGGATCCAGAAGTATATCGCAATAAAAAAGTTCTGATTGCCGGTGGAGGCGATTCTGCCCTGGACTGGAGTATCTTTTTAGCCGATGTTGCCTCGGAAGTAACCTTGGTACATAGAAGAAATGAGTTTAGAGGTGCTTTGGATTCTGTCGAGAAAGTACAATCCTTAAAAAATCTTGGAAAAATAAACCTTATTACCCCCGCCGAAGTGGTGGGTCTAAAGGGGTCCGGAAAATTAGAGGCCGTGGTAATCAACAAAACTGGGGATGTGGATGAAGAAATCACTAAGGAAGTAGACTATTTCATTCCCTTGTTCGGGCTATCGCCCAAGCTGGGACCTATAGCGGATTGGGGATTGGAAATTGAAAAGAATGCTATAAAAGTGGATACTTTCGATTACCAGACCAACATTCCAGGTATTTATGCTATTGGAGACGTAAATACCTATCCCGGAAAACTAAAATTGATCCTTTGCGGTTTTCACGAGGCAACCCTAATGTGTCAAAGTGCCTACCAGCGTATTTTCCCGGACAAAAAATATGTTATGAAATATACCACCGTAGGCGGTGTATCCGGTTTTGATGGAAGCAAAAAAGAAGCCCCCAAGGCAGTAGTAAAGGCCATTGATTAAAAAAAACCCTTAAATCCTAAAGTAAATCCCTTAAATTTGCTGGCTATTAGCAAAAAAGAATATTTCTGGCATGAGCGATGTTAAAATAAAAATTAAGGACAGGGATGGGGTTGTACACGAAGTAGATGCACCCACGGATATGAATATGAACCTTATGGAAATAGTTCGTTCGTACGAACTTGCCCCAGAAGGAACCATTGGGATATGTGGCGGTATGGCCATGTGCGCTTCGTGCCAGTGTTACATTGAGTCCGACCACCAATTGCCAGAGATGTCCGATGATGAGGACGCCATGCTTGCCGAAGCTTTCCATGTAAAGGATAACAGCCGCCTAGGCTGCCAAATCCATATCACTGAGGATTTGGAAGGCTTGGAAGTGGAGTTGGCCCCTGAGAGCTAATAATCATAATTTACATAAATCTTCAGGATTATAGTACACTAAATTTGCCCCAGCCTACTATTAAAGGTATTGCAGCGTGGTTGGCAGTTAACTTTGGATACCCAAATATCAGCGTAGATCCCAATTGTTTTATATAGAAATTAAATCCTCGCCTGATAGGTGAATAGGTTATAGTACCGTCCTTCTTTTGAAATTAATTCATCATGAGTGCCTTTTTCCGCAATCCTACCATCTTCTATTACAAGAATCTGGTTGGCTTTCCTTATGGTACTCAATCTGTGGGCAATGACAAATGTAGTCCTTCCTTCGGTTAGGGTGGCCAAACTTTTTTGAATCAGGGCCTCACTTTCGGTATCCAGATTGGAAGTAGCTTCGTCCAAAATCAAAATTTTTGGATTGGCCAAAACGGCTCTGGCTATAGCAATACGTTGCCGCTGTCCCCCAGAAAGCTTCACTCCGCGTTCCCCAATTAGAGTGTCCAACCCTTTTTCAAACCTATCGGTGAATTCATCCACATATGCGGCCTTAACGGCCTTTATCAATTCATCCTCCGTTGCATTGGGCCTTGGGAACATTATATTTTCCCTAATGGTACCCTCAAACAAAAATTCGTCTTGCAGAACAACTCCTAAATTCCGACGATAACTGCTCAAATCAACTTTGGAAAGATCCTGACCATCTACGGTAATGGTCCCGGAAAGCGGGTTTAAAAAAGTCGCTGCCAAACCGGCTATGGTAGATTTTCCTGAACCGGAGCTACCCACTAGGGCTACCACATTGCCCGACTTTACTTCAAAACTAACGTTGTGCAATACATCCTTATCCTCCTCATAGGCAAAAGAAACATCATTAAAGGCTATATCTCCCTTTATGTTTTCCAGAACAATTGTTCGTTCCTCTTCATTGGCCTCCGGGGTCATATTCATGAGTTCTTCCGTACGGTCCAAGCCTGCAAGTGCCTCTGTAAGCTGACTCCCTATATTGCTCATTTGTACAATAGGTGCTATCATGATACCCAAAACAAAGGTAAAGGACAAAAAATCCCCAAGGCTCAAGCCTTCGTACATTATTTTATACCCACCGATCCCCATAATTCCTGTAGTAGCAATTCCTATAAGAAAAGTGGATGAACTGGTCATAAAAGCCGTTGCCGTTAAGCTCTTTTTTACATTTTGAAACAACAACTCCACTCCATTCTCAAAAACTTTTGTTTCCTGTTCCTCTGCATTGAAACCTTTAATGACCCTAATTCCACTCAGGGTTTCTGTTAGCCTTCCCGTAACCTCAGCATTTATTTTTCCCCTATTTCTAAAAATAGGCCTGATAATCTTAAAGGCCTTTAAGGCTATAAAGGCAAAAATGGCCAAAGGAATAAAGGTAAAGAAGGTCATAGACGGACTAATCCACAACATGTAAACCAGGGCACCAATTGCCGTTATACTTCCTCCTACCAATTGGACCAACCCTGTGCCGATAAGGTTTCTTACCCCCTCCACGTCCGACATTATGCGGGAGACCAAAGCCCCTGATTTTGCATTATCAAAAAAACGGATGGGGAGCGAGAGTACTTTTTTCTGTACCTGTGCCCTTAGCTCGGAAATAAGGTATTGTGCCTGTACACTCAATATTTTTGTCAACAAAAAGGAGGTTACGGCCCTCACCAAAATGGACAGTATTACCAAACCGACCAATATTTTGAGCATGGTCATATCCTTGTTTGGAATAACATCGTCCATAAAATATTTTAGGGAAATAGGACCCACAAAATTTGCTGCGTTGCTTATAACGATCAGGAACAGCCCGATGAAAACCAAATTACGCCGTGGCCAAATTATTGTTTTAAAGGCGGTAAGAATACTAACTTTTTTATTGGACATTAGAAATTATGTTTTGATTGAGGGGATTTACAATGTATAAAAGTAATTAAAGTTATTGGTAGGCGAAGCATGAAACTTCCTCTGTTACTACTTAATTATAGCCTACAGCCATCCTTAAAAATGGGAAAAATTCCTAAGACTTGATCGCAAATTTAATTTAGTGGAATAGTCCTAATCAAAAATAGGAAGTACTAGGGGGTATAATTCATCTACAAATCGCTTATAGGCCTCCCCTGAAGGATGAAGGCCATCCCCTGCTACTAAATCAGGATTGGTCAATCCATGTCTTGTTATGTCCGTAATATTTACAAAAGGAACACCATTCTGCAAAGCCGTAGCCTTTGCAAAGGCATTGTATTCATCAATTTCTTTGGAAATTTTATCGGTATTTCTACCAGCCGCAAAAGGAGTATAGGCATAATCGGGAATGGAAATAACAACAACATTTTTAGGGTTGCCGTAAGCCAAGTCAATAGCCCGTTCCAAAAGTAAGGGAAACTCCTTGGTATAAATACTAAAACTTTTACCTTGATATTGGTTATTGACCCCGATCAAAAGGGTTACCAAATCATAACTAGGTAACAAAGTTCCTCTGTTGATGGCATCCCATAAATTATCTGTGCGCCATCCTGTAACGGCAATAATTTCGGTATTGACCGTTACTTTTAAACCCTGCTCCAGTCTATTCTTTAATTGGATTGGAAAGCTTTCTGCACTGGTAACGCTTGCACCAATGGTATAACTATCCCCCAAAGCCAAATAATTATAGGTCCCCGATTCATTTAAATGCGGTCCGACCGATTCATTCGATATGGTCGTAGTAGGCCCTGTTTCCAAAATATTGTCCATAGATGGTTCCATTGTGGACAACTCCCTTTCTTGGGAACATCCGAAGAAAACAATGGCAACGATAAATAGCAATGATAAACGCATCAAAAGTGTTTTATATAATTTACGAAAGAAAGGGCTAGGAGGTTTGCTCCCATTAAAAAAAGATCAAATCCTTTTTGACTCCAATAATGATGAACTTTAAAATCAAATATAAAACTACCTAAACCACCGCTGGTACCTTAATAAATAAAATCTGGTAAACTTGTCGCTATAGCGCTTGTGAATTACTTATTTCTTCTAGAATTTCGAAGCAATTTTAAGGAGTAAGGGATTAGGATAAGCAATAGGTTAATAATCAATAGATAGTAATATCCTTTCATTTTGGTCAGTGTTTGTGTTACTTATTGAGTTATTCCTTTATAATAATTATGGTGGCCTTGGACCCTGTAGATAGATTCCACATATTGGAATGTATCATTTTACCTTCATCATCATAAACATTTACTTGGGCCGTATTGGGACCTGACGTACCTTGGTTAAGAGCCTCAAAATCAATTCTATTAAAACCCTTCTGCAAATCTAAGTTAATTCCCTTAAAGGAACCTGTTAAAAAAATATTGGGTTCCACCACCTTATCGTTTAGCAATATTCTTACTCTGTCACCATCAACATATTCATGGTCGCGGCAAACAATTCCTACAAATTTCGCATTGCTTTTAATATCGCCCAAATACATATTGCCAAAAAACGTAGAAGAGCCCTCTTTTTCCTTTTCACCAACTTTTGGATCTATTTTTAAACCATAACCTGCCTGTACCAATTCCCTGTCCGGAAGCATCTTCACATTTCTGGCGGTAAGGGAATCCCTAAGGTTGGTAGTAGGTTTCAAGGTAATTATGGACGGCATTTTCAAAGCAGTACCCTGATTTGGGTTTTCGTTGACCCCTCTGTCCCCCTCTATTTTTAGAGGATTGGTGGTAGGCAGGTCTGTTTGGGACATACCCAACTGCGAAAATAGAAAAAGAACGAAAAATAAAAATACTATTCTCATATGGCCATTTAAGGTACCTATCAGTTGCAAAAATATCAAATACCTTGCCATGTGTGGCTAAAATGCTGTTAAATTCGCATGATAACAAAAAAACCGGTTTAAGGGCGAGCTTAAACCGGCATTGATAATCCAGGGGGAAATTCCCTAATTTTTGACTGTATCTACGGGACCCATTTGAAGAAGTTCGTCCTCTGTAAATAAACGGGACTTAATAACAAAGCGCAATCCCAGCGGTATTTCCAAGGAAAAACTGGAGCCCCGGCCTTTGGTGACATCTATGGTCAATTGGGTATGTTTCCAATATTCAAATTGATCCTTTGACATGTAGAAAGGACAATTTGCAATATCTCCTAAATACACATCGGTTTCATTAAGCATTAACTCCCCTTTTGGAAAACACATAGGCGAAGACCCATCACAACAACCTCCAGACTGATGGAACATGAGCTCTCCATGCTGTGACTTTAGCTGTTCCAATACCTGCCGCGCATTTTCTGAAATCAATACCCTCTTGACCATATCATTTTGTTTTAATTCTTAAAAGAATCCCAGTGCTTTTTTGTCGTAGGAAATGAGCATATTTTTAGTTTGCCTATAGTGGTTCAACATCATTTTATGGGTTTCCCTACCAATTCCGGACTTTTTATACCCTCCAAAAGGAGCATGTGCAGGATAGGTATGATAGCTATTTACCCAAACGCGACCGGCTTTAATGGCCCTTGCTACCTTATAAGCTTGGTGGGTGTCCCTTGTCCACACTCCAGCTCCCAGTCCATATAAAGTGTCATTGGCAATTTCAATGGCCTCTGCCTCATCCTTAAAGGTTGTTAGGCATACCACAGGACCAAAGATCTCTTCCTGAAAGACCCTCATTTTATTGTTTCCTTTTAAAATGGTTGGCTGAATGTAGTAGCCCCCTTCCAAACCTTCATTATAGGCTGCACTACCACCAGTAAGCACTTCACAGCCCTCCTCTTTTCCTATTTTGATATAGTTCAGGATTTTTTCATATTGATCATTGGAAGCCTGGGCACCCATCATGGTTTCAGGATCCAGCGGATGTCCCAACTTTATTTTATTGGTACGGGCTACGACCCGCTCAATAAATTTCTCATAAATACTTTCCTGTACCAAAATACGGGATGGAGAGGTACAAACTTCGCCTTGATTGAAGGCAAACATTGCGGCTCCCTCCAAACATTTGTCGAAGAATTCATCATCCGCCTCCATAATACTTTCAAAAAATACGTTGGGCGATTTGCCCCCCAATTCCAAAGTAACAGGGATTATATTTTTGGAGGCATACTGCATAATCAACTGCCCTGTGGTAGTCTCACCTGTAAATGCAATCTTATTAATCCTCGGGTTGGAAGCCAAGGGTTTGCCTGCCTCAATACCAAATCCGTTCACCACGTTAAGGACTCCTGCCGGCAATACATTTTCTATAAGTTCCATTAGCACAAGAATGCCCACTGGCGTTTGTTCCGCTGGTTTTAAAACTACACAGTTTCCAGCAGCCAGTGCAGGTGCCACCTTCCAAGCAGCCATAAGTAGTGGAAAATTCCAAGGAATAATTTGCCCAACAACCCCTAACGGCTCTGGAATATTTAACGAAACAGTATTGGCATCAAGTTCACTTGCAGTGCCTTCCTCGGCCCGTATAACTCCTGCAAAATAGCGAAAATGGTCTATAGCCAATGGCAGATCGGCTGCCATGGTTTCCCTGATGGGCTTCCCATTATCCCAGGTTTCGGCGCGTGCCAGGACCTCCAGGTTTTGCTCCATGATATCCGCTATCTTTAACAGCAAATTGCTCCTGGACGCCGCTGAGGAATTGTTCCATTCCGGTGCTGTTGCCCATGCAGCATCCAACGCCAGCTCAATATCTTCTGCGGTAGATCGTGCTATTTTGGTAAAACTATTGCCGTCCACAGGTGATATATTGTCAAAATACTCCCCTTTGGTGGGCGACACCCATTTACCCCCAATAAAGTTTTCATACTGACTTTTAAATACTGGTCTTTCAACCCTATTCTGTGTTGTGGTCTTTACATTTCCCATGATCCTATATTTTTGATTAATAATAAATTTCATTTTGCCAATCGCTATTGGCCACGCCATACTGTAAGTGTAAGTGGCTTGTTCTCAAATGTATGAAGCGTTTTTGTTAAAATTCTGACCCATCCTATCAATAACATGAACTATCCTATCAATTATTGTTTATATCCTAATATGAGGTAATAAATTTTGTATTTTTATCAAAATAACCTAGTTGAATTATAATTAATGATAATTTAAATATGTCCGGGATGCAGCTGTCCAACGCTTACTTTAATTATAGGAGATTGGAAACTTTGGTAGAGAATCAAACCACCTATACGTTGAACAATGCTGCCATGCACGTTTTCGAAACCCATCAGCAGGCGGAACAGATAATACTCCAGTTTGACCAACCCGTCCTGGCAAGTATGCTAAGTGGCAAGAAAATTATGCACCTTAGGGACCATGAGTCATTTAACTTCTTACCTGGTGAGTCGCTAATACTGCCATCCAAAGAAATAATGTGTATTGATTTTCCCGAAGCAAAGGCCAGCAACCCAACCCGTTGTCTAGCCATGGCCATTTCTGAAGATAAAATAAAGCAGATGTTGCGGGTAATGAATGAAACCATGCCCAAATTGGATGGCAAGGAATGGGCTTTAATGGATTATAACTTTCATTTCACCAATGATATCGGTCTCTATCAGATTTTACAGCGATTACTCTTTCTTTTCACAGAAAACCATCCTTCCAAGGACCTTTTTGTGGACAATATGTTAAGCGAATTGATCGTGCGGATCTTACAGAGCAATGAGCGCAAAATATATACTGAAAAAACGATGGAAATCAATAACAGCAGTAGGTTAGGGTATATAATCTCCTTTATTAGGGAAAACATATACCAGCCACTAAGCATAGAAACATTGAGCAAAAAGGCCCATATGAGCGAGTCCCACTTTTACAGGGTCTTTAAAAATGAACTTGGTATTTCTCCTGTAGAATTCATTAATAATGAACGAATTAAATTGGCCGTTAGCCTTTTGCAGGATCCGAAACGCACCATAAAAGAAGTTTTTATGGAATGTGGATTTGAAAGCAGGTCCTATTTTAACCGTGTATTCAAGAGAAAGAAAAATGTGTCCCCTGGTGAATATCAAGCCAAAGTGGTTCGGGAAAAGAGATATTAAATTTGGCAAATAAAAGGTATTAAACCTCAGGGCAAGTCCTGAACCCAATAATAGGAATCGACCCAAAGGTTGAGGTATTGAACCTAGATCCCGCCGAAAAAGGCGGGATTAGTTCACCTTTCAATTTTCAGTGCGTCTTACTGACTTCTCAAAATTGAGTTTCACTATTAAACCAATCAGTTACCCCACACCTTTCTTAGAAACCGAATAAAATTTTTACTCATTATATTTTCAACATCCGTTTCCGAATATCCTTTTCCCAATAAGAGGCCAGGTATCTTCTGAAGGTCCTCAATCGTATTTAGGTCGGCTGGACATTGCTCTTTACCAAAGCCTCCATCCAGATCGGTCCCTATTCCCACATGCAAGGAATTTCCTGCCAACTGGCAAACATGGTCTATGTTGTTGATCATCTGGGTCAAAGTTACATCCATTCCTTTTGGGGTAGAAATACCCCTCACCCAATTGGGGACCATCATCCAAGCGTCCAAGGCTATCCCTATAACCCCTTCCCTACCAATAAGTTCCATTAATTGTTCGTCAGAAAACTGCCTGTTGTGATCCACAAATTTTCGGCAATTGTTGTGGCTTGCCCAGACCGGACCTTGGTATACCTTCATGGTTTCCCAAAAACTAACATCGCATAAATGGGTAGCATCCAAAATTAGGTTTAACCGCTCTATCTCTTTTAATAGTTCCCTCCCTTTATGGCCAATACCCCCTACCGAATCCGTACCATGTGCATAGGTGCCAGGCCCATAATGCGCTGGCCCAATGGCCCTAAGGCCTTGTTCGTAGGAACGCTCCAAATGCTTTAGGGTTATTATGGAATCTGCCCCTTCCAAACTAAGGATATAACCAATTGGATTTTTATCCAAACCATTTTCCCATAGTTTTAAATGCGCATTCAATTGTTCCGTATTCCTAATTTGGACCATTTCCCCAATATCTTCCATAGCCCTATACCAAGCCAACTGTCCCTGAGTCTGTGCCCAGGCCTGGTAAGGAGAGTTCCATCCGGGCAAGGGGTTGTCCTTCTTTACATATCTTGCTATTTGGGTAGCTACACACAATCCTATATTCCCATTGCGCATAGCATTAAAAGACACTGTATTATTGGCCCTATCCGGTTTATCGGTCATGCCCTTTTCACTTTCCCTAATATCGGCCACAGTCCTTGTTAGGTCCCTGTTCCATTCCATGGCATTCATAGCCAGATCTAAATGGGCATCAAATACAAACATATTTTAAAATTTACCCCAACTGTAGGTCCAACCCAAAATTATAGGTCCTTTTAATGGAGAGGATTATATATTGATTTTAAGATTTCTTGCGGCTACCTGCCAGGCACCGCTTAAACTGCCATCAACTACTGTTAAGACTTCCTTATATTTGGCAACAGTAGGACAAATATGCACCGGAATGGCATAGGCGGCATCCCCTACCGCAAACATTTCGTCATTGGGGCATTGCACCATCAAATGCTCCTCACTCTGCCCTATTTGGGTGCAAGATTCCCCTTCCAGCAGCATTACTCGAGGAAAATTCATTTCTGAAGCCAAATGTTTATGGCCCAAATCGAAACATACCAAATTGGGGCTTGGCTTACTGATCACCCTGGTCAATAAAACAGCGGCAGGTAAAAATTCCATATCCTTGTAGGAGGCAGTATAACCAGCATCCCATAAAAGTGTTGTTCCCGGGCTAGTTTCCACCCCTTCGCGCTTTAAATGAATGGGAAAGGTTGGCGAACCACCGGCCACAATGGTAGGAACAGAGCAACCCAATTCCTCCAGATTTCCTTTCAAATCCAATACCGCTTCAAAATCTTCATTGCATTTCTTCTCTCTTTCAAGTAGCTCCTTATTGTGGATGTGCCCGTCGTATACGTGCAATCCTGCGGCCTTCAAATTGGGGTCTTCATATATTTTTTTATACAATTCCACAGCCTCGGCATTGGGTGGAATACCAGTTCTGTTCATCCCATTGTTTATATCCAACCAAAGAGGTACAACAATGCCTTTTTCCCTGGCAATTTTAGCAATTTTTTCAACAGTCCGCACATTATCAAAAATGGCAGAAAATTGACTATTTGGGAATTCCAAAATCAGCCTAAAAAATCGGTTTATATTGGGGCCCACAGGTTGTACGGCAAGTAGTATATCCGCTGCGCCGCAATTTCCCAAGAGTTCGGCCTCGGCAATGGTAGCACACTTAAATTTTTGGATACCTCTATTTAACTGTAGTTGAACAATCTCTGAGGTTTTATGTGTTTTTATATGTGGCCTAAGGTTTTGGGTACCACCGGCCATGGCTATCATGGTACTTATGTTTTTTTCTATCCTATCCGGATAAACCAAAAGTGCTGGGGTAATTATATCCTCTAAGTCCTTAATTTTATACCACTCCTTGTTCATTATAGCATTGGGTTTTGCATCAATAAAGCTCAAACATCGCCTCAACCTCAACGGGAATATTATCGGGTAGCATCATCCCAACAGCGCTACGTACACCAATGCCATTTTCCTTTCCAAATACATCGGCCATTAATTCACTAAAGCCATTTATTACAAAGGGTTGTTTTCCAAAATCTGGCGTGGAATTTACCATCCCCAAGACCTTTACTACCCGTTTTATTTTATCCAAGCTTCCAAAATGTGTCATAATTGTGGAAAGCATAGTAAGTCCAACCTGTCGAGCCGCCAGTTTGGCTTCATCGGCATTCATATCAAAACCTGCAATCCCGATCATTAAAGATCCATCGTTTTGAATTGGACCCTGGCCTGAAACATATAAAAACTTATCTACTACCAAAATAGGCCTATACACCCCGGCCGGTTTTGGGGCGGGAGGAAAAACCAATCCTAATTCCTTAATTTTTTCTGTGGGTGAACTACTCATAATTGATTCTTTAATTAAACAAATAAACTCAAGATCATAACTCCAATCAATCCCATTACGCCCACAGTGGTTTCCATTACTGTCCATGTTTTTAAAGTATCCTTAATGGAAAGGTTAAAATATTCCTTGAACAACCAGAAACCTCCATCGTTTACATGGGAAAGCATTAAACTCCCGGAACCTATGGCGAGTACCATTAATTCCGGACTCACCCCTGTAGCGCCTATTAGGGGCATTACTATGCCTGCAGTGGTAAGCCCGGCAACCGTTGCAGAACCCACACAGACCCTAATAACCGTTGCCACAAACCAGGCCAACAATAATGGTGAAACACTGGAGTCCTTAAGACTATCGGCTATGTACAAACTTACCCCACTGTCTATTAAAACCTCCTTTAGTGCCCCTGCTCCCGCGATTATGAGAAGCACCATGGTAATCCCGGAAATAGAGCTGGACATAGATCCCATAATATCGGCCATACGTTTACCCCTGGCCAAGCCCAAGGTATAAATGGCCACTAATACGGAAATCAACATTGCAATTACTGGATTTCCCAGAAAGTTTACAAAAGGCATAAATCCATAATCCTTGGGAAAAAATAGATCGGCTATAGTGGAAAACATGATTAAAATAATGGGAAGAAGGGCAGTAAAAATACTAATGTTTATCCCCGGCATTTCCTCTTCAGTTAAAACAGTGGGGTTTACAAAATCCTTTAAGGGAGTAGCATTGACATTTTTAATGGTGCGCGAAAACCATGGTCCGGCAACCGTAATGGCCGGAATGGCTATGATAATACCGTATAAAAGTGTTTTTCCCATATCTGCATTGAACATGGCGGTAATGGCCGTTGGGGCAGGGTGAGGAGGGAGATAGCCGTGTGTTACCGACAAGGAGGCTATCATTGGCAGGCCCACGTACAAAAGTGGTAATCCTGTTGAGGCGGTAATAGTAAAAATCAAGGGAATCAATATTACAAAGCCAACCTCATAGAACAATGGAATACCCACAATGAATCCAGTCAGCACCAAGGCCCATTGAATATTTTTAACACCAAATTTGGCCACCAACTTGGTAGTTATCTGTTGGGCTGCCCCGCTATCTGCCACCAGCTTGCCCAACATGGCCCCCAAACCCAAAATCATTACCAAGAATCCAAGGGTATTGCCTATTCCGTGCTCAATGGATTTTACCACCTGGTCCAAGTCCATTCCTTCCGCGATCCCCACGGCCAGCGATACAATTATAAATGCTATAAAGGCGTTAAGTTTAAATTTTGCAATGAGCAAGAAGAGCAGAAATAACCCTAGAACAACAATAAGTAGTGGCATAGTACTGGTTTGGTATTTGGTTGAATACAATTCTTAAATATACTATATCAACTAAAAAATTAATATCCTTTTTAAGAATAAATTAAAATTTATACAAAAAACTTAAAGAGTAGGTATTCTGATAAGTGGAAAAACCAAGGGACATTTGTTCCTTTTGATATGGTTTTGTAAAAATATAAGTGCTCCCAATGCCTATGGCCGCACCGGCAAAAACATCCCAGAAATCATGATAACCATCCGGGGCTTCGGTCCTACTTACCGCAACTAAACTGGCAAGCAGATATGCAGGGACCCCATAGCTCCACCCATACCTGCGCTGTATAAATGATGCTCCGGAAAAGGCGGAGGAAGTATGACCGGAAGGAAAGGAATCATAAAGCTTTCTACCTTCAGGCCTTTCTTTTTTGGTGAAATGTTTTAAGGAATAGGTCAATGCCATGGTAGTGCCATAAGAGAAGGCCAATTTTTTGGTACCCTTATAATCCCTATTTATCAAAGTCATGAGCCCAGCAGTTAGAGGCAGTGCCAATTGAAGGACGTCGCCGGTATCTTCCAACACGTATTCCCATTTCTCATGTCCTCCCTCTGTATCCTGGGAACAACACGCAATGGTTATAAAAAAACATGCACATACAAAGATTATCGACCATTTTTCCATAGACGAATTTTATAGTAACAGCTTCAAGATAAATAAATAATCATTGCCATTATATACAAATCAATTTAAGCTGACTTTTATTTTTGGCTGCTTTGTAATTTTCGTAACTTTAAGTAAATCTGCCCTTTACAGAATTGGAGTTTTATAATTCTAATCTGATGTTGAAAGATGGACAATTGAAAGATGCAACTAGTTTTCGTTTCAGTCCAAATAATTTTTTAGGAGTTTATTACAAATTTTATAACGTAATTATCATGGCACCACCTTTCATTCTCAGCATAATGCTCATACTATTTCTATTGGCGGGAATACGAGTAGTCTTCGAATACAAAAGAGCATTAAAATTTAGGTTTGGCAAGTATGTAAAGACTTTACAACCAGGTTTCAGGTGGATTATTCCCATTGTGGAGTCCATTCAGGTAGTGGATATCCGCGTTATCACCATCAATATTGTTTCGCAAGAAGTAATGACCGAGGACAATGTTCCCTGCAGTATTGACGGTGTAGTCTTCTTTAAAATAAATGATCCTGAAAAAGCCGTTTTGGAAGTAGAAGAATACCGTTTTGCCATTACCCAATTGGCCCAAGCTGCTTTAAGGGATGTTTGTGGAAAGGTTGAACTGGATACCATCCTGTCCAAACGAGAGGAAATGGGTAAAAATATCAAGGCCATAGTTGAATTGGAAACAAAAGAGTGGGGTATTGAAATTATCGACGTAAAAATTAAGGACATTCAATTACCGGAAAACATGAAGCGTATGATGGCCAACCAAGCAGAAGCGGAAAGGTCCAGAAGGGCACGAATTATCTTGGCCCTTGCCGAAGAACAGGCCGCAGGTAAATTGTTGGAAGCGGGAAAATTAATAGATCAATCGCCTTCCGCCATAAAACTAAGGCTATACCAAACCCTATCCAATATAGCGGCAGAAAAGAATTCCACCATCCTATTTCCCTTCCCGGAAGAAGTTTTACCACGAAACCCCGTAAAAAAAACCAAAAACAAAAAGTAGATAAATCCCATTATTAAAATCAAGGTTTCTTTATCTTTAAACAAAGTTTGAATATTAAAAATGGAAAAACATAGATGTGGCTGGTGTAAGGGCGATGCACTTTACGAAAAGTACCACGATGAAGAATGGGGCGTGCCCCTAAAGGACGATGACCGACTGTTCGAATTTTTGATTTTGGAAACCTTTCAGGCCGGATTAAGCTGGATTACCATCTTGAGAAAAAGGGAGAATTTTAGACAGGCCTTTGATCATTTTGATTACAAGAAAATAGCTAAATACGGGGAATCGAAAATTGAATCCTTGTTGCAGGATGCCGGGATTATTAGGAACAAACTCAAGATAAGGGCCACTGTTACCAACGCCCAAGCCTATATTGACGTTCAAAAGGAATTTGGAAGTTTTAGTAATTATATCTGGGAATTTGTCAATGGCCAACCCATTAAGAACAATCATCGGGATTATAAAAATGCCCCGGCGCATACCCCTTTGTCCGACACCATAAGTAAAGATTTAAAAAAGCGGGGGTTCAAATTTGTAGGAAGCACCGTAATTTATGCCCATATGCAGGCTACCGGCATGGTGAATGACCACGAAATAAACTGTTTTAGATATAATGAAGTTTAGCTATATAACCTTAATGCTATTTTTGCTACTCGGCACAACATGTTATTCCCAAACAAAATTGGAACGGGAACATCGTATTCAAAAATCGCAATTCCCTTCTATAAACATGGACAATTTGCCAATGGAAAACACCAAAAACATAAGGTATTATCGAGAGATTGACACCTCCAAAATTACCTACACCTTAAAATTCAGGAAAGGAAAAATGCATTACCATTTAGATTTCGACGAAAAGGGAACTCTTCAAAATACGGGATTTATAGTAAAGGAAGTTGATATCCCCACGGATACCTATGCCCAGATAAGTTCCGATTTGAATGCGAATTTCGAAAAAATAAAAATTAAATATATCCAACAGCGCTATTTGGGGTCCTCCGAGAATGTCCTAAAAAACACCTTTCAAAATTTGATACTGCCAAGTAATACCTACAAAGTAATGTTTCGCGGCAAAAAGGTGGATCAAAGGGAAGATTATATTGCCATATTTAATGCCGAGGGAAATTTGATTAAAACCACAACGGCCTTACCGGCCAATTACGATCGTGTGCTATATTGAACTCATGTATAGGCATCTAAAAGCTACCCTTTTAAAATTGCAATAAATTGTTTTCTAGGGGTTTCTTCAGCTCCAAGACTTTCCAAGTGCGCCGTGTACACCTGACAATCTATAAGTCTATACTTCTTTTGCTGCAACTCCTTGGCAAGGCATATAAAAGCAAATTTGGATGCATTACTAGTTCTACTGAACATACTCTCTCCACAAAATACATTTCCAAGGTCTATTCCATATAGCCCTCCTACCAAAACATCATTTTCCCATACTTCAATGGACTTTGCAATTTCCATTTGGTGCAATTTTAAGTAGGCACTTTTCATTTCTGGGGTAATCCAGGTTCCATGCTGGCCTTTTCGTATTATTGCTGAACAGGCATTGATCACTTTTTCAAATTCGGTATTCCAAGTAATCCTAAACTTATTGGATTTTATAACTTGGGCCATACTTTTCGAAATCTTCACTTTCTCGGGAAACAAAACCATTCGCGGATCGGGACTCCACCAAAGTATCATGGAATCCTCATTAAACCAAGGAAATATCCCATTCTTATAGGCCAACAGCAGTCGCTCAGGGGACAAATCCCCGCCTACGGCCAATAATCCGTCTTCATCGGCCTTTTCTACATCCGGAAACAACAAGCGATGATTAAGGAGAAACATTTTTGAAGTTAATTAATGGTCCCTAAAATTAAGAAAACCTATTCGGTTACAAACTGAATAGGTTTTCTTATTATTTGAAATTACACCTTATATAAAAAAAAGACATAATTCTGCACCATAAAATTTTTGCCCCTAATTAAAAAGGCAAATCGTCATGATCATCGTCATTGATATTGTCCGCTGGTTCAAAAGCATCCATTGGCGGCACAGGCGGCATCCCTGGAGCATTTGCTTCATCCTGTAAACTTTCTATTCTCCAACCTTGGATGGAATTAAAATATTTGGTCTCCCCCTGTGGGTTGACCCATTCCCTTCCTCTTAGGTTAATACTAATTTTGACAGCTTGACCAACTCCAAAATTATTTAAAAGGTCGCATTTATCCTGTACAAATTCTACCATAATATGTTGTGGATACTGCTCCTCCGTAGTCACCACTACTTCCCTCTTTCTAAATCCGTTGCTCCCAAATGTTTGGGTCTCACCTACCATTTTAATTTTCCCTTGTACTTCCATTTTGCTATTTATATAATTCTACTTTGTATTCTTTTTTTGTCAATATTAAGCATTTTGATCAGGAACACCTAAAACAAAATATCGCATCTTAGTTTTTAGGGGGTCAGCCCTTAAGATAATGCCAAGCATTATCTTATCTAATTTCAATCCAAAGAAAGTAATCCTATAGACCTCATGATGATTCTTCTATGTAGGTATCTTAGCCAATAAAACCTTCCATGCAGAAAGTACATCCTTATTTTTTAGCAACTCCTGGGCCTTAGTATGGAGTAAAGCTTCATCACCTGCACTCAATATGGATCTTACATCCACATTATCATCAACGTACTTCATCACTTCTTCCGGGGATGGCAATTTTTCTATATTGCCCAACATTCCCAAATCATTGCCCGTAAGGACATTGCTCAACCTAATGTGTTCAGGAATTTGGTCAACGCCAATCCCCAAATTGGAAAGTGGTTTGGGCACTTCGAACAATCCCATGTTGGCCCTGCTGTACCAGTTGCCCCCCATCCTCGCCACTTGATCTATTTTATATTGATCAATGGTCCCATTTTCATCCAAAATATCGGCATCTACATGTATCTTCAACACTTCTGAAAAGATTAGGTTACCTGCACCGCCCTCCTTGCCCAATGGCTCCACCTTAACGACCTTGCACTCAAACTGCACCGGGGATTCTGCCACCCTAAAAGGCTTCACCATATCTGAAGCCAACATGGTTAATCCGGACTTGATAAATTCATTCTCGCCCTGCCCGTACTCCGTGCTTGCCAAGGACATTTGTTGCACCATATCATAGTTCACAACATTAATGACCACCTCCATATTGTTTAGCACATTCTCCAAGGTGTGTTTTGTGCTATTATCCCTCACCCTACGGGAAGGAGAAAATATTAAAATAGGCGGATTGGAACTAAAGACATTAAAAAAACTAAAAGGTGATAAATTAGGTCTATTCCTACCATCAATGGTACTGGCAAAAGCAATGGGCCTTGGTCCAACGGCACCCAACAAATACCCATGCAATCTAGCTGTAGGCACTTCTGAGGCAGTGATGGAAACCATTTTTTTCATAGCGGGTAAAGGTACATAAAATGTAGGCAAAATGAAATAAAGTGGTAGATATCAAAATAGAATATCTTTGTCCAAATTGCGTTATCTTTAAGTATAATTTTATAGTTGGATGGATTTTAGTCCTAAAAAGAAAACTTCGAACCTTCTGTTATTAATAGCTTCCTTTGCTATTGTGAGCCTAATACTGTGGAACACCAACAGTTTTTTCAAGAAGTTTAAGGAAGAAGAACGCCATAAAATGGAAATTTGGGCCACGGCACAATCTGAATTTTTGTCCCTTCCCGTTGACGCCGACCCCGGAAATCTGCATATCAAAATCTTTCAGAACAACACTTCCACTCCCATGATACTAGTCAATAAGGACAGTACCATAAAGGTGAACAATATGCCCGGAATCCAGAAAACGGACACTGCTTTTATCCACGGAAAAATCAGCAAATTCAAGGCGGAAAACAAACCTATCTCCATTGAGTACAAGGGAGAGAATCTGGCCACCCTATATTATGGAAATTCCGAGGTGCTCACCAAGTTAAAGTATTACCCCATTGCCCTTTTATTGATCATCTTCCTCTTTGGCACGGTAATCTATTTCTTGTTCAAGACCAATAAAACATCCGAGCAGAATAAGCTTTGGGCCGGAATGGCCAAAGAAACAGCCCACCAAATAGGAACTCCCCTTTCCTCGCTACTAGGTTGGAACGAACTATTGAGGGCCGAAAATATTAATCCAGAAATTACCAAGGAAATTGAAAAGGATATTAGCCGATTGGAAACCATAACGGAACGTTTTTCAAAAATTGGCTCCCTACCCATCCTTAATGAGTACGACATTGTTGAAGAAACAAAGAGTGCATTTGATTACTTAAAATTAAGGAGTTCCAAACTCATTCGTTTTACGTTTAATTCGCAAGTGGACCATGTGCCAGTGCTTTTAAACAGGGCTTTGTACAACTGGACCATTGAAAACTTGGTAAAGAACGGTATAGATGCCATGAGGGGCAAAGGCAGTATTGCCATTGAAATAGTTCCCAATGGGAACTGGGTAAAAGTCTTAATTTCTGATACTGGCAGCGGTATACCCAAAAAGAATTTTCAGACCATATTTAATCCAGGGGTCACTTCTAAAAAAAGGGGATGGGGTCTAGGGCTTTCCTTGGTAAAAAGAATTGTAGAAGAATACCACAAAGGCAAAATTAAAGTACTGACCTCCACAAAGGACGGTACCATAATGCAAATTACATTTAAAGTTAAAAATTAAGGTGATGGCAAAGGAGAAATTAGTTATAATTAAGGAGGCGGATTTAACGAACAATTGTCCTGAATGTTTTAATCAGGAATTAAAGTTGACCTTTTATCAAAGACATACCTATGGTAAGCTTTATGACAGGACCACTAAGGACATCACCCATGAAATTAAATGCAAAAAATGTAATTCCATGATCTATCCGGTTACCTGGACAGAGGACATAGAAAGGGTATATGATTACTACCAAAAAATGATTGCCCCGGACCGAGCCTCCATACGATTTACCACACTGTTTTATGTTTTAACACTTTTGCTTATAATCGTAGTTGCCGCTGGGGTTTACATTGTCGTGGAAGGGATTATTTAATATTGGACTTGATTTTATCCGCTATCTCCGTAAAATCCTTAGGCGTCAATTTAGCCTTATGCTGAAAAGTGGCATCCCTCATTCCATTCAACGGAATTAAATGTACGTGCACATGGGGTACCTCCAAGCCTATTACAGTTAGCCCTACCCTATTACACGGCACACTAGCTTCTATGGCCAAGCCTACTTTCCTGGAAAAGGCCATAAGCCCCAAATAGGTTTCCTCGTCCAGGTCTAAAAGTTTGTCCACCTCTTTTTTAGGGACACATAGGGTATGCCCAAGAGCATTGGGATTAATATCCAAAAAGGCATAATAATTATCGTCCTCGGCAATTTTATAGGACGGAATCTCACCGTTTATAATTCTAGTAAATATTGATGACATATTTCTGATCTTAAATCAAAATAAAAGATAGTACAAATATTTTAAAACATCCCTTCAAACATCTATTTTGTATGCTTGAACAGTCCTCCTACCAGCCATGAAACCCAATACAACCTCCTTAAAAAAAAAAGGCCTCAAATGAATAAATCAATTGAGGCCCAACATATTTTCAAAATAATCTATCTGGAGATTTCCAAAATTTCAAATTTCAATGTTCCATTGGGAACAGTGATTTCTGCAGTATCCCCTACTTTTTTACCCAAAAGTCCCTTGCCTATTGGCGAACTTACAGAAATTTTTGCCGTTTTTAGATCAGCTTCACTTTCTGCCACAAGGGTATATTTCATTTCCATTCCGTTATTTAAGTTTTTCAATTTAACGGTAGACAACACCAACACCTTGGAGGTATCCAATTGCGATTCATCTATTAACCTTGCATTGGCCAAAGTCTCTTCCATCTTGGAAATTTTCATCTCCAACAAACCTTGTGCCTCTTTAGCGGCATCATACTCGGCATTTTCAGACAAATCCCCTTTATCCCTAGCTTCACCTATGGCTTGTGAAGCCTTTGGACGCTCAACATCCTTTAGATAATTAAGCTCATCTCTCAATTTTTTTAGCCCCTCTGCTGTATAATAAGATACCTTACTCATAAGTTCTACATTAATTAAATAGGAAAATCCTCTTTTTTTTAAAGAGGATTTAAGACAAATATACATAAATTTTGTTCAATTTTGCTTAAGTTATTTAAATAGGCAAAGAGGTATGAAACGCATATTGGTAATATTACTTTTCTTTTTTTTATTGTCCTGCGACAAGAACTCTACCAATAGAAATCCTTACCTACAAGAAGTTAGCTTTAGTTTTAGTCTTAATTTGAACCTACCTCTTTACAGCGCTTTGACCAATACAGGTAGTGCCATCTATGTGGGAAACGCTACAGTTGGCACCCGAGGTGCATTTGTTATCAATACCGGATTCAACTCTTTCATGGCCTGGGAGGCAAGCTGCCCCAACCATGCCCCAAATGACTGTTCCACAATGTCTTTAAATGGGCAGTTGGTTACCTGCTCCTGTGAAGGTTATCAATACAATTTGTTTACCGGACAATTAATGAACAGGCCGGACGATGGTAAGAGTTATCACGACCTACTTTTTTACCGTGCCACCTATAGTGGCAATTCCGTAATCATCTCCAATTAACAACCCTTAGATCTGTCCTAAGATTTTATCCATTATCCAGCTGGTATGCACTCCCGACTTCCCAGTTGAAGGATGCTCCCTGTTTTCCAACAAATCTGCCCGTAAGTTTTCCACATGAAATTGCTGTACGTGCTTTGGGTGATCAATAAAGAGATTTTGAATACCATTTTCATTGCTTAGGGTGATATCCCCTTCATCAAAAACTGGAAAAGATATTTTACCGGCACTGCCTATAATTTCCACCATATCCACTCTTTCCGAGGTGCCAAAATTCCAACTGCCTTCCCCAGTAACTCCATTTTTGTATATCCAACAAGCGGCGATGGCATCTTTTGCAGTATATAGTCCTTGTTGGTTGGTGCTTACCCCAAAGACATTTTCAATATCCCCGAGATAAAATGAAAACAAATCCAACCCATGGCTTGCCAAATCATCAAAATAACCCCCTGGGGCAATTTCAACATCGGTCCGCCAATTGTATGTTTTATCAAGATCTTCAGCACTTGGGGGCTTGGACAAATGCCATCGGATATGTCTTACTTCCCCAATATCACCATTGTCTATCCATTCCTTAATTTTTAGAAACCTAGGCAAGGAGCGCCTATAATAAGCTACAAAAAGCGGCAAATTTCTTTCCTTAAAAGCATTGTACATCTCCAAACTGTCCACATAGCTTGGGGCCATGGGTTTCTCCACACAACAAGGCTTGCCCGCTTTGGCCACCATTAAGGCATAATGTTTATGGGTATCCGGTGGAGTGGCAATATAAACGGCATCTACCTCTGGATCCGCTATCAAATCCTCTGCTTTGGAATAAAATTTAGGGACTCCATGTCTTTTGGCATAGTCCTCTGCCTTTTCTTCATCCCTTCGCATAACAGCTATCAATTCAAAATCTTTGGTCTGTTGATAAGGTGGCCCGCTTTTAACCTCAGTAACCGCTCCACAACCAATTATGCCCCATCGCAGTGGTTTCTTGTAACTAGTATTGTTCATTATCTAAAATTTAAAGGTTTTGGCTATCTACTTGAATCACAAAAATAACGGTTATAAAATGAATAAAATACACCAAAATTTAGGATTCCTCTTAATGCCCTAAAATATTACCAAAATTCTTAAAATTGAAATGAAAAGAAGCTTACATCTATTTGAATCTTGAAAAATGAAAACTTAATTATCTGTTATGCAGCACAGCTATTGTTCTTTTTTATTGAAAGACCATGCCCAACTTCACAATTCTTAACTCTACTTAATGGTATTTTACCAATACTTAGCTTATCCTCAAATTTTGGCAGATAAAATTGGAAAATGACATAGTTTTTAAATAGTTTTATAAAAAAACGGTACGGTATTAACAATAATTTGATGTACTGCTCAATAATTTAAGAACTGTTTTTATTAATCATTGACCACATTCCTATATAGAGTATCACCGTTAAAACCTTAATTACATGAAAGCTAAAATTATTTGTACGTTTCTTCTAGTGAATTTTATTACGTTAAACATGTTTGCACAAGACCCTGTACTTAAAAGTGCTTTTAACGGAAAAAATCTCAAAGGATGGGTTGTTCCTGAAAACAACATATGGTGGTCCGTGGAAAACGGAATATTACGGGCCAAAAGTGGTCCCGATAAAAAGGGATCTATTTTATGGACCGACAAGGAATATACCGATTTCGTAATTGAAACCGACTTCAGATATGACGAGGGAACAGTAGATACGGGGATTTTCCTTAGAAACGACAAAGAACAGATTCAAATGGGTATTTCAGGCTCTTTAAAGCGAGATATGACCGGCTCCCCCTATATTGTAGGAAAAAAGTATCCCGTAGAAGCCCAAAACGTCAAAGAGATCCTAAAGCCCAACGACTGGAATACCATAAAAGTGATAGCCATTGCCGGTTATTACGAAGTTTGGCTCAACAACAAACACGTTATGAGCTACACTTCCGACAGTTATGTTAAAACGGGACCCATAGGCTTGCAACTACACCCAAACACCGAGATGACCGCCAGCTTCCGAAACATTAAAATTGGAAAAATGTAGTGGAACTATTGGCTCGCGGAACAAATTAATCTAATTCAATATCGATCAACAAGAATGAACACACCAAAATTACTTCTTAAATCGGGTTTAAGCAGTGTTATAGCCCTAGTCTTTATGGTATCCTGTAAGCAGGCCAAGTCTGATAAAACGGTCGAGGCCGACATTCAACCCAAGACAGAAAAAAGAATAAAACTAGTCCGTAACGATCAAGAGAAAAAGGTGGATGTATTTATTGATGGCAATCTATTTACCTCCTATATCTACCCCACCAACATTAAAAAACCCGTATTATACCCTTTAATAACCCCTAAGGGCACCAAAATCACCAGAAAATATCCCCTGGAACCATCCGTCGGAGAAAGGGTGGACCATCCGCATCACGTAGGAGTCTGGTTCAATTACGGTGATGTTAACGGCTTGGATTTTTGGAACAATTCAGATTCCATTAAGGTTGAAAAGAGAGGAAGTTATGGTACCATTATTCACAAGGAGATACTGGGCATGGAAGACGGCAATGAGGAAGGAAGCCTAAAGGTAACCATGGATTGGGTTTCCAACGAAGGAAAGGTTTTATTAAAAGAAAACACCACTTTTATTTTTAGAGGCGATCACGATGAATATTCCATAGATCGTATCACCAACCTTTCTGCCCCCAATGAAAAAGTGATTTTTAAGGATAACAAGGAGGGAGTTCTGGGCATAAGGGTTACACGCGAATTGGAGCACCCTTCCGACAAGCCCGATATTTTTACCGATTCCAATGGAATCCCTACAGGAGTCCCTGTACTAAACAATGAAGGTGTAAATGGAAATTACATTAATAGCGAAAATATTGAAGGAAATGACTGTTGGGGAAAAAGATCCAATTGGGTGAATTTAAGATCCAACATTGGGGACGAAAAAATATCCTTGGCAATACTGGACCATACTTCCAATGCCGGTTATCCTACCTATTGGCATACCCGTGGTTATGGCCTTTTTGCAGCCAATCCTTTAGGACAGGAAGTCTTTAGTGATGGCAAGGAATCGTTGAACCTAAGCCTGGACCAAGGGGAGGATGTAACCTTTAAACATCGAATTATAGTTGCCAGTAAAAATTTGGAAAAGTCCGAACTTGATGCGGAATTTGACAAATTCTCAGCCCAATAAATTGCTACAAGGCTTATCAAAGAAAATCCTAATACTATTTATAAAACATAATTATGGACAACAGAAGAGACTTTATTAAAAAAACTACCCTTGCCAGTACCGGTGTTGTTGTTGGCGCATCTGCCTTTTCCGCAAAATCTTACGGAAACATTATTGGTGCCAATGACCGTGTAATCCTAGGGTCTATTGGTGTTAGGGGTCGTGGAAGTAATTTGTTGGAAAATTTTTCCGAGATGTACAATGATGGAGTACATATTAAAACCGTTTGTGATGTTGACTCTGCCGTTTTGGGCGATAATGTAAAAATGGCTGCCAAAAACCAAAAAGGCAACAAACCAGGTACGGAGGAAGATATGCGCCGAGTATTTGAGGACAAGGAAATAGACGCCGTAGTAGTAGCAGTTCCCAATCATTGGCACGCACTGGCCACCATCTGGGCCTGCCAGGCAGGAAAACATGTGTATGTTGAAAAACCTAGCTCCCATAATGTTTGGGAGGGAAGAAAAATGGTTGAGGCTGCACGAAAATATAATCGAGTGGTACAGGTAGGATTCCAAAACAGATCCATAAGCAATGTAATGCAGGCCATGGATTTCTTGCATCGTGGGGGTATTGGAGAGGTATTTCTATCTCGAGGCAACTGTTTTAAACCTAGGGATTCCTTCGGAATTTCCCCAGATAGCGTATCACCATCAACTTTGAACTATGATCTTTGGCTGGGTCCTGCAACCTATAGGCCTTATAATGAAAAAAAGGGACACTATAATTGGCATTGGCACTGGGATACCGGTAATGGTGACACCGGCAACCAAGGGCCACATCAATTTGATATCGCCAGATGGGGTCTCAACAAAAAAGTACATCCGGTAAAAGTGCAGTCTATGGGAGGTATTTTTGGATTTACACCCCAGGAATGTTCACAGGAAACCCCAAACACCCAAACTTCGGTTTTTGAATATGAGGATGGAAAAATATTGGAATTTGAAACCCGCGGCAGGTACACCAACCATGAGGCCAATTTAGGCATTAAGATTGGGAATATGTTTTACGGAACGGAAGGATGGATGGAAGTAAACGGCTCTACCTGGAAAGCGTACAGAGGAAAGGAAACAGAACCCTTTGCAGGTTCTGAAATGGCCGGTAGCGCTGCCGTTGGAGGCGACACCTCCTTTTTGACCGCCCCTGACAGCAAAGGTCATTATGGGAACTTTATAGACGGGGTTCGCTCAGGAAGCCATCATGTTTTAAATTGCGATATAGAGACAGGGCATATGTCCACCGTTCTTCCCTTGATTGCCAATATAGCTTACCGTGTAGGGGAAACTTTAAAATTTAATGGAGAGTTCGAAAAATTTATTAATAATGAAGAAGCTGATCTAATGCTTACCAGAAAGTACAGGTATCCGTATATAGTGCCTGAAAATGTATAATCTTCTTCCGAAGAATTAGTTCTCCTAAACGGTATAGTTCTATTATAAAGGGGAATATAAAAACAAACCCCTATGTTGGCCGAATAAGCCAACATAGGGGTTTTAAAGTTTTGGAATAAAACAGTAATGTGCTCCTAAAAACTTATAGATGCCCCAAGAAGGAAATTAATTCCTGCCTGCGGATAATAACCAGCTCCTTCATAGGTGGTAACGGTTCCGGGAACTGAATAATCATCATCAAAAGTATAAAAGTATCCATTGGACACATATAAGGAATCGAATATGTTATTGACCAATCCAGATAAAACTATGCTCTTAACAAATCCACCGGTGCTGATTTCGTATTGCACATTAAAATCGGTTTGAGAATACGAATCCAACTTAGATCCTTCGGAATCTATATTACCCATATATTGTTCTCCAACAAACTTGGTCAACAAGCTTAATTGGACATTTTCCTTAGGCTGATAGGTTAAAACGTTTCCTACAATAATATCTGGCGAAAAGGAAATATGGGTATCCCCAAGTTCTTGCAGTTCGCCATCACGTTGAAACACAAAATCCTTGTTTCTGTTTCTGCTCAAGGCCACATTGGGACGTATTTTAAACTGATTTCCCAAGGCTATGGTAGCGTCAATTTCCAAACCTAAACGGTAACTGTCCCCAACATTGGCACGTAAAGGGGCTCCAACATCATTTAATTCACCAGTGAGCACCAATTGATCCTTATATCCCATAAAGTACACATTGGTATTCAATTGTACATCCGGAGAAATATAGCGCCATCCCAACTCATAATCGTTCAACTTTTCAGGCTTAGGGCTACCGTTTTCATAATCATTTCTGTTGGGTTCACGATTGGCCCTGGCATAAGAGAGGTAAAAATTATTATTTACGTTCAGATCATAGGTAATCCCAAGCTTGGGGTTGAAAAAATTAAAGGTATCATCAACGAGTCCTGTGTCTTCCCCATTTGCCTCATAACCAATGGTCCTAAACTGTATATCTCCATAGGCACTCCATTGGTCGTTAAACTTGTAATTGGCCTTGGCAAAAAGATTTAGGTCTGTTTTAACGGAACTGTCATCATAATACCTGTCTTCATAATCCTTATTGTTGGAAAAACGGGCCCAAATAATTTCACCGAAATGGCTTCCTTCATATTTGTTCCAACCTCCTCCAAGAATTAAATTCAAACTCTCTTTATCATAATTTGCGGAAAAAGTGGTTCCGTAAAAATCATTCACCAGCCAGCGCCTGCGTATTAGATCGGTTTCATCCACTACTTCCCCATCAACCATTATTGGCTCAATTCCATAGGTGCCAAAATCATCATCTTCCTTATATTGTTCAAAAAAACCTCTTCCTTTAGTAAAATGGAATGCCAGGTTGGTATTCCAATTATCCGCAATTTGTTCGTTCCAATGCAATTGAAAATGATTCTGCCTATAATTATCCACTTCGTGGTCATAAAACTGGGTAATTCCATTTTCATCGGTATAGATTCCCGCGGAATTGAAAGTCCTGTCAGATTCCAAGGTTTCGGCATCTATTCCGTTCCAAGCCTGATAGGTTATTTCATGCCCACCAAAGAGCAATGCTTTCACCAAAGTATTGTCATCCACATAGGACCCTTGTAAAAAATAGGAATCCAATTCGGAAGAAGCCCTGTCAATGTAGCCGTCAGAAGTAATTCGGGACAAGCGCCCGGCAATTTCCACATGATCGTTCAACAATCCGGTGCTAAACTTTAAATTGTTCCTAAGTGTTCCAAAACTACCTATGGAAGACGAAATCTGACCAAAAGCCTCGTCGGAAACGGCATCGGTCAACAAATTTAAACTGGCTCCAAAGGCTCCCGATCCATTTGTTGATGTTCCCACCCCACGTTGTAGTTGCAAGCTTTCTGTGGAAGAGGCAAAATCGGGCATGTTTACCCAAAACGAACCATGCGATTCGGCATCGTTGTAGGGAATCCCGTTAATGGTAACGTTTACACGCGTACCGTCACTTCCACGAACCCGGATACCTGTGTAACCAACACCTGCACCAGCATCGGAAGTGGTAACCACGGCTGGAAGAAAATTCATTAAAATAGGAATATCCTGTCCTAAATTTCTGGGTTTGATTTGTTCTTTGGTGAGGTTGGTAAAGGTTACCGGAGATTGCTTGGTAACCCTAACGGCGGATACCAATACCTCATCCAAGGCAATTTCTTTTCCTTCCAAAGAATCTTTGGGTTTCTCTTGGCCAATCGCCAAAAGCGTAGTCGCTACGATAGCGACCGTTGTGAACATAGTTTTCATCCGTAATACATTTGTTACGAATAAAAGGGGCTATTATTCTTGTTAAAAATTGATTTTTGTTTTTTTCCGATTACAAAATTGTATCGAAAATAAAACGTTGGAAATTCCAAAACGCGATTTTCGCATCCCTTGGCAGCATTACCTGCCCAGGTTCCTTGGGTATAATCTCAGCCTGACCTAACAAGCACCCCTTTGAGACGGGCGCAAATTTACATACGCCCATTCTAATATCATAATAAAAAGCAATAAATAATTAACTATAATTTATAGACCATTGGGCCTTGAAATACGTAAATTAGAATAACAGCCGTAAAAACTGGAATTATTAATGAACAAGACTAAGAACAAATTCACCTTTAAAATAATGTTCAGCTACTTAATGCTTGGGATATTGACCCTAGTTGTGGCCTATTTTATATTTTCTGAAATAAAGGTATTTGTATCTACAGACACAGCAACGGAAAATGATGCCAAATTACTAAAAACAGGCTCCCTGCTAACGGAACTATATGAGGCGGAAAGTCTTTCCAAACTGGCGCTCCAAAAAAAGACTCCAAAAAGTTTTACGGCCTATGCCCAAAAGATAGATTCCATCTTTATCACCATAGACTCCCTTAAGTTACTAACGGTTAATGACTATCAAAAGGAAATGTTGGATAGCGTGCAGGGTCTTCTTAAAAAAAAGGTATTCAACAGCAATGAACTACTTCGATTAAAAAGAAAAAGCGAAACCAACAATTCTATAGACAATGCCCTCAAGGAATTCAGTAAAATTGAGGAATCCCTTGGAAAAATTACTCCTGAAAGCCTTAATCCCAATTATTCGGACTTACCTCCTGATGCTAAGAATACCTTAAAAAAATGGGCAGAATACCTAAGTGAAAACGTCCCAAAAGACACCAGTAACATTCCTGTTTCCCAACGGGTAGATTCTGTTTTAACGGTTTCCAAATCGCTTTTGGCCGAGGCAAAACAGAGCAATACCAAGGCCTTGCGTTCGGTAGCGCAGAAAGAATTGCAATTAAGTAGGGCCGACCTGGAAATTTCCCAACAGCTACGAAGTATTATTTCTGCCTTTGAACAGGAAGTAATAACAAAGTCCTACAATGACAACCTAAAAAAACAAACTGCCCTAAAAAGAAGCCTACGTGTGGCCGGTTTTGCCAGCTTGCTGGGCATAGCCATTGTGGGTCTCTTCACTTTTTTGATTACCAAAGATTATTGGAAGGTACAACTGTACAGACAGCAGCTAGAGAAGGAAAAGAAATTTTCCGAATCCCTTTTAAGAAGTCGGGAACAACTAATCTCTACGGTCAGCCATGACCTGCGAACGCCATTGAATACCATAACAGGTTATTCAGAATTAATGGAAAACACAGGGCTCTCGGGCAAACAGGTATCCTATTTAAAGAATGTAAAATCCGCATCAAAATATGTGGATAGCCTAGTGAACGATCTATTGGATTTTTCTAAATTGGAGGCGGGAAAAATCAAGATAGACCAGACAGCATTTATACTTTCCGATCTTATTAGGGAAACTGCCGAAAACCTCAAGGAAATACATTTAACGAAACCCATAGAACTCCAGCTAAAAATAGACAGGCAATTGGATAATCCCGTTTTGGGAGATCCTTTTAGGATAAGACAAATTTTGACCAACCTAATTGGCAATGCCTATAAATTTACCGACGAAGGATTCATAAAAGTTGAAGCTAAGGTAAAAGGTGAGGACAATGGCAATTACCAAACCTCAATTCAGGTTACCGATTCTGGCATAGGTATTAAAAAAGAAAAACAAGAGCACATTTTTAAGGAGTTTACCCAGGCCGAGGACCATATGGACAAAAAATATGGCGGTTACGGACTAGGCCTTACCATTTCCAAAAAACTCACCGAACTCTTAGGTGGAAAAATTAGTCTCCAAAGCGAGGAAAACAAAGGCAGTACATTTACGGTTGAAATTCCACTGGAGATATCAAAAAAACCATTGAATTCTCCCAAGAAAATAGAAATCAACCCAAAAATTAAGTTATCCCTCCTTATCATAGATGATGACCCTGCTATGCTAAAACTACTTAAGGAAGTTTGTCAACATTTAGGACTCTCTTCCCTTACTTACAATAATTTTTATGAGGTTTCAAAAACAGGAATACTTAAGTACAACATGGTCCTGACCGATATTCAAATGCCAAATATCACAGGTTTTGAAGTGTTGAGCAATCTACAAAACGGCACATATTCACATTTTGCCGGGCAACCCATAGTAGCCATGACCGGGAGAAAGGATTTAAAAAGAGAGCAGTATATTGAAGCAGGTTTTTCAGATATCTTACAGAAACCTTTTACCAAAGATATGTTCCTGAAAGTATTGACCAACTTATTCCCCCATTCAGTTCATGAAGAAGCAGATAGTAAAACGAAACCTCTCATCACCTCCGGTTCCAACCTATTCCATCTTGGCGTTATTTCCTCATTTTTAGGTGATGATGAGGAGGGCATCGCCGAAGTTTTACAGACCTTTATTACCGACACCAAAACCAATATGGAAAGATTGAAAAAGGCTGTAGATGACTTGGACATTAAAAAAGTGAATGTTGTGTCTCACAGAATGCTCCCCATGTTCCGTCAATTAAATAGTACGGAAATCGTTCCTATTCTAGAACAAATGGAAATTTTGGAAATGGGCCAACGGGAACATAAGGATTTAAAACAAACTTACAGGGACCTCCATAACAAATGCACCGTTTTAATCTTGGCCATTAAATCGTATTTGGCTACAAGTCCAAATTATAGTGATTAATTTTGTTGTATAGCGTTTTCCTTGTAATCTGCAGCAATTTGGCCGCTTTGGACTTATTAAAATTTGATTGTTTTAAGGCCTTAACTATTTGTTCCTTCTCATAATCGGCTTTGGAAAAGTTATCGACATTAACATTGCTTTCCTTACTTCTATAAACTTCTTTAGGCAAAGCTTCCTTCTCCACCGTATTCCCACTGGTCAACAATACTGCCCTTTTTATAACGTTCTGCAATTCCCGTAAATTTCCGGGCCAATGATATTGCCTAAATATATCTTTTACATCTTCTGAAAAACCCTCCACATTTTTTCCTAGGGATCGGTTGGCCTTTCGCAAAAAGAAGTCCGCGAAAAGTGGCAGGTCTTCAACACGATCCTCCAGAGACGGAATTTCCACTGAAAATTCGTTGATCCTATGAAATAGATCTTCCCTAAAACTACCGTTTTCAACAGCTTCTGTAAGGTCTTCGTTTGTGGCGGTTACAATTCTGATATCTACGTCTATCTCCTTATTGCTTCCCACTCTTTTAATTTTCCTTTCCTGTAGGGCCCTTAATAACTGAATTTGGTTTTCATACGAAAGGTTCCCTATTTCGTCCAAAAACAGGGTACCCCCATTGGCTGCTTCAAAATGCCCCTTCTTGTCCTCCACGGCTCCGGTAAAACTACCTTTAACATGCCCAAAAAATTCACTCGTGGCAATTTCCTTGGGAATGGCTCCGCAATCTACAGCCACAAAACTTTGTTCTTTGCGTTTGCTATTGTCGTGTATTGCCCTTGCAGTTACCTCTTTCCCTGTACCACTTTCCCCGGTAATTAAAACGGACATGTCCGTTGGGGCTACCAGCTTAATATACTCGTGCAATTTTTTGGAAGCCTCACTCAGTCCAACAACAACCCTATTCTCCGATGGTTCATCTACCGTATTTTCAAACTTATGGCTTTCCTTTGTCCCACTATCCAATTGCCTATCGGCCTCTTGGTTTAAGGCACTCTTGATCTGCATTAAAATTTCCTCTGGCGTAAAAGGTTTGGAAATGTAGTCATAGGCACCTTTTTTCATGGCCTCCACAGCAGAAGTTACCTCCGCATAACCCGTCATTACAATAACCTGTGTCTTTGGGTTTACATCCTTGATATCGGATAACAGTTGTAGCCCATCATAATTGGGGAGGCGCAAATCTGTCAATACTAAATTATAGGTGGTTGCCTTGAATTTGGTCTTGGCATCCTGGGCCGTAAAACTAACGTCAACATCGTAACCGTTTCTAATCAAAAACTTTTGAAGCATTTGACAAAAAGCGGCGTCATCTTCAATGATAAGGAGTTTGGGCATACCTTTCTATTACAATTTACTATTGATAGTAAAAATACCATAAGAAAGTTAGTTGCCTTTAAAAATTTTCATAAAAAAGAGGGGGATTGTATAAAACAATCCCCCTCTTACCAAACCAACTTGATACAAAACAAATAATTCAAGTTTTACTATAGTTCTATCCAATTACCGTCCATATCGGCATACAAAGTACCTGTAGTACCGTCCTCCAAGGTTACTTCCAACTTATATTGCTCTTGCTTATTTACATAAGCCTTGCTGATACTACCGGAAGGATAGTCAGTAGAAACCGCTGTTGAAACCGCTTCTGGTAAATCACTTGTTTCTATTTCAGAGAAGTCGTCCTGAGCTATTACGGTTTGTGTAGTTTCTAGGGCTACATCTTCACCTTGGGCAAATGCGGTTAGACTTCCGAATGATAATACTGCTACAAAAAATAATTTTTTCATGATTTTCATTTTAATAGTTAAACTTGTTATATCTATTGAAAATATGATACCAAAATTCAAATAACACCCAATAAGAGCGTAACTTACTGTAAACGTATGGGTTACAAAATGTATGTAAAAAATTGAACTGTGTATTTTTGTGTATCAAACCCATTTAATGGGTAAAAACTAAACACTCCATATTTTGAATTCCATTAATATTTCAAAGACAGATTCCATTTTACTTAATTCTTTAGTAATAAAAGCCGCCAAAACAATGGTTATACTATTTAGTTGGGCATCATTACTCCACCTTAATAATAGTAGAAACAAAAAATGGGATCGTTAAAACAACCCCATTAATATTGGACGCACCAATAATATTAAAATAAACACATCCTATCTTTCTATCCATTCACCGTCTTTATCCGCATATATAGTTCCACTATTCCCTTCCTTCAAAATTATATCCAACCGGAATTGTTGGGAGTTGTTTACATATGCTTTATTGATAACCGCAGAAGGGTAATAGGTATTTATTGCCTTGGTCACTGCTTCGGGCAATTCTGCTGCCCCTATTTCCGAGAACTTATCTTGGGCAACGCTCATTTCCGTAACCGCCCCCTTTACTACTTTGTTCTCCTGTGCACAGGCGGTTAAACTTGTTATTGATAATGCAATTCCAAAAAATAGTTTTCTCATGATTCTAATTTTAATAATTATTACCATTACCTATGAAAAAACGATACCGAACTCAATTACAGTACTTATTTGTTTGATTTTCAACTATTTAAACAAGATTTGCTATTGTATTGGAACTGTGTAATAATGGGTATTTAGGATTTATCTTGTGTTAAAATTACACAACATTCCCTTATTCCTGGACCACAATGCTAACCAGAAAACCCGTGAATTGGACAAAAAGCAGCACATTTTATCCCCCTCCTTTACCAAGGCCTTAATATTGGAATGGGACTAATTCCTTTGGAAACACAAAAGGGCCACCAAACGGCGGCCCTGCTAACTCAAATAACTTATATAACTCACTTTACCAATGTATTACATGTCTATCCAGTTGCCTTCAGCATCGGCGTATAATTCGGAATTGGTTCCATCGGAAAAAGTAACCTCCAATTTATATTCAGCTTCCTCATTTACATATGCCTTGTTTATAACGGCACCAGCATGATCTTTCTCCAAAGCCTTTGTAATAGCTTCGGGCAATTTATCAAGGTCTATTTCGGTAAAATCTTGAGCAATAATTACTTCCATTATTCCATCGTGAAATATAGGAGGGGACGCCAAAACTGGATTTAAACTACCCATTGCCAATGCTGTGGCGAAAACCAAACTTTTCATATCATTTTTCATATCTCTAATATTTTGTGTGAATACTATTTTTTTTCTCACAGAACATAGAAGGAAAATTATGCCAACATATACATTAATGCGATTATATTTTCAATATGTTGATATTCAGATGATTAAATAATTTTTACTATCTATAAGGAATGTATAAATATGTATAGTACCGCAAAAAGTGTATAAAAATTATACACTTTTTGGGTACATTGTCTGCTATATGTGTTTATAATGGAAAAACAACCGGACAAAAAAGCGGAAGATAATCCATAATGATTATCGCAAATCTATTTTACCTGATGAGCAGGTTTCAGTAGGTCGTTTACTGTTTTTACAGGATTGAAGGTCACCAAGGGAACTTCTACAAAAATGGTATTCCAAAAGGCCATGGCACCGTTCCATAGACCTGGTAGCTCCAAAGCTTTCAGATCCTTGCCTTCTTTGGTCTTTTGCGTTATAAAACCCTGTTTGGCATCTACAAAATTTAGTAAATTAAATTTCTCTCCCTTATAATTTTTAACCCCACAGACCAAATCTACCGGATTAAAATGGGTAGAGTTTTTTAAGATATCGACCTGTGCGGGATTATCCATATCAACTTGGGCAGATTCAATAATTTGCAGTGAAATATGATCATGGGCATCCCTGATCCAAAACGGACCACCCCCAGGTTCGCCTTCATTCTTCACCATACCACATATTCGAATGGGACGGTTGATCTTATCCTTTAATATTTCTATTTGCTGTCCTATACTAAAGCCACCGAATTTATCTGAGAATCGGACATTTAAATTCTTTTCCAAAAACAATTTTATAGTTTCCAATAATTCGGAAGTTAAATTATCCCCCTCCAAAATCTTGGCATATTCAAAAGCCTTACTTTGTAATTCCAATAGCAGTCCTGCCAATATCTTTTTGCTTCTCGCAACATCGTCAGAAAATCTTGGAACCACCACATTATCGATATTTTTTATAAAAATAATGTCAGCATCCTGTTCGTTAAGGTTCTCTATCAATGACCCGTGTCCTGCCGGTCTGAACAACAGGGAACCATCGGTATTTCGAAACGGTTTATTGTCCAACGTTACTGCGATAGTGTCCGTTGATGGTTTCTGAAAGGAATAGTTTACAGTAAAGGAGGTTTTAGTGTCTTTTGCCACACGTTCCCCTGCTGTCTTGAATTCCTTGTTGAACATTTCTCCATGTTGCTCAGATATGGTAAAATGTAAATTTGCCTCATTATTCACCTGTGCATAGGCAACAGCCTCCTTTAAATGTTCCTCGAAAGGCGTAGCGCTATATTTGCCATAATCATGAAAGGGCAAAAGACCTTTTGGGTAAAATCCGAAATCCAAGCCTTCCGGCAACAACATCTCCTTTACAAAAAGGTACTTTTCCTCATCCTTGGAGCTAGTCTTTCCAGCTATCCTTTTTTGAATAAGGTCATAAAAGGCAAACTTCTTATACCCATCAAAAAAGGTCTTAACATCCTTATCCTTGGTCCTATCCAAATAGGCCTCGAACTTTTCGGCTTTGGGATCATAGGTGTCCAAAAAATTGAACATAGCCTTGAACATTCGGGACGCAGCACCAGAAGCCGGCACAAATTTTAGAAGTGAAATCTTCTTCTTTGCATCCTCAAATTTTTTAATAAGCTTTTGCTCCTCTGCCTCGGAAAATTTAGAAATTCCATCGGATACTACCGCGGCCTTTTCCAATCTCACGAAAGGAATACCCTCTTTAAATGTCTCAATTTGACCAAGAACTTTCTCTTTAGAAATACCCTTCTTTTCTAATTGTTTTTTGTCTGCTTCCGTTAATTCCATTATTTTCTTAGTAGTTGGTTAATGTAGTTCTGGGCCGTTACTAGCCTTGTTTTTTTATCACCCTTTAAGATAATAAAATTCCTGTTATATTTTTCCAATGTATCCTTGAAATAAAGAAACATTCGTTCACGGTCATTTGGCTTATCCCTTAAGTCGTCCTTTTCCCACGGAATGTCTATATAGGTCAGCAAATAGAGATCGTAACTATTCATCAAGGCGTATTCCTCCAAAACCGGATCGCAATATCCCAAATAATAGGCTTCGGAATAAACTTTGGTCTCCAAAAGATCCGTATCGCATATTAGAATTTCATTGGCCTTTTTGGTGAGGGAATTTTCCAATTTCATCTGTCCTTCAGCTATGGGCAACAAATCTTTAGGCTCACAGGTTTTGCCTTCTTTATCCCATTTATCCTGAAGGTATTCACGGGCATATTCAGGTACCCACACGGTATTGTAATGCTTGGCCAAATCCTGGGACAAGGTTGTTTTACCAGTAGATTCCGGACCAAACAATACTACTTTAATAATACTTGAGGGCTCTTGTTTAAACTTTTCTTCCATGCAAGGTATCCGAAAATAGCAATAATAGTGAACAATAAATATTGCAGAGATGTAAATATAAGTCCTTTATAAAGATATAATGGAACCGAAATTACATCGCCGATGATCCAATATACCCAATTTTCCAATTTTTTCTTAGCCATGAGCCACATTCCTACAAAGAACACGGCAGTTGTGAAAGTATCCACATAAGCTGTCCAGCTATCCAACTTGTCAAATACTACGTATACCAAAACAACAAATAAAACAGTTGAACCGAATAAAACAACTATCCATTTTTTCTCCTTGGCAGTCGTTGTTGTAATAGGAATAAAATGGGTCTCATCTACCTTTCTTGTCCATACATACCATCCGTAGACACTCATGGCGAAGTAATAGGCATTGATCAGCATATCTCCCAAAAGCCCAAAAATAAAAAGAATGTATACGAACAGCCCTGTGCTAATTATACCCGTAGGGAAAACCAATATATTCTCCCGCATGGAGTACCAAACACTTAAAAACCCGAAAAACACTCCTACCATTTCCAAAATTATTAAATGGGTGGGAGTATCTTGGTACTGGACAAAAATCCAATCAAAAATGGGACTCATAGTTACTGCGGTCAGATTATAAAATTGTTATCCTTATCCAACCCCATTGCCAAAAACCCCAATATACTTTTACCTTCCTTACACAACGGTCCGTTTAGCGGAATGTAATTTCCGTCCAAGCTTGGATTCAAAGGGTTTCCGATTATTACTCTCGGGATTTTCATGTTTTTACAATATTGATGACATCGATCAAAAATAACTTTTCCCGTTAAAACTCTTTGGGTTTATCAGAAAAAATACTTTTCAAATACCGCCTTTATTACATGGATCAACAAACAAGACCATCAACGTGTACCAAGATTATGAAGCATCAACATTGGCTAGGAAAGGGCATCCCGTGTTAGTTTTCGGACCACTAATTTTTAATGGCATACACACAGGTATATCCCTCGAACTCTAAAAATATAATATTGTAATGTGAGGTTTTACCCTTGTAAAGAATGGTACCGGTAGTCTCGGAGTCGGACAAGGAAAAATCCGTAATATCTATATGATGCAAGAAACTTAGGCCGTGTTGGGCATATATCTTGTACAAGGATTCTTTGGCACCCCATACAATAGTAAGTTTTCTTACCAGGGCATCCGCATTTGCAACGGTTTTATATTCCTCCAGAGGAGTATACTTGTTAGCTATTCTTAGAATCTTATCGCGCTGCATTTCAATGTCTATCCCTACCTCTTTGGTATCCGAAATAATAATTCCCGTAAATTCATGGGAGTGTGTAATGGAGATAAACTTGCCGTCGGTCAAATGAGGTTTGCCCGCCTCGTCATAAAATAGATCATGGTCAACATAGCCCTCTATCGCCATTAAATGTCTAATGCTCAAAAACCCCCTTCTATGCAATTCCGACTTCATGCCCATCATCCGCTTTTGGCAATGCGGGGTAAGCACAACCCCTTCAGAAAGTTGGGATTCCGACTCTTCAACTTTCCAAATCAGCACTTTAGTGCTGACGTTAACTGTTATTGTTTTGTAAAGAGGCATTAGATTATTTAAGTTATTACTACCTTTGCAAATGCAAAATATAAGAATATTGTTCTATTACTAAAATAAAAATAAAAAAGGAGAAGAAATAGGCTAATCGAAGATATTCTTCATTTATATTGCTTTTGATCCATTCCCCCGATTTATTTACCTTAGAATACGAACAGCTAACTACAACAAAAAAAGTTTATGAGTACTAAAACCATTCCTTACGTACCCTATAAAGTAAAAGATATTGGCCTGGCCAAATGGGGAAGAAAAGAAATTGAACTTGCGGAAGCCGAGATGCCCGGCCTAATGTCCTTAAGGGAAGAGTACGGAAAAGAACAGCCTCTTAAAGGCGCCCGAATTGCCGGGTGTTTGCATATGACCATACAGACAGCGGTACTCATTGAGACTTTAGTAGCCCTAGGCGCAGAGGTAACCTGGAGTTCCTGCAATATATTCTCTACCCAAGATCAGGCCGCTGCTGCTATTGCCGCTGCCGGAGTACCCGTATACGCTTGGAAGGGAATGAACGAGGAAGAATTTAATTGGGCCATTGAACAGACCTTGTTTTTCGGTGAAGATCGTCAACCCTTAAACATGATCTTGGATGACGGGGGCGACCTTACCAATATGGTATTGGACAAATACCCAGAATTGGCTTCAGGCATCAAAGGCCTTTCCGAAGAGACTACCACTGGTGTTCATAGACTTTATGAGAGGGTTAAAAAAGGAACATTGCCAATGCCCGCCATCAATGTCAACGATTCTGTCACCAAATCCAAATTCGACAACAAATACGGTTGTAGGGAGAGTGCAGTGGATGCCATTAGAAGGGCTACAGATACCATGCTTGCAGGTAAAAGGGTTGTAGTTGCCGGATATGGCGATGTAGGAAAAGGAACAGCCGCATCTTTCAAAGGTGCAGGTTCTATTGTTACGGTTACCGAAATTGATCCAATTTGTGCGCTACAAGCCGCTATGGACGGATTTGAGGTGAAGAAAATGGATACTGTTGTTGGAAATGCCGATATCGTTATAACCACTACTGGAAATAAGGACATTATACAGTCGCAGCATTTTAAAGCCATGAAAGACAAAGTCATAGTATGTAATATTGGACATTTCGACAATGAAATAGATATGGCATGGCTGAACAAGAATTACGGCCATACCAAAGATGAAATAAAACCACAGGTAGATAAATATACCCTGGACGGAAAAGATATTATTGTTTTGGCAGAAGGTAGATTGGTAAATTTAGGATGCGCTACAGGTCATCCAAGTTTTGTAATGAGCAACTCGTTCACCAACCAAACCTTGGCACAAATAGAACTTTGGAACCATAGCGACAAATACAACAACGATGTATATATGCTTCCAAAACATTTGGACGAAAAGGTGGCCGCCTTGCACCTATCCCGATTAGGAGTGGAACTGGAAACTTTAAGGCCGGAACAGGCAGAATACATTGGAGTAACCGTTGAGGGTCCTTTTAAGCCCGACTATTACAGATACTAGATTCCTTTCTTGTTTGGAAAGATTTAAGAATCCGTTTTAATACAAAATCAAAATCCTTATCAAACTCAAACCGATAAGGATTTTGATTTTATAATACCTACATCAACTTAATGAACATACTCTTAACCGGAGCCACTGGAACCTTAGGTTCTAGGGTACTATTTTCACTTTTGGAATTACACTTTCAAGGTATTGACACCATTTACCTCCCTGTTCGTAAGAAAACTTCGGTTAGCCCAGAACAACGTATCAAAAATGTAGTATCAAGTGAGTTCGCAACGGATTTCATAAAAAAGAACCTTGCAGATGTCCAAAAAAAAATAGTCACGGTAGATGCGGAAGAATTATTAAATCCGGCCTCTTTTTTAGGAAACAATACTCTGGATTATTTTATACACTCGGCCGGGTTTGTCAATTTATCTACGGATCCTGCCGCCAAGGAGGAAATATTCAATCAAAATCTGCAGTTTACCAAAGATATTTTCAATGCGTACCGCAATCATATTGCAAAATTCGTTTATATAAGCACAGCATTTGCCGCAGGGAATATAGGCGGGTTAATGCATAACGATTATACCAATATTAAAAACGGCAATTACCGCAACCATTACGAAGCCTCGAAACACGCTTCGGAAAAGTTCCTCTTAAAGGCAGGTAAGGAGAACAATATTCCAATTCAAATTTTGCGGCCCAGTGTTTTAGGAGGAAATATTTATGGGAGCCCAAATTATTTTATATCAAAATACATGGTATTTTACCTTTTTGCGAAGTTTTTTCACAATAACAACTCCCAAGACGTTATACGTATTACGACCAAGACAGGTACAGGATTAAATATTATTCCAACGGACTATGCCGCACAGGTCATTGCCATGGTGATTAATACGGATATAGAACAATTGAACATTGTTAATTCCGAAGAGACGAACATGAAGAAAGGCATTGCTAAAATTTTGAAGGTGGTAGGATTCAACAATTATAGTTTTACCGACAATCAAATTAATACTGCCACAGGATTTTCCTCAAAGTTGGAAGAGTTTTACTACGAGACCATTGGGCTACATTTACACCCCTACATGACCTCCAAACCCAATGAATGGGACACTCGCCTGCTGGAAAGTATATTGCCCATCCCCAACTACGACCTAGTGGATTATTTATCTGAAACGGTCGCTTTTGCCAAGGCCAAGAATTTTAGAAACCAGAAGTGGTAAAACAAATACAGCATACAGCAGAGTCCGTATAAACAAAAAACCCTCTTTGTTTCCAAAGAGGGTTTTTAATATTGAAAGAGTTACTGCTTAGGCTTCAAATGGCTCAATAGAAACATATGATTTTCCTCCAGCTTTCTTTTGGAATTTTACAAGACCATCTACCCTTGCATGCAAAGTATGATCTTTTCCAGCATAAACATTTTCACCTGGGTTATGCTTAGTACCACGTTGTCTTACAATGATGTTCCCAGCAATGGCAGCTTGTCCACCATAAATCTTAACGCCCAAGCGTTTTGATTCTGATTCCCTACCGTTTTTAGAACTACCTACACCTTTCTTATGTGCCATGATATATTGTTTTAATTCTTGTTATTAACTTAAAGCGGCAATTAATTCAGCTTTTTTCATTGAAGAATAACCTTCAACTCCTTTAGCTTTTGCCAATTCTCTTAGCTCAGCAACCGTGTTTTTACTCAAATCCTCAGTAGCTTCTGCTTCCACCTTCTTTGGTGCTTCTGCTTTTACCTCTGCTTTTTTAGCGGCAGGCTTAGCTTCTTTTTTTGGTTCCGCTTTTTTCTCTGATTTTTTGGCTCCAGAGGCAATGATACCTTCTATTACCAGTTCAGTCAAATATTGACGGTGACCGTTTTTCTTTTTGTAACCTTTACGTCTTTTCTTTTTAAAGACAATTACCTTATCACCTTTTAGGTGCTTAATGACTTTAGCCTCAACAGCGGCTCCGTCTATAGCTGGGGCGCCAATTGTAATGTTACTACCATCTTCCAACAAAAGAACGTTATCAAAGGTTACTTTGCTACCTTCTTCGTCTTGTAAACGGTGAACATACACTTTTTGGTCTTTCGCAACTTTAAATTGCTGCCCTGCTATCTCTACAATTGCGTACATAGCTTGTGTTATTTATAAATTTAAGAACAAGCCTAATATTTACTTAGGCGGGTGCAAATATACTGCTAAATCCTTAATCCACAAGTGATTTTTGAGATTTTTAAACCGATTTTCTTTTAAGGTTGTTGGAGGTCTTGAACAATTGCATAAATGAAAGGGTCAATACCAAGGTAGTGGCAAAGCCCATAATGGCCACAGTAAAGAAAACAATGCCCTCTGAGGTGTTATAATCCCTAAACCATACTTTGGAGAGTTCATCCAAAAATCCCAGATTTATCTCCGTAGCATAAAAGGCAAAAAATATTGTAAAAATCAAGGTGCCAACAAAGCCGGTTACAATCCCTGCAGTAAAACCCTTGCCATAATTAAAGGCGGGCCCTTCCTTAACCCTAAAGTATTTTATGGCCTCATATATGCCAAATCCCGTTATTACACCATTAAAAAGACTATAAAAAATATTGGTGTGAAGATTAAAAAGGGACAATAATAAGAAATAGGCAATTAATGAGCCGCTAACAGCTATGCCAAACCTAATAGGGAGTGCAAATAGTTTCATTGTATAGAATTTTTAGGTTATGCATTTAATTTACAGAATTTTAATGATTTATGCACGCAAATTAACAAGGAATTGATTTTGTAGTCGATTTTGATCCCTAATCACATTAGCCACACCGTATAATTATTGTATTTAAAGGTTAAGTGAAATATTCCTTGCCCAAAAACTTGTTAATGAAATTGATATAATTGGGGTTATGGGCCATATTTTGGTTGAATTATCATAAAAAGCAATTTAAGTGCCCATTATAACGCCCATCTATTTTAGCCAAAATGGAATTCAAAGGCAGTTATAGAACGTTGATAATTCAGTATCTTTGCTATCCTAAAAAGTAATGGTGCCGACACTCTAAAAAACTGTCTGCCCAACAAAAAAATAAATTAATGGTCACTTTGGCCGTCTATAATAGCAATAAACTTTACCCAATGACAAAAAATAAATTAATCCTAATTCTATCTGTCCTAATCGCGGCAACCTACTCCTGTAAAGATCAAAACAAGGAGAATTCGCAAATGAAAAGTGTAATGGCCGTTCATGACGAGGTAATGCCAAAAATGGGAACTATAAGCAAGTTAGTGTCCCAATTGGACGAAAAAATCACGAACGACAGCTCCTCCGATAATTATGTAGCTGCTAGGGAGGATTTAAAAGAGGCACACAAGGCCATGATGGACTGGATGAAAGGCTTTGGCGATCGTTTTGATGGCGACGAGATACTCAACGGAAAGGCATTGACGGAGGAAAAGCAAAAATGGTTGGATGAGGAAGAGGCAAAAGTGAAAGCCCTGAGGGATCAAATAAACTCCAGCATTAAGCAGGCGGAGGATTTATTGCAAAGCAATTAGAACAGTGCTACTCCTTCCATCGTAAGGATTCAATAATTTTACGAATATCCTTTTGCAGATGTACCGCAGCCGGTAAAATGGAATCGTAATTAGGTTTGGCATAAAAATACAATGACCCCGTCACAAAGTGCTTTGTACTGTCCGTTACATAAAACTGGGATTGTGAGGCCGCATTGCCCTTTACCTCATAATACATCCCATATACTTTATACGGCTCATTAACTACGGGTTCCTCATAAATACCATCGGCCTTTACAACATGCTCATAACTAAGTTTTTGGGCATCGGTAAGCAGTTTGTCCAAATTACCGTTCACTGCCTTATAATTAATAAAAATAGAACCTTTCATTAGGGGATAGTCCAATGTAAAGGAGTTATTGGACTCCGATTTTAATTTGGCCATTTCGTTATACTTGATGGAAAAGTGTTCCGTTTCCAACATTCCTTCCTTACCCGCTGGATATTCCAACCTGAGCATTGCCTTAGGCTTCGGCAAAACATCTTCCTTACACGCCGACACAAGAGATAACAATAAAACTATAAGTCCGAGGTTAAGCTTCATGGGGCAATGTAATTTTTATTTGTTTCAATCGCTTTTTATCAAGGCTCTCTACAATAAATTGATAATTTTTGAACATTACCACTTCACCCCTTTTTGGGAAGCTACCCGCAATTTCAAGGACAAAACCAGCAACCGTTTCGGATTCCCCTTTTTTCTCCTCAAAATCATCCTCATCCTCAATTTTGGCCACTCTATAAAAATCCTTGAGAGCCGTTTTACCATCGAAGACAAAGTTAAAATCGTCCAACTTGGAAAAAATTAGGTCCTCATCATCAAACTCATCACTTATATCCCCTACAATTTCTTCTATAATATCTTCAAGCGTAACTATTCCCGAAGTACCTCCATACTCATCCACCACTATGGCCAAATGATTTTTCTTGGTTTGGAAATCCAACAACAAATTGTCCAATTTCTTGTTCTCAGGAACAAAATAGGGCTCCCTGATCAGGGACATCCAATTAAAGGTTTTTCGGTCTATGTAAGGCAAGAGATCCTTAACATAAAGTACTCCCAAGACATTGTCCATATTTTGGGAAAAAACCGGTATCCTGGAGTATCCATGAGTTTTAATCTCTGCCAAAACTTCTGGGAACTTCATTTCCTCATTAAGGGCAAAAATATCGATTCTGGGCCGCATCACCTGTTTGGTATCCGTATTTCCAAAAGAGACGATCCCCTCCAGTATTTTCTGTTCCTCTACGGTAGTATCTCCCTCGGAAGTGAGCTCCAAGGCCTGGGACAAATGGCCCACATTAAGATTGGATTTCTGCTTGCCCAATTTATTGTAAAGAAAAATGGTAGCAGACCTCATAGGCAGACTTAAAGGGGAAAACAAAAAATCCAACACTTTTAGTGGGTAGGCCATAAAAAAGGCAAAGGTATGTCTATTGCGATTGGCATATACCTTGGGCAAAATCTCCCCAAACATCAATATTAAAAAAGTGACCACTACTACCTCCAATAGAAAGCGCACCGGAACAAGTCCTAAAATAACATAGGTAATTTCAGCAAAAATGGTGTCGCCTATATTGTTAAACAACAATACTACCCCAATATTTATGGCATTGTTAGCAATCAATATGGTGGCCAAAAGTTTTTTAGGACGATCCAGGAGCGTAACAATGATTTTCCCTTTGGCCGTCTTTTTTTCCTCTATCCCATTAACATCGGTTTGGGAAAGGCCAAAAAAAGCAACTTCAGCCCCAGAAATAAGGGCAGAAAAAGTCAACAAAATAAAAAGTAATGCGATTTTATAAGCAAAACCGCTATCGATTGCAATAAAATTCAATAATAAACTAAGGGGGTCTGGGTCCAATAGTCAGTCTTTAAATTTAATTAATCTAAAATGGTAAATCATCTTCCTCTTCAGGTCCGTTGTTACCTAACGGCTCATTAGCCTTATTTGTTGTGGCAGTGGCACCCTGCTGTGGTTGATTCTGGTTGCTTGATTGCGCATTGGCCATACTCTCCTTTTTTGTGGTCAAAAAAGTAAAATCCTGAACATGCACCTCGGTAGTATACCTGGTATTCCCATCTTCTCCCTGCCATTGACGGTTTTTAAGCCGGCCTTCAACATAAATTTTATCCCCTTTACTTAGGTATTTTTCGCAAATTTCAGCTGCCTTGTTCCGAACCACTATATTGTGCCAATCCGTATTGGTTACCCTTTCACCTGTCTGCTTATTGGTATAGGTCTCATTGGTAGCCAATGGGAATCTCCCTATACAGTTTCCCCCTTCAAAAAAGTGAATTTTAACCTCATCTCCCAAATGCCCGATCAGCATTACCTTATTTAGTGTTCCGCTCATAACTCAAAGTAAAGTCCAAAAGTACTAAATTTTAAACGTTTTTATAAAATCTGCAATTAAAACTGGAACAGGATATTTATGAAGTTCAGCTATTTGTATTCCATTTTCAAGATTGGATTCAAAGGTGATGATCCAAAACCTGGTATGCAAATGTTGGTGCGAAAGTTTATGAACTATTTTATTTTCATTATAAAGATATATTTCCGAAGGCTCCTCCAACGCTACCAATTCTTTCAGATTGTCTGCAACTTCTCTCTGACCGATATACTTTTCGGTTTCCAGCAATGGAAATTCATATAAATTTTGCCAAATACCATTTCCTTGTCGCTGCTGCAATAAAGTCTGTTTATTTTCGTCCACCAATACCATATAATTGAAATACCTATTGCGCACCTTATTCTTTTTTATTTTTACCGGAAGAACATCAATGCGGTTAGTAGCAAAGGCCACACATGATGTCTGCAAGGGACAGCTATTGCAGTCCGGATTTTTAGGAGTGCATTGCAGGGCGCCAAATTCCATAATCCCCTGATTGTAGTCCCTTATATTTTTGGCATCCATAATTTCTTTGGCCAATTCCTTAAAGTATAAAATACCCTCCGAACCATTAATGGGCAGGTCTATACCATAATATCTAGACAGAACCCTGTAGACGTTCCCATCAACCACAGCTTCTGCCCGGCCAAAACAAATTGAAGCTATTGCAGAGGCCGTATAATCCCCAATACCTTTCAATTGCAAAAGCTCCTTATAGGTATCTGGAAATTTTCCATTATATTTTTCTGTAATTATTTTTGCGGTGGCATGTAAATTTCTGGCCCTGGAATAATACCCCAAACCTTGCCATAATTTAAGTACCTGTTCTTCTGATGCCGCCGCCAAATCCTGAACTGTTGGGAAAGCCTCAACAAAGCTCATATAATAAGGTATACCTTGTGCTACACGGGTCTGCTGCAACATTATTTCCGAAAGCCAAATACGATAAGGCTCATTGGTATTGCGCCAAGGCAAAAGCCTTTTATTTAGCTCGTACCACTCTAAAATTATTCTGGAAAAGTTCATTTACTAGGGCCTAATTTACAAAAGTAATGGTTTACCCACTTAAAATTAAGTTCCTTAGCAAGGAAAGATTGAATTTAATTCATATATTTGCATCCCGAAAAAAAAATTCTTTAGAAATTTATTTAGTTAAAATGACGAAAGCGGAAATTGTAACGAAAATCTCAGAAAAACTGGGAATTGAAAAAGGAGATGTGCAAGCAACTGTGGAATCTTTCATGGATGAGGTAAAAACATCTTTAGAAAGCGGAGACAACGTATACTTAAGAGGTTTCGGCAGTTTTATCATTAAAACAAGAGCTGAAAAAACAGGTAGGAACATATCCAAAAATACTACCATTAAAATCCCCGCACACAACATCCCTGCCTTTAAACCGGCCAAGGTATTTGTAGAAGGTGTAAAAAGTAATGTACAAGTCAAATAAAATATTATTAATCTAAAAAAGTAGACCTCTATGCCTAGTGGTAAAAAAAGAAAAAGACATAAGGTAGCTACCCACAAGCGTAAAAAACGCCGGAGAGCTAACCGACACAAGAAAAAGTAGTTGTTACAACTACTTTTTCCTTTTATACGTTCCTTGACATAGAAATTCGTAAAAGAATTTCGACGGGTTTATACAACCTGTACAAATTATTGTTTAATCATTTGTCCCCTCTTGATCTATTGAGTAGTGGGATGAATATAAATTAATTCAGGTGAATAGAGAATTAATCGTAAGATCTAGTTCCAATGCCGTTGATTTTGCCTTGCTAAAGGATGGAAAACTCACTGAATTACACAAAGAAGAAGACAGTAACGACTTTGCCGTTGGCGATATTTTAATTGCCAAGGTAAGAAAACCGGTAACTGGACTAAACGCAGCCTTCGTAAATGTAGGGTATGAGAAAGATGCCTTTCTACATTACCACGATTTGGGGCCGCAACTAGCTTCTATGTTGAAATTCATAAAAAAAGTTAGCACTGGAAAACTTAAGGACTACTCTTTAAGTAATTTTCAGTTTGAAGAAGATATTGACAAGAATGGTAGCATCAATGATGTTATTAAAGCCAATCAATCCTTACTCGTACAAATAGTAAAGGAACCCATTTCCACAAAAGGACCACGAATAAGCTCTGAACTTTCCATAGCTGGCCGATACTTGGTCATGGTCCCTTTTTCCGACCGCGTTTCAGTTTCACAGAAAATTGAAAGCAAAGAAGAAAAAGATAGGTTAAAAAGACTCGTAAGGAGTATTAAACCAAAAGGGTTTGGCGTTATTATCCGAACAGTAGCAGAAGGCAAAAAAGTAGCAGAACTAGACAAAGACTTGCAGAATTTACTGAACAAATGGTCAGTAATGTGCAATAAGATCCAAAAAGCACCGCATCCGTCCAAAGTGTTGGTAGAGCTTACAAGGGCTTCTTCCATTCTTAGGGATGTTTTTAACGATTCCTTTACCGGAATCCACGTTGATGACGAAACGCTTTTTGAGCAAGTAAAAGATTATGTGCATGAAATTGCACCGGAAAAAGAATCTATTGTAAAATTGTATAATTCTAATGTTCCCATATTTGAAAAATTTGGGATAGAAAGACAAATTAAAACTTCGTTCGGCCGTACGGCCTCCATGAGCAAAGGTGCCTATTTAATCATTGAACATACGGAAGCGCTACACGTTATAGACGTTAACAGCGGTAACCGTTCCAACAAGGCCAAAAATCAGGAAGACACAGCCCTAGAAGTAAATTTATTGGCCGCCTCCGAGATCGCAAGACAATTACGCCTGCGGGATATGGGAGGAATCATCGTGGTAGACTTTATCGACATGGGTAAAGGCGAACACAGAAGACGCCTTTTTGACCACCTTAGGGATGAGATGAAAGACGACAGGGCCAAACACAAAATACTACCCCCAAGTAAGTTTGGGCTTATACAAATTACAAGACAACGGGTTAGACCCGAAATGAACATCAAAACAAGTGAGGAAAATCCAAATGGCTCCGGTCAGGAGGTAGAAGCTCCAATTGTTTTGATCGACAAGATAAATGCAGATCTGGAAAAACTCCTAAAAGGTCCGGCAAAGGATAATGGAATTATCTTAAACATACATCCATTTATCGCTGCCTATTTAACCAAAGGGTTTCCATCTATACGTTCCAAATGGTTTTTGGAACACAAAAGATGGGTTAAGATTCAACCCAGGGATGCCTACACGTATCTTGAATATCGTTTTAAGAACAAAGACGGTAAAACCATATACTAACGAAAAAGCGACTTCCATAACGGAGTCGCTTTTTTTGTTTTAGCACATTAAATTACTCTACAGAATTAATCTATCCTCGGAGTAACAATTATATTCCTAAACTCAATAGGACCGTGATCCCCTTGAAAATATAATGGTCCTGGTTCACCCTCCTTACTGTCCAAAGCTCCACCGGTAATACCTGGAATTATCTGATCACAGATCACTTGGGTGCCATTGGCCACTATCGTTACCCTTCTACCGATCAAGGTAATATCATATTCCTGCCATTCCCCAGCGGACTTGGCCACCACCTCATTTGGGGTCAGGAAGCCATATACGCCACTATATTCAACATCCGAAGGCTCTGCCCCCTTACTATCGGTAATCTGCACCTCATAGCGTCCTCGTAGGTAAACCCCACTATTACTCCCCTTGGGATACTTGAATTCCAAATGCAATTTAAAATCGTCGAACTTTTGTTCCGAAACCAAATTGGATCCCGATTTAGGGCTTTTTAGCACCCCTGATTCTACTATCCATTGGTTTTCTCCCATGGCCTGCCATCCACTTAAATCCTTTCCATTGAACAATTTAATGGGCTTGCCCCACTTTGGGTTTTTAGTATACTCCAACTTAGGGGCACGTGTGGCCACCCAGTTATAGGTCTTACCATTGGTGTACAACATGGTCCCTGATAATTTATCACCACTCATAGTGCCTTCAAATTCCATGTAACTATCGCCACTTTCCCATTGTGGGGGAATGGCAAAACTAAATTTTCCGTCTTTCATCTTTACCTCTGAAATTGGCCTGGCACTACCCATGGCATAAACAAACCGGCCTACCAAAGTTCGTGATCCGGAATGACGGATTTCCAACCAGGAAGGAAGTTCTTTCCCCTCTTGGGAAATAACCACATCCCAACGGCCTTCTATGGGGTTAATTTGTTGGGCAAAGGACAAAGTAGTAAAAGCCATTATAAAGCCAAATACTACCACACACATCTTAAATTTATTATTCATTTTAGAGCTTGTTTTTATGAGTCGTAAATATAATTACAATATGACTACTTCACCAATTAACACCCCCAAAATAACCGCACTAATAACCCAGAAACTTTAAGGCCTTTAATAAAATTCAGGGCCAGATTTATCAATTCCTTAAACCACCGTATATTTACAGAAATACTTCAAAGAAATAATGGGAACAATTGACCATCCTCAGCTTTATTAACTAATGATTTCACCAAAAAAATCCTATTCCGTAGATGAAGCCACCAAAAAGTTGGAAGGGTATTGCGCCTATCAGGACCGTTGTCATAAGGAGGTAATTTCCAAACTTAGGGAAATGCATATGATTCCCCAGGCCATAGACCTAATAATAGCACACTTGATCCAAGAAAATTTTCTAAATGAGGAACGCTTTGCCAAAAGTTACGCCAGGGGAAAATTCAATATTAAAAAATGGGGCAAAAACAGAATTGTAAACGAGTTGAAACACAGGGAGATTTCCAAATACAATATAAACATGGCCCTGAAGGAAATAGAACCCAAAGAATACATTAAAACGTTTAATGCCTTGGCAAAAAAACGCTTGGCCGAAATAAGGGAAAAGGACCTACAAAAAAGGCGAAAAAAGCTCGCAGATTATCTTTTGTACCGAGGATGGGAAAGTGGATTGGTCTATGAAAAAGTATACGAACTAGTTCCCAATAAATAAAATTGACCTTCCACCCCCTCTTGTGGGAGAGGGCGAAAGATCATATACCTTAATTAAGGTTAAAAGACGCTCCCAAGCTGAAGACAAACTGATTGTGCAATTCTTCTGCAGGACTCAAATCTTCCGTTTTATACTTTGCAAGTGGTACGCCCAGTTCGGTAAACACACCAAAGCCATCGCTGAAAAAGTAGCGCACCCCCAAATGACCTCCAAAATTCTTAAGACCAAGGTCCAATCCAGGATAAATATCCACATTGTCCCCTAACTGAAAAACACTGCCCAAATTGGCATTGAACCTTGCCTTTAGGTCTATTCTGTCCCCAAAATCGGCATCGATCAATTCTGCCACCCCCAATACGTAGGAAGAGGACAGACCAAGAGAGAAGTTCTCCCCCAAACCATAATCATAGGTAACAACAATTCCAGAACCATTGTCCTGAAAATTGGCCCCTATCTGAAATTTCATATCTTCCTTACCTTCAAAAGCCTGTGCATTAACAGATGACACAGCCAAAACAAATACCAATGCAAACAATAATTTTCTCATAATTATCTTCTTAATGTAATTTTATTTAAAGGGGACAAAGATATTCCTTTCCTTACATATAATACCTAGGACAACTGTTTATTTGTCCTTTCTATAGCCTGTTCATTCTTCCAATCTATCCACTCCTGTCCTTTTAATTTTCGCATAATATTATCGTAGTAACGCATGACCAATACATTGTAGAAGGCGCGCCCCAAGTTTGCCGGATTTCTTGCTATTGCCCGTAAACTCATAGAAAAACCAGGGGTAATATATTTCATATAATGCCAATAACCTTCAGGCATATACAAGACCTCCCCATGTTCCAAATGGGTTTTAAACCCGGATGCATTTTTTAATGCAGGCCATTTTTCATAATCGGGATTGGAAAAATCAATGCTCTCATGGGTTATCAACGAATGCGGTACCTTATACAAATATTTATTTTCCGATTGGGAAAAAAGAATGATCTCTTTTTTTCCCGCAAAATGAAAATGAAAAATGTTGGCCAGATCAATGTCATAATGCATAAAGGTATGGGAATTGGTCCCTCCAAAAAAAAGCATGGGCAGGCCCTTCATTAAGTTAAGGCCAAAATCTGGAAACGTATAATCCTTTTGAAGCTCCGGAACCTCCTTAAGAATATTCCATAGAAAAATACGGTATTTGGTAGGCTCGCTTTGCAAAAGGTCCAAATAATCGGACATTTTCATGGTGGCATGGGGCTCGTTAAATCCGTCCTTATGATGTACGGGACGATCATCATATAGCGGAACTGTCTTGTTACCAGCCACATGCCTCATATATTCAAAACTCCATTTGGAATAAGCCGGCCATTCCTCAATACACTTTTCTATGACCACCGGTCTCTGTGGCCTAAAATAGTCGTTGAGAAACTCTTCTTTGGTGATATTAGCTACCCTTGGAATCTCCTTTAAGTTCAATCTAATCTGGTTGTTTAAGCTAGCAAAGTTAAAAAACCTAAAATAATTATCTTAAAATTATAATCCAATATAGGATTACTCAGTAAGATTGGCCTTCTTTTTAGCGGCTTCGTTCCTATCAATGGTATGTCCAGGCCTGGTCCATTTTGGCTTTTCGCCCTTGGCCTGGTATTGGGAGTCCTCCGCTTCCACTGTTTTTGGCTGGGAAACCTTGGTAAAGGGCTTTTGTGGGTTTAGCCCCAAAAGCTTAAACATAGCCATATCCTCGTTAACGTCAGGATTAGGGGTAGTCAACAATTTGTCCCCTGCAAAAATAGAGTTGGCACCTGCAAAGAAACACATGGCCTGACCTTCCCTACTCATTTGTGTACGCCCGGCCGACAAACGAACCTGGGTTTCGGGCATTACAATACGGGTAGTGGCCACCATACGCACCATATCCCATATTGGAATTGGGGGCAAATCGGCCATAGGGGTACCCTCAACGGCTACGAGTGCGTTGATAGGCACGGATTCCGGCTGCGGGTCCAAGGTGGAAAGCGCCACCAACATGCCCGCCCTATCTTCCAAAGCCTCGCCCATACCAATAATACCACCGCTACAAACGGTAACATTACTTTTACGTACATTGTCTATGGTATCCAAACGGTCCTTAAAAGCACGGGTAGAAATAACATCTTTATAGTAGTCCTCGGAAGTATCCAAATTATGGTTGTAAGCATAAAGTCCGGCTTCCGCCAAACGATGCGCCTGATTTTCTGTAATCATTCCCAAAGTACAGCAAACCTCCATATCCAGTTTGTTAATGGTACGTACCATTTCCAACACCTGATCAAACTCGGGTCCGTCCTTAACGTTCCTCCATGCAGCTCCCATACACACCCTAGAGCTTCCTGCGGTTTTAGCGCGCAAGGCCTGGGCCTTTACTTGGGACACGGTCATAAGGTCGTTGCCCTCCACTTTGGTGTGGTAGCGTGCAGCCTGTGGACAGTATCCGCAATCCTCAGGGCACCCCCCTGTTTTAATAGATAGCAAGGTAGATACCTGAACCGTATTGGGGTCATGGTTTTCCCTATGTACGGTAGCCGCCTCGTATAGCAGCTCCATAAAGGGTTTGTTGTAAATATCCAGTATTTCCTGTTTGGTCCAGTTATGTCTTACTTCGCTCATACTTTTTAGTTCTTGGGGCTTTCCCCAACTTCCTTGCCCTCTCCTGCAAGGTGTAGACCTACAAGGTCGTCAAGACCTTGCAGGTCCTCCTTGTAGGTGTTGGGAGGCAAGGAAGTCGGGGTCGGGCTTTCCGCTATATCTTTTTCAGTTTACCTTCGCCAGGCGCGGTAAACATAAAAAGGATGCCGCTGCAATCCCTAAGCCAACATTTATTTAGGGGTCAAAAATAACCTAATATCCGCAGAAATTGCAAAATTCCATTCCTTAATTCGTCGATTATTGCAGTTTTCAACTGCTTTTAGAACATAAGTTAGCCAAGAATTGACCAAAAAATGGGTTGACATATCAATAAAAACCCGCCAAAAGAGAGTTAAGGCTTGCCCAAAAGAACACTCACCGCATTCCCCCCAAAGCCAACTGCGTTTACCATTACTTTATTGATCTCAATGGAAAGAAACTTTTGGAACATAAATTGTATCTTTACTTTAAGAAATAAGAAGTTATTATGGCAAGCATCGATTTAAGAAATACGGTCCGGGAATATATAGATAAGGCAGACATAAGGCTTTTAAAAATGATTAAAGCATTAGCGGAAAGCTATCAAAATGACGAGCAAGAGCTTACTTTAAGTGAAGAACAATATCAAATGATCGATAAGCGTAAGGAAGCCCATGTCAATGAAGAAAGTAATGCATTAACTTGGGAACAAGTCAAACAAAACGCCAGAAATGCTGCACAATAATGGCATATAGTTTAGAGGTTATAAACGATGCCAATCTAGAAATAATTGAAGCCTATCTCTATTACGAGGAAAAAAGAATTGGTTTAGGCGAGGAATTCTTGGAACATTTGGATTTCTATTTTGAACGAATTATAGCCAACCCCAAATGCTTTCCCCAAAAACGTAAACCCTATAGAGAAGCATTTTTAAAACGCTTTCCATTCTTAATTATATATGAAATCACCAATAAAAAAGTGATTGTTTATTCCGTGTTCAACACTTGGCAAAATCCAAAGAAAAAGAAAAGATAATTCTAAATTCTGTCCCATACCTTATTAGCTGTAGAATTTATTATAAAGACTCCCCCCAATAGTATGGTACAACAGATTTCTCTTAGTTCCGATTGCTACTACAATTAAATCTTGCCCAAAAGAACACTCACCGCATTACCGCCAAAACCCACTGCGTTTACCATTACTTTGTTGATCTGTTTTGGCATAGCATCGTACTTCACATATGGCACTCCAATAAACTCTTGATGTTGCAACATCAACACCGCCAATTCCAAACTCAACATTCCCGAGGCACCAAAGGAATGCCCTACTTTCCACTTGTTGGTGGTCAAGGCTGGCATGTCTTTTCCAAATATTTTCTTGATAGCCGCCACTTCTGACAAATCCCCTTTAATGGTTCCCGGAGCATGCAATACCACCACATCTACCTCCTTGGGATCTATCCCGCCCAAAGCCATTTTCATGGATCGCTGAAAACAGACGGCATCAGAGGAAATGCTAATATTGTGCTCCAGTATTTCAGTAGCGTATCCCAGGCCTTCAATACGGGCAAGGGCATTTTGAATATTGCCTTTCTCCAAACAGGCCATGGAAGCAGCTTCACCCAAAACCATAGTATTCTGTTTCTTGTTCAGATCCAAAGCGCGACAAGGATAACCCTCAGGGTCGTTGGCTGCATACCGCGAATAGACTTTTAAGGCCTTCATCTGTGCAATGGTAAAGGGCGTTAATGGCGCCTCGCTGCCCCCTACCAAAAATTTATTGGCCATACCACTTTTCAACCATGCCACACCGTTCAAGAGGGAATGCAGGGCAGTGGAACAAGTAATGGAATGTGATATCTCTGGGCCTCGGGTCTGTAGGTCATGGGCGACCCATGATGAAATATTACCCAAAGTCGTAGTAGGTGAGGACAAGGTAGAGGCCTCGCCATTTTGGATAAATTCGCTATGGTATTTTTCAAAAAGTCCGGTAGCGCCCCTGGAGGAGCCAATGTTTACTCCAAAATCGTCATCCTTCCAACCAGCTTGTCCTATGGCATCCCTAGACGCATAAATAGCATACAGTACAGAGGGGTCCAAGTTTTTATATTTGGAATCTGAATTTTGTAATTCCTCTATCTTCTGTCGAGAATCTTCTGCCAAGGCGGAACCCCAGGCGGTTAGATCGCCATAGCTTTTCTGTTGCAAAAAATGGTCTGGACACTTATAATTTTCCCAGGTCTCCTTCAAAGAAATTCCTAAAGGAGAAATGGAAGACAATGCGGTGATATAAATAGATTCGTTCTGCATTCATCAAAATTTTTCAAGGACTTCCCTTATACTATCGTATATCCTTTGCATTTCATCTTTGGTAATAATATAGGGTGCCGAAATATATATGGTATTTCCTAAGGGCCGCAAAAATACACCGGAACCCATAAAATGTTGAAACAGTTTGTCCCTAACATTTCCATAGCGCTCCATAACAACATCAAGATCCAAGGCATAGATTATACCGGTCTGTCTAGTGGCAGCCACCTTAGGGTGATCTTTAATTTCGGCATCAAACTTTTGGTGCCATTGTATTATTCGACCTATATTTTTTTGAATTTCCTCTGAGGTCAACAATTCAATTCCCGCCAAGGCAGCGGCACAGGCCAAGGGGTTTGCGGTATAGGTATGGCCATGAAAAAGTCCCTTTGCAATGTCATCGCTATAAAAGGCATCATAAACTTTCTGGGTACAACTGGTCACCGCCATGGGAAGCATCCCGGCCGTAAGAGCCTTGGACATACAGATAATATCGGGCTTCTCCGTCATATGATCCGAAGCAAAATATCTTCCGGTCTTACCGAAGCCCGTCATCACCTCATCGGCAATGGTCAAAACCCCATGCGATTTTACCACTTTCAAAATTTTCTCCAAATGCTCCGCTTTGTGCATTTTCATGGCTGCAGCTCCCTGTACCAAGGGTTCGTAAATAAATCCGGCAACGGCATCAAGATCCATGGTATTTTCCAATTCATGTAAAAGGCTCCCAAGATTGTCCTCCGTAGGAACTGGAATCCTTTTTACATCAATAAAATAATCCTCAAAAGGACCGTTATAAACAGACAGTCCAGAGACGGACATCGCCCCAAAGGTATCGCCATGAAAACCATCTTCAAACGCCAATAAAACAGAACGCTTTTTTCCCAAATTATGATGGTACTGTAATGCCATCTTAATCCCGATTTCGGTTGCAGTGGAACCATTATCGGAAAAAAACAATTTTTCCTGATTTTGCGGTAGCAACGAAATAAGGGCTTCTGAGAGCGCTATGGCAGGTTCATGGGTAAATCCACTAAAGACCACCTGATCCAACTGCTGCATTTGCGCATATACCTTGGCTATAATGGCATCATTGCAATGGCCATAGACACTGGTGTACCATGAAGATATGCCATCTATATATTCCTTGCCGTGCTCATCTACTAAAACCGCTCCTTTTGCCTTAACAATACCCAGCATTTTAGGATGCAGTTTATGCTGCGTAAGCGGGTGCCAAAGGTGTTTCTGATCCCTTTCCGAAAGACTTTTCAATTGAATTTCCTTTTTAAATAGAGGTGCAAAGATGGGGAATAATGACTAAAAACACTATCCCAATCCCAATTCATTTAAGGGGGATAACCAAACCTTAACCCCTGTCAGATACAAGGAATATTTTTAAAGGTCAGCGACCTTACCAAGCCATAAGTGCAGGCCGCAATTGTTCAGCGTATTTCTTGACCACCTCTTTTGTAAGAGTATCTTCATGACCAATTCTACCCAAGACAGGCACTCCGGTAATTTTAGTGATAATATCCTCGGAGGCGGCGTTGGGCTCGCCATTAAAAAGTATGGCAACATCATACCCCTTCAACAAGAGCCATTTAATGGTCAACAGGGAGTGATTGATACTGCCCAAATAATGTTTCACCACAACAACCACATGATAAGTCGGCATAATAATATCCAATAAGGTATCGGAATCGTTCAGCGGTACCAAAACACCTCCAGCCCCTTCGATTACCATATGGTTCTCTGTTTTGGGCTCATGTATTTTATTATGGTCAATATAGACCCCTTCCAAAGCAGCGGCCGCATGCGGACTAATGGGCGCCTTTAGGGAGTAGCTGCTCTTGTGTATTACGGTTTTGGTATTGGAGATTAATTCGGAAATAGTTTCACTATCGGAATCGTCACCTGTTTGAACGGGTTTCCAGTAATCTGCCTGCAAGGCCTCGACCAAGATTGCCGAGGTAATTGTCTTTCCAACATCTGTTGATATTCCTGTTACAAAAAATTGTTTCATTCTAGCTTGGTTCTGTTATAAACTCACAATTTAGACATTTATACTTTCTTTTTTCAAAAAATGGAAAAAGTTTATAAAAAATCCCTTTCCTGTTATAATAAATCTCCATTCTCTGTGCCTTGCAGTTGGGACAACGCCTAAAATTACCTTGGTCGTCCACGGCATAGGCTCTAATTTCATTGTAGATTTCAGTAGCCCTTTCCTTATCGGAAAAATATACCTGCAGCTTCACTCCGCCTATGGCATTACTGATTAGGGGGTCGGAATTAAGGGTATTCTCATCCCTAAGAAATACGGGAATACCATCGGCCTCTAATCGGCCTTTTAAAATTTGAACGTCAGCTACATATTCGAAAGCAGCTAGGGTATAAAATTCTGGATTCATCTCTAATCAAATAATTCGGCCAATATTAAAAGTACATCCTTAATTTCATTTTCGGTATTAAAACTGTGCAAACAAAATCGTAATCGCTCCTGACCTTTAGGTACGGTAGGCGAAAGAATCGGCTTTACATCAAAACCCTTATCCTGTAACTGTAGCGACCAATTTTTTACCTTTTCATTGCCTTCCACCAAACAACAATGCACGGCCGAATCACTGGGAATAAAATGGGCCTCAAGGTTATGGCCCCTCAACTGCTCCTTAAAAAAGTTGATATTCCGCATAAGTTGCATTTTCCCCTCGCCGGATATGGACAAATGTTCACAAGCTGCCAATATCGTCGCCAATGAATGTGGGGCCATTCCTGTAGTATAAATAAAACTGCGTGCAAAATTTACCAAATAACTTTTTAGGGAATCGCTTCCCAATACTGCGGCACCATGACAGCCCATGGCCTTCCCAAAGGTGACGATCCTAGCAAATACCTTGTCCAGCAGCCCCAACTCATGCAACAATCCCTCTCCCCTGCTACCAAATACCCCAACCGCATGGGCTTCGTCCACGACCAAATAGGCCCCTTTGGAGATGCACAATTCGGCCAGTGCTTTTAAATCCGGAGTATCCCCATCCATGGAAAAAACAGATTCCGTAACCACATAAATATCACTATCAGGCTTTCTTTCCCTGGTACGGTCCATCTGACCGCTTAGGCCTTCCAATTGGTTGTGTTTAAACTTATAGCTTTGGGCAAGGCCCATCCCAATACCATCACGGATACTGGCATGTGCTAGTTCATCATAAAAAATAACATCCGTACGCTGTGGCACGGCACTAAAAAATCCTATGTTGGCGTCGTATCCCGAATTGAAGACCAAGGCCGATTCAGACCCAAAAAAACTGGCCAGGACCACTTCCAATTCCCCATACAGTCCGTTATTTCCGGTTAACAGCCTGGACCCAGTAGCTCCATTGGCTATGACACCTTTCTTTTTCAGGATATTTGCGGCGTTCTTAAAAATGGTCCCGTTTTGGGCAAGGCCCAGGTAATCATTGGAGGAAAAATCGATCAAGCCCTTGGGCATGGGCAATTTCCGAAGGGCATTATTCGTCTGTCTTTCGGTTAGTTTTGCCATCAATTTTTTAGGAAATTCCGTCATATTACAAATGTAGCATATCCTGTATTTATATAGTATATTCGTTTATACAAAGCCTTGGAAAATAATCTTTAGGGGACTTGAAAACAGTCTAGGTTTCCCGACAATAAAAAAGTAATGAAACAAATTATATGAAAATCAACATTCTAAGCCTCCTTTTTCTTGCCATTAGCTTTGGCCTGCAAGGCCAAACCAACCAATACAGCATTTCTTTTGAAAATGCCGAACACCACGAAGCTGAAATCACGGCCACATTTCCATCACTGAATCCGGGTGTACTTTCTGTACGTATGGGCCGTTCCTCCCCTGGGCGCTATGCCCTACATGAGTTTGCAAAAAACGTATACAATTTCAAGGCCACGGACAGCAAGGGTAAGGCCTTGGACGTTTCCAGGCCCAATCCCTACCAATGGGATGTTAGCGGCCATGATGGGGAAGTGAAAATAAGTTACACGCTTTTTGCCAATCGTGGGGATGGTACCTATGCCCAAATTGATGAGACCCATGCACATCTGAACATCCCTGCCACCTTTATGTATGTGGATCATTTGAGCAATCGGAAAATAGAAGTTGATTTTAAGGTAAGGGAAGACCTCAACTGGAGGGTGGCTACCCAAATGCCACAGGTATTGGGCACTACATATACGGCACCCAACTTACAGTATTTTATGGACAGTCCAACGGAAATCAGTAATTACGGCATTCGCCAATTTACTGTGGATAATAACGGCACCCCACAGAACATACAATTTGTATTGCACCACAACGGAACGGAAGCGGAGCTGGACACCTATTTTGAACAAGTAAAAAAAGTAGTTCTGGCCGAAATGGAGGTGTTTGGTGAACTCCCCAACTACGATTATGGAACTTACACCTTTTTGGCCTGCTATATCCCCAATGCCTCAGGGGATGGCATGGAACATAGGAATTCTACGATTCTTACGGACAAGGAAGGTCTGGCCGAAGGTGGCATGAAGAACAATATAGGCACCGTAGCCCATGAATTTTTTCATGGTTGGAACGTGGAACGTATTCGTCCCAAGGCCTTGGAACCCTTCAATTTTGCCGAAGCCAATATGAGCGGAGAGCTTTGGTTTGCAGAAGGTTTTACCAGTTATTACACCAATTTTATCCTTTGTCGCGCAGGAATCATTACCCCTAAGGAATACGTAGAGGGGCTTACGGGCACTTTTAATTATGTTTGGAACTCTCCGGCCAGGCAATTCTTTAACCCTATTGAAATGAGCTACCAAGCGCCCTTTGTGGACGCTGCCACTTCTGTGGATCCAGTGAATAGGGAAAACACCTTTATTTCGTACTATTCCTATGGCAGTGTTTTGGGACTGGCCCTGGACCTTTCGTTACGACAAAACGGACTTAATTTGGACGACTTTATGAAATTGGTCTGGCAGACCTACGGTAAAAAAGAGGTGCCCTACACCTTGTCCGACCTACGCCAAACCCTGGTGCAATATGCGGGAAAGGAATTTGGAAATGGATTCTTTGATAGTTACATATACAAAAGTGATATGCCGGATTATGCTGCATTGTTTGCCTCGGTAGGAGTAGTATTGAAACAAGCGAAGGGCAAGCCTTATTTTGGAGCCAGCGTGAACGTCAACCAATTTGGAGCCGGAATAATTCAACGGAACACCCCAATAGGGAGTCCCGCCTATACCGCAGGACTGGATTCCGGGGATGTTATTACCGCCATCAATAACGTTCCGTTAACGGCTGCACTGAGTTTTAACGACATTATAGACCAGTTTAAGGTAGGAGACACTTTAAAAGTAGCCTATACCCGTTTTGGCATTCCAAAATCTACCACTGTGGTTTTAACCGGGAACCCGGCCTATAGCATACAATTAATTGAAAAGGATGGAGGCAAACCCACCAAACAAGTGTTAAAAAATAGAAAGTCTTGGTTAAAATTGGATTAAATGGAAATAAAACTCACCCGCTGTAGCACAAAAGCTGAATTGCAGCAAATATTGGATCTGCAACAAAAGAACCACTTACAAAATGTGCATGCAGATGAAAAGGAAAAAGAAGGCTTTGTTACGGTATCCCATACTTTAGAACTACTGGCCGAAATGAATGCCGCATGTCCCCATATCATTGCCAAGGACCAAGATAAAGTAGTGGGCTATGCACTTTGCATGCATCCCCGGTTTGGAAATGACGTAGAGGTCTTAAAGCCCATGTTTGTGGAAATAGATGCGGTAATACCCAAAGGGGACCCCTATATGGTTATGGGGCAAATCTGTATAGACAAGGAGTACCGGCGACAGGGTATTTTTAGAAAGTTGTACGAAACCATGAAGAATACCCTAATGCCCAATTTTACCAGTATCGTTACCGAAGTAGATGCCACCAACCTCCGTTCTTTGGTAGCCCATTACGCGGTGGGATTTGAGGAACTAAAAACCTACCATGCAGGAGGGCAGGATTGGAAGTTGATCGTGTTGCGGTAATGATTGTTGGGAAATAAGATGGAATAACCTTAAGACTTGGGCTGGTGCCCTAGGGTAGCATTTTTATAATGCTGTTTGAAACTATGAAGAATTTATTTCCTACTGTTTATCGTGTAAAAGTAAGCGTTAATCCCTATTCTGCCAGAACTTTTGGTGTATAGGAAATTGTAAAATACTTTAGGCAGAGCTTTATACCTATCTCCAATGAAATTTCAAAGATTTTTTGTCCTAATATTTGGAACCATTTTGTTCTTTAATTGCTCCAAAGATGAAACAACTTTTAAAAACCCCGAGGCGGAGGAACCCAATGAACAGGAACCAGTTGTAGAAGAGCCAAAACCCATGGTATATTTTACTTTTACCGTAGACGAAAGTTATGACACGAGTTCAGAGGACAATTGGATTATTCTGCATGATACCAATGGGGAATTATTGGACTATCGTCCATATGAAAGTGGTCAAACATTGGAGTTTGAAGCCCTCGAATCCGAACTTACCGATAAAATAAACGTATCTCTTTTTATCAATAAACTGCAACTCCTAGGCGTATCCAGTGAACTCTGCGAAGGTGATAAGTATTCTGGAACCACATATCCCGATGTGTCGAAAGGGAGTCATTGGACACAAGGCAAATATGCCACTAGGCTTGACGGAGGGCCCAGTAAGGAAATTTTAGGCAACTTTAATTTGAACTTAACCAACGTCCCAAAAGAAAACAATTTTATAAATGATGAAACTCCTATTATGGACAATGGTAATGTTTCTACTGTCCGGTTACCAGATGTCCATTCGGGAAAGACCACCATTACCAGTGGAGACACCAAGACTTATATTAGAAATGGAGTCCGAAATTGGCAGGATACCGAATATCTAATGACTACATTAAATGAATCCATGAATTTTAAATATATGTTCTTTAAAAACCCAGAGGTTGGAGCGGATATTACCTTGGATTACAATAATTTCAATTCATTTGATAGTTACAATTATCTTCCCATGCTTCCTGAAAATAAAAAGATTAGTTTAGAATTGCTGGGTTTCGAAAACGAAACCAGTTTTAAGACCGATACTGGATTTTTATTGTTAACCATATTCGGCAGGAAAATTCCGGACATGCGGGTTCCTTTAGGCTATTTGGATAGATTTACCCACTATAAGACCTTCCTAAACATAAGTTTTGAGAATTATTTCTATGACTACCATATGATAGGCCCAAAACCGGACATTGCTTTCATACCAGAAAAGCCCCAATTAAATTATTCCATTGACCAGCTAATCGGTTTTGACCTAACGGTAGATGTACCATATGTGCGTAGAAAGGATTCCTGGGTAACACCAGGACCAGTATCCATGGAAACATGTTCCACAACTGTATGGGACGTTGTTTGCAACCAAGAAAATTATCCCATAATTGGAGAATTACCAGAGGAATTGTTCACACAATACCCAAAATTGGAAAAACTTCAAGATCTAACTTACTACTCTTCAACGATTTACTTGCAGTCGGAAAACTATTAGGAATTCCTTATTAAAGAATTCGATCCCACTTATGACCATATAATATCCTACGGTGAAAAACAGGAATATTATTATCTATACAATGAGTAGTCCCCATGCCGCGCCTGCTTTCTAATGCGTTAGGTAGGCTTGACACTTGCGCCATTGGGGACTATGGCCTTAAATATACAACTCTAAGACATTACAAAAACAGTAAAAAAATTGTATTGTACGTATAATTGTAGTATTTTTATACGTATAGATAAATATTATGGAATCCAAATTGACATTAAAGCTTGACAAACATGTCATCAGTAGCGCTAAAAAGTATGCTAAAAAGCAAAACATTAGCCTTTCCAAACTAATAGAAAATTATCTCAACAAAGTTACACATGATGAAAAGGAAGTTGCCAATATAACTCCTTTAGTAGAAAGTTTAACAGGGGTTATTGATCTAAAAGAGAATGATTACAGAAAGGAATACAATAATTACTTATCCAAAAAGTATTCGTAATGGACAAAATCTTAGTGGACACTAATATTGTGTTGGACCTATTGGCCAAACGAAAAGACTTTTATCATGAAGCGCAGCAATTATTTTCACTATCGGACAAAAAACAAATTCATCTTTTTGTTTCTTCCTTAACTATCGCAAACACCTATTATATTCTCTCACAAAGTTTGAAAATTGACAACTCAAGAAAAATTTTAAGAAAATTCAAAATCCTAGTAGAAGTATTGCCCGTGGATGACAAAATAATTAACTTATCACTTGACAGTGATTTTAAAGATTTTGAAGATGCAATTCAATACCACACTGCAGTTGAATATAATATAGATTTAATAATTACTCGGAATCTTAAGGATTTCAAACAATCCCAAATTCCAGTTATGACTGCCTTTGAATATTTAGCGACTATTTAATTTCCTTTGTTACACAGCGCTCCAACTGCGCAAAGCAAGCCTATCAAAAAAGTAAGACCAAAACCCAGGTTAGGGAAAAGTATATATTGATGCTCTTAAAATGTCACATTACTAAAATTAGTTTAAATTCCTGCCACTAATGAATGCACAAAATATATTACAGTATATAGATAAAGTAATCCTTAATTTAAAGAAACATATTAATAGCGAAACCGAAATTCCAAATTCTAAAGAAAAAGATAAAATGGAATTAAGACTTGAAATAGTGCAAGAGATCAAACGAGCTTTTGATTGGGGATTAGCAGAGGAAGATAACAAACAAGCAAATTGAATTCTTCAATTAGCAAAATTTCGCGAAGAAGGTATTGACATATCCAGTCAATTAAAGGAGATCGATTTATACTCAAAAATAAAAGAAGTCATCCCCTATATCCAAGCAGCGAGTTATAAAATTAACAATGAACAAAAACACCTTACAGAAGAATTACTTTTATTTTGCCAAAAACAATTGGAGATAATTGATGCCTCTCTCTATAGGCGAAAAATTATTTTTCCTACCAAGCTGGAAGGTATAAAGCCTTTAGGAATTACAATGAAATAATAAAACCTGACAAAATACCTACTTTAAAAGTTTATAGACAACCAGAAGTAAATCAAAAAATTGAAGAATTGGAACAGATGTTCTGTGCAATAGCGGATTAAATAGTTTTTTCTCCACAAATTCCTTTGCTAGCTCAACCCTGTCCAAATCGTCAGGCTCGTTTGTCCCCTATTATTAAAGTAACTCAAATTACTTAACCGGTATTTCTAGGAAACAGGGGAACAACTAAATCTCCTCGACAATGCATGCTTTGCTGATTAATGCCAAGTTTTTATATATTTATAAGGTCAGCTAGATTATTTTCAACTTAAAGACCCAAAGCATGCGCCCATGATGAAATATTCCGTTTTAACAATCTTCTTCTTTTCGTGTTTATTTTTGGCACATGGGCAGTTTGAAAATGCAATTATCACCTCCAAAAAGAAAAAAACCCAAGTACAAGCGGATAACAATGGGCAATTGCATATAAATGTATCCCCAAAAAATGTCCTTAAATTTAAAGCTATTGGATGGGTACGCTATAGTGATTTCGGCGCCACAGGTGATGGCAAAACAGATGACATGGACGCCATTGCCGCTACCCATGCCTTTGCCAATCTTCACGGCCTTATGGTGAAAGCCGACCAGGGTTTCACTTACTACATAGGAGGTCAGGAACGTACGGCAGAAATCCAAACCGATACCGATTTTGGATCGGCAACCTTTATCATTGATGATACCCAAGTCCAAAACCACAAGGCTTCGGTTTTTAAGGTGGTTTCCAACTTACAGCCCTTTAAATTGGATGGCATAACATCACTTAAAAGAAACCAGGAAAAAATTGACGTCCTTTTGCCTCAATCCTGTCTTATCACGGTTACGAATTCCAATGTAAGGCACTATATCCGCTTTGGGTTGAACCAAGACAATGGCTCCCAGCAAACCGATATCTTTGTTGTGGACAAAAACGGACATGTGGATTTGGACGCCCCCATTATTTGGGATTTTGAGCAGATTTCGAATGTAACCGCCATACCCTTGGACACCACAACCCTAAATATTACAGGAGGACGTTTTACCACCATTGCCAATAAGGCCGAATCCATGTACAACTATTATAGCAGAAACATCTGGATCAACCGTTCCAATGTGGTGGTCGATGGGCTGGAGCACCACATTATTGGGGAAGGAGAACAGGGAGCGCCCTATGGCGGCTTTATCAATATCCGTGACTGTGCCTATGTAACCGTGAAAAACTCCCTGTTTACAGGACGCAAAACCTACCGCACTATAGGTTCTGCTGGGAAACCGGTATCCATGGGCTCCTATGACCTTCTGGTAAACCGTAGCCTCAATGTATCGTTTGAGAACTGTAGCCAGACCAATGATATAAATGACAATACCTTTTGGGGCATAATGAGTTCCAATTACTCCAAGAATCTTGTCTATGACCATTGTACCTTTTCCCGATTCGATGCCCATAAGGGGGTTGCCAATGCCACGATCCTAAATTCCACCCTTGGCCATATGGGAATCAATGCCATAGGTAGCGGCCTATTGACCGTAGAGAACAGTACTATCCTAGGTAAAACCCTAATTAATTTGCGCGAGGATTATGGAAGTACATGGCAGGGAGAGATAGTAATCCGCAACTGCGTTTTTGTACCCGAAGGGGGCAAACCAACCGAAGCCAGCATTATAGGAGGTTCCTACTCTGGGCAGCATAATTTTGGTTACACCTGTTATATGCCGGAAAGGATTACCATAGAAAACCTCCGCATAGATGACAGCAATCATCCGGAAGACTACGAAGGGCCAGCTATTTTTAAAAACTTTAATGAAGAAATGATGGACGACACTTATCAGGAGAAATTTCCATATATCAGAAGCAATGAAATAATCCTTAAGAATGTAACCACCGCAAGTGGCAAGGACCTATTAATTAGCAGAAATCCGTTTATGTTTAAAGATGTGAAAGTGCATACTGATTAAGGTGCTCAGTATTTGAGTCTTTTATTCCTTGGCGTTAATATACTTGAGTCGGCTGATATACTTGCCTAAATGCGAGTACAATATTGAACTACAACATTATACCTATGACCTAGATTGAAATTTTTTATCAATTTTTCGGACTGTCCTGCTATTCCAATTTTGAAAATTGAACCATAGGTATAAATGGGGAATTAATTTTGATATTCAACTGATATGTATTTACTTTGTAATAACATTTAAGAAAATTATGGAAGCAACTATAATCAAAATAGGAAATTCAAAAGGACTGCGTCTAAGCAAGACAATTTTGGAAAAATACAATATAAAAGACAAGGTGGAATTGATTCTTGAAAAAGGACATATCATTCTTAAACCTATTACTATACCTAGAAAAAACTGGGAAAAAGAATTTAAAAAAATGAACGATAATGGAGATGACAAATTACTCATGAATGATGTTTTTGAAGATGAAAATCTAGAAGAATGGATTTAAAACAATATAACATCGTTCTAGTAAATTTAGATCCGACAATTGGAAGTGAAATAAAAAAAACAAGACCTTGTGTTATTATCTCTCCAGATGAAATGAACAAATATTTAAAGACAATTGTCCTTGCACCAATGACAACTAATTTAAAAAAATATCCAACAAGAGTTTCGGTAAAACACCATGGTAAAAAGGGAATGGTTGCAATCGATCAAATCAGGTCAGTTGACAAAACAAGAATTATCCGAGTTTTTGAAAGCCTAACCCAAACGGAAATAGAAAAATGTAAAGAGATAATAAAAGAAACCTTTGTTGACTAAAAATATAGACCATAAGCTCTTGAATGTATCAATAAATCATTCCTAACTGCTAAAATGAGAAAAGCCTACCTCAAAATACTTGAAAACAGATATGACAAGTTAACAACCAACTAATCAAAAACTAAACCGCGACTCAAATTCCCCCGCTAGCGCGAGCGTCACGCCTGCCTGACGGCTAGGCAGGCTCGTGCCGTCAACAGTCATTGGCACGATGCAAGATTAGGTAATTAATTGCATTACGACTCCCTCCTACATGCTTCAATCATAATCCCCTCATTTCATTAAATGACAATTAAAAACTAATACCTATTTTCACAATTAAAATTTATCGAACTACCCTCTATTACACCTCTAACAAGAATAATCTTATAAATAAAAAATGAGAGTCCTACAAATAACATGAGGTAGTTCATCGAAAAAATTATGTTAAAATTAAAATTTTAACTTATTTTTAAAACTCTAAGAACACGCCATTGTTCAAACTTATATGCCCCTTGGTTATGTGCTGTACGTTTGGTTTTTCCCAGAGTATCAATTTTGACCAATTGGGCAAAGAAAAATGGGTGCGGTACAATGGAGGGATTGCCGCAAATGCTGTCTACTATGACGGGACCGCCAACCGACAGGATTTAACCTATTATTTAACGGGTAATCTCAATTTCAATATAGCCGGACTTTATAATATACCACTTTCGTTCACCTACTCCAATCAAAATTTTGATTTTCCAAATCCTTTTAAATTCAATCGATTAAGTCTTCATCCTTCCTATAAATGGGCTACCGCACATATTGGGGATGTTGGTATGACCTTCTCCCCTTACACCCTCAGCGGACACCAGTTTAGCGGAGGTGGTTTCGATTTAAATCCCGAAGGGAAATTCCAGATCAGTGCCATGTACGGTCGCTTCCTGAAAGCAACGGAGTACAATCCTGAAGAACCGAGAGCGCTTACAGCTTATAAGCGCATAGGTTACGGAATAAAAACGGCCTATGATTTCGATTTTATGAAATTGGGAATTATCCTTTTTAAGGCGTCCGATGATGAAAATTCCTTGGAAAATCCTTTCCCTGTAGAACTGGGACTTTCACCTAAAGACAATGCAGTTCTTTCGTTTGAATCGGATTTCCGATTATTGGACAAGGCCCAAATAAGAATTGAGTATGCCATTTCTGGGGTCACCGAAGATGCTAGGCTAACTGATGCTCCTGCCTCCAACGGTCTGCTCTTTTTTATGCTCAATGAAAATATAAGTACAAATTATTACAACGCCTTAAATGCTTCTTTTTCCTATCCTGCCGGTAACGGTACTGTGGGCGCTGGTTACGAACGTATAGACCCGGAATATAAGACGCTGGGCGCTTACTACTTTAATAATGATTTGGAGAACATTACCCTTAATGCAAGTCAGACCCTCTTTAATAACAAGGTAAACCTCAGTGTAAATGCAGGAATACAACAAGACAATCTGGATAATGCCAAGACATCGGACCAACAGCGTATTGTAAGTGCCATAAATCTTAATTATATGGCATCGGAACGTTTGGGTATCAATGCGGGATACTCCAACTTTCAATCCTACACCAATATTCGAGACCAATTCGACTATATCAACCAAGTTGGGGAATTCGATAATATAGACACCCTAAATTACAGACAGTTATCGCAAAATGCCAATCTCGGTATAAATTATATTCTAAAAAAGACGGAGAACAAACAGCATAGCACCAACCTGAATTTGGTGTACCAAAATTCCAACAACCAACAAGAGGGTGAAAACATAGCCGGAGGCAATAATGCCTTTTATAATGGTATGGCAGGGTATAGTCTTGGTTACCCCAAACAAAACCTGACTGTTACCTTAGCTGCTAACACCTCCTTCAATACAATTGGTGAAACAGACAATAGCCTTACCGTGGGCCCAACATTGGCGATAGGGAAACAATTCTTTGAAAAACAACTCCGCACCCATCTTTCTACCTCCTACAACACTTCCTATGCCAATGGCCAGCAACAAAATAATATATACAATATTAGATTGGGCAGTAATTATGCCCTATTGAAAAAACATAACCTTAGCCTAAATTTCTTGGCGCTTTTTCGCAATTCCACTTTAAATACGGGACGCGACCTAACCGTAACTTTTGGTTATAGTTATGCCTTTGATAACTTCAAACTGAATTTGGAGCCTGGAGAGCGTGCCCCTCGGGTCAACCCACTTGGTATCAGCGAAAACATCTTAAGTTTCCGCTACAGAAATGTCACTTATAGTGGTACTATTCCAGAGCTGAACCGACAACTTACTACAGTTTTTCAAAGTTCTCAATTTGCGGATATACCACAATTCAAAAAAAATGAGCTAACGCTTTTATTGGCTTTGGTGAAAGATCAAAAACAAGAGCAGCCCTATAAAGAAAATGCTATCACCTTTTTAAAAGAACTCTATTCTTTTGAAGATTTCTTGGCCACCTATAATGACGCCTTATTTGCTGTTATACAAAAAATTAAGTTTGATATGCGTAAAATAGACCTCACCTTGGAAAATAGCTTTGTAGAAACCAAGGTGAAAGTGGACGAACACCCGTTGAACAAAAAAGATAGAGCAATAGAGGCCCCCGAGGAAGAAAAATTGACCTTTAAGGCCCTTTTGGCAGAACGGGAAGAGCGCTTACAAAAATTAGTTGGCCACCGCTGGATGCAGGGAATTTTCATGGAATTTAATTCTATTGATGTTGTTCTGGAACCAGCTGGATATCTAAAAGATTTTAAACAACTGGCATCAGTAAAATCATTCGAGATATTTGATAATAGCCAAGATGTGGATGAATTGGAAGATTATTTAGAAAATGAGATTATTGATTTTTATTACAAAAAATCCTTGGGCCTTGTTAATCCTGATGATTTTGAATTGAATTATATTAACAAAAACTAAGGCCCCTACCCCCCTAAAGGCCAGAAATTTATTATCCAACCGGATATTAATATTGTATGGCAAAACTATTACGACTGTATGTTTTTATTTTTTCCGTTTTTAAAGGGAACTTTTCCTTTAAAAGGTGGTGTGCGAACATATGGCATTCATTACATATTTCTTTTGCCAATAATAATTCCTTTGACCCTTTTAATATTTCAGCTATAAGATGTAGTAGATTTGGGAGGGTTTTCTTGTGGCTTCTGCTAACAGCTAACTGTTTGCTTGCTAGTGCCCAATCCTTTCCTGTACAATTAATTCCCCAGGTTACCCCACCACCACCCATATACTTTTCGCAATATGCCGATGCCAGTACCACAAACAGCTCGTTACGGCTTCAAATTATACTGAACGATTTAGAAATCAACAATCGTGAAATACGGCTAAAGGCCTATTTTCAAGGAAATGGAATTTCGTTCCAGAGCAATGATGTAGTAGTTGGCTCAAGTCCCTTGTTTTTAGAAGGCGGTGTTCCCTTGGTATTGACCGATGCAGAATTGGCTCCATATTTTCGCTTTGAAAATATTACGGGTATTTCACCCAATGTCTATGGACAAGCTATTCCCGAAGGAGCCTATCAGTTTTGTTATGAGGTGTATGATGTTCTTACCGGCAACCGCCTTTCCCAAAAAAGCTGTGCTATAAGTGTGGTCTTCCAGAACGAACCTCCTTTTTTAATATCCCCAAGGAACAAGACCCTCGTTGCCGAGAACAATCCGCAAAACATTGTATTTCAATGGACACCCAGAAGTATTAACGTTAGCAATGTGGAATATGAGCTAAGCTTGGTAGAGATTTGGGACACCCAAATAGACCCTCAAGCCGCCTTTTTAAGTTCCCCACCCGTATTTCAGACCACCAATACCGCCACCACTTATGTATATGGGCCGTCCGACCCTCTTTTACTATCTGGAAAAAACTATGCTTGGCGGATACAGGCAAAAGCCAAACAGGGTGCTGAAGAAATCGGACTATTTAAAAATCAAGGGTATAGTGAAATATTCTCCTTTAGCTATGCAGGGTCATGCGATTTGCCCATAGGAATAGGCCATGAAGTAAAAGGCAGCACCAATGCCAATATTTTTTGGGATGATTTTTCTACGGAGGTTCCAGAATATGCTATACGTTATAGACAGAAAGGCAATACGAACGAGTGGTTCTTGAATAAAACCACTACCAACCAATCCACACTGTGGGATTTAAAGGCCGGTACTACCTACGAATACCAATTGCAGAAAAAATGTGTGGTTACAGGTAGCGAATGGAGTGTGACCAAGCAGTTCACCACCTTTTTAGCCGATAATGAAGCCAGTGTTTACCAATGTGGCATAACCCCCAATTTTAGCCTGACGAATAAAGAACCTCTTCCTAAATTAAGTACAGGAGAAAGTTTTGTAGCCGGGGACTTTCCAATACATGTTTTGGAGATAAGTGGTAGCAAAGGACGATTTACCGGTAAGGGGTATGTAACTATTCCCTATCTCAACAGCATTAAGGTTGGTGTTGAATTCACCAATGTTCTCATCAATACCGATAAGCAAATGTCCGAGGGCACCGTGGTTACGGTCTATGACCCCAACTTAGCGAGTATTCTGGATGTGGACGAGGTGGTGGAGACAGTGGATACCATAAGTGATTTAGTTGCCGAACCTTTCGAAGGAGATAATGACCTTGATGAAATACGGGTCAACTTCATGATTCCAAGAGACAGTGTTGGAAATTACATTAAAATAAAGGACGGAATGGTGACCATAACCAATCCGGAAAATGGGGCCTCTATCTCGGAACCTTTGGGTGATGACAAGGTAGTCGTTGATGGTGAAGGCCAAGTCTATCATATTGATGGCAGCGGCGAGATTAGAGATGGAGGTCAGATCGATTCGGGAGGTGCTGTAACCTCCAATAATGTGGAAGGCATATCCACGAACGGGCAATTGGAACGCTTGACAGCAAAGGATATCCAGATAACATTCAAAGAAGTACTGGGGGAATATGGTTTTGACGAGATACCTAGAGCCGCAAATGCCAGTATAAAAAAGGAATACACCACCATACTAGATGCCGATGGTAATGAATACACTTTGGCTCATCAGGCCGTTGAAAAAGGCCAGACAGCTTATGTTGATGCCATAATAGAACAAACAGGCAGCAACCAATATGTATTGGATAGTATTGTATTTAAAACAAAACAGGGTAAAAAAATCCCTGTTGAAATTAGAGGCAATAATACTATTCGGCTAACCCTCAAAGGTCATTACACTTTCGAGAATGAAATCATCTATGCCGTAGTGCCCTCCAAAACGGACAGGACCAAACAGCTGACCGCCGGGGCCTTTACCCTTTGGCATATGACGGATAGACCCGTAGATGTTGTTTTAGTTTCCGTGAGCGGAGGGAACGTGAACGGATTGGCAACCGAGGTAGCCAAAATCTTTAAAAAGGGAGTTGCAACGATTAACATAGAAACGCAGACCTCTAGTGCCGAACTAGACCTGGCAGTATTGGGAGATAATGCCCGTTTGGATATTGGTGATAGTGGTTGGCTCACCAATTACAATTCCGAACAACAAGCAGTCATTGCTGACCTCAAAAATAAAATCGATTACAATATTAATAAATACTATGTATTTGTTTTTGGTAGCGTAGTCAAACCTTCCAAACCTATAGGCGGATTTATGCCCTTACAGAGACAGTTTGGTTTTGTATTTACCGGTAACGACAATCAAAATGCCGATGAAGAAGGTAAAGGGGAGCTGGCTAAAACTATAGCTCATGAAATTGGTCACGGGGTTTTTGCACTACAACATCCTTTTGACCAATACGGAAAGGACACTGAAGGCAAAACCGACTGGCTTATGGACTATGCCAACGGTTCATTACTCAGCCATACGGACTGGAAACAACTTCACAACCCAGAATTGAAGTTTTATGTATTTCAGGATGATGAGGATGGGGAGATTGCTGGGAGGATTTGGTTTACGCCCGATTGGAAGCCTTTTTCAATTGAAAACTCAGGTATTATTAGAGCAAAAGAAGGCTCTAATCGAGTTAAAGGAACGGTGCCCGGTTTCAGGCTAAATAATGGTAGTGCTTATGATGCAAAGTATAGTACAACTGGTAGTTTCGAAGGCTATTTTGCAGAAGGAAATCCTAATCCCTTTGTACTAAAACTCATTCCAGATATACAAAATAACTCTATTGTTTATCTATTTGAATCGGTGCCAAATAAATGTGCTAACACCTATTTGACAAACTACGGGTACGTAAACAGTAATAAAAACAGTCTTAATTTCTCAAGTACTAATTCAAATTTACTCCCTGTTGATATTTCAACTAATTGTGCAACAGATTTGTGTGATTTGGGCCAAGAATATTTTGATTCTTACAAAAACTTACCAACCGTTGAAGGCTCGGAAAAAGATTACCTAAAAAAAGTTGCTGAATTGATTTGCAAGCAAGGTTCCGATGAATTAATTGAAGCCCAAAAAAAGCAATTTAAAGCATGGGAAAATTCAGCAAAGAGTATCGCGCAAAATGTTCAAAAAACATTTAGCTGGGAAAAATATTATAAAGCATTAAACAGTCTTGATCAATGGGTTTCAAATGATATTGATAATCTTTTGCAAATAGAGCAAAGAGATGAACTTTTTGAAATGGCATTTGGCCTGGAAATAGACGTGCTTGAACTTTTAAGTTTAGATAGAAAACTTGAAATGTTTAAGATTATGTTCAATGGAGAACTAGAAAAACTCTTTTACCCAAATCATCATGAGGTAATTGCAAAACTTACAGAAGCAATAAAAGACGAAGAAGCAACTGCTTTTTTAGCTGCATTAGAATCTGAAGAATATAAGATTAACGAAAAGGCCCTTATCTACCATTTTAAAAACAGGCTTAGCGATTACTTTACTGGCGATGCATATTCAGACTTTTTTCGAGAAATTTTACGCCTTTCAACAGTAATGGCAACAGACGGTAATCTAAAGATAGAAACTACTTTAGTTTGGGACATAGAACAAAAAGACTACGTGCTAGTATCATATGTTCAAAACCGTAATGATTTCAGTATTACCTATAACCAAAATACGTACAAAGTATCTGTTAAAAAATGTATTTCATGCTGTTCAGGAACAAGAGGGTGTGGCAGCAACAGAGAACATGATACCTTATTAGATAATGTCTCTCCATTTCACATGATTGGACTTACCATTCTAAATGATGTTTCGCCATTAGCTTCAGGTTGTTCAGAAGACCCTAGAGCATCGGAAATTTGCGGAGAAATGACGCCTGTACCAGCCATTTTCTTAGAATATTTAGGTGAAAATGAAACTAACCAAAGATGGAAAAATTTTGGTTGGAATGCTTTCAATGTAGCCTTAACAATAGGGACCTTAGGAGAAGGTGCTGGTGCGATAACCGCTATACGGGCAGCAAAGGATGGGACAAGGGTTGCCATTGCGTTCCAAAATTCGGTAAAACTTTTCGATTTCGCCTATTCCGTGGCAGACATTACTACGGGTCTTACAGAGTCTGGACCTTACGGGTGTGATAAATTAGAATCAGAAGAAGATAAACAAAAATGCAAAGAAAAATGGGAAGCATGGAAATATGTTTCTTACGCGCTTGCCGCCAAAGGTGGGGTAGACCTAGCAACAGATCTTGCTAAATCTGCTGCAAAAGTTAGCAGATACTCAGTTGAAGAATTGAGAGAATTTATTAGAGCAACTAAACTAAAAAAGAACAATAATGAACTCGAGCAAGCAGAAATTGACGAAATTATTACTCAGCTTGAGGACATTATTCAACGCAACGGACTCCAAGATGATTACCAAACAGCCTTAAAAGAAATTGATGATTTAGCTGAGAATGCGGTTAAATGGTTAGATGACCTTGAAGCTTTGCTTGGAGCTGGTTCGAAAACGAAAATTCAAGGATGGTTAGATGAAGGGTTGGATGCTACTAAAGTTGAACAAGCTTTTACCAACGCTTCTGATAATACTACTTTATTCAATAAACTTGATAATGCTAAAAGTGTTCATCATAGAAAAGTGCTAACTGATGATTATAACGTTCCAGGAATAACTCAAGGGAATTATTTATCAAATTCAGTTGATAATATAAATTATGATGTTATTAGAAATGTTGTCAATAAAGAATTTAAAATGTACAAGAATCAAGCAAGTACATTTATTAAAAATGCTTCACTTAAAGTACGTAACTCTATTGAGATCGTTGAGGACTTAGGAAATGGAATATATCTGATTAAAGTAAAACCTGGCACAAAAATATATCGTGTTTTTGATGGTTACAAACCTTGGGATGATATTACAAGGATAGGAAATACTTTGCCTAATGGTTCATATTGGACTTTTAATAAACCAAGCCAAATATCAGATGTAATTGAAGGAACTGCCGTAATGCCTGAATGGAATGGAATGAGTAAAATAATTGAAATCGAAGTTCCAAATGAAGGGTTATATGGTTGGTATGGGAGAGCTGCCAAACAACCAGCCTCTAGTAATACAACTAGTTTTTATTTAAAAGGAGGCGAAGAACAAGTAATTATCAGTTTTGATCAAAATCAGCAAAATATATCATCAATAACTAAAAGCATAACTTCTGCACCATGGACAAATTAAAAAAGTTATATGAAAAATATCTAAGTGAATTACTGACTGAATCAAAAGAAAAGTTAGAAAGTTTACCTGAATGGAAATTGGACCAGTATTCATCAAATTTTAGCTCAAAAAGTAAAGCTGAAAAAATAAAACACATTCAAGAAAAATTTCTATTAAATGATATAATCTATTCCACCCTAATTAATGACTTGAAACAATTTGAAAAACCAAACTTCCAGCCTGTAAACTTAGAGGTTTTATCGATTGATGATAGACTTCTTGAAGCAAATGGTTATTTAAAAGAGAAAAAAGAGAAAATTTATTCTTTTGTCTCAGAAGTTCAAAAATTGATCCAAGAATAAATGCTTTTAAAACAACTAAATTATCTATTTTTTTTACTTCTAATAATATTTTTATCAGGAGAAAAAGCCACCTATACCAAAACCTCGCAAGCTCGGGCTTCACTACTGCCTGCGGAAGACAGGCTCGTGCCGTCGAGAGAAAGAGGGGCAGGAGTAAAAATGAATTATAACTTAAAAAAATACAGTTCTTAGAAAATTGAAAACTTTAAACTACATAGTAACATTTGGTTTTATGATAGGCGTAACGCTTGGCATACTTTTCATGCTTGTACCGGAATTTTATAGTAAAGCTCAAAAACAAGATGTGTTTGTTTCATTAAACCCCTTACTTGAGTTCAATCTTACCTATTTACCAAATGGTAATTCGTTTGACAAACGATATTTAAAATTGCTTGTTAGGTTCGATAGTGCAACGACATATATAAAGAATTTTTATATACCTGATCAAGAACATAAAAAAATAGAAGTATTTCTGTTTCAATTGGGTGTTTTAAAAGAAGACAACATAAGAAAAATAATTCCGCTATCTTTTAGTAATGACCAACTTGAAAAATATAGTACTGTAGAGGTTACCTATCAAAATAAAAGTATTGAGAAAATTAAAATTAACGACCTTTTTTTAAAGGGCAAAAAAATATCAATAATCGAAAGGGCTTTGTATTTTTTGCTAACCTTAGTTTTCAGTGTCATAGGTTTATTTGGCATATGGCTTGTTGTAGGTTCGGTAAAACTTCATATAGAACATTATCAAAAAACTGGTGAAACACTTGAGATTACCAATTTAATAGCTGCAAAACTTGAAGGGTTTAAATATGTACTTAGAGGTTTTAAATCAGAAAATAAAGATTCGGAAATATGAAAAGAATCCACATAAATATCATCCTATCTTTTTGGTGCAGCCTGCTTTGGGCAGACCTAAACAACTCGCCTCTTGAGACCTGTACTGATCCCAATCAAAGTAGGAATTGCGAAGCTAGGTTGTGTCATTCTGAAACCATGAGAATTATCATCCCGCTGGCGCGAGCGTCAGCGGGGCAGAAATATGGGAAGCATTTGATAATGGAACCGAAATTTTAAGAGGAAGAATTGTAAATAAAAGGTTCGTAAAGCTTAATTAAATGAAAATTAGATTTAAATCAGGTTATTACGGTGTTATTAATGGGAAGGAGTATAGTATTAGTTCCTCTGATAAAGGATGGATGATATACAATCATGATATTCCTGAATCCGAACCTATATTATTATTTAATAAAAAGGATGCAAACAAAAAAATAGGATCTGCATATGTGGTAAGAACTATAGCAAAATATCAAGGTTTTGTTTTTACAATTTTTCAGAACAAGGCTTTAAAAGATGAACATAACGTGCGATTGAAATTGAACAATCTCGATTTTCCCGCTTATGATTATTTTGGGTTTCCATAACGAAAAGATGATGCGAGTATCGTAGTACAAGAAGATGAACTCGAAGAAATCTGGGAAGAAAGGACACCTTTAGCCCGTTTTCCGTTCAAGGTCGATAAAATAAAATATATTAAAAAAGAGGGCAAGTTTTTGTAAGTATCGAAAAATGAGGGAATCAAGATTCATAATATTGACCATTATATATATTGTAATTGCAACGGTATTTACGTTCAAATTTGGACCTGATTTCATCAGAAAAATGGACGATGTGGGCATTGCCTATGATTTTAACCAGGTATCATCCCTTGAACTTAAAATTAGAAAAGAACATGAAGTAAAAAGTTTTGTGATGGGGAACAAAGCGTATGACTCTCTTCCATTAAAGATTGCCTATGATACGACTGACAGAAAACCTAAATATATTGAAGTAGATATGCTTTTAGATACATTGAAGCTCCATTTGGCCTATGATGCACAAGACCCTTCAGAAAAATGGAAAAGGTTCTTAAACATTTTAAATACAAGAGGCCTTTTGGACAGCACAAAAGATTATAAGGTCCAATTGCCCAAAAAGCTATCTGCCGAGAAACTTAGGGGCATGAACGTGAAATTGGTTCTGGACAAAGTAGGGGATTTTGATAATAGGAGCAATTTTGTCTCTATCAACGACATTCATATATATAGTGTCGATAGTAGTTTCAGGTATCTTTTCGGTAAGATAGCCGCATATTTTATAACCATAATATCAGGTTTTGCCCTTTTATTAATAACGATAAACAGAGTTATCCAGTTTTTTAATCATCAAAGAAAAGGCAATGATTATTACGTTCCTTCTTGGGCTGAAGGGATTAAGGAATTGACTAAAAGATTAACGAAAAGTAATAAGTAGACAAAAACAAATCATAACCCAGTAGTATGAATAAAAACTACCTACATATCATCCCATTACTCTGGTGTGCCCTTAGTGCTGAACTTGTTACAGCATCATGGGCAAGTCCGGCTATAGCTTCTTTTGAAAATCTGGGTAGCTCAAATATTGAGGTGTTTGTTAGCTCAAAAGACTCGCTAAACAAAAAAGCGAGCGACACCACCATAACCCTAGAAGTCACCAAAGAACATTTGGCCCAATTACAGCAGATGGCCATGGTAAGAATGGGTAATGCTGGTATAAGATCTGGTTTCCCTATACCAACGGTGCCAGAGCGTAGCCGAAGGCACAATAACTCAATAGCAAATACAGAAGAAGAAAAAACCTTCCGTTCCTTCCCCTCTCTTGACCAAAAACTGGCACAAAAAGAAAATTTCAATGTTTCTTTTACCAACCTTAAACCTGAGTTTACGCATGAATATATTTCCACTAATTTTTCCAGAAATCCCAAAGCGGACACCCTTGTGGTCCAGGCCATAAGGGCTTTCGAAGCGGTTAAGGAATTGGGCAATTTTGTCGATATTATTACGGGCAAGGAATTATTGGAGCTCCCAGTGGGACTAAGCAAAAAAGACTCGACCTCCGGTAACCGTGTAGAACTGGCCATTACCCAAGTAAAATTTACCCCACAATATGCAGAATTCAAGGCCTGGGCAAAAATGATCATTCCCGTTAAAGGACCCAATGGGGAACCTAGTAGAGAAATCTATTTTGGCGGCGAAGGCATAAAACTTTCCCATGATGGTGCGCTTTTGGGAGATATGAAATTGGTCTTGTTAGGAGATCAGGCTATCCCCATGAATGGGGACAACTGGTTGCTTACTCTCAAAGGTGGTGTAGACTTAAAAAATGGTGCCTTTGGGGATCAATCGTTCGTGGAGTTCGACTGTGCCGGGTTAAAGTCCATTGGTTTGGAAGCCGACCTACGGATTTCCAGAAACATTCTTCTTCCCATTACCAGTGGCGGAAATTATGTATGTGGTGAGAGCACGGACAATAAATACCTTAAGGATTCTGATGTTGTAAACAACAAGTGCTATGTAGGCGCATCCTTTAGCGTTAAAGCCAATGGGTGGAACGACCTATTGGTAGATGTGTCACTTCCCCAATTTGAAGTTAGGGGATTAAAAGGTTGGGGGTTCAATATTAAACAGGTGGTATTGGACTTAAGCGACAGTCGCAACGCGACAGGAATAAAGTTCCCAAAAGATTACAACGAGGTGTTGGTACATGGGGAACGAAACCTTTGGCGCGGGTTCTATGCCAAAGAACTAAGTATTATGTTACCCAAGGGAATTGAAAATACCAAAACATCCACCAAAAGGGTAGAATTTGGGGCAGAGAATCTGATTCTGGATAGCCAAGGCGTATCTGGTTCCTTTTTTGCCGAAAATGTTTTGAAAACTGGGGAAGGTTCTGCTGGTAAATGGGCCTTTACTATTGCCGATGTGAGTCTTTCTCTCTCGAGAAATTCCCTGACCGGCGGATCCATAGCGGGAGATATTGCCGTGCCTATTTTTGAGAAACCCATGGACTATACGGGTTATATACAACAAGACGGCTACGGTCTGGCAGTTGGGCTGAACAGCCATTACAAAACTCCCGTTTTTCTAGGTGAAATGCAATTGGAGAAAAATTCCAGTGTCGCCATAGATATAACAGACGGCAATGTATATCCTTCTGCCAATCTCTCTGGACAACTGTCCATAGTTGGCAAAATTGGCCAGAAAGAAGGAGAGGAGTCGCCCTCCGAAGAAATGGCCACAAATAGTGGTAAAGGATTTAATTTTCCAGGTATTGTTTTCGAGGGATTAAAGTTGGAAACAGAACCGGGCAAAAAACCCATCAGTGCCAAAAGCTTTGGATTTGAGGGTGAAATGAAGCTGATGAATTTCCCGGCTTCCGTGGAAAAGTTGGAATTGGTTACACCCAGCAATCAAGTTGGACTTTCTTTCGACCTAAAAATAAATTTGGACGGTGAAGGATCCCATGCCACTACTAGTATGCAGGTAATGGGAAAATTAGAAGACGGTGCTAAAATACAGAAATGGCAATTTGAAAGGGTTAAGGTCAATGGAATTGATATTGATTATGAAAAAAGCGGAATTACCTTAAAAGGTGCCTTGGAAATAATGGAAGACCATAGTTGGTATGGTGATGGATTTCGAGGTAATGTTACGGCAACCATCAAAAGTGTCAACTTAAAAGTCGAAGGTAAAGCCATTTTTGGCGTGAAAGATTTTAGATATTGGAACGTAGATGTTTGGGCCAAAAACGACGAAAAAAGTAGTACAAAATTTATGATAAATTCTATGGTAGGAGGTATATCCTATCGTATGAAAAAGATTCGAGGTAATGAGGATGGTTTTTCGCCCTCCTCTGCGGTTTACCGTCCCAATTTGGATTATGGTTTAAGCGTCCGTGCCGGAGTGGATATAAGCACTCAAAATTCGGATACATTTAGTGGAAAGGCTTATTTGGATATGGCATTCAACAGTCACGGTGGATTAAATAGAATAGGCTTTACTGGAGAAGGTGCCTTTATGGGAGACAAGACCAGTGGCGGCCTTGACAGCTCAGATTTTGGTGCCTTAAACAAAACCTTTGAAAAGGTAAACAATTTTGTAGAGGAAAATAAAGAAATCGCAGATCAATTGTCTAAATATGGCAACTTTATGGGACTTGCCAAAGAATCGATTCCCGTCCACGATGTTGCCGCTTCAGGAAAAGTCGGGGTTTATGTGGGTATAGAAAAGGACTTTGTAAACCAGACCTTTGATGGAGAGTTTGAACTATATCTGGATTTGGAGGGCGTTAAGGGCGGAGGGGTAAACAACCTTGCAGGTTATGCCAAAATGCATACGGGTCCCGAGGATTGGTATATTTATATTGGTACGCCCCAAAAGAGAATAGAACTTTTGTTTCAGGTAGGAGTACAACTTCGGATAGGGGGCTATTTTATGACCGGCACACAACTGCCTTCTCAATTGGATCCCCACCCCATGGTCGTTAAAATTTTAGGGGATGATATGCTCAACAGCAACCGTCAAGAAAACCAGCTACAATCGGGCAAAGGTTTTGCCTTTGGACTAAATTTTGGATATGGCTATAATTTTGATTATTTAATTTTCTACGCCTTTGTAGAGCTGGGAGCAGGCTTTGACGTGATGCACGCTTACTATCCAAATGCAAAATGTGTTGGGCGTCATGGTCCCATAGGCAATAATGGCTGGTACTCTATGGGGCAAGTTTATGCCTATCTATATGGAGAATTTGGAGTGAAGGTAGACCTAGCCTTTATTAAAGGTAAATTCCCTATTGCTGAGGCAGGTGTTGCCGCAATGTTACGGGGTCAATTCCCAAATCCGGCTTATTTTCAAGGCTATGTAGGTATGTATTACAAAATTTTAGGGGGACTCGTTTCAGGTCGAATGCGATTAAAAGTTGAAGTTGGTGAGGAATGTGAGTTGGAAAATATTAATAATGCAGTTGGTGTTCCCATGATATCGGATGTGTCACCCAAGGATAATAGTGACGATATTTCGGTTTTTACCGCCCCTCAAGCCGTTTTCAATTATGCCGCCAATTCAGATTTTAAAGTTGAGTTGGATGATGGGGTCCGTACTTTCAAATTACAATTGAAAAATTTTACCGTCACTTCCGAAGGGGAACAATTGAAAGGAGAGTTGGAATGGAACGATACAAATGATGCAGTTACTTTTAAACCAAATGAAACCCTGCCCTCAGAAAAGGAAGTCAAGGTGGTGGTCGAAGTTAGCTTTGATGAGAAAATTGGGGGCACTTATCAAACAATGGTTGAAAATGGCAAACTAGTAATAGAAAAAAAAGAAATCACTTTTAAAACAGATCGCGCCCCGGACTATATTCCATTGGAAAATATAGCCTATATGTATCCCGTCATTGAACAACAAAGTTTTTATCCGGAAGAATATAGCAAGGGATATGTTAAAATGAAAACTCCCCAGAATTATCTCTTCGACAGCGGATTTGAAACAAGGGCAGAGTTTGTTTCTTCGACTAGTAATCTAGGTACCCGAACAAATTTGACTTACGACAGATCAAAAGCCACTGTATTTTATGAAGTGCCAGAAGGCATGTCCCTAAATTCCAGTTACAAATTAAATTTACTGGCTTTCCCTCCAGGGTCGGATATTAAGACCGAAATAATTGTAGAAAACACAGAAACCCTTGCCGATCAAGAAAGCGGGGATACAAATTGGTTTGACCCTTTCACTGGAAACCAGGATACGAGAAACATCTCCGGTAGTGCCGTAGTTTCCAACAAAAAAGCTGCCAATATTACCATTTCCAACGGAGCACCCAAATCCATTTTGGATTATGGCTTCAAAACTAGCAAGCATCCTAGCTTTAAGGACAAAGTGAAGGAATTAACGGTTACCAATAACCTTACCAACTACATCTTTGCAGATGTTCATTCCTTATCCGTTAAGGTAGCCGACTATGAATATTTGGAAAAATTAGAAGTCTTGGGAGGAAAATATACCAATTCCAAACCCTTGGTATACCCCCAAGCAATATTGGACGATTCCTATTATAAAAAGAAAATATACCCACTTATTTATGAAAATTACCCCCTTGATGGTGACATTAGTGTGAATCGGGACGAAGCTCTACTAGGATTACCCCCTGTCCGTTCATTTTATATAGGCAATGAATATTTGGCTAATCTGGAGAACAACCCTAATTCATCATGGGTGAAAAACAGGATTCCCTATGTATATAATTTACCGTATCAATATAAAGTGGACATGGTCTATTTAAGAGATAAAATCCTAAATAGATATTATGGAAGTGATGGCAATATTTCTCAGTATGAAAGGTACAAATATTTAATTGAAAGTCCCTTTCCTCCCTTGCCCCTAGGTAGTTTTAAGGCACAGCTGATTTACAGAACACCAGGTGATATTTATCAAAAAGGATATGAAATAAAATATGTGAACGACTAGCTCACCACTCATTGAAAAAAACTAATATACAGTGAAAAGACTCGTTATATTACTCTTATTAACCTCAAGCCTCTGGGCTCAAGATACCGCTTCGGTCAAGGTTATAGCTCGCTCCTTGCCCAACAAGGTAATATTGCGATGGGCAGTGGACCAGCCCTTGGCATGGAAGAATGCCAATGAATTAGGCTTTTGGATAGAACGGGCAACCATTTCAAGGAACGGCCAAGCTGTGCTACCCATAGAAAGGAAACAATTAGTTACACAACCACTAAGACCAAAACCTTTGGAAGAATGGGAGGCACTTGCCTTACAAGATCAGAATGTAGCTATATTGGCCCAAGCTTTATATGGTGAAACCTTTGAAGTTAGTCCTCCTGGAAATCAGATGGGTGCTGTCTATGCTATAAACGATGAATTGGAACAGCGTTTTACTATTGCCTTGGTAGCTGCAGAACAAAACTATGAGGCTTCCAAATTGGCGGGATGGGCCCTAGAGGACCCTTCGGTTATTGCTGGCGAAAAATATGTTTATTCTGTATCGGTAGCTTTACCACAACATAATAATATTACCATTAACAATGGAACGGTATATGCTAGCCCAGATATGCACGAAGTCCTTCCGAAACCCATAGGCTTGGCTGGTGTCTTTACTGATAAAAAAGTTTCATTGAGCTGGAATTTCAATTTGCTACAACATGTTTATTCCAATTACCAAATTGAAAGATCTCGAGACAATATTTCTTTTGAACCATTAAACGGGGTCCCTATATTCAATGCCCAACAACCCAAGGAAGCCTCCGAAATATCCATGTTCTATATGGATTCTATACCCAATAACACAAATTTCTATTATCGCATTATAGGTAAAACTGCCTTCGGGGAAACGGGACCAAGTTCTGACATAGTTCAGGGCAAGGCGGAAGAAACATTGGGTTTTGTTCCCCGCATATATCAAAAAGAACTGCCTACGGATAATAAGGTAATACTCCGATGGGAATTTAAGGAGGAAGGGAACAGATTAATTGATAAGTTTCAACTGCGCAAGGCAAACCACAACAAAGGTCCTTTTCTAACAGTAGTAGATAATATTCCAATAACGGCAAGGGAAATAACCTATGATGGTTTGGATAGGGTAAATTATTTTACCATCGTTGCAATGGGCAAAAATAATGTGGAAAGTGAATCCTATTCCACTTTGGTCCAACCAGTTGATTCCCTGCCCCCCTCTACCCCAATTGGCCTTAAAGGAACAATAGATACTACTGGAGTCGTTAAACTGTCTTGGTTAAAAAATCTGGAAGAAGATTTGGGGGGATATCGAATCTACCGTTCCTATAATCCTCAGGCGGAGTTTAGTGAAATCACACAGACTACTTTTAAACACGAAAACTATAAGGATACAGTATCAATAGCCAATTTAAATAAAAAAATATACTATAAGATATTGGCGGAGGACCAACGTTTTAATCGTTCAAAGTTTTCCGAGGTGTTAGTCATGGACAAACCGGATATTTTTCCGCCATCTTCGCCTATTCTGGACAATTATGAAGTAACTACAGATGGGATTAGGATTTATTGGATTCCCAGTAGCAGTCCGGATGTTAGCTCACATATTGTATATCGAAAATCTGGAGGGGAGCAGAATATCCAATGGGAGAAATTATTTGAATCCAAGACATTACAAGATTCCACTTTTCATGATTCTACATTGCAAGATTCAAATGTATTCAGTTATACCGTGGTAGCCAGGGATTCGGTTGGATTGGAAAGTATCCCTGCCAAACCAGTTTCGGTTACATGGGCCGGAAAGGCAGTTAAAGATGAAGATATAAAGTTTTCTGGAACCGTAAATCGCGAATTGCGGTTTATTAACCTAACATGGAAAGTCAGGGATTTTCATGTTTTGGAGTACCGTTTATTTAAAGGGAAAGAAGACAAGGGGCTAAGGCTATACAAGACCTTGAATGGAACTTCCAAAGGGTATAACGATGTGGATTTGGAGATAAATTCAAATTATACTTATGGGTTGCAAATGGTTCTTCCTGGCAACCGGACTACTTTCATAAAGAAGATTAATTTAAAGTATTAGGTTATGAGGAAATTATTTCTAGTTATTTCAATTTCTTGCGCATTTATTTTATCTAATACCCTTTTTTGTCAGGAACAAGAATATGATGTTTACGTGAATTATAGTTTTTATTCCTTTGACTGGAATGGTTCCACAGGAGCCAGAACCTCCTTAACCAACTTTCGATTATTTTTCCCAGATGGTTTTCAAATGAATTTCAATAGAACATTTGAATCTTCATTCATTGGCCCATCAACCGTCGTAGATGGAGTTTTTTCAGGTAGAACCACCTCAACAACGTTAACTTATTTAAATAATTTGTATATCAACGAGTATTATGCCACTGATAATGGAAGTGTTAACTCTATAGGCACTAGTGCTAGTAGTTATTTCATGACTGATTTCAACCCCCAAGGCTGGTATATGTCCGGCATGGTAAGTATACTCCAAGAAATAGAAATAGAAGCCCCAAGTCTTGACCCTTTATGTTACCAAGATCAAATAAGGCTTGAGGCAACATCAGGTCATCCAATAAACTATATTTGGGAATATAAAGGAGTTAATGATGTTGATTTTATTCCATTTGGCGGTTCAACATCTTATCAAAATGTTAGTTTGCTGGACCTATACCCCGATTACAACGTATTATTGGAAAACTTGAATAAAACTATTGAATTTAGAATTCATAATACCGCAAATAATTATTACTCAAATATTGTAACATTTTCCTGGGCCGGATGTTCACCGAACCTTATCCCCGAATTAACAATAACCGATAACGAAACCTGCCATGGTGACAATGACGGCAGCGTTACTTTAACTTTCGAAGATGATGTAGCCGAAGGTTTTCAAATGCGTTATTTTCTTTACGAAGGTTCACATCCAGGGAATCCAAGCGAAACTGAACTCAAAGCCAATGACCCAACTTTTCCTGGAACCACTAAGCAGACTATATCTGATCCATTATTGACGCTTACTCCAAATGTAAATGGCTACAGTGGAACTGTAACTGATTTGAGTGGAAGCAGTATCGCTGCCAACGGCTCTACTTTAAATTATGCCGATTATTTCATAGTTTATCAAGAAGTGGACTATTCTATAAATCCCGTTGAAGTAAAAAGCGGAGGGATAACACCTACTACTTTTAGAATTTCTAGGCCAAGCGAAATTTCAATTTCCATTCCTTCTGAAAATATCATTCAACCTAATTGCTTTGGAGACAAAGGATCAGTAACTATAAACGGATTTGGCGGCGGTTTCGCTCCCAATGAAAATACATCATTAGAATATGGTATTCAAGGGGATGATGAGAGCTGGAATTCGAATCCCACATTTTCTTACCTAGAACCCGGAAAATACATCTTTTTAGCGCGCAGTCCTACTAAGTGTACAAGTTTACCATCTGAAGAAATCATTATTTCTGCACCTCCTATACTAACCTTCACCAAACCTTCACCAGGAATCACATCATCAAGTTCCACTATGAATGGTGTAATAGGTATAAACTATAACGGAGGAACGCCCAATTATACTTTTGAATTGGCAAAGGAAAATGAAACTACTCTCGAATTTGAAACTATTACAAACCCAGAATTAATCCACAATAGTCTAAACCAAAAAGTTGAATTTCAAGAATTAGGAATTGGCACCTATAAGATAACTATAACAGACAGTAACGGTTGCAATCTAACTTCTGAAAATATTTTAGTTACCACGATTCCTCCCCCGCAGATAGTTGATCAGCAAGTGAATCAAATATTATGTCCAAATGGAAATAATGGGAGTATAACCCTAACTATTTCTGGAGGGGTGCTTAATTATAACTACCAATGGACTATTAACGGGGTAATGTCCCCCATTCAAACTACTGGAAATCAAACAATTTCTCTAAACAACCTATCAGAGCCTGGAGAATATATTTTAAAAGTCGCTTCAACCGGCTTTACCGAGTTTGATGACCCCTCAGGATATGTTAGTACCACCATTACAATGAACCCTCCAGAAGAAGTTATTATTGCTTCTGCCACCCCAAATAATATTAGCTGTTTTGGGACCCAAGATGGAGGCATTGCGGTGACTGCCTCAGGTGGCTCTAGCTACGAATACAAATTAGGCTTTTTTGGTACATGGACCCCTCTTGATAACGGTACAATTCCGATAACCCGTGGCGGATTCTATGATCTTTATCTCAGAAACCAAAATAATTGCGAGGCAGACCCCGTAATTGGTGTATTGGTCTCTGAACCAGATGAACTAACAGTCTCGTCGACTTCTGAAAATGCTACTACAAATGGTGGAAATCAAGGGGGAATAACGCTTAACATAGCTGGAGGAACACCCTATTCGCCACCTGCCGAGGCATATGCGATTTCTTGGGCCAAGGACGGTCAACCTTTTACACCTCCAACTGGATCCACGAGTTCCAATCTAATTAATTTGGAAGCCGGCGAATACATTGCCCAAATTATTGATGCCAATGGCTGTTCACCCATTATTAACTCTCCAATTACAATAGACGAGCCAGGTCCATTGGGGATTACAAGTCTTACCTCTACACCCGTTCTTTGTATGGGGGAAGCAACTGGCAGTATATCAGCAGCAGTGACTGGTGTAGCACCTTTCAATTACATATGGGAACGACAGGATGGCCAACCTATTATATCACCAAATACCCCAACTATTGCTAATTTGACCGAAGGCATCTATATCCTAAGGCTAACAGATGCCTCTGGGGACCCGGAAGTTACTGACACCGTTACCGTAACAGAACCCCTAGAGACTTTGGAGGCAATAGTAGTACCTACGGCGGCTTCTTGTTATGGTGGTAATGACGGGAGTATACAGATTAACGCTCTGGGAGGCACCGCTCCATATGAATATGCCATCGATGATGGCTTCGGATTTCAAGTAGATGATACATTTAACGATTTAGCCCCAAGAACTTATGTAGTCATTGTGCGTGATAATAACTTATGTGAATTCACTACCACAGTAGAAATTATTGAACCAATACAAATTTCAGTAACTGAAAGCATTTCCAACGTTACATCTACCGGAGGTTCAGATGGCAGTATTAACCTTGAGGTGTCAGGAGGAACAGAACCTTATGCCTACAGTTGGACCGGACCTGGAATTACAATCCCAAGGACCACTAAGGATATTGATGTATTAGTAACAGGTAATTATACAGTGGAAATCACCTCTCCAGGGAATCAAGGTGTTATAGACGGTTGTTATTTCGCCCAAACCTTTTTCGTACCAGAACCTGGTCCCTTGTCTATAAACAACATTACTAAAACAGATGTAAACTGCTTTGGCGAAACCACCGGCAGCATTACCACAATGGTAACTGGAGAGGGAACTATCGTTTATGAATGGACTTTTACTGATGGAAGCCCTATTCCAATAAGCAACGGCACAGATGGCCCTGACATTACTGGCATTGAAGCCGGGAGTTATATGTTGACCGTTACCGATGACAATACAACGACTTCATCGCCTCCAATTGCGATCAATCAACCAAGTGCACCACTCAATATAACCAATATATTCACTACAGATGTAAGTTGCTTTGGTGGTTCCGATGGCAGTGTTCAAATAGAAGCCTTTGGTGGAACAGGAGCCTATACTTATTCCTTGGATGGCATTAATTATCAGAACTCCCCCTTCTTTAATGGACTGGCCCAAGGTAGCATAGTTGTCTATGTAAGGGATAGTAATAATTGCGATTTTATATCTCCCAATCCAGTAATTATCAATGAACCTCAAGAATTAAGTTTCGTTATCGACCTACAGCAACCACTTTCAGCGGCAAATGTCTCAGATGGAGCAATTAGTATATCAGCATCCGGAGGGACTGGAAGCCTGAGTTATAGTTGGACAGGACCGGATGGATTCACTTCAACTAATGAAGATATTATTGACTTGGAAGCTGGAGAGTACATACTGACCATTACCGACGATAATTATGCCCTCAACAACGACCTTGGCTGTCTATTGGTATCCAGTCCTATAACTATTGCTGAACCTGGAACTCTACTGGTGGACCTAGTTCAAACAGTAATGCTGGAATGTAACGGAGATGATTTCGGTGAAATTATGGCCACCGTTCAAGGTGGAGTCCCCCCTTATTCCTACGAATGGTTTCAGGTAACAAACGGTAATTCTATCTTGGAAGAGGATACAGAAATTATTGGTAATCTCTCCACGGGAGAATATTTTGTCAGGGTTACCGATGCCAACTCAATTTCGACAGAGTCCTTACCAATAAGCATAACTCAGCCTGGGGTATTGGATATAACAGTAGTCGAATTAACCGGTGTGTTATGTAATGGTGGCGCAACAGGTGCTATTGAAGTCTCCGTATCTGGTGGTACCGGGCCATATAATTTTCTCTGGAGCAATGGGTCCAATACCCAAAATTTAATCGATTTGGAACCAGGGGAATATTCTCTGGAGGTCTTTGATGACAATGGTTGTTTTGAAGAAACCACTGTAACGATAAATCCAGCTCCCGACCCAGTTCGCATTGTTGATGCTACTGCGAGCAATGTTTCACAATACATGGCAAATGACGGTAAAATCTCACTTCAAATAGAAGGAGGAACTACCCCATATGCTATAAATTGGATTAGACTTTCGGATAATATGGAAATGGGAAATACGCAGGAAATCACAAATCTAACCGCAGGCTCCTACGAAGTTTCTATTACTGATAACAACGGCTGTAGCCTCACCGCAATATATGATATTTCCCAACCCGATATTGTGGAGGAAAACATCACACAAACTAGCTGTTATGGCGAAAATGATGGCAGCATAGAGGTAGTTGTAAATCAAGGTAACGGAACATTTACGTACAGTTGGGATACCGGAGCCTCAACGAACAATATTACAAATTTGGCTCCAGGAAATTATACCGTAAACATCAATGGTTTTGGCAATAACACTCTAGCAAGAACTTATGTAATAGAAGAACCAATTCCATTAGTAGTGGATTTGGGTGAGGACAGGACCCTTTGTAATGGACAGGTATTAGTGCTGAATGCAACTGCAGACGATTCGAATGCCACTTACAACTGGACTTCCGACAATGGGTTTTCCAGTTCCGATCCAAGCGTTACAATTAATGAAAGTGGCAATTATTCTGTAGTGGTTACCAACCAAAATGGCTGTTTGGCGATGGATGCTATTTTTGTTGACGTTACAGATGATGAAATAAATGCCGAATTCGCAGTTTCCAGTCAAGTTTTTGTTGGGGAGTCCCTTATAGCCGTGGATATTAGCTACCCCCTACCCGAAACCCAACAGTGGATTTTGCCAGATGGTGGCACGGTGATAAAGCAAGATTCTGACGAAGCCGAACTTGTATTCAACCAAGCTGGAGAATACGTAATTGGAATTATCACAAAAATTGGGGAGTGTTGGGCGCAACAGACCAAAAAAGTGCTAGTGGTGGAAAATGAGACTTTTAACTCTGGTGAAGGGGAAGAGGACCCAAGAAAACTTATCGAAGATTTTATCATTTATCCCAACCCGACAAGCGGAGAGTTCGTGGCTGATATAACCCTATCCGAAAGAGGAAATATAAGCATCAAGATATTCAATTTCGCCAACAACGCCCTAATGGCCTCTGAAAAGGCAAGAGGAGAACGGTCTTATAACATTCCCTTCGATATCTCCGGTCTGCCCTCTGGAGTATATGCCGTATTGCTCGAAACCCCGTATGGCAATTCCCTAAGAAAGGTAATCCTTAATTAAGGAATCCTTGGGCCAAGAACATCAATTGTATAAGAATAGGGATGCCAATTAATCCCTCCACAATTCCTGTTCATAGATTCCAATTAAATGAGTCCTGATATTAAAGGAGGTTTCCAGACTATCTTGGTCCAACTGCACCATCATGGCTTGGGATGGGGTAGTGGGCATATGGCAGGTAATACAATTATTGGCCATGATATACTTGTCCGTGCCCGTATTGGAACAGACTGTTTCCCCTTCCTTATGACAGCTTATGCATTTACTGTTGAAATAAGTGGCATTCCCCCGCTGCTTTCTATGGGGGTCATGACAAGTGCTGCAATCCATGGTGGCCGTTTGTTTAAAACATTCGCTACTGGTGAGAAGTCCGTATTGATTGCCATGAACGTCCAACTTTTGTCCTGGGCTGCCATTGTCCACATTTTTGGAATATTGGCTTAGGTCTTCCCCTGTTGCATAGGAAAAAGCATCTCCCTTCAAAACAATGCTTCTAAGCCCTGAATGGCACTGGGCGCAAAGATCCAACCGCTGTTGCCTGGGAAGGTCCTCAATTTTTAAGGTAAATTTTGCGGCAGTTGCCTCGGGGTTTTCCCGGTGGTAAACCACATGCTTGGCAGAGGCACCATGGCAACGTTCGCAGTCTATACCGTATATCATCTGGTCCTGATCAAAACGATTTCCTTTGGAAGAAGGTTCCAATCCTTTGGCATAGGTGATATGGCATTTAAGACAGGCGTCCCGTATGGGCCTGGGTTCATCATAATAGGTAGGATAACCCGGACTGTTCACCCAACTGTCCGTTGGGGTGTAATAAGAAACCTGTAACTGATACAATTCGTCCTTTTCCCAACTAAGATAGGACTGGCCCCTTACGCCCGATCCAATTACAATATCAAATTTGGAAGGCGGAATCTCGGTACTCCTATTCTTGATCTTGGTATGTTGATAAAAATATTCCCCATCCCCCAACATTTGAAACTCTACGGCTTTTAGGTCCAAAATATTTGACCCCTCCTTAAAACTACCCTTAATATTGGACGAATCGGCTATGGCCCCACTGTTATAATGTGCCGTATTTATATGGGCGTTGTAAATGTCCCCGTGGCATTCCAAACAGGTTTTGGAACCTACAAAATGTTCCCCATTGTCATGGGTGGCCAACACTTGGGGATTAAAATATTCCGATTCCTTTTTTCCGTTTTTGCAATGGAACACCAAAGCGGCAAGCCCCAACAGCATTATAACCATTATGGAATTCTTAAAGAACTTTTTATAGATCATAGCCATATAAAACCCCCACCAATTACTTTAGTATATTGAAATAGACCCAACATAAGAACGTTGGGTCTATTGATAATGCCAATTGACTAGTTCACCTTTATCATTTGCATAAAATCGTCGTTTTTGGCTACCAGCAAATGTTTTTGGCCCTTAACGGAAAGTAGTTCCATTCCCCGTACATCTCCCACAATTTTTAGACCGGATTCCATCATGGTCCTGGCCATGAAATTCCCGGTTCCGTCCCCTTGTAGAAAGAGTCCAAAACTGGAATCGTTCCTAGGGGTTTCTACCTCGGCATTATACAAATTTCCGGCTAGGACCACGTCCAAGTTTCCATCCTTGTTGAAGTCGTCTACCACAAATTTGTTTATACTGGAAATCTGGGCCAATTGGGGCAATGGCCTTGCTGCAAACACCCCATTATTGTTTTCCAGATATATACTGGCAAAGGAAGTAATCTCATAGCTCAGGGACTCCTCCAATAATTTGTCCGTGTAAATTTGCTTTAAGGTGGCGCTTGCGAAGGAGTTATAATCCTGGAACTTCATCTTTATTGCCGGCATTTGCTGTGAGGAACATTGTCTTCCACGTACAGGAAATTCGGTTTCCCCTTTTTTATAGCTAAGTACTATGTCCGAAGTTTCATTGCTGTCAAAATCATTTAAATACACTTTAAAGGGCGACTTGGAACTGGCCTGATACTTATAATTTTTACCCAAATTACCTACTATCAAATCCTGATCCCCATCATTATCAAAATCCCCTTTTTCCAACGAGAACCACCAGCCCGAGGTATTACCTTGAACGAGTTGATCGGATACATCTTCAAAAACACCCTTTACATTCCTATAGAATTTAATGGGCATCCACTCCCCAACGATTACCAGGTCTTCCCATCCATCATTATCAAAATCTATCCAACTCGAAGCGGTTACCAGCCCCAAGGATTTTAACCCTGGCAATACCTTTTCTGTAGCATCCACGAATTTCACTCCCTCTGGCGTACTTACATTTTCCAATATATAGGAATCCGCAGGGTAAGGGTATTTCTTGGGAACAAGCCTACCGCCAATGAACAGGTCCAGATCGCCATCTTTATCAAAATCGGAGGCAGAAACATTTAAACCACTAATTTTTGTATCCGGAATGGCATCCTTGTTGCGTTGAAATTTACCGTTGCCCAGATTTTCATACAAGCGATCTTCATAGCCCAAGGAATTGGGCTTAAACTCATTGCCTCCACTGGCAATATAGAAATCATTGTCCCCGTCATTGTCCGCATCAAAAATTAAAATGCCAAGGTCTTCATAGTACTTATCTTGCACTAGGTCCGGAATAATAAGTTCCGAAAATTCACCTGAGGCATTTTGAAGGTACACCGCCACATTCTGTCCTACTGCCCCCCCAACAATATAATCGTCCAATCCGTCCCCATTCAAGTCCCCTGTGGCCAATGATGGGCCCAAGGTAGAATTCTTGTGGGGCAATAACACCTCTACCTCAAAATCGTTGAAAACATTTTCATTATGCTTAAATAAATCCAGAGAATCAATAGTTTCAAATAGCTTTGGAGACTTATCCTCGGATTTAACGGAACTGACCAACTCGTTCTCATCATAGTTGATCGTTAGTCTCTGATTGGCCTTTATTTGATCCAACTTTGTGGTTGATCCGTTGGACCAAGCCACCACAATACTGTCTACCTGTTTGGCCTGTCCCAGTCCAAAATGAAGCAGTGGCGACACGGAGGACAAATAGCCTCTAACCGTATTGTACTCCTGAACCTGTATCCCATCCGATGTATAAATGGAAACTTTGCTTCCATTGGGCAAAACCTTGCCTTGGCCTTTTAGTTCCAAGGTCAGTTGGTTGCTTCCGGTGGCATTGTTCCTATAAATACTGGCGGTATCCTCCAAATTATTGATAATCAGATCCAGATCCCCATCATTGTCCAAATCGGAATAGGCCACGCCGTTGGAGAATGTTTTTTCTTCAAAACCCCACTCATCGGTCTTTTTGGTAAAGGTTAGATCCCTATTGTTCTGGAACATATAGTTGCTTAGCTTCTCCGAAGGCAATTCCTCCAAATACTTTAAGAGCTCCACCTCCTCTTCCTTATTTTTGTAATTGGGGTCCTTTTCCATTTTATTGAAAAATTCCCGGTATTTAGCATAAAAATCCTTATTGTTTACGTCCCTACGGATACCGTTGGTAATAAACAGATCTTTCCATCCGTCATTGTCAAAATCTGCCATAAGTCCGCCCCAACTCCAATCTGTGGACGACACCCCGGCCAGTCTGGCTACATTACTGAACAGGGGCAGCTCACCAGCTTCATTCCCATTATTCATTTGAAGTGAATTCTGCATATATTGGTGGTGCAAACCAACATTAACGGACTTATAAAAAGCCGCAGGATCCATGGAAGACATATTGGCCTTGGATCTAAAGTTGTCCTCGGCAGACATATCCAACTGAAAAATATCCATAAATCCATCGTTATTAAAATCGGCGATGTCAGCACCCATTCCAAAGAAGGAAATCTGCTGTAAACTGGTATTTATTTGATTGGTAAAGGTTCCGTCCTGGTTGTTGATAAACAAAAAATCCGGCGCATTAAAATCGTTGGATACAAAGATATCCGTATAGCCATCGTTGTTGACATCCGAAGCTACAACTCCCAGACTAAGCCCAAAGGAGCTTAATCCCGCTTCCACGGTAACATCCGTAAATTTGCCATTGTCATTGCGATAAAGTCTGTCGGAATCCTTTATTTCATGATGGTCCAACATATACTGATAGTACTCCACTGGGGCTGTAAAGCTGGTAGGGGGATAATTGATGACGTATAAATCCAGATCGCCATCCCTGTCATAGTCAAAAAAGGTAGACTGCATACTGATCCCATCACAGTCAATTCCGTATTCCGCTGCCTTTTCGGTAAAGGTATTGTCCTTATTATTGATATAGAGAACATTGTTATTGGGACCATTTTTTCCACCTACGGAGCAATAGATATCCAAATAACCATCTTGATTAATATCTACGAATGTAGTTCCGGAATACCAACGCTCATCACCCATTATTCCCGCACTTTCCGATATATCCTCAAATTGAAGATCCCCCTTGTTCAAATACAGCCTATTCGCCACCATATTTCCGGTAAAGAAAATATCCTCCAGCCCATCATTGTTTACATCGCCAACTGAAACTCCTCCCCCAAGATACATGTAAGGGTAGGTGAAATAGTTATACTTATGGGTTTCTGTAAGTTTATTTTTAAAATCTACACCGGTCTTGGCAGCGTCCAATTTGGAAAACAATTGTGTTGACTTTGGTTCACACGCTAATACCAACAGTGCCAAAAAAATAAAATAAATTAATTTCTTCATCATAAATCTGAATTGACATAATGTTCCTAAAATAGGAATAACCCCGCACATAAGTGCTAAGGGTTATTCAATATAATTGTTAATTAATATCTATTGTTACTAATAACCCGGATTCTGGATTATTGAAGGATCCTTGTCTATTTCTTCTTGCTTAATAGGCATAAAATAAACATGATCTTGCCAAATTCTATTCTCAAAAACAATATTTGTGGGCCTGTAGACATAGTTAAATAGGGAGGTATCCTTTCTGTAATCCGTTACAGTGGTTCCCGGCTTTTGAGTGGCCTGAATCAATATCTGCTGTACCTGTTTATTCAAGGATTGTGGACCTTCCAACCAGCGTTTCATATCAAAGAGCCTGGCATCTTCATTTACCAATTCCTTATCACGTTCCCTTTTGTAGAGTTCCAACAATGCCGAACCGGATGCCGTTACCGCTGGCAGGCCATTTCTAAATCGGAGTTTGTTCAACCATGTAATGGCTTCCCCTTCTTCCCCTAGATTAATATTGGCCTCCACATAGTTCAATAATACCTCGGTATATCTGATATATGGTGCATCTACTTTTTGAAGATCGTTGGGCCAAGATGCCGGAGTCCTTGGATCCGAAAATTTCCTGAAATAATACCCAGTTCTGGAACCGTTCCAATCCTCAATAGGACCTTGGCGGGTATCCACTCCGTTAATAATGGTACCATCGGACAAGGTGTAATAACCTGTTTGAAGTTCATTGAATTTATCGAATTTAACAACGTCATCGGTTCTTTGCTTCCATGGTCCGCCATCATAAAGGAAGGTAGAATAGAAACGAGCCTCACGATTGTCATAGGGGGCTGCGGCATGCGCAGGATTGTCCCAGTTAAACTTGGTGCCGTCCGCAAAATCGTATTTGGAAACCAAGGCCTCTGTAGGGGTTGTTCCTGCCCATTCATGATACCCATTTGGGCCATGGTACAAGGCCACCATTCCAGGTCCTTGGGACCATCCGTCCCCTCCAGGATAGGTTCTGGAACCAAATCCAAATTCCTCTACCAATCTTCCCCAAATGAAATCTTGGTTCTCATCTCCCTGAAGCCAAATATCCTCATAATTTTGAATGGCCTCCTCCTGGGAAGCAGGAGCAGTATAATCCAATTTATATCCTGTAGTAGCATCCAACAAGGCTTTTGAAGCCACTTTGGCCGCTTCCCATCTTTGCAACTGAGAACCACTGGTCCACCCTATTAATTCCGGATGGGCATATGAGGCTATGGTTGAAACCCCAGAATTCTTGGAGGGTTCGTACAAATCACTGGCCACATGGGTCAACACTCTGGACTTCATAGCCAAAGCAGTAATCTTGTCTGCCCTTGCAGGATCTCTCGGAGCATCTTCCAATAGATCTATTGCCTGGTCCAAATCCGATAAAATTTGGCTAACGGTTTCCGCAAAGGTAGCCCTAGGGTTGTTTGCTTCGCTCTCCAAGGTCAAAGGCTCCAAAGTTAAAACCACACCACCGAACTGTCTCATTAATTGGGTATAAAAGTAGCCTCTCATAAAATAAGCTTCCCCAAGCAATCTATTTACCAACGCGGCCTCCATCCCTGCCTCGTTGAGGGTAAGTTTTTGGATAGCGTTATTGGCACTTCTTATAAAGGGATACAATTGTGGCCAACTAAACCATTGCATGTCCATAAAGTTTCCTGCAGGGTTCATTTTACCTTCGGTATAGCCATCCACTCCCCTACCTGGGTGCGTAAAAACGGCCTGATCCGTAAAGGCATCCGTAGTCTCCTCACGGGTAAGGGTACCTGCCCATGTTCCTTGATACAGATCCAAAACTGCGGCCTCCGCAAGTTTTTGATCCGACCATACACTCGCATCCGCCACTTCACTAAGTGGGGTAGTTTCCAAGAAATCCTCGTTACATCCCACAAAAAGAAATCCGAAGGCCAACAAGGCTGTAATTTTTAAAACATTCTTCTTCATCTTTATATTTTTTTAAAACGTTAATTGCAATCCGGTCATAATAGTTCTCAACATGGGGTATGCACCACCATTATTGACAGCTCCTCCTGTGGCATCTCTAGTATTTCCAACATTTACCCCGTTTTGGGTAACCTCCGGATCAAATGGAAAGTCGGTAATCGTAATCAGGTTGGTCCCTGATAAGGAAATACGCAAACTTTTAATTCCAAATTGTTTTATTAAGTCCTCATCCACACTATAGCCAAACTCCAAGGTTTTTAACCGGAAAAAATCCCTGGTTATTAGATAGGCATCCGTTTGTCCAGAATACCATTGGTCACCACGATCCGCCAACCTTGGGCCATAGGCATTTGGGTTATCCAAAGACCAAGCACGATCACGAACATCACGTTGAACGTTGGCGAGCGTACCGGACATAAAACTCCACTCGTACGTATTGTATCCACCGGCCGAACCTGTCCAATACATATTGAAGTCCAAGTTCTTATAATTAATGGCCGTATTCCATCCAAATTGGGTATCCGCAAAGGCACTTCCTCCTACTCTGGTCTTGTCCTCTGGTCCTATTTTTCCATCACCACTAATATCCTGAACTCTAGCATCACCAGGTTTTAACAAAGGAGTTACCCCACTGTAATCCAAGGTTTCGGCATCAATTTCAGCTTGGGTACGAAAAACCCCATCGAACTTATAAAGAAGTGGTCTTCCTATCTCTCCGCCAGTTTCACGTTGCCATGGACGGTCATCTAAATCCGGCTCATCAAAGAATACCAATTTGTTATTGGAATCACTGAAGTTAAAGGTTAGGTTATAGCTGAAACCGGAATCATTTGCCCCGTTAAGTCCCATAGTTATCTCGTAACCCGAGTTTTCGAATTCCCCTATGTTTATCGCTGGTGCTGCAATACCACTATATTCCGGCAATGTTTTTAATGGTGTGGTCAAAATATCCGATCTGGAATTCTTGTAGACATCCAGACCTAGTGTTAATTTGTTGTTCCACGTTCTCAAGTCAAAACCAGCGTTTCTTGAGGTGGCCGTTTCCCAAGAAATATCGGGATTTGCCACTTTACTCTCATATGCCGTAGTATAAACAGGACCTAAACCTGTAGCCGACAATTCGTATGTTGCAATATACTGAAAAGGTTCCACATTATCATTACCCAACTGCCCCCAAGAGCCTCTTAACTTAAAGAAATTAATAAAAGGCAATGCTTTTTGAAAGAAGGGCTCTTCGGAAACTACCCAACCTGCAGATACTCCTGGGAAAAATCCAAACCTGTTATTTTTAGGGAAGAGGTAAGAACCGTCATATCTAAACAAGCCCTCTAGTAAATATTTATCCTTGTAGGTGTAATTTAGACGTCCATAATAGTTTAAACGAGCGGTCTCATAACCATTTCCAAAGCTATTTTGCCCCTCATTTCCCCCTAGGTCCAATTGCGCTAGATCACTGGAAAGGAAAAACCTCCTAAAGGCCCCAAAGAAACTTTGTTCGGATTCTTCACGGGTAACCCCTCCAAGCAATTTAAAGTAATGGTCGCCTAAATCCAATTCATAGGAAGCATTCAAAGATGCCGTAAAATCGGTTAGAGTGGTATGTTGCTGGTTTAAACTTGGATCTCCCGGACCACGTTGGGCGGCTGTTAAACCCGAGGAATTCCGGTTTACACCATCCCAAGTATAAAGTGTCCATGGACGATTCCAAAGCTTATAATCGTAATTCATTTTATCATAAGAAATGGTACTCATCAACTGTAGGCCTTCCACTCCTGGGACGTCAAAAGTGACCCCAATATTACTCTGTACGTAATTGGTACTATTGTCTACATATCCAGGACCATCCGTAACCCTTATGGCTGGGTTATTCCCATTTTCGATATCAGGACCATATTCACCTGTTGGCCAGAAAGCTGGGAACCATGGATATTGCCTTACCAAATCGTTGAAAACATTCCCTGGCGAATTGGTAGCTGTATAATTCTCTTCCTGTCTTGAATAAAGACCTACATTTAAACTTAAATGATCATTGATCTTTGCATCTAGATTTAATCTAAGATCATATTGTGTATACCCTTTTGGGGCATTTTTGAAGTTAACATCCTGTCTCAAGTGGCCTAAGGAGGCAAGATATTTAACATGCTCCGTACCTCCGGAAACCTGCAGGTTCTGGCGCTGAATAGGCGCCCCCCTTGTAGTAACTTCCTTCATCCAATCGGTATCTGGATATAACCATGGGTCAGTTCCTGCTGCCGTCTGTTGAATTCGATCTGTCGTAAAAGTAGGGTTCACTACCTCACCATTATCCGATCTAGTATAAGGAGCTCCTCGTCCGGCATGGGCAGCTTCCCATTCACCTACGGGTAATTTATACACATTAAGTACGTTTACCAAATCCATATATTCCGCACCCTTTAACATGTCAGGGGTAGTGGTGAAACTTTGCAAACCGTAATTACTGGTGATCTTTACTTCTGGTGCACCCACTTTACCGCGTTTGGTAGTTACCAAGATTACCCCGTTCGCTGCCCTTGCTCCATAAATGGCCGCAGAGGCATCCTTAAGTACCGAGATACTTTCAATATCGGCAGGGTTGATCCTTGTGATACCACCTGCTCTATCAGGAATACCATCAATGACCACCAAGGCAGAGGAGTTATTAAAGGTATTGGTACCCCGTACCCTTATACCCGTATTTTCCGCTCCGGGAGCTGCATTCCCCGTATCAATGTACAGACCTGCCACCTTACCGGCAAGTGCTGTTCCCAAGTTGGGTGACGAAGACTTTTCAAGTGCTTCACCACCTACCGTAGCCACAGAACCTGTTAAAGTTGCCTTTTTCTGTGTACCATATCCTACGACCACCACTTCTTCCAACTGGCTAGCATCCTCTTCCAAGGTTACACTTATAGTAGATTGGCCATTAACGGGCAACTCCATGGTTTTATAACCTATGTAGCTAAATATCAGAACCGCGTTATTTGCTACTCCTGACAGGGTGTAATTCCCATCAAAATCGGTTTGGGTACCATTGGTTGTACCCTTGACCACAATACTGGCCCCGGGCAATGGTCCGTTGGCATCGGACACCACCCCTGAAATAGTTTGTTGTACTTCAGCCAAATTAATTGGCTCGGTCCTAAGGTTTGCAAATGTCTGCACACTGCACAGTGCCATGGCAAACATCAAAACCAAAAGCTTTCTTCTGAGCTTCCCTCTTTGAATGATTTCCGTTTGGACAGAAATCCAGGTTTTTTTCTCCATAATGTTAATTGTTTAGTTAGTCAGTTAGTTAAAAGCGGTTTAACAAATTATCATTATCCAGTATTTCAAAATTGGCGTATAGAAGTCCCCAAAACAAAATGTCATTTAACCTTCGAAACAAGGCATTTTTCGATAAATTCTGTGGAAATCCTATTATTTCAATAATGAATATTAAAATTAAAGCCATGCCACTTCAACTTCGATTTTAATTCAATAAATAATAACCGTAGAAAAAACGCTTACTTAGCAAATATATAAATTTTATTAATCTTTTGTTAAGATACCATAAATTTATGTTAATAAATAATGTTATATGTTAATGTTTTAACATATAAATTACGGACATAAATCCCTATAAGCCCAGAAAATACGGGCGACAACCCGTTAAATGCAGTATCCCAAAAAAAACCTATCTTAGTGCAGTAAGGCAAAGTACCGCCCAATTCCCCCAAAACATCTTAAAATAAATTGTTACACCATAAAACCATCATTATGGAACTAGGAGCATTTTCGATTAGTTTGGCCGTAAAGGACTTAAACATATCCAAAGAATTTTATGAAAAATTGGGGTTTACCGTGTTTGCCGGGGACCTAAAAATGAATTATCTGATCATGAAAAATGGAAATGCCTTGGTAGGTTTGTTCCAAGGAATGTTCCCAAAGAACATCCTTACCTTTAATACGGGATGGGACGAGAATGCCGCTGCGTTATCCTCTTTTACCGATGTTAGAAAAATTCAAGCCCACCTAAAAAATAAAAAACTAAAATTGGACCAAGAAGCAGACGAAAAATCAACCGGACCTGCAAGTATTATGCTCACCGATCCCGATGGTAACCAGATTTTGATAGATCAACATGTTTAATCTGAAAATTGGGCCGTTGGAAATGTTCCTTAATTCAATCCTAAAGAATACCCAACAGAAGAAAAAGTATTTTATTTTAATTCTTTTCCTATATGCCTTTAGTGGGTGTACAGATGAAAAAGTCGCTTTTAACGGTCAAAAAGATTATAGCCAACACATCACGGAACTCCAGGCCAAATATATTTTTGCGGAAACCAAAGAATTCCCCAATAACACCCAGTTGGCCATTGCCATTTTACACAATGGAACTACCAACTTTTATGGAATAAAACGTGAGAACGATACTGTTTTCTCTATTGATAACCATGACAGTGTTTTTGAAATTGGCTCTATCTCCAAAGTATTTACCGCTACGCTTTTGGCGGATATGGTAGTGAACCAACAACTAGGCCTGGATGACAATATCAACGATTATTTGGAATGGCCGCTTAAAGGCGATGTTAAAATCACCTTTAAGCAGTTGTCCAACCATACCTCAGGACTGCCAAGACTACCCACCAACCTGCCCCTAGATTCTGTAGACCTACAGAACCCTTATAAAGACTATGATGAACAAAAATTAAAACAATATTTAACCCAGCATCTGCAACTGAATCAAAATCCTGGGGAAAAATCCGAATATTCCAACCTAGGGGTAGGATTATTGGGTTTTATGTTGAGTAAAATAGATAGCACATCCTATGAAAACCTACTCCAATCCAAAATTTGCACAAAATACAAACTGGTCCGCACTACGACGGATAGGGACCAAATTAGGTCCCAATTGATCAAGGGTCTTGATGAAAATGGAAATGAAACTCCAAACTGGGATTTGAATGTTTTGGTGGGCGCTGGCGGAATACTATCATCGGTAGCCGATCTATCAAAATTTGCACAAGCACAATTCAATGATTCCGATCAAATATTATCATTGACAAGAAAAGTTTCTTTTAGTCTGGAGCCCAATAAAGCCGAGATGGGCCTGGGATGGGCCATTCAAAAAGACATAGGTAAAAAATTGATTATGCATAGCGGTGGTACGGGAGGCTACAGATCCAATATTGTGCTTAATATGGTGAACCAAAATGGGGTAATTATTCTTTCCAATCTATCCGCCTTTCACAAAAACAATATGAACATAGACAACCTTGGTATTCGCTTATTGAAGACCCTTGACAAATCCAATACAATTGTCCAACAATAGGAAATATAGTAATTCATCCAGACCACTGGTAAAATAGCATTTTCACTGCTTGATAGCTTTGTATATTTTTAAGTCCCCGTCCTAAAAAAAAATTGAAAACCTGCTTATTAAATTTTCTAAGTCAACCGCAAAAATTATGAAGCATTTTTTTATCCCAATACTCTTATATCTGTCCGTCTACAGTACGGTCTATGCACAAAAAGAAAAGTTGAACATCATTGTCTTTATAGCCGATGATGTTAGCTGGGACGACATTGGTTGTTACGGGAATACACAGGTCAAAACTCCCAATATTGATAAACTTGCTAAAGAGGGGTTAAAATTTGATAATTTCTATTTAACGGCAAGCTCATGTAGTCCCAGCAGAAATTCCATAATTACAGGGAGATGCCCCCATAATACTGGAGCAGCCGAATTACATACCTCCCCTCCTTTGGACATGGTTTCCTTTCCGGAAGTATTAAGGAACAATAACTATTATTCCGTGCTGGCCGGTAAATTCCATATGGGCCCTTATGCCCGACGTGGATTTGATGTGATGTACGAGGGCCATAAAGACAACGGTGATGGGGGCGAGGAAAGTTGGGTTAGCTCCCTAAAGAAAAGACCTAAAAACAAACCCTTTTTTATGTGGTTCGCATCCTATGATGCCCACCGGGAATGGGGTCCCAATGAATTTTCGGGAACACACCAACCCAGCCAATTACAACCTCCATTCTATTTATCCAATGGAGACGAAACCAAAGCGGATCTAGCCAAATACTATGATGAAATTAAAAGATTCGATTACTATATAGGAGAAGTGGTCCATGAACTGAAGACACAAAAAGAGCTGGACAACACCCTAATAATTATTATGTCGGATAATGGACGACCCTTCCCCCACAGTAAAACAAGGGTGAATGATCGAGGCATGAAAACTCCATTTGTCATGCATTGGCCCAATGGAATAATAAATAAAGATGTTAGTAGTGAGAGCCTGATAAGTGCCGTGGATATTGCACCCACACTTTTGACTCTCGCAGGCATTGAAAGTCCCGACCAATTTCAGGGCCATAGTTTCGCCCCACTTTTAATAGACCCGGAGCAACATTTTCGCAACTATCTGTTCGCGGAGCACAATTGGCACGATTATGAAGCACATGAACGTATGGTCAGGAACAAGAATTATATGTATATCTTAAATTCGAGACCTATGCAACCACAAAACGGGCCGGCAGATGCCGTTGGCAGTCCTTCCTTTAAGGAATTGGAAATTTTAAAGGATCAAGGGAAACTTTCTGCCATACAGGCCGATGTGTTTATGGTGCCAAGGCCCTATGAAGAACTTTACGATTATAGTCGGGACCCCCTACAATTACTCAATGTAGCCTCCTTGCCCGAGTACGCCGAAACCCTGAAAAGTATGAGAGAAACCTTAAACCAATGGATGAATGAAACTGGCGATAATATCCCGGAAAACCTTACCAAGGATTGGTATCTAAAAGAAGCCGGATTAATAAAAACGGAATTTCATAATATAAGGGGAGAAATGCCAGGTGAAAGTTTAAACGCCACAAAAAATAACGCAAAAGGGGTGTTCTAGACCAAACCCCTGACCAGTCCCATACTCCCCATAAATACAGAAAGCAAATGTTCAAATGTCATTGTCATGATTCCACCTATAAGTGCCAAAGAATATATAATAGCCTTCCCCATGCCCCAGAAGTTCCATATATTTAAAAAATAAAATTCAATTTAAAAATGAGCAACAAGCAATTGACCATCACGGCCAGTATTTTGGCAAAAACCGAAAAGCGAGAATTTGTAAAGCAAGCCCTATTAAAACTTATACCTCCCACCCTAAAGGAGGAAGGCTGCCTAAATTATGATCTACACCAGGACAATGAAAACCCAGATCGTTTTTTCTTTTATGAAAATTGGGTCAGTTATGATCATTGGCAACAACACAACAACAGTGCACATATAGCAGCCCATAAAAAGGCTACCGAAGGGGCCGTAATAGAGGTAGTTATAGGACAATTAACTCCAGTTAGTTGAATCTTTTGCATTTAAAAATGTAGTATCTTTCAAAGACCACGGTAAGTTTATTTACTGTGGTCTCTTAGTAACTATATAACCATGAAAAACACCTTTACACTATCCCTTTGTGTTATTTTGTTGACGCTTACGAGCACTTTCGCACAGAAAAAACCAATAAAATTGGGAGTTGTAGGCCTCACCCACGGACATGTTGGTTGGATTTTAAATAGGGAGGCAAAGGAAGATGTGGTCATGGTAGGTATTGTGGAAACCAATCGTGATCTGGCACAGCGCCTATCCAACAAGCACGGTTTTCCTATGGAAATGGTGTTCAATTCCATGGAGGAAATGATTGCCGCCGTAAAACCCGATGCAGTGGCAGGCTTTGGAAATATATACGATCATTTGGCCATAGTTGAAACCTGCGCACCAAAAGGTATCCACGTTATGGTAGAAAAACCCTTGGCCGTAAGCTTGGAACATGCCAAAAAAATGGAGGTATTGGCCAAAAAACACCAAATACATTTACTAACCAATTATGAGACCTCTTGGTATCCCACCAATGTGAAGGCCTATGAACTGCTACATAAGGGAACTATAGGGGCTCTAAGAAAGGTAATCGTGAGGGACGGACATAAAGGACCGAAAAAAATAGGGGTAAGTGCCGAATTTTTAAATTTCCTAACCGATCCCAAGCTCAATGGAGGTGGTGCCATCATGGACTTTGGCTGCTACGGTGCCAATCTCATGACATGGATCCAACAGGGCAAAAAACCCAATTCCGTTACCGCGGTAACCCAACAATTACAGCCCGAAAACAACCCGAAAGTAGACGATGATGCCACCATAATACTTACCTATGACACTGCCATGGCCATACTGGAACCCTCATGGAACTGGCCCATTGGCCGTAAGGATATGGAAATCTATGGGGAAAAGGGTGCTATATATGCCGATAATAAACATGACCTGCGACTTCGTATTTCGGAAGGATACAGTGGTTATGATGAGGAAATTTTTAAACTGGGGGAAAGGGATGCCCCTTATGACGAACCCTTTGCCCTGTTGGCTTCCGTAATTAGAGGTGAAACTATCCTGGAAAGGTACGACCCCTATTCTCTGGAAAACAATATGATTAGCATGGAAATTCTGGACGCCGCCGTAAAGAGTTCAAAAACAGGACGTACCGTACAACTAAAAAATTAATTGCCCTCCAAAAAGCGTATCGGTAAATAAAATTATTTGTATCTTACTGTACATTAGGTTCATATACTCCACACTCTCTTCCCGTTTAGCATAAATATCCTTTATGCGCCCATTATTATGTTAAATTCTAAAGCACATAGAAATGAGGTTTACAACTCTTTTGCCTATGGTACTTTTAGCCATTACAGGTTTTTGTCAGGAGAAACTCCCCATATTGGATATGCATTTGCATGCCCTTCCCGCTTCTCAAAACGGGCCACCGCCCAACGCCATTTGTGCTCCGCCGGAAGAAATGCCCGTTCATGATCCTGCAGAATCGTGGGCCGAGGGCTTCAATGAATATCTCAAAAATCCCGACTGCAAAAATGCCGTTTGGGGAGCTACTTCAGACAAAGAACTTATGGACAAAACCCTGGAGATTCTAAATAAGCATAATATCTATGGAATAACCAGCGGGTCCTTGATAGATGATTATATAGCCGTTGGTGGAGATCGTATAATACCAGCATTACATTTCAATTTTTTTATGTCCGATAAGACGCCTGAAAAAGTACGCGAACTCCTGTCGTCTGGAAAATACAAGGTATTTGCTGAAGTAGCCATCCAATATAATGGTGTTTCGCCCAGTGACCCAAGATTTGATCCTTATGCCCAAATTGCCGAAGAATTGGACATTCCCATAGGAATACATGTGGGCACCGGACCTCCAGGTGCCGCCTACCTACCCGGTGTTGGGAATTACAGGGCTAAACTTCATAGCGCCATGGTAGTGGAAGAACTTCTAATGCGACATCCAAAACTAAGAATCTATTTAATGCATGCAGGGTATCCCATGATAGACGATCTCCTAGCCGTTCTTTGGACGCATCCACAGGCATATGTTGATATTGGTGCAATTTGTTTCGCCATCCCCAGAAAAGCATTTCATGAATACCTAAGGCGCATATTCGAGGCAGGTTTTGGAAAACGGGTCATGTTCGGGTCCGACCAAATGAATTGGCCAGAAACTATTGAAGTTGGAATAGAGGCTGTCAACACCGCAGATTTTCTTAATTCCGAACAAAAACGAGATATTCTATATAACAATGCCGCTAGATTTTTACGGCTAAGTGATGAGGAAATTGCCATACACCACGGAAAAAAAACGAATTAACCCATGGGCTTTGCCTATATAAACCAAATAGCATTACACTGCCCAATGTTTTCTTCATTTTGGGCGTTCCCTCCTTCGTCGGGCGGGCCCTTGGCTATATCCCTTGCGTTGCTTCGGGGATGCCGCCGCGGTCCCTAACGCATATCATAAGACTAAGAGATACCACTTGTGAAGTTGCATGTTTCTAGGAGGGAATACTTAGAAAAAATTTAGAAATAGAACCAACATCCAATCGAAATCAAAACACCACCCAAATCTAAAGATCTACCCACTTAAAATCATTGGACACAGTTGCATCCAGCAGATCAACATTTAAAGTCTTGGCCGTAGTTTCTCCCATGGCAAAGGTGGTTCCCAGGTCCAAGCCCTCATAAATGGTAAAGCTTCTGTTCCCCTTTACCCACAAATTAACTTCATAGGTATACGATTTATTTTCCTTTAATTGTCTAAAAACGGATACATATTCTATTTTGGGCAAGGATTTCCATCTCCCTAAACCTAAAGGTCCTACCCGATATTCTTCCTTATATTTTTGATTTTCAAGATCGAAGAAAATGCTCTTTATATTGGAAAATATAATTCCCTGTGCCATACAGGCCGTAGCAACATAAAATACACCAAAATTTCGGCTGTTATCCTTTACGTCTGAAGGAACAATTTCGTATCCAAAAAAGAACATGGCCAGTAAGATAATGGCCAAGGTGTAAAAAACCGAAGCTATCAAGGTCTGCCATAATGGCCTTACCCCCTCAGAAATTATAATTTTGCTCTTACCCATTAGCCTAAAATAACAAAAGCCATACGAAACGTACGGCTTTTGCTTAATTTATGAATGGCATTATATATTGTTAATCTGCCAGTACAATTACTTTGTTGTTCTTCATTTCAACAGTACCACTGCTAATTTCAAGGATAGTGTCGCCATTCGAAGCTTTGGAAAACTTGTCTCCATAAACCTCGTCCAGTACTATATTACCCTTTATCCTTACCTTTCCTTCTTGTAGTAGGGAAACGATAGGGGCGTGGTTGTTCAACATTTGAAATTCACCATCTACGCCAGGTACCGTTACTGCTGTTACCTCTCCTGCAAATAATGTTGCTTCCGGTGATACTATTTCTAGATACATATATTTATCGGTATTTCGTATTCAGCAGTCAGTATTCAATTAAATCTTGTTAATCGTTACTGATTGCGGTCTACTCATTTACGCTTCAGCAAGCATTTTCTCTCCAGCTTCAATAGCTTCTTCTATGGTACCTTTAAGGTTAAAGGCAGACTCTGGAAGATGATCCAACTCACCATCCATAATCATATTAAATCCTTTAATAGTTTCCTTAATATCTACCAATACTCCAGGGATACCTGTAAATTGCTCAGCTACGTGGAATGGCTGTGAAAGGAAACGTTGTACACGTCTTGCCCTACCTACGGCCAATTTATCCTCTTCAGATAATTCTTCCATCCCCAAGATGGCAATAATATCCTGAAGTTCTTTATATCGTTGCAATAACTCCTTTACCCTTTGGGCACAGGCGTAATGGTCTTTACCTAAAATTTCGGCGGTCAAAATCCTAGAAGTTGAATCCAAAGGATCCACAGCAGGATAGATACCCAACTCCGCAATTTTACGAGACAATACGGTAGTAGCATCCAAGTGGGCAAATGTAGTTGCCGGAGCTGGATCCGTTAAATCATCCGCAGGTACGTAAACCGCCTGTACGGAAGTAATGGAACCTCTTTTGGTTGATGTAATACGCTCCTGCATGGCACCCATCTCAGTTGCCAAAGTTGGTTGGTAACCTACCGCTGATGGCATACGTCCCAAAAGGGCCGATACCTCAGAACCAGCTTGGGTAAAACGGAAAATATTATCTACGAAGAAAAGAACGTCTTTTCCTTGTCCCTCACCTGCACCATCACGGAAGTATTCCGCAATTGTCAATCCAGACAAGGCCACACGTGCACGGGCTCCAGGAGGTTCGTTCATCTGTCCAAAAACGAATGTCGCTTTGGAATCCTTCATTACCTTTTTATCTACTTTGGATAGATCCCATCCGCCTTCTTCCATAGAGTGCAAGAAATCATCTCCGTATTTTATAATTCCTGACTCCAACATCTCACGAAGTAAATCGTTCCCCTCACGGGTACGTTCCCCTACTCCTGCAAATACTGAAAGTCCACCATGTCCTTTTGCAATGTTGTTGATCAATTCCTGGATAAGTACGGTTTTACCAACACCCGCACCACCAAATAAACCAATCTTACCACCCTTGGCATAAGGCTCTATCAAATCGATTACTTTAATTCCAGTAAACAAAACTTCGGTAGAAGTTGATAAATCCTCAAATTTAGGGGCATCCCTGTGAATTGGAAGACCATTTTTACCGGCTTTGGGCAAATCCCCAAGTCCATCAATAGCATCTCCAATTACATTGAACAAACGACCATAAACATCATCACCAATTGGCATCTGGATTGCGCTTCCTGTTGCTTCAACGGCAACTCCCCTACTTAACCCATCTGTTGAATCCATAGAAATAGTCCTGACCGTATTTTCACCAACGTGGGACTGTACTTCCAAAATCAACTTGGAACCATCTTTATTAACGATTTCCAAAGAATCATAGATCTTGGGAAGGTCCGCTCCGGACTGAAATTCAACATCAACTACCGGGCCGATGATTTGGGAAACTTTACCTGTAACTTTAGACATTACTTGAGTATTTACGTTTTACTGTTATCTTTAAAATAAAAACAGCGCGACATACCGCTTTGTTTTTAAGGCTGCAAAGATATGTTTTCCATTCTTAAAAAGAAATTGTTTTTTTAATTTTTATGGAAGAACTCAGGTATCCTTTTTCCATTTGCTAAAAAAACATGCTTTCCACCCCTTTATTAGCTTTTTCTCCTTTCTTAGCTTTGCTATGCAACACGAAAAAAATTTCAAATAATAACCAATATTAACTTAAACTCAGAAAATTAAAATCAATTATACAAAAAAAGCACCTTTAATAAGGTGCTGTATTTCTGTTTTAATTAGCTACATTTTATTGAAGTGTTGAAGAATAATTTGTTGGGTAGTCGCCTATATCCAATAAAGAACCTGATGCCTCAAAATTTGAACCATAAGTAACATCTATCGCTTTCATAAATTCATTGGCTATCAAAGCATAACCCCTGGCTGTTGGATGAACACCATCTAGAGAAAATGCCCCTCCCCTGACCAATTCGGACGTTAAGATAAAATTACCACTGGTAACTCCTCCATCTGCCAATTTGCTCATTAAAGCATTGGCGTCCACCAAACCTAAACCTGCTTGAGTAGCAGTTGCTGCTATGGTTGTATTAAATGCAGTCGTTGCCGCTGCAATCTCTGCTTGTTCACTTGGCAATAAAACCCATTTATCAGCTAATGGTAAAGACACCCCTTCTACTGAAAATTGTCCAGCCAATGCTTGGGATAGTCCCTGGGACATTAAAAATGCTACCGAACTGGTGTTTACCGTACCAATAATAGATGAACTAGGCAATACCAGCAAATCGTCTGCTGTAGCCTGCCTAGCTTGTCCGTAAGCTAAACCAAAAAGATCGGCTACCACTGGCGCGGCTTCAACTGGCAAACCAAATGATTGCACAAACGCAGGAAACGTAGGACTTACCTTCAATACTCCTGCAATTTGAGTTGATAAATTAATTAAGGATTCATCGTTAACCACAACCGCACTTGCCTCAGTCGTTGAAAAAACAATTTGTCGATCTGTTGCGTTTGGAATTCCTTGACTCTCCAAATAGGCAAACACCTGATTCAACTGGCCAAATACACCATTTAACGTAGGTATTTGATCAGTATAAGATTGTAAACATTCGTCATTAGGGTCTAATGGATTATAGGGTACCGTTGTAAAATGTGGAATACTTGTTACATCAGGAATATTTGCCACTACACCTTTTGCCCCACCGGCCGTTACTGCCCCGATCAAGGTTGCATACGTTTGATTAAAACCAACTCCAGGTGCTCCATCCAATGGCGTGATGGCACTAGATCCGTCTCCGCCAGAAAGGGCATAACCCAAAACATCATTAATCCCGACCCAAAATGTAAAAAAGCTTGGTGATTGTGAAACAACATCGCCTAAAACACTAGCATTGGATTCTGAAGCCATTCTTATAAAATAAGGATTTGCTAGGCCTAAGGAAAGGTTTGCCAAGGCTCCATAACCTGGAGCTAATAGATGAAAACTTTTTGCACCAGGAACACCCATATTATTAAATGGCCCGGTTGGATTGTTTAATAAAAAATCTGTTGTAGAACTAATTGCTTGGGTACCGGAGTCGTTAGGATCAATTCCAAGGACAACAGGGCCAGTATTATCAGGGCATGCCGAATTGGTATCAGAATAAAAATAGAGCCTTGGAGCGAATAGATTTTTTCCAGATTGTGGATCTAAAACAGGATTTCCTCCTAATAAAAGTCCTCCAATATTATCATTCATCAATGGTTGGGAAAAATTACCACCGCCTACCAATGAAAATTTTTGCGACAATAGATTAGGAAAAGAATTTTGTTGTGATGCGACAAATAGTGCATTATCAGTGAAACCAGCCGTAAATGAATTTCCGATAGCCACATATTTGGAAAAATCAGCGGAACCAGCGGTCAATGCGGGCTTTGCCTCCTCTTCCGCAACAGCGTTCAAATCTACATCTTCTGGATCGTTACAATTAGTAAACAAAATCAGTGAAGATGCTAAGAATATATATTTTAAATTTTTCATGTCAAATTATGATTTGATTTTAGTTTAGTTATTAATTGTCCAAGATAGGTAGTACATAGACCCAATAAAACCTGTTCCGAAGGCAGTAAAATACTCCTTGCCGGTAATGTTGGTTCCACCTAACTTAAAGGAAGATTTGATGCTTGGAACAGTGTAGCTAATTTGAGCATCAAGTGTATGGAATTCCGGCACAACACCATTGCCAAAAGTGGCTTCCCAAAAATAATCATCACTAAATCTGTATGCTAGATTAAAACCAAAATTTTTGAATAATTCCTCATTCCCAAAATTGGCTTTAAACTTATGTTCCGGGGTATTAAAATTCAACATAACATCCGGATTTGCTTCTCTATCAAAATCCAACTTTGTAAAAGTATAACTACCTCCTAAATCAAAATTACCCAGAACTTTCATGTCTAAACCAATTGAAGCTCCGTAAGAGTTAACATCGGCATCAGTATTGGTATAGGCACTATAGCGCTGAATATCATCGTTTCGGATAGCATCTATAGAGAGATCGCCATCACCTGCAATACCATAAAAAGGTGCATCCACAACCTCTTGGGAAATGAAGTCTTTATAACTATTGTAATAGGCACTAAAATCAACTACCAGTTTATCTATCTTTCCTCTATACCCTACCTCAACAGACGTAACCTGTTCGGGTTTTACCAATTCCGGATTTGAAACCTTTAAATCAGCCACGTTATCCGTAATCTTAAAGGTCTCCACTGACTGCGCTGAATAGGCATTTTCATATGCCGCTCTTCCTGTTTGTACTACTGATGCAGGCTGGCCTGACAATTGACCGGTTGAACTTACATCATAGGTGTCAGAATAACGGTTCAAGTTTTCAGGTGCGGAACCAACTAAAATTGCTCTTCCCGCATCTAATCCAATAAATAAATCTTGCGTGGTCGGGTTTCTAAATCCTGTTTGCACAGAGGCTCTAATGTTATGATCTCTATTAAGTGTTAAACCAGCAGAAATACGTGGTGATATGAAGCCATCAAAAAATTCTGATTTATCATAACGTGCCGATCCTGTCAATTTTATGCTTTTTTCATCGGAAAGTTCAATCTTTTTTTGAATTTGGGTATAAATACCATATTCCGAATAATCTATTGGACCATCAGTATCAGTATATATGGTACCTCCAGAATTTAGACTGTATTTTCTATAAGATCCACCAATTTGAATTTCAGCAATATCAATCAAATGGCTAAAATTATAATTACCATCGGCATGGTAATATTTAGAGGCATCTTGAAACTTAGAACCCGTTGATAGATCGGGATCATTTATACTTTTATTAAATGCAGCTTCGAATTGCGGTGTTCCTGGCAGGTAACGACCCGTATCTGCAACGGCTCTCGCCTGTGCATGCTTTTGATCATCCGTTAGACCAGAAGGATTTCCGGACAATTCTATTCCGGCATAAGTTGCTATATAATCTCCAAACCAGTCTTCGTCGGATTTCCAAGCTCTGTTAATGTTAATCCCCGTAAACACCATATCATAAGAGTCTCCTGCTTTATCCCCTACAACATATCCTCGTAAAAAGAAATTGTCATTTTTAATTTCCAATTTATGTTGTTCCTGAAAAAAACCATTGATATTATAACGGTTTGTTCCTTGATAAATAGTAGTACCAGTACCCACTTTACCCACGTAAGAAAACTCAAGGCTGTTGTCTTCAATTGGACGATAGTATAATCCCCAATCTGCCTTAATACTTTCTGCGTTATAGTTGGTTAAGTCACCCTCATTATAACCTGTTCTACTTACCTCTACATCTGGAATAATTCCCAAGCCAGAGGCAGATCTAATGTTCGTGGAAACTTCATCTCCGTATACATTAATTCCATCATAGTTATAATTGGCCCTTGTCCTAGATGGATCGAATTTATCAACCTCACTAGTTGCGGCCCAATCTGTACCTTTTAAATATCCGAAATTTACTTTTCCAGCGAATTTGTCGGAGAATTTATGTGCCGCACGAATACCAAAATCAGTATACGGATTAGTTCCTGCCGACTCTTGAGAGGTGACACCTCTTTTTATAGATACACTTATTCCTTCATGATCAAAAGGGCTTTTACTGCGCATAAAAAGTATTCCGTTAAAGGCATTGGCACCATAAAGTGCTGAGGATGCACCGGGTAGTAATTCAACACTTAGAACATCTGTCTCTATCATCCCTACTAAGTTTCCAATAGGGAAGTTTAACGCCGGAGTAGAGTTATCCATCCCATCAACCAATTGCATAAATCGAGTATTGGCAAAAGAAGCAAAACCTCTAGTGTTTACGGATTTAAAAGTTAAACTGTTGGTGTTTACATCTACACCTTTTAAATTTTCCAGGCCATCATAGAAATCGGCCGAAGCAGTATTCTGGATATCACTAAGTCCAAATCTTTCCACAGTTACCGGGGATTCAAAAACACGCTCCGGGGTCCTAGATGCAGAAATTACCACCTCGTCCAAACTTGTCTGTTCCTCGTTTAAAACAATTGCAATAGTCTGATTGTTTTGGGTAATATTAGCTGTAGAAGCCACAAATCCAATACTCGTAATATTTAAAGTAAAGGGCGGATTCTCACTAGTGTTCAATATAAAATTCCCGTCAAAATCGGATACTGTACCAATGGCTTTGCCCATAATTACAATGTTGGCTCCAGGTACTGGGTCATTGTTTTGATCCACCACATTCCCTTTAATAATCGTTTGTGAATGCGCCAACATTCCAAACATGAAAAAGAATAATAGAAGAATTGATCTCATAAGGTTTTGAGTTAAATTAGTATTAGTAAATGGTAAGATATCACCTAATAGCCAATATACACCAAATTTCAATTTGACAATAAGAAAATCAAATAAATTATGCATGCATAGTATTTTTTACTCAAAATTTAACATTTTTTAATAAAATATTGACAAAATAATGGTCGCAAAAAAATGACATCCGTAAATAATGGCCATTTTGGACCACCATTTACGGATGTCTTTTTAGTTTTATTAAGAGTAATTCTACTCCACAGTAACCGACTTGGCCAAGTTACGGGGCTGATCCACATTACATCCTCTCATCACTGCAATGTGATACGATAATAACTGAAGTGGAATTGTGGTCAATAAGGGAGTTAGACTCTCCAATGTTTCCGGAATTTCTATAACATGGTCCGCCAATTCCTTAACCTGCACGTCACCTTCAGTAACCACAGCTATAATTTTACCCTTTCTGGATTTTATCTCCTGTATATTACTCACCACTTTTTCATAGTGCCCCTTATTGGTTGCAATAACCACAACCGGCATATGCTCATCTATAAGGGCGATTGGTCCATGCTTCATTTCCGCTGCAGGGTAACCCTCTGCATGTATGTAACTAATTTCCTTTAATTTTAAAGCACCTTCCAAGGCAACCGGAAAATTGTACCCTCTTCCCAAATAAAGACAGTTGGTGGAATCTTTATAAACATTGGATATTATTTCCACCAAAGGATTGGAAAGCAAAGCCTTTTCTACCTTGGAGGGAATATTCTCCAATTCACTTAGATGTTCATGAAAACGTGTATTGTTGAAAACCCCTTTTTCCTTTGCCAATTTTAATGCCAATAGGGTCAGCACAGTTATTTGCGTAGTAAATGCCTTGGTTGATGCCACCCCAATTTCGGGGCCGGCATGGGTATAGGCACCAGCATCGGTTTCCCTAGCTATGGATGAACCTACCACATTACACACTCCAAATACAAAGGCCCCCTTTTCCTTGGCCAATTTAATGGCGGCCAGGGTATCTGCCGTTTCCCCAGATTGGGAAATGGCAATAAGCACATCTTTATCTGTTATAACCGGATTTCTATAGCGGAACTCTGAGGCGTATTCCACTTCTACAGGAATCCTGGCCAAATCTTCAAAAATATATTCTGCCACCAATCCTGCATGCCAAGAAGTACCACATGCTACAATAATAATACGATTGGCATTCAGGAACTTTTCCAAATTATCATCTATACCCGCCATTTTTATTATCCCTTCTTTAGCCAATAGGCGTCCGCGATAGGTATCTAAAATGGCTCTTGGCTGTTCGTAGATCTCCTTTAGCATAAAGTGATCAAAACCGCCCTTTTCAATTTCCTCTAGATTAAGTGCCAATTCCTGTATGGAAGGATAGGCAATGGCATCGTCCTTTATTTTTCTAAGTTTAATTTCCTTCCCCAATCTAATGACCGCCATTTCCTCATCCTCCAGATAAATGGCATTATTGGTGAATTCTATAAATGGTGAAGCATCGGAAGCAATAAAAAATTCGTTCTCCCCTACACCTATTGCCAAAGGACTACCTAATTTGGCTACTACTATTTCATCTGGTTTTTGCTTGTCAAAAACTGCAATAGCATATGCCCCAACTACTTCATTCAAAGCAATTTGAACTGCCTTTCCAAGCTTCACCCCTTCTTTGCGCTTTACTTCTTCTATAAGGTTTACCAATACTTCCGTATCCGTTTCTGAAGAAAAAGTATAGCCCCTCTTAGTTAATTCCTTCTTTATAGCATCATAATTCTCTATAATCCCATTATGGATAATTACCAAATCTCCAGAATTGGAATAATGTGGGTGCGAATTCACATCATTCGGGACACCATGTGTAGCCCATCTTGTATGGCCTATACCCAGTTTCCCCTCCAAGGAAATAGTACTTTTGGCCTTATTATTCAGATCCTCTACCTTCCCTTTGGTCTTGGATAAATTTATTTCATTACCGTCATACAAGGCTATACCCGCACTATCATATCCCCTGTATTCTAAACGCTGAAGTCCTTTAATAATAATGGGATAGGCATCCCTATGCCCAATATATCCAACAATTCCACACATATTTCAAAGTTTAATGGTTAGCAATAAACAAAAGGTTTGTATATAACAAATTTAGTACCTTGTTATATAAAACCTTTTATCTTTTAGTTAATTAACGTAAAAATACTATAAGTGGTATTTTTCTGGCTTTTAATTTGCTTTGGTATAGAAAATTTCGAGTTTTAATTTTTTCCCTTCCTGCCCGCTCGGTAGATTATCACTACCATAAAGGACAGTCCCAAAGGGGTTTACAGAAGACATCACTGGCACTTCTCCCTCCGTATCATTGGCCAACATAGCCTTTCCGGTGGATGAAATCCTTATGTCTGAAGTCAATGCCAAATTAAGTGTTGTATTGGTAGAATCCCTCACTATTAGGTCGTTGATGTAATTGGTAATCTTAATTTTATAGGTCTGTCCTTTACCGCTTACCTTGTTTAGAGCTCCATCATAGTTCGTAAAATTCCCAGCATTGTAATCCTCTTCTGATTCCAAAAATTGATTGTATACCGGACCATTGGTATTGTCCTTGTACAAGTACAACTTTGAAGGCTCAATAACATTGCCCGCGGCATCCAAAGTATTTCGATCTACATAAAACACCAAATTGGCTTCATTTATGATCCAGTTCTTGCCCTTGATCTGGTTGATGATCTCATCTCCATTTATTTCGTCGAAAAGTTTAATTTGGGCAAAACTTCCCGCCCCCCCTTTTAAATAGATCTTAGAGGCATTTTCCCCATTATCCAATCCATTTGCAATTTCAGTGGGATAAGCTTCATTGATATAAGTATTTACGGCATTCCCAATTACAGTTCCAGTACTAGTATCTCGCCTTATAAAGTTTAGCACAAATTCCTTCTCACTTTCAATAATGGTGTCGTCCACAGAGCTGGTTACACTGTCATATTTATACTTTATGGTAATATTCCCCCGTGTAATATCCAACAACACTAATACATCGTCCGGAATTGACAAATGGACACCTCTGAAAAATTCGGCAAAATTCGCCTGACTAAGCAACTCGGAAGAACCTTCCTTATTTAAAATATTTTCTTGGAAAAATGCAGCATTCAAGGATACCCTAATTCCTGGTGCAATCCTAGTTGGTGCTTCCTCCGATTCGTCCACATCCTCGGTTTCGGGATCGTCTTCCTGAAAGATCAATTCTTCCACGTTCTTTACCTCTACAGGTCCCTCGAACAATAGGTCCGATACAAAGGTCGGTGAAAACTGTTGGGATGAATAATACTGTTGTGCTTCCTGAAAATTGGTGTTGGGATCCAAATCCCTCAAGAAATAAGTTGACCTCTCTACTTTAAAATTAAATGATTCAGGAATATTCCCATTGGCATCAAAAATACTATCCAGGTCATATTTTACAGGAAATCTGTTCACTGCAGTATCGTCATCCAAACTATCATTGATACCATCGCCGTCCGTATCTGGATTTAAGGGATCGGTACCAAGCGATTTTTCCTGAATATCCGTTAAGGTATCCCCATCACTATCGCTATTGGCATCCTCAGGATCGGCATCATAGACATCGGCCACACCATCAAGATCCAGATCTCCTTTTGGATTTGTTAAAAAAGGTATGAAAAGAATAACCTCTTCCACCGTCTCATTTTCTTTTATGGTAAGGGTACTGGAATCTGTATCGGCAGTTTCCTCCACCGATGCGGAATAATTTCCAAAACTCGGGTTGGCAATGGACAACTGCACCTGAGTGGTTATACTGGCCTCAGTTTTCCCATATATTGGATCTGTATAATTCCCTATTTGATAGACCGGTAATTTATTGGTCCTTACCGCTTCAATCTTTTTATTGTAGGCAAACACATCGTAAACCGCCTTGCCAGCCGTAAATGGTTCTCCACCTACTACACCACTACCCACGGTAGTCAAATCCTCCTCACAGGACCCCAAGACCACAACAAGCAATATACCTACCACAGTAGGCAATTTTAATCTGTTCAATAAATTCATTTAGATTATTTTAAAACTTTGGTGTTATAAAAATTCACGTAAGCTTCCTCAAACTCCTGTAAAGGAACAAATGGCAAAACAGGTTTTTCGAGCTTGGATATGTAGTCTTCCAAGTCGGCCGGAATATCTTCTGCCGCTAAAATAACAGCATCGGCATAATCCACAGCAACTTTTAACAAATTATTATAATTGGGCTCCTCAAGCGCTTTTATACTATCTTCAGGAACACCATCGAAGGCAATCTTTTTAATAAGGTCCTTATCCAAAGTACCATCAAATCCTTGCCCATAAACGGACATGATGATCTTACTCTCGGAAAATAAAGGCTCGTCGGCATAGAATTTCTTAAGATAGAGCGGAAGCAAAGATGCCATCCAACCATGCACATGTATAATATCTGGGGACCAATTTAATTTCTTGACCGTCTCTACAACACCCTTGGCAAAAAATATAGCCCTTTCGTCATTATCCGGAAATAATTTCCCATCCTCGTCCGTGAAAGTTGCCTTTCTTTTAAAGTATTCATCATTATCAATGAAATAAACCTGAATACGTTCCCTAGGTATAGAGGCCACTTTTATGATCAATGGCATATCCATATCATTAATCACCAAATTCATCCCGGATAATCTAATTACCTCGTGCAATTGATGCCTACGCTCATTGATATTCCCAAACCTTGGCATAAAAATCCTTATCTGGCCACCGTTACTATTGACCATTCTTGGGGTTTCGTAAGACATTAAGGAAACTTCGTTCTCTGGAAGATAGGGTACTAATTCTGAAGATACAAACAATATCTTTTTGCCATTCATAAAAGCAATATTTTATTAATAGAGTAAGAGAAAGTGCAAAATTACAAAAATTATGCAGATTAGCAGTAATTATAGTAAGTTTGCTCTCTTTTAAGTAAATCGAATGCAGTTAATTAGCACTAAAAAGGAACTTAAGTCTTATTTAGACTCCCATAAAAAAACCAAATCGATTGGTTTGGTACCAACCATGGGGGCATTGCATATGGGACATATATCCCTGGTCAAAAAATCGGTTGAAGAAAATGAGCTAACCTTCGTAAGCATTTTTGTAAACCCCACACAATTCAACAACAAGGAAGATCTGGACAAGTACCCGAGCACTTTGGAAGCCGATTTGAACCTATTACAAGCAGTTTCCAATGACATAGTGGTTTTTGCCCCATCCGCCTCCGAAATATATTCTGGAGAAATTACCTCCAAAACTTACGATTTTGAGGGTTTGGAGAATGTTATGGAAGGTGAATTTAGAAAAGGACATTTTGACGGTGTAGGAACTATTGTTGAAAAGCTATTACGCATTATATCACCAACCAGGGCTTATTTTGGGGAAAAGGATTTTCAACAACTCCAAATCATCAAAAAACTGGTAGAAAACACCAATTTGCCCGTAGAAATTATAGGCTGTCCTATAGTAAGGGAAGCCAACGGACTGGCCATGAGCTCCAGAAACGAGCGATTGGACACCGAATTAAGACAAGAAGCTGGTTTTATTTACAAAACCCTAAAAGCTGCCAAACAAAAATTTGGCACGAAAAGTGCTAATTTTGTAGTGGATTGGGTTAAAAAGCAATTCAATGCCCATCCAAAACTAAACCTGGAATATGTTAAAATTGCAGATACAGACCAATTGAAACCGGTTAAAAGAAAAAACAGAAAGGTAAAATATAGGGCCTTTATCGCCGTTTATGCGGGAGATGTTAGGCTTATAGACAACATTGCCCTTTAAGGTTGAAAACCAATTCCACAATGCCGACCATAATTAATTTGGAAATCTAATTGGCATAAATGATTAACTTTGTCCCATGCAAATAGAAGTAGTAAAATCTAAAATACACCGCGTAAAAGTGACGGGTGCTGACCTCAACTATATAGGCAGTATTACCATTGATGAAGATTTAATGGACGCGGCCAATATTATTAGAGGTGAAAAAGTTCAGATTGTCAACAACGACAATGGTGAAAGGCTGGAAACCTATGCCATTCCCGGAGCCAGAGGCAGTGGGGAGGTAACCTTAAATGGCGCTGCCGCAAGAAAGGTAGCCGTTGGCGATGTTTTAATTCTAATAACCTACGCTACCATGGATATTGAACTGGCCAAGAAATTCAATCCATCCTTGGTTTTCCCCAATGAGGAAACCAATCTTTTGACCTAGTTTTGAAGTCTTCCATAAAGAATACGTTAAAAACAATTCTCCCCATCCTGCTGGGAGTTTTTTTAGTGTGGTATTCTTATTATTCCACTTCCGAAGAGGATAGGTCGGAAATTATACATTACATAAAAAATGCAGACCTTTTTTGGGTAGGGGTATCCGTTTTCCTGGGAATCCTTACACACCTTTCCCGCGCTGTAAGATGGAATTACCTTTTGCAGCCATTAGGTTATAGGCCAAAGCTTTTCAACAATATATTGATCATATTAACAGCCTATTTTACCAACTTGGGTATACCAAGATCCGGAGAAATATTAAGGGCTACCGCCTTGGCCACCTACGAGCATGTTCCCTTCCAAAAAGGCTTTGGAACCATCGTTACCGAAAGGGTCATCGATTTGGTTATGCTATTCCTGATTGTTGCTATTGCACTCTTCCTTCAAACCGACATTATATGGGGCTTCCTACAACAAAAAGGTTTTAATCTAGTTTTGCTGTTGGTACTTCTTGCTACCGGAATTTTAGTCCTTTCCTTGGGGATGTACGTGGTAAAAAAATCAAAATCAAAATTTGCCCTTAAACTAAAAACATTTTTGCGAGGCCTTTTGGAGGGCATCCTCAGCATTTTTAGAATGAAGAATAAATGGGGTTTTGTTTTTCACACCTTATTTATTTGGCTAGCCTATATAGCTATGTTTTGGGTAATAAAATATACGGTTCTGGAAACCGTGGACCTAAGTGTTAGTCAGCTATTGGTAGGCTTTGTGGCAGGAGCCTTTGCCATGTCCGCTACCAATGGCGGCATAGGCATTTATCCCATTGCAGTTAGTAGCGCCTTGGCAATTTTTGGTATTAGCAAGGTTTCCGGTGATGCCTTTGGATGGATTATGTGGATTTCACAAACTTTAATGATAGTAGTTTTTGGCGCAATATCTTTTCTGATTTTACCGTTATGGAACAGAAACAAATAGTCTTCTATTGCCCAAATACTGTTCTATGCAACGTTTTTTTACTCTATTGGCCTTGTTGGTCTGTGTTGGCAGCAATGCTCAGGTAACCCAAGAAATATTCGAATCCTTTAAATTACAGGAGCGTAGGGATGTTCAATACTACTTCCCCGAAACCTATACCGCAGAAAAAAAATATCCGGTCATTGTTGTCCTCGATGGGGAATATCTATTCGATCAAGTGGTGGCCAATGCAAAATTTTATAGTAACTTCCACGGTATGCCGGAAGCTATAGTAGTTGGCGTACATCAATCCAAAAATAACCTAAGGAATCAGGATTGTGCCTTTGAGCCCGATAGTGGCCTGCCCAATGAAAAAGGCAAACTGTTCTTCGAGTTTTTAGGAATGGAACTTATTCCCTATTTGGAAACCAAATTCAGTACGGCCCCTTTTAAAATGTTCGTGGGATACGATATCACTGCTAATTTTGGAAATTTTTACCTCTTTAAGGACGATTCCCTTTTCAATGCCTATATAAGTATTTCACCTTATTTGGCTCCAGAAATGGAAACAAGGGTACCTGCCAGATTATCGGTGATGAAAAAGAAAATATTCTACCAATTGATCTTGGAGGGCGAAAAAAGTGAAAATAGCAATAGGGTCTTGACATTGGACCAAAACTTAAAAGCAATGGATAGTGATAATTTGCACTATTTCTTTGATAAATACGAGAACGCCGACCATATTTCTGTTGCCACCTACGGCATTGGGAAAGCCTTCGACAATATCTTCGGAATGTTCAAACCCATAAGTCCAAAGGAGTACAAAGAAAAGATTTTAACCCAGGTTGGACCTGTCTTTGATTATTTGGCCGACAAACAGGCTTCTATAGAAAATCTTTTTGGCTTTAAAAAAACAACCAGTCTAAACGACATAATGGCCATTTATGCCGCCTCTAGAAAAAAGGAAGATTTTGAATCCCTAAAACCCTTATCCGATCTTTGTAAAAGAGAGTATCCCAATACGATGTTGGGTTTTTATTTTGAAGCCGAATATTACGAGCAACTGGGCGAACCAAAAAAGGCCCTTAGAACTTTTGAAAAGGCCTTTGGCATGGAAGAAATTGATTTTCTTACCAAAGAAATGGCCTTGGAAAAAATTGATGCCCTCAAAGCAGATTTTGGATACTAAAATAGCCTTTGAATAAATACTTAAGGATAATTAAGAAATCCTTCAACCCTGAGGTTGGTAGCACTACAATTGATGTTACCTTCCTAACCATTAATCAATCTTGTTGGGAAATAGGTATTGTCCTTAGCCATTAAACTTAAATGCACTTGGTTTCATTTTATCCTAAGTGTATAAAACCCTACCTCCTTTTCAAACTTCTTACTACCTTAGCGCAAACCATAATTTAAATAATGGCCAAAACAAAAACTGCTTTTTTTTGTCAGCATTGTGGAACGCAATATGCCAAGTGGGTAGGACAATGTGGAGCTTGTAAGCAATGGAACACCATTGTGGAAGAGGTGATTCAGAAAGAGGAAAAAGTATCCTGGAAAAGTTCCTCCCAACCCTCAAAAAAAATTGCAAAACCATTACGGGTCAATGAAATAAGCATCGATAAGGAAATAAGACTCAATACTTTCGACTTGGAGTTCAATAGGGTCCTAGGTGGTGGATTGGTCCCTGGATCCCTAACTCTGCTGGGTGGGGAGCCGGGGGTTGGAAAAAGTACCCTGTTACTACAGATAGCCCTTAAACTTCCCTATAAAACTTTATATGTTTCCGGAGAAGAAAGTCAAAAGCAAATTAAAATGCGTGCCGATCGCATTCACCCCAATAGCGAAACTTGTTTTATCCTTACCGAGACCAAAACACAGAATATCTTTCAACAGATCGAAGCCACTGAGCCCGATATTGTGGTCATAGATTCCATACAAACCCTTCATACAGATTACATTGAGTCTACGGCAGGTAGTATCTCCCAGATAAGGGAATGCACGGCAGAACTAATAAAATTTGCCAAGGAAACCAACACTCCAGTTATCCTCATTGGCCACATCACCAAAGACGGTACCATTGCAGGACCCAAAATATTGGAGCATATGGTAGATACCGTATTGCAGTTTGAGGGAGATAGAAATTACGTATATCGCATCCTAAGGTCCCTAAAAAACCGTTTTGGATCTACTTCGGAATTGGGAATATACGAAATGCAGGGAAGCGGTCTAAGGGAGGTCAACAATCCGTCCGAGATTCTAATATCCAAGAATGATGAAGGATTAAGCGGCACATCCATTGCGTCTACCGTAGAGGGTATGCGCCCTTTAATGATAGAAATACAAGCCTTGGTAAGCACGGCGGTATATGGCACGCCACAGCGTTCCACCACCGGTTACAATGCAAAGCGATTAAACATGCTTTTGGCAGTTCTGGAAAAAAGGGCCGGATTTAAGTTAGCGGCAAAGGATGTTTTTCTCAATATTACCGGGGGAATATCGGTGGACGACCCCGCCATTGACCTTGCCGTTATTGCGGCCATCCTCTCCAGTAACGAGGACATTCCCATAGAAAAAGGGGTGTGTTTTGCTGCCGAGGTAGGTCTTGCTGGCGAAATAAGGCCGGTACAACGTATAGATCAGCGAATTTTGGAAGCTGAAAAATTGGGTTTTAGCACCATCTACGTTTCCAAAAACAACAAGATAACCCTAAAAAACACCCAAATACGAATACAACTGGCCTCCAAGATCGAAGATGTGGCCAATAGTCTATTCTCCTAACGCCTTATTATTTGTTCGCTATTTTTTTGAATTAAACATCCTTGCCAGAACCATCATCAGTACCACAACCACTACAATTAAGCCGAGTTGCCAAAAACCAACTTTTAAAAAATTCATCGCTATCATATCCTCAAGGAGCTGGATTAGGAATTTCATTATGTATCGTCTCAATACCCTTAAGTACCTCTTCGCTCAATTGCACCTCTATACTCCCTATATTTTCCTTGAGCTGATCCATAGTGGTGGCACCAATTATATTGGACGTTAAAAATGGTCTTGAATTTACAAAAGCCAGTGCCATTTGTGCCAATGACAAACCATTTGCCTGTGCCAGATCATAATATTTTTGGGTTGCCTTAACGGCCGTATCACTACTGTACCTATTGTAATTCGGAAAAAGGGCAATCCTGGAATTCTCAGGTTTTCTACCACCCAGATACTTACCGCTTAAAGTACCAAAACCCAGAGGGGAATAAGCCAACAAGCCTAAATCTTCGCGATGTGCAATTTCTGCCAATCCCACTTCAAAAAGCCTATTTAAAAGACTATATGGATTCTGTATGCTAATCATTCTTGGCAAACTGGGATGCACCTTGCTTTCTTCCAAGTACCGCATAGCTCCCCAAGGGGTTTCATTGGAAATACCCACATGCCTAACTTTTCCTTCCCTAACTAGGTCTCTTAAGGCTTCCAATATCTGATGGATATTATCCTCCCAATGGTCATTGATACTATGCTTATACCCTCTTTTTCCAAAATAATTGGTTGTCCTGTCCGGCCAATGCAACTGATAAAGATCCAAGTAGTCTGTTTGCAAGCGTGAAAGGCTTCCCTCAACGGCCTGTTTAATGGTATCGCGGTTTATTCCGGTGGTTCTGATGAACTTGGTCATTTCGGCTTTTCCTGCAATCTTGGACGCCAAAATTACCTTATCGCGGTTCTTTTTCTTTTTAAACCAATTGCCAATAATTCTTTCAGTGTCTGCATATCGCTCCTTTGTGGCCGGAATAGGATACAATTCTGCGGTATCAAAAAAGTTAATTCCCTGTTCCAAGGCATAATCCATCTGCTCGTGACCCTCCTCTTCGGTATTTTGTCTGCCCCAGGTCATGGTGCCAAGACATATTTTGCTTACTTCAATTTCGGTACGGGGGAGATTGGTATACTTCATTCAGGTGTATTTGAGTGTAAAAAAAATAATTAATATTTACTAAAGCAAATAAAAGTCCCAACTCTCGCTATATCACTCAACTTGCGTCAACAATAAAACCTGTGGAAATGAAGATATACCGGTAGAAGCCACCACCTTGGCCATTTCATTAAAATTAAACATAAACGACCCCAACATTACATCTGGCCTCCTATCCCCATTAAAATCGGCCACTTCCATAGTCAACCATTTACCATATACTGCGTCCGGATGAAAAGATGCGGTAAATTTCAAATCTCCGTTGTTTGATAAATAGACGAAACTTTCCTTAGGGTCTTTTAAGTCTGCATAAAATGACACGCCTACAATGTCCAAATCCCCATCATTATCAAAATCCTTGGCCACTGCCTTACTACAACCAAACATGGGATAAAAGAATACTTCTTTAAAATTATTATGCCCATCGTTCAGGTAAAGTCTAAGTCCTTGGTATGGTTTATCCACGTTGGAATAATCCCAATTGTCTCCGTTGGTAAGCAAAATATCTTCAAATCCGTCATTATTAAAATCGACCAGTTCAAAATAACTAACGCCATGGACCGGGGAAAATTCCAGAACCTTCACCTGTTCAAATTCCCCCTCTCCCTTATTGTAATAAATTGAAATTTGCTCGTAAGCCTGGGCCATCAAGGCAACAATATCTGGTTTTTGATCCCCATTTAAATCTTTAATAGCCACCATTCGGGTTCCTGGCAAATTACTTAATACATGTTCCTTGGAGGGTTCAAAATTATCAAACCATGATAATTTGCCACCATAATTTCCGAAGCTACAGACCACTGCATCCTTTTTATTATCTCCGTTTAGATCTCCCAAAGCAAAGTAAACCGGTCTTCGCAATTTTGAAATATCTATGGCGGCGCTCTGCCTATTTTCCCTTATTTTTAAATTGGCCAGCCTACCCAATTCCTGATCGGATGGCCTAAATTGCCCGATGGTCAAGAGCAAGGGGTCCGAATTATCCTGGAACTCAACATGCGACGCAGGACTATTCAATAACCAACTATTGCTGATTTCACCCGTGTTTTTTAGGGCGTAAAGATTATTATTGTCGCCTATATAAAGTTCTGATGTGGCCTCGTTGAAGTTCAGCAATGACACTTTTGGAAGCTTGTTGTCCCCTATGGTTATAAATTGTGATTTAAAAGGGGCCTTTTCTTTGGCGCGACTAACCGATACTTGTTGCGACTCCAGTTTAATCGGGGCATTCTGAACATAATATTCCACAATCCTGTCCCAATCCTCCTTTAAGATCAATGGAGCATCGGGATAGATATTTAGATTCCTTACAATACTTTCATCTATAGGATCAAGGTCTTCAAAAGGATCGGTTCCATTTGTCCTAATGCCCAAGCGCATACCCATATTGGGCAGAACACTCGTCTCCCAGGTTTTTTTATCCAATAATCCTGGCTCTGGAAAAGTATGGCACATTTGACAATACCGTTCTGCCAATTCCTTACCCGATGACTTTAATTTGGATTTTTGTTTCTGTGGCGGGAATATAGTTACACCTTGAAAAAAGATTGCTAAACAAAGTAATGACAGGCAAAGAGCATAAATCAATCGAGAAACACCTACCATTTTCATGCCCGCTCTTATTAGTTAAATTAGCCTTGTTCAATTGCCGATCAAAGTTCCTTCAATGGATAATGACATCTAAAATTAAATATTAGAATTTAATTATGCTATAGACCAAGCACCAATATTCGTAATTTCAACAAACATTAATTATAAATGTTCTAAGCCTATGTCCCTACTCCAACTCTACGAGAATGGGACAATGGTCACTATGAACGGCCTGAGACAAAATGACGGAACGTTTTAGACGGCTCTCCAATGGCCTGCTGACCAATCCATAATCCAATCTCCATCCCTTATTATTGGCACGGGAGTTTGCCCTATAGCTCCACCATGTATAATTATCGGGCTCCTTGTTAAAATGCCTGAAGCTATCTATAAACCCACTATCCATAAAATTGCCGATCCACTCCCTTTCCACAGGTAAAAATCCGGAAACATTTTTATTTCTAACCGGGTCATGAATATCTATTGCCTCATGACATATGTTATAATCCCCGCAAATAATAAGATTTGGCTTCTCCTTTTTTAAATCATCTACGTAGTCTTGAAAATCGGCCATATATTGTAGTTTATGATCCAAGCGGGCAATATTGGTGCCCGAGGGCAAATAGAGGCTCATAACAGAAACCCCATTAAAATCGGCCCTTAGGTTCCGACCCTCAAAATCCATATAATCTATACCAGTTCCATACTCCACATGGTCCGGTTGTATTTTGGCAAGAATGGCCACTCCACTATAACCCTTCTTTTGGGCACTGTACCAGTAATGATAGTGATATCCCAAGGCCTCAAAAATTGCCAGATCCAATTGATCCCGATTGGCCTTGATTTCTTGCAAACACACCACGTCCGGATTTACTGTTTTTAACCAATCCAGAAATCCCTTGTTCACAGCAGCCCTGATTCCATTTACGTTATAAGAAACAATTTTCATTTAAAAATATTTATGCGGCACCTACCTTGTTTCAATTCCAAGCAAAGCCCATGTGCCTTTAATTAATTTAATGCGTACTTATCCATAATTGGGTTAAAAATAGCCAATGTTTTTTGTAACCGAAAAGGCAGCGTAAAATAGTTGATATTCATACATATTTTAAAGTACCCAACCCATGGTCCCTTTTAATTTTGGTGGAAAAAAATTAGATAATAATCCTTAAGTTTGAGACTTAAATTAAATGCATGAAATCCTCCCTCCATTTTCTATTGGCCTTAACCTCATTATTTGTATCCTTTGCCCAGGAACCCATCCAAAGGGACAGCATCACCGAATTGGACGAGGTAATCCTTTTGGATTCCCTACAATCGGCTACGGATAATGGCATTATAGCTACTAAAATTATAGGCACCAAGGTGTTTCAGAACTACAGTCCTGTAGATATGGTTTCGGCAATCAATCAGATATCCGGAGTTTATATATTGTCCGGGGCCTTGAACACCAACAGGATCACCATCAGAGGAGTGGGTGCAAGAACATTGTTTGGAACGGATAAACTGCGCCTATACTATAACGATATCCCAATAACCAACGGTTCGGGTTTCTCTACCATTGAATCTTTCGATTTGGAAAATCTAAGTTCGGTAGAGGTAATCAAGGGCCCAAAAGCTACTAATTATGGTGCCAATTTGGGAGGTGCAATTTTACTGAATTCGAAACAGCCTACCAACGAGTCCACCTATTTCAGGAATAACTTTACTGTAGGCTCGTACAGTTTGGTTAAGAACAATCTACAATTTAGTCTAAAGGAAAATAAAGTTGCCCTAAACTTTCATTACGGCTTTCTGGAGACCGATGGCTATAGAGAAAACAACAAGTTTAAACGCGAAGGTGTACTCCTGGATTTGAATTACCAAATAACTCCCAAAACCAATATTGGCCTTCTTTTTAACCATGTTGATTATAACGCCCAAATACCTAGCTCTTTGGGAGAAACCGATTTTAGGGAAAACCCCACCAAGGCCGCCTTTACCTGGAAATCCGCCAAAGGATACGAGGATAACAAATATAGCCTTGCCGGCCTTACCTTAAATCATGCTTTTTCAGCCAAATTAAGCAATACCACTAGTATTTTCTATTCCTATTTGGATCACTACGAGCCCAGACCATTTGGAATTTTGGAGGAATACACCAACGGTTATGGTTTCAGGACAAAATTCGCTGGCCATTGGGCTACCAACAACTCCAAAATTGACTATAATTTTGGTGCAGAATTATACAAGGATGAATACCAATGGAGCGAATTTGAAAATCTATATCAAGATAACAACGGACAAGGAAGTTTACAGGGCGATCAATTTGCCAATAACAAGGAGTTTAGGCGACAGTTCAATGCTTTTGGGAATCTACTTATCCCTTTTGGGAAGTCTTTTTCTACCCAAATTGGGTTAAATGTAAACAAAACCTATTACGACTTCAGGGACGAATTTAATCAAGGGGCGGACAATAAGAGTGCAGAAAGGGATTTTGATGCCATAGTCCTACCCAGCCTAAACCTCAACTATAATTTTTCAACCACAAAATCAATCTATGCCAATATAAGCAGAGGTTTTTCCAATCCTACAGTGGAGGAAACCCTTACTCCGGATGGCGTAATTAACCCTGATATAGCCCAAGAAACGGGCGTGAACTATGAAATTGGCTCCAAGTTACTTCTGTTGGATAGAAAATTAAGCATAAATCTTGCCTTATACAGAATGGATATAAAAAATTTATTGGTGGCACAACGGGTAGGTGAGGATCAATATATTGGCAAGAATGCGGGAAAGACGCAACATCAGGGTCTGGAATTGGATATGGAATATAATTGGGATATTGCCTCTAAGCTAAGGGTAACCCCTTTTATTAGCTATACCTATAACGATCACAGTTTTGTAACCTTTGTGGATGGAGATAACAATTATTCCGGAAATCCATTGACAGGGGTTCCCAAACACCGGTTGAATTCTGGCCTACAAGCCCAACTTAACAATAAATTTTATTGGTATTCCACCCATCAGTATGTAGGGGAAATTCCGTTAACGGACGCTAATGAACTTTACAGTGATGCCTTTAATGTAGTAAATAGTAAAGTGGGTTATAAAAACCAATTGGGTAAAAAGCTATCCATGGATATAGCCTTTGGCATCAACAATATCTTTGACCGCAACTATGCCCAATCTGTACTTATAAATACTACGGGATTTGGCGGGGCAGAGCCCAGGTACTACTATCCCGGCAATGATAGAAATTATTATGGAAGCTTGAGGTTGGGGTATAGCTTATAACTCATTTAATTATTAGACTCGATATGTTGTATTGCCATTTCAAGCACTTCATCCCTTCCTTCCAAAATTCCCGAAATTGTAGGTTTCACCTCATAATTTAATTTTATCCCATTTCGCTGAGTTTCTGTTCCATCTGGATAAAACACCCCTATTCCTGATATCCAAGTGGATAAACCACCTGGTAGTTCCATTTTACTAACATTGCCGTCAGCTCCAGCAGTTTGACTACCAATAGTGATAACCTGATCGCCCGTTTGTAGACACATAGCTGTAAACTCTCCATGACTTTGGGTAAATTCATTTACCAACAAGACAACTTTATTGGTATATTTCAATCCTTTTGGACCACCAACCTTCATATATTTCTCATAGATATACCTGCTAGGATAATTTAATACCGGCTTTGTAAAATTTACAAATTCCTGGGGTTCTGAATTCAAATATGATATAATAGAATACAAAGTGTTTTTTGGATAATTTCTAATATCAAAAATGATAGCTTTTGTATTTTTTAAACTGTCCATCATTCTAGATACGTCCATACGTTCAAGAGAGCCCATATTAACATAACCAATATTGTTCTCCAGAATACGCCATTTATCCTTTACAGGCCTCTTATAATTGAAATCTTCAAAAAAATACCGACCAACTTTTTTTGACTGCAATTTGTTATTTCTAAAATACTCAACTTCAACAGAGTCTGTTGAACCATTAAAAATTGAATAATTATTGTTTCTTAATTTTGTGGCTTGATTGGACCCATGGATATATTTATCATTATCATTGATTATTCTATAGATACTTTTGCCATTTACTTTTGTAAACACGTCTCCAACTTGAATATCATTCAATAGGGCCAATGAATCGTTATAAAAACCTAATACTACCGCCTTATCATCTATTATCTTGTAATAAGCCGGTATATATTTTTTGCCAAAATATTCTTTGGTAATTTCTGTAAAAAAGCCAGCATGGCTATCATCAATCTTAACCACAAGCTCCAAAAGGGATAAATGATAGTCCAACTCGGAATTAACATTCAAAAATTTAGGTATCATCTCCTTCAGAACTTCGTCCCAATCTTCTTCCATTTGGTATTTATATGGAAAGAAATATTCAATGTTGTTCCAATACCTAAACAATGTCAGCATTCTTAAATCCCTATTATCCCAGGTAAAATCCTCGTAAACTTTCTCATTTTCAATTTTGATATTTTGGGCACCCTTACCAACACTAACATAATATTGCTTGCCCAACGCCCTATTATCTTCAATAAACTTGAGTTTTGCATGCAATTCGTTTGAAATCAGAAGACCATCTCGCATCCAGGATAAATCAAAATTTTTGTCGAAATAATCCTGCTTGGATAACTTTAGGCATTTGCTACAATTATTGATTTTACCCAAGGATTCAATCCAATCAATGCAAATTTTTGAAAACTCTTCTTTAGTTTTGGCCTTTTCTATTAGTGGTAAAACCTCAAATAATTGCTCATCCCAGTCAAATTTACCCTTGGCTACGTTTGGATGATAATACTTCAAGAAACCCCAAACTTTGGCCGTAGCAAATAACTTGTCGTTATAGGATAACGATTTCTGTGCCAATAGAAAATTCGTTCCACAAAAAAACAGCAATATAAATCGTTTAGCTAAATTCATACAAATGGTTTAACATTAGTAAAAAAGGGGAAGCCATTTCAAAAATAGAAAAGAGTAGCCATTACCTAATTAAGGTAATAGTTAAACTAAACCAAAAATTTAGACATATATTCCAAGATTGATTCCTATAGATAATTAACTATAATACTTGACCGATTTCCCAATAACCTAGTAAAACAAAAAAAGGTCCAATACCTTAATTTATTGGACCTTTAATTTCTTGTAGATTACTGAGCTATTCCATTCTTTTCAACCAGCTTTTCATATCTACTTCCTTATGGATAATTGCCTTTACCTCTGAAATGGCAACGCGTTGCTGTTCCATGGTGTCCCTATGACGTATGGTAACCGTTTTATCTTCTAGAGACTGGTGATCCACAGTAATACAAAAAGGTGTCCCATTGGCATCCTGTCTTCTATAACGACGACCTACGGCATCTTTTTCATCATAAACCACATTAAAATCCCACTTAAGGTCATCTATGATTTCCTGGGCCAATTCTGGTAAACCATCCTTTTTTACCAAAGGCAGTACCGCGGCCTTCATAGGTGCCAAAACAGCCGGTAATTTAAGAACGGTTCTAGTGGTGTTGTTATCCAACTCCTCTTCTACCAAGGAGTTTGAAAAAACGGCCAAGAACATACGATCCAGACCTATGGAAGTTTCAACCACATAGGGAACATAACTTTCATTGAGTTCAGGATCAAAATATTGTAATTTTTTGCCCGAGTATTTCTCGTGGCTACCTAAGTCAAAATCGGTTCTGGAATGAATCCCTTCCAATTCCTTAAATCCAAATGGAAATTTAAATTCTATATCTGCAGCGGCATCTGCGTAATGCGCCAATTTTTCGTGATCGTGAAATCTATAGTTCTCGGGGCCCATACCCAAGGACAAATGCCAGGCCATCCTTTTTTCCTTCCAGGTTTCATACCATTCCTTTTGGGAACCGGGGCGAATAAAAAATTGCATTTCCATTTGTTCAAACTCCCTTTGACGAAAGATGAATTGTCTTGCAACGATCTCGTTCCTAAAGGCCTTGCCCACTTGGGCAATCCCGAACGGAATCTTCATTCTTCCGGATTTTTGAACATTAAGGAAGTTTACAAAAATACCTTGTGCTGTTTCGGGTCTAAGGTACAGATCCATGGCGCTATCGGCAGAGGCTCCCAATTTGGTACCGAACATTAGATTAAATTGCTTAACATCCGTCCAATTCCTTGAACCGGACAAGGGACAGGCAATTTCCAGTTCCTCGATTAAGTTTTTTACGTCTACCAGATCCTCGTTCTCCAAGGATTTTCCCAAACGCTTTAAGATGGTATTGATCTGTTCCTGATAACCTACCACCCTTGGATTGGTTTCCAAAAATTGTTTTTTATCAAAAGCATCTCCAAAACGTTTTTCTGCCTTGGCTACTTCCTTATCTATTTTAGCTTCAATTTTAGCGGTATAATCCTCCACCAAAACATCTGCGCGATATCTTTTTTTGGAATCTTTGTTATCTATCAATGGGTCGTTAAAAGCATCAACGTGTCCAGATGCCTTCCAAACGGTTGGGTGCATAAATATTGCGGAATCCAGCCCTACAATATTGTCGTTCAACTGAACCATGGCCTTCCACCAATATTCGCGGATATTCTTTTTTAACTCGGCCCCATTTTGGGCATAGTCGTATACGGCACTTAGTCCGTCGTAAATTTCGCTGGATTGGAAAACGTATCCATACTCCTTTGCATGCGAGATTACTTTTTTAAAATCGTCTTCTTGTTTCACCATTTGGCAAAAATATAATATTAGCGGAAAATGAAGAGGTTTATTTCAATTGAAATTCTGAAGTGGCCAATAATTTTTCATTCTCGAAAACATTTAGGGTATAGGTTCCTTCCGCCAAAGATCCTTCCGGTACCGATATGGCATCGCATACACTAAATTCCTGCCCCATAAAAACAAGTTCTACACGTTTGCTATAGATATTTCCGTTTACGGAAATTGTATTGGCATTATCCTCTATAACTCCCATATTAGGGCCTAAGAATTGAAAGTATATTACCCGTTCCTCATTTTTGGAATTGGGATTGCCCATAACGGTAACACATCCCCTTAGTTTGGATATGATATTCGCCTTATTGGTTTTAATGTGTTTGCCACTTCTAAACCTAAAACCACTACCCTCCGAGTTTTCCAATTTTAGATAGCTTTTGGTCTTAAGTTCCTGACTAAGTTCTTTGTTCTTCCTTCTTAGCAAAGCTTCCGCCTCTGCCAACGAACTGCTTTTTCCCCTGAGTTCCTCTATCATCTTCTTGGTTTCCTCATATTTGTCCCCAAGGAGCATATTGTTGTATTTAAGGAAATTGTTCTTTAGTTTAAGGCTATCATTCTTGGCCTCGAGCTTTCTAAGTTCGGTTTTGTATTCCTTTAATTTCTCTACAGTAAAATTTAAGCGTCCTACGGAATCCAACAGCTGTTGCACCCTATATTTTGAGTCCTGTAATTCTATTTCGTTTACCTCATTAAGTGCAGAGAGCCTATCTACATCTGATTTCATCAAGGTAAGGTCCTTAACAAGCAATTCTTTTTCTTGCTCCAAAAAACTTATGCGACTCTTGGATTGTGCATAACTATAATAGAAGGCAATAAGAATACCCAGTATAATAGCTGCCAAGGCGGCAAGTATTATCTTATAATTAAATTTATTATCTTCAGTATCCATCTAAAAGCATGCGTATTAAGTAGGTTAATAGTAATAAAGATTTGTGTATTCCAAGATTTCAAATATACTAAACGATATCAACACGGTCCTTCTACCTAGGCTATGTTTTGGATGTAATGCTCTATTATATAGAGGAGAAGAACATGTTTGTACCGTTTGTCGAAATCAATTACCACTCACCGAGTATACTTTTAACGCCGTAAACCCTGTTGACCGTATATTTTATGGAAGAATTAACATAATTAAAGCCAGTTCTTTTCTGTTTTTTACTGAAAAGGGAATTGTAAAAAGTATAATCCACTACCTAAAATACAAAAACCAAGAGCAAATAGGCGCGTTTCTAGGGAATTGGTATGGCCATATACTGAAAGAAAACAACTTTCTCAACAACATTGATTATGTGGTACCCGTTCCCCTGCACCGAAAAAAATTAAAAAAAAGAGGCTACAACCAAGTTTCCCTATTTGCCAAATTAATAGCAGAACACATTGGGGCCCAATACCTGGAAGGTATTCTTATTAAGACCGCGAATACCAAGACCCAAACCAAAAAATCCAGAATACTGAGGTGGCAGAACAAACAGGCACTTTATATCTTAACGGACCATGAAATATTTCAGGATAAAAATGTGTTGTTATTGGACGATGTCATTACCACTGGAGCTACCATGGAGGTCTGTGCCACAGCCTTATCTGCAACAAAGGGAATTAATATATATGTTGCCTCTATGGCTATAGTACCATAATTTTACAATTCTACAAATTAGTTGTTTCTTTGTTGAACATTTTCATTATTGTTATGATCCAACGCATTTTAGGGTTTTTGTTTCTATTATTAACCGTTTCGGCCCTTGTACAGTGTGCGCGTAGAGGTACGCCCACAGGAGGTGATAAGGATGTTACCCCGCCGAAGTTGGTAAAGGCAGAGCCTCAAAACATGTCCATAAACTTCAATACCAATAAAATCCGATTGTATTTTGATGAATACGTTAAGCTCAAGGATATTGAAAAGCAACTTATTGTTTCCCCGCCCTTAAAGTACACTCCCTTAATATCCCCACAGGGCTCCGCCAACAGATATGTGGAGGTAATCCTTAAGGACACACTCAAAAAGAATACCACCTACACCTTCAATTTCGGCCAAAGTATAATTGACAACAACGAGGGCAACCCTTTAAGTTATTTTACATATGTGTTTTCGACAGGGGATTATATAGATTCCTTAACGGTCTCCGGCGTGGTCAAGGATGCATTTAACAAGAATGCAGACACTTTTATTAGCATTATGCTTTATGAGATAGATAGCACCTATACCGATTCTACCATATATCGGCAACCACCAAATTATATTACAAACACACTGGACAGTACACCCATATTTCATTTAAAGAATCTAAAAGAGGGAAAATATGCCATGTTCGGGGTAAAAGATGAGGCCAAGAACAATATTTTTGATCAAAAAGTAGATAAAATTGCCTTTATAAAGGACACCGTAAACCTCCCAACGGATTCCATTTATTTATTGACCATGTTTAAGGAACTACCCGACTATAGCGTTTCTGTTCCCAATTTTGCGGCGAAAAATAAGATTATTTTTGGGTATCAGGGCAATGCAAAGGATATATCGATCAATGCCCTGAGCAACATTCCGGATACCGTAAAAACCAAAATCACCAAAGAGCGGGATAAGGATACCCTAAATTATTGGTTTACCCCCTTTGAAGCGGATTCACTGGTTTTTACTGTTGCCAATGAAAAAGAAAACCTAATAGATACCTTTACCGTTAAGACTAAAAAAGTAGGTATGGACACCCTTGTTGTACAGCCTAACCAACGAGGAACCCTTGAGTTTGGAAAACCTTTTTACATTGGTGCCAATACCCCCATTACTTATATGGACAGTTCAAAGATAAGTTTGGCTCGTAAGGATTCAACCCTGGTTAAATTCAATTCAGTACTAGATACTATAGACAACAAAATTGATTTTGATTTTGAAGTGGAGCCCAACGAGAATTACGCGCTGGAACTTCTCCCGGGAGCGATAGTAGATTTTTTTGAAACCGAAAACGACACCATATCCCTTAACCTAACTACCAAAAGTTACGCAGATTTCGGGAACTTAAGACTTACCTTGGATGGGGCTGTCACCTACCCTTTGATAGTTCAATTAACAGACGAAAAAGGGGTTATGGCAAAGGAACTTTTCGCCTCTGAATATCAAGTCTTCGAATTCACCAATATTAAACCAGCAAAATACCTGATAAGGGTCATATTTGATAGTAACGGTAATCAAAAATGGGATACGGGAAATTATCTTCAACGAATTCAGCCGGAAAAAGTTACCTATTACCCAAGTGTATTGGAAGTAAGGGCCAATTGGGAATTGGAGCAAACCTTTACACTTTCAAACTAAAATGGTCCCTATCTTCCAAAAACTTTAATTTTTCCCTTGCTTCGGAAATATGTCTTTTATCCAACGTGGCATAAAGTATCTTTTCCTCTGTAGAAAATACTATTGGTTCGCCAAAGACATCGTTTACAGTGGAATGGCCTGAATAATTATGTCCGGTATTATCCGTTCCAATCCTATTTACTCCTATTACATAAGCCATATTTTCAATGGCCCGTGCTCTTAATAGTGCGTCCCAAGCATTAACTCTTGGCTGCGGCCAATTGGCAACATATATAAGTACATCATAATTCTCTGTATTCCTTGCCCAAACAGGAAAGCGCAGATCATAACAAATCAGTGGACAAATCCTAAAACCCTTATAATCGATTACCATCCTTTTTTCCCCCTTGTTATATATCTTGTCCTCACCGGCCAGTGTGAAGGTATGACGCTTGTCATAATAACTCGATTTTCCATCGGGCTCCACAAACCAAAGTCGGTTATAATAATGCCTATCCTCAAAATAGACCATACTTCCGGTTAAGGCCACATTTTTTCTCTCCGCTTCCTTTTGCATCCATTTTACCGTTACCTCCCCTTCCTCTTTGGCTATATTCCAAGGGGTCATGGTAAAGGCCGTGGTAAACATTTCAGGAAGTATTACCAAGTCTACCTCCCCGTTTAAGGTGTCGAGCTTTTTGGAAAAATGTTCCCTATTCTTTGTAGGATTTTCCCATGCCAGCGGGGATTGTATGAGTGCTACTTTAAGTTCCATTATTATGTGCTATTGCTCTAATCAAAATATGCTTAGGATGATTCTAAATGGCCAGTTTGTACAAATACAGAAATTCTGATAACGGGCATGAGCTGCTCCCGTAAATCTTTAATCTATTCTAGGCCTTTTCCAACAAAGTAATTAGCGATGGCATTCCTTGCATTTTGGCGTGATCAAAAGCGGTAAGCCCCCTTACGTCTTTGATCGACGTATCTGCTCCTTTGGCCAAAAGCATTTTAGCAATCTCCTCCCTGTTGAATGTTGCAGCATAAATGAGACATGTAGCCCCCATGGTGTTGCGTTCATTAATACTGGCCCCTTTATCTATGAGCTTCTTGGCAGTATCCGTATAGCCTTTAAAGCAGACACCCATCAAGGCCGTATTGCCAGAGGCATCCTTGGCATCTATTTTAGCACCCATTTCCAATAAAAGATCGGTGATTTCCTCTTGGTCATAATAAGTAGATAAAATAAGTGGTGTAGACCCCCTTTGGTCCTTGCTGTCCAGCAATAGGGGATTCTTCTTCAACATGGCCCTTACCTCATCGAAGTTCCCGTTTCTAATCTCGTTAAAGAAAAATTCGTTCATAGATAATTACCGTTAGTTAAATGTATAAAAAAACAATCACTTTAATAAACTGAAAATATAGTTTAAAATAATAATTCCCATTAAACCCAATAAAACACATTTCATACCTAAAAAGAAAAGCTCCTTATCCAGAAGAATTAACAATACCTTTTCCAACATAGTTTATAACCATTTGTCATTTAGCTAAACCTTCGTTATAAGCTCTAATTCATTTATAAGGTGAATCCCCAGGAAACATATGACATAATCAATACAAGAAATTCGTTGTCTTATAGGAATTTTTTCGCCTTTCACAATTTATAGCCATATTCCTACGTTTTCTTAATAAATTCCCCTAAAAGCATACAAAATTTTGAATACATTAACGCGTACGATTACAATAGAAGAAGCTCCTATTGCCATTGCCACATTAGATAACAATCTCTGTTTTATAAATTGTTCCAATCCATGGCAACAAGAATTTATAAGCCCGGACAATGAAATCATTGGAAAATCCTTTTTTGACGTTGTACCTAGTACCCCTAGGTTATTTCGAAGCGTCCTTGAAAATAGTTTTTCCATAGACGATAATATTGTGGAAGAACAAAAACATATTATGCCGGATGGTAGCAATAAATGGTATCAATGGAGCATTAAACCTTGGAAAGAGATAGATGGTACAATTGGTGGCCTAATCATAACCTGTACCAACATTACCAAGATTAAACGCGCTAAAGACCTATTGATTGCGGCCGAAAATGTAGCCAAAATGGGAGGTTGGGATTTGGATATGATTACCAATACCATTCATTGGTCCAGAATTACAAAGGAGATACATGAAGTGCCCCTAGATTATGTACCATGTTTGGAAACAGGGATAAATTTCTATAAGGAAGGAGAACATAGGGAAAAAATTATCGAGTTGATTCAGAAAGCCATTACCAAGGGTGAGGAATGGGATACAGAATTACAGATCGTTACCGCAAAAGGCAAAGAATTGTGGGTAAGGGCCAAGGGAATGCCGGAGTTTGTCAACGGAAAATGTGTTAGACTTTATGGAATATTTCAAGATATAGACAAAAAGAAAAAAGCCGAAATCAAGAATGCCCAAATTAAGGAAAGGCTAGATCTGGCTACCGAAGTGGCCAATATAGGAATTTGGGAATACAATTTACATAAAGATGAGCTTGAGTGGAACGACGAAATGTTTCCTCTATTTGGTGTAAAACGCAAAGACTTCAAGGGCAATTTCGAATCATGGAAGGCCACTGTACATCCAGATGACCTAGAGCGATGCTTACAGGAATTTGACATGGCAGTGTCCGGAATCAAGGATTTTAAAACCCAGTTTCGAATCGTCCATCCAGATGGCACTATAAAACATATTAAGGCCAATGCCGGTATTTTCAAGGACGATGAGGGAAAAATTATTAAAATGGTCGGGACCAATTGGGACATAACCGAAGTGGTTAACACCCAATTAAAACTGAACAAAAGTGAAGAGTCTTTCAAAGGTTCATTTAAGTCATCCGCTGTTGGAATGGCACTTGTTGCAAAGGATGGCTCATGGATGGACGTAAATGACAACCTATGTCTTAGCTTGGGATATTCAAGAAAGGAACTACTACAGCTTTCCTTTCAGGATATCACACATCCTGAAGATCTTGAGAAAGATTTATCCCAACTACAAATGCTATTGGATGGGAAGGTTAATAGTTACCAATTGGAAAAAAGATACTTCCATAAAAAGGGAACAATCGTATACGTAGTGCTCACCGTTACTGCCGTTAAGGATATAGAAGGTAATATTTCCCACTTTATTTCCCAGGTGGTAGATATTACAGCAAAAATTGAAGCCCAAAAGAAATCCGAAGAGTTCTTGGAATTGACCAAAAGTCAGAATAATAGCTTATTAAATTTTGCCCATATTGTTTCCCACAATCTACGATCGCACTCTTCCAACCTTTCTATGTTATCCAATTACTTAACAGAAGAGCAAGGGGTAAGTGAAAAAAGGGAAATTGAAGCCATGATAGTGAACGCATCGGAAAGTTTAAACGAAACCGTTGCGCATTTAAATGAAGTAGTACAGATCAGCACCGAAGCGGAAGGACAATTACAGGCTGTTTGTCTAAATGAAATAGTTAAAAACGTAGAGAAGAACATTAGCGCCCTTCTACAGCAGAAAAAAGTAGAATGTCAAATCTCCATAGACCAATCCATTAAAGTAAAAGGCATACATGCCTATCTAGACAGTGTTCTACTTAATCTTTTTACCAACAGTGTAAAATACAGTAGCCCTAATAGAATTCCAAAGATTTCGATACAAGCCATTAAGTCCGGAAAGTTTATTATCTTAAACTTTAGGGATAATGGACTGGGAATCAATCTTGAGCGACATGGAAAAAAGCTGTTCGGTATGTACAAAACGTTTCATCAGCATGAGGATTCGAAAGGAATTGGGCTTTTTATTACCAAAAATCAAATAGAGGCAATGAACGGAAAAATTGAAGTGGAGAGTATCGTTGACAAGGGAACACTTTTTAAAATCACCTTGGTTGCTGCATAAAAACTAAATAGAAATGGGGAAAATTGAAAGTAGTTGTATTATAGATGACGATCCAATTGCCATATATGGGATAAAAAAATCGATGAAGGAAATCGATTTCTGCGACACGATAGTAGTCTATAAAAATGGACAGGACGCCATAGACGGATTGAACAATATGGTTGCGGAAGGGATAGCATTGCCTTCCATTATTTTATTGGACTTAAACATGCCCATTATGGATGGATGGGAGTTTCTGGACGATTTTATTAAAATTCCGAATAACAATACCAAAGCAGTAACTATTTATATTATAAGTTCTTCTATAGATCCACGGGATGTAATTAAGGCCCAAGATTATAGTTTGGTAAGTAATTACATTCTGAAACCTATCAAATCTGATGATCTGCTTAAATTACTGTCTGATGGTAGTAACAATTAACTTTACCTGATACCAGGATTAAAATTGGCCGGCGCATTTTGAGGTTCATTGATAGTGCCCGCTTCCCCAGAATCATTATATATTGCCCATTCACTAGGCGTATAAATTGGATTAGCTTGCGAGACATTTCCATTTCGAACTGCCCTGCCGTCTTCAAATTCATGGTTGGTGCCAGACCCATCCTCTCCAATAACTCCAAAAATATCTATTACAGCCCCAAAAGGATCCACCAATTCCAAATTATCATCACCATTGGAATCTGCAGGACCATTTATTGAAACACTAAGACTGGGAGGGAAGCCGTACACATTTTCGAACTCTGAGGCATTGGGAGAAATAACAAAGGTACTATTGCCTTCAATTTCAAATCCCGACAAATCTATGGTAGAACTAATTTCCGTATTATCATTGGTGTACCTTCTTAAAGTCCATCCCTTCAGGGACAGTGGTTCCGAATCCGAATTATAGAGCTCTACGAACCTTGCTCCCGTATTGTTATCCGGATCTGCCAATTCCGAAATAAAAATATTTGATGAGGTAAATTCGTCCACCAAATCCTCACAACGAATATTCGTAAAAGCAATATCGGAGGTGTCCCTTATTACCAACTGATAATCCTTATTGCCCTTAATTAAAACCCCGGTTATGGCACCATTGCCTTCTGGTAAAAGATTGGCCTGAAAATCAGAATACCCACTGTTCAGTAGCTCAAGTTCCAAATCTTCACAATTGGTCAAGGTTCTTATAGTTTCCTCCTCCTTTACAGCATAGGTCAGTCCCAATTCGGCCGATAAAATTTCCATATTGGCAAACTGCACCAAGGTGCTTATCATGGAATCTTCCAACTCATTAACACCTACTTTTTTTGGTTGGGGCGAACCCAATGGATTACAGGAATTAAATAAATGCTGCCCAACTACGGCCGCAGGCAAACGGCCTACAGCAGGGTTGCCAAAAGCACTGAAAACGCCTCCCAATTTAATTGCCCCCCTGCTCATCCCCAAATAAAGTCCTTTTGTCTTAATGAGGACCTTAGTGCCCACTTCATAAAACAAATGTGAATCCCTAAGATCAATTTCCAATTGCAGGCCCTGTGTGGGATCGATAAGATTGTCCTGGATGTGCAAAGTTCCAAAAAAGTTACCTGCCATATCTGACGATACCACATAACCCTCTATAACCCAATCTTCCTGAACCTGAATCAATTCATCAACGTAAAGCGCCTTTAAATCTCCTATCGCATAGTTGGCCTTAAGGTCCGATACACAATCGGATTCGGGTGTGTCAAAATTTTTGTCCTTAACACAGGCCATTATAAGGCATAATCCCAAAAGGGAAAAAAGACATACAATATTGTTGACCCTGAAATTCATTGATCCATTATTTCTATCCAGAATAATTCCAAAAGTGAATTTTAAAAACTAATCGCAAAATTTATAAAATAAGTGCGTCCATAGCCATACCAATATTTTGGAGCAAATGAGGGGTTACCACTTAAATTGTCCTGCTGTAATTGTCCAAAATTACCATTCCTGCTTTGTTCGTATCCACCAGTTCTAAAAACCGCATCAAAAACATTGTTGATACTTGCAAAAACACTTATATACCTACCTTTTTTCAACCAAGATTTTCCCCCGACCATATTCAACAGATAAAAATTATCCAATTTATTTTGGGACAATAGACGTTCTACATTTTCATCTGTGGCATCAGGAAAGTTATAACCTGTTTCTGGATCCAAATAAAAACTCTGTGTTCGAGTTATCGTAGAAATACTGGCATAATTATTCCCTAAATAATTGGCGGTAGCCCCTATCCACCAATATTTGGGGTCTCGGTATTCCATCCCTAAGGCAAGAGCCTTTTGAGGCCCTTGGGACAATTTGTAATCCTTCACCTTTGCTACCCCTAAATCTATATTGCCTTCGGGATTAAGGATATCTTCTTCCGCTCCTGCCGTATCAAAATTTATGGTTACATAAGGATCACTTGCATAAAGATATTTGCCTACGGAAGCCACCAATGTTAATTTCACTGCCGATGAAAGTTGGTACTCCAATCCTAGTTCCGTCCCTAAATGAAGCTTGTCCAAATCTGTAAGGACTTCCTGTACAAAATCGCTACCCACCCCTGCATCCACAAAGAAAAAATTAATATCGGTAATATTCTGAAATCGCGTATAATAGCCTGTTACACGTCCCGTTAAATTAGGCAGTCTTATATAGTAGTTAAGGTCTGTTGTAGTAATGGTTTCGCTCTGAATATCATTTACCACCTGATTGTTCTCCCTAGGATTTATAAACACATTTTGATAAACAGGGGGTTTGGTCAAATACGCCCCGTTCAAAGCAACCCAATGCCTCCCGCTAAACTTATAAGTATATCCCGTCTTGAATCGAAAGTTCGAAAATTCAAGTTCTTCACCCTTTCCAAAGGAGGTATTTAAAAAACGTTCGTTCCTAAATTTACCTTCCCTTTGGTAATTAGTTGAAGCATAATTAACACCCAAGAACCCCTCCCATTTCGGATACCTTAAATTAATTTGGGCAAAGGCATCATAGACTTCGGCTTTAATATTATAATGGTAATTGAATAGATTGGATGTTACTTTATGAGGGCTACCATCCAAATCATTATTTGTGTTGGAAAATGGGTATATATCCTCATGATATTCAGCACCCAACAAATCGCTGATTTCCGCAAAGTTTTCAGAGTCCAAATGGGTATAATGCCCTCCAAAATCAATTTTGAGATGGTCATTTAGGGCGTAATTACCAATGGTGGCTACATTAAACTGTTTGTCCTCATTGGTGTCATCGTAGTAAATATAGGCCGCTTTGCCCTGCAGGGACAAACTGGAATTTGCCTGGTACAAATTGTTCCAATTTAATTGCGGATTTGCCAAGAAGCCGTCTTTGGCCATATTGGCGGCTATAAAATTGGCCCCAATAGGACTATTAACATAATAACTTGGCAAATACCTGTAATAAGTTTTATCCGGGTTAGGGGCGTTATAATATCCCAATCGGCCATTGGAAGTAGTTCCAAATTGATAGGACACTGCCGTATTAAGGACCAATTTTTTGGAATTATAATAATGGTTTAACATAAATATGGGCTCCATAATTTTTCGCTCCCTAGCGTTTCTAATTTCCCCATTCTGAGTGCCCCAATAGGGATTATATCCCTTCCCCACCAATTGAAAAACTTCCTCGGTAATTGCGGACGACCTCCCTCTACGGTTGTAAGCCCATATACTTGTTAGGTTGATGCTATGTTTATCATTTAATTTATATTCCAAAGCACCAAAAAGAGAATAGGCATCATACAAGGTACCATCAATATAACCCTCCTTTGCCCACCTTCTAGAGGCCGATACACTGTAATTAATGCCCTTTTGGGGCAGGCCTGAGGAATAGGTCGCCATTAATCGGCCTGTATAGGTTCTATTGGATGCCGAAGAAGACAAACGCATCCCTTTTCTAAAAGTTGATGGCCGGGTATTAATATTGGTAGTTCCCAAAATACCTCCGAAGGAATAGTCAGAGGCTTGCAGACCATGGGTAAATTCTTGATTTCTTGTTACATCGTTAAGGCCGCCCCAATTGTTCCATTGAGGACGTCCGTCCATCAATTTGTTCATAGGAATGCCGTTTAGAAGGATAACGCCATTTTCCGATCCATAACCCCTTACCCGAAAAAATGCCTGACCAAAATCGAATGCCGCCCTGTTCAGAAAAATATCCTTAGTGGCCTGTAACATGCCAGAGGTCATCGATATACTTTCATCTTCCAACAGATCGGCATCTGTTAATGTAATCAAATTGTCCGTTTTCTCTTGGACAATATCACGATCCAAATAAATAATTCCTAAATCCAAATCCTCATTGTCTATGGAAATGGGCATTCTTTTAATTAGATAATCTTGAGCGGTAATGGATATTATATAATCTCCCGATTGTTTTATCGAAATCACAAAATTTCCATCGATGGGATCTGGTTTTATAGGAGCGGACCCTAAAATTTCAATTTTGGCATATTCAATGGTTTCCTGGGTTACAATATCCTTTACAAAACCCTTTACATAGTAGATTTCCTGTGAATAACTCCAGATGCCCTGCAGGAGAAAAAAGGATATTGCCAAACCATTTTTCATTGATAAAGATGAAATATTTTAACAATTTGGTTATAAGATATTAATAATTGACAGTTTATTCTTAATTTATTCCAAGAAAAGTTAATCTATAGCTTACAATATTCAAGTAATAATGTAATCCATGAGCATTCCCTGCACCTTATTTGTGGCCTTTTTTACAATTAGTGGGGTCCTGTCTCAGGAGGCCAAGACCTATAAAATAAGGACCGTTGCCTTTTACAATTTGGAGAATTTATTTGATACTATTAACGACCCGTTGACCTTGGACGACGATCGCACCCCAGAAGGAAAGGACAATTGGACCACGGAACGTTATAATCAAAAAGTATACAATATGTCCAAGGTATTGTCGGAAATAGGCAGTCCCGATTCCAAAAACTCCCCAGACATTATTGGATTGTGCGAATTGGAAAATAGACAGGTAATCGAGGACCTAACAAACCATCCAATTCTTAGGGAGAAGGACTATGGAATAATTCATTTTGATTCGCCTGACGAACGGGGCATAGATGTGGCCCTTTTATATAAAAAAACTGTGTTTCTGCCCACATCATTTGCCAGTCTGAGACTATTGCTCACTAATGAAAACGAATACAGGGATTACACTAGGGACCAATTGGTAGTTGGCGGTATTTTAGACGGGGAAGAAATGCATTTCATTGTAAACCACTGGCCATCAAGAAGCGGAGGGGAAGCAAGAAGCAAGCCCTATAGAATAGCGGCAGCCCGACTGAACAAGAAAATTATAGACTCCATTACAAAATTGAGTCCGGAAGCAAAAATCATAGGTATGGGAGATCTTAACGACGACCCAATAGACGACAGTTTAATAAAAATCCTGAAAACCAAGAGTACGGTCACAGACCTGGAAACTAGGGACCTTTATAATCCTATGGAAACACTCTATAAAAAAGGAATCGGCTCCTTGGCCTACAGGGACCGATGGAACCTATTTGATCAAATATATTTCACCGCCAACATTGCCCAAGAATCCCCTGACCAATATCGTTTCTGGAAAGCAGGAGTGTATAGTCCTTCTTACCTAATTGATAAAAAGGGCCAATACAAAGGGTATCCCTTACGCACCTATGCAGGTGGAAACTATATTGGGGGCTACAGCGACCATTTCCCAGTATATATCCACCTAATTAAGGCTATAGACTAAATACCTATTGAGGAAGTACAATATTGATATTTCTCCACTTTACCTTTATTCCGCCACCGTCATGTATCTGAAGGGCTATGGAACCTTTACCGGCTCCAATTTTATCATCGGTAATGCTCACCATTTCCGTACCATTGAGCCAAGAAGTCAACTTATTTCCTGAAAGCTTAATCTTCATCGTATTCCACTCCCCCTCCTTGAGTACCTTATCCTTTTCTGGATCGGGCTTAATTAGCCAACCCCTACCATAGGATTCGTAGACACCTCCGGTGTCATGACCAGGGGGCGCAACTTCTACCTGCCAACCACTAACTTTGGTGCCATCTACAGTAGACCTAACAAACACGCCACTGTTCCCATTGGCTTCTTGCTTAAACTCTAAGGTAAGTTCAAAATCATCGTAATATTTATCGGTGGCCAAATAACCGTATTGTTTATCCGGCCCACTTTCAGAAACAAGCAATCCATCTTCCACGTACCATTTTTCGGTGCCGTAGATCGTCCAGCCCGATAAATCTTTGCCATTAAAAAGCGACATTTCCTGAGATATCCCAGGTATGGCCATAAGGGCCAATACAATAACTACTAAATTTTTCATATGGTACATAAATTTGGTTTATGATTTATTGTTATTATTAATTCATTAAGATCAATGTAGTTACTAAAAGACCTACCCGTGGCCAAATAACCCTAACCTCTCAAAATACAATTAATTGAGCCATTGCGCCCATGGAATTCTGCTAAGGATAAGAATCAGTCCCAAACCGTAAAAAATGGTAATGGTCTTAAACTTTCTTTTGCCTTCCAATACCTTCTTGTGTTTGGACCAGCCAACAGTTATAAAGACAATGGCAATTATATTGATAAATGGGTGTTCTACGGCCAATAAACGGGATGCCGAGTTTAACCCGCCCATCCCCAATGTTTTAATGGCATTCAACCCATTGGAAGACACAAAATAGAGTACTAGGCCCACCAAGAGTTGAAGATGTGATAAAATAAGCGCAAATAGGCTAATTCTAAAATCCTTTCTCAGAGTGAAATCCTTATTTCCTGTCCATCCCAAAATACCATTGGCCACGGCTAAAAATAATACAGCCAATACCACATAGGCAAAATAAGAATGTAAGGCGAGAATCCATTGATGTGCTAATCCGTAATCTTCCATAGTTTATATTTTAATTTATAAATGTAAGGATTTTTGGGAATAAAAAAACCCCGCTATTTAGCGGGGTCATAATTTTTTACTGCTATTGGTACTTAGAAGTTATAACGCAAACTAAAGTTCCAGGTCCTACCATAACCAAACCTAACTCGGTTATCTGTATTTACACCGTTCCAAACGTCATCTCCAGGCTCAACATGTGTGTTATCGCTAGAGCTTTCCAAATATACCTCATCAAAAACATTATTAATATTTAAACGGAACTGAATGGATTTATTGCTCTCCTTTCCAACCAACATACGGTAAGAAAGCCCGGCATCCATGGTGTCATAAGAAGGTAATTTAATAGCCCCCCTATTATCGGCAGTTGAAAATTCGGAATCCCCGAAAAGGGTGGAACCATATAAATTATCATATAGATTCCAGTTGGCATCCAATTTAAATCTGGGCAATATTTCATAATCCCCACTAATACCCGCAGTAAACTGCGCAGCCTGACCAATTTTCACACCATCTATATAACTCGGGTCTCCTGTAGAAATTATATTTCCATTTTCATCAGAGGTGGTAGTGGTAACATTACCATCATATTCCCAGTTACCAATAGATACAAATCCCTGAAAATTCAATCCGTCCGCAGGGCGTGCAAACACTTCCAATTCCACACCGGAATGTACCTGTTTTAATGGACTGGTTTGGGTAAACTCGTCCACTATATTATCATTATTGGTGTCATCCGAGCTATATTGTATCCTATTGTCCCAAATAGTGTAATACACGTTCAAGTTGGCAGATAAAATATCGCCCATAAACTTATATCCACCTTCCAAACCAGTAATCTTTTGATTTTCAGTTGCCAAAGGATTTAATTCATTTGAATTTCTATCATCAATATACAAATCACTGTGATAAGGCTGACGTGAGTAGTAACCTGCATTGGCAAAAATTGCATGTTGATCGGATAGGTTATAAGCTACACCGGCCTTAACGTTAAAGCCTGGGTTGTTTACTTTATCCGATTCTTCTGATTGCCCTTCATTGGCCGCATTCAAAAATTCTTCCCTGATATGCGATTGTGTAGAAGCCGATCCTTGAAAGAAGGTAGAAAAAGCACCATTGGAATACTCCAATTGTCCAAAAACACCTGCATAGTTAATTCTTTCCTCATAATCATAACCAAATCTTTGAGAGTGGTCATCATTGGGATTGAAGGTTATATTCCAAGGATTAATACCTCCATAGGCATTGGTAAGTTCATAAGCACCTCCGTTGTAATTGCTGGAAGCAGAGACAGAATTAACCCCAATAAACTCCCTTACATCCCTAAAGTGGATTCCGTTGTACAAACGAACATCCGCCCCAATATTGAAATTAAGGTTTTCATTGATTTGTTTATTGAAGTTGGTTACCAGACCACCCCAGTTATGGTTGTTGTTGGAACCTCTGGCATAGAGTGCCTCACCTGTATTTCTATCCGTAATTAATTGAGCAAAACTCCCTCTTCCTATTGAACCGTACAATACGGTAGACAAAGAGGCCGTATCGTTAAAAGTTAAGTCCCAACTTAGGTTGGCTACCGGTTTGTGATAAATATTCCTTCCTCCAGGGTAGGCGCCTCCATTTAAGGTGTTAGGACTGTTAACATTTGGAGTATTCCAAGAATTGTATTTTCTTCCATTATCCAAAAAAGTCCTAAGATTGTCGGAACCTGCGGCAGCATGCCATTGTGGAGCACCTGTTAAAATAAAGTTGAAGATGTTATTTTCATTGGGAACATATCCAAAGGACAAGAAATAGGTTTGTCCTTGACCTCCGGTATTATCCACATAACCATCTCCTTGCCAATGGCCCAACATTGCGGCAACAGACAAGCCATTTTCCATAATCCCTGTTGAGTAATATCCGGTGGTCTTAATATAATTATCATTGCCGATCATAGATTGAAAAAAACCTCCTTCGCGTTTGTCCAAGGTTTTGGTAACAATGTTTACCGTACCACCAACAGATGAAATGGCCAATTTAGAAGACCCCAATCCCCGTTGCACCTGTACCGCATTGGCAATATCCAATACTCCAGACCAGTTGGACCAGTACATTTTTCCATCTTCCATACCGTTGATAGGTTGTCCGTTTAATAGGAATGCCGTATTGGTCTGATCAAATCCCCTTAAGAACATCTGACCATCTCCAAAACCACCTCCCTTAACGTTTTGAACTGAAGGAGTGGACTTTAGTAATTCCGGTAAATCCCAGTTTCCTGTTTTCTCCCTGATTTCCCTGGCCTTTATGGTAGACACTGCTATGGGCGTTTGTCGGTCCTCGGCCAAATCTATAATTCCGGAGCCAACAATAACAACTCCTTCCAATTCCTGAGCGTCCGGATTAAGGGATATGGTACCTATGTTACCGTATGTTGTAAAATTTACTTTCTTGCTAATAAATCCGATATAGGAAATTACCAAAGTTCCTGAACTTTGGGATACTTCAATTGAGAAGTTACCATCAAAATCTGCGGCAACCCCATTTGTGGTTCCCTGAACCAAAATGTTCGCTCCCGGTAAGGGATCGCCAAAATCACCATCTACTACAGAACCGGTAATGGTTCCTTGGGAAAACCCTATTGCCGTTAACAAAAATGCGGCAATAGCAAAGTACATTTTTTTCATCTTTCTAAGAGTTAATTAGTTTTAATAATGGCTGCAAAAGTGAGTATTTTTTTACAACAATACATTACTATAATGTTAAATTAGTAGGTGCAAATTTAACATTAAATAGCATAATAACTCCTGAAATACAGTAAGTTAATACTGTTTATTAGGAATTGGCAAAATTGCCAATTATTTCTTAAATAAATGTAAAAGATTTAACGTAGAAGCATCATGATTCGCAATAGTGGACCCTTCAATATCGTTCAATATAGCAGTGGCCAATTGCTTGCCCAATTCCACCCCCCACTGATCGTAGCTAAATATATTCCAAACTATTCCCTGAACAAATATTTTGTGTTCGTACATGGCAATAAGGGATCCCAAACTTTTGGGGGTCAACTTATCTATTAATAAGGTATTGGTGGGTTTGTTTCCTTCAAAAACCTTGAATGGCAGAATTTCCCCTATCCCTTTTTCCGAAATCTTTTTATCTTCCAATTCCTTCCTAACCTCATCAGCTGTCTTTCCGTTCATTAATGCCTCTGTTTGGGCAAAGAAGTTGGCCATTAATTTATTGTGGTGGTCCTTGTCCCCGTGCAGGGATTCTTTGAACCCGATAAAGTCGGTAGGAATTAATTTAGTCCCTTGATGGATCAGTTGAAAAAAGGCGTGCTGGGAATTAGTTCCGGGCTCTCCCCATATAATGGTTCCTGTTTCATAAGTTACCCTATTTCCATTTCTGTCAACACTTTTCCCGTTACTTTCCATGATTCCTTGCTGTAAATAAGCTGAAAATCTACTTAAATACTGGGTATAGGGAATAATGGCCTCTGTCTCGGCCCCGTAAAAATTATTGTACCAAACACTTATAAGTGCAAGGATTACGGGAATGTTATCTCCAAATTCGGTGGTTGCAAAATGTTGGTCCATTTCATTGGCGCCAGTTAACATGGAATCAAAATTTTCATATCCAACCGCCAAGCCAATAGATAAACCAACCGCACTCCACAATGAAAACCTACCGCCAACCCAGTCCCACATAGGGAATACGTTATCTGCATCAATCCCGAATTCCGAAATTTTCTCCGCATTGGTCGAGACCGCGGCAAAATGTTTGGCCACATCTGCCTGTGTAGCGTGTTTTAGAAACCATTTTTTTATAGTAGTGGCATTGCTTAAGGTTTCCTGGGTGGTAAAGGTTTTGGAAACCACCACAAACAAGGTCGTTTCCGGGTTTAAGCCCTTAAGGGTTTCGTACACATGATCGCCATCCACATTGCTTACAAAATGCATTTTTAAATGGTTGCCGTAAAACTTTAAGGCTTCCACTACCATGGCAGGACCAAGATCCGATCCGCCAATACCTATATTGACCACATCGGTAAAGGCCTTTCCGGTAAATCCGGTTTTAGATCCTGAAATTACGGAATCCGTAAAAGACTTTATCTTTTGTTTTACCTTGTAAACTTCTGGGACAATGTTTTCGCCGTCCACTTTGATGACATCCGATTCTTTTGCCCTTAAGGCCGTGTGAAGAACCGCCCTTCCTTCTGTTTTATTTATAATGCCGCCTTCAAACTGTTTCTGGATAGCATCCTTTAAACCAATCTCATTTGCCAATTGCAAAAGAAGTTGAAGGGTTTCTTGGGTTATCCTATTCTTTGAAAAGTCTACAAAAAATTCGTTCCAGCGAATGCTGTGTTTCTTAGCCCTATCGGAATCCTGTGCAAACAAGTCCTTTAAGGAATGATTAGTATTCTCTTCAAAATGTTGTGAAAGTTTTTTCCAAGCTTCTGTTTTAGTCGGGTCGGTATTCTGTAAAGCCATGTTATTCGTTGAGTGTTAGCAAATCTTCTTCCGGTAATTCTATGTATTCAATACAATCCAATTGACTTTTCTTAGGCCCTACAAAATCCAAATAAGCAGTTTTTAGGCTATCCGCAATAGGTTCGGCAGCCGGCAATTTTTCCTTTAGCGGATCTACCTGTTGCCCATTTTTCCAAAATCGATAACATACGTGTGGACCTCCGGTATTACCTGTCATTCCAATCTCACCTATTACATCTCCCTGCTTTACAAAATCCCCTTTCTTCACATGCTGTTTCCTCATATGCAGATACTGGGTGCTATAGGTGCCATTGTGCTGAATTTTGACATATTTACCATTGCCACCTCTCCTTGTGGATTCCGTAACGGTACCATTGGCAGTAGCTAGGATAGGGGTTCCAATAGGAGCTGCATAATCCGTTCCCTTATGCGGCCTTACCTTATATCCATAATAGGCAATTCTTCTGTTTAAATTATATCTGGAGGAAATTCTGCTAAACTGTACAGGCGACTGTAAAAATGTACGTCTAAGGTTTTTGGCCTGATCATCATAATAGTCATTTATGTTTTTGGTAGAATCGGACACAAAATTAAAGGCGTAGAATGGTTCTCCATTGTGCTCAAAATAAGCGGCTTCTATACCGCTGGCTCCAGCATAAATAGTATCATTGATATATTTCTCCTTGTAAATAACCTTGAACCTGTCCCCTTTCTGAAGTCTAAAGAAATCTATGGTCCAAGCGTAAATTTCAGATAAACTGTTGGTAACGTTGTAATCAATACCCTGTTTCAATATTGCTTCGGACAATGAAGATTCAATAATTCCAGAGGCTTCGCGCTCCACATATTTTACCTTTTGCTTTTTCTTATAGGCCAGGACGCTGTCCCTAAAATCGACCACCGTATAGTTAATGGGATCATTTTGATAGATAAATACCTGGGCATTGTTGGCCGTGTCCTTGGACTTCAAAATAAGATAAGGTTTGCCAACAACAATTTTCCTAACATCGAAAGTATCACGGAAATGTTCCGATACTCTTGCAATCTTTGGGTATTCCACGCTATTTCTTAACATTAGCTCACCAAAGCTATCCCCGTTTTTGACAGTGTCGCGCAAGACCTCAAAATCGTCCAGATTAAACCCGAATTCTTTTACTATCACAGGTTTCTCTATGGTTACCACCTCAGCTATTTCGTCTGTAACCGGTTTATCCTCCTTACAGGAAACAATAAATAATAAACTAAAAACTAGGCCCCAATATTTTTGCATTGTTATTCTATACTTTTTCTGGGTTAAAGATATGGTCTACCCATTGTTTTCCCCAATTATTTAACTCTTGTTTTGTATACAATTCTGGAAAAAATACAACTTTCTGGAAACTTGGTGGCAAATATTCCTTCCAATTTGTTCCGCCAGTGGCATCAATTTGCGCATTGTCTTTGGTCAAATAACGATATGCCGACCCCATGTGCATTAGTGGCCAATTTATGTTGGCATTAACGTCTAAAGCTTTTAACGCTTCAACCAAGGTTTTATTATCCTTACTTTTTTGCGGTAACTGCTGGTATTTATGATATATAGTACTGTTCTTCACCTCATTGGCTATACGTATCAGCCTGGGTGTGTAACGATATTCGAATTGCTTTAAGGTCAAAGTTTTCTCACCTGTAACCACATCGGTAGCCCCTTTTTTCCAATAAATATGCTCGTACAATTCCTCAATAGAATTTTTTGAGGAAAAATTATCCCTTTCTGAGAAATGCACAAGATTCTCCATAGGGGTAGCATAAAGCTCTATCATTCTGTATTGGGCGGATTGGAATCCACTGGCCGGAAGCAGCGCCATTCTGTACTGCATAAATTGTTCCCGCTGCATACCTTTTATCATAACACTGAAGGAAGATATCAACACCTTGTAGTAACTATTGATCCGATCTGCCTTCTCGATAAAAAAGTCAACATCCTGGGTCTTATCGTCTACAATTTGCTTTTGTTCGTGCAGGATAAGCTTAAAGTACAATTCGGTTATCTGATGGTACATTATAAAGATCTCCTCGTCCGGAAAATGTGTTCTGGGCACTTGGATACTTAGCAAAGTATCCAGATGGATATAATCCCAATAAGTAAGATATCGCTGATATAATAGACCGTCCAAATAAGAGCTTAAGTCTTGTCCAGAATCCTTGTATTTTTCTTCTAGTTTGGAAATCTGGGAATCAATATGCTCTTTATTCATTTTAATCCATTATTATTTTAAATTGATGTTTGAGTCCGTTGTATCCGTCCAAATCTGCCTTTATAGACCCAACACTCAATTCTGCCTGTATCCTAATAGGGATCCTATTATTGTCATTGGACACCCAAAGGGACAAACTTTCCTGTTCCTTGAAAACCCGTCCGGATTGTACATAGGGCCTAAATTTTAAACATTCGACCTTCCCGTACTTTGTTCTTAAAACCTCCTTGCCCAAGTATTTAAGTTTAAACTTAAAAACCCCGTCATCATCGTACAAAAGATCCAATTCTATGGACTCCCCCTCTACCAACTCTTCTACTTTATAGTTGTTACGGAGAAAATAAAAGGCCGAAACCAAATCCTGAATACCCTCTTGAATGGTAAAATTAAACTTTTTATCCTTTTTTTTATCGTTTAATACCGCAATATCCTTCTCGTGGTCAAAATTCACCTCAATATCCTTGGTATATCCGCCTTCATCAATTTTTCTAATAAATTTATAGGGCTTACCATCCTTTTTGTCAAAAAAGCTCTCATAAGTGTCATCCACCTTAAAAAATATACTGGCAAAACCGGTAGTCTTACCGTTCCCTACCACATGATAGACCGGAACACCGTCCAACTCATGCGATTTTACCTGTAAGGTGGCATAACTGGCATTTAGGAATCCATAATGAATCCTAAACTTCAACCATTCCCCAATTTTAAAAGCCGATGTATTTTCTGTATTTTCAGGCAAATGAAAGTCGCCATCATTTTCCAGTTGTTGAACTTGGGAATTGATAGTAAATCCAAAAATTAAAACCAGTACAATGCAAATCTTTTTCATCTGTTTAAATTCATCTAATTACAGCAGGCATAAATGTACTTTCTACCTATCCAATGCATAGGCGATCTTGAATGTGATGGCCAAGGCCATAAATTGCAATAGCCTATGTAACACCTTATTACTTCTGTAAAATTAATAAAAACGATTTTACTTTTCTTTTATTTGATATTAGTTAAACAAAATTTGTTCCAAAATTTTGCCCACAAAAAAAGCCCAGTCGTAAAACTGGGCTTTTCCTAAATAACCAACCAAACTTTAAATTATGAAAAACCAATACTTAAAGTTGTAAGGGAACCACCCCTTACGAGGACAAATTTAATACAAGATTCGCTTTAAAAATAGGATTTAACTTACTTTAACGATTCTATTAACACAATTTAATAATAAGGCACCCAAAATTGGCAAAAAGTTAAGAAAAGGACCCTTATTATAAGGTTCCTCGTGACTCTTGTTCCCGCTCTATAGCCTCGAACAACGCCTTAAAATTTCCCTTCCCAAAAGATTTTGCGCCCTTCCTCTGGATTATTTCAATGAACATGGTAGGCCTGTCCAAAATAGGTTTTGTAAAAATTTGGAGCAAATACCCCTCATCATCCCTGTCTATTAGTATTCCCAGCTCACTTAGAGGAACCAAATCCTCGTCTATAGTACCTACCCTATCCAATACATCCTCATAATAACTGGAAGGGACGTTAAGAAACTCCACCCCCCTATTTTTTAGAGCGCTAACCGTTTCAATAATATTGTCGGTCGCCAATGCCATATGCTGCACCCCTGCACCGTTATAAAATTCTATGTACTCCTCAATTTGTGATTTCTTTTTCCCATCTGCGGGCTCATTGATCGGGAATTTAATTCTGCCGTTCCCATTACTCATTACCTTGCTCATTAGCGCCGTGTATTCCGTTGATATATCCTTATCATCAAAGGAGACCAATTGGGCAAACCCCATTACTTTAGCGTAGAACTGGCACCATTTGTTCATTTCGTTCCATCCTACATTGCCTACAATGTGGTCTATATACTTCAATCCAACATCCGTTGGTTTATAAAAAGGATTCCATGGCCTAAACCCTGGCATAAATGCCCCCTTATAATTCTTGCGTTCCACAAAAACATGCACCGTTTCTCCATAGGTATGGATACCGGAGGTGACCACTTCCCCGTCCTTATCCCTTTTTGCCCTGGGCTCAAAGTAGCTTTCGGCCCCCCGCTTCATTGTTTCCACATAACTCTCCCTAGCATCGTCTACCCACAATGCAATTACCTTTACCCCATCGCCATGGGCATCTATATGCCTATTGATATCCCCACCCGACTTTAATGGTGAAGTCAATACCAGTCTAATCTTGTCCTGTTGTACCACATAGGAAACTCTATCTTTTAACCCTGTTTCCAGTCCCGCATATGCCACGGGTTGAAATCCCCATGCAGCCATGTAGTAATATGCGGCTTGTTTAGCATTGCCCACATACAGTTCTACATAATCGGTGCCAAGCAGAGGTAAAAAATCCTGAGCATCCAGATTTTCCTTTGTTAATTTTAAAGAGGTTTTATCGGTAGTTGCCATAGTAATAGATTTTTGAATTGATTTAATACATAATTAGCCAAGTCCTTAGCCAGTAGCAGAAGGTAGCCCAATAAGCAGAAAATAAAACTTGGACTACTTCCAAATCGCCTTAAATCACCACATGGCCCTAAGATGGGCCGTAATATCAATCCTAAATTGTAGCATGATCAAAATCCTGTTTAACAAATATCGGAATAATTGTTGGCTTAAAGTGTTAAGAGCTTACCTTTTGATTTCAAAAGACACCCCCTAAAACCAATACCCAATACTAAAAAAGAAGTGGTTTTCCTTAATTTGGGGGGAATAGGAATAAATCACTTGAATAGGGCCTATAAAGGATTCGAAGCCATAGCCCAGTGCATAGCCCGAAAATTCGGGAGCTTTGAACCAATCTGCGGTTCTAAAAAGGTCATCGCCTACATTGGCTACGTTTGCTGCCATTAATATGTGGTTCTTGGGCACAAATTCAAAATCCAGTCTGCCATATGCCTTTACATAGCTGTTCCCTACCAAACTTAAAAAATCGTAACCATAAAAAGGGACTACATTATTCACTAAATGGTTGCCATATCCCCCCAATATAAAATCGAGGGAGGTAATTGGGGATATACCCCATTTAAAACCACCTTCAGTTTCCAGGTTAAGATATATGTTTCTGGCCAAGGAAAATGCTCCTCCCATCCTTGCCTTGCCTATTGAAAACTCCTTGAAATTATCATTAAAATCCGATGATAGGACATAAAAATGAAAGTCCCCGTCAAAGAACAGCCCTTTGGTAGGAAAGTAAACATCATCATAGGTGTCAAAGGTAAGCTGCCCATAGGTGCTATAATAATTACTTTTTTCAAAATAGGTTCTCTTATTGGCTGTTGTAGAAGTGCTAGTGGTATCTACCTGCCCCAATGTTTTGGTGCTATATTTAAGTAATTTATGTTCCAATCCAATGGTAAAGGCAAACTCTTCTTCTATTACCGTTTGTAAATACACTTGATTGGTCAGATCCGAGGCACTTAGGTTTATTTTTCGAATATTGGAACTATTATCGACATCAAAATTGGATTTTATCAGATCGAAATCTATCTCCTTGTTAAAATCGTCGAACCTGGAATTTATCCCAAAACTCCAATAAAAGCCTTTGTCCACATAATATTCCAAATTGTACCTGAGATTATCCCCAATGATAAAATCTACCGAGGCTACATCATCATCCATTAAAACATTTTTCCTCGTAAGATTTACTATTCCCGCACTTTTATAAAGATCATCAAAATGAACCCCTAGACGAATGAACATCTTATCAGGGTTTTCCTTAACGTTCAAAAGCAGCTCCACCCCTTCCCCATTATTGAGCAATTCGTATTTAATGGACCTAAAGTTTCCTGTGGCAGACAAATTGTTGATCCCCTGCTGCAGTTTTTTAAAGGTTATTTTATCATCTACGTTAAATCTTAATTTACCCTTGATGTAGGCCCTGGAATAATTATAATTCCCTTGTATGGTCAATTCATTGACCAAAAGCGTATCATTTATCCCTGCAGCAATTATTTTTTGCCTCTTCATATTGGGGTCTTTGGCAATTTTATACAATTCCGCCAAATGCAGTTTAGCTGCTTCCTCGCCCCTATCAATGATTACTTTACCCATGTCAAAATCTATCACGGAGTAATCCTTGATATCCGGGGTGATATATATGTCCGTTTGGGCCGATTTCTTTTGCATATCCCTTACCGTTCTGTAATTATTGATCTGCAGCAGTATTTCCGTAGCACTCAACAAGGATTCCCTATCGGACAGCCCATGCTGTACATCCACACCTATGACCACATCGGCACCCATCTTCTTTAATTCGCCTATGGGATAATTATTTACCACACCCCCGTCAATCAACACTCTTCCATTGATTTCTACGGGTCTAAAAAGAGAGGGAAACGTACCACTAGCTAGAATTGCCTCTGGCAAATAGCCTTTGTCCAACAATACCTGATCTCCAGTTTCCACATCCGTGGCAACACATAAGAAAGGGATTGGAAGTTTACTAAAATCCTCAACATCCTTAACATGGAACAGCAACCTAACGAACTCGTTGTATATACTTTGACCTCCAGAAATGGCTTGGGGAATTGAAATTTTAAACTTGTTGAACGGGAGCGTTAGGGCGTATCTTTCCGAATCTTCCTTCTCATAAAATGTTTTGGCGCTTCTAGGTACATTGTCCTGAATCAACGACTCGAAATCGGTACTTTTAAATATGGAATCCAATTCCTTTGCAGAATAACCCGAAGCGTAGAGCGCCCCAACAATGGCCCCCATACTGGTTCCTGTTATATAGTCTATTTTAACCCCGGCCTCTTCAATAACTTTAAGGGCACCAATATGCGCCAACCCTTTAGCACCGCCCCCACTCAACACCAGCCCAACTTTTATATCCTTATTTTCCAAAGGTTCCTGAGAAAGGATAAACAGCGGAAAAATTAACACACAATATATAAGAAGCGACTTTAGCATACAGTTAATATGGTGGTTTAATGAAAGGTTTCATATATTTTCTTGGCTTTGGACATTCCAATGGTTTGGGCCAAATTCTCCAAACTGGCCTCTTTTATTCTTTTTACGGATTTATAGTTTTTCAACAACTCTTCCACGGTTTTATTCCCTATCCCTTCAATACTTTCCAGTTCCGAATTAATGGCAGCCTTACTTCTCTTGTTTCTATGAAAGGTAATGCCAAATCTATGGGCTTCATTTCGCAATTGTTGAATTATCTTCAACGATTCGGACTTTTTATCCAAATATAAAGGAATAGGATCTTCCGGAAAGTATATTTCCTCCAATCTTTTGGCGATACCTATTATGGCTATCTTCCTTCTTAACCCAAGGGCATCCAAACTTTTAAGGGCAGACGACAGCTGACCCTTACCTCCATCAATAACAATAAGTTGTGGTAATGACTGGTCTTCTTCCAAAAGTCGCTTATAACGTCTAAAAACAACTTCCTCCATAGAGGCAAAGTCATCCGGACCTTCTACAGTCTTAATATTATAATGGCGGTACTCCTTTTTTGAAGGTTTTCCGTCTTTAAAAACAACACAGGCCGCCACGGGATTGCTTCCCTGAATGTTGGAATTATCAAAACACTCTATATGCCTCGGTTCCATGGATAGTCGCAAATCCATTTTCATTTGCCCCATTATCCTGTTGGTATGCCTGTCCGGGTCAATGATCTTTATTTGCTTAAACCTATCCTGCCTAAAGAATTTAGCGTTGCGTTCCGATAGTTCCAAGATCTTTTTTTTATCTCCCAGTTTAGGCACTACTACCTTTAGGTGTGATTCCAAGGTAACCTCAAACGGCACGTAAATCTCCTTTGAATGGGAATTGAAGCGTTGCCTAATTTCGATAATTGCCAATTGGAGTAAATCCTCATCCGTTTCATCCAATTTCTTCTTGATTTCCAAAGTATGGGAACGTATAATGGAGCCATGGGACAATTGCAGAAAATTCACATACGCAAAAGCCTCATCGGAAATTATAGTAAACACATCCACATTATTGATTTTAGGATTTACAATGGTGGTCTTTACCTGATAGTTTTCCAGAACCTCTATCTTATCCTTTATAAGCTGTGCCTCTTCAAACTTCATCTCCTGGGCCAGCAATTTCATGCGACTTTTAAAATAGTGGAGTGATGACTTAAAATTACCTTTTATAATTTCCCTGATCTCCTGTATTTGCCGGTTATATTCCTCCTCCGTTTGATACCCTTCACAAGGTCCCTTACAATTTCCCAAATGGTACTCCAGGCAGACCTTATATTTCCCGGCAGCGACTTTATCATGCGCAAGGTCATAGTTACAGGTCCGCAGAGGGTAAACACTTTTTATCAGATCCAACAAGGTATGAATGGTTTTCATGCTTGTGTACGGTCCAAAATACTCGGATCCATCCTTGATAAATTTCCTGGTGGGAAAGATTCTTGGAAACTTTTCATTTTTTATGCAAATCCATGGAAAAGTTTTATCATCCTTAAGCAAAACATTGTACCTAGGACGGTATTTTTTAATTAGATTATTCTCCAGCAAAAGCGCATCGGATTCCGTTGGCACCACTATGTGCTTAATACTTCTAATTTTCTTTACCAGAACACGGGTCTTTCCTTGCTCGTGCGTTTTATTAAAATAGGAGCTAACCCTTTTTTTTAAATTTTTAGCCTTGCCAACATATAAAATCTTGTCCTCCACATCATAAAACTGATATACCCCGGGATTGGTAGGAAGCGAACTTAACTGTACTTCTATAGGTATATGGGACATGTATTCAGATAAATTTTTTCTTTAAAAAGGAAAATTACAGTGTTTTTCCCAAAGGACACAAAGATTATAGTTTTTTAACTCCGCTACCGCGATCTCTCGGTAAAATTATGGAAACCTCCCATTTTTATAATTATATTCCTCAAGTAAAAAGTAGGACTTCCCTTAGTCTAAATCCAACATTCCATCCAATAAAATTCGATAAGTCCAAAAAAATTATCGATTAACTACACAGTTACCAAAATTTAACGTTATCGTACACTATTTTATAAAATATTGATTTACAACGATTTATCAAACTTTAACAATAAAATTCACTTAACAAATAATTTAAAAACCAAATTATTTGTTAAAAATGATGTATTTCATCGATAAAACGATACCCTTTATGGAGCTTTTTATGTTTTTTTATTTATATTTAGAAAATCAAAAAATATTTAACGCATGGACAACTATATAATAACCTTGGGCACATATTTAATTCTTATGCTTTTTTTCAAAATTTATTACGCAGTGGCCTCTAAGGAATAGTTTTCCTAATTAAACCCTGCCCCCCTAAAAGCCCCGAGTTTAACCAACCCCTATGTTGAAAAAAGATTTGCGTTTAATCTACTCCGAACGCCGAGAAAATCTTACTTCACAATTCATTTCAGATTCAAGCTTATTGATAGCCAACCGGCTGCTTCAATTACCCATTTGGAATTATTCCTATTATCATCTATTCCTTTCCATAACCGAGAAAAAGGAAGTCGACACCAGTTATATCATGTCCATTTTACAGGGTAAGGATAAAAATATCCTACTTCCGAAAATGGTGGATGACCAAAATCTTATCAATTATTTACTTACCGATAGTACGCCCATAAAGAAAAATCGCTGGAACATCCCTGAACCGGTAGATGGCATTGAGGTACCCCCAGAAAAAATAGATGTTGTTTTTATACCGTTGATGGCTTTTGACCAAAAGGGTCATAGAGTTGGTTACGGCAAAGGATTCTATGATGTTCTACTGAACAAGTGCAGGCCCGATGTTGTTAAGGTAGGGCTCTCCTTTTTTAGGGCAGAAGAAAAAATTGAGGATTTGGAACCCCACGATATTCCTTTAAATTTTTGCGTTACTCCTGATCGGATTTATTCGTTTTAACTTCCTCCTTATCTTCCCCAAAGGCCTTTTTATTAAATACAATTAATATACCCACACCGGTACTAATTGCCGTATCCGCTATATTAAAAACGGGCTCGAAAAAACGAAAATTATTTCCCCCTACCACTGGCACCCAATCTGGCCAAACGGAGTCTATCATAGGAAAGTAGAGCATATCTACCACCTTGCCATGAAATATACTTCCGTAGGGTTCCGAAGAAAATGCCGTGGCTACTTGTGAATAGCTATCGTTAAAGATCATGCCGTAAAAAACAGAATCCAATATGTTCCCGAGTGCTCCCGCGAAAATAAGGGATACCGCCAGTATTAAGGTTTTGGAAGAATTCTTTTTTATAGTATCAAACAACCAATAACCTATCCCAACAATGGCAAACAATCGAAATATAGTAAGTATCAGTTTTCCTACTTCATCAGATATAGGCAATAAATCGCTTAGTTTGGTTCCCCAAGCAGCCCCTTCGTTTTCTATGAACAAAATCTTGAACCAACTAAAGACATCTACAGACTCTCCTAAAACAAAGTTTGTCTTAATATATACTTTGCTTATCTGGTCTATAGCAAGAATTGCTATTATGATTACTAGGGATTTCTTTAAACTCATTATTTAAAAAATAGATTCGGCAAAAATAAACATATTATTCGGTTTTCCTTATGCTGATATTTCCTGTTACCGAATTCAGCGTAAAATGATCATCCCCGGAGGCAATCATTTCCCGTTTAATTTTCCCATATTTTGAGGTAGCCCTAATTTGGCCCTTGGTAGTAATAAGGTCAATATTTCCACTTAGGGTATTGACCTCCACATTTTCGCCCCTGCCATTTAAGGTACATTTGCCATCGGACAAACTAATTTTTAGGTTGCCATAATGCCCTATAACGCCCACACTGGTGCTAGTACCGTATACGTTAACATCCATATTTTTGGGGATTGATATCTTCAAGGAAATGGAAATAACCTTATGGGCACTTAATTTATCGTTCGGAAAAACAAAATTGGGCTGAAAACCGGTACTGACCAAGATAGTGGCCCCCTCTTGTTTTACATTTACCAATAAATCCTGTAAATACTCCCCGTCTATTGAAGCCTCAACCGTTATGTTTGGATTATCAACCGTTTCCAAAGCTAGGGAAAAACAATTCTTGCCATCGATCTGAACAAAAGAGACATTGGGCTTTTCAATGGTCTTGACGACTTTTTTTTGGGCCTGTAAAATACAACAGCCCAATAAGAAGAAAACAACGACAACTAGTCTCATATCATAAAAAAACGCCTTAAAAGGCGTTTTTATTTAGGATTGCATATTTTTCGCTTCAATACTCAGCGTTGCATGTGGCACCAGCTTAAGTCGCTCTTTGCTGATCAGCTTTCCAGTAACTCGGCAAATGCCATAGGTTTTGTTCTCTATACGCAACAAGGCGTTCTTTAAGTCCCTAATAAATTTCTCCTGACGAATGGCCAATTGCGTATTTGCTTCCTTGCTCATTGTTTCAGAGCCTTCTTCAAAAGCCTTGAATGTTGGGGACGTATCATCCGTTCCGTTATTGCCATCATTCATATAAGAACTCTTTAAAAGTTCCAAGTGACTTTTTGCTTTTTCAATTTTTTCCTCGATTAGGACTTTAAACTCGTTTAAATCCTTATCCGCGTACCTTACTTTTAATTCTTCGGCCATAATCTTAATGTTTTACTATAAACAATCTGGTATTAACTTCGTCAAAAGCCACTTCAATTCCATTGTCCATGCTTTCTTCAAAATTAAGTTCTGCTGCCAAGGTTTCGGTTTTAATATATGCCATATTACTTTCTACCGCGTCCTGGACAAATCCATTTTTCAATAATTTAATATCTATTTTATCTGTCACTTCAAAACCAGATTCCTTTCTAAGGTTTTGAATTCTATTGACTAGTTCCCTAGCAATACCTTCCTTTCTAAGGTCCTCATTGATAGAAACATCCAAGGCCACCGTTATTGGACCTGAACTTGCTACCAACCAACCTTCTATATCTTGGGAGGAAATTTCTACATCCTGTAACTGTAAAGTAATACTTTTATTATCAAAATGCAGCAAAATTTCGCCTTCCTGTTCAATTTTCTGGATATCATTTTGATTTAATAGTGCCACAGCACTGGCAATCAACTTCATATCCTTCCCAAATTTTGGGCCTAAAGTTTTAAAGTTAGGCTTAATTTGCTTAACCAAAATTCCCGAAGCGTCATCCAGCAATTCTATCTCCTTCACGTTCACTTCCGACTTTATTAAACCGGCCACAGCTTCAATTTCCAACCTTTGCTTATTGTCCAACACCGGAATCATTATCTTTTGCAATGGTTGCCGTACTTTAATCTTCTCCTTCTGTCGAATGGACAACACCAAGGAGGAAATGGTCTGAGCCTTTGCCATTTTACTTTCCAATTCCTTATTTACCAATGAGGCATCATATTTAGGAAAATCGGCCAAATGTACACTTTCAAACGGCTCTTTCTGTGTCGTAATTGTTAAATCTTTGTATAGTCTATCCATATAAAATGGAGCTACTGGTGCAGAAAGTTTTGCAACGGTGGTCAAACAAGTATATAATGTTTGGTAAGCTGATATTTTATCCTTTTGATAATCCCCCTTCCAAAAACGTCTTCTACTTAAACGCACGTACCAATTGCTAAGATTTTCCTGTACGTAATCCGATATGGCCCTAGTTGCCTTGGTAGGTTCGTATTCTTCATACGCCTCGTCCACAGTCTTGATCAGGGAATGCAATTCAGATAAAATCCATTGGTCTATTTCCGGCCTTTCATTTAGGGGAATATCCGCTTCCGAATAATCAAAACCATCTATGTTGGTATACAGTGCAAAGAAAGAGTAGGTGTTGTACAAGGTACCAAAAAACTTACGCTTTACCTCTGCTATCCCCTCTACATCGAACTTTAAATTATCCCAAGGATTTGCATTGGAGATCATGTACCAACGTGTGGCATCTGCCCCAAATTCATCCATGGTCTCAAAAGGATCTACTGCATTGCCCAAGCGCTTGGACATTTTCTTACCTTCCTTATCCAAAACCAAGCCATTGGAAACAACATTTTTATAAGCCACGGAATCGAATACCATAGTGGCTATAGCATGCAGGGTGTAAAACCAACCACGGGTCTGATCGACCCCTTCGGCTATAAAATCGGCCGGAAAAGTCTTTCCCTCATCTATTAAATCCTTATTCTCAAAAGGGTAGTGCCATTGGGCATACGGCATGGAACCACTATCGAACCAAACATCTATAAGGTCGCTTTCGCGTTTCATTGGTTTTCCAGAGGGCGACACCAAGGTTATTTGGTCCACAATATTTTTATGCAGGTCTATTTTGTCATAATTGTCCTCGCCCATATCGCCTACAACAAAATCCTCAAAAATATCCTTTTCAAGAATTTCTGCTTTTAAGGCTTTTTGCATTTCTTCCTTAAGTTCGGCCACAGAACCTATCATCAATTCTTCCTTGCCATCTTCCGTACGCCATATAGGTAGCGGAATTCCCCAATAACGGGAACGGGACAGGTTCCAATCATTGGCATTGGCCAGCCAATTGCCAAATCTTCCCTCTCCGGTAGCCTTTGGCTTCCAATTGATGTTCTGGTTTAGATCGAACATCCTATCCTTGATATCAGTGACCTTTATAAACCATGAATCCAAGGGATAGTAAAGTATAGGTTTATCCGTACGCCAACAGTTTGGATAACTGTGAACGTATTTTTCCACCTTAAAGGCCCTGTTCTCTTCCTTTAATTTAATGGCTATTTCAACATCTACAGACCTCTCCGGGGCCTCACCTTCTTCATAATATTCATTTTTTACATACTTACCGGCGTACTCTCCCATTTCGGGCCTAAATCTACCCTGTAGATCTACCAAAGGAACTGGATTATTATTTTCATCCAAAACCAACATAGGTGGCACCTCCGGTTCAGCAAGTTTGGCCACCAAGGCATCATCTGCCCCAAAAGTTGGTGCCGTATGAACAATCCCCGTACCGTCTTCCGTGGTAACAAAATCTCCAGCGATAACCCTAAAGGCATTTTCTGGATTTTGATAAGGCTGTGCATAGTCCAACAATTGCTCATATCTTGTCCCAACCAAGTCCAGTCCTTTTGCTCCAGCTACGACTTGGTAAGGGATTTTCTTATCCTTGGGTGAAAAGTTTTCAAAATCGGCATCGCTTTCCGCCACAAAAAATTTACCGCTAAATTGTTTTCCTACCAAAGATTTGGCCAAGACAACATGCATGGGCTCAAAGGTATATTGATTGAAGGTCTTCACCACAACATAATCAATCTTAGGACCTACGGTCAATGCCGTATTGGATGGCAGGGTCCAAGGTGTGGTGGTCCATGCCAACAATAAAACATCACCACTTACTTCCTGAAAATTCTGAGGCAAGGTAGTTTTATCCGCTTTAAACTGTGCTACTACGGTAGTGTCCGTAACATCTTGATAGGTCCCTGGTTGATTTAACTCGTGGGAACTTAAACCTGTTCCTGCCTTTGGGGAATAGGGTTGTATGGTATATCCTTTATAAATAAGTCCTTTGTCGTAAATCTGCTTGAGCAACCACCAAACAGATTCCATATATTTGGATTTGTAGGTAATATATGGATCCTCCATATCTACCCAATATCCTACTCTTTCGGTCATGGAGTTCCATACATCTGTATAGCGCATAACCGCCTTCTTACAGGCTGCGTTGTACTCCTCAACAGATATTTTGGTGCCAATGTCTTCCTTGGTAATTCCCAATTCCTTCTCCACACCCAATTCTATAGGGAGTCCGTGGGTATCCCATCCGGCCTTGCGTTTAACCTGAAACCCCTTCATGGTCTTATAACGTGGAAAAATATCCTTAATGGTCCTGGCCATTACATGGTGAATACCAGGCAATCCATTTGCAGAAGGTGGTCCTTCATAAAAAACAAAACTATCCTTGCCTTCCCTGCTTGTAACACTTTTCTCAAAAACATTGTTCTCCTTCCAATAGTGCAATACTTCCTCAGCGACTTTCGGTAAATCTAATCCCTTGTATTCTGCAAACTTCATAATAACAGCTTCTAATGCTACATTTTAAGTTTGCAAAACTAATGATTTTTGGCGTAAAATGATTCTGTTAAAAGCAAAAAGCCCCTTTGAAAAGGAGCTTTTTAAATATTTTAGTTGTTGTTAAAATTATTTTGTCCCGGTTACGGTAACATTTGCGCTTATTTGGAGGGCCGAGCTTACCTCTATAGCCCCTAAATTAAGCCCTGTGGTAGACTCCACATCCAACAAAGCATTGAAGTAGAACTCGCTGTTATCATCTTCTTTATAGGAAGCAAAAATCAATTCGTATTCCCCTTCCTCCAAAAAATCCAGACTATAGGATCCACTTAGGCCTTTTACTTCTGCACTGGTTACGGCATTGGCAAAGGTAACTTCGCTCTCCCCTTTTTCCTGAGTTTCAACATCGGCATTAAAGGTTCCTTTTTCATAGGCATAGACAATAATCTTGTCCGATGTGTTATTGGCATCGTTGGCACTCCCAGATATTTTTCCGGTCAATTCTGCGTTTACCGTTCTTATCCCAGCAGTAAGCTCTGCCATGGTAACAAAATTGAAATCGCTGGACAATCCGTCTTTCTCCTCCCTAATAGTTTTTCTAAGATCAAAATCTATTACGATTACATTAGTGGCGTTGGCCAACACCTCAAAGGTATCGTTTATGGTAATTTTGTTAGAAGAAGCAACCAAGGCATCTTTTTCTCCATTTGCCTTTTCTACGTAGCAACCTGGAGCATCACCATTTACATCCTTATCAAAATCCAATTCAAAAACAATACTGGAATATGATTTTGCCTGTAGATCCAAATTCCCTAAAGCTTCAGTTTTACCATTTACCAAAGCGGCCAGGTTTACTGTTGTTGCATTAAATCCCTCTAAAGACTTTCCGTCTACGGAAACATTGGTAATGGTAACAAAAACTGCCTCTACATCGGCATTATCTATGGGTGCATCGGTAACTTCAAAGGATGTATTATACGATTCCCCCTCCATGGCAGCATCGTCGTTTTTGCTACATGACATCATTCCTACTAAAGCTATTAAAGCCAATCCTGAAATCTTTAAATAATTCTTCATAATAATTTAGTTTTAAACATTTGCCTATATAACAATCAAGTCCAGCCTTCCCCTACCATTAAAATTTCCCCGAAAATTTGATACTTGTCTAGAAACCTGATTTACAGAAACCTAAACGATTAATTTTCCTACAATTTTTTTGATCATCGGACATTAAATATGGTCTAAATCCTCAATTTTTACGTATATATCGGTATCAGATTCACATTAATTTCTAAAACTAACAACATGAAAAAAGTAATTTTAAGTTCAATTTTGATGCTAGCTCTCAGCGTTTCGTTTGTATCGTGTAGAGAAACAAAGGATAAGGCCAAAGATGCCATGGAAGAAACAAATGAAGCCTTAAAAGAAGTTGGGGAGGATATGAAGAAAGTTGGGGAAGAGGTTAAAGGCGCCGCCTCAGAAGCCATGGAAGATGCGAAAGAAATGGGAGACGATATGAAAGAGGCCGGTAATGAGGCCATTGACAAGGCCGGTGACGCTGCCAAAGAGGTAGGAGAGGATATTAAAGGTGCGGCAACCGATGCCGTAGATAAAACAAAAGCTGTTGCCAAGGAGGTAGGAAACGAGGTAAAAGATGCCGCTACCAAGGCTGCGGAGAAGACCAAGGCCGCAGCCGAGGAAGCAAAAGAGAAAATACAGGAATAGTTCTCCCTGTTTTCATAAAAACTTAAGTCCGGTATTTAAATACCGGACTTTTTTTTAAAACGAATAGCCCAATCCCAAAATTAAATTGATTCCCGGCGCCACGATTCCGGAAGAATAGGAACGATATCTTTGATCGGTAATATTTTCCAAATTGGCGGTGAACTTAAAGGCATTGGAGAGTTGATATTGCGATCTAAAGTTTAAAGTATACCAAGATGGTGAATAAGGATTGCCGTCTGTATCTACGGCGTAAATATAGTCCTTTGTTCTTTCGGACATTGACATATCCCCATAACTGATTTCCCCATTATAATTGACAAAAAGATCTGTTTTTAGTTTTTGATTCTTCCAAACGATATGAAAATCGCCAAAAGTTGGGGCTACATGTCTGCCCGGGGTATCCGTACCGTACTGTTCTTCCTCTATCCCCTCGGTAAGGGTAAGGTTGGCGTTTACCGATAGACTTTCTGTGAGAAAGGCGTCCAATCCAAATTCAAAACCGTAAACATAAGCCTTTGCCGCATTCTGTATTGCCTGGACATTATGTAATTCGCCATTGTAATTTATTTCCGTGTTACCATTAAATTGAAAATCCCTTCGGACAAGGGCGTCTACTAAATAAGTATAAAAGGAGGCTCCCTTTAACATTAATTTATCCTTGAAATTCTTCTGGACCCCCACCTCCAAATTATAGGCATACTCCGGCTCCAAGTCAGGATTGGGAACTACAACAGACCCGGGCTCAGAATCGAATATTTTACCAACATCATCTATGTTCGGGGCCCTAAAGCCCGTAGATCCATTAAAGGTCAACTGCAAATCCGATTTTGGAAACCAACTAAATCCCAAACTTCCGGTTAAAGCTCCTGTACTAAGATCGGCATCATTAAAGGGAAAAGAATAAAAAGTTTGGTCAAAAACCGCATCTATCCAAACATGGCTATATCTAAGCCCGGATAGCAATGTAAAGTTAGGCTTGGCCCTTAGTTCACCGCTGATATAACCTGCAAGGGTTTGCCAGGTAGAATTATCCGGATATCTGGATGCACTAGAGGAGCTAGTCATAGTCTCTATATTAAACTCATTTCCGGTAGAACCAATTTTATTAAAAATATATTCTCCCCCATAGTAAAGCCTAAGGTTTCCAATACGTTTGTTTTCAAAATCCACGTTCGCAGAAATAGCATCCACATTCTCCTTGGTCCCATACCTTATGGCCTCCCCAAAATCCCTATCATACCTACTCTCCACAAAATTTTGATAGGCGGTGGTTATTTTTAGTCCGTCATAAAACTTTCCCTTTCCATTTTTATAAAATTGCAGGTTCCCCATAAACCATTTCTGTGGGCCGTAAAACCATTCTGCCGAACGTAGGCCAAGTCCATCCCGTGACGGTCTAATAAGCCTATCATATCTGGAATAATCGGAAGTTTCGGAATAATATGCGCCTAGATTGATATTCCAATTGTTATTGGGCCTAAAAAGCACTTTTTGCATAACATTAATTTGATCGAACCCAGAGGGCACTTGCTTTTTGGTATTCCCATTTTCCCTTAATTCATCCTGCCCATTTTCGGTAACTACATAATTGTTCCTTAAATAGGAGGAAGGTCCATGGGACCCCATTTTAAGATCCCCAAAGTTGTTATAGGTAAGGCTGCTCAGGAACGCCCATTCCTTTTTGCCCAAATTGAAATCTACATGAAAAGTATTTTCGTTATTGGCTGAAGAGTACCTATAATTGGATTTCCCAAAGACCTGTAAACTATCCGTCTTTGAAAATTGAGGATTGTAGGTATAAAAATTCATGACCCCACCAATGGCATCGGAACCATAAATTACCGACCCAGGACCAAAAATAACCTCGGTGCTTTTAATGGTAAAGGGATCAATTGAAATCACATTTTGAATATTACCCCCCCTAAAAATTGCATTGTTCATACGAACTCCGTCTACGGAAAGCAACAATCTATTGGTTGCAAAACCCCTTATCATTGGACTGCCGCCTCCAAGTTGACTTTTCTGAACAAAGACTTTTCCACTATTTTGAAGGAGATCTGCCGAGGTTTGGGAGGCCGTAAATTCTATAGTTTTGGCATTCATCAGGGATATTTTCTGAGGAATGTCCTTTTTCTGCTGCTCCCATTTAGAGATAGACATCACCACCTCATCCAACTGCTCAGCTGTCAATGCCAGGTAGAGCTTACCCTTTCTAAGTACTTGTGACTTGGTACTCCTATAGTTTTGGTAACCAATATGCGTGAAGGTAATCCGTTCTCCCAGATCAAATTTAGATAGGTCGCATTTGCCATCAAAATCGGAAAGGGCCGTTCTGGACTTATCCCAGTTATAAACAATTACATTGGGTATCGGCTGATGGTCTTCCTCGTCCAAAATAACAATTTCCTGCCCCAAAGCACCTGTAAATATTAGGAGGACAACTATGAAAACTAAATTTTGCATATTAGCTAAAAACTTCATTTAACACGGCCAATGACTTCGGTTTTCTAAATCCCTGCAAATGTAATTCAAAATAAAGGACAAGACTTTTCAAGAGCTCCTGACGGTTCTTTTTGTTAAGTTTAATAGTATGTATTGCATCAAAATTTATGCCCAAAAGTTCTTTAAAGTGTTTTAAATTCTCCCCTTCCAAGATTGGATTTAATGAGGGCGATTTTACAAACTCTCCCTCCAATAGGTCAAAGTACAAATAGTCCATATTATTGGTGTCCGGATAAAATCCAAAATATTTGGTCAAAGACAACACAAAATAGAGATGAAAATTTGCAAATTCATCATGGGCATCCAACCACTGCAAGGCCGCTTCAATAAAGTTGAACAGACTTTCATTGGACTCTTCCTCATGAATGCTATTGCTCAACATTTCTGCCAAAAAAAATGTTAGGGCATTCTTGGCAATATCCGTGTGCAGCGACTGATAATGATAATTTACCTTGGCCTCGGTAATGCTTTCCAAGGTTCCTTTGTTCTTATGGGAGGCAATCAGATCCAATTGAAGCAAAGGTTGAAAGTAGGCGGTTTTTAATTTCCCTTTTTTAGAAGCCAGGACCCCTCTCAACAGATAGGATTTTATCCCATCCGAAAAGGTAAATATCCGGACTATTAAACTGGTATCCCCGTATTTAATGGACGTTAAAACAATTCCTTTGGTAGCAACCTGCATTACAAATATATCTTTGAGCAAAGATAATACAAAGAGACCCTTAAGGTCATAAAACCTTAAGGGTCTTGGAAATCACGTGGATTTCAATTTCAAATACCGGCCAATGCCGTGATGGGCTGTCGACTTATTAAACCTTAAATTACTCCCTGCGCCAACATAGCGTCGGCGACTTTTACGAACCCGGCAATATTTGCTCCCTTTACATAGTTGCAATAGCCATCGTCGTCCATTCCGTATTCTATACAGGAATCATGAATATCCTTCATTATTTTTTGAAGACGTTCGTCTACTTCTTCCCGGGTCCAACTAATACGCAAGGAGTTCTGTGACATTTCCAAACCTGAGGTGGCCACCCCACCTGCATTGGATGCCTTTCCCGGGGCAAATAGTATTCTAGCTTCATGAAAAGCATGTATTGCTTCAGGGGTCGATGGCATATTAGCGCCTTCGGCCACACAGATACATCCATTTTTCAACAAGATCTTGGCATCCTTCCCGTCCAACTCGTTTTGGGTTGCACACGGCAAGGCTATAGCGCAGGGCACCTCCCAAGGCGTCTTTCCTTTATGGAATTCTGCGGATTTATATTTATCCAGATAATCCGAAATTCTTCCGCGTTTTTTGTTTTTAATCTCCATAACAAAGGCCAGTTTTTCCTCATCAATACCGTCCTTGTCATAAATATAACCTCCAGAATCCGAAAGGGTAACCACCTTACCTCCCAGTTGAATCACTTTTTCAGCAGCATACTGCGCCACATTTCCCGATCCGGAAATTACCACAGTCTTGCCCTTTACATCATCCTTTTTGGATTGCAACATACTTTGGGCAAAATAAACGGTTCCGTATCCTGTAGCTTCTGGCCGTATTTTAGAACCGCCCCAAGAAAGACCCTTCCCGGTCAATACCCCGGTAAACTCATTTCTGATCTTTTTATACATTCCGAACAGAAAGCCTATTTCCCTTGCACCAACACCAATATCACCTGCAGGCACGTCCGTATTGGGGCCAATGTGCCTACAAAGCTCCGTCATAAACGCATGGCAAAAACGCATTACCTCATCATCAGATTTTCCTTTTGGATCAAAATCCGATCCTCCTTTTCCTCCTCCCATAGGCAGGGTTGTAAGGCTATTTTTAAAAACCTGTTCAAAGGCCAGGAACTTCAGGACGCTTGCATTTACAGTAGGATGAAACCTAAGCCCGCCTTTATAAGGACCAATGGCAGAATTCATTTGGATCCTATAACCTCTATTTACATGTATTTCACCGTCATCATCCACCCAGGAAACCCTAAAGGAAATTAACCTTTCGGGCTCCACCATTCTTAATAATATATTCTTTCCATTGTAAATTTCATGATTACTAATGTAGGGAATAACCGTTTCGGCAACTTCTTGCACAGCTTGAATGAATTCCGGCTCATGGCTATTACGCCCTTTTACCTCATCCATAAAAGCATTTATCTTGTCTTCCATAAAATCTGATTTATTGCTAATTGTTGATAAATATTGAGTTTAAGGGCAAAATTATATTATTTCTATAATGTAAACCCTATTATTTTCAAAATTTGATAAAATATTTATTCTATAGCTTGGCGTAAGTCCTCAATTAAATCTTCCTTATCCTCTATGCCCACACTTAGTCTAATCAAGGCATCTACAACACCACTTTTTTCCCTTTCCTCTTTCGGAATACTGGCATGGGTCATGCTGGCCGGATGACCTGCCAAACTCTCCACCCCGCCCAAGGATTCTGCTAGGGTAAATAGCTGTAGTTTTTCAACAATTTTAATGGCATCTTGGTAATTGCCCCCTTTTGGAACAAAGGAAATCATTCCCCCAAAATCCTTCATTTGGCCTTTTGCCACTTTATGATTGGGGTGATCCGGAAAACCTGGCCAAAATACTTTTTCAATTTTTGGATGATTTGCCAAATATTCCGCCACCGCTCTCCCGTTTTCGCAGTGTCTCTGCATCCTTACGTGCAAGGTTTTTATTCCCCTAAGCACCAAAAAGCTATCCATTGGTCCGCATACCGCACCACTTGCATTTTGAATAAAATACAATTGGTCTGCCAGTTCCTTATCCTTGACCACCAATGCACCAAGGACAACATCACTATGACCCCCAAGGTATTTTGTGGCCGAGTGCATTACAATGTCGGCCCCCAAATCCAGAGGGAGCTGCAAATAAGGCGTGGCAAAAGTGTTGTCCACTGCAAGCAGGATTTTATGTTTTTTTGCCAATTGGGAAACCAACTTAATATCAACAATATTCATCATTGGATTGGTGGGGGTCTCCACCCAAATAAGCTTGGTTCTTGCACTAATGTGTTTGGCTATTTCTGCGGTATCCTGCATCCCAACAAAGTGGAAAACAATTCCGTATTTCTCAAATATCCTTTTAAAAATACGATAACTCCCTCCGTATAAGTCACTGGTGGATATAACCTCATCCCCAGGGCCCAATAATTTAATAACCGCGTCAATGGCCGCCAAACCACTGCCAAAAGCCAAACCATAATTTCCGTTTTCAATACTGGCCAAGGAATTCTCCAATGCCGTCCTTGTTGGATTGGCACTTCTGGAGTATTCATATCCCTTATGGCCACCCGGAGTACTTTGGGCATAGGTAGATGTCTGATAGATTGGGGGCATAACCGCACCATATGCTTCATCTGGTGACTGCCCTCCGTGAATTGTCCTACTATTGAATTTTAATTCTTTTGTACCCATATCTAAATTTCTGTATACAAATGTACCTTTATCTTTTTGGGAATACAATGATATTGTAGCTTTGCACCTATCTTAAGTAATTGCTTTTATGAAGATTAGATTCGCCTATTTATTGATCGTTTTATTATTGTGGAATTGTGAAAAGGATGACAGGCTCACTTTTGAACCCCTTGATTTTAAAACGGAGGATTGTGGCAATTGTCCAAAGGTAACCATCCACATCCCTAAAGCCCTGGATGACAAACCCATTAGCAGCATCATAAACAATTCGGTGCAGGAAGAGGTAATATCCTTGCTCATTTACGATGATGAAATAGAAGCCACCAACATAGAGGAAGCCATCCAATCCTTTAAGAACGGATATTTGGAACTAAAAAAAATGTATCCCGATGAGCCGGTTGGCTGGGAGGCCGATATTGAAGGCAAAGTAACCTATGAGGATAAAAATATACTGACCATTCAGGTCAATTCCTATTCCTTCACCGGTGGGGCACACGGATTTTCCTCTACCCGGTTTTTAAATTTTGACAAAGCGGAAGGGATAGAAATGGAAACCATGGAAATATTTAATGACCCCTTGGAATTTCAAAGTTTTGCCGAGGGCAAGTTTAGGGAACAAGAAAAAATTCCGGCTACCGGCTCAATAAATGCCACTGGCTTTATGTTTGAGGACGATAAATTTTACCTGCCCGAAAATATTGGGTTTACCCAAGAAGGCCTACAATTGTTCTACGAACAATATGAAGTTGCCTCCTATGCGGACGGACCAATTATTTTAACTTTGACGTACAAAGAGCTAGAGCCCTACCTAAAATTTAAGAAGGAATCATAAATATTATGACTTGGATACAACATTCAGCAAGGATAAAATGGCTCCAAGATGAAGTCCTTCGTGATAAACATTGAAAATAATGGCATCCTCCACCGAGCTTAGGGTAACATTGGCACTTGTAGTATATTCGGTATAACCATCAAACAACCCTTTGCCATAATCCTCTTGCATCCATTCAACAGTAGGCAACAATAAATCGGCCACTTGTTTAATTTCCTCCTCTGTAGCAGTACCATCCGGCACGGTGCCCTTTTTAAATTTTTCTACCAGGGCTTCATTCACCTTCATGGCTTGTCCACTAAATTTATAGACCAATAGTTGCTGGGTAACTACTACATGGGCAATATTCCACCAAATATTGTTACGGAAGCCTTGTGGGATTTGTAGAAGAATCTCCTTAGGAGTTTCCTTTAAAAATTTATATAGCCTTTTTCTGTTTTGAAGGGTAACATCGAATGCGTTTTCCAAAGTTGACATAATTTTGGGTTGATATTTTTTACAATTGCCGCTAAAAATAGTACAATTCAATGTAATTGGGTTTCTTTGCAAGGCGAAATTATGTGGAAGTACAGATTTATAAAATGAAACCAACGGGATTACAATAACCTTCTCGTTGGACGTTTAATAGTTATTTTATCCACAAATGATTACATGTGATCCCTAACTGCAATAAAAAAAATACATGAAAAAGATATTTCACTTGAGCACTTGTGATACTTGCCAAAGGATTTTGAAAGAGTTGGAACCCCCCAAGGATTTTAAGCTTCAAGACATAAAAACCGAGGCCATTACATTGGACCAACTGGAAAGCATGGCCAAGTTGTCAGGGAGCTATGAGAGTTTGTTCAGCAAGCGGGCGCGACTTTATAAAGAACGGAATTTAAAGGATCAAAAATTATCCGAAGCAGATTATAAGACACTTATTCTTGAACACTATACGTTTTTAAAACGCCCAGTTATCGTAATTGAAAACGATATTTTTGTAGGAAATAGCAAAGCAGTTGTGGCCGCTGCCAAAGCAAAAATAAATTCGTGAGTAGACGAACCCTAGCTATCTTGGCCGCACTGGGAGCGACCACTATTTATGGCATTAACCACACCATTGCCAAAGGGGTAATGCCCACCTATGTTAAACCCTTTGGATTTATTTTCCTACGACTTTTTGGGGCGAGCCTGTTATTCTGGGGTATTTCCTTTTTTGGTCCAAAAGAAAAACTGGAACGGCGGGATTGGGGAAGATTATTGGTTTGTGCCTTCTTTGGGATGGGCATCAATATGTTATCTTTCTTTAAGGGATTGGACCTATCCACCCCAATCAATAGTGCCGTGCTCATTACCATTACCCCGATCCTTGTGGTAATATTGTCTGCTCTATTTATCAAGGAAAAAATTACCCTTCGCCGTGGTATGGGCGTTTTTATGGGCTTGATAGGAGCACTGGCATTAATTTTATTTGGTGCCGAAATTAGACAGGATGCCACCAATATTCCCTTGGGGAACCTACTATTTATAGTAAACGCCACTTCCTATGGCCTTTACCTTATATTAGTAAAGAAACTCCTAGAAAAATACCACCCCTTCACCCTTATGAAATGGATGTTCGGAATTGGATTCTTCATCACACTCCCCATAACATATTCGGAATTTACAGAGATACAATGGAGCCATCTTCCTATAGAGGCTATTGGAGCCATTGCTTTTGTAATCATTGGAACTACCTTTTTAACCTATTTGTTCAATGTATTTGCACTTACACAACTTAAGGCCTCAACAGTTGGTGTTTTTATGTACCTGCAACCCTTGATAGGAATCATATTTGCCATTGTAGCCGGCAAGGACCATCTTACTTTGGTTAAGTTTTTTGCAATAGTCTTGGTCCTGATCGGCGTATATCTGGTAAGCAAAAAAGTTAGACCAGGTCCTTAGGCCGCACCGAAAACTTTCGCGTATCCGCTTTGGTAAGTACCTTAAATCCATCTCCCCTTGGCACCTTGTTAAAAGCCCCAAGAAACTCATGACCCAAACCGGTAAGGGTTCTTGTTTTTAAATCTATCCATGCACCCATAATTTGGCAATGGGCAAAATTCTTTCCATTGCCATCGTAAAAATTATGATGAAATTCAAAGAACATTCCATCCTCACTAAGTCCTACCAACTCCAAGGAAACCTTTACCGGCTTTCCTAAAAATGCTTCCTTAAAATAATACACATGCTCATGGAATACCACTGGACCAATATTGTTCTGTGACATTGTCTTTTGGTTAAAACCAATTTCCAACAAGAAAGACATCCTTGTATGGCTCATAAAATTTAAATAGGCAGAATTAGCCATATGGCGATTGGCATCTACATCGCTCCATCGAATTTCGAATTCTTTTAAATACATCCTTTTTATTTAGTACATTTGAATTATTATGCATGCATAATAATTCAAATGTACTATATTTTATAAAAAATTGAATATAATAGTTAGTAACTTTTGGGTTATCCAAGTATATCCTATTCACTAAAACCACAATCCAAATGAGCAAAATAGCCGCTTTCATAAAAGAACTAGCACTACCCGTTGTAGCAGCACCCATGTTTCTTATATCTGGCCCACAATTGGTCATTGAATGCTGTAAAAATGGAATAGTGGGCACTTTTCCAGCCCTTAATCAACGTAGTACGGAAGGTTTTGAGGATTGGTTGGTGGAGATTAAAACCGAGTTAAAGAAATTTGAAAAGGAAACTGGAAAGAAAGCCGCTCCTTTTGGAGTGAATCTAATTGTACACCCTACCAATCCTAGATTGGAAGCAGATTTAAAGGTTTGTATAAAACATAAGATCCCGCTAATAATTACCTCTTTGGGCGCAGTGGCCCAGGTAGTAGACGCCATACACAGTTATGGTGGCCTGGTATTTCATGATATCATTAAAAAAAGACATGCGGAAAAAGCTGCAGAAGCCGGGGTAGACGGATTAATTTTGGTCGCCGTTGGTGCGGGAGGACACGCGGGCACCATAAACCCAATGTCCTTAGTTGCCGAAATAAAGAAATTCTACGACAAAACTATTTTACTCTCAGGCTGTATAAGTAACGGAAGGGATATAGCCTCGGCCTTGCAGATGGGAGCAGACTTGGCCTATATGGGCACTCGATTTATAAACACCGAAGAAAGTAAAGCTACCGAGGAATATCGCCAAATGATTATCAAGGCCGGGGCCAGCGATGTGGTCTATACTGCCGCCATATCTGGTGTACATGCCAATTTTTTGGGAGCAAGCTTAAAGGCAGCGGGAATTACGGAAGAAGATTTAAAAAAAGACCGAAAAATAGATTTTGGAAAAGAGCTGAATACGGAAGCCAAAGCTTGGAAAACTATTTGGTCTGCCGGACAGGGAGTTACAACCATTAACAATGTAGAATCCGTCTCGAAATTGGTAGCAAACCTAAAATCGGAATTTAAATCGGCCATTGAAGATCAGATCAAAATCCTGGAAATTTATCCTAAGTAAATCCAAGACCTTTTTCTGTTGAAAACCTGTTGCTTAATTATAGTACACCGATCCATTAAATATTTCAAAATCAGCTGATCCCTCAGCAACGGTTCTTTTTCTTTTAGCCCAATTTGGATTTGGAATAAAATTTTGCCGGTCTTCCAATTGGAAAAATAATCCTGTCTTAAAACTCTTCGCTTATCAATTCACTATTTCCTACAAAAACCCAATAAACATAGTGGTTTATATTAGAAAACGACTCTCTTACCCCTGCACAAAACATTAAGTTAATTTATGTTAATAATTATCATATGCATAATTAAATACTAGATTTTAATAGTTCTCGTAATTATTTTGGGTAAATTTTTATAGAAATGTCAATTTGTATAAAATATATTCTTATATTCGTTAACGTTCACGTTAAAATTAACGTGAGAAGTTTAATTAACTCACCAAAACTCACATTATGAAAAAACAGATTAATGAAGCAATTCATTTACAGCAGGGTATTCCTGTTTGGAAGAAAATCTTTGTTCAGATTTTCTTTTTGTCCCTATTCACAGCTTTCAGTCCAGCTCTGGCACTGAATGGCCCCCCAAAAACAGCTCAACAGGAAGTTTCCGGGACGGTGACGGACACGAACAACATGCCATTGCCCGGGGTTAGCGTAGTAGTTGTAGGTACTATTAGGGGAACCGTTACCGATTTTGATGGTAATTTTACCATTGCCGTTGAAAACGGGAAGCAATTGGAATTCTCTTATATAGGTATGAGCACCAAAAGAATGACTGTTTCCGGTCCCAGTTTGAATGTGGTAATGGAAGAGGATTCCCAAGCCTTGGACGAAGTAATAATAACTGGTTATGGAACGCAAAAAAAGGGTGAAGTAACTGCCGCAATTTCTTCTGTAGATGCCAGCGCCATAGAAAGAATTGCAACTTCCAGTAGTATAGACGCAATTAAAGGACAGGTTGCAGGGGTAGACATCCAAGCCGATGGTGGACGACCAGGAGAAAACTCTACTATTAGAATACGGGGAAGAAGATCTATTGGGGCTTCCAATGATCCACTATACGTTATAGATGGTATTCCTCAAATAAGTGGAAACGAATCCGTTGCAGATATCAACCCTCAGGATATTGAATCCATGCAAATATTAAAAGATGCAGCGGCAACAGCAATTTATGGATCACGAGGTGCCAACGGTGTAATCCTAATTTCTACAAAGCGTGGAAGGGTAGGAAAAACCAAGGTTACCTATAGTAGTCATATAGGAACCACCTCGGCTACCAGATTGGTAGACATGATGGACGGTGCAGAATTTACAGATTTAAAAAGGGAATCCAGAAGATCTTCCTGGAATGGAACCATTCCGGATGACACTGCTGTTTTCTTGGATCCGGTTGAACTTAAATCCATTGAAGAAGGCAGATCCACAGATTGGCTGGATTTAGTGTTAAACAACGGATGGCAGACCAATCACCAATTAGGGGTGAGCGGCGGCTCTGAGAACACTACCTTTAATGCTTCATTAGGCTATTTCAATGAGCAAGGTATTATTAGCAATATGGATTTTGAGCGTTTTACGGGAAGAATAAATCTAGACCACCGTATTAATGATATTTTTAAGGTTGGAATCTCATTTTCCATTTCCAACTCCATTCAAAATTGGGGATCCTCAGCAACGATGGGCGAGGCTTTGGCCATAAATCCATTGGGAGTACCATATGACGATGAGGGAAATCTATTGTTCTTACCTACTAACGATGGTATTAGAACCAATCCATTGAACGAACTGGTTGATGGAGCATATATTGATGAGCGTAAAACTACAAGGATATTTGCACCGGTATACCTAGACATCAATATAAGTCCAGAATTAAAATGGACAACCACCTTTGGTCCGGACATCCGCTATAGAAGAAGAGGACAGTTCAGGGGAAGTTTGACCAATGACAACAGAGGTGGCCCAGGAGATGCTTCAATTGAGCACAATGACAATTTTGGGTATACACTGGAAAACTTGTTAACATTCAACAAATCCATTACGGACAATCAAAACCTGAAAGTTACCTTATTACAGAGTATCCAAAAATCGCGTCAGGAAAATAGCTATACTGCCGTTGCAAACATTCCTTATGAATCGCAACAATTTTACAATATGGGGTCTGCATCTGTAAAAGGTGATATCACTTCCGGTTTAGTAGAATGGACACTATCTTCCTTTATGGGTAGGGTTAATTATGATATAGATGGCAAATATCTCTTCCAAGGTTCGTTAAGGGCAGATGGTTCCTCAAGACTGGCGGAAGGCAACAAATGGAACTACTTTCCAGGATTTTCAGCAGGTTGGAGATTATCCCAAGAAGACTTTTTGAGCGATTCCAATACTGTGTCAGATTTAAAATTAAGAGCTTCCTACGGGGAAGTGGGTAACACTTCTGTAGATCCTTACCAAACGGCGGGTAGGCTTGAAGGTACTGCCTATGCCTATGGGGAAACTACCGCCCTTGGATTTGGCCTTAATGAAATTCCCAATTCCGATTTGGGATGGGAAGTATCCAAAACCTTTAACGTGGGTGTCGATTATGGTTTCTTAAATGGCAGAATTAGCGGTGCATTGGATTGGTTCAGCACTAAAACCACCGATATTTTGTTAAATAGAAGTTTGCCATACACCTCTGGATATGAAAGTATCCTACAGAATATTGGAGCAACTGCTTCTTCTGGTTTGGAATTTAATATAAATGCGGATATCCTTACCAATCCGGAAGGCCTTAATTGGGACATAGGGTTCAACATTGCAGGTCTAAAAGAGGAAATTACGGAATTGGCCCTAAAAGATGAAAATGGCAATTCTATTGACGATGTTGGAAACCAATGGTTCATTGGATCTCCGATCAACGTATTCTATGATTATGAAAAAATCGGAATTTACCAAACCTCCGAAGAAGCTCTGGCCAATTCTGCAGAAGGAAAGGTGCCGGGTGAAATTAAATTGGCAGATCAGGATGGTGACGGAATCATAACTCCTGATGACCGAGTAATTTTGGGTTCTGATGTACCCGATTTTTATGGAGGTATTACCAACAATTTCTCCTACAAAGGATTGGATTTTAGCTTCTTCTTCTATTTCAGACAAGGGCAAATGATACGGTCCAGATTCCATGATAGCAATAACTCCTTATTTGGGCGCTATAACAATTTAGATGTGGACTATTGGACTATAGACAACCCTAGTAATGCCAATCCTAGACCGAATGAAAATCAGGAAAGTCCGAGAAATGCCTCTACTTTATCTTATTTTGATGGCAGTTACATAAAATTGCGTAATGTTACTTTGGGCTACAATTTCCCCAAATCCATAACGGAAAAGCTAAAAATGTCCAACCTAAGGCTGTATGTGGCGGGGCAGAATCTTTTTTCCATTACAGACTACGATACATTTGATCCCGAATCCTCAGAAACCGATCAGGAAGATGGAGGACTATCATCTAGCACCATCCCGAGTAACAAAATGTTTTCTCTAGGATTGAACGTAACTTTTTAAAGCCAAAAATCTTAAGTAGATATATTATTAAATGTCTAAACAAAATATTATGAAAGGAATAACATATAAAATCTTGGCTTTATCACTGTTGGTTGGCATAACCTCATGTGATAAATTCCTAGAAGAAGAGTTGGTGACCGATGTCTCATCAGCTTCATATTACACTACCGAGAAAGGGTTTGGTGATGCCGTCAATGCCACCTATTCCCTATTAAAACCCTTTTATGGGCAAGAGCGTGGATTTGCAATGACAACTATGGGCTCTGATATCTGGACAAATGGTTCCGACGGAGGCCATAAGGTTTTTAACACCTATGACGTTGGGCTCAACAGTGCCGAAAGTTATGTAAGGGATGCTTGGAGAGACTGGTACAAAGGTATCAACCAAGCAAATGCCGTTATAGGTCGCTCTGAAGGTTTGGAAATGGACGAGACCATTAAAAATATTCGCTTGGGCGAAGTGAGATTTCTAAGGGCTCTCTACTATTTTGACTTAACAAATACCTACGGCGATGTTCATTTAAGCCTAGAGGAGACCGTTGGAATAGAAATAGAGGCCAATAAGACGGCAAGGGCTGAAATCTATAGCCAGGCGATCGTGCCAGATCTTGAATTTGCCATAGCCAACTTACCTCCTACACAATCTCCATACGGTAGGGCTACAAAAGCTGCTGCAGAATTCTTGTTGGCAAAAGCGCTCTTAACAAGAAGTTATACTTCATGGGCCGAAAGTACCGATGCCTCTAGGGCAGAAACTTTGATGACCAATGTAATAAACAACTACGGTTTTTCCCTTTTGGATAATTATGCCGACCTATGGGACATAAACAATCAGGAAAACAGTGAAATCGTGTGGAACATTACAAATTCCAAGGCCCAAGTTGACGACGGTACCGACGATTTCGGACACCGCGGACACTTGTATTTTTTAATGGAGTATGATGTTCTTCGTGGTTTGACAAGGGATGTAGAAAACGGAAGGCCTTGGAAACGACACCGACCTACAGACTTTATGTTGGGGCTTTGGGACCGAAACCAAGACACCAGATACGATGACTCTTTTAAACATGTATGGTACGCCAATAAGGATGAACCGGCTACGGAAGCCAGCGGAAGTGAACCTGCAAGGGCTGCCTTGAGCATAGGAGATACTGCGGTTTATATCCCAGGACCTGGAAAGGACATAGATTGGCCACAGTCCTTACAAGACACCAAACCTTATATGACGATAACCAATGACGAATATACAGAAAGGTTGTTCCCTTCATTGAACAAATGGATAGACCCGACCCGTCCTGACAGACAACATACACCGGGACAGCGCGATTTTGTACTTATGCGTTTGGCCGATGCCTATTTGATACGTGCCGAAGCTAGGTTAAAACAAAGCGATCCAGGTGGAGCCGCAGATGATATCAATATGATAAGGGTTAGGGCTGCTGTACCAGGAATGGAAACGGCCATGCAAATTACCGGAGCTGATGTTGACCTGGATTTTATCTTGGACGAAAGGGCACGTGAATTGGCAGGGGAAGGACACCGTTGGTGGGATTTGGTAAGAACGGGCAAACTAGTTGAGAGAACTACCTTGTACAACCCACAAGCAGCTCCAAACATTCAGGCATATCATGCACTGAGACCTATACCTCAAGACCAAATAGACAGAAGCTTGGGAGGCTACCCACAAAACCCAGGATATCCACAATAATAAATAGTAGCCATTGAGTTAGTACTAAAATAGGCCTCCAAATATTTGGAGGCCTATTATTTTTGTTGATACTTAAACGCAACTTAAGTGTTGGAGGGAGCTGGTTCCCTAAAGTGCATCACTATTCTCCTGCACAATTATTTCCACAGGGACATCCATATTTAAATCTGAGGAATCCTGTTCCGTAAGAAATTTGAACATTCCCTTAATAGCAGTATACCCTTGAAATTCCGGCTTTTGATTGATTAAAAAATCAATCTCCTGCTTTCTTAGGCATTCCAAGTTATCCTGATGGAGGTCAAAGCCCACCACAGAAACATTGGAAACATTATAGGTCTTAAGAATGTCTGGAATTAAATAAGATCTTGCATTGGTTACAAAAATGCCTTTTCGTCTAGGGTCCTTGAACCAGTTTTCAATTTCAGGATTTATTTCGAAAGGACGATCTATTGGATGATTTATGGTCATAATAGAAATTGGCTTTCCCTTGAAATTCGTTGCAAAGAATTCCCTAAAGCCATTTTCCCTTTGTTGATTATTGGCGTGCAATCCCCTATCCGTTACAATATTGATTACAAAATAGAGTCCCTCGGTCCCAACCAGCCCATGTAAAAGCCTAGCCCCCACCATTCCGGCCTTATGTGAATTCTGCCGAATAAAGTAGGAAGGGTAATCCAGTTTGATTTCCGTATCCATAAAGACTACAGGAATGTTTTTGGCTTTGGTCTTACTTAATAGATTGTTGCATTCCACCATAAAAAATGGAACCGTGACCAAGGCGTCATAATTTTTATTCGTAATGGCGTCTCCCAATTTTATAAAGGAAAAAGGATCGTTAAAATAGTAATATGAGACAAGGATACCCATCTCGCTTAACTCCTCCACGGCCTTTTCGATACCTTTTTTGGGCAGTTCCCAATAGCTCCAATTACTGGATACCTCTGGTATAAGTACGGCTATTTTTAATTTCTTGCGTCCTGCCAAATTAAGGCGACTGGCTACCGTATTCTTTTTATATCCGGTTTCCTTGATTATAGCCTTTATCTTGTCGCGTGTGGCATTGGAGACCCCAGGTCTATTATGTAACACCCTATCTACCGTGCCAATGGAAACATTGGCCAGTTTGGCAATTTGTTTAATTCCGATAAGATTGTCCATAGACCAGTTATCTTAAATTAACATTATAGGGGCAATATAAAATGGCGGCAAAATTACAACTTGATTCTGTTTAAAGCTTGCCTAAAACTATTTTTCTAAAGTGTATCTCCATTTCCCTCCCCGGATGCAATTGCAGCCCAACGGGGCCATGTAGGTTGGCATTATCCATAGTATAGTTCATGACTTCCTCCCCATTTAACCAAACCGTATACTTATTGTTTACTGCGAGGGCCTTGATAGTATTCCATCCCTTTAGACGCAATAATTTATTTATATTCTTGGCTTCCACAGGATAACTGGCTCCAGGCACATATGGTGACCCCGTCATATCCCTTTTTAGTGAGCCCGATATGCCAATTTGAATCTGAGGATTTTGTTTATCCTCGCCCCGCATAAATATTCCAGAATCAATGTTCCCACTTATCATTTTAAAATCCAATTGAACCACAAAGTCATTATAACTTTCATCGGTCCAAAGTATGGAACCCTTTTTTTCGGGATTATTCTTTGCTATTATTTTTCCGTTCTTAACGGACCATTCCCCTCCATCAGGAATTTTCCAGGACTCCAAAGTTTTACCATTGAACACACTGTACATGGATGTCTTTTCCAAATCCTGAGCCATTCCACTGTTGCCAAAAGTTAGGAAAAGCAATAAAATAGCGTAATATTTCAAATGAGACTTATTGGCCATTGCTAAAATCAGAAAAATATCCGTTCAGTGAATCTTCGGTCAGCTGCTCGCCATTGTGAACCAAAATGGAGTATTTAAAAGTAACGGAATCGCCTTTGGCCAAACTGAAATTCAATTTTTCCTTACCTTCTGAAAATACCTCCTGTCCCAGTGGATTGGCCGCAAAAAGTCCGTAACCCCTGGCATGCCAATAGGTGGGATAACCCACATTACCGGGATGATCCATTATGGTTACCGAAACAGGCTCATCCGCAATCTTTCCGTACAGAGTAGTCCATTTGGCCCGAGTTCCCCAAGCCTCTTCACCTGTCTTTCCTTCGCTGGTTAAATAATTACCATTAACACCCTCATTGTTCAATGCTTTCACCTCGGTTGGTATCCCATTGGCATCCATAAATATGGATGGCTGATCCGAAGGTAGCTCCAGCCCTCTAGTTACCCGGATAGCAATCATTCCCTCCTTATTGTCCTTAAAGGATACATCTTCCAAGGCTTTCAGGGTAGTGGTCCTAATAATCTTCCTAGTATCCCCGTCTTGACTGAAGGCAAATTCTGTTGTTTCCTCCAATAGCGTGGTATTATCCGAAGTATCCCAGCTAGCTTTGGTAACTAGGGTACCCTTTTCTGCATTGGTATCCACGATCTGCCGATGGTTGATGGTTCCATATTTATATTTATCCCCTTCTTTTATGGCATAGGAATTGTTCCAAAAATCCAACCCGTTTACATCACCGTAATTAAACCAAATCCCCACATGGTGCGGATGATCTACCCTTTCCCCCTCTACAGGTTCTATAGGGAACCCCCGGGTTATTTTTTTACCGCTTTTGGTAATTACCGGATAGAGAACAGGTTTAGGTGTTTTTCCATCATATACATAGCTTGTAAATAAATTACCATCTATTAGAACGTCTACCTTTTGGTTCTTCTCATCATTGTTAAAAGTGACTTGATCCATCCTTGGTAAGGGTTCCTCAACCATCTCCTTTTTCACCTTATCCTTACAGGAAGAAATTACCAAAAGAATGAGTATGCAACTAATTTTGATTTTATTCATGCTATTGATGTTTTTAGATTAATATTTGAACACCTTATCCCCGGCCAAAACATCCTGAGCCTTCTCATCGAAGGTGGATTTTAATCCAGTTCTAAGGGCTGCGGTGGTCATAATATTGGCAATAGAATGATTGTAGGCAGCATCTATTGGACCATTTGTTTCTTTTCTGCTCCTTACACATTCCATCCAATTCAACATATGCAAAGAGGTCATATTATCGGCACCGGTATCGGCTGAGGTAACCACTTGTACGTCACTATCAGACAGATCAAACTCTGGCAATAGATTCTCCTGCATTCCCATTTTATTGGCATGGGAAGCCTTTAATCCACCATTGGGACTCACCTTGTTGGTATCCAAGTTTAATTCTCCCCCATTGGAATAGTAGATCTCCTTGGTACCCCCTGCAGAATTGGTAAATCTGGAGGAATATACCACTTGGAAACCTTTGGAAAGATCATCCATTGGGCCATAATCGAATACCGCTGTCATGGTATCATAATTTTTTCTTCCGTCCTTCCAAAGATAGATTCCTCCATTGGCAGCAACGCTTCTTGGATGGTTCAAGCCAGTAAACCAGTGAACGGTATCAATCTGGTGGGACATCCATTGTCCTGGAATTCCTGAAGAAAAAGGCCAAAACAATCTATACTCCAAATATTTTCTAGGATCCCAGGCCTCATAGGGTCTATTCATTAAATATCGCTTCCAATCGGTATCCGATTCCTTGATTTGACTAGTCAATTCTGGTAAGCGCCATCTATCCGGTTGATTTACGTTCCAACTCATTTCAACCATTACGATATCCCCAAATTTACCCGATTTAATGTAGTCGTTGGCAGCATGATAATTACGACCACTTCGCCTTTGGGAACCAATCTGAAACACGATTCCAGAATCTTCTACCGCTTTTTTACCTACCCTTGCGTCTTCCATAGTTTCTGCAAAAGGCTTTTCTACATATATATCTTTTTTTGCATTGGCAGCCTGTACTGTGTGCAGGGCATGTTGGAAATCTGGAGTTGAAATTATGACGGCATCTATTTTATTTTCCTCGTACATTTCATCATGGTTTCTCCAAACTCTCATCTTGTCCCCGGTTTTCTCCTTCAGGTAGGCCGCTCCTTCATCCCTTCTGCGGTTCCATATATCGGAAACCCCCACAATTTCAAAATTCTGTTTTTTATGATGCCCCAAAAATGCAGGAATCAATGCCCCTTTGGCCCTATTGGAAAACCCTGCAATCCCTACTCTTACCCGATCGTTGGCGCCAATGATCTTACTATAGCTTTTGGCACTCATAGAATTGATTCCCAAAGCTATGCCTCCTGATGCCAATGCCGTTTTTTTGATAAAATTTCTACGTCCTTCACTCATGATCCTTAATTTTTTAAATTAAACCTACCTTAAAATTCCCTTATTTTTATACTTCTAAAGGAAACATGGTCGCCATGATCCTGCAAAAGGATCTTCCCTGCCGGAATTGTCCCAAAATTTTCCCACTTCTCATACTTGCTCTTTTCTACCAAGGCTTTAAAAGCTTGGCTAAACCTATCATATTCCACCACCTTCACATTATTCAGCCAATGTTCAACATGTCCGCCCCTCACAACAATACGGGCATTGTTCCATTTATCTACCCCGTTAAAGTTCTTTCCCCTTGAATTTTCAAAGTTCTCTGCACGGATAAGATCATATAGGGATCCCACGGTCCTATTGCCATTCTTCCCCATTTTGGCATCTGGATGTTCCTTATCATCCAACACTTGAAACTCCAACCCTATGGCGGAACCTTGCCCCTTATTAAGACCTGGATCAACAAAATATTTAATACCGCTGTTGGCTCCTTTGGTCAACTTAAAGTCAATACTCAACTCAAAATTACTAAACGCCGCAGTTGTTACAATGTCCCCTCCATTCCTGGATTCTGCACCATCGGAGGACAGTACACTTAGCTCACCGTCTTCCATAACCCAGCCTTTCTCTGGAAAGTCATCCAGTTTGGCCCCTCGCCATCCTTCCGTTGTCTTGCCATCCCATAATAGTCTCCAGCCTTTTCTAACTTCATCTGAGGTAAGCTGATTTTGCAAATAGCTTATTTCCGGGGCATACACCGATACCTCTTTGCGCTCCTTCTCCAAATCAGTGGTTTTGATCCTAATATTTTTCCATTTAACTATTTTGCCTTCTAAACTGGCATCGTGAATGGAGTGCACCTGAAAAGCAATAAACCCTTTCGCAGTAGCGTCATCCACTAGGTTGGCACACTGTATCCCGTTTATCCAAGTTCTAATATTGTTGCCGATGGCCTCAATTCTATAATGGTTCCATTCCCCGGGTTTGAATGCATTTTGTCCTTTTGCGTTTCTGGACAAGGGATATAACCATCCCCTTCTTGCCTCGTCATATATTCCTCCAGCCCATTTTCTATCACTGGTCTCAATTTCACATTGGTATCCATGCACCCTACCATCCATATATTCGGGAAGGCTCAAACTTCTAAATTGAACCCCGGAATTTAGTCCGTTTTCCACAAATACATCAAACTCCAAAATAAAATCACCATAGGCCTTTTTAGTGGCCATAAAACTATTGGGAGTATTTAACCTAGAGGTTCCTACCATTTCCCCATTTTCAATTTTATACTTTGCATTCCCATTCAATTGTTCAAAATTGGAGAAATCCTTACCGTTAAAAAGTATTTCCCATCCATCTTGGGCAAAAGCATTGAAAAAAGTAAAGTGGAGTAGCAATACCAAGATTAACTTGGTTAGTTTCTTATTAGCCATAATATTTAAATATTAATTTTCGTTAACGTTAACGAAAATATAAAAATATGTTGAATCCACAATATAATAATTCACAAATTCATACAATTAAATCATCATAGGCATTAATTTAGTAAAATTCATACCACTTTTATGGAATATTCCAAAAAAATAAGCCGCTATATTGTCACCCTTATTTATCCTGACTACCAATCTTTGAAAAATTATGCGATTAACTTATCTTGTGCCCTAATCCTTAAATAATACCCCAACTCCATTTAGAATTCTATCCATGCCTATTATCACCGCCAAATACAGCCCTCCATTCCTTTTTAAAAGTGGACATTTCTCCACTATCTATTCTGGGTTAATCAGAAGGGTCAATGGCCTAAACCAACACAGGGAACGTTTGGAGCTCAGTGACGGGGATTTTTTGGATCTGGACTGGAGCTACGCCGCCCGCCCATCTACCGGAGTGGCAATACTCTTACATGGTCTGGAAGGCAATGCGCAAAGACCTTATATTACCGGCAGTGCAAAACAATTCAATACCATTGGTATTGATGCCTGCGCCGTAAACTACAGAGGTTGCAGTGGCGAAACCAATCGTCTTTTCCAATCTTATCATTCCGGGGCCACGGAAGATTTGGAAGCCGTAATAAACTACATCCTAAAAGAAAAAAAATACACCAATATTTACTTAAAGGGATTTAGTCTAGGTGGTAATATGACGTTAAAATACTTAGGGGAAGGAAGAAATGTCCCCAAAGAAATAAAAGGGGCCATTGCAGTATCGGTCCCATGCAACCTATACAGTTCACTATTGGAACTATTGAAACCAAAAAATAGATTATACGCCAATAGGTTCAAGAAACATCTGATAGAAAAACTACGTGCAAAACAGCTTCTTTTTCCGGAAAAGATAAGCGATACCGACATTGCAAAGATAAACACCCTAAAGGATTTCGATGACATCTATACCAGTAGGGCCCATGGATTTAAGGATGCCATTGATTACTACCAAAAATCCAGTTCATTACAGTTTATCCATGCCATAAGAACTCCCACCCTGATTATAAATGCTCAAAATGATTCCTTTTTGGGAGACCAATGTTATCCTTTTAAGGAAGCTGAACAAAATAATAACGTACATTTTGAACTTCCCTTATACGGAGGCCATGTAGGGTTTTATGGCCAAAATAATATTACCTATACAGAAAAAAGGGCATTAAAATTTGTTGAAGAATTATATTAAAATAATCTATTTATTATCTTCGTGAAATAATATACCAAAACGATGAGAAAATTATTTATCCCTTTGGCCCTAGCTGGATTGATCCTTAGCTGTGGCGAAAAAAAAGAAGAAAAAAAGGAAGGTTTTGAAATGAACCGTACCAAAAAAGAAGTGAAAGCAGAACCTGTAAGTGAGGGAGTCCCTGTAGACATGAGCAACAAAGGTGTCGGCCCAATTAAATCTGTAACGTTCGCAGATGAAATTGATACCGAACTGGCTGCCAAAGGACAAAAAACATTCAGTACCATTTGTGTGGCCTGCCATATGGCCGAGCAACGTTTGATTGGACCTGCACTAAAGGGTGTTTTTGAAAGAAGAAGCCCAGAATGGGTTATGAACATGATCTTGAACCCGGATGGTATGCTTAAGGAAGACCCTATAGCCAAGGCCTTATTGAAGGAGTACAACAATGCCGTTATGCTGAACCAGAATCTTTCCGAAGAGGATGCTCGTGCGGTAGCAGAGTATTTAAGGACCTTATAGTTTATAAATTCTTTAAAAAATTAAAAGCGTTTGCCCCTATAAATAAGATGTGCAAACGCTTTTTTTATTAATAATCTACTGGAGCAAATCCATTAAAAGTATGACTGCTATACCTTATCCACAACAACTTTATAGGTAGGATCTTCTATTACGTTCACATCAATAATTTCATTGGCATTCTCCAATAACCTAATACAGTCCCGACTTAAATGTTTTAGATGCACTTTCTTGCCCACCTTGGCATAGCGTTCCGTTAATTTGTTCAGGGCCTCAATTCCAGACATATCCGCTACCCTGCTTTCCTTGAAATCGATAATCACTTCGCTGGGATCGTTCTGTATATCGAACTTCTCGGCAAAGGCAGTAGTTGACCCAAAAAACAATGGCCCGTAAATCTCATAATGTTTTATCCCGTTTTCATCGATGGTCTTTCTGGCCCTAATACGTTTGGCATTTTCCCAGGAATAGGCCAAGGCAGAAATAATTACCCCGAACAATACGGCAACCGCCAAATTATGGGTAATGGCCGTAATCAAGGTAACCAACACCATTACGACAACATCCGAGGTAGGCATTTTCCTAAATGTCTTAAAACTTGCCCACTCAAAAGTTCCTATGGCCACCATAAACATTAATCCAACCAAAGCGGCCATGGGCAATTGTTCTATTAAGTTGGAGCCGAACATTATAAATACCAGCAACATTACGGCAGCGGTTATTCCAGATAATCTAGCCCTGGCACCAGCGGAAGTATTGATCAAACTTTGTCCGATCATTGCACAACCTCCCATCCCTGATAGGAATCCAGAGAAAATATTCGCTGTTCCCTGGGCTATACATTCTTTGTTACCACTTCCACGAGTATCGGTAATTTCATCTATTATATTTAAGGTAAGTAAACTCTCAATTAAACCTACTCCGGCTACAATGGCCGCAAAGGGAAATATTATTTGAAAGGTTTCCCATGTAAATGGAATATTAGGTATGGACAAAGGTGGAAAGCCTCCTTTTATGGACTCTCCTTCAGACATAGTATCGGCTACTGTTAGCGTATCTATACCAAAACCCAAAACTATTGCGGACACCAGCACTATAGCCAATAAGGAGGAGGGTACCGCCTTGGTTATTTTGGGGAAGCCCCAAATAATCAGCATCGTCAATAAGGTTAGTCCAAGCATAGTCCAAAAAGGCATCCCTGACATCAATTCTGAAGTTCCCTTAACATAGAAATTGGGGAACTGCGCCATAAAAATTATAATGGCCAAGCCGTTGACAAATCCAAACATGACCGGATGTGGCACCAAGCGTATAAACTTACCTAATTTTAGAACTCCTGCCGTTATTTGCAATAGGCCTGCAATGATCACTGTGGCAAACACATAATTCAAAATAGTCTCTGGAGTAATCCCGGGGAAAGTATTCTTCAATTCCAAAATTAATCCCACAAAAATAACCGCCACGGCACCTGTAGCCCCGGAAATCATTCCTGGTCTACCCCCTAAAATAGAAGTTACCAATGCTAGCACAAATGCTGCATATAATCCTGTTAACGGTGAAAACCCAGGAATCAAGGCAAAGGCTATTGCTTCAGGAACCAAAGCTAGGGCAACGGTTAAACCGGATAAGATCTCGGTCTTATAATCTACTTTTTGCTTAAAATCGAATAGATTTAAATACTTCTTCACGTTTTTGTTTTTGAGGGGGCAAAAGTAGTGGATTTTCTTGTTTTAAGGAGCATGATATGCCTAAATGTGACATTTACAACAAATTACCAAGATTGAATCCCTAGTAATTTCTTGCCCAAATCGTTTAAGTTAGCCGATTTATACCTGGTCTGTTCCCAATTTCTGGGATCACCTGGGAAAGCATATCCCTCTGGCGCCAGTCTATTTTTCCAAGAATTGATGCGCCAAGTTCTAAGGGGCTCATTATCCTCTTCGGCCGGCATCATGGAAATATATTGGGCAATCCTAACTTTGTTTTTTGAATGGTTTGGCCTTATGCCATGAGGTAGCGTACTATTAAAAATTAAAAGATCGCCCGTCTCCATCTTCACCTTTACGATCTTATCCTGCAAGTCGCTAACATCTGGCTTAAAACGGTCCCTATCGGCCGGCTGATCAAGTTTCCATGAATCATAATTCCTGTATAACCAGGGAATACATTGAAATCCTCCCATATTCTCATCGGTCTGGTCTGCCAAAGCTAATACGCCCTGTACATTCTGTGGTCTGGTTTCGGGGTCGTAGTCCCAATGAATAAACCCTTTTTGTTCAAATCCTGGCCGAATTGGGAAGTTTAGGTTGGCCCTATCAATAGTCACCCAAAGTTTTTCCGTACCCCAAATATCCACAAAAGCATCATAAATTTTTTCTTGTTGCCTATTGTTCCAAAGATACTGATGGTTGTACACCTCCACCATTCCCGTACCTGTTAATTCCTTCATTTTCATTTCAGCCCTAGGTGGCGTATACCAAGTATCTGGGTTCTTAGGATCCTTTTCTTCAAATTCCCATAAGAATTGTGCGGTTTCCTGTGCCTGCTCCTTTGCGATCGCATTTTTGACAACAATATACCCGTTGTACAACCAAAATTTCCAATCCTCCTCACTCAGCATCCGTGAAGGTTTTCCGTTACTTCGGTCGTTCAGAACTATTTTACTGGTAGTGGAAGTGGAAGGATTCCCAGGAATCTCCTCATGAGGGTTCTTGTTGGCAACCTTATTGTACTTGGGTCTCATACGCTGGCTTATTTAACGCTTCGAACAATACCTTAATTTAAGGAATTTAATTGAATTTATCCTTTTGGCCGGACCGCCAATTATATATGGAATAAAACCTTTGGCATACGGTAGAATTATGGCAAATAAAAAACCGCCCTGGGTAATTACTCCAAAGCGGTCTTTAACTAAATAACCAACCAAAAACTTCTTTATATCGGCACCGTATAACCCTACGGCAATAATTATATCTTTCTTTTTCTGACCACCTTCATGGTCCCATATTGGGTTTTTGTCCTCTTTCTGTCCACTTGGGAAATTCCAGATTTCAAATAGGTAATAAATCCCTTTCCCTTAAACCTGTAAACTGTTCCACTACTGGAATGATACAGCTCTATTGTACTATCATTAATAACGTACAACTCAAAGTAATCATTGCCCATGAAGTCATAATCCAGTGTTAAAGTTTTGAGCGTTTCATCGTTATAAACATCAAATAATGAATACTCCCCTCGATAATCCCACAAAATGTCGTTGAAATGCATCCCCGTGGGGTCTAGCGAGGAATTAAATACACTTTTGTTTCCGTCAAAATAGAACTGCAAATAATTTTCCCCATCAAAATCGTTTACCGTTCCTTCCACACTTGTAGCCACCTTTTCCCAAACATTATATTCCTGCAATAGATATTCAATATTGTCATAGAATACCATGTCATAATCAAAGTTATTTCTTTGATATCCCTCTAAAAAATAAGATGTTCTACTATCGGCATCATATAATTCAATGGTATTGTTGTCCACTACGAATACCTCCAAAACCCAAAATCCATCCACATCATGGTTAATTTGTAGCCTTCCATTAGCAGTATCGAAATACCCAACATCCAATCCAAAGCCATTCCCCGTTTTACCAATGCCCACTATGTTATTGTTGGCAAAAACCGTTTCACCAACAAAGGAAACGGTAAATGCTCGTTGCAAAAACGGAACCTCCCCATTGCCGGAAGTAGCATTGATATCCACATACCAAAGCTCATAGGATTTTAATAAGGCATGTACGTTTAGAACGGGTTCATCAATGTATTCGTCCTCAATAATAACTTCGGTATAACAACCCGTTGCCAAAATAGCAAGGGCTAAAGTTGTAAATAGTAGTTTTATAGTTCTCATATCATATAGATTGATGTTGACTATTATAATAAAACAATCATTATGCCAATAATTTTAACATCTGATTATCAACGTGTTACAACTTAAAAACAATGAGAAACCCCTAAAGGATCAAAAATTTGGATTCCCTGGATTGCACCAATCCTTATCCCTATGGTATGAAATTCTTGTTTTGAATCTCCAAAAAACAGTCCTACATTGCCATAGATTTTGTTGAACCATGTGCTCTTCCATACTAATGACAGGAAATTGATGGGCTATTTCAAGATACCTTGGTTATATATCTTGGCGTACTACAAAAAATATTAGATAAATGAAGAACAATATAAAGTTTGCTATGTTGGGTGGTGGTAGCTGGGCGACTGCCATTGTTAAAATGTTGACAGAGAATGCCGATGTGGTTAATTGGTACATGCGCAATACAGATGCCATTGAACACATTAGGACCCAGAAACATAACCCCAATTACCTAAGTTCGGTAGAATTTCATACCGAACAATTAAACCTGACGGACAATATTAATGAGGCCGTTGCTGACGCCGATGTCCTTATTTTTGCCATTCCCTCCGCTTTCTTGGAAAGCGAATTGAAGCAACTGACCGTTGATATTAAGGACAAAATTATTTTTTCGGCCATTAAAGGTATTGTGCCAGAATCCAGTTTGATCGTGGGAGAGCATTTTCATGTTAATTATAACGTTCCCTTCGAAAACATTGGGGTCATTACAGGCCCATGCCATGCCGAAGAAGTAGCTTTGGAACGTTTGTCTTATTTAACCATAGCCTGTGCGGATACGGAAAAAGCCAAATTAGTGGCCAAACACCTAAGTAGCGACTACATAAAAACCAAAATATCCGATGATATTATTGGGACGGAATATGCGGCCATGCTAAAGAACATTTATGCCATTGCTGCTGGTATTGCCCATGGATTGGGCTACGGCGACAACTTTCAAAGCGTACTTATGAGCAACTCCATAAGGGAAATGAAGCGGTTTATAAAACGGGTACACAAGATGAAACGCAACATAAACGACTCTGCCTATTTAGGGGACCTTTTAGTTACGGGCTATTCCGTTTTTAGTCGCAACCGTATGTTTGGAAACATGATCGGTAAAGGCTACACTGTAAAAAGTGCCATGATGGAAATGAAAATGGTGGCCGAAGGATATTATGCTACCAAAAGTGCATTCCTAATAGTTTCAAAACACAAGAAAAAATCGAAAACCCCTATTCTAAATGCCGTTTACGAAGTACTTTATGAAAATAAAAACCCGAAAAAAGTTTTCAAGGAACTTACCGAAAAGCTGGACTAGCCTTAAGATTTAACTTGTAGGCCTATCAAGGATCACTTTAACCAATGCCCTTAAATTCGGTCTAGCGAAAAATTGGAATGTTCTTCGATTTCTCTTTCCAAGGTTTTCCGGTAGGTATCAATAACATTATCATTTAGTTTATAGATAGTTTTAAACTCGGCCAGTATAGGTTCCATCAATTTTCTAATACTATCTATATCAAAATACAGCCTTCCAGTTCTGCGGATAAAAAAATCCATGGGGGTATGTACCATTTCATTTTCTATGGTAAATTTCAACTCTGCCTTGGCCATACCCAACACATGATCATCTTCTTTCTGCTTAGCATAGTACTGCAAAATTGTTTCGGTCTGCTTTCCATAATTGGTTACCAAATACCAGGCATCATATTGAGCAAATCCCTCAGGGGTTAGTCTTTCATGGATTTCCGCAATATATTTCTTAACGTATTTATACTTTTTAAACTCGTTACCACATAAAGGAATATGTTCCGTATCCGAAGGTTTTACAGTAATTCCATAATCCTCCTCCATTTTTTTGGCTACCCTGTTCACTACACGCTCCGCCATTTTACGATAACCCGTTAGCTTACCACCAGCAATACTTATAAGGCCGGTATCTGAAGTAAAAATTTCATCCTTCCGCGATAGTTCCGAGGCAGACTTGCCTTCTTCATGTATAAGTGGGCGTAGTCCGGCCCATGAAGAAATAATATCTTCCATTTCCAAATTTATCTTCGGAAACATATTATTTACGGCAGATATTAAATAAATAGCATCGGCCACATCTGTTTTTACCTTATCCTTGTTCTCGTTAAAATTGGTGTCCGTGGTTCCAATATAGGTAATCTTGCCTCTTGGAATCGCAAACATCATGCGTCCGTCAGGTATATCAAAATAAACAGATTGCTTTATAGGCAATTTTTCATATGGGAAAACCAGATGCACCCCTTTGGTAAGATGTAGGCGCTTTCCTTTCTTGGAATTGTTTATGCCCCTAAGCTCATCCACCCAAGGTCCTGCAGCGCTAATGACGTATTTGGCCTTTATTGAAAATTCCGTGTCCAAAATCGTGTCCTTTACCTTAACCCCTGCAACCATATCCTCCTCATAAACAAAGTCGGTCACCTCGGCATAATTGAGAGGTATGGCCCCATATTGCAGGCTGGTCTTTATAGTCTCCATAGTGAGTCGGGCATCATCTGTCCTGTACTCCGCATAATACCCTGCCCCTTTTAAGATCTTTTTGGGCAGCAAGGGTTCTAATTTCAAGGCCTCTTTCTTCTCCAACATTTTACGTTTATCATCTCCGGTCACTTGGGCCAAAATATCATAAACCTTCAACCCAATAGAAGTAAGCCATTTGCCATAAGACCCATTTTCTATTAATGGCAGCAACATTTTCTCCGGTAACACCAAATGCGGCGCCAAATTATGTACTATGGCCCTTTCGGAACCCACCTCCTTTACCAACCAGAAATCAAATTGTTTTAGATATCGCAATCCGCCATGAATCAACTTTGTTGATTTACTGCTGGTCCCGGATGCAAAATCATTTTTTTCAACCAAGGCAACCTTTAAACCCCTGGATGCAGCATCCAAGGCAATACCACCACCCGTAATTCCACCACCAATAACCACCAGATCAAAGGTCTCTTCCTGTAGTTTGGCTATTGTTTTTTTTCTATCCAAGTTAGAAAATCGAATATTTTTTGTCATCTTTTTAGAGGGTATCCGTTAATAGAAGTTGCATTTATCTTACTTTGACCAAAGTCTTTAAAGATAATGGTTTATAGACCCAAATCAAAGGGCTATTGTTACTCTATTGTTATTATAACAACAACTTCATTGCCCAAGGCGTCAACTGCCATAATTCCGTGCTCTCCGGGGGACGGCATCAATCCTATTTCGTGATAGTCCGTGGTCTGCCCAATATATTTCTCATCCAAATACCAATAAACAGGTGTCGCCGGTTTAACATGGGCCAACTTAACCACCAATTCATTCTTCTTACCTTCAAAATTTCTCGCCAAGGTAATTCTACTTCCGTTTCTGGGATATATAAACTCCATTGCCGCAGTATTGGAATCCTTACAGTTTTCCTGAAAAGGTGGTAAAGTTTTATATGAGGGATGTCCCTTTTTATAATAGTATTCCATCAACGGTGGCAATGTAAACCAAGATTCGCTTATTGTTTGTGACAAATCTGCACAGGAGGAATTGACCCTAAACTGTTTTTCAGCATCTAAATGCACCAATTGATGATACGCACATGGCTTTACGAAATTTTGCTTTCTGGGAATAGAAATTACTGTTTTGGGACAGATGTCAGCAGCCAGGTAACCACTTTCCGAACATACATTAATTTCCGTGAACTCATCCTCTGGCTTTTGAAACCAGGAGGATCTGGGTAGAACATCAAACACATCAAATAGCATTGGGGCGGCACTGCTAAGTCCGGTTACATTTGGTCTTCCCTCTCCATCGGCATTTCCAGCCCAAACCCCAACCACGTAGTCTTTGGTAATGCCAATGGCCCAAGCGTCCTTATTACCAAAACTGGTACCCGTTTTCCAAGCTATCTGCTTGGAAGAATCAAAAAATTCCCAGGATTCACTGCCCTCTGGCCGGTTTACTTTTTTCATGGCCTCAAAAGTAAGGTAGATGCTGGCCGCATCAAAAATGGTCACTTCGGTAGATTTAGCACCAAAATCTACCTTGGTTTCCGCTGATGGGATTGGTTCTATAAATTCCTTGGTATAATATTCACTAGAGGTGGCATTAAAGTGATTTACGGTTGATGCCAAGGAGGCATAGGTCTTGCACAAATCCCATAGATTGCTTTCTGCTCCGCCAAGAATTAATGTTAAGCCATAATGATCGGCTGACTTATTCAGGCCCCTTAGGTTGAACAAATCCAGTTGATCCCTAAATTTTTCCAGTCCGTAGGAACGTAGCAGGCGCACTGCAGGAATATTTAGTGACTTGGCCAACGCCTTGTCCGCCTCAACTGCGCCGCTATAGCTTTCGTTAAAATTCTCAGGGGTATAACCTGCTATTTGGGTAGGAACATCCGGTATTAGCATAGTTGGCAATAATTCCCCCTCATTCATCATGGCGGAATATAATAATGGCTTTAGCAGACTGCCGGTACTGCGATTGGCCTGTACCATATCCACATCCTTTTCGTGTTCGTTATCCGTTGGTGTGTTGCCTACATAAGAAAGTACCTTACGTGTCTTAACATCCATCACCAGAACTGCCGCATTGTAAACCTGATTCTGTTTTAAGTTTTTATAATGCTTATTTACAATACTATTTATACTTGCCTGAAGGTTTTCATCCACAGGGGTCGAAATTCTCTTGCCCTTATATTTTTTGGCCAAATATTGAACCAAATGAGGTGCTGTGTCCGGTAATTGAAATGGCTTTTGGGGCAATTCTTCCAAAAGGGAAAGCTGGTAGGTAGTACTATCTATATAATGATTATTCAATAATTTGTGAAGTAACCTATTTCTCTTGTTCAGCAATTTTGTTTGATTCTTTCCAGGGTATATTAAACTTGGGGCATTGGGCAATACGGCCAAAGTAGCTGCTTCTGCCCATGACAATTGATCTGGCTGCATGCCAAAGTAACGCCAAGCAGCCGCCTCCAGCCCTACCACATTACCACCAAATGGGGCATGGCTGGCATATAATTTTAGAATATAATTCTTGGAATATCCCAACTCCAATCTCGTGGCCAAGACCAGTTCCTTAACTTTTTCCCAATATGACCGTTTTTTGTGATTGCGGGATAAGCGTATTACCTGTTGGGTAAGGGTACTACCCCCCCTTACTGTTTTCCCTGCCAAAATATTTGCTATAAAAGCTTTGCCTATGGAAACAGGATTAAAACCGGGATGCCTATAAAAATGGGCATCCTCAAAATTTAAAATACAGGTCTCAAATTTATAGGGCACGCTATCCACCACAGGGAATCTCCATTGACCGTCCTCGGCAATAAGTGCTCCCAAGAGCTTGCCCGATTTACTCTCAACAACAGTGGCATGGGGGGTATGGAATAGTTGTTTGGGCAAACAGAAATAATAAGCAATCAGCAGTAAAGTAAGGATAAGTAATTTCTTAGGATACTCTTGAATTAGCTCCTTCAACCGTAGAAAGGTTGTTATTCCCTTTTTCGAATCCTTATCCGTTCCCAAATTCATACTCCCTTTCCACCATACAAATACGGACCTTGTACCATTTGTACCATTCTTCCCTGCCTTTTTTTTGAGCAAACAAATGATCCGCCTGCATTTTCCAATCCGCTATGGCCACTAGACTATCCCAATAACTTACATTGATCCCTAATTGGTCCCTTGCGCTTTCAAAACCTAGAAAACCCGTCTGCCTTTTTGCCAGCGACTCCATTTGATGGGCCATTTCCATATACCCCTTATTGTCCTCGGTTGTAATGGAAGTAAAAATTACGGCATAATAGGGCTTTTTAAGTTCCATAGCTAAATGATGTATTCCTTTTCCAAGAAATAGCTTACCAAAGCTTCCTTCATTAAGACAGATTGTTCGCCTGCCTTTAACGGGGGAAGTTCTTCCTTTATGTTATAATGTGGCCAACCATCTTCATCAAAAAAATCGAACTCATAATACCCATAAGGTTCCAACAACCTACAGATAGCTATATGCATTAGATTTAATTTTTCATCCTTCTTGTAGATTTTATGAATCTGCCCCAATTCCTGGACGCCTACCAGATATATGATGGCATCCAATTCCAATGGATCGTTGTCCGCAAATTGGGCAGACAATTTTTTTACCAAAGTCTCCCATCTATCCTTTAACTGTGTATCTCTAGACATCGTAATTTATCTTAATTTATAACTATTCCGGATTCACTTATCCAAACAGAATAGAATTGTTCAAAGGTACAAATCAAAGTTTTATATTTGTCAAAAGACTTTTGTATGGGCATATTGGATATTATTATTGGATTACTATTACTATACGGCCTATACAAGGGGATTAAAAATGGTCTCTTGGTAGAATTGGCATCTTTGATTGCACTTATTGCCGGTTTATACGGTGCCATTCATTTTTCCTATATCGTGGGGGAATATCTTGCCAAAAATATGGAATGGAACGAACGTTATATGAACACTGCTTCCTTCTTGATCACCTTTATAATTATTGTCCTGGTGGTAAATTTGGCAGGAAAACTTTTGACTAAAATTGCCGATTTTGCCATGTTGGGCTTACTGAATAAAATAGCGGGAGGAATATTTGGAGCACTCAAGGTTGCCGTAATCCTAGGCGCCCTTTTGATTTTTTTTGACAGAACCAACAATCAATTGGGGTTTGTTAAGCAAGAATCAATTGACGAATCCAAACTATATATGCCCGTAAAGGAAATTGGGGCCCTTGTTTTCAGTAAGGTACTAAAGAAAAATGAACCTCTTGAAGCAGAACCACCCCAGAACAAGGAGCAAAACGACTTCATTAAAGTGCGTTGGTAAATATATCATCCTATGGCCCCAAAAAATTATTTGGTAACCATAGGACGATATAATCTTTGACTCAAAATCAATTAATTGGTCGCTTCCGTTTTGGTATAGGTAAATGTCACGTCTGTTTGTACGGTCAATCCGTTTACATCCGTTATGTTGTAATTGGAAGTGGTGGTAAATGCGGATTTGCCCTCATTGAAAACAATTTTCAAATTTTGGGCGGAACAATTACCAATTAAACCTAGGATGTCACTGGAAAGCTTCCAAGTCCCTTCAATCTTAAGTTTATTACTACAGTTGGACGCATTTTGACCCTGGGCGAATTCGTAGGCGCGACCGGGTCCAAAAGTATACTCGGCATCCTTTTCACAGTCCGTATATTGCACATAAATATCCTTTTTTGGATTCTGCACGTCGTCTTTGGTAATATCTACTTCCTTTGCCGCAACAATGGCCGTCAACTCCCAAGTTCCGAGTAACCCATTTTCCTCCGTAACAAGTGCCCCTTCATAATCAGCAGGGCATTCAACGGTATTATCCGTACTACATCCTACCAATAAACTGTTAAATGCAATTGCTCCAAAGAGCCCAAACCAAATTATTTTTTTCATATGATACTATTTATATTTTTATTCATAAATGCAAAAAATACAAAATGGTTGCGTTAAGGAGCGTTCATTTTTTTTAGGGCCGCCAAGAACTATTACTGTACCACTTCTACCCATTGGCCCTTGGTACGCACTGCGAAATCATTGTTGTACATAGCCTCGGCCTGTATCCCTGGCAGGTAATATCTTCCCAAATAAGAGGCGTTCAACAATACCCTAAATACCTTTGTTTCGTTCTTCTTCATGTCAAAATAAAAATTGGCCCTATCATCCCTCAAATCAGTATAAGTCACCTCGTTTTCAGCAAAATCACCAAAATCCGTGAACCTGGTATTTACTATTTCCCACCCACTTGGGAATACTTCGGAAAGTGCCACATTTTTAATGGATTCTGCCTTGGTATTGGTAAGCGACACTTCCACGACAAAATCCGTGCCCTGCATTATGGAGGAAGGATCCAATTTTATACCGTTCCTTCCCTTAAAGGCCATATTGGCCACTAAATTCCGTTCCAATTCCTTTTCCTCTCCTACAGGCAAAATTCCACTCTTAATGATACTCACATAAAGCAAATTTTCGCCAATATTTTTTATATTGATGGAATTGGTCCCCGTTTTAATACCCAATCCCGTATTGGCCAAGGTTTTGTCCGTATTTATTGCTGTATTGCCCCCATTTACGGTTATGGTGGCCTTAATTCCCTTGCCCCCTACCATATGGGCAAATTTTGCCAATGCCAAGAGACAATATGCCGTACTCTGGGTACTCATCCATTGATCCGAACTTAAACGCTGTGCCAAAGTCTTGGCCATATCTTGGGCCTTTACCTTGTCCTTTAAGACCACAAATGTTTCCAAGGCCATCGCCTTATTTCGATCGGAAGACCCAAAGGTTTGATAATCATGTTTGCCATCGGAAAAATCATAATTTGCGGATTTAATTATCTCTTGGGCCACAGTTTCCTGGCCAACAAGTGCATAGGCAGCCGCCAGACGGAATTTCCCCTCATTGGAAAGATTGGGCGTTTCCCTTAATCTGTTCATAGACGAAATATCCGCATTACCAGAAAGTGCCAAGGTATATAAGCGATACGCCTGGGCCAAATCCGAAGACCCTGTTCCTGATCTCCATTGCCTAGCTATGTTCTGTTGATAATTTAGCCAAGAAGACCTAAATCCCAATGGCAAAACGTATCCCTTCTTCTCAGCTTCCAATAAAAAGTGGCCCACAAAGGACGAACTCCAATCATCGGCATAATTTTGTCCTGGCCAATATGCGAAACCCCCACTTGGCGTTTGATAGCTGCCCACTCTTTTTATGGCACTTTCAACATTTTGCTGTATCTCTTTTTTCTTAGTTGTGTTAATATCGAAGATATCCGTAATAAACAACTGGGGAAAGGCACTAGCGGTGGTCTGCTCCAAACACCCATGCGGATATTGGATCAAATATTGCATTCTTCCATTAAAATTCATGGGTGGCAGCGTAGAGAATTCCACCTCTGCCTTATTACTGCCCGGAATGCCAAAAGTTTCAAGGTCAATTTTTCTGCTACTAGCGGCCTCCAGAACAATATCTTCCGTCACCGTAGTCAAAGGATTTGGGTTCACCACATCTATTGGCACCTCAAAAGATGCCCTTTCCCCATTTCCCGAAGCCTCCACCACAACTTTCCCTATGCCATTATAATCGGCCACCTTTAATTGAAAATAGGCCATTTTCTCATCTGGTTGGGTGAAGGAAACGCTTTGTACCGTCTTCCCTTCTACCGTAAAAGAAGGATCTGGTTTAATCTGCAAGGTCACCTCCTTTACCTTGCTTTCCATAGCAAAAACCGTAACCGGTAAGGTTACCATCTCCCCTGGAGTGATTTTCCTTGGCAAGGAAGCCAATACCATAAGTGGTTTTCTTACGGGTGTTGTTTTCTCTGCCACACCATATGCAGCTTCCCCAGAATTCCCGGCTATGACCATTGTCCTTACTGAACCAACATATTTGGGAATATCTATCTTATGTGATTTTGTTTCCCCTTTACTCAAGCTAAAGGGACCTAGATAAACCACCATAGGTTCAAAGCGATTGGCCTTTTTGTTTTTGGCTCCGGCCAATTCTCCGTCACCACCAATAGCAAATACCTGATTTATTCTCCCTCCAAAGGCCCCTATTACATCATCGTACACATCCCAACTCTTGACCCCCAGTGCTTCCCGGGCATAAAAAGTATTCCACGGATTTGGAGTTTTGTAACGTGTTAGATCCAGCAATCCTTCATCAACCATGGCAATACTATAAGTCATGGCCCTGCCTAGTTTCTCATTTACTTTTAAGGTTATACCTTCCTCTGGCTCCAAGACATTTGGCATAGTAATTTCTGGTTGCAGCTTGGTCAATGGATCTTCTACCAATATAGGAAGTACCCCATACATTCGTATAGGGGAATCGTTTAAAGTGGTGGCATGGGGTTGCAGCAAACTTATATTGATATAAACATTGGGAGTAAACAATTCGGAAATTGGAATTTCAAATTTTGTTTCCCCCTTTTGGGATTCCACCCATTGTGAATGCAGTACTTCACTACCATTTTCAACGGTAACCAATGCCCTTCCTCCCTCCGAACCAGGAAAGGTAACGATGGCAGTTTCCCCAACTTTGTAAACTTCCTTATCCGTGGAGAACACTAACATAGTAGCAGCGGAAGGATCGTTTTTCATACTCTTTCCAGCCCATCCCGGCCAATCTACATATATTGTTTTGCCAGTTGCATGCCCTCCCTTTGGATCTTCCACCCTAACCAAATATCGACCCCACTCGGGGTACTTTAGCTCAAAATTAAATGATGCCTTACCATTGGAATTAGTGCTTATGGTCTCCTCAAAAACTTTTTCCTGATACTCACTACTACTAAAACTGGAAAGGTTATCGGCAGAGGTCTCCCACCACCATCTCCAGCTTACTTTATAGATAGTTGCCTTTAAATTGCCGGTAGCTTTGGCATTGCCCATTTCATCTACGGTTACCACCTCAAATTTATGGGGTTGATCTGTGAGCAACATACCCCTGGTTTTATCACCTTTGGGCACATTAAGACCTACATAGGTCTTAAATGGCGAAAATTGCTTTGTAAACACGTCCGTACTAAAATCGCCCCCATTTTCATACACCTTGGTAATAAATGCAGCGGTAAGCATTCCTGGGGCCTGACTGTTAATTTGTGGGTTTATAGAAAAGCCTGCCTTGCCTTCGGCGTTAACGGCATTATTGAATACTATCTGGTCCTCGGTGACAAACGCCCTGGTAGGATCATCAAAAACATAAGCGGGAAAGTTCTTAAAGGTTGTTGTCTGTACATTGAATTTCGCCGTAATATCCGCTTTTAGGTTTTTGGCTACCGCACCGTGAAGCCAAGCTACCTCCAGCATCCCTTTAATGGGTTTGCCTGCGGACAAAACCTCATCTTCGAACGCTGTCTTGATCTTTAATCTATTTGGCTTTATGGTTTCAATCTTAACGGTCTTTGTGAAGGTTGCCCCACCTACCGAAACCTTTGCCAACCAATTACCTGTAGGTGCATTTTCATCCGTCCTTAAAATAAAACTGTAAAAATTGTTGAGGGAGTTTGTCCTTACTTCCCTTTGCACCACCTTGTTGTAGGGATCTATCAATTCCAATTTAACGGGATGCCCTGCGGGAAGTTTATTGGCCTTATCGTTTAACATAAACGAAAGAAAAAGTTTGTCACCAGGACGCCAGACTCCCCTTTCCCCAAAAATAAAACCTTTTATTCCCTTTTGGAGGGCTACCCCATCAACATTAAACTTACTAACGGACAATGCGTTTCCATCATTTAGTTTAACATAGGTCTTTTGACCATTGCTTTCGGCTACTGCAAAGTATGCTAAGTGTTCACTATCAAATATAGTGGTACCATCCAACTCTGTTGTTACCTGCCCAATGGGCTGTTGTTGGTAATTATAGAAAGTTACTTTGGCCCCTGCAATGGGTTCAGTACTTACAATATTATTGACCGCTACAAAATAACTCTTGTTCAGTCCTTGTTTTACTATAACCCCCAAATCCGAAGCCAATACATTGGCCCCTACCGTCTTGTCATAATAATAGGAAATATGACAAGGATTATCCCGTTGATTCCAGTCATAGTTAAAATAATAATCCTCATAATAGGATTCCACTCCGTCCCAAGAGCTGTTTTCCGTTTCCTGATCAAAATCGTCTTCCGACGAGGCTTCTTGATCAAAATTGGTACCGTCACATTTGTAAAGACTATACGAGGGTTTAAAACCAAATTCAACTCTATAAATAGCACCTACCTCGGGTGCAATAAGCGTTCTTAAATCTACGGCATGAGCGGACCATTTACCATGGTTATTGCCTAGACCAGTTTCCAAATCCAATTTCTTGGAGGCTATGGGCCTTGCCACAGTTTTTAAATTATAACTCCCATTAAGATCATTACTTTGAAGGAACTGCAAAATATTGTTCTCGAAAATTTTATAGACAGTTAAGTTGACCGACTTTAGGTTTACCGCTTCAAAATTAATTTTTAGATTATTGGAGGATGGTAAAATTGTTCCATTAGACAACAGTCGGACCTCTGGTTTTATTTGTTCGAAGGCTACTCGCTCTATAAGCTTTGTTTTAAGTTTGTACCCATCAACACTTTCAATACCTTCAAAAACCTCGAGACTTAAAGTTGTACTCATCTCTTTGGAAGGATATACCTTTAGGGTATTGCCCACTACATCATATTTAAGGTTGGCATCGCCTTCCAACACTACAAGACCCTTAAAGTTTTGTCCTTTTTTTAAAGGATCCGAAAAATTGATATTGATGATTTGTTTTTCGCCTGTTTCCAAGCCAACATCCAGAATTGTAAAATTGTTCTTGCCAGGTATCTTTATCGTATTTTTTCCAACGCTTGCAATATCCACACCTGTCCCATCCCATACGACCTCCAAGTTGGTATCCTCTGTAAATCGCTGAATGCTATCAATTTTAAAATGAAATTGGGTTCCTTCAGCTATGGAGGTATCAAACTTAAGAGGGACCTTTTTCCCGTTCTGCCTAACCTCCAACAACTGCTTGGCAATTTCCAAACTTAATTGATCAGCGCTCCTTAATTGACCTTCCAAATATTGATAATCCTTGGAATAGGACTGCAGCGCCTGGGTATAAACATTAAACTGTTGTTTTAAAGTTTTTACCTCAAAATTAAACTTGCGCAACTCCTTTGGAACCCCAGATATAAAAGATCCAAGATTTAAAGTAAATGTATAGTTACTGTCCTGCTGAAATCCAACTTCGGGTACAAATGCAATGGTTCTACTGTCCAAGGGTATGACCTTACCACTTGTCTTTGGAGTTACCAACAATAAATCGCTATCCAATTCTTTTCCGCTTTCCCAAGAGTCAATTGGACGGCTCAATACTACCCTTACATCTGATTTTACAGAAATTATTCCATGGGACACTTCCGTTATATATTCCTGATATAGATTTAAATTATCTACTGGAGCTTTGCCGGTATCTTTTTTAGGGTTACAACCAACTACAAAAAGAAAAATTAAGGCACGGACAATTAATTTCATGAAAAGAACCAATTTAGTACAGTAAAGATATAAGGTTTTCCTTTTGTGGAATATTTTTTGTTCTAAATAGGCTTGGCAAAAGTTCATCTTTCTATAATTGCAATTACATCACCACTAATCCAAATACTATATGTATTATAATAATAATGTTTGAGTTTATTATTTAAGTAATCTTTGGATTACAGATTTTAATACGAGCTATGCATTTCGTCGAATAAATCACTTAATTAGACTGCTTACTAAATAAATTTTTTAATATTACAACTGTTGGTTACGAGACGCCAATAACGAGAACACAAGAATTCCCCATTCTTCCCTTTCTTCCTACTTACAAATAGAACATTATATGAAAATGAAATTGCATTATTTTGTAATGCTTTTGTTCGCATTTGTAGTAGCCTCTTGCAGCACAGAGTCTATTGAGCCGGCAAATATTCCCGAAGTCGAAAATGCGGTTGAAGTGGAGCAGGAATTACTTGGGATCGTTAACGACCATCGTATTTCCCTAGGATATAACGATCTGGATTTTAGCACAGTAGCGTATGATTACGCTAACAAGCATACAGATTATATGATAGCCAAAGGCTCTATCAACCATGACAATTTTAGCGCCCGGGCATCGGATATTTCCCAAGCAGTAAATGCATCTTTTGTCTCCGAAAATGTGGCGAAGGACTATGATTCTGCCCTAGAGGCTTTTCAAAAATGGTTGGCCAGTTCCGACCACAGAAAAACTATGGAAGGGGAATTTACCCACACCGCGGTAAGTGTAAAGAGAAATACCGACGGCACTCTATATTTTACACAACTCTTCTATAGATAGTCTTCTTAAAAGCAGTTTTCTTTTATTATTTTTGATGTTAAACCGCGTTTTAATATTTGACAGCACGTCAGTTGCTTTCAATATTTAATGGGCGGCAGCATAATATTAACTTCAATATAATATACTATGTCCATAAAGCAACCTTTCAATCTAAATAAATGGATTTCCGAGAATAGGGATACTTTAAAACCTCCCGTAGGAAATAAGAACCTGTACACGGAATCGGGAGACTACATTGTTATGGTTGTTGCCGGCCCCAATGCTAGAAAAGATTATCATTACAATGAAACAGAGGAACTGTTTTATCAATTGGAAGGTAATATTGAGGTTCATATTCAAGAAAACGGCCAAAAAAAAACGATGCAGTTGGGACCTGGGGATATGTACCTGCACCCTGCGAAAATACCTCATTCCCCGGTTAGAAAAGAAGGGTCCATAGGTCTGGTAATAGAACGCAAACGTGCCGATATGAACATTGATGATGGCTTACTGTGGTTTTGCGATAACTGCAACAATAAACTTTATGAAGTATACTTCACGCTAAATAATATTGAAAAGGACTTTTTGGGGCATTTTAAGACCTTCTATGGTTCGGAAGAACTTAGAACCTGCAGTAATTGCGGCACTGTAATGCCCGTTGATGAAAGATTTATTGCCAAGGAAGACCAATAAGTTGCCTTCTTTTTCCAATATTGACTCCTATAAGCTAAGTTGGGCCTAAACCGCAGATCCTACTGTAAACATTTATGGATAGTTACGCCCTAGACTGCCCATTAATTTGTAAATTTGAAAAATATAACAATTAACGATAAAATAGTTATAAATGTCAAAGATTGCACAGGAATTTGGAATCCATGAAGCCTTGAAAAAATTAGGCGTCGAAGCTATAAATAATGGAACCTCTACGGGTTCCAATAATTTTTCTTCTGGAGGCGAGTTAAGTTCGTATTCCCCAGTTGATGGTGCCCTAATTGGTAAAGTAAGAACTACCTCCAAAGAGGACTATGAAAAAGTAATGGGGGCGGCCACCAATGCATTTAAAATTTGGAGAACAAAACCCGCACCCCAAAGGGGAGAAATAGTGAGGCAGTTTGGCGATAGACTAAGGGAACTAAAGGAACCTTTGGGAAAGTTGGTTTCCTATGAAATGGGAAAATCATATCAGGAAGGATTGGGAGAGGTGCAGGAGATGATAGATATCTGTGATTTCGCAGTGGGCCTATCCAGACAATTGCACGGACTTACCATGCACTCCGAAAGACCAGGACATAGAATGTACGAACAATATCATCCATTAGGGGTGGTTGGCATAATCTCGGCGTTCAATTTTCCAGTGGCCGTATGGGCCTGGAATACCGCCTTGGCGTGGATATCTGGAGATGTCTGTGTTTGGAAACCAAGTGAAAAAACACCCTTATGCGGTGTGGCCTGTCAAAATATAGCGGCAACAGTTTTTAAAGAAAATAACCTTCCCGAAGGTATTTCCTGTTTGATCAATGGCGATTATAAGGTAGGTGAATTTATGACCCATGACAAAAGGGTACCTCTAGTATCTGCCACAGGATCTATTCGCATGGGAAAAATCGTGGCCCAGGCAGTAGCAGCCCGACTTGGAAAATCGCTCCTGGAACTTGGTGGAAACAATGCCATTATTGTAACCCCGGATGCCGACATAAAAATGACCGTAATAGGAGCTGTTTTTGGGGCCGTTGGTACGGCTGGACAACGTTGTACCTCTACACGAAGATTAATTATACACGACTCGATTTATAGCAAGGTAAAAGAAGCGATTGTTACCGCCTACAAACAATTGCGGATAGGCAATCCACTGGATCAGAAAAACCATGTAGGCCCATTGATTGATACCGATGCCGTAAGTATGTACCAAAAGGCCCTTAAGAAAGTGGTGGAAGAAGGAGGCAAGCTAATTGTTGAGGGAGGTGTACTGGAAGGGGAAGGATATGAAAGCGGATGTTATGTAAAACCAGCCATTGCCGAAGCAAACAACAATTTTGAGATCGTACAACACGAGACCTTTGCACCAGTACTCTACCTACTAAAATATTCCGGAGACGTAGAAAATGCCATTGACATACAAAACGGGGTTGTCCAAGGACTATCCTCGGCCATAATGACAAATAATCTGCGGGAAGCCGAGCGATTTTTATCCGCGCAAGGAAGCGATTGTGGCATTGCCAATGTGAATATTGGAACTTCCGGTGCTGAAATAGGAGGAGCTTTTGGCGGAGAAAAAGAAACTGGTGGAGGGCGTGAATCCGGCTCGGATGCCTGGAAAATCTATATGCGAAGACAGACCAACACCATCAATTACACTACCGAATTGCCTTTGGCACAAGGTATAAAGTTCGATCTTTAAGATTAAGAGCAATAAAAAAACCCGCTATGTTCTGGATATAAACCAGAACATAGCGGGTTTTAAACTAACCAACCAAATTACATCCTGAAGAATAGCTCTATACTCCAAGACAAAACCTTAATATCTAATGGTTAGATATAATATAAACCCGTAGCCACTTGAAAATTTCCCCTCCCCCCGAATAGGTCCATTAGAAATAGCTGCGGGTTTAACCAAACTAACTCAAATAATTATGGTGAAAAAGACCTATTTCAATGCCGGAACTTAGTCGGGAGAAATAAGGTCTTTGTTATTCTAATATTTACGCTAAAGTCTACATTTAGTTCCATGTTTAAAAGCAAAACTATATGGATGGTAATAAAATGTGTATAATTGGTAAATTTTACAACTACTGCCCTTGATTTCCATGCCCATCTTCCACGTTTAAAGTTGTTTAACATAGGATAAAACAATTTTTCCCACCAGCCTTAAACAACATTATCCTACTATATTTTAGCCAAGGAAAGTAAACTGCCCATAACAGCATTATTTTTTGCTAACTACTTGAAACGGAATATTTAATAACATTTTTTTAACATTTAAGCGAATTTTTTAATACATTTAGAAAAAACCCATATAGCTATCCGAAATGTCTAAGAAAACAACCAATTTATTGGGTATTGTTATTGCCATTGTTGCCGGAACCTATTTTAACCTCATGTTGTGCAATACGTGCATCACCGAAGCAGAGGATACTCCCTCGGTTGAAAACACAGAAGAGGTTGCTAATAATAGCCTGCTGGCAGAGAAAAAAAATGAGCTTCAGAACCTTGATAAAAACAACTAACCCAAAACAATAAAACACATGGAAAACCTAAGTATTTGGTGCTGGTTTATACCTGCCGTAGTAGGTGTGGTCTGCGCACTATTTGGCTACTTAATCGGAAAGGGCACCAATTCCCAAATAGGCCCTACTTCAGAATTGGATATATTAAAGGATAAAAACGCAAAATTGGAAACCGATTTGGCACAATGCAAGAAACAATTATCCCAAAAAGTAGAGCTTGTTGTTCCGGATGAACCCGTTGCCCCAATAGTTGCCGCTGAAGCCCTACTTCCATTTAATGCACAGGCAGCAAAAGCCGCCCTCGGGAAAACTGTAAAACGGGACGACCTAAGGATTGTGGAAGGCATTGGACCTAAAATTCAGCAACTTTTCAATTCCTTTAATATTAAAACCTGGAAAGATTTGTCCGAAACTGCCGTTGCCAAATGTCAGGAAATACTGGACAGTGGAGGAGCCCGTTATAAAATTCACGACCCAGCATCCTGGCCTATGCAAGCCAAAATGGCCTATGAAGGTAAATGGAAAGAATTGCACAAATGGCAGGAAGAACACAAAAGAGGAAAACTTTAGACCCTACGGTCGGTCCTCTTCATACTGTAACTCAGCTATACTTGAAGGTCTTTTTAACACACCATTAAATCTATGGCCTATTGGAAAAAAATACAATGAAAAACGCCCCACTTATGACATAAGTGGGGCGTTAGTGCCTTTTAATACTCTATTTGCTAGACCATTCTTCCGTTGGCTTCCACCCACTTGAACCTATAGTTGTCCTCGGGAAATTTCATCCTACTGGCAATTCGCTCCAATCTATCAGGAAGTTTCATTAAATAATCCCTTGCCCTTTCCGCATCATCATTTAGGCTTCTAATGCTATCCAATTCCCAATAACTATTCAATTTTTTCAAAATGTCTATATAGTCCTGAGCAGTGTAAACCCCTAATCTTTGGGCACAATTGGAAAAATTCTCAAACGCAGTACCTATGTTTCCGCCTGACTCCCTTAAGAAATGGGCCGGCATTACAATTTTTTTCTTCATCATATCGGCAAAGGCCAACATCATCTGACTTGGGTCATTTTCAAATATAACCTTAACAAATTCCCTATAGGCCAAATGATGGCGCATCTCGTCTCCTGCAATAATGGTACACATTTTACCAAGAAGCGTATTGCCTCCCTTTTTACACATTTGACCTACCCTTTTGTGTGAAATATTGGTGGCCAACTCTTGAAAAGAGGTATAAACAAAGTTTTTATAAGGATCTCTATCCGTACCTATATCAAAACCATCGGCAATAAGATGCTGAGTGGTTATTTCCATTTCCCTCATATTGACCCTTCCGGCCAAATAAAGATATTTGTTAAGCACATCACCATGTCTATTTTCCTCAGCGGTCCAATGACGCACCCACTTGGACCAACCATTCTTGTTTTCACCATGTTGATCTATTCCTTCTACGTCCATAAGCCAAGATTCGTAGGTAGGCAATGCCTCCTCGGTAATGGTATCGGCTACCAAGGTGACCCAAAGATCATACCCCAATTCCTTGGCTTCCTCACGTATCTGGGTTACGTGATCCATAAAGCCTTCACTTTGTGTGTCAGGTAAAAAATCCGTGGGTTGCCAAATGTCTTGTATTGGAATAAGGTACTGGTCTATAAAACCATCCACCTTACCCTCAATGGACTTCATCACTTCTATTCTAACGTTCTTATTAGACATTCTTCAAATTTTATGTAAATATCCTTAATAATCTTGATAATCTGTACCTCTAAACGGTAAATTTTAGTTTCTTCCCATTTCGGTGGGATAAAACAAATATACCGGATCACTTTGCCAATATTGCTTGGAACCAACATCCATAATCGTCAATGGCCCCCTAAAGGCCGCCCCTGTGTCCACATTCCAAATATTGGCAGCATTCTTTGGCGTGGTCCTACCAATCCTTGTTACCGGGGTATGGCCAATAAAAATCTCCTTGTAATGTGTTAACCTTTGAGGGTAAATTTCATCCTCTTTGGTCAATGATGGGTCTAAAGACAATGCCAATTCCCAAAGGGTCCTATCCCAATAAAAGGTTTTGGTAAAATACTCATGGTCCACACCCCTTAAGTTAGTAAATCCTGCGTGGATAAACAAGCGATTTTCGGAGTCCAGAATATAATTATCCAAATTATCGTAAAATTGAATATGGGCTTCCCTTATTTCATCCCCAACCGACCGATACGAGTTTTGGGTAGCAGTACCTCCATGTTGCAGCCAAACAGGGTTATGATCGCCACTTTTCAACCAATCATTGCATAGTTCATCGTGATTTCCCCTTATGAACGAGCATTTATGCGTAAGCCTAAGCTCCATTAAAAAATTGACCGTATTCACGGCATCACTCCAACCATCCACATAATCGCCCAAAAAAATAAGATGGTCACTGGGACTCACTTTTGCCCTTTCCAATACTTGCTTCAAGGCCTTTAACCCAGAATGCAGGTCTCCGATTACCAATGTTCTCATTTGGCAAAAATCGCAAATACCACTTTAATATCCATGGCAAAAGGACCTAAAATTGGATTTACCCGAATAATTTAAGTAACTATCCCAAAACCAATAGAAAATTAGATGCTACCTATAGACCCCAAAAAAGACTAAATCAAACAAAAACATATCCGCCAAAACAAAAGGCCTACAAGGCATTTAGTGCAAGAATTTTTATTCAGGACGGCAACATTCACAAAATAAAATTTAATAAAAAGTATAATTTATTTGTTAACTTTTTCCTGTTGATAAATCTTTAATTAATTCATTTTCAATTATTTGAATCATTTTTCTTGTAAACTTTCATGATATTTATCATGTTTTACCTTCTATTTTTTTTAATACTTTTGTTCTTTATTCCATTTGTATTACAACCTAAAAAATCATTATATGCCAACAAAAATCGCCCAAGGACCACAAAAGACCTACAGTCAGGAAGAAGCCTTTAATGCTTCGTTAAAATATTTTAAAGGTGATGACCTTGCGGCCAGGGTATGGGTAAATAAATATGCCCTGAAAGATTCCGAAGGAAACATTTACGAGCTAACCCCTGATGATATGCACCACAGGATAGCCAAGGAGATTTCCAGAATTGAACAAAAATACCCAAACCCTCTCAATGAAGAACAAGTTTTTGACCTGATCAAAAATTTTAAATATATAGTCCCCCAAGGTAGCCCAATGGCGGGCATTGGCAATCCTTTTCAAATTGCATCCCTGTCCAACTGCTTTGTAATAGGCAATGAGGGCCAGTCCGATTCGTACGGGGGAATCATGAAAATAGACCAAGAACAAGTACAGCTCATGAAGCGCCGCGGTGGCGTTGGTCATGACCTATCCCATATACGCCCCAAGGGGTCGCCGGTAAAGAACTCGGCCCTTACCTCAACTGGCTTGGTCCCATTTATGGAAAGATATTCCAATACTACTAGGGAAGTAGCCCAAGATGGCAGAAGGGGAGCCCTAATGTTATCGGTCTCTATAAACCACCCGGATGCAGAAGATTTTATAGATGCTAAAATGGAACAGGGCAAGGTAACGGGAGCCAATGTATCCGTTAGAATGGATGATGATTTTATGAAGGCCGTTGAAAGTGGACAACCCTATACCCAAAAATTTCCTGTTCAAAGCCCAAACCCTAAGGTTTCCAAAACAATAGACGCCCAAAAATTATGGGGCAAAATAGTCCATAACGCATGGCAATCGGCAGAACCTGGAATTTTGTTTTGGGACACCATAATTAAGGAATCCGTACCGGATTGTTATTCAGATTTGGGTTATAACACCGTGTCTACCAATCCCTGTGGAGAAATTCCGCTTTGTCCATATGATTCCTGCCGCTTGTTGGCCATTAATCTCTTCTCCTATGTAGACCAGCCCTTTACAGATAATGCCTCTTTCGATTTTAAACTATTTAAGGAACATATTGCTGCGGCCCAGCGCATTATGGACGATATTATTGACCTTGAATTGGAGAAGGTAGATGTAATACTGAAAAAAATAAAAGCGGATCCGGAATTGGAGGACACCAAGGCCGTGGAATTCAACCTATGGAACAAGATCAAAGAAAAGGCCGAGCAGGGGCGCCGAACCGGAATCGGAATTACAGCCGAAGGGGATATGCTGGCGGCACTTGGTTTGCGTTATGGAAGTGAAGAGGCCAACAAATTTTCAATTGAAGTACATAAGACCATTGCCTTGGAAGCCTACAGGGCCTCGGTACATACCGCCAAAGATAGAGGGGCCTTTCAAATTTTTGATGCGGAAAGGGAAAAGAACAACCCCTTTATCCTAAGACTGAAGGAAGCCGATGAAAAACTGTATTATGAAATGTTGGAATACGGCCGAAGAAATATTGCACTATTGACCATAGCACCAACCGGCACCACGAGTTTAATGACCCAAACCACCTCTGGAATAGAACCGGTTTTCCTACCGGTTTACAAACGACGTAGAAAAGTTAATCCTAATGACAAGGATGTCCGTATTGATTTTGTGGATGAAGTTGGGGATTCTTGGGAAGAATATTTGGTATTCCACCATAAATTCAAACAATGGATGTCCGTCAAGGGAATTGATACCGAAAAAAATTATTCCCAGGAGGAGTTACAGAAAATTGTAGAAAGTTCCCCGTATTTCAAGGCTACTTCCAATGATGTGGATTGGCTGAGCAAAGTTCGTTTACAAGGTGCTGTTCAGAAGTGGGTAGACCATAGCATAAGTGTTACCATAAACCTTCCCAACGATGTGTCCGAAGAATTGGTGGGTAAACTCTACTTGGAAGCTTGGAAAGCAGGTTGCAAGGGTGTCACTGTTTACCGGGATGGTTCCAGATCTGGGGTATTGATCTCCAATGATTCAAAAAAATCGGAAAATGAGGAATCCCTAACCCTTTTCTCCACAAAACGTCCCCAAATTTTGGAAGCCGATGTAGTGCGACTTCAAAACAACAAGGAAAAATGGATTGCTTTCATTGGCCTGATCAACGACCAACCCTATGAAATTTTCACTGGTATGGCCGATGACGAGGACGGTATACTAATTCCTAGGTGGGTAAATAACGGATTAATTATAAAAAGTAGGAACGAGGACGGTTCTTCGCGTTATGATTTTCAGTACAAGAACAAGCGTGGATATAAAACAACCATTGAGGGATTATCCCATAAATTTAACCCGGAATATTGGAACTATGCCAAATTAATATCGAGCACCCTACGCCATGGCATGCCAATAGAAAAAGTGGTAGACCTCATCAACAGTCTACAACTGGATAGCGAATCCATCAATACTTGGAAAAATGGTGTTGCAAGGGCCCTTAAGAGATACGTTGCCGATGGTACGGAGGCCAAGGGACAAAAATGTGATTCCTGTAATTCCAAAAATCTGATTTATCAAGAAGGATGCCTCACCTGTAAGGATTGTGGTTCGTCCAAATGCGGATAACCCAGTAAAAAAGACTAATTATAGCCTAAAAGTTACGTCCCTAAATGCAGGCATTTGGGGACGTTTTTAGCATTACTGCATTTTTCTATCTATTTTAGATAAATCAATTAAAGCCAAAGAATGAAAAACGTTTTCTGTATAGGGGAATTATTAATAGATTTTGTAGCGGAAAAGCAAGGTAGCGATCTATCAAAAGCCAATAATTTTACAAAAAAAGCAGGCGGTGCCCCGGCAAATGTAGCATCGGCAATAGCCAAACTGGGAGGCAAAAGCTTTTTCATTGGCTGTGTAGGCAAAGATCCCTTTGGTACTTTCCTGATCAATACCTTAACGGAAGGACAGGTGGACGTATCCCTGTCACAACGGTCCGACACTTTCACTACCCTGGCCTTTGTTTCCATAGCAGAGGATGGGGAACGCGATTTTGTTTTTAGCCGTGGAGCCGACAAAGAATTAAAATACGATCGCCGTTTAAGCAAGCTATTTAAAGATCAAATTGTGCATTTTGGAGCCGCTACCTCATTCTTGGGGGGCCATCTGGAAGAGGCTTATTCACTATATCTCCAAGAAGCCGTATCCAACAACAGTTTTATTTCCTTCGACCCTAATTTTAGGGCGGATCTGTGGAAAGGAACGGAAGCCATATTTGTTCAAAAATGCATCCCATTTATAGAAAAATCCCATCTCTGCAAATTTAGTTTGGAAGAGGCCCAATTGCTTTCAGGAAAGGAAAATTTGGAGGAAGCATGTGCTTTTTTACATAAGTTGGGCTCCAAAATTATTACGATCACCCTAGGTGGGGAAGGCACCTATTTAAGTACACCGGCAGTTAAAAAAATAATTCCAAGCATAAAGGTAAGTCCTATTGATACCACTGGTGCCGGAGATGCATTTATTGGATGTTTGTTAAAACAAATTGCCCTGACCACCAATCTGGACACGCTTACATCCGGTTCCGAACCTTTGGAAAATATGGTTCAACAAGCCAATAAGGCAGGTGCAATTACGACCACCAACTATGGGGCCATAGAATCCTTGCCCACCCAACAACAATTAAACCAACTATAAAAATCCACTGACCGGCAATTCCTAATTATATTTCATCTTTCTAATAATACGGAGGGATTCTTTAATAGATTGATACACAGGAAGATTATATTTCTTCATTATAGGCTTGGCGTTTTCCATAATATCCTTGGCTTCTTCAAAACCATTTACATAGCATATTAAAAAAGTATCGGATAACAAGTCCAAGTCCCTTACCTCATTTGGAGTCAATGGAGTTTCCTTTTCAATTTTCTTAATTACGGCCACATTGGCGTTGTATATATGATGAAGTGTTTTCTTATCATATAAGGGAGGTTCAAATATTAAATCGCTTTGAATGGTATAGGTTCCATTATCCAGAAATGTAATGACTACTTTTTCCAAGGGATAATATTTTTGTTGGGTACTTAGCCCCAACTGCACATATTCTATGGTAGTAAAGGAATTTTCATCATAGGATATAGTAATTTCATCGAATTCAGAAAAAAACAACTTTACTTGTTCATTGATCAATTCGATGTCGACACGGGAATAATAGGTTTCGGTTTTGACTTTTTTCTGATGCCCCGCCCAACAAACCACAAATTGCTCCTTAAAAACCTTATAATTACTGGTAAGATCCTTATGCCTTTCGTTTAAAAAATCGATTACGCCATCCAAGGTAAGCTCAATGTTGTTTTTGGCATGCTTTTCTATGGTTGCCACAATATCCGCATTTACATCCGTCAACTCAATTCCATAGGCTTTTGGCATACTTATGCTTCCGTCCCTAAAGAATACCGACCCCCCGTAATACTTCCAGATGTTCTTTCTCAATGAACAAACCTTCCCATTGGATTTTATGGTTACCAAACCCACTACTTTTCCCATGGGCAAATGCGGAAATGGAATGTTTTCATAGGTAATCCGAGGGGGGTTGTCCAAATAGGCGTTTACCAAATTCTGAATCTTGCTGTCATCAAAAAAATCGACTCCTACAATTTCATTGTCTTCGTCCTCGACCCCGATAACTATAAAAGAATTGTTTTTAGGATTACTATTGGCAAGTGCACAGACATGCTTTAAAAATTTGGCCTTACCCTCCCTCTGCCCAATATCTATAAATCGCTTTTTATCATAAAAGCTATTTTCGTCATTATGGGCCAGTAGGTTTTTTACGAGTAGGCGTTTATTGATCATAATTCCTTATTGACAATAGTAGCACTCGCTTGTGCCGTAGGCAAAATTAATAAATCTGCTATATTAACATGGGAGGGCCTAGTAACCATAAAATGGATTACATCCGCAATATCTTCCGGCTGCAACGGCTTATACCCCTTGTAGGTGGCCTCGGCCCTACCATCGTCTCCTTTAAACCTTACCTTGCTAAATTCCGTTTCCACCAATCCAGGGTTAATGGCCCCAACGCGAATGCCATATTTGTTTAAATCTATTCTCATCCCTTGATTTATGGCATCCACAGCATATTTACTAGCGCAATACACATTCCCCATAGGATACACTTCCTTTCCTGCAATAGAACCAATGTTGATAATATGTCCCGATTTTTTTTTGATCATGCCTGGCATAATGGCCTTGGAAACATACAAAAGGCCCTTGACGTTAATGTCCAACATGGCCTCCCAATCATCCAAACTTCCTTCCTCTATGGAGTCCAGACCATGGGCATTACCGGCATTATTGATTAAAATATCAATATTGGAAAACTCCTCCGGAAGGGAAGCAATAGCTTCAAAAACCGTGTTTTTATCCCGTACATCAAATTCCAAAATGAAAACCTTGGTATGTCTGGACAGTTCCTTTTTAAGTTCGTTCAATCGCTTTTTTCTCCTGCCACAAATAACCAAATTAATCTTATTGGCGGCAAAGATTTTAGCGGTTGCAAGTCCAATTCCGCTTGTGGCCCCGGTTATAAATGCTGTTGGTTTCTCATTAAAGGTTGTACTCATAAAAAAGTTCTTTGTTTTATTTCTAACAATGTCGCTTGGCTGCAACCATTATTCCTATTGTCCTATGCCGGTATCATGGAAACAACACCCAAGTTTTCTTTAAAATGTCCATATCCGGAGCATTCAAAATATGAATCATCTGTATAGGACAGATGGTCATTAAAACCTAAATCTTGCGCCCAGATATCAGCTGCGGAAAGGTTATTCAAAATAAACGGTTTACTGCCCAATGAAACCTAAATTTAGGTCTAATTAAAAGTGGTGTTTTTCCCCTGTTTAAAAATGATCGATCAACACAAACCTTCCCCCGCAAGGAATCATCTTACCCCAATCGCTACAACTAACTGTCCCTGCAATGATTTTGAAATAAGATGTTTTATTTTTCATATGTTTGTGAAATTATGAATAATTCCCTTAAATAGTTCATAAAACTGGACCCATTGCTTAACTTTTAACCATACATTAACAGCCAATAACTAAATAAATTTTCAATTTGCATCCACTTTTGGAGTAAACCACTGTAAACAAAACAAAACAAAGGATTATATGGAAGAAAATACTTCGGTAGATATCAGTGCCGTGAACGAGAAAATTGCCCAGGAGAGTGCTTTTATAGACCTACTTATTTTAGAAATGAATAAGGTAATCGTAGGACAAAAACATATGGTTGAACGATTGCTCATTGGACTTTTAGGGCAGGGCCATATTCTTCTGGAAGGTGTACCCGGTTTAGCCAAAACCTTAGCGATAAATACCTTGGCAAAAGCAGTGCAAGGAAGCTTTAGTAGAATTCAGTTCACTCCAGATCTTCTACCTGCAGACGTTGTTGGAACTATGATCTACAACATGAAATTGAACGATTTTTCAATTAAGAAAGGTCCCATATTCGCCAATTTTGTTCTGGCAGATGAAATTAACCGTGCTCCTGCAAAAGTGCAATCCGCCCTTTTGGAAGCCATGCAGGAAAAGCAAGTAACCATAGGCGACGAAACTTTTACATTGGACAAGCCCTTTCTGGTTATGGCTACCCAAAACCCGGTGGAACAAGAAGGAACGTACCCCCTACCGGAAGCCCAGGTGGATAGATTTATGTTAAAAACCGTTATTGATTACCCCAAACTTAGCGAGGAACAATTAATTATTAGGCAAAACCTTAAAGGTGCCTATGAAGAGGTAAAGCCAGTGGTTAGCGTTAAGCAGATTCTTAGTGCCCAAAAGGCGGTAAGGGATGTGTATATGGACGAGAAAATTGAAAAATACATTCTAGATATTGTTTTTGCCACCCGATACCCAGAGAAATATAATCTGGAAAGCCTAAAACCTTTGATTAGTTTCGGAGCTTCGCCAAGGGGTAGTATAAATTTAGCGGTTGCTGCCAAATGTTATGCCTTCATTAAAAGACGGGGCTATGTGGTACCTGAGGATGTAAGGGCAGTGATACATGACGTTTTGCGCCACAGGATTGGTATAACCTATGAGGCCGAGGCGGAAAACATTACTTCGGAAGAAATAATAAACAAGATCGTAAACGAAATTGAAGTACCTTAATCAGTCTACAGTTATCCGTATACAGCTTTTGGTCTTAATACCTTAAAACTGTAACCGAATACTTTTTACTGCAAACTGCAAACTGAAAATGGATACCAAGGAATTATTAAAAAAAGTTCGTAAGATCGAAATAAAGACGAGACGTCTTTCCGACCATATTTTTGGCGGGGAATACCACTCGACCTTTAAGGGTAGGGGTATGACTTTTAGTGAGGTTCGCCAATATCAATTCGGTGATGATGTTAGATCTATAGATTGGAACGTAACCGCACGCTATAATGAACCTTATGTAAAGGTATTTGAGGAGGAAAGGGAACTTACCATGATGCTCATGGTAGATGTGAGTGGTTCGGAACTTTTTGGTACCAGCAATCAGTTTAAAAAGGAAATAATTACAGAAATTTCTGCTACGCTGGCATTTTCGGCACTTCAGAACAATGATAAAGTTGGACTTCTTTTGTTTACCAATGAGGTGGAACTATACATTCCACCAAAAAAAGGAAAAAGTCATGCCCTTAGAATTATAAGGGAATTGTTGGAGTTCTCGCCCAAGAGTAGTGAGACCGATTTGGGAGCAGCCTTAAAATTCCTTACCAACGTAATGAAGAAGAAAGCAATTGTCTTTGTACTCTCGGATTTTATAACCGACGACTACCTTCAAACATTGCGTATTACGGGCAAAAAGCACGATCTTACCGGTATTAGGGTATTTGATGAAAGGGAGGAAACCATTCCAAATCTAGGCATGGTTCAAATGCAGGATGCCGAAACGGGTGCCATTCAATTGGTAAATACCCAGTCCAAAAAAGTAAGGATGGCCTATGGCAAACACTACAGTGAGCGCGTTGCCTATTTTCAGGAGACTTTTACCAAATCTGGTTGTGGGGTTTTGAGTTGTAGGGTGGATGAAAGTTATGTAAAGAAATTATTGGGCTATTTTAAGAGAAGAGGTTGATTTAAATGAGGAACTTAAATTTGAGCATTAAAAATAGTTATTCGTATTTATTACGATATATTACATGGTGTCTGCTATTTGCCTCGACACATGTTTTTTCCCAAAGTGCCCCCACCATTGTGTCAGGGGTGGATACTACTTATATAAAGATTGGGGAACAGATCAATTTTAAGGTCACCGTGGAAACAGATTCCACTGCACAGGTAATCTTCCCGGAAGGCCAGACCTTTTCGCCATTGGAAACCGTGGAAGCACTAAAGACCGATACGGTTAAAAAATTGGATAGGATGACCTTGCAAAAAATCTATGCCCTTACCCAATTTGATTCCGGTACCTATGTACTTCCAAGACAACAGATCATGGTGAACGGAAAACCATTTTTTACCGATTCCGTAAAAATTGATGTTGCTACCGTTCCGGTCGATACCTTGGCACAGAAGATGTACGATATAAAACCCCTTATCAATGTAGAAAAATCGAACGGGACCCTCTGGAAAATACTCCTTTGGATATTGGGCATCCTTATTTTGGCCGGGGCGGCCTTGTATTGGTTCGTTTTTAGAAAAAAACCGTTGAGCGAGGAGGAAAAAGTAGCCCTATTACCTCCTTTCGACCGTGCTATCCTTGGTTTAAAGCAATTGGAAAAATCTAAATATTTAATTCAGGACGATTATAAATCCTATTATTCCGAATTAACGGACATTGTGCGGTCCTATCTGGAAGAGGATGTTCATGTCACGGCATTGGAAAGTACCACGGACCAATTGATAGATAAATTGGAAATGATGAAGGATGCTGGACAGTTGAAACTGGACAACGAGACCATACAACAGTTCAAAAAGGTTTTACAGACCTCCGATTTGGTGAAATTTGCAAAATCCAAGCCGGAGTCCTCCGTAGCCGAACAGGACAGAAAATCTGTTGAACAGATTGTAATCAAGACCAAAGAGGCTATTCCAGAACCCACTGAAGAGGAATTATTGCAAAGGGAAGAGTACTTGGAGGAGCTGGAACGCAAGAAACAGAAGAAAAAAATAGTCATTGTTGCCGTCACCGCGGTCCTTGTACTTTTATTTTCCACTGTAGCAGCAATAGGTTACTACGGATTTGGACAGGTAAAGGATACCGTTTTGGGCCACCCTACCAAAGAATTATTGGAAGGGGAATGGGTACAAAGCGATTACGGTTTTCCTCCTATTAGTTTGCATACCCCCGAAGTCTTATTGCGCCAAGGGGTAAAACTGCCGCCAGAAGCCCAAGCTTCTATAAAAGAAATGCAGGCCTTTGCCTATAGGAGCTCCATAGGACTGTTTACCATTGGTGCCACCTCTATTACATTGGCACAACCGGAGGAGCCGGATTTTGAAAAGGCCTCCGAACAAATTTTGAAAAATTTTGAGAATCAAGGTGCCAAGAACATCATTACCAAGCAAGAACCTTTTTCTACCCTCTCTGGGGTAAAAGGGGTTAAACTGTACGGAAGTGGAAAATTTGCCGTGCCCGAATCCAAGGAATTGATCTCTGGAAACTATGTAGTCCTATTTTTTGGAGGAAAAGGTTTTCAGCAAAATGTAATCTTGACATGGTTGGAAGACGACCAATATGCAGACCAGATAGTAGACCGAATTTTGAACTCAGTAGAAGTAAAAACGAGCTTATAGATGTTTGAGAATATTTCCTTTGCGAACCCACAGTTTTTCTGGTTGTTTCTATTACTTCCAGTGGCAATGCTTTGGTATTTCCTCAAAAGAAAGGAACAGACCGCTTCCTTAAAAATGTCGAGCATTAAGGGCTTTCCCAAAGGTAGCATATTGCCCAAATTAAAACCTGCGCTATTTGCTATACGCTTATTGGCTTTGGCCGCAATCATAGTTGCCATGGCCAGACCGCAAACCGAGGATATCTCCACAAGGACCAAAACTACAAAAGGAATCGATATTGTAATGGCCATCGATGTTTCCTCCAGTATGTTGGCAAAAGATCTAAAACCGTATAGATTGGCAGCGCTTAAAAAAGTAGCGGCCGATTTTATTAACGAAAGACCAAACGATAGGATAGGTTTGGTGGCCTATGCAGGGGAAAGCTATACCAAAACGCCTATTACAAGTGATAAATCCATAGTCTTAAGGGCGTTGGACGAAATAACATATGGGCAATTAAATGATGGGACTGCTATTGGAATGGGACTTGCCACCTCTGTAAACAGACTAAAGGAGAGCAAGGCTTTGAGCAAAATAATTATTTTGCTTACAGATGGGGTAAACAATTCTGGCTTTATAGAGCCCCAAACAGCAGCAGATCTGGCAGTGGAGTTCGGCATTAAAACCTACACCATCGGTATTGGAACCAATGGCAATGCTATGACGCCCATAGCATATAACGCCGATGGATCCTTCAGGTATGGGATGCGGGAAGTAGAAATAGATGAAAGTCTGTTAAAATCTATTGCGGAAACAACCGGAGGGCAATATTTTAGGGCTACCGACAATAAAAAACTGGAGGCCATTTACGAGGAGATCAATAAGTTGGAAAAAACGGAAGTAGAGGAGTTCAAGTACTACAAATACGAAGAAAAATTTAGACCCTGGGTGTATTTGGCAGGGGTTTTGCTCTTGTTGGAATGGCTGGCAAGGAACACCTTTTATAGAAGTTTTATTTAAGATCAAGGAACTAGTTTTATAGGGATTTGATTTAAAAAGGATGAATACAAAATGATTCAGTTAGACGAAAAATCATATTTATATCTGTTGTCCATCATTCCGGTGATGGTGGTTCTTTTTGTGCTTCTTCAAATTTGGAAAAAAAGAACACAGAAAAAATTCGCGGACCTTGGCCTTCTAAAGCGATTGACTCCGGACAGATCCAATTTTAAATCCACTTTAAAATTAATTTTTATTCTATTGGGAATAGCCTCTTTAACAATGGCCTTGGTCAACCCAAAGATGGGTACCAAACTGGAAACCGTTAAAAGGGAAGGGGTCGATATAGTGTTTGCCGTAGATGTTTCCAAAAGTATGTTGGCCGAGGATATAGCCCCTAATAGACTGGAAAAGGCCAAACGTTTGGTTTCCGAAATTATCAATCAATTGGCGAGTGATAGAATTGGAATAATTGCATATGCCGGACAGGCATTTCCACAACTCCCAATAACGACCGATTATGGGGCCGCCAAAATGTTCCTGCAAAACATGAACACCGATATGCTTTCCTCACAAGGAACAGCTATTGATCAGGCCATTGAATTGGCATCGACCTATTATGACGATGAGGAACAAACCAACCGGGTACTTTTCATTATCTCGGACGGGGAGGACCATTCCGAAGGCAATGTAAGCAATGCCGTTGAGGACGCCACCAATGAAGGCATTAGGATATTTACCATTGGGGTAGGGAAAACAAAAGGAGCACCCATACCCCTAAAAAGAAACGGTATTGTTGAAAGCCTGAAAAAAGATAACCAAGGCGAAGTGGTCATTACAAAATTAAATGAAGATGTGCTCCAGGAAATTGCCGATGAGGGCAATGGAGAATACATAAACGGCGAAAACACGGATGAAGCCGTTGAATTTATTAAGGAGCAATTAAACCAAATGGACAAGAAAGAATTTGAGGCCAAACAATTTGCAGAATTCAAAGATCAGTTCCAGTGGTTTTTGGCCGCAGGGCTTTTATTCTTATTTTTAGACATTTTTGTCTTGGATAGAAAAACGAAGTGGCTTAAAAAATTGAATCTGTTTAACGAGCGATAAACGCAGAAGGATTATGAAAAAGATAGCATTTATCATTATTTTGATCGGAGGCCTTGTCCAAGCGCAGGAAGTGGACAAGGAAAAGGAAAAATCACTTAAACTTGCCAACAACTATACTTGGGAGGCAAATAAAGATCTGTCCGAAAGTAATTTTGTAAATGCCGAAGCCAACTATAGGAGGGCCATCTCCAAGAGTGCGGAAAACAGTATAGCTCCTTACAATTTAGGGAACGCCTATTACGAAAACGAAACCTATAGCGAAGCCTTTGGCAGGTTTAAGCAGGCGGGAGAAAATGCTACCAACAAAAAAGACAAGCACATGGCCTACCATAACATGGGCAATGTCTTTATGAAAAACAAAGAATACCAAAAAGCTGTAGATGCCTATAAGGAATCCTTAAGAAATGACCCTACGGATGAGGAGACACGTTACAATTTGGCGTTGGCCAAAGAAATGCTGAAAAAACAGCAGGATGAACAACAACAAAACGATCAGAATAAGGACGACCAAAACCAGGAAGACCAAAAAGATCAGCAGGACCAAAACCAGGATAAAAAGGAAGGGGATCAGAACGAAGATAATAAAGGAGACCAAGAAGAGGAGAACCAGGGCGACAAGAAGGAAGAGGGAGATAAAGGAGAGGAACAGAAAGAAGACAATAAAGAGGGTGAAGGAGAAGATGAAGAGAAAAACGACGAGCCCTATAAGGCAGAAGAGCAGAAGCAACAACAACCTAGACCTAACCAATTATCCCCCCAACAAGTGAAAAACCTATTGGAGGCCATGCAGAACGAGGAGAAAAAAGTACAGGAAAAAATTGATGCTCAAAAAGTAAAAGGTGCAAAAATCCAAAATGAAAAAGACTGGTAATACACGTGAATATTAAAAGATACATATCGTTATTCTCAATGTTGTTCTTCGGCATACTTTCGTATGCCCAGAACGATGAAACCGTCACCTTCGAGATGAATCTCAGCAAGGAGGTATTGGGCATTAACGAACGTCTAAGGGTAGACTTTACCATGAACAGGGATGGGGACAATTTTGTCCCTCCTGATTTTGAAGGCTTCAGGGTAATTATGGGTCCATCGCAATCCATCAGCTCCTCTTGGGTGAACGGGGTAAGGAGCTTTTCCAAAACCTACACCTATACACTGGCACCTACGGCTAGGGGGAAATTTACCATTAAGCAGGCCACCATTGTCATCAAAGGTGAAACCTATAAATCACTTCCCAAAGAAGTGGAGGTTACCGCTGCAGTTGAAAGACCGGACGGCGAAAAAACGGTAGACGATGTTGCGGATGAAAGTTTACACCTAGTTGCCGAAATATCCAAAACCAGCCCATATTTAAATGAAGCCGTTACCGTAGTTTATAAGCTTTATGCAAGTCCATCTATAGACGTAACCAATTTTAGGGCGCTGGACAATCCCAAATACAACAATTTCTGGAGCCAGGATATTCCTGTCACCAAATACGATGTACAGAATACTACCTATGATGGCAAGTCGTATAGGTCAGTAATCTTAAAGCGGGTAGTTTTATACCCGCAGAAAACAGGAGAATTGGAAATTGAACCGCTTTCCCTGGATGTAAGTCTCCAGGTTCCCACCAACAAACGGGATTTTTTTGGGGGAAGAATATTTGCCCAAACCAACAAGACCGTATCCGCTGGCAATAGGAAAATTAATGTAAAACCCTTGCCTACAGAAGGTAAACCGGCAGATTTTAGTGGTGCGGTAGGAGAATTCCAATTTTCGGTGACCACCAGTAAAACGCATCTTAACGCATCCGAATCCCTGCAGGCCAAAGTGGCCATAAATGGAAAGGGAAATTTAAAACTTTTCGAAATTCCAAGTTTAAACCTACCAAGTTCCTTGGAAGTATATGATCCGGAATTCAATGAAAGTGTCCGTACTACCCTATCCGGTATGGAAGGAAATGTAAGCAACAGCTATACGGTAGTGCCTACATTTAAGGGCAAGTATCCCATTCCCAGTATAACTTTCAGCTTCTTCAACCCTAAGACTGAAAAGTATCAAACCTTGAGTTCCGGGGAAATTATGATCAATGTACTGGAAGGCCCAACAAGCGGAGCCGCAAATAATACTGGTCCTATTTCCAATAATAAACAAAGGGTTGTGGCTACGGGAGATCAATTTGTATTCAATAAAATAAAACCAAATCTTACAGCCATTAACAATAATTACTTTTTTGGGTCCAAAAGCTTCTTTCTGTGGTGGTTACTACCGGTTTTATTAATTCCATTGGCCATCCTCTTAGGTAAAAAAAGAGAGGCTATTGCCAGTGACGTGGAAGGAAACAAAATTAAACGTGCCAACAGACTTGCGAAGAAATACCTATCCGCAGCCAAAAAAGGATTGGGATCCAAAGAGTCGTTTTACGTGGCTTTGGAAAAGGCATTGCACAATTATTTGAAGGCCAAACTTAAAATAGAGACATCAGAATTCAGTAAGGATAAAATAGCCTCTTTATTAAGTGAAAAAAATGTAGACGAAACCACTAGGGAAGGTTTTGTAGGGTTACTTAAGAACTGCGAAATGGCTAGATATAGTCCTTTCTCCGATGTTCAGATGCAACAGGATTACAATAAAGCCAGTGAGGTTATTTCACAACTGGACAAACAAATTTAAACAATGGTACGTGTATTAACTATTTTAGCGTTTCTGGTATGTACCTTGGGATTTCCCCAAAATGAACAGCTATTCGAGGAAGCTACGGCCTTGTACAACCAAGGAGAGTATACCAAAGCCGCGGACAATTATTTAAAGATCTTGCAAAATGGGGAACATTCGGCCGAACTCTATTTCAATTTGGGGAATACCTATTACAAACTAGACAAAATTGCCCCAAGTATCTATTACTATGAGAAGGCATTATTGTTAAAACCAAATGATCAGGATATTAAGAACAACTTGTCCTATGCCCAAAATATGACTTTGGATGCCATTGAGCCCCTGCCCCAGACCTCTATTTCCAAAATGTACAACAAACTCACTACCTACCTTTCAATTGACCAATGGGCCTATGTGGCCATTGGATTTATGATGCTCTTTGTATGCTGTTATATCGCCTTTTATTATTTCAAGTTTTCTACCCAAAAACGAATAGCCTTCATAAGCAGCCTTATTTTTCTGCTCTTTACATTATTGTCCGTGGTACTGGCCTATTTACAATATTCTAAATATGAATCGGAACAACCTGCCATTGTTTTTACGGAAGAAGTTGGTATTAAATCCGAGCCCAACAATAGGAGTCAGACCATTTTCACTTTGCACGCCGGTACCAAAATCAATGTACTTGAACAATTAAATGACTGGAAAAAAATTGAAATCGCAGATGGCACCACGGGATGGATTCCAACAGATGATATAAAAGTACTTAAGGATTTTTAATATTTCTTTAACGTCTAATCAAACCGTTGGTGTTATATTTGTCATAATTAATAATACTATGAAAGTTTTCGCTCGTATTCTTTTGCTTTCACTTTGGCTATTTGCCATAGTGGCTCCGAGCGCAATTACTTTGCTAGATATTGACGATCCCGTTATTGTAACCAACCTTAACGAAGAAGAACAGCAAGAAACCGGTAAGAAATCTCCCTTACAGGAAAAATTCGTAAACGATGGTTTTACAGATTTTTCTTTAATAGCCATGTCCCAAAAATCTATATTGGGTGTTTACCACCCCATGGGACATATTAACTTCACCCAAAAAATTCTACTACCACCACCTGAACATATTAGTTAATCCTATCAGTTAAGTAAAACTTTTTCGATTAATTAAAAACTTGTCCTTGATTCCCATTAAGGACCAAATTATTTTTTTATATATGTTCAAAAATATTAAAAGCGACCTTCCCGCAAGTGTCGTTGTATTCTTTGTTGCGTTACCCCTTTGTTTGGGTATTGCCTTGGCCAGTGGGGCCCCTTTATTTTCAGGTTTAATTGCCGGTATAATCGGCGGTATTGTTGTTGGAGCGCTAAGTGGCTCCAAAATTGGCGTTAGTGGACCAGCCGCTGGCCTGGCCGCTATAGTGTTGACAGCTATTGGCGCCCTGGGAGGTTTTGAAAACTTCTTGGTTGCCGTTGTACTAGGTGGAATTATTCAGTTGATTTTTGGCTTTCTCAAAGCCGGGATTATCGGGTATTATTTTCCTTCGTCCGTAATAAAAGGAATGCTGACCGGTATAGGTATCATTATTATACTTAAACAAATTCCACATTTTTTTGGTTATGACCCGGACCCCGAAGGCGATTGGGCCTTTTTTCAGGTGGATGGGGAGAATACCTTTTCGGGGATCCTGAATACCGTAAACAATATTAGCCCCGGTGCAACACTGGTGGCCATAGTGGGCTTATCCATACTATTGTTATGGGATAAGGTACTTTCCAAAAAAGGCAAGATTTTTCAACTTATCCAAGGGCCATTGGTTGCCGTTGCGATAGGTATTATATTCTTTGTATTGACACAGAACAGTACATACCTATCCATATCTTCGGATCACTTGGTAAGTGTACCAATTCCCGAAGACGCAGCATCATTTTTTGGGCAGTTCAGTTTCCCAAATTTCGCTGCCATCTCCAACCCAGATGTATGGGTTACTGCCTTTACCATTGCTTTGGTTGCCAGTCTGGAGACGCTCTTATGTGTTGAGGCTACCGATAAGATGGACCCTGAAAAGAACGTGACCCCAACCAACCGCGAGCTACTTGCTCAAGGTACCGGTAATATTATATCAGGTCTAATTGGAGGACTGCCCATTACCCAAGTAATCGTTAGAAGTTCTGCCAACATTCAATCTGGTGGAAAATCCAAACTATCGGCTATTTTTCATGGTTTCCTGTTACTTATCTCTGTTATTCTTATTCCTAAGTTATTGAATATGATCCCCCTTTCGGTTTTGGCGGCCATACTCTTTATCGTAGGATTTAAATTGGCAAAACCGGCCCTTTTTGTCCAAATGTACAAATTGGGATGGAAGCAGTTCGTTCCCTTTTCGGTAACCGTATTTGGTATCATATTTACAGATTTGCTCGTTGGTATCTGCCTAGGTCTTGTTGTAGGGGTGTTTATTATCCTACTAAAAAGCTACCAGAACTCCCATTTCCTTCATATGGAAGATGTAAGCAACGGTAAGCACAAGATAAAAATGACACTTGCAGAAGAAGTTACCTTCTTTAATAAAGGTGCCATTCTTAAAGAATTGGACAGCCTGCCAAGGGACACCTATTTGGAAATAAACCTGATTAAAACTAGATATCTTGATCCGGATATAATTGAAATTCTGGACAACTTTTCAGTGAAGGCAAAAGAGCGCAATATAGATATTCAACTTCTTTCTAAGCGTGGTGTAATTGAAAATCCGCCCAGTTTTACGGAATTTTTTAGAACTAGACCAAAATCCAAATTAAGTTTAAGCTAATGGAAATGACAAGAAATAAACATAAAATAGCTCTATTCACTGATTTACAGGGAGACATATCCAGCCTGTTAAAAAGTGCTGTTAGTTTGGCCCAAATAATCAATGGTGAGATAGAAGTCTTAAATGTAACGAAGCCAACGGCCGTTATAGGGAAAGAAAACCAATTATCGGCCATGCGTACATTAAACCGTGAATATATTCAGACGGAAAAAAGAATGAAGAATATATTATCGCCCATAATTGATAATTACGGGGTAGCTATTAATTATTCCAGTACCTTTGGCAATATTAGAAATGAGATCGATAGATATCTACACGAAAACGACCCGGACATTATAGTCTTGGGAAGACATAAGAGCAAACATTTTAATACTGCTGAAAATAGGGTAATCAACTTTGTCCTAAGTGTTTTTAAGGGTCCTGTCTTGATCGTTTCACATGACAAGGGCCTTGAACCAGGTATGAAGATAGGTATTGGCTCCCTAAATTGTTCCGAAGGGATATTTGGCTCATCCTTTACGGAAGAGCTATTTCTACATTCAAACAGTCCTTTAAAGTCTTTTAACATTGGTGAATCTTCAAATTTCCCACCGCAAACAGCCGGTTCAGAAGGGCGCAAGACCATCAACTTTGTTTTTGACCTCAATGAAAATACGGTGAATAATCTTCCTGTTTATTTATCCATTAGCAACATAGATCTGTTGCTTTTGGATGGAGGAAATAAGGAAAAAGAAGATCTTTCCAGACTATTGAATATATATGATAAGGTAAAGAAATCGGATATTAATATTATGATTACCGGGGAAAAACACACCCATTATGATTTTAACACAACACTAAAAATTGCTTAATAAAAATAAATAAATATGAAAGCGCATACAAGAGAAACACAAGCCACAATGACCCCCGAAAAGGCATTGCGATATTTGAAGGAAGGCAACCAAAGATTTCAAAACAATCTAAAAGCCAACAGAAACCTACTTGAACAGGTGAACGACACAAGTGAAGGGCAATTTCCATTTGCAACCATTTTAAGTTGTATCGACTCCAGAGTTTCCGCAGAATTAGTCTTTGACCAAGGCTTAGGTGATATTTTCAGCATTAGAATAGCTGGTAACTTTGTTAATGAAGATATTTTGGGCAGTATGGAGTTTGCATGTAAACTTGCAGGCACCAAACTGCTCGTTGTTCTGGGCCACACAAGCTGTGGTGCCGTAAAAGGAGCTTGTGATCATGCAAGATTAGGTAATCTTACTGCCTTGATCAACAAAATAGAACCAGCAGTGGAGGCTGTTAAAGAACCCACTGATGAGAGTTTAAGGAACTCCAAAAACCTTGAATTCGTGGATAAAGTTGCAGAAAAGAACGTACATTTAACAATAGGCAACATACGCAAGAATAGCCCTGTATTGACTGAAATGGAAACAAAGGGGGAAATAAAAGTTGTTGGCGCCATGTATGACGTTTCCAATGGTGAAGTTATTTTCTACGATTAATACCCTAATGACCCAGAAGGTCAGTATAGCTATACTGGCCTTCTTACTATTGAAACCAAAGGTTGGTTTCAATCTTTAGTAATGATTGCTTAAACTAACCCAGCATTAAATTCAATATTATGAAAAATTTTTTTTCAAATTTTAGAGGAGACCTATTTGGTGGAATTACAGCAGGTATTGTTGCTCTCCCACTAGCTTTAGCCTTTGGTGTAAGTTCTGGACTTGGACCAAGTGCCGGACTGTATGGAGCTATATTCATCAGTTTTTTCGCCGCGCTCTTTGGAGGAACCAACACTCAAATATCTGGCCCAACGGCTCCAATGACAGCCGTAAGTATGGTGGTTATTGCAGGGTTAGTGGCTGTTAATGACGGAAGTATAGAAAAAGCGCTTCCCGCCATTCTTATTATATTTCTATTGGCCGGCCTTATGCAAATAGGCTTAGGTCTTTTAGGTATAGGCAAATACATTCGCTACATCCCCTATCCCGTGGTTTCCGGTTTTATGACCGCAATTGGTGTCATCATTTTGGTGACCCAAATTTTACCATCCGTAGGGTATTATCCCAAAGAAGATAACGAGTTTGTATCCCAATTTAAACCGATGGCAGAGGAAATCATCCTAGAAAATATTCTAAAGGAAGAAGCTGGCGAAGGTATTCTGGTTTTGGAAAATTTTGAAGAAACTATAAAACGTTCAAAAACCATTACCCAAGATGATATGGACAAAGAGGCAAGAACTCTGGCCAAAAGTGAGGCTTCAGGGGTTTTGGGCACCTTAAAAGTTCTTCCCAGGGCCATGCAAAACATCAATTGGCTGGAACTTATCCTAGCCCTATCTACAATCGCCATTATTTATGGCTTCAAAAAAATTACCACTGCCATACCAAGTGCCTTGGTAGCCCTGATCGTTGTTTCAGGAGTGGCCTACGGATTTGGACTCAACTATCGTCCTATTGAAGAAATACCCAGCGGCTTCCCCGTTCCCAACCTTGAAATATTTACCGGATTTAAACTTAGCTCTATAACCCCCTATGTCTTTACTGCATTAACGTTGGCTTTATTGGGAGCTATAGATTCACTTTTAACCTCTGTAGTGGCCGATAACATGACCAAAACGAAACATCAGCCCAATAAGGAACTTGTAGGTCAGGGTATAGGTAACAGTATAGCCGCTATTTTTGGGGGAATCCCTGGAGCCGGTGCCACCATTCGTACCGTAGTAAATATAAACGCAGGGGGTAAAACCAAACTGTCCGGTATGGTCGCAGGTATATTGCTTCTTATCATTCTTTTGGCTTTGGGCCCAGTGGCATCGCAAATACCCGCAGCAGTACTTGCCGGGATATTGGTTACCGTAGGTATAGGTGTTATGGATTATAAAGGATTAAAAGCCATACCAAGTTTACCAAAAGACATAAGCGTTGGCCCAATTAAACTAAGTTCTGAAGTTATCATCATGCTTGTGGTACTTGTTCTTTCATCAGTATGGAATTTGGTATATGCCGTGGGTGTGGGTCTTGTAATTGCCTCCTTAATGTTCATGAAAAAAATGGGAGATCTTACAGCAGAAAGATCGGATGTAAAAACCTTGGAACATGAAAAAGGATGGGCAGATGAGGCCCATTTCCCGAAACATTTAAAGGAAAAAGTCTTTATAAAGCATATTAAAGGCCCCCTGTTCTTTGGTTCTACCAGTGAATTTCAAGCCTTGGCAAACCAAATTCCAAGAACTGCATCCACGGTTATAATCCGTATGGACAGAATGCAGTATATGGACCAATCCGGCCTTTACACCTTGGAAGACGTACTTATAGATTTACTTAATTCGAACATCGAAGTATTATTGGTAGATGTACTGGATCAACCACGTTACATGATGGAAAGGGTAGATCTAATACCAGATCTAATACCAAAAGATCGCATTTTTAACACTTTTGATGAGTGCATTTCTTATTTGAACAAAAAGACAGTTGAACAAAAGGCTGAAGCTTCAGCGTAAGCTACAAGCCAATTTATGATGAAATATGTAGTCGGTAATGCCGTAAATATCTTAAATTTGCGGCATTAGCCGAACAACATGATCGATACCATAAAAAAGCATATTACCGAGGTAGAAAATTTTTCTTCTACCGATATTGAGGCCATAGAGGCATTCCGCATAAAGTACCTGGGAAAAAAAGGATTGTTCAATCAATTTTTTTCAGAATTTAAAAACGTTCCCAACGAGCAAAAAAAAGAGTTTGGGAAAACCGTCAATTTACTAAAGACCGTTGCAACCGAAAAAGTCAATTCTTTAAAGGATGCCCTCGAAAATAAGAAAGAGGAAAAAGGTATTTATGGCGATTTAACAAGACCTGGGGAACCCTTGGGCCTTGGAACGCGCCATCCTATATCGATAGTCAAAAATCAGATTATAGACATCTTTTCCCGTATAGGGTTCAATGTCTCGGAAGGTCCTGAAATAGAGGACGACTGGCATAATTTTACCGCTCTAAACCTTCCGGAATACCACCCCGCAAGAGATATGCAGGATACGTTTTTTATACAGACAGATCCGGACATTTTATTGCGTACCCATACCTCATCGGTACAAGTGCGCTATATGGAAAACAACAAACCGCCCATAAGGACCATTTCGCCTGGCAGGGTATACAGGAACGAAGCCATATCCGCTCGCTCCCACTGCTTTTTTCATCAGGTAGAAGGACTCTATATAGACAAGGATGTTTCCTTTGCGGATTTAAAACAAACATTGCAATTTTTTACCACCGAATTGTTCGGAAAATCCAAAATAAGGCTTAGGCCATCCTATTTCCCATTTACCGAGCCCAGTGCCGAGGTAGATGTTTATTGGGGATTGGAAACCGAAACCGATTATAAAATGACCAAGGGTACCGGATGGCTGGAAATCATGGGCTGTGGAATGGTAGACCCCAATGTGCTTACCAATTGTGGCATCGATGCCAACGAATACTCCGGATTTGCTTTTGGTATGGGTATAGATAGAATTGCCTTACTGCTACATCAAATTTCAGATATTAGACTTTTGAGCGAAAATGATGTTCGCTTTTTAGAGCAGTTTAAGAGTGCTTTTTAATTTTAATTCCGGCATTCCGGCAAATGTGACAATCATATGTTGAGCAACCTTTTTTGGTAAAGGAGCTTATCTATAAAATATAGTATTAACAAAATTTCCTCAACTACCTTAGTTGGGAGAATTCTGAATTATTTTCTGTACAATTGAAAAAAGATATAGAAATTCCTATTGCAAAAAATGTACATGTTGCCATTGTACATGAATGGAACGATGAATTCTTGGAGAAAAATTGGAATGCATACATTATCAATGATAGGGATTCCAAGATAGAAGCAGTCATTGCTGTCTCCAACGGTTATGAAGGAGACCGTAAAACTTCTACCATGAGGCATGGATTGGGTGACATCCCGGCCAAAAGCTTTCGAAAAATTGAAATACTTCAGGAAGATATATTGGCTTTCAACAATGAATTCTTTGTTACTTTTTTCGCCGATGACAAACTGTACGAAAAGCGCTTCCTCTTCGAAAAGTACTCTATCAGCGAATCCAATCTAGGGCCTATCCCGGTAATGGAATTGGAAGGCGTTCTGGCCCAATAATGGTTTATTTTTATTTGTAAAACTCCCAGCCTAATAACCTATTCAGGCAAAAATCTCAATTTAACAAAACTTTAATTTCGTTTAGTTCGGTTGGTTCAGAACCAATAAGTATATTTGCGCCTTATTTTACTGATTACAAATTATTAATATCCCAAAAACAGTAATAAAGCAATTAACAATGAAACACAACATCTGCAAACAGAAAATGGCCTTGGTGGAAAAACTAGGCGTTCATTTAGAGGGTAGAGAACAATTGGCACCTGTTGCAGCGCGTATTTTGGCATATATAATCCTTACAGGAAAGAAAGGATCCACTTTTGAAGATATGGTAACTATACTCTGTGCAAGTAAAAGCACAATTTCTACACACCTTAATCATCTACAGGATTTAAATAAAATAGAGTATTACACGAAGACAGGAGACCGCAAAAAGTATTTTATAATCAATAAAAATACCATTATTCAGCACGTGGATAGAATGATCAGCCATTGGAATGCTGAGCGGGCCATTCATTTAGAAATAAAGGCATATAAAGAAACCCAAAATAAATTGAAAATAGAAAATGACGAGGAGAAGTTCGATCTATCCTTCCATAACGATTACGTCAAGTTTGTAGATGAAGCTACAGCTTCGGTTAAAGAATTAAGAGAAAAATTAATTAGCAACAAATTCCATATTTAAACTTAACTAAAAATGAAGAACAATAAATTATATACCATTCTAGGACTAAGTGTATTCTTGGTTATTGTGAGCTGTGGCAGCAAACAAGAAAACGCTGCTGCTGCACAACAAGCACCCCCATTACCTTTTCCAGTGTCCCAGGTAGAACTTAAAACCGTTACAGGATATATAGATTATCCTGCAACCATAGAGGGCAGGGTAAACAGTGATGTAAGAGCTAAAACATCAGGATATATTGAAAAAGTATATGTAGATGAAGGGGAAAAAGTAAAAAAAGGACAAGTGTTATTTAAATTGGAAACACAGTCTTTGAATCAAGATGCCGTTGCGGCAAAAGCACGTGTTAATGTAGCACAAGTTGAAGTAGACAAATTGATTCCACTTGTGGAAAAAAACATTATTAGCCCAGTGCAATTGGAAACCGCCAAAGCTAATTTAGCACAAGCAAAAGCCAGCTATAGCGGAGTGTCTGCAAACATTGGTTATGCAACTATTAAAAGTCCAATAGACGGCTATGTTGGTTCCATAAATTTTAGGGAAGGTGCATTAATTAGTCCAAGTGATGCTACCCCATTAACAACTGTAAGTGAAATTGACCAAGTATATGCGTTCTTTAGTTTCAACGAAGCACAATACATTGACCATTTACAGAGATCTGAAGGGAAAAGTAAGGCAGAACGCATTAAAAATTCACCAGATTTAAGTTTGGTACTGGCCAACGGTAAAATATATTCGGAAAAAGGACGTATTCAAACGAGTACAGGCCAAATAAATCAGAATACCGGAACCATAAAAATTAGAGCGGCTTTTAACAATCCAAACGAAATTTTAACCAATGGCAACAGTGGTAAAATAAGATTTCCGATAGAATATAAGGATGCTGTAGTGGTACCTCAGACAGCTACTTTTGAACAACAAGGCAACATAATGATATTTAAATTGGGTGCCGACAACAAAGTAGAAACTTCCATTGTAAAAATAAAAGGCTCGGTAGGCAACCTATATGTTGTGGAATCCGGTGTGGATACCAATGATAAAATTATTGTTTCCGGGGTAGGCAAACTAAGAAACGGGATGGTCATTACCCCTCAAGAAACTTCTTTTGAAGATGCCATTAAACCAGTAGCCACTTTATTTAAAAACTAGTCACCAACTAACAAAAATAGTAGTCATGTTAAAAACATTTATTGAAAGACCCGTTCTTTCAACGGTAATTTCTATTATTATAGTATTACTAGGAATTATCAGTATTACTAGCTTACCTATAGAGGAATACCCTGATATTGCACCACCGACTATTAAGGTTTCTGCAAACTATACCGGAGCCAACGCCGAAACTGTTATGGAGAGCGTCATCATCCCAATTGAAGAACAAATCAATGGTGTTGAAGGTATGACATACATTACGTCTACCGCATCCAATACGGGAGGTGCAGAAATTACTGTTTATTTTAATCAAGAAATTGATGCAGATATAGCAGCAGTAAACGTGCAGAACCGTGTGGCAAGGGCTACGCCCTTATTGCCTCAAGAGGTTACCCAAACTGGTGTTACCACTCAAAAACAGGAAACGAGTGCGTTGATGTTTATATCCATGTATTCTGAAAGCGAAGATTATGATGCTACTTTTATTCAGAATTACTTAAAAATAAACGTTATTCCGGCAATGCAACGTATTAGCGGTGTTGGGGATGTTAGTGTATTCTCGCAGCAGGATTATGCTATGCGAATCTGGTTAAATCCAGAAAAACTTGCTTCCTACGGTTTAATTCCTTCAGACATTTCCGCCGTGTTGGCAGAACAAAATTTGGAAGCGGCAGCTGGTTCCTTAGGTCAGAACAACGGAGAATCGTTTTCATATACCCTAACCTATAGTGGACGCTTTAAAAATGAAAGTCAATACAGCGACATTGTAATTAAAGCCTTGGGAGACGGGGAGTTTTTACGATTAAAAGATGTGGCTACAATAGAGTTGGATGCACAATCTTACGCGGCTAACGCCATGAGTAAAGGTCATCCTGCGGTGTTTATGGGAATCTTTCAAACAAAAGGTTCCAACGCCCAAGAAATTATTGAGAACATTAAAATTACTTTGGAATCGGTTAAAGCCGACCTTCCGGAAGGTTTGGACATTTTTGTGCCATACGATACGAGTTTGTTCCTAAATGCCTCTATTGATAAGGTAATAACCACCTTGTTAGAAGCATTTTTATTGGTATTCTTGGTGGTGTTTATCTTCCTGCAAGATTTTCGATCCACCTTGATTCCTGCAATTGCAGTACCAGTTTCTATTATAGGAACTTTCTTTTTCCTGAATATTTTCGGCTATTCCATCAACCTATTAACGCTATTCGCACTAGTGCTCGCTATTGGTATTGTGGTGGATGATGCCATTGTGGTTGTGGAAGCTGTCCATGCCAAGATGGACAACGGAGAACACAATCCTAAAAAGGCCACCTTAACAGCCATGAACGAAATATCCGGAGCTATTATATCCATTACCTTGGTAATGGCAGCGGTATTTATTCCGGTAACCTTTGTAACAGGTCCAACAGGTGTATTTTATGAGCAATTTGGTGTAACTCTTATTATTGCCATCCTTATTTCTGCCGTAAATGCTTTAACGTTAAGTCCGGCCTTATGTGCGCTGCTATTAAAAGAACACAAGGAAGATGAAGAATTAAAAGGAAAAAGCCCGATAAAACGATTTTACACATTATTCAATCGCGGCTTTAACGCAACAATAGACAAATATGGTAAATCACTTCAGTTCTTATACAGGAAAAAATTCGTTTCCGTTATATTATTGATCATTGCCATTATAGGAATTTATTGGGCATCCACAACAACTCCAACAGGTTTTGTACCTAATGAGGATAGAGGAATTATTTTCGCAAATATTGAATTGCCACCTGGGGCCTCTTTGGATAGAACAGATGCGGTGGCAAGAAAATTATTCGACAAAATAGACGGTATGGATGGTATTGTAGCCGTTAACTTTATCAAAGGTCGAAGTATCATTAGTGGATCGGGAAGTAACTTTGGGTTTGGGATTATAAAACTTAAGGATTGGAGCGAACGTAAGGATGAAGCATTATCTGCACAGGCCATTACCGGAAAATTATTTGGTATAGCAGCCACTATTCCAGAGGCCAATGTTATTTTCTTTTCACCACCAAGTATTCGTGGATTTGGTAACTCTGCTGGTTTTGAGATTAATTTACTGGATAAATTTGGAGGAGAGTTCACGGATTTGGACAAGGCTAAGAATGACTTTACCATGGCCTTAATGCAACATCCAGAAATTAAATACGCAACATCCGCATTTAATACGAATTACCCACAGTATGAAATGGAGGTGAATGTGCCTCAGGCGAAAGAAAAAGGGGTTTCCATAACCAGTATCTTTTCCACATTACAGGGATACATTGGTGGAATATACGCCTCGGATTTTTCAAGATTTGGAAAGCAATTTAGGGTATACATTCAGGCATTGCCAGAAGATAGAGCAGATGAAAGTGCGTTAAACAGTATGTATGTAAGAACCGATACTGGAGAAATGACACCAATTACACAGTTTGTCAATCTAAAACGTGTTTATGGCCCACAATCGGTTACCCGTTTCAACTTGTTCAATTCTACGACTATAACAGGTGCCACAAACGACGGATTTAGTACAGGTGATGCCATCAGGGTTATTGAGGAAGAAGTAGCAAAATTACCAACCAATTATACTGTGGCCTATTCTGGATTAACCCGGGAAGAGGTGAATGCAGGAAACCAAACCACCTTCATTTTTATATTAAGTATCCTGTTTGTGTATTTCTTGTTAAGTGCACAGTACGAAAGTTATTTACTACCATTTGCAGTTGTATTATCCTTGCCATTTGGTGTATTTGGCGCTTATATAAGTACAAAGTTTCTAGGCCTGGAAAACAATATTTATTTCCAAATAGCCCTAATCATGCTTATAGGACTGCTTGCTAAAAACGCCATCCTTATTGTGGAATTTGCCCTACAAAGACGAAAGAATGGCGAGAGTATCGTTGATGCGGCCATCCATGGGGCAAAAGCGCGTTTACGTCCAATTTTAATGACCTCGTTTGCCTTTATTTTAGGATTAATGCCATTGGTGTTGGCAAATGGTGTTGGAGCAGAAGGAAACAACTCTATCGGAACAGGAGCAGCAGGAGGAATGCTTATTGGGACCATTTTGGGTGTCTTTGTGATTCCTATCCTATTTATCTTATTTCAGTGGCTACAAGAAAAAGTCTCAAGTAAACCAGCAGTACAAACTATTGAAGATTAAGAACAATGAAATCAATTATAAAACATAGAAGTTTAAGTAAAGGTGCACTTTTACTAGTAGTTGCAATAACATTACAAAGTTGTTTTGTGGCACGGGATTATGTAAGACCGGATCTGGATATAGAAACCGAAAACCTTTATAGAACCGAAAACCTTCCAAAGGATAGTGTTTCTATGGCAGACGTATCTTGGAAAGACTTATTTACAGATCAATATCTTGAACAATATATAGAGGAAGGTCTGCAGAATAATATGGACATTCGTATCGCAATTCAGCAAATGATAGCTGCTGAAGCGTATGCAAAACAAGGGAAAGCAGGTTATTTGCCAACATTAAGTGTGGGGCCCAACTATACACATCAGGAATATTCGGAGAACAGTCAGTTCGGTTCTATATTTAGTGGAGGTTTGGACACATATGACATTACTGCAGATTTATCTTGGGAGGCTGATATTTGGGGAAAAATAAGAAGTAATAAAAGAGCATCGCAGGCAGATTATCTACAAAGTGTTGCAGGACATCAAGCCGTAAAAACACAATTGATTTCCAACATTGCCAATACCTATTACAATCTATTGGCTTTGGATGCTCAGTTGGAAGTAACAAAGCAAACCATAGCAACCAGGGCAAGTAGTGTTGAGACAATCAAGGCATTAAAAGATGCAGGTCAAGTAACCCAGGTTGCAGTAGACCAAAACATAGCGCAGTACAATAGCGCCAAGGCGCTACAAATAGATATAGAAACTGCTATTTTTAAAGCAGAAAACACTTTGAGTATTTTACTTGGCAAAGCACCTCAAGAGTTTAAAAGAAGTCGATTGGACAATCAAAGCCTTGATCAGGAAATAAAGCTGGGCGTACCTGCAAGATTGTTAAGAAACAGACCGGATGTTATGGCTGCAGAATATGCTCTGATCAGAGATTTTGAATTGACCAATGTTGCCAATAGCAGTTTTTATCCGTCCCTTACCTTAACAGCTTCGGGAGGCTTACAGAGTTTGGAATTGGATAAGTTACTAAATGCAAACTCCCTATTTGCAACCGTAGTTGGTGGTTTGACACAACCTCTTTTGAATCAAAGAAAACTAAAAACCCAAAAAGAAGTTGCACTTGCCAATCAAGAAAGTTCCTTATTGAATTTTAAGAAAACCCTATTGGTTGCGGGAAGCGAAGTGTCCAATGCGTTATTTTCCTATGAAGCTGAAACCAAGAAATTCGAGTTCAGAAAAAATGAAGTGGAAGCCTTGCGAAAAGCAGAAACTAATTCTGATGAGTTGTTAAAAAATGGTTACGCCAATTACTTGGACTTGTTAACAGCTAGACAAAGCGCCCTGAGTGCTGAACTAAACCTTATTACCAACAAACTATCCCAATTATCGGCTACGGTAGAATTGTATCGCTCCTTGGGTGGTGGCTGGCAATAGAAGCCAAGTTTATAAGTAATGGAGAACCAGGAGGAATTTTTAGAATTCGCTATTTCCAAATTTTTAAAATTTGGGAGCAAACGATTTACCCTGGATGACCTCGCCCATGAAATGGGTGTCTCAAAGAAAACGATCTACCGGCATTTTTCGAGCAAGGAAGAAATAGTACAGGAAAGCCTAAAGTACCTATTGAACAAAGTACGAAATGAGATAACAGAGGCAATAGAAAAAGAAAAAAACAACCCTATCCAAGGAATTATTTCAATTTACAGGATAGGGTTGAATAATCTTAAAAAGTTTAGTCCGTCATTTTTATTGGGCCTAAAGAAATACTATCCCAAAGCCAACGAACTTTTCAATGGATTTAGGGCAAGCGTAATACATGATAATGTCCTTGCGCTTTTGCAACAGGCCCAAATAAAAGGCCAGATCAGACAGAATGTGAATTTGGCACTTACCTCCCATATATATTTGAACAGATTGGAATATATGCTTTTTTCAACCCACAATCTCTTTGACAAATACAGCAGTTCAGAATTATTGGAACATTTGATCATAAATAATCTTAGAGGTATAGCAACAGAAAGCTATGTATCCAAACTATCTTAGTTTGAACCCCTTGGCAGCCCACCATGGATGTATCTCAATGGCCAGCCTGCCTGTTTTTACCATGGGATCCATATTTGCCAGACTATCTGCCATTTCTTGGGTAGGCACATTGTAGATAGTAATGCCACGTATGTCCCCATTATCCCCAAAAGGACCCGAAATATCGGCATATCCTTCCTCGTACATTCTACCCAAATGGGCCAAATGTAAGGCCTGTAGACTATCTGCCTCAGTCTTGGATTGGGACCGATTTGGACCACTCTTTAAAAAGGCAATAAAATATTGTTGCATCAAGATGGTATCCTTGGTCTTTTCATCTATATATTCGAAAGTTTTAAATCCCTGTGATTCCAAACGCTTCTTCAATTCGGCAACGGAAGGCTCGGGTTCAATAACTTGCTGCTCCATTTTTATACTTAGTTCCTCTACCTTATCCTTACAGGAAAAGCACTGCCACAATAATATTACAACGAATAACAACCTTATTTTTTCCATGTCTTAAAAGGGTTTTTGCTCAGCTGTGAATTGTAATATTTGATATCTGAAGTTACTTCATCCCCCAACCATTGAGGTTTTAAAAAGTCCTCATCTTCATGTTCCAATTCAACTTCCGCTATTATCAATCCCGAATTGTCTCCAAAAAATTCGTCTACCTCAAATATATGTTTCCCGACCTCAATAAAGTATCGCATCTTGTCTATTACCCCTGGCTCGGATAAATTCATCAAGGCATCCGCCTCCTTAACGGAAATTTCCTTTTCCCATTCAAAACGCGTGGTACCATTCTGGTTACCCTTTCCCTTCACCGTTATATATCCTCTGTCTCCCTTGATCCTTACCCTTACCGTCCTTAAGGGGTCCGTATTTAAAAAACCTTGTACAATTCTTTCCTTTTGAACAGCGTCTGTCTTAAAAGCTTCCGACTTCACTAAAAATTTACGCTCTATTTCTATCATTTATGCTAATTGGTTACTAATGTATTAAAAATGGCTACGGTAAATTTTTTCAATTTCATGAGACTGGATCCTGTCATTGCCAGAATTATTGTTGGCCAACCAAACCATTGTGCCCGCAATAACCTCCGGTTCAATGGACCTATATTTTTCCAAGGGTCCAACGAGAACTAAATTAAGAACCTTCATAAACTGCTTGGCCAACCATTCCCCTATCCGTTTCTCCTCCCGCTTACCTCCTATCAATGAAGGTTGTAAAATATAGGTATGGTGGATGCCACACTTTAATACAGCTTCTTCCATTTCCCCTTTTATTCTGTTGTAGCTAACACCACTTTTGGAATTGGCTCCCATGGCCGAGATGACCAGGAAGGTTTGAATCCCATTTTCACGACCTATTTTGGCCGCCGAAACCGGTATCCCAAAATCTATCTTTTTGTACATTTCCGTATCGGGGGTTTTGGCCTTGGTAGTACCAATACAACAAAACACCTCATCCCCTAGAAAATCGGCCTTATGACCTTCCAAAGTTAAGAGGTCTACTATATGTTCCTCTAATTTTGGATGGGAAAATCCAATACTGCTCCTAGAAAAGAGCCTTATTTTTATATAGCGTTCATCCTTGAGCAACATCTGCAATAAATACCCGCCAGTTAAGCCGGTTGCACCCAATACTATGGCCGTTTTCCCACTTAATTTTATTTGTCCCTTCCCCATTTTCTGCGTTTAACATTTTAGGTGGGGCGTAATAGCCCCAACTTGTTATAAATTTACGGTATGAAATTGGATTTCCCACAACGAAAAATAATCCATGTGGATATGGACGCGTTTTACGCCTCCGTAGAACAAATGGACAACCCTGCTCTAAAGGGCAAGCCTTTGGCCGTTGGTGGGGCCGAAAAAAGGGGTGTGGTTTCCGCCGCCAGTTACGAAGCCAGAAAATTTGGCGTGCGTAGTGCAATGAGTGGTTATTTGGCCAAAAGAAACTGTCCCGATCTAATATTTGCTCCCCCGCGTTTTGAACGTTATAAGGAGATTTCCCTTAAAATTAGAAATATATTTTTCGATTATACGGATTTGGTGGAACCGCTTTCATTGGACGAGGCCTATTTGGACGTTACGACCAACAAAAAAGGAAATCCCTCGGCCTCCCTTATAGCAGAAGAGATTAGACAGCGTATTTTTAACGAAGTGGGCCTCACCGCATCGGCAGGAATATCCATTAACAAATTCCTGGCCAAGGTTGCAAGCGACTACAATAAGCCCAATGGTCAAAAAACCGTTAATCCAGAAGAGGTAATATCTTTTTTGGAAGAATTGGAAATTAGAAAATTCTATGGCGTGGGGAAGGTGACGGCAGATAAAATGTATCACCTCGGTATTTTTTCGGGAAAAGACCTTAAACAGAAATCCGTTGAATTTCTAAGGGAACATTTTGGTAAAAGCGGGGATTACTACTACCATGTGGTTAGAGGTATTCACAACAGCGAGGTAAAGCCCAATAGAATCCCAAAATCGGTAGGTGCCGAGCGTACTTTCGATGAAAATTTGAGCAGTGAGATCTTTATGCTTCAAAGATTGGAAAACATTGCCACGGAACTGGAAAAACGTCTAAAAAAATCAAAGATATCAGGGAAAACGGTAACCTTGAAAATAAAATATAGCGATTTCACCCTTCAGACGCGGAGTAAGACCCTACCCTATTATATTGCGGACAAATCCTTGATATTGGAAACTACCAAAGAGTTGCTTTACCAGGAAAAATTGGAAAATTCCGTTCGCCTATTGGGGATATCCCTATCCAATCTAAATACGGAAAAAAATGAACCCTTGGAACAAAAGGTACTTACCGTACAATTAAAATTCGACTTGTAACAACAAAAAAAAGACCTGTCCAGTTTAAACATCCAGACAGGCCTTTTATAATATATTCGGTAATCCGTTTCTAAAAATTACAGCTTTCTATTTGTGAAACACGCAAGGTATTCACCATACCTTTATCTTTAATAGGCATAGCCGCCAAACTGATCAACATGTCCCCAACTTCCAAAAATCCTTTCTGACATGCCATTTTATTGACATCCTCAATAGTTTCGTCCGTAGACACATACTTATCATAATAAAAGGCCTTTACTCCCCATAACAAGTTGAGCTGTGTAAGGATCCTTTTATTGGAGGTAAACACCAATATATGGGCCTTTGGTCTCCAGGCAGATATTTGGAAAGCCGTATATCCACTATTGGTCAAGGTAGAAATAGCCTTGGCCTTTATTTCATTGGCCATATTGGCGGCATGGAAACAAATTGATTTGGTGATATATCTATTGGTCCTAACCTGAGGTGGCTCATGCGGCACCTTAATTAGATCTGAGTTCTCAACACTTTCCAAGATACTGGACATTTTTTGTATTACCTGCACAGGATAATTTCCAACGGAAGTTTCCCCTGAAAGCATTACTGCATCGGCCCCATCCATTACCGAGTTGGCCACATCGTTCACCTCGGCACGGGTAGGCGTAAGGCTGGTAATCATGGTTTCCATCATCTGGGTGGCTATAATTACCGGTATCCTGGCCTTTTTGGCCCTTAGTACCAATTGCTTTTGGATAAGGGGTACTTCCTGTGCCGGAACCTCAACTCCCAAATCTCCTCTTGCAACCATCAATCCATCACAATATGCCACAATCTTATCGATGTTTTCTACCGCTTCAGGTTTTTCAATTTTTGCAATAATTGGAATTTTATGCTCGGAATGTTCCTTAATAATATTCTGTAGGTCTATTAAATCCTGACTAAATCTCACAAAGGAAAGGGCTATCCAATCCACGTCTTGCGATATGGCAAAAATGGCATCCTTGATATCCTTAGTAGTCAATGCTGGTAAAGAGATATTGGTGTTTGGCAGGTTAACCCCTTTCTTGGATTTCAAAGGCCCGCCTTGGATTACTTTTGCCCTAACTTCATCCTTTGAGTTGGTAGAAATTACCTCGAACATTAACTTTCCATCATCCAACAAGATACGCTCCCCCGCTTTAACATCTTTTGGAAAATTAGTGTAGTTCATATACACTTTTTCCGCATTTCCTTCGAAAGGCTTACCGGTAACAAAAGTTATTTCATCTCCTGGGGCAACTACTACTTCACCGGCCATAACCCCGACCCTTAATTTTGGTCCTTGTAAATCCGCAAGAATAGAGGTGTAAGTACCTAATTCCTCATTCAAATCACGAATCATTTGTATGCGCTCTGCAACGTCCTTATAATCGGCATGGGAAAAGTTTATCCTAAAGACATCCACTCCAGCCTCAATCATGTCCTTAAGAACACTCTTCGTACTAGTAGCTGGTCCTAAGGTCGCTACTATTTTTGTCTTTTTATTTATTGGCATTATTTAAAATATTAAATTATTTTTAGATTTTAGTTTACTTGCATCCACCAAATAGGCCGTTATGACCTTAGGGATTGTTAGTACAGACTTCAAAATTTTATCTTCCACGTCCAATTCGTCGTGTTCTATCTTTAAAAAGTAGTCGACATCCCTGTATTCAGGAACCAAATGATATTTTGTAAAAGTTGGCTGATCCTGAAACAGATTTCCTATACTCAATACCTCTTCCTTTACATCATTGTTGCTTACAAATGTGTAATAGCGATCATTTACTTCATCTCTCCAATCAAAAATTGGGAACGAGCCACCTTGCGACAAATCCAAATCGTTCACGGACCTCTTCAACTTTGTTTTAAGACAAGAATTAAGTGCATATACCAGCATGAAATCTTCTATACTGCTGTGCAAAGCGATTAAAGTGAAAGTTTCTTCATAAAAATCTTCCGAAATTTTGTGTATCGCTGCCATACTTTCCGTGAAAGGCGTAAATATAGGATTAATAACGAAACTAGCCTATCCATTCCAAGTATAAAACGTTGTTCAGACTACGAAAACGTTGGAGTTTAATAAAATTTTCAACCCTTATGGCCATTGTAGAGTTTTCTATCCAAATTTTGGAGATAGTCCTTTAATTTAAGGATATCACTCATTGGATTTATCCATTTTGTCCTGTAAAGCAAAATACGCCCTTTTGGAAGCCCGTTCCTCGGCCTTCTTTTTTGAAGTCGCCCTAGCTTTGGCCACAATTTTTCCAGCAATGGACAATTTCACGGCAAAATGTTTAACAACATCATTTCCCGTATCCTCGTAAATATCGTAATTAAAGGATTTTTTTTGTTTTTGGCACCACTCTATCACCAAGCTTTTATAGCTTATGACCTTGCCCTCCAATTGTTCAATATCCACATAGGGATCTATAATCCTTTTGCTTATAAACTTTTCGCAGAATTTATATCCCCTATCCAAATAAATGGCACCGACCAAGGCCTCAAAAACATTTCCGTGTATATTGTCTCCGAAGCGCGATTTAGGAATTCTACTCTCCACAAAATCGATAAGGTTTAAATCCTTCCCTAGTTCATTCAGGTGTTCCCTACTAACGATCTTAGATCTCATTTTGGTGAGATATCCTTCGTCACCGTCCGGAACCTTACTATATAAGTGCTTGGAAATTATGGTACCCAACATGGCATCCCCTAGAAACTCCAAGCGCTCATAATTCATCGGAAAACCGGCCTTATCCTTCCTGTTGGCAGAGCGATGGACGAACGCTTTTTGATAAATTTCCAGATTTTTTGGCTTAAAACCCAAAATTTTTTTCATTCCCAAAAAAAAATCCCCATCCTGTTTTGAATGGGAATTAAATAAATTGGAAAAAGCGTTCATATTATGACTTAGCTAATTTTTTTAAATATTACACATGCATTATGTCCCCCAAATCCGAAAGTGTTGCTCAGGGCAACATTTACCTCTCTTTTTTGCGCCTTATTAAGGGTAAGGTTTAATTTGGGATCAATATTCTCGTCTACCGTAGTATGGTTTATGGTAGGTGGTACCAATCCATGCTCCATGGCCAATATTGAAGCTATGGCCTCAATAGCACCGGCAGCACCTAAAAGGTGACCTGTCATGGATTTTGTAGAGTTAATGTTTATCTGGTGCGCATGCTCTCCGAAAACCTTGGTAATGGCTTTTAACTCGGCAACATCACCTAAGGGAGTTGAAGTACCATGTGTATTTATGGCATCCACATCTTCAGGTTTTAATCCGGCATCCTTTAAGCAATTCTCCATTACCCTAACAACTCCAATTCCGTCAGGATGTGGGGCCGTCATATGGTAGGCATCACTGGATAAACCTCCACCTGCAACCTCGGCGTATATTTTTGCTCCCCTAGCTTTGGCATGCTCATATTCTTCAAGGATTAGAGCTCCTGCCCCTTCACCCAGCACAAATCCGTCCCGAGTAGCATCAAATGGCCTAGAAGCTGTTTCTGGGCTCTCATTACGTGTAGAAAGCGCATGCATTGCTCCAAAACCGCCCATTCCGGCAATGGTAACCGCTGCCTCACTACCACCAGTAACTACAACATCACAATATCCCAAACGAATGGTGTTCAAGGCATCAATTATAGCATTGGCAGAGGATGCACAAGCAGATACCGTAGTATAATTGGGTCCCATAAAACCATGCTTTATAGAGATATTGCCAGGAGCAATATCAGCAATCATTTTTGGGATAAAGAATGGATTAAACCTTGGTGTTCCGTCGCCTGCGGCAAAATTTAAAACTTCGTTCTGAAAAGTTTCCAATCCGCCTATACCAGCTCCCCAGATTACTCCTGTTCGAAACTTATCTATTTTATCAAGATCCAATCCTGAGTCTTTTATGGCTTCATCTGAAGAAATGAGTGCATATTGGGCAAACCTGTCCAACTTTCGCGCCTCTTTTCTATCAAAATAATCCTCGGCATTATAGTTCTTTAATTCGCATGCAAATTTTACTTTAAACTTCTCTGTATCATAATAAGTAATGGGGGCCGAACCACTTTTTCCGTTCTTTAGGCCTTCCCAATACTCTTCAATATTATTGCCAATAGGTGTCAAAGCACCTAGACCAGTAACCACAACTCGCTTTAATTGCATTGAACTAAATTTTTGTTTAACTTATTAAGTTAGGTGTAAATTAAAAAAAATTATCCATGCAGCGTCTTTACCACATGGATAATTTTGAAACTTGTTCAAGAAATCATAAAATTACTTGGCTTCTTCTATATAACTTATAGCTTGACCAACTGTAGCAATGTTTTCTGCTTGATCGTCCGGAATTTGAATATCAAATTCTTTTTCGAACTCCATTATCAACTCAACAGTATCCAATGAATCTGCCCCTAAGTCGTTGGTAAAGCTAGCTTCGGTTACAACTTCGTTCTCATCAACACCTAATTTATCTACGATGATAGCTTTTACTCTTGATGCAATGTCTGACATAATAATATCGGTTTTAAAAATTTAAATTGATGGCAAAAATAAAAAACTTTGGTTTAATAACACTATTTGTCGTTAAAATGTGATGTAATTTAATAAAATTAAATACAAGAGTGCTATTTTAGCCCAAAATTATTTTCTGTCCTAACCCCAAAACAACACATGAAAAGGATTGTCCTATTTGCTTCCGGCTCTGGTTCCAACGTTGAAAACATAGAACACTATTTTCGCGACAATCCAGAGGTTTCCATTAGCTGTGTACTATCCAATAAAAAGGACGCCAAAGTTTTTGAAAGATGTAACCGATTAAATTTGAATGCCATATACTTTAATAGACATTCTTTTTATAACTCGGACTGTGTTTTAAATATACTTAAGTCCTTTAATCCGGACCTCATTGTTTTGGCTGGATTTCTCTGGAAAATTCCAGACAACCTCATCGCCAACTACCCCAATAAAATTATAAACATCCATCCGGCGTTGCTCCCCAAATACGGCGGCAAGGGAATGTACGGCATGTACGTTCATGAAGCGGTAAAAAACAATAATGAGGTGGAAACAGGGATAACCATCCACTATGTAAACGAGAATTACGACGAAGGAGCCATCATTAAGCAGGCAAAGGTTGCTTTAAGCCCAAATGATACTCCTGAAATGATTGCAGAAAAGGTCCATCACTTGGAATATGAGCATTTCCCTAAGGTGATTGAGCAGGTATTAATGGGGACATAATGGCCAAAAAAGAAAAATTCTATACCGTTTGGAAAGGAAGTCGACCAGGAATCTACACCAGCTGGAAAGACTGTAAAGCAGCTATCACCAACTACAAAGGGGCCCAATACAAATCCTTTCCCACCTTTGAGGCCGCAAAAAAGGCATATAACGGCAATTATGATGATTACAAGGGCAAAAAAATTACTTCCTCTTCTCTGAGCAAGGAACAAATTAGTAAAATAGGCGAGCCCAATTATAATTCCATTTCGGTAGATGCCGCTTCTAGTGGTAATCCGGGTATCATGGAATACAGGGGAGTAGATACCAAAACCAAAAAAGAGCTATTTAAACAGGGGCCATTTAAGCAAGGCACCAATAATATTGGCGAGTTTTTGGCCTTGGTACATGGCCTGGCCTATTTAAAACAACAGAATAGCGACAGAATAATATATACGGATTCCAAAACGGCCATGAGTTGGGTCCGAAAAAAAAGCTGTAACTCCAAATTGCCCGAGACCCCTGAAAACAAAGTGGTTTTCGATTTGGTAAGGCGCGCCATAACCTGGCTTGAAAAAAACACCTACACCACAACTATAGTGAAATGGGAAACCAAGGCCTGGGGTGAAATACCTGCAGATTTTGGCAGAAAATAGGGATATCATCATTTTTTAAAATTTGATTTCCATTGCTGTGGAATTCGCAGTTCAAAAACCTATCTTTGCAGCAAATTTCGAAATTTAATGGGCAAACTTTTAATCGTAGGAACAGTTGCATTTGACGCTATAGAAACCCCTTTCGGCAAAACCGATAAAATTTTGGGAGGGGCTGCCACCTTTATTGGATTGGCAGCTTCACAGTTCAGAGTAAAATCTGCCATTGTTTCTGTTGTGGGCGAAGATTTCCCTCAGGATTATTTGAATCTTTTGACCGAAAAAAATATAGATATTTCTGGCTTACAGGTCATTAAAGGGGGCAAAACCTTCTTTTGGAGCGGAAAATATCACAACGATCTTAATTCCAGGGACACCTTATCTACCGAATTGAACGTACTTGCCGACTTTACCCCAGTAGTTCCAAACAATTTTAAGGACGCAGACGTATTAATGTTGGGAAATTTACACCCGGACACACAACTGAGTGTAATTAATCAAATGGAAGAACGACCAAAACTAATAGTATTGGATACCATGAACTTTTGGATGGACCATGCGCTTGAAGCGTTGAAGGAAGTTATTAAACACATAGATGTGATCACCATTAATGATGAAGAGGCCAGGCAGTTGACTGGAGAACACTCCTTGGTAAGGGCTGCTGAAAAAATACATGTAATGGGCCCTAAATTTGTGGTCATTAAAAAAGGGGAGCACGGAGCGCTGTTGTTTCACAAATCCAAGGTGTTTTTTGCACCGGCGCTGCCCTTGGAAGAAGTTTTTGATCCAACAGGAGCCGGAGACACTTTTGCAGGTGGCTTTACCGGATATTTGGCGGAATCGGAAAACATAAGTTTCAACAACCTAAAGAGTGCGGTTATACACGGTTCCAATTTAGCATCATTCTGTGTTGAACGTTTTGGCACTGAAAGAATGGAAAAATTAGAAAAGAAAGAGGTCAACAACAGGTTGCTCCAGTTTAAGGAGCTAACCCAATTTGATATTGAATTACAATAAATATGTGCCCTAATTTTACAGGGCATTTTTAATTTAAAGTTACCATGAGCGACGCTATTAAGCATGAATGTGGAATTTCCCTGATTCGGTTATTAAAGCCGTTGGAATATTATCAAGAAAAGTACGGTTCTGCCTTTTACGGGGTAAACAAGATGTACTTGATGATGGAAAAACAGCATAACCGTGGCCAGGACGGTGCCGGTTTTGCCAGTATTAAATTAGACATGGAGGCGGGCGAGCGGTACATGAGCAGGGTACGCTCCATAGACCAACAACCCATACAGGACATTTTTGCCCAAATAAATGACCGTATCAATACTTCATTTAAAGAAAATCCGGAATATCTGAATGATGTTGCCAAGCAAAAAAAGCATATTCCCTACATCGGGGAAGTACTTTTGGGACACGTTCGATATGGAACTTTCGGCAAAAACAGCATAGAGAGCGTACATCCTTTTTTAAGACAAAACAATTGGATGCACCGTAACCTGATCGTTGCCGGTAATTTTAACATGACCAATGTTAATGAACTTTTCGACAACCTTGTGCAAATTGGGCAGCACCCCAAGGAAAAGGCCGATACCGTTACGGTAATGGAGAAAATTGGTCATTTCCTGGACGATGCCGTTGCACAACTCTATAAGGATATTAAAAAAGAAGGGTTCAATAAAAGGGAGGCCTCCCCATTGATTGCGGAAAGATTAAATGTTGCCAAGATTTTAAGAAGAGCGGCCAAAAATTTTGACGGAGGTTATGCCATGGCCGGACTTTTGGGACATGGAGATTCCTTTGTACTTAGAGACCCTGCGGGGATTAGACCTGCGTATTACTATAAAGACGACGAGATTGCCGTAGTTGCATCTGAAAGACCTGCAATTCAGACTGTATTCAATGTTAACTTCGACGATGTTAAGGAATTGGACCCTGGGCACGCCATTATTATCAAAAAGAATGGCAAGGTTAAAATCAAGAGAATTTTAGAACCTACCGAAAGAAAGGCCTGTTCTTTTGAGCGTATATATTTCTCCAGGGGAAGCGATAAAGAAATCTATCAGGAAAGAAAAATGTTGGGAAAACTGCTTTTTCCACTTATCCTGAAATCGATAGACAACGATATAAAAAATACCGTATTCTCTTATATACCCAATACTGCGGAAACCTCCTTTTTTGGAATGGTAATCGCAGCACAGAATTACATGAACAAAAAGAAAGAAGAACAAATTCTTTCTATTGGCAGAAAAATAACACGGGAAGAACTGCATGAGATTCTGGAAGTAAGGCCTAGGATAGAGAAAGTAGCCATAAAAGATGCCAAACTACGGACCTTTATAACACAGGATAGCAGCAGGGACGATTTGGTGGCACACGTTTATGATATATCCTATGGATCTGTGAAGGAAAATGATAATTTGGTCATCATAGATGATAGCATCGTTAGAGGAACCACGCTTCAGAAGAGTATCCTAAGAATTTTGGACCGACTTTTGCCTAAGAAGATTATAGTTGTCTCATCCGCACCTCAAATACGTTATCCTGACTGTTACGGAATAGATATGGCAAAATTGGAGGATTTCGTGGCATTTAAAGCTGCTTTGGCCCTACATGAAGAAAGGAACACCATGAATCTTGTGGAAGAAATCTACAAAAAATGTCTACTACAGACCAAAACACAAGACTCTGAGGTGGTAAATTACGTAAAGGAATTCTATGCACCTTTTACTGCAGATGAGATTTCCGACAAAATTGGGCAATTATTAAGTCCGCCAGACATTAAAGCCGAGGTTCAAGTTATATATCAAAATATTGAAAACCTACATGAAGCCTGTCCCAAAAATTTGGGAGATTGGTACTTTACAGGCAATTATCCCACTCCAGGGGGTAACCGCGTGGTAAACAGGGCATTTATAAACTTTTTTGAAGGTAAGAACGAACGGGCATATTAAACATTTCATCGATGAAGGGTAGGTTTTTATGCACTTCATCGATGAAATACACTCTTTAACGTCTTTTTGATCAAAAAGCTGCTGTGCACATGTACTTTAGTAGTGCCATAGCATAAGTAGGTTAAGTTCATGGTAAGATTTGGGGCAAAAAAGGTGGAGACTTCTCCACCTTTTTTATTGGCACCAATTCTACATACAGACTCCGCTGTATTACATCCTATATAATCTACTGTTTATCGAATAAGAAGTATTTCAACTTAATAAAGAGACATTCATCTAAAACCTTTTTTCCACAACTTACATTAGTATACTTTTGGAGGACCATAGCATAAGTAGGTTAAGTTCATGGTAAGATTTGGGGAAAAAGGTAGAGCTATGCTCTGCCTTTTTATTTTTGACCAAATCTGTAATGATATTATGGAATAAAGAACTTCCTAAAGACAAATTGAATTTAATTGGACGGTTCCCACATTGCAACAGGAAGTAATTTGGCTAAACGTGTTTCCCCCTCTCCCATCCATATTTTTCTAAATACTGCTTACCACTTTCTATAGCATCATCTTCCAAGCTTGTAGCCATAGTGTCGTTCCAGCGGTTTAAAAAGCCGAACAAAGAAATGACCCCCAACATTTCAACTATCTCTCCTTCATCCCAATGTTTATATAAGGCTTTCTTTATTTTAGAATTCATGGTATTGGGTACCTGGGAAGCGGCCAATGCAAAATCCAAGGCTGCTCGTTCGGCCTCTGAGAATGCCGAATGCGTCCTATACTCCCAGATATTATCCAATTGTTCCTGTTCAGCCCCATAACGTTCTGCCGCCCTTATGGCATGCGCCTGGCAATAGCGACAACCCGTGGCATTACTACTTACCCAGGCCATCATTCTTTTCAAAGCCGAGCTTACCTTTCCCTCATTTGCCATCACCGCCATATTCAAATTAATAAATGCCTTGGAAATAGCAGGCCGATGCTGCATGGTCAATACCGAATTAGGACAGAAACCCAAAGTTTCATTAAAAAATTCAGCCAACTTTTTGGTCGCTGGATCGTGATCGGCATCTAAAGGGTCTACAAGGGACATGATTTGTGAATTATGCGTATTTTTGACCTATACAAGTAACGAAAAAAACACCTACATGACAAATCAAATCACTACCAAATGGCTTGGTAATATGGCCTTTGAAAGCAATAATCCGTCCGGAAACAACGTAATTATAGATGTAGCCCCTGAAAATGGGGGAGAAGGCATGGGATACAGGCCTAAAGCTCTTATGTTGACCGCTTTGGCCGGTTGCTCTGGTCTGGATGTTGCTTCCCTAATTAAAAAAATGAAACTGGAGGTCCAAGAGTTTAGAATAGAGACTATTGCCAACCTAACCGAGGAGGATCCCAAATATTATGACAAGGTATTGATAGAATATCATTTTTCCGGCGATAACCTCAACGAAAAAAAATTGCAAAGGGCCGTTGACCTTTCAGTAGAAAAATATTGTGGGGTAATGGAAATGTTCCGGCAGTTCTCAACATTGGAAATCAAAACTTATTTCAACAAACAATAATTAGGCGCTCAACTTTCCAATGATCAATAGAGTTTTGTTTTTATTTTGTGGTTTTCTATGTTCCCAGCAAATTTTACAGGCCCAGCATACCGAAAATATTATAAGCCACAACCAGGAAACCATTGTTACCGACCCATCAAAAGGTGAAAATAGTTATAAGCATTGGGCCGTCTTTCCTCCCAAAAGCAAGGAAATTCGCCAAATAGTCTTAAATCTTACTTTTGAGTGCCCTAACAATATGCGCTGTGCAGACTGGGATTACGTGGATCACATTAAAGTGAGGCAAAAAAATGACACCACCAACTATGAAATTGCTAGAATGCTTACACCCTATGGCGGCAGATTTCAGGAAGATTGGCGATTTGATTGGAAAGTGGACATTACGGATTTTAGTCCCATTTTAAGGGATAGCCTCGAGGTAGATTATATACATACAGGTTACGAAGACAATAAAACCCGAGGATGGAAGGTTACCGTGGATTTTGAAATTACTTATGGGACTCCAGTTGCCGAGTCACTGGCCATACATAAGGTCTACGATGGTAATTATAGTTATGGGGATAAAACCAACCCCATTGAAAATCATTTACAACCCGTATCTATAAATGCCCATAGCAAATCAACTTTTGGGAAAGTAAAAATACATCAGACTGGCCATGGAATGGATGCCAACGGCTGTGGGGAATTTTGTGACAAATACCGTGACATACTTTATAACGGCAAAGTCATCGATAGAAAACAATTGTGGATGGCATGTGGAGATAACCCCTTATATCCACAAGCCGGGACCTGGATCTTTGACCGGGCCAATTGGTGTCCCGGTTATTTGTTGCAACCAGATGAGGTAAGTTTTGACTTAAATTCGGGACAGGAATTTACCATTGACCTTAATATGGAACCCTATGAAACGGAAAAACCCAGTGCAAAAGAACTTCTAGTGGCCTATGTACTGGAATACGGCAGGATAAACTCCGAAAATGACGTAGCTTTAGTGGATATCATATCCCCTTCCAATGAAAAAATCCACAGTAGAAAAAATGAAACTGGAGCCTTGGCCGTTATCCGGATAAAGAACAATGGCCAGAACAATTTAAAATCTTTGGTAGTAAATTATTTTCTAGAAGGACAGAAACCAAAGGAATTTAAATGGAAAGGAGACCTTCCCTTTGGAGAAACGGCAATACTCACCTTACCGGAAGAAATATACCGTGAAAAGGATTCCGCTAAATTTTACGTGGCGTTAAAAAGACCCAATGGCAAAAAAGATGGTTACGGATTTGACAATTCCAAAAGCTCGGTCTTTACCAAACCTAATATCCTGCCCGAGTCCACTATTATTTATTTTAAGACGAATAGTAAGCCCGGCCAAAATGAATATTCCGTTACCGATAGCTACGGAAAACCAATATTCAAAAGAGATAGCGTAGATCTTAAACCTAATACCGTCTATTTGGATACCCTGAGACTACAAAAGGGCAACTATACTTTTAAGGTAGATGATAAAGGAGGGGATGGACTTGAGTTTTGGTTTAAGGCAAAAGATGGCAATGGTAGCGTTAAACTATTGGATACTTTGGGGCAGGCCATAAAACATTTTAATTCCGACTTTGGGAGCCATATTATGTATAACTTTAGAGTAGAACCTGGAGTTCCCTATCATTTGGACAACGAACCGTCCATAAACATATTCCCAGCTAGAACCGAGGGCCCGGTAACATTGGATTATTTTGCCAACCACGAAAAAGATGTGGAGGTCATTATTACCCAACAGGAAGATGAGACTAAAATAGTGGAAACCCATACCTACCTAAATTTCAAAAAGGGTATTTTTACATATGACCTCTCCTATTTGCCCAAAATGCGCTACTATTTTAAAGTTGTGATAGATGGCAAAGAGGTATTTAAAAATAGAATTAGGCTAAAGGAGTAATTACCATGCGATGGACCATTAAACCAAAACCCGAACAAGCACAAATAGATGCTTTGTCCTCTATATTAAAGGTAGAGGATTTGGTTGCGCAGCTATTATTGCAACGGGGCATTACCAATTATGAGGATGCCAAGAGGTTTTTTAGGCCACAGCTTTCGGACCTACACGATCCCTTTTTAATGAAGGATATGGACAAGGCGGTAGAGCGTATAGATAAGGCCATTGCGAATCAGGAAAACATACTGATTTTCGGGGATTACGACGTGGATGGAACTACCGCGGTAGCCTTGGTTTCCTCCTATTTGGAAAGTTCCTACCCCAACGTGGCCACCTATATCCCGGACCGCTACAACGAAGGCTATGGGGTATCCTATCAAGGTATAGATTTTGCCGAGGACAACGGCTTTTCATTGATAATTGCTTTAGATTGTGGGGTAAAGGCCATTGACAAGGTTAAGTATGCAAGGGAGAAAGGTATCGACTTTATTATTTGTGATCACCATAGACCTGGGAATTCATTACCCGATGCGGTAGCCGTATTGGACCCAAAAAGGACAGATTGTTCCTATCCATATGACGAACTGTGCGGCTGTGGAGTAGGATTTAAACTTATTCAGGCGCTGGGGAGCAAAAAAGGGGAAACCATTGAAGATTTAGTTCCCTATTTGGATCTGGTGGCTACGGCCATAGGCGCGGATATAGTGCCCATTACTGGGGAAAATAGGGTCATGGCGTATTGGGGACTCCAAGTGATCAACCAAGAACCTAGAGCCGGGTTCAAGGCCATCATCAATCAGATAAAAAAACAAGTCCTTACCATTACCGATGTGGTTTTTATAATTGCTCCGCGAATTAATGCTGCAGGGCGTATGGAGCATGGGCAACACGCCGTTAACCTTTTAAAGGAAACCGATTTGGAAAGGGCGGAATTTTTTGCTGCCGAAATAGAGAAATACAATACGGATAGAAGAAATCTAGACCAGATCATTGCCCAAGAGGCACTTTTGCAGATCCAAGAAAATAAAGAAGAGGAAGGTTTTACCTCTGTCGTATACAATGAAACCTGGCATAAGGGAGTGATAGGAATTGTGGCCTCACGTCTCATTGAAACCTATTATAGACCCACTTTGGTCTTTACAAAAAGCGGCAATAAATTAGCAGCCTCCGCCAGATCCATTAAAGGTTTTGACGTTTATGAGGCTTTGGAGGGATGTTCGGACACCATTGAACAATTTGGCGGGCATATGTATGCCGCCGGATTAACTTTACTTGAAGAGAATTACGAGGCCTTTAAATCCAAATTTGAGGAAGTGGTTGCCAAAACCATGGATCCAAATCTAATGTCTCCGGAAATTATGGTAGATGCTATAATTGGCATAGATCAAATTACTCCAAAGTTAATGCGCATTATTAAACAATTTGCCCCTTTTGGCCCAGGAAATATGGCCCCCATTTTCATGGCCGAAAATCTCAGGGATACCGGCTATGCAAAAGTGGTTGGCCAAGAAGGAAAACATTTAAAATGTAAACTTTTCGACAAAAATAACGGCTCCAAGAGGTCGGCAATTGATGCCATAGGATTTAATTTGGGTAAGTATTTACCTACGATTTTGGATAAAACAGTAAGTGCCGTATTTACATTGGATGAAAACGAATGGCAGGGTAATATAGCCCTTCAAATGAAGTTAAAGGACCTAAAAGAACATGATAGTTATCAATTTTGATTTATTGATAACTTGTTAGCATTAATAAATAATACTTTTAATAGGCCATAACTACTAATATAAGTAAGAATTATACTACTTTTTTGCCACTACGGCACATAGGCATATAGGATTCTAATCTTCTCTTGGGATAGTTCACAAAATCTAACAAATTTCAGCTTACAGAAGGTTCATATTTTTTCAGGGACAAGGAAGCTCCATCAAATTCCCCATAGGTATAGTACGAAATCCAATCCCCTAAATTTACGTAAGTAGAATTTTCATTTAAGGGTATTTCCAAAGGTAGGTGTCGATGTCCAAAAACAAAATAGTCATAGTGCTGCTGCTCCAGTTTTCGCCTGCAATATTGCACCAGCCATTCGTTCTCTTCCCCTAAAAATTTTATATCCTCGTCACCGGAAATCATTTTATTCTTCACGGAAAGATATTGGGCCAGTTTAACCCCAAAATCTGGGTGCAACCAATTGTAAAGCCATTTGGATACCGGGTTGGTGAATACCTTTTTCATTCGTTTGTATCCCTTGTCCCCAGGACCCAGGCCATCTCCATGCCCAATTAAAAATGACTTTCCCTTTAAAAGAAAGGATTGAGGTTTGTGAAACACAGGAATGTTCAACTCCTCTTCAAAATAGCCGTTCATCCATAAATCATGATTGCCCACAAAATAGTACACCGGAATTCCCGAATCGGTAATTTCTGCCAATTTTCCCAAGGTACGGGTAAAGCCCTTGGGCACTACCGTTTTATATTCGAACCAAAAATCGAAAAGATCCCCAAGAAGAAAAATAGCGGCAGCATCCTCCTTAATTCTATCCAACCATGCCACAAACTTTTTTTCCCGTGGAAAACTAAGGTCCTTGGTAGGGGCCCCTAAATGATTATCACTAGAGAAGTAGATTTTTTTGCCCGCGGGAACGTCAATGGTTTTCATCAAGGGCCTTTTTAATTGTCAGAAGCGTACCATTCTGCAAAAGAGGTATCGGTTTCCTGTAACTTTAATGAATGTAGGCTGATATTTTTAGGCAACCTAGCTTTAATTCTATCCGCAAAATCCAACACCATATTTTCACTGGTTGGTTGATAGTTGGCCAATATAACATTGTGCCCCCTATCCGTTAGTTCCTGTGCCAATTCCACATGGGGAGTATTTTTATTAAAAACAGTGGCGTGATCAAATTGGTCTACAATCTCTTCCTTCACAATCTTCTTCAAATCCCCAAAATCTATGACCATTCCCAATTTAACATGGGTAGTATCGGTAATAGGCTTCCCAATTACGGTTACAGAAAGTTTATAACTGTGCCCATGTACATTTCTACATTTACCATCATAACCGAACAAGGCATGTCCAGTTTCAAAATTAAATTGTTTGGTAATACGAATGTTGCCCATAATATTTATTTGGACTGCAAAGGTAATTTATTCTACGAAACTAATCGTTTAGAAGAGGCTGTGTCCAGGCCGATTCGTACTTGATGTCCTCTATTGGGTTTTTCTGAAGTTTTGTAGACGTTATTTTACTCCTTACAAAAAGTATATCATCCGTTAGCTCAAAATTGGCAATACTGCCTTCTACAGTCTTCAATTCCTTGACCTCCGTTTCCCCTTTTAGGCAGCCTATAAAAGATATGGTATAATCAATGCCGGCTTCCGGTTCTACCTCCACCTTTAAATCGTTCTTATCAAATTCCAAACTTTTAAGGGTAACCCCGGTGGAAGAATAAAAATCACCTCTTTCCATGGCCTCTATCAATGCAGGAGCAGATAAGGTATCTGCCTGCACCATCACCCAACCCCTACCGGAATTGCTCCATTTCTTTCCCATTTTATGGTAATTATGGGAATCGTCGGTTGCCAGTCCATACATAATGGGCTTTTTGGCAGCTAAATAGGATACATTGATCTGATCCCACATTTCCTCTGTAGAAATATGTGTTGAATCCCCCATATTATGAACCATGGGATGACCATTATACACCTCAAAAAACTGCTCTCCCTTTAAACTGATCATGTCTTCCAGGCTTACACTATAAAAAAAGTTAGGATGATTAATATGGGGCATAATAGGCACCCCTGTTTCTTTACGTTGTTTAAGCACTGCGTTCAGATTGTTTTGCATTACTTCAGAAATACTGTTACCTCCCTGTGGATCTATTTTTTGCTGAATATTGGTAGCATTCATATGAACATGTTTATCCTCATATCTGTCCGTAATTTCCTCCGAATGAATCACCAAAAATTCTCCTGCCCTTTCAAACATCTTGCTGTATTCTGCATAGGTTTTCAATTTTACATGCACTTTTCCGGAGTCCGTTTTATAATCTACCCAATCTTCCCCATACCTTGCCAAATAGTTCTTAAAGCTGTTTTGATAAACAGAATCTTCCCTAACCTGTATCCATTTTTCCTCCATAGAAATGGTATTATGGTCCGATAGGGCTATAAATTGGTAGTCGTTGGATTTATACCAATCCAAAATAGTCTCAGGGAACTCATCCCCATCGCTCCAAAAGGAATGGGTATGCAAATTGCCTTTATACCAGCTTTTCTTTACAGCTTCGTTAGTGCTTTTAGTACTATCACCACAGCCTCCGATCAAAAAGGCCAAAATCAATAAAATTGAGGGTACAATAAGTTTCATATCTTGGTTGGTTTGGAAATTAATGCACAAAAGTTAATGAAAATGTATTAGAAATCAGTGATTAAGCTATAAACATTACAATGAAACAACACCCCAATCATAACAAATATGAGTCACTTAACATGCGGTGTAAAACCAATTGCATTTTCATCTATTTTTGAGCGATTTTTAAAACCATAAAAACTTGGTAGAATTATTTGAACAACTGGAGTTTAAGGAGAATCCACTTTTTGAAAAAGTGATAGAGGATATCCTAATACAGAAATACAGTATTGTAGACGATTTTTTCTCTCCCGGGGATGTGGCCCAATTAAGGGATTCCCTACTGGCCAAATATGAAGAGGACCATTTTAAAAAAGCGGCTATTGGGAATCGTGTCAACGAATTGATCATTAAGGCGATCCGTGGCGATTTTATCCTTTGGATGGATGAAAGCAGCAACGATGTATTGGAACAACAATTTTTTCTGAAAATTAATGAATTGGCCAATTATTTGAACAAGACCTGCTTTATGGGCATCCTGTTCAAAGAATTTCACTACGCCATCTATCCCGAAGGCACTTTTTATAAAAGACATTTGGATACCTTTCAAAATGACGACAGGCGTAAACTTTCCATGGTCTGTTATTTGAATGAACCAGACTGGATACCAGAAAAAGATGGTGGTGAATTGGTACTATACTTGCCCACAGAACATGGGGAAGAGGCAAAACATATTACCCCCTTTCCGGGAAGGGTCGTTATTTTTGAAAGTCAGGAATTGGAGCACGAGGTAAAACCCGCCCATCGTGAAAGGCTCAGCATCACTGGGTGGTTAAAGACCAGGTAACCCAAAACTTACTTATCTTTTGAATTTTCTATTGTTTTTAATTCGATTAACGAAATAAACAACCAATAAAACCAAGGCGAGTAGAGGGAAAACAAAGTTCCCGTTTAAGAACGATAAAATATCCATTGTAAAAGTTTAAAAAAATAAAACGGTGAACGGTACCAGTTATTGCTTCTTCACAAAAAACGCCACAATCGCGGAAGTAACGATCCCCATGGTCAAGGCACCAAAAAGACTTTGAAGTATATAACTCTTTAAATTAAAATAGCTCTCCGCAGCTTCTTGATCCATTTTTCCCGAATCCACCACAAAATTAATAATATTTGTAAAATATTCGGGCGTAATTAAAGTACTGGTGATATATTGTGTTAACGGACTAATTAAGGCAATGATCACACTTAAAATAATACCGCTTATAAATCCCTGTTTCCAACTCATTTTTCCATTATAATCCACCTTTCTTTTGTCCAAAAGTGCCAACACATATACTGCTACAGCTATGATGGCAAAAAAATTGGTGTATATGGCGTGCTTTTCAATGAGTACATCGTGCCAGCCCATAGATTTCTCAAAGACCATCCAAAGCAGGGTAGCCAGTGCAAAAATAACGGCCCATTTAATTTCAATACGGTACTTACTCATAATCTAGTTATTTTTGAATTTTTCCAATGCTTTCTTAGTTGCTTCTGAAATAGCCAAACGTCCGGTTATTTCTGCCCGGTTGGTCAGTAAAGTGTCCCAATGACCTGTCCCTTCCCAAAGCACCTTTTTCCATTCCTCCAATGCCTCAGGATTATAGCTGGCCAATTTTTCAGTGAATATTCCCAGTTCCTTGTCCATTTCCACCGTTTTATCAAAAACTTTCGAAAACAACCCCTTTTCCTGCGCCCAATAAGCGTTTTTCCATTCATTGGGGGAAAGCGACAGTTCGGATAGGGCGGCAACGCCAATTTTTCGTTGAACCGCCGGTGCAATCACCATGGGTGCAATGCCTATGGTTAACTCGGATAAACGTATGGAGGCCGCCTCAACGGCAAAAACATAATCGCACGCAGAAATAATTCCTACCCCACCGCCAACGGCCTTACCTTGCACCCTGCCCACGATTATCTTTTTACAGGTCCTCATTGCATTGATAAGATGGGCAAACCCACTGAAGAATATTTTACCTTCGGACAGGTCTTTCACTTCCAATAATTCATCAAAAGAGGCTCCTGCACAGAATGCCCTATCCCCTTCAGATTTTAATACAATGACCGATACCTCAACGTTATTGGATAATTCCCCCAAAGTCTTTGTGAGTCTTTCCAATAGTTCCGATACAAATGAATTACTAGCAGGGTGTCCAAATTCTACTGTAGCTATGCCATTGATGATGCTGGTATATAAACTTCCGTTAGATCGGCTTGTACCCATATTATTATCCTTAGTGGTATTTCAAATTTACACGTTTTGAAGTAGCGGACGAAACTTTCGCCTAAATTTCCATACCAAAGCCCCTCCCCTAATAAACATCCAAAGCGTAAAGGCGATCCATATTCCATATAGTCCCCATCCAAGGAATTTACCAAGGAATAGCATAGGAACAAAGCCTAGGAAGGTGGCTACCAATAAAACATTTCTGAGGTATTTCATTTCCCCCAAACCTTTAAAAAGGCCGTCGAAAACAAAGGCGACCATATTCATTGGGATTCCTAGAATAAGGATAAAAAATATGGAATAGAAGGTTTGCAATACTGAAATGTCATTGGAAAATATACTCCCTATGGGTCTATAGAACAAAAAGCCCACTGCAGCAAGTATCAAACTTATCACAAAACCATACAACATTATTTTTTTTGCCAATTCCCAAAGTCCGTCGTAGTTCTTGGCCCCCAGAAGCTTACCCCCCATAATATTCCCCGCGGCACCATAACCATCAATAAAAAAAGCGGAAAAAAGCCAAAGGTTTATAGCAATGGTATGTGCCCCTATATATTTGTCCCCTAAGGCAGTTGCCTCCCTAACCGCCAAAATTAAGGCTATGTTTAAGGCCAGTGCCCTAACAAAAAGGTTTAGACTCATGACCACCAACCTACCCAATTCCGGGTGTAGGGGGAATTTAAGGGCCAGGCTGATATTTGTTTTTGTAATCAGCAGTACAAATGCCATTACAGCCATAATACCCTGGGCAATTAAACTGGCCCAAGCGGCACCTTCCAAATACATTGGGGAAACAATCCCTTCTACCCCATAAACCAAAATAAAATCCAATACTATATTTAAAACAGCCCCCGTGATGGCGATCAACATAGGATAATAGGTATTCTGCAATCCTCGAAAAATACCCATAACCGCAAATACAAAAAGGGTTAAGGGAAAACCCCAAACCCTAATGGAATAGTAAGAAATACAGAGTTCCAGAATTTTTCCAGAGGCGTTGAGCAAAACAAATATTTCCTCCACTATAAATACCGTGGAGAGGAGGATTACAATACTCAGCAGAATGTTTAGGAAAATGGCCTGTGCCGGTAGTGTTTTAACCCTCTCCAACTTACCCGCACCCAAGTATTGCGACAATATTGCCGAAATAGCGCTACGTGTCTGCCCCAGAATCCATATCAACATGGATAAAAAAGAGCCCACTATACCTGCTGCTGCCAAGGACTCCATGCCATCTTGGGGTATGTTGCCCACTATTGCCGTATCGGTTATGGATAGTATAGGTTCGGCAATCCCCGCAATAGTTGCGGGAATGGCAAGATTATTAATGGTTTTAAAATTTATTGGGGTTTTCAAAAAAAGAATATTTTATAAAATTAACTCATAACAATGAAAGGGCAATTTACTTTGCTTAGGGAAATATATATCCCCAACCTCCCGGTAACCGCGTGCCTTATAAAATTTATTATTGCGGCTGTTTTTGCTGAAAGTATCCAACCTAACGGATATAAACCCGCCTTTACGTGCATAGTCCTCCGCAAAATTCATTAGATCTTGGGCATAACCTTTTTTTTGTTCCTTAGGATGCACTGCCAAGCGGTGAATGTAAAGATTATTTGTATTTGGAGTTAACCAGTTAATTGGAAAATACTCATCATCCATTAACGTGGACACCACGATTGTTCCAATTATTTCACCATTTTCCTCCAAAACATAAAGCTCCTTACGGGCAATATCCTTTTCAAAGGCCTCCTTTGAGGGATAAAACTCGTTCCATTGATAAATGCCCTGGTCTATCATGCTTTTTGCACAGGCCTTTGTAATATTCAGAATATCCGGAATTTCCAATATCTTTGCCAATCGAATCATGAACGGTTGAATTTAATTTGTAAATTTATGCTATTCGTGAATAATCATATCAAAGAAAGGGAACAACCCTGTTTTTGATAATAACCAAGATGTTTAACTACGCCATGTCTGACCAACAAAAAAGTATGGGCGTTAAAAGCAATAAATACTGAACTTATGAAATGAGCCATAACAATTTTGGATATTTACAGAAATGATTAATATGGCGAATTATTCCCGATAGGTATCGGGATGACCAATAATTAAATAAATCTAAACAGATGAAAAACATCCTCGTTCCTATAGGAACCTCTGAAAATGCCCATGAAACATTACAATATGCGGTTGATTTCGCTACCGAATTCGACTCCAACATTTATGTAATGGAAGTATTTAGTGTTAGTGCCAGTGCCAGCAGCTTGGCCAATATTAGGGAAAAACTGGACGAACGTACCAAAGAGCATATAAAAGGGGTCATTGACAAGGTGGATGCGAGAAATGTTAACATAAAGATAGCCACCTATAACGGTGACATTGTTGACGGACTTAAAGATATTGATAGGGACCTAGGGATTGACCTAATTATTTTGGCACCTAGAAGTAATGACATCCGAGAAGAATATTATTTAGGAAATACTTCTGGTAAAATTGTAAAACAAACAGATATTCCTACCCTTATTGTACCAAAAGGGACCGTTTTTAAACCGTTTAAAACAATATTGACAGCCTTTAAATCGGGGGTATTAAAACAGAAGAGTATATTATACCCGTTGGTTGAAATCAAGAAAAAATTCGATTCCAAAGTGAGCCTATTATTTGTAAAAACCCCGGGCTACACCAAGGAAGACCTTAAAATAAACATGTCATTAATGGGCTTGAGTTCTGAACTTACCCAATCTGAAAATCCATCCACCTATTTGGGAGTCCTACAGCATTTTGAGGCAAAACATCCGGACTTATTATGCGTTTTTAGAAGAAAAAGAGGGTTTTTCAAAAAACTATGGGAAAGGAACACTATCCTTAAATCGGAATTCTACGCCCCGGTACCTGTATTGGTCTTAAGTGTGAAGAAAGACTAAGAAATTTGGAAATAGCTGAAATTGTGCTTTGATTATGTTGGAAAAAGTATTTTCTTTGCGGCAGCCAAATTTGGGGGATTAGCTCAGCTGGCTAGAGCGCTTGCCTGGCAGGCAAGAGGTCACCGGTTCGACTCCGGTATTCTCCACAATCAAACGCAATTAGTTTTGCGTTTTAAAACTATGGAAAGCCACTCAAGTTTATTTGAGTGGCTTTCGTGTTTTAAAAGGCCAATACTTTACCACAAAATTTGGGTAATCTTACATCCGATTGCGCTCCTCTTGGGATCCCGTTTCCCGTTTTCTATTTTCCTTTACTTTTTTATTCCCGAAGGGAAACGAATAAGTTAGCTGAAATACCCTTTCGGACCAATCGTTATTACCATAGGTCTTTATGCCCAATTCGGGCTGGTCGTATTCCCATTCTATGGTACCACTAGTGGCCGTGATATCCTGTACACTGAAGGTAAGGGAACTTTCGTTCTTGAATTTTTTACTGATCCCGAAGTTTAGGTAATGTTGCAAGTACTGCTCTTGGTCTCCGGATATGTACGGACTCATATACCTACCATCTATGTTGGCGGTCCATGAATTACCTAGTTCAAAAACGTTGGCCAATTGGGCCGTAACGGTAAATAACCCTTTTTCAAAAGGTAGGGGCCGATTAGAAGCATCTTTTACCTTTTTGTAGGTACCGTCCAAATTCCAATTCATTTTCCACATCTTACTAATTTTTATAGGGAAGCTCATATTTAACAGGAACCCATCCATTTGATCAAAATTAATGGGGATACTTGTCTGCAGATTCTTTTCCTTATCCACTGTGTTATAGAAAGCGATGGCACCCTTGGTCCTGTTTATTTCCATCGAGATCAAAAAAGAACCCTGGTTATATGCCAGCCTGACCGCATTGGTAAACGATGGCCTAATCCGCGTATTTGAACTTGCGAATAACGACGGGTCTATTAAAACGTAGTAACCTGCCAGACTAAAAAAAGACGGACGCTCAATACGGCGGTTAAAGGATAAAGTCAGCGACTTGGTCGAATCAATAGCGTAGCTGGTCCTGACGACCGGAAAAATATTATTGTAGGTAACGCTAAAGTCGTTCTCTCCAACGATATCGTCAAGTTCATAATTATAGTGCTCCAGTCTAAGGCCCAGATTACTTTCCCATTTCCCGTTCCATTGTTTATGAAACGAGGCATAGGCTGCCAAAACCTTTTCCGCAATGTCATCGTTCATTGTGAATGCTTCGTCCACTTCCCAAACACCGGATGTTCTGTTCCGAATCTGTGATTGGGTATTGGAGTTATTAAAAGTGCCTTTGAGACCTGTTTCCCATTTGTTGCCCGCTTCGGTCTCCCATTCAAAATCGGCCTTTGCCGTTTTGATTTCAAATTGTGATTCACGACCAACTTCTGTTCTTTCAATAGCTTCCGCAGGATCAAGATTGGAAAGTTCGGAAGAATTTTGCACATCCAGTGTTACCCTATCCACATCGATATTTAAAGAGGCATTAGCCCCTATTTTTCGAAAATAGTTTAGATTTATAAAGGTGTTGCTGTTAGGATTGTCAACATCAAGTAGGAATTCTGAATCGGTATTGGGCACCGAATTTATTGAACCACTTGACCTACTAGTATAATCATGGCCCAGTTCGTTATTTTTGGAATACCCAAAAAGACCCCCTACAATGTTGTTTTTATCAATTTCAAAATCGGCCCCCAATGTAAAACCCAATGAATTGCTGGTAGGGTTTTCAAATTTCAACTTGTTCTCGTAATAGTAATAATCGCCCTCATATTCATATTCCCTAAAATGATTTATCAATAACTGGGGCGATCTGCTATGAAAGCCAGTGGCATTGCCATAAATGTTCAAACTGTTATTGCGATAATTAAAGTCGGTGCTTCCGTTAAATTTTTCCCTTTGCCCAATACCAGCGGTAAAACTAGCGTTACCATTAAAACCATAAAGATTGTTTTCCTTCATGACAATATGGATAATTCCAGCGGCATTATCGGCATCATATTTGGCCGATGGCTGATGTATGAGTTCTATACGATCAATGCTTTCTGCCCGCATTCCCTTTAATTGCTGTATCAAGTTACCCTTGGGTACGCGCGATACCCTATCGTTTATCATAATCAGCACCTCACCCTTATTGTTTAGACTAATACTGTTCGAATTCTCTTGTACCATTACCCCGGGCGCCTTTTGAAGAACCTGCAGGGCATTATTGCCACTAAAAGTAGGCAGGGATCCCACATTCAATATTAACCTATCGCTCATTAGTTGGAATAAGGCCTTACGCCCAACCACCTGAACGCCTTGTAATTGTTGGCTCATTGGTGATAATTGGATATTCCCCGTGGAATGCTCTTTTAAATCGGTAAGTGCTATAGATCTATAGTAAGGTTCATATCCCAAGAGGGAAATATTAAGTATATAATTGCCAATTGATATTCCCTCCACAACAAACCCTCCCTTGGTATCGGTGGTTACGCCCTTCACCAAAACAGAATCAGGTTGTTGTAAAAGAAGTACATGTGCGAAGGGCATAGCCTCTTTGTTTTCATCATAAACTTTTCCTGTCAGCGTAGCGTTCTGTCCACTTAAGACCTGTCCTGCTCCCATAAGCAGTAGAACCACCACTAAACTATAATAATTGAGTTGTCGCATTGTGTATATAATTATCATTATTTACCCACTAAGTGAGATTTGAAGGCTCCGCCCTTTTGTCGAAATGTTATCCGTAATTTCCTTCCGATGCCTCATGAGCCTTCCATTGTCGGCAGATAGGCCTGCCCTGAGGTAATTGACTTTGAGATGGTGCTATGGATCCTATAAGATCATAATGATAGGTGGGGAAATGAAAATATAGATTCCCCACCGTGTGAATAAATATTTATTCAGATGGTTTATTAAAAGAAAATAGCCAAAGCACTTGCCTATATTTATTGTTATGGCGCGCTTTTAACTATCCTCTTTTGCCAAGGGTGAATGATGCTCGTGAACCATTTTCCATCCATTATCCGTCTTGACGAACAACAATGTTATTTGGTCATTAACCACCACTAGTTCCTCTCCAAATTTTAAATGAAAATCCGAGTGAAAGGTTAAATTGGCCACATCGCCATAAACGGCAATTTGTAAATCTTTGGCATCGAACTTTACTACCTCGGACACAGCACCAAAAACAGTTCGTTCATGCGCCTCGTTTGCATCACCCCCATTTCTTGGTTCTCCATTTTTGAATTCCGTAAACTTTGGACTGTAGGCGTGAAAGGAAATTAGTTTATCCATATCACCGTCCTTAATACTTTGTGCAATTGCGCCAAAGGTCTCCATCACTTCTTGTTTCGCTTCCGGAAACTCGTCATTTATCAAATCGATCCTATTTACTTCAGCTTGTTGTGCATATCCTGAAATTAAAATTCCAAAAGTCATAATCATTGTAAGTTTCATCTTAGTTTTCATAATCTTAAATTTATATAGTTAATAGTTTACTTTATATGTGTCCGATATTTGCCAATAAGGATTGTTTTAAACCTTATTGGCATATAATCAAAATGGTTGTATCTCCCAGCAAGAAGAAAAAGATCTAGGCCCTTGCCTCCAAAATCAAATTAAAAGGTGTTTCCGTGGCTCTTCTAAATCTACTAAACCCTCCTGCAGTAGCAACTTCCCGTAAGCGTTTTTCCCCTGCCTGGGCACCTAGGGCAAGACCTACCTCCTGGTTCAAGGAACAGGGTGTACATAGTGTAGTGGAAAATGCATAAAATGCTCTCCCAACGGGGTTTAGGTTTTCCTCCAAAGTATCATTTGCAAAAGGTTCCACAATCATACAGGTGCCATTCGGTTTTAAGGCTTTTTTTACGTGGGCACAGGCACCAATGGGGTCGCCCATATCATGTAGGCAATCGAAGAAGGCAATAAAGTCGTAATCGCTTCCTGGAAAATCTTTGGCCAGGGCCACTTCAAAAGAAATATTGTCCAACCCGGCGGCGGCGGCACTTTTCCTAGCATGTTCTATAGATTTAAGATGATAGTCATACCCTATAAAAGTGGAATTGGGATAAGCCTTGGCCATAATGATAGTAGACGCGGCATGGCCACAGCCAATATCCGCTACCTTGGCCCCATTCTTTAATTTGGCCTCTACACCATCCAAAGATGGAATCCAGTGATTCACCAAATTATTCTCATAGGATGGACTGAAGAATTTTTCGGTACCGCAGAACAAACAGGTACTGTGATCTCCCCAAGCGACCCCTTCACCCGATTTAAAAGCTTTTTCCATCTTGGGTGCATCATTGTAGACCGATGTTATTGCATAGAATGCCCCGGTCATAAATACAGGACTTTTTTCATCGCCAAAAACAGCGGCCTGTTCCGGGGTCATTGAAAAACTATTGGTCTTGGCATCATAACTTACATACCCCGATGCCGCCTGGGCCGATAGCCATTCGCGGACATATCTTTCCGCTGTATTTGTTTCATCGGCCAATTCGGTCGAATTCATTGGCCCCGATGCCGCCAATGACTTAAAAAGTCCCAATTTATCCCCCAATAAGATTAAGGGTCCATTGGCAGCAGCTCCCATTTCTGTAACTACTTTTCCCAGTAACTCGTTTAATTTTGCTTCATTTAATTCCATAGTTCTAATTTTAAGTGAATAATTCATTTAATTATGTAGGGGAACTAAAGTTTACTTTAAGGTTAAGAAGACTGCACAGAAAAGGGTTTTCACTATTACTGCATATGGAGGGAGTATTTCCGTACAACAGACTATTTATCCTATACCTCAAATTTGATGTTTTCAAAGATGGGTATAAACGTAAAGTGCTGCTTAATAGCTATGATGCAAACTTGTTAAATTTTTGGTCAGGCCTTTAAATTATGGTGCGCAACCTTTAAGAAATGTTGAAAAGCTTAGTTGGAGCTATTACTATTTGAAGAAGTTTTTATGGGTATCCCTATACTTGAAAATCCAACTTTATCATAAAGACTAATGTATCGAGGATCGTTTCTTAGCGGGACAAGAAGTGGCTCCTCCCTTAACCAGGTCATTTCTACCTCATGCCTATCGTACGACCTTTGTAGCCATTCAAAGGTCTTCTCATAATTCTTTTGAGTACTATAAAATAGTGCCATAAACCATGCCGGACTACCGGAAGAGCGATTTTCATACTTGCTTTCCAACTCCGCCAAATATTTGGAAGCATCTACAGTATTGCCATCCATTTGGGCATATACGGCATTCAGCCACATCAAAATTGGTGGATAATCCGGAAATTGGGTCAGTAATTTATGAAGTTGTTTTTTTGATTTTTGATATTCCTGTAGATAGTAATTCAGTTTAGCGGACTCCCTTAGATAAAACCAATTATCACTGTGCAGAGAATAGGTATTGTTCAAGAGTTCCAATGCTTCTTCATTTTTTCCAAGAAAAAACAAGGCTTCGGCCTTGAAGAAGAAAAGAAAGCCACTTGATGAATCGGTCAAAATAACTTCATTCATTGCATTGAGGGCATTTTGATACCTTCCTGTTTTTATAGCATAATCTGCATTTATAGAGGGTGTATTGTCTATGAAGGAATCCTTCAAAATTCGTTGGTAATATTTCTCTACTTCTTCAAAACGCCAATCGTAAAAAAAATACCCGCTGTATAATTCTTCCTCCACTTCCATATTGGTCGGATCTAGTTTAAACGCTTTCTCCAGTAATTCTTTCGCATTTCTCCAAGCTACTCGTTCATCATATATACCCCAGACCAATCCTCCGAAGCTCCATACCATAGCCTGGCCCCTATAGGCATCCACAAAATTTGGGTCTATAGCGATAGCCTTTTCATATAAGGCAACAGCATTGGAGTACGATAGTTCATTGGCCTTATTCTTTTGAAACTCGGCTTGAAGGTAATAGGAATAGGCCTGTTTACTTTTTGTGGGCACTTTTTGAATATTATCAAGCTCATTGTCGGCAATAACAGCATTCATATTGGCGGCAATACCTTCTACCACTTCGGTCTGCATTTTAAAAATTTCGTCACTTCTCCATTCCCTTACGTATTCTTCCGACCATAAATGATCGTTGGTCCGACTGTCTATCATTTGCAGGTTTATTTTGATTTGGTCACCGGAAATCTGAAGATTGCCCTGCAATAGGTTTGTCACCCCCAATTCAGTTGCAATTTCCTGGGCAGACCTATTCGTTTCCTTGTATTTTATAGTAGATGTAAAGGGAATAACCTTATCAATTGAATTAATTTTGGTGAGTCTAGAGATAACGGCATCTGTCATACCATCACTTATATATTCCAGATTTGGGTCACCAGTCCAATTTTTAAAAGGCAGCACGGCAATGGATTTTTCTACAATTAACTTTTCTAAGCCTTTGGTTTCAATATTTTTCTTTGAGGTTGTACTATAAAGAAATAAGGCCGTTGATACTATTGCAACCAACAAAACCGATAAGATCAATGATTTTTTGTAGCTTCCTTTTGGTTTTTTTGATAGGTCAAAAGGAGCGGGCATAACTTGCGCTGTTTCAGTAATGGATAGTTCCCTACCCTCTATGTCTTCGGCTCCTCTAGATTTTACTTCCCCTGGGGTGTACCCGTAAAACTTATGGAAAGAAGTGCTGAAGTAGGTGGCACTGCTGAAACCCACCCGATAAGCTACTTCTGAGGCCGTAACATCTTCCTCCCTTAACAGCTCCAAGGCCCTCTTCAATCTATATTCCCTGATAAATTGGCTTGTAGAGACACCTACTATTTTGTGCAGTTTTCGATGTAGACTGGAACGGCTCATTCCCACCGCTTGGGCAAGACTATCCACCCCAAATTGATCGTTGTTTAGGTGTACCTCAATTTCTTTGGTAAGTTGCTCGACTAGAGTACCCCCCATTGATTTTGCGTGAAATCCTTTGTCCAAATTCTCGTCCGAACTCATCTACTAATCCAATTTCTTAAAGGGGAAGTAGTACAAGTTAAGCAATTTAAAAAAAAGACGCCCCTTAACTATCAGGCATTTAACTAGTTCTTTGAGACTGTGAGCAGTATAATAATCCTTTAGTTGTTCACTTAAGGAAGTTTCGGTACAAAAAATTAAAACAGGCTTGACAAAAACTGAGATATCCTAATTCAATACAATTGGCCATAATCTGAGCATAGATTTGTCACCTCAATTTACCGGAAATAAAAGGCAACAAAACTGTTATGTCTTAAACCGTTAACCTTAGTTCCCCATCCCTTTAAGCACCTCTATTATTTCCTTTGGACCCATCCTTTCGGTATAATTGGCCTCAACATGTGCTGCTTCAATGATTTGATTAGTATTGACTATGAAAGTAGCTGGAACTGGTAAGGTTTTTAAACTCCCTCCATTTAAAAGGGTTAAATCGCGACGCTGGTGATAATACTCCCCTGGATCAAACTGAAGGTTATATGCCTTTATCACTTCCTGATCCGCATCACTAAGCACCTCAAACCCTTAATGAAATTACGACCGAAGTACTTAACAGACCCCTGACCGACTTTGAGAACAAAGGTCAGTTAATGATAGATTGCTATTAAAATAAAAGAAATTATGTACCACAATATCATGACCTTATCTAAAAATATCCTGGGACAATTGGCCTATTGCTCAAATTGTAATATCTACCAGCTACACTTTAATAACATTTATCTTGAATTTAGCAAGCGAGAACTGTAGGCCTTTCAAAAATTTGTTATTCAAATTGATATAGAATATTGTAAGACATGCTGTGGTTAAGCATTCCCAAAGCGCAAAATTCCTATACAGACATTACAACAAAATTTGGTGCTCATGTTTGACCAACAAGAACTAAGCGCTCTGAAAGATCTTATTTTTCAGAATGCCTCAAAACCAAATATGCCAATTTCTGTCCCATATCGATTATTTAAACATTTTAAACTAGGGAACTTTTTGCATTAAATATGAGTTCCGAAAGACCGATAATCCGAATATTAATCTTAAACAATGAGACATGGCCTGTGAAAGCAGTTTTATTATTATCAAAGGGGTATTCAAGTCTTTTCTGGAAGTAAATGGTCACCGTAAAACTCCTGAACGATATTCCATTCTAGAGGAAGTGTATAATGCAAACGAGCATTTAGATATTGATTCCCTCTATCTTTCAATGAAGGATAAAAACTATAGGGTAAGCCGTGCAACTTTATATAACACCATGGAGTTATTATTGGAATGCCGTTTGGTCAGCAAACATCAGTTTGGTAACAAGTCTACCTATTACGAAAAATCATTTTTCAAAAGTGAACACGATCATATTATTTTAACGGATACCGGAGAGATACTTGAATTCAGTGACCCACGCATTGAATCCATCAAAGAAACTATTGAGGAAGTATTCAATATTAAAATAGATAAACACTCTCTACATTTCTATGGAGAAAGGAATTAGGAATCAAAAACTGCACTTAATACTGGTGAATAAAGCATCTATAAAAAGTAGATTACGAAACCAAATCGCCAACTTTTTGAACTCCGTATAGCGTAAGTGTTTCGTCCTTCCCTTTTAAGAAAGCATCCCTGTATACCTGACTATCATATCGATTCTTACTATGTATTAAATTCCATATAGTTTCAGAAACCAGCAATTGTTGTTGATATTGATTACAAAGTGATTGGATTCTTGCTGTTGTATTAATTACATCGCCATGATATGCCAGTTCTTTTTTTATTGTGCCTATTTCTGCAAATATGACTTTTCCAGCATGGAGGCTAGCCTTAAATTCAGGATGAAACCCATACTTTTCTTGGAAATAGTCTTTCTTGCTTGTTAATTGTTCTTTGAACTTGAAAAAGACTTCCACACAGTTATTGTTATAAAGTCCATTTTTCATCGACCACTCAAGCACGGCTTCATCACCCACATATTGGTAAATGGTGGCACTGTGTTTCGCTACCACTTCGTTAAGTTCAATAAATGCATCTTGAATAAACTGACTGTATTTGTGATTACCTAGGTTTTCGGCAATGGTAGTCGATGATTTTAAGTCTAAAAACATAAATATGCGTTCTACTTGCTGAGGTTTTTTATAGATACCTAAAAGCATCTTCATAAAAATTCCTTTCCCAAACTTTTCGTTGGCCATTTGTATCATTAAGAATACAATGAGCGCAAACAAAAAGTAAACAATGGAAGTTCTGAAAAATTTATTTTGGAACCACCACCATCGTTCACTGGAAAAAGGCACATTGCCATCATTTAAAATAAGCATTCTAGCCATGGTGAGTAGCATAACAAGGATAACAAAATATGCCGAGGACTTGATGAGGAGCTGTAACCAAAGCACCAACCTATTAAGGACAGTTTTTTGAAAAACAATTTCAATTAAAGCAAAAAATAAACCTAAAAAAACACCTATATATATGGCGTGTAATAGAAGATTTTTAAAGGTGATGTGATTGTTTACTTCTAACTCAAGGTTGTCGATGCCATTGAATTTAATGAATATATAAAACACAAAAGCCAACATCCAAAATAGTATGGATTCAAGTGTATAGGACAGGTATTTCATTCGAGGCATCGGCTAGATTAAATTTTCATGCATATCATTCAAAGCTTCAACTAACGTAGTACCATACCCTTTTGTTATTTCAAATTCTTGATTGTCCACTAAAGACACACTGTATGATTCGCTGAATTGGTAAATTTTTAAAAACTTTAATTGATTTGAATTTAATTCCATGTTTTGTATGATTTAAGTTATTGAATGTTTTAGTTTCAGAATATATATACAGTAATAGTCCAATAGGTGATTCAAGGTTCTAAATCAAAGCTCCTAGCTTTTAAAGTTAATTGTGAGCTCTTCTACCTTACCACCTCTCAGTACTTTTAGCACGAATTCTTTCTTTTTGTAGAAATCCAATTTATTGACCATTGCATTATCAACATTTTCAAAAGCCTCTTTGGTCAATGGAAATCCATTTACCGATAGTATAATATCCCCTCCTAAAATTAAATGCTCATCTTCTATGGTAATAGTTTCAAATCCGCCTTTGATTCCGGCAAAATAAGCAGGTGAAAACCGAACTACAGATTCAACCAGCAAGCCGCCATTAATGGGGACATTTAACATCCATGCCAATTCTTTATCCAGAATAAAACCATTAATACCGTTCCATCTTCTATTGCCGTCAACAACCAATTTTTTGGCTAAATTAGAAGTAGCTGCAAAACCCAACCCTTGGAAACCACCAGATTCTGAAATGATGTAGCTTGAAATTCCGATGACCTCTCCTTGCATATTAAACATTGGTCCACCGGAATTCCCCTGATTTATCGATGCATCCGTTTGAAAGTATTCATTGATAACAAAGCCAGAGGTCCTCGTTTTTTGCTTTTGTTTACCGCTAATGTAGCCGGAAGAAAGTGATTGTTCCAAACCGTAGGGAGCACCTAGAATAATAATCTGCTCTCCTACGGAAACAGTATCCGAATCTCCTATTTTTGCCACTTTATATACTTTTGGCATCCAAGATAATTTCAACAATGCAATGTCCGCTACGGGTGCAGACCTAATTATTTTAGCGGGAATTTCTTCCCCATTTATAAATTTAACGCTCACTTTTTCCGCATCATTGACGACGTGGGCGGCAGTTAGAATTTCTCCATCCTCGGAAATAAGAACACCTGAACCGATACCCTCATCAATATTCATTTGATGGCTGTCTTCAAATAATCTGGATTCGGTCAGAATGGTAACAACAGATGTATTTACTTGTTTGTAAAGGGATGCTATATCTTGGGCACTGGCGATACCTACTGTAAAGGATAATACCGCAAGAAAGATGGATAGTTTAATTGTAATCATTGACTTCATTTTATTGTTAGTTTAAAATTTATAGGCTAACGAGAGTCCTAAATTGAATGTGATTATTTTGGGTATGTAATCTGAAGTGATACCCACATTGTCAATTGTTGTATCAACATCGGAAATTGTTACAAATCCACCACTGAAAGTAAAAGTGGGCATTAGGCAAAAGTTTTTCCCCAAATCACGCTTAAGTCCAATACCCAATTCATAGCCTAACCCTAAACCTGTCTCACTGTGGTGATGCATTCTAGTATTGGAATCCTCATTCGTATCCGTTATTGAAAACCCAGGGTTGGTAACCAGCATAGGACCCATTCCAATACGTGGATAGATACTGAATTTTCTGCCCAAATTTATTTTGTATTCAATTCCTATAAGAAGGGAATAGATTTTCCATGCATCGGAAGTTTCAACAGAATAGGTGGCTTCATCGGATGTTTCCAATTCTGTGGCCAATTGGTCAATATCGGGGGCAAAATGCTGATAACGAAAAGTTATTGTAAAATTCAGCTTTTGGCTTAAAGTACTACCTGCATAGAAATCCAACTTGTTTCCGCCTTCTGCAAAACCCGAATTGGAATTATTGATATCATCGGCCGCAAAATCTCCAATTGGAAAACTTTTTCCGTAGGAAATTCCAAAATAATACTTGCTTTCTTGTCCAACAACGGTCGTGACTATGGAGAAAATAAATATAAAAATGTATTTTTTCATTAGAAGTTAGTTTTGAGAACTTGATTAAGTGAAACTGAAATCTGGAACGGGTTTTAAGATTTAGCTCTGCTCCATTCTAGATCTGCGGATATAAATCGTGCAGTTACCTCAAGAATAAGTTTGTCACCTTCCACTTGACATTCTACATCCAACAACTTTCCTCTTTTTTTGGAATAAATCTTGCCCACCCATTTACCTTCTTTATACTCCAAGTTGAGTACTTCGATTTTCGTATTTCGCACTCCCTCCGAATTTATAAGGTTGCCTAGGTATACATTACCTTCTTTGTAGATTTCTACTTTTGTTTCATCTGCTGTAATCCAAACGGCAACTATTTCATCTTGTGGATCTTTCTTATCTTGTGCATAGAAGTTGGTCGATAGCACAAAAAAGGCAATTGTGATTAAGTGATTCATATTTCTCATGATTGTATTTTTTAATTACGCGGCGAAACTATTTTGACAGCGGGCCAGTAGCAAAAAAAATTTACCAATTGACGGTATAAATGAACCAAATGGATTTTGAGAGCAACCAAGTCTTTTAATTATCTAAATGAACAATTCGTACCATGAAATCATCATTTCATTCATTTGATTATGAAAAATTAGAAGATGATGCTAATATTGTCCCTATGAGCAGCGCATTGTCTAAAACAGAGCGATTTTTTAAAGTAGGCCCCTACATCCTATGGTTCGGGATACATATCGCCATAAGTTTGGTACTTGCATATCAAAGAAGTCTTGCAGATACTATTTACTATTTGGTAACCTATATATTTTTGGGCTCCTTGATTATTTGGCTTTTTGGATATAAACTCTTTCCCGAATACTTGGCTAGGGAAGGGAATATCAATCGAAGATTGGGATTGTTGATTACCACCAATATCATTCTTATTGGTATCGGAATCTATGCCCATACCATGATGGCAGAAATACTGGGGTTAAACCAGATCAGTGACCAATATGCCCCTAAATCCGTTCGAATAGCTTTGTGGCTTTTAATGGTTTTGTTAGGGATAATTTTTGTGGCCAGTATTCGAGTAGCACATGTATATTATCTTAATGCAGTGCAAAAAGTTGAACATAAAGCGGAAAGAGCCGAGGCCGAACTTAGATTGTTAAAAAGTCAGATAAGCCCTCATTTTCTGTTCAATACATTGAATAACATATACGGCCTTGCATATCTGAGAGATGAAAGGGCCGCTGAAATGATTTCAAAACTGTCCAAACTGTTACGGTATTTACTGTATGATTGTGATCGGCCCAAAGTCTTTTTGACCAAGGAAAAGGAACTTATAGAACACTATTTGAGCATACAATTGCTTAAGCATGAAGATTCCCGTAATGTAGATTTCTACCATGCCGGAATTACGAACAACAATAAGATCGCACCAATGATCCTAATCAATTTTATTGAAAACTGTTTTAAACACTCTGATTTGGAAACCAATCCCCGAGGTTGGATCAAGATTGGTTTGGAAGTGGATAAAAACGAACTTAGTTTTAGAACAGAAAATACCTTCAAGGATGAAGTTAAGGATGTTGCAAGAGATCATATGGGAATAGGGCTTAGAAATTCATTAAAACTTTTAAAGGCTAATTACCCAGGGAAACACGAAGTTAATATCACCAAGGAAAATAATGTGTACCAATTAGACCTAAAAATTACCTTATGAAAATAAAATGTCTAATTATCGATGATGAACATATCGCGCGAAAAATTCTTTCGGATTATGTTGGTAAAGTTCCGGAGTTGGAATTGGTGGCTTCCTGTAGTTCTGCACTGCAAGCGCTCAACTATATTAAAAATGATAATATAGATATTTTGTTTCTCGATATACAAATGCCCGATGTTTCAGGTCTTGATTTTCTGAAAATCTTACCCAACAGGCCAGCTGCCATACTTACTACTGCTTATTCCGAGTATGCAGTTCAGAGCTATGAACTCGATGTTGTAGACTATTTATTAAAACCAATAGATTTTGATCGGTTTTATAAAGCGGTCATCAAAGTCATTTCCTTAAAAGGTCCAAAAGTGATTTATCCCTTAACTACATCACAACCTCAGCCTACGGACAAACTATTTATTAAAGCCAACAGTAAAATCATCAGCGTCGCCTTTAAGGACATAATTGTCATCAATGGTCAAGGTCCCTATGTACAGCTAATTACCGTTCATAATCGTAAAATTATGACGTTGCAGTCAATGAGTAAATTAGAAGAACTACTTCCTGCCAATTTTCACAGGATACATCGCTCGCACATTGTCAATATCAATCATATAGAAAGTATTGATGGTAATATGGTAAAATTGAAAGATCATACTGCCGTAGTAAGCAAAAATAAACGGGACGAATTCCTTAAACTAATTGATCGGCACAATTTATTGGGCGAATGATTTTGGGAATACTTAAAAGGATAAGTGCACCTAAAAGAACTTTTGTTGGGACAATACCATGAAACTATTTCCGGAAGACAAGCTTTTTACATTTTAATTAATCCCAACTTAAACAAATGACCAATTTGGAATAATCCAAATGGGTCATTTGCCTTTTAACAACTCTTATTTTCTTGATAATTAAATTTTCAATCGTTTATAACTCAAAATCCTTCTATTTTTACAAAAATCAAATAGTATCATTTGAATCGTTTTGAAACCTAATGAAACTATCCAAATATTATTTGGTTCAATTTGCATTTTTTTAACATAAGTTGTTGTTTTACAGTATTTTGTGAATAAAAATTCTGATTTTACTTCTTCCATTTTTGCTAATTTTATACACTTATCCCAATTACATTGCTAGCAAGACAAAAGCGCTTTTGTTCATTCTTTAACTCTAAAAAAGAAACAAATGGATAATTTTATAATCTTGGGACGCTTGGGAAATCTGGAGAGGCTTTTGATTGGGAGGCAAGAGGTCACCGGTTCGACTCCGGTATTCTCCACCAATAAACACGAAGCTTCAAAAGTTTTTAACTTTTGAAACTTTTTTTATTTGCCTAAGTACTAAGGACAACATAAGAAGATCATAAACATTCTCGATATTTATTTATGGTAACTATTTGGTTTTATATACTTTATAAGATATTGCTTTCAAAATTGTTAAATTGTATTTCAGAATTACTGGAATACATTTTATAAAATCAGTTACTCATAATGAAAATTGGATATAAATTAATCTTCTTCATTTTACTATTCCCCCCTATTTTTTCCCAAGAAAATAATAAGGCAATTGATTTATCGGTAGCTGAAAAAATATACCTTCAACTCCATTCCAATGCCTATGCCATGGACCAGAACATTTGGTTCAAGGCCATTGTAACCGACTCGGAAAACCATATTCCATCCAACCTAAGTCGGTTACTCTATGTTGACCTAATAGGACCCAATGAACAGATTATGGCACATAGATTAGTGAAACTTACCCAAGGTATTGGCAAGGGTTCTTTTGAACTCAACAAGAATATGCCACAAGGGCGCTATTTGATCCGCGCCTATACCCAATGGAACAGTAATTTCGGCGATGATTTCATGTTCAAGGCCTATGTTGATCTATATGCTCCAACCCAAAACAATGATAAGGCCCCTATCGAGAGCCTGTCCGTAGTGGAAAAAGAACATGGTCGTTGGACATTAACAGCCGAGCTTAGGCCACAAATAATAGGGAGTGAAAATGAACGGCAGGTTCAGGTATACCTGAATTGGGGCAAGGGAAAAGATACAATCAAGGTTAACAGAAAGGGTCACAATCTATTTCCATTGGATTACGAAATTCAGGAAAAATTGGATTGGATTACCCTCACTTTGGACACTGGACAAGGTCTTCACCATACCAAAACATTAGTTATAAACACACCTCCAATAGATCTGCAGTTCTTTCCGGAAAGTGGTGACATCATCCATGGATTCCGTAACAAAATCGGTTTTAAAGCCGTAAGTTTGGACGGAAAGGGAAAGATGGTCCAGGGCGAGATATTGGATGCCAAAAGCCGAAAGGTAGCCACTTTTAGGAGCAACCATTTGGGTATGGGTTTTTTCTTTGTGGAGGCCGATAGCACTTCCACCTATAGTGCAAAAATTGTCTATTCGGACAGCCTAGTAACAGAGGTAACCTATCCCTTGCCCAAAGTAGTGTCCAAGGGGAGCATCCTATCTGTGAGCAGGGCCAAGGATAAGATCCGTATCCAAGTGGAATCCAATTATTTGAACGACCACGTATTCATAAAGGCCAGTTGCAGGGGAACGGATTATTATTTAATGGAGGGGCCCTTACGGGAAGGCCGCTTGTCTTACCACTTGCCGTCTAGCAAATTGCCCGAGGGAATCATAGTCTTTACCCTAATGGACGAAGAACGGATTCCTGTAGCGGAACGCTTGTACTTTAACGAATCCGAACACGATCGATTGGATATTTCCCTGTCTACGGACAAAAAACATTATGGACGGAAGGAATCAACCAAACTAGATATTGAGGTTTCTGGAAAAGGTTCGGCACCAACAACCACCGATCTATCCATTTTGGCCATAAACAAGGAACATTGGCATCAGGGGAAGGGAGAAACCATTCGCTCCAATTTTTTATTGACTTCTGAACTAAGGGGAGAAGTGGAAGAACCCGATTATTACTTCAGGGAAGATAGCCGCAGTCGTTATAACAACCTTGACGCCCTTCTGTTAACCCAAGGGTGGCGCCGTTACAAATATCCAGCAAAGCGAAAGGGCGCAAAGTTCTATTGGCCCCAACCCGCACTTGCAGTTAAGGGTACAGTGCGCTCGGGCTTTCCAAAAAGAGAACTTGTTAGAAATGCCGATATCTCCTTGGTCACCTTCGGCAAGGCGCCTACCTTTTATACCCAAAGAACAGATAGTATGGGAAGGTTTCATTTTTTATTGGACGACGCCTATGGAAAACGGATGAAGATATTGCTCAATAGCAAGGACCAAGAGGGCAAAAAATCCAACTACACCATTTTTATGGATACCCCTAATAGTCCAAAAGTGGAATATGAACCTACCATTTCTGTAGAAGAAGTAGATTCTGTAGCTCGGGCCGTGGTAAAGGCCCAGAAGGAGCGGCAAAAAACGGAGGCGATATTTGACTCCCTGTATGGCGTAACCCAATTGGACGAGGTGGTGGTAGAGGGCTATCGATTGACCCCTGAACGGCAAAAGGCCTATAAACAATTCGGGGAACCTGATGTGGTCATAGAAGGGGACGTCATACGTTCCAAAGAAAGGAAATGGTCCTACGGGCTGTACAGTATCCTTATGTTCGAATATGGGCACCAGTTAACAATAGAGCAATTTTCCGATGGCTTTATGCTGGCCCACGTTATAGGAGGCCGAGGAGAACCGACCTTGTTGGTGGTAGACGGCAAATTACTCACTAAAGAGGAATATGAGTTTGTTCCCCAAATGCCACCTGGTATCGTGGAGAGTGTGGAAATTATAAAATACGCCAAATTTTTTGTAAAACAATATCTGACAGTTTTTCCTGAGACAGATCCCTTGGAAGCTCCTACTTTAGGCCATATTATTTCTGTCTATACCAAAGGAGGAGTGGGCATTCATGTTACCGATAGTCCTGCACCGGGTACAATGGAATCTACTATTGAAATATTCTCCCCTGAGAAGGAATTCTATGCCCCGAAATATGACAGACCGGCTGAGGATAATCAAAAACCCGATTTAAGATCATTGATCCATTGGTCTCCAAGTATAAAGACCGATCAAGATGGTAAAGTTTCTGCTAGTTTTTACAATGGGGACATTGCAGGGGATTATATAATTGTTGTAGAGGCAATTTCCGAGGATGGCCGCATTGGATACCTAGAAAAAAATTATTCTGTTGAAGCGGAAGACTACTAAGTGAATTGAAAAATTCCAAGACCAAAATGTACCTACCAGAAACCTACAACCAACCTAGTAAACTCCACTCCTGGACTTTCTGGGAAAAATTATGGAACAAATTAGGAAGATAGGAGAAACTAATACTCAAGACAGGGTGTATATGTATAATTTTGGTATGGAAGCCTTCCATAGTACAATACCTAGGTTTTTACATCTTATTAACCATCTTTTCAATAACCTTGATTATTTCCTTTGGGCCCATCCTTTCGGTATAATTGGCCTCAACATGGGCTGCCTCAATGATCTGGTTAGTATTGACTATGAAAGTAGCTGGAACTGGTAAGGTTTTTAAACCCCCTCCATTTAAAAGGGTTAAATCTCGACGTTGGTGATAATCCTCCCCTGGATCAAACTGAAGGTTATATGCCTTTATCACTTCCTGATCCGCATCACTAAGCACCTCAAATTCCAGTTCGTTTTTTTGCGTGGCCGTAAGTGCATCATCCGGCCTTTGAGGGCTAATAGCCAATAAGGTGGCACCTAAAGACTTTATTTCTGGCAAGTGATTCTGAATTTCCCGAAGATCCAAATTACAGATGGGGCACCATTCGCCGCGATAGAATTTTAAGATTACAATACCTGATTTTAAGGCTTCAGATAGTGATACTTTTTTACCTATGGCATTAAGTAACGTAAAATCAGGAGCTATTTCCCCTTTAGATAGTCCTTTTGCCTGAGAGGCATTGGCTATAACCAACTTTTGGAAATCTTGTAATTCACCCATAATACATTGTTTGAAGTGCAAACTAAAAAAAGTATGAAGAGCCTACAACTAGAAATAGTAATTTACCAATAATTTGGGAAAGCTACCGATAACCATAGATATCCTCTAGTTCCTGTTTTTAACCATTATCATCTAAAATAGTTAGATCATATTTGGACAGGGGTATTTAAGGGCGTGTGGCAATAAATAATCCTAAGCTTCCAGCAACATTTCCTTTTTAGGATTGCACGTTCTTTTGTGGATATCTACCCTTAAAACTGGTAAGTAGGTGTTTTCGTGTCCGTACCAAATATGATTCTACCTCTTCAACGGAAATACCTTTAATCTTCGAAATTTCCTGAACCGAAAACCGTTGGTTTACGGCCAGATCGTAAATAGATTTCATAGGAGCAGGAAAGCGGTGCAGTACCATATCGATATGTTTGTGCATTTGGTCCCCGCCCAGTTCCTCATTAAGCTTTTCGATCCATTCGTCTTCTGGGTCTTCGATAAAAACATCTGCCAATTGGTAATCATATTTCGGATAGGACGGGTCGTTAAACTCCTCCAATAAGGTCCGCTCTCCTTCTCTGTCCACGCTGTAATCCTCTTGCATTTGAATCCATTCGGTATTTGAAAATTTTTCTATGTCATCAAGGAAACGCGTATTGTATTCCTCTTCGACTATGGTTTCTTGCAGCAGTTCGTCCGCCTTTTGGAAAAGCCAGAACGGTAGATCTCTTTCATCCTCTATTTCGGAGATTCGCTCAAATGCCTGAAGATAAAGTGCATTGACAAATTCCTCTACTTTGTACTTTCCCTTTGGAATATAACCATTCCTAACCGAAGTACTAAGACGGTTTGCAATATAGCCTTCCACATCTGGTAGTATGGTCTGCACCAACTTGTTGAACGCTTCTCGATCTTCGTCCTCCTTCAAACGTATCAATTCCTTAAAGTATAAGGCCGCAAGTCCATGCAGACCCCTTTGGGCACCTTGTGTATCATCTATATTTTCCATGACATCAAAACTTTAATATTCAACAATATTCAGAAAATTGTCTTGGGCAATACATCATTATCCAAAAAGGATTTGGATAATGGATAACCACATTACGATATTCAAATACTGTTCCAAAACCAAATCTTTAATAAGGTTCATTGAGAATTCCAATGGTTATGGAAAAAGCAATTTTATCCAATGACATAAACACTATAAGTGTCAGTGCTTTAACGCTTTAGGTAATAAAAAATGTCATTCAGAATGTCATTTTGACATTTTAAAACCGACGCTGCTTGGGTTGTTCGACATGATTTTCTTAAAAAGATTTTAAAATTTTGCCGTTACTTTTTAAGCAATTGATTTTGGCATTTTTATTGTTCGATAAAAGGTGAAAATATTGTTTAACTTAAATCTTTATTATTATGAGCACTTTAGCAAAAGTTTCTAACAATGGGGGTTTGACAAAAACAAATCCCTACAGGAAATCGAATCTCCCAATGTGGTCATTATTCGATGATTTTTTTGATAGGGAATGGCCATCGGTATTTTCTCAAAACTTCAACACCGGCATGAGCCTTCCGATGGTAAACATAAAAGAGACCGCTGAGGACTATTTCGTCGAAATGGCTGTTCCAGGGCTCAAAAAATCCGATTTTAACATTGTCCTAGACAATCAGGTACTCTCCATTTCAACCGAAACAGAGGAGCAAAAAGATCTGAAAGAGGAAAACTATACTCGTAGGGAGTTTGGGTACGCATCTTTCAAGAGAAGCTTTACGCTACCTGAAACCGTTGATGAAGGCAAGATCAAGGCCAAATATGACGAGGGGATTTTGAGCATTAACCTTCCAAAAAAGGAAGAGGCCAAGCAAAAACCAGCCAGAAGTATAAAGATTTCTTGAATTAGCGGTAAGGCGGGCCGAAGATTCGGCCCCCTTTTCCCTATTTACTGTTGAACCTAAAAAATTGGTGAATATGAAGATATTTGGCAAAGAATTGGGCAAGGCAATCAAGTTTCCACCATTCTTGGACAATTTTGTGGACAAGCTATTACCGCACCGTAAAAAAGATGACGAAGAACTGGTAACGATACCCTCTACAAACATAAGTGACGACAATGTTGCCTTTGAGCTTTCCGTAGCATTGCCCGGATTGGAAAAAAAAGATGTGCATATTGAAGTGGTCGATAATTATCTGACCATAAGCGCGCAGCTAGAACATAAAACTGAGGAAGAAGGCAGAAACTGGGTACGTCAAGAATTCGTTCATAATTCTTTTTATAGGGCGTTCAGCCTACCCAACAATGTAGATCCAGAACAATTGGAAGCAAAAATGAAAAATGGCCTGTTGACCCTAAAAATCGGCAAGAAAAAAGGTCGACCGACCCAAAGGATCATTAAGGTAAATTAGAAAATGGTTTAGTCGCCATAATGTGCAACCCAAAATATAAGGTTAGCGAAATACGAGCCTATAAACGAAGCAGCTAAAGTCATTAATGCTACCAATATGCCATTAGGATTTTACCGATAGTTGCCCAAACGATGGCAAGTTGCATTTAGATAAGACCATTTACATGGCCTAGACCTTAAACTTTTGTAAAGCGCCACCTCTCGTTCGCCCTTTAGACTTTAATATCTCGATATATGATCTGGTTAACGTTATACCTATTGTTTAGAGAATTGCCGAAAAAGTTGGGAAGGTTATGGAAAATACAAGGGTACAGCAAGCGAGGCAATCGCCAATGGCCTCAATAATGAGAGTGCATAAGAAGCCTATAAACTTCCCGGCTAATTCAAAAGATAAATTGTGGGGAAGTGGCCCAAAACGCACTCGTCTTCCCTGTTAAAACCCTAACCTTTAAAAACTATAAGAGTATGATAATTAAAAAATTCAAACCCGGCGATTGGGTAAAGATTAAATGGGACAATAATGCCCAAAAAATGGAGGTTGTAAGATATGTATCGAAAAAAGATCCGTTAACGGGTATCATCAACAACAACACTTTTTTGGAATGCGTCCACTATAGATACGGGGAACGATTTTCACGTACCGTACATCAGAATCGGTTGTTGAAGTTGATCGAATCTGGAGGTATTTACCAGTCTTAACCAATGTTGTAGGGCCTAAAACGGAATTTGAATGAATTGATTATAGAATAATGAAATTGCAGGTACTTAAGGAAAAGACTATTGGCCTCGTGTTATCTGGAGGAGGGCTTAAGGGAATGGCGCATATAGGAATCATCAAGGCCCTTAACGAAAGAGATATTTACCCCGATATCATTTCAGGGGTAAGTGCTGGCGCTATTGTCGGGGCATTATACGCCAATGGAACAAGTCAGTTGAATATGTTGGACTTCTTTAAAGAAACACCGCTGTTCAAATACAATTTCTTTACCATCAGGACACCAGGACTGTACGATACCGAAAAATATTATCTCTTTTTTTCGAAATACTTTGGGAAGGATTCTTTCGATATATTGGAAAAAGAGCTGTTCATTACTGCTACCGACCTGCAATCCGGGGTTCCTAAGGTATTCAGTTCTGGTGAACTGATACGGCCATTGCTGGCCTCAGCAGCGCTGCCGCCAGTTTTCAATCCCGTCACCATTGATGGACGTCTCTATGCCGATGGCGGGATAATGAACAATTTTCCCTTGGAACCCCTAACAAACAAGGTGGATTATATTATTGGCTGCTACACCTCCGGAATGAAAGAAATGGCAAAGACGGTCCTAAAAAGTCCACTCCAATTGGCCAACCGCGTTAACAGGCTTATGCTACATGCTAACAGCAGGGAAAAGTTATGTGCCACGGACATCCTTTTCCGACCAAAAGATCTGGAATATATCAAGGTCTTGGACGAAAAGGGAATTGACAAGGCCTATATGATCGGATACGAGCATGCCGCTAGGCACCTAGATAATCTCCTAGATATTTAAACGGCCTTGGGTCTTTGGGAGAACTAATGGCCTCGAATACAATTGAAGTGTTCCCTTAAATTGATTTACTTAAAACAATAAAAGCAATAGGCCGTGAACAAAATAACGATTGTAAACATTTCCAGGAATACCCAGAAAATTTTAAGGGTCTTTTTTAGTGATTGCCAATGTATTTCCCAGACGATATGATCATGGATTTTTATAAGATCAACACCATCTAAAAATCCATTATTTTTAACATTTTTTAACCTGACAACCCCTGATTATCAGATATTTTGGCAAAAATTTTGCGGAATTTCAGATGAATCAATGTGTAACTAAAAATTGTTTAACATGAAAAAAATAGCAATTCTTTCAATGGTGGCAATTTTGAACCTAAGTTGCAACGCCCAAGAGAATAAAAAAGAGGCCAACCTACAAAAGGACAGTATAGCCCAAGTGGAACCGCCCAAAGGTACTTGGAAGGTGGATAAGGAATTCGATGAAAACGGAAACCTTATTCGATACGATTCGATTTATTCTTGGTCATCTACCGATAATCTGGACGAATTGGCCCAAAGGAATCCGGATAGTCTCCTGCAATCTTTCCGATCCAAATTTTACAGGAACTTTTCGCATATAGACAATCAGCGTTTTGGAGACCTTTTCTCCGATGATTCCCCTTTTACCAAAAGGTTCTTTGACGACGATTTCTTTGACAGCGATTTTGGGGAGGATTTTATGGATATAGATAGGATCCAGAAAAGAATGGAAACGATGCAGCAAAGGTTTTTGGAAAGGTATCAATCAGAATTTGAGAAACTTGAAAACGAATCTTCACAAGACAAGAGTTAAAAACATAATCCCTTTTGGGGATTATGTTTTTTTACATCAATTGGCATTTAACTCTTCGGGTAGTGATATATTTCTATCTAATAAAGTGGGCCGACTATTGATAGTTGTAGATGTCCTTTAATTTCTGTATTTCCCCATTTTCATCCAAAATATCCAAATCATAGCGTATTTGGACAGCGGTGTTTAATGGCGCATGGTAATAAATAATCCAAGCGTCTGCCTCGGTAACTCCAATACATCCATTGGAAGACGCCTTACCCAAGGTTTCCGGATTGGTGGTGGGGTGTATCATTTGCCCATTGCGAATACCATTAATTTCTGTTTCTATCCATGGTATTTTAGGCATTATGGTCGTTTTCTTATCATCCCTTCGCGTCACATAAAATCGCTTGCCGGTAACAGGGTTATAAAAACTAGGATTCCGCTCCAACCTTACTATCTTGCCTTTTCCTGTTTTGGTCCTTAAATCTGTTACGCGATCTCCCATGGCCAAATACCTTTTTCTATCTTGCCCTACCCTGATCGGAAAGGTAAATAACAACAAGGAATCTTGATAAATGCGGAGCTTATATTCGGGAATATTTATATCTATCAAGGTATTTTCCATATCCTTGATAAGTTGCTGGCCCGTTTCGGCATCCGGTATCAACAAGGAATCATTGCTCCGTAGTACGATCATTTTCCGTTGATCATAAACAAAGGAATCTTTTGCCATTTGCCTGTAATAATCCGTATTGGCCAAAGTATCCATGATCCAAGGATTGGCTCGCACCAGCACGTGTTCGGTCAAGGCATAGGGCACTATGGAATCATACTTCTTCACCAAACCATCCATAAAATCAAAATAATTGGACACCGTAATATCCCGATCAACATATGCCATTGTAGGTTTGGCTTTCTTAGGGATACTATTTTTCGGTACTAAATGTTGCTGAACAGAGAGAGGATTTTCTGCGGAAGGGTTTTCTGCGGAAATAGGTCGGTTAACATTACATGAAACTATCAAAAGAACAAATACATGGAAGATGATTACATTCAATTTAATCATGGGGGTAAAATTTGGTGTTATTTTAAGCAAAACTAATACGGTTCCAAGGAATATAAAATGACAACGGTCACCACCCCTGTATATGACATTCCTCATTTTAAGCCCTTTACTTTCATGCTATCTTTGATGAAATAGACCCTTACAAAGGGATTAGGGTATGGGCGAAACATCTACATTATTTAAAGGGGTGAAGGAATTTTTCATAGAGATAGGAGATCTCTCCCATTTCGCTGCCCGATTTTTTAAGGAGGTCTTAAAACCTCCTTTCGAGTTTAAGGAATTATTGCGCCAATGCTATCAGATGGGAAATAGGTCGCTGATCCTGGTAACGGTAACGGGCTTTATTATTGGACTGGTACTTACGCTGCAATCCAGACCCACCCTGATTCAATTTGGAGCTGTTTCCTGGATGCCGAATATGGTAGGGATTTCCATAGTAAGGGAAATAGGACCTGTAATCACCGCCCTTATCTGTGCGGGCAGAATTGCTTCTGGAATAGGTGCGGAATTAGGTTCCATGCGAGTTACCGAACAAATTGATGCCATGGAAGTCTCGGGGACCAACCCATTTAAGTATTTGGTAATAACACGGATAATGGCCACCACTTTAATGCTACCCATTTTAGTGATATACGGAGATTTGGTAGCCCTATACGGATCCGCACTTGTAGAGAATTTAAAAGGAGACGTTTCCTTTCAACTTTATTTTAATACCGTATTCGATGCCTTGTCCTTTAGTGATCTGGTACCGGCCACCATAAAATCGTTCTTTTTTGGCTTTGCAATAGGATTGGTAGGCTGTTATAAAGGCTATTATTCCAAAAAAGGAACTGCAGGTGTAGGGGTAGCGGCCAATACCGCTGTAGTAATGGCATCATTACTATTGTTTGTAATAGATTTTATAGCGGTATTTATTTCCGATATTTTTTATGAGCTTTAACATGACAGACCAAGACCAAATAACAAATCGGAGCGAATCTGCCCAAGGCGGAAAGGCGGTTATAGAGATCAAGGACCTTTATAAAAGTTTTGGGGACAATCATGTCTTGAACGGATTTAATATGACCCTAATGGAAGGGGAAAACCTAGTGGTCATGGGGAAGTCTGGCTCCGGGAAATCGGTAATGATAAAATGCTTGGTTGGCCTGGTAAAACCAGATAGTGGAACGGTTAAGGTTCTGGGCAAGGAAATCAACTCCTTGGACCAGCAAAATTTGGACGAATTGCGTTCGGATATCGGATTTCTTTTTCAGGGAAGTGCGCTATACGATTCCATGACGGTACGTGAAAATTTGGAATTTCCCATGCGCAGGCACAAGGAAAAATTGGGAGTGGTTGCAGATACCGAACCATTGGTAAGGGAAGCCCTTGAAAATGTTGGTTTGGCCCATACTATGGATCTAATGCCAGTAGAATTATCCGGAGGTATGAAAAGAAGGGTGGCCTTGGCACGTACCCTTATCCTAAAACCAAAGGTAATGCTCTATGACGAGCCAACCAGTGGCTTGGATCCCATTACCTCCAAGGAGATTATAGAACTTATGCGTTCCATACAAAAGAAATACGGCACATCTTCCCTGATCATTACCCATGATGTAGATTGTGCCAGGGTTATTTCGGAGCGGATGATACTCTTGGTAGATGGTATTAATTATGCCGAAGGTACCTATTCACAATTATCACAATCCACCGATCCAAAAGTGGATGCTTTTTTTAAAAAATAAGAACATGGCAAAGACAAAATTAGAAAATTTGAAACTCGGAATATTCGTTGTCCTCGGCACGGCACTACTTGTTATTGCTACCTATTTAATTGGCAACAGACAAAATATGTTTGGAAAGACCATTCCTATTACGGCCATTTTTAAGAATGCCAACGGACTTCAGAACGGAAATAATGTACGCTTTTCCGGTATAAACGTAGGCACCGTGAACAAAATTGAGATGATCAATGATACCACCATTCGCGTGCACATGATCATTGAGGAAAAAATGCAAAATCACATTAAAAAAGATGCCGTAGCCACTATTGGTTCTGATGGACTTGTGGGCAGTATGCTTATCAATATCGTTCCAGGAGAAGGAAAGGCTACGCATATTGGTCCAGGGGATGAATTACAATCCTTTAGCCGGGTAGCCACCCAGGATATGCTGAACACCCTTAACCAAACCAATGAAAATGCCGCATTGTTGACAGAAGACCTACTAAAGGTAACTAGATCCTTGACCCAGGGCAAAGGCACCTTTGGCAGGTTGTTGAACGATTCCCTTATGGCCAATGAGCTTCACCAAACCATTACCAATCTGAAGCATACCAGTAATGAAGCCAACATAATGATCGCCGAGATAAACCAGATTGTAAAGCAGTTGGATTTTGATAATAGTACTGCAGGTGTGTTACTAAAGGACTCCATTACCGGGGATAAAATGAAAAATGTTATTTCCCATCTGGAAAATTCCAGTCTGGAGATCGAAAAAATGACCAAGGACATAAATTCGGTCATTGGGGATATTAAAACAGGCAAGGGGGCCATTAACTATTTGGCCACAGACACCGTATTGGTAGGGCAATTGGAAACCAGTATGGAAAACGTCACGGAAGGAGTTAAAAATTTCAATGAAGTAACGGAAGCCTTAAAGCATAACTTTCTCACCCGCCGCTATTTCAAAAAGAAGGAAAAAGAGCAAAAGAAGGAGCTGGAAAAAAATAATGAGTAAGTTCCTTAAATCCAGTTATACTTATAAGCAACCAGAAATAATGATGATGGTTAAACTATTCCTTTTCAAGCTCTATAAAGGTAATTTCCGGACGCATGCCCAATCGGCCTGGAAATCCCATCCACCCCAATCCTCGGCTTACATATAGAAATTGATGGCCTAAGCGATATAATCCTGCCCAATGCTTGTATTTGTATTTTATAGGACTCCATTCTCTATTTTTAATGTTGATCCCCGCCTGCATACCGTGGGTATGTCCTGAGAGCGTAAGGGCTATATTGGTCTTATCCACCACCTCCTCGCTCCAATGCGAGGGGTCATGGGACAATAAAATTTTAAACCCAATGCCATCAACTCCCTTTAGGGCCTTCTGAAGGTCCCCATATTGCTTAAAAGGTGGATTCCCCCAGTTTTCCACTCCCACAATGGCAATTTTCTCCCCTTTGTTTTCTATACATTCTGCTTCATTCAGCAAGAGCTTAAAACCAATTTTGTCATGGAAATCCTTTATGTCCGCAAAATTGCGCCTTCTCTCTTCTTCCGATTCCCATTTACTGTAATCCCCATAATCATGATTTCCCAAAACCGAATATTTTCCCTGTTGTGCGGTCAGTGTCTCTAGTACATCCTCCCATCCATTTAGTTCCCAAGAATAATTGTTGACCAAATCGCCGGTAAAAAAAATAAAGTCGGGCTTTAAATTATTTATGGTATTGATGGCGCGTTGCAATATATGATAGCGATAATTGAAACTGCCCAAGTGAAGATCGGATATTTGAACTATCCGCAATCCATTAAAATTTTGAGGCAACAAATCTGCTTTTATAACCACCTTGTGGACCTTAAATCTATATACGGCCCTGAAGACGGCATACACAATAACGAAGAATGGCAAAAACCCAAAAAAAACACCTACCAAAGGAATGATCAGCAAGGACTTTTCCCCTGAGATCAAAAAATTTGAGAAATAAAGTATGGAAATGACAACTACAAAGATCAGCTTGGGAATAAAGGAGGAAACGGTTAATCCATATAAGGATGAAATAAGAAGTTGCTTTCTATAAGGTGATATACTTTCCAATCTAATTTTCAATACCAATATAGAAATAATGAGACCAATGGTAAAAAACCAAAAGGCAATATAAATAGTATTCTTAATGTTGGAAGATTCAATAGGCTCCATAATAGATTTAAGCCAGTAGAACGCCAGGGCATCGATCAATAAAATGGCCAAACATAAAAGGACTATTGCAAAAAAAGTGTAGGATCGCATTAATTGGGGTTTTCTATTGGTTATTGTTATTTACAAGCCGTCTTTTATCTTTCAACGCCCAGAAATAACCTTTTACATCCTCTACCCAGTCATCATACATAAAGATAAGCGTAATTTCCTCAACAGTTTCCAACACCCCCAAAACAATCATGGTATAAAACAACCAATATACAGGTCCAAAGAACAACAACCATAAAATAAATATCCCTTGGGTAATGGCAGATAACTTGGCCAAATAGGTATGAAAGGCGGTGGCTTTACCGTATTTGGCAAAGGCAATGGACATCTGGATCAGGTAAGGTACAAATGCAATTATTATAAGAAGAAGGTTCTCCTTAATGAAAGTGATTTCAAAAAAGATCAAACCAATCAATCCCATAATAAGGGTTACTTGATCTCCCATAGAATCCAACTGTGATCCCCTGGCACTGGAAATCTTTAATCTTCTTGCCAAGAACCCATCTATGGCATCGGTACTGTAGCTAACAAGAAGCATCCAACTAAACCATTCCCGTTCCCCAAACCAAATTAGACCGAGCAATAGCGGTACGGCCAAAATTCGATAAAAGGAAAACCAGTCGGCTATATTAGAGTTCTTAAAATTATACATAACTATTCATGCGTATTTGATATCCAGTAACCAGAAACCGTATTGCAATATTTACAACTTTAATAAAGGGTTTAATTTATTTATAATTTGACCCACGTAATTGGGAGTTTCGTCCAAAATTGATTCTCCCGTAAAAGCATCAACCCCTTCCATTTTATAGGACCCTTCTCCCGAGGTAGTCAGGACAACGGTCTTGTCCCTGTAGTCCTTGGTTCTGTCCATAAACGATTTAACCGCTGAGGGTGGCTTCCAATTCTCCCAGGTATGGATTATCAATAAGGCGTCGTAATTATTAGGATTTACACCTACCAATGCGGAAATATCTATTACCTTAATATATACCGACTCCGTTTTGTAATAATCCACAATGGCGGTCGTAATGGCATTTTTAAAATCACTTCCCTGTGTGGCCAACAGCAACCTGGAATTTTCCGCGGGAGAATTTACCTCGTACTCTTGGGCATGGTCCATAGCGTATTCATTTTGATACCAAAACATAAACACCAAGAAGACCAAAGCAATCGATAAGAATACAAGAAGTATCTTTCTAAATTTTTTCATAGAATTCTATCTTTTAATATCCTGCTGCCCTTAAGAAGAAAAAGTATAGTGGTTCCTTATCCCTCTTGTATAGGGTTTTGGCAGCACCCTTTCATTAATTCGTGCTAAGGCTTATAAAGCTATACCTTAAGTCATCACCAACCTATGACCATTGTCATTAATAAATGCAAGCCACGTATTAGTTAATTAATATGTAGCACCAGTTCATTAAACCTATAGGATGAAGTGTTTAGAGAAATAATGCCAATATCCAAAAACGTAAAGGCCATTGCACTACATGATATTTATCATTTGACACCATTTGAATTGTGACTTACTTTATGGGACAACTATTATTCAGTAAACCTCTAACTATGAAAACACTATATCTTTACGTATTGGCAATTACCCTTTTCACTTCCTGTGTAAGCCAAAAAAAATATACTGCTATGCAGGACCGGGCTGTAAATTGTGAGAATGAATTAAATACCAGCAAGAACCAAATCAATTTGTTGGAAGCCGGATTGGCCAATGAGAAAAACAGGTCCAAATCCTTGGAGCAACAAATGGAATACTTTAAAAGTACCAATACAGACTTGTTGGCCCGACTTTCTGATCTATCCGTTGTAAGCAAATCAGGGGCCGAAAGCATTAAAAAATCTTTGGAAGCCCTAAACGAACAGAATAAATACATAAAAGACCTTACCAGTAGTATACAGCGAAAAGACTCCATTAATTTGGTATTGGTCATGAACTTAAAAAGATCCTTGGACAATTTTGAGGATGAGGACATTAATATTGAGGTGAAAAAAGGAGTGGTCTATGTCTCTATTTCAGACAAGATGCTCTTCCGTTCCGGTAGCTACAACATAAGTAGCAGGGCAGAGGAAGTTATTGGTAAAATAGCCAAGATCATCAATGACCATAAGGAATTGGATATTTTGGTAGAGGGCCATACAGACAATGTCCCCATTTCTACCGAATGCATGGTCGACAATTGGGATTTAAGTGTAAAAAGGGCAACATCGATTGTACGATTAATGCAGACTAAATTTGCCGTTCAACCCATAAGAATAACCGCTGGGGGACGTTCTGAATATCTGCCAAAAACCACCAATGCAACAGCAGAGGGTAGGGCCGTTAACCGCAGAACGGAAATCATTATTTTGCCCAAACTAGACCAATTCTTTGAGTTGCTGGAACCCCCGACCACAAATGTAGAGGGACAAGGAAAAGGATAATAAAAATAAAAGGATTTAGGACATTAAGCAATCCTGTTTCCTGTATTAAAAAATCCAGAAAAAAACACTCAACTGATCTATGTCATTTCGTATCCAATATGATAACCATATATTAGTATTATTAAAAAAGTAATCGTTCTTTGAAAGAAATAAAAATAAAGTTTCTAAGCAGTAATGCCTTAGCGACCATAAACCGGTGCACAAGTAACTTCTTGAGCCTTATTACCCTACCCCCTTGCACGACCGTTACAATTGTAGCTTGTTGCTTGGGACTCGGATAAGTGCAAAAGTGCTGCCCAAGCCCGGACATTAAGGATTGGGATATCTATATATCCCAATCCTTTTTTTTATATATGGTCCTTTTTTTTGAAGGACAACCATACCTTCTTTAGGTTATGAACCGATTTAAATGGATTAAAAAATTAGTATATTAAGTACTATATTAAAAACACATTAATAATCTTATTATGGAATACTATTTTAACAAGACCATTGGAAATACCCCTTTTGAAAAAGCAGTGGAAAAAACAAAATTGGCCCTACAGGAAGAGGGCTTTGGAGTACTAACAGAAATTGATATGAAGGCTACATTAAAGAAGAAATTAGATGTAGATTTCTATAATTATACCGTTCTGGGTGCCTGCAACGCCCCCTTTGCCCATAAAGCCTTACAGGCCGAAGATAAAATTGGTACCATGTTGCCCTGTAATGTAATTGTTATGGAAAAGGAACCTGGGCTTGTCGAAATTGCAGCAGTAAACCCCATGGCGTCAATGCAGGCAGTAATTAACCTGGATTTAATGAATATTGCCGATGAAGTGGGCGAGAAACTAAAAAGGGTGGTAGAAAAAATCCATTAAGCACTAAGAACCATATTTTTTAATGATGGCCATTTGACCCGAATGGTGTACGGTGTGGGATACGATTCTTCCAAAGGCCTCCGCCTTTGTCTTTGTGCCAAATTCCTTGGTGGTAACTGTAGCCTCCCAATCTTTATCTTGTTGCTTTTCCAATACCGATCCAAGCATTTGGAAAGAATATTCCACATATTCCAATAATTCGGTCAGATTGGTCCACTCCCCTGTATCCTTCTGCGCAATAACCGTTTTTGCAATGACTTTTACATCCTGTGCACCAAAAACGTTCTTGGCAAAAAGCAATTCCACGTCACCAACATGCCTAATAAGAAAACCAATACTGTTTGGTGCCGGTAATAATTTTTTGCTTAGATCCTCTTGTGTTATATTGGACAATTGGTTGGAAAACCGGGTCCTGGCCTCTTCCCATAGTTCAATAAATAATTGTGTTTTTGATTTCATTCAAAGTCAAGTTGAAGCATTAAAACATATATTTCGGGTGAAAAGTTATGGAAATGATGTAGATTCTGCAAAACCCATAATAAACAATTGGCACCCATAAAAAAATTATACTCTTCTGGAATATTTTTTTAATACGAAGGATATTAGATAAACAAAGACATAAACTAAAAGTGCTATAAATAAAGTCATGGTTTTGGTATTTAGAATGTTAAATTATTAAAGATCATCCCTTTTAGATTTTTTGGGAGTGCATCCCTGATATCGGACATTTCTCCTTGGGAAACATATTTTCTTAAATAAATAAATGTAGTGTTTACATATTCTTCAGCTACTTCGTCACTATATTCAAAATCGTTTATAGCTGCAGGCCCATCGAATTTTCTAACCAAATCCAAAAATTCGGCCATATGCTTAATTTTGGGCTTCTCCTTTTTTACGGTCCAACCATTAACATAAACGGCCTTGAGAAACATGGGCATCTGGGCAATAAATTGCAAGGATTCCTCCACAGGAATGATTTCCCTCAATGCATGAAGTACTGAGGTTAAAATACGACCCGCTTTGTCGGTATCGTTCCCCAGATCCATTTGCTTAGTGTAATCCTTAAGGAAGGTGTGCCCCTCCGTAGCATACTGATTAAAATTAAGTGCCATGATTTCTTGTTTTTAGGATATATACAAAAATGGTCTTATCTTTTTAATTGTAAAATGACCTGGGTCATTTGTACTAAAATCATGGATTAAACTAATTTGAATTTGTCCAAAAACACCGTGCTTTTCGTATCGGTTTTAGCTAATGTTTTAATATAGGGCAAGAGGATCAGAAAATTTCATTAACCCCACCTTAAGCAATATTTAAGGCTATATCTATCATGTCCTGAAAAGTAGTTTCCCTTTCTATGGAATTGGATTTTTGGCCAGTGACCAAGGAATCCGAAATAGTCAATATTGCAAGGGCCTTAACATTAAACTTGGCAGCTATGGTATATAATCCGGCCGCCTCCATTTCTACACAAAGAACCCCAAATTTCGCCCACAATTTGTAAAAATCTGGATCGTCCTCATAAAATTCATCCGATGAAAGTACATTCCCTGCCTTAATGTTAATTCCCTTTTCCTTGGCATAAAGTGCAGCTTTAAGAAGCAGGTCGAAATCGGCCGTTGGCGCATAATCCGCATTGATAAATCTGGAATTATTGATCCCAGAGGTGGTGGAAGCCGCCATTGCCAAGACAATATCGCGTATTTTCACCTCTTTTTGATAAGATCCGGCGGTACCAACACGAATTAGATTTTTCACCCCATAATCATTTATTAGCTCTTGATAGTAGATGAGCGCCGAAGGAATGCCCATACCACTTCCCTGAACAGATATCCGTTTGCCCTTAAAGGTGCCGGTATAACCCAACATACCACGAACTTGGTTATAGCAGAAGGGGTTTTCTAGAAAGGTGTTCGCTATCCATTTGGCCCGTAAGGGGTCACCTGGCATTAGTACGGTTTCTGCAATTTCACCTTGCTTGGCCTCAATATGTGTGCTCATATATAATATAATATCTAATTCCTGTTCCCAAATACTATTGGACCAACACCTTCAGTTTTGGTTGGTGACTATGGCTACTCCAGAAGATGTACCTATTCTAGCCACCCCTAAATCAATATAATTTTTGGCGGTCACCGCATCCTTAATTCCTCCTGATGCCTTTATCTTAATCTTGTTTCCTACTGCCTTCTTCATCAAAACCACATCTTCAAAAGATGCCCCCCTGGAACCAAAACCAGTTGAAGTCTTTACAAAATCGGCCTTGGCTCCTACCGCTATTTTACTTGTGGTAATTATTTCAGTATCGGTAAGATAACAGGTTTCCAAAATTACCTTTAGCACATTATTGCCTACCACTTCCTTTACTTGCCTTATTTCTTCTTGGACAGCTAAATAATTCCCAGATCTTAACCACCCAATATTTAATACCATATCCAATTCATTGGTCCCCAGCTCAATATAATCCATGGCTTCGTTCACCTTGGCCTTAGTGGACATGGCCCCTAATGGAAACCCCACCACCGAGACCACCCTTACCTTCGAATCCTTAAGTAGATTCTTGGCAAGGGCTATATGACATCCATGGATACATACCCCATAGAAATTATAATGCAAAGCCTCTGTACAAAGTTGTATAATATCCTTGTCTGTTGCCGTTGGCTTTAATAAAGAGTGATCAATAAAATTTTCAAAGTGCATTTTTCAAATTAAGTGTTTCTAAACGACCCCATTTTACCAAAAGTAAACTTCTTACATATGCCATTTTATGACAACGATCATCAAAATAATAGGTGACAAAACATTTGATCAACAAGAATTCCCAAAATAGATTTTTGAAGCTACTCCTTGTTTTCCCATTTTACGGGAAAGAAATACATAAAAATGACATTGGCCGGCAAAACTGGCAAGAGGAATGGCAGGGACCAAAATAGAAGCATAAACAATTATGAAGATATAAGGTTAATAAGGAAAGAATTAGGCAAAGGCGGTCTCAGTAGTACTATCACCTTGTAAATTGGGGCTTAATGTAGAAAGAAATTTAAAATGTCGTATGGGATATCCAATCCTCCAAAGTTCCTGTTTTACTTGTTCCAAAGCTATTGGACTATAGTAATGGAAAATGAGCCTTCCAGTGTCAACTTCAAGGTCTATTACCCTAATATCCATAATACGCCTAAGGTTCCGAAGAATCATCATCTTGTCATTATTAGAGATTAGGTTGCCAATTTTTGCTATAGCTTTCATGAAGTTTAGGTTTATAGTTTCCAATGAATACTAAAATACAACTGAAAATTCCCCTTTGAAATGATACAGATCAGTTAACGTATAATTTATACCATATAAGGGCTTTAGATCTAATAAGGTTGCTCCGAAAAGACATTTTTTCATGATTAATAGGCCAATCCAAGATGCCCAATAACCAAGAGTACTTTAGCTTATGACCGATATCATATTTATTATCGGCAAATGCCTTTAGATTTAACCTATAAATAAAGTTAACATGAAGACAATACTTTACGCCTCCGATCGCACTGAACATTCCTCACCGGCTTTGAAATACGCATATCAATTAAGCCACCAATTAAAGGCTTCGCTAATAGTCCTCTATGTTCATGAAATGGAACAAATTAGGGTTTCCGTTTCCCGGCCAGCGGCGCAAATAGAATACCATGTAATTAAGGAGCAGACCGAAATATTGACCAAATATTGTGAAAAACATTTGGGTGTTGCCGTAGATGGCAAAAAATTAAAGGTCGAGGTTGTCCATAACGATTCGGTTTCCGACGCTATATTGGAAAAATCCAGGGATTTTGGAACCGATATGATAATCATAGGGAGAAAAGACAAACATACAGATCGCGGTCTATTTGTGGGCAATATAGGAAAAGGCCTTCAGGAAAAGGTTCCCTGTCCCCTACTAATTATCCCAAATAATGTTGCGGCCAAGTCTATAAAAACCATTTTGTATGCCACAGATTTTGAGGAAGCGGATATTTTGGCGCTTAAGAAATTGGTTCCAATGGCAAAGGCACTTGGCGCGAAAATACAGATAGTACATATATCCACTGAAAAGGAATATGCAGGAAAAGAACAGATGGAGTGGTTTAAGGACATGCTTCGCCAAGAGGTTGACGATACTGCCATAGACTTCGCCTTAATTTTTTCTGACAAGATCCAGGATAAACTTAAAGCCCATGCCAATGCTATTGGGGCCGACTTAATAGTGCTCTTGGAGAGGGAGGAAAAAGGCTTTTTTCAGAAAATATTCCATATAAGCTTGGTGGCAAAAATGGAGGAACATATCGGTATCCCCTTATTAAGTTATAACGAGATTAATTTATAGGGATTCCCAACATTCAGGATTTCCCATAATGAAACTTCCATAAAAGATTCTACAGCATAAAAAAAACTCCCCTAGCGGCATTGCCTTGCCTCGGCTTTTTTATTCCGAGTTTAAGAAAACAATAACGCTTACTTTTTCATTTTTTGCCCATATAATTATAATTTCACCTAAAACTAAACATATGAATGATTTGAAGGATAAAGTAGCCTATATTACAGGGGGCTCCAAGGGGATAGGATTTGGGATAGCGTCCATATTATTGAAAGCGGGAATGAAAGTGGCCATTAGTAGCAGGCTATTGGAGAATGCGGAAAAAGCCGCCAAAGACCTTGGCCCTGAAGACAAGGTACTTGCCGTTTCCTCGGATGTGTCAAAACTTGGGGACGAACAAGCGGCAGTTAAAAAGATTTTGGATAAGTGGGGAAAATTGGATGTGATGGTGGCCAATGCAGGAGTTGGACATTTCGCTCCCGTAGATCAAATATCCGACACTCTTTGGCATGAGATGGTAAATACCAACCTTAACGGAGTATTTCACTCCCTAAAAGCTTCGGTAGAAGCCCTGAAGAAATCTAAAGGATATTATATTACGGTGGCAAGTTTGGCCGGGACCAACTTCTTTGCCAATGGTGCGGGATATAACGCCACCAAATTTGGAGTAGTAGGTTTTACCCAAGCAGCTATGTTGGATTTAAGACCCTATGATATTAAAGTTTCTACCATAATGCCCGGTTCGGTGGCCACTAATTTTAATGGTCATGAACCTTCCAAAGGGGATGCTTGGAAGATACAACCAGAGGATATCGGTGAACTGGTTTTAGACCTTTTGAAAATGAATCCAAGGACCTTGCCCAGTAAGATTGAAGTAAGACCTACGCGACCCGATAAGAAATAGGGCTATACCTCTTTTTCGGTAAACGGTACCTCCGGATTACCAATTTCAAATATTAGAGTTTTAAGAGATTCCATAAATTGGGCAATAGTATCTTGGGTAATGGAATTATCCTTGTTTCTACTGCCCTTTTTCTCTTTTGTGGCAAATTTGAGCAGACCTGAGCTTAAATTTTTAAAAGAAATAATCCCTGCTTCAATACTATCAATAGGTTTACTATTGTTGTACATTATGGCATAACACAACAGTTGGAAGGCCTTGCTGTAATTGTAGTCCGCAATGGCATCCTCCCAGTCCACAATTTCAACTTGGGAACTGGTTACATTTCCTGTTTTATAGTCGATAATTCTAAGAACCCCATCCTTTTCATCAATCCGATCCAATTTTCCTTTTAGGGCTACTGGAAAATCCAGGCCTGGAACATTAATATCCATCCGTAGTTTTTCCTCTACCCCCAATATCCTAATCTGATGCCGTTCCACCTCTGCCAATTCCAATTTTAGAAAATTTTCCACATACCTAACTACCACATTGTAGGCAATTAGGTTTTTTCCCCTGGATATATCGCCATCTGCGAAGCTTTTTGCAAAGTGGCCCAATACCAGGGGCCTGACTTTCTTTTTCATTTCCCTTAGCATGGATGCTTCCAAAAAGGTGTTTAAATAAGGCTTGTAGAGGTCCTCCAAGGTATCGTGTACAATTGTTCCAAAGGTATTGTTGGCAACGGTTTCCTCCACCTCCAGAATATCGTCTATTCCAAGTAGATTTCGCTTATAAAAATCTATAGGGTTTCTTATATAGTTACTCAGGGAAGTAGGGGAAAACCCCTTTTCGGCATGGGCCCTGATCATTTCCATTAGGCTTTCATCCTTGGCTATGGTCTGTAACACCTTAATGGAAGGGGTAATTTCTGGTGCAGCGATGATCTCAGTGATATCTGCCAATTTATTTTCATCGGTTAGCAATTGGGTAAGCAACCTACTTTTCTCCCCTCCCTCCAAAACATCGGGTTCCGTATTATATAGCAGGTAGATATTTTTCGCCCGTTGCAATAAACGATAAAAATGATAGGTATATACGGCATCCTTTTCCTTATAGGTAGGAAGTTTGTAATATTTTTTAAGATCGAAGGGGATAAAGGAATTATTGGACTTGCCCGAAGGGAGTATACCTTCGTTAACCGAAGTTAGAATTACAGTTTCAAAATCGAGAACCCTACTTTCCAACATTCCCATTATCTGCAAACCTTCCAAGGGTTCTCCCTGAAAATCCAGGGTTTCGTTCCTTACAATTTCCAAATAAAGGCTTTCCAATGATTTTAGGTCATTGACAAATGAGTATTGTTCTACCATATCCTGAAGCTGATTGAACATGGAGTAAAACTTGTACAAGTACTCCAATCCAAGTGAATCCTTGGCATGGGCAAACCTGTCCCTAAGAATTTGGATAATTTGATGGCATTTATCTAAAAAACCCTTTCCGGTGACCTCCTCCCGAAAAAAAAGTAGACTTAGCAAATCTTCATTTTCTTCCCCCAAGGACCTTAAATTATCAGAGGTAATAAATGCCCAATTCTTTGTTCTAATGGCCTCACTTATCAGGTTGGCCTTATTTTGTTGGTTTTCAGTACACAAAATCTGAATGTAAGGATGAGATAAAAAGTCCAACACCTGCTGAAAATACCAGCCTTGAGAATCCTTTTTAATATGTATGGACAGATATTGCGAAAACAAGCTGGCCAAAGGGGTACTCTTTAAGGGATATCCCATGGTGATGTTCACCGTATCCAGTTCAGAAGGGATAGAATTTAAAAGTGGGTTCAACATGGTTTCATCGCCAAGAACTATAGCGGTATTCTTAAGGATGTTGTTGTCCTCTTTTTTTAGTTGTAACAATAGGTTTCCAACATACTTGGCCTGGGAAACATTTTTAGGGACCCCTATTATTTTAATCCTCTTTTGGTTTAAATAGTTGCTCTCCACGCCCTTTAAGGCCTTCCCTTTTAGCCAGGGCCAGGTATTTAAATGATGCCTAATAAAATACCCAGCATCATGTATGGGATCCTCTACAAAATAAGTGTCCCCATCCCAGAAAATATCAGCCTTTGTCTTGGCCAGTATTTCCTGAATTATATAAGATTCCGCCGTATTTAATGCATTAAAGCCAAGGAATATATGTGTATTGTTTTTGTTATTACTTAAATACTCCTTCAGCTCTTCACAGGCCGTACGATAAATGAGTCCCTGATGGCCTAATTTTTGGGCTTTTAGCAAATCGTTGAAAGCCTCATAAAGTGGCTCAAGATTATTCCAGAATTTAATGTAATTGGTTATTATTTCAGATTTTTCCTTCTGCAAGGCCCAATGATTTATTTCTTGGATATTGGCCAAATAAGAAAATATATCTTTGGTATCTATTAAATATCTGTCTATCTCATTAAAATCCTGTAATAAGGTCTGCCCCCATTTGGAGAAGGTGTAAAAGTTATCCTTCTCTCCATATTCCATGGACGAATAAGCCTTATAAAGTGTAAAAAGCTGCTCCATATTTGAAGCTGTTCGCAGATTGGATATTTGTTCCACAAAGCCTTCAATACTGTATATTTTTGGAGAAAAAATGGTTTTATCTGCCGTATTTGCCAAGGTTGTCCTTAAAATAGTCCCTGCACGCTTGCTAGGCAAAATCAAAATTAGGTCGTCTAAGGAATCATAGGTCTTTAATAAATCATCAGCTACCTGTTGGAGAAAACTTTTCATTGGTTAGATCATCATAATATTAAAAAGTCAGAGCTTGCCTTGCCATAGCCTTGTACAAATCCCATATCACGTTTTGGTTCCAGCAATGATCAGAACTATCCTTGGCTATACCTTCCAGTTTCTTTCCTAAAAATTGCTTTAAAACATGCACTATAACCTCCATTCCAAAATTCATTTTAGAAATTAAATTTCTGTAAATATGGGGTAATTTAATTATAAAAAAGAAAACGAAAGCACGCACTTGGTTCCATTATGAAAAATAAAATAATTTCTGTTCAGGGAATGTATTCTGGAAGTTTATCCATGTTGATTATAAAACAAAAAAAGCCCCGCTAAATAGCGGGGCTCTTGTTTATAGTTTTAAAACTACTTGGAAATTACTTTACCAAGTTAATTTCAACTCTTCTGTTTTGCTTTCTACCAGCAGCAGTATTGTTTGTAGCGATTGGCTTATCCTCACCGTAACCTACAGCAGATAATCTAAACTCTTCAATACCTTTTTCTACTAAGAAAGATTTAACTGAAAGTGCTCTTGACTCAGATAACTTCTGGTTCAAAGAGTTACTTCCTACGCTATCAGTATGACCTTCTACAGTAAATTTAGCAGTAGGATACTCTTTAAGGATAGTGATAATATCAACCATTACAGAAGTAGACTCTGCTTTGATAGAAGATTTACCAGTATCGAACAAGATTGTTCTAGCGTATTCGTTCAATTGCTTCTGAACTTCTTCAGTAACTTCAGGACAACCTTGGTTAGCTACAGTTCCGGCAACATCTGGACATTTATCATCTTTATCCAATACACCGTCACCGTCTTTATCTTGGTAAGGACATCCTTTGTTAGCGGCAGGACCAGCTTCGTTAGGACAAGCATCATCTTTATCGGCAACACCGTCACCATCAGCATCTGGACAACCAGCTAAAGCAGCAAGACCAGCTTCGTTAGGACAAGCATCATCTTTATCGGCAATACCGTCACCATCAGCATCTGGACATCCGTTCATTTCCTTGGAACCAGCCTCGTTAGGACAAGCATCTTTGCTATCCTCTATACCATCACCGTCAGCATCTGGACATCCGTTGAAAATCTCAAGACCAGCAACTTCTGGACAAGCATCATCTTTGTCATATACTCCGTCACCATCAGTATCGGTACCACCAAATTTGATAGCAATACCAGCCATATGTTGGAAATGCTTAGCTAAATAATCTTCGAAAGCATGCTTGTAAGAAGACTGTAATGTTAGACCGATGTTCTCAGTGAACCAAATGTTAAGTCCAACACCACCATTTACGGTACCAGCACCAACTTCGTCAATCCAAGTGTAACCACCACCTATTTCAATAAATGGATCGATTACTGTACTTTTTAAGAAATTATATTTTATTGTACCATCAACAGCATAGTGAGACAAATCGTCAACGCTTGTATCTCCCAATTTATCAATACGGTTCAAAGAACCTCTTGCTCCAATTGAAAAGCCACTACCTACATACTTTGACACTCCTACATAGGAAATAGATGGAAGTATGTTCCAATGGTCTGTTGCGTTAAAGAATTCATTCCCAAAGCTGCTATAATCTTCGGTAGGGAAAACGTCAATTGCGTTAGCTCCGAAACTTACTTGCCATGGGTTATTCTCGTCTTGCGCTTGTACGTTGTTAAAACCTACAATAAGTAAGGCAACAACCAATAATTTGCTAAGATGTTTCATGTTCAATTTTTTAAGTTTAAGTGTTTATTAGCTGCAAATGTAAGTTGTTAAAAATTATTAACAAAATCATTCTCTTAATTTTTTTAACGTATTTCATACCAAAAAAGACGCATTTAATCGATATTTTATGCCGTCCCTACCCTGGCAAATACGGTTATTGTATAACCCAAGTCCAAAAAAGCAATATACATAAGACCCCTGTAGGCAACTTCTTGCTCAACCACAAAGTAGCACCGAAAGAATAATCCGATTAGATAAAAACTTATAGGGGCAGCAATTTGGAGTATTTACTTCTTAAAATAACCCTATACAACAGGATTATGGACCAATAATTAAGAATAACCCAATCAATTCCATCGCAACTCGCGCCCTTAAAAGCCAATATGCTCCCCCCCTTTACGATCCACGGACCATGACCATAATTTCAACTACTAATAAAGTCTAGCGTAATATCCTCATTGATATAGATAAGGATCTTGTTTTCAATTTCATATCCCATTGCTTCCAGAGCATCTGCATAGGAATAGATCTGTTCATGGTATGCCGGATTCCTTTTTCCCGTCTTATAATCTATAATGGTTACTTTCTTATCCTTGATGACCAATCTATCCGGGCGAAGCACCTTACCATTTTTGGTAAGGATATCCTGTTCATTCTTTATTAGGTTTCCTTTTAAAAAGTAGGCGTACAACTTTGGATGGTCGGCAATGTCCTTTATTCTTTGCTGCATCCCTTGGCTATCCTCATGGGAAAGATCCCCGTTTCTAATTAGCATATCCAAAGCACCGTCAATATCGTCATTGGTCTCTATCAACCCCATTACATGATGTAGCAAATTTCCCTTGCTAAGTGCTGTTCCCCGTTGCGTGTCCCATAGGGCACCGGCTTTGGTCAGAATTCTAAATTCAGGTCGCTCTTTATATGTGTATAGATGGGCTATCTTTTCCTGATGATCCCCTGGGCGGGATGGTTCATCCTGTATTTGAAGATTTCCGAACTGATAACAGGTTTTAGCCTCCTCCCAAAGTCCTTTTTCCTTTAAATAATGAATAAATAACCCAGAATAGTAATTTGGTTTATGTTCGCCCTTGGGAGTAAGATCTTTTTTGGAAATAACATAGAGCCCCTTAACCGCCCTGGTCAAGGCTACATATAAAAGGTTAAAGGCATCCAATTCCAATTTATGCTGTTCTTCATTATAAATGGTTTCCGCAAGAGGTCCATAACCTACAACTTCCTGTTTCTTGTTGATCAAAATTTCCTCAAAGCCCGCAAAGGAAATAGGATTTACCGGCAGCCATAGTTTGGCATCCCTTTCTTCATATATATTGGTGTTGGCAAATGGAAAGATTACAATAGGGAATTCCAACCCCTTGGACTTATGCACGGTCATTATTTGAACGGCATCCACATTTTCGGGGGCGGTAACGCTTAAACTGTCCTTTTTCTTATCCCAGTATGCCAAAAAGGCTTGGGTATTGGCTCCCTCTTTTTGTTCAACCTCCAAAACAACGTCCAAGAAATAAGTTATATAGGCATCCGAGCTGTCTGCCATTCCGAATTTTTTTATAGCATACTCCACGCCATCATAAACCGAGGATTGTCCAATTATATCCACATTAAAGCCGTAGGTACCCATTAGCAGTTGAGATACCTTATTTATATTGGCCTTAATAAATTGATGTCTGTTTTCAAGTTCCTCGGAAAGGAAGCTCAATATTTCATAACACCTTTCCATTTCCTTTGGTTGAAGACTAAAATGCAATAAATTAACTAGGAACCTTACCTTCGGGTTACTATTTAACAACAACGTTTCAGAGGAAATAATGGGAATATTGTTCTGCATAAGAAAATCTGCCAACAAAATCCCATGTTTCTTCTTTCGTGTAAGGATACAAACATCTTTTAGGGAATAGTTCTTTTCCAAAACCTCTTCCAAGGTTTTCATCACCAAATTACAGTATTCCCCATCTTCCTCCTGGGATTCATCAACATCAATAAAGGAAAGCTGTACCAAACCTCCTTTTTTACTATTGTAGTTTTGATTATTACCTTCTACAAACAATTTATTATAAACTGTATTCTCCAAAAAGGGACTGGTAACCGTAAAAAAATCGTTGTTAAATTTGATCACCTCTTCATGACTCCTGTAATTTGCGGGAAGATTTGCCGTAGACGGAGGAAAAACAAACGGATTTTCCTTAAGATTGATAAGGTTTAGGAATTGTTCTGCCTTGCCTCCCCTCCAGCGATATATGGCCTGTTTGGCATCGCCAACCAAAAGCAAGGAACCTATTTTTCCAAGATCGTCCTGACTCTCCAATGCGTTGCCTATTAAAGGTATTAGGTTGTTCCATTGCATTTCGGAAGTGTCCTGAAATTCATCCACAAAATAATGGCGGTACTTTTCCCCAATACGTTCATAAATAAAAGGAGCTGGCTGATCTTTGATTTCTTTGGAAATAATACTATTGAATGAGGAGATTGGCAGAAGATCGCGCTCCCGTTCCAAGGTTTTAATTTCCTGTTGAATGGCACTGAGGACCGTGAGGGGAACAATATTGTTGTACGCATTCTTAACTAGGGACAACGCATTATAATGCTCCTTAATCTCATTGAACAAACCAATAAACCTAGGATGTAGGCCGTCCAGAATATCTTTAATTGCTTGGGGACAGGTCTTGGTGTATAGGGGCTCGGATTCAAAATTTTGTTTCCAACCGGCATTAAAATCCATATTTAGATCTCCCGAAGCAATTTTGGCAATGAATTTTGGAAAATAGCTGGATTTGAAATTATTGAATTCCAAATCATTGCCTTCAATGATATCAAGTATTTCCGTTGCCCAAGCCACAATCTTAGTTTCGTTGGACTGTATTTGAAGAACCAATTCCTTTTTTAAATCCAAAAAATCATCGATGTCCTTTTCTTCAAGCTTTTTAAGGTGGGGAGCCTGATTTTCATTGAACAATAAAAACCCGATCTTTTGAAGGTCCAAAGCTATATCCCAACTCTTATCATCGTCAATTTTTTCCAAAGCAAAATCTACCAACACTTTGGTCAATTGTGTATCGGTACCCGCCTTATTGATCAGTTTGGCAATGGCTTCATCCAACAATAATTTGGTATCCAGTACCACCTCAAAATTTTGGGGCAATTTTAGATCTTTGGCAAATGTCCTTATAAGCCTATGGGTAAATTTATCAATGGTGGAGACATCAAAAAAAGCATAATTATGCAGAATTTCCTTGAGGACTTTTCTGGACCTAGTTCGCAGCGTTCCGTAATCTATTCCCAACTCTTGGGAAATATCGGCCAGCATGGATGGAATTTCGTTACTATCGGACATTTTACCAAAGGCAAACAGACTTCCTAAAATTCGCTGTTTCATTTCATTTACCGCCTTGTTGGTAAACGTAATGGCCAGTATACTGCGATAGTTCTTATTAAAATCTGAAGAAAGGATAATTTTTAAATACTCTTTTGCAAGCGTATAGGTCTTCCCAGACCCAGCAGAGGCGTTATATATTTTGTAAGGAGCGTCCTGCACGTAATTTTAGTCGCAAAATAAGCAATATTAAACAGTTCTTAACAAATTATTAGTTGAATTTCTATCATAAAACCGTAATTTTGGGAAACAACATTTTTTAACATAAAAACGAAAACATTATGGCTTTTGAATTACCTAAATTACCTTATGCGTACGACGCTTTGGAACCACATATTGATGCCAGAACCATGGAAATACATCACACCAAGCATCACAATGGGTACACTACCAATTTAAATAATGCTATTGAGGGAACGGATTTGGCAAAAAAATCCATTATGGATATTTTGACCAATTTGGACATGTCCAATGCCGCTGTAAGAAACAACGGAGGAGGCTTCTACAATCACTCTTTATTTTGGGAAATAATGTCCCCAAATGGTGGTGGGCAACCTACAGGTGAGCTTGCCGATGCCATAAAATCAGCTTTTGGTTCTTTTGAATCATTTAAGGATGCTTTTTCCAAAGCCGCAGCAACAAGATTCGGCTCTGGTTGGGCTTGGTTATGTGTCCATAAAGGAGGGAAACTGGAAATATGCTCAACTCCTAACCAGGACAACCCACTTATGCCAGGAACCGGATGTGACGGTTTTCCAATTTTGGGCTTGGATGTATGGGAGCATGCCTATTACCTAAATTATCAGAATAGAAGACCAGACTACATCAACGCATTTTTCAATGTAGTTAATTGGGATAAGGTAGCCGCTTCCTACAAAGCCAATAAATAAGGCTTACCATTAACCGGGACTTTGAAAATTCATGGTCAATAAGCGAAGGCTCCAATTGGCCAGCAGAATAATTTTCTGAAGATTTTTCATGGCATTCCTTGGAATAAATTAAAGTCCGCTCGTCAAAAATTTGACGAGCGGACTTTTTTGTATGCTAAAAATAGAAAAGGGTGGAGAAGCCTCCACCCTTTTCGTCCCAAATCTTACCATAAACTTAACCTACTTATGCTATGGCGATACTAAAATACTGGTATTGTGAGAAATAACAAAAATAATTATGACCTTTTAACCATAATTTTTTTCGATGATGATCAACAATTATCGTTAAAAGTGACTAAATATTAGTTAAAATACTGATTTTCAGCAATAAAAAAGGCGAAGCTAAGCTCCGCCTTTTTTCCCCAAATCTTACCATGAACTTAACCTACTTATGCTATGGTCCTCCAAAAGTAAACCAAAAGCCGTGGCGTAAAAAAGGTTTTAGACAAACGCCTCAATTATAGGTCAAAATACTTTTGGGAAAGTATTTTGGACAGAAAGTTCTTGGATAAATAAGATATACCTATGTAGATGATCTGTCGAGTTCAAGAATATGGGCCACCCTTTCTTGCAATACAGGTACCACTTCCTGTCCGAACCAAGGATTTTTAGATTGCCAAAATCTGTTCCTAGGAGAAGGATGGGGCAAAGGAAAATATTTCGGTAAATATTCCTGATAGCCTTTTACGGTCTCCGTCAAGGTAGCTTTGGCGGTCTTTCCAAGGTAATATTGTTGGGAATAGGTGCCAATTAGAATAATTAGTTCCAGACTAGGCATACATTTCAGTAAGGCTCTGTGCCATAAAGGGGCACATTCCGGTCTCGGTGGCAAGTCGCCACCTTTGCCCCTTCCTGGATAGCAAAAGCCCATAGGCATTAGTGCTATTTTACTTTCATCATAAAACACGGAATCCAAAATATTGAGCCAACTTCTCAACTGCTTACCACTTGGGTCATCCCAAGGAATGCCGGTTTGGTGCACCTTGGTCCCCGGTGCCTGACCTATAATAACAATCCTGGCATTGGGATGTGCTGCAAGCACGGGTCTTGGACCCAAGGGTAATTGGGACTTACATACCTGGCAACTTCTTATTTCCGATAATAATCGCTCCATTATTTTTTACCTGCCACCACAATAACGATCTCTCCTTTGGGGGGGTTGTCCGTATAATGTTGCAAGACCTCCTTTACCGTACCCCTTATAGTCTCCTCATACATTTTTGACAGCTCCCGAGAAACGGAAACCAATCTTTCCGCACCAAAATAGGCTTCAAAATGTGATAAGGTCTTAATCAATTTATGGGGCGATTCGTAAAAAATAATCGTCCTAGGCTCTTCGGCCAATAAGGTCAATCTGGTCTGTCTGCCCTTTTTTACGGGCAAGAAGCCCTCAAAAACAAATTTATCATTAGGCAAACCGCTATTTACCAAGGCAGGTACAAATGCGGTAGCCCCTGGCAGGCAGTCCACTTCTATATTATTTTCTACACAGGCACGGGTAAGCAAAAAACCAGGATCCGAAATGGCAGGGGTTCCCGCGTCGGATATCAATGCCACATTCTCCCCGGATTGCAAACGCCTTACGATCCCTTCAACGGTCTTATGCTCATTATGCATATGGTGACTTTGCATAGGGGTGTCTATATTGTAATGGTGCAATAATTTTCCACTGGTACGGGTGTCTTCGGCCAAAATAAGGTCCACTTCCTTTAGCACCCTAATGGCGCGCAATGTAATATCCTCTAAGTTACCTATAGGTGTAGGTACTATATATAATTTCCCCATCAATTTTATTAAACACCGGCCTTTCTTACAGTTGCAGGTGGAAAGCGACAAAATTAACGAAAATCAAGAAGAATAATTTTCATTGTTGTCCCTTAAAAAAATCCTTATGCAAATTTGCGGGCAATTACGTTCATAAATCTTTGTTCGTAATCCTCTTTTCCCTCCCAATTATTATAATCCGGTTTTACCATGTTCGTAATAAATGAAATAGATCTTTCTTCACTATCTATGGTACTCAACTGGGACAACACTCTGTTGTAATCTTCCATATTGTTATTGAAGAGATGCTTTACAAATGCCAAGCGATCGTTCAAGTCCACTTTCAGCACCTTTTTAGGACCATTTTCAACAGATTGGGCAGTACTTGGCGCTTTCACGGTTTTCACCTCCTTGGGCATAAATAAGTCCTTATCGTTTTTGATCAAATCCGGTTTGTTGGTAAACTGCGATAAAACCTCGTCGATGGTGGTGGCTCCAGGCATTTCGGACACCATATCCTTAATGGTATCTATCCCTGGTATGATTATATCCTCTTCGTGCGGGTTACTTTCAGGTACCGAAGAATTTGCACTTAACACGGAGTTGGCCATAGATTCAAATTTTGCCGCTATGGCATTCTTGGAAACATCTATCTCCACCTCATTTAATTTTTCCTCAATATATTTAAGAACTGCCAACTTTTCATATAATTCCCTAGCAGTTTCATATAAGGCCGAGTAATCGTTTAAATTTCTCGAGGTTATTATTTCAGTTGATAATTTTCTCAATTCCTCTTTTAGTCTCTTTTTCATCTGAATATATTTTAAAATTAGTAGGGGCTCAATTGGAGCACCAATATAGCAATTCCTTTCAGGCAATTAATGGGTGGTTAAAGAACAAGTAATCTAGATTACCAACTTTTACCAACATTAATACCAGAAGGATTATTTTTTTAATAATTTTATGCCTCCTAATAAAAAACGGAAAACAAATTACTTTCGTCTAAAATTACAAAATGTTTCTCGAAAATACTGTTAACCCTAAAGAACAATTCGGTTGGATCGAAGTAATCTGCGGTTCCATGTTCTCTGGCAAGACCGAGGAACTGATCCGAAGGTTGAAAAGAGCCAAATTTGCCAAGCAAAAGGTAGAAATTTTTAAACCTATGGTAGATAAAAGATACCATGAGGAAATGGTAGTTTCACACGATGCCAACGAAATTAGATCTACTCCAGTTCCGGCAGCTGCAAATATTCGGCTTTTGGCCGATGATTGCGATGTGGTAGGAATTGATGAGGCCCAATTCTTCGATGACGAAATTGTTACCGTATGCAATGATTTGGCCAACAAGGGTATCCGGGTGGTAGTGGCTGGATTGGACATGGATTTTAAGGGCAACCCGTTTGGACCAATGCCCGCGTTGATGGCCACGGCCGAATATGTCACAAAAGTTCATGCCGTTTGTACTCGAACCGGCAATCTTGCCAATTATAGTTTTAGAAAGGCCAATAACAACAAATTGGTTTTTTTGGGAGAAACAGAAGAATATGAACCTCTTAGTAGAGCAGCGTACTACAAAGCTATGTTAAAAGAAAAAGTAAACGCCATAGAAGTTACATCCGAGGAAGTATTACCTCCTCAAAAAAAATCGAATGACTAAGGTCGGAGAAACCGTTCTGGAAATAGACCTTAGGGCTTTGGAACACAATTATCATTATTTGAGATCCAAGGTAGATCCAAAAACCAAATTTCTAGGAGTGGTGAAGGCTTTCGCCTATGGTGGTGATTCCATAGCCATCGCAAAAAAACTGGAAACCCTTGGTGCGGACTATTTGGCCGTAGCTTATACTGCAGAAGGTGTAGCCTTAAGGGAAGTCGGAATTGAACTGCCCATCCTGGTGTTGCATCCGCAAGAGGTAAGTTTTGCCACCTTAATAGAAAAATGTTTGGAGCCCAGTCTATATTCGCGCACAATTTTCTCTTCCTTTTTAAAAGTTGCCAGAGACCTGGACCAAAGGAATTACCCTATACATTTAAAATTCAACACCGGTCTAAACAGATTGGGCTTTGGGGAAAAGGATATAGATTTTATTTTATCATCGCTGGAAGGAGCGGACCAAGTAAAAATAAGTTCCCTATTTTCCCATTTAGCCGCTTCCGAAGACTTGAACGAAAAAGAATTTACTATCTCCCAGATTAGGCAGTTCGAAAAAATTAGTTCGGCAATAATCTCCAAATTAAAGTACAGGCCCAAAAGGCATATGTTGAATACCTCCGGAATAATTAATTACCCAGAAGCCCAGTACGACATGGTAAGAAGCGGTATAGGACTTTACGGCTATGGAAACGAGGCCGCCGAAGATGAACGTTTAATTCCTGTCGCCACCCTTAAAACCATAATTTCACAGATCCACAAGATAGGGGCCAATGAAAGTGTAGGTTACAATAGGGCGTTCGTCTCCAATGCTCCCAAGGTTACGGCAACACTACCATTGGGCCATGCAGACGGAATTGGCAGACAATATGGGAACCGAAAAGGTCAGGTATCTATACACGGAAAATTGGCACCCATTATTGGCAATGTTTGTATGGACATGATCATGGTGGATATCACCGGGATTGATTGTAAGGAAGGTGATGAGGTCATAGTTTTTGGCCAGAAACATAGTGCAGAAGCCTTAGCGTCTTCGGCCAATACCATAACTTATGAACTGCTGACCGGAATTTCGCAACGGGTGAAACGGATTTATAAAGATTAAGGTTTAGAAAATAGATTTTTCCCAAATGTTTAAAACCCCATTTTATAAGATATGCTCAATGTAGCAAACATTTTCATTTTAACATTTTGTTAAGATGCCAAATTAAATTAAATTGCAGCTAGTATTAATCAAATAAAACACTAATTATGTTAAAGGAATTTAAGGATTTTATTATGACCGGCAATGTCATTGATTTGGCCGTTGCTGTACTGCTAGCGGGAGCTGCAGGCTTGGTTGTCAGTGGATTTGTCAACGATATCATGATGCCAGTCGTGGGATATTTTACCGGGGGAGTGGATTTCTCCGATATGCAAATTGTGCTATCAGAGGCAATTGTTGCTGCCGACGGAACGGTTGAAAAACCTGCCAGTGCTATCCGTTATGGGGCCTGGATAAATTCTATCATTAACTTAATTATTGTTGGATTTGTATTATTTATTATAGTTAAGGCCTACAATAAAACTAAAAAACCAAAGGAGGAAGCTCCTGCGGCACCTAAAGGCCCAAGTCAAGAAGAGCTTTTGACCCAGATCAGGGATCTACTAAAAAAATAATTTTTTTAAAACATGACGTACTTTGGCTTATAATCAAAGTACAACCGCTACACTACCAACTAACCAACAAAAACCGTCAATTGGGATTCGCTATCCAAGTTGACGGTTCTTTTATATAATAAAGTTATATTTACAACAATTTGTTATATTTTTAATATATTCTATTTTATGTATTGTTTAATATCCTATAATCAGTACATTTGCCAACTGAAATTTTAATTTAATCGTAATGAAAGTAGCTGTAGTTGGTGCAACAGGAATGGTAGGGGAGGTAATGCTAAAAGTATTGGCAGAACGTAACTTTCCAGTAACGGAATTATTGGTAGTGGCCTCGGAAAGATCTGTAGGCAAAAAGTTAAGCTTCCAAGGCAAGGAGTACACCTTAATTGGGTTGGAAACTGCGGTTGCCGCCAAACCGGACGTTGCCATTTTTTCAGCAGGAGGCGATACTTCCTTGGAATGGGCACCGAAATTTGCCGCTGTTGGTACCACGGTAATAGACAATTCTTCAGCTTGGCGTATGGATCCCACTAAAAAATTAGTGGTTCCCGAAATAAACGCTTCGGAGTTGACAAAAGAGGATAAGATTATAGCCAACCCAAACTGTTCCACAATACAGATGGTATTGGCACTTTCTTCCCTTCACAAAAAATACAAAATGAAAAGGGTCGTTGTTTCTACCTACCAATCGGTTTCCGGAACAGGCGTAAAAGCGGTTCAGCAATTGGAAAATGAAATTGCAGGAATAAAGGGAGAAATGGCATATCCTTATCCTATCGGGAAAAATGCATTGCCACATTGCGATGTATTCCTGGAGAATGGATATACCAAGGAAGAAATGAAGTTGGCCAAAGAGCCTCAAAAGATATTCAATGACAATTCATTCTCCGTTACTGCAACAGCAGTACGTATTCCAACCTCAGGAGGGCACTCGGAATCCGTTAATGTGGAATTTGAAAATGATTTTGAACTTTCTGAAGTTAGAAGGTTGTTGAGTGAAACTCCAGGAATCGTTGTTCAGGACAATACCGACACCAATACCTATCCAATGCCCATTTATGCACATGGCAAGGATGATGTTTTTGTAGGACGTATTAGAAGGGACGAAACCCAACCCAATACCCTGAACATGTGGATCGTTGCGGATAACCTAAGAAAAGGAGCAGCAACGAACGCCGTACAGATTGCAGAATATTTGGTTGAAAACCAACTGGTGTAGTAGAATTACTGTAAAAACAGCCTTCAATCCCAAAAGGAACTAAGGAGAGAAGGAAAAGATGTTAAAACCTTTGTAACCACCATTTACAAAGGTTTTTTTTATGCTATTTTTGGCTTCAGAACATCGATAAATGAAGCGATTAATATTGATCCCACTTACGGCAATACTAATGTTAGCCTGTGAGACCAACCAAAAAAAAGATACCATCATTTTGAAATATCCAAACACAAAAAAAGTTGATTCCGTAGACAGCTATTTCGGAATAAAAATACACGACCCATTCCGTTGGCTGGAAGATGACCGAAGCCCCGAGACCGAAAATTGGGTAAAGCAACAAAATGAGACCACATTTAATTATTTGGACAAAATTCCATTTCGCAAAGAGCTAAAAAAACGTTTGGAACAATTATGGAATTTTGAAAAGTTAGGTTCTCCGTTCAAAGAAGGCGATTACATGTATTTTTTTAAGAACGATGGCTTACAAAATCAGAATGTATTGTACCGTAAAAAAGGTGATTATGGGCAGGCAGAAGTATTTCTGGACCCCAATTCCTTTTCAGCAGATGCTACCACTTCATTGGCCGGAATAAATTTTTCCAAGGATGGTTCAATAGCCGCCTATTCCATTTCCGAAGGTGGAAGTGATTGGCGAAAAGTAATCGTGATCAACGCAAAAAATAAGTCGATTGTTGAAGATACTCTGGTAGACATTAAATTTAGTGGAGTTTCCTGGAAGGGAAACGAAGGCTTCTATTACTCCAGTTATGACAAACCTGAAGGAAGCGAGCTATCTGCCAAAACCGACCAACATAAACTTTATTATCACAAACTGGGAACTGCCCAAAAGAGCGATGAGGTAGTTTTTGGGGGAATTCCAGAGGAAAAGCATAGATATGTCGGGGGTTATGTAACCGAAGACGACAGGTATCTCATAATTTCGGCCGCTGTCTCCACCTCTGGGAACAAATTATTCATAAAGGACTTGACCCAACCTGAAAGCGGACTGATTACCATTTTGGATACTACGGACAGCGATAGCCAAATCATAGACAATGTAGGATCCCGACTTTTTATTTTAACCAACAGAAATGCACCCAATAAGAAAGTCGTTACCGTAGGCGCAGAAAATCCTTCACCAGAACATTGGACAGATCTAATTCCGGAAACACAAAATGTTCTATCTGTTGGTACCGGTGGAGGTTATTTCTTTGCAGAGTATATGGTAGACGCCATTTCCAAAGTGTATCAATATGACAACCAAGGCCAAATGATACGCGAAATAGCACTTCCAGGGCTCGGAAGTGCCGGTGGCTTCGGTGGCAAAAAGAAGGAAACAGAACTTTATTTCACTTTTACCAATTACAATAGCCCGGAATCTATTTATAAATTGGATATTAAAACAGGAGACTTTTCCATTTATTGGAAACCTGAAATAGATTTCAACCCAAACAATTACGTGTCCACACAAATCTTTTATCCTTCCAAGGACGGCACTAAACTACCAATGATAATCACCCATAAAAAAGGATTGCCGCTAAATGGTCAAAATCCAACCATTTTATATGGCTATGGGGGTTTTAACATAAGCCTTACCCCGACTTTTAGTGTTATTAATGCTGTATGGATGGAGCAAGGTGGCATCCTTGCGGTGCCCAACCTTAGAGGAGGTGGGGAATATGGTAAACAATGGCATGATGCCGGGATTAAAACCAAAAAACAAAACGTCTTTGACGATTTTATAGCTGCCGCCGAATACTTAATAGCCGAGAAATATACCTCATCGGACTATTTGGCCATTAAAGGAGGTTCCAACGGTGGACTACTGGTGGGAGCTACCATGACCCAAAGACCGGAATTAATGAAGGTGGCCCTGCCTGCCGTAGGGGTTTTGGATATGCTGCGGTATCATACATTTACCGCCGGTGCTGGCTGGGCCTATGATTACGGAACAGCTGAAGACAATTTGGAGATGTTCAATTATCTAAAAGGCTATTCCCCTGTACACAATGTTCGGAAAGGCGTAGAATATCCAGCCACCTTGATTACCACAGGCGATCATGACGACAGGGTGGTACCTGCGCACAGTTTTAAATTCGCTGCGGAATTGCAGGATAAACAGACGGGGGCCAACCCTACCTTAATACGAATAGAAGTAAATGCCGGCCATGGTGCAGGAACTCCCGTGAGCAAGACCATTGACCAAAATGTGGATATTTTCGGATTTACCTTGTTTAATATGGGCTTTAGGGAGCTCCCTAACAAGGGAGTTTTAAAAGATTTTGAGGAATAGTTTAAAAAAAATCGATAATTTTGTTTTGTAGTCCGTTTCTTTTAGAAATGGACTTTTTTTATCCCCTCTAGGTACATATATAGTTTTAGCCCATGTTACAAGTAAATTCCCTTTCGTTCGCTTATGATAAAAAGCCGGTACTTACCAATATCAACTTTAAGGTAGACCAAGGAGAACATGTTTCCATTGTTGGAGAAAGCGGTTGTGGCAAAAGCACCCTGCTCAAAATTATTTACGGTCTATTACAGCCAATTGAAGGTGAAATATTTTGGGGTGAAAAACAGGTATTGGGCCCAGATTTCAATCTGGTACCTGGAGAGTCGTACATGAAATACCTTTCACAGGATTTTGATTTAATGCCCTTCACCACAGTGGCCGAAAACGTTAGTCAGTTTTTATCTGTTTTTTATCCAGAGGAATTAAAGGCCAGAACAACAGAATTGTTGGAAATGATAGATATGGTGTCCTTTGCCAAGGTAAAGGTTAAAAATCTGAGTGGGGGACAACAGCAGCGGGTAGCCTTGGCCAGGGTTCTGGCACAAAAACCGGAATTGCTCTTGTTGGATGAACCCTTTGGACATATAGACAATTTTAGAAAGAATCAACTTAGAAGAAATCTCTTCGACTATTTAAAAAAAGAGGGTATTAGCTGTATCACCGCTACCCATGACCATCAAGATATTTTACCCTATGCCAATAGGATCATTGTCCTTAAGGATCAGACCATAATGGCTAACGCCAACACCAGAGACCTATATAACAACCCGAAAAATATATATACCGCTACCCTATTTGGTGAAGCCAACCTAATACCCATAAATATTATAAAATCTTATGGGGATTTGGAAAGGGAAATTATTGTTTATGCCCATGAATTTAGGGTTTCGAACAAAAAAGGAATACCGGTAACGGTAGAAAAATGCTATTTTATGGGCAGTCATTTTTTGGTTGAAGCCATGTCTGGGGAGAAAAGAATACGCTTCAATTCCGAGGAAGCGCTAACCCCTGGCAAAAAAGTATTCCTAAATATTGCCTTGGAAACCATAAGCCAACGTTTAAAACCATAATAAAATATTGAATAGGGAAGGCATCATACAGGAGCTAAAATTTAAAGCGGTGCGGAGCAGTGGTGCCGGGGGTCAGCATGTAAACAAGGTGTCCTCCAAAGTTGAATTGACCTTTGATCTTGAAAACTCCATGGCCTTGACCGATATTGAAAAAAACCGACTTCTCAGGAAACTATCGACCAAGCTAAGCAAGGAAAACATACTTATAATGCAATGTGAGGAAACCAGGAGTCAACATAAAAACAAAGAACTGGTCATTAAAAAATTCCTTGATACCCTCGAAGCCAGTTTAACGGTCCCAAAAAGAAGAAGAAAGACCAAACCTAGCAGGTCGGCCATTGAAAAGCGGTTAAAGAGCAAAAAAAAGGCTGCACTCAAAAAATTAAACAGGGGCAAGCCCAGGTTGGAGTAATCCGCCCGTAAAGACCTTACTTCCCTTCCCCAAAAACGGCAACCGCACGAACAGGAGATCCGGTACCTCCACGGATTTTCAAAGGCAATGCAATAAATCTAAAGCGTCCCCGACCAATTAAGAGCTGTAAATTGATCATATTTTCATAGTGGGTAAAGCCCATCTCCCCACAAACATGATGTACTTCCCTATTGGATTTCCCAGGAATTCCTGGAGAATTCATTTCAACCCCAAAAGCGGAAATTCCCTGTTCTCCCAGCCAAAGTGCCGAAGCAGCGCTAAGCCCCGGTCCGCGCCCCCAGTCCGCACTACCGTAGGTCCTTCTATAGTGGTCTGTGTAGATTAGGACCGTATCTCCTTTTTTAATAGTCATATTGCCATTGGAACAAGCCGATACCAAATCTTCCGGCTCTATTAATTCCATTAGCCCTTTGTGGGACAAGTCCAAACAAATTCCCTCTGTATAGAACATAGAGAGCGGCATAGTGTCTATGGACTGCCCCTTAAATTCCCTTGCCATATGGCTTAGGGAATCCACATGGGTTCCAGTATGTTCGCTCATCTCCAATTTGTAGACACTTGGAGATACCGTATTGCTATCCGTAATTCCGTCCCATTCTTCATGGGAGGCATACATCTCCATCCTTACTTCAGGAAGGCTTTTATAAACGGGCATCCCTGAAAATATTTCTTGGCTGAGATCAATAATTTCTACCATAATAAGAAATTATACCTTTTAAATTAAAAACTTTATACATCGGCATTAAAAACTACTCAATCTGCCGTATTACAATTTTTCTAGAATTAAAAACAACCATATCCCCCACCGCTTTCCCCAATAGCAGTTTCCCTATAGGCGTATTGGGCGCAATGGCAAAATATGATACTCCATCCATCTTCAATTCTCCTGCACTGATCCCCATATAATAATTATGTTGGTCGGTAATTACCAAACTACCCAATCCCACCATAGAAGTCTTCGTGTGTGGAGGTATCTTTTTAAACAACTCCTGTAACAACTGTGCTTCCGCCAACTGATTACCCAGTTTTTCGCGCTCCAATTGAATCATGGCCCTTCCAGTTTCATGTTTGTCCCCAGCACTACTTTTGGTCTCGGAGGTCAAAGCTTCTTGTAAGGAATCGATATTGCTATTAATGCGCCCCAACCTATTCTCTATAAATGATTTACAAAACTCGTATAACCGTTGTTTTACCGAAGAATCCATTCAGAATATTGTTATTAATTTTTTATGGCATTATAACTTTAAGCCTACTTCATCAAATTAGCCAATTCCCTACCTACCAAACTACCAATGGCTATTCCCATACCGCCCATCCTTACCCCACAGTACACATTATTGGCAAGTTGTTTTACAATAGGTTTCTTCTGGTTTCCCATCCCCATAATTCCGCTCCATCGTAAATCTATCTCAAAAGGCGTATCGGGCAAAATAATAGTACGTAGAATTTCCTCCAGCCTGTTCTGGATTAAAGTGGTCTCGCCAAAGGAGCTGGTTTCCTCCCCTTTAAAATCGAGATTTCTCCCTCCTCCCAATAGTATTCGATTTTCTATGTTCCTAAAATAATAGTAGCCTTCATCCAAATGAAAAGTACCCTTTACGGATAGGTTTTCTATGGGTTTGGTGATCAACACCTGCGCTCGGGCAGGCTTCACAATTTCCCCGATTAATTGGGACGCAAAACCATTGGTGGCAATAAACAGTTTGTTGGTCTTAAACTCGAATTGATCGGTTTTAACAACAACATGATCCATATTCTCTTGGTAGCCTTCCACGGCAATAGCATTCAGAATGGTCACCCCACTGTGCTGTACCTTGGCCAGTAAGGTTTTCATCATACTGCCGGTATTGATCTGGCCTTCGAATGGATTGGTTATATAATTTTTCTGAACCCCCTTAAACTTAAAACTATTGGGTTGCACTACAAAAGCGTCTGCACCAAATACCGGTTTTAATAGGGAATTAATCCTATTCAATTTATCAAGACAATCATCATATAAATCCGCCTGTTCCTTTAAAAAAATCTCATGCCCCCCGTTGTTTTGATAATCCATTTGTTCATCGCCAAGGTTCTCCCTTAGCAATTGTATCCCCTCCCAACGCTTTAGAACCAATTGGCGGACTTCCTCCTCGGAATGCTTCTTTAAGTCGGACAAAACCTCTGAAATGCTGCCAAAACAAGCAAATCCTGCATTTTTTGTGCTGGCCCCTTGCGGAAGATGACCTCTTTCCAAGATCAATATCTTTGCCTTGGGGAACAGTTTCTTTAAGTATAAGGCACAATTTAACCCTACGATTCCACTGCCAACAATAGTAAAATTTATGTTGGACAACCAGGTTTTATATTCCCAATAACTTAGGTTCATAGAGGGTAGTTGCTTTTATGATCAAAATAACAAAAGAGGAATAAAGGTATTATTAATTTAGATAAGAATATCCCATGGTGAAAGGTTCATTCAATAATCCTTTAAACTAAAAAAGCGGATTAAACTGTTGGTTGCCCACCAGTTTAATCCGCCTCATCCAAGAAATAATTATAATATTAAAATCTGATTATTCCGCTGGTTGTGGTGCCATTACAAAGTCTTCCATAAACTTTGTGGTATAGTTCCCCGCCAAGTAATCCGGGTGATCCATTAGTTGTCTATGAAAGGGAATAGTTGTTTTAATACCTTCAATAACAAACTCATCCAATGCCCGTTTCATTTTATTGATGGCTTCTTCCCTTGTTTGGGCCGTTGTAATAAGCTTAGCGATCATGGAGTCATAGTTGGGAGGAATGGTATAACCACTATAAACGTGGGTATCCAAACGTATCCCATGCCCTCCTGGAGTATGCAATGTAGTTATCTTGCCAGGAGAAGGTCTAAATCCGTTGTAAGGATCCTCCGCATTTATTCTGCATTCAATGGAGTGCAACTTTGGAAGATAGTTTTTACCTGAAATAGGTACACCCCCAGCCACTAGAATCTGCTCCCTTATAAGGTCATAATCTATTACCTGTTCTGTTATGGGATGTTCTACCTGAATCCTGGTATTCATTTCCATAAAATAGAAATTTCGGTGTTTATCTACCAGAAATTCTATAGTTCCAGCACCTTCGTATTTTATAAATTCGGCTGCCCTTACTGCCGCTTTCCCCATGTCGTCCCTCAACTTGTCCGTCATAAATGGGGAAGGGGTTTCTTCGGTCAACTTTTGATGGCGACGCTGAATAGAGCAGTCCCTTTCTGAAAGGTGACAGGCCTTTCCATATTGGTCACCAACTATCTGTATTTCTATATGGCGAGGTTCCTCGATCAACTTTTCCATATACATGCCTCCATTGCCAAAGGCAGCTGTAGCCTCTTTTACCGCACTGTTAAAGAGTTCCTCCATCTTGTCCTCGGACATAACGGCACGCATCCCTTTACCACCTCCACCTGCAGTAGCTTTGATCATAACTGGATAACCCATTTTCTTGGCCACTTTTTTGGCATCCTCTACATCCTTCAACAAGCCTTCAGAACCTGGTACACAAGGTACACCGGCCTTTTTCATGGTTTCTTTGGCAGTGGCCTTGTCCCCCATCTTATCTATATGTTCGCCTGTAGCCCCAATAAATTTTATATCGTGCTCGGCGCATATTCTGGAGAACTTGGAGTTTTCGGAAAGAAATCCATATCCTGGGTGTATGGCATCGGCATTGGTAATTTCGGCCGCTGCAATAATATTTGGTATTTTAAGGTAGGATTCGCTACTTGGGGCAGGACCTATGCAAACGGCTTCGTCCGCAAAACGCACATGTAGGCTTTCCTCATCCGCTTTGGAATATACCGCTACCGTTTTTATACCCATTTCCTTACAGGTCCTAATAATACGTAGCGCTATCTCCCCCCTATTTGCAATAAGTATTTTCTTAAACATCTTTTGAAATTTTAAATTTGTATTCTAAATTTTAAATGATTCGAAATGACCATATTAAATCGTCATCCGACATTTAGCATTTAAAACTTCTTATGATGGATCTACCAAAAATAATGGCTGATCGAATTCTACGGGTGAACTATCATCTACAAGAACTTTCACAATGGTACCGGAAACTTCGGATTCAATATCATTAAATAGTTTCATTGCCTCTATGACGCAAAGCACATCTCCTTTTGCTATAGTATCCCCTACCTCAACGAATGATGGTTTATCAGGAGAGGGTTTTCTATAAAAAGTTCCAATTATTGGTGATTTTATGGTAATATATTTTGAATTTTCATCAGCTTCCTTTTTTACCTCCACTTCAACAGAAGGAGAACTAGCAGGAGCAGCAGCCATCTGTTGTGGCATATGGCCTCCCATAGGAATTTGTTGTACATAAGTTGGTTCTGCAGTATGACCAGCTGCACCGGTTCGGATGGTGATCTTTATATCTTCCATCTCCAATTTTACTTCACTAGCCCCAGATTTGGCTACAAATTTAATTAAGCTTTGAATTTCTTTAATATCCATAGAGTTCGTATTAGTTTATAGGTTGCTTCAAATTTATGAATTGTATGCCCATTTTAAATATATGGAGCCCCAGGTGAAACCACCACCAAAGGCTGCAAAAACCAAATTATCACCTTTTTTAAGCTGGCTTTCATAGTCGCTCAGCAAAAGTGGGAGGGTCGCGGAAGTAGTGTTTCCGTACCTCTGTATATTCATCATTACCTTGGAATCGTCCAGTCCCATTCTATTGGAAGTGGCATCGATAATTCTTTTGTTGGCTTGATGGGGTACTAACCAACTTACATCATTATGAGACAAATTATTTCGCTCCATTATCTTGGCGGCAGAATCGGCCATATTGGTAACCGCAAATTTAAAGACCGACTTCCCATCCTGATAAATAAAATGTTGTCTATTCTTAACGGTTTCCTCGGAGGCGGGAAGCAAGGAGCCTCCGGCATCCATTTTAAGGAAATTTCTTCCTACACCATCCGATCTTAAATATTCGTCCTGTAGACCTAGACCTTCGTTATTTGGCTCAAAAAGCGCCGCGCCGGCACCATCCCCAAAAATTATACAGGTGGTTCTATCGGTATAGTCTATAATAGAGGACATTTTATCGGCCCCGATAAGCAATACCTTTTTATATCTCCCGGATTCTATATAACTGGCCGCAGTGGACATTCCATACAAAAAACTGGAACATGCCGCTTGCAAATCATAGGCGAAAGCATTAGTTGCCCCAATTTCCGAAGCCACATAGGCAGCTGTTGCGGCAACCATCATATCTGGAGTTGCAGTTGCAACAATAATCAATTCGATCTCCTTGGGATCCAATTTCCGTTTTTCCAGAAGTTGCTCCGCAGCTTTTATGGCAAGATATGATGTTCCCAGGCCCTCACCCTTTAGGATTCTCCTTTCCTTGATACCCGTCCTTGTCGTAATCCACTCATCATTGGTATCTACCAAAGTCTCCAAAATCTTATTCGTCATTACAAAGTCTGGTACATAAGACCCTACAGCGGTAATTGCAGCCGTTGTTTTGCTCATCTAAATTTGATTTTTATCAATAAACCTCCAAAAACAATTGAAAATTTGTGAAAATTAGTGATTTTATATGACTTTAAGTCCAAAAATACCTTGTTTTTGAAATTTACATCGCCTTCATAAAAAAACTCCCACTCTTAAGAAGTGGGAGTCCAAATTATATTGTTCTAGCCTAAATTATGCTACTGCTTCTTCAGTTTTGTCAATCAAAACCTCTCCACGGTAGTATAATTTACCTTCATGCCAATGAGCTCTGTGAAACAAATGCATTTCTCCAGTAGTTGGATCTTGTGCTACAGTAGGAGCTACCGCCTTATAATGCGTTCTTCTCTTGTCTCTTCTGGTTTTGGAAATTTTTCTTTTAGGATGTGCCATTATGAAACTTATTTATCCGTTAATAATTTTTTTAAAGCGTCCCATCTGGGATCAATATCTTCTTTGTTTTCCTTTGTATCTTTTGGTTGGAGTTCTTCCAGCTTGTCCAACACCTCTGATTTTAAACTGCCGTCCAATACCCCAGGGTGAACCTTTTTAAGAGGTACGGCCAACACCAACATCTCATAGACATATTGGGCAATATTGATTTGGTATTCACTGTGTGGAATAATCAATATCTCATCATTGTCGTTGTTGTACTCATCACCAAACTTAACCACCAATTCCAAATCGGCCTTTATTTTTTGGTCATAAGGTTCGCTGGTGAGGTCACAATTAACATTTACTGTTCCCCGTGCCTTCATTTCCAACTCCATCATGGTACTCATTTTATTCAAGGTAACGTCCAATTTAATATTCGCACCGCTGAACTCATCATACTCAAAAGATTCAAAGAACTTATTCTCTATGGTATACTCAAACTCGTGTTTTCCCTGTTTCAGTCCCGAAAAAGGAATAATAAACTCCTTATGCTGCATCATGATCCACACTGGTTTTAACGTACCCGCCGCAATAAAGGCGGGTGCAAAGATACTATTATTTTGTAAAAAGCCAACAAATAGAACGAAATAAATATATTCCGGTAAAATTCACTTAATTCAATGATCCAAAGCCGAGTAGCTACCTAATATTATGGAAACGCTATCCCTGTCTTTTTAGCTTATGTTTTTTTAAAGGATTCCCTGTTAATTCCTTATATTCCTTTCTATTTTTAAATATATGTAGGGCGGTAAATACGGCCTCTTTAAAGGAACTATTGTCCGCAACCCCCTTACCTGCAATTTCATAGGCCGTACCATGGTCTGGCGAAGTGCGCACCTTACTAAGGCCTGCGGTAAAGTTTACCCCTTTCCCAAAGGACAAAGTTTTAAAAGGTATAAGTCCCTGGTCATGATAGGCCGCCAAAATAGCATCGAAATTCTTGTAATTGTCAGACCCAAAAAAACTATCCGCAGAATAAGGCCCAAAAACCAAATGTCCCTTTTCGGACATTTCCTTGATTACCGGCTTTAAAATCTCGTCATCTTCTTTCCCAATTACGCCATTATCACCGCTGTGCGGATTAATTCCCAAAAGTGCAATTTTTGGTTTCCTAATACCAAAATCCATCTTTAAGGAGTTGGAAATAGTGGTAATCTTAGAGCGTATCAATTGAGGTGTAATATGGGCTGCAACATCCTTTACCGCTACATGATCGGTAAGCAAGCCCACCCTTAAACCATCTGTCACCATAAACATTAGGCTTTCCCCTTCCAATTCCTGGGCCAGATAATCTGTATGTCCCGGAAATTTAAAATCCTCCGCCTGTATGTTGTTCTTATTAATCGGTGCCGTAACCAAAACGTCTATCTCGTTATTCTTAAGTGCCGAGACCGCAGCCCTTAAGGACTGTATGGCGTATTTTCCACTCTCTGGAGTTGGCTCCCCAAAATTAACATTGGGGGTTTCCCTCCAAACGTTTACCACGTTTATCTTGCCATCTATGGCCTTGGAGGCATCTTGGATACCATTATAATTTATATCCAATCCCAACTCCGATTTTTGGTGGGAGATGGTTTTGTTGGATGCAAAAATAACTGGTGTGCAGAAATCCAACATTCGGGAATCTTCAAATGTCTTAAGCACCACTTCGCACCCAATCCCATTTAAATCCCCAATGGATATCCCCAATTTTATATTTCCAGTTTCCTGCATTTTGTCTTTTCGTTTAATATGAAATAAACCCCTAAATTTACAACACAAAACTACTTAATTAAAACGAGACATGTTTACTGGGATTATTGAAACTTTGGGAGAAGTAAAAAAATTGGAAAAAGAGGGAGGCAATCTTCATATTACCTTAAGATCTAAGATTACCCAAGAACTAAAAATAGACCAAAGTGTTGCACATAATGGCGTATGTCTTACAGTCGTAAAAATTGCCGATGATCAGTATACCGTAACCGCCATAGAGGAAACCTTGGAAAAAACCAATTTAAACGATCTTAATGAAGGAGATCTTGTAAACTTGGAACGTGCCATGGTGCTTGGAGCCAGGTTGGACGGGCATATTGTACAGGGCCATGTGGACCAAACAGGGGAATGTATCGATATTAAAGAAAAGGATGGTAGTTGGGTTTTTACTTTTAGCTATGATCCGAAACAAAACAACGTTACCATAGAAAAAGGATCCATAACCATAGACGGAACCAGTTTAACGGTCGTGGATTCCCAAAAAAACAGTTTTAGTGTAGCCATAATCCCCTACACTTATGAACATACCCGATTTGGAAGTTACACTATAGGGACAAGGGTTAATCTAGAGTTTGATGTAATTGGCAAGTACGTTTCCAGATTGTTGGAAATCAGACGTTAATAATGCTGTTATTATTTTTAGAATTTCCCGTTTACCAAGACCTATTATTATAAAAATTGTGCTAATTTAATCAACTAGAACACTATAGGGTTTAAAACTTATGCTTTATATAATCATTGGAACTGGCCTGCTATTTATAGCCATGGCATTCCTCGTAACGGAAAACAATTCGAAATATCTTCTTTCTGGCTACAACACCATGAGTGAAGCCGAAAGAACAAAGGTGGATATAAAATCTTACATCCCCTATTTTAAAAAGTTCCACCTGTTTTTGGGAGTTAGCTTTATTGCCATAGGCCTCTTATTGCACTTTGCCATTGGGGAAAGCGCAAGCGGAATTTTCATAGGTGTTTATCCCATTCTAGCCTACATTTATTTCATGAGGGAAAGCAATAAATACTGGAAAGGATCCAGTAGCAAATGGAATAAAATTGGTCTTTATGTTCTAGTGGCGACCTTAATTCTTGTATTTGGGCTCCTAGCCATGGGTTTTAAGGAAAATCAAATAGTCATTGCACCGGATTCTGTCCAATTTCAGGGCAGTTATGGGGAAATCCTAAATGCATCGGAAATACAAACGGTAGCCCTAGTGGACCATTTACCTAAAATAACATCAAAAACCAATGGATTTGCCCTTGGAAGTGTCAAGAAGGGATATTTTAAAACCAAGGAAGGGGAGAAAGTGAAATTGATATTGAACTCGGAAAGTAAAGCATACCTCCTTTTTACAAAAACGAATGGAGAAAAAATTTACTTCTCGGCCAAGGAAAAACCTAGTATTGACCTCTATAATGAGATTAAAAATGTCCACCCAAAAGGACCTGAATAGTAGAAGTATCCCATCAGTGGTTCCTGTATAAACATTGCCAGCGTGATTAAATCCCTATTTACAGCACAATATTATTTTCAAGAATCGTTATACTTGCAAGATTTGAAGTTTTATATATGCAGTTTACGAGCGATTATATTAGTTTAAAAGGCAGTGTTTTTTCCTTCAATTTAGAGAGAAGCGTGGCCTTTAGACTGGTTGCACCTCCAAACTACAGGGAGTCCCAAACGCCATTTTCTGTACTGTTAATGAATGATGGCCAGGATTATGTGGGATTAAATTTAGAAAAAACATTGTCCGATGCCTATAAGGACAAGGAAACCAATCCGTTTATTTTTGTAGGTATAGAAGCCGATCACAATAGACTTTATGAGTATGGCACTTCTATTTCTCCTGATTTTAAAGGTAGGGGCAATAGGGCCCTGCAATATTCCAAATTTATCATAGAGGAATTGATTCCCTTCTTAGGCAAGGAATTTAAGGTTTCCCCTCCCGTACAAAACTGGGTCTATTGTGGCTTTTCCTTAGGAGGCCTTTCCGCCTTTGACATTGCATTCAACAATTCCAAGTTTTTCGGTAAAGTGGGGGTATTTAGCGGTTCCTTTTGGTGGCGCAGAAAAGCATACCAAAAACACGATATGGAGGATAGGAGCAGGATTACTTTGGACATGATCAAGAATTCAAAGCACCGTGCACCCCTGCAATACTTTTTTCAATGCGGTACAGAGGAAGAAACCGATGACCGAAACAACAATGGTGTTATAGATGTAATAGATGACACCTTGGATGTAATAAACGAATTACAGTTAAAAGGGTATTCCTATCCCGGGGACATTTGCTATAAAGAAATTGAAGGAGGAAAGCATGATTTATCCACTTGGGGCTCGGCGCTGCCACAATTTATTAAATGGGCATTCCAAAAGGACTGAATTAGACCTTTATAAATATCTTTTTTCTGTAAAGAATATACCCCAGTAACACATAAAAAGAAACCAATGAGAGCCCATACAACAATGAAGAGGTTTCCATTGCCAAAAAATCCTGTACATAAACAGTATTAAAAAGCCAGGCTTTTAGGGAAGTATCCCCATCTACCTTTACCAAACCCATGATCTTACTGATAAAACTGGAAAGAAAATATAGGACAATGGCATTTGCCCCTGCATATTTAAATATACTGCCAAACTTAATTCCCTTTACATCTGAAAAATAATATATTAGGCCCAAAATAATATTGGCCCAACCAGCTGTTACCATTACAAAACTACTACTCCATAACGCCTTGTTTATGGGGAAAAACAGATCCCAAACATAACCTACGACCAACATTGAAAATCCCATCCCAATAAGCAGCATTTCCTTTTTAGCTCTTTTGGAGCGTAAGATAAGACCTGTAAAAATCCCTAGCAATGCTGTGGCTATCGAAGGCAAGGTACTTAACAAGCCTTCTGGATCATAATCTGCTTTATAGCTGTGGCTCCCAAATACAAGGACATCCAAATAATTGGCCATATTGTTGGGTGCACGCTCAAAGGTAGGTGCCATACCGTTGACCGGCACAAAGCCCATTAACAACCAATACCCAATCAAAAGAAAAGCACAAATACCAACCAGTGTTTTCCAATTGAAATTGATAAATAAAATTGAGGCAAAGAAAAACACTACACCAATACGCTGTAGCACCCCTGGAAATCGAATGTTTTCGAAATCCTTAAAGAACGGAAAGTGAATGGTAAAAGCCCCCAAGAAAAGACCCAGGCCTATTAATTTCAAGGCCCTTATGGCGATTTTTTTATAGGTACTGGCATCTACTGGTTTGTGCTGATACGCAAAAACAATGGAACAGCCCACGATGAACAAGAAAAAGGGAAACACAAGATCTGTTGGGGTATATCCGTGCCAGGGAGCATGTAAAAAAGGAGCGTATACATGAGACCAGGTACCGGGATTATTTACCAAAATCATAAGGACAATGGTAAGTCCCCTAAAGATATCCACGGAAACTATTCTGTTCTGTATATTCATTCCTAGTTTTGCGCCTAGTTACTTTTATAAGACCTTCACCTACAGAATATGATCCTTCATCTTATTCCAAGCCCGGGCCAACAAAAATCCGGACACTGTGGCGACAGCTGTTAGAATTAGTGCACTGGTGGTTTTTCCATAAATCCAATACCCAGTGGCAAACATACATGAGTAGATCAGCACACAACCTAGCAACATGGCGGTGATACCGGCAGGAACACTCCATTTTTCTTTGGTATTCACAATCTCTACGTTTTCATCTTTCGCCTCCTTGATCACTTTGGACCAACCTGGCCCACCCGGCTGAATTTTTTTGTAAAAATCCTGCAATACCTGTTTCGATTCTGGCTGGGTCATATATGTTGCCGTCAACCAAATAACCGTAGTAACCACGACCACAAAGGGATATTCCGCCCAATCTGGGAATACACCAGTTTCAGCAGCAAATAAGAAAGGTCCCACAGCTGTTAATTTTAAGATAATAGAGACAATTCCCGAAGCAAACATGGCTGTAATCTCACTCCATGCGTTAATGCGCCACCAGAACCATCTCAAAATAAAGATCAGTCCAGTTCCCGCACCAAATACCAACAGCACTTCAAACAACTGCAAGGCATTTTGCAAAAGCAGAGCCAAGGCTGCACTGAATACCATTAACACCACCGTGGACAATCTACCAACGGCCACCAACCTTTTCTCGGAGGCATTGGGGTTTATCTGTTGTTTGTAAAAGTCATAAACTATATAGGAAGATCCCCAATTTAATTGGGTAGAAATGGTACTCATATAAGCCGCAATAAGGGAAGCCAATACCAATCCCAATAATCCACTGGGTAATTTGGTCAACATAGCCGAATATGCCAAATCATGACCTAATTTATCTACCGCAACATTTGGGAAGGCCTCATGTATACTGGCAATGTCAGGGTATACTACCAAGGATGCCAAGGCTACCAAAATCCATGGCCATGGACGCAAGGCATAGTGCATAATGTTAAAAAAGAAAGTAGCACCTATGGCATGATTTTCATTTTTAGCCGCCAACATACGCTGGGCAATGTAGCCCCCTCCACCTGGTTCCGCACCGGGATACCAAGAACTCCACCATTGAACTGCCAAAGGGATTATAAATAGTGTGATCAAAGCATTGGTATTGCTAAAGTCTGGCACAATAGCAAGTTTATCCACAACATGTTCATTGGCCATCAATGCCGTTATACCGCCTACTTCTGGAATATTTACCAAATAGTAGGCCGCTCCAATAGCACCGCCCATAGCTACAAAGAACAGTAGAAAATCTGTATAAACCACTCCTTTAAATCCGCCCAAGGCGCTAAAGGTCACGGTAATCAACCCAGCACTTACCACGGTTACCCATGGTTCCAAGCCCAACATAATACCACCTATCTTAATTGCTGCCAAAGTAACGGCAGACATGGTAATCACATTAAATATCACTCCTAAATAAACGGCTCTAAATTTTCTTAAAAAGCTTGCCGGTTTACCACCATAGCGCAGTTCATAAAATTCCAAATCCGTATTTACATTGGATTTCCTCCAAAGTTTGGCATATACAAAGACGGTAAGTAAACCTGTCAATAGAAAAGCCCACCAAACCCAGTTTCCGGAAACTCCGTTGGTACGAACAATATCCGTCACCAAATTGGGCGTATCCGTAGAAAAGGTCGTGGCCACCATAGAGAGGCCCAACAGCCACCAAGGCATGGTTCTACCCGAAAGAAAATATTCCGAAGAACTGGCCCCGGATTTCTTGGATACATAAATTCCGATAAATAAAACAATTGAGAAAAAAACGACAATAAAACTGTAATCGAGGGTACTTAATTCCATCAGTTTGGCTTAGGTTTGAGAATTAAGATCTAAAGATAAATTTTTTTGGGATACTTTTGCCCTTTGTTCGCCAAATGTAACGTATGATACTCTTAACAACACCAGATTTAACCATAACGGCATGGGTACTTGCCTTAACTGCCGCATTTGTGATAGGAATTTCGAAAGCTGGGATTAAGGGAATCGCTATAATCAATGTTACTTTAATGGCATTGGCCTTTGGGGCCAAGGAATCGACTGGATTGATAGTACCCCTACTTGTTGTGGGTGATGCCTTTGCCGTGATTTATTACAACAGACATGCCCAGTGGAAGTATATAGTTGCCTTTTTACCTTGGATGATCCTTGGCATACTCATTGGCACGGCCGTAGGAAAGGATTTGCCGGAAACCAACTTTAAGATTAGCATGTCCGTTATAATTTTGGGAACGGTTATAATGATGTATTGGTGGGACAGAAAAAAATCCAAAAACGTACCTACCCATTGGGCATTTGCCGGATTTATCGGAACCATGGCGGGTATTACCACCATGATAGGTAATTTGGCCGGAGCCTTTTCCAACATTTATTTTTTGGCCATGAGGCTGCCAAAGAACGAATTTATAGGTACGGCAGCATGGCTGTTTTTTATAGTAAATATTTTTAAATTACCCTTTCATATTTTTATATGGAAGACCATTACCCCTGAGACTTTGCTCATAAATTTAAAATTGGTTCCCGGAATTGTTCTCGGAATTATAGTAGGGGTACGTTTGGTGAAAATCATAAAGGAACAATTCTATCGTAAGATGATTTTGGTCCTTACCGCTATTGGGGCCTTCTTAATTCTTTTCAGATAATAAGTAAATAAAAAGCTGGTGCAATGCACCAGCTCTTCAACTAGACTAACTCAAACTAATACTAACTCAAACTTTTCGAGACAAAAATCGTATTAAAAACCCGTCCAGAGGTTAACTAAACTTCAAGCTAACATTACCAAAAATAAAAGCTTAGATACATTACGAAAAGCCGCATCTCCAAACCCTTGGATACCAGGGATATATTTTATCCATTTCCTGATAATTATCATATTCTAAGAACTCATTTCGCCTAAAATTTGTCGATTCATATTTGGACTATACCATTATAAGTAGTTATTCCATAAACGGATACCTCCTGTGTAAATTAGAGAAGTAACACTCTAAGGGTCCAACAAAAAATGAAAAATGAAAAAACATAGCTTTCACATACCGGTTATGGGAATTGGGTTCACCATAGACACACCTCTAAAAGTTTCCCACCTAGGAATAGATTCGGTCATTTCTTTGGTAGATGATATCCTGATTGAAAAATTAAGGAAAATGTACTGCGGAAGATTTGAACTTCCCTACCAGGAAATTTCAGATAAACTTGAAGATTTTAGGGCCAAAAGAATTACAAGTTATCTCAACTTGATCAATGATGTTGCACACATAAAATTTGAGGAATTGATTAATTCTGCCCATAACACTGGTAAAGAGATAAAAGAATACTTAAGTCTCCTGCCAAATGCTTCCCATTTAAAGGAAGAATTTGAAAAACTTACTTCCAACGATCTCAAATCTGCCGAAATTAAAAAATGGTTAAAGGAAAATTTGTCCATGGGCAGCATCGACGTCAATATTATGACCAAAGTGGACAAGGACAATTATACAAAAAATGACAAATTGCCCACCGAATTTAATGATGCACATGCCGCCTTGCGTGGATATGCCAACAGCGAATTAAATTCCTCCGTGATTCTTTCTGCCGGGATGAATCCCCGATTATATAGTTATATGGAAAATTTTGATGATTTTTTTCCTGATGAAAATGGCAATATTAAAAAGAAAATAGTTTTAAAGGTCAGCGATTATAGGTCTGCATTGATCCAAGGCAAATTTTTGGCCAAGAAAGGAATTTGGGTATCAGAGTACAGGATAGAATCTGGGCTAAATTGTGGCGGACATGCCTTTGCTACAGATGGTTATTTAATGGGGCCTATTATGGCAGAGTTTAGGGACAACAGACAGTCCTATATCAATGAAATCCACGAAATTTTAATTCCGGCACTTGCCAACAAGGGCCGCGAGGTACCCAAACAAAATCTATCCTTAAAAATTACTGCCCAGGGAGGTGTTGGTACCGCTGAGGAACACCAATTTCTAATGGATCACTACAAAGTGGATTCTGTAGGCTGGGGGACCCCATTTCTCTTGGTTCCAGAGGCTACTACCGTAGATAAGGCCACCTTGGAGAAATTGGTCGCCGCAAAAGAAGAGGATTTGTACTTGAGCGATATATCCCCATTAGGAGTACCATTCCACAACCTTCGTGGAAACACCAAGGATATGGAAAAACAAAAAAACATAGATAAGGATCGGCCAGGAAGCTCCTGTCCAAAGAAATTTGTAGCCTTAAACAAGGACTATTCGGAAAAAGGGCTATGTACTGCCTCAAGGCAATACCAACATTTAAAAATAAAGGAACTGGATGATCTGGATCTATCCGAAAAGGAATATACCGGAAGATTGAATAAAATAACAGAGAAATCATGTACCTGTGTAGGTTTAGGTACGTCTGCCTTATTGGCCTATGGCCTGGATACTAAAACAGAAGGCAGTGGAGTTTCTATCTGCCCTGGACCCAATATGGCCTATTATCCCAAAATAATGACCTTAAAGGAAATGGTAGACCACATTTACGGGCGTGGCAATGTTATTGTGAGAACCGATAGACCCCATATGTTTATTAAGGAATTGGGGATTTACCTTGATTATCTGAAAAATAAGATTGAGGAATCCAGGGAATCCATGAATAAAAAGCAGGAGAAATACCTATTGACATTTACCCATAATCTAAATGAGGGCATCGCCTATTACCAACAATTATTTGGCAGCCTCAAAGGACAATTTGAAAACGTAAAGGACTCTGTTGTAACAGAATTGACACAAGGATTAAAAACACTGGAAGGTTTTAAAATGGAGATAGAAACGCTTTCTTTATCGGAGGTGTAATCTTACTCTTTTATAAATTATTACACTAGAGTTTGGAATATCAAAGGGCCTTCTCTTGCCGATTGTCCTTCATCGCTATAACCGTTACGCTCTCTTTGTTAAAAATATAATAAACAGTTGTATATTTATGAATAACTGCTCGCCTTAAAAGTTTTTGACTTTTTGATTCAGGATATAATGTAGGGAAATTCGAAACCGTTAATTCAAATTGCCGAAGTAAACCTTCAAATTTGGCGACCTCCTTTACAGTGAACTTTTGAATTAGGTAATGTTTAATGGAAATGGCATTGTGCAATGACCTTTTTGTCCATTCTACCTTATAAGGTTTATCCATTATTTAGACCTTCCCAGAATTCACTGGATTCCATACTTTCACCTTGCTGATAATCCTTGATGCCCCTTAGGATATTAATCCTATCCGTTTCTGTAAGTTCCTCCCACCAGTCCGCAGATTTGTCCTCACTAGACAATTTAACAGAATTAAGGAGACTTAAAATAGAATCATCGGTTAACGATTGAATCCATCCTACAAGCTCTTTTTTGGTTTTGTTTAATTCTGCCGTTCCCATAAAATCATTTTACAATAAAGTTACAAAAACTATGCAATTATGAATTAACTCAAATACCAATAATTTTTTTCTTCGGGTTTGTGACCTAATTTATCCTTAATTTGAAATTTGATCTAAAAAGATAGTCCTAAAATACTCGGTTTTAACATTAATTAGTCTCAAATGTAGCGGTAGTTGACCAGTCGCTCCAATTTAAATTTTGATCCCGGTAACGGACCCTCCAGTAATAGGTAGTGTTGGGTTTTAACCTATTGGTTTTTTCATCGGTAAGGTCATCATCCTTTTGCCTGTTTTCCTTGTAGTACCAATTTTCGAATTGTTTCCAGCTATCAAAAATTGGCTTTTCAAAGTCGTTGCTCTCTGCAATCTGCCATTGGGAGGCTGCATGGAATGCATTGCTGAAGCTGCTATTAAAATCCCCTGCTTTTAGTGTAGTTCCTGTAAAATCAACCTTTTCGTTATTGGGCGAGATAACACTGGGCGCTCCAGGCTTTCTTTCGTTTTTATAAATGACCAGACTGTCCCTAAGTTCATTTTTACGCTCCAACTCTTCGTTCCCCTGACTAATTCGCTTAATGGTAAACTTAGGGTCTTCCTGACTGGCATCAACTTCCACCATCACAAAACCATACTCGTCCTGGGTTACCGTAAATTCATCGTAATCCCTGCCTTCAAATTCCCCCCAATTGTCAATGGCCCCTCCGGCAGAGGCAACATTGATCCATAAGTGCTTATGATCTTTGGACTGACCTCTGGAATAACCGTGGGTATGTCCAAAAAAGTGGATACTGGGCTTCCCCGTCTTAGTGGTAAAGGCTTCCAAAAGCGCTACCACCTTTCCTGTAAAATCCTCTTCTCCGGGAATCCAAAGTTCCGATTTGTGGGGATGGTGCAATTGAGCAAAAACAAAATCTACCTCATCGTTCTGTGCAGTTTCATCCAATAGCTTTTGCAACCACTCATACTGATCCCTACTATTGTTGTATCCATCGTTGGAATTGAGCCCTATAATCCTGGTATTCCCATAGTCCTTATACCACCAGTGTTCCGCAAAGGCTGGCGTGCCGTTTTCCGGCAGACTGAAGTACTTAAAATAAAATACCGAATTTTTTTCGTGGTTCCCCAATACTGGGTAGACCGGTACCTCCGCAAATAATTTTTCGGCGGGATTAAAAAAATGTTCTTTCCACTGGTAATATTTGGTGCCATTCTCCACTAAATCGCCAGGTATCATCACCATGGCCAAATTATTGGGAAGTTTGCCCCCAAACTCCTTTTCCAAATATTGCAATATGCCATCATTGACTACTTCCGAAAACTTATTGGGATTATTATGGTCGATTTGCATATCGCTCATAGCCACAATTTTAAAGGACTCGTGGTCACTGGCAAAGGGTGGGGTCTTAAATTGGAATATGTCCGACACTATCTTTCCCGTTTTCACACGGTAGTAGTATTGCGTAAAACGTTTTAATCCTTCCAATTTAACTTCGTGAATTCTAGATTCACTAAAATTGATATCATAGGCAATGCCCTCGGTCTTTTTACCCAGTTTTGGCGTTAATCCCCATTCCACCATACTTTCCTCCCCCATCGAAGTTTCCCACATAATCTTTATGGAATTGGGCTCTGCATCCTGAAGATAGGGTTGAATTAAAATCTCTCCCGTCACATTTTGGGCACTTCCTACTAAATGAAATGCCATGACAAAAAACAATACTGCTTTAATCCTAATTTTCATTTTTTGATCTATGTATTTTTAATTACGAATGTACAATGGCCAAACTTTCATCCAGAATATTTAGGGCCGAATCCAATTCCTTTCTACTTATGGTTAATGCCGGTGATAATTGAAGTACATTGCCCGCGGAAACCTTATAACTAAGGCCCCTCTTTAGGCATTCGTACATAACCACTTCGGCCTCATTGACAGCCTTTTCCTTTGTTTTTTTATCCAATACCAATTCCACTCCCCAAAGTAATCCCATACCCCTAACATCGCCAATTAAAGGATATTTTAACTGTAAGGCGGCTAGGGAAGATCTTAGGTATTTTTCATCTGCCTTGACCTTGTCCAATATTTTTTCATTTTCCAAAAAGGCAATAGTACCAAGCCCTGCTACGGCGCCCAACGGACTTTTTTCATGGGTATAGTGCCCAAGGGAGATATCCCCAAATTTGTTGTATTCATCCCTGGTAATTATTGCGGCCTGCGGAAAGATACCGCCGCCTAATCCTTTGCCTATACACAATATATCGGGTTCAATATCATAATGTTCAAAAACGAACATTTTACCAGTTCTACCCAAGGCTATCGGAATTTCATCCAAAATCAACAATACCCCGTATTTGTTGCAAAGTTGCCTTGCTTTCTTCCAAAATGTTTTGGAGGGCAATTGTACATCCGTATTCCGGATGGTTTCGGCAATAAATGCCCCTATATCGCCTTCCTTGGAAAACACATATTCCAAATATTCCAAACATTTATCCTCATTGTCCTCAAATATTCCGCGGTAGGTTACTGGCGGTGGAATGCGCTCCACTCCAGGCATTAAAGGCCCCATAGATTCCCTAAAAACGGCTTCCCCACCTACGCTAATGGCATCCAAGGAGGCCCCATGAAAAGAATCCCAGAAGGAAACCACTTTAAATCTTCCTGTAACAGCCCTGGCCAACTTTAAAGCAATCCCTATAGAAGAGCTGCCATTTGGTGTAAGGAGAACCCTATTCAGGTCCGATGGCATCAAAGAGGCCAGTTTTTCGGCAAAATCAATGGCAGGGATGTTGGTATAACGTCTTGGGGAAAAAGGCAAAACCTTTAATTGTTCAATAATTTTTTCTATTAATTGTGGATTGGCGTAGCCCACTTGGTGCACATTATTGCCATGGAAGTCCAGGTATTTCTTTCCCGATATATTTTCAATATAAGGACCCTCGCAACCTTTTAGGACATCCAAACAGGGTGTGGACATGGACTGGTGCAGAAAAAATCTGGCATCCCTTTCCAATAGCTCCTTGGTCTCCTCGTTAATCTGTGAGTCCATCCAGGCAGCCCTTGCCGGAGTAAAATTTATATCCCCTTCGGTCTTTTTGTTTTGGGCATCCGCGCCTAAATTATCGTGCTTCATAAGGTCCATATTTTGCTATTATAAATCGCTTGGGAGGAACCAGAAGATTGAATACTTGGCTTCATTGAAAATCTTCTATCCAACACTACAGATTACTTTAATATTGATGTAGGTAGCACTTGCTTAGGAATGGTATTGGTTTTATAATCCACATTCAACCATCCACTACCACCCCCATTAAACCAAATTACCTCTAAAGGATAGGTCCCTGGTTTTAGGGAAATACTACCATTCTTTTCAATGACACCATGGTCCCCATCATTGTCCACTACCAATTCATTATTTACCCATAATTTACTGCCATCGTCAGAATTGGTATAAAAGGTAAATCTATCCTCGTTTTCAACCTGTAGGGTGGTCCTAAATCTTACTACGGTATTGCTTTTAATTTCTTCCTTTACCTCATCTGATGTAATTTCAAAACAAGTACCCTTGGCATCCGGTCTTTTATTTTCCAAACTAGGAATGCTGGTCAAGTTTTCCAAATAAAACACCTCATAAGAAATGGGTGGGGCCATTGTCTTATTTTTTATTCTAAAAAACGCTTCCGAAACGGTACTGACAATTTTTCCTTTGTTAAAAATAGCGCTTTTAACAACCCCATTTTCGGAAGTCGTAACTGCTTTTGTATATAATTTAGAATTTGCATTGGGCATGGAACCGTCCATGGTGTACCTTATTTCTCCCAAGGTATTGGGGCTCTCCATAACAATAGTCGCAGATTCATCAAATAATCCTCCGGCCCTTTTGTTCAATTCCGCTGCAGGTAATATAACAGGTCCCTTTACCCTTACAGTAGTGGGATAGTCATCGTTAAGATCAAAACCTTCAAAGGCATTTTTTACAGGTTTGCCAATCCAAGCCATAGGTGTTTTTATTCCCAAAGCAAAAGCGACTGTGGCTGCATTGTCGTACTGATAAACCGGATAATTTAGTAAATGGTTCTTCTTGACCAATTTTCCCCATAGGATAAAAGGAATTTCTATTTCCTCTAAAGATTCACCTCCATGACCTTTTCCCAGTCCACCATGATCTGCGCTTATGATAACCAAGGTTTCATCGGCCATTCCAGATGCCTTAATAGCTGCCATGACTTCAGCGAGCAAGGCGTCCGCCTTTTCAACGGATTTAAAGTATTCCGGACTCCCATGACCGTACTCGTGCCCGCCGTGATCCACATGATCAAAATGGATAAAGGTAAAGGTTGGTTTTTTCTCTTTAATATAGGCACTGGCCAAAGCTGCAGTTTCATCTTCGGACTCTGGATTTATATCATAGTCCACCGCCCCTTTTTCAAACAACCTGCCAAATCCCGACCAATGATAAATAGCGCCTATTTCCGCACTTTCCTTTTGGTCATCTATCAATTGAAAGATGCTTGGAAAAAGAAAATCCTCACTCTGAGTAACCGTAGGCAATACAAAATTGTCTTTCTCCCAGCTGTTGGAAGTAATCCCATGCTGCTCCGGACCCGCACCCATAATCATGGAAGCCCAATTGGTACTGGAACTTGTAGGCAGCACCGCTCTGGCATGCATGCTGTAAGCCCCTTCACTCATTACCTTATCGAAGGTTGGGGTTATTGCATTTTTCAATCCGTTGGGACTTAATCCGTCAAAACCAATAACCACCACATGCTTTACAATGGGGGTATTATCATGCCCGCTTTTGGCACAGGACCAAAATGACCCCAAAATAATCATAAATACAATTGTCTTATGCAATAGCTCTCTAGTGAAAACTTTTTGTAGAATGCCCGAATTAGCCGAAAACAAGGTGTTTTTAAGTACAAAATTGGCTGTGTTCATTTTGATTGGTTTTAATTTTTGATTAATGAAGAAGTGCAAATATCATGTGACTAAGTTAAGTTAAAAAGTTAATAATATTAAATTTTTGTAACTATAACTATAATTTATATGTAAAAGTTTAGAATTGCCGACACCGTACAACGCCCATTCACTTTTCTTATACTTGCAGCTACTTAGTTAAATAAAAAGACAAGGCCACAGCAGAAGTTTGCTATGGCCTTGGACAAATTATTGAAGAGATTATGTTTTTATTGCCAAATCAATATTGGCATTTTGCTTCTATGACCTTATTGATGTTGAAAATTATTCCAACCACCAAGTTATTTCACGAATCTTATCGTTCCCAGCTCCAAACTGTCTTTCAATGGCCGCAGCTACATTTGCAGTATTGTTGTTGTACTCAGAATTAGGGTAGATCCATCGGGTTGGAGGCGTGGCTCCCGGTAATTGTGCAAATGCCGGATAACCCGTCCTTAAATGATCAAAATATGCCCTCCACCCTGTTTGCAAAAAGGAAGTAAAATATTTCTGGGTCAGAATGAGCTCCATTTTCTCTGCTGTGGTCAAGCTGTTATCAAAGGCCACCTCCGATCCCAAAAGATAGGTGTCGGCATCCGTTGGCTCTACATAGGTTTCAAAATTCTTGGCATAGGTATTATAAAAATCGAAAGATGATTTTACCCCATTTTCATAATGTTCCTTGGCATCGGTAGCGATCCATCCACGAACAGATGCTTCAGCCAAAATAAACTCCAATTCCCAATACCCCATTAGGTTGTGCGGCTCGGTTGTAGGGTCTGTAGTATATCTCAGGTTTACCTTGGAGACATCACCTGCAGCCGCCTTATCGTTAACCTCGGCATAAGGCGCCAAGGGATCTCCCCCTTCGTAGGCCATAAAATCATCAATGGCCAATCCTGCTTCCTTGGCATTTTTGGTCTGTCCGCAATAAATGAACAGCCTAGGATCCTGTCTGTCCTGAAGCCTTTCAATGAAGGTTGAGGACATGTACATTCCCGACCCGTAACCGCTAGAGTTGAATTCTGTATACCTACTTCCTTCCTCGTCCAAAAAGACCAACTGGCCATTGTCCTCGTTAGACACCATTATAGGTTCATTATTGTAAATACTGGCAAAGGAACTTATTATGTTCAAGTCCGCATCGCCCACCTTTTTGGAAAGGGTCATAAGCACCTTTAATCTAAAGGAATTGACCAATTTTTGCCATTTGGTGGTATTCCCGCCAAAAATTATATCCCCTGCAATTATGTTGGTATTTCCTTCCAAAAGTTCATTGGCTTCCGACAATTCCTTTAATATCCCAACAAAAACTTCTTTTTGGGTATCATACTTGGGCAGATACTGCTCCTCAGTCTCCCCTTTAAGGGCTTCGCTATAAGGTATATCGCCAAATGTAAGGGTCAGGTTATAGAAGTAATATGCCCTAAAAAATTTGGACAAGGCAATATATTCATCGCTTTCTATACGCTCTGCCTCCTGCATCATTTTGGTAACCTCCCCCAACATATTATAGTCATCGAAACTAGCACGGTCCCAGTTATAGTATTGATTGTTGTTTTCCCCATCGGTCTGCACCAAAATACGGGATGCGTACAAGGCCCCGGTACCATCGACCTGAAAAGCATTGCTTGCAATATTGGTCAATAATAATTGTGGGTGTGTTTCACTGACATTATTTGGGTTGTCGTTTAATTCCGTCAGATCTTGACAGCCTGTAAGGGCTATCAATACTGTTAGGCCAAATAAAATTCCTATTTTTTTCATTATGTGTCTTTTACTAAAATTTAACATTAACGCCTATACCAATGTACCTAGTGGAAGGATCCTGTAAATTATTGTCGTTCCCAAAATCCGGATCAATGATATCCGCCTTCTTCCATACCAATAAGTTGTAGCCGCTAAGGGTTACATCAAGATTTTTTACACCGTTGATATTGGCCAGTTCGGTGATATCATATTTAAAGGAAAGGGTCCTCAATTTAAAGAAGCTTCGATCGAAAATATTGGCAAACTTCTCACTTTCCTTGTAGGTCACCGCTGCCCTGTACGGATAGTTCTGCGACCAGGTCTGCCAGCTCACCGCTGTGGTATTCTGGGTGTATGTACGGGTATCGGAAATAACATCCCCATTTACGTCCTGTATCAGGTCACCGCCCGTAACCTGTACCCCGTCCGGCACATATACCGGAACTCCGGCCGCATATTCCGCATCCCTATATTCGGTAGAATTGGGGTGCTTACCGCCCCACCACATTTTCTCAACGGTCAAGGAACGGATCAGACCGCCCCATCCGCCGTCTATTCCAACATTTACGGTAAGGTTCTTATATTTAAAACTATTCTGAAGACCCAGGGTCCAATCTTGATCGTTATGTCCCAAAAGTTGTGGGAAATTATCCCTGATCGGCAATCCATTGGCACCCAAGATTAGATCGCCATCCGCAGACTTCTGCCACACCGTTGCATAGTAGCTATCTGCCCTATCGTTCAACCTTAAATTGTTGTAAGTGGCATTATCCCCGTATATTTCCGTAATTCTCTGAACCTTTCTGCTCCAGTTGGCAGTTAGGTTCCAAATAAAGTCTTCTGTAAGAATCGGTTTGGCATTAAGTACCACTTCCAGACCATTGGTAGTATATTCATTGCCATTTACCTTTCTGTTTTCAAATCCAGATGTGTTTGAAATTGGCAAGTCTATGATCTGGTTGGTGTCCACCACGTTATAATAAGTAAGATCCAATGCCAGCCTGTTCTTTAGAAAAGCAGAACTTAGACCAAGTTCGAACGAGTTGGAACTTTCGGGCTCTATGTTGGAATTTACCAAGCCATTAGGATATTGCAATTTTATATTTCCTCCAAAAACACCACTATTGGTATAATAAGATTCCGTGCTATAAGGATCCAGATCACTGGAAACCTGTGCCCATGATCCATAAAGCTTTAAATAATCCACAGCTTTTGGCATGGTAACAAAATTGGAGACCACCGTACTTAAGGACACGGATGGATAGAAATAGGAGCGGTTCTCCTTGGGAAGTGTTGAAGACCAGTCATTTCTTGCCGCAGCTGTTAAAAACACCGCATTGTATAGGTCCAGTCCCAAAGTGGCATAGACACTATTGGTTGCCCTTTCTTGAAAATATGTACTCGCAGCCACATTGCCACTAGTGTTGTTAAGGCTATACACAAAAGGAACTACAAGGCCATCGGTTGAGTTATATTCCTGTTGATATTTTCTATAAAAAGTAGAAGCACCTGCATTGACGTCGAAGGAGATATCCTCTGTCAGGGATTTGGTATAGGAGGCCAGAATATCATAATCTACTGTTAACCTTTTGGAGTTCCAGGTCTTATAGTCCCCCTCCCTGGCATCGCCATAATTTAAATAGGTCTTAGGACTTTGTCTGTCCTCAAAAATATCCTGTATAACGGCCGAGCCCCTTCCTTGAAGGTTTAAACCCTCGGCTATATTATACTTCAGCACCATCTGTGCATTGATTAGATCGGCATCGTATTTTTGGTTCAATTCATTGGCTGCAAAATACACGTTGTTGTACCAGGCATAGTTAAAGTTGGCCTGTCTATAACCTTCCTGTCCCGGAACGTACATATGTTCTTTTAAATCCTGGCCATCAACATCGTCCCCCATCCAAATTAGAATGGTATACATGTGGTTCTTTGGTCCGTACCCGTGTCTTGGGTAATTGGGAGAATACACCTTATTATAGGAAAGTTTGCTATCCAAAGTAAGTGATTTGGAAAGGTTGGTGGTAGATTTAAAAGTTAAACCCCCTGTTTTAAGACCGGAATTGGGTACCCTATCCTTTTGGTCGGAATAATTTCCTGATAAACGGAAGGAGCCTTTTTCGGATTTACTGGATACAGAGAAATCCGTACTGGAAATATATCCGGTTTCCATGAAATCCTTTAAGTTATTATGATATTCCCAAGGCGTTGGCACTCTGGAATAACGGGATTTATCGTCGTATTGGGTACCATAAACATCTCCCCACCAAGGAATGGTTTCCCCAGTAACGTTATCTAATATAGGACTGTTCCATTGGGAGACCATAACCCCAGGTTCAAACTTGGGACCCCAGATCATATCCCCATCGGAAATACCTCCGTCCTTACCGTCCCAGAATTCATACTTTCCATTGGATCCGTTACCATATTCTGTCTGGGTTTCCGGAAATACGGTAAAGCCTGCGGATACCATAGTATTATGGGACACTGAAATTTCCAATCCGTCTACATTGGCGTTCTTGGTAGTGATCAAAATGGCACCGTTTCTACCCCTAGATCCATAAAGCGCAGAAGCCGTTGTTCCCTTTAGCACGTTTACATTGGCTATGTTATTGGCGGAAACATCATAAAAATCGGTCTCGACAGGAATCCCATCAATTACGATCAATGGCGATTTTCCACGTAGGGAAAATGAAGGCTTTTGAAATAGTCCGGTGGGATTGCTTACACTTAGTCCAGCTACCTGCCCGGTAAATAGATTCCCCACATTGGGGGCATTTATTTCCTCGATTATCTCCACATCCATTTTTTGGGTGGCATAACCAATCTTCTTCTCCGCCCTAGTAATCCCCAAGGCCGTTACCACCACCTCATTCAATTTTTCAGAATCGGGAAGAAGTACTATTTCCGCTGATGTTTTTCCAGAGGTAGTAATTTCGGTTGGAATATATCCTAAATAGGTAACGAGTAGAATATCGTTTGCCGAATTTAATTCAATTTGAAAATTTCCATCAAAATCGGTAGCTACCCCTTTGGAACTACCTTTAATGACCACCGATGCCCCTGGCAAAGGCGCATTGTTTTCATCCAAAACCTTTCCCGTAAATACTCCTTGGGAATGGCCCATGATAAATGCAAAAAAGGCAAATACCATAACAATACTTGTTTTGTTCATTCTTTTTAGTTTGTGATTTTTTAATTATTTAGTGAGCGCAAATATCCTAGGCATAGGTTAACTAAACCCTCAATTAATATTAAAAGATTGCAATGAAATCTGCCTATTTGTTAAAGCAACGTTAACAAAACTATTAGGACAAAAGAATGAGCGCAAAAGTATTTAAGACAAGCCTAAAAAGGCTGATCTCTAGAAGTAGTGAGTAGATGAATGAGGAATAAGCGGGGAATAAATTATGCTTCCGCCAATTGTATTTCCGACTTTTCCACTAATAAATTCTTCTTGTATTTCCTTTTAAAGTAGAAAAGTGAAACTAAAGTAATAATAGACCCCAAAACGGCGATTAAATAAGTGCTGGCCATAAAGAAATTGAGCCAAGAAAGGGTACTCTGACCAAAATTCTTATAAAGCAGTACTCCCATACTGCCCAAATAACCAAAGGCATCCGCAATATATATAAGGTAACCTGCATTGCCCTTAATTCGGAAAGTAGCGATCATGCGATCGAAAAAAATGCAATTAAAAGGTACATAACATATATAGAGTCCAAAGCCAACACTGATCATCCAAAGAATAGGTGAAATTAAAGCCAATTGAAACAACAAGGTAGAAAGTCCAATGGCAATAGTACCAAAAAGCAATAGGTAGTGATAGGAAACAAAGGCCTTATAATTATTTTTGATCACTCCCAAAAATCCTATGATGAGCAATACCAATATGGCGATAGGCAATTCCGAGATGGTATATATGGCAGCATCACCCTCGAAACCTAGGGCATCCCAAATTTCCCTGGAAAAATTATCCCTGAAATCGCGCAAAGCAGTTAAGAAAGTGTAGAAAAAAACCAAAATTATTATTGGAAACAGAAACGTAAGAAAAACCCTTTTTCTGTCCTTCCCTGTCATAGGTTTCCGTTCTGTTCTAAGTTCCTTATCCTCCTCTGTAGGTTGGGGCATCTTATTCAACAACCAGGCAAATAATACAAAAGGAGCCAAAAAAATGCCGCCAGTAACGGATGGCATCCAAAATTGGGATACCTGCCAATTTTCCATAACCAAAAGACCCACCGATTTTACAGCGCCACTGGATACTATAAAGCTGGAACACAAAGCCACTCCCAAAAATTCTGTAAACTTTCTACCTTCCAAATATGAAAAAACAATTCCCCATACCATCCCCAATGGCAGGCCATTTAAAAACATGAATACTATATTATAAGGAGCGGGAGTAAGGGCGAACAAAAGAAGACTTGCCTCAGCGGCAAGAATAAGCCCCAGCAAATAAAATATGCGTTGGTTGGGCTTTAGTTCCGAAATTACCTTAATCCCAATAAATTTTGAAAGCATGTACCCAAGTACTTGGGCAATGATCAAAATTATCTTGTAATCTACCCCCGCAAATGAAAGATCTTCAAATGTAGCTACCGTAAACGGTTTGCGAAATGCATACATGCAGAAATAAGTGCCAAAGGAGGCAAATGCCCCATATAGCAAAAACGAAATATCTTTTTTTACTAGCTTCAAAAGTGTTGGCAGTTTGGTGTAAAATTTCTCAAAAGATAAATATTAATAGACAATATTCACCCCTTTTTATGTTGAAATGAATTATTTAAAGTTATTAGATCGTTATGTAAAGATTAAAATAATAAACCAAGCCATATTTTGTCAATTTTCAAGAAATGCCCAGGTCATGAAATATCGGCATTTCTTAATCTAAGGGCATTTGCAATTACGGAAACCGAACTAAAACTCATGGCCAATGCGGCGATCATAGGTGATAGTAGTAGCCCAAAAAATGGATAGAGCACACCTGCTGCTATAGGTACCCCAAGGGTATTGTAAATAAGTGCAAAAAATAAATTTTGTTTAATATTTCCCATCACTTTTACACTTAGGTTCCTAGCTTTTACAATTCCTTGTAAATCTCCTTTTACCAAAGTAATGGAGGCACTTTCAATAGCTACATCGGTACCTGTTCCCATGGCGATTCCAACCTCACTCTTCGCCAATGCCGGAGCATCGTTTATGCCATCTCCTGCCACCGCAACTTTTTTGCCCTGTTCTTGCAAGCTTTCCACTTCATTCAGCTTGTCCTGGGGAAGCATCCCCGCCTTAAAATCGGTAAGTTCAAGTTCCTCCGCCACAGCCTTTGCCGTATCATAATTATCACCAGTCAACATGATTACGGATATTCCCAAAGATTGCAATGCCGAAATGGCCTTTTTGCTGGTTTCTTTTATTTTATCGGTAATCACAACAAATCCAACAACAGTGCTATCTACAGAAATCATGGAAACCGTTTTGCCAAGCTGCTGTTCAATTTTTACTTTATTCATTAGCCCATTGGACATGGTAGCCTTGACTTCCTCCATCATCCTATCGTTCCCCAATGCCAGTTTAATCTCATTGACAATTCCTGATACACCTTTCCCTGTAACCGAATTAAATTCCGACACCTTCAAAATTTCCGCGCCTTGTTCCTTCCCGTATGCAACCGTTGCCTCCGCTAACGGATGTTTGCTCATTTGATTGAGGGATACAATGTATTGCAACACTTTTTCCTCAGGATAATCATCTGAGGTAACCACCACTTTTTCTACGGATGGCTTTCCCGCAGTAATTGTTCCTGTCTTATCTATAATTAGAGTATCAATTTTATTCATTTTTTCCAAAGCCTCCGCATTTTTGACCAATACCCCGGATTGCGCCCCTTTCCCTATTCCGACCATGACAGACATAGGTGTGGCCAAACCCAAGGCACAAGGACAGGCTATGATCAATACGGCAATAGCATTTACCAAGGCATAGACATATTTGGGTTCGGGACCAAAAATAGCCCAAACGATGAAGGTAATAACAGAGACCAATACCACCACGGGAACAAAATATCCGGAAATCCTATCCGCCAATTTCTGAATGGGAGCCTGACTGCGACTGGCCTTATTGACCATCTCTATAATTTGCGCCAGCAAAGTGTCCGAACCCACCTTTTCTGCCTTCATTACAAAGGATTGGTTTCCATTAATAGTTCCGGAACTCACTTGGTCACCTTCCTTTTTATCTACCGGGATGGGTTCTCCCGTAATCATGGATTCATCCAAGGAGCTCTCCCCTTCATGAATAATGCCATCGACAGGAATTTTATCACCGGGCTTAACCCTCAGCAAATCCCCTATTTTAATTTTATCGATAGCAATGACTTCTTCTTTCCCGTCCACCAGTTTAACAGCCTTATTGGGTGCCAATTTTAACAGCTCCTTCACCGCGTTGTTCGTCTTGCTATGGGCCCGGGCCTCCAAAAGTTGTCCCAATAATACTAGTGTCAGTATTACTGTAGCCGCCTCAAAATACACATGTACGGTACCGTGATGGGTTTTGAACTGGGCCGGGAAAATATCTGGAAAAAGCATTCCGAACACACTAAATAGCCAAGCAACTCCAGATCCGATACCAATAAGGGTAAACATGTTTAAATTCCATGTCTTTATAGAGCGATATGCCCTTTCAAAAAACATCCAAGTAGCATGGAATACCACGGGAAGGGAAAGTCCAAACTGGATCCAGTTCCAATATTTCATACCCAAAATAGTATACAATGGGTTATTGGGCACCATTTCTGACATGGCAATAAGAAAAATAGGCAGCGTAAAGGCAAGGGCTATCCAAAATTTCTTCAATAGCTTTTTATAGTTTTTCTCCTCTGCCGAAATATCTGTCTTTAACGGTACCAGGTCCATTCCACAGATGGGACAGGAACCTGGTTCATCCTGGATAATTTCAGGGTGCATTGGACAGGTATATTGGGTATTACCACCAATATTTGCCTTTACCTCTTCCACCAAATCCATTCCACAAACCGGACAATCTCCCGGCTGATCATAGGTTTTATCCACCTCACAATGCATAGGGCAATAAAAGGTCCCTGTACCCTTACCTCTGGGCTTTTGTTTCTTAGGTCGATGATGCTCGTGTTCTTCTCCTGGCATAGAAATGCCATAGGCGCCGCCATCATCTTCCAAGGCCTTTTTAAAAGCAGAAAGAGGTATATGCCCGTCCATGTCAATTACAGCTTCGGCTTTTTCCAAATCTACAGTTGCATGGGCAACGCCTTCCACTGCATTTAAGGTATGCTCTACATGCGACCTACAACCGTTGCAGGTCATACCGTGTATCTTATAGGTGTGTCTCATATCCATGCATTTTTAATTCGTAAGTAAAAATAGTCATATTGACACGGAACACTTTTTACAATTATGGAGAATCCTTACATAATTTTGTCCAGCGGTTTTCTATCCCATTGTTGTAATTTTTTATATTCTCCCATAGACATGCCAGTGACCGACTTAAACTGTGAGGCCAAATGACTACTGTTCCTGTAATTTAAGGCATATCCTATTTCAGAAAAATTGAGTTCGTTCATTTGGATGAGTTCCTTTGCCCATTCAATTTTTAGATCGATGTAGTATTTCTCAATGGTTACACCTTCCTTTTTACTGAACATTTTACTTAGGATGGAGTAATCTTTATTTAGTTTTTTGGACAAGTAGGAGGACATGTTGCCTGCTATATCATTTTCTCCATTGTTGATTGTATTGATTAATTGGATCTTAATGTTTTCAATGATCATATCAGCTGTATCCTTAACCAATTCGAAGCCGTTATTTTTCAATATGCCTTCTATTATACCTTCCTCATTATCGGCATTTTCCTCATATACGATCTCCCCTAATTTTATAGATGTAATTACAATCCCAGCCTTGGCAAACTCTTGTGCCAAAAGGGTTTTACATCTATCGCAAACCATATTTTTGATTAGGAGCTTTTTCATCTGTTACAGAATTGAATTTTGGGTATAGCCCAACCTTGGTTACGGACTTTACCACAAAACTATCATAAATAAAAATAACAATATTCCCCTTCACAGCTTTGGAAGGGGAATTCATCAACATTCATTGCTCCTTGGTTACATAAGGATTATTACCTGCTACTCTATCATGGAAATCCAATAGCTGTTGACCAGCGCCCTCGGCAGTTTATTATTTGATAGTAGACAAGAAGGAATATTCAATATTTGGCATCAAATTCAATCTGGCATTACCTCTACGATCATTTCGATCTCTACGGCGATATTTCCCGGAAGGGACCCCATACCTACGGCAGCGCGCGCATGTTTTCCCCTTTCTCCAAATACGGCTACCATTAAATCTGAATATCCATTGATCACCTTGGGATGATCGGGAAAATCCGGTCCTGCATTTACCATACCTAAGACCTTGACCACCCTAACTACCTTATTTAAATTTCCCAATTCAGATTTTAAAACGGATAATTGATTAATACCCGTAATTTTGGCGGCCTCATAACCCTCCTCAATGGTTAGCTCTGACCCTACCTTGCCCTCAATATTTTCGCCATTACTCTGAAGTGGCCCTTTTCCAGATAGAAAAATTAGATTTCCAGAGCGAACGGCATTTACGTAATTGGCTACCGGAGCACTGGCTTCCGTTAAGGTTATGCCCAGTTCCTTAAGTTTTTTTTCTGGATCATAGTCGGCTGGAACTACTGGTGTTTCCTTTTTAACAGATGTTCCTACATCTTCCTTTTTTGTGTTGCATGAAATGGTCATTACCACCATTAATGGGATTAAAAAATACTTGAAATTCATACGCTTGCTATTAAAACTAATTCTTATTTATTACTAATTACACATTCTCCAACACTTCCTTAAGGCGTTTGGCCACTATTCTTTCCTGACCCGGATCCATCATCCAGGTAGTTATACCTATAGTTTCCTTGTCACCTACCGTAGCTATGGCAGGATGGCCTTCCATTAACTTTTTCCTGGCGTCCTCTGGACTTATCTTAACCAAATTACTGTCCCATTTAATACGTAGGGAAGGGACATGGTTGGCATAGGGCGGTACATGTATTTCTGTCTGCACCCCTTTTACGGATAAGGCACTATCGCTAATTAATTTAATTTGATTTTCCCAAAGTTCCCATTCCTTTTGATGATCCTTGGCCAAATACATTTCCAAGGCCACCAGAATCCCTAGAACTTCCTCCTTATTTACTTTCATACCCCTTCCAATAGTGCTTCCACGAGGCGGGGTATGTATTCTTGCCGCTTTTATCAGGTCCCTTCTGCCCAACAATAATCCAGCGCTTTGGGGCCCTCTAATTCCTTTTCCTCCAGAAAATGCCACTAAATCGAACCCCATTTTAGTAAATTTAAACAAGTTCTCCACTGGGGGTACATCAGCTGCACAATCTATAAAAGTTGGAATGTTGTGTTTTTTTCCAATAGCGATAAACTCGTCATACTTAATTTCACCATTGTCCGTATTGGCATTTAAAAACCATAGCATGGCCGTATTTTTGTTAATGGCCTTTTCCATTTCCTTCTTTGTTTTTACGGTGACTATTTTGGCGCCGACGTTCAATAGGGCATGGGTATAACCAATATTATGGCCTTCCTGTATTATTACTTCGTGCTTCAATCCTGTGGTATCCGGAAGTTGGGCGGCTATTTCGGAGTCCATTCCAGAAATTACCCCGGCAAGCCCAATGGACATGGCCCCGAAAGCTCCAGAGGATACCGTGGCATATTCGCACTCCAACAATTCTGCTATTCTTTCACCGACCTTATCCTGTAGGTCGTCCAAATCTACATATTCCGTAGCTCCGAATACAATTGCCGAGGTAACCTCCTCGGACATTAAGGAACCTGTCATGGAAGTATAGGTTCCGGCAGCATTGATAAATGTACGTATGCCCAGCTCCTTGAAAAAATTCCGCTTTGCCGGTTGGCTTACTGTAGCACCAAGCAATTGAGGCGTTAATAATCCAGTACCTACCAATCCGCCCACCACTGGTACACTGGATAAGGTTTTTAATAATTTTCTCCTACTTAACATAATTAATTTTTTATAGATTAATCCAATTCAATGCACTTCCCATAGACTATTTTCAATAAACGGGATTACTTTGCATTCCACATAGGTCTGGAAATACCGTTTAGATCCCAAACCACATCTCCCTCCCTTAGGGTTAGCTCACATTCCAATTTTTGGTCGCCCATCATTTTTTTCCCTTGTGTATCAATAAACCCAAAATTCCCTTTTCTAAGGTTCAGAATAGTTAGGTCTGCCACGGCCCCAACAGTCAGGTGTCCTAAATCCGTGCGTTTAATATACTGGGCAGGATTCCAAGTTGCAGTTTCAATTACCTGTTTTACCGGCATGCCCATATTGATGAATTTTGACATTATATTGAGGATATCCTTCATTCCCCCGTTCATACTTCCCGTGTGCAGGTCCGTGCTTATGGAATTAGGTAAAAACCCTTGTTTTATGGCCGGAATGGCTTGCTCGAAGACAAAGCTGCCACCACCATGTCCAACATCAAAAATGATCCCTCGTTTTTGGGCATCAAAGACATATTTCCTAACCTTGCCACTTTCATCCACTACAGGAGTTCTTCCTTTTACATGGGCATAGGCATGGGTAAAGATGTCACCGGGACGAAGTTTTTCCATGAGCAATGTTTCCAATGACAACTCCGGTTCGCTGCCTCCAAAATCGATCATAACCGGGATATCGGCCATAGTCCCCGCTGCAACCACCCTATTTACAGGTTCCCAATCAAAACCACTATAATGGGCCAATTTTACCCCTACTATGGTCCCTTTGTTCTGTGAGGCAACATAGGCCGTTAATTTAGGATTCATATCCTCTATATTCTGCTCAATGGCACCTCCCTTCATGCCCGACCCAATAATATTTAAGAAAGACAATACCCTTGTTTTTGAATTATCTATCGTCTGCGCCTTAAAGGTTTTAAAATTCTTCCACCCAGCACCACCTACATCAACAATAGTGGTAACGCCACTTCTAAAGGTAAAACCATCAGGGGGCAGGGCACTAAAACTGTTACTTAAATACGCATCCTCCTCGGTCCCAAAAAAATTGTGCCCATGTATATCCAAGAGTCCGGGAGCTACAATAAACCCCTTGGCATCTATTACCTTTTTAGCCTGATTTTCGGGAATTTTGGAATCGACTTTTGCAATTTTCCCATCCTTTATGGCTACATCCATTACTTGGTCCAAATTGTTTTTAGTGTCTATCACATGTCCCCCTTTAACCAAGATGTCATAGTCCTGTGCGGTCAAGGAAATAGTTGCCGCTAGCATTAAAATAATAGCCCAATTCCGTTTTTTTAGCATATTTTTCATTTTTAAAAAGTATTAGTTGATCTAAACACCTAGTATGTAAATTTTATAAACTGCTTCTTAGCTTCCTTACTTCTTCTGGTTTTATCTCCCCCGCATCATTCCCAAAATTGGTCCTGATATAGGTCAGGACATCGGCCACTTCCTCATCACTTAAAAAACTATGCTGTGGCATTACCCCGTTGTAAACCTCCCCGTTCACCTCCATGGAGCCTTCCATTCCATTTAAAACAATATTGATCAATCTCTCCTTGTCACCAATTACCCATTCCGTTCCGGTCAAAGGTGGAAATCTACCCGTTGCTCCCCTACCATCCTGTTGATGACAGGTGCTGCAATAGGTATAATAAATCTTTTCACCTCCGGTAAATGCACCTGCCATAAGATTATCCTTGGTTTCATCGGGTGTCCTAATATGGGACAATAGTTTTCTTTTTTCCATTTCCGCCAATTGATCCTGGCCAAAATTATTTTTGTCGCCATGGAATACTATCTTCCATATCCTTCCCTTTACCGAATCTGAAATGTACATACTATCGTCTGCACCGAAAGCAATACCCATAGGCCTATATTCGGCGTCTTTAACACTTACGATGGGGTCTACCCCTGCAAAACCATCCGCAAAAACCTCCCAATCGCCGGAAGGCTTTCCGTCCTTAAAGGGAACAAATCCAACAAAATACCCCGATTGCGGATATGGAGCTCTATTAGTTGATCCATGGAAGGCTATAAAAGCCCCATTTTTATATCGATTTGGCAGCTTATCCCCATCGTAAAAAACCAAATCGTTCGGAGCCCAGTGCCCAGGGAATCCCATTATAGGATCATCAAATTCCTGACATCTCCCGGTTATATTCCCATCACCCCCGTATTCAGGGGCGAGGACCTTTTTTTCCTGTATTTGGTCATAGTAACAATAGGGCCAGCCAAAATTTGAACCTTCGGTTACCCTAATAAATTCTTCCGAGGGGAGCAAGGCACTTTCCCAACCGGAATAGATATTGGGAAATAGTCTCAGCAAATCATCCCGTCCGTGCATTACAATATACAGATTCTCATCCTCAGAATTCCAATCCATTGCCACCACACTGCGTATCCCCGAAGCATATTTGTAACCGTCCTTTTGGGTCTGACCAAGTTTATTGGCCTCGAAACGCCAAACACCGCCATGGTCCTCCAATTGTGGACATGGATCCATGCCCGGAGCCCCAGGGGTTCTTTTAGGGTTTTGACAAGCATTGGAAGGGGCACCAAAGGGAACATACATATACCCCTTGTTATCAAAAGCAATGGGCTTGCCTATATGTTCGTGCTTGCCATGCTCATGATCATCGGTCATGACAATTTCCATTTCCCCTTCAGGTATTAGAGTTCCCGGTTTTAATTTATAGCGATAAATGACCAATTCAGAACTAAAATACAGATAGCCATTATAGATCCTCATGGCTGTGGAATAACTCCATTTTTGAAGGGAACGATACGCTCCAAATTTTTGCATTATCTCTGCCCTGCCATCTTTGTTTTTATCCTGTAGTGCAACTATGCCTCCATTTTCATTGGAATTTCTAAGTTTGCCATACACTATTCCATCGTTGGTCACGGCCAAATGCCGAACCCTTTCCTCTATGCTATCCACGACCACGACTGCCTTGAAACCTTCTGGTAAATAAAGACCTGCGTTAGGTTGTTGTACCTCACAATTCAACAGAGTCCAAACGGGCACTACACCAAAAAGTAATTTTTTGATTCGCGGGGAAATGGGCATTGATCGTATATTAAATAAACCTATAATTGACTCTCCACCATGGGCAATTTTCACCAATACCAATTATTCCCCAAAATATGATTTGGATTGGAATTGTTGTATTACCCTATAATAATATCCTCAGCATGCATGTAGTTCCTGCCTTAAACTTTCTAAGATGTGTTCGAACACATCTTAAATTTAATAATACTTTGGGGAATCTGCCTATTTTATTTCCAATATTTAACAATTATATTGTTCAATTAAAATAAAAGCGCGATTTCTATTGAAAGATTATAAAAAATATCCCTTCAAAATATCTTGTTCCCGAAGTGACTTGGAATCACCCTGTTGTTTATTGAAAAATAAGTTTGCCAAAATATTCCGGCCTGTGATAATCGGGCTTTTCGGTTCCAACCGGATTCCAGGTTAAATAATGACGTTGCGAAGTAGCGTCGCCACACTTATAAAAATTTGCAGTACTCTTTAGGCCCTTTAATTTTATTTCAGGATTATGGGTCAGGATCCCAGCAGGTATTATAATGGTCATTTCCCAAGAAAAATCGCCCGTTCTTTCTGTGAATGTTTGTGATCCTAAAGTACTTTGTACCTCGATCAAATTCCTAATGGTATTTGGGTCAACAAATTGACGCTGCCCTCTTCCAGGTCCATAAGCCAAATGGACGGTGCCAATACAATTGAATTCAAAATTATAATAATTCCCGTTCCCTAAGGGGTCTAAAAAAAATTCCACACAACTATCACGGGCCACTGGGCCATTGGTGTCCCCAACACTGGCCAGAATGTTTTTTTCCTGGACATAATATTTTATCCAAATGGCATTATTGCTGTGCGCAATCCTAAAAGATACATTTGGCCGATAAGAAAATTGACCCCAATTTATTAAGTCGATTGCATGTAATTCAGTATGTTCCTCCAAAAGTTGGGATACCTCTTCCAAATCGGCTTGTCCCTCAAATTCTATTTCTTTTACCTTTAACATTTTCTCCTGACTATGTATTTCAGTGTTACAAGCCATCATAATCCCGCATAGGCACAATATTAAATATTTCCTCTTACTCATATATGGCAAATCTATATAAGTACAAATTAACCAAAATTTGTTATCCAGAATCCATGATACCAAAAATATGACTTTAACAAAGGTAATTTTACTCCTATTTAAGAAGGCCACTCAAAATTTCATAGGAACTTAAACGATCCTGATGATCAAAAATATGGGATACTGCCATTATTTCATTGACCCTCGTTGCTTCAATAAAATTTGTAAGTTGTGCTTTTATGGTTTCCTGGGATCCTACAAAACTATAGTGCATCATCTTTTGTATTTGGACTTTTTCCACCTCATGCCATAATCCGTCCATACTCTTCACAGGTGGTGGTAAAGGTTTTCTAGTATTCCTTATAATTCCCAAAGCCAATTGCTGAAGGCTGGTCTCCAAATACTTGGCCTTTTCATCTGTTTCTGCGGCAATTATATTTACACAGGCAATAGTATAGGGAGCTGTACTTTGTTCCGAAGCTTGAAAATTTTGATGGTACAATCTAAGGGCTTCATGTAAATGGGTTGGTGCAAAATGACTGGCAAAAGCATATGGCAATCCCTTTGCTCCGGCCAATTGGGCACTAAATGTGCTTGAACCCAGTAAATACAAGGGAATATTCAAGCCTTCTCCCGGTATGGCCCGTACTGCAGCATGACTATTTTCTTTAGAGAAATAGGTCTGCAATTCTACTATATCCTTTGGGAAATCGTGCACAGTTTCCGTACGATCCCGTCTTAATGCCTTGGCCGTTAGTTGATCTGTTCCTGGAGCCCTTCCCAAACCCAAGTCAATTCTCCCTGGATAAAGTGTCTCCAAGGTACCAAATTGTTCCGCTACAATTAAAGGGGCGTGGTTGGGCAACATAATTCCACCGGAGCCTACCCTAATGGTCTTGGTGCCTTGGGCAATATGTCCTATTAAAATTGGTGTAGCCGAACTCACCAAACTTTCCATATTATGGTGTTCGGAAATCCAAAATCGTTCAAAGCCCAAAGTTTCTACGTGTTGTGCCAATTCCAGGCTCTTTTGTATAGACTGTAAAGGGGTTGAGCCCTGAGCTACAGGCACCAAATCCAAAACTGAGAATTTGGTATTCTTAATATTACTGTTGATGTTATCCTCCATTTTTTCGATATTTTCTTAATCTGATAATATGGTTTAGTCGAAAAATGATATCTATACTTAAAACAAAAAACAATTATAAATCAGAACTATTATTCCGCTAAAACATTACCAAAATTTAAATATAGCCAGATTAATCTTCTTAGGGAGGTAAGTGATAAAACCAGTAACTCTCCCAATAACTATCGGGAATACAAAAAAAGGCCTAGGTCCATATGACCAGGCAAGTCATTTCAACCTTAAGAGAGAAATCATAACAATGAAACTGCCAAATACGGGCGGTCACCCCTTCCGTCTCCTCAGCCGATAGCTGAAGATCCACCTTCCCCTAGCTAGGGGAAGGAGCCTTTTCTTAAACCTTGTTCCTAAAAATTGAGACATTAAAGATTAGGGATTACCCCTAAAATTGACATACCATGTGCCACCTCATCCATATTGTTCATTGTGAAAATGTATTATCCAATCAGCTTCCAAACTACCAACTCAACCTGGCCAAGATCAGCCTAAAACCATTATATGTGACAATTCTCCCAATAACTATCGGGATTACTAAAAAAGGCCAATGTCCATATGACTGGGCAAGTCATTTCAACCTTAATTAAGAGAGAAATCATAACAATGAAACTGCAAAATACGGGCGGTCACCCCTTCCGTCTCCTCAGCCGATAGCTGAAAAGGCTCCTTCCCCTAGCTAGGGGAAGGAGCCTTTTCTTAAACCTTGTTCCTAAAATTGAGACATTAAAGATTAGGGATTACCCCTAAAATTGACATACTATGTGCCACATCATCCATATTGTTCATTGTGAAAATGTATTATCCAATCAGCTTCCAAACTACCAACTCAACCTGGTCAAGATCTGCCTAAAACCATTATATGCGTCGTCTCTCCCAATAACTATCGGGATTACTAAAAAAGGCCAATGTTCAAATGACTGGGCAAGTCATTTCAACCTTAAGAGAGAAATCATAACAATGAAACTGCTAAATAAGGGCGGTCACCCCTTCCGTCTCCTCAGCCGATAGCTGAAGATCCACCTACCCCTAGCTAGGGGAAGGAGCCATTTCTTAGACCTTGAGCCTAAAAATTGAAACTTTAAATATTTAGGAATTACCCCTAAAATGAATACGGCATAAGCTAAATCGCACAAATAGCTCAAAAACGTTTTGAAAGCCAAGCGTGAAGCAACCACTTCATTAAAAACACAAGCCCCATCATCTATGTTTGGATTAAAGCAAATCCCTTAAATCGGAAATTTTATTTATGTTATGATCTGGATTAGGCACATCGCCAAATCCGTATTTGGCAAAAATAAAAGGGATTTGGTTCCCTATGGCCGCAGTATAGTCCCCCATAGTATCCCCAATATAAATGGGTTTGGAGAGATTGTTTCTTTCAATGACCATTTTTACATTTTCGGTCTTGGACAGTCCGGTATTTCCAGAACATTCGTAATCTTTAAAATACTCCCCCAAACCGTGGTATTCAAAAAAGGCCTCTATATAACCGGCCTGACAATTACTTACTATATATAGATTGTACTTACCCTCTAAGATCTTCAAGGTATCTTCCAATCCATGATACAAAACCCCTCCAGACTCCTTAATGTCGTTCACCTCCTGTACATAGCAACTGTTCATGACCTCGTCTTGCTGTTCTTTGGAAAGATATGGAAACAGTTTTTTTCCTACCAGGTCGTGCTGCATTCCCAGAATACCCTGTATATCTTCCTCTGAAATAGGATTTTTAATACAATCGAAACCATTCAAAGCAGTATGCCAAGCCTTGATACTCATGGGCATAGGATCCCAAAGGGTACCATCCAGGTCAAAAATAATGTTTTCAATATGATGCCTTAATTCACTCAGAGCCATTTTTAAAAGTTTTGAATAGTGCCAGTACTACATTAAATTGACCACTTCTCCTGTTTTGGCCGATTCATAGGCTGCATCTACAATGTCCAGCACCATTTGTCCTTCCATTAAGCCCGGAACAGGTTGTTGCCTGGTTTTGATACAATCCACAAAATACTCCATTTGACGGGTGTAAATAATTTGGTCGCAGTGATCTTCCCTTTTAGGAAGCTCTGGTACTGTTGTTACCGTACCTTCACCTTCCTTCATTTTCAAAAATGTAGGAAACAGATTGGCATAACCCTTTGTTCCAAACAAACTTGTACTGGCTTCCGGCCCGTCCATATGGGGATGCCACCATCCACTTTCAATGATGCTTTCCGTACCATTGTCCCAGGTAATGACCAAGATTCCCGTATCGTCTACATCATAATCTCCAAACTCTGTAGAAATTCTGGCATATACCTTGGCAGGTTTTGGGTCTCCCAAAATATATCTTACGGCGTCAATGGCGTGTACCCCCATATCTGCCAAGGCCCCGCCCCCTGCCAATTCCTTTTTGGTAAACCAGCCAGAGGGACCCCAATTTTCATGTATTCCGTAGCCTTTGGTCTTAAATACACGTCCTATCTTTCCCGAGGCCACGGTATCCTTTATATAACGGGTATCGGTATCAAAACGCCACATATGACCTACCATCACCAATTGGTTATGTTTGTTTGCCACCTCAGCTATTTGTCTTCCTTCATCCCCGCTCATTCCCATAGGTTTTTCAAGAAAAACATCTTTTCCATTTTTCAAAAACTCTATGGCATAGGGAGCGTGAAATTGATTGGGAGTACTTATAATTACGCCGTCCAGATCATCACTTTTTACAAGGGACGAAATATCATTCAAGGCCTCTTTTATATTGTACTTAAGGGCAAATTTTTGGGCATTTTCAAGGTTCTTAGACACCACGGCCACAATTTCAACATCGGTTAAGGTTTGTAGTCCACGAGCATGATAATCCGATATAAATCCTGCACCTATAAGGGCTATTCTGGTTTTCATCTGTTTAATATTTTATAATTGATTAAATAGAAGTAATTACAAAATTTACATAGGGATGTAACCACTTCGTTTTACTCACGTCCTTATTATTTTTTGTGGTCGTGAACCTTTCGGTTTCACATAAACTTAATCATATGCGTATGCTATGCTTAAAAAAGTTTATGTCCATTTCATAATTACTTTTTTATTAAAAGTTCATCAACAATTTCTCCGTCCTGATTGTAGGTTGTGTATTTCAAAGATTTATCGGTCAATGTCATATACTGGTAAAACTGACCGTCCTTGAACCTCTTTTCAGCATAAGGCTCTTCCCCTATATCATCATGATTACCATTTGTCCCAATAGACACTACATACACGGTCCCATCTTTAAACGAGTCCACCACCTTGCCATTATTCATCGGCTTTGAGCGCATGTAATAATGAATATGCCCGGACATGACCATGTCAACATGGTAGGTATCAAAAAGACCTCCCCATTCTTGTTGAATATCCAAATAAGGTTCTTCAAAATTAAAGGGCGGAAAATGAAACATGACGAATTTCCAAGTGGCATTGGAATTTTTCAATTGATTCTCTATCCATTGGGTCTGTGCTTCGTTGGGTTGGGTTGAATCTATCATCAAAAATAAAGCGTTTCCATATTTGAAAGCGTAAGTGCTTTCCGGATCCACTTTTTCAGGTCCGTTTGTGGGCAAACTAAATAATTGATAATACATCCAGGCTCCCAAACCATCCTGCCGATCATGATTTCCAGGAACGGGCATTAAGGGCTTATTGGAGAACACATCTTTTGAATATCCAAAAAACATGTCCCATTCTGTACGGTAAAGTCCCGTAGTCACAATATCGCCTGCAATTGAATAAAATGCAGTTTCCGGATGTCGGAGGTTGGCATCGTTGAGCATTTCTGCCCATTTGGGATCCCTATGCGTATCTCCGAACCAAATAAACGAGAACTCCTTTGTATCCTTCGCTTCGGTTTTAAAATTTTTAACAGAAGACCATGATCCATCTTCCACTGAACCCACGCGATATTCATAAGAGCTTCCAGCCTCCAAGTTGGTCAGATTAGAGGTAAATCGATTTATATATCTATCATTGAACAACATTCTATCTTCCATGCCGGATACCGAGGCATTTAAGGAAATGGTGTCGGATGTATTTTTCTTCCAATACTGAACAGTTCCATCTTTTACGGTAGTATTGGTTCTCCATTGTACATCCATGGAATTTGTGGGATCCGCACTCCAGGTAAGCATAATCTGATCGGGTCGACTGGAAGATGGAAATATCGTTTCCCGAAAAGCTCCTTCTACATGTGCTTCCCGGGCCCTTCCCCTGACGGTAGTGAACAATACCTGACCCTCAAGTTCTTTGGGAAGGTCCGTAATTTTAAGGTCGGACCAGTCATGGTATGTAAAAGCCCCTTTTTTAAACACTTCCAAAGAATATTCCTCAGGATAGCGTTCGCTAATTGTTAATTCCTCATTGGAATTCTGTGGGCCTACCGATATAAAATAGACGACTCTATCCATGTCGAACCCCGGGATACCGAGATTAACCCAACCCGCATCAAAATCCTTTTGCCATACTTCATATTCATAGACTTCATTTTTTACGAGTTCATTAGTCTTTACAAAACCACTTTCCTTAAGCCAAAACGGTACTTCATGATCCAAATGTCTCATCAAAGAAACCGTTACGGGCACATTTACCTTAAAATATTGGTAACGGGTTGCCAGTGTTGTTTTCTCGCTATCGGTCAGAAACTGGAGCATAAAAGTATCGTCAATGGAATCGTAGTCCTTGGGATCCACTTTTTCATACAATCTGGTAATTACACTATCCATTACTCCTTTTACAGAGCCTTGGGTATGTTCTACTTCCTTTTTGGTTTCGGAACAGGAAAAAATTAAAAACAAGATGGAAACTATTAAGTATTTTCTCATTTAATTAGAATGTATTTATTCTTTGGATTTTACCATATTCTGTGATTACTGTTGGGGTGCTTTACCAAGGTGATTAATTCGCTCTTGAAAAAGCATCCAGCATTTTGGACAAACGATCTGTCAAAATAAAATCGACCCCTGCATCCAATAATTCCTTCACACGACCTGCTTCTTCGGAATGAAAATAATTAATGCGAATCCCATTTTCCTTCAGCTTCTTCAAATCTGCCAACATATTTTCATCGTCCCTACTACTTTTTATTTGAAGAAATGTGAAGCCTTTTTCGATGGTTTCATCAATATATTCAGCGCGAGTGGATAATCGCTCCATGTTGCACATCATAATATTGGGATTTACCTGCCTTACCCCTTTGGCAGCCTCATTATTACAAGCAATAACAGCCTGGTGGATTCTGTCTGCAGAAATCACAGCTTCCGCTGTTGCCGCACCCAATTTTTCATCCCCTTTTAAATGGATATTAAGCCAGATGTTTTTCGGCATAATATCCAAGGCCTCCTTTAAGGTGGGAACCCTTTCTTTCTTAAACTCTTTGGATTTCCATTTGCCCGCATCCAACCTTTTTATTTTCCTCAATGTAAGATTCTTTACCAGTCCGCGGCCATTGGTGGTCCTATTTACCTTATCATCGTGCATAATAACCAATTGATTGTCCTTGGTCATCTGAACATCCAACTCTATCATCTGTGCGCCCAATCGAATTGCCTCCTCAAATGCTGCCAAAGTATTCTCCGGATGGGTTTCATTGGCTCCCCTATGCGCACAAATGCCCTTTAAGGGCATACTATAATTTTCCTTGACCAACATGGAATCTTGCCCAACAACAAGATTGGACCAAGTGAAAATAGAAATTAGGCCTATAAGTAATTTCATCTGTTCAAAATAATATTCTGCATAAGTTGCCTAAGTGATGCAACCGATACTTCCTTAGTCCATCAATTCCCCCGCCTGGGTATAAATCTTTTTTATGGCCGTGGCCACCAAATCCATATCCGCTTTTGTTCCCATTAACACCTTGTGATGTACACAAACCGATTCTTCCTTAAAAATACGTTCACAGACCGGTAACGAAAATCTTTTTGGGTCAATGGCCTTCCAATAGGCATCATTTAATTTGTGTCTGGAAGGTTTTGTGTGCGGCACATACAATGAGCAATTATTTAAAGGCTCATAACAAGCATCCACTATTATGCCCAATTCCGCCTCCAGGGCAGACCGGAACTTCTCTATCGGCAAATTCTTGAACTTGCTAGAATCATATCGAAAAGCAAAATTGAAATAAGCCTTTTTAGTTTCCCGATCATCTCTTTTTAAAGGGGTCACCCCTTCTATTTCCTTTAAAAGCGTATTTAAATAAACCCCATTAGCGTCTCTATTTGCATTTTGTTCTGGCAACCTTTTTAAACCCTCTACCAGTATGGCTGCTTGAAATTCGGTAATCCGATAGTTACCGGACTGAATAAAATTACCGTCATCACCATAATCCCCTATCCCTTTGTCCGCACCAATAAGCGAATCTCCTTCAGGTCTGCGACCCACATTTCTTAGGGCATCCATTTTCTCGGCTAAATCGGTATCATTTGTAGTAATAGACCCCCCTTCACCAGCAGTTAAATGTTTTGATAATTGAAAACTGAAACTACCGGCATTACCGATACTTCCCGCTTTTTTACCTTTCCATTCACCTCCGTGCTTATGGGCACAATCCTCTATTACATAAAGATTATGTTTTTTGGCAATGGCCATTATCGCATCCATATCCGCAAAAGCACCGTACAAATGTACTGGCATAATAGCCTTTGTTCTTGGAGTTATGGCCTTTTCAATTTCTTTTGGATCTATACACCAGGTATCCTCACAAATATCTACCAATATGGGAGTAGCATTTACGTCGATTACGGTGGCAGCAGTAGCTTGCCAGGTTAGGCCAGGGACAATAACCTCATCACCAACCCCTATACCCAAGGCTTCCAGCGCAATTTGCATGGTTATGGTACCATTTACAACACAAATAGAATGTTTTGTCCCTGTATATTCCGCAAATAGTTTATTGAACTCCATTTCCTTTGGCCCATTATAGGACCAAACTCCACTATTCAGGACCTCTATGAGAGCAACTTCCTCTTCTTTCCCCCAAACCGGCCATTTAGGCCAGGGATTCTTATTGGTATCGCGACTAGGTATGCCGCCATTTATTGCTAGTTTTTTCATTGTCAATGGTTGTTATAAAGTGATTTCGTTTATAATTTTTCAGGGTCCAATACTACGTGTTTCACGGTCTTTCTATTCCATGTATACACTATATGTATCATTCCGTCAGGGTTTTGAATCAGGGTGGGGTACGAATATTCCTCTCCCTTTTTGTCTGTTGTTGCCGTTAAGGGTTCCAAATCCAACACTCTCTTCCATGTTTTACCGTCCTGGGATAGGCCTACGCTCAAGGGAACCCTATCCTCGGATTCAATGGTGGTAGGATTATAGATCAATACATGCCGACCATCTTTTAGGGTAAGGGCATCAATCCCCGAGTCAGGATTGGGAAGATCCGTAGCAGTCATTTCGCTCCAGCTAAGTCCCCCGTCATAAGACCAATTTTGCCCAATAGTTCCCTGATAGGTTCTACTTAATAATTGGATGGTATCCTTACCGTGATCTAGAATAGCCGGTTGTATGGCCTTAAATGTCTTACCATCGTTCAAAGGGGCCGTTTTGGTCCATGTTTTGCCAAAATCCACACTTCTTTCCAAATGAATTTTATGGCCCTCCGTCTCGCTTTCGGTACTGGAGGGAGATAAAATATCCCCATTGGACAAGGTAACGGGCCTATTCTTTATTGGTCCCAAAATACTGTCTGCCAATCTGCTAGGGGCAGACCAACTAAGCCCATCATCCTCAGAGGTCTTATACATTCCCCACCAATATAATGGATCAGGGCCAACTTTGTAAAAGAGTATCAAAGGCTTATTTTCTGGTTTAAAAAGAACAGGGTTCCAACACGGATATCTAATTCCGTCTTCCTCCACGCCATTGGCTACTTCAACCGGGGTTGTCCATTTATCCTCAATTTTTCTAGAAACCCAAATACCCACGTCATTATTTTTTTCCTCCGTTCCTCCGAACCAGGAAGCTACCAGTGTGCCATTGCTGACATCTATGGTTGGGGCATGACATTGTGGTGTTAGCCCTTGGCCTATGGGGTAAATGTACTCTTCAAGGGTTATGGCAGCATGCTTATCAGCCGTTTCAGATCCATTTACCTTTAGCTGTTCCTTACAGGATCCGACCGATATTAGAAGGGGTATAGCTAGTAAATATTTTGTCCAAATTAGCATAGTGACACTGATTAAATATTAAGTAATCCAAACTAGGAAATGGACAATTAATAAGGGTATTAAATATTCCATCCCTCCACCTTCAATTCTGCCTCGGAAGTCCCTTTAAAATTAGCGCAAACCATGCGTTCTTCCCCTGGTAACAAGTTTATGAAATTATCCTCCCAGAATATGGGCAGTATAAGTTCTCCAGTCTTTTTATCCACTACCTTAAGGTTGATTAAAAATGCTATATGCTCACTGTTGTTCTTAAGTTCTACCTTGATATTTTGTTGTTCTCCGTCCTGCTCAAAATAATGTGACTGCTGCAACTGGGTTTTAGGCAATTCATTCAACTGTGTGAAGTCCGCATATACCTTGCTGGGGGTGTGAAAGGCGAATGGCCCTAAATCGGCCTCATAGTCCAACACCTCTTCTTTGGTGGATAGCCAATAAAAATTATTGGCTATTTCTTCCCCTTTTTTATCCAACAAACGAAGATCTACAAAATAGGTAGTTGTTAGCCCTTTCAGTTCCCCCAATGCCAAAATAGATTTTGATGAATCTGGATCCATGGTAAAATTGACCCTATCTTCAAACAATATTTCGGACCCAATGGAATAAACTCTAATATGGGCAGATAAATTTTCTACCGACCTAAGGTGGTCATTAATGGCATAAATATGTTTGTCACCATAATTGTAAATAAGGCTTAATGGCAAACAAGCCTTTTGGGTAGCATAAAAAGCAGCTGTTGGGTTTAGGTAATAGTCGTACAACTGCCAATACATCTTTGGCCATGCCGCATTCAGCATCCATTGGACAATACCCGTAGATTTCTTTTTATTTACCTGAAAAGCCTCGAACATAGGCCGCATAAGCTCATAGTTCATGGCCTGGGCCTTTTTATCGAACTCTTCCAAAGATTTTGGAGCCCCATATTTTTCCTCAATAGCCTTGTTAAATCTACTGAGATCGGCAAACTCATACCGTCCGCAATGGTAGTTCCAAGCATCCCCCATAGGCCATAATTGCTCCTGAGGAATCATTTTTTTTAAACTTTCCAGTTGTGGTACCTGAGCTCCAGGACCAGTTTCCGTATTGAATCCATAGGCACCACCAAATTTGGTATCGGTAAACCAATAGACCGGGGCAGTATAGGCATAAGGACCCAACATTTTTACGCCGGAAGATCCACTGATCTCACTAATGACATCCTCGCTGCCTATAACATGTTGATCACTTCCCACTCCACCTGTAGAATTTAAATAAGGCCTTGTGGGGTCATATTTTGCGAAAGTATCTATATATTTTTGTTCCAATTCCGTAATCGGCACCTTGTCACTGGCAACGGTCCAAACAAATATACTGGGATGGTTGCGCAACCATATCACCTGATCCTCCCAAGCTTGGGCAACATGGGAAATATGCTCTGGCTTGTATACACCACCGAAACGCTCATTGACGGGTACCCCCATATGGATCTCGTGTTCCCAATGACAGCTCCATCCTACCATTAACAAAATGCCATGTTCATCACAGAGGTCGTAGAGTTTGTGGTCCTTGCCCCAGAAGCCTTCCAAACGAATACAGTTCAGATTCATTTGTTTTACATACTTCACTTGGGCTTCAATGCTTTCATCGGTATCCATTAAAAGCAAATCATCCGTCCAGCCAGCACCTTTAATCAATACCTTTTGCCCGTTTACCTTATATCCTCGATGTATTTCATTTAACCAATAATCCTGTATATCGCGAATTCCAAATCTCAGCTGTGCAGTATCCAAAACCTCCTCCTTGGCCACAAATTTCAAACCCAGATCATACAGATCGGGATTCCCCAAATTAATGGGCCACCAAAGTTTTGGCTCCTTAAAATTAAGACCCACAAACTCCGTACTATCAAAGGTGATCAGCTCTTTCTTCTTTGGCGCTAAGTTTATGCTTTTCTTGAATACTGCAGCACCTATGGTGCCTATTAAATCTCCAGTAATTGCAGTGTTGGAATAATTGATCAATTCTGCCGAAACAGTTATATCGGCCTCTTTCAAGGTTTCAAGATTTACCTTGGTCTGCACAAAGGGTTTTTCAATTTGCACGCCACCATGTAGATGAAGGGTTACAGGCCTAAAAATACCCATATCCCCATCTGGTGGGGAAGGATTCCAATCTACAAAGCCTATACTAAAATCGCCAGGTTGGGGCGGAATTACCTCTATGGCCAAAATATTGGATCCACTTTTGATATTTGTACTTACATCAAAAGAGGTAATACGAAAGGCCCCATCTATAACGGAGGCATCGGCAATGAGTTGTCCATTTAACCAAACATTGGCCTTGTAGTTTATACCATCAAATTTTAGAGTGCCAAACCCGTTGGATTGCTCCTTTGTTAGTTCAAAACTAGTAGTATACCACCAGGATACTTTAAACTGTTCTGTTGGAATGGTCTTTAAATTCTCACCAAAATAGGGGTTTTCGTAAACCTTATTGGCTACCAAAGTGCTCAAAACGGTTGAAGGAACCACTGCAGGAAACCAATTTTCTGAAATTGTGGCCTTAGTGGAGATTTCACTCCCCTTTTCCGAAACTTTATTTGAACTCTGGATTCTCCAATTATCCGATAACTTTATTTGGAAAGACTTCTGCATTCTTTATCTTTTTTATTCCTTCTTGGATTTTAATTTCTTAATGGTACTTTTTGCCTTCCACATCATTCCTCCTCCGATAGATATTAGTATTAATCCTGCAACCATATCGGTCATATGTTCTACAAATGTTTCCGTAAAGATCATGGCAAAAAGTACGATAACCCCAAAAGCCATAATGAAAAATCCAAGAGCATTGTTAATTTGAGCGGCCTTTAATGCCGCATTTATTTCATTTGTCTCCATACTTGTTTTTTAAGGGGTTAAAAATGATTATAGATCGATGCCAAAATACAAAGTACGGCTATAGACCATAGTTTTAAATTATTCCACCAGTGCCGATCTTCCTTGGCAATACCTTGGTAAACATACTCTGTAGGCAATAACAGCACCAATAGACCTATTAAGGCATACAGAGAAAGAAATATCATTTTTGCAGTTTCTTGCGAAACACCGGAAAGCCAGTCAAAATTGAACATATTACAGTTTTTTATTTTCCACTAAAATTTTAGAACTAAACACCAAGCCTTTAAGTTGTTCTTCGGTGTGCTTCTTGGTAAGCAAACTAACTACCACATTAATTATAAATCCTAATAGGAAGGACCACCAGGAAATATAGAGAAAAGGATCTTCTATGGTAAAGAATTGCTCCTTAAATACATTTAGATAAATAGCAAAACCAATACCTATGACCAATGCCGAAAGCCCTCCCCATTCCGTAGTTCGTTTCCAAAAAATACCCAATAGTAGGATGGCGAATATTGGACCTTGGAAATAGGACATAAAGGTTTGTATGGCCACATAAATCCCGGGGAAATCACTGCTAATGGGCGAGGTAGCAACTCCGATGAGCAACAACACCAAGGTCGTGATCTGTCCAACCTTTAAATAATGTTTGTCATCGGCCCCTTTTTTAATAAACGGCTCGTAAATATCCTTTGTAAATAAAGTTGCCGTGGAGTTCAACAAAGAATCCACACTGGACATTAGCCCTGCAAAAAATGCAGCGAACATAAGTCCGACCAAACCAGGAGGCAGAATGGATTTGATCATCATGGGAAGTGCCTGATCCCCATCTTCCAATCCAGGATGTACCACCACTGCCATAAGCCCTGGAAACAACACCAAAATTGGAATAAACATTTTAAGGGCAGATCCAAAAATCATACTCGCCTTGGCGTGCCATTCGTTCTTGGCAGTAAGGCAGCGCTGCACTATAGACTGGTTTCCTATCATATAAGCATTGGCCATAACAAATGTTAGGCCGAACAAAATTCCAGTCCATGGGAAGGGCGATTTAGTATCCTGCGGTTGAATAATATCAAAATGGTTACGATACTCTGGTCCCATTGTGGCGATTTTATCTACCATATTATCCCAACCTCCCACTTCGTAAAGACTAAGAAAAACTAGGGCAAAACCTCCTATGAACATTATAATGAACTGTACCACATCGGTCATAATTACGGCGGTAATACCCCCAAAATAGGTATAAAGACCAACCACGCCCGCTGTTGCAACTATAGAAATCCAGATGGGCCACCCCATAAGTACATTTAATAGCACCGCACTGGCCCAAAAAAGAACTCCCAAATCCAAGGCAAAAAACAGGATCCAGGTAACCGAGGCTATGGTCCTTACCTTTTGGTTATATCTTCTTCCAAGGTATTCCGGTATAGTATACATACCACCTCGCCAGAAATAGGGAATAAAAATAAATGCGGCCAACAACATGGCAGGGACGGAACCTACCCAATCAAAGTTGCCGACAGAAATACCATATCGATAAGCTTGACCGGACACCCCTACAAAATCCAATGCCCCTATATCCGATACAACAATAGACATACCAATAGCCCAAAAGGGTAAGCTTTTGCCTCCTAGAAAATAGTCTTCGGAACTATTGACAAATTTTTTGAAATATAGCCCTAATAACAACATTCCTATTATATAAGCTATTACTATAAAATAATCTATACCTGCTAACATCGTTTGGCATTTTGGTTAATTACCTACAAATTAAATTCAAATAGAGATGATTGAATAAGTAAATCTTATTGCATTTGCATGGTATATTGACATAAGACCAAGTTTTTTAACTTAATTCTTGATAATTAAGTTAAAATTATAGCAGTTTGGACAATAAATAAATATCCCCCAATGAATATAGATAGTACCTAACCATACCTATATATATTATGCTACTACCCATTTAACCCTAAAATAGGTCTCCAGATAATTAAGATCCAATAAGTGAATTTTACGTTAAAGAAACATTCTTGCCCGAAATCAAACATATCTTAACCTAAAATTATCATTATTATAATATTGACCCCTATAGAGGTAATATTCCATAAGTATCTAATAAAATACTATGCTTTTTGTCGATTATTTTACAATAGATTTGTTAACGAAATGCTAATTACTCAACCAATTAATAAAAATGAATATGAAAAAAAGCAGCTTGAAATTTTTGACTTTCCTTTTGTTCAGCATGGTTTCCGGAATCATGTTGGCACAACAAGGTGTAACCGGAGTCGTCAGCAGTGATGATGGCGAATTACTCCCAGGAGTGTCCGTGGTGGTTAAGGGAACTACCACTGGTGTAACCACCGATTTTGATGGAATATACAGTATTACTGTTCCGAACAGTAGTGCTGTTTTGGTATTTTCCTATTTGGGAATGGAAACAAAGGAAGTAGCAGTTGGCAACCAATCTACCCTAAACGTTACCATGGCAACCTCATCCGAACAATTGGAAGAAGTTGTAGTAACCGCTCTTGGTATTTCAAGGGAAAAGAAATCCTTGGGGTATTCTGTAAGTGAAGTAGGTGGTGATGCTCTGGACAATGTTCCCCAAGAGAACGTTTTAAACGCTCTTTCCGGTAAAGTGTCTGGGGTGAATATCAACTCTACCGGTGTTGCAGGTTCTACTGTAAACATTAACGTTAGGGGTGCAGCTTCATTATCCAGTGACAACCAACCATTATTTGTAATCGATGGTTCTCCAGTAATTAATACCGCCAACAACATTACAGAGATAGGTAGGGATAACAAAGTGGATTACGGTAATGCCATTTCTGATATCAATGCAGACGATATTGCCAGTGTCACTGTTCTAAAAGGGGCCAGTGCAGCAGCGCTTTATGGTTCCAGGGCAGGTAACGGGGTTATATTAATTACAACCAAGTCTGGTAAATCTAAAAAAGGATTGGGAGTAACAATTAATTCCAGTACTGTTTTTGATATTCCCAGTCGTTTCTTAGATACCCATACTAGGTTTGCGACAGGTTCTAGACCTTATACCGAAGATAATTTCCCAGCGAATTCTTATGGAGCCATAATCATTGGTGAAACTGCTTCAGCATGGGCAGGTCCTGAGCTGGACAAAGGCATCATGGCAATCCAATGGCCTTATAGCGCAGAGGAAATTGCTAGTGGTGTTCCTGTCCCAAGGGAATTGAAGTCGTACAACAATCCTAAGAATTTCTTTCAAACTGCCATTACAACAACCAATAATATCTCTATCCAAGACAATACGGAAAAGATTAATTACAGGTTGTCCTATTCGGATATGAAAAATAAGGGAAACATCCCAAATACCGATTTAAACAGACATAGCATCAGCCTAAATTCTTCATTAAAGTTAAACGATAAATTTACAGTTAGTACTAGTCTTAACTATACCAAATCTGGTGCGGACAACAGACCTGTTGGTAACCGTGGTGCCAACGCAATGCAGGCAGTTTACGAATTGAACCCGCATATTGATGTGCGCCAAATGAAGGATTACTGGTTGCCAGGTTACGAAGGTATCTTCCAAAATTCGCCTTATAATTTTGGGGACGATCCAACAGAAACCGAATGGAACAACCCTTATTTCCTAGCTTACGAGAATAACAATGGTTTTGAAAGAAACAGGTTTTATGGTAATGTAAAAGGAGAGTACAAGATCACCGACGATCTTACGGCAATGGTTCGTTATAACATGGATGAAATTAACGAAGTAAGAGAAACCAAATTGTCCAAAGGCTACACTGGGGATATGAATGGAGCCTACGGTATCAACAAAATCTTTACAAATGAAACAAATGTCGATTTCCTATTAACTTATGCCAAAAGATTGGAAGGATGGGATTTCTCCATATCTGGAGGAGGTAATAAAAGGGTTTTAAAAGGAAACAATTTGCTAAATTCCACAATAAGTAGAGGATCAGGTCTTTTAACACCAGGATTGTTCACCTTATCCAATATTGCCAACGACAATTTAGTTTATTCTTATAACAGTTACGAAAAACAAGTAAACAGTTTGTACGGAATGGCTAGTATTGGTATTAAAGATATGTTCTATGTAGACGTTACAGGAAGAAATGATTGGTCCAGTACCTTGCCAGATAATAACAATTCCTATTTTTACCCTTCTGTATCCACTAGTTTATTGGTTAATAAACTTCTTGGTTTTGGCAATGGGGTATCCTTACTTAAACTGCGTGCAGGTTATGCCGAAGTAGGTAACGATACTGGAGCATACAACCTACAACCTACTTTAAATGGAGGTACCTCTTGGGGATCAGGATCTTTGCTATCCGTACCTTCTACACTGCTTAACCCAGATTTGAAACCAGAAAGTATTTCATCTTGGGAAGGAGGAGCCGATTTGGCCTTCTTTAACAATAGGTTAAGTATGGATTTCACTTATTATACTGCCGATAACGAAAATCAAATTTTTGGAATTGCTCTTCCTATCTCCTCAGGATATAGTTCCAAGAACACCAATGCCGGTCTATTGAGAAGTACTGGTGTAGAGGCTGGTTTAAATGCTAACATTATAAACTCCAATGATTGGCGTTGGGATATGGGCTTCGTATTTAACAGAAACAGAACCAAAGTAATTGAATTGGCCGAAGGTATGAATTCCATTACCTTTTGGACAGATGCCCGTGGTGGTGCTATAACTTGGGTTGGTGAAGAAATAGGAAATATTTTTGACGCTGCCCTAGTGCGTGTTGAAGATCCAAACTCACCTTATTTTGGCTGGCCTATTATTGATGATTCTGGTTTCGAGAGTAGCGACAGAACTAGAGAAGACGCTGACGGAAATAGAGTTGCCCCAATAATTGGCAACTTTAACCCAGATTTCAATTTAGGGATGACCACATCGGCCTCCTATAAGAACTGGAGCATCTCCATGAATTTTGACTGGAGAAAAGGTGGACAGTTTGTTTCACAAACCCACAGATACGGGGAATCTGATTTACATACCCAAAGATGGATAGATAAGTTGCATAATTTTAATGATATTTCCGATGTTCCTACCTATTTAAGAGAGAATGCAGACCGATTCTTATCGGAAGATGGTGAATTCTATGTATTGGTAGGTGGGCCTACAGCAGCAGATGGTGGTCTTCCTTATACCGAAGGTGGAATTACATTGAACGATGGTGTATTTATGCCAGGTGTACAAGGAGATTATGACGATGATGGCAACTTTATAGCTACAGCGGAAAACCTTGGTGGTCCTGGAACCGTTGTTACTAGATACCAAGATCACTACGGATGGGACTTTACTAGAAATGCAACCTTTGATTCCGATTTCGTAAAATTAAGGGAAATTTCACTTACCTATTCCGTGCCAAGTAAACATATTAAGCGAGTTGGTCTTCAAAATCTAAATATATCCTTATTTAGCCGAAACATTATCCTATGGACCAAGGCGGATATAGGAATCGACCCTGAGATGGCTTTCCAGCACGAATCAAGTACTCAAGGAGGAAGTGGAATCCAATTTAAACAAGGTATAGAGCGATTCAACATTAATCCCTTTACCATTCCAATAGGTTTCAAACTTAACGTAAGTTTCTAATTAGGCACTAAATAAAAAACAAAAGATCATGAGTATAATAAATAAGATATTTAAACTATTTCTCGTAGTTTGTCTACTGTCCGCTACTTCGTGCGACAATGAACTAACAGAAATTAACCAAAACCCCAACGGGGTAGATCCTAGCCAAGGCAATCCAAGTTTTCTATTAACGCAAGTAATGGTAAATACTGCTTTGGACGTAGGTAGTAAGGGCTATAGTGGAGAACTATCTGCCTTTGTTCAATACACCCAAAAAGATTCTTGGGGAAACAACAATTACGATTGGGATGGTAGTGGATGGAACACCTACTACGGAAACCTGCGTAGTGCTAAATTGGCACTACAACGGTCTCAAGAATTAGGTTATACCTTACATGAAGCTATTGCCCAAATATTAATGGCGCAGAACTTTGTTTCTTTGGCAGATTACTATGGAGACGTACCTTATACTGATGCGGTACAAGCTGATGAGGATGTTATTCTACCTACATACGATTCCCAGGAAGCAGTTTATAAAGGGGCTATAGCTGATTTTGTGGCTGCTGCTGCTTCAATATCCAACAATATGGGTAATCTAGAGGCTTTTGGTGCCAGCCAAGATATTTTCTTTGAAGGCGATGCCGAAAAATGGATGAAATATGCCAACTCCATGGCCCTAAGGTATTATATGAGATTGTCCGAAAAAGACCCATCTTATGCCCAAGCTGGGGTAACTGCCACATTGGCGAAACCTTTGATCAGCAGTGTTGATGAGGAGTGCGCTTTGGCCTATATAGGTACATCTGATGCAACTGCCCAGCCAAGTAACAGTTCTACAGGAGGAGCATCTGCCTTCAATCGTGTTAAGCCTTGTACTACTTTTACCGATAGATTACGTGAACTTGATGACCCAAGGGCCAACGTTTGGTTTGCACCTGTTGCAATTCCAATTAAAGTTGTGGCTGCCGCAGACGTTCCTGGTGGAGAAGATGACGTAGTTGTAGATGGAGTACGTTATATCAATGAAGAAACTCTTGCAGATAATGGTTTAAAGATATATGACAAAAATACCTGGAAAGCCGATCGTTTGGCTGGATTAAGTCTAGTAGATACCAGTAGTACCTATGTGGGTATCCCAGTATCGTATCAAGGATCAGAGCCATATACTTATAACCTGAACCCTAACCCTGTACAAGGTGGAGGCAATGTACATGTTTCATTAATGAACGATCAGTTTAAAGAAGCAAGTGGTGAGTTTTTAAAAGCCCGGGTTATGTCCTATGCAGAAGTTTGTTTCTTAAAAGCAGAAGCTGCTCTAAAAGGTTGGGGATCAGATGCTGAAGGAAATTATAACAAAGGAGTACAAGCATCTTTGGACACATGGGGAATTGGTGATGAATATGCAGATTATATAGATAATGCCGAAGTTGCCTATAACGGAACACTGGCCCAGATCATGGAACAAAAATGGATTGCCAACTTTGCTACCGCTTCTGAAGCCTATTTGGATTGGAGAAGAACTGGCTTACCTGATCTTCAGACAGGTCCATTCGCCCTATCTTCAGTAATCCCGGTTCGTTTTCAGTATCCTGATGAAGAAAGGAATATTAATGAGGCCAATTACAATGCAGCATTATCCTCATTGGAAACAACCAGCCATACCAACGATGTGCCTGGAAAATACGAAAACGATACGCCTTGGTCCAAACCATGGATACTACAAGGAGTTACTAAGCCTTGGTAAAAAAGATTGAGTTTTATTTATTGAGTTTTGAGTTAGTTTTAGAATGCCCCGGTTTCCCGGGGCATTTTTTTATATTATAGTTATGGCTAAGCCCACTACGCTGTATGACCCTTATACGGTACAGCTATCCCCTTCCTTTTTTACTCCCAATTTGAACAAAATCTTTTCCATAAGGCACCATTGGGTAAATGCAGATTGGAAAAGGTTTACCCCAACAAAAACGGTAAACCACAACCAATTTATGTTTACGTATACTGCCAAAACAACACTAATAACTACAAAAGCCCCGGCAATTGCCCTGATATATCTATTAATCATAATACTATTTTTTAAAGGTTATTAAATATACTTTTCTATGGGAACCACCGCTGCCCTTATAGGATTGTTGGTTTCCAATTTATTATTGAACGATAAAATGAGTTCAAATAAAATATCAATATTTTCCTCGGAGGTAAAGGAAAAAAACATGGCAGATTCCACACCTCCCTTTTCACTGGGGAACCAGTTTGAAGCCATGAGCACTTGGGCAGGATTTTTATATCCATCAATATCGGAGCCGCTAAAGCTCTCTATATTGGCTTTTTTAAAGAGTTGTAGCGTTTCCTTAGCGTATTCCTCCACAACGGTTACTATGAGTAGTTTCATTACTTTATATTTTAAAATTCAGTTATTAGAATTAGGCCTTTATCCCCAAATACGGTATTGACTAAATTAATCCCCTAGAGGGCTCTCTTCGACTCCGATCAGAGACCCGTCCTTATTTATAGTTCTTCCTTTCTATCATATAATACACCAAAGGCACTACCAACAATGTTAGCACCGTGGATACAATAGTACCTCCCATCAAAGAAATGGCCAGTCCTTGGAAAATGGGGTCGAATAGGATTACAAACGCCCCAATTACAACGGTTCCCGCTGTTAATAGGATAGGGGTAGTCCTTACGGCACCGGCCTCGATGACGGCCAACTTTAAAGGAATACCTTCCTCCAAACGCAGATTAATAAAATCGATCAACAACACCGAATTCCGAACCATAATCCCCGCTAGGGCAATCATTCCTATGAAGGAAGTTGCTGTAAAAAACGCATCCAACATCCAATGGCCCAATACAATTCCGATCAGGGAAAGGGGTATGGCCACCATCATGACCACCGGGGCCTTAAAATTCTGGAACCACCCTACGATCAATATGTATATGATGAAAATTACTCCTAGGAAGGCCAATCCAAGATCCCGGAATACCTCCAAGGTAATCTGCCATTCCCCATCCCATTTTACGGTGTAATTATCCTCAAAATCGGGTTGCTTTATATACAGTTCATCAATGGAATAACCCTTTGGCAAATTCATGGCCTTTAACTTATCGGTCATTCCTAAAATAGCATAGACCGGACTTTCCAAATCCCCTGCCATATCGGCCAGTACATAGACCACCCTCTTTTGGTTTTTTCTATAAATGCTCTTGGCCCTGGTGGTTTGCTCTATAGTGACCAAATCTGCAATAGGAACCATATTGCCATTTCCTTGTTGGGATTTTACCTTCAATTGGGCAATATCCTGAATAGTGGATTTCTCCTTTTCCTCCAAAGCCAATATTAAACCTATTTGATTGGAAGCATTTTCATCATATAGATTGGTCACCGCCCTTTCCGATAGGGCCATGTTCATAGTATGGGCAATTTGTTGTGGTGCCACACCGTAAAGCATTGCCTTTTCCTTGTCTATGATAAATTGATATTCCACTTGATCAGCTTCTACCATCCAATCCACATCCACTACATCCGGAGTGTTTTTAAGAATCTGCTGTACCTGGTCCGCAATATCCATCTGTGTATCGTAATCAGGGCCATATATTTCCCCAACAATGGTAGATAGCACTGGAGGTCCAGGTGGCACCTCTACAATCTTGACATTGGCATTAAATTTCTCCCCAATACGTTGGATCTCTGGACGTAATAAACTGGCAATCTCGTGACTTTGGGCACTTCTATCGCCCTTGTCCAATAAATTCACCTGAATATCTGCCATATTACTTCCGCCCCTCATATCGTAATGACGTACAAGACCGTTGAACGTTATTGGAGCCGAAGTACCTACATAACTTTGGTAGTTTACCACTTCCGGACGGGTGTTCAAGTATTGGGCAATCTCCCTGGCCACTACTCCCGTACGTTCCAAGGTAGTACCTTCGGGCATGTCTATGACCACCTGAAACTCGTTCTTATTGTCGAACGGTAACATTTTTACAGCCACCGATTTGGTAAAGAACATTCCTATGGAACCCAATAGCAACAAGAAGGTAATTCCCAAGAACAGCCAACGTTTCTTTTTGTTTTCTATCAAAGGGTTTTCAAACTTATGGTACATCTTGTAGATAAAGGTACTCTCCAAAGGTTTCTCTACCTTTTCCTCTCCTTTTTTATCCTTCTCCCTAAGAAATATATACCCTAAATAAGGTGTAATCGTCAAGGCAACAAAAAGGGACAACAACATCGCAATAGAAGCTCCAATAGGCATTGGCGACATATAGGGCCCCATTAGACCGGAGACAAAAGCCATGGGCAATACGGAAGCAATTACCGTAAAAGTGGCCAATATAGTTGGGTTGCCCACCTCATTAATGGCATACAATGCAGCCTGTTTAAACGGCAGGCGTTTCATTTTAAAATGCCGGTGCATATTTTCAGCAATAATAATGGAGTCGTCCACCACAATACCCGTTACAAAAACCAAAGCAAACAAGGTGATACGGTTCAGGGTATAGTCCAGTAAATAATAACTCAACAGGGTCAAGGCAAAGGTGATGGGTACCGATAGAAACACCACCAATCCTCCACGCCATCCCATGGCCAACATTACTACAAAGGTTACCGCTATTATGGCGCCAATAAGGTGCATCAATAATTCCGATACCTTATGGGAAGCTGTTTCCCCGTAGTTTCGGGTCACCTCCACATGCACATCATCCGGAATTAGATTCTTTTTTAAATGATCTACTTTATCCAAAATAATATCCGAAATATTCATGGCGTCCGCACCTTTGCGCTTGGCTATGGAAATGGTAACGGCAGGATATTCGGACTTATAGGTTTCCCCCTTTTCACTCCCCTTCCCAAAACCAAGGGATACGTATTCCTTGGGAATTTCGGGTCCGTCCTGTATGCTGGCAATTTGCTTTAAATAAATGGGACGGTTCTGTTGTACGCCTACCACCAAATTTTCCACATCCGTAGCAGTTTCCAGAAACTTACCAGTGGTCACCATAAATTCGGTATCGTTCTTATCAAAAGTACCTCCACTAATTTGTTGGTTATTGGCCTTGATCATTTCGGCAACGGTAAGAAAATCCAATCCGCTTTCCGCCAATTTATCCTTGTCCAATACCACCCTCAATTGACGGTTACGGCCACCTATTCTCTGGGTGGCGGACACATCGTTTACCTTTTCAATTTCATCCGTAAGTTCCTGGGCAATTTGCTTTAATTGGTAATCGTCGTATTTCTCGCTCCATAAGGTAAGTCCCAACATAGGAACATCATCTATGGCCCTGGTTTTTATTAAAGGGAAGGTAACGCCTTGCGGCATTTCGTCCATATGCTTATTGATCTCGTTCTGGAGTTTAACAAACGAACGTTCAATGTCCTCACCTACATAAAACTGCACTATAACCATTCCCTGCTCCTCCATGGAAGTGGAATACACATATTCTACCCCCTTAATATTGGAAATTAACTTTTCAAGGGGTTTGGTTACCCTGCTTTCCACTTCGGTGGGACTTGCCCCGGGGTAACCCACAAAGATATCGGCCATGGGCACATCTATCTGAGGCTCTTCCTCCCGTGGAATCAGGAACGAACTGTACACCCCAATGACCATGAACACGATCATTAAAAGGACCGTTAACTTGGATCCTATAAATGCTTTGGCAATTTTGCCTGCTAATCCTTCTTTCATCTTTATCTTTTATTTTTTATTTGGGCGTTACCTTCGCCAATTCTTGTCTTTGTCTTGAATGTTCTTTATACTTTTAACGTCTTTTTTATACCTACAAGGTCTTGGAGACCTTGCAGGAAAATCATTCAAGAATGCTCAGGTTGGGCTTTCCACTTTTACGCCAGCTACATTTTAGCCTAAATCAGCTAAAAAGATCTGTGGTAATCACTGCAATCCCCGCATACCTGCAGGCAGGCTTAACGCAAATCCGTTTTTTAAAACTTCAGTTATTGGATACTTATTTTGGCTCCATTGAACAACTTCCCCTCGGCCGATACTATATATTGTTCCTCGCTGGAAAGTCCTGACAATACCTCTACACTGTCGCCATAAGTCCTGCCCAATCGCAGCCAGCGTAAAAGTGCCGTACTGCTTTCACTTACCGTATACACCCCGGATAATTGTCCATTGTGCACCAGAGCTTCTTTAGGAATAAGCACTCTATTGGTACCCGTATTTTTAGCGGTTGGAAACTGCACAGTGGCGTACATTCCAGAAAGTAGATTAGACTTGGACTCGTTCAACATTACTTTAACCATATATTGTCCACCAGTATTTTTGGCCGATGTACTCACTTCGGCTACTGTTCCCTTAAAGGATTCGTCCAAAGTCTTGATCAAAACTTCTACTTCCGATCCCGATTGGATCTGAAGGATTTCCGATTCCGGTACCATGGCCAATACCTGAAAATTGCCCGGGCTTTCTACTTCCATTAAGGGCATTCCTGGATTTGCCATATCCCCAACCTTTATAAATTTGTTGGTGACCACTCCGTTAAAGGGAGCACGTATATTGCTATAGGAAAATTGGGCGTTCACCTCGTTCTTCATTTGTTTGGCCCCTTCCAATCTGGCCTTGGCCATGTTGTAGTTGGCCGTAATATCGTCCAGTTCCTTTTGGGAAGCACTGTTCTCGTTAAACAAGGCTGTATACCTTTTATAATCCTTTTCTGCATTTGTAAAAGCAGCCGTTGCTTCAGTAATACCGGCATTTACCTGGGCCAATTTGGCGGATATATCTGCATTGTTAATACTTATCAATTGCTGCCCCTTACTAACTTTATCCCCGACCTGTACATAAATTTTATCAACATATCCCATCATTCGCGTACTGATATTGGCACTGTTCACCGCCTCTATCTTTCCGCTGGCGGAAAGGAACGGACTGCCGTTCTCTTCGGAAACCGTGCTCACTTCAACGGCCACGGCATGGGAATTGTCCGCCACATTTTTTTTATCATCGCTCCCACAACTGGAAATAGTTATGACTAGGGTGATGAGTGCTGCTATGTATAATTTTGTTTGCATGTTTTCTTTTAATTTTTAGTACTGGATGTAAATATTCCTTTTTATGGTTTCCTATAATGATTAACTGTATGCTATTATTCCTTGGTTAAAAACTTAACATAGGCCAAGGCGTAATTATAATTGAAAATAGTGGTGTAATATTCCAATTTCTTCTGTGAAAATTGGGTTTCGGTATTTAATAGGTCGGTCGTTTTCTCCAAGCCTTGTTTAAACCTATTGGTACGTATGCGGAGGGATTCTTCCGACTGTTGCAATGCCAAGGACGTAAGCTCCAAATTGTTTTTGGCATCTTGAAGCAAACGCATGGCCCTATTCAACTCTACCTGACTCTCTGCCTTATACTGATTCAGTTCCAATTTGGATTTTTCAAATTCGGCCCTACTTTTCTGGACCTTTCCAAAACGTTTGCTGCCTTCAAAAATGTTCCATTTTAATTCTGCCCCGATCAGATATCCATTGGCGTTTCCCTGAAAAACTTGATCATCATGCAATTCATAGGTTCCAAAGGCATTTAAGCTTGGAAGGAAACTCATTTTATCTGCCCTGTACATTTGTTGGTATGCCTCACTGGACAAGGACATGGCTTGTAGGTCCTTTCTATTCTCTGGCAATCCTTCCGTATAAATGTCACTGACCACTAGGGTCAAGGAGTCCGATGGTTGTAAAACAGCATAGCTGTTATCATTCATCAAGACGGATAAGTAATTAGAGACATTATGGATATTGCTCTTGGCATACTGTAACTGATTGTCTATTTCCGTTAGCCTAACCTCCACGGCCAAGACATCCGATTTTTGCAGATACCCCTGCTTAAAACTATTATCGGCCAAACGTTTATTTTCCATAGCCGCCTTTTTTGCCTCTTGCAAAACATTTACGGCCTTATAGGCCAATTGTAATTGCATATAGGCCTTTTCCACCTCCAAGTCCATATAATCATTGGTCCTATCCGCTTTTAACTCCACAGCATTTAATTTGGCCTTTGCTGCCTTGCGCTGAAAAATTCCATCCAGATTTACCAAAGGCTGCTGCACTACTATACGCGTGGCATAATCCTCGATCTGACTGGGATTGTTTAATAAAAGGGGGTCAAAATCCGACTGGGTCAAAATTTCCTGGTTTAATTTGGAACCAAATGCCATAAGGGGGTTAGTAGTGGCCATGGCCGTATGGGAGACGCTTATATTGGGCAAAATCACTGCATTGGACTGATTAAAATCTCCTTTGGCGGCCAACACATCCTGTTGTGACATTTTTAGGGTATTGTTGTTCTCCTTCACTTTGGTCAACACTTCCTCCTTGCTGATCAACACCCTTTCCTGAGCGTACATAAAGGACAAGGTTCCCAAAAAAGACAGTATATAAATGATATTCTTCATCGTTCAAATTATTTAAGACAAAATTAGGGGGAGTAAAAGGATTGCACAGTAACTAATGTTACCAACGTAAAGGAGCGTCAGTTGTTCGAAAAACTTGGGTTAGCGCCCACATTGTTCCTGACTATCATTGATCATTAGGGTATAGTCTTCCAGGGTTAAATACTGGGGCTCATAGGTGTTTCCTGAAACTTCAATGGCAGTGACAATGCTCCTGAGGTGGTTTCGGCTACCACATTGTAGACTTTCAAAAACTTTTATCATGGCGCTGTTGGTAGTGGCATCAATAAAGTTGGCCAAATCCACAATATCCAGATCTTCAATATTGGCACCAACCTCCAAGGCATTTGCCCTATTCTCGCTGCCGTAATCTATAAACTGATCATAAAGCGTTTGAATGTCCGGGTTATTAAACTCCCCATAGGATAAAAGGGTATAGGCAATATTATATTGGTCCAAAAGGCCAATAACGGCATCCATATGACTTTGTTCACTTTTCTTAATGTTTGAAAACTGATTTATTTCCCATAAATCCTCCAAATAGGTATAGGTATCCCTTGCCAGCTTTTCCTCTTCCAACATAAACAGTAATGCAGCACTGTCTTCATTAGTGAGGTTTGTATTATCCAGATCCGTAACGTATGAATCATCATTGTTACAGGAGAACACTGCCAAAAGGAACGGTAAACCAAAAATGAATAAATTGGCTCTTATTTGTCTAAAAAGTTTCATTGCTAGTAGTTTTACGTTACATAAGCAATTTCCAACATATTAAACACCTACACAGCCACTTAAGTTACACAGGCCATGGGTTTTGAAACATAAGGAAGACTAAATTGTTTTGGTAGATGCTCTTAATTCCTATCAATAGTTAAGGGGATTATAATAATCTGAGCTTTATCGGAGAGATTTTGGTAAAAATGAGGAACCTTCTTATTCTTCCCCAAACCACCAACTAGGACGCTGCGGTTTTTTAACTAATTTAAACCTTTGAATAGCATGGGTTTTAATGTGTTCTACCATCTCCACCACAGAATCGGTTACGAACAACAACTCCATGTCTTTTGGGCTTATACTTTCGTTCTCCGCCATAATCCTTATGTGTTCACAGAGCTCCTTATGGTATTCAGACCCAAAAATGACCACGGGGAAATTTTGGATCATCTTCGTTTGAATCAAAGTAATGGATTCAAAAAGCTCATCCAAGGTGCCCATGCCACCGGGCATAACCACAAAGGCGTAGGAGTACTTTATCAACAGGAACTTCCGGACAAAAAAATATCTTATGTTGATCCATTTATGTAGATAGGGGTTTGGTTTTTGTTCAAAGGGCAAAATTATATTACATCCTACAGAATAACCACCCGCTTCATAAGCGCCTTTATTGGCAGCTTCCATAATACCTGGACCTCCGCCCGTCATCACCGTAAAGCCCATATTGGCCAAAGCGGCACCTACCTCTTCTGCCTTTTTGTAAAAAGGATTGGTAACGTCAAATCTGGCCGATCCAAAAACCGTTACGCAGGGACCTATAAAGTGCATTTTCCGAAAAGCCCTAATAAAGCTGTATTGTACCTTAAAGGTGAAAAGCAGTTCTTTAAACCTGGAACGAGGCCCACTTAGAAAACGTGACTCTTCTGGTTGTAAATGGTTGTTATGGTGGTTGTTTTCCATTGGCTAATTTTTTATTACGAATAGCTGCCAGGACATTCAATTAGATAGTAAACACCAAGTTTTTTGTTAGCTGTGTATAAATATCCGAAATACCAGCGCCATTAAGCAGTACCACTCTCGTAAACTCCACAAATCAATTGACAGGTTTAAATTTCACTATAACTTGATAGCCCTAGGGCATTCTTTCAATCGAACAAAAAGAACTACTACTTGTTTTTATCAAAAACCACACTCCATATTCCACGAACCTCATTTACATCGTAACCAACGGCCTTATCTTCCGGGTATAATTTTCTTAAAGTGGCCATAGTAGTAGGCTTCACCTGGTCTTTGGGTTTCCCATGGCATTGGAGGCACATGGCATTTGTAGTTATAGGATAATATACCGTTACTTCTTCGTTACCGGGAATTACTATGGGATCAACTTCCAAACCGGATGCAACCTGCTCCTTAAAAGTAGCAATATATCCCAGTTCCTCTCCATTGGCCTTATTGATTGGGTTTCTGGGTTTATCGGAAACCCGCTTGATCTGGGCATTGTTCATCACTGAAATACTATCCGTCAATTCTATGGCCCGGAGGTTACAAAATGCTACCGCCCCATCCGTTCCTTTTTCCTGTATGGCCTTCATTAGATTTTTCCCCAGCGAAGCTTTTGTAGCCAAGGCATAACCAAGTCCTATATCCCCATAATCCGTTTGTACTCCATGTTTGGGACCATTGCCCATTCCTTTTCCTTTGCCCAGTCTTATACCATGCTCCCTCTGAAAGTGATCATCGAACCATTCTGGTTGTGCAATTTCATAGTCATACATGTATTCGGCAATCAGGCTAATGGTTTCTTCGGGATAGGGTTGATAGGGCATTATCCCAAATCGATTTAGTGCTCCAGGCATTTTGGATTTTTCTTCTTGCGGATCATTAATCCAATCTACCATAGCTTTTATGAATTGTTCCTTGGTAGTGGTTGAATCTATATAGTGCTTTTTTATGGCCACCATGGGAGGCGCAATCATACTGACTTCCGATGCCTTAGGATTGTGACATAAATAGCACTCTGTCTCAATAATCTTCTTGCCTGGATGTATCTTTTCCTGTTCAGAAGATGCGCTTTCTAGCTTTGTGTCCACAGGTTTAGTTTCTGCATTTTTAGCCTCCTTACAGCTTACTAGGGTCATTAAAAGGATGGTAAAGAAAGATAGATACTTCATAAAGCTAATATTTTTGGATTTATTCCTTCATCATCCTTCCGGCTGCACAGCTAAGAAAGGATTTGGCCCTATCTCCCAAGCCGTTTTTGGCATCAACCGTAGGATAGCCCATAGCTTTAAGAGAGTCCCTTAGTCTTTGGGTGGACTCAACGTTCTTGGATTCAAAAGAAACCGTTCCGGAATTTACATCCACCATAACCTCTTTAATATTATCCAATTCCGATAATTTGGTGGTAATTGTTTTAGCACAACCCGCACATTTAATATTTTGAACAATTAGGGATAATTTCATAGCGTTTACATAGCGCTTATTTAAAGCTAATTTATAAATTCCTGTTATCTACGAAATTATCTCCAAGACATGTAGCCACCTTTCAGGTCATATACTTTTTCAAAACCCATGCCGATCAATTTACGTGCTGCTTTCTGACTCCTGGCACCCGAACGACAATATAGGTACACGGGTTTATCCTTGGACATTTTTTCGCAATATTTTTCAAAGCCCGATGTATTAAAAAAATCAACATTTACGGCATTTTTTATGTGCCCACCACCATATTCATTAGGTGTACGAACATCTATAAGCTGTACTTTTTTACCAGCTATGGCCGCTGAATAGTCAGCTTTATTCAATATTTCAATTTTATCCGATTTCTCTTGGCTTGTTCCGAAAAGTGTACTAAAAATAGACATAATAATTCTTTTTTGAGTTATTCCAAGGTAGTTGTTTAAAAAAGGAAACCGCCACCTTTTACAATGACCGTTTCCTTATACAACCAACCAAAACATTTATAGTGTAAAGATAGGACAGGCTTTTAATGTCTACAGCAACTTTTGTTACACTTGGCCTTTTTCCATCAAAAATATTCCATTCTTAATACATTAACTTCCAGATAGTTTAAAACCAAAAAAGCCTCCGGGGAACAACAAAGGGGTTCAAAATATAAACTCCAAATGGGAGCCGAAATTTCCACGGTTCCACAGTCCTAGGCTTATTAGAAGTACACTTTGCAATTGTCATATAATATATATTACTTAATATACATTATATATTACCCCAATCTAATATTTAATTGGTTTTATTGATTAAAATGAGTTAATATTATTGCATTAATGGAATGAAAAAAGAATAAATGCGCTTAATGCCCCTTATTAATGAACAACCTAGGGAATAGAGGGCCGTATGGAATTCAGGATAAAATCAATTTAAACCAAAAACATAAATACTCACAAATAGGAACTAGCCATGTTTAAATATTCTTTATTGCCCTTGGTTTCGGTTTTCATTTTTATAAACCATGGCCTGCTTGCCCAAAAAGTAAATGAATTTCCAAAGAAAACAGACCCCCTGTACAAAAAGGTGGAAATGTTTGACAGGTTGATGCTTGGAAACCATTGGAACGAAGGCGCCATAATGCAACACGTCATTTTCCCCCCTGCCGGACTGGAGCGGCCCATTGTAGGTTCCCAGGCCGATTGCCTTGATCCCACTTCCGAAATGCTGGCTGCCTACTCCCATAAGTATGCTATCACCGGAGACCCAAAGGACAGGAAAATAGCCAATGACATCTTCGAGGCTATATTAAAACTGGAAAAAGTAACCGGTGTTGAAGGATTGGTAGCCCGCAGTTTCAATAGGACCAACGAACCCCTTTGGCACGAAGAAGTTTTTTGGTACCATGAATGGCACCAATCGTCATCCATGCCCGGTTACCGATGGCTGGGCGATTTAAGCGCCGATAAGTTTACTTCCATCTTCTATGGTGTGGGAACTTTCTGGGAGCTATGTGCGGATGACGAGTATAAGAAGAAAGCAGCAGGCCTCCTGGATAGATTTATAGGACGGGTAGTAGACAACAATTTTAAACTTACGGACCTAGATGGAAAAATGACCTTGTGGGGCAACTTTTGCCCCAACCTTCCGCACCAAGAACTCAACTCATTGGAAATGTTGGCCGCGCTTAAGGTAACCCATCATATTACGGGAAAGGAACGTTACAATGCCGCCTACCATATGCTCATAGACCGCTATCATTATGACGACCACCAGATTAATTCCAAAATACTATTCCCTAAAGAATGGCGGAATGTAGGGGACGACTACCACGCGGCCCGTTCCCTCTATATGATTATGCGTTTAGAGACCGATCCCAATCTACTCAACAAATACCGAATGAACCTAAACAGACATTGGTACGATTGGAAGGATTTGGAATTTACTTGGGAAAGTAATATCTGGTTTTTAATGGTCTATAAGGTACTCACTGGGGAGGACATTTTTACCGAAGAGAAAAAGCAGGGCATTAAGGACATGTGGGGATTTGAACGCAATACCAGGGAATTCAAAATTCCCCAGAAAGATGGCAGTTTTAAATTGGTTCGTTCAGAGGAAGAGCGAACTGCCGCCGCCATGATCCGAAATTACTGGTTTGGTAGGTATTACGGTATTATTGATGAAAAATGGTAATAACAAATAATAGGAAGCGAATGAAATCTGGTTTAACACTCCTAACTTTTTTTGTACATATTCTTTATCTAACAGGGCAAGAAACACCAACTCCCCCCGAGGGAATGGTTTATGTTCCCGCCGGCGAATTCATTATGGGCAGTACCTATGGCGATCCGGATGAACGGCCCCGACAAATTGCAAGTACAAAAGCATACTTTATAGACAAATACGAGGTGAGCAATTCAGAGTTTGCCAAATTTGATCCTACTTTTAAATTTCCTCCGGAAAAAAAGAACAATGCCGCGGTAGTAACATGGTCTAAAGCGGATGCCTATGCTAAATGGGCAGGTAAACGTTTGCCCACGGAAAAAGAATGGGAAAAGGCGGCTCGCGGTATCGACGGCCGCGTATTTCCTTGGGGAGATACCTATGACAACACCTATGTTGTGTGGGACCAAAAAGAAACTCGCGGAACTTCCATTGCCAAACCTGCGAGTCCCTACGGTTGCTATGATATGGCCGGGAGTGTGTGGGAATGGACATCGGACTGGTATAAACCCTACCCCGGCAACGAGGTGCCTATGGAACAATATGGCGAAACCTACAAGGTAATGCGGGGCGGATCCAATTTTAACAACCACTCCTTTATTCGTACCTCACAACGCTATTATGTGTTACCGGAAAAAATACACGTTTATCCCGTGGGAATACGATGTGTAAAGGACATAGATTAGCACAACGCCCCTATAAAAATTATTATTATAAAAATGTCGTACAAGATGAAAAGACAATTAAGATTTTGGCTGGTATTGATTGGAATTGGCAGTATGCTGTCTTGCGAAAAGGAACAGCCTAAAACCTTGGACCTTTCCCAAGCAAACATTGTGATATCGGCCCAGATTAAATCTCCGATCCAAGAAACGGCGGCTAACATCCTAATCGAAGAAATTAAAAAACGAACCGATCTTCAACTTGGATTAAACAATAATTGGGATTCCAATACTACCATTGCCTTGGCCTTGGCCAATGAAAAGGAATTGTTCGGAACAAAAGTACCCACACCTGAGGGTGATAATGCCTCCGAATTAAAAAAAGAAGGCTATCGTATTTTCCATGAACACCAAGGGGACAAGAATACTCTTTGGGTTATTGGTGCGGACACTAGGGGCATTCTTTTTGGCATTGGCAAACTATTACGAACGGCCAAAATGGAAAATGGCAAAATTACGCTGAACCCCAATATTGATTTTTCGGAATCCCCGGAATATGCGCTTCGCGGACACCAGTTCGGCTACAGGAATACCGCCAATTCCTGGGACGCTTGGACCGTGGAGCAGTTTGATCAACATTTTAGGGAACAAGTGCTTTTTGGGGCCAACAGTTTTGAAAATATTCCATTTCAGGAAGCAAATTCCAGTCCCCACTTTAAGGTAGATCCCCAGATCATGGAAGTGGAACTAAGCAAAATATGTGAAAAATACGACGCCGATTATTGGGTCTGGACACCGGCACCGCATGACCTGACCATAAAAAATGCGCATGAGGACGGACTTGCAGAACAAGAGGCCTTTTATGCAAAATGTCCAAGATTGGACGGAGTGTTTGTTCCGGGCGGAGATCCAGGGGAAAACCATCCTGCCCAGCTCATACCCTATTTAAACGCCTTATCGGAAATACTGCACAAATACCATCCAAATGCTGGCATATGGGTTTCACTCCAAGGTTTTAATAAGGAAAAAGTAGACTATTTTTTTAATTACCTAGACAAAGAAAGTCCGGATTGGCTTAAAGGTGTGGTTTACGGACCAAGTAGCCCCCCTATTGACCTGGAGCGCGAAATGTTACCGAAAAAATATCTGCACCGCTTTTATCCAGACATAACCCACACTGTTAGATGTCATTATCCAGTAGATAACTGGGATCAAGCCTATGCATTGACCTTGGGAAGGGAGCCTATCAATCCACAACCACTTATGTACACCCAACTTTTTAACAGGGATACCAAATATACCGATGGATTTATTACCTATTCCGATGGTTCACATGACGATGTTAATAAAGTATTATGGAGCCAATTGGGTTGGGATTCCAAGAAAAATCCCAAAGATATTATCTATGAATACGCGCAATTCTTCTTTGGCCCTAAGGTGGCCGAAGATGCGGCCCAAGGCATATTCGCCTTGGAAAAAAATTGGTTTGGGCCTATTTTGGAAAATAATTCCATAAAAGAGACCTTGGCTTTATGGAAAGGCTTGGAAGAAAACAACCCCGATCTGGCAAATAATTGGAGGTGGCAGCAATTAATTATGCGGGCCTATTACGACGCTTATATTCAAGACCGACTTGCCTATGAAAAAAGGCTGGAGGCCGAGGCATATGAAATACTGGCCAAGGCCAATACCATTGGGGCGGATAAGGCTATGAACGATGCCCTTCAACACATTAATAAAGCAGATGCCGAATTGGTTTCCCAGGACCTAAAGGAAAAGGTTTTTGAATATGGCGAAAAACTATTTCAATCTATAGGAGCACAGACCAGCGTGGAAAAATATCAGGCACGTAGTGCTGAACGAGGGGCCATTTTGGATTTTATAGATTACCCCTTGAACAATAGATGGTGGCTGGAAGACGAATTTAATAAAATTGGCGAATTTAAGTCGGAAGCCGAAAAGCTAGCGCGATTGGAATTTATTAAAAATTATGAATCTCCCGGAGAAGGCAGTTTTTATGACAATATTTCCAGTGCCGATGCCAAGCATGTCACCTCAAAAACCGATGATGCCATAGATTTTCTATGGGAAAATGATGGTATAAGCAGAAAGCGGCTCTCTACCCAATTGTTCCAATTTACCCCTACCTTGGAATACAATGATCTGGATCCCGATTCCAATTATTTAATTCGTGTTTCAGGTTATGGAGAGGCCCTATTAAGAGCCAATGGAGAACGCCTAAAACCTACCAAATATGAAAAAGGTTTTGAGGAGTTTAAGGAATTTCCCCTACCTAAAAATCTGATCAAGGATGGCAAATTAAATATCAGCTTTGACAAGCCCGATGAGGAACACCTCAACTGGAGAAAACAATCACGGGTAACCGATGTCTGGCTTATTAAACAAAAATAGCATGTTGGCCCAAAAAAAGCTCTTCCCACTAAAAGGAATTGTTACCGTGCTCAATACGCCCTTTACCAAAGAGGATACCATTGACCATAAAGCCCTAAAGAACAATGTTGAAGAAGCATTAAAGGCCGGAGTTGCGGGTATATTGGTGCCGGCAATGGCCGCAGAAGTATATAAATTATCCCATTCGGAAAGATTGGAAATGCTATCGACAGTATTGGAAACCGTAGGGGATAGGATCCCAGTTATTGGAGGTGCAGGGGAAACGGATCTAAATAAAAGCAAGGAACTTCTAAAGGCCTATATACAACTGGGCTGTAAGAATGTTCTATTCCAGATTCCTTATATAGAGGAGAACCAGTTCAAGAATCATTTTATGGAATTGGCGGCGCTTGATCCAGAAGTGATTATGCTACAAGATTGGGATGCTACCGGTTATGGCCTGTCGGATGAACTTATAGTAGATTTATTTGAAAAAGTGGCTACATTCCAATGTTTAAAAATTGAAACCGTCCCAGCGGGTCCGAAATATTCAAGAATTTTAGAACTTACCCAAGGGAAATTGAACGTTAGCGGGGGCTGGGCCGTTACCCAAATGATGGAAGGACTCCAAAGAGGTGTACATGCCTTTATGCCCACTGGAATGCATTTCATTTACACCAGCATCTACCGTATGTATATAGAAGGTAGGACGGAGGATGCCGAGGCCCTTTTCGGGAAAATTATTCCTGTGCTGACCTTTTCCAATCAACACCTGGATATTTCCATACATTTCTTTAAACGCCTATTGTATCGACAAGGAATATACAACACGCCCAATGTTCGCCATCCTATCCTTCACTTTGATGCCGTACATAAAAAATTGGCGGACCAACACATAGATACAATAATTAAGCTCGAAAACCAGCTTAAGGCCCAAAGGTCCAACATTTATTGACCTTGATAAATGCGGCCTAAACAATTTCTGACAAAACTTTGGGATAAAAGACACAAGGGTCAATATATTATCTGTTTTAAATAATATAGTTGTGGTACACCCTTGCCTTTTAAATTTACTTTGTTCCAACTAAAGAAAATATATGGCATTAGAATTAAAAGGGATCATTCCCCCAATGGTCACCCCTCTCAACGCAGACGGTGGTTTAGATGAAAAAGGATTGGAAAAGCTTATAGAGCACCTTATTACTGGCGGTATACACGGCATATTCCTTTTAGGCACCAACGGGGAAGCTCCCAGTCTTAGTTATGCATTGCGCAAAGAGCTAATTACAAAGGCTTGTAAATATATCCGTGGTAGGGTTCCTGTACTGGTTGGAATAACCGATACCTCCTTTAACGGTTCCCTGGACATTGCAGCCCACTCCAAAGACGCTGGTGCAGATGCAGTGGTGGTAGCCCCTCCGTATTATCTTCCCATTTCCCAAGAAGAAATGATCGACTATTTGGAGCGTTTAATTCCACAATTGTCTTTGCCGGTTATGATGTACAATATGCCAAGCTGTACCAAACTTCACCTTTCCCTGGAAACGGTAAAAAGGGCTAAGGAATTAGGTGCCATAGGTATCAAGGACAGCTCGGGTGATATGTCCTATTTCTACTCGCTTATTGAAGCTTTTAAGGAAACTCCAGAATTTTCCATCATTGTAGGTACAGAATTGTTTTTACCGGAAACTATAATTTATGGTGGTCATGGAGCCGTAGCGGGAGGAGCAAATTTCCTACCAGAGTTATTTGTTGATCTATATAATGCCTCTGTGGCAAACAATTTAGAAGATATAAAAATACTTCGCAATAAGGTGGCCTTTGTTAACAGTAGTATTTATTGCGTGGGCAAGAATGCTTCTAGAATAACCAAGGGCATCAAATGTGCCCTTTCGGTAATGGATATCTGCGAGGACCATATGGCCCTTCCATTAAGAAAATTTGAAAATAGGGAAAGGGAAAAGGTGAAGGAATATTTAGACCAGTTCGCAGGGTCACAGGTCGCATAAAAAAGTATGGGCAAAAAACTTAAATGGGGAATTTTGGGCACTGCCCATATTGCAACGGAGCACGTAATACCGGCTATGCTCAACTGCCAATATGGTGAGGTTTATGCTATTGCATCCAGAAATTTGGAAAAGGCCAAAGCCATATCCAAGCCATTTAAAATAGAAAAACCATACGGTTCCTATGAGGAATTATTGGCCAATAAGGAAGTAGATGCCGTCTATATACCATTGCCCAATCATCTGCACGTGCAATGGGCCATTAAGGCTTTGGAGGCGAACAAACATGTTCTAGTTGAAAAACCTATTGGTCTATCTAGCCAAGAAGCCCAAAAATTGTTGCAGGAAGCCAAAAAGTACCCGCACTTAAAGGTTATGGAAGCCTTTATGTATAGACATCATCCCCAATGGATAAAGGTTAAGGAATTAGTGGACCAAAAAGTTATTGGTGACATTAAAACCATTCAATCTTCTTTCTCCTTTTATGAAGATGACCCCAATAGCATTGTAAACAATAAGGAGTTCGGGGGTGGTAGTTTAATGGATATTGGATGCTATCCAATTTCCCTCTCCCGTTTTTTGTTCAATTCGGAACCTAAAAGCATTTCTTCGGTAATCGAATACCATCCCGAATTTAAGGTAGATGTCCTAGCCTCCGGAATACTGGAGTTTGAAGCTGGTACATCGGTATTTTTTAGCGCTACACAATTGGCGGACAATCAACAAGCACAAATTTTCGGCACCAAAGGAAATATAAAATTTGAACTGCCCTTTAATCCGCCCATAGACAGGCCTTCCAAAATATGGGTCACTATAGGCGAAGAATGCCAAACCATTGAATTTGAGACCTGCAATCAATACACCATTCAGGCCGATCTTTTCGCCTTGGCCGCAAAAGATAACACCCCAGTACCTACCCCCTTGGAGGATGCCGTTAAAAATATGATCGTTATAGAAAAATTGGAGGAAAGTAATTTAAAGGGGCAACGGATACTTATGTAGCCTCCTTTTGCCCCTTTTATACTAGTTCAATAATTCCTTTAATGTCCAATAGTTTTTCCTGTCCGAATTTTTTGCCCTTATCTCACCTACTTCTTTTCCGCGGACCATAGAAGCACTGTTCATGGCACGGATGTAAGTAGCTACTTGACCGATCCACTCATCGTCATTGGAGCCCATTGGAAGCATAATGCCATATTCCTTACCTTCTATTGGACCCGTTAATCCGTTCAATAGGATACTTACAAGTACATCCTTATCACCCGTTACCCTAGGTGACCCTATTAATGGCGGTGCTATCAAGGAATTTTCACCATTTGGAACCCCTTTTAAATCAGGACCATGACAGGTAACACAGGTCTGCCTGTAAATGTCATATCCGGCCAAGGCCGTTATTTTATGAATTCTACTACTGTTGGCAATTCTTTCCTTGAATTTTAGAAAATCTGAATCCTTGGCCTTTATTCCCAGGCCAATGGAAGCCGTGACCATTTCATTGTCCTCGTATTGCTTTCCTATGGAGCTGGATAGTTCTTCGGCTTCCGCACTTTTGGAATATCGTAAACTTAGTGCCAACTGATTTACCACATTAATATCCTCATCATTTTGCAAAGGGGCCAATGCCTTCAAAATTCCTTGATCGTCCTTCTTCAAAAATTCCTCGCTCAAGCGGACAGCTGCTATACGGACCCTGTAATCCTCATCGTTGAACTTTTCGAGTACCAAGTTTCTGTCTACAACTCCGAGCCCCTCCAATGTCCAAAGAGCATGAACCCTTTGGAGTGCATAATCCTGGTCCCCAAAGTTATTTGTCCAAAAGGACTCGTTATCCAGGGCTATTTCCTTTAGTTTGGGAACAACCCCCATATCTCCTTTTATTATAATTAGCTTTTGTGCCGTATTCCTATACCATCCGTTGGGATGTCCTAAATAATCCACTAGTTCAGCTGCGGATTTATCCAAAAGATTTGGTTTTCCTGCCGGTTTAATGTCTTCATGGACTATACGGTATATTCTTCCCCTACCTATGTTCTTGTCCAATCCTTTGCGAAGAATAACCGGTCTTAAATGACTTCCTTCCCTGGTCCAATTTCCTTCCTGGATTATGCCACGGTACATATCCACAATATAAAGACTCCCATCCGGTCCTGTTTGTGCCTGTACAGGTCTAAAGTTCAAATCTGTAGATGCCAAGAACTCGGCCTCGTCATATGCATTGTACAGCACTTTTTTCCCGTTCTCATTTTTTACTTTCGCCCTACGTACCAATCTGCCCACAGGTTCCGGAATAAAAAGGTCCCCATAGGTTGAAGGAGGCAATTTATCGCCCCTAAATATCTCTTGTCCGGCAACCCCGGTAAATTTATTAAGGGTGCCATCTGGCTTTAACCTTAATTCTGCACCTCCTTGAACATCAGGTGTACCAACCACTGGCCAAGGCTCCATAAATCCCTCTGAAATCTGTCCCTCAGGGTTTAAATCACCATATATTGGAGGTATTTGAAAATTATATGCTGCTATTTCGGATCCAGCGGAAGAATAATACATATTCCCCAAATCGTCCTGGGTTAGGCCCCATTGTCCGCTAGAACCGCCTACCAAGGAATCCACTTGAACACCGTCTTTGTTAAACCTGAACCGCAGGGGGTTATAGGTCGTGTACACCCAATTATCCAAGTTCCAAACCAAACCACTCTGTTGGTGTTCCAGGTTGCCTCCCCTTCTCTTTGGATTTTCATAAACCCTGATCTTTTCGTCCGCCACACCATCGTTATCGGTATCCCTATAACTCCATAGATCATAGGAGTAGGTTTCATTTACAATAAGTCGGTCATCGAGGGGCAAAATCATCCTGGGTAATAAAAGACTGTCGATAAAGACGGTACTCTTGTCCATTTTTCCATCCCCATCCAGGTCTACCAGAAGTTTTATCTGACTGATAGGTTCATCTTCACCAATGGCATCCACATTTTGCATATAGGTGTCCATTTGGGCCACATACATCTTGCCGTTTCCGTCCCAAGCTATAGCCACCGGTTCGTTTACCATAGGTTCGGATGCCACCAGTTCTATCTTATATCCTTCGGGCAGATAAAACTTTTCAAGACTTTCCTCGGGAGAAAGAAAATCTGACGGAGCTTCCCTTACAATTTCTGGTTTTACATAAATCTTATCCTTGTATTCCTTCTTACCACAACCAACTATCACCAATAGTAGTAAGCACCCATAAATTTTACTCATAATCAATCAACTTGTAATTCAAATATTTCTAGTTGGGCCAAATTTAACTTTAATATTTGAATCAATGTCCCTCTTTTGGAGGTCTCTTGTGCCAGTAGGAAGCTAAAATAGATCCGGTTATATTCATTAGTGGTCCAAATACCGCCGGTGCCAGACCCATTGTGGCTATCTTACCCAATGAATTTGCGATGCCCGAAGCAAGGCCTCCGTTCTGCATCCCCACCTCCAAAGCAATGGTTCGTGAATCCTGCTCATTCAATCTCAATAGTCGGGCATACCAATACCCTAGCATATAGCCGAATAAATTATGGATCAGTACCAATAACATTAAGATTCCGCCAATATCCAAAAGGCTATCCCTTCCCGCTGCCGTTATTACCACAATTATAAGACCGATCCCCAACATAGAAATTACGGGAAGAGCCTTGTCCAACCATTTCCCCTTATCCCCCCTCAAACGGTTTAGCAGAAGTCCGGCACCCAAGGGCAGTATAATCATCTTTACAATACTCCACATCATGTCCAGTACATCAATTTCTATAAATTCGCCTGCCAACAATTTCATTAATAGCGGGGTAACAAAGGGGGCTAAAAGTGTTGAGATAGAGGTTATAGTGATGGAGAGGGCCAGGTTGGCCTTGGCCAAATAGGCCATTACATTGGACGCTACCCCACTGGGGGAACACCCTATCAACACAATTCCAGCGGCTATCTCCGGTGGAAAATTGCTAAATTTAGCCAGTGCAAAGCCCATAATCGGCATAATCCCCAACTGTGCGGTGACCCCGACCATAACGCCTTTGGGAGACTTGATAACTTCCGCAAAATCACTAATCCTCATGGAGGTTCCCATGCCGAACATGATCAGCTGGATCAAGGGTATAATTAAGGCCGTGAGCTTAAAATCGCCTATTTGCAGAAAGTATTGTGGATAATATAGGGCAAGGGCTACCCCAGCAAATATGGAGGCAGTAAAAACATAACTGTTCAAAGATTTATAACCACTGAAGCCAACGGCCAGAAGTGCAAAAAAGGCCATTATTAAAAGACCTGCATTTTCTAGGTTATGTGTAAGGATCATGCCCAGAACAACTAGCAGCAATATAGCAGCCACGCCAAGGCATATGGAATAAATAGTTGGTTTTTTCAAAATTGGTCGGTTTAGGTAGTTTAGTTAGTTTGGCAATTTATAGGCCTGTCTGGCCAAAAGCTTAAGTTTACCCTGCTTGTCTTTTTGGTATACCTGTACATTGCCTATACGGACATCCGCAGCCTCCCCGGCATTGGTGCCCTTGGCCAGGAAAATATGGCGGACTATGGCTGTATTGCCCGAAATGTGGATCGACTGATCTGCAGCTTCCAATGACAAAAAATCGAATGGCCCGTTAACAATATCGTCTATAAATTCTGCCTTGTTCTGGATAAGTCCACTGGAATGCCCGTAAGTAAGCTCGTCCGCACATAGGCCGTCCATGAGTTCCACCGTAGGATTCACCATAGCTTCATTAAAAATGGACACGGCCTGTTGAACTTCATCGATGGTAATTTGAACTTGTTCCTCCCCCATAACCTTAGTTGGGCTTTGATCCACTTTTTGCTTACAGCCAATCAAAACTATCAAGGGGATAACGGCCATGATACAGCAGCTCTTAATACTTATGATTAAATTGCGTGCTTGGACTACCATGTTCTTTTACTTAAAATCTTGTTCAAAGTCTCCTTGGACATTTTTATCAATTCCGGGTGTTTGTCCAACCATTCAAAGAATTCCGCTTTTAGCTTTTCGTTCCAATCACTATCTATCTCTCCTGTAGAATATTTCTTAGTCTTTACCATTTCAAAACCAAACTGGTCCTTAAGGGCCACAAATTCGGCGGTACCCACTACCTGTTCGGCCAAATGGGCAGGAATGAAGAGTACGCCTTCCCTCTTTGCCAAAACAAGGTCTCCCGGCAAAACCATTACCTGACCAATACGTATTGGGGTATTGAGACCCATAAGTACTTCTTCCTCCAAAAAAGACGGGTGAAAATCGCGGACAAAGGCATTAAATCCTTTGATCTGGCTTATACTTTCCAAATCCCTTGCGCTACCGTTAAAAACTACTCCATTGCCGGACTTACTGTAAATGGAAGTTGCCAGGGTAGCACCAATGAGGGTACCCGCATCGATCTTGCCAAAACTATCTGCCACATAAACGTCTCCTTTGGTAAGTACCTCTATAGGCCATGAATTGGTGTTGCCCTTCCTCCCTTGGGAATTTATTCCTCTTTCCTTGATGTTCTTCTCCACATCGGGCCTGCTGGGCATAAACAGGGCAGTAAGTGCCCTGCCTACCACAGGAACCTCATCATGCACCATTTTCCAATTGCCTTCGAACTGATTTTTATATCCTTCGTTTTCCAGGACGGTCCATGCATCATCTATCCCAATTTTTTTTGCCCGTTCCAAAAGATCGTCCGGAATTTTTGGGCGACCGTCATCAAAGCGTTCCCCTTTCCATTCGGAGGTCAGAAAAATTAGTTCCTCCTTGGGAAGGGTCTGTCCGAAAACGACGGAATTCAAAGCAAAAAAACAAAGGAACCGTAAAATAAAATTGAACTTCATAATCCTTATATGTTTATACATCTTTTAGTCCAAGGCAGCTATACAGTCCATTTCAACCAAAGAATTTCCAGGTACGCCCCCATAGGTAGCCACGGTGGTCCTTACAGGAGGATTTGGTCCAAAACGCCCCCTGAATACTTCGTTCATTCCCTTATAATCGGCCAAATCTGCCAAATACACATTTACTTTGAGCACCTTTTCCATGGAAGAGCCATGCTTTTTCAGCTCTTTTTCCAACTCCTGTAAAACAATCTCGGTATGTGCCTTGATCTCAAAAGGTTCCACATGTGCGCCTTTACCCGCTATATATAGGGTATTTCCATGTTTTACCCCACCGGAAAACAAAGGGATGTCCTGATCCATAACGATGTCTCCCACTACCTCCTTTTTTGGTTTTGAACCTCCTTCCATTGCCCTAGAAGCCGTGCCTATTCCAAATATAGCAGCCAAGCCCATTCCTAATTTTTTAAATGATGCCCTTCTTGATGTTGTTTTGTTTTCCATGGTTTAAAAATTTATGATTATCTGTGTTCTAAATTGAAATTCTGATTTGCGGCCAATGATACTCGAAACCTTCTAAAAGCTTGTTTTTTAACTGTCTATTGCCGGAAACATGAATATATGAAAATTTCTCCATCCTAAAATAGTTGCCCATACAATTGTTGAACCAACTATAGGAAACCGGAATTCTAGAGCCTTGGCAGAAACTGCCAAAACAATTTTACATTGGTATTACTGTATATTGAATGCCTAAAATCTACTTATTCATTACAAATTCCCTTCCTGGATGTTCTGTGTCGAAAGTTTCAAAATTACCATTGTCTTGAAGTGTTACAAAGGCCATAGTACCATCTTTACCTCCAAAGGCAATATTGGAAGAGGTTTTGCCCTTTAATTGCACTTCCTTTAGAATTTCACCTTTGGGCGACACCTTTACCACTGTCCCTTTTCCATGCCTTGTGATGTACAGATTACCTTGCACATCGGTGCGCATGCCATCCATTCCGAAATCCTCAAATTTGATCAGTAGGCGTTTTTTGCTTATATCCCCAGTTGGTGAAAGATCGTAGGCCCATACATTGCGTTGCACCGATTCGTTAACGTAAAGTGTTTTGTTGTCTGGACTAACTTCTATCCCATTGGTGGTTCCCATATTCCCTTCTAACAGACTTATTGTACCATCGGTGTCTATCCTCCATATTTGTCCCTTCGAATTTTTCCAATCGGGATCACTGGCGAAAAGTATATCATTGTCCATTATGGCAACATCATTCGGCTGGTTCATATCAGCGTTATGGGCAAACACGCTTATTTCTTTGGTATCCATATCCACCTTTAAAATATTGTGCATGGTATAATCGGCTATAAACATATCTCCCTTGCTATTAAAACGGATCCCATTACCAATACTACCCTCGGGGAGATTAACAAATAAGGAAGCTTTGCCATTGGAATCAACTTTGCCAATGGTTCCAGTACTGTCAAAATTAACGGCATACAAAATTCCGTTGGCATCCACCGCAGGTCCCTCTATTCCAGACGGAAAGAGGGCAGGTTTGGTAAATTCCGTACTTTGGTACAATCCTTTTTTTTGCTCAATACTAATATCCTCGGATCCATTTATATCGGTATTTTCCCGCTTTTCCTTACATCCTACTATACTTAGTACTAAGCCAAGGCCTATTAGTTGACATTTAAACAATGAACTTGTCTTATAATTCATGCCCATTTAATTAAAGAATGACTATTGCTTTTATATATTCCTTTAAACAAAATCCTTCACCAAAAAAGCAAGGAAATGAAAGTCCATAAAAGTTGGAGGCCACATTCCCAAATGCAAAACCAGCATTGATCCCAGAAAATATACTTTTAAATATACATATTAAATTTAGATTGTACCTCTCTGCAAATAGCTTAAAAAAAATGCCGTAAATTTAACCGGTGGTAGTGCCTTTTCCGTTTTGCATACTGGTAGGAGGGAATAGTTAAGTAGTTATAAATGATCTCAAATGAAACTCTAAACGTTCATATTTTAGGACTGGTTTGTTGCCCCAAAGGAAACCCCTAAATTTGACCATGCCCTTTAATCCTTTGTTTTGAACAATGCCATTGTAATAAAACAGTATGTTCGTTTAATATAGGTATATTTAATTGTGCTTATATTGTAGCCTGGAACTTGTAGTACACCCCCTTGTAATTACGATACAAATATCTCAAATTCATAGGTCTTGACCAGTAGTTTTAAACAATCAATTGTAAGCAATGATCCTACGCGTATATGCAATTATTTTGGCTTGTTTTTTATCCCATTCCTTAGTGGGCCAATTCAACAATCTCAAATTTGAAAATCTAAATACTATAGATGGACTTTCCAGCAGTACCTGTGCGGCCATTTTTCAGGATAGCGACGGATTTATGTGGTTCGGAACCATTGATGGTCTAAATAAATATGACGGTTATGGGTTTGAAATTTACCGGTCTGTCTTAAACGATTCCACCTCAATAAGTAATAATAGAATTAATGCCATAAGCGAGGACAAATTTGGGAATCTTTGGGTGGGTACGAGCAACGGTCTCAATTACTTGGATAAAAAGACCAATAGGTTTCATCGTATCAACTTATACGGTGAACAATCACTGTCCAAAAGCCCTAGAAAAATAATAAACGATCTCTGGTATGAATTGGCCACCAATACCCTGTGGGTAGCCACCAATAATGGGGTCATTAAAATTGATTTACAGGATAACCCGAGTGATGGCAAGAAGTTGAGTTTCTCCTATTATTCCAATATAGCCTCTAACCCTAACTCCCTGGACAACAACAGTGTAAATTTCATAATAAAGGATAGACAAAATGCCCTATGGTTTGTGACCAACGGGCAATATCTAAATCGATACGATCCAGAAACGGATAATTTTAATAGAACCTACATCAATGTCCCCGAGCCCTATGAGCTAAACCATTTACCCAAAAATGTATACATAGACTCCAATAACGATTTTTGGATCGGCAATAACTTATCCAACATAATACTTTGGACCAAAAAGGATAATCAATTTACTCCTCTCTCCTTGGTGGAAGGTGATGTTCCCATTAGGGATTTTTACCAAGATAAAAACGGGATTGTATGGGTATCAACGGACGGTCATGGAATATTCCTTTTTGAAAAGGGCAATATAAACCCCATCCAAAATATTTTAAACGATCCTTTTGATCCATTTTCGATACCCAATGATAAACCCTCGGTTATCTACGAAGACAAGAATGATATTTTATGGATAGGAAGTTATGACAAGGGGGTTAGCAAATTAGACCCCACAAAATATTTCTTCGGCCATTATTATTATCAGCCAAATAACCCTAAGGGGCTCAACGAAAAGATAATCCAAGCAGTATTACAGGATTCGAAGGAAAGAATTTGGCTCAGCGCCTATAACGGCGGACTTAACCTATTTGATGAGAAGAATTTAACCTATACCCACTATAGCCATGAGCCCAAGAATCCCAATTCCCTAAGCTCCAATAAAATACTGTATACTTTTGAATCGTCCAGCGGCCATATTTGGGTATGTACCTTGGATGGGGGGGTAAATAAATTTGATCCTGAACTCAAGACTTTCAAACAGTATCTCCATAATTCATCGGACCCCAATTCTATTGGCGAAAGCTCTGTTTGGACAGGGGTCGAGGACAACAGACATAGACTTTGGTTTGGACTCAGAACAGAGGGCTTAAGTTTGTTGGACCCCAGTACCGGACAATTTAAGAACTATAAAAATACGGCATATATAGAGAATGGACTTGCCAGTAATTTTGTGTTTTGTCTCTTTATCGATTCTAAAAATCGTTTGCTGATTGGTACATCTCTTGGATTAAATTATTTAGAGCTGGATAAACTGGAAGAATTAGCTCCAGATGAAATGGAATTCTCGGTAATAAAAGAAAATGGTATTGAAGGAACTGGAATAAATTATATAACCGAGGACCATTTGGGAAATATTTGGTTGGGAACGGACAATGGAATCTTTAAACTTGATGAAGATCTAAAAACAATAAGGCCTTATACTACCCAAAACGAACTCCCTAATAATTTGGTTGTAGGAATCAAGGAAGATAACAACCATAATTTTTGGATAACCACAAAAAGTGGGCTGTCCTTATTGAATCCCATTACGCATCAATTTAGAAATTTTAACGAACACGATGGTCTTCAGGGCTTGGAATACCAAAGTAAATCCATAGAAAAGACCAAGGACGGGCGCATTATAATTGGAGGCATTAACGGTTTTAATATTTTCGATCCCAACAATTTTGAGCTACAATCGGTAACAAAGCTTAGTCCGTACATAACGAGTTTTAAGCTTAATAACACAAAAATCTATCCAAGCGATTCCGTGAACGGAAGGGTGCTCCTTAACAAAGCGATCAACGAAGTGGGGGAAATCACTTTGAAGTACGATGAAAATTATATTTCCTTCGAGTTTGTTGCGCTCAATTATGAAAATCCAGAATTGGTACAATATGCCTATAAAATGGATGGATTGGATGATGATTTTATAGATACAGGGAACAACAGGGTAGTAAACCTCTCCAATCTAAAACCCGGGGATTATTCCTTTGAGGTGAAAGCTTCATTGGACGGCCAATGGGAAAATGCCGAATCCTCGAGAATTGATATCAAAATCTTGCCTCCTTTTTGGCAGACTTGGTGGATGAAAATTATTTACATCATTGCTGGGGGACTCCTATTTTGGACACTTATTAATTTTTATACGTTAAGGGTAAAGGCCTCCCAGAGAAGGGAACTTGATAAAACCAAACTGGAATTCTTCGTAAATGTCTCCCACGAGTTTAGAACGCCATTAACATTGATCTTAAATCCGGTAGATAAAATTCTATCCAGTGTTCCAGATTCCGATGCCGTTAAATCTTCGGCATTGACCATTCAACGTAGTGCCCGGAGACTATTACACCTTGTAAACCAATTATTGGATTATAGAAAAATGGATGTGGGCATGTCCCCCTTGCAATTGGAAAAAGGTAATATTGCCAAATTCTGCGAAGACATTTTCTCCCTTTTCGAAACATTGGCTACGAGAAAAGACTTGAACTATAGTTTTGAGGCCGATTCCCCAAATTTGACTACCCTATTTGATTTTGACAAAGTAGAAAAAATAATTACCAATTTAATTTCCAATGCTATAAAATTTACGGAAAGAGGAGGCTCCATTAAGGTTTCGGTAAACAAAAGATCATCCACGGATAAAAGAAAGCAAAGGTTTTGGTCCAAAAAGGAGAGTCTGGAAGAATATGTTGAGATAATTATTTCCGACAGTGGGGTGGGCTTGGACAAGGAACAGCTAAAAAATATTTTTAGTAGGTTCTATCACCCGGATAGTACAACATCTGGCACCGGAATAGGATTGAATTTTACCAAGGCTTTGGTTGGTATCCACAAAGGTGAAATAACGGTGGAAAGTCAACGTAAGAAGGGAACCAAATTCACCGTAAAACTGCCTTTAAACTATGATTTGGAACCGGAAAACGTTGAGAATATAAAAAACGAATTCCTTATCAACTCTATGAATGCGGTGGAATATGAAATGAGTATTGCTGGTAGTGACCCAACCCCAATAACAAAAAAAGTTAAGGACAAAAATACAAAATTGCCTACCGTGCTAATCGTAGAGGACAATAATGAATTGCGTAGGCACCTTGCTTCCGATCTACAGGATGAATACGACATTAAAGAAGCGGAAAATGGTAGAAAAGGGTTGAAAATTGCCAAAAAAATCTTTCCAGATCTAATTATTAGCGATGTCATGATGCCCAAAATGGATGGCTTTGAACTATGTAAGGAAATAAAAAAGGATTTCGATACCTGCCATATTCCTGTACTTCTGCTAACGGCAAGAAGCTTGGACAACGATCGGATAGAAGGATATGAAAGTGGTGCCGATGGCTATCTGGCCAAACCCTTTGTAACCAGTGTGTTGAAGGCCAGGATCAGCAATTTACTGGCGACCAAAAATAGGTTAAGGGAACGTTTTGCGGAAATTGGAGGTTTGTTTCCATCTTCGGAGGTAACATCAAATAATATAGACGAGGTGTTTTTGGACAAGGCCACGAAGACCATCATCAAGAATATCAGTAACATGGATTTTAAGCAAGAAGACCTCTCCAAAGAATTGGGTGTTGGCAGATCCCAACTCTACCGAAAAATAAATTCGCTAACGGGTAATAACCCCAGCCACTTTATACGTACCATAAGATTAAGGTACGCCTCCGAATTATTACAGAACAACCAATACTCCATAAAGGAGGTGACCTATATGAGCGGTTTTAATTCCACGGCCTATTTTAGCAAGACCTTTCGGGAACTGTTTAACATGACCCCTACCGAATTTATGGAACAGAAATCCAACGTTAGGCAAAATTAAGGAAGGCACAGTGCTTGGTTTAGGCCCCTTCACCCTTCTTGGACGAAAAGCTTTTTCAAACCAATGTATTCCAAAAAAGAGCAGCCATAACATAATGCTATGGCTGCCTTCAACAAACTAACTAAAACTACTATTTTTTAATATCCGGGGTTTTGAAGTAACTTATCATTTAAACCGGTCTGGGATGTAGGTATTGGGAATAAATAATTATCCCTGGAAAAGTTACGAATTGATGATGGCTGTACTATAAGACATCTTCTTTCCCCAACCCCTGTTGTGGTGGTTGCTTCTCCAAAACCATATGCTCCCGGATTATACAAAGCAGGGTTTCCTTCATAAGCAGTACCTTCTATAACTGCGCCATAAATGGTCTCCCCTAATTCATCTTCGGCAATACCCCATCTTTTTAGGTCGTTAAACCTTGTTGCACTCTCCGCATAAAGCTCAATGGTACGTTCTCTACGAATTTCGGTTCCTATATCCATGCCGTGAGTCGTTAGAAAAGTATTGCTAATAGGTGGTAATCCAGCCCTGGCCTTAACCAAGTTGATCGACTCGTTCATTTCCGCGTCCGTTAGACTTCCATTTAACTCATACAAACCTTCGGCATACATTAAATATACTTCGGCAAGGCGTATAAAAGGCATGTCATAGGCTTCGGTCGTTGTTGCCCTATAAGCAATATCCGTTCCCCAATTCCAGCTCATAAACTTAGAGTTGAAGTAACCAAAGTTATTTGTCCCGTTTAAAAGCACGTCTCCAGTTTCAGGAATTTCACCAAGATTTTTATGATAGGTAAAATAAGCTCTCATTCTTAAATCCCTGTTTTGAAACTCATCTTGTGTATTTGCATATCCCCTAAACCTTAAAGACTGATTTATTGGTAAACCGTCATCGCATAAAAACATATCCATCATTTTTCTACTGGGTTTTACCCTACCTTCGAAAACGTGACTTACCAGTGTCCCAGCCTGTCTAAAAGTAAAATCATATTTGTTGTAAAAAATAAACTCCTTGTTAGACGCCTTGTCCAGTCCGCCTGGATTGGATCCACCGTCTTCCAGGTTGAACAAGAAATTGGAACTCAAATTATCCAGGGCATCGTTATAATTCCAAAGCTCGTAACCGCCTTGATCCATAACCGTTTTTGTTAAAGTAACAACCTGCTGTAAATAGGTATTTATTTTACCTGTATCATATCCGGCGCTTCCAGCTCCAGAACTAATGCCATCACCATCTGTACTATCACCCACATATTTCATCCAGGTTGCCTCATGTAACAAAACTTCAGCTTTAAAAGCCATGGCAGCCCATTTGCTTATTTTTCCCTTATCAGAAGAGCTAATTTCCTGCTCTGTAGGTAACCCAGCAATAGCATCATCCAAGTCTGCAATAATTTGGGCAACAACTTCATATCTACTATTACGTGGCCCATATAATTCTTCAGAATCAACATCTAAAGGTTCGGTTACCAAAGTAACACCTCCAAAGCGTTGTACTAAAAAGAAATATTGCCAAGCTCTATGAAATTTAGTTGCGGCTACATATGCTTCAATACTTCCTTCTCCATCATAAGTCTCAGCTCTTGCAAGTAAAAGGTTCATGTCTCTAATAGCCGAATAGGCGTTGGTATAATAAGCATCAGCTTCAGGTGCTTGAGTATCCCCTCTACTGTATTCCTGCATCCCACCATCTTCCGTATATCCTACCAAATCGGAACCGTGATCTGCGTAAATACCTTGATCGCTCCATCCTATTAAGTTTGTATAAAACCTATTGGAGCCTGTTAAAAAATGCTCCGCCTCGGTATAATAAACCTCGTCCGTGATTGATGCCGGAGGTGTTAAGTCTATAAATTCGTCTGCACAAGAGGCAAAGAGTACCATAACACATGGCAATACTTTATATATTACTTTTTTCATTTGAATGTTTTTTAATTTAAATATTAAATATCTATACCCTACAGCGATACCTTTAAGCCCAATGCCCAAGTACGCATAAATGGATAGGCACTGTTATTTGTACTACGCTGAAATTCTGGATCGTAACCATCCTTTACACTTGTAAACTCAAACAAATCATTTCCTGAAAAATAAATACGCACTGTATTAATAGGTGTATTCCCAATTTGTAATCCTTTAAAATTATAGCCAACAATCAGGGATTTTAATCTAACGTATTTATTATTTTGTAAAATGTGGTCCTTACTTCTATAGTTCCAAGCAGATAGCCCTCGTTGGGTGGTCAACCTAGGGAACTCTGCATTGCGGTTATCCTCTGTCCATGTTCTACCCAACCAAGTATTGGATTGGTTCTGCCATTCTGCTTGAAAAGGCTGCGCGAAATAACCTTCCCTATATATTTGATGGTCTAGAGCACCTTGAAAAAAGGCACTTACATCAAAATTCTTGTATTTTAAATCAAAATTAAATCCATAAACATAATGTACGGCAGCATCTCCTTGGTAGGTTAAATCTTCGTTATCAAGGTTGCCATCCCCATTGGAATCCACAACAATCATATCTCCTGGTCGCAAAGCATCGTTTGAGCTTTGTGATGGCAATATACCTCCTGGATTAAGACTGGCATAATAGGCATCTACTTCGGCTTGGGAGTCAAAATAACCATCCGTTTCCCATAGATAAAACGAGTTGATTGGTTTGCCCAAAATGTTTCGGGACCTATCAGTATCATTTAGGTTTTCATAAATTGTTTGAGCTCCTTCATATTTTGTAATTTCATTTCTGGAATCACTCATATTGGCACTTAAGCTAAAGTCCAATTCCCCAACTTTACCTTGCCAACCCAACATTGCTTCCCAACCTTTAGTCTCTAAAGTACCTATATTGGTAAACGGAGTTGCCGTTCCTAGAACATCTGGGGTAATCCCTCTAACAAGCATTCCCACATTGTCTTTCTGATAAAGATCCAATGAACCGAATACCTTGTTATTAAATAGTCTAAAGTCTAAACCAATCTCTTTTGAAATAATACGTTCCCATGTTGTAGTACTACTAAATAAACTACTGGCTCTTGAAGTTGCTTGCTGATTTGCATTTGTTTCACCAAAAACGGTAGTACCAAAACCAACAGTTGATAAATATCCGAAGTTACCGATACCAGAGGTACTTCCTACTTCCCCATAACCCCCTCGCAATTTTAAAAATGATATAAAATTGCTGTCTAAAAGAAATTCTTCCGAACTTAAAACCCAACCACCGGAAACACTACCGTAGTTAGACCATTTAGCGCCATCTGCAAATCTTGAAGATCCATCACGTCTACCTTGGAACTCTAATAAATATTTCCCCTTATAGTCGTAATTTAAACGTCCAATATATCCAAAGAAGCCCCAAGCATTACCCCCTCCAGCGGTTGTCACCAGTTGGTCGGTAGCACCTAGGTCAATATCGTATACGCCATAATCTACAAAGCCATTTCTTCTAATTCTATATTCATTTAATTCATTTTTCTCTGCTTCTATTGCCAATAATCCAGAAATATTATGATTCCCAAAGCTATTGGTATAATTTAAAGCTCCTTTGTAATTCTTATAGGTAATGTTACCATCATTACTGTCCGGTCCTGTTCCTTCTTCAATATAACTTGTATTATTTATATTATTGGAGAAACCGCCATCCCAACTATATAGTGGTACAGAAACGGCATACGCCTGATATTCACTGTTTTGCCTACTAATAGCATAAGATCCGGTAAAGTTTAAATGGTCTGTAAATTTATAGGTAGCCTGTGCAGCTATTTTAAACTGCTCAACAGCTTTATTTTCACGACCACCATCTTTTACTTGTGCTACTGCGTTTCTATCGCCTGTAATATTAACACCCCCAAAATTTGCATAATATTGTCCATCGGGGTTATAAGTCGGGAATAAAGGTGCATCCCATGTAGCGGCCTCCCTAGCCAATCCTGAGGTTGGTCCGGAAAATTTATTATGTAAATAACTGATATTTGTATTAAGGCTTAGTTTATCACTTATATCTACACCATAATTTATAGAGAAATTATATCTATCGGCACTGTCATCCGCTACCTTTAAACCACCAACATTTTCGTCATAGCCGGCAGAAATACGGAAATTACTTTTTTCAGTACCCCCGGATACACTTATGTTATGTTGGCTAGAATAAGAATTGCCGAACATTTCATCAAATCTAGGAGCATTACCAAGCCATATTCTACCATTTATAGGTAAATCGTAATATCCTTCTTCCCCCGCAGCTATTCTATCTACGGTTTCAAGATCGTTCCAAAAGAAATAACGAGGTGGTTTTCCAGAAGCTAAATCTTCACGAGCTGCCGCTGCATATAGTTGTCCATATTGAGACATCGTTGGTGATGGTGGGCGAATGCCTATGGTACCCATACGGGTTATAGTACTTATATCTACCTTAACATCTCCTTTTCCTTTTTTAGTGGTTACCAAAATTACCCCACCAGCGGCCCGAGAACCGTATACGGATGCAGACCCACCTTTTAAAACACTTATGTTTTCAATATCATTTGGGTTCATATCATTAAAAGAGGACGAATTTATAGCAGGAATACCGTCTATTACAATAAGAGGCTCTATACCATTTATAGAAGAGGCACCTCTAATAAGAAAATTAACACCTTCTTCACCTGGTCTTGAAGAGGTACGGGTCACAACCAGACCAGGAGTTCTTCCCTGTAGTGCCAAAGCCGGACTACCTACAGCCAAATCTTCAAAGGCTTCAGCCTTTACCTGCTCAATAGAACCTGTAAGTGTTTCCTTTTTTGCTGAACCATAACCTACCACCACTACCTCATCAAGAGCACTTACATCGGTATCCAATGACACGTTTATTACCCTATTGGACCCTACCACAACTTCTTTGGTAGCATAACCCACAGAGGAAAATACAAGGACACTGTTGCTCGAAGGAACGTTAATGGCATAATTTCCATCAAAATCCGAGGTGGTACCAGTATTGGTACCCTTCAAAATTACATTGACAGCCGGAATTGGCATTCCGTCTTCGGAACTGGTCACCGTTCCAGTGATGGTCAAATCCTGGTCCTCGTCCAATTCTAATATTGGCACTCCGAAAACACTATTTGTGCCGGCTGCCATTAACCCAGTTGACCCACCGAGCAATAACCCTACTATTACCATTAATGCGGTAACATACTTTAAACTAAATTGTTTGTTTTTTTGAGTAATCATAAAAGTTTCATTTAAATGGTTGTTTATTGGTTAATCGTGATTGAATTTGCCAACAAATTAATACCTCGTATTCGGCGTTAATATTTGTTAAGGCAATGTTAAAAAGAATTCCAGGCCCAAGGTTTAAATTATGATTCAAAGGGTATAAATTATCACTCCTTTGCCGCCCAAAATGGTAAAATCTGTCCCTAAAAGCCTTCAATAATGAATAAGCCCCCTACATTTTTAAGCTCTATAATGTCCCCATAGCAAGCATAGATTTTCCTTTAACAATGCAGATATCCCTTACTGGACCGTAAAGGGACCGCGTTAGTGTAGTTCTTATAGGTCTTCCTGGAGAATCCCTGAGCTTGGAACGGTCTTTTTTAAGAGCATTCCAGTGATTCTGAAAATTGATAAGTTTATGGGGAAATAACTATTGCATATAGTAGAATGGCCGTAGACAGGAGAAAAAAGCCCCTAAAGGATCATAATTTATACCCTTTGAACCATGCTTTATGCTTACTTTTTAAAACTCTATCTAAAATTGTATGACAAGAAAGTCCAGTGCTTTTAGGAAAAGAACAGGGTACAAATAAGTCGCCGTTAAACAACGGATTTTTGCCTTTAGCGCCATTGGGTATTGGACAGGAAACATTTAATATGAGGCTCCCAACTATGGAGTAATTGAAATATTATTATATGAGAATTTTTGTATTTGCCTTGGGGATTTTTTCCTTAATAATAACATCTTGCAAATCTACCCCAAATTCCGTGAAGGTAGTTGACAAGTCCAGGCCCAACATTATTGTGCTGCTTTGCGACGACCTAGGTTATGGAGACCTTTCCTCCTATGGCCACCCCATTATTAAAACCCCCAATCTGGATAAATTGGCCGAGACTGGTATAAAGCTTACCAATTTTTATTCTGCAGCACCCGTTTGCTCCCCTTCCAGGGTGGGATTATTAACAGGTAGAAATCCAAATAGGGCCGGCCTGTACGATTTTATTGTTGGCGGCAATAAGCAAAGGGACGATTTAAAGGATCTGGTGCATTTGCAAGCCGATGAGGAAACCATACCGCAACTCCTTAAATCTGCTGGTTACAGCACTTGTTTGGTGGGTAAATGGCACGGCAGTTCTATGTTCAATTCCGAAGAACAGCCACAACCGGACCACTTTGGATTCCAGCATTGGTTTGCTACCCATAACAATGCTTCTCCAAGTCATAAAAACCCAAAAAACTTTGTGCGCAATGGAACCGAAGTGGGTAAATTGGAAGGATATAGCAGTCAGCTTATTGTTGATGAAGCTATGCAGTGGCTCGATAGAAAAGAGGGGGGAAATCCTTTCTTTTTGGAAGTTGCCTTTCATGAGCCCCACGAACCTATCGCATCTCCGGAAGCCTTGGTAGAAAAATACCTTCAATTTACCAATACGCTGGAAGAAGCTGAATATTTTGCAAACGTAGAAAACGTAGATATTGCTATTGGCCGATTGCTGACCTATTTAAAAAATAACAGCTTGGATAAAAACACCCTCGTAGTATTTACTTCGGACAACGGACCTGAAACCCTGTTGAGGTATAGCCGTGCAAAACGTTCCTATGGTTCCCCAGGCAATTTAAAAGGAATGAAATTATGGACCAACGAAGCCGGCATTAGAGTGCCTTGTATCATAAATTGGTTGGGCAAGGAGACCTATATCGGAACTTCGGATGCGGTAGTTTCCGCTTTGGATTTTCTACCCACTTTTTCGGAACTGGCAAGGGCCGGTCTACCCCATAAGGAATTGGATGGTCAATCTATAACCACATTCTTAAGCACGGGAACTGTTGCACGTAACAAACCCTTGTTATGGGGTTTTTACAATGCCCTGAACCAACATGTAATCGCCATGCGCAGTGGTGATTGGAAAATTATGGCCCGATTGAAGAACGAAGATGGATATCTCCCGAAAATCCTAAATGTTCATCGCGGCAACGAGGCTTTGGTGAAAAATGCCATCCTTACGGATTTCGTGCTGTATAACCTTAAGCAGGATGTAGCGGAAACACAGGAACTATCTACAAAACATCCTGAGGTTCTGGAAAGGTTGAAAAAAGAACTTCAGCAAGAATATAATTCCCTATTAAACGATAGTCACATTTGGGAAAGAAAACAGGACAGCAAATAAAATATATGGGAAATAGAATTTTTGTTTTAGCTACGATCGTCTTCCTATGCAATTGTGAATTGGCATTTGCACAATTCCTGTTTCCCGATTCCATAGAAAGGGCGCATCCACGCATGTTGGCCCCACATTTAAACAGGGACAATATCCTAGGGAAAATTGAAAATTCTGAAGAAATTAGGTCCGACTACAAGGCATTTAAAAATAGAATTATAAAATATGTGGACCAATACAAGACGGACCCGGAGTGGTTGTCTTCCCGGCTTCAAATGTATTGGAAGTCGCATGCCACCGATGTGTTCGTGGATGGGGAGTTTTATTCCCATGCTAAAGGTCGTGCCCCAGTTCCCACTGTAAGGTTTACCGGGCAAAGAGATTATGTTACGGCCTATAAAACTCCGGAACTACAGGATATAAAACCCTATTTGGAAGACGAAAGAGGCTTGTTTTTACAAAACAAGAATACCGACGAATGGGAATGGGTACCCCCCTCCAAAACGGGTAGGATCATTGAGAACACCAATGAGAAAATCATGAAAATAGCCCGCGATGCGGCCATAGTATACTTTATTGAACGCGATGAAGCGTATGCACAATTAGCGGCCCATCTCTTTGATGTATACATGAAAGGGCTGTATTATAGGAATGAGGTTATAGATCTTCAGCATGGGAATGTACAGCGAATCATTGGTCTCACATCTTTCCAGGTCATCAAAGAAAACATTGTAGACGAACTGGCGGAAACCTATGAATTTCTCTATGATTTTATTCAGGCGAAGAAAAAATCTATGGTTCCCATATATACGGGGTCTTTAAAAAAATTGGCGGAAATAATCATAAAAAATGGGGTGCCAGACAATAACTGGAACCTCCATCAGGCCAATTTTGTAATACAACTGGCCCTAGCTTTGGATAATGATAAGGATTATGAAGACGGCAAGGGCTGTCAATACTACCTGCATCGTGTATTTAACGAGACAGAAGCCAGACAATGGTCGGTTTCCGATGTATTGGCCTATGGTTATGATCAGGATAATGGGGTTTGGAATGAAAGTGCGGGCTATGGCCTAAGTGTCGCCAAAGGGTATACCCATATGGCTAGGGTGATTCAAGAAGCCCTTGGGGTAGATATTATGCTGGCCATGCCCATAATTCCCAATGCTGTAGAGGTAATGCCGCAGTATTTGTTCCCCAACAAACATATAGCGGCCTTTGGCGACTCGCACTATGGGACCTTGGAAATTGAGCCTTTCCTAGATCTGGTGGCCAATGCCCAAATGTTTGGCAAACCACAGCAAGAGGAAAAATTTACTTCCATGCTGTATATGCTTAACGGCAAGCAGGACAAGTTGAAGGAAAAAAGAATAAAAGATCCGTTTTTAGATTTTCTATTTAACACGGAAGTGGTGCTGGATTCGGGCATCGCCGCTGCAAAACAAGACAATTTTATGACCCAAACCTTTTATGCACCTACCGTTAGTTGGCTGGCCATGAGAAACGGCCATGACACCGAAAACGGCCTTATGATATCACAGGTAGCATCCTTGGGCAACCATGCGCACTCCAACGGTTTGGCCATGGAACTTTATGGCAAAGGGTATATCCTGGCACCTGAAAGCGGTAGGGGCTCCAGTTATTTTCAGCCCGACTATCGCGAATACTATTCCCAATTTCCTGCGCATAACACGGTTTCCGTAAATGGGAAATCGCAATACGAAAAAATGCGGAGCTATTACCCTTTTCAGGTGAATGACCTATACCCAAAAAGCGGGAGAAAAACGGGGTACTACCCCAATATTAGCTTTTCCGATCTCTATTTCAATGAACCCAGTACCAATTCTGATCAAAACCGGGTAATGGCTATTGTGCGGACAGGGGAAAAGACAGGATACTACGTAGATATTTTCAGATCTAGAACCAAAACCAATAATGCCGATTATCACGACTATTTTTACCATAATTTAGGGCAGGAATTACATTATACCACCTTAGATAATCAACCCTTAACATTAAAGGCTTCATCAAAACTTAACTCAAAGTCGGGCAACATAAAAGCATATGACTATCTGTATGATGAGGCATCCTTAAGAATGGACAATTCATTTAAAGCGACATATAATTTATCTATCAACAATGAAATGGTAAAGATGAATATGTGGATGAACGGGAATGATAATCGTGAACTTTTTACGGTAAAATCGCCCCACTCCGAGGCCTTCAGGAACATACTTCCAGAAAAAATAGAAAAAGCACCATTGCTGACTACCGTGGTTAGGCAATATGGCGAAGCTTGGAAAAGACCTTTTGTTGCGGTTTACGAACCTTCTACAGGCAAAGAGCCGGCAACCATTACAGCAATAAAACCATTTGCAGTCGCCAATGATAGGGCAAGTTTTGTAGGCCTACAAATTAATAGTAAAACTGCTAGAACGGATTATGTGTTTTCTTCCGATGTTTTGGATTCCTATCAACATAACGGCATTGAATTTACTGGAACTTTTGGGATGTTGACCCAAGAGGGTAATTCTACCACACTTTTTATTGGAGCTGGCAAAGAAATGAGGTTTAAAGGCTATTCCATTGAAATATTAGGAAAAAAATCGAGCTCGGCCACCTTGGTTACAGGCCAGCAATTGAAGTTAACTTGTAACGACCCAATTTTTTTGACCGTACCAGACAATCATAAGGAAGGCGAGGTGGTTCTAAATATCGGTTTTAAGGAGTTGCGAGGCGCAAGAAAAAATATAAAGGGTAAAAAAGTAGTACAATTTAAAATACCACCAACAAATTTTCAAAATATTTCAATTGAACTAAAACCATAAATTAATGAACCAATTTTTAAAAAAATGTAGGGTTGTACTCTTACTAATATTAAGTTTCAGTAGTTGTAAACAAACAGAAGTTATTGCATTGACCTCACCGGACGGATCTAAAAAAATAGTGTTTTTGGACGATGAGAATCAAAACTCCCTTACTTTTTCGGTCTATTATGATAACAAGGAAGTCATTCAAACCTCAGTTTTGGAATTACTTTCAGAAGAATTGCATTTTTCGGGAAACGTCACTGTAGAAAAAATAGAATATACTACGGAAAATGCCACTTGGAACTCAAAATTTAGTGAATTGAGTACCATTCCAAATCATTACAATCAAACAAAAATATACTTACAGCAGGGAGAGGCGAAACTTAATATAATTGCAAGGGCTTTTGATGAAGGGATTGCCTTTGCCTATGAAGTTCCTGAGCAAATGGGATTGGAAGAAATAGGTTTAAGTGAAAATATTCACTACAATTTTTCTGAAGATTATCCGGTTTGGTCCACCCCAAAACGTGAAAAAGGAGTACTTACCGCGCAAGGGGAATATAGAAAAATTCCAATAACTGAATTACAAGAAGGGGCAGAACGTCCTTTGTTGATTGAAATTAGTGATAGTGTAAAAATTGCCTTGGCGGAAGCACGTTTGGTGGATTATGGTCGATTGAGTTTTAATAAAGGTAGTTCATCCAAATACAGTATAGTGTCTTCGCTTGATGGTAAGACAGGAGAGCAAAAACAAGACACCATAACGGGAGCTGTGATTGCCGAAAGTAAAATTGAAGGCGCTAAAGTGCATAAAAAACTACCTTTTCAATCACCATGGCGCGTGGTCATGATGGGAAGTAGTTATGGACAATTACTTGAAAATAATTACATAATTCAAAATTTAAATCCCCCGTCGGAGATAGAAGATGAAACTTGGATTACCCCAGGAAAGGTTCTTCGTGAAAGCACCTTAACCACTCAAGGTGGTTTGGCAGCCATCGATTTTGTAGCCAGCCATAATATGCAATATGTGCATTTTGATGCCGGATGGTATGGCAACGAGATGGACACTGCTTCCGATGCCACAACGGTTACTTTAGACCCCAAACGTTCCAAAGGTCCGTTTGACATTGAGGCCATCTGTAAATATGCCAAAGAAAAAGGAGTTAAGGTTATGCTGTATGTAAACCGTAGAGCTTTGGAAAAACAATTGGACGAAATTTTACCATTGTTTAAGGAATGGGGTGTTTCCGGGATTAAATTTGGCTTTGTACGAGTGGGCGACCAAGATGCAACGACCTGGATGCATGAAGCCATAAAAAAAGCGGCCGAATTTGAAATGGTTGTAGATGTGCACGATGAATATAGACCCACGGGCTTTTCTAGAACCTATCCCAATCTGCTGACCCAGGAAGGTATTCGTGGCGACGAGGAAACCGTACCCAATGAACACACGTTAATTACTATGTTTACCAGAATGTTGGCAGGAGCAGCGGATAATACAGTGTGCTATTATAATACACGTGTCTATAAAATGGGCTCGCACGCCTCTCAATTAGCGAAAACGGTTTGCATTTTTAGTCCACTACAGTTTTTATACTGGTACGATAAAGCTCCGTCAGCTCCTATTAAAGACGATGGGCTTTGGGGCGATACCAAGACCATTGGAAATGAACCAGAGTTGGAGTTCTTCAATAATGTACCAACCACTTGGGACGAAACCAAAGTATTACAAGCTGAAATCGGACAAATTGGTGTGATAGCCCGGAGAAAAGGAAACAATTGGTTCGTGGGAGGCATCAATGGCAATACCACAAGGCAAATAGAAATAGATTTCTCATTTTTAGAATCCGGTGCCACATATAATGCAAAAGTGTACACAGATGATGAAATGGTAAAAACCAGAACTCAAGTTAAAATTGAAGCAATAGAAGTTAGCAACGATTCTAAATTACACCTAGACCTGAAAAGCAACAATGGATTTGTGATGCATATTACTAAGTTATAATCAAAACTAAAGCGATGAATAATATTTCACCAATGTAATTAATGACCCCCCTTTCCAAGCAATAGGAATGGTCTGTTGAAAATGAATGGAAGCACAGAAAAAGGAGCAAGAAGGCACCCCGAAAGGACCATTTTTATATAAGTAAGGGAGAAATACCTGGCCACTTAATTAAATGACCCCTAAAGAATCATAATTTATACCCTTTGAATCATATTTTATGCCTTCTATGATGCAATCTAGGTAAACTTGTAACGGAATATTTATTTGATCGTAAACAACAGGTATCCATCCTGCAAAGCACAAAAATTATAAACAATTTAACCATAGGGACTGAGTTCCAAGATAAAAAACCAAGAAAACGCATGATATTAAATGGTCCTGCAGTCCTAATCAGGAGCTATGTATTAATAGCCCTAGTAGCCATTTCCTGTAATGGTAAAACCGCTGATAAACAATTGGTAGTTCAGGTAAAAAACGAACTGGATTTTTCCAGATCCGAAGTAGTTACATTATCTACCCAACAATTGAAAAATTTTCTAGAGAACCATAAAAAGGAAGAACTTAGAATACGTAAGGAAGGTAACGCCAATTATCTTAGAACCCAATGGATCGATTACGACCAGGATGGGCATGATGACGAACTATTGTTTCAGGCAGACGCGGAGCCCAATTCGGTATCCACCTACCTAATAGTCATGGACAGCAGCGTGGTGGTCCCGGAAAGTGAGGTGGTAGCCTACTCCCGATTGGTACCGGAGCGTACGGACGACTATACCTGGGAAAACGATAAAGTAGCTTTCCGTACTTACGGCCCTACCGGCCAAAAAGAGGCCTTGGAAGGGGTGCCGGGCAGTACACTTTCCAGCGGTATAGACCTATGGCTAAAGCGAACGGATAAATCAATCATTAACAAATGGTATGCGGAGCATTTAAAAACTCCTGGCTACTACCACATTGATCATGGGGAAGGCTATGATCCCTATCATGTAGGTGGAAGTAGAGGTACTGGTGGTATAGGTATATTTGAAAACGACAGCCTATATGTTTCCCAAAACTTTATGTCAGCAAGAACCATAGCTGCTGGGCCACCACGTACTGTATTTGAACTGGACTATGCTTCTTGGAGCGATTATGGATTAAAGGAAACAAAAAGAATAACCCTGGATCTGGGCAGCAATTTTTCAAAATTTGAAATCGTATTTTCATCTGAAAGGGAAGTACCCAATATTGCCGTAGGCATTACGCTTCATGAAAACAAAGGGGACGCCAAACTCAACGGGCAAGAGGGCTGGTTCCGGCATTGGGAAACCATGGACAGCACTAATTTGGGGGAAGGTTTAGTCCTGAACCCTACTGATATAGTCACTGCACTTGTACACAAAACTGAAATACGCGATCAAAGCAATTTGTTGGTCATCACCAAACCCAAGAACAATTTAACCTATTACGCAGGTTTTGCATGGGAATTGAGCGGGCAGATTACAGGCATTAATGATTGGGATGCCATGCTCTCCCAGCAAGCTAAAATAATTGCCAACCCAATGTTGGTCTCCATAAAGAAATAACCAAAAAACCTGCCGATTAATTATGCAATAAAAAAATGAAACCAATAATTACAGTATACAATTCATATCCCATTATTGATCCCGCTGTACCACATGAATAACAATAGAATATCAAAAATGATTAACCCTTAAATAATGACCAATAAAATACCAATATTAGCATCCTTAATTTTGTTGTGCCTTACCCTAGGTTGCGGCAATAAGAACTCTAAAAAAAGCAATACTTATATCTTCGATATAGATAAGGAACTAGCTTATTGTGAGCAACAAGCTACCAAGACCTTAACACTCATCCCCGAAGATGGCAAGAGCCTTCCCAGAAACATAGCCCCAGATAGCCAGGAATGGCGATTTATAAATTACAAGGATTGGACCAGTGGGTTTTGGCCTGGAACACTCTGGTACCTATATGAAGGTACGGGCAAAAAAAAATGGATAGCATCGGCCAATACCTATAGCAGGTATCTCACCCCTCTTTCGGTTACTCCAGCACTGGACCATGATCTTGGTTTTCAGGTCTTCAACAGCTTTGGAAATGGGTATAGACTTACTGGAAATCCCGAATACAAGGAAATTATACTTAAAACCGCGGATACCTTGGCTACCTTGTTCAACCCCAATGTAGGTACTATCCTATCCTGGCCCCGTGAGGTACCCAATATGGAATGGCCCCAGCACAATACCATTATAGATAACATGATCAATCTGGAACTTTTGTTTTGGGCCTCAAAAAATGGTGGGGACAAGTCCCTATATGATATTGCGGTGAGTCATGCCGATGTAACTATGAAAAATCATTTTAGACCAGATTACACCTCTTATCATGCGGTGGTTTACGACCGGGAAACCGGCCAAAAAATTAAAGGGGTTACCCATCAAGGTTTTGCCGACGATAGTATGTGGGCAAGGGGACAGGGATGGGCCATATATGGCTATACCATGGTATATAGGGAAACAAACGATCCCAAGTATCTGGACTTTGCCCAAAAGACCGCAAAGATATATCTGGATAAGCTGCCCGAAGATTTAATTCCCTACTGGGATTTTAATGCTCCCAACATCCCCGATGAACCTAGGGATGCCTCAGCTGCGGCATTGGTGGCATCAGCACTTATTGAGCTTTCTACCTTTGCCAAAGATTCCAATCTTTCTAAAAATTATGTGGACAACGCAGAAAAAATGCTTGCGGAACTATCCCAAAACTATCAAAGCAGAGATGCCAATTCTGCCTTTTTACTGCACTCTACAGGCCATAAACCCAATGGCAGCGAAATTGACTACTCCATTAATTATGCAGATTATTACTATTTGGAAGCATTGCTAAGGCTAAAAAAGCTTAAGGCTGGTATTCCTTTTACCAAACCTCTACCAGCCACCATCAAACAAAAAGATTAAAATACAAAACCAAACATATGAACCGTAAACTAATATATACTTCCTTTGTGGTGGCCATGGCCGGGTTTCTTTTTGGCTTTGACACCGTTGTTATTTCAGGTGCCGACCAACAATTACAAGAGTTATGGAAAACATCGGATTTGTTCCATGGTACCTTTGTGATGTCCATGGCCCTATGGGGAACTGTAATAGGCGCCATATTTGCACACATACCCTGTAATGGGATCGGAAGAAAAAAAACCCTGTTCTGGATCGGGGTTCTCTATTTGATCTCGGCTTTGGGTTCCGGTCTTGCAACCGACCCCTATACTTTTTCAATCTTTCGCTTTTTGGGAGGCCTAGGGGTCGGAGCCTCAACAGTAGCAGCACCCACCTATGTTTCAGAAATTGCTCCAGCCAAAAATCGTGGTAAATTGGTAGTACTTTACCAATTAAACATAGTGCTGGGAATCTTAATTGCATTTATATCCAATTATTTGCTGCAAAATACCGGGGCACAACCATGGCGTTGGATGGTAGGAATAGAGGCGCTCCCAGCTTTTATCTATGTTTTGGCCATTAGCAGCATTCCAGAAAGTCCAAGGTGGCTTTTGGATAAAAAAGGAGAGGTGGAAAAGGCAAAGGAAATATATCTGGAGCTCACAGGTACGGAAATGGATCTAAGCCTGTGGTCAGCCACCGAGCCCACCCAAAAACCGAAGAAACCACTTTTCGATAAAAAGTACCGATTTCCTTTAATCCTGGCCTTTCTTATTGCATTTTTCAACCAACTTTCAGGCATAAATGCATTCCTATACTATGCCCCTAGAATATTTGAGTCCGCCGGTTTGGAGGCAAGTGCTTCCTTATTGAGCAGTATAGGAATTGGTGTTACCAATCTATTGTTTACCCTTTTAGGTCTGTACTTAATTGATAGGTTAGGCAGAAAAACACTTATGTATATCGGTTCCTTTGGATATATCATCTCCTTGTTCCTGGTTGCAATGGCATTTTTACTGGAATGGGAAGGAATAATGGTGCCTATTTTCCTATTTCTGTTTATAGCTGCCCATGCTATTGGCCAAGGCTCCGTAATCTGGGTATTCATATCAGAGATATTTCCAACGGAAGTCAGGGCCCAAGGTCAGTCCTTTGGAAGTTCAACCCACTGGGTTCTGGCCGCCCTGATTACCCTGTTTATGCCAGTGGCTATGGCTGGCCTTTCCAGTCCTGGCTATGTATTCTTATTTTTTGCGGCAATGATGTTCCTACAATTATTGTTCGTAATTTTTATGATGCCGGAAACCAAAGGCAAAACCTTGGAGGAGCTACAAGAAAGCATATTGAAATAACACATAATATTAAAACACTGAAAATGAAAACTATAAAAAATATATTGATCGCTACCATCATATTTATGGCGGTAATTAACCTAAGCTATTCCCAGAATGCAACCGAAACAAAAAAGTTATCCGATGATGAACGGATGGCTTGGTGGCGTGAAGCTAAGTTTGGAATGTTTATTCACTGGGGTGCATATTCCATAATAGGTGGTGAACGAGGAGAACAAATTGCCGGTGGCGGCGCCGAATGGGCCATGGATAAATTGGACTACACCATAGAAGAATATGAAAAATTCCCTAAAATGTTCAACCCTGAATTGTTCAATGCGGATGATTGGGTAAAAATGGCCAAGGATGCCGGTATGAAGTATATCGTTATCACCTCTAAACATCATGATGGCTTTTGTCTTTGGGATTCAGAAGTTACAGACTACGACATCATGGACACCGCTCCATTTAAGCGTGATATTATAAGGGAATTGGCAGAAGCGTCAAGAAAACAGGGGATTAAATTTGGAGTATATCATTCTATAGTAGATTGGCACCACCCCCAGGCACAGGGGAATTTATTTCCGAATTACAATGCCGGACAAAAAGACCAGACGGTGGTTAATCCTGAATTTCCCGAATATTATAAAAACTACCTAAAACCACAGGTAAAGGAGTTGCTTACCAACTATGGGGATATTGATGTGGTTTGGTTCGATGGGGATTGGATTGCCGATTATACCACCGAAATGGGAAAGGATATGTATAGTTTTATTCGAGATATCCAACCTAATACAATCGTTAACAATCGTGTAGATAAAGGACGAAAGGGAATGGAAGGTATGGATATGGAAGGCAATTTTGCCGGAGATTTTGGTACTCCCGAACAAGAAATTCCGGCTACGGGAATCGATGAAGATTGGGAATCCTGTATGACCATGAACGGTACTTGGGGATATAAACCGGACGACACCAAGTGGAAAAGTAGCGAAGACCTTACTCAAAAATTGGTGGATATTGTATCCAAAGGCGGTAATTTTTTATTGAATATAGGTCCCGACGGATATGGTAGGTTTCCTGCTCAAAGTATTAGAAGGTTAAAAGCTATGGGAGAATGGACCAAGGCCAATTCAGAAGCAATTTATGGCGCCACGGCCAGTCCATACGATATGCCCGAATGGGGAAGATATACCAAAAAGGATGGTGTAGTTTATGCCCATGTTTTCGATTGGCCAATAGATGGGAAATTATTGATCAACAAGAATATTAAGTTGAAGAAAGCCTCTCTCTTGATGGCTTCCGACAAGGAAATCAGTTCCAGAAATTCAGCAAATGGTACTGTTTTGCAATTGCCTAAAGAAGCCCCGGACAAAATGGTAAGTGTAATAAAGTTGGAATTGCAATAAACCACAATGCCCATAGTCCAAAGTGAATTTACCCAGGGCAAGCTATGGAGCCATAAATCTCACTTAGTGAGTAAATGAGATCTTATTAAAATTAGACGAATTAGCATGTTTTCAAAAACTTATAGCGCTATTACAAATTCAGTAAAGACTTATGCTTTTGCTGTTGGCTTATGTCTACTAACTTCTTCGGGAAGTTCGCAAAATAGTGTTGATATTCCCTTGCCATCCAATTTGGAGCAGGGATACCCAAGGTTGTACATAACCCAATCCGAGAAAAAAGATCTACAAAAGACCATCCAAAAAGAGCAGTGGGCAAAAGAGGTCTTGCAGGGTATCCATGAGCGCATTGACGGTCATGTAGAACGCCATGTTACAGATCCGGAGTGGATGGTCTCCCGCTTACAAATGCACTGGAAAACCAAGGCGACCAACATATATGTTGAGGGAATTAACTATTCCCATGCTGATGGAGAGGCTCCGGTTCCTACGGTGCGATTTGTTGGATCAAGGGATTATACCACACCCTATGGAAAGCCAAAACTGGAAGATATTTTGCCGTATATGGATGACCCTAGAGGTTTGTATTTGCCTAACCGATCCAAAGAGGGCAACCCTTTTGAATGGGCAGAACAGTCCAAAACCGGCCGTATTGTTTATTCCATTAATGAAGAAATAATTGGACTTGCCCGAGATGCCGCCTTTGTTTATTGGCTTGAAAATGAGAAGGAATATGCTAAATTTTCATTCGATGTTTTTCATACCTATATGGAAGGCATGTCCTATAGAAACGAACCCATCGACCTGTTAAATGGCCACATTCAAACATTGGTGGGATTTACCAATTTTCAGGTGATCCATGAAAATGTGCTGATCGATATAGCCGAACTCTATGATTTTTTACACCCATATATCGAAGCAAATTATCCACAGCACATTGCTATGTACGATACCACCATCAAACGATGGACAGATCAAATCATTAAAAACGGAGTACCACAGAATAATTGGAACCTGCATCAGGCCAAGATTATTTTAAAGGCAGCTATGGTCCTAAAAAGCAACGAATTTTATGCGGACAAAAAAGGGCGGGAATACTACATCAACTATATCTTGAATGTCACCTCGGCCCGCCAATGGTCGCTGAGCAAATTCTTGGATTATGGTTATGATAAAGACAATGGTGTTTGGGCCGAATGTCCGGGCTATTCCATTGGAGTTACCAAAGATCTCACAAACTTTATAGAGGACTTTAACAACACCTTCAATCACAATATACTGCCCTATATGCCTGTAATGGAAAAGGCGGTTAAAATGTTGCCGCAATATCTATTTCCCAACGGGCAAACGGTAGCTTTTGGGGATAGCAATTATGGTCCATTAAGCACAGAGCCCATAAGCGACATGATTCGTATAGCCCAAAAAAACAACAATAAAGAACTGGAAGAAGACTTTACCGCTTTGTACCGCTTGTTCGCGGATGGTGAACAGACCGAACAAACAGGAAAACCGAGGGCAGATATCAAATCTTTTTTTGCAAGTAAGCCCTTATCCATAAATTCCAAGTACAAAAAGGGCGATATGGATGATTATATCACCCAAACATTTTACGCCCCCAATGTAAGTTGGCATGTACAACGCATGGGGACCGGTAAAAATGGTATGATGGCTTCTTTGAACGCCTCTTTGGGCAACCATATGCATGCCAACGGCATAAACCTTGAACTTTATGGAAAAGGTTTCGTACAAGGGGCCGACCCTGGCAAAGGCGCGGGATATTTACAACCCATTTATTTGGAGTATTACTCACAGTTTCCAGCACATAATACCGTGATGGTTGATGGCGTATCTTCCTATACCGAAATGTTAAGTTACCACGCTTTTGACCTTTTGGGACAATATCCACAATCGGGACAAAAGGAAGGTTATTATCCGGACATTACCTATTCTGATGTCTATTTTTTGGAGCCTGAAACCCGCAGTGACCAATCCCGTTTGGTGAGCATTGTAAAAACCGGAGCTGAAACGGGCTATTATGTGGATATATTTCGATCCAAAAAACAGCGAAAGGGAGATAAGTTCCATGATTATTATTATCACAACCTGGGGCAGCGTATGGCAATTATGGACGCCGATGGGAATCCTCTGGAACTCACGCCAAGTGAAGAAATGGCTTTTGCCGGTGGCCACCTGTATGCGTTGGATTATATGTGGGATAAAAAAGCGATAAAGCTTGAAGATGACTATCAAGCGGAATGGAAGATAGATATGCCTGAAGGGCAAGATGATGTTTTTATGAATTTATGGATGAAAGGAACAGCAGGTCGTGAAGTGTTCTCCATCAAATCACCCCCAAACAAAGCTTTTAAGGGAGACCACGGCCTACCTTACGAAGTTGACGAGGAACCCTATTTAACCTTTGCTGCCAGACAACATGGTGCGGCCTGGGAGAGTCCGTTCGTTTCCGTTTACGAACCTTTTACCTCTGCCGAAGGAAAAAGTATTGAAGAGATTTCAAGTTTTGAAGACGAAAATGGAAATACGGAATTTGTGGGACTTAACATTACGCATAAATCGGGCCGTGAAGATTTGGTTTTTTCTTCAGCCAACCATCAAAATGTAAAATACAAAGATATGTCAACCGATGCTACATATACCTTGATCGCCAACGAGAAGAGTGGGGATTGGGTGATTTTTATAGGTAATGGTAAAGAAGTTACTGCCAAAGGATATACTATTTCGGCTCCTGAGGTAACAAATGTGGTGTTGGAGTTTAAGGAAGGTGTACTTCTATTGAATAACGAACTACCTGTAACCATCACCGGCAACAATTCAGTAAAGAAATTTGGGGCTGGGGCATTGCGTAAAATTGTACTGCAATAAATAAAGAACCATGAAAAAAGAAAAGTTATTTCGGATTCAGTCAATTAAAACACTAAGCCTTGTTTACTGTTTACTCGCCCTAAGCTTTTGTTCTTACGGGCAACAAAAATCATCACTGGCTATTAGTGATGGTTCCCATTTTAAATCAAAGACCTATTTTCCAAAATTTAGTTGGGAAACAACACCTATGTACTATCATTTTGGTGATATTGACCGGATATTGTTACCGGAAGAGGTTAAGTTTATTGCAGAAAAAACAGGTTTTATATGTATAGAAAAATCACATGCATTTAACATGCTTGGTGACGCAGTACTGGGAACAAAGCACGAAGTGGAAGCGTTTCATAACATAAAACCCGAGTCCAAAGTATTATTCTATTACAATTCTTACGTTGCATGGCCCTTTACACAATTCAATAAAGATCTTACCCCTCAAGGCATCACTAAAAACAAAGAATTGGCCAAATTTTTGGCCGTAGATCCAGAGACCGGGAAACTCCTTGAAAAAACTAATGGCCCAGCATTTTCGTACTATTTTGATGCATTAAATCCTGAATTTCGGAAATGGTGGGTGGCATCGGCTGTTGAAGGTGTTCAAATCTCCGGAGCAGATGGTATTTTTATTGATCGTATGAACGTGGATGATAATGCCGATTACCCTAAAGAGGACTTGGCAGAAATATCAAAAGCCAAAGGTGAAATGATGGCCGCCTTGAAAGAACAAATGGGACCCGATAAAATATTGGTCGGTAACAATGCAGCCGACACCAAAGATGTTTTTCCCTACTGTGATGCCTTTATGTTTGAGCATTACAATGCAACCGTTACCAATAAAGAGAATCTTCTAAAAGAATGGGACGATATGATTAGAATTGCCAAGGCGGGAAAAATATCTATTTATCGTTTCGGTGCCAAAGGAAAAGGACAAAACGATATAACAATTGGAGCCACAAAAACAGATGGAATTGAAAAAAAGTCTAAGGATCAATTGGAATATTACCATGCCTGCTTCCTTATTGGGGCACAGCCTTATTCATATTTTCAGTGGAATTGGGGTTGGAATTTGGAGGATGGAAACCTAGTAGACTATCCTGCCTTACAAAAGCCACTGGGGAGCCCAAAAGGAGCCTATAAACGGGAAAAACCTGATGGATGGATATTCACACGTGAATTTGAGCACGCGAGCGTTTGGGTTAATACGGAGACAAAGAAAGCTAAAATTACCTGGTATTAGAAAACCTTTCTGGGAACTATTGCTGGAACAAAATGTTGTCCTGGACGAACCTTACAGTTTGTTGGGTCTAAAATGCACTTGGAACATAAAACCAATAACTATATAATTTTATGAAACAAACTATCCTATCATTTATGCTGATTATGTTGCTCTCCGAGGCTTTTTGCCAAAAAGCAAAGGATGTAGTGATCGGTGATACCCTTTTTGTTGGAGCGACATTGCTCTATGAGGAAAATTTCGAAAACGGATTGGAGCATTGGAAAGTGGAGCAAATGCCGGGAGGTATCGTTACCAGAACCGATGGCAAACTGGAAATTACCGATGTGGCAGGCTGCACCATTTGGTTTAAAAAGCAATTGGAAGGTCCCATAATGATCCAATATGATGCTTGTGTAATAGAAGAAGGCGGCCCCCAAGATCGTGTCTCGGACCTCAACTGTTTTTGGATGGCCAAAGATCCTGAAAACCTGGATAACCTCTTTGCCAATTCAGAAAAGCGAGGCGGTAAATTTAGTAATTATGACGGACTACGGCTATACTATATGGGAGTTGGTGGACATGACAATAGCAAAACCCGCTTTAGAAGATATCTGGGCAATGGTGATAGGCCGTTATTACCAGAACATGACCTTTCGGAATCCAAATACCTGATAACGCCAAATAAGATTACAAAGATCAAGATTATAGCGTATAACGGAATTATTCAATATTACCGCGATGACCAATGTATCATCAATTTTTATGACCCGCAGCCCTATACCAGCGGACACTTTGGTCTACGCACCGTAAACAACCATATGACCGTGGATAATTTTAAAGTCTTCCGATTGGAGGAAAAAAAATAAGACCCACAACCCAATTACACAGCATTCTTTATCCCCTAGAGCGTATTTCCCGCTTCATGAAAACCATATAGGAAAGCAGAAAACAAAGCAATGTAAGTGCCAATAATCCCGTAAACTGTGGCCAAACCAACATAATGCTCTGTCCCAATGGCAGGGAACTCGGGATGGCCCCTTGCAATTGCTCCATGCTAAGCGGCCCCAAACTACGTACGGAAGGCACCAAAATGGCGGAGGTAATCCCATCAAACAACTCATTTGGCATGATCTGTCCCAGATAGAACTTCAGTTTTTCATAGAAGTAAATGGCTTTGGGGGAGGCGAATTTTGAGGGTTCATATGCCTTTATGATCATGTTGGCTAACAAAGGATAAAATATGGTGCAAAACAACCATACCGCTATCCCCAACAAAGCGGAGGTGGCAGATTGTTTAAAACGGACCGAAAACAAAATAGCAAGGTTTAACCAAAAGGATACATAGACAATGCTAAGTACGGTATACACCATTATCCGCATAAACTCTTCTGCTGTGGGCGGTATTCCTATGGCTATGAGCCCCGAGCCCAATACCAGAAAGCTCAATGTAAAAAACATAACACTGATCACGATTATCCCTGCCAGAAATTTGGCATTAAGAATACTATCCCTAGGAACTGGTTGCGCCATAATCCTACTCAGGGTTCCCCTTTGCTGTTCAGAACTAATGGCATCGAACCCCAAACTTATTCCAAACAAAGGGCCGAGGAATCCCACAAATCCAAAAAAAGGCGGCAGGGTACCATTGGATTTTGTAAATAAATTCAAGAAAAAAAAGCTATTTCCCGAACTATCTACAACAATGGCCTTCATGCCATCGGCCAAAGTGGCAAATAATGTTCCCATACAGGCCATCGAAATAATAGCAAATAGTATTATAAAGCGCCAGTTCCTAAAATGATCGGAAATTTCCTTTTGAACCATCGCCTTAAAGGGTCCCCAAGGAAAATCACCTTTACTGGCTCCTGCATCCTCATCCCTAAACACCAAGGAGTGCAGGTTTGAGGTCCAATCGCTCATGGTCAATGCGTTTAATTTTGATATCCCTGTCCTTAAAACTTTATTTTTCATCTGTTTTTATCTTCTTGAAAATATTGATAATAAATGTCGTCCAAACCGTATTCCTTTTTCCTTAGAAAATTAAGTCCGTATCCCGACTTTACAACTAGTCTGGACAAATCAGCGGATACATCCTTATTGGATTCTACTACAAATCCATTGTCCCCCAATTCCACATTTGCAACCTCTGGTATCGCCTTCATTTTTTGGACCATCTCCTTTAATGGCAGAGGTGGTTCTACATCCTCTGTCAAAGTGGATATGCCCCCTTCCAGGGTAAAGGCATTTTTGGAAAACAACTGTTGCGCCAAGGAGCTAATTTTACCTTCAGCCAGCATTTTACCCTTTACAAATATCCCCACCCGATCACATACCTGTTGAATCTGGTGCAAATGATGGGAGGAGAACAGCACGGTAATGCCTTTTTTTCTACTAAGGCGAACAATGAGCTGTAGAAACTTTTTTACCCCTTCTGGATCAAGTCCCAGGGTAGGCTCGTCCAATATAATTACCTCTGGGTTTTTAATCAGCACATCGGCCAGGCCAAGGCGCTGTCTCATTCCTCGGGAATAGCTGGCTACCTTACTATCCTTGACATCTTCCAAACCTACCTCTTGCAATATCTCCAAAGCCGCCTTTTTGGCCTCTTCTTGCGGGATGTCGTTTAAGCGGGCCACATACATAAGATTCTGTAATCCGGTATAATCGTTGTAAAAACCCACATCTTCCGGTAGATATCCTACTTTTCTTTTCACCTCCAGCGGGTACCTGCTACTGTCTATTCCACACACATTTACGCTCCCCGAATCCACTTCGGTGAGTCCAAGGATCATAAGAATTGTTGTTGATTTGCCCGCCCCGTTGGGTCCTAAGAGACCAAATATTTCGCCTTTTTCTATAGTGAGGTTTAAATTGTTAACCGCTATATGCTCGCCGTATTTTTTGGTCAATCCCTTTATATCTATACTCTTTTCCGCCATTACCTCCTACCGTATTTTCTAAACAGATAATAAATTCCCCCCAAGGTCCCCAAAATGATAAAGATTCCTAGCCAGCCCCATAATAAAGGTGTCTTTACCATAATCCTAAAAGAAGCAGTTGAAGTGGCCTCTGGGGTCTTGGCCGTAATCTTGGGCAGGTAGTCCCCGGGAATGGCCTTGTCGGAAGATTTAATGGTAGCCTGTACCTTTGTACTGCCCCCGGCCTGAATTACTGGAATAGTATCCGGCTCAATTGAAATTTCCCAATCCTTGGGTTTTGAAGAGCTAAAGCTAACATTTCTCAATTCGCTGGTTCCAGTATTTCTCAGCAGCAGATCCAATTGCTTTTCCCTTCCCGAAGTAACATTGGCACTCAATAATCCCGTTGGGGTGGTAAGCTCCAAATCATAAGACCCCTTTATGACCACCTCCAATTCCAGATCGGCCGTACTGTACTTGTTGGTAGCCTTTATCGGAATTTTAAAAGATCCGGATGTTACTTGTGGGGAAGGCTGTACCTCCACCGTAATATTGGTGGTTTTACCCGCTTCTATCTCCACTGCCGTGGCCTGCCTATCATTGGGCTTAAAGGCCACGTTCCAACCCCGTGGCGGTAGCGCCAACAAAGAGTACAACTGCTTTTCACTAGTATGATTTTTTAATTTTGTGGAAAAGTTAAAATTGGATTTGGAATGCCCTTCCATATTGATCTGGTCCGAGCTGAATTCGGTCTTAAAGGTGCCCTCTTCCGAAACGTTGACAACAATGGGCAGCACATCGTAATTCTTGGCAACAAGCCTTATATTATATTTCCCCTTTTCTACCTTCAAGGGTACATTTAGGGTCAAGGATACCGTTTTTTTCTCGCCTGGTAGAACAGCTATACGCTTAATGGAATAACCCCCGGCCTTTAAGGAAGAATTCCATTCGTCTGGTAAGCCGGAAAGATCAATTTCCACATCCTTCACCTGACTACCATAGTTTTTAACCTCAACGGTATAGTCAATGGATTCTCCCGGCGGTACCGTAATGTAGGTATAGGGGGTATAGAGTATTATTCCGTTCCCGGCCTTGGCGCCATGGCTATAAAAGAATAATAAGGTAAACAAAAAGAGTACACTTTTTAAGTAAGGTTTATTGGATTTCATAAAATATGGTTTATAATTTATAAAAGGTTAACAAGTTTGGGCCGAGCCAACGGCCGGTCTATTATATATTCATTCAAAATCAATTTGGATCTATTCCCTTTTTACTAAAATTCCCCTGTAATTACTATTCAATGTATTTATAGCCCCGTCCGGGAGCCTTAGGTACTGTATATTTTCCTTGTATACATTCATATGGAATTCATTTCTATTTAAACAGGTTAAACAATTTAAAGTCTAACGGAGGTATAGGTCTCCTATTAACCGCTGGTCCGCCAAAAGGTCTTTAATGCCGTATGGATGAAGTAGTTCGATTGTACATTGTTGAAGGTTCCACATACCTTATTCCATCTCTTGACCCTTGCCGATCACTTAGGTGAATTTTCAGGGAACCGTTCTGATAGCGAACGGATTTTATATGCCTGAACTTTTTGTGGGGCAAACTAATTTGAAAATCCATGTCCTTATATTGGTCCTTTTGTGAAATGGAATCCATGGCATACCCAAACAGACCTGTGGCCTGCTTTATTTTTAGGTGCAGAATACCATTCTGTATTCTCATGGAATGGTTGCCTTTTTTAAGAAAATTGGCCGAAATGAGGATATGGACCCCAAAATTGTCCATTTTCATTTGGAATTTCTTGAATTTCAACGGGGGAAGGGACTTAAGTCTTCTATGGTAGTTTTTTTTCTTAGCGGTCTTTATTGCTTCCATAACTATTTATTTAAATTATACTTTACTATTAGCAAGTAATCGTCTAAAGAAACAGAACGAAAAATGATTTTTTTGGGTTAAAGGGAATTCCCATTTTAACCCATTTCAGTTAGTGGGTATTTGGAACAGTCCCTGCTGCAACTAAGGGACAAGATACCTTCATCTGTAAAACTTGAATTCGAAAAAATTGCTCCCGGAAAGAAAATCGGGAAGGAAGTGTTGAAACCGGCTCCTTATGAAAAAAGGTTCCGTATAATGCCCACTTTTTATTCTATTAGACAATAGATTGATAGTTATTCTTTCAATTGACCAAACAGAAAACGTGGGCGAAAAATCGTCTTCTCGTTTAATAAATTGCATGTTATCGCTATTTCAAATTTTGAATAAAAATAAAAATTCGCGGAAAATACTAAAAGTTAAAAAATGTGAAAATATAGACTTCTTTCACTGTTCAATCCTTCAAGTGAACTCTGAAAAAGAAGCCAATAACATTTTTCCTAAACAGCAAGTTCAACATATTCCTCTAAGCCTATGTGCTGTAATTGCTAAAGGAAAATATTGATTGTTAAAATGGACCCATAGAAGTAATTCCACAAGTCCATTTGTCTTTCTAATTTACAAGTTTTAGGGTTTCTCTCTCCTTAGAAAAACAATTTTCAGGTGCTGCAATTGGTAGGGAACTTTGAAAAGCCTCGAGTTTGTAGGTGAGCTCCTTGAGCTTCTCAGGATTATCAGCCGACACATCTGTCTGCTCCGCCCAATCGGAAGCAATATTGTATAGTTCTACCTTTCCTAATTCATCATTGGTCATAAGTTTCCAGTTGCCCTCTTGAACAGCGGCACTAGGCCAAAAATCGGGCCTGTCACTGGAAAAGCGCCAATCCCAATAAATGGGCTTTTGTCTAATAAAGGATTCGCCCCTTATGGCGGAAGCGATGCTTACTCCATCGGCTTGGTAATTCTCGGGATAGCTTGCCCCAGCCAATTCCAAAAATGTTGGCAGCAAATCTACAGTGGCCAATTCGGTAGTTTTATCAACCACTCCGGCAGGCGCATTAGATGGCCAGCGTACCAAGAAGGGTATACGGACACCTCCTGCAAAAAGGGAGCGCTTACGTCCTTTAAGCTCTCCTGTTTCCCCAACGGAATAATAAGTCCCTAAACCAGGTCCGGTAGAATTATCCTCTGTAATTTTATTTTTACCGGTTATTTCGGGACCATTATCAGAAGAAAAGACAACCAAGGTGTTCTCATCTATTCCCAAAATTTTTAAAGTGGAAAACAATTCCCCTATACGGGCATCATACTCGGCCACAACAGCAGCATACACCTGTTGCTGTTCGTCCAAATGTGCAAATTGTTGCATGTACTCCTCTTTGGGGTAATGGGGAGTATGCGTTGCATGGATCCAAGCATTAATAAAAAAAGGTTTGTCCTTATGGCGCTTTACAAAATCAATAGTTTTATATATAGTAGAATCCGCATGCATTTGATGTAAGTTACTCGGTAAATTAAATGCTCCATACTCATCGTATCCATACTCCAAGGGGGAAGGTGCATCTTCAACATGGGTATTGGACAAATGCCATTTACCAAAATGGGCCGTGGAATATCCAGCTTCCTTTAACATTTTGGGAAGTAAGGGGGCTTGTGGATTCAACCAATCTGGCATATTTCTTTTTATATGCGATTCTACGGACGCAAAATGCCCGTGTACACTTTGGCGGGCAGGGTATTGCCCTGTCATTACCGCCACCCTACTGGGTGAGCAAACAGGATTAACTACAGAGAAGTTCTGAAAATCGATGCCTTCGGCAGCCATTTTATCCAGGTTGGGGGTTTTGCAAAAGGTACTTCCATGGATTCCCAAATCTGCATATCCCCAATCATCGGCAAATATGAATATGATATTCGGTTGGGTTTTTTCCTCTGCAATTGGTTCTTTTTTTGTTTCTTGCTTACCTCCGCAGGAAAGCAGGATTAAAGTGAATAGACTAAGAACAATACTTCTGGCAGTAACTTTCATTCTTTTAATTTTTGGATAGTAATTTTCAAAACAGGATATAACTAGTTCAATCAATACAAGAAAATGTCCAGGGTACAAACCTAATGCCTAACCCAAAAAATGTATTTCTCTGCTAGACCATATTTTTGCTGTATTTGACCAAAATTAGGGGATATGACTCCTATTGTCCCTTAAGATTAGGATTTGATCCATGAAGGCAAATCCCAATTCTCCTTAACATACCCTTGAGGCATTCCGGCCGTTGTTCTTCCGTCCTTAATGATATTGCTTATCTTTTTGGTAAGTCTTTTTACTACATCGGGATGCTCAAAATAAAGGTTGGTAGTTTCGCTTGGATCCGTTTCCATATTATAAAGTTCAAAGACGGCTTCCCCTTCTTTAGGTTGAATAAATCTAGGTTCCAGAGAACCCCCGGATCCACGAAACATATTTAATTTCCATTTTCCTTCGCGAATGGCAAAATCCCCCGATACCGAATGGTGGATTACCGCTCCCCTAACCATTTTATCATCATCCTTTCCTTGTAAAATGGGCAGTAGGCTATAACTGTCCTCGCCTGCATTATCCGGAAGCTTTACACCAATAATTGCTGCAATGGTAGCCAGATAATCTGTTTGGCACACCGGTACATCCGATTTTAGACCAGCCTTGATTTGTGTCGGCCAACGCATTAGGAAGGGCACGCGGTGCCCACCCTCGTATATGTCGCGCTTACCGCCTTTAAAATTAAAACTACTGTAGTGCCCATATACATCGCGTTGATAAACGTAGTTGGTTTCAGCGCCGTTATCGGAAGAAAAGATCACCAAGGTGTTGTCATCAATACCATTGTCTTTTAAGGCTTTCAATACCTGCCCCACCCTATAATCGGTTTCTTCCATAAAATCGCCATAATTGCCACAGTTGCTTCGGCCTTGAAAATCGGGGTGGGTACTATGGGGCAAATGGGGACTGTTCAAGGGAAGGTATAAAAAGAATGGCTTGCCGTTTTTTGCCTCTTTGGTTTTTTCATCAATATACTCCACTGCTTTGTTCGTCAGGGTTTCAAGCACCAACTCATCATTGAAGGATGGCGCTACCTCTACCCAGCCCCTGCCACCTTCTTTTTCATAGGGCGGGGTCATTCTATAGGGCTTAGGGGTAATGTCATCGCTAAAGGTTCTGGGGTTGGTGGCCGGCTTCTTTTTAGTCCATAAGACCGGAGGATCCAAAACCCTATCATTTTCCAAATAGGTAAGTATGCCGTAGTTCATGGATGCGGGAATCCCGAAAAAATAGTCGAACCCCTTTTCAATAGGACCATCGGTAAAGGGTTTGGACCAGTCACGATCCTTGCCCAGACTTCCTTCAAACTCCATTTGAAGGTGCCATTTCCCTACCATAGCGGTGTTATAGCCATTATCCCTTAGCAAGGAGGCAATGGTCATCCTATCCTTCTCTATCAAACAGGGTCCATCGGCTTCAAGGACTCCTTTTTTTAAGGAGGTCCTCCAACTATATCGCCCGGTTAATAAAGAATATCTAGAAGGGGTACAGACCGCATCACTACTATGCCCATCCGTAAAGATAATCCCCTCATTGGCCAATATGTCCATGTTGGGAGTCTTAAATTTAGCATCGGGGTTAAGAGCTGCTACATCCCCATAACCCTGGTCATCGGTATAAATAATGATGATATTTGGTTTTCGAATGCTTTGTGCCGCTGTAGTTATTGAAAATAACAGAAGTAAAATCTTAAATAACTGTTTAAATAAATGCATAGTCTCTTTTAAATTCATTTGTATAAAATCTATTTCCCGCGGATAGCCTTACTAACCTTTCGCAATAATGCCCTAGACTCCGGTGATACCGAACCATCCTCGTACATTTCAAGATTTATGGAAAGTGGATATCGATTTTCTTGCGCATGTTTTATTCTGCCAATGAGATCATCAAGGGAATGTTTTGGACTGGCTATGGTAGTATTCTTATCGATGTGCCCCCACCTTTTTTCCAAAGTAAAACAGCTATGTGCCTGCAAGCCCTTATAATTTCCTTCTGGAAATACACCGTCATCCAGTCCCGTAAATTGTTTTAGGCCCTCCCCGGCATAATAATCCTGATACTCCGTAACCTTGGGTAAAATCCAAGAATTATATGAAATTATACGTTGCCCGTTATTGGTTTTGGCGGCCTTACTTATCTCCTTAAAATTGGCCGTGGAAATTCCACCGGAACTACCATCAAAATGGGTGTCATAATAGCGCTGAGCCCCGTCAAAAAACCACCCGTTCAATTTTTTTCCATATCTATTGCCCACCTCTGCCACAATGTTCTTTAGGTTCCCGTAGAATTCCGTTTTATCTGCCTTATAGCCTCCAGAGGCCTCCATCCATTTGGAATCTATGGAATGGTAGCAATCATAACCATAGTGATAATAGAATATCAATTTGATTCCTTTTGCATAAAGTAGATCTGCCATTTCACCTAGTAGATCGCGTTCAGTGGTTCGTCCTTTCAATACCTTATCCAAGGATGTAATGGGCGCGGAAATATATTGTTGCCCCCAGGTTATGGACCAAATAACGTAAGCCGCCCCTGAGTCCTCCACCAAATCCACAAACTCCTCGACATCAAAATCATTGACCTTGTCTTCCCAGGCCTTGATGGTATCCCCTTTTTCCGGTGTTGCCCTATTGGTCCACTGAAACATTAAACCGTATCCGGCATCCTTGAACCAATCTGCTTTTTGCCTCAATTTCAGGGCCTCTTCATCTGTTTTGGCCGCAAAAGATGGGGCTGTCAATTCCAAGGCGGAAAGTTTAAATTTCTCGGCCGTATTAATTTCCAGCTCCAAAGTGTTGATTCCTTCTTTTAATGATATAGTTCCCAGTGCAATTTGGGACCAGTCCTTTTCATTACTTTTAAACGGAATACTTTTTCCATTGCAGGATAATGTCCCATTTATATTGGCTCCTAATATCCTAGCAACTACCTCGTAATTCTCCTCTGTAGACGATTCCAATTGCCATTTCATGAGATATGGCCCTGGTGCTTCGGACTCTATCCATTGGAACATATAATTTAAAACCGTTGTTTTAAAGTTGAATCCTGTTTCAGCGAGACCCCCGGAAAGCACATTAATCTCCTTGTTGCTGATAACTATAGGTTCTATAGTCGTTTTTGTATTGCTACTACCCGTCTCAGCGTAAGGGTCGGGAGCATCCTGGGCAATTAGTGGTATTGCCAATAGAAATATCAGAAGCATTGACCATCTACTTTTTAAACTGTCTTTTACTACATTGCCCATATTATACTTGTCTGTTTAGAATCCCACTATTATCCGTCAAAGGTCTAAAACCAAACACCTCTTTAAATTTATTCATCAATAGGAATCACATTATCCGTTCTGAAGGGATAGGCAGGTAAATCTGCACTATTGACCAAATTTACATCCGGTTTTCCGGCAAAGGCATACCTAACAAATTTGGGGTCTTTAATGTCACCATGGGACAGCATTACTGTTTCCCCAACAATTTTCGCTTCTGCCTTATGCCATTGCATAGATCCATCAGAAATCCAGAATCCCACAGGGGCGTTTCCATCCACCGTTTTTAACCCATGGGCATTCTTAAAATAAACTACAAGTGTATTGTTTAGTGGCTTTACTTCCTTAAAGATAGGGCCTTCCGCCACCACATCCTTATCAAGGGTATATTTTTCCGCAGCTAGTGCCAGTCTAATTCCTATAGGGAGTTTATCCACAGGGTGAACGTTCTTTTCGTCCCCTAGATCAATGGTGTTGACAACACTGGTATAAGGAAGTTCCAATACCTTCATTTGCGACTCGCGCATCCATGCCCAGGACATGGCCGATGGACTCGTGGGATCGATATCCGGGTTATTGTTCGTGCCTTTTCCATAACCAGGAAGCATTACTACGGAGAAGTGCATCTTATCATTATTCCATTCCCTTCTGTATCGCCTGATCCAAGATTGTAGCACATCGCCATATTCCTTCATCCCTATCACCCTGTGGAACCAATTGTCCCCGCTTACCTCCGGTACCCCGGAATAATAACGAGTGTTGCGTTCTCCTTGGTACCATACCAAGCCTCTACAGGCATAAGGAGCCAAAGGCTTCATCATGGCATTATACAGAATATTGGGTTGCCTACGCATAAATATATCCTCTTGATTAGACCAACCTTCAGAGGAAGTAATCGCGGTGTTGATTCTATTCCTCGTTAAAGTATCGGCATCAAAGTCGTCCATTATATCCCTGAAATAGGGAAACTCTTTTGCCATATCGCGCGGCATCCAGGCTTCCAGGGAAGAACTGCCCCAAGAGGCATGTATTATTCCAATAGGAATATCGGCGGACTTCTCGAGGAAATATGCAAAACCAAATGCTACCGCACTGCTTGGGGGGGCATCTTGCCATTTTCCATTAACATTGTCTTCTTCTTTAAAGGAAACCGTTCTCTTCACCTCAAAACTTCTGATGTTTTCTGAAGAAGCCAACAGTGCTTTTGTTTCAGGGACGTTGTTCACCGAAAATTGCATATTGGATTGTCCGGAACATATCCATACTTCACCCACTACTACATTGGATAATACTATTTCCGTAATTCCAGTAATGGCCATTTCCCTAGGTGTTTTTGACACCTCCAAAGGTGCTAATGCAACCATCCACTTACCATCTTTCCCAGCTTTTGTTGAGACCTTTTGGCCAGCAAATCTTACCGTTATCCTTTCCTTGGGCGCTGCGATTCCCCATACAGGGACTTCGGTACCTCGTTGCAATACCATATTATCGCAAAATAAATTGGCTAACTTTAATTCTTGGGAATATGCTATTGCCGTATTAAAAAATAGAAAAATAAAGAGTGTTAAGATGAACGGCTGTTTCGTCATTATTATAAATTATCTGTTTTATTCCATACTTGCGGCAGGGGTCAATCGGATTTCTTTAAGGCTGGCACTTTTCCTATTTCCGTCTACCAAAGTAACCGTTATGGTATGTTCTCCCGGCGTTTCAAATTTTAAAAGCCCCATTTCATAATAATTATAGACCTCCGATGAGTTCTGCTGATTCTGTATAACCTTTCCTTCTTCCGAAGTAATTCTCCATACCAAGCGGCCAGATCCAGCATAATTCAGTTCCGTTTGGTAATCACCGGGCTCCTTCACCATTACCTTCCAAGTCACCTTACCCTTGTCTGTCCAATCTTGGGCCTGTTCAATATGTTTCCACTCCCCGAACTTTTCCATCCACCTTTTTTCGGTGATGGCTGCACCTTCTGCCTTGGCAAAATCCACTGGAAGCTCTGTAGCAAAAACAGGGTCTAAACTAAGTCTGCCATCCACTTCTGGGCGCCCCTCTACCTCAAGCTCGATTACGGAAATCAATCTTTCTGGACGCTTGGCCGGAAGGCTTATCACGGCCCAATCCCCCTCCTTGGAGGTCTCCAATGCTATAGACTCCCCGTTTACCAATAGCTTTGCGAAGATAATATTATTTTTTAGGCCTGGAAGCCATAATTTACCATCCAAAGGCCATTCGTACACGCAGAGATTCAACTTGCCATCCGCTGCTATGGTAACATCTCCCCAGGGTAACTTTCGGCCCCATGGCGAAGAACCGGTCTTATAGACCACCTGCGGGTACTTGTTGATCCATTCCCCTGAAGCCCTTAAGGATTCCTGTGCCTCAGTTGGAATACTGCCATCCGGCGCAGGCCCAACATTCAACATATAGGTACCTCCCCTGGCAACCGTAGAAATTATACTCTTTAAAATACGTTTGGGACCCTTCCAATTCTCATCGTACCAGGCATATCCCCAAGAGTCGTTGGTAACATCTACCGTCTCCCATAGTCCCCCTATATTTTTAACGGGAATGTTCATATCGCCTAGGGATTTATAATCTCCCAATCCGTGGCCCGCCCTTCCAGAAATCATGGCGTTCGGTTGGTGCTTGCGGACTACATCCACCAATTCAGCTACATATTTTTTCTCCATATTGCCGGGAGTATCAAACCAGACCATGGCAATATCCCCATATTCGGTCACGATCTCCTTTACCTGCGGAAGACATTTTTTCTTAAAGTAATAATCGAAATCTACCTCTTTACCTTTTTCATTGACCTTGGGTCCGCCATTGCCCCCCGGAAAGGTCCAGTCCTGATTGTGGGAATAATAAAAACCGAATCCAAGCCCCAATTCTTTACAGGCCTTGGACAATTCTTTCATGGGATCCCTGGCAAAGGGAGTAGCCTTTACAATATTGAAATCATTGCTTTTGGAATTATACATGGCAAAACCGTCATGGTGCTTGCTGGTAACAACAACATATTTCATTCCTGCATCCTTGGCCAGTTGCGCAATAGCCTTGGCATCAAAATTTACCGGGTTGAAGTTTTTTGCCTCTGCGATATATTCATCTACCGGAATATTGGCCCTTCTAGGATTCATGATCCACTCACTTATGCCGTAATAGGTACTATCCTTCCATTTGTTGGCAATGTTGGAGTAAATACCCCAATGGATGAACATGGCGTAATTGCCATCATCAAATAGTGCCGTCCTGGAGGCGGGGGCATCCGCTCCCAAAGTGTTCTGTTCGCCCCACATTTCGTCCATTGACTTTCCATTTTGCTTTTCTTGTCCCAAAATAGTACCAACGTGCAGTACAAGTGCCATCAATAGCAATATGGATTGCCTCTTCCCAATTTTTAAATTCATTGTTTGCTGTTATTAATAGATTTATGTTTATTTACTTAGGTCCAATATCTTATATGCGAATTTGCTAGTAACTATTTTTCTTGACCATTCGCATGGGAGAACTATATATATGCCCTTTAGAATCAATGATGTTGACAAAATAGGCCTGTGCATTTTTGGGCAATGTTGCCGAAATTATTTTCTTGGAATCGGAAAAACGCATGCTAATTGGCTGCCATGTATAATTGTCCCTACCCCAATCCGCCGTATCGGAGGTAGTATATAGAACAGCTTCCGTTACTTTTCCATTATACCCATATACCAATTCGTTATTTCTCTTTAGCCTCTTAAACTTTGGCTTTAAGAAGCGCTCACCCTTCTTTACAACATAATCTGCAAAAGCGTAAATTTCTTCCGGTTCCCAACCAGGGCTATGCCCGTGTTTCATATTATGTTCAACATAGAGGTACTTTTCGTTTTTGGAAGCTAGATACGTTTTAGTGAAGCTGTTCATAGTGAAATGAAAATCATTGGTGCCGTTAACAAATAAGGTAGGTTGCTCCTGTAATGGGATGTACAAAGAAGGCTCCCAATTTTGAAGGTAGAACTGCTGTTGTTCCTTACTCAAAAGGGTTAAGAGGTGGCTATAATGTGGAGTTTCATGCAAAAAACCGCAACCGTATACCGGAATGGCAAAGGCATAACGGTCATCAATGCCCGTAATCACATTTGTAAGAATGCCTCCCCAAGAAATTCCGCTAATACCTATGCTCTTGGCATCTACTTCCGGAAAACTTTTAAGTAAACTGGTGGCCAGCATTACGTCTCCAACGGCGTGATAAAACCATTGGTCCTGCAACTTTTTAATAACAACATCCTCAAAAAATCCTATTCTTCGCGGTCCGGAAAATTCATGGCCGGGCCATAGTTTTTCCCCACTAGTATGTTCCATTTTTTCACCAGGAACCTGGCCCTCCAAAGCTACCGCAATAGCGATATACCCTCTATCTGTCCATTCCTTGACCCATTCCGGAAAAGCGGTACCGCCACCACCATGAACCAAGACCACAGCTGGTCTTTTTTCCCCTTTTGAAAGTCCATTGGGCACCCCGTACCAGCAAAATACCTTGGTCTGATTTCCATTATAATCCAACCCTTTAAAAAAAAGGCCTTTTATATTTGAAAACTGTTTGTACGCTTCAAAATCATTGGTAAAATCAAAACTTGGGGTATTCCATACCCCGGCTTTTGCAAGTTCTGTTTTTACCCCAAGTGGTCCATATAGAGCATTGGATTGACCTTCCGCTCTATTGCAAATAGCCAAAAACAATAGAAGGAACCCTAAAATATGCCTTTTAACGGGAAGCCTATATTGTACCAGGAATGTATATACAAAATATCGCATTATTGATTTTAAAACCTTTTGAAAACCGTGACCCAATAAATTTGGTGCGTAGTTCTTAATTAGGTCAAATCTAATTAGGGAATTGCGAGAAGGCCTTCTCTTTTCGACCAATCCTTTGCTTATTTCAACCAATCCACTTGTATTGAAACCATAGGATAAAACCATATCACCAAAACAACCTTCAAAAACTAGGTTATTGTTGATATTGATTTATATGACCTACCCAAAAAGTGAGCCGACAATATTATTCCATGTATAGAATCATCATCAATTTGTCTTGGTAAATTCGGAAGGAGAAACCCCGTGGAGTTTTTTAAAAGCTGTGGAAAAATAGGAATTGGATTCTATACCAATTTGATACATAACCTCGGCCACGTTATAGCCTTCGTTATGGCCTAAGAGTTCCGCTGCTCTTTGTAGTCTAAAATTTCTTAAATAGACATTGGGAGCCTGACCGGTAAGCTGTTTAAGGCGTCGATAGAAGTGCGAGGTACTAAGTCCTATTTCCTGGGCGAGCTCTTCGACCCCAAAATTGGAATCCGAAATATTTTTTTCCATGATGGCAATGGTATTGCCCAAAAATTCCTTATCCCTGGTCGAAATTCCGACAGCATTCTTGGGAAGCTTGCTATTCTTTGAAAAATACTCCTTTAAGCGTTCTCTGGTCTCAATCAATTTTTCGATCCTTAGCTCAAGGTGTCTCAATGAAAAAGGTTTGCCAATATATTCATCGGCTCCAAATTCGAGTCCTTTGATCATATCTTCGTTCTCGTTCAATGCCGTTAAGAGCAACACGCGAATATGGCTGAGATCAGGATCGGATTTTATTTTCTCGCACAACTCAAAACCGTCCATCCCGGGCATCATTACATCGCTAATGACCAGATCTGGCTCATTACTTTTTATTTTTTCGAGCCCTTCGATCCCATTGTTTGCTACTTCAATATTATATTTTTCCGAAAGAGTACCCTTTAAAAAGGTCTGTACATCCACTTCATTTTCCACCAACAAAATTGAATATTTCCTTTTGCTACCATTATTACTTGGCGAAGCTAAGTTATCCTCAGTAATTTTGGAGGACAGGGGAATCCAATCATCCACAAAGGACTTTTTGGAAAAATCTATTTCGTCCTCCTTGTATTCCTTTAGGGATTTGGAAGGTAATATGACCGAAAAGCGGGTCTCTACCCCAGGATTACTTTTTACGGAAATCTCACCATCCAGTAAATTCACCAAGGATTTGCAAAATGATAGGCCTATTCCACCACCGCTAACCTTATCGGTCCTATTTCCCAATTGATAGAACCGTTCGAAAATATTTTCCAGATCTTCTTCAGGAATTCCCTTACCGCTATCTACCACATCTATAAATATCATTTTTTGCCCCGAGGTATAATCAATTTTCGATTCGATACCTATAGTGCCAAAGGCGGGTGTATTCTTAAAGGAGTTGGATAGTAGATTGAAGATAATCCGTTCTGTCTTTTCTACATCAATGATGATCTCTTCGTCCGGGGAACCAATTTTATAAGTAAAATTGATGTCTTTTTCAATGGCATAATTTTCAAATGCCTCAATGGTGGGGTTAATAAAGGCACCTAAGGTCTCCTTCCTTAAATTCAATTTCAGTCGACCTTGTTCCGCTTGTTGAAAAGTGATTAATTGATCCGCAAGGCTCAAAAGCCTTTTGGTGTTTTTCTGTATAAGTGCCAAATATTTATTGTTTTCTGGATCTGTGTTTCGGGTAAGCAACCGCTCCAAAGGGCCTGCAATTAATGTTAACGGTGTTCTAAATTCATGGGACATGTTGGTGAAATACTGAAATTTTCCCTGATTGATGGTATGCACCCGCTCTTTGTCCAATTCTTCAAATTTCAACCGTTGCTTTAATTTCTCATGTTGCGAAAAATAGATGACAATGCCAATACCTATACCCACAGTGAGCAAGGTAAACAGCAAATAGCTCCACCATGTCCGGTACCAAGGGGGCAATATTTTCAGGTTCAAGGTTTTGGTCTCCGTACTCCAAATACCGTCACCATTGGCTGCCCTTACCTTAAATACATAACTCCTGGCGGGCAAATTGGTATAGGTAACCGTAGTCTTGCCCTCGTTGACGGTTACCCAGTCCTCATTAAAACCCTCCAATTTATAGGCCACTTTATTTTTGGAAGGCGTTGAAGTATGTTCCACGGCAAGATCAAAGGCAATAAATTGTTCCTTTTGGCTTACGGCAATATTGGTGGTCTCTGAAATGGACCTATCGAGGATTACCCTGTTATTCAGTTTTTCCCCAATACTTACACGTTCGTTGTTTACCAGAAGGTCGGTGATCAAAACCTTTGGAGGTTGATCGTTAAGTTTAATATCCTCCGGCCTAAAAATGGTCAGCCCATTCAATCCGCCAAAATAAAAATACCCGGATCCTCCCTTAAAAAAAGCCCCTTGTCTAAAGTTGTTCTGGGCAAGACCATCGCGCACATCAAATACATCTATAGTGTTGTCCTTTAAATGAAATCTCAATAGTCCCATATCGGAACTTAACCATAAATAATTATCCCCTTCTGGTAAAATGCCGTAGATGGCATCGTCCGGCAAGACATCATTTTTGCGGAAAAACTCTATTTTGGAAGGTTTTCCGGAACTATCTATAGTGATTCTGTTGAGTCCGCCACCAAAGGTACCTACCCAGATATTTCCCGAATTATCTTCAAATAGGGAGAAAACATTCTCATAGCTCAAGCTTATTTCATCATTCCTGTCGTGCGAGTACTTATGGTGGATCTTAATTTCCTCGCCGTTATAACTTGCATGTACCAACCCTTTTTTGGTGCCGATCCACCATGAACCATTACCTGACTTTAGGAAAATATGGCCAATTTCATTTTCCAAAGAAATGCTGGACCTCAACTCGAGAACCGGGTTTTTATTGCGGTCTATTATCTCCCAAGGATTTTGCACAACCGTGAGCTGGCTACCCAATAGAAGAATTTCATTTTCCGAAATCTGGGAAATACTTCTAATTCCGTTGTTTAATAGTGGTATGCCATCTCTAGCCAAGCTTAGCTTTTTAAATTGATCATTCAAGGGGTTGTACACTACAAGGGAATAGTCGGTGCCAAACCATAAATATCCTTTATTGTCCTCATAGATGCTCCGAACAATATCCATATCGGAAATAGGAAATCTATTTTCCAAATTTTCAAACTTTAGCGAGTTTGAGGTTTGACCGTTCACTGCAGTTGTACTTCTGAAAAGTGGAGTGTTGTAACCGGACAACCATAACCTTCCCTTTCTGTCCTCGAGAATCGCCGTCAATAAATTATCTGTCAAGGACTGCGGCTCATAAGGATTGTTGGAGTAGCTCATAAATTGTTTCTGGCTTAGGTCCAATTTATTTATTCCGCCTTGGGCCGTACCCACCCACAACACATTAAAATCGTCCTGAAAAAGGGCATTTATATTTTGACTGCTTATGCCAAAAGTATTTCGGGGATCGTAGGCAAAGTGTTGAAAACTGTCACCATCCTCTATATATCTAAAGAGACCGTTATCTGTTGTGCCGATCCACACGCTGCCGGAATGGTCTTCAAAAATAACGTCTACCATAATGATAGCGCTTTTGGAATTTAATTTTTTATCGGTATCAAAATTGGTGATAATATGTGCCTTTTCCCCCTCAAAAGATGCCTTGTACAAGCCTTTTTCGGTACCGATCCAAAAAATATTATTTCTATTCATGAGGCAGGAAACGACCTCATTTTCCAAAGTTATAAATTGGGTCAAATCCCTGATTTCCATATCAGCACCGGAAACACCAGTGGCAAGGGATAAATTCCACAAGCCCCTGGAAGTAGCTAGCACCAAAGAATTTTTATCCCTAAAACCAAAATCGTTTAGGTAAGGAACTTGAGGATATGGCGCAAGGATGTTATGAGAAACCTGGAAGACGCCATTCTGTATATCCGTAAGCTGGCAAACATATAACTCATTTTCACCGGAAAACCAGATTTTGCCATCCGGTCCGGAACTAATCTTAGTAATACTAAGCCTATGGTTTAGGGGTACTGTTAGGAATTTTTCGAGTGATGGAATATAAACATTAAGGCCAAGGGTAGTTCCTATCCACAATAACCCATCCTTATCCTTAAATAACTGTTTAACGTCGTTGCTAAGAATATTTCCGTTACTCTCGGATTGGGTGGTAAAGGTTTTAAATTCATAGCCATCATGCCTAATGAGTCCGTTCGGCGTACCAAACCATAGAAATCCGTACCGATCCTGTACTATGGAATTAATGGTATTCTGGTTAAAACCTTGCTGGTTGGAAAACCTTTCAAACTTTTGGGAATACCCGGAGAATGGGGCCGTAAGGCTAAAAATTACGACTCCCCAAAAAAACAGTAAACCTACTTGCTTATAATTTCCTCTCATTCCTTTGGTTACATCTTTGCAGAATACTGGCATCCAATACCTTTTGTTACAGGATATAAGCAAATATAAATGTGTTGGGTCATAAAGCCTAATTTATTCAAAGGACCCCCTTTTCACAAATCGCAGGCGCATTGAAATACGATTTTTTTAATTTTAATCTAGGATCGATTATATAGGGCCTGCATGCCTGCTGGCAGGCGCGGAGCAAGTTATATATGGTGCTGAAGTATAGACAACCAAGCAAACAGCAGAAAAAGGTTACCAACAATTCAACGCCCCAAAATCAATATTATAGATTGAAAAAAATAAAATATTAACCTTAAGTTTCTAATAATTATGGTGATGGCCTAGTGCTTTTCATAGGAGCCATTGTTACCCACAGTTTAATTTCTTTTATAAAAAGGTATTGTTTTACCTATGAAGTAGTCTGAAATGCCACCTTTGTTGTCAATTTGAATAAAGTCAACTATTTCATTTTTCATGAACTTTTCGGCAAGTGGTCCAGCCTCATTTGTAATTGATGACATATCATCTTCAATGTCAATAGCTATGATTAGATGAGGTAGTTCCTCAGTTTTATCCATTTTTATTGAAGCTAAATAAGCCGCCTTAATTGTGTCTTTCCTCTTGAATAATATTTTTAAAGCGTTTACAAAGTCAGTAGGATAATTTGCTGGTTGACCAATTTGTACTTCTGTTTCTTTTTCTATCGTCATTTCATTGTTTTGGTCAAAAATTGATCCATCTAACAAGTTTTCAATTTCATTTGGGACCAGTTCCTTACCGTAGTCGGAATATGGATTGAGGATAAATGTTGCTCCTTTAGTTAAACTGAACAAACTCTGACCCTTCAAAGCAATAAATGGCACCTCTTCATTAATTACTCCTTTGTCAAAAATTCTATTTGTTGACGTAAATACGGGAATTTTACCATTTTCGAATGTTACAAATTGAATTTTAGTATCTTTTTCTAAAGTTCTATATCCTTCTTGAGAATTATCGTGACCAATGGTTAACACGATTAGCTCATTCCACAATAGTTTTAGATAGAATTCATGTCTTGCTGAAGCATCGGTTGTTGCCTGCATTAGTGTTTTTTCCAGCTCATTTTCTGGAAACGTAGAGGCGGTTTTCTTTTTTTTAAATATGTCAAATATTCCCATTTATCATTTTTTAAATAGTGGGTAACGTGTTTGTATAAGGAAAGTTCCGGGTTTGCATGCGAGGATTTTCCGACTTGTGACGCCATTTGGCGTTAAGTAAAATCAGACGTAGCAAACGTACAACGACCTTTGTTTTAGCACAACACCAGCAATTTTTTATTTACAGTGTTGGCAGTTGTTATTTTTTGTGAGTTCCAAATTCAAGTTGACGCTTATATTCTTTGTTGTCAAAATAACCTTTTGATTCTTGGATTAATCCATCATCATTTAATGTCCATTCTTCAAATCCACTAATTTTAACTTTCTTACCAGTTCCATTTGGTACGTCATTTGTTCCAGTCAGGGTCCAATAGAATCGTGTTTTGTCCGATTTAGTAATTAGACTATCCATTGAAACAACCATATCCGGAAAAGTGTTCATAAATCCTTTCGCAACATTTGTTATTGCTTCAGTACCTACTGCTGGTTCCCCTTCATTTATCTGTAGAACTCCTTCTTCAGCAAAAAAGGACGATACAAAATTGGGTCTTTGGCTGCACCAAACTTGTGCATAACTCTTGGCAAAAACCTCTATATCAAATTTTTGTAGTTCTTCTGGTAAAGCCGTATTAGTGAATGAGATATTAATGAATTTCCATTCACCATCTTCCTTGATTAAGGTGAAATTGTCTACGTTATTTGTCCGTGGGACGCCAAATTTATGTAGCGTAGCATCAGCCCAAATAAAAGCAATTTGACTCTTGTTTATAAGAAATTTGTATTCATTCACGGGTTCGTAAAAGGGTTGCCGTTCTCGTTTTTTTTGAGATTCAAAATATTCGCCAATTGTGATGACGGAATTTTTAGAGACTTCATCTCTAACTATTGCACTTGCCAAGTTTGCCTTTTTTGAAACGATGGATTCCAAAGTCTGCCAATCAGAATTACCTACAGCAAACAATAGCTTTTCTACAAGGGCTTTTAATTCTTTTTCTTCTGGATTTAGCGTTTTTACTTCTTCAATAGCCTTTTCGGTCAATTTAGTTTTATTGTGATTGGACTGACAACTAAAAAATAAGCTAGAAACAATTACAAGAGATAATATTTTAATACTCAATGCTCTTTTCATTATTGGATTTTTTAATTGCTGCCAACAATTGGATAGCATCATTGATGATATCCCATTTATAAAAACTAAGATAATGAATACCAGATAAGAAATTCCATTATGGAAATTAAAGTATCTTAATTTGAACTATTAGGATAGGGATTTTACTCATAACGCGAATCTGTAAAACACAAAACCAATTTAAGCATTTTCGTCCCAAGATTCGTCCCCTAGAAAGAATAAAGCCCCGTAAACGTAGTGTTTACAGGGCTTATCAACCGTTTTCCGTGGTCCCACTTGGGTTAGCTCGCAGTGCTCGTGGACTGGGAGATCGAAAACTGCCAATTTATGTAACTATTTTCAAAAAAATTGAAATCAAAAATATATTCCACTCCTTACCAAATTTAAGCTTAAATTATAAAATTAGTTTTGCTAAAGTTTTCATTAAACCATTGCTTTTGTTAAAACTAATTAATAACATTGTATAATATAGTTCTATTTCTCCGTTTAGTACAATAAATAGTGCTTAACAATATATAGTGTCAATGGCCCACATAACTAAAATTGAACCTGACAACATTAAAGATTCAGTTGTCGAAATTCGATATGAATCTAAAATGCCTTTCCCTCTGGTAGTAGGAGTTGTTTTTGACAAATTAAAAAATACTTTTCAATTAGTTAATCAAAACCCCAATAGTGGAAGCTTTAAGTTCCCAATTAATAATGAATCCCAAATTCAAATTGAACAAAGCGAAACTATTTTACATGACAATGTAATAACTATAAAATTAAATCCGGGCACTATTATTTTTAATTGTTTGAATGCATATCCATTATGGCCGACATATTTCTCAAAAATTAGAGAGGTTTTAGAGATAATATATGAAGCTCAAATTTTTGCTTCGGTAAATAGAATCGGATTAAGATATATAAATGAATATCTTGATCAAAAAATTGAAGATATTGTAAATTTGGAATTCAAATTTGGAATTCCTGATGCTACCTCACATTTAGTAAATATTAAAACCGAGTTTAATTTTCAGAATCATTTAGTTATATTAACTTTAATTAAAACTGCTGGCACCAAAAAAGTATCAGAGGATAAAACTGTTATACCTGTTAGCTATGTCGACATAGATGTAATTCAACAAAATCTAGACTTGAAAAATTTAGATGAGGTTTTACAAATAATTGATGAAGCGCATAATGTTGAAAAAATATTATTTTTCAATAGATTATTGAAAAAAGAACATTTAAGCAATTTAAAAATAACTTCAAATGAATAGTGTTTTGAATTTACAAGAATTTTCAAGCAACACAGATTATTGTTATGCTCTAAATCCATCTCAAGAACAATCATCAGATTTCCATGGTGATTTTGTTAACAATAATAAATTTGGAAGAAAAATAATAATACATCACTATAATAAAAACAGGAGTAGAGCATCAACAAGTTACTTTAATTTATGGGATTCAAAAGAATACGATAGAGATAGAATTAATATACAGTCGAGAGAAACCTTTAAAAACCAATTAAAGCACTATTTGCCATTTTATGAACAGCACGATTTCAATAAAGATTATCTGATGTTCTATTTTAACAAAACAATTCAGGAAGTTTTATCAATTTCCCCTGAAAAATTGAATGTTGAATTAACTTATGATCTTAGTATTTTTTACTCCATATTTAAAAATGGCCATAAAGCATATTTGGAATTTTTCCTAGTAGATGAAGAAGATACTGAGAATGCTATGTTAACAATCACAACATATGATGGCGAGTCAAAATCATTTTCCGGTACAATTACAAGTATTTTGGAAAAACTTACTAAAGAATTTAAATCTCCATCTCAAACAAGGTTTTTCTATTATAAATAGACCACGCTATCCTGAAAAGCTATTGCCTAAAATCAACTATAAATTGATTGAAAGTGATTTGTCTGATAGATACTTAATTCGTCGATTCAATGATCTAGAAACAATACCAGTAACAGACAATCTTGGAGGAATTAGTTTAGTATATATTTGTGATCCTACAAGTCAAATAATTGATTTGTCTACTAACCTATTAGGGATATTTAAAAAGAATCACTTTTGCTATTTAATAACCAAAAATGGACAAATCAGTGGGCTTACTGAATATTGGGATTTAATTTCAAAAACAAGAAGACCACATTTTCCAGTAGAATTTGAGATTAATAACAATTATAATTGCTGGTCGTTACCTATAAAAAAATTATCCGGTCTTACGGTACCTTTCTTCACAGGTCTAGGCTCCAAGGACGAAAAAAAATATGAGGTAGAATGTAAAGTAATACATACCCCAACGCGTTCAAATTTTTGGCATTTTTCTTTAAGATGGTTTTTGGACGGGGAAGATGTAAATACTTTAATTGCCAATAATCAGTTAAAAAGTAAAAGTGCAATTGTCCGTTGGTTAAGTCACGCTGCTAAAGCAAAAATTAAAGAATTGGTTGAGTTAGATGTGCCTAAGGCCGAAACAATTCCCAAAAAATATTATAAAAATTAACATATAGTAATGTGAATCCCATGTTAGTGGTCATGAAAATTTGTTCCACAAATACAACAACCGCCCTTAAATAAGGGTTTTATCTTTGATGTTGTCCCACTTCGCTTTCGCGAACCATTTTTTCTTTACCTGTCGAAACCTCGGGCACGCCCAGCTTCCTTCCCGGAAATGAAAAACCCACGCTGAGCGTGGGTTTTCTGCTTGATGTGGTCCCACCTGGACCCCCGATATTTTGATGCTATTTTATCACATTTTATTGTATACTAGGCTTTTAACCCCTATAAGCAGTACATTTAATTATAATCCGTTACAAGCCAAAAACAAACCAAATTAAAATTATTCCGCCCCTGTCTACGCCCCTATATTTATTTTTTGATATATATTAGCACCATGGCAAAAGCAAAATTCAAACTTAAAGAACCTAATTCCAAGACTGAAACTTTAATCTATTTGAATTATTATTATAACTACAAAAGATTTAAGTATTCCACAGGTGAAAAGATAAATCCCAAATTTTGGAATCCTACTGGGCAACGAGCAAAAGAAAGCAAACAATTTCCTCAATATCCTGAATTCAATTCAAGATTGGATATACTTCAAAATGGTATTAATACCGCTTATCGAAGATTACTTAATGACGGGATTCAACCAAATAACGAAATCTTAAAAAAAGCCCTTGAAGCTGAATTATCTGGTAACATATTACAAACAAATAAAAAGACCTTTTTTGATTTTATTGAGGGCTATATTGAAGAGAGTAAACTTAACAAGAAATTAGGAACAATTAAAGTATACAATACCACTTTCAAGTACTTAAAAGAGTATGCAAAAAAGATAAACAAGAGTATAGATTTTGAATCTATCAACCTAGAATTTTATAATCAATATACTTCGTATTTGGCAGTTGATTCGAATCTATCCGCCAATACGGTTGGCAAGCATATAAAGACAATTAAATCTTTTATGAATGAAGCTACCGAAAGAGGTTATAATGAAAATCTGGAATTCAAAAAACGAAAATTTAAAACCTTAAGGGAAGAAGCGGATACTATTTACTTAAATGTAGACGAACTAAAAGCAATGGCAGATATAGACTTATCATCTAGCCCAAGATTAGAAAAAGTAAGGGATTTATTTTTAGTTGGCTGTTATACAGGATTGCGGTTTTCAGATTTTACACAGATTAAACCCGAAAACATTATTTCAGATAAATCCATGCTCCAAATAAGAACACAAAAAACAGGAGAAAGGGTTTCTATTCCACTTCATCAAACGGTAAAAAACATCCTGAAAAAATACAATAATACTCTTCCTACGGCGTATACTAATCAGGTTATGAATAGATACCTCAAAGATGTCGCAAGTTTGGCACAATTAAAGGATGAAGTTGAAACAACCATTACCAAAGGCGGTGTAATGAAAAAAGAAGCTGTAAAGAAGTTCAACTTAGTTACAACACACACAGCACGGAGGAGTTTTGCTACTAATTTATTTTTGGCAGATATTCCCGCAATATCCATCATGAAGATAACAGGACATAAAACAGAGCGTTCCTTTATGCAGTACATCAGAGTAACACAGGAACAAAATGCAGATAAATTATTAAATCATCCATTTTTCAACTAATGAAAGTTAGAAACCTCCGAGAATTACAAGAGATATTCAATGTTAGATATGAGAAAATCAAGAATAAGATTCTTCTAATTGAAGATGAATTAAAACAAATTGATGAATTTTTTAAAACAGAAGGCAAAAATATTTATAGACCTGATATCGTTGATTTTTTAAGTAATAACAACATTGTCCCTAATTCTGTTTTCAATACACACTGGATTTACCCACCCACTGGTTATTTTCCTTATTTCAAATACTATTATGAAGGATATGTATATGAAGAAATCGAACATCAACTTCCAGAAAGCAAAGCAACTGACAAATTTACCCAAACTGAAATGGCCAGTTATTTGGAAGGCGTGAAACCTGTAAGATTACAAGCAATTGAACTCGCCAAGTATACTATTTGGTTAAAGGAATTGAAGATCAATCCTTCCGTAAAAGCACCAATTAGTAAATCGGATCTATCACTAAAACAAAGAATCCTTGCCCTTCATTATTTGGGATTGGATTTCAACAAATACAATCAAACTGCATTGGGTGACGTCTTGAGTTTGGTCATTGATAAAAACGATTCCAACACAAGATCTGCTATAAATGAACTGCTATCCGCTAAAAACGAAAACAAAATAAAATCAAATGAAAATCTTCTTAAAATGCTAGAAGTATTTGATAACAAGGCCTATACAAATATAAAATTGAAAATTAACAAAGACCTTGAAAAATTTGGGGTACCTGATTGAGGTTACCACAACCGAATAATTGAATACCCGATAATTCATATTTGTGCCATTGTTTAATTAAATAGAACAAAATAATGGCAAAATTAATGCTGAGTACCTTGGAACTTTCCGACATCAAAAAAATTGTTGAGGAAGTTATTGAAAACAAGTTAAAGAACTTTAACCCACAGCCTGAAAAGGAAGAACTAAAACTCTTATCAAGGAAAGAAACGGCAAAACTTCTCTGTATTTCCTTGCCTACGCTCCACGATTGGACAAAAACTGGGATAGTCAAGGCCCACAGAATAGGGAACAGAGTTCTCTATAAACTGGAAGAGGTCAACGGTGCTTTGAACATGATTCAAACATCCAAAAATGGAAGGGGGCCAAAATGTTAAAGAAGAAAAATGATTACTCCGTCATCGTATTCTTTGAACAAGGAAGTACACCCAAAAAATGGAACTATGTCCACAAACTGAACGGCTTTTCCATGTTCCTTAAAAAGAAGCACCCTGATTGGCAATACATGAACGTTTACAATAGGCGGTCTGGTGCCTTCATGCGCAGATTCCAAAGGGACAGTTTCATTCCCCCATTCATCACCGAGTAGATTTCTTTTTTTTAACCTTTAAAAAGTAGCACCTTCAATTACTACCTTTAATAATTGACCTTTTAATGGTTTTAAAGGAAATGCTCAATAAAATCTTCAACCACCTTACCCCTATATCTAGCATTCCCGCAAACTCCGCTTATCCTTGGTGCTACATTGTCGCACACTACAGGAAGTTAATATTTCATCTCCGTCAAACCTTTCCTGTCCATATCATTTAAAATTTATACTAACCTATAAATTTGAAGTATTAACATTCTTCTTCTTTATCCACATTGCCATAGCATTGCCAATGTTCTTAATTGGCGAAAATTAGTTCACAGTAAATAACATATCGTCAAAGCTTTTCCTTATTATGACAAAAAGTCAACAAGGACATGAAATCCAAGTTTACATTACTTGTCTGGATCTTGTTAATTATACACCTTGAGTATATTTCCTTATATGTCCCTGAGAGGGTGGTATAAATAGGAAGGTTTTATCATTGATCCCAATATACCAACCCGTGCGGGCACTTAAACCCGCTCCCAATGAAATAACACACCGTCCCTAAGTTTCCGTCTTATTGGTTTAGCTTTACCCCTAACATATGGATAAAAAAGATAGCGGAAAGGAAGACCCTTTTGCGCTGTTCATAAAATTGCAATGCACTACTAATTACTCAAAAAACGGCTGTTGATAACTTTTTCAGGACCTTTTTGCCTTGGAACGATAAAAACTCAAATAGTGCGTTCTGACGCTCTTTTTTCCATGACAGGTACCAAAGGAGGGGGTAAGGCCTTAGTTTCTTAATTAGGGCGCATTTAACGCAGCGAAGGCATTACCTTCTCCGGTTCCCGACACCTCTCCCAAGGCAAAAATCCGTTGACGTCCTTGCTTGAAAAAAAACACGGGTGCTGAGTTAGTAACACCCGCACCCGTATTGCAGTTGTGCAAAGTTCAATTCGACCTTAGCCCCCGTGTTTATTGGCCGCACCCCGAATTACGTTAACAAAAACTTAACATTTGTTTTTTTTGACCAAAAATTACACTTAAACACTTCAAAATCAACAAGTTACAAGCTTAAAAAGTTAACTAATTCAAAATCAGTTAGTTACAAATTACTTATTGAGCCAAAAGCTCCTTTTTTGATGTAATTATTTGATTTACATTTAGTTACAAAATTAAAATCATAACCACTTGATAATCAGTGTGTAGGCAAATTGTTAATAACTTTCTTTAAAAATGCTCTTTTTCATTTTTGGCACACAATTTTTTTAATGAAAAAGCAAAAAATGAATAAGCGGGTATTGTATATAACGGCCAGTTATAGCCTTCCCAAAAATTAACTCATAGTATGTTTACCTTCTTGCCAACCTTCCACGCTTGGTGTCTCCCCCATCCAACAATAAAGCTTTGCACTATACACAGTATTGTGTATACGTATTTCATTTTTACTCAATATATGGCTTTAGCATTGGTTATCCAATTTGCTTATATCTTTTCGACCTCATATTAAATGCTTGTTCACTACCCTCCATGACATCACAAATTTCTTTCTTAATCTCTGCCTGCTCCACTGTACCTTCATTTAATATTTTTAATTTTTTGCTTTCAGTATCCATAGAAATGATATACTCAGCATCCCCATTTACTGGAATGTTTGCATTGTGTGTAACTACAATTAACTGTCTGTTTTCTTTTGCCTTTTTCAATCTATCAACTATTAAGTCATAAACAAGGCGATTATCTAAATCATCTTCAGGTTGGTCAAGAATTAAAGGAACTCTACCATAAGAAAGGATAAATGTTAAAATAGCAGTTGTCTTTTGCCCCGCTGATGCAGTTGAAAGAGATTTGAAAGGAGCTGTTGCAGTTGGTTTGTATTGTATTTCTATTTCATCTTCTGGTAATAAAAGTTCAATTTCATCTATTTGTCCGTCATTTAAGGATTTAACCAAGTTCACAAAATGACCAGAAACAAGTTGACTTACATCTTCGTCTTTTTTGATTTTTAAAAAGACATCACGCACTGCTTTGATTTTTTGCTCTACATTTCCTAGAAAACACAAATTAGACAGGCTATCAATATCTTCTTGAAACGTGAAATTTTCTCTTTGAATAATTCTTCTCAATCTCAATTCAAAGTCCATTTTATTGCGGAAGGGATTAATATTGATTTTAACCTTATCATCTTTTAAAATTCCAGAAACAAATTCCTTTCTTTTCGATGTCAATTCTTTGCATTTGTTTAGATGTTCTTCTCGCAATCTCTCTTTCTCTGCAAGGTCAACTATACGAATGAGAGCTTTAGCATTAATATTTGCTAATTCCTTTTCTAAATCCGATTTTTCTTGTGTTAATTTTTCAAAATTCTCTATGTCGTTTATACCATCCTTTTCTAATTCAAGTTTTTTAGATGTAAAATCTTTGGTGTTTGCATTATAATCAGTTTTCCATACAGAATTTGTAACTGACCTCTCAAAACCTTCTCTTAACTTCTTAAGACTTTCGTTCTGTTTAACTAGTTCCTTTTTAATACCTGCTAAACTGTCAATTGTTGTTTTAGAAATAGGTTGTAAAGTATTTTTATGAACATCCGTAAAATCTGCATATTCAATATCAGATATTTCGAACTCTCGAATTAATGCGCTTAGGAGAGTTTCTTTAGATTCTATGTCGTTTTTGAAATGATTAATTATTGCTTCTTCTTTCGCAAACTTTTCTTTCGCCGTAAGTAGAGCAGCAATACCACTTTGTTGCAATTTTTTTATACTACTATCAAGATCTTTTATTCTTGTTTCAATTTTCCCCTTCCCTGCAAGTAATTGGTCTATAGTCCTTATTCCAGCTGACTTTTCAAAGAATTGACTTTTTATTATATCACGCTCAGATTTAATTCTTTCTACATCTTCAATCGCATTATCAATTCTTTCTCGCAATGCATTTGGTTCCTGTGCAATTTCGTAGATCTGTTTTTGGGAATATTGTTCAAATTCTAAGAAATCAATGTAGCCCTCATCAGTTATTGTTTCCCAAATGGAAGTTTGTTCATCAAATCTTTCAATTTTAATTTCTTGCTGTGATGAATCCTTAATCTTTGATGCTATAACTTTATGAAGTGAATTGTCTCTTACAATTTCAATTTCGATGATTGAATCGTCATTTAAAACTCCTTTTTTGGGACGACCAGTTTCAACTCTGTAAAATTCTTGGTGGTCTTTTATAATATCGTTCAATCCATCTAAATCAAATACCTTATTAAAAACACCTCTGATAAACCTTAATACACTTGATTTTCCACTACCTCTACCTCCAATAATTGCATTCAGTTGAGGATTAAAATGAAGTTTTAGCGGAGTTGAATCACTTGTAATAACTGTGTTCGAAATGGATATCGATTTAATCCAAATATTAGGAGTATTATAGGGTAATTTCGGACTTTCAAATTCATTTTTTATTCTAAATTCTGGTAATAAAAAAGCTTGTCTTAAGCCTTCAAGTGTTGGCGATTTATCCATTTTAATCCATGTGTAATGACTACCAATTCCCCATAATCCGTGTTGAGAATTTTTTGGTCCATGTGGGTTATCCGAAAATGTAAGAAGAGCAACATTTGCTTCTAGGGCATATTTTGTAGAAGTGAACCATTTTTTTACAGTTGAATCATCAATTGAGGGAGTTGGATTAGCATAGTAATCATTCAACTTTGTTTTTAGCTCATCATTATTTGCAACTTGTAAATCTCTATTTAAAAAATCCTTATGAACTATTTGAACCGCATTTATATTATAACTTGAAAAGAATTTTTTCAGGTTATCAACACTTATATCTCCAAGTCCGTTATACTCGTCAATATGTGCTGGAATAACGATTGCACCATCTTTGTTAGCCAAATCAGCAATCTCAAATATGCTTTTTACTGTTGACGCGTTTTGTTTTCCAAAATCATCACGCTTTATATCTGAACGAACTAAAAAATCACTGATATCTGAAGAAGTTTTTGTGACATCAAATAATATAAGTAAATGAACTTTTGCTGAATCGCATGTAATCTCAACACCTGGGAAAACTGTAAGATTTTTATATTTTGCAGCTTCTTTGATTGCATCTATACTTTTCCCTGTATTATGGTCTGTAATCGCAACACAATTTAAACCTTGTTCAATTGCTCTGTCAACCCACTGTTCAGCAGTTACAGTTTCATCTTGAAAACATTTACTTGCAACTGTATGTAAATGTAAATCACATTTGTACCAGCGCGTACCTTTATATTCTAAATGTTCTTGCATATATACTCTATTTCAATTCTATCAATTTCTTTCATAATTCTATAGGTTTCAAAAAGTGCAACTTTTATTCTTTAATAGTTCAAAATATGATCATATAGAGAAATTCATTCTCTATGAAGTTATAACGAAACAATCAAAAAAGTCATATGAACAAAAAGTTAAATTGGAAAGATAAATAGAAAAGATGGTAAACTTTATATTGTATATTTATTTGTGATAAAGATTTTTAATTAAGCCAACCAAACAATTGACAATGTATAAAGAATGTTTTCAGTCTGGACTAACTGTACGCCAATATGCTGGAATTTCGTTAAACTATGATAGCGATATTATCAGTTTACTTGCTCAAAAATTCTCAAGAAATTTTAAGGCAAAAACAAAATTGAGAATAGATGAATATAATTATTTATGTGAAAAAATTTTTGGAAATGAAACCAAATTTATTGACGATTGTTATGGAAAATTTTTGAATTGGGAAGCTGTAAAATTGGAGATAGCCAAAAAAAATCATGAAATCAGATTAAAACAATTGCATCGCAAATGCTTGCTAGAGGATATAGATAGTGAAACTAAAATATTTAGCCCCAAATACCTAGACATAACAAAGTTACTTCCATTTTTTGAAACAAAGTTTGTAGCAAGTTTCCGTTCCAAGCCTGGAGAAGAGCAAATGGCATATGTAGCATATATAACGGAATTCGGCGACAATAAATTTAAGAAGGTGCTCATGGACGACTATTCTTTAACAGGTGTATACGATGAGTATTCCAAGTATAAAGAAAATGAGGCTGAATATATAAAAGACATTCCCCGTATTAAAATCGAGCTAATTCAAGGGTTGTTATTATGCAAAGAATTGAACAAGAACATTAAATGTTTTGAGGAATTATATAAAAAAGCCTATAATGTAAAGAAACTCAAATTAAATTATGATATAATTAAAGAGCAAGCCCGAACGATAATTGACAATGTTTTATTACCAGACTTTGATATAACTTTCTCCTATTATTTCATGGCAAGAGAATCAATAAGTACAGACTATAACGTTCGGAAAGGTAGCAAATTTGGTATAACATCTCATGATGTATCTCAATATGGCTTGAACAAAATCAATGAGTTATGACCTTCTTTGACAAATATTGACTTCATTATATTAATAATAAAAAGAAAATTTATAGAATTCCAATATACAACCCCGTTTAAAATAGATTCAAAGAGCTAATTCAATCAAAGGAAATGATGAATATGCTAAACGATAAAATTTATTAAAGTACAGAACTGCAATAGACTTTTAAATTCTATATAACATCATGTATGGTGGGATTTAAGACGCTAAACAATCAGCCTTATTTTTAGTTTTAAATCGTCAATATTCAAAGTACTTATTTCCTTATGTAGCATTCTATGACAATTGGCACAAACCAAGGCAAGGTCAGAAAGTTTTGTTTCTGTGTTGGGCTCCAATTCTGAAAGGGGTTTCTTGTGGTGGCACTCTATAAAACCTTTTCCTAGTTCACCATATTTCAAATAGAAATCAAAACCGCACACTTCACAGTCCAACTTTCCATTGGTTTTAAAATATCTGTCTTTTTTAGACCTAATAATTTTTGAATTACGTTCTCGGTATTTATGTAGTTTATATATTACCTGACCTTCCTTAACAGTATTAACTTCTTCCTCATTTTCAACACTAAATAGCCTTAAATTTAAGCTTGAAGAATTAACTGTGGATTTAATTTGATTAGCAATTTTAGATAATTCAGTTTTTCCATTTACAAACTCTTCGAAAATTTCCTTATCTAATCGACTATGAGCCTGCATGCCCTTTCTACGGCTGTCAGGGTCAATCGCCAAAAAATTACTAAGTTTAAGACTTACTCCATTTTGGTTTCTAAACTTTAAGACATCGGGCCTTTCCTCGTGTATAGGCAATTTGTTTAGTACTTCAGACAATGCAATCACCTCAGGATTCTTTGTATGGATTTGACCAGGTTCAATTTTAAAGTATAAATCTAAAGCCAGTATTATTTCATCTCGATGCCATTTTGGATTTCTCATCTAAAAAATTTTCTGAATAATTTCTAAATTATCAATAAGTTGATATTCAAGTATAAATATCAATAAACATACGTTTAAATTCAATTCATATCGTTGTAATACGCATATCCAATGAAAAAACAATTGGAAAAAATTAATCAATTTGTATATTTGTTGTATAATGTTGTATAATGTTGGTTAATATTTTTTTATGGATAATTATTTAACAGTAAGTCAGGCAGCTGATGTAATTGGTGTAAGTTCGGCCACATTGCGACGATGGGACAAAGCGGGGAAATTTGAAAGTTTCAGACACCCAATAAATAATTATAGAGTATATGATGAAGCCAGTGTTAATGCACTTAAAACCAAAATAAATCAAGATTCAATTAGCCTAAACAAGGATATAAAGTTAAACGATTTTACTCCTTTTTTTCAAACTCAAAGAGGCCAACTATTTAAAATTGATGCCATAGAGTTTTTACAGAGTCTTGAAAGTGAATCAGTAGATATGATTTTTGCAGACCCTCCGTACAATATAAAAAAAGCAGAATGGGACACTTTTTCCTCACAAAAAGAATATGTTGATTGGAGTTTGCGTTGGATAAAAGAGGCGCATAGAGTTTTGACCAAAAATGGGACACTTTATATCTGCGGGTTTTCAGAAATTTTAGCCGACTTAAAATGGGCTTCTAGCGGGCTATTTCCCGGTTGTAAGTGGCTAGTTTGGTTTTATAGAAATAAAGGAAATTTAGGTAAAGATTGGGGCAGGTCACATGAGAGTATTTTGCATTTAAGAAAAAGTAAATCTTTTACTTTTAATATTGATGAAATTAGGATTCCTTATAACGAACATACCACTAAATACCCTTCCAGGAAACAAGCTGAAAGCTCACAGTTCGCAAATGGTAAAAAAAACAAATATGTATGGACCCCAAACCCATTAGGAGCAAAACCAAAAGACGTTATAGAAATACCTACAATTTCAAATGGTTCTTGGGAAAAAACAACTCATAATACCCAAAAACCGGTTGAGTTATTGAGGAAAGTAATACTTTCATCATCTAATGAAAACGATTTAATATTAGACCCTTTTGGAGGTTCTGGAACTACATTTGCTGTTGCGGAAGCCTATAATCGAAGGTGGATTGGTACAGAATTGGAATTAAATTATTGCAATATAATTAAAGAACGCTTATCCGATAGAGAACAGTTGCATAGAATTAATTCTAGTAAAGACACTGTTGAATCGCAAAAAAGAAGGTTAAAGTTAAGAGGATAAAATTTTCCAAATGTCTATTGCCACTAATCTCGAAAAAGGGGCCATATGTTTATTAAATGGCGGTATTAAGGCATTAGGAGGTGGGTCTAAATAATATACACCTTCCAATTCTGTTAAAAATTGAGTGTAAACCATGAACAAATTTGAAACCAAAGTAAAAGAAATATTATCATCTTTCTTTCTTTGGACATCATTCAAAAATATTCCTATTACTTTTTGATTATGACTAACAAATTTCTCTAATAATATTTTATCTATAAACATTTTTCCCATCCTATCTTTGGAAGTGGTTTTCACGGATACAACAATTTCATCAATGTCTAAATGACTGTTAGAGGACTTAACTTTATCAAAAGGAGACAGAATTAAATCATTTTCACATTTATAAACTTTGTTTCCCTCATCAGTAAAATAAGGTATACTTAAAACCTGACGTTTATTTGAAATTTTGATTTCATTGAAAACCGATTTAATTAATTCCTCGAACCTATTACCCACATGTTTTCGTGAACTGTTTGGAGTAGAAAGTAAATCAAAACCACATCCGATAGCCTGTTGTATAGTATACAATACACTGTCGATTAGAAATAATTCCCTTGTAGTACAGCTACTTCCATTTGCTTTTAAAGTTGGTAGAAGCAGAAAAAGTTCATCAAATTTGGTAGAAAAGTCATCCGGTTTATAAATAAACAGAATTTGATTAATTGGGCGTAATGATTTTGTTAACCCAGCGGAATTAGAAATATGTAATTTATAATTATTCTTAACCTTAAACCCGGTTAAGACGTTAGGTAAATGATTTAATACCCTAATCGTTATTTCTTTAAATTCTATCAGGGTCCTTTTAGGTGTCCGTAGGTCTAATTCTAATGGTAGCATAGTTAGTGATAATTAACGAATTTAATATTTGAATTCTAATTATCTATAAGGTTTATGTATTTAAATCTAAAATAATAATTATTACGCCCCTGATTACGCCCCTAGAAAAGAAAAAGCCCCGTAAACTTAGTGTTTACAGGGCTTATCAACCGTTTTACGTGGTCCCACCTGGGCTCGAACCAGGGACCACCTGATTATGAGAATCTTAATATTGTCTTCATTAGGTATCATTTATTTTATTATAGTCTGATTATCAATATTTTATGATATTTTGTTTTGTAACAAATTGCATTTATTTTACCTTTAAAGGGCCATTTGTTGTACCTATGTTGTACCCAAATTTAGAATGAAATGATAAATGTCAAGACAGTTTTGCGGAAAAAGAAACTCTCAACGGGAACGTTTCCAATATGCCTCAGAATTACCAAAGATCGCCAAACAAAATATTTCAAAACTCTTTTTAATGCCACTGAAATTGAATGGGACGCCCAAGCAGGTAAGTTTAACAAACGAAATCAGAATTATCTACAAAACAACCGTTTAATAAATAAGTTCCAAGATAGGGCATTAAAAATTATTGGTGAACTTGAGTTAGAACAGGACGATTATACCTTGGAAGATATTGAAAAAAAATATCGTATCGAATCCAATCCTATAAAGAATAATGTATTCGAGTTTTGGGATGAAATAATAGAAGAAATGCTTTTGGCCGGAAGAACAGGGAATGCACAAGTAAATAAAGACGCCCGACATATCGTCAAATTATTTCATAATTCACTAAAACTGACATTTAAGGAGGTTACTCCGGCTTTCCTGCAGAAATTTGAAGTCTATTTAAGGTCTAGAGGAGGTACGGATGGTGGAATTGGTGTAAAAATGAGAGCTATTAGAGCACTTTACAACCTTGCAATTGAACGCAACCTTGTTAAGGAAGAGTTCTACCCATTCAAAACATATAAGGTTTCCAAATTGAAGGGTAAAAGTCCTAAAAAGGCATTGACTATAGAGCAAGTCAAGAAAATAGTTGACCTTGACTTGTTGAAATATCCTTCTTTCACCAATACCAGAAATTATTTTGTCTTTAGCTTTTATACAAGGGGAATGAACTTTACCGACATGATGAAGCTGGAATGGAAGGCAATTGATGACAACAATATTTTCTATACCCGTTCGAAAACCAAAGGAAATTTTATGATCAAGATATTACCTCCGGTTCGGGAAATTTTAGATTATTATCAAGAAAACTCCTTGGGAACGAAATATGTATTCCCCATTCTGTTAAAGGATGAATTAACCCCATTACAACTCGAAAATAGAAAGCATAAAACCCTTCAACGTTACAATAAAGAACTAAAAGAAATTGCAAAAATCTGTGGAATAGATAAACCTTTGAGTAGTTACGTTGCACGACATAGTTATGCCAACTGCTTAAAGCAAAAAGGAGTTGCTACAGATGTTATCAGTGAATCTATGGGGCATCAAAATTTGGCAGTTACACAGGCTTATTTAAAAGAATTGGATAACTCAGTTTTGGACGAGGCCACAGCATTATTATTATAGGTAGCACATAATAAAACAAATCTTAAGATAGTCAGAGGACATTGACTTAATTAAAATATTTTTCTTTTCAAAATATTCTAATACAATAGCACCTTGATCATTATCGTTGAACTTATCCGTTATTTCTATCTCGATTTGTAAATCCATATTCAAGTTATTATGAAGTTTCGTTTTGGCATTAGTTGGACCAAATAAGGGGACGTGTTTGTATTCTCAATTGTTTTCCATTATTTTAGCACTTCATTTTCTTCTTCCATGCCCCAAATAATATAGTATTATTATTATTATGAGAATTGGTATCAACCACATTCCCAACCCATTCCCCAATTCCTGTTGCTAACGTGCATGATTTTAATTGATTTTGGCTGTAGTTGAATTCATTTTCATGACCCTGCTCCACATTTCAGGATTGCCTTTAATCATTTATATCATGGTGTTAAACATTGTTGAATCTGAAGCTGCCATACTAACCAAATTATCCATCGTACCTTACATTTTTATATAGTCTCTCATCATGACGCGCATCCCTATCCCTTCTGGATTTTCCATCAATTTTTGACCCTACAATTTACTGCAACTGTCATTACCTATCATCGCGCTCACCAATTCCGTTCGACAAGGTTAGTCTAAGATTAATAAGGTCATAATCCCAGAACGCTGCGAATCATTTTCAAGTAATCTATTTCGGGGTTGTTTGGAATCGCATGCCGTAAATAAAAACATAGCTGTGGTGGCATCAAGCAAACAAGTAATCACTAATTTTTCATTTCATTTATCTTATAAAATTTATATTAGTCTAAATGCAGAGAAGATGCTGTACGCCAAATCATTCTACCCGAGATTGCATATTGGTTTGAAGATGTTTCTGCCTAGATAAGACCTTAAATAGTTGAATTGTGTTCAAAAGAAGCTACGTTGTTTTTCCTTTTATCTTTTACCAATTATTTTCACGACCAAACTACACTAAGAAGCAATTATATAGACAACAAAAAGAATGAAACATTTTCTCATAATAGTTTATTATTAATTATTAAAGTATTGTCCACAATTTGGGCATTTGAGCTCAGGTGACTATAGGTTATTTCTATTTGCGTTGATTCTAGTTGTAAATAGAGCGATAGCTTTTAGTTCCTGTCCAACTTTGGCCAGGTAGAAAATTGGATACGCTGACCATCTAATTAAATAAATAATGCTTTTTAAGTTGGGACGCTGTCATCCTTGTTATTTATTAGCTTAATGTTTTTGAGTTCGAGCAAAACAGCTTGTAGGGATTTGGCAGTATCCCTCTCCTTGGAAGTAACGGAACTCCCATTATAAAATATCGGTCTAAGTATACGTCTTAATTTTCCAGGAATTCTAGAAAGTAAATTACTCCTCTTCCATCTATTCATATCTTCTTATTATAAGGTTAATGACTAATTCAATAGCATACAAAGTTGAGAAGGGGCTATGGAAAAATCACTATATTATTTTCCAATAACATTACATATATCACAGGTTGTTAGACTTGCTTGCTGTTTTGAAATACCTTTAGCTGTGCCTTTAGAAATGCGCTATATGCTTCAAATTCTGAATCTGAAATATCGTTGTGTTCATAGCTCAAAAAAAGTGGTGTTTCGGTTAAATTGTTGTATATTACAGGAAACTCCCTTTGAAAGGAAAGGGTTAGGTCAAAAATCTCCTTATTAAGCTGATTTTCGATTTTTTTACTCATCATGGCCTTATATCATTATTATACGCTATAAGTTAAGTATATATTTCTGTAGTTTTTTTACATGATTTTGAGAAAGAATTGCATAAATCCCACTTCCATGTTTTCGGTCATCGGTTAATTTAACTATCAATAATTCAATGTCTCATGCTTATTTACGTGAAATACATGGTTAGTTTGCGCTGTAAAATGGTAGTAAAGCAGGAGCTGCAAAAGATGGGCTTAAATTATGTCAACGTAGACCTTGGAACAATAGAAATCTTGGAAAATATCACAGATTTCCAAAAAGGACAACTACGTACCAACCTTAAAAGGTTTGGACTCGAATTGTTGGACGACAAGCGGAAAATTATGATTGAAAAAATCAAAGCCGTAATTATTGAAATGGTCCATTATTCCGATGAATTGCCAAAAGTGAACTATTCGAACTACATCAGTGAGAAACTGGGTTATGATTATACGTATTTGGCAAATACATTTTGTGAAGTAAAGGGAATCACTATTCAGCAGTTCATCATTCTAAACAAAATTGAAAGGGTAAAAGAACTGTTGCTTTATGACGAGTTGAGTTTAAAGGAAATATCATATAAGTTACATTATAGTAGCGTTTCACATTTATCCCATCAGTTTAAAAAAATTACGGGGCTTACGCCATCGTATTATAAAAAACTAAAGGTAAAACGGTTTGGGAATTTAGAAGATTTATAGTCCATAGTTAAACTGTGCCATTTAAAGTCTACTATTAAACTATTGGACTTTTTTAACCTCCAAATATCAATAATGTGAGAATGTTATAACTTTTAAGCTTTCGTATGTAATGCATTATCGGCAATAAATCCTCAACTTGAAGCTCAGGTATCTTGAAATAAATTGAGTACCCTAAGCTATAAGCCCATACCTATGGAAAATACGGAGGTAGAAAAATCAAAAACCTTTATTATTGTAGAAATTATTGAATATGTCCCCAATGCGGTGGTTATAAAAACCATCATAAAAAAAACGACGGGTAACGTAACCGCAGTTTCTGTTGATACAGGCGAAAACATAACAGAAAAAATATCCCCTTACGATAGGTTTGTCCAAATCATCGAAGGGCGTGCCGAAATCGTGATTGACAACAATTCGCAGACCTTGGAAACGGGGCAGTCTATCATCATTCCAGCCAACTCTAAAAATACCATAAAGGCCAATGAGCGGTTCAAAATGATTTCAACCATCATTAAAAGCGGCTATGAGTAGCAGATACCCTATAATCTTATAGTTAAGTTATAAATACACCTGTAATTATTTGCTTCTATATAATTACAGGCTATGATACAAGGTTCCACGTTATTCCTTCCCAGCTTTAATCGGTTTGCATCTATTTAAATTTAAGAAACGAGACTACGGTTAAAAAAGGCCCTTATTGCTCTTATGACCAAAGACAGTATTGGCAAACTGGACGATTATGCTGAAAAAACACCCTTAAAAAAATTAATATAAAAACTATTGGTCTCTTTACTTAAGCTTGAAAAATTAAGTGATTGATCACGTTTAAAACTAATCAAATAATACACATTCAAAAACAAAAATTCATGAACAAATTACCAAAATTTGCAATACCTGGGATAATCATACTTATTGTCCTGGTTGTTTTAATAATAAAATCTGCCGTTACGATCGATTCTGGACAAGCAGGCGTTTTGTATAAAACTTTTAGTGGAGGCGTTGTGACCGACGAGCTACCTATGGGCGAAGGTTTTCATATCGTGGCACCCTGGAACAAGGTTTTTATATATGAGGTTAGACAGCAGGAAGTATTTGAAAAAATGCAGGTACTTTCTTCCAACGGATTGGAGATAAAATTGGACGCCTCTGCCTGGTTTGAACCAAAGCGGGAATTTTTAGGAAAGCTTCACCAAGAAAAAGGGTCGGAATACATTCAAAGGGTACTATTGCCTACGATTAGATCCGCGGCAAGAAGCGTTGTGGGGCGGTATACTCCAGAGCAATTGTATTCCAGTAAGCGCGATGCGATACAGGCCGAGATTTATGAAGAAACTAAAAAAATTGTTGACGGACAGTACATTCAGCTAAATGAGATATTAGTACGGGATGTCACTTTGCCAGGCACCATCAAAGAAGCTATCGAGCGTAAACTAAAGCAAGAGCAAGAGTCATTGGAATACCAGTTTAGATTGGTTACGGCCAAAAAGGAAGCTGAAAAGGTAACCATTGAAGCACAGGGAAAGGCAGATGCGAATAGAATATTAAGTGCTTCCTTGACCGATAAGATATTGCTTGACAAGGGTATCGACGCAACATTGGAACTAGCGAAGTCACCAAATTCAAAGGTAGTCATAGTTGGTAGTGGCGATACGGGATTACCATTGATATTGGGCAGTAATTAATTATTGTTCTTGTATGATGGAATAAAAAGTTAAGACGAAAACAACTTCAAATGAACAGGAACTTAAAAATAATGTGGATGTTCCTGCCTAATGGAATAATTAACAAAAACTAAAAAGATGTTCAAAATTCAATTAAACACTGATAAAAATAAATCGGGAGACAAAAAGCTTGAAAGATGTTTGAGTTCGGTAATATAAGATGAGCTTTCTCTTTTTAGTGATGATATAAGGAGGGTTGAAATTCATCGGGCAGATGAAAATAATCATAAAAGAAGAGAGTATAACAAACGGTGTATGCTTGAGGCCAGGCTCAAAAACAGGCAACCAATTGCCGTTACTAGCCATGCAAACTCTGTGGAGAAAGCTTTGAACGACGCTCTAGATAAAGTAATTGCTTCAATGGAAACAATATATGGCCGGTCAAAGGATCACCCCAACTATTAATGGGAAAAGGTTATGAAAGTAAAAGCTCGCAAACTGTAATGGTTTAAAATATAATAAGTTAACTAAAGGAAGAGGCCCTAAAGTAGTTTATCAATCAACACTAGAATTAGGTTTCCCCAATAGGGTTTACAGCTAATACCTTAACTGAAAAAAATGCTGGAGCAAAACTTGAAGGCTTTAACTTTCAAATAATACTAAAATATTATACAATGAACACAACAGATTATAGAAAAGAACTTTCGAATCAGGATCATGATTTACTATTGAAATTTCCGGCATACATATCTTTATTGGCGGCCAATGCAGATGGTACCCTTGATAAGGATGAGTTATTTGCCGCCAATGAATTGGCCCGTATTAAAAACTTTTCATGTCATCTGATACTTGAAGACTTTTATAAGGAAGTGACCCTTAATTTTGAGTCCACTTTACTTAATCTCGATAAATCCCTGCCTATTGGCAAAGATGGTAGATTTGTCGCTATCAAAACTGAACTTGTGAACATCGAAAAGATTATGCTTAAGTTGGGTGATGAATATACGAGCATCATGCACAAAAGTATGAGGGCATTTAAGGAACATGTTTCTAACGCGCACCATAATGTGTTAGTCGATTTTATATTCCCAATTCCAATTAAAGGATTGAGTTATTAACAAGGAAAAGGTTTGCGCTGGGGATGCTATTTGTAAAACCAATGGGATTTTAGAATAATGAAATGAAAAGAGGGCTATCGCCCCTTTTCCTTTATTATCCTGGTTAAAGAAAACCATTTTGAAACTAAGGCAGTATGCCTACAGCAATCTTTTTCCAAACCTGCGATAGATTAATGTTAATTCTATGCTTTTGTCACTATCATTTTATAATTCTATTTTTTACTTTGATTTTCATCTATAGTTTTTTTGTCAATGTCAAAATTCTTATTCTTGACTCTGGTTCCACCAGCTGGATTGGTAGGGTTTGATTGTTCTACTTTTCTATTAAATTTTCTTTTATCCTGCGTAACTCCCATGATTTTTGTTTTTAATATTCGTATTCAATGTAAAGGCTAGAGCTTCGAATATCCAATTAAATTAGCCAAACCTTTGTTAAATCGTATATTTCGAGATATTTATCACTCCTAGACAGCTTTGAGACTTTTTGCCTCTATGCCATTAGGTTATTGCCGCATGGGGAAGAGGCACTGTTGGATGATCTTAACCATTATTATAGAGAAGAGAAATTAATAGAAGGATTAAACTAATAAAATATAAGTCCGTCTTATTTCAAAAAATTCCTCGACACTTACCATTAATCACGGCATGGTCCCAAAATCTTACCATAACTAACCTGCGCATGGATCCTAATTCGATTTTATAGCGTACGGGCGGATAAGCGTTAAATAAAATCGAATTAGGGCGCATTGTGCTATGGTTTAGGAGGACAATGCCAATACTTTTATTAAACTGATATTCCGTAATACGTTTGTTTACAATTAATTCCAATCACCCGGTATGGTCATTCAATTAGGTTAAGTTGCTCTATCGAGTATAATTGGGTCATATCATATCAATGTTCATAGGCATTGGATGACTTATTGACCCAATGGAACAAAATCCATCAGACTTTTAAAATTCAAGGCTTTGAATACTGGCGAGTACTAATAGGACATTATTTACAGTAAAAACTTCAATGATCATAGGGGTTTCGAGATGATTTACATTAAAAATAGGACAATGTCCCGAATTTAATCTTTCAACATAGCACTAAAAACCAACATTTTAACATCCGTAACACCGCCTTGGCGTGTTACCCTCTTGCTATTCCAAACCTTAAACGCTACGCATCCGGTTTTCGAATACTCTTCTTGTACTTTTCCATAGACCTTCAAATTTTGTTTTTCTTTTCACCAGCTACTTTCTCCGACTGGGGCCGTCCAACTTTAACAGGTTGAACATCCTTACGAACCGATCCGAGATCTGCCTCCCGTACCGGTCCTCTATTTGGGAAGAGTTCAGATTGGTGGTGATGTGCGTTTTTGTCCCAAGGTCCTCAAAATTTCGGTAACGGTTGAGCAGGATCCTGACGAATATATCCTCCTTTCCATACTGGTAAACATTGTTCGCCACCGTTTCCGATCCCAGGTCATCGAACAGAAAGGTTCCCTTGGAATAGTAGTCTATGACATCGTCCTTGTTCTTCTCGGCATTGTACTTGTCCACAACTTCCTGGGCACTGATGGATGGGAACCAAAGCGCCCTGAGACCATATTGTCTCGACATGTTCTGGATGATCTTAAAACTCGATGTCTTTCCGGTTCCATAGGAACCGAAGACCATCAATCCCTTCCTCAGGGAGATATTTTCCAAAAGTTCGAATGCAGGGTCCTGGTTCCAGTACCTGCAGAAATGTCCAAGGAAATTTTTGTTGGTCCCGTCCACTTCAAAGTCGAGGTCCATGCGGGCATAAAATTCCTGTGCCGCCCTATAAAAAACTTTTTTAAAATTTTCCGGGGCGCATAACGGTCTTGGTTGCGTTTCCTTTCTCCGAAATTGTTCCGACCATCCCTTTTCCATAGCGATCACTCCAATATTGGACTTCTATTTTTATTTCCTTCTTTTAAAAAGGTAAATTCTTTTTTTTCTTGTTTTGTTACTTGTTTAGTATACTCGACATTTTTGTCCATGCTGCCTGGACATTTTTGTCTAGGCAGCCCGGACACTCTTGTCGGGGCAGGGTCGCCCATTTTAAACCCAAAACGGAGCAGACTTCTCAGGTATCGCTTCCTTCCGTTGAAGGAGGTCTCCTCTATCCAGCCCAGGGATTTCAGTTCGGAAATGTACCTGCTGACCTGTCGTTCGGAAATATGCAGGAAGGAGGCGATGTACCTGTTGGACATATAGCATTCCCTCCCATTTTCCGTAAAGCTGTGTATCTCCAAGAAAAGGATCTTGGCATACCAGTTCACCTCCTTGTTCAGGTAGATCGATCTAGGTATCCAGATGCCCTGAAAATTCCTTTCCGTGGGTTCCATGTCGATGGACATCCGGTTACTTCCTGTTCCTCAACAACGACTCGTTGAAACGGTGTTCCAAGGTCTCATCGGAAAGATCGGGCTCCCCCAGGAGCCAGGCGTCAATGGTATCCTTGTCGAAGAATTTCTGGCGTATATGGGGGTTGTTCCCCATGGGGATGAGCCGCTGTTGGGTAAGTTTATATATCTTGCTCTTTGAAAGACCGGTGTAACGTGCCAGGTCATCCACATTTAGCGTTTTTTTGTTGTGGGCCAATAGCCCCTTGATCTGTGTAAGTAGTGTTACCACATCCTGTTGATTTTCCATTATCGTATTTTTAGGATTTTGAAGAATGTGCAACCGGCCGATCGCTCTTTTGTACGGGACAAACATATGGCAACAGATATGCACATGTCAATACGATAATCGGGGTTTGGGAAGGATTATGCTATAATTATGCTTTGCCCAGCATCTGTTTTACCAATTTCCGTTGGTTCTTGGAATTTGTCTTTTCCTGATCGGCCTTCCAAGAGGAGAAACTGGACTTTAGGGTATTGGGGTTGATCGGTTCACCGTTCATCACAAAGGAATTTTGCAGAAATTGGAAGAATTCCTGTTTCCGTTCTCCGGTAATCTCGGTAATTCCCCCGACAATGATCTCATCGAACAGGACAAAAAGTAAACGGTGGTTTGCAGATTCCCCACTTTTGTTGCCCATGGTAAAATTGATCTTGGTAAGGACATTCCTGCCCAAGAGTATGCGTTCCATTTCCTTTCGCCCATCGGGGTCCAGATCCAGAAGATGGAACTTCATCCTTGACCTTTTCAACCGCTCCATTGTAAAACCATGTCCGTCCTTGGCCATATGGGATTCGGACTCATAAAAAACGGCCACCCAAAGTATGGCCAGAACCAAGGCCAATAACAACCCAAGGTATATCTGATAATGGTCGATAAGCGATCTAAAATTGATTACGGCCGAAACAAGAAGTATGAACAGGATATATACGCAAACAAGGAAAAAAATAAGGTTCCTCCTATTGCCACCGATCCGTTCGTTCAGAAAATCATTGGTGGCGGTCCGTACCCTGGCAAGTGCCCTACCGGCGTTTTGGATGAATTTTTCCATTGAGATCCAATCTTCCTACCAATAAATATAATCAAAAGTGAAGAAATGGAACGGAAAATAAATGTTGTACCTATGTTGTACCCGTTACGAACAAAAAAGCCCTCCCGTCTGGGAAGGCTTGATTTTACTAGTGGTCCCACCTGGGCTCGAACCAGGGACCACCTGATTATGAGTCAGGTGCTCTAACCAACTGAGCTATAGGACCATTTCCTTTTTTGCCTCTAACTTCAAATACGCTTATTTGAAAAAGCAATCGGGAACCGCAATTTGCGGATGCAATATTACTACTTATTTTTCAACGCTGCAAACAAATTAGGAAGCATAATTTAGCGCTTAGGCAACAACTTCGCCTTTAAACTCCCTACTGTGGTAATTCTTCCCCCAGATCTGGAACTTCCTGACAGAGCTCTATCAACACCCCATTAGTGCCCTTGGGATGCAAAAAAGCGACCAGTTTGTTATCCGCTCCCTTCTTGGGAGTTGTATTTAAAACCGAAAATCCTTCCTGGACCAAACGTTCTATTTCCGCCACAATATCATCTACCGCAAAGGCTATATGGTGTATGCCCTCTCCCCTTTTCTCCAAAAATTTGGCTATGGGGCTATTGTCATCAATGGCTTGCAACAGTTCTATCTTATTGGGACCGGCTTTAAAAAAAGAGGTTCTTACCCCTTCTGACGCTACTTCCTCAATTTTATAATGGGGAACCCCCATTAATTTTTCAAACAAGGCATTGGAAGCCTCCAAATCATGTACTGCTATACCTAAATGTTCAATTTTGTTCATATTCACCATATTTGGCCCCTAACAATTTCTATGGGCCCTGTCTTTCATGGCCACAACCCAACCAATTATCGGATTCTTATTGGGCTTAACCACCCCTTCTCTCAAAAATACTACATTCCACATAATCTAAGGCTATTCCATACCCAATCATAGAATCTATATAAATATATCGTATTTTTGTGCCATGGAGACACAAAGACAGAAGAAAATAGGCGGGGTTATACAAAAGGATATCGCGGATATTTTACAACGTGCTGCTACCGACGGCGGACTAAAAGGTACGCTAATTTCGGTATCCAAAGTGTCGGTCACCACAGACCTTTCCATCGCCAAAATATATGTGAGTATTTTTCCGGCCAACAAGGGCAAGGAATTATTGGAAGGAATTAAATCCAACCAGCCGATGATTAAGCACGAACTGGCGCAACGTACTAGGCATCAGTTAAGAAGGGTTCCAGAACTTCTATTCTTCCTGGACGATTCCTTGGAATATATAGATGGCATTGAAAAATCGCTCAAGGGTGAAGAAAACCCAGTTAAGAATCCTGATTTGTTGGAAAAAAGGAAAAAATCATAAGATTGAACTTCCCTTTATACATAGCAAAGCGGTACTTACGTTCCAAGAGTAGCCAAAATGCCGTAAACATCATCAATTTTATTACATTTCTGGTCATCGTTATTGGATCGGCAGCCCTTTTTATTGTGCTCTCCGGTTTTGCCGGACTAAAAACCTTTAGCCTTTCCTATACCAACATGGTAGATCCGGATCTTAAGGCATTGCCACTTACAGGTAAATTCTTTAGCGTGTCCGAATCCCAGGACCAGGCACTTCAACAACTGAAGGATGTAGCAGCCTATTCCAAGGAAATTGAGGAAAAGGTCTACCTGACCCATGACCAAAAGGCCCATATTGCCTATATAAAAGGAATAGATTCTACTTTTACAAAAACTACGCCCATAGATAGTAGCCTGTACTTTTATGGAGATTGGTCCATTAACAGCTTACAAGGGGTTGTAGGGCAGGGAATCGTTAACCTGTTAGGATTAAACATCAACAATTTCCGGAGTCCCCTGGTCATTCGTGTCCCTAAACCGGGAAAAGGCCTTTTGGGCCAACGTTTATTAAAGGACAGTTATAACGAGACCAACCTGGTCGTAAGTGGTATATACCAAATTGAGGAGGAGCTGGACAGAAAATATGTCTTCGCAGACCTGCCTATGGTACAGGCCCTGTTGGAAAAGGATAGTACCCAGATATCCGGAATAAACTTTAAACTCAAGGAAGGGGCCAATATTCCTGACCTGAGGCAACAAATTGAAAATATTTTACCTGGTCAGGTCATTCTAAAGGACCGTAGGGAATTGAACAGTACGCTACATAGAATGTTAAATACGGAGAACCTTGCAACCTATCTTATTTTTACCTTGGTACTCATTATTGCCCTTTTTAATGTAGTGGGTGCCATTATCATGATGATATTGGACAAACAACAGAATTCCAAGACCTTGTACAATCTGGGTACGACCATTAAGTCACTTCGGAAAATTTACTTTGTACAGGGCATACTGGTAACAGGATTGGGTGGCTTGATAGGTGTATTTTTGGGTTCTTTGTTAATATGGTCCCAATTGGCCTTTGGATGGTTAAAAATAACACCTTCCCTATCCTATCCCGTGGAATACAGCTTCATCAATGTTTTTATAGTATTGGCCACCATTATTGTCCTGGGCATAATTGCCTCCTTAATAGCCAGCAGTAGGATCAATAAAAAATTAATAGCACACTAGCCTACAAATTCGAAATCCCCGAATTTTTCCATTACCTCATCAAAGGCCTCGAATACATCTACCGAGTGGTCACTGGTGACCATCTTCATACGGTACTCCTTAAAATTGGGTATTCCCTTAAAATAATTGGTATAATGCCTGCGGGTTTCAAATACGCCCAACTGTTCCCCTTTCCAATCTATGGCCATTTGCAAATGACGACGGGCGGCATTAACGCGCTCCTCCATAGTAGGTGGGGCGGCATGGGCCCCTGTTTTAAAATAGTGCTTCACTTCTTTAAAGAACCAAGGATACCCTATACTGGCTCTACCTATCATGGCTCCGTCCAAGCCATATTCGTCCCTCATTTTCATAGCCATTTCAGGACTGTCCACATCTCCATTCCCAAAAACCGGAATGTGCATACGCTGGTTGTTCTTTACCTCAGCTATGGGTCCCCAATCGGCTTCTCCCTTGTACATCTGTACCCTAGTTCTGCCGTGTATGGAAATGGCCTTACAACCTACGTCCTGTAGACGCTCCGCAACCTCAACAATTTTAATGGAATCGGAATCCCAACCCAAACGTGTTTTTACGGTGACGGGAAGTTTGGTGTGCTCTACCATGGCCTTGGTCAAGGACACCATTAAGTCTATATCCTTAAGGATTCCGGCCCCGGCCCCTTTACAGACCACTTTTTTTACCGGACAACCAAAGTTGATATCGATAATATCCGGCCCGGACTTTTCCACTATCTCCACAGATTGAAGCATAGAGTCCAGGTTGGCCCCAAAAATCTGTATCCCTACAGGACGTTCCTTTTCATAAATATCCAATTTCATGACACTTTTGGCAGCATCACGAATAAGTCCTTCTGAGGAAATAAATTCGGTATACACCACATCAGCGCCCTGCTCCTTGCACAAGGCACGGAAAGGTGGGTCACTAACATCTTCCATTGGTGCAAGCAGCAATGGGAAATCCGGCAATTGAATGTCTCCTATTTTAGGCACAGTATATATCCTTTAATTTTTGGGACTGCAAAATTACAGAAAAATTATATAATCCTAAATTTCAAGGGATAAGAATAGTTTAACAGCTAAACAAAGCCAATAACAAAGTTCAATTTTAGATATATTTCGATCTTAATAATGCATTGGGAAGTTTAATTATAAAGTAAATTAGCCCTTATGTTATCTCTCATATTTCTGCCATACGAGCCAATTCTGTTTGGAATAAAAGTCAATATTCACTTGGTATTGGAATATTTGGCTTTTTTTGTTGGGTTTCAATATTACCTCTATTTAAGAAAACGCACAACGGATACCATCTCCACCAATAACCGTTTATCCATCATTATTGGCGCCATATTTGGTGCTTTATTTTTTTCCCGATTAATGGCCTTTTTAGAAAATCCGCCCCTACACTTCTCCCAGGGCATACTATTATTCCTTAATAACAAAACCATTATGGGCGGACTCTTTGGTGGGCTGTTGGGCGTAGAGTTGGTAAAAAAGGTAATTGGGGAAAAACAGTCTTCCGGGGACCTGTTTACCTTGCCAATAATTCTGGGAATCGCCATTGGAAGGTTGGGCTGCTTTTTGGCAGGAACAAAGGAATTTACCTTCGGGAAAGAAACTTCATTCTTCTTGGGTATGGATTTGGGCGACGGACTTTCCAGGCACCCGATAGCGCTTTATGAAATAGTATTTTTAGTAGGTCTCTTCTTCCTGATCCGACAACTTCAGAAATCTGCCCTGCCCCTTAAAAATGGAAGCTATTTTAAAATCTTTATGATCGGCTACTTTACTTTTAGGTTTATGATAGAATTTTTAAAGCCGAATACCTATTTCTTATTAGGTTTAAGCAGCATTCAATTTTTATGTTTACTTTGTTTGCTGTATTATTATAAATCCATTGGAGAAGCCATTAATTATGCCCGCAAAAAACTATACCTACTATGATTTTACCCTGAGTCTTTGCCCTGAATGCCTTAGGCGGGTAGATGCCAAGATCGTCTTTGAAGATGACAAGGTATACATGCTAAAAAATTGCAGGGAGCATGGAAAATCAAAAGTGATCATTGCCGATGATATTGAGTATTACAAAAATATTCGCAACTACAATAAGGCTTCCGAATATCCCAAGACCTTTAATACCAAAACCCATTATGGTTGCCCTTATGATTGTGGGCTTTGCCCCGACCATGAGCAACACTCCTGCCTTACGGTAGTTGAAGTTACGGATCGCTGCAACCTTAGCTGCCCTACCTGCTATGCTTCCTCCTCGCCCCACTATGGTAGACATAGAACCCTGGAAGAAATAAAAAAGATGTTGGATGTTATCGTAAAAAACGAAGGTGAACCAGACGTGGTCCAGATCAGCGGCGGTGAACCTACCATACATCCACAGTTTTTTGAAATATTGGATTATGCCAAATCGTTGCCCATTAGGCATCTTATGGTAAATACAAACGGTATTGAAATTGCCAAGGATTTTGCCTTTGCGAAAAGGCTGGCCACCTATGCTCCCGATTTTGAAATTTATCTTCAGTTCGACTCCTTGGATGATAAGGTTCTAAGAACGCTACGCGGTGCCGATTTAAAACAGACCAGACTAAAGGCTCTTGATCATCTTAATGCACTTAACCTGTCCACCACCTTGGTAGTTACCTTGCAGAAAGGTTTGAACGACCTTGAAATGGGCTCCACCATAGACTTTGCACTGAAACAAAAATGCGTTCGGGGAGTTACTTTTCAGCCTACACAAATTGCAGGAAGACTGGAGAATTTCCAGGTCGATGAAAATAGGATTACCCTAACCGAGGTTAGACGCAAAATTTTGGAGCAATCCCCTATTTTTGAGCCGGACGACCTAATTCCCGTTCCTTGTAACCCTGATGCCCTGGTCATGGCATATGCCTTAAAGATTGGGAATGAGGTAACGCCCTTAACGCGGTATATAAATCCGGACGACTTGCTAAATAGCGGGAAGAATACCATTATCTATGAACAGGACGAACAGCTACATGAAAAAATGATACAGCTATTCAGCACCGGGAACTCAGTAGAGAAAGCTTCCGAGAATTTAAAATCCATCATGTGCTGCCTCCCGGAGATCGATGCCCCCAATATGGGCTACGACAATTTATTCAGAATCATTATCATGCAATTTATAGATGCCTACAATTTTGACGTTAGGGCCATTAAAAAATCCTGCGTTCACATCGTTAACAAAGATTATAAGATTATACCCTTCGAAACCATGAACCTCTTCTATAGGGACGATAAAATAAAACGTCTCAACGAACTAAAAGCAGAAGTGGAACACCACCTATAATTCATTGATCCAAGACTCCATATCCTTCGTAAACCCATATTCCTTGGTTAAGGATAAAGTGGATTGGGCGTTATATCCAAATCACCTAGACACAACGTTACCCCATTTTTCTCCCAGGCCTATTATAATTTTATGGTATATTTAATCTTCAATTTTAGCTATGTATATTTTATCCCTTCCTTTAGAAGTAGGTAACTTGGGCGGACTAGTGGCAATCCTTTTTTTGATTATGTTCGGTCCGGCCATTCTATTATTGGTTATAGGCTTAATATTGAGGTCAAAGCGGAAGAAAAAAGCCGGCAAAATTTTAATTATTTTGGCCGGAGTCTATATGCTGGTTAGCCTAGGGGTTTGTGGAGCCTTGGTGGGTGGATATTAAAGCCTATCCCGTTCATCCGTGTCTTTGGATTTGTAGTTATCCCTAATCTTCATATTGCCAAAGTTATACCTAAACCCAAGCGAAAATATTCTCGCGTCAGGTTTATAGATGGAGATATTAAATTGATTGTCATATTTTCGGGTGTTCCGTAATTTAAATTGCCTAAATACATCGGTTACCCCCATAGTGACGGTTCCTTTTTTACCCCAAACGTTTTTCTTCAGTGTAATGCCCCATTCGTTATAGAATTCCTGTCTGGAATTACCGGTGATGACAGGTGAAACATAGGAGAAATCTATATTGGCCGTCAGGGATCTATCCTCTAAAAAGGTCAGGTTATTACTAAACTGTAACAGCAAGGTCCAAAGGCCCTGGTCTATCTTGTTCTGCGATTGAATATCCGTAAAACGCTCTGCACCATAAAAATAAGAGGAAAGAAAATAGGTGTCCCAAAACCTTGTAACATCTTTGCGATAAATAAAATCCAACCCATAGGCCAATTCCCTATCCACATTATTCGTAATAAATCGCAACAATTTACTTTCATTGTCCTGAAAGGTCAGCAATCTCATAATATCCCTATGGTACCTATAAAAAAGCTCAAAGGTGTAATCCTTGTTATAGCTATAGGAGAAAATTACCGAATTCTTAAAAGAGGGTTTTAGGTTTACATTACCTTCTACTACGGAACTATTGCTCTGAAAGACCTGGATCGGGTTTATTTTACTATAACTAGGTCGTATGATACTTCTTTTATAATTAAACCCAAACCTATGTTTTCTATTGGGGTTGAACTGCAAAAATAACGTTGGAAAAAATTCCAAATAATGATTTTTGATCTTTTCCTCTGTATGACTGTAATCCCCTTTGGTTTCTGTATACTCCGCCCTTAATCCGGATTTCAATGACCATTTGTTCCATTTGGCGTCAACGCTTGCATAACTGGCTAAAATTCCCTCATCATACAAAAATAACCCGTCCTCGGTAGGTTCTATACCCTCCTGCTCCCTATCAAACCCTTCTTGGGTTATATAGCTTTCAGAATCTATGAGTGCATATTTTATGCCGGTCTCAAAATTGGCGCTCTCCCCTAAAGGCGAAACAAAATCTGACTGTACACTGTACAAATGGGTGTGCTGATGATTAAAGGTGTTAAAATTATTCTCCCCGACTATGACCCTGTTACTATCGTAAAAATCGGTTTCCAATTCCTGATCTTTATCATAGTCATAATGGGTATAATGCAAATTCACTGCCAGATTGGAGCCCTGGTCGTTAAATTTGTGCTTATAATCCAGATAAAAAGCCGCGTTGATCGACTCGAATTTGGCATCGTTCAATGTAAGAAACCCTGATGTATTGCTACCATTGGCATCCTGTATTTTTGTATCTGAAAAATCCCTGCTGAGGTAAGAAGGGGTAAGGGTCGCTAATGCCGAAAAACTTAGGTTGTTGTTATCATTAATGGCATAATCCAAAAAAGCACTGGTATTGTGCTTCTTACTTCTATAGATGACCTCCAGATCTGAAGTCCAAGTGTCCGTAATCTCACCTTCCTCGATAAAATTGGTGATATCCGTATAATTCGTCAATATCTTGTTCTGAGTAAAGCTGTAATTAACAGATAATTCCAGCTTCTTCCCCTTAAAATAATGATTAGTTCCTAGCATTTGTCGGGGAAATACCCCTTGACTATATCTATTGTAAACGGAACCATTGTAGCCCGCCACCAAATTCTTCTTCATTTTAATATTGATCAAGGTCCCGCCTTCAGCATCATATTTCGCCGGCGGTGTAGTTATTACCTCAATGGACTCGACTCCTTTTGCCGAAGTGCCACTTAAAAGATTAAGAATATCCTCCGGTGGAAGGTTCACTTTCTTATCGTTTATCATTATCTGAACCCCTCTTTCCCCTTTCACCGTAATCTCATCGTTCATAACAAATACAGTGGGTGTACTCTTAAGAACATCCCATAAATCCGAATCCGAAAGCGCTGTGTTCTCAATATTAAAGACCAACCGATCTACCTTTTGTTCCAACGATGGTTTTTGGGAGACTACGACCACCTCGTTCAATTCCTGGCCCTTATTGTCTATATAGAGCGGACCTATGTCCAGATCGGAGTTTACCTCTACCATTGTATAAGGGGAATGGTTCCCTATATAACTGGCACGTATCAAATATTGGTTGTGGATTATATTGTCGAAAGAAAAAAAACCTTTTTCATCAGATGCGGCTCCTTTAAAAAAACTGGTATCGGATACCTTGTAAAGCAGTATATTTGCAAAAGCCACCTCAGTACCATCTGTTTGCTTAACATGGCCTGAAACCTTGTATTCTTGACCCATTGCAGGGATACAGATTAAGAGAAAGAATAGGGTCGAAACCTTTAGCATTGTCACAAACAGTGGCATATCCGTTATAAAATTTTTAAAGTTAACTTTTTATTAACACCCCACAATGGTTTCTCCAAAATTTGTAGTAAAAATCTACAAACCGTCCATTTAACACTAGAAATTCCCTAATATGATCTACCAAATTATATCCCTGTAGCAGCATAAAAACCACTCTGGAGATTTTTACTTTAAAAATCATGGATAAAGCCTATCTTTGCAGTTGCTTTGATCTGCATTGGATTACAATGAAATGCCGATCACGGGAAAAGGGATACTGAAACGCATTTTTATATTACAAATTCAGTACAGGTAAATTAGGCATACATGAAAAACATACGGAATTTCTGCATTATTGCACATATTGATCACGGCAAGAGCACCTTGGCTGATAGGTTGTTAGACTTTACTGGTTCGGTAACGGAACGGGAAAAGCAGGACCAGCTGTTGGATAGTATGGATCTTGAACGCGAGCGTGGGATTACCATTAAAAGCCATGCCATTCAAATGGATTATGAGTATAATGGCGAGAAATATGTACTCAATCTTATAGATACTCCGGGACATGTGGATTTTTCATATGAAGTATCTCGTTCCATAGCAGCCTGTGAAGGTGCCCTATTGGTGGTAGACGCTGCCCAAAGTATACAGGCCCAGACCATTTCAAATCTTTATTTGGCTCTGGAAAACGATCTTGAGATTATTCCTGTATTGAATAAAGTAGACCTGCCCAGTGCCAACCCAGAAGAAGTTACCGATGACATTGTTGATTTATTGGGTTGTAAACCAGAGGACGTTATCCCGGCAAGTGCTAAGACGGGCTTAGGAATCCAAGAAATTTTGACGGCCATTATAGAACGTATACCAGCGCCCAAAGGCAATCCGGATGAATCCCTACAGGCTTTGGTGTTCGATTCCGTTTACAATCCGTTTAGAGGGGTAGAAACCTATTTCAGGGTTATTAACGGGGAAATAAAAAAGGGTCAAAAAATAAAATTTGTAGCCACGGACAAAAACTATTACGCGGATGAGGTGGGAACCCTAAAATTGGTGCAACATCCAAAGCAAAGTATAAAGGCCGGAGATGTTGGCTATCTTATTACTGGTATAAAGGATGCTAGGGAAGTAAAAGTAGGGGACACCATTACTGATGCGGCAAGCCCAACCAAAAATCCTATCGGAGGATTTGAGGATGTTAAGCCAATGGTATTTGCCGGTATTTATCCGGTGGATACGGAAGATTATGAAGAACTGCGTTCCTCCATGGAAAAATTGCAGCTAAATGATGCCTCTTTGGTCTTTACACCAGAAAGCAGTGCAGCACTTGGATTTGGTTTTCGTTGCGGTTTCCTTGGAATGCTGCACATGGAAATCATTCAGGAGCGTTTGGAGCGGGAGTTCGATATGACGGTAATCACCACCGTACCCAACGTTAGTTACCATGCCTTTACCCGCAAGAATCCAGATGTACCTATTATCGTCAATAATCCATCCGATCTACCGGATCCATCAACTTTAGATCACGTAGAGGAGCCATACATTAAGGCAACGATTATAACAAAGGCCGATTTTGTTGGTAACGTTATGTCCTTATGTATAGATAAAAGAGGGCAGATTACCAACCAGACCTATTTGACCACGGAAAGGGTAGAATTGAATTTTGATATGCCGCTGGCAGAAATTGTATTCGACTTTTACGATAGGTTAAAAACGGTTTCCAAAGGATATGCCTCCTTTGATTATGCACCTATAGGTATGCGCACCTCCAAATTGGTAAGGGTAGATATATTGCTAAACGCACAACCTGTTGATGCCTTGTCCGCTTTAATACATGCCGACAACGCTGCCAATATTGGAAAAAAAATGTGCGAGAAGCTACGCGAACTGATTCCAAGGCAACAATTTGATATTCCCATCCAAGCTGCGATCGGGGCCAAAATAATTTCCAGGGAAACCATTAAGGCCTTAAGAAAGGATGTTACCGCCAAATGTTATGGTGGTGATATCTCGCGAAAGAGAAAATTGTTGGAAAAGCAGAAGAAGGGTAAAAAACGTATGCGCCAAGTTGGAAACGTAGAAATACCCCAGCAGGCATTTATGGCGGTGCTTAAACTAAACGACTAATCAGAATATTTAGGACTGGAATATTGCCCAAGATTATTCTATTGGCATCACCTTGCCAATAATTGCATATAGATTTTATATTTGAAGGATTTCCCAATAGAATTCTATCCTATTGGGATTTGGCGGTTTCTCCCTTGCGTTTTACCAATAACAATCCCAATATGGTAAGTCCGGCATTGACCGCTATATTGATAAATCCAAAATCGAAATTAAAGGATTGGGCAAAGTAGATACTCAATAAATAGGTAAGTACCGGAGCCAACACACAAATGAAGGGTACCCATTTATCCTTAACGGCAACTTTGGTAAACATCCCCAACATATAAAGGCCCAATAACGGGCCATAGGTATACCCGGCTACTTTGAATATAAGCGATACCACATCTCCCCTGCTGTTTGCAAAGAGCATTATTATTAAAAACAATACCCCTGAAAACCCAAGTAGAACCCAGTTTTTAAGCCTTTTTTTATCAGCACTGGATTTATGTGAGATATCCAGAAAATCATAGGTAAAGGAAGTGGTTAGCGCAGTAAGGGACGAATCCACACTGGAAAATGATGCCGCAATGATTCCCAGCAAAAAACTGATCCCGGCAAAAACACCAAGGTGGTTCAATGCCAAATCGGGAAACAGGTTATCGGTATCCAAAAGTGCTCCATTTTCGCCTACGGCCAACGTGATACCATTATTCTCCGCATATATATATAATAGGATTCCCAACCCCAAAAACAAGAATTGGGTGATGGCCAAAATTAAACTGTAGGTCAAAGTATTCTTTTGTGCGTCCCATTGATTCTTACAGGTCAATGTTTTTTGCATCATGTTCTGATCCAATCCTATCATGGCGATGGCCACAAGAATACCAGCAATAAACTGTTTGAAAAAATTATTGCTCGATTTGTTTTCCCAATTGAAAACTTCAAAATACTTATGTTCCGTAACCTGTTGAATGGCTCCTGAAAACGATAGATTTAAGGAGGAAGTAATGGTATAAATCGTAATTATGGCGCCCAATACCAAGAAGGTCGTCTGTAAGGTATCTGTCCAAACAATGGTCTTTATTCCAGACTTATTGGTGTACAACCAAACCAACAGCAAGATGATGATTACCGTTATGGGAAACGGAATATTGAGTTGATCAAATAAGGCAAATTGAAGAATTTTTGAGGCCAACAGTAACCGCAAGGCTGCCCCAAAGGATTGTGACACTAAAAAGAACAGCGACCCAGTCTTATACGTCTTTACGCCATATCTCTGATCCAAATAACCATAAATGGATACCAGCCTTAATCTGTAGTACAATGGAATCAGCACAAAGGTAATGAAGAGATAGCCCACAACATTCCCAAGAATAAATTGGTAGAAATAGAAATTGTTATTGCCTACCATCCCTGGAAGGGATACAAAGGTTACTCCTGAAAGCCCTGCCCCCACCATTCCAAAGGCCACCAAAAACCAAGGCGATTGCCGGTCCCCCGTAAAGTAAGACTCGTCACTTCTATTCTTTGAAGTGAAATACGAAATGGTCATTAACAAAACAAAATAAATGGAAATGATCGCTAAAACTAGAAGTGGATTCAATGCAGCTGGATTAAATTATAACTTAAAGTATTCTTTCTATTTGGTATTATTCAACAATTATTTTTGGAAAGGCCATATGGGCTACACGCCCATGTATTGTAACTGGCCACTTAAATTTTCTGTTTCTTATCATGCTTGTCAGCCTCCAATAACTTTCCAAGATACACCAACTTACTGCCTTCCTTAATATCCTCAAAATTTTTACTAAAGGAAGAAATAATTTTTAAATCCCCGTCCAAGGTCTTTATAAAAATTGGAACAATATCCTTATCCGCTTTGGTAATTTCTATAAGGCCCTCATAATGTTCCTTGCTCTTTAATTCTATTTCATGAATTACAGGATTGCTTCTAGCGGCTTCGGTCAGGGTAATAAAGTCATCGGTATGGGAAAAAAGACCTTCCATTGGATTATTTTCAGGGTCGTTCATTTCATCCGAATTCACTAGTCTAAATGAACCCTGTTCCCCGAATTCCTTCTTAAAGGTTTCAATAGCGTATTCGTTGATGTCCGAGTTACCCGTCAATGCCATTAAATATCCAACATCGTTCAATTCTATATTGTCCGTTAGGGCATCGGAATAGATATTGGCCACAAAGGCCTCGAGCCCAAGGTTTTTAGCCTTTTCTATATTGTTTTGGTTATTGTCTATCAATACCACGTGCCTATTATTCTTCTTAAGATAACTGGCTATTAATCTAGGCACCTTGGAAGCACCTATAATGAGAATGCCTTCGGACTTTTCCAAGAATACCCCGAGCAATTTGGCCATGAACCTTGCGGTTGATGCATTGAGAAGTACGGTTCCCAAAACGATCATAAATACCAGTGGAGTAATATATTCCGCTCCAGGTTCCCCTCGCAAGATTAATTTGGAACCAAATAATGAGGCAATCCCTGCAGCAACAATCCCCCTGGGACCAACCCAGCTTATAAACAATTTTTCCCTAAAATTAAGATTGGAACGCATGGTGCTCAAAAACACCCCCAAAGGTCTTACCACAAAAACTACAATAGCAAAAAGTATAAGCGTATTAGGGCTGTACAACAGTTCCAGTTCGGGTAAATTCATACTTGCCGAAAGCAAAATGAAAAGCATAGAAATCAAAAGTATGCTAAGCGACTCCTTAAAATAGAGCAGCTCCTTAATATTGGGCAGTTGTGTATTCCCCATGACCATACCCATGACCACCACGGCGAGTAGCCCGGATTCATGTGCGAAAAGCTCGGAAATAACAAAAACCGAAAGCACAACGGACAAGGATACCACATTTAACAAATAATGGGGTACGTAATTTTTTTTAATAGCCAAGGTCAGGGCATGTGCAAAGGAGAAACCAAAGGTAAACCCTAGTAACAACACCTTTACAAACTCCAAAAGACCGGTCTGGGTATAGCCTGTCCCCTCCCCGATACTGATAAACTCAAAGACCAATACCGCTACAAGGGCACCAATGGGATCTATCAAAATACCTTCCCATTTCAATACCGCCGATAGATCTTTTTTCAAAGGAATATTTCTAAGAATAGGGGTAATCACCGTTGGTCCTGTAACAATTATGAGCGCCGAGAACAAAAAGGAGATTTGCCAAGGTAAATCAAATATAAAATGTGCAGCTGTACCTGCTAAAAAAAAGGTAACTGCACTACCCAAGGTAATCAACTTGGTAATCACCGGGCCTACTCTAGTTACCTCGGAACGTTTCAGGGTAAGTCCGCCCTCAAATAGTATTACACCTATGGCCAAGGACACAAAATGGTATAGGCTCTCCCCCAGAAACAAACCTTCGGTCTTATTCCAAATGGGTCTTATTAATTTGGTACCGTCCTCCGTAAACAAAGTAGATATAGGTCCTACCAATAAACCTATAAGAATTAGGGGCAAAATGGCCGGTAATTTAAAGCGCCATGCCACCCATTGTGCAATGATACCAAGAACAATTATTCCCGCTAGTTCTACCATAAGAAAATTTGAAGCAAGATAAGTTTTAATATAGAAAAAATCCATCTATGGTAAAAAAACCTTGGCTCCCGATTAAAAATTGCCAATTTTCCCTATTTGGAAAAGGCAATTCATTACAGGGAATAGGTCAAAAGCACCAACTTTTAGGGACAATAATATAAAGTTTCCAGTTTCTTTGGGATTAACCAATTTTTAGGTATTTTATCATCGGTTTTCCCTCCAATAAATTACTACTATGGTAGAACTGAATATAGTAAACCTGTTGATGGTATTGGCCGCTGCCTGGCTTGGGGGGATTCTGGCCAAACGTATGGGTTTCCCCGCCATTTTGGGGGAACTTTTGATTGGAATAATTTTGGGCCCTGCCTTGTTGGCCGTATTGGAAACCTCGACTGACCTCGACATTTTGGCGGAAGTGGGGATTCTTTTCCTCATGGCCTATATTGGCATGGAAATTAACTTTAAGGATCTGGGGAAAGCCTCATGGGCAGGCCTGCTTGCTGCCATTGGTGGATTCGTTGTTCCTTTTGGGCTTGGTTATTACACCATTTTACATTTTGGGGGAACCCATATTGCCGGACTCTTTGTTGGGATTGCTGTTGGGGTCACTTCCTTGGCCACCAAGAGTAGAATTCTTGTAGACCTTAAACTTCTGGATACGCGAATTGCTTATGTGCTTATGGCGGGAGCCCTGATATCGGACACCTTGGCGCTTATTATTTTTGCTGGAATTATAGGTTATGTAGAAGCTGGAAGTATTGATACCGCAGGGCTCGCATTGGTGGCAGGGAAAGCAATCCTTTTTTTCTGCATTGCCATGTTAATCGGCATCTATTTATTTCCGCTTTTGGGTAAATTGCTCACAAAGGCCAAGCTAACAAGCCGGACAGTACTCGTTACCATTTTAATCATAATGGTGCTTGGTTTTTCTGAGTTGGCCGAACTTGCCGGACTTCATGGTATTTTGGGAAGTTTTATGGCCGGACTCTTTATTAGGGATAGTGTTTTTTCCAGACAGATTCTCAAAGATGTTTCAGCTGTCTTTCATGATATCTCCATAGGTTTTCTAGCGCCCATTTTTTTTGTTACAGCCGGCTTTCATGTTACTTTGGATGTCTTTCAAACAGACCTGGCCCTTCTGATATGTGTCATTGTAGGTGCCGTTGTAGGAAAGATATTGGGAACCACACTTTTTTATCTGCCCAGCGGATACGGTTGGCGGGAAGGGTTTACTATTGGTACCGGTATGAACGGAAGAGGGGCCGTAGAAATAATTATTGCAGGAATAGGCCTTCAGATGAACATTATTTCACAGGAAATTTTTTCAATATTGGTGTTTATGGCCATTTCTACCACCCTTACGGTACCAGTGTTCCTAACTTGGACCACCAATTGGCTCAAAAAGCTCGGGGAGCTGGTAAAACAGGACGCTCGTAATGGTTACCTGATACTTGGCGCAAATCCTTTGGGGCTTTATATTGCCAAGCAACTAGCCGAACAAAACGAAGTTATCCTAATAGACTACAATAAGGATTTGGTAAACGAAGCCAAGGCACAGGGCTTAAAGGCAATCTATGGAAACGGACTTAGGGAGGACGCGTTTGAAGAGGCGAACGCCTTAAATAAAAATACCTTTATAGCACTAACGGGCAATAGCGAGATTAATCTTCTTTCCGCACAATTGGCCTATAACTCCTTTTACATCCCAAACAGAATAGTACTGGTCTCCCCGGTTGAAAATGGGGTAGGACTAAATCTATTGGAACACATGGATGCCTCTTCCCTGTTTGCCAACAAAACAGATATGGTGCCTTGGTCCTACAAAATAACCACGAACAATTTTGAGCAAAGGACAGAAAAGATAGAAAAGGAAATCTCCACCAGAAATTGGTTTAAAAACAATGCCAAAAATAAGGACATCCTACCCATTTTAATTCTCGATGAAAATGGCCAAAAACGACCATTTCATTATAAGGACATTATAAAGTCCAAGGAAAGTGTTGTTTACCTTCAATAGCCAAACACCAATGATAAAATGCTGATAAAGTGTTAAAAAACCACTAATAAAATCAAGTTTCAAGAAATATCCTTGGTGCTTTTGTTAATTTGCACCGTCTATACACTAGGTTATCTATGAAATTATACCCTATTGAATCTGGAAATTTTAAGTTGGATGGAGGGGCCATGTTCGGTGTGGTACCAAAATCAATATGGAACAGGACCAATCCGGCAGATTCAAATAATATGATAGATATGGCCGCAAGGTGTCTATTAATTGAGAATGGCGACCGACTTACCTTGATAGATACCGGGATGGGCAATAAACAATCCGATAAATTCTTTGGGTATTACTATAGGTGGGGAGACCAATCCTTGGATAAATCCCTAAAAAAATATGGCTTTCACAGGGATGATATTACAGATGTTTTCCTGACCCATTTGCATTTTGACCATTGTGGGGGAAGCATACAATGGAACAAGGATAGAACCGGTTACGAACCCGCTTTTAAAAATGCCGTTTTTTGGACCAACGAAGCCCATTGGCAATGGGCCACGGAACCAAATGCTCGGGAAAAAGCCTCCTTTTTAACAGAAAACCTGATACCCATGCAGGAAAGTGGGCAGTTGCGGTTTGTTGAAAGAACGGGAAACCCTTTCGCGGAAAAATCGGAATTGGATTTTGGAATTTTGTTTGTGGACGGACATACGGAAAAACAGATGATACCCCATATTAACTATAAGAATAAGACTCTGGTATTTGCAGCGGACCTACTCCCCACCGCTGGCCATATTCCACTGCCCTATGTTATGGGCTATGATACAAGGCCGCTATTGACTCTTTCAGAAAAAGCGCTTTTTTTGGATAAGGCCGTCAAAGACGATTATTATCTGTTCTTGGAACACGATGCCCATAACCAAATCTGTACCCTACAAACAACGGACAAGGGAATACGTTTAAAAGAAATACATACCTTTGCCCAGCTTTTTGAATAATATGATAAATAATAGACTCCTATTTATAGCAGACCATGGCTTCATGGAAAGCTTTCAAACAAAATTTTCTGGAAATCAATTTAATAAGACATTCTAATCTAACACTATAAATAAATGACAATAACATTGAACAGAACTATTTTGGCCGTGTCGGCCTCTATTTTACTTTATGGCTGTGGTAGTACAGCGCTAGTTTCCACCCCAATTGAAAATATTGATACCGTACCTTTAAAAATATCGGAATTAACCGAAGCTGAAAAAAAGAATTGGGGACACACGGATTTGCTTACCGACACCATTCCAGGGATGAGCGTGGACAAGGCCTACTCCGAAATAATCGGGAATAAAAAAGGGGAAACAGTAATTGTTGCCGTGTTGGATTCAGGAATGGACCTTACCCATGAGGATTTGGTAGACGTACTTTGGGTGAATAAGGGAGAAATTCCGGGAAACAATAAGGACGATGACAACAATGGTTATATAGACGATATACACGGTTACAACTTTTTAGGGGAATCCTACAACGAGCAATTGGAAATGGCAAGAATTGTGGGCAAAAAACTAGGGGATGCCTCCCTTCAGGCCAAGGCCAAAAGCGACCTGGACAAGGATTATCAAAAAGCCCTTCAAAACAAAGGACAGTACGAACAAATACTGCAAGCAGTCCAAAATGCAGATGAAGAGGTTAAGGAACTTTTGGGGAAAGACAGTTATACCAAAAAAGACCTGACCGAAATTGAATCCAATGACGAAAGCATGCAGAGAAACGTTAGTATTTTAATGCAAATGTTGAGCATAAAGGATACCATACCAGAGGTTATTTCAGAACTTAAGGATGGTATTAAACATTTTTCCGATCAACTTAACTATAATCTTAATGTGGATTTTGATGGCAGAAAAATAGTAGGGGATGATCCTTATAACTTCGATGATAGGGGCTACGGAAACGGAAATCCTAAAAACAGGGTCGATGATGAAAGCCATGGTACCCATGTTGCCGGTATTATTGCCGCAAAAAGAAATAATGGTCTAGGAGCCAACGGGGTTGCGGACAATGTAGAAATTATGAGTATCAGGGCAGTACCCAATGGAGATGAATACGATAAGGATATTGCTTTGGGAATACGTTATGCCGTAGATAACGGCGCCAAAATTATCAATGGAAGTTTTGGAAAAGCTTATTCTCCAAATGCCGAGTGGGTTTACGAAGCCATTAAATATGCAGCGGACAATGATGTTCTTTTTGTACATGCGGCAGGAAACTCCGGCGAAGACCTTGATGACCCAAATAATCCAAATTTCCCCAACGATCAAATCAATAATGGTCCAGAAATAGCGGATAACGTAATTACTGTGGGCGCATTGACAAGCAAATATGGTTCCGAAATGGTGGCCTCATTTTCCAATTATGGCCTTATAAACGTAGATGTTTTTGCCCCTGGTGATGATATCTATTCCACCATGCCCAACAATGAATACGATTTTCAGGGAGGTACTTCCATGGCCGCGCCTGCTGTTGCAGGAGTTGCCGCCCTTGTAAGATCTTTTTATCCAAAATTATCAGCTTCCCAAGTAAAGGCGATATTGTTGAATTCCGGACTTACTACCAAATCCAAAGTAGTGGTAGATGGTGATGCCTCAAAGGCAATGGATTTTCAAAAAATCTCAAAATCCGGTAAAATGGTCAACGCTTACAATGCCTTAATTATGGCAGATGCCGTTTCCAGAGGGAAAATAAAACTATAATGAATAAGTAAAACTCATTGGACAGCCTAAAAATATAGGCAGCCCATGAACTTAAAAAAATAGATTATTCAAATTGAAGGTATGAGACATAACAAAGGACTTTTTTTTGGATTGGTGATTGCCATTCTCAGCTTAACTGCGCAATTGGAAGCGCAGAACAATACTTCCTATTGGCAGCAGCATGTGGAATATTCCATGGATGTAAACGTCGACGTTGACAATTATCAATACAAGGGAACCCAAAAATTGGTCTATACCAATAACTCCCCGGATGAACTGAGCAGAGTGTATTATCACCTTTTTTTCAATGCCTTTCAACCTGGTAGTGAAATGGATATGCGCTTACAAAGCATTGCCGATCCGGACGGTAGAATGATGGCAAATGGGAAAAGTAGGATTGCAAGCCTGAACCCTGAAGAAATAGGATATCTCAGGGTTACTTCCCTAACTCAGGACAACCAAGCCGTTTCCTTTGTGGAGGAAGGAACAATTTTGGTTGTTGAATTAAATGAACCCATTCCCGCTGGTGGAAAAACCACCTTTGAAATGACATTCAATGGGCAAATACCGTTACAAATAAGGCGAAGCGGTAGAAACAGCAGTGAAGGGGTAGCGCTCTCCATGAGTCAGTGGTACCCAAAATTGGCTGAATACGATTTTGAAGGTTGGCATGCGGATCCCTATATTGCCCGAGAATTTCATGGAGTATGGGGCGATTTTGATGTTAAGCTTACCTTGGACAAAAAATATGTGGTAGGGGGAACCGGTTATTTACAGAACCCCGAAGAAATAGGTCATGGCTACGAAACTCCTGGAACAAAAATAAAAAAGACCAAGGGCAAAACCCTTACCTGGCATTTTAAGGCCCCAATGGTGCATGATTTTATGTGGGCCGCCGATCCGGACTATCTTCACGATACCCTAAAGGTTGAAAATGGGCCAATGCTTCATTTTTTATATAAGAACGATAAGGAAATTATAGAAAATTGGAAAAAGCTTCAGCCTAAAACGGCCGAGGCCATGCAGTTTTTCAATAAAAATATTGGCGATTATCCCTATGAACAATATTCGGTGATACAAGGAGGCGATGGTGGTATGGAATACGCCATGAGTACCCTTATCACTGGTGGTAGAAATTATGGAAGCCTGGTTGGGGTTATGGTGCATGAATTGGCACATTCCTGGTTCCAACATGTGCTGGCGAGCAACGAATCCAAACACGAATGGATGGATGAAGGCTTTACCTCCTTTATCTCCAGTCTGTGTATGGACCAGATCATGGACCAAAAAAAGGAAAATCCCTTTGCAAGCTCCTATCAAGGATATTATAATTTGGTGGCTTCCGGTAAAGAACAGCCCCAAACCACCCATTCCGATAGATATGAGCTAAATTTTGCCTATGGGGTTGCCGCCTATAGCAAAGGAGCCATTTTCCTATCGCAGTTGGGATATATCATAGGTCAGGATAAACTTATGGAAACCCTCAGGAAATATTATCAGGACTTTAAATTTAAACACCCTACCCCAAACGATATTAAAAGAACTGCCGAAAAGGTTTCCGGGATGGAGTTGGACTGGTACCTTACTGATTGGACCCAAACGACAAACACCATAGATTACGGTATTAAAACGGTAGAGGCAGAGGGACAAAAAACCAAGGTAAGCTTGGAACGAATTGGTCTTATGCCCATGCCCTTAGATATTTTGGTGCTGTACAATGATGGTACCCAAGAAACATTTTACGCTCCCTTGCGTATGATGTATGGCGAAAAAGAGAATCCATATCCCCATTTAAAAAGAACCGTATTGCAAGATTGGCCCTGGGCATATTCCAATTACGAATTTATCTTGGATAAGGAACTCAATAACATTAAGGCCATTGTATTGGACCCATCCCAACTAATGGCAGATATAAATGAGGAAAACAATGTTTGGCAGGCCCAAGAGTAAAAATTATTAAATGTTTAAATCCGTTTAAGATGGCATAACATAGCTATTTTAAACGGTTTTTTTATTTCGATACCACCAGGTTTCCTTGTACATGCTGTTCTTGGCGGTAGCTTCCCTACTGGTCATTAATATTTCACTTTTATTGATTACCCTATTTCTATACCCCAATAGGTGGAAAAGAGGTTTTGCCATAAATCTGGCAGTTCTTTCATTCACCAATAAAGTACCATTGTTCTTATTTGCCCACGAAACCCCGGGCAAAATTGGCAACAAAGCTGGCATTCTTATTTTTCTGAATAGAACGGATAACCACAAGGCGAACTTAGGCGTCTTGCGAATCAGAAAAAACCCATCCTCACCTTGACTTTGGTATAGAGGCATAAAAATACTCGATTTTTGCTGCGCCAATACCGCTCTATCGTTGTGTTCGGCCAGTACTTTTCCTTTGTTTACAATATCAAAACTCTGGAATCCGGGCTGCATTTGAAATTTCTCCCCGGATTCTATAGGATGCCTGTAAATTATCTCAAAAAAGCTGGCGTTCTCCTTGGCCGAATTTTTAAGCTGGCGGTAATATCCCTCAAACCCAACAATATCTGTACTTTTAAGAGCACCTCCATACGCCAGGGCCAACCACATAAATGCTATACTGTTATCTACCGCTTCCCTTGCGGTATGCTGGCCAGATTCAAAACCAACGGACAAGTAGCCCTGTTCGTTGATATAACTAAGTAGGGGTCCCTCTAAATACTCTTCTATCCCCAAAATTATCGGCACAGGAAAAAGCTTAGAAAATTTCCTGTTGATCATGGCATCATTAATGGTAATAAAAGGCAGGGTCTTGCTGGAAGTAGTATGGAAATCTATAAAATAGTAAGGCCCGGATTCTGTTTTCAGGATATCCGACAGGATTTGATAAATGGATAACAACTCCTTGTCCTCGTTAAGCAGTTCATTTTTTGATTTGGCTTTAATTTTTTCAATTTTTTCTTCGGTCCATAACCGGTTCAAATCCCGATCCAAAAATCTTTTCCCAGCCAAAAGTGCTGCAACGTTGCCCCGAATCCCATAGATGTTACCATTTACAGAAATTCCATTTTCCGCTATCCCTTTGAAGACTTCTTGTATTGCCTGCTCACCAGAAGGCTCATTACCGTGAATGCCCCCGAAAAATATCATGGTAGGTCCAACTTTGCCACCTTTTAAATGACCAATGGTTCGGCTCCTGCCTATTTGGTCCTCCATTATAATCATAGGTCCTTGGTTGTGATAATACCTATCAATTTCTTTCCGTGTACAACCGGCAGACAATTTATACCTTTGGATTCCATTAGGACCTTCGCCCGCTTAGTGCTTTCCTCCTCTGTTGTGGTAATCAGTTCCGTTTTCATAATATCCTTAATAGGCCCTTCAAATTTGTCCGGATTCTTTAAATACGCTTTTAGGTCTGTCCAAGTCAACAAACCAACCAGGTCCAAATCATCGTTTAGAATGGGTACATGGTGTATATTTTTCCATTGCATCATTTTCAACACCAATTCCGAACTATCACTATCCTGGGCAGTTACGGTATGTACGTTCATTATCTGGTACACCTTTCTCTCATTTTCGTCAATTACAAATTCATCACCTCTTGGCAATTCCCAAGCATCAACGGAGTAACCCTTTTGCTGACCTTGGTACATTTTGGCCGTTAATATGGTTAGGGCATCTGGAAGTTTAAACTCCTTTCTAAGTTTTCTATAACTTTGAATCGTCCACCGTGAACCGTTGTAGGTGGCAATCCTCCTTTCTATAATTTTCAAGTAATGCTCTGCATCTTTTGGTGCTACCCCCATACTGTACAATCCCTTAAAGGCCATTGGCAAGAAGTGATCCAACAATAACTGTTGACTAGAGATTAGTTGTCCATCCCAATAAAATTGAGCTGCCATACCATATCTGGCCGCATTGAAAAAATTGCTTTTTGCATCCTTAAAGTCCATTTTGCTATGAATGGCATTAAACTTTTTAGGCCTTCCCATCATTACTCCCACCCAAAGCATCATATTGGCAATTTCATCCTCGGTAGTGGGTCCGGATGGGATATATCTGTTCTCAATCCTAATATGGGGCCTGCCATTGGTAATACCATAGCAGACTCGGTTCCAGGTATACACGGTTCCGTTATGGAGTGACAAAGCTTTTAATTTGGGCGTTTTTCCCTGTTCCAGTTCGCTTAAACTATCAACATTGGAATCGGAAGTAAGTAAGCTCCTAAATCCTGTAATGGAATCTTTAAAATAATCCACAACCGATCCTTTTGCCCAACTATTTCCGAAGTTCACACGGGGTTCACTTTCGTTCAATAGAAAGTTACTGGCCCTCGTATCCACACTTTGCGTAAATAGGGCTATTCTGGTCTCCTCCCACAATTCCCGTCCAAAGAGCATGGGGGAGTTGGTACAAATGGACAGGATGGGCCCGGCAATGGCCTGGGACCAATTGTAGGTATCCTTAAAATCATATGGGTCTATCTGCAGATGCGATTGAAAGCTGGTATTGCATCCTTCGTACAGCACGGAATCATGCCTAATATTCAATTCATCTACCCCTTTAATATGAATTTCTATATCATTATTTCTTATTTCCTTTATAACCTCGTTCAAAATCTTATATCGGGGAATAGGAGTCAAATATTCCAAATTAAGATGCCTTTTAGAAATGGTCGGCAAAATTCCACATAGAATAATTTTGGTAGCAGATTTCTCGGCAACCTTATTGGCCATGGCCAACAAATGATCAAACTGTAAATGCATTTCAGAAAAGCAATTCCCGGATAATGGAATGGGATCCAAATTAATTTCCAGGTTATATAGGGCCAATTCGGTAGTGAAATGGGGGTCATCTATATTTTCAAGAACTTCCAAAGCCTTATTGGATGGCTGCCAAAATTCGTCCACCAAACAAAATTCCTGTTCGGCACCGATCCTAATCGGACTTAGTTCGAACATCTTTTTATCCAGTATTTGTTCCAAGGCCGCAATATCTACCAACAATTGTTTAATATACCTGGCCTTAAGTGGATTGTTCCTCAATTTTTGAACTTTCAATTCTCCCATAAATCCCTTATTTATAGTTTTGTAAAAAATATAACCCAAGATAATGGCTAATGGGATTTTGAACTATGATGATTGTCATATCCCATAACTGTGGTTTTTATTTTACATTTACGGCAAAATGTCATTTAGCTTCCCAAAAAAAGAAAAACTAAAGAGCAAAAAACTAATTGAACAGTTGTTTGCGGAAGGAATTGGTGTTACCAATTATCCTATAAAACTTGTTTATCTCAAAACGAGCTTCGAAGATGATTCCAAATACAAGGTCGGGGTAACCGCTTCCAAAAGGAATTTTAAAAGTGCCGTAAAAAGAAATCGAATCAAAAGATTGATGCGGGAAAGCTATAGGCTGAACAAACACCTAATTTTTAACAACATAGAAGGTAACTTTGCGTTTATGTTTTTATATCTTGGTAAGGAGATGCCCTCGCAATCCAAAATTACAGATGCCATGATTCCTTTGATGCGGAAATTTATCGATGAAATTGCAAAGGCCAGCAAATAATTTATGAACAGATGAAAGAGATAGTAAAAAAGCGGGTACTTATTCCCATTATCGCCATAGCCCTACTAATTGCAGGTAGTAGTTTTAAGGGCGATTTTTTTGAGATTGCCAAACAGATCGAAATTTTTACCACCTTGTTCAAAGAATTGAACATGAACTATGTGGATGAAACCAATCCTGCAGAATTAATGGATACGGCCATTAAGAACATGTTGGAAGACTTGGATCCCTATACCAAATTCCTTAATGAGCAAGACGTTGAATCCTTTAAAATAAATAATGCAGGCGAATATTCGGGTATCGGGGCCGTGGTACGGACTTACAAGGATAAAGTAGTTATTATTGAACCTTACAAAGGTTATCCAGCAGATAAGGCGGGCCTTAAAGCCGGGGATGAAATTATTAAGATCGGTGATATTGCCATAGCGGATATTAAAGATGACGCCGACGAGCTTTTGAAAGGAGCCAATAACACTAGCGTAAATATTACTTATGTTAGGCAGGGCGAAACCAAGTCTACCACAGTGAACAGGGAATCTATTGAAGTAGATGCCGTTCCCTATTATAAGATGATCAAAGAAAATACCGGTTATATTGTATTGGCAAAATTCAATAAAAAGGCCACGGAACAAACCAAGGAAGCTCTTCTCAACTTAAAAAACGATGGCGCCAAAAAAATTATTTTGGACCTAAGGGATAATCCTGGCGGATTGTTGACCGAAGCTATTAATGTAACCAATCTCTTTATTCCAAAAGGAGAACTGGTAGTAACCACCAAATCCAAGGTCAAAAAATTCAATAGGGAATATAAAACTACCAACCAACCCGTGGACACTGAAATACCATTGGTGGTATTGGTCAATGGTAGAAGTGCCTCGGCCAGTGAAATTGTCTCTGGAAGCCTCCAGGATTTGGACCGCGCCGTTATAGTGGGTGCAAGAAGTTTTGGCAAGGGGTTGGTACAACGCCCTTTAAAACTAACCTACGGTACGCAATTAAAGGTAACGATCTCCAGATATTATACAGCATCGGGCAGGTGTATACAATCCTTGGATTATTGGAATAGGGATGAGAACGGAAATGCAGTTAAAAATACCCAATTTAGGGATTTTAAGACCAAGAATGGACGAAAAGTACAAGATGGTGGAGGTGTTTTGCCAGATATAGAAATTGCCGCTGCCAAAACAAATCCTCTTACCCAGGCCCTATTATCCGATAATGTAATTTTCGACTACGCAACCGATTTCTATTACAATAACAAGGTGGAGAATGTATTGGACTTCAGTTATAAGGATAGTGATTTTGCATCTTTTAAAAACTATGTCTCCAAAAGTAATTTTGATTTTGAAACAAAGGCCGAAAAGGCCCTAAAAGAGGTTATGTCCGGGGAGGATAGCACTATTTTTGGCAATGAGGTCACGGAACAGTATAAAGCCCTGTTGTTGGAGATGGAAAAAAATAAACTGAAGGCATTGGATAAATACAAGGTGGAAATCCAAAAGAATTTGGAGGATGAAATTCTTAAACGCTTTTTCTACAGGGAAGGTCTTTATGATTATCATTTACAAAATGACGAAGCCATTATGACCGCTACCGCTCTATTGAATGACAATGGCAAATATGCGAACATTCTAAAATAAAAGAATAACGGTCAAATACCCCCCAGGTATTGAATTGCTATATCTTAAAGTAAACCTTCTTCTGATCCAAGAAATAGGTAATATACCAAAACATAAAGAGTACAAACAAGGAATTTATAACCAATATTAATCCTTTGTCCAAGCCAATGGGAGCTAATATTCCTTCGGTAAAAATTAGACCAAAATCCCTGAACCATTGAGACCCAACAGTTTCGGCAAACAAATAAATAAATATGGAGTTTGTCCCTACCACAGAAAAGATCTTCAGCCAATTGCTTTTATGGCCTTTAATATCTATCCACCAATAGAACAAGGCCAACGCCAACAAAGCCCATCCTCCTGAAGCCAAAGTAAACGAAGTGGTAGCTATTCTTTTAATAATTGGGGTTATTCCTAATAAATCCATCCCATAGCCCACTACAAGTAAGGCTGCTCCCCACATTAATAGGGGACTCAACTTTTCCTTAGCCGTTTTGTTGGAAATCAACAATTGACCACAAATCACACCCATTATTGTATGGACCGCAGTAGGCAGAAAATTGATAAAAACCCAGCCGCCACCGTTTATTTTACCCATTACCAACATATCTACCCAAGACCCAAAACTTTGTCCCTGATTATAGGGATCCTGTGGGTTATAGGCCCTATAGAGGATCTCGGTAAGTACCAAAATTCCCAAGCAAATAAATATCTGTATACGGTGGGGAAGATTCATGATAGCGTAAGCGATAAGAATGGTGAAAGCCAATTGAACCAAAACGTTCCAAAGTTCCCAAACCAACGCATGGCTATACACACAGTGCAGCAATACCCCAAAACTAAAAAGCAAAAAACATCTTCTTAAAATATGTTTGGTAGCGGCGGTACGAGTTCCGCTCGCCAAGCGCTTTCTCAAGGAAAATGGCATGGCCACACCCACTATAAACATAAAGAAAGGTTGAATAAGATCCCAAAACCGCAACCCGTTCCAAGGATGATGGTGCAACTGTTCCGCCAATGGGTGTAAAATGGCGTTGTTCTCTGTAAGGTCCCCAAAGCTACCATGAAACCCGGCAGCTTCCGCAATAAGTAAAAACATGGTCAATCCCCGAAATACGTCCAAGGAAAATAACCTCTTGGATAGGTTGGTAGATTCGTTTGTCATTTTGTATGTGGTTGATTATTTGGCAATAACAATGTAGTGATTTTCTCTAGACATTCATAAAATATTGTGATTGATGGATAATTATCCAATCCCGGTTATTGGCCAAGTTGGTTTTTCACTAAGCAAAAAATACGGGCATTATGGCAACCCCAGCATTCCCTTTCTAAAATTTTTAATTATTTTTCACTCTTGTAAAAATTAAAAGCATGAATAACAAATTTTACCTTCTAATAGCCTTATGTATTTTTCTTTGCCTGGGATACAAACCCAAAGAGCCCAAAATATTAATTATAGGCGACTCTATTTCTATAGGTTATTTTTCAAAGGTAAAAGAGGCAATGACCCCTAAGGCAATAGTAATGCACAATCCTGGAAATGCTCAACATACCGGAACGGGACTAGAGAAAATCAAGGATTGGATAGGTAATGAGGATTGGGATATTATTCAATTTAATTGGGGCTTATGGGATCTTTGTTACCGTCATCCAGATTCCAAAGTTTATGGAAATAGGGATAAAATTAAGGGTACCATAACCTATGACCTACAAACTTATAGACAAAATCTGGAAGAATTGGTGAGTATCCTCAAAGCCAGTACCTCGGCAAAATTGATATTTGTAACAACCACCTATGTTCCTGTTAATGAAGCCGGAAGATTTACTGAGGATGTACCCAAATACAATGCAATTGCAAAAGCCGTAATGAAAAAGAATGGGGTAATCATCAACGATATCTACAAAAAATCCATTGCCATCCACCACAAAAATGGTGTGGGAGACAATGACGTTCATTATAACAAGGAAGGATATAAAGAACTTGGAGAACTAATTGTTCCTGTGCTCAATAAAACCTTAAAAAAGTTATAGTGTAAACAACCATTCCTTTTCTCCAACCCAAACCATTGGGCTTCTGGGGTGTTTGAAGAATTAGGGAAACAACGATCGTTTCCCGGTCAAAAAAAATATAAGATGAAACTACAGGCCCTTAGTTCTTAGAAATTAATTAATTTAAGCGATAAAACTACCACCAATGTCGCTTAATAGCACAAAGTATTTATCAATAATAACCTTAGCGGCAATTTGTCTATTAAGTTGTAAACTTGATAGTTCCGCCAAAACCGACTCCAAGAGATACAAGACTTGGAGTTCCTATTTAGGTGGGCCAGATCGCAACCATTATTCCACCCTATCACAAATTACCTTGGACAATGTAACGCAGCTTAAGGTGGCTTGGTCCTACTCTGCTCCTGATAGTGGTCAAATGCAAATGAATCCAATAGTGGTGGACACCATTCTGTACGGGGTTACGGCGGCCTTAAGGGCGGTGGCATTGCACGCTGGAACTGGGAAGGAAATATGGAGATTTGGGGATTCACTACAACTAACAAATAGCACTAGTAGAGGTGTGGCATATTGGGCAAAGAGCAATGATAAACGTATTCTGTTCACCCAAGGACCCAATCTTTTTGCCCTTAATGCCATAACAGGTAAGCCAATTTCTTCCTTCGGGGAAAATGGAAAAATTGATCTCCGATCCGGATTGCCAACCAGCGCAAAGAATAAATTTGTAGTCTCCAACACCCCAGGAACCATTTACCGGGATTTAATTGTAATGCCCATTCGCCTCTCGGAAGGTAGCGGTGCTGCACCGGGAGATATTATGGCTTTTAATGTAATAACTGGCCAATTGGAATGGTCTTTCCACACCATTCCCTATCCAGGAGAGCCCGGAAACGAAACCTGGGAAAATCCTGATAGCTATAAAAGTGAAACTGTTGGTGCTGCCAACAATTGGGCGGGTATGGCATTGGACGAAAAAACGGGAATCCTATACGTGCCAACGGGTTCAGCAGCCCCAGATTTTTATGGTGGCGACAGAAAGGGCAGTAATCTTTATGCCAATACGCTATTGGCTTTGGACGCACAAACAGGAAAACTGCTTTGGCATTATCAATTTACCCATCACGACTTATGGGATAGGGATCCTCCGGCGCCTCCCAACCTTTTGACTATTACCAGAGCGGGGAAAAAAATACCTGCCGTGGCTCAAGTAACCAAACAAGGGTATGTTTTTCTTTTTAACAGAATTACGGGAGCGCCATTGTTTGATATTGAGGAGATAACTGTACCTCCATCTACATTGGAAGGAGAAAAAACATGGGCAACCCAACCATTTCCCACCAAGCCCAAGCCTTTTGCAAGACAATCCCATTTATTGACTGAAAAAGACCTTAGTCCCTATGCCGAAAACAAGGAGGAATTATTGGCCCAATTCAATGAAGCAGACAAAAGAATCTATGCACCGCCCAGTCTAGATCCTGTGCTTCTACTTCCTGGGTATGATGGCGCTGCGGAATGGGGAGGAGCCGCCGCCGATCCCGAAGATGGCGTTTTGTACGTAAATTCCAATGAAATGGCGTGGTTCCTTCAAATGGACAAGGATACCCTAAACACAAGCGTGGCTCCAGGGGAATATGCCTACAACAAATATTGTGTTGTATGCCATCAAAAGGACCGTAAGGGTAATGTGGCAAGTGGATATCCATCCCTATTGAACCTAAAATCGACCTATAGTAAAGAGACCGTTGCCCAGACCATAAAAAAAGGAAAAGGTATGATGACAGGTTTCCCTCAAATTGAAAAAACGGAAATGGAAGCTTTGATACAGTTTTTATACAGGGAAGAAGTTGGACCAATGGTTACCGAGAACAATACAAAACCCATAAAAACAACCTATAAACACCGCGGTTATAAAAAATTTCTGGACAATAACGGGCTTCCGGCCATTTCCCCGCCATGGGGTACATTACATGCTATAGACCTCAATTCTGGGGATTACCTATGGTCCATTCCCTTCGGGGAAACATTGAGCTTGAAAGAACAGGGATTCCCTCAGACAGGCTCGGAAAACTATGGCGGGGCTATAGTTACCGAAAACGGACTATTGTTTATAGGGGCCACAAAAGACGGATATTTTAGAGCCTTTAATAAAATTAACGGCAAGCTACTCTGGGAATATGAACTCCCTGCTGCTGCATTTGCAACGCCCGCCATGTATGAAGTTAACGGCAAACAGTATATTGCCATTGCCTGTGGTGGCGAAAAATTAGGAACAGAAAAAGGGAACAAGATCCTTGCCTTTTCCCTCGAATAAAAAAATTAAGAAATATTATACCTTAGGACTATGAACAAACTAAAAACCCTTGTTGTAGGTTGTGGAAATATGGGTATTTCCCATGCCAGAGCCTATCACCAACTCAGTGAATTTGAAATTGTAGGGCTGGTAAGCCGAAAACCTGAAAGTAGGGAAAAGTTATCCAAGGAATTGGGAGGATTGCCTACCTATGCCGATTTTGATACCGCCTTGAAGGAATCCGAACCAGATGTAGTATCCATTAATACCTATCCGGATACCCATGCCGACTATGTTAGAAAAAGTCTGAACGCAGGAGCACATGTATTCGTAGAAAAACCGCTTGCCCTCACGGTAGAAGAGGCCGAGGAACTAGTGGCGTTGGCAAAGGAAAAAAACAGAAAAATGGTGGTCGGTTATATTCTAAGGGTACATCCGTCGTGGACCAAGTTCGTGGAAGTTGCCCGTACCCTTGGCAATCCCTTGGTAATGCGCATGAACTTAAACCAACAAAGTTCCGGGGACAAATGGTATACCCATAAGCAGTTAATGAATAGCATGTCCCCTATAGTGGATTGCGGTGTTCATTATGTAGATATTATGTGTTTAATGACCCAATCCGTTCCGGTTAGTGTCAGCGCCATAGGAGCCAATTTGAGCCAGGAAATTGACGACAAAATGTACAACTATGGTCAATTACAAGTACGTTTTAAAGACGGCTCCGTAGGATGGTATGAGGCTGGATGGGGACCAATGATGAGTGAAACAGCGGTCTTTATCAAGGATGTTATTGGCCCTAAGGGAGCGGTTTCCATTTCGGACAAACCTAAAGATAGTTCCCAAGATATAGAGGGACATACAAAAACGGGCAGTCTACAACTTCATTATAGCGAATTGACCAAAGAAGGGAATTTCCTTAAAAAAGATGAGTTTATTGGAACCGAAGATGAGCCGGATCATGACGGACTCTGTCTATTGGAACAGGAGTATTTGTTGAACGCCATTAAGAACAATGTTGATCTGTCAGCACATTTACGGGATGCCATAAATAGTCTAAAAATTGTACTGGCTGCCGATGAATCCGTAAGAACTGGTAAGACTGTTATACTTTAGTTTAGACTGTTTAAAAACTCCAAGAATCTTAATATTCATAACAATTAGTTATATTTATTCCTTATGCCTTTGATTTCGAGGATTTAGAAAAAGACATTGATTTACATAAATACCAACCCAAAAGTAATTTTGAAGACCCATCAAGGGCTATAGAATTAGTAAAAGCATTATGAAGGAACAACTTATTATCGAAAAAATTGAACTTTTTAAGGTCCCACCAAGGTGGCTTTTTGTTAAGGTTACCACCAAAGAGGGGATTATTGGCTGGGGCGAACCCGTTGTGGAAGGAAAGGCAGATACGGTGGCCGCCTGTGTCATGGAACTACAGCAACATATCATTGGTAAATCGGCCGCAAATATTGAAGATATTTGGCAAATACTCTATCGTGGAGGATTTTATAGAGGTGGTCCCATACTCATGAGCGCCATATCCGGTATTGATCAGGCACTATGGGACATAAAGGGAAAATTTCTGGGTGTTCCTGTCTACGATTTATTGGGTGGGGCGGTTCGCCATAAAATGAAAATGTACTGCTGGATTGGAGGAGATCACCCAGAGGTTATTTTGGAACAGGCCCACGAAAAGGTAAAGGCAGGTTTCCAAGCTGTAAAAATGAACGCTACCGGTGGTATGGACTGGATTTCATCTTTGAAAGATGTGAAAGAGGTGTCCAACAACATTAGAGTATTAAGGGAGGAATTCGGTAACGATCTGGACATAGGACTGGATTTTCATGGGCGTGTACATAAAGGCATGGTAAAAAGGCTTATAGATGAGCTTGCTCCTTATGAACCCATGTTTATTGAAGAACCGGTACTTAGCGAAAACAATGATGCCTTAAGGCATATTTACCCCTACACCAGTATTCCAATCGCTACCGGGGAAAGAATGTTCTCCCGTTGGGATTTTAAGAAAATTCTGGAAGAAGGGGTAGTCGATATTATCCAGCCAGATCTTAGTCACGCAGGAGGAATTTCCGAGGTGAGGCGAATTGCTACCTTGGCCGAAGCCTATGATGTAGCTTTGGCCCCCCACTGTCCGCTTGGGCCCATTTCCCTGGCTTCTGCATTACATGTCGACTTTGTTTCTGCCAATGCCGTTATTCAGGAAAACAGTATAGGTATCCATTATAATCAAGGATTTGATTTACTGGATTATGTCCTTAATCCTGAAATTTTTGATATCAAGGATGGTTATATAGAGTTGTTTCAAAAACCAGGCTTGGGGGTTGAAATGAATGAAGAAAAATTAAGGGAAGGCCAAAAAATTGGCCATAATTGGTCCAACCCTATATGGCGAGGACCCGATGGAAACTTTACAGAATGGTAAAATAATAATCGAATAATACCAATAACCAACCAAAAAAAACCATGACTTACCTTATCGCCTTAGTACTTTCCCTTGCCCTATTGATTATTGGCATCATCAAATTTAAAGTACATCCCTTTTTTGTTCTCCTTTTTTCGGCCATCGCCTACGGCTTTATGACCGGGATGGATATAGAATCCATAATCAGTTCCATAAATAATGGATTTGGGGATATTATGGGCAAAATAGGACTTATAATCTTGTTTGGGGTTACCATAGGCAAGGTACTGGAAAAGTCTGGTGGTGCCTTTGTTATCGCCTCCAAAATTTTACAACTAATAGGAGCAAAATCTATCCATTTGGCCATGCTCCTTACAGGATATATACTTTCTATTCCAGTATTTGCAGATAGTGCACTTTTAATAATGAACCCTCTAAACAAGGTACTCTCCTCCAAAGCGGGTGTATCCTTTGCAGGTACCACTGCGGCACTTGCACTGGGACTTACAGCTTCGCATACCATGGTGCCACCAACCCCGGGACCTATTGCCGCCGCCGGTATCTTAGGAGCAGATTTGGGAAGTGTTATGATATGGGGCTTGCTTATCAGTAGCATTTCACTAATTGCCTGTTATTTCTTTGCTACCAAATTCGCATCCCGAATTCATGTTCCAATAATCCTCGAAGAAGTGACTACCAAACAGGAACAACCGGCCCTATGGAAATCCTTATTGGCCATTGTAATTCCTATTGTACTCATCATCTTTAAGTCCGTTATGGATTATCCGGAATTTACTTTCGAACCTTCCCCGTTCAAAACGATTATTTCATTTTTGGGCACGCCTGTAATTGCTCTTTTGGTAGGGGTTTTATTATCCCTTGTTTTACCCAAAAAATTGGATGAAAAGATTTTCTCCGCAACAGGTTGGTTTGGGGAATCGTTAAGGGAAGCGGCCCCCATAATTTTTATAACCGGGGCTGGAGGGATTTTTGGAAAGATGTTGCAGAATTCGGGAATTGCAGATACCATTACCTCAGAATTTACCGGTATGGAATTGGGCTTGTTCCTACCCTTTTTATTGGCCGCCTGTCTAAAGACTACACAGGGTTCATCTACAGTGGCCTTGGTAACAACAGCCTCCATAATAGCCCCTTTAATGCCCGCCTTGGGTCTTAACGACCCCTTTATGGCTACTATGACGGTTTTGTCTATTGGTGCAGGAGCTTCTGTAGTATCGCACGTAAACGATAGTTTCTTTTGGGTACTCACCCAACTTACAGGAATGAACGTAAAACAAGGCTATCAAATCCAATCGGCAGGTACATTCGTACTCGGAGGCACTGCCATGACCGTTATTACTATAATCGTTAAAATAATGCACTAAAATGAAAAAATTGACATGTATTATCGTTGCTTCCATTCTACTCTTTGGGGCCTCCTGTAAAGAATCCAGTAAAAAATCGGTACCCGCAGAAGGTATTGCTTCTCCATTTTCAATTGAAATTTTGGATGATGAAGCACTTCAGATCATAGATCCGAAATCTAAAATTGAAATCCTAGCCAGCGGCTTTGCCTGGACAGAGGGACCCCTATGGATAAAAGAAGGCAATTATTTATTATTTTCAGATATCCCAAATAACAAGGTTTATAAGTTGGATCCAAAAAACAACGATACGGTCACCTACTTGCATCCCTCAGGATTTTCAGGAACTAGTTTTACAGGTGAAGAACCGGGTTCCAATGGACTTTTGCTTAATAAAGATGGCGAGTTGGTGCTCATGCAACACGGAAATCGACAAATAGCCAAAATGAATGCACCCCTAAATGCTCCTTCATCTGAATTTACTATCCTGGTGGATTCCTATATGGGCAAGAAATTGAACAGCCCCAATGATGCCACATTCGATAAAAACGGCAACCTTTATTTTACAGATCCACCCTATGGCCTACCAAAAAGAATGGATGATGAAGGCAAGGAATTGGATTTTCAAGGAATTTATTGCCTTATGACTAGCGGGGAATTAATACTGCTCGACTCCATTTCCCGACCTAACGGAATAGGAATATCCCCGGATGGCAATGTCCTTTACGTTGCAAATTCAGATCCGGAACATGCCGTGTGGTACCAATATAAGCTTCCGGAACCTGGAAAGGTCACCGATAAAAAACTATTTTTTGAAGTAACGAATCTTATTGGAAAAGAAGGTCAACAAGGCTTGCCAGATGGATTAAAAGTAAACAATAACGGAATCCTATTTGCTACTGGACCCGGTGGCGTTTGGATCTTTGATTCCCACGGAAAGGCCTTGGCCAGAATCCATACCGGACAGGCTACGGCCAATTGTGCATTTGATACCGATCAAAAAAGGTTGTATATCACTGCGGATGATTATATAATGGCTGTGGACCTAAAATAAGTCTAGGCTAGTCCTTAAATACAGGTGTTTTGGCAAGCTCGATCAATCCGTCCTTGGTTTCCTTAAGATAACGATTGGAACGTAAATATCTGTTTAGGTTGTACTCGTCAAAATTTGGAGCGTCTTTGTCCACACTGCTTATATGTACCCTCCCGGCAGAATGGATAAATTCATTATTACCTATCCACATTCCTACATGGATTACGCGTTCCTTTGTGGTATCTGTTGCCGGTTTTCCAAAAAACAATAAATCTCCCGGTTCCAACTTATCAAAATCCTTAACAGCATCTATCTCCCTGCCCGTATGTATTTGCTGGGAAGCGTCCCTTGGTAATACAATGCCATTCAAAAAATAAATGGTTTTGGTAAATCCACTACAATCCACTCCTTTGGTAGAAGTACCCCCCCATAAATATGGGACGCCCATTAAGGTTTTGGAAGTACTTACCAAGGATTCCTGATCGGGGTCCAATGCTGCCAGCCAAGTGTCATAATCCATGGCCTCTGTTTTAAGTACATAAGCCTTTCTACCATCCGGAAATGCCACAAAATAATACTCCTTTTCTTGACCTATCTGTTCCAAAACACCACCGGCAACCATATCGGAAACGACTTGGGAACCCTTGTTGGGCTCTGTAAAAGAATGACCTATGGTATTGGTATAAATAACCTTTTGGGTGGATTTCCACTGGGTATATTTGTCTGTTGACAGCGGTATTATTCCTCCCCTATCTACCCAGGACAAATATTTATCCGGAGTCTGAATCAAGTACCAACCATCCTCTTCTTTAAAAATCTTGACAGGGGTACCCAAAGTGGCCTGGGTCACCAATTCCGAGGAATGGGCGGGTTTACCACGCAAATTGGCCACGGATATGGTAATAAGACCTTGGGTAAAACCATTTGAACTGGATGAAGGCAACAATTGAATACTGTCTATATAATCTATTTTATGCTGCGCCAGCTTTTCCTTAAAGCTGTTAACGGCCTCAGGAAGGTTGGACTCTCCCTTAATGATAGTTTCATTACCCTTGCTAACATATTCTATATCAAAAAGGGCTACCCTTTTGTCCGGGGCAAATTCCTGTTTTACCTCTTCCATCAAGCTTGTAAAGGTAAGCTCATCCCTATCAAGCTTTTGTTTACAGGACAAGGATAGAAAAACTCCTGTAATAAGTATAAAAATTGTTCCTTTTTGGCAGTAATTCATGAAAAAAATCTATGACAGTTAATATAAAATCTTGTTTGGAACTTGGAAAATTATAAAAATTTAAGGAATGCCTGGCTAGCACCGTTATTTAATTTAATTTAACCACTTATTTTTTCTTTTTTTTTGGCCACGGCAATAGGATGGCCAATGGGTAGTTGGACTTCCATTCCTTGATTATTCCGAGGCCAAATTCCAAAAGACATATGTTGCCCACACTTATAAAAACATCGATGTTTAATCTCAATTATAGTAACCCTTTTAGGAATCGTTTCCTTAAAACCCTTTATTACGTTAAAATTCACTTAAATATCTGTTAATCAGCGTATTTATTTGCTTTTTATCGATTTTTTTTATACATTACGATTATGATAAAAATTGAAAAATCAGCAAACGAAGATTTCATAAAGAAGTCCATTTCCCACTTGGAAGCGCACGGTTTTGAAAAAATCAAGGCGGATATTGATGGTTATGATTGTCCAAAATCCTATTTAAAGAGAGGTAGCGACACCAAAATTACCCCAGATATTGTGGCAATTAAGAATGGCAAAAAATACTATTTCGAGATTAGTTTAAAATCTGATAGGCCATTGTTATTGAAATCCAAATGGTTGTTTTTGGATACCTTGAGTAGAATGAATTCCAATCGTTTTAAAATCATTACCACTAAAGGGCACTATAAGTTTACCGATAATATGTTGGAGGATATCAATTTAAGTGATAAAACCCCTATTAAAATATAAACTTAAAATAATCGTATCAATAATATTTGGAGCTGTTTATTACAGCTCTTTTTTTTGGAATGAATTAAAAAATTGAATTTTGATTTGTTATTTCTTGACCATCCCTACATGCGGAATACCATCTTCTAAATATTCCTCACCAATCATTGCAAATCCAAGGGAATTATAGAACTTGGTCAAATATTTCTGGGCTGAAATATGTATAGGCACAATACCAAAATTTTTATGAATTGTTTCAATGGAAGCACGCATTATCTCCAATCCATATCCATACTTACGTTCAGATCTACGTACCACTACCCTCCCTATACTTGCTTCCTTAAAATAATCCCCAGGTTTAAATACTCTGGTATAAGCTACTATTTTATTGTTCTTATATCCCATTATATGTAGGGCAAGCTGATCTTTATCGTCCATATCCTGGTATACGCAATCCTGTTCCACTACAAATACTTCGCTGCGTAATTGTAAAACATCATATAGCTCCTGTATATCAAGTTCATTGAATTTTTTTATTTCAATTCTCATAGCTTCTTTATCAACAATACCATAAGTAGTCTATCATCTTAAAAAACCAGACATAATATTTACCAAGCAATTTAGAGATTACAAAATATACCTACATCATTAAGCCATGATCCCGATATAAAAATGTTTTACAATACTCCCCGTAACTAAGGGTTTTGAAGTAATTATTTTACTTACAGGGGATTTTCTCTATTCTTCTTTCGTGACGACCGCCTTCAAAGGAAGTATTTAAAAAAGTTTTCACCATTTCCAAGGCCTGTGGCAAAGAAATAAATCTAGCTGGTAAACTTAAAATATTGGCGTCATTGTGTTCTTTGGCCAATTGAACTATTTCAGTTGTCCAACATAAAGCTGCCCTTATTTTTTGATGTTTGTTGGCCGTCATTGAAACCCCGTTGCCACTACCGCAAATAATAATGCCCAAATCTGCATTTCCTTCCTCCACATCTATTGCCACAGGATGTACAAAATCGGCATAATCAACACTATCGGAACCATCGGTACCGTGATTTATTACTTCTGAACCCATAGATTTCAACAATCCAATAATGGCAAGTTTATATTCTGTACCTGCATGGTCATTACCTATAGCTATTTTCATTGTTTAAGGAGTCTTATTAATGAATAAAGTAAAATAAAAATTATATTATAAGTAGTTCTAATCACACAAATGTACAAATACCTAGGGTTTCACCACAGAAACTGGGTTATTAACAACATAAATTTTAAAAAAACCAAAAACCATTGTTATTTAGTCGTTTAGTAATAATGGCTTATTGTTAACAAACTACTTATAAAAAGTAAAGATTAAATTTTTATTATCCACCTGAATTTTGCTTTACAAAATGTTATTGTAAAAGAATAATTTACTTCTTAGATTATTGTAGAAAGATATCAAATAATTAAAAGGAGTAATTAACACTCCCATAACATTAACTTTTCAATAATTTTATGTTGATATAGGTTGTCAACAAATATTAATAACCCATTTAAAGGCTTGATTTATAATATTTACTCTCTGTATAAATTGTCAATAAACTTATTTAATGGTTTAAAGCAAGTTTAAAGGTAAATTTTTATATCCACTATAAACAAGCCATCATAATCATCATTTTATTTTAAATTTTAGAAAAAAGAAAACATATATATAATATAAATGTTGATAACAATAATTATTGAAGAAGAAGGAAACTTAAAATTGGAATCCAAGTACAATGGATTATAATTCGTAATTTTCCAAAAATAAAAGTGTTAATGTCAAAGAATAACAAGAGAAACAAAAATCAAAGAAAAAACGAAATAACCAGAGGTATTTTCACGGTTCTTGAAAAGGAGCCGGAAAAATCTTTTAATTATAAGCAAATTGCTGCTAAAATTGGAGTTGTAGATTCCAATGATAGGAATACCTTAATCAAAAGATTGGTAGAATTAAAGGAAAAGAAACGAATATTGGAAGAAGGAAGAGGTTCATATAAAGCTGTGGCTTCCACTAAGACTTACCATACTGGAACAGTTGATATCACTGGAAGGGGAAATGCCTACATAGTAGTTGAAGGTTTGGATGACGATGTTTTTGTTCCATTCAATAAATTAAAAAAAGCTTTTCACAGAGATGTTGTGGAAGTGTATATTTTTCCAAGAAGAAAAGGAAAAAAATTGGAAGGGGAGATTACTAAAGTGATTTCAAGGGATAAGACGTCATTTGTAGGTATTGTAGATATGCAAAAGGATTTTGCGTTTGTACGGCCAACAGATTATAGAATGTATACGGATATCTTTGTACCAAAGAATAAATTTTCGACTGCAGAGGATGGTGATAAGGTAATTGTAGAAATTAATGAATGGCCGGATAATGCGGATTCCCCTTTTGGGACCATTACCCAAGTATTGGGAAAACCTGGGGAACACAATACTGAAATACATTCCATATTGGCCCAGTACGGTTTGCCATATGAATTTCCTGTGGAAGTGGATATGTTTGCCAATACCTTGGATACCAGTATAAAAGAGGAAGAAATAGCTAAAAGAAGGGATCTTAGGGAAACCTTGACTTTTACGATTGATCCCAAGGATGCCAAAGATTTTGATGATGCCCTTTCCTTTAAAATATTGGAAAATGGCAATTATGAAATCGGGATTCATATTGCAGATGTTTCGCATTACCTATTACCCGATACCATTTTGGAAGATGAAGCCTATGATAGGGCTACATCGGTTTATTTGGTGGACCGGGTTGTACCCATGTTACCAGAGGTATTATCCAATAATGCCTGTTCCCTTCGTCCTAATGAAGAGAAATATACTTTTTCTGCCATTTTTGAAATTGATGAAAAGGCCGTTATAAAGAATGAATGGTTTGGCCGTACAGTAATTAATTCGGATCAAAGATTTGCCTATGAAGAGGCACAACATATTATAGAGACTGGGAAGGGATTAATTCCTTTGGAACTATCCATAAGGGAAGGGGCTTATACCGTTGGCGATGAGATTGTTGATGCTACCTTGACTATGGATAGACTAGCCAAGATAATGAGGGAAAAACGTATGCAACAGGGAGCTATTTCTTTCGATAAAATTGAGGTACGTTTTAATCTCAACGAAAAAATGGAGCCCGAAGGCGTTTATTTTAAGGAGTCTAAGGATGCCAACAAGCTTATTGAAGAGTTTATGCTATTGGCCAATAGAAGGGTAGCGCAATTTATTGGAAAGCAAAAACCGGTTAAAACCTTTGTTTACAGGGTTCATGATGAACCGGATGAGGATAAATTAATGGCCCTTAACGGTATAATATCACGTTTTGGACATAAGCTTGACTTTAAGGATAAGAAATCAATTAGTAATTCCTTGAATCAACTTTTAGAGGATGTAAAAGGAAAGAAGGAACAGAACCTGGTAGATACTCTGGCTATACGTAGTATGAGTAAAGCAATTTACACAGTTGACAATATTGGTCATTACGGTCTGGCCTTTGATTACTATACTCATTTTACCTCTCCCATCAGAAGGTATCCGGATGTAATGGTACACCGTTTATTACAACATTATTTGGACGGTGGGGAGACTCCAAAAACAGAACCATATGAAATAAAATGTAAGCATTCTTCCGATATGGAAAGTCTGGCGGCAAATGCCGAACGGGATTCCATAAAATATATGCAGATAAAATTTATGGAAGATCATCAGGATCAGGAGTTTGTGGGAGTAATTTCTGGGGTTACGGAATGGGGTCTATATGTGGAGATCATCGAGAATAAGTGCGAAGGTATGGTGAGAATTAGGGATATAAAGGATGATTATTATACCTTTGATGAAAAGGAGTACGCCATAGTTGGTGAAAAAAACAAGAAAACCTATCAATTGGGAGATGAAGTTGTTGTGATGGTTAAGAGTACAGATTTGATAAAGCGCCATTTGGATTTTTCCTTAATTGGAAAAAACGCCTAAATTTTTGTTTTGGAACGGAATTTGTTTAATACAACGAGGTAACTCCAAATATTAAACAAAAAGTTGCCATGACATAAATATGTGTTACGGAAGTATTCCGGAAAATATGTTTATTGGACAATGATTATTGTCCAATAGACTATAGCTCTAAAATAATGGATCAAAAACTAATAGTAATATTTTTGTTACTGGTTGCTACCAACTCACTAAGGTCGCAAAATGAAAAGGTAACTCAGAATTTACAACCGTTCAAGGAAGTTAAGGCTTTTGATGGATTGTCCGTGAACCTAATAAAATCAGATGTTAACAAGGCTGTAATTACTGGTGCCAATACCGGCAATGTTGCTATTGTAAATAATGATGGTGTTCTTAAGATAAGAATGGAGGTTACTAAACTGTTTAGTGGTTATAGAACCTTTGTAGATGTCCATTATACGGAAAAACTTGTGGTTATTGATACTAATGAGGATGCCAGGATTTCGGCAAAAGATCCCATAAGACAGGATATTTTGGAATTGAAGGCTCAGGAAGGTGGAGAGTTGATCATTAATGCCCAAGTAGATCAAATGCTAATAAAAAGTGTTACTGGAGGTATTATCTCTGCTTCAGGTTCTTCAAATATTCAAGATGTACAGATAAATACTGGCGGGGTATATAAGGGTAAGGATTTCAAAACTAAATTTAGTACTATCAATGTAAATGCCGGTTCTAGGGCAGAGGTGTTTGCAAGTGATTATGTAAAGGCGGCGGTAAAGGCAGGCGGAGAGGTGATGGTATACGGAAATCCTGCCAAAATGGAAGAGAAAACGGTTTTCGGAGGTAAAATTACCAGAATGTAAGTAATTAAAATTTATGATCGAGGATATTCAGGCAGCTATTCCATTGGGCTTATTATTGAGCTTTATGATAGGGCCTGTTTTTTTTGTGCTTCTCGAAACCAGTGCTATTAAAGGGTTTAGGGCAGCCCTATGTTTTGATGTTGGTGTAATTGTTGCCGATATTGTTTTTATTTCCTTGGCCTATTTCAGTAGTTTCCAGTTGTTGGAAAACCTTAGTAACCATCCTGGCCTTTATGTCTTTGGAGGAACTATTTTATTGGTTTATGGACTCACCAATGTCTTTAAGAAAGAGTCTGTAAAACAGGAAACTAAAATAAGGATTACCAAAGGGGATTATTTTAGTTTGTGTATCAAGGGATTCTTGCTGAATTTTATAAATATTGGTGTTTTGGTGTTTTGGTTGGGCATCATCATTGTTGTAGGACCTAGTCTGGATAATGATCCCAATAGAATCATAATTTTCTTCTCCGCTATGATTCTTGCCTATTTTATTACAGATATCTTTAAAATATTATTGGCCAAACAATTGCGTAAAAAGTTGACCAAAAGAAGAATTCTTCTAGTCAAAAAAGCGATTGGCATAGTTCTGGTTATTTGTGGAATTGTTCTGATTATTAAAGGTTTTCTCCCTAAAGATCAATTAAATATAGAAAAGGGAATAGAACTTATAAAGTAGTGAAATAATAGAATTTAGAATTAAGTATTGAGATTCTAGAGCTTAGAACATAGTAAGATACAGAACATCGTTACCCATTTGTAAAAGATAAAATAAACGATCAAAAAATATAGTAATTAATTTACATATACGGTACATTAAGATAAACTGTTTTTTGTCAAACAAATGTACATTGCTTCCATAACCTAAAAATAAAGTTATGAAAATTATGTACTGGCAAATTTTTATGATCTTATTATTGTTTGGTATTGTTTATCTCTTTTATCGTGTTTTAAGGAAATGGTTTGATAAAAATAAAGTATTGATACTTTGTTTAGTCTCTTTTACTTCAAGGTTTTTATAATGCGAGATTCTAAATGACAACATTTTAAAATCCGATAACAGGATAAAAATATAAGTAACGTATACAAAAAAATATCGATTAATTAATATCCTAATTATTGATTATGGAGAACAATTGATTATGTTCTTTGTTATAGTTTGCTTACGGAACAAAAAAACCTTCATCTGTTAAGATGAAGGTTTTGGAGGCATCGAGCGGATTCGAACCGCTGTACAAGCTTTTGCAGAGCTCTGCCTAGCCACTCGGCCACAATGCCTTTTTGCAGTGCAAAGGTAATACTTTTTTTATGTTTCAAAAATTAAAAGCTTTATCTTTTGGATTTAAGTATTATGGTCACTTCTTGGACATCCCCACCAATTGGGGGGTTGATTTTGGAGACCGCAACTTTCACTTTTTTTGCTATGGGTATTTCGGAAAATATTCTGTTTAGAATGCGCTGTGCCACGTGTTCCAGTAGTTTGGAAGGAATGGACATTTCTTCTTTTACAATATGATTTATATGTACATAATCAACCGTTTCCAAAAGTTCATCGGTTTGTGATGCCTTTTTTAAATCAGCATCCACTTCAACATTTACTTGATAATCGCTTCCAATAATAGTCTCCTCCTTAAGACAACCATGATTGGCATAAACTTTAATATTGCTTACCCTTACTTTCCCCAACACATTAATAATTTGTACAAAATTAAATCAATCCAAACTTAAAAGAAGTGATTTTATAAATATTTTAGGGTTCAATTTGCCCAAGGCATGGTGTTAATAGGTACATCTACAATTACTAATTCCCTGGAAAAGGTCCACCCCAATGGTTACCACGTGGGTACCTGTACTATAGCCTAATATTTCATTAAGAATGATCTGATAGGAATATCCGAAATAGAAATTGCTTTTTTTGAGTCCGGCCAAAGGAGCAATGTACAATGGCCGTCCTATCTGGTCATTTAAAAAACGGTAGGTAACACCTGCATAATAGTAATCTTCAAAATCATACCATCTAAATTTTAGGTTTAAATCCGCTTCGGACCTACCATCACTTTCAAATATTTTATATAAAAGTGAGGGTTCTATTTCCATATTACTGCTTCTGGATTTTTTATATCGGTATCCAGTATAGGCATAAAAGTTTCTAAGTTTGTTTGGTTCGTAGATAGGATCGAAGATATAAACGTCCTTATTGATAACGTTGGAGGCATTTACACTGAAATAAAACGAATTCTTTCGGTATAAAAGACCTACGTCAAAGTTATGGTTGGATGTGGATCTATCATCCGTTACTCCTGGATCAAAACCGGCATCTATAAATTCTTCTACGTCCAATCTAAATTGGTTAAAATTATAGGAGATACCAAAGGATAAAAATTCGTCCTCATAGCGGTTCAGCGTTAAATGGTGGGCAAAGGATATACGCGCACCCTGCTGTTTTGTATATCCATTTGAATCGTTGTAAAGAAATAATCCTATTCCCGATTTTTCCCCTAACCTCATATCGGCTGCCAAGGATTGTGTTCTTGGGGCATCCTTAATTCCGACCCATTGCGCAAGACCGTTCAACCTAATTTTCACATGGTCGCCAATACCCGCATATGTTGGCGAAAGCACAAAAGGGTTGTCGGCGAGATATTGTGAAAGCTGGGGTGAATTAAGTTCTTGGCCACTGGTGATCAAGGTACTTAAAAGCAACACAAAAGTTAATAGTTTACTGCGCATTGTGGTTATGGTTAAGTTTTTTATCTATATAATGTAAAATGTCCAACAAACTCCCTATCATCTTCCTCTCCTTTTAGTTTTATGATATACCAGTAATCTCCTGTTGGAAGTTCGGTATTGTGATACATCCCATCCCATCCTTGGTCATTGAGACCCATTCGGTAAACCTCCCTACCATAACGGTCAAATATTATGGTTAGTATCTTTGGGAAGCCTTCTTGATTTCTAGGTTTCCAGAAATCATTTTGTCCATCACCGTCAGGGGTAAAGAAATTAGGGATTGCAATATCAATGAACTCCATAAAGATTTCCGCAATGGCTTCACATCCGTTCTCATCTACTACCCTTACGGTATGGGTCTTTGTCTCTGTAATGTAATGGGTGTTATCCGTACCATTGTCCTTGTCGTTAAAATAGAAGGTATACTCTTGTTGTCCTCCTGTGGCGACAGCCGAGATTTCGTTGATATTCCCTGGTGCCAAGGTAAGTACCAAAGGTTCAAAGTTTTCTATTTCAAAATCTATGGTCAATACACAACCATTGGCATGGGCTATGGCAATGTAGTGGGCTCCTGGAGCAATATTGGCAAAATTAGGTTCCAAGACCATGTCATTTGGATCTGTGGAGTCCAGTGCATACATTACATCCGGGGCAACCGTTGGGTCTTCCAGTACCAGGTCTATTGAATTGTTAGGGATGTTACCCGTACATTCATAGATAGGGGTAGCTGTGGCATTCAAGTTTACACCGGGATCAATGGTTACGGCCATGTTGATCATACAGCCTTGTGAATCTTTTATAAATACAGCATAAGTTCCGGCAGCCAAATTGGTAAACATGGTTCTGTCAAGGACAAAATCGCTATCTGCAGTAGAATTTATACTAGTACTATATGGTGCGGTTCCTCCTGAAATGCTCAAGGAAATTGTACCATCCTCACTACCAATACATATTTCCGGTGTGGTTGTAGGTACAGCAGTTATAATGGCCGGTTCTGTTATGGTATATCTCAATTGCTCAAAACATCCATTTATATCCTGTGCAATTACAGTATAGTTGCCTGGAGCTAGATTTGTAAATGTATTTACCGTATCAAATTTGTCCAAATTGGGTGAAATGGCATATTGATATCCTCCGGAACCACCGCTTAGGGAAACGGTTATACTACCATCACTGGCGCCATTACAGCTAACGTTCGTAAAGGAATCGTCAACAACCAATGGAGTTGGTTCTGTTATCCTGTTTTCTGTGGATACTACTACACAATCATCACTTGTTACCCTAACCCAATAACTGCCAACTGTAAGGTTGCTGAACTGACGGCTTGTTTGTGGTCCGGCAATACTGTTGGTCAATGCAGCATCCGTGAACAATTCATAACGGTAGTTACCCAATCCTCCATCTGCCTTGGCAATCAACATAGCGGTATTATCACCATTACAATTAATTACTGCTGCAGAGGTATCTATAGTGACCGTTAATGGTTCAATGGCATCTTCCTTGATTTGATTGGACAAAGTGGAATTACATCCAAATGAATCCCTGACATAGTATCTATAAGTTCCTGCAGATACTGTGAAAGTATGTGTGTTACCACCACTCATTGGAAAATAATTGATATCGTCCACACTATATTCATAAGGACCTGTGCCACCGTACGCTGTTAACAGCAATTCTGCGTCGTTTAAGCAAGTTAATGGACTTGTCCTTATTAAAGAGGCATAAACTTCCGTAGGATCTATTATAGTGGCCTGTACGGTTTCCACATCGCATCCCCAACCATCGGAAACGGTAATTGTATAGATACCGGACTTTAGGTTGTTGAATATTGGACTAACTTGTCCGCCGGAGGTATATACAATGTTGCTACCTGAGGAATCATAAACATTCAATTGGTATTGGTATATACCCTCACCTCCAGCCATGTTAATGGCAGTCAATGCACCATCACTATCTCCATAGCAATCCAATGTTGTGGATATTGGAGTAATGTCAGCTGTAATCGGAGAAGGTTGTACCAAGGTTTCCGTATCGTTTAGGATACAGCCATTGGAATCTGTAATCTGCACAGTGTAATTCCCAGCAGAAAGTCTGTTGAATACCATTACATTAACATCGGTGGCATTGTATACCTGTGAAGTTGTGGTATTGGTAAGTACAATATCATAAGGACCATAACCTCCACTTGGGTCGACTATTATTTCACCTTGATCATTGGAACAGGTAACGTTGGCTATTGGATCCACAATGGCGGTGAGTGCTCTGTCAGGAGAAATTATTTTTACTGTATTGGAAGCCTCAGAACATAATGGGGCATTGGTCTCGGTAACCCTTACATAATAATTTCCTCCCGTTAGTCCAGTAATGGTCAATGGGTTGGTGGATGTGTTGGCCGATCCCGTAATTGCAGTGGCTACTCCTGCACTGGTATATACCGTATAGTTATAAGGACCGGAATAGCCGCTTACATTTATTTGTAAGGCACCGTTATTGTCGCCAAAACAGGTTACAGGCGTTATAGCTGTAGCACTCACCTTGATCAAATCATAAGGAGCAATGGTATATGTGGCAGTATCCACATAACATCCGGTTGTGGTGTCGGTAACCCTAAAGGTATAACTTCCCACAGCAGTTAAATTAAAGGTGGCACTGTTATAAGTTGGATTTCCTGTTAGTGTGGCATTGGTATTGCCAACAGGTAACAACTGATAGGTATACACATTGGCGGCATTGCCATTGTCGTTTACAGTTATTGTTACTTGCTCAGGTCCTGCACAGGATATGGCCGCATTCTGGGCCAAGGTAGCAGTAAACTTGTTCAAGGCAGGAATATTCACTATGGTAACATCTGTACAGCCGTTATCATCCTTGACAGTAACCGTTATAGTCCTATCAAACCCGTTATCAGTAATATTAAAGGTATTGGAACTAAAGAAGTTCACACCATTTATACTATAGGTATACGGAGCCGTTCCACCTGTTCCCACTGCTGTTATTACAGCCTGTGAAGCCTTGTTGTTGGCATTACAGGCAAAACTGGTGGAAGTTGCGGATACGTCTACAGGTGTAGGTTCATCAATGGTTACGCTCTGGGTAGTAAAGCAGCCCCTGTCGGAGGTTACGGTAATGTCGTAGGTACCCGCGGCCAGGCCTGTGAACAGGTTGCCGTTCTGCGTGGTGGGCGGATTGGTCCCGTCGTTGATGGTAAAGGTATATGGCGGGTTGTCGTTGGAAGCATCCAGGATGACCTGTATGGATCCGTCGGCACCCCCGTTACAGGATACGTCCTCTTTGGTATATGTAAACACTACCGGGGTTGGAGTTTCCAGGGAAACGGGCACCTGTGCGTTACAATTGGATCCCGAGGTATCGTATACCATGGCGGTATAGTTTCCAGGGGCCAGTCCGTTGAACACGTTGGAAGCCTGTGGGGCACCAACCACGCTTATTCCGCTACTATTCAATAGGTCGTACTCGTAGTTTCCTGCACCTGCCCCACCGCTTGCGGTGATGGTGATCACGCCATCGTCCACTGGACATGATGGCTGGGTTGTTGCCACTGCTGCTGCGCCCAATGGGGGCAGTATGGCAATGGTATCGGTAACGGTACACCCGTTGGCGTCACGTACGGTCACGGTATAGGTTCCCGGAGCGGATACGGTAAATGTGCCGCTGCTCTGGAATCCGTTGCCTATGCTATATTTTATTGGGGCCACACCTGTACCTGTTGCGGTAAAGGTATAGGATGTCCCGTTTGAGGTACACTGGTCGTCGGCATAGGCCGGAAGGCTAACCGTCGGCATAGGATCTGCGGCAATCACCACATCGATCTTATAGGTACAGTCCATGGCATCCTTCACCCAAACGTCCCAATTGAGGTTGGTGGAAGGATCAAGGACATCACTGGCACTAGGGGTATAATCACCTGGGTTCACGGCCGCACCGTCCTCTACAAAGGCATAGGTATACCCACCGTTCCCGCCAGAGGCAGAGACGGTCACCTGTGCACCGATGTTACAGTTGGCATTGATATTTTTGGTCACTGTCAGGTCTAGGTCCGCCGCTGGCGATACAATGGTCACGGTGTTCGTGGTATCATCGCAGAAGGGGGTATCGGTAGCGGTAATTACCACATAGAAGTTCCCTGCGGGCAATCCTGAAATGGTCCTTGGGTTGGAAGAGGTATCCGTACTTATAACTGCTGTAACGTTGGTACCGCTACTGTTGAACACCTGATAATCGTAATTGCCCAAATAGTTGTTTACCTGGATCTCTAGTTCCCCGTCGGTATCTCCGAAACAGGTCACCGGGGTAACGGCCGTGGCCACCACTTCTATCAGGTCGTAAGGCGCCACGTTATATGGAGCTGTGGTGAAATAACATCCGGTCACGTTGTCGGTCACCCTAAAGGTATAGGACCCTGGGGCGGTCAATGTAAAGTCGGCTGTTTGGCTCACCAAGCTCTGGGTCGGGACACTTCCCGTTGGCAAAAGCTCAAAGGTAAAGTCGCCCGAACCTCCTGTCACGGTCACCCTGGCCACCTCGTCGTTGTTACAGGTAATGGCGGTCTGTTGACCAACGGTAACATCCGTAATGGTGGGCAATGGGTTTATGGTTATAGTATCGGTATCGGTACAACCGTTGGCATCACGCACAGTTACGGTGAAATTTTGAACTGCACCAGTATCGTTGATGTTAAAAGTATTGGTAGTAAAGAAGTTGGTGCCATCTATACTGTACACATATGGTGCAGTTCCCGTTGTTGGAATATCCGCTGTTATTACAGCTTGGGCTACAGAATTATCAGCGGCACAGGCAAAATCGGTGGCAGTTGCACTGGCCACTAAAGCACTAGGCTCGTTGATAGTAAATGGAATATCTGTTTTACAGAACCTTGCCGATCTTATCGTTACAATATAATCGCCCTGAGATAATCCAGTAAAGACATTGGAGGATTGTGGTAACAAGGTTATTGGAATAGTTCCGGTACTATCGAATAATTGATAGGTATAAGGGGGATTATCCATGCCCGGATCTAGTGTTACGACTATAGAACCATCACTGGCACCGTTACAACTAATATCCTTTTTCTCTCCTATGGCAGCAACTACAGCCGTTGGTACGTCCAGGGTGATGTCTATAAATGCATCACAACCAGTAGCTAAATTGTCATAAACATAAATTCTATAAGTTCCTGGGGTAAGGTTAGAGAAAGTATCCGGAATCTGTTTTGGTCTAATGATATTGTCCGAGGTATCCCTAAGCTCATACCTGTAATTGAATAGTGATCCACCATATGCTTTTACCTTAATCTCACCATCGTCTTGTAACACTGCATTACACGATGGGGTTACCACAACTTCGGCCGACAAGGAGGTTGGGGTGTAAATATCTATATTTTCGTTATTACCGCAACCATTGGCATCCCTTATTTCTACGGTATGGTTTCCTGAACTTAGTCCTGTGAAATCATAAGTTGCTGGGCCACCGGTAAAGGTCACTGCCTGAAATGCACCTCCGTCCAAACTTAGGAAATAGGGTTGCATGCCAGGGGTGTCCAAAGTAACTTGGATGGTAAAATTACCTTCGGTTGTAGCACATTGATTCGGTACAGTAAGACTGATTGCCGGTGTTGGATCTTCTGCCACAGTAACTGCAACAGATCGTATACAATCGTTGGCGTCCTTTACATAAACAATGTAATCTTCGGCATTGGCATTGAAGAATCCAGAGGTATTGGTTCCCGTCCAGGTGCCTACTGTAGGAGCTGTTGCGGAGGCCAATTCCAACTGGAATAAATAAGGGGCCTTACCATAACGTGCATTGGCGGTTATGGTACCTGCATTGGGCACACAATTGTCATTGGTTGAAGTAGCCGTTATCTCCAACAAGGCTGGCGACTGTTCTATAACAAAAGGATCCGATGCGTTGACACATCCAGGATTGCTTCCGTCTATTTCCGTAAAGAGTATGTAATATTCACCTGGTACCAAACCGGCCAAGGAATCAGAATATGGTGCTCCTGAAAGTCCAGTGGCGCTTCCGGTTATACCGGTGGTATTGTTGGTAACAAAGGTGTATATCTCGTAATCTACCCGGGTTCCGGTATAACTATCAAATGTAAAGTCTACAGAACCATCCACAGAGCCAAAGCAACTAACATTTGTAGTAGCGTCTACTGTTGATGATAATGTTGAACTTGTTAATACAGGAACAGTGGCTTCCTGTGTAAACTCACATCCAGTATCTGTGTCATATACTACAAAAGTATAGGTAACCCCTGGGGTCAAGCCTATAAAATTATGGCTGTTAGGAGGGGCTGGAAGAGCATCTTCAGAAGACCAAAGTGGATCGGCAGCATTAAATGCTGGTGCTGGATAAATAGCAAAATAGAAATTCCCGACCCCAAGGTATCCATTGGAAGCGTCAGCTGTAACGAGCATTTCCCCGCTACCTGGTGTACAACCGGCTATACCTTGGGTTGTAATTAGGATATCTGGTCCCGTAGTTATGGTTACAGTATTTTGAATTTCACAGCCATTACTATCAATAATTCTTACGGTATAATCACCAAAAGTCAGTCCCGTAAATGTATGATCATTTGTGCCGGTAGAAGTGTCATATGTTCCCGAATAAGAATAATCGCTATTAAAAATTTCATAGGTGTATGTGGCTAAGCCTCCTGACGCATCAACAGTAATGGTTCCCAAATCGTTACCGACTCCACTAGTACAGGAATAATCCGTTTTGGTAATATTGCCATTTATAGCAGTGGGTTCTGTTATAGTTTCAGTAGTGGTAACAAAACATCCTTTGTCATCGGTCAATGTTATTTGATAATTCCCGGCCGGTAATCCTGAGGTCTGACTACCATAATTCGTGCCCGAACCAGTTTCAACTATCGTAATGGTATATGGAGCAACCCCTACACTGGTATCCACAACGATATCCAAGGATCCGGAGTTATCCCCGTAGCAAAGAACATGAGTTGGGTTAACACTCGTAATAACTGGCGTTTCGGCCGGTGTAACGGTTACTACATTACTCTCAGTAATACAACCCTGGGAATCCGTTATTCTAAATCTATACGTACCTGCATTGGGAGTAGTATAAGGGAAGGCTCCGGCATATGCTACATAAGCTCCACCGTTAAATGCTACTTCATAGGTATAGGCAGGATAACCTCCATTAATGCTCAAATTGATTTCAGCATTTGTACTAACGGAACAATCCAAATCCTTGCTTAAAACTGCGTTAGCCGTAAGCTCCGGTTCTATGGTAAATTGAACAGTATCTGTACATCCATTGCTATCAGTTACATGAAAGTCATAGGTAGCAGGCGTTAAGTCCACAAACGTATTGGAGGTTTGGGTAGGACCTGCATTCAAACTATAATAATAAGGGGCCAGTCCGCCTGTGGCGCCTACTACAATTGTTGCTAGTCCAGTTGAGGTATAGCATAAACTAGAGGCTGCCATGTCAATACTGGCTGTAGGATTGGTAGGGGTAACAATATCAAAGGTATCTGTTACGGTACATCCACCGGCATCGGTAACACTTATGGTATAGGTTCCCAGTTTGTTGAGTTCGTTAAAAACATTACTGGCCTGTGGGCCTTTAACATTCGTGTCGGGTTCGGTAAGTTGATAAACATATCCACCCCATCCGTCTGTTGCGGTAATGGTTACCGATCCATCAGCGGCACAGGTCAATGGGCTTAAATTAAAAGTAAATGCCAAAGGAGCTGCAGGTTCGTTTACGGTCACAGTGGCCGTATCGGTACAATTGGTAGTATCGTCCGTAACGGTGATGGTATAATCCCCAGCCAAAAGACCGCTAAAATTCAATGGGTTGGTGTTTATTCCAGATTGTGGGGCTATGGCCGTTGGCCCAGCTACGGTAAAGCTATAATTGCCGCTAAATCCGGTTATGTTGTATTGTATGGCCCCATCCGTACTTCCCTGACAGGATACGTTCTGTGTCAATGTACCCAGCACATTTATCTTGGTAACAGGGTTTAGGGTATAGTTTTCGTCATAGGAGCATCCTTTGGCGTCAGTAATTCTAAACGTATAGGTGTCGGGATCAAGTCCTGTAAAAATTCCTGTTGCATTGGAGGCCACTGCGGCCGCCGGTGCTAAAATTTCAAAAGTGATTGCACCGCTTCCTCCAGTTGGGGTTAAAGTGATATCAGAAGTCTCGGCTGGACAGTTGGCAGCCGTGGCACTAAAGGCGATGTCTGTTGGAGGTGTTAACGGATCAATGGTGATGGGGCTAGTGGCAGTACAACCATTGGCATCCTTAACGGTAAGCGTATAATTACCGTCCTTAAGTCCGGAAAAACTATTGGCTCCAAAATTGATGCCGTCTATACTATACGTATATGGAGAAGTACCTCCAATTACGTTCTGGGCCTCCACACTAGCATCCTGTAGACAGGTATATTCTTGTATGATAGCGGTATCGAAAGTGATAGCGGCAGGCTCTCCTACGGTAACCAAATTGGTTACGGTACATTCCTTGGCATCTTGAACGGTATAGGAATAGGTTCCTGCGGCCAGGCCGGAATAAGTAGTATTGTTGCTAAGTCCACCTCCATCAAAATTTACTTGGTAAGGCGCAGTTCCAAAATTGGCATCCAGTACAATTTCCACGACACCATCACTACCACCATTACAGCTCACGTCGGTCACCGTTTCGGAGGCCTGTGGGCTGCTGGTTGGATCTATTGTGATTTCTGTTGTTTGGACGGTACAGCCTTCGTTGTCAGTAATTTCGAAAACATAGGTTCCAGCTGTAGTTGCGGTGTAGTTAAAGTTAGTCACTCCGGCACCCAAGGCGGTTGAAGCTCCATATCCTGCAGCGTCAATATCTACTCTGTAACTATAATCAGCATATCCGCCATTTATCGTAATTTCTATTGTGGCATCTGGGCTTAGGGTACAATCCAATTCTTTTGTGACAGCGCTTGATACACTAAGCTGTGGCTCAATAGTAATAATATTTGTAGTAACATTACAACCATAGGCATCCCATACCTCTACGGAATAAGTTCCTGGGGCTAGGTTATTGAATACATTTCCGTTTTGTGCCGGTGCCCCGTTAAGACTATAAGTATAAGGAGCAATTCCCCCAGCCGCGGTTGCGGTAAGGCTAACTCCTGTTCCGGGAACGTAACAAAGGTCTGTGGTTGCAGCCAAAGTTGCTGTAGGACTTGCGGGTGCTACTATATCAAAGGTATCTGTTACGGTACATCCACCTGCATCGGTAACGCTGATAATATAAGTGCCATTCTGACTTAGGCTGCCAAATGAATTGCTTCCCTGTGGCCCCAAAATGCTGGTATCTGGTTGCTCAATTTGATAGGTGTATCCTCCCCATCCGTTTGTTGCGGTTATGGTTACCGATCCATCAGTAGCACATGTCAATGGGCTTAACACAAAGGTAAAGGCCAATGGATCTGCAGGCTCATTTACGGTTACAGTGGCCGTATCGGTACAATTGGTAGTATCGTCGGTAACGGTGATGGTATAATCACCTGCCAAAAGACCGCTAAAGGTTAATGGGTTGGTATTTATTCCAGATTGTGGGGCAATTGCGGTTGGTCCAGTTACGGTAAAGCTATAATTGCCACTAAATCCTGATATATTGTATTGTATGGCTCCATCGGCACTACCCTGGCAGGACACATTTTGGGTTAAAGTGCCCAATGCATCTATTTTACTTACTGGGTTTACCGTATAATTTTCGTCATATGAGCAGCCTTTTGCATCTGTAACCCTAAAGGTGTAGGTGTCCGGATCCAGATTGTTGAATACTCCTGTTGCGTTTGTTGCGATTGAGGCTGCAGGTGCAATAATTTCATACGTTATTGCTCCACTTCCACCTATGGCTGTTAAGGTTACATTTGATGTCTCGGACGGACAGTTGGCCGCGGTACTACTAAAAGTAATATCGGTTGGTGGATCTAAGGCCGGAACATTTATGGGTAAGGTAACAAAAGTACATCCACTGGCGTCACGAACGGTGATCGTATAATCTCCATCGGTAAGTCCGGTAAAAGTATCCCCTGCTACAAAATTAATTCCGTCTATACTATAGGTATATCCAGGCGTACCCCCAGTTATATTTTGAACTTGTATACTGGCAGTTTGCAAACAGGTATAAGCTTGTGTTAATACCGCATCCGCAGTAATGGCATTGGGCGCTGTCAAGATTGCGCTACCATTGAAAATACAACCTTTACTGTCTTGTATTACATAGTTGTAAGTTCCTGAAGCAAGTCCTGAATAGGTGGTCTGATTGCTTAGCCCCGCTCCATTGAAGTTTACCTGGAAAGGTGCAGTTCCAAAATTTGGATCTATGACAATTTCAACACTACCGTTAGCGGCACTATCACAATTTGGATTCGTAATATTATTGGTTGCAACTGGATTGGTAATGGGGTCTACAACAACAGTGGTTTGTGCTGTACAGCCTTCACTATCCGTAATTAAGAAGGTGAAACTACCATCTACGGCAGTGGTATAAGTTATGGCATTACCTACTACAGCAGTACTTGTTCCGCCGTTTATTTGATAGCTATATGCGGCATACCCACCATTTATGGTAATATCAATTATCGCTTCGGGAGAGGCGGAACAATCCAATTCTTTGGTAATAACATTGGACACTGTCAGTTGTGGCTCAATAGTTATTGAATTAGTAGTAACACTACAGCCATAAGCATCCCTTACAACAACGGAATAGTTGCCAGGAGCGAGGTTGTTAAACACATTGCCATTCTGTGCCGGGGCACCATTTAGGCTATAGGTGTAAGGTGCAATTCCGCCTGCTGCTGTAGCAGTTAGGCTAACTCCCGTACCAGGAACATAACATAGGTCCGTTGTGGCATCTAGAGTTGCAGTAGGATTAGCCGGGGCTAAAAGATCAAAGGTGTCGGTAACCTTACATCCTCCGGCATCGGTAACGCTAATGGTATAGGTTCCAGTTTGACTAAGACCTGAAAACACATTGCTTCCCTGAGGACCTAAAATGTTATTATCGGGCTGTTCAAGTTCATAGGAGTATCCTCCCCATCCATTGGTTGCTGTTATGGTAACCGATCCATCGGCGCTGCAAGTTAATGGAGTTGTACTAAAGGTAATACCTAAGGCAGTTGCCGGTTCACTTACAGTAATCGTGTTGGTATCGGTACAGTTAGTAGTTTCATCGGTAACTACTATGGTATAGTCTCCAGCTACCAGACTGGTTAAATTAATCGTGTTGGCAGACTGTCCCGTAATGGCGGTTGCGCCATTAACGGAATAGCTATAGGTAGTGCTAAAATCGTTAATTTCAAAGTCTATGGCTCCATCGGCATTTCCTATACAACTTACGTTGTTGATCAAAGTACCAACAGCGGTAATAGGATCGACAGGAGTAATGGTGTATGTTTCGTCATAGGAACAACCTTTACTATCCGTAACCCTAAAGGTGTAGGTGTCCGGATTAAGGTTATTAAAAGTTGCCGTTTTACCAGTTATGGAATTTGATGCAATTGCTGAAGGGGCAATAATCTCTATGGTCAATGGATCAATACCGTTTACTGCGGTTACCGTAACATTGGATGTTTGGGTAGGGCAGTTTGGCGCTGTTGAGGTAAAGGTTAAGTCGGTTGGCTCATCAAGCGGATCAATTACTATGGTATTGGTAACAAAGGTACAAAGTGTTGCATCCCTAATCGTAATACTATAACTTCCACTCGTAAGATTGGAAAAAGTTTCTGCACCTGGGCCTGAAACAAAGTTTACCCCGTCAATACTATAAGCGTAGGGAGCGGTTCCACCAGTAACATTTTGCGCCTCTATGATACCGTCTTGTAGGCAAGTATAATCCTGTATTAAGGCTGCATCACCTGAGACGCCGTCTGCGGGACCACCAATGGTGAAATCTTGAACGAAATCGCAACTTGCCCCTCCTTTGGATTGGGTAAGTGTTACGGTATAATTGCCTTGAGGTAGTCCAGTAAAAGTTCCTGAGGAATTGATTACGTCATCAGTGTCGGGATCTTCGTAGGTTAAGGTATACTCAACCTTATAGCCGTTGGTATTAGTCATATTATAGACTATACTACCGTCTTCCGCTCCAAAACAACTTTCATCAGTGACCGAGGTGGTGAATTCCACTGCCGGAACCAAATTTATGGTAACGGTGTTGGAAAAGGAATAGCAATTATTCCGATCTACTACCACAAAGGTATAATCTCCCGGGTCTAGAATATCGAAAATTTGGCTGGTTTGAAAGTTACCTGGAGGTATAGAGGTTACATTTGGATAGGAGGTAACAGTATTGCCACCTTCATCCACATAGGACCAAATGGCATAGGTATGAGGTGTTTTTCCACCACTGGAATCCATAAGGATATTACCTTCCTTACAACTAATATGTTGGGAAATCCTTGCGGTTAAGTCAAGATCGGCCTCACTGATGACAGTGACCTTTTCCTCTAGGAAACAACCATCATCTGTACGTACACGGATTATATAGTTGCCAGCATTTAAATTTTCAAAAGTAAAGTTATTATCAGGTTGTGCTGTTTCGTTGTCCAACAGTGTACCGTTGCCGCCGTTACTACCATCATCTATTCTAATCTCATATTCGTAATTTGCCTCAGCATTCATTGCTTGAATGTTTATGCTGCCTAGCGTGCTACATGTAGCTGCCGTTGTTGTAATGTTGAGTTGGAAATTTCGATTTCTAATGCCTATATCCGGGGTGGTAAATTCACAGGATCCATCTATTGGCTCCCCGGTAACATTATCCAATTGTGTAATACCCACCCTATAGGCACCATTGGTACTAATATCAAAGCTTGGACCGTTATTGGCGCTATAAGGCACTACAATGGTGCCGTTGGCAACATCATACAGTTGATAGCCATAGCCCAAACCTAGATTTGTAATGGTAATATTACCCGGAGTAGTACAAATAATATCGTTGGCATTGTACTGTATATCCAAATTGTTCTGGAAGACGTTAAAATAGAAGCGGCTAAAACAACCATTTTGGTAATTGACTACCAATCTGAATTTTCCGGCACTATTTGCCGTAAAACTTGGACCTATAGACACTTGGTTCCAGGTACAGGTGGCATTTTTGTTACCACAATCGTCCCCTGAATCCGTACAACTACCTTCAACCAACTGCTCCCAAACCATACTATCGGCGTCGGCAATATTGACTTGTATTAACTGAGTGTCATTAACGCCACAAAGAAAAATCTTGGGTAGGAGGCTGCCATCTACGGAACAACTTACAATTTCCCCCTGTACATCATTGGTAGGATCGGCATCATTGTTACTGTTGTTGAAAAAATCAACAATAGGGTTTGTTTGTGTGGCACCAAAACGCTCCACAACCAATATTTCCTTAAATCCTTTACATGGGTCGGCAACGATCTTGTCTACAATATAGGTGCCTATGGCGCTAACCACAAAGGTACTAGGGTCGTTATCGGAATCCCCATCGGTTATTAGGGTGTCGGCGGCATCCAATTCTTGGTTTCCGTTTTCATCCTTATACCATATATAATCGTCAAAGCCATTGCCGGCATCCAAAAGTACTTGATCACCACAAAGTTGAACGGTTCTGATAAAGTTACAATCGGCCAAATCGTCCAAAAGGAAGTTGGTGGCACCAGGTATAACGAATCCACAATTATCGAAGTCAGTTACACTGGGGTCATCGCTTATTTGGTTGCTGTTTAGTACTCCACGATATGTAGAATAAGCCAGGTTTTGGATAAGATCCGAACAGGCATCCACAAAATCGAAGCAGTTTTCCGCCACCTTGACCCTCATACGTATAGCGTAACTGGGATCGTTTTTCTCCACCAAGCTGTTTGGAATAGAAAACAGAACCGTACGGGTAGGCTCGTCATAGGTATAAGTCACCCCTGTAGGAAGGGTAAAGTTGGTTTCGTCCAAAGTAACATTAATAGGAAGTATATCCTTAATCGTATAATTATCAGCACTATCGTTACCAACGTTTCGGAAGGTTAGCACATAGTCCAAGGTCTGGCCAAGGTTTACGCCTTGTCCAGTAATGTCGTTACCGGCAATATCTTCAACGGTTTTAGTTAAGTTTATGACTGGTTCAATAATTTCAACGTCAAAAGAGGTAAAGAAAATATCGTATTTATCCTGTGAGGAGCTTGCCCTTAAAATAGCCCCCGTTTCATTGTTGGGAATAACGCCGTTAAGGGGGTTGTTGATATTAAAAAAGTCAACATCCCAACCCAAGGTATTTATGGAGTTGGGGTTTCTGTCCATGACTATGGCATTGGACCTGGTAATATTACTATTAAAGAAATTATTGGTAGGGTTTACAGTATTCCCTAATGCGGTATAGGTTAGGTTGCTATTGGCCTTAATGGAAAGTCCGTCACCACCAATTCTATTATCTCCCTCCAGGGTGCCTACCCCAAGTTGGGCGATTACTGGAAATGGAGCGGGTAAAGTAGTAAACCCGTTTACTGGTATATCAACAGTTTCTCCCGACTTAATACCTGCGTAACCATCAAAAGTGGTAATATATTTTCCTGGTAAATTGGGATCTTCATAAACTACTACCATTTTCCATCCTCCGGAAACACCCCCTGAAATACTGCTTCCAGAACTTGCCCTTATGTTGGCTGCGAAATATTCCCCATTGGGGTCGGCCATTCCGGCAACTATTGAGGTAACATCCTTATAACAGGCGTATGGGCTGTAATAGCCAAAATCGGCGTCTCCTGCGCCGTCAAACAATATTTCATCTGCCGTTAAGTCTTGATAAGTACCACCGGGAATCTTAAACTTAAGCTGGTTAAATCCCGTTCTGTTACTTGCACTGAATACTGCCGACCAATATAGTCCGGCGTAACGAACTTTGGCACAATCGGGGTTGGGAACGGTTAAAGTGGCACTACTGGAACTAAAGGTTGAGGCATCTCCATCGATATCGATATACTGCATATCGAGGTCGTCGTTGTATTCCGAGGAGCTCCCCGTGTCATTATAGGGATCGTTGGGGTTTTCTCCAGGTACCCATTCTTTATTCTTGCCTTTTCCCTTCCAATAGCCATCAGTTTGCCTGTTGACGATATTGTTGGCTATAAAGGTTATATCACCACGCAGTTCATTTTCATAACGAACATCAAAATTGTTTTTTACTTGAGAATAGGCAGAGAAGATGCCTAATAGTAAAAAACAGGTCAGCAGTAATTTTTTAGTATTTTTTGATCCCATTAGGTTAATTAGTTTGGTATGGCATACATTATTAAGTGATTTGGGTCGCTTATAATGTCTACTTGGAAGGTTGATTTTTGGGATCTTTACCGAAAATTGTTAAAAACATTCTTGATAAGTTTCCAAAAACCTAACATTCATAACAAATATTAATCTTAATAATGAGGTGTGGAATTTAATGTTGTAGGGGTGTTGTATTATGTTGTGAAATGCTTTTATATGATGGTTAGCCATTTTTTTAAAAGCAGCTTGTAAGAATTTAATTTTGAAGCAACTATCAATTATTGCTAGTTAAACCCCTGCTTAGCCGGTATCAAATAGGACCTATTGGATACTGGAATATTGAACAGTGAGCATGGCCTTACCTTAAGGGAGTATATTTTTAATAATCGGTTTGTTGTCAAAATCGACAAACCCAATATCAATGTTTTGAACTTAATTGGGTCTGGCAGGGTTACTTTGGGGTAAATGTTGAGTGCCGGAATTGAATTACCTCTTTGGGTTTAAGGTTAATAGGACACAGGTTGGTATAACATTTGCCCAGATTTCATTAGGATTGATATTCCTGTTTGCTATGCTCTTTAATGATTCATTTTATTAATAATTCCAATCTTATTCGAAGTTTTGGAAGTTTGATCACAGAGGTTTTCCGATCATCAAATTTGAAATCTTTTATTTAGGACAATGGTAAATTGATTGGATTGGTTATTCCATTTTTTAGAAAAGAGACCCACCCGATCACGTCATTTGATTTGGCGTTACCCGCATGATCCACATTTTATCGTTGTAAGTATCGTTGATCTTAGAGTAATAGGAAACCAATGCGTTGTTCCAGGATTCGTGTCTCTTAAGGTATACATAACGATAGTTATTTTCTGGGTTAATAAAATAGCTGGCGCTTAGCCCTTGGGCATTTAACATTTTTACAAACTTGTTGGCATTGTTAGCATTGGCAAATACATTGGCAATGATGTAGTAACCTGTTCCCAAACCGTTTATCTTGTAAACTTTGGCCGTAGGGTCATTGGAGGTTACATTGTCTTTTACCACAACATTTTTCTGAAGTTTGTCCAGGGCATATTGCGATGATTTTTCTTTGATTTTATTAACGTTGTCTACATAGGCCTTGTCAGCGTCAGTATAACGTGTGTTGTCCACATTCATTATCCACATATCCTGGGCATAGGTACCATTGATATTGGATTTATGGGCGGCCAGTGCCTCCTGCCAGGTATCGTACCTTTCTAGGTATACATATTTAAGGCCATTGTTGGAATTTTCGAAATAGTCTGCCTTAACTCCCTTATTGGCAAGTTCTGTTACAAATTTATTGAGGTACTTTTCACCTTTATATACATTGGCTACAACATAGTAGCCGTCCGCTACCCCATCCAAATTCCTGAATTTTCTACTTTTAATATTGTTTTGTTGCGCTACCCTTGTAAACTCATCCTCAGCATCATCTTCTGTCTTTACTTTAGGGGCTATTTTGGTTTCAACATTCCTAGTGGCTATAGCATCCTTTGGTTTGGCAACAGGGTTTATAACGTTCGGTTTATTTTCCTGTGGGCTTGGTTTGGAATTGTTGACCAACCCACCGTTTTCATTGTTTACGAGGTACATCTTTTTGGCTTTTTCCTCAATGTCCGGACGCTTGCCCTGAGTTTCTTCGCGGACCATTTTCATTACCATTTCGAACCTGCGTTCCAAATCTTTTTGACGGTTGGTTTCCGATGAATCTTGACGGAACATTAGCTCGGCCAATATGGCATCATTTTCCGCCAAGGCTTTCTTTAGTTTTTCTATTTCCAGCTGTTGTGCAGTAAGGGTATCTTCCTGTTCTTCTTCATTTTCCGCCAATTCCTCATAACCTTCTTCCAGCATTACACGATCTTCTGTAAGATTCGGGGTTATGGAGTAGGCAAAGGATATCTCATGGGTTAGTCCAAAATTGTCAAAATTATTGGACAAACCTTTTTCCATGGTATAGCCCAAAGAAAGTCTACGGTTTATGTTAAAACCAATACCTGCGGACGCACCGTAGAAACTGTCATAACCACCTTGTAGCCAACCTAATTTGGGTAGGTCCAAGATTAGACTTCCACCTAGGACTACCTCTTCGTTCCCAATTTTTCGAACCCTTGCCAATGGCATTAAACGGCCTGCTTCAAAGATACCGGTTCCATTTTCAAACTGATGGGTATATTGTAAATGTCCCGAGAAGGTTTTATCGCCAAAATCGGTAATGGTCTCACTGCTCTTTAGGTTGTAATCAAATAGGTTTTCTGCAAAGACACCAAAATCGAACTTGCCATAAGAAATATTGAATCCAGGTTGAAAAGACAGTAGATTGGAATCCTGCAGTCCATTTAAAGCGGGATCATTTGGATCCAAGGCATTGGCTCGGTTCCTGTCAAATCCACTGTTGTAATAAGCCATGTTGGCACCAAAGGTAAAATTGCTCTTGTCGCTTAATTTAATGCCATAGGCATAGTTGGCCATCACTCCATAGTTGGATATTAATCCTTCCCTTTGCGTATATAGGCTTAGTCCCAAACCGCTACGGTCATTAACACGACCACTGTAACTTAGGAAATAGTCCTGGTTGTTATCATTAAAAGATACCGATTGGTTTCTGTGTAATAGGTTTATATAGGATTTATCTTCCCTTACCGTAGAAAAGGTGGGGTTAATTAAAAATCTATTGAATTTAAGGAGGTTCTGCGAGGGAACGTCGTAAGATACAAACGGACTCTCTTCCTGTCCAGTAACCTTGGAAAGGCAGAGTAAAATAAAGATTATATATAAATAGTTTTTCTTAAACATGGTGCATTAACGTATTACTGTAATAGTACCTTTCTTCAAAGTTTCCTTGGCATTTTTTATGGTATAATAAAACACCATGTTTTGCTTCGGAAATTTCATGGAAGCTTCTGGCCAATTATTTTTGTATTGTTTTTGGCTAAGTACTTCCTCCCCTTTATCATTATAGATAATAACTGAGATATTGGGGTCTTTAGTATATGTATTGGGAATAATCCATTGATCGTTATAGCCGTCCCCGTTGGCAGTGATTACATTTGGTATACCAAAAGTGTCTTGATAGGAGGCGGTAAATGATTTGGAAACCTCGCAATTGTTTATAGTTGCGGTTACCATATAACTACCTTCCTGCGTAATGGAAACGGTGTCCGTATCACTTAGCAAAACATTGTTTTGGTCGTACCATTTATAGCTTGTGGCCCCACTGGCTGAGATAATTTTACTTCCTCCTTCGGGAAATACCACTTCATTGTTGGTGGTACTAAGTGCTATCAAGGAATCGTCCAAGGGAGAAATAACGATTTCATTGGATCTAAGATCACAACCGTTTTTCTGTACTACTAGTTGATAGGTTCCTGCTGCGCTAACCGACAATGATTCGCTTGTGGTATTTAAATTAACCCCATCTTTAAACCAATCAAAGCTTTCACCAGTTAGTGCAGTGGTGGTTGAAATGTCTATAGTCTCGCTTGAATTACAGATTATGGTACCAGTAGATGATATGGTTAAGGTTTCGTTGGTCAACAAACGCACGGCTAAGGCATTGGAAGTAGAAGTAAAACTGTCCAGCGTACCTTGAACTCTATATTCTCCGTTTTCACTGGTATTGGTTAAACTGATATTGCTTCCATTGGCAGTTGGTATATTGGCACCGTCCTTAGTCCATTGGTAGGAGAAATTGGTTTTTAAATCTGCAGTGACATCGGTTTTGGTGCCATCCGATAATACGGCATTGATTCTACCGACCTCTATGGCCACGCTTGTATTAATACAATCGGTATATTCTGTGGTATAATTGGTGATTAATTCGAAGGAATCAGGGTGTAACACCGTAGTTGTTTCTGTGTTTTTGGTTGCAGAGGTACAGGCACCGCCACTTAGGGTTACTTCCGCATAATAGTTACCTACTGCATTTGCCGTATAGTTGCTACTTGTTGCCCCAGGAATTAAGGTGTTGTCTTTATACCATTGGTAGGTTACAGAAGTAGCATCTGAAGATGCCATTAAATTGGCAGTTGCTCCGGGTAAGATGACCATATTGGCCGGGTTGTCCCTGGAGACGGTAAAAAGTCCGGCATTGGTAATGCTTATGGCATTGGAAGTTTCTGTACAAATACCATCTCCCTGTATTTTTACAGAATAGTCGCCAGGAAAATTGGCATCATTGGTATCTATGTTGTAGGTATAGGCTCCTAAGGTACTTGGTTGAATTATGGTGGATCCTTTGTACCAGGTGTAGGCAAGGTCCGGATAGTTCATGTTGGCCTCAAGGGGCGCATAAGTCTCTCCTGAACATAAGGCGGTTTCCGCAGGTGGATTTAAGGCCAAGCCTACGCTGGTTCCAATTTCGACCTCAATGGAGAGCGATTGGGTATTGGCCGATCCTGAACAGGTGGACCCGTAATCCAATTCTACAACGTAATAGCCACTCTCGGAGACTTCAATGGAGGATCCGCTTCCACTACTAGTAAAGGGCGATGTGTTTTTATACCAATTAAACCGATAGGTTTCTGGGTTGGGTACATTATATACTTCCAAGGTGGTTGTACCTCCATTACAGAGTTGTATTTTCTGTGCAGGTGGTGCTCCAGTGTCGCCCAATTCCCTGATGGCCAGTGTAGAGTTGAAGTCTATATAATACATTTCAAAGGCATCCGAAACTGGACTTGTTTTTGCCGGACTGGTACTCCTCACCCTAAATCTGTAGGCATCTCCCCTAGTATCTGTAGGCAGTGCAAATGAAAATTCAAAGTCAAAATCGGAATTCTTATCCGCTACCCTGGCCAATTCCTTGGGAGTGCCAAAGGAACCAGTGGCATCGGATAATTCCAACACAAATTCATTGTCACTGTTTACGTTAGGTAGCCATGTGAAGTTTATGTAGTATTCGTTAAAAGTTGCAGATGCACAGGCAGCTGTCCAAACCGAATTGCCCGCTAGATTTGGGTTGTCGGCAGGAGTAGGTTTGTTCAGGGTCTGGGCTAAAATTGAGTTTGTACCCAACAGCATCAAGGTAAGAACGAAAATTAGTAGGTTATTTTTTTTGTTCGGGTTCATGAGATGTTGTAGTTAGGGGTTACTACCAGCTTTTATTGTTGATAATTGTCAGATAACTTTTTTCAAGTTTTGGCAATACATTGAGTTACAAAGTATTCAAATACAAATATGTTATATAATTATAATACTGGAAATTTAAAGTTGTAAGGGTATTTAAATCTGTTGTGAAACCCACTTTATTGTATGCTATGCGCATTTTATCATCGGCTTTACCCGCATTTTGCCTACATTTGCGCATCAAAAAGGAGAATATGAGTGAAGCACTAAAATCACTGAATTTCATTGAGCATATCGTTGAGGAGGATTTAAGGAACGGCTTTCCAAAGGAGAAGCTAAGATTTAGATTTCCACCTGAGCCAAATGGCTATTTACACATTGGTCATGCGAGCTCAATTTGCCTTAATTTCGGTTTGGGTTTAAGGTATGGGGCTCCTGTTAATTTACGTTTTGATGATACCAATCCGGCAAAGGAGGAACAGGAATATGTAGATGCCATTAAGGAGGATGTAGAGTGGCTTGGTTATGAATGGGATACGGAGTGTTTTGCTTCGGATTACTTTCAACAGCTTTATGATTGGGCTGTTGAGTTAATAAAAATGGGCAAGGCCTATGTGGATAGCCAAACCTCAGAGGAAATTGCCGTCCAAAAGGGAACTCCCACAGAGGCGGGAACTCCAAGTCCGTTTCGTAACCGTTCCATAGAGGAAAACCTACAGCTGTTTCAAGGGATGAAGGAGGGTAAGTTTAAGGAAGGGGAGCATGTTTTAAGAGCAAAAGTGGATATGGCTTCTTCCAATATGTTGATGCGCGATCCCATAATGTACCGCATTTTGTATAGGGCTCACCACAGAACAAATACCGATTGGTGTATTTATCCTATGTATGATTGGACACATGGGGAGAGCGACTATATTGAGCAGGTTTCGCATTCCTTATGTACGCTGGAATTTGCTATGCACCGGGAGCTTTATGATTGGTTTTTGGACCAAGTGGTAGATAAGGATTTGGTCCGGCCAAAACAAAGGGAGTTCGCCAGGAGAAATTTTAGCCATACCGTTGTGAGTAAGCGCAAGTTGCTTCAATTGGTGGAACAGGGATTTGTAAAAGGTTGGGACGATCCCAGAATGCCTACGATTTCTGGATTGAGAAGAAGAGGCTATACCCCTGAGTCCATCAGAAATTTTGCGGATACTATTGGTATCGCCAAAAGGGACAACGTTGTGGATGTTTCTTTGTTGGAATTTCATGTTCGGGAACATTTGAATAAAATTGCACCTAGGGTTATGGGTGTTTTAAATCCGTTAAAGGTTGTATTAACGAATTATCCTGAAGGGGAAGAAGAATGGCTGGAAGCAGAAAATAACCCTGAGGATGAGGCAGCTGGCTATAGACAACTACCATTTTCAAGGGAATTGTATATTGAACAGGAAGATTTTAAGGAGGAGGCAAATAGAAAATTCTTTAGACTAAAGCTCGGTGGTGAGGTGCGATTAAAGAATGGATATATCATAAAGGCCGATTCCTGCACTAAAGATACCGATGGGAATATTATTGAGGTGCAATGTACCTATGACCCCAAGAGCAAGAGTGGAAGCGGTTCGGAAGAAAGCCTAAGAAAGGTTAAGGGAACTTTGCACTGGGTTTCTGCAAAGCATGCCCTTAGCGCAGAAGTAAGGTTGTATGATCGCCTTTTTACGGATGAAACGCCGGATGCATATAAAGACAAGAATTTCTTGGATTTTATTAATCCCGATTCGTTGCAGATTATCTCGGCCTTTGTTGAACCTAGTTTGGCAGATGCAAAAATTGGGGATCGCTTTCAATTTCAACGAATGGGTTATTTTAATTTGGACCCGGATAGCAAATCGGAAAAATTGGTTTTTAACAGAACCGTTGGTCTAAGGGATACTTGGGCCAAAATTCAGGAAAAAAATTAATATCGATTTAGCTTATACCTTTTGATATAACAATTGGTATTTTCTATAAAAATTGAAGACCACAGCTCGTGTATGCTGTGGTTTTTTTTTGGGCGAAGGTGATTCTATAACAATTGGTATTTTGGAGTGCTGTAGGGCCTTTAATTAGTTTTTGGTTGAAATATTGTCCATTTGGGCAGTTTGGATCAAAAGTTTGATGGATAGCGTCAATTAGCGGTCCTACTTTCCATTAACTTTGGGTTTTACGCCCTGAGTAAAATTTCAGCACACAGAATTTCAATTATGGATGTTTTCATCAATTTTGAAAAATAGAAGCAATGGAAATTTAAATGGGGTACCTTAATATATTATTAATAACAACATAAAAATATAATTATGACAAACGATAGTGGGAATACTTTATTAGCTTTATTAACAGGTGCTGCCATAGGTGCAGGAATTGGAATTTTGTATGCACCTGATAAAGGGACCAAAACTAGAAAAAGGATCAAGAAGAAGGCCATGGAGACAACCGATGATCTAACTAGTAGAATATCCCATGCAAAAGAGGAGCTTACCAAAACGGCGGAGGCCAAGAAAGTGGACTTCGAGCAAAAGTTGGAAGATACTATTTCCAATATGAGCTACAAGGCAGACGATATCATAAGTGCCTTGGAAAAGAAGTTGGCCGATCTTAAGAATAAGAATGCGCAACTGCAAAAATAAGGAAGCACTATATGGCCTTAGAGGAAATTAGGGAAAATCTTTCTGAAGTTGATGGGGATATCCGATCCTATTTAGAAAATACCGGGGAGTATTATAAGCTTCAGGGGTTTAAAATAGGGATGCGGAGTATGACCTCTTTTGCCAAGATGTTAATGTTGGGAAGTATTGCCTTACTTGCCTTATTTATGTTGTCCTGTGCGGCGGCATATGGCATTGGAGTTTGGTTGGAAAATACTTTTTTAGGTTTTTTGTTCGTGGGACTGTTTTATAGTTTGGTTGGAATTATATTTTATTTATACAGAGATCTAATGGACAAGCCTATGCTAAAGAAGTTTTCGGAATATTATTTTGATTGATAGATTATGGCAAAGCAGGTTTTTACTTCTTTTGATGAAATAGATCAAAGGTTGGCTATTTTAAAATTACAGAGGGAAATTGACAAGGAGCAGTTGAGACTGCACGTCAATAGGACAAAGGCTAATTTTTATCCTACCAATTTGTTGGGGGGGGTTAGTGGAATTGCCCAGAAATTAATTATCTCCTTCGTGGCAAAGAAAATATTGAAGAGATTTAGCTAGTTCCCTTTATTAGGCTAAGTAAAAAACCTTTTACGACTTGTATTATACAAATTGTAAAAGGTTTTTTTATTGATGTGTTAGTCTATTTATACTATTTGGGGTCTTTCTTTTTGTTTTGCGTTTTCATTGATTCCCCAATCATGTTACTGGCCGTAAAGGAGGCTACCATATTGTTTAGCATGTCGCTTCCCGCCTGTGGCGAATTGGGTAACAGTATTAAATTGGTGTTGGTAGCTTCCCCAATAGATTGCAGTGTATCATAATGCTGTGTAACTACTATTAGGGCAGAGGCTTCTTGGGAGTTTATACCCACTTTGTTCAGTACTTCTACAGATTCCTCCAGTCCACGTGCAATTTCCCTACGTTGATCCGCAATTCCTTGTCCTTGCAATCTTTTGCTTTCAGCTTCGGCCTTTGCCTTTTCAACGATTAGGATACGTGCCGCATCACCTTCAAACTGTGCTGCAATTTTTTCCCTTTCGGAGGCATTAATACGGTTCATGGCTTCTTTTACCTGAGCATCCGGGTCAATATCCGTTACCAAAGTCTTTATAATATCATAACCATAATCCAACATGGCATCTTGAAGCTCTGTTTTTACAGCTATGGCGATATCATCTTTTTTTACGAAAACATCATCCAGCTTCATTTTGGGAACTTCCGCACGGACAACATCGAAGACGTAGGAGGTTATTTGATCATGAGGATATTCCAATTGATAAAAGGCTTCATATACTTTGTTCTTAAGAACAACATATTGGACGGATATTTTAAGTTTTACAAATACATCGTCCAAAGTTTTGGTCTCAACAATCACATCCAATTGTTGAATTTTAAGCCCAACACGGGCTACAATGCGGTCTACCAGCGGAATTTTCATGCCTAAACCGGAAGTTCTCACGCTATTGAATTTACCAAAGCGCTCGATGATAACAGCTGTTTGTTGTTTTACCGTAAAGAAGGAAGAAAATAGAATAACAAAACCGATAAGTAATAACGGTATCAGTAAAAATGAACCCATGATTTAGTGTTTAAGATTAGCTAATGAATTTACAAAAGACTTTGTTGATATGTTGCAATTTTGGCAAATATGTTACAAATCTGATGATATACACTAAAATAGTACTCTACTTATTTACTAAATATATTGGGCAGATTACTGTATCGTTTATTTTAAAGCACTGTGATGGCTGTTTTAATTCTATTGATACAATCTTTTTTTCCTATTAGGGCCATAATGTCGAAAATATGGGGTCCTTTCATTTCGCCAACAATGACCAGTCTGAGCGGGGGCATTACTTTTCCAAAGGACAGCTCATTTTCTGTAATCCATTGTTTTACCTGGGTTTCAAGGTTTTGGGACCCAAAGTCCTCCAACCCCTCCAAAAGGGAAAGCAATTGGCCCATAATACTTGCAGTATCATCTTTCCATTGCTTTTTAACTGCTTTTTCATCATATTCACTTGGAGCTAATAAGAAGTAATTTCCCAATTCCCAAAAATCGTTTACAAAGGTGGCACGTTCTTTAATTAGGGCAATCACTTGTTTTACATATTCGGCATTATTTTTATCGTTTGGGAGGGTTGTCCCTTTAGTTTTCAAGTTCAGCATAAAAGCATTGGCAAGTACTGTATTGTCCTGAATTTGCATATAGTGCTGATTATACCATTTGGTTTTGTCTGGATCAAAGCGTGCTCCTGATTTGTTGACCCTCTCCAAGCTAAAGGTGGAAATTAGTTCTTCTAAGGAAAATATTTCCTGTTCCGTACCTGGATTCCAGCCCAATAGGGCCAAGAAGTTGGTAACAGCTTCAGGAAAATACCCTGCTTCCCTATATCCTATGGAATCGTTCCATGTAAGCGGAAATACCGGAAATCCCATTTTCTCCCCATCCCTTTTGCTAAGTTTTCCTTTGCCCACTGGTTTCATGATTAGGGGCAAATGGGCAAATTTTGGGGCCTCCCAACCAAAGGCATCGTATAGTTGCTGGTGTAGTGCCAAAGAAGGTAACCATTCTTCTCCGCGAATAACATGGGTAATGTCCATTAAATGGTCATCCACTATATTGGCCAAGTGGTAGGTGGGCATCCCGTCGCTTTTAAACAACACCTTATCATCCAAAGTGTTGGTATCTATTTTAATATCGCCCCTTATAAGATCGGTTAAATGTAATTCTGAGTCCTGAGGTGTTTTAAATCTTATTACATATTCTTCCCCGGCTTGTAGTTTGGCTTTAGTTTCCTCTGGACTTAAGGACAATGAATTGGAAAGCTTTAACCTATTGTGATAATTGTATATGAAGGTTTTTCCCTTTTCTTCATGGTCTTTTCTATGAAAATCCAGTTTTTCACTGGTATCGAAGGCGTAATAGGCATGGCCCTTTTGGATAAGGCTATCCGCATATTTTTGATATAGCTCTTTTCTTTCGCTTTGCCTGTAGGGGCCATATCCACCATCTTTTCCTGGGCCTTCATCGTAAGGTATATTACACCAATTTAAGGCGTCTATTATATATTGTTCTGCCCCTTCTACATACCTATTTTGATCGGTATCCTCAATTCTTAGAATAAAGTCGCCCTTATGCTTTTTGGCGTACAAATAATTGAATAAGGCGGTTCTAACACCGCCAATATGTAGAGGTCCTGTTGGACTGGGAGCAAAGCGAACTCTTACTTTCTTGGTCATGAAGTATTATTTTTGCGCAAAGATACATAAAGCGTTCTATTTTGGGATTCGGTTTTGAGTGCTTTGGGACTAGGTGGCTTTTTCGTACCTTGGTTATAAAATGATCTATTTTGGATAATTATAATAAAATATTATATAAGCTTAATGCCTTTATTGCAAAGTTCTATACCAAGATGTTGCTTAAGGGGTTACTACTTTTTTTAGCTTTTGGGTTGCTTTTCTTTTTTGCGGTTGTTGGAATAGAGTATTTTTTGTGGTTGAGTTCTACTGGGAGATTGCTGCTTTTAGTGCTATTTGTTGGTGTTGAATTGTACTTGTTGTGGAAATTTATTATTACTCCTTTATCTTTCTTATTAAGATGGAAGCGGGGCTTAAGTAATAAGGAAGCCTCTCTTCTTATTGGCAAACATTTTCCAGAGGTGGAGGATAAGCTTTTTAACCTATTGGATTTAGCCGAAAGTAATTCTAAGTCGGAATTGCTGTTGGCCAGTATTCAACAAAGATCTATGGATTTGAGTGTTGTTCCTTTCGTAAAGGCTATTGATCTTAAGGAAAATATAGGATACGCCAAATATTTATTATTACCTCTTTTTATTTTCGCTATAATATGGATATCTGGGGATGTGGTTTCCTATTTCAGTTCTTATAAAAGGGTTGTTAATTACGATTTGGCCTATGAGCCGCCCGCTCCTTTTACCTTTAGATTATTGACTTCTAGTTTGGATGTACTTGAGGGCAAATCCTTAACGGTTTCGTTAACAACGGAAGGGCGGGTTAAACCGGAAAGTGTTTCCATTGTGGTAGATGGTAAGGAGTTCCTTTTGCAATTCAAAGAGGGGCTGTACCAATACGAATTTACCCGTCCTTTAAAGAGTACTTCCTTCTATTTTGTATCTAATGGGTTTAGGTCAAAAGATTATTTTTTAAATGTACTCTCGGCTCCAAGTATAGTTGATTTTGAAATGTTTTTGGACTATCCGGATTACACTGAAAGGGAGGATGAGGTAATTAAAAGTACTGGTAATGCCGTTTTTCCTGAAGGAACAAGTGTTTCATGGAGGATGAAGACCCGGACTACGGATGAGGTTCTTTTTAATGTAGGGGATAGTATTCAGAAGTTTCAAAGGGTGGGGGACATTTTTAATTTTAGAAAGCGGGTTTATTCTGATTTGGACTATGAATTGTCCATTTCTAATGTAAATGTGACTAGCTATGAAAAGTTGGGTTATCGCTTTAATGTTATAAGGGATGCATTTCCAAGTTTACGGGTAGAGCAGGTTCTAGATTCCTTAAATCCTAATCTGTCATATTATATAGGGGAGGCGACAGATGATTATAGGTTGAATACTGTTAGATTGATCTATTTTAAGAAAGGTCAGGAGAATAAAAAGGTTTTGGTGTTGTCCAATCCAAATGTGAATTATAATAAGTTTTATTACACCTTTCCTTCTGGTTTGGATTTGGAGGAAGGTGAGGTTTATGATTTCTATTTTGAAGTTGTGGATAATGATGCCATTCATAATGGAAAGGTTACTAAGAGTCAAGTCTTTAGTTCGGTTTTCCTGAGCGATAATCAACTGAAATACAGGGAATTAGTGTTTCAAAAGTCTATTCTCAAGAATCTGGACAAATCTTTGGAAATGTCAAAGGAACAGCAGGAAAATTTAAAGGAGATTAATAGGCAGGACAGGGAAAATAGTGTACTTAGTTTTTCAGATCAAAATAGGATCAAGGATTTTTTAAAGCAGCAGGAGGTGCAGGAGGATTTAATGAAAAAATTCAGTGGGCAATTGAAGGATAATCTTAAGAAGTCCGAGGAAGATAGTAAATTAAAGAAACTTCTAGAAGAACGTTTGGAAAGGCAGGAATTGGAGGCTAAGAAGAATGAAAGGTTGTTGGAGGAGCTGAATAAGTTGGCAGAGAAGTTGGACAAGGATGAATTGGCTAAGCGGTTGGAGGAACTAGGTAAGAAGCAAAGAAATGCAGATCGTAATTTAGAACAGTTATTGGAGCTTACCAAGCGATATTATATTCAACAAAAGGCGGATCAGTTAAGTGACAATTTGATGAAATTGTCCAAGGAACAAGAGGCTTTGGTAGATAAGGATGTGGGTTTAGATGAACAGCAAAAGGAACAAGATAGTTTAGGTTCTAAATTTGAAGAGATAAGTAAAGAGGTAGATGAATTGTTGAAGGATATTGCTAGTCTTAAGAAACCTATTGACTTAAAGGTTGATATGGGTAAGATGGAGGATATTAAGAAGGATCAACGTGGTGCTATGGAAGAAATTTCCAAGCAACCTAAAGGCGATAAGTCTACATCTGATAAAGCTAAGTCTAAACAAAAGTCGGCTGCAAAAAAGATGAAAGAACTAGCGGACGATTTATTGGCGGCTAATTCTGGTGGAGGAGGGGGTTCTTCTACTGCGGAAGATGCAGAGATGTTAAGGCAATTGTTGGATAATTTGATCACTTTTTCTTTTAAACAGGAAGGATTGTATAAGACTTTGGGTCAAACGGAATTGTCAGGCACGGTTAACAGTGCAGGTATTAAAAGACAACAAGAATTAAGGGAATTGTTCAAACATGTAGATGATAGTTTGTTTGCTTTATCCTTGAGACAGGCTGAACTCTCAGAATTCGTAAATGAACAAATTACAGAAGTATATTATAATTTGGATAAAGCTTTGGAGAGTATGGCGGAGAGTGAAATGTATCAAGGAGCTTCTTATCAAAAATATGTTCTCAACGCAGCTAATAATCTAAACGATTTTTTGGCCAATGTTTTGGAGAACTTACAGCAGAGTATGAGTCCAAGTATGGGTAAGGGGGAGGGAGAAGGTTTTCAATTACCGGATATTATTTTGGGCCAGGAAAAGTTGGGTGAGAAATTGGGAGAGATGGGAAAAAAGGGCTCTGAAGGCGGTAGTTCTGGCGAGGGAAAGAAAGGCAAAGGAGAAGAAGGTAATTCTGGGAAGAATGGAAATGATGGTAAAGATGGTGATGGAGGGGCAGGAGATAATGGTAAAGAAGGCGCTAATGGCAAGGGGAAGGGTTCTAAGGAAGGGCAAGGATCTGAAACCGGCCAGGGTACCGGAGGTGGAAGCGAGGGTGGTTCTGGTGGCAGTCAGTCGGGGCCTAGTGAAGAGGAACTAAATGAATTATATGAGATTTACAAAGAACAACAACTATTGCGTGAACAATTTGAGGATCAATTAAAGAACCTTATCAATAACGATGATCGTAAGCTGGGTGAAAAATTGGTGAAGCAGATGGAGGATTTTCAAAATGATTTATTAAGAAATGGCATTACCCAGCAAACTATTAATAAGATGAACAATATTAATAGGGAAATGTTGAAGTTGGATAATGCCGCCATTAAGCAGGGTAAGTCCAAGGAGAGGGAAAGCAAGAGTAATGGTAATTTCTTTGAGAATCCTATTCTTACTAGGCCCTCAATATTAGATAATTATCGTAATGATGTGGAGATTTTAAATAGACAAGCATTACCTTTGCAGCAAAATTTTCAAATAAGGGTGAAAGAATATTTTAGGATTGATGATTGATTTCCATTACGAAACAGATTTTAGTATTGATGATGAAGCCAAGTTTACCGATTGGATTAGTAGGATAATCTTTTCCGAGGATAAGGTTTATAGCCAATTGGATTTTATATTTTGTGATGATGAGTATCTGCTAAAGATAAATCAGGACTATCTTGATCATGATACCTACACGGATATTATTACTTTCCCTTATGAGGATATGAGTGGTATAGCTGGTGATATTTTTATATCTGTAGAACGAGTGAAGGAAAATGCAATGGATTTTGGTGTTGAATTTTACTTGGAATTAAAGAGAGTTATGGCGCATGGGGTTCTTCACCTTTTGGGATATGGCGATAAAAGCGAAGAGGAGACCGTGCAAATGAGGTTAAAGGAAGATGAAAAAATTAAATTGTTCCACGTGGAACATTGAAAATTATGTTTGAAAAGGAATACGATGTTATAGTGGTTGGAGCTGGTCATGCTGGAGCGGAAGCTGCTGCTGCTTCTGCCAATTTGGGTTCTAAGACCTTATTGGTTACAATGAACTTACAGACCATTGGACAGATGTCCTGTAATCCTGCCATGGGCGGAATTGCTAAGGGACAGATTGTTCGGGAAATAGATGCTCTTGGTGGATATAGTGGAATTGTTAGTGACAAGAGTGCCATACAGTTTAAGATGCTCAATAAAAGTAAAGGTCCAGCCATGTGGAGTCCTAGGACTCAAAATGATAGGATGCGGTTTGCTGAGGAATGGCGCATGGCTTTGGAGAATACTCCAAATGTGGATTTTTATCAGGAAATGGTGTCTGGTCTATTGGTAGAAAATGGTCGTGCCGTAGGGGTGAAGACTTCTCTTGGATTAGATATTAGATCAAGATCTGTAGTGCTAACCAACGGTACCTTCTTAAATGGATTAATTCACATTGGGGACAAACAGTTTGGTGGGGGAAGGGCTGGTGAAAAGGCCGCTACTGGCATTACAGAACAATTAGTGGAATTGGGTTTTGAAAGTGGTAGAATGAAGACTGGTACACCTCCGCGTGTAGATGGTCGTTCCTTGGATTATTCTGTTATGATCCCACAACCTGGTGATGTGGTTCCTGAGAAATTTTCATATTCCGACACCAAGGCTTTGACCCATCAGAGGGATTGTTATATGACCCATACTAGTCTTTTGGTTCATGATTTGCTAAGGGAAGGTTTTGATCGCTCCCCTATGTTCAATGGAAGAATTAAGAGTTTGGGGCCTAGATATTGTCCTTCTATTGAAGATAAAATCAATAGGTTTGCTGATAAGGATAGTCATCAACTTTTTGTAGAGCCGGAGGGGTGGAATACCGTGGAGGTCTACGTTAATGGATTTTCTACTTCCTTGCCAGAGGATGTTCAGTACAAAGCTTTGAAATCTGTCAAGGGTTTTGAGAATGTAAAATTCTTTAGACCGGGTTATGCCATCGAATATGACTATTTTCCGCCTACACAGTTGAAGCATACATTAGAAACCAAACTTATAGATAACTTGTATTTTGCCGGTCAGATTAATGGAACAACGGGCTATGAGGAGGCTGCCTCACAAGGTTTAATGGCGGGAATAAATGCACATTTAAAAATCAACGATAAGGAATCTTTTATTCTAAATAGAGACGAGGCTTATATTGGAGTTTTGGTTGATGATCTTATAACCAAGGGTACTGAGGAGCCTTATAGGATGTTTACTTCCAGGGCGGAATACAGAACTCTTTTACGTCAGGATAATGCCGATTTGAGACTTACGCCCAGGAGTTATGAGATGGGATTGGCTAAAAAAGATAGGCTGGATAAAATGGAGGAGAAGGAGAGAAAGTCCAATGCTTTTATTGAATTTTTCCGGGAAACAAGTTTTAAGCCAGATGATATTAATCCTATTTTAGAGAGTGTAGATTCCTCTAAAGTTAGGCAACCCGACAAGATGTTTAAGGTGTTTTCTAGACCTAGAGTAACTATGGATCATATGTTGCAATTGGAGGAGGTTTCGGCCTTTGTTTCGGAGAATAATTTGGATAGGGAGATATTGGAGCAGGCGGAAATTCAGGTTAAATATTCGGGTTATATCGCCAAGGAAAAGAATAATGCCGATAAGCTACAGCGGCTTGAGAATATTAAAATTCCCAAGGGATTTGACTACAGTAAGCTTAAATCACTTTCTTATGAAGCTAGGGAAAAGCTAAAGGCAATACAGCCTGTAACTATATCCCAGGCCTCTAGAATTAGTGGGGTTTCTCCAAGCGATATTAGTGTATTGCTGGTCTATATGGGACGATAAATTTGGATTGAATACTATATGTTCCACGTGGAACATGGGTTAATTTCATGCGTTTTAATGACTATTTAGGGAACTAAAGATTTGGTTTTACAGAGAGGTGTTTGTCAAGATAAATTGCCAAGCACCTTTTTTTTGTGCTTCTATGGTATATGCTGTTTGGGCTAAGAAAATTAATTAAAGGCTAAAGCTACTGTTGAATATTACCTCAGAAATATCTAAGTACGATCATGCTATTATTTGTATTTTCTGACTTGGGATTAGCTCGTAAAAATGACATTTAGGGGTTGCAGATTTATACGTGTAATTAATTTATTTGTACTATTATTTTTAGAGGTTTAAAATTTATGTTGTGGTCATATTAATGTTATTTGAAGCAAGAAAGAGAGAATATGAATTTGATATTTTTTAAATCTTTTGGAAACTTTTCGGACCAAGTTGATTTTAAATTTGTTTTCACCTTTAGACTATTTAGGATCGAAAATTTTAGTTATAAAGTTTGTTTTAAATGGAAGTTAATCAACATTTTTTTGGGTTAGGGTAGTGCAGTTATAATAACTAAAATCTTCCTGGCGATTCACTTTTATAGACTACGGTTTTGAAGTATCTTCGTTGCTTATTAAAATAATTATTATCGGCCTAACAGAATTATGAAGCTTTATTTGGAAACCAAGGATTATACCCTCACTGGAGAGTCGTTTAAATTGTTGCATGATCCGGTTTTGGATATGTTGATTACAGAACCACAACCTGATAATCTTGGGCGGTATTATGAAAGCGAAGATTATATTTCCCATACCGATGCCAAGAAGTCCTTGGTGGATAAAATGTATCATACGGTAAAAGGTTACAATCTTAAAAGTAAGCTTTCGCTAATTAATTCCTATGCGAGTACGGATAAAACAATTTTGGATGTAGGAGCCGGTACTGGAGATTTTTTGGTAAGAGCAAAACATGATGGCTGGAAAATTTACGGTATTGAACCTAATGGTTTGGCAAGGCTTAAAGCAGAGGAAAAGGGTGTTATGCTTTTAGATGATTTAAACACTTTACCAATGGGTCAAAAATTTGAGGTTATAACCCTTTGGCATGTTTTGGAACATTTACCTAATCTAGAATCTCAGGTTTCCAAATTGGTCGGACTCCTAACTGAATCCGGAACCTTAGTTATTGCGGTTCCCAACTTTAAATCTTATGACGCCGAATACTATAAAGAGTTTTGGGCGGCTTTTGATGTGCCAAGACATCTTTGGCATTTTTCCCAAAAGAGTATTCAAAATATCTTTGGAAAATATGGAATGAAATTGGTACGGACCAAGCCCATGTTTTTTGACGCCTTCTATGTTGCTCTTCTTTCCGAAAAATATAAGAATAGCAAACAAAACTTTATAAAGGCCTTTTTAATTGGATTAATCTCCAATCTCCGTGCTTTGAGATCTAAGGAGTATTCTTCCTTGATTTATGTGATTAAAAGGCGCTAAAACACATTTTAAAGACTTTTAAGAGCAGTTGTACTACCCAAACGATAAATGGCATTAGGCCTTTGAGAAATGCTTTTTCTGGCCAATTTAAGAGGGCCGATAGAATAGTTATTTTTGATTGTTTTAGTTTTTATAATCAATTTAAATTATCGTATAAATATGCAGTGGTTTTATCTGTTGAAATGAGTATTTGGTGGGGTATTTGAATTAAGGGGTTACTATTATGAATAATAGTAATTTTTCTCTTATTGTAAAAAAGCTTTTCTATTTTTGCCCAAATTTAAACTAAAGAGAAAATGAAAAAATTAGTTTTGGCGTTGGTATTCATTGGAGCAATATCTTGCCAGCAAGAAAAAATAGCTTTTGTGGATAATGTGAAGTTAATGGACACTTATCAGGAGAAAGTGGATATTGAGGCTAAATTCAAAACAAGGAGTGACGCTTTTGGTAAAAAGAGGGACAGTATATCCCAGGCCTTTCAGATAGAGGCGCAGGCTTTTCAGGCAAAGGCCCAAAAAATGGCACAGGCCAAGGCTCAAGAGGAATACGGTCAATTACAGCAACGCAGTCAGTTTATAGGGCAACAGTTGCAGCAGGAGGAACAGCAATTGCAGATGCAGGGGCAAACGGAGATGGATAGTTTGGTATCCAAGGTAAAAAAGGAAATTAAGGCTTTTGGAGAATCAAATGGTTATTCCTTTATTTTAACCGGTGGAGACGGTGGAAGTGTGCTTTACGGTAAAGAGGCACATAACGTTACGGATGCTATCGTTAAAATTTTAAACGATAAATACAAAAAGGAGTAAAGTATTAGAGGTGCTATACATAAGGAATTATATTTAAAAAAACCTTCGAATTAAACTTCGAAGGTTTTTTTTTGATTTGTAAGTTACGTTTTCCATTATGAATCATTTTTAGATATGCCGCCATATTGTGTGGTGCAATATTAGTGTTGTATAGGTAGCAATCTCTTGGGGATTCGTTTATCTATTCTGTAGCGGGTAAGAAGGATTATCTTTAAAACGCTCCACGGGCTGATTCCATATTCGGATTTATTAATAATCCCGTAAAAATGAATATTCATTTAATTATATACTCTTATTTCATTTCTGTAGGAAGTGTCTATTTTCAAACCGAGGTAAATAGGGATATTGAATTTTATTTCTGGATTTTCCTAAAAATTAAAACTAGGTTCTCCCTTAATTGCTTTGGTCAATGAATGCTGCATAGGCAGTTAATCAGTTAGTTTTTTATAGAGTTGTGTATATTCTATTTAGCCGAAGTATATGCATGGTTCAGGCATTATATCCTATAAAATCCAATTCAATCACCTACCCTTAAGTCGGTTTTATTTATTTACAAGGTCACAGGAGTTCATTTATGGATTTTCAGCGATGGTATTGGTCACTTTACGTGCATTTTTTGATTGGAAAGTCTACTATTCGGGATAGATAACCGACTTATTAGTTTAATTTTGAATAAAAGGAAGATCCGATTTCATGCTTGCCGTAATGAAATTGTATGTTCATCGACTAAGCAAAGGTGTAGGTTTTTAGCTAAGATTATGCAACTTTAGTATTAATGCAGGAACATTGTAGAATAAATAGTAACGCAATTCTGATTTTTGCCAATTCCTCCAAGGAGGAATTGAAACATAAGCGTATGCCCAAGGGTGGTGTATTATTTCAAAGCTTAACGGAACATTCAATAAATACGGCAAAAAAAACAGGACTTCCCCATTTTCTTATTACCGAAAAGGAGCAATATGGAAATTCTTTTGGGGAAAGGTTTGTAAATGCAATCAAATCCATTTTCGATAAGGGATATGATAATGTTATTACCATAGGGAACGATACCCCCCAATTAAAATCCTCCGATATCATTAAAGCGTCTAGGCTGCTTCAAGCTAAGAAAGCTGTTTTGGGGCCTTCCAGGGATGGTGGTTTTTATTTAATGGGACTCCATAAATCCCAATTTGATGTTAGGGCTTTTATTGAACTACCATGGAAAACAAATACACTTACAAAAAAAATAACCATACTAATTGAAGCCTCCAAGGTAGATGTAATTCAACTTCGTGTCTTGTTGGACTTGGATACTAGCGAGGATTTACAGAGGGTTTTAAAAGGGTTAAAAGATACTTCCAAAAAGATATTTCTACTAATCCTCTCCTTGGTTGCACCATTTAGAGAAATTATTGTTCAGGGTTTTGTTCCTTCAGTGTTTAACTTTAACAACACTTATTTTAATAAGGGTTCCCCCTTTCCACTTCATTAACTAGTTTGGTTAAGGAAATCCGTTTCCATAACATTCTTCTCCCATACCCTAAAAAATCTTAGTAGCCGGACATTACCCCGGAATAGTGGCTTGCTGCCCTGATCAAGGTTTTACCATTAAGATATGGGATAAAATAAATTATTAATAGAGGAAACCAACAAAACCTAGGTTTTCTAAAGTAACTATTTAAAATATATATCATGGCAGATTCTTATTATGACCCGGCAGATTTACGCAAGTTTGGAAATATAACCGAATGGAGCGAGGAACTTGGGACCAAGTTCTTTGATTACTACGGAAAGGTATTTGAAGAAGGAGCCCTTAGTGCTAGGGAAAAATCCTTAATTGCTTTGGCAGTGGCCCATGTGGTTAAGTGTCCCTATTGTATTGATGCCTATACTAAAGACGGTCTGCAAAAAGGGATAACCAAGGAGGAGATGATGGAAGCGGTACATGCAGGTGCGGCCATTGAAAGTGGCGCAACCTTAGTACATGGAGTTCAAATGATGAATAAGTACAATAAGCTTTCCATGTAAAAAAGTGCTTTAATACTATGTAAGAATGGCAACAAAATCTTTAAAGGCAAGGCACAATGCCCTTGTCACAGATAATAAACAATTGGAAATCCTTGAAAGCGGTATTTTTGAAAATGGGGAATTACCCTATTTTAAGGATAAAATTGCCCAAATAGGGCAGTTTCCATTGCGCCCAAAAAAATTGGAAATTCTACAGATCAATGTTGGGTATATGTGCAATCAGGTTTGTGAACACTGTCATGTGGATGCAGGTCCCGATAGAAAGGAAATAATGACTAGGGAAACCATGGAGCAATGCCTGGAGGTCATCCGCAATACGGGTGCCCATACTTTAGACCTAACAGGAGGTGCCCCGGAGATGAATCCTAATTTTAGGTGGTTTGTGGAAGAGGCTGCCAGAGCAGGGGTACAGGATTTTATTGTGCGTTCCAACCTTACCATCATTAGGGCCAACAAGAAATATTATGATCTTCCGGAGTTTTTTAAAAAGTATAATATCCATGTTATTTCGTCCATGCCTCATTACACCCGTGGCAAAACGGACAAACAGCGGGGAGAAGGAGTGTTCGACAAGTCGATCAAAGCACTTCAGGAACTGAACGCCGTTGGCTATGGTATGCCGGATAGTTCGTTGAGATTGGATCTAGTCTATAATCCCTCTGGCGCTTTTTTACCAGGAGACCAATCAGCACTGGAGCGCGATTTTAAAAAGGCACTGATGGAAGATTTTGAAATTCAATTCCATAATCTCTTTGCCATTACAAACTTGCCAATAGCCCGTTTTTTGGATTATTTGATGGCTTCGGGGAATTATGAAGATTATATGTATTCCCTAGTCGAGGCGTATAACCCTTCCGCCGTGGAAAATGTTATGTGTACCAATACTATTTCGGTGAGTTGGGATGGATGGTTGTATGATTGCGACTTCAATCAGATGTTAGGGCTTAAAGTGGCCAGTAAGATCAAACATATTAAGGATTATAACGAGGAGGTTCTTACAGATAGGAACATTATAGTTTCGCAGCATTGTTTTGGTTGTACGGCAGGAGCGGGTAGTAGTTGTCAGGGGTCGGTAACCTAAAATCGTTTTTTAATATTGTGCCAAAAAGGTTCCTTGCAAATTGGAGGTGAAAGGACCAATTGGTTTGTTGGGTTTTAAAAATGGGCTTAACTATAGTTTTTTTTAGCATTTTATCGATTTAAACATATTTTTAGCACTTTTTTTTAAATAAAAGGCCGGAATTGGAGTTAGGGTAACAGACTGAAAAGTCTGTTTACCCAAAACCAAATCTTATGGACAAACAATTGAAACGCATGGCTACCATGCAACGCATACAAACCACCGGCTTGGAGATTTTTTACCAAAAGGGATATTTTAATACAAGTATTGATGATATATTAAAAGAGCTCTCCCTTTCCAAAGGAGCTTTTTATTACCATTTTCAATCCAAGGAAGAGTATTTCATAAGTATTGTACAAAATCTACTTTTCAGGAAAGTCTATAGTAGTCTAATTGAGCCAATAGAAGGTCAAGAAGACCCCTTGAACAAGATTGTAGCCTGTTTTGATGATGCGTTGGAAACTGCAGAGCATAACTTTCTGGATTACGGATTCGTTTTGAGTAATTTTATTACTGAATTTAATGGGAAGAACCCCGACATAATGAATTACCTACAGGACATTTTGAAGGTGTGGGAAGTTAATTTGGTAACAGCCCTGCAAAAGGGAAAGACGGATGGATATGTAGACCGGCATATAGATAGTGAAGCCGTGGCTACTTACCTAATTTCGTCCTATATCGGGATAAGGACCTTAATGGTTGAAGGTAATAGTAAGATGTTGCGATATAAGTATATTCAACAGCTTCGTCAATACTTCAAATTAATAGAGTACAAAGAGCCGGCATAGTTTGTTGTTTTAGGGGGTGACTAGATTCCGTTTTGGAAGGTCCACCGATTTGGAGATCTCCAGTTTTACAAAGCGATTAAGAATAGAGGTGAAGTTAAAGCCTACCATGATCAACTTCCCATTATCAGTTTATTTATCTGTCGCATTTAATAGGCATTAGTGGGACTTATTGTCGCTCATGCTTCGCTCTGTCAAAGTGGCGAGGCCAGTCATCCACGCTGCCAAAATCACCCGACTAGTTATTGTGATAATTAATTATTTATCATTTCCTCAATTTTAGAAAGAACATCCTCAGGTGCTATGGTGCGCATTACATTTTCATACCCTGGAGGGTATTTGTTTCCATAGACCGATGTTGGGATCAGTGGAAATTGCCGCCTATCCGCCAACAAGGCATTTTGAGGATCTTGTTTAAACGGATAGAATCCCGCATACGGATGGGTTACACCCCATAAAGTAAGTGTAGGGATTCCAAATAATGCAGCTAAATGGGCATTGCCACTATCCATGGCCAACATTAGATTTAACCGTGAGATTAAAGCCAATTCCTCCTTGAAGGTCAATTTACCTACCAGATTAATACTGTTCTCGAAATTACGTTCCCATTTATCCAATATGGTTTTTTCCCTTTCCCCTCCACCAAATAACAATATTTTGTAGCCACTGGTTTTGTTTAGGCTATGAACTACCTTTTCCATCAAATCCAAAGGATACATTTTGCCGTCAAATGCTGCAAAAGGAGCAATACCTATACATTTCTGTTCCTTGCCCTTTAACAATTCCTTTGTGGAAGGGGCTATGGCCATTTTAGGAAGTGGATTTGCTTTTTCCATATCTATTGGCATGCCAAGTTTCCCAAAAACATCCGCATAGCGTTGGTGGGTAGTTTTCAAAGGTTCAAAAACTTTATGGGTAAGGGAGGTCAAAGCCTTCTTTCCTGCCCTGCCTTTATCCACTTGGACAAACGGAATTGATCCCAGCTTAAAATACAGCCTAAGGATGTTGCTGCGTAGTACATTGTGCATGTCGGCAACCATATCTACATGGAGACCTTTAAGTTCCTTATAGAGCTTCCAAAGTCCAAAAACGCCCTTGTGCTTCCCCTTTACATCTGCCTCATAAACCGTTACATTATTGAGTTCAGAAAAAAGGGGGCTAAAAAACGCTCTGGTAAGCACGGTAATTTTAACCTTGGGATATTGCTCCAATAAAGCGGCTATAATAGGAACTGCCATAGCTACGTCTCCCATGGCCGACAATCGAATTACCAGAATATGTAATCCTTCCCCAGCCGAAGTTGCAGGTTCTTCAATTCCATTTTTAGCGGTCTCAGTAGGGGCAATTGGAATTTTGGGCGCTATTTCCATCTATATATTGGATAATCCCTTAAATGTGGGAAGGCAAATTTGACTTTAGGGGGCTTTACGCAGAACAGGATTTAATTCATTATCATTATACATTTTCATCTGCTTGTACACTTTCATGTATTTTTTCCCAGATTCGATATCCTCTAATAATTGATCGATAGCAGAGCAAAGGTCTTTCTTCTGTTCCAAAAGGACATTCAGTTTATTTTGGCATTTTTGGATATGATCTTGAGAGGCATCCGTTCTATTAACTTCCTCCTGCATATGATATATTTTCAGGGCTAAAATGGAAAGTCGGTCTATGGCCCAAGCCGGACTTTCCGTATTTATTGTGGCATTTTTATCTTTTTCTACCGATTGGTATTTATTTAGGAAGTAACTATCAATAAATTCTACCAAGTCCGTCCTATCCTGATTACTGGCATCAATCAGTCTTTTTAATTTTAGCGCGGCCACTGGTTCAATATTGGGATCACGTATAATATCTTCATAATGCCATTGCACCGTATCTATCCAATTTTTGCGATATAACAGATGGGATATATCTTCCTTTGGATAGGGGTTGTTGAACTCCTGGGATACGTCATCTTTCTGATGATATTTTTCTATGCTTTCTTTAAATATTTTAAAGGCAAAATCACTGAACATATAGACAATATTTTACGGTAAAGATACCCTTTATTTAAAAAACAGGTTTTATTATGGGCCATTTTCTTGCCACTCGCATGACCTAACCAATGGTGTATTGGTAGCTGTTTTATTGATTTTCGATTACAGGACGGCAAATGAGCGTTGAGAAGGACGAGTTTGGTGCCTTACTTCATTAGCGCATTGGTCAAAAAAACTATAAAGGGAACTACAACGGATACCATTAAAATAATTTCACGGACACTGTCCTTTTTAATAGATTGAACATAGGTAGTTATAAAAACTACTGCAGGGAAAAAAGTAATTAAAATAGGGTGGGTGTCTGGAGCGGATTTCAATACTTTCACCAGCAATCCTATAAAAAAGAACAGGACTATGAGGCGCATTGTCACTATTTTCCCTACTCCTACACTACCCAGTTTTAAAAAAGCCAAAAAACCACAAAGCAAAACTATGGAAACATAAAGAAATAAAATGGTGCTATTGCTCCAGTCATAAAAATAAACGGCATTGAACTGAAAATCGAAAAAATAATGATTCCACAAAAATTCCATATTATTGCTCAGCGCCAACACTGCCAACATAATTAGTACCATAGCAATAATTGCAGCGAATGGGACCAGCCAATTTGTGAAGTTTTTTGGTTCGTAAAAGTATATGGCAACAAGTACTACTATGAGATACAATATGGCCCAGTCATAGAATAAACTAGCTATCAATATCCAAAAGGAGGCATCAAAAATTTTTAATTTAAGGTTTTTGAGACTACGGAAACTTAGGATTCTACGGATGGCGAGCAATAAAAAAAAACTGCAGAGAATGGCATTGGGGTCTATCAGTACTTCCGGGAAAAGTACAATTAAAAGGGTATAAAATAGGATCGCCAAGGAATTGCCTCCAGTAATCTTATTTCTTAGGGCAATAAAATTGACCACAAAAATACTGAACGATAAGAAGCCCAGAATAGCTGTTTGTCCTAATAATTGCTCTGGTGAATAGGATTTTTGGAATATGAAAAAATGGACAAACCAATAGAAAAAAAATAGGAATACCAGAAGTATTATATAATTTATTGGTTTTGTTCTTCCAAAAATGCTTGAAATCATCCTAGGTTTTTATATTTTTGCATGGTAAATATAATTAAGATGGATTCATTTTTTTACGGTATAGAGGATTTATTTGTAAATGTGCTTTTCGCTCCGTTTGACGCTATGCGTGCTATGGAGAATTGGTGGGGAGCCAATACATTAAATTGGATTTTTATGCTAATCGGTGCTGCTGCCTTTGTATATTGGATGTTGGAGTTGAAAAAGTACAATGATAGCGGGGAAGAAAATAAGGACGCAACCGCACACTCCTACCTATAAATATTAGTTGGATTTTCGTTAGGAAGATGGCTTCTTGTTGAAGCTGTGCATTTTCCTATATCAAAGTTAAGGAATAAGAGATCTATTGGATAAGAAAAAAGGGATAGCATTTGCTATCCCTTTACTTTTCATGATTAAAATAAAGTGGATTATTAAAGATCGAATCCCAGGTCTTTGCGATAGTACATTTTGTTGAAATGTAGCTTCTCCATGTTCTTATAGGATTTCTTGAGTGCTTCCTTGTAGTTGGAACCATAAGCAGTAACCGCCAAAACCCTACCACCATTGGTCAAAACCTTGCCTTCTTTTAATTCGGTTCCGGCATGGAATACCACGGCATCTTCTATATTGTCAAAACCTGTTATTTCCATTCCTTTCCCATAAGCTTCCGGATAACCACCGGATACCGCCATTACTGTGGTAGCGGCGCGCTCATCTATTTCCAGGTCGATGCTATCCAAGCTTTGGTTTGCAACGGCTTCAAAAACTTCGACCAGATCATTTTTTATTCTTGGTATTACTACTTCAGTTTCAGGATCGCCCATTCGCACGTTGTATTCAATTACTTTTGGTTCGTCCCCAACTTTTATCAAACCAATGAACACAAATCCCTTATATGGCAGATTATCCAATTTAAAGCCCTCTACGGTAGGTTTTACGATTCGCTCAAGTACTTTGTCCATAAAAACCTTATCGGCGAAAGGAACGGGCGAAATGGCGCCCATACCCCCGGTATTCAATCCGGTATCGCCTTCTCCTATTCTTTTATAATCTTTTGCGGTAGGCAGGACCTTAAATCCTTTACCATCAGTAAGCACAAAACAACTAAGTTCAATACCGTCCAAAAATTCTTCAATGACCACAGTAGTACTGGCAGCGCCAAATTTGGAGTCGATCAACATGGTTTTCAGTTCGGCCTTGGCTTCCTGTAGGCCATTTAAAATCAATACTCCTTTCCCTGCAGCAAGTCCGTCCGCTTTTAAAACATAAGGTGGTTTAAGGGTTTCCAAAAAAGCATAGCCGTTTTCCAAGGTTTCGGCCGTAAAACTTTCATAGGCTGCAGTAGGGATATTATGCCGCATCATAAATTCCTTGGCAAACTGCTTGCTGCCTTCCAGGGTAGCTGCTGCTTTTTGTGGTCCTATGACAGGGATATTTTTTAAGTCGATATCGTTGAGGAAAAAATCGTGCACTCCGTTCACCAAAGGATCTTCTGGCCCTACAATCACCATTTCGATATTTTCGGAAAGCACACATTTTTTAATGGCTTCAAAATCGTTTACACCAATGGGTACATTTTTCGCTATGGCAGCGGTTCCCGCATTTCCGGGAGCCACATAAAGATTTTTAAGTTTTGGACTTTGTTTTAGCTTCCAAGCCAAAGTATGTTCGCGCCCTCCGGCACCAAGTATCAAAATGTTCATTCTCAAAAAATTTCCCCAAAAATACGGTTTGAGGGGGAAATATCCAGTTATTTAGTCAAGAATTCCCGGTGTTCTTTTTTTTGTAGTTCTTCTGGGGAAAGGGATTTAAAATATTCGTAGACTTTCTTAAGTCCCTCCGCCCTGCTTACCTTAGGCTCCCAACCCAAGATTTCCTTGGCCCTGGTAATATCTGGTTCACGTTGCATGGGATCATCCTGGGGTAGGGGTTTGTATATTATTTTCTGGTCCGTTCCGGTGAGCTTAATAATTTCCTCAGCAAATTCCTTGATCGTGGTTTCATGGGGATTACCAATATTTATTGGATCGGTGTAGTCGCTCATCAATAAACGATAGATACCCTCCACCTGATCGTCTATATAACAAAAAGACCTTGTTTGTGAACCATCCCCAAAGACGGTAAGATCTTCTCCTCTAAGGGCTTGTCCCATAAAGGCAGGAACCACCCTCCCGTCGTTCAACCTCATTCTGGATCCATAGGTATTGAAAATACGGACTATACGGGTATCCACACCGTGAAATCGATGGTAGGCCATGGTAATGGATTCCATAAATCGCTTCGCCTCATCATAAACCCCACGTGGTCCAATTGGGCTAACATTGCCGAAATAGTCCTCACTTTGTGGGTGCACTAAGGGATCACCATACACCTCAGAAGTAGAGGCCACCAGTATCCTAGCTTTTTTTTCTTTGGCAAGGCCCAATAAGTTTAGGGTACCAAGGGAACCAACCTTTAGGGTTTCAATGGGAATCTTTAAGTAATCTATTGGACTAGCAGGTGAGGCAAAATGCAAGATATAATCCAACTTGCCTGGAATATGGACAAATTTGGAAACATCGTGGTGTTGAAACTCAAATTGCTCCAAAGGGAAAAGATGTTCAATATTTTTGAGGTCACCGGTAATGAGGTTATCCATGGCAATAACGTAATAACCTTCTTTTATAAAGCGATCGCATAAATGCGATCCCAAAAATCCGGCTGCGCCGGTGATAAGTACTTTTTTCATTAAATTTATTTTATACCCCTCTAGAAAACAGGACCGTGGTAACGGTTTTAAAAATTATTCTTAGGTCTAAGGTAACGGATTTATTTTTGATGTAGTAAAGATCGTATTCCAGCTTTTTGATCGAATCCTCTAAATTTTCACCGTACTTGTATTTGACTTGGGCCCAACCTGTAATTCCTGGTTTTATCAGGTGTCTAATATTATAGAAGGGAGTAATTTCATTTAGCTGTTTCACAAATATTTTTCTTTCGGGCCTTGGACCAATAAATTGCATATCGCCATTGATGACAGAGATTATCTGCGGTAGTTCATCTATCCTAAACAATCGCAGTATTCTACCAAATGGAGTAATTCTAGCGTCGTTTTTGGTAGCCATTTTGGCTCCGGTTTTTTCAGCATCGACTACCATGGAGCGAAATTTATAAATACTGAATTCCTTACCATGCTGTCCAACTCTTTTTTGGGTATAAAAGAGAGGGCCCCGGTTGAATATTAGATTTAATATAAACACGAATGGAGTAACCAAGGCGAATATAATACCAACAAAAAGGGCAAGGCAAAAATTAACCAAGAAATTAAATATCTTTATTAAATACCTTATTTTTTTATTCTTGAATTGAAGAATTTCATAAAAACTATCGTTGTGCGATTTTATGGGCAATGCTTCATAGGTGTTTTCATAAAAGGAAGTATAAGAAATAACCTCCTTACCCCTTAGCATTGATCGCAAAATTATTTTTTCGAGCTCCTTCGGTAAATTATTATAACTCTTAGTGTTTATAATCCAAGTGTCTATTTTTTCAGCAGCTGATAAAAAATATTTTTTATTGATCAAGGTATTTTGGTCTATAGAAAATGTAAGTTTCACTTTGTAAAAGGTTTCCATATCATTTCCGTTGATGGCAGCCATGTCTTGGCGCAAACTATCATAGGTAGCGTCCTCATAAATATAAATAACGTTTTTGGTTACGGGAATAATTTTAAAAACATTACTAAAAAATAAACGCCAAAGTCCAATTTCTACTGGGGTTAACAATAGAAAAATCAGTAAAGGCCCCCTCCAAAAGCTGATGTCAAAGAAAATCACACAGGACAGGAATACTACAAAGACGTACAAGGATGATATATATACGGATTGTGGCAAAAAGTATCTTCGTTTGGATACTTTTTCAAGATTGTAAAAGTCCAAGATATAGGCTAAAACCAAATAAGAGGTAATTCCAATAGCAAAGACAATGAATTTAAGTTTTAAGGAAATATACTTTTCATCTATGGCGTGATTCACCAATAGATTGAGGGAAGCCAAAATTATTAGGGTATCCCCTATAAGGAGAATAAATTTTCTTTCGACTGAGTTTAATATTGAGGGCTTGGCCATTAATAGTTTGGTTGATATTTAGATTGAAATTAATGTTAAATAAAACATTTATAATCTACAATTTCGGAACAAAGATAATTCAATTATGAAATAACTGTATATCAAACTGTTCTATGTAGGGATATTGTAATTAATTCCCAGTGTTTTATAATGCAAGAAGTAAATTTTTGTAATATGTAAATGTTATTTGCTATTATGCATTGTCTCTAATAATAAGACTAGATTTTGTATTTGTCGAGAAAAATCAAATTTTGTTCTCCCTGCTTCCTCACAGTTATTTAATAATTCTTTATATTCTTGATCTGATAAGTTTGCGGCAACTTCAATATTTTCGGATAGTTTTTTAAAGTCTCCTGGCTCAGAAACAAAACCAAGTTTCTCTTTATCTACAATTTCTGCACCTTCACCACCCCCACAGAAAATTATGGGCACATTTAAAAGTGTTAGTTCAAATATTTTTGAGGGAACAGCGCCATATATTCTACTCTTTAACGGAACAAGGGAATAATCGTATTTCATTAGTGCAATTCTAATTTCATCTGAACTAAGAGATCCCTTATAGTGAATACACTTATCTGAAATACTAATATAATCTTGAATTTCTTTTAACTCGTTTCCTTTGCCATAAATGTGGAATTCAACGCCTAATTTCTTAAAATCAATTGCTTTGCATATATCCAAAATGCCTTGGGCTACACCAAGTAGTCCGGCATATACTATTTTAACCGGGGTGTGTTTATGAATAGATTTTTCTTCTCTTATATTGAGAATAGGGATGTTTCTGTATAAAAAGTTTTGTTTGTCTCCAACTTTATGTTGTACATGATTTAGAATTTCATTGGATTGTCCTAAGATTAAGCAGGCATTCCTATAATTTAATAACTCTATTTTCTCCAATAGGCTATAAAATAGCCCTTTTTTAATTGCTCCAAGCTCCAGAGCAGAAAGAGGCCATAAATCTGAAACGTTTAATACAATTTTGGATGAGGTGAAAATTTTGGCATAGAAGATGGCAAAACATGATACTAACAATGGAGAATTTTGAACAATAATAAAATCGTATTTCTCTTTGTAAAGGTGTGGAATATCGAAAAACATCATAACTCCAAAAGACAACATGGAAATGACTCTTTTTATAGGATTCTTCGAGATGCTATTATAGGTTCTATATCTCCTAACATTAAAGCCTTTTATGTTTTCTTTCTTAAAAAGTCCAGAAGTATACCCGGGAAAAACTTTTCCAGTAGGATAGTTTGGAAAAGCAGTGGAGACGGTTACCTGATGATGTTTGGAGAGTTCCTCTGCCATTTGTGTGATCCTATTGGGAGCTGCTCCAGTTTCTGGATACAAGTAATTACTTACTATGAGTACTTTCATAAAAATGTTATTTGGAATTAAGGCATATATTGGTCTCGAGCCAATTATCAAAGCTAATTGTTAGCATATTAGCCGATTTAAATTTGTTGAACCCCAAAGAGTATTCATAGAGTCCTTTGGAAATTGCCCTTGTATTTTTAAATTTTATTGTAATATTCTCATTTAAAAGATCTACTAGGTTTTCCCCTACGGCTATTTCTTCAATTTGTGGATGAAAGTGTAAAAAGGCCAAATGGCTTAAGCTATTTTTTGCGGTTAGTGAGTCATGAATAACGATGTTTTGATGGCCAACATCAAACTTTCGGGTATGGATGATGCCAAGTTCCTTATAGCCATCATGTGAAGCTTCGATATGGTTGTCTTTTTCAATCAAATTAATAATATGGGCTCTTTTCGCCACGCGGAAAGCATCCCACATTTGTGATTGATCACATTGGTCTACCTCAACAGTATTATGGCTTTTAGTTGCTCTTTGTAGTTTTCTTAATTCATTGTTTTCATATGTTGAAATACCACTGTCAACAATAATGGGCTGACTTTTAAAGTAGAGTTCAAAACTAAATGTATCGGCATGGGCATGTCCACTTTGATAATTGGGGCCAATATTACCAACGTCCACAAAAAGTTCAAATTCGGATTTTTGGAATTTTCTATATCCCGAATCAGAGAGAGGTAATTTTTCCCATTTAAGATTCAATTTGTTGGCATATCCAAAAAGCTCTGATGAGGTTGGGGCTATGTCAAAAGCAGCATCATTGACCATCGGAATATTCCCATTGGAGTAGGTGATTCCACTTAACCAAGAAAGCATACTTTTTGCTTTTTCCTCTAGGAAGTGTAATAGATTATCCTGTTGCCATTTATTTAGGCGAATTAAATTGATGCAGTCCAATAATCGATACAGAATAATCTGATGATACATAGGGGAAAGCTCAAAATGTCCACCATCTTTCAATATCTCCTCATTCAGCTCATCTATAATGATTTTCTTTCCTTTAACATACAAGACTTCGTCTTTGAAATAATAAGAACCAAACAATAATGAAAATCCATTTTCCAATAAGTGATTTCCCAGTAAATGATATTCTAAATTATGTAATAAAGTTTGATAATGATTGTATAAAAATTGATCTATAATATTTTCGGAAATAGAATTTTTGGACAAAAACTTTATCCAATTAATTCCTCGAAGTGAAATAGGATAAGGCTCTAATCCGTCTTTCAGGATGTCTTCGTTTCCTATATAATCCTTTATGAGGGCAATCCCTTCCTGAGTCGTTATGTTGGATTGGTTTAGATAATCAAAGTAATTTAAATTGTACGTCCATAACTTTCCAAAATCGGATTTGTTCCAATCGATATGGTTTTCTTTGAATTTGAAATCAATATTTAAAAAACTAAAGGATTTACCTCCATTATAACTATGATTGTTAAAAAGCTGATCTTGCCATTGTATTGCTTCCAAGTTCTCAGGGAGCTCTTTTTTATAATTTCTTTTAAATAATTTATTTCTGAGTTTGTAATAAACCTGATAATACAATTGTCTTATTTTCAGGCGTTTTACGGTGTTTAGATATAAATTTAATCTATTTCTATCCATTTACCTTTTTTAAGTGATTCTATTGCGGCAAAGGAGGCTTTTGTCGTGTTGACAATTTCATCAAAAGATATTATTGGATAACCTCCATCACGCTGTTGGTCCAGAAGTTCCTTAAATTGGTTATAGTGGCCCTTATCCTGTTTGGATGATTGGTTTCCTCCTTTAAACCCAAATGCTTTTAGTTTACGCCAGTTATCCATTATTAACGTACGTTCCTGGCTATATACCTCCACCCTTTCTTTTGAGTAGGCTTTGCTACCATTTGAGAAATAGTTGATAACCGCATTGGTGCCGTTTTCATATTTTAAAAGAATACTTACATTATCCGTATTCTCTTCTGGGTTTGATCCCATGGAATTCATACAGACCGCTTTTACTGTACTTCCGGATAAATATGAGCAAAGATCAATATAATGGCAAGCCTCTCCAATTATTCTTCCTCCTCCTACTTCCATATCGTGTACCCATACATCCGAGGGTATAAAACCGGCATTCATAGTTGCAATAATATTCAGAGGAGTGTTGTCATTGCCTAGAAGCTTTTTCATCTTCTTGGCGATTGGGGCAAAGCGTCTATTAAATCCAACAGAAACAGAAACATTTTGCGATTTATATTCGTTTATGATTTGGTTTAGTTCATTGTTGTTAAGAGCAAGAGGTTTTTCTACAAATACGCTTTTTCCAGCTTGGAGGGCCTCTATAACCATTGGAGCATGCATATTGTGCTTAGTTGTAATAATTACCAAGTCTACTTCTTCATCTACCAGAATTTCTTTGTAGTCTGTTGTAGATTTAGCGATATTGTGGCGTTTGGCCATTATTGTAGAGGAGAGTCCTCCAGAACTAGCAATATATTTTATATCGGCGTTTAAGTTCTTCAGGTTAGGAAGAAGTGTTGAACTCGTAAAATTACCTGCTCCGATAATTCCAAGCACTCCTTTTTTTCCTTCAAATGACCTAGATGCTATGTTAACAGTAGATCTAGGAGAGGTGGTGCTATCATATTCAAGTATAGAGGCAATTGTTTTGGAATTCCTCATATCACCGTAAATCTGTTCAAAATTATTTATGGCAATACGCTCTGTAATTAAATCTTTTACCTTTAGAACACCTCTATCAATAGCGTTTAAAACGGCTTCGAAGTTTCTTTTCTCCGTCCACCTAACATAGCCAATAGGATAATCGTTGCCTTTTATTTCGTATTCCTCGTCATATCTACCTGGGCCATAGGAACACGAAACCTGAAAGGATATTTCCTTTTCATAGAAATCGGCCCTACTTATATTTAGTCCGATTACTCCAACCAAGACAACCCGCCCCCTTTTGCGGCACATATTTGCCGATTGGGAAATAATCTCGTTACTTTTGTTCGATGCGGTAATTATAACGCCATCCGCACCAATCCCATTGGTATAGGACTCCACAAATTTTACCTGATCCGACCCTTCTCCAGGATTAATGGCGGTGATGCCCTTTTTCTTTGCGATTTCTATTTTTTCCGGATCAAAATCAAACCCAATGACATTACAACCGTTAGCTAATAGTAGTTCTGCAGTAACCAGACCTATAAGACCAAGGCCAACAACTACAATAGTTTCCCCAAATGTAGGGTTTAGAAGTCTTAATCCTTGAAGACCAATCGAACCAATTACGGTAAATGCTGCTTCTTCATCACTTACATTGTCTGGGATCTTAGCAACAAGATTCTTTGGAACTAGTACATATTCTGCATGATTGCCATTAGAGGCTACTCTATCGCCAACATTAAACTCTGTAACGCCACGGCCCACTTTAACAACTTCACCTACATTACAATACCCTAGGGGCAATGGTTGGTTTAACTTATTCAATACAGCATCCATAGTTGGTTTTAGACCATCGGTTTTTACCTTGTTCAAAACCATTTTTACTTTGTCAGGTTGTTGTTGCGCTTTTTGGATAAAGTTAGCTTTTCCAAATTCGACCAACATTCTTTCGGTTCCTAATGATACTAAGGTTTTAGTAGTCTTGATAAGCACTTGTCCAGGTTTTATCATAGGTACTGGTACCTCTTCCAAGATGGTTTCACCATTCTTAAGATCTTGTATTATTTGCTTCATTTTATCTCGATTCTATTAAATTTATATTTTAAGGTTTTTAATAAAACTTTCTTATTAATAACAAGTGTACTAGGGCTAAATTAGAAAACGCTTAACAAAGAGCTGTTAATTATACCCTGTTTTTTGGCTTTTATTCGTTCTTAATTTTGAAATGGGGCATTGCAAAATAGACTTTGCCTTCCATTTTAGGAAACTCCCTTCGTAAATCGATCCTAACTCCGGCAGCAAAACTATTGGAAAAGGTTTTATCATTTAAAGATAAAAACTGCCAAGTTCCTTTTTTAGTAAGATCGTATTCATCTCGAAAAGAAACATTCACTCTGTCCCAGGCATAGGTGTAGGCCTCGTTAATGTTGGAATCTGTTGAAATATAACACCATATTCCGTATGTAAGTGACACTCTGACATCTATTTTTGTACTAAAAACTTCAGGTGCGAGAAAAACACCCCGTTCGTAGTTTGTAAAATTGTCATTAAGGGATATGCTGCATGCATCAGTTACCTTAGGGAGTTGATCTTTATTTGGGAGGTTATTGTAATGAACGTAATTAAATGGTGTGGTCATATAGGTTTTTGGGTCCGTACTATCAAAGGTCTTAAGCTTTGAAAAAAGAAGCATGGCAAATACCAGGCCCAATGTTAAAACAGTACTCGTTTTTAAAACAATATTTTTTAAATTCTTGTTATCCCTATAATTGGAAGTAGGGGAGATATTATCGGATAAAAGCAATATAAAAATCCAAAAAGTCAGAGGAAATACACCCAGGTTTCTCGAAAGAACGGATTCTATTAAGAAGCTAAATCCAAAGACTATTAGTACGGTTTGGACATAAATTCCTTTTTCTTTGGCACCTTGGTAGAATGAATACACAAAACATAAAAAGAGAAAGAATCCAATTAAACCGGATTCCAATATTATTTGTAAATACTGATTATGGACATTTAATTCATTTTGTAGCTCAAACGTATCCCCGTTCTTTTTATATGCATTGAACATTTCATTTTTGGAATCACCCAACCCCGTTCCAAAAACGGGCTGCTCAGATATTATTTTCAATGCATTGTCCCATGTAACCAATCTATTGTCCAATTTACTCAGAGGTTTATTTTTTGATAACAATTCCCAAGTGAGTTTTGTGCGGGGGTGAAAAGATAAAATGGTCAGTCCGGCTAATACGGAAACAAAAAAAACTGCAAAGAATACTCTTTTGTTAATTTTAGGTTTAATGTATTTGTATAATAAGATCAGTACTATCGCTATCATTGAAACCATAAGGATGCGTGAGCCTGAAGAATAAACCATATAAAATGATAATAGCAATATTAATATTTTGGAAATACGCAGTAGTATTTTCTTTTCTAGAACTATTTCTTCAAGTAGAAATGGTGTAATCATTAATATAGAAATACCAATATATAGTCGATGCTCAAAAATGTTCAATAGGTTTATGTTGGTAAATCCTTTTACCAGGGCCACAGCCAGATAATAATCTGTGAATAGCATATATGAGCTATAGATAATGCAAACTGTGACTACCGAAAGTAGCCCATAAAAATAATAGGAAAGTATTTTCCTTAAATTTATAGTCAGTCCATTTCCAAATAAGCCCAATATGCCAATTATTAGTAGAGGGATTTTTTTTTCCACTTGTTTTATTCCGTAGTATAGGTCTTCTGTGTATATCAGGGTAATTATATTCCATAAAACAAACAACAAAAGAAAAACATAAGGTGCTTTTTCTTTTGTTATTTTATTGATGCCCCATCCTTTTTCTATGGTTACTTTTAAAATGGAAATTCCGGTAAATACATAGAATATGAAATTAAATTCTGGATAACAGATGCTGAATGCCCATAGGCAAAAGATGATTTCCTGAATATGACGTAACTTTTGTGTGATAATCCCTCTCAAGATAACAACTGACTTTTGTGAATTTTAAACATTTGGGAATATTGAGACTTAACGGTTGATTTCCAGTAATTCTATTATTTCCCTTTTGCGACGCTCAACAGAAAACAAGTTCACAACTCTATCTCTGGCTTTTAATTGTAAGGAATTATAAGTTTCCGGTTCTGAAAGTAGTTCGGATATTGCACTAGAAATTGTATTGGGATTTGTTTCCTCTAACACATAAGCGGTATCACCCACTACGTTAGGTACTTCGCCAGCTTCACTGGTTACGATGGTGCATCCGCAACTCATTGCCTCTGCGATGGCTACACCAAAGCCTTCATAAATTGAGGGCTGAAGGTATAATTTACATGTAGACAATAGGTTTATTTTCTGGTCTTCGGTTATATCTACCATAACGTTTACATGCTCCGTTAATCCATTTTGATCTATATAATTTTGTAGTTCAGTAACGGCATCACCTCGCCTACCTGCAATTACGAGTTTTAAATTGCTCCCCCTTTTTCTTAAAATAGATAAGGCATCCACGGTTTGATATATACATTTTCTTATCATATTATGTTGTTCCAACCAACTAATGGTAAGCAAAAAATTAGAATCCCGATGGTAATTGGGCTTATAATTACTTACATATACACCATGTGGTATATACTTAATATTAGTCATTTTAAACTTATCCTTAAAGATGTCATATTCTCTTTCGGATACTAAAATATTTTTTGATGCAAACTTCAATGAAAACCATATTAGAGCTTTTTGCCACAGTGGTCTACTGTTAAAATTATTGGGTGATTTAGGGGCGTCGTAATTAAAGGTTCCGGTTATGATTACCCTTTTGCCCAATAGACGGCCAATAATCACGGGAATGAAGGCATATGTCCACCACCAAACAAATATGACGTCGGCCTTATAGTCAATTTGACTCCAGCGTGTTGCAATTACTAAGTTTGAATCAATGGACTTTAGTATATCGATGTCTTGAACATAAAATAAATTATGTTTAAGGGCTGTATGGTCCTCCGTTTTGCAAAAAAATGTTATTTTCAAAAGTTGCTAATTTTGTATTATTTATTCAGTTTATTGTAAAATGACTTGATATCTAAATCAAGGTCCTCATTACTCCTTGCATTCTTGAAAGTACTTAAAGCATTTCTATTGAATAGTTCTAATTTTTCAGGACTCCTCAACAATTCGTTTATTCGAATTCCAAATTCACTTGTATTCTTGTCTTCAATTAGGTATCCATTTTGATTGTTCTGAATAATGTAGGGCATTGAAGAGTTGTTAAAGGCAATGACTGGTAAACCATAGGACATAGCTTCTATAAGTACCATTCCATAGCCTTCATGTAGGGATGGAAAGACAAAAAGACTGGAATTGCTGTAATAGGAATGGAGATCTTGATCGGAAACCCTCCCTCGAAAGAATACTTTTTTCTCTAATTTAAAGCGCTTTAGCATGTCTATTAGGGACAAATAATATTGATCGTTCGGCACATATTTTCCAATTATGTTCAATTCGTATTCTCCTTTAACTTGATTTAGGGCTTCAAGCAATAGATGAATGCCCTTTCTTTTTTCTATGGTCCCTACATAAAGAAGTTTGTTGTGAGTTGTTTTATTTTGTAGACTATTGGTGTTTTTATCAAATCCTATTTCCAAGAGGTGGATTTTAGACTTTTCTAAAAATTGTTCAGAAAGACTTTTAACATATTTACTAGGAATGATAACACAATGAAACAGTTTTAAGAATTTAATTTCCAAAAACTTAATTATCACTCTCTTAATCCCTACTTGGGTTAAAAAATTGTAATGATGATGAATACAAATTAATTTTGTTTTTTTCCCAAGGCATTTCAGAAACAGAACAAAAAAGAACAATCTTGGGTAGAGCCGGCTGTTGGTAATTATTATATTTGCACTCAGAAAAGTTTTTAGTTGAAATAGGTAAATAATGTTGTAGAGTATAGAAATACCGGGGTTCCATGCTAATTTAGTGTCTGTAACAACCTCTGTGTTCGATTCAAACTGTTTTATTGTTTCCATAAAATGAATATCATACTGCTGCCCTCCAGTTGTGGGGTTTACTTCCTTAGGTAATAGAAAAACCGTTTTTTTCATTTATGTTTTATCCTTAGAAATATTAATAATTTGAAATTTCTTGGGTGTTTTTTATTTTGAATTGTTTGGAACGCAGAAAAACAACATATGTTACCCAAAAATAGATATCCGCAGTAATCCATCCTCTATTAATTATCCCATTGCTCTCAAATAGGCAGCGGACTAAAATACCCATGAATAAACCCCAAATTAAATAATAGAAATTTTTATCTGAGGGATCTACTTTTTTTATTCGACGATAATAGCGGAGTCCTATATTAATGATAATAAGTATAAGGACTCCGGCTCCTAAAAGCCCAATTTCTGCTGCTGTTTCAATAAAAACATTGTGCGAACTTTGTATGCCAATATCCAGTATGCTATTTTTTTGCCATTCCCCAATGGGGTAGGTTACTAGGTAATGTGGACCAACATCTTTTAGGTTGCCTAGGCCTATTCCCAAATAAGGATAATCCGCTGCAATGTCCAAACCAATGTTATAAAGTATTTGTCTTGCGGAAAGACCTCTTTCCAATCGTAATGCCGACAAAATCTTATCCTGAAAGAGAAGGAAGCCTAAAATGGTGAACAACAATGAGGAAACGCAAATGATGATGATTTTTTTGGTTAGTTTAAACCTTAGATTGTAAAACAGAACTGATACTGCCAAAGCGAGCATACTTGCCCTGGAACCAGTAAAAACAAGTGCTGTCAAAAAAAGTATAATATAAAGCCAATAGCGCTTTTTGTCTTTTTCCAAATACATTAAAAATGCATAGATAATGGCTATAAACAATACAAACCCAGCGCTGTTTACATTGGAAAATATTCCACCAGCTCTAATCGCACCCTCGTTTTCGACAATAACGGTTCCAAAAAAACGGCTGTAAATTATTGAAATGCTTAAAATTAGTCCACTTAAGACTATTGAACGTATTGTAAGTATATATTTTCTGTAGTCATTCATCCAATCGTACAAAGCAGCGATCACTAAAAAGAATATGAGAATTCGGAGAAAGAAAAAAAGACTGTTGAAAACGTCGTAGGCAAATAGGGCGGAAATTAGGCATATCAGAATATAGAGACTAATTAAGATGACTGGGGTCGTAGTTCTAGAAGTAAACTTCTTTCCAATAAAAAAAACGCCTATTATGAAAAGTGGGAAAACCAGGGAGATAATCTTTCTAATAGGGGAGTCCCAATATCCCGTAACGATGATAATAAAAATAAACACCGGAAAATAATATTTTTGAAATATTGCAGACATTCTCAAATCCATTTTATTTTACCATTTGGGCTTTGTTTTTATATAACAAAATACATAGAACCAGGACATTTACAAGGAAACTTATACTTGTAGAAAGGGAAAGACCCCAATAGAACAGGTTGCCAACAAAATAATGGCTTAAAGCTATTTTTAGTAATATCGCGAGGAATGTACTCGTTAATAGTATCTTTTCTACATGGAAAGCAAAACATATTTTTGCCAGTAAAATATGTATAAAAATAAAAGGTAGTCCAATGGAAAGTGCACTTAGATAACCACTGGTTATAACACTTGCATCCCTTGTAAAGGCTCCCCTTTCAAACATTAATATTATAATTTCTTTCCCAAAAATCATGAAGAAAAGGGTAAACGGGATAGCTACTGTGAAGGCTAAAATTAACCCTTTTTTTAAAAATTTCCATAACACCTCAAAACGTTTTTCCTGTACATACAAGGTTATTTTAGGAAAGAAAACTGTTCCAAATGTTAGCCCCAAGATCGTTACGGGTAAATTATTCAGAATACCGGCATAATACATGGAGGAGACATGTCCACTGGGTAATTGTTGTATAAATGATCGATCGATAAGAGTGTAGCTCTGGCCCAGGAATTCTATCAATATAATTATTACATATGAAGATAAGTCCAGATGGTTTGGTTGCAATGCAGGCTTTAAAAAAACCAAGTTCTTTTTCTGGGTCAAATCCCACACAAAAACTCCTATTTGTAGTATGGCTCCAACCAATAAGCCGTATGCAAAGGAATATACTCCATGTTCCTCATATAGGAACATTACGAAAAAAATGACAGAAAAATGTATTAGCAAAGGTGTAAAAGCGGGTAAAACAAATCGCTCCTTGGCGTTGTAAACTGCCTTTAAAATATTGAACAGAGAACTAAAAAAAACGAAAAACGAAAATATTATGGTTAAATTGGATACTAGTTGAATATGGTCAATAAATTCTGAAGTGGGAAAATATTTTATATATACCGTAAAAAAGATGTTGTATATAATTAGAATGGCAATCAGAAATATAATGTAAGGCCAAAAAAATTGTTTTGAGAAAACGGTATAAAAATTTGAGTTGGATTTCTCCCTTAGATCAAGTCGTGGAATAACAATATGTGGTATGGCATATAATAGAAGGCTAATTATCATATTGGGCACAACAAAAACGGTCAGTAAAATATCGAATTCATTGGATACACCAAATTTGGATGCAATGACAATCTCCCTTAAAAAACCTACTAATTTACTTAATAAAGTAGCAATCAATAAAATGCCAAAACTTCTTTTCCATGATTGCTTCATTATTTTCCAATATTCGTTGTAGTTCTTCCTAATTGGTTACCCCGCAAAAATCCAATATCACTTGATCTTGGTTGAATTCTAGAGTTTTAAACTCCTTATGGGCCACTAAAAAAACAATAATATCAGCTTTTTTTGCGGCATCCTCAAAAGGGGTGAGCTTAAATACCTTGTGTTCAACAATATTGGGTTCTACTATAAAATATTCTTCGTTATTGGCATTTTGCAATACCTTTTGGACAATATATTTTGCAGGTGATTCACGTAAGTCGTCAATGTTCGGTTTAAATGCCAATCCCATAAGGGCTATACTGGGCTTTCTGCCATGCTGCAGTTCAAATTGCAATTTGGCAGTTTGAACTTTTTCTGCACACCAAAAAGATTTGTAATTGTTTATTTCCCGGGCCTTACCTATAATTTGCGATTCCATGGGGTATTCCGCAACAATGAAATAAGGGTCTACGGCAATACAGTGCCCACCTACTCCACAACCAGGCTGTAAAATATTAACTCTTGGGTGTTTATTTGCTAGTGCAATTAATTCCCATACATTGATATCTGCCTTATCACAGATTAAGGACAATTCGTTAGCAAACGCAATTTGTACATCACGGGAAGAATTTTCAACCAATTTGCACATTTCGGCAGTTCGGGCATTTGCCTTGTGCAATTCACCTTTTATGAATTGTTTATAAAAGGCAGTTGCTTTATCTGTAGAGGCTTGGTTGACCCCTCCTATTACCCTGTCATTATGAACTAGTTCGTACATCACATTACCCGGCAGAACACGTTCTGGGCAATAAGCGATATTCAATTTTCCTTCTAATTCAGGGCGATTGTCATAAATAAGGCCCATCATTTTTTCGGTAGTTCCTACAGGTGAGGTAGACTCTATTATATAGAGGTCATCTTCTTTTAATAACGGAAGAACAGCCCTTGTTGCAGCTTCTACAAAAGAGATATCCGGTTCATTTTTGGCTTTAAATGGTGTAGGTACGACTATTAGGTAGGTATTGGCTTCTACAGGTGAAGTGGCGGCTTTAAGAAAGCCTTCGGCTACAGCATTGGCTACAGCCTCGTCCAATTCCGGTTCAATAATATGAATTTTACCAGCATTAATGGTTTCCACCACCTTGGGATTAACATCCACACCATGGACATATGTTTTATTTTGTGCTATTAACGCGGCAGTAGGAAGCCCAATATAGCCCAAGCCTATCATTACTACTTCTGGTTTGTTCATATTGAATGGAATTATTTCAGTTGAATGTGCTTTCTTTTCGAATATATAATTCTAATGTTTAATGCGGTATAGTGAGCGTGAAAAGCATAAGAATAATTATTATTTTTTATTGTTGCTCAGGCATTTATCTCCAATATATGATTTATTACCCTGCTACAAGCATTCCCATCTCCATAAGGGTTATGTAGTTTCCCCATTCGCTCATACTCCTGAGGGTCATTTAATAGTTTGTAAGTTTCAGAAACAATTTTCTCTTGGTTGGTACCTACAAGTACTACGGTACCCGCATTTACGGCTTCGGGACGCTCTGTTGTGTCGCGCATTACCAAAACGGGTTTTCCTAGACTAGGTGCTTCTTCCTGTACACCACCACTATCCGTAATGATTAGATAAGACTTCTCCATAAGCCAAACAAAAGCAGGGTAGGAAAGTGGAGCAATAAGCGAAATATTGGGGATATCCGCGAGTAACTCATATACGGGCTTCTGTACATTTGGGTTAAGATGCACTGGATATACAATTTGTGTTTCTGGATGGACTAAGGCTATCCGCTTTAGTGCGCCACATATATTAATAAAACCCTGACCATGATTTTCCCTTCTGTGTCCTGTCACCAATATTAACTTTTTATCTGGATAGATAAGTGACTTTAATTGAGATACTTCATTATCTTCAAATTCTTGACTATTCACTTTATTTACACTGAATAATAGGGCATCAATAACCGTATTTCCCGTAATGATGATGCTTTCTTCCTTTTTATTCTCCCGTAATAAATTATTCTTAGAAGTAGTCGTTGGAGCAAAATGTATGTTGCTCACTACTCCTGTTACACTTCTGTTCATCTCTTCGGGGAAAGGGGATTGCATATTAAAGGTTCTTAGGCCAGCTTCAATATGGCACACTTGTGCACCAAAATAAAAAGAAGCTAAGCTTGCGGCCATAGTTGTTGTGGTATCCCCATGGACATATACGTATTTCGGCTGAAACTCCTCCAATACTGGTTTAAGATTAGTAATAATGTCAGCGGTAAGTGAGTAAAGATTTTGATTTGGCTTCATTAAATTCAAATCAAAATCAGGTTCGATTTCGAAAAAATCCAATACCTGATCTAACATTTCCCTATGTTGGGCAGTAATGCAGACTTTAGTTTCAAAATTATCAGGAAATTTAAGAAATTCTTTTACTAGGGGTGCCATCTTTATGGCTTCTGGCCGAGTACCAAAAATTATTAGGTTTTTTATTTTCATTTTGAGAGTCAATTATACGTCACTTAATTCGTAATACACTAAATTTCGGCCTTATGGCAAAACTACGATAATTATTGTCCTTCACAATGTTTGTTGTATTTTTCAAATCGTTTTCTTTCAAAATGTTTTGTGCAAAACCGTACCAGCTCATAACTTGTCCGTCCGTAAAATGGTAAATGCCATACTCCTGATTTTCAGTTAATATATGCTTCAATAGATATTTGGCAAGGTTTGCAGCATTAGTTGGACAACCAATTTGTTCATCTGTAATTCGCAACACTTCCCCCTTCTTTGCCTTTTTCAATATGGTCTTATAAAAGTTGTTGCCATGTTTTTTATGATACAACCAAGAAGTACGGACAATAAAATACTTATCCAATATTTCCTGTATGTACTTTTCCCCCTCCCATTTAGATTTTCCATACATGTTGATGGGGTTGGGTTGGTCATCAACCGTATATGGCGATCCTTTTTCCCCATCAAAGACATAATCGGTGGATATGTGAATGAAGGTAACATTTTTAAGCTTGCAAGCCAAAGCTAAGTTTTTAACGCCTTCTGCATTCACTTTAAAGGCCATTTCCGAGCTTTTCTCTGCTTCATCAACTTTGGTGTAAGCTGCACAATTAATACAATAGTGAAAACCGCCTGTTGAGAAAATTTTGTTGACCTTATCCTTATCTGTAATGTTTAATTCAGTGGAATTTTTAAAAACGAAATCCATGTCTGGATATTCTGAAGCCAAATCCTGAAGGCTTAAACCTAATTGTCCAGCTGCCCCAGCAACCAATATCCGTTTTAAATTTTGCGATCCTTCCATAACGGCAATTTTAGATCTTTTGCGGAAAGGATCATTTTGGCTTCATTAAATTCCCATTCAATATCCAAATCCGGGTCATTAAACAAAATTCCTGCTTCGGATTGTGGATGATAATATTCATCACACTTATAAGCAAAAATGACCTCTTTGGTCAAGGCAAGGAAACCATGTGCCATACCCTTTGGTATAAAAATGGATTTATGATTTTCGGACGATAGCTTTAATTTGAAATGCGCTCCAAAGGTAGTACTCTGCTTCCTTAGGTCCACAACCACGTCCAATACTTCTCCTTTTAACACCTGCACTAATTTTGCTTGGGAATGTTCCCCAGTTTGATAGTGCAAGCCCCTCAACACTCCTTTTTTGGAAATGGAGATATTGTCTTGAACAAAATTGATCTTCTCACCAATATATTCCTCCAATTTCTTTTGGTGGTAGGACTCAAAGAACAAGCCCCTTTTGTCTTGGTGAACCAAAGGTTCCAAAACATAACATCCTTGCAATAAAGTGCTTGTAATTTTCACGATTAAACTTAGGGCTTTAAAGAATAGATTTATTTTAGATTAAGTAAATACTTTCCATAACCACTTTTTAAGAGGGGTTCTGCCAAACTGTGCAGTTGGTCTTTTGAAATATACCCCATGGTATAAGCAATTTCTTCTATAGCACCAATTTTAAGGCCTTGTCGTTCTTCAATTACCTCTACAAATTGTGAGGCCTGCATTAAGGAGGCAAAAGTACCAGTGTCCAACCAAGCTGTTCCCCTGTCCAAGATACTCACTTTTAGTTTGCCTTTATCCAAATATGCCTTATTGATATCAGTAATCTCAAGTTCTCCCCGATCACTAGGTTTTATACTTTTGGCAATTTCTATTACCTCGTTATCATAAAAATATATACCTGGAACTGCGTAGTTCGATTTTGGATGGGTTGGTTTTTCTTCTATACTTATGGCTTTACCATCTGCATTAAATTCCACCACGCCATAACGCTGGGGATCTTGAACATGATACCCGTAGATAATTCCACCATCCGGATCATTATTAGCTTGTAGTAGATCAGCTAAACCGGACCCATAAAAAATATTATCGCCCAAAATCAGGGCTACTTTATCCTTTCCAAGAAATTCTTCCCCTATAATAAACGCCTCTGCAAGCCCTTTTGGCTCTTTCTGACAGGCATACTTAAAATCGCAGCCCAATTGGGATCCATCTCCCAACAATTTTTCAAAGAGGTTCCTGTCTTGCGGCGTAGTAATAATCAGTATTTCCCTGATTCCGGCCGACAATAAGGTGGCCAATGGATAATAAATCATGGGCTTATCGTAGATGGGCATGAGTTGTTTGCTGATCGCAATAGTAATGGGGTATAATCTAGTTCCTGAACCTCCTGCCAATATGATGCCTTTCATCTTTTTGTTTTTATGTTACTCTACCCTTTTCTGCGAAGGCCAAAAACCGAGTTATTTTTAATTATATTTATTAATATACCAACCGACTGTCTTTTCCATTCCAGTATTTATATTTTGTATTGGATTCCAACCTAATTCTTCGGATACCTTGGAGAAGTCTATGGCATATCTAAAATCATGTCCGGGGCGGTCTGTTACAAAAGCCAATTGATCAAGATAACTTCCTTGTTTTTTAGGGAGTAAACGGTCCAATATTTGACAAATTTGATTAACAATTTCAATATTGGTTTGTTCCGAGTTTCCACCCAAAAGATAAGTTTCCCCTGTTTTGCCGTGCTTAAAAATAGTTGATATTCCTATACAATGATCTTCTACATAGAGCCAATCTCGTACATTGGTCCCATCTCCATATATTGGAATATCTTCCCCTTTCAAGGCTTTTCTAATGATAGTTGGTATCAACTTTTCGTCGTGTTGATGTGGTCCGTAATTGTTGGAACAATTACTGGTAACAACATTTAGGCCATAGGTGTGATGGTAACTTCTTACCAAGAAATCAGAAGAAGCTTTTGAGGCGCTATAGGGACTGTTGGGGGCATAAGGGGTCTTTTCGGTAAAAAAGCCTTCAGACCCTAAACTTCCATAAACCTCGTCGGTAGAAATATGGTGAAAACGGGAATTTGCATACCCTTCCTTGGGTTGATTCACGGATTTCATCCAAAAATTTTTAGCAGTTTCCAAGAGTACAAAGGTACCTTCAATATTGCTTTTAATAAAATTTTCAGGATTTTCAATTGACTTATCTACATGCGATTCGGCAGCAAAGTGTATAACATTATCAACTTTGTATTTTGTAAATACACCCTCAACTAAGGAAACATCGCATATGTTACCCTTAATGAAGTGATAGTTGTCATAACTTTCGACTCCTTTGAGATTTTCTAGATTCCCTGCGTATGTAAGAAGATCCAAATTGATAATTTGGTCATTGGGATTGGCGTTAAGAAAATATTGTATAAAATTACTTCCTATAAACCCAGCCCCACCTGTAACCAATATGTTCATGGATTATTCCTTTTTGTAGTTCTTTAAGTAGGTATTTAAGTCCAATAGACTAAGGATTAATAGGGTAATCCCGATAAATCCAAGGGGAATCCAAAATTTATAGCTATTCAGTATTCCCTTTACCTCTACACCCCTTCTAGGGAAGGCAGAGATAACATTTAGTATGCTTGATTTGTTGGCCCTTTCTTCATTGAGCAATACCAAGTTTTCCTTTAACTTATCCACTTGGTTGATCAAGGCTAATTCTTTATTTTCTTGTCCTCCGTTTTCCCCTAAACTAATATTGGTACCTTGTTGCGGTTTTTCAGCTTCCTTTTCCATGACCCTTTTATATAGACGCTGTAGAGAATCCACTTCCATTAGCTGTTTTTTGTAAAGACTGTCCTGTAAACTTATATTTTGGTCACTAATGCTCTGTTGTAGTTGAAAATATTCGTTTCTCGAAATCGACTTAATAATTGAGGGCTGAATCTTTTTTGCGACTGTACTATTAGTTGCCGTAACTGATATAGTATGGAATCTAGCATCCATGGAGTTGAAGTTTTTTAAATAGTTTTCCATGTCGATGGCCTTTTTTGTTGTGGAATCCAAACTACGTACAAACTTGTCGAACAATTGCACCTTTTGGTTTTCATCCGAATAGGACTCCACTACAAACTTTTTTAGTTTGAAAGCTTCGGAGACACTGACATCCAATGCTTCTGCTAAGGCGGTGGAGTCTTCTGCCGCCGCCAACTCATTATAAAAATTTACGTTATTGTATAATTGTTGCACACTGTTAAAATTGGGTTCAACAACCATAGTCGAAATAAATTTCGGCTTTTTTATCATATCCAAATAAATTCCCAAAGCCAAACCTACAACCGCAGTTATTACAAATTTTATGAAATGCTTTTGTAAAAAAAGCAGGAATAGTATAACCGTATGGAAAATACTTTTGAAAATATTACCTATAAAACGGAAAAATTTCTTGAACCCGTTTCCAATTAATTGAAACAGTTGCCCCAAATCTACTTCATCGGAAGAGGATGAGCTACTATTCGTCGGTTGTTGATTAGCCATAAACTAGGAATTAAATATTTGTGTTAGTATTTTATCGGTTATTAAATAGGTGGGTTTAACCCCTGTGGTTCCCAAACCACCGGATGCCAAGGTGCTCCCCGTTTCCAAAGGGTTATCGGAGGCATAATAGGCATAACGCACTTTAACATCTTCCCGTATACTTTTTCTAATTTTGGATGCGGATTGTATTGCCTTCTGATAATGCACCCCTTCCATTTCCAACCCAATTACGTTCCAAGTGGATTCATGAAAGAATTTCAGGATGTCCCTGTTTTGCAAAGAGGTTCCCAAGACGGTCACCATAGCTCCTTGTAAAACTTTTAGTCCGTTGCCTTCAAAATCTTCTTTTCGCAATTCATTGTCAAAAGGGTAATTATCTGCCGTTCCTTCAAAAATGTGGGCGTCGGGAATCATTATATCCCCTTTGCCACCTTCCAGAATTCCTGCCTTTCCCATAATGGTAATGGAAGCCACATTTAAAAATACCTCTTGGTTTTTTTTAACTCTATATGGCTTTAATAATTCATCAATGGTTTCATAAGCCTGTTCCCCAAAGGCGTAATCCATAACAAAGATAACAGGTTTTTCATTTTCTGGACAGTTTGCAGGCAAATCGTAACAACAGGCACCTTTACCCAATTTTGACATGTCAAAAATTTGTACATCTATATTGGTGCCGGAAACGTCATCAATGGCGATCATACCGTTTTTTTTAGCTTGGGCAATCACCTTTTCCCTTAAGTGGGAATTTTTGGGGATGCTCAAAGCCTCATATGTCTCCAATTTTGTCTTTCCCGCCAAAGTCTTGGACAAGGCTTTTTTGGCGAACAATGAATTCATTACGCTGTGCATATTGGCACTTATAATATGGATGGGACGTTCCATAAGTCCGTTTTCCTGTAATACCGCTTTAATCCTGTTGGCCCAACGTTCCCCATGAATGTGATGTCCCAAACGTTCTCGTAACATGGGACTAAAAGTAATGGCCCTTTTATTCCCAGTGGTTTCTTCTTCAATGGCTAGTTTCCCCAACCAATAGATGATCTTTAAAAATCGCTCTGGCTCCAAAGCCGTTGAGAGTTTTTTGTGGATCGCCATTACCTCAATAAACGGCCTTCCCAAAATATTGGCCATATGTATTAGGGCTACTTCCCTTTCCCTCTGGCTAAGTTCCTCCTTATTCGCGGCCTGTTCCAATTTTACCCAGTCACGTATAGTTTTATCCGTATCCTCTATAAGGACCTTTTTACTAATTTTCTCGGATTCGATGAACAAAAAGGTGAGATGGGTCAGAATATCGTAAATATCAGATCTGCCTCGGGTAATCTCTATGTTCATCTGTTCATCATCGATCCTGTAACAGTTTCTCCGTCTTTTGGGTGGAATAATAGGTTTAAATTGGGAACCAGCATAGCCTTCGTCTGAGGTGAGGTTTATAAACCGACATTGTTCTATTCCTTCCGGCAATCTTTCCAAAACATACATAAGTCCATTAAGCTCTGCCTTTTCCTCGGCAATGGAACCATATATTTCTGGACGTAATTGTAAAAGGGATTGTCTTAAGGTTGCTCCGGAAACACCTGAAGGCTTGTAAAATCCACGGTTAAAAAGATGCCGCATTGTTATGTACAAGCGCTCAATGGCATTGGTGGAATCTTGTGCCCTAGTAGTGTTAACGGATTTACTCATAAGCGGATTTCGTGCAAAACTACAATTTATATTGTTTATTTTATTTCCTGTGTAGCTTTTATCAGTTTCTTGCCAATGCTAAATTTATAAATTTAGACTTTTAGGGTATCAATAATTGTAAATGTTGAAAAATAATGGCTGGCTTTTTTATGAGTTCTTCATTATTGACCAGCTTCTTAATCCATCGGCTACTTTTCGGTCATTGGACAAGCGCTGTACTTTGTTCTGACCTCCTAACTTTCCAATGGACTTCATATATTCTTGAAACCCATCTTTTTTTATTTGGGTAATTTTTAAAGTCTGGAGAATTTTGCCTTCAATTAAATCAAAATAATAAGTGTTTTGCTGCTGTAAGGACTCGTCCAAGATGGCAATGAATTTTTTAATGTCTGATGGGGGGCGTTCAAATTCGATCAGCCATTCGTGAAATGGAAGTTCTTTTTCATCCGGATTAATTTGGGGGGCTACTGTAAATTCGTTTATGCTGGCATCTGTTCCCTCTATAGCCTGTTTCATTGCTTCTTCCACTTCCTTGCCAATAACATGTTCCCCAAAGGCGGAGATAAAATGTTTAATTCTTCCGGAAACAATGATTTTAAAGGGCTTCAATGAAATAAACTGAATGGTATCTCCGAGATTGTAAGCCCATAAACCGGCGTTGGTAGATATGATCATGACGTAATTTACTCCCAGTTTAACATCTTTAAGGGTAATACGTTTGGGATTTTCAACAAAGAATTCATCGGCCTTGACAAACTCATAGTAGATGCCCGAATTCAATAACAAAAGCATCCCATTTTCCTTTTGGGAATTTTGGTAAGCGAAAAATCCTTCACTGGCGGGGAAGAGTTCTATACTGTCTACGCGGCGCCCGATGAGGTTCTCAAATTTTGCACGATAGGGCTCGTAGTTAACCCCTCCATAGATGAATAGTTGAAAATTTTTGAAGAGATCTCCTATTTTTTTGTCCGTTTTTTTGTTCAGCTTTTCAAAATACATTTGAACCCAAGAGGGTATTCCCGCAATAACGGTCATGTTCTCGTTTACGGTTTCCTCTACAATTTTGTTCACTTTGGTGTCCCAGTCCTCCAAACAATTGGTTTCCCAACTTGGCAATCGGTTTTTTTGTAGATAATTGGGAACATAGTGCGCGGATATCCCTGATAATCTACCAATCTTTATCCCATTTTTTTCTTTCATTTCGGGACTTCCTTGAAGAAAGATCATTTTTCCATTCACAAAATCAGCATTTCCTGTTTCATGGATATAATTCAAAATGGCATTTCGGGAAGCTTCAACCTGGTACTTAATGGATTCGTGGGTAATGGGGATGTATTTAACCCCGGATGTGGTCCCCGAAGTTTTTGCAAAGTAGGCAGGTTTACCAGGCCATAATACATCTTTCTGGCCTGCTACCACCTTCTCCACATATCCCTTTAACTCTTCATAGTCCCTTATGGGTACGTTTTCAACAAATTGGGCATGGGTTTTTATATTGGAAAAATGATGATCCTTGCCAAAGTCGGTATTTTTGGCAGTAGCTATGAGCGATTGGAATACCTTTTCCTGGGTTTGAATAGGATTATTTACCCAATCGGCAGTTTTTTTAGCGATATTCTTGGCAAATATTTTTGCGGCAAATGATTTTAAACTCATTTAAAATTATTTAAAATCTATAAAATTTAGTGGATCTATTGGGCTACCATTGCTCCATAGCTCAAAGTGAAGATGTGGACCTGTGGTCAACTCCCCCGTATTTCCTACCGAAGCAATTACCTCTCCTGATCTTACTACATCGCCTTGCCCTTTGTTTAGGGATCCATTGTGCTTGTATACGCTTAAAAGTCCGTCCATATGCTCCAAGATAATTACATACCCGGTTTCCGCCGTCCATTCGGCAAAAATTACGGTGCCATTGGCTACCGCTTTAATGGGGCTGTCCATAGGAGCCACCACATCTACTGCAAAATGTTTGTTTTCGGTATTAAATTCTTGGGAAATGGTGCCAGAAAGGGGAGAAAAAAGTACCTGTCCGGGATTATTAATGTTTCTTTCAAACAAATTGTATTTATCCTCCAAGGCTACTTGCTTCCTCAGCAGTGAATCTTCCCTGATCGGTGTTAAATCTATGGTAGAGGGATCCAGTTTGTATTGATCGAATAGGGAGTCCCTATTAATTTCATTATTTTCAATATCACCTTTCAGCACCTTTCTTATATTGTCTAAATACCTATTGGTATAATTTAGTGTGGCAACCAAAGAATCGGTCCTATAGGTAAGTTCTGTGGCCTGTCGCTTTAATTTAGTGGAAGAGTACCCTGGGATATATTCCCGTAAAGGTGTAAATGCTATCAACAGTATGGTGAATCCAATCAGCCCAATTATGAACAGGGAACCAGTAACAAAAACATTCATCCTGCTCAGCTTAAACGAAATTTTTTCTTCAAAGGTACTTTCATTCAAAATCACCAGACGATACTTATGAAGAAGTTTCTGTTTAATTTCCTTTCTTTTCTTTACCTTTTTGGCCATAATGAACAAAGATAAGCTTAGTAATTAACTTTAATTCTACTATTACTCAAATTGATTTTCAATACTTTTTTCAGTGCAAAAGTATCTATTAACGAAAGATATACTAAATTAGAATAATTAAAATATCTTAGAAGCTTTAAAATTAACAGCATTCTAACAACTTTTTTAGTACCTTTGTTTTTCTTAAATCATCATACTATGATATCTTTAAACACATTTTTAGCCATTGGGCCAATGCAAATCGCTTTGGTTGTGGCCATCGTCCTACTATTATTTGGAGGTAAAAAAATTCCGGAATTGATGCGTGGATTGGGAAGCGGCATTAAAGAATTTAAGGATGCTTCCAAGGAAGACGATAAATTGGAAGAAAAAAAAGAAAAATAGATCATCTTTAAAATATTTTGAAAGAACATCTGGCATTAGGCAGGTGTTTTTTTGTTTATACAGCTGTGTATATTCACATTCCCACTAAATTTAGGTACCTGGCAGAGCCGGATAGGTAAATAATTTTGGCTCCTAAATTTTTCATTTGAAGATTTAAATGAACTGTTTTTAAAAGGTATTTCATTTATACAGATAGCCTAAAAAAACCAATCGGAATTTTAATTTTGGATGTGCCTTCTAGCTCCTTAAACAAGACTGAATCACTATATCCTTCAAGTATTCAGAAATGGACCAATGTTAGGGAAAATCGTATAAATTAAGAGCTAACTTCAATATATTTCTATCTAAAATGTAGTGGCCTTTTCCTTTATATTGCTATATAAATCCCTTTAAATGGCAATTACACCATTGAAAACAATGGATTCACAACAAATAATTTTATAACGGTACTAACCGCTCTAGTTTTAGCGTTGGTAATAAAATATATGGTGTTTGCAATTCACTATGGAAGTTAATGTCGATTTTACATTTGCCGCTATATTGTTTTTAAAATTGGACCCCCAAGATTTTTTAATAGTTTAAACATGAAACAACTTCTAACAGCCTTCTTTCTATTTCTTGCTATTTTTGGCAGTGCCCAAGGAATTAGGAATAACGTTGCCTCCGATATGGATAAACGGTTTGCGGATATAGATATAAGCATCAATAATAATTCCAATGCCTCCAACACTAGGGTTACCCCTGAAATGTTTAGAAAGCGGGCTGCATCAAACCAGATAAAAAGCAGGACTTTTAAAAACCTTAAGGGGATAGATGAAGGCTTTTATATTGTCTCTGGTGTATTTTCCGATATAGGGAATGCTCAAAATCTGGTACAAAGTTTAAAGGGCAAGGGTTTTGATGCAGGATATATTAGCAATCCCGGTAATGGTCTTAACTATGTCTATTTGAATAAGTACGATAATTTGGATAGCGCTATAGCTGCTTGTAATTCCAAGTTGAATGGCACCTATAACGATCCATTTTGGCTAATGAATGTTGATAATGGCGGTACATCAAAAAAAATAGGGATAAACGGCAATGGAACGGTTTCAAATTTGCCTTTACCCAAAACAGCATTGGATAATAACTCAGGTCAAGAGGTAAAGGATTACCCTAAAGGGGTTAAAACTCCGGAACAAGATGAAAAACCCGAGCCAAAGACCAATAACGCCGAGCCAAAGGAGGAATTGTCCTTAGAAGAGGTTACTTATGAAATGCTCAGTCCTATTGAGGATGAACCACTGCTAAATAATATTGAAAGGGGAAACGGCTCAAATGAAAAATCAAACCCCAACGCCACAAGGCTTATTCAAAAAGCTGACCAATATTTTGATAAAATGTGGTATGCCGAAGCTGCCGAATTATACGAGGAGGCACTTAAAAAAGACTCCAATAATTATTCCCTTGAAATACTTCAAAAAGCAGGAGACTCCCATTATTACAATACAAATATGGAAAGGGCTTACTATTATTACAATATCATATTTGAAAGATATGAAGAGGAAGTGTCGCCCGACCAAATTTTTAAATATGCCCATACCTTAAAAGGTACCGGTAAATATTCCAAATCCAAAAGAATGATGCGGCTTTATGACAAGCAGGTGGAGAAAGGAAATGTAGGTTCCAAGTTGGATTTTAGGGCAGACCAAAAAGAAGCCATCTTGGACAATATTTTAAATATGGAACTTAAATATGGACTTAAAAACTTGGCCATAAATACCAAGTATTCAGAGTTTTCACCTATGTTTTATAACGATGACGAGATTGTTTTTGCATCGGCCAAAGACTCTTCCATTTTTAATACCAGAAGGTATAAATGGAACAATCAACCTTATTTGGACCTCTATGTCTCCAAGGTTAATAAGGAATCCCAAGACCTTAAGGCTGCAATTAGGTTTTCGAAAAAAATAAATTCCAAGTATCACGAAGCATCTGTAACCTTTACTCCCGATAATTCTACCATGTACTTTACTAGAAATAATTATGGTAAAAAACTAAAAAGGGATAAAAATGGGGTCAATCATTTGAAAATATATGTTTCCAAGAAAGTTAATGGAGAATGGACTGAAGCCGAAGAAGTACCCTTTAACAGTGATGATTATTCTACCGGGCATCCAGCGTTAAGTCCTGATGGGAAAAAGCTGTATTTTGTTTCGGATATGCCTGGAACCATTGGGGATACCGATATTTTTGTGGTAGATGTTTTGGATAATGGTAGTTATTCGGAGCCCAAAAATTTAGGTCCTGGTATAAATACGAAGCAGAAAGAAATGTTTCCGTTTATCAATGATAAGAAGTTATACTTCGCTTCCAATGGTCATGTTGGACTTGGAGGACTGGATGTATATGAAGTGGCTTATGACGAGGAAGGTTTTAAAGAGGTAACCAATATGGGTCAGCCCATCAACAGTAATAAGGATGATTTTTCTTATATCGTTAATGAAGAAAACCAAAAAGGATATTTTGCCTCCAACAGGCGTGGTGGTAAAGGAGACGACGATATTTATTCTTTTGAAAGACTGGTACTTGAAGAAGTGGAAAAGAATGCCATTTCGGGTGTGGTTACCGAGTTGATTACCGGCGATTTAATGCCTAAGGCCTTGGTCACCCTCTTGGATGAGAATAACATTAAATTAAAGGAAATGGTTACGGAAGATGACGGTTCATTTGTCTTTGAAGATTTGGATTCCAATACCAAATACACCATTAAAGCAACTAGGAGCGAATTCTTTGAAAATGTAGTTACGGCCGAAACAAAGAAAAATGAGGTGGTAAATGTGGATATTACTATGAAAAAGTTAAAGGAACTCATAGTCATTGAAGACGGAATTAAAAAGCTTAAGACCGATATGATTTTCTTCGATTTTGATAAATCCTATATAAGAAAGGATGCATCGTTGGAACTTGATAAATTGGTGGAGGTGATGACCGAGTATAAGGATATGGTAATAAAGATTGAATCCCATACAGATTCCCGAGGTCCTGATGTCTACAATAAATATCTATCGGATAAAAGGGCCAAGTCTACAAGGGCCTATCTTATTTCCAAAGGTATTTCGGCAGACCGTATTGAAAGTGCCATTGGATATGGCGAGGAGCGTTTGATCAACGAATGTGGAAACGGAGTTCGTTGTAGTAGGGAGAAACACGAACTTAATAGACGTTCAGAATTTATTATAGTAAAGATGTAATGTAGGAGATACACTAAATCAATTGTACAATAGCCGCCTTTTCTTTATGGACAAGGCGGTTTTTTTGTACTTAGCATTTCAATAAATATACTGTTGAGTATTTTTTTGGATTTACCAATAATATCCGTTAAAGTAAACGAAATCAGATTAATATAATTTTGCTACTTTGGAAAATTGCAAGGTAATGTTAGGGTTCTTGTCTCCAATGGTTGGATATTATCTAGGAGGAATCTTCTTTGTTTCCGTTGGATACAAGCCGTTACTTAGGTGATGGTAGTAGTTCTTAATTAAAGGTTAAATCCATTTTCACAACGCATAAGGGTCTATTTACAACAAAAAAGTCCGATGAAATACCTAACTGTAAGATTTTGAGTTATATATCTAATAACCAACCAAATAACCAAACCAAATATTATGAAAAACGTTCTATTAGTTAGAGAAATTTATTTAGAGGCATTTAGAAACCTAGGTCACGCTTTTGTTAAAACTTTTTTTAAGGCGATGAGCTGGTTTTGTTTTGCAAGTTTCTTAATCGTACTATATGCCTTTATATTCAGAATTACTACGGGCTTTGCCTTTGATTAAAACCATAACCAACCAACCAAACCAGAAAACGCCCGTGAGGGCGTTTTTTTGTTGCCTATAGGCCCTAATCATCCCCTCTATAGTTTAGATTAACTTGAGAAGCGGGGTTTAATGTTGTTTTTATACGTTTTATTGGCGATTGTATTATTATGTGGTCAAGTTTATGCCCAAAAAAATAGGGCCCGTTAGAGGGCCCTATACAGTGTATTTTTGTTGCCGATGTATTTATTTATCGTCCAAGAACTTCACGGTTTTCAAAATGGCTTCAAGCTGGAACATATCGTCCCTTTTTTCTGTAGCGGGAGCAAAAACAAAACCTTCAATAACCACTTTCCGATTGTTTTTATCGTCGTTGATGATATAAGTCAGAAAAGGTCCTGCCATGGGATATCCGTTGATCTCCCATATCCCTCTAACTTCGGCAGCCTTTCTATTGGCGACTTCCACGGGGAAAACATAAGGCGCAAAGGCCTTTTCGGTCATCATATAGGTTATTTTTCCAGGTACATCTGGCCCAGGGATATATTGTTTTCCTATAGAATCACGCATGGCCACAATATCCTTGACAAAGGTGGAGTCGTTTTTAAAATAATCATTCGGAATATCGTAGGCGATAATATTCATACTCCCTTTTTGAATCTGTCTATCGATCCAGATAAAATTGTTCTCCTGTTTTCCTACTTTATAAATAGAGGGTAGGGACAGGGTTATGCCCAATTTATCGTTCAATACTGTTTCCTTGCTAAGGGATTTTAAGAAACGCTTTTGTGATTCTTGGATTTCGACTTCCTTAAAAGCTTTGACAATCTCATTGGCTTTGGCATCCAAATTTGAAATAATTTCTTCATCCGTTCTTCCCTTAATGACACCAACTTTTTGGGGAGTGGCATAGACATCGGTTTTAATGTGGGCAAGGCTCAATGTATCCTTGTCTATAAAAAGTACAGAACGGGTTTGTAAAATGGTACCAGAGAAGACTTTTTGGGGCATTTGATTGATAGTGAACAGGGGTTCCTCCCAAGATAGACCCAAAACAGGTGCTGCAAAATGCTGCCTTACACGATCCCCGACTTTTCCTTCCCAAAGCTCATTTTCCATTACAATGGCCAAAGAATTTATGGCACCAATGGATTCTGGCAGATATTTCTTTTTCTCTTTTTCTTCACAAGAGACAATAATTAAAGAAAGTAATAATACTACTGCGCCAATTTTTTTCATATAGTTATTTATTTACGAAGAACAATCGCACAATTTTAACTTTGTGCCCGGTTTTATGTCATTACCACTAATACCGTTCCATTTTCGTAAATTATCTATACTAATTCCAGGATATTTTTTGGAAATGGTCCAAAGAGAGTCACCGCTTTTAACCGTATGTACCTTGGCACCTGCCGCAGCTACTGAATTTGTTGAGCTTTTGCTAGTAGTTGTTGCACTTACTGATGAAGGAATTTTTCTTGGATAAATAGTTAATCTTTGACCTATTCTAAGGTTGTTGCTTCGTAGACCGTTCCAATTTTTAATTTGGCTAACACCCACTCCGTACCTTTCTGCGATCTTTCCCAAGAAATCGCCACTGCGAACCTTGTATGTAATTTGATCTTTAGATTGTACTATTTGCGGTAATGGCTCTTCCTTGGATTTTAGTTGATTCTGTACATGGGCATAGATTGCCTCCTCATTGGCAACAAATTTCCCCAATGCATCTACTGGGAGCCGTAGGGTATAATTCTTGCCCTTTACATATGGTATTACCTTTAATTTGTAGGCCGGATTCAAAAACATGAGTTCTTCTTCGCTAACATCTACCAATTCTGAAATTTGATTAAAGGTAATAGTGCTCTTCACATGTATGGTATCGGTCTCAAAATATGGACGATCTGTGACTTGTCTTGTAAAACCATGTTCTTCCGCATATTCAAAAATATACATGGTAGCCAAAAATGCCGGTACATATCCCGCGGTTTCCCTGGGAAGGTTTCTTCTTATATTCCAGTAATTCTTGTAGCCTCCAGATCTTCTAATAGCCTTGTTTACGTTACCAGGCCCAGAATTATATGCCGCTAGAGCCAAATCCCAATCGTTAAAGATATCATGTAGCTTTTTAAGATATAAACTTGCAGCCTTGGTAGAATTAATGGGGTCGCTGCGTTCATCTACATAACTGCTAACATCCAAATCGTACATTTTCCCGGTACCGTACATAAATTGCCACAATCCAGTGGCACCGACCCGTGAACGGGCCCTCGGATTTAGTGCAGATTCAACAATGGCCAAATATTTAAGTTCCAAGGGTACATTTTGATTGTCCAATTCCTGTTCGAACAAAGGGAAATAAAATTGGCTAATAGTCAACATTCTACTCATCATATCCCTTTTACGGGTTAGAAAGTAGCGTATTACATTCTCCAATGAAGGATTGTAAACAATGTTAAAGGGTGTTTTCTGGTTTAAAAGCTTCAGTCTGGCTTTTAAGGTGTCCGTATCTACATTGAAATGATATACGGAATCTATTTCCAAGGTAGTAATGTCCTGATAAATGGAATCAAATAAAGAGGAACTGTCGTACAATTCCTTCATCCATAGGCTATCGAACTTGGCAGTTTCCGGACGGTCCTTTAAATCGTACTTTTTCTGCCCTTTCACCAAAAGCAACGGATTGTCCTGAATTTCATCCTGGGCCTCCATTGTTTCCATCTGCTCAACACCTTCCATATCCATGGCAGTAGTATCCACTGAAATTTCCTGTAACTTTGGGGCGTTTAAGCCTTTTTTTGCAGTAGGTATTGAATCAAATTCCTGTGCTACGCCTGTAACCAAGAAACCCATAGACAAGACTCCCAATAAAATATATCTGGATGTTTTCATAAGGTTTGTTTTTTTAAGCGGGGCAGACTAAAATCGTGAATTTTTTCTAAACTTTAAAATTTAATTTTTAAAAGCAGATAAAAAACAGATAACCCATATTAAATAACGTCGTATTTATGCCAATATTGCTGCTATTCCGGGAAGGGTTTTGCCTTCAAGGCTTTCCAACATGGCACCTCCACCAGTAGAAACATAGCTTACCTTGTTTTCGAAACCAAATTGCTTGACCGCAGCAACAGAATCTCCGCCACCCACTAAAGAAAAGGCGCCTTTTTTTGTTGCTTCATCAATATAATTTCCAATGGCAATGGTACCTTTGGCAAAGCTTTCCATTTCAAAAACGCCAATAGGACCATTCCATAATATGGTTTTCGATTTTAAGATTACCTCTTTAAATATTTCCAAAGTTTTGGGCCCTGCGTCCAAACCTTGCCAGCCATTAGGTATCTCGTTGGAATTAACCACTTTGGTCTGGGCATTGTTGTTAAAGTCGTCCGCTGCCAATACATCTACAGGGATATGCACTTCTACTCCTTTTTTCTTGGCCTGCTCAAGAATTTCCAAGGCTAATTCCATTTTATCATCCTCACAGATAGAATCTCCAACCTTTCCCCCTTTGGCTTTAACAAAGGTATAGGTCATTCCACCACCAATAATAAGATGGTCTACTTTATCCAAAATGTTTTCGATGATCGTAATTTTTGATGATACCTTTGCTCCTCCCAAAATAGCGGTCACTGGCTTTTCCCCTGTTCTCATTACTTTTTCTATGGCCTCAATTTCTTTGGCCAACAAGAACCCAAAACATTTCTTTTCTGGAAAAAATTGGGCAACTATGGTAGTGGAGGCATGGGCCCTGTGAGCAGTTCCAAAGGCGTCATTTACATAAATGTCCCCTAGTTTGGATAATTGCTCAGCGAAGTTCTTATCTCCTTTTTCCTCTTCGGCGTGAAACCTAAGGTTTTCCAACAAAAGAACTTCACCGCTCTTTAATTCGGCCACAGCCTTTTCGGCTATTGGTCCAATGCTTTCCGTTGAAAATTTCACCTTTACTCCAAGTACTTCGGATACCTTGTTGCAAATATGTTTTAGGGACAGATCTGGATTTACTTTTCCGTCGGGCCTTCCTAAGTGACTCATTAGCACGGCACTTCCGCCATCTTCCAGTACTTTAATGATAGTAGGCTTTGCTGCTTCAATCCTATTGTCGTCGGTTACATTAAAATCCGCGTCCAATGGAACATTAAAATCTACCCTTATTAATGCTTTTTTACCTTTAAAATTAAAATCGTTGATGGTTTTCATTTGCCACTTATTTTTAGAGAGTGACAAATGTAAAGATTTATAGGTAGTGTTTAAAGAGACTATTCCATTTATTTACATGTATTAGGGCACAATATTGATTTTAGAATTGTAAATAGTTGCATGTCAGGTAAAATGTGGAGTGGTATTATGAAAAGTAATATCGTTTATTGCTATAATTGACATAGACTGTGGAGCAAGTAAATATCGGATAAAAACCGCTATATTTGGGCCATGCTATTCAAGGATATTTTAGGACTTTCCCATATAAAGAATCATCTGGTATCCAGTGCCGATGCAGGTCGTATACCCCATGCCCAATTATTCGTTGGCCCAGAGGGCTGTGGCACCTTGCCAATGGCTTTGTGTTATGTGCAGTACTTGCTTTGTGGCAACAGTGATGGCGAAAATATTAATGGCAATAGCGCCTGTAACACCAAATTTAACTCCTTGGCACATCCCGATGTGCATTTTGCCTTTCCGGTATCCAATTCGGATAAGGTAAAAAGTCATGCCGTTAGTGATCATTATTTGGAGGAATGGCGGCAATTTATAAAAGAACAGCCGTATGGAAATCTTTTTGATTGGTATAAATTAATAGGGATTGAAAATAAGCAGGGACAGATTGGCGTGGATGAGGCTCAGGATGTTGTAAAGAAACTTTCATTGAAATCATACGAAGGCGGTTATAAGGCCCTGATTATTTGGATGGCCGAAAAAATGAATACCTCTACCGCCAACAAACTTCTGAAATTAATTGAAGAGCCACCGGACAAAACGGTATTGATTTTAATTGCTGAAGATGAAGAACAAATTATTCAGACGATACGATCTAGGTGCCAAATATTGCATTTTCCAAGGCTGTCGGAAGAAGCTATTTCACAAGCACTTATAGACAAGGGGGTTTCCACGGAGGATGCCCTTAGAATATCTCATGAAGCCAATGGCAATTTTAATAAGGCCCTAGATTTCATGAATAACGATTCCGAGGATTTGGTATTTGAAAAGTGGTTTGTGCAATGGGTGAGAAGCGCCTTTAAGGCCAAGGGCAATAAGGCCGCGATCCACGATCTTATTTCTTGGAGCGAAGTGGTGGCAAAGACCGGTAGGGAGACCCAAAAAAAGTTCTTGAGTTATTGCATGTCCGTCATGAGGCAGGCCCTTATGATTAATTATAATACCCGTGAATTGGCATTTATGAGGATACATGTGGAGGGGTTTCAACTGGAGAAATTTGCGCCATTTGTGCATGAAAATAATATTGTTCCCATTGTGAAGGAATTGGAGGATGCCATTTATCACATTGAAAGAAATGGCAATTCCAAACTAATATTGATGGATTTATCTATAAAATTAACGCGATTGCTACACAAAAAAGCCGCGTAAAGGAATTGTATAATCTTAAAGTCATTAACATGGACAACGTATTGAACTATCCCACAGAGTTACTTCTTCTTCTTTTTTTAATTATAACCTTTCTTCAAAGTGCATTGGACAAAATTTTGGATTGGAAGGGCAATCTATCATGGCTAAAAAGTCATTTTTCAAAAACGCCTTTTAAGAATATGGTTCCCTTCTTATTGGGTACGGTAATGGTAACGGAAATTGTTGCAGGAATACTGTGTACCATAGGATTATTTTTGCTCATCGTTCAAGGGGATGGTTCTATTGCCTTGGCCGGGGCTATTCTTGCATGTCTGGCCTTGTTGATGTTGCTATTGGGTCAGCGTATGGCAAAGGATTACGATGGGGCAAGAACCATTGCCATTTATTTTATGCCGGCTGTTTTCCTAGTGTTTTTGTTGCATTCCTAAATTTTTCTGCTCAGGTATTTTTTCTTGCCAGAGCCAACAAAAAAATACAGTATTCCACCAATTTAAATTCGGCTTATATTATTTCTTGGGCACTACAGTGTCTTTTCTTTTTCTGAAAATTGAATTATAGCAATACTTAAGCTGCACATACTGCATGGTCGGTTTTATACACTTAAACCATGAGGTGATCACCATAAAAATCCGATTTAAGGACCTAATGGGTCGATTAAAAGTGGAAATTTGTCAAAATCGGTTTGGCCAGAGCCAGTTTACCAACTGTCTAGTTTGTGGAACAGTATTTATTTCTAATTGAAATTTTTAAAGTTAGGGTTGTTATAGGTAATTTTGAGCTTATGTTCGGCAGGGATATTCTTGTTTTAAAACAGCTATAATAAACTAGGACTGAAATGGATTTATCGCAAATTAAATCAAAATCGGTCGGACTGGTATTGTCCGGTGGGGGTGTAAAGGGGATGGCACATATAGGGATGATCCAAGCCCTTAACGAATTTGGAATTAGTACCCATTCCGTTTCGGGGACCAGTGTTGGTGCCTTGGTCGGGGCATTGTACGCCAATGGTAACTCTGTTGAAGAAATGCTACAGTTCTTTAAGGAAACACCCTTGTTCCGTTATCATTTTATGACGATTTTAAAGCCTGGTCTTTTGGATACTGAAAGATACTTTGATCTTTTGGCTCGATACCTTCCCGGAAACACCTTTGAGTCTTTGGAGCGCAAACTTTTTGTAGTGGCCACCGATTTGCAAAAAGGGGATGAAAAAATTTTTTCTGAAGGGGAATTAATCAAACCATTGTTGGCTTCTGCGGCACTGCCGCCCGTCTTTAGTCCGGTAGCTATCAATGGGCGCTTATATGCCGATGGAGGTATTATGAACAATTTCCCCTATGATGAAGTTGCAGTTTCATCAGATTTTGTCATTGGTAGTAATGTTTCCGGGATCAAGGAGATTCCTAAAGAAGGTATAAAGTCATCCTTGCAGTTGGCCAATAGGACCACCTCTTTAATGATTTATGCCATTAACAGGAACAAGGTCAATAAATGTGACCTATTATTTGAGCCAAAAGCCCTGGAACTTATTGGTATATTGGACAAAAAGGGAATTGAAAAAGCCTATACCATTGGTTACGAACATGCCGTAAGGGTTATGGAACAGTTGTTTAAGCAGTCTTAGTTGTCCATATAGCGAGGCATTGGAAATAGGCAATCATCCCTAAATGTTTAGACATCGTCGTAATCCACTGTTAAAGTAGGGGTTGTGGGATGCGCCTGACATGTAAGGATCAATCCTTCCGCTATTTCACTATCCGTTAGAATTTGATTTTTTACCATGTCGGCCTTTCCTTCCTTAATACGGGCAATGCAACTACTGCACACACCACCTTGACAGGAATAGGGTGCGTCTATATTCTCCTTTAATACGGCATCCAGTACCAAAGTATTTTTGTCCATGGATAGGGAAAATTCCTCATCATCTACAATGACCTTGAGTTGGGTCTTTCCTTCCGGTTTTTCCGGGAGTTCGTCCTTGATCTCTGTGGAGGTAAACAATTCAAAATGAATCTTATCTTCAGAGATGCCCTTTTCCTTTAAATTTTCGGTCACCAACTGTATCATTGCTTCCGGTCCACAGAGATAGTAATCGTTAAACTCTAGATTTTTATGCTTGTTTTTGAGCACGTAATTCACCGTGGAGGCTTCTATACGTCCAAAAATGGTTTCATCCTCTTGGGTTTGACTCAAAATAAAATAGATATGAAACCTATTGGTATATTCCAGCTGAAGCTTTACCAAATCTGTATAGAACATGGTTTCCTTATAGGATTTATTCCCATATACCAACACAAAATTATTCTTGGAATTGGATTCCAAGACGGTTTTGGCAATACTCATAATTGGAGTAATACCGCTACCAGCAGCAAAGGCCACTATGTTCTTTGGATTAGGAGAGGGTTTAAAAATAAATCGGCCTTCCGGAGGCATTACCTCCAATACATCCCCTACCTTAAGTTTGTTGTGTGCAAAATCTGAAAATCCCCCCTTATCCACTTTCTTTACGCCAATCGTAATGCCCTCACATTTTGGAGAGGAGCTGATAGAATAGGCCCTTCTCAATTCCTTGCCCTTTATTTCCTTTTTAATGGTGATGTACTGACCTGCGGTAAAGGCAAAGGTCTGGATCAGTTCTTTAGGAATGGCAAAAGTTATTGCAACTGAGTTTGGGGTAAGCGGTTTAATTTTTTGAACGGTAAGCGAATGAAAGTGGGCCATATTAAATCTTTGGTGCAAAATTAAGCAAAGCAGGGAGGATTTAAAACGGGAAATTAAAAAAATAAGGGCTGTTTGTAACAAATACCCTAAATTGGGCACTAATCTGTCAGGTTTAACTATCCCAAAGCATGCTAAAGCACTTTCTTACGCTTGAATGGAAATCCTTTTTTAGATCCGCCTCTTTTAAAGCCAATCTTGCCATAAAGATTTTTATGGTTTTTGGGGCACTTTATTTTATGGTCGTATTCCTGGGTCTTGGAATAGGGGCTTTTTATATTATTGAAAAGCAAGGTTGGGGAGACCCCCTTTTGGTAGTTAATGGGTTCCTGATTTATTATTTGGTGGGAGATCTATATATCCGGTACATGCTTCAGAAAATGCCGATTACCAATATTAAGCCTTTACTCTATCTTCCTATTAACAAAAGTAAGATAGTGGGGTATTCCTTGGGGAAAACGGTAGTTTCATTTTTTAATTGGTCACATGCTTTTTTCTTTGTGCCCTTTTCTATAATACTATTGGTTGAGGGTTACTCGCCCTTAGGTGTCATTGGTTGGCATTTGGGAATCATGGCGCTCTTTTTCTGCAATAATTTCATAAACGTACTGGTCAATAACAAGGACAATGTTTTTTATTTGTTGTTAGGCCTATTTTCGATTCTTGGAATTTGTCAGTACTATGGATTGTTCAATATAACAACCTACACCTCGCCATTTTTTGATGCGCTTTATGCGCAACCTTGGATAGCCCTTTTTACATGGGGTTTGCTAATAGCACTGGCAACTTCCGCTTTTACCTATTTTAAAAGGCATATGTATCTGGATGCCGGACTGGCCGGAAAGAAATCTTTAGCCAAAACAGAGGACTATGCCTGGCTGAACCGTTTTGGGAATTTGGGTACGTTTTTAAAGAACGATATAAAATTGATAAGAAGGAACAAGCGGTCCAAAACCTCCGTAATCATGAGTTTTTTCTTCATTTTCTATGGTTTGCTCTTCTTTACGGGGGGTATAGAAGCCTATGACGGACCGGTATGGAAGATATTTGCCGGGATTTTTATTTCAGGGGGGTTCTTGTTTAGTTTCGGTCAGTTTGTTCCCAGTTGGGACAGCGCTTATTATCCCCTAATGATGAGTCAGAATATTAGTTATAGGGAGTATTTAACTTCAAAATGGTATTTGATAATTATAGCTACCGCGGCAAGTACTATTCTAGCTTCCTTCTATATATACTTTGGCTGGGATGCCTATTTGGCCGTCATTGTAGGGGCTATTTATAATATTGGCGTTAATTCCTATTTGGTGCTGTGGGGTGGCGCCTATATTAAAACACCCATAGATCTTACATCCAATAAAAAAGCGTTTGGGGACAAGCAGGCGTTTAATTCAAAAACCTTGCTGTTGACCATGCCCAAATTAATTCTACCCTTGGGGGTATATGCTCTAGGACATTATTTAATTAGTCCAACCGCAGGCTATATTTTTGTGGCTATGGCAGGCATAATAGGATTTGGATTTAGGAATAAGGTGTTTGCCATGATTGAGTCCATCTACAAGAAGGAAAAGTATAAGACACTTGCAGCCTACAAACAAAAAGCATAAAAGAAAATAACCATGATCACAGTCCAAAATTTAACTAAAAAGTACGGGGATGCCATTGTTCTGAATATTGAAAATTTGGAAATCCCAAAAGGTCAGAGTTTTGGTTTGGTGGGCAATAATGGTGCTGGTAAAACTACTTTCTTTAGTTTGATGCTCGATTTAATTCAGCCGACCACGGGACATATCGTTAATAATGGGGTGCAGATAGATTCCAGTGAGGCATGGAAGCCTTTTACATCAGCATTTATTGATGAAACATTTTTGATAGGGTATTTGACCCCGGAGGAGTATTTTTATTTTATCGGGGAAATAAGGGGACGGAAGAAGGCCGATGTAGACCATCTATTGGAGGGGTTCAAGGATTTTTTTCACGATGAAATTTTGGGTCAGAAAAAATATTTGAGGGACTTGTCCAAAGGAAATCAGAAGAAGGTAGGTATTGTTGCTTCCTTAATTGGTGATCCCGAAGTAATTATATTGGACGAACCTTTTGCCAACTTGGATCCAACTACCCAGATTAAGCTAAAAGGCATTATCAAGGACTTGGCGGCCAGTAAAGAAGTTACCGTTTTGGTTTCCAGTCATGACCTTATCCATGTTACTGAGGTTTGCGAGCGGATTGTTGTTCTTAATAAGGGAGAACTAGTAAGGGATATACAGACTTCTAAGGAAACCCTTAAAGAGTTGGAGGTTTTTTTTGGAGGATAATATGTCTTGTCTTCCATGACGGTATTACCAATCTTCCCAATTTTCGCTTTCACCTTTCAATATGGTTACTGTCCGTTTTAAGTACGGCAAGTGCAAGGAGCATTTTTTACCAGAATATTTTCCCTTATGATTTCTTTGGCCATGGTCGGAAATGTCCAATAACTTAAAATATTACCGTTTTTGTCGACCAACTACATAATAATCCGGCCGTTTTTAAGTTAAGGATACGTACGAATACATAGAATTTTGAAGCTTCGCAATAAACTTATATTTTCGGTTGTTTTTGGAGGATTGGCGTTTAATGCCTGTTCCACCAAAAAGGACGCTCTTTTAAACCGTAACTGGCACGCGTTAAATACCAAATACAACACCTTGTATAATGGGAACATTGCTTTCGAAGAAGGGCGCGAAGGTCTCAATGCTGTTTATCAGGATAACTATTGGGAAATATTGCCCGTGGAAAGATTGGAGGTCACCGAAGATATAAAGTTGGACTCCGAGGACAACAATCCCAATTTTCTAATTGCCGAGGAAAAAGCTACCAAAGCCATACAAAAACATAGTATGGATATAAAGGACGAAGAGCGCAATCCGCAGACCGATGAGGCCTTTTTGCTTTTGGGCAAGGCCAGGTATTTTGACCAGCGTTATATGCCCGCCTTGGAATCCTTCAATTATATTCTAAATAAATATACTCAGAGCGATAAGCTTAACGAGGCAACCATTTGGAGGGAAAAGGTAAATATTCGTCTCGAAAATGAAGAGCTTGCCCTGAAGAATTTAAAGCGTTTAATAAAACAGGAGTATTTAAGCGACCAAGAATATGCCGACGCCCGTTCCATGATGGGTCAGGCGTACATCAATCTTAAGATTCCGGATACGGCCATTCAGCAGTTAAAGATTGCATCGGTTTATACTAAAAAGAATCCAGAAAAAGGCCGCTACTTATACATAATTGGCCAATTGTACAATCAATTGGGATATAAGGACAGTGCCAATTATGCCTTCGATAAGGTCATCGATCTAAATAGGAGATCGCCCAGGGTATATATGATCAACGCCCATCTACAAAAAATTCAGAATACAGAACTTACCGATGACAACAGGGAAGAAATGTACGAGTATCTTACGGAACTGGAAGAGGACAGGGAAAATAGGCCCTTCCTGAATAAAATATACCGTCAGGTAGCAGAATTCCATTTAGCAAATAAATCCGATAGCTTGGCATTGGTGTATTATAACAAATCTTTGAGGGCCACTCAGAATATGCCCCAATTGAACGCCCTGAACTATGAAAATTTGGCTATTTATAATTTTGACCAAAACCAGTATAAACCTTCCGGGGCTTATTATGATAGTGTATTGCAAAATTTGAATGAAAACACCAAGAAGTATAGGGAGGTTAAAAAGAAACTTGATAACCTGGAAGATGTTATTAAATATGAGGAGGTGGTACAGTACACAGATAGTGTAATCACCTTGTATGAGTATTCAATTGATGATAGGATAACCTATTTCGAGGATCATATTGCCCAATTAAAGTCAGTTGCCGAAAAAGAGAGAAAGAAAGAGGAGAATATGGCCAATGCCGGGTTTGCGGCCTTTAGTAAAACAAAGGGAGGAAAGGAAAACAAAGGCAAGTTCTATTTTTATAACATAACCACATTGGGTTACGGCAAGAACGATTTTAAGGCGAGATGGGGGAAGAGGGCCTTGGAAGACGATTGGCGCTGGTCCAACAAATCCAAGGCGCAAAATCTGGAGGTAAATGGTGAAAACCCTTCAAACGCAGCAGGGAATAATATTGCAGCAGTAGGGGAAGAGGAAAAGTATAGCGTTGAGTACTATCTTAGTCAAATACCTACGGATCCTATGTTAATAGATAGTTTAAGGACCGAGCGTAACTTTGCCAATTATCAATTAGGCCTGATCTATAAGGAAAAATTCAAGGAAAACCTTTTGGCGGCCGGTAAATTGGAGAGCGTGTTAAAATCCAATCCGGAGGAAAGACTAATAATCCCATCAAAATACAACCTGTACAAGATCTATGAGGAGTCTGGGAGTTCGTTGGCAACGGATATGAAATATGATATCATTAAAAACCATCCCGAATCCAGATATGCTGAAATCCTTTTAAACCCACAGGCCATATTAACGGGAAGTGCCGATAGTCCGGATGCCAAGTACCAACGCCTGTACAAGATGTTTCAAAATCAGGAGTTTTTACAAGTAATTACAGGGGCCGAAGAAAATATCAGCAAATACACCGGGGACCCTATTGTTCCAAAATTTGAAATGCTAAAGGCCAATGCCATTGGTAGGTTACAGGGGTTCGAGGATTTTAAGGAGGCACTGAATTATGTGGCCCTAAACTACCCCAATAGTCCCGAAGGCAAAAAGGCACAGACCATGGTTGCGGAGCAATTGCCAAAATTGGAACCAAAGGTGTTTTCCACCGAAACCGAATCTACGGGTACAGGAAACTGGAAGGTAGTATTTCCGCTTAAAATTAAGGACGATAAAAAGGCGCTTAGACTCAAGGAACTGTTGGAAAAATCCATAGTGGAGCTTAAGTATAAGAATGTGGTATCCAAGGACATCTATAATCTGGAAGATCAATTTGTAGTGGTTCATGGATTTAAATCCAAGGACTTCGCTCTGGGCTATGCCGAATTGATAAAAAACAACAAGGATTACCGGATCGATGATGAGAATTTCGTAATTTTATCCAACAACTATAAAATAATACAAGTACATAAGAATATAGCAGATTATAAAGCTCAGCAATAAACCCCAAAACCTTAGCAAAATGTTTTCAGACAACAAAAAACCTCGTGTTATGACAGAATTAGGCGGACAACCCAACAGAATTGAAAAAAACACCAAAATAAAAGGCGACATAGTTTCCGAAGCCGATTTTCGTATTGATGGAAAATTGGACGGTAACGTAAAAACTTCTGGAAAAGTGGTGATTGGTATCGATGGTTATATTCATGGCAAAGTGGAGTGTGTCAATGCCGATATTGAAGGTAATTTTAATGGAGAGTTGATCGTGGCCGATCTCTTATCCTTAAAGTCTTCCGCTGTAATTGAGGGAACAGTTATAGTTTCTAAATTGGCGGTTGAGCCCGGTGCCACCTTCAATGCATCCTGCACCATGAAGGGCAAGGAAGGGAAAGGTGCTGTCCATAGCACAACAAAACACTCAGCAACCACCAATGAGCCAGCAAAAGCCTCCTAAAAATAATAATGGATTAAAAAATGCGGCAATCCTTACCGGTGTTGCCATTGAAATGGGCGGAATAATTTTTTTGGCTGCACAGGGCGGAAAATGGTTGGATGAATATTTTGAAATGGAATCCAAAACCTTTGTTATCGTGCTAACTCTTCTGGGAGTAGCCGTTGCTATTTATTTGGTTTTACAGCAATTGAAACGCATAAAGTATTAATGTCCAAGAATAAATTTCTTTTTACTTTTTACCTTTCCTTAATACTGTTGAGCCTTTTGGTTTTTTGCCTTCACCTTCTCATACTTTATTTTTTCGGATTTCCTTTATTGGACCATATGATCGTTTTGGCCTATTTGCTCAATGTGGTACTGGCTTTGATCATATTTTCAGTGCTTTATTGGTTCCGGGAGAAATGGAGGGATCAGATAGGATTTCTTTTTTTAGGGGGAAGTATGCTCAAGTTTTTATTTTTCTTTCTCGTTTTTTATCCCTTCTATAACGCTGATGGGAACATGGAATCCTTGGAGTTTACCACTTTTTTTGTTCCCTATTTGGTATGCCTTCTTTTGGAGACATTCTTTACTGCCAGAATGCTAAATAGTTAGCTTCAATTTTGTTTTCCATATTACTTTTAAGTTATGGTCCAAAATAAACCGATTAATGCTTTTTTCTTTTTGAGATAAAAGCGTACATTTGCACGGATTTTTTGAGACCGATATTTTAAGCGATATGCAAAAACCATTTTACGTCAAAGTTCTTTTAGTTGTTACACTTCTTCTGGGTATCAATGCTTTCGCACAAGAAAAGGACCATTCGTCCAGTGAGGAAAAAGGAAGCCTAAAAACCGAAATCAAGGAATTTATTGGACATCACTTGTTGGATTCCCATGATTTCACCCTTTTTACCATAGATGAAGAAAAAAATGAACACGTAGGTTTTCCATTGCCGGTTATAATTTGGGATGACGGTCTAAAGGTGTTCTCTTCCTCAAAATTTCACCATGGGGAATCCGTGGCAGAAGTGGATGGGAACTATTATGCCCTCTACCATGGCAAAATAGTAAAAACGGATGCGGAAGGAACCATCAATTACGATGAAGATCATCATGCAACCAATGTAAAACCTCTGGATTTCTCCATTACAAAAAATGTTGTTTTTATATTTTTGGTGTCTGCCCTAATGTTGTTTTTGTTTGGCAGAATGGCCAAATCCTACAAAACAAGTGCTTTGCCCAAGGGTATAGGACGTTTGTTGGAGCCTATTGTACTTTATATTCGTGATGATATAGCTATTCCAAACATAGGCAAGAAGCATTACAAGAAATACATGAGTTATTTGTTAACGGTGTTTTTCTTTATTTGGATCATTAACCTTTTGGGGCTTACTCCGTTAGGGGTGAATGTTACCAACAATATAGCGGTAACCTTTGCTTTGGCCATCCTTACTTATTTGATCACTACGTTTACAGCCAATAAGAATTACTGGAAGCACATTTTTTGGATGCCGGATGTACCTGTATTTATGAAGATTGTTTTGGCACCGATAGAGCTTTTGGGAACCTTTATTAAGCCTTTTTCCTTAATGATTCGTTTGTACGCCAACATTACGGCTGGTCACGTGGTATTGATGAGTATTTTGGGAATGATGTTTATCTTCAAAAACTGGATAGGAAGTCCATTGTCATTTGGTTTGGCATTTGCACTTTCATTGCTGGAGTTGTTGGTAGCGGCCTTACAGGCTTATATTTTTACGATGTTGTCCGCGCTATATTTCGGTTCGGCCGTTGAGGAGCATCACGATCACTAAAATAGAATGTTTAATAATTAATTATATATATTATGGAAATCCCAACTATTGTAGGAGCTGGTTTGATCGTTATCGGTGCTGGTTTAGGTATTGGTAAAATTGGTGGATCTGCTATGGATGCCATCGCTCGTCAGCCAGAGGCTTCAGGTAAGATTCAAACAGCAATGTTGATTGCTGCGGCTCTTATTGAAGGTATTGGTTTTGCTGCGCTTTTCGCATCTTAATCAAACACAACAAAGCAACAGCTATAACGGTTGGTTATAGCTGTTCTTTTACAATTAAAAATTAAACGTTTACATTTCATATATTAGGACATGGAAAAATTAATAGAGCAGTTTTCATTTGGATTGTTTTTTTGGCAATTGTTATTGTTTATAGCAGTGCTTCTCTTGTTGCGTAAATTTGCGTGGAAACCAATTCTTGATGCCGTTGAGGATCGTGAATCGGGTATTAAGGACGCCTTGGCTGCAGCGGAGAACGCCAAAAAAGAAATGCAGAATGCTACTGCCGATAGCGAAAGACTTTTGCAAGAGGCAAGGGTAGAGCGTGAGGCTATGATCAAAGAGGCCCGTGAGATGAAAGAGAAAATAGTTGCAGATGCTAAGGATTTGGCACAGGCAGAGGCCGATAAAATGATCAAGCAGGCACAACTTGCCATTGAAAGTGAAAAGAAAGCAGCCGTAGCCGATATAAAGAACGAAGTGGCTACCCTATCCTTGGAGATTGCGGAAAAAGTCATTAAAGGACAGTTTTCCGATAAGGCCAAACAAATGAAGTTGGTCGAAGAAATGATCGGGGACATTAAGCTAAATTAGGAATAGGGATATGAACGAAGCTAGAGCAGCCGTACGTTACGCAAAGGCAATATTGGATCTGGCGGTAGATAATAAAGCTACCGAACAGGTGGAGAAGGATTTCCGAAGTATACTATCTACTATTGCTGATAGCAATGAACTACAGGAAATGTTGGGGAGCCCTGTTATAAAAGGCGAACTTAAAAAGAAGGCCTTATCCGAAATCTTCAGTGGAAGCAATAGCGTTACTGAGGGACTTATTTCCACCTTGGTGGATAACAAGAGAATTTCAATTCTGAACGATGTTGCTGAGAAGTTCATCATTTTGAATGAAGCTCGTAAGGGTCAAGGTGTGGCTATGGTGACTACTGCGGTTCCTTTAAGCGCCGATCTCGAGAAAAAGATATTGGGCAAAGTTGTTGAACTTACCGGAAATGAATCTACTATTGAGAACAAAGTGGATGACAGCATTATCGGAGGGTTTATTTTGCGTGTTGGGGATTTGCAGTATGATGCAAGCATAGCCAACAAATTAAGTAATTTGAAAAGAGAGTTTACAAATAGTCTATAAATAATTTTTTTGGACGACGTTGGGTTTCAATGTGGTCCTAATCTTATATCTATAACAAATGGCAGGAGTAAAAGCCGCTGAAGTATCAGCAATATTAAAGAAGCAGTTATCGGGGTTTGAAGCATCAGCTTCATTAAACGAGGTAGGTACCGTTCTACAAGTAGGTGATGGTATCGCTAGGGTTTATGGATTGTCTAATGTCCAATACGGAGAATTGGTGGAATTTGAAGGTGGACTTCAGGGGATCGTTCTAAACTTGGAAGAGGATAACGTTGGTGTGGTATTGTTGAGCCCATCCAGAAATATTAAGGAAGGTTCTGTTGTAAAACGTACCCAGACCATTGCCTCCATTAAAGTTGGTGAAGGAATTATAGGTCGTGTTGTGGATACATTGGGAGCGCCAATAGATGGTAAGGGACCCATAACAGGTGAATTATATGAATTGCCATTGGAGCGTAAGGCTCCTGGGGTTATTTTCCGTCAGCCGGTGACAGAGCCATTGCAAACGGGAATAAAGGCTATCGATGCCATGATTCCTGTTGGTAGGGGTCAGCGTGAGTTGGTTATTGGTGACCGTCAGACAGGTAAGACTACCGTTTGTGTGGATACCATTTTGAATCAAAAGGAATTCTATGATGCGGGTGAGCCTGTATATTGTATATATGTTGCTATTGGCCAAAAGGCCTCTACGGTAGCAAACATTGCAAAAACTTTGGAAGATGCAGGGGCTTTGGCCTATACTACCATTGTAGCTGCAAATGCTTCCGACCCTGCTTCCATGCAGGTATATGCTCCCTTTGCAGGAGCTGCGATCGGTGAATATTTTAGGGATACTGGTAGACCAGCTTTGATCATCTATGATGATTTGTCAAAACAAGCAGTGGCTTATCGTGAGATATCTTTATTGTTAAGACGCCCACCGGGACGTGAGGCGTATCCTGGGGATGTATTTTACCTTCACTCCAGATTATTGGAGCGTGCTGCAAAAGTAATTGCAGATGATACTATTGCAAAGAATATGAACGATTTGCCAGAGGTTTTAAAGCCAATGGTAAAAGGAGGAGGATCCTTAACTGCCTTGCCAATTATTGAGACCCAGGCGGGTGACGTATCTGCATATATTCCTACCAACGTAATCTCTATTACTGATGGACAGATCTTCTTAACCCAGGATCTTTTCAACCAAGGGGTTCGTCCAGCGATCAACGTAGGTATTTCAGTATCGCGTGTTGGGGGTAATGCCCAGATAAAATCAATGAAAAAAGTAGCAGGTACCTTAAAATTGGACCAGGCACAATTCCGTGAATTGGAAGCTTTTGCAAAGTTCGGTTCTGATTTGGATGCAGCTACCTTGAATGTTATTGAGAAAGGACGTAGAAACGTTGAAATTCTTAAACAGGCACAGAACGATCCATTTACAGTAGAAGATCAGGTAGCTATTATTTACGCAGGTTCCAAGAACTTGTTGAGCAAGGTTCCTGTAGAGAAAGTAAAGGAGTTTGAAAGGGACTATATTGAGTTCTTGAATGCCAAGCACAGAGACGTTTTGGATCAGCTTAAGGCAGGAAAGTTAACAGATGAAGTAATAGATGTTTTGAGCTCAGTAGCCAAAGATCTATCCGCTAAATACTAATACAGTTGTTTTTCTGTCATATTCCTGGCCCAGGAATATGACAGAAGAAATTGAATAAATAAATGTCTAACACAGTATTCCTCTCCTAGGGGAGCTTAAGTGGAGCCTATGGCCAATTTAAAAGAAATACGTAATAGAATTGCTTCGGTATCTTCAACGATGCAGATTACCAGTGCCATGAAAATGGTATCTGCCGCTAAGTTGAAGAAGGCTCAGGATGCCATTACCGCAATGCGCCCATATTCCGATAAATTGTCGGAGCTTTTGCAGAGCCTTAGTGCTAGTTTGGATGCGGATTCCGGAAGCAAGTTTGCCGATAATCGTGATGTAAAAAAGGTTTTGATCGTTGCCATAACCTCGAACCGGGGCTTATGTGGTGCCTTTAACACGAACATCATAAAGCAAAGTGCACTGTTGGCAAAGGAAACCTATGCTGGCAAACAGGTAGATTTTGTTGCTATTGGTAAAAAAGCCAATGATATTTTAAAGAAAAAGAACAAGGTTATTGCAAACCATAGTGCGGTTTATGATGATTTAACTTTTGATAATGTAGCAGCAATTGCAGAGGAATTGATGGATCTCTTTACCACAGGGGCATACGACAAGATTGAGATCGTATATAACAAATTCAAGAATGCCGCTACCCAAATAGTGATGACAGAACAGTTTTTACCAATTGTTCCCGTAGAGGGGGAAGCCAATTCGGCGGCTGATTATATTTTTGAGCCTTCCAAGGCCGAGATTGTGGAGCAATTGATTCCAAAATCCTTAAAAACGCAACTATATAAAGGGGTGCGCGATTCCTTTGCAAGTGAACATGGTGCTCGTATGACCGCTATGCACAAGGCAACGGACAATGCAACTGACTTGAGAAATCAGTTGAAACTTACATATAACAAAGCAAGACAAGCTGCAATCACCGGCGAAATTTTAGAAATTGTTGGTGGAGCGGAGGCTCTGAATAATTAGGCGTAGCGATAGCGGAGCCAAATTTCAACTAAGCATAAGCGTTGAACAATTAGGCGAAGCCAAATTTCAAATAATAGTCCTGTCAATATTGATAGGTTTCAAAATATATAACCCCACATTATGGTGGGGTTTTTATATTTATGGAGTTATTTGTCGCATAAGCTAATTTACTAACTTTGCCCGCATCGATTAAATGCCTAATTTTAAAGCTAATTCATAGATTTCTTTGAATCCACTTAAAAAACTATTTAAACAGACGTTTATCTATGGCTTAGCTACGGTCTTGCCCCGGATGCTATCGTTTCTTTTAACGCCTTTATATGTCACTGTCCTGCCCACCGATGGATATGGGGAGGTTTCCATTATTTTTGCCTGGTTTGCTATTTTTAATGTGTTACTGGCATATGGTATGGAAACGGCATTTTTTCGTTTTTACAACGATACATCCCTTAATAAGAAAACAGTTGTTACCACTTCCTTGATTTCCATTGGGGTTTCTTCCTTTATTTTTATGCTCCTAGCTTTTATATTTAAAGGGGCTATTTCATCAATAAGTGATATAGATCCGCAGTTTATCACTTATGCCATATTGATTCTCGTTTTGGATGCTTTGGTTATCATTCCATTTTCCTGGCTTAGGGCCAACGAAAAGCCGATGCGCTATGCACTGGTCAAGATTGCCAATGTGGTAATCAACCTAGGCTTGAATTGTTTTTTCTTATTGATTCTTCCAATTCTGGCGGAAAGCAATCCAAATGCGTTTTTAAGCGGCCTATACAAGCCTAACTTTGAAATCTCCTACATATTCATCTCAATGTTGATTGCGAGTGGCATAACCCTCCTTTTGATGTTGCGACTCTATTTAAGAAGGCCTTACGTATTCGATAGATTTATATGGACCAACATGATGAAATACGCTGCTCCTGTTCTAGTGGCTGGTATTGCATTTACCATCAATGAAGTGTTTGATCGGATTATGTTGGATTGGCTCTTACCAGATGATATTGCCGAGAGTGAGATTGGTAAATATTCTGCCTGCTACAAGCTTACCTTATTCATGACCCTATTTGCAACGGCATTTAGGATGGGCATAGAACCCTTCTTCTTTAGTCACTCCAAAAGTGATAACCCACAAAGGGCATATGCACAAATTACAAATTATTTTGTAATCCTAGGAAGCGTTATTTTACTTTCGGTTGTGGTCTATGCAGATGTCCTTAAACTATTTATTGTTCCCAATTCGGATTATTGGGAGGCCATGTCTGTAGTACCCATTATTATTTTGGCCAGCTTTTGTTTGGGAATCTATCACAATCTTTCGGTATGGTATAAGGTAACGGACCGCACAAAATTTGGGGCTTATATCTCCCTTATCGGTGCTGTGCTGACCATAATTATCAATTTTGCCTTTATCCCCTATTTTGGGTATGTAGCCTCCGCCGTGGCTACCTTGGTAGCTTATGCCTCTATGGTAATACTTTCTTTCTTTTTTGGCAGAATGTATTACCCAATACCATACAACCACAGAAAGATAGTTTTTTACCTAGTGGTTTCCATCTCATTTTCCATGCTATCTTTTTATGCTTTCAATCGTAATTTGATTATTGGCAGTATATTATTCATTATATTTTTGGGCATGGTATATAGGCTTGAAAGTGATAAATTAAAACAAATATTTCTAAGAAAATGACTATAAAAATCATCAATAAATCGGTCCATCCCTTACCTAACTACGAGACCTTGGCTTCTGCCGGGATGGATCTTAGGGCCAATCTTATAGAATCGGTTGTATTGCAACCCATGGAAAGAACTATTGTAAAGACTGGTCTATTCTTGGAGCTTCCAATAGGTTATGAGGCACAGGTTAGGCCTCGTAGCGGGCTGGCGGCGAAAAAGGGAATTACTGTTCTAAATGCTCCTGGCACGGTTGATGCTGATTACAGGGGGGAAGTAGGGGTTATATTGATAAATCTTTCCACAGAGGCTTTCACCATAGAAAATGGGGAGCGCATAGCCCAATTGGTCATTGCCAAACATGAAAGGGCGGAGTGGGACTTGGTAGAGCAGCTTTCAGAAACCTCAAGGGGCGAGGGAGGTTTTGGCAGTACAGGGCTAAAATAAAACCTAGGTACAAACCGGGTGGGCTCTGGCATTATCACTAATTTTACGATGGTTTTTTGCTTGTCAATATATTTTGGGAAAGGAAACTGTTGGAATAAAAGTAATTTTGGTGCGATTCAATGTTGGTTTTAGTCTGTTTTCCTTAAGGGAGATTTTTGATATGAGAAGGAAGGGATACATGTTTATTTTGGCATTGGGGCTGGTTTTGATCCCTAGGCTTGGTTGTGCCCAAGAAAATGAAATTAAAGAAGAAGAGAGTGCCGAGGTTTTTTTAGAGGAATATACCGATGAGTTTCAGGAAAAATTCTTTGAAGCCTTAAAGCAAAAGGGGATTGAAAACTACGATAGGGCTATAAACCTTTTCTTGGAATGCAAACGACTGGACCCTAACAATACTACATTGGACCATGAACTGGCCAAGGCCTATTTGGCTTCCAAACAAATAGTTTTGGCACAGCAATATGGTATTTCGGCCTTGAATGCCAGACCGGCTAATTATTGGGTGTTGAATACTTTGGTGGATATAACGCAACGGCAAGGCTTGGGACTGGACGTAGTGAGGGATAAGATACCTTACAATAACGTACAACTCCAAGAAAATTTGGCTTTGATTTATTTCAGTCAGGAAAATTATGATAGCGCCTTAAAAATACTGAATGGTATGAAAATTTCAACTTTTTCCAAGGAGCTAAGCTCAAGAATCAATAACTCCATTAAGACAAGGGAAAACACTGAAATTAAAGAGGATACAATAATAGTAGAGGTGAAAAAGCAAAGCCCTATGGATAATTTTATGTCCAAGATTTCTGATTATTTGGCAAAGAGCGACTTTAAAAATGCAGCTTCCGTTAGTGAGGAGGCCTTAGAGAATTTCCCGGCACAACCCTATTTTTATTACGCATACGGACTTAGTTTAAATAAGGTGAAGAAACATAAAGAAGCCATTATGGCCTTGGAGTCGGGATTGGATTATTTATTGGACGATATGGATCTTGCCAATAAGATATACAAAGAATTAGTGGATGCTAACAATGCTTTAGGAAATTCTTCCAAAGCAAATATGTATCTTAGTAAATTAAAATCCGGGTCGTAAATCTATGGTATACAGTTTTAAAAGACTTCAAAAATGGTCTCTACTTGGCATTTTTGTGGTATTGGTGTTTTCATGTAAGTCTACAAGCGTAATTAAAAGCGGTACTGTGGATGAAAATATGACCGCAAAGGCGGTCATAAGAAACCACTATTACTCCCATTTTAATTTTAAAACCCTAAGTGGAAAAATGAGGATAGATTATTCAGACGGGGAGAGCACACAAAGCGTAAGTGTTAGTTTTAGGATGGAAAAAGACAAGGCCATTTGGCTAAGTGCGCCCTTAGGAATCGTAAAAGCCTACATTACTCCAGACAGGGTATCGTTTTATAACAAGTTGGATAATGAATATTTTGACGGTAACTTCTCCTATTTGAGTCAACTTTTGGGAACCGACCTTAATTTTGAAAAAGTACAAAACCTTCTTTTGGGAGAGCCCCTTTTCGATTTACGGGATGAAAAGTATATGGTGGAAATCGCCAACGACAACTATCAATTGAAACCAAAAAAGGCCGGAGAGCTATTTAAAATATTGTTTCAAATCGAGCCCTTGAATTATAAAATGGCTGCCCAACAATTGTCGCAACCTTGGGAGAAACGATTGCTGGAAATCAACTATAAAAACTATCAAAAAGTCAATAAATGGATTTTGCCCGGAGAGATAGATATTTTGGCGGTAGATGGGGACAATACCAATAATATTACGGTAGAGTTTAGGAATATGGAGTTTAATAGGGCGTTAAACTTTCCATATAATATACCAAATGGTTTCAAAGAAATAGTTTTAAATTAATATGAGAAGTAATCACTCGTATATAGTTTATTTTCTTTTTGTTATGTTCTTTCATTGGGGCTATTTTACCATGGCCCAAACCAATGAACAGAAGGCATTGGAATCCAAGCGGGAGCAACTCCAAAAGGAAATATCGGAAATTAACCGGTTATTGTTCGCAGAAAAAAAGGAAAAGGGAAATGTCTTGGAACAGATGGAGGCCATGGATCAAAAAATCAATGTTCGCCAACAGTTGATCAGGGTTACCAATCAACAGTCCAATTTACTTAATAGGCAGATAAATACCAATGTTAGGAACATTGGAAAACTGCGTAACGATCTTGCTTTTTTGAAGGAAGAATACGGGAATATGATCCAAAAGTCCTATCAGAATAAATCCAGACAAAGCAGGTTAATGTTTCTCTTGTCCTCTGAGAATTTCCTACAGGCTTTTAAGCGGTTTCAGTATATGAAGCAGTATACCCAATACAGAAAAGAGCAGGGGGAGCAAATTGTGGCCAAAACGGAAGAGCTAACCCAATTGAACAAAGACCTTTCCGAACAGCGTAAGGAGAAGGACAAGCTTGTGGCGGAAAATACCCAGATCAAAAATCAGCTGTACAAGGAAATCCAGTCCCAAAAGGAATTGCTCAAGAGCATAAGGAAGAACGAAAGCAAATATGCTGCGGCCATTGAAAATAAAAAGAAGGAGGCCAAGAGGATAGATGAACAAATAGAAAGATTGATACGTAGCGCTATTGCCGCTTCCAACAGAGAGGCAAGTAAATCTTCCAGTACTACTGCAACAAGTAGCAGTAAGTTTGTATTAACTCCCGAAGCGACTATAGTGGCCAATAATTTCTCGGCCAACAAGGGAAAATTGATCTGGCCTGTGGAAAAAGGAATTAAAAGACAGGGGTTTGGGGTCTATAATGATGCCGTTTATCCAGGTATAAAACACGAAAGTAATGGGGTGATTATTGCCACGGACGAAGGATCCAAGGCAAGGGCTATCTTTGAAGGTGAAGTTATTGCCATACTCTCTGTTCCAGGAGGGAATAAGGGAGTGCAGATTAAACATGGAAACTATATAAGTACCTATTACAATCTTTCCAGAGTTTACGTAAAGAAAGGGGATAAGGTAAACACCAAGTCGGATTTAGGGGATATTTACACCAGTAAATCCAGCGGCACCACCCAATTGAAATTTTATCTTTACAAGGATACTACCCGCCTTAATCCTGAGGAATGGATTTATCAACTATAAAATATTTTGAAATTGAAAAATTTAACGGATTTAAAAGGAACTTTTAGGCTTCATAATGGCGTGGAGATGCCCTATTTTGGTTTAGGGGTCTATTTGTCCGAAGATGGAAAGGAAGTGACCAATGCCGTAAAATGGGCCTTGCAGGACGGATATCGACATATAGACACGGCTTCGATCTACGGGAATGAAGAGGGTGTAGGTGTAGGCATCAGGGAAAGTGGAGTTGAGCGTAAGGATATATTTGTGGTGAGCAAGGTGTGGAATAGCGATCAAGGCTATGAAAGTACTATTAAGGCCTACGAGTCCAGTTTAAAGCGATTGAATTTGGACTATCTTGATCTGTTCTTGGTACATTGGCCAGTAAAGGGAAAATATAAGGAAACTTGGCGCGCAATGGAATATTTGTACAAGCATAAAGGGGTGAGGGCCATAGGAGTAAGTAATTTTATGCAGCACCATCTGGAAGATCTATTAACTTCCGTAGAAATCGTCCCCATGGTGAACCAAATGGAATTTCATCCCTATTTGGTACAACAGGATTTAATCGATTTTTGCAACAAAAATACCATTCAGTATGAAGCTTGGTCCCCATTGATGCAGGGGCATATCTTTGAATTGGATGTTATGAAGGGCCTAGCTGCAAAATACAATAAGACCATTGCCCAAATAGTATTGCGCTGGGATTTGCAAAAAGGGGTGGTCACCATTCCAAAATCGGCCAAAAAGGATCGGATTAGAGCCAATGCGGATATTTTTGACTTTGAACTTGCTCCAGAAGATGTCAAAAAATTAGAGAATTTGGACCGCGGAAAAAGATTTGGTCCCGACCCCGATAATTTCGATTTTTAATCCAAGAACAAAGCCTTAAGCTCCGTAGCATCTTTGGGTTTCATCTTGCCGGCAAGCACCAAACTGAGTTGCTTTCTGCGCAGGGCAGCTTCGAATCGCTGTGTCTCCAAGTCGGTCTCCGGCCTTAATTCTGGAACAGTAGTAGGCTTTCCACTATCGTCTACGGCCACAAAAGTGTAGATAGCCTCGTTTACCTTGGATTTCTCGCCGTTAAAGCGGTCTTCCATCCATACATCTATAAATACTTCCATGGAGGTTCTGAAGGCTCTGGAAACGGCTGCCTCTACGGTAACAACACTTCCTACAGGAACAGCTTGGTTAAAAGCTACATGGTTTACGGACGCAGTAACGGTTATTCGTCTGCTGTGTCGCCTGGCGGCTATACTGGCGGCACGGTCCATACGGGCCAACAATTCACCTCCAAACAAATTGTTCAAAGGGTTGGTTTCACTAGGAAGGACCATATCGGTCATTAAGGTGCGCGATTCACTGGGCGTCTTTGGCTCCATAAAATTCTTTTGGGCAAAGATACATTGGTAATGTTAAGCTAAAAAGTGGGGAGGTAATTATTTTACAGATCGCAACCAAGCTTCGGGCGATTCGGACTGTTTAATTTTCCTTAAATAATTTAATGCTTCCTTGGCATCGTCAAAACTACCGTAGGCTACCATATGCAATCCATATTGGTTAACACCTAGATAAGAGGCATCATATCCTTTTTCTTTAAGTTGAAGGACTTTCTTTTCGGCATTCTCTTGTATTCTAAAAGCGCCGGCAATAACTTGGTGAACACCACTTTTTTTGTTGGTGATGACATTTAAGGATACGGCAGGTAATTCTAAGGGAGCAGTATTGAAAAAGGTAGCTTCCTGGATATTTTTGGAAACTTGCTGATTTGCTTCCTGCCTTACCAATTCCTGGTCGTATATTTTATCGTTATAAAGTCGATAGCCGGTAAAACCTGTGGCAATGGCCAATAATATTACCGCTGCATATTTTAAATAAGGCCTAAGGGTAGATTCTTTCCTAGCCTCAGGGGTTATCATAAATGGAATTTTTTCTTCTAGTTCAACCACTTCCTCCTTTAAAACTTCCCTAGAGATCGGGGTAGATACAAATGTAGATAACCCAAAGGAGGAGGTAAGGTAATTTACCTGATAAGAAGGCTGAAACTGTGTTTTTCCTTCCTTGTTCAACCACAATTCACCTATGTTGGGTAAATTCAATCTGTGTCCTTCCTTTAGAAGTTTCTTCCACTTTAGCGATACTGCCGCTATTTGCTTCTGCATGTCCTCGTAGGACATTTTTTCGGCATCGGCCATATAGGATACCAACAATCCGTCATTGGAAGTCAGTTGTTCATTAAAGGATATTACTTTCGAAGGAGGGTAGAATGAATTTGTAGCGTCATTGATAACGGCAGATTTCATCTGTGTCAAAAAAGCGCCGAATTCAGGCACCATTACACAATTGTATCTATAAAGCAGCTCCGCTATGTAATGTTCGGTTCCCATAGGGACAAAGATTAGAAAAAATACACAAGTTCAAAACTCTTCACATAACTTTTTATTAACATTATATTTTGTGTATTTTGTGAACAACTAAGCGGGTTCCATAAATGTCTAGAGATGAAATAATTGCTATTCTTCGGTTGCAGAACGTACCGAATATTGGTGACATAACGGCAAAAAAATTAATATCCAGTTGCGGGAGTCCATCAGCAATTTTTGATGAAAAAATATCTCGTTTGGTAAAATTGGATGGCATTGGTACAGGGATCCTGAAAGGACTTATGGACAGGGAGCATTTGGAGGCCGCTGAATTGGAATATGAATTTATAAGGAGTCGGGAAATAAACCTTCATTATTTTATGGAGGACAACTATCCGGCTTATTTGAAACACTGTATAGATAGCCCTATTTTACTTTTCAGCCAAGGGAATATAGATTTGAACCGCCAGAGGATCATAAGTATTGTTGGGACCAGAAATATTACCAGTTATGGCACTGCATTTTGCGAGCAGTTCATTGAGGAATTGGCACCCTTAGATCCAATTATTGTAAGTGGGTTTGCCTATGGGGTGGATATTTGTGTACAAAGGGCTGCAGTAAAACATGGGTTACAGACCATAGGATGCCTGGCCCATGGTTTGAATCAGATTTATCCAAAAATGCATGAAAAATATGTGCCCGATGTAAATAGGAACGGCGGCTTTTTCACTGAGTTTTGGAGTACTAGTCAACCTGATAGGGAAAATTTTTTAAAGCGAAATCGGATTATTGCGGGTATGGGCGAAGCTACCATTGTAGTGGAATCCGCTGAAAAGGGAGGTAGTCTGGTTACCGCAGATATTGCCAACAGTTATAATCGAGATGTTTTTGCCGTACCTGGAAGAACCCAGGATAAGTACAGCAGTGGATGCAATAACCTCATTAAACAGCAGAAAGCACAAATGCTTACTTCGGCCGCCGATTTGATCTATATGTTGGGGTGGAAATTGGAAGAAAAGGAGCCCGCTACCATACAAAAGCAACTATTTGTGGAGTTGGACGATACGGAGAAGGAAATCTATGACTATTTACAACAGGGGGGCAAACAAATGTTGGACCACATTGCATTGGATTGTAAATTGCCCATATATAAGGTTTCCTCTACCCTATTGAATATGGAAATGAAGGGAGTGGTGAGACCACTCCCAGGTAAATTGTTCGAGGCTATCTAAAAAATGGATACAATATCCTTCTAGTTTAATTCCACCAGTGTATTAATGCCAATTTTCGACATTAAATTGGGGTATGTTCTTTAAAATTTACCGACCAACTGGTTTGCAAAAAGGCTTTTATAATAGAAAAGCGAAGACTTTTGGGTATTTCATCTCCCATAAACTACCCTTCAGCCCAATTATCTTTTTGGGAAAATATCACTGAATGGCACGAACCGACCAATGGGTATATTTTGCAAAAATCAATAACCAACTTTGGCCCTTACCCTTTCCAGGACTCCATCGGCCACTATTTTGGCTTTTTTGGCGCCAAAGGCCAAGGCTTCATCAAGCTCATTTAGATTGTTCATGTAATAATCGAACTTTTCCCTAGCCTCGCCAAAGCGTTCCAGGATAACTTCATATAGCGCTTGTTTGGCATGACCGTAGCCATAGTTGCCGTTTAAGTAATTGGATCGCATTTCGGCAACTTGATTTTCCGTAGCCAGAATTTTGTACAGGGCAAAAACATTATCGGTATCTGGATCCTTGGGATCTTCCATTGGGGTACTGTCCGTCTGTATGCCCATGATCTGCTTGCGCAATTGTTTATCGGTTTGGAAAAGGCTTATCAAATTTCCCTTGCTTTTGCTCATTTTGGAGCCATCAGTGCCCGGAATATACATGGTCTCTTCCTGTACCTTACCTTCCGGCATTACAAATGTTTCTCCTAATTGGGCATGAAACCTTGAGGCCACGTCCCGTGTCATTTCCAAGTGCTGCATTTGATCCTTGCCAACAGGGACTATCTGCGCATCGTATAGAAGTATATCCGCAGCCATCAGCATGGGATAGAAAAACAAACCTGCGTTTACATCATCCAGTCGGTCTGCCTTATCCTTAAAAGAGTGTGCAAGGGTCAATCTTTGGTAGGGAAAAAAACAGCTGAGGTACCATGCCAATTCCGCGGTTTGTGGGATATCGCTCTGGCGATAAAAGGCTGTTTTATTAATGTCGAGTCCAAATGCCAACCAGGTGGCCGCTACGGCATAAGTATTGTTTCTTAATTGCTCACCATTTTTAATTTGGGTCAGTGAGTGCATATCCGCAATAAACAGAAAGGAATCGTTTGCTGGATTGTTCGCCATTTCTATCGCTGGGATGATCGCTCCCAAAATATTCCCTAGATGAGGGGTTCCCGTACTTTGTATACCGGTTAAGATTCTTGCCATTATTTTATTTTCAAAGAAGGACAAAGGTAAAAGAAATTCTAAAGAAGGACTAAAATTATTACTTTTGACCGCATGCTATCATTCCTTAAAAAATTAGGCCATACGCTCTACAGGATTTGGTTCTATATTTTAGTGGTTTTGCCCATTTTAATAATGCTTCCTTTCTTGGTGATTTTCACCCTTTCGGAGAGAACGTACCCGCAATTCTTTTGGATGGCCCGTAATATTTGGGCCAACTGTATTCTTTATGGAATGGGGTGTTTTCCAGTAATTAAATGGGAGGAAAGGCTTAAAAAGGGTGAAAGTTATATGTTGGTGTCCAATCACACGAGTATGTTGGATATTATGTTGATGTTAAAGGTCAGTAAAAATCCTTTTGTTTTTATAGGGAAGAAGGAATTGGTGAATATTCCCTTATTCGGGTTCTTCTATAAAAGGGTATGTATTTTGGTGGATAGGGAGAGTGCCAAAAGTAGGACAGCAGTATACAGAAGGGCACAAAAAAGATTACAACAGGGCTTGAGTATATGTATTTTTCCAGAGGGTGGGGTGCCCGATGAGGATATTGTTTTGGACGATTTTAAGGACGGGGCATTTAAAATGGCAATTGCGCATAACATTCCTGTAGTGCCCATGACATTTTATGACAACAAAAAACGGTTTTCCTTTACTTTTTATAGTGGTGGTCCGGGAAGGTTACGTGTTAGGGTCCATAAATTTTTTGCCACTCGTAACCTCAAAGAAGCAGACAAGATAATGCTTCGGGAATCCGTAAGGGAGGTAATTTTGAATGAGCTCCAGAATTCCGGTTAGACCTGTACATTTCGTTGGCGCTATGCCGGTTTAATCAACATGCTTTAGGATTAGAATTTTAAAGTAAACCCGCTGTAAACTCCCAAGGAATACGGGTTAAAATTGCCCGATGTATTCGAAAAGGTGTTTAGTTGATATTTAAATACGGGCTCTACATTAAATTTAAGCTTAGGGGTAAACTTATAATCCAGCCCAAGACCAAGGTTGGTACTAAAATTAACGGAATTGATGTTATTGGCTTCCCCAAACTCTGTTGTCTGTCCACTGGATTCCAATACTACTGAATTATCCGTTAGAAAAAGGGAACTTACTCCTCCTATAATATTAACACCAAATTTACGATCCAAAAGGGCATAATTTAGTTCCAAGGGTATCTCCAAATATCCCATTTGTTGTCCCATTGTCCCTAAACGGGTAGGGTTTTTACCAGTTACGTCCATGGCAAATACCGATCCGGGCTTGGGAATTACATTTTCGCTATTTGGATTATTCAAAATTATGGATTGGGAGTCATTGGAATACTTAATATTACTTATTTGGTTCCCGGTTGAAGCGTTAAATGAGGATGTAAAAGAAACATCGTTGGTGTCATAGCCATAATCTACCTTATGGATACCGGAACGTACGCTTAGTTTTTTAGAAATTTCATAGGCCACCGTAATACCGTAACTTAGGGTTACACTTCCCGTTTTGCTGTTGGAAGCAAGAATGGAGTTGATCGGGGACCCCTCACCCAAACCATTAAAGTAAACCGGAGCTATGCTGGGACCAGCGGACCACTTTCCTTTGTGGGTTTCCTGAACTTCAGCAACCTCATTTTCCTCTATGGCCTCTAATATGGATTTTTTATTTGACGGAAGGTCCTCAGAGCTTACTTCAGGAGTTTTCCCCATAGGCTGGTTGGCGTTATTGTTTACTTGATGTGCAATGGCTTCCTCAGCAGGAATAGGCAACTTGTTGGAGGGTAATGTGTCCTCTTTTGGTTGTACTAAACGGGTCGGATCTTGACCTGCATTATCATCAAGACTCCTTGTTCCCGATCCATTTGCTACCAATTCCTTGGATGCTGTGTGGGTTGGAATAGCGTTCTTTTGTTCTTTTCCTGAGTTATCTTGTTTTGGGCTATCTCCGGCAACTATGCTTCCATTGTTGGGCAGAGGATCTGTAATATTGTCCCCAGCCGTTTTGGGGCTTGTTTCAATATTATTTTCCTCCGTAGTTCTTTCTTCATTATTGGTGATGCCGGTAGCTTCTGTGGAAGATTCCATAAAGTTATCCGAGTCTTTGGCACTTCGGGTTTTATTTTCTACATCCGTAATAACAGGTGTTGCCAATTCGGAAGTGGAAAAAGGATTGATCGCAAAAAATAGGATGGCCAGTATGGCTGCCACTCCACCAACTTTCCACCAAAGGGGAACAAGCTTGCGGGATCGTTTCTTGTTATCCAAGGAAGCGGCTATGGAATTCCAAACTCTTTCGTCAGGAATTTCTTGGAAGTTTGCCAACTTCTCTTGAAATAATTTGTCTAAATTATTTTCACTCATGTTTTCAATTGTTCAGCAGGGATAATAATCGGGAGGGTTTACCCTTCCATAATAATTCCTGCTTTATTTGCCTCAATTTTTTCTTTTAATATCATTCTTGCCCTCGCAAGATTGGATTTGGAAGTCCCTAGGGACGTTCCCAACATTTCGCTGATCTCTTTGTGGCTATAGCCATCCAACACATAAAGGTTGAAGGTTAAGCGGTATTTATTGGGAAGCTCTTGCACATAACTTAGCAAGGTGGCCAAATCCAGGTTTAAATAGCCCGAATCTTCTGGCATTTCATCCTCAATATTATCGGTGACCAGTGTTAAGGTTTCCTCTTTTCTATATTTTTGAAGTACTGTATTTACGGTTATACGTTTGATCCAGCCTTCAAAAGAACCTTGGTGTTTAAACTGATCGATTTTGCTGTAGATAGTCATAAAACTATCATGCAGATTGTCTTCGGCCTCCGTTTTATTGCGCGAGTATTTGAGACAAATTCCGAACAGTATCCGGGAATAGTCCCGGTATAACTGTTCTTGTGCTTGTCTGTTCCCCTTTTTGCAATTATTTATGAGCTCAACCAGGTTACTCAAAATATGGATTGGGTTATTTACTAATTCTTTAAATTGGACGTGCCCATATCACTTTCGGGCGCTAATATGGCCGAACTATCTTCGTTTACTGGCACGGTTATTTCTAAATAGGTTGGTTCTCCATTTGCATCCTCACCGGTCCAATATCTAAATAGATACGGTTCATCGTACAATACTTCAAAGTTAAATGTTGCCACTAGGTCTTCCCCGCTACCGGTGCATTCCTCCTCATCTTCAATAACGGTGCCAATGGTAACCACCTTCCTAGTTGTCAACGCTTCTTTTACTACATCAAAACCTTCGAAAAAGGTACAATTATTCGGCCTAAAGTAAGTAACTTTTATTTTATAGATTTCACCATAATCGAATGCCTCGGGCATTTCTACGGATTTCACCTGTAAGGCTTCAAAATGATAGTTAACATCATCATCTATGTCACATGATGTGAATAGGGTAAAAGAGGCAACAAGCAGCAAAAAGAATACTCGTTTCATGTTCTTAAAATTTAATTTGTTTTATAATGGTTTTGAAAACCTTTTTTCCCTAAAAATATGTACAGATATTTTTTAATTTTTGGGGGCAAGCCGGTTTCATAACAATTGCTTTTGTTATTAAGATGTAAAGGGGAAATAAAGGTTGCGTGTAGAAATAAAAAATCCCGATGAAATCGGGATTTTTAAGTTTATGACTTTACTGTTTTGATGGCTTCTTTAATTTTGCCTTCCAGTTCTTCGAGTAGTTCGGGATTGTCCAGCAGTAAGCTTTTTACAGCATCCCTACCTTGACCCAGCTTGGTGTCGCCATAACTAAACCAGGATCCACTTTTCTTAATAATTTCAAATTCAACCCCTAGGTCGATTATTTCTCCTACTTTGGAAATACCTTCTCCGTACATAATATCAAATTCGGCAGTCCTAAATGGAGGGGCAACCTTGTTCTTTACCACTTTAACACGGGTCTTGTTACCTTGAACATCACCATCGGTATCCTTAATTTGGGTAGATCTTCTTATATCCAAACGTACGGAAGCATAAAATTTAAGGGCGTTACCACCAGTGGTCGTTTCCGGATTACCGAACATTACCCCAATTTTTTCACGTAATTGGTTAATAAAGATTACGGTACAATTTGTTTTGCTGATAGAACCGGTAAGTTTTCGCAATGCCTGCGACATTAATCGGGCATGTAGTCCCATTTTTGAGTCACCCATTTCGCCTTCAATTTCACTTTTAGGGGTCAATGCGGCAACAGAGTCGATAACGACGATGTCGATGGCACCAGAGCGAATTAAATTATCGGCAATCTCCAAAGCCTGTTCTCCGTGATCGGGTTGGGAAATGATAAGGTTATCAATATCCACCCCAAGTTTTTGGGCATAAAATCGGTCGAAGGCATGTTCGGCATCAATAAAAGCGGCGATACCTCCATTTTTTTGCGCTTCTGCCATGGCGTGCAGTGTAAGTGTGGTTTTACCGGAAGATTCAGGTCCATATATTTCAATTACCCTTCCTCGTGGATAACCTCCTACACCTAGTGCTACATCCAATCCCAAAGAACCCGAAGATATCACTTCTACGTCCTGTACTACACTATCGCCCATCTTCATTACGGCACCCTTGCCGTAAGTTTTATCCAATTTATCCAGGGTTAGTTTAAGTGCTTTTAATTTTGCGTCTTTTTCGGAACTCATTTTCATATCTTATTAGGGAGGCTAAAATACCAATTCTTTTTGCATAAAACCACCTATGGCAAGGATTTTATATGAAGAAATTAGTAGATTATTTTAATTTAATTGAAATTTTTTCTTAGCCCCACTTCTTGTGCAATGCCCTAATTTACAAGGGTTAATGGGGTGTGAATCCGCAAATTATGTGGTGCAGCTATAGTTTTGTTCAATTATTTTCGGCTTTGCACGCAACCTTTTTGCGTTTGTGTCATCTAAAAAATAACTAACTCAAATTAGGTTGCTTATTGTTCTGGTAAAACAATAAGGGTTGTGGGTCAATATTTTGTTTTAATTCTATGAAAAAGAAAAAATGATATTGACCTTAAAAAGGGTCTTGATATTTTCAAGATCCTTTTTTGCTTTAGATACTTAGCTGGTTTTAATTCTGAAACCGATAGTTGTATTTCGTTTTGGTTTTACATGTTGGGCTAGGCCTGGCTGGAATTCAAAAAACGGGCATTATTCTTTTAATCCCGATCTATAAGTCCTATTTTTGCACTCATAAAATATTTCTTTAACTTAAAATATTAGTATAGCATGCAACTGTACAATACCTTAAGTGCAAAGGAGAGAGAGGCCCTTATAGAGGAGGCGGGATTGGAGCGCCTTACCATTTCTTTCTATCAATATGCACGTATTGGCAATCCGTCAATTTTTCGAAACCATTTATTTATTCATTGGAACGAACTGGATGTTTTGGGCCGAATTTATGTAGCCCATGAAGGCATCAATGCCCAATTATCCGTTCCTGCTGTCAATTTCAATGCCTTTAAGGCTCACCTGGATAGCATCACCTTTCTGGAAAATGTTAGGTTGAATATCGCTATTGAACAGGATAACAAATCATTTTTAAAATTAAAGGTCAAGGTTCGTGAAAAGATAGTTGCCGACGGATTAAATGATGACTCTTTTGATGTTACCAATAAAGGTATACATGTGGATGCCGTTAAGTTTAATGAACTTATCGAGGATTCCGATACTATTTTGGTAGACATGCGCAATCATTATGAAAGTGAGATTGGGCATTTTAAAAACGCAATTACCCCTGATGTGGATACGTTTAGGGATTCTTTGGATATCATTGAAAAGGATCTGGCAGACCATAAGGAGGACAAAAAATTGGTCATGTACTGTACCGGTGGTATTAGGTGCGAAAAGGCCAGTGCCTATTACAAGCATAAAGGTTTTAAGAATGTATATCAGCTGGAAGGCGGAATTATAGAATATACACGTCAGGTTAAAAATCTGAAATTGGAAAATAAATTCTTAGGTAAGAATTTTGTTTTTGATCATCGTAGGGGGGAGCGAATTACGGATGATATCATTGCTAATTGTCATCAATGTGGCAGCCCGTGTGACAACCATGTTAATTGCGCCAATGAGGCATGCCATTTGCTTTTTATTCAGTGCGATTCCTGTGCAGAGGCCATGAACAACTGTTGCTCGGTGGAGTGTAAGGAGATTCATGAACTGCCTTTTGAAGAACAGAAAAAATTGAGGAAGGGAAAAGTAGTGAGCAATAAGATTTTTAAAAAAGGTCGTTCCGAGGTTTTGAAGTACAAGAAGTAAACCCCAACATATATTAATTGCCCGGACCTTTAGTCTATAGCTCTTGCTTCCAAATCCCAGAAATGGTTTTCCTAGCAATTAATTAGGCTTGGGAAACTAATTCTCAACCCTGGATCCCGTTTAAAAGCTGGGTTATTTGTCATTTTTAAGGCAAAGATTAAGTTAAAATCTGCTGCCTAGGGGCTATTTTTCCTTGTTTTAAGGGTGCTTTACGCGGGCAACGAAACTCTTTCTTTTCATCGCATTAAAAAAACACTATCTTTACGTTTAATAATTTTATGAACCTTTTTTAGTAAAAGTGTTACATTTTTACTAAACCAAGATACGAAATATGGGTTGTAGCAGTTGTTCAACCGGTAAGGACGGACAGCCTAAAGGATGCAAGAACAATGGTACTTGTGGCACCGATGGCTGTAATAAATTGACGGTATTTGATTGGCTTTCCAATATGTCACTGCCAAATGGTGAAAAACCATTTGATTGTGTGGAAGTCCGTTTTAAAAATAGTAGAAAAGAATTCTTTAGAAATTCCGAAAATCTTTCACTTTCCATTGGCGACATAGTGGCTACACAGGCTACTTCCGGTCATGACGTAGGTATGGTTACCCTTACAGGAGAATTGGTAAGGGTACAAATGAAAAAAAAGAAGGAAGATTATAACAATCCGGAACTTCCCAAAATTTACCGAAAGGCTTCCCAAAAGGATATCGACATTTGGCAAAAATGTAGGGATAGGGAAGAGGAAATTAAGAAAAGGGCCAGGGAAATCGCCATTGTACTTAAATTGCAGATGAAAATTTCCGATGTGGAATTTCAGGGAGATGGTTCCAAGGCTACTTTTTATTACACCGCTGAGGAACGGGTAGATTTCCGACAGTTAATCAAGGACATGGCCAAGGCTTTTGGTATCCGAATAGAAATGAGGCAAATTGGCTACCGCCAGGAAGCCCAACGTTTGGGTGGAATAGGTTCTTGCGGAAGGGAATTGTGCTGCTCTACATGGCTAACAGACTTTAGGTCCGTAAGTACTTCGGCGGCTCGCTACCAGCAGCTTTCGCTTAATCCGCAAAAGTTGGCAGGACAATGTGGGAAACTTAAATGTTGCCTTAATTACGAATTGGACGTTTATTTGGATGCCCTAAAGGACTTTCCCGGACAGGACACCAAACTATTTACAGAAAAGGGGATGGCTTTTTGCCAAAAGGTAGACATTTTTAAAGCGTCACTTTGGTTTTCCTATAAGGACGAGCCCGCCAATTGGCATGTCTTGTCCAAAGACCAAGTTTTGGAGGTGTTGGAAAAAAACAAAAAGAGGGAGAAAGTAGCCAGTTTGGAGGAATATGCAGTGGATAATGTTCAGGAAGTTGAAAAAGTTTTTGAAAATGTGGTAGGTCAGGATAGTTTAACACGATTCGACACCCCTAAGAAAAGAAGGTCCAACAGGAATAACAAGAAGAAAAAGCGAAGCAATTATAAAAAAAGGCCTACCAAAAATGCTTAAGAGTTTAGGTGTATTTTTATTAGTAATTTTTATGGTTTCCTGCAATAAGCAAACCGTAAAGTCCGATTATAGTCCAACTCAGAACGGACGATGGAACAAGGATAGCGTAGTAAAATTTTCCTTTCAGGAATTGGATACCCTTCAAAAGTATAATATGTTCATCAATCTGAGAAATGATGGTACATACCCATACAGCAATCTTTTTTTAATTGCAGAGTTAAAATTTCCCAACGGTGATGCAGTGCGGGATACCTTGGAATATGAAATGGCTAAACCGGACGGACAATGGTTGGGTACGGGTTACGGTAGTTTAAAGGAAAACAAATTATGGTATAAGGAAAACGTCGTTTTCCCATCTTCTGGCGTATATACCTTAGAAATCTCCCATGCCATGCGCAAAAATGGCCAAGTAGATGGAATTGTTGAATTGGAAGGTATTACCGATGTAGGTTACCTAATCGAAAAAAGTAATTAGTAGGCTTATGGCAACAGCTACCAAAAAGAAGAAAAAAAGCAACAACAATTTTTTTAAGTTCATTAAATGGTTTTGGGTACTGTTCTTTTTAGGCGCCCTATCCGTAGTTTTGATCTTCCTTTTGGCTTCTTGGGGAGCTTTTGGGGCTTTGCCGGAATATGAGCGTCTGGAGAATCCGCAGACCAATTTGGCCAGTGAAATTATTTCCTCAGATGGAGAGACTTTGGGCAAATTCTATTTGGATGATAACAGAACCGATGTTGCCTATGAGGAATTGCCGGAAACTTTGGTGCAGGCTTTGATAGCTACTGAAGATGCACGGTATTATGAGCATTCCGGAATAGATGCCAAGGGTACTTTAAGGGCCGTTGTTTATTTGGGAAAAAAAGGAGGGGCCAGTACTATTACCCAGCAGTTGGCCAGAATGTTGTTCGTTGGGGTACGCTCTAAAAGCACTTTTGAGACCATTGTCCAAAAAATAAAGGAATGGGTTCTTGCAACAAGGCTGGAACGCAGCTATACCAAGGAAGAAATCGTTAAAATGTATCTTAACATTTACGATTTTAATTATAATGCCGATGGTATTAGGTCTGCTTCGCGTATTTATTTTGGTAAAGAACCAAAAAATCTGAAAATTGAAGAATCAGCTGTTTTGGTGGGAATGTTAAAAAACTCTTCCTATTATAACCCTATCCGACGTGAAGAATTGGTCTTAAATCGTAGAAATACGGTTTTGTCCCAGATGGCAAAATATGATTATATCACGGAAAAGGAAAAAGATTCCTTACAGGCCTTAAAAATGGATATTAATTTTAGTCCGGAATCCCATAGAGAGGGCTTGGCTACCTATTTTAGGATGTACCTTCAAGGGTTTATGAACAGATGGATAAAGGATAATCCCAAGCCGGCCTTAAAAGGGGAGAGTGATAAATGGAATATTTATTTGGATGGACTCAGGATATACACTACCATAGATTCTCGCATGCAAAAAAATGCAGAGGATGCAGTGGCGGAGCATATGAAACGCTTACAAGCCGAGTTTTTTCATCAAAACACCCCTGACCGAAACAAAACAGCTCCCTTTATTGAAGAAGTACCTGGTGAAATAGCAGGTATTATGGAGAGAGCCATAAAATCCTCGCACAGGTGGCATAACCTGAAGGACCAGGGGAAGAGTGAAAAGGAAATAAGGGCCTCCTTTAATGAACCCGTGGAAATGACCGTTTTTGATTGGAACAGCGAAATCAAGGAGAAGGATACGGTTATGACCCCAATGGATTCCATTAAATATTATAAATCCTTTCTAAAGACGGCCATGATGTCCATGGAGCCGCAAACTGGACATGTAAAGGCCTGGGTAGGCGGTATAGATTATAAGCACTTTCAATATGACAACGTTATCCAAGGGGCTAGGCAAGTAGGGTCTACTTTTAAGCCTTTTGTATATGCAGCCGCCATAGATCAACTGCGGCTTTCGCCCTGCGATGTGCTGCCAGACAATCGATATTGTATTGAGGCCAATAAACATGGAAATCCAGAATTTTGGTGCCCGAAGAATTCCGATGGTAAATATTCTGGGGAAATGCTTACCCTAAAAAATGCCCTGGCAAATTCCGTGAATACCGTTACCGCTCAATTAATAGACAGGGTAGGTCCCAAAGCAGTGGTGTCCATAGCTAAAAACCTGGGAATTACTGGAGAAATACCTGAGGTTCCTTCCATAGCCTTGGGAACAGCAGACCTTAATGTGTATGAGATGGTGGGCGCCTATGGCACCTTTGCCAATCAAGGCGTATACGTTAAACCGGTCATGGTAACTAGGATTGAGGACAAAAATGGTACGGTACTCTATGAGTATGTGCCGGAAACAAAAGATGTATTAAGCAAGGATGTTTCCTATGCTATGTTGGATCTTATGTCCGGGGTAACCCAAGGGGGTTCGGGAACCAGATTAAGGACTACTGGAGCAGATAAATATAGAGCGGAATTTAAGGAGGTTATTACTGGTTATCCTTATGAATTTAAAAACCCAATTGCCGGTAAAACCGGTACTACCCAGAACCAGAGTGACGGTTGGTTTATGGGGATGGTGCCCAACCTGGTAACCGGTGTGTGGGTAGGTGGAGATGACAAAGCGGTTCATTTTAGGACCATTACTTACGGACAGGGAGCTACCATGGCATTACCAATTTGGGGCTTGTATATGAAAAAGAACTATGCCAACAAGGAACTGGGTATTTCCGATGGGGAATTTGAAAAGCCGGAGGAAATGTCCATTAATGTGGATTGCTCCAAGGCTGCTATGGAGGAAGATAATAAAATAGATATAGAAGACGATTTGGATTTTTAGTACAATAAAAAATCAACGTCAAAAATGCCCTTGCTTTTATCTAAAAGTTAAGGGCATTTTTCGTTAAAAACCCGTATTTTAGAGAGAGCAAGGAAATAAGTTAAATTAAGTCGGTTTTATATGATACGAAAAACAGTTGCCAACGTGGAGGAGGCCTTACAGGGCGTAAAGGATGGTATGACTTTTATGCTTGGAGGATTTGGATTATGTGGTATCCCTGAAAATGCAATTGCACATTTGGTGAAGATGGGGGTCAAGGACTTGACCTGTATTTCCAATAATGCGGGAGTGGACGATTTTGGTCTTGGTCTATTGTTGCACAAAAGACAGATCAAGAAAATGATTTCTTCGTATGTGGGGGAAAATGATGAATTTGAACGGCAAATGTTGAGCGGGGAATTGGAGGTGGAACTTACCCCTCAAGGAACTCTGGCAGAGAAATGTAGGGCGGCACAGGCCGGTTTCCCTGCCTTTTATACCCCAGCCGGTTATGGAACCGAAGTGGCCGAAGGAAAAGAGACCAGGGAGTTTAATGGGAAGATGTATGTACTGGAAAAAGCTTTTAAGGCCGATTTTTCTTTTGTGAAGGCCTGGAAAGGTGATGAGGCAGGAAATTTAATATTTAAGGGAACTGCCCGCAATTTTAATCCGGCCATGTGTGGAGCGGCCGGGATTACGGTTGCCGAGGTGGAAGAATTGGTACCTGCAGGGGAATTGGATCCCAACCAGATCCATGTCCCGGGAATTTTTGTGCAGCGTATCTTCCAAGGTAAAAATTACGAGAAAAGAATTGAGCAGTTGACGGTACGTAAATCTAATTAATCAATTACTTAATTTGAAAATGAAACAATTGGGTTTTATAATTTAAGTATGTTGTTGTTTAATAGCAAATTGGCACTTTAACTTCATATACAATATGATTAATAAGGAAAATTCTGTTGTTCAAAAATCAGTTGATTTTGCTATTAGAATTGTTGAGTATTGTGAAATGTTGGAGGAGAAAAGAAAATATGTCATTGCTACACAGTTGTTAAAAGCGGGAACGAGTATTGGTGCTAATATTCATGAAGCTCAGAATGCCGAAAGTAGGGCCGACTTCATACACAAAATGAAAATTGCGGTTAAGGAGCTCGAGGAAACCAAGTATTGGTTGGTTTTATGCGAACGTTCAAAATCGTACCCTTTTGAAACTGATTTAAAGGAAAGCATTGATGAGTTAGGGTTAATACTGTATAAAATAATAAGTACAAGTAAGAAAAATTCAAGGTCGTAACCAAGGACCCTTAATTGAATCTTTGGTTTATGGTCTAATTATTTAATTGACAAATTATTACATTATTACATTGGTAAATTATAACATCAACATTATGTTGGATAAAAACGGAATAGCAAAGCGCATTGCAAAGGAAGTCAAAGACGGATATTATGTTAACCTGGGAATAGGGATACCTACATTGGTGGCAAATTTTGTCCGGGATGATATTAGTGTGGAATTTCAAAGTGAAAACGGGGTGTTGGGAATGGGGCCCTTTCCTTTTGAAGGGGAAGAGGATGCCGATATAATCAATGCAGGCAAACAAACCATAACCACCCTTCCGGGAGCCTCGTTTTTCGACTCTGTAACAAGTTTTGGAATGATACGTGGGCAACATGTAGACCTGACCATTTTAGGGGCCATGGAAGTCGCGGAAAACGGGGATATTGCCAATTGGAAAATTCCTGGAAAAATGGTCAAGGGAATGGGTGGGGCCATGGACCTAGTGGCTTCGGCGGAGAACATCATTGTTGCCATGATGCATACCAATAGGGAAGGCGAATCCAAGTTGTTAAAGAAATGTACTTTGCCGTTGACGGGAGTTGGATGTGTGAAAAAAATTGTAACCAATTTGGCGGTACTTGATGTAACTCCCGAAGGATTCAAATTGTTGGAAAAAGCACCTGGTGTTAGCGTTGAGGAGATAGTGAAGGCTACTGAAGGAAATTTAATAGTAGAAGGCGATATCCCGGAGATGGATATTTAGCCGGGATATTCAATTATTTGTGTCAGAATTTGTTGAATTTTTATATTAGGACACATTTAAATAAACAGTCCCTATTTAACATTTTGGAAAGCGCATATATCGATCGAAATAACTATTTTTATACGCATACAACAATTACTGTATGTTTCACAACAATTTTTTAAATGTTGCGTTAATCTGAATTATATTGCATTTAATAACAGAAGTTAAACCCCAAATTTAACAACTACTAAACCCTAATTACTATGGAAGCCCAAATTAACCACAGCCGTGCACAAAAGGAAATTCAAGTTTATCGAAATGACTTTTTCACAGGCATTGTAAGATTGACAAAAAAATTATTTATGCTGTAGCATAAATCAATAGTTTTTAAAGGGAGCAATATTTTAAAATATTGCTCCCTTTTTTGTTTTCAATCTAGTTGATAATTGTATTTTTAAGGAGGAAGGCAAAGCTATGAAACTACATTTGAGGCCGTGTACTATTACCGATTTGGAGGTTTTGGTTAATCTAGGCAGGAGGACTTTTATAGAGGCATTTGAAAAGGATAATAAGCCGGAGGATTTTAAGATATACCTGGATTCTGCTTTTGGGGAGGAAACGCTACGTAAGGAATTGCAGGATATTAATTCAGTCTATTATTTTATTTATTTGGATTCCAGTTTGGTGGGATATATTAAATTAAACGAAAATGAAGCCCAATCGGATATTAAGGACATTAATTCCATAGAGTTGGAACGGATCTACGTTCTGGCAGAATTTCAAGGCCGGGGAATTGGGGAGTGGATACTGCAACAGGTAATATCCATTGCAAAGGTAAAAAACAGGTCTTATGTGTGGCTTGGTGTTTGGGAACATAATCCCAAGGCCATTAAATTTTACCAGAGACTGGGGTTCTATAAGTTTGGGAGCCACCCTTATTTTATAGGAAGTGATGAGCAGACCGATTGGTTAATGCGGCTCGACATTTAAAGTCATATTTCCTAATAATGTGGATTAGAGTTTCCTCAGAATTTCAGTTGCCTTTAACAAAGTTTCGTTGGTTTTGGCGAAACAGAATCTTATTAAGTGATTGTCGATCCCTTTGGTGTTGAACCCGGAAATGGGAATGCTGGCTATACGGTGCTCTGTTACTAGGCGTTCGGCAAAGACTTCGTCCGTTTCTTGGGTAATATCACTATAATCCACTAATTGGAAATAGGTGCCTTGGGAAGGTTTTATTTTAAATCGTGAGGTAGATAGTCCATCAAGGAATAAATCCCGCTTTTCTTGATAGAATTGGTTTAAGCCCAAATAGTGTTGAGGTTCTTTTAAATATGTGGCCAGGGCTTTTTGAACGGCATGATCCGCGCTAAACACATTGAACTGATGGGTTTTTCGGAATTCGTGCATCAGTTCGGCCGGACCTGCGCAATATCCCATTTTCCAACCGGTGATATGAAAGGTCTTTCCGAAGGAACCACACACAAAGGTACGGGAGGCAAGGCCGTCATATTTTGAGGCACTTTCATGCCCGTGGCCGTCAAAGGTGATATGCTCGTATACTTCATCGCTGATAATAATTATATCGGTATTTTCGAGACTCCTTTGCAATTCAAGCATATCTTCTTTGGTGAAAATAGTACCGCTGGGATTGTGTGGAGTGTTTATAATGACCATTTTGGTCCTTGGCGTAATTTTGGATCGGAAAACTTCCCAATCAATCTTAAAATCGGTATTGTTTAATTGAACAAAAACGGGAATTCCGCCATTGACTTCGATAGCGGGCTCATAACAGTCGTATGCCGGTTTAATTACTATGACCTCATCACCATTGCCAATAAAGGCCGTAATGATGGTAAAAATGGCCTGTGAGGCTCCTATGGTGACGGTTATTTCACTTTCTGGATGATAGTGCCTGCCATATAGCTGTTCAATTTTTTCTGAGATCATTTCGCGCAGTTCCATGACCCCTGCCATAGGCGCATATTGATTGTACCCTTGTTTCATAGCCTGTGTTACCAAATCGATCAAGGAAGGATCGGGATCAAAATTGGGGAAGCCTTGGGAAAGATTTATGGCACTGTGTTTCTGTGCCAATTGCCCCATAGTGGTAAAAATCGTAGTTCTTACATTGGGAAGCTTGGAGAATATATTGTGTTTATACTTGGGCATTGTAGTGTGTTTAAATTGGTTATAGGTAGGTTAGGATTGCTGTGATCGTAAATGCAGAATTACCTTGTTTATACATTGGTCCAATTCTTTCTTTATTTCCCGTTCCCAAAATCTAAAAACGGTGAAGCCCAATTGTTGTAGTTTTTGGTTTACTTCCTTGTCCCGTTGAATATTGCGTTCAATTTTTGGAATCCAGAACTCTTTGTTGGTCTTAATCTTTTGTTTCCTTTCCTCCCAGTTATAACCGTGCCAATATTCCCCATCTATAAAAATAACGGTTTTGTACTTATTTAGTACTATATCTGGTTTCCCGATCAATTTCTTGTAGTCTATCCTATATCTATAACCCTCCGCCCATAGTGCCTTTCTAAATTTCAATTCGGGTATGGTGTTCTTTCCCCTGATTTTCCCCATGATCTTGGAGCGTTCCGGCGTGGTATAGAAACCGGATTCTTCATTAAAACGTGGAACTATTATCCGTTCCTCCTTGTAATCTTTTGGCATACTTAAAGATACTGGATTTTTGAGACCTGGGTAAAGAAAAACCCCATTCCTAAAAGGGATGGGGTCTGTTTCTGAAGCGAATAAGTTATATTTTTATCCGTACTATCCTTTTATACTGGCAGCAAAGAACTCCCTGTTCATACGGGCAATGTTTTCCAAAGAAATACCTTTTGGACATTCTACCTCACATGCACCGGTATTGGTACAGTTACCAAATCCTTCCAAATCCATTTGCGCAACCATATTTTTCACTCTGTCCGTTGCTTCAACCCTTCCTTGTGGAAGTAAGGCGTACTGGGATACTTTGGCCCCAACGAACAACATGGCAGAAGAGTTTTTACAACTTGCTACACAGGCGCCACAACCAATACAGGTAGCGGCATCCATGGCCTCATCGGCGGCATGCTTGTCTATTGGAATGGCATTGGCATCCTGGGTATTCCCAGAGGTGTTTACCGAAATAAAACCACCGGCCTGCTGAATACGGTCAAAAGAACTGCGGTCTACGACCAAATCCTTTATAACAGGAAAGGCTTTTGCCCTAAACGGTTCAATGGTAATGGTGTCGCCATCCTTGAACATTCTCATGTGCAACTGACAGGTAGTAACCCCCCTATCCGGGCCATGGGCTTCTCCATTGATATACATTGAGCACATACCGCAAATTCCTTCACGACAGTCATGGTCAAAGGCAACAGGCTCTTCCCCCTTATTGGTTAGCTGTTCGTTTAAAACGTCCATCATTTCCAAGAAAGACATGTGTTCTGAAATATCAGTCACTTTATAATCGACCATTTTACCTTTGTCCTGTGGTCCTTTCTGTCTCCAAATTTTTAATGTAAGATTCATTCTTATAGTTTATTAGCCAAAAGCCAATAGGCATTAGTTACTTGTCTATCGATTTAATGAAGGCGTTTAACATTTTACTTTCTTCGGTTATTAAAACTTGTATTCTATTATAACTATCGGTTGAAATAAAGTTTAATTCTTTAGCAATTATTAATTGGGTTTCCAATTCGAATAAAGATCCTCTTGAAATTTTTAAGAATTGAATATAATTCTTAGTGTAATTCCGACCCCATCCTTCGGCAATATTTGAAGGTATTGATATAGAGGAACGTTTAATTTGACTTTGTAAACCGAATAACTCGTCATTTGGGATTTCTTGGCATAATAAATAAATTTCCTTAACGATATCTATTCCTTTTTGCCAGATCAGCAAGTCTTTATACGTTCTTACTTCATTCATATGGGCAACCTCCATTTATTTTTGGCTAATGCCTATTGCCTATTGTCTTTTGCCTATTTATAACTTCTTTGTTTTAATTCTATATCCTTAAATTCCAGTTGCTCTTTGTGCAAAACGGCATCCGCAGGTTCCCCTTTGTATTCCCAGGCTGCTACGAACGCATAGTCCTTATCGTTACGTTTTGCCTCCCCTTTTTGTTCTCCATCAATTTCTACCGACTCTTCACGGAAATGTCCACCGCAGGATTCTTCCCGCATCAGGGCATCCTTTGCAAACAATTCTCCCAACTCCAAGAAATCTGCCACACGTCCTGCTTTTTCCAATTCCGGATTCATTTCATTGGCTGATCCGGGTACATTGACTTCCTTATAAAACTCCTCACGAATTTCCTTGATTTCCGCCATAGCTTCTTTTAATCCCTTTGTGTTACGGGACATACCACATTTATCCCACATTACCTTACCAAGGCGTTTATGGAAGTAATCCACGGAATGGGACCCTTTATTATTTACAAAGAAATTGATTCTTTCTGTTACTTCTTTTTCGGCCTCGTCAAATTCGGGCGTATCCGTAGGAATTTTTCCAGTCCTAATTTCATGGGATAGGTAATCGCCAATAGTGTAGGGCAATACAAAATACCCATCGGCCAAGCCTTGCATTAAAGCAGATGCGCCCAAACGGTTGGCACCGTGATCGGAGAAGTTGGCCTCGCCTATGCAATATAGGCCCTCTACGGTGGTCATTAAGTTATAATCTACCCAAACACCGCCCATGGTATAGTGGGTAGCAGGATAGATCATCATAGGGGTCTTATATGGATTTTCATCTACGATTTTTTCGTACATCTGAAATAAGTTACCATATTTTGCTTCTACCACAGCTTCTCCCAATTCCGTGATTTTTTCTTTGGAAGCATCTTGGATACCTTGGATTTTTGCTTGTTCCAAACCGTATCTTTCAATGGCGGATTTAAAGTCCAGATATACGGCTTCCCCAGTAGCGTTTACTCCAAAACCGGCATCACATCTTTCTTTTGCTGCTCTGGAAGCCACATCACGTGGTACCAGGTTACCAAAGGCAGGATATCTTCTTTCCAAATAGTAATCCCTTTGATCTTCGCTCAATTGGGTAGGTTTTAATTTTCCTTCCCTAATGGCCAACACATCTTCCATCCTTTTAGGAACCCATATACGGCCATCGTTACGCAATGACTCGGACATCAAGGTCAGTTTGGACTGATAGTCTCCAGATCTTGGAATACAGGTTGGGTGAATTTGTGTATAACATGGGTTTGCGAAAAAAGCACCCTTTTTATGTATTTTCCAAGCTGCTGTGGCATTGGATCCCATGGCATTGGTAGAAAGGAAATATACATTCCCATAACCTCCTGAGGCAATTACTACAGCATGCGCCGAATGGCGCTCTATTTCTCCGGTAACCAAGTTACGGGCTATAATACCACGAGCCTTACCATTTACTTTAACCACATCGAGCATTTCGTGGCGGTTGAACATCTCAATCTTCCCACGGGCAATTTGTCTGTTCATTGCCGAATAGGCACCCAACAATAATTGCTGGCCAGTCTGTCCTTTGGCATAAAAGGTACGGGACACTAGTACACCACCAAAAGAGCGGTTGTCAAGTAATCCACCGTAATCACGGGCAAAAGGTACGCCCTGTGCCACACATTGATCAATGATATTGGTGGACACCTCTGCCAAACGGTACACGTTGGCTTCACGGGAGCGGTAATCTCCACCTTTAATGGTATCGTAGAACAGGCGATAGGTAGAGTCCCCATCCCCCTGATAATTTTTAGCAGCATTAATACCACCCTGGGCCGCAATGGAATGCGCCCTTCGTGGGGAATCCTGATAGCAGAATGCTTTAACCCTATAACCTAGCTCGGCCAAAGTTGCAGCAGCAGAACCTCCCGCAAGACCTGTACCAACAACAATAACGTCGATGTTTCGCTTATTGGCAGGATTAACTAAGTTTATTTTATCCTTATAGGTAGTCCATTTATCCTTTAATGGGCCTTTTGGTACTTTAGAATCCAATACAGACATAGAATTGTATTATTAATGGTTAAAATGGTGAAAAAGTGCAATGAAAATAAATCCCAACGGAATTAAAATAGCGTAAGCCTTTCCAAACCCTTTTAACCCTTTTACATATTTATTGTTGGCACCAACAGACTGAAACGCTGAACTAAAGCCGTGAAGCAGGTGCAATGAAAGAAAAACAAAACCTATACAATAAAGGGCAACCCTCCAAATAGGCTCAAATTTATGGACCAGTTCTTCGTAATAACGGTAACCTTCCCCATCGGCTAACAAGCCGGACATGTCACCTTGAATATACTTTGTGTTTATTTCGGGAAACCAGAAATCCAAGAAATGAATGATAAGGAAAACAAGGATAAATCCACCGCTCCAGATCATGTTTCTGCTCATCCAAGTGGAATTGGCAGCACCGTTGTTTTTGGCATACTTTATGGCACGGGCATTTCTATTTTTTATTTCCAACACAAACCCCATAACAAAATGATAGACAACCCCAAAAAGAAGTACGGGTTGCAACAAGTATTGTACAAGGGGATTGGTCCCCATAAAATGTGAGGTTTCATTAAAATTATCCGGACTTAGAACAGATAGGATATTAATGGCAAAATGTTGAAGGATAAAGATCATTAAGAAAAAAGCGGAAAGGGCCATGGTGTACTTTCTGCCTATTGAAGAGTTTAAAAATCCACTCATTAGTTATTTGTTTTGATTGCAAATTTACTCCACAAACGAGTTACCAACAAATTTTGTTGAATTTATGTACAGTATTTAGAACCAATTTAAAGAATTCCTCAATTCTAGAGAGGAAATAATAGAAAATCTTTTGTCATCCCACTTTATAAACGGTTGTATAAAGGGAATTTTTTCCTTAAGAAATCGTTATTAAGGTCTTGTGTTTTAACAAATTAAACGGTATAATATACTGATTTACAATAAATTATAGGCTTTAAATTTCGAAGTGACAGTCAATTATATTGAAGGGTTTTTCCTGTTAAATTATTTAGATCCCTTTGATAAGTCTATACTTTTATTGGTTTCTGTGCGTTAGAAACTAACCGAAATTTAAATTGGGAAAACTGGATGGTATTCTGGAAAAATTGGTCCTTTAACATTAAATTCTCTTTAATTGCGTTTTTTATAACGGCAATATTGGGCCTTGTTAGTATGGGAGCTCTTGGAGGTTTGTTATATTACCCGGTATCTTTCCTGTTCGGATCTTATCCCACCTTAGACGATTGGAGTGGCGATTGGGTGTGGCCCAGTGTTATTATGGTGGGAATGTTATGGTCCTTTGGTTTTGTGTTTGGCGCGGTGGCCTGGTACTACATTCAAAAAATAACCCAATCCAAAGTGATGCTTATAGCCGCATATCTGCTAATACTATGGTTGTGGGCGGCCCTGCTCTGGTGCTGGATGATTAAGGTGAATTTAGATCAACTAACCTAGGGGAATTAAGAGATAGTTGTTACAGGGAGATTAGATCTTTTTTCTGAGTTTTAGGATTATCTCTTAAGCCTATTTTTCCAATTCTGCCACAAACATTTTTGACTGGGACTCAATGATGGCCTGGGCCTCTAGAATTGCTTTATCCAAAATTACCGTATTTTCCGGGGAGGCCAAATCCGTTGTAGATGCAATGGCCTTTAAATACCAATTTTCCCAAGCTTTTAATATGGCTATCTCACTTTTCGCGGGGTTTCCGGATTTAATGGATTTTTCACTGAGCAGAAATTCCTCTGAAAGACGATTCGTTGCCGCATCCCGGACTATTCTAACAATATCCATTGCCGTATAGGAATCACCATTTATTAAGGTTAAGGCACTTGCCAAGGATGCAATGCCCACATTTTTAAGTGTTTCTTGTGAGACTTTATCCAATCTATCGCCATCGGTATGGTAAAACTGATCTGTAAAATGCCAAAATAATAATCCGGGTATATTGTTGTCCAAAAATGGGGTATGGTCACTGCCACCTTCATAGGGATTAGTGTTTACCTCCCAATGGGCCACCTTCCCCTGCTTCAAAAAATTATGGATCATATAGTCATTTAGGTAATGGGGCTTCATATCTTCCAAGGTAAGCAGATTACCGCCCCAGTCCGTATGTTTATCTTTCCCCCTGGTCCAGATGGCACTTGGATCTGGCATTTTTTCTATTAAAAACGTCCCTCCGGTAATAGCCGTGTTTTCTCCGACCATATCCAAACTTAGCCCCCACTTTATACCTTTGGCCCTTTTTTCATTTTCTTGAAGGTATCTTTTTGTGGATATAATTTCATCACCCCAAATAAAGGTCATGGTACGTTGAACATCAATACTTCCATTCCTGATTAATTTTGCAGCAACGGTGGCCATCTCCAATTGGACACCCGCTCCACTGGCATTATCGTTGGCACCCGGTTCCTGTACATGGGCGCTGAACACCAAGCGTTCCCCGGGTATTTCTGAGCCCTTTATATTGGCAACCAGCGTTAGTTCTTCGGAAGGGTAAACTTTGCTGGCAATATATACCTTGGCATATACTTGTTCTTTTTCCAATGCTGCCTTTAGCCTTTCTTTGGCACTATAGGAAAGGGCAATGCCCCAAGTGTTTTTGGGATCGAATGTCAAGCTTCGGAATTGGATGGAATTTACATTTACATCAGGCTTTAAATAGTCGGGATTGTCATAAGTGATTATACCCAAGGCACCTTTTTTTAAAACACCTTCCTTATAAATGTCGGTGGCGTTTGTTTCCGTAAAAATAATTTTTCCCTTTACAGAAATCCTTTGAAGGTCATCAATACCCTCAACATAAATAACTTCTGAGGTTATTCCATTTTTTGGGGTCGAAATGGAATTGATATAAACCATGTTCCTGTTGGTGGAGAAGGATAGCAATGGGGTATTTTCCCCAACTAGGCTAATGTCTGCATCTAAAATTTCCCAAGTAGGACGTTGCAAAGGCCTTTTTTCCAACCTATAGGTGAAACGATCCGTATTGGATGCATTTTCTTCCAAAACATAGCCTGCGGCTTTCAAGGACTCTGCCACTTTATGGATGCTCTTATTAAAACCTTCATTGCCTACCACTCGCCAAAATTGTTCCATGAATGCGGTGGTTTCATAGGCCTGTTCCCCGCTAAGGTTGTCCCTTAGGATATCTAAATAATCGTCTGTAGTAACCGCAGAATTTTTTGTTTGCGTCCAGCCTAGGGCAACTAGACTTATAAATAAAAAGAATGGAATTTTAGTCATAACGATAGACAGATTTTAAGACGAATATGATTAAAGGTACATGTCTCTTATGCTTTATAAAAAGGAAGGGCGAAGATATAATAATTTGGAGTTTCGCTGCTTGGTAAGGGCAGATTTTAAAATTCATTTAACGGTTTGTGGGTAAAGCATTTCCTAATTCTTAAATTTGACGACAAAAGCAGAAAAATGAAATATCAACAAATAGATAACAACTTGTTTGTAAAGAACCGCAAGAAATTTATGGCCAGAATGAAGCCAAAAAGTATTGCCGTTTTTAATTCCAACGACCTTTATCCAATTGGTGCAGATAGCACCATGCCTTTTGAACAAAATAGGGATCTGTTTTATTTAAGTGGTGCCGATCAGGAGGAAACCATTTTGTTGTTGTTCCCTGACGCCCATGAGAAAAAGCATAGGGAGGTCTTGTTCGTAAGGGAGACCAATGCACACATTGCAGTCTGGGAAGGGGAAAAATTGACCAAAGAAAAAGCCACGGAGGTATCTGGTATCGAAACCATTTATTGGTTGACCGATTTTGATAAGATCTTTTATGATCTAATGACCGAAGTGGAAACTGTATATTTTAATACCAACGAGCATTACCGGCAGGCGGTGGAGACCCAAACCAGGGAAGATCGGTTTATAATAAAATGCAAACAGGATTATCCTGCGCACCTATGGGCCAAGAGCAGTCCTATATTACAGCAAATTAGGGGGGTGAAGGAGCCAGAGGAAATCGCCATCATGCAGACGGCCTGTAATATTACTGAAAAGGGATTCAGGCGCCTATTGCAGTTTGTAAAGCCAGGCGTAATGGAATATGAAATTGAAGCTGAATTGCTGCACGAATTTATCCGCAATAGGTCCAAAGGCTTTGCCTATACCCCGATTATTGCTTCGGGCAATAATGCCAATGTGCTACATTATATAGAAAACAATAGGGAATGCAAGGATGGGGATATGTTATTGATGGATGTAGCAGCGGAATACGCCAATTATTCCAGCGATCTTACCCGTACCATTCCCGTCAACGGCAGGTTTACCCCAAGGCAGAAAGCGGTCTATGAAGCAGTGCTGCGAGTAAAGAATGATGCCACAGCCATGTTGGTGCCTGGAACCATGTGGGGGGAATACCATAAGGAAGTAGGTAAGTTAATGACTTCGGAGTTGTTGGGACTGGGCTTGTTGGATAAGGCCGATGTGCAAAATGAGGATAAGGACTGGCCCGCCTATAAAAAGTACTTTATGCACGGTACCAGCCATCATATTGGCTTAAATACGCATGATTATGGAGCCTTAAAAACACCTATGGTGGCCAACATGGTCTATACGGTAGAACCCGGGATATATATCCCCGATGAAAAGATGGGCATAAGATTGGAAGATGATGTGGTTATACAAGAAAAAGGTGCTCCCTTTAACCTAATGGCAAATATTCCTATTGAAGTGGAGGAGATTGAAGAGTTGATGAATGCCAATTCCTAATTAATCAACGTAATTATTTTAGAAGAGCTGGTAGAATCCAGCTCTTTTTTGTTTTTAAAGACTTTCTTTTTAGCTAGATCACTTGGAAGACAAGTACTTACTTATTTGATTTGAAACTACAAATATCGCTAATGCGGGCAGTACCCACCCCAATCGGTATTCACTTAAGGGTATCCATTCAAAAAAATCTTTTCTTGGAGCCCAATTTCCCAAACTGCCCAAAAAATCCGGGATACTAAAAATGATGGTAGTGATTACCACAGCCTTAAACACCCTTGGTGGAGCCCATTCTTCTGGCATTACATTCAGGAGGATCAATATAATGGTGATGGGATATATAAACATAAGCGCCGGAAAAGCTACCGTAATAATATAGGCTACATTGAATTGTCCCATCACAATCCCAAGAAGGCAGCCCAAGATAGCCGTAAGCAGATAGGCATGTTTGTATTTGGGGAGTCGGTCCTTGATAAAATCAGCGGTTCCTGTAACAATACCCACGGCAGTGGTAAAACAGGCAAGACTCACTAATATGCTAAGGAAAATATTGGCGTTATTGCCCAGGCTTTGTTTACTTAATCCGGTAAGCAATTCTATTCTGGTGATATTTAATTCAAAATTATTGTGGTTCATGGCTCCCGTAAGGATAAGGCCTGTGTAAATTATAAAAAGGCTTAACCCTGCCAACCAACCTGCATTGCGCACCAATGTTTTTTTGTCCTTAAAGGATGCGTCCGACTTTAAATTAATGGAGACAATGATTACACCCCCGACCACAACGGCACCAATGGCATCAAAGGTTTGATACCCTTCCAAAATGCCATCGCTAAAAGGATTAGTAATTTCAGTGGTCCCAAAGTTGAAGTCGAGCGTAAAAAAGCTTGTAACAATTATCAGAAACAAAATAAATATGATGGCAGGGGTGAGAAATTTGCCAAGTATGTCCAATAGTTTGGACCGATTAATCACAAAAATAAAAACTAAGGAAAAATAGATGATACTGCTTAGAAGGGCGGGAGTATCGAAAAAGGGCTGCACCGCCATTTCGTGGGTTACGGCAGCAGTACGGGGTGAAGGCAGGCTTATGGAAATGGCATAGATCAATAAAGAATAGACAAGACTAAACTTGGGGGAGACCTTTTTTCCAAAGTCATATATGGTCCCCTGTAATTTCGCATGGGCCAAAATTCCCATAATAGGTACTAAGACCGCAGACATTGAAAACCCCAAGGCTACCAACCACCACCAATTTCCAGACTGAAACCCAAGTAAGGGCGGGAGAATTAAATTTCCTGCCCCAAAAAATAAGGAGAATAATGCAAAGGTGGTGACAAGGGTATCCTTAGTATTGGGCATTTAAGGTAATTTAAGATGAAAGATAGTTTAAAAACCGTTTAGTTTAAATGGGTATATAAACGCCCAATAAGTGCAGTTGGTCGAAAAAATCAAATTTTGCTAAAAAAAAACGAAAAAAAAACAGGTTGCACCCAATAAATGAAAGGGTGTTGGCGTTAATTATCTGAAAGTCATTTAATAAGTGCTTTCACCTATTAATCTAAAGTTTAATTTTTGCATTTTACGGTCCCCTAAACCTTACCAATGCCACCTAAAAAACCTGCATTATGAAGAAAGTTATAACAGACTATGGAACAAAACTCAGCGCCCTTTGCTGCAGTATTTTTGGACACCACTACATAGTATCCAAAAAGGTTACCTTACATATCAAGGAATATAAATGTGTTCATTGTAATAAGGAGGTGACTACGGATGTAAGTGGAAATCTATCCAACTTGACCCCAGAATTGCAGGACATCAACAATACCTTACAAGATATTTATCAGAAAAGACATAGGGCCACCCAACAGGTAGCCTAAACCATGCTTGGCAACTTAATTCCGACCTTAAGCGGTATCGGAGTTTTTGAAGTTATTCCCGTAAATTAGAAGAACGCCCATATTCTTGGCTGTCTTGCGCCCCACGACAGTTAAGTAAGGAACGTCCTTGGTTTTCGGGAATTCTTTTTTTTAAAATTATCCTAACAAGATCCCTTTACTTTATGAAAATGAATTCCAACCCTGTGCGGTAATAGGAATTTTAGTATTGCTCCTGCTAATTAAATGAACGCCTTCACCCTTATCCGTCATATGGCCTACCACCGTAAAATGTGGATTGCCCTTTATTTTTGGAAAGTCCTTTTGGTCTATGGTAAACAATAGTTCGTAATCTTCACCACCACTTAAAGCTACCAATGTACTGTCCATTTTAAATTCTTCACATGCCGAGATTACCGTTGGATCCAGCGGAATTTTATCTTCGAATAAATTACAGCCTACCTCACTTTTATCGCATAAATGCAAAATTTCGGAGGAAAGTCCATCGCTGATATCGATCATGGAGGTGGGGAGAATCTCCAACTTTTCCAACAAGCCTTTTATATCCCTTCTGGCTTCTGGCTTCAATTGGCGTTCTACAATATAGGTGTAGGGAGATAGGTCTGGTTGATTGTTCGGATTTACTTTAAAAACTTCCTTTTCCCTTTCCAAAACCTGTAAACCACAGTAGGCACCGCCCAAGTCTCCGGAAACTACTAATAGATCGTTGGGTTTGGCCCCACTTCTATACACTATATTCCCTTCCTCGGCTTCCCCTATGGCGGTAACACTGACCAACATTCCTTTGGTAGAGGAAGTAGTATCTCCACCCACTAGGTCTACTTTATAGATTTCACAGGCTAAGGCAACCCCGCTGTAAAATTCTTCCAAGGCTTCTAAAGGAAACCTATTGGAAACGGCTATGGAAACAGTTATTTGGGTGGCCGTGGCGTTCATGGCGTAGATATCGGATAAATTTACCATGACCGACTTATAGCCCAAGTGTTTTAAGGGCATATAGCTAAGGTCAAAATGCACTCCTTCTATCAAAAGATCCGTAGATATTACGGCTTTTTTGTCCTTAAAATCCAACACGGCTGCATCATCACCTATACCTTTTATGGTAGATTTATGTTGTAAGGTGAAATTTTTGGTAAGATGTTTTATCAATTCAAACTCACCCAATTGATCCAGTCCCGTCTTTTCTTGATTCTTGTCTTCTATCATGCTGCAAAAATAAGGAGTAAATCCATTATAACCTTAATAAAGAATCTATAAGTAACAATCTTTGGGTCCTCTAACTTTTGGTCTGGGCCAGCCAGCGGGTAGGAAGGGTGGGGTGAGCTATTTTGGGCATTCTAGAAAGAGGTAAAATAAATATTCTGGTAAACGACAGTGTCAGTGGCAAGTTCTAGGGTTATTTTCTCCTGTGTTAGCAATGTCCAATAAAAAGCCGGACCTAAATAAGCATTCTAATTTATACTTAAATGGTCCGGCGTTTTAAATCAAGTTCTAATCAGTAGTCTATCCCAAAGAATATCCTGCCCTGTAGTTACGTTTTACATATTTGTTTGCAGGTTCAAAATTGGTAACCCTCATGTTTTCTGCATCCCATAACAAACGTTTTCTTCCGTTGTATTTTGAACCTCCCCAGAAGCTGCCTTTATCGGCATTGGGGTCTACTTCAAAATAGGCCTTTAACGCCAAGTTACCTATAAGGATACTTTCGGTAAACGGACCTGCATAATCAAAAGAAGAACTGGTTTCGGCATTACCATAACCGGCCATACAGGCATTTACCCATTGTAGGTAGTGGCCTTCCGGAACTCTGGCAATTGTTTCTGCAACTTCGAATTGCTCGTTTAAAGACAAAGGAAGCAATCTTGGGTTGGCACCATAACAGTCCGCCAATAATTTACCTTTGGTACCAATAAACATTACACCACCATCCCAGTTGCCCAATGCCTCGTCATCGCCCATTTCGTCTGGTCTTTCCGGTAGAAGTCCGCCGTCCATCCAAGTAACTTTTACAGTGCCTTTGCCATCGGTTCTTGGATAGCTCAGATGTATTTTACTGGAATTGGGGAAACTCTTAGGATAATCAGCTGTTTCAAATTTTCCTTTAAAGGAATCGGAAACGCTACATTCAACTTGGTTAGGATATAGAATAGGAAGAATTCTGTAAACCGGATCCATAATATGGCAGGCCATATCACCTAATGCCCCTGTTCCAAAATCGGACCAGCCCCTCCAATCAAATGGAAGATAGGCATCGTTATAATCGCGCATTTCAGCAGTTCCCAACCAAAGATCCCAGTTTAAACCTTTTGGAATTTTATCCTTTTTGGTTGGTGTTTGCAAGGCTTGTGGCCATATGGCCCTGTTGGTCCAACATTTCACGGTGTGGACATCGCCAATGATACCTGTATCATAGAGTTCTTTCATTTTACGGACTCCGTCACCAGATCCACCTTGATTACCCATTTGGGTAACTACCTTGAATTTTTTTGCTGCTTCGGTAAGCATTCTTGCCTCCCAGATATCGTGTGTTAAAGGTTTTTGGACGTAGACATGCTTGCCCATGGACATGGCCATATAAGCGGCAACGGCATGATTGTGATCTGGAGTCGATACCGATACGGCATCAATATTGTCCTTTTCATTTTCCAACATTTTCCTAAAATCGGCATAGTATTTTGCCTTTGGGAACGATTTTCTGGAATCAACGGCCTGTCTGTCATCCACATCGCAAAGCCCAACTATATTAACATTGGGACTTTCTGCAAAAGATGCAATATCACTTCTACCTTTACCACCGGCACCAATGCCGGCAATATTTAGTTTGTCACTTGGGGCAACATAACCAGGACCTCCCAAAACGTGTCTTGGGACGATCATAAATCCGGCAGTTGCCAGGCCGGTACCTTTAATAAAATCTCTTCTCGAATTGTTACTAAATGCGGTCTTTTTTTTGGACATAATTTTTGAAAGTTTTCTATTTTTTTAAAATGGATTTGAATTTAAATTAATTTTCTGTAATCTACATAAAGATGTTTTAATAAATTTCTATATATTTTGTTAATTTATCAGTTATTGCCTGAAAACTGTTTTTTCCTAGAAGGATTTTAGATAGTTGTTATTAGTGGTTTAACTGTAAATATATGGATTGAAAATACATTTTGTAGCATAAATTTATTTGAAATTTTAATCGTTTAAGCAAATTCCGTCTTATTGGCAAACTTATTATATATTGTAATATTATTTTATTTAAAAGTTTTTATAGTTAAGAAATGAAGAATACTATTTTCCCTCGCCTGCCCCTTATCTTATTTTTTTTAGTATTTAATCTCTCATGTGAGCATAAGGTAGAATATGACAGACCTATTGATACATGGGTATTTAGATCGGTAATGGATAAACAACCAAGAATGCTGACGGTTGCCCTGAATAAGGATTTATATACTTGTTACAACCTGCAATCCGGAAATCTTTATAAAGTATGGAAAGGAGGGGTTAATTATGAGGGCGCCGTTTATACCACCGCACATGGTATTCAACCAACAAGTTTTGGTTTTTCCTATGTGCAGGATGATTCCCAGCAAACACAATGGCGGATAAAAGGCCCTGATGGGGTAGAAATTCCTGAAATCAATTATTTGGGTTATTCCTTTATTAATGGTCAAGTTGGAATAAACATTGAATTGATATCAAAAACAGGAAAATCGGTTAAGATTCGTGAAATTCCGGAGTACGACTTGGAAGAAGGTCGTTCGGGATTGGTAAGGACCTTTACCTTACTGGAGGGTTCTTCCAATGATCTGGTACCACTTTTGCATTATAACACGGACAATGAATTGGTGTATAAAGAAGTCCTGAAAGGGGGAGAGAGGGTGGAAAATAACAATGGATTGTTGCTTTCCAAAAATACCTTGGTAAAGACGTATTTTAATCCTGTACCTGAAGATTGGACGCCAACAGTAGCAGATGACCTGGGAATGATCTCAGTTGGAAAAAAAATAGTGGAAGGGAGCGATTGTAGTGCCTGTCATCTTCAAAAAGAAAACCTGGTAGGACCCGCATATGATTCCATTGCTAAGAGATACCCTTTTAATTGGGCCTCTGTTGATGCCTTGGCGGATAAAGTTAGACTTGGAGGAACTGGTAATTGGGGCACAACGGCCATGTCTGCCCATCCTGATATATCTAGGTCCGAAGCACAGAATATGGCCTATTATATTTTGTCGTTGGATGGTGAGCCCGAACCTGAAGAAAGGGTAGTGGATATTGCCTTGAACACACCCGACATCGCCTTTGCCCTGGACAATGAAGATCGAAGAGGTGCCGATAAAAAGGTAAAACAGACTGGGGCGGCAGTAAGTTTATACTTGGTAAACGACAGTGGGGATCTGTATGAAGACCTTACCAAGAGCACCTTGCCAATATTAAACGGAATTGCACCTGCGATTCATTTACCAACTTCTGGGGTGTTGGGAGAAATCAATGAACATTTCTATATGGAGTTTAAAGGGTTTATAAAATCTTATGAAAGGGTCAATAAAACCTTTAGGCTTATAAGTGATGATGGTTCGGTATTAAAGCTAAATGGTTCCGAAATAATTGATAATAGAGGGGATCATGGTGCTGAGGCCGTAAACGCATCGGCGGTATTGGAAAAGGGGTGGAATGAATTCTTACTGCAATTTCATCAAGGTGGCGGAGGTTATGGCCTTTCGCTTCAATGGTCAGATGATGGGGAGCAGTTTACAGTGGTCCCTGATTCCGTATTTTATCACGATACCAGTGCTTTTCGGAAATTATTACCCTATGTTTCAAAAAAGGCAAGTACGGTTCCCGGAGACCAAATGCCTTTGAACGCAGTGCACCCGTCATTCGACATGTTTCAGGCCAAACCCTCGGAATTTCATCCACGGATAGGAGGTATAGATTTTATCGACAAGGAGAAAATGGTCATCTGTACCTGGGACGCCTCCGGCTCCGTTTATATTTTGAAAAACTACAATACAGAAGACCCTGAATCCATAGAAGTTAAGCAAATCGCCAAAGGTTTGGCCGAGCCTTTGGGAATTAAAATGGTAGATGGGGAACTATATGTTCTGCAAAAACAGGAACTTACCAAATTGATAGATACTGATGGTGATGAGGTAATAGACGAATACCAAAAAGTATGTGATTCCTGGAACGTTACCTCGCATTATCATGAGTTTGCCTTTGGATTGGTCTATAAAGAGGGTAGTTTTTACGCTACATTGGCAACGGACTTAGGTTCGGAATTTAAAGAAGTTAAGGATAGGGGAAAGGTAGTAAGAATAAGTAAGGACGGAAGCGAAGTGGAAGTGATAGCCGAAGGGTTTAGAACCCCCAATGGTATTTCAGAAGGACCCGATGGTGCCCTTTATGTGGCGGACAACCAGGGTAATTGGATTCCTACAAGTAAGATTGTACGGGTGGAAAAGGGCAAATTTTATGGATTTAAACATGCAGATTGGGAGCGGGTGAAGGATTATAAGGAAGATCCTCCATTGGTTTGGCTTCCACATGGCGAAATTAGCAATTCACCTAGTCAACCTGCCATTTTGAATATCGGACCGTATAAGGATCAAATGATCCACGGGGATGTTACCCACGGAGGCATTAAAAGGGTGTTTATTGATGAGGTTGACGGTGTAAAACAGGGTGCTGTTTTTCGTTTTATTCAGGGATTGGACGCCGGGATCAACAGGACGGTCTGGGGACCCGATGGCAATCTATATGCCGGCGGAGTGGGCTCTGGTGGAAACTGGAGGCATGAGGGGCGACTTTGGTATGCCCTACATCGCTTTAAATACAATGAAAAATCCACTTTTGAAATGTTAGCGGTCAGGGCCCAAAGCAATGGTATGGAAATTGAATTTACCGAACCTATAGCTACTGATGCATTGGTGGATACTGAAGCCTTTGAGGTGGAACAATTTTATTATGAAGCAACGGAGGACTACGGTGGCCCAAAATTGGGAGTGGAAGGGCTCAAGATCAAATCTGTTCACCTTGGGGCAGATAGGAAAAAGGTATTTTTGGAGATTGATGGTATAAAAGAAAACAAGGTGGTTTATATACATATTACAAAGCCACTTAAAGACGAAAAGAACCAGCAGCTGTGGTCAACGGAAGCTTGGTACACCATGACCAAAAAACCTGTGGACGGCCCAGGAAACAAAAATCCATAAATTGTAGGGGCTATGGAGCCTAGGGATTTGGTGCCTGTAGAAGGGGCAATCTGGGTTTGTCTTTATAGGATCCGGTCAATGGGTTTTTACCGGTGTTCAATGAATCTATTTTTAGTAGAATATAAATGCTTTCCTTAAGGGATGCAATTGCTCATTTTTACTTTTGGAAACCATTGAATATGGGCCATGCTAAAGGGTTCTGGACCATAGTTTCCAATAAAAACCCCGGCCATGTTGCCCAGAACGATCTACCTGGATTAAAAGGTCTCCTCTATTTATCCTTTCAGCCATAAGAAATTTTGATTTGGCTATTCGTTATATTAATGTTAGGAAATATGGTAAAACCCTACTTATGTACTATATTTGTAAACTATTTAGATTAAATCCAATTAAGAATGATTAAAGTATCTGAAACAGCTAAGCAGAGGGTTATGGCCCTAATGGCCGAAGGAGGCTTTGATGCCAGCAAGGATTACGTGCGGGTAGGTGTTAAAAGCGGAGGTTGCAGTGGATTGTCCTATGAGCTTAATTTTGATAATAAGACCACGGAAACCGATAAAATTTTTGAGGATAATGCAGTGCGTATTGTAGTGGATAAAAAGAGTTTTCTTTATCTAGTTGGTACCGTGCTGGAATATTCCGGGGGACTTAATGGCAAAGGGTTTGTATTTAATAATCCCAATGCCCAAAGAACTTGCGGATGTGGAGAGAGTTTCTCTCTTTAATGTAACAATGATGTAAAAGTTTAAATGTACCCATGTGTACATTAGAGATGATAAGTAATTAACCAATTGTTACATTGAACAATTGTTAAATTAGGAAGAATGGCATATACAGAGGAAGAATTAAAGAAAGAACTGGAGACCAAAGAGTATGAATATGGTTTCTACACGGATATAGAATCGGATACCTTTCCCAATGGTCTAAACGAGGAAATAGTAATAGCTATTTCCAAAAAGAAGGAAGAACCCGAATGGATGACCTTATGGCGATTGGAATCCTTTAAAATCTGGAAGGAAATGGTAGAGCCCGAATGGGCAAATGTTAAATATAAGAAGCCTGATTTTCAGGCCATTTCCTATTATTCCGCACCAAATAAGAAACCGAAGTACGATAGTTTGGACGAAGTAGATCCGGAATTGCTGGACACCTTCAAAAAATTGGGTATTTCTTTGGACGAACAGAAGAAGTTGGCCGGGGTGGCCGTAGATATCGTAATGGATTCGGTATCGGTTGCCACCACCTTTAAAAAGACGCTTGCCGAAAAGGGAATTATATTTTGTTCCATTTCTGAGGCCATTAAGGAGCACCCTGAACTGGTCAAAAAATATATAGGTTCCGTAGTTCCACAAAAGGACAATTTTTATGCAGCTTTGAACTCGGCAGTTTTTTCCGATGGGTCTTTCTGCTATATTCCAAAAGGCGTTCGTTGCCCTATGGAACTTTCCACTTATTTTAGAATCAATCAGGCTGGAACAGGTCAGTTCGAAAGAACCCTCGTAATTGCCGATGAAGGCAGTTATGTAAGTTATTTGGAAGGCTGTACCGCCCCTTCGCGAGATGAAAATCAATTGCATGCCGCAGTGGTAGAATTGATCGCATTGGACGATGCCGAAATTAAATATTCTACAGTGCAAAACTGGTTCCCGGGAAATAAAGAAGGGCAAGGTGGTGTTTACAATTTTGTAACCAAAAGGGGATTGTGCGAAAAGAATGCAAAAATATCTTGGACACAGGTCGAAACCGGTTCTGCAGTTACTTGGAAATATCCATCATGTATACTTAAAGGGGACAATTCTATTGGGGAATTCTATTCCATAGCCGTAACCAATAATTATCAACAGGCGGATACCGGTACCAAAATGATCCACCTAGGAAAGAATACCAAGAGTACTATTATTTCCAAGGGAATCTCGGCCGGGAAGTCACAAAACAGTTACCGTGGATTGGTACAGGTGAACAGTAGGGCGGATAATGCCCGGAACTTTTCCCAATGTGATTCCTTGCTTATGGGTAACGAATGTGGGGCACATACATTCCCATATATAGAAGTAAAGAACAAGTCCGCACAAATAGAACATGAGGCCACAACCAGTAAAATAGGGGAGGATCAGATATTCTATTGCAATCAGCGGGGAATAGATACGGAAAAGGCTATTGCCTTGATCGTAAACGGATTTAGTAAGGAAGTACTCAATAAATTACCAATGGAATTTGCGGTGGAAGCCCAGAAACTATTGGAAATAAGTTTAGAGGGTTCTGTAGGATAACAGAAATCCCTTAATAGATAAGTGGGATCTTTAGACATAGGGAGAACACTACTATTTCTTTACACATAAAAAAGAAGATTATAATAAAATGCCGAAGGCGCCCAATTATTTTAAATAATTAGAATTAAGAACAATGCTGAAAATTAACAACTTACACGCTAGAGTAGAGGATAAGGAGATATTAAAGGGAATAAACCTAACGGTTAATGCAGGGGAAGTACATGCCATTATGGGACCGAACGGTTCAGGGAAAAGTACCTTGGCAGCCGTAATTGCCGGGAAGGAAGAATTTGAGGTTACCGAAGGAGAGGTGTTTTTGGAGGGAGAAAATCTGGAAGACACATCACCAGAAGACAGGGCACATAAGGGAGTATTTCTATCCTTTCAGTATCCTGTTGAAATACCAGGTGTTTCTGTCACCAATTTCATGAAAACCGCTATCAATGAGTCAAGAAAGGCCAAGGGATTGGAAGATATGCCAGCCAAGGATATGTTGAAATTAATTCGTGAGAAATCGGAATTGTTGGAAATTGATAGAAAGTTTTTGTCGCGGTCTTTAAACGAAGGCTTTTCAGGAGGAGAGAAAAAGCGTAACGAGATTTTTCAAATGGCCATGTTGGAACCCAAATTGGCTATTTTGGATGAAACGGATTCCGGTTTGGATATTGATGCCTTACGTATCGTGGCCAATGGGGTAAATAAATTAAAGAGCAAGGATAACGCTGTCATAGTTATTACCCACTACCAGCGTTTATTGGAATATATTGTACCCGATTTTGTACATGTATTGCACAATGGAAAGATCGTAAAATCGGGCAACAAGGACCTTGCTTTGGAATTGGAAGAAAAAGGGTACGATTGGTTGAAACAGGAAACTGTGATATAGTTTCAGGTTTAATTAGTTTCTGGTTATGGCCACTATAGTGAGGTTTGAAGATTTGGATATATGGAAAGAAGCAAAAAGTTTAAGCTGTGAAATTATTCAAATTGTAAATGTAACCGAGCTAAAGGGAGATTATAAACTAAGAGACCAAATTAAGGGCTCATCTGGATCTGTAATGGATAATATAGCTGAAGGCTTTGAAAGAGATGGAAATTTGGAATTTAGACAATTTCTTTCGGTGGCTAAAGGATCGGCAGGAGAAACTAGATCGCAAATTTATAGAGTTTATGATTCTGGTTATATTTCAGAGAAAGAGATGATTAGACTGACTGTGGAATATGAAAAATTAAGCAGGCGGATTGCAAATTTTATTACTTACTTAAATAAAAAGGACTTTAAGGGCATAAAGTTCAAATAACTTTGAACAATAGAAACTTGAAACTGCAAACGTCAGTTTGCTAAACAAGAAACATAAAATGGATTTAAAAGAAAAATTAGTTTCCTCATTCTTGGCTTTTGAAAATAGTGTGGATGTAGATCATCCGGTACACGATATACGATCGGAAGCCATAAAGAATTTTGAGACAAAGGGATTTCCCACTAAAAAGGAGGAGGCCTGGAAATATACTTCCTTAAATACACTACAGAAAATAGATTTCAGCATCTTTCCGAAAAAGGAGAGCATGTTGGAATATAGGGATGTAAAAAAATATTTTCTTCATGAAATAGACACCTTCAAGATTGTTTTTGTGGACGGGGTATATAGTTCCTTTCTGTCCGAGACTACGCATGATGGTGTAGATGTGTGTTTAATGAGCTCTGCCTTGAACAAACCTATGTACAAGCAGATAATAGATGTTTATTTCAACAAAATAGCATCGAAGGTTGATTCCATGACCTCATTAAATACTGCATTCAGCAAAGAGGGAGCCTATATTTATATTCCCAAAAATAAGATTCCGAAAAAACCGATAGAAATTGTTCATTTTTCCACTGGTAATGAAGCAGCGCTATTATTACAGCCTAGAAATTTGATCATCGCGGAGGAAAATGCAGAGATGCAGATTATAGAACGCCATCAGAGCCTTACGGCCAATGAGGTGTTTACCAACTCGGTAACCGAGATTTTTGCGGCCAAGAATGCCAATGTAGATTATTATAAGGTGCAGAACGATTTAACAACTGCCTCCTTGATAGACAATACTTATATAGATCAGAAGGACGGAAGTGTTGTAAAGGTTCATACCTTTTCTTTTGGTGGTAAATTAACCCGTAACAATCTCAATTTCTACCAAAATGGGGAACGTATAGATTCTACCATGAAGGGGGTTACTATTATAGAGGAAAAGCAGCATGTGGATCACCATACTTTGGTGCACCATATACAACCCAACTGTGAAAGCCACCAAGATTATAAGGGCATTTACGGGGAAAATGCCACTGGTGTTTTCAACGGGAAGATTATTGTGGACAAGATTGCCCAAAAGACCAATGCATTTCAGCAGAACAATAATATTTTGGTTAGTGATAAGGCTACGATCAACACAAAACCACAGTTGGAGATTTTTGCAGATGATGTAAAATGTTCCCATGGCTGTACCATAGGACAATTGGATGAGGAGGCCTTATTTTACCTTCAATCGCGAGGGATTCCAAAAAAGGAAGCGAGGGCATTGTTGATGTATGCTTTTGCTAACAACGTTTTGGAAAGTGTACGGATCCCGGAACTAAAAGTGAGGATCAATAAGCTTATTGCCAATAAATTGGGGGTTCGTTTAGGATTCGACCTATAAAATCCGTGTTCAATTCTATTCCCATCATTGAATTTTTATCATGATACAAACTGTTCTAGATATATTAAGTATACGAAAAGACTTTCCAATACTAAATAGAAAAGTCAATGGGTATCCCTTGGTGTATTTGGATAATGCCGCAACGTCCCAGACACCGCAAAAGGTAATAGATACTATTGTGGATTATTACAGCAGGTACAATGCAAATATCCACAGAGGGGTACATACCCTTTCACAAGAGGCAACGGACATTTACGAACAGGCTAGGCAAAAAATACAGAAGCATTTTAATGCTGCCAAGCCTCAAGAAATTATTTTTACTTCAGGAACGACCCATGGTATAAATTTGGTGGCCAATGGTTTTGCCTCTTTTTTAAAAAAAGGGGATGAGATTATTGTTTCTGCCTTGGAACACCATTCCAATATTGTGCCTTGGCAAATGCTCTGTGAACGTACCGGGGCTGTTTTAAAAGTGATTCCAATGGGTTTGGATGGTAAATTGATTATGGCGGAATACCATAAATTACTATCCCAGCGGACCAAATTGGTTTTTTGTAATCATGTTTCCAACGCCTTGGGAACCATTAATCCTATAGAAGAAATTATAGAGGCCGCCCATAAGGTGGGCGCTGCGGTCTTGATAGACGGTGCTCAGGCAGCTCCTCACATAAAGGCAGATGTACAAAAATTGGATGTGGATTTTTATGTGGTTTCCGCCCATAAAATGTGTGGTCCCACTGGAGTGGGAATGCTTTATGGAAAAGAGGAATGGTTAAATAAATTACCACCGTATCAAGGCGGGGGCGAAATGATTGCGGAAGTAACTTTTGAAAAAACTACCTATGCCGATCTTCCCCATAAGTTTGAGGCAGGGACTCCCAATATTTGTGGTGGTATTGCCTTTGGAGCGGCCTTGGATTATATGAATGCCATCGGATTTGATGCCATTGCCCAATATGAGCACGAGCTATTGGAATATGCTACCAAAGAACTTTTGGCAATAGACGGATTAAAAATTTACGGGGATTTAAAGGAGAAGACTGCCGTTATATCTTTTAATATAGAAGGGCTGCACCCTTATGATATTGGAAGTATATTGGATAAGTTGGGGGTAGCCGTAAGGACGGGGCATCACTGTGCACAGCCTATCATGGATTTTTATAAAATACCTGGTACGGTAAGGGCGAGTTTTAGTTTTTATAACACTAAGGAAGAAGTGGATATATTGGTGGCCAGCGTAAGGAGGGCAAAGACAATGCTTTCTTAACTTCATTAGGTTCGTTTTCAATCTTTTAAATTGTTGATAAGCAAAATTACTTGTTGTACTTTTGTTGTGAATTGTTACCATTTTACAATGGGCACAAAATTTAGATATGAGTATAAAGGAAATACAGGAAGAAATTGTAGATGAGTTTTCTATGTTCGAGGATTGGATGCAGCGCTATGAATATATGATAGAGCTTGGAAAATCCCTTCCGATGATCAAGGAGGAATATAAGACAGAGGATAATATAATCAAGGGTTGTCAGAGCAAGGTTTGGGTACATGCTGAATTGGAAGGCGATAAGTTGGTTTTTACCGCCGATAGTGATGCCATCATCACCAAAGGAATCATTGCTATTTTGATCAGGGCCTTTAGCAATCAAAAGCCTAAGGATATCATTGATGCAGATACCAGTTTTATTGATGAAATTGGCCTAAAGGAACATCTATCCCCAACTAGGGCCAACGGTCTGGTAAGTATGATAAAACAATTAAAGTTGTATGCCGTAGCATACCAAACACAATTAAATTAATTCCCTATACTTGGGAAATTATTGGATAAAGCCTTTGTGCTAACCATAAAGATTTAAAATAATGAGCGAAGAATTAGAAACTATAGACACCCAGGAATTGGGCGAAAAAATAGTAAGGGTACTAAAAACAATTTACGACCCCGAAATACCTGTGGATATTTATGAATTGGGTTTGATTTATGATGTTTTCGTCAATGAGGACAATGAAGTAAAGATCCTAATGACCTTGACTTCACCCAATTGTCCGGTTGCGGAATCGTTGCCAATGGAAGTGGAAGAAAAGGTTAAGTCTATAGACGAACTAAAAGATGTTGAGGTGGAAATAACTTTTGACCCACCTTGGACACAGGAATTAATGAGTGAGGAAGCCAAATTGGAATTGGGAATGCTATAGTTAAGGCTTCCGATTTTTAATGGGATTGCTGAAATATTATTAAGAAACCTGTCGGACTCGCTGGAATTAATCCATTATTGGAAAACTGAAAATTTATGTCTGAAATTATAAATCGTGTCTCCCAAAGTAAATTGGTAACCTTTAATCTTGAGGATTATTATCCCAAGGGACACAGGGTGGTTCTGGATATTAAGGATTGGTTGTTTGAAGGTCTAATTCTCAGGGAAAAGGATTTTAGGGCACAATTGGAGAATTGTGATTGGAGTCAATACAAAGATTGTTTTGTGGCCTTAAACTGTTCTACGGATGCCATTGTACCTGGTTGGGCGTATATGCTAATTTCCACTAAATTACAGCCATACGCGAAGAAAATTATCATAGGGGATTTGGAAATGCTGGAATCCTCAATCTATCAATCCATCATAGAAAATTTGGATGTATCCGAATTTTCGGACAAACCCGTCATTATAAAAGGTTGTTCCAACAAACCTGTTCCGGCCAATGCATATTTGTGGGCAACAACCAAGATTCAAGCCGTAGCAAAAAGTGTAATGTACGGGGAAGCCTGTTCTTCTGTACCCCTGTTCAAGGTAAAATAATAGGCCATATCAACTCGAAATTTTGGCCTGTATTCCTTATTTTTGCTGCTTAATAAATAAAACACTAACTATAATGAAGAAAATTGTACTAGCAATTGTCACTATGATGGCTATGAACATTACTGTGGCCCAAAGTCTAGAGGAATTAAAAGCGGAGAAAGCCAGTAAAAAGGATTCCATTGCCGCAATACAAAAAAGGGTAGACGCCATTCAAGGGAAAATAGATGCCATACCTGGTTGGAAAAAAGGCGCTTTTGGTACCATTGGTGCCAGTCTTTCCGGATTTAACAATTGGTACTCCAAGGGCACTCCAAATTCCAGTGCAGGGAATATCGGTGTTACCGCCAATGCTTTTGCCAATCTTAATCAACCGAAATATTTCTGGAGAAATTCATTGAACATCAACCTTGGATGGGTAAAAATCGATGACAAGGATATTGATACTGACGATGATAGCTTTCGTTCGGCTACTGATGTTTTTAATATAACCTCTTTATATGGTCAGAAGCTGAGCGATAAATTCGCTATCTCTACCTTAGGGGAATATAGGACCACGATTATAGATAATTTTAATGATCCTGGCTATTTGGATATTGGGGTTGGAGCAACTTGGACCCCGATTGCGGATCTGGTAGTGGTTATCCACCCCTTGAACTATAACTTTGTTTTTAGCAATGAGGATACCGTTTTTGAGTCTTCCTTGGGTGCCAAAATAGTGGCCGACTATACCAGGAAATTGGGCAAAGTAAACTTTAAGACCAATTTGTCCATGTTTCAAAGTTATAAGAGTGCGGATTATTCCAACTGGACCTGGACCAACTCTTTTGGATACACCTTATGGAAAGGTATTGGTCTAGGGTTCGAATTTGGCCTTAGAAACAACAGACAGGAAGCCCTAAGCTATGCCATTGATAATCTTGATGTGGGCGACCCCACGCCTACTTTCGATTCTATAGACAATGATCTACAGACCTATTGGCTATTTGGATTAAACTATTCGTTCTAAAACGGATATCTCTAAGTTATAAAAAATAAAAGGCCCTCTATGAGGGCCTTTTTTGCAAAGTAGGATTTGTCAATTTTGGTTAGGCGATATATATTTTAAATTCCTGTCAGGAATAAACATCTAATTATTGTTCCGCTAAAATAGAGGATAGCTATTTGGGATATAAATTTTTGTTGTAAAACATTAAAATAGCCTTGTGAACTAGCTATTGATTGAGGTTTGGGTTTTAAAAAAGACACATTTGGGATTATATTGATATTATTAGGAACTATTGTTCAAGTGTAATCCATACAACAATTATATTTTTAATAGACGGAAGAAACCTGAATTTTCAATATCTTGTAGTATAATTCGATGGAGATGAAAAAGCTTATTCTCCCCCTCTTATTATTATATTCCTTTTTTTTGCTTTCCCAGAAAGAAGAGGATGGACTTCAATTGGGAAATTTCCCTATAGAAAATTATGGTCAAAAACAATATTCGGCCCATCACCAGAACTGGTTTATAACTCAGGATCAAACCGATTTTATTTATGCAGCCAATGGAGAAGGAATACTGGAATATGATGGCGCCTCCTGGAGACTTATCGCTTTTCCTGGTCTAAGGGCTGTTAGGACCGTAGTCGTTGATAGGAATAATGTAAAGTGGATTGGGGGAGATAGGGAATTGGGCTATTTGGTTCCCGACACCTTGGGAATGCTAAAATATAGATCACTAAAGGATAAGATTCCGGAAACCTACCCCCTAACAGCAAATATATGGCAGATCTTTCCAGAAGGGGACCGAATTATTTTTGCTTCGGACAATACACTTTACAGTTATAAAAATGACCAATTTACGGTGATACCACATCCAGGTGACGGTTCTATTTATAGGGAATATCAGGTTCATGGAAAAGTGTATGTAAGTATTATTGGTGAGGGGATGTTTGTAGTAAATGGGGAAAAGTTGGAATTAATTCCTAATGGTGAATTTTTCAAAAATATTAGGGCCACGGTTGCTCTTCCATTTGGACAGGATTCTGTACTTTTTGTAAGCAAAGGGGCTGGCATGTACCTATATAATGGCTCAACAATAACCAAAATGGCTAATGAAATTGAGGCATATCTAGATGGTAATCTTCTGTATGCAGGGCAAAGATTGACCAACACTAAATATGCTTTTGCCACCCTTAGAGGAGGTGTTGTACTTATGGATAATAACGGCAAATACTTAGGACATATTACTGAACAAAATGGTATTGCCAACAATCAGGTCCATGCCTTGTCCGTGGATAGGGAGGGAGCCTTGTGGCTGGCTCATCAAACGGGTATTTCAAAAGTATCACTTCAATTGCCTTATACATACTTTGATAGTCGAAATGGTCTTGATGGTACTGTTTCCTGTATTCTTAGACATGAAGGTAAATTATACGTTGGTACTTATAGTGGACTTTATGTATTGGATAAAGATATGGAGTCTGATTACCCTAAATTTCGAAAGATTGAAGGGATTACATCTGGTTGCTTTAATTTGCTATCTAAGGAAGGGGAACTTTTTGCCGCTTCTGCCAATGGCGTTTTCCTAATATCGGAAGAAGGTGTTCGGCAAGTAAGTAATTTGCTCGGGTGCCGGACCTTGGGGTTTTCAAAACTGTATCCCGATAGAATTTTTGTTGGGCATCTGCATGGATTGGCAAGTATTAAATATAATGATGGGGAATGGACGGAGGTACAAGATTTGGGACAGATAAATGATGATATTTTTTCCATAACGCCGGACGCAAAAGGGGGCTTATGGCTAGGAACATCTCTTAACCCTATCCTGAAAGTTGAATTTCCTGATTCGGAAAAAACAAATTCTGAATTTCAAATTGAAAACCTTTCAGTAGAACGATATACTCAGGGGCTGCCAAAGGGTTCTACTAATGTTTGGAGCCTTGGCGAAGAATTGTTTGTAACCACCGATGTGCTAAATGAACCCTTGTATAGATTGGATCCCATCTCAAAACAATTTAATCCGGAAAAGGAATTTGGCAAGAAATTTGGTCTCGATTCGCTGAATGTATTTCCACGTGCTTACCAGAGTAAAGGGCAATATATTTTGCTGGAATCTAAACCGGTACAAGGAAAAGTATATAGGTTCACGGCATACAAAAATGGTAATGGCGAATATAATGTTCAAAGATTTTATGATGAAGCCATTAGAAGTACTACCGAAACCCATCTTTTTTGGGAGGGTGAAAATCAGATTTGGTCTGGGGGAGAGGGTATTTACAAGTACGATTTTAATACTAATTATGATTTTAAAGACTCTTTTAGTACCTACGTTCGTAAAGTTATTGTTGGAAGTGATTCCATAATCTATGGTGGGGATCCCTCGATTCATCCGAATACAGTTCTAAATCATTCCAATTTTGGGATAAGGTTCGAATTCGCATCCTTAACAAGTCATCCTGAAGCTAACAATTATCAATATAATTTGTTGGGGTTCGATGAAAAATGGTCGGAATGGTCCCATGAGAATCGTAAAGATTATACCAACCTACCAGAAGGTGAGTACAGCTTCATGGTCCGGACAAGGAACATTTATGGCGATATTGGCCAAGTCGGCACATTCAATTTTGTAATACTCCCTCCTTGGTATAGGGCTTGGTGGGCATATGTAATATATGTGGTTCTTTTTCTTGGCTTTCTTTGGATAATTTTACAGTTGCGTTCCCGTCAACTAAGGATTCGGAACGAAGCATTGGAGAAATTGATAGAAATAAGAACCACGGAAGTTCAACATCAGGCCAACCAACTAAAAATACAGGCTGAGAAATTGCTGGATTTGGATAAGGCAAAATCGCGTTTTTTTGCCAATATTTCACATGAATTCCGTACGCCATTGACTCTTATTAAAGGCCCTATAGAGCAGTTGGAACAGAATTTTGACCAAAAATTAAGTATGGAAACGGTAATTATGATTCGCAGGAATGCGAATCGCCTTCTGAATATGGTTAACCAACTACTGGATCTGTCAAAAATTGACGAGGGTAATTTAAAACTTTCGCCTTCAGAAGGGGATGTCTTTAAATGTCTTAGGACGGCTGTCTCGTCCTTCAATTCTCATGCAGCTCAACGTAGGATCGACTACAGAGTAAGAATACCGACCAATATGCTTTGGGCTTCCTTTGACCGTGATAAACTGGAAAACATAGTGTACAACCTTTTGGGAAATGCCTTCAAGTTTTCTGAAAATGGTTCCGAAATCTCCTTTGAAGCAGATTATTATTCAAATAATCTACGAATACAAGTGTCGGATACCGGGTTGGGAATCCCAAAAGAACGGTTGCCATTTATTTTTGATCGATTTTATCAGGTAGATAACAGTGCCACAAAAGAGAAGGAAGGTTCTGGAATTGGTCTATCCCTTTCCAAAGATCTTATTGACCTAATGGGGGGAACTATTTCCGTTTCCAGTGTTGAAAACAAAGGAACCTTCTTTACCGTACTGATTCCGTTACAAGAAATAAAAACAAGGTCGATCAAAGTCGAATTGGTCAAGAATTCCAAGGAAATGCATCCCACTATTGCCAATGTGTATGAACTAAACCCTGGCGATTACAGGGATTTGCCAAGAATCTTACTTATTGAGGATAATAGTGATATGCGACAATTTATAAAGGGGCAGCTTATTGGAACGTATAGGGTAATTGAAGCGGTTAATGGTGAAGCAGGTTTACAATGTGCACTAAAGGATCCACCAGATTTGATTGTTACGGATCTGATGATGCCCCGGATGGATGGTATTGAACTTTGCCGAAAGTTAAAGACAGATTTGCACACCAGCCATATCCCAGTGATTATGCTTACTGCAAAGGCGGGAAGGGAAAACAAAATTGAAGGATTGGAAATTGGTGCGGACGATTACCTAACGAAACCCTTTGATGGAAAGGAACTTTTGGTACGGATTAGAAATCTGATAGAGCAGCGTAAATATCTTAGGGAGCTTTTTAGCAATAGGGACATTGGGATAGATCCTAAAAAAGTAACTGTTACTTCGGTAGATCAAAAATTTTTGGAAGAGGTACTAGCTTTGTTGGAGGATAAGTTTTCAGAACCAGATTTTGGGGTAGTGGAAATGCAAGTTGCATTGGCCATGAGCAAGACTCAATTGCACAGGAAAATAAAGGCCCTAACCAATGAATCACCAGGGGAACTGTTGCGCAACTTCAGGTTAAAAAGGGCAGCCCAATTATTGCGTCAAAAAGTGGATAACGTTACCCAAATAGCCTATATGGTCGGCTTTAATAACCTCTCGTATTTTGCCAAATGTTTTAAGCGATTATATGGTGTTCCACCGTCCGATTACTAAATTGCTTCGTCCCTTTTAGAATTGTCATTTTTTTGGCATTCATAATCTTTCTTTTTTTGACAATGGCAAAGCTTCCCAGGTTTCCATCCCAATACAATTCGTGCCCTTCACTAACAATACAAGCCTTTTAACAGTTTATTGGTCGCCTTTTCAAGGAAATCAACAATTATACGTTGGAACTATTTTGTCAGAATTTGGAACCTTTATGTTAGTTAAACAACATAGGTTGGAATAGCTTTGGACAGCACTAGTAATATTCCCCTCAAGTTTGTTTAACTCTAAAACTATCATTATGAAAACAACAAGAGCGTTTGGGACATTTGTAATTACTAAAATTGTCGATAGGGTAAAAGCAGTATTCATTTTACAGTTGATATTGGCCATAGTTTTAAGTAGCACGGCACTTGGGTGTATTAAATCTGAAACCGATTTTCCAGTGGATCTCACCGGCAAGATTAAAGGGACAGTCAAGGACGAACTTGGGAATCCATATCCCAAAACCAAGGTATTCTTTGCCAATGGGTCCGATACGGTAGAAATGGTTACCGATATGGAAGGCAATTTCTCAGGGGAAACCGATAATTTAGGACACTATAGTGCCAGTATTATTCCTCCTTTATCCACAAAATTGGTAACAGAAATTCCAATTGCTGTTCAACTGCGGTACCATCAAGTGGCGAATGTAGATTTTGTCGTTAAACCCGAGAAGGTACCTGCCCACTTAAACTTTGGGAGTGTTCAATTATTGGAAGAAATTGTTGACAAGGAAGGTAACACTCCCACAGATCCCAATGAGCCTCTTTTTGCAGCAAATATATTTGATGATCCTATTGGCCTACTTACACCAATAATGGCTCCGGATAATCATCAGATTATATTATCGGAATTTCAAACGGCTAAGGGAAATTTGGTGGTGCACTGTAATGGCAATTCATCTATGGTGAAGGTGAATCTTGAGGGGATGATTCCCAACGGCACCTATACTTTTTGGTTGGCCTATCTCAACAAAACTAGGTCCGTTAGTGAACAAATAGATTTCATGAACGATTTCGTGAATTTCAACAATCCTCCTATAGGCCCCGATACCGGGACTGGCAATATTGTCATTGCCGATGCCAACGGAATACTAAAGGCTACTTTAGAACATGGTTCTTGCATCCTTACGGATGAAGTTGCACTGGTTATTCCCGTGTTATACCACATCAATGGAAAGACATTTGGAGGAGGGCATGTTCCCGATCCGGAGGAAATGGTTCATATGTTGGTCTATTTTCAGTAGAATTAGTCTGTGTTTAAAAAGGTTCCTCAAAATTTAAGGTAATTATTAAAATAAAGAAATCATGAAAACAAGATGTTATCCCAAAATTGATTTAATCGGAACTGTAATCGCCATAATCTTTTTATTTGTCTTTAATGGCTGTAGTAAAAGTGATGATGGAACCTCAGACATTGCCGTTAATAAAGTGACCATAAAGAGTAAGACACCCAATACTCCGGCGTCCTTAAAATTTGATGAAGAAGTAATACTTATTTATGATTACGAGATAGCCGATTCTAATGGCGGTAGAATATGGGTTCAACCCTATACCAATGGAAGCATTTCTCCAAAGTATAGTTATACATCTTCCCCATTACTTACTGGAAAGGGCACTAGAACTGTAATGATTTCCATTACATCCGGTGATAATGCAGTAGTAGTGGATCAATTAATGGTCAAGATAGCATCGGCCGATGGCAAAACAACCATTTCCGAATCCTTCGAGACTGTTAACTATACTTTTTCAAACTAGTTTGTGGAAATAATAGGTCTTATATAATAGTTAGTCAATACCACTATATGTCCTGGAGAATTAATAAAAAAAAGCCCCTCTGTTGAGGGGCAATTTTTTAGTTAAGTAGGTCTTTCAGTAAAATTTGGTTTATTATTATAAAGCGTTACTTTAAGGTTAAGTGCTGATTTGGGGAAAAAGCACTTGGAATTAAGTTTCGCGTTTGATTTGGGGTGAAACACTATCACTTAAATACAAGGTAAAGATAGAAGGATTAAACAGTTCCACTTAATTTTTGTTGTGAACACACTCCATAATGTTGTGAAAAAAACCAACGGTATCCTTTCTTCGATAAACAGCATAATAATTATTTTCTATCTCTTCTTTTTCGACTATTAATTTATTTGGAATCCATCATCTGGCCCTACATATTGGGGTCATAGAAGCAGAATGTTGGGTGGAACAATAGATTAGGGTTGCTTTGATGGTACTGTTGTTCCAAAACAGATTATCTTTGTCCGCATTTGTTGGGATAATATTATGGAAAAGAGCATGTTGGAGCAAAATATCAACGACGCAGGAAGTCAAGGCGGAAATCAAGTTTCCTATAGGCCTGAGATTCGCATAATAGCTGAGGATTATGAAATTCCGCAGTTGAATAGGAAAAGGAGAATATCGGTACTCTTGCCGGGTAGCTATGGGGTTAGCTCAAAAAGTTATCCGGTATTGTACTTACATGATGGCCAAAATCTATTTGATGGTGGTGGACCTTATGGCAACTGGGCCATTGATGAAAAGCTATCGGAATTGGCAAGAAAGGGAATGGGGGAGGTTATTGTTGTCGCTATAGATCATGCGGAAGAGGAAAGGGTATTGGAATTTTCACCCTTTAAAGAAACCAAATGGGGTAAAGGGGACGGCAAAAGGTATCTTAAGTTCTTGGTGGAAACCCTAAAACCTCATATTGATAAAAATTTTAGGACCTTAAAAGAAAGGGAGAATACTGGAGTTGGAGGGAGTTCAATGGGAGGTCTAATAAGTATCTATGCCGGGCTAAGATATCCTTCAGTGTTTGGAAAATTGATGATTTTTTCTCCTTCGCTGTGGATTACCCCCAAGATTTATTTTGACGCCATAGCATTTCATCAACCTTATCCTACCGATATCTATTTGTATGCTGGAGGTTCCGAAAGTGTGAATATGGTGGGGAATGTGAAAAGATTGAAACAAGTGCTTGAGGATAAGAACAAAGAGGGCACAATTGTTAATATTGAATTACATATTGATCCCCAAGGAAAACATGAGGAATGGTTTTGGAGCCAAGAATTCCCGGCAGCCATAGAATTTCTTTATTTTAGAAAATAAACTTAAAACAGTTTTATGATCAACATTACAAAGGACAAAAGTCTTTTTTCGGAAACCTTTATAGTACCGTTTGTACAAGGTGAAAATTTAGAAACGGACATTGCTACATTGGCGGGGGATCTACAGCTCCCCAAGTCATTGTTAATGGAACAAATAAAGGCCGAAAAAAAGGAAGTCTCCTTGTTTTTCCCCAATGGTCATAAAAGTATAAAAAGGGTATACTGTTTGGGTTTGGGAACAAAACCAACCTTAAAAGTGGTAATAGATGCTTTTAAGCGCTTCCTTCAAATGGAATCTGCCAAATTACCGTCCAATTTGAGCATTGATATTGGCAGCGCCAATTTTGACCCTGAATTTTTAGCTGTATTGACTGAAGGCCTCGTTAGTGGAATGTTGTTGGGGACCTATAAAAAGGGTATGTACCAAACATCGACTGTACCAGCGCATAAATGGGATTCCGAACAATTGACTTTACAAATCCTTGTTCCGGACAGTTTTGATGATATAGTAGAAGTAGCAGCAGACAAAGGCCGGGCCATAGCAGAAACCCAACTTAAGATGCTGGGATTGGTAAACGCCCCTAGCAATAAGCTTACCCCTATTAAATTGGGCCAGGAAGCAATAATGTCTGGTAAGGAATTTGGTTATAATGTGGAAGTCCATGATGAAAAGGCCATTGAAAAATTGGGATTATTTGCACTCAAGGCAGTCGGTCAGGGTAGTGAAACACCTGCAAGGTTCATTGTAATGGAATATAAGCCAAAAGCTATGGGTTCAAAAATACCCAAAGTGGGCTTGGTGGGCAAAGGTGTTACTTTTGATACAGGGGGCTTGTCCATAAAGGGGTCTTCCAACATGCATTATATGAAAAGCGATATGGGTGGAGCTGCGGCGGTACTGGGAACAATAGAGTTGGCCGCCAAACTTAAATTGCCCGTACATCTTATCGCCATTATACCCACCACAGAGAACTGTGTGGACGCCAAAGCTTTAAAACCGGGAGATGTTATTGGGTCTTACGCGGACAAGACAATCGAGATCATTGATACCGATGCAGAGGGACGCTTAATTTTAGCTGATGGAATTGCCTATCTAAATAAGAACTACAGTCCGGATGTAATGATAGACGTGGCTACCCTTACCGGAAGTTGTGTGCAAACCTTGGGCTATGTAGCAGGCGGGTTATTTACGAACAATGATGACCTTGCCCATGGCTTAACGACTGCCGGAGACCGGTGTGGGGAACGTTTGTGGCGACTTCCTTTGTGGGATTCCTATGAGGGGGATATAAAATCCGATATTGCCGATGTAAAGAATTATAGTGGCAAGCCCATTGCAGGAGCTATCAGCGCTGCGAAATTTCTGGAGTTTTTCACCAATGCACATACCAATTGGGCGCATTTGGACATTGCTGGGGTGGCCTTTGGTGACGCGGAATTCTATACCCAGAAAACGGCAACCGCTTTCGGGGTTAGATTGCTTACAGATTTTATTGCCGGTTTGGAGAAATAGTTTCCTATAGGCCCATAATTTCCTTTAGCCTCTTTTTGGGTTTTGGCAACTTAATTGAAGGGTAACAATCTTAACTAGAATCTTAATAAATAGGATAGGAAGTTTTTTTGCATGGTTTCTGATGCTAATTAGGGATTATTGGGTATTTTACAGTTAATAAGTTATACCTCACTACCATGACAGGAAATTCCGATCAAACCACTTTTTTGTGTATTAGCAGTTTTTTTAAGGGAGAGGATTTTATAAGGTCCTGTAAGGCTTTGGGCAACAAGGTGTTGTTGATCACCTCCAAGGGATTGGAACACAAAAAGTGGCCTCGCGAATCCATAGATGAAATTTTCTATATGCAGGAAAAGAGGGAAGGGGTATGGAATATGGACGACCTTATTTCTGGTCTCGCTTTTTTAATGCAGAACCAGAAAATAGACCGGATAGTGGCCTTGGACGATTTTGATGTCGAGAAAGCCACTTTAGTGCGCGAGCATTTTAGAATACCTGGTATGGGGCAGACTACAGGCAGGTATTTTAGGGACAAATTGGCCATGAGAATGAAAGCTGCGGAGGCCAATATTCCAGTTCCATCCTTTACTCCATTGTTCAATAATAGAGAAATAGATGAATATACAAAACGTGTGCTTCCACCTTGGTTGATCAAGCCACGTTCCGAAGCTTCTGCCACGGGGATACGCAAAATATTCTCTAAGGAAGAGTTATGGGCAGTGTTGGAATCTTTGGGCGATCGTAGACATGAGTACCTGTTGGAGAAATTTGCTCCGGGCGACGTTTATCACGTAGATTCCTTATCTGTGGATGGTAAGATTGTTTTTACACTGGCTTCGCAATATTTAAGTACCCCTATGGACGTGGCCCACGGACACGGTATCTTTAGATCCGTTACATTGAAGATGGATTCTCCGGATTCCTTGGGCTTAATGGAAATCAATGAAGAAGTCCTAAAGGCCTTCGGAATGCGATTTAGCGCCTCGCACAGCGAGTATATTAAATCTCGGGATACTGGGGAGTTTTATTTTTTGGAAACGGCCTCTAGGGTCGGTGGGGCCCATTTGGCGGAAATGGTGTCCTTTGCTTCTGGAATTAATTTGTGGGCAGAATGGGCAGTGATCGAAGATGCCATGGCCAAAGGAAAACCATACAAGCTGCCCGCGGTAAAAAACCAATTTGCGGGTATTGTGGTTTCCTTATGCAGATTTCAATACCCTGACTATTCCTGTTTTACAGATCAGGAAATATGCTGGCAATTGCAGAAGGAGTACCATATAGGCCATATTGTACAATCGGAGAGTCAGGAAAGGGTGCTGGAATTGCTAAACGAGCATACCAGACGTATCCAAATCGACTTTCACGCAAGTACCTAATATGTCTTGGGAAGAGCTCTAAGGAGGTGAAAGATTTTAAAGTATCTCTAGTCTTCAAAGAAACCTACACTGGCCCCTACCCAATCTTTGTCTTTGTTATAGCGAACCCCGACCATTTCACCCTTGCTTATACGCACTAGATTGTTGACTACTCTGGCCTTTTTTTCGCCTTTTTCCCATATCATCAACATCCTGATTTCACATTTGGCCGGACCTGTTGGGGTCTTTATAGCCGGTGCATAAGCCACTTTTTTCTGCAAGATGTAGTTTTCCCTATCTTCTACTGCGTCAAGATCTTGTTTTGTGACATTGATGAGTACTCCCGATCCGGCAAATGAAAATAATGGCTTTAATACATAGTTTTCCAAGTCCTCTGGATACTTTTCCAATTGGTGCAAGAAATGGCAGGCGGGAACATAAGGGCTGTTGATCAAGGGCATAGTAAATTTACTTATCCTAAAAAACCAATTGGGATGCCCTATCCATTCTACATCGTATTCCTTGGTAAAATCGAATTGTCGCTGAAGATCGTCCCTTTTAAACAGCTCGTCAAAAATAACCCGATTATAAATTCGGTGTACTTGGACTTTTAGACCCTGTCCATTAAGGTAAAAAACATTTTTCCCTTCGGTAATCAATTCGCTTATACAAACTACTTTTATTCCCAAATGGTGGGCCGTCCCCAAAAAATCAATTTGGGTGGTCTGTTTATGAGGTTCAATTTCCAGAAGTATCACATTTTCCGGGGAACAGTCACCTACAATAATCTCCCTTAGTTTCTCAACATATTCTGATGAGGAAATGCCATGTAAATGATGATAGTTGGATGGAATTTTAAAGTGGTCCCTATAGCCCTTGGCCATTAGTTCCTGAAAAAAATAAAGGGTTGGAAAACCTTGCACTTCCACCATTTGGGGCATTAAATTTCCTTCCCTATCCAAGCATATTCCAAAGTCCATTTGAAGAAATGTAGTGTGTTCATCTTCCCCCGGGACCAATCTGGATATATCTTGAAGGGCGTTTTGGGTCAGCTCCTTAAAATTGGGACTGCAGATAACATTGTTCACCTCATCGCAGGCTTCCAATAATCTATGTTTTAGGTATTTGGGAATAAAGATAGGGGTCTCAGCGATGCGAAAGGAAGGTTTGTGGTTGTAGGTCGAACGGATCCCTTCTAAAAAAGTATTGTATTTATCATCCGTGAATGCGGCATTGTACTGCTGACGAAGATGTTCTACCATGAAAACCTATGTTATGAGAGTTGTTTGGATAATCCAATCTTTTTAATGGCATTGTCTATAAATCCCGGTATTATGGAATTGTAGGTAGATTCCAAATTGTCCGTATCCCTTATGTGGGTCATCATATTGTCATATTTCCTTTTCCCATAGGTGGCTACTACCTTTTCTTCGTTTTCCGGTTTGGCAAAGTGCGCTTCCATACTCACCGGTTCAGCCTCGGGATGAAATTGTACACCCACAAATTCATCGGAAAAACGAACCGCCATAATTGCCCTCTCGTATTCAACATGTGTCCGGATTTTCTCCAGAGCCAATATTTTGGCGCCTTTTTCCTCAAAAACCTTCAATCGTGGTTGAATAAGCTGCCAATCCCTGGAATCCACTGCAAAGAACGGATCGGGCAATTTGGAAAACAATGCATCGGCTTTACCATGTTTGGTCTTATGGATGGGTAAAACCCCAAAAGATGGGGATTTTCGTTTTGTAATTTCTCCTAGACCAAAATGATGACATACCATTTGATAGGAATGGCAAATAAAGAAAACGTATTTCTTGGGATAATTGCCATTTGCATTATGTTCCCATAATTGGTCTATAAGGGAATAGTATTTCTTATCCCATATGCCGTTTCCTTCCAAAGGATTTCCCGGCCCTCCGGAAGATATGTAAATATCATAGCTGGTATCGGGAATTTCATTTTTGGTCCTAACGTCAAAAAATTGGTAATCGGCTCTGGCGCTGAATTTATCCAAAATTTCACGTATACATCTGAGTCCTTGATTTGGAATTCCATTATATAGGTCCAAAACGGCAATCTTTTTTTTTCTATCCAACATTTTTCTTGTTCATTTAAATACCTGCAACCGTCTCCTTCAAAATAAAATCGACTACATCATTAAGGCTTTTGGTTTTTTCAAAAACGGCCAATTGTCTGTCCGCCCCTGTCCCTTCATTTAAAATTTTATGGATTTTATTGATTTCATCCCTGCTTCCGAGTTCATCTACCACATCATCTACAAATTCCAGCAACTCCAAAATTAATTCTTTTGTTGGAACTTCTATAGATTTTCCAAAGTCGATCATCTTGCCATCAATTCCATATCTTGAGGCCCGCCATTTGTTTTCGTTGATCAATGCCCTTTTGTAAATAATAAAGTTGAGGTTGCTTCTTCTTAGAATATAAAGCTTGGCCACCAAAGCCTGAATTAATGCCGTTATGGTAACGGTTTCATCTATTGTTAAGGGGACATCACAGATCCTAAATTCAATAGTCGGATAAAAAGGGTGCACCCTTACATCCCACCATATTTTCTTGGCGTTGTCTATGCACTTTGTCTGTACCAGAAGATTAACATAGCGCTCGTATTCCCCGGCACCTGTAAAGAAATCCGGAATACCGGTACGCGGAAATTTATCAAAAACTTTGGTACGGAAAGATTTAAAGCCTGTATTTCTACCCTCCCAAAAAGGGGAGTTGGTAGAGAGTGCGTAAATATGGGGCAAAAAATATCGCACGGAATTATAGATGTGGATGGCCATTTCCCTATCCTCAATACCCACGTGTACATGAAGTCCAAAAATGAGGTTGGACCGGGCGGCATCCTGCAATTCCTGAACAATTTCATCATATCTCGGGTGCACTGTGATTAATTGCTTTTCCCATTCCGAGAATGGGTGGGTACCTGCTGCGGCTATGCGTAGGCCTAGACCGGAGGCAACCTCCGATATTGTTTTTCGCAAATGTGTTACTTGGGACCGAACCTCTCTAATGTCCTTGCAAATGACCGTACCCACTTCAACTACGGCTTGGTGCATTTCTGCCTTTACTTGTCCTTCCAAGATCTCATCGGCAATTTCTACAATTTTTTGCTCATGGGAAGTCAGTTCACGAGTATTGGGATCTATTACTTGATATTCTTCTTCTACTCCTAATGTAAAATCCATTGGTCTCCAGGTATTTCAGTTTGGGCATTGTCAAAATTATTTTGACTTGCGTTTGGTTGTTGTGGCCTTTTTGACCGGTTTTTTGGTGGCGGCCGTTGTTGTCTTAGCTGGGGTTTCCTTTTTTGCTTTGGTCGCTGCTGCTTTTGCCGGAGCTTTTTTTACCGCCGTGGCTTTAGCGGCAGGTGTTGTTGTTTTTGCGGGGGCCTTTTTTGCGGGAGTTTTTTTGGCTGCAGGTTTTTTTGTGGTCGGGGCAACCGCATTCTTGACAAATGTTCCCCAGGTAAGGTTCATCTGGCCTGGTTTGTGCTCTTGTGCTCTTTTTATGGCCATATTTGCCGCTGTCTCCACAACCCATTCAAAGTTTTCTAGCCCAACGGAATTAATATCGGCATCCGGGGCAGGATTGCAAAAATCTATAGCGTAAGGTATACCGTCCCTTACAGCGAATTCTACGGTGTTGAAATCATACCCTAAGGCTGCATTTAGTTTTATGGTGTAGTCCTTGACCGTATCCAAAAGTTTTTGGCTCAAGGGAGGTCCGTCATGTACATATCTTAAATGGTGCGGGTTACGGGGTTCGTATTGCATAATTCGCACCTCATTACCGCCAAGGCAATAGCAACGGAAATATTCATTGAAGACGATTTCCTCTTGTAGCATCATTATAAGTTGTCCAGTTTCGCTGTGACTCTTAAAAAACTCATCGGCATTATTAAGTTTATAGACATTTTTCCATCCGCCTCCAGCAAAAGGCTTCATATATGCGGGAAAACCGATATGTTCAAAAATACCATCCCAATCCATGGGATATTTTAAATTTCTGAACGAATTTTCCGTGGTATCATCTGGTCTTTCCTTTGAAGGTAGAAGCACGGTTTTGGGTACTGGAACCCCAGTTTTTATGGCCAGTGCATTATTGAAAAATTTTTCATCCGCGCTCCACCAAAAAGGATTGTTGAGAACTGCTGTGCCCGATATGGCCGCGTTTTTTAGGTATGCTCTATAAAAGGGAACGTCCTGGGATATACGATCTATGATAACGGCATATTCCGTAGGGTCGGCCTGCATTACCTTGTCTATCATGACGGCCTCGGCCATTATCCCATTTATTTTTTTTTCATTTATTCTATCTATAAAGGCTTGGGGAAAGGTATTTTCCTGGCCGAATAGTATTCCAATTTTTTTCATACGGTTTATGTATTAAAGTTTACATTAAGGATAAATAATGGGGAAACATTTCGCGCCATATAGGCCAGTCGTGACTTGCATTGGGCCGATTGTCCAGCCAATGATCAATACCTTTATTGGATAATATTGCCGACATTCCGAGGTTGGCACCCAAACAAATATCATGTTCGCTGGTACCTAAAATTATTTTCATATTATACAGATCGGGATGATTCATGTTGGGCAGGTAATCCACAGGATTATTAAAATAAACATTGTCGTCGTAATACCCATCCAATTGGTCCCTGATGTCGAAAGCCCCGCTCATGGTGAATAGGTGGCTAACCTTTTCGGGATGTCTAAAGGCAAAATTTGCTGCGTGATAGCCTCCGAAGCTACAACCTGCAACGGCTACTTTGCCAATAGGGGATTCGTGTTGTACTTTGGCCACTACTTCCTCCAAAATCATTTTGTCGTACCAAATATGGTTTTTAACACGGTCCGCAGGATGTATGGACCTATTGTACCAACTGTATTCGTCAATACTGTCCAAGCAATATACCTTCACCTTGCCTTGTTCTATGAACCAGGCAATGGAGTCTATTAAATGAAAATCCTTGCTTTCGTAATACTTCCCTCTGGTTGTCGGGAAAATTAACAAAGGATAGCCCCAATGACCATAAACTATCATTTCCATTTCCTTGCTCAGATTCGGGGAATACCATTTATGATAGTTCTCTTCCAAAATGTATTTATTAAAGGTTGGGGAAGTATCTCCTTGTCTTAAAGTTAGCCAAAATTATGATGCCAACAAATCTGATTTAAGGAAAGATCGGCATTTATGGATGTGCCTCAAGGATAGTTTTTCCCCATCACAAGTGGAAATGATTCAAAAGCATTGATTATCAATGCCTTTGAATTTAGGTCAAAAATAGAAAGGAGTATCTGTAAAAGGTAAATTTTTGTTTTTCAGCCTCTATCACTGCCGCCTAATACTCATCCAAATGTTCTGGATATAGAAAGTTATTATATGGAAATCTGGTTATATGAATGTCCCGGACCTCGTCATATACACGTTTTCTGAATTCTTCCAAATTCTCCTTGTTCAGGGCCGAAATAAATAGGGCCCTATCCCCAACGCGTCGCATCCAGGTATTCTTCCACTCTTCAATAGTGAAGTGTTTGTTTGTTTTTTCTGTAATCAAATCATCGTCATCAATAGTCTTGTGTTCGTATTGATCTATCTTGTTAAAAACCATAATGGTTTTTTTGTCAGAACTTTTTATTTCGGTAAGAATTTGGTTTACAGAATCTATATGCTCTTCAAAATTGGGGTGGGAGATATCAACTACGTGCAACAACAGGTCTGCTTCGCGCACCTCATCCAAAGTACTTTTAAAACTTTCTACCAATTGTGTGGGCAGTTTTCTAATGAATCCCACCGTATCACTCAATAAAAAGGGAAGGTTGCCTATCACCACTTTTCTAACCGTGGTGTCCAAGGTTGCGAATAGCTTGTTCTCGGCAAAGACATCACTTTTACTAATAACGTTCATCAGGGTAGATTTGCCTACATTGGTATATCCTACCAAGGCTACACGGACAAGTGCCCCGCGATTACCTCTTTGTGTTTCCATCTGCTTATCTACCTTCAATAATTTTTTCTTTAAAAGCGAAATTCTATCACGGACAATACGTCTATCGGTTTCGATCTCCGTTTCACCCGGCCCACGCATTCCAATACCCCCCTTTTGTCTTTCCAAGTGGGTCCAGAGACCGGTAAGTCTTGGGAGCAAATATTCGTATTGTGCCAATTCTACTTGGGTACGGGCGTAACTGGTCTGTGCCCTTTGGGCAAAAATATCCAGGATTAGACTGGTACGGTCCAGGATTTTACATTTTAATTGTCTTTCAATGTTTCTCTGTTGTCCCGGTGTTAGTTCATCATCGAATATTACGGATCCAATATCATTGCTCTTCACATAGGCCTCCACTTCCAACATTTTACCGCTTCCAATATAGGTTTTAGGGTTGGGCAGATCTATTCGTTGAACAAAGCGTTTACAAACCTCACCTCCAGCAGTATAGGTAAGGAATTCCAGTTCATCCAGATATTCGTTTACCTTTTCCTCATTCTGGTCCTTGTTCATTACCCCTATGAGCACTGCCTTTTCATATTCTATGGTCTTCTTCTCTAGCATATACTTATTTAAAGTACAAATCTAATCAATACTTGCCAAGGGTTTTTCGTATTTTAGCAATGGATTAAATATTTTGGATGAAATTTTCATTTTTTAAGAAAAAATCGATCAATACTCTCCATACGGTGGCTTTCTATAATCTAGAAAACCTATTCGACGCCAAGAATGACTACAATACCTTGGATGATGATTTTACCCCCAATGGATCTAAAAAATGGACTCCAAAGCGCTATCAAAACAAATTGTCAAGACTTGCCAAGACCATAAGCCAAATTGGGCGGGAATCTGCAGGGTTTCCTCCTGTCCTTGTTGGAGTAGCCGAGGTTGAAAATGGAAAGGTGGTTCAGGATTTATTGTCTACAGATCCCTTAAATGGGTACAATTATCATTATGTTCACTATGATTCCCCGGATGAGAGGGGGATAGATAACGCCTTGCTTTACAATAGGGATAATTTTGAAGTAATGGGATCGGAGGCTATTCCATTGATAATACATAATGATAATGGCCAACGCGATACTACACGGGATATTTTATATGTAAACGGCGTTCTAAATGGGGAGGAGGTCCATATTTTTGTAAACCATTGGCCCTCCAGAAGGAATGGGGAGGTAGAAACCGATTATAAGCGGATTGCTGCAGCGAAAACCATTATTGCGTATATGGAAAACCTGGAGCAAAGTATTGAAAACCCCAATTATATTGTAATGGGAGATTTTAATGATGGTCCTACATCTGCCAGTCTCCAGACCCTGATGAGTAGGAATAGTTTGCACAACCCCATGGAGAGATTAAAGTCACCAGATCGGGGAAGTGCCAACTATAAGAGGTCTTGGAGCCTTTTCGATCAAATTATTGTATCCCATAATTTTTTCAATTACGAACGGGGCACCCATAGTTTTGCCGAGGCCAATATTTTTGATGAGGCCTTTCTCGCGGAATATAAGGGAAAGTACAAAGGTAGCCCACATAGAACCTATGTGGGAAGGCGATATATGGGAGGTTTTAGTGATCATTTTCCGGTTTACGTTCAATTTAAGTTCAATATTTAAAATAATTCTTTCCATAAAGTGAACCGTTCATGTTGTTTTTTTGACAGTTCACAACAAAACCATGCGGTTCATCGAATAAAAAGGTGCGTTAATCGATAATATTTGCTTGTTGTAGTATATTTGTAGTCCAAATCTTACTATAAACTTTATCATGGCTTACGCAAACCTTACTTTGTTAAAGATTAGCAGGAGTTTACTTCCAATAGCTTTTTGCCTTGCTACCTATAGCTCGTTTGCACAAACCGAGAAACAAATCCACATCATTAAGGATAAGTACCGCAGTTCAAAATTAGGCGTGTTTACCAATGACCTAAAAAGGAATTTTGATAAAGAAAACAATAACTTGTTACAGGCCGCTAAGACCAATGGCTGGAAATTAACGGAAAGATTGGCAGATGGAAATTTTAGCGAACTTACTGCTATTGGCGATGATGGAACACCTCTTTACTACAGTACTTTCAGCACAGAACTAAATACAGCTACTAGGGCCAATGCCTTGCATGATAATGGTTTATTGGATTTAGGTATTAACGGAGAGAACATGTTGGTAGGGGTTTGGGACGCGGGAGCAGTTCTAACAAACCACAAGGAATTTGGCGATAGGGTACAGACTTTGGATGAAAGTGAAATTGTGGATTCCCATGCCACCAGGGTCACAGGTATTTTGGTTGCGGAAGGTTTGGATAAAAAGTCGAAAGGAGTTGCTTACAAGGCAAAGGCCGTTTCCAATGACTGGAGAAGGGATAAAATTGAAGTTGCGGAAATGGCGGCCGATGGCCTGTTGTTATCCAACCATTCTTACGGAATTATGTCCGACCGCGTGCCGGATTGGTATTTTGGATCTTATATCCAAGTTTCTAGGGATTGGGACAAAATTATGTACAATGCGCCCTATTATTTAATGGTGACCGCCGCTGGAAATTCCCAAAAAAGCAAGGATAATGAGGCTCCAATTTTTGGTTCGGCTTCCAATGGTTTTGATTTGATGTTGGGATTTGCGACTTCCAAAAACGGAGTTACTGTTGCTGCGGCAGATATTGAGACCAATGATCAAGGGCAATTGTTAAGGGCATCTGTAACTACATATTCCAGTTTCGGACCTGTTGATGATGGCCGTATTAAGCCGGATATTGCCGCATATGGCACCAACATTTATACTACTGGAATTGCCAATGACACCAAATATGAGACCGCTAGTGGAACTTCGGTAGCTACTCCGGGTGTAACCGGATCTATGTTGTTGATCCAGGAATATCACGAACAAATGGAAGGTAGTTTTATGAGGGCCGCCACTTTAAAAGGTTTGGTTCTGCATACTGCAGACGATGTTGATGCTCCAGGTCCCGATTACAAAATGGGCTGGGGAGTTATTAATTCAAAATCGGCCGTAGAGGTAATAGCGAACAAAGGATTTTCCTCCATTATTTCTGAAGAAACACTTACAGAGGGCGAAACTAAAACCTATAAGGTTGTGGCAAATGGAACAGAACCATTGTCAGCCTCTATTTCTTGGACAGATCCTGCTACGGGAGCGGTAAATTCAGGAACTTTAAATGATATGTCGGCAGCCTTGGTCAACGATTTGGATATTCGTATCACCAAGGACGGCAAAACCTTTTTACCTTGGAAGCTTAATGCGGCCAAGTCAGATGCTCCAGCAGTTAACGGAGACAATAGGGTGGATCCATTTGAAAAAATAGATATAGAGAATGCCCAAGGGGATTATACTATTACAGTAACCCATAAAAATACCCTTAACCAAGGACCACAGAATTTTTCCATCATCGTTACGGGGGTTGCCCTTACCGACTGTGTTCTTGTTACTCCTGAAGATATTGAGCTGACCACTTCTGATGACACTGCGGTAACGCTAAACTGGACAGCCAATACGGATGCCCTTTTTCAAATTGAATACAAAGAGAAAGCTAGTAGCGAATGGAATGTGGAAACAACCTTCGATAACTTTATTAGCCTAAATAATTTAGTTGAGGGAATGGAATATAGCCTTAGGGTGAAAACATTTTGCTCCGAAAATATAAGTTCGGAATACAGTGAGGAATATGAATTTACCTTTAAGGGAAGCGAAACCGAACTTTTAGACTATATGGAGTATGAAACCTTAACTTTGGAGGTACAGTTTTCCATTTTTCCCAATCCGGTACAAACTTCAATGACCATTAATGGCGATGTTTCCGAAGATGCCATGTATAAAATAGTTTCCCTAAACGGGATCGTGGTGAAATCTGGAAAGGCCGAGCAAAAACAAATTTATATTGCCGATCTGACCACTGGCCTGTACGTGCTGACCTTAGCAGATCTGGAAGGATCAAAATCTATTAAGTTTTACAAGTCCTAGTCTTGAAAATATCTCTTGTAACTGCCCTAAATTCTTTTAATTTCACTTTCATCCAATAGTTCATCATTCCGTAAGCGTAGGAATACCTGCGCTGTTGTGATCACGTCCAATTCGCAATATTTTACAATGCGGTCCAGGTCCTTATCCTCATAGTAAACGGTTTTAACCATGCTGCCGTCTATATCCTCTTTTGGAGAGGGAATGCCTAGGATATTTGCCATAAGCTTAAGGGAGGTATAATGCTTGAAGTCTCCAAATTTCCACAGTTCCATAGTGTCCAAATGAGCTATTTCCCAAGGCTTTTTGCCAAAAAGATCCAACTTGTTGGGCAAATCTACCCTGTTGATGATCATGCGTCTTGCGATATAGGGAAAATCGAATTCCTTGCCATTGTGACCGCACAATAGGTGGTGGGGACGATTGAAATGCGTATCCAACAAATTTTTGAAATCCTTGAGGATCTTAATCTCTTCTCCATAAAATGAGGTAACCCTAAACGTTCGAGTGTTTCCTTTATAATTAAAATAACCAACGGAAATAGTAATGATCTTTCCGAATTCTGCCCAAATTCCCGCCCTGTCATAGTATTCTTCGGCCGTAAACTCATCTTTTCGTTGATAGTGCGACTTATGCTCCCAAAGTTCCTTTTTAACGTCGTCCAGCTTATTATAATTCTCTTCCTCAGGAACTGTTTCTATGTCCAAAAAGAGTATGTGCTCCAAGTTAATTTTATGTAACATCCAAAGTTGATTATGACGTAAATGGGTTGATTATAATTTTGATAAAACAAGGGGAATTATAAATATACAAACAAATTTAGAACTGTTGTACAGGGCATTTTACCTGTTGTATAGCGGCACTTTGTGGTATGCATGATTGGAAGAACAAGAAGGTATTAACCGACCATACGGTTGGTACACAACTTGGAATTACCGTGGCGGATTGGGGATGCTTCCATAAAGAACACAGATATATCGATGTAAGTCGGCAATGGCATAGAAATATGCCTGTAAAGGATGATGTACCGACCGAAGGGTCTGTGAAATTAAAAGAGGGTCTGTTGTTTTGCGGGACTTTCGTGTTCCAAAAGCCATTTTTTACGATGCAATCCACCCGCATATCCCGTTAAGGAACCATCGCTGCCTATAACCCTGTGGCACGGGACTACTATCCATAACGGATTTTGGCCATTGGCCGAAGCAACGGCCCTTATGGCTTTGGTATCGCCTAAGGTTTTGGACAGTTCCAGATAGGAAACTGTTTTACCATAGGGTATTTGTTGTAGGGCTTGCCAAACTTTTTTTTGAAAATCTGTTCCTTCGGGATTGAGTGTTAAGCTAAATTCCTTTCTTGTACCTTCAAAATACTCCCGAAGCTGATATACGGCATCTTCGAGCAATTCAGGAATAATATCAGATAGTTCTTCCTCACTATCATACACAGTTATAGAAGTTAACCCGTCTTCATCACCTTCAATTTTTGCAATACCCAAAGGTGTGTTGATATAAACGGCCTCCATTACTCCTGATTTTTATTTCCTTGAATTATTCCTAAACGTTTGGCCCTTTCGTTCCAATTTTTCCGCGCCAGATGTTGTAGGTTCTCAACATTGTCGCTTTCGTCCATTATTTCAAGGCCCAATAAGGTCTCCAATATGTCTTCCATAGTTACCACCCCACTAATGGAACCATATTCATCCACAACTAGGGCTATATGTTCCCTTTGGGAGATAAAGGTTTCAAATAACTCGGGTATCGGAGTTTGTCGGTTACTTACCAATATTTCCCTTTTAATACTGGAAAGTGGCGCGCTCCCATTTTTTTTAATTATTTCCTCCAAAATCATGTCCTTCAAAACAAACCCGGTTATGTTATCCATTTTTTTGCTGTAAACAGGAATTCTGGAAAATGGCATTTTGGGGTTGGCATTATAAAATTCCTTGATGGTGGTGGATTCCGAAGCAATTTTTACCACCGCCCTTGGGGTCATGATGTCCTTTACCTTAATTTCGTCAAAGTTGAGGAGATTTCTAATTATCGTGGATTCCGATTCTTGAAATACGCCTTCCTCGTGGGCAATATCGGTCATGGCGCTAAAATCTTCCCGGCTAAATACACTTCCATGAACGCCTTTTTTTCCGACCAGTCTTGTAAAAAGCTGCAATAGCCAAAGAATTCCGGTCCAACGAAGGGCCCAGACCATTATTTTTAGGGATGTTGTAGAGGCATGTGCCAATTGTTTCCAGTAGGTAGCACCTATGGTCTTGGGGATTATTTCCGATGCCACCAAGATCAGGATGGTCATGACGGTAGAGACCAATCCTACCATAGCGGCTTCCGTAAATTCCATACCTAAAATGGAGTTTACGGTATTTCCATATAATTCAGCATAAGCAACTTTTGCCTGCACACCCACTAGAATTGCCCCAACAGTGTGTGCTATGGTGTTTAAGGTGAGAATGGCAATAAGGGGCTTGTCCACATCTTTTTTTAAAGTTTCCAGCTCCTCGGCAAAGGATTTGCCTTCTTTTTTCTTTAGATTGATAAAAGTTTGTGGAACACTCAATAATACCGCTTCCAGAATAGAGCATAGAAAGGATACGAGGATGGATATAACTGCATAAAATATAAGTAACCCCATAAAAAAGTATAAAATACTAATGTACTAATAAAATAAGAAATTCTTAACTCAATCGATCAGAGAGTCGTAAAACACTTGCTGCACCGCGGAGCGAATATTAAATTTATAAATATTGGCATGCTCCCTGCTGGGGTATACCCGGTTGGATAGAAATATGTAAACCAATTGGGTTTGGGGATCGGCCCAAACAAAGGTTCCTGTAAACCCACTATGTCCAAAACTGTCCGGACTGGCACTTGGCGCAGGATAGGAATCGGCCAGAGTGAGCTCATGATTGTTTAGATCGGGCTTGTCGAAAATTAGACCTCTTCTGTTTTCGTTTTCCGGATATTGTACTTTGGTAAATTCCTTCACCGTAGCTTCGGACAAATACCGCTTACCACCATAACTACCATAATTCATGTACATCTGCATCATTTTAGCCAAGTCCGTTGCCGATGCAAATAGACCCGCGTTTCCGGAGACCCCGCCCATTAAGGCCGCGTTTTCGTCATGGACCCAGTCTTTGGTGAGCTCATGTCGGAATAAGGTGTCTATTTCCGTGGGCACTATTTTATTTTGATAGTTTTTGGTTTTGGGATTGAATCCCATAGTAGTTGCCCCAATAGGAGCATAAAAGTTTTGGGTTACATAGGTTTCGTAATCCGTACCGGTCAATCGTGAAATGATTTCGGGATAGAGCAAAAACGTAAGTCCGGAATATTTGTATTTTTTAATATCCGACACTTTAGACCTGTTGATCTTTCGGTATATTTTGTTCTTAAACCTATCCTTGATATATATATTATCATAGGCTTTGGTACTGAATCTACGACTGGGTTCATGTCTTACAAAACGATTTTTAACCGAACCATTCTTCTTCATCACCTCTTGAAGAAAAATGATATAGGGAACTAACCCGGCCTGATGCGCAAAGACTTCCCTTATGGTCAGTTCCTTTTTATCCTTTCTGTTGTTCCATTTAGGCCATAAGGTACTGAAGGGCGCATCCAAATCCAGTTTTCCTTCATCATGTAATTTCATCAAGGCGGGTAGCGGCCCCATTATTTTGGTTACGGATGCCAAATCATAGATATCCGTAAGACTTACAGCTTGTACACTGTCATAGGTATGAAATCCATAAGCCTTATGAAAAATGATCTTGCTGTTTTTGGCTGCCAAGACCTGTGCTCCCGGAAAGGCTTCCTCTTTAATGGCAAAGTTCATAATGGAATCTACCTTGGAGTGTATGAACAATGAATCCATTCCTACAGCAGAAGGATTTTCATAGCTAAGTGCCTCAGGATTGGGTGATTGTGCGTGGGATAGATGTGCGTTAAAAAATATACTTAACAGTATAATAATGGCATCATAATTACTTTTTTTCATAGCGAATCAGTTACCAACCCACATATGTTGGGGGTTCAATATTATTAAGGTTTAAATATACAATTAATTGTCCCCGGTGATGGGTTACATGGTCCTGTAACAGATTTAATATTTGTAGTTTGGTTTTTTCACCGGCGAAGAATTCCACATTTTCCGAAAGTGCCTCGGGAGGAAGGTTTTTCAAAATAGCGCTGACCCCATCAAATGCGTTGACCAATAATTTTATAGTCTCTTCCTTTGTTAATTTGGAATTATTGCCACTTCCCTTGTCGCTCAATTGCCTGCCAAAATAAGTACTGCTCAACCAATCCATATTTCTTTTTATATGTAGCAATTGATCTTGAAAACCCTTTTGTCTTTCGGTAGGTTTAAAATCATATTTCTCTGACGGCATGGCTTCCGCAATGGATACTAAATAAGATTTAGAATTTTCCCATTTTTCCAAAAAAGTGGGAATCACAAAGTCTTGGGATTGTAGCGGGTTCATAAAAAGAATTAGAAGTATAAAAAGTAAATTTTTCATTTAACTATTACATAAGTTGAGCGAAATAATAACTTTTGGCTGCCCTTAGGTGAAATTTTTTTGATCTGCCTTATCCCAATACACGGACTACATCCTTGGCAAAGTAACTGGCAATGATATTGGCACCGGCCCTTTTAATGGCGGTCAATTGCTCCATCATTACGGCATCATGATCCAGCCATCCTTTTTCGGCTGCGGCCTTTACCATGGCATATTCTCCTGATACTTGGTATACTGCTACAGGAACATCCACCTCATTTTTTATTTCCCTTACAATATCCAAATAACAAAGACCTGGTTTTACCATTACGATATCTGCACCCTCATCAATATCCATTTCAGTTTCCTTAATGGCTTCGAACCTATTGGCATAGTCCATTTGATATGTCTTTTTATCGCCAAAACCTGGAGCAGAATCCAAGGCATCCCTGAAGGGACCGTAAAATGCACTGGCATATTTGGCACTATAGCTCATGATTCCAGTGTCTATAAATCCTTCATCTTCCAAGGCTTCCCTAATGCTCAAAATTCTACCGTCCATCATATCGCTGGGTGCTACAAAATCCGCTCCAGCTTGTGCGTGGCTCACGCTCATATTGGCCAAAACCTCCACGGTGTCGTCGTTCACTATCTGTCCGTCCTCCACAATTCCGTCATGTCCATACGAGGAATAAGGGTCCAAGGCTAGGTCTGTCATCACCAGCATCTCGGGACAGGTATTTTTAACTGTTTTAATGGCCCTTTGCATTAGCCCCTTGGGATTTACGGCTTCCTTGCCTTTATTGTCCTTTAAATGGTCCGGGACCTTAACAAAGAGGAGCACGGATTTAAGTCCCATGGCCCAAAGGTCTTTTACCTCCTTTTCCAATAGATCTAAGCTATATCTGTAATAATTGGGCATGGACGCGATTTCTTCTTTTACCCCATGGCCTTCCACGACAAAAAGGGGCACTAAAAAGTCGTTAGGTGAGATAATGGTTTCTCTGACCAGTGATCTAATGGACTCATTGGTACGCAGTCTTCTATTTCTTCTTAATGGGTACATTTTATGTTTATTTTGAAATTCAAAGATAAAGGAACATGTCCTAAAATTTATAAATTGAATTGGTTAATCCTTTTATTATTTCGCTTGACCTAAATACATCCATAGGCCGTTTTCCTTTACGAATTCCGACTTTTCATGAATCACATCCACCTTGCCATTTTCAAAAAAATATGCGTTAAAGGTAACGGTGCCTTTCAGGTCACTTATTTCTCCCTTTTCCTTATCCAAAACTTCCAGCCTGATCCAACTTACGGATTTTGCCCAAGCTTCTATAGATTTCTTTTCCTTAACAGGCCTGGTAGAGGTGTGGTGACTATCCATCAAATAATTTCCATTGCCCATTACAAAAGCAGAGTATCGGGAACGCATTAATTGTTCCGCTGTCCTAACGGATTTGAGGTCTAAATGTGCCAATTCACAGCAATCTGTGTAGGATGTATGGGATCCACAGGGACAATCCATGTTTTTTTATTTAATGATTTATACTTAACTCAAGACTTATGCACAATTGATTAGTTATTGATCTGATCTTCCTCGGACTTATGTTGTTCCCGATGATTGGCCATAATGGTCTTTAGTCGCTCTTTACGGGTTTCCTTCTCTTTTTTTAGTTTGTTTTTTTTCCTGTTAAGGAGTTTGGTATGTTTTGCCTTGTTGAGCGTATTTTTTTCCTTGCCTTTTTTGCCCATAGTCCTACGTTTAGATTTGTTATACCCAGTCTTTGGGTTGGGCAAGTACTTTTAACAGCCGCTCTTCTTCACTCCCTTTAACTGGATGATGGTCATAAACCCATTGTACATGTGGTGGTAAGCTCATTAGGATGCTTTCTATTCTTCCATTGGTCTTTAGTCCAAATAAGGTGCCTTTGTCATGAACCAAGTTAAACTCTACATAACGGCCACGACGGATTTCTTGCCAATCCCTTTGTTCTTTGGTGTAGGGCAAGTCCTTTCTTTTCTCAACGATTGGCACATAGGCCTCCAAGAAGCTATTGCCCACTTCTGTTTCAAAATTGTACCAATCTTCCATACTCATCGTTTTGGTGGCTTTGCAGTAATCATAAAACAATCCCCCCACACCACGTGCTTCATTCCTATGTGTGTTCCAAAAATAATCGTCGCACTTCGCCTTATAAGTAGAATAGAAATCTGGGTTGTGTTTGTCACAGGCGTTTTTGCATATTGTATGAAAGTGTTTGGCATCCTCATCAAAAAGATAGTAAGGGGTTAGGTCTTGTCCTCCACCAAACCATTGATCAACCAATTTACCTTCCTTGTTGTACATCTCGAAATAGCGCCAATTGGCATGTACCGTGGGAACCATGGGATTCTTCGGGTGGATAACTAGGCTGAGACCACAGGCAAAAAAATCGGCGTCCTTCACTCCAAAATAATTTTGCATGCTTTGCGGGAGGGCACCATGGACTGCTGAAATGTTAACACCGCCCTTTTCAAAAACAGCGCCATTTTCAATGACCCTGGATCGTCCTCCCCCACCTTCTGGCCTTTCCCAATGGTCTTCCCTGAATTTTGCAGTTCCGTCCAAGGCCTCCAATTTGGAAGTAATCGTATCCTGTAGTTGTTGAATGTAAGCGTAAAATTTATCTTTCATTTTTTTTGTTTTCGGTTTTATCCTTAGACCTACAAGGTTTTTGAAACCTTGCAGGTCCTGTTTTGCGTTCTATTGGTTGCCTAACCTGCAAGGTCTTCCCGACCTTGTAGGTTTTTTTCCTTAGCCTGGAACAATCATTTTGTTCAGTTTTCAGTTTGTAGACCCACAAGGTTTTTTGAAACCTTGCAGGTCTTGCCAACTGCTCAACCTTGCAGGTCATTAATCCCAGTTCAATTTGTCAAGACCTAAGCTTCTTTTTTGCTCATGCAAATATTCAAAATTCTCAATATCCTCAAAAAGATTTATTACTTCTTCTTTTGCAATCGGCATTAATACCGTGTCGTTTGAATCTGAAATAGTGGTCTGAAAAGATGAATATTTGAATGTTTTATAATCTTCCGTGACTCCATGACTTTCCGGGTTTGTATTGATATAGATTATTAGGTTCCTTAAATAATTAGTGTCACCAATTTTAATCCTTCGAAAGTGCTTTTCAAAGAGACTTCCCGTTCTATTGTGCATTTTATTAAATGCTTTGGCATAGGCATTGAAAAGATTTGAAAATGCTTGGGTAACCATTTTTTCTTCTTCAAGGACCTGGATTGCCATATGGTAATGGTTGTCCATTAAACAATATGCAAGAATGGAAACTTTGTTGGACAAATACTTGTTAATCAACTTTAGAAAGTAGCTTTTGTTTTCGTTGGATTTAAATATTGGGCCACCGTTTATTCCTCGGTTGTATATGTGATAATAACAATCCTGTTCGAGTTTTTCTTGTTTCATTTTTTTTCTTGTTTCAGACCTACAAGGTTTAGGAAACCTGGCAGGTCTTGGCTTGCGTTCTGTTGTGTGCCTAACCTGCAAGGTCTTCCCGACCTTGTAGGTTTTGTTCCTTTGCCATCGGCTTATCGTTTTTCCGTTTTCTGTTTATAGACCTACAAGGTTTTTGAAACCTTGCAGGTCCTCTCAATCTCCTAGCATTTCAGGACCTGGGTTGTTTGCTTTTGGTTACCCAACCTGCAAGGTCTACTTGTCTTTATAGGTTTTGTTCCTTTGGTATTGACCAATCATTTTTTATTCTTAGACCTACAAGGTTTTTGAAACCTTGCAGGTCCACTCAATCTCCTAACATTTCAGGTCCTGGGTTGCTTGCTTTTGGTAACCTAACCTGCAAGGTCTACCCGTCTTTATAGGTTTTGTTCCTTTGGTATTGACCAATCATTTTTTCTGTTATTACCTCAGACCTACAAGGTTTTGGAAACCTTGCAGGGCTGGGAGTTAACCAATTTCTTTTTCCGATGTTATTAGTTCCACTGTCCTTATGGTTGCCGCTGTTACCGATAGTGGAAGCACTAGGATTACACCAATTACCGGAATAAATAGAAAGAGTATAAAAACAATTCCATTGCCTATGGCAATGCCTTTGTTCTTTCGAACAAAGTTGAGACTTTCTGCGTATTTAAAATGTCGCTCCAAGGTATAGTCCATATTGCCAAAACCGGCATAATAGGCCTGTATTAAAAATATAAGTACTGTTGAAACCAATCCGATTACCGGAATTAAACCAATTAACAGAATTGGGATGGTCAACAAAATTTCCATCATCAGGTTTCTTAGGTTGATGCGGATGCCGCGCCAAAGTTGTTCCGTGAAAGAAGTATCTCTATGGTTTACGTCCTTTCTTCCCAATAAATGAGCTTCTATTTTTTCTGAAACAGGGCTCATAAAAGGTGCTGAGAGCGCCATGACAATATGTTTGTACAACATAAAGCCAAATACAATTATTAGAAGGCCGCCAAAGATTTCGCTGATCAGAATCACTGTTTGCTTTCCCCAGTCCCAAGTCCACCATTGCGAAAGAAATCCACCAATATTGTCCGAGAGTCCATAAGCAGAGGTAAAAATTATGACGGCAATTACTACACTGATCAATATGGGAATCCAAAAATACCGCCAAAGTCCCAGCTGGGAAAGGATTTTAAAGGTGCCAAAATAGGCTTTAATACCACTTAGTATATGTTTGATCATACTTTTGGTTTTGCGTAAGCGATTGCAGTGACATCCTTTTATTTTTTGGAATTCTGTGTGCTGTGCCGTTTGTTTTTTAGATAAACAAGGCAACAGTTCCATAAAAATAAAAGATATAACGGAAAGCGCGACCCTTTTTTCCTGAAAGGAAGAAAAAAAGGGATACGCCCTTCTAATTCTGTCGGTACTCCTTTACCGAATCTATAAAGGCCTTGGCGTTGTCCAAGGGAACATTTGGCAAAATACCGTGGCCAAGATTTACTACATATTTATCCTTGCCAAATTCATTGATCATTTGAGTTACCATTTTTTTGATTACTGCCGGAGGAGAAAGCAATCTTGCTGGGTCAAAATTCCCCTGAAGGGTTATATTGCCTCCTGAAAGGTAACGTGCATTACGTGCGGAACAGGTCCAGTCCACTCCAAGGGCAGCGGCTCCTGATTTGGCCATATCGCCCAAGGCGAACCAGCATCCTTTACCAAAAACGATTACGGGAGCCTCGTCCTTAAGGGCATCTATAATCTGTTGTATATATTGGAACGAAAATTCCTGGTAATCTACTGGTGACAACATACCTCCCCAAGAATCGAATACCTGCACGGCATCTACACCGGCATTAACTTTTGCCTTTAGATAGGCAATGGTAGTATCGGTGATTTTTTGCAGTAGCTGATGTGCCGCAACTGGATCGGTAAAACAGAATTCCTTGGCCTTGTCAAAGGTTTTGCTACCCTGGCCTTGTACTACATAGCATAAAATGGTCCAAGGTGAGCCTGCAAAGCCGATTAAGGGGATATCATTGTTCAAAAGTTCCTTTGTCGCTTTTATGGCCTGCATAACATAATCCAGTTCTACGTTTACGTCAGGGACTATAACTTCATCCACTCCTTTTTGATCGTTTACAGGGTTTGGAAGATAGGGACCAAAATTGGGTTTCATTTGCACCTCTATATTCATGGCTTGGGGAATCACCAAAATATCGCTAAACAAAATAGCGGCATCCATGCCATACCTGCGTATTGGCTGTACCGTAATTTCACTGGCCAGTTCAGGGGTCCTACAACGGGTAAAGAAATCGTATTTCTCCCGAATGGCCATAAATTCCGGTAAATATCTTCCTGCTTGGCGCATCATCCAAACTGGGGGACGCTCTACGGTTTCTCCTTTTAATGCTCTTAAGAATAAATCGTTTTTAATACTCATAGTTTATAGCTGTATTATTGCCTAATTAGTTCATCGCATTCCCAACAATCAATTCGGCAGGGATGTCCGTTAAAGAGGCCATATTTAGTTCATTAATGTATTTCTATATTCTACCACCTTTTCCAAGACACTTTCTACCGTGGGTTTTTCAGCAATGATAATCCTTTTGGTGTGCTTTTGCGCTTCGGAGGCAGTGGTGGTGCCAATGCAAAAAGCAACGCTATTTCTTAATGTATTCCGGGCCGTAAAGCTAGCTATACCACTAGGGCTAAAAAACAATACGCCATCAAAATCGGAGGTAAAGGTAATGGGATTTGGACTATTTTGGTATACTATCTGTTCCTTAAATGTTACCTTATTTTTGGTTAGGAAGGAGGGAATTTCATTCCGTCTTTTATCACCGCACAGGAATAAAAAAGATTCAGTTAGGTACTTATTTACCAATATCTTCGCCAATTCTGCTCCATAATGTGTCATTTCCATGACATTTATGGCATTTTCTTCTAAAAGCGACTTTGTTTTTTCGCCGACGCAAAAGGCAGTGTATTTATTGTTTGCGAGGTTTTGGGTCCCTACTGTTTGTAGAAAAGCCTTTACGGCATTCTGGCTAGTGAAAATGATATTTTGGAAATTCTGGTCTATTTGGGTAGTTAGGTAGTCTATCTTGATGGCATCATAATCTTCAACCTTGATGTTGGCCTTGGTCAGGATGGATTTTTGGGAGGAAGTCAGAATTTTGGTGGATAGAATGGTCATGCTCATTGTACTTTGGGTTCTAGTTGCCGAGCAGGGGTTAAGCCAGTTCTTTTTTTATCTTTTTCATCATTTCCTTGCCTCCGTTATTTAAAATTTCCTGGGCGCACAGTTTTCCGAAGTCGGTATAATTTTGGGGGGAAATCGATTTTTTGATGGATAATTTTCGTGTCCCGTCCAAGGACAACAAAATTCCTTCAAAATGGAGCCTGTCCTTGTCTATTTTGGCCAAGGCGCCTATGGGTGCGGTGCATCCACCTTCCAAAACCTGTAGAAATTCCCTTTCCACATGGGTGCATATATCCGTATCGGAATCGTTCAGCTGGCGTACTGCATCCGTTGAAAACGTATCGTTTTCCATACTAACAACTACCATAGCACCTTGGGCCGGGGCCGGAACCATCCAATCCAAATCTATATGGTTCTGGGGAAGTACTTCTATGCGCTCCAAACCTGCCTTTGCAAAAATAGCACCGTTCCAAGGATTGTCCTGAAGTTTTTGAAGTCGGGTGTTTACGTTGCCCCTAAGGTCTACCACCTTATGGGTAGGGTACTTATTTAACCACTGGGCCTGTCTTCGTAAGCTTCCGGTGGCAATGGTGCCGTTGGATTTTAAAAATTCCAAATCTTTATAGACCAAAATATCTTGGGTATTGGCTCTTGGCAGAACAGCGCTTTGAACAATTCCCTTGGGAAGTCGGGTGGGAACATCTTTCATGGAATGTACGGCAATGTCAACGGTGCCATTGATCATTGCGATATCCAAGGTTTTGGTAAATATTCCAGTGATGCCCAGTTCATATAAAGGCTTGTCCAAGAGTAGGTCGCCGGTAGATTTTACGGAAATTATTTCGGTTTTATAGCCAAGGGATTCCAGTTGGTCCCGAACAGTATGTGCTTGCCAGAGGGCCAACTGACTATCACGGGTACCAATGCGTATTATTTTACTCATTTAGACTCCAATTCTAGTTGAAAAACTCGTTGTATAAGCTCTAAACTGGTATCGGAATCTATTTCGGTATCTTTAAGGTGATTGGCGAATTGTTTGGTGATTTTCTGAATTATGCGCTCGGAGATAATATCGGCCTGTACGGAATTGAAATCTACAAGTTTCTTGCTTTGGAAGTCCAATTCCTCATCCTTCATAGTCTTCAATTTCTTCTTAAGCGCCTTGATTACGGGAGCAAACTTTCTAGTTTCCAGCCATTTTATAAATTCGTCCTTTACTTCTTCAATGATTGCTTCCGCCTGGGGTACGGATTCCTTCCTTTTCTCCAAGGTGTCATCCGTCATTTGGGATAGATGATCTAGATGTATTACCGTAACATTCTCCAAATCCGTTACATTGTCGGATACATTTTTCGGAATTGAAAGATCCAAGATCAGCAAAGGCTTCTTGGTGTAGATCAATTCTTTAGAAATAGTGGGCGAGTGTGCACCGGTGGCTACTATAAGCACGTCGGTGTTTCTGATTTCGGTCTGTAGGTCCCCGTAATTTTTGACTACCAGATTAAATTTACCTGCTATGCGCTCAGCCTTGTCCTTGGTACGGTTAATAAGGGTGATGTGCGAATTTTTGGTATGCTTAATTAAATTTTCACAGGTATTTCTACCTATTTTTCCCGTACCGAACAACAATATGTTTTTTTCGGATATGTCGGGAATGTTATTTATGATATACTGTACCGATGCGAATGCTACCGATGTGGCACCCGAAGAAATATCGGTTTCGTTTTTTATTCTTTTACTGGCTTGGATTACGGAATTGCACAAACGCTCTAGAAATGGGTTGGCTATTTGCTGCTTTTTTGAACGGTTGAAGCTCTGACGTAATTGACTAATAATCTCAAAATCGCCTAAAATTTGACTATCCAAACCTGTACCCATCCTGAATAGATGATTAATGGAGTCGTTATTCTTATACACATAGGCTACCTCCTGGAACTCCTCTACGGTGCCATGAGTATTATCGCACAATAATTTTATTAACTGGTAGGGGTGCTGTGCAAATCCATGCAATTCGGTACGGTTACAGGTAGAGGTTACCAAGAGACCGTCCAGGCCTATCAATTTGGCCTGTTCCAATATGCGTTCTATGGCATTCTCATCCAGGCTAAATTTACCACGCACTTCGGCATCCGCCTTTTTGTAGTTAAGGCCAATGGTATAAAATGAATTATGTTTGGAAATATGATAATCTTTCATATGTACTCTTGAGAGCGCCACAAAAATAAGTGCATCAAACTTATAAAAATAACGCTAGAGGAACAATTAGTATCGTTTGTGGTTTTTTAACGCTGTTTTGGGTGTTAAAACCCCTGAAATAGTATATTTTAGCGGTGTTAAGGGAATTCTTGTCAATAGTAATTTAGAACGTTTCTAAATAGATAAATTTAATATAATGTCGACATGGAGGAAGAAAATATCGCTCAAGGGTCATTCGAGGAAGTGTTAATTGAAGACGGGTTCTACGTATTAAAAATCCAAAACGATGGTATTCATAACCAGACGGTTACCCGAGAAATTGACAGTTCCTTTATTCAGTTTCATTTCTGTTTGAAGGGCAGTGCCAAGTTTGTATTCAATGAAGGACGGTATGCCTTGGAGGTCAATGAGGACAATTCCCTTCTCTTGTACAATACCCAGGTAGATTTACCGCTTAATCTGGTGTTAAATGCCAATTCCTGGATGGTCTCCATAATAATGACCATCCGCAAATTCCATTCCCTATTTTCCAAGGAGGCCGATTATATACCTTTTTTAAGTCCGGATAACAAAGACAAAAAATACTATTCACAAGAGGCCGTATCCCCTGCAATAGCTGTTGTTTTGAGTCAGGTAATGAATTATAACCTTCATCGTTCCATAAAGGGGCTGTATATAAAGGGGAAGGTATATGAATTGATTTCACTGTATTTTAATAAGAGTCAGGATGCCGATGTGGAACAATGCCCTTTTTTGGTGGACGAGGATAACGTTAAACGCATTAGGAAGGCCAAGGAAATAATTATTTCTAGAATGGCAGAACCACCTAGCTTACAAGACCTTTCGGAAGAAATTGGGCTTAGCCTTAAGAAGTTGAAAGAAGGATTTAAGCAGATATATGGGGATTCTGTATATAGTTTTTTATTCGATTACAAAATGGAATATGCCCGTAAAATGTTGGAATCGGGCAAACACAATGTAAATGAAGTAGGCTTAAAAGTGGGTTATAGCACTTCTAGTCATTTTATAGCTGCCTTCAAGAAAAAGTATAGTACCACTCCAAAAAAATACCTCATGTCCTTGGCCAACGGATAGCTTGGTATTGTTGTTCAGCTTATATTTTTCCCAATATTCTTAGTTTTTTGATTTTGTACTTTACACTTCATAACCTTTAAAGTTGGAGATTTTTATTTCTAACAAGAAGGAGTATTATTGTGAGAACTCTGGTATATTTTGGAAATAATGATAAATTTTGTGTTTTGTTGCCTTAAATTTTAGATATTTAGAACTTCAAATTGATAATCGAAAATTTTTATGCGCTTATTTAGATGTACTATTGCTTTGATTGCGCTAGTAACGGTGATTGGATGTGGTAGCACCAAAATACAGGAGGAGGTTACTTTAAATCCAAACCTTCATAATACGCCTGTACAAATTCCAGAAAAAATAATTTCTGCCAATACATTGGCAAAAGATAGGGTTTTGGTATTTTCCAAAACCAATGGTTTCCGCCATAAGTCCATTGAAAAGGGGGTAGCCACCTTTGTGAAATTGGGCGTTGCCAATAATTTTGCGGTGTCCCATACCGAGGATTCGCTTCAATTTAATAGCGAAAATCTTAAAAAGTTTAAATTGGTGGTTTTTTTAAGTACCACTATGGATGTGTTGGGAGACGAACAACAAGCGGCTTTTGAGAAATATATACAAGACGGCGGAAGTTATATGGGGGTTCATGCTGCGGCGGATACAGAATATGAATGGCCTTGGTATAACAAATTGGTTGGGGCCTATTTTTTAAGTCACCCCAAACAACAAACGGCTACGATAAACGTAGTGGATCATAACCATCCAGCAACCAAACATTTGGCCGATATCTGGACCCATTTTGATGAATGGTACAACTACAAAAATATTAATTCAGAGGTAAATGTGCTCATGAAACTGGATGAAAGCTCATATGAGGGGGGTAAAAATGGTGATAACCACCCCATTGCCTGGTACCATGAGTATGATGGCGGACGCGCCTTTTATACTGGCTTGGGACATACGGAGGAAGCTTTTGACGACCTTAATTTCCGTCAACATTTGGTGGGCGGAATCGAATATTGCCTGAAGAGGGATTAACTCTTAAGCAATTACAAAACAAAGTTAAATACCAATACTTTGTAATTTTAATAACCACCAACCTTTACTGTAGTCCTGCAAGGTTCTATCGACATCCAATCAACCAATACTAAAATTTATTTAGTGTGTCGGTAACAATCTCGCAGGACTTTTTTTCTTCAATTTTCTCTGGACCCTTTTTAATGGATGATTTGTGAAAGCTGTTTGGTTATAGGGCATATGCCCCCTAAAACATCTAAGCTGTTGAAAATGCCTCTCAATTCGGCTCAAATTAAATATTTATAGCAGGGAAATCTGTATTATTTAAGGTCTTAGAACAATTTTAAAATAGACCGGATGGTCGGTTAGATATGTTTTTGGGCAACCAGACGATAAAATAGCGGTATTTCATAGATTTTGTTGCGTTTTATATCGAAGTATCATGGCCAATCTAGATGTTTGGATTCAACGGGAACCGACCAAGCGGTTGGATTTGAAATTTTGCACAAAACCGTATGAGGAGGCCAAATATGGAAGTTAATAACCAGGTGAAAGATGCTAACCTTAGTTCTTTTTGGGGCTTTTTGGAAAATGTACTTCTACCTTGTCGTGCATGGTATATAGTCTAAACTGGTCTCCATCGGGAACTAGGATTCCACTTGATCTATTTTCCTCCATTATTGGATTTTGAGGGTATTTTTTCCAATGCACCAAGTCTTTGGATGCTGCTACATTGGTAGACCACAGGCTCCAGTCTTCGAAAGGGGTGCCATGGTAATAAGCATAATACCATCCTTTGTATTTGATGATTTGATTTAGGGCTACGCCATATTTATCGTACTCTTCGGGTCCCATAGTTATAACGGGTTCATCCTGAACATTGGTCCAAACTTTTAGATCTTTGGAGGTGGCGAGCCATATCCCCAAGTCGTTTCGCTCATAAAACAGATACCATAGGTTGTTTTCCCGCCAAACGGTAGGGGTGCCATAAGGTCCTTTGCTCAATGGGGAACCATCGGCATGGCGTATGTCCAGCGATCCATGGTCTGTCCAATGAATGCGATCGGTAGAGGTAAGCCTATGGGCTACATCATTTTTTCCTTCGGCAAACATATGATAGGTGCCATCCACTTTTATGACCATCATGTCCTCGGTCCAACTCTCATCAAAAACGGGGTTACTTACATGGCGCTTCCAAGAAATGCCGTCTAAAGAGGTGGCATAACCTAGGGAAAGCAACTCTTTTTCCTTATTAAAGCCTGTATACCACATATGGTAGCTGCCCTCTTCCTTTAGGATATACCCACGTTCACGAATTTTTTGATCCCAAGTATCCATACCTGTGCCCGTAAAAATTGGGTTTTCGTCTGGGGTTTGAAATTGTGTCAGTTCCCTTGGAAATGGTACGGAATCTTTGGGTGTAACAATGGCAACTTGCTCAGAGTTCACATTTTCTTTGTTTTTTTGTTGGTCTTTGCAGGACAGAAGAAATACTATCAGGGACGTAAGCAGAAGGAGAGGTGTTTTCATAATCCGGTTATTTGTATTGAGAGGGTTTGTTATGGTTATTTGGTACAAGTAAGATAATAATTCCTTTTTATGCGGTGCAGATTAATGGTAAAAAATAGTCAATCCATATGCTGTGCTGTGTGAGGGATAGCAGTGAAAAGCCCACAGGCCTGCAGCCGAGGACTTGAAACGGATAGCCCGGCCCGCTAGGGACACACCAAAACTCTTTACTTACAAGGTGGAATTTGGACGCTCCGTAGCTTGCCCGACCAAATGTTAGTGGTGGTTTTCTTCCGATGTCTCGTGGGCATACATTTTTTTGCAGAAAGGCCTGCCCATAGGTAAGTGACATAATGGTTAAAATTGTAACAGTTTTTGATAGAATCTGCCAGATAATCTCGCTTTAGGAGTGTTACCTTGCTTTTGATCCAAACCGTTTATGAAGTGTTGTTTTGGCCTTGGAAATTTTCCATTGAACAAGTATCGGCTTAGAAGTACTTTTAGTCAAATCTTTTATTGTGTACAATCTTTAAAGCATACAAATCCATTCCTATGAAATTAACGCCTGTATTTTTATTCCTGTTTGTTATAGGATTTGCCTTTGCACAACGCCCGGCCCAGGGACCTATGTCCAAAAAACGGTTCAATCCTGAAAAGCAGGGTTATAAATTGGTATGGGAAGATCAATTTAAGGGCAAATCTTTGGATACTTCTAAGTGGGCCGTTCGAGGAGTGGGGCCAAGGGCCATAGCTTTTGTATCCCAGGAGGCTGTAAAAGTGGAAAATGGATATTTAAAATTATACATCCTTAAAAAAGGAGATTCACTTTTGGGCAGTGCCGTAGGTACCCAAGGTAAGTTCATGTCCAAGTATGGCTATTATGAATGTAGGGCCAAATTACAGAAATCACAGGGGGTATGGGCCGCATTTTGGCTGCAGTCTCCCCAGATTAGCCAGGGGGAAGATCCGTCCAAATTTGGGGCCGAAATAGATATAATGGAGTTTTTTAAAAAATTGGGTACCGATATTGTATCCCATAATGTGCATTGGGCCTACGGACCCAATCAACAATCTACCAAGGGTATGCAGAGTTACCGTAGAGGGGTAAGTTTAGGGTTTCATACTTTTGGATTGGAATGGTTTCCGGACAAATATATTTTTTATGTGGATGGGTATAAGTATTATGAGGTTACGGACGGTATCTCCAATATAGAGGAGTATATGATCTTGAGTATGGAATATCCCAGTAAAAAGGAAGAGATTTTAAAAACCATTTTTCCCGATGTTTTTATGGTCGACTATGTTAAGGTTTACCAAAAGAAGGAAGGCTATTAAAAATGACCAAATAAGTTTAATTAAATTTGCAAATTATCATAACCCTAAGTTTTTAATTTTAAATAAGAACCCATGAAAATAGCCCTACTACAAGAATCCGATATAAACCCAGATCTGGAACAACAGTTGGCAGGATTGTTCCGCCAATTGAATGCCGACATAAAACAGATAAATCTTAAACAGGTACTCGACCCTGAAAATCCTATATGCCTTGTATATTGCAGGGAAGGTAATAAGGTGTTGGGAATGGCTTTAATGTGCACCTATACCGTAATATCCGGTATTAAGGGCTGGGTTGAGGATGTTGTGGTAGATGTGGAACACCGGGGAAAGGGCATAGGTAGGAAACTAATGGAAAAATTGGTGGAGTTGGGAAAGGATAAAGGACTTACCGAAATCCTTCTTTTTAGCGCAGATAAGCGAATAGAAGCTATAAATCTGTATAAAAGTTTGGGCTTTAAGGAAAAGGAAAGTCGCATTTATGTGCTTAAAACGGAAGCTCTGATTAAAAAGGAATAAACCTTATAGCCATGCATTACAGCTGCAGCCTTGCCTCTTGCTGCAGCTGATTATAGAATACAGTCGATTTACATTGAACCTACCGAATCTGCCCAGGAAATTGCGGGGGATCCTCCCATGGCATGATGTATATTGGAAACTGGCCCATAAATTTTTACACTTAGATGGGGTTAAGAAGCGACTTTGGCAGTTTTTCTTAATTTCTCTACCTCTCCAGTGCAACATAGGCACGGTTTTTTCCTAGGGTTAAAATTATAGTAGTTTTTGAGAGAATCTCAGACATTATGTTTGCGGATATGTTTTATATTGCTATATCCCTATGATTGTTGTACTTAGGTGTATGATAATGTTGTTGTAGTAACTGCAGCTATCATGGATTTTTGTGGATAAAATAGTCAATGTAAAAATCTAATAATCTATAATTATGCAGAAGAAAAAATCTAAAAAATCTGTGGATTCACGCAGATCATTTATTAAAAAAGGTGCTATGGCTTCCTCCATCTTTTTTGTGCCTAGGCATGTACTTGGGGGTGTTGGGTATACAGCTCCAAGTGACCGATTGAATATTGCAGCTATTGGTGCTGGAGGAAAAGGGGCCAGTGATATCCGTAATGCCTCTGTAGGAGGAAGGGAAAAAGTAGTAGCCTTGTGCGATGTGGATTTCTCCGGATCGGCTAAAAAATCAGTTGAACTCTTTCCAAAAGCAAAACTTTATGCGGATTTCAGGGAGATGTTGGACAAGGAAAAAGGGATCGATGCCGTTACCATTTCCACCCCAGATCACGTTCATGGACCGGCAGCTGCTTATGCTATGGAGCGCGGGGTACATGTATATGTGCAAAAACCAATGACACACAACATACGGGAGGCAAGAATGCTTACCGAGATGGCTAGAAGCAAGAAAATAGTGACCCAAATGGGGAACCAAGGAGGTTCCAACCCCTTATTGGGCATGGTTCAAAAATGGGTGGATTCCGGGGAGCTTGGTAAGATTTCAAAGGTACAGGTATGGACCAATAGACCTGTTTGGCCACAAGGTGGTGCGTTTCCCAAACCAGATCCAAGTGCAAAACCTAAGGACCTTAATTGGGACCTATGGTTAGGGCCATCGGAATTTAGACCTTATACTCCCAATTTACATCCCTTTGGATGGAGAGGTTGGTGGGAATACGGTACCGGGGCGTTGGGAGATGTTGGATGTCACTTAATCGATATTCCTTTTAGGACCTTAGGACTCAAGTATCCAACAGATGCGGAATGCAGTGTAGGTGCAGTTTACACCAATATGTGGAATGCCGATTATCATCCGGAAGGTTGTCCGGCTTCGTCGTTCATAACCTTACATTTTGGGGCTACGGATAAGAGCAAATCACCGATTGAGATGACTTGGAGCGATGGAGGTATAAGGCCTGCACATCCAGAAATTATTCCGGCCGATCATGAAATTGGTGGAAATGGAAGTCAGAACGGGGTATTGATGATAGGGGAAAAGGGAATTATTTCTACCAATATCAACGATAGCTCCCCATTAATGCCAAAGTTGTATATGAACGATGGCTCAACGGATTTTGGTCCTGAAGTGGAGCCAAATGATGAGCCGGAATACGGACATCAACGCTTATGGATTGATGCCTGTAAGGCTGGGTTTGGTAGCAAGGAGCACCTTGGTCTAACATCTTCCTTTGATTATGCCGGACCTATGACGGAGACCGTTCTTATGGGGAACCTTGCCATTCGCAGTTATTTGTTACAAAGGGAAAACGAGAAAGGAAAAATGGAGTTCTTTGCCCGTAAAAAATTACTTTGGGACGGGGAGAATATGCGCATAACCAATCTTGAGGAAGCAAATCAGTTTGTTACAAGAAATTACAGGCCTGGCTTTGTGGTTTAATAAATAGCGTAGATTATTGAACACCCTTAACGGCTTTTAAGTAAGTCTTTAAGGGTGTTTTGTTTTGAACAATTAACTAAAATTTATAAATCCATTGGAATTATGGTATTAGACGACGTTGGGTATTTTGCTATATTTGGCCCTTAAAAAAGAATAACTATGAAGATTACACTTTTTGCTATGGCCCTCGTGCTTTTTATTTCTTGTGATACCGAGAAGAAAACCGAGGAGGACATTGATTATGTTGCCAAGAACGAGGCGGATATCCAGGCATATGTTGAGGAGAACAATTTAACAGCCGTACGGAGCAATTCAGGACTATATTATGTAATTGAAGAAGAAGGCACGGGAACACAGGCAGAGGCCAATTCCAATGTAACGGTGGCCTATAAGGGGTACTTTCTTAATGGATCGGTCTTCGATCAAAGTGATGCAGAGGGAATTACTTTTGGTTTAAACCAAGTTATAGCCGGTTGGACAGAGGGGATTACCTACTTTAAGGAAGGTGGCAGCGGAATATTATTGGTGCCCGCCCATTTGGGATATGGCAGCAGGGATTATAACGGAATCCCAGGGGGCTCTGTACTTATTTTTGAGGTCTCTTTGATTTCTGTGAATTAAGAACACTTATCTTTTTTACTTGCTCTTTGGCATTCGCCCAAAAGTAAGAACAATTTCAAAAACCAACCGCAAGGTTGGTTTTTGCTTTTGGTCGAGTATGGAATTTTGATAAAATATCAGATTTAGTGTTTTATTTGCCGACGAAGAGCCTTTTTTAGAGCTGTAATCGGCCCAATATGATAATGAACCGACCAACTGGTTTGATATTGAATCTCAGAAAAGTAATAATTCTTTCTTTTTTTACTGCATAAAAGTGGATACTTACTTAAAATTCTTCTTCATGATACATCATGTCCTTATATTTAAAGTTTCGAAATAATCCCTGGATAGTTAAAGCATCCCGGTATTAAAAGTTTACCAAAAAGTGAAGCTAAAACGGAGAAGAAAACCGATTACTTGTCCAAATATTTTGGATCAGTCTGTTCGGTTTAATCCCTTTGTGTTCAGTCGCACCTTTTTGTTGTGGGCCGTTCTTGGTTTGATGGGCGGATTTATTATTCCTTTATTTTTTGAGGGGGTTAGCCTGGGGTTAATTTTGTATATATTGTTCCCCTCCATTAACCCAACCTTGGCCATAATAAGTTGTATGGCTGCCATAAATGCCTGTGTTGCCGTAACGCCGATGAGCACCACAATTCTTTTGGTTACTTTGATAGGCTTTGGTTAATTTGTCCTTATTTTGTTAACTAGTCTTACTGGCTATGTTTTGGCCCCTAGAATGACTTTTATGAGTTCCCAAATGGAAATAATATTTAATGGTCTTAATAATATAGGTGAATAGGTCACATGGGTTTAGATTTGTTTAGAGGTATTGAAGTGGTAGCGGAAAAAAAATTGATCGGCAACCGATTGGTAATGTCTTTGGCAGATGATAGAACCAAAGAACTTTGGCAGGGATTTATGAGCAGAAGAAAGGAAATTCGGAATCCTTTGTCCAAAGACCTGATAAGTATGCAGGTATATGATCGTCTGTTGAGTTTTACGGAATTTAATGATACCACCCAATTTGAAAAATGGGCAGTAGTTGAGGTTAAGGATTATGCCAAAATACCTGAAGGAATGGTTTCTTATACCTTGTCCGGAGGTTTGTATGCCGTTTTTGTACATAGGGGGTTGCCCAGTTCCTTTCCAAGGACGGCGCAATATATTTTTGGGGAATGGTTGCCAAAAACAGAATATCAATTGGACCATAGGGAGCATTTTGAGATTATGGGAAGTAAATACAGGAACAACGACCCAAGTTCGGAAGAAGAGGTCTGGGTACCAATTAAAAGAAAAAATCAAGAATAAAGAGATATGGAAAGAAAGTCATTTTTAGGTTTATGGGCAATAATCCTGTTATTTCAATTTTCAATGGCCCAAGAGAATGTTGCTATTTCTTGGTGGAATCCCGCAGAATCCAATTCCCTGGAAATTGAAGGACAAGCCTGGCCGGGTCAGGTTGCCTCAACTTATCATCGTTTACCAAAGCAGGCCGGGGGAGTAGTCCGGGAAGCGGTCTGGAACTTGTCCAAACATTCGGCAGGACTTTCCCTTAGGTTTAGGACTAATGCAAAATCGATTACGGTACGGTATAAGGTTAAAGGGAACCATGCCATGCCCCATATGCCGGCAACCGGAGTAAGCGGGGTAGATCTTTATGCCAAGACCAGTGATGGGGATTGGAGATGGTTTAGAGGCAAATATTCCTTTGCCGATACCATTCAGTATAAATATTCCAATATCGATCCTAAAGAGAAATACCATGATAAGGGAAGGGAGTACCAGTTATACCTGCCATTGTACAATGAAGTGGAATGGTTGGAGATCGGTGTACCGGAAGATGCGGTAATGGAACCTTTGCCTTTAAGGCAGGAGAAACCTATAGTGGTTTACGGAACATCTATAGCACATGGGGCCTGCGCTTCGCGCCCAGGAATGGCGTGGACCTCTATTTTAGGGAGAAAAATGGATAGGCCGCTTATTAACTTGGCATTTTCGGGAAATGGCAGAATGGAAGAAGAGGTAATCAATTTTATTACGGAATTGGATGCTAAAATCTTTGTATTGGATTGTTTGCCAAATTTGGGCGCGACCATAGATCGTTCGTTGGACGATGTACGGCAGCTTATTATGTCTGGTGTAAAACAGATAAGAACAAAGCGTCCCTCAACGCCAATTTTGTTGGTGGAGCACGATGGGTATTCTGATGGTGCCGTGGATGCTGATCGTTACAAGACCTATATGGATTTAAATAGAATAGCCAAGGAGGCCTTTGCGCAATTAAAGTCTGATGGGCTAAGGGATATTCATTTATTGACCAAGGAAGAACTGAATCTGTCTATGGAGAGTTTTGTGGATGGTACCCATCCAACGGATTTGGGAATGATGGAATATGCCTTTGCCTATGAAAAAGCCTTACGGGAGATATTAAAGGAGCCCATAGGAAGCATTTCCACGACTATTCCGGTAACCCAAGCCAGGGAGCCAGAAATGTACCCTTGGGAGGGACGTCATCAGGAATTGTTAAGTATGAATAGGGATAGTGCTCCCAAAATATGTTTTTTTGGAAATAGTATAACCCATTATTGGGGCGGTTCTCCAAAAGCAATTTTAAGCAGTGGGGCAGATTCCTGGAAGGCCAATTTAGACGAATTGGAGGTACGGAATTTTGGTTTTGGTTGGGATAGGGTGGAAAACGTGCTCTGGAGAATATATCACGATGAATTGGACGGTTTTGAAGCGGAGCAAATAGTCCTGATGATCGGGACCAACAACGAACACCTAAATACGGATGAAGAGATTCTCAGTGGATTGAAAATGGTGATCAATGCCATAAAAGAGAGACAGCCTAAAGCTAGGTTGTTGTTGCTTGGGTTATTTCCAAGGGTAGACAAGGAGGAGCGTATGCGTAATTTAAACACGGGAATAGCTGCATTGGCGACCGCTAAAAATGTGGATTATGCAGATATCGGGGCAGTGCTGTTGGACAAGGACAATAAAATTGATGCCAGTCTTTTCTCGGATGGTTTGCATCCCAACGCAATGGGTTACCGAAAAGTGGGCAAAAAGCTGAATGCCATCCTTAGGGAAGGCACTAAATAGAAGTTTCTAAAGTGAAATCGTATTATCTTTAATAGTTTCCTATTTATTGGATGGTGGTAGTAAAAATAGATACTTGGCCAAACCATTTAACAAAATCCAATTCTGGGTCAAGGGTTCACTGACCTATAGGGGTCGTGCCACCATTATCCCCGTATTGCTTTTTATGCCTTTTAGGTAATCGGCCAAGGGTTGTTTCGAGACTTCTACCTCCATGGATCCTGTGGAAGCATGTAGCAAATGTATTCTCCCGTCAGCTTCCCTTGTGGCGATTCCGGTATGCGTAATATCCAAACCTTTTATGGAAGTGGTCAGAGCTATAATGTCGCCAGATTGTATCAAATGCTCATTCGCTTGGATCTGGTCCTGAGGAAGGATACAGATGGACTGCGATTTAAGAAATTCCTCCGAAGCCTGAATTTTCCCATAGTTATCGGCATCTTTGAGAAAAGGGTATAGTTCCCTATGTGTACTCATAAAATTAATGGCCTTTTGGCTTTCCACACCTCCTATTTGGGAGGTCATATCCTTTAACAGGCCCTTATGCTCATTGTTGGCGATCCATTCCGAAAAATAATGCAGTCGTGAGGCGTAACCATTGAGCTTTCCGTCTTTATACCGAATGGTTTCTAAATAATCGGTAAAGGCGTCAAAATCTTGTTTGTTGTGCTTTCGCATAAGGGAAAATGCCAATACATTTTCTACAAAAGTAGTGCAGTCCAATCCTTGTAAATTAATGACCAAGGATTCCTTTTCTCCAATTTCCAAAGTTTTGGCTACATAAGGAATTCCTATAAAGGTCTTCCCAATGGACACCATATTTTCACCAACCGTCTGTTTTTCCAAATTGGAAATAGCCTGCATCTTATTTTCAAAGGCATTCCTGTCTTGAGGAGAACATATTAGATTTTGGGCAAATCCGCTAGGGATAAGTGACAAAATAAGAATCAAAAAGAGGAAATGTTTCATAGAATATTATTAAAATTTTACTTTACATAAACCTTTACAACTATTTGTAAATATGGTGTTTAAATTTTATAGAATATAAATTTATTCTAAACGGTTTTTTATTCAATAAATTTATAAGGACCCTACCTTGTCCATTTGGAGCAATGGGATTTTTTGCAGGTAAACCACTATTCATTACATATCATTAATCAAGGTATTATATAGGTTTTTCCGTTTCCACATCTAATGCATAAAGCCACTATAAATCGATGGATTGTTCACTATGGCACGTTGCCTGTCTTTTAAATTATACTCTTCGGTCGTTAAGTGCAATACTTCTTCTTCAGTATTAATGTCCGTTATATTGAACCCTTTGTTGATATAGTAGGGTTTGCTATGAATATGATCAGAATCTTTGAATACTAACATAAACATTTTTAAATTGTTACTATAGTTGTCCTTATCTTTTACTTTAAAGTAGTAACCATGATAATTAGTGGATGGATAATACATTTTTTGGTCCTTGACGAATTCAATGGAATGCTGTTCGGGGTCTAATTCCAAGGCCTTGTGGAGAATGGATTCTGCTATGGCCTTTTGGTTTCTATAATTGGAAGGGAAAAAATCCAGTTTACCAATTTTTTGCAATTTTTCAAAAAGCAGTAAACGGGTTTCTGCATTTTCAGCCAGTGAATTTATGGAGCTTGCCGATATTTTATTGTGACCGAAAAATGGATTTTCTTCGTTTTTCAGACGAAGGGCCACATATGAGGCTTGTATTTGTGGGTCGTTTACGGTGGACAAGCGTTGAAAGAACAGGGCTACCTCACTTTCTTTGATATAGGGGTATAGTAACACGGTATAATTCTCTAGTATCTCGTAATTATTATTGCTGCTGCTACTGGCAATATCCTCGTTCAATAAGTCCATGGTAAGGCCTAGTTGCCTCTTCAACTGGATCTTGGCGTCGTTGAGAATCTGATTTTTATATTTTTTGTAGCTCTTTGGCTTTATCAATCCGCGGGCCTTAAGCTTAGCTAGCATGGAAAAGATAGGCGATTTATACTCTTCTATGGCACTGTAATCCAATATTTCGGGGAATAGTTTGCGGGCCAAGGGCAGACTGTCCAGATAGGGCTGGAAAATATTCTGTATCTCCTGCTTGCTCGATACCAAGGGCAAGTCGGTGGACATAAGCCGTAAGAGTAGTTCTAATGACGTTTCATTTTGGTTTTTGCTAATGGCCTGTAGGATTTTTGTTTGTGCCTTGGAGTTGTTGTAGGACCTAGCATAGTAGTTCTCAAAGAAGCTCGTGGCATCAATGTCTGGCATTTCGGCCAATTTTTGGATTAAATGAGCCTGAAGATATTTCTGATTGTCTTTAAAGTCGAACTCCGATATATAGTATTTTAAGGAATCGGCGTGCTTTTTATTGAACTTTAAAAAAGCATACCCATCATGGACTATACTGTCGTTCTGTCTAATGGCTTTAAAGAAATCGGAGGTTTTATCGCTTACGATAGAAGAACCTACCAAGGTGTCTGTAGGTGTAAAATTGTTGAAGAAATCCTTGACGAATCTGCTGGGGGGTTTAACGGTATCTATTAAGGCCTTTACTTCGTATAATAGTCCGCCCTTAACAATGTTCTTTATCAATATTCCCCTGGTACTGGCGGTATCTGTTAGGGTTAGGTTTATTTCATGATATTTTTCATTGTACTTGGGGCGTTCCTCCCTAATAATGTTAAAGGTATTCTGACGGTACAATTTTCTTCTTAGTAGCCAAACAGAATCGATATTGGGAAACATTAGAAAATCATGGGCCTTGTTTACCGTCACTAAGATGGCCTCATTATTTACGTTCTGGTAAATGGATTTTTTGGTGTAGGCACTATAGGGCTTGGGTTTCTTGTGTCGTTCGTAGTAATTATTACTGTTTTCAACAAATTTTGGTGGATCAACGGGGCTTATGGTAGAAAAGAATAAAGCGGTATCCTGTATTTTTTTAAACTCTTCGGTATAATTTTGTTTCTTAATTTTGAATGAGTCGAAATATTGCTGTGCTTCAGTACTGTCTTTAGTCACACTACCCAGAAGATAGTAGTTGTTTTCCCAAATAATGGTCTTTAAATAAAGTCGATTTAGGCCAGTGGGGTCAAACTTTGCAGAAGAGGATAGGCTTTGGCCATCGAACGGACCATATTCCGGTTCCAACTTTAGATCTTGATAAAATCTGTTTTGAATTTGTTTTAGCTCGAAGGTATCTTGCTCAATAAAATTAAAATCGTTTAGGGTGGCTTTCTTAAGAAAGAAATAGGAGGAAGTTTCTGGATTAACTGCCTCAATAAATCGATTGCCTTTTCTTTTGCGGTTGGTAAAATTGTAGAGGGAAGGCATTTCAATTTCAAAGTCATGAAATTCCGAAAAAAGTACCGTTCGTTTTTTTTCTAATGATTTGAAGCTGATGCTGTTAAAAATAGTATCGGAATGTTTTACCACATAATCCCCTTGCCCGCTCATTTTAAAAATTAGTATTTCCAAAGGGGTGATGTAGATATGGTACCGTTGAAAATCGCCGTTTTTCAATTGATTTTTTATGTCCAAGCCGGGATATGTCCCGTTTTCTATTTTGTTCTTTTCAAGGATTTTCCCGGGAATATTCTCGAACAGTAATTTGTCCACATCATCCAAAGAGTAGGTGTAGTCCTTTTTTAAATAGGTAAAAGTGGGAATTCGATTCACCATTATATAGCTTCCATTGGCCAAATCGGGCGAAATATAGGTGGTATTGGTATATTCCGCTATTGGATATAGCTTGTTGGGCAAAAGAAGGCTAAAATGCCCATCATCGGGAGTCCTGGTACTATATTCATTACTAAGGGTTTTGGTTTCCAGGGAATCCTTTAAGGCGCGACCTTTGTATGTAAACCGGGAGGTAAGCGGTTTAACTTCGTAGCCCATATTTCTAAGAAGTTGAATAACCCCCTTTTTTCCAGGGAGGTGGGCAGCTCCAATCCCAGCGAATACTTTTGCCGTATGCATTAAGGAGTCCAAACGTGCCGCCATATTTTTGTTACGGGCATAGAGCATGTTCTGCAAATAATGCTCGGTATACATGGCCTGGTCCAAGGAATCAATTAGATTGATATTACGCTCCCTATAGGCATCTTGCAAAAGCGACATTACATCTTGGGTCTGCATCTTTTTTTGAAGCCATTCGTCCGGTTTGGGTTTCATGGCATTCATGTTGGCCCTACCAACCAAGGCAGTGGATTCCTCCAAATCCTCCAAGGCCCTTATAGGCTTGGAATACTTTTTCCCGGCTTGATAAATGAACATGTCCAAATAGGTTTCTTCCTCAAAATTTTGGGAACTTTCATTGGTTCGGTAAAGGATATTGTTCACAAGCCGATCATCCAAAGAAAGATAAGAGGAGACTATTTCCTTACTAGGGTTTTTAATGGCAAAAGGATAGATATAAAATCCCTTGGTTACAAATCCGGTTCCAAAGCCTATGCCGCTACCGCGCATTTTACCATAATCATCCAACCAAGTATCCGGATCCGATTCCAGAGCCACAATTTCACTTTTGTCCAAGGCTTCGTAAAAAACATCGTCCAACCTAAAGGCGATTTTTTGGCTTACGTGCATGGTTCCGTACAAATACGAGGATTTCTTCAGGTTATTCCCCGATATTTCCCAAAGAAGACTGTTCTCCTCCTGGGCAAATAATCCCTGGGAAATCATTAGAAAAAGAAAACCTAAGTAAATGCGCATACCAGAATTCAAATTTTAGTTAAAAATGCTTCAAAATTTATTAGGAATAAAAGCTTAAGGCATAATTAACGTTTTATTTGTATTAACGCACCATGTTTCATGCCACACTTAATGCGTAGCCGTCTATTTTTGGAAAGTTTTGGTTGTAAGTCCGTCTTTAAGGTACAAACGTGTATGAGGCAGGCTTTCCGGGTAATTTTCTTGTAAAAAACCAATCAGTTTTTCCCGTACCAAAACTCTTAAATCCCAGGCCGTGGGTGAGTCAACGGCACTCATTAGTGCCCTAATTTCTACACTTTGGGCTTTGGCATCCGTTACTTGAAGCACATTCACTTTTCCATCCCATAGATCTGTGGACGACAATATCCTGGTGAGTTCCTCCCTAAGCTTATCGAAGGGAACACGATAATCTGTATGTATAAAAACGGTTCCCATTAAATCTGCGGATGTTTTGGTCCAATTCTGAAACGGTTTTTCTATAAAATAGGTGGTTGGAACTATAAGTCTCCTTTTGTCCCAAATTTTAATCACTACATAAGTCAGTGTAATCTCCTCAATGCGTCCCCACTCACCTTCAACAATCACCACGTCATCAAACTTTATGGGTTGGGTAAAGGCTATCTGTATGCCGGCCAGAATACTTCCAATGAGCTTTTGTGCGGAGAAACCAATGATTATACCCGCTACCCCTGCAGAGGCAAAAAGACTTACCCCAATTTCCCGGATACTTTCAAAACTCATCAAGGCTGCTCCTAAGGCCAATACTATGACCACTACAATAAAAATTCGTTCAAGAATATTAAATTGGGTATAAATTTTTCGAGCTTTTAAATTATCTGAAGTTCCTACATCATAGTTATTGATAATCAAATTTTTGGAAACCTTTAAAGCTACTAAAATCAACCAGGTTATTGAAAATATGATCAGCAGGGTACTGGATTTTTTAATTACAAAACTATAATCGTTCAGGTATAATAAAGTGTGAAGCGATTTTGAGCGTAATAAAAAGGACAGGAATAGTATAAAAAGTGGTTTACTCACCCTTTTCATGGCATCCTTGGGGACTAGGTATTTTGGGTTACTCCCCAATTTGCGCAGGATAAAATAAGTGCTGATATATAGAATGGTCAAAAGGACAAAAGTGCCTGTAGCGTATAGGAGGGTCTGGTTGTCTATGTTTTCAAATATTTGCTCCATAAAGGTCCTGCTTAGGTTAATAATGACCATAACTTAGTAAAATCCATTCAATATAAAAATTTCGGGCAGGTATATTGTCTTTATTAACCTTCAAAAACTTCTAAAGCTGCATATTATATGCCTGGAGGGGACCGATTATTAAATAAACCAGGCCCCGGCATCTTAAAAATACTTAATGGTATTAAAATAGATATGCTGTGTCCATACCATTAAATTGGTGCTGTCTATGGAGGTATAGATAAACTATTTAATGGATTTAAATTATAGTTGGTCTGCAAGTGTTATTTTTGTTGCACAGGTAAATTGATAAAAAAAGGAAGAATGAAAGGAGTTTTGTTGGTTAACTTAGGTTCCCCGGATAGTCCCACACCTAAGGATGTTAAACCTTATTTGGATGAATTTTTAATGGACGAAAGAGTTATTGATGTTCCCAAATGGTTAAGGAATATAATAGTACGCGGGATTATTCTGCAAACCCGGCCTAAAAAATCGGCCGAGGCCTACAAAAAGATATGGTGGGAAGAGGGGTCCCCCTTAATTGTAATCTCTGAGCGGTTTGCCGATAAGGTAAAGAAGCAAAGTGAAATTCCGGTAGCCTTGGGGATGCGTTATGGGAGTATGACGATAAAGAATGCCCTGTCAGAGTTATCCGAAAAAGGGGTGGACGAGGTACTATTGGTGCCATTATATCCGCATTACGCCATGTCTTCCTATGAAACCGTTGTGGTAAAGACCATGGAGGTCAAGGATGAATTTTTTCCTAAGATAAAAATAACAACACTACCCGCGTTCTATAATAACAGGGATTATATTGAGGTACTTTCAGAAAGTATTGCGGCAGGGTTAAAAGGGTTTGAATACGATCATATCTTATTTTCCTATCATGGTATTCCTGAAAGACATATTAGAAAGTCCGACCCCACAAAATTTCATTGTAAGATAGATGCAAGTTGCTGTAAGACCAATTCGGTGGCACATCATACCTGTTATCGCCATCAGTGTTACGAAATGACAGAAAAAGTAAAGGAGAAACTGGGTCTTTCCAATGATAAGGTAAGCCTTTCCTTTCAGTCCAGATTGCCCAACGACCCTTGGTTAAAACCGTATACCGACTTTGAATTTGAGCGTTTTGGAAAAGAGGGTATAAAGCGTTTGGCAGTAATTACGCCGGCCTTTGTTGCAGATTGTCTGGAAACCTTGGAAGAGATCGCCATGGAAGGGAAACACCAGTTTCAGGAAGCAGGTGGTGAGGATTACAAGCATATTCCCTGTCTCAACGATAACGAGGCATGGGTGAATTTAATGGTGAAATGGATCGGGGATTGGCAGACTAAGGAAACACTACCAGTGTAATGGCCAAGGTTTCCTCAGAACAGTTGGGCCGTGAACCTATAGGGAAATTGTTGGTTAAACAGGCAGTTCCCGCCTCTATTGGTATTTTAGTAATGTCACTGAACGTTCTGGTGGATTCTATTTTCGTCGGCAACTGGATAGGTTCCATAGCCATAGCGGCGATCAATGTAGTACTGCCGGTTTCCTTTTTTATAGCGGCCCTAGGTATGGCCATTGGTATTGGGGGTTCTAGCATTATTTCCCGTGCCCTGGGTGAAAACAACAAGGAAAAGGCCTTAAAGACTTTTGGAAACCAAATTAGCTTAACACTTCTGGTCACCATTGTCATGGTGATATTGGGGCTGTATTATGTAAATAGCCTTATCCCGGCCTTTGGTGGCAAAGGGGATATTTTTGGGCCTGCAAAGATATATTATACCATTGTTCTGTACGGGGTGCCGTTTCTGGCCCTATGTATGATGGGAAATACGGTTATTAGAGCTGAGGGCAAGCCAAGATTTGCCATGAACGCCATGATAATTCCTTCGGTAGGAAATCTTTTGATGGATTATATCTTCATTTATGTCTTTGACTGGGGAATGGAAGGGGCGGCTTGGGCAACCACCATTGGGTATGTTCTTTGTTTTGCGTACATCCTGTATTTTTTTCTTTCCAAAAATTCGGAACTAAAATTGAATTGGTCACATTTTGGATTGGATCGTCCAATCTTAAAGGAGATTGGGGCTTTGGGATTCGTTACCTTGTCCAGGCAGGCCGTAATTAGTTTAATTTATTTGTTGATGAACAATATCCTTTTCGGTTTGGGAGGGGAGGCTATGATAGCGGTCTATGCCATTATTGCTCGGATGCTTATGTTTGCCCTCTTCCCTGTTTTTGGGGTAACCCAAGGTTTCCTGCCCATTGCGGGATTCAATTATGGGGCCAGAAAATACCAAAGGGTACGAGAATCGATCAATACCGCCATCCTCTATGCCGCAGGCTTGGCATTTATAGTGTTTGTGGGACTCATGATTTTTCCTGCAGAGATCGCCGCTCTGTTTTTGAGCAACCAACCAGATATGTCGGCCTCGGAACTGGCCATGAATTCGTATGTTTTGGAACATACCCCCTCGGCCATGCGTTGGGTCTTTGCCGCGACACCTATCATTGCCGTTCAATTGATAGGAGCCGCCTATTTCCAGGCCATAGGTAAGGCAGTACCGGCTCTATTGCTGACCTTGAGCAGACAAGGCTTCTTTTTTATACCGCTCATTTTAATTTTGCCAAATTATCTGGGAGAACTAGGGGTTTGGATCTCTTTTCCCATTGCAGATGTCCTGGCCACGCTGGTTACGGGCTATTTTTTAAGGAAAGAGGTGAGGTCGACCTTAGTCACAGCCAAGGATAGGCTTTGACTTGATAAACTAATTTTGGAAAATTATGTAGTCCCGATACTTATATTAGTTTTTCAGAAATCCGTCTACTATCTTTACGCAACAATAGAACTTTTATGACCGATTATTACAACTATATAAAAGCCTTGCACCTCATTTTTGTTGTTACTTGGTTTGCGGGCTTGTTCTATATACCTCGATTGTTTATCTACCATATCGAAGCCAACCAAAAACCGTCACCGGAGCGGGAGATTCTGAGCCATCAATTGAAATTGATGACCAAGAGATTGTGGTTTATCATAACTTGGCCTTCCGCCGTTTTAGCTACCTTCTTTGCCATATGGTTATTGTTTTTGTATCCAGCCTGGTTGCAACAACCTTGGATGCATATAAAACTTGCCTTTGTGCTATTGCTGATAGCCTATCACTTAAAAAATCATCAGATATTCAAACAGTTGCAGCGCGATGAAGTGAAATACACTTCCAAATTTATGCGTATTTGGAACGAAGGGGCGACCTTAATTCTTTTTGCCGTGGTTTTTTTGGTGATTTTAAAGGGCACCTTCAATTGGATTTTTGGCGTTGTCGGTATTATTGTGCTGGGAGTTCTATTAATGTTGGGTATAAGGCTCTATAAGCGTATCCGTGAAAAAAATCCGGAGGCTTAAGTACTACTTGACCTTATATGGATATCCTTTTTGGCGTGATAATTGTTACCTTTATGATTTAAAATAGATTTCAATTGTTGAGAAACATTTCCTTGCGTTCCCGAATTTTTATCTCCATGATTTTTTGGGTGGTAATTGCATTTGTTTTGATTGCGTCGGTTACCATTTACCAATATAGCGAGCAAAATAGGGATTACCATGCCGAACGTATGGAGCGTAAGGAGGAGCAGATTAAACAGAGTATAGATCTGGCGCTTCAAAAGACTACTTATCCGGTAACAACAGAGAACTTGGGCCATATTTTTCGTGATGAGATTTATGAGATAGCCCTAGTTCAGAATATTAACTTTAATATTTATGACCTGCAAGGCCAGTTAATTAAAAGCTCCAGGCCTAAATTTGAAGTGGATTCCATTTCCACATGTTTGGATGCGGAGGTATTGAACAATTTGGCTTCCTCGCCCAACAAGAGATATGTGGAACAAAAATCGGCAGCAGGCTATAACTATCAGGCGTCCTATACCTACATAAGCGATAAAAGGTTCAAGAATGTGGGAATATTAAACCTGCCCTATTTTGAAGATAATTCATTTAATGATAAGGAGTTAAGGGAGATACTGTTAAGGCTTACAGGAGCTTATTTGTTGTTGATGCTCTTGGCCATTGGTCTTGCCTATTTTATTTCCAAATATATCACTAGATCCTTGCAGACCATTTCCGAAAGGTTAAATCAGACAGATCTTACCAAAAGAAATGAAAAGATTATAGTAGAGAATCCCAGCGAGGAAATTGGGAAATTGATTACCTCCTATAACGAAATGATCGATGAACTGGAAATAAGTGCGGCAAAATTGGCCAAAGGGGAACGGGAGCAAGCATGGCGTGAAATGGCAAAACAGGTGGCTCATGAAATTAAGAATCCGCTTACCCCTATGCGTTTAAGCGTGCAGAATTTTGAACGAAAGTTCAACCCTAATGATCCGGATATTGCAAAAAGGGTTTCTGAGTTTTCAAAAACATTGATTCAGCAGATCGATACTATGAGCAGTATCGCTTCTGCGTTTTCCAATTTTGCCAATATGCCTGCCCAGCAAAACGAGACTTTAAATGTGGTAAAGATCGTAAAAATGGCCGTGGATATTTTTGATGAGAACTATATTCATTTTTTCTCCGAGGAAGAGGAAATAATAGCCAAATTAGATCGTACGCAATTGATAAGGGTAGTTACCAACCTGGTTAAAAATGCCACGCAAGCCATTGTAAATGTAGATTCTCCCAAGGTTTTGGTAACAGTCTCCAAAGATGGGGATTTTGTAAAAATGACTGTGGAGGATAATGGTATGGGAATCTCAATGGAATCAAAGGAAAAGGTATTCGAACCCAAGTTCACCACCAAGACCAGCGGTATGGGACTTGGACTTGGGATGGTCAAAAATATTGTGGAAACTTACAAGGGAACCATCAACTTTACTTCTGAACCTGGTAAGGGCACCGTATTTACGGTGCGTTTTCCCATTGCCAACGGGGCGTAAAAATTTAGGTTGCTAGAGGCAAGTAATGTATATTCAATATTTTAGGAATTTTAGAGGAAAATTAATTTTAAAGCAATGAAATACGAAAATTTACTTATTACTACAGACAAAGAGGTGGCCATCATTACTATTAATAGGCCTACTAAGTTAAATGCACTTAATAAAGCAACCATAGAAGAACTGCACTATGCGTTTAAGGATTTGGGGAAGGATAAAAAGGTGAAGGTGATTATTTTAACCGGAAGCGGGGAGAAGGCGTTCGTGGCAGGGGCCGATATTTCCGAGTTCGCCAATTTTTCCGAAAAAGAGGGCGCCAAATTAGCCGCCAAGGGCCAAAAACGATTGTTCAATTTTATAGAAAACCTATCCACGCCGGTCATTGCGGCGGTCAACGGATTTGCTTTGGGAGGTGGATTGGAATTGGCCATGGCCTGTCATTTTAGGGTGGCCAGTCATAATGCCAGAATGGGCCTTCCCGAAGTTTCCCTAGGGGTTATACCAGGTTATGGGGGAACACAGAGACTACCACAGCTTATAGGCAGGGGTAGGGCCATGGAAATGATCTTAACAGCTAGCATGATAGATGCAGCCAAAGCATTGGAGTTCGGTTTGGTCAACTATGTGGTGGAGCAGGAACATCTTATGGACCTTTGTCAGAAATTTGCAGGTAAGATATCGAATAATTCACCTGTAGCCATTAGTTATGCAATAAAAGCCATAAATGCTGGTTTTAACAATAGTATTAACGGGTATGAAACGGAAATAGAGGCTTTTGGCAGTTGTTTTGGCACTTCAGATTTTAAGGAGGGAACCACTGCTTTTTTGGAAAAAAGAAGGGCCAATTTTCCGGGTGCTTAGAAAGATACCCTAAATAGTTTGTTATGAATATTGGGAAAAACCTTGTATTGCCGTGTTTCTTTTTATGCTTTTTTTTCCTTACCCAGGCCCAGCAATTGCCTGTAAAATATAGCTTTGGAGAAAAATATAATGATAGGTATAAATATTCCAATTTGTTGGAAATTTCGGATGACGGAATGGGGGGCTCTATTTTGGTGCGTTCCTATTACACCGGTATAATCCTGAAGCCCAAAGGTTATTATATTGAGCATTACAATAAGGATTTGGAACTGGTAGGAGAGTATAATTACAAGCTAAAGGGCCTCGACTTTGTAAATGCCTTTGTAAAGAACGGACAGCTTAATATCCTGTTCTTGGATTATAATCTTGGCAAGGGTGCCTATGATTACGTGGTGCATAGAAGTCCATTGGACAATTTTAATTTTACCCAGGAGACCATTCTTTCCATACCCTCTCAGCCAGTAAACGATCCTCTGGACCATAATTACTATAGAAGGAATTTTTCATCAGGTTTTACTACTACGGCTTTTCTCAATGAGGATAAAACCGCAATCGCTATCAGTACCCACTATAAAAAAGGGAAAGAGGAAAAACACTTTGTATATCTATTCAACAGTAGCTTGAACAAACTTATAGAATATGATTTTTCCGCAGAAATAGAAGAAAAGAACTATGCCTTTGAAAACATGGTTACTTCAAAAGATTTAAACCAAGTCTATCTGGTTGGTAAGGCCTATTATAAAAAGAAGCGTTTCGCGGCTACGGAACGCAAATTTCAATATGAATTATTGAAGGTTGCCAAGAACGGGGCCATTACACAGACTTTTGATGACCCTGGTAAATTTTCAGAAGCCTTAAAACCCATCATTGTAAACGATAAATTGATCTGCGTTGGATTTTATGCGGACAGAAAGGACAATAGATATAATGGCTTGGCCTATTTTGAACTGGATAGAAACTCCCTAGGCATCAAAACCAAAAAGTATAATGCCTTTTCCCAACAGTTTATGGAGGATAAGTTTGGCAGGGAAGACGACACGGAAATTAAAAATCTGGTCTTCAAGAATGTCAGTGTTACCAAGGATAATTCCATTCTTTTTAATGCGGAGGAATATTTTGTTACCTCCAGTGTGCAGCAGGACCCAACCGGTTCCAGGGTAAAAATAGAAAGGTTTCATTACAACGATATTGTTAGTGCCAAGTTAAATCCGGAAGGAGATATTGTATGGGCAAGAAATATTAATAAGTCGGAGGTAACCCAGGGAGACGGGGCATATGCCTCTTATAGTTCTTGCGCCAGTGGCGATAACACCTATTATCTTATCAGCACGGCTGCAGAAAACCCACAATTGTTAAGTGGTGAAAGATTGGTTTTTAAACAGGGTCTTAGTCGCAACAGAAACGTATTTATGATCCAATTAGACAAGGAAGGCAAGATAAGTTATGAAAAGGTAATAGACGATCATGAAGCACGCCTTCCGTTAATGGTTTCCATGCCGCTAATAGACAAGGAAAACAGTAATATGCTTTATTATGCCAAAAGGGGATCTAAAAAGCAATTGGTAAAAGTGGAAATTAACACTCCATAACACCTTAAGATCAGGGTTGTCCTCCCGATTAGTAAATGCTATGGTTCTTTCGGGGTCATTGGTTTATTGCCAAAACTGGAGTAACGCTTTGCGCCAGGCGGCAAGGGGCCTCTAATTTGTTGCCAATAGTCTGTTCCGTATTCCTTATCTATGCCCAAGTATAAACTATCCAGTTGTTCACCGGTAGGTTTGGTGGCTCCGAGTTTTCTGTAAAAATCACCAATCTTTTTTGCTATCTGTCCTTCTTGCGATTGCTGGTAAGCGGCCATTTCTGCGACCGACTTTTCAAATTCGGCTTTGGTCATGGGTATTAAAGGTGGTTGGGAAAGGCTTTTGGCCAATTCAGGATTTGTGTCCATCAACGACGGATTTATGGAATCCCTTGGGTGTAATATAATGCTGCCTTCCAATAAGTTGTATTTGTCAATAATAGCTTGTGCCTCTTCTATGGTAAAATTAATATCATTATCCCCATCCTTTTCTTGTTGTGCATATAAACCATAAGCTGTGGAAATAAATAATAATATTATAAATCTGGTTGATCTAAAGTTCATCTGTACAAAATATATTACAACAATATAGCTATTATTATAATTTGCATATAAAAAGCGATTAATATTAAGAATTTCTTGCAGGATTAAATTCCATTTCGAAGTGTATAAATTATTGTTTTTTTTGGATTAGTTATTGGATAAATTCCATAAATTTGGATAAAGTCCAAATATTGTGAAACCAAATGAATATATCAAGGGTCGTGGAGCCCAAAAAAATACTGACAATAGGTTTGCCCAATTCTCCAATGAATTAAGGGACGATTTTTTGGAATTCTGCCGTATTGAAGGGGAAATATCGGATCGCAATAAGACCCAGTACCTTCCCATCTTTCCAAAGACGATTGTAAACAAAGTAGATAGTCCCGATGTGGGCATGAATTATTCCCTCAATCCTTATCAGGGTTGCGAACATGGATGTATTTATTGTTATGCTAGAAATACCCACGAATATTGGGGTTATAGTGCTGGACTCGATTTTGAACGCAAGATTTTGGTCAAAAAGGACGGCCCGGCCTTATTGGAAGCTAAGTTGAAAAGCCGAAGTTGGAAGGCTGCTACCATTGTACTCTCAGGGAATACCGACTGTTACCAACCTGCAGAACATCAATTTAAGATTACCAGGGCTTGTTTGGAAATTTTTCTAAAGTACCGTCATCCTGTAGGTATAATTACCAAAAATGCACTGGTATTAAGGGATCTGGATATCCTTACTCAATTGGCGGCCGATAATTTGATAGGGGTAAATATTTCCGTAACCTCCTTGTCCGAAGAAACCCGGCGCATCCTGGAGCCTAGGACCGCTACTATTAAAAGGCGTTTGGAGACCATTCGCCATTTGTCCGAAAATCATATTCCCGTAAATGCAATGTTGGCGCCGATTATACCGGGTATCAACAGTCATGAAATTCTTAATTTGGCCAAAGCCGTATCCGATGCAGGTGCTCTTTCCTTTGGGTTTACAGTGGTTAGGCTCAATGGTGCCATAGGTCGGATATTTGAGGATTGGATAAGAAAGACCTTACCCGATAGGGCCAATAAGGTATTGCAACAGATTGCAGACTGCCATGGTGGCTCCATGAACGATAGTCGCTTTGGTATTCGCAACAGAGGTGAAGGTAAAATTGCACAGCAGATTAAGGATTTGGCCCATTTGGCGCGACAAAAATATTTTAAGGATAAAGTATTTCCAAAACTTAGCACAGAGCTTTATGAAGCGCATAAGGGAGGTCAGTTGAAGTTATTTTAACATATGGTCCTAGTTAACCTTGGAGCTGGTATGGGTCATAAGCTTGTTTGTAGACCGATGTAAAATAAGTAGGAGGCTATAATTATACCAAAAGGTATTTGAATTGATTATCAGGCGTTACCGTTCCATTCCTTATAGAATTGCTCCAAATAGTCCATCATGAATTGGTGCCTTTTTTCTGCGAGTTTCTTTCCAGACTCAGTATTCATCTTGTCTTTTAGGAGCAGTAATTTTTCATAAAAATGATTTATGGAAGGAGCTTGGGATTTTTTGTACTCCTCCTTGGTCATTTGTAGGTTGGGGGCAATTTCAGGGTTATATATTTCCCTATTCTTATACCCACCGTAGTTAAAGGCACGGGCAATTCCAATGGCCCCAATGGCATCCAATCGATCGGCATCCTGTACTACCTGCAATTCTTTGGACTCAAATGACTTTTTAGAATCCAAACTGGACTTAAAGGAGATATTTTCAATTATTTTTACCACATGTTCTATGGCCTTTTTGTCTATCCCCAAAGAAATCAAAAAATCCTTCGCCATACGGGGGCCTACAGTTTCATCCCCTCCATTAAATTTTGCATCTGCAATATCGTGTAGTAATGCACCTAGACTAACCACCAGTACATCTACCTTTTCATCTTTCGCTATAAGAAGGGTATTCTTAAAAACACGTTGGATATGGAACCAATCGTGTCCTCCTTCGGCGCCCTTCAGTGTTTCTTTAACAAAGGCAATGGTTTCTTCAATGATTTGGGTATTGGTCATGTAGATGTAATTATGGCCTTGGTTATGGTTTTTTCAATTTTTTCTATGAGCACTTCCACATCGCCTTTGTTTTCAAATGGCTTGTGCACCTCAAAGCTTATGTGATTGCCAATTCCATACGGAAATTTGCCATATTTCAGCATTTTCCAGGAGTTGTTGATACTAATTGGTATAATTAGGGCAGAGGGCGCCTTTTTTAAAAGAACCTTTAATCCTGTAGTGTGGAATTTTTTCGGTTGTCCGTTCTTGCTTCTGGTGCCTTCCGGGAATATGACTGCGGAACGCTTGTATTTCTCAATATAACCGCCCAGTTTTGCTATTTCGGTTAAGGACTGCCTACTGTCCTTTCTATTGATGAGTACCGAACCGCCATGCCTTAGGTTATAGGATACGCTGGGTATTCCTTTGCCCAATTCCATCTTACTCACAAATTTGGGGTGATGTTTTCGCATGTACCAAATAATGGGGGGAATATCGTGCATGCTTTGATGGTTGAGCACAATTATGGCCGGTCTATCTGTTGGTATATTATGTGGGTTGATAAAGGTATATCGGGTGCCAAGAACATGGGTACAGCGCAGGAGGCAGAGGTTCAATAGGGCCACACTTTTTCTGTGCGCATTATAGCCGAACCAATTGAAGCAGACCCATTGAATGGGATGAAACAGAAGCAATGTTAGCCCAAATAATATGAGGTAAAGGGCAGACAATGGAAATGCCAATACTTTTTGCATGTTACAAAAATAAAAAACCGCTCTTTTACAAAGCGGTTTCATTCAAGAATATTTATTGAATATTAATGGGGTAAGGCCACATTAACAAAATTCGTTGTAAGCTTCCATTAAATTCTCTGCAATTACTTCTGCGGGTCTACCTTCAATATGATGGCGTTCTATCATATGTACCAATTCCCCGTCCTTGAACAGGGCCATACTTGGTGAAGATGGAGGAAAAGGAATCATCGCATTCCTTGCGGCATTCACGGCCTCAGTGTCTACACCAGCAAAAACAGTAACCAAATGGTTTGGTTTTTTTGGATTCTGAAGGCTCATTTTGGCAGCAGGTCTTGCATTGGCCGCAGCACATCCGCAAACCGAATTGACCACTACCAGGGTAGTTCCTTCTTTACTTAGGGCACTTTTAACCTCATCGGCCGTATATAGTTCTTCAAAACCAGCTACTGCTAGGTCTTGTCTCATAGGTTTTACTAATTCTGCAGGATACATAGTATATATTTTTATTCGATTATTGATAAAGTTTTCAAAGATAACCATTTTAGAACATCCTCACTAAATACCTTAACTTTTCATTAGAGCTTCTATTGTACCTTAAAATTATATCTTTGCCAAAATTTGAAATAAAGATGATTAAATGGTTTGCCGCAATTTTGGGGTATTATGTCTTTAGATTTCCCGGGGCTATCCTGGGATTTATTATTGGTAGCTTTTTCGATAATTTAAAAAGTTCTGGCAGTGGGGGAGGGCGCTCAGTGTTTAGGGATATTACACAGCAGCATGTGTCTCCCGCCGATTTCGAGATTAATTTACTTTCCCTATGTTCCATTGTAATAAAGGCGGACGGTTCCGTTAGCCAGACCGAGATGGATTATGTACGCCGATATTTTGTAAGCACCTATGGTAAGGATAAGGCCAATGCCATCTTTAGGACCTTTAATGAGGTTGTTAAGAAAAGGGAGGTCTCTGCAGAACGTATATGCAACTATCTAAATCAGCGCACAAGGTACGAAGTAAGGCTTCAGCTATTGCATTTTTTGTTTGGCATAGCCCAGGCGGATGGTACCCTGCGTCCAGCTGAAATCGATAAAATATCCGAAATAGCACGATATTTTAGGGTAAGCAACATAGATTTTGAAAGTATTAAGGCCATGTTTATCAAATCGGCCGATAATGCCTACAAAATATTGGAAATTGATAAATCGGTAACGGACGAAGAAGTTAAAAAGGCCTATAGGACCATGGCCAAAAAGTATCATCCGGATAGGGTAAATACCGAAAATGAAGCTATTAAGAAAGGGGCCGAAGAAAAATTTAAGGAAGTTCAAAAAGCTTATGAGATAATTCAACAGGAAAGAGGTCTTTAGGACACGTATTAATAATCTAAATTTTAATCTGGACAATGGGGAATTTTTGGTTTTACATTCAGATGGGATTGGAGCATGTTTTGGATTTGGATGCTTATGACCATATTTTATTCTTGGCAGCCCTGGCGGTTCCGTTTACCTTTGCAAACTGGAAAAAAATATTGGTGCTTGCCACTATTTTTACAATTACTCATTGCGCCTCCCTTGCCCTGTCGGTCTATGATGTATTGTTGGTTGATGTTGGGTTGATAGAGTTTCTTATTCCCATTACTATCTTCTTTACGGCCATACACAATCTATTCCATGCCAAAAAATCGGCAGAGCACAGGAATATGGTCCTTTATAGCGTAGCAACAGGATTTTTTGGTCTCGTTCATGGCTTTGGATTTTCCAATTATTTTAAAATGCTAATGGCCGGGGAAGAGGAAAAAATTTCTCCCTTACTGGGTTTTGCTGCCGGGATAGAATTTTCCCAAATATTGATCCTACTGGCGGTATTGTGCGCCAATTATATCGTTAGATCTTTATTTGCGGTAAAACAGCCCCTTTTTACACAGGCAATGTCGATTATTATACTGTTTATTACAATACCTATGTTGTTTGCAACGTTTCCTTGGTAAGGTTTGGCTAAATCTTAACCTTTAGGCATTGTTTGGGTTGCGGGTAGCAGCTATCTTAGTAAGGAAAAGTTATTTATTCCCAATTGGCTAATATTTTCAATAAAAAGTTCCCGTACCTTTGTAAAAGCAAACAATAGGGTTGGCGCTAAGGGGTCCAGGGACATTTAAAAGGGACTTCGGCTCATGGATTAATGGGAAATATCAACGGATGAAGGAACGTAAACAGGAAAAGTACGACAAGGCGTATTTGCGAATGGCCAGTGAATGGGGCAAACTTTCGTTTTGCAAGCGCAAACAAGTAGGTGCCATAATTGTAAAGGATAGGATGATTATTTCCGATGGATACAATGGAACTCCGACCGGATTTGAAAATATTTGCGAGGACGAAGAAGGATATACCAAATGGTATGTGCTTCATGCCGAAGCCAATGCCATATCCAAGGTAGCCTCTTCTACGCAGTCCTGTGAAGGAGCCACATTGTACATAACATTGTCTCCGTGCAAGGAATGTAGTAAATTAATACACCAGTCTGGCATAAAACGTGTAGTATATCAGACAGCATATAAGGATAACTCTGGCTTGCAATTTCTTGAAAAGGCCGGAGTGCAGCTCGTTCACCTTCCCATTATTGTGAACGTGTAATTGCTATTTTGAATCATGAAAAGAAAAAATTCCTACATATGGCCCACAGTAATTGCCCTGGCTTTGGCCGCGGGTATATTCGTGGGTGGAAAATTGAATTTTAATGATTCACCAGAGAAGCTTTTTACTACCAATTCAAAAAAGGATAAACTCAACAGATTAATAGATTATATAGACTACGAGTACGTAGACGAAATCAATACGGATAGTATTGTAGATGTCACTGTAAACAATATTTTAGAGAAATTGGATCCCCATTCGGTATATATACCCAAACAGGAGATGGATAAGGTCTCCGAGAATATGAAGGGCGATTTCGTGGGCATAGGAGTTAATTTCTATATGTACAAGGATACCATTTCCGTGATTAGAACCATTGAAGACGGACCAAGTTTTCTCAAGGGCCTTCAAGCTGGTGACAGGATATTAATGGCGGACAATGACACTTTGTACGGAGAGAACATCCCCAATAACTTGGTTGTTGAAAAGCTAAAGGGCAAAAAGGGTACTCCAGTAAGATTGCAGGTTTATAGGAAGGACGACAATAGGACTTTCAGCGTAAACATTAAAAGGGATGTGGTTCCGATAAAAAGTGTAGAGGCCTATTATATGCTTACCAGGGATATGGGTTATATCAAGGTAAATCGTTTTGCGGAATCAACTTATAAAGAGTTTAAGTCGGCCTTAAGGAAATTGGAGGCCCAAGGGGCTAAAAAACTAACCCTGGATCTAAGGGATAACCCCGGAGGGTATCTGGGCATTGCCGAACAAATGGCGGATGAGTTTTTGGCAGACGGAAAATTGATTTTGTTCACCAAAAACAAAAAAGGCAAGATAGATAAGGTTTTTGCCACCAAAAAAGGCGATTTTGAGGATAAGCCCGTGTACGTTTTAATTAACGAGCGTTCCGCCTCCGCCAGCGAGATCATAGCAGGATCCTTACAGGATAATGATATAGGTACTATTATTGGCCGTAGGTCTTTTGGAAAGGGCCTGGTACAGCGCGAAATGGATTTGGGGGACGGCTCTGCCGTGCGCTTGACCGTATCCAGATATTATACGCCTACCGGACGTTCCATTCAGAAATCGTACGACAAGGGAAACAAGGATTATTATCAGAAATTTACCGATCGCTTCCATAGTGGGGAACTAATTTCTGTGGACAGTATTAAAGTGGCCGATTCTTTAAAGTTTAAGACCCCAAATGGCAAGGTGGTTTATGGCGGGGGAGGTATTATCCCGGATGTATTTGTACCCATTGGTTCCAATGAATCGGAGTATTTTGAGAGCATGGAAAGTTTGGGCTTCCTGTCCTATTTTGTATTTGAGCATTTGGATGGCAACAGGGCCCAGTACAAAGGGTATTCCAAGGAAGAATTTATAAATAACTTTAGGGTAGATGATATCCTTTTTGAGGTCTTTATAGACTATTGTCTGGCCAGAAATATTAAGTTGGACTTCTATGCTTTCGAGGATAAGATAAAACTATATATTAAGGCTACCCTCGCAGAACAATTGTTCGACCCCAATGTCTACGCCAAAATAAAAAGTGGCGGGGACGACATGTTGAAGAAGGTGCTGGAATTGGATAAACCAACTATAAGCCAAAAAGAGGCAGATAGAATTGAATCCAATAACTAGTCCTGTTCAATTTTTTTCTGGATTTTCTTGGAAGTACTATAAATCAGTAAAAGTGCTATGGCACATAGGGCGGCCAATATTCCTATAAGGGCTATTATGCTATTTCCCTGAAAAGGGTCCTTAAAATCCACCAAGGTCACGTTATAGGCTATTAATCCCAATCCCAATACAATGAGTACTATTATTACAATTTTGTTCATCAGATCAATTTCTTTAAAGTTTAAAATAACTGGTTGATATTCGAAGTAAATAGCTTCACAGCGATGGCTAAAAGAATAACACCAAATATTTTCCGGATTACATTGAGTCCGTTTTTGCCTAAAATATGCTCTATTCGCCTAGAGGATTTCAGGACAAAGTATACAAAAATAACATTTATTATAATGGCAACAATGATATTCTCTACGTAGTACTCGGCCCTTAAAGAAAGTAAGGTAGTTACCGTACCGGCACCGGCAATCAAAGGGAAAGCAATAGGTACTATAGAGGCACTTTCGGGTTGATCGTCCCTGTAAAGGGTGATTCCCAAAATCATTTCTATGGCCAAAAAGAAGATTACAAAAGATCCGGCAACCGCAAAAGAGTTAACATCGATCCCTATTAAATTTAGGATTTCTTCTCCAACAAACAAGAAGGCTACCATTATACAGGCCGAAACAACAGAGGCCTTACCAGATTGGATATGTCCTACCTTGTTCCTTAGGGATATTATAATGGGAACACTCCCAATGATATCTATTACTGCAAAAAGAACCATACTGGCAGTAACTATTTCCCGAAAATTAAAATTGAATTCCATAATAAAAAAATAATCCTAGTTTCTAATATACGTGTTTCGCCTTTCCGCGCTAAGACGCGGCAAATTTACGTTTAATTAGGGGTATTTGGATTTATTTAAAGGAAATTATATCCCTTAAAGAATTATATTTGTCGCCTAATAAAATGGTATGTTCCAACTGGGAAAAACAATAGTATCGGAGGAAATTATAGAGAACGATTTCGTTTGTAATTTAAATGCCTGTAAAGGGGCCTGTTGTGTTGATGGGGAAGCCGGAGCTCCTCTTGAAGATAAGGAAACGGAAATTTTGGTAGACATCTATAGCAAGGTAAAACCCTTTTTACGGCCCGAAGGCATTGCTGAAATAGAAAAGCAAGGGGCCTTTATTCGAGGTGAGGATGGTGAATGGGAAACACCCTTGGTGAATGGCAGTGAATGTGCATATGTAATTTTTGACGACAAAGGAATTACTAAATGCGGCCTGGAAGAGGCATATAATAAAGGCGCTACCAAGTGGAAAAAGCCTGTTTCCTGTCATTTGTACCCCATACGTGTACGGGAGTATTCGGAACTCACCGCAGTGAACTACCATAAATGGGAAATATGCGATCCTGCATGTTCCTTGGGCAACGAGCTTAAGGTGCCTATTTACAAATTTGTAAAGGAGGCCTTGATTCGCAAGTTTGGAAAAAAATGGTATTCGGAATTGGAACAAATTGCCTTAGAGCATACTAATGGGTAGGGATGTGTAGGACCACTTTGGTGCCCAAGGCCACTTTATTGGAATCATATAAGTCTATTATTTCTACCTGAAATGAATTTTCGAAGTCTTTGGAGAAATTGGCCAACCTTTCCTTGGTAATATCGATGCCAATGGACTTTCGCTTCAGGATCTTGCTTTCCTTTATCCTTTCTGAGGCCTCCCGGCCAACGCCGTTGTCGGTGATGCTTATTTGAATAAATTTTTCATTTTCCCGGCTAACGTGCAAATGGATCTTTTTTTCTCCCTCTTTAGAGGAAAGTCCGTGCCAGAGGGCATTTTCCAGAAAAGGCTGTAGAATCAACGAAGGTATCTTAACGGTATGCTCATCAATGGGTTCGTCTACCCGTACCGTGAAATTTATCTCGTGTGAAAATCTAATATTTTCAATGTTCATATACAGCTCAATGGTTTCCAGTTCATCGGCCAGGGATATTTCCTTTAATGAGGAAGCTTCCAGAATTTTGCGGACCAGCTTGGAAAATTTATTAAGGTAGTGTACCGCGTTTTTCTTTTCATTATTAATGATATATAGTTTAATGGAATTTAGGGAATTGAACAAAAAATGAGGGTTCATTTGGCTGCGCAACATACTTTGCTCCAGGGTTAGGATCTGTTTTTCATTTTTCAGCTCTTTTTGCCTATAAAGTATGTAAAGGATAAAAGTTAAAAGGGCCATTCCCAAGGCCCCAATGATCAGGGTATTTGTTTTCTTGCGAAGTCGTAGGTTCATGAATTCGTTTTCCCTGGCCAAGGCTTCTATTTGATTGGTTTTTTTTTCGGTTTCATATTTTATGATCAAATCGTTGATATAACGGCGATTGACCTCACTATTGATTTCTTCGTTAAATGCTTCCGCCATTTGGTAGTACTCCAAAGCATTCTGGTAATCGCCTTTATAAGTGTGTAATTTGGACAAATAATTATACGCATGGGCAATATAACTAGGCAAATGATGTTTTTTGGACATTTCCAATCCGGTAACCAGATATTTTTCGGATTCTGCATACTGTTTCAACTCCATCAACGCCCAGCCAATATTGATGTTTATGGCAGCTATGATAGACATGTCCCCCAAGGTTTCTGCAGCCAACAAGTTGGGTTCAAGGATATCCAATGCCTGTGTTAGTTTGTTTTGCTTTATGTAGATTTGGGCGATACTATTCTTACATATAACCCGGCCCTTGTCGCTGTCAATTTCATTATTGTAATCCAAAGAAGTTCTGTAGTAGTGTAACGCCTCTTCCAATTCACCCTTATATTCAAGGCATTCCCCAATATTTTGATAATTAATGGCAAGGCCTAGCTTATTGCCAAGCTCCTTGGCAGAGGCCATTGCCTTTTTAAATTGAGCAATGGCAATGTCGTATTGCTTCAGGATTAAGTAAAGATTCCCTATGCTGTTCAGGGAAACGTTAATACTTTTTTTAAGATCTTTGGAAGGATTGTTGACGGTTTCGGCCAGTTCCAAAGCTTCTTGGTGGTAATCCAAGGCAATTTTTATGGCATCACTTCTTCTGTAGACTACGCCCAACATATTTAAACTATAGACCCGGAATTCCAAGTTATTGGCTTCCAAAGCGGCCTCTAAGGCCTTTTCATGGAGTTCAACGGCCTTGGGGTAATTGGAAATATCCCTATATTTTCTCCCAAGCTGGTTAAGTGCGTAGGATTGCCCTATGGGGTATTGCTTTATTGTCGCCTCCTTGTTGAAATAGCGCATGTAAATGGTATCCGTTCTTTTGGTATTCAGTACGGAATCCAGTCCTTCATAAGTGGCTGGCCTTGCTTTTATAAGACTATCGGTTATCCTTTTAAATTCTTCTGAAACTACTTGCGAATTGGCCTTGCTAAGGGATAGGGTGGTAAATACTAAAAAAAAAAAGAAGTTACCTTTATTTAAGTATGGAAGTCGACAAATGAAATAATAAAACAACGAGGGAAATTTCATAATGATAGATTATATTAAATCTAGAAAGTCGGACTTTTTCTGTCTTGAAACAGGTATTTTATGGTTGGATTGCAAAATTACGTAACCATCTGTTTTAAGAAATTCCTTTATTTTGTTAAGGTTGATGATAAAGGAATTGTGAATTCTAAAAAAAGTATCTTTGGGCAGTATCTGATTTACCTCCTTCAATTTTTTGGTAAGCAAAATCTTTTGTCCGTCACTTAAAAATAAGGTGCTGTAATTGCCATCGGATTCCGCAAAAAGAATTTCATCACTTTGTAAAAATAATAATTTCCCGTCTGTATTTATGGTAATCTTTTTTTGAAGCGAATCGGAATTGAATTTCAACAGTATTTTCTCCAGCTTTTCCGCCGTATAATTTTTGCTATTGAACTTTTTTATTTTTGCGATGGTGGCATTTAGATCATCCGTATCTATCGGTTTTAGAAGATAATCTATTGCTTCGTTCTTCAGCGCTTTTATCGCATATTGGTTGTAGGCAGTGGTGATGACTACCGGGAATTCCTTGTTCTGCAATTTCTGAATAAATTGAAATCCGTCCATTGTGGGCATTTCTATATCCAGGAACAAACAATCCGGCGGATATTGCTCCAAGTATTTTAAAGCCTCAAAGGGATCCGTAAAGGAGGCTACCACTTTAATCTCATCACTAAAGTTGGTCAGCTCCCAAGAAAGACTCTGTAGGGCTTTAATTTCGTCATCTACTAAAACTGCTTCTAACATAGTATAGGAAAGATACTCAAAATTAGAAATATAGTTCGTTAAGCTTTTAATATTTTGTGTCAATGGAATTGAATTGAGTATAGTTGGCGCTTATTGGATTAAGATTGGGCCTTTTGGGAAAGGTGCGCTTTATTAAATGGTTTTTGTGGGAAGGAATTACATAAATACAGAATTTTCCTTATGTCATTTATACAGGAAATTTTACCATTTACACAATTACGCAGTGTAGGCTCTTACATTTCATATACATTTGGTTCACCAATTGTTTTCTTTACAGGGAAACAAATTGGATCTGATAGAACCAAAACCCAGGTGATGAATAAATGTATAGCCTTTTTTATCGTTTTAGTTTTAGTCCTTGTTGTAGCTGTTCTTACGGACAATGAGCGCACAGCTTCCCATGAAAACAATTTAGTGGAACATAAGGTAGATACAAATAAGAATAGCCCACTTGTTGCTAATAAGGCAGTATCAGGCAGGAGTTATTAAGGGTTTAATATGTACATACAGTAGTAGTCCATAAATAGTAAATATTAAACAAGAGCATTCAATGACCATAATTATTAATAAGTAAAATTAACTGCCAAAAAAAGTGCGGTCCTGTAGGATTTTTTTAAATACGAACATGTCATTGTTGCAAAACTATCCGAAGGATGTCGATGTAAATTTGAAAAACGCAATCAACTTGTAGGTTTTGGAATGCGCATAGTATTTAGGTTTCGGGGGAACTACCTAAACTTGTGTTTCCGATTCTCGTAATTCATAAACTCATTGCATCTATTGGATCGCACCAATTTGGCGGTTATTTTTTTCTTCTCTAAATGAATTTTAGTAATGGGCCTAGCCTCCCAGGCAGTAGTTCTTATGTGGTCTATATTCCTAAAAAAATATTTTCATTGATTTCTTCTCGGATATATCTTATCTTGTAAGTAACCAATCAGGATAGAACTAACCGTGGGCAAGAAAAAATCAACAAATCATATCTTCATGATATTTGTTGGCACAATATATTTTATTTGTGCACAATTGCTTTATTCCCAAGATCAAATCAAATTTAGACAGCTCTCGGTTAATGACGGACTTTCGCAGAACAGTGCGGTATCCATTGCCCAGGATAGTATAGGGTTTATGTGGATAGCCACTCAGGATGGCCTTAACAAGTACGATGGCAGTACATTCAGCATTTATCCTTTTACGTTTACAGATGTTACTAGGGCCACACATAGTTATTTAGGGAAGGTTTATGTAGATAGAAAGGGTCATGTATGGGCCATTCCCAATGATCGAATCCCATATAAACTGGATAACCAATCCAATATTTTTGTTCCACTTCAAGGAATTAACGATGCAAGTTCCATTTTCATGGATGAGGATTATAATCTGTGGATAGGCACTTACTCCAATGGACTTTATGTAAAAAAAGTGGAAGAGGAAGGGGTTAGTCAAATATTTTCATCCAACATTGCCGGGGGTACTATATATAACATAACCCAAAATGAAAAGGGTGTCCTATTATTGTGCATGGACAATGAAATTGTGGAATACGATTACAAGGAGGTACGCTTGCAAAAAGTAAAGGCCAAAACAACAACTGGCAATCCTATAGTTAGCAATTACAGTGATATTGTTATGGATAAGCAGTCCAGGGAATGGATAGGTACTTTTGGCGCCGGACTTTATTTTAGGAATTCCGGGGAGAGAGTGTTTAGGCGTGTGGAAAATCTGGGCTTTAAAGACAGCTTGCCAATGGATTTGAACATAACGGACCTGCATTTGGATACATTGGGAAGACTATGGATCGCCACCTATGGACAGGGGCTATATCTTGTTAATTTTGAACAACTATCCATTACACATTTTAGTACAGCAAAGCATAATCCCACTGCACTTCACTATAATGATATCCTGAGTATTTATGAAGATTATTCAGGAACCCTATGGTTTGGCACGGATGGGGCGGGAATCAGCTATTACGATCAGTATTTGGAAAAATTTAATTCCTTTACGGATTATCAGACACCGGAGAATATTAGTATAGATGTTGTTAGGTCTATTGTGGTAGATAGGAAGAACTCGGTTTGGATAGGTACTTCGGGCAAAGGTCTAACCCAGTATATCCCAGAGGACGATAGTTGGAGGACTTTTAAGACGGGAACCGAAAGTGAAAATACCATTTCTTCCGATCGCGTCATGAGTTTAATGATAGATAAAGAGGATAATTTATGGATAGGGACCCAGGACGGTGGCCTAAATATGCGCGATACCGAAGGTAACTTTGTGCATTTTTCCGATACCGGTGATAGTTCTCTTTCAGCAAATACCATTTGGTCTATTTATCAGGATGAAGAGAAAAGGATCTGGCTGGGCACACGAGACGATGGCCTTATTCAATTTGATAAGGATAAGGGTGAAGTAAGAAGGTACGCTTACGATCCGAATCTTCAAAATGGCATACCCAGCAATAATGTTAGGGTCGTTACCTCGGATGGTAAGGGAAATTTGTGGATTGGCACAGAAGGCCATGGAATTTCAAGGTTCAATATTGAGGAGGAGACATTTACGAACCATCAATTTGTGAGCAATGGAACCTCCTTGTCAAGCAATAGGATAAAATGCCTTTATTATGCTCCCAATGACATACTCTGGATCGGTACCAATGGTTCGGGACTCAATGCGTATGACATAGAAAATAACCTGTTTTATGAGTACAGTGTAAGGGACGGTCTTGCCAATAATGTGATTTACGGTATATTGCCGGATAATGAAGGAACCCTATGGCTGAGCTCCAATAAAGGTATAACCAAATTTACCCCTGCAGCTAAATTGGAAGCCGCGCCTAGTATTGTAAATTACAACAATTACGAAGGCTTGGCAACGGAATTTAATACCGGTGCGTATTTTAAGGATGGTGATGGCAATCTTTATTTTGGTGGTTTGGACGGCTTCTATTGGTTTAAACCCAATAAAATAAAGGAAAATACCACAGTGCCAAAAATTGCGATCACTGGTTTTGATGTATATAATACGGCCTTCCCAATTGCGGATGGGCTGGCTTTGAAAGCAAATCAGAACACGTTATCCTTCAGCTTTTCCGGCCTTCAATTTTCGCTCCCGGAAAAAAACCAATACCAATATAGATTGGTGAATTTTGATAGTGACTGGGTGTATGCCGGACAAAAGAACTTTGCACGTTATACGCGTTTACCTCCCGGCGAATATGAATTTCAAGTAAAGGCCAGTAATTATGACGGGGTCTGGAACGAAAATCCAGTCGGATTTTCTTTTTCCATTATGTCGCCGTGGTATTTGACGTCTATAGCCAAATTTTCTTATGTAATCCTGTTTTTATTATTGGCCTACGGCGTTTACAGTTACTTAAAATGGCAATGGCAATTACAATTGAACCTTCGTTTAAAAATGGAGGAGACCGAACGGTTTAAAAAGTTAAACCGCTTTAAATCAAAGTTATATACGGATATTTCACATGAATTTCGAACTCCCCTTACCTTAATTTCTGGACCGGTGGATGCGAAATTATCCCAAGGCGGGCTGTCGGATATGGATTTTGCCAATTTTTCCATGATCAAGAGGAATATCAATCGTTTAATTGCCTTGGTGGATCAACTGTTACATTTGGCAAAGTTGGAAAAGGGTAAATTGAAATTAAAAATTTCCAAGGGCGATATGGGCCTCTTTTTGGGAATGCTAACCTCTTCTTTTAGGTATAGGGCCAGTATTAAGAGAATTGATTATGTGGTGGAAATAGACGAGTTGAGGCCTGTTTGGTTTGATGAAGATGCATTAGAAAAAATTATAATCAATCTTCTTTCCAATGCTTTTAAATATGTAAGTGAAGGAGGAAGGTGTCAGTTTGTAGCAAGAAGGGATGGTGGTAAAGTGCGGATCAGTGTAAAAAATACTGTAGGACAATATTCAGAGGTGGATCTGGATAATCTTTTTACCCGTTTCTATCAACAAGATGAGTATTCGGAAGGTGCAGGGGTGGGGCTATCCGTGGTAAAGGAATTGGTGAGTTTGTATCAAGGAACCATAACCGTGGAAATGGAGGAGCCAAAACTGATACATTTTTCGGTGAGTTTGCCCTTAAGGAAATCCCATTTTACAAATTTGGCAGTTGTGGAATTGGTGAAGAAGGCGGGCGAGCCTAATTTAAATCCAGATTGCAGCGGCCATATAATGCCTATACCGGATGCGGTTCATGGGGACGGGTCAGACGACCTGCCTATTCTATTAATTGTTGAGGACCATAAGGAGATACGGGAGTTTCTAAATTCGGCTTGGAAAACTAGGTACAGGATTATGGAGGCAATCAATGGTGAGGAAGGAATCAATACCGCTTTGGAAGTGGTTCCGGATATTATAATATCGGATGTACGAATGCCCCTTTGTGACGGTATAGAACTATGTAACAAATTAAAGACCGATGAACGAACCAGTCATATCCCTATTATTTTGCTGACAGCTGGAGTAGGCGAAGAGCAGGAGCTGCTAGGCCTACAATCCGGGGCAGATGATTTTATTACCAAGCCATTCAAACTAAAAATTCTTCAAGCACGGGTGGATAACCTTATTGGAAACAGAAAAATGTTGCGGAACCGGTATAGCCATGAGTCAATTTTGGAGGCCAAGGATATAGCAATTACCCCTACGGATGAAATGTTCTTAAATAAGTTGCAAAGCGTGTTGGATGATCATCTGGCCGATCCCAACTTTAATGCGGAGGCCTTTTGTGAAAAATTGGCCATGAGCCGTATGCAGCTTCACAGGAAACTATTGACCTATACCGGACTATCTACAACTGCTTTTATTAGATCACAACGATTAAAACAGGCCGTTCATATTTTAAAGACTTCCGATGCCTCGATCAGTGAAATAGCTTATGCCGTAGGATTTAATACACCTTCCTATTTTATTAAGTGTTTTAGGGAAACCTACAATAAGACTCCTGCGGAATATCAGAACACCTAAGAAGTATAGCAACGGAATGCCAATGTTACATTTATTGCACACTTTGTTACATATTGGATATTCTTTTTGGATTAACTCGGATATATTTGATATGTAGATGATTTCCCAGCTAATATGCCGGAATCAAGGTTTTAGAGGCTGGCATCCTAAATAGCTAGGATTTATGTGAACATTATTATTTCCATTTGGTTAAAACCTTGTGCGAAGTATCAAAATACTATATTAACTCAAACTCCACTATTATGACAATTTCAAACATCAAAGCAGTAAGCTTAGTTTTTTTAGCAATGATTGCAATCTCGGTATTTATGATCTTGGCCGCATTGTCTCTATAATATTTAAAACCTAAAATGAAATAGGGAAAAGGCAATTTCGGGATACATCTCCATATAAACCAAAGGTTGGTTTTTGGTAATGAAGCACATAAACCAAAGAGTATGTTTTTTATATACTTTTTGGTTTATTTTTTTGGGATAATTTTTTCAAGGAAACCATTGGTATTTTTTCCATTTCACTTTGTACTATAAAGGTAATGAACATCACTAGCGAGGTAACATTTCAACATTTTGTGTTAAAAACTTTGTGGTTAATAATGCTTATTTGGCTTTAGTTATTGGGGGTATTTTGCAATCTTTGTTATCTCCTATCGAGGGCAATTTTTCGCCTAAGTTTAAGAAACCCTATAAATCTAAAAAAGATATGTCAGCAGCTATAGAGCCGATTCTGAAAGAAAACCTTAACCGATTTGTTATTTTCCCTATTAAACACCATGATTTGTGGGATTGGTACAAGAAATGTGAGGCTAGTTTTTGGACTGCTGAAGAAATTGACCTGCACACGGATCTTAATGATTGGAACAACAAGCTGAATAGCGATGAGCGTTATTTCATTAAGCATATCCTTGCGTTTTTTGCCGCGTCCGATGGTATTGTAAATGAAAATCTAGCGGAAAATTTTGTAAGTGAAGTTCAATATGCCGAGGCAAAGTTCTTCTACGGTTTCCAGATAATGATGGAAAATATCCATTCTGAAACCTATTCCCTTCTGATAGATACCTATGTAAAGGATGAAAAGGAAAAGGATTTGCTTTTTAATGCCATTGAGAATTTTCCGGCAATAAAGAAAAAGGCGGATTGGGCATTGAAGTGGATAGAGTCTCCAAGTTTTGCAGAACGTCTAATTGCCTTTGCTGCGGTGGAAGGTATTTTCTTCTCTGGCGCATTCTGCTCTATATTTTGGCTAAAGAAAAGAGGGTTGATGCCTGGACTTACTTTTTCCAATGAATTAATTTCGAGGGATGAGGGGATGCACTGTGATTATGCCGTTCATCTTCATAACAAGCATCTTATAAACAAGGTTCCCAAAGCTAGGATTACCGAAATTTTGGTGAACGCCTTGAACATAGAAAGGGAGTTTATTACAGAATCGCTTCCAGTAAGTTTAATAGGAATGAATTCTAAGTTGATGACTCAGTACCTTGAGTTTGTAACGGACCGTTTGTTAGTGGAATTGGAATGTGATAAAGTTTACAACTCTACCAATCCTTTTGATTTTATGGATATGATTTCCCTACAGGGGAAAACCAATTTCTTTGAAAAAAGAGTGGCCGAATACCAAAAGGCCGGAGTCATGAACAAGGATAAGGATGACGATTCCCAGAAAATCAGCTTCGACGCGGATTTTTAAGAATAGGTATAATAATAAATAAGAGTCCCCTTTGGGTTATAAGGGGATTTTTATGCGATGAATTTGATATGTTAACGTTTTTAACATATTGGGCCATAACCCAAAATCAAGTATTATTTAAATAAATTGTAGCAACATGTACGTAGTAAAAAGAGATGGAAGAAAAGAGCTGATGATGTTCGATAAGATCACGGCCAGAGTAAGAAAATTGTGTTATGGTCTTAATGACCTGGTGGACCCATTGAAGGTTGCCATGCGGGTTATAGAAGGACTATATGATGGTGTAACTACCTCGGAGCTGGACAATCTAGCGGCCGAAATAGCAGCTACAATGACTACTTCCCATCCGGATTACGCTAAATTGGCGGCCCGTATTTCTGTTTCCAACCTACATAAGAATACCAAGAAATCCTTTTCCGAAACGATGAAGGATCTTTATGAATATGTTAACCCTAGAACCGGAAAAAAGGCACCTTTGCTTTCTGATGAGGTTTATGAGGTTGTTGCTGCGAATGCGGATAGGTTGGATTCTACCATTATTTATAACCGGGATTTTGGCTACGATTATTTCGGATTTAAGACTTTGGAACGTTCATATCTTTTGAAACTTAATGGAAAGATTGCCGAAAGGCCACAGCATATGTTGATGAGGGTATCCATTGGGATCCACTTGAACGATTTGGATTCGGCCTTGGAGACCTATGAGTTGATGTCCAAAAAATACTTTACCCACGCTACACCTACCTTATTTAATTCAGGGACTCCAAAACCTCAAATGTCTTCCTGTTTCCTTTTGGCAATGAAGGACGATAGTATTGATGGTATTTATGATACGCTTAAACAAACGGCAAAAATTTCCCAATCTGCCGGAGGTATAGGTCTTTCCATACACAATGTAAGGGCCACAGGTTCTTATATTGCCGGTACCAACGGAACGTCCAATGGTATTGTACCAATGCTACAGGTGTTTAACGATACCGCAAGGTACGTAGATCAGGGTGGTGGAAAGCGTAAGGGGAGTTTTGCGATCTATGTGGAACCATGGCATGCGGACATATACGATTTCTTGGATCTAAAGAAAAATCACGGAAAGGAAGAAATGAGGGCTAGAGACCTGTTTTATGCCATGTGGATTCCGGATTTGTTCATGAAAAGGGTTGAGGCCAATGAAAATTGGACCCTAATGTGCCCTAATGAATGTCCCGGACTATTTAACCATCATAGTGAGGAGTTTGAGAAATTGTATATCCAATACGAAGCACAAAATAAAGGGCGTAAAACCGTTAAGGCCCGTGAGCTTTGGGAGAAGATTTTGGAATCACAGATAGAGACCGGAACGCCTTATATGCTTTACAAGGATGCCGCCAATAGGAAGAGCAACCAACAAAACTTGGGAACTATTCGTTCGTCCAATCTATGTACAGAAATACTGGAATATACTTCCCCGGATGAGGTAGCGGTATGTAATTTGGCTTCCATTGCACTTCCCATGTTTATTAAGAATGGAGAGTTTGATCACAAGGAATTGTTTAGGGTAACAAAACGTGTTACCAAAAATTTAAATAGGGTAATAGATAGAAATTATTACCCCATTAAGGAGGCCGAAAATTCCAACATGCGCCACAGGCCTATTGGTTTGGGTGTGCAAGGTTTGGCAGATGCATTTATTATGTTGAGATTGCCATTTACCAGTGATGCTGCCAAGGAATTGAACCAAGAAATTTTTGAGACGCTATATTTTGCTGCGGTTACAGCTTCCATGGAAATGGCAAAAGAGGAAGGCGCATATTCATCCTATGAAGGTTCTCCAATATCCAAAGGGGAATTCCAGCATAATTTGTGGGGTGTTAAGGATGAAGAGCTGTCCGGTAGATGGGATTGGGCAAAATTGCGCAAAGAAGTAAAAAAGAACGGAGTTCGTAACTCTCTATTGGTAGCCCCAATGCCTACCGCTTCAACATCGCAAATACTGGGTAACAATGAGTGCTTTGAACCATATACCTCTAATATATATACCCGTAGGGTTTTGTCCGGTGAGTTTATTGTTGTGAATAAGCACCTTTTGGAAGATTTGGTAAATCTTGGACTGTGGAACGAGAATATGAAGCAGGAATTAATGCGTGCCAATGGTTCAGTACAGCACATAGAGAATATACCTGCCGAGATTAAGGAGTTGTACAAAACGGTTTGGGAATTGAGTATGAAGGATATAATTGATATGTCCAGACAACGAGGATATTTCATAGACCAGAGTCAGTCCCTAAACTTGTTCATGGAGAACGCAAACTATTCCAAATTGACTTCAATGCATTTCTATGCATGGAAGAGCGGACTTAAAACTGGTATGTACTACCTAAGGACCAAAGCGGCTGCAGATGCCATTAAGTTTACTTTGGATAACAGCAAGAAGCAGGAAGTCCCTGTGATTGCAGAAGTGGAAAGCACTGTAGTGGCACCCGCTGTTGCCAAGACGATTAAAGTCGAGGCTACTTCAGCCAATCCACAAGAATTGGATGTTCAGCCTTTGACAGCTGCTGAGATGAAGGAATTGATAGCCAAGGCAAAGGAGGGTCAGGCAGACGACGATTGTTTAATGTGTGGCTCCTAAATGGCTTATAGAACATAGTTGAGAAACAAATAATCCCCGAAGTATTCTTCGGGGATTTTTTTATTGTATGGACAGGGAAAATATGGAACGATCATTCCCTTTATCTACTGATACGTTGTTCTTATTTATTGGATATATAGGGTTTTAGTATAAACGCACATAGGAACGCTATACAATAAATGACCAGAATAGTGATGTAATTATCCATTTTGCCCCGACTTAAAATAGCTTATTAATTAATATACGATGCGAATTGAAAAATAGATCATAATTATCTCAAAAACAAGAATATAACGCAATGCACCATGTTCATTTTTTAAAATGATGGTGATATATTATTCGCCCTAGGACAAACAATATTAAATAAATCGCTATGGTATAAAAATAAAGTTCCATCTTGTTCCTTTGACGGGGAAACAAGATGGAAACTTTCTAAATGCAAAGTTAAATAAGTGGCCTTAGAGTCCTAAAATGTAGTTCGTACTACAAAAAATTATCTTCTGATTTGTAGGCATTGATTACGGCCATTTCACCTTCCTTGTCCGGTTTGGAATTACCGTGTTCCATACCCAAGACTCCTTTAAAACCTTTACTGTGTATATATTTAAATACATTTTTGTAATTAATTTCTCCCGTAGTGGGCTCCTTTCTACCAGGATTGTCCCCTATTTGGATATAGTCGATCTCATCCCAAGTAAGTTCCATATTGTGGATCAAATGACCTTCAGTTTTCTGCATATGGTAGATGTCGAACAATATTTTACAGGAAGGACTGTCCACCCCCTTGCAGATCATATAGGTCTGATCGGAATTCTGTAAATATAGATCGGGGGAGTCGGACAAAGGTTCCAATACCATGACCAGGCCGTGGGGTTCCAAAATCTCAGCACCCCTTTTCAATGCTTCTATAACATTGCCATCCTGAATACCTATCGGCAATTTTCTTTCAAATCCACCAGGAACAACGGTCATCCATTTGGCGTTGACGCGTTTGGCTACCTCTACAGCTCTTTTGCATCCGTCCAAAAAGATGTCAATGTATTCTTGTTTACCGGCAGCTAAGGTGTTGGCCATGTTGCCCCCCTTGTCTATCACAAAGACACCCATGGTCATATTGCGTTTGGCCAAGGTTTCTCCAATTTTGGTTTGGGTTGCCACATCCCTGCCCATCATGCCGTTGTCTTCAAATGCAGTAAACCCTTGGTCGGCCATGAAATTTATTTGGTCAATAAGGTCATCCCCTGCAAGGTTCTTGAACATTCCGAAATGTGGGGCGTATTTTAGGTTGAACGTATGTTTCATGTCTAGATTGGTGTTGGCCCCATAGGCTAAAGATCCTCCTAAGGTAACCGCACTGCTGGTTAGGGCAGTTTTTTGTATAAAATCTCTTCTTTTCATTTTTTTTGGATATGGTTGGATTTTTATAATAAAACAATGCTAAAAGAACCTGATGGCCATAAGCTATCCCAGTCCTTTTAGCTTTTTCTCAATTTTTGATGATCATACTTTTTACAGGGACCAAACCTTTCCGCCACTAAGTTCCTGAAGGTCTCCACAGGCAATATATTCACCTGGAACAGGTAAATAGGGCAATACATTTTCACCTACAAACTCGGATGATTTATAGCCCAATATCACCAACCCCCTCAAATTATTGGCGAAGGCGAATCTTGAAGCCTCATCATCCAAGGTGGCAGTTTTTCCGGCCTTTACGGCTTCGGTATAAGTATTTATTACCTTAAAGTTTTTGGCTTGATCTTCTTTGGAAATTTTGAGGGCACTGGCCAAAACCGGTTCCAAATCTTCAGGGGTTAGGTCCGCGATTTCCTTCTTACCGGAATCCTGTAAGGCCTTGTCCGTGAATTTCCCCATGGTCATCTTTAAAAGATCTTGTTGTTCCTTTTCCATTACCTGATCGGCAAAACGGTCTATAAAGATATGGACCTGTACTTCGGAAGCTGAAGGCGTATCCGTCTTAGGCATGATAATATCTACCAAATGGGTCAGAACAGATCCTTCGGCAGATGTTAGAAAATCCGGGGTCCAAACAATTGCAGCATCTTTTTTACAACTTTGTACAATACTGATCAAGGTGGGGGTGGCAACAGTGTATCCTAATGCCAGCCCCATATTTTTGAGTGCTTTTCTTCTATCCATTATATATTTCCTTTTTTAAGTTCTTTAACCGCATGATCGGCGGCCCTGGCAGTGAAGGCCATGTAAGTCAATGATGGGTTTACACAACTGGCAGAGGTCATAAACGCCCCATCGGTAACGTAAACATTGGGCACATCGTGTATTTGATTGTTACCGTTAAGTACAGATGTTTTTCTGTTACGGCCCATTCTGGCAGTACCCATTTCGTGAATGCCCAGCCCTAAGCCGGTAGGACCATCATGTCCTTTAACATCCCGTAATCCAGCTTTTTCCAGCATTTCAACTGCAGATTCCTGCATGTCTTTACGCATGTTGAATTCATTTTCCTGTAAATCGGCATCAAAAGTTACCGTAGGCAATCCCCAGCTATCCAATTTGTCGTAATCCAAGGTCATTCTGTTGTCCTCATAGGGGAGTACCTCTCCAAAACCTCCAATTCCCATTCTCCAACCTCCAGGTTTAAGCATATTTTCCTTAAATTCTTTACCGTAAGAGAGCTCTGCAACCGTTTCTTCCCAATTGCCCCTACTGGCGCCACCTTGATAACCGAAGCCACGCTTGTAGTCTTTTCTATCGGTAGCACCTCCTAGGTTCCTAAATCTGGGAATATATATCCCATTAGGTCTTCGGCCTTTATAATATTTGTCCTCAAAGCCATCGAATTTACCGGAAGCACCTACCCCTAAATGGTGGTCCATAATATTGCGGCCCAATTGATCCGAGTCGTTGCCCATACCATTTGGAAATCTGTCGGATTTGGACTGCATTAAAATGGCTGTAGATGCAATGGCAGAGGCGCATAGGAAAATGACCTTTGCCTTAAATTCATGTGTTTCCTTGGTAAGTCTGTCTATTACCTTTACCCCTGTTGCCTTCTTGGTATTGGGATCGTACATAACTTCATGGACAATGGAGTCTGTACGCAATGTCATATTTCCAGTTGCTTCTGCCGCTGGGAGGGTAGAGGACAGACTGCTAAAATAGCCCCCAAAAGGACATCCTCTGATACATCTGTTTCTATATTGACATTTGGTACGTCCGTCAAAATTTTTGGTCCCTGTAATATGGGCAACCCGACCTATGGTTACGGCACGGTCTTCAAAGCCCTCGGTTACCCTGTTCTTAAAATGTTCTTCCACACAATTCATTTCCATGGCAGGCAGAAAATCACTATCGGGCAATTGAGGTAGGTTAAGTGCCTCTCCACTAACGCCAATAAAGTTTTCCACTTTTGAGTACCATGGCGCAATATCCTTATATCGAACTGGCCAATCAACGGCAATACCTTCTCTTTGGTTGGCTGTAAAATCGATGTCGCTCCAACGGTAGCTCTGACGTCCCCATTGTAATGACCGCCCACCCAAGTGGTAACCTCTCATCCAGTCAAATCGTCTTATTTCATTGTATGGATGCTCCAAATCGTTAACAAACCACATTTTACTGGCTGCATTGGTGGTATATCCCGTTCTGTTCTGTTTAGGTTGTTTTTCAATATCTTCCCTGGTAGGTTCGCCGGCATTAGGAAAATCCCAAGGATCTAGATTGGCTGTCTCGTAGTCCTCAATGTGTTTTACCATTCTTCCACGTTCCAGAACTAGGGTTTTGAGTCCCTTTTCACATAATTCTTTGGCGGCCCATCCTCCGCTAATGCCTGTGCCTACGACAATTGCATCATAAGAATCCTGCACTTCATTGTTATTGAACTTGCTCATTTATGAAATTGTTTATTTAATAAATTTATTAAATATAAAATTAATTTTTTACATTTAAACCCTATATATATTAATACTATGGCACTATAACGTTATAGTAATTGTTAATTCTTGGATTTAATCACAAAACTTAAAAATGGAGCAAAAAAATTTGAAAATCAAAGGGATCAAGGTGGTAATGGTTGCCTTGTTAATGGGTGTGTTGTCTTGTAAGGAAGCCCCCAAGGAGCAGCCTAAAGATGTGGAGACCGCTGAGGTATCCGCTAAAGCCACAGAACCTTTTTTTAAATTGTCATTGGCCCAATGGTCAATGCATAGAATGGTACGTGAAGAGGGTGTGGATCCATATACTTTTGCTGAAAAAGCCAAGAATTGGGGTTTTACAGGTTTGGAGTATGTAAGTGGTTTATATTATAAGGAATTGCAGGCTGCAAATTTTTCCAAGGAAGCCATGGCTGCCTTCGTTGAAAAATGTAATGCAGAGAGCAAAAAACATGGTATGCAAAATGTCCTGATCATGATCGATGGTCAAGGGGATCTTGCTACAACGGATGATAAAAAAAGAAAGGAAGCTGTCGAAAACCATTATAAATGGGTAGATGCCGCTGCGGATATGGGTTGCCATGCCATTAGGGTAAACCTATCTGGGAGCAAGGTTCCCAATGAGTGGATGGCCGGTTCCGTAGATGGTTTAACCCAGTTGGCCACCTATGCCAAAGGAAAGAATATTGAAGTTTTGGTAGAAAACCATGGTGGCCTGTCGTCCAATGCGGCTATGTTGGCAGAGGTTATGACCAAGGTAAATATGGACAATTGCGGTACCCTTCCTGATTTTGGCAACTTTTGTATAGAAAGAACCAAGGATGGCTGTGCCGAGGAGTATGACATTTATAAAGGAATTAGTGAACTAATGCCGCACGCCCTGGCCGTCAGTGCCAAGTCCTACGATTTTGACGCGGAGGGCAATGAAACCAAACTGGACTACCCTAGAATACTTAAAATAGTTAAAGATGCCGGTTATACAGGTTTTATTGGTGTGGAATACGAAGGTAGCGCTCTAAGTGAGGAGCAAGGGATAATCGCTACCAGGGATTTATTGATAAAAGCCGGTAAAGAACTTAATTAGTAATATTTTATATGAAGGCTTTTTTCAATCAGCTATTCGATTATAACTTTTACTGCAATAAAAAATTGATTGAAGAGTGCCAAAAGCTGGAGAATGTTCCAGAGAGGACCACGGAACTCTTCAGTCATATATTAAATGCGCACCATATATGGAATGCCAGAATTCTGGGTAAAAAAGCAGAATACGGTGTATTTCAGTTGCAATCGTTAAAAGATTGGGGCGATTTGCATTATGAAAATCAAAGAAGCTCTTTTGAAATTATTACCAACGTGGATAGTTTTGAAAAGCGCTTGGATTATGAGAATTCCCAGGGGAGGTTGTTTACCAATACCATTCAGGATATGTTATTTCATATCATAAACCACTCAACCCACCACAGGGCTCAGATTTCCGTTGATTTCAGAAACAACTCCATTGAACCCTTGGTCTTGGATTATGCAACTTATAAGCGATAAATATACCACCTAAACGTGAATGTAAAGACCAAAGTTCAGCTGTCCTTAATGATGTTCCTCGAATTTTTTATTTGGGGAGGTTGGTTTGTAACATTGGGCACTTTTTTGGGACATAATCTTAAGGCTACCGGGGCAGAATCGGCCATGGCGTATTCCACCCAATCCTGGGGAGCCATAATTGCACCTTTTATTATAGGTTTAATAGCGGATAGATATTTCAACGCAGAGCGAATTCTAGGGGTTTTGCATCTTCTGGGTGCGTTAATGATGTATCAAATGTATATGGCCGTGGACTTTGCGGGTTTCTACCCTTATGTACTTGGTTATATGATTCTATATATGCCAACTTTGGCCTTGGTGAATTCCATCTCCTTTAGCCAAATGAAGAACCCTGCCAAGGAGTTTTCCTTTGTGAGGGTTTTTGGTACTATAGGGTGGATTGTTGCAGGACTAATCATTAGTTTTGTGTTCCTATGGGATTCCGAAACCTCTAGGGAAGAAGGCCTTTTGAAAAATACTTTTTTAATGGTGGCTATTGCCTCCGCCATATTGGGGATATTTAGTTTTACCCTACCGAAAACACCACCAAAGGTGAAAACGGATGAAAAGATATCCATTTCAAGTATTTTGGGGTTGGATGCCCTGAAGCTCTTAAAGGATAGAAATTTCTTTATTTTCTTTCTTTCATCTATTTTGATTTGTATTCCATTGGCCTTTTATTACCAAAATGCAAATCCATTTTTGTCGGAGATCGGAATGGAAAATCCCACTGGTAAAATGACCATTGGCCAAGGTTCGGAGGTTTTATTTATGTTGTTATTGCCATATTTCTTTAAGAAATTTGGATTTAAAAATACCCTGATTGCCGGGATGCTGGCATGGACCGTTAGGTATCTCCTATTTGCATACGGAAATGCCGGGGATTTGGCCTTTATGTTAATATTGGGCATAGCCCTTCACGGTATATGTTATGATTTTTTCTTTGTATCCGGGCAGATTTATACGGATTCAAAGGCGGGTGACAAATTTAAGAGCGCTGCCCAGGGATTGATAACCTTGGCAACCTATGGTGTTGGAATGTTGATTGGTTTTTGGGTGGCAGGAAAAATAACCGATAGCTATATAATTGGCGAAGGGGTGCACAGCTGGACGGATATCTGGACATTTCCTGCTATTTTTGCCTTAGGGGCAATGATATTGTTCGCAATATTTTTTAAGAACGAGGAAGTAGAATATAAAGAGTAACTTAGGAATAAATACATTATGAGCAAGAAAATTAGATTAGGAATTTTAGGGGGTGGAGGAGACTCCCTTATTGGGGTTTTGCACCGAGTGGCATCCCAAATTAATGACAATTACGAAATTGTTGGTGCAGTGTTTAACCCGGACTTTGAAGCCAATGTTGCTTTTGCCAAGGAAATAGATGTACCTACCAATAGGATTTATAAGGATTTTGATACCTTGGTGGAAGAGGAATTAAAACTTCCGAAGGAAGAGCGTATTCAGGTATGTTCCGTACTTACCCCAAACTTTTTGCATTTTCCTATGGCCAAAAAGTTGTTGGAAAATGGGTTTCACGTAATTTGTGAAAAACCTATGACCACCACTTACGAGGAGGCTAAAATATTACAGGCTACCTTGGAAAAGGCCAAGACCGTTTTTGCGGTTACCCATACCTACACGGGATATCCTATGGTTAGGCAAATGAGGGAGATGATTAAGGCAGGTGCTATTGGGAAAATACATAAGGTGGATGCGGCATATTATCAAGGCTGGATCAACTCTATTATCCACGACAAGGCCAAACGTTCAACAGTTTGGAGGTTGGACCCCAAAAAAGCAGGTATCAGTTCCTGTATGGGTGATATAGGGGTGCATGCCTTTAATATGATTGAATATACTACCGGATTGACCATAAAATCCATTCTGGCCGATTTCAATTATTTGTACGAGGATAACCAAATGGATGTAGACGGTACGGTATTGATCCGTATGGACAAGCATGTGAAAGGGGTTATTCGTTCCAGCCAGGTGGCTACAGGTGAAGAAAACGGACTTACCATTGCTATTTATGGTGAGAAGGGCGGACTTAGATGGGAGCAGGAAAATCCCAATTATCTATATGTCCTAAGTGATGATAAACCTCTTCAGGTCTATAAACCGGGACATGCCTACAATTCCAAATTATCCTTGGGAGGTACTAAATTGCCTCCAGGGCACCCTGAAGGAATTTTTGATTCCATGGCCAACATCTATTTGGGGGTTGCAAGGGCAATTCGTGGTGAAAAATATAACGATGGCGAATTCCCTACCATGATGGACGGTGTTCGCGGTCTGGATTTTATAGAGAGTTCTGTGGAGTCCAACAAAAAGGGCAATGTTTGGATCAATCTGAAATAAATTTAGGATTAAGTGTAAAGAATAAGGGCCGCAATTGCGGCCCTTATCTATATATAAAAGATGTTTAAGTTTATCCGTATACCTTTTCAAACTCTACACAGACCACGATCATACTATCCCTGGGGACACGATTAAAAGGGGCCAATTCTCGGGAGAAATAATCCCAATGGTATTTTTTCCAATATTCCAGGCTTTTATCCCCTAGGCCATCCATTTGAACATATTCTTTGGTAATACTAAAAAAGGGCTTCAGCTTTACAGCGGTTGTCCTAACAATGCATTTTGCCTTGCCGTTCCAATCCGTAAGGATCATAAAAGCACCTACTTTGGGGAGTGGCTCTTTTCTGTGCTGCATGCCCAAAAGGGAAAAGGAAGCGGCATTTTTAAGGTTTTTAAGAACAAGACCCACACTGTGGTCTGTATCTTGTTCATTGTCGCTGAAGTGAAGCACTTTAGGTGCTTCTACAAAAGCGAATTCCAAATGGGCGTCCAAATAATCACCCCACATATTTCTAGCCGAAGCATTGTCCATTCTAATTAGGTCTAAGGTTTAACAGTAACGGTAAAATACATTAATTATTTCTCGAAGTATGTTATGAAAATTTACCAGCTTTCAATTGTTTGGAAGCGTGATTTGCTGCCCTGGCCGTAAACGCCATATAAGTCAGTGATGGATTTACACAATTGGAAGAGGTCATAAAGGCGCCATCGGTGACATAAACATTGGGAACCAGATGCACTTGATTGTATTTATTCAATATTGAGGTTTTTGGGTCATGCCCCATACGGGCTCCACCCATTTCATGTATACCCAATCCCGGTCCCGAAGGTTCCTCATAGGAACGTACATCTTTAAATCCGGCAGCTTCAAACATTTCAATAATAACTTTAATGATATCCTTGCGCATATTCAACTCGTTCTCCTTAAACTCAACATCAAAGGCCAATTGCGGAAGTCCCCATTTATCTTTTTCGGTAGGGCTTAAGGTAACCCTATTATCGTCATATGGCAGGAACTCTCCAAATCCAGTGACCCCTATCGTCCATTGGCCGGGCTTAAGAATGCTTTCTTTGAGTTCTTTTCCGAATCCCAATTCCCCAATGGCTTCCGACCAATCGCCTCTACTGGCAGTACCTTGAAATCCGAATCCACGGATATAATCATTGCGTTTGGTCTTTTCGTCCATATTTACGAATCGCGGAATATAGAAACCATTGGCACGGCGACCTTTATAATATTTATCCAAATACCCATCTACTTTGGCAGTTGCCCCTAATTTATAATGATGGTCCATGATTCCTCTTCCCAGGGCATCCGAATCATTACCAAGACCGTTGGGAAAGCGTTCACTTTTTGATTGCAGTAAAATACCGACGGAAGCCATGGCTGAAGCACAAAGAAAAATAACACGGGCCTTGAATTCTATTTTTTCGTTGGTCACCGCATCTATGATTTTTACTCCGGTGGCTTTTTTGGTTTTATCGTCATAGACCACTTCATACACAATGGAATTGGGTCTGAGCGTCATATTCCCAGTTCTTTCTGCGGCTGGTAAAGTAGATGAATTGCTGCTAAAATAGCCTCCAAAAGGACAACCGCGCCAACATCTATCTCGATTTTGACACACTCCGCGACCTTCAAAATCTGCATTGGGATCCGTAATGTGTGCAGTACGCCCAATGGTCACCAAACGGCCATCATCAAATTTTTTTTCGATCGATTTTTGAAAGTCCTCTTCTACACAGTTCAATTTCATGGGGGGTTGAAATTTGCCATCGGGCAACTGTTCAAGCCCAAGGGCTTGGCCACTGACCCCTATATATTCTTCAACCTTGTCATACCATGGTGAAATGTCCTTGTATCTAACAGGCCAATCAACCCCTATGCCTTCTTTTTTATTGGCCTCAAAATCGATATCACTCCAGCGGTAGCTTTGTCTTCCCCAGGTTAAGGAACGCCCGCCAACCTGATACCCTCTTATCCAATCAAATCTTTTGGTTTGCACATAAGGGTGCTCCAAATCGTTTACAAAGAAATGCTTATTGCTCTCATCTGGTGCCCAATTCAACCTACTTTGTATGTGATATTTCTCTTTATCGGATTTGGATAATTCGCCTTTTAGCGGGTAATCCCATGGGTCATCGTTCATTGTGGGATAATCCTCGATATGCTTTACCATTGGCCCCCTTTCCAGCACCAAAGTCCTTAACCCATTCTCGCAAAGTTCTTTAGCTGCCCAGCCTCCACTGATACCGGTACCTACAACAATTGCATCAAACATTTCACTCTGATTCATTCTATATTTCCTGTTTTAATTCTGATGCTTTTCCTATATTTATAACTTCGCATTTGTAGGTATATGCTACAAACTTTAAATATAGGATTTTTATCCTAAATGTTAACGAAGCTTATTTTCAATTACACTTAAATAATAAAATCAAAATGAAGACAATTAAAGGGCCAGCCGTATTTTTAGCACAATTTGTTGATGAAAAAGCACCATTCAATTCTTTGGATGGCATTTGTAAATGGGCATCCGATTTAGGATATAAGGGAATACAGATACCAACTTGGGTCGATTTTCTTATCGATTTGGATAAAGCAGCCGAGAGTCAGACCTATTGTGACGAATTAAAGGGAAAGATAAATTCCTATGGGTTGGAAATTACAGAGTTGTCTACGCATTTACAGGGACAATTGGTTGCTGTAAACCCTGCTTACGATTTGATGTTCGACAATTTCGCACCGGACAAGGTAAAGAACAACCCAAAAGCACGAACCGAATGGGCCATCGATGTTGTTAAAAAAGGAGCCACCGCGAGTCGTAGACTAGGACTAAATGCGCATGCCACTTTCTCGGGCTCCCTACTATGGCATACCGCCCACCCATGGCCACAAAGACCTGCCGGATTGGTAGAAATGGGCTTTGAGGAGTTGGCAAAAAGGTGGTTGCCCATCCTAAATCACTTTGATAAGGAAGGTGTGGACGTATGCTACGAAATCCACCCTGGGGAAGATCTTCACGATGGGGATACTTTTGAGCGTTTCTTGGCCGCTACCGGTAACCATAAACGGGTTAATATTCTGTACGATCCAAGTCATTTTGTACTTCAGCAATTGGATTACATAGCCTACATAGACCATTATCACGAATTCATAAAATCGTTTCACGTTAAGGATTCCGAATTTAACCCAACGGGAAAAAAGGGTGCCTTTGGAGGCTTTAACGATTGGGGCGACCGTGCAGGCAGATATCGTTCCCTTGGGGATGGGCAGATTGATTTTAAGTCTATCTTCTCTAAACTAACCCAGTATGGATGCGATGTTTGGGCGGTAATGGAATGGGAATGCTGTATAAAGAGTCCGGAACAGGGGGCCAGGGAAGGTGCCAAATTTATCCAGGACCATATTATTGAAGCCACAGAAAAGACCTTTGATGATTTTGCAGGGGCCGCCATAGATAAAACGGTATTAAAAAAGATATTAGGACTTTAATTTCAACAAATAAGAAGATGAAAAAATTAATATTTAGTGCCTTGATAGCCGTTATGGTAATAGGTTGTAAGGATAAAACGGATAAAAATAACATAGACTTAGACTCAGATCCCCTTGCCAATTCTGAGAAAACAACTCCACCTCCAACAGCCCTAATTGAAGGGGAATGGAAGGTACTTTTTGACGGAACCAATTTCGATGCCTGGAAACGGTATAAGGAAGATGGGGTCGGGGAGGCCTGGAAAATAGAGGACGGTGCCATGGTCTTTTATCCACCTAAGGAACGGGAAAAAGGCGAGAAATATAATTTAGTGACCAAAGAGGAGTTTACCAACTTTGTTCTATCCATAGATTGGAAAATCTCAGAGGGGGGCAACAGTGGTATTTTCTGGGGAGTGCAAGAAATTGAAAGCCTTCGTGAGGCTTACCACTCTGGACCGGAAATACAAGTTTTGGACAATGAAAAACACCCTGATGCAAAAAATGGACCTGTAAGACAGGCAGGGGCTTTGTACGATATGGTTGGTCCTAGTGAGGACGTAACCAAACCTGTTGGGGAATGGAACACCTGTGTTATTACCGTAGACCATATAACCAATAAAGGGAATGTTTTGTTGAATGGTACGGAAATAGCTTCTTTCCCGGTACATGGAGAGGAATGGGAGGCAATGATTGATAAGTCTAAATTTAAAGGGTCGGAGCATTTTGGCAAGTATAAGACTGGTAAAATAGGATTACAGGACCATGGTGATATAGTTTCCTATAGAAATATTAAGATAAAAACATTGGATTAAAATATTATTGGATATGCGTATGCGGATAAATTCTTTTTATATCCCTTTAATTTTGTTGACGGCATTTGCGTGCAAGGAAAAGGTCAATGTGGATCCATTGGAACCAAAAAAACCAAAATCAACGGGGGAGGAAATAGTAGTACACGATGAATACTCCGGTACTGAACCTACTACACCCGAAGAGACCGAAATTTATAAGCCCGTGCCTCCAGTAGTAAATCCATTTGACCCTATAAAAAAAGCACCCAGTGATGCTATTGTACTTTTTAGTGGGGACAATTTGGACAATTGGATCAGCTCTAGGGATAGTACGGCAGCCAAGTGGATCGTAAACAATGATGGTAGTATGACCGTTAACAACAAGACGGGTGATATACAGACGGTCCAAAATTTTGGAAGTATACAATTGCACTTGGAATGGAAATCCCCGGCAGAAGTTCAGGGAAAAGGACAAAGTAGGGGCAATAGCGGGGTCTTTTTAAATGGACTGTACGAGGTTCAGGTCTTGGACAACAATGATAATGATACCTATGTAAACGGCCAAGTGGGTTCAATCTACAAGCAACACGTACCGCTCGCCATGGCATCGGTGCCTACAGGGGAATGGAATATCTATGATATTGTTTATCACGCACCGGAGTTCAATGATGCGGGGGATAAAATTAAATCCGGAACAGTAACGGTTTTGCATAATGGTGTGCTGATTCAGGATAATGTTGAAATTAAGGGAACCACCCCCTACATAGGTTGGCCCAAAAACCCCGCACATGGAAAGGGCCCTTTAAGACTTCAGGACCACGGGGACAACAGTAGGGTAAGTTACAGGAATATATGGGTAAGGGAGCTTTAGATGGAGTGGGTGTTTTTCTGTTCAGCAACAGCGCCCGGTCTAGTTTTAACCATTATTTCCTGGATCTATAAAGTACATCCACCCAAGAGCATCAATTACCTCTATGGCTATCGGACGCGTAGAAGTATGCGGAACCAGGAAACTTGGGATTTTGCCAATTACATTGGGGCCAAGATGATGTTGTGGGTTGGAATTTCAACTTTTATAGCGGGTGTAATTGCCTATTTCATTACTCCCCGTTGGGCTATGGGTATTTCTGCTTTTTTCTTAATCGTAGCCATATTTGCGGGAATTTTTTGGTGTGAGCGCCAATTGAGGATTAATTTTGACAAAAACGGAAGGCCATTATTAGATAAGGACCCATCCAATTTAGGATGATGTTTTATATTAAAAAAATAGGTTATTTGTAAGGAATTATTCAGGTCCCATACCATCCTTTATACAAACCCCAATTTTATTTACCTTTGACAAATTCTAAAAACAATTTATGATCCAATCAATGACAGGGTTTGGGAAGCATGTAATTCAACTTCCATCTAAAAAAATTACAATAGAAATTAAATCCCTTAACAGCAAAAGTCTCGATTTAAACGCTAGAATTCCTTCTACATACAGGGAAAAGGAATTGGAATTGCGCAGGACTATTGCAGGCTCATTGGTCAGGGGCAAGATAGATTTTGGACTTTATATTGAAAATACCGGCACAGAGACTTCTTCTGAGGTAAACGAAGTAGTGGTTAGGCAATACATGAAGCAGTTGGGACATATTGTTTCAGGTAATGAGATGGGTCTTTTGGAAATTGCTATGCGTATGCCCGATACTATGAAAACGGAACGGGAGGACATTGATGAGGAGGAATACAAGGTCATTAAGGAATCATTGGAGGAGGCCCTAAAGGAAATAAACATTTTTAGAACGGAAGAGGGAAAGGTTTTGGAAGCCGATTTTGAGGCCAGAATAGGCGTTTTAAAGAGCTTATTGGAACAGGTGGCACAAATGGACCCCGATAGGCTTCTAACGATAAGGGAACGGCTGGAAAAGGCTGTTGCCGACTTAAAGGCCGATCTTGATACAAACCGTTTTGAACAGGAGCTTATTTATTATCTGGAGAAATATGATATCACTGAAGAAAAAGTCCGTTTGCTGAACCACTTGGATTATTTTGCCGCCACCCTTAAATCGGACGACTCCAATGGTAAAAAGCTGGGCTTTATTAGTCAGGAAATAGGAAGGGAAATCAATACCATTGGTTCCAAGGCAAATTTTGCCCCTATGCAACAGCTGGTGGTGCAGATGAAGGATGAATTGGAAAAGATTAAGGAACAAATGCTTAACGTTTTATAATGAAAGGAGGAAAGCTAATTATTTTTTCTGCCCCCTCGGGCAGTGGAAAAACTACTATCGTCAAACATTTATTAAATCAGCCGGAGCTCAATTTGGCATTTTCCATTTCTGCCACCTCCAGGCCTAGGAGGGGCAAGGAAAAGCATGGCGAACATTATTATTTTATGACCTTGTCCGAATTTAAGAGGCACATTAAGAACGATGACTTTTTGGAATGGGAAGAGGTGTATAGGGATAATTTCTACGGGACTTTAAAAAGTGAGGTAGACCGACTTTGGGCAGAAGGCAAGAACGTAATTTTTGATATAGACGTGGTTGGTGGCCTGCGTATCAAGAAGAAGTTTCCAGATCAGACACTTGCCGTGTTTGTAAAGCCTCCCAGTGTTGATGAACTTAAAATTAGGTTGAAAAAACGCAGTACGGAGTCCGAGGATAAAATTAACATGCGGATTGCGAAAGCTTCAGTGGAGTTGGCCACTGCTCCCCAATTTGATGTGGTTATCAAGAATTACGATTTGGATACCGCCCTGGAGGAAGCACATAGGTTGGTAGCGGAGTATGTTGGTGTTGAAGTTAAAAACAAAATATAGGAAAACAGATCCCGGTTCGGATTGCCCAGTGCTGTTACATCTTGGGAGGACTTCTTTGAAAAATGGTATTGAATCAAACTTCGCATGAATAAAAAAATTGGACTTTATTTCGGCACCTTCAATCCTATCCATATTGGGCATTTGGTGATTGCCAATCATATGGTAGAGTTTTCTGATTTGGATGAGGTATGGTTTGTGGTTACTCCACAAAGTCCGTTTAAAACCAAAAAAAGTTTGTTGGACAATCATCATCGATATCAGCTAGTTGCTGAAGCTACCTTGGATTATCCCAAATTAAAGCCGAGCAAAATAGAGTTTGATCTTCCCCAGCCCAATTATACCGTAAATACCCTTGCTTATCTACTTGATAAGTATGATGACAAATATAATTTCTGTTTAATAATGGGGGAGGATAATTTGAAGGGACTGCATAAATGGAAGAATTATGAAGTAATTCTTGAAAACCACTTCATCTATGTCTATCCAAGAATTTCTGAAGGAGAGGTAGTACATCGTTTTAGAAATCACGATAAGATTCAACACGTGGAAGCTCCTATCATGGAAATATCCTCAACCTTTATAAGGGCACAACATAAATTGGGCAAGAATGTGAGACCTATGCTTCCGGAAAAAGTCTGGAAATATATGGATGAAATGAATTTTTATAGATAGATCACCGGGTCTATTTACTCAAAATATCGGTGCCTAAATATTGATCGTTCCTGTTGTAGTACCACGCCCTGTTCTTGGGCATTTTAACATCGTTGATGATCTCTTCCCCTGTCAATACAATGTATTCCCCATCATTTTTGGTTTCATCATGGAAGAATTGATAAGCTTTCATGGCATAGCTGTTAGGGTCAAAATAGAAATACCAGGTATCCCTTCCCACATCCTCGGTATATGTCACTTTTAGTGTCAAATATTCCTTGTCCCTAATGGTTTTGGTTTCAACATTTGGGTCTATAAGGGTTCCCGGGTCCCTTAATTTCATAGGAAGGCCATAGAGATAGGTGTAATAGTCCCTCATTTTTTTGGCACGTTCACAGGAGATATCATGGGATGCCATATCCTGTTCTGAAGTAATGTCTGTACCATCAACTTTTAAAAGGCATTTATCACCAATCACCATCTGTTCCGTGGTTTTTCCTGCCTTATTTGTGGTTAGCTTAAAGGAGGATGCGGGACGGTCAATATTTATCCGGCTTATTCTTTTATCCCCTTTGGGCGATTCCAAGGTCACCGTAAATTCACTTTTAAAGGATTGCCAATGGTCATTGGGGTCATGATATTCAATGGCCTTGGCCAAGAGTTCGGAACCGGATATCCCCTGTCCCAAACACCCTGTAGTTGTAACAAGACTTACCAATAAGAAAAAGTATTTCATGCAAACCCTTAATTGTGATGTGCCCTATTGCATTTCCAACTTGGCAGGTTCCACCGTACTATCGTGCTCACTGTAATAAAGCTCCAAAAGATTCATTGTAGCATTAATAAAATCTTTTGTTTCCAAAAGAAAGGTAAAGTACAAAGTAGTATTTTTTGGACTGGACTCTTCGGTACGTGTCCTAGCGATCTGTTTTTCTATTTTTTGTGAAACCATATCCAATAGTTCCTGTTTGCTGGAAAAAATTACACCAATTCGTTCAAAGGAACGGGTTTCAAATGCAGCCTTTGTGGCACTCAACAATTTCTGTAATTCCAGATCAATTTCCTTTAGTTCTTTGATCTGGTTGTATTTTAATTTTTTATGGTTATTGTGGATGTGCTTATGGCTTATCTTGTTCAGATATTCCAACGATTGGGCCATATCCTGTAGATACCCCAATATGTTAATATAAAGGTTACTGGCGCCAACACTGGCCTCATCCAAATTCTTGATAAAATAGAAGATATGATCTCTTAGTTCGTCTATTTCCGCAGAAAGTTTAACAACCTGTTTTTTGTTCTTTTTTAGAAGCTCCAAATCCTGTTTGGCCAATCCGTCGATAATATGTGTGTAAATCTTATTACTTCTTTTTGCCACATTGGAGATATTGTCCGCACTTTCTTCTATCACCCCTTGGATAGAGCTGCTTTCGGCCTTTCTTAAACTGTCTTCAGCCCTTATTTCCTTGGATTTTTTATTATGTGATATGTAGTTCCTCACTAGCAATAAAACCGCTATCAATAATAGAATGGCCACCATGGATGGTACATGTATATTGATTAGGGAAACTATAACCGCGGCAGAGACAAAGGCTATAATGGCTGTAAAGAACCATCCTCCAATGACATTCAATACCCCGGCAACCCGGTAAACGGCACTTTCTGCTCCCCATGCCCTATCGGCCAAAGAGGTTCCCATGGCTACCATAAATGTTACATAAGTGGTAGATAATGGCAATTTGTAAGAGGTGGCCACAGAGATCAGTACCCCGGCAACCATCAAGTTAACGGAAGCCCTTACCATATCAAAGGCCGGCATTTCAAAAGTTTTATCTTTAGAAAGGGGTATAACGGGTTTTTTAAAATTGGAATCTATTTTTTCCTGTAAGACTTTTGGCAAAAGGGCATTGGTAACAGTAGACAGCATCATAGCCGACCTTACTATTCCCCTTGATAGGAAATTGGGCTGAAAGCGTTCCTTGGATTCACCTTCCCTGGAAAGGTTAATTTCCGTTTGGGTAACGTAACGTGCCTTTTTGGAGAACCAGAGGGTAAGAACCATGACCATACCTGCTACAAACAGCAAAATAGTGGGGGTAGGAACCTTTTCGGCCAAAACTGTCATGCTAAATTCGGTTGCAGGAATCCCTGAAGCCTGCCAAGCCTCAAAAGACTGCCAAGCGGCGATGGGGACCCCGATAAAGTTAACTAGGTCGTTCCCGGCAAAGGCAAGTGCCAAGGCAAATGTTCCTACTACAATAATAAGTTTGTACACGTCGTATTTTAATAATACCGAAATAATATAGGATACCAGGGTCCAAAGCACAAGGCTTCCAATGATAATCGTGGAGGTATTGCTCTGGATATATGCTATAAGGTCGTCACTTACAAAAGTGGCGCCCTTCAAACCTTTAATTAGGATGAAATAGGTGATAGCTGTCAGGGCGATACCTCCGAAAAGTGCTCCAATTATCTTAGCCTTTTTTCTAAAGTCGAATGAAAGTAGAATACGGGACAGATATTGCACCAAGGCTCCTATGGAAAAGGCAATTACAACGGAAAGCAATATGCCCAAAATAATTTCAGTGGCCTTTGACGTATTTATATAATTATAAATATCGATATAGTCACCGCCACTTGAGGCAATTTTAATAAAGGACATGGCTACCGAGGCACCCAAAAGTTCAAACACTATGGATACAGTTGTGGAGGTAGGCATTCCTACCGTATTGAAGAAATCCAATAGAAGAATATCGGTAATCATGACGGCCATAAAGATGATCATGATCTCGCTGAACATAAACTCACCCGGATGAAAGATCCCCTTTCGGGCCACCTCCATCATACCACTGGAGAAAATGGCTCCTATGGCTATCCCCAAACTGGCCACGATCATAATGGTCTTGAACGAAATGGCCTTGGAGCCAATTGCGGAATTTAAAAAGTTAACGGCGTCATTGCTAACTCCAACTACTAAATCTGCTATTGCCAAGAAGGCAAGGGCAATGATCATTAATAAATATATATTGTCCATTATCTTATAAAAATAGTTTGCAAATATCTAAAGTCTCTAGGTTTGTAACGTTATCTTAAGGTTATATTTTTCACTAAAAATGTACGTCCAATTGTAGTCTATACATTAATTCATCAGGGCCGTTATTAACGGAAAGATAGCTCATATCTGTTTGCACCTTCAATTTGTGGCCTACAATATATTTGGAAAGTCCCAGTGTGTATTGATTTTCTGGGTTTTCACCGGTAATATTTTTGTTCAATTTTACATTGGTATACCTCCCGGATACCTCCCAATTGCTCTTAAAAAGATAGCCGGCTTGCAGATTTAATCCGTGGCCTACCTGAACCACTTCTCCGGTCAAGGAGCCATCGATATTTCTGGCAAATGGGTCTTGGGCATCCCTATGGGCATATTCTCCCATAAAAGAGAATCCGTTATATTTAAAAGCGGCATCGATGAACAAGGTATTAATGTCTGTTTGGTGAAAACCATAATCGGTTTCCATATAAGTCCCCTGACTACCCCTTGTCTTGACGGCGTTAAGATTTAGGTTGTAGGTAGCGGCCAACATCAGTTTAGGGGATTTTTCCCTTTTTAAATCGCCTCCACTGTATTCGTCGCCCCCTTCGAACTCGCCAAATGGAAGTAACTCCAAACGTCCGCTGTATTGGTGTCCGCCTAGATTTCCTGTGGTGATGTTTCTACCTTCGCCTTGCGAAATGGAAAGTATTTCCCGCATGACAAAGGTATCCGTTAAGTGGGTGTAATGCCTAAGCTGTATGCCCATATCCCTGTCCAAAGTAAACTGGCCATTTAATAAGGACCGATCCACCAATTGAAGGTTTCCAGAGGATATAACCCGTTCTATGTTGCCAGGGAGTTTGGTCTGGCCTGCCCATAGTTCAAAATTTTGATAAAAATTCCACATTATTACCGCATCCAATATATATCTTGGAGCATCGCTTGTGAATTTGGAGCTACCGGAGATATCCCTATTGGATAAACCCAACTCAAGTTTGTAGCTAAGTTTAGGGGAATAGACAAACCCATCAAATTTTAATCTGGCCCGTCTAATCAGTGCATTGAAATGGGGATCGGTATAATTGCCATTGGAATTTTCTGTCCAAGTGGTACTACTCAAAAGTTGCATCCTAGCGGCAATTTTGGCGCTCCAGGTGCTATCCTTACCCATTAAATTAAAAAGACCTTTGCCAAATTCGGGGGAATTGGTTTCCTGAGAAAAAGAGGTGAAAAATGAGCACATCATTAGCCCTAGGGCCAAGAAATTCATTTTCATGATATATTAGTTTTTGTCGAGAACAAAGAACTAACATAAATGTTAAGTTAGTGTTAATTTAGTAACAATATTACTTTAAATAAAATAAGCTACCTTGGCCAGAGGTAGCTTTGGATTTCAATTATATAGTCGACAAAAACTAATATTTAAAATGAAACCAACTTAGTCTTAAGACAATTGCTAAGATGGGGATATGGATTGAATCCAGTGTAATCTTAAGTTTAATTAATCGTTAAAATTGGGGTCTAGGTTTTGAGGTGTCTAAAGTGGAAACTGGTTTTATTATGTGTTGAATTGTTAAAAATGTATCTTGCGGCCACTAAAAATAAATTATGCATTGGGAACAGCTTCTTTCCTTAAAACGTTTTGGTGATACCCACAAAAGAATAAGAAAGGAACAGGATGAAACCCGATTGGGTTTTGAAGTGGATTACGACAGGGTGATATTTTCCGCGGCATTTAGGAGCCTACAGGACAAGACCCAGGTAATACCCCTTTCCAAAACCGATTTTGTGCATACCCGTCTTACCCATAGTTTGGAGGTCTCGGTGGTAGGAAGAAGTCTGGGAAGGATCGCTGGAAAGAAAATTTTGGAAAAACATCCTCATTTGCGTGAAGTACACGGCTATCATTTCAACGATTTTGGCGCCATTGTTGCGGCCGCGGCCTTGGCACATGATATTGGAAACCCTCCTTTTGGGCATAGTGGCGAGAAGGCCATAGGGGAATACTTTAAAACTGGCAAAGGCAAACAATTTGAAGCGGCATTAACGCAAAAAGAGTATCAGGACATCATAGATTTTGAAGGTAATGCCAATGGATATAGATTATTAACGGAATCCCGCCAGGGTGTTGAAGGTGGATTAAGACTTAGTTATGCCACCTTGGGTGCCTTTATGAAGTACCCAAAGGAATCCCTGCCCAAAAAACCGACAAAACATATTGCGGACAAGAAATTTGGATTTTTTCAACAGGATGTGGCCTCTTTTCAGGAAGTGGCCGCTGAACTGGGACTGGAATCGAGGGGAAAGGGCAAGGACGTTGGTTTTTGTAGACACCCACTTACCTTCCTGGTAGAGGCTGCGGATGATATTTGTTATACCATTATCGATTTTGAGGACGGAATCAATTTAGGTCTTATATCGGAGGATTATGCCTTGGAATATTTAATAAAGTTGGTCAAGGACAGTATCAATATAAAGAAGTATAATAATTTGGTCTATATGGAAGATCGTCTGAGCTATTTAAGGGCTTTGGCGATCAATACCTTGATTTCTGATGCCATTGCAATTTTTATTGAAAATGAGGAAGCTATCCTCAATGGGGAATTTTCGGTATCCTTATTGGATAAAAGCAAGTTCAAGGCCCAGATAGAAGATATTATTACCTTAAGTGTGCAGAAGGTCTACCGGTCCCATGAGGTTTTGGAAAAGGAAATAGCAGGCTATAGGATTATCTCGGACATTTTGGATGTGTATGCCACGGCATTGATCAGGAATAAGCAAGGGACTAGCTCCAATTATGACCGACTAATGATTTCTACCTTGCCCGAACTTTACAGGGCGAACACGGGTTCTACATACGACATACTCTTGGGTACCTGCTGCTATGTTGCCAGCTTATCGGATAGTGCAGCGGTTCATATCCATAATAAGATTATGGGAAAACAGCTTTAGAAATCATAGACCAGACCAACGCCCAGCAATTGTTTAAATTGTACTTTTCGCTTTCCGGGGGTTGTAATGGTACCGTCTGCAGCTTTTACCTCGTCGAAAATAATGTCGTGGTCATATAGAACATGGGTACCTATGGACGCCTTTACATATTTGTTTACGGTCAGGTCCACGTTTACTTCCCAGTCAACATCTATGTTTCCGAAATTCTTTACGTAATCCGAGTACAATTGCAGCCTGTGATTTAATTTCACATTTTCATAAACCATGGTTTCCCAAGTGTTGGACACCAAAAAACCAAACTCCAGATAAACATTTTCGCCCTCTTTAATTATGTTGCCATCGGTATCTATCAGTGCTCTTTGTACCCCAAAGGCGCCGTTATTGGCCAAGGTTTGGTCCAGCACAAAGGTAGATTTGAAGGTAAGGGGGGCTAAACGAAGGTTAAATTTTTTGCCTTCGGGAATATAGGAGGTACCAGCACCTAAAAGGGCATACCCAGGCGCCATAAACCGGGAAATGGGTTTATCCCTATCGGGGTATTTGTAACCATTGGAGAACTGTGTCCTAAACTCCGCGCTGGCAGAATAGTACCAATTGCTTATGGTATCCCTACGGAACGCAAAAGTGGAGGAAAACCGAAGTGCATCGTCCGATTTTCTTAATTTAAAGCCTTCTTGGGCATTTAGACCGTATCGTATGTCCAAATTATTGTTGAGTTGAACGTATCGAAATTTATAATTTCGGACAAACTTGGCGCTGGCCAATCCGGAAATGGAATTGTTTCCCCCTGCATTCCAGTTTACAAAGGCTACCTCACTAAAATTAAATCCAAGTTTGTTCTCCTTTTCCCAAAATGACGGAATTCTAAAACGTCTATACTTTTCTTCCAGTGGCTTGGTACGTTTAAATGAAACAACCGGATTGGTCAGGTCCGCACCTCGGGGAATGTACTTTATTTTGTCCTGCAAGGTCCGTATTACGATGGTATCGATACGCATGGAATCTACGCGCATAGAATCTACTTGGGTGGAATCCCTGGGTTGTGGAGCGGGAATGGTATCTTGTGCGAATAAAAAATTAAAATTTAGGAACAGAAGGACAATAATGAAAATTTTACCGTACATGCTAATCAGTGTTCAAGAGGTTGTTAATATAATTTTTTAAGGTCGATATATCTATTTTAGCTATTTTATGGAGCTCTTCAATGGTTCCCTGCTCTATAAAAACATCTTCAATCCCAAAAACCCTTATGGGGACAAAACTATGCATCTCATTGGCATATTCCAAAATTGCACTTCCAAATCCCCCCATTTTACAGCCGTCTTCAATGGTGATGATGTACTCATAGGTCGAAAATACTTTTTGCAGCATATCGGTATCCAAAGGTTTTACAAAACGCATATTGTAATGGCCAATCTGGTCCGTATTGTGCATGCTTTTTAGTAAATCTGTGACCATATTCCCAATATGGCCGATCGAAAGTACCGCAATTTTCGTTCCTTTTTTTAATTCTTGGGATATTCCTATCGGAATTTTATTAAATTTTTGTTTCCAATCCAGTGTTACGCCCCTTCCTCTGGGATATCTTATGGCTATGGGGTGATCTAATCCTAGCTGTGCCGTAAACATAATATCCCTGAGCTCAATTTCGTTTAAGGGTGCAAAAATAATAAGATTTGGAATACACCTTAGGTATGCCATATCATATATTCCGTGATGGGTGGCACCGTCCTGTCCAACTATGCCCGCACGATCCAAACAGAAAATAACGGGAAGATTCTGTAATGCTACATCATGTATGATCTGGTCATAGGCACGTTGTAAAAAAGTAGAGTAGATATTACAAAATGGGACCAGGCCTTCTGCAGCCATTCCACCAGCCATGGTTACTGCATGTTGCTCCGCAATGCCCACGTCAAATGCCCTATCAGGGAGTTGTTCCATCATGTATTTCAGGGAACTTCCGGTAGGCATGGCCGGAGTTATGCCCACTATTTTTTCATTCTTTTTGGCCAATTCCACAAGGGTATGCCCAAATACATCCTGATATTTTGGAGGCTGTAATTCAGAGGTTTTGGGCCAAAGGTCACCTGTTACCTTATTAAATTTTCCAGGGGCGTGATAAACAACTTGATTCTCCTCGGCCTTTTTGAGACCCTTGCCCTTGGTGGTTATGATATGTAGCAATTTTGGTCCTTCAATGTCCTTTAGTCTCTTTAGTTCCTTTATTAGGGCTACCAGATCATGCCCATCCATGGGACCGGAATAGTTAAAATTTAAACATTCGAATATGTTCTCATCTTTGGCCGTTCCTTTTTTAACATTGGTAAGGTATTTTTTCAAGGCCCCTACGCTAGGGTCTATTCCTATGGCATTGTCATTTAGTACAATCAGTATGTTGGCATTGGTGTCTCCGGCATGGTTAAGTCCTTCAAATGCCATACCACTTGCAATGGAAGCGTCGCCAATGACCGCTATGTGCTGTAAATTCTTCGAACCCTTGATTTGGGAGGCCAAAGCCATTCCTAGAATTGCCGAAATGGAGGTGGAACTATGTCCGGTCCCAAAGTCGTCATAGGGGCTTTCCGTGCGTTTGGGAAATCCGCTTATCCCCCCCAATTGCCTATTGGAATTGAATATTTCCCTTCGTCCAGTTAATATTTTATGGCCGTAGGCCTGATGTCCCACATCCCATATTAATTTGTCTTTTGGGGTGTTGAATACATAATGGACAGCAATCGTTAGCTCCACTACGCCCAGGCTAGCCCCTAAATGTCCTTCTTTGGTAGCAACAATATCTATGATAAACTCCCTTAATTCTTGGGCAAGTTGTAATAAATCGACTATTTCCAAGGATCGAATATCCTTAGGGTCGTTAATATGTTGTAGAATTCCCTTGGGCATACTAAAAATGTTACGCAAAACTAATGTATTTAAACATGGGTTGGTATGTTTTTAAGTGTTTGATTGGCTGTTTTTCATGATATTTTAAACAAATCGTATTTTTTTTGAACCTTCACCATTATTGTTTACTATTGTGCCTTAAAATGTTTCAAATGATCAATCCGTTCGATGATGCTTATTTTATGAAGAAGGCCTTACAGGAGGCAGAAGCTGCCTTTGAGATTGGGGAGGTGCCCGTTGGGGCAGTCATCGTTGTTGAGAATAGGATCATTGCCAGGGCACACAATTTAACTGAACGTTTAAACGATGTTACGGCACATGCAGAAATGCAGGCCATAACTTCGGCCGCTAATTTTCTGGGGGGGAAATACCTTCACAATTGTACCCTATATGTTACCTTGGAACCCTGCCAAATGTGCGCTGGAGCCCTATACTGGAGCCAAATTTCCAAAATAGTCTACGCGGCAAAGGATATGGATAGGGGTTTTGTAACCATGGGTACCAAAATACACCCCAAGACCGAATTGGTGAATGGAGTATTGGAGGAGGAAGCTTCGGCCATTTTGAAGCGCTTTTTTATTCAGAAACGTAATTTAAATTAGAAAGGAACCTTTTTGGGCCAACCAAAAACGCAACTTATTGCCTGATTTTGTATCTACTTTTTAGTTCAACAATCTAGGTTATTATGAAAATATGCGGATTAATGTTCTTCTGGGTTTTGATTTTGGCCTTTAACGGATGTTCCACAGACCTAACACATGAAGGAAACGATAAAGTTAATGGAACTTGGAGTCTGATAAATGTTAGTGGCGGATTCGCTGGGGTTGACGATGACTTCGAAAAAGGTAAAATTGTTTGGAAATTCAACGCCGCTGATGGGTCATTGACCGTTACCAACAATGATGCGTCCAGCGCAATTTACAATGGCTTGCCATCTGGAACCTATACTTATTCCATTATAAAGGAGAAAGACCAATACTATTTGTTATTAAATGACAAGGAGATTGGTGGGGTCGATGTTGCCAAATCACAACTCATTATAGATCAAAATATCACTACCTCGGGGAGTGGGGCCGATGGCTTTGTACTGGTATTGATAAAATAGGCAGGTTACCAATAGGTTGGTTAAAAACAAAAAACCCTTAGGGTTGCCAAGGGTTTACACTTTTTCAAAATAAAATAGTATTAGCCGATTACCTGCACTTTTGCAGCAACTATACCCTTGCGCCCTTCTTCTTCCTGGTATTCTACTTTGTCTCCTTCGTTAAGTTCAGTTCCGTTTAATGCAGTAGCATGAACAAAAATGTCCTTACCCGTGTCATCGTTGGTAATGAAGCCATATCCCTTGGATTCATTAAAAAATTTTACTGTTCCAGTCATTCCAATTGAATTAAAATAATAATCGTTTAGATTACTAATTTATGTTTTTTTGGTCAAAATGGCCATAACCAATTTAAAAAAATATCAAAATTACTGCTTGTCTTTGGGGTCCATTTCCTTTCCCTGCATTTTTCTGATGTTTTCCTCGGTGAGCATATAATCCTTCATTTTTTTGCCTTTGCTCACCTTGATAAGAAAGAGGGGCATGGCTATCAAAAATATTCCGACGGTACCAAAACCAATGCACTTATTGGATAAGGCCAAATCTTCCTCATTAATGCTAAAGCCGTAAATAATGGAAGCAAAGGAAGCTAAGAGAATTAAAGAAATAATATATTTCATTCCCAACCTGGGTTTTAGGAGGTTAAATTTATTAATTTTCTTCTATATGCGGTCAAGAGCTTGGATTTGGAGATAAAGCCAATATACTTTTCATCCTTAATAACGGGCAGGTTCCAAGCGCCGCTGTTTTGAAATTTCTCCATAATGTCCGTCATTTTATCCTTGTCCATTTCAATAATTTCAGGGGGGGTGTTCATAATGTCGGCCGCCATTACATCCTTGTACAGTTTCTGATCGAACATAATGGGCCGAATGTCATCCAACAAAATAATCCCTAGAAGGGTGTTGTCCTCCTTATCAATCACCGGGAAAATATTTCTATTGGATTTTACCACCGCTTGGTGTACAATGTCCCCCAAGTTCATCTCGGGATATATGGGTACAAAATTGTCTTCAATAACCTTGTCTATATCCATCAAGGTTAAAACGGCATGATCCTTATCATGCGTAATTAATTCGCCCTTTCTTCCCAGTTCCATGTTATAGACAGAATGTGGGTGTACATATTTGGTTATGGAAAAGGAGATAGCCGAGGTTACCATTAACGGAATAAACAATTCATAACCTCCGGTAACCTCTGCAATAAGGAATATGGCTGTAAGTGGAGCGTGAAGTACCCCTGCCATGAGGCCGGCCATGCCTACAAGGGTAAAATTGCTTTCAGAAATTTGGTTTTGGAAGATTCCTAAACTGTTAATTGCCTTGGCAATACAATTGCCCATTATGCTTCCCATAAAGAGTGTTGGGGCGAAGATGCCCCCAACGCCCCCCGCACCAAAAGTAAGGGCACAGGCTATAATTTTAAAAAATACCAATCCGGCGAGTAAGCCTATTACCATCCAAACATTGGAAAGGTCCAATTGAAAAATGTTGTTTTCCAATACCTTTTCGGGATTGCCTTTGATGAGGTTGTTGATGACATCAAAACCTTCACCGTATAGGGGAGGGACCAAATAAACCAATATTCCAATGGCAATACCTCCATAAAGCAACCTTTTTATGGGAGAACCTATTTTGTCGAATAGCTTTTGGACCCGCTCATAGACTTCTGTGAAATATATGGAAGTTAAGCCTGCAAACAAGCCTAGGACAATGTAAAAGGGTATGTCTGACATCATAAAGTCATCTTCCAGCTTAAAAGGCAAAAGAATATCATTCCCAAAGAAAAAGTAGGAAGTAATGATTCCCGAAAGTGATGCCAATAGTAGGGGCAACATGGACGCAATGGTAAGGTCCAGGCTAAATACCTCAATGGCAAAAATTATGGCCGCAATGGGGGCTTTAAATATGGAGGACATTGCTCCTGCTGCCGCACATCCAATAAGTAAGTTCCTTGTGGTCTGGTTTACGTGGAACATTCTTGAGATATTGGAACTTATTGCTGCACCAGTGGCCACAGTAGGGCCCTCCAATCCAACAGATCCTCCAAAACCAACAGTAATGGGCGCAGTAAGAATGGATCCGAACATTTGATATTTCCGCATGATTCCCTTTTTTTTTGATATTGCGAAAAGGGTAGATGGGATACCATGGCTCACTTTGTTGCGGATAACATATTTAATGATCAGATAAACAAGGGTTAGACCAATGATGGGAAAGACAAAATAAAAGGCGTTGTGATAATACCTTACCAAATTGCCTTCCAATAAATGTTGAAAAAAATGTGTTAGATTTTTAAGGATAACCGCACCGATCCCCGAGGTAAATCCTACCAAAATGCTGAGTAGGTAAATAAATTGCCTTTGGGAAATATGTTTTGCGCGCCAAACCAAAAAGTTGGTAAGCCAAGATTTTTTTAGTGCTGTCATGCTATTGAAAAAAATCCCGCTAGTTACTGGACTAGCAGGATTTTAAAGATATGATTATAAATCCAATTTTAGGTGAAGTTCCTTCAACTGTAAATCGTCAATCGGGGCAGGGGCATCGATCATGACATCGCGGCCACTGTTATTTTTTGGAAAAGCAATAAAGTCACGAATGGTTTCCTGTCCACCTAAAATGGCCACCAACCTATCCAGGCCAAATGCCAAACCACCATGTGGAGGTGCCCCATATTGAAAGGCGTCCATTAGAAATCCAAATTGAGCCTTGGCCTCCTCTGGGCTAAAGCCAAGATGTCTAAACATTGTGGATTGTATCTGCTTATCGTGAATACGTATGGAACCACCTCCAATTTCATTTCCATTCAATACTAAATCATAGGCATTGGCTTTTACCGCTCCCGGATCGGTATCCAGCAATTCCAATTGTCCAGGTTTTGGTGAGGTAAACGGATGGTGCATGGCATGGTAATGCCCGGTTTCCTCGTCCAGCTCCAACAATGGAAAATCTATTACCCAAAGGGGTGCAAACTCATTCTTTTTACGTAATCCTAGACGTTGGGCAATTTCCATTCTAAGCGCACTTAACTGTGTGCGGGTTTTGTTGGCATCTCCGGACAGGACGCAGATTAAGTCGCCCGCCTTCGCTCCTGTGACTTCTGCCCATTTTGCAAGATCTTCCTGATCATAAAATTTGTCCACCGAAGATTTAAAGGAACCATCTTCGTTACATCTGGCATAGACCATGCCTTTAGCCCCTATTTGTGGTCTGCGTACCCAGTCTACAAGCGCGTCTATTTCTTTTCTGGTATAGGCCACTCCCCCAGGTATGGCAATACCTACTACCAATTCGGCCTCATTGAATATTCCAAAGTCCTTATGTTGTGCAATGGGGTTAAGTTCGCCGAATTCCATCCCAAATCGGATATCCGGTTTGTCGTTGCCATATTTTTTCATGGCCTCATCGTAAGTCATTCTAGGGAACTTGTCAATAGAGACCCCTTTAATTTCTTTTAACAAATGTCTGGTAAGGCCTTCAAAGACGTTTAGGATGTCTTCTTGTTCCACAAAGGCCATTTCACAGTCGATTTGAGTAAATTCCGGTTGCCTGTCCGCCCTAAGGTCTTCGTCCCTAAAGCATTTAACGATCTGGAAGTATTTGTCCATTCCGCCCACCATTAGTAATTGTTTAAAGGTTTGGGGCGATTGTGGCAAGGCATAAAACTGGCCTTCGTTCATTCTGCTTGGAACCACAAAATCTCGGGCGCCCTCCGGGGTAGACTTTATCAAATAAGGCGTTTCAACTTCAATAAAACCTTGGTCGGAAAGGTATTTTCTAACCTCAATGGCTACTTTGTGCCTAAAAATAAGGTTGTTTTTTACAGGATTTCTTCGAATATCCAGATATCGGAATTTCATCCGGATATCTTCGCCACCATCGGTCTGGTCTTCAATGGTGAAAGGAGGAACCAGGGATTTGTTGAGGATTTTGATCTCAGAAACCAGAACTTCGACATTGCCGGTAGGTATGTTTGGGTTTTTGGAAGCTCTTTCAATCACGGTTCCTTTGACTTGTATTACAAATTCGCGGCCCAAGGATTTTGCGATTTCCATAATCTCCTTTGAAGAACGTTCCTCATCAAAAATGAGCTGGGTAATTCCATATCGGTCCCGAAGATCGGCCCATATAACAAAACCTTTGTCTCTTACTGTTTGTACCCATCCTGACAAGGTTACTTGTGTCTGTTGATGGGTTTCCCGCAATTCACCGCAATTATGACTTCTATACATTTTTTATATCATCTAAGAAAAGGCAAATGTAAGAAGTAATAGGGTAAGCTGAAAAAAATATGCTCAATTGAGGAATTGCGAATTTGCATTACAAAATTTTATCATATTCTAAATTATTTTAGAGAATATTAACAAAACTTACTTATTTTAGTATATAATTCTAACGAAACTCATTAATATGAAACAGAAATTATTTAAGAAGAACATGTTCTTATTTTTCTTAATGGCACCTTTGATGTTATTGGCTCAGGATGTTGTTAAGGGAAAGGTAACGGACTCGGGTCTGGGAGATCCACTTCCTGGGGTGAATGTGGTTATTAAGGGAACCACTACGGGTACTACTACAGATTTTGATGGTAATTATGAACTTTCGGTTGATAATTTTCCATCCATTCTTGTGTTTTCCTCCTTGGGGTATGCCTCAAAGGAAATGCAGGTAACCGGTCCTACTACTTTGAACGTTGCCATGGATGAATCGGCAACAGGTTTGGAAGAAGTTGTCTTGTTGGGTAACCGTTCCAAGCCAAGAACAGTTATAGGATCACCTGTGCCTATTGATAATATAGGTGTTGCAGAATTAAAAAGTACCGGTCAACCCACAGTTGACAAAATGTTGACTTATAAAGTTCCATCTTTTAACTCTACCACCCAGGCAATCTCAGATGGTACAGCACACTTTGATCCTGCTGATTTGAGGGGATTGGGTCCAAGTAGGACTTTGGTGTTGATAAATGGCAAGCGTAAAAATTTGAGTGCTTTGGTATATATCAATGATACTCCTGGTAAAGGGGAAGTAGGGGTGGATTTGAAAAGTGTTCCCTCTGCGGCAATAGAAAGGATAGAGGTTTTAAGAGACGGTGCTTCTGCCCAATATGGTTCAGATGCCATTGCTGGAGTCATTAATATGGTATTGAAAAGAAATGTTGAATATACTACTGTGGGTGTTAGTTCCGGAATCACCACAGAAGGGGATGGCTTTAATTTCGCTGCAGATGTGAATAGTGCTCTAAAACTTGGTGAAGATGGAGGGTATCTAAACTTGACAGTGGGCTATTATAATCAAGAAAAGACCAATAGAGCTGGAACGCCGGGAGAAGATGGTTTGTTTGGGGTACCTGCAAATGATCCCGACTGGGGATCCTGGCTGTCTCAAAACCCAGATTTGGGAATGACTATTGGTCAACCTGAACTAGATAAAATGGATGTGTTTTTTAATGCTGGTATTCCTTTTAAAAATGGCAGTGGGGAGATCTATACTTTTGGAGGTCTTACTTATAGAAAGGGAAAAAGCTTTGCCTTATACAGACCACCATATTGGGTTTCCGATCCATATAACTTATTGCATGAACCAGGAACTACTTATCAAGGATTTCAGCCAACTTTTGAAACTGATATAAGGGACAATAACGCAACTGTGGGGGTAAAATGGAAATTGTTCACCTTCGATGTGGATTTGAGCGGTACTTATGGTAGAAATGCTGTTAATTACGATGTAAGAAACACACTAAATGTTGTTTTGGGGGCCAATAGTCCTACATCTTTTGATGTAGGGGCCTATTCTTTCAGCAATACCTTGGGCAATTTGGATTTTTCCAAAAATTTGGGGACGGTCAATATTGCTTTTGGTGCCGAGATTAGGGGAGAACGCTTTACTGCTTTGGCAGGTGAGTCTGCCTCTTTTGCGGGGCAAGGCGCTGTATCCTTTCCAGGATTACAACCAAGTAATGCGGTAGAAGCTACCAGGGATAACTATGGTCTTTATGGAGATTTGGAATGGGAGCCTACCGATAAATTACTTTTGGGCGGGGCACTGAGATACGAGGATTTTAGCGATTTTGGGGATAATACTTCCTGGAAGGTTAACGGTCGATATCTATTGGGAGAGCGAAAAGGAGCCATTAGGGCCTCTTATAGTACAGGTTTTAGAGCACCGGCATTACATCAAATTTATTTGAGTAATATACAAACATTGGTATCCGGTGGGACTATTTCCAATCAGGGGACTTTTAACAACGTTGATCCAATAATCAGGGATGGTTTGGGAGTACCACAGCTAACTGCTGAAACTTCAAAAAATATTACGGCTGGTTTTACATTCAGTCCGCTTACCAATTTATCTTTAGCCGTGGATTTTTACAATGTTAAAATTGATGATCGGGTATTGTTTACCAATGAGATTGGGTTCGATGGTGATACTGCGAACGATAATCCTGTTGAGGAAATATTATTGGACAATGACATAACCAGTTTAAAATTCTTTGTAAATGCTGTAAACACCAACACTACTGGAGTTGACATAGTGGCCAATTATAAAAATATTGCTATGGGTGCTGGAGTTTTGGGTGCCACAATAGCTGCCAATTTCAATAAGACAGAGATTGAAGGGCAAATTAAAACACCTAGTTTATTGGATGCCAATGGTTATGAGATTTTCAATAGAAAGGAACAGGCCAGAATCACAACGGTTAGGCCAAAATCCAAAATTCTTCTTGGGCTTGACTACAATATCGAAAAATGGAATTTTATTTTAAACAACACCTATTTTGGGGAGGTTAAATGGGACCACGGTTCAGATCCCTTAAAGGATCAGGTCTTTGCAGGTAAGGTTATTACCGACCTAATATTGGGTTATGAATTTTCACAAAAAATATCCGCTACTATAGCAGTAAATAATTTATTGAATGTCTATCCGGATGAATTGGATCCCAAAGGGGATGTTGTTACAGATCTTGGAGGAAGGTTTAAGTATCCTTGGGAAGTAAATCAGTTTGGTTTTGCCGGCACTATCATAAATGCCGGACTTACTTTTAAATTTTAAGATTTGAATTAATAGCGACAATAGAACCATTTTATCGATTAAACCAGAAACTACCTATTATAGGGAGTTTCTTTGTTTTGTAAACCTCTTAAAAACAGATGTTTAATGTTTCAATGTAAATTTAATGTTAACTAAAGGTTTCTTTTTCGTAAAATATATGTATCTTTAATTCGTTAAGAGATAATAGATAAACATAAAATCCCAAAAAAATGAAAGGAATAACACTAGTTTTAGCACTAATATTTTCAGTTGTAATCAACGCACAAGATATAAAACCTGTTTTTGAACAAGATGGTGAAATGTTAAAAGCCACCTATTTCCATGACAATGGGGTAGTTTCCCAAGAGGGACATTTCCTAAACGGAAAACTACATGGCGAATGGAAGATGTTTGGTGAAGATGGAAAGAAAATAGCCATGGGTGAATATACCGAAGGAAAGAAAACAGGAAAATGGTTCTTCTGGGATGCGAAAAAATTAAAAGAAGTAGATTTTGTTGACAGTAAAATTGCCAATGTAACCGAATGGAACAGTATGGGCCAATTAGCGGTCAACAAATAGTAAATAATTTCTACAGTTGTAAACCCGGCGATATTCGCCGGGTTTTTTTGTTTTGGATCTTGTGGAATCGGTTTTGGAAGGATTATTTTATACGGGAATATGATTTTGGAACCTATCGGTACGCTAAAACCTAACACATAGGATTTGCCTTTGGTCATATATTCCCGAATTGGATGGTAGCCTCTAATAACTACTAGAGTACGTTCTAAGGATATTTTTGCTATAGTTAAACTGAGAGGAGGAATAGTGCAATAAAAAAAGAGCCTGTTTAATTAAACAGGCTCCCTTTTCTTTTGGTGCAAATAACTTAGGCAGTAGCTACTTCCTTAGTTTTTGTCTTGCTACTACCACTGCCCCTAAGGGCTATTTTAATCCTGTAGGTAATATTAAATAGTACAGGAACAATAATCAATGTTAGGAAGGTGGCCACTATCAACCCGAAGATTACCGTCCAGGCCAAAGGACCCCAGAACACCACGTTGTCACCTCCTACATATATGTGTGGGTTAAATTCCGAAAACAAGGCAAAGAAATCGATATTTAAACCGATTGCCAGAGGAATCAATCCCAATACGGTGGTTATGGCAGTAAGAAGCACTGGTCTTAGCCTAGCTTTTCCACCCTTAATGATGGCTTCTGTTGCATCTTCCCTTGTCAATAAGGCTTTATCATCCATACCTAGCTTAACCTTCCTACGGTCAATTAAAATCTGGGTATAGTCCAATAGAACCACTCCATTGTTCACCACAATACCGGCCAAGGAAATTATTCCCATCATCGTCATCATGATCACAAAAGACCATCCGGTAATCATTAGACCTCCAAATACCCCAATAAAACTCAGGAAAATAGCAATCATAATGATCAGTGGCTTGGAAATACCGCCAAACTGAAATATCAATATCAACATAATAAGGCCTAAACCGGTGAAAAATGCACCTACAAGGAACATCATCTGTTTGTTCTGCTCCTCTATTTGCCCAGTGTAGTCTATTTTGATATCGGTTGGAAGGTTTTCAAATTCTTCCATTTCCTTTTGTATCTCGGCTACAATGGCTGCCGCATCCGTAAACCCAGGCTGAAGTCCGGAATAAACAGTAACCACACGTTTGTTGTCCCTATGTTTAATGGCACTAAAGGCAGAAGTATTTCTTTCGGCGGCCACGGCAGAAATAGGAATTTCCTTGATTTTGCCGGTAGATTGGTCCCTAAATATGATATTTTGGTTGAAAAGGGCGCTTTTATTATACCTTAAATCTTCGCTAAAGCGGACATTGATATCATAATCATCCCCATCTTCCTTAAATACACCGGCTTTTTCACCAAACAAGGCCCTTCGCAATTGGCTCCCCACTTGCCCTACAGAAACCCCTAGCTCACCTGCCTTCTTACGGTCTACGGCCACTTGCATGGAGGGCTTACTCTTGTTTACGTCAATTTTTATTTCTTCTATACCCGCGATATTTTTGGTATTGATAAAGTTTCTAATGTCCTCCGCGGTATTGATCAATTGGTCGTAATCCTTGCCTTCCAATTCAATGTTAATCGGATAACCGGCCGGTGGGCCATTGGCCTCTTTTTCTACCGAAATGGCTACCCCGGGATATACGCCGCTTAGTCCGGCCTGAACTTTGGCACGGATGTCCTCGGTGTTGACTCCCCGTCTATACTTAAATTCACTGAAATTGACCGTAATTTTGCCCTTATGGGGCATTTCTGCCGAAGAACCTCCATCTGCCAAAGGGTTACCGGCACCTTCACCAACTTGGGATACGGCCGTGGTAACAATAAAGTTTTCCCCATTGTGAAAATAAGCCTGGTCATTGACAATGCCATATACCTTTTTCTCAATATCAAGGGTAATTGCATTGGTCTTTTCTATGGCAGTACCTTCAGGGTATTCTATATAGACATATATTTCATTGGGGATATTGTCCGGGAAGAATTCTATTTTGGTTCTCCCACTGCCTACGGACATACCGAAAAGCATGAATACCACGACCAATAGCATAGCCGTAATTCCAAAATACCAGTATACATTTTTTCCCCTTAAGGCATGGATCAATCTTATCTCATACCAGTTTTCGAAACGGGTCATGGTATTTTTTTGAAAACGCAGGGCCCATTTCTTCAGTACATATTTGTAAACCCAGAACATGGCCGCCGTTAAGATCATGACCGATCCCAATCCCCTCATTGCTCCACCGAACAATAAAATCAATAGTCCAAGTCCGCCCAAAACAATACTGATACGAATCAGCTGTTTTACGGTAAGTTCCTTTTCATCGGTATCCATAAAATTGGATACCAACATGGAGTTCATAAATATGGCCACAAACAGGGAGGATCCCAATACTACCGATAAGGTAATTGGAAAATAGATCATAAACTGCCCAAATATTCCGGGCCATAGCCCAAGTGGAACAAAGGCTGCAACAGTGGTGGCCGTGGAAATAATAATGGGAAAGGCAATTTCACCGATTCCCTTTTTCGCTGCTTCAATACGGGGCATTCCCTCATCCATTAAGCGATACACGTTTTCTACCACAACGATACCATTATCTACCAACATTCCCAGTCCCATAATCATTCCAAATAGAATCATGGTATTAAGGGTGTAGCCCAACCAGGACAGGATCATAAAAGACATAAACATGGACATGGGTATGGCAAAGCCAACGAACAAGGCGTTTCTGAACCCTAAAAAGAACATTAGGACCCCAACCACCAAAATAATTCCGAAAATAATGTTGTTGACCAAGTCATCTACCTGGTTAAGTGTTCTTGTAGAGGAATCATTGGCAATGGAAATGTGAAGATCGGGGGGGAAATAGTTGGCCTTTGTGGTCTTGACTATTTCCTTAATTTGATCTGATGCCGATATGGCATTTTGGCCTGCACGCTTTTTAACATCGAGCATCACAACGCTTTCCCCAAATTCCCTGGCATAGGTAGTTTTATCCTTTTCGTCAAAATAAACGGTAGCGATATCTTTTAAATATACTGCCCCGTTGTCTGATTTTACCACAAAATCGTTCAGTTGGCTGGGATCTTCTATCTCGCCCAAAATGCGTATGGTTCTGCGTTGGCCACCAATCTTTAAATTTCCTGCGGACATGGTCATATTACCATTGCCAATGGCCTGCATTACATCGTCAAAACTAACCTTGGCTGCCATCATTTTATAGACGTCTACCGCAACCTCCACTTCTTTTTCCTGAGCTCCACGGATGTCTGCCTTTTTTACTTCAGGAAGATTTTCTATTTCGTCCTGTAGGTATTCTGCATATTCCTTCAATTTTTCTACCGGATAATCGCCGGTGAAGTTGATGTTCATTATAGGAACTTCCTCGGAAAAATTTAGGTCGAACACATTGGGTTCTACCTTGGCTCCGTTAAAGGTGGGCCAATCCTCACTGGCTTTCTCGCCATCAACCTCGTCCTTTACCTTTTGTTTTGCCGCTTCCACGGTAATTTCTTCGTCGAACTCAACGGTGATAATGGAATAATCTTCCTGTGAGGTGGAAATAATTTCCACAACATTGCTGATATTCTTTAGTTCATCCTCCAAAGGATCTGTTATCAACCTTTCAATATCCTCCGCTGTATTACCAGGATAGGGGGTACTGATATAGATCTTGGTTTCTATGATTTCTGGGAAGTCTTCCCTAGGCATGGCCAGATAGGAAGAAAAACCGATCCATAGAAAGATACCGATCATTACATAGATAACAGATGGGTTATCTATTGCCCAAGACGATAAACTAAATTCTTTGTCTGCGTTTTTTTGTAGTTTGCTCATGGACTTTTTAGTTTAAAACTTTCACTTTTTGACCATCTTTTACGCTTCTAGCACCCTCTTTAATGATGTGGTTTCCATCACTGATTCCCGAAAGAACTTCCACATAACCATTTTGGGTCTTACCAGTGGTAATGATTTTCTTCTTTACTATGGCTTCGTTTTCGTCATTTAGTTCTTCGGCCACGTAGGCGTACTGCTCTCCATCGGCATTTTCCGAAACAATACTTTGTGGAATAAGAATGGCATTTTCACTGCTATAGTCGTTCAATTGTACTTTTGCGCTCAAGTTGGGCTTTATGGTACCCGTCTTGTTGGGTACAGGTATTTCTACGGTAAAGGATCTGTTGCCAGGATTAATAAAGTTTCCTGTTTGTCTAATATTGGTCATAATGCTATCGCCTAAAACAGGGAAATATACTTTGGCTTCCTTGCCATTTTTTATGCTTCCCAAATAGGTTTCCGGCACCTCTACTACAATGTACATGTCCGAAAGATTCACTATTCGGAAAATTTCGGATCCAGGACCGGGGGCAACCACTGTTCCCTGGTCTTTGATAACATCGTCTATAATTCCGGAAAAAGGTGCCCTAATAGTGGACTTTCCTAATTGACTTTCCATTTGTTTAACCGAATTTTCGCTGGCTTCATAGTTGGTCTTTGCCTGTAAATACTGAATTTCGGAACCTATCTTTTGTTCCCACAATCTTTTTTGACGCTCAAAGGTGGTTTTTGCCAATTGTGCCTGGGTTTTTAATTGCTCCAGTTGGCTGCCCATACCGCCATCATCTATGCTCGCCAAGATTTGACCCTTAGTTACTTCTTGTCCCTCTTTTACATAAACTTTATGCAGGACGCCTTGCATTTCGGGATAGATCAGTACATTTTGTTTTGTCTTAACGTCCCCCTGTAAATCCAAGAAATGGTCAAATTTTTTGGGATTGGCAATAATTGTGGTAACCAAGGGAAGGTTTTCATTTCCGCTTAATGATCCAATTACCGAATCCAGTTTTTTCATTTCAGATTCCAATGCTTTTTGTTTCTCGAAGAGTTCACTTTTTTTAGTGCGCAAGGCATTAATGTCCCCTCCAGATATAAGGTCGTCTACTGTTTTTTGATTATCGCTTCCACAAGAAACCAATAAGGTTCCCAATACGAATATTTGAAGTATTTTGTTCATAGTTATAATTTCTAGGTTGATGTTATAGTTTGCTGTTAAGTACTGTCTCCAAGGCTGTTTTATTGTTTATTACCTCTACCATGGATTGCAGGTATTCCTGCTGTGCATCATAGAGCTGTGTTTGTGCCTGTCTCAGCTCAAAGCTGGTGGCAAGTCCTTCCGAGTATTTTATTTCGTTTTTCTTTTCAATACGTTCCGCCAAGGCCAAATTTTCACTTGCCGTATTATACTGCTCAATGGAAAAGAGATAGTTGCTCTTGGCTGTTTGGTGTTGTAGACGAATACTTTGTTCCGTCTCGGATTTCTGTGTTCTCGCTTTTTCAAGTGCAATTTTTGCCCTTGCGGTCTTGGCGCTCCTTCCTAAAGAACTGAAAATAGGGATGCTAAGGTCGAATCCCAGGATGGAGGAATCAAACCATTCAGAATCGTTGCCCAAAAAATTAAACCTGTCGCTATAAGAAGTACTACCGTAATTTATAAAGGCATTCAAGGTTGGCAGGGCCAAACTTTTCTGCAGCTTTAGCTCCAATTCCCTTTGTTGGTTGAGATTGTCCACTATTTTAAAATCTATATTGTTGTCCATGACCAAATCTTCATCCAATAGATCCAGGCGAATTTGGTCCTGGGCCAAATCGGACAGATTTTCCTTTAGTTGGGTAGGTGCATCTATATCCAGCCCCATAATCAGATTAAGCATCTGAAGAGTAATGGATTGTAGGCGTAAGGAATTTTTTAATTGATTATCTACCGAGGACAGGGTAATCTGCAATTGCTCTACACTTTCCTCATCGCCAAGACCATTTTCGAAAAGTTTCTGCGTTTCAAATAAATTCTTCTCCAAGTTGGCCTTGTTCTTTTCTAGAATGGCGATACTTTCTTGTGATAACAACACATTGCCATAGGCTTCCACTACCGATTTACGCACATCCAATTCGGTCTTTACCTTATTGTTGTCGCTGTAGGCAATAAAGGCCTTGGTGGCTTGAATGCCCACAATATATGACCCATCAAATATTTGTTGTTTTAGGGTGGCGGTGGCACTGGCCGTTTGTGGCTGACTAAAGATTATAGGGATAAAGGTTCCCGGTTCCTGCCCTGCCAATTCCCCTGGTAATAGGGAAACAGGCTGCTTTAATTGGTTTTGATAGCTCACGGCACCACTTATTTGGGGTAGTCCTGTGGCAATGGTTTCCCATTTTTGCTTTTGGGCATCCAAAAGATCTCTGTCCGCATTAATAGCCCCATAGTTATTTTCAATGGCGAAATTAATGGCTTCCTCCAAGGTGAAACTATAAGTTTGTTCCTGGGCGTAGGACCAAGATGCTATAAATAGCATCAATAGTGCTAAAAAACTGTTTTTCATAAAATTGGCTTTATAGTTTTTTATTTGGGTCATTTAACTTATTATTTAATCCTGTGTTGAATTGATTATATCATTTAGTATCTTTCTGCCCTTTGGTGTTACAATTCCCCGCAAATGATATTCAAGAAAATAATCCTGTAATTCCTTTGCTGTGAAATTGCCTTGCGGGAAAAAGCGCTCGTCCTTAATACTGGCCACACCGGAAATATAGATTCGAGATACAAATTCCACGTTTAAATTTTCCCTGTATATACCCGTTTCCAAACCTCTTTTGATATTGTTTACAGTACATTCCTGCATAAGCTCATATTGCTTTTTACTAAGGTTGTCAAATATTTTGGGGTAGTATTTTTGCAACTGGTATTGGGGGGAAGATTTTTCATCCTTCAATTGTGAAATGACAAACTTTTTAATGTCGTACAATTCTTCAATAGGATTCTTGCCACTGGAGCATATTAAATCTATTCCAAAATTAATTTGATTCAATAGGCCGAAAGTGCACTCTTGTACCAACTTGGTCTTGTTTTCAAAATGGGTGTAGATCGTTTTTTTTGATATCCCCATTTCATTAGCCAAATCGTCCATGGTAACACTTTTGAACCCAAGGTTCAAAAACATGTCCGTTGCTTTTTCTAAAATTTTTTCCTTCATAGAGGCCGCAAAGATAATCGTGGAAACTTATAAAACAAAAAAAGTTTCCTAAGTTTTACGTTTTCTTAACATTTTAGTCAATCCCCTTCTTTTTGCATCGTATTTTGTTTCCCTATGGTAGGTGATTTCTTTTAATGTATTTTTGAAGAAAATTGCCGTTATGCATAGTATTGAACAGTATAGGGCCCAGTTTTTGGCCCATATGGAGCAGAAAGTGAAAATAAAGGAACCTGTAAATCTTTATAAGCCAATTTCCTATATATTGAATTTAGGGGGAAAACGATTAAGGCCTGTGTTAACATTGATGACTACTGATATTTTTGGAGGCGATTATAAGAAGGCTTTGGATGCCGCATTGGCTGTAGAGGTATTTCACAATTTTTCGTTGGTTCATGATGATATTATGGATGAGGCCCCATTAAGGAGAGGGAAACAGACCTTGCATAAAAAATGGGACCTAAATACCGGCATTTTATCAGGGGATGCCATGTTGATATACAGCTATCAACTATTGGAAAGTTACCCTGCCATGACATTTAAGAAATTGTTGCAGGTCTTTAGTCAAACCGCTTTAGAGGTTTGTGAAGGGCAACAATACGATGTGGACTTTGAGAACAGGGAAGATGTTACTATTCCGGAATACCTGATCATGATCCAAAATAAAACTGCTGTATTGGTAGCAGCGGCCATGAAAATGGGAGCCATAATTGCCGAAAAGCCAGACGAGTTGCAAGATTTAATATATGACTTTGGAAAGAATCTAGGTATTGCCTTTCAGTTACAGGACGATTATTTAGATGCCTTTGGGGATCCCAAGAGTTTTGGGAAACAGGTTGGGGGCGATATTATTGAGAACAAAAAGACCTATTTGTACTTGAAGGCCTTGGATATGGGAACCCCTAAACAGGCTCAGGAGTTGGAACACTTGTATTCCATTAAGCCTAAAGACGCCAAGGACAAAATAAGCACGGTAAAGGAATTATTTGTAGAAACTGGAGCAGTATCCAGAACTATCGAAGAAATAAAAAGTTATACCGATAGGGCCTTCACAACTTTGGAAATGCTGAACCTGGAACCTGGGAAAAGGGACCTATTAAGGCAGTTTGGCACTGCCTTAATGAATCGCGAGGTTTAAGGTGGCATAGAGTGTTATTTTGGTTTGGGTCAATTCTTTTTCAAATTGGCCAAAAACTCTATTACATCCCTAATTTCCCTTTTGGACATTACTGTTCCCATGGGAGGCATGCCAGAGGCCATATTTTGTCTTTTGTCTATCCTGGACAAGGCAATTTCCATGGGTTCCGCATCCGAAGTTTTTAGTATTAGCTCATCCTCGGTTTCCTCTTCCAATATTCCTGTAACTGTTTGTCCGTCCTTTAGGGTAACGGTAACCATTCCATAACCTGGTGATAAACGTGCACTAGGATTTATCAAGGATTCAAGGAGCTGTTCCCTGCTCAAAATGTCACCTATGTTGTCCAAGGCCGGACCCACAGCTCCGCCTGCACCGCCAAGGGCATGGCATCTAACGCACTGTCCGGCGGAATTGGTGTTGAAATATTGATAACCCGCCCGTCTGTTACCTCCATTTAGGGTTTCCGTATAGGCTTCCAGCCCATCTCCATGGGCTTTCAAAATGCCCAATTGGGAAATTAGCTCCTCGGATTTGGTAGCTTCTACAGCCTCTGTTAAATCTAAAATGACCCCGTTGGAAAGTTTTTTGTTGTTCCCCTGTTTTATTAGGGAGATTAAAACGTCCTTGCTTTTTTCTAGGGGCATTTCTCCCAGTACACTCAACATTTTCTGTTGCTCTACAATAGATCCACTTTTAAATATAGGTTCCACAATAGCGGGGAGCTTTTCTTTGGGGAGATCTACCTGTGTTACCAATCCGACCGCCACGGTACGTACATCCCTATCTTTATCCGCCATGCCTATCCTCATAGCCTCCTCTATTTTGGTGTAATTCAAATCCCCCAGGGCCGCCAACATGGCCGAACGTACCTCTGGGGAAGCATGGCTTTTCATGATCTGTGCCAATTGGGCATTATATCCTTCGATCTTCAATGAGCTTAGGGCCTTAGCTGCAGCCACCAAAATATCCGGATTTTTATCCTTTAGGAAGTCGGGAATATACTTTTCTATCTTCTGTTTTACAACAATGGCATCCCTATTGATCTCGCCCCTGTAGCGGCCATCAACCCTATCCAGTACGGAAGGGGAGGCCCAAGTACCAATGGCTGCCAATGCCTCGCCCCTAAGATTGCTTGAAACGGATGCTCTTTTTGCAAAGTTGATTAGCAAGTCCAGTTCTTGTTCTCCACCAACCCTAAGTGCAGCATTTATACTCCTGCGCAATAAAGGCTCTGAAGTATATTTTTCCTCCTTCAGCAATGAAGCCAACGAGGGTAGGGCAAGTTCAATGGACCAATCGTCGTTGATGGCCCTGGCTGCCTCGGTTACTATATATTCATCCTGGTCCTGTAAAAATAAAGTCAATTGTTCATGCTGTAGACGTCTTAACACCAATACCGCTGCTATGCGCAAACTTCTGTTTTCGCTTTTGGCCAAGGCAACAATTGGGGCAACTTCCCCTATTCTTGATAATGCCAGTACCCCGGCATGTCTTAGATAGAGGTCTTCGTCATTATTGGTTTCCAACATTTTCAGAAGGGGCTCAATTGCATTTTTGTCCTTTATCCTGCCCAAGGCCTGGGCTGCAAAGAAACGGACACGGGCGTTGTCGTGTCCAAGTAATGAAATTAAATCCTTCCCTGCATTATTGTATTTTACATCGCCCAAGGTTTTGGCGGCCTGTGCCACTATTTCCGCATCACCATCCTTTAAAAGACCCATTAGTGATTGGGCCCTTTCCAAATTTTTTCTTGCCAACTGCCCAATTCCCCAAATACCATGTACCCTGGCCAATTGGTTTTGCTTTTGTGCAATAGCTTCCGTAAAGGCTTTTAACCCTTTGTTGTCCCTATTGGCCAACTCGAACTGTGCTTTTTGACGGATGCGCATGTCCGGATAGGATAGGAATTGGGTCAATTTATCCTCGCTTTGATCTGTATAATCCAAGGCCATGAGTCGCTCTGTCTCTTTTCTTTCAGCCTCTAAATCGTTCTTGTTCGGTGCCACATCCAACTTCCAGACCCGACCGTAATTTTTGGTGTCCCATCCATTCATCCAATCGGCAATATACAGTGCGCCATCCGGGGCGAACCGGATTCCCGTGGGCAAAATTCCGCTAAGGATATCCTGTTCACTTTTCAATTCAAAAGAAGCGCCCTTTGTTTTTAGGTCAAAACTCCATATATGGGACCTACTTGGATTGCCGACAAACTCTACCAGGAAAAATTTGTTTCTCCATTCTTTTCCCAGGGCAGTTCCCGGATTGTATGCCATTCCTGTGGGGCCATTGTGAAAATTCATTATTGGAGGAATAATATAAGCGGCCTGACCCTCCCAATGTGGGACATATAGCTTTTCATCCATCCAAACGTTGTACCCATTGTTTTTTGGGTCGGTGTATTTGCCATACTGCCAATTGGAGCGCCATCCCGCATCGGAACCTTCCACAATATAAACCAAGCGTTCACTCTCCCCCCGGTGATCCCCATCATTGTCTGCAGTAATAATATTGCCGTATTCGTCAAATACAAATTCGTGGGTGTTACGGACCCCGGCTGCAAAAACTTCAAAATCACTTCCGTCAGGATTGGATCTAACAATAACCCCTTGATTGGGGTATTTATGATGTATCCCATCCGCCGTAGTAATATTGGCACCTATATCGCCAATACCCCAATATATTCTTCCGTCAGGACCTTCAATGGCGCCCGACATTCCATGACCTCCAAAACCTATATGAACCCCATAACCATGGGAAATGGAAGTTTTATCGCTCATAATGCCATCACCATCCTCATCTGTAACTCTCCACATATCCGGGGCAATACCCACGAACATATCATTTTTCCGAACCAATAATGCCCCGGCTACGTCCGATACTTCATCATGAAAATCATTAAGGATTCTTGTGGCAACATTGGCCATTCCATTACCATTTTGGTCTTCCAGTTTCCAAATTTCTTCTTTTTGAACTGTAAGATCCTTCCAATCATGTATACTATCCCCGTTGAGGTCCTTTAGCCATTCGTTTTCTGAACTTTTTTCAGTAGCGAAGGTTTCATGTAAGAATTTTTTTCGATCTTCCACGGATTGCAGGGCTATGGACGGTGTCATCCAATGCCTAAACCCCCTTATATCAAATTCTGAGTTCTTCTGACGATTGGTCCTTGTAAGGTATATATTGCCCTCATCATCCACGGACATGGCCACCGGATCCGGAGCCAAAGAATCCGAAGCCCATAAGGTCAGAGTAAGTCCGTCAGCAACTTGGGCGGGAACGCTTTCCCTAATTTCCTTAAATCTAGTCCGGGCAGTTGCCGTATCCTCTTTTATAACCAACAAAGGTTCTTTTGGTTGTTTGGGTTTTTTATCGCAGGAAATGGCGAAAATCCCAAAAAGGGAAACTAATAGAGCAATTCTAAAGGAGATAGTGTTTCGCATGGGTTTATATTGGTCTTAAGAGGAGTAAAATATACGTGTATATATCAGTATTTTAAAATATTGCCTGTTAAATTAAAAATATCCTGCGCACAAAGGCTTGGATAAATTCTTTTTTGGGGCAGGCCGCTATAATTTTTAAGTCTTCCCAAAGGCTGGTTTTTTCATCCAAAAATTTAAAGATATTTTGGGCTTTCCGTTGTTTGAACAATCGCCCAAAAATTAACCTTCCCTTATTGTTGTTCCTATGGAGTATATCCAACAATAGTAGGTCATAAAACCAAAATCGGTCCTTTTTAAAAAAGGTATTTAGCGGTTTGTCTTTTTTCAAAAACGGGATTAAAGCTCCTGTTTTTTGATGTGTCCGCATAAAAGTATAGCCGGAACTGGGCTTGGCCCATCCGCCGGCAACCCCAATGTGCATAAGATTCTTACTGTTGTGAATATTGAAATCATAACAGCTCATGGGGATGTTTCCCTTTTCCCTTTCCAATATTTCGTACTGTTGGCAATTTAGATCATCTTTTAGGTAGTCTTTTATGGCTTCTTCATATTCATGGGCAGGGAGCAGATTTTTGGAGAATAGGGTGTACTCCACCAAGGCCTCCGTTTCAGAAAAGGGCAGTACATACATAAACCGGGTGTTACCTTTCTGAGGTATGGAAAAATCCATAAAAGTGGCCTGTTGACTGTCAAAAACAGGTTTGTCAGATTTTATAAACCACCCTATAAAATGTTGCTGAAGGACCGGGTATTTTTTCTGTTGCAAAAGAGGTTTGTAGTTGAATATGCTATTGAATACTTTTTTACCGATAAATGAATGGGAATCCGTGTCTACGATTACTTGGTCATCCCTCTCCTCTATGTGGGCAACATTCCCTTCCATGAAAGTGATGTTGGCATGCCAATTGATTTTTGTCCGGTAGGCTTTGTAAAAATCTACTGCCCTGATCATCTTATAGGTATAAGGGTCAATGGACATACGTTTGGAATAGGTGTCATCTGCCACCAAAATATGATTCCAGGTCTTGTGTAGAATGGCATCGAATTCACCCTCCTCCTTTTCCCAAAAACACCAGGTACGATCATTGGGTTTGTTCAAGTCCTTGTCCAATAAAAGAATGGATTTTTCCGAAAAGAAACTATCCTTTCCCAGAGCGTCGGCCAATAGCAGACCGGAGGCACCGGCACCAATAATAATATAATCGTATGTGGCCTTGGACATGGTCTCTATTGACACTGAATAATGCTGGGTTAAGTAATGATGAAATATCCATATAGGGGATATTTCCAAAAATACGAATTCTATTTATAGAACATACATTTCCTTGAAAGGTATAAATTTGGCTTAGGTTATGGCATTTTTTCCAGTATAGAGAGCAATTGTTCTGCATCCAGATACTGGAAATAGCGTGCTTGGGCATTAAATTTGGAATCCATCAAAACCATAGCGGGCAAGGTAAAGGGAGCGTCTTTTCTACTTGCTAAAAGAAGCGGGATTTCGTGTACTGGATTGCGTTTATTGGCCCTCTTATTGATAAAACTTTGTTGCCCGAAAACTATGGTATCCGTTGTTTCCACATTCATCTTCACGGCATAATAGTCGTTGTTGAGTTTATGGATTACCTTGGGGTCTTTGAAGGCAATTTTATCCATTTTTAGGCATGGGGCGCACCAATCAGCATAAAAATCGATAAATACTTTTTTTGGATGCACCTCTAAGGAATCGTTCAATTGCTCAAAACTGATCCATTGTATTGTATTATTTGTTTGGGCATATGTAATACCGGAGATTACGTTAAATAGACAAACGAACATCCATATAGTCAGCTTTTTCTTCATGTTTATTACAATGATTTTATTCTTAGTCCAACAAAAACGGTCCTGGGTGCTCCCGGTCCATAAACGTAGTTACTATCCCTATTTTTTCCTAGATCGAAATCGTCCTGGTAGGCGTTGGTCAAGTTTTTTACCCCACCAAAAACTTCCATTCCAGTATCAATATTGGAAAATTCAAAACTGTACCCAAGTCTTAGGCTAAGTTCCGTGAAGGATGGGGTGCTAGTGTATTCATCCATAGCCTGCCCAGTTCCTTCCCCGCTAAAATGGACCAGTTCCATAGGACCTGTATACACTATATTGGCGCTGGCGCTCAATTTTTTGGTAGGGGTATAGGTAAAGGTAGCGTAACCGTAATTATTGGGGGTTCTTAGAAATTCCCTTTTGGCTTCCAGGCCTTCAATATTTTCTACGGCCTCATCATACTGGCTCTCTTGTAGGGTAATGCCTGCATCAACTTGTAACATATAGTCAAAATTGGCCCTTGTTTCCAAGGTAATACCTTTTACGGTGGCACCACTGCCATTTCTTTTTTCGAAACGTTCACCAAATTGATCCTCCCCCAATGGGAAAAGGTAAAAGGCGTCATTTAGATGGGTTTGGAATCCCTCCAGGGTGAAGCCTGCAATAAAGTGTTCCCTAGCCTTATCGTAATTTACTGATGCCGTAAAACTATTGGAGCGTTCTTCCTTTAAATTGTCGGACAGGGTGATACGCGATATACCACCCCCGGCAAAAGCTATGTGCAGGTCGGTATCAAAGGCTTGCGGCGCCCTGAAACCTGTGCCCCAGCCGAGCCTTAATTGTGTCTCCTTCTTCCATTTGTACAGCAAGGAGAGTCTAGGGCTTAAAATGGCCTTGTCCAAGAGATTGTGCTGGTCTATTCTAAACCCTGATAAAAAATTTAGATCAGGAGTTATATCCCAATCATTCTGTAGAAATCCCCCAAGGTTTCTTGTGGTCTGATCTATTTTATAGTTATAGGCTTCAATTACATCCAATACCTCGTCATATACATACTCGGAACCAAGGGTAATAACGCTTTTGCCCCCTAAAAAGGAATTGAATCTATGATTGTATTGCGCCCCACCTTGATGGGTGGTAACATGGGATATGCCATAGGGAGGGTCCGCATAAAACTGGCTCAATTCTGGTTCCTCGTCCGGGATGATGCCCGTATAATGATCACGATCGGTATATTGACCGCCATAATAAAGTATTAAAGCACTTTTTTCTTCATTAAAATTAATCTGATAATCCAAACTTCCCATAAGTACGTTGTGGGTCCTTTCTTCCGACTGCTGTGCCAAGTGAGCGGATTTGTCTACCATTTCGCCCCCATAGCGATATTCATTAATACTACTTATACTCGCTTCCAGTTTTTGGTTTTCTTTAGGGATATAAAAGAAATTGGTGCCAAAGGAATTGTTTTTTAGCTGTGGTAGCTCGGAAAAATTATCCCCGTTATCGTCATAGGTATCACGGTCCCGCTTACTGACGAAAAATGTAGCGCCAGCATTTTTCTTGGTGTTTACTACAGTTGCATTTCCAACAAGAAGATGGTCGTTGCTGCCATTGCCCATATTTTGATAGGTGTAGGTAAAGGCATATTCATTTTGCCTAGGAATTTTGGTCATTACATTTACAGTCCCTCCAATGGCACTGGACCCGTATAAGGCCGATACGCCGCCTCGGACTATTTCAATACGCTCTATCATATTGGCAGGAATTTGCTCCATGCCATATAATCCGGTAAGTGGACTAAATATGGGCCTCCCATTGATAAGGATTTGCGAATATCCTCCTTGTAGCCCGTTTATGCGCAATTGGGTATAATTGCAGGTTTGGCAATCGGTTTCTATGCGGAGGCCTGGTTGAAATCTGAGGCCTTCGGACAGGTTGCTTGCCACCACGTTGTCCAATGTTTTACTGTTGATCAAATTTACAATTACTGGTGAGTCCGTTCGTCTTTTGTCCGTCCGGGTACCCGTAACCACCACTTGTTCCAGCCCCATAACATCTTCCTCCAATTGAAAATTTAGTTGCAAAGTAAGGGAGTTGTTTAGCGTAACCACCTTTTCCACGGATGTGTATCCTATGCTTTTACATATTACGGTGTAGGTGCCAAAAGGAGCCTCCAGGACATACTTTCCGGCTTCATTGGTAGTAGTGCCTAGACGGGTGTCCTTGAGTTGTATGGTAGCCCAGGGCAAAACCTCCCCTTGGGACTTGACCGTACCTGTTAAGGTTCCGGTTTGTGAATAAAGGTTTAAAAGTGGAATAAGGAGACTTACCAACAATATATTTTTCATCAATTGAAATTATAATTTAGGCAAATCTAAAAATTTGTTTTTATAAATAAAAATGTATTTTTGTGTAAATAAGTATTTAATGACACGTTCGGAAGAAAACTATATTAAGACTATTTTTCATTTAGGAAGAAAGGGGACCCAGGAAGTGGCCACCAATGCCATTGCCGAACTCATGGAAACCAAGCCTTCCTCGGTTACGGATATGATCAAGAGACTGTCCGAAAAAGATCTGGTAAACTACAAGCGTTACCAAGGGGTCTCATTGACCGACTTGGGAAACAAAACAGCTTTGGGGATTATTAGAAAACATAGGCTATGGGAGGTTTTCTTGGTGGAGAAGTTGGATTTTTCCTGGGATGAGGTGCATGAAGTGGCGGAACAGTTGGAGCATATAAAAAGCGACAAGCTAATAGATAGCCTTGATAAGCTGTTGGCATATCCAAAATTTGATCCGCACGGAGATCCCATACCCGACAAAAATGGTGGATTTAAGGAAAGGGACAGGGAATTATTAAGTGAAGTCCCCATAAATACTGGTGGGGTATGTGTTGGGGTGAAGGACTCATCCGCAACCTTTTTAAAATTCCTGGATAAAAACGGCATAGCCTTGGGGAACCAAATAAAGGTAATGGAGATAGAAGAGTTTGACGGTTCATTGAATATTGAGATCGACGGCAGGAAAATGCAAATTTCACATGTCATTGCTTCTAATTTATATATTAAAGCCAGTGATGAAATATGAAGGAAATTATTGATTATTTTGAAGCAATAGACCCTATTTTGGCTGCATTTTATGCCACCTTATTTACATGGGGATTAACTGCTCTGGGAGCTGCGCTGGTCTTTTTCTTTAAGACCATGAATAGGGCAGTGTTGGACGGGATGTTGGGTTTTACCGGAGGTGTTATGGTAGCCGCAAGCTTCTGGAGTCTTTTGGCGCCAGGAATTGAAATGAGCCCTGGAGAGGGGTTTGTAAAAGTAATTCCGGCGGCAGTTGGATTTTTGTTAGGGGCTTTATTTCTTTTTGGATTGGATAAGGTCTTGCCGCATTTGCATATCAATTTTAAGGAAAATGAAAAGGAAGGGATAAAAACACCATGGCATAAAACCACCTTATTGACTTTGGCGATTACCTTGCACAATATTCCGGAGGGACTTGCCGTTGGGGTATTATTCGGGGGTGTTGCCGCAGGATTTGACGGGGCTACGATTGGTGGGGCCGTGGCTTTGGCCATGGGGATTGGACTCCAAAATTTTCCCGAGGGTTTTGCCGTTGCCATGCCATTGAGAAGGCAGGGACTAAGCCGTAGAAAGAGTTTTATGTTTGGTCAGGCTTCCGCTTTGGTAGAACCTATTGCCGCTGTATTGGGGGCTTGGGCCGTTCTTACCTTTCAGCCCATTTTGCCCTATGCGCTGTCTTTTGCGGCCGGTGCAATGATATTTGTGGTCGTGGAAGAAGTAATTCCGGAAACACAACAGGACAAGTATACGGACATTGCCACCATGGGTTTTATAGGAGGTTTTATAATAATGATGGCATTGGATGTTGGTCTTAGTTGATATGTTCTATTTTTATAAATTAATCGTCTATCTTCACTAATAATATGGGAAAAACTGAAAAAAGACATTGGTTGCTCAACTTGCTTATTGTGGTCACGATAATTGTGGTGGCCTTGGCTTTTACGGCACATTATAAAAATTGGGTAAAGACAGAAAAGGAGGAACTGGAAATATTATCCGGAATATATTTCGTAAAAATTCCATATGCCGATATGGATAGTGTTTCTATGGTGGAAAAGATACCTTCTATGGAGCGCATTAACGGTTTCTCTGTTAAGGAAAGGGAAAAAGGTGTTTTTAAAGAGGATAGCCTTAGTACGAACAAGGTGTATGTTTATGTAGATAAACTATCCCAACAAAAGATTAGGCTGGTCTATAAGGATTCCATGAAATTATTTTTAAACATGCCCGATAGTACCGAAACCGAGCTTATGTATCAGTTTTTGTCCAATAAAATTAATCCACCCAAGGAATAGATGTTGTATTCGGGTGTAGATTTCGTTATAAGCATGAAGAAATATAGTTGGCTATTGTTGTTTGCTTTTCCTTTTTTAGGGATGTCCCAATACAGCCTTTCTGTAGAAGTACAGGGCGTGAAATCCTCTTTGGGGAATATAAATATCGCCATTTACAATCGCTCCCAGGGATTTTTAGAATATGAAGAGGTCTTTAAGGTAGACCGGATTGCAGCACAGGAGGCGACCACCAATTTCAAGATTATGGACCTTCCCAACGGGGAGTATGCCGTTGCCATTTTTCATGACGAAAATGGGAACGATAAATTAGATACAAATTGGTTGGGGATTCCCAAGGAATCCGTTGCCTTCTCCAACGCCAAGATCAAGGCCTTTGGACCACCCAGCTATAAGGAGTGTGCCTTTAATTTGAATAGGGACTTGGATTTAAAGATGCAGTTCAATTAGGATATATATTTTAAACTTTGTAATAACAGTCTTATGGTACTTATAGCTCATATAATGGGTTCCCTTTACGGTCTTTTAGCGGTGGTATTTGGTGCCTTTGGGGCACACGCGCTAAAAAAGTCCTTAAATGAACAACAATTAAAAAGCTTTGAAACGGGCGTAAAGTATCAAATGTACCATGCTATTTTGTTGTTGGTTTTAGGATTTAACTTTAATTTGGAAACTGCTTTGGAACGTTATATGATCTATTGTTTTATTGTGGGGATCTTTCTTTTTTCCTTTAGTATTTACGGTCTTTCCATTAGTGCGGCCAAGGGCAGGAAAATTAGGATTCTGGGGCCAATAACTCCATTGGGAGGATTGTTATTGGTAATAGGATGGGCCTTATTGCTCTATTCCTTTATCCAAAATTTAGTGTAGTATTTAATTGATCTCCACTTGTGCCGTAAAATCCTTAATGGCCTGATTGGGTTCCAAGATGTTATATCCCTTCCAAAATTCTGGATCATAGTTGGGCATATAGGTAGGAAGTACCGTGTTATTTTCTTTAATGGAATTGAATTCTTGTTCTGTGATATCCTCAGTATCAAAAAGGATAAGTTCGTGCTTATTTATGCCGCTGCTGGCCATATCCAATTTTAAGTGAAGTTCATTTTGTTTGTTCCTTCCTTTAACTCGTTTGTTTAATTCAATTATTTTTAGAGGTCTTTTTATTCCAACTTTTGCCCCTAATTCCTCTTCCAGATAGCGCAAATAATAAAATCCGTCTTCGTTTTTAGAGAAGATCATTTTGCCCCTGTCCAAATATTGATCCAAGGAAATACCTAAAAGTTTAAAGGTTCTTAATGATTTAACATTGTTGTAATCTAACCGGATAATGGCAAAATCATCGGCATTTATAAATAGCCTTCCCTTGTAGTCTGCACCTCTTTTGGGCTCAAAATCCAAAATATACACCGCATCATCGCCCCAATAGGTAAAATCGATCATCTTAAAATCGTAGCGATTGTCTTTGTTGATAAAGTTGAGGTCGGAATCCTTGAGAAAGAACTGTTTTTCCATAATTTTTCCCAAACTTCCCTTTTTAAAGGAGGCAAAATTCTTCTTGCGCTCTTCTTCCTTTTTTTTCTTTTCAGCCAGTTCCTTTTTCAGTGCCTCGGCATCGGTGGAATCGGTGGGGAAGGTCATAAATTCGTCCGCGTCCACTTTGGTGCCAAATAGCCCCGATTTTATTTTGAAATAGGAATCGGGCTTTATATTTTTCTTTAGAATGTCATTGAACTTTTCCTCTAAGGAAGTCAGGTCCAGTTCACTTTGCTTATCATAAAGGTCCGAAGCCTTTATTAGGGTAAGTTTTTGGTTGTCCTTTTCAAAGTTGCCATAGAAGTCACCCAGGATCTCGGTGTAGCGACTAGATTGTTTAGGGATGGAATTTAGTACACTGTCCAAGAACTTTTTGTTGAGGGCCTCTATAGTAGATTCCTTGAACGTATAGTCCCTTTTAGTAAGGTTTTGATGGTAGGAATCTCTAAAAAATACGCGCTTTTTGGTGAGGCTGGTACCGTAATTTCTATCGATATTGATTTTTACCTGTTCAATAAGTTCTTCTGCGGTATATTGCTTATTGCTGACAATAACGGGATTTAGTTCAATGGGTTTTGCATTTAAAAGAATTACACTTTCCTTAAATTCGTTCAATGGCTTGCCCAAGGCTTCATATCCCATACATGAAACAAAAAGGGAGTCGGTTTCCTTGGTGTTCGCATCTAGGAGTAAACTAAAGCGCCCTTCCTCATTGGTAATTACGCCTTTTTTGTTGGATAATTGTACGGTGGCGTAGGGAATAGGTTGTTGGTTTGCGGAGTCCCTTACCACAGAGCTAATAATTTGGGCCTGATTGTAGAAAAATCCAAAGACAATTAGAAGCGCGGAAATTAAGGTTCTATTTATAAGCATAGAAGTGGTCTAAAGAACACCAAATTAAGGAATTGGAATTCTGAATGCAATGGACTTGTGATTATTTTAAGACACTGGAATACTTTTTTCAGCTAACGGTAGTGGAGTTGTGGCAATTAAATTGGATGTATGAAAAGGTTAATGACAACCACAATCCCCATCACCACAGGCTTTGGAGTTTCGTTTTTTTCCTGCAAACAAAGATTTTGGCAATAGAAATTTCTTTACGAGATACCCAAATGCGAGGGCAACCGTGATATAGACCAGAATATGTTGAAGAATACTCATTTTTAATTCTCGTTTTGAACGTTGAACAGATAAAAGTATATGGTTGCTTATTTATCTATCGGAACCAAATTCCGTTATATTCTTTCCTTTTTTTTGATCCACCGGATTACTTGATAATCTGGTAGGCAATCAATGCTACAATATACGCAAAAAGACTCATAAAAACCAGCTGGGCTGCAGGCCATTTCCAAGTATTGGTCTCCCTTTTTACTATGGCCAATGTACTCATACATTGCATGGCAAAGGCATAGAAAAGCAACAAGGATATCCCTGAGGCCAGATTAAATAAAGGCTTTTTAGTTTTGGGATCCATTTCGGCGGCCATTCTATTCTTTATAGTGTCCTCTTCATCGCTGCCCACACTGTAAATGGTAGCCAAGGTACCCACAAAGACCTCTCTTGCGGCAAAGGAAGTCAATACGGCTATACCAATTTTCCAATCATATCCCAACGGGCGTACAACAGGCTCTATGGCCTTACCCATATATCCCATATAGGAATTTTCCAGCTTATAACTGGCAATTTCCTGATTGGTGGCCTTTTCGTTTAGGGTCATTTCCTTAATTCTTAGCGAGTCGTTTATAGCCGCTTGGTCCAAGGCGTAGACTTTGGAGTTTAGACTATCCTGTAGTGCCAATTTATAGCTGGCCATGGTACTTTCTATATTGGATTTGTTAAAGTCTGAAAACCCTTCATTTTTTATATTTTCTGTTACAATAGTCTCTGCATTTTCAAAATCATCGGAAAAGCCGTTGGAGCCCAAAAACCATAGAATAATAGAGATGGCCAATATAATTTTACCGGCACCCAGCACAAAACTTTTAGTCTTTTCCCAAACCGTGTATACCACATTCTTAACAAGTGGTAACTTATAATTGGGCATTTCCATGACGAAAAAGGTCTTGCTCTTGATCTTCATAATCTTGTTCAGGATCATCGCCGAAAGTATTGCCGCTCCAAATCCCATAAGATAAAGGAGCATTAAGGTCAGTGCCTGATAGCTAAGCCCCAAAAATCTTCCTTCTGGGATTACCAGGGCAATAATGATCAAATAAACCGGTAGGCGGGCAGAGCAGGTGGTAAATGGGGTAACCAAAATGGTAATCAGTCGCTCTTTCCAGTTCTCAATGGTCCTTGTGGCCATAATAGCTGGAATGGCGCATGCCGTTCCAGAAATTAATGGCACTACGCTTTTACCACTTAAACCAAAGGGCCGCATTAATTTATCCATTAAGAAAACAACCCGGCTCATATAGCCAGATTCCTCCAAAAGGGCAATGAATAGGAACAAAAAAGCTATTTGGGGAATAAAAATAACGATCCCTCCAATACCAGCTAGAATTCCTTCCGCAATTAAATTGGTAAATACGCCAGGTGGCAAAGTGTCCTTTACCCATTCGCTGGCAGAGGCAAAGGATTCATCAATAAAATCCATTGGGTAACTGCTCCAATCGTATATGGCTTGGAAAATAGTCAGTAGGATGACGAAAAAGATAAGATATCCGAATATTTTATGGGTCAACACCTTATCCAGGGTAGCTCTGAGTCCCTTGGCGGCATTTATATCTACCTTATAGGCCTGTTTTAGGATACCATTTATAAATTGATATCTAAGAATGGTTTCTTTTTGTTGAAGTCGCTTTAATTCGGATTTGGATTTGGTGGCAAAAGAGGCGGTAATGTTGATCGGATTCTTTTCTATGGGCATAAAATTTACATCCTGAGTAATTACCAACCAAAGTTTGTAAAGATCTTCTTTGGGGAAAGTGGCCTTCAGTTTTTCAAAATACTCGGGTGCAATTACCGTAGTGTCCACATTGGGAGCAATGGAAAGATTCTTATAATCGGCAATCAATTCTTTGATCCTATCTATACCAGTTCCTTTTCTGGTACTTACCAATGCAATTTTGGTATCGAGCTTTTCTTCCAACAATTCAATGTCCAAGGAGATACCCGTCCTGGACATACGATCGGCCATATTGATGACCAAAATTACCGGAATTTTAAGGTCCTTGATCTGTGTAAAGAGAAGCAGGTTTCTTTTAAGGTTTTCAACATCGCTGATGACGACGGCAACATCCGGAAAATCCTTGTCATTTTTGTTGAGTAGTAGTTCTACAACTACACTCTCGTCCAAGGAAGTGGTGTTAAGGCTATAAGTGCCGGGAAGATCCAGGATATGGGCTTTTACACCCCTGGGCAATTTGCAGACCCCTTCTTTTTTTTCAACGGTAATCCCGGGGTAGTTCCCTACTTTTTGTTTTAATCCTGTAAGTTGATTAAAGACCGAAGTTTTACCGGTATTGGGATTGCCTATAAGCGCAACCTTGATCTGTTTGCTCATAGTGGGGAATCTTCAATAATTTCTAACTCTATTAGAGCGGCCATAGAACGCCTAATGGCAATATGGGTACCGTTAACGTTAATGTATATAGGGTCTTTAAGGGGAGCTACCTGTACCAATTCTATTTCGTTGCCTGGCAAACAACCCAGTTCCAATAGTTTAATGGGAAGAATTCCATCGGCAAATTCTTTGATGATTCCCTTTTGCCCTCGCCTTAAATGTGCTACCGTTGTAATCAATTTTTATTTAGATTGATTTTAATTAAGCACAAAAATAAAAGAAAAAGATGAAGTAAACAGCTAAAACCATAAAAAGTTAAGGGTATAAAAGGGGCGCTGCCTTGGTTTGAAGATTGGAGGCCCAATTTTTAATGTGGACATTGTACGTTTTGATGAATTGGCAGAAATGGATCTACCTTAATATTTTAAACTTTGTTTGTCCAACCAATGCCTATACATTATTCCTCATAGGAAGATTTCAAAATTTTAAGGTCGCTCAGTAGCTTCTCCATTTCTTCGGTGTTTGTACCGTCATAGAACCCCCTGATCCTTCGTTCCTTATCTACCAGAATAAAGTTTTCGGTATGGATCATATCGTAGGGACCAGCATCGCCATCGGTCTTAACGGCCATGTAGGATTTTCTGGCCAGTTCATAGATCTGCTTCTTATTGCCCGTAACCAGATTCCATTTACTATCCTTTACCCCTTTTTCCAGGGCATATTTTTTTAGTTGCGGAACAGAGTCAATGTCGGGGGTCACTGAATGTGACAACAACATTACATCATCGTCGTTTAAAATTTTATCCTGGATGCCTGCCATATTTTTGGTCATTATGGGGCAAATGGTGGGGCAAGTGGTAAAGAAAAAATCGGCAATATAAATTTTGTTCTCGTAGTCTTTTTGGGTCACCAATTTCCCGTTCTGATTGGTCAATGCAAAATCGGCAATGGTGTGGTATTTTTTTACATGTTGCAGGGTGCTGTCCACCAATTCAAAATTTACCATGGCCGGTTGGTAGACGGGCAGAATTTCTTTGGGCTGCAAGGCATTGTAAAAGAGGGAGATAATCACTGCAGAAACAATTAGAAGTACAATGCCGAAGAATTTGAATTTGGCAAAAAACGAACGCATTTTTTTTGGTAAAGGTAAGGTAGACGGCTATATATTTCAAGTAGCTAACCAGGGATTGCTACTAAATCTTTCTTAAAAAGACCTGTGGGGGGAATAGTTTTTTTTTTAAGACCACGTAATAATGTACTTTTGTGCGTTTTTAAAGTTTAAAAAAAATACTTAATGACCTTAACACTACAGATTGTACAGTTTGTACTCATCATATCCATTTTGGTGATCCTTCATGAAATGGGCCATTTTTTTCCAGCAAAATATTTTAAGACCAAGGTAGAAAAGTTCTATTTGTTTTTTGATGTCAAGTTTTCCTTGTTCAAAAAGAAAATTGGGGATACGGAGTACGGAATTGGTTGGTTGCCTTTGGGCGGTTATGTAAAGATTGCCGGGATGATCGATGAGAGTATGGATACCGAACAAATGAAGCAGGAGCCACAGCCGTGGGAATTCCGATCCAAACCGGCTTGGCAACGACTTATTATTATGACCGGTGGGGTAATCGTCAATTTTTTATTGGCCTGGGTTATTTATACCATGTTGTTGTTTTCCAATGGTGATACCTATATTCCTTCGGACAGTCTAAAATATGGTATAGTAGTAGATTCCATAGGGGAACAGTTGGGATTAAAGACCGGCGATCAAATTTTGATGGTGGATGATAAGAAGACCAGAAAATTCAATGAGGCCGTTTTGGATATTATCCTTGGGGATGAGGTAACGGTGAAAAGGGATGGGCGCGAAATAACAGTGCCCTTATCGGATGAAGGCAAGGAGACCGTTTTTGCTACCCAGGGAAAGAATTTCTTGGGATATAGGTCTAAGGCTATAATTGCCAAGGTACAGCCCAATTCGGTAGCAGAAAAGGCGGGATTAATGCCAGGTGATGAAATTAAAGGGGTCAACGGAGTGGATACCCAATATTGGGACGAATTTAGAAGTAAGATTGGGGCATCTGCCAATCAAAAATTGGATATCAGTGTTTTGCGCAATGGCAGTACGGAACATTTGGAATTGATCGTTCCCGATGAAGGAATAATTGGAATAGAGTTGGATCTTACCGATCTTAGGGTTACCGATAATTACAACTTTTTTGAAGCCATCCCTGCGGGTTATAAACGTACCATTCAGGTTTTGACAGATCAAATAAGACAGTTTAAGGTAATCTTTAATACAAAGACGGGAGCCTACAAACAAGTTAAGGGTCCTATTGGAATAGTGGAATTGATGTCGCCCACATGGGATTGGGTCTATTTCTTGAATTTCATGGCTATGTTCTCCGTATGGTTGGCCTTTTTGAATATTCTTCCTATACCGGCTTTGGATGGGGGACACGTAATGTTCTTGTTGTATGAGATGATATCTGGTAGGAAACCGAGTGAAAAGGTATTGGAAACTGGTCAAATTATTGGTTTTGTTATACTTATGGGACTTATGGCAGTGGTATTTGGAAACGATATCTGGAATATTATTAAGAAGTTTTTATAGGGGAAATAAATAATTTTAAAATTTAGGTGCAAAACAGCCATTATTTGTTTGGCGTATTTGAAAAAACATTTATATTTGCACCCGCTTAGGCGATAAAAATACACTCCTCCTTAGCTCAGTTGGTTAGAGCATCTGACTGTTAATCAGAGGGTCCTTGGTTCGAGCCCAAGAGGGGGAGCAAAAGTGGAAATCCAACTTATGAAAATAGGTTGGATTTTTTTGTTTAAGGCATATTATACAGCATCCAACTGCATTATGTGCACTAACTGCACTTTCCAACTAAATGCCAACTTGCCAAGTTATTTTGAGTAAAAAAGGTTCCCATGGAGGTTCCCAAATACCGCCGACATTTAGCTATGATTAGAAGTTGTTGTAGTGCGCTATTTTTTCAGAGTTTATAAATTCCCTGAAATTTCGGATTAGTTTTTTTTCTTCGCTCATGAAGAAAAAAAGAACTAAGATGAAGACCAAAGGAAAAACAAAGTAGAAAGGCAAAGGTATTCCTAAACCCATTGTAAGCTCCAGAATCAACATGATTAATGGAATAACCAGAATTAATATAAGTCCGTATTTGAATTTGGTTACTAATACTATATTGGTCTTATCTTCTGCCAGTTTAGATATTGTTCCATATACTATTACTGCACTTTTTGCATCGTTATTTAGGTCAAAGGCATGGTTGGTTCCAATTGAAAATTTCAAGCTTATTATAAACTTATTATCAGAAATCCACTTTAGGTGAAAACTTTTTTCTTTCCCATCCAACAGGGTTTTCAATTCCGCAATTCCAAAATCAGTCAAGATATATTCAGGATTGATTTTTAGGGGATTAAATAAGGTCATACATGCGGATTATTTAATGCATTACAACAATCGGATATAGTCATTAACTATATCCGATTCATGTCTACTAAAATAGATTATTTTAGGGTACACCACATAATACCTTCTTCTTTAAGCTGAATTAGCACATTAATTTTTAATGTACACATAGTAATGGGTCACAGGAGCTATCGACCCGGGTTATAAATGGGTATCATATTCTAGCCAATGCTGTCCAAAAAAAATATTATATTTAAGACTTAATATAAAATAGTACAAATGGGAAAATTTGAAATTAAAAAAGACAAATCCGGACAGTTTCGGTTTAATTTAAAGGCATCCAACGGACAGATCATTTTGGGAAGTGAGGCGTATACTACCAAAGCAGCTTGTGATAATGGGATATCATCCGTAAGAAAAAATTCGCAGGAAGATGGAAGATATGAGCGCAATACGGCCAAAGATGGCAGCCCATACTTTAACCTAAAGGCTTCCAATGGTCAAGTAATCGGCAAAAGCGAAATGTATTCAAGTTCCTCTGCCATGGAAAATGGCATTGCATCAGTGAAGAAAAACGCACCTGAGGCTACCGTTGAGGACAACTCCTAATGGTCTTTGGAGCAACGACGGGTTACGTTGATAAATTCAAGGAAAGACAGTCTTTATGACTGTCTTTCCTATTTTTTAACCCATTTGGTAAGAGAATTTTACCCTTGGAGGAGCTGAAGTGAGTCCAAGAGGTGAGCAGATAATCCCGGAAAGACATTGGTTTTACTTGGCTTTTTCTTTTTCGGACTTTTTTTATCCCAAATTAAGATTAAAGTCAGCAAAAAGTCAATCGATTTGGATTACTGGAGTGTGGCCTTATCCTTTTTATACTTTTGCGTAAGTTATTCAAATTTTTAGAATATAATTTTAATGTAATTATAAATTGGTTTTAATAAATTTGAAACCCACTTAATAAACAACCATAACCAATTGGAATCTAGCAAATTTGTACTTTATACAGCGGATAATAAATATGTGGTTGAGTATCTACTTAAGCAACTCATATTGAGTGATAGTATTACAGAGGCGCTGATTTTTGAAAATCACGAATTGGCTATTGGGTTTCGTAAAATGTTAGCTGTGGATTGCCAATTGCAATGTTCTATTAACACCTACATTGAGTAATAAGTTTGAGGCAGGAAAATGTTTTCTTTTGCAACTGGGCAAAATTCTCACCTAATCATTACTGTCCTTACCTCTAGTTTTTGATTTCTTAGCACTGCACAGTACCGTTTTTGCTAAGGATTTGGTCTTAATCCAAATTGTACTAATATTTAGGGATTACATTGGATAAGGCACAACTTTTTGGGGATGTGAATTTTATTGGTTTATATCCATGCAGGTATGACAAATTTTTTGACTTGCACATGTGCTTTAGGAGTAACTTTATTGCATCCCAAAACTATCCATTCACCATTTGCACCAATTTCATTCGGCTTTTAATACCAATTTTGGTGTATATCCTATGAGTATGGTCTTTTACCGTCTGTAGACTAATGCACAATTCGTCGGCTATTTGTTGGTTGGTCTTACCCATGCAGATTTGTTCAATAACCTCTTTTTCACGATTCGAGATGTCATATTTACGATATATTAATTCCTTTTTATCTTGATTCGGGTTTTCAGAATGCAAAGGGACAAATAACAAATGGGAATTGAGTTTCAGATACAATAAGGGTGCAAAATTTGAAATAAAATACATCAATATCAATGGGGCAATAATCCATGGGCTGGAAAAGGCGAAGGGCAATACCCCCAGTCTAAATAAGAGCGCCAATACCATTAAAAGTACAAAGCGGGCCACTATTTTTTTATGAGCTCGTTTCTGTCTTTTTAAATAGTGCCATACAATGCCTGCAAATAGGAACATATAACCAAGCTCCAAGCCAACGAATATTGCCATTTCAGTATAAATGACATGTGTTGTACTGAAAACTAGAAGGTTATTTTTAAAAAAGTAAATTCCTGACGCCACAACAATTACAATTGCCAAAAAAATTAGATAAATACGAATCGCCCTGTTATTAGACTTCATGGCAACCAGCGAAAATCCCATTTTAACCAACATGAACCAGGATATAAGCAAAAATGGCACGCCAAGTACAGGTATAAAATTGGTTACCGTTTCCATGGTATTGCGATCAACATCGATAGAAGTGAGTATAACCCGCATAATGATCGGTGCCCATATGCCATAAAAGGCAAATGAAAAAAAGGTAGCCAAAAAATAAAAGTAATTGCGATGAAATTCGGTATTGTAGGTGGTGATGAATTGGTGGGCCACTAATATACATGCCGAAGCTATGGCGGCACAAAAAATAAATATCACTATGAAGGTTAAACTTAGCAAGTATATGATTGTTGTTTGTTAAAAGTATGAAAATGCAATTAATACCAACCCCTACCTTAGTAGTGATTTAAAATTCACTACTAAAGTTGGAATGCATTTTAATACGACTCCCTTAAATTTGTATGAATTTAAAATCAAAGCTCATGGCAGTCATCAAAGAAGAAAGAAAACCTGAGGCAACTATTACTGGAAGTTACGGTTATGGTTGGCAACAAATGTGGAAACACTTTTTGTATTTATTTTTAGTGATGATCATAGTGGGTATTGCCGAATCTCCCGCTTCAGTTGTTCGGGATTCCGATGCCGATAATTCAGCTGGAATGATAATTTTACAGATTCTGGCAGCCGTTTATTGGTTGTTAGTTTTTTCCGTGGTGAAATACGGTGGCGATTTAATGTACTTGCGTGCCATTCGTAATGAAAAATTTGAAATTAGTGAAATGTTCGACGGCTTTAAAAAGAATTACATCAATATCATCCTTGCTAATTTGCTCACCTTTGCCATTATAGGTTTAGGGTTTGTTTTGCTAATTGTACCTGGAATTATTCTGGCTTGTAGGTTAGCATTCGTTTCTTACCTGGTCATGGATAAAAATATGGAACCTGTTGCCGCTGTTGAAAAAAGCTGGGAAATGACCAAAGGACATGGTTGGCAGATTTTTGGAATGGGATTGCTTGTGATTCCTATAGTTATAGGTGGACTCATCTGTTTTATTGTTGGTATTGTATTTTCCATTATATGGATTTCTACTGCATTTGCCTCAATGTACCACGCCGTTGACCTTGAGGAAAAAAAACAACTCAATGATGAATTTGTCGTTGAGATTAAACCTACCCCGCCCGAAGGGCAATAAAAAGTTATAGAGGCTAAGTAATTAGTTGCAAAAAGTGTTTGTGATTTACTTTTTTAAAATTTATCATATTGGCTATCAGGTTATTGAATAAACGCCAGGGAGTCCCGTTGGTCTTCCGGAAGAGAGGTGGTCAACATTGAGAGATGCCACAACACGGGTAATGTGAACGGGGATATTGATGAATATCAATCATTGCGCGTTATGGAAGGGATTATATCTGGAGCTATACCGATCTAGAAGTGTGTGGGTCTTTTTTTAAAGATTTGAATATTAAGAATAAAACTTGAGGCATTTCCTCTCTTATTGATTGCCTCAGAATGGAAAAGGCTTTGGTGATATGGGCCTCTACCGATTTAATGGATACTTGTTTATATTCGGCTATTTCCAAATTGGTGAGTCCATCATGTTTGCTCAACATAAATATTTCCCTGCATTTGGGGGGAAGGTTTTGTATGGCCCTTTTTACTAATTTTATTTTTGCTTCCAAGGCATGGTCATCTTCATTTTCCACCATAGTGGTAAGCGCATCAATATATTTTTTCTCCAAGGGAACTACTAATTTCTGTTTGCGATATTCGTCTATAAATTCGTTGTAAACCGATTTATAGAGAAAACTTCTAATTTCAAAATCGGATTTTAACCTATTTCTTTTCTTCCAAGTACGGATAAAGACATTTTGGACAATGTCCTCAGCGGCTTTCTCATCATTTATAAGGCTATAGGCATAAATGCAGAGCTTATGGTGGTAGGTATCCACAAGAAACGTATAAGCTTTGGAATCCCCAGATATTAGAGCTTCAATCAATTCTAAATTGCCAGAATATTTGGTTGACATATGGTAATTTGGTAATTATTGGCGGTTTATTTGGGCAATTTAAAAAAAAATATACTAAAAAAGTTAGGGTCGTGTAAATTCCAAACGTATTAAGTGTAAATGGTACGTTTCTAATGAACGATAAGAAAGCAAAAGAACTAATAGCCAAATTCCTAATCCAACAAGCCTCGGCCGCTGACTTGGATGCGCTAATGCTATGGTTGCAAGATGCCAAAAACGAACAATTGTTCAACTCCTATGTCCAAACTAATTATGCCATTGAACACCAAATGAGACAATTTGATCCCAATAGATTAAAAACCAAATTGCAGATATTAATGGACGAAGAGATCAAGGCTGTTAAGCGAAAAAAGATCCGTAAAATTCTTACCTATTCGGCTGCAGCGGTGGTTACGGTTTTATTGGCCACTGGCTATTTTCTTAAGAACAACAGTTTTAATAAGCCTATTGAAACCAACCCTAAAATAATTAGTAACAATATTAATATAGGGTCCAACAAAGCCACTTTGACCTTGGAAGACGGCTCTCAAGTTGCCTTGGAAAAGGGGAACACTTATCAAACACCAAATGCAAGCAGTAATGGTGAAGTAATCGTATACGGAGCGGATAAAAGTGATGGGGCAAGAGCGGTCTTTAACTATTTGACGGTTCCAAGGGGAGGACAGTTTCACCTAGTATTATCTGACGGTACTGAGGTTTGGTTAAATTCCGAATCCCAACTTAAATATCCGGTAAACTTTATAAACGGGCAAACTCGCCAAGTAGATTTGGTTTATGGTGAAGGGTACTTCGCTGTTTCACCTAGTACGGAACATGACGGTGCAAAGTTTGTAGTCTTCAATCAATCACAGGAAATAGAGGTATTGGGTACCGAATTTAATATTAAGGCCTATAAGGAGGAAGTAAATATATATACCACCTTGGTAGAGGGCAAGGTGGTCATTAATACAGAAACTGCAAAAAGAGTCCTGGAACCGTCGCAACAGCTAAATCTAAATCTTAATGATAACAGCATGGAAGTTGCTACCGTTAATGTTTATAACGAGATTTCGTGGAAAGATGGCGTTTTTAGTTTTCGAAGAAAACCCTTAGTGGAGATTATGAAGGTGCTGTCCCGCTGGTATGATATGGATGTTATTTTTGAAGATCCAGAGTTGGAAAAAGCGGGGTTTAACGGGGTGCTTGGAAAAGATCAGAAAATAGAGGATATATTGAATACCATAAAAAATTTCAAGGTCATTAAGGACTATGAAATTAGCGACAAAACAATCCATTTAAAATAAAATAGAATTTTTAGAAAAGGGAGCGAAGGAGAACATTTAGCGGTGCATCAACTTCGTCCCTTTAAAGCGTATTACTTAAACAAATGTCCAACCAATACTATGTAAATTTATGAAAATTAAATTAATTAAGTCCCGATCGTTCGTCCGATTTCGGGTGCTATTCTTGATGATGAGAACCTTTATTTTCCTATTGTGTACGACCGTTTTTGGAATTACTACCGAGAAGTCATTTTCTCAAGAGAAAGTAACGATAGAGGCCGACAAGGTGGTCTCTGTAGATGAGGTTTTTGATATTATTCAAAACCAGACCAAGTATCGTTTTTTATATCCAGACGATCTGTTTGCAGATGCTCCTAAAGTACAATTGAAGAAAGGAGAGATTGCAGTGGATGAGCTTTTAAAACAAAGTTTGTCCAAGAGTCCTGTAGAATTCGACCTGTCCCGAAAAAATCGTATTGTGATTAGGGAACGGCATACCCATACCGGGCCTGTCGAAGAAGTGTTGTCGCAACCACAATTCGAAGTTTCAGGTACGGTAACGGATCAGATGGGTCAACCCTTGCCAGGGGCAAATATTGTTGAAAAAGGAACAGCCAATGGGGTTACCGCAGATTTTGATGGGAATTTCAGTATATCGGTGGCGGATAGTAATTCAATATTAATTATTTCCTATATCGGGTTTGCTACCAAAGAAGTTCTGCTTGATGGGCAGACTTCGTTAACCATTGCTCTAGAGGAATCTGCAGCAGGATTAGAAGAAGTTGTTGTAGTGGGTTACGGTACTCAAAAGAAAGAGACTGTTACCGGATCGGTGGCTACCGTTCAGGCCGAAGATGTGACAGTGGCACCAGCCCCTAATCTACAACAGAATCTTCAAGGTAGATTACCAGGATTGAACCTGAACTTAGGTCAAGGGCGGCCCGGTGCAGATGATTCAACAATAAATATTAGAGGTTTTGGAGCCAATGGTTCGGGAGGTAATCAGGGAGAAAGCCCCTTAATTATAGTTGATGGCTTTCAACGCGACTTTTCACAACTAGACCCAAACGAAATAGAATCCATATCTGTTTTAAAAGATGCAGCAGCAGCTGTTTACGGAGTTAGGGCTGGTGCTGGGGTTATTTTGGTTACTACTAAAAGAGGTAAATTGGGAAAGCCTGTGGTTACTTATAATACCACGTATTCACTTGCTGATTTTACCAGTTACCCTAAGTTCGCAAATTACCAAGGTTATCTAAAAGCTGTTTTACAGCATAGGGATGGTAGTAATGACGGGGTTGTTGATAATATCACTAGTGAAAGATTGGCATTGCTAGAAGCTGGGGATCCTGGGACAGATTGGTTTGATGTGATTACTAATCGTTTTGCTCCACAGGCTCAACACAACTTAAATGTACGGGGAGGAAGTGAAAAAATAAAATACTTTACCTCAATAGGGTTCTTGGATCAAAAGACTATATGGGCATCAGGAGATTTTGGCTATGAGCGTTATAATGGTTCTATAAATCTAGATTTTGAGGTTTCAGACAATCTTTCAGCCGCGGTGCAATTAGGCTGGAGGCGTGAATTACGAAGTTCCGATAGGTCTTTTGAGTCAAGTGATTTGTTTTCCATTGGTTGGTCTAATCCAGCTTTCCCTAGTTCTTTACCAGATCCGGATAAAGTACCAGGAGCTAATATAGATAATCCGCGAAGTCCACTTTCTGCGACTAGAAGGGATATTGCAGGTTATGATGATACCAGAACTGATAATATTAATGCTTCAGCAGAATTAACATATAAAATTCCTGCTATAAAAGGATTGAGTTTTACAGGAAGAGCAGGTTATTTACAGGTTTATAGATTTCGTAGTATTTTATCAAAGCCGTATGATTTATGGTACTTAACAGATACTGGTTATAAAAACCAAGTTGGTAGGGAGCAAACTACATTGAGTGAGCAAACCTATAGATTTGAACGATTAACTACCAATATAAGTGCAAATTTTAATAGAAGTTTTGACGAACATAACGTAGGCGCACTTCTTCTTTTTGAAAGTATTAGTGAGCAAACAAGAGATTACAGTGCTAACGGAAATGATTTATTGTCTAGTGCAACTCCCTTTTTATTTGCTAACAATCCAGATTTTGCCACTGTGTCGGGGGGAGGATCAGAGTTGGGAAGGACAGGAATTGTTGGGCGTTTAAATTATGACTATGCAAGTAAATACCTGTTAGAGTTGTCTTTTAGGCAGGATAAATCATCATTTTTTCCAGAAAACTCTAGAACTGGTTTTTTTCCGGGAATATCTGCTGGTTGGGTAGTATCCAGAGAGAATTTCTTAAAAGAGTCAAAGGCAATTAGCTTGTTAAAATTAAGAGGGTCTTATTCTCGCTTAGGAAATGATGGATCAAATACCTATGATTATATTGATGGTTTTGAGCAGTTGAGAGGAGAAGACGGATATGTTTTTAATGGAGATTATCAATCCGTAATACGTACGTTAGGTATTCCTAACCCTCGTATTACTTGGCAACTAAGTGATTTGTACAACGCAGGTTTGGAAATGAAATTTGTGAACAATAGGTTGGGGCTGGAAGTTGATGCGTTTTACAGAAAAAGAAGTCAATTGTTGGCTTTGGATCCAGGAGTTGTAATTGTAAATACGTCTGGAGCCCAATTACCCTTTGAAAATATAGAAGAAAGAGATAATAGAGGTTTCGAGGGTGCATTAAATTTTAGAGGGGGTAAGGAAGATTTTAAATATAATTTTTCTGCAAATGCTTCATGGTCTAGAGAAAAATGGGTAAAAAACTTTAGTGACCCGGAAGAATTCATTACTGAGGACAGAGAGCGCATTAATAAACTTAGTGGCAATTGGATAAATAGAACTTTTGGCTATGCTTTTGATGGCTTTTTTACACAAGAAGAAATTGATAATTTAACAATAGATTATTTTAATGGTCAAAGTCCTAACCTAAGAGCAGGTGATATTAAAATAAAGGATACCAATAATGATGGCAAAATAGATCAAGATGACCGTATACTCATAGGTCGTAATACAGTTCCTGAAATTTTATATGGTTTTAACACAGAACTTAAATATAAAAACTGGGATTTTACCATGTTTTGGCAAGGGGCTTCCAATTTTAACCAGAACTTTAGTGGTCAACAAATAGGTATTTTTGTGCAAAATAGCGGTACGGCAACACCTTACCAATATATTGTGGATAATTTATGGACGGCGGAAAATAATGGTGTAGGGGCAGAGTTTCCCCGAGATTTAACGGGTCCTACCAATAGTTTAACGCTCGATAAATACTTTATGAATTCTGGTTACTTACGACTAAAGAATCTAGTGGTAGGTTATTCACTACCAAAAGAAGTTTTGGAGAAATCTGGAATAGCTAATATAAGATTATCAGTTAGTGGAACAAATATATTAACCTTCGATAAATTAGGTGTATTTCCATGGGATCCCGAAACGGGGGGCGTTAATAATTACCCCGCGCAACGTCAATATACTCTTGGTTTAAACGTAAGTTTCTAAAAAATAAAAAATGAGAAAAATAAAGATTTTAGTTATAGTTTCCTTGTTGGCCAATATGGCTTGTCAAGATCCTTTGGATGCAACAAGATTGGATGTGATCTCAGCAAATGTCGTATGGGATGATGCTAATTTAGTTGATGCCTATATGGCCGATGTTTTCAATAGAATAGACGTGGTATACCAACCAAATTATGGTAGAGTAAATAATGAGCTTTATGCGGAAACCAGTCTTGGGGCTGAAGGTCGATTTAGGGGCACGGCAAACGGTTATTCAGATGTAGGTGGCAGTGTTAATGGTAGCAATACAGATCATGTCATGGCTTATTGGAGATGGCAGCTAATGCGTGTTGTTAATGAGGCCATAGCACGATTATCCGATGAAAATAGCGGTCTTATCACGGAATATCGTGAGCAGCGGTTGGGACAGGCATACTTTTCCAGAGCGATAATGTATTTTCAAATGGTAAAACGTTACGGTGGTGTGCCTATTATATTAGAAGTACAAGATGTAAGCTTGGACCCTAACTTACTTAAAGTCCCAAGAAGTACTGAAAAGGAAACATACGATCAAGTTTTAAGTGATTTCAATAAAGCTATAGCCTTATTGGAAGATAAGGCAGTTGGTGGTTGGGAGCCTAATCTGGACGCTGCTATTGCATTTAAAAGCCGTGCTGCTTTATATGCTGGCAGTATCGCAGAGTTTGATGCCTTACTTCCTATGAAAAAGGATGGTTTGGTTGGTATTAGCTCTTCTAACGCGGACAATTATTATACACAATCCTTGGAAGCTTCTAAGCTTTTAATGCCAGCGCCTTTTGGTACCGGCTCTTACCAGTTAAGACCAGGCGCTACATCATCTGAATATCGTCAAATATTCGACGATATTGGAAGTGCCAATGATACTGAGAGCATAATGTTTCAACAATTTAGTGGGCAAGGTGGAATCACCAATAGTTTTGATACGCATACTTTACCTAGGGCACTCCCCGACCATGCTAACTGGGGAGCAGCCGAAAATGTATATTTTGAAACTATAACTTGGTTTGATTATAAAGATGGCACTGAAGGAGAGCTATTACCTGATGGATCGGGAACTTTAGAAGATAATATAGGACCGAATACATTTCATGACCTGAAAGAATTATTTGATGCTAGGGATCCACGATTTAAAGCTTCAATTGGTTATCCGGGAATGGTTTATGCCGGGGCACCTGCCTATTTTCATGAAGCGGTTACAGATCCTATTGCTGCCTCTGCAGCCGGAGTACCTACCTCGTCTCCGCGTCAAAACCGAATTCAATCGGCGTTAGCGGCCTATAAATTGGCAAACACAGCAACACCTATCGTAGCTTCTGTTCAAAGTAATAACCCGCTTATGATAATGAGATTGGCAGAGATTTATTTAAATTATGCTGAAGCCGCTTTTGCTTTAGGACAAACGGATAATGCTTTGGATGCAGTAAATGCAATTAGGGAAAGAGTAGGTATGCCATTGTTAGGTACGATAACCTTTGACGATATAGTGAATGAACGTAAGTTGGAATTAGCATTTGAAAGACATCGGTATTGGGATTTAAAGCGCTGGAGAATAGCTGGTGATTTTTTAAATCAACAATACACTGGCGTTCAATTTACTTGGGATGTTGCAGCCGATACGTACTCAATCACAAGAAAAACGAGTACGGAATCTGTAGTGCGTCTATTTAAGCCACAAGATTATTATTTACCTATTCCAGTAGATGATATTGAAAATAACGAAGTCTTGATCCAGAATCCTGGTTTTGAGCTTTGATCTTTATATTTTGGATTCGAAATCGTGAATTCAAAAACCATAACAAATTGTTTTGATGGTTTGTATGCTGGAACCTATTAAAAACTGGGATACAATTAACTTCTTCTAAATTAGTAGTTTTATTTTTTAAATGGGCAGACCCTATTGTCTGCCCTTTTTTACCTCCTAATCCTTATCCCTAGACCTGCCAAGTTTTGGCATTACCTGGGTAGTATTAGGTGTTTTCCATATCGTGGGATTTTTTTAATGTCGTGAAAAATTTATCAAAATATAGTGTTAAACTCATGGTCAAAGCAAAAAACATACCACTAGTGGTGCTTTTACTAGTGGCAGTATCAATATCCTTTGTCTAATTTTAAAAAATTTAAAAATGATTTTTTTAGAAAAAGTCTAGGGATTCCTAAAAGCAAATTAAACACCATCTAAAGTTTTTTATACATATGAAAAAAGTATTCAATTTTATTACAATACTGTTCGTTTTCTCCCAACTCTCTGTCCACGCCCAAAGGAATAAGGCAACGACCCAAAAAGGGACAGCCCAATCCCCCAATATAATCTATATCTTGGCGGATGACCTGGGATATGGCGATGTTAAGGCTTTTAATCCCGAAGGGAAAATTGCTACTCCTAACCTGGACGCAATGGCAACCAATGGGGTCAAGTTTACCGATGCCCATACCTCATCGGCGGTATGTACTCCTACCCGCTATGGCATCTTAACTGGACGATACAATTGGCGAACTTCCTTAAAGAGTTTTGTGCTGAGCGGCTATTCCAAATCCTTGATTAAACAAGAGCGTACCACCATTGCCGAAATGCTAAAAACACAAGGCTATACTACAGCCTATGTAGGCAAATGGCACCTAGGCTGGGACTGGGATGTTCAGGATAAGGATCCCAACTTAGAGCATAATAAACTTAATGCAAATCCGGAGGTGAACTTTGCCTCTCCCGTCAAAAATGGGCCAGCTACCCATGGGTTCGACTATTCCTTTGGTTTTTGTGGCTCCCTCGATATGGCGCCATACGTATATGTGGAGAATGATATACCTACTATGGTACCGACCAAGACTACGGTATCGGTGGATGAAAAAGGCATTTGGAGAAAAGGACCTACTTCGGACGACTTTGTTCATGCTGCCGTGCTCCAGGATTTGACGGACAAGGCAGTACAGTATATAGATGAAAAGGCCAAGGGCAAATCCCCCTTCTTTTTATATTTCCCATTGCCCGCCCCCCACACACCTATTTTACCTACCACGGAATTTTTGGGCAAGAGCAATACCAATATGTACGGCGATTTTGTGATGCAGGTAGATGATGTGGTTGGCCAAATAAGGGCCGCCCTTAAAAAACAGGGCATATCCGAAAATACCCTCCTGGTGTTTACCAGTGACAATGGCTGTTCCCCAAAGGCCGATTTTGAGGAGCTTGCCAAAGTAGACCATGATCCCAGCTATACTTTTAGGGGCACCAAAGCCGATATCTTTGAAGGTGGGCACCATGTACCCTTTATAGTAGAATGGCCCAATAATGCTCCCAAAAATACAAGTTCGGATAAAATTATCTGTACCACCGATTTTTTTGCCACCTGCGCTGAATTGACAGGGTATAAAATTAAAGATACCGAGGCGGAGGATAGTTATAGTATGCTGTCTCTTATACAAGGGGAAAAGGATGAGGAAATACGTGAATATACTGTACATCATTCCATAAATGGATCTTTTGCCATCAGACAGGGTTCTTGGAAATTAAGTATTTGTCCCGGTTCCGGAGGTTGGAGCTATCCAAGGCCACAGGATATAGAACAAGAGAATCTGGATTTGCCTACCATGCAGCTATATAATTTGGCGGACGATATTGGGGAAACAAAAAATTTGATAGCCCAATTCCCAGAGAAGGCGGCAGAGCTTAAGTCGGCCCTAAAAAAAATCATTCTCAACGGAAGGAGTACTCCTGGGGCCAAACAGGAAAATGAAGGTATGGAGGACTGGGAGCAAATAGAAGGTATTATCAATTAAAGTTAGTTCTGTTAATTTTTAAGTGCTAATGATATTTAGGTTAATGTTGTCATGTCGAGCGCAGTCGAGGTTTGTCAGGTCGAGCGCAGTCGAGACCTCATTGTCCCCCAAACCTCTCGACTTCGCCTGTCTGTCGACAAGGCAGGCCTACCTGTCGGGAGGCAGGCTCTAGGAGCATGAGCATTAATTAATGTACAATCAATTATTTGCATCTATTTTTTAATCAAATTCACGATAATTAAATATTCAACAAATCAAAAAACAAGTCCATGCGAAGATTTTATATATCCATTCTCTCTTGTTTAATGGTATTACATGTTTCCTGTCAAAAACAGGAAAGTAAGGGGCAGCCCAATATTGTTTTTATCCTTGCCGATGATTTGGGCTATACAGACCTTAGTTGTATGGGCAGTACCTACTATGAAACACCCAACATAGACAGGATAGCAGAACAAGGAACTATTTTCACCAACGGATATGCCGCCAGTAGGGTCTGTAGCCCCTCACGGGCAAGTATAATGTCCGGCAAATTCACTGCTAGGCATGACATTACGGTGCATATTGGGTCCCCTTCCGGTGAAGCATGGCGAAATAGGAATCGATTTACAAAACTGCTTCCGGCCGAATATACCCATAACCTGCCCAAGGAGTATATTACCATGCCCGAAGCGTTGAAACAGCAGGGGTATAAAACATTTTTTGCCGGAAAATGGCATTTGGGCGACAAGGGTTCCTGGCCCGAAGATCACGGATTTGATATCAACGTTGGCGGATGGACGTCAGGAGGGCCAAGGGGAGGATATTTCTCTCCTTATGACAATCCTAATTTGGAAAATCTGAAGGATGGGGAGAACCTCTCACATCGACTTGCCAAGGAAACGGTAAAATTCATTCAAAAAAATAATCCTGAGAAAACCGGAAAGCCTTTTTTTGCCTATCTCTCTTTTTATGCGGTGCATTCGCCCATTCAGACCACTCAGGAAAAATGGAAGAAATATAGGGACAAGGCAGTGCAACAAGGAGTGGCGGAAAAAGCCTATAACATGGGGAAATTTTTGCCCATTCGCCAGGTGCAGGACAACCCAATTTATGCGGGCTTGGTAGAGCAAATGGATGAGGCTGTTGGGCAGGTGCTTTCCGCCCTGGACGAGCTGGGGCTTGAGGAAAATACCATTGTTGTGTTTACCTCCGATAATGGAGGGGTGGCTGCCGGGGATAATTTTTCAACCAGCAACAAACCCTTGCGGGCCGGTAAGGGATATCAGTTTGAGGGCGGTATCAGGGAACCCTATTTTATCAAGATTCCAGGTCTCTCCAAAGGAGGCGATAAAATTGATTATCCGGTATCGGGAACAGATTTCTATCCCACATTCTTGGAGTTGGCTGGTGCCCAACAGCTACCCAAGGAACATAACGATGGCATTAGCCTTCTCCCTTTGTTTAAAGGGGAGACATTGGCCGAGCGGCCTCTTATCTGGCACTTCCCGCATTACGGGAACCAAGGGGGTGAGCCTTCTTCCATTATTCGTAGGGGCAACTGGAAACTTATTCATTACTATGAGGACGGAAGAAAAGAACTCTATGACCTGTCTAAGGACCTTGGGGAGAAAACGGATCTCGCGGCAGCCTATCCTGATAAGGTACAGGAACTTAACAAGGAGTTGTTCGACTATCTAACAGAGGTGGGGGCCAAATACGCAAAGCCCGATCCTGAATATTCAGAAGAAAAGGCCAGGGAGTTTTTGCACAAAATGGAATATGAAAAGATGCCTGAACTGGAAAAACAACGGATGGAGCTATTATCCAATGATTTTGATCCCAAAAACAACTGGTGGGGCAGTATGGTGACCAAAGATTAAAAATGTAAAAAATAAATTATAATGATAATGCGAAGAAAGTTCTTTTTTATTGCCTTGCTGATAGGGTTGGTATCTTGCCAAAAATCCCTGGATAATTTCAACTTAACTTCTCCAGATGGTAATCGATCCATGGGGATACAGCTTGTTGATAATAAGTTGAATTATCAGGTTGGCTCTCAAGGTGTAGAACTTATCGGGACTTCGGAATTGGAAATAATACCGAACGCGAAGGTGACCATCCTGAAAGCCACAGAAATTGAAAACGACGATAGCTGGAATCCGGTTTGGGGGCAACAAAGCAGCACCCGGGACCATTATAAAGAACTTCAATTGGATCTGAATATCGATGGAGTAGGGGGAAAATTGTTGGCCCGGGCCTATAATGAAGGAGTTGCTTTTAGATTTGTCCTCAACGAAGGCGAAAAACCAAAGGAGGCCATTTTTAAATTCACCTACAATTTGCCAAACGGCAGTAATTATTTTACACCAGCAGGTGAAAGTGAACCATTGGGGCCTGTGGATTATAAAGGACTCACCGATTATTTACAGGACAAAGGTCCTAAAAAGAGAAAAATTAGTGTCCCTCTAGTAGTTGAATCTACAGACCAATCCTATATGGCGTTATTGGAGTCGGACCTCTATGTGGCCAATGGTATGGATCCCATGCATCTTGATGTTGGGGAGATGGAAGGAAAAATTGCATCCATCAACAAAGTAGCATTAAGTGACAAGGAATGGACCAGTCCTTGGCGGGTAATTCTTTTTGGGCAATCGGCTGGCGACCTTGTGGTGAACACAGTACCCATCAACTTGGCAAGTCCGTCTAAACTTGAGAATACGGATTGGATAAAGCCCGGAAAGACCTTGTGGGATTGGCGGGTTCACGGTTACACCGCTCCTGATGGGTTTGTGTATGGCATCAATACCGAAAGCTATTTCCGTTTTATCGACTTTGCCGCCGAAAAGGGAATCGACTATTTCCTTATCGATGATTCCTGGTATAAGGAAGTTACCAAAGGACATTTTGAACTGTCGGACAAACTGGACCTGGAAAAGGTCATCGCATATGCGGCAGAAAAGGAGGTAGATCTAATGTTGTACTATGATAGAAGGCATGGAGAATATGGGGATGATGAACTTTTTCCTTATTACCAGTCTTTGGGAATGAAAGGGATCAAATACGGTTTTATGGGCAGCAATGTAGATTTTACCAGGGAGGCCATACAGAAAAGTGCGGCAAGTGAGCTGCTGATCGACTTCCATGACAGTCCGGTGCCTTTTACGGGAATACGGCGTACCTACCCTAATGCCATAACCAGGGAATACTGCCATGCCCAGCAAGATTCGCGACGGGCCTTCACACCCGAGTCGTTCATTAAAATGGCCCTGATAAACGCCATTACTGGTCCTTTGGATATGAACAACGGCAATTTTGATCTAACGGGGATCAACAGTGGACTACGGCAAAAAGGCCCACGGGAAACAAATACGTATTTTTCGACAGTAGCTTCTGAAGCCGCCCGAACATTGGTTATTTTCAGTGGTTTGGTCTGTATCCCAGATGCCCCGGAAGCCTATGAAGCCAAATCCGATCTTTTCGAATTTATTCAAAAATTGCCTGTCGGGAAATGGGATGAGAGCCAGATTCTACATTCCAAAATAGGTGAATATATTACAACGGCAAGGCGCCATGATAAAGAATGGTTTATTGGCAGTGTGTACAACCAACAAGGAGGGGCACTGGACATTGGTCTCGACTTTTTGGAGGCCGATCAGGAATACGATATCACCTTTTATGAAGACACCTCTGAAACCCATTGTAAGACCAATCCAGAAGCTTACCAGGTTAGGAACGGTAAAGTTAAAAAAGGGGATGTTATTAAGGCCGTAATGGCACCAGGAGGCGGACATTGTATGTGGATAAGGCCAATTAAATGACACCTAATGAATTTATAATATAGATTTTTCATTAAAAAAATACTTGAAAATGCCACTTTCATATCAAAAGAAAGCACTAAAACGTGTTAAGAAGGGGGGTAATGCATGGGATGTTCCATCATGAGTAAGGGTAGGCACGCGGACAATCCATTTGTTGTGTTTTTTCAGCCAGAGGTGTGCATTACCGTAATTATTGCGTGGTACTAGCTAATTAATGAATAGTGAGAGGTAATTAATAATATTATTTTCGGCTTAGAAACCATGGGTTGAAATATCGCATTAGATACATAAAAAAGATGAAAACTTTAGTACTGCTAATCATTATCTCATTTTCTTTAAGCTTTCTTTTGGGTTGCGAATCCGGATTGGAAAAACCTGCAAAACCTAATTTCGTTGTCATCTTCACCGATGATCAAGGCTATGCGGACCTTAGCTGTTTTGGAGGGGATCATGTTTATACTCCCAATATCGACAAAATGGCTACGGAAGGTGCCAAGCTCACTAGTTTCTACGTAGCGGCCCCGCTTTGCACACCTTCCCGAGCGGCATTGATGACCGGCTCTTATCCTGCACGTGTAGACATGGCGGTAGGAATTGATTTTCCGGTTTTGCTTGCAGGAGATTCCAAGGGTCTCAATCCTGATGAAGTTACTATGGCTGAGGTGCTAAAATCCGCAGGGTACAAAACCGGAATGTTCGGAAAATGGCATTTAGGCGATCAACCAGAATTCTTGCCTACCCGTCAGGGATTCGATGAGTTTTTTGGTCTTCCATATAGCCATGATATTCATCCCTTTCACACAAATCAAAAAAAATATAATTTCCCTTCATTGCCTTTACTTGATGGAGAGACAGTTATTGAAATGGATCCCGATGCGGATTATCTTACCCAGCGCATTACAGAACGTGCAGTAGGGTTTATAAAAGAAAACAAAGACGGACCATTTTTTCTATATGTGCCACATCCAATCCCCCATCGCCCCATTCACGTTTCCCCGCCTTTTATGAATGGAGTCTCGGATGAGATCATAGAAGCCCTGAAAAATGAAAATAATGGTGTTGACTACAAAACACGTGATAAGATTTATACCAATGCCATCAGCGAAATCGATTGGTCTGTCGGACAAATTCTGGGTGCTTTAAAAGAGCATGGTCTGGACGAGAATACGCTGGTTATTTTTACTTCGGATAATGGCCCTTCAAAAGGCTTGGCTACACCACTAAGGGGTAAAAAAGGCAGTACGTTTGAAGGAGGGATGCGCATGCCTACCGTAGTCCGGTGGCCGGGAAAAATCCCCGCAGCCCAGGTGAACAATGAGCTTTTGACAGCCATGGACCTATTGCCCACCTTTGCTAAGTTGGCAGACGCAGCAGTCCCTATGGACCGTGTAATTGATGGAAAGGATATTATGCCAGTTTTGATACATAAAGGAAAAAGTCCGCACCAGGCATTTTTCTATTACAAAGGAAATGTTTTGGCAGCAGTTAGATCTGGTAATTGGAAGCTGCATGTAGAAGGGGATAAACCTGTAGCACTGTATAATCTTGAAAGTGATATTTCAGAATCCACAGATGTTATACAGGGAAATGGGAAAATTGTAGATCAACTTCTGGCACATATAGAAACTTTTCAGGAGGATATTTTAAAAAATTACCGCTCTGCGGCTTATGTGGAAAATCCCAAGCCTCTGACCAAAAATTAAGATAAAAAGTAGAAGATAATGAAGCTGTTTTTAAGCCTTGTTAAAACCATTTAATTTGAAATAAAATAACAATGAAGCAATTAACCACTATTTTTTTGTCATTGTTGTCAATGGCCTGTATGCAGAAAAAACAAGATCCTGCCACTAAGCCAAACTTCATTATCATCTTTACCGATGATCAGGGTTACAGCGATGTGGGCTGTTTTGGGTCGCCGAACATCAAGACGCCAAACCTGGATAAAATGGCGGCCGAGGGGATGAAATTTACCAACTTCTATGCCCAAACGGTATGTGGACCATCGCGAGCGGCACTAATGACGGGATGTTATCCTATGCGCAATGCACGTAATGATAATGGAGATAATCCACATCCTAAATTAGCATTAAGTGAAGTTACCATTGCAGAGGTATTAAAACCAGTAGGTTATGGAACAGGGATGATTGGGAAGTGGGATTTGGCAGGACATAATCCTGAAAAATTTAATCCAGATTTATTACCTATTCATCAAGGTTTTGATGAATCTTTTTTTACTCCAACAAGTAACGATTCCAGAGTTCATTTATTGAGAAACAACCAGCTGGTTGAGGAGAATGCTGATATGTCCACCCTTACCAAAAGGTATACGGACGAAGCTATCAACTTTATTGAAAAGAGTAGTGAACAGCCTTTTTTCTTATATCTCGCGCATACCATGCCGCATACTAAATTGGCGGTTTCGGACGCGTTTAAAGGGAAGTCGGACGCTGGCCTATATGGCGATGTTATAGAAGAAATTGATTTTAACGTTGGACGGATCTTGGCCAAGCTAAAAGAAAACGGGCTGGACGACAACACTTATGTGATCTTTACCAGTGACAACGGCCCTTGGTGGATTAAGAAAGAACATGGAGGACATGCGGATCCCTTAAGAGGAGCAAAAACCTCTGCCTGGGAAGGCGGTCTTAGGGTACCATGTATAATTAGGGCGCCAGGAAAAGTGCCGGCAGGAAAAACTTCTGATGTGGTGGCGGCTACCATTGATATGTTGCCCACATTGGCGCAAATTGCAGGAGCGTCAGTACCCAAGGATAGAGTAATAGATGGCTTGGATATTTCAGAGATAATTCATGGAAAATCAACGGAGTTGGAAAGACCATTTTTCTATTATCAGCATCATATATTGCGCGCTGTACGAAAAGGCAAATGGAAATTACATTTGCCGCATAGCCCAGATTCCACCTCTATTGTCTATGCGAAATGGCCCATACACTCTGCACCCGAAGATCGCGTCTTGTTTTCAAAAAACATGTTGTACGATTTGGAAAACGACATAGGGGAGACTACCGATGTGTCTGCCGAAAACCCTGAAGTAGTTGCCGAATTGGAGAAACTATTGGATTGGGCCAAGGAGGATATAGGCCATTTGGGAGCAAGAGGTTTAAATGCGGGCCCCTTGGGGACAGAACCCTATTTTACACCCAACGATATTTTTCCTATAAAAGGATCTAATTAAAAGAGCATGAAACAGATTATTGGATTAGCATTATGGGCTTTTTTTGGGTTATTGGTCAATCGCATGGATGCACAGGAGAAAGAAATTAATAAACCTAACATTATCATCCTTTTTGCCGATGATTTAGGCTATGGTGATTTAAGCAGTTACGGGGCTCAAGATGTAAATACGCCAAATATTGATCAATTGGCGAATGAAGGAATGAGATTTACCGATTTTCAGGTAGCGTCATCTGTTTGCAGCCCTTCAAGGGCGGCACTTCTAACAGGACGTTACCCTATGCGTAACGGATTTCCCGTGGCTCAGGGAAAAATTGATAAACATAAAGATTACGGTTTACATCCCGATGAAATTACCATTGCCGATTTACTATTGAAACAAGATTATGCAACCATGGCTATAGGAAAATGGCATTTGGGATTCAATGAAGGACATCAACCTATTGACCACGGTTTTCAGCATTTTTATGGATTACAATCCAATTGGCATACAAGTCACCCTGATTTAGATGATGTATATAGCGATAATAAAGTAGTAAAAGAAAATGTAGCTTTTGAAACCTTGATAGGAGATTATACCAATAAAGCCATCGAATATATGGAAGAAAATAAAGAAAATCCTTTCTTCCTGTATCTAGCCTACCATTCGGTGCATTCTCCAATCCAACCCAGTAAGGAGTTTATTGGAACTTCAAAAGGGAGTTTATACGGTGATTATGTTCAGGAATTGGATTATCATGTAGGTCGATTGACCCAGGCACTTGCCGAGAAAAAATTAGACGAAAATACCATCGTCATTTTCTTGTCGGATAACGGACCTGCAATTTGTCATTTTGGCGGATCTGCTGGCCCTTTAAATGGAGGGAAATATACCACTATGGAAGGCGGTTTTCGTATTCCTGCCATTATTAAATGGAAAGGAAAATTTGCAACAGGGGTGAACGATACGTTTTTATCATCTATGGATTTATTGCCAACTTTAGCCTCTTTGGCTGGAGCAGAAATTCCAATAGACAGGGTAATTGATGGAAAAAACATCACCTCCATTTTAAAAACTGGAAAAGGAGTATCTCCGCATAAATTCGTGTACTATTACAATGGAATCAATTTACAGGCCATTAGAAAAGGACTATGGAAATTGCATCTGCCAAGAACTTCGGACGACCAACCCTTTTGGTCTAAAAACAGGAATGAAAAACCTTTTGAAGGGAAAAACTTAAAGAATATTGGATGTAGAGGGCTGATTGCATTAAAACACCCCCTATTGTTTAATCTAAAGTTAGATATGGGAGAGTTGACCGATATTTCTCATAACCACCCAGAAATAGTAGAGGAGCTGTTAAAAGAAGCAGAAAGGGTTAGAAAAGAATTGGGAGATATAGAGGTCATAGGAACAGACCAACGTGTACCTCCATTTGAAAATATTCAAGAGAAAATTTAATTCGAAAAGTATGAAATTAAAACCACGAGTATCTCTAAAAGTAAAAATAATTGTTTGTTTATTTTTTATAAGCAGTACATTAAAAATCCAGGCCCAGGATAAACCCAATGTAGTTTATATTTTGGTAGACGATTTGGGATATGGTGATGTTGGCTGCTATGGCGCCACAAAAGTAAAAACCCCCCATATAGATAAATTGGCAAACGAAGGTAAAATGTTTACCGATGCACACTCGGCATCGGCAGTATGTACGCCATCCCGTTATGCCTTGCTTACTGGGCAATATCCTGTTCGTGGGAACAAGGGGAAAGGCATTTGGGGCCCTGCGCCCGTTACTTCAGAATTATTGATAAACCCGGAACAATTGACCATTGCCGATGTGTTTAAAAACAGTGGTTATGCAACGGCTGCCTTGGGAAAATGGCATTTGGGGTTTGGCCATGGAGAAAATACTTGGGATAAACCATTGCGGCCTGGACCCAACGATTTAGGATTCGATTATTACTACGGGATTCCGGTGGTAAACAGTGCGCCGCCTTATGTGTATGTAGAAGATGACCGTGTGGTGGGAGAGGATCCAAACGACCCACTAGTGTATGTAGGTAGAGGAAAGGAGAAAGAGGTTACACCAATTACTCCTATACCGCCAGAAGCTTCACAGAGAACGGCCAATATGTTTAAAGGTGCTGCTAAAGCACACAAATTATACAATGATTACACGGTTGGCGAAGTATTGGCAGGAAAGGCTGTGGATTGGATAACTCAAAAAACATCAAGCAATAAAAAAGATCCATTCTTCTTATACTTTGCTACTACGCACATTCATCATCCTTTTACTCCGGGTACTAATTTTCAAGGAAAAAGTGATGCCGAACTTTATGGGGATTTTATCCAAGAATTGGATTGGATGGTTGGTCAAGTAACTGCCACATTAGAAAAGCAAGGCGTTGCCGATAATACACTGGTAATTTTTACCAGTGATAATGGTGCCATGTTGAATTTAGGAGGTCGTAATGCCGTAAAGGCGGGACACAAAATTAATGGTGATCTATTAGGATTTAAGTTCGGGGTGTGGGAAGGTGGCCACAGGGTACCCTTCATCGCCAAATGGCCCGGAAAAATTGAAGCCGGCAGTGTATCCGATCAGTTGATCTGTAATGTGGATATGTTGGCCACCTTTATGGCTCTTACCGGACAGGATCTAAACAATATGGATAATTCGGATAGTGTAAACGTTTTGCCAGCTTTGGTGGATGATCCCAAAGAACCTATTAGAAAAGAGTTGCTTTTAGCCGCCCATAAGCCAACGCATTTATCTTTAAGAAAAGGCAAATGGATGTACATTCCAGCCAAGGGAAGCGGTGGTTTTGGAGGTTCACAACCTCATCATCACGCATGGGGCGGAGCTGCTGCCTTAGCTTTTGTAGGAGGTGTTAATAGCGATATAGAGGATGGGCATATTAAAGATGATGCTCCTGTAGCGCAATTATACAATTTGGAGGAGGATAAATATCAATCCACCAATGTATACACCCAGTTTCCTGAGGTGGTAAAAGAAATGGAAGCCACCTTGGAAACCTATAAGCCCAAAAACTAATTTTGATGCCTGGTTTAAAGGCGGAATATCGAAATATAAAAACGAATCTGATGCAGAATTAAATAGAAAAAAAAATGAGAATTAAAAATTCATTCTTAATTGCAGTTGCTACTATAATATTAGTGTCTTGCAATTCAAATAAAAAGAAAGAGGTTGCTGTAAACGCTCCTTATGACGGTAGTTGGGAATCCCTTCAAAAAATGCCGGTACCCGATTGGTTCAATGACGGGAAAATAGGAATCTTTATTCATTGGGGCCCTTATAGTGTTATAGGTCACCGTAAAGGGGGTAGGGGATATGCAGAACATGTTCCAAAACTGATCTATACGGATTCCTCTTATTACTACCCTTATTTGCGGGAACGTTGGGGAGCGGCCCCACCGGAATTTGGTTATCAGGACATTATACCCGAATTCAAAGCTGAGAATTGGAATCCTGACGACTGGGCTAAACTGTTTGCTGACGTAGGGGCAAAATATGTAGTGCTCACAGCAGAACATCATGACGGCTGGGCCAACTGGGATTCAGACCTAACTCCCTGGAATGCCATGGATAAAGGTCCTAAACGCGATTTGGTTGGTGATTTGGGCAAAGCGGTCAAAAATGAAGGTTTAAAGTATGCGCCATCATATCACAGGGAAAGACATACTAGTTTTTTTACAAAAAAGCAATATGTGGTAAATGCAGATCCTCATGATGATATTTTGGAGGAAATCAAAAGAAATCCTGAAGCAGAATCACTTTACGGACCTTTTGGGTTCAGTAAAGAAGCCGTTGATGAATATGTTGCCCGTTGGAAGGAAATTCAGGAGAAATACCAACCCGATTTTTTATGGATAGACGATATTCCGATTTTTACAAGAGATGGAAACAACACCCAGGTAGAACCTAAAGTGTTTAAACCGGAAATACAATATCTGTATGATCAATGTAGACTGATGATCACCGATTTTATGAATAATGGAAAGGAAAAGGGCCAGGAAGTATATGTAAACAACAAGGGAGCCAATAGAAACTGGCCAGATGGGGTAGGCTGTTTGGAAAAGGACAATCTTAAACTAGAAGTAATCGGCCCAAAATGGCAGAGCTGTACCACCTTTGGTACCTCCTTTGGCTATTTGGAAAATGATACCTACAAATCAATAGAGGATATTATAAAGGAGATGGTAGAGGTAATTTCTAGAAATGGCAACTTTTTGGTGAATATCGGCCCCAAGGCAGATGGCACCATTCCTGATGAGCAATTGGAGCGACTGCAAGAAATGGGAAGGTGGCTGGAAATAAATGGGGAGGCCATTTATGGCACCCGCTATTGGAAAGAAAATCATCAGGAAAAGGGACATCTCGCTTTTACTACCAAGGGAACAAAGCTCTTTGCAATTGCATTGGAAAAACCAGTGAATTCTATAGTTATTGAAGCTACCAAAGGATGGGCAGAGAATGAAGTGAAGTTTATTAAACTTCTGGGATCCGGGGCTGAGGTTCAATGGAGCATGACGCCTGAAGGCTTGGAAATACTCCCTCCGGCAGACTTGGGAAAAAGTGACTATGCCTGGTCTTTTGAAATAGCAACAAATAGTGAGCAACATGCTCCCAACGCCATACAATCGGATGCGAGTAAGGCGTTGAAAGGGACTAAAAAAGTAGATTTGGATGGAGCACATTAAAAAGGCGATAGCGGTCGTTCTCTGTTCTTGGATGTTGTCTTCTTGTGAAAAAGAAAAGAAGCCAAACATTATTTTTATCATGGCCGATGACCTAGGGTGGCAAGATGTTGGCTTTATGGGGAGCAATTGGTTTGAAACCCCCAACCTGGATCAGCTGGCAGGGGAAAGCCTTGTCTTTAGCAATGCCTATATGTACCCTACCTGTTCCCCTTCACGAGCGGCTTTGTTAACAGGGAAACAGTCCTTTAGGACGGGAATATACAATGTTCCGGTATTGGAAAAAGGGGATAACCAACACAATATATTTTCGCGTTGGACGGTTGGCCTGGAACATACCATGTACGCAGAGCCATTGAAAAATGCGGGTTACCGATCCATCCACCTGGGAAAATGGCATGTGGTAGGTCCCAATCCAGAAGAGGAAAAAGATTATCCGTTTCAAAAACCCTTAAAGCAACCTGATAACGGAAACTTGGGTTGGTTGACAGACCACTTATCCATCGATATTCAAAAATACTATCCTTTGGGAAAGGGCTTTCATGAGAACGTAGGAGGCACCTGGTGGGGAGATCCTGCCCGTGGGTATACAGAAGGCTATAAATCTGAAAGCGGTGGCTATAAGGCCCCTTTCAAGAATCCTTTTATTGGGGATAAGGAAGATGATGAATGGTTAACGGACCGTTTGACGGATGATGCCATCGATTTTATTGAACGCAATAAGCAGCAACCCTTTTTGGTGAACCTTCATTATTATGCACCACATCGTCCTACAGTGCCAAGAGACAAGGATTCGTTTCAGAAATTTATGGGCAAAGCGGCTGATTCCATTACAGGTCAAGGAGAAAATAACCGTGAAGAAATTGCCGGCTATGCCACTATGATAGCCTCCATAGATGAAAATGTGAAGCGCATTTTTGATTATTTGGATCAGGAGGGGTTGAGGGAAAATACAATAGTGATATTCACTTCCGATAACGGATTTAACGGTTTGCAGAGCGGCACAAATATCTTGCGCGGGGCCAAGGGAACCATTTACGAAGGTGGCCTAAGGGTACCCGCTTTTGTAAATTGGAAGGGTCATGTTGCCCCTGGGGTTTCGGAAACGCCCATTTGCGGAATGGACTATTTTCCCACATTTTTGGACTTGGCCCAGGTGAAGGATTATAACGGAAAACTTGATGGGGAAAGTTTGCTGCCCTTATTGAAAAACACAGCACTGAAAGAGCGGGCCCTATTTTGGCACGTGGCAAGTACCTATAAAAATCCGCCATGTTCCATAATCAGAAAGGATAAATGGAAGCTGATCCAGTATTTAAACGATGGTAAGTTAGAGTTGTACAACTTGGATAAAGATTTAAAGGAAGCTCATAATTTGGCGAAAAATAATCCTGAAATAGTTTCCCAATTGTTGGGAGAACTAATGACTTGGCGAAAAAATAATAACGTGCCGCTTCCGCCGGCATCAACCTTGGAGTTCTAGAGTAAAAGAAATATTATTTGATAGATATGGTTAAACAAGTACAAGTTTTATGGGCAGTATTCTTATTATCCCTAGTCATTGGGTGTAATAATAAAAAGAAGTCGGACATAATTAGCTCAGGGGAATGGGTCATAGATTCCCAGGAGGACTGGCAGGGCAGCATGGCCCAACAGACCAATATGAATATTGCTGAAGGCAAACTAAAACCCACAGACAGCGTGGCAACCTTTAGGAGTACCCTAAAAAAGTTTGATAAGAAGCAATCGGTTAAATCCATTGCCTTATCCCAGTCGCCCGATTGGCTCAACTGGGAACCAGTTCCCAACCTGGGCCCCTCCAATCTTGGTGATGCACCGGTAGCCTTGCAATTAGGCGAAGGGAATTATTGGATGTTCGGGAGATATAATAAAAGTAAAAGTCAGAAAGAAGGGGTGTTTAAGGCGGAGGAGGCTGCTCTGGAAGGGTTCGATATTAAATTAAGCACTACACCATTTAAAAACCAATTTGATGCAGCAGGTGGTTTAAAACCAAGTTTAGGCGGATATCACGCTTGGCAGAGCAAGGATATGGTAAACTGGGTGCACCATGGCCCTGTATCAGAAAGTTTTTCAAAATGGGTAACCACTGCGGAATATGTAGATGGCAAGTTGTACTTGTATTACGATTTTCCAAACGATCAAGACCCACATCTTTATATTGATGAGGATTTAACCGATGGTATACCGGGAAAGAATATGGGCATGGCTTTTAACGACCCTACCCATGGCTCGGACTGTGCCGTGATTCGGGATTTGGAAGGTAATTATCATTTAATTGTAGAAGATTGGTCGCCTATCGATGCATCCACCCATGCCTGGGATTCCCCTTTAGCGGTGCATGCAGTAAGTAAAGACGGTACCAAGGATTTTGAAATTTTGGATCCGCCAGTGGATGAGCGTACCAAACCAACAGGAAAATTTGCTGAATATGTACATCCGCACTGGCATGCCGAAGATCCTGATAGATATCCCGGGAAAAAAGCAGAGGTAGATGTTCCCCAACATAAGGTTAAAGCCGGGGAAACACGTGCTTTTGCAAAATACGAGATTCACGAACCGGAGCAGAATGCTTATGGAGACTGGGCATCGATCTCTATTGGGGGGCAGTATTATTTATTTGCCGATTTTGACCCAGCGGGCGGACACGGAAGGGAAAGCATGAGTGTGGCTTGGTTCACTTCGGACGACATCAATAAACCTTTTACCTTCTGTGGCAATATTGGTCAAGGACACCCAGATCCGGACATCATATTTGCCGAGGGCACGTTTCATTTGGTGACTCAAATGGATACCGATTACGTTAGCGATGGCCCCTGGGTAGAAACCGTTGAAGTAAGGGTTGGAGTGGATAGCACGAATGATGGCACAATAGATCATTGGAGCGATTGGCAGGTGGTAAAGGAACAATATGATTATATAGAGGGTTTTGCCAAACAGATTGAAAGAATCCCTGCTATGGTGGACCTTGGAGGGCTTCCAGAAGGATATGGCGTCCAATTTGAAGTTAGAGTTGCGGATACAACTGAAAACGAATCGAAACCAATTCTGGACAAAGTAGTGCTTGCATTTGATAAGTAAGTTTGGGTATCTTGCTCGGCTCAAAGTACTCTTGATGAAACCGGAAGGTAGGGATGATAGTTTTATGATTAGAATTTATTGTGGAGTTGAAGGGAAGCGCATCAATCAATGAAAGGATATTGGAATATTGGGTTTAACAAAGAACATTTAAACATAAAACACTAATAATCAGAAATAAACATAAAATCGAATGAAAAGATCCATTAGAAGAAACCTGTTTGTATTCAATATTTGCGCGGCAATGGCAATACTATTTTTGGCTAGCTGTAAGTCCAAAAGCGAGGAGAAACCAAAAGAAGTGGAGGAAGTTGCAAGTCAATCACAGGCAGCCACCACCACATTTACCTATCAGGAGATTCCGGGCATAGGAATAGATAGTCTATACAACAGGCGGGACAATAGTGATGTTATAAAAGTAGGGGACACCTACTATGTTTGGTATTCTAGAATGGATAGGCCAACAACGGCCGGGTATTGGGCAACCATTTGGTACGCTACTTCCAAAGATGAGGGGCATACCTGGGAGGAGCAGGGCATGGCCTTGGATGTAGGAAAACAGGGCGAATTTGACAGCCATTCTGTTTTTACCCCCAATATTTTGGCCCATAAGGGAAAATATTATTTATACTATACAGGTGTAAAACCCACTCCCGGCAATGCAAAAAAAGAGTTTGAAAATAATTCAACGAACGACTTTACCGCCATTGGTATGGCAGTTGCCGATAGCCCTGAAGGTCCTTTCGTTAGGGTCAAAAACAATCCGATTTTGGAAGTTAGTGAGGTGCCCGAGGATTTTGATAGTTACCGGATTGATGATGCAGCTTTAATGGTAAAGGATGATAAAATTTGGTTGTATTACAAGGGTCGCTCTATTGTTCATGGGAAAAAAGGGCCAGGGCTCACTAAAATGGGGGTTGCTTTGGCCGATCAACCAGAGGGGCCTTATAGGAAGCATCCAGAGCCCCTGATAGATAGGGGACATGAAGTATTGATCTGGAGCCAAAATGGGGGAATTGCTTCCTTGGCGTCATTGAGCAAATCCATACATTGGTCCGAAGATGGAATTAACTTTTCCCCGGAAGAAGAAAATCTAAAGAAGATTCCAATCGCTCCAGGCCTTTATCGCCCGCATTTGGAGGATGGGAACCAGGCCAAGGAAATTCCGGGATGGGGTATTTCCCTAAAGGGCAAAAAAGGAGTCGTTTACTTAGAACGTTTCGAAATGAATTAAGAACGCGGGGATCCTTACAAATACTGTTCGGAGCCCTTTGGGACTTGGAACATTATACTAAAACCGTTCTTGACGGTCCAAACAAAAAAACCAACCTATTCAACTAGGTTGGTTTTTTTGTTAGTGCAACAACTATAACTTATATTATCTTCTACGCTGCTGCCCGGAGTACTGCATGGCCTCTCCCTTACCAAAGCCATAGCTAAAGCCGAGGGCGACAAATGTGCCTCTTTGACGGCGATTGTAAACCTCGTAACTGGCCTGGGCAATTTGGCTTTCGTCTACCCTGGAGGCGAATAGGTCCCTTACGCTTAAATTGAGAACGGCCTTGCCTTTCATTATATTTTTTCTTAGTCCCATATCCATGAAAAGCATGTCACTAACGTCACTTTGTACTGTTTGGTAACTGGATTGATAGTTGCCTGTCATCTCCAAATCAAAATCGGATGGAAGTTTAATTTTTGTCATTAGTTTGGAAGTCCATTGCTCATTGCTAAAGTCGAAAACCGTGGTCTCGAAGATGCCATCCCTTTGAAATTGATTATAATTAAAATCCCCGTTCAAGGTAAGCCATTTTGCAGGGCTATATTTCGCATTGAATTCTATTCCAGTAGCTCTATTGGTTCCAATATTCTCCGGCTTGGAGGTGCTAACGTTGTTTTCGAAGGTGGTAATACGCTCTATGACGTCTGTGGTATAGCGGTGGTACACTCCAAAATTGATGCTTGCAGGGCCTAAAATATAAATACTGGTTACCTCATAGGAATCGGTAAATTCGGGCTGTAAATCGGGATTACCTTGTCGGACGCTATAATTGTTTCTAATATTGAAAAATGGGTTCAAATCCCACATTCTTGGTCGGTAAATACGCTTGGAGTAACCTGCTTGAATGGAAACCTTATCGCTAAACTTATAGGAGCTATGAAGACTGGGAAAAAAATTACTGTAGTTTTGATCGTTGGCCGAGCTCGTAGTGACCAGGAGGGTATTCTGATCGGTCTGCTCCAAGCGCAAGCCTCCCTTTATGCCCCATTTTTTTCCTTCATAGGAACCGGTACCGTATACACCTAGCACCTTTTGATCGAATTCAAAGACATTGGTCAGTCCAGGGTCGTTAACGAAGGCACCGTTGGTGAAATTATTTACCTCGTAATCATTACTTACGTCGTTCATGACATATTGGGCCCCTGTTTCCAAAGTCCACTCGTCAGTAATAGGATTGGTATAATCCAGTTTAAAAGTGAATATAGCTTCTTTAAAATCGGTTCTAGTCTGCTGTCTGCTATCATTGTCATCCCCTGAGATGGTGGTATTCAAGAATTCGGAGGATTGGTCTTTTCCAAAGAAATTTCCAAGGCCACTAAAAAGCAGGGTATGGTCCTCATGGTTCTCGAAATCCTTTTTGTATTGCAGTTCGTATTGAAATTTTGGATTTTTTGCGTCTGTAACTTCGGTTCGTTCCCATTCCGAACTAATGGCATTGTCGGAGTCCAAGGCCACAAAACTGGTGTTGGAGGGTTGATCCTCTATTTCCATGGCAAAGTTTCCCGAAAGGGTCAATACGTTATTATCATTAATATGATAGTCTGTTCCCAAGACGAAATTATAGTAGGTTTCATTCCTGTACTCGGTACCGTTACTAAGAATGGTGGTGTTGTTTATTAGATCTACGTTACGGGTTTCCAGATCGTTGGGCATATCCCTTAGGCCTAACCCCAATTGGGTAAAAAGGTTAAAATTCTCTGTTCTTCTGTTTAAGCTCACCCCCACGCTATGGCTATCAGGGGCACCGGTATTCACCGAGATGGAACCGTTGAGACCTTTTCGTTCCTCTTTTTTCAGGACTATATTGATAATGCCCGATGTACCTTCGGCGTCATATTTGGCTGAAGGGTTGGTCATTACTTCGATTTTTTCGATCATATCCGCTGTAATGGTACCCAAGGCATTTCCTTCCTCACTAGCAATGATAGATGGCTTACCGTTGATGAGAATCTGTACTCCCTGACTCCCCCTAAGACTGATGCGCCCTTCTATGTTAACGTTAACGGAAGGTACATTGTTTAAAACTTCCAAGGCACTTGCCCCTGTGGTACTAAGGTCTTTGCCTACGTTGAATACTCGTTTGTCCAATTTAAATTCGGTACGTGAAACTTCTCCCTGTACCACTACCTCCTGTAGCTGTTCTGCATCCTCTGAAAGGGCAACCCTTCCTAAATCAATAGTCTGACTCTGTGTTGGTGGTGGTCCAAAAGTTTTGGTCTTGAAACCTAAATAACTTACTTCTATATAGTAGTCGGAAGCATCGGTCTCCAAGCTAAAACTGCCATTATCCATAGTGGTAGTCCCATCAATGGGTTTCTTGGTTTCGTTATCGCCTACCATTACCGTGGCATAGGCAATGGGCTGTCCGTTGGATTCCTCCACTACAGTACCCTTTATGGTTACCGTGCCTTGTTGGGCAATGGCAGCAGGGCAATAGAGCATTAATGAACAGGCGGTTAACACTTGTACCAAAAGTTTTTTCATGGCTTCCTTTATTAATTTTAATTGGAACTGTAAGAATTACAAAGATTCATTTTTTTATTGAGAAGGGAGGGTTATTTTCTGTGAACGACAAAAGTATTCCATTGAACGACAGCCAGTAATTTTTGCATAGGGTATGCGCCGTTTAGGGGTTTATTTATGCCGTTGGGATGCCTCTATTTTATGAAACCATGGCAATAGCTTAATTTTGAGGAATGAAAAAAGCCATGATTTCCAGGAAGGAACTGTTCTTTCAAGTCGTGCTCCATGTCCTGGTGCTGCTTTTCTATTCTTTTGATAAGTACAATCCGGGAATTACCTTTGCCCAACTGGTCTTCTTTTTGGTCTACACTATTTTTGCTGCTTTTATTACCTACTTTCTGATGCCAAGATTTTTATACCGAAAAAAATATTGGCAGTTCTTGGGAATGGTAGTTTTGGTATTATTCGGTGTTATTTGGGCCGAGGAACTTTTGGAACTGGTCTTTTATCCAGGAACCAAAAGAGCAAACATTGTTCCTGGGATCTATTATGCCGTCTTCGATGTTTTACCTGTCATAGGAATTTTATCGGGATTCAAGTTTGCCTGGGATGCCATAAGCTCCCAAAGTGAAGTGGAAAAGTTAAAAATGTCGGCTCAGGAAAATGAACTGCAATTTTTAAAATCACAGATCAACCCCCATTTTTTGTTCAACAATTTGAACAATCTTTACTCTTATGCCATTGATAATTCCCCAAAAACACCTACCATTATTTTGGAACTTTCTTCGGTGTTGAGGTATATGTTGTATGACTGCAAGGAAAAGTATGTGCCACTTACCAAGGAGATAGAACACCTTAAAAACTATACCCAATTAAGTGAATTGCAGATTGAGAATAGGGGAACCGTAGATTTTAAAACGGATATTTCAGGCTCTGGATACCGTATTGCACCATTAATATTGACCGTATTTGTGGAAAATGCCTTTAAGCACAGTACCGCAAGCCAATCGGAGGATATATTTATTAGTGTGCTTATCAAGGTATCGGAAAATGGCCTATTACAATTTGAATGCACCAATTCATTTCGGCGTGAAACCAATACTGATGATCTTTCCCATGGTATAGGTCTTCAGAACGTTAAAAAGCGATTAGGGTTAATTTATCCTGGAGCACATAGTTTATCTATTGATGAAACAGAGACCACCTATTCCGTTATTTTGAACATCGATCTAAAAAAAGGTAGCACATGATTCGTTGCATCATTATAGAGGATCAGCCGCCGGCACAGCGAGTACTTCAGAAGTACATTGGGGAAATGAAGAGTCTGGAGCTTAAGGCTACTTTTGCTGATGCCCTTAAGGCCATGGATTATCTAAAAACCGAAGCAGTAGATTTGATTTTTTTGGATATCCATTTACCCAAGATTTCCGGGATAGATTTTTTAAAGGCATTGAACAATAAGCCCCATGTGATATTAACTACGGCTTTTTCGGAATATGCACTTGAAAGTTATGAATATCATGTAACGGACTATTTGTTAAAGCCATTTTCCTTTGAACGATTTGTAATGGCCGTTTCCAAAGTTCCTGTGCCTAATTTTCATGCATCCTCCTTGGAAAAGGATTTGGAGAGGAAGACGGTTCCAGAGGTAATTTTTATTAAGTCGGGCTATGAGCACCTTAAAATAGCCATTGCAGATATTTTTTATATCCAATCCGAAGCGGACTACACCGAAATTTATACTGCAGAGAAAAAACATCTTACCTCCCATTCCTTAAGGTATTGGCTGCAGACCTTGCCAACAGATCAATTTACACAGGTTCATAAATCCTATATTGTGAATACCCGACAAATTGTGAAGGTATCGGGCAACCGCATCTATTTTGACCAAGAAACCTATGTGCCCATTGGGCGCGCCTTTAAGGAAGAGTTTGTGGAAAAGTACCTCAAGTAACGTTCAATGATGGACGATTGTTCCTATAGAATACTAAGTAAGGTTCCCAAATTACACCTTCAGCCTAAATTGCAATCGATTACAACCTAATGCTTAAAATAGTATATCTTGCCAAAGTTATATCTAAATGCTTTTTAAAAGGAAGACACTAATCCAATGGAACGTGGGAATTGAAGGTACGACCATTGTACAATTTTCTTTTAATTTAGTGCCTTTTTAGGACTAGGTTTGTTACCAATAAAGAGCTAAGGATAGAGGTATTATTATAAGATGTTGCTTAATCAATGAAGAAAAAGACTACCATTTATGATATAGCGGCCAAACTTGGTCTAACCGCTGCTACGGTCTCCAGGGCCTTGAACAACAATGTCAAAATAAGTTTAAATACCCGCAAGCTGGTTTTGGAAACTGCCCTGGAAATGAATTATGAGCAGAATAAGTTGGCATTGGCCCTAAAGAGTGGTAAAAGTTATAATGTTGGTGTCATTGTTCCTAGAATTGATAGTAATTTCTTTTCATCGGTTATACGTGGCATTGAAGAGGAATTGTACCCCAAGGGTTACCATGTTATAATCTGTCAGACCCACAACCAGGAAAATTTGGAAATTGAAAAAATAAACTCCCTCTTGAATGTACAGGTAGACGGAATTTTAATGTCGATTTCCAATGCCAATTTGGAGAACGACAAAGGTTTTAACAAGTTAATTAGGAATAAAAGAACCCCTTTGATATTTTTTGACAGAAAGAAGAATATAAAGGGGGTTAGCTCCGTCACGGTTGATGATTTCAAGGGGGGCTATGAGGCAACCAAACATCTTATAGAACAGGGTTGCAGGCGCATAGCCCACCTGTCCAACGACCGTAAATTTGAAATTTTCAACAATCGGTTTTTGGGTTATAAAAAGGCCTTGTCCGATAATGGAATTGAATTTGATGAAAGCTTGGTCATTGAGACGCAGAGTAACGTTCTAGATGGTAGAAGGGCGGCAAGGTTACTTCTGGATATGGAAACACCACCAGACGCTATATTTTCTTCCAGCGATTTTGCTGCCTTGGGAGCTATTCAGGAAATAAAGGAAAGTGGATTTAATATTCCAGAGGATATGTGCGTTGTAGGTTTTTCCAATGAACCCTTTACCAGATTTATGGAACTTACGACTATTACGACGGTAGATCAATTTCCGCTGGATATGGGAAGAAAGGCTGCCCAAGTTTTTTTGGAAGAAGTGGGCAATACGGAAGATACCAAAACAACCCAGAATATAGTGCTTACCCCGGAATTGATCGTTAGGAGGTCATCTTCAAAAAAATGGAAAGATTGAAGAAATGGAACAATTTCTTCAACCTTTAATTGGATCATGCCTAATTGTTGTTTTTATGTAAAAAATGGGATTATTATGAATTGTCGTGTATTTTGATTTTGGGTTTTATTTATTGGTAAAAATCAAATTAAACTTATGTGGAAATTATTCTATCATTTTACTCAATTGGTTTTTATTGTTTTTTATCGGATTTCGTGAATCTTCGATTTCTTTGCTTTCCAATGAAACCGACGCAGGAGGTTCATAAATACCTTATTATAAAATAGAATGGCAATGAATAAAATGAAACCGTAGGTTCACGAATTCATCTTTAAGAAAATAACCAGCCATGAGCTTAACAAACCCGCCTTGCCGTCGGGCAGGAGAAAAGACCATTCTTCACTAGGTGGCCCCTAAAATCGTGGGATTTTATGGACCGATGCCATGGCCTAAATTATTGCCAAGGCTTCAATAATTCTTGGCGGCCATGTCCTCTCCACTACGGAAGAAGATCGCCCTAACATTGCACTTTGGAGAAGATGTTCAACGGTATTCAGTAACGGTCAATGATTTATCGGAATTGGTTAGGTTGCAGGAAAAAAGGACCGGCCTATTTTTATTTTAGTAGTAAATCAAGGGGTTTTCACACGGGGTGCCGGTAGGCGTCCAAAGAGCATTTCACCCTAGTGAAAGCGGTCTGGACGCTGCGGCCGTGAGAAGTCCGTAGATTTCAAGAAAAGAAAAATCAGCCTAGCGTTTTTTGGTTCGTTTTTTGGGCGATGCAAAAAATGAACAGAACATGAACTCTGGAATTGATTATTCTATCTTTTTCTAATTAACTCACAACTTTTGAGATAGATCTATTTAATTATTGAATATTCAGTGAAATAGTCCAAAATAAATTATAAAGAGACCCCTCTGCGCCACGGAATAAAATCATTCTGATTTAATAATTTTGCCTTGGTTTGAATCTTGCCGCTGGCTACCTCGATTATAAAGTTTAACATTTCCTCTGCCATTTCCTCAATGGTTTTTTCACCTCGTATTACCGCTCCGGTTTCAATATCGATTATATCGGGCATTCTTTCCATAAGTTCGGTATTGGAAGAAACCTTTATAATGGGGGCGATAGGATTTCCTGTCGGGGTGCCCAAACCGGTCGTAAACAACACCACATTGGCTCCAGAGCCTACCATGGCCGTTGTACTTTCCACATCGTTTCCGGGGGTACACAAAAGGTTAAGACCAGGTTTGGTAATGTATTCCCCATAATCCAATACATCCTGTACCGGGGAGGTGCCCCCTTTTTTTGCGGCCCCGGCCGATTTCATGGCATCGGTAATTAAGCCGTCCTTAATATTTCCAGGTGATGGATTCATGTCAAAACCTGAACCTGCATCCACCACCGATTTTTCGTAGGCCTTCATTAGCTTTAGAAATTTCTGTCCCTTGTCATCTTCCACACATCGGTTTACCAGTTCCTGTTCTACCCCACATAGCTCCGGAAATTCGGATAGTATGGCCGTACCATTAAGTGCCGCCAATAAATCTGAAACTGCTCCCAGGGTAGGATTCGCCGATATCCCGGAAAAACCGTCCGATCCACCACATTCCAATCCAACCCGTAATTTGGATAATGGAGCAGGTTTACGCACGGTGTTATTAGCCTTTTTTATGGCTTCAAAGGACTCTTTTACAATGGCCGACAACATTTCATCTACTGTTCCCATTTGCTGTTGCTCAAATATGAGCACCGGTTTGTTCAGGTTGGGGTTAATAGTGTTCAAGGCTTCCTTAAAAACGCTTATCTGTAGGTTCTGGCAGCCCAAGCTCAATACCGTGGCACCGGCCACATTGGGATTGTTTACGTAGCCCGCCAATAATTTGCCCAAACTTTCGGAATCTTGCCTTATACCACCACAACCCCCTGGGTGGGTAATAAATTTTACATCGATATTCTCGAAAACATTATAGGAATTATTTTCAACCGAGGCTTCTTCAGTAGTATTGTTCACCAAGGAACGAAGCAACATTTGATGCGGATTCACTTTTTGTTTTAAAAGCTCCTTTTCAAAAACTTCCTTTAAGATTTCTATGTTCCTGTTTTCACAAAAAACCAAGGGGAAAAATAACCATACATTTTCGGTACCAACCTGTCCGTCTTCCCGATGGTAGCCTAGGAAGGTTCTGTCTTTCCATTTATCCACATTGGGCGCGGTCCAACCAATGGTTTCGGTTTTTCCAAATACCTTTTCGCTCTGGTGCTTAACATTTTCGGTGCTGAGTACATCCCCTTTTTCAATAATGCCATTGGCACTTCCAACAAGTACACCGTACATCATGATCCTGTCCCCGGATTCAAATTTTTGCAAAGCAATCTTGTGTTTGGATTTGATATCCGAAAGCACTGTGATGTCCCGGCCTTCAAAAGATATTACCTCTCCCGCCTTTAAATTGACCAAAGCAACGGCAACGTTGTCCGATGAATTTACTTTAATAATTTTACTTTTCATTGTTATGAGGTATAGTTCGTTTTGTTTAAAGCTTAATATCTTTTGCTGAAATTGGCAAAGCCTACTTCTATTCCGTTGGTGTCAATTTCTTCAAGGGCCAGTGCAACTGCATTGGAAAGGTTGTTAATTTGGTTTAGATCCTCTCCCCAATAGTTTATATTGCCCAAGGTTTTTGTTGCTATTTCCGCATAATTATTGGACTTCCATATTTCGGCAAAGGCATCTACTATTTCCGCACTGTCGTTAACGGGCAGGTCGCCGCCCTTCCAGGTTCCTTTATAAAATCTAATTAAAGCGGCAAAGGCAAAGGTTAGGTTGGTTGGTAATTTTTTATTGCGAACTACATACTCCAATAAACTAGGCAATACCCTTACCTTAAATTTGGAAATGGAATTTAGTGCTATACTGGATAGATTATGGATAATAAACGGGTTCCTAAAGCGGTCCAAAACCTCTTCGGCAAAACTGTCCAGCTCCGTTTTGTCCATTGGAAGGGTTTGGTTTATCTCGTTAAAGATGGCGTTATTTACAAAGGTACCGGTAAAATCATTATCTATGGTTTGTTTTACGGTTGTATTGCCGTACAATAATGAAAATGGTACCATGGCAGTATGGGCGCCGTTTAGGATTCGAACCTTTCTGGTTCTATAAGGCTGCATGTCCTCTACTATCTTAACGTCTAGATCTGTTTTGTGAAAGGGTAATTTTTCTTTAAGTTGATCATCGCCTTCAATCACCCAAAGAAAAAATGTTTCTGCCGCAACTATTAAATTATCTTTATAGGAAAGTTGGGCGTTGTATGCCTCAATTTCGTCCTTAGGATAACCAGGTACAATGCGGTCTACCAATGTGTTGTGGAAGGAGCAGTGTTGGTTTAGCCAAGTTTTAAATTCTTCGCCCAGTTTCCAATCATCGGAGTATTTTAATATTATTTCCTTTAGGGTGTCCGAATTATAATTGATCAATTCACAAGGAATTATGGTCAGGCCTTTATTGGCATCCCCTTTAAAGTATTTAAAACGTTCATACAATAGCACTGTTAATTTAGCAGGAAATGAGCTTGGTGGCTGCATATCCAATGTATCGGTGGCAACATAAGCAATACCGGCTTCGGTAGTATTGGAAATAATGAACTGAAGTTGCTCCTCCTTGGCTAAACTTAAGTAGTCCTTAAAATTGCTGTAAGGGTCTATTCCTTTTACAATGTTGGTAATAAGTTCCTTATGTTGAATCTCCTTGCCCTTCTGTATACCTTTTAAGAACAGGGTGTATAGTCCGTCTTGGTCGTTTAGCATTTTTACCATGCCCTGGTCTATGGGCTGTACCACCGCTATGCCCGCATCAAAATTGGCTTTCTCATTTAATTTTTGGAAGGCATAGTCCACAAAGGCCCTTAAAAAGTTTCCTTCTCCAAATTGTACGACCTTTATTGGTGGGGTAGTATTTAAATTGGTGATTGTTCTGTTTAATAAATTCATGTGTTAAAAATTATTGGTTGTTATTGGCCATTTACGGTTTTATTCACATCTTATTCAACTGTGTATTTTTCTGGCGTATATTTTTTGGGAGGTGACGGTAAAAACTTCTTCCGGTCCTCCTATTTCTAAAATGTAATCGATTACACAAAAGTACTATAAATTATTTCATATCCAATTAATTCTATGCTTCTTCAGATGCTTTTATTTTAAATAGAAGGGATTCTGGCTGTACATTGGAAGAGGCATATAGGACAATTTCTCCCATTATCACAATCCCTGATTATTTAGGGATAGCAGGTTCATTTGCAATCTTGTTACCACTTACAATATAAACACAACAATCGACTTTTAACTGCTTCAGACCTAAGCCTACCTAATTTATAATTGGATTACTTTCCTTTCCTTGTTACTTTCCAGTGCTGCTTCAATTACTCTAATGACATTCATCCCTTCGGTTCCTGTGACCGGTACGGATCCATTATTTCGCAAGGCTTGGTAAATACCTTCATAATATTCCATATAATCCCCATTTAGCGTAGGTATATGTTCCTTAATTATTTTACCATCCTTCTCCGTATGCAACAATCCTTTTTCCTTATCCGGTTCGGCCCCCCAATCCTTTGATCCGGGAATTTTTCCGGCCTGGAGCTCTGCCTCCTGAATATCCGCTTTGGATTTAATGAAAGAGCCCTTGGTACCGTGTAGAATATTTCCGGGCAAAGCCTCACGTACATAGTAGCTCGATTTCAATATCACCCTATGGGTGCTGTAGAACAATTTTACATCAAAATAATCCCCTACCTTGGAATTGGGGCGAAATGTATCCAGATCGCCGTAGACGGCCTTCGGCATACCAAACAACATCAATGCCTGATCTATCAAATGTGAACCTAGGTCATATATGCTTCCAACGGCGGCCGTGGGTATTTCCTTATGAACCTTGTGACTCAGCCCCGGGTCATAACGATCATAATGGATCTCCGCCTCAACAATGTTTCCCAGCCATCCCTCATCCAAGACTTTTTTCACGGTTTTAAAATCACTGTCATATCTTCTATTGTGGTAAACGGAAAGTGTTACATTTTTTTCCTTGGCCAGCTGTATCAGTTCTTCCGCCTGTTTCACAGTGGCAGTGAACGGCTTTTCCACAACTACATTTTTTCCCGAATTAATGACCTGTTTGGTAAAATCATAATGGGTAACACTTGGTGTATTTACCACTACCAGTTCAATATTTTGGTCTGCCAACATTTCTTCCAAGGTGCGGAAGGTTTGTATATTGGGATATTTGGCCTGGGCGTTGTTTTTGGTCCTCTCCCAAACCCCGTATAAATTGAATGCTGGGTGCACCTCAATGAAGGGAGCGTGAAAAACGTATCCACTCATTCCGAAAGAACATAAGGCTGTGTTTATAGGTTTCATTGGTTTAGATGTTTTAATAATTACATATAAATTTTCAATAATAATGATCTATTCCCATAAAATTTATAAAAGAATCCGGAACTTTCCGTGTCAATCTATAAAAAGGTTAGGCAATGCCAGGGATAATGACGGAAACAAGGTGACCAATATCAGCACCAAAAAACTGACCAACAAAAATGGCAGGCCAGCCTTACTAACGGCACCTATGGAAATCTTTCCGATACTGGAAGCCACAAAAAGGCAGACCCCCACAGGTGGTGTTGTTAACCCTATAATTAAATTCAGCACGGCTATGACGGCAAAATGTATGGGGTCCACATCCACGGCAACCGCCACTTTCAGTAGGATTGGAAAAAGTATCAATAAGGCGGCAATGGTCTCCATAAAGGTGCCTACCACGATCAATAACAGATTGATCAGAAGTAAGACCACATATTTATTGTCTGAAAATCCCAAGATTTCCTTGGAGATCTCTTGTGGAATTTGTTCCGTAATCAAGATATAGCCAAAAAGATTGGCAAAACCCACCAAGACCATCAGGGAGGCCGAAGTCTTCATGCTGTCGAGCACAATGACCTGAGTATTTTTCAGATTCAATTTTTTATAAACGAACTTTCCAATAATCATAGCATAGACAACAGCGATAATAGAGGCCTCCGTCGGGGTAAATATTCCACCCACAATTCCGTACAGGATAATAAACGTCATTAAAAGCGACCAAAACGTATCCACAAAACTGCCTGCCACATCCCTTAGGCTACTGCGTTTATGTTTTGGGTATTTTTTGCGTTTGGATATGGAATAGGCGGTGAACATTAGACCTACGCCCAATAACAAACCTGGGAGTGCTCCTGCCAGAAACAATTTCCCTACAGATAGCCCGCTCAAGGTCGCCGCTATGATCATGGGTACACTTGGGGGGATTATAGGCCCTATGGTGGAGGAAGCTGCTGTAACGGCACATGAAAAGTCCGTATCGTAACCTTCCTTTTTCATGGCAGGGATCATAATGGAACCCATACTGGCCGTATCCGAAATGGCCGTACCCGAAATTCCTGCAAAAAGCATGGAAGCACCAATATTGACCAAGGAAAGTCCCCCGCGAATATGACCTAACAGATGGTTGCAGAACTTAATAATTTTTTCAGTGAGCCCACCTTGGTTCATCAGATTTCCTGCAAGGATGAATCCAGGAACACTTAGCAGTACAAAGACATCAATGCCCGAGTACATTTTCATAGGTACAATGATCAGAGGAACCCCTTTTACAACTAAATAACTTAAACAGGCAAGTCCTAAAGCGAAGGCAATGGGAAAGCGAAGTACTAGACCAAGAACAAAAACGATAACCAATATCCAAATCATGGTCTAGAATTTTTTATAATTTTCATAATTTTTTTTAGCAGGTAATAACTTATTGATGTGGACATAATAAATATGCTAAAGAAGGCAATGCCCATATTGAAGCCCATACTCGGGGATTTTTCAGGGATTCCCAAAATCACGAATTTAATGGCGTATACGGCCATGATAACAAAAAGGATTAGGGAAATTGAGGGTACAGCCAGGTGTAATGTTTTTTTGATCCTTTCTGGAAAACGTTCGTAAAACATGTCCAAATGCACATAAAACTCATTCTTCATTGCCAGACCAGCGGCGAACGACATGGCATAGATAAAGAAAAGTCGCGAGGCCTCTTCTGTCCATGATGGGGTGTTCATGGGTGTAAAACGGCAAATTATTTGGAGCAATACAGTAAACAACAGGCCATATGTACTTAATAAGGTCCCCATTTTTAGCAGGCGGCCAATGGTTTTATTTAGCATCGTCTTTTTCTTTTTTAAGTTGGCGGTAAATTTGCTTCATGTCAGGAGATAGGCTTTCATAAATGGCCTTTTCACTTTTTTTTGCAAAGGCTTCTTTGTCCACTTCTATAAATTGCATACCCTCTGCCTTCAGTTCATCCTGAACATTTTTTTCGTTTTCCAGATAGAGCCGGTGTTCGTAGTGCTGCATTTCCTTACCTGCCTGTAGAAAAATTTCTTGAAGGTCCGGCGGAAGCTTTTGAAATTGTTTTTCTCCTACTACGGGGTACACCCAACTTATAACATGCCCTGTTAGGTTAAGATATTTCTGTACCTCGGAAAAACCTGCATTATGGATCATGGCAAACGGATTTTCCTGGGCCTCTATGGTGCCTTGTTGAAGTGAAGTAAACACTTCGGAAAACGCCATGGGAGTTGGTTTGGCACCCAGTGCGCTCCATGTGGTAACAAATGCAGGTACATTGGGCACCCTTATGATAAGACCTTTTAGGTCATCCGGGTGCCGTATGGGTCTATTGGATGTTAAATGTCTTGGCCCCCTTTCAAAATGTCCTAGGGCGCGCAAGCCTGCCTTTTTTATCATCTCCTCCTCCATTAATTTCCCTACCGGACCATTAATATAGCGGTTCATATCAGTTGAGTCCTGCATCAGAAATGGCAGCTCGCAAAATGTGGCCACCTCGAACCAATTCGTCAAGGTAGACCCTGTGGTGGTCATATCGATAACCTCTGCCTGGATAAGTCGTATAGCCTCGATCTCTTTGGCCAATTGTTCTGAGGGGTATAGTTCCACTTTAATGCGTCCTTTGGAACGTTCTTCCAGAATTTCCGAAAAATAGGCAAAGGCCTTGTACCAGGTATGGTCTTCATTGACCAACAGGGCGGTCCGCATCAAAAACTCGGGTTCTTTTTTTTCTGGCCCACAATTGACGAACAGAAATATTATGAAGACAAGTATGGCACATACAAGAGGGTAAGGGGCTGTACGAACTTTATTTTTCATGTAGTTGGTCTGGATAGCTTAATCTTTCTAAATATAGCTATTTTGTTTTAACAATTGAAGTAAGATGAGTATGCCGTTTTGGAATGGGAGGTAATTTGGGATACAGTTTGTCGTCTAGGTGAATGGATATGGTTTAGGCGTAAATCTTATAATGGTGGTAATTTGATATTTCTGCATTATCCAAATGTTAAAATTCTTATATTGAAAGCTATATACATAGAATAGGACGCCCATTGCGCTTCGATCAACGATCAATAATCTATATAAGAATGCGAAAAATTGTCTTAATTGTTTCATTTTTGGTGGTATTGATAAGCTCCTGCAAAGGTGAAAAATCAGTGGACAAAGTGGAGGTGCAAGGCTCCGACAAACCCAATATCGTTTGGATTTATTTGGAGGACACGGCACCCCTTTTTGGCTGTTATGGAGCTCCATTGGTTGCCACACCAAATACTGACAGTCTGGCTACTAAGGGAATGCTCTTTAAAAATGTATTTATGCCCGCCCCTGTATGTTCGGCAAGTAGGTCCAGTATCATTACGGGAATGATGTCTACCAGTTTTGGGGCACAGAACCACCACAGTTCCAGGACTACTGAATCGGCCATATATTTGCCGGAACAGGCCAAAACGATTCCTGAATTATTCAAGGATGCCGGATATTTCACCTTCAACAATGGCAAGGACGATTATAATTTTGTGTATGATAGGAAAGACCTGTATGATCAAGAGTATCTATATCATCCCCTGTACGGGAAAAGTGGTGTACGGTTAGATTTGGTTAGCTTGAAAGGGAAGGAGCCCTTTTTTGGGCAGATTCAGATGTACGGGGGAAAGGAAATCTTCAATTCCAAGTTCAAGGATAATGTGGCTTCCCCGGTGGACCGTTCCCAGATACAACTGCCACCTTATTTGCCCCATCACCCGGCAATTGTGGAAGAATATGCCAACCATTTGGATGCCATTCAGATTACCGATCAAAAAGTAGGTGGGATTTTGGATAAACTCAGGGAAAACGGTCTATTGAAGAACACTATAGTTTTCTTTTTTTCCGATCATGGAATGCGTTTGACCAGGAATAAGCAATTCCTTTATGATGGTGGCCTGCAGGTGCCCTTGATCATTGCTGATTTTAGGGAAGGGAAATCAAAAATACAAGCTGGATCCGTGAATTCCGATCTGATGGCTGGATTGGATTTGGGAACTACTGCTTTGGCCCTGGCCGAAATCCCCATTCCGGAAAATATGGAAGGCAGGGATATCTTTAACAATGCCATAGCGCCCAGGGAGTATGTGATCTCGACCCGTGACCGTTGCGATTTTACCATAGACCGGATACGGTCTGTGCGGTCCAATGAGTTTAAGTATATCCGAAACTTTATGACGGACAGGCCTTATACACAACCTACTTATATGGATTTTGATAAGGTAGAGTTTGTAGGGGTAATGAAACAATTGCATGCAGAAGGAAAGTTGAATGAGGCACAAGATCGCTTTATGGCTGCTGAGCGGCCCTCGGAAGAATTGTATGATATAAATGCCGATCCTTTTGAATTGAACAATTTGGCGCATAATCCCCAATATTCTAAAGTATTGGAGAAATACCGTTCTGTATTGGATCAATGGGTTCTGGAAACGGATGACAAAGGACAATACGGAGAGGATGAGGCCGGTTTGAAATTCATGTTGGGCATATGGGGAAAGGACTGTGTAAATCCGGAGTACGATGTTCTCAGAAAAAAATATCCAAATTTTGAAGGATCCTTGGTTTATTTAAAGAGTGAAGCCTCCAAAAAAGTGGAACCAAATTTTGTTGGTACACCGCTTTTTGACATAGAAGGGAATCAACTTGTTCAATTTTCTAAAAGGCCAATTCAAGAAAAATAAAGGTAAGAATTATAAATTGTTGTCGGAGGAAGAACCAAAATAATAGGCTTTTCCAGTTTAGATTAAGTCACCAAGCTTATACTAGGAATTAAATTCTTCCAATATTTTTATGGCTTCTTCGTCGGACACCTGATCAAAATCCATATAAAATTGTCCTACTGCCTGAAAATTAAAGGGTGTCTCCAGGCATACCACTTCATCAATATAGGAGGCGGCATTTAATTTCTGTACTGTTGACTTAGGGGCTACAGGTATGGCGATCACAATTTTTTCCGGCTTTCGGTCATGTACCAGTTGTGCGGTGACCCTTATGGTATTCCCTGTGGCGATGCCGTCGTCAATAATGATTACGATTTTATCCTTTAAGGCTATGGGAGACCTATTCCTATAATATTGGGCCTCTCTTTTTTTTAGTTTTTCGCGAAGTCGTTTCTTTTCTTTCTCGATATAACCGATGGAAATTTCAATGTTATCGTCTAGGACAATATTGTTGAGACTAACGGCCCCAATGGCAAATTCCTTGTTGAACGGATGGCCTATTTTTTTGGAAAGTGCAACATCCAATTTTGCATTTAATGATTTGGCTACAATAGCTCCCAAAGGCAACCCGCCCCTTGGGATGGCCAAAATCACTACATTCTCCTTGTCCTTATATGCCTTTAGCTTTTTAGCTAGTTGAAGTCCGGCATCGATTCTATTCGTAAACATTTTTTATAGTTTTTTAGTTATCAGCCATTTCTTGAACCAAGATGCGGAGAGTTCGGCCACCTTCTCCAGCTTTCCCGCTTCCTCAAAAAGATGGCTTGCCCCTGGTATGATTTCAATTTTTTTTTCACTTTCCATTTTAGCATAGGCCGTGATATTCAATTCCAAGACTGCGGAATCCTTTCCGCCAACAATAAATAAGGTTGAAGCCGTAACCTCGGAAATTTCATCGAGGGCAAGGTCCGGTCTTCCACCTCTTGAAACTATGGCCTTTATATCATCCTTAAAAAAGGCAGCCGCTCTTATTGCCGATGCGGCCCCGGTACTGGCCCCGAAATAGCCCAGGGAAATTTGCTCGGTTTCCCTTTGTTGTTGTACCCATTTAGTTGCCGCTATAAGGCGACTCGTTAAAAGGTTTATGTTGAACCGTGTTGCATAGTTCTCGTCTTCGCTTTCTGTCAATAAGTCGAGCAATAAGGTAGCCAATCCCTTTTTATTAAGTATGTTGGCAACGAAATTATTTCTGGGGCTAAACCTACTGCTACCACTACCGTGGGAAAATATGACCAACCCCTTGGCATTTTCAGGGATGTACAAATTAGCCTTTAAAGTTAGGTGCTTTAGGGGGATGGAAATGGCGCTATTTTTTTCTTTTTCTAACATCATAATGCTATCATATATTGAGTAGTCTTGGGGTCTTTTTCAGGAACTGTTCCTAGTCGCCCCAACTTTTGTCCTCAACGATCTTAAGTTAGGGATGGTGGCCATTTAGGATTGGAAAGTATAGTTGGGGACTATACCGACATTTATTAATGTAGAGCAATTATCAAGCTAAAACAATGATATAGGTCATATGCCAACGCCATGGGGATTGGCTTTTAAGATGTATCGTGGGCCTGTATGTCCGGCCCACTAAAGTTTAGTAATAAATTTGGGCACAGGAAAGATGGTATTGGATCGCCATGTAGTATATTCCAGAATTGGCAATTAAAAAGCCCTTAGAACTAAGGGCTTTTAATTTAAGTGTATGCTTTTTTTACCATGCTGCACGACAAAGTTTTGGCAGCCTAAGCGTTATACGTGCCGACTAAAGTCTGACCAGCTCTTCAGTGTCAATGGCTTCTTTAAGTCTGGCTTTTATATAGCTATGGCTATTAAAAAAGCGCTTTCCGTTTTGTCTCTTCAGGTGTACCACCTTACTGCCATCTGGCATCACTTTCATTTTAGAAACGATTACTTTGCTTTGGAAAAGTGTTTTGTAGTTCGGGATTCCTCCTTTCTTAATGATAAAATTCATCCTTGGCACTTCTATATGTTCATAGAGATTTGCTGAAGGACTTCCAATCATTAATACTGAACCAACTTCCAAATCATCAAGTTCGTTTGTTGTTGTTGATGCTTGCAGTAATGTAATTCCCAAAAAGAAATAAAGTGCTGTTAATACTGTTTTCATAGTTTTACAGGTGTTTTTTAATTGTTTATTTATTTTTACCGCCCTAAAAATAGCAATTATGAAATATTTATTTTCTTAAGATTTTCATAAATCGGACCTTGTAAATGTATAAATCGGAGCCGGTCATCTTACACAGATTGTTTGGTGGAATCCAATCATATCTTTGTAATTGAAGGATTGCGAAATTGTAAGCTGTTTGATTCCGGTGCTAAAATGCTCTATTCCAATAGTTAGGGTTTATTGGATGATTGGGAATTGGGTAAAAAAAAGATCCCTTTAGAAAAAGGCTTAAGGGATCTTGATTATATGATGACTACATTAAAAGAATATTGCCGTTTTGGGCCAGCACTGTCCTATCACTTTAAGTAATAGCAGTAGCATTTTGGTATTGCCTAGAAGATCAATAGGTTATTTTGTATACGGTACCGTTTAGATCTTCGCTTACATACAATTCACCGTTAGGACCTTGTGCCAATCCACAGGGTCTGTGCTGAATAGGGCCACTTGGATTTGCTAGGTCTATGCCCGAAAAATTATCTGCAAAGATTTCCCAATTTCCATTTGGCTTACCATCCTTAAAAGGTACGAAGGCCACGAAATATCCTTTTTTTAACTCTGGGGACTGTCCATGGAATGCAATAAAAGCGCCATTTCTATATTTTTCGGGGAACATGGTTCCTGTGTAAAAAAGAAGGTCGTTGGGAGCCAAATGGGCGGGGAACGCCATAATAGGGTCTATAGCGTTTTCACTTCCAGTTTTTTCACCATCACCACCATATTCCGGGGCTAGGATATTCTTCTTCTTAAACTGATCGTAATAGATGTAGGGCCAACCGGCATCATCACCTTTATGAAGTTCAAACAGTGTTTCCGCAGGAAGTTCCGCACTGTGTTTGGCGGTATAGTGTTCAGGATAATAATCGTGAAAAGCGCCTCTGCCATGAACCGCAGCAAATAAGGAGTTGGTCTTGTAATTCCAAGCTGTGGCCACAGCATTTTTTACTCCGGTGGCATAACGTATTCCATCCGAAAAGGACTGGTTTAATTTATCGGCCTTAAATTGCCAAATACCGCCTGCGGAATCCAGGATGGTACAGGGCATAATACCGTTACCACTACCTTCTTCCCTACAGCTATCGTTCCAAGAGCCTATGGTGACATAAATGTTGGCATTATCGTCCATTACAAATGATTTAGCATTGTCCTGGCCTTTATCTGCCAATCCGTCCACTATATTCTCAGGATTATCTATATCGATAATTTCTTCATTTTCATTTAATTTATATCTATAGACTCCAGAATTGGAGGAGGTGTATAAGTAACCGCCTTTTATCAGGATGCCTGTCCCTGGGAGATTGCCAAATTGTTTTTCCGTATCAATTTTTCCGTCATTGTCGGTGTCCTTAAGTAGGATAATACCTTTATCGTCCTTTAGCTTGGATCTATTTACATAAATATCCCCATTCTTTGAGACGGTCATATGTCTTAGATTTCCTAAATCTTTCGCTACAACTTCTATAGAAAAATCCTCCGGGATCACTATATCGGTTTCATTGATTGGAGCTGCTACTTTTTCTTTGGAATTTTGCTTGCATTGTGTGGTTAGTACTGCCAACAAAACAAGCATGGATAATGACTTAAATACTGGAAAGGTAATTCTGTTCTTCATAATTTTAATTAGTGTGGTTGGATCAAGGGTTAAAGATAGTATTTCAATCTTATTTTTTAGGAAAAAACCCAAATTGACCATAGATACTACTTTGCTGTTGTGTTTGGAATATTTATTTGTCCTAATGGTCCTGTGAAAATAATATTCTTAATTTGGTAGATGGTTTATGAGTTCTAGGGAGAGTTCAATATTGTAGTTGAAATTAAATGGAATATAGCAAAATTAGAATTACAGCAGAGGAGGCCGTTCAAATTGCCCTTGAAAACTTTGACATTCAAGGTACGGCCAAACCACTGCCAGGGGAGATCGATTTTAATTTTAAGATCGATGCATCGGAAGGGAAGGCCTATATACTAAAAGTATCCCGTCCGGACGAGAACGCGGATTATTTGGATTTTCAGCAGAAACTGTTGCAATTTATTGCCAATAAGGGTTCGGGTTTAACTGTTCCTAGAGTCATTCCGGATAAAAATGGAAGTTTGATTTCGGAAACTAAGGACAAATTAGGTCGTATCAGGAAAGTGCGGTTGTTGTCTTGGATAGCCGGCAGGGTCTGGAGTGGGGTGAATCCCCAATTGGACAATCTTCGCTACAGCTTGGGAGCACATTGTGGACGGCTAACAGCTGCCTTGCAGGGTTTTGATCATCCCGAGGCCCATCGGGAATTCGTCTGGGACATAAGTCAAGGAAATTGGACCACAGAATATCTTGACCTTTTTAAGAATGGGGACAAAGAAGTCATCTCCCATTTTCAGGATCAATTTAAAGAGGCACAGCCCAGTTATTCCCAGTTGCGCAAGGAAGTGGTACATAATGACACCAACGATAATAATGTAATCGTTTCCCAAGATCTGATCGATCCCAAAGTGGTCACCGCCATAGATTTCGGGGATTCGGTATATACCCAGATTGTTAACGACTTGGCCGTGGCCTGTGCCTATGCCATTATGCACCATAATGATCCCCTAAAGGCAGCCTTGCCTGTTGTTAAGGGCTATCATAGTTCGTTCCCCTTACAGGAAAAGGAGTTGGAACATTTGTATACCGCCATTGCCATGCGTTTGGTGATATCGGTAACCAAATCTGCGATTAATAAAAAGAAGGAACCGGACAATACCTATCTTTTGATCAGTGAAAAACCGGCATGGGAGTTATTGCGGAAATGGAAGGATATAAATGCCGATTTTGCACACTATAGTTTTAGGGAGACCTGTGGGTATACCGCCCATCCCTGTGAGGAAAAATTCAGTGTTTGGTCACAAAGCAAAGCCTTTTCTCTAGATAGGCTTTTCCCTGCTATGGGCAACAATGAAGTCCATGCCCTGGATCTGAGCGTTTCCAGTAAATGGTTGGGGCATGAAAAGGACTTTAACGACCTGGATTATTTTCAATATAAACTCAATAAGTTGCAGGGGGAATATCCTTCCAAAATATTGGCTGGAGGATATTTGGAGCCTAGGCCCATTTACACGACATCCTCCTATGATAAAATAGGAAATAATGGGAGGGAGAGCAGAAGTATTCATTTGGGAGTGGATTTTTGGTTGCCGGCCAGTACTGCCGTGCATGCACTTTTTGATGGGGAAGTGGTTACCGCTGTAAATGATGAGGGGGACAAGGAATACGGCGGACTGGTAATTTTAAGGCACCGGGAGGAAGGTTTGGAGTTTTATACCCTTTACGGACATTTGTCCGTTGCAAGTGCTACGCGGCATAAGGTTGGAACTTTTTTAAAGGCTGGGGACGTCATTGGCATTTTGGGGAATTGGCCTGAGAACGGTAATTGGGCTCCACATCTGCATTTTCAGATTATGCTTTGTATGCTGCAATATAAGATCGATTATCCAGGAGTAGCGTATCATGACCAGATTTCCGTATGGAAGAGCCTATGTCCAGATCCCAACCTTTTGTTTAAAACCAAGGGGTTGGAGAGAAAGGAAGCCACTTCCAATGCGGACATCCAGGTATTTAGAAAACAACATTTGGGCAAAAGTTTAATCCTGCAGTACAAGGTGCCCATAAAAATGGTACGGGGTGCAGGACAGTACCTAATGGACCAATACGGAAGAAAATACTTGGATACCGTAAACAATGTTGCCCATGTGGGGCACGAACATGCAGATGTAGTCAAGGCAGGACAGGAGCAAATGGCCTTGATAAATACCAATAGTCGCTATTTGCACGAAAACATCAATGAATTGGCCAAAGAACTGTTGGAGACTTTACCACCAGAATTAAGTGTGCTCCATTTTGTGAATTCCGGTAGTGAGGCCAATGAGTTGGCCATCCGTATGCTTAAGGCGGCCACCGGTGAACGGGACATTATAGCCTCCGAGGTGGGCTACCATGGCAATACCAATATGTGCATCGATATCAGTTCTTACAAATTTGATGGCAAAGGAGGCAAGGGCGCCCCTGAACACACCCATATTTTTCCACTTCCCGATGCCTTTAGGGGAAAATATCGCGGAGAAAATACAGGCGGGCTATATGCAGAGGAGGTTAAGGGGCAAATAGATAGGATTCATGCAAAGGGAAGGGGAGTAGGCGGTTTTATCATAGAGCCAATCATTAGCTGTGGGGGGCAGATAGAATTACCGGAAGGATTCTTGGCCAAGGCCTATCAATACGTGAAGGAAGCGGGCGGACTCTGTATCTCGGATGAGGTGCAAGTGGGTTGCGGTCGTATGGGCAGTACCTTTTGGGGCTTCCAATTGCACGGGGTAATTCCCGATATCGTTACCATAGGGAAACCGCTTGGCAATGGGCATCCATTGGCTGCGGTGGCCTGTACCCAAGAAGTAGCTGAAAAATTCGCCAATGGCATGGAGTATTTCAACACTTTTGGGGGCAATCCGGTTTCCTGTGCCATTGGTGCCGAGGTTCTAAGGGTGGTAAAACGGGAGAAGCTACAGGCACATGCCTTGGCGGTGGGGACCTATTTGAAACAGCAGCTAAATAAGCTTTCAAAGGATTTCCCAATTATTGGGGATGTAAGAGGGCAGGGCCTTTTTTTAGGCTTGGAACTGGTCGATTCCAAGATGGAGCCATTGGCCGCCCAAACGGATTATTTGGCCAACCGAATGAAAGACCACGGCATTCTTATGAGTACCGATGGCCCTGACCACAACGTTCTTAAAATTAAACCCCCTATGGTCTTTTCCCAGGAAAATGCGGAAGAACTTATATTTTATTTAGGGAAAATATTGGCCGAAGATTTTATGAAACTGTAATCAAATCCTAGGTATTTACAGATCAATCGCTTCGTTTAAGTCCCCACCCTACCCCCGCCTAAAGTCGGGCAGGCTCTCCCCAAAGTAGAGGGAACTACTGAGGCGCTTTTATGGTAATTATGTTATATAAGGAACGTCAGAATATCCTGTGTGGGTTGTCACCAAATCCTAATCCATAATAAACTTGGCTCCCAATTCGAATATACTGGCGCTTAAACCGGTTGTTCTTTCATATTGGTTGAACCTAAAGCTAATGCTCTTTAAACCGAATTTCCATACCTTGGATTGGGTGAAAATATCCCTGTAGGTAATGCCAAAACCGTACTGGTTGCTGTTAAAGGCCGATAGGTCATAATCAGAGGTATAGTATTCATAGGTGGATAATGCCGTTTCCTTGGGATAAAAGTAATCGGAAGCTGTTTGGGAATAATAGCGGTACATAGGATATACCGTAAACTTATCGGATATTTTTATAGGGATTTCCAAACTTCCGGTGTAAGCGGTAACTCCCCAATCGTCATAATAGTATCTGAAATAGGTACGAAGGCTTAGCAGTTCGTTAAGGTAGTAGGCAATACGGCCCCCAATAGGTACTTTAAATCGATTGAAGGGTAATTTTTCAACATTGTCCGCCAATTGAAATTCCTCAATAAAGAAATCGTTCCTGTCCTGTAAGTAGACCCTTTGGTGTGGAGTGGACAATAAACCTTCCTGAAATATCATGTCCAAGGAAAGAGAGGCCTGTAAGCGCTTGGTGATGATCTGGGAAAAATTAAGGGATATTGAATAAGTGTTGCGGTTAAGCTGACTGAATTCATTGAACAAGGGAGAATAGGTGCCTGTACCGGTAATTCTACTATCAAAAAAGCCTTCGCGCAGTTCAATGGGATATTGTGGATTGTAGGTATCCAAATACACCTGTCCACTGATTCCCAGCTCGGTATTTTTTTCGTTCATGAGATGGGTATAACCACCCCCAAAACCAAAGGAAAAGTAATCATATTCTGCAGAAACGGCGATATTGCCGCTTACAATAACATTCCGGTCTTTGGAACTATGGGTAAAGGTTGGGTGAAAATAAGTTAGGACATCACTTCTTGAGGCACCCGATGATTCTACCCAAGGACTGGCCGAATTGTTCCCGTCAAAAGGGTTAATGTTACTCGAGGAGGCCGAGGTGTAGGCAGATATTCCTGCATCTAAACTAAGCACGTTGTCTTCTCCTATGGGAATGCTCACAACAATTGTGGGGGTCATATCCGTTAATTTTTCCGTACCCTCCCCACCAGTTACGGCAGCGTTGTCTCCATCCTGACTGTAATAGCTATAAAGCAGCTCCACTTCCGTGGTCTCCAAGACTTTTTTTATATACTCCTGATTGTTTCCTTGGGAGATTCCTGTATAAGAAATCAAGCCAAAAAACACTAAAATTCCTATTTTTTTCATGCTATTTTAATTGCATCCGCATCCACCACCCGTTTTGCCCCCATTGGCACCTGCAGCTGCTTCCCGATATATGTGAAAATTAGTTTCAAAGCGCTCAAGACTTTTGGTGGCTAAGATCATTTCTTCGTCGTTAAGGTATACTTTGTCATATTCCCTTACCGCAACACAAGAGGAAAGTGATAAAATGCCCAGAATAAGTATAATGAAATATCGCATAGAATTATTGGGTTTTGTTAAGTTCAATATTTTCGGAAGTGTGAATATTGTTATGATCATCTATAATAATGCATTCCACCCCTTTAATTTGGTTAATCATATGAAGTCCTGTTTCCGTTCCGGTAATAAAAACAGAGGTAGCCAGGGCATCACACAATTCGGCACTAGGGGCAAATATGGTAACACTTAGGATACCCGTAGAGGGATAACCGGTTCTTGGGTCAATAATATGACTGTATTTAACCCCATTAAAGGTGACGTATTTTTCATAATTGCCAGAGGTGGCGACCGCCGCATTAACTACAGGGAACCAGGAGAAGATGTTGTCCTTGTTAAGAGGGTTGGTAATGCCCACCATCCAATCCGTGCCATCGGGTTGTTTTCCCCAAGTAGTTAGGTCGCCCGAGGCATTGATTATCCCCGATTTAACACCTTCTGCTTTTAGCATGCTTCTCACCTTATCTGCCGCATATCCTTTTCCGATGGCACCAAAACCTATTTTCATACCCTCCAAAGTTAAGAACACCGTTTGTGCCGTCTTGTCCAGGACAATGTTTTGATAGCCGATCTTGGCAACGGAATTTTCTATGGCTTCCTTGGTGGGCATTTCTGTCATGCTGCCATCATATTTCCAAACCTTATCAATGGAGGCATAGGTGATATCGAAGGCGCCGTCCGTAATCTTTGAGACGGTGATGCAGCGCTCAATAAGGTCTATTAATTCTTGATCAACTTTTACAGGTTTAATCCCTGCGTTTAGATTGATCTGCGAGGTTTGTGAGCTTGGAATCCATGAGGAAATCAATTTTTCAATTCTGGTAATTTCTTCTATGGCCTCATCTATGTAACGGTTAGCGGTAACTTCATCCTGGGAAACTATAGTAATATCGAACCTACTTCCCATTAATTTTGTGGTTCGTCTATGTGCTATGTCCTGAGCAAAAACGAAACATGGGATAATAAATGCAACTGCAATTAATAGTGGGTTTTTCAACCTTCGAACGATTTTAAAAGTGCAATATATTCTTTCACGGATATATTTTTGAATCCGGTTTGGCCCAAGATATTTCCATTGGGGTCTAAAACCAAGACCAAAGGAAAGTATCCATTCTTATTATACTTTTCTGCAAGTTGGGCGTTTTTATTTTTTTGGTCCTCCGGGAGTTGGTTCGCTTTTTTTCTAGGAAAATCTGCCCTTAGCATGGTCCAATGATCTTTGGCATAGTTCTGAAATTCTGCCGACTGCCAAATATTTTTGTCCAGTTTAATACAGGGGGCACACCAATCGGAGCCAGAAAAGACCAATACTACATTTTGATGATTTTCTTTGGCAAGGGCAGCTGCGGTAGACCAATCGTTTTCCCACTTTTGGGCACTTATGAGACTTGATACAAAAAGAGATATTATTAAAATCGACTTTTGCATTTGGCGGGGTTTTGAGAACATAAAGGTATTTATTTTTAGGCGGAAACTGTCAAAATACTTCCATTTATACTAGTCGTATAAATCTTGAGTCCCTTACTGCCATTTTTATTTAATCCTTTTCCATTTTGGTCGAAACGGGCATCATGTTCCCCACAAAAGAATTCGTTGTTCTTAAAAACTACCTTCTTTTTAAATTCATGACTACATATCACAGTGGCGGCCACGTACTTGCCTTCCAGGTTTTTGGCTATTACTACGTTGTTTTTAATGATATAACCCCCGTTATTTTGAAGTTTCCCCGCTTCCGAAGCAGATAGGTCAACCGTAAAGGGTACACTGTTAGTGGAAGAGCTGTTAGAACCGGAAGAAGCGTCTTCGTCAGCATTAGGGTCCAACTCTTCCCTTAAACAACTTCCTAGGCAACTAAAGGTCACTGCCAAAGCGGCCCCAGCTCCAATAGATTTGAGAAATTCTTTGCGTTCCATAAGTATAAGGATTTAGGTTATATAGATAACAACTGAAATCTATAATACCCTACCTAATTCATCATTTTTTTATAGGTATCCCTACTTAGGAAAATTTATGTAAGCTTTGTTTTAGTCCATGCTAGGACATTATTAATTTTTTAACCCTTTTAACCATCCTACCCATTGATCGGTCCAGGTAGCCAAATGTGCTTCTTGAAGTCCCAAGGCAAAACCATGACCGCCAGTTGGATAAATGTGCATTTCTGCAGGTACTTGGTGCTTTACCAATGCCGTATAGAATAAAAGGCTATTTTCTACTGGTACTCCTTTATCATCTGAGGCGTGCAGTAAAAAAGTTGGAGGGGTATCCCGAGTAACCTGTAATTCGTTGGAGAAATGATCCAATAATTTTTGGGAAGGGTTTTCTCCCAATAAGTTTTTTCTGGAGCCTCCATGGGTATTTGGTTCTCCCATTGTAATTACCGGATAGGCCAAGGTCATAAAGTCTGGGCGGGCACTAAGTTGGTCAATAGCATCCTGTTGGGCATATACCTCTTCCTTATAATGTGTTCCCAAGGTGGAAGCCAAATGTCCACCTGCTGAAAATCCAATAATACCAATGTTGTTTGGGTTTATATTCCACTCCTCGGCCTTGGAGCGCACCGTCCTAATGGCGCGTTGTGCATCTTGCAACGGTACTTTGTGTTTTTCTGTAACCGATTTGGAATTGGGCAGTCTGTATTTAACTACGATTCCGGCAATGCCCTTTCCGTTTAGGAATTTTGCAAAGTCGGTTCCTTCCCAATCATAGGCCAATATGCCATAACCTCCGCCCGGGAAAATGAGTACCGCCTGCCCGGTAGCAATTTTCTTGGCCGGTAAATACACCTCAATCTGAGGATCCTGTACCTTGGCTATCCTTACAATGTCCGCGCTTATCACCTCTTCTTTTTCATCTGTTTTGATGGAGTTGGGGATGTTGTTGGGCCAAAGTGGTAGTACGGTGTTTTGTGCGAAAATGGTCATAGAAAATAAACAGCTAAAAAGGAAAAAGAATGGTTTCATTTTAATTTTTGAATAGGTTGATATGGTTAAAGATAGAAAATATCGTTGAACAAGAAGATTTAAAATTTTGCAAGGGCATCCCAGTACATAGGAAGGTTCACAAAAGCAATTTTTGACGCTGTATGACCTGTATTTGTAATATCTAAATATTATTAAAAAGTATATATTAAGAACTACTAGGTATTATAGGTTTTGTAAATGATTGATTGTTAGCGGGTTTATTTTTGGTTAGATATGCCTAATGTGCTATTAGAGGCATTTATTCAGGATTGGGCTCCTTCCCCTGCCTAAGGGAAGAAGCCTTATTTTAGGTCCGCTATTTGGAACTATATTCCAGTTGGACCTTTACTGCTAGTAGACCGTTTGAATAACTCTGGGCACCACATTTGGTGCAGTATGGCTTATTGTATTATGGTTTAAGCCATATTTCCTGGCCAGGTTGGGTTTCAATTATTAATACATCGCCATCCCATTGGGAGTTAACGTCATCTTCAATTGAAAATTCCTTATTTGAAAAAGGATTCATAAGTCGGATTGTCCCACCTTTTTCGGAAACGATCTTTACCCATTTTAGTTTTCCGTCTTGTTTTTGGGCGGATATTAAAAAGGCACCTTCGGTCCGTAATTTGCTAAATCCAACGTTTTTCCAATCTGGCGGAATAGCGGGAAAAATGCGTACAGTACCAGTATGACTTTGTATTAGCATTTCCTGTAGGCCTGCGGCAAAGGCAAAGTTGCCTTCCAAGGTAAATGGCCTATAGGTAAAATTCGATTTTCCGGTTCCCGATTGGTCGCCGTTAACGTGAAAACTATTGGGGAGCACAAAGGAAGTAGCAAAATCCTTTAATGCTTTTGCCGTACCTTCCCCATCAAAAGCCCTGGCCTTTAGATTTCCCAGCCAGCTAAAGGAATAACCAACCCACTGACTGGAACCAGTGGCATCCAAGTTGGCGATGGTCTTTTCTATAACCTCCATATCCTTTGTGCCATTTGATGGGTCTATTAATCCAAGTGGATGTATGGCCATTAAATGGGAGAAATGTCTGTGCGACTCATTAAAGGGCAGGCTAGGGGAGAACATTAGGCCATGTTCGTTTACAGCGTAATCTGGCCATTCATTTAACGCGGCTTCCCATTGTTCTGCCTCTTTCTTAAGGCCGAGTTCCAAGGCCAGTTCTGCCGCATGGGAATAGGTCCATTTAATTAGGGCAAGGTCAAAATTGGTCATATCCCCAAACCAGGCTTCACGGGAATTATTATGTATTTCAGGGCTGGAACTTAAGGGAAGTTTTCGTTTGCCATCCTCATCCAAAACAGACAATTCGTTGAAATGAATGGCCACCTCCTTTATCCAAGGGTAAGCCTCGTTTTTTAGGAAATCGCGATCCATGGTATAGCGCCAATGCAGATAAAAATGTTGTCCCAACCAAGCCCCGACCGTTGGCCCAAAGGAATATTGTATCCAGCCTCCCATAGGTTCTCCTGTCAAGGTAGTAACCCCAGGGACATTAAGTCCGTTAGTACCATAGAAATCTTTGGTATATTTTTTAAAAGTGGGTTTGTATTGGGTAAGCCAATCTACAAAACCTTGTTCCAAATCCAAATGGTTGCCGGAATAGGTAGGCCAATAACTTAATTGTGTGTTCAGATCATGGTGGTAATCGCCTTTCCAAGGTGGTAATTTTCCGTTATCCGCCGTCCATACACTTTGCAGCGATATTGGTGGAGCCCCCTGTCTGGCTGCCGACCCCAACTTGTACATTTCCATATACCATTGGTGCTGCAATACGGGATCTGGAATTTTAATGGTAGACTGATCCCAGAATGATTTCCACCAGGCAATGTGACTTTCCATGGAGGATGCCATTCCTGCCTGAAGCGATTTAGTTACTACTTGTTCTGCGGTTTCTTTAGGGGCTTTATCCGAAGTTTGTGAGCTTATGCTCCAACTTCCCTGAATACCTTTTGGTGTAGGTTGCCATTGGGTGTATACCTGAAATTGAAAATCGGACCATCCTTTCTGGTCATAGGTAATGATATGGTCTTTTTGGGTAACCCTCCCGCCATCATAATTTAATCTTCGAAGATCTTGCCCCGTTACCGGGTCATTGGCACCTTCTTGTTTTACCGATACATAGGCCGGTGGAATTATGGTTGGATTCAATTCTTCGTTAATATTTTCAAAGGTATACCATCCCAAAGGTTCGGTGGCGTGGACAAAGGTTTTAAGTATGGCACCATTCTTCCATTTTACCTCGCATATTGCGGAATCCAAATTCAGCTTTACCGATTCTACCTCTCCCAATCCTTTCACATCAAATTCCAGGGCTCCGCCGGGAATTTTTGAGGGTGCCGGTAATTGGTCGTAGGGGGCATCATATCTGTCCTGTACATTTTTATAGGTATCCTTTTCCCATTGCTCCTTTACCCAATCAAATCCATAATTCTCAAAATCTAGATTTTCCATGGGCCGTAGGTCCCAAAGATCAGCCCGGTCCAGGGATAATCGAAGTTTTCCGTCATTTTCCCAAACCAAGGCACCTACGGTACCATTTCCCAAGGGAATGGCTTCATCCCAGGTCGAGGACAATTTGTCGAACTCCAGTTTATATTTGGGAATTCGGTCCAGTTCCTGATTGTTTCTCGCTGATTCGCAACTCCATAAGCTGAGAACTATGGCCAAAAGGCATATTGTTTTAGCTTTCATGTATATTGTTTTATATTTCAATAAATTACAAACCAAGTACTGCCATTGGCGGGAATTTCCACATTTAGTTCCACGGAATAATCCCTTGCCAATTCATAGGTTGTTGTTTTGCCTTCTTTCTCTTTGATGCTCACCTCACTCGAGTGTCCGGTGTAATATAGGGGGAGTTTTATGGTTTGGGACAAGGTCTTGTTCGTGGGGTTAAAGAACATAGCCATCCCTTTTTCGTTCAATTCAGGGTCCACATGCATAATGCCATCAATTTCCCTTCCATTGGCCCTTTTTAAATGGATAATAGGGGCATTAAGGATGCTGCGGTATTTTTTGTACCAATCTACCACTTCTATAACGGTCGATTTTGTTTTCTCGGTATCATATAAGCGAGGGCCTCTATAACATGCCTGGACCCCCATCCCATAGTTTTGCACCATATGTGCCTTATAGGCTTCCAAATGGGTGTCCAAGGGCTCTATAGTAGCCTCTGCTCCCCCGCCATGATATTCCGTAAGGGGCACAAAGGTCCAACTCATACTTGGAAGGCGGTCAAAGGTACCATCGTACATATTTTGTCTCCCAAGGACCAATTGACGTTCTCTGGGCAGGGACCAATTGACTTCCCTATATCCAATACCGTTCTTAGTGCTGCCACTAAGATAATACCAATCTGGGATATTGAGCGAAATTCCTTTTTCGTTGCACCATTTATAAAAATCGGTTATTCGCTTCCAAGATTTCCATTGGGAATCCTCTAGCCCTTTATGGCCTATATGCTCGGTGGAAGCACATAATTGACCTGGGTAGGAACCGTCATGTTCCAACAGGTCGAAGCCCGTTTTTTCAAAGAATGTCCTCAGTTTTTCAAAATAATCAATGCCCCATTGGCTGTTGAGACAGGGAGAACTTCCGTGAATTACGCCGCCCCTCTTGCCCGTTTCAGGATTTATAACGTCTACTTCCTCACTGATCCACCTACTGGACAATAATGAATATCCGCCCAATTCTATACCCCTGGAGTGGGCGTAATCTGCCAAGGCCTTGAATTTGGTAATATTGGCATCGGAAAGGTCCTCCATGTTCAGCCCACTGCCAAAACTTAAAATGACCATTTCATAACCTGTTTCCGCGCATTGGTCAATAGCCGCCTTTACCTTAACATCATCAGTGGTCGTTAAATGTAAAAATAAGGGATTTTCTGTAGTCCATGGGGCTATTGATTTATACATGGCATTGGTATAAAGGCCTTTACGTTGCCTATCGTGGCTATCAAAGGGCATTTCCCAGATTCTGAACGATTCAAAGTTAGTGCCTACGGCTATTGATTCATTGGGTCCAATGGGTAATTTACATTCCAATAAACAGGGAGTGGATAATAAATAACTGGCCTGTGAAGTATAACGTGGATCTTTTTCCCAATGCACAACTTTGTTCGCATTTTTCATGGACATGGAATGAAACTCAAAATCGCTTTCCACATGTATGTTTGGAGTTTCCCATCCTTTTTGTTTTTCTACAGCGCTTTCTGCCTCCACCATGGCAAGGATTTCACTCTTGAAATTATTTAATACAACGGACTTTTTACCGTGATTATCAATGGTGAACCATTTGCTGATCAAAGGAAGGCCATCATAGATTTCATAATGAACCTTCACTTCCAGGTCAGGAAATTCTGGATGGGCATAGGAAAAACTTATGTGTTTTCCTTGTGTTGGACTTTTTGGTTTGGAAGACCATCTTTTGTTGGGCCAGTATATGCGCTCCTGAATATCATCGATCTTAAAATCGGTAAGTTGAAACGAACCGGCCGGACTCCACATTTGGTCTAACCATTCCTCTTTTAAATAGCCGTATTCAATTTGTCCGTCCAATCCGCCAACGGTGTATTCCTGTCCGTCTATAGTAAGCATGGCCTCTGGACTAACACCACGCAACAGTGATTCGCCTGTTACAAGATTGGTAAAACCTACCGTGGCGCAATTTGGGGTTAGTCGGAAAGTTCTACTGATCAAGCCGTTGGAGATTACAATTTCCTTTTCATTGTGCTGTTTGTAGACAATGGATGGCAGTTCTACTTTGGTAATCAACCAATCGGCATTCACCCCTTGTTCATACTCTTTTTGGCCAAAGGGCAACCTTTGTAGTAACGGTTTTATATGGGTGTTATAAGTGGTGTCAACGGTTTTTAACTTGTTGAAATAATCGGCATCTACCAATTGGGGTTTGTGGGTATTATAATGTATTGTCGGCTCTGCCCAGACGGCATGGTCGCCAGAGATGCCATCACCCATATCCTCTACGGCAAGTTCCAGGACCTGAATACCATTTATGTCTAAATTTACTTGAATGGCTTTGTTTCCACCATTAATTTTTTTGCTTTTCCATAACAATTTTCCGTCTCCTTTTATTAGGAATCTAACAGTGCCATTGCCCATGCCTTCTTCAGAGTTGGCAATACCTACAAATGTTTTGTCCCCATCTTTTTGGGTATAGAATAGTTTATTGCCGTCACTTAGGGTATTGAATTCAACCTCCTGTGGAAAGTCTTGTTGATCCTGTATGCCTACCCGAGTACTAAATTTTTGGCTCTTGCCATCCAAGAAAAAGAATAGCCTGCTTTGGGACAGGGTTCCAATTCCTTCCTTGAAGGTTTCACCTCCTATTTGTATGGGTAATCCGTTAATGGCCTTATTTTTTTGGGCAGGCCACCAGGCTTGTTCCTGTTTATCAACATCCAATTCGGAAAGGCTGATGACTCCTTTTCCGGCTTGTTGCGAATGGGTGGGGATGGTGAATAAGAGGAGTAGCGGTAAATATATTTTTAGGAATTGCATTGAAATTTATTTCTGGAATTTTGGTGTTCTTTAGGTTCTTAGGTTTCGAGAGAAATCTATATCTCAGTAATAGCGGTCCTGTATAAGTTGGTTGGCTATTCTGACTTAAGGTCCTTCCGATTCATATCTATTCGTTTAAGGTGAAAAATCAACACTTAACACTATTAAAAATATTAACTATTTGTTAAGGCTTTATAAATATATCGACCAATGGCGTTTTCGAAAGGCTTAGTAACGGAATAAAGGGAATAGCCTTTGGCTTATTTGTTATGTGGTTGACTTTAGAGTCAAGAAAATTGAAATAGCTATGGAATGCATGGAAAAGCTATGAACATATTACTGATGGAATATGTTTTAAGGATTCGGCAAGATGGTTCTTGACAAAACTATTGATTTCCCATTGATCTCCCATGGGTATTTTAGTATTGGCCTTGTAAAGTGAGTAGGGATGTGGGCCGTATTCAGGGGTGATGGTTATGTAGGGGCGTTTTTTTATCAACGCCTTTTTGATCATCAATTCCCACCAATTTGTAAACAGATCCAACTCAGTTTTATAATTGCTATCCCGGGGGTCTATGACTTGTGGACTCTGGGCGGATCCTACCCTGGCGTGAATATGATAGGTATGTTCAATAGCTTTTTCAACCGCATAGGTCTGATTTTCCAACAATGATTCGGCAACGCAACACCAATGGGACAAATCGGAAGTGAGTTTGAGAAAGGGATATTCCTCCAAATAGGGTAAACATGCGTGGGCTGCAAACGAAAACCTGGAGCGGTGGGTTTCATGGGTAATGGTGACTCCGGATTCCAATTCTATTTCATGGGCAGTTTCAATTAGGGCCGAGTTTTGTTTATGGGTAAAAAAATCCATCCCGGTGTGTGAATTCACGAAGAGGGGATTGGCTTCCACCAGATTGTACAACTGCCTTTTGTACTGTTCTTGATGCTTGTTGAAATCCGCTTCCTTGGTTTCCCAATGCTGTCCCACGAAATCGAGTTCCAAATCCTTTAGCATCGAACAAATTTCGTTCTTTTTAATACTTTCTAAGGGAAGGTCTATTTCTACGCCCTGATAACCGGCGTTTTTTATTTTGTTCAGAAAAACGGACCAGGGTAAATCCGAACTTCCCCAACGTGGATATATAAATTTAATTTGCATGTATGGTATTGTTTTAATTTCTCTGTTTTCTTTCCCCGGTATGATCTACTCCTTGTTCCCTTTCAAATTCGATCATTTTTTTCGGCCTAAAGTTTAGGATCAAAGCCCTTCTTTGTGTTTTGGTAGCGTTGCCCTGGCTAAAGTGAAGCGAAAAACCGTCATGAAAAGTACATCCGCCGGGATTTAGGGGAATGCTTACGGCCTTTGAGCTGTCGGTTACACAATATAGGGCTCCCCCATTAGGCAGGTTTTTATGGGGGAGAATGGGTGTGCCCTCTGTTTTGGGGATAAACCACATACATCCATTTTCTTCAAAGACCTTGTCCAACGCAATCCAACAACTAGCCGATCTTTTGTCGGGCATGGCAATCCAATAGGCGGCATCTTGGTGCCAAGGTGTTGGGGTGTTGGTATTGGGAGCCTTGTTGATCATCATGTCAAAATCCAATTCCATATCCTGACCTAGTAGGTCTTTGGCCCATTGTTCCGCTTTTTTATAAGCGGTGTTTTCAATAAGTTCCTGTGCTATGGTGCTAGGTCTCATGATTTGGGTTATACGCTCCACCTTTCTGTCGGCACTATTATCCGCGCCGGCAAGGTCACTTCTTAGGTGGGCGGTTTTGGCTTTATCCTGTAATAATTTATCGTATATGGTCCTTAGGGTGTCCACCTCGTCTAGTGTAATTAATTGGTCTATTTTGATAAATCCTTGCTTATTAAACTTTGATCTTTTTGTTTCCATGGCACTAATTTATAGGCTTCAAAGATGTAGTTAAAATACATAAATATCTATCAATTTTGTACTATATTACTTTTTTATACATTTTATCATGGATTTTGGAACACAGGAAAGACGGGTGTTTAATTTACAGGATTTTGGGGTTAAAAGAGGGTTGGCAATAGGCCATTATCGTTACAAACAGGTAAAGCCGGGTCTTGAGCGTCATCTACATAAAGGAGCCTTGGAAATATGTTATTGCATGAAAGGGCAACAACACTATAAGATTGGGGAGCAATTGTATGAACTTAACGGTAATGATATTTTTGTAGTGCCACCTAATACAGTGCATAGCACAGGGGAATTTCCTGAGGATAAGGGAGAATTGTTTTGGGTTCAATTGCTTGTAGATAGTTCCAAAGGCAAATTATGCAATATGCCCAAAGAGCAATCCGAATTTCTGCTTGCTGCGCTTCTGGATAAATCGGAACATGTTTTCAAGGGCTCCTTTCAACTAAAATTTATTTTGGAGAAATTGATGGTGCAGCTGGAGAATTTCGATTCCTTGTTGTCCGAAATAATGGTGGATCAGTTGATAGCACAATTGTTGTTGGAAACGGTTATACTCTCCAATAAGCCGCAACAAAATGCGCCATCGGTAAAGTTGAATGAACTGGACAAGTTTATCCATAAAAATTTATTCAGGATGATTTATGTGGATGAAATGGCAAATTTGGCAGGGATGTCCGTAGGGTATTTTAAGTTTTGGTTTAAATCCAAAACGGGGATGCCGCCGAGGGAATATGTGAACCGCCTAAAGATTGAACAAGCAAAATTAGATCTGCTTACTTCCAAAAGCATAACTGAGGTGGCATTTGGATTGGGTTTTGGCACCTCTCAATATTTTGCCACTACTTTTAAGAAGTTTACGGGTACTACACCCAAATCTTATAGAAGATTGCAAAGGGAATAATGAAGCCTTGATTTAATCTTCATCCTACTTCAAAAAAAAAAATCCGGAACCTTAGTGGTATCCGGATTTTTCAAAACTAACTCAACTCAATTTTTAATCAGGTTAATTTAGAGGAACATGAAACGAACCTGACTTTTTAAAACTCTAATATTTTATCAAAAAAATTCCTAAATGAAATCTTATGCAAGATAATAGGTTAGTCCCTTCTAAGCTACCAATTTCCTAACAAACACCAATACTTTTTTTGCATTTTTATCTTTATTGGCTAGTTTGGGGTATATATTTTAAGTAAATAATTGAAAAAAATAAAGACGTATGTACTCTTAGCTTACTTACGGATATAGTGGTATTTAAATTGCATATTCTGAGATCGGATCAATAAAGAACCTATAGTATTAAAAACAAAGACACGGGTGGAAATTTCCAGCCCGTGTCTTGTTTACTTGCTTTATTTCTGAAAGCTTTTATGCTTTCAAGAAATGTATGTTAACTACTAAAATGCTTTTGGCCTTTTTGGAATACATAACTTATGTATCCTTTTAGCCGGTCTTAATTAGTAACCAGTATTTTGTACTAGATTAGGATTGTTCTGCATTTCAGATGTTGGTATAGGAAACAAAAGCTCCCTTGCCGTTAGTGCTTTGTTGGGCAAGTAAGAGAAGTTATGGCCCACAAAATCTTCCAAGATATTGGTTTCTGTGTTATATGCTTTTCTCCATCTAACCATGTCGTACCAAGTTTTGTTTTCAAAACTCAACTCATGAATACGCTCTATACGTACAGCATCTCTAAAGGCATCCTGGGAAAGACCTGTCAAGCCCACAAGTTCGGCACGATCTCTAACCAGATTTACGGCATCATATGCCTCGGTTGAAGGTCCGCTTTCAGCTTCGTTGGCTGCTTCCGCATACATCAGTAATACATCGGCATAGCGGTATAGGCACCAGTTCAGGTCTGATTGGGCGCTCCCTTCATTTGCTTCAATATCAAAATGCTTAAAGATATATGGAGCTCCAAGGTTGACACTGCTGCTACGATCGGCTTCCAATGAATAGCTTGTAAAATAGAACTGTTTTTCTTCTGCTCTTTTGTCGCCTGCCTCGTAGGAGTCCACAAAGGCGTTTGTTGAAAAGATACCTCCAGTTTGGGCTGAATAGGCAGAAATTCCCAAGTTATATGGTAGAATTCCTGGCTGCCAGTTACCTGATTGGATACCTGCTGCGAATTGGGTCATAAAGATGTATTCCCCTGTGTTCTTAGTGGCAGGGTCATGCAGCTCGTCATAGGTATCAAAAAGTGAGAACTGGTCAGAATCTATTACCTCTTTAGCCTTGGCAGCGGCAAGCGCGTAATTCTCTGTTTTTTGAAGCGGATAACCTGCCATGGTCAAATATACATCTGCCAATAAGGTCTTAACAGCGCCCAAAGAAACTCTTCCCGATGGAACTCTCCAAGCCAAGCCAGCGCTTTCAGCCTCTGTAAGATCGCTTACAATTAGGTCATAGACCGCTTCTGGTGAAGATTGTTCAGGATACAATTGATCCGATCCCAAATCTACCGAATTGGTGATGATAGGAATGTTTCCGAACATACGTACCAAACCAAAATAATAGTAAGCCCTAAAGAATTTAGCTTCGGCCAAATACTTTTGTTTGAGCGCTTCGTCCATATTTATTTCAGGGATTTTTTCAATTGCCAAGTTGGCCCTAGAAATACCTGAATAATATCCGGTCCAGAAACTGCTTCCATATCCATTGTCAGAATTATTAATTAAATCCTTTACCAAGTAAATATTGGTGGCCTGTCCTAGGGAGGTGTTGGCCAAGCCCGTGGCAAACTCGAGCATCATCCATGTGCCTCCGCCAAAACCACTATTAGTAATTGAAATCAATGGTTCATATGCCCCGTTAACGGCACTCTCGGCATGCGCAGCCGTGGTAAAGTAAGTGTCCGTTGTGAAGTTAGACTCATCTTCTTCATCCAAAAAGTTACTACAAGCCGTTATACTTGATATTGCAGTTACGACGGCTATAGCTCTTATAAAGTTTCTATAGATTTTCATTTTTTTATCTTTTATATGGTTATAGTCCAACATTTAATCCTAGCATAAAGGTTCGAGGTCTCGGATAATCGTAAAGGGAGAATCCTTGATCGAAAGCTCCACCACCATTCGAACTTTCAGGGTCATACCCTGGATATTTTGTTGCTACAAAAAAGTTCTGTACCGAGGTGTATACCCTAAGACGGTTCAAGTGTAAACGCTCTACCAATTCAGGTTTGAAGACATAGGAAAGCATTAAGTTTCTACCTCTTAAAAAGGAAGCATCCTTTAATTTACCAGAATCGTTATTGGTATCATATCCAGCAGCAATTGGTCTTATTTGGGCAATATCGGTATCTTGATTATCCGGAGTCCACGCATTTAAAACGGTCGCGAAGCTATTGGCTATGGTCTGACGGTCTTCAGCGGAGTGTTCGTCACGGTACATTACACTGTTACCATATTGAAACTGCAGGTCTACCAGTAGCTCAAGATTGCCATATCTGAAGGTGTTTGAAAAAGTTCCGAAACCATCGGCAATACCTTTCCCGATGATGGCACGGTCATCACTATTGATGGCCCCATCATTGTTAAGATCACGGTATTTGATATCACCTGGCAATCTATCATAGATAGCTGCCTGAGCAGCTTCATCGGTGTTCCATGTTCCCTCATCAATATATCCAAAGAAAGTACCTACAGGTTCTCCAACACGGATCAAGGTAGACCCTAAGAAAATATCGGAACCGCCTGAAAGAGCTTTTACTTCGTTTTTATTGATAGAAATATTGAAGTTACTGCTCCATCCAAAAAGTTCATTATCAAAATTGACTGTGTTCAAATTAATTTCGATACCCTTGTTTTCCAAACTTCCAACGTTTCTAAATACATTGGTAAAACCACTTGAAGAGGGAACCGGAGCATTAAGAAGCATATCGGAAGTCAACTTTCGGTAAACATCAAGCTCCAACCCAATACGATTATTAAATAGACCCAATTCAACACCGGCATCTACCTGTTCCGTTTTTTCCCATTTCAAATCTGGATTGGCCATACGACCTGGGACAGTATAGGCGGAGCGGGCACCATTAAAAATTACAGAACCATTGGACAAGCCAGCCAATGCTTGGTAAGCTGGTAATTCAGAGTTACCTGTTGCACCATAACTAGCTCTAATTTTTAGATTGGAAATGGTCTCGTTATCCGAAAGGAAATCTTCTTCGGAAGCCCTCCAGGCCAATGCAGCTGATGGGAAAAAGGCAAACTGGTTTTCAGGTCCAAATTTTGACGAACCGTCAGCCCTACCCGTAAGTGTCAACAAATATTTGTTCATGTAGTTATAGTTGACACGTCCAAAATAAGAGTTTAGCCCGTAAGCAGTTTTGCTAGAACTTGGCGTCTGTGGGTTGGAACCTGCACCAAGGTTGTTAAAGCCATAAAAGTCATCGGCAAACCCTCGGGTCGATGCTGTTGCACTAAACTGATCAACATGTTGCCAGGAAAGTCCTGCCATGGCAGTTAAGGAATTATTGCTGTCAAAATCTTTGGTATAGGTCAAATAGTTTTCAAACTGCCAAGAATTATAACGTGAGTTTGAGACACTTGCGGCACCATCGGGCATGGCAATATATCTTAGGTCCTTGCCTCCGTAATAATCGTTTCTTTGGTTAATGATATTGGTTCCTACGGTGGTACGTAATATCAGGTTTTTATTGAATTCAATATTTCCGTAGAAGCTACCCAAAACGGTCTGGGTCTTAAGGAAATATCTACGATCGTTCGCAACTGCCACAGGGCTACCGCCACCTTCCATTCCTGGATAGTGAATGTTGGATCCCCAAGTACCATCCTCATAACGCACGGGTATTATGGGTAGGGCCTCATATACTTGGCGCATTGTAGTGATACCACCACCTCCAAGTTGGTCAATTTGCTTTTCATTTTGGTCGTTGTAGCTAAGGCTACCTCCAACTTTTAACCAGTTGTTAACTTCGGTATCCAAAGTAAATCTACCTGAATAACGCTTTAACCATGATTCCACTATCAATCCCTCTTCATCCCTGAAGCCCATAAATAGGCCAAAATTGGATTTTTGGTTACCACCTGTAAAAGAAAGTTGGTGATTTTGGGTAATAGCGTCCCTAATAGCTTCATCCTGCCAATCGGTATCATAAAGTGGGTTGCCGTTGGCATCAAAAAGTCTTGGGTCGGTTCTCTTCAATCTTGGGTCGGTATATCTACCTCCTGCCCAGCCTTCCGGGTCAAATTTTTCAGCATTGGCATATGCGATTTCCTCAACACGAAGAAACTCTTCAGAATTTAAAAGATCAAGTTTTTTAGGCAAGGTTCCTATGCTGAAATCCACATCATAATTAAGACGGGTTTCTCCTGTGGTAGTTCCTTTTTTGGTAGACACAAGAATTACACCGTTGGCGCCTCTGGCACCATAAATGGCCGTTGCGGAAGCATCTTTTAAAACTTCAATAGATTGGATGTCATTTGGGTTCAGGTAATCTATCGGGGTACTACCGTTAGGTAAATTGGCCGCATTCAAGATTACACCGTCTATTACATAGAGTGGTGTATTGGCAATACTTACCGAGGTATTACCACGAATTCTCACTACGGTTCTTCCTCCTGGTCGTCCAGAACCGGAAGTGATGTTTACACCTGCTACCTTACCGGCCATGGCCTGGTTCAAGGAAGCTGCCGGTCTTTCCGCCAATTCTTCGGACTTAATGGAGCCCACAGCACCGGTAAGGTCACTTTTCTTCTGTGTACCATACCCGATCAATACTACCTCATCCAGTCCTGCAGCACTTTCTTCCAAACTAACGGAAACAGAGGTTTGTCCATTAAGAGCTACTTCTTTGGACGCAAATCCAATATAGCTTATAACCAATGTAGCGTTTTCATTGGCTACATCTAGGGTAAAGTTACCGTCAAAGTCTGCAGTAACCCCATTAGTGGTTCCTTTTTCCACAATGTTAGCCCCAGGTAATGGATTGCCGTCCGCATCGGAAATAGTTCCGCTTACGCTGTGTTGGTCTATGGCAACGTCTACTGGGACAACGGATTTGTCTGGCTTACCCGTTTTTAGTATGATCTGCTTGTTCTTTACGGTAAAATAGACATCCGTTGCTTCAAATATCCTATCCAAGATATTTGAAATAGGTTCTTTATTCACATTTACGGAAACAGTTCTCTTTAAATTCACCTTTTTATGGTTGTACAGAAACCTAAAATCCGACAGGGATTCTATTTCCTCAAAAACCTGTTGAACGCTTACGTTACTTAGGTTTAATGAGATTTTTGTATTCTGTCCATAGGTGTTGGCCTGAATTTTAAATAGAGAAACTATTAGCAATAAGGTCGTTAGTTTCATCTTTAAATGATGTTTGCTTAGCCAATCCGAATGGAAAGGCCCTACTAAATTTAATTTTTTCATACTTTTGTAAAGGTTTGGTGATTAAACATTTAGTTTGTTTACATCACTTTCTTATGCCGGGGAATGCGCCAACATTTTCCGGTTTTTTTGTAAAAGTGATACGTCTAGTGCTCATGTTTTCAGTTAGTTTTCATTGGCATCTTTATTTGGGTTAATATTAGTATCGAGTATTATAATTTTGGAACCCTCGTGTACATACTCAAAGTGAGTGTCTTCCTTAAAGGCTTCCAAGATTTCTTCTATAGTCTCATTTCTAAAGGTTGCGGTATATACCTGATTGTCCAGTCTGCCGCTTCTATCTTCTATAGTGATGTTGAAATGACGTTCCAATTTTGATCTAATGCTGTGGAAAGGAGAGGCTTTAAACAATAGATACCCGTCTTTCCATGCCGTATAAATGTTGGTGTCCACTTCTTTTATGGTCATCGTATTGTTCACCTTGTTCCATGCGGCCCTTTGTCCAGGCACCAGTTGGGATGAAGTATTTGTATTCATGTCCGCCCCTTCCTTGTAAAGGACTACGGCCCCTTCTACCAAGACGGTGCTGATGTCCTCATCTTCCGGATAGAACGATAGGTTAAATTGGGTACCCAATACCTTAATGTTCATTTCTTCCGCATTTACAATAAAAGGGTGTGCCTTATCTCTGGTAACGTCAAAGAATGCTTCCCCTTTTAAAAAAACTTTTCTATCCTGTCCCTTTAGGAAACGGACGGGATATTTAATGGAGCTTCCTGAATTTAATTTTACCTTGGTACCATCGGACAGCACAAGGTCAAACTGTCGGCCATGCGGGATATTAAGGGTGTTGTAAACCAATTTGTCTTGCGCTTCGGCACCGGTATACTGCAAAGTATTTCCCTGTTGTGAGGCAACCAAATTTCCACTTGAAGTAGTTATTTTTCGCTCTCCACTCTCGGAAATGGTTTCAATGTCACCATTTTCCAATTGCAAGGTAATAACGCCGGAATTTGGGTCGTTTTCAATGATAATGGGCTCGGTAATGTTTACTACGGTATTTTGGTTGTAAAAGTAAACGCCTGCAAGCAACAGGAAGGTCGCTGCAATACCGGACCAAAACCGAACATTGGAATGTGGGAAAAATGTTTTAACTTTTTTTTTCTTTTCAATGTTCTCTATTTTGTAGAGTATTTTCTGCAATAAAACTTCAGAATCACCCTTTATTCTTTTCTTAATGGGCAAGTTTCCTTTTTTTACATCTTCCCAATGCTTGGCCAATAACCCATGTTTAACTTCATCGGGATCAGAACTATTAATAAGCTCCATTAGACAATCCAATTCCTTTTCGGAAATGGTATTGTCCACCAATTTTTGGAAGAGCTTATCCAATTTGTTCTCGTTTTGCATTTACTGTATTTTATTGGCCGTATTATGGGCTGTATAAGTAATACACATCAAAAATGCAAAAGTCCCAAATTAGAAGTACATTTTTTACGAAATAGATAAATTATACCGTAATTACCAGGCTTATTAGAAAAAAATATATGGTGTCCGCCATATGTGGTTTTAATTCTGTCCTGATAATTTGAAGGGTTTTCCAGAGATGGTTTTTCACTGTTTTTTGTGTTATTCCCAAAAGATCGGCTATTTCCTCATTGCTTTTTCCCTGTTGTTTGGACAAAATGAAAATGCTGCGTTTTTGAGTGGGAATATTTTCAAGGATATCGTTTACCAAATCCTCATATTCGGCAAGAAGAATACTATTTTCCGTTTCCTCGTTTAATGAGTTAATATTCTTATAGTATTCTTTTTTTAAGGATTCTTGGCTGGCAATACTCCTTAAATAATTATATGTTGAATTTTTTGCAATAGTAAAAAGAAAGGCATCAAAAGAATGTCTTACATCCAAGGTTTCTTTTTTTGTCCAAATCTTAATAAATACTTCTTGAAGTATCTCTTCAGAGGCATAATCCGATTTGGTTATGGAATGTATGAAATAGTACAACCTTTTTTCATACAGTTCAAATATGGTCTTGAATGCCGCCTTGTTTCCTTTTTTCAAGGAAGCAATCAATTGGTCTAAGGGTTGTCCTGACATTTCTCGAGCAATTAAATGATTTGAGTTTTTTTAGAATAATGTAATGTAGGTTATTTCCCTGAAAAAAATAACCAATTAAAGCTAACGTCCGAAAATAAGATGTAATTTCTTTCGTTTCAACTAAAAATTGCACATTTAGCAATACTTTTTTTGCCAATTCTTATTCCGTATAAAAAAAGATGTATATTTAAAATCTCAATTAAGTCTTTTGTTATATAATTTTTATGAAATTACACCTTCTTAATAGGGCCAGTTTACAGAACAGTTCTTTTACAGTTACGCATAATAGTTATTCCCATTTTTTAAAAATTTGGCATTATCATCCGGAATTGGAACTGGTGTACATTGCTAAAAGTACTGGGACGCGATTTATTGGGGATGGTATTGAGAAATTTTCCGAAGGCGATCTTGTTTTAATAGGTAAAAACCTGCCTCATATGTGGCTCAATGATGAGATTTATTTTGAGGCCGATTCTGGTTTGATTTCAGAAGCAATTGCCATACATTTTAAAGAAGATTTTTTAGGGCTGGAATTTCTAAATGCCATAGAAATGAAACCTATACAGCAATTGATAAAAAGGGCTAGCCAGGGAATAAAATTTTCTAATATAGATGCTAAACTTATTGAAAAAGTTAAGAAGCTGCATAGCCACGAACCCTTTGAAAAGACTATAAAGCTTATTGAAATTTTGTACAAACTGGCAAATCATGAGGAGTATCAATTATTGTCAAGTCCAGGGTTTTTAAATTCTTTTAATAAGACCGATAACAAAGGCTTGGATGAAATTTATGAGTTTGTCTTTAAAAATTTCAATCAACCGATCGGGTCCAAGGATGTAGCTGAGATAGCCAAAATGAATCCTTCTGCTTTTAGTAGGTTTTTTAAACGTATCCACAGAAAGACCTTTACCCGTTATTTGAATGAAATACGAATTGGGTATGCCTGTAAATTGTTGATAGAGAATAAGAACAACATTACCCCGGTATGCTATGAATCCGGGTTTAACAACATTTCAAATTTTAATCGGCACTTTAAATCCATAACAGGAATGTCCCCTTCCGATTACATTAAACTTCATACTCAAAATTGACAATCATCTTATTTTCGGCAAAAAAAGTATCAAAAATGGTACTTCATGTAGTTGTTGGAGATAAGGTTTGGGGTTAGTTTTGTTTCATTAATATTATACATAATGAACAGCAAAATTATAATTACGGATGTTCTGGTAAAAGACGTCCGATTTCCTACTAGTAAGTCATTGGATGGATCAGATGCCATGAATCCGGATCCGGACTATTCCGCGGCCTATGTTATACTAAAAACCAACCATCCCGATGGGCTGGAGGGGCATGGATTGACCTTTACCATTGGTAGGGGAAATGAATTATGTGCAGCAGCCATCCATTCATTGGCGCCTTTGGTAAAAGGAAAATCTTTGGAGAGTTTTACTGCTAATATGGGAGCATTTTGGAAGATGATCACCGGTGACAGTCAATTGCGTTGGTTGGGGCCGGAAAAAGGTGTGATACATTTGGCTACTGGTGCTGTGGTAAACGCGGTTTGGGATCTTTATGCCAAGGTGGAAAAGAAGCCATTGTGGAAACTACTGGCAGACATGACACCGGAAGAATTGGTTTCTTGTATAGATTTTACTTACATTACGGACGCCATTACACCTGCAGAAGCATTGGAACTTTTGAAGGGTAAGGCTGCTTCCAAGCAGGAGCGTATAGATAAACTTTTAAAGGATGGATATCCTGCATATACGACCTCTGCCGGATGGCTTGGTTATTCGGATGATAAAATGAGGAGACTTTGCAAGGAAGCCAAGGCCTCTGGTTTTAAGCATATGAAAATAAAGGTAGGGTCCGATTTAAAGGATGATATGCGGCGTGCTGCAATAATCCGTGAAGAGATCGGTACCGATTTAAAATTGATGATGGACGCCAACCAGAAATGGGATGTGGATGAGGCCATTGCCAATATGGCCGAACTTAAAAAGTTTGATCCATGGTGGATTGAGGAGCCAACCAGTCCGGACGATATTTTGGGACACGCCAAAATAGCAAAGGCCGTTCATCCTATTAAAGTGGCCACAGGAGAACACTGTCAGAACAGGGTTGTATTTAAACAATTGATGCAGGCCGATGCCATTGGTATCTGTCAGATAGATAGCTGCAGGGTAGGAGGGGTAAATGAAATATTGGCCATTCTTTTAATGGCCGCAAAATTCAATATTCCTGTTTGTCCGCATGCGGGGGGAGTTGGTCTCTGTGAATATGTGCAACACCTGTCTATGATAGATTATATTGCTATAAGCGGTTCTTTGGAGAATAGGATAATAGAATACGTGGATCATTTGCACGAACATTTTTATGACCCTGTGGTTATAAAAAATGGGGCCTATATGCCACCATCAATGTCCGGCTATAGCATCACTATGAAAGAGCAATCTTTGGAGGACTATAGTTTTCCGGATGGCATTATTTGGAAGGATGAAGTACTGGCCAAATAATAAGGGAAATTATAAAAGTTAATAAGATAATAATCTAAAGAATAATATGTCACTTTTTAGTCTAGAAAACAAAACAGCGGTTGTTACCGGAGGTGCCAGTGGTATTGGTGAAGCTATATCCAAAGCTTTTGCCGGCCAAGGAGCCCATGTGCACATCTTGGAATTTAATGCAGAAAATGGAGAACGTGTAGTTGGGGAAATAGAAGCTAAGGGCGGTAAGGCCAAGTTTCACGCTTGTGATGTTTCCAATAATGCCCAGGTAGCCGAAATTATTTCCGCTATTAGTACCCAGAGTTATATTAATATTTTGGTGAACAATGCGGGGATAGCCCATATTGGAAATTTGGAGGGAACCGCAGTAGATGATATGGATCGCATATATAATGTAAACATTAAAGGCGTTTATAATTGTATGCATGCCGTGATCACCAAGATGAAAGAGAAAGGAGGGGTCATATTAAATATGGCTTCCATTGCCTCCTCCGTTGGTATTTCGGACAGATTTGCCTACTCCATGTCAAAGGGTGCGGTACTTACCATGACTTATTCTGTGGCCAAGGATTATTTGGATAAAGGTATCCGCTGCAACAGTATTTCTCCGGCACGAATCCATACGCCATTCGTGGACGGATTTATTAAGAAGAACTATCCTGGGAAGGAAGAGGAAATGTTCGAAAAATTATCCAAGTCCCAGCCTATTGGAAGAATGGGAAAACCGGAGGAAGTGGCTAATCTGGCAGTTTATCTTTGTTCGGACGAAGCTTCCTTTATAACTGGAACCGATTTTCCTATTGATGGAGGGTATATAAAATTAAACGGATAGGTTAATCTGAAAACCTGTTTTTGGACCTATTAAAAAATGGAACTAAATGTCAATTTGATGTTTAGTTCCATTTTATGAAACCAGTAACGCCTATTCCGGGAATATTCGGAAATATATTCAAACAACATTCTTAATGCATAAAATAGTTCAATACGTAGCCATAATATCTCTTTTTGCGGCTTGTTCCCATAAATCGGAACCAAATGCTTTAGTTATGCCGGTGTCCAACACCATTGAGGTAAAAGATACAGACAGTAAGGATTCCATTTTACTTAAGGCGGCCCATGTGGTGCCAACTACCAATCAGTATGAAGCGCTGCATAACGAGTTTATAGCTTTCATTCATTTTGGCCCCAATACCTTTACCAGAATGGAGTGGGGAAATGGTATGGAAGATCCCAAAATTTTTGACCTCCAGAATTTGGATACGGATCAATGGTGTAAGGCTATGAAGGATGCGGGTATGAAAATGGTAATATTTACCGCCAAGCACCACGATGGTTTTGTATTATGGCAAAGCCGCTATACGGAACATGGGGTAATGTCTTCGCCATTTAAGGAAGGAAAAGGGGATGTCCTAAAGGAGTTGTCCGAATCCTGCAAAAAATATGGGCTAAAATTAGGGGTGTACCTATCCCCGGCAGATCTGTTCCAAATAGAAAACAAGGATGGTCTTTATGGAAATTTAAGTGAATACACGGAAAGAACAATTCCGAGACAGGTAGAAGGTAGACCATTTGAAAACAAGACTACATTCACTTTTAAAGTGGACGACTACAACGAATATTTTTTAAACCAGCTCTTTGAATTGCTTACCGAATACGGACCCATCCATGAAGTATGGTTCGATGGTGCCCACCCTAAAAGAAAAGGTGGCCAGACCTATAACTATTTGGCGTGGAAGGAATTGATAAAGGCGTTGGCGCCAAAGGCGGTAATCTTCGGGAAAGAAGACATCCGCTGGTGCGGCAATGAGGCTGGTAAAACCAGGGACACGGAATGGAATATAATTCCCTATCAGGAAGACCCCGGTCAAATGAATAGCTTTCCAGATTTAACAGAGGAGTCTTTGGGAAAAAGGGAAGACCTTTATAAGGGTAAATTTCTCCATTACCAACAGGCGGAAACCAATACTTCTATCCGTGAGGGATGGTTTTATAGGGATGATGAAGACCAGAAAGTACGCAGTGCGGACGACGTATTCGATATTTATGAACGGTCGGTTGGAGGAAATTCTACTTTCTTATTGAATATTCCGCCCAATAGGGAGGGAATGTTTTCCCCTACAGATGTTTCTGTTCTGGAAGAAGTTGGCCAGCGGATCAATGAAACTTACGGAGTTAATCTACTATCCGGTGCCAATGGGCCTAAGGAGGTCTTGGATGAAGATCTGTCCACTTTTAAATTGTTGGGCCAGGGAGCCCAAGAGGTGGTTATTGAAACCAATACTCCGGTCACTATAAACAGATTGGTTGTCCAGGAAGCGATAAACACGCACAGTGAACGTGTAGAAAAGCACGCCTTGGACGTTTGGGTAGACAATGCCTGGAAAGAAATTGCCACGGCCACCAATATTGGGTATAAACGAATTTTGCGTTTCCCAGAGGTTACAACCCAAAAAATGCGCATTAGAATCTTGGAATCCCGGTTTTATCCTGCTATCGCAGCCATATCGGCCCATTATTACAAGGCAAGACCTCCACAGCTTAGTATAGAGAGATCGATAGAGGGGCGGGTAACCATATTCCCAAAAAAAGATAGTTTTGGTTGGAAACCCCACGGGGAAGATGTTGCCGGAAACATAAATTCTGGCTACAGCATTCGTTTTTCTACGGACGGTAGCGAACCTAATGCAACTTCAGAAATTTATGATCAGCCCTTTAATATCCCTTCCGGAGAGGTGAAGGCAGTAGCAGAGGTAAATGGAAAATTGGGTAGTGTTGCATCCCAGAAATTCGGAATCGTAAAAAAAGATTGGAAGCCTGCAGGGGAAGATAGTGTTAAAGGGGAACATGCTGCTGTAAACGCCTTAGACGGCGACCCCGCAACTTACTGGAGTTCAGTTGAAAAATCAGGAACGCACTATATCAATATAGACCTCGGTAAGGAATATGCCATTAGTGGGTTTACCTACACGCCTCAAACTTATTCGTCCGAAGGGATGATAGAAAAGGGTACTGTTAGGATAAGTGCAGATGGAAAAACTTGGAAAAATGTTGAGGATTTTCAGTTTGGAAACTTAATAAACGACCCAACCACCAGAACCCATATGTTCCAGTCCAAGATCAATGCCCGATATATAGGGATTGAGTCTAAAGTGATTGCCGGAAATGGCAAAGCGGCGGCCATTGCGGAATTGGATTTTTTATTGGATTAATAATTTGGATATAATTTTTTTAATGAAACAAAGATCCCTGTATTATTTTGTATTAGCCCTTTCCTTAATCGGTTGCTCGCCAACGGCATCCGATATTTATATTACTGCCAATAAAGAGGCGCATAAAAATGGGGAGCTGTTTTTTGGTACTATCAATGAAGGCATTAACGCAGTAACCCAACTTAGAAAAGAGGGAAATAAAAATACCCTGACCCTTCATATTATGGAAGGGGAGCATAGATTAAAAGCTCCCATAAGGATATCACCGGAACTCGGTCCTTTGAAGTTGATCGGGGAAGGGGTAGGGAAGTCCGTTATTAAGGGATCCAAATTGCTCAACCCTAAATGGGAAAAGTTCAATGACCATATTTGGATGGCACAATTGGAAAAGGAGGATGGCTTTGATCAGCTCTTCGTTAACGGAGATAAACAAATATTGGCACGTTATCCCAATTACGATGAGAATGGCGGACACTGGCAGGGTCATGCCGAAGATGCCATATCTCCGGAGAGGATAAAGACTTGGGGCAATTCGGCAGGAGTTATAGTGCATGCTATGCATAGAGGAGAGTGGGGCGGATTTCATTATGCTTCCACAGGGGTAGATGAAAATGGCGAACTTATACTGTCTGGCGGCTATCAAAATAATCGTCCCTCACCAATGCATGTTAAGTACCGAATGGTAGAAAATGTTTTTGAAGAATTGGATGCTCCTGGAGAGTGGTTCCTGGACGGTGACCATAAATTGTATTATTGGCCGACCGAGGGAGCGGACATGAACAATGCCGTGGTAGAAGGGGTTCAACAAAAACATTTGTTAGAAATAATAGGGTCCGAAGAGAATCCGGTTAAGGATATAGAAGTAAGTGATATAAGATTTGAACATGCCCAGCGTACTTTTATGGAAGAATATGAGCCATTGCTAAGAAGCGATTGGACCATTTACAGAGGGGCTGCCCTTTTTCTTGAAGGGACACAAAACGTGAAAATTAGAAATTGCGAACTGACCAATTTGGGAGGTAATGCTATTTTGGCAAGTAACTACAATAGGGAGCTGCGCATTGCGGAAAATCATATACATGATGTAGGGGCGTCAGGTATCAGTTTTGTGGGTAGTCCAGAAGCTGTGAGGTCGCCTTCGTTTCAATATGAAGAATTTGTTCCATTGGCGGAAATGGATACGGTTACTGGACCAAAATCAAACAAATATCCAAGCAATTCCATAGCAGAGAACAATCTAATTTATCGCATAGGAAGGGTAGAAAAGCAAACGGCTGGGGTACAGATTGCCATGGCCATGGATATTACAGTAAGTCACAACAGTATATACGACGTTCCAAGGGCCGGGATTAATATTGGAGATGGCACTTGGGGCGGACATATAATTGAATACAATGATGTTTTTAACACCGTTCTGGAATCTGGAGATCATGGGGCTTTTAATTCTTGGGGAAGGGACCGATTTTGGCACCCCAAACGTGAAACTTTGAATGAAATAGTGGCCGCCAACCCGGAAATGCCCAAGTGGGATGCCATTCATACTACGGTAATCAGAAATAATAGGTTTCGTTGTGATCATGGCTGGGATATAGATCTGGACGACGGATCTTCCAATTACCACATTTACAACAATCTATGTTTAAATGGGGGTATTAAATTGCGCGAAGGATTTTATCGTACCGTGGAAAACAACATTATGATAAATAACGGCTTCCATCCACATGTATGGTTCAAGAACAGTGGAGATGTTTTTAAGCACAATATTGTTTTCACTGAGCACAAGGATATACGATTACAGGCTTGGGGCAAGGAAGTGGATTATAACCTCTTTCCAGATGAGGCAACCTTGAAGCAAACCCAAAAAAAAGGGGTGGATAATAACAGCATTTTCGGCGATGCATTATTTGTTGATGCAAAATTGGGGAACTATACAGTTAAAGAGGAATCACCTGCATTTAAAATAGGATTTAAAAATATAGATATGGATAGCTTTGGGGTTACCAATATTGAGCTTAAGTCCTTGGCCAAAACCCCTACGATTCCTACTATGTTTTTTGGCGATAGCGGTGAAAAGGATGCAGTGGTCCAATGGTTGGGGTCACAGATCAAAAGTATTACTACAATGGCCGAGAGGTCGGCTTCAGGCCTAAACAAGACAGCAGGGGTCCTTGTGTTGGCCATAGAACCGCAGACTGTTATTGGTGAATCCCCACTAGAGATAGGAGATGTTATTATATCCGCCGAAGGCGATGAAATAAATACGGTGGCAGATTTAATGAAAACTTACCAGAATAATAATTGGAAAGGGAAATTGAATCTAACTATATTTAGGAATCAAAAAGAAAAGCAGCTATCATTGACCACTAAAAAGTAAGGAAAAAGAATTATGAAGGGTTGGTATAAGTATTTTATTGTAGCAGTATTGATCGGTGGAACTATCTATGGTCTTAATGTTAAAACAACCAGTATAGAGGAAAAGCGGCCTAATATTATTTATGTTTTGGCCGATGATCTGGGATATGGTGATATTGCCATCTATAATCCAGAAGGTAAAATAAAAACGCCCAATCTGGATGCTATGGGATCCGCAGGAATGATTTTTACGGATGCACATACCTCCTCTGCTGTCTGTACCCCCACGCGATATGGAATTATTACCGGAAGGTATAATTGGAGAAGTCCCTTAAAAAGTTCGGTGCTTACAGGGAATTCCAAGGCATTGATTCCTAAAAAAAGAACTACCGTAGCCTCCTTGCTCAAAAAAGAGGGCTACGAAACCGCATTCATTGGCAAATGGCATTTAGGGTGGGACTGGGCCCTTAAGAATCCCGGTTTGGAATCTGGTGAAGGTTGGAATCCAGAGGATTTTGATAATATAGATTTTTCCAAGGAGGTTAAGAATTCGCCAAAAACCCTTGGTTTTAAATACTCTTATGGGCATTGTGGCTCATTGGATATGGCGCCATATGTGTACGTGGAAAACGGTATGCCCACCATGGTCCCGGATAGCGTTACCGAAAGTAAGACTAAATATGGTTGGTGGCGCAAGGGGCCTACCGCCCGGGATTTTGATTTTGATGATGTTACGCCGAACTTTTTTAGAAAATCCTTCGGTTATATCAAAGAAAAGGCAAAAGGAAAGTCACCATTCTTTTTGTATTTGGCATTGCCTTCACCCCATACGCCCATTTTGCCAACAGATGAATGGAAGGGAAAAAGTGATCTAAACCCTTACGGGGATTTTATGATGATGATAGATGCCTATATGGGACAGTTGACCGAGGTGATAAGACAAGCAGGAATTGAAGACAATACCATGGTGATCTTTACAAGCGACAATGGCTGTTCCCCTGCTGCCAAGATTGATGAAATGTTGGCCAAAGGGCATAGTCCCAACGGCATTTTAAGAGGCCATAAGGCAGATATTTTTGAAGGGGGACATCGAGTGCCTTTTATGGTGAAATGGCCCGCCAAAATTAAGCCGAATACCAAATCCGATAAGACCATATGTACCACAGATTTGTTGGCTACCTGTGCAGATATAGTGGATGTTGAATTGGAAGATGACGAAGGGGAGGATAGTTTTTCGTTTTTACCGCTGTTGACCAATCCCGCGTCCAAAGATTATCTTAGGGAGGCTACCGTGCATCATTCCATTAACGGGAGTTTTGCTATAAGAAAGGATAATTGGAAAATGATTTTTTGCCCAGGGTCGGGTGGGTGGAGTGATCCCAAACCTAATTCGGAAGGGATAGGGGAGCTCCCAAAATTTCAGCTGTACGACCTAAGTAAGGATCCGCGGGAAGAGAATAATGTTTACGGTCAGTTTCATGAAGTGGAAAGTGCCCTGACCAGACTAATGGTCACCTATATTGAAAATGGAAGAAGTAGGGTCGGGGAAAAGCAAAAGAACGACCCTGAAGGATACGGTACTAAGGATTGGAAACAATTGGAGGTATTTTATAATTGATTTGAAAATTTGAAAATTTCTCAATTTGAATGATTGTTTTAGAAACCAGAAACCAGAAACCAGAAACCAGAAACCAGAAACCAGAAACCAGAAACCAGAAACTAAAATTATATAAATAGTAATTCAATAAATAGAAACAAATGAAACTAATAAGATTTGGAGAAGTAGGAAAGGAAAAACCGGGAGTGCAATTGGAAAATGGTACCCGATTGGATGTATCGGCCTTTGGAAGGGATTACAACGAGGATTTCTTTGGAACGGATGGCTTGGTCCAATTAAAGGATTGGTTGGCTAAAAATGAAAGCAGTTGTCCTAAAGTGGACAATAGCGTTCGTTTGGGAGCACCATTGGTGAGACCGTCAAAAATTGTTTGTGTAGGTCTTAATTATGCCAAGCATGCTGCAGAAAGTGGAATGGCCGTACCTAAGGAACCAGTATTGTTCTTTAAAGCTACTTCGGCAATCGTTGGTCCTAATGATGATGTGATCATTCCAAAAGGCAGTGAAAAAACAGATTGGGAAGTGGAGTTGGCCGTAGTTATAGGTAAAAAGGCATCTTATGTGTCGGAGGCCAATGCTTTGGATCACGTTGCAGGTTACGTATTGCACAACGACTATAGCGAAAGGGCCTTTCAAATTGAAAGGGAAGGACAATGGGTAAAAGGAAAAAGTTGTGACACCTTTGCTCCTGTAGGACCTTTTATTGCTACCAAAGACGAAATTAAAGACCCTAACAATTTACACTTGTGGTTAAAATTAAATGGGGAAACGGTGCAGGATAGTTCAACTTCCGATTTTATTTTCAATGTTCAAGAGGTGGTAAGTTATATCAGTCAGTTCATGACCCTATTGCCAGGGGATATTATTTCTACAGGAACTCCTTTTGGGGTGGGACTAGGATTTAATCCACCTAAATATTTAAAACCAGGGGATGTGGTAGAATTGGGAATTGAGGGACTTGGTACTTCCAAGCAAACGGCTAAGGCCTATAGCGGGAAATAAGAACCTAAAAACCAACCAACCAAACCAACCGGCATGATTTCCAAATTCCATTTCATCGTTATATGCGCGCTGCTTGCGGTGTATTGCCCTCACCTTAAAGGGCAAGAATTGAAGTGGACCGAGATTGAAAATGGAATTTGGAAAGCCAGTGTTGGGGAGCCAGAGGATATAAGTTTGCTTCAGGCTGCGGATATACGACCGAAGGTAAAGGCGCTTAACAAACTGCCCACAGCCGATTTTCCTTTTCCGGAAGATAGGATCAAAACAAAAATAGTTGATGGAAAGACCTATTTGCAGTTTCCGTTGACTAGGGAAGAGCAAATTTATGGCTTGGGACTCAACTTTAAAACAGTACACCAGAGAGGCCGCATCATGCAATTGCATGTGGACCATTATGGAGGAAGGGACGATGGGCGTACACATGCCCCAGTTCCTTTTTATGTGTCTTCCAGAGGGTATGGAGTATTGATAGACGCTGCCAGATATATTACGGTCTATGCCGGGACGGGTATTAGGGTAGATGCCGATGATAAACCGGTTTTGAGGGACAGGAACACTGATCCCCAATGGCAGGCACAACCTTATTCCGATGCCGTGGAGATTTTGGTGCCGGCAAAGGGAACCGATGTTTATATTTATGGAGGTTCTACTCCTATGGAGGCGGTACAGCGCTATAATTTATATAACGGAGGTGGTTATATTCCCCCGAAATGGGGCCTTGGTTTTACCCAGAGGGTACCCACACTTTACAGTCAGGAAGATATTGCCCAAGAAGCCCAAGAGTTTGAAGATCACGATTTTCCCTTAGATTTTATTGGAGTGGAGCCAGGTTGGCACAGTATGGCCTATCCCTGTACTTTTGAATGGGATAGGACAAGATTCCCTGACCCAAAGAAGTTCAATAATGAATTGTTGGAGGATGGGATTAGAACAAATTTATGGTTGAACCCCTATGTGTCCCCGATAGGTTCCCTATATCCGAAATTAAATGGGCTCTCCGCTTCGCATACGGTGTGGAACGGTATAGTGCCCGATTTGATGCTTCCCGAAACCCGCGATATTTTTAAGGAACACTTTGTTCAAAATCATTTGGATCTTGGCGTAAGTGGCTATAAGATTGATGAAGTGGATGGTTTTGATTTTTGGATTTGGCCGGATGTAGCTACATTTCCCTCAGGCTATAGTGGCGAACAAATGAGACAGGTCTACGGACTGTTGATTCAGGATATGACCGCTAAATGGTTCAAGGAAAGGAATCAAAGGACCTATGGTTTGGTAAGGGCTTCCAATGCTGGAGCCAGTGCTATGCCCTATGTAATTTACAATGATTATTACAGTCACAAGGATTTTATAACGGCCTTGGTAAATAGCAGTTTTATTGGGGTGCTCTGGACGCCCGAAGTAAGGGCCTCCAAGACGGCCGAGGAGTGGCTAAGGAGAATGCAATCTGTTTGCTTTTCACCCATGGCCATGCTGAATGCCTGGGCGGATGGTACCAAGCCTTGGTCATTTCCCGAAGTGGAAGCTGCCGTTAGGGACGTGGCCAATTTAAGGATGCAGTTATTGCCTTATATCTACACCACCTTTTCCCAATATCATTTTGAAGGCTTGCCTCCCTTTAGGGCCATGAATTTGGTAGAGGGCTTTTCTTATGACCAGCAAGTAGCCGAAGGGGAATTGGACTCTACGGGCAATCCCTATAAAGTAGCCATTAAAAGTGAGATAAAGGATCAATATATGATGGGCGACAATATTTTGGTGGCCCCCATGTTCGAAGGGGAAAAGGAGAGAAAGGTAATCCTGCCAAAAGGAAAATGGTTTGATTTTTACGACGGTAAATTCGTAGGTGAAAATGAAGTGATTACAGTAGCTCCCGGTTTGGAAAAAATTCCCTTGTTTGTAAGGGATGGCGGAATAATTCCTATGCGACCGGTTCAAAGACAGGCTCCAAAATTGGGCGAGAAAGTAGATTTGATTATCCGTCACTATGGAACCAGGGAAGGGGAGTATACCCTCTACGATGACGACGGACTAAGTTTCGATTTTGAAGAGGGCCAATTTTCCAATGTAGAAATACAGGTCAAAAAGGACCGCAAAGGAAAACTTGTAGGCACCATAGGTAGCCCTGAAAAAGGGAAACCATATAGCTATAACAAAAAGGTGACCTGGGAATTTAAAACCAAATAATATCTACCTAAGAACTGAAATATGAAAAAACTATTAGGATTACTGCTCTTGCTTTTCGCCTCCAATACCTATGGGGAAATTTGGCTTCCTTCCATTCTTTCGGATAATATGGTCCTGCAACAACAGGCGAACGTTACTATCTGGGGATGGACCACGGCTACCAGTGAAGAAATAACGGTTTACGGTACCTGGAACAATGAAAAAGTGACCACTAAAGCTTTTCAAGGGGTTTGGTCCTTGCAATTGCCTACACCCAAGGCCGGAGGTACGTACAGTGTAATTGTGGAAGGTCACGAGAAATTGGAGTTAAGGAATGTACTTATAGGGGAAGTATGGTTGGGTTCCGGACAAAGCAATATGCAATGGACCCCAAAACATGGTTTGGACAATGCGGAAGAGGAAATTAAAAACGCCAATTACCCGGAAATACGTTTCTTTCAGGTAGCGCAACAGATATCGGACAATCCCCAGGACCAACTAAAGGGTAAATGGGAGGTTTGTACCCCTGAAACTATGGAGAAGTTTAGTTCTGTAGCTTATTTTTTTGGTAGGGAATTGCATCAAAACTTGGGCATTCCTGTTGGTGTAATCAACTCCAGTTGGGGAGGTACGCCCGTGGAAGTTTGGTTAAAAAAGGAATTAGTAACCCAAGATGCCCAATTGGCGGAAGCAGCCAAAAAACTTAACGAGGTTGCCTGGTGGCCCAGTAATCCGGGCTTGGCCTATAATGCCATGATACACCCCATTACTAAATTCAATATCGCAGGTTGTATTTGGTACCAAGGGGAATCCAACAGGGTAGACCCGGTTTCCTATTATAAATCCTTTCCCTTGATGATCGAATCATGGAGGGAGGAATGGGGAAAGGATCTGCCGTTCTATTTTGTACAGATAGCCCCCTATAAATATGACGACCCAATGGATACGGATGCGGCACATGTAAGGGATGCGCAATTGTATACCATGCAAAATTTGGACAATACAGGTATGGTGGTTACCAATGATATTGGGAATTTGGAAAATATACACCCCACCAATAAACAGGACGTAGGTTACCGTTTGGCACTTTGGGCCTTAGGTAAAACCTATGGAAAGGAAAGGGTGGAATATTCAGGACCGGTGTATAGGTCCAAGGAAATTAAAAATAAAAAAATTGTCCTCAATTTTGATTATGCCGAAAAGGGTTTAATGCAAAAGGGCAAGGATTTACGAGAGTTTTTTATTGCCGGGGAAGATGGGGTGTTTTATCCCGCCAAGGCCAAAATTATGGGTAATACGGTAGAAGTGTCTTCCTCTAAGGTTAAAAAACCAACAGCGGTTCGGTTTGCTTTCACCAACGGGGCAATGCCCAACCTATTTAATTCAGCGGGATTACCAGCTTCCGCTTTTAGAACGGATAATTGGGAATTGAAATAATTTAAATTACATAGTTTTTATACATGAAGAGACTTATTACCACTTTATTAATTATGACGATCACGACAAATTTCGCGCAGGAGCAAGCACAGGATACCGTGCTGCAGAATGAGCAAAAGATGCAATGGTTCAAAGACGCCAAATTGGGAATTTTTATCCATTGGGGCTTGTATTCCGTAAACGGGATCGATGAATCCTGGTCGTTCTACAATGGTTATATTTCCCATGAAAATTATCTAAAGCAGACCAAGGGGTTCACCGCCAAAAAATATGACCCACAGGCGTGGGCCGATTTGATAAAGCGCAGTGGCGCCAAATATTCGGTAATCACTGCCAAACACCACGAAGGTTTTGCCCTGTGGGACACTAAATTCGGAGATTTTAACGCCGTTAAGGGTTCTGCGGCAAAGAAGGATGTTTTAACACCCTTTGTCTCCGAACTACGAAAGAATAATTTAAAAGTGGGCATTTACTATTCCTTGCCCGATTGGTCCTACCATGATTATACCCACTTTACAAGAGATTCCATTAGATACAAAATTTCCGATGAGCCAAAACGATGGAACAAGTTCCTAAACTATTATCAAGGTCAGTTAAAAGAATTGTCCGATAATTACAACCCCGACCTGTATTGGTTTGATGGGGATTGGGAACACAATTCCCAGGAATGGGAAGTGCCCAAGGTAAGACAAATGCTCTTCGATAATAATCCCAATACCATTTTAAATTCCAGACTTCGGGAACAAGGCGATTACGCCACTCCGGAACAAGGTATGCCCATTACTAGGCCCAAGAACAAATTTTGGGAATTGTGCCTTACCATGAACGACTCCTGGGGTTTTCAAAAAAACGACCACAACTATAAAACTACAGACCAGATTATTGGAATTTTTGCCGATGTTATCGGTAATGGAGGCAATATGCTTTTGGATATTGGCCCCAAAGGAGATGGGAGTATTCCGGAGGAGCAGGTGGCCATATTGGAAGGTTTGGGACGATGGACCAACAAGCACAAAGAGGCTATCTATGGAACCCGATCCGGGATTCCCAAAGAACATTTTTACGGACCTACTACTTTATCCAAAGACGGGAACATTCTTTATTTGTTTGTTAAAGGCGATTCAAATGGAGAGGTAGTGATACGCGGACTAAAAAATAGGATCAACCGCATTTATGTTGTGGGCGAGGGGACCAAGCTGTCTCATCAGGTTATTGGCAAGGTTTATTGGAGCCATTATCCGGGAATCAATTATATAAAACTGCCAGAACATGTTCTGGATGAAAACTTGACCGTCCTTGCGGTTATGTTGGATGGTAAGGTAGATCTATATCGCGAGGATGGTGCGGTAATAGAGAGTAATTAAGTTATTGTAAAAAAAAGTACACAGATGAAAGGTTATGTATTGGGGTGTTTCATAGTAGTTCTTCTAAGTTTTGGCTGTAAGGACAAGGTAGTGCCTAAAAATATTGATGTACCCACCACCCCCAATATTGTACTTTTTTTCGTGGATGATATGGGCTGGCAGGACACTTCTGTTCCATTTTGGAGTGAAAGGACGCAGTATAATGATCTTTACCAAACCCCAAATATGGAGCGATTGGCACAAGAGGGGATGAAATTTACCCAGGCTTACTCCACTGCAGTATGTTCACCTACCAGGGTAAGTCTAATGACGGGCATGAATGCGGCCAGGCACAGGGTTACCAACTGGACATTGTACAAGGACAAATTACAGCCTATGGAAACCAACCACAAAACCCTAAAATTTCCAGAGTGGAAGGTAAATGGTTTAAGTCCGGTTGTTGGTGTAGAAAAAGCGGTACATGCTACTCCCTTGCCTCAGGTATTGAAGGATGCGGGCTATGTTACCATACATTCCGGTAAGGCTCATTTGGGGGCTATCGGTACCCCCGGGGAAGATCCATTGAAACTTGGTTTTGAAATAAATATAGCCGGTCACGCAGCAGGGGCTCCCGGGAGTTATTTGGGAACCGAAAATTTTGGAAATGGAAAGGAAGGAAGGGAAGTATGGGCTGTTCCCGGATTGGAGAAATATTATGGCAAGGATATGTTTTTAACGGAGGCCATAACTCAGGAGGCAAAACTGGCCATGGATTCCGCCTTGGAAAAAAGCAAACCTTTCTTTTTGTATATGGCACATTATGCGGTGCATACCCCCATAATGGCAGATAGCAGATTTGTTCAGAAATATTATGACAAAGGTCTGGATTCCACAGAGGCCAAATACGCTGCTTTGGTAGAGGGAATGGACAAGAGTTTGGGCGATATTATGGATTATCTGGATAATAAAAAGATTTCGGACAATACTATTATCCTCTTCATGTCGGATAACGGCGGCCTGAGTGCAGTGGCCAGGGGAGGGGAAAAACACACCCATAACAAACCTTTGAGCAGTGGAAAAGGTTCAGCTCATGAAGGGGGTATCCGCGAGCCAATGTTGGTAAAGTGGCCAGGGAAAATTAAGCCTAACTCGGTGGTAGACCAACAAGTGATAATAGAAGATTTCTACCCCACCATTTTGGAAATGGCAGGCATAAAGAACTATGAAACGGTACAAAAGGTAGACGGTGTTAGTTTTCTGCCAACGCTTTCCGGGAACACTAGTGGTGTTACTAGACCATTATTTTGGCATTATCCCAATGAATGGGGGCCATCCGGACCGGGAATCGGAGCTTCCAGCAGTACCAGGGTGGGCGACTGGAAATTTATTTACTATTACAATGACAGTAGTATGGAGTTGTTCAATATCAAGGAGGATATAGGGGAAACTAGGAATTTGGTAAAAGAGCAGCCGGAAAAGGCAAGGGAGTTGGCCAAGATATTATCGGATTACTTAAGGAAAGTGGAGGCCCAGATACCTTCCAGAAAAGATACAGGGGAGCAGATTGCCTATCCGGATGGGATATTAAATACTTACAAAAGCTAAAAGGAATATGAAGTTAAGATTGTTTGTACTTTGTTGCTTTTGTTTTGTTTCGGCTTTTGCCCAAAATGGGGAAGACGACTTATACTTATACGATAATTTCGGAAGAGTGTCCGGTGACAACATTTTTAAAACGGACGGATACTTTAATTGGGGAAGTTCCATAATCAAGGCAAGGGAGGGCAAATACCATCTATTTTATTCCCGCTGGAAAAAACAATACGGGTTTCATGGTTGGCTTACCCATTCGGAGATTGCCCATGCCACCAGTAAAAGTCCGGCCGGACCATGGAAATACAAGGAAACAGTGCTCCGTGGCAGTGGTCAGGGTAACTGGGATGCCATAACAGCGCACAACCCGAAGATCAAATATTTTGAAGGTAAATATTATTTGTACTATATAGGGACCAATATGGGTGGCAAAGATTATACCGATGGGGAATTGGTAGAAACCGCCAAAACAGGTTATTCCCATCCCAATTGGAAGATATTGCGTCCCAACCAGCGTACGGGGGTGGCGGTGTCGAATTCCTTGAACGGACCCTGGACGAGAATGGATAAGCCCTTGGTGGAACCCTCAGGTCCCATTGGCACACTTACCGTTAATCCCGCTATTGACAAGGGCAAGGATGGCAAATATTATTTGATCATAAAAGGGGATAAACCCAACGAAAAAAGATTTATCAGGAACCAGGCGGTTGGGGTTTCGGAACATCCCGATGGCCGCTTTGAGATTCAGGAGAAACCGGTAATAGATTATATGGACACCGAAGACATGTCTATTTGGTACGATGAAAATCGAAATAGGTTCTACGGCGTTTTCCATGCCCATAATTATATTGGCTTGGTGACTTCGGTGAATGGAACCGACTGGGAAAAGGCCAATGAGTTTGTTCTTAAGAATAAAGAGATTTTATTGGAAGATGGTACGGTCATCGGTCCGGATAGAATGGAACGTCCCTTTGTTTATCATGAGAACGGCCAACCTAAAGTGTTGTCGGTAGCGGTAAAGAAAGGGGAGGAATCCTATACCGTTTTTATACCCATTATTGAGAATGAACTCCCGGTCCCCAACAAGCGGCAATTGGCCTGGCAGGAGGCAGAGCTCGGCGTGGTGTTTCATTATGACCTGCATGTGTTTGATGGGGTAAAATATGGGCAGGGAAACAATAGGATCGATCCAGTGGAAGACTATCAAATTTTTAATCCAGAAAAATTGGATACCGATCAATGGGTAAAGGCGGCAAAGGATGCCGGCGCCAAATTTGCCATTCTAACGGCTACCCATGAGACTGGCTTTGCATTGTTTCAATCCAAAGTAAACCCATACAGCGTTAAAGCTCTAAATTGGAAAGATGGTAAAGGGGATGTGGTGGCAGATTTTGTAGCCTCATGCCGAAAGTATGGAATAAAACCGGGTATCTATCTTGGGATTAGATGGAATTCATTTTTGGGGGTGCACGACTTTAAAGTAAATGGAGAGGGTGATTTTAAAAAGAATCGACAGGAATGGTATAACAGGATGGTAGAGGGAATGGTAAAGGAAATTTGTACCAATTATGGAGAGTTGTTCGAAATTTGGTTCGATGGTGGTGCCGATCATCCAAAAAATGGTGCCCCGGACGTTTTGCCCATTGTAAGGCAGTACCAACCAAATTGTTTGTTCTATCATAATGGGCAATTGGCAGAAGCCAGATGGGGAGGATCAGAATCGGGAACAGTTGGGTATCCCAATTGGTCAACCTTTCCATACAGGGCTACAGGAGCGGGAGAAAGTGCCAAGAAGAATATAGCGGAAAACAATTTTCAATTACTGAAAGAAGGGGATGCCAAGGGCAAGTATTGGGTGCCTGCCATGGCCGATGCCCCATTAAGGGGACATAACGGCCGACATGAATGGTTTTGGGAGCCTGGGGATGAGGACCATATATTTCCCTTGGATAATTTAATGGATATGTACTATAAATCGGTTGGAAGAAACGCCACTTTGATAATGGGCCTTACCCCAGACCCGGACGGACTACTTCCAGAACCGGATGTGCAGCGCTTAAAGGAATGGGGAGATGAGATTAATAGAAGATTTTCCAATCCTTTGGCCAGTACCAATGGGAAGGGAAATCGATTGGAATTAAGATTGAAGGAACCTATGGAAGTAAACCATGTAATACTTCGGGAGGATATAACAAAAGGAGAAAGAATTAGAAAGTATCAAATTGAAGCTTACTCGGGAGGTCGCTGGGTTACCTTGGCCAATGGGGAGAGCATAGGAAATAAAAGAATTGAGAAATTTGACACTATAAAATTAAGTAGATTACGAATAAAAATTATAGATTCGGACGGTTTAGCACAGATCAAGGATTTTAGTGCCTATTTCGTTGCAGAAAAGGACTTTAAATAAAGATAAATGGATTTACAACTCAAGGATAAAGTAATTTTGGTTACAGGAGGTTCCAAAGGAATCGGTCATGGAATAAGTGTATTATTGGCAGCTGAAGGCGCTATTCCAGTCATCATTGGAAGGGATAGAAAAAGTATGTTGGAGGTGGTTGCGGATATCGAAAGAAGTGGCGGAAAAGCCTCTTTTGCGACGGCAGAACTAACCGATCCGGAACAATGTAGACTTGCCGTTGAAAGCACCGTTGAAAAATTTGGTAAGATCGATGGCGTGGTTAATAACGCAGGAATCAATGATGGGGTTGGCCTGGAGAATGGGAATTATGAGGATTTTTTGAGGTCTATTAACCGTAACCTTACCCACTATTATTTAATGGCCCACTATGCATTACCAGAATTAAAGAAAACCCAGGGCGCCATTGTTAATATAGGCTCCAAGACCTCTGTAACCGGGCAGGGTGGAACATCGGGCTATGCCGCTGCCAATGGGGGTCGTAATGCCATTACCAGGGAATGGGCAGTGGAATTACTGCCATATAATATTAGGGTCAATGCGGTTATTGTGGCCGAATGTTACACCCCATTATATGACAGATGGATCAAGACTTTTGATAATCCTGAAGAAAAATTAAAGGCTATAACCGACAAAATCCCATTGGGACAAAGAATGACAACAGCAGAGGAAATTGCCAGTACAGTGGCCTTTTTACTTTCCAACAGATCTAGTCACACCACTGGGCAATTGCTCTTTGTAGATGGCGGATATACCCATTTGGACAGGTCAATTTCTTAAATACTTAAATAAATTAAACAACAAGGTAAACTAGATAATAATCAATTAACAATAATCAACAATTCAATGAAAGACCAAAGACCACCAGTAGTATCTAAGAAGGTGCTAATTCCCTTTATTTTAATTACCTCCCTTTTCGCCCTTTGGGGTTTTGCAAATGCCGTTACCGATCCCATGGTACAGGCATTTAAAAAAGTATTGGAATTGTCCAATTCCCAAGCTGCTTGGGTACAAATGGCGTTTTATGGCGGTTACTTCTGTATGGCGCTGCCAGCTGCACTTTTTGTGCGTAAATACTCGTATAAAGTGGGGGTTTTAATAGGGTTAGCCTTGTATGCAGGAGGGGCTCTATTGTTTTATCCCGCGGCCATAACTGAACAATTTTGGTTCTTTTGCTTGGGACTCTATGTGCTTACCTTTGGGTTGGCATTTTTGGAAACCACTGCCAACCCTTATATTTTGGCTATGGGAGCGCCAGAAACGGCTACCCAGCGTTTAAATTTGGCCCAGGCCTTTAACCCAGTGGGATTGTTGTTGGGACTATTGGTGGCACAGCAATTTGTTCTTAAAAAATTACAGTCGGATGATATAGCGGATTATTCCTCTTTGGAGGAGGCGCAAAAAGCCTTGATCAGGACAACGGACCTAATGGTTATTCGGGATCCCTATGTTATTCTGGGCTTGGTGATTTTGGCCGTTTTTGTTCTGATCATTATTAGCAAAATGCCACAGGCCAAGGATGAAGGTGGTATTCCAAGTTTGGGGGATACGTTTAACGGTTTGTTCAAGAACAAAAAATATGTGCTGGGTGTTGTGGCCCAAATATTTTACGTTGGTGCCCAGATTATGTGTTGGACCTATATTTATCAATATGCCGAGGCCATAGGGATTTCCAGTGAGGATGCTGCCAATTACCAGTTCGCGGCCTTTATCCTGTTCTTGGTGGGGAGGGCCATTGGCACCTATATGCTGAGATTTATGAGCCCAGGTAAACTATTGATGTATTTTGCCGTTTTTGCAACGCTATGTTGTATTGGCACCATTTATATTGAAGGTATAATAGGCTTGTACTGCTTGGTGGGGATTACCTTTTTTATGTCCCTTATGTTCCCTACCATCTACGGAATTGCTTTGAATGGACTTAATGAGGAGGAATCCAAGATTGGTGCTGCCGGTCTTGTAATGGCAATTGTAGGCGGGGCCCTAATGCCAAAGCTTCAGGGAATGATCATTGATGCCGGTGGCAATGCCGTGAACGACATACAAATTATGGGTGCTACCGAAGTGAATTTTTCCTTCATCCTTCCAGCGCTTTGTTTTGTCTATATAGCATGGTATGGATTACGTGTATTTAAAAAGTATGAACTACAGGCCTAAGGAATCTGATTGGTCCCTTAAGTGGTTTTTAATAATTAACTAAAAAATGTAAAGTAATGAAAAGATATTGTTTGGCATTGGATCTTAAGGACGATCCAGAGTTAATAAAGGCTTATGACGATTACCATAAGGAAGTATGGCCGGAGATCCTTCAAAGTCTTAGAGAGTCCGGTATACAGGATATGGAAATATATAGGGTGAGGAACCGTATGTTTATGATCATTGATGCGGATGACAGTTTTTCCTTTGAAAAAAAGGCGAAGATTGATGCCAAGTATCCCGAAAACGAAAAGTGGGAGGAATTGATGTGGAAATACCAACAGGCACTACCATTTGCAAAACCTGGGGAAAAATGGATGCTTATGGAAAAGGTTTTTCAATTGTAAAAACCAAAAACAAAAGGCAAAAACTAAATGATAGGAGCATGAGAAGTATAGTAAATTTTTTTAGATCCGGAACTGTCCTAAGATCAATAGCGTTATGTGCTCTCCTATGTGCTTTGAGTTGTAAAACTAAAAGTGAACAAAGTGCAAATACCTTGGCGAATGATGAGGTAGCATTTTCCATAGGGTCATTTGGTTATGACAGGGAATTTTTGTCCAAGCACTACAAGAACCTGGTAGTTCTGGAAAATGGGGAGTCGAGGATCTTGATTTCCCCGGAACTTCAGGGCCGTGTTATGACGAGTACGGCCTCTGGCGACGAGGGTCATAGCTTTGGATGGATCAACCATGAACTCATTAAGTCCGGAGAAATAAAAGAACACTTTAATCCCACAGGGGGTGAAGAGCGTTTCTGGTTGGGGCCTGAAGGTGGACAGTATTCCCTTTTCTTTGAAAAGGATTCCAACTTCGAGTTGGACAACTGGTACGTACCTAAGGAATTGGATACCGAAGCCTTTAATTTGGTGAGGAGAACTGAAGATAAGGCCTATTTTGAAAGGGACATGAAATTGGTGAACTATACAGGAATTACTTTCGATTTACGCGTGCAAAGGAATATTACTCTTTTGGACAAGGAAGATGCCGCTGAAATTCTTGGACTCAATATTCCTGAAACTGTAAAAATGGTAGGATTTGCCTCCGAAAACAACTTGACCAATATAGGACCGGAAGATTGGGATAAGAAAACAGGTTTAATGTCTATTTGGATATTGAGCATGTTCAACTCCTCGGACCATACCACCATAATTGTACCTTTTAAAAAAGGGGATGAGGACATTTTGGGCAAGAAGGTAACGGACGATTATTTTGGGAAGATTCCAAAGGAGCGATTACAGGTCGGGGATAGTGTCCTATTCTTCAAGGCGGACGGTAAAGAGCGTGGTAAAATTGGAATTTCCCCCCAGAGGGCGCTTCCTGTTATGGGAAGCTACGATGCCAAGAGCAAGGTACTTACCATTGCCAAATTTAGTCTACGTGAAGGCGCTACTGATTATGTTAATTCTTTATGGGAGTTACAGGAGTTTCCATATTCGGGGGATGCGGTAAATGCTTATAACGATAGTGGGGATTTAGGGCCATTCTATGAATTGGAAAGTTCATCCCCTGCAATGGATCTAAAAGCCAATGAAAGCAGTAGCCATATCCACCAAACTTTTCATTTTGTAGGTGACGAGGACGAGTTGGAAAAGCTAGCTCAAGGAATTTTGGGGGTGTCCATTAAAGAATTATCTGGGGAATAATAAATAAAATATCTCCTCCCTTTAGATTGTATTAGATAGATGGGGAGGGGGAAAATAAAAGATAAATATTCAAGAACAATTGCAGATTAAAATGCCATGGAGAAAAAAAAAGAAATAAAGATCAACAGCAAGTATCCATCCGTTGTAGATTTAAGGAAGAGAGCCCAAAAAAGGATTCCCAAGTTCGCTTTTGAATACTTGGATGGAGGCTGTAATGAAGATGTAAACCTACATAAGAATACTGCTGAAATTAGGGATATAGAGTTGTTGCCCTATTACCTTAGCAAGCATACCGGTTCCAGTATGAAGACCGAATTGTTCGGACATGTATATGATGCACCTTTTGGAATTGCTCCAGTGGGACTCCAAGGATTAATGTGGCCCAATGCCCCTGAAATATTGGCTAAATCGGCCTTTGAACATAATATTCCGTTTATTTTAAGTACGGTAACCACCAGTAGTATAGAACGCATAAGTGAGATTACCGAGGGAAAGGCTTGGTTTCAGCTTTATCATCCTACAGAGGATGCCGTAAGGGACGACATTATTAAAAGGGCCGAAGCCGCGGAATGCCCGGTACTGGTTATTTTGTGCGATGTGCCTACCTTCGGTTTCCGTCCTAGGGATGTACGCAACGGATTGGCCATGCCCCCAAAAATGTCAGTAAAGAATATACTTCAGATATTGGGCAAGCCAAATTGGGCCATGCAGACCCTAATTCACGGTCAGCCCAACTTTGAAACCCTTAAACCCTATATGCCCAAAGGCTTGGATTTGGCGCAATTGGGTAAATTCATGGACAAGACCTTTTCCGGAAGATTAAATGAAGAGAAGATAAAACCGATAAGGGATATGTGGAAGGGCAAATTGGTGATTAAGGGAGTTGCGAATGAGGCTGATGCGGAAAGCGCCATTAAACTCGGATTGGATGGTATTATAGTTTCCAACCACGGGGGAAGGCAATTGGATGCCGGCGAGTCTACCATAAAGCCTTTAACCAGAATAGCTGCAAAATATGGGGACCAAATAAAGGTGATGATGGATAGCGGACTAAGGGGTGGTCCGGATATCGCCAGGACCATGGCCAGTGGTGCGGAATTTACTTTTATGGGGCGCTCCTTTATGTACGGGGTAGCAGCATTGGGTGCCAAAGGTGGGGACCATACCATTTCACTTTTAAAAACTGAATTACAACAGGTAATGGAGCAGATTTGCTGCGAGGAGGTAAAGGATTTTCCAAATCACCTGATTTAGGAATTCTTCTCCTTGGGAAATATAACGGTTTAGTAGGCGTTGGGCCCTAATGGCTTTTAGGGTTCCAATGAACTGCTTTCCAGGCTGGTATCAAAAGATATCTGTTGCAGCTCTTGGGCAGGTTCCTGAATCTGTTCTATAAGGATACGCAATGCTTTTTGTCCTATTTCCTTAATAGGCTGATGGAGATATGGGATTGGGTCTTCCAAGAAATTATATGACGAATTTTGGTCGAATACGACCACATCTACCTTTTTAAGTATTTTCCTGTCCAAGCCCAACATTTGGGTCAAACCTTCCTCGGCCAAGGTGTTGGTATGAAAATAAATGGCATCTACTCCGGCATCCTGCACCAATTCTTTTACCACCCTTTTCATATCTGCTTTTAGGGATCCGTGATTAATTCTTTTTATCAATTCGGCATCAACGGTCAGTCCGGCCTTTTTAAGGGCTTCTACGTAGCCCTGATGTCTTTCTTTGTAGTGGTGCAAGCTTGAATTGTAAAGTACGGCCCCAATTTTTTTGTTTCCCTTTCCCAGCAAATAGTTGGTGGCCTGCATAGAGGCCTTAAAATTGTCTACTGTAACGTAATTGGTGGTAAGGTCATTGAAGAATCTATCTATCAGTACAAAGGGAATTCCTGCCTTGGCCAGATCGGCAATGATTTCTCGGGAACCTTCTGGGGCGGCAATGATAAAACCATCTACTTGTCTCATTTTAAGGAAATCCAAAACCTTGTTGAATTTTTCCACCTTTTCATCCGAAGATCCAAATATCACCGTATAGTCCTGGGAAAAAGCTTCATCCTCTATAGTCCTTGCCAAATTGGAGAAGAAGGGGTTGGAAATATCGGCCACTATAACTCCTATAGACCGTGTTTTATTGGTCTTAAGGCTTCTCGCATTCCAGTTGGGATGATAATTCAATTCCTTGGCTACCTCCCTTATTCTTTTTGCCGTCTTTTCGGATACCCTGTTCTCCTTGCCTTTATTGCTCAAAACATATGAAACCAAGGGTATGGAAACACCCACAATTTTTGCGATATCCTTCAATGATGTTTTAGGTTTCATGTGCCTCTTAGGTTAAAATTGGCAAGTTTGGGCCAATCTTGTGTGTAATATATTGTTATTAAGTAGGTTATAGGTATGGGGGCAACTATTTTCAAAAGGACAAAATTACGAAATTCATACTAATTGGAAACACTGGCCTTTGTTTTGTGATTAATAACAAAATTCCATTCCTGTACCCTTTCCATCCAATAAGACTACTGCCTTATTCAATTTTCATAGATTTCATCGGTCTTTTTATTGAATATGGATATTAGGAAACCCACTAGGAATATGGCCGCAGTTCCAAATACAATGGTCAAATAGGTGTGGAAGGAAGCGCCAAGGGAATCCTCTCCGAAGAGGGTGCCTGATAAACTCATCCAAACAATGACCAAAATACCCACCAATACCCCGATTAGGGCACCTTTTACGTTTTTAGTTTTGGAAAATAATCCCAAAAGTAGCAGTCCCAACATGCCTCCACTAAAAATGGAGGAGAGTTTCCACCAGGCATCCAAGGCACTTTTTACATTGATCATGGCTATGGCAATAACGATTCCTATAACGCTAATGATGGCCGATGAAATATAGAGCACTCGCATTCCTTCCTTGTCCGATGCTGTCTTTTTAAAATACTTGTTGTAATAATCCGTAAGAAAAACGGTTGCGGAACTATTAAAACTTGTTGATATGGTACTCATCCCTGCCGCAAAGATGGAGGCGATCATTAGTCCTGTTATCCCTGCAGGAAGGGCATTCACTATAAAATGGGGGAATACACTATCTCCTTTGTCTATATCCTGAAGTTCTATGGGTAACGTAGCGGCGGAATGGTAGTAGGCAAAAAGCGAGGTACCGATAAATAGAAATACCGCTGAAATAGGCAGATAGATCAAACCACCGATCAGGGCCGATTTTTGGGCTTCCTTATCAGATTTGGAGGCCATATAACGCTGAACATAATTCTGGTCTATACCATAATTTTGAAGGTTAATGAATATCCCGTAGACGAGTACCACCCAGAAAGTGGGTTCTGTGAGACTAGGACTGAAACTTCCCAGTCCAAATTTATCATTCTCTGCAGCTATTTCGAATACTTGTCCCGGACCTTCTGGCATATTAAAGAGAATAAAGCCAACACAGACCACGGCGCCAACAATTAGAATTATGCCTTGTATGGCATCAGTCCATAAAACCGCAGTTATTCCACCCAACATGGAGTAAATGGATACTACCAAACCGGTAAAAATAATGATGGTCACCATATCCCAACCAACAATGGCGTTCAAGGTAAGGGCCAAGAGGTATAAAATGGTCCCGATTCGCATTAGCTGGGTCAGTAAATAACATAGGGAAACATAGATTCTAGCCCAGGCGCCAAAACGTTGTTCCATATAGGTATAGGCAGAGGGACTATTGATCTTTCTGTAAAGGGGAACAAAATATTTTACGGCTATCAAGGAGGCAATGGGAAGGGACAGGCTAAAGGCCAAGGCGTTCCAATTGGATTGATAGGCATTTCCGGGTAGGGCAAGGTAACTTATGCTACTTACAAAGGTTGCAAAAATGGACATGGTAACTACCCAGCCAGGGATGTCGTTGTTGCCCATGGTATAGGAGGAGGAAGTTCTACTCTTTTTGAAAAACGAGCCTCCGAAAAGGGCTATTCCACCTATGTAAATAAAGAATACGATTAAATCTAAACTGTTCATTGGTATTGGCTATTTAGGTTATATGTATATGCTCTAAAAGTAGGATATTCGCGCTACTTAAGTGTTGGTTAATTGTAAAATCCTTAAATTACTTTAATGGTGTGAATAAACGAAATTGATTTTCAAGGCGTTAATTTGCTTTAACGATTAAGCAATGATAATTAAATATTTCGTCATTTCAAAAGAAAGTGGATTTAATTTGGATGGGCATGTTTGTCTTGTAGATTATTTATTGTTCAATCCAATTTTACCCAAATCTGAGATTTTTACTTTAACCACTTCTATTTTTTGTTTGGCGTCCCCGGCAAAGGCTATCAATAGATATCCATTATGCTCCAATACATGGGGGTAGTCAATATGCCTTCCTCCTACCAAATAGCCCATTTTTGTGAAAACCATGCCATCATCACTAATAGCCAAGGTTAAAGGGTCCCTTTTTTTGTAATTGGAATTGGAGACCAGGACATATCTGCCATCCTGTAATCGGAGGCCGTGAAATTTGGACCTTGCGTCCGGAAAGTTGGTCTGTACCGGTGGACTCCAGGTTCGGCCATTGTCCGTTGAAAAAGAGCGATACAAAAACCCGCTTTTGCGATTGTCCCTAAAGAGTGCCATCAGGTTTTTATTGTCTGATAAAATCCACCAATAGGGCTCTTCGGCTTCAAGGTGCGTACTTGATCCAAAAACAGGATATACTTCCCATTGGTCAAAACGGTCTTTTGCCCCAACCATAAAATCAACTCCCTTTTCAACATAATCAAAGGATCTGCGCGACATTAACCACTCCCCCGTAGGTAATTTTTTGGGCGGAAAATTATTGATCGCATTTTCCATAACTATTCCATGGTATTCCCAAAATTCGGAATCTTTGTTCCATTTAAAGGCATGGAGATTTAGGGACGGACCAAAAAAGCCCTTAGCCTCGTCCAAGGAGGCCAAGGCCAAAAAATCGCCCTGGTATTCCCAAAATCCTCTTGAAATCCAACGAAGCCCTTGATCTGTTCTTGTATTGTAATGGGGAGATTCCGGTTCAGATCCTTCGGGATAGGGAGTAAGGAATTTAGGTTTTTCCCATTCTAGGCCATCCTTGCTGGTGGAGTATTTTACTACTTGTCCCACCCTGTCCTCAACCCCTGGACCATCGCTCCACATAATCCAATAACGATTGTCATGGTACGCCAGGTAATTGTGTTGGTTAACTCCGTCTGGGGTAACATCGCTTACCACGGTATGTTCCAAGGGAATTTTAGGGAGTTTGTCAAAATCAATTTCATGTGGATCTTGAAACCAATGCCCATCCAGCATCAATTTGGCTTCAGGATTGGTCACGGGATCTGGGTAGTCTTGGGTTTTATTCCCTTTACAACCATAGCACAGGAGGGTAACTGTAAATAACAGCAATATGGCCGTGAAATATAATTGTACCGAACCCCTCAAATTTCTCATGCTTATTTTTTGTTTATCATAAGTGTTTCCAGACTATCCCATCTACCATTTTCCTATGCCAGGTTATAGTTGCTTGGGGTCTATGACCACATGTTTAACGGACTGTCTTACATAGGTGTAGGTAATGTGCACCAAGCCATCCGCAGTTTGTATGATGGCAGGGTAGGAGTATCCTGATTCTGCCGGAACATTTTCCAAGGTCATGACAGGCTTCCAATTGATGCCGTCATCGGATATCGCCAGATTGATCATATTTCTGCCTTTGGGCTCTTCTCCTTCCTTGGTGGTGTGATTGTAAATAAGCAACTGCCTGTTATCTTTTAATGTCACGGCATCTGTTCCCGAATTGGGGTTGGGAAGTTCTGTGGCGGTCATTTTACTCCAGGTCTGGCCTTGATCCTCGGACCAACTTTGGGAAATTACATTTTGTCTTGTTCTACATAAAACCTGCATTTTCCCATTGGGGTAGGTAAGGATGCTGGGCTGAATGGCATCAAATTCCTTCCCGTCGTTTATTGGTCCGACTACCTCCCAGTTCTTGCCATTGTCCTTGCTTATTTCAAAGTGAACCATCCAATCCACATCGCCATCTTCCAATTTAATTTCCGTGCTGCTAGGGCTAATGATAGTTCCGTCTTCCAATTGGATAGGTTTATTTTTGACAGGGCCCAATAAGTGCCCAATTTTTTCGTCCGTTCCCATTTTTTCCGGTTTGGACCATGTTATTCCCCCATCGGAAGATGTCATCAACATGCCCCACCAAGTCCTTGGGTCTGGTCCCTCTTTATAGAACAACAACAGCGGACCTTCTGCCGGCTGAAATAGTACTGGATTCCAAAGAGGGTAACGCAGAGTGTCATTTTGCACGCCATTCACCACTTCTTCCGGCCATGTCCATTTACCATCTACCATGCGTGATACCCGAATACCAACATCTGGGTTCTTCTCATGGGTACCTGCAAAAAATGCGCTCACCAGCCCAGTGGGTGTTTCCACTATGGTAGAGGCATGGCATTCCGGTGTGGGTTTGTTATCCAAGGGGTAGATAAGCTCTCCGCTTAGATAGGCACCTTGACCAGGTTGGGACAAGGGGGGCAATGTGAAATTACCTGTAATATCGCTGCCGCTTTTAAGTTCTTCTGTTGTTGCAGTTTTCTCCGTTTTGCTCTTGCAGGAGAAAATGATAAAAGTGAGTGCTGTTAGAAAATAGTGAATGCTTTTCATGGTGATTTTTGTTTTATCTATTTGACAATCAATAAATGGGAACTTATTTTAGGCTGTATGTTTATGATAATGAAATTTAATCTTCAGTGGATGGAGGATCCCAAATGGTGGCCGCAATATAGCGTTCAGGACCAGTATCCTTGTCCATAAAATAATAGAGGGCTACAATTTTACCATCTGCACGCTGTACTACCCTTGGGTAGCCAAGATCTTTTCCGGATCCGTCGTCACGTAACACATAATCCTTGCTCCATGTACGTCCATTGTCATTACTAATTTTGGCCCTGATTTCACTCTTGTCCCGCTTGTTATTGATATCCTCCTCTAAGGCCCGGTAACCATAGATCAGGCATATTCTTCCGTCTTTCATTTTAACCATGGCTGGGGGATTGCCCTGGCCGCAATTTTCCACTGGGTTGGGCAAAGGGCTCCAAGTTGCCCCATTGTCCTTTGATAAGTAGGCGTCTATAAATCTGCGTGAATCTTCCCTTCTGCGGGTAGTGACCAAAATTTCATTATTGGACAATCTTACCGAGGCGGGCATTATGGAAAATCCATCAGGTTCTGGTCCAATCCATGAAACGAAGTCCCAGTTTTTACCGCCATCAATTGTTTTTACACACATAACACGACCCTCTTTTCCATTGGCTTTGGCAGCAGTAAGAAAGAGCATACACTCATTTTTATCATCAATAATATAGTCGGTCCGAGCTCCAATTCCAGGTGTATTAAAATTGGGCAAGTTATACGGACCTTCCCAATCGCGTCCCCTGTCATAGGAATACCAAATGCGTGATTCTGCACCATGATGATCTGTCATACGTACCGTAAAGGCCAGATTAGGGTTGGTAAAATCTATTTGTTCGGCAGGAATCGGTTCAGGTGCCTTTACGTCTTTTCTTATTAGACCGTGATAACTGCCGTTATCGGGAACCACCAAATCTCCGTCTACCGCTCCAGGGTTTTCCACCGTCCATGTTTCACCCCCGTCAAGACTACGGGCCAGCATATGAAGCTCCGTCTTTTCTTTGTCGAAATTATGACGGTCGGGACCCAAATCTTTGTAATTGCCCTTAGAAAAACCTACCAAAATCTCATCGCCCCAATTCCATGCGCCATGGTTGGCGGGCCAGCCGCCAAACATACCCGGCTCATAATATACTTTTACATGTTTTACAGATTCTTGTACAAGCTGTGCATGTAGACTGAGGGTACAGAAAAAGTACAGCAGCGCAATAATCAAAGTGCATCTTTTGTTAGTCATATATTTTGTGTCAGGGTGAGGACATAGTTTTAATTTTCTTCAATATATAAAATATGGTGGTTCCTTGCAGTCCGAAAAATCTGTTACTGGCTTAATAAAGTGGGCCGTAATTTTGGCAAGCCCTGTAATCGGCCGCTTCTTGGTCCATTCCAAAGGAAGCCCAGTCCTTGGGCCTAAAAATACGTTCGGGTTCAACATTGTGCATATTTACCGGAATCCTGAGCATGGAACAGAGTGTTATTAATTCGTCCCCAAAATGGCCATAACTGAAAGCGCCGTGATTGGCCCCCCAATTGTTCATGACACTGTATACGTCCTTAAAGGCTTGATCTTGGTTCAATCTTGGAGCAAACCAGGTGGTGGGCCAGGTTGGGTTGGTCCTCGCGTCCAAAGTTTTATGTACATCGTCAGGTAGTTCTACCGTCCATCCTTCCACTATTTGCATTACAGGTCCCAAGCCTTTTACCACATTGATCCTGCACATGGTTACGGGCATTTCGCCTTTGGTAACAAAATGGGAGGAGTATCCACCTCCCCCAAAATACTCGTACATAGCTGGTGGCCAGTCTGTGGCTTCCAGACATTTTGTAACTTCTGATTCTGAAATCTCCCAGAAAGGTTTCATGGCGGGTTTCCCGTCTATTTCCTGTTGTCCTGTACCATCCAAGGTTGAAGATCCAGAATTGATAAGGTGTATAATCCCGTTGGATGCCTTGCCCTGAAGCTTGTGACCAGTGACCCTTTCTACGGAAGCGGGACTCCAGTAGGTTCTTACGTCTGAAAACATTTGTGCTTGGTTGGTTAATAGATAACCAAATAGCATGGAAATGCCGTTTAAACTGTCATTTTCAGTGGCCATCATATATGGTGGCCGAATGCCGCTCCAGTCAAATGAGGAATTGAGGATGGCCTCCATAAAATCCCCGTTGGGCATATAATCGTTCCATTGTCGTTGCCCTTGGAATCCGGCGGCAATGGCGCCGTGTCCCAGCGCTTCCTCACCGAAGCCCAATGCTGCCAATTTAGGGTTGCCGATCATTAAATCTCTGGAAATCAAGGTCATTTTAACAACGGTTTCCCATTCTTCATCCATACGCTCCCTAGATTTTTGAAGCTCTTTGGCGTTGTAATTTTTACCTTCCTTGCAGTTATCCTTGGTCCATTTTAGGGCTTTTTTAAATTCTTCAGGATCAAATATTCCAAGTTGCATCCTACGGTTTACCTCGCTCATATCTACATATTCGTTGCGCATCCCCAGATAGTCTTGGAAGAAATTTTCGTTTACGATAGATCCGGCTATCCCCATGGATACAGAACCTATGGATAAGTAAGACTTACCGTTCATCATGGCCACTGCCAGTCCGGCTTTGGTGAACTGCAACAATAGCTTTTGAACGTCCTCTGGAATGTTTTCGTCATCGCTGTCCTGCACTTCCTTTCCGTAAATACTAAAGGCCGGCACCCCTTTTTGCGCATGTCCGGCCAAGGCTGCGGCCAAATACACGGCACCGGGTCTTTCTGTACCATTAAATCCCCAAATAGCTTTTGGTCGGGTAGGGTTCATATCTATGGTTTCGGTGCCGTAACACCAGCAAGAAGTTACGGTAATGGAAAGTCCCACTCCTTCCCTAAGAAATTTTTCCTCACATTTCTGCGCCTCCGGTACCCTACCAATGGTAGTATCCGCAATGACACATTCTACCTTGCTGCCGTTGTAGTTTCTTAGGTTGTTGGAAAGGAAATTGGCCACACGTTCGGCCATGGCCATAGTGGTCTGTTCCAATGACTCCCTAATGCCGCCTAAACGGGCATCGATTACCGGTCTAATCCCTACTTTGGGTATTGCTCCTAGATGGTTGTGTTTGTTTTGCATTACTTAAATTTTGATGTATTATATATTGTTTTTTTAGGCTTTTTGTAATTCTTGGGTTTCTACAAAATCGCCCAATGCGTTGTAATTTTTATACAGCTCCAAGTACTTTTTGGCATTTTGCGGGATAGGGAAGTATTCTTTTTGAAATCCGCTGCCCATAGCGTTTTGTGCGTCAAGAAAGGTGTTGTAGATTCCCGAGGCTACCGCTGCTGCCATGGCTGCACCCAGCGCACAGGTCTGTTCCGATTTAATTATCCGAATGGGGAAGTTGAGCACATCGGCCAGGATCTGCATCACGAATTCTGACTTTTGGGCTACCCCGCCAATAGCGATAATACCGTCTATACGGACTCCCTCCGCTTGGAATTGCTCTACTATTTTTTTTGATCCAAAGGCCGTGGCCTCTACCAAAGCTCTAAAGATATGTGGGGCCGTAGTTCCCAAGGTCAGACCTTGAATGGCTCCTTTAAGATTTTGATTGCAGTCTGGAGTTCTCCTGCCGTTCATCCAGTCGAGCGCAATTATTCCAGAAGTGTCGATTTCTATTTTGCTGGCAGCCAAAGTCAATTCGGCAAGGATGCCATCGGCCATTTCTTCCAACAATTTTGATTTGGTTTCCCTATCCAATAAGTTGCTGTCCCCAATGATTTTGTTTGCGGGCCACATCAACAATTCCCTATACCAGGCGTAAAGATCGCCGAAGGCAGATTGACCAGCTTCCAATCCGATCATATTGGGAATAATGGAGCCATCTACCTGTCCACAGATACCGCGGATGGCCTTTTCCCCAATTTCCTCCTTTGGAGCAACCATCATATCGCAGGTAGAGGTGCCGATCACCTTTACCATATGATAGGGTTTTATGGCACTGCCAATGGCACCAATATGGGCATCGATAGATCCGGTGCCTATAATTACATTCTTGGGTAGGCCTAGTATTTGTGCCCATTCGTCGGAAATGGTTCCAACGGCCTCATCGGAAGTGTAGGTGTCTTTATATAAACGCGCTCTTAATCCGGTTAGGAGCGGGTCCAATTTGGACCAAAAGGTTTCAGGGGGCAAACCGCCCCAGTCTGGGTGCCACATGGCCTTGTGTCCTGCCGCGCACCTGCTTCTTTTTATACTTAGGGGATCGGTATTTCCTGTGAGGAGTGCGGGAATCCAGTCGCAGTGTTCTATCCAGGAGAAGGCCGCTTCACGTACTTTGTTATCTACGCGCAGGGTATGCAGTATCTTGGCCCAAAACCACTCAGAGGAATATTCCCCACCACTGTATTTGGTATAGTCAATGCCATTTTCTTGGTGTGCCAATTCGTTGATTTCTTTGGCTTCCCCAATGGCTGTATGATCTTTCCAAAGGATAAACATGCCGTTTGGATTTTCTTCAAAGCCCGTGAGCATTGCCAAGGGCGTGCCCTCCTTGTTGATAGCTATGGGTGTTGAGCCGGTGGTGGCGACGGACAAAGCGGCTATACTGTTTATGACTTCCTGTGAAAGTTGGGCAATGGTCTCTTTGACCGCTTTTTTTAGGCTTTCAATGTAATCCAAGGGGTGTTGTCTAAACAGATTGGTTTCTGATTGGCAATACTTGCCTTGGCCCCATCTTTCGTATGTGGCAACGGCCTGACCCATAATCTTGCCATTGCTGGTATCGATTACCATGGTCCTTACGGAGTCCGTTCCATAATCGACTCCAAGGGTATATTTGCGGTTTTGCATGAGCGGTCTGGAATAATTATTCAAATTAATTTAAACGTTTAAGCAAGCAATGTAAAAAAATATCTCCATACTCCTGTTATAAATCCAATTTTTTAACAAATGGGGGTATAGGATAAGAATTGTGGCATTTTAAGGATAGAAATCAGGAAATTCCTAATGTTCTATCGCAAAAAATCGTTCAAAATGAGGGTCCATTGCAATTATTCAAAAACTATCCATAAAGTATCGAGTATTTTTATCAAATAAATTTTACTTTTGCACCCGCGGTTTTAGATAATGAACTGCCAATGGCCTCATAGTTCAACGGATAGAATAGAAGTTTCCTAAACTTTAGATCCAAGTTCGATTCTTGGTGAGGTCACTTTTTAACTTGTAAAGTGGGTTAATTTAATACAAATTAAACTGATTTACAGTGTTTTAGATATATTTTGATATCAAATGATGTCATTTGATATCAAACGATAGAGTTCACAAATCGTCAACATTTTTTTTAAATGTTTTCGTAACTTGAAGCAACTTATTTTCAAGGTCTAAGATGAACTTTTTTTGGTGATTTGACTTTCGTCTTCAATTTAGTTCAACTTAAAGATGATTGTTATGCGCTCTACCACAACATTTTCTATCCTATTCTGGATATACGCTAAAAGAACCAAGAATAACCTTGCTCCACTCTATGCAAGAATAACCGTAGATGGGAAAAAGCTCAATATTAGCCTTAAGAGGCGAATCGATATACAGCTTTGGAACCCTCAGAAGCAAAGGATAAAGGGAACGGGTAAAAATGCGCGGGACCACAATCAATACCTTGACGAGGTGCATTCCAATCTTTTTCAATGCTATCAGGAATTAAGGGCAGAGGGCAGGCGTATCACTCCCCAGATAATCAAATCCAAATTTGTTGGGGATGCTAAAGTAGTGCATTACACAATAAAGGATATTATCGAATATCACAATGCCAAAATGTTCCACAAACTCCATCACAATACTTCACGGCTATACCTCATTAGCCAAAAGTATATCCTACTTTTTTTAAAAAAAGAATACAAAATGGACAACATAGAGTTGTCGGAACTCGATTACCAGTTTATTTTGAATTTTGAGAATTTCCTCCGTGGTCATACACCTAGGCACTACCAAAAGAAAATTGGAAATAATGCGGTTATGAAACATATACAGCGACTTCGCAGAATGGTTACCCTGGCTTATCAAATTGAATGGATAGACAAAGACCCTTTCCGTAAATTCAAACAAAAATTGGTTCCCACACATAGAGGATTTTTAACCGCCAAAGAACTGAAGGACTTAGAGGAATTAAATATTGACTCTGAACGTTTAAAGACTGTAAGGGACATGTTTATATTCAGTTGTTATACTGGGATTAGCTATGCAGATTTGATGCTTTTGACTAAGCAGAGTGTGGTATTGGGGGTGGATGAAAGCTACTGGATTATTACCAAAAGGCAAAAAACGGGAAATGCAGTAAAGATCCCTCTTCTATCAAAAGCATTGGATTTGATAAGATGTTATATGGATGATAAACGGTCTGTAATCAACGGCACCTTGTTCCCAAAAATATCAAATCAAAAACTAAATGCCTATTTAAAGGAAATAGCCCAGCCGGCGGGAATCCAAAAGAACCTCACCTTTCATATGGCTAGGCATACTTTCGCTACCACTGTCACCTTAACCAATGGGGTGCCCATTGAAACCATTTCTAAAATGCTGGGGCATACGAAACTGGCAACAACTCAAATTTACGCCAAGGTCATCGAGAGAAAGGTATCAGATGATATGCAATTGTTAAGGGAGAAATTGGAAGTAGATATTGAAGTTGGGGTACCTGATTAAGAAAATGAACCGATTTAAAAACAACGACTTAATAAAATTAAGAAAACTAAGCAAGGCTAATAGAGTATATTACGGCCTATAACTCAAGATTTATATTGGCAGAATAGTATAAGAATTGATTAAATCATAAATTTAAAGTATGATGAACTTCTGAAAGTTTTTTTAAATATATTGGAAGTGTCTACTTGAATATTTCAATTTTGTGAAGATCACACTTTAGCATAATTATTATGAGAACCCAAAGAAATTTTTTTATATCTGTTATTTCTTTGTTTATCCTTCTTTTTTCGTGTGCAAAACAGACTGAAGAAGAGGAAGTGCGGATAGGTTTCTCGCAGGCCATGTTAAATGACGAATGGAGGCAATCTATGAATAATGCCATGGAAGTACAAGCCTCTTTGTACCCCAATGTTACTTTGAGCATTTCTAACGCAAACTACAATGTTCAACAGCAAATAGCACAGTTAAAGGAATTCATATCTGACAGTGTTGATATTATTATTGTTTCCCCTATTCAATCCAAACCCATTACTCCCATTGTGGAAGAGGCAATGAATGCCGGGATTCCGGTTCTGGTAGTTGATAGGAAAACGGACAATCAAAAATACACGGCATATGTAGGTGCAGACAATATTGAAGTTGGCCGTAATGCTGCAAAAATCATTGTTTCCAATGTACAGGATTCTTTAAGTGTTATTGAAATAAGGGGTCTAGCTGGATCTTCCCCTGCTGACGAAAGGAGTCTAGGCTTTCATCAGATTTTGGATAAATTTCCCAAAATAAAATTTGCAGGAACCATAGAAGGGGATTGGGAGAAGGAATCCATCACGGAAAGTTTACGAGAATTATTGTCAAGAACCGGACCTGTAGATTATATTTTTGCCCATAACGACAGAATGGCCAAGGGTGCCTGGGAGGAAGCTAGGAATTTGGGCATGGAAGGCCATATAAAAATCATTGGTGTTGACGGACTTAATGGACCTAACGGAGGCATACAATTAGTAAAAGATGGGGTTCTAAATGCGACGATATTGTATCCTACAGGTGGTGCTGAAGCAATTAAGATCGCCTTGAAAATTTTAAACGCTGAGGTGGTGCCTACAAATAATATTCTGAGCACCACTGTTATTGATCAGTTTAATGCTGATATAATGCAGAATCAATTCAGTAAAATAAATGAACAGCAAGGTCTCATTGAATCTCAGATTTCCGCTATTAAAAGACAAGAGCAGCTCTACTATTCACAAAATAATATTCTGAAAATCATTATTATATTTTCGGTAATTATATTTGGTCTTGCCGTTTATAGCATATATTCCAAAATAGCTATTTCCAAGAAGAATAGACAACTGGAGTTGATCAATAAAAAGATTACTGTACAAAGAAATCAAATAGAGAAAATAGCCAATGAGGTAAAGGATAGTAATGAGGCAAAATTGAATTTTTTTACAGGGCTATCCCATGAGTTTAAAACTCCTATCACCTTGATTATGAGTTCCATAGAATCGCTAAAGGAAACGGACAGGCAAAAGGGATTTAAAACTGGATTTGAAGTGGAGCTGATTCAAAATAACTCCAATCGATTACTAAGGCTAATCAATAATTTATTGGATTTTAGGAAAGTGGAGGACCAAAATTTCAATGTTAGGGCTTCCGAAACCAATATTTTCAGATTCTCCAATAATATATTTAAAGAATTTATCGGGGAGGCCAAAAAGAGGGGTATCAAATTCAATATTACCACAAATAATGAAGATTTGGACTTGTTTATCGATCGAAATTTAATGGATAAAGTCTATTTTAACCTTTTATCCAATGCCTTTAAATTTACACCGGATAATGGAAGAATAGATATTGAGATTCACGATAATTTGGGGGAAAGCACGGTTAATATTCACTTTAAGGACAATGGAATAGGAATTCCGGAAAACGAATTAAAAAATGTATTCACTCCATTTTTTAAGGGTTCCAATAATAGGAAAAATAGTTCAGGGGTAGGTTTACATCTTAGTAAACAATTTGTGGAACTTCATCTTGGTAAAATTGAAGTTAAATCCTATCACGGAACAGAATTTATTATTACCCTATTTAAAGGAAATACCCATTTTAATGAAGATCAAATTGTAATTGACCCAGATTTGGCGGATACAACGTTGAGTGATTTTACCGAAGATATTACTATGGATGATAACTATATGGATCTCGATACCAAGATTAGGGAGGATAGTTATTCAATTCTACTTATAGAGGACAATCGGGATTTGAGTTTTTTCCTAAAGAATAAACTAGGTGTTGAGTATGATATGATCTTATCCGATGGTACCGATGGTATTGAGTTGGCATTTGAGAATATTCCTGATGTTATTATATGTGATGTAAACTTGCCCGATAAAAATGGATTTGAAATTTGTGAAATCTTAAAGAACGATTTGCGAACATCGCATATACCAGTTATTATTTTAACAGCCTTGGGCAATAAGGATTCTTTTCTACAGGGACTTAAAAGCGGGGCCGATTTATATCTAACGAAGCCATTTAACTATTCCATCCTAACACAATCTATAAAGTCGCTCCTTTATAACAGAGAAAAGTTAAGGTATTATTATACCAATAACATTCATAAAATTGATCAGGGACAAGCGTTTGGGAGCCCTGAACAATTATTTGTACGGCAACTAAATGAACAAATAAAAAAGAACCTTGACAATACCAATTTTTCTGTCGAAAATTTAGCTGAGGCGCTTAATATTTCTAGGGTTCAATTGTATAGAAAGGTCAAAGCAATAATAGGATTAAGTGTAAGCGATTACATTTCCAATTATAGATTGGAAAATGCAAAAACCATGCTAGAAAACACAGATCTTTCCATGTCGGAAATAGGGTATAGTACAGGATTTTCCTCCCCAAATTACTTTTCCACGGCCTTCAAAAGTAAATATGGTGTTACTCCAGGGGCCTATAAAAAATCACTTTAGGGTAATTTAAGCTTTTTTCCTCACTACCATGTATCAATTTTGAACTTTTGGGTTACCTCAGTGTAACTAGGTCAATCCTTCTTTGTTAAAATAATTCTATTAATGTGCTGGTTGTCAGTGTTTTGGGTTTGTTTTAATTAATGTTAACGAAATCATAACAGATTGTAACATTGACAAAATAATTGCCAAATAAATTGTAATAATATAGTCTTCGTATTTAATAATTGCGATATGAAGAAAATATTGGTTTGGTCTATTACTGCAGCTTTGGCGGGATTTCTATTTGGTTTTGACACGGTAGTGATTTCCGGAGCGGACAAAAAATTACAGATGTTATGGGGTTCTTCCGATGTATTCCATGGTACAATAGTAATGGCCATGGCATTGTGGGGAACTGTAGTGGGAGCATTGTTTGGAGGAATACCCACCAATAGGATGGGAAGAAAGAAAACGCTGTTCTGGATAGGGATTTTTTATACCGTATCCGCCTTGGGTTCTGCATTCGCAAACGACCCTGTTACTTTTGCCTTCTTTAGATTTTTAGGTGGATTGGGAGTGGGTGCATCCACTATTGCCGCGCCTGCATATATTTCTGAAATAGCCCCGGCCAAGGATAGGGGTAAATTAGTAGGCTTGTACCAATTTAATATTGTCTTCGGAATATTGGTAGCCTTTTTTTCCAACTACTTATTAAGTGGTATAGGTGAAAATGCCTGGCGCTGGATGGTTGGGGTAGAGGCCATTCCTGCCGTAATCTATACCCTGTTTGTTATGACCGTTCCACAGAGTCCAAGGTGGCTTCTGACCAAGCTTCGTACCGAAGAAGCTCTAAATGTACTAAAAGTGATAAATCCTGGTCAGGATGTAGAAAAATTGATGTTGGAAATAAATCAGGAGAATGAAAACAAAGTACCGGGCGAAAACATTTTTATAAAGAAATACCGCTTCCCATTAATTCTTGCCTTTTGTATGGCCTTTTTTAATCAGGCTTCCGGTATTAATGCCTTTCTATACTATGCCCCTAGAATTTTGGAAGAGGCAGGTCTGGGAGAAAGTACTGCATTATTGAGCAGTATTGGAATAGGGGTCACCAATCTGCTTTTTACTCTCCTGGGTATTTTTCTGATCGATAGACTTGGTCGAAAACAATTAATGTACCTAGGATCTTTTGGTTATATCGTTTCACTCACCTTGGTGTCCTGTGCTTTTTTCTTTGATTGGGAAGGAATGTCCGTGGCTATATTTCTATTCCTTTTCATTGCCGCACATGCCGTAGGGCAAGGTACCGTAATCTGGGTGTTTATATCCGAAATTTTCCCAAATCATTTAAGAGGTTCCGGACAATCCTTTGGAAGTTCGGTCCACTGGGTCTTGGCGGCAGTAATCCCTTCCTTGATTCCGGTCTTGTTTTCCTCTATTGGAGCAGGAACAGTATTTGCCTTCTTTGCTTTTATGATGTTTTTACAATTGCTCTTTGTGGCTTTCATTATGCCAGAAACAAAGGGGGTTTCCTTGGAAGCTTTGAGCAAATCCTTGAGTAAGTCCAATGGCGGAAATACTAAGAAGGTAGAGGTGGTTAAAGAGAATAAATAGATAAAACTTAAACCCAATTTTTTGAAAGTATGAAAAAAAATAGATTAAAATTAGTTGTTGCCATTGCTGGTCTGTTCATGGTTTTCGCATGCAAGGAACAAGGGCAGAAAGAGAACACTGACATTATTGTCCAGCAGGAAAGTACTGCGGATGCGGAAGAGGAATTGTATCGTCCAAATTACCATTTTACACCTAAGGTTGGATGGATGAACGATCCCAACGGGATGTTCCATTACAATGGGTATTATCATTTGTATTATCAACATTATCCAGACGGTAATAAATGGGGTCCCATGCATTGGGGGCATGCCATAAGCACCGATATGGTAGAATGGAAGGAGCAGCCCATTGCACTATATCCGGATGATCTGGGATATATTTTTTCTGGAAGTGCAGTGGTGGATTTGAAAAATACCTCTGGGTTTGGGACAGGGGGACAAGTACCGATAATTGCCATGTTTACATATCATAATATGGAAATTGAAAAGGCCAATGGAATCGATGTTGAGTCTCAGGCCATTGCATATTCTTTGGATGAAGGGCTTACTTGGACCAAATATTCAGGAAACCCGGTCATAAAAAATCCAGGAATTAGAGATTTCAGGGATCCCAAGTTATCCTGGAACGAGGAGCATAAGAAATGGGTCATGGTTTTGGCTGCCCAAGATAAAGTTATGTTCTATGGTTCAAAGGACCTTAAAAACTGGGAGCTGTTGTCGGATTTCGGCAAGGAATTGAATAGGGAGATTGGAACTCATGGTGGTGTTTGGGAATGTCCAGATCTATTTCCTGTTCCAGTAGAGGGTACTGATGAAACCAAATGGGTCCTCTATGTAAGTGTTAATCCTGGAGGTCCAAATGGCGGTAGTGCTACACAATATTTTATTGGTGACTTTGATGGTACAAAATTTACCATGGATAAGGATTTTGAAACAGTCCTTAACAAGGGTCAGAACTTTTGGATCGATTTTGGGAAGGACAATTATGCCGGGGTAACTTTTTCCAATGTTACCTCCAAGAACGGAGGGAAATTTTATATGGGCTGGATGTCCAATTGGGAATATGCCAACGAAGTACCTACCGAGACCTGGCGTAGTGCCATGACCGTGGCAAGGGAGATAAAATTGATCAAGGATGCAGATTCCTATAGGTTGGCTTTTAAGCCAGTTGATGAAATTGACGCCTATAAAGGTGCAAAGTATAAGAAAGAAAATATTGCAGTGAATGGGGAATTGGTACTCATCAATTCAGAAAAGATAAATTTTTCTAGGGCTGCAATGAATTTCAATATTTCAGATATAAAAAAAGATAGCTTCACTTTTAAGCTTTCCAACAAGCAAGGGGACGAATTGCTCTTTGGATACAACGGCATCGATGATACTTTTTACATCGATCGTAATAAATCAGGTAAAACAGGATTTTCCGATACTTTCTCGAATAAGAAAAGTGTAGCAAAACGAATTTCCGGCAGTAAAATGCTGTCCGGGACTATCCTTCTGGATAAGACATCCATAGAATTATTTTTTGATGAAGGGTCCACGGTAATGACGGAAATCTTCTTTCCCAATGCACCATTCGAGACTTTTTCAATAGAGACGGTCAATCAAGACTTTGTGCTTGATTTGTTAGAAGTGAATCAACTTAATATTAACTAAATACAACTCAATTATGAAACTAAAACTCTTTTTATTGCTAATGACATTTGTTCCCCTGGGGCTATTGGCCCAAGAACAGATAAAAGGTACGGTGACCTCCCAGGATGATGGGATGCCATTGCCAGGTGCCTCTGTGGTAGTGGCGGGTACTACCAACGGTACAACAACAGATTTTGACGGTAACTTCACACTTGATGAAGTGCCTTCAGAAGCAACACTTTCGGTAAGTTATGTTGGTTTTTTAACCATGGAGATTCCGGTAAATGGACAGACAACCTTCACAATTGTATTACAGCCAGATGCGCAAATGTTGGACGAGGTGGTATTAACCGGGTATACTACGGAAAGAAAGGCCGATTTAACCGGAGCCATTACCGTTGTGGAACTTGGTCCTGTTGAAGGTCAAAGTTTAAGTTCGGGTAATGCTATGCAGGCTTTACAGGGAAGGGTGCCGGGACTATTCGTAGAGAAATCTGGAAATCCAAATGGTACCAGTAGCCGTATTCTAATTCGTGGGGTTACAACATTGGGAAATAATGATCCGCTATATGTAATTGATGGGGTGCCAACTGTTCGTCAAGAAGTCTTTTCAGGCCTTAACCCAAGTACCATAGAATCTGTACAGGTTCTAAAAGATGCATCCGCTTCTTCCATTTATGGTTCTAGGGCAGGTAATGGGGTCATCATAGTAACCACCAAGAACAGTACCAAAGCAGGAGGGGATGAAAAATATAGGGTAAGCATAAATTCTAACCTATCCGTGCAGTCAGAGAAAAAACAAAGGTATGATATGTTGAACTCCATACAACGTGGAGAGGCCTTGTGGAGGGCTTCCGTTAATGATGGTGCAGATCCAACCGGAGGTTATGGTGAAATCTATAATTTTGACTGGAACGGTGATTTTAATAATCCTGTACTAAATGGTGTTACACTTCAGCCTTATGTTGGTGGTGATACCAACGTGCCTGCCGGGGATACTGATTGGCAAGAGGAATCCTATGAAACTGGTTATGTTTATAATAACGAAGTTTCTATTTCTGGAGGAACGGACAAGTCCTTTCATCTCATTAATTTGGGGCATCTCAAGAATACAGGTATTTTAAAACATACAGGTTATGAAAGATTTTCCGGGAAATTAAATTCCAATTTTAAATTGTTCAATGACAAATTGAAAATCGGGGTAAATACTGCTTTTACCACCTCCGATGAAACTTTGGCCTCTACCGATATTGGTAGTGCCCCTACTCCGGCACTGGCAATAAGTTTGGCGCCTACCATACCTTTGTTCGACAGTAATGGTAATTATGGAGGGCCATTGGGTGCGGGATATTCAGATCGTAACAATCCTGTTTTGATGCAGTATTTAAATAGATGGGACAATACGGAAAGGACCAATATTTTTGGTAATGTATTTGCAGAACTTCAAATTTTGGACAATTTAACCTTCAGGACTAGTATTGGCCTGGATTATAATGATTTTAAACGCAAAGACATAGAGCCCAAGGTAGCCAATGGATTTGTCAATAGGAGCAATAATAGGTTGATTTTGGACACCAATAAATTTACTAGCGTTGTGTTCACCAATACTTTAAATTACAATTTGGAGTTGGGGGATCATCGTTTTGGTCTACTGGTTGGAACAGAATCCATTAAAAATGATTTTGATTCGGTTACCGCTATTGCCGATGGTTTTGCGGTAGAAACGGAATCTTATTTTGTTCTGGATGCGGCTACAGGAGCTAGGACCAATACAGGTCGTTCCAGTGGAAGCAGCCTATTGTCACAGTTTGGAAAATTGAACTATGCATTTGCAGATAAGTATTTAGCGTCAGTAACCGTGCGTAGGGATGGTTCCTCACGATTTGGTGATGAAAATAGATATGGTGTTTTTCCAGCGGCAACTTTGGGTTGGAGAATTAGTAGAGAGGATTTTTTCAATGATGAAGGAGCGGTGTCGGATTTAAAATTTCGGGCTGGATATGGTGAAGTGGGTAACCAATCTATTGGTGATCTGGCCAGATTTGGTCTATACGAATCCCGTTACGGTCCAAATCAGGATCAATATATTCCAGATTTTTTCAATCAATATTATAATGTTGGAACAGCTTATGATCTAGGCGGAAATAATGGGGGAACCTTGCCATCAGGCTTTGTTTCCATTCAAGCGGCAAACCCGGCATTGAAATGGGAAACGACCAAAGAATACAACTTTGGTGTGGATTTTGGCCTATTTAACAATGCGGTGGTGGGTACCTTTGATTACTTTACCAGAAAAACCAGTGATATCTTGATCACCCCGCCAATCGCTTCTGTTATTGGTGAGGGGCAACAGCGTGTTTTAAATGGAGCTACCACACAGACCAAAGGATGGGAACTCTCCGTTGCCTATTCCAAAACTTGGGAAAGTGGTTTTTCTCTGGGAGTATCTACAAATTTTGGTGCCTTTAAGGATGAGATTACATTTCTTCCAGAAGAGGTTAGGGCAGGTTTTCCTGGAACCGCTGCCAATTCTATTTTAGGTCAGTCTCAATTTTCAATTTTTGGCTACAAAACGGATGGGCTTTTCCAAAGTCAGGCAGATATCGATGCTAGCCCAACTCAAGTAGGTTCAAGACCAGGAGGCTTAAAATTCCAGGATCTTAACGGGGATAATGTAATAGATTCCGATGATCGTGATTTTATTGGAAATACATTGCCGGATCTAGAGTATGGTATCCGAATAGATCTTGGTTATAAGAATTTTGATTTTTCCGTTTTTGGTTCTGGGGTAGCAGGAAGAATTGGTCAGGATCCTTATATATTATGGAACAATTTTACGCAAGGAAGGGAGAATGCCGGACTTGGTGTTCTTAATGCCTGGACTCCGACCAATACCAATACCGATATTCCATCCTTGTCATTGGCATTCAATGACCTTAGAACTTCTGATTATTTATTTAGGAAGAATTCTTATTTCAAAATAAGAAATCTGCAAATAGGGTATTCTTTACCCGAGGAGATGATCAGCAAATTTTGGGGAATGACGGGATTACGAGTTTATTTTCAAGGAGAGAATCTATTTTGGTTTACTCCAAAAGATTATATCGGATCGGATCCGGAGCGTACAACTGTTGATAATATCCCAGTACCAACTGTACTGTCATTGGGACTTAACTTGAACTTTTAAAAATTGAAAATCATGAAAAGAAATATAATATTTATAATGGGAGTGCTGGTTTCGTTTTTGCTGGCTTCCTGTGACAAGGACTTTTTGGAATATGAACCAGAGGGGGTACTGTCCAATGAAAATGTGGCGACAGCTGATAATGCCGAAGCCTTAGTAGTAGCTGCCTACGCAGGGATTGCCAATGATGAAATGATAGGTCCCCTTACACATCAATGGGTGTATGGAAGTGTCCGTTCCGATGATGCCTATAAAGGTGGTGGAGGTCGAGGTGATGTAGATGTAGTAGATCGATATGAGCAATATAACTTAACCATTCCAGATTATGGGGATTGGATGGCACCCCGCACATGGACCAATTACTACAAGGCTATTTCAAGAGCTAATTTTGCGTTGACCGTAATCAACGACATACCTGATACGGAATATGCAAATAAGACCTTAAGACAGGCGGAACTTAGGTTTTTGAGAGGGCATTCCCACTTTATGTTGAAGCTTTTGTTTAAAAAGATTCCTTTTATAAAAGAGGGGCTGACCCAAGAGGAGACCTCAGCCGTTTCCAACGATGTGCCCAATGATGAATTGTGGAATACAATTGCGGAGGATTTTATTTTTGCTTATAACAATCTTCCCCAATCGCAAGATGAGGTTGGCAGGGCAGATAGAAATGCAGCTGCAGCCTATATGGCCAAACTTAGGCTTTACCAAGCCTATGAGCAAAATGACCAACATCAAGTAACATCTATTAATCCTGCCCGACTTCAAGAGGTTATTGATTACGCTGACGAGGTAACTGCTAGTTTGGAAGGGGATTACGGTAACAACTTTTTGGATGGTTTCGATAATGGTCCCGAATCAATTTGGGCTGCCCAATTTTCTATTAATGACGGTACAAAAGTAAGTAGGGTAAGTTTTGTAACGGGACTTAATTCTCCTCATGGATCTGCATTATACGGGTGTTGTGGATTTCATTTGGCCAGTCAGAATATGGTCAACGCATTTAAGACCGATGCTGCTGGATTGCCTTTTTTGGATAATTTTAATGATACGGATATATTCACTGCAGTTAATGAGGATGGAACAGTAACACCAGCGGTGGGATTAACGGTGGATCCTAGGTTGGATCATACCGTAGGGGTTCCAGGAAGACCTTTTAAATACAGGAATACAGTTAATACTACCGGTGATATGGTCTATAACTTTAGCTGGGCTAGAGATCCAGGGGTTTATGGTTATTTTGGAAATATGAAGGAACAACAGGCGCCAGATTGCTCTTGTTATGTTAAGGAAGGACCGTTTGTTGGTACTTCCAAGAATGTTGATTTTATAAGATATGCAGATATTTTGCTGTTCAAGGCAGAGGCCTTGATACAATTGGACCGCTGGGATGAGGCATTACCTTTGATCAATCAAGTTAGGGCTCGTGCAGCTGTAAGTACCCAGCGCCAGATTGATGCAGGTGCGACGGATATTTACAATGTTCAAGAGTACACTACTTTCCCGGATAAAGCCTATGCTTGGAAAGCCTTGAAATTTGAAAGGAGATTGGAATTTGGGATGGAAGGACCTCGTTTCTTTGACTTAGTAAGATGGGGTGAGGCAGCAGAAGTGTTGAACGCCTATTTAACCGAGGAAAAAACAAAAAGGGATTTCTTGTCTAGTGCAGTTTTTACGGCAGGTAGGGATGAATACTATCCAATTCCGCAACGTGAAATAGATTTTACAGGTGGACTTTATAAGCAAAACCCTGGATATTAATATAAGACCGAGTTAGTTTGAGTTAGTTTTTTAGGCACGGAGAGTGGTTTCTTCGTGCCTTTTATTTAAAGCTTGATTATGGAAAAAATAAAAGCAATTTGTTTTGGAGAGGTTTTATTCGATAATTTCCCAACACACTCAAAGATTGGGGGAGCTCCATTGAATGTTTCTTTGCGCCTACAGTCTTACGGTGTAGACGTTAATATGATAAGTAGTGTTGGCGATGATGTTGGTGGAAATAAAATAATTAAATATTTAAAAAGTTCTGGCGTCAAAACCGATGAGGTACAAGTGAGTTCCAGTTATGGGACAGGGCAAGTAAACGTTGTCCTTAATGACAAAGGAGTGGCATCCTATGATATTGCCTATCCAGTTGCTTGGGATAAAATTTTGCCAAGAAATCACTATGAAAGCATTTTAAAAGAAACAGATGTTTTTATTTATGGTAGTCTTGCCTGTAGGGACAAAACCTCACGTACCACTTTATTACACTTATTAAAATTTGCCCAATACAAGGTTTTCGATGTTAACTTAAGAGCACCGCATTATACTAGGGAACTGCTCCTGGAATTAATGCAACACGCTAATTTTGTGAAATTCAATGATGATGAGTTGTACGAGGTTGCGGAATATCTTGGTTCCAAATACAATTCTATGGAGCAAACCATTGTATTTGTCGCCAAAGAGACCCAAACAGACACAATTTGTGTCACCAAAGGGGCTTATGGCGCTGTGTTGTATCACCAAAATATCTTTTACTATAATAGTGGCTATAGAATTAAGGTTCTGGATACGGTAGGTTCGGGTGATTCATTTCTGGCTTCCGTAATTTATAAACTGTTTAATGGGGAAGGACCACAAGCGGCAATCGATTTTGGTTGCGCCGTAGGGGCTATGGTGGCTAAAAGTGAAGGCGCCAACCCTATTTTTACCAGGCAAAGAATAAACAAGTTTATGAATCCTTAAAGTTTTTGGGTCATGCTTAGAGGTTATCCAAATTTTAATAAATGATGATTTTTTTAGAAACTTTATTAAAATATCCAAGCAGTTAAACTTAATATCCTCAATGGAATAATTCATAAAAAAATGGTTCAAGGCAATTATTCTATAGCATTCAAAACTCTAAAATCTCGGTTTTTTAGGTTCTTAATATTGTTTTTATAGAATTTTTATTGTTAATAACTGTCATTATTCAAATAAGTGTTCATTTGAACAGTGATTTTATTTGCCATCATTTGATAGCAAATGATGGCAAATAAAATTGGTAAGTATGAAAGGCAATATTATTAGGTATAGTTTGTAGTAATTTGTTGTTATTCAAATAGTTGTGGACAACTATTTTCGTTTTCTCCCTTTTTCATTTTCCTATTTTTATATATTTAACCAACTACAATACTGTAGGAAGACAAAAGCGCTTTTGTTCATTCTGTAACCCTAAAAAAGAAACAAATGGACAATATATTGATACTCGAACGACTGGATCGTTTGGAAAGGCTCCTGACGGCCCATAAAGAAGTACTGACCTTTGAGGAAACCTGTGACTATACGGGAATTTCAAGAAGTTATCTGTACAAACTTACCTCCGCTGGGAATATTCCACACTCCAAGCCAAATGGAAAACTGATCTTCTTTGAAAAGAAGAAGCTGAACGACTGGCTCCTTCAGAATAATATTTTAAACCCAAGTCTTATCGATAACCATGGCAAGGGAAGCTCTTCCTTAAATACACGCCCATGATAGCAGGTGACCGGGGCGATCAACTTTACAAGGTAAAGGATGCCAAAAAAAAGACCATCTACGACTATACGATAGAATATCTGGAGGGGAAGTACGACATTATGTACAACGAGATATCCCATGATTTCCAGATATCCTGTAAACAGTCAACCGAATGGTCCTATCTGAACCTGAATTCCTTGATCATAGAACTGGCCAAGGCGGGTATCGATATCAGTACGGGGAAGCTGGAGATTCTGATACGATCGGAACTCATCCCTAAATACAATCCCATCAGGGCGTATTTCGAATCCCTTCCGAAATGGGACGGAAAGGACCATATCCTAAAATTGGCCTCCTACGTACCGACCTATGATGATGTGGCCTTTGTCTATCACCTGAAAAAATGGTTGGTCAGGGCTATAAAATGTGCCCTGGAACCAGGGTATTTCAACAAACAGGCCCTGATAATAAGCCATAAGGGACAAAGCTCTGGTAAATCCACTTGGTGCCGCTTTATCTGCCCGCCCGAACTCTCCGATTATATGGCAGAGGACATCAGCAACGATAAGGACGCACGTATCCAGTTGTGCCGCAATTTTTTGTACAACCTGGACGAATTGGCCGTACTGACCAAAAAGGATGTGAACGCCCTGAAATCATTCTTTTCCAAGACCTTTATCAATGAACGCCTTCCCTATGACAGGAAGAATACGACCCTTCCCAGGATCTGTTCCTTTTTGGGCTCCACCAATATGTCCTCTTTTCTGAACGACGAGACCGGGTCCGTGCGTTGGCTGTGCTTTGAACTCAAGGACAGGATAGATTTCTCCTATTCCAAGGAAATGGAGATCAAGGACGTCTGGATGCAGGCATACCATCTCGCCTATCATGATCCCAATTTCAATCCGGAGCTCACCTTGACCGATATTTTGGAGAACGAGGAGCGTAATAAAAAATACACCAAATTGACCACCGAGGAGGAACTGGTCTCGAAATACTTTGAAAAATCCAACGACATAGTGGATTTCGTGACAGCCTCGGACGTGTTGGTGAAGTTAAGGCACCTCAATCTGAGACTGAACCAGATCAACCTGGGGCGGGCAATGTCCGGGTTCAACTTCCAAAGGGTAAAACATCCCAAGCGGCAGGTCTATGGGTATCTGGCCAGACCGGTATTTACTGATAGCCCTCTGGAGATGGAAGTTTAGAAAGAGTGCATAAGTACCTACCTAGTTACCTAATGGACCATGACCTCCCCAACAGCGGGTGCTACCTTAAGGTAGGATATATTAACCTTTGGTTACCTAGGTATTACCTAACCTACCTTTTAGGGTAGGATGGGTAACATCAAAATCAGTACTACCTAGGTTCTTAACCTATATAAACAGGGACTTAGGTAAGAAGGTAAGAGAAAACCCAACAAAAGAACCGGCTGATGAAAAGAAAAAAAACATTTAGGACACGGTGTGAAACAGCCCGGGATTTTCCCATCGAAAAGGCGCTGGCAAAACTCGGGCACTTTCCCACCCGGACAACGGTCAAAGAAGCTTGGTTCCTGAGTCCTTTCAGGTCAGAAACCCAAGCCTCTTTCAAGGTGTCCAGGTTATTGAACAGATGGTACGACCATGGGGCGGGGAAAGGGGGCAACGTGATCGACCTGATCTGTCTTCTGAAAAGATCATCGGTTAAGGAAACCTTGGATTGGTTGGAAAACGGCCAGATCTCTTTTTCTTTTCACCAGCAACTTTTTAACGGATTTGAGGAAGAGAGGATCAAAATCAGGGATGTAATGGAACTGCGCCATCTTGCCCTAAAGGAGTATGTGGAAAAAAGGGGAATTTCCCTAACAACTGTCAAGAGACTATGCAGGGAAGTACACTATAGCTTGAGGGACGGCATGTACTTCGCCATCGGGTTGCAGAACGATTCTTATGGATGGGAACTACGCAATAAATATGTAAAGAACTCAAGTTCCCCAAAGGATATGACATACATCAATTATGGTAACCGTGGTCTTGTCATCACCGAGGGTATGTTCGACATGTTGAGCCTTTTGGAACGGGACAAAGAACTAAGAGAGGGGAACGACCTTCTGATATTGAACTCCCTGGCCTTTGTAGAAAAAGCGTTTGGACTAATTGATAGTTATGAATCCATAGCGCTCTATCTGGACAATGACAAAGCTGGAAAAAGAGCAGTTGGAATATTAATGGAACAGAGCCCAAAATTCAGGGACATGTCCTATGTGTACAAGGATTTCAAAGATGTGAACGCATGGTGGATGTCGAAAAAACTATGACCCTTCAGGGAAGGAATTCAAGATGTGTCTTTGTTGCCACAAAGACGATCTTGCTTTGCTCCCGAAGGTCGCAAAGAAGTAAAAAATGAAAAGGACCTATATCAGATTCAGATGTTCCCTATTCGAGAAGAAACTGCTAAGAATCAAGGCCAAAAAGAGCGGTCTGAGCGTCAGCGAATATTGTCGTCGTGCCGCTTTCGGGGACAAGATTATCGAACGTCTGACCGAAGAACAGATAGATATCTATAAGATGCTGATCAAGTATGCGGTTAACTTTAAACTGATCGGGAACATGTTCCGAAAACGAAATCCCAAACTAGCAGAAGAGGTCACAAAACTGGCCGAAGAAATACGGGACCACCTTTATAATTTCAAAAAATGATAGGCAAGGGCAAATCTATATCGCACACCGGGGCTTCCATGTCCTATGGCTGGAAACAGGAGAAGGATGCAGAGGTCGTATTCTCCCAACATCTGGCCGGGGAAAACCCCGAACAGATTACGGAAGAATTCAAGATCATCCAAGAGCAGAATGCCAGGTGCACGAACAATACCCTGAGCTTTGTCCTCAGCCCTACCATCGAGGACGGAAAGAAACTTAGCTCCAAGGCCCTCAAAGAGATTACGGAAAAGTTCCTCAAGGAAATGAAATTGCTGGAGCATCAGGCCATCGGCTTTGTACATAGGGACCAACAGCATACCCATGTCCATGTGTACGTGAACCGAATAGATTTTAATGGTAAGGCCTATAATGACAGTTTTATCGGAAAAAGGAGCCAGCAGGCCGCGGAACGGGTGGCGGAGAAATTGGGGTTCACCACGGTACGGGAAGTACAACTGGAAAAATTGGACCATATCAAACTTATACGATTTGAGATCAAACAGGTACATGAAAAGGTCATGGCCGAACACCGCCCCAAGGATCTGGACCGGTATATCAGATTAATGGGGGAAAAGGATATAAATGTTGTGCCCAGCATCAACAAGTCGAACCAATTGCAGGGATTCCGATTTGAATTTAAAGGACATAGCTTAAAGGGGAGCGAGGTGCACCGTTCCATGTCAGGCAGCAGATTGGCCATAGGGATAGAGGAACATGCAGGAAGGGGCTTCGTCAAAAACAAGGACAATACCGTCAGCCTCTTAGGAAAGGCCACGGAGCTCAGTGGGAACATTGCCATGAAGGTAGCGAAAAAGGTTATTGTGAAGACCATTAAAAAAGGTATGGGAATCGAGATAGGATAGTAATAATTAAAGATTAAGATATGGCAAGGTTGGACGAGATTACGGAACTATTGACCGACGAATTGGATGGATTGAAACAGATGCTGGTGAAACTGGAGACCTTGAGCAAGGAACTCACGGGTTCGGAAACGGTACAGGATATTTCGACGATCAGAAAAGAACTGAAGGAACTCAACAGAACACAGGAGGATTATTTTAAAGTACAGGATGGACGAACGATTCAAATAGAGGATCAATTGAAAAAGTCGCAGATTATCCCTGAATGGCTATTGTTCATGGTTAGTTTGGTCCTTATCCTATCCCTGTCAATATCTGGCTATTTGGGCTATCAGGTGGTACAGTTCGAAGAAGAAAAGGTGAAAGCCTTCGAAGAAGGAAAAGTGGTTATTTCAAAGGAACTGAATAGCTTTTTTAAACAGCATCCTGATATCTATAAGGGGTTTCTGGAATGGTCCAGAAAAGCGGAAAATACAGATCAAAACTAGGTTGAAGTTTATATACACCCCACTTATTAAATATAGATAATCAATACTTTTATTCCAGTTCCATTTTGGTGATCTCAAATGGCATGGCGCATATATCCTCCGTTTCAAAGGTCTCGTACATATACCCACTAAACCTTACCTTTAGACCATCCTCCTTAAATTCTTCTGAAAGGTTGCAGGGGGCCAAAGGGAGGTATATGTTAGGAGGTGTAGAAATTCCAATTATGGTATAATTTGACTGACAGCCATCATTGTCAATTTCGCCAATAAGATCTGTAAACCTTGCTTCAATTTTTCTGTTCTCCTCCTGAAAACAATTCGGCAGGGAGTCATCATTGGAGCACGAGTTAATGGTGACAAGTAACACTAATATTTTAATCACAATCCTTATATTCATAATGACTTTTTTTAGAAATGAACATACACTGTAGAAAAACATTGTTCTAGATTATATATTGATGATGCATTTAAATCAAAATAGTTGCTCGTTCGCAACTGAAATATCTAATTAATAGTTTATTGGGGAAGTAAAAAAATAGACCAAACTTACTTCCTTGTACTCAGAAGTTGATCGTTAATGTTTGGTTGCAAATTTATCCAGTAATTAGGATAGTTTGTGGTAGTTATATTACCCTGAAACTAATTTTCCAATCAAGGGTCAGTAGGTTGCGCCCTAATTCGATTTTATGTAACGCTTATCTACCTGAACACTATAAAATCGAAATAGGATCCACGCGCAAAGTTTTTGTAAGATTTGGGGAGAAAAGCTCTAGCCAAATTAAGACCTGTAACAGCCATCAAAAAATTAATAGTGGGGTCAAATTCAATAATTCTGTATCTTTACGTAAAAGCTATTTAAAATGGACCTACAATCTAGAAAAATTAAGTTTGTACAGGAGTTTTTGAAATTACAAAGCGAAGAGGTCATTTCCCATCTTGAAAAAATATTGAGCAAAGAAACCAAAACTTTAACTAACCAAGAGTTTGAGCCTTTTACGATCGAAGAGTTTAATGTCCGAATTGATCAATCGATGGACGATTCCAAAAATGGGAAATTAATCAAGGCAAGCGATTTAAAAGCCAAAATTGACAAATGGGCCTAGAAATATTTTGGACTGGATTCGCTGAGGATCAACTTCATTGTATATTTAAACATTACCAGAAAAAAGCTGGTAATCGCATTGCCAAAAAACTTGTAGATGGAATTTTTAATGAGCCTTCTAAACTAAAAATCCAACCCGAAATCGGCCAAATCGAAGAATTATTAAGAGACAGAGAGCTCGGTTTTCGATATTTGATCTACAAAAAAAATTATAAAATAATTTACTGGATAAACGAAGACGAAAATCGAGTTGAAATTATAGATGTTTTCGACGTTCGGCAATATCCCCTAAAAATACGGAGATCGCAATAAGTCCGAAAGTTTAGTCATAGATTAACTCATAAGCGGAGGGATTTTCTCGATTACTATTCGATTTTAAACAATACCATTTATATCCATTTGACTACATTTGTAAAGACGGAATAAAAATCCTCAAAAAAGTTCACAAATCGTCAACATTAGAAACTTAAAAAATGTGAACCCCTAATAAATAGGGCGCTCACAGAAAGAAGTTCGATTCTTGGTGAGGTCACGAACCAAAGGTGCGCAGCACCAAAAGCGGTAGCTTTCGGATCGAAGCCCGTACTGAGCGGAGCCGAAGTGATTCCTGGTGAGGCTACGAAGTAGGCTAGACTGAGGTGTATGGCACGGTCATTTCTTTAAAAGTAGAACTATACTTTCTTCATTGTTCTGCATTTCCTTTTATTAATTCTTGTGTATTTGATGAGGTTGGCGTGAGGTGGTAAAAAAGAAATTCATATTTAATAATAAAATACGCCCCTGAGCATCTTAATCCTGCTCTAACGTAATTGGCGATTTTCAAGATTGCGTAATTGCATTGTTATATTGGTGGAATACTCTGGATCAGGAACAATTGTTGTGTTTATGTAAAATTGGGATTAATTTGATCACTTATGTTTTTTGAGCAATAGTTTTAATTAATAGGAGCAATCTAGAAAAACCAACGATTAAATTATTCTTTCATTTTACTCAATTGGTCGTTATTGTTATTTATTGGATTTCGTGAATCTTCGATTTCTTTGCTTTCCAATGAAACCGACGCAGGAGGTTCATGAATACCTTAATATAAAATAGAAAGGCAATGAATAAAACGAAACAAACCCGCCTTGCCGTCGGGCAGGAGAAAAGACCCTTCTTCACTAGGTGGCCCCTAAAATCTCTGGATTTTAAGGACCGATGCCATGGCCTAAATTATTTCCAAGGCTTCAACAATTCTTAACGGCCATGCCATCTCCACGACGGAAGAAGAACGACCAAACCATAGGCATGGAGGACAATGTCCAAAGGTATTTAATAACGGAAAATGACTTATCTCCACATGAAGGTTGACGGAAAGAATGGACCGGCCTATTTTCAATTTCGTCTTAAATCAAGTGGTTTCCATATTGGGTTCAGGTAGCTGTCCAAAGAGCATTTCGCTTAGAGAAAGCGGCCTGGACGGCGCGGCTGTGGAAATTGCGTAGATTTAAAGAAATTTAAAATCAGCCTCCTAGGCTACAACTGGCTCCTTCTAACCAAGGTACACCGTACCTTGGTTATTCAGCCCTGGTCGTTTTTTGGGCGATGCAAAAAATGAACAGAACACAAACTTGAGATAGTAAATTATATCTTTTTGTAATTCACACACAACTTTTGGGACTGATCCAATACTCTTCTCAAAATAAAGCTGTTTGCCATTAAGGATTTGTTTGACGTTTTGTATAGGACAGATATTTATCAGGTTAATTATAAAACAGTTAGAGCAAAGAGAGGAATGTGCACTTCATTAAATTTATATGTTATTAACATTAAAATTTATAACAATGATTACCGAAAATAAAAATCAAGATAAGAAGTCAGTTTTAAAGGGTTTGAATAATGAGGTTCAACAAAATCGTGGACTTGACCTAGAAACAAACCCTAATGGGGATTCAAATAAAGGGGTGGGCAAACCGGTCGACAACGGAGGTGTTGCAACGTCAAAATTTGATAAGCATTTGGAAAAGCAATGGTTGGCCGTACGGGATAATTATCTCGCAAATTTTCCGGAACTAAACGATATGGACACCACATATGACAACAAGGGTTTTAGTACTCTAATACAAAAGCTGGCGAAAAGAAGACGGCGAACTTCAGAGCAGGTGCGGGAGGAAATAATGAATTGGTCTTCTTCCCAATAATTACCGTATTTCTTTACCGCCCTATTTTCTGATATTACCGGGCAGTTTCTGGGCATGGCCATAAGATTCTTCCCTAAATTAAGTTTTGGTTACCATAAAGAAGTCCTGGACCGCTCCTAGATGTCATCATGAAAGCAAAGTGGAATAGATAAGGTGACTGAAGCTACATCTATTTAATTTAGTAACTTGCATAAGAGCTATTTAAACAATGTTAAACATATATCCTTTATTACTACAATTGCCAATAGGCACTCGAAATCCGGATGATAATAGTCCTATTGATCTTACCAATGCATTCGATGTTATTGTTTATATAATTCTGCCTATTTTAATGGTTATCTTTTATGTTATTTGGAGAAAGAAAAAGAAGAAAGATTAACATTCTGGAAATCACTTTTTATTAGTGAAACTCAATTTTGAGAAGTCAGTAAAACGCACTGAAAATTGCAAGTTGAACCTAGATCCCGCCTTTTTCGGCGGGATCTAGGTTCAATACCTCGACCCTTGGGTAGATTCCTATTATTGGGTTCAGGGCTTGCCCTGAGGTTTAATACCTTTTATTTGTGCTCAGGTACAATAAACGATTTATAATATTTAAATAACCCAAGGCAATTCTGGCTGGTTCCCGATCCAAGAGAAAAGTTGGAGGACTCTTGATGGAAGATTTGAATAATTAATACTTAGAACCTATAGAAGTTGAAGGGAATATCTTAATAACACCCTTCTTCACATGTTTTAAATCCGTATCTTTCTTAAGATTGATAATGATTATGGCCATTTTTTTACTAAATTGTACTAAAGGCATAGTATAAATCCGCAAAAACAAATGGATTTCCCAATGGGAAATTCCTGCCTTTTAATAAATTTAATGAGCCCGCAGAAATTATTCGGGCGTTTCCCCATTATTTAATTTTGAACAAGTATCTAGGCCTTGGTCTAAAGAAAAGCTATATGGTAAAAGGTATAATAAACACATTGTGCGCATGATTGTGCAATCTGACGTTGCGATGGAGCCGATAGCAATTCGTAATCGGGTTTTTAAGCATATGTTGGCAACACGCGATTGGAAGTACCGGATTTTTTTGCGTTATCTGCGTTTCTTTAAATACGCCGCTTTTGCCCCGATAAGAGGTGAATTCTTGGAATGTTATTACGTTTTAATGCGATTTCTAGATGATATTGTTGATGGTGACGCGCCTATGCCAAAAGGGTATTTAAGTGGAAAGGATTACTTATTGGAAAAAATAGAATTCTCAAAAAATACGATTCACCCTAAAGACGAAGTAGACCATTTAATGGTTCATTGTTTTAAGCTGGCAGAAAAATTTGGTGAAGATTTCAGGGAAGAAACTGCCGATATCCTTAACTCATTACTTTTCGATGCAAATCGACGCGGTAAAATGATCATTTTTCCCAAAGAGGATTTGATACATCATTTCCACTTATTGGATATCAGGGGTACTATAAAAGCTACTTTAAAGGTTTTTAAGGATAATCCGGAGAAGTATACCTTGTTGGAGCCACTTGGGATGGCCTGTAGGTACCAATATGACATAGAGGATATAGCTGCGGATTTGGCTGCAGGTTATGTTAATATCTCCCAGGAGGAATGCATACGGCTCCAAATTTCCAAGGAAGATCTGAATAACCCCGCTTCCAAAAGAATAAAAAAATGGCTGCTTGAACGTGCAGAAAAAGGGATGCAACTTCTTGAAGAGCATCATAGGAGATTGCCTGAGGGGAATTTTTCACTATTGCAAAAATGGGCATTTACCTTGGTTTATGAGATTCCCGCGAAGAAGGTTTTTAAACAAATTATTTCGGACAATCAAAACAATTAAAAGCAAGTGGCAATATCCAATTTTCATCTGAACAAATGGTTTCTCGATTTTATAGGGGACAAAGGTGAAGCAATGATCTTTTACGCCGCAAAATTAACTTGGAATGGATTCTCGGCCCATTATGCAAGTTGGATACAATATGATTCCGAGAATGGGGTTAAGATATCTTCCCATTTTCGAAATGTAATAATACCTAAGAAAAAGGAAAAATTGATCAGTTGGCACGATGACAAATTTAAGGTTTCTGGACAGTGGGAATCTGTTGCTAAACCTCTACAAGCCCGGATATATGATGCTGATCATGGGTTTCTGGACTGGAACTGTTTTCAGCCTGCTTCTAAAGTGAAGCTGAATATTGGGGATAAGGTTGTTAAAGGCAACGGATACGTTGAACAATTGATTCTAACCGCCCCTCCATGGCATATCCCTATGAACGATCTGCGTTGGGGGAGATTCCATTCGCTGGGCAATACCATTGTTTGGATAGAATTACGAGCGGAAAAACAACAGCAATGGATATGGCTTAATGGCGAAAAAATAACAAATTGTAGTATAGAAGACAATTGCCTTTCATCAGATGAAAGGGCTTTTTCACTAAAGCTCGATAGAGGTGTAGTTATTGAATCCGAAAAAAAAATACATCAGGTAGTGCACAAACTTCTAAGATACTTACCTGGATTTAATAAGTTGATGCCCTCCAAGTTTTTGATGGCTAAAAATCACAAGTGGTTAAGTAAAGGTGAATTTCAAAAAAATGGGGATCCTGTTATAAATGGCATGGCCATCCATGAGTGGGTTGATTTTAACGTACAGGATCAATGATTTTAAAGGCTGAACATATCGCTAAATCCTTCGGAAGAAAAAATGTCCTCAAAGATATCTCCTTTCAATTGGAAGCGGGATCTATCACGGGCGTTGTTGGAGAAAATGGTTCCGGGAAGTCGGTTTTAATGGAGATCATTGTTGGACTTCACAGTGCGCATAGGGGAAGTGTTAAAATTATTGGCAGTATAGGTTATTGCCCACAAAGGGCAGTTGTTTTTCCACATCTTACGGTGCAGGAACATTTCGATTATTTTTCTGTGGCCTACGGTGTTAACAGTGGGCTATCTAAGGTGCGGTATGAAGAACTGCTCCTATACTTCAATTATAAAAAGTACCAATATGAAAAAATTATTAATTTGAGTGGGGGTACCCAACAAAAACTTAACCTCTCAATAGCTCTTCTGCATGAGCCAAACTTATTGATATTGGATGAGCCGTATAATGGTTTTGATTGGGACACCTATCAGCGGTTTTGGAATTATACCACTGAACTTAAGAACAGAGGCTGTGCCATACTAATAGTTACGCATTTGCTGAATGAAAAGGTAAGACTTGATCAAATTTATCAACTTGAAAACGGGATATTGGTATGAAGCTGAATAAGATCACAATAGGTTTATCCATGATTTTGAGAATGCTCGTTCGCCAAAAGATCGTGATTATTTTGCTTTTGCTCATTCCCGCATTTTTCTTGACGATGGTACAGATTACGACTTCGGACAGAATACTTCCTTTTCAATTGGCTTCAGTAGGTGAGGAGGTTTTTATAAATATTAGTGAAAAAGCTATTTCCTTCATCTTTTTCGCCGTAGCCTCATCTGGTTTTCTGGTTGCATTTTTGGCCTTAAACCTAGTTCAAAAAAACAATGATGTTAACCGTAGGCTTATTCTTTGCGGCTATCATCCCATAGAATTATTAATTTCTATTTTGCTTGCCTTGTTTTCGGTGATTGTAGTAATTGCTATTTATACAGGGCTGCTTACAAGTGTATTTTATTCCATTGATCACCTTGGTAGTTTTATTATTGGGTTAGTACTTATTGGCTTTGTCTACGGAAGTTACGGCCTGGTCATTGGCAGTCTTGTCAAGGCAGAGTTGGAAGGTATTTTGTTAATCGTGCTGCTTGTAAATATAGATGCAGGTTGGCTGCAGAACCCTTTGTTTTATGCTGAAGCACAAAATCAGCTAATCATAAAATTCCTCCCGGCCTATTTCCCTTCCCAATCGGCCATTATTACTGCGGTAACAGATTTTTCTGCCACTGTAGCCACTGTGAACAGTTTGGTTTATGGTTTCGGCTTTTTAGTTATTTCCATGCTTATTTTTTTCTATAAAATGCGAATGAAATGAATACAAGGAATCGAATAAACAAAACACTATATGCCGTCCTCTTTCTCATCATTATCCCCCTAATGTTAGTTCTTTGGGCAAAATATACTGAAGACGTGATCGACTTACCTGCAATTGAATCGATATTGACGGGTTGGATGTTTATTGGATTTGGGGCATTCCTAATGGTAACGGCCATGTTCTATTTAAAAAAATATGGGGAAGGATTGCCTATGAATGCCTATCCTCCTCGAAAATTTGTAACCAAAGGGCCATACCATTACCTGAAACATCCTATCTATTGGGGTTTCGGCCTTTTAGTAATTGGGTATTTTATTTTGACCAAGTCGGCAAGTGGCCTCTGGCTGGTAACACCTATTACCATCCTCTCTATGATAGCCCTTGTTTTGGGGTACGAAGCCATAGATTTGAAGAAAAGATTTCCAAATGAGGCCAAGTCCACAATTTTGGATATGACTGAGGGTACAACCGGGTTGGCTGATAAAAGTTCGCGTTTAGTATCCATATTATGGGTATTGGCATTTTTATTTTTGTCTAATTTTGTTATATCCTTTTTGGTAGGAGACAGCAAGGCTGCATGGGGAAAACCGTTGAATTTGCCCATAAATACTGAAAATCAGTATTTGCTCTTATTGAGTTTGTTTTTTTTAATCGCAGTGCCTCTTTTTATTGAGAGGAAGGATTTGTTAAGGAACTGGGTAATTGTATCTATCCTTGCTATATTTATTTCTTCCTATACAGCACTGTTATTTCCTAGTGTATGTGCACAATATCTTCCGGGTCAAAATAGCTTTTTCTATTATGTTCCCATCTTTTTGATGTTGCTTTCGGTTAAGATTATGTACAAACAATCAAAGACCAAGGGTATTATATTTGGGCTACTGGCAATTGTATTCAGTTGTATACAATTATCTTTCAGCAATTCTGCAGAGCTTCATTTACTTTGTTCTGCCCTAATATTTCTAATAGCTGGTAATTATTTTAAAATTTGGACCTTTTTAAGGAAAAGAGCTGAAAAAATAGCCAATTCATGGCAGGAATGGGTATTTGGAAAGCTAAGGGTGATAAATCATGGTTTCTATGTAGGCTTTGGTACCTTTTTTGGGATTTTTCTTTCCGGGATTTTAGTGGGCGATGCCTATGCTTGGGCAATCTTGGTGTTTTCTTTTATAGTAATTGTATTTTCTGCACTTTGGGCGCAAATAATAGAAGGCTCGGAGAAATTGAAAAGACCCTATGGTTATTATGGTGCCTTGGTGGGGATTCTTTTTGCAAGTATAGCCGTATGGGCTATGGGTTATAATGTGTGGGTAGTTATTGGAGTAATATCGGTATTTATGCCATGGGTCCAAGCCATTGGTCGCTTTCGTTGTTTGGTAAATGGATGTTGCCATGGTGGAAAGGTAGACAACCCGGACATTGGAATTAAATATTACCATTATCGTTCTCGCGTTTGTGGTATTTCAGATTTGAAAGGCGAACTGCTTCACCCAACGCCTTTGTATGCCATGATTTGGCTTTTTTTGGTTGGGTTTATTCTTTTATCACTTCATAATAATGATTTTCCTTCGCCATTTATTTTTGGCCTGTATTTAATATTGACAGGGATAGGCCGTTTTGTGGAGGAGGCATATAGGGGAGAGGTGCAAACACCTATTGTAAAAGGGTTAAGACTATATCAATGGACAGCAATCGCATCCGTTCTTGTTGGCATGTTTATGACCATCCTACCTGTAGATGTAGTGTACCTAACACCGGCTGTTGGTTGGGAAACCTTGGTATCTGCATTGGTCGGTGGGCTTTTTACGGCTTTTGCCATGGGGGTGGATTTTCCTTATTCAAATGCACGTTTTTCAAGATTGGTGTAAATATAGCTAGCAACCCAATTTGAACCTTTGGTCTGCCAAAAAGTTTCCCAGTTGTAGGACTTTTCAATACGGGAATTTGGGTAGTTCCGGTGTAGTTTATCGGCTTAGGAAACCATTTTGTTCATAACCTAAAATTCCTGAATGTTGATTACCTTAGCGCTAAACTATTTTCCATGGAAAAGAGCAAAATTAAAAATGTATTTGTAGCAGGTGCAATAAGCCCGGAGTTCATTGCCAATTCCATTGCCAAGCACCAGTCCAAGACCACTATCGGGGCCCACGATATCTTTTTGGGCCAGGTAAGGGCAGATCTAATTGACGGACAGGAAGTGGCCGCTATAGAATATACGGCCTATGAGGAAATGGCCAATTTAAAATTTCACGAAATTAGGGAGGCTACCTTTGCCAAGTTTAACCTAAGCTGTATGCATATCTATCACAGTTTGGGAAGGGTAAATGTTGGGGAAATATGCCTGTTTGTTTTTGTGTCATCTCCACATCGAAAGGAAGTTTTTGATGCCTTGCACCATGTTGTGGAAGAAATAAAGAACCAGGTGCCTATTTTTGGAAAGGAACTGTTTGAGGATGATTCTTATCAATGGAAAGTAAATAAATAGAAATGGTAGATATTACCCATAAAAAACCTACGTTACGCACTGCAATTGCTCAGGCTATAGTCCAAGTAAGTTCAGAGGATACTATAGAGGCGATAAAAAATAATACGGTGCCCAAGGGCGATGTGTTTGCCATGAGCAAGGCTGCCGGTCTATTGGGCGTAAAGAAGACGGCGGAACTTCTGCCGGACTGTCACCCCTTACCGATAGAATACACCAATATTTCGTACTCCATAGACGGCTTGAAGATTACGGTTTTGATTACTGTAAAGACCATTTACAAGACCGGGGTGGAAGTGGAGGCCATGCATGGTGCCAGTATTGTGGCCTTGAATATGTACGATATGCTTAAGCCTATAGACAAGGGTATTGAAATACAAAATATTAAGTTGCTTAAGAAAACTGGGGGTAAGTCAGATATAGGTATAAAAGAATAACCCTCAGTTATGATTTTTAACAAATATTTTGGAATATCCCTTTATATCTTTGTGGTATGAAAAAAACAAGCTTCTTGCTTTTTTTTAGGATTCTAGCTCTTATACTTTTCTTAAGTATAGGCCAAGTCTCCTTGGCTACAATCAAAGAGGTCAAGGAAGTTAAGTCCGGGGTTAATGGTGAGATCCAAACGGACCATCATTTAACCTATGAGTTGCCCAACTCAGGGCACACCATGCTTTTGGCAGAAGGTAATTATAAATTGCCAACAGTTAACGAGCTGAGGCCCGATCTTAATTTATATGTACCGAATACCATAAGTTGCCTGTCCATGCTCAAAGCAAAGGAACTTATGTCCTTAAAAAGGGAGGTCCAAATTATTGCTAGTTTGGACGCACTCACCATTATCTATCCCTTTCACACCTTTTTATAAATTTTTCCATTAGTCACACCTAATTCCGGAATAAGCAATTTTGGAAATTTTCCCATGCCATAAATTATGTTTGGACTGTGGGGATGTAATTAATAAATGGAATAATTTAAAAAAAAATACAATGAATACATCAATGTTGTTGGTATCAGTTTTATTGGTGCTTTGCACCGTCATACCTTTTGTAATCCTTAATAAATCAGGAAAAGGGGATTTAAAATTAATGTCAAAGGAAATTAAAAATTTAGTGATCGAATCAAAACTGAAATTCGATTTAAAGGAAAGTTGGGGCAATTCTTTTATTGGCCTGGATTCCAATAATAAGAAGCTTATTTTTTCCAAAGTATTTGATGGTGTTGTGGCACTGGAAAATATTGATCTCAATGAGGTGTCCAATGTCAAAATTGAAAAGAAAACCTACGAGCTCAAGTCCAAAAATAAAAGGGAGACGGTTTTGGAAAAATTGGATTTGGAGATAAGCTTTTTGGATCATGAAAAGCCCGCCAAGATCCTGAATTTTTATGACATCAATAGTATTTACATGGAGGATTATGAACTTGTCCGAGCCGAAAAATGGAATACTGCCATCAATGGGGTTTTAAAAACAAATATAAAAAGAGCCAAGGTGGCCTAATTTCCTAGCTTTATTTTAGTTATAAAAGTAAAGGGCAATCTGTATTTTGGAAAATTGACTTTTCGCAATACAGTTTGCCCTTTTTTGTTCAATATATTTTTGCAGGAAAAGGATCCGGTATTACTCGCGTATTGACCAAATTTCGTTTAAGGGATCGCCCTTACTGCTTTTGCCCGTATGGTGCCAATCCTTGCCATTTAATTTGTAATCAAAGGAAAGTGCGGCCCCCACGCGGGAATTGTCTCTGGAGAAATAGGCTATATTTTCTGTGTATTTGCCATTGGTAGCGTCATAGATGCCGCCCCCACTACCAAAAAACTCGAAGGTTTCGGTGTTGTAGGCAATCCATTGAAAATGTCCGTTCAATAAATATTTCATAGTCTTTCTTGGCCTGGAGGTATCCCTTCTCTGCTCCCCCTGGTCCGTTACACGGCCAGTCATTAACCACTTACCGTCCAGATCCTGGGAGCCAAGTGTGGTAGGGGTAAAAGTCATTGGCTTGGGCCCTTCGAGTATCAAATTTCCCTTTTGTAGTTTATAGGGAACATTTATACTGGTTATTTTATCTTCTTTATGATTGGAATTAAACTCAAGGTCAACCTTTAGGTTGTTGCCGGAGGTGGTATAGTAGCCTCCTATTGTTTTTATAAATTCTGCGGGGGACTCTTTATAGATGGTATGCACGTAGTAATCCGCGTCCAATTTCAACTCGTGATGAAGGGTTCCGTCCTTGCTTTTTTCCTCAAAATGATAGACGTTGGCCGGAATTTGGGCCGTAATTTTATAAAAAAATGAGAGGAATAGAATTAGACCTATGGAAACACTAATTTTTGTAAGCTTCATAACTATCTGGTTTTTATTTAAAAATAGTCAAGAAAAGGTTAAAAATCAACGGTTTAAATTTAATTTTTAGTTAATTTTTTGTTATAGGGAAAATTCATTTTTTACTTCAACGTAAAATTTTTCAAAACGCTTGTTTTTTCATTTTTTTTGTTTTCATTTGTCACATCAATTTAGCCTTAAATTTTATCTTGATAATAGCATCTAGTAGCGTACAATGAACCATACTTACAAATTTAGGCTTCTGGCAACAGAAAGATTCAGGCAACTGAAATTTAAAGGTATAGGTAGCCAAAATTTACTTGGTATTCCAAATTTTTCTTCTATCGTGTGCAGTCAGCACGACTATTTTTTTATACCCACCACTGAAAAGCAGATAATTGTTTAGGGATTTAGTTATAATTTCTAATATTATTTGCATTTGGCGATGCTATTTACTTATTTACAATTCATATATTTATTTAAATGAACACGAAGTACATTAATCTTATAGATCAAACCTATTATTTCCCACAGGAGGAATTTACCTTGGAGGGCGAAAACCTAAAGTTCCATGGAATTCCACTAATGGATTTGGTGGAGGAATACGGTAGTCCTTTAAAGTTTACCTATTTGCCCAAAATTTCCGAAAATATCAATAAGGCAAAGGAATGGTTCAGGATAGCCATGGAAAAAAATAACTATAAAGGTAAATACCATTATTGCTATTGTACCAAAAGTTCCCATTTTAAACCGGTTTTGAACGAGGCCTTAAAGAATGATATTCATATTGAAACTTCTTCGGCCTTTGATATTAATATCGTTGAAAAATTAAAGGAAAAGGGTAAGATAAAGGATAACACCTTTGTCATATGTAACGGGTTTAAAAGGGATCAATATATTACCAATATTGCCAATCTAATAAACAAGGGACATCAGAATTGTATTCCTATTATAGACAATTACGAGGAAATAGACCTTTTGTCCGATGCCATCAACGATACTTTTAAAGTTGGAATCAGAATTGCATCCGAGGAGGAGCCAAAGTTTGAATTTTATACCTCGCGACTGGGAATTGGATACAAAAATATTGTACCTTTTTATGAGAATCAAATTAAGGACAATGACAAGGTAGAATTGAAGATGCTACACTTTTTCATTAATACCGGTATTCGTGACAATGCCTATTATTGGAACGAATTGGTAAAATGTTTAAAGGTGTACGTGAGACTTAAAAAGATATGTCCATCCTTGGACAGTCTTAATATTGGTGGTGGTTTCCCCATAAAAAACTCTTTGGCTTTTGAATACGACTATCAATACATGATAGATGAGATCATAAACCAAATTAATATTGCTTGTCAGGAAGCGGATGTTGCCGTACCAAATATATTTACCGAATTTGGAAGTTTTACGGTAGGTGAGAGTGGCGGGGCCATTTATGAAATACTATATCAGAAGCAACAGAACGATAGGGAAAAGTGGAATATGATCGATTCTTCCTTCATAACCACATTACCGGATACCTGGGCCATCAATAAACGTTTCATTATGTTGGCCATTAACCGCTGGTATGATGAATATGAAAGGGTATTGTTGGGTGGATTAACCTGCGATAGTGATGATTATTACAATAGTGAGCAAAACATGAATGCCATTTATTTGCCCAAGTATAGAAAGGATAAGCCCCTGTATATAGGGTTTTTCAATACAGGCGCCTATCAGGAGACTATTGGAGGTTATGGCGGGCTGCAGCATTGTTTAATACCACATCCAAAACATATTTTAATAGATAAGGACGAAAACGGAAATATAACGACCAAATTATTTAGTGAACAACAAAAGGCAGAGGACCTGCTTAAAATTTTAGGATATGAAATGAAACCCAGTGCTAAAGCCGAAGTTAGCCAAAGCATTGAGAAGCAAATTAAATCTGACCTTTAAAATCAATAAACTTTAAACAAATGAATACAACTAACAATTACGCTGGCATACCAGACGAGTTTGCGCAATTGGAAAAGGCAAAGGTTGTTTTGATACCTGTGCCTTATGATGGAACCAGTACCTGGGGAAAAGGAGCGGACAAAGGGCCGCAGGCTTTTTTGGAGGCTTCGGAAAATATGGAATGGTATGATATTGAAACCGACACGGAGGTCTATCAGCAAGGGATATATTTGGCGAATGCCGTAGAGGAGGACAGTTCTCCGGAAGCTATGGTAAACGCGGTACACAAGGTTACCAAGGAGTATATTAAACGGAACAAGTTTGTTACCCTTTTCGGGGGCGAGCATTCAATTTCCATTGGTACCATTAGGGCCTTTAATGAGTGTTTTGATAACCTTACCGTGTTGCATATAGATGCACATGCAGATATAAGGAAGTCGTACAATGGCAGTAAATTTAATCACGCTTGCGCGGTTCACGAGGCAAGTCAGACCACCAACCTTATCCAGGTTGGGATACGCAGTATGGATGCCATTGAAAAAACCTTTATCGATGAGGAGAAAACATTCTTCGCACATGATATGGTAAATGATGAGTATTGGACGGATAAGGTAATAGATCTTATGACGGACAATGTCTTTATAACTTTTGACCTGGATGCATTGGATCCGTCCATTATGCCATCTACCGGTACTCCAGAACCGGGAGGCTTGTTTTACTATGAGACCCTGGAGTTTCTTAAACAAGTATTCGAGGATAAAAATGTTGTAGGATTTGATATTGTGGAACTTTGTCCCAATAAAATGGATAAAACTTCCGATTTCCTTGCAGCCAAATTATATTACAAAATGCTTAGCTATAAATTTATGGGTGAGGCCGTAGAAGACGAATACGACAACACTTATGACGTTGATTCCAAAGTGGGAGGCAACAATAATTCAAAATTCGACGATGACGAAGACTAAAGGAGAGATCTCCAATTTTATTGAAAAGTATTATTTACATTTTAATGCGGCCGCTTTGGTGGATGCCGCAAAGGGATATGAGGATCAACTAAAACAGGGTTCCAAAATGCTGGTCTCTTTGGCAGGGGCCATGAGTACGGCAGAATTGGGGAAGATATTTGCTGAGGTTATCCGTCAGGATAAGGTGCATATCGTATCCTGTACAGGGGCCAATTTGGAAGAGGATATCATGAACCTGGTGGCGCATTCCCATTACAAACGCGTGCCCAATTACCGCGATCTGACCCCTCAGGATGAGTGGGACCTGTTGGAGAAGGGCTTGAACAGGGTAACGGATACATGTATTCCGGAGCATGAGGCCTTCCGAAGATTGCAAAAGCATATTTTTGAAATTTGGAAAAAAGCAGAGGACGCTGGGGAAAGATATTTGCCACATGAGTTTATGTACAAATTGTTGCTTTCCGGGGTTCTGGAAGAATACTATGAGATAGATCTTAAGGATTCGTGGATGTATGCTGCAGCGGAGAAGAACTTACCTATAGTTTGCCCAGGTTGGGAAGACAGTACCATGGGGAATATTTTTGCTTCCTATGTAGTAAAAGGCGAATTAAAGGCCAGTACCATGAAGTCCGGGATTGAATATATGACCTTTCTGGCAGATTGGTATACCGCCAATTCTGAAAAAGGGATCGGATTTTTTCAGATAGGTGGTGGAATTGCCGGAGATTTCCCAATTTGTGTGGTGCCTATGTTGTACCAAGATCTTGAAAGGACAGATACGCCGTTTTGGAGTTATTTTTGCCAAATCAGCGACTCTACCACAAGTTATGGTTCCTACTCTGGCGCAGTGCCGAATGAGAAAATTACCTGGGGAAAATTGGATATAAATACCCCTAAGTTTATTATTGAAAGTGATGCAACCATTGTTGCGCCCTTAATTTTTGCGTACCTATTAGACATGTAGTATATGGACAATTTAAAAAGAGTTATTGTAGACTTTAAAAAACTTACTCCCGAAGTTTTGAAACTTTTGGTTGAGAAGTATCCGGATGGGTACGACGATCTTAATATCATCTCCTTCAAGAATGCCCAAGGGGAGCGTATCGAGGCCGTTGAAGTGACCACCGAGGATACCAAATATCTTGTCAAAATAAGTGCCAAGTTGGAAAAGACTATGGCCAATTACGATGAGGATGATTATGAGGACTTTGACGATGACGATCCAGAGGCTATTCCAGATGTGGATCTGGAAGGAGTAGAGGGAGATGATGACGATGATTAACGCGTGATGTTTGAGGTTGTTGCCGTTCATATAGCATCTTCGATCAATATTAGGCAATGTAAATCCCAATTGCCTTTAAAAATATTGTTTTCGGACAGTGATGAACTCTATTTGAAAAACGGCGAAAAAAAATTCGTATATATCTTTCAATATGGTCTGGTATCCTTTTTTAATCATTCCGAGGATGAAAAAGCGAAGATTCTAGACGCCCTTTCCGCTATTACCAAGGAGAAAAATTCTCCCCAATTTACAGAAACAATACAAGTAGAAATAATCGAAGGCCACCAAAAGGTGGCTTTCGATAAAGTAATCTTGCCCAGTTTTGATGCCGAGTTTATTAGATTGGTAATGTTGAATACTTCCCAATCGGTAGCCTTGGACCAATATTCCGAAATTTCCCAACAGCTATTGGAAGAGACCAATGAACACACTCAATATTTGGAAAAGAAAGGAAAACTGAATATTTCGGGAATTAAGCTCAGGAAGTTTATTGGGAAGGTCCTGAATATTAAAAATCAGATATCGGAAAACCTATATATTTTTGACGAGCCCGACAGCACTTGGGAAAATGAGCAGCTGAACAGATTAAACCTGGAACTAAAACAGACGTTCGATCTAAAGATCAGGTATAGAAATATTCACGAACAATTGGGGATTGTAAAAGAAAATCTGGAATTGTTCAAAGATATTTGGGACCATAGGGAAAGCAGTAGATTGGAATGGGTGATTATAATATTGATATTGGTAGAAGTTTTGGATCTTTTTGTATTTAGATTATGGAGGTAAATTGTAATTGATCTTTTTACTACCTTAGTTAAAGCATCAAAAATAAAACAAAGCCTTATGAAATTAGCCAGTATAATTTTTGAAACTACCCTATTATTAAGGGGAGTTGATGTATAATGGCGAATTGCACCCGATAGGTGTCGGGATGATCTCATTTATTAAGAATTAAATATAAACAGATGAAAAATGCACCTTTCCATATGTCATTGCCCTGCCTAAGTATAAGCAAAACAGAAGATTTTTACGTAGACGTCATCGGTGCCGAATTGGGAAGGCACTCTTCCCGATGGCTGGATATTAATTTATTTGGAAACCAGATTACGTTCACCAAGGCAGGCATTTTTAATTTTGCCTTTAAGACTTATAAATTCGAAGATACCGTGTTGCCTTCTTTTCACTTTGGGGTCATTGTGGATGAAGACACTTGGAATAAGTTGCATGCCAAATTGACGAAGTCGGAATATGAACTTACGATCGAGGTCGTATTTTTAAAGGATAAGATAGGCGAGCATAAGTCCTTTTTTATTCAGGATCCCAATGGGCATATGGTAGAATTTAAATGTTTCAAAAAACCAAAAGAGATGTTCTTGTCCTGATTTTCAGGATTATTTCCCAAGGTCTATCGTCATTCAATAAATTAATAATCAATTATTCTTGATTCCCAGGGGTCAAGTGTTTTATTTTGCAGTTAATTAAAAAAATATAAATATAGAAATGAAGTATAAGGACCTGGATATTATTGGTAGTGAGGAATGGTGTGTATTCGAGGATTTGGAGATTCCTGCTATAAAGGCTAGGGTAGATTCCGGGGCTAAAACTTCTTCCATACAGGCAAATAATATAAAAGTGTATACCAAAGGGGCCCACGAATGGGTAAAGTTCGAGGTTAATCCTTTGCAGGACAATAGGGGGATTAACATAGACTGCAAGGCGCGTTTGGTAGACCGGAGGACGGTAAAAAGTTCTTCAGGGATATCCGAGGAGCGTTTTGTGATTAAGACCCCGGTACGGGTTGGCAATCATACTTTTGATATAGAGCTCACCTTGGCCAATAGGGACACAATGGAGTACCGTATGCTTTTGGGCAGGGAGGCACTCAATGAGCGTTTTGTGGTAAACCCCGCGGTTAGTTTTAATTTGGGGGAGTTTACGGCAACGGAAATAAGTCAGAGGTACGCCTCCCATTTTAAAGAAAAGACAGGGCTTAAAATTGCATTGCTGGCCAGTAACCCATTGTTGTACAGCAATAAGCGAATAATGGAGGCCGGTGAGGCTATGGGGCATGATATGGTGTTTTTAAATGTGGAGCACGCCTATATGAAACTCGATGCCAATTCCCCGGAGATTAGATATAGGGGAGGGAACATATTAAATGAGTTCGATGCCATTATACCTAGGATAAAACCAGCGGTTACCTTTTACGGTTGTGCCTTGATAAGGCAGTTCGATAACCTTGGGGTGTACTGCTTAAATTCGGCAGAGGCTATAACCCAGTCCAGGGATAAATTGTTTGCTTCCCAGCTTTTTTCCAAAAATGATATACATATCCCTATCACCGGATTTGCCAAATCGCCCATGGATACCAAGGATCTTATCAGGATGGTCAACGGGGCACCTTTGATTATAAAGTTACTGGAAAGTACCCAAGGTAAGGGCGTGGTCTTAGCAGAAACAAACAAGGCTGCAGAAAGTGTTATCAACGCCTTTAAGAGCGTACAGACCAATATCTTGGTACAAGAGTTCATTAAGGAAGCAAACGGTCAGGATATCCGCTGTTTTGTGGTAAATGGAAAAGTTGTGGCTTCCATACAGCGCCAAGCCGAAAAAGGAGAATTCCGGGCAAACCTTCACCAAGGGGGCAAGGCATCCATTATAAGAATTACTGCGGAAGAAAGGAAGTTGGCGGTAAAGGCGGCCAAAGTACTAAATCTGGCCGTAGCCGGAGTGGACATCATTCGTTCCAACAAAGGTCCCTTGCTGCTCGAGGTTAATTCATCCCCAGGATTGGAAGGGATAGAAAATGCTACTGGGAAGGATATTGCCAGTATCATGATCCGGGCTATAGAGAGCAAGATCAAATTCAGTGTCTAGTTCCTAATTCTAATTAAAAAGGATACGTTGGGAAGCTGTGGCCATTGTTCATGCCTTCCCAATTTTACTTACTAAGTGAGATTTGAATGCGTTGGGGTAATTGCTTAAAGGACCCGGTTATAAAAATTGAGTTTTGCCTTAAAGCTTGGTTAAATATAAATGCTACCAAAGCTAGCGTTTATTAAAATTTGTACCTTCGCCCTATGGGAAGAATATTGTTTTACGTCAGTGTTTTTATTTTGTTGGGCTCTTGTAAACAACAGGGAAAGATAGAGGCCGTTGAAGAAAAGGCGGAAGTGTTTTTTAGCGTTGATTCGCTCCCCAAGCCCAAGGAAATAAATGAACAGGCCATGACAATAATTAAGGAATGGCAGGAGTTCATCGGTTTGGAAAATACTTTTGAATCACTGTATCGGGTGGCAAATAGGGAGGATTTGGTACTGGTCATTGAAGATTTGATAGAGAAACAAAAAACGCTGGAAGCATCTACTTACCCGGCAACATTTGATAAGCCACAGATTAAGAGCAGGCAAAAGGTTTTTAAGACCTATATTCTTAAAACAAAGGGGAATTTGGAATACAGGGATGGTACAAAGGCATCCACCATAGAAATGATCGATGCTTATAACGCATTTAGGAACCAGTTCAATGTTATTGTAAACAGTAAGTTGGACACTATACTCATATTAAGTGAGTAGGGTTCTAGTGTTTGTTTTGATGGTCTTTTTTACCTTACCGTTGAGGGCCCAAAGACCCCAGGATAAAATAGAAATAGGGAATATTCTGGATAGCTGGCACATAGCGGCAGCAAGCGCCGAATTTGATCCCTATTTTAATTTAATGACTTCCGATGCCGTGTTCATAGGTACGGATGCTTCCGAGAATTGGCAGTTGGAAGAATTTAAGGCCTATGCAAAGCCCCATTTTGATAAGGGTAGGGCATGGAACTTCAAAGCCGTGGAACGAAATGTATATGTCAATGACGAGGGGGATTATGCCTGGTTTGATGAATTATTGGATACCCAGATTAAACTATGTCGTGGTTCAGGAGTACTTAGAAAAGAGTCCGGAAAATGGAAAATTGCACATTATGTGCTCTCCCTGGTTATTCCCAATGAAAATGTTTCCGAGGTAATCCTGATAAAGCAGGAAAAGGACAATAGGATAATCGAAGATTTAAATAAACAGTAGTCCCCTGTTAGGAAGGGGAAGCATATATCTTTAGAGCAACAAAAAACCACTGTATAGCAGTGGTTTTTTGTTGTTTTCCATTATTGGGAGCCAATAAGGTTAATTCCAGTATATTTCGATTATTGCTTAGTTGCTTGTGGCTCCTTATTCTCTTGTTTCTCTTTTCTGGACTGTAAAGCTTGTCTACTTAAACTGGCCAAATTAAAATTGGGGTCTATTTTTAAAGCTTCATCAATGGTGGCCAGGGCACCATCTATATCGGTTTGATCCTTATTGAATTCTACTAGGGCCTTTAAATGTATAAAGGCAGCCTTTAAGGAAACCTCGTATGGTTGTTGCCTTTCATAGAATGCATATTTCATTTCTTCTTTGGCATTGGCAATTCCATATTCAATATTGGCGGCTGCACCTTCATTGTCACCGGTCTGTATTTTTAGGTCTGCCAATTCGTATGCCAAATAAGGATTTGGTCCTCTCTTATTAAGAATTTCAAACTGTTCCAAAGCCCTCTTTGGTTGGTTCAATGCTTTTAGGGAAATAGCTTTTACCTGTACGGCCAAATCCGAGTCCGATTCGTTCTTTTCAATCCCAATCGTGTTTAAAGCTTGTAAATGCTGATTGTCCGTGGTGTAAATGTAAGCCAGGGTGTCGTTACGCTCTTTGCTGGGGGAAAGTATGTTTAGGTGGGTAATGGCGCTAATTACCCCGTTTATATCGCCCTGTTGTCTCATTTGGTCATAATAGGCCTCATAATGCTTAAGCAATTCACTTTTTGTCTGTGAATTTGCAGTAAATCCTACCATAATTAGGAGGATCAGTACTATTTTCTTCATTGTTCTAATTTTTAGTGTGCCAAAACTAGTAAATTATTTCTAACCATTTGTTAAGGAATGTCTTAAACCTTGGATAGGCAATAAAAAAGGATGCCGATCGGCATCCTTTTTCTAATATGGTTGGTCTGGGTCTGGGTTAAACAACGGTGAGCGTAACATTCCTGTTTTCGTATGCCCTTATAAGTCTGGCGTAAAATGCAATACTCACATTGTCCTTGTCCAAGCTAGAACTTAAAAACTCCTTTAAATTCTTAAAAAGTAAATTTGCCCTAAGAATTGGAAGGCTGGAATTCACTTTTTTCGGGTCATAACAGCTGTCGTCCATAACAATATCCATGATGACCCTCTTTCTGTGATAGTCGATGGATACATCTGCAGCATTGTAATATTTTTTCAATATGGCAACATGCAGTTTTTGAAATTTTGGGGACATTTTGCTTTTGGAACAGCTTTTGGAAATTAATTTTTCAATTTCGGTAAGCACTCTCGTTTTTAGACCTGAATTTTCCATGATAATTGAATTTATTCGTTTATTTAAAGATACGTACTAATCGATAAACGGTTAATAATCAAGGATATAATTTAACCTAAAGTGGGCGACTTTGTTGTGAAAGTTGAAAAAAGTGTGGTGAATCAACTTACAATTGAAGTGTTATAATGGTAAATTTTAACATTTAAATACTTACTTTCTATGCTTTTGTTTCCTATTTTATCTAAGTTTTTGGTGTGCATGGGCGGTAAAAGTCCTCTTTTTAAAGCTTCCGAGGTATAATAAGCCTCCTTTGTAGGGTGCAGGGGATACACTCCATTAACCACTTTATTCTCCCAATTTCCATTAATGACCAACTTTATAATTCCCATACAATCATTTAGATGGATGAGGTTTACAGGGTCAGTGCCATTACTAAGATCGGTTTTACCGGCCAAAAAGGTTACAGGATGCCTGGATGGGCCAATTAGACCCCCAAATCTTATAATGGTGGTATTAAGGCTTCCATCGTTCAAAAAAATATTTTCCGCAGCCAATAACTGCTTACCGGACTCGGTATTGGGTCGGGTAGGGGAGTCTTCTGTGACCCGTCCTTCTATGTCCCCATATACTGAGGTGCTACTAATAAAAATTATACGGCCTAGACTGGTCTTATTTATTTCGTCATATAAATGCTGCATTTTTTTGATATAGCTCTCTTTGGGGGTCGAGCGCAGCTTTGGAGGGACATTTATGATCAATAGGTCTAATTCTGCGAGAAAGCCTTTGATGTTGCCTTTAATTCCATTCTCTGTTAGATCAATGGTATATGGTACTATATTGGCTTTATGCAATAGTTCCATTTTGGAATCGGAGGTGGTAGTTCCAAACACCGTATGTTTATCATCAATGAGGGATTTGGCCAGGGGTAACCCTAACCACCCGCAACCTAGAATGCCTATTTTTTTGTTCAAAACTTTATCTTTTTGCTGATCAAAATGGCATCATTTAGGACAAAAGGCATAGGAATATTGTCTTCGGGCCTTGGGGGCACCGTAAATAACGGATTGTTCAATAGATCGTTGGAAGCCTCATACAAGGTAAGTTCCAAAGCACTGTCCTTGGGAATAGTGATTTGTAATTCGGTATAATCGTTATTGCTGACATAGTGGGTTATCAACTTATTGTTCATCCTATTTTTGAGATAGTAATCGGATAGTTCAATTTTATTTATATTGGCCTTAATAATTTCTACAACGTTCGTAAATATTTCCAAACGGTTGGTGCTTCGCTGTGGCGTAATGCATATTTCCAATTTTCTATGGTCCCCGATAATGGTATCTAAAGTAGTTTCTATTGTAGGAGGGGCAATATTTTTTACCGGAGCTTCTGAAGTGTAGGTGAACCCCGTTCCATATTTACTGCTTAAGACGTCATAGGCTGCATTTTTTGGCTCGGCCTTGTTCACATCAATATACTGCGATGTCCAACTGGATAGCACATGATCATAGGTGGCCCATTGTGCAGTGTTTTTGTCCGCGTCAAGTATATAGACCAAACTCGTAGGTTTCGCGTTTTCTTTATCAAAGCCCGAAGAAAAATGGGCGGACAAAAGAAAACCAAAACAGAGTAGTAGCAATATATAGGCCAAACGGTTTTTGTTTTTTAAGGGACCGAAAACTGGAAGCAATAGGAAAAAGGTCAAAGAGGTCAGAAGGGTAGCGGTAATCATCATTTTAAGACCAAGCCCCACTGGGAACATTTTAATAAGAGGGGAATAGATCCATATGGCAGGCAAAGCCAAAAATAACAATAGGTATGGACTTGGCGATTTTTGGTGAGTTAGGATAAGCAAAGAGGCGAGCAATGCAATTACGGGAATTATAAAAAAGCTGGCACCTTTTAAATATACGGCAACTAGGGCGCAAAGAATTAGCCACAGCAACAACGGGGCAATTAAGAGGTTTTGGGTTTGGGCCTTGCCAAATTTATGATAGGCCCAAAAACCTACTGCCACTGAAAAGAGTACGAAAGCTGCAATGTATGCATAACCGTTATAAGTGAAGCCATGAAGTATGTCCTGGTATTGCGGGTACACATTGGTAAGTGCGGTCCAACCAAAATACCCGACCACCCCGTTAATGGCCAAAATCAGGAATAGGGGAACAAAGCCCCTACCAATTTCTTTGATCTCCAAGGAGCTATTTCTAAGTCCCAGGATCAAAAGTGTTAAAAAGCCTATTATGGCAAGTGCCAACATAGGGAAAATCCAATCGAAGGGATATGAGACCAATCTAAAGAACGGAATGTTAAAATATATGGAATCGTTTGGGCTTTTCAGGTCGCTGAGGTCGGAGTTGCCAAAGTGCTTTAAAAGGGGCATGAGATAACTGCCTTGGTGTGCTAGGGTATTTCGGTCCAAACGCTCATAATTATCGCGTGCGGTATGGTAGTCATAATGGTCGTCTATAAAGGCAAAATTGAGGCCCTCTATGTCCATATCCTCACGGAACACGGTTAGGTCGGTATCATTGGGAAGCATTTTGTAAACACTATAGACTAAGGAATTGGCTGCAGGATATTTTGGATTTGCCTTAATAAACTCGTCAATCACTTTGGAATTTCCCCTATTGGTTTCCAGTAACATATAGGAAGGCCCCCCACTGCCCCGAGCTTCAAAATTTAAGACCAATCCTGTTTCCTTGACCCATGGGTGATTGTTTACAAATAAATCCGCTCCGTTAAGTCCCAATTCCTCAGCATCTGAAATTAGAATAATGATATCGTTCTTAGGCGTATTGTTTTGTTCCAAATAAGCCCTTACGCCTTCCAATATGGTTGCCACCCCACTGGCGGCATCGCTGGCGCCTATAGATGAATGGGGATTGCTATCGTAATGCGAGAGTAAAAGAAGGGCCTTTCCCTTTTCGCTGCCTTTTATCCTAGCCAATATATTGGTTGCGCTACTAAAATTCCCCCAGTCCCCAGCGGTATAACCTTGTTGGGTAGTTGTTTCCAGTCCCAACTTGGTCAATTCCGATATAATATAATCCCTAACTTCTGAATGTGCAGGAAATCCCACGGCATGTGGTTTTTCGGACATATTTTTTACATGGACCAGGGCCCTGTCCGTTGAAAATGAAACATTTTCAATATTGGCGTCCGGAGTGTAGCTTGGCATGGCGGCTTCGAAACCCCAATAAATGGCAAGCAGAAGAAGTAGAAGGGTTATGGGAGAAGAATATTGCTTCATAGTTCGTATGTGGTAAAAACTTAAAAGTAAGAAATTATCCCTGTATTACATTGCTGTGTGAGGTATAACCGATAATATGTGATTTTTAAAATTTCCCTTATTTGAATTATATGTAACATTTTTAATGAAAATTTATCAATACAACTGATTAAATCTTAAATAGTTGTGTAATTATCTAAAAAAGATTATCTTTCAAATTAACCTAAAAATAAACGGTATGGGAATAAAAAGTTTTCAGGGAGTTCGCAAGGTCGTAAAAAAGGAATTTGATGCTCCCATTTTAGTAGAGGACTACATGACAAAAAAGCTGATCACCTTTAGTCCTGATCAATCTATTTTAACGGTTATGGAGCATTTGGCCAAATATCATATTTCTGGAGGTCCGGTATTGGACAACAACGGATTTTTGGTAGGTATTATCTCCGAGGCGGATTGTATGAAACAGATTTCGGAAAGCCGCTATTTTAATCAACCTATTTTGGACAAAAGTGTTGAGCGATTCATGACAAAGGAGGTAGAGACCATACCTCATGATATGTCTATTTTTGATGCCGCAGGCATTTTCGACAAACATAAAAGAAGAAGATTGCCGGTTATGAAAAACGGGATATTGGTAGGGCAAATAAGTCGTAAGGATATTGTAATTGCAGCCCTTAAATTAAGCGGACATAACTATAAATAGTAAGCTGCTTTCACCTCCCCTGGGCTGACGGCTAATAAAACAACAAAACTTATATTTTTATGCCCTTTAACTGTTTCTTGAAACAGTTAAAGGGCATTCTTTATCAAAGGTAACGTTCTACTCCCTTTTCACGATCATATAATAATCATTGTCCAACGGAAGATAGCCCAGATCATATACAAAATAGTAGGTGGTTCCTTTTTTGGTGGTATATAAATTGGTGATATATTCAAAATCGAAACCCTTGTCCATTAATCGGGTCTTGGTGGTTTTGGTCTTGCCATCGGTTAGGGGATAACTATCCAAGATTCTGTAATTTTTACGGAGACGGTTATTTATGTTCCTGACGAGATTTTTACTGTCTTTGTTCAGTTTATTATTGTAAGCATTTCTACAATAGTCCGAGCAGAACTTCTTGTCTATCCGGCCCAAAATTTTGTCCCCGCACTCCAAGCATTTTTTTTCCATGGTTCGTTCAGTTGTTTTGTTCTATAAGCTCCAATCGTTTTACTACGGATCCAGAGGATAATATAGTGCCTGGGGAAAGTACGGCATTGGCCCCAATTTTTGAATTGTCCCCGACCAAGGCACCAAATTTGATGGATCCGGTATTGGTCCTAATACCATTTACTTGGGCCCAAATGGTCATATCGGACCTTTCGTTATAGTGGTTGGCAATAAGTGCTCCCGCTTCAAAATTTACATAAGCACCAATAATGCTGTCTCCTATAAAATTAAAATGGGCCATGGCCGAATGATGGCCAATAATACTCGACTTTATCTCACTTCCAGGGCCTATCCTCACCCCCTCGTCCAAAAACACTCCACCCCGTAGATAAGCGTGGCTGGCAACAAAACAGTTTCGGGAAATAATGAGGGGTCCTTTTAAAATTGCCCCTTTTTCGATTACGGCAGTTTTGTGGATGGCCATTCCATTATTAACGGCATAATCCTCAGAATTGAGTTCTAGGATCTTTTTGGTAATTATGGATGATAGGGAAGGAGTTATTTCCCATGGAGGCACTCCTTTTTGGCCGGGAAAATGGGTGTAAAAATGCGCTATATAAGTGGCTATAGTGGTCATTTTTGGTAGAGTTCTATGGGTAAATTGTCCGGATCGAATATAAAAGTGAATTTTTTCTGGGTAAACTCGTCAGTACGAACAGGCTCTGCCAGAATGCCTTTTCCGGACAATTCCACTAAGCTGGTATCCAAATCGTCCACCTCAAAGGCCAAATGCCTTAATCCCGCTGCTTCTGGCCTTGTGTTTCTTGGAGGTGGTTTGGGAAATGAAAATAGTTCTATGATGTATTCGCCGTTCAGTGCCAAATCCAATTTGAAGGAGTCCCTTTCATCCCTATAGATTTCTTGCAAGGGTTCCAAACCTAGGTCTTCCACATAGAATTTTTTCGATTTCTTATAATCAGAGCAAATGATGGCAATATGGTGTACTTTGTTTAAGATCATTTTTTATAATTAAACTTAACTTCCTCTTTGGAGCCATTTTCCTGCTCGATTACGACATAGATATTAATTTCTGAGTCATTTATCTTCTCGAAAGTAAAGTCATCAAAATAGACGCGATTACCGTCCAGTTTTACTAGTTTAAAGTCGACTGTTTTCTCTTTTTCCTCCCAAGCTGTCAAATTTCCATTGAAGTGTCTCAATTGAAGTATAAGGGTTTCCCCTTCCTGTCTAATATGGCCAAGCTCGTAAATAGCCACCTTGTCGTCTACTACCAATTTAAACACGAACATCATGGAATCTCCCAGCGGAGGACTCCAAATTTCTTCTGTTATTCCGCCAAATGCCTCTCCCTTCCAGTGTCCTGCTATCCATGAAACATCAAAAAGGCTGGCCTTAGGAGATGGTTTTCCGTTAGAAAAGGAAATGGTATTCTGACCAAAGGAAGGCGCGTAGGCAAAGAGCAATAGTATTAGGATCCACTTCATGTGCTGATTGGTTTTGAAAGTAATAAGGTACAAATTATCCGATTACAAACGATTAATTCTTTGTTGCTCCTTAGCTTATCTGGATATTGTACTTCTTTAATAGACCTAGGGCTCCTTCCTTGGAGAATTTGGCTTTGGCAATTTTATTCCTTTCCGGATCCAGGGTAAAGTTAAAAGCAGTCTGAAAATCGGCCTTTTCTAGGTTGCAATGCTCAAAGACTGCCCCTTCAAGATTGCAGGAATCGAATTTTGTTTGGGTTAGGTCGGCTTCCGTAAAATCGACCGAAATCATCTTGCAATTATTGAAGGTAGTATTCTTGAGTTTTAATGTATAAAAAGAGGACAGGTCCAAGGTGCAGTCATGGAAATTGAATGACAGTAGAAAATCATTGCAATGGTCAAAACGTATTCCCAAAAGCTTACACCTTTTAAAAAGAGTTTCCTTAAAGGTGGTATTCTTTAGGTTTACATTGCTTAGATCGCAATCGGTAAAAACACATTCCATAAAAGCGATGTTGGATATATCCCCTTTGGAAAAGGTGCAGGAGTCGAAAATACAGTTCTCATAATCTCCTTTGGATAGAGGTTTGGAAGTAAAGTCGATTCCTTTAAAGGTTTGGTCCGAAATAAATGGATTGCTCATACTCATATTCCAATTTTGATCAATTAAATATTCTTTGGGGAAAGAAAATGCAAAGGAAAGAATATTATAGCTAGCGAATAGGTTACTGCTTATTTTGATTTTGTTTGGTCCATAGTTCTATGATTAAAAGTAAGAAACAAACCACTGTAATAAAAGTGCTATTAGAGCTGGTAAGGCCTGCACCACGAATATTTTTTTACTGGCGGACCAAGCACCATAAATGCCCGCAATGGCCACACAGCTAAGAAAGAAAATGGAGATATTGGTGCTCCAAGCTGGGTCTTTGATAAAAAATGTCCAAATAAGCCCGGCGGCCAAAAATCCGTTGTAGAGTCCTTGGTTGGCAGCCAGTCCTTTGGTAGGTTTAAACATATGCTCCGGAAGTGCTTTTCTAAATGTTTTTTTGCCCAAGGTTTCCCAGGCAAACATTTCCATGTACAAAATATAAAGGTGTTCAAGGGCTATAATGCCTATAAGAATTTTTAAGACGATCTCCATATTGTGATTATGCAAGGATTATTTTGTTCTAAATATAGGGGATTCCATTGATTTATCGTCGTTGCAAGTCAGTGTATTGTGGAGGGGTTTATGAACCATAAGGGGGGGGCTATATACATTTACAAACGACTACAAACGATAACAAACGAAATTAAATACTTTTCAACCGAATAACATTTGGAGGGCAAGCTAAGTTTGTCCCATCAAAAATCATTAACTGTTTAACCTTTCCCGTGGATTCGGGATTTAAAAATTATGTATTATGAACGCACTTAGAAACAGAGTACAGTTGATTGGGAACTTGGGTAACGATCCGGAAATTATTAATCTAGACGGAGGTGGCAAATTGGCCAAATTCGCCATTGCTACCAATGAGACCTACAAAAATGCCAAGGGGGAAAAGGTAACGGATACCCAATGGCACAATGTTGTGGCTTGGGGCAAGACGGCTGAAATTGTGGAAAACTATCTCAACAAGGGTAAGGAAGTTGCCGTTGAAGGAAAATTGACCACTCGCTCTTATGAAACCAAGGAAGGGGAAAAAAGGTACATCACTGAAATTCGATGTAATGAACTCCTGATGTTGGGAAAATAACCCGGTATATCAGATCCGGAAGTTTTTACCGGACATAGTCGCGTAGCAAGAAGTAATCCTATGGGTCTGTTTAGGGAACTAAGGGTTGCTTCTTTTGCTTTTTTGGGAGGGTATTTCCGTGCGATTACTAATTGGAGAATTGCAAATGAATCTAAAAAAGTTATTGTTAGCCCCAATGAGGCGTCATTGCGAGCCTGCCTAACGGTAGACAGGGAACGTTAGTGACGTGGCAATCTGTTTGATTTTGGTTACTGCTGTTTATTCTTGGCGCACAACTATGGGATTGCTTCACTAGGCCTGTCTATGGACAGTCCCATTGGCAATGACGGATTGTTGGATCGGAAATCAAAATTTGCAACGTCATTGCGAGCCTGCCTATCGGTAGACAGGGAGCGATAGTGACGAAGCAATCTGTTGGTTCGGTGAGCACAACTTTGAGATTGCTTCACTAAGCCTGCCTGCGGGCAGTCAAGTTCGCAATGACGTGCAACTATGGTCGTTAAGGCTTTTTGGTTTGTTAGTCCCAATGAGGCGTCATTGCGAGCCTGCCTATCGGTAGACAGGGATCGTTAGGGACGTGGCAATCTGTATGATTTTGATTACTGCTGTTCGTTATTGGCACACAGCTGTGAGATTACTTCACCGTGCCGCGATTATCGTAAGTCAATTAAATGCGCAATGCTCGAAATGCGCAAGGTTGTCAAAGTTTACGCCACCTTCTTCATCAGATCAAAACAAGGACAGCGACTGCACCTTTTGGATTCCGACTTTTTGTATTTGTCGCAACACTTGGTCTTACAGCCATGTGGAACCATTTCCTTGAGAGCCGCTTTTTGCTCTTTTTTTAAAGCCTTTTTAAGCTTTTTTTCCTCTTTCTTGCCCTGTTTCTTCTTTTTACCCACTGGAGATTGGAATAATAACTGGGCAAAAGTATTTATTTTTATTAAATCTAAATAAGATTAAATGTTAAATTTATGCCTTTGGTGTTATGGCCGCACTATTGGCTGTAATCTGCTGTATATCACGATCGAACAAATAAAGGCCGCCTTTGTCGTTCCCAATAAGGTTGATCTTGTCCAAAATATTGCGGGCCAAGGCCTCTTCCTCGATTTGTTCTGCCACATACCATTGAAGAAAATTATGGGTAGCATAGTCCTTTTCCTGCAGTGTTACATGTACCAATTCGTTAATGCTATTGGAAACAAAAATTTCATGCTCCAATAACTCGTGGAACATTTTCTGAAAACTGCCAAAGTCGGTTTTTGGTGCGTTAAGAGCAGAAACAAAGGCGTGCCCGCCCCTTTCATTGATGTATTTTACCAGCTTGAGCATGTGCAAACGCTCCTCATCCGATTGGTTGTACATAAATTGTGCAATACCCTCCAATCCTTTGCCTTCGGCCCAAGAGGCCATGGATAAATATACCTGTGAAGATTCGGCCTCTATACGGACCTGTTCGTTCAATGCTTTTTCTAGTTTTTCGGACAACATAAGTTTCAAATTTTAACTAAAGTTACAAATAAATGGCTCTTTTTGCCAGCTCTTAACTTAAGATTTGGAGTTATTTGTGCAATGCCAACTGTATACGTTTTCTGGGAATGTCCACTTCCAGCACCTTAACGATAATTTGTTGGTGTAAGCTAACATGTTCGTTCACATCTTTTACAAAACTATCGGATAGATTGGAGATATGGATCAGTCCACTTTCCTTGATGCCTACATCTACAAAACAGCCAAAATTGGTAATGTTGTTCACTATTCCCGGTAGTAATTGTCCCTCTTTTAGATCGGAAATGGTCCTGATGTTCTGATTAAAGGTAAAGACCTTGGCCTTTTCCCTAACGTCCAGTCCCGGTTTCTCCAATTCCTTTACAATATCCTGTAAAGTGGGCAATCCCACGTTTTCGGTGCAATATTGTTTTAGATCGATTTTTTTTAGGACTTCCTTGTTTCCTATTATTTCAGACAGGGGCACTCCCTGGTCTTTCACCATTTTTTGTACAAGGGAATAACTTTCCGGATGCACTGCGGAATCATCCAGCGGATTCTTTGCCTGCTTGATACGTAAAAATGCAGCCCCCTGTTCAAAGGCCTTTTCTCCCAAACGGGGCACTTTTTTTATTTCGCTCCTACTGGTAAAGGCGCCATTTTCGTTCCTATAGGCAACAATATTTTCGGCCAGTTTAGGGCCAATTCCGGAAACATAGCTGAGTAAGGGTACACTGGCCGTATTAATGTTTACGCCTACGGTATTTACACAACTCTCCACCACAGTGTCCAAGGAGTTTTTTAATAGATTCTGGTCAACGTCATGCTGATATTGTCCGACCCCGATAGATTTGGCATCTATTTTTACCAATTCTGCCAGGGGATCTGCCAGGCGTCTTCCGATGGATACGGCACCCCTAACGGTAACATCGTAATTGGGGAATTCTTCCCTCGCAATTTTGGAAGCGGAATAAATGGAGGCACCGGCCTCACTGACCACAAACACCTCAATATTATTCTTGAATTGAATCCGCTTTATTAATTGCTCCGTTTCCCTGGAGGCGGTACCATTACCTATGGCTATGGCTTCAATCTTATAGGCATCCGCCAAGGAACTTATTTTCTTTATAGCGCCGGTACTGTCGTTTTGAGGTGCATGGGGATAAATGGTCTCGTTGTGCTCCAAATCGCCCTGAGCGCTAAGACAAACCACTTTACAGCCCGTTCTAAAGCCGGGATCTATAGCCAAAATTCTTTTTTCGCCCAAAGGTGACCCCAACAACAGCTGTTTCAGGTTTTTGGAAAATACCTGAATGGCGGACTCATCCGCTTTTTCCTTGGCAGATTTTAGAATTTCATTGGAAAGGGAGGGGAATAGCAACCTCTTATAGGCATCTTGTATGGCCAATTGAAGATGGGGGGTGGTTGCATTATTGTTTTTGATGATCCTATACTCCATATTGGAGATGGCCTTTTCATCGTCTATTTCAATTTTAACACGGATAAAACCTTCGTTTTCCGCTCGTAGTATGGCCAGGAGTCGGTGCGATGGACATCTATTTAGGGGTTCGCTCCATTCAAAATAGTCCCTAAATTTTTGGGCTTTCTCATCGTCCTTTTTGTTGGCAACGACCTTGGTGGAAATAAGGGCGAATTTTTCCAATTGGGTCCTGATCTGATTTCGGATATCACTGCGCTCATTGATCCATTCCGCAATTATATGTCGGGCTCCTTCCAAGGCATCATCTTCATTGGGAACCGCATCATTGATGTATTTTGATGCCTCAAAATCGATTTCATCGATCCGCTGGGCCAAAATAATTTTAGCCAAGGGCTCCAAGCCATTTTTCTTAGCTGTTTCCGCCTTGGTTTTACGCTTTTTTTTGAAGGGTAGATAAAGGTCCTCCAAGGTGGTGAGGTCCTCGGCATCATTTATTTTTTTGGCCAACTCAGGGCTTAGTTCCTCCTGCTCCTCTATTGCCTTAAGGATGGCCAATTTGCGTTTTTCCAAAGCTTCAAACTGCGATTTGTACTGTACTATGGCACCAATTTGTACTTCGTCCAAATTTCCTGTCCGTTCTTTTCGGTAACGGGAAATAAAGGGTACCGTGCAATCCTCATTTAATAGGGCAACCGTATTTTCAATGCCTTTTAATGGGAGTTGGGTGTTTTTGGAGATGTAGGATATAAGATTCATGGGGTATTTTGTTTTCATCTTGGAATGCCAATTTAAAGGCGGAGCCAAGACCTAATTTATAGTCTCACCATTGTCAACACCATCTTCATCGGGATTGATGAAAACCAATTTGCCATCTGCATTTTCCGTCATCAGGATCATGCCCTCACTGTCCACGCCACGTAAGGCCCTAGGGGCCAAATTGACCAACACGGTTACCTTTTTTCCAATGATGTCCTGCGGAGAAAAGCTTTCAGCGATTCCCGATACTATGGTTCTTATGTCCAGACCGGTATCCACCTTTAAAACCAGAAGTTTTTTAGCTTTCGGCATTTTCTCGGCTTCGATGATGGTACCTACGCGCATATCCAATTTAGTGAAATCGTCAAAGGTAATGGTGTCTTTTTGTGGGTCCACTTCTTTGTTCATGTTTTCATTTTCTTTTTTGGTAGCTTCCAGTTTGTCCAATTGCGCCTGAATAGTTTCGTCCTCTACTTTGCTGAAAAGTAACTCGGCTTGGTTTATCTGATGTTCTGCTGGGAGTAATGTTTCTTTTTCCGAAATGTCTTTCCATTCAAGGGAACCCTCCGTTGAACTTTGGGAGATATTGAGGATTTTTTTAAGCTTAGCGGCGGTAAAAGGCAGGAAAGGCTCGCTTAATACTGCCAAAGCCGAAGCTATTTGAAGGGCAACAAACATAATGGTCTTTACCCTTTCCTCATCCTGTTTAATTACTTTCCATGGCTCCTCATCCGCCAAATATTTATTTCCAAGTCGCGCCAAATTCATAACTTCCTGTCCGGCTTCACGGAAACGGTATCTTTCTATGGAGCTGGAAATGATCTCGGGATACTTTTTAAGCTCGGCCAGAGTTTCCTTATCTACCTGGCTATAGGCACCCGGAGAGGGCACATTACCATTGTAATACTTGTTGGTAAGCACTACGACACGGTTGATGAAGTTCCCATAAATGGCTACCAATTCATTGTTGTTCCTGGCCTGAAAGTCCTTCCAGGTAAAATCGTTGTCCTTGGTTTCGGGGGCATTCGCGGTCAGGGTATATCTAAGTACATCCTGCATATTGGGAAATTCCTCCAAATACTCATGCAGCCACACCGCCCAATTCTTGGAAGTGGACAGTTTGTTGCCTTCCAAGTTTAAGAATTCGTTCGCAGGCACATTTTCCGGTAATATAAAATCGCCATGTGCTTTAAGCATGCTTGGGAATATAATACAGTGGAATACAATATTATCCTTGCCGATAAAATGTACCATTTTAGTGTCCTTGGACTTCCAATAGGGTTCCCAGTCCTTACCTTCCCTTGCTGCCCATTCTTTGGTAGAGGAAATATAACCTATTGGGGCATCGAACCAAACATACAATACCTTGCCTTCCCCTCCTTCAACAGGGACCGGGATTCCCCAGTCTAGATCGCGGGTTACCGCCCTAGGCTTTAGTCCGTCATCGATCCAAGATTTACATTGTCCGTAAACATTGGGCTTCCAGTCATTTTTATGGCCTTCCAGTATCCAAGTTTTTAAGAAATCCTCGTAGCGGTCCAAGGGAAGAAACCAGTGCTTGGTTTCTTTTAGTGATGGTACTGCTCCGGAAATGGTAGATTTTGGGTTGATCAGGTCCGTGGCATTTAAAGTGGAGCCACAATTTTCACACTGATCCCCATAAGCTTCCTCATGGCCACATTTTGGGCAGGTACCGATTACAAAACGATCGGCCAAAAATTGCTTTGCCTCTTCGTCATATAATTGTTCTGTAGTTTCCTCAATAAAATCTCCTTGTTCATATAGTTTTACAAAGAAATCGGAGGCTGTTTTATGATGGACTTCTGCAGATGTCCTTGAATAGTTGTTGAAGGTAATTCCAAAATCCTGAAAGGATTGCTTAATAATACCGTGGTATTTATCTATTATGTTTTGGGGGCTTACACCTTCTTTTTTGGCTTTCATGGAAATGGCAACCCCGTGTTCGTCACTTCCGCATACGAAGGCCACATCATTTCCATTTAATCTCAAGTATCTGGCATAGATATCCGCGGGCACATAAACGCCTGCCAAATGGCCAATATGTATAGGGCCGTTGGTATATGGTAGGGCTGCTGTTATGGTATATCTTGCTGGCTGCTTAAGGTTCTGCGACATTATTTTTGGATTAGGGTGCAAAAATAAAGATTTTTACTTGCAGCTGGCGTATTCCTTCAAAAAATAAGCCTTCGTTACCCTGAAAAGAATTCAGAATTTACGAAGGCCTTCTCGCATAGTAAGTAGGGGGTGACTTTAAGCTACCATTATGGATTTACTCAGTTTTTTATCCTGAACCTGTATTCTATAAATATATTTTCCTGTCGCTAAATAAGTAGATAGTCTCTCCCTAACATTGATTTCAATGGAGCCCTCCAACATTATTTCATTATATACCGTTCCTAAATGCTGGCCCATGATGTTGAACAATTGGATGTCCACATGACCGCTAAAAGGCATTTCAAGGTAAATATGGGGTGTTGAATCTGTTGGATAAAAAGGTTTATGAACGATGGCATCCAGCAATTCGGGATTTGGATTTTCCCCAGTTGGATCTGTCGGCGTTGGAGGAGTGGGCTGCCCATCACTATAAACAATATCCGGGAAATCTACTCCGCTACAGTTAAAGCCAAGGTTTACAGGGGTGTATTTATATCCGTCCATGATATGTTGTTCCACTAGTGGGATATCTACACATAACCATTCGGCCAGTACAGTGGCATACAGGTTTCTAAAATCCATTGTATACTCTAGGTTACCTCTGCTATTGGGCTCATCCAATGAGGGATGGTCGCCTACAAAAGCACTGCCGTTTAATCCGGAACCAAAAAATAAGGTTGGGGCAGCTTTTCCGTGGTCGGTTCCATTGGATCCGTTTTCATAAATCCTTCTACCGAATTCGGAAAAAGTCATACTCAATACCTTGTCGTCCTGCTGGGTAAAGGCCAAATCATCATAAAAATTGTCAACGGCAATAGACAGCTGGGTCATTAGGCGTTCGTGTACCAGAGGTTGATTTCCATGGGTGTCAAAACCTCCCATACTTATCATATAGACCTTGGTGCCCAGGTTTCCTTTGATCAATCTGGCCAATAAAGCCAATTGTCTGGCAAAACCATTGTCTTGGTACTCCACCTGGTTTGCCCCACGCATATAGGCTTCATGTATAGTGCCTGCATATTCGTTGGTTACGTTGGATACACCTCTAAGAAATTTAATCTGATCGCTGTACATACAATTATCAAAAAGCGAATCTTCCACAGAATATTGTAGTCCCGTTTCCGCAATTTGTTCCAACTGATCTATATTGTTCGTTACAAAGGCGTAGTTGGTCTCCTCGCCTTCAAAAACCAAACTTCCGTAGTTTCCTACTTGGATAGCGGCAGGGCCCTCTGGTCGGCTACCTGGAAAATCCGATAAATAATCAGGATATAGATATTCAAAATGTCTACCCATCCATCCTGTTTTCCTTCCGCTGAAGCCTGTAGTACTTAGGTCGGTATTGGCAAAAATATCCGAACCGGTAAAATGGGACAGACTTTGGCCTTCGTAACCTACGCCATGAACGGCTTTAAACTGTCCTTCGCCCCACATGGGTTCCAAAGATTTCATATAGGTGGGTACCCCAAATTCATCCGTTAACCTTAATATTTTACTTTCTGGAAGATAAATATTGGGACGTGCATTGGCATAGATATCGTATTGCTCAATGGGGATAATGGTACTAAGACCGTCATTACCACCTGACAAGCGAATTAAAATTAAAATATTATCGGTTTCTGCCATGGCTATAGCCGAGGTCAGTGGGGATGGGGCCGATGCAGTTAGAAAGTTACTGCCCAGCATCATGGATCCGGAACCGGCAATACCTAAGGCTTGAAGAAAGGAACGTCGACTCCATGTCTTATGTTCCAAATCGTGACCATCATGGTCTTTGCCTTTATGGGGTGAATTATGATGAGTATCGCACATAACGGTCAGTTTTATTTAAGTTGATATTCGGGTTGTCTGGTAAGGTGTCTTAAGAGTAGATGAACCTGTGATGGAACTTCTTGGCTTACGCTTAAAATCCATAAGGATTGTCCGCCAGGAATATAATCAGGGCCATAATAATCTTCCGGAACATCTTCTATTTTAAATGCGGACATGGCATTGTCAAAATCCTGTTGGGTAAACAATCCCTTGGGTGTAATTTTGTCTACAATGGCCCGTACAACAATCTCGGGGTTACTGGTATTGCTGTTGGCCGGTCCAACGGCATCCATGGCAAAAGTCCTGAATTGTTCGGGGTTGTCTTGGTAAAAACCATCAACAATAGTTTCCATGGTAAGCCAACGTCCAATCATGAAATTGGTATTGATCCAATCCCTGTTTCGTTGCCATCCTGCAACATCAAAAGGGTCGAATAGATCCTGACCCAGCAGTCCACTATAATTTATGGCACTTCCAATGGTAGTATCGTTATAGGCAAAACCGGTTTCGTTAATGGTATTCAAGTATAAATCGAATGGACTCTTAATGATTACGCCTATAGCTTCATCATCAAAAAAGTGTTGACTTTTAAAAAGTTGGCTTAACACCGGTGCCAATTCAAAGTTATTGCTGATAAAGGTTGCGGTTAAGCCATCAATAATGGTCTTGGCATTGTTGGCCTCATCTGTAGCATCTGGGTGTACAAAAAATTCGTATAATTTTTTACAGATGAAATAGCCTATTTCATTGGCTCTTTCTTCAAAAAGAATGTCGATAACGTCATCATAGTCCCAATTTCCAGTTCTTCCAAATATTGTTTTATTCTCAGTGTTAAATTTGGTAGGATCAAAAACTACTTGCTCACAGCCGAGTTCTCCCCTTTCAACATATCCGGAAATGGCCTTGGCGGTTTCAATGATATCCTGTTCGGTATATCCATTTCCTTCGCCTAAGGTAAATAGCTCGTAAAGTTCACGGGCATAATTCTCATTGGGATTGTTACCATTGTTATAAACGCCGTCCAAATAGTAGAGCATGGCACTGGTAAGGCCAATTTCGCTAACAAAGGTCTTGAAATTGCCAATAGCGTTGCGCTGCAGGCAATTGATATAATGATATAGGAATGAATTACAATTATAAACGTCCAGCTCTGTTACAAAATGATTGCTCCAAAAAAAACTAAGACGGTCCCGGAGGTTATTTTCAAGTAAGGCGTTGGTGTAGGCCAACTTGAATTCTTCCTGTTGCGAACGCATCAAAGCTCCTCGTTGGTCGTCATCTTCAGGATAATTGCTATTGTTCCAATCTGCCCAGAGTGGAGCAGCTAAGAGGGGTTTATTTTGCGCTTCGGAAATAAGTGAATCAACCAAATTGCCGGCAGATTGGCCAGTTGCCTGATTAATTGTTTGGACGGAGGCGCTAAAACCCAATCTCCTATATAGATGTTGAGCCCTTTGTCCATCCAATGGGGTGGTGTGGGGGGCCAAACTAGAAGTATTACAGTTTATGAAAAATTCCATAATTTATTCCGCATTTGATAGGTTATAAGTAAGGGGTCATTGCATAACGCATATTCCAATAAGAAATTATAGCTCTTACGAAATTTTCGTTATAATGCATAACAAATTACGTGGTTTATAGAAATTTGGACGACAGTATGTTAGGTTTTTCGACAAAATGCACGTTTTTTGGTAAATAGAATCGAAACGGGATGGCAAAGCATAACGAATTTGGGAAAAAGGGAGAGCAATTGGCGGTGGACCATTTAACCGAAAATGGCTATAGGGTAGTTCATAGAAATTATAGGTATTTGAAAGCAGAGATCGATATAATTGCAAGAAAAGGAGATATTTTGGCCATTGTAGAAGTAAAATCGCGAAGTTCCGACTATATGCAACCTATTGCCGACACGGTTACCGATAAGAAAATAAAGCTCTTGGTCATGGCGGCCGATCATTATATTATAAGCAAGGATCTTGATGTGGAGACCAGGTTCGATATCATTACCATACGTAAAAATGGGACGAACTTTAGCATAGAACATTTGGAAAATGCATTCTATCACTTTTAATTATTTGTTTTATTTGTAACAATTTGTTATTTTTACCAAAAGTTTAAGAAAATGAAGACTATTTCATCGGTCGTGGAAGACTACATTAAAAAGAAACCTTTTTTGCAAAGTGCTTTAGCTCAGGGTATTATTAACTTAACATCGCTTTCTAGGATAGTAAAACCGGAAATAGAAAGTGAGTTGGGAAAGGATATTCGAAATGGTGCTATTGTCATGGCCTTAAAGCGTCTTTCCGATGATTTGGAGTTCCGTGCTACCCATAAAATTATTAAAGTATTAAAAAATATTGGGGAGATTACGGTAAGGTCATCATTGACCGATTTTACCTTTTTGGTATCCGAATCCATTTTGGAAAATCAGACTGTTTTGTTAAATGAGGTAAACAGGAACAAGGATGTTTTCTATACCTCGTCAAGAGGGGTCAACGAACTTAATATCGTTGTCAGTAATATATTGGACGAGGCAGTGGAGGAGCTGTTCAAGAACGAGAAGTGTACACAAAAGGCCGAAAACCTTTCCTCCATTACCGTAAAGTTACCCGCGGAAAATGTGTCCGTACCTGGTATCTATTATTTTATTTTTCAACGCTTGGCTTGGGAGGGTATCGTGCTGTACGAAGTAATATCTACCACCAATGAATTTACCATCATCGTAAATGATGAGCAGGTAGATGTAGCCTTTAAAACCATTAAGGACCTTAAAACATTGTAATTTACTAAGGTAGCAATTGGTTAATGGAACAATGTTTCAATGTGTAAATGTGATAATAGAAAAACGTATTGTCTCCAATTGCAGAGTGTTAATTATTCCCATTTAAAAATTTTATAACCTCTTGGTAATCATCCGGTCTGGCAACGATGCGCTTTTCGTTGTCCAAAATATAATAGGTGGGGGTTTGATGGATATCGTAAATATCTGCGTACGGACTTTCCCATTTCCCAAGTGCAATGCCGTGAATAAAGTCTGGTAGTTTGGCCGATTCCGTTTTCCAGGTTTTATCGTCATCTTCCAAGCCAATAGCCAAAACCTTGGTGTTGGAAATACTCTTTAGGTTTTTGTGAAATTCCGGAAGTTGCTGTAGGCAGTGGGAACAGGTACTGCTCCAAAATACGATTACATAATTCTTTGCCCCCGTTAGGGCACTAAGTTTTTTGGTGCTACTGCCTTCATTCCAAGTGATTTCCGGGGCTACGGCTCCCAATCGAAGTCTATTTTGGGTTTCGATCTTTTTTAAGAGTTCGGATTTATTGGTTTCTGTGGCCAGGGATCTTAGGTAATTACTATAAATAAAATCGGCCACTTTATGTAGATTATCGTCGGAGGCCTTTGTCCATAGGCTATTGAATAACTGCACCTTGTTGATGGCACTTACATTTTCCAATACGCGGGCCAATTCCTTGACATTTTCTATAATTACGGGCTCTTTGTCTTTATTGGGAATTTGATGTTGGGGCAGGGCCGTAAATACGTAATTAACTACTTTGTCCGTTAAAAAGTCAGTTCCCAGTAATACCTCATCGTTAAAGTCCAAGGCGTCAAAATAATGTTCCCTTTTATGCTTTACGTAGGTTTCAACATCCTCATAGCCCGAAGAAATATAGGGTCTGTTTGCCGAAATGAAATGTCCGCTGAGCATTCCTTGTGATTGGGTTTCGAATGATTTTTGCACCGCGGCCAACTTCTTGTTAAGGTTTAAAAGCAGGTTGCGGTCCTTCTTTTTTTCCGAATAAAATTGGGCAATTTGTTTCTCCAGCCCATGGATTTCATTAAAGTACCTTGCATACAGAAGATTTTCATTGGAGGATATAAAGGACAGGCCTTTTTGGGAATCGAAGGAAAGAACAATGTCTTCCTTTCCATTATAGATAAAATCAAAATAGAATTCCTCTTGGGGTACAGCATAAACCAATCTGTACATTCCCGTCTTGGCATTGGCAGGAATAATAAGGGAGAAAGTCCCGTTCTTAACAGCGGTGTCGGCTATATAATTCTGATGGTCCGGATTTAGTTTATAGGCAATCAACCATTTGTAATCATCGGCCGGGGATAAATTTCCTGAAACGCTGTGCTGGGCCTTCAAAAATAGGGAGAAACATAGGATTGATAGGAAAAATACATTTTTTAAATTCATCTATTTAAGGACGTTTTATTGGACTGTTATTCCAGTTTTAGGGATAAGTGAATTAAATGGTTGAATGGATTTATAGGCTTTATCAATAGAATTTATATGCTCAAATACCAACAGAAGTCGCAGTCCGTTACGGGTCTGCTTTTCCTTTAGTTTGGCAAGGTTGGGATGGGCTTGTACAAATTGCAACACGGCGGTAAAGGAACTGCTTTGGTAAAAATCAGATTGCTGGTCCGCTATAAAATAGCCGATCATCTTGCCCTTCTTCATCACTATTTTCTCCAGGCCAATACTATTTGCTATCCATTTGATGCGGACCGAGTTTAGTAAATCCTCGGCCTGGGTGGGGAGCTCCCCAAATCTGTCGACCAATTCCGTTTCAAATTTTTGTAATCCCTCTTCCTCGGAGACCTGGTTCAGTTCGGTATAGAGGTTTAAGCGTTCGGTTATATTGTTGATATAATCATCAGGGAACAACAATTCAAAATCGGAATCTATTTGCGTTTCCTTGACAAAGACTTTTGGTTTGCCGCCAACTTCTTCGTAAAGCTCCTTAAATTCGTTTTCCTTAAGTTCGTCTATGGCCTCTGCCAATATTTTCTGATAGGCATCAAAGCCAATTTCATTGATAAATCCACTCTGTTCGCCCCCTAGCAAATCGCCTGCACCCCTAATTTCCAGATCCTTCATGGCAATATTGAAACCGCTGCCCAGATCCGTAAATTGTTCCAAGGCCTGAATTCTTTTCCTGGCATCATTGGTCATAACATCATAGGGAGGGGTAATAAAGTAACAGAAAGCCTTTTTATTGCTTCGGCCTACACGTCCTCTCATTTGATGGAGGTCGCTTAGGCCAAAATTATTAGCATTGTTAATAAAAATGGTGTTGGCATTGGTAACGTCCAGACCGCTTTCTACAATGGTGGTGGAAATAAGTACATCGAACTCACCATTCATAAAGGCCAACATAAGGGTTTCCAATTTTTTGCCATCCATTTGCCCGTGGCCGATACCAATTTTGGCATCGGGCACCAGTCTTTGGATCATTCCAGCGACTTCTTTAATATTTTCAATTCTGTTATGGATAAAGAAGACCTGTCCGCCCCGTTGGATTTCGTAGGTGATGGCATCGCGAATGGTTTCTTCGCTGAAACGGATTACCTCGCTTTCTATGGGGTACCTATTGGGCGGAGCCGTGTTGATGACCGATAGGTCCCTAGCCGCCATTAAACTGAATTGAAGCGTTCTTGGGATGGGCGTAGCGGTAAGCGTTAGGACATCTACATTTTCTTTTATAGATTTTAATTTGTCCTTGACCGATACCCCAAATTTTTGTTCCTCATCAACGACCAATAAGCCCAGATCCTTGAACTTCACGTTCTTGTTTACCAACTGATGGGTGCCAATAATGATATCTACCTTACCCGCTGCCAGATTTTCCAAGGTCTCTTTTTTCTCCTTGGCGGTCCTAAAGCGGTTTACATAATCTACGGTTACTGGCATTTCCTTTAAACGCTCCGAAAAGGTCCGGTGGTGTTGAAAGGCCAAAATGGTAGTGGGTACCAATACGGCCACTTGTTTACCATTGTCCACGGCCTTAAAGGCAGCCCTAATGGCCACTTCCGTTTTACCAAAACCAACATCCCCACAAACGAGTCGGTCCATGGGCCTTTCACTTTCCATGTCTTTCTTGATGTCTTCTGTAGACTTGCTTTGGTCAGGAGTATCTTCATAGATAAAGGAAGCCTCCAATTCGTGTTGTAAATAGCTATCCGGTCCGTATTGAAACCCCTTTTCCAATCTTCGCTTGGCATAAAGTTGGATAAGGTCGAAGGCAATTTTTTTAACACGTGACTTGGCCTTGTCCTTGATTTTTTTCCATGCCCCGGAACCTAGTTTGTATATTTTTGGGGGAGCGCCGTCCTTTCCATTGAATTTCGAAATTTTGTGCAGGGAATGTATGCTGACATAAAGAATGTCCCTTTCCCCGTACATTAGCTTTATAGCTTCTTGTTTCTTGCCTTCAACGTCTATCTTTTGTAAGCCCCCAAATTTCCCGATTCCATGGTCTATGTGGGTAACATAGTCCCCAATTTCCAATTTGTTCAGATCCTTTAGGGTAATGGCCTGTTTTTTGGCGTAGCCATTTTTTAAGTGGAATTTTAAATAGCGCTCAAAGATTTGATGGTCCGTATAACAGGCAATCTTTAGATCATTGTCCAAAAAGCCTTGATATAGGGGAAGTACAACAGTTTTATAATGGACTTCCTTTCCCACTTCATCAAAAATATCGTGAAACCTTTTGGCCTGTTGGTCTGTGGCGCAAAAGAGATAATTGGTAAACCCGTTTTTGTAGTTATCGTTAAGGTTTTCTATTAATAAATCGAATTTTTTATTGAAGGATGGTTGTGGTTTTGTATTGAAAACTATGGTTTCCGGATCACTCGAAGTTTTAGTACTTCCATCGATCTCTACAAGGCCAAAATCGGCCAGTTGATGTTTTAATAATTCGGAATTGGTAAACAATTCCTGTGGTTTCGCATGCTTTATTTCCTTGGATAGTTTGGTAAATGCCTCTTCTGCTTTTTCAAAAAATGAATCCAACCTAGCGTAGAGCAAACTAAGGTTCTTGCTAAAGATCAGGGTATTTGGGGATATGTACTTTAGAAAGCTTTCCCGGTTTTCGTCCAGGAACTTGTTTTCCACGTTAGGGATGATGGTAATCTTTTTGACCTTTTGTGTAGACAATTGCGTTTCTACATCAAAGGTTCTGATGCTGTCTACCTCGTCCCCAAAGAATTCAATTCTATAAGGTTCATCGTGGGAAAAGGAAAATACGTCCATAATACCACCACGAACCGAGAATTCTCCTGGCTCCGTTACAAAATCGACCCTTTTAAATTTATATTCGAACAATACCTCATTTAAAAAGTCTAGGGAAAGGGTATCTTCCAGTTTAATTTTTAAGGTATTTTTCTCCAGTTCTTTTCTGGTCACCACCTTTTCAAAAAGCGCATCGGCATAGGTTACGATGATCGCCGGTTTTTTTCTGGAGTTGATACGGTTTAGTACTTCTGCACGCAAAAGCACATTGGCATTGTCCGTTTCCTCAATCTGGTAAGGCCTTCTGTAACTACCGGGGTAAAATAACACATCGTTGTCCCCTAACAGCTGCTCCAGGTCGTTTAAATAATAGGCGGCTTCCTCCTTATCGTTTAAAATAAACAAAAATGGAGCCTCGGATTTATGAAATATTTCTGCAATTACGAAGGACAGGGCAGACCCTGTTAGTCCTTTGATATTCGTTTTAGGTTTTGAGGTCGCAGAGGCGTTATCTTGGAAATCGGCAATAGTAGCCCTCAGTTTTCCCAGTTGGGGAGACTGTGCGAACAGTTGTAACATTGAAGATTTTGTCAACCGTAAATTTTTATGCAAATATAACCCTTGATTATCCTTTTTACAAAAGATGGTAGGGAATTAAAAAATGAATATGTTCTAATTCACCAATTCTATGATTTTGGATACGGTTTCCTTATTGTTAACTCCCAAGCCTTCTTGTTGATAGGCCAATTCCCCTTCTTGGTCAAAAACGCTTATAATGTTGGAATGGGAAAAATCCATAGGGGATATTTTTTTGTAGTTGACCGCCAGTACTGCTGAAAATTCGCGGGTGTCCGCTTCCGAACCTCTTAGAAATACCCATTTTTCCGAGTCCATCTGATTTTCCTTTGCAAATTCTTTTAAGCGCTGTGGCGTATCTGTTTCAGGGTCTATGCTAACAAAAACAAGGGTAACCTTTTCCTTTTTGTCCGCTGGGATTTGCTCTTCTATACCGCGCATGTCCGCAACCAATCTGGGGCATGCCGTTTGACAGGAGGTGTAGATCATGACCATGACCAATACATCTCCTTTTAGTGCCTTCAACTGTATTTCCTCATTGTTCTGATTGGTCCATTTGGATGGTAGGTTATAAATGGATAGCTCAGAAATTTCACCCTCCTCTTTGGTGTTCATTGCCAGAAGCTGCAGGTCCATTTTACAAACGCCACATTTACCAGATTGATCATAGGTCTTGTCGCCCTCGCAATGCATGGGACATTGGTATTTTTCTGCTGTTGTTTTGGTGGAATTGTTTGTATTGCACCCTATAAGATTTATGACCAAAAGGCATAACAATCCGGCGTTGAGAATTTTTTTCATTTCTTTAATAAGTTAGGTTATTATTGTTCGGCCCTTTGGTCTGCACACATCGGAATCCCAAATTTCTTATAGCATAATTAGCTTTTAGACTACCTCTGAAGGCATAGCGCATAAAGGCTGCGTAGTTCATTAAGTCCGATGCCCCAACAGCCGCACTTCCGCAAAATAGATTACTGTCCTTGTCTACATCCTTTCTGGATTCACCAGAAATTAAAACGGAATTAAAGTCCATCGTCCACTCCCATACCAGGCCGTGAAGGTCATAAATTCCCCAATAATTTTTAAAGGTGGAGCCTATGGAATTGTTAAATGTTTTTGGAGCTTCGTACCAATCCAGAATGAGCTGATTGTAGGATTCTTTTTTACGGGCGTCCGGACTATTTTTATCGGCCATAGCCGCGTATTCCCATTCATCTACGGTTGGCAACCTTTTTCCTTGGCATTCGCAATATTTCTTGGCGGCAAACCAAGAAATGTTGGTAACCGCGGCATCCTCGGCTAATTGCGTTCCAAAGGATTCATCACTTTCCCAATTCACCAAATAATTTCCATCTGCAAATAGTCGCTTGACCTTACTTTTTTTCCATTCAGGATATTCCTGAACGAATTCTAAATACTCCTTGTTGGTTACTGGATATACGTCCATAGTAAATTCATCAACGGTGACCGCCGTTGAATCAACGCCGTAAAGCGGAATATAAGTCCCTCCTTTTACGGTAACCATTTGCTCAGCTTGTGCAAAAATGCTACTGGCGGTAATAATACCAAAAAGAGTAAATGCTACTTTTAAGAAGGGACCCATAATTGTCTTTTTATTATTTAATTTTATTTGTTTCTTACGCTTTTGACCATAGACGGCGTTACATCTTTTTTGGTATTGCCCCAACTATTATAAACATAGGTAAGTACATTGGCCACCTCTTCATCTGACAAGGTCTGCGCCGTCATAACACTATTGTATTTTTGTCCGTTTACGGTTATTTCACCTGTTTTTCCATGTAAAACAATGTCTATAGCTCTATTAACATCGGCATTTAAGTAATCCGATTTGGCCAAAGGAGGAAATGCATTGGCAATTCCTTGCCCCTCTCCCTGGTGACAGGCAAAACAGGTCTGCATATAGGTTGCTTTTCCAAATTCCATCTTTTCTTCCAAGGATTTGGCGGGGATTTCAGATTCCACAACGCCATTTGTGGAGGGCATTTTTTGAATTCCACTACCTTCTGGCTGGTAAATACCATCTTCCAGTTCACCAGAATAAATGGTCTTGTTTTTCTCACCTTCCACTTTAAGCATTCCAAGAGCTCCCTTGTTAAAGGCCCTGAATATGGAATGGTCTACCAATATAAAAGTTCCTGGTACATCTACCTTAAATTCAACGATCGCTGCTCCTCCTGCCGGTATTAGGGTAGTTTGGACATTTTCATTGATCATATCCCCACCTTCTACATGTACTTTATCGAATATTTCACCAATAACATGAAAGGATGATACGAGGTTGGGTCCACCATTGCCCACGAACAAACGAATAGTTTCACCTACCTTGGCGGTAAGGGCATTGTCTCCGGTCAAGGCGCCCATTTTTCCATTAAAAACTACATAATCTGCCTTTTCGTCAACTGCTTTTTGCATGTCAAAAGGCTGTAGACCACGGTCACCATTGGCACCTTTGGTGTAAAAATCGCCTTGCATTATATAGTATTCCTTATCCACCAAGGGCAGGCCACCTTCGGGCTCAACCAATATCAATCCATACATTCCGTTGGCTATGTGCATACCTACTGGCGCAGTGGCACAGTGGTACACATAAAGTCCTGGATTTAGGGTTTTAAAGGAAAAAACCTTCTCATGGCCGGGAGCTACAAAGGAGGATTCTGCACCTCCCCCTGGACCGGTAACGGCATGCAGGTCAATATTATGTGGTAATTTATTGTCCGGGTGATTCTTTAGGTGAAATTCAACCTCATCCCCAACCCTTGTTCTAATAAAACTACCTGGCACAGAACCACCAAAGGTCCAGTACACGTATCGCACCCCATTGGTCATTTCTCCTTCCTGTTCCAGGATTTCCATATCCACCTTTAGTAATTTGGCCTTTCTATCCCCAACTGGGGTAGGTACATGGGGCGGAGCGGTTAGTTCTGCGATCATTTCACGATTTGCAGGGATATCTGCTGTGCTTTCGTAAACGATCTTTTCTTTTTTAGCACATGAGAGGATAAGGCTACCCATTCCTGCTACCAGCATTAGGAGAAGGAATACTTTTTTTGTCGATTTTGGATTCATAATATTTTGTTTTGGTTGCATATTGAAAAAATAAAGGACTTTTTTGTCTTTTATAGGGGCAAAAATAATTGCGATTGTCAAATAAAAACATGACAGTTATCATGTTTAAAATTAAGTGTTGAATTAGAGGGTTTTAGAAGCGTCAATTGCAAAAACTAAATCATAACGGGTGTAAAAATGCCTGTCCCAATTAGCATTGGGACATTGTTTTTGTTAGAACTTTTCCTATGAAATTTTTTAGGTCGATTGGTGGAGATACTTCAATGGCCAGTGAAAGCCAAGAGTACAAAATATTTTGCATATCAGAATGCGCATGACAGCGGACTGGGTTTAAAAAGCGGTTAACCTCTATAATCCATTTAAATGCAGACTTCCGATGTCCTAATTACAAATTCCTTAAAAAACGACCTATCTATTTCGGAAAAGTTCACGATATTGAAGCCTGCAAATTGAAATTCAGCGCATAGATCATAAAAAAATATCAATACGAAAATCTATGCTATGCCTTATAGGCCAAGCAGATTTCAATATTGGCGGATTCATAAAAACCAAAATAACCAATGGAAAAAGATGACAAGAAAAAGCTGTGTAGCAGCAATTGGTACGGTCGCACAGGTAAGGACGGTTTTCTTTATATGACCTGGATGAGGAACCAAGGGATTCCCATTAATACTATTGATTGATTATGGATTTTAAGGATAAAGTAGCCATTGTTACAGGAGCGGGGCAGGGTATCGGCCTGGAGATCTGTAAACAGTTGGTGGCCCGAGGGGGCCATGTAATTTTGAATGATTTGGATGCCGCATTAACGAAGGAAGCAGTGGCCGGCATGGATGGTGAAATTGGAAAATGTATTGGTCTTTCTGGGGATTCCAGTGATATGTCCGTAATACAACAAATGGTAGATACGGCAGTTGTAGAATTCGGAAAACTGGATGTGGTGGTAGCCAACGCCGGGATTACCCTCTTCGGGGAATTCCTAAGCTATCCGCCGGAATCATTCTTTGAGGTTATGAAAGTAAATTTGGGGGGGAGCTTCTTTTTGGCACAGGCAGCGGCCAAACAAATGAAAAAACAGGGTTTGGGCGGCTCCATACTTTTTATGTCGTCCGTAACCGGGCATCAGGCACATGAAAACTTAGCGGCCTACGGGATGAGCAAGGCCGCATTGGAAATGTTGGCCAAGAACTTGGTCATAGAGCTATCGCCCTATAAAATAAATGTCAATACCGTGGCTCCTGGGGCTACCTTGACTGAAAGGACCTTGAAGGATAAAGACTATTTCGGGACCTGGGAAAATATAACGCCTATGGGCAGACCTGCATCTGTCAATGATATTGCCCAAGCAGTTTTGTTCATGATCTCCGATAACGCCAAACACATAACGGGACAAAGTTTGGTGATCGATGGGGGTTGGACATCGGTGAGTCCGTCTCCTTATAAAAATTAATGGTCACTTTAAATATTCTTAATACTATAACAATCAATAAATTATTAATAGAATTTAGTAAATATGGGTCCAGAAGTAGTTAGTGGAATTAATTGCGAATTAGGGGAAGGTCCGTTATGGGACAACTCCAGAAAACAGATATGTTGGGTAGATATTTTAAATGGAAATATCCATGAATGGTCTCCCGGGAACGATATTTCCAATACCATTTCGGTAGGGCAAATGATAGGTGCTATGGCTTTTTCAGACAATGGGAATTACATTGCTGCCATGAAGGACGGATTTGGATACGTAAACCGTGAAACGGGGAAAGTCGATATGATAACGAATCCAGAATCGCATTTACCGGAAAACAGGTTTAATGATGGGAAATGTGATCCGGAAGGTCGGTTTTGGGCAGGGACCATGCCCATTGCAGAAGACAAATCCTCTGGTAGCCTTTATGTGCTGGATGCGTCATTAAATGTTGGGAAAAAGGAATCCAACATTAGTGTTTCCAATGGTTTGGCATGGAGTCTGGATCACAAAACAATGTACTTTATAGATTCCCCCACACGCAAAGTAGTGGGCTATGATTATAACAAGGAAAACGGGGGATTGTCCAATAAGAGAACGGTTGTCACTATTGCCGAGAAAGACGGCTTTCCGGATGGCATGACCATAGACAATGAGGGAATGTTATGGGTAGCGCATTGGGGAGGGTGGCAGGTAGCCCGTTATGATCCTGGAACGGGAAAAAAATTATCGGCCATTGCCATGCCTGTATCCCAAGTTACCTCCTGCGCCTTTGGGGGTGAAGCCATGCAAGATCTTTATATTACTTCGGCCAAGAAGGGTCTAAGTAAAGCTGAGCTCGAGAAACAACCCTTGGCAGGGTCCTTATTTGTAGTAAGGAATTGTGGTCATAAGGCACTTCCTTCCAATAAGTTTAAGACTATAAATTAATTCAGGTAACTACCACAATCTATTTTCAAAAATTGCGAATTAAAAAACCAACGAAACCAAATAAATTAGAATGAAAGGATTGGACGTACTGGATTGGGTGGTAATCAGCGCCTATTTTGTGATATTGCTGGGAGTTGCCTGGTGGGTAATAAAGCAAAAACAAAAGAATACCGAGGATTATTTCTTGGCCGGACGAAACATTGGATGGTTTATGGTAGGGGCGTCCATTTTTGCCTCCAACATTGGGTCCGAACATGTAGTGGGATTGGCCGGTAATGGTGCCGGGGATAAAATGCCATTGTTGATATATGAGCTCCATGCCTGGATAGTATTGATGTTGGGGTGGGTATTTCTGCCTTTTTATGCCAGAAGTGGGGTATTCACCATGCCTGAATTTTTGGAAAAGCGTTTCGATGCCCGTTCCAGATGGGTGCTCTCCATAGTTTCATTAATAGCATATATACTTACCAAGGTTTCTGTAACCATCTATGCGGGAGGGGTGGTGGTATCTGCCTTGTTGGGAATTCCTTTTTGGATCGGTGCAGTTGCAACCGTTGCGCTTACCGGACTGTACACTATTTTGGGTGGAATGCGGGCAGTGGTCTATACGGAGACCATACAGGCCATAGTCTTGGTACTTGGGGCCGGAATTTTAAGTTTTATGGGGCTTGAAGCCGTTGGTGGTTGGGGAGAGCTAAAGGTAACCATAGGAGTGGATTATTTTAATATGTGGCGACCCAATTCTGATCCAGATTATCCTTGGCTTCCATTATTTTTGACCAGTACCATTGTTGGAATCTGGTATTGGTGTACAGATCAGGTCATCGTACAACGGGTGCTTACTGCCAAAAGTATCAAGGCCGGTAGGCGCGGAAGTATCTTTGGGGCACTTCTTAAATTGATGCCCGTCTTTCTTTTTCTAATTCCAGGTGTAGTAGCCTTGGGGCTTAAAATGCAAGGGAAATTGGATTGGAACAGTCCGGATGAGGCCTTTCCGGTACTTATGAGCAACCTTCTGCCTTCTGGCCTACGCGGATTGGTAGCTGCAGGATTGCTGGCTGCCTTGATGAGCTCCCTGGCGTCCGTATTTAATTCCTGCTCCACCTTGTTTACCTTGGATATCTATAAAAAACTGAAACCCAATAAACCTGAAGAGGAATTGGTGAAAACTGGGAGGACCGCTACTTTTTTTGTAGTAGGTCTGGGCTTGCTGTGGATTCCCGTGATAACTAGGCTTTCTGATGGATTATATGAATACCTGCAGAACGTGCAGGCCTATATTTCCCCACCGATTACGGCGGTATTCCTGTTGGGGATTTTTTACAAGCGAATAAATGCCAACGGTGCCATTGCTACTTTGGTTGGCGGATTGATCATAGGGTTTTCCAAGCTTACCTTGGAAATTATGAAATCCAGTTTTTCCGAAGGAAGTTTTCTATTCAACCTTGCCGATGTAAACTGGTTGGTATTTGCAGCCTATTTCTTTGCCCTTTGTGTGGCCATAGCGGTTATTGTGAGCATGTTTTATCCTGCTCCTTCGGCAGCACAATTGTCCGGACTAACTTTTGGTACGGTTACGGCCAAACAGAAAGCGGACAACAAGTTGAGCTATACTATTTGGGATATAGTGGCTTCGGTCTTGGTGGTGCTCATTGTGCTGTATATCATGATATCATTTAGTACGCTTTCCTTGTAGCGATGATTGATACCTGTTTATAGCCCTAATTTAACCTAGTTTTTCCCTAAAAAAATCGATGGTACGTCCCCAGGCCAATTCGGCCGCTTCCCGGTCGTACCTCGGTGTGGTATCATTATGAAAACCGTGGTTTGCCTTAGGGTATATATAGGCCTTGAACTCCTTGCCATACTTTTTTAAGGCTTCTTCGTAGGCTGGCCACCCTTCATTGACTCTTGTATCCAGTTCCCCAAAATGGAGCATTAAGGGAGCATTTATTTTATCGATATCTTCTGTTGGCTGCCCCCCGTAAAAAGGAACGGAAGCCCCTAAATTGGGAATCTTTACCGCCATCATATTGGAAATCCAGCCGCCAAAACAAAATCCTACCACTCCAACTTTGCCGGAGCATTCCGGGTGGGCTTTCAAATATTCAAAGGCAGCAATAAAATCTTCCAACATCTCATCGCGGTTTCGTTTGCTTTGCAATTCACGGCCATCATCGTCATTGCCGGGATAACCCCCAAGAGGTGTCAAGGCATCTGGGGCCAAAGAGATGAATCCTGCAAGGCCTGCCCTGCGCCCAACATCTTCGATATGGGGATTTAATCCCCGGTTTTCGTGCACTACGATTATTCCTGGAAGCTTTGTCTTGGCGTCTGCCGGTCTAGACAACAAACCCTTTATGGAACCTCCGCCCTTTGGTGAATCATAATGAATATATTCCGATTTTAATTTTGGATCATTAGGTTTTATCTGGATTTTTTTTACGTAATCAGGAGAAATAAAGCTAAGGAGGGAAGCTACGGTAAGCCCCCCAACGGCATAGGTGGATAATTTATCCATAAACAACCTTCTACTTACCCTGTTGTGGGCATAGTCATCATAGAGGTCAAAAACCTCCTGTTTAATGTCTTCTTTTTTCAATGGTTTCATGGGCGTTGATTTATGGTTGAACTCGCTTTGTATTTATTAGATTTCATCAGGTCCGATTCAAAATAGTCGCACGTCACATATGGGGCGTATGCAAGGAGATTCTTTTGAAAAGGTTTTCCTGTTCTTCAAGGGCATTATTCAATGTTAATAATAGTAAAATGATGCTCTAGAATAGCAGTACTTACTAAAAGTATGAAATTAGTTTTAACTTTTATAGGGATTTATGAAGGTAGGCCAATTTTCCTATTTTCATAATGCAAAAAATTATTGGACTTAGGGGGGCAATTAATTAATATTAGCTTTTTGGTTTTAAAAAAATGAACTTGGGCATGTCAAGTTTAATCGAAGCTTAGAAGGCGATTTTTTTTATAAGAATAAAATTAAAAATGATTGGTGAGGTCTAATTTTACTTATATTTGATTTTCAGTTTATTGCCAAACTGGATCATTAAAACTTTCCCCCAAATAGCTTGATTGTGCATAGACCGGTGATTGTATCCCAACACTGGATTTAACTTTAATAGCCTTAAATTTGCTTAAACGATTACTATTAAAATTTGTCAAATACTACCTCCCAATTCTAATATTGAGTGTTTTGGCGGTTTTGTGGCTATATAAAATGGAGCACGAAAAGCTGATTTCCTTACAGCAAGAAGAACTCTCCAATAAAAAGCAACTCATCGTTGAACTTTTAAAACCCATGATAGCCAATCTCTATTATTGGGAACAATATGGTTTTAGCGAAAGCGATTTTGACCCTGACAAGAATGCCCATTTAGATGAGAAAATAGGGGATTTTGTGATTGGGATGGATAGTTATAATCAGTTCAGACTTATTGATTTGTCTGGAAAGGAGGTATATAGAATTAATAGACAGGATAATGGTAAAATAGTAAAGAGTCTAGCTCTCCAGGATAAGTCTAATAGGAATTATTATCAGGAGACTACAGACCTCAATAAAAGTCAGATTTATTTGTCCCCATTAAATCTAAATCAAGAAAACGGGATATTGGAATTCCCTTATAAGCCAATGATTCGTGGGGTTGCCCCTATATTTGATGCACAAGGAACCAAGTTGGGAACAGTAGTTATTAATTTTAGTGCAGAAAGGTTTCTGGAACTACTTAAAAAAGACAATCATTATTCCTTTATGCTATTGGACCGTTTTGGCAATTACCTTGTAAGTAAGGACAGTATAAAGGAGTTTTCACATTTAATCCCCAGCAGTCGAGATATAACGTTCCAAGAGGAATACCCTGAGTTGGTGGATACGCTGGGAAGGGCAGAAACTACATCGTTGTTGCATAAAGGGGATCTGTGGATTAAAACCGAATTGGATTTTAAAACCGAACTTGCCCAAACTCCCTTATTTCAACACAAATTTGCGGACATTAAGACCAACAATAAATGGGTGCTTATAAAACATCTGGATTCCGCTACTTTAAATGCCAGGCTCAAAAGTGAGATCTTTTCAATATTCCTTATCAATCTATTGGCAATAGCTGTTATTTTATGCCTGTCTTATCTGGAAGCAAAAAGTGATACCTCCAAAAGGAAGTATATGCTGGCGCTTGAAAAAATGAACAAGGAGTTGGAGAGCAAAAGCAACGAGCTGGAAAATAAGAACAACACCTTGGCGACCATACAGAATAAGTTAGAGCTGCGCAATGCCCAACTTTTGGAGTATAATAATATTGTTGCCCACAATTTAAGAGCTCCCACTACAAGTATTTCTGCTTTGGTGTCCATGTTAAAGGAAGCCAAGGATTATGAAGAGGCCAAAAGTTATTTTCCTAAATTGCAAAAAGTTACCCAAGCTATTAACACCCTGGTGGATGATCTTTTGATCTATGTTAGGATTCTCAACGATGATGACCAGGTTAAAATGGAAGACATAGCATTGGAACCTTTAATAGCGGCCACCTTGGATCTGTATGTTGAGACTTTGGACAAAGAGACCATAGAGGTGAAGACAGATTTTAGCGCATGGGAAGAAATAAAGTTTTCAAAGATCTATCTACAGAGTGTAATTCAGAATTTAATTTCCAATGCCATAAAGTACCGGGATCCCAATAGAAAGTCGGTGATAGCTGTCCGAACTTCATGGGAGAACGACAAGAAAGTTTTGGTAGTGGAAGACAATGGAGTGGGGGTGGATCTGAGTCGCTATGGCAGTGATATATTTAAATTATATAAAAGATTTCATCGTGGACTATCCGGAAAAGGTATGGGTTTGTTTCTGGTTAAAACGCAATTGGAATCGTTGAACGCCAATATTGAAGTAAGTAGTGAATTGGGAAAGGGAACCGCATTTAAAATAATATTTAGCAACTATGAATAACCTAAGTTTTCTTCTAATCGATGACGATGAGATTTTTCAGTTTATAATGAAGAATACCATTGCTGAAATAAGTCCGGATATTAAGATAAAGTTTTTTTCCGATGGTGAAAAGGGAATTGATTTCCTTAAACAGAATCTGGGTGCAGCCACCAATCTTCCGGATATTATCCTATTGGACGTGAACATGCCATTTATGGACGGATGGGAGTTTTTAAATGAATATAAGTCACTCCAGACCGAAATAAAAAAGGATATCAATATATACCTGCTAACATCATCCAATAATCCAAGTGATATAGCTATGGCAAAAGAAATTAGTGAGCTTTCGGGTTATTTGGTAAAACCAATATCGAAGGAGGGAATCAAAAACCTGATTGGTCATTTACCTACAAGTGAGTGGTATCATAATCAATATTAGATGGTAAAACCTGCTAGGAGTCTGTTCCAATATCGGTACATTTCCCGGAGAAAAAACTCCAAGATCATTGAGCACATTGGATAACTTAATGATATTGTTTAAACAGACGGCCCGCTTTGGGTATTACATAGCGGCTTGTATATCTACCGCTACTTTAAGCTTGCTCTTGCCGCTTCCGTACACTACACCTTTTAAAGGGGGTACGTCATAGTAGTCCCTGCCCCAACCTACCACAATATGTTGGTCCATGGGGATTAGATTATTGGTGGGGTCAAAATCTACCCATCCAAAACCGGGTATAAATATAGAGAACCAGGCATGGGAAGCATCTGCTCCTACCAATTTCTCTTTGCCCTTAGGGGGTACCGTTTCTATATAGCCGCTAACATACCTGGCGGGCAGTCCTACAGACCGGATGCAGGCAATGGCTATTTGGGCAAAGTCTTGGCAAACCCCTTTTTTTTCCTTCATTACTTCTGCAACTGGTGTGGAAATGCTGGTAAACCCTGATACAAACTGAAAATCGGTATAAATACGTTGCATCAATTCAAAGGCGGCATCAAAAACTGACCGATTTCTTTTAAAGGAGACCTCGGCATAATCCCGTATATTATTATCCGCACGTCCAATAAATATAGATTCCAGGATGTATTGTCTAGCATCCAATATGTCAGGGTCCGTACTTCTTAACGCCAAAAGGGTTTGGTCCAAGGTAATTCCCCTACATACCTCGGAAAAAAAAGAATCCTGGAACTGGGCATAATCCCGTACTATTTTACTTTTTGTTGTTACTTTTAATTCTATATGTTCTGTCTGTATCGAAAACCGCGTAATATAATTTCCAAAATAATCTATGCGTTCCGAAATTTCTGCCGGCTGTGGTGTTATCTGTATTTTATAATCCAATAATTGCTGGCCTTTGGATTCCCTTGGCCTCAGCGTAGCAATATTGTGACAATAAATTACCGGAGCATTGTATTCGTACTTGGTAGTATGTTTAACGTTAAAAATCATTTCAAAAAGGAAAGGATTGGGTGACCAATTGATTTTGTTTGTCCGTATGGTTAAAATAGGTGCTGCTTATGGATTGCGATGTTCTGTATAATAGTTCTGAGAGATTTTCCAACAACTCATCCAGGTCCTCCCTGAAATAATCGGTTTCGGATTTAGTTTTTACCAAATTGGAAGACTCTGCCAATCGCAATTTGGAGAAAGCGTCGAAAACATATTTTTGATAATTGCTTAAGTTGTTATCCTTTCGGGAATGCGGTAAACGTGCAATGTCTTTTTGGATCCTGTTCAACATAAATGTCAAGGACCTTGGGTATTCCAAGTCCAATACTACAAGGTCCAATAAGTGCTCCAATTGAATGTGGGACCTGTAGCTGTATCTGTAAATATTAAGGCTTTCGTGACTGGTCAACAAATATTCCAAGAGATCGTACTCTACCTGTTCCTCGTATTTAATGGTAAGCAGGGATCGACATTTGGTTATGGTCAACATGCTTTGTTCCAATTGGAGGCCAATAAAATATAGTAGTAATCCCTGTTGTACTAAAATACTCTCCTCTATAAGGCCCATAAACGCTATTAAACGGGTGATAAGTTGGTTGAGTACTTTTAAGATTTTGTTTATGGAACGATCCTGACCTTCTTCAAAGGATTGCCAAATTTTTTGAATATTTTCGAAAACCCGCCACATATCCGAAGACCACAAATTCCGTATGGAATAATAGGAATTGCCGAACATGGCAAGGTTATGCGCTAGACTTCCGGGTCTGTCCTTATCCAATATTACGGATAACATTTCCTGCATTGGGTCTTCCATAGCCATTTTTCCGTCTGGGCTTTTTTCGGCGAAGCCAGGATAGGTGCCCGTTAAGTGGGTAACTGCTTTAAAGAGGACCTGAAGTTTAACAGAATCTGGTTTTTCATTTTTGTTCTGCACCAAGGCCATTTGCCGCATAACCATGCGTAAAAAACGGGCGTTGACCAAAGTTCGGCCTACATAACGCCCTGCCCAATACAAGTTCTCGGCGGTAAGACTTGGCAGATCGTTTAAACCGGATGCGGCCAAGGAACTCCTTTTTTGCCAGTGCCTGGTTATGTCTTCCTTTACCGGGCCGTCTTCCAAAACCCAAAAATCCTTACTTGTGCCACCCCTTTGGTTGGATACCCTAATGGTTTCCCTGTCCGGAGCTACACGTACCAGCCCACCGGGCATCACACTGTAGTCGTTGTTCGATGCTATGCAAAAGGTACGGGTTACCAGGTTTCGGGATTCAATAGTTCCATCAACTAGATTTGGAGCCGTAGAAAAGCTTATTTTCTCCTGTGCCACAAATCGATAAGGCGTTAGTTCAATTTCCCTTTTTAGGTCATTTAACTGCTGCGTGGTCATAAACTCAGCAAAATGGATACTTTCCCTGTTGGTCCTGTCTATTCTTTTGATCACCAATTGGGATAAGTTATTCAATACAAATTTTCTTTCCTGCTCCTGTCCGCACCACCAGGATGCTATTTGTGGTAGGATCAAATCCTCGTTTAGAAGGTATCTGGCTATAGCCGGCATAAAAGGAATTAGGCCTGGGTTTTCTATTACCCCGCTACCCACTGGGTTTATAATGGAAACATTTTTTCTGCGCACTACATCCAATAATCCTGCAACGCCCAATTGGGAATCCTCCCTTAGTTCCAGGGGATCTGTAAATGCGTCGTCTACCCTACGTAAAATAACGTCTATCTGTTTAAGTCCTTTTAAGGATTTCATCCATACAAAACCGTCCCTTACCACCAGGTCGTTCCCTTGTACCAATGGGTAGCCCAGGAAGGAGGAGAGATAGGCATGCTCAAAATAGGTTTCATTGTGCGATCCCGGGGTCAATATGGCAATATTGGGATTATCTTTTTTTATAGGGGACGCATCAACGAGCATCTGGTTAAATTCCTTAAAGAAACCGGAAAGTCGCTTTACGTTCATTTTGGCATAGATTTCTGGGAGAATTCTATTGGTAGTAGACCGATTCTCCAAAGCGTACCCCATTCCGGAAGGTGCTTCTGCACGGTCGTTCACTACCCATAGTCTACCGTCCGTTCCACGCGAAAGATCTGCCGCATAAATGGAAAGAAATTTTTCCGTGCTGTATTCAATGCCGCTACATTGTCTTAAAAATCCACGATGCCCGTGAATTACTTCGTGTGGCACAATGCCGTTTTTTATGAGATTGCCTTCGCCGTAAATATCCTTTAAGACCAAATTTAAAAGCTGTGCACGTTGTTTTAAACCGTTCTCTACCGTTTTCCATTCGGCCTGGCGGAGTAAAAAGGGTACAACGTTCAGGTTCCATGGGCGGTGCATTCCCTGCGGGTCATTGTAGACATTGTAGGTAACGCCGTTTTCTGAAAGTAGCCAATCTATATCCCTTTGGCGGGCCATTAATCCGTCGTAACCCAATTTATCAAATTCCGTGAGAAGTTTGTTCCAATAAGGTTTTACACCATTTTGTGGTGTAAACATTTCATCATTCTTATATTCGGTAATATAATTACTTAACCAGCTGGTACTTGTTATTGGCATAATAATTTATGAATTACTTCTTCCGCAAATCCAGCACATGTGGATATTCGGGATTTATAGGTATTTCTTTGTATACAAATGTATTGGAAGCAGGCTTAGGTTCTACCATCCTACCACTAAAATTTGTTGTAGGGCCCATTTCCATCGGTGTTGCTTCACCCTGTGAGTGCCCAAAATCCCAAAATCGGTTAATTCTCCTTGATTCTGCCTCATAACTATTTACTGGGTAGGTATCATAAGAACGTCCGCCTGGATGAGCTACGAAATAGGTGCATCCACCAATGGATTTTTTGTTCCACATATCTACAATATCAAAGACCAGAGGCACATCTACCCCAATGGTGGGGTGAAGCGCAGACCAAGGTTCCCATGCTTTATAGCGGACCCCCGCTACATATTCGCCTTTAATACCAGTAGGGCTCAATATTATTTTTACACCGTTACAGGTTAGGCTGTAACGCTCTTCCGTAAAGTTTTTCACTTTTATCTGTACCCTTTCCAAGGAGGAATCTACGTATCGTGCCGTTCCCCTGCCTGACATTTCTTCGCCCAATACGTTCCAGGGTTCTATGGCCATGCGGAGTTCTATCTGCATGGAATTGATCTCTATCATACCGTATAAGGGAAACCTGAATTCAAAAAATGGGTCGAACCAATCCAATTTAAAGGGGTAACCGGCATCATTTAATTGTGAAACGATATCCCTAAGATCTTCTTTTACATAATGTTCCAACAAGAATTTATCATGTAATTCCGTACCCCAACGCACCAGATTATGTTTGTAAGGCTTTTTCCAAAACCAAGAGACCAAAGTACGTACCAGTAGCATTTGCATGAGGCTCATCTGTGCGTGTGGTGGCATGTCAAAAGCTCTCAACTCCAAGATTCCCAATCTACCCGAGGAGGAATCAGGGGAATATAATTTATCTATACAGAACTCGGCACGGTGGGTATTTCCTGTAATATCGGTCAATAAATGGCGGAATAATCGGTCCGTTAACCAAAAAGGCACCTCTTTATCTTCTGGAATTTGGGAAAAGGCAATTTCCAATTCGTAGAGATTTTCCAATCGCGCCTCATCTACACGTGGTGCCTGACTGGTAGGGCCTATGAACGCTCCAGAGAACAAATAGGAAAGCCCTGGGTGGTGCTGCCAAAATGTAAGTAGGCTACGCAAGAGTTGCGGATTTCGAAGTAAGGGACTATCCGCGGGAGTGATTCCTCCCAAAGTAACATGGTTGCCTCCTCCTGTGCCCGTATGCTTGCCATCGAGCATAAATTTTTCTGTCCCTAAACGAGATTTTTTTGCTTCTTCATATAACTTCAAGGTATTGTCTGTAAGCTCTTGCCAATTTTTGGCGGGATGAACATTTACCTCAATAACGCCTGGATCCGGAGTAATTTTCAGAACTTCCAAACGGTTGTCCCTAGGAGGCTCATATCCCTCCAATATTACCGGAATTTCCAGTTCCTTGGCAGTTGCCTCAATACTTGCAATTAAATCCAAAAAGTCCTCCGCACTATTCAGAGGGGGTAGGAAAAGGAATAATTTATCGTCCCGTACCTCGGCGCAGAGGGCTGTACGGACAAAAGGTTGTTTTTTGGTGGATGATCTTGACGTTTTGGAATTGATACGCTCCTGAAGGTCTTTTCCATAAGCTTTTAATCCTGGCCTATCTTCGAACAGTTCGGGTTCCGCAGTAGGTTCTGATGGTACTTCCGGTTCTTTGGGCAAGGATTCCAGGGGAAGTCGTAGTCCAATCGGGGAATTTCCAGGGGTTAGAAATAGATGTTTGCCCCTAAACTCCCAGGTATTTGTAATCCAGTGGTCATTACTTTTAGCCAAAGGCAATATATGGCCTACGGTTTTGCCAATACCCTGTTCCAACACTTCCCCCAACTTTCGCCTTAATGCGGTGTCCTCTTTTTTGTAATCTTTTGGCTCCACATCTACCGGCAATTTGCCTTCTTCCCACAAAAAGTAGAAAGCATCTTCAAATGCCGGAATTATACTTTCATCGGGACAGTCCAAATACTTGGTCAATGTCTTTAGGAAAGTGTCCGTAATATCTTTTGGGATGGTATAGGTCTTTGTAAAGGAGGCCAGCCATTTGGGTTCTTTCCATATGGATTCCCCATCTTTTCGCCAATGAATACCAATAAGCCAACGTGGCAATGGTTCCCCCGGATACCATTTGCCCTGGGCATGGTGCAACATTCCACCTTTGCCAAAGGCATCCAATAGCCTGAGTGAAAGGGAACTCGCCAATTCCCGTTTGTGTTCCCCATCTGCTGCGGTATTCCATTCTTCCGCTTCCATATCATCTATGGAAACAAAGGTAGGTTCCCCACCCATAGTTAATCTTACATCATTTAGCTGAAGTTCCTCTTCTACGGCAAAGCCTAAATTATAAATGGCTTTCCATTGATCTTCGGTATAAGGTTTGGTTACTCGGGGCGACTCAAAAATCCGGGTTACGGAGTTGTCGAACTCAAATTCCGTTTCACAGGGGTCCGTTAATCCGTATACCGGTGCGGCACTTTCAAAGGAAGGTGTACAGGCCAAGGGGATATGGCCTTCCCCTGCCAAAAGCCCTGAGGTGGCATCCAACCCTATCCAGCCCGCGCCGGGCAAATATACTTCTGCCCAAGCATGGAGGTCGGTAAAGTCCTCTTCTGGGCCGGAAGGACCGTCCAAGGATTTTTCATCCGACTTTAACTGTACCAAATATCCCGATACAAAACGGGCCGCCAATCCCAAATGTCGTAACGTCTGAACCAAAAGCCAAGCAAAATCCCTACAAGAACCCAACTTCCTGTCCAGGGTTTCTTCACAGGTCTGTACACCCGGCTCCATACGGATGGTGTAGTTGAGGTAGGTGTACAATTTTTGATTGAGGCCAATTAGAAAATCAATGCTCCGCATCGGAGTTAAGTCCAGCTTTTCCAACCATTCCTGTAGCAACGGACCCTTTTCCGTTACTTCCAAATAGGGGAGAAGCTCTTTCTTTAAATCTTCAGAATAGGTGAACGGAAAATTCTCAACGGCTTCCTCTACAAAAAAATCAAAGGGGTTAATGGTCTTTAAATCCGCAATAATTTCTACCTCTACCGAGAGTTCTGCTGTTTTTTCCGGAAAAACAATGCGGGCCAAGTAATTGCCAAAAGGGTCTTGCTGCCAATTGAAAAAATGATTTTCAGGCTTAATTTTTATGGAATATGCCTCTATGGGCGTTCGGCTATGTGGTGCGGGCCTTAACCTAAAAATATGTGGTGAAAGGTTTACCCTTCTGTCATACTTGTAAACGGTTTTATGGGAAATTGCTACTTTTAATGCCATGGACAATCAAATTTTCAATATGCCCTAAGATAAGCACTAAAATCAGGAATCCCTCTTGTTAAATGCATATAGGTCAAAATTTTATCCATAAAAAATTAATCGACATTCCTTTTTGCTAGATTGATAATCTAGAAAGGATTTTTGAACGATTTGTTCTCTGGGATTGTTGTTGGTCTCCTTGGTGTTAAAAGGAACCTATGGGGAAAGAAAAGGTATTTGGGATAAAGGCTATGGCCAATGGCCTATAAGGCTTTAAATTTAATGGCGTAAATCCATTTATGATCCTGCTGCTGATTTTAAAGTATGTCCAAACTTTGTGAATATCGTGAAAAACTAAATCTTATTCAAGATGAACTGGCTGAGAAAGCGGGCTTATCAATGAGAACCATTCTGGGTATTTTGTCAGGAGTAAAACCAAGAGGGTACACATTAAGGGTACTATCTTATGCTTTAGGGATAACTCAAAACGGTATGGAGTTGTGGCAAAAAATTATCCCTGAATATTTTGGGGAAACAGGCAACGAAATTGTGCGAAGGAATTTAGAATAACCTAAAGTTGTACCCTAAAAACAGTGTGCTTTCTAACAACGGTCTGGATATAACACCTGCCATTGGGTTGGCCTATTCGGGGAAATCATTTATTCCGATTTGTAAAATATCATATAATTTAAAAACTTCCATTTAGAATAATAACACTGTATCCTATATTTGCGCTATTCCATTATTCCAATATATCTCCGTTATGTCCAAATTCATAATAATTCTCTTTTTCTTTTTAGGCTTAATGCTTGTTTCATGTAATGGCGCTCCAAACAAGCAAAAACAAACCGATCAGAAACTTATCGATCAAACCGAAGAAGCTTCCAAAACGGAGAGCGTAATAGTTTATAAATCAGACAATTTAATAGTTCATCAGCTATCGGACCACATATACCAACATGTTTCATTCTTAAATACCAATGATTTTGGCAGGGTGGCCTGCAATGGGATGCTGGTTGTAAACGAAAATGAAGCGATAGTTTTTGACACCCCAACGGATGATGAAAGTTCTCAAGAATTGATAAACTATGTGTCCAAAAAGCTTAATAGTGAAATAAAAGCGGTGGTGCCAACACATTTTCACGGAGATTGTGTTGGAGGGTTGGAAACCTTCCTTAAATACAACATTTCAACATATGCATCCAATAAAACCATGGAATTGTTGGGGGCCAATGACAAAGAATTCTCAAAGCCCTTGAACGGTTTTGCCGATAGCCTTACTTTAAATGTTGGGAGCAAAAAGGCATATGTAGAATATTTTGGGGAGGGCCATACCAAGGATAATGTAATAGCTTACTTCCCCCAGGACAATACCGTTTTTGGAGGATGCCTTATTAAGGAAGTAGGTGCTGCCAAAGGCAATTTGGAGGATGCCAATGTAATGGTCTGGTCCAATACGGTGAGAAAAATAAAACAAAAATATCCTACCGCCAAGACGGTAATACCTGGGCACGGAATAGCGGGGGGTACCGAACTATTGGATTATACCGTAAGACTATTCGAATAAAAAGGTCTTAGTCCTTATAAAAAGTAGCGCCCCATTCGTCCATATTCCTTAAAATGTTCTCTAGGGATTTCCCCTTATTGGTCAAGCTGTACTCCACTTTTGGGGGTACCACGGGAAAAACTTCCCGTGTAATTAGTCCGTCCAGCTCCAATTCCCTGACGGTCTGAGTAAACATTTTATTGGAAATACCGGAGATCTTCTTTTGTAAAACTCCTGACCTCAAAGGTCCCTCAAGGAGATGGAACAGTATTAAAGGCTTCCACTTGGTGCCAATTAGGTTCAGGGTATAGTGCAAGGGGCAATTATTTTTGATCATTCTGGTAATGTAAACTATTTATAATCAGTAAAATACTCTTTTTGGTAACTATATAACTTTTTGGTAAGTTATTGCCATTTGGGCAAATATAGATTATTTTTGCGGTCTAAAATAGAATAGATGAAAACTAATAAAACTTATCCAAAATCATTTTCCCACATAGGAATTACTGTTCCCAATATTGTGGAAGCCGTAAAATTTTATTCCGAGGTTATGGGCTGGTATATTATTATGGAACCCTCCACAGTAAAGAAGGAGAGGGAAACGGCCATTGGGCAAATGTGTATCGATGTTTTTGGCGAGGATTGGGAGGAGTTTGAAATTGCCCATATGGCTACCTCTGATGGCATTGGGATAGAATTGTTTACTTTTCCGCATGGGGTAAAGGAAGCGCCGGAGTTTAATCCGTTCAATACCGGCCTATTCCACTTTTGTATACAGGATCCCAATATAGAGGAGCTTGTGGCCAAGATAGTGACCCATGGTGGTAAGCAAAGAATGCCCATAAGGGAATATTATCCCGAGGACAAGCCTTATAAAATGTGTTATGTAGAGGATCCTTTCGGGATTGTATTTGAAGTCTATACGCATAGCTATGAACTCACCTATTCTTCAGGGGCTTATGCCAAATAGGGGAAAATAATTGATCCCTGGTCTCTTGGTAAAGATGTTGTGTAAAATGAAAAAACCCTGTAAATCTTATGATTTACAGGGTTTTTGTTGTACTCGAGGTGGGAATCGAACCCACACTCCGAAGAACTGGATTTTGAATCCAGCGCGTCTACCAGTTCCGCCACTCGAGCAAGGTAATTATTTCTTAGTTTTCAATTTTCTCAGTTGTTCTTTTCCAACACCTGATTTCCAATACTTCTCTCTTTTTCTGCCTTCTATCCAATTTTCCCGAGATTCCGTGAAAATCAATTCAAAAGGTAAATACGGTTTGGTAGTCTTTTCTCTGCCGTTATTATGCCTTGCTATCCTTTCCTCTAAATCCGTGGTCATCCCCACGTAAATATAGTTAGAAGTCAAACTAGATATGGCATAAATCCAAACCATCTTCAATATTTCATTTCCAGCGCGCCTGCCTGTCGGCAGACAGGTCTACCAGTTCCGCCCTGCCTACCGCAGGCAGGCACTCGAGCAAGGTAATTATTTCTTAGGTTTCAATTTTCTCAGTTGTTCTTTTAACCCCTGATACATTTGAGACTGCAAAACTAAAAAATATTTTCTTTATATCACCAAAAAAATAACAACATTTATACTTTAGCAACCCAAATTAATTTCTAAATTTGCACCTCCTTATAAAAAGGAGTTCCAATAAACTAATAAACAATACATTAACAATGCCATATCAAGTACCGGAGCCTAAAATTTTTACCTGTACACAAAGTACCAAGCTATCCGAAAAAATAGCGGAACACTTTGGTTCCAATTTAGGCAATGTTATTTTTTCTAGATATAGTGATGGGGAGTTTCAGCCATCCTTTGAGGAATCTATACGTGGAATGCGTGTGTTTATTATTGGTTCTACAAATCCTGGTCCTGAAAACCTGATGGAAATGTTGTTGATGTTGGATGCTGCCAAAAGGGCATCTGCAAGGCATATAACCGCAGTAATGCCTTATTTTGGTTGGGCCAGACAGGATAGAAAAGACAAGCCTAGGGTTCCCATAGCGGCCAAATTGGTAGCCAAAATGTTGGAGGCGGCAGGTGCTACCCGTATCATTACCATGGACCTGCATGCCGATCAAATACAGGGCTTTTTTGAAAAGCCGGTAGACCATTTATTTGCGTCCACTTTGTTCTTGCCTTATTTGAACAGCCTCAACCTTAGTGACCTTACCATAGCCTCACCGGATATGGGCGGATCCAAAAGGGCCTATGCCTATTCCAAGGCGCTTGGCTGTGATGTTGTTATTTGTTACAAGCAAAGGGCACAGGCCAATGTAATTTCGCATATGGAACTTATTGGAGATGTAGAGGGAAAAAATGTGGTTTTGGTGGATGATATGGTCGATACGGCCGGAACCTTGACCAAAGCGGCAGATTTAATGATGGCCAGGGGAGCAGTAAGTGTAAGGGCAATTACCACACATGCACTTCTTTCAGGGGATGCGTACGAGAAAATTGAAAAATCGAAATTGTCAGAACTTATTGTAACCGATTCCATACCGTTAAAAAGGGAAAGTGAAAAAATAAGGGTAATAAGTTGTGCCGAGTTGTTTGCCGATGTAATGCACAGGGTACATCACAATACTTCCATTAGTTCCAAGTTTCTGATGTAGAAGTATATTATGAGTAAGTAATTTAATTAATATTTAATAAATATAATGAAGTCAATTACAATTAAAGGATCAGAAAGAGAAAGCGTAGGCAAAAAAGCAACAAAGGCCTTACGTAATGCTGGAAAGGTTCCTTGCGTTATTTACGGAGGGGATAAACCATTACACTTTGCAGCAGACGAACTATCGTTCAAGGATTTAGTGTACACTCCAAACGCACACACTGTTGTGGTTGATTTGGAAGGTGGTAAAAAGTACGATGCGGTAATGCAGGATATTCAATTTCACCCTGTAACCGATAACATTTTACATGTAGACTTTTATCAGTTGTTCAAGGATAAGGAAGTTACTATGGACATTCCTGTAAGATTGTTGGGTAACTCTCCAGGGGTTAGAAATGGTGGTAGATTATTGTTCAGAAAAAGAAAACTTGCCATTAAGGCGTTACCAGACAATTTGCCGGATTTCTTTGATGTTGATATCTCTAAATTGAGAATCGGAGGAAATATTTCCGTAGCTACATTGTTGAAAGACGAATTTACCATTCTTCACCCAGAAAACACCGTGGTTGTTCAGGTTAAAGCTGCACGTAATGCGGTCTTGACAGATGAAGAGGATGAAGAAGGAGAAGAAGGAGCAGAAGCTGCTGCAGAAGCACCAGCTGAAGGTGGTGAAGCATAGTTTTTAACTAAAATAAATGTAAAAGCATCCCGTATCTGCGGGATGCTTTTGTATTTTTACGAACTTCAAAAATAGTGATATGTTCCAGTTTTTAGAATCATTTTTTAAATTGAACGGGACGTTATTGGATGAAAAAGACGCCATGAAGAAATTTTTAGTTGTTGGACTTGGAAATATAGGGGAGGAATATGCGGAGACCCGTCATAACATTGGGTTTAAAATTTTGGACTCCTTGGCCAGGGAGGAAGATTTTATCTTTGAAACAGCAAAGCTGGGCGATGTGGGTACCTTTAAGGTTAAAGGAAGGAGCATAATTTGTCTTAAACCATCTACCTATATGAACAGAAGTGGAAAAGCTGTAAAATATTGGATGGACAAGGAAAATATTCCCCTTGAAAATGTGCTTATTATTACAGATGATATTAATCTTTCCTTCGGAACCATTCGTTTAAAGACCAAAGGCAGTGATGGGGGCCATAATGGATTGAAGGATATTCAGCAGTACCTCCTTACTACCAATTACAATAGGTTGAGGTTTGGTGTTGGATCGGATTTTGGAAAAGGAAAACAGATAGATTATGTCTTGGGCGAATGGAACCAAGAGGAAAAGGATGCCTTGGTGGAACGATATGAAAGAATCAATGCACTCATCCGTTCATTTGTGCTTTCAGGCGTAAACAGGACAATGAACGAATACAACGGAACCTAGAACTCTTATCGTACTTTAAACTCTGAAATGCTATTTGTAGCGGTATTTCCTTCCCTGTCCATTGTAACTATTCTCCAGTAATAAATTGTGTTGGCTTCTACACTTACCTTTAGATCGGATTTTCCCGATGTTAGTGTGCTTATCAGGGTAGTTGGTGGGGTTTCTGTTGAAAAATAGACCTCGTATCCTTCCAGATCATTATCCACATCTGCACCTTCCCATTCCAATAGAACCTCATTATTAATATCCCTGGCTATGTTCGATCCTGTTTTGGGAGCTATAACCTCCGCAGGAAAAGGTGCATGGGTGGTTTCCACACCAGCATTAAAAAATCGCCATGTTTCGCTACGTGCCGTTTCCGAAACTTCAGTGTTTTTGGAAACTACCAGCCATGAATAAGGGGCTCCCCTTTCAATATTCAAATTTGCCGAGGGGCCACTTACCACAATGGTTTGGGTGGTGTTGGTATTCAAGTTGGTAGCCCTTAATTCATAGGATTCCGTATGGTCCGATGCTTGCCATCTAAATTGCACCGTAGAATTATTGGTTCCAGTTACATTTATGCCGGTCGTACATTCCGAGTTTTTTTCCGGAAAGACAAGCTGTGCGGACAAGGGTGGTTTGGGAGAGTCTTTCCCTCCGCATCCCACTAGGGCCAAAAAACATAAAATTATGGTGATTGGTTTCATCCGTTTATTTTTTTACAAGCTTAACATTACTATTTACACCTTCTCCCTTAAGCTTAAGGATATAGATACCCGAAGGCAAGCCAGTAAAATTAATATTAATTTCATTGCTATCTAGGGTATAGTCCTTTTTGCGGATCAATTGGCCTGCATAATTAAAAATCTGTGCATTTACGGTTTCCGGTCCATTATTAAGGAAAATATTGACCTCCTCCTCAAATGGGTTGGGGAATACCAGGGGTTCGTCCATAAGGAACAATTGATCTTCATAAATGCCTTGACATTGCAAATTGGTTGTTACCTTGATTTGGTTGATACCTTGTTTAAGTTCCAGAGTAATGCTGGAAGATTTGGTTTGCGTAACAATGCCATTTAGTTCAACATTGTACCAATCGCTCCCTTCAAGGTTCAATATGGCCTGACTCCCCGAGGCGGTTAGCTTGGAAGTAACGGTTAAGGGCGGAGGTTCTGTAATGATGGCTTGAAAACAATAGGGTTCGTATGCCTTGTCATCTTCTGTTCCAATAATGCATATTTCATAAGTCCCGGCCGCAAGGCCTTCTTTAAAAAAGAAATTGGTGAAATTATTGCTCTCATTTATTCCATTGCCGATAAGCGTAAGGTCGTAGTCCATATTGATATCGGCAACAATACGTATAGAACCATTATTTTGATTGCTACAGGATTCACTATTGATTTCCACTTCAAAATTATCTGCAGGTAAAATATAAACGGCACATCCGTTTAAATCCACCGTGGCCCCCATAGGGGTGTTTAGGCATAGATCATCGCCATCATCAAAAACACCATCTTTATCCTCGTCTGCCCTAAAGGTGCCTTCTACACAAATGTCCATAGAAAAAGCATTTAAGGACCCTCCATCCGAGGCCGCAATGTCCTTGACCTCCAGTATCCAGTCCCCATAGGTAGATTCTCCATTAAAAGCAGCCAAAGAGCCCAAGGGCCTTACAGTGCCCTGAATGGCCGGAGTTGTTCCACAAATAAATGCTTCCGCACTATCATCAAATGTAGCCAGTATATCCTGATTTCCTCCACAGGAATTGGATACGAGAATTACCCGAGTGCCGGCGGGGGATATAAGGGTTACTTCCAAATCGGCAAGAAAGGAATGGGTAAGGTCCAAATTAACATTTATATCTGCTACGGGCAGGTCGTTCAAAAGGGTAATGGTAGATGTTATTGTGGGTGCCCCTGTTGTTGATATTGTAATGGGCAAATCCTTGGCCGATTCCAAAGCACAGTTTAGTTCCAAGGTGGTAAAGCTAAAGGCCGGACCAAAGGTTCCCTCTCCACAGCTATTCTTGGGTTTAACATGCCAATAATAAGTGGTTTCCTCTGCCAGGTCGGTGGCCAAATAGTAGTTGAAAATAACAGTGGCCGAATCAATAATATTGGTGAAGGCCGCGTCATCGGCAATCTCAACATCATAGGAGGTGTAGGAGGAATTGGATTCCCATTCCAATTGTGATGCTATACGAGCACTTGTAGAGCCATTGGTGGGCAATTGTAGGACTACATCCGCAAAGGTAGTTTCTAATATTTTCACATCTATTACAACTTCCTTAGTTACGTTTTCTGAAGTCGCCACTATACTTATGGGGTAATTGCCGGGAGTTACCAAATCCGTATTGGAAAAGGTAATATTTACTAGGGTATCGTTCACCATAGTGGAGGTAGGGGAAAAATCGACTGTCAATCCCGGGGGCATACCGGTGGCGGAAAAGGTGGCCTCCCCGGAAAAACCATTATATGTTTGGTAGTTGAAGGGCACAATTAAATCATTTCCTTGGCAAACTTCGTGTTGCAATTGGGCAAAGTTCAACACTATATCGGATGATGTTATGGTAAAATCGGCAGCGTTTACCGCCAAAAAGATGTTGTCGTGGGCACTGACCATTATTCGGCCTGTAGGAGTTGCAAATCCAGGGATCAATATGTCCTGTTGCCCGTCATTGGGCACGCTGTCAGCTAATTTTATGGGAAAGGAAGCGCCTCCATTGGCGGAAAAATAGATGTCAACTTTTTGTGCGTTTACCGGACCCTGATTTGTTTTCGCTACATCCCAGGTAACCTCTTGTCGCGTGCCTGCAGTATAAATCTCATTGATGGCCTGGGAAGTTATTACGAAGGGTCCGGCATTGTCTATGACCATAACCTTCACCAGGTCCGAGGCAACTTGTCCGCCCCCAAGGGAATTGTCCCTGACGGTAAGTGCAAAGTCCAGTTCCCGTTCTACAGAGGAAACGGTTTCCCAAGTGGTATTTACGTTGGGGTTGGTTTGGGTAAGGTTGCCCGATACAATACTGCTCAACCTTGGAAAATATCTTGTTGGAGTTACCGTTGGTTTTAAGGATCTAAAATTGGCGCCACTGAGATTTGTGGGCCCAAAGGTGTTATGGGTAACTATGCCGTCATTTATTTGTTCCCAATTGTAGGTAAGTATATCATCTATGTCCGCATCGGTCGCATTGCCCCTTAACCTAAAGGCGGTAGATTTTGGGATGGTAAAGTTGCCGGTGGGCACTATTTCGGGTGGAGTGTTCAGCAAGGAGATTTCCTGGGCACAACTTGTTGTTTTTATATATTCCGATATCTGAAATATACTGTAGTAATGAAAATAGTCATCCCCGTTTAGGGCAACATTGTTATTTCCGGAAATACCTGCATATCCCATGATTGTGCTTCCGCTTCCTGGTTCGGCCTGTACCAGAGTGCCTTCCGATTCAAAGGACCAGGTGTGGTTGGCGCCAAACTGATGCCCCATTTCATGCGCCACAAAATCCAGGTCGAAAATGTCCCCTTGAGGTATCAGGGCAGAGGAATAGGCACTCCCTTTTCTGGAATCTATACATACCGAGGCAATAAATCCGGCATTGCCCCCATTTTGGTCCTTTTGAAACAAATGGCCTACATCGTAGTTTTCAGCGCCAATAACCGTAGTTAAGGTATTTTGTACTTCAGAATTAAGATTTGTTCCATAGGGATCGGTATCCTTGTCCGTGTAGATGACCTCATCGGTATTGGCAACAATTTCCAGACTGATTCCCAAATCGGTTTCGAAAATTTCATTTACCCGTGTAATGGTAGCATTAATGGCCGCTAGGGCATCCGGTACTGTTCCGCCGTGGAACTCGGTATATTCCCCTGTAGCTGAGATGGCTACACGGAATTTTCTTAACACCTGGCCATCTACCAACTTTAAGGCAGTAGGCCCTTTGTCCTTTTCTATAAGGGAGGTGGTCTCGCAAATGAAATTAGTGTTCATCATATAGGCATCTTTCCTATTGTACACTATATATTCATTTTCGGAATCCGAAACCTTTTGCATGTAGGTAGCGTTTTTGCTTTCGCCATATACAATCATGCTTTGTACCCCGTTTTGGGAAACACTAAATCTTACCCTATCCTTTACGTTATTTAAACCTCTACCGACATATGACTTTATTTGGGGGTATTTCTTGGAAAGTTCCGGGGAAAGGACGGAGGCTTCTTGGACGACGAATGGAATCAGGTCCCCGTTTTCGTCCGGAAAACTCACTATTTTTGAGGCCTTATTGCGCTGTGCAGCCTTAAGCTCGTTGTTAAAAATGTCCTTCTTTAGGGAAAAAGTAACGCCGTTCCTTATTTCCAACTTTGCTGTCTGCCTCTGTAATTGGCGGCTCCCGGAATCGGTTTTATCCCAATATTTGGTTTGACCAAAACCGCAATAGCAAAGAAAAAATATGGATATTGAAAAAACAAGACGTAATTTTACAACCATCAAGCGGGGTTTAGTACAAACTCAAAGATAAGTTTTTTTATTATTCCATTTTTGTGATAACAGTTCAAAGCATCTCCAATTACGATAAAGCGCACCCTACTGCCATTACCATTGGCACTTTTGATGGTGTGCATATTGGTCACCGTAAAATATTGGAACGTCTCATAAACAATGCCAAAGTATTGGAGTTGAAATCTACGGTGCTTACTTTTTTCCCCCATCCTAGAATGGTACTTCAAAAAGATGTTTCTATAAAGCTTTTGAATACCATTGACGAAAAAATTAAAATCATGGAGGAATTGGGTATCGATTATCTAATCGTACATCCATTTACCAAAGAATTTTCACGCTTATCCGCAACACAGTTCGTTAGGGATATTTTGGTAAACGATTTAAAGACCAAAAAAATCATTATTGGTTACGATCATAGGTTTGGGAGAAATAGGAATGCCAATATTAATGATTTGATGGCTTTTGGGAATGCCTTGGATTTTGAGGTGGAGGAAATATCGGCCCAGGAAGTGGATGATGTTTCCGTTAGTTCAACAAAAATCAGGAAGGCCTTGGAAGACGGGGATATGAAAACGGCCAATATGTATTTGGGGTATAATTATATGCTAACAGGGAGCATTGTTAAAGGAAAAGGATTGGGAAGGAAATTAAACTTTCCAACTGCTAATTTGTCCATTCCCGAAGAGTACAAGCTAATACCCAAGAACGGGGTCTATGTAGTGAGCAGTGTATTAAACGGCAAAACTGTTTTTGGAATGATGAACATAGGCTTTAATCCTACCGTGGAGGGCAAGACCAAAAGTATAGAAATTAATTTCTTCGATTTTGAACAGGACCTTTACGGGAAAGAAATTCAGGTCGATATTATTGATCGGATACGGGATGAAAAAAAGTTCAATTCCCTGGAAGCTTTACAGGCACAACTGAAAAAAGATCGGGAGACTTCCCTTTCCATAATCTCTAAATAAATGCTGGATCGGTTTCTTTTTAAGCAAATCGATAATAGTCCGCTCCTAATTTTCAGGGTATTTTTTGGCATTCTTGTTAGCCTTGAATGCTATGGCGCCATTGCCACGGGTTGGGTCAAAAAAAATCTGATAGACCCGGAGTTTACGTTTAATTTTATTGGTTTCGACTGGCTGCAACCATTGCCGGGTATAGGCATGTATTTGTATTTTATTGCCATGGGATCCTTAGGGGTTTTTATTGCCCTGGGTTATAGATACCGATTGAGCGCTGCGGCCTTTGCCCTGCTCTGGACGGGTGTTTACCTTATGCAAAAAACAGCCTACAACAATCACTATTACCTGCTTATTCTGATTGCATTGATTATGGCCTTTATGCCGGCAAACAGGGATTATTCGCTGGATGCCAAAAGAAACCCGTCGATAAGGACCAATCACATGTCCGCCTATTTGAGATGGGTAATTATCTTACAATTATTTATAGTTTATACCTATGCCTCCGTGGCCAAGATGTACGGGGACTGGTTGGATTTTAGTATTATAGAAATTCTTTTTAAGAATAAAAAATCCTATCCCATCATTGGTGGGCTGCTTCAGGTACCTATGGTTCATAGTATAGTAGGTGTTTCGGGTATTCTGTTCGATTTGTTTATCGTGCCCGCCCTCTTGTGGAAACCTACAAGAAAATGGGCTTTTTTTGCTTCCATATTCTTTCATTTGTTCAATTCCATAGTCTTTCAAATCGGAATTTTTCCTTATTTGGCATTAGCGTTTACGGTATTCTTTTTTGAGCCTGAATCTATTCGAAAATTGTTTTTTAAAAAGAAGGAACCTTACCAAGGGGATGCCGTTGTTGTGCCGCCCAAAAGAGAATTGGTTTTGGGAATTTTGTCGCTTTATTTTTTGATCCAACTGGCCCTGCCTGTCCGCCATTATTTTATAAAGGACGATGTATTATGGACAGAAGAGGGACATAGGTTGAGTTGGAGAATGATGTTGAGGAGTAGGACCGGAATTACTACTTTTAGAATAGTGAACCATACCAACGGGAATTCGTATCTGGTAAATTTGGACGATTATTTAACAAGGGGACAGAAAAGTAAAATTAAATCCTATCCGGATTTTATGTGGCAGTTTGCCCAACGCCTTAAACGGGAATACGATGAAAAGGGGGAGGACATCTCGGTTTATGTAAATTCTAGGGTGAGCGTCAACGGAAAACCGTACCAAGAATTTATTGATCCAAAAATAGACCTTGGCAGCGCGTCCTGGAATTATTTTGGGCACAACGATTGGATCTTGCCCTCACCATCAAAAAATTAGTATAATAGTATTGCCTTCTGGTTTGTTAAAACGGTTTGGTCCTATGGCACAGTTGCAGGGGCATTCCCCATGGATCACGGAGCATTACCAAATGGCTGCCGTCTTCCTTTGTTATTTCCTCTACAAAACTGGCTCCTTTACCCAGTAACCTAATCTTGTCTTTTTCAGCGTTTTGGGAAACAAATGCCATATGAAAGCTAAGTGGGTGCTTTGTCTTGAAATTGGTGATTTCCTCTTCAGGTCTATGGTAAAGTTCTAGGATTACCCGTCCCGTTGAATCTTCCAAAAAGGTCATGAAAGGAGCTTGCGATTGTTCAGAAACTACTTTTAACCCCACATTGGCAACATACCAATCCTTAATGTCCTCTACGTTTTTTACGTTCAAGGCGATGTGTTCAAAAACCATGAAATTTAATTTTGCTAACTATATCCGGGCTAAATTTATACCGAAAATCCGAAGATTAGGTTAAATTTGCACGATAAAAATCAAAAAAAATGTTGCAGTTACAGGCTATCCGTGAGGATAAGGAACAAATTGTTGAAGCTTTAAAAAAGCGTAATATTGAAGCCCTTCCAATTATTGAAAGTGTCCTTCAATTGGATGAAAAACGACGGTCCCTGCAGGCACGCCTGGATAATACACTTGCCGAATCCAACAGTATTTCAAAGGAAATAGGCCAGCTTTATAAAAGTGGTAAGGCTGCGGAAGCCAACTTTTTAAAAGAAAGAACCGGTAGTTTGAAAGAGGAGTCCAAGGAATTGAACGAGGCCTTGACGGCAACTGCAACCGAACTACAAAATTTACTGTACCAAATTCCAAATGTTCCACATACATCAGTACCTGCTGGTAGCACTGAGGAGGATAATGAAGAGGTGTTCAGGGAAGGGGATATCCCAACCCTAAAAGAGGGGGCGCTTCCACATTGGGAATTGGCAAGGAAATATGACATTATAGATTTTGAATTGGGAGTAAAGATAGCTGGCGCCGGATTTCCGGTGTACAAGGGAAAAGGTGCTCGATTGCAAAGAGCCCTTATTTCTTACTTTTTGGATAGGAATGCAGCTGCTGGATATAATGAAATTCAAGTGCCCCATTTGGTAAATGAGGCATCAGGTTATGGTACGGGCCAGTTGCCCGATAAAGAAGGACAAATGTATCACATAGGTGAGGACGATCTTTATTTGATCCCTACGGCCGAGGTACCGGTAACCAATATTTTTAGGGATGTTATTATAAGCGAATCCGATTTTCCCATTACGCATACCGCTTATACTCCTTGTTTTAGGAGGGAAGCCGGGAGTTACGGTGCGCATGTGCGCGGACTTAACCGCTTGCATCAATTTGACAAGGTAGAAATAGTGCGGGTGGAGCATCCCACTAAATCATATGAAGCTTTGGACGGTATGGTAGAGCATGTGAAAAATATACTTAGGGAACTTAAATTGCCCTACAGGATTTTACGACTTTGTGGAGGGGATTTGGGCTTTACTTCTGCCCTTACCTATGATTTTGAGGTCTTTTCAACGGCCCAGGATCGTTGGTTGGAAATTAGTTCGGTCTCCAATTTTGAAACCTTTCAGGCAAACCGATTAAAACTGCGCTATAAGGACGAAAATGGTAAAAGTCAATTGGCACATACCTTAAATGGCAGCTCATTGGCCTTGCCCAGGGTATTGGCCGGAATATTGGAAAATTATCAGACAGAGGATGGAATCCAAATTCCTGAAGTCCTTATCCCTTATACCGGGTTTGATAAGATCAGCTAAAACTAGCCGGGCTAAAATTTGTATTTAAAGCCTAGGAGATAGTGGTCATCACTGCTGTTAAAGGTGAGTTTCATATGTTCTTTTTGATGGGGGGGTAGTGAAAATATAGCAGCTGCCAACCCTTATTATGGCCCCTGCCAAAACATCCCAACCATCTTGTTTATCGGCTTGTGTTTTGGAATAACCGGTGAGACCGGCAGGAGCATTTTTTTAAATTAGGAGACAATGGATTGTTGTAGGGAAATTTCGTCCCCTGCATTTAATGGTTTCATTCCAAAAAGAATAAACAAGGTTACAGCTTAAACCTAAGCTGAAATTAAAGTTTGGCCTACTTATAATTCTTTATATTGGCCTTAACATCCACTTTGTACATTCTACGTATCTTTGAAAAAAAGAATCTTTGCGACTACTTATTTCCATACTTATATTCTCTTGTTCCCAACTACTGGTTTCCCAGGAAGACTTTTTGGCGAAACAATATTTTGAGGATGGTGCTTTTGATAAGGCCGTGGTATTCTATGAAAAGTTGGTCGCCAAAAATCCAATGCGGACAGATTATGGCGAAGGCTTAGTGGCCTGCTACCAACAATTGGAACAGTATGATAAGGCCGAGGAATTTTTGCTGAACGCGGTGAACGAACAAAATATTTATCCTACCATGCTCATTGAGCTGGGGTACAATTATACCTTGCAGGACCAACCGGAAAAGGCGACCGATTATTACAATGCAGCCCTTCAAAAAATTAATGAGAATCCCAATTATGGCTATGGCCTTGGTTACAGGTTTCAGAAATATGCTTTATTGGATTATGCCTTAAAGGCGTATTCCATAGCTATGGAGCGTAATCCCCAATTGGATTATAATTTTCAAAAAGCCAGAATCTACGGGGAGCAGGGGAATATAGAGCAGATGTACGAATCCTATTTAAAATTAATAAGTGAAGGCAAGGCTTCACAGGCAAATGTACTGCGCAATATCAACGATTTTATAAGTGCGGAGGCCGAAAATCCAAATAACATAAAATTCAAAAAGGTGTTGCTTCAGAATGCACAAAGAAGCCCGGATATCCTATGGAACGAATTGCTGAGTTGGCTTTTTGTTCAACAAAAACAATTTAGGAGCGCCTTTAACCAAGAAAAGGCCATTTACAAAAGGGGCGGGGAGACTTCGTTGCAGCGTTTACAGGGATTGGGAAAACTGGCCATGGAGGAGCAGGATTTAGATACCGCAAAGGACGTATTTCTATATATATCCGAAAATAGTGCAGACGCTATTGTGGCCTTGGATGCAGAGCTAAATCTTATTGAATTGGATTTATTGGAAACCGATGATAAGGTGCTGGACAAGGTCCAAAAGAAATTCGATGACCTGCTAGCAGTACACGGTTACCAAATGGAAACCCTTCAACTGCAGATAGCCTATGCCAAATTCTTAACCTTCAATAAGAATAACCCCGAACCTGCTATTGGGATATTACGCCAATGTTTGGAGCTGCCCATGAATAATTATAGCAAATCCTATATTAAAAGTACTTTGGGCGATATTTTGGTCTTTGATAGGCAGTTTAATCAGGCCTTGATCTATTTTTCCCAGATTCAGAAAGATTTGAAGAATGATGTCCTTGGTCAGGATGCCCGTTTTAAGGTAGCGCAAACTAGTTTTTATAAAGGGGATTTTGATTGGGCTTTAACGCAATTAAAGATACTTAGGGGATCTACCTCGCAATTGATTGCCAATGACGCCATGCAGCTAAGCTTATTGATTTCCGATAATTCATTGGAAGATTCCACACAAACGGCCTTAAAGAAGTATGCCCGGGCCGATTTTCTGGCCTATCAAAATAAAAAGAAGGATGCGGTGGACCTGTTGGAAGATATTCTCCAAAATCATAAAGGGGAAAAAATAGAGGATGAAGCACTTCTGAAACAGGCCGAAATTTTAATTGAATTAAAGGATTATGAAAAGGCGGAATTTAACTACCTTAAAATAGTGGAATTCTATGCCAACGATATTTTGGCCGATGATGCCAATTTTGCCCTGGCGGAATTGTATCGCAATATCTTGGATCAGCCCGAAAAGGCCAAGGTGCATTACGAGAAAATTATCTATAACTATCAGGATAGTTACTTTTTTCCGCTGGCAAGAAGGAATTTCAGGATGTTGCGGGGAGACAGTATTAATTAGTGTCCAACGTCTTGGCCCGTCCATAAATGAATATTAATATTCCCTTTCGGGAAAGTAAAGAAATAGCATGTATATTTACAATGTTACCATGAATATTGAAGAATCTATCCAAGGACAGTGGTTGTCCTGGATGAAGGAGGTCCATATCCCGGAGATGTTGGAAACCGGAAAGTTTACCAAGGCTATTATGTCCCAGGTTTTGGTGGAGGAGGAGATGGGAGGGGTTACGTACTCCATTCAATATACCACAGATTCTAAAGAAACCCTTCAAAAATATTATGCCGAAGATGCAGAAAGACTGCGTAAAAAAGTGATGGAACTCTTTGCCGGTAAGTTTGTTGCCTTTAGGACAGAGTTGGCGATCATTAGCGAACATTAATTAAATACGCAGCGCCATGAGCAAAAAGGGGAAAAAGGCCTTCCGTGCCAAGAAGGAAAAGTTCAATAGACCTTGGCAGGAGGAAAGTCCGGTAAAAGCAAAAAAACATTTAGGACAACATTTTTTGAAAGATGAGACCGTTGCCCAAAAAATTGGGGAAACCTTGAAATTGGACGGATATCGAAATGTTTTGGAAATAGGGCCGGGTACCGGGGTGCTCACAAAATATTTGTTGGAAAAGGATATAGATTTGGTGGCTATGGACCTGGATGAGGAATCCATCATTTACCTTAACCACAGTTTTCCTTTGGAACACAATAAATTAATGCAGCGCAAGGGAGAATTCAAGGTTTTGGAGGCCGACTTTTTGCAGTATGACCTATGGACCCTTTTTGGGGAAGAGCAGTTTGCCATTACCGGGAATTTTCCTTATAATATTTCCACCCAGATCGTCTTTAAGATGTTGGAATTTAAGGATCAGATTCCGGAATTCACCGGAATGTTCCAAAAGGAGGTCGCCGAAAGGATTTGTGAAAAGGAAGGGAGCAAGGCCTATGGAATTCTATCCGTTTTGGTACAAGCATTTTACGATGCTGAATATTTATTTACGGTTTCGCCACAAGTATTTGATCCGCCTCCCAAAGTGCAGTCAGGAGTATTGCGACTTACCAGAAAGGAAAATTTCCGTTTGGATGTGGATGAAAGACTGTTCAAACAGGTGGTCAAGGCAGCGTTTAACCAGCGTAGAAAGACCATTCGTAACAGTTTAAAAACATTCAATCTTTCAGATGTTCTAAAAGAAGATGCTATATTTGGCCTGCGTCCGGAACAATTGAGCGTTGCGGACTTTATTTCGTTGACACAGAAGATTGCAAATGATACCATTTAAACTCACCGAGGAATATTTAGCTGAAATAGAACAGCTAATAGACGACCAGCAGGACGGGCAATTGTCCGCGCTCTTGGCTGAGGTGCATTATGCGGATGTGGCAGAGATCATCAACGAATTGGATGAGGACCATGCCACCTATCTTATAAAACTTCTGGACAGCGAAAAAACGTCCGAAACCCTTACGGAGTTGGATGTAGATGTCCGGGAGGCCATCCTTGCCAATCTGTCTGCCAAGGAAATTGCCGGAGAGTTGGACGAGTTGGATACCGATGATGCCGCTGATATCATAGGGGAACTCCCCAAAAATATGGTCCAAGAGGTTATTTCCGAATTGGAGGATAGGGAACATGCCAAGCATATTGTGGACCTGTTGCGCTATGACGAAAATTCGGCGGGTGGACTTATGGCCAAGGAGCTTGTAAAGGTCAATGAGAATTGGAACGTACTTACCTGTGTAAAGGAAATGAGGGCACAGGCTGAAAATGTTACCAGGGTGCATTCTATTTATGTAGTGGATGATGAAGGTAAACTTAAGGGGCGACTTTCCCTCAAGGATTTGTTGACTACCTCCACCAAGACCCATATCAGTGAAGTTTATATTCCCAAGGTAGATGCGGTTAACGTAAATGAAAAACCAGAGGAAGTTGCCAAAATCATGTCCAAATACGATTTGGAAGCCATTCCTGTGGTCGATGAAATTGGAAGACTGGTTGGCCGTATTACCATAGACGATATTGTGGACGTTATAAGGGAAGAGGCGGAAAAGGATTATCAATTGGCGGCCGGTATTTCCCAAGATGTGGAGGCGGACGACAGTATTTGGGATTTGACCCGTGCAAGACTGCCCTGGTTGTTTCTGGGCCTTTTGGGAGGTGTAGGGGCCGCGGCCATAATGGGTGGCTTTGAGACGCTAATGAGCGATTATGGAGTGCTATTCTTCTTTACCCCTCTAATAGCTGCGATGGCCGGTAACGTTGGGGTGCAATCCAGCGCTATAATGGTGCAGGGATTGGCCAATGATGATCTAAAAGGGAGTATCACCGGAAGGCTTGTAAAGGAAATGCTGTTGGCCTTACTTAACGGAACCGTTTTGGCGTCCATACTATTATTTTTTACCTGGCTTTGGAAAGGTAGTTTTCTTACCTCCCTGGCCATTTCCATCTCCTTGATCACCGTAACCGTGGTGGCAGGGATTATTGGGACCTTTATACCGCTCTTTCTACACAAAAGGGGCATAGACCCCGCCATAGCCACGGGTCCATTTATTACCACAAGCAACGATATTTTCGGGATTTTGATCTATTTTTCCATCGCCAAGGTTATTTTGGGCATTTAGGGCACTCCGCCTTGTTGGGCGGCGGGCTTTCCGCGCTACACGGTAGCCAGCTGCAATCCCTAGTGCAAGATCTTAGTTTAATTTATAAAGCCTGTTTCCCGGTTACCAACCAATTGACACAGATGACGTAAAGTTGGCACAAAGATGGCGTTACCACAAAACCTGATCCGATTTAGTTTTGTTTTATATTATTAAAACACCAAGAATGAAAAATGGAAATTTAGCAAAAAGGGTAAAGGGATTAAGAAAGAGAAATGGCTTGTCCCAAGAGGCATTGGCTGAAAATTCAGGATTGAGTTTAAGAACAATTCAGCGCATTGAGAATGGAGAAACCCAACCGACCGGTGACACCCTCAAAAGGATTGCCAAGGCACTAAATGTTACGCCCAATGAACTGGTGGATTGGACCATTATGGAAGACAAGGGATTTTTGAAAGCCCTTAATTTGTCCGCACTTACATTCCTGTTCTTTCCCATACTTGGAATATTGGTGCCTTTAATAATGTGGATCTCTAAAAAGGACAAATTAAAGGATCTTAACAAGTTAGGCAGGGATGTTATCAATTTTGAAATTACTTGGACAGTATTGCTTTTTCTTGGGTTTCTGTTAAATGCTGTTTACATGGCCTATTATTGGGAAACAAATGGAGTTGTTTCTGCAAGTAGCATACTTTCCAGTGTGAGGTTCAATATGTTCTTTCTAATTTTTATGTATTTGTTTAATCTCGTATTTGTAATTTTTAACACCGTCTTAATTGCCAGGGATAAAGAGGTCAGGTATTTTCCCAAGATTAATTTCATAAGAAAATGATGAAGTTATTGTGAGCATGGCCTATGGCCTAGTACCTTTTCTCGTAAACTTCGCTTTGTCTGAATAACTACATTAGAATTAAGGTTTTTGTGAACAAACAGATGGCATTTATAGTTTGTCCTTATATTTAAACCTGAAAATAGTCCATTTTCTTGTTTCCAGTAGCAACGCGGTCTTGTATCTTTGCCACATAATATTTAGTTTATGAAAGTTCTCCATTTAGATGTAAATCACCCACTGATCATTGAGCAATTCAATGCCTTGGGGTTTCAAAATGATGAAGATTACACCTCCTCCAAGGGGGAGATTGAAAAGAAAATAGCCAATTATGATGGTGTTATCATCAGAAGTAGGTTCACTATAGACGAGGCCTTTTTGGATAAGGCGGTCAACCTTAAGTTTATAGGGCGCTTGGGTGCCGGTCTGGAAAACATAGATACCGATCATGCCAAGCGACTGGGAATCTTTTTGGCTGCCGCCCCGGAAGGGAATCGGAATGCTGTTGGGGAACACGCCTTGGGAATGTTATTGTCTCTCTTCAATAAATTGAACAAGGCGGACCAAGAGGTAAGAAACGGGAAATGGGACCGGGAAGGTAACCGTGGAATAGAATTGGATGGCAGAACCGTGGGGATTGTTGGTTATGGCAATATGGGCAAGGCCTTTGCCAAAAAGCTAAGGGGCTTTGATGTAGAAGTTATTTGTTACGATATTGTTGGGGGTGTAGGCGATGAAAACGCAAGGCAAGTAGGGATAATGGAATTAAAGCAAAAGGCAGAGGTACTTAGTCTTCATGTACCGCAGACAGACCTTACCAAAAATATGATCAATGCCGATTTTCTAAAGGATTTCAAGAATCCCATTTGGTTGATCAATACAGCTAGGGGGAAATGTGTGGTAACAGAGGATCTTGTAGCCGCAATGAAAGAGGGCAAGGTGCTGGGAGCCGGATTGGATGTACTGGAATATGAGAAAAAATCTTTTGAAGATATGTTCAGCGGGTCAGAATTGCCAGAGGCCTTTACTTATTTGATCAATGCCGATAATGTACTCCTAACACCGCATGTGGCCGGATGGACAGTGGAGAGTAAAATAAAATTGGCACAGACAGTGGTGGACAAGATTAAGGAAAAATTCTGCTAAACAAGGCCTGCAGCCTCTTATTCAGATCTTTTAAGCCATAGGGTCATTTTGTTATTGTACTGGGCCCTCGCCCTTTTTAGTGGAGATAATATAAATAGAAGATCATGAAAAATAGAGTAACAGGATTGGGCGGTTTTTTCTTTAAGACCAAAGACCCAAATGCAATTAAACAATGGTATAACAAACATCTTGGACTCAATACGGATCAGTACGGCTGTACTTTTTGGTGGAAGGACAAGGAGGGGCAGGACTGTTCTACCCAATGGAGCCCTATGAAAGACGATACCAATTACTTTAAACCTAGCAAATCCACTTTTATGATGAACTTTCGGGTAGAGAATTTGGAGGAATTGCTGAAAGTTTTAAGGCAGGAAGGTGTTACTGTTGTAGGCGAAATAGAGGAGTACAATTACGGCAAATTTGGTTGGATTTTGGATCCTGATGGTAACAAGCTGGAATTGTGGGAACCCAATGATAAAGCGTTTCTTTGATTAGAAAATAATTATTACATTTAGTACTATTATTAATCAACTAAAACACTACCATGTCAGAAGAAAATAAAGATTTAGGGGATAAGGCCAAAGACGCTGCAAAAGGGGCCAAGAAATCTGCCAAAGAATTTGCCAAGGATGCCAAGGAATCTGCGAAGGAATTTGCGGAAGAGACCAAAGAGGCCGCCAAGGAATTTAAGGAAGACACTAAGGAAGCTGCCAAGGATTTTAGTCAGGAGGCCAAAAAAACCGCCAATGAATTTAAGGAAGGCCTGGCCAGTGCCGGAGGGGATAATAAAAAGATTCTGGCTGGGGTTCTTGCCATTGTCTTTGGGCAATTAGGTGTCCATAAGTTTATACTTGGATATCAAAAGGAAGGAATAATTATGTTGGTAGCAACCGTAATAGGCTATGCAACTATGTGTTTTATTATAGGGAGTTTTATTGTAATGGCCACCGCTATAGTGGGTTTGATAGAAGGCATTATATATTTGACCAAAAGCGATGAGGATTTTTACAATACCTATCAAGTGGGTAAGAAACCTTGGTTCTAATAAAATTATAAAGTCGGGTTCTTTTGATCCGACTTTCTTTTTATCAATATTAATCGTAATATTGCGATAAATAGAAAGGCTAATTCAAGTGCCTGTGTACAACTGAGGTTTGTTCTAAAAGTTTATTCATGGAGATACGAATAATGAAAAATAGCGATTGGCCAGCAGTTGCCCAAATATACCAGCAGGGCATGGATACTGGTTTTGCTACCTTTGAAAAAGAGGTCCCCTCCTTTGAGGTGTGGGACGCAGGTCATCTTCAGCTAGGAAGATTGGTGGCCGTTAATGGGGAAACCATTTTGGGTTGGGCAGCACTTTCCCCTGTATCCAGCAGATGTGTTTATGGTGGTGTGGCCGAGGTGAGTGTTTATATAGGCCAGGGCAGTAGGGGCCAAGGTGTGGGTAAAATGCTAATGCAGCAGTTGATAGTTGAAAGTGAAAAAGCGGGTTTATGGACCCTGCAATCGGGTATATTTCCGGAAAATAAAGGGAGTGTGGAATTACATCTTAAAATGGGATTCCGTTTTATAGGTAAAAGGGAGCGCGTAGGCAAGCGGGACAATGTCTGGAAGGACAATCTTCTCTTTGAAAGAAGAAGTACTGTTGTAGGGGTGGATTAGGGCCTTGTGGTCCCTATTGGATGGTCGCAAGATGAAATCCTAAGCGGGATTGCCTTCATCCTGTTGCCCCTCGGCCAATTTTCTTTCCAATTCTGCCTGAAACTCTTCCATAACGGGCTTTACCGTACTTTCTGGGAGGTCGGCTATTTTAATGTACATTAAACCATCCACCGAGTTATTGAACAAGGGATCCACGTTAAAGGCCACCACTTTGGCATTCTGTTTAATATATTTTTTGATCAATACGGGTAGTCGTAAACTTCCTGGCTCCACTTCTTCAATGAGCCTGTCAAATTTGTTAAGATCGGCTTCTGTTTCATCAAAAATAAAGTCCTTGTCGGCATCGTTGAGCTTTACCTTAAATTCCTTTTTGGGCCTAATGTATTGCGCCACATAAGGATCCCAATAATTACTTTTCATAAATTCTATCATCAAGGACTTGGAAAAGTTGGAAAACTGGTTGCTGATACTTACCCCTCCTATTAAAAATTTATGGTCCGGGAATCGCAGGGTAGTATGTACAATACCTTTCCATAAAAGGAATAATGGCATTGGTTTCTGTTGGTACTCTTTAATAATGTAGGCCCTGCCCATTTCTATGGATTTGGACATCATGCCGTAGAGCTCAGGTTCAAATCTAAACAGGTCCTGTAAGTAAAACCCGTCTATTCCGTATTCTTCAAATATTTCCGAGCCCATACCCATGCGGTAGGCACCAACGATTACCTTTTCCTCGTCGTCCCAAAGAAAGAGGTGACGGTAATAATTGTCAAACTTATCCAGATCAATGGCATTATTGGTGCCTTCCCCTATGGCCCTAAAAGTAACTTCGCGTTGTCTGCCTATTTCCTTAAGAATAAAGGGCATATCTGCGGCCTTGGCCAAAAAGACCTCATAATTTTTGCTTTGCAATAGCCTGCAGTCTTTTTCCCTTAAACGTACAATTTCTTCCTGTATCACTTCCGTACGTACCGCTGTAGCTATTTTTCTTGGGGCCTTCGGTATTTTTAAACTTGTTGGAATCTGGTCCAAAAGTCTTTCCTTCTCATAGGCATTGGAAAGCATATAGGTTTTGCGCCTTAAAAGATCGGCAAATTCTGCTAAATTTTCCTGTTCGTTCTGTGTTTGCACGGAAATAGGTTGCCCAATACGCACTTTGATAATCCTGTTCTTTTGGGTGGTTACCTCAGAGGGTAGTTTGGCCGTCCGGAATACATCGCTAATCTTGGATAGACGATAGAACAACCTACTGTTCTTAGCGTGAAAATAAATGGGGACCACGGGTACCTCCGCACGTCGTATTAGCTTAAGGGCGGCTTCCTCCCAAGGTTTGTCCACAATTAATTTTCCATCCCTGTACGTAGATACTTCCCCTGCGGGAAAAATTCCCAAAGGATGGCCGTCCTGCAAATGCTTCATGGCACTCTTAAATCCGGAAATACTGCTCTTGGAGTCCTTGTGGTTCTCAAAAGGATTTACTGGCAGTATGTAGGGGGATATAGGCTCTATCCTGTTCAACAAGAAGTTGGCGATTATCTTGAAATCCGATCTATGGCTTAAAAGTAATTTTAGTAGGAGCACTCCGTCTATCCCACCAAGGGGATGATTGGATATGGTAATGTAGCAACCTTGTTTGGGCAAGCGCTTAAAATCTTCCTCTGGAATTTCGAATTTTATTTCATAATGGTTTAAAATAGCATCCAAAAAGTCCAGTCCATCCAAATGCTTGTGTTCGTCGTAAAATTGGTTAATACTGGATATTTTGGTTACTCTCATAAGCACCCATCCAATAAACGTTCCGAGAAAGCCGTATTTATCCAGGTTAATAGCCTTAGCTACTTCCTTTGCGGTTACTAAACCCATGCCTTAGTGTAATTTGGTAACCGCTAAGATAGGAAAATCGCTACAGCTATCCTTATTTATACTTTTCAACAAATTAAATGACCGCTCTATTGAACCACCAATTGCACCGTTTCCTTACCGCGTTGTTCAAGTAGGATCTCTTTTCCATTTTGTAGACTGGTTAAGGCTTCCGTGTTAAAATGCCTAATGGTATATAGGGAAACGCCCTCATGATGAACTACTTTGAACCTACTTTTTAATAGGTTTAAAAGTTCGTCCAATTTGTCAAATTTATTATCGACACATACGGAAAAACTAATGGCTGAATTTTGGATCAGATCTACTTTCATCTGATGATCGTGCAATAATTTAAATAGTTCGCTGATACTATCTTCCACAATGAACGAAAAATCCAGGGAAGAAAGCTTCATGAGCACTAGGTTCTTTTTTACAATAAAACAGGGAACCTTGGGTTCTATCCCAATACCTTTTCCAACTGTTGTGCCTTTGTCCTTGGGGTTAATGAAAGATTTAACATGTAAGGGTATTTCCTTTCTCTGTAAAGGCTGCAAAGTTTTTGGGTGAATTACGGAAGCTCCATAAAAGGCCAATTCAATGGCTTCGCGATAGGAGATTTTGTTCAACAATTCTGTTTTTTCAAAATATCTGGGATCTGCGTTCAAAACCCCGGGAACATCCTTCCAAATCGTAACTTCCTCTGCGTTTAGGCAATAGGCCAAAATAGCAGCGGTGTAGTCGGAACCCTCACGGCCCAAGGTAGTGGTAAAGTTGTTGTCGTCACTGCCCAAAAAGCCTTGTGTAATATTTAGCTTGCGCTTGTCCACTTTTTCCGTGACATTTTGTTGGGTCTTCTCCCAATTTACAATGGCATCGCGATAATCATCGTTGGTCTTGATCAAGGTTCGTACGTCCAACCATTGATTGGCTATTCCAATTTCATTTAAATAGGCGCTGAGAATGGTGGTGGAAACCAATTCGCCATATCCTACCACTTGATCATATACAAAACCATATTTAGGAGATTTGTTCCAGACCAAAAACCCCTGTATTTCATCAAAAAGCGTTTTTACCTTGTCATAAACAGGATGCTTGTCATTCGGAAACAAGTCGTGCAGAATATTGTCGTGATATTGGATAACTTCATGCACTGCTGACGGCAATAAGGATTTATCCTTAAAATAGGCATTTACAACATCTTCCATGGCGTTGGTCGTTTTTCCCATGGCCGATACAACCAAGAGCGTATTGTCGTGACCTACTTCCTCTAAAACCTTAACAACGTTTTTTACACCGTTCGCATCTTTTACCGATGCTCCTCCAAATTTAAAAACCCTCATAACTTATTTAAAAATGTTTTTATTCCTTTTTCGTCCAAATGGACAACATTCCAATCGCGCAAAACATTGGCCCCTTTACTTTCGTAAAACGAAATGGCAGGTTCGTTCCAGTCCAAAACTTCCCAGCTAATGCGCTTAACGCCAAGTTGGTACCCGTACTCCACTACTTTTCCCAGCAAGGCGGCACCAAGACCACTGCCCCTCATGGCTTCCGTAACTATCAGATCTTCCAGGTGTATAATTGGACCTTTCCAAGTAGAGTATCTATTGTACAAAAGCGCCATTCCTACCACAGCCCCATCGGCTTCCGCAACGTAGCAATGAAATAATTTGTCGGATCCAAAGCCATCCCTTTTTAAATCCTCTACCGTAACCTCTACGGCATTTTCCTCCTTTTCAAAAACGGCCAACTCCTTAATCAATTTATGTACCTGTACCATGTCCTTGGCTTCGGCATCTCGAATACTGTACTCCATAATTGTTACAAATAAAACACAAAGTTATAAATTTAAAAAATCAATATTTTACGAAAACGTTGTAGTTTCACAAATTAACCGATATTTGTGCTCAAATAAACAAAGCTTTTGTAATGCATAGAAAAAATACCACCCTAGGGGAATTCATTATCGAAAACCAATCGTCTTTCCAATATTCCTCAGGGGAACTTTCCAAACTTATAAACGCCATTAGATTGGCGGCAAAAGTAGTAAACCACGAGGTAAATAAGGCAGGACTGGTAGATATTATTGGGGCGGCCGGGGATACCAATATCCAGGGCGAGGACCAACAAAAACTGGATGTATTGGCCAACGAAAAATTTATTCAGACCTTGATTAATCGCGAAATTGTCTGTGGGATCGCCTCTGAGGAAGAAGATGATTTTATCAGTATTAACAGTAGTGATGAGCAGCATCAAAATAAATACATTGTACTGATAGATCCCTTGGATGGTTCTTCCAATATAGATGTGAATGTTTCGGTTGGAACCATATTCTCTATTTACAGAAGGGTTACCCCTATTGGCACCCCTGTATCACTGGAGGATTTTTTGCAACCTGGTAGGGCACAAATAGCGGCCGGTTATATTGTTTATGGAACTTCAACCATGTTGGTCTATACCACTGGCGATGGTGTAAACGGATTTACATTAAACCCGGCCCTGGGAACTTTCTATCTTTCCCATCCCAATATGGAGTTTCCCGAAACCGGCAAAATTTACTCGGTAAACGAAGGTAATTATGTGCATTTTCCTCAAGGTGTCAAGGACTATATCAAATATTGCCAAAAGGAGGAAGGGGATAGGCCTTATACTTCAAGATACATTGGCTCCTTGGTTTCCGATTTTCATAGAAATATGATCAAGGGCGGAATTTATTTATATCCAAAGAGCAGTATTGCGGCCGAGGGTAAATTGCGATTGCTCTACGAATGCAATCCAATGGCGTTTATTGCCGAACAGGCCAAAGGTAAGGCAAGTAATGGCTTTGGTCCTATAATGGACATTAAACCTACAGAACTGCATCAAAGGGTGCCCTTCTTTTGTGGAAGCAAAAAAATGGTGGAAAAGGCCGAGGAGTTTATGCAGGCCACAAAATAGGAAAAGGAGCCAAAAGCTCCTTTTCTAAATTATATCAATCAAAATACTAGTTTTTTAGTAAGTACAAATACTCCTCAAAACCTATTCTTCCGGAAAAAATATCTATAGATCTTTTAATAATAAGATTGGCACTTTCGGACCTGTACCCCAAACCTATGGCATATTTGGTAATAAGGGCTCTTTCCTCTTCATCAATAACATTGTCAACGAAAATAATTCTGAACAGATCATATAACCTTTCCAACCGCTCTTCAGAACTGGCAGGTGGGTTAATAGGATATTTGTTTTCAGATTTCATAACTTCTTTATACTCGTCCTCGGTAATATCAAGCTTATTGGCAAAACGGTCCAACAACTCCCTTTCTTTAGCGTTTATTTCGCCATCAACGGCAGCCAAAGTAGCAATGGATGCAAAATGCGCCAAATTTCTTCTATGTGCACCACTACTATATAAATCTACATAAGACATATTCATATTATTTATTTGGAACAAAGATAAATTTTTAGAAAAGTTTATTTATAAATTTCTTTAATTATTTCGCTGGGGTTTCCTTTCCCAAGGTTGCGGCCATTGGGCTACAAGTACAAAGGCTTGGTTTAAATGAGCTATTTGCACTATCCGTTTAGGGGATAAATATGTTATATATAGTCATATATTTTTTACTTTGAATTTCGCCAATACCTGATGACAAAATTGGCCTAGCTAAGTCCAGTTACCTTGGTTAGTTGAATGTAAATGTCTAATTAACAGTATTTAGGGTGTATTTTAATGATTTTCTTTGTTCATTTTAGGTTGGGGCAAGCTATTTTTTAAAGTCCTTTTATTATGGCCGAATAAAAAGAGGTATTTTTTTATTTAATGTGATATCTTTGACTATATCAACCATTGGTTGTACTAATAAAGTTATAGAGCACCCCTAATATGTCCTTTAAAATTCCAAAAAAAGAAATAATATATCCTTTTTCTGTTTTTGTACTATTGATGCTGGTTGTACTGGCTCTTTGGAAGAACTCTTTGGATTCCAATAGGGAGTTGCTCAAGAAAGATATTGAGGTGAATGGGCAAATCCAGTCCCAGGGATTTTTGTCCTCGGGTCAAAAGAGTATCATCGTCCTTGAGAATCTTATGGAGAGGTTGGAAATGACCGATGGTGATTATTTTGAGTATTGGGAAAAGGACGCCGAACTCATCCTAAAAGAAGATCAATCTTTTAAATTTGTTGAATGGATAGATAGTTCCTTGGTTATCAGGAGGATTGTACCGCATAAGGGGAACGAGGCCGTAGTAGGTATGGGCTTGTCCAACCACCCGAGACGCGATGAATGGGAGCGGCATGTACGGGATTCCACGACCAACTTAACGTCTTGGATACCTTTGAGGCAAGGAGGAAATTCCATACTAATAGATGTTCCTGTTTTTTTTGGGGGCAAATTCCAGGGTACCATAACCGCAGGTATGGATTTTACGAATACTTTTGATATGTTGTCTGCCGGAATGGACAATTATGCCATTGAAATAAAGGATGATAAGGGAACCACTTTTTATAGCCTCAATGACCCCTCAATTAACGATTTTAGCGACGATTTGGTCTATGCTAGGTCTTATGAAGTAGACCAGGATGATAAACAGGTGTGGACCTTTTACTTAATGCCCCGCAATAAAAACGTTTTGGCCGAAAGGAACAAATCTTCTTCCAGCATTTTGGTTTTTGGGGTTCTCATATCCCTACTTATGAGTTTGTTGACCTATTTTTATCAATCTTCCCGAAATGAAAACACACGTTTTAGGGAGTTAAATATTAAACTCCGGGTAGCCAATAGAAGTTTAAGGGAAGAACGGACCAAGGCGGAAAAAGCGTCAAAGGCGAAAACCGAGTTTGTCTCCAATATGAGCCATGAAATTAGGACCCCTCTTAACGCTATAATGGGCTTTATTGAGGTTCTAAAAGAGTCCAAAATAGATAATTCCCTCATGGAATATCTTTCTTTGATGGATGTCTCTTCCAAAAAATTACTGCTATTGGTGAACGATATTTTGGAGATAGATAAAATAGAATCTGGCCAAATAAGCTTTAAGAAGGATGTCTTTTCCCCTTCGGAAGAGTTGCGGAATATAATTAGTATATATAGGCCAAGTATTGAGGCCAAGGGGCTTTACGCCAATTTGGATATTGATTCGGATTCCAAAACCCATGTTATTGCCGATATAGGAAAATTTGGCCAGATACTCACCAATCTTTTGAGGAATGCCCTAAAGTTTACGGAAGAGGGAGGAATAGATATTACCTATGAAGAGACCGTACTAAATAGTGATCTAAATATTAGTATCGGCATTAGGGATACAGGAATCGGAATTCCGAAAAACAAGCTGAAAACCATTTTTGATAGGTTTACACAAATAGATTCAGGTATTACCAAAAGACATGAAGGGAGTGGTCTAGGGTTGTACATTACCTATCTTCTAATAGAGTTGCTGGAAGGTCATATAGAAGTGGAAAGCAAGGAAGGCGTTGGAACGGAATTTAAGATTTCACTTAAGTTTCCCATTACCGAGATGCAGCCCGAGACAAAGGAGCCTATTTCCAATAGTATAGATTTGACCGGGTTTAAGGTTTTGATCGTGGACGACAATAAGGTAAATGTTGTGGTGCTTAAAAAGACCTTGGATGCCTTTGGAATCAACACGTATTGGGTGGGCAATGGGAAAGAAGCGGTAAAGGCGGTGTCCGAAAACCAATACGATTTGGTCTTTATGGATATCCATATGCCCGAAATGGATGGTTTTGAGGCTACCGAGGAAATAAGGAAAACCCAAAAAGACCTCGTAATTATTGGTTTCTCTGCGGATGTAACCAAGGAAACTATCCAAGGGGCCAAAGAAGTTGGTATGAACGATTATTTTACCAAACCAATTACATTTGATAAACTTAGACAGAATTTGTCCAAATATCTTGTGCGGGTATAGTGTAGCTTAAAACAATCCCTGGCCCTATGCTTATTCTAACTATTTCTAAAATTGAGTTGATTACTCCTTTTTACAGTTTCCAAGATTTCGATTTTCCTGGATAATTACATACATGTTTCGTTTTTCGGCAAGGTTGAAAAACAGTCTGTTAACAATCATATAACCTAATTTTAAAGTTGTTTATGGTCTGTTATAGGCCCGAAATGTCAATCTTTGAATTTATATTGATTTTCTGTGCATGAAAATTATTTTTAATTCAATACTGGCCATTGTGGTCAAATTTGTATACCTGGAATCCAGGTCCTCTTGCTCTCCTTTCAAGTTTCAAATAATAAACCGACCAAATATTACTACATGAAAAAAAGACCTGTGGAACTAGTGGTTTTGTCCGATGTGCATTTGGGTACCTACGGATGCCATGCCAAGGAATTGGTCAAATATCTAAAGTCTATAAAACCCAAGGAAGTGGTTTTAAACGGGGATATTATTGATATATGGCAATTTAGCAAGCGCTATTGGCCGAAATCCCATATGAAGGTAGTAAAGATTATTATGCAATGGGTGGCAGATGGAATCCCCGTGCATTATGTGGCCGGTAACCATGATGAAATGTTAAGGAAATTTCTAGGTTTTAAATTGGGGTCATTTAGTATTGTCAACAAAGTGGTACTGGAGATTAACGGTAGTAAGGCTTGGATGTTTCACGGCGATGTTTTTGACGTTACCATGCAGCATTCCAAATGGGTAGCAAGGCTGGGCGCTACTGGTTATGATATGTTGATTTTGTTGAACAGTGCTATAAACTATTGCAGTAAAAAAATGGGAAGAGGACCCGTTTCCATGTCCAAGAAGATAAAGAACAGTGTTAAATCGGCCATTAAGTTTATAAACGATTTTGAACAGATTGCGGCCGATATTGCTATTGAAAATAAATATGATTACGTGGTCTGCGGGCATATTCATCAGCCGGGGATGAGGGAAATATCTACCTCCAAGGGGTCTGTTATGTATCTAAATTCCGGGGATTGGATTGAGAATTTAACGAGTTTGGAATATAATAATGGGGAGTGGAAATTATACCACTATATGGAGGATGTTATGGTTATAAATGATGATGATAATATAATGGAGTCCATGGAAATTCTGGATAAAAACCAACTTTTTCAAAATTTGGTAAGGGAATTTCAATTTTTGGCCTCCACAGAGAATAAATGATCTTCCCGTTCATTTGATCTCTTAAAACACAAATAATATGAAAGTACTATATGCCATCCAGGGAACTGGCAATGGTCATTTAAGTAGGGCGCGCGATGTTATTCCGGCACTACAGAAAAAAGGATTGGAATTGGACATACTTGTAAGCGGAATACAGGCAGATATACAGATTCCACATCCTGTAAAATATCAGCTTCAAGGTCTTAGTTTTATTTTTGGTAAACAAGGAAATGTTAATCTATGGAGGACTTATCTCAAGTCTAATGCCGCCAGATTGCAAAAGGAGATAAAAAGTATTCCAATAGAAAATTACGACTTGGTCATAAACGATTTTGAGCCGGTTTCCGCATGGGCTTGTAAACTAAAAAATAAGCCTTCAGTTAGTTTTAGCCATCAAGCAGCGGTACTTTCCCCCAATTCCCCAAAGCCTGACAAAAATGACCTTATGGGAAAATTTATCCTAAAGAACTATGCGCCCACCAACCAGCAGTTCGGCCTTCATTTTAGAGCCTACGGGGAAAGGATTTATACCCCTATCATAAGAAGTGATATTAGAACGGCAGAGACTAAGGAAGGGGATCATTATACCGTGTATCTGCCGTCTTATAGCGATGGCAGAATATTGAAAATCCTTTCAGAGGTTCCCGATATTAAATGGGAAGTTTTTTCCAAGCATAATAAGGTGGAATTTTTTGGAAAGAATATTAGCATTAGGCCAATAACCAACGAAGCTTTTGTACATAGCATGGTCACTTCCAAGGGCGTATTGTGCGGTGCGGGTTTTGAAACACCTGCCGAAGCCTTGTATCTAGGCAAGAAGTTGATGGTAATCCCTATGAAGGGGCAATATGAACAACAGTGCAACTCGGCCGCCTTGAAGGAATTGGGGGTGCCAGTAATCAAATCCCTTAAGAATAAGCATTTGGACAAATTAAGAAATTGGGTGGACAGTGAGGACAAAATAGTGGTAAATTATCCCGATATCACAGAACAGATTATTGACCAGTTGCTTGAAGAGGCAGTTCTTGGTTAGGCAATCTTAGTTATTATGTCGAAAAATTTGGATTATTTTGATTTGCAAGCGAATGACTTTGGGGATGATTTTATTTGGGGGGTATCCACCGCGGCATATCAAATAGAGGGCGCGCACAATATACATGATAAAGGTCCTTCCATTTGGGACGATTTTACCTCAAAAAAAGGGAATACGTACCAAAATCAGCACGGCAACGATGCCTGTGAATTCTATCACAAGTTTCAAGAGGATATCCTCTTGATGAAGAAAATGAATATTGGGCACTTCAGGTTCTCCTTATCTTGGTCCCGGATTTTACCTAAGGGAACAGGAATCGTTAGCGATAAAGGAATCCAATTTTACAATGATGTAATCAACTTTTGCCTGGAATGTGGTATAACGCCTTGGGTGACCGTATACCACTGGGATTTACCCCTTGTGCTGGAAGAAAAGGGAGGTTGGACCAATCGGGATATTGTGCAGTGGTTCCAAGAATATGTAACGGTCTGTGCCAATAGTTTTGGGGATAGGGTCAAGAATTGGATGGTGTTGAACGAACCTATGGTGTTTACGGGTGCGGGCTATTTTCTAGGGGTACATGCCCCAGGTAGGAAAGGCTTAAGAAATTTTTTGCCCTCCGTGCACCACGCCGTATTGTGTCAGGCTGCCGGAGGTAGGATTTTGCGAAATTTGGTGGCCAATGCCAATATTGGGACTACCTTCTCTTGTTCCCAGATATCACCATACAGGAATAATCGCAGGGACCTAAGGGCGGCAGAAAGGGCAGATGCCATGCTTAACCGCCTCTTTATAGAACCTTCCTTGGGAATGGGTTACCCTTTGGATACTATCCCGATCTTAAGACGTATACAATCCTATATATTGCCGGGAGACGCCGAAAACTCCGTATTTGATTTTGATTTTGTGGGAATCCAAAATTATACGCGCGAAAAAGTAAGGCATTCCTATCTTGTTCCCTATGTCCGGGCCAAAATTGTAAAGGCAAGTAAGCGCAAGGTTAAGGCTACCCTAATGGACTGGGAAGTATATCCGCCCAGTATTTTTAAAATGATAAAAAGATTTAACAGCTACAAGGGAGTAAAAAAAATAGTAATTACAGAAAACGGAGCTGCCTTTGAAGATGAAATCTACCAAGGCGGGGTACACGACGAAGAACGACTTTCCTATTTACAGGCTTATTTGAAGCAGGTACATAGGGCGAAAAGGGAAGGGCTAAGGGTAGATGGGTATTTTGTATGGACATTTACCGATAATTTTGAATGGGCGGAAGGGTATAACCCTAGATTCGGGTTGGTATACGTGGATTTTAATAATCAACAAAGAATTATAAAGTCATCCGGAAAATGGTTCAGCCATTTTTTGGGCACTAAGTAGTGTTTTTGGCCAATTACGGGGGGCTGATTGATATAAACAAAAAAAACCGATGTGATCATCGGTTTAGAGTAGCTAACTCAAATCAAATTATAAGAACGTATCCTTTATTAGGTTACCGTAAAAATATATTTTATGGTTGTTTCTGATGTTATCTTAAGATAGTCAATGGGTTAGTTTAGTATTAATTATTAAGCCGTTTTCCGAAATGGGCTTCAAAACCAAAAATATATTACCTTAGTGCATGACCAATATTTCATAATTCGCTGTATTTATCATTAACCAATATTTTTTATTATGCTAAAAAAAATTTTGTTGGGGTTGGGTGTAGTATTGATCCTAATCCAGTTTATGCGACCCGAAAAAAATGAGTCCAACGATAATACGTATGGCATTTCCACCAAATATAATGTTCCAGAGGATGTAAACCATTTGCTGAAGGTTTCCTGTAATGATTGTCATTCCAATAAGACGGAATACCCTTGGTATTCCAAGGTGCAGCCCGTAGCCTGGTTTTTGAACAGTCATGTTGTGGATGGTAAAAGACATTTAAATTTTTCCAATTTCACCAATTTGCCTTTGGCCATTCAATACCACAAATTTGAAGAAATAGTAGAAATGGTGGAAGAAAAAGAAATGCCGATCCCGTCATATACTTATTTCGGACTTCATCCTGAGGCCAACCTCACCCAGGATCAACAGGACAAAATTTTGGATTGGTCCAAAGCACAAATGGCATACTTAAAGGCCACTTATCCTGCGGATAGTTTGGTTAGGAAGCCTAGACCCAAAAAGTAGGGTGAAGCAGTTATTATTTTGACATACTTATTGAAAAGCTGGTAGTCCGGTAATGTCGGCACCTGTAATCAATAGGTGGATGTCATGCGTGCCTTCATAGGTAATGACGCTTTCAAGATTCATCATATGGCGCATAATACTGTATTCGCCGGTAATGCCCATTCCACCCAAGACCTGCCTGGCTTCCCGGGCTATCTTGATCGCCATTTCCACATTATTTCGCTTGGCCATGGAGATCTGCGCCGTAGTGGCCCTTCCTTCGTTTTTCAATTGTCCCAATCGGAAGGCCAATAACTGTGCTTTGGTGATTTCTGTAATCATCTCCGCCAATTTTTTTTGCTGCAACTGGGTGGCCGCAATAGGTTTTCCAAATTGAATGCGTTCCTTGGCATATCTCAAGGCGGTATCATAACAATCCATTGCAGCGCCTATGGCGCCCCAGGCAATCCCATAACGGGCGGAATCCAAGCAGCCCAAAGGTGCTCCAAGCCCGTTTTTACCTGGCAGTAGATTTTCTTTGGGAACTTTTACATTATCAAAGATTAATTCACCGGTCGCCGAGGCGCGCAGAGACCATTTATTATGGGTTTCCGGTGTGGAAAAGCCTTCCATGCCCCGCTCTACTATTAGTCCATGGATACGCCCTTCTTCGTTCTTGGCCCATACCACGGCTATATCGGCAAAAGGGGAATTGGAAATCCAAAGTTTGGCCCCGTTTAGTAGAAAATGATCGCCTTTATCCTTAAATCTTGTTTCCATACCACTGGGGTTGGAACCATGATTGGGCTCAGTAAGTCCAAAACAGCCCATAAATTCGCCGGAGGCCAATTTAGGCAAGTATTTCTTGCGTTGTTCCTCACTGCCATAGGCATAAATGGGATACATTACTAAAGACGATTGTACCGAGGCGGTGGAGCGTACCCCGCTATCTCCTCGTTCTATTTCCTGCATTATTAACCCATAACTTATCTGGTCCAGACCAGCCCCTCCATATTCCTCCGGAATATAGGGTCCGAAGGCGCCTATTTCGGATAGGCCTTTGATGATCTGTTTTGGGAACTCCGCCTTTTGGGCATACTCTTCTATGATAGGGGAAATGTCCCTTTTTACCCATTGTCTGGCAGCATCGCGCACCAATTTATGTTCTTCGGATAAAAGGTCGTCTAAATTGTAATAATCAGGAGCTTCAAACAAATCGGGTCGCATAGAGTAAATTTTAGAATCAAAAATAAACAAATTAAGGATTTGTCTAAAAATATAACACAAGAAAGTATGATTGTTACATTTTTAAATAAAAATCTTTTGTCAGATCAATGTATTCCTTGGTGTATTGGTGTCGGGCCGACTCTATGGTGAGATTTTCAATTTCAACAGAAGTCTTTCCAATTTGCAATTCCAACAAGCTTCGCTTAATCTCGGATTTAGGATTCCCTTTAATGCGCATAAGCCGCTTGGGGTGTAGGTTGATTGCGGCTGCCAAATCCAAGAATCTCTCCTCTTCTTTAAACGGGATGATGGTGGAAAAGGTTCCATTTTCCGCCAATAGCTTCACAACACTGCTCAAAAGTTCCCCAAAGGGCAAGGATTGGTTTTGTCTTGCCATATCCCTGGATTCATTTCCACTGGCCATTATTTCGGAGTAAAATGGCGGATTGGATACAATGAGTTCGTATTTGTCGTCCATTTCATTCACAAATTCGTCCAGTGACGCGTGGTAACAGAATAATCGATCGGCCCAGTCGGAGGCTTCAAAATTCTCTACACATTGTTCATAGGCATCTTCATCGATCTCTATGCCGTCTATGGTTTCTGCATGGCTTCTTTGTGCCAGCATCAATGCAACCACGCCAGTTCCCGCCCCGATATCCAGAATGGACATGGGCTGGTGCTCCACTGAGGTCCAGGCTCCCAATAAAACACCATCGGTACCGATTTTCATGGCGCACCGATCCTGATGTACTTGGAATTGTTTAAATAGGAAGGGTTTGGTCATCATAAATCCAGCTTTTGATTATGGGGATAGCCTTGCTTACTCCGCTTTTCCAGCCTCCCTGTTTTTGGTGCCTTCCAGGTCTAATAGGGAATCCCCTAATTCATGGCGCATTTCATTGGCCAAAACCTTTATTTGGTCTACCACTTCCGGGTAATCTTCGGCCACGTTGTTGGTCTCGCTTATATCCGTTGTAACATCGTAAAGTTCTATTTCTTCCATTTCGACCATTCGGTATTCCCCTGGAAGCCCATCCTTGCCAGGCTCTTGTCCGTCCATGGTCCTGTAAGTATGTGGAAAGTACATTTTCCATTTTCCGTAACGGACTCCCATGAGCTCGTTTATTCTATAGTAAAAGAAATATGCTTCCTGTGGACTCTCTTGGCTTTCCCCGGTAAGAACGGATAAGGCGCTTTTCCCGTCGATGGTTAAATTGGGCAAACGGGCTCCTGTAATTTCTGCGATGGTAGGTAAAATATCAATGGCCATGACAGGTATATCTATAGTTTTTCCTGGGGTTATCTTGTTGGGGTACCTCATAATGAAAGGCTCGCGCTGTGCCCCCTCCCAAGCGGTTCCCTTGCCTTCCCTAAAGGGCAGTGCACTGCCCGCATGGTTGCCATAGGCAAGCCATGGTCCATTGTCCGAAGTAAAGATAACTACGGTATTCTCCTCAATGCCGTTCTTTTTCAAGGCAGCCAATATTTCGCCCACGGACCAGTCGATTTCCATAATGACATCGCCGTACAAGCCTCTTTCTGATTTACCTTTAAATTTATCCGATACAAAGAGTGGTACATGCGGCTGAGGATGGGGTACATATAGAAAGAAAGGATTGTTTTTATTTCTATTGATAAAATCCACGCTCCTTTCCGTGATTTGCGTGGTAAGTTGCGATTGTTCCGTAAGGGTATCAAGAACGGTCTCATTTTCATAGAGTGGTAGGGGCCCAAAATTGAACACGGTACCTTGCTGGGGATGGTAGGGCCACATATCGTTGGAGTAGGGGATGCCAAAGAATTCGTCAAAACCATGTCTCGTAGGCAAGAAATTTGGGCTATCTCCCAAATGCCATTTTCCAAAAATGGCGGTTTTGTACCCAATGTTTTTTAGCATTTCCGCTATGGTCAGTTCCGATGCATTTATTCCTGTGGGGCTACCTGGTCCCAAGGCGTTGTGTATGCCTATACGGTTGGGGTAGCAGCCGGTCAGTATACCTGCCCTTGAAGCGGAACAAATGGGTTGTGCAGAGTAAAAACTGGTGAGTTTTACCCCCTCTTTTGCCATTTGGTCCAAATGGGGGGTTTCAATATTGGGAGAACCAAAAGTACCTACATCCTGATATCCTTGATCGTCGGTGAAAATTAATATTACATTGGGTGGAATTTCGACTTTCGATTCCTTTTTCTTTTCTGCACAGGAAAATAAAATCAAAGAAAGTATAAGTAAGTGTAGGCTCTTGAGCATTATTTTAGTTTTAAATGAATGTCTGTAGTACAGATTTTGATAAAGCTAAAATAATATTTTGAAATGTTATACCCTAACAGCTGAAAGTGCCGAAAACAAACATTTAACGGTGCAGGCTAGGGATGGTCATAGTTACCATTAATCCCCGTTGTAATAGTTGTTTTTAATGGAGTCCATTATTTTTTTGCCTTCGGAAATAGAGCTTATCAAATTCCAGAGATTTTCTGAAATCAAGGGCTTTAAGGGTTGGTCCAACTTTGGGATTTTCGGAAACACGAGTTGTAGTTTTTTGTCCCATACTTTGTAATATTTTAATAGGTCATCCGGATATACAACCTTTCGTCTTGTGCCTTCGTCAATTCCCCTAAAGGGCTGTGGAATGTTCAAATATCCGTAATCATCCGTTAGTTGTTCCCCTACATGTATATCCCGAATGGCCACCTCAAAATCATAGGCCGTAGTAAGGCAGTTGGAATTAAAGCTGTGGTTTACGTATCTGGCATTGTCCCAGCAAAGTATATATCTTCCCTTGTTGTCCCTAAATGTGTAGGTGTCCAATATGGACTGATAAAGTGGTTCCAGGGATTCCAATTCGGCCGGGCTAAATTCGCGGTCCAGCTTATCCAATACCCAGGTTATGGTTCCGGCAGGAATAAATTCTGTGGCTACAACGCCATAGCCAATCTCCTTATTGATGAATTGTAATTCTGTTTTAGGATGAATCATTTTAACGCATAAAATAATCTCGTGAATACTGAATAGATCTTTCCGTGTAAGTATTGCACTGCCTTGGTCTGGTTCTTTTAGTGTACAATTTGCCCATGTAAATCTAATGGGTAAAGTTTTTTTGAATTTGAACCGATCAATAAGAAATGCAATAAAGAAAGATAGGTAAAATTATCGTTCGTTTTAGAACTTGGGATAAATTAATAAGGGGGTGTTTAGGACAAGTAAAGATCTACCAATCCTTCCGGTGTGTCAACAAAAATAGTCTTGTTTTCACGGTCTACTTTAACTATTATTTCATCCCTAACCGGAATAAGTAATTGTTTGTCGCCCTTTTCAACTTCAAATAGCGCTTGGGAAGTGGTGTCGTTAACGCTTTGGATAAATCCTATATTTCCATGGACCTTGTCTTCCATGGCAAAGCCAATTACCTCGTGGTAATAGAATTTATTGCCTTTTAGTTTAGGCAAAAATTTAAGTGGGAGATATATTTCGGAACCCATTACCTTGTCGGCGTCCGATTCATCGGCAACTTCCTCAAACCGCACTCGCAAAAGGCTGGACTTGTGAAGTTGACTTTTTTCAATAAAAAAAGGAACCAGATTGTTTCCAAGGGAAACGAATACTGATTCCAATTTTTCGTACAATTCGGGTTCGTCGGTATCCAATTTAATGAGTACCTCCCCCTTAAAGCTATGTTTAGAAACGATTTTACCGAGGTAGAAACACTCTTCCTTTGTCATCGTTTTCTATTAGCTATTCTGTTTCTTTGGTCTCTTCTGGAGCTTCGGCAGGAGCAGCAGTATCCTCGGATACTACTTCTGGGGCAGCTTCTTCAGCAACTTCTTCTTCAGCGGCTGGGGCTTCTGCCTCTGCAGCAGCGGCCATACGTTTTTCGTTTACCTCTTTCTCAGCTTTCAAGGCCTTGGCTTTAGCATCGGCTTCTGCCTTTGCCAAACTATCTACTTTGGAGCCAACGATACTTGCTTTTTCTTCCAACCAAGCATTGAATTTTTCTTCAACTTGCTCTTCGGTCAAGGCTCCTTTGCGAACACCACCTAATAAATGGTGCTTTAAAAGTACTCCTTTGTATGATAAAATTCTTTTTGCAGTTTCAGAAGGCTGTGCACCGTTCTCTAACCATTTTACTGAACTGTCAACGTCCAATTCTATGGTTGCAGGGTTGGTGTTTGGATTGTAAATACCTAATTTTTCCAAGTATTTACCGTCTCTTTTAGCGCGGGAATCCGCAGCTACTACCCAATAAAAAGGTTTTCCTTTTTTTCCGTGTCTTTGTAATCTAATTCTAACTGGCATATCACATTAATTTGCAGGGTGCCCGACCCTTGGTTATTAATTCTTTTTTCGCTAGGTTCTTCCTAAGCGGGTGCAAATATAATATTTCTTTTTATGTGGTTATCAAATATTTGGACTAAAATTCAATAATTGTGTGCAAATAGCTTAACATTTCTTAAGAAAAGCTGTTAAACTTGGGCTAAAGCTGCCTTCGGATTTGGAGTTATGTTCAATTATTATAGTTTATTATAAGGGTTGGCGAAAGTCGCTAACCAAAATAACTAATTAAAAATGAAGAGAGATAACATGAAGTATTCAGAAAAAATTTCAAACGGATTAAACAATCTATTAGTAAAAAATTATGATGCCGAAAAAGGATTTAAACTCGCAATGGATAAAATCGATAATCCAGCGATCAATACCTTCTTAAAGGACAGGGCTGCACAACGCGGGCAATTTGCCCAAGAGCTTAAAAGTGAAATTTTACAATTTGGGGAATTGCCCGAAAAGGACGGAAGTATAAAAGGGGATATTCATAGAGCTTGGATGAACCTTAAAACGGCCGTGGCCTCCAATGAAAAGGAACAACTTCTGGAGGAAGTGGAACGTGGGGAAAAGGCAAGTCTAGAGGAATACAATGAGATCTTGTATGACAGGGATGTTGTGCTTCCGCCATCCACCGAAAGTATGTTGAAAAGGCATAGGGACGCTATAAAATCGTCATTGACCATGGCCAATATCCATGAGCGAATAGCGTAGAGTCCCGGAGTTTTGGGTTAATATAGTGGAACCAGATGGAAACATCTGGTTCCGTGCTTTTGGTAACGTTGATAACTCCTGATAAATGCACTTTCCCTTTATCCGCTATTTCCTTATTTTTACCACTTCCAATCCCATCACACAAACCCACGCTATGTACCTTATTTTTGATACGGAAACCACAGGATTACCCAAACGTTGGGATGCCCCTTATACGGACACCGACAATTGGCCGCGTTGTATTCAAATTGCTTGGCAGTTGCATGATGAAATGGGCAAATTGGTGGAGAGCCAGGATTATTTGGTGCAACCGGACGGATTTAATATTCCCTATGATGCGGAACAGATTCATGGGATATCTACGGAGCTGGCCCAGCAAAATGGGGTTCCTATTGGGGAGGTATTGGAAAAATTCAATGCAGCACTTTCCAAAACAAAATTTGTAGTAGGTCAGAATGTGGGATTCGATCTAAATATTATGGGAGCCGAATTCCATCGGTACCAAGTTAAAAATTCGCTTCAGGAATTGCCAGTGTTGGATACCTGTACCGAGCATACGGCACAACTGTGCCAGATTCCTGGTGGACGTGGCGGTAAGTTTAAGTTGCCTACCTTAACGGAATTGCATCAATACTTGTTTGGCGAGCCGTTTGGAGAAGCGCACAATGCCACTGCCGATGTGGAGGCAACTACCCGTTGCTTCTTGGAATTGGTCCGTAGAAATGAATTTACGGCAGAACAATTGGATGTTAAGCCAGATTATTTTAAGAATTTCTCTGAGGCCAATCCACAGGAAATACAATTAATAGGCTTAAAGCACATCAACCTAAAAAAGGCATCAAAGAAAATAGCCGATGCCTTATGGGAGAAGGATACAGGCGGAATTTCCAAGGAAGAAATAAAGGAAAATTTGGCCACTTTGGAAACGGCAAACTTTGCCCATCTCCATAACCATACCCAGTTTTCCATTCTACAGTCTACCATTAGCATTCCCGCGTTGATCTCGGCCACGGCAAAAGCTAAAATGCCCGCGGTGGCAATGACCGATCACGCCAATATGATGGGGGCATTTCATTTTGTCAATGGGGTCATTAACCATAACAAGGGGGTTGTTGCCAGGAACGAAGAAAATTTAAAGCGCTATGAGGCCACTAAAAATGGAACCTTGGAAGAAGGGCAAGAACCCTTGGAGGAACTTCCGGAACCAGAGGTGGAAGTTACGCCGATTATAGGTTGTGAATTTCAAGTTTGTGAAGATCATACCAATAAATCCCAGAAAGATAACGGGTATCAGATAGTGATGCTTGCCAAGAACAAAAATGGGTATTTAAATTTGGCAAAAATGTCGTCCATTGCCTTCGTGGATGGGAAGTACTATGTTCCGCGTATAGATAAAAAGGTAATAGAACAGTACAAAGAGGATATCATCGTACTTACCGGGAATCTTTACGGTGAAGTGCCCAGTAAGGTTTTAAATGTTGGGGAGAACCAGGCAGAGGAAGCCTTGCTGTGGTGGAAGGAGACTTTTGGTGAGGACCTATATATCGAAATTATGCGTCATGGTCAGGAGGACGAAGACCGTGTAAACCAGGTATTGATCCAATTTGCCCAAAAGCACAATGTAAAATTGGTGGCCACCAACAATACCTACTATCTGGAAAAGGAGAATGCGCATGCGCATGATATTTTGCTTTGTGTAAAGGATGGTGAAAAACAGGCCACTCCTATAGGCCGTGGCAGGGGTTACCGTTATGGCTTGCCCAATAAGGAATATTACTTCAAGTCCTCTGATGAAATGAAGGACCTGTTCAAGGATATTCCTGAGGCCATTACCAACATTCAGGAAGTAATAGATAAGGTAGAAACATTTACCCTGGCCCGTGATGTCTTATTGCCTGCTTTTGATATTCCGGAGGAGTTTAGGTTTGAAGAGGACAAATTGGATGGTGGTAAACGCGGGGAGAATAAATATTTACGCCATATCACCTATGAAGGGGCTAAAAAGAGATATGGTGAAATTACCCCAGAAATTGATGAGCGACTCGATTTTGAACTTAAGGTAATCGAGAAGACTGGATATCCGGGTTATTTCCTTATTGTGGAAGATTTTATTAGGGCCGCGCGTAGTATGGATGTGTCCGTTGGTCCTGGTCGGGGTTCGGCAGCGGGTTCCGCAGTTGCATATTGTTTATGGATTACCAATTTGGATCCTATTAAGTACGATCTACTTTTTGAGAGATTCCTAAATCCAGATCGTGTGTCCATGCCCGATATTGATATTGATTTTGATGACGAAGGCCGTGGAAGGGTAATGGACTATGTAATTGATAAATATGGTGCCAATCAGGTGGCCCAGATCATCACCTATGGTACCATGGCGGCAAAGTCATCTATTAGGGATACGGCACGGGCCCTGGATCTGCCGCTGGGGGATGCGGACCGTATGGCCAAGTTGATCCCCAATATGTCCAAGTTGAAAAAGATTATTGGGGTAGATGAAAAAACATTAAAGGAAAAATTCAATAGCGAGGAACTGATCAAAATCAATGAGTTGCTGGCTATTTCCGAGGGCGAAGGACTGGAGTCGGAAACCCTTAACCAGGCTTATGTTCTGGAAGGCTCCGTACGTAACACCGGTATACATGCCTGTGGGGTAATTATCACGCCCGATGACATCACCAAGTTCGTCCCAGTAGCCTTGGCGAAGGATTCCGATATGTATTGTACCCAGTTCGACAATTCAGTGGTGGAGAGTGCTGGCTTGCTAAAAATGGATTTCTTGGGGTTAAAAACTTTGACCCTGATCAAGGATACCGTGAAAATAGTTAAGGCCAAACACGGCATTGAATTGGATCCGGAGAATTTTCCCTTGGACGATGAAAAAACCTACGAGCTTTTCCAACGCGGGGAAACTGTTGGGGTGTTCCAATACGAATCCCCCGGGATGCAAAAACACATGCGTGCGTTAAAACCTACCGTTTTTGCGGATCTTATAGCCATGAATGCCTTGTACCGTCCCGGTCCAATGGAATACATTCCCAGTTTCATTGCCCGTAAGCATGGTACCGAGGAAATTATATATGACCTGGATGCCTGCGAGGAGTATTTGGCAGAAACCTATGGGATTACGGTGTACCAAGAGCAGGTGATGTTGCTTTCGCAGAAGCTGGCCGATTTCACCAAGGGTGAGGCGGATGTTTTGCGTAAGGCGATGGGGAAAAAGCAGAAGTATGTCCTGGATAAAATGAAGCCGCAATTTATAAAGCAGGCTTCGGAAAAAGGCCATCCCGTTGATAAGTTGGAGAAAATTTGGAAGGATTGGGAGGCATTTGCGGCTTATGCGTTTAATAAATCGCATTCCACTTGTTACGCTTGGATTGCCTACCAAACCGCATATTGTAAAGCACATTATCCGGCAGAATATATGGCCGCGGTACTGTCCAATAACATGAACGACATAAAGCAGGTTACCTTCTTTATGGAAGAGTGTAAGCGTATGGGCTTACAGGTGCTGGGACCGGATGTAAACGAATCCTACTATAAATTCGCCGTAAACGATGCCGGTGCAGTGCGCTTTGGTATGGGCGCTATAAAAGGGGTTGGCCGTGGAGCGGTGGAGACCATTGTAGAGAATAGAAAGAAAGACGGACCGTATAAGTCTGTTTTTGATCTGGCCAAACGCATAGATCTAAGGGCGGCCAATAAAAAGGCTTTTGAGAACCTGGCGGTGGCCGGGGGCTTCGATTCCTTTGGGGATACCCATAGGGCGCAGTATTTTTATGATGAGGGGGACGGAATTACCTTCTTGGAAAAAGCCATGAAGTATGGGGCCAAATTTCAGGAGAATGAAAATTCTTCTCAAGTAAGTTTGTTTGGCGAGGCAAGTGACGTTCAGATTCCGGAACCTGTGGTGCCGCCCTGCGAGGAATGGGGTACCATGGGTAAATTGAGAAGGGAAAAGGAAGTAGTGGGAATCTATATTTCCGGTCACCCCTTGGATGACTTTAATGCCGAGATCAAGGCTTTTTGCAATGCAAGTCTTTCCACTCTAAATGATTTGGAAGCTATAGTAAATAGGGAGGTTTCCTTTGCGGGGGTCATTACGGATGTGCAGCATAGGGTTTCTAAAAATGGTAAAGGATGGGCCATGTTCACCATGGAAGATTATACGGATACCTTTGAATTTAGAATGTTCGGGGAAGAGTATTTAAAGTATCGTCATTTCTTGATGATCAACTCTTTCGCATATGTAAAAGTGTTTGTCAGGGAAGGCTGGATGAACCGGGATACCGGAAAGAAAGGAGAGCCAAGAATGCAGTTTAATATGATCATGATGCTACAGGACGTTATGGAAACCTTTGCAAAAAAACTCACCATTAAGTTGGATATATCCCAATTAAAGGAAGAAAGCATTTTGGACCTAAAGGATACTTTGGTTTCCCATAAGGGCGATCATCCCTTGAATTTTGTAGTGTACGAGATGGAGGAGCAGATAAAAGTAAACATGACCTCCAGAAAACAAAAAATTCAAATATCGAGTGAATTACTCCTGCAGCTTAATGAAAAAGACGTACATTACAAGTTGAACTAAATGTTTTACAGCGGCTTAAATGGTTGGATGTACTACGTAAGCCAAATGTGTTAAAAGAATAGGTTTTATCAATTTAACCATAGTCAAAACGAATATAACCTTAGTAAGGAAAAGGCAAAATAATTGTCTAAATTTGTATAATATTTAAAAATAACGAAACATGGCATTAGAAATAACAGATGCTACTTTTGATGAGGTAGTTTTAAAAAGTGATAAACCAGTAGTAGTGGATTTTTGGGCAGCATGGTGTGGTCCTTGTAGAATGGTAGGTCCAATTATCGATGAGGTTAGTACCGAGTATGATGGTAAAGCCGTTGTTGGTAAGGTGGATGTGGACGCCAACCAAGAATTTGCCGCGAAATATGGTGTAAGAAATATTCCTACGGTATTGGTGTTTAAAAACGGTGAAATCGTTAACAGACAGGTTGGTGTTTCCCCTAAAAAGGTATATACCGATGCAATTGATGCATTGCTATAGCCTTCACTGATTCCTGAAAGGAATGAAAAAGATAAAAAGATCCTACTTGAAGTAGGATTTTTTTATGCCCAATTTTTAATGTTTATATTACTCCTAACCACATTAAAAAGATATTGATCAAAACAAATTCTAATTGACCTACACTCATTTTTGGGAGTTTCTATTTCCCAATAAGTCAATATCTTCATTATCTTAGCTAAATGAACTTACAATCCGAACTACATAAGGCAAGCCTATTCCAGAATTTGGAATTATTGGCAGGTCAGGTGGTGGAAGGATTTATCAGTGGCATCCACAAGAGTCCCTTTCCTGGATTTTCAGCGGAGTTTGCAGAGCATAAAATCTATAATAATGGGGAAAGTACCAAGCATATAGATTGGAAGCTCTTTGCCAAGACGGACAAGTTATATACCAAACGATACGAGGAGGAGACCAATTTACGATGTCATATGATCTTGGACAATTCGGCCTCCATGTATTATCCGGAGGTGGGCACCCTAAGCCTTGACAATCTCAATAAAATTGGTTTCGGGGTTTTGGCGATTGCCTCGTTGATGAATATACTTAAAAGACAGCGGGATGCGGTTGGTTTAAGTGTGTATAGCGACCAATATAATTTCTATTCTTCCGAAAAGAGTAGTGAAAGGCATCACCAAATGTTATTGGCCAAACTAAGTGAGATTAGTCAGGAAACAAAACTTGCCAAGCAGACCGAGACCTATACTTATTTGCACTTGATTGCCGAAAAAATAAAAAGAAGAAGTTTAATTGTACTTTTTACGGACATGTTTCAATCTTCCGGGGATGACGCGCAGTTGTTCGAGGCCCTACGGCATTTAAAATACAATAAACATGAGGTTATCCTTTTTCATATCATGGACAAGGAGACAGAATATTCCTTCGATTTTGAAAATACCCCCAAGCGTTTTCTGGATGTGGAAACAGGGACGTATATAGATCTTTATGCCGATTCTGTAAAAGAAGCCTATGAAAAGGAGGTGGGGTCTTATTTTACAGAATTACGACTAAAATGTGCCCAATATAAAATTAAATATGTGGAGGTGGATGTAAAGGATAGTTTTTCCCTGATAATGAACACCTTTATGGTGGAGCGACAAAAATTTATGTAGAAACATGCATTATTTTTAAAAAATTGTTTGTGCAATTAAATAAGGGGTGTATATTTGCACTCGCTAAACGCCACGGTTCGGTAGTTCAGTTGGTTAGAATACCTGCCTGTCACGCAGGGGGTCGCGGGTTCGAGTCCCGTCCGGACCGCTTAGTAAACAAAGGCCTTCAAGAGATTGAAGGCTTTTTTGTTTTTGATGGGTACAACATAGGTACAACAATCAAGAATCAAAAAAACTAAGGAAAATAATGGAGGATCAAGTCCAAAATCGGGTTTTCCTTGTTTAAAAGTTTAAGGCGGAACAAAATTGTCCGCCTTAAACTAACATATTAGGTTACTCCTGTGCTATTAAATGAACTTCTATCTAAGATTCTTATTTTGAATGTAGTCGTTTTAATCAATTTTGCAAAAGATTCATGGTATACGAGTATTATTCCCAACTAAGTTTGAAGAATTTACTTTCCAGAGCTTTCATGTTTAATTTTGAGGTTTCTTTAATTTCGTCTCCAATTACATTTGTTTCAAAATATTTGATGGTTTTTCCAGAAAAGATTTCTGGAATAAAGGAGCTTTCTTTACCGCTTACTTCTCTTAAATGAAGTATTATTCCATTTTCATCTTCTAACGGTGTCGCATTAACGATAAGAATATTATCTGGAATATTTGATAGGATTGATAAGGTATTTGTCGCTTTCTTTTCTAAAACACTTGCAGGGATTACTCTAGCTAAAAAAGGCACTCTGCTACCCCAGCCAAATTTGGTAGCCTCCTTATCACTGTTTTTGTCCATACTGGTTAATTGATATGTCCAAGTATACATGCCTCTTTGGTCTGCATTAAAGTTTGTTGTCCAATAATTGTTCATTGGCCAACTATACAAGTTATTACTTTGAGGTACGCCTTTATATTCAAATCGGCCTGTATTGATAGCTCCGAATTGCATGATTGGGGCTTCAGGGGATACCAATACAATTTGTTCCTTATCATTTTTAATTTGCACAAAATTTTGGACTGTATTCCAGTCATTGGCGGATCCAGGTACTTGGTCAACTCCAGCTTCCATTGGACCTCCAGATATTTCAAAATGTATTTTTCCTTTTTCTAATTCAAATGGGAAGGAAATATAAAAGCTTTCTGGATTGGTAATAGGCTTTTTCTTAAGTTCAAAATCAAAGTCTATTCGTTTTGTGGTATTATAAACTTTTAATTCTAGTGAAAAGGCGTCAGAATGATCGTAGGCCGTCTCTGTCTTTCCTCTAAATTTTATTGTGTTCCATATCTCACCTTCCCTTATTTCGGAAAGCCAAACGCTATCAAGAGGTTGTCGGGTATAATCCGTTAAGGGGCCGTTACTTTCACCGTTAGCAGTTCTATTGGTGAACAATTGGGCTCTTCCCCCTATTTTTTCCAGAATAAATTCACCTAGACTATATTCAGATTTTTCATCAATAATATTTTTAGCAAGATCTTTGTCATATATCTGCGATATGGTACCTTTAAGTTTATCAATTTTAATTGAATACCAAGGGTTGTCCAATAATATATGATCCTGTTTTTCTTGATAGTTCAAGTTTTTTTCCTGTTCACCGTGCCGATGCATTTCATCCCCATGTGAATGGGAGTGTTGTTCTTTATATACTTCAATGTCGAATTTTTTGTAACCAAAAGCTGGTATATTCTCTACCCAGGCGCCCCAATACGTTCCTCCATGCCAAGGTTTTAGTACTTGTACGGGGTATTTCTTCCCCTGCTCATCTACCAGGCGTATTTTACTTCCCGGAACCACTTGTTGATGATCTATAAAGATTTCTACCAATCCTTCACGTTCCCAGTTCAATGTATTGAATACTGCCAATGAAGGATTTTTGGTTTTCCCCATATATTCGCTTAGCAGACCTATAGCTTCTTCTCCTATCATGCTAGCTCGTCTAGAGGCTTCCCAGGCATATGATTCTTTTATTTCGCGTTGTTCCATGGTTGCCTTACTATAAGGTTGACTAACACTTTCTTGTGCCCCAAAAGTATGTTCTCCATAAAATAATAGTGCCTTATTGGCTTCAAATACGCGTCCTTTTATACCCTTGGGCATTTTTGAACCTAAAAGCTTGGCCATGGCCAAACCTCCTTGGCCTGCAATAAGATCTACATGGGCATTTCTTGTTGCTGCAACTTCTCTAGCACCCGAAGCAAATCCATCAGTCCACCAATCTGGCCAGTGGGCTTTAACTTCAATAAGCTCTTTCCCGTTTTTGTTTTCGAATTCTTCAAAAAAATCACTTGCAATCGCTGTTTTAATTTTTGGCCATTCATATTTCTCATTCCATTTTTTTATTAGGCCGCTGGATTTAATTGAAGGAGGAGAATTGTCTGTCATAAAACCTGAATGCTGTATTGCGGTAATATCGTAGGGATAGCCTCTTTCATCAAGTTTAATTAAATAATTAAGCAGACCTTTTTCGAAATCTTCAAAATTATCTGTGTGAACACCAAAGGTATTTCCTTGCATATAATGTTCTGCCCTGAATGTCAACATTTTATTGCCTGAAGGAGAAACCCACCAGAATGCCAAAGGCGTATCAAACGATATCAATGCCTTGTGACCATGGGTTCCCATGGTTAAATATTTTATATCCAAGGAATTAAAATAGTCGTTCATGCACCATGCAATACCATTAACATCATTCTGCATAGCAGATGTGATTTTTATTCCTTTATCGGAAATATTTTTTATTGGGGCCAAAGAAGCTGCCAACGACTGCTCGTCAGGAAGTTCGTTAAAGTTAAAATACATACCTGTCACCTCAATTCTTCCTTCTTTAATCCGCTGCTTTAATCGGTCTATTTGGGTCTGAGATCTACTGTTTAAGAATTCGTCCACTGCCCATGAGGCTTCACAGGTCCATCGAAACTTTGATTCTTCAGGGTAATCATCGGTAGCATCGCAATAATCCAGTGCATAATCTATGTACCGGGGATGTTCTGCCAAAATCTCTGTTTGTGACCTAGTGTACCCAATATCGGTATGGGAATGTTGTACAAAATTGACTTTCCACTTCTTTACAGGTTTGAGTCTTATTTTTGTAATCATAGGCTCCTTGCCGGCATCCAGTTTTAAGGTAATAGTTTTTTCTTTATATACTTCAGGGTAGGAAATCTTCAAGGTTTGTATTCCTGGTTCTAGATCGACGATTCTATCCAGTTTGCCATCTATACTTAATTGTGCTTTTACAGGTTCCCTAAAAGAAATGATTTCTGTTAATAATGTTTGATATTTTTTATTGTCAGTGGATCTGATCAAGGCTGGTAATGCAGTTACTTTAATAGATTCAGAAAGGTTTCTTTTGAAGACCATAAAATAAGTTTGGGACTCCTCGTTATTACCTGTTAACCCTAGTTTTAGTGAATTTCCTGATTTTAGGTTTTTGGCGGGCACTGTATAATAGAGGTAACCAAAATAACCATGATTATTATCTTCATGAATCTTTTCGAAACTTAATTTTTGATCGTTTTTAAGAGCTAACGTCCAACTCGTTTTATCCAGTCCAGGAAGAGCAATTTCTGTTTGTTTTTCACCATCAACATAGAAGTTGAAAACAGACCCAGGCCTATTCGCATAATATCCGACATAATGTACAAAAGTAACTTCTCCGTCTTTCTTTTTTAATGAAACGGGAGCTGTTGACCATTCCATTTTTTGATTTCCGGCATCCACTCTGGAAATAAGTGTTGATGTTAATCCTTCTATCCCTGATGGATACTGTAATTCGTTGCCGGTTACCTTTTCTTGGTAACCAGATAAAAAGGTTTCATTAGCCTTAGGGCTCCTTTGGCCATATATAGCCGTACAATTAAAAATAATAAATAGCCAAATTTTGGCTGCTAACATTTGATTTAAATTCATGTTGATAAAATTTACTCGGTTTTATGTGTATGACTAGTTTAATTATTCAATAGTGTAATATTTAGATCACCAAGAGTTATAATGAACTAACCGCTTGAATTTTATTTTAAAATATTACCCAGATTGTTTAATTTCCAGGGAAATAGTTATATCATATACTGCGAAAATCCAGGTACTACATCCTATTCTTGTTCAATGTTGCCAAGATTTTGGAGCTTTTCATGTTAATGGTATTTTTGTTGAAATACAAAACTTGTTTTGCTTAGCAAAATGTTCAGTCAATGCAAAAATAAGGCACACGCTTTATAAATTTTTATTCGAAATTGTCCAAGGTTGAATGAATATTAACTAAGATATTTAGTGAGAAATTGTAGGATTTGATTTTTTTTGAAAAGGTATAGCGAGCAATCAGCTTTAAACTTCTTTGGTTTTTATATATTGGGAGGGGGTTAACCCGTTGTTGAACTCCTTGAATTTTGCATTGAAATGTTGTACACTTGGAAAACCTGATTTTTGGGCTATATGAGCAATAGAATGACGATTGTTTTCCAATAGCATTCTTTTGGCATTATTTATTCTAAATTCATTCAAAAAGGTGAAAAATGATTTTCCCGTTTTCTGTTTAAAAAGGCGGCAAAAGGAAGGTTTTGTTAGACATGCCATATCGGCCATCTCTTGAAGGGAAATTTTATTTTCGATGTTATTTCTAATGTAATCAAATATTTGATTCATCAAATCAAAGTCCCTGTTGCTGACATGAGGTGTGTAGCCGGGACTGGCTAAAAGACGGTAGTCCGTAGCTTCTGTAAGTTCGAATAATAGATTAAAAACGGCCGACCATTTGCGAAGCCCGTCCATTTTATGTATGTCCATAAGCAATGGTGCAATTTGTTTGCTGGTTTTTTTGGAAAAAGAAACCCCTCTTTCCGCTTGTTTAAAAAGCTCCACTAGGGTCTGTAATTCTAATGTGTCAGCAAAAACCATTCTTATAAAATCCTCTGGGAACTGAAGTACTATAGCTTGGCTTACTTTTTTGTTGTCTTCCAAATGACCTTTATTGTTCTGCCATAAATGAGGTAAATTTGGGCCTACTAAAACCAAATCTCCTTCTTTAAATCTTGAGGTGTTGTCTCCTATGTAACGAATTCCGTCACTTTTAAGAATTAATGTCAACTCAAACTCCGGGTGAAAATGCCAAGGATGATCAAAGGCAGGAAGATCAATGTAAGAACAGTGCAGCGGTGCTTTTGTATCAAATATTATTTTATAAAACGAGGCTTTCATTTAATAAGCATCTTAAGTTAGGTGTCGTCTTGATCAATTAAAAATCAAATCAAATTAAATGGTTTAAGAAGGAATAATTTCATGTAATAAATTGGCTTGTTTAAATATACTTAAAAAATCTACTTAATGTTAATATTCATTCAAAAAAGGTTAAGTCCTATGAAGAGGTCTTGCTACCAAATATCTAACTTGCAACCATTGTTTAAGCATCAATATTTTTTGTTGTCTCTATTAATTGGGGAGATTTATTACTATATGATGGGAAACATAAATAGAAGTATGTTCAATATTTTTAATATTTGGATTAATTTTTTAAACCTTAAGTTGGTATATTATTTATTTTGGAAATCATAATAAAGTTTCCTTTTTATGAGAGATTAAGTGAATGGTTTATTTTACCATAAATTCATTATACATATGGATAATAAAAAGCTAATAGAAGAGTATAGTCACAGAAGTGAAGGTTATAATCCGTATTTGATTGGCCCAAAATGGCAAGTTGCACAATTAAACTTTATGCCAGAACTAGCGCCGGATGCAATTAAAAAAATTGATGTTCACCATAACACTGATGAAACTTTCTTACTGATGGCAGGACAGGCCGTATTAATTGCCGCCGAGATAAATCAGAAGGAGATTTCTTATGAGGTTATTAATTTGACACCTAGAAAATTGTATAACATTCCTAAAGGATGTTGGCATAATATAGCACTTTCAACAGATGCCGAAGTTTTAATTACAGAGGATGCCAATACCCATTTGGGGGATTATGAATTTTATTATCTGAACCAAGAGGAGCAGACGGAGTTAGGTCTTCTTATACAGTCGGTTTGGAGAAAATAGTCGGATGCTGTTTGGATATTCTTTTACCACATTGACTAGTTATCTTATTGGGCATCATAATTTTTAAATTAGTATACTGGCAATTTAACAAAGAGGAGTTTATAACATGTCTTTGAATAGATAAAGAAAAAGCTTAAATTCCTCTTTGTTGAATATTTTAGACAAATCCGATGTTTACAACCTAGAATAGGAGACTTAGGATTCATTTTCAAAAAAAAATTATCCCATGTATCTGGGTAGGGTACATAGACCTCCATCCACTTTCATGTCATCACCAGTTATAAAACTTGATTCGTCCGAAGCCAGAAAAACAGCGGCCATGGCTACTTCTTTTGGTTTGCCGAAACGCAACATTGCCGCCTGCCGTTCGGATTCCTTTGTGTATTTTTCTCCTTCCGACTTAATTCTTTCGGTTGCCATGGGAGTCAAAATAGCTCCTGGGGAGATAGTGTTGAAGCGAATGTTCTTGTTCCCAAATTGGCCTGCTAATTGATTGGTCATGGAAATCATACCTCCTTTGGCGGTAGCATAGGCGGTCCAATCATTCCAACTGCGGTGGGCTTGGCCAGAGGCAATATTTATAACGCTTCCCATTTCGGCCTTAAGCATGTAGGGTAAGCATGATTTTATGCATCTAAAGACTCCTTTTAGGTTTACATTCATAAGCAGGTCCCAGTCCTGATCAGGCATTTTGGTAATATTTCCGGAAATGGAAATAGCGGCATTATTTACAAGAACATCAATTTTGCCGAAACTTTCTATACAGGTTTTGACCATTTCATTTACCGAATCCGTATTGCCAACATCACAAAATAGTGGTAATGCATGTTGATTTTGTTTTAAAAGCTCATCAGACTCTTGCCTGCACTTTTTATCATTAATGTCAGCCATTACAACTATGGCCCCTTCTTTTGCGAAGGCTCTGCTAATAGCAAGGCCGATACCATCGGCGGCTCCTGTAACTATTGCGACTTTATTTTTTAATCGTCCCATTTTAATTTCTTTTTAACCAATAATTTTCAATTTCCTCTAAAGTTTTTCCTTTTGTTTCTGGTAGTATCCTTATGACCATAAAAAGTGCTGGAACCATAAATGCAGCAAATAACCAAAATGTGCCATGTGGCTTAAGGTTTTCCAAAAGCCATGGAGTCATTTGACCTATAAACGTGGCTCCGACCCAAACCGCCATAGTAGCTATGGACATTGCTGCTCCACGAATCTTCAGTGGGTATATTTCGGAAAGTAAAACCCATAAGACTGGGCCAAAAGAAAAGGAAAAGCAGGCAAGAAAAGCAAGTATAAATGTCATTAATAAATACGTGTTGTTTACATCAAAATAAAATAATACTCCTACTGCTATTAATGAAATCAGTATTCCTATTATCCCACATATCAGCAATGGTTTTCTTCCAATATCATCTACTTTCCAAAGTGCAATAAAAGTAAACAATACGTTAACGAAACCAATGAGTACTTGACTTCCTAATGCTTCACCTAACTGCAGACCACCTTCCTCAAGAATTTTTGGACCGTAATAAATTATAGCATTGATACCGCTAAGTTGACTTAAAGCAGCCAATGAAATTCCTATAATCATTGCCAGCCTAAAGGGGCCGGAAAAAACCGAGTTAATACCGCTAGATTTTCTTGAAAGTACTTCTTCAACATTTTTAATTTCGCTATCCGCTTCATCCTCTGTCATAAACCGGAGTAAGATATTTTTAGCGAGTACCGTTTTTCCTTTAGTCGCGAGCCACCTTGGGCTTTTCGGGATGGTGAGTAATAGCAAAAGAAAAACAGCAGCTGGTATAATTTCGCTGCCTAGCATGGACCGCCATACTTCAGTAACAAATATTTTATGCCCCAATCCACTTGTTTTGGTAAAACTGTCTGAAGTTGAAACAGACAATAAATAAGCATTGGCAAAATAGGCGAACAAGATACCTAAGGTTATTGCCAACTGATACAATGCAACCAATTTACCGCGGTTTTTTGCTGGTGCAATTTCAGAAATATAGAGTGGGGATAACATGGATGCAACCCCCACTCCAATTCCTCCAAGGAGTCTATATATAACTAAGTTGTCAAAGGAAGTGGATAGCGTGCATCCAATGGCAGAAGCTGCAAAAAATAGTCCGGATGCTATAAGCATATTCTTTCGACCATATTTATCACTAACTATCCCAGCTACTAAAACGCCAAATATTGTACCTATAAGTGCGGAACTAACATACCAACCTTCCATTACCGTACTCAGGTTAAATTGGGTCTTCACAAAACCAATGGTTCCAGATATTATTGCTGTATCATAACCAAAAAGAAAACCACCTAGCGCAGCGATTAAAGCCAAAAAATTCACATTACTTTTCATTTGTTAACGTATTCGTTTGGTACTTATCTGTTCCAAGATATATTCTTATTTCTTCATTGCAATTGTACTTTGTCTCTAGAATCATATTTTTATGAGTAGAGGAAACAATTTAAGGTCTTAATCCAATGCAGCCATAATACCCTTGATATAACCAATAGTAAAAGATCTGCCTCTTTCTTCCCAAGAACCATCTCCTATAATTTTAGGCACATGTCCAGGCATAATCATTCCTTGAAAACCAACTTCTTTAAACTTCTTGAGTATAGATACGGGGTCATAATACCCCGGCATATCAACGAAGACCTCGTTAAATTTATCGTTATTGACCAGAGAATTGGAAACTGTTTGAAAATGTACATATACTAACTTGTCCTGCTTTCCAAAATATTCTGTTACCGCGTTAATATCCTCTCCCATTTCAGAAAAATTACCTAAACAGTATTGCAGGCCGTGATTATCACTTTTTACCAATTCCATAGCCTTCTTGTAGGCCTCAAAACTCCGGAACAATTGAGGTACCCCAGCCAAACTTGGTACAGGTGGATCGTTTGGGTGAAGTGCCAAGGTGACACCGGCCTCTTCTGCAACAGGCAACACTCCTTCTAGAAAATACTGATAGTAATCCCACATTTCTTCCTCTGAAAAAACACGGCCATGGGATAGTGGTGCATTCTTAAAATCTTCAAGATTTACACTCATAGCTTGTGCCCCTCCTCTAATTCTATAAGTCGTGGATGATCGCCATACACCTGTTGGAGTCCATGCATAACCCAATACCGGTATGCCAGCACTGCCCATGTTAGAAATGGTTTCCTGAACGTGTTTCAATTGTTCTTCCCTACCTGGTTGACCTGTCATTATTTTATCATAGAAGGTCCATGGCATATTTTCCAATGCCAATAATCTAATACCTGCATTTTCCACCGTATTACGGAGCATGAGCATATCTTTATATTCCCATTGATAGTCCCCGGGTAGGGGTAAGGAATCAAAGTTGGTGTCAATAAGGTTATTTCTGTACATGTTTAAAATGATATCATCCACGCCTAATTGCTTAATCAGCGTAAGCTTCTCTTCGGTAGGGTGCATAAATGAACCAAACCCAGGGCGCATTGGTAAGTTTGCCCATTTTTCTGTTTTAATAAGTCTTTTCATTGATAGTTTCTGATGTTTATAATATTATTATAATTGTTAAATTATAGAGTTAAAGGTTAATGATTACCGATTCCCCGTAGAATTTAGTTTCAATTAGGGTGTCATTCTCGTATACCGAAAAAGTCTTTTTTTCAAGTTTAACTCCGTAGTTTTTTCCTCGGTACAAAATGTTTTTCATTTGAGCTGTACCTATGTCCTCATTATTGATAGGTTGGAACGTTATAGTATTGTCTTCCATTTTTACACCGAAGGTTCCGAATATAATAGCTTCCATTCCGGCACCAGCCGAAATCTCTAATGGCATTGATGAACGGTCTTGTTCAGGTCTATCAGTTCGCGCATTTTGTGGCAAATATGGGAAATGATCAATAGACCTTATGTGTCTTTTGAGGACATCCCAGCCCTTTCCGGCAAACCCTTGTTGATAAAGGTATTTTGAAGCCCTACCGGGTAATCCTAAATATTGGCCACCACCGCCCCAATCAGAATCAATCATGTCCCAATGGACTTTGTCTTTTGGAGCTATGGAATACACCCCGAATTTCCCTAAAAATACGCCTTCCTGGAGGTGACTGATCAACCTATTTATTTGGTAATCAGGTAAATAATCCGCACCTAACAAATCAAAAAGATGAAACGTCCAAATGGTTCCCTTTGTTCCATCGGGATAAAGGTTGTCGAACCATCCTTCCTTCTCATTCCACATATATTTGTTGACCAAGGAATTCAATTTTTCGGCATCCTTTACATAAGTCTGACTTAGTTTTTTCTCATTTCTTTTTTGCGCCCAATCGGACATAGTGTACAATAGATCAATGGTCAAGGTGTTGGTTATAGGAATGGCGTGGTTGTACCCATCGGTCCGTATTTCAATAATCTTTTCAGTATTGTAGCCCACATCGATTAGACCAAGTTTGTTGGTATAATTGGTTTGAAGTTCGGTTACCCATCGCTGCATCCATTCCCAAACGGAAAGACCTGCCGCCATTTCATCAAAAATTGAATAATCATTGGTATGGCGAATGTAAGCCTCTATCATTATTTGAAGTGCAAATGGTTCTTGAATGTAAAGATTGTCCCATTTGGCGCCATTCCATCCCACATAAGTTCTTTTTAACTGCACTTCTTTAAAATCGGTTAAAATGGCTTGTTTTAGGCTTTCAGAATCTAGCATGGCAATAACATCGGAAGCATAGGAGGTATCCCAACTAATAGTATAAGGCCATGTGCCTACTGCCCAAAATACATCGGAAATGTAATTGGGGTTTTCATAACGGCTCATTAAAACCGACAGCATACAGCGATAGTAATATTCTTCCAATTGCTTATTGGAACTTTTAAGTTGGGGTAGCTTGGAGTAGGCCCAGGAAAGCATTTCCCGGGTCTTTTTATCAGCAGCTTCCATACGTTTCAGAATGTCTGTCTGAACTATTGCTGGATCAGGTTGGTCCGTTTGGTAAAATTTAATAGCGAAATAGTAGGTTTTGGATTCACCTGGCTTTATACTTATTTCAAATCCTTTATCGCTGACAGTTTCTATATTGGATGATACACGGGCACGTGCCCCTTTACTTCCAATAGTGAAATTGTCTATTTTGTTAACTTCAGTCGCAGTCTCTTTACCACTAACTACAATTTGCTCGGCAACCTGGTTGGGTTCCAGCGTCATGTCTAAATCCTTTGAATTTCTATTGGTCAGAATTAATTTAACAAATACCTCATCGTCACTGTATGAGACATTCGTCCAGCTTTCCAACGCGAAACTTACCCATTTTTGGTCGTATTCTTTGTGAAATGTCCCTGTCCTATGACTGGAATTGGGTTGCCAATTTTCGTCTTGTGTGACCACGATGGAAGGAGAATTTGGTCTGAAGTTGGAGCCAAGTGGATCATAACTTCCGCGGTCATCTATCCATGATTTCCACTTAACAGGAACATCATCCTCGATTAATCGTCCGGTAGCCTTGTCGTGAAAGTTTAGGTTAAAATGGTAGAACTCGGACTGTATGGGCAAGAAGTTCACATTCGTGAACTGGGTGACGCTATACTGTCTTGGACTTATAAAACCACGATAGTTGATGAGCAAGGTCTGGTAGTCATCAAAGGTCATTTGCTGGCTGTTCATGGCGTAGTATTCTGGCTCTGCAGGAGTTGGTATAGTCTGTGCTGATACCTGTTGATTTGCACAAATCAAAGCAATTAAAGCTAATATTGACAATTTACATTTTTTCATATCATTGAGAGTCTTTAATATTTATTTCTCTATTCGTTGTTCTAAAATTTATATGCGAGCTGTTAAATCGGTTAAAAGCATATATTTTCCAATGGACTTCTACTTCGGCCTACAGGCAATAGATTGATTTGTATAGTTCGTTCAAATCATTCATAATTTTATGCGAAGGCCTATTTTTTAGGATGCCCTCATGCAATAAAAAGCATCCTTGATCCTGAAATTCGTTCCATCCATGATGTTTTGGTCTAACGTATGCTTTTTCTATAGTTGAAAGGGTGTCCTTGAAGAAATTATTGCACAAAACATTGTTATTCTCATTCTGCCAAGCAATCAAATTTCCGGGTTGTCCGCCATTTAATGTAAATACTCCTACTTGTATTTCAGATCCTGCAACAAATTCCACAAAATTGGTCGCTATATCCGGATAATTGGATTTCGAAGATACCGCCAACCCGACACCACCAAGTAATGTTGAAATATTTTTTTGTTCACCAACTGGACTATCGGTAAAATGTACTATGTTTTTCGTATACCCTTCGCGGGAATAGTTGGAATAACCAAACAAATATGGACAATAGAGTATGTTCTCCCCGTTTCCCATTATATCCAGAACTTGGATGGGATTCCAGTGTATGGATTCCGGATGAAGAAAATCAAGATGATGCTTTATCTCATCTAACACCATGCTTCCCACTTCCTTATTGAAAACCCTGTTCTCAATAAAACCAGCACCCCTGTTTTGGGCACAAAGTGTTAAAAAGGAGCACCATAAATCGGTTGGGCACAAGGCCCATGCCACCGAGAAACCATTGGGAACTTTACCATAAAAAGTTTTAAGGTCTTTGTAAGTCGATGGTAAGTTCAAACCCAATTCCCATATGATATCCTTACGGTAAGCCGCCACTTGGGCTGCAGCATCTATGGGTAAGGCATATAGATGTCCATTGTATTGATAAGAATTGAAACAGTCTCCTAAAGATTGTTCTTGCAAAACTCTTAATCTATCCTTGGAAATATATTCTTCGAGATTAACTAAAAGTCCTTTGTTGTCAGCTTGCCCCATATAGGGATGGTCTATTGTAATCAAGTCATAGGATTCAATTAAATTCTCAATGGGCATATCGCCAAATTCTTTTAGCGAACGTACATCCCAAGTAATCGAAACCATAGAATTCTTTTTGGTGAATTCGTTTGACGCCGCAATTAGGGGTTCATATCCTCGCGGGTGATCCCATGCTATTCCTTTTAATAGTGTCATTTTTATTTTTCTCTGATGATAAATTCTTGTTTACAACTTATCCTTAACCGGTCCCATCAAGTTCAACTCAGAAATTCTTACAATACCATTTTGGTCAGTTAATTCTGATTTTGGTAATTTATAATGATGGATATTTGTGCCAAGTTTCTCAACCTTCATTTTTGTAATTTGCTTAAGAGCCTTATCAGTTTCTTGCTTAGGGAAGAAAGGGGTTGGGCTTATAGCTGAAATTGTTGGTTGTTGGGCCGTTAATGGCTCAAAAGCAGAAACGCACAAGGAAAAAGAATCATTATTTTAAACCTCACTTTAGAAATATACATTGTTCTCATCATTTTAAAATAAAAGTTACGGGCTGATTCTTTTTAAGGTATATGCTAAATGAATCGTTAACAATTTCAATTCCTAAACCATCCAAGGTATTATTTCTTAAATCGGATGGATAAGCACGTTTAAATCCGCTGTTCGTTGGCAGTTTTACGGTGCACTTGCCATTTTCACCTGCCTGTTCCCATAAGCGAAGTACCGTGCCTTCTTCGTTGTTAAAAAAGGCTGTTAGCAGTACTCCACTTCGGTTTATGCTAATACCTTCTTGACTCAAAGGGTGTTCGCCAGCCTGTCCCTCAAAAAACACTCCCATTAATGGGGTTCTGGTATCTTCTGTTGGCGTAATCAGGGTAGTGGCTGAATTATATTTATCATAGCCCCAGATATACATTTTTGATGAGAATGAACCTTCGATCCATTCGGTAAAATTTGTTCCCCACTGGTTGTTGTATAGGTTTACAAAAACATTTCCGCTTCTAAACTTCTTTTCTCCTGTAAACCTCCACAAACCAGGTTCGTCAATACTAACAGCCGGCGACTCAGGGCAATTAAGAGCAACACCATTTCCTTTCTTACCATAAAGTGCCATAGAGGTGTTCAGGAAGAAATAATCGAAATTGGTATTCTTAACAAAATCGGTATTTGGGTCAACGATTCCTCCTGTGCGCAGCGCGCCATAATTTGGATTTTCTACATTAAAAGGAAAGGACAGCCATCCCGCTTCTGGCGTTGAGTTTGGCTTTTTGCCATCAACACCCCAGTTTACCTCAACATATGGTTGTTTTTCGTAGAGGGTGTAACTCACCAAATACTTTTGTTCATCGCTATCATTTAATTTCCCCCAAACGGTTGCTCGAACTGCATTTCCTATATTCTGAAATGTAAGCTTTTCGCAGGTGCCAAAGTATACATCATCGCCCTTTTTAGCATAGGGAGGACGGGTCATTTCCGGATTGGCCCAACCCTCATTACCTGGTTTTACATAGGCCTTGTTATAATGTGAGATTCTATCGAAACCCGGCTGTTCCATAAAATATCCTCCAAACCCATATTCGCTGTGAACAGCTACTAATTCAAGCTTGTTTTTTTTGTCGTATAAGGATACCAGAGTGCCTTTCTTTTTGTCTATTTTGAGTTTAAAAAAATTGTTTTCAAGTGTATTGTTTTTTTCATCGATAAAAACAGATTTTTCTACTTCGATGGGTTTCGTTATTGGAATGAAAGATTTATACCCTCCTGCCGGAACAGCATCCACATCAAAGGAGAAAAGGCTGCCGTCCTCATAAACAGGAATAATCTGCTCAGTCAATGCGTCTTTAAGAGCATAAATATTAAAGTTTTTACCATATACACCACCAAAAAACCGAACTCTGCCGCCACGTTCCCATGGCAAAGGATTATATACCACTATTCTTTTCCCTTCAACATTAACTGAAGCGGCAAGTTGTTTAAGCTGCTTACGCAATAACGGAGCAACGATTTTCTCTGCTTTGTGTATCCGGTTTCTTTTTTCAATCCAAGTTTCTTCAATATAGTCGTAATGCCCTAAGGACTTATTCAATTTAAACTCATCTCCATACTTCCAGCCCAGTTGATTGCCGTGCGACATTGCCGCACCAAAGGTGTGTTCATCGTACAACATTATATTTTCGGTTACATTTTTTATATGGCCTTCAATAGAGTCGGAACTCATACCCCAAACATTCATTTGCCTGCTTAATATTTCGGTATCATAAGCTTTTCTGTGTAATTTTTTCGCCATTTTGGTTTCCCTGGGATTCGACATAAAACCGTGAATCCAGGAATCGGGCATGTCGCCTTTCACCACAGGCAAATCAGGATTTTCCTTCATCAGCAAATCATGAAAATCGGAAAGACGCCCTATTTTTATGTTTGCATTGGGCATTTTTTCTTTCGCCTCTTTTAACAATTCAGCAACATATTCGGGCGATGGGGCACCTGTATTTTCGTGGGTATGAATCATAGCGAGCCATGTTTTGTACGGCCAGTCATTTGGGGGCATTATGCCTGAACCATAATACTCTGCCCAATAAAAAGTCAATAATTTTGATCCATCGGGACCTTGCCACCAGAAAAGTCTGGGTACGTCGGGTGATGTTGAACCAGAGTTGCAGCCAAAATGGATAAAATCTACTCCGGCGTTTTTCAACAAAGTGGGCAAAACATAAGAATGACTTGGCACATCGGTAAGTTTAGCATCTCGCGCTTCGGGCAGACCAAACCTTGCGTTAATTTGAGAAGTTGTACCCAGACGCCGTGCCAGATTTTCCAAATCGCTAGCCTCAGTTTCGGAGGTGACGGGAAGCGCGTGAGGAACAATTCTTCCACTTGCTACTGCATCTTCTAGTTGCGCTTTTTTATCTGCCGAACAGTTATCAAGCATGTACTTTAAGGGCCATCCCGGTATGGTCCAAACAAACTGTTCTTCTTTGGGTAAATGTGATGTAACCTCTAAAGAATGTAAAGTTTCATCAAGCATACTTCCGGTGTATTTCTGCAATACGCCTTCGGCCCAGTCAGTATACCCGATATCCACATGCATTTTAAATACTATTACAATATCGGTTACCTGATTACTCTCAGAACCATTGTCAACTTCAACCGCTGCAATTTGTGCGTTTGATTTAAACATAAACAACAATAATAATAGACTACTTCTGAATTTTTCCATATTTAAGATCAAAAATTTCATACTATTCAATTTGAATCAAGTAGTAAGAACAGATTGATGCAAACTGAGGGCAAACTAGGTTCAAATGTAAAATTTATCCGGTCTTGATTATGAAATGACATTTTCTAGTTATGAATGTATATTAACAAACATTCGGAAAAAGGAAATATTTCAATCCTATTTTAGGAGCCGGTACATTGGATTTTTTAGAAAATCAATTTATAATGAAAAAGTGGAAGTCGGTAGTTATCAAATTCCTTTTTCTTTTAAGTATAGAGACGGTGTTAATCCGTTATTGAGTTCTTTGAATTTGGAATTAAAATGTTGGGGGGTCGAAAATCCTGATTTTTGGGCAATGTAACCTATAGAGTAATGCTTGTTTTTCAATAACATTCTTTTTGCGTTGTTAATTCTATACTCATTTAAAAACACAAAAAAAGATTTTCCTGTTTTCTGTTTGAAAAGGCGACAGAAGGATGGCTTGGTTAAACAGGCCAAGTCTGCCATCTCTTGAAGGGAAATTTTATTTTCAATGTTTTTTCTGATATAATCGAATATTTGATTCATCATATCTGAATCTTTTGTACTTAGTTGGGGGGTGTAGCCTTGACTGGCCAAAATGATGTATTCCTTGGTTTCTGTAAGCTCAAATAATAGGTTAAATACGGCTACCCATTTTCGCAAACCTTTTCTTTTGTTGATGTCTAGCAATAATGGGGCAATTTTACTACTGGTCTTTTGGGGAAAGGCTATTCCCCTTTCTGCCAATTTAAAAAGTTGGGCTAAGGGTTCTAGTTCTTCTGCATCCTTAAAGATACCGTTCATAAAATCCAAAGGGAACTGTAGTGTAATCCTGCGACTTCTATTTGCGTTATCATCTAAATTTGTCTTTTTGTTGTCGTTGTTCATCCATATATGAGGCAAATTAGACCCTAGTAAGACCAGATCTCCTGCTTTAAAACTAGAGGTGTGGTCTCCAATGTAGCGAATTCCTTCGCTTTCAAGAATTAAGGTTAGTTCGTATTCTGGATGAAAATGCCAAGGATGGTCAAATACGGGTTTGTCGATATAAGTACACCTAAACGGTGTTTCTTTATCAAATATTATTTTGTAGAAGGAGGCTTTCATTTTACGGACTTTATTTTGCCTGTAATTTCGGTTAATTTGTTAACAAAAAAGAATAATAACTATGTTAATATACATTCAAAAAAGGATAAAAACAAGGAAAATGGAATCTGGTCGAAGTAGTAACTTGCAACTATTAACGACAGGGGTTGATATTTTTTGATTATGACAGGTGTAAGGGCCACTATTTAATCGCCGTATTTACTGGATTAAAATGTCTTCGTTAGTTTTTTAGAGCTGTTGGTTCTTCATGGATTTATATAAATAAGTAGTTAAAATTAAAATAACGTGCAAAATGAAAATAGGATTCGGATTATATAGTCATATGCTGAATGATGATTATTATAAAATGGCAAAACAATTGGGGGCAACCCATATAGTTGCGCATTTGACAGACTATTTCCATCAAAGTGATACGGGGGCGGAAGATCAGCCACTGGGAAATGTCAATAAAGGTTGGGGTATAGCAAAGGAAAGCCAAATTTGGTCTTATGAAGAATTAAAATCCTTAAAAGAAGATATGGCTTTTCACGGGCTAAAGCTAGAGGCATTGGAGAATTTTAGCCCCGGCTTTTGGCATGATGTTTTGTTGGACGGTCCTAAACGGGATGAACAAATTGCAAATTTAAAACAGTTGATCCGTAATATGGGCAAGGCCGGGATACCAATTATGGGATATAACTTCTCATTGGCAGGTGTTGCCGGTAGGACCATAGGTCCCTATGCCAGGGGAAACGCTTTATCTGTAGGACTGGAAGGATATTCAGAGGCCTTGCAAACTCCTATTCCCAATGGAATGGTATGGAATATGGTGTATGATACAAGTGCTCCTGCAGGAAATATAGACACTATTAGTCATGAGGAACTTATAAAGCGGTATCGGAATTTTGTCTCTGAAATGATACCGGTAGCAGAAGAAGTAGGGGTAAAATTGGCGGTGCATCCAGATGATCCGCCACTCAAAGAAGTGCGTAAACAGCCAAGATTGGGGTTTCATCCCGATCATTACAAAGAAGTTATGGAGTTTAACAATAGTCCAAACCATGTAATGGAACTATGTTTGGGAACTATAGCTGAAATGGTTGATTCGGACGTTTACGAGGCGTTGGAGTATTTTGCTAAAAACAATAAAATAGGGTATATACACATTAGAAATATAAAAGGAAAAGTACCTGATTATAAAGAGTCCTTTATTGATGATGGTGATATAGATATGGAGAGGATAATTGGAATTCTCAGAGAGAATAATTTTGAGGGCGTGCTTATTCCTGACCATGCCCCCCAGGTAACCAGTAAAGCTCCATGGGATGTAGGTATGGCTTTTGCTATGGGGTATTTAAAGGCATTGGTTGGTTCAGGTAAATAATACCTGAACCTTCATTTTGTTTAGAACCCGGGTTGATTTCCTATCCAAAATATGGGTGTATAATTTATCAAGCACTAGAATTAGAAGTATTCACGCACAATTTTGAAAGTCATCCTGAAAATAGTACATGATAAATAATTTAGTGGATTTAATAAAAATAGACGGAGTATGGAGCAATTATTCTATGTAGGGTCATATTCAAAACCGGGAGGTTACTTCCCGGCAAGAAGCACAGAGGGGTTAAGTTTGTGTTCTCTAAATAGTAATACTGGGGTATTATCTAAAATAAGAGGTTTTAAGGATATAGTTAATGCTACTTATTTGGGCAAATATGGTGATGGAATATTGCTTGTGGCTTCAGATGAATATTACGATCCAGGGAATGTTCTGTCCTTTGCTATTCAAAAGAATGGATCTTTGCAGTCCTTGTCGTTGCAGAGTGCCCATGGTGCGGCTACATGTCATTTAAGTGTTGGCGAAGTAACGGATCAGGTTTTCGTTGCCTCTTATTTAGACTCCATGATGTCTGTCCATGATATAAAAGAAGGGATACTATCTCCAGCTGAATATGTTTATCAATATCACGGGTATGGACCTAATAAAGAAAGGCAGGAAAAGTCCCATGCCCATTGCGCTGAAATTTCCCCGAATGGAAAATGGCTTTATGTCTGTGATTTGGGAAGTGATAAAATATGGTTACACGATACTAAAAACCTCACAGGTGTATTTACGGATGTAAAGGGGATTGGAGCTCCTATAGGTTATGGTCCCAGACATTTGGTATTCGGAAAATATGGCTCCAAAATATATGTTATTTGTGAGTTGAATGCCCATGTCCTTACGTATGAGCAAAACCAAGAAACAGGTATGTTGAAGCTGATAGATGACCAACCTACCCTTCCTGAAGATTTTTTGGGGGTTCCATCCGCTTCGGCTATCCGGATGCATCCCTCCAATAATACGCTTTATATATCCAACAGAACACATAATAGTATTACTGTTTTTTCCATAAATAAGTATAGTGGTTCATTGTCTATAGAAGACCGTTTCGATACAAATGGGAAGGAGCCTAGGGATTTCAATTTTGATCCAAGTGGAAAATGGTTGGTATGCGCAAATCAGGAATCGGATAATTTGGTTTCATTTGAACTGAATCCCTTGACAGGATTGCCGACCAAGAACATTAAATCTGTTTTGGAATGCGGAACACCAGTATGTGTACAATTTTAATATGAAAATCTAAGTATCAGATTTACATAGAATTTTTTAGATTGAAAACTTTAAATAGCAAATATAATGTTTAGTTTAAAACAAAGAATTGCCGTAGTAACAGGTGGCGGGGATGGAATAGGAAAGGCTATTTCCGAAAAATTGTCCAAAAAGGGAGCTGTTGTTTATATTTTGGATGTAAATGATGATACCGGAAAAAAAACAGCCTCAACAATAAGAGAAAATGGCTATCAGGCACATTTTTTGAAATGCGATGTATCTGACCAAAAACAGGTTAAAGGTTTAATCCAAGGTGTTTATGAGAAGGAAGGCAAATTAGATATATTGATTAACAATGCAGGCATAGCGCACATAGGAACGGCGGAAAACACTTCTGAGGAGGATTTTAATAGAATTGTTGGAGTGAATATTAATGGTGTTTATAATTGTGTACATGCATGTATTCCTTTAATGAAAAATACTGGTGGAGGTGTCATTATCAACATGGCTTCAGCTGCTTCTGTCATTGGATTACCGGACCGCTTCCTTTATTCTATGAGCAAAGGTGCGGTTACAACAATGACATACTCTATAGCTAGAGATTTTGTTAAAGATAATATTCGATGCAATTGCATCGCGCCTGGTAGGGTGCACACGCCCTTTGTGGATGGGTATTTAAAAAAACACTACCCTGGAGAGGAGGCCGAAATGTTCGAAAAATTATCAAAGACACAGCCGATAGGGCGAATGGGCAGCCCATCCGAGATTGCAACTTTGGTACTTTACCTATGCAGTGATGAAGCCTCATTCATTACAGGAAGTAATTACCCGATCGATGGAGGTTTCGTAACTCTTAATACTTAATTTTTAAATAATAATTGGATGCGCTTAGTAAGATTTGGAGAAAAAAATAATGAAAAGCCCGGGGTTTGGATCGACGGGGTAAGAAAGGATTGTTCTGCACATTTTGATGACTGGAACAAAGACTTTTTTAGCAATAATGGATTACAGGAATTACAGAAATTGTTAGACGATGGAAATACTGTATTTCCCGAAGTTCCTAGTAATATACGTTGGGGGGCTTGTGTTTCCAGGCCTAATATGATTCTCTGTGTTGGGCTGAACTATACGGACCACGCTATAGAAGCTGGAATGGAGATACCAACAGAGCCAGTCCTATTTATGAAGGCTACGAACACGCTTTGTGGTCCATATGATAACGTATCCATTCCTAAACTTAGTCAAAAAACCGATTGGGAAGTGGAATTGGCGATAGTGTTGAAAAAAGACTTAGTGTATTCCAATAATGAAGAAGAGGCTTTGCAAGCTATTGGGGGGTATTGTATTATGCACGATGTGTCCGAAAGGGAATTTCAGGTCGAAAGAGGAGGGCAGTGGGTCAAAGGTAAATCCTGTCCTGGTTTTAGTCCCGTTGGGCCTTATTTGGTGACGCCGGACGCTATTCCAGATGTTTTGAACCTCAATATGAACTTGACGGTAAATGGTGAAGAAATGCAAAATGGAAACACCAAGACGATGATATTCAAACCTTCATTTTTAATACACTATATTTCACAGTTTATGCAATTGGAGGCTGGAGATATAATAACCACTGGTACGCCCCCAGGTGTAGGTTTTGGAAAAACACCGGCAGTTTATCTTCGTCCAGGTGATGAAGTGGAGCTAACCATAGAACATTTAGGTCGTCAAAAACAGTTGTTTGTATAATAATTCCTTTCTGTAAAAACGAGCATAGAGATATAAACTTCGTCCTATTGAAAAATATATGAACCAAAATGAACTTATTGATTTTTTAATCGAGGAAAAATTTCTTAATTCTTCGTCGGTTAAAGTAAAGAGTTTGAGTGGAGGAGTTTCTTGTGAAATATTGCTAATTGATAATGGGGACAAGAAATTCGTACTCAAACGAGCGTTAGCAAAATTAAAAGTTAAAGATGAATGGTTCGCTGATGTAAATCGTAACCGTATTGAGCAAAAATATATAAAATATGTAGCTGATTTTTTGCCAGAAGCGGTCCCTAATATTTTATATACTAATCATGATCACTGTTTTTTTTGCATGGAAATGCTTGAAAACGGTTTGGAAAACTGGAAAGATCGGCTGTTAAAAAAACAGATCGATTTGGAGTATGCCAAAATAGCCGGTGGTATTATGGGCTCAATCCATAGTAAATCTGCTGGAGACCCTATTGTGGAACGGGATTTTGATACCTTGAACAATTTTAGTGAGTTGCGTATAGAGCCCTATTTAATTAAAACAGCCGAACTTCATCCGGAATTGAAAGATTACTTTTATGATGAAGCCAAGCGTTTGGCAGCTGTGAAAAAATGTCTTGTACACGGTGATTTTAGCCCCAAGAATATATTGGTAAGCCCTGAACGAGTCGTTTTACTTGATTGTGAAGTGGCTTGGTATGGAGACCCAATTTTTGATGTAGCTTTCTTTTTGAACCATTTTATTCTGAAAGCTTTGTATGCACCGGATAAAGGGGAAGAATTCGTGGAGCTTTCAAAAACCGCATTGAAAGCCTACCAACTACATTCCGGTAATATTTATGATCGAGAATTTGAACATTTAATGGTTCACTTGCTATTACTACTTATGATGGCACGGGTTGATGGTAAGTCTCCAGTAGAATATCTAAATGTGGAAAAACAACAAAAATTGAGAAAGTTTGTGTACCAAGAATTGAGTAATGGTACACGTCACTTTGAAACTTTGGTTGCCAGATGGCTGGAAGCAATAAAAGGATTTAATTAAAAACAAAAAAAATTATGAATATAAAGCAAATTGATGCCTACCAAATATATGATTCAAGGGGATATCCCACTCTAGAGGTTGAAGTCACTTTGGAAAATGGTATAAAGGGTTATGGATTGGTTCCCTCAGGAGCCTCTACCGGTCAATTTGAAGCACTTGAACTTAGGGACCATGATAAGAATAAATTCAGGGGGAAATCTGTATTTCAGGCTATATCTCACGTGAAGACAGAAATCGCTTCTGTTTTAATTGGGGACTCGGTGTTTGATCAAAGTGGTATTGACCAGAAAATGATAACACTGGACGGTACCGAAAACAAATCGCGTTTGGGTGCCAATGCTATTCTTGGGGTATCTATGGCAGTAGCAAATGCTGGGGCAAATGCAAAAGGAGTTCCTTTATATGAATATTTAGGTGATGGAAAAGGAAATTTAATTCCTCTCAATGAGATCCAAATTCTAGGAGGAGGAGCGCATGCCGACTGGGCTAATGATATTCAGGATTTTCTGGTAATCGCAATCGGGGCAAAAAGTTATGAAGAGTCACTTGAAATAACCCATAATGTATATCATGCCGCCGGTGAAGTAATGAAGGCTAGAGGGAAAAGATTAGGTATTGCTGACGAAGGGGGATGGTGGCCAGACTATAGGACAAATGAAGAACCCTTTGAAGTATTTTTGGAAGCCATCCAAATAGCAGGTTATGTACCCGGAGAGGATGTGGCTATTTCATTGGACATCGCTGCAAGCGATTTATATGATGGTACCCACTATAGTTTACCTTTAGATAAAAAGATATACACCCCTGACGAATTTTACGACCTTATGAAATCGTGGTGTGAAAAATATCCAATAATCTCTATAGAGGATCCCTTTGCAGATACCGATATAGCTAATTGGAAACGTTTTAAAACGGAGATGGGCACCAAGGTTCAGATAATAGGGGACGACCTGTTTACTACCAATATAACCCGAATTGAATACGGCATTAAACATGACCTGGCAAATTCAGTATTAATTAAACTGAATCAAATTGGATCCGTTACTGAAACAATTGAGGCCATACGTCTGACACAGAAGGTTGGTTGGTTGCCAGTTGTTTCTGCTAGGTCTGGTGAAACGGAAGATGCATTTATATCCCATTTGGCAGTAGCCACCAATGCGGGTCAACTAAAAGTTGGATCATTTGCTAGAAGTGAAAGAATGGTCAAGTGGAATGAAAATATTAGAATTCAGCGTCATTTAGGTGAGCGTGCCAAATTCATTGGGGCAGATATTTATCGGGCTATATTGGATTGAAATATTTAGAATAACAAAAAGTTTTGTCAAGTTTTATGGTCTTTTGGTCGATGATAATTATATAGGGGAAGGTGAATTTAGGTCAACTTTGGACACTAGGACTCTTTCCGCTGAACTTCGGTAAAATGTTTTTGCAAGTTTACCGAGTAGTTCTTGGTTTAGCGAGCTTTAATCGTTTCTATCACCACTTTCCAAGGGAAGCTAAATATCTATTGATAATATTACTTTGTTTTTGACGTGCCTAAATTTATATGGGTGGCATATTCATTTTTCAATAGTTGTAAATCGGTATGGTCAATATTTGTTTTCCAAGCATAAATTTGATCAGGAGAAATATTGGTCAATAAGTTTTTGATTCCTTCGTTGCTGATGCTGGTATGGTGTATAACAATAGTCTTTAATTGTTTAAGTCCAGTCAAATTATTTAAAGTTAGGTCAGTAATATTTGTTTTGTTAAGTTTTAAAGTAACCAAATTTTGCATATTTTTCAAAGCATTTGTCATGTCATCCGATAGATCTGTGTTTCCCAAATCAAGTTCAACAATTTGGTCCTTGAGTTGTATTAAACTATTTATTCCATCATCAGGGAGTTTTTTATTCTTATATGTTATCCATAGCCCACCGTTTTTTGGGGTAAGTTTTCGAATTGTAAATCCTTTGGCAATAACGGCAGTTATAGCTTCTTCAGAGGCTTCTTTTATCAATATTTCGTCAATGATTAAATAGTCTTTTAAATAGTTGTTAAGGGTATCATTTTTTGGAAGTGAAGCAACTTTATCATCTCTGTCATCCGATGTATTGATCCAGTATTTAATAAGCCATAGCTCTTTCTTTGTAAGTTGTGGTTTTCCTTCTGGAGGCATATGATTATCATCTGTTATGGGGAGCGTACATAATTCAAATAACAAGCTTTCGTGCGCATTGTGTTTTTCGATAGCCATACCAGAATCTCCTCCCAATAGTAAATTGTGTTTTGAAACTAATGAGAGACCACCTTTTTTCTTTGTTGTATTGTGACATTCAATACACTTGTTATCAAAAATTTTATGCACAACATTATCATATAGTTTTAGGCTATCTATATTGGTTATAGGCTTTTCTATTTCCGGGGACTCCATGAATTCGGTCAAAAAATCGGAACCATGTGTTAGCACACTACCATAATGTCCAGCCACGCTAATAGCACAAATAGTTACTATAAACAAGGGTAAAAAAAGTACGCTAGGGCGTTTGCTTTTGGAGGTGCTTACAGCAAACAACAGGGTAATTAGGACTGCTGTAAGAATACCGACCCATAAATGAATATCCAAGGTTTGTTCGGTATACCCACCTTCCAATGATAAAATATATCCAAAAATACAGGCAAGGATAGAAAAGAAAGAAGAAAAACCTAGGGCAATAGTAATGATGTTTTTAGGATATTCACCTTTTAGACGGCTTAACACATATAGAAAAAAGGTTAGGATTAGGGCTCCAATAGGCAAGTGTAAAACCAAAGGATGTAATCGACCTAAAGAAGGAATTATCTTATTGGCAAGATCCTCATTGGTCAACAATATGATTAACAATATTATTATTGCAGCTGGAAGGGTATAATATTTTATATTCCTTTTGTTCATTGAATGCAAATTTTTAAATAGGGTTTAGTTTTTTTGGTTGATCAAATTAAAGTTTGGATTGTGAATTATATTAAACTACCAGGTTGAGTGTTGCTACATTTTGTATTTTGAAATTTAGCAGGGAGAGTAAAAATATATATACTTAAAAATACATCGATATTCACCGCAGTTCGAGATAACGATATGTTGGAAACTTTGATGTAAAAAGCGAAATTTTTTCAATTTAATTCGAAATTAATTCCAATTCCCTTATTGTATTGGTGTTATGTACTGGCCTAACAACTTTAAAGTGCCAAGCAAAATAGGTTTTTGTATATGCCCCCCCCCCCTCTAAATTGTATGGCCATAGTGGTTTTATGAAGACTTTTTCTTTTGTAAATACAAGCTCCGTTAAGTAAGGATATCTTGCACAACATGTCCGCTAACATCAGTTAACCGGAATCTACGTCCTTGATGTTTGTACGTTAATTTTGTGTGGTCTATTCCCATTTGATGCATTATAGTTGCTTGAATGTCATGAACATGAACCGGATCTCTGGTAACGTTGTATCCAAAATCGTCGGTTTCTCCATAAGTAAACCCTGGTTTTACACCTCCCCCTGCCATAAACATGGTAAAACATTTTGGGTGATGATCCCGTCCATAATTTGTTTGGGTCATTGTGCCTTGGCAATAATTGGTTCTTCCAAATTCTCCTCCCCAGATTACTAGGGTATCATCTAGCAACCCTCTTTGTTTTAGGTCTTGTATTAGGGCCGCAGTAGCTTGATCCACGTCTTTTGATTGGTTGGTGATGTCTCCGGGCAGGTCACCGTGCTGATCCCAACCCATGTGATAGAGCTGAATAAACCTAACATCTCTTTCGGCAAGTCTTCTGGCCAATAAACAATTAGCGGCATAAGTACCTGGGCGTCTGGAATCTTCTCCGTACATATCAAAAATGTAGTCTGGTTCGTCTTCAACATTCATTGTTTCTGGTACTGAAGTTTGCATACGGTAAGCCATTTCATATTGTGCAACCCTACTGCCTATCTCTGGATCGCCAAATTCAGCTTCTTGTTTCATATTTAGTTCGCTAATATGATCTAACATTAAGCGTCTATCCGTTTTGCTGATTCCTTCTGGGTTTTTAAGGTATAAAACAGGGTCTTTACCCGATCTAAATTGTACGCCTTGATGAAGTGAACTTAAAAATCCATTTCCCCAAAGTCTGGAGTACAAAGGTTGTGCTACCGGACGCCCAGTACCTCTTGATAAAAGTACCGAAAACGTTGGTAGATTGTCATTTAAACTACCTAGCCCATAACTAAACCACGAGCCCATGCTTGGTCTCCCGGTTTGCTGGGAACCGGTTTGGAAAAATGTTATTGCCGGGTCGTGATTAATGGCTTCTGTGTGTACCGATTTTACAAAGCACAGGTCATCTACAATTTTAGCGGTATGGGGCATAAGTTCACTCACCCAAGCTCTTGATTGTCCATATTGATCAAACTTAAATTGACTGCCTACTAATGGAAATCTGTCTTGGCCAGCGGTCATTCCAGTTAGTCGTTGACCTTGTCTAACAGAATCTGGCAAATCTTCTCCCCTCATTTTGCTCAGGAGGGGTTTATAATCAAAAAGCTCAAGTTGTGAGGGACCGCCACTTTGAAATAGATATATAACACGTTTGGCCTTTGGTGCAAAATGAAGTGCTTTTGCAGGTAAGATGTTCTGAGCTACACTTTTATGACCTCCAGCTAAAGATAGAGGGTCAATCATGGAGGCTACAGCGAGCCCTCCGAGTCCCACGCCCATTTTTTTTATAAATTGACGCCTATTGTTATTCAGAAAATGTTTAGTGATTTCATCCATAATGTTACCCTTTAATTATTGATTCATCAAGATTGAAAATTAGGCTGATCAAATTGGTATATGCCCTCAAATCTTTAGAAGTAGTGTTCTGTGCTTCTGCCTTTTTGGCAATGTCATGATCCTGATTATCATCTGTACTGTTATTCCTTGTTTCGTGTAAATAGTTTTGGAGTCGATTGATCTCCTGTTCTTCGGGAAAACGAGAGGTTATTTTTCTGAAGATATATTTTATTCTGTCAGCTTCGTTCATAGAAGTATTGTTCAGTACTTTGTTGGCAAGGTTTTTAGATGCTTCCATTAACTGGGGGTCGTTCATCATGACCAAAGCCTGTAAAGGTGTACTTGTTTTTTGGCGTTTTACCTCGCATAAGTCCCTTGTGGGCGAATCAAATATTAACATAGCAGGAGGAGGTACCGTTCGTTTCCAAAATGTATATAGACTTCTTCTAAATCCATTTTCTCCTGTGTCCGGAATATATTTAAGAAGTAAACCTTCTACCCCAGAGGATGTTTCTTCCCACAAACCCTCTGGTTGGTATGGCTTCACACTTGGTCCCCCTATTTTTTTGACCAATAAGTCGCTTACCGCAAGCATGTTATCCCTAATCATTTCCGAGGTAAGTTTACTACGAGAGCTGCGTGCTAATAATTTATTATAAGGGTCTCTTCTTAATAACTCAGAACTTACTTTAGATGTTTGGCGGTATGTACTCGACAAGACCATTCGCTTATACAATTTTTTCATATCCCAACCCTCTTCTCTAAAGGTGATTGCCAACCAATCTAGAAGCTCTGGATGTGAGGGCAATGCTCCTTGATTTCCAAAATCATCGGATGTAGATACTATGCCCACACCAAAAATCTGTTGCCACATCCTATTTACTGCTACCCTGGCCGTTAATGGATTATCTTCTTTGAAAAGCCATTGTGCCAAGCCCAATCTGTTCTTGGGGTATTGATCCGTGAAAGGCAAAACACTTTTTGGAGTGTGCGGTATAATTTCTTCTTCTTTATTGGGAGCGTCATAAACGCCTCTATTTAATAGATAAGTTTTACGGTCTGCTGCGTCATCTCTCATTACCATTAATCCTAGTTTTGAAATAGAATCCGGCATATTTATAAAGGCTAGTGTTTGATCAATTTCCTTTTGGGTAATTTCGATTTTAGGCTCAGGAATTTCTTTAAATTCAATAACTCCTTTTTCATTTACCTTATTGAAAAAACTGTAGAAACCAAAAAACTCTTTTTGGGAAATGGGATCGTATTTATGATCATGACAACGAGCGCACTCCATGGTTAAGCCCAAAAAGGCTTTGGCGGTTGTACTCGTTCTATCCATTACGTATTCTACGCGATACTCTTCGTCTATGACTCCACCTTCTTGGGTAATCTTATGATTTCTGTTAAATCCTGTGGCTACAATTTGCTCTAAGGTTGAATTTGGCAATAAATCTCCTGCAATTTGCCAGGTTACAAATTCGTCGTAGGGTATATTTCTATTAAAGGCACTAATTACCCAGTCTCTCCAAGGCCACATAGTCCGCTCATAATCTTCTTGGTAGCCATGGGTGTCTCCATACCTTGACAAGTCTAACCAGTTGGCCGCCATCCTTTCACCGTATGCAGTAGATTCCAATAACCTATCCACTACCTTTTCATAGGCGTTGGAGCTGGTGTCCGATAAAAAAGCATCTAAGTCTTCAATTGATGGGGGAAGACCAGTCAGGTCAAAATATAGCTTCCTAATTAATTTTTCCTTTTTGGCTTCGTGCGATGGTTCCAATCCCTCCAATTCCAAGCGCTTTGATATAAAATAGTCAATCTCATTTGTAGCCCAATCGGGATTATGTATTTTTGGAAGGCTTATTGGTTTAGGCGGTTCAAACGCCCAATGTTCTTTCCATTGAGCCCCTTGCTCTATCCATTTGTTCAGTAACTTTTTCTCATATTCTGTAAGTGTAAGATTGGACGAGGTAGGGGGCATTATTTTTTCTGAATCAGTCTCGTTGATGCGTGATATCAGTTGACTATTTTCCGGATTTCCCGGAACTATAGCATGTTTATCCAAATTTTTACCTATGGCAGCAAAAGCTCCTTCTTGTGTGTCCAAACGCAAACCACCTTCTCTTGTACCTTCATCTGGCCCATGACATAAAAAGCATCTATCTGAGAGTATGGGTTTTATGTGAAAAATAAAATCTACGCTATCAGGTAGTTTGGCCGGTGTGATTATCTCTTCGCTATCCACATTGGACCCTGATTGATTTATTGCCACATACTCGTTTTTATAGCTCTTGGTACTGTATTTAACGGCCAAAAGAATAATAAACGGGATTGCGAAGTATGGTAACCAACTTATGGTGCTTTTGGAATTAAATTTTATTTTCATTAATATGAGTTTATAATGACATATAGACAATGTAATCTATAATAGTTGCTTTCTTAATTTATGTTTTGTTTCACAAATATTTTACGGGTGCTTAATCCAATGTCCACTTTTTAGGGTTAAATTTCTAGTTTTTTGGCTGTCTCCATGCTAAAGTGGGGAATCAAATAGTCGTTCGGGTCTTCAACTTTTGTATGTTGTCCTTAAGACGTTTAGTATCAATAATTTTTCTATTTAGAAAGCACTGGGCCATATCGAAATAAGACAGAAGAACCGGCGGCATATTGAAACAGAAACAGTACGAATTTAAGTGATTATTACGCTTTAATTTTAAGTGTCATTTTCAGATTTTGAAAGTATATTAACCAAAGTTGAATTCGAAGAATTTCTCGGTCGTATATTTTATTGTCTTTTTGCTTTGAACCTTATTTTCATCTATAAAGGGCAGACCCATTTGGTTGATATTTTAATTTATTTTTTCCGTAGAAATCATTAGCCCGAACCTACATTAATTGTACAGCCGCTACCGTACTGAAATTCATAAACTATTTGGCGCGAGTGGGAGCTTAAAAAGAAGTGCCCATTTGTCACTTGGGCGTCTATAAAATGAATGGATTTGTGGAGTACACTAAATAAGGGTTTAATTTTTTTAAAAACCAAACCCCTTATTTTATTGTCCAGCATATTTGCTTAGCTTGTATAATTAATCTACCGGAGGATTGTTTCGCAATCCCCAGTTTTTATTTGGTGTATTTCCTAACCAAATTTCCAATTCCCCCCCTGCGGCGAATTGTTCGTGATAAAACCAAAAATTGTCCAGCTTTTCCCCATTTAGTGTTGCTTTTTGGATATAGCAATTTTCTTTGGAGTTGTTATGGGTTTTAATAACAAATTCTTTTCCTTTATAATATTGGTTGTCTAGCCCAATGGTCACTTTATCAAAAACGGGGGCCGTAATTTCATAGTAAGGTTTCGTGGACTCCGTTCCAACGATATTAAATAGGCCAATAGACATTAGAGCACTCACACCACCCATTTGGCCCTGATCCTCATCATGTCCCCCCCCAGCCTAAATCAGGGGTAATGCCACCGTATGCTTTTTCATTTACCTGTCGTACCCAATATTGTGTAAGCCATGGAGCATCGGCATAGCTAAATACATGGGCATTTGAACAACCTGGCTGGTTGGCATAACTAACATAACCTTTTCCATAGCTGTATACAAAATCACTTTTTTCTCCTTGTTCAAAGGCTTCGTTCAGTTTATTCTGCAACTCTGTATTACCACCCATCAATGAAGCCAATCCCGCAATGTCATGTGATACTCCCCAAGTTGCTTGCCAGGCGTTGGCCTCTACATAGCCCCAGTTCTCCAAGGGGTCGGTAGTAGTAAATTCTCCTTTGTGATTTTTGGGAAATAATAGTTTTTGATTTGGTTCATAACAGTTTTTCCAAGACTTTGACCTTGCCCAGAAGTAATCGAAATCATCGGTCCTGCCAAGTTTCTTGGCCATTTGGGCGGCCCCCCAATCCTGAAAAGCGGCTTCAATATTGATTCCTGCGTTGTTTGGCCACCAACCATTATCAATGTAAAACTTAAGGTCATGGGCAAAAAATTCGCCTCCTCCCATCATGCCTCCGGGTAGATGATTCTTCTTTATCTGTTCAAAAGCGTTTTCGGGATCGGTCTTTGTTAAGATATCTTTCATAAAAGTACTTACGATTAAATTGGTGGCTGGAGACCCGGTCATAATATAGGAGTACCCACCACCAGACGGACCTCGCGGAAGTAAACCGCCATTGTTGGAATAGGCGACCATAGAAGAGGCCATATCATCTTGTATCTCGGGCCAAGCCAATCCCCACAAGACATTTAAATTCCATTGTGTTAACCACCAGGCATCTGAATTGTACATGTTGTGTTTCACTTTTCCCTCGGCATCCTTCCCTGGATTTCTTACTTTAAAATTCGCTTCAGTGGTGAATCCATCTGTCAAGTTTCCTGTGGATTTTGTTACACCAGTAGTCCTGTCGGGATAGTCCCCATTTACATCGTTTATACGGTGGCGGCCCAATAGTACATGCCATAAGTCGGTATAAAACTTGATGCGTTGGGCAACACTTCCCCCCTCAACTTTTATTTTGCCCAACCATGCGTTCCATATATCTTGACTGTCATTTCTTACCCTTTCAAAATCCCAGTTGCTGCACTCCGTGTTAAGATTGTTACGGGCATTCTCAATACTTGTGTACGAAATGGCAATCTTCATTTTTACTTCATCCCCGGCTTTGGCATTGTATAACATGGTGGTTCCGGCACTATCTCCGCCTTCCAGCATGGAAATGTTTTTCAGCACTTTTTCACCATCCCAACCATCTAGAGACGTCCATTTTTTATCTACTTGAACCACAAAATAGATCTTAACGTCCTTGGGTCCTACATTGTAAGCCCTATCTACCGAACTAACCGAGCCTTCAAATTCTGAATGACCAGTTCTTTTGATTTTGGGGTTGGTCATTCTACTGTTACCTAAAAGCCCGCCTAAGGATAGTAATAGTTGTGCTTCTGTATCTTTTGTCCAACGAAATTTGTAAAAACTTACTCGGTCGGTAGCGGTTTGTTCCACCCAGACATTGCTTTTGGGTAAATGAACACGATGATAGCCCGGTTGCACAATTTCATCATCATGCTTAAAGGGTGACTTCCATTCATCCTCGCCTTTACGGGGATCGATACTGGCCAAAGTGGGCATTAAGTTTAGTCCAGATAATGTCCAGGCATGTATCTGTGGAAAACCTAGAATTTCTTTTGATTTATGAGCGTAACCTCCTCCGCTGTTATTCCAGTTTATGGTCATTGGTGCAGCACTTACAACCCCATAGGGACGTTGACCGGTAATAAATAGAAAAAAGCGGCCTCTATTGGTTTCTATATATGGGTCTACCCATTCTACGGGCTCCTTATATTGATTGGCGGAAGGATACACTTCAATTTCTGAAAGCCCTATATTTTTCCCTAAGCCTTTATTTGCATTAAAGCGGACATAACTTGTGTTTTTTTCTTCAAATTCAATGGCTTTTGCCGATCCGTCGGTTGGTAATTCCACATCTATAGTGCTACCATCACTAAACTCTAACTTTCCATATAGAATTCTGTTGGTTTCGGAGGGGGAATTAAAAATAACTATTTTATCCACTAATTGTGGTTTGTCCCAGCTTAACATTATCCAGGCGTCATTTCCTTTAGCCATCCAGTTGCCTTTACCGTCAATAGAGATAATACCGTCATTAATATTGTCATGAGCATGCCTTTTATCCAACTGTGAAGAGGAAGATACTTTTGCTTTGGAGGCAATGCTAAACGGTCTGGCAAAAATTAACTGGGCGTTAAAAAGTACTGTGAAAAGTACGAGGTAAATCTTTAAATTTTTCATTGATTCAATAAAAATAGGTGTTAAAATAATTCTATTTAAGATTATTGCTAAAAGTTCATGTTAATATGTTTAAACATATGTAAATATATCTAAATGTTTAGAATTTTTTGTATTATTAGTAGATTAAATTCTAAAATCGCAATAATCGGTAAATAGTATTGAATAATTTACATAAGATTTGTTTAGGCATTTTTTAGTTGTTCAGCAAGTATCAAATTTCGTAAAGGTTAGTGATGGCTGGTTACATTTAGCTGTAGATCTGCGGACAATGTCAGAAATTAGGACAATATTATTTTTAATGCTCCATAGGGGGCATTGTGTTTTGCGGGGATAAAGTGTTTAGCTATAATTTTTAACTTACATTCAGGTTAAATGAATATTTTGAAGCACAATTGGGGAGATGGATAGATCAAGGGTTAATGTCATTTTAAAGGGATTTGTATTTATTCTTGCTTTTTTTGTGGTTTCCTGCGCAACTAGAAAAAAAGTGAATCCTTTAAATACTGAAAATCGCGATAAGCTTCGCGAAGTAACCAAGGCACCATATTTTGACGATTTGGTAATTGTTGATAGCCTTGGGGTAACTGGTGCGGATGGGGTAATTTCCTTTCCTTTAAATGATAACATGTCTATATTTATGATGGGTGATTCTTTTTTGACACCTGTCCGAAATAAGAAAAGGGATGTCAATAGCCCCATGATCAATAATACTTTTATTACTTTGAATAGGAGGGAAGGGGCCCATAATGCATTTTATCAAGGGACTATAAACAATCCTGACTCCTTTCTTAATCCGATTAATGGCCATAAGGATGAATATTATTGGCCTGGTCACGGTTTTCAAAGTAATGGGAAGTTACATGTTTTCATGTCTCGTTTTTTACATGGTGATGGGGCTTGGGGTTTTAAATTTTTTGGAACGGACTATATAACCATGGACGCTAAGACTTTTAAGGTTATTTCGCAACAGGATTTTCCGTATTCAATTCAAAATCATGTACATTATGGACATTCGGTAATTAACATGGGGAATTATACTTATATCTATGGCGCATGGAGTTACAAGGACTCGACCGCCCTCCATGTAGCAAGGGGGAAACTTAACAGTAATACCGATTTACTAGATTCTTTTGAATTTTTCGATGGGAAAGGCTGGACTGCCGATCCAATTCCTAGCAGACCTTTAAAAGGTATCGGGCAACCGATTCCAGAACAATTTTCAGTGTTTAAGTATGGGAATCTTTTTATTTTGATTCTACAAGCGAGGGAATTGGGCAATGGGAATATTTATTCCTATACATCTAATACGCCGACTGGCCCTTGGCGCAATGAGAGATTACTTTACCATACTACGGAACAAGATAACGTAAAGGATGAGGTATTCACGTACAATGCCATGGCACACCCACAGTACATAACTGACAATAAATTATTGGTGTCCTATTGCGTAAATAGTTTTGACGTTTCAAAAATAAATAAAGTAAACACGGACTACTATCGTCCAAAATTCATTTGGGTACCCATGGAAATGATTTTGGAATAAAAGCCTTTGGTTGGCTTACTTTTATTTACCGCTACAAGGTGGCAATAAAAAAGAAGTCCGCCTTAAAATTGCTTCTAGACGGACTCTTCCTAACTAACTCAAATCACTAATAGTATGAAAATTAGTGATGCCTTCAATTCCATTTATTAACCACAGGCAATAATGTGATTGATCAAAATCGCTTTAATGGATCAGGAATTACAATATTTTCAGTAATTGTAGATAATCATTGTTCTTTGCAAATAGAATGCCAGTACTTCCGTTGGCCAAGCGTAATTTTTTGACTGATTTGACTTCTCCCTTAATCATTAAGCCAGTTTCATAGGGCATGGTGCTTGTTAGTCCGCCATTTCCGTCTCCTAATAAAAGTCCCCCGTAGCCAGCATCCCCTCTTGGGGTTTCAACCTCCGATCCATATAGGTTTCCGGCATAAATGACGTCTAGATTACCATCTTTATTAATATCATGGGTTGCCATAGAGTTTATTGGGGCAATTTGTGCCAAATTATCTAATGGGTGAAACTTAAATTTCCCATTTCCAATATTTTCAACGTAACTATGGGCAAAACTCTTTATTTCGTAGTGTGTGGATTTTTGCAAATGTTCAGTTGAATATATCTCTTCAAGACTAGCAGTAGCAAAGGAATGGTAATCTTTGAATTTGGTTTTGATTGCAGGAATCTGTTGTGAGGAGCATTCTCTGCCACGTACAGGTATCTGGGTGCCTTTTTCTATTTTGCTTAGTACAATATCATTTTTTCCATTGTTGTCATAATCATAGGTGTAGAGGCTAAAAGGTTCATCTTCATGGGCTTGGTATTTGTAATTTTCACCTAAATTGCCCATAATAAAATCAATATCTCCGTCCTTGTCAAAATCACAGCTAGTCATTCCAAACCACCAACCAGTGGTATTCGCAAACCCGGCCGAATCACTTTTGTTTACAAACTTTCCATTTATATTTTTAAGATATGTTATGCCCATCCATTCACCTATAAGTACTAAGTCTTTTTTGTCATCCCCATCAATGTCTATCCATTCTGCCTTGGTCACCATTCCTAAATTTAGAAGTGCTGGAGCTACTTCCTCGGTAACATCCACAAATTTGACTCCCTCTTTATTGCTATCATTCCTAAGAATATAACTTTTTGGAGCAGTGGGATAGTTTCTTGGGGTAATCCTTCCACCTACAAACAGGTCCAAATCGCCATCATTGTCGTAATCTGCAGTAATTACAGTGGAACCACTTGTTGTCATATTAGGTAAGGCCGAAGATTGTTTTTCAAATTTTCCGTATCCTTTATTGAGGTAAAACCTATCTTGGTAGTACTCGTGTCCTTCCCTGTATTCATTGCCGCCGCATACTACATATAGGTCTAAAAAACCGTCCCCGTTGGCATCAAAAAAAATTGCGCTGACATCTTCTTGACCCTTGTCCTGCTCCCATAGGTCGGTCATTATTTTCGAAAAAGTTCCATTTTTACTTTGCCGAAACATTGCACTGGTAGACCTATTGGCTCCTCCTACATAAAGATCATCCAGGCCGTCATTATCAATATCCCCTACAGCTAGAGCTGGACCATATTCTGATATTTTATGCGGTAATAGCACCTGAAAACTAAAATCGTCAAAATTGTTTTCCTCATGTTTGTATTGCAGCCCTACTTTTTTGGTTATATCTTCAAAATAGGATATTTCCTTATTTGGTTCTGTGCTTGACTTAGGGTTTGAAGCATTTATATAGTTAACCGTTAAGAGTTGATTTGCACTGATATCATTTAATATTTCTTCTTTGCCGTCTTGCCACAACACTTTTACTTTTTTAATATTTTCTTTTGTACCAACACCAAAATGCGCTATAGGTTCTACGGAAGATTGGAAACCTCTGGACAAGGTCATTTCTTGAAATTGAGTTTTGCCATTATCCTCAAGCCATATTTTGCAACCTAATCCAAACGCATTGGTTTTAGGTCCTTCAAATTTTATTCTTAAATAATTATTTGTCTTATTATCAGATGTTTTATTTTCATAAACTACACTTGCGTCATCCAAATTATTCAACACCAAATCCAAATCTCCATCATTGTCCAGATCAGCATAAGCAACGCCATTTGAAAATCCATTATAGTTTACGCCCCATTCTTTCGAAACATTCACAAAAGTTAAATCGCCATTATTTTTAAAGGCAAAATTATCTATTTTTTCAGATGGTATTTTTAAGGTAAGATCTAATGGGTTTTTATTTTTAAGATTTTGAAGTGCATCACTTCTGAAATAATCACTATTGTTTATATCCCTTCGTACTCCATTGGTCACATAAATATCCTTTAAACCATCATTATCAAAATCTGCAAATATCGAGGCCCAACTCCAATCGGTAGAAGAAACGCCAGCTAATTTGGCGATATCTCCAAAATGAGGGAGGCCAAGTGTATCATTTCCTATGTTCATTTGCAAAGTGTTTATGGAGTATTGGTAATGCATTTCATGATCCACCATTTTATAGAATCTTTCGGGATCCATGCTATCCATATTTTCCTTTGCTCTTCGGTGGCTTTTGGGCATCATATCCACTTGGTATAAATCTAATAATCCGTCATTGTTAAAGTCCGCTACGTCAGTGCCCATTCCGAAATAAGAGGTATGGTTGGTCAAATTTAGGTTTTGGTCTGTAAAGGTGCCATCTTTATTATTGATCAAAAAATAATCTGGGGTACTGAAATCATTTGAAACATAGATATCTGGCCAGCCATCTTGGTTATAGTCCCCAACAGAAACGCCTAAAGACAACCCATATTTGTTTAAGCCTAATTGTTGTGTTACATCGGTAAATTTATTATTACCATCATTTCTATATAAGCGATCGCTCTTGTCATAAGGTGCATTATAGCGAAAATTTAAAAAAGTGCTTATACTAGTTCTTGAACTGACAAGAGGGTAATTAACGACATATAAGTCTTGATCGCCATCCAAATCATAATCAAAAAACACGGCTTGAGTACTATTTCCTGTATCTGCTACTCCATATTCTTCTGCGGCTTCTGTAAAGGTTGGTATTTCACCATGTTTTGCATCATTAATAAAAAGTAAATTTTTAGTTGTAGTCCATTTTCCGGACACGCTAACGTATATATCCAGCCAACCATCTTCATTGGCATCACCCATAGTTACTCCGGTAACCCATCGATCATCTCCTCCAACATTTGCTTGTTGTGTAATATCTTCAAATCTTAAATCTCCTTTATTCAAATAGAGCTTATTCTCAGTCATGTTCCCTGTAAAATAAATATCCGGTAAGCCATCGTTGTTGAGATCACCAATGGCAACGCCTCCACCCATATAGATATACATATACTCAAAATAATTTATGGAATCATTCTCTTGAAGTAGGTTGGCGAAATGTATTCCGGAATCCGCAGCGCTTATTTTCTCAAATAATTTCTTATCAGGCCGGTTTTTAAATTCCGAACAAGAAATATTGAAAAAAAAGAATGGCAAAAACACACAAACATATATGTATTTACACCAAATTAGTTTCAAAGATTTATCCATTATTATAGTAATTTTCACCTTTAAGTAATCTTAATTTTTAAAGCACCGATATATAAATATCGGCGCTTTAATATATAAACCACAATTAATAATGGCCTATTGGTAACCTGGGTTTTGCTCAATTCCAGTTCTATTAATTTCATCCCTAGGGATGGGCAATAAATAGTAATAATCACCTGGCCACGGCTCCCTTTGTTCAACAATAGGGCCATATTCAAAGCTAAGTTTTCCTCCGTCCGACCAGTCTTTAGTAACCGATTTTAAACCATTAACTGGATTGATATCAATGTTTCCGGGACCTGCTTTCCATCGCAATAAATCCCAGAATCTATGGTCTTCCAAAGCAAGCTCAACAGCTCTTTCATTTCTATAAACCTTTATCAATTCTGCTCCAGTTGCAGTAATTGGAGGCATGTTGACCGATGGTCTTGACCTTACCATATTAATATAAGTTCTGGCCTCGTCTTCATTGCCCAAGGCTATTTGTATTTCTGCATAATTAAGATACATTTCGGCTAACCTTATAAACGTGCTAACATTATTGTATTCATATTGAGTGTCAGCTCTAGGACCATTAAAATCCAACAATTTATTAAAAATATAACCTGTTTGAACATTCCAATGAAATGGTGTACGTCCTTCTACCCAATATGATCTTGAGTCGCGACCAAAGTCATATAGTACCTGGCCATTTATGGGGTCGACCTCAGTAGGGTTCTCATTTGGAATGTTGGGATTTGCATCTTCCCAATACTCATAGGTCCTTTGGGTACTTCTACCACCATCTACTAGGTTTACCGGAGCATCAGGATATAGGATGTTAAAATAAAACCTTGGGTCCCTGTTTACAAACGGATTCTGGGGATCATGACCGGAAGCCGGGTTTAAAGTAAAGTTTTCATCCAAATAAGGATATTCTCCATTCGTCATTTGGTGCATATTAACAAAGCGTTGTGTAGGAACTTGTTTTTGTTGGGCATCAAAACCGGCTGGCCAAAAATCGTAATTATAGCCCCAAGCAATACCGAAGGCAACAGATTCAGTTCCATTTTGTATGGTATACTCGCGCCCAAAAATCACTTCATCCGTCTTTATAGGTTTTCTTTGAATTGCTTCATGGTCGGGATGCAAACTATAGCCCAAAGCGAAAACTGCTTCATGAGCTGCTTCCGCTGCCTGCCACTTTGATATGTCGTTGGAGGGATTGTTCAAAGGGCTGGCCATATACATTAATAATCTTGCTTTTAAAGCCAAGGCAGCACCTTGGCTAGCCCTTCCGGTTTGCATATCTTCTCCTGCCAAAAGTTGGGCACTTCTGTCCAATTCGTCCAATACAAATTGCGCAACTTCAGCATACGTGGCTCTTGTAACAGGGGTAGACTCAGATTCCTCCAAAGCCACTGATGTGGTCAACAAAGGTACGCCACCAAAGTGACGTAATAGTTCAAAATATATATACGCCCTTTGAAACGCAGACTCTCCTGTTAAAACTCTTAACCTGTCCTCGTTCAACTCTGTACTACCTTCTGTGTTTTCAAAGAATACATTTATTCTTCTTATATATTCATAAGAGTTTTTCCATAAATGCGAATTGCCATTGTTATCTATGACCCTGGTCAAGTTCTCGACCACATCGGGAGTAAGATTGCCTTCCCTATAAGATACAGCTGAAGAACTGTATTGTATGGTCTGATCTTGAAAGGTAGCAATATCTGTTAGGCCTTCGTAGCCTCCGGCGTCCGGGTTAAAGTGTTGGCGAATACCTCTGTAATTGCCATTAACATAATTTGTCAGAAACACTTCGTCTGTAAAAACAGCGGTTTCACTGATACGGTCCAATGGCGTTAATTCAAGTATATCATCATTACAAGAATTTAGACCAATCGTTACACTTGATAAAAGTGTTAGAGCTAAAAATGTCCTCGTACTTTTAATTAAATTTTTCATATCTCGTTTTTAAAAACCTACATTTAGTCCTAAATTGATGGTACTCAACTGCGGAAAATTAAAATTGTTCGTAAACTCTGGGTCGCCGCGTTCATATTCGCCTAGTGCATCAAAAATTGTCAAAATATTTGTTGCGCTAACATAAAGTCTGAAACTTTCTAAACTCTTTAGTTTCTCCAAAGTTTTATCGGGAAGACTATAGCCAATTGACATCTGCTTTAACCTTAAAAAGTCGGCATTACGATACCAAAAATCACTACTGACTCCACCATCTAATCCGGTTCTTCTTATTCTTGGGAATTCGGCATCAGTATTGCTCAAGCTGTACGTTCTATCAACAAAATAGGCTAAATTATTACCGCCTCCGGAAGCATTAAATTCATTGTTTACGGTCTTTTTTACCCTACCTTGACCTTGAAGCAACATACTCATATCAAAGTTTTTATAATTCGCCACTAAGTTGAGTCCGTACTGTAATTCTGGAAAAGCTTTGGCGTCATATCTATACCTGTCGTCTCCATTTATGGTGCCATCTCCATTTAAATCGGCAAAAATTAGGTTTCCTAAACCTGCACCTGGATAATTTATATTGTTGTCCAGATCCTCTTGACTTCTATAAATTCCAATGTATTTATAGACTAATTGGGAGTTCAGTGGCTTACCTTCAAGTTTTTGGAATTCCGAACCCTCGGCAGGGGGCACCTCGTCAAAAAATTCTATCCTGTTTCTGGCATAGGTTAAATTACCAGTGATGCCAAAGTTAAAACCATTTCTATTATCGTAGTTATAGGTCACTTGGGCATCTACACCCTCATTGAAAAATTCACCAATGTTCTCGCTGGGGGGTAAAATACCGAACACATTTGGAATTGAGGAGTTTCTAGCCGCCAAAATATCTGTTGTATTTTGTTTAAAATAATCAAAGGCAAATCCCAATTTTCCATCAAATAAAGAGCCTTCTAGACCAATATCAATGCTTTCAGTCTTTTCCCAAGTAATATTGGCATTTGGTGAAACACCCGGAACCAAGGTCTGTACATCTTCACCGCCAATAACATATCCTCCTGAATTTCCGGAGAGTCCCGATGGAAAACTAAAGGCCTGTAAATATTGAAATGGACTTACCCTGTCATTACCTAATATACCCCAAGAGGCCCTTAGTTTTAAATCACTAAACACCTCAGGGGTAAAGGATTCTTCAGAAAGACGCCATCCTGCAGATGCTCCAGGGAAAAATCCAAATCTATTTCCTTTTGGAAAGATACTTGAGCCGTCATATCTAAAGTTGAACTGAAAGAGATATTTGGAAAAGGCGGAATAGGATAACCTCCCAAAATAATTTTGCCTAGAGGTCTCGGAGGCAGATCCGTCGGTTTTCCAGTTGTCTTGGTTGAGACTACCAGCAAATAATTCGTCAATTGCTGCAGATTCAAAGTTAAGTCTACCGGCCTGGAAGAAGTTACCTGCACCCTCATTTTGTTCGTACGCTACGAAAGCTTTTAGATCATGATCTTTACCAAATCTTTTTTCATATTCCAATCTAAAGTTTACTGTAGTCTGGTTGGATTGTCTAAAGGTTTGAGTAAGACCAGGGGGCTCAATGGTTCTTGAATTTCTTTGGACTGGTTCCCCGTTTTGATCCAGTTCATACCAGTTCCAAGTAAAATTGAACTCTTTTTCCACCCAATACGCATGATCATATGAAACAAATCCTTTAAATGAAATTCCGTCTGTCAACCAGGGCATTTTTAAGTCCCAATTAAGGTTTGCATTAAATACGTCATTGTTAAACTTACCATATCCTGGACTAGTAACCCTAGCGGCTGGATTGAATTCTGAATAACCTGATGCTGGAAAATTGGAATCCCCATTAATGAAAGCTGGTAGCAAAGGGCTGGTAACGGCAAGTTGATTTCCTACACCTCCGGTGTCCCCTTGAGGTCTTTGGGTATATTTTCGCCTTCCGCTAACGTCAAATTGTACCTTGAAATTATCAGTAACATCAATATCCAAGTTAGTTCTTAGGTTGTATTGGCGCAATTGCGTTTTGTCATCATTAACAGCCAACGCTCCTTGTCTAGCATGTCCAAAAGAAGTAAAATACCTAACTCTTTCCGATCCACCACTAACATTGAGCGAATGTCTGCTCTGTGAAAGAGATCTTCCTCCTATTATATCATCCCACCAGTCCGTTGACTCTCTGGTTCCGTTTTGGAAGTTATCAATCAATTCTTGGGGAAACCCAAGTGGTCTACCGTCCAACTCATCAGCAGTATTGTTGATCCTCATAAATTGAAGGGCATTGGCCACACCAAGCTTGCCTATTGGCCTAGAAAAACCTTGGTCAGTAGTATATTGGAACTTTGCCTTTCCTGTTTTACCCCGTTTTGTGGTCACTAAAATAACACCACCCGCGGCTTGGGCACCGTAAATTGCCGCGGAGGCGTCTTTTAAAACCGATATACTTTCAATATCTCCGCCATCTATTCGGTTTAGTCCATCGGGATCTCTATTGGCAACTCCGTCTATAACAATTAATACCGGAACGTTCCCGTTAAAAGTACTAGAACCGCGCACTCTTAATTGCGAATCGTCAAAGCCTGGTGCAGAACCACCCTGTACAACAAAAAGTCCAGGGACTTGGCCTTGAAGGGCATTGGATGTGGAAATAGCAGGAGTCTGCTTCAAAACAGGACCTGCCAACTGGGAAACTGCATTGGTAACTTCAGCTCTAGTTTGAGTACCGTAACCAATAACCACCACTTCATCTAAAGAGGCGGCATCTTCTTGAAGTACTATATTGATTTTTGTAGAACTGCCCACAACAACTTCCTTGCTTACAAACCCGATATAGGAAATGGCCAGAGTTGCGTTTCGAGACACATTAATAGTGAAATTCCCGTCAAAATCGGTTTGTGTACCATTTGTAGTACCTTTTTCCACCACCGAGGCACCTGGTAAACCAATACCATTTTCGTCAACCACTGTACCTGTAATCGTAGATTGTGGTAAGCTTGTGGAAATTGCATTTGAAATTTTTATCACGTCAAGGTCATTTCCAATCGTGTTTGATAGTAATGGGTCATTCGCATGAAGTGCCGAACTTAGAAACAGTAACAGTACACAAGCGTAAAACGGACAATTAGCAGCCCGCCATCTTTGCGGCAATAATTTACATTTCATAATTTTTAGTTTGATTAGTCATCTTTTTCAATAGTTTAGTTGTGTTATTTCCATGTAGTGAACCTATCAAGTCAGCTAGGTTTTAAATAGTTTTAGGTTTTCATAATTTTTGATTTTAGTTAATATTGATTACTTATGAATATATAACCTATTGAACTCTATAGTGTAAAATTTGCTTTAAACATAAGGAAGAATAGGAGTGGTTATATTTTTCAATTGTTATAAATCTATTGTTGTAAAAATGAAATCGAAAAATTGTTCTTATCATTTAGGTTGTAATGTTTATTTATAAAGATTATATAGAATCTGTACTAGTTGTTTTATTTGGAAAAGAAATATCATCCGCTTCTTTTTAAGCTGGTCATTACAAATTTATATTATCTGTAACCATGAATATTATGTGTTATTTTCCACAATTGAATGAATATTAACAAAAACAAGTAGGTCATTTTATGATATTGATTGGTTATCGGTTAATTTATTATTAAATTTGTTTTTTTTCTAAACTAAAGGAGCGCCAATAGGGTGAATTTATTTTTGCATTTTCCTAAATATTATTTGTGCCGACTAACAAATCTTTTTTTCAACTTCGCCTATAATTATAGATTTTATCCGTCAAAGTAGCTCACGTACCTTCCAAAATTGATTTATCCATTTTATTCGGAATAAGTAGGTGTACATTCTTATATTGTTAATGCATTTCTGATGTGGAAGCAAGTAATGAGTTTTGGTATCAAAGTGCTTTAAAATGTATAATGTTTGCTATGGTCATTCATGTCAAAGATAAAAGCATTAAATCCATAAAAAAAAGGTATAGTCATGGTAGCTAGAGTGCTAACAAGGCATTTTTAATATTTTAATTTATGTTTCATATAATTGGATTTTAAGGTTGATGTGTTTGAGGTTTATTTGTTAAGTTTTATTGATTAATACTACAATGTGACTTTTGATTGTAGTAAAGTGTGTCCATTCGATTACGTTAAAGAGTGTTATTTAGTCTATACCATACTATAGGTGTTACATTTTTTTTTGAAACCATTTTCATAGGTAATATGTAACCATGTAATTATAATGTGCATATGTATATACATAATCAAATATAATAAAAAAAATATGATGTTTGTCGTGTTTTTAAAATATTATTAACATGAAATATTTTGATTTATCAATAGTTAATATTTTTGGTGATTATTTTGGTAATTCCGTTGTTCCCCAATTTTTATTAGGATTAGGCCCTAACCACAATTCTAATATCCCACCATTAATAAAATCCTTATGACTAAACCAAAACTCATCATGCAATTTGCCATTCAATGCCGCCTTTTGTATATACATGTTATTTTCTGAGTTATTGTAAGCCTTGACAATAAATTCATTGCCATTGTAATATTTCCGATCCAGTTTAATAATTACTTCATCAAAAACAGGGCTCGTGATGTCGTACACAGGATCTATGGCAGCCGTACCCTTTAAACTGAAAATCCCCATAGACATCAAGGCACTTACCCCTCCCATTTGACCTTGATCTTCATCGTGACCACCATAACCCTTGTCGGGAGTTATCGCTCCATAAGCATTTTCATTTACCTTACGTACCCAATATTGGCTTAGCCAAGGCTTGCTTGTATAATTAAAAACATGAGCATTGGAGCAGCCAGGTTGATTGGCATAGCTCACGTATCCATTACCATAGGCAAAGACAAAGTCTGTTGGCTCCGCTTGTTCAAAAGCAAAATTTAGCTTTTCACACAACTTGTCATTACCCCCCATTAAAGCCGATAATCCTTGGATGTCGTGTGAAACTGACCACGTAGCCTGCCAGGCGTTTGCCTCGACCCACCCTTTACCGCTAAGCGGATCGCCGTGGGACCATTTCCCGTTTTCTTTTTTAGGAAAAACAAGGCCTTGCTCCGGGTTATATAAACTTCTCCACCCTTTGGATCGTTGCAAAAAATAAAGAGCATCATTTTTCTTCCCCAACCCATGTGCCATTTGCGACAATGACCAATCTTGAAATGCCGCTTCCAGTGTCCTACCCGCATTTCCTGCGAAATATCCTTTCTCAATATAATGTTCGTCAGCTTCCAACATTCCGCCTGGCATATGGTTTCTTTTCATCACAGAATAGGCATGTTCATGATTTACTTTAGTCAATATCCCCTTGGTATAGGCCGAAACTATTAATGGAGTTGCCGGACAACCCGTCATAATATAGGAGTATCCACCGACATTGGGCCCTCTTGGTAAAAGTCCGCCATTGTCAGCATATTGTACCAACGAGGCCGAAAAGTCATCCAAAACTCCAGGCCATGCCAGCCCCCAAAGAATATTCAAGTTCCATTGGGTCAGCCAAAAAGCATCCGAATTGTACATATGGAATTTAGCCTCTCCGTTAGCCTTTTTAGGTAAGGTTCTAACCTTTAATTTGGCATTGAGAGTATGGGACCCTTTTCTTTCACCTTCAGTATAATCAGGATAATCACCGCTAAAATCATCTATTTTATGACGCCCTAGTAACGTGTGCCATAAATCGGTATAAAATTTAATCTTTTGAGCCTCAGTGCCTCCTCTAACCTCAATTTTCCCCAACCAATCGTTCCATTCATCTTTTGCATCTTTTCGTACTTGGTCAAAATTCCAATGGTTACATTCCTCTGTTAAATTATTCTTGGCATTGGCAATACTGGTGTAGGAAATAGACATTTTCATTTGTAGTTCGCTACCTTCCTTTACATTATAAATAGCACTTACGCCAGAAGTAGGTGCATCATAATAGGACCACCCTTCCAGTCTTCTCGGAGTCTTTTCCGAGCTTCCCTTTAGGTATGTTATATCTTCGTAATTATCTTGGTCTACCCAACCGTTTAGTTTTTCAAACGGCTTATCAAATTGAATTACAAAAAACAAGGTTACGTTATCCGGACCTCCCCATAACCTACCCATCGTATTAACTGAGCCATGAATTTCATTATCTCCTATTTTAGTCACTTGGGCATCGGTCATAGTGCTAGTTCCAATGTACCCCCCAAGATTCATTAAGACCTTTGATATAGCATCTTTCGTATATTTAAATCGATAAAAACTGACACGATCCGTAGTGGTCTGCTCTACCCAAATGCCATATTTTTCAAGGAACACCTTTTGATATCCAGGTTGTACAACTTCATCTTCATGTGAAAAATTCGATTTCCACCTCTGTTCTCCCAATGAAGGATTGACCTGACCTGTTGTAGGCATAAGGTCCAAACCAGAAAGCATCCAACCATGTACTTGGGGGAATCCTAAAATTTCAGTGCTATTGTAGTTATAGCCCCCGCCCATTTGGTTTTTATTGCGAGTCATCGGGGCGGCACTTATCATACCAAAAGGACGGCTTCCTGTGACAAAATAAAAATACCTTCCCCTCGTAGTCTCTATATAAGGATCTACCCAAGACACATAATCGTCGTAATCCGTTGGTGCAGGAAATACTTCTATTTCTGATAAGCCTAGATGGTCACCATCCCCATCTGTAACCATAAACTTTACCCATTCTACTTTTTTTTCTGGAAAAAACACCGTTTTAGGACTACCATCATTAGGTATAGCGGTAACACTTATTTCTGTACCATCACTAAAATACAAGGTTCCTCCCGCCGTATGTGCCTGCAATGTAGCCCTATCGAACAAAACAATCTTATTTATGGTTTGTGTCCTGTCCCAATCCAGTTGCATCCATGGATAGTTAACTCCTCCCCAAAAATTCATCTTACTGTCAGAAGCCCACTCACCAATATTTGTATAGCGTGCCATGCCATCAATGACATGGGCAATATCGAAATCGGAATTGAGGCTTGCACTTGCCTTGACTGTAGCTGTGCCTGCAATATTTTCCGGACCCGCTTGGGCTTTGGTCATTATAATCCCAAATAGCAAGGTGATTATCACAGTTTTTTGTTGAAATAGAAAAGACATAATATTAATTTTATATGATTGATTAATTCAAGCCTAGTTTGGCGATTATTTATCCTAAGTTGTTTTGCGCTTTTGTTTTACTTTCAAAGGTCCGTTACCTATTTGTCCTTCCAACTTTTTTCAATTTCCTCCAATGTCCTTCCTTTTGTTTCCGGAACCCTTTTGTAGACGAAAATCAATAGAAAAACGGCATTGGCCATAAAGGTCCAAAAGGTATATGCCCCACCCAGATTTTCGAGCATTATCGGCGTGAACTGAGTAATGGCCACAACACCGAGCCAAAGTGTCATCGTCGCGAAGGACATTGCCAATCCCCTTATTTTCGTAGGGAATATTTCTGACATAATCACCCATGGTATCGGCCCCAGTGAGGAAGCAAAACTTGCAATAAAACCCAAAATGAATATTAGCGTCCACAGACTGGAACTGTGGCCAAAATAGAACACCAGTCCCGTTCCCAAAAGGCATATGATCATGCCCGATAGCCCCAATAGCAATAAGGTCCTTCTTCCCATTCTGTCGATAAAATATATAGCCACAAAGGTGAAAATGGTATTAACAAAACCAATAATTACTGTTTGTTGTAGTGCAGAATCAGTACCGAATCCAATGTCCCTAAATATTTCAGGCGCATAATATATTATGGCATTTATGCCCGTAATCTGTGAGAACAAAGCTAAGACCAAACCTATTATCAATGCCCTTCTGAATTTTGTAGCGAACAACTCTTTCAGCGTTCCCTTTTCGGCCCTGATCGTTTCTTTGATTTCGTTTAAAATTTGTCTCCCTTCTTCTTTCCCATTTACTTTTTCTAGAATAGTGGCCGCTTCATCTTCTTTACCATTTAGTGTAAGCCAGCGCGGGCTCTCAGGCACTAAAAATAGTAATATAAAGAAAAGAAGGGCGGGTATAATCTCCGAACCTAGCATATACCGCCATCCCATTTCAATATTCCAGGCTTCGGTTCCCACATTGGCTATCTTGAGATTAACGAAATAGACAAAATTGATTCCCAGTACAATAGCCAATTGGTACAATGAGACTAGCATTCCCCTCAGCTTCGCTGGTGCAATCTCGGAAATATACAAGGGTGAGAGCATAGAGGCTGCCCCAACGCCTAATCCCCCTATGAACCTAGCCGTAACAAATTGCGTTAGATTATTGGGGAGAGCGGACCCTATAGCTGAGAGCGAAAAAAGTATGGCGGTTGCCAGTAATACCTTTTTTCTTCCCAATTTGTCACTGGCATACCCGGCGAACATAGCACCAAACAAACAACCCCAAATGGCACTGGATGCCGCCCACCCAGTCATTGCAGACGATAATTCAAACTTGGATTGCAAGAACCCTATTGCGCCAGCAATAACAGCGGTATCATAACCGAATAAAAGCCCTCCCAAGGCCGCAACCGTGGTCACCAAATAGACATATTTCATATTTGCCTTCATGGTACTTTCTTCTTTCGAACTCATATTTTCAATTTTATTAATAATGTTATACCAATATCCCAATTTTTCACCTCGAATTGGAAATCTTCAGAATTTTGGCCAATTCATTCTAAACTAATTGCAGAGGGCCGAACAAAAGTATTTCAACCTCTAATTAATGGTATAAGAAAGAACATCTCCAAGATAGTGTCAACTACAACTTTCTTTTGTCAATTTGGAATATACTCACCCAGGTTTACTTATTGAATAAGTTTTTATTGGGAACATTTTTCATTTCCAATATCAATTCTCCTCCCTTAATTATTTCCTTTTGTGGAATTTTCCATGAATCCCATTTCTTCCCGTTTAGTTTGGCAGAGTTAATATATTTATTATCTCTAGATGCATTTTTGGCTTTGATAACAAAAGTGTTTCCGCCATAATATGTATCACTTAAGTGAATGGTAATCTTTTCAAATCTTGGACTACCTAATTCGTACTGTGGATAGGCCGCCGCGCCCCCGTCCATCTGAAATAACCCTAGTGTACTCATTACGTACCAAGCACTCATTTGGCCCTGATCCTCATCTCCTGGGTAGGCGTCCCTTGGGCCAATTCCGTAATATTTTTCCTGTATTTCCCTGGCCCACTTTTGCGTCAACCACGGAACGCCCGCATAATTAAAGAGGTAACAAGATTGCATATTTGGTTGATTACCATGATTGATGGGATATTTTGAAAAATTATCTCCCAAGGCATTAAAATTCACTTTTTGGGATTGGTGCATTGCACTGTCCAACCGGGCTACAAAACGTTTCTTGCCAATAGCGTCAACCAAGCCGGTCAAATTGTGAGGAACGAACCAACTAAATTGCCATGCATTACCTTCAACAAAACCTGGAGTATGATAGGGATCAAATGGTTCATGCCATGTTCCGTCAGCGTTTTTTGGCCGCATAAAGCCAGTTTTGGAATCGAAAATATTTCGCCAGTTTCCTGAACGTTTCATAAATAATTCATAATCCTTGTCCTTTTTAAGTTTTTTAGCAGCTTGTGCCAAACACCAATCATCAAAGGCATATTCAAGGGTATTGGAGACATAGCTTTGATATAACTTTGTATTTAAGGGCACATAACCATATTTTATGTAGGGTTCAAGGCTTTCATTTCCTACCCTACCCCCACCAGGGTAGGTATTAAGAGGCAACGTAGTTTGCACATGGCGCATAGCTACATAGGCCTTTTCAAAATCAAAATCCCGGATTCCGCTATTCCATGCGCCTACTATCCACGGAATACCATGCTCTGCGACCATAACGCTGGAATATTCCCCGGCAAAAATGCCTTTGGACAGCCAACCTCCTTTATCGTAGAAGGCAAGCAGACTTTTGACCTGCATCGAAGAAAACTCCGGGGCAATGAGCTGGTTCAACTGCTGCACGTTCCAAAATGTATTCCAAAATTCCCCGGAACATAATCTTTGATCCGGATCATCAAAGACTTGAACCTCTTCATTCATATCTATCCATTGTCCGTTAATATCCCCCCATGCCATTCTACCAGACAATGCTCTATAAAAGTTGGTGTAGAATTTCACCTTTTGTAGATAATCATCGGTTTCTATTTCTATCCTACCCAGATATTGGTCCCAAATATCCTTTTGATTCTCAACTACCTTTTCAAAATTCCAACCAAATGGTTCACTGATTTCCTTTTCTAAATTCAACCAAGCATTTTCAGTACTTACCAAAGAAATTGAACTTCTAACCAAAATTGTATCGTTAGCAGTTGTTTTAAAATTGATAAATGCACCAACACTGCCCGAGCCTTTAATCTTCTTGGTATTATTCTGAACTGATTCATAAGTTAAACCATGGTTCATTTCTTCCAATGCCTTAGACTTATCCGTCCATCCACCCATACTTTCAAATGGCTTGTTGAATTCCAACGCGAAGTACAATTTATAATCTTGGGTCATCACATAACCGGTTTTATCACAAATATGATGCACAAAACCTTCTATTCTCCTGTCATCAATCCAAGTTATTTCAGTCTCCAAATTTTGATAACCATATTCCGCATCTGGGTATGCATCCAATAAAACCCGGGACACGTCTGACATAGGGAATACATATCTTTGAAAAGCAGCCCGGGTAGTAGCGGTAAGATCTACATGTACTCCATAATCTGTTAAGTCTACACTATACTGCCCTATCTTGGCTTTCTCTGTCGTCTTGTCAATTCGTGATCTATATCCTAAATCTGGACTGTACTCAGGGCCAGGCTTAGTTTGCCAAGCACCAACAGTCGGCAACATTAAAAAGCCCGCCATAGTCCATTCCTGAGTGTGGTTGAAACCTGTTATGCTTTCTATTTGGTATTCATAACCAGCCTTCCATACCGTTCCTTGATTATTTGGACCAAGTTGAACCATTGGCATGGGATTACGTGGACCTGGTGTTATCATCCAACGAGATCCGCTAGTGCCCATAAACTGATCAACATATTGGGAAAGCACAATTGGGTCCTTAGGTGCCCTTTCCAAATGTTCCTTAAATTTTATATCTCCGTCAATATATATTTTAACTTCAGATATTGTTTTTGAGGACACTGCAGGGATGTTGAATTCGAGGACGCTATGACCAACCTCGATATTTTTTACTATCTCTTGGTCATCAACCAAGACCTTGATCTCCGAATTGTTTTCTTGTTGCAGTATATCCACCAAAAGTGGTTGAAAATTTTTATTCCCTTCCCTCATTTCAAAATTGGCAAATGCAACCGACTTCAAAACCGTGTTGCCAATTTTACTCATTACCAGTTCATCAGGGCCAACCAACTTGACCTCATCAAACACGCACCATCCGCCCGTCATATTTTGAAAAATAATCTCGTTCACCCCCTTTTTTAGGTTCTTGGATGGAAAAACAAATGTTATGTTTTGGATATTGGGATCTAACTTTTCAGGGAGTTCTCCGGATTTACCGGGACGAAGTTGTTGCTCATAAACCTTACCATTAATATAAACCCTAAATAAAGGGGCATTTTTAGCACTAACCTCTAAGAAATTAACAATAAGTTCACTGGTACCCTTATCAGTAGTTTTTTCCAGCTCAAAAAAGATAGGCAATTGATGAAGTGCCCGACCTGCCCAATAACCATAACCCGCTAAGCCTTCCTTAGGTCCAGGTAGAACATAAGGCCAATCTTGCCCGGGATTTGATTTGCCAATAACATAATACCTATTGGCACCGCCGAAACCTTCCGAGGCAAACTCCTTATACCTATTGGGAGCCAAAGCAAATTCCGTATAAGAGTCATCTGCCTGCCCTATGCCCCAAATCACTTTTTGTGAAATTTCCTGCGCATTGACGCTTGAACATATAATTAGCATTAAACAAATGTCAACCATAAAATATCTGCAAAGTATTTTCATTATCGTATTATATCACCTTCCTAATAAATAGTGTTTCGAACCTGTTCCCAGAAATAGGAATCGAACAGCTTGGCACTCCCTATAATGGCCGCTTCTTCCAAAACATCGGATATCTCAAAATCTACATGTAATCCAGCATCTTCAATCTTATTTTTCAAAGCTGGGAGAAAAAGTTTACTAGCCTTAGAAACATTACCTCCTAAAATAATAAGGTCTGGTTGGTACTTTATTAGAAAGGGCAACATAAATTCTGCCATGTTAGTACCGAACTCAACAAAAACCATTTTCGAACTATCATTGTTTGCATCTGCTATTTCCTTTACACCACTAGTTTTCTTACCTGTAATCTCCTTATATCTTTTAACACACCAGCGCGTTGAAAAATAATCATCGCCCAAGCCTCCCTTGTAAGGTTTATCCCAGATAAATCCCCCTTTTGGAACATTATCCGCTGTAACTTGTGGTACACCATCTTGTAAAAATGCCGAACCAAATCCTGTGCCCAATGTAATGGCGACTACCTTACTATAGTTTTTGGCTTTGCCCATTGAGGCAACGCCTACCCCAAAGGCTGTAGCGTCGTTCAAGAATCTAAAATCTACTTTGTCCGAATTAAGGTATTTGGATAGTTCCTCTGAAATGGAAAGCCCGTATAAACTTTCAAATTTTTGGTTGTTTCCTATAAACATACCCACCCCTTTTTTATAATTGAAAGGACCGGGCATGGCAAAACCAATTCTGGTTTGGTCGGGGTTAGCTGTATGCTTGGTGGTTTGGTTAATGACATTGCTCCATGCCTTAAAAATGGATTCCTGCGATGCCTTATTGTCTACTTTATTGGTAAAAATACTACCAGGTATGATTTTTTGTTCGTCCAAGTCTACGGCAGCACTGGTAATATGGCTGCCGCCTACATCCACACCTATGGCTATTTGATATTTCATATTATATTATTTTGGAACACTTCATTAGATTGGCAATCATAGTTTCATTAAATTTTTGTTGGGGATGTTGGACATATAGAAATTAAGTGTATCCCCTTGGACCAAATCTTTATATGGAATACTTAGCCTATAATATGGGGTGCCATTCCTTTTAATTTTTTCAACATAAAAATTGGATAATCCGTTATTGATGGTTTGAATTATTAAAGGTTTTTGACTTTGGTTATTTACCTTTATTTCGACCTTGTCAAAAATTGGACTTCCAAATTGAAAAGTAGGTGTTTGCCCTGTAAGTCCTTTTACGTCGAATATTCCTAGCGAGGACATTACATACCACCCCCCCAATTGTCCTTGGTCTTCATCCTGCCCGTATCCATAGCCATGAATTTCTTCAGTTCCATAAAACTTGTTTCCAATTAACCGAGTCCATTTTTGGGTTAGCCATGGCTTTTCTGAAAAATTGAATAACCAAGACATGTGTAAACTTGGTTGATTTCCGTGATTATATAAGGTTTCAATCCCAGCAAAGGCATCAATCCCTACACCACCAAATTCGGTCTTTTCAGAAACAGCAAAAATCGAGTCCAACCTTGTATTAAATTTATCCTTCCCTATCACCTTAATTAAATCCTTTGGATTATGCGGGACGTAGTAGGTATATTGCCATGCATTACCTTCCTGAAAACCTCTCCAGGGAGCCAAAGGATTAAAGTCCTTTAAAAATTTTCCATCTTTGAGCCTAGGTCTAAAAAAACCGGTACTTTCCTCGTAAAATCCCCTCCAATTGTTAGACAACTTCATTAATAGTTTATAATCTTCCAATTTGCCCAATTTATAGGCCATTTGTGCAACGGCATAGCTACTATAGGCATATTCCAAGGAATGTGAAACAGAAAAAGGCGAACCTTCTGGGCTGTCCCTCCAATTGGATTCTTCTACAGGGATATAGGACACGTACCCATTTTCAACAAACCCCTTCAAATCTATTTTGCCTGCCCCTTCTTTTCGATCAATATATCCAATTTCGTTTTTAAGAGCAGCCTCATAAGCCAAGATCAAATTATCTTTAAGTACCCCTGTTTGAAAGCCCGAAGCTATCATCAGTCCAACGAAATTTGTTCCTACTCCAGAGACATAACGTCCGTTAGCGGTCCCATCAGCCAACCAATTGGAATTCTTATAAACCACAAGTTGAGATTGAAGAAAATCATTGTAATATGTTGGCCACACCAAAGCCCATAATTGATTTAAATTCCAAAATGTGCCCCATACTGAATCCGTGTTATAAACTTGAAACTTTGGTTTTCCGTCAGGATTTAGCGGAACCTGGCCAACAGACCCATCGTTTTGGGGAAACTGTCCGTTGACATCACTGGAAAGCCCTCTTCCAAGTAGAGCGTGAAATAAGCTCGTATAAAATTTGGTTTTATTCGAGATGGACGAATCTGTAACCTTAATTTTTTGAAATTCATTTTCCCATGCCACTCTTGCATTTTCCACAACTTCATCGAACCTCAAATTTTTGACTTCACTCCTGAAATTTAATTTGGCGTTTTCCAAAGAAGTATATGAAAATCCAGATTTTACAACAATTTTTTCTTGGTCCTCGGTCTGAAATTTAAAATACATTCCCGCACCTACGCCACTTATTTTATCCTCATTTTCCCTTGTTTTTTCTCCTTGAAAAACACCATGAATTGATGGTTTTTTATTGATCTCAGAATAGAAATACAATTTTATGTCTCCTTCAGGTTGATACTTTTTTACATATTCTGGATAGGTTACCACATACCCTTGTACACTGCCATTGTTATTGTAGGTAACTTGAGCATCTTTGACTTTGCCACTCTCTCCCAATTGGTTCCCAATATCGAAAATTAGGTAAGAGCTATCAGACTTGGGAAAGGTATACCTTTGCCAACCTGTTCTTTCAGTGGCGGTCAGTTCCACAGTTATATTGTAATCCTTGAGCAAGACTTTATAGTACCCAGGTTCTGCAACTTCGTCGGCCTTGCTAAATCTAGACCTGTATCCTTCATCAGGACGTTCTAAAGTGCCGGGGACCGTTTTGAGGTTACCGGTTATGCCGGTAAATAGAAATCCACCAATTTGAAATTCATGCAAACTGGCAAAACCTTCAATACTGCTATGCCGTGAATCGTACCCTACGGCCTCCCACCCACTTTTATTCCCGTAAGAACCATTTGTTGAAGGCGCCAATTTCGCCATCCCAAAAGGTAACGCTGCCGGGGTATAAAAAAACCATCTACTATGGGCTGTACCTATATTAGGATCAACATATTTTGAGTAGTTTTCTATTGAATCGTCATTGATTTGACGATATTCTTTGGTCCCACATGAAAGATATATTGTAAATATCAACGGGAATACTAATCGTAAATAAGTATAATTCATAAGAATGTAAAAATGTTTAAACATATAGTGAAACTAAAAAGATTCCAGACTATGTATAGAGCCTTAATTAAATATCTCTTTTTATATCAATATCATAGGAAAAATAATCGGTATGATAATAAACAATGTTGTATTCCACTGGCCTATCTCCAATATCCAAAACCAATCTTTCCCGTTTTAGAATTGCTATATCTTTACCAACCTCCAACATTTCAACAATTTTATTATCTGCTTTTATTGCCCTAAGCTTTTCTTTGGAGGTTGAAACTATTGTATCATGCTCCTTGGCCAAAAGTTCGTACAATGGGGTCACAAAGTTCTCATCACCTGTAATTCCAACTCTTGGGTGAAAATAAGACACGGAATATAAATATTTAGCTTTTTTGGAACCCCGTATTTTTTCTAGTTTCCATATTTTTTTTGTTTTCGCTACTCCCAAGGCTTCATATACTTCATCTTCTGCCATTACCAGTCCAATTTTCACTAAATAGTTGACTACTTCGATGCCCTGATTTCTCATTTCCTTGGTGAAGCTGATCCAATTGTCCAATCTGGTCGAGATCTTTTTTGTCACTACCTTTGTGCCCACTCCCTTTTTGCGTTCTATCAGGCCTTCGTGAACCAATTTGTTTATGGCTTGGCGGATTGTATTTCTGGAAACCCCCAATTTTTTGGACAAAGTCACCTCCTTTGGTAAAAACTTTTCCCCTATTTTATATTCTTTCATAGCAATAAGCCCTCTGAGATACTCCTCTATCTGGGCATGAAGTGGCACAGCGCTATTTTGATCCAATTTAAAATCCATATGTATCTCAGTTTTCTTTTAGGCTAATTAATTCCCTAATATATAATATTTTAAACCAAAGATAATTATAAACCCCGTGTTACTTCTGCTTTTCTGCCCATTCTTCCAATAACTCAATTGACTTGTACAATACCCCTGCAGACCCTCGAAATGTTCCTGAACCCTCGGGTTTATTATCTACGGTATACCACTCATAAAACCCATTGTTCTTTATCACCCTGTCGGTCATGGGCAAAAGTTGGTCATAGGCCTCTTTTACAAATCCGAGCTTTACCAACTGCTGTATCATACGTGCCCCAAACCAGGTCCAGTCACCTCCGTTTTGATAACCGTATGGATACATGCCTTTGTTTTCAAAGGCCCACTTCGGATAAGGAGGATATAAGGTAAGGCCTATAGAACCTGCACCGGAGGCTTCAACGTTGGCGATCATTTTATTTAGTGACGTTTTGACTTGCTTATTGTTCAATAGACCAGCTTCGATGGCAATTGCGGTTCCTCCGTGGTAATATATTTTATTTTCATCAAAATCGTCTGGGTAGGGGGAACCATCGAGATAAATATGGGGAATAAATTTTTGATTTTTCTCGTCCCATAAGAAATTCATGCTATTCCTAGCCAAATCGTTCCGTATCTGTGTCCACTTTTTTTTTGTTTTGGGGATGAGTTCCATCATGCATGTTGTCCAAAGCAACCAACATCATGGCATTATCGTAGATATCTATACAAAATTTGGTTTCTTCAGTAATATAAACTCCCCAGGGATGTGCGTGTTGAACATCGCCCCAATCCGCCGTAGTAGCACCATAGATCAACCCGTATTTATCTGCCCAGCGCTTGTTCATTAGAAATTGCATGGACAATTCTATACGGTCGGCCACTGTCTTATCTCCAATTTTTTTGTTTAGAAAATCTTTGTTTCCTGTTTTTTTTACATATTTGTAAACGGCCTGTACCAAAGAGCTTTCATGATCCGTTTCTACGGTGTTTTTATGCCCGGTATAATTAGGTTCTAGGTCAGTATATATGTAGTCATAGCCCCCTTCTACCTCAACGGCTTTCTCTTTAGGGATAAAGCCATCGATAATGCTTCCGTCTTGCCCTTGTAATTTAAAAAAGACCAATAGGTTTTCTTCTAATTCGTTTGAATCAAAAACTTCTGCCGAAAGTTCAATGAATGTATTGTAGTCACGTATCCACACCTCTCCATATCCATCACCTGCATTAAAGCCGGTTTTTACAACCGATAAAGCTCTTTTTTTTACTTCAGCGAATTGTGCATTGGAAAGTATTTTTTGGCCTAGCTCTTTATTGTCGTTTTGGATCTTACATCCTAATAAGATTAGGCTCAAAGCAAATGCAATTGTTCTTTTCATCTTCGGTTTATTTTGAATTGGACGTTGAAGGGGGTAATGCCTTTACTCCCCAACTTTTGTTAGGTTCCGGTCCCATTTCTAATTCTAGCTTACCTCCTTTTAATAATTCGCTGGCAGGAAACCAGAAATTCGATAATTTTTTCCCATTCAAAGTTGCATTCTGTACATATTTATTTTGGAAGGAGGTGTTTTTTGCCTCTATGACAAAGGTTTTTCCCCTATTGTATTGATTTCCCAAGTCGATCTCAATTTTCTCGTATAGTGGGCTTCCAATTTCATATATTGGTTGGGTCCTTGTACCGCCATCTGTTTGGAATAGACCTATTGCCGACATGAGAAACCAAGCGCTCATTTGTCCTTGGTCCTCATCACCCAAATAGGCATTTGATATACCATGGCCATAGTATCTATCCATTATATCCCTGCTCCATTTTTGGGTTAGCCAAGGCTTTTTCACCCAATTGAACAAAAATGAAAAATGCATTGATTGTTGGTTTCCTTGGGTAACCGGAAAATCCCAATACATCTCATTAGGTGCATTATATCTCCAAGGACTACTTACTTTGAAACCACCATCCAAGCGTTCCGCGAATTCTTCTTCCCCAATTATGGATGCCAATGCGGGAACATCTTGTGGGACAAAAAAAGTTAACTGCCAGGCATTACCTTCAACAAATTGGAAGTTACCGGCAGTTTTGATAGGGTCAAAATCGGGATACCAGGAACCATTGGAATGCCGTAAATGGGCAAAACCATTTTCCGGATTGATGGCATTTTTCCACCAATACCCTCTTTTTATAAATTCGCTATATTCTTTATCCTTACCCAAAGCCTTGGCCAACTGTGAAACGGCAAAGTCATCAAAGGAGTATTCAAGCGTATTTGAAAAACGCCCTTTGTTATAGGGGACGTATTTATATTTCAAGTAAGGTACCAAATCCCTATTTCCGGCATAACCATTGCCTACCTTTTGACCTGTAGTAGTTTGCATTTTATAAACGGCCTCAAAAGCTTTTTCGGCATCGATATTACCAACCCCCATTTGGTATGCCCCTACAATAAGGGGAATTTCATGTTCGGCCACCATTACAGGAATATATTCCATACCCGCTGGTCCTTTGGCCAACCAGCCATTGGCATCATACATTGCCAATTGAGAATTTACCCATTTTGAGGACCAATCCGGGGTTGCCAAATTCCAAAATTGATTGAGGTTCCAAAACGTATTCCAAAAGGCGTCACATCCTAGGGCTACGCCATTTGGATCGGTTATTTTTTGAATGTGCTCCTCTGCATCTACCCAGCTTCCATCAACATCACTAAAGATATTTCTGCTAACCAAGGCACGATACATATTGGAATAGAACTTTGTCTTTGCCAATCTGTCATTAGAGGTGATTACGACCCTTGCAAATAATTCGTTCCAAGCTTTTTCTTGATTTTCGCGAACCTTATTAAAACTCCATCCAAATGGTTGTGCGATTTCTTCCTCCAAATTGAGTATGGCGTTGTCCATACTTACATAAGAAATGGCCGTTCTTGTCTGTACAACTTGATTGTCTTTGGTGTCAAATTCAACAAATCCAACCACATCATCCGGGTTCGTAAGGATTAGTTGGTCAACATTATCTAAGGTAGTAGTATCTTGGTTTCCTTTTGCCTGTCCGTCTGTCCAAACACCAAATTTTTTGATAGGTTGGTCAAATTCCATAACAAAATGAACGGTGTATTCTTGTGCGATATCATCCCATTCTTTAGGCTTATCTCCATCTTCAACAAATTGTTTTCTATAATATCCTTCACCCCATACCGAAGGAGATACCTGTTTGCTATACCCTACTATTTTATGGTCGTTTATCTTTTTAAAATAAACTTCCTCTAATTGGTAGGAGTATTCGGAAGGTATTTGTAAATCTACCAGTATACGTGAATTGGGTTCGTTTTTCGGATAAGTATAACGTTGAAAACTAGCACGGGTGGTGGCCGTTAGTTCTGCTTTAATATTGTAGTCACTTAATAAAACTGAATAGTACCCCAATGGAGCCTGTTCTGAACTTTTGTCAATACGTGAGCGATAACCGGAATCCGGATCTTCAGGATTTCCTATTTCGGTAATTAAGGGGCCATTAGTGGGCATGGTCCCCAATCCCGCCATAGTCCATTCGTGAATATGGCTGAACGTTCCTACACTTTCGAAGGAAGGTTGGTATCCTGCTTGCCATCCTCCATTTTGGTTATCGGGACTTATTTTTACCATCCCAAAGGGCATCCATGGGCCGGGTGCGATCATCCATCTTGAATGCCCTGTTCCTATCTTGGTGTCAACATAGTCTGAGAGCTGATTAAGTTCTTGTGGCGCTCTTGGAATGGTTCCCCTAACTACTTCTTCTCCGTTTATATAAATTGTATAACTGCTCTTTTTTATCTTGCTCACAGCGGGCATCGGTACTTCGTATATATTTCTACCATGCTCTACCATCTCCTCGAAGATCGGCTGTCCGTCCAACATTACCTCTATTTTGGGGTTGGCTTTAAGGTGTTCTACATCCAATAATAAGGGTTGGTATCGTTTTCCTTTTATATCCAATTCATAATTGGCAGGAGCAATGTTTCTAACAAATGCATTTTTTGATTCCAATAGGCTGGCCTTCGCTGATCCTTCAAGACGAACTTGGTCAAAAACTAACCAACTTCCTTCCAAAATGGTCAATTGAACATGGTTTCCCCCTTTATTAATTAGATCAGATGGAATCGGAATGCTTATTTTTTGTTCTTTGGTATTGGAAATGGCACCTTTAAGGGCTTCCGGATTGAGACCATTTTCCAATTTAAACTTCCAAGATTTTCCATTGAATGTTACTTTTAAATACGGAGGATTCTCTGGATTACAATCCAAGATGTCCACAATTAATTGCCAATCATCTGTTTTGGGTTTGGTAGCAATACCAAATAATATATTGATTTCATGTGGTCGTATCCCTGCCAGACCGGATGTGCCACCCCAGTAGTCAATTGCACCTGGCAAAACAAAGGGAAAATCCTTTTGCTCTACTGAATTGCCTATTAGGAAATATTTATCTTCCCAGCCAAAGTCGTGTTCTAGGAACTTTTGGTATTCTCCTTGGGACAATGCAAATTCTGCACTATTATTATCGGACTCCCCAATTTTCCATATAATTGCTTTTTGGGCGTGGCATGAAATAATGGTGGTTACCATTGCAATAGTCGTAAGTATGGTATTTTTTTTCATAGTCTTATTTAACAGCTTCATCTTTAACAAAGGAAACGATCACTTTGGCCGTACCTTCCATTTTGTTTTTTAAACGATATTGGTTGGCGGCTGCCGGTACTGCAAAAGTTTCTGCATATTGAAAAGTTTGGGCAGGATAATCATTGGGAATTAGTTCAATTGACTTGCCTTCAACCAACATTAATATGTGACAGTGGTCGTTAGTGTTTATAGTTATTTCACTATCAAATTCATAACGGTAGATATCATAGAAATGGTCAGGGTGCGTGGGAAGGTGTATTTTTCTCCATCCCGGGCCACTGCTTTCCACATAAGGTTTAGAAACTAATGTTTCTTGGACATTGCTCCCCTTTCTGTCAAAGTTTAGGTTTTTGAAGGCATGGTCAATGTTCATTGGGCGGGGTTCGCCATCCAAATCCATGCGTTGCCAGTCATACATCTTAAAAGTAAAAATATAGGGGGTAGCACTTATTTCAAGTACCATGTTGTTTATTCCGGAACAATGTACGGTGCCATGGGGAATTAGAAAAAGGTCGTGTTTTTTGGCCGGAAGCTTTTGGATATATTTTTCTACATCCAACACTTCTTTAGTTTTAAAACTATGTTCCAGAGCTTGTTTAAATTCCTGTGAATTAATGTTGTCCTGAAAACCGAGATAAACATCGGCATCTTCAGTTGCGTCCATAATATAATAAGTCTCATCCTGGGTGAAGTTTTCACCGAATTCCTTTTTTATATAATCTGGTTTGGGATGACATTGAACCGATAGGTTTCCACCATCAAATGTGTCCAGAAAATCAAAACGTATCGGGAATTCATCCTGAAAACGTTGTGCCGCCTTTCCTAAGACATTGTCACGCTCCTGGAACATGAGCATATCAAAAGAAACTTCCAAAAGTTTGTTACTATTTTCCAGAAGAAGTCCGTTTTCAGGTACTATCATTTCAAAAGACCAAGCGTAATTGGGGACATCGGGATTAAGTCCTTTGAATCGTTCTTTCATCCATTGACCGCCCCAAACTCCGGGCTCAAACCATGGTCGTACCCTAAAATAATGGGTAGCCATTTCGGATAGGCTTCCCCGAACTGCAGAGCCGGTAGTCCACGTCGGATTACCTGGTCTTTGTTGATCTACGATAATATCCATTTTAGGCAGTAATCTTTTCTTTTCACTATTGAGAATAATCCAATCCACAAAATAAAACTGTTTGTACATGTGTTTTGGAGTATTCCAAATTGTAATGCCTAAATTGCTAATAGAACTTGAACGCATTCTATACTGAAGTTCATTTTTAGGCAGATCAAAATATACCAAGTGGCCCTTTATCTTGGTTTGGCTCGCTCCCGTGCCATAGATAATGGTCATATCGTAATCTTGTGAGATTTTAATACCGTCAATTTTTGCCTGGTCAAAATAGTCGCAAAGGGTAAGGGTGGTTCTGTAGCCAAATATGGAATCGGAATCCCTTAAGAAAGGAAGTACCATTTTTTGAATTTCGCTTTCATCTTTCAAGAAATTATTGACATTAACCATTTTAATTTTAAACCCCATACTCTCAATAAGATTTTTCAAGGTGGAGCTGACCTCATCCCAATCTACGCCTATGTATCCATCAAGAATAACTACTTTTTCCTTTGAGATGACTTTGGCAAGGCTCTCATAGCCAGCCTCAATTATTCCATCTTTTAAGGGAAAAGCTGGATAAATATCATAAGATTCTATACTTTGGGTCTCTTTCTCTATAGGGATTAATAACTGACTGGTATTTCTTTTCATTTTATGGTATTTGGACAATGTGATTTTTTGCTAATATAACAAATATTATGTATATATGTATGGACATATGATTGTTTTGTCTTAAAAGTATGTTTTTTACAAGAAGTTTTTAACTGATCCCCACCTAAGGGGAGTTGTTAACTTATAGGCATCTTCCACGCTATTTGTTTTTCAGAATAAACTCATACCATATATCTTAAACCTACAATGGTTTTGTCGGCATCCCATAAGGAAAGTCATTCGTTCTGGTATTTTAACAGTATTTGAATATGCAACAATGATTTAGGTAAGTATTGCCTTTTAATAGATATATTAATTTTTTGAACTGCTCACGGTATAATGAGCTGCTAACCATTTACTTTTCGATATATATTATTTGGAAATTATGTTTTTCTGAGCTTAAAGGGTTTGACTTATCACGATTATCGTTCTCAGATCCTTATAAATAATATAATATGTGGCATTTAAAATCTTTCCCTTTGACCTGTAATATAGATAATATTATAGGGCATTCATTAATAATTTTGTAGTTTGAAGCACTAATAATGATTATATCACAAAATAATTAGCTGTAAAATTTTATTTTGTAAAAATAAATATGTAATATTGAAATTCCTAAACCGCTTTAGTTAATTAGTAACGATTAGTATTTAGTTGCTGGTATTAATTAAAACCATTGCAAGAATGGCTTGTAACGGTTAAATAGAGGTGGTTAAATAATATGGTTTAGCGGCAGTGACTAAACCGATTTAATTGTTGTTCGATATGAAGAAGGTTTTCTTAAAGGATATTGCAAAAAAACTGAATGTTTCCAAAACGGCAGTATCGTTGGTATTGAATAACAAAGGGGATGAAAACAAAATCAGTCAGGAAACTCAGAAAAAAATTATCGATTATGCCAAGAAGCACAATTATGTTCCAAACCAACTCGCACGTGGTTTAAGTAGAGGGAAAAGTGAAACCATAGGGTTGATTATTCCTAATATTTCGGATTCCTTTTATTCTAAAATAGCCGGTTATGTTGAGTTGAAAGCAAAAAGTCTTGGGTATACTGTTCTTTTTAGTAGCTCAAGTGAGGATCCAAAGAAAGAGTCAGAATTGATTCGGTCAATGCTCAACCGGCAGGTTGAAGGATTAATTATAGCCTCAACGCAACGGAATCTGAAAGAAATTGAGTCATTGAAGGAAGATAAATTTCCTTTCGTATTGATTGATAGGCATTATCCTGAAAGTGAGACCAATTATGTAATTGTAGATAATTATAACGGATCAAAAACTGTCACAGAACATTTATTGAAATTGGGGAGGCAAAAAATTGGGTTTATTACCCTGAAGCCAGGTTTGGAGGCAATAAGGCAAAGGATGCTGGGGTATGAAAATGCGTTGAAAGATTTTGATATAGAATTTAAGAAGGAACTTATAAAGGAGTTAAGCCCTGTAAATTATGAGGATGAAATAAAATTGGCAGTAAGTGAGCTAATAAAGTTTCCCAATTCAGTAGATTCAATTGTGTTTTCAACACACTATCTAACATCTGTTGGTTTGCGAGAGCTTAAAAGGTTCAATGTAAAAGTACCTCAGGAAGTAGCCATTGTTAGTTTTGACGAATTAAGCGCCTTTGATTTAGTCGATCCACCTATTACTTCGGTTATTCAACCAGTAAAGGATATTAGTAACATTGCAGTGGAAATATTAATAAATGAAATTGAGGGAATGAAAGAGAGTATAGACAATACTAGAATACTAGATTCCAAATTGGAAATAAGAAAATCGTGTGGGACATTTTAATACTAGAAATTAACTAATCATTTTTTAAAGCCACATAACTAAACCGATTTAGTTATGATGGACTGTAGTAGTTAAAACCTGAATATCAATATCCTGCAAACTAGGTAGGAATTAAGAGTAACATTTTTAATATCGTAAAGCAAAATAATGAAACGTCAAATTGTACTTGTAACAAAAGTTGTTTTAAGTAGTTGTTTATTCCTTATGTTGGCTTCTGTGCATGCATATACCTCCGCAGGAAAGAACACCCCTGGTAATTTGGAAAGTATGCCTTTCCACAAGGGTAATGGTAATGGCCATATTCAAGAACTAAATACAAATCACAATTTATATAGTATTGCCAAAAATGATATTGAAGGTTATAGTAAAATGCTTTCTGGTTCGGAATTCTTTTTGTACCCCTCAATTCGAGAAGATGTAAATGTTTCCATGATTGCTAGGGCAACTACAGGACAAATGGGCTTTGAGTTTCTTACCGGACAAGTCCCTTTAGATTATAAGGACGATATGGTTACTTTTTTTATGCTGAGCGATATAGACCTTAATTTACATGAGTCATTTGACGTTAATGTAAATGATAAACATTTATTGACCTTTAAGACCAATGAGGATGGCAGCTTGTCCGTAACGGAAAACCCTGGAAAGGGTAAAGCCCAATTCATTTTGGTGAGTAGGGATGCCAATGGTGATGGTATTGGAGCATTTCGTTTAACCGTCCCCACTTCTTGGCTAAAAAAAGGTGAAAGTGCCAAAATTAAATTTAACGGTCATAAAAAGAATTCCAACTGTTGGGTCATGATTTTTAAGGCAGCCGATGCGGTCAATAGAATTAAGGAATCTATTAAGAGCGAAGCGGCCTTTAACATTAAGGAACAAAATGGGGTATTGTATGTAGATGCACCACGTTTTTTTGAGGGTAAAAAGGTATATGCCATAAGTGACGGTAAGAAAAGTAAAGTTAAAACTTTTAAAGTACAGGGGGAACTCTCCAAAGTGTCTTTTAATATTCCAGCTCCCAGAAAGGATTTTTCAATAGTTTATGATGACGCTGAATTGAATATTCTATTTGAAAATGGGGATGGAAAAATTTCAACAACCGATATTGTAGGTAATTATCTGCTTCATCATCAAACGAATTTTAGTGGAGATAGCTGGTATGCCTCATTTACCAAATTGTATAAGCCTGAATTTAATGAGACTTTTGATGATTTTTTTGAAAAAAAATATGAAGATGGTTTGGTTTCTATAATGAATTCGAGCCATCAGGATATTGCCTGGGTAGATCGTCCAGAAGTGTGTATTATTTTAAGGGATACCTTGTTACTGACTCCCGTATTAAAAGATGCATTTATTAGGGATGATTACGGATTTGACATTGAAGACGGGCTCATGCTTCGCGAATACATAGAGCGACATCCGGAATCAAAAGAACAATTAACCACCTTATTGAAAAGAAATTTAATCTCGGTAGGAGCTACCTATAATTGTCCTTATGAAGATATGTACGATGCCGAAGACCAGGTCCGCCAATTGTACTTGGGCAAAAAGTGGGTCAAAAAGAATTTTGGAGGCTATGATTCCAAGGTATACTGGAATGTAGATGTGCCCGGTAAATCGTTACAAACCCCTCAAATCCTTAAAAAAGCAGGGGTAGATTATATGGTTATAAGTCGTCATGCCAAAGGTATGTTTCACTGGGCCAGTCCGGATGGAAGCTCTGTGTTTACCTATTCTCCCGGACATTACGGGAATGATTTATTATATCTCTCAAGGGATATGAACAATAAATTAAAATACGCCGCTGATCAAACCTTGTACTGGGAAGATACTTTTAAGGGTGGGGAAATTCAGACGCCTTTATTGTCCAGTCAAGATATGTTACCGGCAATTGATTATTCTGATTTTATTGAAAAGTGGAACAATTTTGATTCAATTGTTGATGAAGATGGTTCTAACAAAGAGCTGTTTTTGCCTAAAATGGAATTGAAGACTGTAGATGAGTTTATGCCTTTAGCAGAAAAAAAAGCCATTAATATTGATACTATAATGGGCGAACGCCCCAATGTTTGGGTTTATATCCATGGCCCTGGTCATCATGATGCCCTAACGGCAAGTAGGGAGGCATCAAAATTACTTCCCGCAGCGGAGAAGTTTCTTTCAATTGCCAATATTTTGGAACCTCAAAAGATGCAATATCCTTTTGCTGAACTTGATGAGGCATGGCAAGCCAAGATTTATCCTGATCATGGCTGGGGAGGTCATGATGGTGATATTACCGATAATTTGTTTAAAGAAAATTTGGTAAAATCGAGAACCATGGGTCAAGACCTGCTAAACAAAGGAACCAATTTTATTTCACGTCGTATTAAGAAAGATGAAAAACTGGGAATACCCATAGTACTTTTCAACAGCCTCTCCTGGAAGAGAACAGATCCTGTTACCACTAAGGTAGACTTTGTAAAGGGTCAGTTTCAGAATGTAGGGGTAATGACCGCCGGCAAGAAAAAGGTGGATGTGCAGATGAGCAGCCCCACTTATTACAATGATGGTAGCTTAAAAAGTGCCAATATTACCTTTGTTGCGGAAGATATACCTTCTATTGGTTATGCAACATATTATGTTTTTGATGATATAATGGGTAAAACTAGTAATGACTCCGTTAATGGGAATCTTAGCACATATGAAAATGTATTTTATAGGCTTAGCTTCGAGAATGGAGGGATAGCCCAGGTATATGATAAGGAGTTTCAAAGAGAACTGTTCTTAAATGATAATTTTAAGGTGGGCGATGTTTTTACCATGGAATCTGTTGGAAATGGTGCTGGGGAATTTGGAGATGTGCAACAACCCAGTATGGTAGATTTTGACAAGGTTAGTCTACATAAACCTGAGTGGAAAATTTTGGAAAACGGCCCGGTGTACACAAAATACAGATTGGAACAGCAGATTTTGCACGCTATTGTTAGGCAAGATGTAACGCTTTACCACAATTTAAAACGGGTTTATTTTGATACCAGTTTACGCAACTGGTCCGGGGAATTGTACAGGGAATTTAGAACTGCATTTGCTGTAAATATGGAGAACCCCGAAATTGCACATGAAGTTCCCTTTGGTAGTGTACGCGTGGGTAAGGACGAAATTAAAACAGCAGGGGAACGTTATACCCCGCTTTGCAAAGATGTGCATCCGAGATCAATTATCGATTGGATCTCGGCTACGGATGATGATCTTGCCATTACCCTAAGTTCATCGGTAGCAGCTGCAGATTGGATAGACCCTACTGACCACAATTCCGATCAATCTGTTTTGCAACATTTATTGTTGGCAAGCAGAACGTCCTGCCATTGGGAAGGGAACGAGTATTCCCAAGCTGGTAATCACGATTTTACCAATGTACTTACATCCAATAAAGCAGGAAGTATAATGGGGCAAAAAATTGCAAAACAGAAAAATGAACCCTTACATGTTGTGGTCTACCCAGATACTGCGAGAGACGCATTCTTACCGGAAACAAATAGTTTTTATGAAATTGATTCGGACAACGTTTTAATAACCACTATAAAGAAGGCTGAGGATAACGATAATGTAATTGCCCGAATGTACAATGTAAAAGATACAGAAGAGAAGGTCAACATGTCATCCTATTTTGATATTAAAACCTATAATAAGACCAATATTATAGAAGAGTATCCGGAAGAGGTTTTACCTCAATTAAAAGTGGGCAAGTACGCTATTGAGACATTCAGTTTAGAATTGAAGTAGAGTGAGTGATCAATTTTTAATATATAATTAAATAACTAAACCGATTTAGTTTAACTAAAATGTGATTAATATGAAAGCTGAAATAGCAAAGAAAGGTGCACCACCCTGACAAAAGTGAATCACCATATTAATATCTGAGACGCAACAGTTATTAAAGAATTGAAAAACAGTAACTAAAACCAAAATGTGAATTATGAAAAAAATGTTTAAAGCCCTAAAAAAGGGAATTTGTCCGCTCTTTGCCTTGGCATTTGTATGTGTCGCCCCTAAGGTAAAAGCTGAAGAATCTACTATGTTGTTGAATTATGGACATGCAGATTTAGAATTAAAGAATGACGCATTATTTAATGAAAAGGAGATTGTTCAGGGATTTAGTGTTACCGGAACAATAAAGGATACAAATGGCACTCCATTGGCTGGTGCCAGTATTATTGAAAAAGGTACGGTTAACGGAACCCAGGCCGATTTTGATGGTAATTTTGCTATAACGTTATCCTCAGAAAGCGCCATATTGGTTGTCTCCTATCTTGGGTATGCCGGGCAGGAGATTAATGTAAGTGGAAAAACAAGTATTGCCGTAGTATTGGAGGAAAGCTCTTCAAACTTGGATGAGGTTGTTGTAATTGGTTATGGTTCATCTAAAAAGTCTGACCTTACTGGGGCGGTTGCCACCATAGGCGCTGAAAAGATCCAAGAAAGGATTTCTATTAATCCCTTGGATAACCTACAAGGTCAAGTGGCAGGGTTGGATATCTATAATAGTTCAGGTAGACCAGGCGGAGAGATGAGAGTTACCATCCGTGGTAAAGGATCATTAAACGCTACCAATGAACCATTGTATGTTATTGATGGTATAATAGGTGTGGACATAGCATTGGTCAACACTAATGATATTGAAAATATAACTGTACTCAAAGATGCCTCGGCCACAGCTATTTACGGATCCCGAGGAGCAAATGGTGTTATTATCGTTACTACAAAGAAAGGTAAATCGGGCAGGATGACAGTAGATATCACCTCCAACCTTCAAGTATCAAGAATTACCAATAAGCCCGAAGTACTTAACAGTACCGATTATTGGAAAGACTTAAAAGTAAGACTTGATGAAGATCAGCGAGCATTGGGTGCCGGTGATGGGTCATTTGTAGCTGATTACCCTGGTACATACCCGAGATTGTTTACTGATGATGGAACTCGTTTAGGAGCGCCTAGATATGACACCAATTGGCTGGATGAATCAACCAGAACCGGTTTTTCCAAGCAGTATTTTGCGAACGTTAGGGGAGGGGGAGAAAATTATAACGTTTCCCTTTCGGCAGGTACTCAGGATGATGAAGGTGTCTTGTTAAACACTTATTTCAAGAAAAACACCATGCGGTTTAACGGCGACTTTCAAATTAATGACTGGTTGAAAATTGGAGGAGCATTGGCATACAGCGATACGAAAACCAATATTGTTGACAACTGGAGAATCGGTGCCGATAATATTACTATGGCTACCTTATTTTACTTACCTATCTACCCAACAAGATATGAAGATGGAACCTTGGTAAATGCCGATGATTTAAAAAATGATTCTGGCGGTTGGGATATATGGTATGGGGCCACCCCAAAAGATAGATTGAGTTCCTTGGACCAGATATCTTTTAGAAGGCAAGTTACACGCAATATTTTTACCGAAATCGATTTCACGGATAATCTTAAATTAAGAACTTCCTATTCTTTACAAGATTATAATTTGGAAGGTAGAAGGTCTGTAGCCAGTCGCTTGGATACCTTTGTAAATAGAACTTCGGCTGCCTTGTCCAATGAAAATTCCAGTCAATCACTTTTGGAAAACACCTTGACATTTAACCCCGAATTAGATGGCAACAATGTTTTAGGTGTAGTTTTGGGTACAGCTAGACAGGAAAATGAGCAATTTGGATCAAGTTTACTTGCTCAGGATTTTGATGAATTTTTTGGTTTTTATAATGTAGCCCAAGGAACTGCCGAACCTGTTGTAAACAGTTTTTTCAATAGGTATACTACAGATTCCTATTTTGGAAGATTAAACTACAGTTTTAAAGATAGATATCTTCTTACGGCTACCGGGCGCTATGATGGTTCTTCCCGATTTGGGGAAAATAATAAGTATTCCTTTTTTCCTTCAGCCGCTTTAGCTTGGAAAATTTCCAATGAAGCTTTTCTCGAGGATTCAGAAGCGATTAGTGACCTTAAGCTTAGAACAACCTATGGGTTTACGGGTAATGATGGTATAGGTAATTATGCACGGATTGCCAGCCCTGGAGTTCAGAACGTTGTGTTTAACAATGAAAGGGTAATTGGAACTTCTCAAGGGTCTATTGGAAATGAAAATCTTAAATGGGAAAAAACGGAAGAAGTAAACGTTGGATTGGATTTTGGACTTTTCAATAGAATCAATCTTACTGCCGATTATTATTCTAGAACAACCAAGGACCTGCTGTTCAACGTTCCTATTGCGCGGTTTACGGGGTACTCCTCAATACTTTCAAACGCGGGATCTATAAAGAATAGCGGTATCGAATTGCTTTTAAGCAGCACCAACATTAGAACTGATAATTTTTCATGGAGCAGTTCCATCAATTTTACCAAAAACGTAAATGAAATACTTTCTCTTGGAACAGAGGATAATGATATTTTTACTGCGCCTATCTGGTGGAATCAGCAAGTTTTTCGTGTAGGAGAAGCTGCAGGGTCATTCTGGGGATATAATCGTCTAGGTACTTGGGGTACCAATGAAGCTGCAGAAGCGGCAGAATACGGTAGAATACCGGGCGATATAAAGTTAGAGGACAAGAATAATGATGGTTTATTAAATTTTGAAGATCAACAGATTATTGGCAGTGGCCTTCCGGATTACACAATGAACATTGGAAATACCTTTTCTTATAAGAATTGGGATTTGAGTGTGGATATTCGTATTAGTCAGGGCAATGATATATTGGATCACTCTATAATTCTTTTTGTAGACCGCATGGGCTATGGTAACACCTATAAAAAGTTTTTTGATCAAGCCTGGACTCCAGATAATCAAAACACCATGTATCCAAGGGTCAGGAAAAACATTACCAAATTTGATGGAGCGGACTCAGGCCAAGTTTTTGATGGTAGTTTTATTAGAGGACAAAATTTAAGTCTTTCCTATAATTTTGATTCTTCTGTACTGGATGTCCTCAATTTAAAGGGCGCTAGAATCTATTTTAACCTGCAAAACTTTTTCATAATCACGGATTATCATGGTTATGATCCCGAAGTAAGTTCCTTTGGAGGTCAGTTTACCGAGGGTATTGAGTTAAATGGTTACCCGAAAGCCTTAACCATGAATATGGGAATTAACATAACCTTATAAATAATTTAAAAGTCATGATAAAATATAAGATATTAATAATTGTTTGTTGCATATTTTTCTCTTGCGAAGATTTCTTGGACGAGGTTCCAAGATCTCAAAAAACAACTGTAGGAACATCACTAGTGGACGCTGAACAGTCCGTAAATGGAATATATGCCTTTTTGAGGGCACCCTATAATAAATCGGGTTATGCAAAGATGGTTTTCTCCATTTTAGAAGTTAGTACGGGGGCAATGAAGCCTGCCATTGGGACTCAAGATACAGATATGGAGGATGCTTATAAATTAATATATAGTTCAAGCAACTCCAGCGCATCATCATTCTGGAGTACATACTATTCTGGAATAGAGGCTGCAAATATTGCTATTGCTTCCATTCCGGCAATCACAGATACTGAATTGACGCCAACAATTTCCAAGGCTTTATTGGGAGAAGCCCATTTTTTGAGAGCGTATTACTATTTTGAACTGGTTCAATTATTCGGAGATATCCCGTTAAATATTGTCCCTTCAACCTCATTGGAAGATGGAACCTTGCCAAAATCTAGCGTACAGGAAGTTTACGAAACCGTAATTCTTCCGGACTTACTATTTGCTGAAAGCGCTGGTTTGCCCAACACGTCTACTAGTGGGAGAGTTACCAATGGTGCAGTGAAATCCTTGCTAGCAAAGGTATATTTAACCATGGCCGGAAACCCTCTAAATCAAACAGACAAATATGCACTTGCACGGGACAAGGCCTCTGAAGTAATTACCGCGGATTGGTATAATTTGTTCGAATCCGATGGTTCATTGACCTGGTTTGATAAATTAAACAATCCGGCTTTTGATAATACCGGTGAAAATATATTCATGGTGCAATATGAAGGAGGATCTATTGCATCTTCCATTTCCACCTATTTCACACCCTTAGGAGGAGAAGAGATTACCAATCAAAGCTTACATTTTGGAGGTATGGAGCCAGAGGTTGATTTTATCGATACTTATGACGCAGCGGATTTAAGAGGACAAAACCAAGGATTCTTTTTCAATGAGTTTGATGGTGTTACTTTTAATAATTCGGTATACAAATATTTTTATCAAGAATTTAGAAATTCAAACGGATTGTCCAGTAAAAATGTTCCATTGATAAGATATGCAGACATATTGCTGATTTATGCCGAGGCCCAAAATGAGGCATCTTCGGCTGATGTATTGGCTTATGATGCAGTAAATTCAATCCGTCGCAGAGCAGGATTGGCAGAAGTTTCTGGTCTAAGCAAAGAAGAGTTTAGGGAAGAAGTATGGAAACAACGTTTTTGGGAATTCCCTGCAGAAGCTGGGTTAATATGGTTTGATCAAAGAAGAACAGGAAAGGTTTTTAATGGAGGCGGTTTTACGGACTTAGTTGGTAGTACCCTGCCTAATGGAAGTACATTCACTGTTGACAACCTGTATTTCCCCATACCTCAGAACGAAGTAGTGCTTAACCCAAATTTGGGCGATTAGATAGGAGTAAGGGTTAATGGTTTTATTGTGAGTTAGTTGAGTTAGTTTTATAGAACAAGGGTGGTTATTACAACGGCCATCCTTGTTTACTCATAATACATGATGGGATCGAAGTAATTGCCTTGTTATTAAAGATGTATTAAAAACAAATAAATAGAAATTAAAGTTTAATATATTAAGAAGAAAGTCGAAAATTATATAGGTGGTGAACGAATGATATTGGTACGCTGCTAGTTTATTTAATTTAATCAATTATTGAGAATGAAGAAGTATTTGCAATTATTTGTTTTTTGTTTGTTCACAGGATCTTCCTTTGTACTTACGGCCCAAGGACAGCGAACCTTGGCAATCCAATATGTAAAGCCATATGAGTATGTGGACTCGGATAATAATCTGATGGCCAAAGCATATCTTACCGGTGAGAACTCCAATTCCTATAAGACTATAGTTTTTGAAAGCGGAAGGACTCTGAAAGTTGAACAGAAAGATGGAAAGGCATGGGTTTGGCTACCTGTAATTGGAGAGCCGGAAATGATAGAAATCACGGCCAGAAATAGGAAATTAAACCAGGAACAACTCTTTACCCCTTTAGTTACCTCGGACTGGGGTTATTTCAAGGAAGGTACTTTCCATATAATTTCTTCCTCCCATCAGGATATAGCCTGGATGGATACCCCGGAATATTGTATGCATGAAAGGGTTAACGAGATAATTGCCCCTGCGTTGGACATAATGAAATCTGACAAGGATTACTATTTTGGAATGGAACAAGCCTTGAATTTAAAGGAGTTCGTTGAAGCACATCCAGAAAGAAAAAATGAGGTAATAGAACGTTACAAGGAAGGCAGGTTTACCTGGGGAGCAACATACAACCAGCCTTATGAAGGTATGCAGATGGGCGAACAGCTCATTAGGGAAATGTATTTCGGTAAGCTCTGGATCAAAGAAAATTTTGATGGGGTCGAGGAAGAAACCGCCTTTAATACAGACGTACCAGGAAGGACCCTTCAGTTTCCCCAAATTTTGGCGAAATCTGGTGTAGATAACCTTTTCGTGTCCAGAATGAGGGAAGGTTTTTATGATTGGTATTCACCGGACGGTTCTTCAGTACTTACATATACTCCAGGAAATTATGGTTGGGCCGCCATGTTTTATAAGCTATTTGAGGAAGATGCTATCGAGGCCCTGCACAAAATCCAAAATAGGGTTAAAATGTGGAGCAATTATTATAAAAAACACAATTTGCCCCCGCATTTTGCAATAGTACTGAGCAACGACGCTTCGGGTCCTGTAGATTATGGCCATGTAGTGAAGGAATGGAATGAAATTGTAGCCAAGACAGGGGCCAATATACCTACTTTAAGACATTCTACGGTAACCAGCTTCCTTTCAGAAATTAAACAACCGGGAGCCAAGTTTGAGAACCTGGAGGGAGATCGCCCCAATATTTGGGCCTATATACACGGCCCAGGGCATCACAAGGCTATAACAGCTTCGAGAAAGGCGGGTAGGATTCTACCTTCAGCGGAAATTTTTGGCACTGTGGATGCATTGCTAAACAAAAGTTTTGATCAATATCCAACACAACGATTATCAAAGGCGTTTGAAGAATCTATTTATCCAGATCACGGATGGGGAGGAAAAAACGGTCACATTACCGATAGTATTTTTAAGGCTAAATTGGAGTTTGCCGCCGATGAGGCCGATGAACTATTACAGGCATCGCTAAATTCCATTGCTGAAAAAATAAAAACAAATAAATCTAATGGGATTGTAGTGTATAACGATCTTTCTTGGAAGCGAAGTGGATTGGCTACTGCTAAAATAAACAACGCAACTTTATATTATGTTGTAGATGATAAGGGGAATGTGGTTCCTTCCCAGACAAGTACCGGGAATAAGGACGAAATACAATTCTATGCAGCTGAGATTCCTTCCTTGGGATATAAAACCTTTTATTTAAGGAAAGGAAAAAAGAATCCTAAGGTCAACAAGTCGGTAGCACCAAATTCCTTGACAAATGACTATTATACCATGCACCTCGGAAAAGGAGGAATTAGTTATTTATTTGATCATAAACTGGGATCGGAAATACTGAATACTACGCGTTTTTCGGGCGGTGATATTTTAGCAATGGGGTATAATGGCAACGGTGCCGGGGAATTTACCCAAATGACCGAACCCAATATGGAGGATTATGACAAGATGAGCAACCATAATGGTAATTGGGAAATAGTGGCCGATGGCGCAGTGTATACTGAATACGAAAATAAGGCAAAGTTTAAGCACGTATCTACGGTAGCCCAGAGAATTCGGGTATTCCATCAGGAGAAAAAAATAGATTTCTTTATAGATTTCTTGAATTGGGATGGTACACACAATAGGGAGTTTAGGTTTGCAGTGCCACTGAACATGGAGGATTCCAAGATTAAATATGAGGTGCCTTTAGCAATAGCTGAAGTAGGAAAAACCGAAATGAAGAATGCCCCGGGGGGTTGGGCATGGGGCGGAACCTACGATCAAAAGCCCGTAACAATACACCCACGTGAAGTGATGAACTTTATCGCGGCCGAGAATGAAGATTTTGCCGTAACCATGGCTACCGATGTAGCTTTGGCCGATTGGATAGACCCTACAAGAGAAGCAGTGGATTATACCGTTCTGCAAGGGATTTTGATGGCTTCACATAAAAGTTGTCACGGAGAAGGAAACTGGTATCATCAGACTGGTGACCATCATTTTAAGTTTTCTATAGCATCTCACAAGAAAGATGAAAGTACCTCTTTCCAGTTTGGAACAGCTTCTAACCATCCCTTAAGAACGGTATTGAAGCCTAATTCCAACACCAACGGAGACCTGGCTCAAGAAATGAGTTTTTTCAATGTTTCGGATCGAATGGTACGCATCAGTACTATTAAAAAGAGTGAGAAAAACAATGATGTAATCTTACGGCTGGTAGAAATGGAAGGGAAAGATAAAGAGCCTACTATAGAATTGGCAGTGCCTTTTCAGCAGTTGATCAAAACGAATTTAATAGAGGAGGAAGAAAGTAAATTGCCTTCATCGGGGAAAGAATTTAAGTTGAATATAGGCCATAATGCCATTGACACATATAAACTAATCTTCTCCGAATAACTATCATTATGGGACTTATTGAAAAAATTTCAAATATAAAAGCGGGATTCCATCCTGTCTTAATAAAGGATAGTTGGCAGGTGTTTAAGGTGAATTATTCCCAATATAATGAGGTGGATAAAATAGATTCCCTAATCATCAATGACAACAATGGTCTGGTTCTCTCCTTATTGTCAGGCCGTGCAGTGCTGATTAGTCAGAAGTTGGATGAAAACGAGTCGTCCCTAGAAGCCATAAATATGGCCAGGGGAACATCGTATGTCATCCCTGAAAATGTAGGGTATAATCTTATAATGGAAAAGGGGTGCCAACTTATTGGTGTTGAAAGGCCCAATACCCACTTTGAAGGAGGTAGGACAAAACCTTTGACCAATAGGGAAATTGAGACTTTAAAAAAAATGTAATCAAAGAATTTAAAAATTAAGAATGGAAACAATTGCACCCTTGTGGAAAAATGATGAAGAGCTATTTAAAATAGCCAAAGAAGAACTATTTGTTGCCCTGGTAGGAGATATTTTGGATACCTTAGGATACCAGCATCAATTTTTACCGCCTAATATTAAACCTCTAAATCCCAGTTTTGTATTAATTGGGAGAGCAATGCCGGTTTTAGAAGCTGATGTATTTGAGGAAAGAGTAGAAAATACTAATAATCCCTTGATGAAAAAGCCCTTCGGAATCATGTTCGAAGCCTTGGACGACCTTAAAAAAAATGAGGTGTATATCTGTACGGGCTCTTCACCAAGGTATGCCCTTTGGGGAGGTTTAATGAGTACTAGGGCCATGAAGCTTCAGGCTGCCGGAGCGGTAATGGACGGCTACTCCAGAGATACCAACGAGGTACTTAATTTAAATTTTCCAACATTTTCATTTGGTGGTTATGCTCAAGATCAGGGACCACGAGGTAAGGTGATCGATTACCGTGTGCCTATTGAAATTAAAGGAACAAGAATTAATCCTGGCGATATTATTTATGGTGATAGAGATGGGGTGTTGATTGTTCCCAAGGAGGTAGAAATCAAAGCATTCATGGGCGCTATTGAAAAGGCTAGAGGTGAGCAATTGGTTAAAAAGGCCTTGGAAAATGGAATGAGCACGGTTGAAGCGTTTAACAAGTTTGGAATTATGTAACCTTGTCCTCAAAGGAAGGGTTGGTTTATTAGAATAATAATTTATGAAAACTAAAAAATCCAATTATTTGTTGGGAATAAGCTTTGTTTCAACCATTGGAGGTTTTCTTTTTGGTTACGATACGGCAATTATCTCGGGATGCAATACTTTTTTGGAACAACATTTTAATTTATCTGCTGTAGAGCTAGGTTGGTTGGTGTCGTCGGCATTGTTGGGAACCATTTTAGGTTGTGTAGTGGCAGGATCTATAACGGACAGATTCGGAAGAAAAAAAGCTTTGATCATAGCTGCAATTTGCTTGACTTTTTCCGCATTTGGTTCTATGTTACCCCCGCAGTTTTTGGGTGATTTGGATCAGGCCTATTGGCTCACTGCTGATGAAGATTTAGCATTTACATTTTTAATTTTGGTGCGTATTGTTGGTGGGATCGGTGTAGGTGTAACCTCTGTAGTTGCTCCCATTTATATATCAGAACTTTCCTTGCCCCAAAATAGGGGTAGAATGGTGTCCTTATATCAGTTATCCATAACCTTGGGTATACTTTTGGCATTTTTAGTGGATTGGTTGGTATTGACCAATGCCGGAAATGCAGCTGGAGTAATTTCCAACGCACCTACTGGATTTTGGGAATGGTTGTTTGTAGAAGAGCTATGGCGAGGTATGTTCGGAACGGAAATACCTATTGCTCTGCTATTCTTGATTTTACTATTTATAGTGCCGGAAACACCAAGATGGCTTATTTCAAAAGGGCGATATGATGAAGCGGAAAAAATTATGGAAAAAATCAATGGAAGAGAGTATGCACAAATTCAAATTGCAGAAATAAAAGAGGTGGTAAATGAGGAAAGTGCGGGAATCAAGGAATTATTAAAACCTTATTTAAGAGTTCCGCTTTTGATAGGAGTATTGTTGCCAATGTTTTCCCATTTAAGTGGAATAGCGGCAATCATGTATTTTGCTCCGAATATTATAAATGAATCCATACAGAGCGTGGAAAGCTCCTTTTTAGGTGCTGTATTGGTAGGCGTAGTCAATAGTGCGTTTACTTTCGTGGCAATTATGAACATTGAAAAATTTGGGCGTAGAAAGCTTTTGCTTGTTGGAGTTGTTGGTGCGTTTATTTCCCTAACCGGTGTAGCCGTTTTGTTCGCAATTGGATCCCAATATGTAATTATTCCTTTGTTGATGTACGTGGCTAGTTTTGCGTTTTCGTTCGGACCCATCGTTTGGGTGATTATTAGTGAAATTTTCCCTACGCGCATACGTGGGTTCGCAGTTTCCCTTGGTAGCTTCGCTTTAATGGTTACAGGTTTTTTTATCACCTTGACCAATCCTATTTTAATAGAAAAAATTATGCCTTCAGGCACCTTTTTTGTTTATGCGGCTTTAACCCTGCCGGCAATTTGGTTTATTTGGAAATATGTACCCGAAACAAAAGGAAAGACTTTGGAGGAAATTGAAATGTATTGGCGAGAAGACAAGAACAATAATAGAAAAATAAATTAAAGACCTGCGATTTTCTAGAAGAGGTCGCTTTAGGTTATAGTTTTTAATACGCATGATTAAAGAATTTAAGACAAAGGAAAAAGGATACCATCCTTTTATTATAGAGGATGGATGGCAATTGGCAAAATTGAATTATACGGAAGAGCAGCATATAAATAATATCTCCCACTTGGATGTCCACTTGGAAACCGACGAAGTTTTTGTTGCCATTGCTGGGAAGGCAGTACTTATAGCAGCTGAAATTGTCAATAACGAACCGCAGTTTGAATTGGAACCTATGAGGATTAACCAAATCTATAATATTCCGAAAGGAGTTTGGCACAACATAGCAATGGAAGAAGGAAGTGAAGTCTTGATTGCCGAAAAATCGAATACCCATATTGCGGATTTTGAACATTTAGCTCTCAGCGATTCAAAAAGAAAGGAACTGGAAATTTTGGTCAAGGGTAAATTGGAATTGCTAATAATCTAATTATTTAGACAAGTATTAAAAATGAAAGAAATAAATCTGAAAGGGAAAAAGGTATTGGTGACCGGTGGAAGTATGGGTATAGGAGCTGAAATCTGTAAGCAATTGGCTAGCAGCGGCGCGGATGTTTTTATCAATTATTATAAGAATAAGGAAAAGGCCGAGATTCTGGCTAATGAAATAAGGGAAACCTACGGCGTGAATGTAAGTTGTGGAGGAGCGGATGTATCCAATGGGGTCGAGGTAAAAAAATTATTCCAAAAAATGGACATGGCCATGGGGTCTATTGATGTTTTGGTAAATAATGCTGGTTGTGAGACCGTAGAACATGTCTTAGATATGGAAGAAAGCGAATGGGACAGGGTCCTTAGTGTTAATTTGAAAGGTCCTTTTCTTTGTTCACAACAAGCTGCCCGGAGAATGGAAAACAACGGCGGTGGAGTAATTATCAATATATCTTCCATACATGATACCGTACCCAGAAAAGGGTTAATACACTATTGTTCGGCCAAAGCAGGACTTAAAATGTTTTCTAAATGTTTGTCTTTGGAACTAGCTGATAAAGGTATTAGGGTAGTCTCCGTTGCACCAGGGGCCATTGAAACAAATATGAACAGGGAGGAGATCAAGAAGTTTGGCAAGGACAAGTTTGAACAGTGGATTCCGCAGGGCCGTTTGGGTGAGGTATCGGACGTGGCCAATACAGTGGTTTTTATGGCCAGCGATTTGGCCAATTATATCAATGGAGCGGATATTTATATTGACGGAGCATATATGAACCATACAATACAATACGATCCCAGACCTAAAAAAGAAAACAAGTAACCCAACAATAATATGTTGAAAACAATAACATTAAAAGGCATCGCTTGGGACCATCCCAGAGGTTATGAACCTCTTAAGGCAACCTCGGCGGCATTTGCAAAAATACACCCAGAGGTGAATATAGAATGGGATATCCGTTCCCTAAAAGAGTTTGGGGACATGCCTATTGAGAATCTGATTGAAGTTTATGATCTAATAACTATTGATCACCCTTATATGGGCCAGGCCAATGCTAACAACCTGCTGTTGCCTTTAGACAAATTGATTCCGAGGCATAGCTTGGAAAAATTGAAGGCGGAGTCCGTAGGTCCCAGTTACCAAAGCTATTATTATAATGGCAATCTTTATGCTTTAGCTGTAGATGCTGCGGCCTTGATTGCGGCCTATAGGGAAGATCTAATTTTAAAATTAGGTTTAAATATTCCAAAAACTAGGGCGGAACTATTGGATTTCTATAAAATAATACCGAGCTCCTACATGGTAGCCTGGCCCTTATGTGCCACCGATCTTTGGTGCACTTTCCTAACCTTATGCGCGCAGGATGGTGGTAGGGATTTTATAAAGGATAAAATTATTGAAAATCGTTTAGGCATACAAGTTCTGGATGAACTAAAAATACATTTGGAATACCTTCATCACGATTCCATTAATTGGAATCCTATCCAGATCTTAAGCCGTATGGCGGAGGATAATGAGATAATCTATTCGCCATTTTTATTCGGCTATACCAATTATTCCAGATCGGGATATGCTAAAAACCTGGTGAAGTTTGGGAATAGCCCAACAAATCCTAACATAGAAGTTTCTACTATATTGGGCGGGGTAGGCCTTGCTATATCTGCTCATTGTGAGCATCGGGATCTGGCAGCAGCCTATGTAAATTATGTGGCAAAGGCGGAAACCCAAGAGGGGATTTATACCAAAAATGGAGGTCAACCTGGAAATCTTGAAGCATGGCAGAGTGATGCGAACAATAGGCTGTGCAACAACTTTTTTGCCAATACCATGGACACCATGAATAAAGCGTATGTGCGCCCACAACACATGGGATGGAACAAATTCCAGGAACAGGGTGCAGAACTATTGCATAACGGGCTTGTCAAAGACATTCCTTCGGACACCATTATGAAAAAATTAAATCAGTTATACCAATCTATTTGAAATGGATAGTAAGTACAAAAATATAAACCTAAGTATAGAAAACAAGGTTGCGATACTAAAGTTTAATAGACCAGAGCAGCTAAATGCCATGAACAGGCAAATGATGGATGAAATTATTGATGGTATTGTAACTATCAATAATAACGAGTATGTTAAAGTAGCTGTAATCACTGGGTCAGGACGTGCTTTCATGGCCGGTGCGGACATTAAGGAGTATGGAAGTCAAACTGAAGAGCAGTTTAGATCGTTTCAAGAAAGGGGCATAGCTTTGTATGAGGCCATTGAAAATGCTCCCAAGCCCTGGATAGCGGCAGTGAACGGATTTGCATTGGGGGGCGGTTTTGAAATTGCACTCTCCTGTGATTTGATTTTAGCAAGTGACAGTGCCAAGATGGGACTGCCAGAAGTATTTTTAAGTTTGATTCCCGGGGGAGGTGGTACCCAGCGCCTTATTCAAAAGATAGGTGTAAACCGGGTTAGGGAAATGTTGTATTTGGGAGCGCAATATTCATCCGAACAGCTCCACACATGGGGAATCGTAAACCAGATTGTTGCTGAAGGGGAATTTGATGTAGCGGTAATGCAATATGCGGAAAAACTTAGCCGTAGATCACCTAGTGCCATCAAACAATTGAAAAGGTTGGTTCAATTAAGTCTAACATCCTTGTCTTTTGATCAGAAAATAGAGGAGGAAGCAAAGGCTGTAACCGAACTTTTTTACGGACTTGAGGCAAAAAAGGCCATACAAGACTTTATTCAAAAAAATATGAAAGCTGCACTTTTAATTTTATTTATAGGAAGTTATACGGAATATCCGATACCTGGTTTTGGAGGTATAGGCCATGGAGTATATACAGTTCAATTGAATACCGAAACCGGTGAGTTGAGAACTTTACATACCATGATGGCACGTAACCCCAGTTATTTGGTGGTTAGTGATGACCATCAGTTTTTGTACTGCGTTAACGAATTAGACGAAAGCGAAACCCCTAAAGTAGGGGCTTATAAAATCAATGCTGATTATTCGTTGCAATTTTTGAACGAACAACCCATAGCCGGGGGGTATCCATGCCATATCAAAACCTTTGGCAATAATGTATTGGTGGCCTGCTATGCTACAGGGAATATTCATCAGTTTCCAGTTGACGCCTCAGGGAAATTAGGCCCCGCGGTACAACAATATAGCCATGTCGGAAGTAGCATTAATAGTGAGCGTCAAGAAGCGCCTCATGCACACCAGATTGCCGTACATCCCAATGGCAGGGATGTTTATGTATGTGACCTAGGAATAGATATAATTAAAGCCTACCATTTTAAAGGAAAGAATTTGGTGCCTAATGATATTAAGGATTGTAAAATTTCAAAAGGAAGTGGCCCACGTCATATGGTTTTTGATGCCGCCGGAAATTTGGGATATGTAAACAATGAGTTGACAGGTACCGTTTCCGTTTTGAAACGTAAAGAAGGTTCTTTTGATGAAGAGGAAATCTATTCGGCCTTGCCCAATGATTATATTGACCTGCCAAGTGGATCGGCCATACGTATTCACCCTAATGGTCAATTCCTATACGTTGCCAATAGAAAATTGGAGGCAATAAGCATTTTCAGAATAGTTAAGGACAAACTTGAGCCAATTGAATGTCAGTATACCAAGGGTGAGGAATTACGGGAATTTAACATTACCCCGGATGGCAATTGGTTAATTGCTTGCCATCAGAACTCCCATGACACAGTGGTGTACCAAATAAAAGAGGACGGAAGATTACAGGAACGTTATCGCACTAAGGAAATATTGTCCCCGAGCTGCGTTGTTTTTAATAATTAAGATAAACTAAACCGATTTAGCAAAACATAAATAAAAAAGTTATAAAATATTTATATCCTAATATATACACATAATGAGCAATAACAGTAATGAAAATGTAGGTCCTTTGAAAGGATTGGTCGTGGCCGATTTTACACAATTGGCCCAAGGACCTTGGGCAACGCAGATGTTGGGAGATATGGGGGCGGATATCATTAAGATAGAACCGGAAAAAGGAGATTGGATGCGACATTATGCATATGGGAACCTTTACCCCAACGGTGAAAGCATTTCATTTGTTAGTTTCAATAGAAATAAACGCAGTATAGCATTAAACTTAAAAGACCCAGAAGGAGTAAAAATTGCCAAGTCAATTATAGCTAAGGCTGATATTCTTGTTGAGAATTTTCGTCCCGGAGTTATGGACAGGTTGGGTCTTGGGTATGAGGAAATAAAAAAATCAAACCCCAAATTGGTGTATTGTTCAAGTTCTGGCTATGGATCTTCGGGGCCATATTTACATAGGGCAGGCCAAGATTTGTTGGCACAATCCATAGGTGGCGGTTCGGCTCTAAATGGGAAAAAGGGAGATATGCCAGTGGTTACAGCCGTTGGACAGGCCGATTTATTGACCAGTTTATTTATAAATCAGGCAATAATGGCTGCCCTTTACTCCAGGTCAAAAACGGGAAAAGGCCAAAAAATCGAGGCGAACTTGCTGAACTCTGTGGTAGGCTTCCATATACAGGAAATTACGGCATACCTGCACAAAGGAGCAAACCCGGAACGCAGTGAAAGTGGTATCCCCAATCCCTGGTTGGGAGCACCATATGGGCTCTACAATACCAGTGATGGATATATCGCCATCGGTATGAACTCCGTACAAAAATTGGCTCAGGTCATTGGCTTAAAAAAATATGATTCAGAAGCGTATGCTTCCAATAATATAATAGAAAGTAGGGATGAAATTCGATTTGACTTCGATGCTGTATTTCAATCTAAAGCGACTGAGGAATGGTTGGCCCTACTATTAGAACATGATATTTGGTGCTCCCAAGTCAATAGCTTTGATGAAATGGTCAATGACCCTCAGATAAAGCACAATGAGATGATTATAGAAATAGAGCATCCCACTATTGGCAAGGTTAAGACTACCGGTTTTCCTGTATGGTTCAGTGATACACCCCAAAAGATATATAAGTCGGCACCCTTGCTTAATGAGCATGCGGAGGAAATACTCAGGGAATTCTGCGATTTTAATGAATAAGGAATAAATACAAAAACAACTAAAGACATTTAGCTATGAAATTAGGATTTGGACTTTACAGACATATGCTCAATACCGAGCACTATAATTTTGCAAAACAATGTGGCGCAACTCATTTGGTTATTCATTTGGTAGACTACTTTGGCCATAACAAGGATAATGCGGACCAGCCCATTGGAGGAAAAGAGGGCTGGGGCAAGGCTGGTAATCCCAATGAAATATGGTCATTGGAGGAATTGTTGGCCATAAGAAAGGAGATAAATGATCATGGATTAGAATTAGAAGCTATTGAAAATTTCGACCCGGCCCATTGGCATGACATATTATTGGATGGCCCCAAAAAGGAACAGCAAATGGCTAATTTGAAACAACTAATTCGCAATGTAGGCAAAGCAGGTATTCCCGTATTCGGGTATAATTTTTCACTCGCCGGTGTTGCAGCAAGAACCCAGGCACCTTATGCGCGGGGCAAAGCTATTTCGGTGGGTATGGACGGTGGGGATGATACGCCGATACCCAATGGAATGGTCTGGAATATGGTCTATGATGAAAATGCCCCTGAAGGCACTTTGCCAAAAATAGACCACGTAGAACTTTGGAGCCGTTTACAATATTTTCTCAATGAAATTCTTCCTGTGGCAGAGGAAGCCGGTGTAAAAATGGCGGCCCACCCGGATGACCCTCCAATGCCTTATATTAGAGATACTCCAAGATTGGTGTATCAGCCTCATATGTATCAAAAATTGATAGATACGAGGCATAGCCCTTCAAACAATTTGGAATTTTGTTTGGGGTCTATAGCCGAGATGACCGAGGGAGATGTATATGAGGCCACCGATACCTACAGTAAGCAAGGAAAAATCAGCTATATCCATTTTAGGAATATAGTAGGGAAAGTGCCCAATTACAAAGAGGTATTTGTAGATGAAGGGGATATAGACATGTTCAAAATCCTTAGAATTCTTAAGAAGAACAATTTTAAAGGGGTGTTGATCCCCGACCATACTCCACAAATGACCTGCGATGCACCATGGTATGCGGGCATGGCTTATGCAATGGGGTATATGAAAGCAGGATTAAAAGCAATAAATGAATAAATAAACCATTGCCAATATGGGTCATGGATAAAGATAGTTAGTTCAATTAGATTTTTTTTAGTTGAAGGGTGCACCATGAAATACGGGTGCACTCTTTTTTGAAAATCAATAGGCTATAGGTAAAAGCGTTAAAAATAAAATGAAAAATTATACTCATTCATACAGGTGTCTCCTCTGCCTTATGTTCATTATATTATTGGTATAGTTATGAGATCTTAGGGATCATGACTAATTCCTAGTTAACTCAATTCAGTGGTTTTAGAATTCCTTCCTAATTATTCCGTATAATTTCTCGAGAATTTTTTACCGTATTTTGAAGGGGTCTCCCCATATTTTTTCTGGAAACATTTGCTGAAGTATTTGGGATCCCTAAAACCAACTTTATAGCTCACCTCAGAAATGTTCATTTCGTATTTTTCCAAATAAAGGGCCGCTCTTTTTAATCGAATTTCATTGATGAACTCATTGGGAGTGAAGTTCGTCCACGCCTTGATTTTGGAAAATAAAATTGTTCGACTTACTCCCAATTCCCTACAAAATGAGGGAATGTCAAACTCTATGTTTGCAATATTTTCCTCTACGATATCCATTGCTTTTTTGAGCAAATTTTCGTCCAATGTAGAAACCGTTAATTCATTGGGTAACAATCCAGTTTCACTAGAAAACTTATCCTTGAGCCTTTGGGTAGACTCCAATAGGTTTTTAACCCTAAGCTTAAATTCCGCAATATTAAATGGCTTGCTTATGTAATCGTCAGCTCCACTCTCCAAACCTTCGAACTTATATATTAAGGAAGTCCTGGCAGTGAGGAGGATGACAGGAATATGACTTGTGCTTATGTTTTGTTTTATTTGGGCACAAAGCTCGGTACCAACCATTTCAGGCATTATAACATCGCTAATTATTAAATCAGGGATATGTTTTTGGGCTTTAATTAAACCCTCCTTGCCATTTTCGGCCTCCAGTACTTTATAGTCTTTTATTAAAAGGTTTTTGAAGAAAGATCTAAGTTGTTCATTGTCTTCAACCACCAGTATGACCGGCAAGTCTTTGTCTACTATTATATTATCCAAAGAATCTTGTAAAACCAATTCTTTAGGGGATAACTGTGAGGTGTATTGGACAATATCGTCACTAAATTTAAAATCGGATATAATTTCGTCCTCCAAAAGATGTTCCCTTCCCACGGGTAGTGTAAGCTCGAATATAGAGCCATGAGGTTCATTGCTTTTTACAACTATTGAACCCTTATGTAGTTCAATGATATTCTTAACTATAGAAAGCCCAATGCCTGTGCCTTTGTTATAATCATTTTTAATATTGTCATCTGAAGGGATTTCAAAGAAACGGTCAAAAACCTTATTTCTATATTCCTCTTTAATTCCAATTCCGGTATCCTTAATTGTAATGTAAATATTATTTGTGTCTTTTTTTACCTCTATTGCTATTTTTGCACCTGGGGGGGAGAATTTAAATGCATTGGAAATCAAATTATAAAATACCTGTTCCAACTTAGGTCGGTCATAATATACCAATATCTGTTCATGTGAACAATCCAGGGTATATGTATAGCCTTGGTCTTGAGCAAATTCGCTAAAAGACAAATATATTTCTTGTAAAAATTTCACAATATTACCTTCTGCTGCCCGTAATTTGGATTGGTGATCTTCCAATTTTCTGAAATCCATCAGTCTATTTATGAGTTGTAGCAAATGATTGGCACTGCTTTCTATCACCAACAATTTTTTATACATAATGCTGCTTCCTTTGTAATCCGCCAGAATTTGTTGCAAGGGGCCTGAAATCAAGGTTAGGGGAGTTCTAAAATCATGGGAGATATTGGTGAAAAATTGCAATTTTGCCTTATTGGTTTCTTCTTTACGCTCGTTTTCCAATTGTTCCCATCGTAGATCCTGTTTCAATTTTGCTTTGGACTTCATTATAGTGTATAGGCCGTATAATGCCGATACAAGCAGGAGACCATATATGGTATAAGCCCAATTGCTTTTCCAAGGGGCTGGTTTTACCGTTATATTCAATGTTGTTGGAGCTTCGTTCCATACCCCATCATTATTGGCGCCTTTTACTTCAAACATATAATCACCAGGTTTTTGAAGGGTAAAAAATGCTTCTGTTTTATTGGTATAGATCCAAGAATCATCGAGTCCTATAAGGCGGTAGGCATACTGGTTATTGTTAGGGTTAATGAAATTTGGTATGGCATAATTAATGGAAAAGTTGGCATTGTCATAACTCAAGGTTATTTCTTCGGAATAAGTAATTGATTTGGCTAGAATCTCTTCGTTACCTTGAATTGGTACGGATTGATTCCTTATTTGTAAATCGGATAGGATGACCTTAGGGGAATACGTGTTCCTTACCAATTTCCCAGGGTCAAAAGAAGTAACACCTTCAGCTCCCCCAAAATACATACGGGAACCCGCCGATCGTAAACCTGAGTTTGGACTAAAGTCGTTGGTGCTCAATATATCCCTTTGATCATAGATTACAGCAGTTTTATTCTTGGTATCGTACTTTACTATTCCTCTATCACAACTTAACCATAAATAGCCTTGAACATCTTCTATAATAGTATAAATGGTAGAAATTGGGTTTTGTTGGTCCAGGGTAACCCTTTCAAAAGTGGAGCCATTAAATTTTTGAAGGCCTATAGTCTTAGTACCTACCCAAATTTGATGATTACTATCCTCGAATATGGTCTTTATATCATCTCCTGAAAACTCATCAACAAAATAATAGGATACGTCGTAGGAACCTTCATCGTTAAAACGAATAAAATTGAGTCCGCCAAGTCCACCTGCCCAAATACTGCCAGACTTATCAATTAGTATGGTCTTAATAATATTGGTGGATAGTTTTGGCTCTTCCCCCAACGTTTTGCCGAACACACGGAACGACCTATTTTTTAGGTCATATCTTACCAGACCCTTGCCAAAAGTACCTAGCCAATATATGCCATCATTGCCTTCCTTAATTGCATACACCCCAGTGTTTTGTACATACTCTAATAGTTCATCTGTTATTATGTTGTTCTGTATTTTCTTTGTGCGAATATCATACACATAAACCCCATAATTCAGCACTCCCACCCACAGCATGGATTTATCGGAAAGTAACATTGTCTGTATGTTATTAGGTCTAAATTCATTGGTATTGGTAACGTTTAGAATGTCAATGGTATTTTTTTTAGGATTTAGAATGGTAACGTCGCCTCCTTCAGTTCCAAAATATAGGTTTGAATTTTCATCCGATACTATAGCAGTTACCACATTGTTATTAATCTCACTATTGGTAAAGTTGACAAAGTTTTCGTTGGATTTGTCCCAAATATTGACACCACCACTGTAGGTACCTGCCCATATGGAACCATTCTTATCCTTAAAAATGGATTTGATGAAATTTTGGCTCAAACCTGCCGTTTGATTGCGATTGTTTTTAACGTCCCAAACCTTTCCTTCGGGACCAATGATTTTTATGCCATTGGTTGTGCCCAACCAAATGGAACCATCATTGGAACGTTGTAGTACCCTGACATCAGTAGAATTGGGTATTCCAGAGTACTTTGGTATTTTGAATTTTTTTTGGTCCGTATCAAATAGTATATATCCATTGTATTTGGTGGCTAATCCCAAGGTGTTTGGCATAGTTTCAATAATATCTTGGATAAATAAATCTTGAGAGTCATTTTCCCATTTAAATTGTTCAAACTCAAACCGATCTCCATTTCTGCCAATTAATTTGGCCAATCCCCCAGAGGTGCCAATCCAAACATCCTTATTACTATCCACAAAAATACGTTGAACATTCTTGTAAGGAAGACTCGATATTTTACCTTCCACATAGGGAATGTTCCTAAAAGCTTCCTTTGCCTTATCGTATACAGAAATTCCATTGGCAGTTCCTAACCAAACTTCGCCATTATCCATTTCTTTAATACAGATGACTACGTTGTTGCAAAGGGAATTGGGAGATTTAGTTTGATAGTAGCGCTTAAATTTATTTTTTACCGGATCATATCTATTGAGTCCGTTATATGTGCCCACCCAAATATATCCATCACTATCTTCCTTGATAGACAATATATCGCTATTGCTTAAAGTGGTAGAGTCGCTAGGTTCATTTTTGAAAACATCAAATCGAGTGCCATTATATTTGTTCAGGCCATTTCGGGTGCCTATCCACATTTGTCCCAACTTGTCTTGTTCCATAGCTATTACGGAACTATTGGAGAGTCCGTCTACAGCCGATAAATGTTTAAAATGGAAATTGACGGTCTGGGCCCATGAGCAAGTGGACATTATCACAAAAATTAAGATCAATCGATGTAGATTGTTATAAAACATCCTCAAAATTTAGGTCCAAACGAAAAAAAAATATTCTACATGCAGCTTCTTGTTACGAATCATCAACTGATGCTTTTGCAATAGTAAAATATGATTTTTCACTATGGTTTGCAATAATTTGGGCCTTAATATGGAACCGTTATTAATCTACTGATACACAATAAACCCAATTGTATTAAAATTAATGAATTTTTGGCAGCAGTATAAAGGTATTACGTGGTAAAGGCCATATTGTAAATAAATAGCTTAAGCAAGGACATTGCACTAATTCAAAATGTTTTAATCCTGACTAGAGTTTATCGATTCTTTTCAGCCTTGAGCCTAGTTTAAAGCCTTGTAATCAATATTGGGCCCAACCAACATTATAAAGTTAAAAGGAAACAATATCCTTGGATGGTTGCCATTGCCCGTCTCCATTTCTAAACGAGGATTGGATTGTAGTTTTTTTATTGTTGCTACAAATCCCATTCTTCGTGCTTATAGCTATACCCCCAGGGAAGCTCCTAAAGCAAAATTGCTAACTGTAGCCCTATAATTTGAACAGGTGATTGTGGGATTAAAAAAAAATGGGGCAAAATAACTTTTTGCCCCACCTCACCAACTAATTCAAACTAACCAAAAATTTATATTTCCAAACAGAATAATACTTGGGAAACATTATTGTTTGTACCTCCTAACGATATCCATTGTTCGTTGGGTCAGCATCCAATAAAGCCGGATTTAATTCCAGTTCTTGCAAGGGAATGGGCAATAATACATGATACGGTTTAATGTTTTCATTTGGTTTCCAGAATCGGTATTCTAGATTTTGTACAACATCCAAGAGAATCCCCCATCTAATTAAATCATATCTTCTAAAGCATTCTCCAGCCAGTTCCCATTTACGTTCGTCATAAATGGCTTCCCTGAACTCTTGCTGACTAAGACCAACCAGTTCCCACTCTGCTTGGGTATTATATGCACGTTGTCTAATGGGGTGAATATACTGATATGCGTTAGCCGGACCATTAATTTCGTTTTCACATTCTGCAGCCATTAAATAAACATCGGCCAAACGAAAAACAAGTCTGTTGTCCGAATGGTTGAATCGCGGGGAGTTATTCACATCCAAATTCCAAAATTTGGGCATATAAGGAAAATTCAATTCAAAGCCTAAATAGGTGTCCGCAATATTCAAAGGCCTCCTTAAGTCGTTCAAGGGAAACTTTTCAGCAAAATCCTTAGAAGCTACTTGGAGACCGGTTCCATTAAATGCTTCACCTCGTTCATTTAGTGCCGCCGCCAAGGCACTTCGTTCACTTGAGTTCTTGGGCTCATCCCTTAAACGGGGGCTAAACATACTAGGTCTCCAGTTACCATTACCAAATGCGGCCGGCAGTGTGCCGTCTTCACGAACCGTACCTTCTTCAAACTGACTTCTGATATCTTTTGCAAAATCCAAGGACCAAATAATCTCGGAATTATATTCATTGGAAGGATCAAATACTTCCGCATAGGTTGGTAAAAGTGAATGTGGGGATTGATTTATAATTTGTAAGCATTTGTCCAATCCAGGCTGCCACTTTTTTTGCTGCATATAAATTTTAGCTTCTATTATTGCCGCTGCCCATTTGGAAGCCCTACCACTTTGATCCCCATTATAAGAATCCTGCAAATTGGCTTGGGCAAATTGTAGGTCTGCCAAAACACCATTTACTATAGTTTCCTTATCGGTTCTTCCCAGTACCCTAACTTCATCAATTGTTAGTGGTTCTGTATAATAGGGAGCTGCACCCCAAAGGTTGGTGATATGCCAATAACACAAAGCACGTATAAATGTAGTTTCGGCAATAATATCTATTTGTGCATCCTGACTTATAGCGGTATTGCCAGTAACCCTATCTATTATAATATTTGCACTGAAAATGATTCTATAAAGATCCTTCCAAGTATCTGAAACACTCATTTTTTGAACGGATACATCTGCCAAAGCCTCGTTCATTGAATAATTTCCTATGGGTTCTACGAAATTTGCAGAACGGTTAGGTTCAATAATGTCAGCTCCATTGTCATAAAAGTGGTCAAGTCCTACCTGTCCATAAATAGAATTATTCTTTAAAATACCATATATACCATTTACCGCTTGTCTTGCGTCATTTTCTGAAGCAAAAAAGGTTTCTGGGGCAATAAGGGCTCTAGGTTCTTCTTCCAAAAACTTCTCACAACCAAGGAAGGAGAAAATCATCAAAATGTATAAAAATATGTTTCTTGTTTTCATCTGTGTTTTTATTAAAAGGTTACGTTTAGACCAACTGTCAACACTCGTGGATTAGGATATTCCCCATCAGAATAACCTTGAGCTATATTACCTAAGCCATTTCTTCCGAAATTACTTGTTTCTGGATCTATCAATCTAAAATTGGAGAATAGCAGTAAATTACTTCCGGAAATATATAGACTCATGTTTTTTACACTGTCTCCCCAACCCATTTTTTCTACAGGAAAATTATAGGCTATTCTTGCCGTTTTAAGGCGTAAATGCGATCCGTCCTCTACATATTCCGAGTTACTAGGAGTGTTTGTTACGGAATCTGCCCCTGCCCTGGGAATGTCAGAAGTAGGGTTGTCAAGAGTCCAGCGATTTCGTATATCTCCAAATTTTGTAGTTTCCCCTCTATTAAAATAATGGTTCCGAGTTCTTAAATTGAACACTTCATTTCCCGTAGTACCTTGAAAGTAAAATGAAAAGTCCAAATTCTTATAGGAAAAGGAATTTTCGAAGCCATAGATCAGATCTGGTGTGGGATCTCCTAGAACAACATTATCTTCTGTAGATATTATCCCATCTCCGTTTAAATCCTCAAACCTGGATCCACCTACTACTTGGGGATCCGTTAAACCTGAAGCGTCGATCTCTTCTTGACTCTTCCACGTTCCCAAATACCTAACTCCTGTAAAGACAGGTACAGGTTCACCTACAATTAAGCGCGTGTTCCCCGAACCCAATATTGCATCTACAGTAACATCAATAAAGTCTACCCCGCCAAGATCTAATATTTTGTTCTTGTTGGACGACAATGTTAAAGTGGTTTTCCAGTTAAAGTTGGCATTGGATATATTGGTTGAGTTTACTAAAAGCTCCCATCCTTTATTTTCTAAGGATCCAACGTTTTGCAATTGGCTGGTAAACCCTGTTTGCCTAGGGATGGTAACATCCAATAATAGGTCATTGGTCTCTTTTTGGTAATAGTTGAATTCCGTAAAAAGCTTACCGCCAAACATGGATGCTTCCAATGCTATATCCAGAGAAGTAGTTGTTTCCCATTTTAATTTAGGATTTGAAGGTCTTCCCAATGTTAAACCTGGTACTTCAGCACCATTGAGAGAAGTGTTGGCCTCTGTGAGTAAACCTAGCGTCCTGTAAGGCCCAATGGCTTGATTACCGGATTTACCGTAGCTGGCACGAAGTTTTAAATCGTGAAAAAAGCTCTGGTCCTGCATAAAGGCCTCTTCGCTTATTTTCCATGCTCCTGCTATGGATGGGTAGAATTCATATTTGTTGCCTTCTGCAAATACCGAACTACCATCTGTTCTACCTACCAAGGTAAGTAGGTATTTGTCCTTATAACTATAATTTAGCCTTCCAAAAAACGATGCCACTTGAAAGCCGTCATAGTCACTACTTACTACGGATCTGGTAGGGTCAGAAAAACCCAGGTTGTTAAAACCTGTAGCATCACTGGTAATACCAAAAGCTTCTGCTTCTGCAACTTCTGTATATACTTTTTGAAATGAAGCACCAGCAAGTGCCGTCACGTTATGATTTTCACCCAAATCCGATTGATATTGTACAGTATTTTCATTGTTCCAGCCAGTGCTGGCAACGGTGCGTACACTAGCCCTACCAAGGTCGCCTACTTCCAGTAGATCCGGACTTTGGCTAGAGATAAATCTGTTTTGTTTGATGTTGTTAAATTCCGGACTAAATGTTGATCGTATCATCCACTTCTTCCATGGGCTATACTCTAAATAAACCGTTGCCAATAAATTATTGGTGAATGTCTCATTCGTATTCAACTGTGCATTTGCTATTGGATTGGACCATGGTGCACCAATAACTTCATCAAACCCATTAAATGTGCCATCTTCATTATAAATTGGTTGTGTTGGAAGGTTGGCGAAAACATTTCCAAAACCAACAACACCGTTATCTTGATTGATTCTGGAATAGTTGATACGGAAACCTGTTTTCAATTTATCACTTAACCTCAGATCCAAGTTTGATCTGAAAATATATTTTTCAATACCAGAACTTATGATTAGTCCATCTTGGTTGAAATAGTTTAATGAATTGTAATAATTGACATTGCCGTTTTCTGAAGTACCGGCTATAGAAACATCTGCATTATAAATGGGTGATGGACCCATTAACAACTCATACCAATCGTTGTTGGGATAGGTAGATGGATCATTGGGAAATGGTAATGCCGCAGATCTAAACTGTGCACTTTCGTTTGTGAAAGCTATTTGTTCTGCTTGAGAGAGCATATTTGGTTGCTCTGGTACCATTTGCATACTGGTGTACAGGTTTACACTTACCTGAGGTTTTCCCACCCCGGCACCGGCACCATTTTTGGTGGTTACCAGAACTACACCATTCGCACCTCTGGAACCGTAAATGGCAATAGAAGAGGCATCTTTTAATATTTCTATGGATTTAATGTCGTTGGCGTTAATGTTGTTCAAGTTGAAATTGGTTCCAACAACAATACCATCAATGACCCAGAGTGGTTCGTTACTTCCTGTAATGGAATTACCACCCCTTACCCTAATAACTGTACCTGCGCCTGGCGCACCACTAGTTTGTGTTACTTGAACACCGGCAGCCCTACCCTGTAAAACCTGATCCACCCTAGAAGATGGAACTTGGGTAATATCTTCAGAGCTTACGGAGGCTACAGAACCTGTTAGGTCGGATTTCCGCTGGGTACCATAACCAATAACCACCACTTCGTCCAAGGCTTGAGTGTCTTCAAGTAGGGTAACGTTTACTGTGGCCCTATTACCAACGGTCTCTTCTAGGGTCTGATATCCTAGGTAAGAGAATACGAGAATTCTGGCGCCATCAGTAAGGTTTATAGAATAATTGCCATCAAAATCGGTGACAACCCCATTTGTGGTCCCCTTCTGAACGATATTCACCCCAGGTATCGGCATGCCGTCCGATGCCTTTACCGTACCCGAAACACCGGGGTCTTGGGCTATTGCAGAATAGCTGTAAAGGCTTAACGCAAATAGTGCGAAAAGCAACTTCGATTGTTTTAAAATCTTTTTTTTCATGTTTTATGAGTTTAGTTTAGTAATTATTGATCTAGATAAATTTGGTGGATTTGTCAGTAAGAACTATTGTAGTCCAAACGCCTTTGTCTAGAATCGTCAACGGATTTTAACCTTTGATTTACAACAAGATTAAAGTCTAAAATTTGGAGGCCTATCCTGTACTGTGCTGTTAATTTCCGGTTTTGTACGATTTTACTCTTTTAATGAATTTTTGTCCACTTAAGTTTTAATGCCATGTTTATATTCGGTTATTTCGTGAGGATAGAAAAGGATAGAATTTTCGAGATTTAAACTTGTTGAGAGCTATATATTAATAGGTCTTGTCCATGATAGATCATGGTTTTTGAGTCGTCCTAAAATAGGTTGACGGTTTTTAAAGAATATATATTAGACCTGTGAATTTAACTTCACAGGTTTTTTGTTATGTATAAAATTAGGTGTTTTATAATTAAGGCTCAAATGTGGTCTTCTGTTGTTGTATGTATTGATGGAATCTACAATGAGTTGCTTTAAATCTTTACCGTTGTTACATTTATATATTAAGAATTCCCCTTTCAATATCCCATTGATCCGCTCGGCCAGTGCATTCTGGTAGCAGTCATATCCATCGGTCATCGATGGGGTGATATGGCTGCGCCGGAGCTCCTCTTGATATACGGAAGAACAATACTGTAGCCCCC
>NZ_FQUX01000006.1:145137-337977 GCF_900129275.1 Arenibacter palladensis | reverse complement strand
CATCGTATTAAGGATCTTGTTCTTCAACTTCGCGTCAGATAGCTCGCGTTCTAAACGCTTGATCTTCTGGGCAGGGGTTTCTTTGGATTTTGGCATTTGATGTCGAATTGGGTTGCTCCAATCTAAGGTACCATGTTTTCTCAACCAGACCAAAACAGTACTTCTACCTTGAATGCCATAAGCCTTCTGTGCCTGCTTATAGGTCATTTCGCCTTTTTCAACTTGGGAAATAACGGCCAATTTAAAACCTAGATTGTAATCGCGTTGTGTCCGCTTATTACCTGTAATCTTTGAATGTTTCATAAATAAGTCGATTTTGTGTCAACTTATTTTAGGACGGGACATAGTTGTAAAAAAAGCCATTCTACGTAGAATGGCTTTTTTTTTTAAATATCATGGAGGTTTGTTTACTTATCAGAAATAAATAATTATATTATCCTACTTTTATCAAAGTGCTAATAAATAACCAAATTCTAGATTAAATGAATAACTTTCTGTTTGTTGCTGCTGAGAATGACGGTATTCCCAAGTGCAAGGCTGGCGGTATGGGTGATGTGGTTAGGGATGTTCCTCGGCAGATTTCTGAGAGGGGGGACATGGCGCATGTAGTAGTGCCCTCCTATTCAAGATTACATCAAAATGGAACCTTTGTTACCAATCTTAATCTGAACCTACGGGGAATGGTCTATGTTGCAGAATTGTACGAAGTACCTCCTAAAAAGGAGTTTGCAAATTTACATCATTACGTAATACATCACCCTGAAATTACCGCTGGGGAAATAGGACATATCTACCATGACGATCCGGAAGAAGCTTTTTTTACGGACAATATTAAATTCACCATTTTTTGTACTGCTGTGGCCGAGGCCATCAAGGTCGGGGCTTTTGGGGAATTGGATATTGTTCATATGCACGACTGGCATTCCAGCCTGGTGCTATTTTTAAAAACCTATCATCCCGAGTATCAGGCCTTAAAGAAAATGCGTTATGTCTATACCATTCATAATTTAGCCATACAGGGTATACGCCCATTCTATAATAATTATTCTTCATTGGGAAATTGGTTTCCCAATCTGCCTTTGGATGAAAAGAAGTTGATGGACTATAGATACCAGGATTGTATTAACCTCATGGCCGTAGGCATCCGCCTGGCCGATGCCGTACATACCGTATCCCCTTCCTATAAGGAAGATGTGCTAAGGCCTAGCAATCCACCCGAATTTATTGGAGGTGAAGGTTTGGAATTGGATCTACAGGAAGCAAACAATCAAGGAAGGTTGTTCGGGATTCTGAATGGTTCCAATTACAAAAATATTCGCACGGCCGAAAAGGGATTGTTATATAGGAATACTGTTAAGGCGTTATTTAGGTGGCTACAGGAGGAATCCAAGAAATATAAGGCCGATTTTCTGGCACATACCGGTGAAAAAGTAATGGAGTATGTAACGGATAGGCCTAAATTTATAGTTTCAAGTGTGGCCCGTTTAACCGAGCAGAAATTCTATTTTTTTAAACGATCACCCGAAGCCTTTGTAGAAATTTTGAACCGACTGAAAAAGGTAGACGGTATTTTTATGCTCCTGGGTACGGGAGCCCCAGACTATGAGGAGCTATTTCGTCAATTGAGTTATGAACATAAAAATTTTATATTCACCAACGGTCAATCCGAAGATTTAATAGATTCCATATACTTGGAGACCGACCTTTATTTTATGCCCAGTTTATTTGAACCCTGTGGTATTAGCCAAATGTTGGCCATGCGTAACGGCAATCCCTGCTTGGTACATAATACAGGTGGCCTGAGGGATACTGTAGAACACATGAAAACCGGGTTTAGCTTCGATGGCAAGACCTATGATGATAAAATTAAAAATATGATCTTGGCACTTGATCAGGCTTTGGATGTTTTTGTAAATGACAAGCCGAAATGGAAGGAAATTCAGGATAATGCCAAAAAGATGAGGTTCACTTGGGAAAAATCGGTAGATGATTACTACAAATATCTATATTCTATTAATCAATAGAACTATAATCATATCTGGTTTTGTAAATTTTTCATAATTAATCAAGAAATAACAAAATCTTCAATTGTTAACCTTGGGTGTTTTTAGTATTTTTACGGACAATCGAATAAAACAGGAATTTAAGAAATGGCGAATAACGCAACATTAGAATACAACGGAAAGAAATTTGAATTTCCAGTTATAGAAGGTACCGAAAATGAGTTGGCTATAGATATCAAAACTATGAGGGCCGATTCTGGAATGATAACAATAGACCCTGGGTTTAAGAATACGGGCTCCTGCGAGAGTGCCATTACTTTCTTGGATGGTGAAAAAGGAGTTTTAAGGTATCGTGGATATTCAATTGAGGAATTGGCGGAAAAGGCCGATTTCCTGGAAGTAGCTTATTTGTTGATATTTGGAGCTTTGCCAAATAAAGCGCAATTGGATAAATTCCATCAAGATATAAAAGCTGAGTCGCATGTAGATGAGGAGATGAAGAAGATTTTGGATGGTTTTCCAAAATCAGCACATCCAATGGGTGTGCTTTCCAGTTTAACCAGTGCACTTATAGCCTTTAATCCAACGTCAGTAAACGTGTCCTCGGAAAAGGAAATGTATTGGGCCATTGTTAGGATTTTGGCCAAATTCCCGGTTTTGGTAGCATGGACGTTAAGAAAGAAAAAAGGACTGCCTCTAGATTATGGGGATGACTCTTTGGGTTATGTAGAGAACATTCATAAAATGATGTTCAAAAAACCCAACCAGGAATATAAAAAGAATAAGATCGTCATAGATGCCTTGGATAAATTGTTGATCTTGCATGCAGACCATGAACAAAACTGTTCTACTTCTACCGTTCGTATTGTAGGTTCTTCACATGCTGGATTGTTTGCTTCTATCTCTGCTGGTATCTGTGCACTTTGGGGACCTCTTCACGGAGGAGCCAATCAGGCGGTTTTGGAAATGCTTGAGGCTATTGAGGCCGATGGTGGGGATACTAAAAAATATATGGCCAAGGCCAAGGACAAGAACGATCCTTTTCGTTTAATGGGCTTTGGGCATAGGGTATACAAGAATTTTGATCCCAGGGCAAAGATTATCAAGCAGGCTGCAGAGGAAGTTTTGGGAGATTTGGGAATAGATGATCCTATTTTGGATATAGCCAAGGGCTTGGCCAAGGAAGCCTTGGAGGATAAATATTTTGTGGATAGAAAATTATATCCCAACGTAGATTTTTACTCTGGAATAATTTATAGGGCTTTGGGCATACCTACAGAAATGTTTACCGTTATGTTTGCTTTGGGCCGCTTGCCGGGCTGGATTGCCCAATGGAGGGAAATGAGATTGAAAAATGAGCCTATAGGTAGACCAAGACAGGTGTATATAGGTGAAAAGAGCAGATCTTTTATTCCTTTGGACAAGAGATAGTTAGAAAACAGATTATATATGACTGCCCTTTGTATTAAATATACAAAGGGCAGTTTTTATTTATCAAAATAAGTATTTCTATCTTTACCTAAAAAGCATCTATGCTAAAGTTAAATGTACAGGATGAAACTTCACGGTTAAGATCGGTGGTTCTTGGAACCGCCAAAAGCTGTGGACCCATTCCAAAACCTGAAGAGGCCTACGACCCCAAGTCATTGGAGCATATATTGGCCGGTACCTATCCTAAAGAAGAGGATATGGTAAGGGAAATGGATGGTTTTGCCCAGGTATTTGCCAAATATGATGTTCAAGTGTTTAGACCTAGGGTCTTAAAGGATTGTAATCAAATATTTTCAAGGGATATTGCTTTTGTTATAGACAATAAGCTGGTGAAGGCTAATATTCTTCCAGATAGGGAAAAGGAATTTCAAGCTATTAAATATGTACTAAGTAAGATTGACGAGGACCAGATAATCTACCCCCCTAAAGAAGTACATGTGGAAGGAGGCGATGTTATGCCATGGGGAGAGTATATTTTTATGGGCACTTATACGGGGGAGGACTACGCCGATTATATCACGGCCCGTACCAATAAGGAGGCCGTGGATTTTATTGCCCGTCAGTTCCCAAATAAAAAGGTCAAGTCTTTTGAACTTAGAAAGTCGAATACCAATGCCCGGGAAAATGCCCTGCATTTGGATTGTTGTTTTCAACCCGTAGGTACAAATAAAGCCATTTTGCATAAGAACGGATTTTTGAGGGAAGAGGAGTATCAATGGCTGTTGGATTATTTTGGAAGCGAAAATGTGTTCGAGATCAGTAAGGAGGAGATGTACAATATGGTCAGCAATGTTTTTTCCATATCCCCTAGTGTAGTGGTCTCAGAACGTAATTTCACCAGATTGAATAACTGGTTGAGGGAACAAGGTTTTACGGTCGAGGAAATAGCTTACTCCGAGATCGCCAAGCAAGAAGGTCTTTTAAGGTGTAGCACCCTGCCCTTGGTAAGGGATTAAGATATTGCCAAACTTTCCTTAAGGCCCATACAGGTAAATAAATGAACTAATTTTACACAATTTTAAAGCAGTAGGCTTTCTAATACCCAATTTGAAAAGTGACTAATAAAATGCAAATTACAAATACTATTTTGATGGTGCGCCCAGTGAATTTTCGAATGAACGAGCAAACCGCAGTAAATAATTATTTTCAGGAGGACCTTGATTTAAAAAACCAGGAAATAAATTTGAAGGCACAGCAGGAGTTTGATGCTTTTGTATTGGCTTTAAGGGAAAAGGGGGTAAATGTTATAGTTGTAGATGACAAGAAGGATTTGGATACACCAGATTCCATATTTCCCAATAATTGGGTTTCTTTCCATGCCGATGGAACGGTAGGGCTGTATCCTATGTTTGCCGAGAATAGAAGAAATGAACGTAGGGAAGATATACTTGCCCTATTGGAGCAGAGAGGGTTTGTTATAGAAAATTTAATGGATTATACCTCGGCTGAGGAGGAGGGTTATTTTTTGGAAGGCACGGGTAGTGTTGTGTTGGATAGGGTAAATGAGAAGGCTTATTGCGCGCTTTCGGATAGGGCGGATGAGGATTTGTTCATAGAATTTTGTGAAGATTTTGAATTTACTCCGATCGTATTTACGGCCAATCAATCTGTGGCAGGTACCCGAAAGCCTATTTATCATACCAATGTAATGATGTGTTTGGCAGAAACGTTTGCCGTTATCTGTTTGGATTCTATCGACGATAAAAAGGAAAAGAAGAATGTAGTGAACCACCTAAAACAAGATGGTAAGGAGATTATTTCCATTTCTGAACAACAAATGCACCATTTTGCAGGGAATATGCTACAAGTCTTAGGAATGGGTGAAAAACGATATTTGGCAATGAGCACGGCGGCATACAATAGTTTAAAGCCACAACAGATTGAAAAGATAGAGAAGCACTGTGCCATTATCCATAGTCCTTTGGATACGATTGAAACTTGCGGTGGTGGAAGTGCGCGTTGTATGATGGCCGAGGTATTTCTGCCCAAAAAATAATGGTTTTATTTTTTGCTGATCAAAGGGTAACTCTTATGGTGCCTCAGTAGCTCCTTGACAAATACCAAGGCCATAAATACCATGAAAAAGGCAAAGGGAAGTGAAGTTATAATCAGTAGCTTTTGGGCGGCAATCAATATATTTATCTCTGGTTTGGCATTGCCCAATAAAATTAGGGCGATGGTAGCCAAAAAGATAAACAGGGACCAAATTAAACGATGTTTTTTGCTGGGGTCTTTTTTGCCCTTGTCCGAGAACATACTCAATACAAAAACAGCAGAGTCCACGGAGGTTACCAAAAAACCGATCAGCAATACTATGGTGGTGATATTTAGGAATGTGGCGAATGGGTAGTTCCCAAAGAATACAAAAATGGAGGAAAACACTCCGTCAAATTCGTTGTTATAGCTTTCCCATCCCTCAATAAGTTGGAAGGCCGAGGTGCCAAATACTGAAAACCAAAAAAAGGTGCCCAAGCTGGGGATAATCAAAACACCCAATAACAGCTGTCTTAGGCTGCGCCCTTTGGAGATTCGGGCAATAAAAATTCCTGTAAAAGGTGCCCATGCCAACCAAAATGCCCAATAATAGAAAGTCCAGTCGGTAAGAAAGGCTAATCCAGGGTCATAATTGCCATAGGCTAGGCTCATGGGGATAAAATCCATTATATAATGAAAGCTGGCCTCTAAAAAATTGCCAACTACCTTAAGAATATCACTTTGGGAAAAAGTAAAAAATAGTACGGCCAGGGTAATAAGAATATTGATTTTTGAGAGCACCTGAATACCTTTGTTGACTCCTTTCCATGCGGAATAAAATGCCAATGACGAAATTAGGGTGGTGAGCAATAAGGTAGTGACCAAACCAAAATTAGAGGAAGTAAGGTGGTTTAAGCCACCATTAATTTGGGTGGTTCCCAAGCCAATAGCTGCAATCAGGCCAAACACCGTGGTCATAATGGTAAGCACATCAATACCTGTTCTAGCTGCTTTGTTGTGTAAAATGTCCTCAATAGTTGAGCTTATCAACACTTTTTTCTTTCTTACAAAAAGATAATAACCTATGGTCATGGCAAAAAGTCCATAAAACGCCCATGCTGTAAATCCCCATTGATAAAAAGTAAATTCCAAGGCTAGGATATCTGATGGTAAATCTGAAAGGTAGGGAGGGTTCTGTTGCATGAAAATAGGTTCCTGTACTGCCCTGAGCAAAATTCCAGCGCCCATTCCTGCACTATAAAGCATGGCTGTCCATGCCCAAATGGTAAACTCGGGTTTTTCATTTTTCTTGCCCAGTTTTATTTTTCCCAAAGGGGATAGTGCTATGGCCACTAATAGAAGCACACATCCCAATCCAAGATATAAATAGAAGTAGCCAAAATAGTTTCTAACCCAAATGGAGGCCATTTCAATGGCATTATAGGTTTCCCTGGTAGCGATAAAGACAATTATTGTAGATACTAAAAGGATTCCGATGGAAATGGGAAGTAATGGGTTTTTACGATAAGCATTGAATATTTTGATAATACCGGTTTTAACACAAGGTAACAAAAAGCTTCATTGTTTTATAAGGAGCTTTTGGAATTGTATAATAAGTTGTTAAAGGTCCTCTATATTGGTAGGCGCATTGTCCGCCCTATGCCCCAACAATTTTGTAAAAAATTTCTGTATGGCCTTGGTGTCAGATTTTATTTTGATGAAGTACTGGTCCCTATAAATGGTGTATAGGCCAAGATCGGTCTTGTATAGGTTATACTTGTAGTAGGGAATAATAAGCCCAAAGGTTTCCAGTAGGGATCTAAAGCGAATTATGATCCCTTTTGGCCGTAATTCAATATTACAGGTGTTGGTATTGTTGTCCAGGATCAATAGATTTTTAATTTCGATACTACAGTCAACAATAAATAATTTGGGAGAACCAATTCCGTTCAAGGCAAACCGCTCCTTTAAGGTAAAAGGTTTACCCACTTCCTCGTCTATTTTTCTTGTAATTTCTTTATTGTTATAGGAAACGTTCAGTAACATATTCTTTAGTGATATCCAGATTAATACATCATATTAGGGCCGTTGGTACCGTACAGGTTTATAAAGTTAAAAAAATCTTCCTTCTTTGTGGGCTACTTATTCCCAACAATAAGGGGAAAGAATAAAAAATGCTTAATTTTGCAGCCGTAAACGCCGAAATTAATGAACATTCAAGAAGCCCTTGCACAAAAGGTAAAAGAAGCCGTTACCTCTATTTTCAAAGTTGAATTGCCAACGGTAGAATTTCAACCTACTCGAAAAGATTTTGCCGGTGATATTACTGCGGTTATTTTTCCCATGTTGCGATATGTTAAAGGAAATCCGGTGCAAATAGGAGGGCAAATAGGACAGTTCCTAAAAGATGAAGTGGAAGAGGTGACCGATTTCAATGTGGTCAAAGGATTTTTGAATATAACCATTAGCAATGAATATTACCTCGATTTTTTTGAAGGAATAAGGAATCAACAGGATTTTGGTTTTGTTTCCCAAAGTTCGGAGGAGGCCATAATGGTGGAATATTCCTCGCCCAACACCAATAAACCTCTCCATTTGGGTCATGTCCGAAATAATTTATTGGGATATTCCGTGGCAGAAATCCTAAAGGCTTCAGGAAAGAAGGTATATAAAACCCAGATCATTAACGATAGGGGGATACATATTTGTAAAAGTATGCTTGCCTGGCAACGCTTTGGCAATGGGGAAACTCCTGAGAGTACAGGGCTTAAGGGTGATAAATTAGTGGGGAATTATTACGTAGCTTTTGATAAGGCCTATAAAGCCGAAATTGCTGCTATGGTTTCCAATGGGGTAGATGAAAAAGTAGCGGAAAAAGAGGCGCCAATCCTATTGGAGGCTCAGGAAATGCTAAGAAAGTGGGAGGCTGGCGATGAAGAGGTAGTAGGTTTATGGAAGACTATGAACCAATGGGTATATGATGGTTTTGAGATAACCTACAAAAATATGGGGGTTGACTTTGATCAATTGTATTACGAGAGCAACACCTATTTGTTGGGAAAGGATTTTGTAGAGGACGGTTTGCAAAGAGGGGTCTTTTATAAAAAGGAAGATGGTAGTGTGTGGATAGACCTAACGGAAGAGGGTCTGGATGAAAAGATTGTACTACGTTCGGATGGTACGGCAGTGTATATGACCCAGGATATTGGCACGGCCATACAAAGGGTGAAGGATAATCCCGATGTGAAGGGCATGGTGTACACCGTGGGCAATGAGCAGGACTACCACTTTAAGGTATTGTTCCTTATTTTACAGAAGTTGGGCTTTTCGTGGGCAGAAAAACTGTATCACTTAAGTTATGGAATGGTAGACTTGCCTAGTGGTAAAATGAAGAGTAGGGAAGGTACCGTAGTGGATGCCGATGAATTAATGGAGGATATGACCCAAACTGCGGCTGCTATTTCCGAGGAATTGGGTAAGCTGGAAGATTACTCCGAAGAAGAGAAACAAGAGTTATATAAGGTTATAGGTTTAGGGGCCTTAAAGTATTATATCCTTAAGGTGGATCCAAAAAAGAGAATCTTGTTCAATCCGGAGGAGTCCGTGGATTTTCAAGGAAATACCGGGCCTTTTATTCAATATACTTATGCCAGGATCCAATCTATACTAAGAAAGGCGGAGGAATTGGAGCAAGACCTGGACAGTTCCCAGAAGTTGACGGATCTGCACGAAAAAGAGAAAGAGTTGTTAAAACAATTGCAGCTGTTTCCAGAAACTATCCAATTGGCGGCCGATAATTACAGTCCGGCACTTATTGCCAATTATACCTATGATTTGGTGAAGGAGTTTAATTCCTTTTATCAAAATGTTTCCATATTGGGAGAGCAAGATCAGAACAAGAAAATATTCAGGGTTCAATTGGCCAAAAAGGTTAGCGAGGTTATTAAATCGGCCTTTGGACTTTTGGGGATACAGGTGCCAGATAGGATGTAAAGAAGTCTTAGCTGGTAACTGGGGTCATTTGTAGCGTTTAACATTGAATTGTTCGGCACAGATATATTTCGGATAATTTCCGCGGGCTAAATTTTATTTATTCTTAGTAAATTGCGTAGTTGATAGAAATGCCCTGTACGGGATTATTTGGTAGATATTGCTAAGAAGAATTCCATTTTCTAAATTTTGTTTGTTGTTTTTGCTTCTTTTATTGAAAGTAGGAACTGCACAGGAATTTCAACTACTTTCTGAGGAGGAGAAATGGAATATACGTCTACATTCCCATATTTTGATCGATATTGATCAAATTACTAGTGACAATTTGCCGGTTCTTCTCAGCGGCAAAACTTCCATAGCCCTATATATTTCAGACTATCAAGAAAATTATGATACCCTTTTGGAGCAATTATTGGAAAAAAATGATTCGCTCATTCTGGTGACCGATAACATTATTAACAAAGATTTCTTGTCCAAATCCTGGGCTCCGCAGATACCTATGCAAGAGGTGGAAACCATTCCATTGGATAACCCATCGAGGTATGAAGATGCTTTCAAATTCGATACTACTAAGGAACTGGGGTTGGTTAGGGTGTTGGATAGGGAATTTCTAAGGGATACTGTTCTTGAAAATATTTGGAAGCGTTCCGGAAAAATGCCCAATTTCCTTCACATTGATCCCGAGTTCTTCCCTAATGCAGATAGCTTGGTCTTCGACCTAAATAAGAAGAGCAGGGTATTTGGAACGGTAAGGTCCAAATCTGGATTGTTGAATGAGGTTAGCTTTAAAAACCATAGGAACCTTATTGTCAACGGGCATTTTAGTCTTCCAATAGATCTAAATGAAAACTTACCGGTATTTATTCCGCACAAGGCCGGCTATTATTTCTCACCCGATATTATATATACTACCCCGGAAAACAGCGGCAATCTTAAAGAGTTTATTGGTTTTCCCTTGGATTTTGAATACGGTCTAACCGATCATTTCACTTTTAGCCCCACCATTAAAAATGCCACTAGAAAAAACGATAAGGAACTTATCGTAAATAACGTAAAGATTCAAGAGGATAAGGTACATGGAAAGGTGGGTTATTTTGATGAAGGGGCATATGTGGATGCTGGGTTGGATAGCAGAACGGCCTTGGAGGGAAGTTTTACCATCTTGGCATGGGTTAAGCCCACCGTACTTACAAATAACAATAGTATACTGGGGAAAGGGGATAACTTTGTTCTAAAGTTGCATGAGGGTTTATTGACCTTTACCATGGCCGATATTAAGGACTATATTTCCCAAACTTCCCCCGTTCCCTTAAATGAATGGACCCATGTAGGTTTGGTGCATTCCAAGGTTAATAACGAACTGTCGTTTTTTGTGAATGGGAAGCAGACGGATAAGATCAAGCTAATCGAGGACTATGATACTTCCGATTATAATATTGTAATAGGAAGCAATTTGTGGCAGGAATTTTTTATAGGTTACTTAACGAATATTAAAATATGGAAAAGAGAACTTAATGCCCATGAAATTGCCAAGGCTTACCAAAAAATAGAAGTGAATGATACTTCAAAATCCTCCCTTTACGTAAAAATAGTAATAGCCATTACCGCAATTTTACTTTTTTTCCTTGTGCTTAAGTATTGGAAGAAAGGAAAAATCAGGGCTAAGCTTATGCCAGTACCGGAAGTGCCGGTAAAAGCCCTTCCCAACAGGGACCATAAGAGTCTGGTAAATGCAGCGGAAAGAATACTCTGTTTTGGGTCCCTGCGCATTATAAATTCTCAAGGTGTTGATATTGCGAAAAAATTGTCCCCCAAACTAAAACAGTTATTTGTGATTGTCCTGTTGAATAGCATTGGCGATAAGGATGGAATTAACACCAAAAAACTTACTGAGGCACTTTGGCCAGGGATGAGCCCAAAGAGTGCGAAAAATACCAGAGGGACCAATATACAAAACCTTAGGGCCATTTTGTCCGAGGCCAAGGAAATGAATTTGACATTTAGGGACAAAAGTTGGTATCTGGAAATCGGAAAAAATTGTTTTTGTGATTATCAGGAAGTTTTAATTTATTTGAACGACTTGGGTAAAGATGGTGTAACGGTTGCTTACTTGGAAGAACAATTGCCCAAATTGTTTTTTATATTAAAGGCTGATAGATTTTTTGTGAATATGAGCGATTCATGGTTAGATCCCATTGTTGAAAATATGAGCAATAGAATTATAGAATTCTGTTATGATATTTCAAAAATACTGGACCTGGATAAGCATAGCGCTTTAATGTACGACTTGGCCTCCGTGATGTATATCTACGATGATTTAAATGAGCATGCGCTACAGATAAAATTGCAAATTCTTATCAGGCAGGGAAAATTAAGTTTGGCACATACTGCCTATGACAATTTTGCCAAGCTTTATGAAAAAATTTATGGTGAGTTGTATACCGTTAAATTTGAGGATATGGTGGTTAATAACCCCTCATAGTACCCATCGATATTTAAAAATATTTTCATAATTCCTTCTTTTTCAATTTTATTACCCCAAATATTACCCCTTTTTTTACGCATTGTAGTTTTTCTTTGTGGTTTTAAATATGGAAACTTCAATTAATTAATAGAATATATATAGATGGAGAAAAAATCAACGAGCCGTAGGGATTTTGTTAGAAAGTCGCTAGTGGCAGCTGCAGGAATCAGTATAATTCCAAGACATGTCATGGGAGGTACTAATTTTATTCCGCCTAGCGATCAATTGACCAAGGCCGTTATAGGTGTTGGGGGCATGGGCCAAGGGCATTTGGACTATGAAGGAACAAGACTTTTGGCCATTTGTGATGCTGATGCCAATCATCTTTCCAGTACCCTTCAAAAAGTGGGAAGCGGTGTAAAGGGATATCGTGACTTTAGGGAAGTTTTACAGCGCCCGGATGTTGATATTGTGCATATAGCCACTCCTCCCCACTGGCACGGTCTTATGTCTATTATGGCGGCTGAAGCAGGAAAGGATGTTTGGTGTGAAAAACCGATGACAAGGACTATAGGTGAAGGTAAAAAAGTAGTGGAGGCCATGCAACAGCATGGAAAGATGTTCCGCTTAAATACATGGTTCCGTTTTAAGGATAATTTTTACGGAATGGGTACTCCGGTAAAAAAGTTGAAGAAGGTAGTGGATAGTGGTGCCCTGGGGTGGCCGCTAAAAGTGACCATTAGCGGTGTTACTGGATTTAATTGGAAATTCTATTGGGTTGGTAAGGAAAACTTAGCCCCTCAACCTGTGCCAGCGGAGCTGGATTACAATATGTGGCTAGGGCCGGCACCGGAGAAGCCTTATCATCCGCATAGGGTGCACGGTACCTTTAGGGGATATTGGGACTATGATGGTGGTGGATTGGGCGATATGGGCCAGCACTATATTGATCCGGTACAATACTTTTTAGGAAAAGATAACACCAGTCCCGTTAAAGTGGAGGTGGATGCGCCAGAACAACACTATGATGCCATAGGTACTTGGAGAAGAATTACCTATACCTACGCCGATGGTTGTCAAATTATTCTCGATGGAGAAAACAGGGATAAGGATGCGGCTTATATTGAAGGGCCCAATGGGAAAATATATAACGGATTTAAATCTACCATCCCCAATATTGAGGGCTTGATCAATAGCATACCAGATCCAGAGGAGCAGATTACCGTATTCTCGGAATCCGTAAAAACTAGGCAAAAATTTGCCCTAAACGAAGAGAACGGCCACCGTTCCGCCACTGTCGTGAACATGGGTATTATCGCCTTGAGATTGGGGCGTACCTTGGAGTTTGATCCGGTTAAACAAGAGTTTATCAATGATGAGGAAGCCAATAGATTAATAGATCAACCAATGAGGTCCTCTTGGGCTTATTAACTAAATACTAGAGATATAAAATGAATACATTATATAAGATTACAAGTGTACTAATGCTATTTATGGGCACACTTGCCATTAGTGCACAGGACAATAGAACCTTGGACACCAAGGTGGCCGATATTTTGATGCAATTGCCAACGGAAGACCTGGATCATTCGGATCGTTTAATGCAGGAAATAATCGACTTGGGTCAGGATGGGATCCTAAAAATTACGGATAAACTTGTTCCATTAGGGAGCGGGGATGATACCAAAGCCAGGTATGCCATCCAGAGCGTGGCCATTTATAGTGGCGGGGAAGAATCCCTAATTCAGAACGGTGTAGTTGAAAATGCATTGTTAAAGGCACTGGGGTCCGCTTCCAACAATGAGGTAAAGACCTTTTTAATGGATCGATTAATTTATGTGGGAACAGATGTAAGCGTTCCGGTCTTAAGCAAGTATCTACCCAATAACGATCTGTTTAAACCTGCATTGGCCGCTTTAACGGCCATTGGTACCACCGATGCCTCCTTGGCTATTTTGGAAGCCACAGAGATAGGGGACGTAAATAAACAAGCTGCTTTTATTGAGGCTTTGGGAGCCTTGCGATTTGCTCCAGCAGAAGAGGTTTTGAAAGCCATGGTAAATTCATCCTCCAAAATCGTACAACAAAGAGCTTTAATGGCTTTGGCCGAAATAGGAAGTCCAACTTCATATGAGGTATTGGAAAAGGCTGTTGCTGGTTCCAATTATCAATTGGATGATACAAAGAGTATTATAGCCTTTATCCATTATGGCAATAAATTGCAAAAGAAAGGCAATAAAGACCTAAGTAACACCGTGGCCAACGCTTTGCTTAAAAATTGCAAGATTGACAGCCAATTGCATTATCGATCTGCGGGAATTCATATATTGAGTGCCAATGAAGGCCCAGCCTTTACCAAGACTTTGTTGAAGGAATCCAAGAACGGCAATAAGAATTACGTTGGTGCCGTGTTGGATGCCGCTGGTTCGGACCTTTCCTCCACAGAGGTAGCCCTATGGGTAAAACAGTACAAGAAGTCATCTGCTGAAATTAAGCCGCTTATAATTCGGATGCTTGGTAATAGCGAAGAAGCAGTTGTTTTTGATAAGGTTATTTTGAAGGCAGTGGAAGACAAGGATGTTGCTGTACGGGAGGCCGGAATAAAATCCTTATCCTATCAAGATAAGAACAAGGCCTTGCCGGTATTGTTCAACAGTTTAAAATTGGCTACTTCCCCTGAGGAGTATACTGCTGTGGAGGAAACCTTATTGAGATTGTGCGATGCCAAGGATAGTCAATTATTGGCAGGTCATCTTCCCAATGTAAATGAGGCGGGCAAGGAAGTTTTGATAAATGTATTGGCGTCCAGGAATGCCACGGACCAGTTTGATACCCTTGTAGGATATATCGGTACAGGAAGTGAAAATGTGAGTGGAGCCGTATACAAGGCTTTGCCGTCTATTTCATCGGACAAAGACTTTTCAGCCTTAATGAGCCTATTGAACAAAGCCGGTAAATCGGAGAACATAAAAAATGCGCAGCAGGCCATTTTAAATATTCTGGATGCTAGCAATGGCAAATACGCAGATACTGTGTTTAAAGAGTATAAGGTGGCTACGGATAAATCCAAATTGTTGCCGGTATTGGCTTCCTTAAGTAACCAAGAGGCTTTGGAGTTGGTTTCCCAAAGACTTTCTACAGGTAATGACAATGAGAAATTGATCGCCTTGGATGCATTGTCAAGCTGGAAAAATAATGATGCGTTACCATATCTATTTAAGACAGCTACAACTACCACTGACGATGCGATAAGAAAAAATGCCTTTGACAACTATCTTGCCAAGGTGAGGAAATCGGATTATCCAGATGATCAGAAGTTATTACTGGTTAGGAAATTGATGCCGGAGGCCAAAACCCTTGCAGAAAAGAAGCAGGTACTTTCCGCAGTACGAAATGTAAAAACCTTCCTTTCCTTAATTTTTGTTTCGGAATATTTAAATGACGAGGAGCTTGTGACTACGGCATCAAATGTAGCAATTGCCATTGCTTTGCCAACTCCTGGTAAACAGGATGGTTTAAGCGGTGAAGTGGTTAGGGATATAGTGTCCAAAAGTATCGATAACCTTACAGGTCCGGATAGTCAGTATATAAAAATTGATGTAAAGGAGTTTTTAGATAAAATGCCATCGGATAAAGGCTTCGTGGCCATCTTTAATGGTAAGGACTTTAAGGGATGGGAAGGATTGGTGAAAAACCCAATTGCACGTTCCAAAATGTCCGCAAGAAAATTGGCGGCCGAACAGGCCAAGGCGAATGAGCAGATGATGAAGGATTGGTATATAGAAAACGGTGTTATCGGTTTTAAAGGGGAAGGATATAACAATATCTGTACCATCAAGGATTATGGCGATTTTGAAATGATCGTAGATTGGAAGATTACCAATGGTGGTGATAGCGGTATTTATTTGAGGGGTACTCCACAGGTTCAAATATGGGATATTGCAAGAGTAGATGTAGGTGCCCAAGTGGGGTCTGGTGGTTTGTACAACAATCAGAAGCATGAGAGCAAACCGTTACAGGTGGCCGATAACCCTATAGATGAATGGAATACTTTTAGAATTAAAATGGTTGGTGAACGCGTTACGGTACATTTAAATGGTGTTTTGGTAACGGACAATGTGGTCTTGGAAAACTATTGGGATCGCAAGCAGGCTATTTTTGCCAAAGAGGCCATTGAATTACAGGCGCATGGGGAAGACCTAGGGTTTAGGAATATTTATGTAAGGGAAATTGGTTCTGGCGATGAACAGTTGACTGAAGAAGAAAAGAAGGAAGGTTTTAAATCTTTATTGAATGGGAAGGATCTTGATCATTGGGTAGGAAATAAGACCGACTATGTCATGGAAAATAATGAGCTTTTGGTACGCCCTAAAAGAGGTGGACACGGCAACTTGTTTACGGCAGAAGAATATTCGGATTTCATTTTCAGGTTCGATTTTAAATTGACCCCTGGTGCCAATAACGGTTTGGGTATTCATGCTCCCTTAAAAGGTGATGCCGCCTATGAAGGTAAAGAATTGCAGATTTTGGACGATACTGCTGAAATTTATGCCAATCTAAAGCCTTACCAATACCATGGGTCCGTATATGGTATTATTGCAGCCAAAAGAGGAGCCCTTAACCCGGTAGGGGAGTGGAATTCACAAGAGGTAATCGTTAAGGGAAATCACATTAAAATAACCTTGAATGGTACCGTCATTGTGGATGGGGATTGGAAAGAAGCGTCCAAGAACGGGACGGCAGACCATAAGGAACACCCAGGCCTGGAAAGAAATACAGGACATATTGGTTTCTTGGGGCATGGTGCCGAACTTGCCTTTAGAAATATTAGAATAAAGGATTTGAGCAAATAATTTGATTGATTATTTATATGCCGGGAGTTTTGGATAGGTATTATCCTAAGCTTCCGGCTTTTTTTATGGTAGTAATCCAAGTTGTATGGACAACAAGGTCCTAAAGCAATGATTCGTCAGAGATTTATATTGCTGAAATACTTTGATAGGAAAACTAAAAGCTCATACGGAAACTAAAGTTGGGTGTAATGCCCAATGATACCCTTTCTATCGTTTCAATTTCGTTTTGTTCATTTATCCTGTAATAGATATTCAGGATATTTTTTTTGTTCAAAAGGTTCAAGACGGAAGCACCTACGGACGATTTAATTCCCTTGCTTATCTTAAAGTTGTAGATAAAAGACGCATCGGCCCTGAGGTAGGCTGGGAGTCTGCTACTGTTGGGATCCTCATAGTTGATTTGGTTGGGGAAAACATTCAGGATTATAGAATTGTTGCCCTCTTGTGGCTTGGTGTAGGGTCTTCCCGTATGATAATTGGCTCCAAGTCCCATTCTAAAACTTTTGTAAGTATAGGTGCCGGCAAAGGTTATGGTGTGCCTAATGTCCAAATTGTTGGGAAACTGGTTGGGCGTTATATTCTCAAAAGTGTAATTATTGGTGTTATAGGCATAACTGAGCCATGTGCTATAGGTTGCTGTTTTTTTGTTTATCAAGAACTCGATTCCAGATACATCGTATTTTCCTATTTCACCGCTAAATTGATCCTGGTTTTGAAATCCCTGTGTGGCTGTACTTATACCGTCCACCTTTTTGTAAAACCCTTCAACGCCTACATAGAGTGTATTTTTGTCATAGTTTAGCCCAAGGGATATTTGTTTACTTTTTGTAATGGGCAGTATTTCATTGTCCGAAAGTATCCATCGCCTTTTCTCAATCCCCAGAAAATTTTGTTCCAGATCTATTATTTGGTTTGTGGTCTGACTTTTAAATTCTCCCAACAATTCGGTCTTAAGACCGTCTGTTAAGGTGTAATTTAAATTTAGTCTTGGTTCCAGTATAACTTCATCAAATGTTTTAAAGGTTTTTAGGTTTTTAATGTAATTAAGCCTAAGTCCGCCTCTGGCATTGAACTTTTCATTTTTCGATCTATAATCCAATTCTGAAAATAGGGAATGGGTCATTATAACCCCCTTTATATTGCTTCTATATGCAGGTTGGGTAACTTGGGTAAAGTTGGTTATACCTACCTCATTGAGTTGATATCCGTTCAGCCAATTAAGGTTCGGGTTCAAGTTATAATTGGTATTCAACTTTATTGCCTTTTCCAAAACCTGGTTGCTTTGAAAAAGCTGTTGGGATGGTGAAGGAATGTTTTGGGAATCCAAATTGTAACGGGTGTAATACAGGTTTAAATGGGTGCTCCATCTCGGCGTCCATGTACTTTCCAAGCTTCCCCCAAAGGAAAGATTGGTCTGTTCCAATAGGCTTTTAGCAGTGCCATCCTCAGTTTTTTCAGTGTATTTAAGATGGTTGTTGGTATTGATAAAACTCAGTCTTGCCTTTTGATTTTCATTGATGTCGTAAAGCAGTTTTCCCGTAAAATCATAGAAATAAAAATCCTCGTCCCTAACTATATTTTCAGGATTGGAGGGGTTGTTGTTATTTTCCTTGACCTCGCTGTCCTGGAACACTTTATCGAAAAACCGATTGTAAGTTGGGGTATTTATAAAATCTGTGGTAGAACGCCTTCCCGAAAACTGAACGGAAACTTTCTCGGAAAGGGGTAGTTGACCAAAAATATCGCCACTTAATAAATTAAATCCGGCCCCGCCAACAAATGAATCGCTGATATTGTTTCTGGTATTTATATTTATTACACTGCTTACGCCATCCCCATATTGTACGCTGGTTCCATTTTTAATGATGTTAACGTTTTCGATCAAATAGGGATTAAAGGCAGAGATCAAACCAAAAAAATGACCTGAATGGTACATTTTTATTCCATCCCACAACACTAAATTCTGATCGTTGGTGCCTCCTCTAACATTAATATCGGACACGGTCTCATCTACACTCTTAATTCCAGGCAAGGCTTGTATGGTCTGCAGTACATCGGGTTCTATAAGACCTGGTAGAATTCCAAATTTGTCTGTATTAAGTTCAATGCTGGCATCGGGTTCTTTGGTAATACCGGTGGTAAGAAATTGATATACCACAACCTCTTCCAATTCCTGATAATTGGGGGACAGTAAAATGGTCTTACAGGGATTGTTGCCGGCCAGTTCTTCCGCGCTTATAAATTTGGTCTTAAACCCAAGGTGTTTAATCGCGATATTGGCATTTCTGGGTACCGCATTTATTGAGAACTGTCCTTCCAGATCCGTAATTTGGGATATATTACTGCCCAGAACCTGCACAGTGGCATTCATGATGGTGCTGTTCTCAAAATTGTCTACCACATTGGCACAGATATCCACGAACTTGCTTTTGGATATGGCAAAATAGCGGTCGTTTAATTTAGTAATGTCCAGCAGGGTCTGTTTGCGGAGTTCTTCCAGTATTTGGGGTAGTGAAGTGGTATCCGGAATTGAAAACTGCAACTGCCCCAAGTCTTGGTCTACATAGGAGAACTTAATGTTGTACTCCCGTTCCAGTTTTTCCAAATAGCTAATTAAATTTACTTTTTGAACACTATTTTCTTGTGCCCAATTGGAATAAGGAATCAGTAGAAACAAAAATAGGGCAATGAGAAATACAACGTATTTATGGTGTTTCAGCATAGAACAGCACTTTATTCCCCTCTAATTTAAATTTGACCTGAGAAGGAGTACTTATACTTTGCAACGCTAATACTTTGTCCGTATTGCTAAAGGACCCTGTAAATAATTGATCGGTGTCGATATTTTCGGTAGCGACCTCAATATTAAATTGTCTTTCAAATTCATCCAAAACAAATTTCAAGGGAATACTCTTAAAGCTACTTTCGTTCCTGATCCAAGATGGTTCCGTTGTGTTCGGAATTGCCATAGCCTGCAATTCCCCATTAATAACCACCAGGGAATTACCGGCGGGAAGTTTAATATCTTCCTTGTTGTAGGTAACGCTTACCAAACCTTCGTAACAGGCCACTTCGAAATATCCTTTTCTATTTTCTACATTAAATTGGGTGCCCAGAACGGTAACGGTTCCGCTCTCTGTAGTTACGGTAAAACGCTTTCCTTTTGCCACTTTAAAAAAGGCTTCCCCTTGCAGCGATATATCCCTTTTTTTGGACCAATTTTTTTCGCTGTACGAAAGTTGGGAATCGGCATTTAGTTGAACCTCAGATGCATCCGGAAGCACTATTTGGGCTCTTTCTGCATATTGTGTACTTATTTTTTCGTCTAAATTGCCATAATATAAAAAGGAGGCAACAAAAATTAGGGCTATGGCAGCAGCGATGCCCATGTATTTTTTATAGGCATGAAGTTTAATTACCTTGCCTTTAGAGTTGTCCTTGTTTTTCTTAAGGTTCTCCCAAGCCTTGGCCATGTCAAAGTCTGGCGCTGCCAAATTATTGGTGGCCTCCCGTAGTTTTAAATACGAGGCATATTCTTTGGACTCCTTAAATTCAGCCAACTCCTCTTTCGTGAGTTCGTTGTTGAGCCATTTTGCCAAATAATTTTCTTGCATGGTTTCTAGCTTTATATAGGTATAACAATCAAAAAAGAAAATACCCTACTTTTAAATCAACATTTATTATTGGTATTGAGTTTTTAATATTGAGTACTGGGATTGGGACTGCAGATTTTAATGAAAATTATTAATTCCATTTAACATAAAACAATCCAATTGTCCATTTACTCCTTACTAAATACTTTGTACTCATTACCGTTCTTTATATTCCTTCAATCTGTTCCCTAAGCGTTTTTAGGGCCAGGTGCATTCTTTTTTCTATGGCTTTTACGCTTACACCTTCCATATCGGCTATTTCCGCATATTTCTTTCCATCGATCCTATTTAATAGAAAGGTGGTACGTTGGTTTTCGGGCAAAGCTGCCAAAGCGCGTTCCAATTTTTCTTTATATTCCTGTTCTTCCAATATAAAGTCTGGGGATTCATTTACCACAGCACTGGTGTCAGGGGCGTATTTTAATCTAACTTTTTCGGCCTTTAGAACATTCAGATATAAATTGTTGGCAATGGTATATACATAGGACTTTGCTTTATCCGGGGCAACCTTGGAACAGTTTTCCCATAATTTTATAAAAGCTTCCTGTACAACATCATACGCTTTTTCTTCATTGCCAAACTTATAATATATATAGTTAAAGACCGTTTTGGAATAAGTGCTGAAGATTGAGGCGTAAACGTCATCCTTGCATACATGTTCTTCTTTGATAGCTTTCAAGCCTGCTTGTTTTTAATTTTTTTCAAAGATATTTTAAAAAAAACGAAAAATTGGGTAGGGTATTTTAAAAGTGAGTTGTTTTAGAGATATACGAACAAATAAAAACCAAATCGTTATGAAAAAGTTTATGTCATATTTAATGTTCTCGAGCCTACTTCTTGTAGCATTAAGTTTTACTTCCTGTCAGGAGGAATTTGAAGAATTGCCTGGTGAGGATAGCCAGGAAGCCATATTGGCAAGTTCCAGTACGGCACAATTAATAAAAAGAACTTCCTCTAAAGATGGTTCCTATGATAATATCGTGGATGGAGCCAGTTGTTTTGCCATCAACTTTCCTTATGTGGTAAATGTAAATGGCTTGGAGATCAATATCTATGCTGTTGAAGATTTAAAGCTGATAAAGCAAATTTTTAATGAAGTAGAGGTAGATGATGATATCTTGGAAATTATTTTCCCTATACAGATAACTTTATCGGATTATACCGAAATAACCATAACTAGTAAGGAACAACTACGTGAGAGAGTAGAGGAATGTATTGAAGGTGGGGATGACGATGACATAGAATGTATAGATTTTGTGTATCCTATCGTAGTGTATTCCTTTGATATTAATCTGCAGCAAACCGGTAATGTAACTGTGCAAAATGATATGCAATTAAGACGTTATTTTGCTGAGCGTGGAGATGATGATCTTCTGAGTTTTGATTTCCCAATTACCTTGGAGTTATATGATGATACCAAGGTTAGTGTAAGTAATAATGCTGAATTGGCCAATGCTATTGAAACAGCCAAAAGCGAATGTGATGAGGATGATGATGACGATTATGATGATGACTTTACCCAAGAGCGTTTGGAAGAATATCTTGTTGCCTGCCCCTGGTTGGTGAATGAAGTAATAAGGGCCAATGTGGACAACACAGGTCAGTATTTTGATTATGTAATGAATTTTACCGAAGACGGAAGTGTGGTAATGAAAGATAGGGTCGGTAACAGTTTAATGGGAACCTGGAGTACCAGAATTGGGGAGAACAGGGTATTGCTGAAGTTGGAGTTTGAGGCTTTGGCCGATTTTGATCTGGAGTGGTTTGTTTATGATCTGGAAGATGGTAAAATTAAATTGTATGCCGGTGAAGGAGAGAAGATCATTATGAAAAAGGCATGTGGTATCGTAGACAATACACCAGATACCTTGAGGGAAATTTTGAAGGAATGTAGCTGGGTCATTAAAAAAGTAAAGCTGAACAACGAGGATGTTGATAGGCTTTTAGGATATGAGTTTAGTTTTCATGCAGAAGGAGTGGTCACTTTAAGCAACGAGTCCAATATTTCCGAAGGAACATGGGCTATCACTACCAATGCCCAAGGACGTTTGGTAATGGCCATTACCATGGGAGACGAGCCAGGGGTAAGCTTTGAATGGTTGTTGTCCGATCTTAGGGACGAACGCTTAGGGTTTAGTATTGAGGATTCCAATTATGAACTTATTTTGGAAAGGGTTTGTGATAATAATTCCGATGATGACGATGTTGCCGAAATAAGAAATATAATGATGGGCGGGGAATGGATGATTGCAAAATATACAGAGGGCGATAATGATGAAACCCAGAATTATGCTGCTTTTACCTTTGCATTCCAGGCCGAACTTGCCGTTAATGTTACAACGGGTGAAACCGGACCTACCTATCCAGGGCTTTGGAGAATAATCAGGGATAGTGAAGGAGAATTGAAATGTTATCTTAATTTTGGTTTGGCCACTGCTATGCAGGTCTTAATGGATGACTGGAAAATTGTTTCCATAACCAATGAACGTATAGAGTTAAAGATGATTAATGAGAACGGCATAGAGGTTCTCGTTTTCGAAAAGAAATAAAAATTTTGCCCCAATTTTTGGAAAAGGGTGGCTTCTTCAGGAAGCTGCCCTTTTTTTGCATTTATATTTTTCATCCCAAGCTTCACACTTACGGCAGTTATTCTTAAATTTGCGCTTTCCTGATAATACAGTAAGACTATGTTTGATAATTTAAGTGAAAAGTTGGATAAGGCGTTACATGTTCTAAAAGGACATGGACAAATTACAGAGATCAATGTTGCGGAAACCTTAAAGGAGGTGCGTAGGGCACTTTTGGATGCGGATGTCAACTTTAAAATTGCCAAGGAGTTTACCAACAAGGTTAAGGAAAAGGCATTGGGACAGGATGTGTTGACCTCCCTTCAACCTGGCCAGTTAATGGTAAAATTGGTCAAGGATGAACTTACGGAGCTCATGGGCGGAGACGCCGAAGGCATCAATTTGTCCGGTACACCCTCCGTAATCCTAATGTCCGGTTTGCAGGGTTCGGGTAAAACTACCTTTTCGGGAAAATTGGCCAATTATCTTAAGACCAAAAAGACTAAAAAACCATTGTTGGTGGCCTGTGATGTATATAGGCCTGCAGCCATAGACCAATTGCATGTTGTTGGGGAACAGATTGGCGTTGAGGTTTTTTCGGACAGGGGGAATAATGATCCCGTTGCCATCTCAAAAGCTGGTATTGCCCATGCAAAGGCCAATGGATTTAACGTAGTTATTATAGATACGGCAGGTCGTTTGGCTGTGGATGAGCAAATGATGAATGAAATTGCCAATATCCATAAAGCCATTCAGCCTCAGGAAACCCTGTTTGTGGTGGATTCCATGACTGGTCAGGATGCTGTTAATACCGCCAAATCATTTAACGATGTTCTTAACTTTGATGGGGTAATACTAACAAAGTTGGATGGTGATACCCGTGGTGGTGCGGCCATTTCAATTAAGTCGGTTGTAAACAAACCCATTAAGTTTATAGGTACTGGGGAAAAGATGGATGCCATAGATGTCTTCTACCCTTCCCGTATGGCCGAGAGAATTCTTGGTATGGGAGATGTAGTTTCTTTGGTGGAAAGGGCTCAGGAACAGTTTGATGAGGAAGAGGCCAGAAAAATCCAGAAGAAGATAGCCAAGAACAAATTTGGTTTCGATGACTTTTTAAGCCAGATCCAGCAGATAAAAAAGATGGGGAGTCTTAAAGACCTTATGGGGATGATCCCAGGTGCTGGAAAGGCATTAAAAGGTTTGGATATAGATGATGACGCCTTTAAACATATAGAGGCCATTATACATTCCATGACCCCGGATGAACGATCTACGCCTGCCAAATTAAATGCTAGCCGTAAAAAGCGGATAGCCAAAGGCAGTGGTACCAGCATTCAGGAAATAAATCAATTGTTGAAGCAATTTGATCAAATGAGCAAGATGATGAAGATGATGCAGGGCGGCGGCGGCAAAAAGATGATGCAGATGATGGGGGCCATGAAGGGGATGAAATAATATTATTTAAGGTTCAAGGTTCAAGGTTCAAGGTTCCTTGTGCAAATGAGATGTCCTAATGGCAAAGGTTGAAAGGTTTGAAGATTTGGAAATATGGCAGTTGGCTCGGGGGATAGGATAAATATTTTATCAGCAAGTTGACAGATGCTGATAGTGAAAATTCGGAAACCCAGGTTTGGTTGAAATTTACCGAATCTTGTCAAAATATATCAGCTGTTGATAAAAAGGAACCTTATTGAAGGAAGTTTGGAAACAGGACGATTATTACAATACATGATTAACAACCCGGGCAAGTATGGTGTTTAAGGGACTGCCAATGGCCACTGGGAATTGAATACTAAATAAAATGGAATTACTGGACGGTAAAAAAGTATCGAATCAAATTAAGGAGGAAATAGCCGCAGAGGTGGCTAAAATGAGGGAGCGCGGAGAAAAGGTGCCACATTTGGCGGCAGTTATCGTCGGAAATGACGGAGCCAGTCTAACCTATGTTGGTAGCAAGGTAAGGTCTTGTGAGAAAGTAGGATTCGAATCTACCTTGGTGCAATTGCCAAGCACCACTTCGGAGCAGGAATTGTTGAACAAGATAGAAGAACTTAATCAGGATGAGGATATAGACGGATTTATTGTCCAATTGCCCTTGCCAGAGCAAATTAATACACAACGTGTTCTATTGGCGGTTGATCCAGATAAGGATGTGGACGGATTCCACCCTACCAATTTTGGTAAAATGGCCTTGGATATGAGTACTTTTATTCCGGCCACACCTTTTGGTATATTGGAGCTATTGGAAAGGTACAAGGTAGAAACTAAGGGGAAACATACCGTGGTCATTGGTCGTAGCCATATAGTGGGTAGACCAATGAGCATACTTATGGGAAGAAAAGGTTGGCCTGGAAACTCTACGGTAACCTTGACGCATAGCCATACAAAAAATATTACCCAGATAATTTCGCAGGCCGATATCGTTATTTCCGCCTTGGGAGTACCCAACTTTTTAAAAGCCGAAATGGTAAAGGATGATGCCGTAATCATAGATGTGGGTATTACCAGAGTGCCGGACGAAACCAAAGAAAAGGGTTATTATATAACAGGGGATGTAGATTTTGAAAATGTGAGCAAGAAGGCCTCTTACATTACTCCGGTTCCTGGAGGTGTAGGGCCAATGACTATTGCCATGTTGTTGAAAAATACCCTGTTGGCTCGGGAAAGGCATAGAAGCCAAAAATAATGCACGGAAGACCGCAATTCATTTCATCTGCGGTTTTTTTGCTTTTACTTAGATACCCACTAGGTGCTTTGAAAATGTAGCCGCCTATGATTGTTTTATGAACATGTGGGGGCCTGGTCTTGGCAAGGCAAGGAGAGGCAGAAGTATTTATTTATTGGTTAAAAACCGTATATTACCCTTATCTTATCAGCAGCATGCAAGAAACTCAAAGCCTTAGCCTGGAACCCTTTTTTAATCTTTCAATGGATTTATTGTGTATAGCCGGTTATGATGGCTATTTTAAAAAAATAAATCCCGCTGTGGTAAAACTTTTAGGTTATTCGGAAGAGGAATTGTTCTCTAGGCCAATTAGGGAATTTATCTATGAAGAAGATAGGGATCTTACCGCTAGGTACAGGGAGAATTTGAAAAATAACCTGCCCTTGGTTAATTATGAAAACAGATACGTCTGTAAATCAGGGGAGATTGTATGGTTGCATTGGACTTCCATACCGTTGGATGATGAGAATTTGGTGTATGCCATCGCCAAAAATATTACCCACAAAAAGAAATTGGAAAAGGAGCGCATAGAGCATCTGATAAACTTGGTGGATAAGAACCAAGAGCTAAAGCGGCTCAATTATACCACATCCCATGATTTAAGGTCTCCAGTGAACAATCTACTGTCTATATTCGGGTTTTTGGATGTTAGTAAAATTGATGACCATGAAATATTGGAAACCCTGGATTATATGAAGATGGCCACCGAGGGCCTTAATAGATCCCTAAACAAGTATGTAGATCTATTAAGTAAGAAAGACAACTCTAACATTGAGTTGGAAGAAGTGGATTTTGAATCTATACTCAAACAGGTCAAGACATCCATCAGTTCCCTGTTGGTCAATGCCAATGTAACGTTTAAGGTCGATTTTTCAGCCTTAAAGGGAGTAAGGCATAATGTGAATTATTTGGAAAGTGTTTTTCTGAACCTGATGACCAATTCCATAAAATATGCAAAGCCAGATGTGCCACCCGTTATTTCCATAACATCACGGATATTGGAGGATAGGAAACAGTTGGTCTATACGGACAACGGACTTGGTTTTGATATGGATAAAGTTGGTGACAAGATCTTTGGATTAAATCAAAAATTCCACCATAATGGGGATAGTAAAGGGGTAGGTCTATATTTGGTGTACAATCACATAACAAACCTAGGGGGTAAAATCTCCGTAGATAGTGCTGTTGATAAGGGTACTACGTTTACCATTACCTTTAAATAACGTGCCAATAACCATTCCGTTTTGGTTGTTGGCGCACTGTAGAATTTGGACAAAAGAGATTTAATAAAGGTTGGGTAGCCTTTAAATAAATCTCTTTTTGATGTTTTTATCAGATGATGTTAAAGCACTTGCTCGGTCTGAGCATTGTCCGTTGGGGTAAGGACATCAATTTTTTCTTCATCTTCGTCGTTGGTACAACTGCTGATGGTTAGGGCACAAAATAGGAATGTGGCTAAATAGATTATTTTTTTCATGAGTTCAGATTTTAGTAGGTGTGTCTAAATTCAATTTAATGCTATAACGTTCAATTCGCATTTTTGTTTTGTAGCTATTTGTGTTTCAGACGGGCATAAAAAGGATGTCTGCCCAATTTGGGGTTTATAATTTATAAATCGAGCCGTTTTAGAGCTGTGTTTAATTTATTTTGATTAATTTTTAGGTCACAAAACTGGCGGGATTGAATGAAAAAATTTCTTAGGTACACTTTGGCCATTGTGCTCTTTCTATTCTTCTTGGCAACCTTTATTGTATCCCCCATTTTGGACAAGCAGATGAACCTTGTTGAATATAACGATCCAAGGCAACTGGGGACCGAAGCAAAAGAATTATATAATTCACTGGAGTTTATAGCCGACTTGCACTGCGACGCTTTACTATGGGATAGGGACTTGACAAAAAAGTTGGATTATGCCCATTTGGATTTTCCGCGAATGCAACAGGCAAATATGAGCTTGCAGGCGTTTACCATTGTTACCAAATCTCCCAAAGGGCAGAATTTTAAGCAGAATAGTGCGGACGCCTTCGATAAGATTACGATGTTGAATTTCGTACAGGGCCGACTGCCGGATAAGTGGTTTAGTCTTTATAAGCGGGCCGTGTATCAGGCGAGGGCTTTGCAGGATTATCAAGAGAAGTATGCCGGCAAGTTCCTTTTGGTGAAATCACGCCAAGATTTAAAAGATTTGATCGAATTAAAAAAAACAGACCCTGAGGTAATCGGAGGTTTCTTAGGGATTGAAGGGGCACATTGTTTGGAAGGGAATTTGGACAACCTACAAAATCTTTATTACGAAGGGGTTAGAATGATGGCTCCCACGCATTTTTTTGATAATGAACTTGGAGGTTCTGCACACGGTATTTCCGGGGCAGGGCTTACCGATTTTGGCCGGGAGGTAATCCATGAGATGAACCGCTTGGGGGTTATAATAGATTTGGCACATGTCTCCCCAAAAATGATAGATGAAATTTTGGACCTAACTACACGGCCGGTCCTGGTGTCGCACACTGGCGTTAAAGGGACCAAGGATAGCCCCCGGAATATTTCCGACCACCATATCAATAGAATTGCTGCCTCTGGCGGACTAATAGGAATTGGATTCTTTAGGGGAGCTATAAAAGGGGAGATTAAGCACATTGTGGAGGCCATGAAGTATGTGCGTGATCTAGTCGGTATTGAGCATGTGGCCCTAGGTTCCGATTTTGACGGGGCGGCCACAACGCCTATTGATGTTACCGGCCTTCCCTTTATTGTTCAGGAATTGATGAACCAAGGATTTTCTGAATCGGAGATCAGAGCCATTATGGGGGAGAATGTTAGGCGGTTCTTAATGGGGCAATTACCGTAGTATTGGGTCGGTTTTCATTTAAATCCTGATTAAAGGATGCAATTTTCCCCACTTCAACTTTATCTTTTGAATCTTTTATATATCTTCGATAATTGGGAAAATTATAAATAATATGCACTATTACATATCCCATATGGGGAAAGTGCAGAAAATAAATTAAGAAATGATAATAGAGCCTAGAACACGCGGATTTATTTGCCTTACCTCCCATCCTAAAGGATGTGAACAAAATGTTATTGATCAAATTGAATATATAAAATCCAAGGGAGCCATTGACGGGGCCAAAAAAGTATTGGTAATAGGAGCTTCCACTGGTTTCGGCCTGGCATCCAGGATTACCAGTGCCTTTGGATCCGGAGCTTCTACCATAGGGGTGTTTTTTGAAAAACCACCCGCAGAGGGCAGGCCGGCCTCACCAGGTTGGTACAACAGTGCGGCCTTTGAAAAAGAGGCACATAAGGCAGGGTTGTACGCCAAAAGTATAAACGGGGACGCATTTTCCAATGAAATAAAAAAGCAAACCTTAGATCTGATCAAAGCGGATTTGGGACAAGTGGATATGGTTATTTACAGTTTGGCTTCACCGGTAAGGACGCATCCGGATACTGGGGTAAGATATAAATCGGTCCTAAAGCCAATAGGAGATAAATTTCAAAACAAAACAGTGGACTTTCATACCGGGGTAGTATCCGAAGTGTCCATAGAACCGGCCCAAGGGGATGATATAGACAATACTGTGGCCGTCATGGGAGGTGAAGACTGGAAAATGTGGATCGATGCCTTGAAAAACGAAGGGCTGCTTGCAGAAGGATTTACTACGATAGCCTACTCCTATATTGGCCCTTCACTTACGGAAGCCGTGTATAGAAAAGGTACCATTGGTCGTGCCAAGGATCATTTGGAGGCTACGGCTTTTACCATATCGGACAGTTTAAAACCATTAAATGGGAAAGCTTATGTTTCCGTAAATAAGGCATTGGTAACCCAGGCAAGTTCTGCCATACCTGTAATTCCGCTATACATATCCCTATTGTACAAGGTAATGAAGGAAGAAGGTATACATGAAGGCTGTATAGAGCAAATCCAACGTTTGTTCCAAGATCGGTTGTATGCGGACACAACGCCTACAGATGATGAGGGAAGGATACGTATAGATGATTGGGAAATGCGTGCAGATGTGCAGGCCAGGGTAGCAGAACTTTGGAAGGAGGCCACTACGGAAACCTTGCCTAAAATTGGTGACCTTAAGGGTTATGAAAAAGATTTCTTCAATTTGTTCGGGTTTATGGTAGAAGGGGTGGATTATGATGAGGACGTGAATGAATTAGTGGAAATTCCTGGGCTTCAGTAAATTTTTGTCTCCCTTACCCAATCATAAATTTATACTGCTTCGGTAGAAATTTGATAAATATGCGAAACAATCTATTATTGCTATGTATGCTAATGTGCCTGGCCGTCTCCAACGCGCAGACTGGAAAGGTATTTGACGCACTCACAATGAAGAGTGAAATCCTAAAAAGTGAAAGGAAATTTGCCGTATATCTGCCACCGGATTACGAAACTTCCAATAGGAGTTACCCTGTGTTGTATTTGTTGCACGGTGCTGGTGATGATCAAACGGGTTGGGTGCAATTTGGAGAGGTGTTGCGCCTTACGGATAACGCCATTAAAGAGGGCAAGGCTACTCCTATGGTTATTGTTATGCCGGACGCCAACACGGGAACCAGGGGATATTTTAATTCCATTAAAGGGGACTGGAGGTATGAGGATTTCTTTTTTGATGAGTTAATACCCTATGTAGAGAAGAAGTATCGCATTAAGGGGGAGAAACGCTATAGGGCCATAGCCGGACTTTCCATGGGAGGCGGTGGATCGTTTATGTACGCGTTGCGCCATCCTGAGCTGTTTTCTTCGGCCTGTCCTTTAAGTGCCTATATCGGGGCCTTAAGCTTGGACGATTTTAAACAAAGACTTAAAAGTAATAATGAGAGTTATGAAGATGGCCTTGTAAGTGCCTATTATGAAAAGCACAATGCCCTATCCCTGATACGGGATTCATCCCTGGAAGATTTAAAATCGGTTAGATGGTATATAGATTGTGGGGACGATGATTTTCTTTATGAAGGCAATAGTTTAGTGCACATTGCCATGAAAAAGAAAGAGGTGCCCCATGAATATAGGGTCAGGGAAGGACGTCATAGTTGGACCTATTGGCGGGAGTCACTTCCTGCGGTTCTGGAGTTTGTATCCGATGCCTTCCATCAGTATTGATGTATAAATAGGGTGAGTTCGATTGATTTTAATTGTGTATGAGTGGCTTAGTGTAATGTTGTCCGGTCGAGCCTGCCCGTTCCGTTCAGGCGGGCGCAGTCCAGACCTCATTGTAAAGCCGTAATTGTCAATAACCTCTCGACTGTGCTAGAGAAGACAGAGCATTAACTTAAATAGATTGGTCTTTAGGTATTTGTATTTAATTTTAAATTAAACTCACATTAACTAGTATCCGGGATTTCTCGGAGCAAGAAAGTAAAGAAGAAATATGATTTTTAGAAAATTTGGAAGAACCCAGTGGGATGTAAGTGAAATAGGATATGGAATGTGGGGCATGGGCGGATGGACAGAGTCCGACGATCTATTGTCTGCCAAGTCATTGGATCTGGCCGTGGAAAATGGAGTTAATTTTTTCGATACCGCTTGGGCCTATGGCCATGGGCACAGTGAAAAATTATTGGGTGATCTATTGCGAAGGTATCCCGATAAAAAACTTTTTACCGCCAGCAAGATTCCAGCTAAGAATTTTAAATGGCCGGCAAAACCGGAATATACTTTAGAGAAATCCTATCCTACGTCCCATATTGTGGAATATACGGAAAAGACCCTGAAGAATTTGCGTACGGAGCAATTGGATTTAATGCAGTTCCATACCTGGGACGATAGTTGGTCCGATCGGGAGGAGTGGCAAAGAGCTGTTGAAGATTTAAAAAAATCAGGGAAGGTAGCTGCCATGGGAATCAGTGTAAACCGCTGGGAGCCAGAAAATGGTATCAAGGCCCTTAAAACAGGAGCCTTTGATGCGGTGCAGGTGATTTACAATATTTTTGACCAAGCTCCCGAAGATGTACTTTTTCCCTTATGTTCAGCCTTGGATATCGCTGTTATTGCAAGGGTTCCTTTTGATGAAGGTACCTTGACCGGGAATATTACCAAAGAGACCCAATTTCCGGAAGGGGATTGGAGGGGGACGTATTTTGTTCCCGAGAATTTAATTGCGAGTGCGGAAAGGGCAGACCTGTTGAGGCCATTGGTTCCGGAAGGAATGACCATGGCGGAAATGGCTTTGCGCTTTATTACAATGAACAAAACGGTAAGTACTATTATTCCTGGAATGCGCAAGGAAAGGAACGTGTTAATGAATACGGCCTTAAGTGATGGAAAAGGCCTGCCAAACAACTTATATCAAGAATTGAAGGGCCATAGGTGGGATAGAAAACCAACCTCATGGTCGCAGTAATCTAAAGGATAGAATATGACAACGAGAAAAGAATTTTTAATGCAGTCAGGAATGTTGGCAGCAGGAGTGGTTTTATTGCCATCCTTTACTTTGCCGTATAAGAATCCAAAAAAGAATTTAGGGGTTCAATTGTATACCTTTCGCAAGGAGATGTTGGAAGATGCTGTTGGTACCTTAAAGCGAATAGCGGCCTTGGGAATTAAGCAAATTGAGTCGGCAAGAAGTACCAAGGGACTATATTACGGTCTGAAGCCGAAAGAAATGAAAGATGTTTGTGAAGATCTTGGCATGACCCTTAGAAGCGGACATGTAGCCTTGGACGAACATTGGAAAGAGACTATGGATCAGGCGGCCGAGGCCGGACAGGAATATCTAATTTGCTCCTCCATGCCTACGGAAGGACAAACGGCGGACAACTATAAGGCCGTAGCCGAAGCCTTTAATAAGGCAGGGGAAGAGTGTAGCAGTAAAAATATTAAATTCGGATACCACAATCACGAATATGAATTTGAATCCGAAAACGGGGAGGTGTTCTATGATATCCTGTTGAAAAATACCCAAGCCAACCTGGTGCATATGGAACTTGATCTAGGCTGGGTCGTGGTTGCCGGGAAGGATCCGTTGGACTATTTTAGAAAGTATGAAGGTAGGTTTCCATTGTGGCATTTGAAGGATATGGACATGGTGAAAAAGGAAAGCACAGAGTTTGGAAAAGGAGGTTTGGATATAGCCCAAATGCTTAAATATAAAAAGGAATCCGGACTGAAATATATCTTCATAGAGCAAGAGGAGTACGCCAGTACCCCTTTTGAGAGTATGACGCACAATATGAAGTTCATGAAAAACCTATAAAGGTTTTTCATGAACCTAAAGTTAAGGGTTGGTTGAAGTTTAGGGTTAGGATTGGTTATTTGGCAAACAATTGTCCCATATCCTTAAAGGCTTTGAATTCCAGGGCATTCCCTGCAGGGTCCAAAAAGAACATGGTGGCCTGTTCGCCAACCTCTCCCTTAAAACGGATATAGGGCTCAATAACAAAATTTACCCCTTTAGCAATAAGTTCTTCCGAAAAGGATTTAAAGGTATCCCAGGGGAGGACCACCCCGTAGTGCGGTACGGGAACGTCCTTGCCATCTACTGGGTTAACGTGCAATTTTTCGTCTTTGGCCTTGGGTTTGTAATGGATTACCAATTGATGGCCAAATAGATTAAAGTCTACCCAATGATCGCTGCTTCTTCCTTCTTCACAATTTAATATCTCTCCGTAAAAGGTACGGCACTCGGCCAGATTATGGACGGGAATGGCAATATGGAAGGGAGTGATTTCAGGCATATATCAAATTCTTTAAATTATGGAATAATGGTTTAAAAATAAGCATAATTTGAAAGGGAAATAGGTTTAGTTATGAAATAGCACTAAAAATTTAAGACATTAAAAAGTCCACTATCTGCAAGTTGATCTCTTCTTGGTGAAGCGAGTGGCCAAGTCCGGTGGTTTTTATTAAGCAGCTGTTTTTCCAGTTTTGATGGAGACGTTCGGAAGCGTTGAACGGGGTTATTGTATCCCATTCGTCATGTATGATCAGCCCTTTCTGGGCAATATTTTTGGCAAACTTAGGGGTGGAGATGTCGTGAATTCGAAAGTTGAAATTTTCATACACGTGCCTATCCAAGGCCTCAAGTACCTTGTTGTTGAACCTGACCAGGTTTTGGTAATGTGCCATTAGCTCGGAGAGTTCGGCCGGAGCTCCCAAAGTCACTATTTTTTCGATGGAGGTGTTTGGATTTTGATATTGATTATGAAGGGTAGCAAGTCCCCCCATTGAATGCCCAACGATATGTTTGGGGCGGTATAGGTCTATAAGGTGTCGTGCACTTTCCGCATAGGTGACCACATTTAACCTTTTTCCTTCTGAATATCCATGGCCCGGGGCATCAAAGGCAATGATATTGAATTCCCTTTCCTGTAATTTTTCAATAAGATATCGCCACCTAAAAGCATTGCTTTCCCAACCGTGCATTAAAAGTACGGTTTCCCCGGTTCCTGGCCATTCATAGGTCTGCAGCCCAGTGTTGTTGACCGTAACCCTTTTGCCCAAATACTCTTGTAAGTATTCTTGCTGTACTGGCAATATTCTTCCCTTTCTAGGGGTCGTAAACGTTTTGAATGCCTTTTTTCCCGCCTCTTTTTCAGAGAAAAGTGCGGTAGAATTAAAATAGGCACCGTATGAAAGTGCTAGAGTACGGTAAAGTAGTTTTCGCATAGGATATTTGCTGCTATTCCCAGCCCACCATCATATATTTGATCTTTGCCTTGTCCGGTATCTGAACAGCTTCAATATCGGTATTGTTGCCGTATTGAAGGTTGCTTGGCAGTTCGGTCTTGGCAATGGTAAAATAGGCGTCGGAGTCCTTTAGGAAGATCACCACGTTGTTGAGGGCGGTTATAATTTTTTTAATGCTGTGTTTGTCCTTGATATCCTTAAAGGTACTATTGAGTCCAACGCCTTTTTCGGTAACATATCTTGGATCGTAAATACGGATAATTTCTATTTTGGGAATACTGTCCATATTAGGGGTGAGGGCAAGTAAATGTTTGCCTCCCTTTTCATAAATGTTGATCTTTTTTACAGCCGTGCCAATCCTGGTAACTGCGGTATCCCTAACAATGGAATCGCTGGCAAACACAGTTTCTATATCATCAATGGTATTGGATTTCATCAATTTGCCTACTTGGTCCTTGGCAATTACAAAATCTGTATTGGTGTTACATTGTATAAAGAGTAGCGAGCTTAATACTACGGCAAAAATTGATTTTCTTATCATTTTAAGGTAAAAGGAATTTTTAAAGATTATTTTTTTTAGGTGTTGTTTATCTATAATCCAAAGGACTATTTCATTACTTTCTTTAATACGCCCAGGACTCCCCTAATAAAAGTTGCACTGGTCAATACTTTTATTACAGGATTTTGGCGTGTACTGGTCCTTCTGGAGCTAGATCGGGTTGATCTACTGCTGGAAGAGGCCTTTTCCTCTTCAGCTAGTTTTTCTGCCTTTTCAATCTTCTCGTTTAGAAGTTCATAAGCGCTTTCCCGGTCTATGGTTTCGTTGTATTTTCCAACCAGTTTAGATTTGTCTATTACCTCTTTAAGCTCACTATCGGTAAGAATATCCATCCGGCTCATTGGCGCCCTTAGCATAGTGGCTGCAAGGGGGGTTGGTCTTCCCTTTTCGTCCAGGGCACTGATCAATGCCTCCCCTATACCTAGGGAGGTCAAAACTTCCTTGGTATCATAAAATTCTGAAATGGGGTAGTTTTCCGCAGTAAGTTTTATGGCTTTCCTATCTTTTGCGGTAAACGCACGTAGGGCGTGTTGCACCTTTAAGCCCAATTGGGAAAGGACTGCGTCCGGCACATCGGTAGGGTTTTGGGTAACAAAATATACCCCTATTCCTTTGGAGCGTATTAATTTTACGATACTCTCAATTTGATTCAATAAAGCTTTTGAAGCCTCGTCGAAAATGAGGTGGGCTTCGTCTATAAAAAGGACCAATTCCGGTCTGCCCGTATCCCCCTGTTCCGGAAAGGTATCATAGATTTCTGCCAATAGGCTCAACATAAAGGTAGAAAACAATTTAGGTCGGTCCTGAATATCGGTTAGACGTATAATGTTGATGTAGCCCCTGCCATTTTCATCTATACGGGTAAGGTCCTCTACATCAAATGATTTTTCTCCAAAAAATAGTTCGGCACCTTGCTGTTCCAGCTCTATTATTTTTCTCAGAATGGTCCCGGTAGAACTGGTGGAGATACGCCCATAGGAATCGGAAAATTCCTTTTTGCCTTCCTCTGTGGCATATTGCAATACTTTTTTAAAATCCTTAAGGTCCAATAACGGAAGCTTGTTGTCATCACAATATTTAAAAACAACCGCTACAATGCCTTCCTGTGTAACGGAAAGGTCTAAAATTCGGCTTAGGAGCACCGGTCCAAATTCTGAAACTGTGGCCCTCAATTTTACACCGTCCTGTTCGGAGAGCGAAAGAATTTCCACGGGAAAGGCTTTAGGAGTAAATGGAAGGCTGCCTATTTTGGCATGGCGTTCATCAATTTTTGCATGTCCGGGACTGGGTTTTGCCAGACCACTAAGGTCCCCTTTGAGGTCCATTAATAATACGGGAATTCCTTTGTCCGAAAGATTTTCCGCAATTACCTGTAAGGTTTTGGTCTTACCTGTACCGGTTGCCCCGGCAATTAGACCATGCCGGTTAAGTGTTTTTAAAGGTATCTTAACGTGTGCATCTGTTATGGTTTCCCCGTTCAGCATGGCGGATCCCATAGTGATAAAGTCCCCTTTTGTGGTATATCCTTCCTCTATATGTGCAAAGAATTTGTCCTTGATGTCCATTGAGCTAATTTTTGATAAAAATAGACTAATTTTTATCAAAAGAAAAGTTGTTGATTTTTTAGTTCTTCCTATACCTTCTTACATGAAGCTTGTTTTTATGCAGGAATATTGTCCCTTTTGCGCCCCTCCCTTAAACAAATTTTTATGCCTGTGATTTCTAAAAGCTAATTGTAATATGGAGTTTATGTTTTTATTCCTATTTTACCGGTGTCTTAAAAGCTCAACTTAAACTTCGGTTAAATGCCAGTAGATTTTAGAGGAATCCTCGTTTTTTTTATTGTTCTAGGTCTTTTTAATTCTAATATGAAGGCTCAAGAGGATGTTCCAAAATTAAATTTTGTCAATATTAAAGAAGGAATATCCAAAGTAGGGGTCTATTCCATTTTACAGGACGATTATGGCTTTATTTGGATCGGTACCAACGGTTCTGGATTGTACCGCTTTGACGGGATAGATTATAAATCCTACAAACATATAATTAATGATTCCACTTCCATAAGCAGTAGTCAAATTAATTGTTCGTATTTGGATAGCAGGAATAGATTATGGGTAGGTACAGAGGTAGGACTAAATCTTTATGATCGTGATAAAGATCAATTTAGGCGTATTCCAGTTTTGTCCGCCGGTTTGCAGAACGGTCCCACAATGTCCATAAGTGCTTTGAAGGAAGATGATGAGGGGAATTTACTTATTGGTTCTTTCCGTTTGGGATTGTTCAAAATGAATTTGGATAATTTCGAGGTGGAAAATGTTGGGATCAACATATCGGATGTAGCAGATCCTTTGGTAGTGAGGGCTATACAGACAGATACGAACGGCAAAATATATGTCGGGACCAATATGGGGCTGTATACGGTTGATGGAAAAACGGGAATACTTAATCGTTTGGGTATATGGAAGCAAGGGCAATTGGAGGCCATTGAGGTTCCAATTAGGTCATTGCTAATAGACGGTTCAGATAATATTTGGGTGGGGACTTTGTATGAAGGACTGTATAAAGTGAAAATTGCCAATCCGGAATTAGGGCAACCCTCGGTTATGGAAAGGTACTCTTTTTCAACCCATCCCTTTTTTACTTTAATGGCGCTTCCGGACGGTACTTTAATGTGTGGAACGGAGAACGACGGTCTGTACCATATAAATAAGGATGGGGCGGTACTGAATCATTATTTGACCAACAAAAAAGACGAAAAAAGTCTTTTGTCAAATTCCATATGGACTTTGTATTTGGACAATGATGAAAAAATATGGCTGGGATATTACAACAAAGGCGTAGCGGTATACGATCGCTTATACGATAAATTCAAAGACATAGAAAGCCTATACAATAACCCCAATTCCTTGCAAATAAGCTCGGTTACCTCAATTGTCAAAGATCCCTCGGGCAAGCTATGGATAGGAATGGACGGTGGGGGTATAGACATTCTGGATTTAAAAAATAATGATTATACCCATATAAACAAGGCTAGTAACAATGCATATAATGGACTGGCTAGCGACTATATACAGACCATATTTTTGGATAGCAAGGGCAATATTTGGGCCGGAAGTTGGGAAGGTGGAATCTATTTATTGAAAAAAGGGGCCAATAAATTCATCAATTACAATACCAACAATACCCAAGGAGGCCTTACATCCAATTCGGCGATGAGTTTTGATGAGGACGCTGACGGTACTATATGGATTGGGACCTATCATAGTGGATTGCATTCCTTCGACCCGGATTCTGGGCTATTTAAATATTATAATTCCGAGCCATTTAATGATTTGGGAGTCAGTGGCAGTAGTGCCTATAAGGTTTTGGTAGATTTTGAGGATAATATTTGGTTGGGGACAACCCAAGGATTGTACAAAATAAACAAGCTTCCTGGCCAAAAGTTTTCAGTAGTTTCCATGATTGACAGAATGTCCCAAGAATCCACAAATAATTCTTCTTCCAATTACATTTTATCAATTTATGAAAGTTCAGACCATAGCATTTGGATAGGGACAAAAGGTGCTGGTCTATGCCGCTACCTTCCCAATACCGATAGATTTATTTGGTATGATAAATTCAATGGTCTTGAAGAGGAAAATGTATGTGGGATTATTGAAAGCTTGGATGGCAACATTTGGTTGGGAGGCAATGCTGGAATTTCAAAATTGGATATGGAGACCATGGAGTTTCATAATTACACCACGGATGATGGACTCCTTGCCAACGATTTTAATATTAATTCGGCCTTTAGGGATGACCAGGGAAATATTTACTTTGGAAGTTATCAAGGGGTCAATTATTTTAATCCCTCAGAAATTATAACCAATACCAATGAGACTTCATTATATCTATCGGAGTTTAGGCTGTTCAATGAAAAAGTATTGCCTACCAAGGAGAATTCACCCTTAAAGAAAGTAATTTCAGAAACGGATAGTATTGTACTAAAACATGATCAATCTGTTTTTACGATTGAATATTCGGGCATAAACTTTACCCGTCCGGAAAAAAATGAATATGCCTATTATTTGGAGGGTTATGAGGAATCTTGGAATTATGTAGGTAAAAAAAGAAGTGCAACCTATACCAACTTGGACCCGGGGAGTTATACCTTTAAATTAAAAGCAGCCAACAATGATGGTGTTTGGAACCAATCCCCCTTGACCTTAAGCATCACTGTTTTATCACCTTGGTGGAAAACCAGCTGGGCCTTATTTTCTTATATAGCTTTGTTTATTTTAGGAATCTACTTACTAAATAAAATGACACAGTCCAGAATACGGGAAAAGCAGATCATTCATTCTGAGCGTGAAAAAAGATTGCAGGAAAAAGATCTGGACGAAAAAAAGTTTCAATTTTTCACCAATATCTCCCATGAATTTAGGACACCCCTCACCCTAATTATTAATCCACTTAAGGATATTCTTAATGACGATAGTCTAAGCCTGCCGCACAGAATAAAGGAAAAGCACAATATTATCTATAAGAATACAGATCGACTTTATAGATTGGTGAATGAGCTGTTGGATTTTAGGAAATTGGAATTAAATAAAATTGGTGTAAGGGCCAAGGAAATTGATTTGGGCAATTTAACCCAGGAAGTGGTCAGCCATTTTAAGGAAGAGGCACTGGAAAAAAACATACATCTTAGTTTGGATTCGGATTCTGAGGATTTGAACATCTGGGCTGATGAGAGTATGATGGAGAAAATAATTTTCAATTTACTTTCCAATGCCTTTAAGGTTACTCCTGAAGGTGGGGCCATAACTATTGAATTACTATCCAAGGATGAATTGTACAATCTGCCGCTAGTGGATAAATCTAAACCTACGGTGGGGGTAGAGTTAATAATTTCAGATACGGGACCAGGACTTAAACAAGAGGAAACGGAGAGGATCTTTGAACGTTTTTATCAAGTAGAAAACCTTAATAAGACCTATTATGGTGGTACGGGTATTGGTCTGGAAGTAGTGCAAAGTTTTGTGGAATTGCACAAAGGTAAAATTGAAGTTAAGAGTGAGGCAGGAAGCGGAACATCCTTCAGAATAATTTTGCCAAAAGGACCACAGCATTTTGCAGAGAACGAGATATTTACGGACGTTAAGGAACCTGATTCCCAAAAAGAGCGGGTTAACCTTCTAAAATCCAAAATGGAGGACATATCCGACATTGGCCCGGAAGAGGCAACCACCTCCTATACCTTATTGATCGTTGAGGATAATGGAGAACTTAGGAGCTACTTGAGGAATGAACTCAAAAATCAATACAGGATACTCTTGGCTAAAAATGGAAAGGAAGGTTTGGAGCTGGCCAAGTCTGCGCTGCCGGATATTATTATTACGGACGTTATTATGCCCGAAATGGACGGATTCGAATTTTGTAAAAAAATAAAGGGAGATATGAGGACCAGCCATATTCCTTTATTGATGCTTACGGCCAAAGCACGTATAGATGATAGAATGGAAGGCATTGAAACTGGTGCCGATGCCTATATGGTTAAGCCTTTTGATCTACGACTGCTAAGACTGCGGTTGTCCCAACTTATTACTAGTAGACAACTTATTTTTAATAAATATTTCAGTGTTATCAGCGATGTTCCGGTGAATAAGAATACCACCTCCCTAGATAAGGATTTTATAGAAAAGGTACTGAACTATATCAACAATAATATAGATGACCCTGATTTAAGTGTGGAGGTTCTGGCTACAAACCTTAATTTGAGCAGAAGTCAGTTTTATAGAAAAATTAAGGCACTTACCAATCAGACGGCCAACGAATTCTTAAGGAATATTAGAATTGAAAGGGCAAAACAGATTATAGAAATGGGAAATACCAATATAAGTGAAGTGTGTTATCAGGTTGGGTTTTCCTCGCCCTCCTATTTTACAAAATGTTTTAAAGCCCATTTTGGAATATTGCCCACAGAGGTAGACCCTATCAAATCTTAAATTCAGGCCCATAAAACATATTGTGATGTGCCAATGTTGATATGTCAACGACACCCTTCGTGAAGGGTTGGTTAGGCTCCATCGATTATGATATACTTCAGAGAGGACATAGGGCGGTATACGTTCAAGTATAATTTCATCCGGATTAATGCTAATTACATATAAAAATTGAACCCGATCGGGGTCATTTCAACCATACATAATTATTATAGTCTTACCTACTTAGTGGGATTTGAAGGCTCAGGCGTTTGTCCACTCGCCCGTTCCATTTATCTGGCCCACTAAATGTTGTCGGTAATAGCCATTCAATGCCCTATGGGAGTGACTTGGGTTTCGGATCCCTTGGGTTGGTCTCTGATTAATTAAACAATACTTGATACTTACCTTGTCCAGGTACTAGGAATGCGCCTTTTTGCGGTAGATCTTGTTAACAGCATTTTTAGATTTCCTTAATTCCACTACAAGAAGTCATATCTCTGTTGGTCCTATTACCGTCTTCCATATAACTATTGTTGCATTGCATGCAACAGATGATGCATTTGAGGTTTTTATAGGAAAGTTGCAGCAAAATTTCTATTTGATGCAGAATAAATGCTACACAAGATTTAATATTTATTTAACATTTGAAGGAATGAAAAACAAGGATTCAAAATTCAAATGGAAGCAGTTGATGGAGTTACTGCTGATAATGGCCATCGTTGCATTGCTGGTTTTTGTCATCCTTTATATTCTTTAATAATACGCTTATGGGCCTTTTGGCTCAAGATGAAAAACAAAATTTTACACTAATAAAAACTCGATTAATTAACCTAAACTTTTTTAAATGATGCTAAAGTTCAAATTCTTGATTATCACTTTGGTAATGGTTTGTGCGCAAAACCTTTTTTCGCAGACCAAAACCATAACAGGACTGGTGTCCGATGAGGCGGGCTTGCCATTGCCAGGAGTATCGGTAGTGGTGCAAGGTACCGTTAATGGAGCCACCACAGATTTTGATGGGAATTATTCCATTGGAAATGTAGGACCGGAGGATCGTTTGGTTTATACCTATATAGGTATGGTAAGCCAAACAATCACCGTAGGACAGCAAACCGCAATCAATGTAACCTTACTGGAATCTTATGAGTCTTTGGAAGAGGTTGTTGTAGTAGGGTATGGGGTTCAAAAAAAGGCCTTGACCACAGGGGCCAATCTTAACGTAAAGGGAGAAGATATTGCCGAGTTGAATACATCAACCGCTATGGAGGCCCTTCAAGGTGTTGCACCTGGGGTAAGCGTTACCAGGAACAATGGGGAACCGGGAGCAGGTACCAAGGTTACCATTCGTGGTCTGGGGACAATTGGTAATTCCAGCCCACTCTATATCGTGGATGGGGTAGCGGTAGGCAATATTGATTATTTAAACTCTTCGGATATTCAGTCCATAGACGTTTTAAAGGATGCTGCATCTGCCGCCATCTATGGATCCAGAGCAGCCAACGGAGTGGTATTGGTAACGACCCATAAAGGTAGGAAAGGTAGCAAGGCGCAGATACAATACGATTCCTATTACGGGATTCAGAAAATATACAAGAATCTATCGCCATTAAATGCCCAGGAATACATGTACATCATGGACGAAGGAAGGGTAAATGATGGTTTGGAGCCAAATGATTGGGAGGCTATTTTACAGAATAATAACTGGCTAAATAATAATTATCCCAATAATTTAGGGACCGAATTAGGTTCTGAAATATGGGGTATGCTGCAAAATGGCTGGGAAGGAACCAATTGGATAGATGAAATGTCTACCAAAAGTGCACCTGTAACCAGTCACTCCGTAAATATTACAGGTGGAGGTGAGGATAGTACCTATGCCTTCGGTGTTTCGTATTTGGATCAAACCGGGATTATTGGAGGCAGTATTATTGATGCGGGCTACAAAAGGCTTACTGCCCGTATGAATACTGAATTTGTGCTTTTCAAAAATGATGATCATAGTATACTTACCATAGGGGAGAACCTTACCTACACCAATTCGGAATATAGGGGAGTGGCCACTGGAAACATTTACTGGAACGATCTTCACAATGCCTTGGTTCAAAATCCTTTAATGCCTGCGTATTGGGATAAATCACCTGATGCAAACGGGTTTACCCCAACTTTGGATGGACTTGCCAACGACCAGGCAAATCCGCTGGCGGTTATGTTTTACAGAAGTAACTATAGTAATTTGGGGAACAAGGACAATACATTGGTCGGAAACGTTTATATGGAATTGGAGCCTATAGAGGATTTGAAATTTAGGTCGTCCTACGGTTTGGATTCATGGTTTGGCCACGGTCGCTCCTGGACACCAACCTTTGCTTTGGGGGTGCTTTTCAGTAATGCCAACGATGGGGCGTCACAATACCAATATTTAGGGGCCAATTTAACTTGGACCAACACGCTAACCTATGAACGTACTTTTGGGAATCACAATATAAATGCATTGATAGGTAATGAGGTATATAAAAACCAGATCAATAATTCCGTTGGGGGCAGTATGGCCAACACAAGATTTGGATTGCCGGAATACGCTTATTTGAACAATGTAGACAAGACCGATGTAAATTCCATTAATACTTTTGGCGCAGACTACGCGGCAGGAGGAGGAGGATTGTTGTCCTATATAGCAAGGGCACAATACGATTATAAGGAAAAGTATTTGTTATCGGCAACCATGAGGGCAGACGGTTCTTCCAACTTTGCCAAAGGCAACCGATGGGGTTATTTCCCTTCAGTATCTGCAGGATGGATCCTTACCAATGAGGATTTTCTATCCAACAACAATGGTGTCTTGGACTTTGCCAAATTTAGGGGAAGCTGGGGGCAGAACGGAAATCAATCCATAGATAATTTTATTTATAGCTCTAATATAGCATATCTAAATCCAGGGTATTATTTTGGAGATACCAAACCTATTTCCGGAGCAACAGCTGTTCCGGCCAGGGTAACCAATCCGGATGTAACCTGGGAAACCTCGGAGCAATTGAATTTTGGATTGGATGCTAGGTTCTTTAATTCCAGACTGGATTTTACGGCAGACTGGTATAAGAAAACTACAAAGGACTGGTTAGTGGTTGCCCCTATTCAAGGTACATCGGGAGCGGGAGCACCGTACATTAACGGTGGTGACATAGAGAATACGGGTTATGAACTTATGTTGTCATGGAACGATAACATTGGCGATTTTAAATATGGGGCTACCATAAGTGGGGCCTTCAACAAGAATGAAATTACTAAAATAGCAAACTCGGACGGTATTATCCAAGGACCAAGCTCTGTATTGTCTCAAGGTACGGCCTCAGTTTCCAGAGCGGAAGTAGGTAAGCCAATAGGATTCTTTTACGGCTATGAAACAGACGGCATTCTACAAACTCAGGATGAGGTTGATGCATATGTGAAGCCAACGGATGGTACCCCTTATTTCAGTGATCAACGTCCTGGTGATGTTAGGTTCGTAGATCAAAATCAGGATGGGGTTATAGATGAGAGCGATAAAAAGATGTTGGGGAATCCTAATCCCGATTTTGAACTGGGTATTCAACTCAATGCGGAATACAAAGGTTTCTATGCCAATGTTACCTTGTCCGGGAAATATGGAATGCAGGTTATGCAATCCTATAGATCCTTTGCCGACCGTTTTGACCAAAACTATACTACCGAGATATTTGGGCGCTGGCACGGTGCGGGAACGTCCAATACATTACCTCGCTTGAGCTCGGTATCCAATAGGAATACCAACTGGATTTCTGACATTTATATGCAGGATGCAGATTACCTAAGAATCAATAATTTGACCGTTGGGGTTAAATTGGGCGACTATATTTCCAATATTAAGTTATTCTCCGATATTAAGGTATACGCCGCTATCAACAACCTATACACTTTTACCAATTACACGGGTATGGATCCAGAAGTATCATTTGGCCACGATGCCAGTTGGGCCTCCGGTATAGACCTTGGTCTATATCCCCTACCTAGAACTGTAATGTTTGGATTTAGTGTTGATTTTTAATTTTAAAAAAGTAGATGATGAAAAAACTAATATATAACATAGGCATAGCAACTTTGGTGCTTGCCACCAGTTGTAGCGAGAAATTTTTGGACACCGAAAATCTTTACGAGAAAAGTTTGGATAATTTTTACAGCAGTCCACAAGATATAGAGGAGGCCATGTCCGGTGTTTATAACGCCATGTATACAGCTGGTGTTCATAGTGATGAAGGTATTGCAGCCAATTTATTGTCCGATATGATGTTGGGTGGTGGTGGCCCAGATGATAAATCGGCTAAAAACGTGGATAAATTTGAAGACCCCGAAGAGGATACCTATCGTGATCTTTGGGTGGAAACCTATAATGGGGTAACCCGTGCAAATGCTATTTTGGAAAAGGTGGAAGAAGTGGATTTCTCTTCCTTTTTTGATACTCCGGAGGAGTCCATTGCTTTCAAGAACCAGACGGTAGGGGAAGCCTATTTTATGAGGGGCTATTACTATTTTAGAGCAGCAAAATTCTTTGGTGGTATGCCTTTGATCCTGGCAATAGATGATCCCAGAGATGCGCCAAGGGCCTCCTTTAGCGAGACTTTTGCACAAATTGCGTCCGACTTTAAATTGGCCATAGAAACGATGCCTTCCATTAATTTTAATGATATCCCAACTTCCAGTTATGGTCATGCCAACAAATGGGTTGCAGAAGCCTATATGGCAAAAGCATATTTGTTCTATACCGGGTATATGACCAATATTGAAGGACAGTCTACCTCAGATTTGCCTTTGGCAGACGGAGGATCTTTATCCCAGAGCAATATTCTTGCTTATCTGGATGATTGTATTAATAATAGTGGTTATGAATTGGCCACGGATTTTAGGAATTTATGGCCTTATTCCTATGTAAATGAAAGTGCAGGTACAACTGTTCTTCCCTGGGCAGAAACTGAAGGCTTGGCCTGGGTAGGACAGGACGGACATTCGCCAACATTTGGTACTGGAAACAAAGAAACCATGTTTGCCCTTAGATATTCCACTACCAGTTGGGGCGAAGGACAGAAATACAACAATAGGATGCCGTTGTTTATGGGGATCCGTGATAACTCCATGGTCCCATTTGGACAAGGTTGGGGCTGGGGAACCATAAACCCAAAACTTTGGAACCAGTGGGATGATGCAGATAAAAGAAAGGTGGGGTCCATTATTGAATTGGGCAATGCCGATCAGGGAACTGCTGGTTACGAAGCGGACAAAGGTGATCATGAGACCGGCTTCTTCAATAAAAAATACACTACGGTACAGCATCCCGATCCGGACGGAGTGGACGGAGTGAAAGGTATGTTCTACTTCTTGTACGATATGAACAATGGTGATCCCATGCAGTTATGGGCGGCCCAAGATTATATATTGATGCGTTTTGCAGATGTGCTGTTGATGCATTCCGAAATTTCCGGTACTGCAACAGGTATGAACAGAGTAAGGGTTAGGGCAGGCCTAGGAGAAATAGGGTATTCTTTGGAAGCCCTAAAGGAAGAGCGCTTGCATGAATTGGCGTTTGAAGGAATAAGATGGTTCGACTTGGTACGTTGGGGTGATGTAAACACAGCTTTTGACGATGCCATCAATGTTCGAAATTCTGGTATTGATGCCGTTTACAAAGTTACTTACCGTCCGGAAACAAAAGGATTGGTCCCAGTTCCAGAGACCGAGATAAGATTGTCAGGAGGAGTTTATTCACAGAATCCAGGCTGGTAAAATAGTTGAAATCACAAAAAATATAGACAGATGAAAAATAATGGAATAATAATTTTAAGATCGGTTATTGCCTCACTATTCCTGATTGCCGTGGGCTGTGAGCCCATAGAAGATCGGGACTATTTGGAAAACACTACCGATGTAGCGGGAGTTCAGCTTGTTGCCACACAAAGCACAGCAGGGGGAAATAAAATTGAACTTAATATGGCTACCCCAGGGGTTACCGGTTACTGGGACTACAATTTGGGTAGGGCCTATTCGGATAAGGTAGAATTTGTATATCCTATACCGGGGACAGCAACCTTTACGTTTACAGGAACTTTAGGGGCCGAGTTTTTTACCAAAACGATAGATGTTCAGATAGATCAGTTAGACAGTGCGCTGGATCAGGATTGGTATGATTTGGTAAGTGACAACACTTCTGATGGTAAGACTTGGGTTTTTAATGGAGGCCCTTCACCGGATGGAGGAAGATGGTGGTATATGTCTCCCCCAAATGACCCGGGAGCTTGGGCCACGGCATGGTGGAATGCAGCTGGGGACTGTTGTCCTCCAGCGGATGCGGCAGGAAGCATGAAGTTTGATCTGGATGGAGGTGCAAACTTTACCTATTATTCAGGTCCGGATGCTACTCCACAATCGGGCAATTTTGTTTTGGATGTTGCCAATCAAACTTTAAAAATTAATAATGCAAATATTTTGGGGGCTGAGGAACCTAGGGGTAATCCGGACGGACTTTATACCATAATCTCTTTGACAGAGGATGAGATGGTGCTATATGTTGCCAACAATGGTGGCGGTACCGGATGGACCTGGGTCTTTAGGCCACAGTAGTGGTAATAAAAGTATTCTACAAAGAAATGGATCGGTCTATAGAATAGTAGAGTTTTGGAAAAAGGTCCATTTAATTATATTTTTTGGAAAAGGAAATGTATGGCATTTGTGTAAACCCAATGGCATACAAAAATTTTCAGGTTGGTTGATTTAGTTGTTAAACCTTGCTGGTAGATGGTCGAAGTCAGCAAGGTTTTTCTTTATGGCAGTTAATTTTTATTTGGTAAATGCGAATTATGAAATTGACAATATATTTTTTATTGGTAATTATTATGGCTTGTGGCGGCCAAAATAATGAGGAGGATGGCTTTGTCTACACCAATGGGGAAAGGGAGAAAGTTGTGCCTACAGAACTTAACCTGTCTGTAGAGGTATTGGGAGTGGATAGCAATAATCCAAGTGGCAATGGTACAGGTGTGGTACAGTTTTCGGCGGTAGCCAAAAATGCGGTTAAATATGGTTATAGGTTCAATGACGTATCTGAGGAGGTAAGCACGGATGGCAATTTTACCTATACCTTTAGGGAGGAAGGTATACATGATTACAAAATAACGGTCTTGGCCTATTCCATTACGGGCGAATCCATAGCTTTTTCGGAAACTATTTCTGTTTTTGTGGCCGAATATGAAGCCAAGCTCGTATGGTCTGATGAGTTTGAAGGGGATGGCACACTTTCCGCGCAAAATTGGAAATTGGAAACTATAGCCCCAGATAACGGCAGCTGGTACAATGGTGAATTACAGCATTACACAAACAGGCAGGATAATGCGTATGTTTCGGACGGGACTCTTAAAATTGTGGCTAAAAAGGAGCAATACACGGCCCAGGGAACTACCAAGGAATATACTTCGGCCAGATTAAATTCGCTTTTTTCCTTTACCTATGGAAGGGTAGAGGTAAGGGCCAAGCTTCCATTTGGACATGGGACATGGCCTGCCATTTGGATGTTAGGATCCAATATTGAAACCGAGGGTTGGCCTGCTTGTGGAGAAATAGATATTATGGAGCATTGGGGACATGATCCGAAGAAAATTTCAAGTGCCACCCATACTCCATCCTGCCATGGTGGATGCACTGATGTAACTGTTGGAACCACTATTATTGCGGATTACAATACAGAATTTCATGTATATGCAGTTGAATGGAACAAGGATTCCCTAAGATTTTTTATCGATGATGAATTTGTCTATGCCTATAATCCAACGCTCAAGGACAAGGATACGTGGCCATATACGGCAGATCAATTTATTATTTTGAATGTAGCCATGGGAGGAAGTTGGTTCAGTGTTGATCCAAATTTTGTATCCTCCACTATGGAGGTGGATTATGTTAGAGTGTATCAATAGAACTTTGTAGGCATTTTGATGCCGAACAAAACTACACTAATGGGAACGGGTCAATGCTTGTCACGATTGTTAATTAAAGACATAATTGATAGACAACCATACCGGTTACTACTGTAAATTCAGATATTCCAAAAGCAATGGTATTTTTTCAATCTTTTCCCTGGTCAATGGTTTTTGAATAAAATGTACAATGTTGTCATATGATTTGGATTTGTCCAAATCGGCATAATCTGCGGAGGAAGTTAAGATTACGACGCTAATGCTCCGGTCCAGGCCAAGGTTGCAAATCTCATCCATAAATTCCCAGCCATTTATTACGGGCATATTGATATCTAAAAGCAACATATATGAAATGTCAGGACCATTGTTGGCGAGTATATGATCCAATGCCAATTTCCCATTCTTAAATTGTTCAATTTTGGAATTGGTGTATTTGGAAAACAGTTTGTTATGCAAAAAAAGAATTACCGGATCGTCATCAATCTGCAATAATCTGTGCGTCATTCCTTTTCTCTTTTAATTGGGTATCGTTAATAATCTTGGCTATATTTTTCGTCATGACATCCATTTCATTGGCCGAATTTATAATTTCCTTATTGATATAATTCATTTCCTCCTTACATATGGAATCATGATCGTTCAGTAAATTTATTAGGCCCATTAATCTAACCAAAGGAGCCCTAAGTTCGTGGGACTGCATCCAGCCAATCTTTTTTAAGCTCTTATTCTGATTTTCTATAAACTTTAGGTATTTCATTTTTTCTGAAATATCTATAGCAATGATCTGCCTGCATTTTTGACCATTGTAAGTGATGGGGCTGCTATATAGATGCACTGTAAATATTTCGCCCTTTTTGGTAATATGTTTAAAATGTCCATCGAAAAGGTTCAAATAATTTTCCCGAGTTTTTTGGACCTGTTTTTCCAGATATTTCATTTCACATTCTGGTCTTATATCCGCTAAAGTCATGCCCATGAACTCATCTTTGCTATAACCATATTTTTCTATAGCAGCAGAATTAACATTTAAAAAAGCCAATGTTTCTAGGTTATACACCCATGAAGGCTGGGGGGAATGCTGAAAAAGGCTATGATATTTTTCTTCAGATACCTTAAGTTGTTCGGTATACAATTTCTCCTTGGTGATATCCGTAATTACAATATCCAGAAAACAACTACCATCTTTATCTTTTATGGGTGTGCCTACACCCTGACACCAAATAATCTTATCTTCCTGTGAAACCACCCGCCATTGGCATTCGAAAAATTCCATTTTCGAGAAGGAATTGTTTAAGGCAGTTCTAATTCTCCCAAGATCATCCTTATGTGCTAAATTGCGTAAATAGTCTTCGTCTTTTAAAAGGGTTTTACATGGAATATTCCAGTGTTGTAAAGCCTCCTCACTTATATGCTCAACCTTAAGATTGTTATTGGAATCCTGTTTTAAGCGCAATATAATAATGGAAACGCTTTTAAGGATAGATTTTAAATGGGTATTCTTTTTTTTCTTGTCCGTAACTTCTTGTATGGTGCCAATTGCACCAATAGGATTGTTGGAGGGATTAAATTCATTGGCTAGACCGGATTCTTTTATCCATCTCCAGGACCCATCCTTATGCTTAAACCTATAGGACTTTTCAAAGGAATGATTGGTGCCAGTCTTATAAGCCTTCCAAGATTTTTGAAGTAGTTCAAAATCTCCTGGATAGAATAATTCCTTGAAATTGTTGGCAGTAAATGATTGATCATCCGGAGCTACATATCCTAGGACTTTTTTAATGTATTCAAGATTCTTGAATATTGGGTCTTCTTCATCCCATCTCCATCCATAAAACTTGTTCAGCGTTCCCATATTCCTTAAAAATCCTCTAGTTGCTTATCTTATATTACCAATTACTTTTGTAGACTTGGCCTTGTACCTATCAATTTTAAATGTTAATATATGCTTAGTTTTAGATAATATATAATGTAAACGACTTATTTTTTAAATACGTATGTACCTGTAGGCTTTTTGTGCCTTTAATTGTTGCCGAATACTTTATGCATCTGAGATGTCAACTTGAAGAGACACGGTTGTACATTGCTTATATTATTATAGGTACAATCTAAATGCAAGGTTGCAGTATATGGAATAGAATAATAGGTTTGCCCAGGTGACCATTAAGCAATGGCCAACCGGTATGCTTTACTGCCTGTGGTCAATGCTAATTTTTGTCCAATAAGCTTTTTTGGAATAGCTTAAAAATACGGGTGTATTCATCGGTCCAACTACTGGGTTCCACAAAGCTGTGCCGTTCTACAGGGTAGACGGCCATTTCCCAATTATGCTTCTCCAATTCGATTAAACGTTGCGAGAGTCGAACCATATCCTGAAAATGCACATTGTCGTCTATCATGCCATGTAATATGAGCAAGTCTCCCTTTAAGCCTTCCGCAAAATATATAGGGGAACTTCTTCGGTAGGCCAGGCTATCGGTAACCGGGGTGTTCAATATACGGGCCGTATAACCGTGGTTGTAGGCAGCCCAATCGCCAACAGATCGTATGGCGGCACCGGCCTTAAAGGTGTCAGGGGCGTTAAACATGGCCATTAAAGTGATGAATCCGCCATAGGAGCCGCCATAAATGCCAATTTTATTTTCTTCGATACCCAGTTCATTTATTAAATATTTGGCCCCATCCACATGGTCGGACAGGTCCTTTCCGCCCATATATCTGTAGATCCCGGTACGCCAGTCCCTGCCATAACCTGCACTTCCCCTATAATCTATGTCCAGCACGGTATAGCCGTTGTCCACTAGGAGATTGTGGAACATATACTCCCTAAAATAAGTGCTCCACCATTTATGGGCGTTCTGTAAATAACCGGCTCCATGGACAAATATAATGGCTGCCTTATTTTTTGTGTCGGAATTTGGTTGGTACAGCCTCGCGTGTACCGCCTCGCCATCTTCTGCCTTAAAGGTGATTATTTCAGGATCGCGCCATTGGTAAGAATCAAAATCCTTGGTAGTGGAGTAGGTAATGCGTTTTGCCTCTGCCTTGGATTTACCCCAAATAGGATTGTCCTGTAGGTAAAGTTCTGTGGGCTTGTTGGTGTACGAATGCAAAATGGCCATTTTACGTTCGTCAGGGGACAGGTTAACCTCATTGGATCCGGTCATTTGGGTAAGTTGCTGCATTTTTCCGCCTCCAATGGGCATGCTATAAAACTGTCGGTCTCCAGGATGGTTTTTGTTGGCCGTGAAATACCAGCGTTTTTTGTCCTTTGAGATTCTGGGATCGTAAATTTCAAATTCCCCGGAAGTTAGTGCCTTTGTTTTTTTTGTAGATACATCAATGGCATAAAGATGCGAATAACCTGTTTTTTCGGATTGGAACCAGATACTTTTTCCGTCGGGCATCCAGCCCATTTCACCACCTGAATATCCCCCAATACCCGGGCCGGCTATCCAAGCTTCGTCATGTTGGCGATCCAATTGTGTAACCGTACCGTTTTTGGGATCCAATAGTACTATCCAACGGTCCTTATAGTCGTTGCTATTAATGTCCAGTACCGCATACTTTCCATCTTCGCTCCACAGAGGTCCATCAATATAGTCCAGCCTGTTTTTATTTTCATAGGTCTTATCCGGATAGTCCTTGGTGTATTCAGGTACATAATCCAGACCTTCCAAACTGTCTAGGACCACTGGATAGGCCTTTTTCTTGGCAATATCGTACACGAACATTTCATATTCATAAGGTGCATTGCCTACCTTGGATCTGGCATCTTCATCTTCAGTATACCCGGATTCGGTTACATAATGGGGAACAATGGTACCCTTATTTGTAGGCGATTTTGTAGTTAAGTAGGTAATGTAATTTCCTATGGGGCTTATTCTTTGGTTGTATATGGATTTACCGTCAGGGTCAATAGGTAGGGGTCCTTTGGCTTCAAGGAGTTTTTTCGCTTCCTCTGTCTTGTCCTTTTTGGCCTTTCGTTCGCGCAGTACCTCAAATAGTCCCAACTGATCTTCGTAGAGCCATTGGTCTTTATCACTTTTTTCGTCGTCCTTTTTTGCGGACTTAATTTTGGTCAGTTGTACCGTACTCCCGGTCGCAATATCCCAGGTAAAAAGATTGTTGCCCTGTCTATAGGCCACTTTGGTGCCGTTTTCGGTAAAATGGGGAGCACTTTCATATTCTTCTGTCCTGGTAATTTGAATTAGGCCTTGGGTCTTAAGGTTTAACAGAAATATGTCGCCCCGTTTGGCATATAATTTTAAGGTTCTATCCTTGTTAAAAACTCCGCCGCTACTGGGAAGGGAGTAGGAGGTTTCAAAATCGGTTTTGATAGTTTTGGCCGATTTTAAATGGTAGGCATACAGGGAATCGTTTTGTGCCTTTGAGGGGTTCCAATCAAAATATAGGGTCTGGCTGTCCAGGGACCATTGGGGATTGGAAGGAAGATGGCCCACAAAGTCATCGCCCTGCATAATTTCTTTGATAGATAAGGTTGAGGTATTTCCTTGTTGCGCAAGACAAGGGATAATGGACAATAGAAATATGCCGCACAATAGCCAAGTGTTCTTCATTTACTTTATTTATAAGCCTAGGGTTACCTTAGGTTTGGATTTGCCCGTTTTTCTTAAAACATGGAAGCGGTAAATATCCTAAATCTTGGTAAATCTCACAAAGTTGTAGGGAAGATATTCCGCTTTTGGGAATTATTATTGGCTTTTGGACCGGAGGATTTATTGGGCGTGTCTTACTTCAAATTCAGGACAGTCCAATCGAATGTCCTTGTTCAGTAATTCTTTGTTGAGCAGGTTGCAGTAATCCCTATTACTTTCTTTACCGTAGAACTTGCAACCATAACAGGTTCTCTGTACACTAAGGATTCCACTTGTGTTCAGTTGATAGATAAGTTTGCTCAAAGTGCCAAACAGGGATTCCAATTCGGGATTATCAACGGTATTGAGCTGCTTCTTTAAGGGATTGGCAAAATCTGAAATTTGTCCTATGGTTTCCGTTCCGGTTTCAGAGAGGCTAATGGAATAGCTTCTACTATCACTGGAAGAATATTCTTTTGTAATCAGGCCTTTTTTGTCCAATACCTTAATGGCATCGCTTATGGTAGGCTTGGTTATGTTGAATTCTTTGGCCAAGTGACTAACATTGCAAATTTCATTTTTGTGGTAAGCGATGAAAATTAGGATTTGTATTTGGATGGGACTTAAACCTAGCAATTTGGCCTTGTCCCAGAGCAAGACCTTGAAGGCTTCCGAAATGCGTTCAAGTCCGGCTATAATTTTGCTGCTAACATCCCTTTCTTGATGGTCCGGATTAAAAATACTTTTGTCCATATAAAAAGCCTGCCGGGAATTGCCCGACAGGCAAAGTTAGTTATCCTAATGATATTATTCGCAATTTTCCATTTCTATGATATAATACCCTTTTTTATTTATGATATCCGCTATGGCTTCCGGAGCCTGTTCCATATGGCAGAACCTACATTCCTTGGAGGATAGTTCGGCTGTTTGAAACGGTTTGGAAGACAGGTATTCACGTCCATAACCGAAAATGCTTTCCTTTTCTTCCATAGTGCTGGGGACCAATATATCAAAATGCATGGTCTTGCCGTCTTCCCGGGGCACATAGGTGTCCCAAACTGATATTTTCATGTAGTTCATCATTTAAAATGTAATCTATTAGGAATCCTAACTTTTCGGGTCAAAAAATTAACCTTTTACGTCTGCCATGGAAGCACCAAAGTTGATATGTAGTACATTGCCATTGGGTGTAAGTAGGGCTGGGACCGACTTAACACCTGCTTTTTCCGCTTCGGGAATACGGGATTTGTTTTGGCCGAAGTGTACTATTTCTACATTATCCCGACCCACTAATTCTAAAATGTCATGTTCCGCACTAACGCATACGGGACATCCTGCGTGATAAAAAACCGATTTTTTCATTTTTATTGATTTTAGATTATTGCACTATTGCCATACAAATATAGTAAGGAATCCTAACTAAACAAATTATTATGAATATTTTAATATGAAATAAACCTCATTTGTAAGGGGTGTGGGTTCTAGTTGGGTTAGAATTTTTCAGAGGGCTGTTGCTGAATGCAGCTGTAAAACCGGGCTTCCGGTTTCTTGAAAACGATTACTCTTTAAGGTTTAATTCAAAATACTTGGCCGATTCGTGTGGATTATGGCGATAGGCAGAAATTTCTTTAAAACCATGATCAGTATACAATTTTATGGCCGATTTCATAAAGTCGGCCGTGTCCAGTTTTATGGTGTCGTAGTTAAGCTTTCTGGCTTTATCAATACAATGGTTGAGAAGTAATTGTCCTATGCCCAAACCCCTGCTGTTAGGTTGTACGAACATGCGTTTTATTTCTCCATCGTTCTTATTAAACCTTCGGATTCCGGCGATGCCAACAGCCTCCTCGTTTATATAGGCAATAAATAATCCGCCATCCTCATGATTGTACATTTCGGGCAGGCCCGCCATTTCCTTATCAAAATTTTGAAAAGACAGATCAATGCCCAACCAGGCTACATATTCCAAAATCAATTTTTTGGCATGTGCGAAGTCGGTCGCCGTTTCGGCCATCTTTATTTCAATAGAATTTTTCATTTAATCAGGGTTGTAATTTATATAATATCGCCAATGAAGTTCTAATTAATCCTGCAGGTTCTGTGGAAACTTGTCCGCGACTAGGTTGAGCTGTATGCCATGCTCCAAATAGGCTTTTAGTCCGTCCAAAACGGTAGTAAAGCCACCGGTGTTGTTCATAAGGGTTTTATGCAGCTCTTCCCCCGTTTCCGTAAAACCGTAATTTTTTATGGTTACATAGGTGTTTTGTGGACTTAGTTCCTTGAATTCGTAGTCTACCAGTGTTGAAGGGGTTCCCCAACGAGTGGCAATTAATTTGTTTGGTTTAATATCTATAGTGTGGACTTCGGCCTTGGCCTTGTACATTTCCCATTCCCAGATAACAGTTTTCCCTTTTTTGAGGGGGCCAGTAGATTTTGTAAACCAAAATTTAGTGGTTATGTTGGGGTCTATAAAGGCCTGAAAAACCTCTTTCAGGGGTTTTCTGATCATCATTTGGGCTTCTACTGTTATGCCGTTCATTTCTTAGGAATTTGGATTGTCTTTAAACCATTTTACGATAGAGGGCATATTTCGTTCAAAACCTCCGGGCACAAAGAAATTTAAGATGCCGGTTTTTTGATCCGTCCTGTTGGCAAAATCGTGCACTGTTTTGGCAGGAACCCTTAAAAAGGTTCCTTTACCAGCTTCTGTCCACTTGTTTCCTACAAGAAAGGAACAACTGCCTTCCAAAACGTAAAATACTTCGTCATTATCCTCATGGCTATGTGCTCCGGGACCCATGGAATTGGGCTCCAACCACCATTCGGAAATACTATATTTTTCGTCGGTCTCTTTTTCATCGGCCTTAAAAATGGCGGTCATGCTACCACAATGGTATGTTCTGCCTTGCCCGGCTTCTAGAATAATTGGTTTTGTTTTGTTGTCCTTTTTTTCCATTCCCAAAGCTATTTATATTTCGCCGATCGATGTTCGACTGATACTATGCTACTTTTTCCGGGCAAACATAGGGTGTGATGGCCATTTATTGCCCGTGGCATGTTACCTAACTATAAATATACTTATACCGTGATAAACTTCAATTTGTCATTTGAAATTTCACTGGAATATTCAATTCTTAATTGATCTATCTTATTCTGGAAGCAGGCATATATTTTTTTGGAATTTTTTTCTGCCAGCTTTTGATCTATAAAATCATCTTTTAAATACCTGGAAAGGGAGAACAAGGTTCTTGGGAATTCATGGATAATTAGTCTATTGTCGACCAATTGTGCCCGTAACCAAAATGGCTCACTGAAGGTGGCTTCACGCACATAGACAATTTCATATTTATTTTCGACCATCTCGGCATATTCGGTCAAGGATTTGAGGCTGGTGGGCATTCCTACTTCCACGGTAATTTGATTGGCAGTAAAAGTCCTTATTTTATGGTCCGGAAAGGAAAAATGAATAGGGGTTTTGGTTTTAAGAAGTTTACCAAAACGTCCGGTGAAATTCATAAAATAGCCAGTGGCAAGAATTTCGGCCAAAGACTTTTTATAGGCTTTTACATTTTCCTTATAAAACACAACTGCCAGAATTACGGAGGCCAGAAGTCCTATGCCCACGGCAATCCATATATTGGGGAACAAGGTAGGCGCTATTCCCTGTATATAACCACCATAGGTCCCTACCGTTGGAAAAATGGAATAGAACAGATCTTTTAGGGGAAGGAATTTAAGACTCATTTTCATATAATTTCCTAAATATTTAAGTCAACATTGGGATGAACAACCTCCCTTATATAAATAAGTAATAATACCCTATAGGCTTTTGTGCCTCAGGTATTTAGCCGAAAGAAAAATACAATTTTTTTCAATACAAAGGGTAGTTGGCTTTTTGGGATAGTTTAGTTAAGTGGTAATTGCCCTTAGCTAAGGCCCCTAATGTCTATATTCAAAAAGTTGAGAAACATCAGAGGTATTTTATATACTCATAAATTAACTCTGATATACTGATAACCATAATATATTCTCTAAAATGGTTAGCTAATTTTTCATTAAATGCATATCTCTTGGATTGTCAATTTTTAGGTGTCAGTCTTAATTTATAAGTTCAATTGCTTTTTCTAAAAATTCATCCTTACCTTCCCTTATGCCTTTAATGGTTTTTTCCAAATAAATATCAGGTGTTATACCAATGCCATGATGTTGTGACCCATCGTGCTTCAATACCTTCATTCCTGTCCAAGTAATACTGAATCCACCCTCCAACTCAAAGCTATTTGTATTTCCATTGGTGCCGGCGGTCGGTTGTCCTATGATTGTAGCTAAATCATAGCCCTCTATAAAGCCCATATAACTTTCTGCATAACTAATTGCGCTCCCATCAGTTATGAAAATAACCTGTTTATCTCCCAAATAAGGCTTCTTGGTTGGTAGGTTCCAAGAATATTTTTCAAAGTGGGCTATGTTTTTTTGATTTGGATAGATGATTTCAGGTATTTGCATCCAAGAATTGGAAGTGTCTCTCTCTTTAAGGAGATGGGATAGGAACATGTGGTTCTTGTTGGGATAACCTCTTAAATCACAGATTATAGCTTTGGCCTTTGCTAAGTCAGGAAGTAGTTTCGTTATTTGGTCCATCTCTATTCTACTTATATTGATGTAATAAGATTCATCATTAAGCTTTTCGTATGTCGATTGACGAGGTCCTTCATTATATGCTACAGAAGATCGATTCAGGCCGATTTCCTTTTCGTCTACTCTGATAGTCATAATCTCTTCGAATTCTCCCAGCAGACTTTTTCTTTTACCCCTGAACTCTAACCAACCCTTATTGCTAGCTGAAATACGGGAATATATCTCTTGAAAATAATCACGCGAACTTATCCCATCTACATGAGTTACCACATCGCCGATTTTTAGTGGTATTTTATTATTTAAGACAGCGGTTATCACCAATTTATTCTCTATCCATTCCCAAGTTATACTCGGGGCATATATTTCATGTATCCCTGAATACTGAACATTAATGTGCCCATCTTTAAGTGGAGCTGTAAATTTCTCTAATGTAATATAATGTTCATCCCTGGATTTGTCTATGAAACATCTCGACAAGGCTATGGATAGTTCTTTGTCCCAATCAACTTCAACAGCATCCATATAAGGGTAAAAGTGCTGAAATACATTATAAGTGTTAATTATGTTACCTAGGCTTAGGTCAAGTAAATTGGACGTGTAGGTCATTTCACTCATATCTTTAAGAAGATTTTTTAATTTAAGTGAATTGGACTTAGGATAAGTTCCTTGGGTATTTGAATATAAAACCAGGGGGACTTGACAAAAGATAGATTGTCCAATTTCTTCGTTTATGACCTCACCAAATTCTGGGGCTGTTTCAAATAATTTTTTCCCAAACATGGGTTGACTATCTAAATTTTGGAAAAGCTTTGCGGCACTTTGTCCATGGTAGCTCTCCTCTTTGGTAATTTCTGAAACATATCCGTCGCCCCTATGTGACCATTGGTTTACTTCTGGCACTTCAATTATAGTGTCTTGTTCAAAATCGGCGTTATCTAAAGGAATAATTTCCCAATTATCTCCGTTCCAAAAGGCCAGCTCTGCATCATCCAAGAATAAAGATGAATCTCCTTTCAAGGCTGCCCCAATTTCAATAACCTCTGTTACTTCTTTTATTTCGGTTTCAATTAAATAGGAGTTCCATTCACTGGTGCCAATAGTTTCTTTTTTTAAAATAGTAGAACCATCTGTATTAACAAGTGCCAATCTAATATAGGCGGATGTATTGGATGGCTCCTTTAATTTGGCGGATATTGTAAAGCGTATCTTTTTATCTTTATAATCATTTACTTTGATAATATTAGTTAGTATACCATAGTTTTTTGGCGTTTCTTTTTCCACCAAACCGTTTACACGGACACTTTTATATGGACTTTGGGAATAAGTTTTCATACCTAAACCTACACCTCGGTGTTGCCAGTAGGTCAAATCATAATTATCTGAACCCGGGGGTGATAATTTTGAAATGTCGTATAAATTCAACTTTTCAGTTGAAAACTTTATTGATGGGGCAATTGGCTCAAATATATCTTGTAATTTCTGTATTAATTCCTCCCGGGATGTACATGGCCATACCTGCGATGCTCCATAGGACGCAAATTTGTTCCAGTTTATTTCTGAGGCTTCATCACTTGGATGAAAATATTTGATGAATCCATATACTTTTGCAAAAGTTTTAAGATTTTCAATTCTTTGGGAATTAGGATAAGGGTTTGATTTGAAGGAGAATAATATAAATATGATTAGTGTTATAATTAGGCTTTTTCTCATGGATACTGCTATAGCTGTTAACAATCGTATCTAATCAATATTTATAAAAAAATATTACTGTCTTTATAACTTATATTATATAAAATGGGGGAAGTATTAAGGGATTAATTTACAATATTTTTTAATTATACCTTAAGATTCAATTTGTACCAAGCTTTTTTTCTTTTTATAAGTCCTACCATACCAAAGCAAAATACCGGTAACGGGCAGACTGGCAGTAAGCAGGCTCACCAAAAAGGCAATTATTTTTCCGGCAATGCCCCCTATGGCCCCAATATGGATGTCATAGTTCATACGCAGTATTTTGTCCGCTACCTTGGCATTTTCGTATTTGCCATATATACTCGGGGTCTCTATTTCCTCCAAGGTATGTTGGTCAAAAAACCGAAAGTCCGAATCATAGTATAATCCAGAGCTATTGGAAACTTCCACATAAATACTTGCATCCGGGCCTGTGGGATAGTGAAGTTCAAAACTTTCCGCGTTGGGCGATGCTGCCTGAAGTTTGGGTATAAGAAGGTCTATTGGCAATACACCTTTTCCCTGGCTTGGAGAACCAATATTTTCAGGAATTATAAATGCAGCTTCCTTGTCTCCCCCCAAAGATTTATAAAGAACATACTTCATCCAATTGTAGGACATTACCGAACCCGTAAAAGCAAGGATCAGTGCCAGGGAACATATGTAAAAACCTATTATGGTATGAAGGTCAAAGTTCTTTCGTTTCCAGCGGGTAGTATCTTTCCAGTTAAACTTTAAGCGTTGTTTAAGATTTTTCCGCTTCTTAGGTACCCAAAGGAAGATTCCGGAAAGGATTATCACCATAAATATTAGGATGGACGCTCCTACCACCTGTTCCCCAATTTCTTTTGGCAACCATAACCGCATATGGCCCTTTAGGATAAACGCAAAAAATCCGGATAAATGGTCATCTACCTGTATCACCTTGCCGGTATATGGGTTTAAAAAAACACTTTGGTAAAATTCTGGTTCGGGGTCGTAAAAAATAACCTCAATGGCATCATCCGCCTTTTTAAATAGGGTACCGTGTATATGGTTATCGGGGAAAACCTCCTTGGCATACATTTTGGCCTCAGTAGGGGTAAGAATGGGTTCGTTTTGGGGGCTTACCTTTTTATAGTCGTCATACAGACTTTCAATCTCATCTCTAAAGGCCCAGCAACAGCCGGTAATCGCTACAATAAATACAACGATACCGGTGGTAAGGCCTAAAATTTTATGAAGTTCGAAGATAATTTTTCTGAGGTTCATTTGTACAAGGTTGAAAATCTATATTTTTTGCTTAAAACTTATAGGTGAAATTGGCCAATAACACCCTTGGGGCCTGTGGATTTATAGTGGACCAGCCTTTGTAATATTCTTTGTTAAAGACATTATTTAGCTTAAGGCCAATGCGATATTTGTTGGCTTGGTAATAAAGGGAGGCGTTGGCTATGGTATAGCTTGGCAGGATGAATTCTCCTGTGGAGGCATAGTTTATGGCAAAGCGCTCACTTGCACCGTTAAACCCAAGTCCCATTCCAAAACCGTCCAACATACCCTCCTGTAATTCATAGTTGGCCCAGAAATTATACTGTGTTTCGGGACCGGCCTCCAGGGGTCTGCGATTCAGAATCTCGGTATTGTCAGATTTGGTGGTTTCACTATCGTTATTGCTAAAGCCGGCCCTTAGGTTCAAACCTCTAACAGGATTGGCATTGACTTCAATTTCAAATCCTTTGCTTTCCACCTCACCGCCTTGAATTTTGTTAAAAGGTGAGGAGGGATCTGTAATGACACGGTCTTTTACTTTAATGTCGTAGTAACTAATGGTTGCATTTAATCTATTATTGAACAGATTGGTCTTAACACCAAATTCAAACTGATTGGCCTGTTCCGGATCAAAAGTTTCCAGTGTCTGTGGTCCCGCGTCCGGATCTCCTACCAATTGCGGGGCAACGTTGGTGAATCCGTTTTGGTAATTGGCGAAGATAGAGAGTTGATCCAAAATTGGCTGGTAGAGCAATCCAAACTTGGGCGATAAAGTGGTTTGGTCATAATCATCCTCCACACTGGCCAGGTTGCCCTCATTGTCAAAATGATCTATCCGAAGTCCCAGCATGGCCGAAAGGTTATTGCTGATATTTAGGACATCCGAAGCATAAAGACTATAAATATGATATTTAGATTTAATGTTCCCTACGGCCTGTGAAGCCAAAACGGCATCTACTGCAGCCGTAGATAGGGCATAGGTATCGGTTTCCACATCGGCAGTAAAAGGGTTGTCCCCATTGGATCCACCTTCTGGAGTTACATTCCCATAGAAAGCATATCCCGTACTATTATTGATTTCCGTGGCATTGAAATAATCCAGACCAATTACCACTCGGTTCCTAAGGGATGCGATCTTAAAATCGCCAATAAAATTTTGCTGTATATCCGTGGTTTGGGTATTGGCGTTTTGTTTGTTGATGAACCTTGTAAAGGTATCGTTCCCTAAGATGCCATAATCGTACAGATAGGAATAGTAGCCCTTTGTAGAAGTGGAACTTTTTGAAAGTAAGGTCTGTGATTGCCATGTGTCGGACAGTTTATAGTCCATTTCAATCCTATAATTCTGTGTCGGATTTTCCAAACTAAGGTCATTGCTTGTAAAGGACAGTTTGTTGTTGTAGTTCAACTCCTCCAGGTTTTTGGATTCGGTAGGAGCCCCTCTATTTAAAAACAAGAAGGTAGGATTGGTCTGTTCCGCCTGGGTAATTTCACCATAGAAGGAGAAGGATAGTTTGTTGTTTACCTTGTAGGATAGGGAAGGGGCTACGAAAAAGGATTTTCTAAAGCCGGCATCCTGAAAACTCTGTTCGGTGGAGTAGGAGGTGTTGAGCCTAAAATATAGGTTTTCACTTTTATTCAGAGCGGTATTGAAATCGCCGGTAATCTGATTTAGTCCGTAAGTACCGGAGGTAAAGGAAAGTTCACCACCGCTACCTGCATATGGTTTTTTGGTAACCACATTTATAAGACCGCCATAGGAGCTTACCGCATTGCCGAACAAGGTTGCAGAAGGTCCTTTTAAGACTTCTATCCGTTCAATATTTGCCGGATTTATAGTGCCGTTGGTTAAACCTGGTAGGCCGTTTACCAATTGTGGTTGTACGGAGAATCCCCGCATGGAGTAGTATCCGGCCCCATCACCACCCCTACCGGTAGAGGTCCATAGGTTTTCCACTCCGGCGGCATTTTTAAGGGCATCGTCAAAGTTGGTCACTATCTGTGATTCCAAAAGGTCGGTGGTAATAGTGTTATACACCTGGGTATTCTCAATGTCCTTTAGTGGGAGCTTGGATACATAGGCCGTTTTCTTTCTAGAAAATTTATTGATGCGTTCCCCTTCAACGATTACCTCGGTGAGGATTTCGTTTCCTTCATATAGGATCAAATCACCAAGATCCTTTGCTTTTCCGTTGGTAACGGTAAATGGGACATCCCTGGTTCTATAGCCAAGATAGGAAATGGACAGGGTATGTGCACCTTCATCAAGATTGGTGATTTCAAAGTGGCCTTTTTCATCGGTCTGGGCCCCTATTTGGGAATTCTTTACCAGAATATTTACCCCAAATAGAGGCGTTTCGGTATTGTCCTTTATGGTTCCGCTAACGGTTGGGCCTTGTGAAAATGCCATGGAATTTAGGCAAAGGAGAAGTAGTAATGTTAGTTGGTTTTTCATCTATTCTTATTTAGACTAATAATAAATAATTGTTCGGCGACAAAAATATCTTTAAGATTTGAATTGAGCAAATTATTTATATTAAATCTAAATAAGAAAGTTTTAAGGGTTGATTTACAAGGGTTAAAGGTTGTTTTTAAGCCGTTTGGAATTACGTTTATATTGGTTTGTTGGCTTTATCCCCATATTGATTATTGATAATGAGCACGACTTCTTGGTCAATGGCCGTCAGTAATAGATAGTGCGCGACAGGTCTGATAAATTAGTTGGGGGATAAAGTTGTGGTCTGAAGCTAGCCGCAAACTTGTCGTGACCCATAATTTGAATTGGGACGAGCAATGGATAAATGAAATTAATCCAAAAAAAAGTATGATATATGTTGTAAACAACAACTAAAGTTGAAAAATTAACAAAAAACTACCCCTGTTAACGTTAACGAATAAAAAAATAATGCTAACTTTCATTGCAAAAGGGGATAAGGTGTCTTTTACATGAATTGTAAAGGTTGGTCTCCAAGGCAAAAATGCCCAGTGGGTGGTTGGTTGCTTAAAGGATTAAACGGTTTTGAATTCCAGGTCGGGCCGTAGTATAATGTCAATAAAATTAATAGTTAACGTAAATATAATTGCAAATGAAATCTACGAGAAGATCATTTATTAAAAGAACGGCCGTGGCAAGTTCTGCTGTTATTGCGGCACCTACCATAATCTCATCGACTGTTTTTGGGGCCAACGACCGTATCAATGCGGCAGTTTTGGGGGTTAATGGGCGTGGAAAAAGCCACATCCAGGGCCTAATGGCACAAAAAAATGTGCAGGTTACCACCTTGTGCGATCCCGATATGAACTTGTTGAGGGAACGCCAAAAATCGTTTAAAGAAACCTATAAAAAGGATGTGGCCTTGGAACAGGATCTACGTAGGGTAATGGATAATAAGGATATAGACGTAGTTAGTATTGCATCTCCAAACCACTGGCATGCACTTTCCGTTATTTGGGCCTGTCAGGCCGGGAAGGATGCCTATGTGGAAAAACCCGGCTCCCACAACATATGGGAAGGCCGTAAAATGGTAGAGGCAGCTGCAAAATATGATAGGATTGTACAGCACGGGGTTCAGTTAAGGAGCTCCCCTGCCGTAAACGAGGCCATTAATTTAATGCGTGATGGCTATATAGGAAGGGTTTATATGGCTAGGGGTATTGTTTTTCGTTGGAGGGGTGATATTGGCGACCAAGGTTTCTCTCCCGTTCCGGCAGGAATAGACTATGACCTGTGGACGGGCCCAGCTCCAAAAAGACCATTTACCAGAAATTTGGTGCACTACAATTGGCACTGGCATTGGGATTATGGCAATGGGGATGTAGGTAACCAAGGTATTCATGAAACCGATCTATGTATGTGGGGCTTGGATGTAGGGCTGCCTACAAAGATCACCTCCATGGGCGGCAAGTACCTTTGGGACGATTGCAAGGAAGTGCCAGAAGTGCTTACTTCTGTGTATAACTACCCTGAAGAAAGAAAGATCATACAGTTTGAAGTACGCCCTTGGTGTACCAATACCGAAGAAGGTGCTACCGTAGGTAACATTTTCTATGGCGATAAGGGTATATTGGTCGTAGACGGTTATGACAAGTATAAAACATATTTAGGACAGGATAGGACCCCTGGTAAATCTGGCGAGGACGGCGGAGAATCTGGAACCGGAATGGATCGAGGTGCCGGTGGAACGGACGGACATTTTGCCAATTTTATAGAGGCGGTGCGCAAGCGCGATAAAACTATCTTGAACGGACCTGTGGAAACAGCCCATCTTTCCTCTGGTTTGGCACATTTGGGCAACATTGCCTATAGATTGGATCGTGTCCTTACCTTCAATCCAAAATCGGAATCGTTTGTAAACGATGCTGAAGCGGATAGGATGCTAAGACGGGACTATAGGGAAGGATTTGAAGTTCCTGAAAATGTTTAATAACTGGATTTCGATTTATATTTAATTGACACTAAATGAATGTTTTGTAATTATTTTTTATGTCGAATTCACATATAATAGGAGGTAGCTCCAGATAATAACCATTTAAACCTAATGGTTCGTTGGAGCAATGGCAATGCCCAGGGTCTTGGATCCTGGGCATTGTTTATTTATATTAAGTTTTGGACTGTTGTAGCTATTGAAGTTAATAGGTTATTCTTAATTATTGTCTTTAGGCAAAACATTTGCTTACCTTGTTATAATCCTTTCATTTTCTTTGCTTGTCCAAAGAAAACGAAACAAAAGAAAAGACCCTTCTTCACTATGTGGTCCCTAAAATCTCGGGATTTTAAGGACCGATGCCATGGCCTAAATTATTTCCAAGGCTTCAATAATTCTTTACGGCCATGACATCTCCACCACGGAAGAAGACCGACCAGTCCATAGACTTTGAAGACAATGTTCAGAGGAATTTGATAAATGACAATGATTTATCTTCGGTATGTAGTTTGACGGGATTAAGGAACGGCCTATTTTTAATTTCGTCTTAAATCAAGTGGTTTTCGCACTGGGGCGGGGGTAGCCCTGTCTACCGCCAGGCAGGCGTCCAGATAAGATACATGCCCGCGCTATAGCTGGCTCCTCCTAACCATGGTACAATGTACCTTGGTTATTCGGCCCTGGTCGTTTTTTGGGCGATGCAAAAAATGAACAGCATGAACTCTGGGGAAGTTCAATCTCATATTATCTAATACTCACAGCGTTTGGGAATAATCAAAGTTTTTAACCAGTTAATGTTTTCGACAGATGGGTTTCTAAATCGTTTGACACTGTATTCGTAAATCCTAGTATTTCCACTAGTCTTTTGGCCTGTTGGTTTTGTGTTGAGGTTTTTCCAATTACTAGGTTTATTGTTAATTCCTTCCTTGTAGTTTCAATCATTAATTCAAAGGTCTGATGGCCAAATGTCCTGCCATTGGCACCCATTTGAGCAATGTGATTATGTGCAGTGTTGTTATTGGTCATTCAACCCCTTGCCCTGAAGAATTTTAGGGATATATTTTTCCACTCTATTGGCTCTTGTTGCCGATTGTTTGGCCTGTGAGAAATACAGTAAATATCCTCTTTGTCTTCCTGGGGTAAGGCTATGGAAGGCAGCTTTTAAGTCGGGATTATTATCCAAGGCCTCTTTAAGTTCATCGGGCATATTAAATTCGGAGGTCTTTTTCAATGTCACTTCCAAGCCCGCTTTTTCTACTTCAATGGCCTCAAAAATATAGGCTTTGATAGTAGGTTTTAGATCTATGATTTCCTGTAGGCTTGTAAATCTTAGTTGACGGGCAGCTTGTACGTTCTCGGTTTGTTGGATTAGAATGTTGTGGGTGTCCTTTAACAGGACTCCTTTATGAAAAAGAAGGGCGCAATATTCTTTAAATCCATGGATTAAGACAACATTTTTGCCTTGGAACGTATAGCAGGGGTGCATCCATTTAAATTCTTCCGTAAGGCCACAATCCAGGCAGATTTCCCTCAACAAAGTCATTTCCGGCTTCCATTTTTTGGCCCTGTCTAAAAATCTATCCACCACTTTTGGGTTCATAAGGTCTGATTTTGTAAGTAACCTATAACCAGGTACTTGATTAGAGTATATGTCCTAAGTTATTAATTTTGGGGCAAAATAAGCGTCATGTTTATAGGGAACTGACTAAAATAAGTTACAAGCGTACCATTAGGGCAACAATGAATAAAATTGCTGACCTATACCATAGGTTTCTAATCTTTGGGAGTCTCTTCTTCTTCATCGATACCTGAAACACCCCCTGATAAAATAAATTTCATAACGGCCGAAGGGTTTACATCAATTAACCTTACTTGGTTTTTAGGTACTATGAACAACTCTCCGGAAAAATTATAGGAATGTGGAAAATAAACGGCTACCTTTTCCTTTTCATCAAGGATACTTAAATCCTCTTCGGTGAGGAAACCCAACTTTTCTAAATTCGATATGGGGTTCACCAAGACCATCACAGGTTTATTAAACTTCTTTTCCTTGCCAACAAAGGCTGAGAAAAGATCGTTCAAAGCTGAAAATATTAGCTTTAGTAAAGGGGCTTTTTCAAGAATCCGTTTAAACAATACCTTAAATGGTTGCGCAAATATGCTTTGTCCTGCGATCCCGACCAAAACAAGAAATATAAAGATTACCGCCAATCCCAATCCCGGAATATCAATTTTAAAAATTTCCTCTAGCTTGTCATGCAATAGATTATCTATAAAATTGAATATGACATATATAATGTAGGCCGTGATTCCCAAGGGTGCTATATATAACAAGCCTTGTAGAAAATAATTAACGATTCTTTTCATCTCTTTAAAATTTATATTAATCTAATAATGAGGGTTATAAAAATATTCTGCATAAAACGCCCCCTACGCCCCCGCCTACCATTTATTTTTTTTTAACGATTAACGGGCAATTACACCTAAGCCTGTCTGCCGGAAGACAGGGAGTTTAGTTGTATTGTCGCCATAATTATTGATAGTGTATGCAAAAATTAATTTGGTCAATGCTCATTTCATAAATCAAAAATAATTGAAATTAAGTTTATACATAATGGCAGTCCTGCCTCCTTAGGTATTAAAATTCAATGGAACTCGCCTAAATATTGAATCTTAAGGGAATAGGGTTAGTATTTTAGATACATGATGTGGTTGGGGTTGGAGTGAGTTTCCGATATTTTAAAATTAAACTCCCCAACAATCTTAAATCCAGCTTTTAAGTAAAAGTTCAGCGCTTTTTGGTTCTCTTTCCAAACAGCCAACCAAATACCGTTCTGATGGTTTTGTTTAGATAATTCAATAATAAGATCGACTAGCTTTGCACCTAAATTTTTCCCATAAAATTCTTTTAAAAGATAAAGCCTGTCCAGTTTAGTTATGTTTGGATCCTTAATATTAATGTTGGAAGTGTTTAATTCAATTTTTGAAAAGCCTGCAATTTTATCATTGAAAGAGACCAGATGGTATAGGATATTTGCATTCTCAAATTCCTTATTAATGGCCGCCTTGCTATAGGTTTTAGCAATAAAGCTGTTAATATCTTCTTTTGAAGCGCTGTGCCCGTGGGATTCCCAAAAGGCTTGTTTTCCTATTTCGGCAATTATTTGGGAGTGCTCCCTATTTGCCTGTGTTATTTTAATCATAATATAACCTTACCTTTTTAAGGACATCTCTAAAATCAACAATTTTTCTTTAACAATATAAGAAGCTTTTAGATTTTAAAGCAATTTTTAGGGTACTATCAAAATGCCAGTCTCCTAACACAGTAAGGATTGACTAAATAATGTTGAATTTGCCTAATGTTTTTGACTGTTAATTGCAATTCATTTAGTTTCAAATAGCCAACAAAAAGTACGTCGACTTCAATCTCAAAGGCAAAAGGTAGAATCATTTATGATACATATTGTCTGTTGATCAAAACATACAATATGTATAGTTTTAATCAATGATTAATAACTTTCTTTTAAAAGAATTTGGTGATAGAATTCGACACTTAAGAACTCTGGAAAATTTGAGTCAAGAACAACTTTCTTATAAAACGGGATTTCACAGAACCTATATTGGAATGATTGAAAGAGGCGAACGGAATATTTCACTTACCAATATGGCAATTTTTGCTAAAGCGTTCGATTTAACAATTGATGAACTATTAAAATTTAATAATTCAAAAGAATTACTAAAACAATACAGGTTAAAAACTGAAGATTAATGTCAAGAAAACACTCTTTCAAATTGACATTATCTAATAATGTTACGGAAAAACAAGGAATAAATTATCTGGTTGAAGAACAGACGGGTTTCTTTAAAATTGATAAGTTGATGAAAAAGGAACTTCTGGACAAAGTCAATATTCCACATAATTTTTTACAATCTTTTGATATGGTTTATATACCGAAATTAAAAGGGATTGTGTTTGATAAAGATTACATAGAAACCCATCTTGACGAGATTCTATTTATTGAATTGAAAACCACCAAGAAATACTTGCCTGAAAATCCAAAAGGGTTCTTTTTTGGTGCGACAGAAAATGAATTTAATTTTGGTAAATTATTAGGAGATAGATTTAGATTTTGTTTCGTTTGTTTAAATGAAAAGTCTCCTTCTTATGCATTGTTAACAATTGAAGAACTAGAAAAAAAAATCAGAAATAGAAGAATCCAATATCAGATTAATTTATAGATAGTTCAATTTCAAAACTTGCTTTTTCCAGCTCATTTAATAATTCTATTGTACTGTACTTGTAATTATCCTCAAATTCGATTTTCTGGTTTATATCAAAAAAATAGTATGCCAAGTCTTTTTTATATAGAAGCCAAGTTGTATTAATCAACCCATTTCTTTTTGAAAGTTGAAAACCTATATAGTTATTTTCAGAATCTAACTTCTCTAGTATTTCTTTTATCTTCATTTAAACTCATTTTTTTGGGTTTGCAAGGAGATTTTTTTGGGAGTAACCATTTAAGGATTTGTGTCCATATCCCATTCAAGTTGGGTTGGAGAGTGTTTGGTCATCTAAAGTTAGTCTATTTTGCACTTACAATTAATTCTTCGGGCAGTTATAAAAGTTTAATTTACAATTTTATTCGAAAAGCAGGGATTAGCGCTTGCCAAAATATCTTTTTCTTAATTAGTAGTGCCAGAGCGGGGTATTTTCTATCTTTGCGCCATGGTAAAAGAAGATGTTTTAGCGTTGGTAGATCAAGGCCTTATGCTGCCTTTAATGGAGGAGTTTTACACTATTCAGGGCGAAGGTTTCCATAAGGGGACTGCGGCTTATTTTATACGTGTGGGCGGTTGCGATGTGGGTTGCCATTGGTGCGATGTAAAGGAAAGTTGGAATGCGGAAACCCACCCTCCAACAGGGATAGACCATATTGTAACCAATGCGGCCAAATATTCCGATACCATTGTCATTACCGGGGGAGAACCCCTTACCTGGGATATGGGGCCCCTAACCGATGCCCTTAAGGCCAAAAACCTAAAGACCCATATAGAGACTTCCGGAGCCTATCCGCTTTCAGGAACCTGGGACTGGATCTGTCTGTCCCCCAAAAAGAACAAGTTGCCCGAGGGCATTATCTATGAGAAGGCGCATGAACTAAAGATGATTGTGTACAATAAGCACGACTTTATTTTTGCCGAGGAACAGGCGGCGAAGACCAATAAGGATTGTATTTTGTACCTGCAGCCAGAATGGAGCGTACGGGACAAGGTAGTTCCCTGGATCGTAGAGTATGTAATGCAAAACCCCAAGTGGAAAGTGTCCCTACAGACCCATAAGTATTTGAATATACCGTAGACGTAAGTTGAATGTTCAAAGTTGGAAAGTTTAAAGTTAAAGATCTTGGAATACAGGATGCTCACTACTACTTAATAAACCTATTTCCTAAACCATAAGCTGGCACCCCTTCCGTCTCCTCTCCTGATAGTTGAGGACCCACCTTCCCCTAGTTAGGGGAAGGAGCCTTTTTTAGCGTGATTGCAATTTTTGCTGTCTACTACGATTTCTATTACGTCTACCTAGAGGCCGGTAGACAGGCCTGCCTGCAGTTATGTAGGCCGAATCCCCTAAATGACTTTCGATTTATATCCTCTAGTCTCTAGTCTCTAGTCTCTAGATTCTAGTTTCTTTTTTCTCACTACTGTTCACCTTTTACCGCCATTGCAATAAACAGATTGCCGCGCTACACCTACCTATCGGTAGGCAAGCCTGTCTATCGACAGGTAGACTCGCAATGACGGCAACTACTTTGAGCGTCTAAGATCTAGTCTCTAGATTCTAGGTTCTTTTTTCTCACTACTCAATACTGATTGCTCACTACTGATTAATTAACCATAAGCAGGCACCCCTTCGGTCTCCTCGCATGATAGTTGAGGATCCACCTTCCCCTAGCTAGGGGAAGGAGCTTTTTTTGAGGGTGATTGCTAGTTTTGCTGTCTTCTTCGCTCTCGATTACGCCAGCCTTCAGGTATGTTGACTGAATCTCCTAAATGACGGAAACGGCTTTGAACTTTCCAACTTTGAACTTTAAACACAGCCTCACTGTTTCCTATGAGCCAATACAATAGGGGGCTGGCCGTTGAAAGGATTGTGCATTCTGCCAATGGTCTTGGCGTCCATGCCAGAGGCCCTTATAACACTCTTGTCCCCATAGCGTTCCCTAATCTTGTCCAAGGCGTTGTACAGGTTTAATATTTCCTCGGTATCATCAAATAGATCTATCTGGTAGTTGCCCTGAACCAAGTGACTGAAACGAATACCGATAAGCCTAATCAACAGTCTTTTGTTGTACAATGTGTTGAAGAGGTCCAAAATCTTGGGAATCAGGATATGGTCCGCACTGGTGTACGGAATCTTTAATTGTTTGGAATAGGTATTAAAATCGGAATAGCGAATTTTTACCGCAATGCAGGCGGTAAGTTTTTTTCCCCTCCGCAACTGATAGGCCAGATTCTCGGTCATGGCAATAAGGATTCCCCGTAGTTTAATGACATCTATGGTATCCCTCTCAAAAGTACGTTCGGTGGAAATGGATTTACGTTCGGAAAAAGGGATGACAGGTGTGTTGTCTATACCATTGGCCCGTTTCCATATTACACCCCCATTGGCACCCAATACCCGCTGCATCATATCCATGGGCATTTCCTGGATGGTCTTTATTTGGCGTAATCCCAAATTGCGGAGGGTCTGGTAGGTCTTGTCACCCACCATAGGTATTTTTTTTATGGATAAGGGCGCTAAAAAAGGTTTCTCATGGCCTATATCTATCTTCAGTTCATTGTTGGGTTTGGCCTCATTGGTGGCTACTTTGGATACTACCTTGTTTACCGACAGGCCAAAGGAAATGGGAAGTCCGGTTTCCTTGATAATCTTATGGCGCAGTTCGGTAGAGAATTGGTGGCAACCATAAAAGCGGTCCATTCCCGTAAGATCTGCATAAAATTCATCTATGCTTGATTTTTCGAAGACCGGTACCTGTTCTTTGATAATATCGGTTACAATATCCGAATGTTTGCTATAGGTTCCCGCATTCCCTTTTATGATAATGGCTTCCGGACAGAGTTCCTTGGCCATTTTCATAGGCATGCCGGAATGCACCCCAAAACCTCTGGTCTCGTAGCTACATGCGGCCACCACTCCTCTGTCGCTAACGCCGCCAACGAGTATGGGCCTATGCTCCAATTTACTGTCCTGAAGTCGCTCTACGGATACAAAAAAGGTATCCAAATCCAAATGAAGTATTGTCTTGTTCATGGCATACCAAAAAAGGGTATGCTAAATTATGGAATATTTCCAATATTTTGGATAATATCCATAATTTATTTCAAGATCAATTTACGCTTGGACCAACATCAAAAAAAACTATCTTGGTTATACAGTTGAAATGGGGGAACTACATAACATTAAAAAATAGTGTAAAATTGAAAGTTTGCAGAACCTAATGTTTTTGCAACAAAGCAATGCTATTCAAAGGTGTACAACAGAATAGAGAATAAGGCTAGGAAAAAGCAAAGAAAGACCAAGATCAATAACAATTTTAGTGTCATTGGAACCTCGATTCCATCACTTTTTCCTACCAATAATTCCCTTAAATATTGCATAACTTTCATACTATTGCATATCTGCCTTTTTTAATCCCAAACAAATCCAGTGGTCAATCTAAAAATGAAAGCGTACAATACAACGGCAAACATAGCTACACTGAACCATAGGAAAGCTTTGAAATAATTTCTGACAATGATGTTTCCCAAGTTTTTAAATCCTTCTAAATAAATTTCTTTAACGAGTAATAATGTTTTCATATCTTCTGTTTAATGTTATACGGCAAAATTCGACCAGCCTTGGCCTAAATGGAAATTTAGTGGTCAAAAGGGGAAAAAAATGGTTAAAAAACGAGAGGGATATTTTTGCTCGGATAAACGGCATTATACAAGGGATAAACCGCAGAGGTGTTCAATGATCCAAGAGCTATTTTATGAATATTATCGGTGTTTAACCGAAGTGCAGTTCATCTATTCAAGCCCGTCTGCAAAAGGTGGGCGTAAGTTTGGCCTAAGGAAATAGATTGCAAAAAATGCTTTTGGGCCTTTTCAAAAATCATTGGACACTGATCTATATACGGTTAAGAGGGTCGAAAAATGGGTATTGGGCACCATCGCATGACGAGATGTTCCTAAAATTAATTTCGAACAATCCTGTGTTGTTAATCTACTTGGTGCTGCGCATTAAACCCTCCTGTGCCACAGAGGCCACCAGAACACCATTTCTATCAAAAATACTCCCCCTGGAAAAACCTCTGGAATTGCACGCACTGGGACTGTCCATAGTGTATAAAAGCCATTCGTCTATTTTAAAATTGCGGTGGAACCAAATAGCATGGTCTATACTGGCATAAAATGTCTTCCCCTTTCTAAGTTCTTCACGATGGGGAAGGGATGCGGTCGTTAGAATGTTATAATCCGAGGCATAGGCCAATAATTGCTGTTGTAGTGGCAAATCGGCTTTTACCTTCTCCGTAGCGCGCATCCACATATGGTTGAATGGTGGGCCGTCTTTGGCAAGTAGGGCGGTTAACCGTTCAACGGGTTTAAATTCGAAGACCTTGGGATGGGTAAGTTTTATAAGGTTATAGGAGTCCGGATCTGTAGTTTTCATTTCCTCAATTTGCTCCAAGCTGTTCATTAACTTTTTGGGGGTAATTAAATTGGGCATGGTAATCTGGTGCTCCACACCATCTTCCTTGATCTGAAAGGATGCTGCCATATTAAATATGGCCTTGCCGTTTTGTTTTGCTACCACCCTACGTGTGGTAAAACTACGTCCGTCCCTCAGACAATCTACTTCATAGGTAATGGGAATGCTCAGGTCTCCCCCCAAAATAAAATACCCGTGCATGGAGTGGGCCATCTTATCATTGGATACTGTTTGGTAGGCGGCATGCAATGACTGGCCCAAAACCTGTCCCCCAAAGACCCTGCCCCATGGGGCCTGATAGTTTTGTCCCACAAAGGTATTGTCGTTTATACGTTCTAAAGTAAGTAATTGTATAAGTTCTTCTAAATTGCTCATGTTCTGTTATCGATTCATAATTACGCTAAGTGGTCGGCAATGGATTACAAAGGTATATTACCATGTTTTTTCTTGGGCAGTTGCACCACTTTATTTTCTAGCAGCGCAAAGGCTTTTATCAATTTCCTCCGGGTATCCTTGGGAAGGATTACTTCATCTATAAACCCCCTTTCCGCTGCGCTGTACGGATTGGCGAACTTATCGGCGTATTCCTCCTCTTTTTCCTTTAATTTGGCCTCCGGATCCTCTGCCGAATCTATTTCTTTCTTAAAGATGATCTCACTGGCTCCCTTGGCCCCCATTACCGCAATTTCGGCACCGGGCCAGGCATAGTTGAGGTCGGCCCCAATATGTTTGGAGTTCATCACATCATAGGCCCCGCCGTAGGCCTTTCTTGTAATAACCGTTACTTTGGGAACCGTGGCCTCACTAAGGGCGTACAGCAGCTTGGCACCATTGGTTATTATGCCGTTCCATTCCTGATCGGTACCTGGTAGGAATCCTGGGACATCTACCAATACCAAAAGGGGAATATTGAAACAATCACAACATCTGGTAAATCGGGCCGCTTTTTTGGAACTGTTTACATCCAAAACCCCAGCTAGGCTCATAGGCTGATTGGCAACGATCCCGATACTTTTTCCGGCCAATCTAGCAAAGCCCACGACAATATTTTCCGCATAATGCTTATGGACCTCAAAGAATGGGGATTCGTCTATGATTTCATTGATGATATGCCTCATGTCATAGGGCTGATTGGCATTTTCGGGAATTATGTTTTCCAATTTTTCCCTGATTTCGGTATTTAGGGAATAGGGGAGCGACATGGGGGAATCTTCACAATTCTGCGGTAAATAACCAACAAGTTCCTTTATTTGGCCAAGACACTCCAGATCATTTTCAGCTGTAAAATGGGTAACTCCGGATTTGGTGGCGTGGGTCATTGCCCCGCCCAATTCTTCCGAACTTACTTCTTCATTGGTCACGGTTTTAACCACATTGGGACCGGTGACGAACATATAGCTGGAATTTTCCACCATCAGGGTAAAGTCGGTCATGGCAGGGGAGTAGACGGCTCCTCCGGCACAGGGCCCCATAATGGCGGAAATTTGCGGAATTACCCCAGAGGCCATTACATTCCTATGAAAGATATCGGCATAACCGCCTAGAGATCTAACCCCTTCCTGTATTCTTGCCCCACCACTATCGTTCAAGCCAATTATAGGCACACCTATTTTCATGGCCATATCCATTACCTTGCATATTTTTTCGGCATGGGTCTCGGAAAGCGAACCTCCAAATACGGTAAAATCCTGTGCAAAAACACAGACCTGTCTGCCATTGATGGTTCCATAACCCGTAACTACCCCGTCCCCATAAAATATCTGCTTGCCCATACCAAAGTCTTTGGTCCTATGGGTCACCAGGGCACCCAGCTCCTCAAACGATCCCTCGTCCAACAGAAAATGGATTCGTTCCCGGGCAGTAAGCTTGCCTTTGGAGTGTTGGGTTTCAATACGTTTTAGGCCTCCACCCAATTGGGCCTGGGCAATTTTATCTTCGAGTATTTTTGTTTTTTCCTTCATTAAATAATGCTTTTTGCCTTAAAAGACCATTGGTCCTGAATGGTACTTATCAATTGGTCCGTTTTATGGGCCAATTGGAGTTTTCACTTTTTGGCACTTTAAGTATGTCCTGGTGTTCCAAAAACAGTTTCAATCCCACCATGGCCGCAATTTCGCGCTCCTCTTGATATTGTTGTTGCAACAGTTCCGGAGTGTAGTAGTTCTTAACAAAATGGGTGTCAAAATTCCCAGAGGTAAAGGCCTTATGTTCACAGACAAACTTGCCAAAGGCTAGGGTAGTGGATATGCCCTTTATCTTGTATTCCGATATGGCATTGATCATTAATTGAATAGCTTCTTCCCTGTTTTTGCCATAGGTAATTAATTTGGCCAGCATGGGGTCGTAATAAATGGGAATGGTCATGCCTTCCTCAAATCCGTCGTCCAACCTTATTCCTTTGCCCTGTGGCCGCCTATAGGTTTCCAAAGTACCCATGCTGGGTAGAAAATTGTCCAACGGGTCTTCCGCATACACCCTAACTTCCAGGGCATGTCCTTTTATACTTAAGTTTTCCTGTGAAAATGCCAGCTTTTCATTTCTGGCAATTCTGATCTGTTGTTCCACCAAATCTATACCGGTAATCAATTCTGTTACCGGATGTTCTACCTGTAGGCGGGTATTCATTTCCAGAAAATAGAAATTTTTATCACTGTCCAGGAGGAATTCCACTGTTCCGGCCCCTACATAGTCGCAGGCCTTGGCTACCTTTACGGCAGCTTCCCCCATAGCTTCCCTTATTTTAGGGGTCAATATGGTGGACGGGGCCTCTTCCACTACCTTTTGGTGCCTTCTTTGTATACTGCATTCCCTTTCAAATAGGTGTATAATGTGGCCATGGGTATCGGCCAATATCTGGATTTCTATATGCCTGGGAGATTCAATATATTTCTCCAAAAAGACCGCGCCGTCTCCAAAGGCGGCCTTGGCCTCACTTATGGCACGTTCCATCTGCTCCTCTAATTCCGATGGCTGATGCACCACCCGCATTCCTTTGCCACCACCACCGGCGGAGGCCTTTATTAAAATGGGGAATCCGATCTCTTCGGAAACTTTCCGGGCCAGGGCAATATCGGTAATGGACTCTTCAATACCTGGTACCATGGGAATATTGTAAGCCTTTACGGCCTCCTTGGCCGCCAATTTATTGCCCATAACCTTTATGGCATGGGGCTTGGGGCCTATAAAGGTAATTCCGTTGTCGGCTACCAGTTGGGCAAAAACGGCGTTCTCACTTAAAAAACCGTACCCTGGATGTATAGCTTGGGACTTGGTTTTTATTGCTGCTTCCACAATTTTGTCCATATTCAGATAGGATTCCGAAGAAGGTGAATTTCCTAAGTGAACGGCCTCATCGGCAAAGCGTACATGGGGTGCCTCCCTATCGGCATCCGAATAGACCGCCACTGTTTTTATTCCCATATTTTGAGCCGTCCGCATGATACGCAAGGCTATTTCTCCCCGGTTGGCTACCAATATTTTATTTATCTCCATACTAAGGCTATTCCATTTCAATAATTAGCTGTCCTTTGTCCACAGCATCGTTTACCTCGACATTTATACTTTTTATAATGCCTTCCCCCTGAGAGGTGATGATATTCTCCATTTTCATGGCCGATAGCACTATCAAGGGAGTTCCCGTTTCTACTTTTTGTCCTATCATGGCCATAACATCTATTATGAGCCCGGGCATGGGGGCTTTAATATTATTTATTTTATGGGTTTTGGTAGATAACAATCCCATTTTGTCTACCATTTGATCATACTCATCTGCCAGGACCATTTCATAAGTATTGCCATTTACTTCCAAGGTCATAGTTTTTTGGGCAAAATCGGTATTCAAGATTTTGATCTTATAGGACCGGTTGTGCCTAAGCGCGTGAAATTGCTGATTGCCTATGGGAACAATATCCAGGGATGCTATATACTTGGAACTTAAATTGAATTTTTCCTTATCGATGGTAATATCGTAGTTGGCCATAAAATACGGGTTCGCAATTGGGCATAGGCTTGTGTTGATAAGACCATGGCGCGATTAATAATTAAAAACAAAGGATGTAAAAGGTTAATGCTAAATGTAAAATGCCAATAAACCACTCCACATTGTCGCAAATCATTTTATATCCCATTCTTGGACCTTCAATGTTGGTTTGAAAATAAATTTAAAGGGCCCAAAAATTATCCTGACAATTGGCACCAATGTTTCCATTGAAGTGCTTTTACTAAGATATGTAAAAGATTTAAAAGACAGATACTGCTGAGTTAAATCCTAGGATCTGGGATTTTATAGATTCATGTAAAGTGAAGGTTATTTTATTGTACCTCAATTATTTAGGGTATTAAAGGGTGGTTTATTTAGCAAAAAGGACCCATTTAAATGTTTCATTCAGGAATAAACGAACAAAAAAAAGGACATTTTTATCCTTAATATGATTTTTATCATGTTTTTTGTTTCAATGGCAACCTAATTTTGTCCCAATAAATTGTTAAAAATCGCAAATTATGCATTAAATCTTTTCCATCAACAACGTTCAAATTAAAAGTACAAATAGTTAAAAACGACCTATAAACAACAAATAAAAATAAAGTGATGAAAATAATTTTAAAAAGTAGCGCAGTTCTTTTTTCAGTTTTAATGATGAGCTGTGGAGGTAAGGAAGAAAAGAAAAAAGAAGGTTTTAGCGTGGACAGGGCAAAGACCACAACGGAACAACCTGCGCCAGCGCCGGCCGCATCAGATGTAAAACCCTCTGAGACCATAGATTTGACCAACAAAGGAGTTGGGCCCATTACCTCGGTAAGTTTGGCCGCCGAAGTGGATCAGGAAATGGCCAAAAAAGGAGAGGAAGTCTATAACCAAATGTGTTTGGCCTGTCATAGGGTAGATAAAAAATTCATAGGGCCTGCTCCAAAAGGCATATTAGAAAGACGTAGCCCAGAATGGGTGATGAACATGATCTTGAACCCTGAGGTTATGGTAAAGGAAGATCCGTTGGCAAAAGCTTTATTGGCCGAATTTAACGGAGCTCCAATGGCCAATCAAGGACTTACCGAAGAACAGGCCAGGGCAGTATTGGAATACTTTAGAACCTTATAATCTTAAATATATAACACTATGTTCCCGACAACCAATTTAAAGGCATTTATATTATCATTTCTGATGCTGGGCGTTATGTTCAGTTGTAAAAATGAAGCGAAGACGGCAACCTCCCCTACCCAGGACAACGCTGGGACGGAGGAAGTTGAAAAGCAGGGCCAGGCCTTTATCGAAGATGATGGTTCCACGCCCAATGTTCTGCAGATTGCAATGGGTTCCCCAGACCATTCTACTTTGGTGGCAGCGGTGCAGGCCGCGGAATTGGAAAACGCCTTGGTAAATGCAGGTCCCCTAATGGTATTTGCCCCTACCAATGAAGCGTTCGCAGCCTTGCCCGAAGGCACTGTGGAAGACCTATTAAAGCCGGAGAACAAAGCGGCTTTGGCCAATATTCTAAAATATCATGTTACGGCTGGTAATTACAGCAAGGAATTTTTAATGAAGTTTAAAAAATTGGGGCAGGCCAATGATCAGAACGTTGCCGTTGAGGTAGTAGGGGAAGATGTTTTGGTAGGCGGCGCTAAAATTTTGGCCAGTGTACCTGCGGGCAACGGAATTGTACATGTGGTAGACAAAGTAATGTTGCCCCCAACAGAATAATTATAGAACTCAATAATCAATTAAATCAAAAACAATGAAAAAGCATACCTATTTAGTAATGGGACTCTTGGGCTTTGCCGCCTTATTGACTAGTTGCGGTAACGGCAATCAAGGCAAAGGTTCTTCAGGAGCATTAAATTCGAGCAACGCTGAAAAAGTCTATGTGGCCCCTGGGGAACATGACGAGTTTTACGCCTTTATGTCCGGGGGATATAGCGGCAACCTAACAGTTTATGGACTGCCATCTGGACGTATGTTCAAGGAAATCCCCGTATTCTCCCAATTTGCCACCTCTGGCTACGGCTATTCGGAGGAGACCAAGCCAATGTTGAACACCTCTTTTGGCTTTGTGCCATGGGATGACTCCCACCACCCTGATATCAGTCAAACCAATGGAGAATTGGACGGAAGATGGATCTTTATAAATGGAAATAACACCCCAAGGATTGCACGTATAAGCCTTACGACCTTTGAAACTGAGGAAATCATTGAGGTACCCAATAGTGCCGGTAACCACAGTTCGTCCTTCATTACCGAAAACACCGAATATGTTGTGGCAGGAACCCGTTTCTCGGTACCTGTTCCCCAGGCCGATATGCCAATTAAGGAATACAAGGGCAATTTTAAGGGTGCCTTATCCTTTATTAGTGTAGATCCGGAACATGGCCATATGGATATTAAATTCCAAATATTGATGCCTGGTTTTAACTATGATCTATCACATCCCGGACGTGGAAAATCCCACGGTTGGTTCTTCTTTACCACCTATAATACGGAAGAGGCTAACTCGCTTTTAGAGGTTAACGCATCTCAAAATGACAAGGATTTTATTGCAGCTATAAACTGGAAAAAAATCGAAGAATACGTAAACAATGGAGGTGGTACAAAAATGCCTGCAAATTACGCTCATAACGTATATGACGAGCATACCCATACGGCAACCTCTATTATGAGAAAAGAAGTTCTTACCGTAGATCCTACCAAAATACCTGGAGCGGTATTTTTCTTACCCACTCCAAAATCACCTCACGGTTGTGATGTGGATCCTTCTGGCGAATATATTATTGGTAACGGAAAGCTGTCGGCAGATTTAACAGTGCACTCTTTTGATAAAATGATTGCGGCCATTGAAGGTAAAAAGTTTGATGGGGAAGCCTATGGCATTCCTATCCTAAAATTTGAGGACGTACTAGCCGGAACCGTAAAAAGTGGTGGTCTTGGACCATTACATACCGAATTTGATGGCGAGGGCAATGCCTATACTACCTTCTTTATCTCTTCGGAGGTGGTGATGTGGAAATTGGGAACTTGGGAGGTTATCGATAGAAAGCCAACTTATTATTCTGTAGGTCACTTGATGATTCCAGGAGGAAATTCAAGAAAGCCCTTTGGTAAATATGTAGTAGCGATGAACAAGATTACCAAGGATAGATATTTGCCCACAGGTCCTGAATTGGAGCACTCTGCTCAATTATATGATATTTCAGGAGATAAAATGGAACTTATTTATGATTTCCCCACTCATGGAGAGCCACACTATGCGGCAGGAATCCCGGCTGAGATCCTAGCGCCAAAATCGCAGAAGATCTATAAGCTGGCAGAAAACAAACACCCATATGCTACCTTAGGGGCAGCTGATGCCAAGGTAGTGCGCGATGGTAAGGATGTTCATATTTATATGTCAACCATCAGAAGTCATTTTACTCCTGACAACATTGAAGGTGTTAAGGTGGGCGACAAAGTATATTTCCATATAACCAATCAAGAACAGGATTTTGATGTACCACACGGTTTTGCTGTAATAGGTGCTAACACCTCCGAATTGTTGGTTATGCCGGGTCAGACCAAGACAATTATCTGGGAACCTAAACAAGTTGGGGTATGGCCGTTCTACTGTACCGATTTCTGTTCTGCACTTCACCAAGAGATGCAAGGATATGTTAGGGTTTCACCAGCAAATTCCAACATAGAGCTATCCTGGTCCCTAGGCGATTAAGATTACTTATTATTAGTTTTTAAGATGAAAAGCGGGTCTAGTTTAAGAAACTGCCCGCTTTTTTAACAAGTTGAAGAAGGGGACAACCATCCAATACATTTTTCGATTTGTAAATAATAAAATGACGATAAGAAATGAAAAATGCAAGTTTAATAATGATTATTGGTCCCCTATTTCTATTGGGATTGTTTGCCTTTCCTTTGTGGAACATTATGTTGGGAGCGCCTCAATATCCAGAACCATTGGGCATGAATATTCATATTTCAGGAATTGAGGGTGTCTCAGAATTTGATTTACAGAATATAGACGGATTAAATCATTATATTGGTATGAAGACGATTCCAAAACCCGGGGAAATGTGGGAATTTGATGTTTTTCCCAAGGTAATTATAGGAATGGTGGTACTTGGAGTGCTAATAGGGCTATTGGGATTCTTTGGAAAAGTAGATTTTAAATGGTTTTTGGGCTGGTTTGTTTTGATGTCCGTTTTAGGCGTTCTGGGTATGTACGACTTTAATGAATGGCTAACGGATTATGGTTCCAACTTGGATCCACATGCCATCATAAAGGTTGTCAATGAGGATGGAACCCCAATGACCTATAAACCACCCTTGTTGGGTTTCCAAAAAATGTTGAATTTTGATGTAACCTCCCTTCCAAGTATTGGGGCCTATATGATGTTCATCGGAATGTCGCTTACATTGCTGGCATCCTATATAGGTTGGAAGAGTAAGGGGACAAAGGTAAAACAGCAATCAAAAAAAGCGGTAGCTGCATAATTTTAAGATATGGTGAAGTATAGTATAGTTGTTTTTATGTTTTTAATGTTGGTCACGTCCTGTAACGTTGGTCCTAAGCCCATTGCCTATGGATCTGATGGATGTCATTTTTGTAGAATGACCATTGTGGACCGGCAACATGCCGCTGAAATTGTTACGGATAAAGGTAAGGTCTTTAAGTTCGATTCCAGTGAATGTATGATGAACCACCTCAAGGATATAGACCAGAAACAGGTAGCCCTTTATCTGGTCAATGATTACAATCAACCTGGGGAATTGATAAATGCAACTAAAGCTACCTATCTGATCAGTGAACGCATTCCTAGTCCCATGGGGGAATTTTTAACGGCCTTTAAGACGGAGCAAGCGGCAGTGGATGCCCTAATGACGTATGAGGGGGACCTATTGACCTGGGAACAACTTAAACTAAGATTTAACTTATAGACATCCAAAAAGCAATCCAAGGGATTGCTTTGGAAGGTTATCAAGAACTGGCTTTTATGTTGATTCTGACATTTAGATATGTTTGGAAATAAATGGCCTTAAAAAACAATGACTATGTACACCATTAACGATCAGATAAAAAATCAGGAATACAATAAGCTTCAGGTAAATAAATTGGTAAAAACAGATGCCTTGGAGATTTTGAATGTTAGCTTGGAAAAGGATGCCATTTTTCCGGAACATACCGCCCCTAGGGATGTTCAATTGATTGTTTTGGAAGGAAAGATCATCTTTCATATCAATGGTAAATCCTATTTTATAAGTGGGCAACAACACTTTAGCTTTCCCAAAGATGTGCCACATTGGGTGTCTGCCGAGGAAAATTCCAAATTTCTGATCATTAGATAATGGGAAGGATAACAGTACTTTTCTGTTTTCTGTTATGTCTTGTTGGTAATCATTTGTGGGCTGGGACCATTACGGTCTGTGGATCCTGTGAGGTGAAAACCATAAAGCAAGGCATAGCCGTGGCTGCTGATTTTGATACACTTTTGATCAAAAAAGGTACCTATAAGGAATTCAATATTCAAGTCACCAAACCCTTGACCATCATTGGGGAAAACTATCCTGTAATTGATGGGGAGGATAATGGCGAGATCATAACCGTAGTTTCAAACAATGTTACCATAGACGGCCTTTTTATTATAAACGTGGGCACCAGTTATACGGCAGATTATGCCGCCATAAGGGTGGTGCAGAGCGAAAACTTTTTAATACAGAACGTGGTGCTGGAAAAGCTGTTTTTCGGTATTTATTTGGAGAAGAGCAAGAACGGCAGGGTATACCATAATAAGATCATCGGGGATGCCGTGGACGAATACAATTCGGGGAATGGTATACAACTGTGGTATTCGCAAAATATAGTTGTGGAGCGCAATATTGTTCAACATGTTAGGGATGGCATCTACCTGGAGTTCTCGGACAATATCACCATTGAAAACAACATTAGTTCGGACAATCTTCGGTATGGGCTTCACTTTATGTTCTCCAATGATGACATTTATAAGGACAATACCTTTGAGAATAATGGGGCAGGGGTAGCGGTCATGTTTTCCAAAAGGATAAAAATGCTGGGCAATACGTTTAAAAAGAATTGGGGAACCACTTCCTTTGGCGTGTTGTTAAAAGAGATCAACGATGCGGAAATTACGGGCAATACCTTTGAGGAGAATACGGTGGGTATCAGCATTGAAGGCTCCAATAGGATAAATTATTCAAAAAATAATTTCATAAAAAATGGATGGGCCATTAAAGTACGTGGAGCCTGTTATTCCAATACCTTTAACCATAATAACTTTATGTACAATTCCTTTGATCTGGCCTACAATAGCAATTTGAACGATAATATTTTTGAGGAAAACTATTGGAGCGACTATACAGGTTATGATCTGGATAGGAACGGAACTGGGGATATTCCCTACAGACCGGTAAAATTGTTTTCCTATATCGTAAACAGAACCCCAGAAACTATTATTCTGTTGCGCAGTCTATTTATGGATATTATCGATTTTTCGGAAAAAGTGTCCCCTGTTTTTACTCCGGACGAATTAGTTGATGCAAAACCTTTAATGAAAAAAATTAAATGATACAGGTTGAAAGCCTTCATAAGAGATTTGGTAAAAATGTGGTATTGGCCGGATTGGAGCTCGATATTCACCAAGGTGGAATTTTTGCTATCCTGGGACCCAATGGTTCCGGTAAAACTACTTTGATAAAAACCTTACTGGGGATGGTAATTCCCAATAAAGGCAGCATAACCGTGATGGATTCCCCAGTTAGAAATAAGTGGAAGTATCGTCAGGACATAAATTACCTTCCCCAAATTGCCAATTTCCCAGGAAACCTTAGGGTTAAGGAATTAATAGCAATGATAAAGGATATTAGGCAGAAACCCAGCAATGAGCAAAAGTTAATCGGCCTATTTGGATTGGAGCCTTTTCTGGATAAAAAATTGAGCAACCTTTCCGGGGGAACCAAACAAAAGGTAAACATTGTATTGACCTTTATGTTCGACAGTCCCTTGATTATTTTAGACGAACCCACCAATGGTCTGGATCCCTTGGCGCTGATCCGCCTTAAGGAACTTATTTTTGAAGAAAAGGCTAAGGGAAAGACCTTTTTGATCACCTCCCACATTATGCAGTTTGTAGAAGAGGTTTCCGACCAGATCGTATATCTGCTGGAAGGTAAAATTTACTTTAAAGGCAGTATTTCGGAATTAAAGACCAAAACCGGACAAAGCAATTTTGAACATGCCATTGCGGCAATATCAACCCACAACAACCATGATTAAAATATTAAAATATAGTTTTTACGACCTAATGCGTAGCCGCTGGAGTTACGTGTATTTTCTGTTCTATCTGTTGTTGGGCTTTGTACTACTGTTTTTGAACAACGAGCTCTCCAAGGCCGTGATAACCTTAATGAACGTTATCATTGTATTGGTACCCTTGATCGGGACTATTTTTGGGGTAATGTATTACTATAACTCCAAGGAATTTACAGAACTACTTTTGGCGCAGCCCATTAAAAGGTCGTCTATTTTTCTGGGCCAATATTTTGGAGTTGCCGGTTCGTTGACGGTGAGCCTGGTATTGGGGCTGGGTATTCCGTTTACATTGTACGGACTGTTCCAAAGTAATGCCATTTGGGATTTTTCGCTATTATTGTTAACGGGTGCGTTCTTAACATTGATCTTTACCGCTGTAGCTTTTAATATAGCCCTTGCCAATGAAAATAAGATAAAAGGATTTGGATATGCCGTACTGGCCTGGTTGTTTTTGGCGGTAATTTACGACGGACTCTTTCTAATGTCATTAATTGTTTTTGAGGAGTATCCCTTGGATAACCTTTCCTTGATTGCAACGATGTTTAATCCAATAGACCTATCCCGGACCTTAATTTTGCTGAAACTGGATATTTCTGCTCTCTTGGGGTATACCGGAGCTATTTTTAAGCAGTTTTTTGGTACAAACCTAGGGCTTTTAATGTCTATCTTTATGTTGTTCCTTTGGACGGTCATCCCTGTTTGGCGTTTGGGCTATGTTGCCAAAAGAAAGGATTTTTAATAGTACCTTTAGCTCAATTCCATGATAGTGCGTGATTGCTACCAAATCCCATATTAAAGTATCCTTAGGCTATTTTTTATTGGCCGCTTTGCTTGGTGTTGTATTGAGGACTTTTGTAGTTGCCCCACTGCCCATCAATTACCGGTTTATAGTACATACCCATTCCCATATAGCACTTTTGGGTTGGGTATATATTGCGCTTACCACCTTGTTGTACCATCTTTTTATGGTGAAGCAGGGTCTGGAGAGGAAGTACCGCAGGATTTTCTGGTTTACACAGATCTGTTTACTGGGGATGTTGTTAACTTTTCCCTTTCAGGGGTATGCCTTGTTTTCTATAGTGTTCTCTACCTTATTCCTTTTGGCTTCCTATTGGTTTTCCGCTTTTTTTATAAAATATGCTCCTAAATCCTTAAAGGATACAAAGGCCTATATCTGCCTGAAGTATGCCCTCTGGTTTATGATAGGATCTAGTATAGGCCCTTGGTCTTTAGGTGCTATTATGACGGTTTTGGGCCCTGAATCCATATGGTACCGACTGGCTATCTATTTCTATTTGCACTTTCAGTACAACGGATGGATGATTTTGGCACTTATAGGACTTTTTTTTTACTTCTTGGAATACCTTAAAATTAAAATTTCCACCAAGACATTTAGGAACTTTTTCCTGACTACGATTCTGGGAATTATTTTGAGTTTTTTTCTGTCTACGCTGTGGACTGGGCCTCCAATGATATATTACATTTTGGGAGGTCTGGGCGCCGTATTGCAGTTAATAGGCTTTGGAATTTTAATAAACATCTGCTTTATAAACAGGACGATTATGAAATCTGCCCTTTCCCAACTTCAGTTGAATGTTTTAAAGTTGGTTGCCTTCCTATTGTTGATTAAAATGATTTTGCAATGGTTCACCGCCTGGCCCTACTTTGCAAATTTGGCGGCTACGGTTTTGGATTTTACTATTGGTTATTTACATTGGACCTTTTTGGGGGTCATTAGCATAGGATTATTTTTCTTTTTGGAATTTTTTGGATTGATAAAATTGTCCAAAATGGCCATAGCATTTTATTTGGGCGGTTTTCTACTTACAGAAGCCCTTATTTTTTATAGGGGGATGGCGGCATGGTTGGGTTGGCCCCTGTTTGAAGATTATTCACAATTCCTTGCAGGTGGAAGTCTATTAATTCCGCTAGCCCTAATTTTGGTCCTATGGCCCAACAAGGTCAATCTGATTAAGACGGAAGCTTAATTGCCCTTGATCCTGTGTTGATAGATATGCATATATAACATGGTGGACATTTTCTGGGCCCTGTTCTTGGCAATCCATGCAACTTCTCCTTCAAAAAGCTCATCAATAGTGGCAAACCATTCGTTAAGCCAAAGTCCAAAATGTTCCGGGGTGATTGTATGGTTCATTTTTTTGTCTACCTCTTGGTGAACGGCTATGGGGTTGCCTATATATTTTCGTTTTAAGAGTAATTGACTCTCCCAAAAATCGGTCAATAATTCCAAGTGACTGTCCCAGTCTTTGATTATGCCATTAAAAATGGGCCCCAATATTTCGTGCTCCCTAATCTTGGCGTAAAAACTAACCACCAATAGGTTTACATCCTGTCTCTCCTTAATTTCCGATTTTAATAACATAAGATTAATCTAACTCCTTAGGGAATACCGTAAAGGTAATTCGTTGCATTTGTATTTTACAATAATTGGTTATGTGGAATAGGTATTGGCAATCGTTCAAACCCACACAGGCATTTCATAATTTATTGTGTTTTCATGTTTGTGGAATATTTTATCCGTAATCATTTTCCGTTATAACTTTAAAAACTAAATTATGTAGCTCCGCATTGACGGGAATTTGGCATGCCAATCTACTTTGAGCGCAGGCATCATCAAGATGGGACAAGGTCTGTTTTTCTTCTTGTTGCATTTTCGAACTTAAAGATCCTTCAAGAATTTGTATATGACAAGTTCCGCACCATGCCCTTCCCTTACAGTCACCCCATTCCTGCAAATATTTGTCAAAAAGAAGTTCCATGAGGCTATGGTATTCGTTTTGCCTACAAGCGGCGGAATTGGTGTGGCCAAATTCGTCTATATAAGTAAAAGTGTAGGGTTCCGGCTTCATTTATTTTTAAATAAGAATCCCTACAATGGTCAAGATACTGAAAATGACACTCAAAACTAATAGGTTAAAGGTAGTTTTAGTGCTTAATCTAGCCAAAACCGCAGCGTTATAGGCCATGCATAAAATAGTTACCAGGAAAAGCAAGGACAATTTGATTGCCTCGGGCATATGGTTCATTAGGACTACCATGGCGGCCACGGATCCAATACAACTTTGCCCAATAATGGCAATGGTGGAATACCCTGTCTGTTCCCTTTTAAATTCGTTTAGCAGTTGATTGTAAAGTCTCATAATCATCAAATTTTAGTGTTATTCCCAAAACCTATCTGTGGTGTTTTCCAAAAATTTGGTTTCCTTATGATGTTCTAAAATAAATTGCAATTGCTGTTCATTGGCCACCTTCTGAATTTCATTGAACAGTACCCTTTCCTCAAAACGTATATGTTGCTCCAGTTCCTCCTCTATGTGGTTTAGGGACTTTTTTAATTCGGTGGTGCTATGGAAAAGGCGATCCAGTCTCCGGTGTTGTGCAATTGCCTTTTTTACCAAACTGTTGTCATTTCCCAGAATAGGGAAGAGGTGTTTTTCTTCCTCTTCAAAATGTGGGATCAAATAGGTTTTATAAAACCAATCGGCATAGGTTTTTATCCGATCTGTAGATACTCCTTTGGAAAGACCGGTCCTAATTTTCCAGGATAGCAATAAACCTTGATGGTGTTCCCTACTCAATGGTTGTATGGCTTTATGTCTTTTTATGGGTTTAACTTTCATATCAAGTTGTTTTATTATGGTTAGGGCCAATTTTAATGGTTAACCGATTACTGTTTTGTACAGTAGAGGTTGGCGGCATTGTAATCCAATGAGGCACGGCGGGGGGAGACTATTTAAAGTATTATGCCGCACCTTATTGGTTACAAAATGGGTCGTCTGGTAAGCTCTAAGCACTTAATTGCTTTTCCAGCGCAATAGCTTTTGGAAAGAGTATGTTATTCTCCAAATGTATATGCCTATGAAGATCCTCTTCAAACTCCTGTAATAGGGAAAATGTGACCCTATAGGTATTGCAGGCATCGGCAGGTGGATTGTAGTTGTTGCTCAACTCATCAATAAGTCTAAATCGGTCCCCTTCATTTTCATGTTCCTGCATCATCATTTGTATGGGGTTTTGAATGGTGCCAAAATGTTGTTCTGCCAGTGGGTTACCGTATTGTTTGCTCTGAATCATTTTGCGTACGGCAGGGAAGACGATGAGTTCCTCTTTTTTCATGTGCATGGCCAGTTCACCTGCGCATTTGTTAAAATGCTCCGTAATTTCAAAAAGCTCCGGATGCCGGTCGCCATGTACCCGGCATAGTTTTGCTAAATATTGATTTAAGATAGGTATTTGTGCCTCAACGTATCTATGATGTTTTTTCTCTATATAGTCTGCCAAGAGGTCTAAAGGCCATGTTTTAAAATCGATATTGTCATCATTGGTTTGATGCTGTACTGTTTCAATTTCCTGTAAGAGAAGATTGGGGTCCAGCTTACTATTTTCCGCTACCTCTACAATACTCCGGTTTCCCTTGCAACAAAAATCTATTTTATGATTTTTGAATACTTGGGCCGTACGATAGTTTTCTGCTACTATTTCGCCAATATTCTTCGTCATTAAATTTTCCATAGTTATTAATTGTTAAAATTTATAATTGAATCCGTTGCCATAATGGCAACTGCTTTAAAATCCTTTATTACGGTAAGACTATGTTTCAATCCTGCAGGAACCAACATAGTAGACCCTTTCCTCAATATGTAATTAGTGTCCTTGGTTTTAAGTATGGCTTTACCTTCTTGGACAACAATGACCGCTTCATGGGAGCTACTGTGTTCTGGCATACCCGTATCCGCCACGGCCTCAATTTGTAATACTTTTAGATTTTCACCTACCTGTAGGTGTGTCAATTGTGGTCTGTTCAATACTTCCATATTGTTCATTTTTATGCTTAATTCCCCAGTTTTGTTTTTCTGTTTCCGTCCATAAGCTTGGAAAGAATTTGCGTTGCTGATATTTTGGATGGAGGTATTTTTTCCAATCCGAACCACCAGTGGCCTGTTTGTTTTCGCCTTGTTTGTCCAAATAGTGTTCGGCAGTGCTTAAATGGACTATGGGCCAATCAATATTGTACAGCTTGTCGAAGGTGCGAAGCCTGTTCCTAAGTGCATCCGGGACATAGGGCAGTTGGTCCAACTTATCTTCCAAGGTATTGCCCATGACAGTTTTGGCAGTTTCCGTCAAGCTTGAGAGATATTTTTCCTCAAAAAGTTGAAGTGTCAAGGTCTTTTTGCCAGTTTTGGGATCTGTTCCGGCATCTTTCCAATAAATATGGTCAAAACATTCCCTTAAATCCGGATTGTTGGAACGTTCTTTTTTAAATCTATGGCTAATTAGGTTTACCAAGGAGGTGCAATGCAGTTCTATAAACCTGAATTGAGCAGATTGAAAACCGCTGGCAGGGGTCAATGTTTTTCTAAAGGTGTTGTAATCCTCATAGTCCATACCAACCTTCATGATATCAAAAGAACTGATCAGCATGGAGGTGTAATGTATAAGTCGGTCCACTTTGTCTATGAGAAAGCGGGTAGTAGGTAATTCTTCTTTTACTATCTGCTGTAATTCATGCAGCATCATCTTTAGGTATAATTCAGTCACCTGATGGTACATTATAAAAATGGACTCATCCTTAAAATTGGTTCGCGGTCTTTGAAGGGAAAGTAGGGTTTCTACTTCTACATAATCCCAATAGGTAATTGGTTTTGCATGAAGTAGGCCCTCTAGATAGGTGTCGGGATTTTCCCCAAGGGCCTGGTATTTTTCTACTAATTTGTTGGTAATGTTTAACATGGACAGATTATTGTTGATTTAATGGTGTAATGGACATCATGGTTCGTTAGTTAAAGATTTTAAGACCTTTTTATCTTTTATTAATGTAAAATTTTATCTTTTTAAGTGGGTTAGACCAATTTCCAATCCTGTTGCCAATTCATACAGGCTGGTATTTTGTAACATTATCTTTAGATTGTCCCTGATACCCACAAATTTATCATGAACGGGACAAGGCTGCCTGGCATCACATTGTTCCAGACCCAGACCACAGCCACTGAATATTTTGTCACCGTCTATGGCATGTACTATATCGTGTAATTTTATGGTATCTATTTTAGTTTCCTCGATCTGAAATCCCCCTGTTGGGCCCTTGTGGGAATCTATGATCCCGTTTTTGGCCAAGGATTGCAATATTTTTGCGGTAAATGCCACAGGTGAATCTACCTCTTCCGCTATCTCTTTAAGGCTTACGCGCTCTTGCCGCATAGATTTTACAGCTATGTAGATGGTTGCTTTAATTCCGTACTCGCAGGCCTTTGAAAACATATTGTTTTTATATTAAATCGTTACAAATATAATGCTTATTCTTATTTCGGACAAATTTATCCTAAATAAATATTCATGACACTTTTTTAATTTAGGTCATAGGGTTTTATTGCTAATGCTCCCCGTAACCTATATCGTCCATTTTCCCTTTAAATACCCTATATTGAATAAATATATAGGCAATTAGGAGGATAACGGCAATTATAAACCAATTTATGCCTACTGAAAGGCCATATTCATCTGCCGCTACATTGTAAACGGTCAAAGACGGATTTACTGCATTTGTAGACGGTAGGAGCTTTGGAAAAATAGACGCTGCGGTGGAGGCAAAACCCCCAAGGATAAATAGGGAGGAGAATATAAAGCCTGTCCCATCCTTTTTAAAGGTCCTTATCAGAAATAGCCCGAAAAGGCCAATGAGGGTCAATATTGGAAAAATCCACAACCATGGCGTTTCAATAAAATTATGAAAGGGCTTTGGGGCTATAACATGCCAAACAACAAGGGAGAGGACTACCAGAGCCATTAAGACGAAATTGAGTCTAAAAATAACCGTTCGTAAGGTATTGTTGAGGTCAGAATTGGTCTTGTAGATGATCCAATTGGCGCCATGAATGGTAAGGGTGACCACCCCGACCAGCCCCAGCAAAATAGTAAACCAATCAATAATTCCAAGATGTTCTGCAGTTGGACTAAAAGTGGGATTCCACAAAGGAAGAAAAAAATAGTGGGCCTCGTGGGCAGAGACACCGTTTTCTACCATACCCAAATTTACCCCCCTAACAACATTGCCCAGGGCTATACCAAAGAAAAGGGCCAAAAGGAAACTAGCTATTCCAAAGGCTTTGTCCCAGACTGCCTCCCATAATCTGTTATGGATCTGACCTCTTAGTTCCAGGCCTATCGCCCTAAAGATAAGCAGCCATAGAATCATGATCAAGGGCAGGTAAAATCCGCTAAATGAAGAGGCATATAAGGTAGGGAAAGCAAAGAAAAGAACACCTCCCGAGGCGATGAGCCAAACTTCGTTGGCATCCCAGAAAGGGCCAATGGCATTGGTAATGGCCTTTTTGTCCTTTTCTTTTTTTGCGAAAAATAAATGTACTATTCCCGCTCCAAAATCATAACCATCCAAAACTACATAGATGGCCAACATACTCATTAAAACAATGTACCAGAATAATTCCATAGTTAAGCTTCAGCGGTTACAGGTCCTTTATTTATAATTTTACCTACAAGTATTAAAAATAACATTCCCAAAAGAAGATATAATCCAATAAATCCCAATAAGGTGAACAAGGTATTTCCGGAGGATACCGTTGGGGAAATTCCTTCAGAAGTGCGCAATAGGTTATATACCAACCAGGGCTGTCTCCCCAATTCTGCAGTATACCAACCAGTGGTATTGGCAATATAGGGAAAGGGGAGGAAGAACAGCAGGGACCACAAAATCCATTTGGTACTGTATAATTTTTTACGCCATAGTTGAAAGGCTCCCAACGCCATTATTCCTATAAATAGGGTGCCCAGACCTACCATAATGTGATAGGCATAATATAATCCAGGTATATTGGTGGGGTAGTTTTCCGGTTCAAATTCGTTCAATCCTTTTACCTGTGCATCCCATTTTTGATAGGTTAAAAAGCTCAGTATATTGGGAACTGCAATTTTGTTGTCCAATTTCTTATCGACCACGTTAGGCTGCCCAATCAACACAATTTCCGATCCGCCATCCTGGGTTTCAAATAATCCTTCCATGGCCGCAAAAGTAACAGGCTGATGTTCCACCACATTTTTTGCTGCCCAATCACCAGTTGGAAAGGCTACCAATACAGAGGATATAAGCCCAAATATTACCCCTGTCTTAACAAATAGCTTACCGAAACTACTGTGCTTGTCGTTCAAAATATAAAATGCCCCAATGGAGGCCATTACAAAGGATGCGGTTACCAAACTGGCCAACTGATTGTGCAAATAGGAGGGCAAGAGCCAAGGGTTTGAGAACAAGGCGCCAAAATTGTTCAATACAAATTTGCCATTGCTCAATATTTCATATCCTACAGGATGCTGCATCCAGGAATGGGTGGCAATGATTAAAAAACCACTGGCCCAGGAACCTAAAAAGACCAGGAAACCTGTTACAAAGTGCAATTTGTGTCCCAATAATTTCTCGCCGAACAAAAACAGTCCCAAAAATGAGGATTCAAGAAAAAAGGAGAACATCCCTTCCATGGCCAAGGTCTGCCCAATGATTCCCCCCGTCAATTCGGAAAATTTGGCCCAATTGGTCCCAAATTGAAATTCCATGGGTATTCCGGTAACCACCCCCATGGCAAAATTAAGGGCAAAGATCCGCATCCAGAATTTGGCTGCCTCATTATAATGATCAATTCGGGTTCTGAGGAATTTCCATTTAAAATAAACGATGATCAGGGAGAGGCCCATGGTAAGTTGTGGAAACAAATAGTGGAAGGTGATAGTAAAGGCAAATTGCATTCTATCATAAAAGAGCATATCCTCCATGAAAAAAAACTTAAGGTTTATTTTGGCTTAAAATTAAATAACAAAAAATTAAATTAGGTAACAGTGGTTACTTAATTCCTTATTTAAATTGAATAAAAACAAATTAGTTCATTACCTGACAATTGTCATCTTTTTATGTTTTAAATATGCATTATATTTGTGCAGTATTTAAAATATTGCAGTCTTTTGTCATGAGGGATTGCATCAATTTGAAAATCAATAATGAAACATTTAATCCTATTTGTAGCGATAATCATGCTGATAAAGCCACTTTGGCCTTTAGCTGAGTATGCTGTAAATTACGATTATATTGTGGAGAATCTTTGCGAAAACAGGGCTACCCCTTCCTTACATTGCGATGGTAAATGTTATTTGGCCAAACAATTGGCCAAAGAATCGGAAGGAAGCGATAAAAACCCGTTTGAGGGCAAACGGTTCAATTTGGAAATCCAGTACATTTCTTCATTCGACCCATTATTCGTTCTTGGGTCGGCCAATGAATGGGGTGTTACCGTTCAAAATAATTATAAGGGAATCCAAACTTTGATTCCCGGTCTTTATACTACAGATATTGCACAGCCACCAGAGCTGGGATAATTCAATTATCGTCAATGGACAGCTAAGTCCTTTTTGCTAAGCCATGACGTCTTAAAGGAATTGTATTATCTAAATAAATCAAATGAACATTATTAAATGTGTCCATAAGGTGTGTACAATACTTATGGAAACAAGCAGACCTATATACATTTGGGTGTTGTTGTTGGGGATATTTATTTTTCCCATTAACATTGGTGCACAGGAATTGGTTTTGCCAAAGGATTCGATCATAACCATCAATTTGGACGAAGTTATACTTATTTCGGCCAGAAAGACTTTGGATTACCACCGCCAGCCCAAACCTCTCTCTACCTTGGACGAGTATTTGGAATCCTCTAAAAAGGTTGATATGGTGAAACGTGGAGCTTATGCATGGGAACCGACTCTGAACAATATGTTTTCGGAACGTCTTTCGGTAACTATTGATGGAATGAGAATTTTTGGTGCATGTACGGATAAGATGGACCCCGTGACTTCCTATGTGGATGTGTCCAATTTATCACAGGCGCATATAGCTTCCGGCCAGCAGGGCACCGAACACGGAAACACCATTGGTGGGACCATTAATTTGGAGCTCGACAGGGGTAATTTTAAGGAAACGGGACTATACGGTGGAGTGGAGACGGGTTTTGAGAGCAACAACCAAATGAGTGTTGTTGGGGCCGAACTTAATTATTCCAATTCCAATTTCTACGTGGATACGGATATCATTTATCGCAAGGCAGAAAATTATTTTGCTGGGGGCGATGAAGAAGTGGAGTTCTCCCAATTTGAGAAATATAATTTCTCCGCCAATGGGGGCTATAAAATTGCCGAAGATCAGGCACTGACAGCAAGTCTTATTTACGATGAAGCTAGGGATGTAGGTTATCCTGCATTGACTATGGATGTTTCCTTGGCAAGGGCCATCATTGCATCTGTGGGTTTTGAGCAGGATGCTTTGTGGGGCAGTTTAAGCAATTGGAAATCCAAGCTATATTTTAATAAGGTAACCCATGTCATGGATGATACCAAGAGGCCAGACGTACCTATCCATATGGATATGCCGGGTTGGAGCGATACCTATGGCTTTTATTCCCAAGCAGCACTGCAGGCCAAAAAACATCAATTTTTATTTAAGGTAGACGGGTATTACAATAAGTCCTTGGCAGAAATGACAATGTACCCCAATGACCCAAATGAGTTGCCCATGTTTATGCTCACCTGGCCCGATGTACGCACCGCCAATGGCGGGGTCTATGCGGAGGATGAGCTGGATCTTAAGGGGAGTTTTCTTAAAATAGCGACCAGGATGACCGTTCAAAACCAGAATGTTGCGGACGAGTTTGGGCTGAATAGTCTAAAGATTTTTTATCCGGAGATGGAGAAATCCAAAACAAGGTTCCTAAAAAGTATTTCTGGGCAATGGCACAAAATGTGGATGCCATGGCATTTTAATGCTGGACTTTCCTACGGGGATAGGGCACCTTCAGTTACCGAAGGCTATGGGTTTTATTTGTTCAACAGTTTTGATAACCATGACTATATTGGAGATCCAGGCCTTGTCAACGAAAAATCTATGGAGGCCAATACCAAGATCTCCTGGGAAAAATCCAAGCTAAAACTAAGTGGCGAGGCTAATTTTTTCCACATCGCCGATTATATCATTGGGGAAATTGATCCTTCCCTGAGTGTGATGACCATAGGGGCAGAGGGAGTAAAGATTTACAAGAACCTGGAGTACGCCAATTTGTTCAACACTTCCTTGGATTTGGAGTACGCCATTCTACCGGAACTGACATGGTCCGGATTGATCTCCTATCATCGTGGTACGGACAATAATGGTGACAACATACCTTTTATAAGTCCATTTTCTTACCGATCCGGTCTTCAGTTTGATAATAGGTCATTTTCAGCTGCTTTAAGGATAACCGGAGCTGGGAAACAAGTGAACTACAACCCCGAATTCGGGGAAGATCAAACACAGGCCTATACGGTTTGTTCCTTGACCTTTGGCAAGACTTTTAAGTTTAACAACGATTCCATGTACGCGAAGTTCGGGGTAGAGAATATTTTTGACGAAAACTACTCCACCTATACCGATTGGAAAAATATCCCAAGAATGGGACGAAACTTTTTTTTAACACTTTCTTATTCAATTAATTAATAACAATAATCATATGAAAACAATAAAACTAGGTCTAGTAACAATTATAGCTGCTATGGGGATGATATCATGCTCATCCGATGGGGACGATTCACCAAAAAATGATGTAAATCCTTTGGCAGAATTTAACTTGGTAGCAAATATTGAGGCCAATGGCCATAGTTTGGAACTGTATTCCGAGGGGAAAACGGGTTTTAACACCGGATACAACGAACTTTTTGTGCGTATAAAAAATAATGCAGATGATACGTATTATACGAATCCTGAAATTACATGGCTGCCCGTAATGCATATGATGAGTATGAATCATTCCTGTCCAATATCCGAACTAAGCATTTCAGATGATTACGACACGGTGGCTACGGGATATATCGTATTCCAGATGCCTGGAAATACCGATGAATTTTGGGACATAACGTTTACCTATGAGGTAGAGGGACAGGAATTTTCGGTGACGGAGACCATAGACGTTACAGCACCAAGCGATGGAAAACAAACGGTTACTTCATTTATGGGAAGTGATGATGTAAGGTACGTTTTGGCAATGGTAGAACCAACAGATCCGGAGGTTGCCGTTAACGATATAAAGGCCATGTTGTTTAAAATGGAAAGTATGATGAGCTTTCCCATCGTGGAAAACTATACTATAGCACTTGATCCACGCATGCCTAGTATGGGTAACCACAGTTCCCCCAACAATGAAGATTTAACCTATGACGCTGTTACCAAAGCGTATAACGGAAAACTGTCCTTGACCATGACAGGATATTGGAAACTTAATCTAAAATTGTTGAACAGTACAGGAGAAGTATTAAAAGGTGAGGATATTACCGACGAGAACGAAGCAAGTAGTCTATACTTTGAATTGGAATTTTAAATAGTACTAGCTTATAGGATATAAAAAAGGCTGCCCATTGGGCAGCCTTTTTGTATTGTAAACTCTTGGTGTTTAAAAATGGTAACGAACAAATGCTTCCATGGCCGCGTAATGTGCCAATCCCAATTCATCATATTTGGTAGCAGTTTCTTTGTTCCTGTCTTCTGCACGTTGCCAAAACTCCCGTGAATCCGATCCTTGGAATACCACTCCGTCTTTTTGGGACTGGTGTTTGAAAATTCCATAGCGCTTAGCCAAAACCTGGCTTGGACTCATAGGCACGGCCATTTCAATGTCCTCTATATCCCATTCTTGCCATGCTCCACGGTACAACCACAACCAACAATCCTTCATGTAGGATTTAGTCTTAAGGCGTTTTAGGGCTTCAAAAATAATGTCCAAACACACCTTGTGGGTACCATGTGGATCTGCCAAATCGCCGGCGGCATAGATTTGGTGAGGTTTAATTTTTTCTATCAAATCCATGGTAATTTTGATATCTTCCTCTCCCGGAGGATTCTTCTCAATGGTACCGGTTTCGTAGAAGGGCAGATCGTTAAAATGAATCTGTTCGTCCGTAAGTCCAACGTAATAACTAGTTGCCCTAGCCTCACTTCTACGGATAAGACCCTTTATGTTTCTTACTTCTTCAATGTCTATTTCACTGGTCTTTTTGTTCTTGATGAACTCCGTTGCCTTTTTGTATATCTCAATTGATTTTCTGTTGTCCAGACCAAATGAGCGGTTGTAATCGATCACGAAGTCCGAGAATCGCAGGGCTTCGTCATCGGCTACTGCTATATTTCCGGAAGTCTGATAAGCTACATGCACTTCATGGCCTTGATTTTGTAGACGCATGAACGTACCTCCCATACTAATGATATCATCATCTGGGTGCGGACTAAAAATAAGTACGCGTTTTTTGGCCGGATTTGCTCTTTCCGGTCTATTGCTGTCATCGGCATTTGGCTTACCTCCAGGCCAACCGGTGATGGTATGCTGTAGTTTATTAAAAATTCTAATGTTGATATCGTAGGCATCCCCAACTTCGGTCAACAAATCGCTCATACCGTTTTCAATATAGTCGGCCTCGGTCAACATTAAGACTGGTTTCTCCAATCTTAACGCCAGTCCAACTACGGCTTTCTTGATCATTTTCTCATTCCATTCCACTTTCTCAACGATCCATGGGGTGCTTACCCTGGTAAGTTTTGAAGAAGATCCATTGTCAAGGATAAAAACACTGTTTGGATGTTCCTGTAAGTAGGATGCCGGTACCTGTTCTGTAATAGGTCCCTCTACTGAAGCTTTAATGATTGAGGATTTTCCTTCCCCCCAAGCCATAAGGATAACTTGCTTGGCCTGCATTATTTGCTTTATACCAAGTGTAATAGCTGTTTTAGGGGTATTGTACAATCCTTGAAAATCTTTACTGGCTGCCACTCTTGTAATGTGGTCCAGAGTAACCAGCCTGGTTTTGGAATTGGGTAGGGATCCGGATTCGTTAAAACCGATATGACCGTTACCACCTATACCCAAGATCTGTAAATCGATGCCGCCCAAAGCATCTATTTTGGCTTCATACTCCTTACAATAATCCGCAATATCCTTTTTCTCCAACGTACCATCGGGAATATGATAATTTCCTGGTTCAATGTCCACATGGTTAAAGAGCAATTCTTTCATAAAACGCACATAACTTTGTATGGCGTCCGGTTCCATAGGATAATATTCGTCCAGGTTGAAGGCTATAACATTTTTGAAGCTAAGGTTTTCTTCCTTGTGCAAACGTACGAGTTCTGCATACAGCCTTTTTGGAGTGGAACCTGTAGCAAGCCCAAGGACACACATCTCATTGGCCTTTTGTTTTTTCTTAATTAATGTCGCAATTTCAGCAGCAGCTGCCTTGGACGCAACCTCGGAAGACTCGAAGATTACCGTGTTGATTTTTTCAAACCGTTTTTCAAAACTGGTAACCTTGTCGATTTTACTTATAATCATGGAGAGCTAGATTTTTTGTTCATTTTTGGTTGAATCGATAAAAGTAGTACAAAGTATTTAAATGGCTAAAAAAGATAAGGAATTTTAATCAAGTTTAAGAATAAAACATATTTTGTGATACTTTTTAATCTTTCACAAAATGGTCAGTGCAATACTTTTAAAATTAATATCTTGGTAAATTATTTACTTAAAAGACCTGTGTTTAAAAAAAGATTGTCGCAATGCCGCCAATAAAGTAATGTTTTATTTTTAAAAATAATATTAATGAGTTTGACTTTAGAAAATACTTGGAGATGGTACGGACCCAAAGATCCTGTTTCTTTGATGGATATTAAACAGTCCGGAGCTACTGGTGTGGTTACTGCCCTACATCATATTTCCAATGGGGAGGTTTGGCCTGTAGAGGAAATTAAAAAGAGAAAGGCGGAGATTGAGGCGGTGGGCCTTACCTGGTCTGTGGTAGAAAGTGTTCCCATTCATGAAAGTATTAAGACACAACAAGGCGATTTCCAAAAGTATGTGGAAAACTATAAGACCACCATCACCAATTTAGGATCCTGTGGGATTGATACCATCTGTTATAACTTTATGCCGGTATTGGATTGGACGCGTACCAACTTGGATTATGAATTGGAAGACGGGTCTACCGCTTTGAGATTTGAAAAGGATGCCTTTGCGGCCTTTGAACTCTTTTTATTAAAACGTCCTGGGGCTGAAAAAGCGTATACTGTGGAAGAGCAGAAAGCGGCCAAGGAATATTTGGAAAAAACTTCGGAGAAGGATCAAAAGAAATTGGTCAAGAATATTATAGCTGGACTGCCTGGGGCGGAAGAGGGCTATAGTTTAAAGGAGTTTAATCAGATTTTGGCAACCTATGACCAAATTGGTGCCAAGGAACTTAAGCAACATCTGTTCTCCTTTTTGCGAAGTATAATTCCTATAGCCGAAAAAGCAGGGGTGCGTATGTGCATACATCCAGATGACCCTCCATATCCAATTTTAGGATTGCCAAGGGTAGTAAGTACGGAGCAGGACATACTGGATCTTTATAATGCAGTGGATAGTCCCAACAACGGACTCACTTTTTGTACCGGGTCATTTGGGGTTAGGGCCGATAATGATTTGGTAGGCATGGTAAAGCGCTTGGGGCATCGCATTCATTTTATGCACTTGAGAAGTACGCAGCGAGATGAAAAGGGTAATTTTCATGAGGCCGATCATTTGGCCGGGGATGTAGACATGTTCGGGGTGCTAAGAGCTTTGGTGGAAGAGCAACAGAAGAGAAGTGCTGCAGGAAGAAAGGATTTGAGGATGCCGATGCGGCCAGATCACGGTCATAAAATGTTGGATGACCTTAAGAAGAAAACAAACCCTGGATATTCTGCCATAGGAAGGCTTAGGGGTCTTGCAGAGTTAAGGGGGCTGGAATTGGGAATAAGAAGATCCCTATAAAATAAACCAACCTTCCTTTTCTGGGAAAAAGATATTTGGAACTACAAAAAAAACCTCTGATTTTCAACAATCGGAGGTTTTACTTTTTTAATGCGCCAAAGATAGGCAAATCATAAAAGTGGTTATTAGCTCCGTATTCTTTTAATCAGGGCCAATGTTTCCCTTACCGATTTTTCCAAACCACTGTAATCCTTGTTTTCCACTACCGATTTACTGATTAGGTTGGAGCCCATACCTACACAGGTAACCCCTGCATTGAACCATCCTTTTAAATTGGATTCTTCCAAGGTTACACCGCCCGTTGGCATAACACTGGTCCATGGTTGTGGGCCTTTAATAGCTTTTACGAAGTCTGGTCCAAAATTGGCACCAGGGAATAATTTTATAATTTCGCAGCCCATTTCTTCTGCTTTGTTAATTTCCGTAAGGGAACCACATCCCGGACTCCATAATACTTTTCTTCTGTTACAGACAATGGCAATATCCTCGCGCAGGGAAGGGGTTACAATGAAATTGGCTCCCATTTGCATATAAAGGGATGCCGCTGCCGCATCGGTTACCGATCCTACACCTACGGCCATTTCCGGCAATTCCTTAATGACGAATTTATTTAGTTCGGCAAAAACTTCATGGGCGAAATCCCCGCGTGCCGTGAATTCTATTAATCGGGCACCACCATTATAGCAGGCTTTTAATATTTTTTTTCCTAAGTCCACATCTGGATGATAGAATAAGGGTACAAGACCCGTTTCTTTCATTAATGCAGCTACTTCAATTCTTGAAAACTGTGACATAAGTTTATATGTTTTACCTGCTTACTTTTCCAGAGGAATTTCCTCCTGCCAATTGCTCAATTTCTTCAAGTGTGGCCAAGTTGAAATCTCCCGTAATCGTATGCTTGATACAGCATGCGGCCGCAGCAAAATCTATTGTTTTTTGATTATCTATTTTATCCTGTAAGAGTCCATATATCAAGCCTCCCATAAAGGCATCGCCACTTCCTACCCGGTCAACAACAGGGGTTACCTCCCTGATTTTTGCATAGTGTATTTTTTTTCCGTCATATAAAATACCGCCTATTTTTTGATGGGAGGCATTTACGGAATAACGCAAAGTTGTAGCTACATAACTAAGGTCTGGAGAGCCTTTGTAAAGTAGGTCGTACAGTTCAGGTAAGGAGTCCATATCCTGATAGTCCGGGTCCTGTGGTTCTTGCCCTGTCATAAAAAAGGCCGTGTCCAAATCCCCTAAAATAACATTGCTGTACTTTAAAAGTTCAGGCATTATATCTTTTGGCTCTTTTCCGTATTTCCATAATTTGGAACGATAATTCAAATCCGATGAAATGGTAATCCCCATTTTATGGGCAGCTTTGACGGCCTCCAAACATACGGCTGCAGCCTTACTGGAAATTGCGGGGGTAACCCCACTCCAATGAAACCAATCGGCATCCTTAAATACTGCTTTCCAATCTATGCTATTCGGCTCTATTTCCGCAATGGCGCTATTGGCCCTATCATAGACTACCTTGCTCCCCCTAGTTCCGGCACCTGTTTCCAAAAAATAAATTCCGAGACGGTCTCCCCCAAACTGTATGTTGGTGGTGGCCACGTTATGTTTTCTAATTTCCTGAAGGGCGCATTCCCCTATGTCATTTTTTGGCAAACGCGTAACGAATTCGGCATTAAAACCATAATTGGCCAAGGATACCGCTACATTAAACTCTCCACCTCCATAGGTAGCGTTAAAATTGGTGGCTTGTGAAAACCGAAGGTGTCTTTCGGTCGACAGCCTTAGGAGAATCTCCCCGAAAGTGATGACTTTCTTCATACTAAATTTTTTGTTTGCTGGATAAATGTACCAAAGTAAAACGAAAACCCGAAAAGAAAATACATTTAGACAATTATAACTATTATCCTGTTTTTTGTTTTGGGAATAATCCTGAATGTTAAATAAAAGTATAATCAGGAGGTAAGTTAAAGAAAAATGCATCAATTTGCGGATTTTCAACCAATTTGGAATGCTGATTGATAACAATAATATTTTCTGGATATTGCCTTAAACAAACAAGGGGAGTCCTACATCAAACAATTTAAAATAACGAATGAAAACTATAGTATTAATATTTTGTTGCCTATTTATCTTTGAAGGCTGCGCCTCCCAGTCCTCGCCTGAACTGATCAATTCCGAAATGGAGGTTGTAACCTCGGAAACCCTTAGGTATTATCTATATTACCCGGGTAATTATGAGGTAAATCCGGAGGAGAAGTTCCCCCTGTTACTATTTTTACATGGCGGGGGAGAATCCGGGGGCAATTTAAAATCCGTGAAGCGAAATGGCCCTCCAAAACTTATTTCCGGAGGCAAGAAATTTCCTTTTCTCATCTTGGCACCACAGAATCCAGAAGAAAAAATGTGGTGGAACACCAGGGCTGTTAACCGACTCTTGGATAGTATCGTTGCCACTAATAAAGTGGACGAAAATAGAATATACCTAACCGGTCTTAGTAGGGGTGGGGGTGCGGCCTGGGAAATGGCCGTGCAATATCCGGATAAATTTGCCGCTTTGGCCGTGGTTTGCGGAATGACTCCTGTGCCCTATGCCTCCTGGATAAATAAAAATTTACCCATCAAGGTCTTTCATGGTGACCAGGATAAGTCGATACCCATATCGGAATCCATTGAAATGGTGGCCAAATTAAAGGAAATGGGATACAATGTGGATTTTACCGTTTACAAGGGAGTAGGTCATAATGCTTGGGACAGGGCCTATGAAAACAATGAACTATACGATTGGTTTTTGGCGCAGAAAAAGCAGGTCCCGGTTGAAAATTAACAGTTTAATGGGCGTAGAACTTTGATTAAATCTAGGATAATTGAATTCAATTGTTGTATTTTTCAAGACTGAACAATATTTGCACTGTATGACCCGAAATATGTGCCTTAGGCTTTCTTTTTATAATCTATTTTTATTGATGGCAATTATCCTATTTTCTTGCTCCGATATAAAAGGTCAGAAAAGCGACCATAAGTATACCAATGATCTTATAAATGAGACCAGCCCCTATTTATTGCAGCATGCCCATAATCCGGTAAATTGGAGGCCTTGGAGTCCAAGTGCTTTGGAAGATGCCAAAAAAGAGGACAAACTGGTATTGGTAAGTGTTGGTTATTCTTCCTGTCATTGGTGCCACGTTATGGAAGAGGAGACCTTTGAAGATGAGGAAGTGGCCAAATTGATGAATGAAAACTTTATAAATATTAAAGTAGATAGGGAGGAGAGACCCGATGTAGACCACGTATATATGACTGCTTTGCAGCTTATTAAAGGGAACGGAGGTTGGCCTCTGAACGTAATTACCCTGCCCAATGGCAAGCCCATTTATGGGGGTACTTACCATACCAAGGAACAGTGGAGCCAAGTTTTGTCAGAAGTAAGCAAACTATATAAGGAGGATCCCAAAAAGGCCAATGAATATGCCGATATGGTAGCTAAAGGCATTCAGGAAGTAAATATAATTCAGCCGGTATCCGACTTGGGGATGCTGACTCCTGAGGTCCTAAAAAATAGCGTTGATAAATGGAAGGATAGCTGGGACCTAAAATGGGGCGGAAATAAAGGGTCGCAGAAATTTATGATTCCTGTAAATCTGGATTTCTTGTTGGATTATGCCATTTTAACAGAGGATAATGATGCCAAGGATTTTGTTAAAACCACCTTGGATAGAATTGCTTGGGGAGGTGTTTATGATCATATAGCGGGCGGGTTCTATAGGTATAGTACCGATGCGCAATGGAAGGTGCCACATTTTGAAAAAATGCTATATGACAATGCTCAATTATTGAGCCTTTATTCCAAAGCCTATAAGGTGTTTAAGGAACCTATGTATAAGAAGGTTGTAGAGGAGACTATTGCTTTTTTGGATAGGGAGATGAAAAATCCAGAGGGGGGCTATTATGCAGCCATTGATGCAGACAGTGAAGGCGAGGAAGGTAAATTTTACGTTTGGAAAGAAGAGGAGTTAAAGTCGGTTTTGGGATCCGATTTTGAAACTTTTGCTAAATACTATAACATTAAACGCTCCAACATTTGGGAAAATGATTCCTATGTTCTTTTTAGGACCACCGGTGACGAGGATTTTATTAAGGAGAACGGAATCTCTTTGGAGGAGTGGGCAGAATATCAGGAACGCTGGCAAAAGAAAATTTTGACGGCAAGGAACAAAAGAATTAGGCCCAATACAGATGACAAGATCATTACCTCCTGGAACGCCCTGTTAATCAATGGATTTGTGGATGCCTACAATGTTTTTCAGGATACGGCCTATTTGAAAAAAGCCGAGGAGATATTCCGATTTATTGAAAAAAATAGTTTGGACAAAGATCAGTTGATCCATACCTACAAAAAAGGGAGTAAAAAAAGCGATGGATTTTTGGAAGATTATTCCTTTTTGGCCAATGCTTCCTTAAAATTGTACAGTACAACAATGTCCGTTTCCTATTTGGACTTTGCCAAAAAAATGAATCAAATAGCCAAGGACAAATTTGCGGATGAAAATTCTGGGATGTACAGTTTTAACTCTGATGACGAATTAATTGCCCAAATAATTAAAACCGATGATGGGGTATTGCCTTCACCCAATGCGGTCATGGCAGAAAATCTGTTTCTTTTGGGACATATAGATTATGATAAGGAAGCTACGCTAAAGGCACGGTCTATGCTTTCCTCCATGATTTCCGTATTGGAGGAAAATGCCTATAATTATTCCAAATGGAATTTCCTCCTGTTAAAAACTGCGTATCCCTTTTATGAAATTGCTGTTGTAGGCACGGATGCCAAACAGTTGTTAGTTGAATTACAACAACAAAATTTGCCCAATACCTTAATTGTGGGCAGTAGTAAGGATAGTAATATGCCCTTGTTCAAAGGGCGTTATGCGGATGATGGGACTTATATTTATGTTTGTCAGGATCATACCTGTAAGCTCCCGGTAGCTACCGCTAAGGAAGCTTTGGAGCAATTGAAGAATTTTTAAGGATAGGATTTCCATTATATAAGGGGTAGACGCAATATCACTGTTCTGGAAATTAATCCTGAATTCATATTTTTGTTAACTGTCCTTGTCTATAATATTTTATCAATTATCCATGGTTTTGTGTCAAATTACATGAATTTTCGGGTTGTTCGGATAAAAAATTTTAATTTAATATCGTTTTAAACTTATATTGAGCTTCAAAATTAATTCTCTATAGTATGCAGATAAAAGAATCATCAACTATTTATGATGTCATCATAGTTGGGTCCGGTGCCGGTGGTGGTATGGCCACAAAAGTATTGTCCGAGGCAGGTTTAAAAGTGGCCGTAGTAGAAGCGGGTCCATTTTTTGACCCTAAGAATCCGGAACAAATTACTCAGTTGAAATGGCCATATGAATCACCTCGTAGAGGTGCAAGTACCACAAGGGCATTTGGGGAATTTGATGCTGCCTATGGTGGTTGGGAAATTGAAGGGGAACCCTATACCCAAAAAAATGGATCTAAATTTTCATGGTTTAGGTCAAGGATGTTGGGGGGTAGAACAAATCACTGGGGACGTATTTCCCTGCGTTTCAGTCAGCGCGATTTTAAACACAAGGATATTGATGGTCTTGGGGAAAACTGGCCTATAGGCTATGAGGATGTGAAACCTTATTATGACAAGGTAGACAAGTTAATTGGTGTTTTTGGGTCAAAAGAAGGCTTGGAAAACGAACCTGATGGATTTTTTCTTCCTGCGCCAAAACCGAGATTACATGAACTGTACTATATAGATGGTGCAAGGAAATCCAATATTCCCGTCATCCCTTCAAGGATGTCCATGGTTACAAAAAAGATAAACAACGATCGTGGGGTATGCTTTTATTGCGGACAATGTGGTAGATCTTGTCAGATATATGCCGATTTTTCGGCAGGGAGCTGTTTAATCTTCCCTGCGCAAAAAAATGGAGGCCAAATAGACCTTTTTGTGAACGCCATGGTGCGGGAGGTGACTACCAATGACGAAGGCAAGGCCACAGGAGTGCTTTATATCAACAAGGAAGATAGAAAGGAATATGGATTAAAGGGAAAAATTGTTGTGCTTGCCGCATCGGCCTGTAGTACCGCAAGAATCCTGTTGAATTCCAAAAGTAAGCAGCATCCGGCCGGACTTGGAAATAGTAGCGGTGTGGTAGGGAAATACCTGCATGACTCCACAGGGGGAGGAATGACCGGATTTGTCCCTGAATTGATGAATAGAAAGACATACAACGAAGATGGTGTAGGAGGGATGCATGTTTATACCCCTTGGTGGTTAGACAATAAGAAGCTCGATTTCGCCAGAGGTTATCACATAGAAATATGGGGTGGAATGGGGATGCCAAGCTACGGTTTCGGATTTAACCCCAATGCAATGAACGAGTTCTTTGGTGAAAAAGTTGGTGGCTATGGCAATGTCCTTAGGGAGGATGTAAAGAAATATTACGGAGCAATGATCGGTTTTGCAGGTCGTGGCGAATCTATTGCCATGGAAAGCAACTATTGTGAAATAGACCCAGGAAAAGTGGATGAATTTGGTATTCCAGTATTGCGCTTTAATTACCAGTGGTCAGATCACGAACGTCTGCAAGCCAAGCACATGCAGGAAACCTTTTCGGAAATAATCCACAACATGGGCGGACAGGTTATAGGCAAACCGGCAGGAAAGGATAGGGATTATGGTTTGCTTAATCCAGGAGAAATAATCCACGAGGTAGGTACCACAAGGATGGGAGATAATCCTAGAACTTCTGTCGTTAATAAATGGGAGCAAATGCACGATGTGGACAATGTTTTTATTGTTGATGCAGGCCCCTTTGTTTCCCAAGCGGACAAGAACCCTACATGGACCATCTTGGCCCTTGCCTGGAGAACATCAGATTATATAGTTGAGCAATTGAAAAAACAAAATATCTAGTATTATGGATAGAAGAAAAAGTATAAAATCCATTATTCTTGGAGGTGTAGCAGGTGGATTGGCAATAAATGGATGTAAGCCCGGAACAGAAGGGGAAGCTGGAGCTGCAGAAGCCCTGGTACAGGAAGAAAAACATTTTGGGAGGACCCCAGAGGAAAAGGAGTTGTTGAAAAAACTCCATGCGGAACAGTTTTTTAATGAACATGAAATGGCAACTTTGGGTGTTTTATGTGCCTTGATTTTGCCAGCTAACGGTACCTATGGCAGTGCTACCGATGCCGGGGTGCCCGATTTTATTGAATTCATGGCCAAGGATATCCCTGCTTATCAAACGCCCTTGCAAGGTGGCTTAATGTGGTTGGACCACAAAAGCAATAAAGACTACGGAGTGGAATTTAAAACGGCCACCGAGGCACAGCAGAAAGAGATTTTGGATGCCATTGCCTTTCCGGACAAAGAAAATCCAACATACGAGCAACAATTCTTTTCCCTGATTCGCAATTTAACCGTTACGGGATACTATACTTCCAAGGAAGGTATTGAGGATTTGGGGTATAAAGGTAATTCCCCTAATGTTTGGGACGGAGTACCGGAAGACGTTTTGGCCAAGCATGGGAAATCCTATGATCCCGAGTGGCTTGCCAAATGTGTGGACCAAAGTAAGCGTAACGAAATGGCAGAATGGGATGACGAAGGTAATTTGCTTACCTAGAACTTAGTAGGTTGTTTTTGGAATATAGGTAATTATATAAAATATGAAAAAATTACAGCTCCTAGGGTTATTTTTAATAACCATGATTTTTTTCGGAACTACGAATGTATCTGCCCAAGAGGTGGGGTTGCAATTGTACAGCCTAAGAAATCAGTTTAAGGAAGATATTCCAAGTACCTTGAAATTGATAAATGACTGGGGTATTACCGTTCTGGAAGGAGGGGATAGCTACGGAATGCCCGAGGAGGAGTTTAAGGGGCTGCTTGCCAAAAATAATTTAAAAGTCGTTAGTATAGGTGCCGGATACAACGATTTAGCAAATGCGCCGGAGCAGGTTGTAAAAAAAGCCAAAAGTTACGGTGCTACCTATGTGATGTGTGCGTGGATCCCCCACGATGGCAACAATTTTGATATCGTGGATACCAAAAAGGCTGTTGAGGTATTCAATAGAGCCGGAAAGATTTTAAAGGATAATGGATTAAAATTGGCATATCACGCCCATGGATTTGAATTCAGGCCCTATAAGGATGGGACCTTATTTGATTATATGGCGGAGAATGCCAAGTATTTCGATTTTGAAATGGATGTTTATTGGGTGCATCACGGAGGTGAGGATCCCCTTAAATTGCTTAGAAAGTACCCTTCCAAATTCATTTTATTGCATTTAAAGGATATGGAAAAAGGGACCAAGAAAGATAATACCGGCCACGCAGATGTGGAAACAAATGTGGTTTTGGGCACTGGAGAAGTGGATATAGCCGGAGTTGTGGCCGAAGCCAAAAAAATGGGCATAAAGTATATGTTCATTGAGGACGAATGTTCCAGGGTCGTGGAACAAGTTCCAAAGAGTTTAAGGTATTTGGAAGGTTTAAAATAATTAAGATTCCATTTGTAGATATAGACCTTAAAGGCCTCCGCTTGGAGGCCTTTTGTTTGTTCCTAAGGTTTCAATCAAAGGTTTGGAGCTGTATTTTCTATTGTCCCTTTCAAGGATGTGGCCCTAATAATGACATATTATCAATTATTGATGGTTTTATATCAAAATACATGAATTTTCAGGTTGTTTGGATAAAAAATTCTAATTTGATTTCGTTTTTAAAATTATATTGAAGTTCATAATTAATTCATTCCAAAATGCAGATAAAAGAATCCTCAGAAATTTATGATGTAATAATCGTTGGTTCGGGTGCGGGTGGCGGTATGGCCACAAAGCAATTGGCCGATGCCGGACTCAATGTTGCAGTGGTCGAGGCTGGACCATTTTTTGACCCGGCAGATCCGAAAACCATGAATCAGTTAAAATGGAATTATGAATCTCCAAGAAGGGGAGCGAATACTACTCGGGCATTTGGGGAATTTGATGCTGCCTATGGCGGTTGGGAAATTGAAGGGGAACCATATACCCGTGAGCCTGGTACCGAATTCGATTGGTTCCGATCACATATGTTGGGAGGGCGTACCAATCACTGGGGGAGGATTTCCCTTCGTTTTGGGCCAAAGGATTTTAAGGGGAAGACCAGGGATGGTCATGGTGAGGATTGGCCAATAGGCTATGAGGATGTAAAGCCATATTATGACAAGGTAGATAAACTAATAGGGGTATTTGGTACTAATGAAGGCTTGGAGAATGATCCAGATGGTTTTTTTCTACCTCCACCAAAACCCAGATTACATGAGATTTTCTATATAAATGGGGCCAAAAAAGCAGGAATACCTACTATTCCAGGTAGACTTTCCATGCTTACCAAAAGAATCAATACAGAACGTGGTGTTTGTTTCTATTGCGGACAATGTTCACGATCCTGTTCGGTCTATGCCGATTTTTCATCGGGAAGCTGTTTAATATTCCCTGCTCAAAAAAGCGGGGGGCGTATTAAATTATATGTCAATTGTGTGGTAAGGGAAGTGACTACCAACGAAGAAGGCAAGGCAACAGGGGTATCGTATATTAGTAAGGACGATAGAAAAGAGTATAAATTAAGGGGCAAGGTTGTGGTATTGGCGGCTTCCGCCTGTAGTTCTGCCCGTATTCTATTGAATTCGAAAAGTAAACAACATCCTAACGGATTGGGAAATAGCAGTGACCTGGTTGGTAAATACTTGCACGATTCCACTGGTGCCAGTAGGGCTGCTTTTGTACCGGCATTGATGAACAGAAAGGTATCGTATAATGAAGACGGAGTAGGTAGTAACCATGTATACTCTCCTTGGTGGGGTGATAACTCCAAGTTGGATTTTCCAAGGGGCTATCATATCGAAGTAGGTGGTGGCATGAAGATGCCAGGATATGGTTTTAGTTTTAACCCCAATGAGTTTAATAAATTCTTTGGACTCAAAGTTGGAGGTTATGGGGATAGCTTAAGGGACGATGTTAAAAAATATTATGGGTCCGTACTAGGTATTGCCGGAAGGGGCGAAGGTATTGCCCGTAAGGAGAATTATTGTGAGATAGACCCTACTACAGTGGATCAGTTCGGTATTCCCGTATTGAAGTTTAATTACAAATGGTCCGAATTTGAGAAAAATCAGGCCAAGCATATGCAGGACACCTTTGAGGAGATTTTCCACAATATAGGGGCAGAGCCTTTAGGGGAAAAGCCAGGTAAAGATCGCGATTATGGGCTGGAAGCTCCAGGGCGTATTATCCACGAAGTAGGAACCACTAGAATGGGCAATGATCCCAAAACATCGGTTACCAATAAATTCAATCAGTTGCACGATGTGGACAATGTGTTTATTGTAGATGCGGGACCTTTTACCTCCCAAGCGGATAAGAACTGTACCTGGACCATTTTGGCATTGTCTTGGCGCGCCAGTGATTATATTATTGAACAATTAAAACAGCAAAATATCTAGACCATGGATAGAAGAAAGAGTATACAGACAATAATTCTAGGTGCGGGCGCCTCGGCCTTGGCCTTTCATGGGTGTAAGACCGATGGCCCCGATACGGCGAAGGAAGCCGTGGCCGCGGCCGAAAACACGCATTATTTTGGTCGTACCCCCGAGGAGTTGGAGCTGATTGAAAAATTAAATGCAGAACAGCTTTTTACCGAACACGAAATGGAAACCATAGCGGTATTGAGCACCATAATACTTCCTCCCAAGGAGCCCAATGGAGGGCCAATAGAGGCGGAGGTGCCGGAATTTATAGAATTTATGGGCAAGGATATCCCTGAGTTGCAGTTGACCCTTAAAGGGGGACTAATGTGGTTGGACCATAAAAGCAATACCGATTTCGGAACCGAATTTAAATTGGCTACTTTGGACCAGCAAAAGCAGATATTGGATACCATCTGTTATCATGATATAGAAAAACCGTTGGACGTTCAACCCCTCGAAATACAATTTTTCTACCTGATGCGTGGATTAACGGTTTGTGGCTATTATTCTTCCAAGGTAGGAATTGCCGAATTGGGCTATAAAGGAAATACGCCCAATGTCTGGGATGGTGTTCCGGACGATGTGTTGGCACAGCATGGGGTGTCCTACGATCCTGAATGGGTAGCCAAATGTATTGATCAAAGTACCAGGAATGAGATCGCTACTTGGGACGAAAACGGCAACCTCTTAACCTAGTTCCATTAAAATTGGTAATAGGGAGATATAGTTAGTTATTTCAATATCCTATGAGATATATAAAAAGCCCCATTTCGGGGCTTTTTTGTTTATTTGTTGTGGGGAACCATTTGTACCCTGTAGAGTAAAGGAATAATAATTGGTACTGGAATATATGAATTGGAAGTGTACAGTTTTTAAAGGAATGGCCATTTTGGCAATGGCGCTTCATTTTGGGTGTAAAGAGACGGCTGTGAACAAGGATTTACGGAATGATGTTGAAACCGAATTGGAGGTTGTGGATACTATAAAAATAGATATCGAAAAGAAAGAAGAAAATCCAGTACCAAAACTAAAATCCCTTGAAGGCCTTGCGGATACTTTGTTTGTAAGGTTGGCCGATTATAGTGATGATTTTGTATACGACCTTCGTTATGCCACAGAAAATAATTTTTTAAAGGCCAAGGTCTACGATTGTGCGGAATGTTACACTAGGGTTAAAACGGCCAGGGCACTGCTAATGGCCAATAAGGAATTTATGGACAAAGGATTTAAAATTAAGTTTTTCGACTGTTATCGTCCCAATGACGTACAATATAAAATGTGGGCCATTGTGCCCAACCCACAATATGTAGCTAATCCCGTTAAGGGATCAATCCATAATAAAGGCGGTGCTGTTGATATTACTTTGACGACCTTGGATGGGGAAGAATTGGATATGGGAACCGATTTTGATTTTTTTGGAAAAAGGGCCTACCATGACAATTTGGATTTGCCCAAGAATATCCTGGATAATAGGCTGCTGTTAAAGGAAACCATGGAAAAACATGGATTCTGGTCCATTAGAACGGAATGGTGGCATTACAATTTGGGTACTGCCTCCAATGATAAAGTGGCCAATTTTAAATGGGATTGTGATTGAAATTGTTTAAGTGATTCCAAGATCTTTTATGTAACTCCATGTGAAATCTAGACTATAATAGTCACTTCGACAGAGCGAAGAATAAGTGACGAGAAGTCTCAAATATTAGGCTACTTAATTGTAGCTATTACATGCTGCGCACTGCCCTTATAATTTATGACAATAAACAACCATTTTTTCACCTTCAGGATTAGTGGTGAAAAACAGATAGGTTTCCCCTCCATCCTTAATTTTAAACCTTTTCCTTATTTCTGCCACGCTTATCGGAAAATTCCGAATGGTAATATTTGCTTTTTTTACGTCCAGTTTTTGTAATTCTTTTTTATTGAAGGGAATGGTCCTTACAACTTTGAACCTCCTGCCGGGAAAATCCAATAATTGGTAGTGGGTGTATAAATGAGAGTGATCATGTAATTTGTGCATATTGAATTTATCGCCTACGGTTTTAAATGCCCCAGCCTTAAGGATGGCCGAATTGGGCTCGTATAAATACTCCAAGGGATCGGAGTATTTGGATATCGCTAATTTTTCATCTTCAAGGGAAAAGCTGAACTGTTCCATGGCTGAGCCGCTTAGATTTACTGTTTTTACCAATACCTCATTTTTATAGCCTCGTTCCAATATCCATAGTATTTCCTTCACTTCATTTTTAACCGCAACAATATGTATTTCCTTAACAAAGTGCAACTCCCGTAGGCCAGCCGATAGGTCTAGAAGTGGCGAGGTTTTTATCATAATATTGTTCGCCTTGGCCAAAATAATATCTAGATTATCCGGTACATTAGGAATACAATCGGACAACAAAAAAACCTTTCCTTTGGCATTATGTCTACGGGAGGGATCAATAAATACCCAATCGAAATCGACTTCCGAGCTTTTTAAAAAATCTATGCCATCCATGGCATGGGTATGGATATTGGTCCTGTCCAAGGTCTTAAAATTGTGAGTGGCTATTTGGGACAGATCCCGGTTAATTTCACAATGATGCACCTGTCCTATATTGAAACTGAAAAAATAACTGTCAACCCCAAAGCCGCCTGTCATGTCCAGCAGAGCTGTCCCACTCATTATCCCGGCCTTGTATTGGGCGGTGTTTTCTGAGGATGTTTGTTCAATATTTAGTTTGTTGGGGTAGTAGATATTGTCTGTGCCGTACCAAGTTGGGAGCTTGTCCTTGCACCTGTTCTTGGCTTCGATTTGTTCTATAATTTCCTTGTTGGTAACACCATCCAAATTTATAGGCTTTAATAAAAGGGCAATAGGATCTGTCCCTAAATTTTCGCTTATAAAATCTTGAATTTGAGATGTTAATATGTTCTTGTTCAAGGCGGGATTATAAATTTTTTGTAAGGGATTTTACAATTTTATTCTCGGAGAAAAATTCTTTAAGGATTACTTTTATGGCCGTATAGCCTGGAACTGCTATAATCATTCCGGTTACACCTAGGAGCAGTCCTCCAATAATGATGATGAGGAAAATTTCCAAGGGGTGCGATTTTACGCTGCTCGAGAAGATAAAAGGCTGGGAGAAAAAGTTGTCTACTAATTGGCCTATAATGAACCCAATCATTACATAGCCTGTTTTGGGCAAAATAACGCTACTAAAATCGGCTCCCACATTACTGGTCATGGTTAAAACCGCCATTAATATCCCTCCAATAATGGGGCCTATATAGGGAATAAGGTTGAGAAGGGCACAGAGAAAGGCGATTACTATGGCATTTTCGATTCCAAAAACGAAAAGAACAATGGAATAAATGACAAAGAGGATCAAGATTTGGAACACTAGGCCTACAAAGTACCGGGAAAGCAAATTTTTGATGGTTTCCATGGAATGTTGAAATCTTTTTTCTTTGTTATCAGGGATTAGGGTAAGTAAGGATTCCTCGAAAAGTTTACTATCCTTTAAAAAGAAGAAGGCTATAAAGAGTACAGAAAAGAGTCCTACGCTAAAACTCCCCAATATACCGATTATGGAGTTTAGGAAATCTGGAAGTATCCCAAAGTTTAGGTTGGAAAACAAATGTGAATTTTTAATGCTTTGTTCCAAATCCTCGGATTTAACTCCGATATATTGCAGTAACTGGCGGTACAAGTCCTCCAGATTGGTCTGTAAGGCATCTATGTTGAGAAGGGATAGGTTCTGTCCCTGTTGAATAAGTAAGGGCACAAATAGGGCAATGACTCCTGCAACTACCCCAACAAGGAATATCATAGTTATGATTACTGCCACGGTATTGTTGAATTTTAATTTCTGACGAAAAAATAAAACAATGGGTCGGCCTATCAAACTGGCAACTGCCGCTATGGCTATGTATATTAAAACCGCACTAATTTTATACAGGAAAGCAAGAAGGATTACTATGGCTAGAATAACGCCCAGAGCCCTTAGAATACCTTCTGCAATGGTCTTTGAGGTCATATTTTAACTTTTAAAAACATAGGAGATTATATTGGCCCCCATTTGTAAAGCCTTAAGACGTACATCTTGGGGGTCGTTATGCACTTCTGGGTCTTCCCATCCGTCCCCAAGGTCGCTTTCAAAGGTAAAAAGAAGGATTAGGCGGTTCTGATCGAAGATGCCAAACGCCTGCGGCCTTTTGCCATCATGTTCATGTATCTTGGGCAATCCTTTTGGAAATTGGAATTGTTGACTAAATATGGGGTGGTCCGCACCTAATTCCGTGAGTTCCCTGTCCGGAAATACTTTGGCGAGTTCTTTGCGCAGGTAGGGTTCCATCCCATAATTATCATCTATGTGTAAAAAACCTCCTGCCAATAAATAGGTTCTTAGGTTTTCAGCTTCCTCTTCGGAAAAAAATATGTTTCCATGCCCGGTCATATGTATAAATGGATATTGAAAAATATTGGAGCTGCCTACCTCTACTGTTTGCGGCTTGGGGTCAATGGTAGTCCTAAGTTGTTGGTTGCAGAATTTTATTAAGTTGGGAAGTCCTGTTGGGTTGGCATACCAATCACCGCCGCCCCCATATTTTAAAGTGGCAATTTCCTGAGCATATGAACTTTCTGCCAAATAAAAATTGAATATCAATAATATTATAACTAGCTGCTTCATATGCACTCGGACTATTAGGGTATTCAAATTTAAGAATATTAACCAGTTAAAAAACTAAAAGGGCTGTGGATAACATTCCTTGTTTTGGTAAAAAAGTAATTTAAATAGTAGTATGCCTTACCAAGATATATGCTAACAGCGTATTATAGATTAATTAGGGCAATGGTGGTACAGGCTACTATGGCTGCGGTTTCTGTACGCAGCCTTGTATTTCCCAAAGCAACTGCTTGAAATCCGTTGTCCAAGGCCAACTTTATCTCTTCCGGAGAGAAATCGCCTTCAGGGCCAATTAATATGGTAGTATTTTTCTTGGCTACTGCACAATGGGACAGTTCCTTTTTTTTGTCTTCCTCGCAATGTGCTATGTACAATTCCCCATTCTTGGGTAGGGCCAAGTATTCTTTGAAGGAAATGGCGGGATTTAACTGAGGCAAATAGGATTGGAGCGATTGCTTCATGGCGGCTTGGATCACCTTCTCCATTCTGTCCATTTTAATGACCTTTCTTTCGGAATGGTCACAAATAATGGGAGTAATTTGATGAACTCCAATTTCCGTAGCTTTCTCCAAAAACCACTCAAATCGGTCGTTAAGTTTTGTTGGAGCCACTGCCATATGCAGTTGATATGTTTTTGGCGGTACCTGGGTTTGTGAAATTATTTTTGCCCTACATTTTTTATGGTCGGGAACAAGTATTTCGGCTTCAAACCAAAGCCCTTTTCCATTGGTGATCTGCAAAATATCGCCTGAACTTTTTCGCAAAACTTTGGAAATATGCCGACTTTCATCGGGTGGAAAAATAAATTGTTCGGTCTTGGTTTCTAATTCGGGATGGTAGAAAAGTTGCATGCGCTGGTAGTGAAATTTACAGTTCGTTCAATTTTTGTTTGGCGTGTTCCAGTCCTAATTCAATGTAATTTAATAATTGCTCCTCTGTGGCAATTCCCTCTTGGGAAACATAAACAAATTCCTTCATGGGGCGTTTTGCAAAATCCATGGGCCTTACATGTTCTGTACTTAGGATCCTATCCATTTTACTGGAGACGACTCTTACCATAAGATTCTCTTTTATAATACCTACGGTCATTTTACCACAGTACAAAAAGGCAATTCCTCCAAACATTTTCTTTTCGGTGATATTGGTTCGGACGGCTTGCGGCTGCAATTCAAAGCTGGCCCTGATTCTTTGTGCAAATTGTTCGTCGTATGCCATATTATTATAAATTTTCAAGATACGAATTCCAAAAATGCTTGAACCGGATTCTGGATTAACCGTAAATTTAAATCAAGTAATCAGTAAGCTCTGAACTGCCTGCATTTTTATTGGATTACGTATCTCGCCTTGGCAGTAATACTTTGATCTACAAAGTCCATTTCTTTGTATTTCAAATATCCTACAATGCCGATCATGGCCGCATTATCCGTGCAATATTCAAATTTCGGGATGTAGGTATTCCATCCCCATTTCTCCTCTGCTTTTTTAAGGGCCTGTCTTATGCCTGAATTTGCGGATACTCCGCCTCCAATGGCTATTTGTGTTATTCCAGTCTGCTTTGCGGCCTTCTTTATTTTATCCATTAGAATGTTGATGATGGTATATTGGATAGAGGCACAGATATCGTTCAAATTTTCGGCAATAAAATTGGGGTTGTTTTTTGTTTCCCGCTGTATAAAATAGAGGATACTAGTCTTGAGGCCGCTAAAACTAAAGTTTAATCCATCCACCTTGGGTTTGGGGAAAGGGAAGGCCCTGGGGTTTCCCAACTGTGCATATTTGTCTACCAAGGGTCCACCTGGATACGGTAGTCCCAATATTTTTGCACTCTTGTCATAGGCTTCCCCTACCGCATCATCCAAGGATTCGCCTAAAATTTCCATGTCGAAGTAATCCTTTACCAGTACTATTTGCGTATGTCCTCCACTAATGGTCATTGCCAAAAAGGGAAAGGAGGGCTTTTTGTAATTTTCTTCCTCAATAAAGTGCGATAAAATATGGGCTTGCATATGGTTTACCTCAATTAAAGGAATGCCCAATCCCAAGGATAGGGATTTGGCAAAAGAGGTTCCTACCAATAAAGATCCCATAAGTCCTGGTCCGCGTGTAAAAGCTATGGCGGATAACTGTTTTTTATCGATATTTGCTTTGGCTAATGCTTGGTGCACCACAGGTACAATATTTTGTTGGTGTGCCCGTGAGGCAAGTTCGGGAACAACCCCGCCGTATTCCTCATGTATTTTTTGCGTGGCCACAATATTGCTAAGTGTCCTATTGCCGCACAATACTGCTGCAGAAGTGTCATCGCACGAGGATTCAATGGCTAAAATATAAATAGTTTTATTATCCACTTTGTTTGGAATAAAATTTGAATGTACAAAGGTAAAACATAAAGCCCTATCAAAAAATTAAGAAAAATTCTGGTCAGAGTATTTTTGGTGCTCGTTCTTATTTGCGTTTTGGGCAGTGTTATACTTTCCTTGCCATTTGTCCAGACCCGTTTTGCCAAGTACGCCACTACAGAGATCAATAAGGAATTTGGCACCAATATTAATATAGATCGCCTAAGGATTTCCCTCATTTCCTGGGATACCTCACTTAAGGGCGTTTATATCGAGGATTACAAACAGGATACCCTCTTCTATATAGACAATTTAAGCACCTCTATCCTTAACGTGCGCAATTTGGTGAACGGTAAATTGGAGTTTGGCGATATAGCTATTGAGCGACTCAATTTTAAGCTTAGGACCTATCAGGATGACAAGAATACCAATCTTGAGGTGTTTATTGATAAGTTGGACGATAAAAAACCCAGGGCCCCGGGTACGCCTCCCTTTTATTTTTCTTCCTCAGATGTAGAAATAAGCGATAGTAAATTTAGGCTCATAGATGAAAATAGGGAGACCACGGAAATGTTGAATTTTACGGACCTTAATATTTCCGCTTCAGATTTTACCATTGTTGGTCCGGATGTTACGTCCAATATTGAAAAAATGTCCTTTAATAGTAAAAGGGGGGTGGTAGTAAATGAAATGGCCACCGAATTCAAATATACCAAACAGCAGATGCGTTTTGACTCCCTGAGCATCAAAACTCCGCAATCCCATTTAATGGGCAAGGTGATATTCAATTATGAAAGGGAAGATTTTAAGGACTTTTTGAATAAGGTAAAAATTGATGCCGAATTCGTGGAATCTACGGTGGCCTTAAATGAAGTGAACTTACTATATAATGAATTTGGGAGTGATATTATTGTTTCATTCTCCACCATGGTTGATGGCGTGCTGAACGATCTGAATACGAACGATCTGTTTTTGACAACCGATAATACGGGAATCCGTGGGGATTTTAATTTCAAGAACTTATTTACGAAGGATGTCGGCTTTGTGCTAGAGGCCAATATGAAGAACGTTACCTCCAGTTACTATGAACTTAGGGCCTTGCTCCCCAATATTTTGGACGTGTTGCCCTCCTCGATTCAGAAATTGGGTCAGTTTACGGTTAGGGGAGATGCCCTTATCACGGAATCTTCAATAAATACCAAGGCCAACATCAATACTCTTATTGGAAGTAGTTATGTGGACCTGGAACTTACGGATATAGATCATATTGACGACGCCTCTTACAAGGGTTTTGTGTCTTTGATCGATTTTGATCTTGGAAATTTAATCGAAGCCGATAAGGTGGGTGTTACAAATCTGGATTTTAATGTGGAAGGCAAGGGGATGGTCATGGAATATTTGAACACCGAGGTAATAGGGCAGGTGTATTCCATAAATTTTAATGGCTACGACTATAAGGATATCAACGTGTCTGGTATAATTAAAGAGCAGCTTTTTGATGGTTCCCTGCTATGTAGTGATGAAAATATTCAATTTAGTTTTAAGGGATTGGCCGATTTTGCGGAAAACAGGAATAATTTCAATTTTATCGCTTCGGTAGACTATGCAGATCTTAAAAAGATAAACTTTATAAATGATAGTGTATCCATTTTCAAGGGGGATATAAATATGGATATTAGTGGTAATTCCTTGGACAATATTGTGGGGGATATAAAATTTACCAAAACCAATTACCAGAACAAGAACGAGACCTACTACTTTGAGGATTTTAAGGTCTCGTCTACCTTTGAAAACGACAGTACCCGAATTATCGATATTAATTCGCCCGATATTATTACCGGTTATTTGAAAGGTAATTTTAAAGTCAAGGAGCTCGGCAGGTTGCTGCAAAATTCCTTGGGTAGTATTTACACCAATTATAGACCGTTCAATATATCGGCAAATCAGAGATTGGCATTCAATTTCAAAATCTACAACAAGATTGTGGATGTGTTCTTTCCAGAGGTGAAGTTTGATCCCAATACTTTTATTAGGGGCAATATCATTGCCGATGAAGGGGATTTTAAACTAACGTTTAAATCGCCCAGTATAGTTGCCTACGGTAATGAATTGGATAGTATAGACGTTAAGATAGACAACAAAAACCCATTATTCAATACCTATGTTTCTATTGGGGATCTGGCAACGCCCTACTATGATGTGAAAGATTTTAATCTGATCAATACTACCTTAAAGGATACCCTGTTTTTTAGAACGGAATTTAAAGGGGGTAGTGAATATAATGACAGTTACAACCTCAATTTCTACCATACCTTCAACAAGGAGAACAAATCTGTTATTGGTCTAAAAACTTCCGATATTAGTTTTAAAGGAAATAAATGGATACTCAATAAGGATGGGAACAATAAGAATAAGGTAATCCTCAATAAAACCTTGGATAGCATTACTATTGAGGAAGTGGTAATGAACAATAATGAACAGGAGCAGATTCGTTTAAGAGGACAGTTGGCCGATTCTACCTATAAGGATGTTGAGCTTCAGTTTAAGATAGTAACCCTAGGCAAGATTACACCCGCCATAGACAGTCTTAAGTTGCATGGGGAGGTGAACGGTACCTTGAACGTTTTACAGAAAGACAATGTTTACCTGCCATCCTCCAATTTGAATATCAAAAACTTCGGGATCAACAATATAACCCTGGGAGATTTGGCCATTGGTATTGTGGGCAATAGGGATTTGACAGATTTTGTGGTGAACACTACCTTGGTGGATAAGGGGGCTGAGAAGCTCAGTGTGGTCGGGAATATCTCCAATAGGGAAGAGATTCCCCAGGCAAATCTCATAGTGGATTTCAATAAGTTTAATTTGGAGCCATTTAGCCCGTTGGGCGAGGGTGTCATCACCAATATTAGGGGCTTGTTACAGGGTAGTGCCATTCTTAAGGGGCCAATAAATAATCCTAATTGGAGCGGTGTACTCTCTTTAAATGAAGCCGGTATCGCCATTCCTTATTTAAATGTGGATTATAGTTTTGCGCCATACTCCAGGGTAAAGTTATCCGACCAGACCTTTAATTTTCAGCAGATCAAACTTACCGATGTGGCCATGAATACCAAGGCAACCTTGGATGGTACTATAACACATAGGCTATTTAGGAATTGGAGTTTGGATTTGGATGTGGATACCAACAATGACCGTTTTTTAATACTTAATACGCCATTTAAGGAAGAGGTATTGTACTATGGTGCCGGTTATTTAAATGGTACGGGAAGAATATTTGGACCTACCAATGCCCTTACCATCAATGTAGATGGGGAGACGGCACGCGGTACTTCCTTAAAAATCCCAATAAGTGATGTAGTTAGCGTTGGGGATTTTTCATTTATCAATTTTGTAGGTAAGAAAGTCGAGGAAACGGAAAAGGGCCAAAGGGTTTTAAAGGAGGTGGAGGGTCTTGAGCTGGCCTTTAACCTGGATGTTACCCCTGATGCGGAGGTTGAAATTGTTGTAGATACCAAAACAGGCAGTTCCTTAAAGGGGACAGGTGCGGGAATTTTGTTTATTGAAATCAATACCAACGGTAAATTTAACATGTACGGGGATTTTGTGGTAGTGACTGGACAGTTTCGCTATAAGTTTGGTGGCATTGTGGACAAGACCTTTAAGGTGAAACCTGGAGGTAATATTACTTGGGAAAGGGAGCCCTTGGCGGCACAGTTAAATATGGAAGCCGTTTATTCCTTAAATGCAAACCCCGCTCCGCTTTTGGATAATCCCGGATATACAAGGCGTATACCTACCGATGTAGTGGTAAGGTTAACCGGAGAACTGGAAAGTCCGGTTATAGATTGGAGGATAGAGTTCCCCGGTACCAATTCCATTGTTAAATCCGAATTGGAATACAGATTGCAGGATCCCACCATTGCCGAAAAAAATGCCCTTTTTCTATTGGCACAAGGCTCTTTTGTAAATGAACAGACGAGTATAAACCAACAGGCCGTTACAGGAAACCTACTTCAATCTGCCTCTGGAATACTCAACTCCTTATTGGCTGGCGACAATGACAAATTAAATTTTGGATTGTCTTATGAGCAAGGTATTTTGGATAGGAGCACGGATATTCAGACAGAGAATAGGTTAGGGGTAACCTTGTCTACCCAGATCAGCGACAGGGTCTTGCTTAATGGAAGGGTAGGGGTCCCGGTGGGTGGAGTATCTGAAACTGTGGTTGCAGGAGATGTGGAAGTTCAGATTTTGTTGAACGAAGAAGGCACCCTAAGTGCCAAAATTTTCAATCGGGAAAATGAAATCCAGCAATTTCTGGCAGATCGTCAGGGATATACACAAGGCGTTGGACTTTCCTATCAAGTAGACTTCGATAGCTTTAAAGAGTTGTTACGCAAAATTTTAGGCAAGAAATAAGGGCCGATTTTGGCTATTTTTGGTTGTCTTGTCTTATTTCGGAATAATCACTTTTCATGAATAATTGTTTATGAATTTAACAATTTCCAAGAAATTATTCAACGAAAACGTTGGAGTGGTCCGTTGTTGTCAAATTAAAGCCAAAGTCGGGTAATTATTGAAATAAGTTTGCTAGTTTTGTTTTTTTAAAATTTTTATGGCTTCAGCAATAAAAAAGATTGGTGTTTTTACATCAGGAGGAGACTCACCGGGAATGAATGCTGCTATTAGGGCAGTAGTACGTACATGTGCCTATTTAAAAGTTGAATGCGTTGGTATCTATAGAGGATATGAAGGCATGATGGAGGGTGATTTTAAGGTAATGGATGCACGTAGTGTAAACAACATTATAAACAAGGGAGGCACCATACTTAAATCTGCCCGTTGTTTGCCTTTTAGGACCAAGGAAGGTCGGCAAGTCGCTTACGACCAATTAAAAAAAGCAGGTATAGATGCATTTGTAGTAATTGGGGGAGATGGTAGCTTTACGGGTGCATTGACCTTTAATAAGGAATTTGATTTTCCTGTAATCGGAATCCCTGGTACTATAGACAACGATATTTTTGGCACTACCTATACCTTAGGATTTGACACGGCCTTGAATACCGCTGTTGAATGTATAGATAAGATTAGGGATACCGCCAGTTCGCACAATAGGCTGTTCTTTGTAGAGGTTATGGGTCGGGATGTTGGCCACATCGCCTTAAATGCAGGTGTAGGCGCAGGAGCGGAAGAGATTTTGATTCCTGAGGAAAATTTGGGCCTTGAAAGATTGTTGGAATCTTTGAAGCGCAGTAAGCAATCCGGAAAATCATCAAGTATTGTGGTGGTAGCGGAAGGCGACAAAACTGGTAAAAATGTTTTCGAGCTAAAGGAATATGTAGAAGAACATCTGCCCATTTATGATGTACGTGTATCCGTTTTGGGGCATATGCAAAGAGGAGGGGCACCATCCTGTTTTGATCGTGTATTGGCCAGTAGAATGGGTGTTAAGGCAGTAGAAGCATTATTGGAAGGAAAGACCAACTTAATGGTTGGTATACAGGATAATACAATTACCCTTACGCCTATCAGTAAGGCAATAAAGGGGCATACAAAAATTGATAAGGAGCTTATGAGGGTTTCCGATATCATGACAACATAATTTTAAACATTAAAAACAATAAAAATGTCAAACTTGAAAATAGGGATTAACGGTTTCGGTAGAATAGGAAGATTGGTCTTCAGAGCTACCGTAGAAAGGGATAATGTAGATGTAGTTGCTATTAACGATTTGCTGGATGTAGAACATCTTGCTTATTTGTTGGAATATGATTCGGTTCATGGAAAATTCAATGGTACCGTTGAAGTAAAGGATGGTAATTTGGTAGTAAACGGTAAAACGGTTAGGATTACTGCTGAAAGAGATCCAAAGAATTTGAAGTGGGATGAGGTTGGTGCCGATATCGTTGCTGAATGTACCGGTATTTTCACTACTTTGGAAACTGCACAATATCACATAGATGGTGGTGCCAAGAAAGTGGTTATTTCAGCTCCTTCCAGCAATGCGCCTATGTTTGTAATGGGGGTAAACCATAAGGAAGTTAAGGCATCCGATAAGATTGTATCAAACGCTTCCTGTACTACCAACTGTTTGGCTCCTATGGCTAAAGTATTGAATGATAGTTTTGGTATAGAAGAGGCTTTAATGACTACGGTTCACGCAACAACTGCTACTCAAATGACGGTTGATGGTCCTTCCAAAAAAGATTGGAGAGGTGGTAGAAGTGCCCTATTGAACATTATTCCCGCTTCAACAGGTGCAGCTAAGGCGGTAACCAAGGTTATTCCAGCATTGCAAGGTAAATTAACAGGAATGGCTTTCCGTGTTCCAACAGCCGATGTGTCTGTAGTGGATTTAACGGTACGTTTGGAGAAGGAGACTTCTTATGAGGAGATCAAAAAAGCGTTTAAAAAGGCTTCTGAAGGAGAATTGAAAGGAATTTTAGGATATACGGACGAGGCGGTTGTTTCCCAAGATTTTATCGGGGATGCCAGAACTAGTATTTTTGATGCTGGAGCTGGAATCGAATTGAATTCGAAATTCTTTAAAGTAGTTTCTTGGTATGATAACGAGTCTGGATATTCCAATAAATTGGTAGACTTAGCGCAATACATCCATAAATTATAGTCTTAAAGGGTAATAATTAAAAGAATCCTGAGATTAAGTAAATTTTTGCTTATTTTCAGGATTCTTTATTAATAATCTTGTTATATGATATTGATTGTAGATAGTGGTGCAACAAAATCGGATTGGATTGCCTTGGATGAGAAGGGTAACCAGTTGTTCATGACACAAACTTTGGGATTAAGTCCTGAAGTGTTGACGCGTCCTGTAATCGAAGACCGTTTGGCCAATAATTTTGAGCTTTCAAAGAATAGGGAGGCTGTTACCCACCTGTATTTTTACGGTGCCGGTTGTGGTACCGATAGGATGAAAAAGTTTTTAACGGAGATTTTTAATGATTTTTTCCCCAATGCCAAGGCAGAGGTTAAGGAAGATACCTATGCGGCCATATTTGCTACCACAAAAATAGGGCAACATGGAATTGTTTGTATTTTAGGTACGGGTTCCAATTGCAGCTATTATGATGGTGAGAAATTGCATCAAAAGGTTACCTCCTTGGGCTATATCCCTATGGATGATGGTAGTGGTAACTTTTTTGGAAGGAAATTGATAAGGGATTATTACTTTAATAAAATCCCTATGGACTTGGCTACAAAGTTTGCCAAGGAATATAATTTGGATGCTGATGTAATCAAGGAAAATCTTTACAAGCAACCCAATCCAAATACCTATTTGGCCACTTTTGCCAGATTTATTGTAGAAAATAAAAACCACCCCTATTGTAGAGGGGTGATAGATAAGGGCTTTCAGCAGTTTGTGAACAATTACATTATGCAGTTTGAATTGGCCACAAAAGTTCCTGTAAGTTTTGTGGGCAGTATTGCATATTACCTACGTGAAGAACTGGCTACAGTGGTAGAAAGAAATGATCTTATCCTAGGCGTAATTAGACAAAGACCCATTGAAGGTCTGGTTGAATTTCACAAAGGCTCTATTTAATAGCTATCATAGATATTTCAACATTTACAAATTTGGGAAGATTGGCAACTTCAACAGTTTCCCTTGCCGGAGCGGTATCTGCATCAAAATAGGCGCCATATACCTCGTTTATTTGTGAAAACTGATGCATATCCTTTACGAAAATCGATGATTTAACAACATTTTCAAAAGTCATTCCTGCCTCGGTAAGAATGGCTTTTAAATTTTGCATGGATTGCTCGGTTTCCTTTTTAATATCTCCTGATACCAAATCCCCAGTTTTTGGGTCTATAGGAATTTGCCCTGAGATATACAGGGTGTTTCCTGCCAGTACGGCTTGGTTGTAAGGTCCTATCGGAGCAGGCGCGTTTGTGGTGGTAATTATTTTTTTCATTTGTTTATAATAGGTTTTCGTATTAGAATTATTTGCCCCCGTTGGCTTGTAGATCAAGGAGACACTCAGGTCCAAAACTGGGGATTGCCCCGTTTTTTGCCGTTAACATTTTGGCCATTCCCCATCCAAATTGGAGTTCTGCCCGCATAAGGCAATTCTGTTCGTTGCAATGGCTTTTGGCATCAGGGTCTTCGTGTTCGTTTACTGGCGGTGTTCCCAGGTTTACCAATCCAAATAAATGTCCGGCCTCGTGGTTTAAGGTAGCTGCTTCCACTGTAGATGTGCTGATCAACGAACTTTTAGAGGCCAAATTTCTAATGGTGGCTTCATAAATCACCATGGAGGTGTTGCGGTATACGGCCCCAAGGGTTACAAGATCCTCATCTGGATTGTCATCACTGGCAGTGGCATCTGTGAAATAGATGTACAGCCCTAAGGTGTCACCGTTGTTGTATACAGTTCTGTTTTCTTTTTCCAAATCGAATATTTCTTCAATGGACAGACTATCCTTTTTAGGAGAGTCCAATTCTTGGTATATAATACTTATGTCGTCCTTGTAGGAACGTTCGTTTAAAAGCGCTACAAAATTGGAAACGGCAGTTTCCGTAGGCGCATAATTGGTGACATAGGCAATTTCGATGACCAAGTTTTTAAATTTGGAGTCGGACAGTAAGTCGTTTGCAGAATCGCCCGGACCTTTTAGATTGGCCGTTTTATCAACCGTTAAGGTATCGCTGTCGCTGGAGTCTTTGGAACAACCTAGGAAAAAGATAAAGGCCAACAAGAGCCCTAGGGATAATTTTTTCATTATTGTCAGTTTTTATTAAAGGACTGATACTATTATGATAACGACAAATATGGCACGGTATTACTCCAAAAGGGTAAGTCTGGCTAAATAGTCGTAATGTTTTCCTTTGCTTACAAGTTCACAAGTTAAATTATTTGCGTTTGCCGCACGTTGCAAGGTATTATAATCCAAATATAACCAATCCAAGGGTTCACTTTTCTCTCCCCTATATTCCATTTCAAAGGTGACTTCCCCATAGTAGTTTTGGTTATCCGGAATCCAATAGCCCCCATCCTCATCTTCATCGTACATATATATGATATCGCTTGAATCCAGGAGTATCTGCCCCTTAGGTTTTAAGAGCGATTTTAAATGGGTAAAGAATTGGTCTATGTTCTTTAATTTTCCCACTATCCCAATTCCGTTCATGAGCATTAACAGGGTGTCGTATTTTTGAAGCTTAAAATCTTGAATGTCTTGTAATACAGTATGTTCTATACCCCTTAGTTTGCAGGTTTCAATGGCTCCTGGAGATTGGTCCAAGGCTGTAACGGCAAGGCCTTTTTTCTGTAAATAGAGGGAATGGCTTCCTGCTCCACAGCCAATATCCAGGATGTTGCCCTTGCAAAGCTTTAGCGCCTTTTGTTCCAAAGGGGGCATTTTCTTAAAGTCCCTAAAGAGGTAGGGAATGGGTATTATATCCTCCTCATCCAATGACGAATAGGTCTTTATATCTTTAGAATATTTACCGGATTGGTAATCCAAAAGTGCCTTGCCCAGTATGTCCTTAGCCATTTAAATTTGTTATTTACATGCAAATGTGGGACTTTTAACCAACTTTTAAAAGTTTATTCCATAATGGATGAGGTAATAAAGCAACTTCCCAAGCTGGCGCAGGAAAAACATAGTGAGAATAAGAAATTCTTTGGCAAACTTCGGAAAAAACCACCAAAGGATTTGGACTATGTAATGCAGGATCTGCACGAGGCGGAGTTTAGGAAAACCGATTGTTTAAAATGCGCCAATTGTTGCAAGACAACTGGTCCGCTATTTACCAATGCCGATATAGAGCGTATTGCCAAACATTTCCGAATGAAACCACAGAAATTTATCGATCAATTTTTAAGGGTGGACGAGGATAATGACTATGTGCTTCAAAGTGTGCCCTGTACGTTTTTGGGTGCCGATAATTACTGTTCCATTTATGAGGTAAGGCCTAAGGCCTGCCGTGAATTTCCACATACGGATAGGAATAAATTTCAGCAAATAAGTAGCCTCACATTAAAGAATGTGGCCATTTGTCCAGCTGCATATAATATAGTGGAAGAAATGAAAAAAGCAATTAAGCTTAAGTAGCTCATTTCCAAAATTAACCCTGATTATCAAAGGGTAACAATAAATTACTTTTTTGTTGGGTATTTATTTACATACAACTATTTTGTAAATTTAGAGAATGGAAGCCATTTACAATTATTTTGAAACGATCCCTCCCGCACACCGAAGTATCATATTGGTTTCAGGGATTGCATTTTTTTGGATACTGGAGTATATCATCCCCCTGTTTCAGTTAAAATATAGCAAGCTAAGACATGCTGGCATCAATATTTTTTTCACCCTGACCACCATACTTGTAAATTTCCCCTTGGCTTTTTTATTGTTAAAAACCAGTGATTGGACCATAGCCAATAATTTTGGGATCCTACAGTGGTTACCTGTAATGCCTTTATGGTTAAAAATTTTGTTGGGGGTAATGATGCTGGATTTTCTTAGTGCCTGGTTGGCCCATTGGGTAGAGCATAAGGTAAAGGTGCTTTGGGGCTTTCATCTTATTCATCATACCGATCATGAAGTGGATACTACTACTGCCAATCGGCACCATCCTGGAGAAAGTGTGGTGCGGTTTATTTTTACATGTTTCGGCACTTTTGTGGTTGGGGCACCTATAGCCATCATTATGATATATCAGGCCCTGTCGGTTATTTTGTCACAATTTAACCATGCCAATATTTCACTGCCCAAAAAGGTGGATGAAGTGTTGAGTTGGGTCATTGTTTCTCCAGATATGCACAAAGTGCACCACCACTATAAATTACCCTATACGGACAGCAATTATGGGAATATATTTTCTATTTGGGATAGGCTACTTGGAACCTTTATGAAATTGCCCAATAGTGAAATTGTCTATGGTGTGGATACCTATCCCAATGAAAAGGAAAATTCAGACATAGGAGCTTTATTGAAAATTCCGTTTAAGCCTTATAAATCCCCTGAAAAAATGGATGTAAAATCCACGGGTCAATTGTAAATCAGATATTTGGCCCTTATTTTTTGGAATTGATCAATATCTTTTTGCCAGGTTTTCTTTATTTCCTCATGGGAAAGTCCGGCCTCGATCTGCTTTTGTAAGTTGGTGGTACCGGCATGTCTGGTAAAGCCACTTGTATTAAAAAACAGGCTTTTGTCCTTGGTGTTTTTGTAAGCATCCAATAGGTACTCCAAATTCACGGTATTCATTTTAGGGGTTTTGGAGAGGTCCTTTCCATAGCAAATTTTGCCATTCTGTTTGGGGTCCTTCGATCCAAAATTGGGAGCAGGGGTATATTTAAAATTGTATTTTGTACTGTCCATAAAGGAGGCGCCGTAACGCTGAAACTGAAACTCTGTTCCACGGCCTGCATTTATATTGGTCCCTTCAAATAATCCCAAACTGGGGTAGAGATAAATAGAGGTGTTGTTGGGAAGGTTGGGGGAGGGCCTAATGGGCAATATATAATCTTTATGATGATCGTAATTTTCCATCGGGATTACGGTCAGGTCCGCTACAACTTTGTTTTCCAACCATCCTTCTTTGTTGATCATATTGGCATACTCCCCAATGGTCATGCCATATACCAAGGGAATATTGGTCATTCCCAAAAAGCCTCTGTGTTCGGTTTCCATGGTAGGACCATCCACGTAATGCCCGTTTGGGTTGGGCCTGTCCAATACAATTATGGGAATATTGTTTTCTGCACAAGCCTCCATGACCAATTGCATGGTAGCAATATAGGTGTAGAAACGTACCCCCACATCCTGAATGTCGAACAGAACAACATCAACATCCTGCAATTGAGCTTTGGAAGGTTTACGGTTTTTTCCGTAGAGGGAAATTATGGGAAGTCCGGTTTTTTCATCCTTTCCATCGCTTACCTTTTCCCCGGCATCGGCTTCTCCCCGAAATCCGTGTTCAGGAGCAAATACTAGTTTAATATTGATGCCCTTGGCCAAAAGGGAATCCACAATATGGGTGTAGGACAAGGGTTGGGTATCCTTAAAGATCACACTGGTCTGATTGGCTACAATTCCAACTCTTTTTCCCTCAAGTAAAGGCAGGTAAGTTTCGGTTCTGTTGGCAGCTATGATTATGGGTAGATCCGTAGCAACGGTATCCCGTGCTACCACGGATTTAAGTTCCTTATTATTGGTTTTGGTGTGGTTTCCACAAGCAGAAAGTGTAAAAAACAATAATAAAACTGTATTTTTGAAAACGGAAAAAACTGCCATAAATTGAATTTAGAATTTTTTATTGCCAAACGCCTGGTTACAGGTAAAGAGCATAAAATTAGTATATCTGCACCAATAATAAAAATAGCTATAGCGGCAATTGCATTGGGGGTGATAATGATGTTGGTGGCCATTTCTACCGGGGTTGGTCTAAAGCATAAAATACGGGAAAAGATCGCTGCCTTTAATGGCCATATCCAGATATATAACTACGACAACAACACTTCCGATGTTTCCATGGTTCCTGTTTCCCTTGATCAGGAATTTTACCCGGAATTTAAGTCGGTAAGCGGCATACGGCATATTCAGGGAGTAGCTACCAAGGCAGGGATAATAAGAACCGAAGAGACTTTTGAAGGCATTCTGGCCAAAGGTGTTGGGCCTGACTATAATTGGGATGTTTTTAAAGAGTTTTTGGTAGATGGTTCCCTAACCAATTTTGAGGGGGAAATTAATAGTGAAACATTGATATCCCAGGTATTGTCCAATCGGTTAAATTTAAAAACAGGGGACTCCTTCGTTGCCATTTTCTTTAAGGAAGATGATGCATCCAAAATGCCTAATCAAAGAAAATTTACTATAACCGGTATATACGACAGTGGATTTGAAGAGCTGGATGGCTCCTATATTTTTATTGATCTGCGGCATATTCAACATATGAATAAATGGGCCGACAATGAAGTGGGGAACTTTGAAATTTTTGTGGACGATTTTGATGAAATGGACAATAAGGCCAAGGAAATTTATGGGAAGACCTTATCCAATCTTGATACTCAGACCATAAAGGACAAGTATTACAGGATTTTTGAATGGCTTGGTCTTTTCGATTTTAATATAGCATTGATCATTGGCATAATGATCATCGTAGGGGGTATCAATATGATAACCGCGCTTCTCGTTTTAATATTGGAGCGGACCCAAATGATAGGTATTTTAAAGGCCTTGGGGTCATCCAATTGGAGTATTCGCAAAATATTTTTATATAATGCCACTTATTTGATTGGTGTTGGACTTTTGTTGGGCAATATCATTGGTTTGGGCATTATAGGATTGCAGTACAAATTCCGTATGTTCAAATTTCCCAACCCCAAGGAGTATTATATAGATTATATTCCGGTGCACCTTGATGTGATGACCGTGGTATTGCTCAATATTGGTGTTTTAATTTTATGTCTGTTGATGTTGCTTCTGCCGTCCTATATTATTACTAAAATATCACCGGTAAAGGCCATAAAGTTCGAATAGAATTTTGTATTTTTTTTGAATCTTGAATCAGTAACAAAGTGATAACTTTCCTCCTAAAAAGAAAAAGTAGATGGTGAATCTAAAACTACATGATCAAATAGTGAAAATAGATAAAGGAGAATTGGTAGGTTATGCAGTTGCCGGGCACGAGTATATTCACCAAAAGGGTAGCCCAGGATGGCGAAACTCGGATACCGAAATGTTTCCGATAATAGGCCCCACCAATGAAGCAAATTTTAGGGTTACTACCCCTAAGGGTATAGCGGTCCAGGATCAACATGGTCTTTTAAGGGAAATGGCATACCAACTTGCGTCGCAAACCGATACCAAAGCCGTCTTTAGGAAACAATATGCTTCGGGAACTTCAATGAAGAACTCCAAATATCCCTCTAAATCCACCGAGGAATATTTGTCATGGCCTTATAATTTTGAATTTACGAAGTCCTTCGAGCTTTTGGAAAACGGATTAAAAATTCAATTTAAAATAATAACAGAGGAAGGTATGCCCTTTATGTTGGGATATCATCCAGCCTTTAAGTTGCATTCTGAAAATGTAACGATACAAGCCGAAGAAAGAACAATTTTTTTGCAGGAGGTCCTTGACGTTGGAAGTAGGGCACTGCCAGTAATGGACTGTACTTCCCTTACCTTAATGGATAATGGCAAGCTTAGTATAAAAACGGAAGGCTTTGGGAATTTTATGTTGTGGACAGAGGTACCCAATATGCTGTGTATAGAGCCAATTTCCTTTTATCCTTATGCGGTGAACCAAGAGGACTTACACCTAGGATTTCAGACAGTGAATGGATCTGAAAAGATTTTTTCCGTAATTATTCAACCTAACATTTGATACAACAAGAATGACAGAAGCATTACAATTACATTATGGTTATCTTTTTGAGCCAGAGTTGTTGGAAGAAATTAGAACGGTGGGTAGCTATAAAAAAGTTAGTCAGGGCCAAACGTTAATGGAAATAGGGGATAATATTAAGACCATGCCCTTATTGCTAAGTGGGGCTATTAAGGTCTTAAGGGAAGATGATGATGGTAATGAACTGTTGTTGTACTTCGTAGAAAAAGGAGACACCTGTGCCATGACTTTTTCCTGTTGTATGGGCGACAAAAAAAGTGGTATAAGGGCCGTTGCCGAAACCGATACGGAATTATTGATGATTCCGGTGGGGTACCTGGAAACTTGGATGGGCAAGTATAAAACTTGGCAACAGTTTATCCTGGACAGTTATCACGCAAGAATGATGGAACTTATGGAGACCATAGATACTCTTGCCTTTCTAAGAATGGATGAGCGTTTATTGAAGCATCTGCAGGATAAGGCCAAAGTAACCCATGATGATGTGTTGTATGCTACACATCAGGAAATAGCCTACGATCTCCACACCTCCCGAGTGGTGGTGTCACGGCTATTGAAAAAAATGGAAAATGAGGGCAAGATAGAACTTTATCGGAATCAGATAAAGGTGTTGGATCTGTAATTTTTTAAGGTTTTGTACTTGTTATTGAGCTGTTTATGTGGTAAACTTGTCTTGGTAAAAGTAAAGAAGTATGAGGATTTATTTTTGTATTTATGTACTGGCCCTGTTCGTAATTTTGGCAGGCTGTGGCCATCCTAACAAGAAACAGGAAATAGATATACCTCAGCCCAAGGAGATTGCCAAGGTTGCCGCCCTACCTAAGATTATAAAAACACCGATAGGAAATCCAAATTCCAAGGAGAAGGAACTTTTGGGGAAACTTCTTTTCTATGACCCCATTCTTTCGGGCAGCAAGGACATTGCCTGTGCCAGTTGCCATCATCCGGCCACCGGATATGCCGAGTTCTTGGATCTGTCCATTGGGGCAAATGGTCAGGGTTTGGGAAGCAAGAGGGCATTTAAGGAGCCCAACATAATTCCCCAAATGAAACGCAATTCACCCACCATTTTAAACACGGCATATAATGGAATACATGGGAAGGACGATTATGATCCGGAAAATGCTCCCATGTTTTGGGACGACCGTGTAAAGAGTTTGGAAAAACAGGCGTTGGAACCTATCAAGACTCTGGAAGAAATGAAGGGTGTCCATTTTTCGAAGTCACAAATTTTAACCGAAGTGGCCTCCAGACTTGAATCCATTCCTGAATACAAAAGTCTTTTTGCGGAAGCTTTTGGTGAGGATGCACCAATAGACAGCATTCATATTGGAATGTCCATTGCCTCTTTTGAAAGAACCCTAGTGGCCAACAATTCGCGTTTTGATCAATATATGGCAGGGGATGTTGACGCTATATCCCACTCGGAAAAGGAAGGCTTTGAACTGTTTAAATCGGTTGGTTGCATCAATTGCCATAATGGCCCCATGTTTTCGGACTATAAGTTACACGTACTGGGAGTTCCGGAAAACAATAAGGTTCCAGAACCGGATAGCGGCTTTGAGGAAAGTTTCGCGTTTAGGACAGCTTCACTTAGAAACCTACGTTTTACCGCGCCCTATATGCACAATGGTGCCTTTCAAAATTTAAAACAGGTTTTGGAATTCTATGAGGATATTTCATTTGGGAAAACACGAAATCCCTCAGTATCCAAAGAAATGTTCGATCCCTTTGTAAGGGAGCTTCAGCTCAGTGTAAAGGATATGTCTTTGATAATTTCTTTTTTAAATACCCTAAATGATGATAATTTTGACAAGGAAATTCCCCAAAAGGTCCCCAGTGGATTGCCTGTAGGAGGAAATATTCAATAGTTTGTTTACGCCTTGTAGTTAATTGTACTTACAATCCTCTGGATCGGATTTTATGTAATATTTACGATAGTTGGAAGCTTTGGGGTCCATACAGCCCTTTAGGTTTTTTAATTCCACTTTTCTAAAATCTATAGGTTGTCCCTCTGCTTGAAGGGCTATAAAACCCTCCTTTAATAATTTACCGTCGATCTTCATGGCAGGATCATATCGGTTGGCAACACCTCCCCCTATTTGTGGTTTGGTGTATTCCAATACCTTGTCTCCATTTACTATATGGGTCACAATGGAATCTCCCAAAACAATGGCCTCGGCGCGTACCCATTGTTCTCCAAAATAAGTTTTGGAGGTGGAATTGATACAGTGTCTTGGGTCAATTTTGCCTTCGTATACTACATCTGTTCCCGGGGAACACATATTTCCAGTGGGTCGAGATTTACCTTCTTCCAATCCGGCCAAAAATTGCATTTCAACAGAAATTGGCCAATCCTGCTCCTTGGGCATGGTTCTGGGATCTTGGGAATGGAACATTACCCCGCTGTTTTTTATGGTGTAACTTGGGGCTCCCGGGTGAAGCTCTCCTACAAAACGATATTCTACCACTAGATGATAATAGGAGTAGGGGGTATTGTAGTACAGGTGTCCATATCGTTCATTAAAATCGCCCTCATATTTGTCATAGCGTACTTTTATAATACTGTCCTCTACCCTGAAAGTGTCGCCATAATTGTCCCCAACTTCATAATGGTGAATTTTAGTGGTCCAATCATTTATGTCCTTTCCATTGAACATGGAAATCCAACCGTCGTTTTTTTCTTCAGTTACAGATTTTACAGTGCTGCACTGGCAAAGAAGTAAGGCTGCTATTAAACAACTTATTATCGAGGGGATTTTTTGCATATTCCAAGGATTTAATATAATTAAGAGCACAAGATAAAATTTTTAATGTTTATTAGTACCAACTTCGATTGAAGTTATGTGTGTAAAAGCTAAAATTCTGTAACCTTCGTTACATTGGAATAAGCTATTTAATACTAAATTTGGTGAATGAGGAGATTTTTACCTTTCTTGGATTGGCTTCCAAGATATAACAAAACCCTTTTTGGAAAAGATTTGGTGGCGGGCATAACCGTGGGTATAATTTTAATTCCCCAGGGTATGGCCTATGCCATGATTGCAGGGCTTCCTCCAGTTTATGGCCTGTATGCCTCATTGTTCCCTATTTTAACATATGCCTTTTTGGGTACTTCAAGGCAAATTGCCGTAGGTCCAGTGGCTATGGATTCGCTACTGGTAGCTGCAGGCTTGGGGACCTTGGCTATATCAGGAGTACAAAACTATATTTTAATGGCGTTGTTCCTGTCGTTTATGGTAGGGGCATTTCAGTTGATATTTGGGTTTTTGCGAATGGGGTTTCTAGTAAACTTTATGTCAAGACCTGTTATTAGTGGATTCACCTCCGCGGCGGCCGTGATCATTATTTTTAGTCAATTAAAACATTTGTTGGGAGCGGATATCATTAACAGCAATAAATTTCACGAACTGGTTATTAACGCATTTCGACATTTATCGGAAACCAATATTTATGACTTCTCCATCGGGATCATTGGAATCCTTATTATTGCTTCATTTAAAAAATGGTTTGATAGATTTCCGGCCATATTGTTGGTTGTGGTGTTAAGCACACTTGTGGTCTACTTTTTTAATTTGGAAGCCTTTGATGTACAGGTGGTAGGTGAGGTTCCGGCTGGACTGCCCTCTTTTAATGTTCATAGTTTCAGCATGGAAAAGGTTAGGGACATTTGGCCAATTGCCCTAACATTGGCATTCGTTGGATATTTGGAGGCAATTTCCATTGGCAGGGCATTTGAAGAAAAGGACAACATAGAAACAATAGACCCCAATCAGGAGTTGATAGCTTTGGGGGCTTCCAATATGGTGGGTTCATTTTTTCAGTCCTATTCGGTTACCGCAAGTTTTTCCCGTTCGGCCATAAATTACGAATCTGGGGCCAAGAGTACTGTAGCTTCTGTAATAAGTGTTGTTGTGGTAGCCCTAACACTGTTATTTCTTACGCCATTATTCTATAATTTGCCAAAGGCAGCACTGGCCTCCATTATCATGGTTTCCGTTTTTGGATTAATAGATATTTCCTATCCTAAAAAATTATGGTACCAAAGTAGGGATGAGTTTATGGTTCTTTTGTTAACTTTTTTAATTACCCTTGGCGTTGGTATAGTAGAGGGTATTTTGATAGGGGTATTATTGTCCTTGCTTTTAATGGTGTACAGGACCTCCAAACCACATTTTGCGGTGTTGGGAAGTATTAAGGGTTCTGATTATTATAAAAATATTAGTCGTTTTGGAGATGAGGCCGAGGTTCGTCCAGATTTGTTGATCGTAAGGTTCGATTCCCAGCTTTATTTTGGGAATTCCGGCTATTTTAAAAGTGAGCTTTTTAAATTCATCAATGTTAAGGGCCGTTCTTTGAAGGCCGTTATTTTGAATGCCGAAGCCATTAACTATATTGATGCCAGCGCATCGGCCGTCTTGATCAATGTTATTGAAGAGATCCACAACAGGAATATCGAGTTTTATATAGCCGGTGCTACCGGACCTATTCGAGACATAATATTCAAGAGCGGGATTATCAATAGTCTGCACAAGGAATATCTTTTTGTCAAGATAAAGGAAGCCGTAGCTTATCACGATGATCCCAATAACATTCCCTCGCTTAGGGAAAGGGTGGCACATCAGAATCAAAGTAACTAAAGTTGCATTCGGGGAGGTCTATATTATTTACCTTTGTGAAGGTGATTTTATAATTAAAAATATTTTGATTAATTTTTAAACACCCCATAGAAAAATTAGAGTTTGAAAGGAGCCATAACAGATTTTGATGGCTAGGGAAATATATCAAGGAGAATATTTGCCGATGGTCATTGGGATGGCTTATTTGTAACCCATAAAATAAAACAGATGAAAATAGAACAGATTTATACAGGATGCTTGGCGCAAGGCGCGTATTATATAGAGAGTAATGGAGAAGTGGCCATTATTGACCCCTTACGTGAGGTTGAGCCTTATATTAAGCGGGCCAAGGCAGACAAAGCGACCATAAAATATATTTTTGAAACACATTTTCACGCAGATTTTGTAAGTGGGCACGTTACCCTATCCAAAGAATCGGGTGCACCTATAGTTTATGGTCCAACGGCAAAACCCTCCTTTGATGCCATAATAGCGGAAGATGGTCAGGAATTTAAACTTGGGGATATTACCATTAAGGCATTGCATACCCCAGGGCATACTATGGAAAGTACCACCTATTTGTTGAGGGATGAAAAGGGTAAGGATTATGCCATATTTTCTGGGGACACCTTGTTTTTAGGTGATGTAGGAAGACCGGATTTGGCGCAGAAGGCGGCCAGTATGACCCAAGAGGATTTGGCCGGGCTGTTATATGAGAGTCTTAGGAACAAAATTATGCCTTTGGCCGATGATGTGGTAGTTTATCCCGCACATGGTGCTGGTTCGGCCTGTGGAAAGAACATGATGAAGGAAACTGTGGATACCTTGGGCAATCAAAAGAAAATGAATTATGCCCTACGTGCCAATATGACCAAGGAGGAATTTGTTAAGGAGGTTACAGAAGGGTTGTTGCCACCTCCAAAATATTTTCCGCTCAACGTAAAGATGAACAAAGAGGGGTATGAGGATATTGGGGAAGTATTGGAAAGGGGTACTACCGCCTTGTCACCCGATGCTTTTGAGGAGGCTGCCAATGCCACAGATGCAGTAATTTTGGATGTTAGACATCAGGACGAGTTTGTAAAGGGATTTGTTCCCCGATCTATCTTTATTGGGTTGGACGGGAGTTTTGCCCCATGGGTTGGTGCCCTTATAGCCGATACCAAGCAGTCTATCTTATTGGTGGCTCCGGAAGGTAGGGAGGAAGAGGCAATTATACGATTGTCCAGGGTTGGCTTTGATGCCACTATTGGTTATTTGAAGGGAAGTTTCAAGGCTTGGAAAAACGCTGGAAAGGAATATGATACCATTACTTCCATTTCCGCCAAGGACTTGAAAGAATCTTTAGATAACAAGGAAGTTCCTGTTTTTGATGTTAGGAAGGAATCGGAATACCTTTCGGAGCATATGGAGAATGCCAACAACACTCCTTTGGATTTCTTAAATGACCATATGGCCGAATTTCCAAAAGAGGATACCTTTTATGTACATTGTGCAGGAGGATATAGGTCTGTTATAGCGGCGTCCATTTTAAAAAGTAGGGGTATCCACAACCTGGTGGATATAGCTGGTGGCTTTGATCAAATAAAGGATTCAGGCTATAAGGTAACCGATTATGTTTGTCCCACTACGCTTTAAAAGTGACATTTATCATATTTTATAGTTCCGTTTGTATATATTTTAGCCTACTAAATCTAAAATAAATACCTATGATTTTACAATACTTGCCATTAGTAAATTGGAGCAACGGAATTATAATGATTTCTGTTTTTGGCGCTGTTTGTGTTGGTCTGGTTACCGCCGTATTGATGTTGATGAACAGTGGTAAGAAAAAATAGGCTGGGAATTTCATTAATTTGAAATACCCGGCCATCTTTCTTTATATTGAAAGTGGAGAAAAATGAATGGCCTTGTTAGGGTGTTTTCTTAAATACCATGACAGAATCCGTTTGGTATCCATATTTTCTTTTTGTAGTTCCAAGAAATTTTCCAGGGCATCAATACTATTAATCTGCTCGTGCCGTGGCAAGAATCCATAGCCCTTGTATTTGTTGTTTACCACCAGTACAAATGCTTCTTCCTTTGCGTGTCTACCCTTTTCCCTGATCACTAAATTTTGGTTTTTGTCCATCAATGCCTCAATAGCCCTTTGTACCTTGGCATTATAGTGTATGGGAGATTCCGTTCCCCTGCATATTCCATTGCACTGGGCAATACTATAATGGGAGCAGCTGCTAATATTTTCCTGTAAATGACAGAATTTGGGACATAGACCGTAGTTCTTACATAATTCCTCCAAAAACAACCTGCAGTCCGTTATGGTATTAAAAGTGGATATTGGGCTGGGCGTCAATTTTAGTTTGTTGTACGCCAAGTGTTGTATGCCGTTCCTATCTTCATAGGAAAAAATGGCATATTCTGTTGAAGTACGTTTCTGACTCTGATTGTATAAAGGGAAATGTTGTTTAATGGCTGCAGACTCCATTAAAAGTGCAACAAGCTCGTTCCCGGACAATTCAAAATCAATGTCGTGGGTGGCCTTGCACATTAAAATTTCTTTGTTGGACTTGTCATAAAAATGTCCAAGAACCCGTTTTTTTATGTCTACGGCCTTGCCCACATATATTATTGCTCCCTTTGCATCTTTAAAATAATAGACACCAGGGGAATTGGGCAGTCTTTCAAAAATTTCCTTGGGTAACAATGGCGGTAAGGTCGCTTCTTGTGAGCGGGCGTTAAGAAAGGCTTTAAATACCTTATCAGCGCCATTGGTCCTTAGTAGTTTCTTAAACAGAATTACCGTGGCTTGGGCGTCTCCCTTTGCCCTATGGCGATCCGTTAAGGGAATATTTAAAGAGGTGCATAACTTGCCCAAACTATAGGAATTTAAGCCTGGGATTAGTTTTCGGGACAATCGTACCGTACATAATTTTTTGCGGGAAAAATTAATTCCGATATTCTGAAATTCATTTTTGATGACATTGTAGTCAAAATTTACGCTATGGGCCACAAATATAGTGTCCTGCGTTATTTCCAATACCTTTGAAGCTATATCTTCCCATGTTGGGGCATTGCGTACCAAATCGTTGTCGATTCCCGTCAATCCTGTAATAAAGTAGGGTATTTCACATTCAGGGTTTACCAGGGAAGTATATTCATCAATGACTTCATGACCATCGAATTTGAAAATGGAGATTTCCGTAATCTTATTTCCTTTTATCCCGTTTCCGGTAGTTTCAATGTCAATTATGGTATACATGTAATAAGGTCCTGGAAGTAACAGAACCTTAAAGTTATAGGAAAATGATCAAAAAAAGAGCTTCAAAGGGTTAAATTTATGTTGGAAGTATATTCTTATGTTAGTCCAAATCCTTGATGACCTCTGTTAAAGCCTTATAGATGATAGGACCTGTTTCCGGCCCCAAGGAATTTTCTTCCCCGTAGGTGTCGCTTTTATCATTATAGAGATAAGGTTTTCCTGTATCCCATTCGCTTTTTGGTATGATGTAACCAATTTCATCATTGGAAAGCCCTAGATAAAATTTGTACCTGTCGGAAATGAGCTCTTGTAGTGGGGGTATCTCCATAGGCTGAATATCAAATTCACGCCCTTCCGGAGCTTCTATACCACCGTATACAATTTCGGGATATATTTCCCCTGGGATACTCAAAAATAGGGCAGGGCCTATGCGAATGGCGCCGACTTCCGTTCTGGTTTTAAAGTATTTCGGCATGCCGATATTTATCAGGCCAATACCACTGGCAACTTTAAAGGTGGTATTGTCCAATGGTGCCAACACGGTCTTTGCCCTCAACGAAATATTGGAATTCGTCAAAGTATCTCCTTTTTGTTTTAGGGCAGCCAAGGACATTAGGGCAATTTGATCGCCCAATGCCTTTGTTTTCTCAAAAGTAGGTTTAAAGTATTCTTCACCGGTAAAGGGGTCTTGAATGCCCAAGGAAGGGTGTGGTGCCATTAGTCCACCAATGGCTCCCGAAAAATATATGGCCACTCCACCAAGCCCTTCCTCTGCCAATTCCTCACCGTTATATACCCCACTTTCCATGGCTTCCCTTATATAATGTGGAAAATCCGAACTAATCAATAAATTTTGTGACCAAAGTGTTTCCGGGTGGTTGGCCCAATTGATAAGGGTTCCCATGGTAGTATCGTTTTCGGCATCCAGGACCTGCATTAAATGTATGCCAGTAGCCTTAACAATAGGTTTTCGGGTGTCTTTGATGAGTTTGCCATCTTCACCGGATAGGTCTTCTGCAAAAACCAATTTAGCCGGACGTAAATTATTGGCTGCCTCTGTAATGGCGGCTACCGTTTGGGATTTGACATATTCCATCATTTCTGGATTTACTCCGGAATTGAAAATGTTTTCTCCCCAGATACCCACAAGATCATTACTTTCATGGGTATGGGTAGAGGACAATAAAGTGTAATCTATTCCCAACTCGGCCGGTATTCGTTTTCTGATGTCGATTACATCGCCATGTAAAAAACCAATGGCATCCATAGAAATCATGGCTATCCTGGTATTGCCATCATCGATTACCATTACCCTAGACCAAACATCGTCATGTACTCCCTGGGCAGGTTTGGCATTGCTCATCCCTGCTATCCAATAGGCATCAAATTTACCATTGTTATTGTTGTCGTTATAGGTGTCACCTTCAGCCTTGCTGTATTTGTTGTTGCCATTCGCGTCGTTCCAAGTATCCACAATGGTAGGGGTTATGGGTCTTTTGGAAAACCCGGCTTTTATGGGTTGAGGGGTTTTGTTTTCAATTTTAAGATCGATGGAGTAGTCAGGATGGCGATCGCGCCAATTGTACATCACTAAGGATGCCCCAACGATGATGAGTAGAAGTATACCTATCCCAAGTATTTTTAAGGCCTTTTTTAAAGTTTTCATGGTTTATGTTTTTATAGCTTGGTGTTCGTTAATTCATTGGCCATTTTAAAATTGAGCTCCATCAGGTAATCTCCCATACTATGTCCATACCATCCCATTAACCTAGCTTCATAGGTGTCAAAATAATAATATTTTTGTGGTACGATATAGCCCAGATACTGGCCGTTAAAACTGCTGAGTACGGAGTTATAACCCTGTAGTTCCAATGCATTTTTTAAATCCAAACCGTATTCCCCACTTAATTCATAGGGCAAGGCAAGCCAGATGAGGTTATTTAGTTTAAGGCCTTGTACCTGTATAGGGTTCATCTTTGGCATCAGTTTGCTGCCGAGGTAGGGGGAAAGACGTAAACGGTCCGATAGGTAAAGGAATTGCAACTTCGGAATTTCTATTTCCGACGATATCGCCGAAAAATCCATATTGGTGAGATGTTCCATTTTGTTTAAAGCAGATCGGGCCGAATCGGCAAGGGTTTCACCAATATATTTGGCTTTTTCAAATTTCTCACCTACTCCTTTATTGGAATGACTTCCTACCGTACCGGCGAAGAACATGGCTAGGTCAACCCCATTCATTTCCAAATGCCGTTGAAAGTATCCCGGATAATCACCCGTATATTGTTCGTTATCGGTACCTATTACGGTAGCATGCGCGGAAAAAGCGCCGATAGTGGCCTTTTTGCCGTTTTCCTGAATAAAGGATAAAAGGTCCAATTTATCATTGAGTCGCCCTGATTCACCAATGATCCTATTCCGCACCAAATTGGGAACTTTAATATAGCCCGAAGAAAATTGTGCGGGTTGTTTGTCTGCCAAGGCCTGTAAAATAAGGGAGGAAAATTTCTGGCCGAGCCATGTTACTACCTCTGGTTGATATTCCCCACCGAAACTTTTGCCTACATAACCGGGCATACAATTGCCAATACTGGAATGGGTGTGGGTAGCCCCAAAAAAAAGCTGTTTTCTGGAAATTTTGCCCTTAAGGTTGTCGGTAACCTTATTAACAACATCTTCCGGTATTGCCACTAGGTCCGCATTGATCAGAATAACGGTTTCATTATCGACTTCAAGAGCAATTGCTTTGGCGAAAATGGAATCGTGAACAGAGGTCGCAATTTTACCATCTCCATAGCCGGCCATTTTAATATTGTTGAATTCGCCTTTGGTAGGGTCGGGAGTACCGCTAGTGATTTTTGGGGTGATATTTGTCCTTGCAAAACCGGCAAGCAACGGGCCTTTGGCCTTGGTTTTATTCTTTACAGCTTCCTCTATATTTGCAATAGTATTCCTGTAATACTCCGTTTCAAAATATGGCGTGGTATCTATAGTACTGGTTGCAAAAAAGAAAAGAATAACCAAGAGCAATATCAGTGCCCCAAAAAACTTGAGCAATCTCCGTAACCATTTTCCCATTTTTATCCTTAATTAAGTTTTTGTGGATCTAAAACAATGTATTTTACCGTTTTTCTGTTCCATGTATATACGATATGCACTTTCCCATCGGGAGCTTGTATCATGGTGGGATATGAATATTCTTCCCCTTCCTTATCCGTATTTTCCCTTAAGGGCTCCAAGTCCAGAACGCGTTTCCAATTAGTGCCATCATTGGAAAGGGCCAAGCTTAAAGGCACCCGATCTCCCCAATTTTTACCCGTAGGATTGTATACCAATAATTGGCGCCCATCTTTTAGGCTTACCCCATCTATACCAGAGTTTGGATTGGGCAAGGCCGTAGCTTTCATTTTGCTCCAGGTGCTGCCATAGTCATTGGACCAATTTTCGGCAATGACCTCATTTTCGGTTCTGCTCAATAGCTGTAATTTTCCGTTTCCATAATTCAGGACTACGGGCTGTATGGCACCTAACTCTTTCCCATCATTAAGGGGTTGGGTTTTGGACCAAGTCTTTCCGTTGTCGGAACTCAGTTCCAAGTGTACCTGCCAACCTGCTTCATCATCTTCCGTGCTGGATGGAGAGAGAATTTCGCCACTTGCCAATTGAATGGGCTGGTTTTTAATGGGTCCAAGAATACCCTCTGGGAGTTTTACAGGTTCGGACCAGGTTTTTCCATCATCATTGGACGTCATATAGAGTCCCCACCATTCGGTAGGACTAGGTCCTACCTTGTAAAATAGAAAAAGCGGTTGGTCTTTTGGTTTAAACAAAACAGGGTTCCAACATGGGTATCTACTACCATCTTCCTGAACGCCATTCACTACTTCTATTGGGGTAGACCATGAACCACTAGTTTTTCGGGATACCCAAATACCAACATCATCATTTTTTTCTTCGGTACCACCAAACCAAGAAGAAACTACGGTCCCGTTACTTACTTCTACTGTAGAGGCATGGCATTCCGGAGTAAGTGCGTCTTCCAATTCATATATAAATTCTTGTTCTATAATGGCAGGATGGTCCAATGGAACTACTTCAGGTAATTTTTCCATTTTTCCTTTACATGATATTACTAACAAGGTACAGAATAAAAATAAAAGTCTCATAAGGTAGATTTAGATGATTGTTGATTAATTAAATAGTGTGGCTCTTTGGCCATAATAAAAGTTAGTTGGCCGCCATTGGCAATTTCTTTGTGCTTTATCCAAGTGCGATCCAAGGGTTTACTGTTTAGCAATATTTTTTTTACATAGATATTGCTGGGGTCATAATTTTCCGTGCCAATGGTCAATTGATGTTCGCCCATTTGGAGAACAGCATTCTTAAATAATGGTGCGCCCAATTGATAGATGTCCGTTCCGGCAATAGGATAAAAACCAAGGGAGCTAAAAATATACCAGGCGGACAAGGTGCCCGCATCATCATTGCCGTCTATGCCCACATAGGAATTATCGTATTTATTATCCAGGATCCAACGAACCCATTTTTGGGTCAAGTCTGGCCGGTCCACAGCATTGAAAAGATAGGCCGCATGGATATCCGGTTCATTTCCATGCCAATAATAGGACCCTGGGGTCCAGGTAGCCATTTTTGGATCGGCTTTGGCGAAAAAGTTGTTCAGTTCATCAACAAAATAATCTTTGTCCTTAAAAAGGGATACCAGGCCGTCCATATCATAAGGTACCGCCCACCGCCATTGCAGGGCACTTCCTTCGGTATAGTCCTTGGTATACTCATCGTCCCAATCCGTATAGGTAAGTTGTAAGGGCTTAAATTTTTCCACAAATCGTCCATCCTTATATCTGGACTGAAAATATTGGGTGTCGGGATTCCATACATTTTTGTAAAATTTGGAATGACTTTCAAAAAGTGCTTGGTCTTCAGGGAGTTGTAGTTCTTTAGCCAAAAGGCTTATGGAATGGTCGGCCCAGGCATATTCCAAGGTCTTGCTTACGGCTTCATCCCCAAATTCCGTAGGACAATATCCGTAGGTAAGGTATCCGTTTATCTCTTCCCGGCCAGCAGCGGAACTGTCCTTGGGAATGGGTTCCAGGGCCACTTGTCTCATTTTTTTATACGCAAGGTGTATATCAAAATTGTGTATGCCTTTTAGGTAAGATTCCGCAATAACCATATCTGCTGGAGAGCCCAGCATGGAGTTGCTATATCCGTAACCCGAGGGCCATCGGGGCAGGCTACCCCCTTGTTTGGACATTTCCACTAAGGAGACCAACATGTCCCTTTGTTCATTCTTGGCTATTAGATTGAACAATGGATGGACGGTTCGGAAAGTGTCCCATAAGGATAAATCCGTGTAGTAGTTGAAATCTTTGGCTTGGTGTATTTTTTTGTCAAATCCTTTATATTCCCCATTTACATCATTAAAGATGGTTGGCATTTGAAAACTGCGATATAAAGCACTGTAAAAGACTTTCTTATCTTCCGGAGTGCCGCCTTCAATCTTGATTAAAGCCAGTTTTCTTTCCCATTTGTCCTTGGCCATTTGGAGTATTTCGGCAAAATTAAAATGGCCCGCTTCTGTCTCCAGGTTTAAACGGGCATTTTCAATACTTACATGCGAAATACCAACTTTGGCATTAATGATGTCCTGGGCAAATCCGAGATAAATTTTTAGACTATCACTTTTTTTACTCAGGCCCTTTTTGTCCAATGTTTGTCCATCCCATATGCCATAGTCGGAAAACGGTTGGTCAAATTTGGCCACAAAGAATACCTGTACTCCACCGAATCGGCTTGCAAAGCTGCCAAAGGTCCTAACCAAACCTTCAATTTCATTGTTTTTGGGAAGTATGTTTGCAAATCCTTCCTTTGCCCGATGGTTGCCGGTGGTATTGGTAATATGGATAAGTAAATTTCTGTTGCCTTCTTTTGTAAAGGAATACCGGTGCAGGCCACTTCGTACTGTGGTCGTGAGTTCGGCAACAATGGCCTCTTTTTTCAATGCTACACGGTAATAACCCGGAAATGCGGTTTCATTCTTATGGGAAAATTTATGTGAGTAATCCGAATGGAAATCAATTTTATCAATGGGAGTCGTGGTCGGTGTAAATAAAAAATGCCCTCCATCGGTAGCGCCTGTGCCGGCCAACCGGGTATGGCTAAAGCCAAGTATTTTATTGTCTCCATAATAATACCCAGAAGTACTAAAATCTTTGGTGTTATTAAAGAAGGACATGGTTTCTGGGCTTAGGCGTACCATTCCGAAGGGAACAGTAGCACCCGGAAAGTTAAATCCACACACCCAATAGGGAAAGCCCCCTGTACCTATAAAGGTATTCACGTATTTACCCAATTGTCCCGGGCTAAAGTTATCAGTTCGATTATTGGGAGTTGCCTTTACAATAGTATTGTACTTATAGCTTGCAATAGAAATAGCAGCCAGCACTATGCCAATTGCCGTTACAATGGCAATGACCGTGATTTTCGCTATTCTTTTCAGCAACTTCATGAGGTTTCTTAAAATTTAGTTGAATGGAATGTACTTTTCAAAAAACCTGTCCATATGGTATTGGCAATAGGCATTTACCTTTACCGAAGCATCCATGGTATGTGGCCATCCTTTTAGTTTGTGGTAATAGGAAATGGCACCGGCCTTTTGCAGGGTGGCGTGTAATATGTCCGATTGCTCATAAGGTACCAACTCATCCAAAGTTCCTTGGAATGTAAGGGTTGGAGGTACGTTTTTGGAGATTAGGAATAATGGGGAGGCCTTTTTGTAAAGATCAGGGGCCTCTTCATAAGATTTGCCTATTAAATATTGCACAGAAGAGGCATTGATCGCCGTTTCATCGGTTAGGTTGGAAGGCCCGTAAAAATTGACAACTGCCTGCACCGCGGCGGATATTCCTTTTTCATCAACATCTTCCTGTGTATTGGAATAGGCGTTCATTAAGGCCAAATGTCCCCCGGCGGAACCACCTACCAAGGCAACTTTAGTGGCATCTATATGGTAATTGGCAGCATTGAGTTTAAGCCATCTTACAGCGTCTTCCACGTCGTGGAGCTGTGCAGGATATTTTGCGACATCCGTCAATCTATATTGAACGGTAGCGGTAACATAGCCTTTTTGTGCAAAACTGGACAAATACACCAGATAGTCGTGCTTGTTTCCTTTTTTCCAAGCCCCGCCATGGATAAAAATTATAAGGGGGGCATCTTTTTCTATTTCCTTGGAATGGTAAATGTCCAATTTAAGCGGGATAGTGTCCACGGTTTTGTAGGTGATATCTTTGTATTCCTTAATATCCTCAGGAACGGGGAAGTCTTTTTCAATTATTTTTAATGCCCCAGTGGCATAGGCTATCTTTAAAGTGGTATTGTTGGAATATCCCTTTGGGGGTACGGAAACATCATATTGTTTCGCTTTACAACCCAGTAATAAGGTGAAGGCAATTATGGCAATGAATATATTTCTAATCATAATTTTAAATGTTTTTCCAAGAATATGTCCGTATGATATTGAATATATGAGAACACTTTTGCGGAAAGGTCCATGGCATGTGGCCAACCCTTTAATTCGTGATAGTAACTGGGTACCCCATAAGATTTCAGGGTTTCATGAAGTTTTTTGGACTGGCCATAGGGCACCAGTTCATCCAAAGTGCCATGAAAGGAAATAGTAGGCGGGGAGTATTTGTTTACATATAAAATTGGTGAAGCCTCTTTATACATTTCCGGAGCTTCTTCATAAGTTTTTCCAATAAATCTATGTACCCGCTTTTCCTTTTTGGCAATCTCGGTTGTTAAATCGGAAGGCCCATAAATATTAATTACGGCCTGGACATTGGAGGGTAAGCCATTGCTATCCATAGATTTGGAAGAATGGGTATAGGCATACTGCATGGCCAAATGTGCCCCTGCAGAACCACCAGCGATAGCTACCCTATGGGCATTGATGTTGTATTCCTTGGCATGGGATTTCAGCCATTCTACGGCGTCCGAAACATCAAGGAGTTGGGCAGGGTATTTTGCCACGCCGCTCAATCTGTATTGTACGGTTGCCGTTATATATCCCTTCTGGGCATAGCTGATCAAATAGTGTAAAACATTGCTTTTCCTTCCTTTTTCCCAAGCACCACCATGTAAAAAAATTATTAAGGGGGCATCTTTTTTTAAAGCTTTTGGTTGGTAGACGTCCAGCTTTAATGTAGTGGTGTCTATGGTCTTATAAACCAGGTTCTTATGCTCCTGGATACTATTAGGGATTGCTACCTTGGTAATGGTAGGCTCAATGGCTCCCAGGGTATATGCTATTTTAAGGCTAATGTTATTTGCAAAGCCTTTGGGTGGCAAGGAAGGATCGTATTGATTTGACTTACAACCAACAAATAATAAAACCATCCATAAAAAAAACACTATTCTAGCGGCCATAAATGATTATCCTTAAGGTTCGGATTTTTTATTGTTGCCCAAAAAAAAATTCAGTTTTATTGTTTTGCTGTTTGCCAGGGGAGTTGCAATATGGATAAGCAAGGAAATGACAAAAAAGATGAATAAAACGAGGATAACATTAAATTGATATTTTTCCATCTTCTGTTAGTCAGGATTAATTGGCCGAGTCTTTCTCGAGGCTTAGTTCATCTTTTACCCCAAGAGGTTTCCTTATAAAAATTATTACCGTGGCCGTAACGAACATTAACAGGCCATAAATGGCAGGCACAATAGAGTATTCGGCATTGTTAAGGGCAATGGTTGCCAAGGTAATTGCCAAGGTGCCATTTTGGATTCCGGTTTCAATGGATATGCTTATAGCCTGTGGTCTTGTTAGTTTAAAGAGTACTGCCATTAAAAACCCAATGGTCATGGTACTCACATTGAGCAATATTGCCGGTAGCCCTGCCTCACTTAAATAGCTCATAAAAACATCCTTGACGCTAATGGTCACCCCAATGATAACCAATACAAATATAATGGCCGAAGCTATTTTTACCGGTTTCTCCATCTTGTTCGCAAAGGCTTCAAATTTACTTTTTATGAACATGCCGATGCCTACTGGAATGATCACAATGACCATCAATTGTTTTATCATAGTAAGGGCATCGACTGTAATGGCCATACTCTCATTGGAAAATTCTTGCAGCGAAAATTGAACAATAAATGGGATGGTTAAAATGGAAATGATGCTGGATACAGCGGTAAGGGAAACGGATAGGGCCAAATCCCCTTTGGCTAAATAGGTCAACATATTGGAGGTAGGTCCGCCAGGGCAGGCCGCCAATAACATAATGCCGATAGCGGTTGTCGGGGACAAGCTTAGGGAAACGGCAATAAAATATCCTATCATCGGCAACAACAACATCTGGCAGATAAGACCTATGATCATGGCTTTTGGATAGGTAACCACCCGCTTAAAATCGGAAAGTGTCAATGATAGGCCCATTCCGAACATGATAATGATCAATGAAATGGCAAGGATAATTCCAGAGGTAGAATTCATGACAAATAGGTTTTAAGTAAATGATTATCATTTCCCTCATAAATGGGATATACACAAATAAAACTTATTAAATATTATTTTCCTTATTATATTTTATTGGATTTGCATTATAATTTATCAGAAAATGAAATATCTGTTAATATTTATGTTAAAATGGTTAGGATAATTTAGATTTTATAATTGTTTTGGTTTAAGATTTAAAAGAAAGGACCGGGAAGGTCAGTTGGCCTTATCCGGTCCTTTAAATCAATATGCTTTTAATTGAATATTCCGCGTTCTTCCCTATATGGGCGTTTATTTCATGGAATTAAAACGGGTCATGATTTCTTTCCAATTGGTGAAAATTATCCCCTCTTCTTTGAAGAAATTGATGAGGTCTGGATCGCCAAAAATCTGTGATTCCCAAACCCGCTGTTGCCATGATCCCGTAATGCCCCTAAGGTTGTCGGTTTCAACGGAGGGGTGAAAAATGATTTCTGTTAGTCCGGGAGGTAAGGATTTTATCAAGGTCTTAAAAGCTTCCACCTTTTCTTCATAGGAATCCGCCTTTGGTGCACTGGAAAAGAAGTCCAATTTGGGCAAGGTGTATTCTTCGGTCATCTTTACCACAGAATCATCCATAGGATACCCTTTTGCTCTAAACTCTGCCAGAACCGAAGGAACGGATATATCTATAATATTTGCTGGAATGCCGTATTCCTGGGCTACTTTCATATAGACCTTTACATAACTGGGGTCGCCGAACAAGGTGCCCATATGGGTGTCTATATGGTCCGGTTTATAGCCCCAGGCTATGGATTGTTCTATTTGAGCCCTTATTTCTTTTTCCACTTCCTCGGCCGAAGCGTGTTGTACTACTTCCGGTACGCTCCTCCATAGCATGTCTTCCGGGTCCAATAGTCCGGGGACTTCTGCATCTGGGGTAATTGGGCCCCAACGATGTTTTTTCCATTCACTGGTTAATGTAAGGTGTAGGCCAATATCCATAGCAGGATTTTCCTTGGCCCAATTTATGAATTCTTCGGCGTTGGGGCAGGGTATCATGACCGCAGCTGATTGAATTTCCCCTTTGGTCAGTTGTTCCTTGGCGGCAATGTTCGCTTCTGGACACATGCCAATGTCATCTGCGTGTAACATGATTACCTTTTTTCCGGCAGGCCATCCCAATTTTTCGGCCCAGTTTTTTGCCTCTAAGGTTGTTTCCAATTCCGCAGGGATGTTGTTAATGGCCTCATCGGCATTTTTTTTCTTTTCCCCACAACTAAATAGTAATAGAGCCATACAAAAGCTCATGAACAAGATGATTGGATATGACTTTTTCATTTTTATTCGATGTTTTAAGTTATAAATATTTTTTAAACCAGTTGAGCCCATCTCCATAAATGATGTCTATTGGGGCATCCCGATGTTTTGCATCGTACCATATAATTTCTTTGGGTTCTTCTGCGGCTTTAAAAAGCAGTCTGCTCATTAAGGGGGGTACTATTTCATCATTTTTCGCATTTAACATAAGTAAAGGACGGGGAGCAATCTGCTTTACAAAGTTTAAGGGTTCAATAATACTGACAAAATCTTTTGCCTCCTTGGTCAATGCTTCTTTTTCGTACAATAAATTTAATTGTCCACCGGCCAAGGCCACTATAGGAACTTTTATTCGATTATCTATTCCGCAAAAAATGGTGCCTGTAATGCCTCCTAAACTGATGCCGTAGTATCCAATTCTCTGGGCATCCAGTTCTTCCCGTGTTTCGATAAAGTCGACCGCCCGTCTTAGGTCTAATACGGTCTGACTAATAATGTCCCTGCTCCAGTGTTTATATTTTCCAGTAAGGTTAAAATCATAAACATCTTCTTTTCTTTCCCCGTGCCCGCTAAAGTCTATCCTTAACACGGCATAACCGTTTTTAAGGAAAAGTTCGTTTCCGTAGGATACATAATCCACGTTCTTGTTGTCTCCAAGACCGTGCATTAATATAACTACCGGTAGGGGAGAAGTGGCAATTTTGGGTAGACTCAGAAGGCCTGTTACCTTTTTATGGTGAACACTATAGTAAGATAAGTGATATAACTTAAAATCTGTAGTGTCCTTTAATAGACTAAGGGTATCTTTAAGCGGGATAGCCTTGTCATAGGTATAATATTCCCTTACCGGAAAAGTCTCACTAGTATCACCGGCGTAAATGATGGTAAATGCCAATAGGAAGAGAATGGCGATAATACCAAAAAACCAATATATCCGTTTTTTCTTATAGGATTTCATCGTCGTCCGCTACATACATTCTTGTACTCTTGGTGTATTTCCCGCCGTTGGGGTCTTTATACTCCAAATCTATATAAAATGCCTTATAACCACTTTTAGGAAATTTTACCTGCTGTAAAATCTGGCCATGGTTTTTGGAGTCCAATTTTTTGGAGGTCCATGTTTCGTCCCTAAAGTCCCGATCCGAGGAATCTGCAGACCATATATAGGCATTTTCAAGTTCATCGGAAGTGGTTTTGACCGTTAGGGTCGCCGAGGTATTATCGGTCGTTAGGCCATAGGACAATGAGGCCTGTGGCGATTTCTTCAGGGATTTGCCCCAAAAGGCGCTCAGGGCCCTTATGGCCTGTTCTCCGTCACCTAAGTCATGGCCGGCATTGGGTACATAATGGATATAATTTTCACCAGGAATATCATCAATGTAATTTTTGATGGCATCCACAGGCCAGTATTCATCATTTGTACCGATAAATATTAATTTGGGCATGGTTAAATTGGCCCTGTAGGAATATGGGTCTACCATTTGCGTTATGGCCTTTCCATCCTCGGTTCCTACCGTTTGAGGGATTTCGAGTTTAATGTAGTCGTTGATCTGTACACTATATTCGTTCCATGCCGTAATTTGATAATCCAAGCTTACGGGCATATTTAAAACATCTATTACCATTGGTGCAATGGTCTCGACCCTTTTGTCGTTTGCCCCGGTCAACCAGGTAGTCCAACCCCTTTTTGAAGCTCCGGTTACCGTAAAGCGTGTTACCTCCTTTTGAAGATTTTTATTGGTAAATTCCTGTACGGCATCCATGGCTCTGACAGCGCTTTTTACCATTGGAAATAACAAAGGCCATGTTGGGTCCTTGTCATTTTTATAATTGTGAAGAGTATAGGATATAAGTGCATCTTCCGTAAGGCCATCGTACAATGGTTGGTTAGGGACCTGTCTTACAATGGCAACTATGGCCTTGTTCTTATCAGCTACCTGGGCAAAACTGATGGATTTCTTGTCATCTTCATTGGATGACCAATTGGGTATCCCCTCTTTTATGCTCCCGCCTGTGATTAATAGTAGCGCTCCATCATGGGCAACTTCATTGGGAACCAATACGGTAAGTTCATGGTTCCAGACATGTTCGCGCCATTTTTGGGAGGTCAGCATAAGCTCATAGGCGGTTACATCCCCTATGGCATAATTCTCCTTCAGTTCCCATTTATACGTTGTATCGTCATTGTTTAGGTAGCTTTGCAACGCAATGGAAGGAGTTATTTTAGTTGCCGCTGGGGCAATGTTTTCCACCAGTTTTTTTGGACTGTCCTTACAGGAAAAAACAAATAATAAGGATATCGATAAAAAAATAGAAACCAACTTTTTCATTTGGAACTTGTATTAAAAGGTTAAGAATTGTATTACTTATCAGGTTTTGGACTGTTTTGGATAAGGGTCAATAAATCATTGATAAGGATTTCTCCTGTTTTTTCCCCGAGACTAGTGCGACTTACATACATATATCTTTTAAAACTGTTAAAATCTTCTTTGGTCAAAATATACCCAAATGCATCATTGGTCAGCCCAAAAAGAAAAGGATGTTCTGTAGGCATATTTCTTTTTAAATAGTAACCTATATTGGGTAGGGCTTCACCAGGTATGGTGAGTATTTGGGCCGATCCAATATTTAATAGGTTAAGGGTTGTATTAACAAAACGGTCGGAGTTGCCCATTTTTAAAGGCGAATTGTTTATAATATACCGCATCATTTCCGAATCTATTGGGAATTCGGCCTGGGTGGAGGCACAATAGATTTTTGGATCCTCCTGAATCTTGGCCTCGGATAAAATCCTCAGGGCCTCGTCTGCCAAAAGGTTCCCTATGCGCTTGCATTCTTCCCAATCATTGGCTTCCATATTATTGTCCCGCCTATTGTCTGCCGTTACCATTCCTCCTTGGGCACCGTTCATAAACAAGGCCATTCCACCTGCCTTGGCTTCAATTCTATCGTACAAGGGGCCTATTAGATCTGGACTCAATATTCCCTGATCGCTACCTATGATCTCTGGATGAATGGCATAGTTTACCAAAGTTACTATGGGTAGATCCTTGTTTTTACCCTTGGTTCCCAGTGCCTGTATTATACCGCATCTGGGGTCGTACAATTCAGGGGCGTAATAATTGTAGGCTATTTTGCCTTGGGCTTCGCCAACGGCTATTTTTAATTTTGCGGGTTCCAGATTTGCTGAAGCCTCATTTACGGCATCGGCAATTTGGGAGACGCACCAGTCAAGATATTTTAAATCGGCTGCATTATTACCTTTTTCATCAGGGAATGCATACGCATCGGGAGCGCTATGGGTATGCGTAGCACCGATTAGTATGTTGTTGAACGGAATGTCCTTGATCAATTTCCTTGCTCTATTGCCCAATGCTGCCGGCCATCCCAGATTGTCGATATTAACGATGGCAATTTTTTCGTTTCCCTTTGCCAGTACCATGGCTCTAACATAAAGCTCACCTTTCTTTTCGGTGGCGGGTTTAGGGGTGCCCACACCGCCAGAAACCGCAATCAAGGGGTCAGGGGTAATTATTCGTTTGGCCGCACCCGCCTTTAGTTGCTGGGAATGTATATGGAAAGAAACAAAAAAGATAAAGATTTGCAGAGTCAACATCGACTTACAAGCTTTGTAAGAATTAATTTTCATAAATCTTCACATTTAAATGTTAAAAATGCTCCTATTATGCATGCATAAAACTTAATAAGAATATTGACTTATTTTACAAAAATATATTTAATTTCTTAAATCGAGGGTTAATATTTAATGCATATTTAATAATATATCTGAATTGTTTTGAAAAATTTAAATATATTTTTGGTAATAGTGCAATCAGAAGGTCCTGATATTAACATATCGTTAACTAGAGGTTATCAAGCTGGGAACAAGGTTTTGGCAATCGTTAATTTTTGATCTTTGATGGCAGAAAAAACTAACTAAAAACTGTTATTTATGACTAAAAAAAATCTAATACTGTTGTATGGAATTTTATTTTCGATGATGCTGTCCCTGTCTTCCTGTAGCTCAGATGATAGTTCTAGTTCGAATGATATTCCTTTTTCCGCTGATATATTTCAAAGTGTCGTCGGGAAAAAAGTAGCCTTCCAAGGGTTGACCAACAATGCTGTCTCATGGACGTGGGATTTTGGGGATGGAACTACTAGCAGTGAGAAAAACCCGGTGCATGTTTATTCTGATGGTGGTTACTATACTGCCAAGTTAACGGCCACATCTGCAGATGGAAGTTCTATTAGCAAGGAGGTTATACTTGCTATTGATCTTACTCCTTATATATTACTTACTGGTGGACCAACTGCTACCAATGGTAAAACATGGAGGATTGCAAGTGCACATTCAGCAGCTGATAAGTTGGCGGATGCTGATGCTGATTTCAGCCCAATAGAGCAACCATTGGCCACTGGAATATTAGGATTGTTAGGGATGGGTGAAGTTTACGAGGATACTTTTACTTTTCATTTCGAGGGAGGTTATGAGATTGATACCAAGGCCGATGGTGCGGTTTTTAGTGGTTTGGTTTACCAAATTGTAACTGCGGGCTTCGGAGGTGTTGTAAATGCCAATGGTCAGGATTATGGTCTTTGTACGGGACTGTTTACACCGGATGATAATCTAACTTTTACTTATGTGGAAAATGAGGATTTGAATGTGCCTTCGGTATATGGTCCAGGGGGTGTACTAACTTTTGGTAATGTAACCACGCTTGATTTTTCTGGAAATGGTTTTCTTGGGTTCAAGGATTTTCAGAGTAAGGTGATTGTGCAGGAAATAAAGGATAATTCTATGAGGGTGGTTATGTTTATGGCGGCTTCACAAGATTATATTGGGGTAAATACGCATGCCTTGGTGTTTACTTTTGAAGTTGTGAACTAATCATTTATGTGGTAAACATTTAAAATAAATAACTAACTACAAAACAATTCTATGAACACATATTTAAAAAATAAAATTCGGATGTTTGGGCAAATGTCCATGGTGTTGCTAGTTTTCTGCACCACTTCGCTAATGGCCCAATCTGCTCAACATACGGTAACGGGTAGCGTTACATCTTCCGAAGATGGCATGCCATTGCCGGGAGTTAGTATCGTTCTTAAAGGGACTTCCCAGGGAGTTTCATCAGATTTTGATGGTAACTACAGTATTAATGTTCCCAACGGTAACGGTACCTTAGTTTATTCCTATTTAGGTTTTGAAACTCAGGAAGTCGCGGTAAACGGAAAAACCTCCATGAATATTGCCTTGGCCCCTGGTGCGCAGGCATTGGACGAGGTGGTAGTAACGGCCCTGGGTATAAAAAGGGAAGATAAGTCTTTGGGTTATTCCGTAGAAAATGTTGCAGGAGAGGAGCTAACAAGGGTTGCCCAGGAAAACGTTTTAAATTCGCTGTCTGGAAAGGTAGCGGGTGTAACGCTAAACTCCACAGGAGGTACAGGTTCTTCGGTAAGTATGGTAATTCGTGGGGCCATCTCCCTTAGTTCGGACAACCAACCGTTATTTGTTATAGATGGGGTTCCGGTTACCAACTCTTTGAACAACATAGGAGGTTTTGGTAGTGACAACCGAGTGGATTACGGAAATGCCGTATCGGATTTGGATCCAAATAGCATAGAAGATGTAAGTATTCTTAAAGGGCCTAGCGCCGCTGCCTTATATGGATCCCGAGCAGGTAATGGGGTAGTATTGATTACTACCAAAAAAGCCAAGGACAAGGAAAAAATGAAAGTTTCCTTTACTACCAATACGGTGTTCGATGTTCCTTATAGATTCCTGGAACAACAAACTAGGTTTGCTTCAGGTCTGTTCTCTTTTTCTCCTGAATCGCAAGGTGGTAGTTACCTGCTTCCGGATGTTCAATTATCTGGGGGTAACGGTGGTCCGGAATTGGATCGTGGATATTTCGCGGTACAGTGGAACGCTCCTGTGGATGCCAATGGGGTTCCCATTCCAACGGAATTGAAATCATACCCAAATAATGTAAAGAATTTTGTGCAGACCGGAATTACAACCACCAATAGTCTTGAGGTTACCAATAGTACAGAGTTTATGAACTATAGAATGGGCGTGACCAATATGCAGAATACCGGTCTTGTCCCTAATTCCGATGTTAACAGGAATAGTTTCTCCTTATCGGCCTCATCTAGTCTAAACGATAAGTTAATTTTGAGTACCAATGTAAACGTGGTGCACAGTTATGCTGATAACAGGCCGGCCTCCAACAGGGGTGCCAATCCTTTACAATGGGCATATTCTACCCCGGCCAATATTGATTTGGGCCTTTTGAGGGATTATGACCTTCCTGGAACAGATGTATTAACCTTGGCGCCAGGCTACAATAACCCTTATTTCTTGGCTTATGGTGTAAATAACAGTTATTCCCGATACAGGGTCTATGGAAACATGGTGTTGGATTGGAATATTTCTCCTTCCTTTAAGTTGCGAAGTAGTTATAATTTGAATAGTTATAATCAGACCCAAGAGACCAAAATGTCTCCAGGTTATAGTGCGGAATCCAACAATGGTACCTATGGTATCTCCAAGACAGATGGTGTGGAGACCAACGTAGACCTATTGGCCACTTTTACAAAGGATTTTGGCAATTTTGATTTCAGTATCTCCGGGGGTGGAAACCTTATGTACCAAAAGAATTCAGGCTTGAATAATTCGGCCTCATCACGTGTGGGACTTGTGGTGCCAGACCTTTTTACGGTTTCAAACATTGCCCCAACGGCATTGAATTATTCCAGTTTTATAAGTGAAAGGGGAATCAATAGTGTGTATGCCTTGGGTAACTTTGGTTTTATGGACATGTTGTATCTGGATGTAACGGCCAGGAACGATTGGTCCAGTACGTTACCAGTAGATAATCGTTCTTATTTTTATCCTTCAGCTTCCTTGAGTTTTTTGCTGAGCGAGGTTGTGGATATTCCTAAGGTAGATCTATTAAAACTTAGGGGAGGTTGGGCCAGAGTTGGTAACGACACCAGTCCCTATCAGTTGGGTGCATATTACAATAATGCCGGACAATGGGAGAATGCGGTATTGTATTCCGCACCAGGAAGTTTAAGTACACCTACCTTGGAGCCTGAAGAGGCTACTTCCAAGGAATTGGGGCTTGATTTGACGATGTTCAACAACAGGTTTCGTTTTGAAGGTACTTATTATACGGTTGAAAATAGGAACCAAATTGTTCCCAGTATCCCTATACCAGGATCTTCTGGATACGGTAGCGTAAGCATAAACGCAGGGGTATTGGAGAGTAAAGGGTATGAATTGTCTTTGGGCATAACACCGGTAAGAACGGAAAACTGGAACTGGGACCTAAACCTAAACTACACCACCAACGAATCTAAAGTAGTTGCCTTAGCGCCAGGAGTTGATTATATTGAATTGTGGAGCGAGAACAAGAGTGTTTCCAGAGCTTATATAGCGGATCCTGCTACTGGTGAAGACGGACTTGTTGGAAATCTGTATTCCCCTAGGATTAAAAGGGTAACCGATCCCAATTCGCCATACTTTGGATATCCCCTTATTGGGCAGGCAGAAGATTCCGAATGGTTGCCAGAGGAAGAACGTGTAAAGGTGGGGAACTATAATCCAGATTTTGTTATGGGTCTCCAATCCAGCCTTACATTTAAAAACTTTACTTTGAATATGACCTTCGATTGGCGTTCGGGAGGACAGTATATGTCACAAACCTCAAGATACATGGTAGAGGACGGCTACGGTCAACAATTGTTGGATAATTTGGTTAATCCAGGAATAGCGGAAGCAGGTCCGGAATTGAAACAATGGGTATTGGATAGAGCCGATGAATTGATTTACGGAGAGAATTTCCTTTCCGTTGGTGGTACACCAGGTAATGGCGGGTTGCCAGAAACCTTTAGTGGAAACGTAGTTTATGACGGTGTTTTTAGTCCGGGGGTAAGGGGAACCCATGATGAAAATGGTAACTTTATATTGGAAAGTGAAAACCTTGGGGATGTGGGAACAACTTTTCTTCCCTTTTCCGTTGCGAATCCTTGGGAATTTGGAACTCCCCATATGTTCGATGCCGATTATATAAAACTAAGGGAGGTGTCCTTAAGTTATAGCCTGCCCAGCAAGGTGATAGAAAGGACAGGATTGGATAACATTAGTGTATCCGTTTACAGCAGGAATATCATGTTATGGACCAAGGATTCTTCCTTTGGAGTAGATCCTGAAAGGGCATTCCAGGCAGAGTCCGGAAGAGATAAAAGGGGAACACAGTTTAAACAGGGTATAGAGAGGTATAATGTTGATCCTTGGGTAATCCCGGTAGGTTTTAAAATTGGTATAACATTTTAATATAAAAAACTAAGATCATGATGTATCAAATAAAAAGTAAAATGGCCATATTGGTTTTGGGACTCATCGTATTGGTTTCCTGCCACGGTCTAGAGGATTTAAATGAAAACCCCAACCAAATTGGTTCGGACAATGTCGATCCCAACCTATTGGTGGGTACCGTGATTTCGGGAACCGCTAAGAATGTGGTTGGATTGGGATTCGGTGAAATGGCGGGTGTGATGCAACATACCCAAAAAGATGGTTGGTCTGGCGGGCATAATGCTTATGACTGGAGCAATGATTCCCATAGTTGGAGCGGGTATTACAGACTGTTGACCAATAACAAAACCTTAATTGAAAAGGCGGAAGCCGATAATTTGGAATTCCATATAGGAGTAGGTTTGGTAATGAAAGCCTATCTTTTTGGGATGATAACGGATTTGTGGGGAGATGCTCCTTATTCCCAAGCGCTTAGGGGTGACGAGGGAGCTGAGTTTTTTGATGCTTCTTTTGACGATCAAAAAGATATCTATTTGGGTATTTTTACTGATTTGGCTCGGGCCAATACCCTTTTGTCTAAAAACCAAAGTGAATACTTTAGCATTCAACAAAATCAGGATGTACTTTACAGCGGTACTGTTTCACAGTGGCGTAAATTCGCGAATTCCCTGGCCTTGCGCTATTATATGAGATTGTCGGCAAAGGAACCTGGTTTGGCGGAAGAGGGCATAAGAAGAATATCTTCCAATCCTGGGCAATATCCACTTATATTGGATGCTTCGGACGACGCCAATGTTGATTACGTTGGTACCAGTACAAGCGACTCCTGGCCCACCAACACTAAATTTGATGTAGATCCACAAGGTGCGTATTTTAGAATAAAAATGGCAGCAACCTTGGTGGAAGCATTACAGGCACTTGACGATCCCAGATTAGGGGTTTGGGCCAATAAAATTGAAATACCGTTGGTTTTGGCTACCGGTGAGGCCGAGGATACGGATGATATAAGGAACGGAGAACGCTATGTAGGTCAAAAATTGGTAGATGATCATTTGGATATTGTTGGTGTTCCGGTGGATTTTGATAAGGAATATGTTGGACTTCCTACCGCCATACCATTGGGGCCAGCCTATAACTTAAAAAAGGAATTTAATCAAGGGTCTTATAATCCCCATGTTTCCCAATTGAATAATATTTACAAAGAGGCTAGTGGGCCACTACTTAAATCTCGATTGATTTCGGCGGCAGAGGTGCATTTTATCCTGGCCGAGGCAGCCTTAAAAGGTTGGGCTTCAGGTGGTGCGGAAGCCCATTATAACGAAGGGGTGAAACAGTCCCTGAAGGCTTGGGGCTTGGAAGCTGACTATTCCAGTTATATTGCTGGAGCTGCCTATGGGGGACTGGAAGATATTATGGAACAAAAATGGATAGCCAGTTGGACCTCTGCCGCTCAGTCTTGGTTCGATTATCGAAGGACAGGCTTGCCAGATTTACAGGCAGGTCCTGCGGCCAAACGTCCGGCTTTGCCCTTGCGTTTCTACTACCATATAGATGAGATAGACAACAATACACAGAATGCCGAAGCAGCTATTCAGAAATTGGAAACTACTTCGTTCAAAGGAGATGATGTCAGTAATAATAGTGCATGGTCCAAAATGTGGTTGTTGCAGGGTACTGGAGAACCTTACTAAATTATTTATTTGAATTAGTTTAGCGACTATTAAAAAGGAGGCATTCCGCAAGGGTTGCCTCTTTTTATTCCAGAGCCCAATATTTCAAAAACTGTAGGCCTCAAGTAATTTAATAACCGAAGGAATCCTGAGTTTTTAACGGGTTATTGGTTTGCACCGCGGTCTTTGGATCGGTTCCTTAATGGAACCAGGGCTTGCCGTGGGGTCCAAAACCATTTGTTATTATATTTTTTTTCTAATGTCGGATAAAGTATTCCGAATTTTAAAATCCAAAATCATGCAAAAAGTGTTATTCTTATCCCTCTTATTTATTGGCTTCAACAGTATTGCACAAGAAAGGGAAAAAATTGCCTTTGGCCCATATATTCAGCAAATGGGCACCAAAGATGCCACTATATGTTGGTCAACCCTGGAAAGTTCGCCCACTATTACCGATAAGGAAGGGAATGTAAAAACTATTGCGGAATACAAACACCATAAAATTCACTTAGGGGATCTGGAACCCAATACCGAGTATCAATATGATGTCCTTAACGACGGATCGGATGAAGGAAAAGGTACGTTGACTACCTATCCAGATGAAATAACACCTTTTAATTTTGCAGTCACGGGCGACTCTAGGAACAGGCACGATGTGCATGCTAAAATAGTGGCCAGAATCATGGAGACCAATCCAAGGTTTATTATCAATTCAGGGGATTTGGTAGCCAATGGGCGCTCTATTAGCGATTGGGAAGCCTTTTTTGGGGTGAACAAGGAGCTTATGAAGAATACGCCCTACTATCCGGTTTTGGGCAACCACGAAAAGGATTCACCTTATTATTACGATCTTTTCGATTTGCCCAATAATGAAAAATACTACTATTTCACCGTTGGGGACGCCCTTTTTATTGTTTTGGACAGTGAGGGCAAGCAAATTTCCGAACCCAATTTTATCTCGGAAATGAATAGTGATACCTTCTGGCAAAGTGCTTTCTCAGAATATTTCATTACCCAGAAAAAGTGGTTGGAAAACGTTTTGGAATTGAATAAGGAAGCTGGATTCGTGTTCATTTTTCAACACAAACCATTATACAGTGCCATGAAAAATAGAAAGGCGGAAGCCGAACAGACCCGAAAATTCTGGGGAGACATTTTTGAAAGGCATAAGGTTCAGGTGTTTTTGAATGGTCATGATCACCATTATCACCGCGCTACCAAGAATGGAGTGCATTATATAACCTCTGCGGGAGCAGGAGCACCCTTATATGATATTGAGATTACCTTACCAGAAACTAAGAAATCCAGTAAGATAGAGCATTTTGTCAATGTACAAATCAATAAGAAGAATGCCTATTTGTATGTGACCGATATAAACGGCGATGAAATTGAAACTATTGAAATTAAAAGAAGAAAATGAACCCTGGTAAAAGTATGAAACGATTAAAATAAATTTATGCGAAAACGAAGTGATTACAACTGTTTGTAAATTTTGTAATTACTTCCTTGTAATCAATTACAAAATTATAAACAGATGAAAACAAATAAAATAGCAATTCAAGTTTTGGTCGTGGCTATGTCTTTAGCCACCGCTTGGGCCATTCGGGGTCAGTTTGGACATGAACAGGGGGCGGCCTGGGCAGGGGCAATAGGAGGCTTGGCCTTAGTGCTTGTATCCGGCAGAAAGGATTGGTATAACAAAATGATGTTGGTGGCTTTGGCATCGGCAGTAGGTTGGGGAGCCGGAGGAATGATCAGCTATGGTATGGTGGTAGGCTATGGTTTCGCCGATAACTTTGTAAATGCGTATTACGGCTTGGGGATGCTCTTCGTTATAGGAGGTTTATTCGGTTTATTGGGGGGTGGCCTAGTAGGCTTAACCTTGGATTCTACCAAGGATAACAGAGTAAGGTGGGGTGCATTGCTATCCGAAATGACAGTTGGTGGAATGATCAGCTATTATTTTCTTATAGAGCAGATCGGCTTTAAAATGACACCTCCGCGTTCAGAGGCCTGGGCCGTGTGTTTTGGTGCAGGATTGGCCATGTTGTGGTATATGGCCAGGGAAAAGAGAAACTCGGCGATTAGGGTGGCCTTTTACGCTATGTTGGGCGGAGGTATTGGTTTTAGTTTTGGTAATTTTTTACATGTACTGGGAAATACCTGGCAAATCCCTTTTAATATGTGGAATGTTATGGAATACTGCATCGGTATTTGTGGTGGCTCGGGGATGGCTTACGGGGTGTTTAGTTCCAAGTGGCCTAAGGAGATTCCTAGGGCTACGAAATGGGAAAATTGGTCGGCCCTATTTATCGTGGTTCTTTTTATACCATTGATCGTTTACAGGGAATCATTGACCTATGCCCATATTGCCAGACGTTTGGAGAATTTGCCCAATATAGAATCCATTGCATCTTTTAGCACCATTATGGTCCTTTTGGTGTTGTTGGCAATGGTGATATCCATCTTTTGGAGATTTAAAAAAGATCAATTCACACAAAAGGAGGTTTTGATTACCTTTTTTACCATGCTATTGGCTTATACGTTTATGAGCTATGCCGTAACCGGGATTTTTGGGGGTGAAATGCATCTTAACCATCATCTTTATGTGGTGAACATAATAATAATTTTTGTCTTGCTTAGATCCGGTAGCTTGCAGTTCAACTATACGGAAATGGATAAGGTAGACCTTAAAAAATGGTTCTTTTATGTGTTGGTCGTACTTGTTGTATTGGCAATTTTGGCAATGATAGCCATAAGTGTACACGGAGATCTGGGAGACAGGGATAGATTTCCTATGAACTAAACTGAGGATTATTTTTGATGGAGGTAAGTGTACAAAGAAAATACCTGAAGACTATTGTGGCCGTTTTAACCATTTCTATTGGCTATGCGGTCTTAAGATATAATGTGGTGGGAACTGTTGCATGGAAGGATTTACCAATATTTATTCTGAACAAAGGAGTGTCTTTGGCCTCAATAGTATTGCTTACTTTTAGTTTTTCCATTAAGCCCTTGGTCAATTTGGGAATTCCAACTTTAAATTTTGGGAAGGAGAGCAGAAAAATCTTGGGGATATCCGGTCTGTTGTTGACCATATTTCATGTGCTCCTTAGTTTTTTGATTTTTAATCCCCAATACTATCCCAAGTTTTTTGTTAGCGATAATAGCTTGTCCGTTATTGGTAATTTTAGCTTGCTCGCCGGCATGGCCAGCTTTATGATATTGGGACTTTATCACTGGTGCTTTAGAAATCGATCAAAAAATAAAGAGTTACTTATAAATATTATTACATCAAAGGAATTTCTATTGGGACTGTTGTTAATGTTGGGAATACATCTTGTTTTTATGGGGTATACTACATGGGCCAGCCCATCAAAATGGCAAGGGGGACTACCTCCAATAAGTCTTATTTCATTCGGCGTAGTATTTTTCGGTTTCCTTATAAATGCCATTGGTCGAACTTCAGTCGGAAAAGTATAGTTAGTGTTCTCTTTATCAGAGGATGTGTACAACGCATTTGGTTACATGAAGCAGGATAACTTCAACTGCAAATTGAAGTATTACTAAAAGTGGATTAATTATATTGTTTAGGGAAATTTCTTAGCCAATAAAATGACAAATAAGATCCTGGGCCAATTGTTAAACTACCTAAACGTCTTTCGGTAATCCGAAGGGGTTTTGCCCATAATATGCTTAAAATAATGGTTAAAATTGGCCAGATTGTTATATCCGCTTTCAAAACAGATCTGCGTAATCTGCTTATCGGTTTCCGCCAGTAATTTGGCCGCTATGCCTACCCTGACACTTTTTACATATTCCATAAAGGTTAGATCTGTCTTCTTTTTAAAATACCTGCAAAAGGAACTGGGTGCCATGTTCAATACGGCAGCGGCTTCTTCCAATTTAACGCCTTCCTGTATGTTTTGAAAAACATATTCGTAGACCTTATTTATCTTATCCAGATTCTTGGAGAAAACGGCCGAACTGTTATTGGGATTGGATAGGTTTTCCCGTTCATCTACCTGCAAAAGAAAATTAAATATCTTTAGCATTTCTATATAATACTCCAGACCTTCCAATTGGGTCATTTTCTCTAGACTTTGCCTAATATGGCTGTCATTATTAAGTTTAAAACGAAGTCCGGTGCTCGATTGTTTCAAAAGGTCTACCACTTGTTCCAGCTCCGGCATCCTAAAAAAATCGGAGTTAATGATATCTTCCGAAAAGTGGGTAACAATGCAAAAGGGGTCATTGCCTTTTTCAAAATCCAAGGCTTCCCAGCAATGCGGCAAATTGGGCCCAAGGAGAACCAGATCACCTTTTTCAAATCCAGAAATGTTGTCGCCAACTATTCTTCTCCCGGATCCAGAAGTGATGAAGTTTAATTCAAAATTCCTATGGGAATGTATTCTGGCATTTGATGCCAAGGGTAATTTTCTCGATATAAACGAATGCTTATTGGGGACAAAAATTTTTTCAAAAATAAATTCCATAGCTTGGTATATTGACAATATAGGACTAATATAATTAAATTATTCAGAAATAAGGTTAAAATATAATGCAATTAAAACAATATTGTAGTGGCAGGGGATTTTAAATTGCGTTTATTTTGTTAGAGCAGCAAATCAAGTTTTATATAATTAGTATCAGTAGGTCCGATTATGGAATTATCGGATTTGTTGATCTGATATAAATTCATAAACAACCTAAAAACCAACCATTATGAAATCTGTAATTGCAACTTTTTGTCTATCGGTAGGTATTGTCATTTTTTAGTACTAATCCTTTAATTATACAATGATGAAATTGGCTATAAAAGGAATAATACCACCTATGATAACCCCTTTGCTAGAGAACAAGCAACTAGACCTTGTGGGTTTAAAAAATTTATTAAACCATTTAATAAATGGCGGCGTCCATGGCATTTTTATTTTAGGGACTACCGGGGAAGGCCCTAGTCTTAGTTATGCCGTAAGGAAACAGCTCATAACCGAAACCTGTAAAATCGTAAATAAAAAAGTTCCGGTTTTGGTAGGGATTACCGATACCTCTATTGATGGGACAATGGAAATAGCGGACCATGCCAAAAAAGTTGGCGCGGATGCTTTGGTAGTGGCACCTCCCTATTATTTTCCAATTGCCCAGGAAGAAATGGGGGATTATCTGGAAAGTTTGGTGCCAATGCTTCCCTTGCCATTTATGCTGTATAATATGCCCAGTTGTACAAAACTTCATTTATCCATGGATGTTGTTGGAAAGGCCAAGGAATTAGGGGCCATCGGCATTAAGGATAGTTCGGGAGATCTGACCTACTTGTATATGTTGATAGAAGAGTTTAAGAGTGATCCTTCTTTTTCCATAATTGCAGGAACCGAGCTGTTTTTGCCGGAGACCATTTTGAATGGTGGCCATGGTTCGGTTGCCGGGGGAGCCAATTTTTTTCCAAGGCTGTTTGTAGATTTGTACGAGGCCGCAATGGTTCAAGATTTGGAGAAAATAAAAATATTGAGGGAAAAGGTGATTATGGTTCACCAGACAATTTATGAGGTAGGGGAGTATTCCTCAAGGCATATAAAGGGTACCAAAGCGGCTTTGATGGCCATGGGTATTTGTCAAGATCATAATGCTGAACCATTGGACCGTTTCACGGAAGAACAAAGAGATAAGATAAAAAAGTATGTAGCTCAATTTAATTACAAGAATGAGTATAATGAAGTGCATTAAAAAGAGCACTGCGCAGCTGTCGTTATATATACTTAATTAAAGGTTTTAATCCTTTCTTATTAAAGAGGTTTGTCTGGAAGTCCTCTGGTAATGGATAATATAAAATGTTGAAAAAGTCTTTTGTTGCAATTCCGATTTTGGTTATCGCTGTCCTAGCACTTTTTTTCCATTTTGATATCGTTATTATTGACGCCCTTACCCTAAAAACCCTTCCCCAATACAATATCCACATTCCGGTATTGAGAATTGTTTTTGAACCAATATTGGGATTGCTGCTATATTTAAACCGGGCCATTTATCCACTACAGGAATTGCCGATTACCTTATTATGGATTTTGCTTTTTTATATATGCCTAAGTCTCTTCAAGATATTTAAAATTGCTTCAACTCCGTACAGAAGGCAAACAGCATTGCGGTTTTTGGGCAACCTGCCTATGTTAATCGGTATTTGTTTTTCAGTTTTTGTCGTTATCCTTTTCATTAGATTGCCTAATAATACCATTGTAAACAATACTCCGGATGAAATATTGGTAACTAGTCACGCCCATACAGAATTTAGTCATGATGGCTTAATATCCCAAGAGAAAATGTGGGCATGGCACAAAAGAAATGGGTTCGATGCCTTTTTTATAACAGATCATGCCAATCACAAAAAAACATTGGAATTCGTAACCCAACAAAGAAATAAACAATTCCCCATAAAACCTTTAATCATGGTTGGTCAAGAGCATTCAGGTTCCAATCATATGAGTTTATTGGGGCTGAACGGAAAATTTGAAACCAAGGACAAATCCGATTCCCTAATTGTGAAATTGGTGCATGAACACGGCGGGGCGGTTATTGTGAATCACTGGTTTGACGGGAAGGGAAAGGATAAGGAATTTTATAGGGACCTAGGGGTTGATGGTTTTGAAATAGAAAATGTGGGCAAGGAACTATATTATGACCGCGCCATTTTTAAGGATCTTAAAAGGTTCTGCGAGGAAAACAAACTCCTTATGATCGGTGGACTTGATTTTCATGGTTATGGTAGGGCGTGTGGCATATGGAATGCTTTCCAAATTCCAAATTGGCACGAAATGGATCCTCATAAAAAGGAAAAATCTATTTTGGAAATAATAAGAAATATGGATCAAAGTAAGGTTAAGGTACTTATGTACCAGGACCGACCTTTTTATTCTGGAGAAAATTTATTGTTCCAACCCTTTATTACTTTGGTGAATTATTTTAGGACCCTTAATGTTTGGCAAGTATTATCCTGGGCTTTGTGGTTGGTTTTGTTCCAACTGCTTTGGAATTACAGAAGGGAACATTTTATTCCGATGCATAAAAGAATGGCCTTAACGGGTATGTTAAGTGCCCTGTTTTTGGTTGTCTTGGGTCTGTATTATATGGTTCGGGGCAATTCGGTAAAAGGCTATAGTAAGGTGTTTGCGGAGTATAGTTCCTTGCTGCTGACAATAGGGTCTGTTTTTATGGTCTATACACTAGTGGCCATATATTTTAGATTCTTTAGAAAAGTAAAAAATTTAAATTGAAAAGTAAAGCTCTAAAAATTAGTATTTGGGTTTTGGCGACTTTAACTGTTGTCACTTATTTTTATTGGATTTTCCCTGTATGGGGAATACCGTTCAATAGTCAGCGACATGGAAATCCGCCTTTAACCCCTCCTTGGGCATTGGAATGTTGGCTTTGGGAAGATGATGTTAATACTTCAGATTATGTAGATGAATTGTTGGCAGGGTATAAAGAAAATGACATTCCCGTTAGAACCATTATTTTGGATAGCCCCTGGTCTTTGCGCTATAATGATTTTGAAATTGATACGAGCCTGTACAAGAAGCCGGATCAGTGGTTTAAGAAGCTACAGGACAGTAATTATAGGGTGGTTCTCTGGATGACTTCCATGGTGAATAGTTTTAGTAAGGATGCCAACATTAAGGATTCCAAGGATTGGTATCAAAGGGCAATGGATAATGGTTTCTTGGTTAAATCCCGCCACCCCAATAAATGGTGGAAAGGTGAGGGTGGTTTTATAGATTATACGAATGATAAAGCCATGGATTGGTGGCGTGGGTTGCAACAAAATGTTTTTGATCTTGGTATAGATGGATGGAAGCTGGATGGTACCGCAACCCTTTTTTGGAACCAGTTGGGTCCCTTGCCAATTTTTTATAAGCGTTCTTCCAAAGGAATTATGACTACTAGAACCTATATGGACCACTATTATAGGGACGAATATGCGCATGGGCTTTCCCAAAATCCTGAATTTGTAACGCTTTCCAGATCTATAGACCGTGGCTTTCATCCTGAAGGCTTTTCGCCCATTGATGCTTCCCCTGTGAATTGGGTAGGCGATCAGAAGCACGAATGGGTTACCGATGAAATGATCATGGAAAGTGGGGGTGAGAATGTGGATATCGCTTTGGATGGAATCCAAGGTTTTGAATCGGCCATAGAGAGTGTCCTAAAAAGTGCAGACTTGGGATATAATATTGTAGGGTCTGATGTAGCCGGATTCTCGGGGAAAACGATTCCTGCTCGACTTTATATGCGTTGGACGCAATTTTCCACTTTTTGCGGTCTCTTCATGAATGGGGGCCATGGAGAAAGGCGACTATGGAAAAGAACAGAAGAGGAGCTTCAGGTAATACGGAAGTTTTCCTGGTTGCATACGGAATTGGTGCCCTATATGTACCACTATGTGGTAACGGCCCATAACGGAGGAAAAAGATTGCAGACTCCACTAAAAAAAGGCAAATATCACTATATGTTCGGGGATGATTTTTTGGTGGCCCCAATATATATGGATTCTAAAACTAGGACCGTTACCTTGCCAAAAGGTCAATGGAGGTACTTTTTTGATGATCATAAACTCATTGATGGAGAGGTTGAAATTAAGCGGGATTTTCCAATGGACGAATATCCAGTCTATATTAAGGAAGGGGCCATTGTTCCTATGGATATTAAGCGATCCTATACCGGATTGGGAAATGGGGATTCCGAAGGCTATACTACCATTTTAGTATATCCCAAAGGTGAAAATAGTTTTGTTTATCATCATACGGATACCGCGGGTGAAAGTACCATTTCTTATGAAGTAACAGCTGGTACTTTGAGACTTTCCGTGGAAGGAACAAAATTCGCCCATCTGTTAAGGATTCATTTCAGCAAAATCCCGAAATCGGTGTCGCTGGATGGAAAACTGTTGGAAAAGGAGGTGTTTTGGAATTATGACGTCCAACACCATAAACTTCTAGTCAGAAATGATGGTGGTTATGGGAATGGGGTATATGAAATAAAATATTGATCCTCCTACCTTCATAGTTTTCCTTCACAAATATCATAAATCTTATCGGTGCAGGTTTCTGGATCGAAGATAGCTTATTAGTTCTTCAGGCAAATCGGTTTGAATTACGTTCACGTATTTTCGGGTCAATAGGGCATCAAAACCTGAATTTTTAGCTTCGGTTTCCATCCTATCATACTTTCCCAAAGCATTGATCCAAACCCTATATCCGGATTTTATAAGTCGGCGCATGGTTCCATTTCTATAATAGCTGTCATCAATATGTATTATGGAAATATCCTCCAATTTCCTTATGTTCCTAATATCCTTTCTGGAATATGCCCTGGGCATTATTTTAATATCCTTGTTCAATTTTTGGTATTGTGCGGTTTCGGGGTAATCATAAAGGAAAAATAATATCTGGTTTTCCATTCCGTATTTTTCTATCAACTCAAAAGTTTGTTTTACGGCGGCCTCTCCTTCCAGCTTAAAATCTACATCCAATAACATCTTGCCCTTGGTTAATTGTAGTACCTCCTCAAAAGTTGGTATCTGCTCATTTGTAACGTCATTTCCCAACTTAAGTTTAAACTCCTTGAGTTCTGCAAGCGTAAAATCATCCACTTTCCCTGTCCCATTGGTAGTTCTGTCAATAGTTTTATCGTGCATGATTACCAATTCACCGTCCTTACTTTTTCTGATATCAATTTCCACGATATCAACCCCTATGCGAATACTTTCGGCTATGGCGGCCAAAGAGTTCTCCGGGTAGTTGGGATTGGTGGCTCTGTGGGCCGCTACCAGGATCTGTTCCGGATTATTGTGGTAATCGTCAAGAATACTATCTAGTTTGGTTTCCTGAGCTTGGGAGATTAGGCCTAGGAAAAGTAGAAGAACTAAAATGGTTTTGTTCCAAATAGAAGAAAAGCTAATATTCATGTTTAATTATGGGTTAGGGATTAGGTTGAGATTCCCATCATTATTATGGCACAATATAATAAGACTTTTTGTTTACACGTTTAAGCTAATGTTAATATCTGCTTTGGAGCTTCTTTTTTTTGATAAATTAATTTGTGGTTGCTGTCCTGTTCCTAGGCCAGTCCATCTTAATTCTTTAAGACCATTTAGGGAAAAGTGCTATTTGAAGCGACCGTTTAAACAATAGTTAATTGGTAATGGAACGGGAATTGGCAGAGCCCACTCCAATTATGCTGTCGTACATATCGCCAAAATTGCGATAATAGACCAGGATGAGGTAGTTGTTTTCCGTAAAATGAAAATTTCCCGAAATGGTGTTCATATCAATATCACCTTCATTGTTTTTCATTACATATTTGTAATTGTAAAATCCTTGTTTCATTTTTATAACCGCCTCCATATTGCCGGTAGCTTCGTTATAGGTCATTTTATTCTCTTCATCGAGGGCGTAATTATTGTATTTTCCAAATACATATACATCGTTAAGGCCAATTTTTTCAGTGTAGGGCAGGGTAAAATGTATGTAGCTATATTCTGCCTCCCTGGAGCTATCATCTCCCTGCAAAGTTCTGACCACAAAATCACCGTTAACATCCGGGTAGTAGGTATAGGGTCGGTCGAACCTAAAATAATCCATAAATAAATAATGGTTGTACAGATCAGTAAGTTCTATTCGGGAAATGGATGAACTTGGCGCCCTAAGGTCTTTGGTGTCAAAATTAAAATATTCATTACCGCCAAAAAAACTGGTTTCCTTATCATATTTATATACCAGTTCCGATCCCAGTATAAACTGTGGGCTTATGTTGGTAATCGTGGTGGGCCAGAGATGGTTTTGTATTATGGCGACTTTTACTTCCTTGTTGGGGTTTACCAAATTTACCTGATTGGCATTAATGGTAAATTGCACTACTTGTTTTTCATTTAGATAGTTAAAATCCCTGGAACGTTTTACTACGCCGCCTACAGTTACCTTATCTACATATACTATAAATCTTCTGGAAAATTGAAGCTCATTATGACTGTTGTAAACTTCCAGTACGTAATTGCCGCTAACTTTTAGTCGGGTATTATCATTGGGGATAGTAAGCTTGTAGTTGGAGTAGGGTTGTAGTGTAGAGTAGCTATTGGCATAATCTACAATCCGCTCGTTGTCCATTCCGTTTAGATATTGGGATTTTAAAAGTGAAGATGGGGTCCAGTCATAATCACAATGTACTATTTTGTAATAATAGTCCTGTTCATTGGCAAGAAGGTCATCAAATTCCAGATAAATTGGGTTGCCCAAGCTTACGACCGGAAATTGGTCATCGGTGTCACCTTTAAATACAACGGTTTTGATATTTGATGGAGGGTTTATTTCAATCTGCACCTGAGCAAAAGCAAAATGGCAGGAAATGAATAGTATAAGCGCAAAAAAATTCAATCTCATTTGGTAATATTTTCACGTAAAGGTAAGCAAAAAGCAAGCCTAAATAGATTAGCGTGGTTTAATCTCTAAATTTATAAGTAATAATTATGAAAACTTTTTATTAAGTATTAAATTTGCTCGAAATTTTGATAACCTAAGGTCTACTAAATATGTCTAAAGACATCCGAATTAAAAAAGGCTTGAACATTAATCTTATTGGTGATGCGGAAAAGACTACTTCCAAAGCTGTTTTAAGTAATGTTTATGCGATTAATCTTCAGGATTTTCACGGAATTACACCTAAATTAATAGTTAAGCAAGGCGCTGAAGTAAAGGCGGGAGAACCACTTTTTTACAATAAAAATGTGGAAGACATGCTTTTTGTTTCCCCGGTAAGCGGAGAACTGATCGAGGTAGTGAGAGGTGCAAGAAGAAGAATTTTAACTTTGAAAATATTGGCGGACAAAAGCCAAGAATTTGTATCGCATGCACCATTGTCTCCTAAAAGCGCCAAAGCTGAGGAGGTTAAGGCCCTGCTTTTAAAATCTGGGTGTTGGCCTTTCATTAAGCAAAGACCTTATGATATTATTGCAAACCCAAGTGTAACACCTAAGTCCATTTTTATATCTGCTTATGTTACCAGTCCTATGGCGGCCGACTTAGATTATGCATTAAAGGGGAAGGAAAATGAAATTCAGGCTGCAATTACAGCCCTAGGGAAATTAACCCCTGGAAAGGTACATGTTTCTATAGGTAAAGGTGGACAGTCTATTTTTTCCAAGATGGAAGGTGCGGAAATACATAAGGTTTCCGGCCCCCATCCTGCTGGATTGGTAGGTACCCAGATCAATAAGATAGACCCGATAAATAAGGGCGAAGTGGTTTGGACAATTGCTGCGCAAGACCTTGTTATAATAGGGGAGCTTCTGCTTACCGGTAGGTATAACCCTGAAAGGGTTGTTGCCTTGGTAGGTTCCAGTGTTAAGACCCCAAAATATTACACCACCAAAATAGGTTCTGAAATAGCTACCTTTCTTTATGCCAGTGGCGTAAATACGGAGAATTTCAGGGTGATAAACGGGGATGTACTTACGGGTTCCAAAACGAAGCCGGACGGATATTTGGGGTATTATAACAATACCGTATCTGTAATTCCCGAAGGTGATGATTATGAATTTTTTGGCTGGAACAAGCCTGTTTTCAATAAAATATCCTCAACTAGGGCCTTGACCTTCTCATGGTTGCAGCCCAATAAGAAGTACGATTTGGATACCAATACCAATGGTGAACATAGGGCTTTTGTGGTAACTGGATTGTATGAAGAGGTTTTTCCAATGGATATTTATCCCTTACAGCTTCTAAAAGCATGTATGGTAAAGGACTTGGATGAAATGGAGCAGTTGGGTCTTTACGAAGTTGCTCCCGAAGATTTTTCACTTACAGAATTTATTTGCATCTCTAAACAACCCCATCAACAGATCATCAGGGAAGGGTTGGATTTATTATATAAAGAAATAGGATAAAAAGATGAGCTTAAAAAATAATTTACATAACCTAAAGGAGAAGTACAAAGGCAAGAAAATGGCCCCTGCATTCAATGCAATCCATACCTTTTTGTATGCTCCCAACGAAACTACACATTCTGGTTCCCATGTACGTGCCGTGGATGATTTAAAGCGTACAATGAACACGGTTATCATGGCTTTGGTCCCCGTACTTATTTTTGGGATTTTCAATGCCGGGTATCAGCACTATGCTGCTGTTGATGCGGCCAATGGTGTGGTTAGACAAGCTTCTCTTTTTGGGAACTTCCTAACTTGGGAGAATTTTATTATGGGAGCATGGACCGTGCTGCCATTGGTAATCGTTTCCTATGCGGTTGGACTTGCGGTTGAATTCTTGTTTGCCGTAATCAAGGGTCACGAGGTAGAGGAAGGTTATTTGGTTACCGGTATGTTGGTTCCCTTGATAGTACCTATTGATACTCCCTTGTGGATGTTGGCCGTAGCCGTAGTATTTGGAGTGGTTATCGGAAAGGAAGTTTTTGGAGGTACCGGAATGAATATTTTGAACCCGGCGCTTACCATTAGGGCATTTTTATTCTTTGCTTATCCTACTTGGATGAGTGGGGATAAGGTTTGGGTACACCAAGCGGTTGATTTGGCCGGTGGTCCCGATGCTATTTCCGGAGAAACTATTTTGGGTTATTTGGCACAAGGTAAGGGGGCAGAAATGTCTTATTCCGTTGCCGATATGTTTTTTGGGTTTATCCCCGGATCTGTTGGGGAAACCTCTACAATACTAATTTTGTTGGGTGGACTGTTCTTGATTTATAGTAAGATTGCTAGTTGGAGGATCATGCTGAGTGCAGTATTAGGGGCCTTGGTCATGGGACTTATCTTTAATGGCGTGGTCGATGCAGGCTGGATAACCGAGACAAGCAAGTTTTACGGATTAATGAGTTTTGCCTTCTGGCAACACTTGATAGTTGGTGGTTTGGCCTTTGGTATTGTGTACATGGCAACCGATCCGGTTACTGGTGCCCAGACCAATAAGGGCAAATGGTTTTATGGATTCTTTATAGGATTTATTTCAGTATTGATAAGGGTTTTCAACCCTGCTTATCCAGAAGGCGTATTCTTGGCTATTTTGTTGATGAACGTTTTTGCTCCAACAATTGATCACTATGTGGTTAGGGGGAATATAAATAAAAGATTGAAGCGTGCTAAGAACGCTACTATTTTACCTAGGGACGGTGAAGGAAAAGCACAGGAATTAAAAGCAGAAACAGTATAATCATGGCAGTTAATACAGATAAAAATAGTTACACCGTTATTTTCGCCGCCGTTATGGTGGTCATAGTAGGGTCTCTTTTGGCATTTTTTGCGTCTTCACTCAGTGAAAAGATCCAGGAGAACGAAAGACTGGAAAAACAACAGAATATTCTTTATGCCATGGGCGTAAACGAAAATGAGGATGAAGGAAGTGTAAATTTTGTTTCTACCGATAAGGTTGCTGGTGAATTTGAAAAATATATCACGGAGCAATTGGTAATTGAAGGGGATAAGATTACCAAGGACGACAATGCCTACCTAATCGATCTTAAAAAACAGGAAACTGAGGCCAAAGCTGGTAAAACAAGGAAATTACCTTTGTTTATTGGTGAAAAGGACGGCTCAAAGTATTATATCATTCCTATGAGGGGCAAAGGTCTTTGGGATGCTATATGGGGATTTGTTGCCCTGGATAATAATTTGGTAGTAAAAGGCGTGTACTTCGACCATAAAGGGGAGACCCCAGGTTTAGGGGCCAATATTAAGCAACGTTACTTTATGGACGACTTTACCGGAGAATCCATTTTAAACGGTACCGAATATGCCGGTATAGCCGTTGCCAAGGGAAATAACGATCCTACCAACGAAATTAAAGATGATAATGAGGTTGATGCATTGGCGGGAGCAACCATTACCGGTAACGGTCTGTCTGCAATGATCAAAGAAAGCGTAAACCTATACAAGTCCTACTTGGAATCAATACGAGTTAAAAATTAAAACATGGCACTACTTTCAAAAAAAGATACGAGTCTAATATTAGACCCTTTGGCAGATAATAACCCTATTACCATTCAGGTATTGGGAATTTGTTCAGCATTGGCAATTACAGCAGAACTAAAGGCGTCCATAGTAATGGCCCTATCGGTTATGTTCGTATTGGGTATGGGAAATGTTGTTATTTCCTTAATGCGGAACATTATACCTTCCAAAATTAGAATTATTGTACAATTGGTGGTTGTAGCTGCCTTGGTTATTATGGTGGATCAGGTGCTTAAGGCCTTTGCATATGAATTGAGCAAAACGCTTTCTGTGTTCGTGGGTCTTATCATTACCAACTGTATCATTATGGGACGTTTTGAGGCTTTTGCTTTGGCAAACGGACCATGGAGGTCTTTCTTGGATGGTATCGGAAACTCGGCCGGATATGGTTTAATATTGATCATAATTGGATTTTTTAGGGAGCTATTGGGCTCAGGTACATTGCTTGGGTTTAAAGTCTTGGGCGATCCTATAGAAAAAACTGGTCTTTATGCCATAGGCTATGAGAATAACGGATTTATGTTGTTGTCTCCCATGGCCTTGATCGTTGTTGGTCTCATTATCTGGGTACAACGTTCACGAAACAAAGCTTTAATAGAAGAAAACTAGTAGTCATCATAAGAATAGAATGTTATGTTAGAACATGTAGAATTATTTTTTAAATCCATATTTATAGATAATATGGTATTTGCCACGTTCTTAGGAATGTGTTCTTATCTTGCCGTTTCTAAAAAAGTGACTACTGCAGTTGGTCTTGGCGCAGCTGTGATCTTTGTATTGGCAGTAACGGTGCCCCTAAACTGGTTATTGGATCAGTATCTTTTAAGGGATGGGGCCTTAGCTTGGTTAGGACCTGAGTATGCGGATTATAACCTAAGCTTTTTATCTTTTATCCTCTTTATTGCAACCATAGCCACTATGGTGCAATTGGTAGAGATCGTTGTGGAAAAATTTTCTCCTGCGCTCTATAATTCTTTGGGTATATTTTTACCACTTATTGCGGTAAACTGTGCCATCTTGGGAGGTTCGTTATTTATGCAGTCTAGGGACATCCAAACTCTTGGATTGGCCTTTAATTATGGACTTAGTTCCGGTATCGGCTGGTTCTTGGCTATTTTGGCCATTGCAGCCATACGCGAGAAAATTAGATACTCCAATGTTCCACCACCACTTAGAGGTCTTGGAATAACCTTTATAATCACTGGACTTATGGCTATTGGTTTTATGAGTTTTGGCGGTATGTTAACTGGCGGTGATGAGGCTCCAAAGGAAGTGGAGCAGAATACTGCACAACAGTTAGAGGAAGATAAAATAATTAAGGAGACCAAGGAAAATACGGTTTCTTATAACAACGCTATAATAAACGAGTAAAAATGATATTAGCTACAAGTACAATTGGAACAATAGTGATCACGGTAGTTGCTTTTTTAATACTACTGTTATTGTTGGTGGCACTATTACTGTTTACCAAGGAAAAATTATCCCCATCAGGGCCTGTAACCATAACCATTAATGGTGAAAAGAAAATTGAAGTAAGTTCTGGGGGGTCATTATTGTCCACTTTGGGAAACCAGAAAATATTTCTTCCTTCTGCCTGTGGAGGTGGAGGAACCTGTATTCAGTGTGAATGTCATGTGTTGTCCGGTGGTGGTGAGGCACTACCTACGGAAACACCACATTTTTCCAAAAAGGAATTGAACCATGGTGCTCGTTTGGCCTGTCAGGTAAAGGTGAAGCAGGATATGGAAATCACTATTCCTGAAGAAGTTTTTGGAATTAAAAAGTGGCAGGGAACTGTTGTACGTAATTATAACGTGGCTTCATTTATCAAGGAATTTGTAGTTGAAATTCCTGAAGATATGGGGTATAAGGCCGGTGGATATATACAGATCGAGATTCCTCCATGTGAAGTGAAATTCTCTGAAATGGATATCACTGCGCATCCTGAAGAGCACGAAACCCCAGATAAGTTTCAGGCAGAATGGGATAAATTTAACCTATGGCCGTTGGTCATGAAGAACCCAGAAACTGTGGAAAGAGCTTATTCTATGGCTTCTTATCCTGCTGAGGGAAGGGAAATCATGTTGAACGTTCGTATTGCCACTCCGCCTTGGGATAGGGCCAAAAATGGTTGGATGGATGTTAATCCAGGGATAGCATCTTCCTATATTTTCAATTTGAAAAAAGGTGATCCTGTGGTAATTTCCGGACCTTACGGTGAATTCTTTATCAACGAATCGGATTCTGAGATGTTGTATGTTGGTGGTGGTGCTGGAATGGCTCCAATGCGTTCACATCTATATCACCTGTTCAACACTTTAAAGACCAACAGAAAAGTTACCTATTGGTATGGTGGTAGGTCTAAACGTGAATTGTTTTATTTAGATCATTTTTATAGACTTGAAAAGGAGTTTCCAAACTTCAAGTTCTATTTGGCACTATCAGAACCTTTACCAGAGGATAACTGGAAGGTAAAAGAGAATATTGATGCCCCAGGAGACGGTTTCGTAGGGTTTATTCACAACTGTGTAATAGAAAATTACTTGAACCATCACGAATCTCCGGAAGATATTGAACTATACTTCTGTGGACCACCATTGATGAACAAGGCAGTTCAGAAAATGGGAGAGGATTTCGGTATCCCTGATGAGCATATTAGATTTGACGATTTCGGGGGTTAATTTATAGCCTTTGCAAATTACAGGACCTTGAAGGTCTAATATTAGACCTGTCAGGTTTTCAAAACCTGACAGGTCTTTTTTTTTGAGTAATGTTTTAAGAATGCCAAAATTTATTTTTGGCTTAGGAATTCAAAATAGAGATAATGAGTACGCCCTTAACGGAACAGGAATTGCATAATTTGGCCATGAATATTGTTGGGAAACAATTGGAGGCGGAGGGGTTCGAGTTTATGGGGGTTAACAGTAAACCCAAAAAAAATCCCCAATTTGTCTGTCTTAAGAATAAGAAACTATTTTTTATAGTGGTGCGTAGTGTAATGCATCCGCAAGATCCAAGAGATTATGATATATCCCTAATGCAGAAAATTAAGGATCATGCCCTTGCCCAAAACGGTGAAGCCTACTATGCCGGGGTAGGTCTATATAATGCAGAGGATAGGAATCTGCCGGTTTATCTTAATGAAGCTTATATATTGGAATATGACGGACTTATTAAAATATAGTGTCACTCGTTTAGGAGTAATTTTTTTAATTCTGTTCCTTGCAGGATGTAGGACCAATGAGTCCAAATGGGTAAAGAATGTAAGTTCTGGATCGGCCCTGGGAACTTCTTATAACATTACTTATTTGGCTACCACAGAATTGAATTTTGAACAGGAAATTGATTCCCTTTTTCAAGTTTTAAATCAATCTATGTCTACCTATATACCTACTTCCGATATCTCACGAATTAATGCGGGAGATTCTACTATTGTTGTAGACGGAATGTTTAGGGAGGTATTTGAACTTTCGGGTAAGGTCTTTGAAGCTACGGACGGTTATTTTGATCCTACAGTTGGCGTATTGGTGAATGCTTGGGGTTTTGGACCGGGAACAGAGTTGGAAATGGACAGTATTAAGGTAGATAGTCTGTTGGATTACGTGGGTTTCAACAAAGTTGCCATTAATTATGATAGTACCATAAAAAAGGCGGATCCTGCCATATATTTTGATTTTAATGCCATAGCCAAAGGTTATGCGGTAGATCGTCTTGCCGTTTTGTTGAGGAATAAGGGCATTACGGATTTTTTGATCGAGGTAGGGGGGGAACTGGTGGCCCAAGGGGAAAACAGGCTCAAGGATAAAAAATGGGTCGTAGCCATTGATGATCCCATGATGGAGGAAAGTAGGACCTACAAAAGAACCTTGTATATGAAAGACATTGCCATGGCATCCTCAGGGAACTATAGAAAATTCAAAATTGATCCCGAAACTGGCGCAAAGTATGTCCATACAATAGACCCCAAAACCGGTTATACCAAAAGCTCAAATATCTTGGCGACAAGTGTAATGGCTAAGGATTGTGCCACTGCAGATGCTTTTGCCACTTCTTTTATGGCCATGGATCTGGAGAAAACAAAGACAATATTGGCCCAACATAAAGAATTGGAAGGCTATATTATTTATTTGGATCCAGAAGGGAACGTCTTGGAATATATGACGAACGGATTTAAGGAGAATGTACTGGAGTAGTTATTTGAATACCAAGGGAATAATCTCTCCTTTGGCCAAACGATAATTGTCCACCTCGGCAGGGGATAGTTTATTGGTGTAATCCACTTCCTCTACCTTAAAGCCCATGGATCTTAGCTTTGCAAAATAATCCCGTCCATAAATACGAACGTGGTCGTACTGTCCAAATATTTTGGCCCTTTCCTTTTTGTCCGTAATACTATTGTCCTCATAAGTATCGGCCCTATTAAGATCTTGCGGAATTTGAAAAATACCCCATCCTCCAGGTTTTAATACCCTGTACAATTCCTGCATTGCTTTGGTATCGTCTGGAATATGTTCCAGAACATGGTTGCAGAATATTACGTCAAAGGAATTTTCTGTGAAAGGAAGGTTGCAAATATCCGCTTTTACATCCGCCAAGGGCGAATTTAGATCGGTGGTAGTGTAGTCCAGGTTTTTTTGGTTTCTAAATCTTTTGTAAAACGCCTGTTCAGGCGCAAAATGTAAGACCTTAAGTTTGTCCGTAAAAAAATTGGTCTCATTTTTTAGATAAAGCCATAATAATCGGTGCCGTTCCAAGGATAGGGTAGAGGGCGATAATACATTTTCCCTTGGATGCTCATAGCCATAGGGAAGAAAGCTTTTAAACTTCTTTCCATCTATAGGGTCGGTATAACGATCGCCCCGCATGCTAAGTGCCATAAGGGGACGAACCAAATAACTTAGTTTAATAAGAATTGGCCTGGGGATGGTATTTAAGATGTATTTAAATAATTTTTTCAAAGTGCTTTACCGAATTTGCCATAGGAATAAAGAAATTTCACCAAGCGTTTTCAAGTGGTAATTAATAATGGCCTTAAAAGTGAATGTCAGACTTGCCAACTTTGACCTACAAAGTGGTTATTGAAAGTGAACCTATAAAAATAAAACTAGGTGGAAAAACCAGTTTAAATTTATAGTACCAACGCTTTTTGGCGGAATTCCGCTTCTTCATCACTCTCTATTCCCAATGCCTCATAAATATAGGCAAAGGTGGACAATATCTCGGGTTTTCCATCTATGATGGCAACATCGTGCTCAAAATGTGCGCTAGGTTTATTATCTGCTGTTAGAATGGTCCAGCCATCCTTTAGTTGCTTTATTCTTCTGGTTCCCAGATTAATCATGGGTTCAATGGCCACAACCATACCTTCTACAAATTTCTTGCCCCGACCACGTTTGCCATAGTTGGGCATTTCTGGATCTTCGTGCATTTCCCTGCCCAATCCGTGACCGACCAATTCCCTAACCACTCCGTAACCATGGCTTTCTGTATATTGTTGAATGGCATAACCTACATCTCCTACACGATTTCCGACCTTAAATTCACGTATCCCCACATATAAGGATTCTTTGGTGACCTGTAATAGTTTTTTTGTTTCGGCATCAACCTCCCCAACCTCAAAGGTATAGGCGTGATCCCCATAAAAACCGTTTTTAAGGACCCCGCAATCTATAGAGATAATATCCCCTTCAACCAAAGGGGTATCGTTGGGAATTCCATGGACCACTTGGGCATTGGGGCTCATGCACAATGAATTGGGAAAATCGTACAATCCCAAGAAACCCGGGACACCACCGTGATCCCTTATAAATGTTTCTGCCATGCTGTCTAGCTGTAAGGTGGTAACCCCTGGCTTAACCTCACTGGCCAACATTCCCAAAGTCTTGCTCACGATCAATGCACTTTCGCGCATTAATTCTATCTCTTCTAAAGTCTTGATCTTTATCATAGAATGCAAATGTAAAACAATACTTTTAAAACTGCACGTTTAGAGGTATTTGCAAATACATTGAAAGCTGAAAAATAATTATACCAAGGGTTTTCTTGTCATCAATGCGGGTTGTGGAACACCCATAAGCTTAAGAATGGTAGGTGCAATATCTCCTAAAACACCATCCTTTATACTCTTCAATTCTTTGTCTACCAAAATTAAGGGGACTGGATTTGTGGTATGTGCCGTATTTGGACTACCATCCGGATTTATCATGGTCTCGCAATTTCCGTGATCGGCAATGACCAAAGTGGTATATCCATTTTCCAGACCCGCGTTAATAACGGATTCCGCACAACTATCCACAGTTTCACAGGCCTTAATTGCCGCTTGCATATCTCCGGTATGCCCAACCATATCGGGGTTGGCAAAATTGAGACAAACAAAATCCACCTCCCCTTTTTTTAACTCGGGAATTATGGCATCCCTTATCTCGTAGGCGCTCATCTCTGGCTTTAAATCATAGGTTGCTACCTTGGGTGACGGACATAGAATTCGCTCTTCCCCCTCAAATGGAATTTCCCTACCTCCATTAAAGAAGAAGGTTACATGCGGGTATTTTTCGGTTTCTGCAATTCTAATTTGTTTCTTGTGGGCTTTGGCCAAGGTTTCTCCCAAGGTTTCGCTAATATTATCCTTATCATAAACTACTTTCACTCCCTTGTACGAATCATCGTAGTTGGTCATGGTAACATAATATAGGTCCAATTTGTGCATGTTGAGTTCATGCATATCTTCCTGACTTAGCACCTGGGTAAGCTCCCTGCCACGGTCTGTCCTAAAATTGAAAAAGATTACAACATCACCATTTTTAATGGTGGATAAGGGCGCCCCTTGATCATCGGTTACCAATAATGGTTTTAAGAATTCATCCGTAATCCCGGATTCATAGCTGGCCAGTATGGACTCTTCAATATTGGCTGTTTTTTGTCCTTCACCATTCACTAAAAGGTCATAGGCCAATTTTACACGCTCCCATCTCTTGTCCCGGTCCATGGCATAATACCGACCAATGACACTGGCCAGTTTTGCATTTTTGTCGGAGCAATAATTATTCAGCGCTTCAACATATCCTATTCCACTTTTGGGGTCTACGTCCCTACCATCGGTAAAGGCATGGATATACGTTTTTTTAAGGCCGTAACTTTCACTGGCATCAATAATTCCTCTAAGGTGTGAGGTATGGCTATGTACGCCACCATCACTAAGCAATCCCAATAAATGGACCGGTTTGTCATTGTTTTTGGCATACAGCAGCGCATCTTTTAGCACTTGCTCATCTTTTAGGGTATCCTGATCAATAGCCAGGTTTATTTTTGCCAAATCTTGGTATACTATTCGGCCGGCCCCAAGGTTCATATGGCCCACTTCACTATTGCCCATTTGTCCTTCAGGCAACCCTACATTCATTCCATCGGTAAGGAGATTGGAATTGGCGTATTTGGTATAAAGCGAGTCTATAAAAGGCGTGTTGGCATTTTCTATGGCGGAGACTTTGGGGTCTGGGGATTTACCCCATCCATCCAAAATCATCAAAATTACTTTCTTGTTCATGTTACGTTTGTTGTTAGTGTCAAAAATAAAACTATTGTATATGGATTACTAGAATTTGGGACAGCTTTTTCGAAAATTTTATATCCACATAGGATTTTTTTTAGGAGATAGGCCAAAAGAAGGTTTTTTGTTAAAATTTTGTTATTTAATAGAAAAAAGTGAAACAAATTTAACGGAATGGAGTCTGTTAGGGTAATCAATAATCACTAATTAATCTTATTCATCATGAGAAAAACAATTTTAACAGTCGCCATAGCTTTATTGTTTATGGTTGCAGGCGTTCGCGCCGAGAGTAGTAACAATCTTTACACCCTAAGTGAATCGGTAATAATGGTTAAGCCAGGAGAATTAAGCTCTTTCTGTAAGGCAATTCTCAAAGGAGACTTGGAAACCGTTAAACGACTAATTGAGTTAGGTGAAGATGTTAATCAAAAATCTTTGGGAAAAACACCTGCCATTTTTGCCGCGCGTTACAACAAGGTTGAAATTCTGGAGCTGCTTATCGCCAATGGGGCCGATCTTAAAATTAAGTGCGATAATGGTTACAACGCAAAGAAACATGCCGAACTATCCAATGCCACAGAGGCCTTGGAGGTAATCAACGCCAGCCTGAAGAAAAAGTAGTTGTTGCGAATGCAGCAATAAAAAAAACCTATCGAATTTAATCGATAGGTTTTTTTATTACTTTAATTTGCTTTTATAGTGTTCAGGTAAAAGAGCAAATTCAAATGTCTAGAATTCAAATCCAGTAAAGGCCCTAAATAAAAAAGCATAAAGTGCCATGGATAGCATTGCCACGCAGAATACAGAGTAGATCTTTAAAAATACTACTACGAATTCTGGTTTACAATTCTCGAATGCCGCTAAATAAATGTTCTTAAAGTGTAATAAAGTTCCCATATAGTCTCATTTAAATGATTGTAAATCAAAGCTATAAGGGTTAAATTTGTGTGGGCAATAAGATTTGGTTCCGGTGCAATATACTAATAATACGCTTAAATACTAATCTTGTTAAGATAATTTGGCTATTGTTGGCCTGTAAATCGGTCAATGGCCTCTTTTATCCGTTCAATGCGATTATCGGGGTCCGGATGTGTACTCTGAAATTCGGGTACTCTATTTGGACCGGCCGCAGCCTTTAAAATTTCCATCACATTAATCATTTCATAGGGGTCGTAACCGGATTGTATCATGAAAAGCACTCCTAATTCATCACTTTCCAATTCATCTTCCCGGCCGTTGGTCAATAGGGTATTTTGGCCAATACTACTGACAATTCCACCAGCATCGGCACCAACGGAAGCTCCCATACTTATCGTCTGCCAAAAGTTGCTGTCCGCAATCCTCTCTGCGGAGTGTCTGCCAATTACATGCCCAATCTCATGTCCCAATACTCCTGCCAACTGCGCTTCGTTCAATTGGGAGAAAAGGGCATAGGTTACAAAAACGGGGCCACCTGGGAGTGCAAAAGCATTGATGGTTTGATCATCTGCCAATAAATGAAAATCGTATTTATATGGTGTTTCCCTGGCAATACTGTTATTCACCAATTTATTGCCCAACTGATCAACAAAAGACTGCAAGCGTTCATCGGGATATAGTCCGCCATACTGTTGGGCCACTTCAGGTGCACTTTGCAAGCCAATGGCCACTTCCTGCTCCGTGCTCATATTAATGTTCTGGACCCTGCCGGTATAAGGATTTTCCTCCTTGTTGCTACAGCGCTGTACAAAGGCGAAGGCTACAATTGCCAAGCCTATGAATATCCTTATTTTCCAACTACCTCTTCTCATTTGTAATTTTTATGTCATAGTTATGAAATTACAAAAACTACTTATAGGAGATCTGGATTAATATCCAAAATATTGTTCTGAATATAACCTTTTAGAAATCCTGTAGTGAAGTTTTCCTTCCCAATAATGTCTTCCTCCAATAATAGTTTAAAAATATTCTTTCGTCTAAAGGACTTTAACATGGGGATGGAAAGGGGGGCATAGCTATAATGCCATGGTTCATATTTAAATCCCTTTCTTTTGGGGTTATCGGTATATACCAAATAAAAGCCATATTTATTGGCATTGTCGTCCATCCATTTTTTTAAGAGTTGGAAAGGACCGCCTTCTTCGAATTTTTCGGGTACCAAAACATCTCCTGTAGTTTTTGGATAGCCGTCAATGATGTCTATATCGGTTCCCCAATGATGCCTGCTGGTTCCCGGGATAGTGGAATATTCAATAATTTTTTCAATGGCACCCAATTTGGTCATCCCTTTTTCCCCAGTATACTGCAGGTATTTACGTTCCCAAATGCCTTCCTGACGATAAAAATTACGATAGCTCGATACAATTTTCAGATCCATACCCTCACTATAGGCAGCCCTTTTCATCTCAACAAAGGCGTCATGCGCTTCTTTTCTTAAGTTGATGTTCTCGCCATATAATTTAATATCCACTTTGCCCATTAATTCGGCTACTGAATATTCTGCTTCCTGGGATAGGGTAAGGCCTGGCAGTAGTGAAAGGGCAAGACCGGTATAGCTACTTTTTTTAATAAAAGATCTTCTTTGCATAGGGTACTAATTATATAATTATAAGCAATCCATTTAATCCAATTACTCCAAAAATACTGCCAAGATTTACATTCTATGGGTATTGATCCATAAAACTTGGGAAATAGGAACAAAATGGAGACAATAAAGTTACTTAATTTCTGTAAGATTTGGTCCGGAACACAGAGGAATTACCATTCAGGATAGGGGAGGGAAGGAGGACTTTTCCTAAAACAAGCAATACATTTCCCTATAAGAACCATAATAAAAATTGGTAGCTGATAGCGGTATTGAAGTGTATGCTATTAATTAGTTCTTCGAATTTTGGGAAAGGTACAAATAGCCCTGATGTTTTATTTTTAAATCGTTGAGGGTTATAATGTAAAAGTATACCCCCGAGGATAGTCCTATATCCCCTTTGACCAGCATATTTCTGTTGGAGATACCTTCAAATTCATCCCTATAGTTTTCTTTGTAATAGACCAATACCCCGTATCTGTTGAAGATTTGAAGTAGATTGTTGGGAGATTCCTCTATGCCATCAATAACAAGATAATCGTTGGTGCCATCACCGTTAGGCGTTAAGAAATAATTGCCCAAGTCTATGGTGGTAAGGGTTTCATTTAGATCAAGCGCCCCGCCAATGGTAATAATCTCATAATCATTTGGAACAAAGGTATCCGAGCTTAACGTTCCAAAAGAAAATTCACCTTCCAAAGCGGAATTCCCAAGATTGATCCATTTCTGTTGACTTTTGCTCCAGCCAACTACAATTAGGTCACTAATGTAATTCCCAAGATTACCTATATTGCTCCTATTGTCCCAGCTTAGAGTAACTGTACTGGGCGAGTCGCCCTCCAAACGCCAAAATTCCTGGTTGCTTACGGCAGCCACATTAAAATCCTTTGCGCCCGTATCAAAATTTTCATTGAAACTGGATTGGTTATCCGGAGCAACAAAAAAATAGGCACATTTGGCCAGCGCATTAACGCTTTCCGAAGTTATCGTTAAAGGGCGGATACGGTCATCATCCCCAACGGGAAAAGTAAAGGATTCCTTGTTGGCAATAGCTCCGTAGCCATCAATCTTAGTATTGTTTCCCTCGCCCACAAAAAAAGAATCATCGGCAAAGTTTAGGAAAACATTGGAGCGATTCCTAGGCGTAAATACATTGCCATGTATAAAGTTGAAATTATTCAGTATCCCTACGCTCGTTTCCAGATAGAGTCCGTCATTTACAGCTACCTCGGAATCATAAAAAACAGGGGTAAAGGCTCCGGAAATGGTCAAGGGGTTGTTGTCGCTATAAAAACCTACCAAACCTAAATTTTCATCGAAGGTACCATCGTTGATTACGTCCATATGGAAACCCACCATGGCAGTTTCATGGATTTGAATATTACCATAATTATGCACTGCATCTTGGGCATTAATGACCTGCAAAGTAAAAAATAGCGCTATTATGGCCTTTATTCTCATTGACTTACTTTATTTTATTGATTATGAAGCTGGAAGAGCCATTTCCTGAAAGGTGAACATCCCCGCTATCTCCTTCTCGTTCTACAATAATCGTAATATCGTCGTTGGCATTTAATTGCAATATTTCATTTAGGGCAATAGTGGGCATATACTCATCTTTATATCTAAAATAGCCAGTTGCTCCTATAGCTCCCATAGCAGATCCGTTAACATGAATTCTAAAAGTTAGGCTAACCTTATCGTCATCTGTCCATAGCATTATATTAGCTCTAATATCATACCTGCCTGCTTCCTTTACCCTTAGAGTATTCCCGGAGACTTGATATAAGTTGTTTCCATCGTCCTTGTAATTTTCATTTCCAAAAATTGGCACGGAGGTACCATCATTATTTAAATTGGTCCAAGTGTTAGTGTTTGTCCATCTTCCCCCTCTATTTATTTTTAAATAGGCTCCCCCGTCAGTTCCGGTTGTAATAATATTGTTGGCATCTGTAGAGACAACAGTGCCGGAGGAAGAGCTGGATCCGGTTGCGGAAATTGAATTCCAAGTACTGCCATTGCTCTGTACCCAAAGCGTACTTTGGGCACTAATTTGGTTGGATGTAACTCCCGAGCCATTAACGTAATTGCTAATGGTTCTGGAACTATTGGTCGTGTTTTTCAGGACGTAAATTCTACCTGTTGCTCCGCTTGCGGTAGGGAGAGTAATGGAAATATTGGAGTTAATAACTACAGTATAATGGCTTTCATCCAAGGTTAGGTTACTTCCGGCAGTGGTAATTGCAGTAGACAATGAGCCATTTATCTGTAAGGTTGAATTTGCAAGCGACCCGGTATTGATACCTACCCGTGGTAAAGCAGTTACGGATTCTCCGCTCCCCTGTATACGCAGGAGCTCCTTAAGAAGGCCATCCCTATAATCGTATCTTTTAAAGATAAAGGGTTCTGAACCATCATCACCTATTATGAACTCTACCTGACCATTATTGGATGTTCCGGTAGATCCAATTTCAAAAAAATCGGTTCCAGCCGCACTACCTTTAAGCCTAAAATTACCATCAGTGTTAGTGTAGAACATGGGCTTATAGAAAGAGGCCGCATCTGCTTGGAATTGCAAAGCTGAAACACCGTTACCTCCGCCAACATAAGTAATATATTGATTTGGATCCGTATAATCGGGATAAGCTTGTACCAAGCCTAAGGTCTGTCGCCTACCAAATTTTAAAACACTTGTATTGTTGGATCTAATATCCATGGCCACATCGTTTTTAGTTCCTAAAAATGATGCTCCAGCTACAGCGGTATTCCCATCCAATAACCAGTTGTCATTTGAAGGGGTTACCCAATTGGTTCCATTGTAATAGTATACTTTCTTATCTGTTGTATTGTAGATCATGGACCCGGTAATAGATCCACTTATGGCGTTCATTTCTGTTGTGGTTGCCGTATTTAGACCCAATAAAAGTCCAGGGTCTATTTGGGCATGGGCCACAAATTGAGTAGTAAAAAGTATAATGAAGAATAAATTAAGGGCCGCCTTGTTAACCAGAGACCTTCCCTTTTTAGTTACTTTTCTTCGAACTTTATATTTGCTATTGTTGAACATTATATCTCTTTGTTTGCTTTTTATTATTTGATTAAATCGGAGTTTATAGGGATGTCTATGAACTGATTTAAAACGCCATTGAGTTCTGATTTATTTGGATATGACGTTATTAAATTTCTGGCATCTAATTCTCCCGACTTTCGGGTAAAATTGGAGAATTTATTTAAGTGCTGTTTTGGTTCCATATTATTTTAAAAATCCAAAATCATAAACATAAATTCAGAATTGAACCTTACACGGTCAGATGCTCCATTGTCATTATCACCGATGATGACTTCAAAACTGGTGGAAGTTTGATTAATGTATCCTATACCAGGGTTGTCATTGCCGGCTCCGTTACGGTCTGGTTGCGTTAATTGAATAATGTAATTAGCGCTGGAAACCATACCGGAAGGAAGGTTAATTCTGTAATGCCCGTTTCCGGATAATTTAGTTACGCTTATCCCTGCAGTTGCTTTTACAATTCCACCTGCCGCAGATATTTTTCCTATTGCTTTTATCATATTATCTCCTTGTGGTCCTGTATCACCTTTTGCACCAGTTGGACCGGTAGGCCCTGTGGCACCATCATTTCCGTTGGTACCTGCAGCACCGGTTGGGCCAGTTGCACCCGTATCCCCTATATCGCCTTTAGGTCCAATAGCGCCATCAATACCATCTGATCCAGCAGGTCCAGCTGATCCGGTCGCACCAGTGTCACCCTTGGCCCCAGTAGCACCTGTATTTCCAGTGGCTCCGGTAGCTCCTGTATTACCTTGGGCACCCGTTGCGCCTGTAGCACCGGTTACACCTTGGATTCCTTGGGCACCTGTAGCTCCAGTATCACCTTTTTCACCTTGAATTCCTTGTGCACCAGTATCTCCTTTGTCACCCTTGTCACCTGTGGCTCCAGTTGCACCGGTCTCACCTTGGATACCTTGAATTCCTTGGGCTCCAGTATCTCCTTTGTCACCTTTCTCGCCTTGGTCACCTGTGTCTCCTTTTTCACCCTTATCTCCTTGATCACCCTTTACACCTTGGATACCCTGTTCTCCGGTAGCACCAGTTGCACCGGTCTCACCTTGGATACCTTGAATCCCTTGAGCTCCAGTATCGCCCTTGTCACCTTTCTCGCCTTGATCACCTTTTACACCTTGGATTCCTTGGATACCTTGGGCACCAGTAGCACCAGTTGCCCCGGTTTCACCTTGGATACCTTGAATTCCTTGGGCTCCAGTATCTCCTTTGACGCCCTGGTCGCCTGTGGCTCCGGTCGCACCGGTGTCTCCCTTAGCTCCGGTTTCACCTTGAACACCTTGAATACCTTGTTCACCAGTTGCTCCTGTAGCTCCAGTTTCTCCTTGAATACCTTGGATTCCTTGCTCTCCAGTATCTCCTTTGTCACCTTGAATTCCCTGTTCTCCGGTTTCTCCTTTTTCACCTTGTTCTCCAGTGGCACCAGTTGCTCCGGTTTCTCCGGTCTCACCTTGTATACCTTGAATTCCTTGGGCTCCTGTTGCCCCGGTCTCACCTTGAATACCTTGGATTCCTTGAGCTCCAGTATCTCCCTTGTCACCCTTATCTCCTGTGTCTCCTTTCTCACCTTGGATACCCTGTTCTCCAGTTGCTCCTGTCGCACCAGTTGCTCCTGTAGCACCAGTTTCTCCTTGTATACCCTGAATTCCTTGGGCTCCGGTATCACCTTTGACGCCCTGGTCGCCTGTGGCTCCGGTCGCACCGGTGTCTCCCTTAGCCCCAGTTTCACCTTGAATACCTTGGATTCCTTGAGCTCCAGTATCTCCTTTGACGCCCTGGTCGCCTGTGGCTCCGGTCGCACCAGTGTCACCTTTGTCTCCTGTCGCACCAGTATCTCCTTTATCGCCTTTCTCACCAGTGGCTCCAGTTTCTCCTTGAATACCTTGAATACCTTGAGCACCAGTATCACCCTTGTCACCCTTGTCTCCAGTAGCGCCAGTTGAACCTGTAGCACCGGTTTCTCCAGTATCTCCCTTGTCACCTTTGTCACCCTTTAAACCTTGGATACCTTGCTCTCCAGTTGCTCCTGTGGCACCACTATCACCTTTTTCACCTTGTTCTCCAGTGGCACCAGTTGCTCCTGTAGCTCCGGTTTCACCAGTATCTCCTTTATCGCCTTGGTCTCCCTTAGCTCCAGTTTCTCCTTGTATACCTTGAATCCCTTGAGCTCCAGTATCTCCTTTGTCACCTTTCTCGCCTTGGTCACCTTTGGCTCCTGTGTCTCCTTTTTCACCCTTATCTCCTTGATCACCTTTTACGCCTTGGATACCCTGTTCTCCAGTGGCACCAGTTTCACCTGTGGCACCAGTTGCTCCTGTGGCCCCAGTTTCACCTTGTATACCCTGGATTCCTTGAGCTCCAGTATCTCCTTTGTCACCTTTCTCACCTTGGTCACCTTTGGCTCCGGTTTCACCAGTAGCACCAGTTTCTCCTGTAGCTCCAGTTTCTCCTGTAGCTCCGGTCTCACCTTGGATACCTTGAATTCCTTGAGCTCCGGTATCTCCCTTGTCACCTTTGTCGCCTTTGGCTCCTGTGTCACCTTTCTCACCTTGTTCTCCAGT
>NZ_FQUX01000006.1:135349-142822 GCF_900129275.1 Arenibacter palladensis | reverse complement strand
TCACCAGTGGCTCCAGTTTCTCCTTGAATACCTTGGGCACCAGTATCTCCCTTGTCACCTTTCTCACCTTGGTCTCCTTTTAGACCTTGAATTCCCTGTTCTCCTGTCGCACCCGTGTCTCCTTTATCTCCTTTGACGCCCTGATCGCCCGTGGCTCCGGTCGCACCAGTTACACCTTGGATACCCTGTTCTCCGGTAGCACCAGTGGCTCCGGTTTCACCTTGAATACCTTGAATCCCTTGGGCTCCGGTTTCACCTTTTTCACCAGTATCACCTTTTAAACCTTGTATGCCTTGCTCTCCAGTGGCACCAGTTGCTCCAGTTTCTCCTTGTATACCTTGAATTCCTTGGGCTCCGGTATCACCTTTCTCACCTTTATCGCCTTGGTCTCCCTTAGCCCCGGTATCACCTTTTTCTCCTTGGTCACCCTTATCTCCTTTGTCACCTTTCTCGCCTTGGTCACCCTTATCTCCTTTGTCACCTTTCTCGCCTTGGTCTCCCTTAGCTCCAGTTTCTCCTTGTATACCTTGAATTCCTTGTTCTCCAGTGGCACCAGTTGCTCCTGTAGCTCCCGTTTCTCCTTGTATACCTTGAATCCCTTGGGCTCCAGTATCTCCTTTATCCCCTTTATCACCTTTCTCACCCTGTATACCTTGAATTCCTTGGGCTCCCGTATCACCTTTGTCTCCTTTGTCTCCTTTTTCACCCTTATCTCCTTGGTCACCCTTTACACCTTGGATACCCTGTTCTCCGGTAGCGCCAGTTGCCCCGGTTTCACCTTGGATACCTTGGATTCCTTGAGCTCCTGTAGCTCCAGTTTCTCCTTGTATACCTTGAATCCCTTGGGCTCCGGTATCACCCTTTTCACCAGTGGCACCAGTAGCACCAGTTTCTCCTTGAATTCCCTGTTCTCCTTGCGCACCAGTATCACCTTTCTCTCCTTGAATTCCTTGAGCTCCGGTTTCACCTTGAACACCTTGAATACCTTGTTCACCAGTATCTCCTTTGACGCCCTGGTCGCCTGTGGCTCCGGTCGCACCAGTGTCTCCTTTTTCTCCAGTGGCACCAGTTGCTCCTGTAGCTCCAGTTTCTCCTTGAATACCCTGGATTCCTTGAGTCCCTGTAGCTCCAGTTTCTCCTTGAATACCTTGAATTCCTTGAGCTCCAGTATCACCTTTCTCACCTTGAGCTCCAGTATCTCCCTTGTCACCCTTATCTCCTGTCGCACCAGTAGCGCCGGTATCTCCTTTTTCACCAGTTGGTCCGGTTTCACCTTGAATACCTTGAATACCTTGAATACCTTGTGCACCAGTATCTCCTTTGTCACCTTTCTCACCTTGGTCTCCTTTTAGACCTTGAATTCCCTGTTCTCCTGTCGCACCAGTTGCTCCTGTAGCTCCAGTTTCTCCTTGTATACCTTGAATCCCTTGGGCTCCAGTATCTCCTTTGTCACCTTTCTCACCCTGAATACCCTGTTCTCCGGTTTCACCAGTAGCACCGGTATCTCCCTTGTCACCTTTGTCGCCTTTGGCTCCTGTGTCACCTTGGATTCCTTGTTCACCAGTAGCTCCGGTTTCTCCTTGTATACCCTGAATTCCTTGAGCTCCGGTATCACCTTTGTCACCTTGATCACCCTTTACACCTTGGATACCCTGTTCTCCGGTAGCACCAGTTGCTCCGGTTTCTCCTTGAATACCCTGTTCTCCAGTATCTCCTTTATCGCCTTTCTCACCTTTTTCACCAGTAGCACCGGTATCACCTTTTTCACCTTGTTCTCCAGTGGCACCAGTAGCCCCGGTTTCTCCTTGAATTCCTTGCTCTCCTGTTGCACCAGTGGCACCAGTATCACCCTTTTCTCCTTTGTCACCTTGGATACCCTGTTCTCCGGTAGCTCCTGTAGCTCCAGTTTCTCCAGTATCACCCTTGTCACCTTTGGCTCCGGTTGCACCAGTAGCCCCGGTCTCACCTTGGATCCCTTGAATACCTTGAGCTCCGGTGTCTCCTTTATCACCTTTTAGACCTTGGATACCTTGCTCTCCGGTAGCGCCAGTGGCACCTGTAGCTCCTGTAGCTCCAGTTTCTCCTTGAATACCTTGTGCACCAGTATCTCCTTTCTCACCTTGGTCTCCTTTTAGACCTTGAATTCCCTGTTCTCCTGTCGCACCCGTGTCTCCTTTATCTCCTTGATCACCCTTTACACCCTGGATACCCTGTACTCCGGTGGCGCCAGTTGCCCCGGTTTCACCTTGGATACCTTGAATTCCTTGGGCTCCAGTATCTCCCTTGTCTCCTTTTTCACCTGTGGCTCCGGTCGCACCAGTTACACCTTGGATACCCTGTTCTCCGGTTTCTCCTTTATCTCCTTTTAGACCTTGAGTTCCTTGAGCTCCAGTATCTCCTTTGTCACCTTTCTCGCCTTGGTCTCCCTTAGCTCCAGTTTCTCCTTGTATACCCTGAATTCCTTGCTCTCCTGTTGCACCTGTGGCACCTGTGGCACCAGTTGCTCCGGTTTCTCCGGTCTCACCTTGTATACCTTGAATTCCTTGTTCTCCGGTATCACCCTTGTCACCTTTGGCTCCGGTTTCACCAGTAGCACCAGTTTCACCTGTTGCTCCTGTAGCTCCAGTTTCTCCTTGTATACCCTGAATTCCTTGAGCTCCGGTGTCTCCTTTGTCACCTTTCTCACCTTGGTCTCCTTTTAGACCTTGAATTCCTTGAGCTCCAGTATCTCCTTTGTCACCTTTCTCGCCTTGGTCTCCCTTAGCTCCAGTTTCTCCTTGTATACCCTGAATTCCTTGCTCTCCTGTTGCACCTGTGGCACCAGTTGCTCCGGTTTCACCTTTTTCACCTGTATCTCCTTTATCACCTTTGACGCCTTGGATACCCTGTTCGCCAGTGGCTCCTGTAGCTCCAGTTTCTCCTTGTATACCTTGAATCCCTTGAGCTCCGGTTTCACCTTTGACGCCCTGGTCGCCTGTGGCTCCGGTCGCACCGGTGTCTCCCTTAGTTCCAGTTTCTCCTTGTATACCTTGAATTCCTTGGGCACCAGTATCTCCTTTGTCACCTTTCTCACCTTGTTCTCCAGTTGCTCCTGTAGCTCCGGTTTCACCAGTATCTCCTTTATCTCCTTGATCACCCTTTACACCCTGGATACCCTGTTCTCCGGTAGCACCAGTTGCTCCTGTGGCACCAGTATCACCTTTTTCACCTTGTTCTCCAGTGGCACCAGTTGCTCCTGTAGCTCCGGTTTCACCAGTATCTCCTTTATCTCCTTGATCACCCTTTACACCCTGGATACCCTGTTCTCCGGTAGCACCAGTTGCTCCTGTGGCACCAGTATCACCTTTTTCACCTTGTTCTCCAGTGGCACCAGTTGCTCCTGTAGCTCCGGTTTCACCAGTATCTCCTTTATCGCCTTTGACGCCCTGGTCGCCTGTGGCTCCGGTCGCACCGGTGTCTCCCTTAGCTCCAGTATCGCCCTTGTCACCCTTTTCACCTGTTGCACCTGTGGTTCCAGTTGCACCGGTCTCACCTTGGATACCTTGGATACCTTGAGCTCCTGTGTCACCTTTTTCACCTTGGATACCCTGTTCTCCAGTTTCTCCTTTTTCACCTTGTTCTCCAGTTGCACCAGTGGCCCCGGTTTCTCCTTGTATACCTTGAATTCCTTGGGCTCCAGTATCTCCTTTGTCTCCTTTCTCACCCTGTTCACCAGTCGCTCCAGTTACACCTTGGATACCTTGATCTCCGGTAGCACCAGTCGCTCCGGTTTCTCCTTGTATACCTTGAATCCCTTGAGCTCCAGTATCTCCCTTGTCACCTTTGTCTCCGGTATCACCTTTCTCACCTTGAGCACCAGTATCTCCTTTGACGCCCTGGTCGCCTGTGGCTCCGGTCGCGCCCGTGTCTCCTTTGTCACCTTGGTCACCCTTTACACCCTGGATACCTTGAATCCCTTGGGCTCCGGTATCACCCTTTTCACCAGTTGAACCTGTAGCACCGGTTTCTCCTTTGACGCCCTGGTCGCCTGTGGCTCCGGTCGCACCCGTGTCTCCTTTATCTCCTTGATCACCCTTTACACCCTGGATACCCTGTTCTCCGGTGGCGCCAGTTGCCCCGGTTTCACCTTGAACACCTTGTGCACCAGTATCTCCTTTGTCACCTTTCTCGCCTTGGATTCCTTGTTCTCCAGTGGCACCTGTGGCTCCGGTGTCTCCCTTAGCTCCAGTTTCTCCTTGTATACCTTGAATTCCTTGGGCTCCAGTAGCCCCAGTGGCGCCAGTGGCCCCAGTAATACCTGTAGCACCGGTTGCACCAGTGTCTCCCTTGTCTCCCTTGGCTCCGTTTGCACCAGAAATACCAGCAGGCCCTTGCGGACCTGTTAGATTTGAGGTTGTAAATTTTGTTCCGTCTGTATAATTGAAAGTGAAGGTTCCGTTGCCATTATCGACAGTAGATTGTATGCCGACACCACCCGTAGCAGTTGAACCCCCTGTACATAGGCTATTCCATTGTGTACCGTTGTAAAAGAAAACGCATTGCGCATCCGTATTATAGACCATTGCCCCACGAAGTGGCTTAATGGCTTGCATTTGCGTATTGGAAACTCTTGTAAGTACCAATGCTTTGTTGGTACTTTCCAATTCAACTATGGAAGCTGAATTAATGCTGTTTGGGTTTTCACCAATTTTTACCTGTGCGGTTGCAAAGGTGCAACTCATCAAAAACAGTAAAAGGAGTAATTTTTTAAAGTCCATTCAAGGGGATTTGGGGTGCTAAGACCTATATAAACCCAAATTTAGAGGACTAATTACGTATTGTTAAATAAATGTTGTGAACACGATAAAAGCTGTTGTGTACATATGTTATTGAAAATTAGGTCTATAAAATATGCCTTTGGTCGAATGTTAAATTGAAGGAAGAGCCCTACAAAAAGGAAGGGTACAGCAAAGTTGGTATTTTAATTTGTAAGCCGTTTTAAGCATAGAAATTTAACAATAATTCTGCATCAACTAGCTATTATATCATTAATCCGAGAGCAATAAAAGTTGCCAATCCTTGGATTTGTAGAGTATGGGGGGGGTAGATGCTAGATATTAGTATTGAGATCCTATCCGTTGGACTCTAGATTTTAAACACTAAATCTCCGATCACTTCACTTGGTGGATGAGCCTGCCTGTTCCGTCCAGGCGGGCGTAGCCGAAGCCACCTTATCCTTCTGCTAAAAGGCGGGACAGGCTCCTCTCAAGAGGGGAATTTAGTTCTTCAATGTTTGAACATTGAACTTTAAACTTTAAACCCTTTCACCGCCCACCAGTTTCGATTTCGATTCCGCCTGCCGGTAGGCAGGCAGGCTCAATCTCCGTTAGGACAGACTTTGAACCTTGAACTTTCAACATTGAAAATTCAACTTTTCAGTGTTCCAAATACAAAAATCCCTGATAGTTAAGCTTTAGATCTTTCATGGAAATGACATAGAAATAGACGCCATTGGGCAACCCGGCGGCACGGTTTATGACCAAATTATCCACATTGGAGTAACCGGTAAAACCATTGGTGTAATTGTCCTCCTCATATACCTTTTGGCCTTGACGGTTAAAAATACTGATGGTATCATCATTGGAAAGTTCCAATTCCTCTATATAAAGGGCATCGTTTACGCCATCGCCATTGGGGGTTACCAGGTAATTGTCCAAGGTAAGCAATTCCTTGGCCGTGGCTTCGGAGGCAAAAGTAATTACGGCATAATCGTCCGGAACAAAGTTGTCCGAAACCAAAAATCCTTGGGAGAGGTCGCCCACCACCGAAGCAGCACCCAGATTTACCCAAGACCTGCCACTAATGCTCCAACCCACGGGAATAATCTTGGCCACATCCTCGGTAAGGGCCGCTATATTGCTACGTTCGTTCCAGCTGATCTGAATGGAAGACGAAACACTGCCCTCCAAATGCCAAAACTCCACCTCGCTGATATCGCCCATGGTCCTAGGTTTTTTGGTGGGGTCAAAACTTTCGGGGAAGGTGGTAGGGTTGGTGGGACTTTCCCTGTAATAGGCACATTTGGCAAAGCTGTTGGTGCCGGTACTATTAAGGGTCAGGGACCGTAATTGTTCCGAATCGCCCACGGGAAAAATAAAATTTTGTTCGTTATTGATGGTGACATAACCATCTACCTTGGAGAGGTCGCTTTCGCCCACATAAAAGGCATCCTGAAGAAAATTAAAATAGACGTCCTGTTGTTGCCTTGGGGTAACAAAATTGCCCGCTATAAAATTGGTGTTGGAGCTAACACTCATGCCTGTGTTGAGCATTACCCCTTGGTCATTGGCAATTTCGGTATCGAAGAATACCGGCATAAAGGCGCCCGAAACACTGATCATGCTACTGCCATAAAAACCTGCAAGGCCCAAATTCTGGTCAAAGGAAGCATTGTTGATGAGGTTGGTATGAAAGCCTATCTGCCCTTGATCGTGGATACGGATGTTGCCACTATTGTACAGGGCCGTTTGGGCCTGTTGGCCTAGGGGCCATAACAATACGAGGATGTAGATAAGGTTTTTCATGTTTTTGGGACCAATGCCTCTAGTCCTTGTTTTTTAATAGTGCCTTAATTTCTTCCATGTCCTTGCGGAGCGACTGCAGTTCTGCAGACAGGGATTGGTTTTCATATTTAAGTTGATCTATTTTCTTTTCCTGCTCTATGGTATGCAGGAACAATTCCTCAATTTTTTCTAGGTTAAGTTTGGATGCCTGTCCCAAATCCCAAAAACCTTGAGCTTTAATTTCCGCTGAAGATTGAATACCTGGTAAATGGTGGTATTTTTTTACAAAGGCTTCAATTTGCGCCAAGGTTTTAAAATCATAGCTTTCTTTTAAAACAGAATTCCCTAAAAAGTATTTTTGGAAGACGTAGTCGGGATGTACTGTAGTTCCTTGTACTGTAACTGTACCAGTCCCTGTGATATTTAAATTTCCCGAGGTAGTGATATTTTGATTTCCAAAATTAGGATTAACAATTGTACCCGGTATGCTTCCTGCGCCTAAACTACTGGTGTCAAAACTAATAACGTTGGCGCCCGAAATGTTAATACCGTCTCCTGCGCTATAGGTCGTGTTCCCATCCGCGATACTTGCCAAAGGTACTGTCACGGTATTGGCATCACTATCTGTAAGGATCAAGTTTGTCGCATCGACGGTCAGGCTAGTGTTGGTCGTGTTTCCATCTGCAACACTTGCCAAAGGGATGGTTACGGTATTCGTATCGCTATCGGTCAGTATTAGGTTCGTTGCATCTACCGAAAGGCCTGTGTTCGTTGTGTTCCCATCTGCGACACTTGCCAAAGGCACCGTCACGGTATTGGCATCGCTATCGGTCAGTATCAGGTTGGTCGCATCCACGGAAAGGCCTGTGTTCGTTGTATTCCCATCTGCGACACTTGCCAAAGGCACTGTCACGGTATTGGCATCACTATC
>NZ_FQUX01000006.1:0-134834 GCF_900129275.1 Arenibacter palladensis | reverse complement strand
AGGTTGGTCGCATCCACCGAAAGGCTTGTGTTCGTTGTATTCCCATCTGCGACACTTGCCAAAGGCACTGTCACGGTATTGGCATCACTATCTGTAAGGATCAGGTTCGTAGCATCCACCGAAAGGCTTATGTTGGTAGTGTTTGTATCAGAGTTGATGTCCGTCAAAGGAATAGTTACGGTCGCCCCGTCGCTATCCGTCAAAATCAAATCCGTGCCGTTCTGTGTTAAACTGGAATTGGTGGTATTGGTGTCGGTATCGATATCCGTAAGCGGCACCTGTAAAGTGCCTCCGTTATCAGTAATTTCTAGATTACCGGCATTAACTTCAAAGGTAAAATTTAATTCATCTGTCGGAACACCTCCACCTGCAGCAACAACACTATCATCCACATATTTTTTTGTAGCTGCGTCTTGGTTTAATGTTGGGTCTACCAGATCTGTGATTTGAAGGTTGCCCGCGCTATTGCCATTTCCAAGCACACTAGTCAAGTCTTGATTACCTCCTACGGCACCAATTGCCAAATCTATACCTGCTAAATGTGCCTCTACATTTGGAGCACCTGTCGCATAATTAGCTGGCGTTGCTGCTACTGGGACAGCAGTGGCGTTTTGTGCATCCGTATTATCCAAAAAGACCGTTAAATCGATTGGTGTAGCATCATTTTCCAATGTTAACAGATTTCCAGCCTCCAAAGTCAATTGTTGATTGTCCGTATTATCCAAAAAGGCTGTTAAATCGATTGGCGTAGCGTCATTTTCTAGTGTAAGAAGATTACCTGCTTCCAGTGTCAATTGTTGATTATCCGTATCGGTACCGCCATTGTCATCAATCCAAGTATAAACACCAGATCCGTCGGTGGATAGCACCTGTCCTGCGTTGCCCCCCGCTGGTAGTTCTATTTCGTTCAATGGGTCGGAGTCTAAATCATTATAATATGCGCCGCCATCCGTCCCAGCGGTTATAGAATTTGGGGCATTTGCACTTACTATAGTTTGAGCAGAACCGCCCACCTGAGCGTCAACATAAGCTCTAGTGGCCGCATCCTGAGGATCGGTAGGGTTTGCTAAATCGTTTATTTGGTTGTTTCCTGCGCTGGTACCAAAACCTAGGACACTTGCTAAATCCTGGTTGCCACCTACCGCAGAAATAGGCTGCCAGGTCACCACACCAAGCGTATTTGTGGTCATGATCTGATTAGCGGCTCCCGGTTGAATTTTAATAGGGGTAACGTTGCCGTTCAATATTTTTGAGGATATAACTGCATTGTCGGCAAGATGAGGTTGCCCCACCGCATTAAGGGCTATTTTTGGTGAAGTAATTCTAAGATCGCCAATGGTCACTACCCCCGCATTATTTATGGTGGCATCTCCGCTCATAGCCACTCCCGTAGCCACATTGCCTATGCTGCCCACAAAAATATTGCCATCGTTTAAAGCGCTAGCCGCTCCTGCCAATTGGTCCACATAATTCCTAGTAGCCGCATCTTGGGCTGCTAGGGGATCCGCTAAGTTGGAAATAACAGCGCCATTGGCACTATTACCACGAGTTAGGACATCCTCCAAGTCCTGAAATTCATTCTGATCGTCCAAATCTCCATCGGCCGCAATATGATTATTGATCAAGGTGTTATTTGCGGTAATGTCATTCGCATTCGCCAAAATATCCCCGATCACCGTATCGGCTACCTTAATGGGATCTGTTGCCGTACCGGCTCCAGTAATGGTGGTCTGGTCCGCCTGGGTAGCACCGAGTTCGTTTTTATTAAGCCATACCACATTGCCGCCAGCATCGGTCGTTAATAGCTGATCGAAGGCGCCGGGCTGCATGTCGCTTGGCTGAATGGTGCCATCAATAATTTCCAGGGTGCCTACGGCGGCCTCCTGTATTTCGTCCTTTCCTACGGTATTGTCCTGTAACTCTGACGCACCTACCGAGTTGGGGGCCAGTTGCCGCTCCCCAATGGTGGCCGTTGCAATATCGGCACCAAAAACGGTTTCGTTAACAATGTTCATTCCGGTGATCTGTCCCACCTTAAGGTCATAATTATTGCCACCGGTGGAAGTGATAACAACGGTACCGTCTTCCGAAGTAAAGGTAATGGAACCGGCCACGGCATCACAGATGTCTTTCCACTCCGTACCTGTATAGTAATGGATACATTGTACGTCCGTATTGTACACCATAGCGCCTGCAGCTGGTGTAATGGCATTCATTTGTGCCGTGTTTACACGGGTAATGACCAATACCCTGGAACTGCTTTCCAGCTCCAGTACCGAACTAGGGTCTATATTTTGTGGGTTGTCCCCGATCTTTATCTGGGCCTGCACGGCCATCCCCAATAGCAGGCAAAAAAAGAAGTGGATATATTTCATTTTCAATTTTTTTAGTGTTCTCCTATTGTATTTATGTTCAAGGTTCAATGTTTTTTGTACCAACAGCCGATGGATTTGTACTTAAATCCATACTCCCTTAAAATTAGGGGGCTGATACTTTTAAAACAAGGGCTATCAAAAGTAAAATTATCGTAAGATATTCACAGTTTTATCGGGTAAAATACGTTACTACTAGGTGAACTGAAATCAATCTTCGTTAAAAGGGGATATTCTTACTTTCATAAGGTTTTTTTCCAGCCTCAAAGATGCGCGCCTTACCCTCGCCCTTAAGAATTTTATGGTCTCCGTTCACCAAAATATAGTTGCCTTCACGTAGGCCAATAACGGGGGTAGTATTAAAGATATGAAATTCACGGATCCTAGTCTCCCTAGTTTCGCCTTTATGTTGGCTATTGGGGTCCGGATCCATATAATGGGGGTTGAGATTAAAATTTACCACTCCCAAAGTATCAAAACTGGGTGGGTATACTATGGGCATATCATTGGTGGTCTTCATGCTAGGGCCGGCAATATTGCTACCGGCGCTGGTTCCTAGATATGGGGTGCCCGACTCTATTTTTGCCTTCAAAGGATTTATAAGCTGCAATTGGTGCAATTGCTGTACCAGGAGAAACGTGTTTCCCCCGCCTGTAAAAATGCCTTCCGCTTGGGCAAGGCCTTCTAAGGGATCCGTAAAGCTATGGAGTCCTACCACCTTTTTATTTATTTTGGAAAAGGCCGTGGCCGCCAAGGCAGTATAGGCATCATGGGATATGCCGCCAGGCCTGGCATAAGGGATAAAGGTAATGGTGGAACTGCCTTTAAAAAACGACTGTAATTCTTCCAACAAATATTCCAAATACTCTTGTCCGAATAGGGTAGAGGTACTGGCCAATACTATTTTTTTCATGTGTTCTATTCTTTGGGTACGGATAGGCAAGATACAAATTAACAAAAGTTTAAAGGTCCCTGACTTTTTTATGAACCCAACTTGCATTTTCTTTATCCCATATTGGGATAAAAGCAGCACTTAAGTTTATTTCTTTGAGAAAAATAGGATATTTGACGCTTAATTTATCTAATTTTAAATAAAAAAATGCAAAATAAAATACTCTTCCTACTTTTCTTCTTATGTGTTGCAATGTCCTATTCACAGGATGATGATCGCCAATATTTAAGGGGACAGGTACTTTATAGAAATGTGAACGTTCCCAATGAGAATGTTATTAATGTTACTACCGAAAGGGCTACGATTACTAATGATAAAGGGGAATTCGGGATTATGGTAAAAGCTGGGGACCAATTGGTTTTTACGGCCATTAATTACCAGTTGAAGGTGGTGGATATTACCGATGAAATTTTACAAAATAACAGATTGGTAGTTGAGGTTACCGAAAAAGTGACCGAACTGGACGAGGTGGTGGTAACACCGGAAAATCAGGAAAAATTTCTCCAGGCCCAGAACAAGGAATTCCTGGACAGGGAATACGATTATGAAACAGACCGTTTAACGGAGGTGGAAAACATTGCCATGTCCAATGCCGACAAGGGTATGAAGGACGGACTTAATTTCGTCAATATTTTTAAAGCACTTATGTTGGCTACCAAAGGCAGTGATACCGATGTTGAGCGGGAGCCTTTAAAGGTAAGCGAGGTTTTGCGTCAGGTATATGATGATGAATTTTTTGTGTTGGATCTTAAGCTTCCCCAAGACAAAATAGACGACTTTTTACTGTATTGCGACACCCAATTGCCTGAAAGGTCCTTGTTGCAAAAGCGCAATGAATTTCAGCTTATAGATTTCCTGGTCACCCATAGCAAGACCTATTTGGAGGGATTGGAAGCGGAGAAGTAGTTGGTGGTTGCCAGTGGGCAGTAATCAGTGGTCAGTGAACAGTAAACAGTAATTAGTTGAATGTTGAAAGTTGAATGTTCAAAGTTTAGTGTCTAACATCTAGTGTCTGGTATTGTGGCTTCGGCTACGTGTAGTCACTGAATTAAGAGAACGGAGATTGAGCCTGCCTGTCGGCAGGCAGGCGGAGTCGAAATCGAAGTTGGTAGCCAGTGAACAGGTGAAAGTTCAATGTTGAAAGTTGAATGTTGAAAGTTTAGTGTCTAACATCTAATATCCATTGTCTAACAAGCCCCAAGTATCAAGTCTTAAATATTAAGCCTTCTAGCCTTGAACAGGGCAGTTAAACCACAATAAACAGAACGTAGTGCGTATTGTCCCAATATATTTGGTTTTTATCTTTTACAGTGTATTTGCACAAGCGCTAATGGCACAGGATTTTTCCAAGATTTTGGAAGGAAAAGTGTACAGTGATGATGGGGATGTGGCTGCCACCCACGTACTTAATACGACTACAAAAAAAGCCGCCATTACGGATATCAACGGATTTTTTTCCATTGCGGTAAGCCTAGGCGATACTTTGGTTTTTTCTGCTGTACAATACAAGCGCAAGGAAATAGTGGTGAATACCAGTATCCTGGAGAGTAAGTTTTTATCCGTTCCTTTGGAAGAATCCAATATAGCCTTGGATGAGGTTATCGTGATGCCCTACAACCTAACCGGGGAACTGGGCAGGGATATGAAAAATATGGATGTGGGAACGGTCATTTCCGCCACCAGTCTGGGGTTGCCCAATGCCCATGTAAAGCCCTTGATGCAGAGTGAAAGATTGTTAAGGGAAGCGTCTATGGGTCCCTTCAGCATTGGTATGTTGACCAGTATCCCCTTCAATCCGATGATCAATGCCATAACCGGTCGCACCAAAATGTTGAAGAAACGCGTTGCACGGGATATTAAGTACAATAAATCCCAACAATTGCGTACGCAATTTGCCGATAGCCTTTTTGTGCTACAACTTAAAATTCCCTTGGAGAAAATAGACGATTTTTTGTATTTCTGTGAGGTAGATACCAATTTCAATGCCGTTGTAGATAGTCAGGACCTATTCGCCATTTGGGAGTTTGTTAAACAAAAAAGTGTGATTTACAGGAAGAATAACGGGTTGGAGTGAATTGCAATTATCAATTAGCAATAAACAATAAACAATAAACAGTGAACGGTGAACAGTTGGCAATAAACAGTAAACAGTTATCAGTAAACAGTGACAGTTGAAGGTTTAAGGTTGAATGTTTAAAGTTAAAAGGGAAATTATTCCCCTCGCTGGCGCGAGCGTCACGCTCGTGCCCAAACAAGTTATTTCAAAAGGAAGTGAGAAACCGAAGGTTCACGAATATCTGTAAAATAGAAACGTCATGAGCTAAATCACACAAGTGGCTATAACCAAATATGTGCGACTTCTCAATCGCCCTGAAAAAAAAAGGCTCATGTCGAAGTGACTGCTGTGTCCGTTCGAGCGTCAGTTCGAGTGAAATGCCGGCAGGCATTTTGTATCGAGAACTTTTGATGGAGTGTGAACGGTAGTCAGTAAACAGTTTTAAGTAAGCGGTGAAAGCTGGCTTCGGCTACGCCCGCCTGAACGGAACGGGCAGGCTCAGCCACCAAATGAATACAATGGTTTAAATTCTAATACTAGCATTTAGCGTCTAGCATCTATTATCTCAATTCTAAAATCTAGCATCCAATATCTAACATCTATAATTTCACATTAATAGTCGCACAAATGGCACAGTCATTGCTTATTTTTGACGGAGAAAGAAAATCATGCAATCAATAAAGAAGACACTTTTAATTTTATTGCTGCCGCTGTTGGCATTCACGGTGGCCCATAAATTTTACATTAGTGTAACCAGTGTGGAATACTCCGATAAGGACAGGGCACTGCAGATTACGACCAGGGTATTTATAGATGACTTTGATAAGGTGTTGCAGGAGCGATATGGAATCAAAGGCAATTTGGCCACAAAGGAGGAGTCTGCCATGGCAGATACCTATGTGGAAAAATATTTGAGCACGAAGTTTATTGTTGAAATTAACGGTAAGCAGGTGGACTTTAATTTTTTGGGAAAAGAATATGATAACGATATTATGATCTGTTATCTGGAAGTTCCGAAAATCGATATTAGCGCTTCCACATCCATTGGCGTGCAGAACGAGGTGTTGATGGATATTTTTGAGGAACAGAAAAATGTGGTCCACTTTAAACTCGGAAACCAAAAAAAGAGCTTTGTTCTTATCCGGGAGAATAATAAAGCTATGTTAAACTTAAACTAGATAATAACAATCTATTATATAATTGTTAAATTCCCGCGCTAAAAAAATCAATTTCAAATATGAGTAGAATGAAACATGTTTTTGCTTCGCTATTGTTCCTGATAGCGGCACTTGCTGTTGCCCAGGAAGAAGTAAGGACCGAACGGGAGCCCGGACACATTAATCAGAATAAATTTAAGCAGCTTTATGAAGAGTTTGCTACCCCAAACACCTATAGGTCGGCCTCAGGGGCACCGGGTCCGGATTATTATCAGCAGCAGGCAGATTATAAAATGGATATTGAGCTCGATGATAAAAATGCCAAGATATATGGTTCGGAAACCATAACCTATACCAACAATTCGCCAGATGACCTTTCATTTTTATGGCTGCAACTGGATCAGAACGTACGTTCCAAAACTTCCAAATCGCCCTTACGAGATGGTGAGGGGGTGCCTGTGGCGGAGCCCGTGGAAAAGTTTGCCCAAAAATATATGACGGAGCCTTTCGACGGTGGATTCAATATAGAATATGTAAGGGATGCCAATGGAAAGGCCTTGCCCTATACTATAAACCAGACCATGATGCGGATAGATCTCCCCGAGGTTTTAAAAAGCAAGGGGCAGGTTTCCTTCTCTATAAAATGGTGGTACAATATTCCGGACCATACCGTAAATAGGGCGCGTTCTGGATATGAGTATTTTCCAAAGGACGGGAATAGGGCTTATGTAATTGCCCAATTTTTCCCGAGAATGGCAGTCTATAGCGATATAGAAGGCTGGCAGAACCATCAGTTCTGGGGAAGTGGGGAATTTGCCCTTCCTTTTGGTAATTACGAGGTGAATATTACCGTACCGGCCGATCATATTTTGGATGGTACCGGAGAGCTTCAGAATATGAAGGAAGTATTCTCCAAGGAAATGATAAGTAGGTATGAAAAGGCTAAAAAATCCTATGACAAACCGGTGATCATTGTAAGTCAGGCCGAAGCCGAAGCCGCAGAAAAAGGATTTTCGGACAAGAAGAAAACTTGGAAGCTAAAGGCAGAAAATGTTAGGGACTTTGGTTTTGCTACCTCCCGTAAATTTATTTACGATATGCAGGCGGTGAAAATAGGCAATAAGGATGTAATGGCCATTTCCATGTATCCAAAGGAAGGCAATCCGTTATGGGAGGAGTATTCCACCAAGGCGGTGGCCCATACCTTGCGTTCCTATTCCGCCCATACTTTTGATTATCCCTATCCCAAGGCCATATCGGTCCACGCCAAAAATCAAGGCATGGAATACCCTATGATCTGCTGGAACTACGGAAGGCCCAATGAAGACGGTACCTATTCCGATAGGGTTAAATACGGGATGATCTCTGTAATTATACATGAAGTAGGGCATAATTTTTTCCCTATGATCGTTAATTCGGATGAACGCCAGTGGGGTTGGATGGATGAAGGTTTGGACACCTTTATGCAATATATGGCAGAGCAGGAATTTGGGGTAGCTTACCCTGAAGCTATTGCCCCTAATAGTAAATATCCATCAGGAAGAGGTGAGCCTTCCAAGATAATACCCTATATGTCCGGGGATCAAAGTACCATAGCACCTATTATGTCCAATCCGGAGAATGTATATCAATTGGGGAACAATGCCTATGCAAAACCGGCAACTGCGTTAAATATACTTAGGGAAACCGTAATGGGAAGGGAACTTTTTGATCATGCCTTTAAGACCTATGCACAACGATGGATGTTTAAACATCCTTCCCCAGAGGATTTCTTTAGGACCATGGAAGATGCTTCGGCGGTTGATTTGGATTGGTTTTGGAGAAGTTGGTTCTATACTACGGATTATGTGGATATAGGGGTAAAGGGTGTCAAGAAATATTATGTTTCCGATAAGCCTTCCAAACAAATGAGGGAAATAATGGCGGCAAGGAATATTAAGGAAGAGGATCTGCCTCCCTTGGTTTATTTGGAGGAGGAGGACTCGGAAGATGCAGATGCCAAATTAAAGGGAAAGGCGCCATCGGAAAATTCCAAGACATTAAAAGAGTTTATGATGGACAATCTGTCGGCGGCTGAGAGAAATGCCATTGAGGAGCCTAAATATTTTTATGAGATTACTTTTAATAAACCAGGAGGCATTCCTATGCCTTTGATCGTAGAATATACCTATGCCGATGGTTCCAAGGAAAATATTACCTACCCACCGGAAATATGGAGGAAAAATGATCAGGAAGTAAAAAGGGTTATTGCTTCCGGTAAGGAATTGGTAGGAATTGTGGTAGATCCAAAGGCAGAGACTGCCGATATAGATACCACCAATAATTCATGGCCTGCCAAAGAGGTGAAATCCGACTTCGAACTTTTTAAAGAGAATATAAAAGGGAAATAATTTAATTAGGTTTCGTTTGACCATATATAGAATCAGCATCATATTTAATGCTGCTGATTAAATTTAATTAAAGCCCCGATTCCGGATTGCTGAACGGCAATAAAGGCGTCGGGGTTTTTCTTTTGTACTCATTTCTTCCAATGACCTGATCAAATCCATTAGCTGTTTATAAGGGATTTAAATGGTATAGGGTTTGTTATGAATGTATTGAATACTTGTTCCAGCTTTGTTTTAAAGGGTTCTGGCTACCTAAAAAAAGTTAACCATATTTTTTATGCAGCTGTCAAACTTCTCATTATATTTGTGTTATGTTAAGTACGATAATTCTATTTATTAGCGGGGGGGAAATCTTTTTTATCATGTTTATCGTGGTAATGGTTTTTGGCGCCGACAAAATTCCTGGCATAGCCAAGGGATTGGGGAAGGGCATGCGACAACTGAAGGATGCCACGGAGGATATAAAGAAAGAAATTCAAAAAAGTGCCGAGAAGCAGGGTATAGATACCAGCTTTACGGACGACATAAAGAACGAAATCAATAAAGTGAAGCAGAACGTTGATGAGGTAACCGGCGTTGTCAAAAGAAAGTAATATGTTGGACCAACTGTTGCAGTGGGACAAGGATACCTTTATCTATCTGAACAGTTTGGGCATCGAAAACCATGATGTCTTTTGGTCTACCATAACTAATTTCTCTACTTGGATTCCCTTATTTATTTTGTTTTTAGTTCTAGTTTTTAGGGCATACCCTAAAAAAGAAGCGTTTTGGGTTCTGGGTACCATACTGCTTACCTTGGTCGTCGTAGCAGCACTTACAGGAATCACCAAGGAATTGGTGGCACGTCTTCGTCCAAGTAATACAGAGGAAATCAATACCTTGATCCGGATTCTTAAAAGTCCCACCGGCTATAGTTTTTTTTCGGGCCATGCTTCCAGTTCCTTTAGTATTACTACCAGTGTTTTCCTATTTCTAAGGGATAAATGGAAATGGTCCTGGCTCTTCTTTATTTGGCCGCTCTTGTTTGCTTTAAGTCGCATTTATGTTGGAGTACATTACCCATTGGATTTGATCGTAGGTGCCTTGGTAGGGATTCTCTTCGCTATTTTTTTCTACCGAATGTACCATAAAGTTGGAAGGGCAAAGTAAAGTGTTTTGTCCCCTCCCTGGCCCTCCCCCAAGGGGAGGGAAAATAATTTGCAACTCGACGTGAATGTGCTGCTCAAGGTAGCATTCCACCTCATTGCTTGTGCTGCTTTTTTGTGGTTTCAAACCTATTTCCCCCTCCTAGGGAGAGCCTGTCCCGCCTTTTGAGCGGGAGGGTTAGGGGGAGGTGGCAACCCTTACAACACCCTACTTAAGGTGAGTCCGTCCCTAATGGGCAACAATACCGTTTCTACCCTGGGATCGTCCCTCAATTTTTTATTGTAATCGATCAAAATTTTGGTAGCCTTGTCCTTGGGGTCCAAAGGCTCTACAACCTTCCCGGACCAAAGCACATTATCCGATAGTATTACACTTCCAGGGCGACATTTTTTTAAGGCGGCCTCGTAGTAGTGGTCGTAACTTACCTTTTCGGCATCAATAAAAACCATATCAAAAACTAGGTCTAGCTGTGGTATTATCTCTAGGGCATCGCCTGTATGCTGTATAATTTGGGAACCATAACCACTTTCGTCGAAATACCTTCGTTGCATGGCATGGAGTTCTTCATTTATATCAATCGTGTGCAATGTGCCCTTCTTTTGTAGGCCTTCGGCAAGGCATATGGCGGAGTAGCCGGTGTAGGTGCCTATTTCCAAAATATTTTTCGGAGCTATTATCTTGGATAAAAGACTCAATACCCTACCCTGAAAATGCCCGGTAATCATCCTTGGTTGAATAACTTTTAAATGGGTCTCGCGTGTCAGCCTTTGGAGTAATTCGGGTTCCGATTGTGAATGGTCGGCAATATATTGTTCCAGTATGGAAGATAAAAAATGCATGAGGATTACTTTGTATATTTAAGCCTTCAAATATAATGATCATGCAACAATATACCGTAAGAACGGCAACATTGGACGATATAAATATTCTATTGACTTTTGAACAGGAAATTATTCGCGCAGAAAGACCTTTTGATGAAACCCTGGATAAAGATCCGATCAGTTATTACGACTTAAGGCAACTCATATTGTCAGACGAGGCGGAGGTGATGGTGGCAGAGCTCGATTCTAAGATCGTAGGTTCCGGCTATGCTCTAATACGTGACGCAAAACCTTATTTGGACCATAAAAAATACACCTATTTAGGGTTTATGTATACCGATACGGATCATCGTGGCAAGGGAGTTAATAAGGCAATTGTGGATGCTTTGATGCTCTGGTCCAAATCTAAGGGTATCCATGAGGTTAGGCTTACGGTTTACAATGACAATGCACCTGCTATTAGGGCCTATGAGAAAGTGGGCTTTGAAAAGCATATTTTGGAAATGAGGGTACGTATTGATTGATCAAATTTAGAGGGCCATATACCACTTAGGGCCGTAAATTGTATTTTTGAATAAAATTTAGGATATGGAATTTAAAAATTCGTTAGTGTTTGCCCAACAATTGGACGCGATTGATCCTCTTAGGAAATACCGTAACGAATTCCATTTTCCAAAGGTAAAGGGCAAGGATGTTATTTATTTTACAGGAAATTCCTTAGGATTACAGCCAAAACGCACACAAAAGTTTGTAGACGATATAATGAAGGATTGGAAGGACTTGGCCGTGGAAGGCCATTTCCATGCGGAGAAGCCTTGGTGGGATTATCATGAGCGGTTGGCAGCCCCTTTGGCAAAAGTGGTGGGTGCCAAGACCCCGGAGGTTTCTGTAATGAATACCTTAACGGTAAACCTTCACATGCTTATGGTCTCTTTTTACAGGCCGACCCAAAAGAGATTTAAAATTATTTGTGAGGAAAAGGCATTTCCTTCAGATCAATATATGTTGAACAGTCAGGTTGAATTTCACGGTTTTGATCCTGATACCGCCATAGTAGAGGTTAAGAAAAGACCGGGTGAAAATTTTTGGCATACCCAGGATGTATTGGATAAAATTAATGAAGTAGGGGAAGAGTTGGCACTTGTGCTTATAGGTGGCGTTAATTATTACAATGGTCAGGTCTTTAATATGGAGGCCATAACCAAGGCGGCCAAGGCACAGGGAGCATTCGTAGGATGGGATTTGGCCCATGCAGTGGGCAATGTAGGCTTAAATCTGCACGATTGGGGGGTTGATTTTGCCGCCTGGTGCAGTTATAAATATATGAACAGTGGTCCTGGGAACGCTTCCGGGATTTTTGTACACGAGAAATATCTTAATAACAACGAGATTCCTAGATTTGAGGGCTGGTGGGGGACAAAGAAGGAAACCAGGTTTTTAATGAAACCAGAGTTTGAACCTATGGAAAATGCCGATGCATGGCAGGTAAGCAATCCTCCAGTACTTTCCCTAGCACCTTATCTGGCCTCCTTGGAAATGTTCGATGAAATGGGCATGGAGACCCTGATTTCCAAAAGGAAACTTATTGTGGCCTATTTGGAATTTATTCTCCAAGAGATAGATAAGGAGACCGATGGGTCTTTTGAAATTATTACCCCAAAGGACAGGGGCTGTCAACTTTCCGTGTTTTTGCACGGGCAGGGGAAGGAATTGTTCAACTATCTAATGGAAAATGGCGTTATCACAGATTGGCGCGAACCCAACGTAATTCGTCTGGCACCTGCACCTTTTTATTGTTCCTTTGCCGATATGTACAACTTTGGTCAAATTCTTAAATCCGGAATCTTGGCGAAGGGCTAGGTTTACCCTATACCATTCCTACTATTTTTTCTTTTTAATTACTAAATTTCCGGCCTCAAACCTAAAAGCCCTGTAACTGCCAAATCCTTTATGAAGTCACTTCGTCTTATTCTTTCCAATCCTAGATATTTTGCGCCTTCGTGGGTATTTGCCAGTATTAATATTTTGTTCGGTACTTGGGCCATTTATATCCCTTCGGTGAAGGAGAAATTGGGTATCAATAAGGCCGATCTTGGCATAGCGCTATTTTTCCTGTCATTGGGCGTATTTATAGTCTTCCCCGTTGCTGCCAAAATTATCAATAAGCTAGGGGTAGGTAAGGCTACATGGTACGGAATAATTTTCAGTAGTGTAGCGGCTTTGTTCCCTTTGTTGGCGCCCAATTATTATTTTTTAATGGCGGGACTTTTTTTATTGGGGGCCGGAAATGGCTTTACCGATATTGCCATGAATACCCTGGTTACGGAAATTGAAAAGGAAGATAGGCAAAATTTTATGTCGGCTTCCCATGGCTTTTTTAGCTTGGGTGGGGTAATTGCCGGTCTGGGCAGTTTTCTGATATTTACGATCAATAATCCGGCCTTACACATGCTCTATGCTGTAATTTTGGTACTTGTAGTAAATTTTATATTCCATAAAAATTATAGCCATATTGTAGCGGCCCCTGTTGAAAAGGAGCCTTTTAGTCTAAAACTGTTTAAACCGCTCTTGGTCCTGGGAATTATTTCCTTTGTGGTAATGGGGGGTGAAGGGGCCATCGTGGATTGGAGTGGGTTGTTTTTGCAGGAAATAAGTATGGCCCCCGAAACACTAATAGGTACCGGTTTTTTGGCATTTTCCGTGATGATGACCCTGGGGAGATTTTTGGGAGATAGCATTAGTGCCGCCATAGGTCCTATTAAAATAGTGGCCTTGGGTGCATCTATTGCCATTGTAGGTTTCGTCTTTGTCCTTAGCGCCTATACCTATATGGCTATTGTTGGATTTGCGCTGATTGGACTTGGCTTCTCGGTAATTGTTCCGGAGCTCTTTAGGATAGGGGGGACGGTCAAGGGTGTGGATTCTTCCCAAGGTGTGTCCTTTATAGCCGGCACGGGCTATTCCGGTTTTTTAATTGGTCCGGTAGTGCTGGGATTCGTAGCCGAGAGTTATTCCCTCAAGTATACCTTTGTAATTCTTTTGGGCTGCACTATTTTGGTGCTTGCTGCCACTTTAAGGCTGCATAGGAAAAAGCGGTAATTACAAAATAATTCTTATGGGTTTTTTGAAGTGACCTTAATGTTGGTAAAATACAGCTTAAAACTACCGTCCTCATTTTGGTGCATTTCTGCAATTTTTAATCCGTTGATATCTGTATAATTTTCCCAGGTGGTGACTAGGGAAGGCTCTGGCTGATTGGATCTTCTAAATACCCATTCCTTTATCATATAGTCGTTGCCGAAATAGAAATCATAGGCATCGCCCGGAGTGTAGCCTCCTTCGTTTCCATAAACAATGGTGAGTTTTTGCATTGGGTTTTTGCTGATAGGCGCCGGCACGTCACTTTTATGGTCGTAGGTGATATTGTTTTTGTCCCAGGCGAGATTAAATGGCGCCAGAAACCAATATTTGTCATTAATAAATGCCCCGTTCAATTTTGTGGCCACACTGTCCATTGAAGTGCGGTTGTAGGAAATGGTATCTCCTTTGTTGATGGAGGTAATGTCGTTGGTAATGGTATTCCACACCCAGCTGCGCTCGGAATGGCTGTCGGCTCTATCCACATTAAATGTAAAAGCAATTTCCTTTACATTTCGGAATTGATTGAAACCATGTGCATTGGCTACCTTGTCCAAAATGGAAAGTTCCATTTTTGGAGCGGTCACTTCCGATTTTTTATCCGTTTTGCAACTACTTAAAATGAGTGTGAAGCTAAAAACGGCTAGTACTAGTTTTTTCATGTTTGGTTTTTATCAAAGATAATAGGTTTTTGGCAAAATCCTTAATGTTGCCTTAATACATTCTAGGCTTAACTCAAAATAAGCGATATCGTGGTTTTGTTTGGCCAACTTTGACGCTTCCTTACTAAGTGATCATTGGATCCTTAAGATTAATTATCAACAATTATCAGGGTTCTTGTTTTGCACTAATAAAATGGAATGGGCTATCAAATAATTTAGCTGCCATAATTCCCAATAAATTCATTATTTTTGAAACTTAATAAGAAATCAAAAAATGAGTTCAAAAAAAGGAAAGATACAAGAGGCAATAGACGAAAAATTGCTGGGCGAAAGAAAAGTTTTTCTATGGGGAATGGTAGATGATGATACCGCCAAGCACGTAATCGATCGTTTGTTGTATTTGGATATGCAAAACAACAAAGAAATTCAATTGTACATAAATAGTCCTGGAGGTTATGTTACCTCTGGTTTTGCCATGTACGATACCATTAAATCATTAAAGAGTCCGGTATCTACCATTTGCTCTGGTTTGGCAGCTTCTATGGGGTCCATTTTATTATCGGTAGGGGCCAAGGGAAGACGTTTTATTCAGCCACATGCCCAAGTGATGATACATCAGCCAAGTGGTGGCGCCAGGGGGCAGGCTTCAAATATAGAGATACAGGCCAAAGAAATCATAAAGACCCGTGAGCTAAGTGCCAAAATACTGGCGGAAAACTGTGGTCAGGATTTTGAGAAGGTTATGAAGGATTTCGATAGGGATTATTGGATGAATGCAGAGGAGTCCATCGCCTATGGTATTGTAGACGGAATTCTGGAATAATCCGGTCCCAGCTTGTTTATTTTAGCTAATAATTTGCATCTTATACAAAAGGAAAAGTCCTTCACAATCTTAATGTGAAGGACTTTTTTATATATGGACGCCTAAGCGGTATGTGTTATATATACGGAATGAATTTGGTGTTTGGATGTTCAGGAAAGAAAAATATTTAGAATTGCGATATTTTTTTTGATAAAAGTTTATTAATCGCAGTGTCCAAATGTAGGCATTGTGGGCATTTTGTGATGTTATTGCCCTTTTTTATACAAGTTACTTTATTTTATTACATTTATTACTTTAACATTTACTTTTCCCTATTAAAACTAGTATGATACAAACTCCTAAAAAAATTGCTATTATAGGTTCAGGATTGGTAGGATCCCTATTGGCAATTTACCTTCGGAAGTTGGGCCACCAGATAACGGTTTACGATCGGAGACCCGATATCCGAAATGTAGAGTTTTCCGGACGATCCATTAATTTGGCGATGAGCAATAGGGGGTGGACGGCCTTGAGGGAGGTAGGTATTGAGGATGAGGTAAAGAAAATCGCCATTCCTTTGGACAAACGTGCCATTCATGTCGCAGGGAAACCGGAATATTACCAAAAATATGGTAAGGAAGGAGAGGCTATTTGGTCCATTTCCCGAGGAATATTGAATCGTAGAATGATAGATCTGGCCGAAGATGCAGGGGTTGTTTTTCGGTTTGAGGAAAAGGTGTGGGATGTAAACCTTCCCGAAGGAAAAATATATACCGGCGCTACCGAGAAAGGGAAGTGGAAAGAATATTTATACGACATAGTTTTTGGCTGTGATGGGGCCTTTTCCCGAGTTAGGCACAAAATGCAACGTAGAAGTAGGTTTAATTACGTTCAGGAGTTTATAGATGTTGGCTATAAGGAGCTCACTATACCGGCCAATGAGGATGGTACCCATAAGCTGGACAAACATTCCTTTCATATTTGGCCCAGGGGGAAGTTCATGTTTATAGCCATGCCCAATATGGACGGTAGTTTAACCTGTACGCTCTTTCTGCCCTTTGAAGGGGAAGTATCTTTTGAGAAGATAAACACCAAGGCAGAAGCCAAACACTTTTTTAATACCTATTTTCCGGATGTTACCCCGGTAATTGAAGACCTTACTACAGATTTTTTCAACAACCCTACCAGTGCTTTGGTGACCATTAAATGCTACCCTTGGACCTACTGGGATAAGGTGGCTTTGGTAGGCGATTCCGCCCATGCCATTGTACCATTTTATGGACAGGGAATGAATGCTGGCTTTGAGGATATATATGCCCTTAATAAAATCATTGCCAAGTATGGGGACGATTGGGAGCAAATTTTTAGCACCTATCAAACAGAGCGTAAGCCCAATGCAGATGCCATTGCGGAACTTAGTTACCGGAATTTTGTGGAAATGAGCAGTATGACGGCCGACCCCAATTTTATATTGCAGAAAAAAATCGAAAAGCGTTTTGCCAAAAAATATCCAGACAAATGGATTCCTGCCTATTCGCGGGTTACCTTTTCCAATAAGCCCTATGTAGAAGCCTTGGCCAATGGGGATGCACAGGAAGAAATAATGAAGGAAATAATGCAAATCCCCAATATTAATGAGATTTGGGACAGTGAGGAAGTAGACCAAAAGATCCTAAGCTTGTTGAGCGGAAAAGAAAAATACGAAGTATAGAAAAAATAAAGGCCATCTTAAAAAGATGGCCTTTATTTTTTATGGGTGGCTTTTTCTATAATTTAGAAAAAAGCTTTTGCATTTTTTCTTGTTCCTCCTCGGCTAAAACTGGGTCTACCAAAATTCTTCCACTGTGTTCGTCGCTAATGATTTTTTTGCGTGAAGCAATCTCCACCTGTACTTGTGGTGGTATGGTAAAGAAAGATCCACCTGAAGCACCTCTTTCAATTGGAACTACCGCCAAACCGTTTTTTACATTGTTTCGGATTCTGTTGTAAGCCTTTACCAAACGCTCTTCAATTTGGGATTGGTATTCTTCCGATTTTTTCAAAAGTGCCTTTTCTTCCTTTTCCGTTTCGGCCAAAATAGCGTTCAATTCACTTTTCTTGTGCTTAAGATGGGATTCCCTTTCGGTCAATCGTTCTTTGGTAGCGGCTATGACTTCTTTTTTCTGCTCTATTTGGGCCTTGAATTCCTTAATATTCTTTTCTGCCAACTGAATCTCAAGTTCTTGAAATTCAACTTCCTTGGTCAAAGAATTAAATTCCCTACTATTACGGACGTTCTTTTGTTGCTCCGCATATTTTTTGATCAAGACTTTGGCTTCATCAATAAGATTTTTCTTGGCGCTTATTTCGTAGTTAATGGTTTCAACATCGGTTTTAAGCTTATCCATTCTTGTTTTAAGGCCAAGTACCTCGTCTTCCAAATCTTCTACTTCTAGAGGAAGTTCTCCTCTAACATTTCTTATCTCATCAACTCTAGAATCAATTAATTGCAAATCATATAGTGCTCTTAACTTTTCTTCTACTGTTGTTTCTGTCTTTGTTGCCATATTTAAAAATACTTGATGGGATTTGTTTTGCTCTCCGATAAAGAGACTGCAAAATTAGGAATTTTTTTCGTAAGATAATCAACTAAGAGATTTTTTGTAAACTGCTCTGTTTCATAGTGCCCAATATCTGCCAAAAGTATTTTGCCTTCCGCTTCATAGAATTGATGGTATTTTAAATCCGATGTTACAAAAACATCAGCATTCGCGGCTATTGCGGCCGATATGGCAAAGGAACCGCTCCCTCCCAAAAGCGCAACATTCTTTATTTTTTTTTCTAGAAAATCTGAGTGTCTTATGGAGGAAACATTCATTTTTACCTTCAAAAATTCAAAAAATTCCTCTTCCCCCATGGATTTTTCCAGATTTCCTACCATACCCATACCAATATTTTGGTTTTTATTTTCCAAAGTTTGTATCTCGTAGGCAACCTCTTCATAGGGATGGTTACCAAAAAGGGCCTTCAAAATTTTTTGTTCATTTGCCCTGCCATAGGTAACGCTTATCTGTGATTCGTCCTCATAATGTGTTTCCCCAATTTTTCCCAAATAGGGATTGGCTCCCGCCTTGGCTTGGTAGCTCCCAGTGCCATCCACCGTAAAACTGCAATTGCTATAATTGCCAATATTACCTGCTCCGGCATGGAATAGAGCGGTTTTAAGGGCATCGGCATTCTCTTTTGGGACATAGGTGGTCAATTTTCTAATGGTGCCCTTCTGAGGGATTAGAATGCTTGTGTTTTGCAGCCCCAAGACCTCACAGATTTTGGCATTGACCCCCTTATTGCTATTGTCCAGGGCAGTGTGCATACTGTATATGGCTATATCGTGTTTTATGGCCTTTATTACCACCCTTTGCACGTAATTGGAGCCGGTTATTTTCTTTAATCCTCCAAAAATAATAGGATGGAAACTAACTATAAGATTGCATTTTTTTGCTATAGCTTCCTCTACCACATTTTCCAGAGTATCCAGAGTTACCAGGATACCGTTTACCTCATTATTGGCATTGCCTACCAAAAGTCCAACATTGTCAAAATCTTCGGCATAATTCAGCGGCGCCAATTCCTCTAGGATATCTATAACTTGGTTTATGATCATTTTTAAAATTTATGGTCTTCCAAAGATAAAATATTATATTTTCGTTCTAATGCAGCTATTAAGAAAATTAGGCTTTCCCATTTCATTGATATACGCCCTAGTGGTATATCTGCGCAATTATTTCTATGACAAAGGATTGTTTAGCTTCAAATCCTTTGATACCAAAACCATTTGCGTGGGGAATCTCAGTGTTGGGGGTACTGGTAAAACCCCAATGATTGAGTTTTTGGTTAGCCATGTAAAAAAACATGGTAAAATTGCGGTATTGAGCAGGGGGTATGGTCGAAAATCCAAAGGCTATGTGCTGGCCAAACCTGGAATAGACGTAGAGGAGCTTGGGGATGAACCCTATCAGATTTATAAAAAATTCCCGAATGCCTTTGTCGCTGTGGATGCGGACAGGCAACATGGTATTTCCATATTGGAAGAAACCATTGGGCCAGATGTTATATTGTTGGATGATGCGTTTCAGCATAGAAAAGTAAGATGCGATCAATATGTGTTACTGACTTCTTACGACAGTTTATATGTAGACGATTGGTATTTGCCTACCGGTAATTTAAGGGATAGCAAACGGGAAGCAAGGCGGGCCAATATTATTGTGGTTACCAAGTGTCCATCAAATTTGAGTGTAGCCGAGCAACAAAGAATACGGAAAAAATTGATTCCTGGTCCAAGTCAGAAAGTGATTTTTAGCTTTTTGGAATATGAAACTAAATTAAAAGGTAATTTAGGGGAAATGGACTTGGCCGAGCTTAAAAATAAAAAAGTGACCCTGGTTACGGGGATAGCCAATCCGCAGCAGTTGGTAAGCTTTCTTGAGGCTCAAGGAATTGTGTTTGAACATTTGGCCTACGCTGACCACCATTTTTTTACGGAGAAGGAAATCGCCTTGTTCAATAACAGGGAGATAGTACTTACTACCGAAAAGGATTATGTAAGAATGGAGGGTAGAGGTGAAAATTTTTATTATATAGGGGTAAGGCACAAATTCATGAATGGGGGAGAGGAAGTATTATTGAATTTGTTGGACGAAAGCACTACTACTCCTTAGGCTTCAATTTTTTTTTTCACATCAAAGATGTTCTCTCCTATTTTTTGATAGAATACCTCAGGTTTAAATGGTTTTGTAACCACGTCGTTGCAACCGGCCGCATAAAAACTTTCCAAACTGTCATCCAGGGAAATTGCGGTAAGGGCTATGATGGGTACCAATCTGTTGAACTTTCTGATTTCTATGGTAGCCTCTTCACCACTAATTCCGGGCATATGGATATCCATGAGGATACAGTCATAATCTGTTTTTCTGACCATGGCCACTGCTTCCAGACCGTTATTGGCAATATCACAGGTGATTTCCTTTTTGTTAAGCATTTTCTTGGTAATCACTTGGTTGATTTTGTTATCCTCCACGACCAATATATGTAGACCTGTAAAATCGTATTCCACCTCGGTAATTTCAAACGGGATATCATCAATAAGATCATCCTTGCTTTTTAGGTCCAATTCAAAGAAAAAGGAACTCCCTTTGCCTATTTCACTCTTAAGTCCAATTTTACTACCAAATAGGCCCAACAAACTCTTTACAATGGTCAATCCCAATCCGGTACCTCCATATTCCCTGTTAATTTGGATAGATCCCTGTTCAAAGCTGTCAAAAATGGTAAGCTGTCTTTCCTTATCAATCCCAATACCATTATCCTTTACTTCAAAATAAATGGTTAGATTCTCTTCCACTTTTTTGGCAAGCTTGGCGATAACCGTAACTTGACCTCCCTTGGTGAATTTTATTCCATTACCGATAAGGTTTATAAAAATTTGTGAAAGTTTAAGGGGGTCGCCCAAAAGATGCGACGGAATATCCTCATCAAATTCCAGTACAATTTTTGTTTTGTTGGCCTTGGCACTTTGGTGCAGGGAATTGATTACTTCTGAAAGTATCTTTTTAAGATTGAAATCTATTTGTAGGGCTTCCAGCTTATCAGCATCAATTTTGTTGATCTGAAGAATGTCATTAATGAAATTCAATAAATAGTCACCAGAAAACTTTAACGATTTTAGATGTTCTTTTTGATTTTCACTGGGGTTCTCCTCCAGTAATAAATGTGTTAGGCCAGTGACCGCATATAGTGGTGTTCGCAATTCGTGGCTTACCGTGGAAAGGAAATTGGTTTTGGCCTCCATGGCCATTACCGCAGCATCCCTTGCGGCCTGTAATTCATTGTTTTTGGTATGTAACAGGTCGTTTGTCTTTAACTTTATCTGGTTATTTCTGTATAACGAAATGGCCAGTATGGAAATTACTATTAAAAAGGCGGCAGTTAAAATTGCCGTTATTTCCGTTCTATTTTTGGATTGGTTAAGTTCTTCTATCTTGGCTTCCTGACGGCCAATCTCATCCTTCATAAACTTGGTTTGGATGTTATCTGCCGTTTTGGTCTCCGCTAAACTTTTTTCAATGGTAAAAATAGAGTCCTTAATGTTCAGTATGTTCCTGTTATAGGCCAGTGCAGATTCAAAAAGCCCAAGTTTTTCATTGGTCTCTGTAAGAAGTCTATTGGCCTCCAGTACTTCCAAATAGAAGTTGTTGGCCTTTGCCAATTTTAAGGCACTCTGCGCATTTTTAATGCTCTCCTCGTAATTTTCTGTCCTGTTGTTGATCTCCGCCAATTTAATGTGGGCTTTGGCGGCCAGATAGTCCTTTTCGTAAATGTCCGTATTTACGGCCAGGGCATTGAAATTTTTTGTGGCACTTTCGTATTTTTCCAGATTTAAGAAAATAATCCCTTCTACAAAAAGAATATTGTTCAGTAAATTTCTGTCGTTGTTGATCTGTTTTGCTTCGTTGAGCATAGAGATGGCCAAGAAATTTTTACCGTCCCTATAGGAAATAATGGCATCTATGTATTTATGTGTAGCTTCACCATAGGGATAAGAAATATCCTTTAAAAGTGATTTGGACCTGTCCGCATAATATTCCGCGCTTTCATCCTTTTGAAGTCGTAAATATAAAATGGCGAATTTATGGTAGGTATCTATCAGGGCCTTTTGATCATTGTTCTTAAAGGCAATCTCCATTGCAGTATTCAATTCCTCAAGGGCAGGTTCAATGTTATTCTTGTTGCCCAATTCCCTTGCCTTATCAAAATGATATTCTATATCCTGTCCGGCAGCTTGACTTTCCTGGGTATAGGAATGATTTAAGTAAAAAAACAATAGAACCGTAAGGAGCCACAATTTTCTGTTCAAATTAATATGTAAGAATTTAGGTCTCAAACGTATCGTTTACTTGTAATATAATTAATTAAATCTACAATTCTGCTGCTGTATCCGGTTTCGTTATCGTACCATCCAATAATTTTAACCATTTTACCGATTACAGAAGTCATCAGAGAATCAAACGTACAAGAGTAATAAGTATTGTTTATATCGATGGAAACTATGGGGTCTTTAGTGTAATATAGAATGTTTTTAAGTTCTTTTTGCGATATTTTTAGAAAAGCATCATTAATTTCCTCAATGGAGGTTTGCCTTTTTACATTAAAAGTAATGTCGGTCAAAGAGCCATTTGGTACTGGAACCCTTATGCCGCAGCCTCCAATAACATCCGATAGTTCTGGAAATATTCTGGTTAGGGCCTTGGCCGCCCCGGTCGTGGTAGGGACAATGGATTGTGAGGCCGCCCTTGCCCTTCTTAAGTCCTTATGGGGCTGGTCGTGCAGACTTTGATCCGTGGTGTAGGAATGGATGGTGGTTATATAAGCCTGCTCTATACCGCAAAGATCTTGAATAACCTTTATCATTGGTGCGGCATTGTTCGTGGTACAGGAGGCATTGGAAATAATGTCATCTGTTGGGACAAGGGTTTCGTGGTTTATTCCAAATACCACCATCTTTATGTCATCTTCGGTTGGAGGTACACTTAGAATAACCTTTTTGGCCCCATTCTTAATGTGGTATTCCAAGATTCTCCTGTCCTTAAACTTCCCAGTGGCCTCAACAACAATATCAACTTTATGATCGGACCAAGGGATGTCTTTCGGAGAATTGTAATTTAACAGTGCAACCTTATTATTGTCTACGATTATATGATTGTTGCTGTGGGATACTTCTTTTTGAAATACTCCGTGGATACTATCGTATTTCAATAAATGTGACAATGTAGGGGCATCTGCCAGATCGTTAATGGCCACCACTCTTAAATGAGGTTGCTCGCTTAGGAGTCTAAATAGGGTACGACCAATTCTACCAAAGCCGTTTATACCAATATTAATTTGTTTCATAAATAGGGTCAAGCCAATTTATCCGCATAATCACGGATGGATATTCTAGATAAGGGGTGTAAGGGCTACTTACTTTATATGCTTGTGTGCCTTGTATGATGAACGTACCAAAGCTCCACTTTCTACATGCCTAAAACCTAATTGAAGGCCTATTTCTTCATATTTCTTAAACTGGTCCGGCAGAATAAACTCCTTTACCGGTAAATGCTTTTTAGAGGGCTGCAGATATTGGCCTATAGTGACCACGTCAACATTGGCTGCCCTAAGGTCCTCCATGGTTTGGATTACCTCTTCCTCCCTTTCGCCAAGTCCCAACATTATTCCGGACTTGGTGCGGTTGGCGCCGTTTTCCTTTAAATAGGAAAGGACTCCTAGACTTCTTTCGTATTTTGCCTGTATGCGAACCTCCCTTGTCAATCGTTTTACGGTTTCCATATTGTGGGATATTACTTCAGGCCCAACGGCAAGGATTCGGTCTAAATGGGTATGGATACCCTGAAAATCTGGAATTAATGTCTCCAATGTAGTAGTGGGGTTCATTCTTCGTATAGCCTTCACAGTTTCGGCCCATATAATGGAGCCCATATCTTTTAGGTCATCACGATCCACAGAAGTTATTACGGCATGTTTAATGTCCATTATTTTAATGGATCTGGCCACTTTTTCCGGCTCCGCCCAATCTACATCTTCTGGTCGACCTGTTTTTACGCCACAAAATCCACAGGAACGGGTGCATACATTTCCTAAAATCATAAAAGTTGCAGTGCCTTCCCCCCAACATTCACCCATATTAGGGCAACTGCCCGAGGTGCATATGGTGTGAAGGTTGTACTTGTCCACTAATCCCCTTAACTGGGTGTATTTTTTGCCCGTAGGAAGTTTTACCCGTAACCATTTGGGTTTGCCTTTTGGTGGGATTACACTGTCTATAGTTTCGATACTCATACTATGATTTTGTGCAAATATACGAAATGGGAGATAGTTAAAATACCAAATGCAGGCAAAGTATGGGAATGCAATATTCTAGAAGTTGTTACTGCCTATATAAGGGGTTGGTTATTGTGGCCAAGTAAATAATCATGTGAAATGTGATAGGGGGTAATAGGGCCGGTAGAATTTGCAAAACTGCCAGAAGTGGGGTGTTTTAATTGCCTATGAAACCTGTTTTTTACAAGGTTCCAATTCTAATGTCCAACATCTGTGGCAGGTATCCCGGTTCGAAGGTTGTTTCTTCAAAAAACAAGGGTAATCCAACAGTACTAATTGTTATTTTTAATAATTTCTGCTAGCAGCCTTTTTGCCCTAAGTAGTTTAACCTTTACATTATTGATGGGTTCCCCTAGTTTTTCGGCAATTTCGGCATAGGGCAGTTCCTGAAAATACCTAAGATTTATTACCTCTTGGTAATGTGGTTTTAGCCTTTTTATATATTCCAACAAAGCGGCCAAATTTTGTTCCGTAATTAAACTGTCTTCCGGGGAAGGGGCATCATCCAAAACCTTCTTTATGGCTTCGCTGCTACCTTCTTGGTTGCCCTGTAGCACGTTTCTTTTGCTTTTGCGGATAAGGTCTATGTGCAAATTTTTGGAGATGGCGATCAGCCATGTCTTAAATTCATAATCTTCATTAAAGGTATGTATCTTGTCAAAAGCCTTGGAAAATGTCTGGATGGTAATGTCCTCGGCATCGTTCTCATTTCTGGTCCTGATCAATTGAAAGCCGTATACGTCGTTCCAAAAGTTATTTAATAACGCACTGAAGGCCATCTGATTGCCTAATTTGGCTTTTTCAATAAGATTGGGAAGTGGTTCTTCGGTTTTGTCCAAGATGAGAATTTGTAAAGGGTGATAATAACCGGATTTCTATCGTGTAACTGAATCCTTTCTGCAATCCTGCTCTGTGGGGAGTTTTCCACAGTAGCCACATGCTTCTCCGTCCTTGTTTAAAAACGGGCTCTGACTGGCGCAAGTTCCCGCAAATTTACCATCCTTTTTAGACCATATTTTTATTGCAATACCTGCAAAAGCAAGTGCTAGTAGACCTATTGTTAAAAATAATAATTTCATATCCCTGCATTATTTAATGCAAAGATATGAAATTTATAACCTTAACAATAAGGATTAGGATTACTTTAAGTCCTTTGTTTAATAGGAGATATTGGCTACAATATTCTCCACGGTAGGCTTGGAATTACCACCAGTTGGTTCAATGGTGATGTATCCAACGGCATTCTCGCCATAGGGCAGGGCCATTAGTTTTTCACTATTGCTGGCTTCCTCTATCACTCCAAGGTTGAGCATCTGTCCGTTGACCTCTGCCCACATTTGATAGCATTGGTTTTCCGGAAGGTTCGGTAATTTGCTTACATTGATATAGGAAAGCTTTTTTACAGGATTAACATAGGCCACGGCCTTAAGTTCCTTGGCCTTGTTATTGCCTTTAACCGTAAGTCTCTTTGTTTTAGGGTTGTTGAGTACAATAAATTGATTTCTAACATCCTCCAACTGTAAACGCATATTCTCTTCCAAGTTCTGAATCTTATTGTTGACAATAACATTTTCCTCTTGCAAGTTTTGATTCTGGTTCCAAAAGAAATAGGATGCTCCAGCAAAAATCAGGGCAGCAAAACTGGCTGCAATGGCATACCTAAAGAATTTTGACCGTCCGGAATTTTCCTTTTTGATTCTGGTTTGAATTCTTTCCTTAAGGCCTTCCGGAGTTTTTAAGGCATGCAACTTGGCAAATATTTCAAGGTTTTCCTGAAGCTCAATATAGGTATTCCTAACCTCGGGATACATGGCAATATATCTTTCTACCTGGAATGCTTCCTCTTGGGTAGTGGTGCCTAATAGATATTTCTCTAGTAGGTCTGTTTCTAAAAATATTCTAATCTTTTCTTTCATGGCTTTATTATTTGTAGCACAATTTGGTCGGCTATGCTGTAACGTCAGCTTAATTGTTAGGTCTTAGTCTTATCAAGGTTGTGCTTTAATTCATAAATAAACTTAGTAAACAGGCAATAACCATCGTTGAACCATATATTTTCTTTAGCTCCCTAAGTCCAATCTTTAATCTAGATTTAATGGTACCTAGAGGTATGTCCAATTCTTCGCTTGCCTCCTGCTGGGTCATTCCTTGAAAAAATAGGGCGTCCAATACAATTTGATATTTTGAATCTATCTTATCCAAATTATCCTGAACGTCCATTAAGTCAGGGATTATACCTTCAGTTCCTAGTTTATATACGTCCGAAACGTCCATTTGGATTTCCTTATCGGATTTGTTGTTTGCACTTCTTAATTTGTCTATAGCCGTATTGCGCGTAATCCTAAACAGCCAAGTGAACAATTTAGCTTTTGTGGGGTCGTATGAATCCGATTTCTTCCAGATTTTAATGAAACTTTCCTGAACCACATCCTGAGCCAATTCCTCATCGCGTACTACCTTATAGGCAACCCCGTATAAGGTATCGCCGTAGTGTTCATAAAGAAGGGAAATGGCCTTGTCATTTCGCTCCTGTAGAAGCTCAACAATATGATTTTCCAGTAATATGCTCATATAATTAGTGTGTTCTCAAAAAAAAGTTGCCAAGCAATCATCCAATTACTTAGTTTTCATCGTATATACACAAACGCTAAATTATAAAATTGATTGTTATACTTAGCGTTTTAATTGGATAAATGGACAGCTGGTAACTGTGCATTTAATTTTTGGTTAGTTTGGTTTGGTATAGCCCCTGGCATTCTTTGTCAGGGGTTATTTTATTATATTGACTTCCGGACTAATTGTAATTCCGAAATTCTGCGACACACTTTCAATTATTTTTTCGGCCAGTTCAATGATATCGGCTCCCGAGGCATTACCGTAATTGACCAGCACCAAGGCTTGGTTTTTGTGTACTCCGGCATCGCCAAATCGCTTTCCCTTATATCCACATTGTTCAATGAGCCAGCCTGCCGGTATCTTGAACTCATTTTCGGATACCTTGTAAAAAGGGGCAGTGGGGTTCAGCTTAGTGAAGTTGTCGAATTGTTGTCTATCTACGACCGGGTTTTTGAAGAAACTTCCGCTATTGCCCAATTCCTTTGGGTCTGGCAACTTACTTTTTCTTATGGCAATTACCGCATTGGAGACATCCTTAATGCCGGGATTGGTAATACCATTATGCTGCAATTCGGAAACAATGGCCCCATAGTCCACATTTAGCTTGTGATTTCTTTTGGTCAATTTAAAACTAACGGAAGTAATAATGTATTTTCCAAGCCCTTCATTTTTGAAATAGGAATCGCGATAGCCAAACTGGCACTCGTCCTTGGTAAAGGTTTTAAGTTCACGGGTGGCTATTTCCATGGCCTCGCAACATACAAAGGTGTCCTTTAGTTCAACTCCGTAGGCGCCTATGTTCTGAATTGGAGCGGTACCCGTATTACCTGGAATGAGGGATAAATTCTCCAATCCACCATAATCGTGGTCCAAGGTCCACAATACCATATTGTGCCAATTTTCACCGGCATAGACTTTTATGATGGCCTCATCCTTATTTTCTGAAACTACCTCAATTCCCTTAAGGTTGATATGCAGTACCAGGTTCTCCAAATCTTTGGTGATGAGCATATTACTACCGCCCCCAAGTACAAATAAATTGGGATATCCCTTAAGCTCCAGTGCTTGTTTTAGTTCGGCGATCGAATTTATTTCACAAAAGAATCTTGCCTTGGCGTCAATTCCAAAAGTATTGTATTCTTTAAGGGATATGTCTTCCTGTATATCCATTAATTTGCATATACCTTTAAGGCCTCCTTTAAAATGTGAACAGCTCTTTTTAGATCTTCCTTTTCCAAGACATAGGCAATTCTGATCTGGTCGGTTCCCAAACCTTTTGTTGCATAGAATCCCGCTGCAGGTGCTACCATTACGGTTTCCCCGTTCAAATTGAAATCTTCCAGTAGCCATTGGGCAAAAACATCGGCATTGTCAATGGGAAGTTGTGCAATACAATAGAATGCCCCCTGTGGCTGGGCAACTACCACACCGTCAAGTTTGTTCAGTTCCGATATAAGTATGTTTCTGCGTTCCTCGTATTCCTTTTTTACATCATCAAAGTAAGATTGAGGGGTGTCCAAGGCAGCTTCACTTGCAATCTGGGCGTAGGTTGGTGGGGAAAGTCGGGCCTGGGCAAATTTAAGGGCGGTCTTTATAACTTCCTTATTTTTGGAGACCAAATATCCAATTCGAGCCCCGCACATACTATATCTTTTGGAAACAGAGTCTATTATAATGGCATGTTCTTCCAAGCCTTCTTCCTGAAGAATGGAATAATGCTCCCTACCTTCATAAATAAATTCACGGTATACCTCGTCGGCAATCAGGAAGAGGTTGTGTTTTTTTACTATTGCGGCAAGTTTTTTAATTTCTTCCCTTGTATATAAATAGCCTGTTGGATTTCCCGGATTACATATTAGGATTGCCTTTGTCCTTGGTGTTATTAGTTTTTCAAATTCATCAATGGGAGGCAATGCAAAATTATTCTCGATGTTGGAAACCACCGGTACTACCTTTATTCCACTGGCATTGGCAAATCCGTTGTAATTGGCATAAAAAGGTTCGGGGATAATAATTTCGTCGTCATTATCCGCAATACTTCCCAATGCAAAGGACAATGCTTCCGATCCACCTGTAGTGACTATAATATTGTCCGCATTAACATGAATGTTGTTCTTTGCGTAATATGCGGCAATCTTTTCCCTGTAGGATTCGGAACCCTCTGTTCTACTGTATGCCAGGACCTCCAAAGTATTGTTTTTAACGGCATCCAAGGCAACTTTGGGAGTTTTTATATCGGGTTGGCCAATATTTAGGTGGATGATCTTAATACCTCTTTTTATGGCAGCTTCAGCAAAAGGCACTAGTTTTCTTATTGGAGATTCCGGCATTGTTTCGCCTCTCCGTGAAATTGATGGCATATCGATTTTAATTTTAGACAAAAATGAGAAATCAATATGGACAAAACAATAAAACGGCCTTATTTGATTCCATATTAATATGTTAAATGATTCTATTGTCAAGGGTTTTGTTTGTAAATTAGAGGGTTAGGTTACTTAAAAATGGAAATAAGATGGCTTTCTTAAGACATATGGTTTTCCTTATTTGGTGCTGTCCAGTTCTGTTGTTATCGCAAAATTTTGAATTACCGGTTGGAGAAAAGTTTCAAAAGGTGAAGTTTCAATTGGTGAACAATCTTATTATAATTCCAATAGAGGTAAACGGCGCGGAACTTTCATTTATTTTGGATTCTGGGGTAAACAAGCCCATTCTTTTTAATTTATCGGATAAGGATTCCATTCAAATCAACAATGTATCGGAAATTGTAATAAAAGGCCTTGGTGAAGGTGAACCAATTGATGCCCTGAGTTCAGATTCCAATATTTTTAAGATTGGTAAAGTTGTCAATAAGGATCAGTTGCTCTATGTGGTCATGGACCCTGATCTGAACCTTTCCCCTAGGCTGGGTTTACCGGTCCATGGAATTATTGGTTATGACCTCTTTAGGGACTTTGTGGTCGAGATAAATTATTCATCAAAATTTTTAAAGCTTCATGACCGTGAACTGTATAAGTCCAAAAAAAGCTCTAAAATCCGTACAATTCCCTTGCGCATTGTGCAGAACAAAGCATATGTACAAGGTCATGTATTTATGAAAAATAAAAGCAGTATTCCTGTGGAGCTATTAATAGATTCGGGGAGTTCCGATGCGGTATGGCTTTTTGAGGATATGGATAAGGGATTAGGAATTCCTGAAGATAATTATGTGGATTTTCTGGGCCAAGGGCTAAGTGGTGGTATTTACGGAAAAAGGACCAAAATAGACGGAATTAGCTTGGGTGGCTTTCAGTTAAGGGATGCCAAAACGGCATTTCCAGATTTACAGTATTTTAATTCCATTACCGCCTTTGGGAATAGAAATGGTAGTTTGGGCGGAGAAGTCCTAAAAAGATTTACCCTAGTATTCAATTATGGTGAGCGTACCCTGAGCTTGCGTAAAAATGCACTTTTTGATCACCCATTCGATTTTAATTTGAGCGGGATAGATATCCAGCATAACGGGATGCGTTATATTTCCGAAAGTATAGCCGATGCAGGTGGATTGGTATTGGTGGATAGTGGCAAGTCGTTCGGGGATGTGCAAATTCTCTTCGAGAACATGACTAGACTAAGTATGGTGCCGGAAATTATAGTGTCCGGTATACGTGCGGGAAGTCCAGGGCATAAGGCCGGTTTGCAGGAAGGGGACGTTATTCTTGCCGTAAATGGGAAAAAGGTACACCATTACAAACTTCAACAAATCCTGCACATGCTCAATGAAAAGGAAGGAAAACGGGTGAAGGTGCTTATAGAGCGTTACCAAAAAGACATGCTGATAACCTATGTGCTTAAAGGTTTGTTCAAATAAATGAGTCTGGATTTGTTCACCTATCACCTGCAATCCAGCGGTGGCTTTAGCAATATGGGTCCCTTAAAAAAGAAAGCTTGTTAAATACCCACAATTGGTACTTAACAAGCTTATATATTTATGAATGGTATTTATTTACCTTCTGCCGGCAATACCTTTCCTTTAATTTTTAACACCTTCGTTGGGGTGTCAGCGTTGGAAATAACAGTAATCGCTTTTGCGATTGGTCCAACTCTATTAGTGTCATATTTTACTTGTATCTGTCCAGTTTTACCTGGTAAGATAGGACCTTCCGGTTTTTTTGGAATGGTACATCCACAGCTAGAGCTAACCTTGCTTATAACAAGTGGGGCATCCCCTGTATTCGTAAATTCAAATATCCTTACACCATCGCTTCCTTTAGCGATTTCACCATAATCAACGGTTTCTGTTTTGAATTTGATTTTCGCTACATTTTCTTGAGCGGTTAGGCCAAAACCTAAGAGACCAATAAATAGAACTAGTACTATTTTTTTCATATTTTTAGTTTTTGGTGAATTTCAAAAGTAAATGTTTTTAATGAACCTCCAAAATTCTTTTGTTATGTAATAACGTTACTTATTTTTGTTTCGTATTTCAAAATGGTCGAAAACCTTAGAATTACTTCAAGTTTAACCTTAATATTGCACTCATTTAGTAATCGTCCGTATAGGGCAAGCAAAAACTGTTCCAAATAATGGAAATTCCATCAAAATATGAGCCTCACAGAGTAGAGGGCCAATGGTACGAGTATTGGACCAAACATAATTATTTTCATTCCACACCAGATGATAGGGAGCCATATACCATAGTTATACCACCACCCAATGTTACCGGTGTATTGCATATGGGGCATATGTTAAACAATACCATACAGGACGTTTTGATCCGTAGGGCCCGTTTAATGGGGAAGAATGCCTGCTGGGTTCCTGGTACCGATCACGCTTCCATAGCTACGGAGGCCAAAGTGGTTGCCAAACTAAAGGAACAGGGGATAGATAAAAAGGATATCACCCGTGAGGAATTTTTGAAGCATGCTTGGGATTGGACCCATGAATATGGTGGTGTCATCTTGGAACAGTTGAAGAAATTGGGCTGTTCCTGCGATTGGGAGCGTACCAAGTTTACCATGGATGACAATATGTCCGCCTCCGTTATCAAGGTTTTTGTGGATCTTTATAATAAAGGGCTCATATACAGGGGCTATCGTATGGTAAACTGGGACCCTGAGGCAAAAACTACACTGTCCGATGAGGAAGTTGTATATGAGGAAAGACAAGGCTTGTTGTATTATTTGTCCTATAAAATAGAAGGTTCGGAGGAGACCGTTACCATTGCCACGACTAGGCCGGAGACCATTTTAGGGGATACGGCAATCTGTATTAACCCAAATGATGAGCGTTATGCCCACCTGAGAGGAAAAAATGCCATAGTGCCCATATGCAATAGGATCATACCCATAATAGAGGATGAATATGTTGATGTTGAATTTGGAACGGGTTGTCTAAAAGTGACCCCAGCGCACGATATCAATGACAAGGCCCTAGGAGAGAAACACAATCTGGAGACCATAGATATCTTTAATGAGGATGCCAGTTTAAATAGTTTTGGACTGCATTATGAAGGTAAGGACCGTTTTGAGGTTCGTAAATCCATTTCAAAAGAATTGGAAGAAAAGGGCTTTTTGGTAAAGACAGAACAGCATATTAATAAAATTGGTACATCGGAAAGGACCAAAGCGGTCATTGAACCAAGGTTGTCCGATCAGTGGTTCTTAAGTATGGAAGAACTGGCCAAACCAGCTATAAAGGCGGTTTTGGAGGATGACGATATAAAGCTTTTTCCTAAAAAATTCGAAAATACCTATCGCCATTGGATGGAAAATATCCGCGATTGGAACATTTCACGACAATTGTGGTGGGGACAACAAATCCCGGCCTATTATTATGGAGATGGTCAGGATGATTTTGTCGTGGCCGAAACCGAGGAAGCGGCTTTGGATCTTGCCAGGAAAAAATCCGGAAATTCCAATTTAACATTGAAGGACCTAAAACAGGATGCAGATGCCCTGGATACCTGGTTTTCTTCTTGGTTATGGCCTATAAGTGTTTTTAACGGGATTTTGGAGCCCGATAATAAGGAAATAGAGTATTACTATCCTACCAATGATTTGGTGACCGGGCCGGATATATTGTTCTTTTGGGTGGCCAGAATGATTATTTCAGGCTATGAATACCGAAATGAAAGACCTTTTGAGAACGTATATCTTACTGGGTTGGTGCGCGATAAGCAAAGAAGAAAAATGTCCAAGTCGCTCGGAAATTCGCCTGATGCGCTACAATTGATCGAAGATTACGGAGCAGATGGTGTTCGTGTAGGACTTTTATTGAGTTCCGCAGCAGGTAACGATCTAATGTTCGATGAAGCCTTGTGCCAACAGGGGAAAAACTTCGCCAATAAGATATGGAACGGTTTCCGTTTGGTAAAAGGCTGGGAAGTGGCAGATCTGCCACAACCGGAGGCTTCCAAGTTGGGTATTGAATGGTATACCTCCAAATTCAATAAAACTCTTGAAGAGATAGAGGACCATTTCAGTAAGTATCGTATCTCGGATGCTTTAATGGCCATTTATAAATTGGTTTGGGACGATTATAGTTCTTGGTTGTTGGAAATTATTAAACCGGCTTACCAGCAGCCTATAGATCGGATTACATTTGATGCCGTAATCCATATTTTTGAAGAAAACCTAAAACTATTGCATCCGTTTATGCCTTTTCTTACAGAGGAGGTTTGGCAGCACATTGCCGAACGTACCCCGGAAGAGGCATTGGTCATTGCTAAATGGCCAAGCGTACAGCCTGTAAACGAGGACCTAATAGAAGGCTTTAATTTTGCTGCGGAGGTTATTGCCGGAATACGTACCATTAGAAAAGAAAAGAATATTCCTATGAAAGATGCGCTACAATTGGCGGTTTTAAATGACGGGGATATTTCCAGGGATTGGGACGTGGTAATTGCCAAGCTCACTAATTTATCAGCTATTGATTATGTTGACAGCGCAGTAGACGGCGCTCTAACGTTCAGGGTGAAGTCCAATGAATACTTTGTTCCCATGGTAGGGGCCATTGACATTGGGGCGGAAATTAAGAAGTTGGAAGAGGAATTGGAGTATATAAAGGGCTTTTTGGTGTCCGTGCGAAAAAAACTTTCCAATGAACGTTTTGTGGCCAACGCCCCAGCGCAGGTAATTGACCTGGAACGGCAGAAGGAAGCGGACGCTATTGCTAAAATTGATACCTTGGAGAAGAGTTTGGCTAGTTTAAAGTAATTGCCAAGGTCTGTAATTACAGTGTTTCTGGGTAAGGGGAATGCCCATGTTTTTAATGAAAGTAACTTAAATTATGTCTAAAAAGATGATAAATACGGGTATTCTTTCATTCGGAATGTCGGGCACCTTGTTTCATGCTCCATTTTTGAATGAACATCCTGGGTTCCAATTAACCGCAGTGGTTGAGAGGAGTAAAAAAATAGCATCTAGGGCGTATCCCAATATAACAAGTTATGACAGTGTTGATGACCTTATAGCTGATAAGGACATTGAGCTGGTAGTGGTAAATACCCCCAATTATACGCATTTCGAATTTGCGCTAAAGGCGCTCCGGGCAAAGAAGCACGTTTTGGTAGAAAAGCCATTTTGTGTTAGCAGTGCTGAGGCCAAGGAACTTTTTGCAGAGGCAAAAAGGGTTGATCGTAGTATTCTGCCATATCAGAATAGAAGGTATGACAGTGATTTTCTTTCCGTTAAAAGTGTATTGGAGTCCGGTAAGCTTGGATCCTTGGTAGAGGCCCATATGCGGTACGATCGGTACCGACATCATATAGGTCCTAAGATTGCCAAGGAAACCCCAGTGCCTGGTAGTGGTCTCATGTATGATCTGGCCCCACATTTATTGGACGCCACTTTTGCATTATTTGGATACCCCTTGCAATGGAGCAAGTACACTGGGCAATTTAGGCCCAATACCCAGGTGGATGATTATGTGCATTTACATTTAGTGTATCCAAAGGGCGTGCAGGTGTTTTTAACAATGAGCATGTTGGTGGTGCAACCGCAAGCCGCTTTTGTTCTAAACGGAACCAAGGGTACATTTGTGAAACAGCGAACGGACATTCAGGAGCAGCAGCTTCTGGCGGGAATGAGTCCGGGAAACCCTTTGTTTGGTATAGAGGATGCCAATAGAAATGGTGTACTCACTACCATTTCCGAGAACGGTGAAAGGCATACGGAAGAAATAGAATCGGCAAAATCCTCTTATATTAATTTGTTCGAAGATGTTTACAAATCCATTATTGAAGGCGTTCCCTATCCTATTACCGAAAAAGACATCATACGGCAAATTGAGATTTTGGAAGGGTAGATGGCGGAGTTTTACTTTTGCTGGTTGCCATGTCTATAATTACAGTGTAATTTTCTCTCATAATTATTAGGGCCATTCCCTTGTTTTACGGAAGCCTAAAGAAATCGCATCTTATTTAATCGTATATTTAATAAGAATAAATAAGTGTGCTGTTTTAATTTAGGTAGCTAAGTCATTAAAAATGCTCCATAAAAAAAGCTGAGAATGTCTAAATTACCGGAAGATCATAAATTTTTAGACCTTTCTGACTATGGAAGACCAATTGCCAGGATTATTGCGAACGGACTAAAGAAAACCACCATTACGCCTATTCAGGTTACTTTTGGATTCCTTTGTTCGGGTGTTATAGCAGTGGCTTGCATGTATTATGGCTATAATTGGTACGCTGCCTTTTTTTTTATTTTAAAATCTATCTTGGATGCCGCCGATGGTGAATTGGCTCGGATCAAGGATACGCCCTCCTACACTGGCAGGTATTTTGATTCCCTTTCTGATTTTGTGTTGAATATCCTTATATTTTTGGTCCTATGGCGTATAACCAGGGTAGGTATTGGTTATACGGTATTGGCGTTCTTGGGACTGCAGCTTCAGGGTACCCTATATAATTATTATTACGTAATCTTGAGAAATAAGTTTCAAGGTGATGTTACAAGCCGAATTTTTGAATCTGGGACTCCGGTGGCAATGGTAGGGGAACATCAGCGCAATGTGAATGTTCTGTTTTGGTGGTACAGGGTACTTTATGGTAGTTTTGACCGAATAATTTATAAGTTGGATGGTGAAGCTGCCAATGGAAGGCATCTGCCTAATTGGCTTATGACGGCCGTATCTACCTTTGGTCTTGGGTTTCAGCTCTTAATAATAAGTGTGATGCTGGTTTTGGGCTGGGCAGACTACATAATACCCTTTTTTATAATGTACTCATTATTTATTTTTTTGTTTATCGCCATAAGAAAGTCGTTGTAGGCCAACATACATTCTGGTTTTTCTTTAGCATATATTTCACGAGGTCAAAGTTGTTGATTTAGGCATTCTAAAACGGTATTTCGGGTTTTGGCAATTAGGTGTGTGCTTACACATTTTTGTTGAAATTTACCTATATTAAGCTGTAATTTTTATAAAAAATGGCTCGTATGTCATGATAATTTTTATATTTGTGTGCCTACACACTTTTTTAATTCATTAGAGGTCATACAATTATATAAGTATATTTTAGATGGCAAAGAATAAAAAGACCACCATTCAGGATTTGGCAAACTATGCCAATGTTTCCATAGGGACCATTGACCGGGTTCTGCACAATAGGGGGAAGGTGTCACTTGCCAAAAGGAAAAAAGTAGAAGAGGCCATAGAGAAGTTGGATTTTAATCCCAATCTCCTGGCAAGAACATTGGCCTTGGGAAGACAGTTTAAGGTTTGTAGCCTGTTTCCAGAAGCTACCAATGTACATAGTTATTGGGCGTTACCGAAAATAGGGGTAGACCAGGGGGTGGAAGTATACAGGGATTTTGGAATGGAGCTTCATACTTATGAGTACAGTTTGTTTGACGAATCCAGTTTTGTTAAAAGTGCAGATGCCATCCTTGGGAAGAATCCTAGTGGCGTAATCTTGGCACCCTTATTTGAAAAGGAAAGTCTAGAATTTATAGCGAAGTTGGAAGAAAGGGATATTCCTTATGTCTTTATAGATGCCAATATCAAAAACAAGAAAAATCTCAGTTACATAGGCCCTGATCTGGAAGGTAGCGGTTATATAGCCGGGAAATTATTGAATTCCCTTCTGGAACCTTCAGATGATATACTTATTGTAAACATGGTTAAGGGATTCGAAAATAGTGCCCACACTGCCCTTGTGGAAAATGGCTTTCGGGATTATTTCAAGGAACATGGATTACGGACGAAAAGGAGTGTAAATTCCATTACAATACCCTCAACGGCCGAGACCGAAGTAAACAGGGAGCTGACAACCTATTATATTAAAAACCCGGGTACAAAGGGAGTATTCGTTACCAATTCCAGGGCGCATTTAATTTCCAAGTATCACGCTTTGCACGAATTGGATATAAAGGTGGTAGGGTTTGATATAGTTCCGGGAAATGTGACCGAGTTGAAAAATGGAAATATCGATTATATTATTTCCCAAAGACCAGTATTTCAAGGAGTAACCGCGGTAAAGACCTTGTTCGATTTTTTTGTTTATAAAAAATCACCGACCGCTGTGCAGTATGTGCCTTTGGATATAATTATTAAGGAAAACGTAGATTATTATATTAATTTTCAATAAAGGTCTTATGCAATAGCCATAACTTGGTAAATGCAAGGGCTTTCTTTAAACTAGAAATATATATTATGGGAATAAGAGTACTTGGTTGCTTATTGTTATTGGTCTTTTTTGGTTCTTGTGGCGAAAGCAAGTCTAAAAAGAATGATGTAATTCCATCACAGGAATTGGAAAAGACTGGCATTAGGGTAGAAAATAAAGTGACTGAACAAAAAGTGGATATCTTCTTCGGGGATGAATTGTTTACTTCTTATATCTACCCCGATAATATTATGAAACCCTGTTTATGGCCTATAGTGACATCTGAAGGTACGGAAATTACACGTAAATACCCATTGAAGGCAGTTGCCGGTGAGCGTGCTGATCACCCCCATCACATAGGCATGTGGATGAATTATGGAGATGTCAACGGTATTGATTACTGGGGACATTCTGAGGCTACCCCTGAAGATCGTAAGCCATTCAGTGGCGTTATCAGGCATCAAGAGGTTGTCCAAGCCGATGCCGATGGTACCCAAGGAACCATACGGGTACAAACCAACTGGGAAGCTCAGGGACGTACGCAGATAAAGGAAGATATAGAACTTCACTTTATGGACAAGGGCAAGGTAAGGGTCATAGATTGGATAAGTACCTTAAACGCCCAAGAGGATATTTTGTTCAAGGATACCAAAGAGGGAATGTTTGCCATTAGGGTAAGTAGAGAATTGGAATTACCTTCAGATAATCCCTTGACATTAACGGATGCACATGGAAACCCGGAGACCATCAAAGTCATAAATAATGATGTGGTTTCTGGAGACTATTTGAGTAGTGAAGGTATTAAAGGGGAAGATGTTTGGGGCACCCGGGCCAAATGGATGAAACTTTTTGGCAAATATAAGAAAGGAAAGGTTGCGGTGGTAATTATAGACCATAAAAAGAATCCTGGTTATCCGGCCTATTGGCATGCTAGGGGCTATGGACTTTTTGCTGTAAACCCATTGGGTCAAAATGTATTTTCGGAAGGAAAGGAAACTATGGACTTAAGTTTGAAAAAAGGAGATTCCGTACGTTTTGCTTTTCGTACGCTGGTGTGCTCGGGAGAAATCTCCGATGAAGAGATCAATGCCTTGGGGATGGAGTTTTCGGGCCTTTATTAGCCCCATTTTAATGACCTAAAAATAAATAAAGTTAATAACGATCAAACCTGGATAGCATGAAATCAAATTCAAGTTCAAGTTCAAGAAGAAGTTTTATTAAAAAAACCGCGGCCAGTTCGGCCTTTATAGCGGCGGCCGGAATCCTTCCCCAATTTAGTGCCAAAAGTTATGCCCGTATTCTAGGTGCCAATAATCGTATCAATGTATCCATGATGGGGGTGAATAGTAGGGGAAAGGCCTTGGCCCAAAATTTTGCAAGTCAAAATAATGCTGAGGTCATCCATGTTTGCGATGTGGATAGTAGGGCAATAGCGAATTGTCTGTCTGTCGTAAAAGAGCGTCAAGGCAGGGTGCCAAAATCTTATACCGATTTCCGCAAGTCTTTGGAAAGCAAGGATGTGGATGCCATGGTGATAGCTGCACCCGATCATTGGCATGCACCAGCATCGCTCTTGGCCATGGAAGCAGGAAAACACGTGTATGTGGAAAAGCCATGTAGCCACAACCCCAATGAAGGGGAAATTTTGGTGCGGGCGGCTAAAAAATATGGGAAGGTTATACAAATGGGGAACCAGCGTCGCTCTTGGCCCAATGTGGTTGAAGGAATAAATGCCCTGAAGGCCGGTGCCATAGGGAGGGTATATTTTGGTAAAGGATGGTATACCAACAATCGTACGTCCATAGGTATAGGGAAGGAAGTTGAGGTGCCCAAATGGTTGGATTGGGATCTTTGGCAAGGTCCGGCACCAAGAATGAAGTACAAGGACAATATTGTACATTACAATTGGCATTGGTTGTGGCATTGGGGTACAGGGGAAGCCCTTAATAATGGTACCCATATGATAGATTTATTGCGCTGGGGCATGCAGGTGGACTATCCCATTAAAGTGGGTTCAAACGGCGGTAGGTATAGGTATCAGGACGATTGGGAGACCCCGGATACACAGGTGATCAATTTGGATTTTGCCGAAGGATTGTCCATGTCCTGGGAGGGTAGGAGTTGCAATGGCAAACCTATAGAAGGGAGTTCGGTAGGAGTTATGTTCTATGGGGAAAATGGCAGTATGCTTATCCCTGGGGGCAATAGCTATAGCATTTTCGATTTGGAGGGCAATTTGGTTAAAGAGGTCAAAAATACTCAGGAAATAGACCCCAGAAATAATTCCAATCCAGCAGAACTTTTGGATGCCTTGCACATACAGAATATGTTCAGTGCCATCCAGAACGGTACAAGCCTCAATGCGGATATAGACTCTGGTCACAAAAGTACCTTGTTGGTGCAATTGGGGAATATTGCCCAGCGCACGGGCAGGTCTTTGAATATAGATCCCAATAATGGTCATATTTTGCAGGATAGCGATGCCCAGAAATTATGGAGTCGAGCTTATGAAAACGGTTGGGAAATGAAATTGTAAAAAAAAATATATGGCAAACAGAAGATCATTTTTAGAAAAAATTGGAAAAGGGGCTGCATTTTCAACCTTGGCCCTGTCCTTGCCGTCAACATTGTTTTCCCAGATAAAATTGGGAAAAGCCACGGTAGTGAAAAACAAGATTATCGGTATCATTGGTGCCGAGAATTCGCATACCAGAGGTTTTGGGAAGATGTTCAATTTGGATAAAAAATTTCCGGGATGGGAGGTTAAGTATGTATGGGGTGAAAAGGAAGAATTTGCACAACAGGCCAAAACAGAGGGGGCCATTCCCAATACTGTAAAAGACCCCTTGGAAATGATGGGTAAGATAGATGCATTGATCGTAGACCATAGACATGGCGATCTTCACTTGGATGCGGCCTTGCCGTTTGTAAAAGCTGGGATACCCACATTTATAGATAAACCATTTTGTTATAGCAGTCAGGCCGCGAAAATATTCCTTGAAATGGCAAGGGCGGTGGGTACTCCGGTCACATCCTACAGTTCAATAGCCCATAGCTATGCCACCGAAGATATGAGGAGGCAATTGGCGGAAAAAAAGGATATAAATCAAGTAACCTGTTACGGCAAGGCCGATATCAATTCCATTTATGGAGGCTTTTTCTTTTATGGCGTGCATATGGTAGAACCTCTTATCTATCTTTTTGATGAAAAAATTATTTCGGCCAAGTTCAATAAAAACGAAAAGGAGAATTTGAATAGTAGTGCTAGTCTAATATTTGAAAATGGAAGGATGGCCACTTTGGTCATTACTACCAAAAAGTATGGCTGGCAGACCTTTGTAGAGACAGATGAAGGCGTGGTAGAATTGAAGTCTAGAGTGAAGACTATTGAGCCGGACAAAAATTATGTAGATATGGTAAACATGTTCAGCACCGGAAAGGAACCGCGAAGCCACGAGAGCATTATTCATGGTATAGCCGTGTTGGAAGCAATTCAAAAATCCATTATTTCTGGTAATTGGGAATCCGTTATAGCATAATGAAGAGGAGCAAAAAGCATTTAATAAACTGTTTCTTGGCTCTTGCCTTAATAATAGGATTGGTATTGATAGGCTGCAGAAACAATGGGCAAAAGCCACAGGAAGCAATGAAGGGGCCGGAATTACTGCAAAATAGCCTTACTGAATTGGAGAAGGAGCAGGGCTGGGAACTGCTTTTTGATGGAAAGTCGTTTAATGGTTGGCGTGGTTTGGGTAGAAAGGATGTTCAGACCCAACTATGGAAAATTGAGGATGGGGCCATACGTAAACTGAATAGTGGAGAAGTGCCTTCCATGCCGGATGGGCAACCCTTGGAAGGGGGCGATCTAATGACGGTGGATACTTTTGATAATTATGAATTGTATTTTGAATGGAAGATATTAAAGGCGGGCAACACTGGCCTTAAGTATAATGTGTCCGAGGAAATGTCCCAGAAGTACGGTTCCCAATATTCCGCCCTGGGATTTGAATACCAATTATTGGATGATTCCGACACCCTTTATGCGGGCAAACTAAAGCCTTCCCAGTACACAGGGAGTCTTTATGATATGATTGCCGCTGACAATGCCGATGTTAGGCCGGCCGGGATGTACAATTCCAGCCGTATTGTGGTCAATGATAAGAATGTAGAACATTGGCTTAATGGGAAGAAGGTAGTTGAATATGAATTCGGTTCCCGGTATTTGGATTCACTTTACCAAAAAAGCAAGTATGTGGATTATCCGGGGTTTTTGGAAAAAAGAACGGGTCATATCGTCTTACAAAACCATAAGGACGATGCCTGGTTTAGGAATATTAAGATTCGCAAGATTAAATCGGGAAGTTAGTTTCCGATAACATTGATAAGGATCTGGAAATTATAAATTCAACAAATTGTTATGATAATTAAATATACATTAGTTATAGCACTATTCTTTTTTTACATCATGGGAATATCACAGTCTATGGATAAAAGCGGTATGGAGGGCATTTTGTATTCCGATGAGGGATGGGTCAACATTTCGACTAAAAACGGAAAAATTTCGGGAATAAACAGATTGTCGAAAGGTGATAGGGATTCAAAAATATATGTAGCTCCCGGTTTAATAGATGTCCAGATCAACGGCTATATGGGAGTAGATTTTTCCGGTCCCGATCTTACGATGGAAGGGGTGAGGAAAGCTACAAAGGCCTTATGGAAAGCTGGTGTAACTACTTATTTTCCGACCATTATTACCAGTGATTTCAAAAGAATGAAAAGGAATTTTGCCATTCTGGCCGAAGCACAAAAAGATCCGGAAATAGGAGGTTCAATTCCAGGATTCCATTTGGAAGGCCCATATATATCACCGCTACCCGGCTATAGGGGTGCGCATTTGGAGAAATACATCAAAAATCCGGATTGGGAGGAATTTCAGGAGTTGCAAAAGGCAGCCAACAATGGTATAAAATTAATAACCCTGGCACCTGAATTGGAAGGGGCCATACCCTTTATCCGTAATTGCGTTGCCAATGGTATTATTGTGGCGCTCGGACATCACAATGGCAGTGCGGAGGATATAGAACGTGCCATAGATGCCGGGGCAAAAATGGCTACCCACCTCGGTAACGGATGTGCCAACGAGATTAATAGGCACCATAATCCGCTTTGGCCACAGTTGGCCGATGATAGGATTACGCCTAGCATTATAGCAGATGGATTTCATTTGACCAAGGAAGAGGTACGAAGTTTTTATAAGGTAAAAGGACCGGATAAAACGATTTTGGTCTCCGATGCCCTGGACTTGGCTGGTCTTCCTCCCGGAGAGTATACCCGGGGAGAGCGTACACTATTGCTGACCCCCAATGTGGTAAAATTACCAAAGGAAAATGTTCTGGCCGGGGCAGCATCACCAATAAGTGCATGTGTAGGGGTAATTATGGATTATACCCAATGTACTTTGAATGATGCCATACAAATGGCAAGCACCAATCCTGCAAAGATGTTTTCCCTTAATGAACTTGGCGAAATAGGACAGGGAAAACAAGCCGATCTTATTCTCTTTGAGTTGGACGATAATAAGGTGATAATTCACAAGACTTTTGTGTCCGGACAGTTGGTATATTCCAAAGACTAACTTCCTATTGGTTTCTACAGTGTTGAATGTTAGGGTACTTGGTTGAAAATTAAATCTATAAAAGCAACATATGGGCAATAAATCACTATTCAAAAAAATACTATTGGGACTTAGCGCGGTAGGTCCGGGCTTGTTTCTTATTGGCTACAACATTGGAACCGGTAGTGTTACCACAATGGCCAAGACCGGTGCGGAGTTTGGTATGGGTCTTTTTTGGGCAGTAGTGCTTTCCTGTATTTTTACTTACATTTTAATGGTTGCCTATGGCAAAGTAACCTTGGTGACAGGTAGGACCGCGCTGTTTAATTTTAAACAGGAGTTTAAATGGGGCTGGATACTTTCGCTCTATATCATTTTGGTATTGATTATAGGTGAATTATTGGCTCTTATGGGGGTAATGGGTATAGTGGCCGATTTGGTACAGGAAGGGGTACGCTTGGCATTTAACGGGGAGATAATCCAAAGAGGGTGGATTATTCTTTTTTTCGTAGCCATACTCACATTTTTTTTATGGTTCGGACGTTATAAGGCATTTGAAAAAGTCTTGACCGTTCTGGTGATCCTGATGGGACTTTCCTTTATGGTCGTTTTCATTATGGTCCGCCCGGATATGATGGATATTCTATCGGGTATGGTTCCGAGTATTCCGGATACTCCCGGTGCGTTGGGGCTTATTGCGGCCATTACGGGTACCACCTGTTCTGCGGCTGTTTTTGTAATGAGAAGTACGGTGGTGGCAGAAAAGGGATGGGGTATAAATGATCTAAAAAAGGAAAAGACAGATGCTTTTGTATCGGCTTTTATGATGCTTTTCTTGAGCGGTATCATCATGGCGGTTGCCGCAGGAACCCTACATATTTCCGGGATGAAGCTGGACGATACCGTAGAAATGATATCCCTTTTTGAACCATTGGGGGGTAAATTGGCGGCTTTTGTTCTGATTATAGGGATTACAGGGGCCGGACTGTCCACTATTTTTCCGATCGTGCTTATAGCCCCTTGGTTGCTGGCCGATTATAGGGGGACTCCAAGAAACATTCATTCCAAGTCTTCCAGAATGCTAATACTTGGCGCCATGGTATTTGCCTTTGGAACAGTCTTTTTGGAGGAAAGACCTCCCGCACTTATGGTATTCTCACAAGCTTTTCAAGCCTGTATCCTTCCGGCAGTGGCGATTCCTATGTTTATATTGATCAACAAACAGAAATTAATGGGGAGTAACAAGGCCAGTACAAAGATCAATCTTGGTCTAATAGCGGTAATCCTTTTTTCACTGCTGACCACATGGTTCGCTATAACCGAATTTTTATAATATTAAACAATGGAAAAATCGTTTCAAATTGAAAATCTGTCCGTAAAAATTTATGGGCAAAAAAAGGAAATGGGGGCAGCAGCAGCTGATTATGTTACAAGGAAATTGAAAGATGCAATCGAGAAAAAGGGCAGGGCCAATCTTATCTTGGCTACTGGTGCATCCCAGTTTTCATTTTTAGAGGAGTTGCAGACCAAGGAAATCGATTGGGGGAAAATAACCGTATTTCACTTGGATGAATACAAAGGCATATCGGAATCGCATCCCGCGAGTTTTAGAAAGTATCTCAAAGAGCGCATTTTAAATAAGGTAGCACCTAAAAAGATATATTTCCTAAATGGCGATGCAGCAAATTTACAATTGGAAATCCAAAATTATGAAGAGGCCTTGAAGGCACATCCAATAGACATAGCTTGTATTGGAATAGGAGAAAACGGACATATAGCCTTTAATGATCCCGTTGTTGCCGATTTTAAAGATCCCAAATTGGTGAAGGTGGTAGAGCTGGATGAAGCTTGCAGAAATCAACAGCTTGGTGAGGGCTGGTTTCCAACTTTTGCCGATGTGCCCAAGGAAGCCGTTACATTGACCATTTCGGCCATAATGAACTGTAAGGCCATTAGTTGTGTGGTGCCGGACGAAAGAAAGGCCCAGGCCGTTTATAATAGCCTGTACGGGGATATAAGTACCAGCTGTCCGGCTTCAATACTTAGGACGCACCCCGAAACCGTCCTGTTTTTGGATAAAGCATCGGCATCCTTGATCAAATAATTGGTCATTCTTCGTTGCCCTATAACTGAACATGAAGGAGCCGAACAAGGTATTGCTTGTCCTTACTTTATGCTAAGGGCCTCATTGTCGAAGGAAATACCTTCCCAGCCACTGATCATAAAATTGCGAATGTTTTGGTGGTCCGTACCCGTTGGATTTTCAAGGACATCTTTTCGGTAATAGGAACCAAAGCAAGCCAAGGTTTCCTCCTTGCTCAATTTGTGATGTAGTGCAAAAGAAAATACTTTACAGGAACCTGAATTTTGACCCGCTTCATTGATCACTTCCCCATTGGTGAATCTTGAAGGCGAAAAATTATAATAGGCATCAATAATACCTATGGTGTCCCCAAAGGTTATCTCTTCTGGAGTCTTTCTAAGTTTGTCTAGAAATTCGTAAACCGTCATTGTTCGATGGGATTTAAGTTTAGGCCGTAAATTTAGATTATCCAATCAAGAATCAAGTAGGATATGTGAAGTTAATTATTACATCATTTCTCAAATTGGTTAGGTCTATATTTTTTATCTTTAAGGAAAATAAATAAAATCCAATCCAGTTGTTTGATAATTGTGGTAGGGTTTCATTTTCAATAATTAATCGGTACTAAAAATAGATACACATGAAACAACTAATTTTAGGTATGCTGCTATTATCAGCTTTTCCTTTTATGGCGCAGGAAATTAAAAAAGAAGTTCCTCTTAATGAAATTCAGATTAAAACTGCTGTTCTGCCCGCTCCTGATGAAAAAAAGGATGGAGCTATGGTTTATGGCTATAATAGCTCGGGAGAATTGGTAGTTTTGAGAAAGGGAACCAATAATTTGGTCTGCATAGGTGATAACCCAAGTAAGGATGGGATTAATGTGGCATGTTATTCCAAAAAACTTGAACCTTTCATGGCCCGTGGTAGGGAACTATCGGCGAAGGATCTTTCTGGGGAAGAGCGGGAAAAAATCCGTGCCAAGGAAGTAGCATCTGGAAAATTAAAAATGCCCAAGGAACCAAGCATGATGTATGTTTATTATGGAAAATCCGAGGATTATGATAGTACTACCGGAGAGTTGCAAAATGGAAAATTTAGATACGTTATTTATACACCCTTTGCAACCACGGAATCTACGGGTTTGCCCGACAAGCCACACGCTCCTGGAATGCCATGGTTAATGGATCCCGGTACCCATAGGGCGCATATTATGGTCGGCCCTTTTGATTAAAGTTGTAGATCCTTCAAAACATTTCAGGTCTATGTCCAAGTTTTGGATATATTTTTTAAAGCAGTTTATTTAAACTACCACTGCCTTCATGTATTTTTACAAGGTTATTCGAGCGAGAACAAGCTTGTACTGGTCTTGTTTTTTCGCTAAATGGTTCTGTTTGTGCAATCTAATTTAAACCTTACATTTGCACGTTTTTAATTTTCAGAAAATATTTGGAAAATGGGCGGTAATAATCTGGTAGACAGGCAGGAGAATGTTGGGGAGGCAATAAGTTCGGAAGAGATAGATCAGTGTATTTTTCTACTTAATAAGTTGGTAGGTAGCGGACATAAGGTTTTTGAACTTCCGGAAGATAAACGGGTGGCCTTGCTGAAGGCTGCGGGCCAGTTGTCCAGACCGGCCAAAAATGAATTTAAACAGCGTAAAAAGGACGCAGCCAAGGCTGCTAAGCGCAAGATTATAGAGCGCGATAAGCATGCGCGTAAGGAAACAGGTATAAGAAGCGCTAGGGAAGCTGCCGTGTTTGTAGCTCCCAAATTATTGGCTGCTCCCGTCAGGGAAACCTTGGAGGAGCTAGAGTTGGAATCCCCAAGGAATTGCTATGTCTGTAAAACCGTATATACCAAATTACATCATTTTTATGATGCCATGTGCCCGGAATGTGGCGACTTTAACTACGCAAAACGCTTTCAGACGGCCGATCTTAGTGGACAGGTAGCCATAGTTACGGGGTCTAGGTTAAAAATAGGATATCATATTACCCTAATATTGCTTAGGGCAGGGGCAACTGTGGTAGCTACCACGAGGTTTCCGGTAGATTCTGCGCTGCGCTTCTCCAAGGAAGAAGATTTTCATGAATGGGGTCATAGACTAAAAATACATGGTCTGGATTTAAGACATATCCCTAGCGTTGAGATCTTTTGTAATTTTATAGAACAACAGTACGACCGATTGGATATCCTGATCAATAATGCGGCGCAAACCGTTAGAAGACCGGCAGGATTTTATCAACACCTTATGAAAAACGAGGAAGTTCCTTTTCAGGATTTACCCCCAAGGGCCCGAGAGGTATTGTCCGACCACGATTTTTGCCTACAGGAATTAAATAACCTTACCAAGGGTACCGCGAGTACCCAAAATAATACCTTACCTGTTAATTGGCATGCACCGGAACCTGGTATTGGCATTAGGGCCTCTGCGAAATTGTCACAGATTCCCTACAGTTTTGATAGCTCCCTTTCTGCCAAGGAAGTTTTTCCCGAAGGGGAATTGGATGCCGATCTGCAGCAAATAGATCTAAGGAAGACCAACAGCTGGCGCCTAAAATTAGGGGAGATTGAAACTCCGGAAATGATAGAGGTACAATTGGTGAACGCCATTGCCCCCTTTGTGCTCTGTAACCGTTTGTCTAAACTTATGCGGCAGGAGAATACTGGAAAAAAACATATTATCAACGTCTCGGCTATGGAAGGGAAATTTCATAGATTTTACAAGGAGGATCGTCATCCCCATACCAATATGGCCAAGGCTGCACTGAATATGATGACGCATACATCTGCTCTTGATTTTGCAAAGGATGGTGTTTATATGAATGCTGTGGATACTGGTTGGGTCACTGACGAAGATCCCGTAGAGCTGTCCACAAGAAAGGAAGAAATCCATGATTTTCAACCTCCATTGGACATTGTGGACGGTGCTGCTAGGGTCTTGGATCCATTGATAGATGGCATTAACACAGGTAAACATTGGTGTGGTAAATTTCTAAAGGATTACCGCCCCATAGACTGGTAGTCTTTTTTTAATTAAAGGTATCCATCAATGAAGGGTCTATTTCCATGGTTTTGCTTTTGGTGAAGCGATAGGAGATGCCAAAATTTATTAAATAATCTGCAAAAGCGGCATCCCCATTTCTGGGAGTTCCAGTGCTTATTTCGGTTTGCCTATCCGTAACACTTTGAGGCCTATCTCGCCGAACGGCAAAAGGTACATTTAGATTTAGGGTTAGATTGTGAAGAAAATAGGCAAGGCCCGGCTCAATTGACAGTACATTACCAGGTCTTCGGAAACCTTCGTTGCCACCAATTAGGTCTTTAACGGGCACAGCATCGAAGCGGGCCCCCAAGGAAGTAGATAGTGCGTTGGACAAACTATAGCTTAATCCTGTACGTACAGAGTATTGGTCCGGTACGGCCATGATGGCTTCGTTTTCCAAAAGAGGGCTCAAGGTTTCCCTAAACGTTCTTATTCCGTTGGTTTCCCGAGGGTTCAATAGGTAAAAGCCACCACCATAGGCAAAAAGGCCGGTAGTCATTTTTTTATAAAACTGGAAATCTACTGTAAGACCAAAACCACCGTCCCCAGGTTGAATGGATTGGTCAACTGGACGCACTTCTGGACTCCCTTCTGGACCAACGTTATAAAATATATCTGTTGCATTGTAGTTGCCGGTAGGTAGTTTTATGCCTATGCCAACGGCCATGTTACCACCTGAATGTTTAATGGGGTCCAATAACCAATACCCTACCCCGGCCCGTATATCGGCCAAGCCTCTGGAAAAAGTACTGTTTCTTTCTTCCCTGCCGTGCTCGTAAAGTGAGGACCTGGCATTTATTACCGTGGGTATGGTAATACTGGTATAGAAGCGGTCAGAGATGCCATAGGTCAGGAAAAAATCCCACGCATGTGAATGATTTATTACCTCAGTATTGTTGGTTACTCGATCGGACTCCTCTTCCGTTCCCCTAAAATGCCGAAAAGATTTAAAATACCTATAATTCATGCCAATTTGAAGATCTCCATTGCCCAGTAAATTGTTTTCCAAACTATTACCTACACATGAGGAGAAATGCCTTATAGCTACGCAGCCTTGGGCATTTAGTGCAATGGGGTTAATTGAAAGGGTAATTAGCATGCTGCCCAATAATAATTTAGCATGTAGTATTTTCATGGTTGGGATAGACTTTAATTAGTTTATTTTACCAAATAATTTTCTATTATAATGATCGTTAAAGTGCCTTGTGCGTTTAAGGACTCAAACCCTTTATGTACTTATTGTTGGGGAACTTTTTCGTACGACCGTGGATAAATAAGAAACAGCGCACTGATTATTACGATATTCTTAATAATGTACTGGCCTACCAGAGTAAGTGAAAATGGGGCTTGGGAAAAGGAAATTTCAGGAAAAAATACCACTGGAATAAAAGTTAATACAAGATGTATCAGCGCAGCAACAATAACTATTTTGAGCTGAATTTTAAAGATTAAGCACAACCCAATGGCGACCTCAATTATTGCCAGTAACAGGATGCCAATATTTTCCGGAATAGAATTAAAGGTCAATAACGAAATGGTTTGTTTGGCCAGTATGTCCGCCGGACTTAGTCCAGGAAAAAATTTTAGCAATCCGAACCATAGGTAGATTATGCCTATGCTTATGCCAAGTATTCTGCCATTTTGGGATAAACGAACCATAATAATACAGTTTTTTCTATAGATTTAATTTTTCCGGATAGATGAAGGATTTCCTGATCAGGGTAGGGGTTTTTTGAAGGAATATATTATTAGTTTGCCAGAGCTGCTCCTTTACCATTTTCACCTATAAGCTCTAGGTATTTCTTATAATGGTGTCTAGCTACTTGCCTACCCAATTCCAATCCTGCAACATTATCGGCCTGGATATGATATCCTCCCATTACTCTGGATATCCCTGCCATTTCGGCCGTTTCTGTAAAAGTTGGAAATTTTATAATAACCGGGTCGTCAAGATTATTGGGCTCTGTAAGTGCTCCCGGCACCAGTTCAACTTCCACTCCAAAATGGTCGTCCCCGGTAAACAAGCGCAAGGCCTCTGCACATCCTCCGCTTATGGTACTGTGGCCGGAAACATAGCTTGGAAAAGGTGGACAAAGAAAGGCATCTGGGGAATAAGGCCTCCAATCCTTACCCTTCATTTCAATCATTCCTTTATCTGGGCCTCCCCAGGCCTTAATTACCTTGTCTTGATAGTAATCGTGAACCAAGGCATAGGGGCGTGTATAATCATAGTACATTTTGGAATCCCAACAGGAGATAAAGGCATCCATGGCTACAGATTCTACTAAAAAGTACATCTTTACATCTTGATCCAGGGTATGGTTGTCCCGGGTAGATACGTCTTGCGCAAATTTCAACCAATGTCCTGCCTGTTGTACGGATTTGGGCCCATCTCGCATGAATTCTACCAAGGCCTTGTTTTCTGGGGTTAAATTAGCCTGAAGGTCAATAACTTCCTGAACTTCTTTTTCCAATTGTTCGGAACCGACCATAGGCGGTGGACCAGGCCTAAACTGATCTGCCGTTTCCAATAATAGAGGTTTTACCTTTTGCCAATAGGGTGTTAGGCAACCTGGATTGTATTTATTGCCTTCCTCATCAATAAAATACTTTGGCTGCCATCTGTTGAGGTCAATATTTCTGTCAATGTCATTTACCGGTGCATAATTGGTATAATCAAAGTAGGGCTGCCCATTGGAACCTTCCACTTCCCCGTACTGGTTGGAGCCATCGTTTTTACGCGCATTGATTACCAAATCTGCGGCAAGATTGCCAACGCCCTCTGGCGTGCTGGCATCACGGGATTGATTTTCTGGGTCAAGGCCCAAAGCGATCATTTTTTCCTTGAACAATGTACTGTCGGAATAATAGTATTCCTTTAGGGCCCTATATGCGGCATAGCTTACCGCTATTTCTTTGTTTTTAAGTGTTCTTTTGTTTTCTGGGAAACGATCAACACCTTTTAGGTATAGGGGTTGTGCCTTTTCATCAAATCGTGTCCAGGCATCGAACATGGCGGTACATATTAAGCCAAGATATCTGGAAGTAACCGTGGGTCTAGGTTTAAACCGATCTGTGTCCAAAGCAGTTCCTTCCAAGGCCATAAAGGCCCATTGGTAGGCCACGTTATCCTTTCCCCGCGGTTCCTCGGCCATGGCCATCAGATTATCCGCCATATTCTTGGAAGTCTTGGACTGCTTACAGCCCATCATTCCAAAAAATAAGATAGCAAGTACAGGTAAGAAAAGTCTTTTAAGGTTCATGTTAGTTGGTTTAGTTACCAACAATAGTAGAATTTTAGATGGCTCGAAAATTATTTTTTATATGAAATGATTATATTGCTTTATGAAAATGGTAATTTATTGGATAAGATCATGAGGTGTTTAATTGTAGATGATGATCCGTTGATTTGTGATTTGCTTGAGCACTTTTGCAGTAAGATCAATGAAATTAAAGGTGTAACTACGACGGTTTCCGGTTTTGAATCTATTAACCTTATTCATAATTCATCGTTTGATCTCATTTTTTTGGACTATAATTTACCGGACATTACGGGCAGGGATATTTTGGATTTAAATCCCAGCTCCGCTGTTATTATGATTACTTCCAATAAGGATTTCGCCATAGATTCCTACAATTACCCAAAAATTGTGGACTATCTGGTTAAACCAATAGATTTCCCTAGATTTTATAAGGGTTTTTTAAGGGCGAAGGAATTTCTTTCCGCCAGCCAAAAAACGCCGGAAAAGGATGCCAGATTGTTTATAAAGGAAGGTGGAAAATTGGTGAAAATAAAATTGAAGGAAGTAGCCTATTTTAAATCGGAGGCCAATTACATTTCCATTGTTTTCAAAAACAAGAAAATATTGACTCTAATGGCCCTCAAGGACCTTGAACCCAAACTTCCGGATTTTTTTCAACGTGTGCATCGGTCTTACATCATTAATCTTAATATGTTAGACGTTATACATACCGGTGCAGTGGAAATTAATAAAGACCATGTCCCCGTAAGTCAGCGTTACGCCCAGGAATTGCTCAGGAAGATCCAACTTTTGAATTAAGGTGTCCTTCCGCTCTGATACAGCATAAATAAAAGGCAAAAATGTTATTTATTTTGTGAAGATGATTCTTATCAACGATTGCTATTTTGTCCGGGAGAGCCTCTTTTAGATCGGTCAATTGAAGATTATTGATATGGGCTATTATTTTGTGGATTATGGCTTCCCATTTCACCTGATCCTTACTTTCGCCAATTTTGTTTATTCCTTTAAGATAGTTTTCAAATTCCTTCTCCAGTAATTTTAGAACTTTGTTTATTTTGGGAATGTCATGGTCATAATTGTTATAGATATTTGAAAAATCGGGAGCCTTGAATTCATTGCTCCCTAAAATTTTATAGACCGTATCTTTTAATTGGTCTATTTGGAAGGGTTTTTGAAAATATTCGCCGAATGGGGTGTCGGCCTCCGTAGCATCCAAGGCCGAAATAATAATTAGGGGACAGTTTATTTCTTTGGCTTTGATCCAACGTTCCAGGCTAGTGTTTATTTTTTCATTTGCCAGCATTAGATCGCTTATGATCAAATCTGGTGTTTCTGAATTTATAAGTTTTAAGGCCTCGTCTATGGTTTTGGCTTGGTGCAAGGCAATGTTGTCCAATTTTAGAATATGCTTTATCAGCTCCATAGTAGATGCATCGTCCTCTATGTGCAGGATATTGTAGTTGCCACTTAGTTTCGGAAGAGGCAGTACTGAAGAGGTAATTGGTTTTGTTAATTTAGGGGTGGCTAGAGAAATGGTAGGGATGCTGATCAGAAATTCGGAACCTTTGCCTTTCACGGAAGAAGCCACCAAAGTACCCCCAAATAGTGTAGTCAACTGTTTAACAATGGAAAGTCCTAAGCCGTAGCTGCCATACCTTCCGGATAGATCGTTTTTTTCCATAAAAAAACGGTCGTTTATCCTATTCAGGTTTTTTGGAAGTACCCCTACACCAGTATCCTTCACCTTTATATTTAAGGTTTTATTTTCCGTACCATTGATGGAAGCAATTAAGCTTATACTACCCTTTTTGGTATATTTTATAGCATTTACCACGAGATTTGTAACTATCTGTGTCAATCTTAAGGCATCGGTCTGAATGAGGGTAGTTTCAAGCTTTTCGTCTATACTTAAATTGAAAGTAAGTCCTTTTTGAACAGCTTCGTACAAATAAGTGGAGTGAATATCCCTTAAAAGCTCAGCAATATTGGTAGGTTCCAATTGAATGTGCAGCTTGCCTTCAACTAATTTTTGGTGGTCCAGAACGTCATATACTAGGCCGGCCAAGCTATTGGAGCTTCTTTCCAGTGCATTAATAATGGGTAATTGTGGTTCCGAGGCGTTTTTGTACAACAATTTGGTAAGGCCCAAAATAGCGTTGAGAGGGGTTCGCATTTCGTGACTCATATTTTGTAAAAATTCATCCCTTTGTTTTCTGGCCACCTGTTCCTTCTCCAGTGCCGTGTTTAATTCAAGGACATTTTGATCTATTTTTACCTTCATTTTGGTAAAGGTATTGGCCAAGATCCCTATTTCGTCCTTTCTATTGGTAGGTAGGGTGTTGTCATCGGGAATACCCTGATCGTAGTTGCTGATCGCTTTTGTGATTTTCTTAATTTTTTTTGAAAATAAATTGGTAAAGAACCAAGACAAAAGAATTGAAAATAGGCATACCCACAGCAATGTCTGAATACTTTCCGATCGTACGCTAAGGGCATTTTTCAACAATATATTTTGATCCATATTGGAAATCAGAAATATTTTTCGTTTTCCATCAAAATAAGGCAATTCCTTAAAATAACTTAGATAACTACTGCCGTTCTGTCCTGTGAGCTGCTGGAAACCATCCTTCGGGGGGGTCCGGGAACTATCGTCAACATTGAAATCAGAATAAAAATTTTGAAACTTTCGGGTCTGTTGGCCAAACTGTTGGGACCTGTCACCTGAGTATAAATACTGACCTTGGGTATCTATTAAATAGAACTGACTGTCAGTACCGGCAATTTGATCAAGACCAAGGTATAGCGGACTAAGGTTTATATTAATTATCAAAATGCCAACTTTTAAGTTTTCATTATCAAAAATGGGGCTGGCAACACGTAGGGTAGGGGTAAAAGGAGTGCTGATTACGCCGTATTCCTCATTTAAATTGATATTGGAAAAATAGTGTTCGCCTTTTCCTATTTGAAGCGCCTCCTTAAAATATTCACGGTCCCCTTTTTGCTGTAGATTGGTCGACTTTAGTACTTGGCCATCCAACTTATCGAAACGAATAATCTCCTTACCGTTCTCATCCGCCTCTAATAGTCTGATCTGAAAATAGGTTTCTTTGTTTTCCAGTATAATTCGGAAGAGCTGGTCAATATCGTTGGTGGTTTTTTCTGAGGGTTGAAATATATGTTGTTGTAAGGTTGGACTCAATGCTATTACCGCAATGTCATTGGTGACCTCATTTAATAAGGCATAAAAGGACTGTTCCGCCAATTCGGAAGCATGCATAATACGTTCTTTGGAATGCGCGGTAATTACTTGTGAAGCTTTTCTAAAGACCAAATACCCGGATAAAAGAATGGAGAAAATGATTAGGCCCGTGAAGAAAAGCGCAAATCGGGTAACTATGGAATGTCTTAAATTCATCTAAAGGCGAATATAGGGTATATAGGACTAATTTATACTTTATTTAAATTGAAAACAAAGGCTTTAGCGGAATGCCATGGAGGCCTTTCTATGCGGAATCCAATTGTATCTCAAACTTCGTTTATTTTGTTGGTTAACTATATTAAGATGATTTGATTCTTATTACTGAATTAAGGGCTGGTAAAAAAATAACGATTTTCACTATATTTGTTATGTACTTCAGAATTTACCTTGCTTTATGGAGACCTACGCAACGGCACTTTTATATGCCATCCCGTTTTTTGTAATCCTTTTAACAATAGAAATAACCTATGGCTATTTTGTAAAAAAACAAATGCATAAGGTTATGGATACGGTTTCCAGTATAAGTTCGGGGTTGACCAATATAATCAAGGATACCTTGGGCCTGGCGCTGATCGTAGTTTCCTATCCATTTTTATTGGAGCATTTGGCCATAACCGAAATTAAGGCTACTTGGTTGGTGTGGACAATTGCATTTATTGTTCTGGACTTTGCGGGTTATTGGAACCATAGGCTTAGCCATAAAATAAATATTTTTTGGAATCAACATGTAATTCACCATAGCAGTGAAGAGTTCAATCTTGCCTGTGCCCTTAGGCAACCTATCAGCAACCTAGTGGGTTATTTTTCGCTGTTCCTTATTCCAGCAGCGGTTTTGGGCGTGCCCCACATGGTCATAGCCATTTTGGCCCCGATACACTTATTTGCGCAATTCTGGTATCACACCAGGCATATCGGCAAAATGGGATGGTTGGAATATATCTTGGTCACCCCTTCCCAACATAGGGTGCACCATGCCATCAATCCGGAATATATAGATAAGAACCTAGGTCAGATTCTGTGTGTTTGGGATCGTATGTTCGGTACTTTTCAGGAGGAGCTGGAGGAGGTTCCGCCCCAATTTGGAGTATTGAAACCCGCAGGGACTTGGAACCCTATAATTATCAATTTTCAGCATTTGTGGAGGATATTACAAGATGCATGGCGAACCAAGAGCTTTCGCGACAAATTGCGTATTTGGTTTATGCCTACTGGCTGGCGGCCCGATGATGTTAAGGAAAAGTATCCCATTGCCATTATAGGGGACGTTTACAATTTTAAAAGATATGCTTCCAATGCTACCAGTGGGTTGAAGGGATATGCTATTTTCCAGATGCTAATAAGTTTGGGGCTAATGATGTTTATGTTCTACAACTACACAGAAATTGGTTTTGAGGGACTGCTTATATTTAGTGGCTTTATTTTTATTGGTATCTATGGATATACTACCCTTATGGATAGGAAAAAATATGCTGTTGCTGTTGAGGTGATCCGAGGGGTGGCCGGCATTTTGTGGATAGTTTATTTTGGTGATTGGTTCGGCTTAAATGCTTTCCTTCCAATGGGCAATGCGTGGATTGGGGCCTATTTTCTGATCACGATTTTAGCAGGTATATATTTCACCTATTTTGAAAATAGGGAAACCGAAATGGGGATGGCTGCCTAAAGACTTTATTCAAGCCAAAAAATAATATATTGCATTTCTAGGAATGGGAAGGCTCGGATAATAACCGTTTCTTGTCTTATCTGCCAAATCAAATTTAAGGTTGGTTAGAAGGCTTTTTATAATATCCCAAATAGAATTTGAGCTTTACTTTTTGTTATTCCTTATTTCTTTGTCCACCAGTTCTATGTAGCGTTCCATAGCTTCTTCAATGCTTACATTTTTTGCTTGGATCAGGGCATTGGCCTTAAATGCGTTTATTAAGGGCGTCCTGCTGCCTGGATGGCTAAAATTGCGATTGGCAATTTTGAAATAGGCGTATAGTTTTAATAAAAGATCGGCAGGCAACGGGTCTGTATAATCATTAACGAAATCGACCGCTGCTATAAAATCTTTCTTTAGTTTATCAGTCTTCATTTTCTTTTTTAACCCTTGTAGTTGCAATACATGTTTTTGCTCCGGTCACCTTTTGGTGTAATTTCACGGTAATTGCACTATCCAAAGGTAAGAACAAATCTACCCTAGAGCCAAATTTAATAAATCCTGCATCTTCCCCTTGTTGAACGCTTTCACCCACTTCAGCGTAATTGACTATACGTCGTGCCAAGGCACCGGCAATTTGGCGGTAGAGGATATCCCCAAACTTGGGAGTATTAATAACAATGGTAGTTCTTTCGTTCTCTTCGCTTGATTTAGGATGCCAAGCTACCAGATATTTTCCGGCATGGTATTTTGAAAATTTAACCAGTCCACTTGCCGGGTATCTTGTAACGTGCACATTTATTGGAGACATAAAAATGGATACTTGTATCCGTTTTGCCTTAAAATATTCGGTTTCCTCCACTTCTTCAATAGCAACCACCTTGCCATCTACGGGCGCCAATATTTCATCAAAATTCTTGGAAACGTTCCTTTTGGGATTTCTGAAAAACTGTAGAATCAAAATAAGGATAAGCAGGGAAATTATTTGAAGTCCAAATTTTAGCCAAGTTAAATCTATAAAATAATTGGCCAACACTATAATGGAACAAACTATAATAAAGGTTGTTATAATAATTCTTTGTCCTTCTTTATGAAACATGGGAAAAAATAATTAAAGTTAAATATGCGAAAGGTGCGGCAAAAACCAAACTGTCCAATCGGTCCAACATGCCGCCATGTCCCGGTAAAATTGCTCCACTGTCCTTGACCCCAGCGGTCCTTTTAAATTTTGATTCTATAAGATCGCCCAAGCTTCCCGTAATGACAATCACCGTTGCTAGGATCAACCATTGTCCCAATGAAATATTGGTCTCATATTTCGATAAAAAATAAGATGCAGCCAAGGCAAAAACAAAACCTCCAATAGCTCCCTCTATTGTTTTTTTAGGGGAAATGGACGGGAACAATTTATTGCGACCAATACTTTTTCCTACCAAATAGGCAAAAGTATCGTTGACCCAGATAAGGATAAATACCCCCATGATCAGAAATTTTGCAAATTCATTGTCCTTGTACGGTATCATGGTAAGGAAAATACATCCTCCCCCTATATAAAATAAACCAATAATAAACTTTTGCAAATTGTTGAACAGCTTTTCCTTACCGGAAAAGAGATAGTACAACAGTATAAAATTAATCGATATTGTAATGAACATCAAAATATTGACGGGAATCTTATCATCTATAATATAAATAAATGCCCACCAAAGTGCCAAATAGGCTATGAAAATATGGTAGCCCGGCAGTTTAATCATTCGTTTGTACTCATAAAGACAGGCGAGACCAAAGGTCATAAATAAAAAATCAAACGCATCGGAGCTTAGGAATACGGCGGAAAGTAGCAGAATTACATAGACTGCACCTGTAAGTAAGCGCCTTAAAATTTCTCTCATGTTATAAGTCTTCCAGAAGTAAAAGATAAAGATTTTTAGAACTACTTCCGTAAGTTAAGAAATCGTCTGAATTTTCAGCCGTGGGTTGGAAATGTTTAATGGTAGTAATATTGGCAGGAATTACATTTTTATACTTCTTTTTAATTGTCTTTAATCCCTCGCCAATAGATTCTACCATTTGGCTGGTTGTAGCAAAAACAATAACATTTGATGGTAATTCGTGAAGCTTTCTTTCTTTCAGTTGATTGGAGCAGACCAAAATGGAACCATTTTGGGCAATTAAATGCTCACAGGTAGTAAAAAATATTTCGCTGTTATTGGGGAGATTGGTGAAATTAATTTCTTGTTTGGCAAACTTTTCCTCCAATCTTTTGTCCATTGAAAAAAAGGTTTGGTCCTGCCATTTATTTTCAATGATAATGTTGTCCAAATTGGTGAAAACTTCATTAATGGAATCGCAATAAAGGAACTTGCCTCCGTTGTGTTTAAAATTAATGGTAAACTTTTCGTCGACAGGAATGTTTAAGTCGGGCATATGTTGCCCTCTCGTTTCCACAGTTTCCTTGGAAACCTTTCTTTTTCCTCCCCCGAAAAGTTTATCAAATAATCCCATTAATGTCTAAATGGAGCCTTAAGCCCCTAGTTGTTTAGGAACAACGAATTATTTATTGTTTTATTTTTCTGTTTCTGATTTTGGAAGATCCTTGTTGGCTTTTTCCTCTTTTTCTGCTGCTTCCTCAGCTTCCAGTCTTTTGTCTTTTTCAAAAGGACGCTTACCGAAAATCTTTTCCAAATCGTCCTTAAATATAACTTCTTTTTCCAATAAACGTTGCGCTAATTCGGTAAGTTTATCTTTGTTTTTGGACAATAGTTCAACCGCCCTTTTATATTGCTCTTCAATAAGCTTGGAAATCTCTCTGTCTATGGTCAATGCCGTCTGTTCGCTATAAGGTTTGGAGAAACCATATTCATTTTGACCAGATGAGTCGTAATAGGTAATGTTACCAATCTCATCGTTTAATCCATAAATGGTTACCATGGCCCTGGCTTGTTTGGTCACTTTTTCCAAATCGCTAAGTGCGCCCGTTGATATCTTGTTGAAGATTACTTTTTCGGCAGCCCTACCACCTAGGGTAGCACACATTTCATCTTTCATTTGTTCCGGACGAACAATAAGGCGTTCTTCTGGCAAATACCATGCGGCACCTAAGGATTGTCCTCTGGGCACAATAGTCACTTTTACCAAAGGAGCGGCATGTTCCAACATCCAACTTACTGTGGCGTGTCCGGCTTCATGATAGGCAATGGTTTCCTTTTCTCCTGGAGTAATTATTTTGTTCTTTTTCTCAAGCCCTCCTACAATTCTGTCCACAGCATCCAAGAAGTCCTGTTTGGTAACAGCCTTTTTCTCCTTACGTGCTGCGATCAATGCCGCCTCATTACATACATTGGCAATATCGGCACCCGAAAAACCAGGAGTTTGTTTGGCCAGAAAATCCAAATCCAATGTTTCGGCCGTTTTTATAGGTCTTAAGTGTACTTCGAATATTTCTTTCCTTTCCCTAATGTCCGGAAGGTCTACGTATATCTGTCTATCAAATCGGCCAGCCCTCATTAATGCCTTGTCCAAAACATCTGCACGGTTGGTAGCTGCCAAAACAATAACGTTGGTATTGGTGCCAAAACCATCCATTTCGGTCAATAACTGGTTAAGGGTATTTTCCCTTTCATCATTGGAACCTGTAAAATTATTCTTGCCCCTGGCCCTACCAATGGCATCGATCTCATCAATAAAGATAATGGCCGGTGATTTGTCTTTGGCTTGTTTAAACAAGTCTCTTACCCTAGAGGCTCCGACCCCTACGAACATCTCCACGAAATCCGAACCGGAAAGTGAAAAGAAAGGAACTTTTGCTTCCCCCGCAACAGCTTTGGCCAATAAGGTTTTACCGGTTCCTGGAGGTCCTACCAATAGGGCTCCTTTAGGGATTTTACCCCCTAGGGAGGTGTATTTGTCCGGATTTCTTAAGAATTCCACAATCTCCTCTACTTCTTCCTTGGCGCCTTCCAATCCGGCAACGTCCTTGAACGAGGTTCTTGTATCCGTTTTTTCGTCGAACAATTTGGCTTTGGACTTTCCAATATTGAAAATCTGACCGCCAGCGCCTCCACCGGCTCCACCGGACATACGACGCATCAAATAGATCCAAATGCCTATGATCAGTACAAATGGCAATAAGGTTAAAAGGAGTTCGGTAAGCACATTCGATTCTTGGTCGTAGGTAAGCTCCGTGTCTAAATTGTTTTCCTTTTTAATGTCATTGATCTCATTTTCAAAGTTCTGCTGATCCCCATAGTTTACTACATATTGGGGCGTAGCAGTGGCCGTCAAAGAGAAAGGCTGATCGGACACATCCTTGTGAACCTCCTTTTTTAAGGCTTCTTCGGTAAGGAATATTTTTGCTTGTCTGGTATTGGTAATGACCAGTATTTTTCTGATATCCCCATTTCTAAGATACTCCTGAAGTTCGGAAGTACTCGCTTTTTTGGTATTCGCGAAGTTTCCGCTGCCGAAAAATTGAAAACCGATTAATAATATTGCTATTACGCCATATATCCACCAAGTATTGAATTTGGGTTTTTTGGGACCTGTATTATTTTCTTTTGCCATTATTTTTTTTTACTGATTGAAGCTACTTTCAACTGAGGTTACTTTGGCGTCTCCCCAAAGTCCTTCTATATCATAATATTCTCTAACTTGTTTTTGAAATACATGTACCACTACGTTTACGTAGTCCATTAATACCCATTCTGCATTGTCAGAACCTTCTACATGCCAAGGTTTGTCTTGAATTGCTTTACTGACGGTTTTTTGGATGGAGCCTACTATGGCATTTACATGTGTGTTGGAAGTACCATTACAAATAATAAAGTAGTCACAAACAGTATTCTCAATATCTCTAAGATCAAGTAAATTTATATCATGTCCTTTAACCTCTTCTATTCCACTTAAAATTAAGGCAATTAACTCATCTGCGCTACTTTTCCTTTTCTGCATTCAAAAATTTTAAATTTTTACAAAGTTATTATTTTTTTGTTTTTTTAACTATTGTTTTTAACAATACATTATATAATAATCATAAGATTGTAAATGCAATTAATCAAACTTAGTGCCACGGACTCAACAAATGCCTATTTAAAAGATTTGTTGTTCCAAAATAAGATCGAGGATTTTACGGCAGTGATGGCCCATACACAATTGAAGGGGCGCGGGCAAATGGGGACAAGTTGGCTTTCGGAACCAGGTAAGAACCTGACCTTTAGTGTTTTAGTAAAATCTTTAGAGGAGCCAGTCTCAGAGCAGTTTCTTTTGAATATTTATGTTTCACTGGCAATTTATGATACTTTGGCCCAACTTCAAGTACCCGATTTAAAGATTAAATGGCCTAACGACATAATGTCAGGACATTCCAAAATTTGTGGAATTCTTATCGAAAATATTTTATCCGGACAACATATTCAGGCGTCAATTGTCGGAATTGGTTTAAATGTAAATCAATTAACATTCAATAGCCTTCCCAATGTGTCCTCTTTAAAGCTGCTTTTGGGTAGGTCATTGGATCTTGACGAACTATTATTGAGTATTGTGGAAAATCTAAAAAGTTTACTCACCAAGAACAAGAAAGTGGACAGGGCAAATCTTGTTGAACGTTATGAGACCGCACTTTTTAGAAAGGATAAACCTTCCACCTTTAAAAATCAGGATGATGAAATGTTTATGGGATTTATTAAGGGCGTTTCAAGTGCAGGTAAACTAAAGATTTTATTGGAGGATAACATCCTTAAGGAATTCAACCTAAAAGAGGTTAAGCTGCTATATTGAGTATTTTACGCCAAATAAGGGCTTATGCTTATATTTTGGAAAGATTCTCGGACAGCGTACCTATAAAATTATTGATTGGAGATTTTATCATCATGGCCATCATGGCATTGAATTCTCCTTCGAAACTCAAGGTTACCTCTGATTCCTGATCATTTATGGCAGTAATATCGGCAGTCAGGGTAAAGGGTAATTTGTCACTTGCAGCACCTAAAATCAATTGCGAATGCGGTGTCTGCTGTTTTTTTTGCAATACAATTTCGGGCATTCCTTTAAGGGCAAACAAAAATCTATTTTCATTTATAAGCTCGAACTTACTGATATTTTCTGGCATTAAGGTTTCGAAATTCTTCACATCGTTCAGAAAATCAAAAACTTCCTTACTGCTTTTATTAACTTTTTTCTTGGGAGTTTCTAAATACATAATTTAAGATTGCCAGGTAGAGGGGCTACTTTTCCACTCTAGTAAAGTTTTTAATTGATTCTCTTTTATATAATTGGTGTCCGAGGCCTGCTGAATTAAATAATCGTAATTGCTCAAGGTATGTAGATCCAGCCCGTATTTCTTAAAGTTTTCATTGGCTATATCAAAGCCATAGGTGAAAATAGCCAGCATTCCCTTTACATTTGCGCCATTGCTCTTTAGGGCATCCACAGCATTTAGACTGCTTTTTCCGGTACTGATAAGGTCTTCAATGACAACGACACTCTGATTGGCCTCCAACCGGCCTTCTATTTGGTTTTGACGACCGTGCGATTTGGCTTCCGGTCTTACATATATAAAAGGAAGTCCCAAATACTCGGCTACGAGCATCCCGATTCCAATGGCCCCGGTGGCCACTCCGGCTATTACATCCGGCTTCCCGTACAGACTTTCTACTTGCTTTCCCATTTGTTCCCGAACATAGTTCCTAATGCTTGGGTACGAAAGGATTATCCTATTATCGCAATAAATTGGAGATTTCCATCCTGAAGCCCATGTAAAAGGATTTTCAGGTTTCAACTTAATTGCATTAATTTGCAGCAGAAGCTCTGCAGTTTTTTTGGCGGTGTCTTTGTCTAAAACCATGACGCAAATGTATAAAGTTTTTGTTAATGAGTCACCTCTGATTTTAACAAATAAATTATCAGATACGGCAAATAATAAATATTTTTTGTTGAACGGGTCTGCTATTAATGAGGCAATAGACTCCTTGGCTAGCAAAAAACTTAATGAAGCTTTTATTTATCACCCTAATAATGAGGAGATATTAAAGAAATTTTCGAAGAAAATACCGCTAGTGGTCGCGGCTGGTGGAGTGGTAACCAACAAGGAAGGGAAAGTACTTTTTATTTATAGAAACGATAAATGGGACCTTCCTAAAGGGAAATTGGACAAGGGGGAGACCATAGAGGAATGTGCATTGCGCGAAGTAGAAGAGGAGACCGGGGTAAAGGGTTTAAAAATTGAAAATTTTCTAAGGACTACCTACCACCTTTTTAAGAGGAATGGGAATTATAAATTAAAGGAGGTACATTGGTTCGCCATGAAGACCAATTACAAAGGAAATTTAGTGGGCGAAGCCTCTGAGGGGATTGTAAAGGTAAAATGGAAAGGCCCCGATAAAATAAAAAAAGCCTTGGATAATTCTTATGCCAATATTAGAATTCTGTTTGAAGATTAAAGGATTATTCCTTTAAAATTCTATAAATGGGATATTGCATATGTTCCGCTTCATAGTATTTGGATCTTTTGTAGATCCAATCCAGTTGGGCGTACCAGTCGCCGGCAAAAGTACTGTCTATTTCCTTTTTTAAATTGAATTGGGTTTTCATTTCTTGGTTCTCTTGAAGGATTTCTAGGGCAAGGTCTTCAAAAACATAAGGGGAAAAACCTTCCTTTTGTTGTAAAATGGCATCAAAGAAATTCCAATTAAAGAAAGAGTCCGTAGCCTCTGGCTCCAAGGTTTCCAATAAATAGCGCAAGCCTTTCTGATTGGTTGGGACCAGGATGTCCCCAGCTGTAAAATTGACTTTTTGGTTGCTGCGCAGTACTTTGGTATTATAATGTGGGTAGTGGCCCTCAAATGAATTTTCGGCAGTATTGTAGCTATCTATTTTATAAGACTCAACCGCTATGGAAGTATCTTGTTTTAAGGTCTTATAGCTTATCTGGTTTACCGATAAAAGATCTATTATTTTGTCCCATCCTTTCTTAATAACATAGGCCTTGGGAATTTCCACCTCGTGGGTTGAATTATAAAAGTTTTGGTATTCAACTTCTTTTACAAAAGGTCTGTTCCTATCATATTTAAGCCTTGGGAAGCCTGTTATTTCACTATTAAATTCATCGGCTTCGTAACCCTTGAATTCCAGGATAGTACTTTTTGTGGTGTCGATGGCCCACTGCAGTGGGTAGTTTTGTTTTTCTAGATATACTTCAAAGGCATTCTCCCTTAAGTTCTTGATTTTCTTGTAATCCTTTTCAGAGATTTCCAGGATTTTTGTCATTAAGGCGTATACGCCCTCTACCCTTTGTTTGTAAGGTTTAAGCATATGTGTTTCAACCATTAGGCCCAAGGTGTTCCAGAGGGCGGTGTAGCCTGTGGAGTATCTTGGATAGTCCATAAATTGGGAAAAGCCTTTTTCGGGTACTTGGTTAAATACGTTGACATAGGGGGTAATGTCCCAATCCGATTCCTTTAAAGAATTTTCCAATGTGGGAACCATCTCTTCATGAAGGTAATTGCCCAATTCGCCTCCCAATTTATTATGTTGGGTAAATAGGTGGGTGAGGGTGTATTGATAGTCGGCCCCATTGCTCACGTGATTATCTATAAAGATATCCGGTTTTATTAAGTGAAAAATTTTGGCGAAGGTGTGGGCGTTTTTAGTATCCACTTTTATAAAATCGCGATTAAGGTCATAATTTTTTGCATTGCCCCTAAAACCATAGGATTTAGGACCATTTTGATTTACCCTGGAGGTAGAATTTCTTTTTAATGCACCACCCACATTGTAGATGGGTATGGTGACTACCACGGTATTTTTTGGGGCATCCATATTTTTTAATGCCAAATCCCTAAATAGTAACATGGTTGCATCTATGCCATCGCTTTCTCCGGGATGTATGCCGTTATTTATAAATAGGATACTCTTGTCGCGCCCTATTTTTTGGAAATTAAAATCTGCATCCGGGTTGTAAGTTACCACATGCAGGGGGTTTCCGCTATCGGTATTGCCAATGATCTGTATATTTATTTCAGGAAACTCCTTGGCAAGTTGAATATAGAAGTCTATTATTTGTAGATAGGTTGCCGTTTCTTCTCCGTTACTGCGCTCAAAAACAGTTTTAATGTCTTCAATTTTTCTTTCTTTTTTGGTCTCGCAGGAAATAAGACAAAGCAGTAAAAAAAGTCTTACCAGAAGTTTCATGCTACGTTATAATTTGTTTAAAACTCAAAAAAAAAGACTTTGAAGTTCACTTGGAAAATTAGGTATTGAATGGATAATACTCCTTAGCAAAGGAGGTCCAAAATAATCTTCAAGAATTCAAAGTTAGCTAAAACTTGGGTATTAAACAGAAATGGCAGCGGTAATTTTTTCTATATCGGCCCTTCTAATAGGTTTGCTATTGTAAATAACGGTGTGGTGTGTCAAGGACTTGAAATTTTCGGCCTTGTCCATATCAAATTGGTCAATGGAGGAGGTTACGATATTTATATTTACTTTTTTGTTTATAGGTAGTTTAATGAACTCTTCCATAAATTCCCAGCCGTCCATTATTGGCATGTTGATGTCCAAAAAAATTAAATCGGGCAGTTCCGATTTTTCGATAACCATTTCCTTTATACGGTCAAGTGCCATTTGTCCGTTTTTGAATTCAAAAATATCCTTGCACGTGGCGACAGAAGTTAAGATTTTTTTAATTCCGTAGATCGTTATAGTGTCGTCATCGACAATGAATATTGAATTAATTTTTGTCATTAAAATATAAATTAAAAGTGCTTCCAACACCTACTTGGCTAGTGGCGCTTATTTTGCCATGCATGGCTTCAATTTGATTTTTGGTAATGTATAGCCCCAGACCTTTTGCGTCCGAGTTGCCATGGAAGGTTTTGTACATTCCAAATAACTTGGTTCCGTATTTTTTTAAATCCAGACCTAGGCCGTTGTCTTCGATACTTATGACCGTATAATTTTGGACATAATTAACACTCAACTTTATAATTGGGTCAACATCTGGTTTTTTATATTTAAGGGCGTTGGTAATTATGTTGGTCAATATGTTTTTCAGGTAATCAGGTACCACGTTTATGTAAACATCATCCGATACTTCGCTAATTACAGTGGCTTTGGCCTTGTTAAGTTGATTATTGACTTGCTTAAGAACAGCGTTTAGCTTTTTATTAAAGTTGACCTCTTTCTTAATTATGTTGGACTCGGTATTTATGGCAACAATATCATTTAAATTATGAAGTGTTTCCATAAGGTGCTTGGAGGAGTCCATGAGCATTTCCATTATTTTGGTTCTTTCATTTTCATCTTCCTCATTGCCCAGGAAATCCAATAGCATGGCAAAATTGGCAGAGTGGGACCTTAAATTGTGCGATACAATATGTGCAAAATTAATTAATTTCTTATTTTGTGAGGAGGTTACGGATATTAGGCTTTTAAGTTCTTTCTGTTTTTGCTTTTGTTCCGAAATGTCCATGCTGATTCCTACAAGTCCGGTAACTTCTCCATTTTCCCCAATTAATGGAATTTTGGAAGTTAGAAAGGTAATAACGGAACCATCTGGGTTGGTTCGGGTCAATTCCTTGTTCAACATGGGGATTTGTGAAATCATCACTTCAATGTCCTCTTCCCTAAATTTTTGAGCCGTGGCCCTGTCGTACAGGTCAAAATCATCCTTGCCAATAATATCGCACTCATTTTCAATTCCAAGAAATTGCAGCTCGGATTTATTGGCCAGCAACTTTTTGGATTGGGTGTCCTTTATATAGATCTGTAATGGTAGGTTATTTATTAGTGTTTTTAATAGATGTTCATTGTCTTTGGTCTTTTGTTCTTTCTGAACAAAATCCGTAATATCTTGAACAATTCCAATGAGTCCCACATATTCGCCATTTTTGTATAATGGCTTTCCGGAAACATTCACCCACTTTTCATTGCCTTTGGCGGTAACGATCTGCAATTTTTCGTTCCAAGGAGTTTTTTTCTGGTTTGCGGAATAAATGGCCATGGAAATAGTATTCCTGCTATAGCCGGTCTTATAAAAATTTACAGAGTTGTCTATATTGATTTCAAAATCATCATCGACTTCGAAAATGCGTCTTATCATTTCACAGCACGTAAACTTGTCCTTGGATTTTTGGTATTCCCAATTACCTATTTTACCATGCTCTCCGGTTTCCTTTTGTAGGAACTCCAGTTTCTCTACTCTTAATTCGTTTTTAACCCTATCCGTTACATCTTCCGTTTGAACAATGGCCCCAATTATGTTTTCCTGTTCATCGTACCATGGAATATTGGTCCATTCGAACCACCTTTCTTTAGAGCTGTTATCTGGATAGACCTCTATTTCAGACTCTGGAAATTTTCCATCGAAACAAGCCAACAAATTGTTGGACCATTTCTTGCTCGTACTGCCGAACAGTTCATAAATGGATTTTCCAATATAATCCTTGCCTTGGAAACCAAAATCTTCGGCCCACTTATCCGACGCGAGCACAACCTTAAATTCCTTATTAATAAAAGCCGTTGCCTTAGGCAGCTGTTTTATTAGGAATTGGTTTGATACGATGGGGGTATTCATAATCATCTGTCGCATTTTCCTACAATAGTAGTCCGATTATTTAATACAGCGAATAGATTGTTGTGAATTGGACGAAATTAGTTGTGTAATGGTAATATCAAGAAATTTCAAGTCTATTTTGGATGTCCGTAGCCCTTTAGAAACTAGAAAAATGTGGTCGTCAGGGAGTGACAATTATATGGCTAAGCCATATTTGAATTTGGTTTCCTGGAGGAAAAGGACAGGGGAGAATTTATTATTTTGTCCGTACCGAATCAGGTACCAAGCCAGAGTAGTCCCCACCGTTTCTGATGACATCCCTTACAATGGATGAACTAATATACGATTTGCCCGAAGAGGTAAGCAAGAATACGGTTTCTATTTCGGAAAGCTTACGATTGGTATGGGCTATTGCCTTTTCAAATTCGAAATCCCCTGGATTTCTAAGTCCTCTTAGTATAAAACCGGCATTGACTTTTTTGCAGAAGTCGACCGTTAGCCCCTGATAGGTTAGAACGGTTATTTGTGGTTCGTCCTTAAATGCCTCGGAAATAAATCTTTTGCGCTCCTCGAGAGTAAACATGTATTTTTTATCGGTATTAACCCCTATGGCAATGATTAGTTCATCAAAAAGGGTTATTCCCCTTTTAATAATATCATAATGGCCTAAGGTTAAAGGGTCAAAAGAACCTGGAAAAATAGCACGTCTTTTCTTCATTATTGCAAAATTAAAATTGTCAATCTCCATTGGCATAACAAGTAGCCGGAAATGAATGGTTAACTAAAATACCCATTATATGATAACCGGGCATGGTATTAGAATTAATTATTTTCTTTCAAAGCTTCCCAAATGGCACTTTCAAAAAGTTCGGATAGGGAGATACCTGCAATTTTTGCCTGTTGGGGCAATATACTTTCTGTGGTAAGTCCGGGTGTAGTGTTCATTTCCAGCATAAAAGGCTCGTCATTTACAAAAATGAACTCACTTCTAGAAAACCCCTTCATTTTTAACACCTCATAGGCTTTTTTGGCTATTTGGCTCACCTTTTGTTCTTGTTCCATTGTTATTCTTGCCGGCGTTATTTCTTGTGATTTACCTTCATATTTGGCTTCATAATCAAAAAAATCGTTTTCCGATACAATTTCCGTGATCGGCAATACTTTGGTCTCCCCTTTGTATTTGATAACGCCTACGGAAACCTCGGTTCCGTCCAAAAAAGATTCTATAAGTATTTCATTATCCTCTTTAAAGGCATTGTCAATGGCTTTAAGTAATTCTTCCTTTTTATACACTTTGGAAATGCCAAAACTGCTTCCGGCCTTGTTGGCCTTTACAAAACAGGGCAATCCTACTTTTGCTATTATCCCATCTTCGTCAATCGGGTCTCCCAAATTAATATAATACGAAGGTGCCGACTTAATGCCATAAGGTTTAAGAACGCTCAATAGGTCTCGTTTGTTAAAGGTCAGGGAAGCCTGGTAGTAATCGCAGGAAGTTTGTGGTATCCCGATCAGCTCAAAGTAGGCCTGCATAAGGCCATCCTCCCCGGGGGAACCGTGGATTGCATTAAACACGCAGTCGAATTTTATAATTTCCGTAGCAAGTTCAACTGTAAAATCGTGCCTATTAACAGGATGTTCTTTTTGGTCGGCATCTACATAGACCCATTTATTCTTAAAAATATGTATTCTATAGGCGTTGAATTTTTCTTTGTCCAAATAATCATATACCACACCTCCGCTAATTAAGGAAATCTTGTACTCGCTGGAGTAGCCGCCCATTATAATTGCAATATTTTTTTTCATTGGATAGAACTAAATTTAAAAATTGGTAAAAACAGCTAGTCAAAGTGAGTTATTGCCTGCAAGGATACTTTAAAATGCCCATATTTATTCTGGCTTATTTTAAAGCTGTCCAATGGCTAAAATCAATAATCAAATAACATGCGTTCAAAGTAAAGAAAAAGCGTCCGGTTTTCTATCTTTGTGGCACAAGAAAATATACCATGCGAAATTTTTTTAATTTTTTAACGAGTAAAACTTTTTTGATTCAGTTGGTGCTGGCATTAGTGGTTTCTGTTTTGTTGGTAGTTGGGGCAATGCAGTATTTAAAAGCCACTACCAATCACGGTAAGTTTGTGGAGGTTCCGGATCTATCCAAAATGTCGGTGACGGAGATGAGGTCTATTATTGATCAATCACAGTTGAGATATGAGGTATTGGATTCGGCCAATTACAATCCAACCTATCCTAGGTTTTCCATTATTGACCAAACTCCCCGTGCAGGGAGCAAGGTTAAAGAGAACAGGAAAATTTATATAACCGTTAATCCATCCGGATATAAAAAAGTTACTATTCCCAATATTATTCAGGTTACCCAAAGAAATGCAAGCTCAATGCTCAAAGCGGTCGGTTTGGAAGTGGAAAGGGTTACTTATGTGGACGAATTGGGAAAAGACATGGTCTACAACATTAAGTATAAAGGAAAATATATTGTCCCAGGTGACAAGCTGCCAAAAACCTCTAAGATAGAGTTGATATGCGGCAACGGTAATATTACCTCAAGAGCAGAAGTAAAGGCAGAGTCCGAATAATTATGGAAGTACAGGATGATTTTGAATTAAATGAGGAGGAACTTTTTGAGCATCATAGTTTTAAGGCTTCCAAAGGTCAGGATCCGTTAAGGATAGATAAGTTTTTAATGAATTTCATTGAAAACGCAACGCGCAATAAGATTCAGCAGGCCGCAAGGGATGGAAATGTCTGGGTAAACGGAGCTACGGTAAAACAAAATTACAAGGTAAAGGCAGGTGACCATATCCGGGTCATGTTTGCGCACCCGCCCCATGAAAACTTACTTACACCAGAGAATATACCTTTGGATATCGTCTATGAGGATGATGTTCTTTTGGTGGTGAACAAACCAGCTGGTATGGTGGTACATCCCGGGCATGGAAATTATTCAGGAACTTTGATCAATGCCCTGATCTATCATTTCGACAATTTACCAAAGAATAGTGATGAACGTCCCGGATTGGTGCATAGAATAGATAAGGATACCTCTGGCCTATTGGTCGTGGCAAAAACTGAAGCTGCCATGACGCATTTGGCCAAGCAGTTTTTTGAAAAATCTAGCGAACGGGAATATATAGCATTGGTCTGGGGAAATGTGGAAGAGGATGAAGGAACCATTGAGGGTCACATAGGCCGTAATCCTAAAAATCGATTGCAGATGCATGTTTTTCCAGAAGGAGAGCAGGGCAAGGAAGCGGTTACCCATTATAAGGTTCTGGAACGATACGGATATGTAACCATGCTTTCCTGTACTTTGGAAACAGGTAGGACACATCAGATACGGGTGCATTTAAAACATATAGGCCATACGTTGTTCAACGATGAGCGCTACGGTGGGGAAAAAGTATTAAAGGGGACCACTTTTACCAAATACAAGCAATTTGTGGATAATGCCTTTAAAATCTTACCTAGACAGGCTCTACATGCAAAGACCTTGGGGTTTGTGCACCCCGTTTCCGGAAAATTTATGAGGTTCGATTCCGAAATTCCTGAGGACATGGCCAATTGCATCGAAAAATGGAAGCAATACGCCAAACATAGCCAAGTTGAATAGGTTTCGTTTATACCGATATTGATAACAAGATTTTAAAGGCTTAGGTAATTTAATGTTCAGACATTATTTTTGATCCAATTCTTAAAAAAGATCCCAGCAAGTATGAAAATAGTAATATCACCTGCAAAATCTTTGGATTTTGAAAGTAAATTGCCTACTAAGGAATTTTCACAACCCTATTTTATAAAAGAGGCGGAACAGTTGAACAAGGTTCTGTCCAAGAAAAAGCCCAAGGCCTTATCCGAGTTAATGGGCATTTCTGCCAATCTTGCAGAACTTAATTGGGAAAGGAACCAGCAATTTGCGGTACCCTTTACAGAAGCAAATGCCAGGCCGGCGATCTATGCATTTAATGGGGATGTTTACCAAGGTCTGGACGCATATACCCTGGCCACGGATAAATTGGAAAGTCTTCAGGAGAAACTTAGGATATTGTCCGGTTTATATGGTGTTTTAAAACCTTTGGATCTAATGCAGCCCTATCGTTTGGAAATGGGGACACAATTAAAGATAGGACGCAAAAAGAATTTATACGAGTTCTGGAAAAAACAGATCACAGATTATTTAAATTCAGAATTGGAGGACAATGAGCTTTTCCTTAACCTGGCTAGCAATGAATATTTTAGTGCAGTAGATGAAAAGCAACTTAAGGTACCTGTAATTACCCCAATATTCAAGGATTGGAAGAATGATAATTTAAAGATAATAAGCTTTTTCGCTAAAAAAGCTAGGGGAACAATGGTGCGCTATATTTTGGACACCGATGCCAAAACCTTGGACGATGTTAAGGGGTTTGACAGAGATGGCTACCTGTACAGTAAGGAACACACCTTAAAGGAAAATCAACCCGTGTTTATCCGATAGAATATTTCAGAAAAAAAAGCGTTATTTTCAAATAAGTACTACTACTTAATTGAGATTGATATGAAACGATTCGCTTTATTATTTTTGATTGCTGCTGTGTTTATTGGTTGTTCGGATAGGGATGACAATCTGGAAGGGGTGAATATCAGGATTAAAAATGAAAGCAATGTTATCTTTGATACCGTGCAGGTGGGCAGTGATGAAATGATTCATGAGAATATAGGTCCTGATGAATATTCCGGTTATCTGGAATATGAAACGGCTTATTCCTATGCCTATATAAATATAATGGTCGGTGAGGAGAATTACGTTTTTCAGCCCATAGATTTTGTAGGTGAAACACCCTTGGAAAATGGATTTTACACCTATGGCTTAAGTATCCCCGAGGAGGGGGATGTAGTCCTTAATTTTATAGTGGACTAAGCTCTTATAGACATTGCCCTTATTTTTTCTTACCGGGATTTATTTTTTCTTCTACAGTGGGTCTTTTTTTAATTTTTCTTTTGCGCCTTGTTCCATAGGTGCCATTAATAATTTTGCCTCTTTTCGATTTTTTATCTCCTTTTCCCATTTTGTCTGTATTTTATCTTCTTTAAAATTAAAGTATTAATATCTTAATGGCAAGTTTCATATAGAAACACTTTTGGCATATAATTTGGATTTGTAACAAATTTCTTAAAAGATATACTTTTAACATATTGGCTTCCTAGCCCTAATATGCTAAGTTTGTAGAATTGTGAAATTATGTTAAATTGAGTAATTCTAAAAACGTAATAGGTTGAAAATAAAAAAGGTATTAGTAGCAAATAGGGGTGAGATTGCCATTCGAATATTTAGGGCATGTGTAGAAATAGGAATTAAGACGGTAGGAGTATATACCTATGAAGACCGCTATTCCCTGCATCGTTATAAGGCTGATGAAAGTTATCAGATAGGGGAGGACAATGAACCCTTAAAGCCTTATTTGGATATGGATGCCCTTATCAAGGTTGCTAAGGACAATAATGTGGACGCCATACACCCTGGATATGGTTTCCTATCCGAGAATGCCAAATTTGCACAAAAATGTGACGACAACGGCATTATCTTCGTAGGTCCAAAGGTATCGGTACTAAAGGCTTTAGGGGATAAGATTACTGCAAAGGACGTTGCTGTAGCCAATAATATACCTATTATAAGAAGTAGTGATAAGGACTTGACCGATATAGATGTTGCCCTTTCCGAAGCTAAGGATATTGGTTATCCTTTAATGCTTAAAGCTGCTTCAGGTGGTGGCGGGCGTGGAATGAGGGTGATCCGTACGGAGGATGAACTCAAAAAAGGGTTTCCTGAGGCAAAGAGGGAATCCCTGAACGCATTTGGTGATGATACAGTTTTCCTTGAAAAATTTGTGGAAAACCCCAAACATATAGAAATTCAGATCGTTGCGGATACCCATGGCAATATAGTGCACTTATATGAACGTGATTGTTCCGTGCAACGACGTTACCAGAAGGTTATAGAGTTTGCTCCCTCCATTGGTCTTCCACAGGAAACCAAGGATAACCTATACAAGTACGCCATAGATATTTGCAAGGCCGTAGACTATAACAATATTGGAACGGTAGAATTTTTGGTAGATGATGACGGAAGTATATATTTCATAGAAGTTAACCCCAGGATCCAGGTAGAGCATACCGTGACCGAAATGATCACGAATATTGATCTGGTCAAGGCTCAACTGTTTATAGCAGGAGGGTATAAACTGTCCGATAAACAGATTAAGATTCAGGATCAAGCCTCCGTGATAGTTACTGGCTATGCCCTGCAATGTAGGATAACCACCGAGGATCCAGGAAACGATTTTAAGCCCGATTATGGGGTAGTTACTACTTATAGGAGTGCCTCCGGATTGGGTATTAGGCTAGACGCCGGTAGTATTTATCAGGGGGTGGCCATATCGCCATTTTTCGATTCCATGTTGGTCAAGGTGTCTGCTATCAGCAGAACTTTGGACGGATCCTGCAGGAAAATGCGCAGGGCATTGGCGGAATTCCGTATCCGTGGTGTTAAGACCAATATGGCATTTTTGGACAACATCCTAAAGCATCCTACTTTTAGGGAAGGCAAGGTTACCGTGAATTTTATTAAGAATGAACCAGAACTCTTCAAGTTCGTGGAGCCAAGAAACCGTGCCAATAAATTGGTAGAGTTTCTGGGGGAAGTTATTGTTAACGGGAATCCCGATGTGAAGAAATTGGATAAGGATCATATTTTTTCCAAACCAAAAGTTCCTTCTTTTGCTAAGTTCGAAGGTTATCCAAAGGGTACAAAGGATCTTTTAACGGAATTGGGTCCGGAACAATTTTCACAATGGCTAAAGAATGAAAAAAAGGTCCATTTTACAGATACTACCATGCGCGATGCCCATCAAAGTTTGTTGGCCACGCGTATGCGAACAGTGGATATGTTGAAAGTGGCCGAGGGTTATGCCAAGAACCACCCTGAAATTTTTAGTATGGAGGTCTGGGGAGGCGCCACCTTTGATGTCTGCCTTAGATTTTTACAGGAAAACCCTTGGGAGCGTTTGGAACTATTGCGTAAGGCTATGCCCAACGTATTATTGCAGATGTTGATAAGGGGATCCAATGGTGTGGGGTATACTGCTTACCCAGATAATTTAATAGAGCGGTTTGTAGAGGAATCCTATAAGTCCGGAGTGGATGTATTTCGAATATTTGATTCGCTCAACTGGATGAAATCCCTAGCTCCATGTATTGAATATGTACGTACCAAAACTGGGGGTCTGGCCGAAGGCTCCATTTGTTATACAGGGGACATTTTGGATCCTTCCAAAACAAAGTACGACTTAAAATATTATGTGCAATTGGCCAAGGACATAGAAAACGCGGGCGCACATATTTTGGGAGTTAAGGATATGGCAGGTTTATTAAAACCCTATGCCGCTTATGAATTGATTTCCGCCTTAAAATCGGAAATTAATATCCCTATACATCTACATACCCACGATACCTCCTCTACCCAATCGGCCATGTACCTAAAGGCTATAGAGGCCGGAGTGGATGTAGTTGATGTTGCCTTGGGCGGATTGTCCGGGCTTACTTCCCAGCCTAATTTCAATTCGGTGGTGGAGATGTTGCGTTTTAACGAGCGCCAGAATATTATGAATACCGATAAATTGGCCGAGTATTCCAATTACTGGGAAACCGTCCGTAATTACTATTATACTTTTGAGTCCGGATTAAAGTCGGGTACAGGGGAGGTATACAGTCATGAAATACCGGGCGGACAGTATTCCAACTTAAAAGGGCAGGCAATAGCTTTGGGATTGGAGGATAAATTTCCTGAGGTCACCAAGATGTACGGTGAAGTAAATAAACTGTTCGGCGATATTGTAAAAGTAACTCCTAGTTCCAAAGTGGTAGGGGATATGGCTCAATATATGATCAGTAACGGACTTACGGCAGAGGATGTTTTGGAAAGGGGTGATAGCATTTCCTTTCCCCAATCTGTAATAGGCTTCTTTAAAGGGGAATTGGGTCAACCGGTTGGTGGCTTCCCCGCTAAACTACAGAAAATTGTTCTGAAGGATGAAAAACCATTTACGGATAGGCCCAATGCACATTTGGAACCTATAGATTTTGATAAGGAATTCAATGCCTTCAAAAGAAAATTCAGTTCGGGAATGGGGCGTGAGTTGCTTATAACAGATTTCCTTTCCTATAAATTATATCCAAAGGTTTTCACGGACGCCTATAACCACCACGTAAAATATGGCAATGTTATGAATATCCCAACCAAGAATTTCTTTTATGGGATGGAAATTGGGGAAGAGATCATTGTAGAGTTGGATAGGGGAAAAAATATTCTGGTTTCACTTATGCTTAAGGGGGAACCCGATGAAGCTGGAAATGTTAGCATATACTTTAAGGTAAACGGACAATTACGAAACGTAATTATAAAGGATAAATCCGTTAAGGTGGACAAGGTTGAAAATGTTAAGGCGGATGCTTCCAATCCTAAGCAGATAGGTGCCCCATTGCAGGGATTGTTGTCCAGTGTTTTGGTAAAAAAGAACCAAGAAGTGAAAAAGAACCAGCCCTTATTTGTTATTGAAGCCATGAAAATGGAAACAACGGTAACCGCAACGGAAGAGGGTGTTGTAGATATAGTACAATTAAACGGAGGTTCCCTTGTCAATTCCGAGGATCTGGTGCTAGTATTAAAATAATAAACTAAGTGTAATAAATATTGTAGTTGCAGGGAATTTGCCGATACTTGGGCTTATCCCTGCAACTTTTTGTTTTATCCTTTTACCTTTGTAGTCGCTAAGCCCTTTAACTTAATTAAATTGTCCAACATGTTCTTGCATACACATCCATATGAACCCTTTTTATTCAAGGATGTCACCAAGTTGATAGTAGGAACCTTGCCACCGCCAAGATTTACTACAGGTGATTTAAAGGAGGGGGACGTTAATTTTTGTTACGGTAGCCGGGATGGCCAATTGTGGCCGATTTTAGATCGAATTTTTGGACTCGATTTAGATTTTGAAACTACAGAAAAAGCCATTAGGCAACGCATGGATTTTCTTAAGGAGCGAAAAATAGGAATATGCGATATAGTGCAAAGTGCGCAACGTTCCAAGGTAGATGCTTCGGATTTGGGGATGGAAAATATTGTATTGAGGGATATGTTGGGATATATTGAACAGTATCCCAAAGTGGATACCTTATTGTTTACGGGCGGAAATAGTAAAAATGGTCCAGAGTATTTTTTTAGAAAATATCTGAAGGAACAAGCAATTAGCCTGGAATCGGTTTCCAATGAGGTACCCCGTATTCATCAGTTCGTTCTACCATCTGCCAAATTGGACATTTCGTCCAAACCCCCGTTAAAACTAAAAGTCAACAAGAAGAGGGTAATTAAAACAGTATCCTTAACGGCACCTTCAGGGGCGGCCAACAGGGCAGTAGGAAGCTTGAAATTATATAAAAAAATGAAAGACGAAAACCCTGAATTCAATACGATCGATTTCAGGGTTTTACAGTATAAAGATTTTTTTTAGAATAATTCCATTATATGTTCAACTTGTGGAATTACTTAGCAGCTATTAATGCTTGTTCTGCTGATCCTTTATGGTATCCTTTTCAATGTCAAAGTTATTGGTATCAACATTGGTATTCCCGGTAGGGTTAGTAGGATTGGATTGTTCCACTTTTCTTTTAAACTTTCTCTTATCATTAATAATTCCCATTCTGTTTAAGTTTTAAGGTTCAACTCCAACTTAATAAAACTATCTCTAAAATGCCGTTAAAGCCCTATTAAACCTTTGTTAGGGAATGTTAAGGCTCATAGTTTAATTTTCAGGGACATCGTTGGATAAGATTGTGTTGCGGCCAAGTTATCACTGGATAAACAAATTGGTTTATAATTAAATGTAATGGACATGGCTGTCTTTTTGTTTTTGCCGGCACTGATAAAATAGGGAATACTGGCTAAACCGGTCAAAAATCCGACCGTGCCGATAATGCCAGCTATGTCGGTGGTACTGGCGGATTCACTTTCCCAGCTGGAATCAAATTTAGCGAATCCTCCAACAGCCATTGCCGTTCCCCCTCCTAACAATATCCAAGCTGTGGTCTTTTGTTTTTTGCTTTTTTGTAAAAAATAATCTTTGGAGAATTCTTTGGTCTGTCCTATTAAAATAGAACTGACAAGTAGTAATGCAAGAAGTAAGCGAATTTTTCTCATGACATTTATATTAATGACAATTTGGATATTCATCTTATTCAGGGGGCAATTACTTTTTTAAGGTATTCAAAGAGCGGATAATTATTTGTATATAGTATTAAAGGTAGATGTTAAATCTGGATTAACAATCTGCTTTATGGTTAAATAAAATAGAGGTCCAAAAATAATTTTGGACCATTGGATTCCTGCCTGCGCAGGAATCCAAAACGCGGTAGAAACTTACTTTTTAAGGACTTTTATGACCAATAGCCTAATTAGCAAAACAAGCGGAAATCCATGTAGAACCACATCAAACCAGTCCATGGGTTTCATTCCGGCAGCTCCGCCCAATATCCATTTTACCTTACCAAGGATATGGGGTTCCGGAAAATAAGGCGCCAGACCAAGGGTAAGGCACAAAAGCAGAACTATTTTCCTATTATTTATAATGTCCATCGCTGTAGTTTATTTTCGAATTCCCTTCACGAAATCTCCAATTTTGTCAACACCATGTTGTGTTAGAAATTTAATAAAGGCCGATCCAATAATGGCTCCCTTTGCTTGTTTGGTGGCTTGCAGAAAGGTTTCTGAATTGTTGATGCCAAAACCGACCACCTGTGGGTTCTTCAATTTCATATCCGCAATCCGCTCAAAGTAGGTTTCTTGATTATTTCCAAAACCATCTTGGGAGCCGGTAACGCTTGCGGAACTTACCATATAGATAAATCCGTCTGAGGCCGCATCGATTTGACGGATACGGGCGTCGCTGGTTTGTGGGGTTATCAAGAAAACGTTTACAAGGCCATATTTTTTAAAGATTGTTTCATAATCTTCTTGGTATACATCCAATGGCAGATCGGGTAAAATAAGTCCGTCTATTCCTATTTCCTGACATTTTTTACAAAATTCCTCTACGCCATATTGTAGAACAGGATTGAAATATCCCATAAGGATCAAGGGTATGGAAACCGATTCGCGAATATCTTTTAACTGCTGGAATAATAGCGAGGTGGTCATTCCATTCTTCAAGGCTTGGGTAGAACTGGCCTGTATGGTAGGGCCATCGGCCAAAGGATCGCTGAACGGCAATCCTATCTCAATCATATCCACACCATTTTTTTCAAGATCTTGAATAATTTTTACCGTATCGTTTAAGGAAGGGTAGCCCGCTGTAAAATAAATGGACAATATCTTTTTATCCTCTTGTAATTTTTGATGTATTCTGTTCATTCTAAAATTATTTTTTGCATTCCCATTAAGGTGGCAATGTACATATAGCTTACAGCTTAAAATATTTTATATAGGTGTCCAAATCCTTATCACCACGTCCTGAGAGATTAAAGACTACGACATCCTCCGGCTGGAATTTTCTGGTTTCCAGAATGGCGAAAGCATGGGAGGACTCAATGGCAGGAATAATCCCTTCTAATTTGGATAATACCATCCCGGCCTGCATAGCTTCATCGTCCGTGACAGCAATAAATTCGGCCCTGCCCGTTTTGTATAGATGGGCATGCATTGGACCAACCCCAGGATAATCAAGTCCTGCGGAAATAGAGTACGGTTCAGTGATCTGTCCATCGGTAGTTTGCATCAATAAGGTTTTACATCCATGGATAATTCCCATTTTACCCAAGACGGAGGTTGCAGCACTTTCACCGCTATCTACACCAAGTCCTGCCGCTTCCACAGCTATTATGCCAACTTCCTTTTCATGTAGAAAATGATAAAAGGTGCCAGCCGCATTACTGCCACCACCTATGCAAGCCACTACGTAATCTGGATTTTCCCTACCTTCCTTTTCTTTCAATTGCCATTTTATTTCTTCGGAAATAATGGACTGAAATCGGGTTACCATATCAGGGTATGGGTGAGGGCCAATAGCCGACCCAATAATATAATGGGTATCCACAGGATTGTTGATCCAGTCCCTAATGGCCTCATTGGTAGCATCCTTTAGGGTTCTGCTTCCGGACTTAGCCGGCCTTACCTTTGCTCCGAGCATTTTCATACGGGCAACATTGGGAGCCTGTCTAGCGATATCTATCTCTCCCATGTACACAATACACTCCATTCCCATAAGGGCACAAACCGTGGCAGTTGCAACGCCATGTTGACCGGCGCCCGTTTCGGCAATGATCCTGGACTTGCCGAGGCGCTTGGCCATTAAGATCTGACCAATGGTATTGTTGACCTTATGTGCACCGGTATGATTTAAATCTTCACGCTTTAAATATACCTTGGTGTTATACTTTTCGGATAAACGTTTTGCAAAATATAAGGGTGAAGGTCTACCTACATAATCCTTCAATAATTGATCAAATTCCTTTTTAAAGGATGGTTCGGCCATTATTTTTAGATACTGCTGTCTAAGGTTTTCAACATTGGGATAGAGCATTTCAGGAATAAAAGCTCCTCCAAATTCTCCGTAATATCCCTTTTCGTCTACGTTGTAATTCATGGTTTTATTGTATAGTATTCAGTACTGAGTATTAAGTATTAGTACGGGATTCCCCTTATTCAATGCTTAATACTTCTTTAAATTCCTTCAATTTTTTAACATCCTTTAATCCTGGTTCGGATTCAAATTTACTATTGATATCAATGGCGTGGCAATATTTTGATTCCGGTCTTTGTTGAAATTCCCTAATTTTTTCAATCTCCTCCAATCCAATGCCTCCACTTAGAAAATAGGGTTTGGTAGAGGGGTAACTTTTCAACACTTCCCAACTGAAGGTGAATCCGTTGCCCCCAGGTAATTTGCCCTTGGTATCAAAAAGAAAATAGTCACATACATTTTCATAGGGAGTCAAAATACTAAAATCAAAATCATCTTTAATAGAGAAAACTTTGATGATTTCTAAGTTGGATTCCTCTAAGGCCTTAGAACGGTCTATATTTATTTTTTTTAGGTCGATACAGAATTCCGGACTTTCCTTTCCATGTAACTGTACGGCCTGTAAATCATAAGTGTCTACTTTCTTCAAAATTTCTTCAAGGGGAGCATCTACAAATACACCTACTTTTTTTATGGAGGCGGGTAATTTGGGAATAGTTCCTTCAAAATACCTTTTGGAGGGTTCCCAGAATATAAAACCAAGATAATCTGGATCAAGGGTGGCTACCTCCAAGGTATTCAATTTCATTCCACACACTTTCAGTTTCATGGCTATTGTTTTATCGATTTAATAAATTGAAGGGCGCTTAGTCCAGGATTATCGGTTTTCATAAAATTCTCCCCAATAAGGAATCCTTTATAGCCATATGGTTTTAACTCTTGTATGGCCTCCGTAGAACTAATACCACTCTCGGAAACCTTCACAAAATCGTCTGGAATTAATTTGGATAATGTTTTACTGGTATCCAAGCTTACTTCAAAAGTCTTCAAATTCCTATTGTTCACTCCCAACATGTCCAAACTGGGCATTATGGATTTATGTAATTCCTCTTCGTCATGGACCTCCAACAATACATCCAAGTGCAATTGTTTAGCCAATTCGGATAAGGTCTTAATTTCAGCTCTGGTCAATATGGCTGCAATCAACAATATTACATCTGCGCCATGGGCCTTGGCCTCCAACAATTGGTATTCGTCAATGATGAATTCCTTGCGGAGCAATGGCATTTGCACAGATGCCCTGGCCAGTAATAGGTCGTCCAATGATCCACCAAAATATTTCCCATCCGTTAAAACAGACATGCCACAGGCTCCGGCTTTTTCATAGCCAACCGCTACATCGGCGACACTGTTTTTTTGATTTATGACCGACTTGGACGGAGACCTCCTTTTGTGTTCCGCAATTATCCCACTATTACTATTTCTAAGGGCATTGGCCAAGGAAACGGTAGGTCTTTGAAATATTACGGAAGCTTCCAACTGGGAAACCGGGATAATGAATTTTTTTAAATCCACTTCCTTTCTTTTATCCAAAACTATTTTATCCAGTATATTCATGATACTATAAAGTTGGCTTGGGTAAAGCCGATTATTATTGACTCAAGGCCTGTAATTTTTTTAGTGTAGTAAGTCCTCTTCCGCTCAAAAGAGATTCCTTGGCTTCCTCAAAGCCTTCTATTGGACTAATCCCTTTGACAGTTGCAATGGCAATACCCGCATTGGCACAGACCACATTATTTTGTGGCGTAGTACCTTTTCCCTGTAAGACATTAAGAAAAACTTGAGCTGATTCTTCAATACTATCTCCCCCAACTATATCTGAGGCGGAAATGGCTTCAACACCAAAATCTGATGGTTTTAACATCCCCTCGGATTTGTTGGTAATGGTTTTGGTATTTCCGGTCAATGAAATTTCGTCATAACCATCCAAGGCATGCAATACTGTAAAATTCTTATCGGTCTTTTGGTATAGATAACCGTACATTCTTGCCAATTCCAAATTAAATACCCCGACCATTTGGTTTTTTGGGAAGGCTGGGTTCACCATGGGTCCCAACATATTAAAGAAAGTTTTTACCCCCAATTCTCTACGTATGGGGGCTACATTTTTCATGGCTGGGTGAAATAACGGGGCATGTAGCACACAAATACCTGCCTCATCTATACATTTTTCAAGAAATCCGGCCTCATTACTGAATTTAATCCCCAAGAATTCCATAACATTACTGCTGCCACACTTTGAGGATACGCCATAGTTGCCGTGTTTGGTTACCTTAACATCGGCCCCTGCAGTAACAAAACTGGCCAAAGTAGAGATGTTAAAAGTGTCCTTGCCGTCACCACCCGTACCGCATAAATCTATGGGGTTGTATTGTGATAGGTCCACTGCCAAACAAAGCTCCAACAAAGCGTCCCTAAAGCCTTCCAATTCTTCTATGGTAACACTACGCATCATATATACCGTTAAAAAGGCGGCAATCTGACTTGTGTTGTAATCTCCTTTGGCAATATTGACCAAAACCTGTTTTGCATCCTCTTTTGGAAGTACATCGTGATTGATCAGTTTGTTTAAAATATCTTTCATAAGTCTCTCTCCAACCCTTTTAAAATGTAAGGGTTTTTTTTGGTTATAATTATTTTTTGTCTAAAAGCTCTTAATTGGTTCTACACCTTATGAGCGGTTAGGGGAGGCTACCCAGTTCTCCAATATTTTCTTACCATGTGGTGTCAATACCGATTCTGGATGAAACTGTACCGCACTAACGTCAAATGTTTTGTGGCGCAAGGACATTACTTGTCCATTCTCATCAAAGGAGGTGGCTTCCAATACTTCTGGAAGAAGGGGATCAACTACCCATGAGTGATAACGGCCCACCTCAATTTCTTTTGGCAATCCATTAAATAGAATATCGTCTTTAACAATATTTATTTTGGTTGCTATTCCGTGGTAGACCTGGTCTATATTGACCAATGACCCTCCGAATACCTCGGCAATGGCCTGCTGACCCAGGCATACTCCAAAAATACTTTTCGAAGGCGCATACATGGCTATAATTTCTTTTAGAAGACCTGCTTCATCTGGGATGCCCGGGCCTGGGGAAAGAACGATCTTGTCAAAAGCCTCGATCTCTTCCAAGCTTATTTGGTCATTTCTTTTTACGGTTACGGCGCAATCCAAATCCTCTAAATAATGGACAAGGTTGTAGGTAAAACTATCGTAGTTGTCTATTACCAATATGGACTTTCCTTCTCCTTTGCCCGCGGATTTGGTGTTTGATTTATTATCTGTATTATCTTTCATAATTTGATGTTCTCTATTGAACATTTATATTGATCTATTCATATGTCCCGATAAGAAAGGACATGGAAAATTAATTGATGTTATTATATAGTTTCCGCTATTTCCAAGGCTTTGGTCAGGGCTCCCAATTTGTTATAGGTCTCCTGTAGTTCATTTTCGGGATTTGAAGCGGCCACCAAACCGGCTCCGGCCTGATAATGCAAATGGTGATTCTTACTTAAAAAGGTTCGGATCATGATGGCATGGTTAAAGTTTCCATTGAAATCCATAAACCCTATGGCCCCACCGTAATAGCCCCTGCTGGTTTTTTCGTATTTCTCAATAAGTTGCATGGCCATGTGTTTTGGGGCCCCGCTTAAAGTGCCTGCAGGAAAGGTATCGGCAACAACTTTCATGGTTGGGATGTCTTTTTTCTTTAGACCGGTAACTTTGGATACCAAATGTATAACATGTGAGAAGAATTGAACTTCCCTATAGTTTTCCACTTTAACCATGGTGCCGTTGCGACTTAAGTCGTTTCTTGCAAGATCGACCAACATAACGTGTTCGCTGTTCTCCTTGTCATCTATTTTTAATTTTTTGGCCAATTCCGCATCCTGTTCATCATTCCCTGTTCTTTTGAAGGTTCCGGCAATAGGGTGAATTTCGGCCTTGCCATCTTTAACAATTAATTGGGCCTCGGGAGAACTTCCAAAGATTTTGAAATCACCATAATCAAAATAAAACAAATAAGGAGATGGGTTTATAGATCTCAGTGCTCTGTATACGTTGAATTCGTCGCCCTTAAATTCTTGGGAGAATCTTCTGGATAATACCAATTGAAAAACATCACCTCTATTGCAATGCTTCTTAGCCAATTCTACGTGCTCTTTATAATCCTCGTCCTTTAGATTGGATGCCGGATTACCTTCTTTGGAGAAATTATAGGAGGCAAAATTTTTGGCGTTGAGAATTTGTTCTATTTCCCCAATATTATTTTCGGACTCATAGCAGTGCGCAAAAATATAGGCTTCGTTTTTAAAATGGTTTATGGCTACTATATTTTGATAAACGGCATAATAGATGTCCGGAATGGAGATACTGTTCTCTTTTTTGGAAATGTTTATGTCTTCAAAATACCGCACTGCGTCATAGGCCATATATCCGAACAGGCCATTGTTTATAAATTTGAAATTGTTGTTCTGGGATTCAAATTTTTGACTAAAATCATGTAAAATACTAGGGATATCCGTTTGTGAATCAATGCTGGTTTTCTCAATGGAACCGTCAGGGAATTGTTGGGTGACCGTCTCGTTTTCTACTTTTATGGAAGCAATGGGGTTGCAGCATATATAGGAAAAACTATTGTCATTGGCGTGATAGTCACTACTTTCCAGTAGAATACTGTTGGGGAAACGATCTCTAATTTTTAAATAAACACTTACAGGGGTAATGGTGTCCGCAAGTATTTTTTTGTGATGTGATACTAACTGGTATTTCATGTTAATTCTTTTAATTGCTACTCTATGCCAATGGGTTCTTTGATTTCTATGATAAACGAAAAAAAGGCTTGTCGTGATGACAAGCCTTTTATATAGTTATACTACAATGATGCTTTGCTCACGATGTTTTTCGTAAGTTGCTCCACCACCAAGTATTTGATACCATGTTCTTCATTGCAGGCCAAATATAAGAAGGAATTTCAAATTTACAAACCTGTGTTACGTAAAAAATAAAAAACCCCACAATTGTGAGGTTTTAAACAGTGTTATTTGGGTATTTTTAGAATACCAGATCCACCACTAGATCAAATTCGTCATATATAGTTTTATCCCCTAAATTATCGAAGAAACTACCTGATCCAAATCTAACGTCATACAAAGATCGGTCTACTTTCATGGTAGCGGTAGCTTTGTTTCCATAGATAGAGATGTCAAAAGTTACAGGGTTGGTTTTTCCCTTTACGGTAAGATCTCCAGTTACCTCATAAGAGTTTTTACCTGTAGCTTTTACGCTGCTAAAGACCAATTTGGAAGTAGGATGTGCCTCAACTCCGAAAAAGTCATCTGATTTTAAGTGTCTTTCCAATTTGCCTTTGGATTCACCTTCCAAGTCGTTGGAAACCAAGGTAGGCATATCAACCACAAATTCTCCACCGGTTAATTTATCCCCGTCAAAAATTAGGGAGCCTGCTTTAAGGGCAATTGTACCGTGATGGGATCCAGTAACTTTGTATCCTTTCCAAGTAACCGTACTTTCCGTTGTTTTCACTTGCTTTACTTCGTTGTCCACAGGAGTGGATGCCATGGTTGTTACACCTGTAAATACTGCCAATACTAAACTTAATGCACTTTTTTTCATAATTTCAATTTTAAGATAATGTTTGTTAATGTTCCTGTTTATATATAAGTAATTAGACTTTCTTTAGTTTTTCGCACTTTTTTATAATGTTGTGTTTTGTCTTCCGTGGACCTATAGCCAATGGCTACAATAACGGCCGCGTTGAGGCCTTTTTCGGAGAGTCCAAGTATTTCGTTGAATTGGGCACTATCAAAACCTTCCATAGGGCAGGTATCTATTTTTAAATCGGCAGCGGCCGACAATAAATTTCCCAGTGCTATATAGGTTTGTCTTGCTGTCCAAGTGGCCTTGGCCGATTCGGATAGTGGCATTAATTTTGACTTCATAAAGTCTGAGTACCCTTGAAGATCATTGGACGGTATACCACGTGTTTCACTTACATTGTCTAAATAATTATCTACCAATTCTTCCCCAAAAGTGGACTGGTTGGCCAATACAATTAAGTGGGAGGCTTCTGTTATTTGGGATTGTCCCCAAGCTGCTGGTTGTAATTTAGCTCTCAATGCAGCATCTTCTACAACCAATATTTCATATGGTTGCAATCCGTAGGAGGAAGCGCTTAAGGAGGTGGCTTCCAACAAATTATCTAAATCATCTTGGGAAACTTTTTTGGAAGTGTCGAATTTTTTTGTGGCATAACGCCAATTTAAATTGTCTATGTATGAATTCATGTTTTGAATATATTAATTATTTGAACTAGTTTTTATTGTTTTAAAATTTATCCAGTAAATCATTTAAGGACCTTAGATCATCCGTCGAAAAGTTTTCCAACAATTTTTCCTCGGTTTCTTTCATGGCCAAATCCATTAGGGATAATGCGCTTTCACCATTAGAGGTTATATTTATTTCTACTTTTCTGCGGTTACTGGGGCATACCATTCGTTCTACATATCCCTTTAGTATCAACTTGTCTACCAATCTAGTGGTATTGCTCATCTTGGTCACCATTCTTTCGTTTAAGGTGGAAAGATTGGCGGGTTTGCCTTTTTGCCCTCTTAGGATTCTTAAGACATTAAACTGCTGTAATGATACGCCATGGGGTTTAAGTGCCGCGGTCATCATCTCGTTAATCTTGGTTTCAACAAGACTTAAATGGATAATGGTCCTACTTGTTATAGGAATTTGCTTATCGGTTTTTATAATTTTTTCTACATTCATGTCGTTACAACAATTGTATATACAAATGTATGGATTAAATTAAGTTCCCCAACATTGTTAGTGATAAAAATTTGTTAAATACTGCTGTACCCGTTTCTATGGGTAACATGGGGATACTTTATTGTGGTAAAGGGCTTCCTTATATATTTATGCTTTAAATATTGGATGATTTTTTTTAAATGCATTATTTTTGGGAATTAAAGAATAACACAAATGGCAGATTTATCACAAGAGGAGTGGAGTGAACAATTTGAAAACGACGAGAATGCCTTCTTGTTGGATGTTAGGACTCCGGAAGAGGTTGAGGAAGGTTATATACCAAATGCAACCAATATAGATATTTATTTAGGGCAAGAGTTTGTTGCCGAACTGGAAAAGTTGGACAAAAGTAAAAACTATTACGTCTATTGTAGGTCCGGACAACGCAGTGGCCAGGCGTGTGCCATTATGAACAAGTTGGGCTTTGAAAACGCTTACAATTTAGTAGGCGGGTTTATGAACTGGGAAGGCGAAGTAGCGGAATAACATATTTGAGGGCAGACCTTATAATTAAGGTCTAACGGACTTCTTGGCATAAAGTATCATACTTTATATGTAACCTTGTGGAGTATTGGTTTTTTCTTTACATTGGATTATGCGGGAAGATCTTTTGCACTTTATTTGGAAGTATAAAAAACTTCAATTGGGGAATTTAAAAGGCTCCAATAATGAAGCCATTCAAATATTGGACGTGGGATCCCATAATCTTTTGTCCGGGCCAGATTTTTTTAATGCCAAGATTCAAATAGATGAACAGTTGTGGGCAGGCACGGTGGAGATGCATATTAAATCTTCTGATTGGTATGCCCACAATCATGAAACAGACCCCAATTATCAAAACGTAATACTTCATGTAGTTTGGGAGGACGATTGTGACGTATTCAGGAGTGATAATACAGTTATTCCCACATTGGTACTTAAGGATTATATCTCATCCGGTCTCCTTAAAGAGTATCAAAAATTATTTTTTCACAAAGAGCAACTATTTATTAATTGCGAAAATGGGATTGGTGATACTTCTGACTTTGTTTTACAGAATTGGTTGGAAGTTCTCTATTTTGAACGTTTGGAAAGGAAAACGGAATTGGTGGCGCAGCTTTTAAAGTCCTCCAATAACGATTGGGAGCGCGTATTTTTTGTATTGCTTTTTAAAAATTTTGGACTCAAAATTAATGGTGAGCCCTTTTTTGAAATAGCCAATCAGCTTCCTTTCCAGGTAGTGCGCAAAATACAGGACAATATACTTCAAATGGAAAGTTTGTTCTACGGCTTTGCCCGATTCTTGGATGATGATATTGTAGGGGATAAATATTATGATAGTTTAAAAAAGGAATTTGCTTTTCTAAAAGCCAAGTTCCATTTTTTGGACGCACCGCATCAAAAACCCGAGTTTTTTAAACTGCGCCCGTCCAATTTCCCTACAATCAGACTTTCCCAGTTGGCCAATTTGTATGTGCTGCACCAAAACTTGTTTAGTTTGGTTATCAATGCCAAAAGTGTTGAGGAAATTTATTTGGTTTTTAAAGTTTCTGCCAGCGAATATTGGGACAATCATTATACTTTCGGAAAAGTCACCAAGGGAAATGTCAAGAAACTTACCAAGAAATTTGTGGATCTCTTGATTGTCAATACCATTCTTCCTATAAAATTGAGTTATGCAAAGCATATGGGAAGAGATGTGCCGGACGAGATCATTGATATTATTTCGGGCATAACATCAGAAAGCAATACAGTTATTTCTAAGTTTAAGTCGCTTAAATTACAATTTCCCTCAGCCAAGGAAAGTCAGGCCGTAATACAGCTGTACAACGAATACTGTACAAAAAATAAATGTTTACAATGTGCTGTGGGCCATCAATTATTGAATAGAAAACCCTAATTTTAAGGCATGAACATTTTCTATACGGTACTATATTATTTTCAGAAAAGAGGATTTGAGGTTTGTAGGCGAATAGCGGAGCGTTTGGGCATACGTACCAGAGTAGTTCGTACATCCTTTATATATCTTACCTTCGTTACCTTGGGCTTTGGGTTTGCCCTTTATTTGTTTATGGCTTTTTGGCTAAGGATAAAGGATTTGCTTTACACCAAAAGAACCTCTGTTTTTGATCTTTAAGTATGATAAGACTTTTTCGCTCCCGAATGTATTTGGCGTTGGCTTTATTGGTCATGGTCTTGTTGTTCGGAGTACTCGGATATAGGTTCCTATCGGACTATACCTGGATAGACGCCTTTTATATGACCATTATTACGGTTACCACCGTTGGTTTTTCCGAGGTACGTCCGTTGGATGCCGAAGCAAAAATATTTACAGTCCTATTAATTGTTACAAGTGTATTTATATTTGCGTTCGCAATTTCGGTAATAACCGAATATATCCTAAGTCGAAATGCGCTTCAACTTCTAAAGAAAAAAAAGGTGAAAAACAAAATCAATAGTTTGAGCAATCATGTAATTATTTGCGGTTTTGGCAGAAATGGAAATCAGGCTGCGGAAAGATTAAAGGCTTATAACCGGTCATTTGTGGTTATTGAAAAAAATAAGGAAGTCATAGAGAAATTTGAAGATGAGATCCTTTTTGTTGAAGGGGACGCCAATGAAGATGATACTTTGATAGAAGCTGGAATAGACAGGGCCCAATACCTGATTACCGCCATGCCAGATGATGCTGCCAACCTATTTGTAGTACTCTCCGCAAGGCAATTGAACAAAAACCTATTTATCATCAGTAGGGCTTCCCAAATCACTTCCCAAAAGAAGTTAAGGTTAGCGGGGGCGGACAAGGTTATTATGCCAGATAAGATAGGAGGGGATCATATGGCGTCCTTAGTGGTAATACCGGATCTTATAACCTTTATGGACAAGCTTTCAACGGATGGGGAAAATACTACCAATTTGGAAGAGGTCACCATAGAAAGTTTTATGACCAAGATAGACAACCATTCGTTGCGCGATCTAGATTTGAGAAGAAAGACAGGCTGTACTATAATTGGATATATTGAGCCCAATGGCAATTATATTATTAACCCAGAGGCCGATTTAAAATTGCAACCGCAGGGTAAGGTTATAGTATTGGGGAGACCGGAACAAATAAAAAAATTAAATGAAATGTTCCATATAGATTGAGCTTAGAAACAATTATATTTGATTCCAAGCATTATTTTTAGGATATTGCCGGGATATTTGAAGCTAAACCAACAAAATTAACTTTTCAAGCTACTTATGAAGAAATATATATCTTCCATTTTTTTACTGTTTTCGTTTGTATTATTTTCCCAAGAACTTATTGTAAAGGAGTCCATATACAATCCTTCGAACAACATCAATGATGGCGTAGTAAAATTAGAGGTTGACGGTGGTACCCCACCTTATCAGTATAAATGGAGTAATCAAAACACTCCGCTATCAGCCAATCAAGCCACAAATCTTATAGAAGGCCTTCCTTATACCGTAACAATTACCGATGCCAAGGGGTTACAGGTTACCAAGGTCTACAAAGTACCTACCGAGGCAATTACTGAATTTTTTAATGGAGTTATGACACCTGCCGTTAGTGCATTGGGGTCCGTACTTTTTTGGGATCCTTTTGCTGCCATTGGTATTTATGATCCCGTTGTATATGCGGATGTGAAACGTATTGGGATTCCAGGTTGGTCACCCGAAACTAAGGATAAGTTTATTCTAAAGGAATGGTTGAAGCCCGAAGGTCAAAAAGTAAAAAAAGGGGACGATATTGCAATTATCTCTAAAAGTAATGGTACTACCGAAACAATAACTACACCCGTCAGCGGTCAATTAAAATATTTGGCCAAGGAAGGAGAGGTGATATACAATTCAGAGAATACGGAACACGTAATTGAGCAAGGAGCTCATTTTTTGGCAGAGGTGAAGTATGATGAGCCTGTCATTATAACCCATCCTAATGGTGATCCACAACAAAAGGCTATTCCGTTTATCGTAATTTGGTTGGTAATAGGAGCTATTTTCTTTACGTTGAGAATGGGCTTTATCAATTTTAGGGGATTTAGACATTCAATTGATTTGGCCAAAGGTAAATATGACGATCCGGATGCCCCAGGACAAGTGACACATTTTCAAGCCTTGGCGACTGCAGTTTCCGGTACGGTGGGACTTGGTAATATTGCTGGGGTAGGGGTGGCCGTTTCCCTAGGTGGTGCAGGTGCAACTTTTTGGATGATTGTCTGCGGTCTATTGGGAATGTCTTCCAAATTTGTGGAGTGTACATTAGGGGTTAAATACCGTAATATACTTCCTGATGGCCGTGTTTTTGGAGGTCCAATGAACTATTTGCGCTATGGTCTGGAGAAAAGGAATCTAAAAGGTTTAGGTAAGGCGCTTGCCGGTCTGTTTGCCGTATTGGCTGTGGGGGCTTCCTTTGGAGGTGGAAATATGTTTCAGGCCAATCAATCTTTTGAACAACTTTCGGGACAATTCCCGGCATTACAGGGCAATGGGTTTTGGTTTGGGGTAATTACGGCAATTCTTGTAGGGGTGGTCATAATTGGTGGAATTAATAGTATTGCCAATGTAACCGGAAGGGTAGTTCCAATTATGGCTTCTATTTATATTTTGGCCGCCTTAACGGTAATCATCATCAATATAGAAAATATTGGCCCTGCATTTGCGGCCATAGTGGATGGGGCTTTTAGCCCAAGTGCACTCAAAGGGGGTGTTATAGGCGTTTTGATCGTTGGTTTTCAGAGGGCCGCGTTCTCCAACGAGGCCGGGGTTGGTTCAGCTGCAATTGCGCATAGTACGGCGAAGACAAACCATCCGCCCTCAGAAGGTTTTGTGGCGCTCATGGAGCCGTTTATAGATACGGTCGTGGTTTGTACTTTAACCGCCTTGGTTTTAATATTTACTGGAATGCATGAAGTAGAGGGAATGGCAGGTGCCCAATTAACATCGGATGCCTTTGGAAGTGTACTTTCATGGTTTCCATATGTACTGGCCTTAGCGGTATTTTTATTTGCTTTTTCAACCATGATTTCCTGGTCCTATTATGGAATGAGGGCTTGGACCTATCTTTTTGGAAAAAGTAAAAAAGTAGAGTTTGTATATAAGATGTTGTTTCTAGTTTTTGTGGTGGTAGGTGCATCTGTAAGTTTAGGAGCGGTATTGGATTTTTCGGACATGATGATTTTGGCCATGTCCTTTCCAAACATCATCGGACTATATCTAATGTCCGGTGAGGTGAAAAGAGATCTTGATGACTATTTGGTAAAACTCAAGGCAAATATGCTTTACAAAAAAAAGGGAAAGGCATAATTAAAGGCTTAGAATAATAAGTATTAATCCCATCTTAAATTCCGTAAACAGGAGTGAGGTGGGATTTTCTTTTTAATACAGTAAAGTAATACGGTCATATTTTACTATATTTAGTTTATAACTAGCCCGGTATTGGGAGAGGTTGATATTTTGAATTTAGCCGCTTTTATAGCGATGCCTTGGTAGCAGTAAGTAGTAATGGTCTTTGGATCATATTCTGTGAAAATTAAAAGTGCTTTTAAGATATTAAGTTTGACTCGTGAACAGAAAATCGTTTAAATCCCACTTTAAGTTCAATAAACAGGAGCGAAGTGGGATTTTCTTTTTGTTGCTTCTTATAGTTATTTTCCAGATAGTATATTTCGTCGTTAAATCATACCCTGTGACGGAAAAGACCAATTCCTTTTTGGAGGATGGGGAATACCAAGCGAAAATCGATGAACTTAGAAGTCGCAACCAAAAGAAGGATTCCATCACTTTGTATCCATTTAATCCCAATTTTATAACAGATTACAAAGGTTACGTTTTGGGTCTGTCTACAGAGGAAATAGACCGTTTACATGCATTTAGGGCTAAAAACCAGTTTGTGAATTCCGGGGAGGAATTTCAGAAGGTAACATTGATATCCGATTCCCTATTGGAAAGTTTGCAGCCCTATTTTAAGTTTCCCGAATGGACTCAAAAAGGAAGTAGGGAGTCGTTGGTTGGTGCTGGGGCCAGCTCTTCAATGAAATCGGAATCCGTGCCGGTTATCAATGCCATTAAACTTGGAAAGGTCAAGGACCTTAATAGTGCTACCGCAGAAGAATTAAGGTCCGTGAATGGAATTGGGGAAAAGTTGTCCCAGCGCATTGTGAAATTTAGGGACCACTTGGGAGGTTTTTTGGTTGAGGAGCAATTAGGACATGTTTATGGCCTAGAGCCCGAGGTGGTTGCAAAAGTTCTTAAGGACTACAGGATATTGCATAGTCCGGCTATATCAAAAATCAATATTAACCAAGCTACACCAAGGGATATCTCAAAACTTGTTTACATAAAATATGAAGTGGCAGCGCGTATTGTGGCTTTTAGGGAAGCGAACGGGGGCATTACTACATTTGATGAATTAATAGAAATCGAAGATTTCCCTTCGGAAAGATTAGATATAATTAAGTTATATTTGCAATTATAAAAAAATTGCTAATAATGGTTATCGATACCCCTTCTACAATGAGTTTTGATTACTCTGAAACTCAACAAATGGTGGCTGCCTCTGCCAGGGAGTTTGCTGAACAATATATTAGGCCTTATGTAATGGAGTGGGATGAGGCCCAAACATTTCCTGTTGAGGTTTTTAAGAAAGCTGGGGAAATGGGTTTTATGGGGGTTTTAGTACCTGTAGAACTGGGTGGTTCCGGCTTGGGTTATCATGAATATGTTGCTATCATTGAGGAAATTTCCAAAGTGGATCCTTCCATAGGATTATCGGTAGCAGCGCATAATTCCTTGTGTACCAATCATATTCTTAGTTTTGGCAATGAGGCTCAAAAGAAAAAATGGATTCCAAAATTGGCTACTGCCGAATGGATTGGGGCCTGGGGACTTACGGAGCATAATACCGGTTCCGATGCCGCCGGTATGAGTACTACTGCGGTCAAGGAAGGCGACTCCTGGATTTTGAACGGAGCCAAGAATTTTATTACCCACGGTAAGAGTGGAGATATTGCGGTGGTTGTGGTAAGAACTGGGGAGAAAGGGGATAGCCATGGCATGACCGCCTTTGTAGTGGAAAAGGGAACACCCGGCTTTAGCAGTGGAAAGAAAGAAAACAAGCTTGGAATGAGGGCTAGTGAAACCGCTGAATTGGTATTTGATAATTGCAAGATCCCAGATTCCAATAGATTGGGGGGTATAGGCGAAGGATTTGTGCAATCCATGAAGATTTTGGACGGTGGAAGAATATCCATTGGAGCCTTGTCCTTGGGAATATCCAAAGGCGCTTACGAAGCAGCCCTGAAATATTCCAAGGAGCGGGTGCAGTTTGGAAAGCCGATTAGCCAATTTCAAGGTATTTCCTTTAAACTTGCGGACATGGCTACTGAAATTGAAGCTTCGGAATTGCTTTTGCACAAAGCGGCTTTCTTGAAAAATGAAGGGCGAAATGTTACCAAATTGGGAGCTATGGCCAAAATGTATGCTTCTGAAGTATGTGTAAAAGTAGCTAATGAGGCAGTGCAGATACACGGTGGATACGGATTTACCAAGGATTTCCCAGTAGAGAAATTCTATAGGGATTCCAAGTTGTGTACTATTGGGGAAGGCACTACCGAGATACAAAAAGTGGTCATTGCCAGAAAAATTTTAAAATAATTATTTGTAATTCATTTTTAAGGTATATATTTGCAGCCTTAATCACAAAAGAGAGGAGGTTATTGCCCATGTTAATAATACCAATAAAAGAAGGAGAAAACATCGATAGAGCTTTAAAGCGTTTCAAGCGTAAGTTCGACAAGACAGGTACAATGCGACAGTTGAGAAAACGTCAGCAGTTTACTAAGCCATCTGTAGAGAACAGAGCGAAGATTCAGAAAGCTCAATATATTCAAGGTCTAAGGGATAAAGAAGAAATCTAGATCTACTTGAATTTATAATAGTCTAAAAAGTTCCACTTAATGTGGGACTTTTTTTTTGTATCCTACACTTAGCAGGGTTTATCTTTTGTAACTTTGGTATATGTCCATAGAATCATTTATTTCCTATTTATCACTGGAGAAGAACTATTCTCCGCATACCATAACAGCTTACCGGAATGATTTAGTGGAATTTAAAAATTATTGTAGGCAGCAGTTTCAACTAGAGGAGATTAACCAAGTATCCTACAACCTTATTAGGAGTTGGATAGTTATCTTGGTAGAATCAGGTGTATCCAACAGGTCAGTAAATCGTAAAATTGCATCCTTAAAGGCATATTATAAGTTTCTCTTGAGAGTTGGAATTTTGACCATCAATCCCTTGGCAAAACATAAAGCGCTTAAAACTTCAAAGAAAATCGAGATTCCCTTTTCCGAAATTGAGATGGAAAATGTTATTTCCCAAATTCCCTTCGAGGATAATTTTGAAGGTAAGCGTGACAAGTTGATAATCGAATTGCTTTATACCACCGGAATTAGGCGCGCAGAACTGATAGGTCTTAGGGTTAAGGATGTGGATTATCAGGCCGGGACAATAAAAGTATTGGGGAAGCGAAATAAGGAACGGATCATTCCTCTTTTGGAAGCTACCAAGGAATTGTTCTTGGAATATAATCTGGAACGTAGCAGGTTGAAAGCAATAGAGGATGGAGCCTATGTTTTTCTTTCTGGCAAAGGCAATAAAATGTATGAAACGCTTGTTTATAGAATTATAAATAAGTATTTTAGTTTAGTGTCGGCCAAGGTGAAAAAGAGTCCGCATATTTTACGACATACCTTTGCTACACATTTGCTAAATAAGGGTGCGGATTTAAATTCCGTAAAGGAATTATTAGGGCATTCCAGTTTGGCGTCAACACAGGTTTATACCCATAATAGTATTGCGGAATTAAAGAAGGTACATTTCTCGGCTCATCCTAGAAGTAAGAAGTAGTACAGTCTTTATCTTTATATTGTTTAACTCTTTTAAAACTTCATTCTATGAAAGTAAATGCACAATCGGTGAATTTCACTGCAGACGGAAAGCTTATTGACTTTATTCAGGCAAGATTGAATAAAATGGAACTGTTTTATGACAAGGTAATTAGTTCTGATGTGTATCTTAAGGTTGAAAACACAAGTGCCAAGGAGAATAAAATTGTGGAAATCAAGGTGTTGGTTCCTAAAGATAAGTTTGTGGTAAAAAAACAATGCAAGTCCTTTGAAGAGGCTGTGGACACGGCATGTAGTTCTTTGGAAAGGAAGTTGGTTAAGCGAAAAGAAAAAATAAGATTAAATGCATAAAAAAATTATTAAAAAATGTTTTGATTAAATAAATAAATATCTACATTTGCAGTCCGTTAGAAATAGCGGACTTTTTTTTGAGGAAAAAAGTAACAAAAGCCGATGTAGCTCAGCTGGCTAGAGCAGCTGATTTGTAATCAGCAGGTCGTGGGTTCGAGTCCCTCTATCGGCTCAAAAAGAAAACAGAAATAGTGTTATTTTTGTTTGAAATATTGAAACAGGGTTAAAAAGCGATCGGGACGAGAAGTTTATCCCGAGCGTAGTAGAGGGAAGTCCCTCTATCGGCTCAAAAAAAAAGAAAATTTATATTTTCTTAGGTTCTTTAAAATATGGTTTGGGGAGATACTCAAGCGGCCAACGAGGGCAGACTGTAAATCTGCTGACTACGTCTTCGCAGGTTCGAATCCTGCTCTCCCCACAAAAGGCCTTAAAAGGTCTTTGTATGAAAATACAGAAAGTTTTTTTTGAAATGATGAAATTAATTTTTAGGTTTGCCTAAAAATTATAAAAGCGGGAGTAGCTCAGTTGGTAGAGCGTCAGCCTTCCAAGCTGAATGTCGCCGGTTCGAACCCGGTCTCCCGCTCTAAATTTTAAAAGCAAAAGCTCCTTTGATGGGGCTTTGCGCAATTAAAATTAAATGGACAAGATTTAATTATCCTGTCCTGAGCGACGCCGAGGGTAAACTTCGTCAACGCTCTTAAACTTTGGGTATAGGGTTATAGTTTTAGATTGGGCCTGGCCCAATGGTTAAAATTAAAGATGCCGGTGTAGCTCAGGGGTAGAGCGTTTCCTTGGTAAGGAAGAGGTCATGAGTTCAAATCTCATCATTGGCTCAATTAAGGCATTATTTGTACACTAATATAAACTAAGAATTAAAATTAACAAACATGGCAAAGGCAACATTTGATCGTTCCAAACCGCATTTAAATATAGGTACTATTGGACACGTGGATCACGGTAAAACTACATTGACTGCTGCGATTACTACAGTATTGGCAAACGCAGGACTTTCTGAAATGAGAAGTTTCGATTCTATCGACAACGCTCCAGAAGAAAAGGAAAGAGGTATTACTATTAATACTTCACACGTAGAATACTCTACCGCGAACCGTCACTATGCTCACGTGGATTGTCCAGGTCACGCGGATTACGTAAAGAACATGGTTACTGGTGCTGCTCAGATGGACGGTGCTATATTGGTTGTTGCTGCTACTGATGGTCCTATGCCACAAACTCGCGAGCACATCCTATTAGGTCGTCAGGTTGGTATTCCAAGAATCGTTGTTTTCTTGAACAAAGTGGATATGGTTGATGATGAGGAGCTTTTGGAGTTGGTTGAAATGGAAGTAAGGGAATTGCTTTCTTTCTACGAGTATGATGGTGACAATGGTCCTGTTATTTCTGGATCTGCCTTAGGAGCACTTAACGGTGAGCAAAAATGGGTTGATACTGTAATGGAATTGATGGAAGCTGTTGATAGCTGGATCGAATTGCCAACTAGGGATGTTGATAAGCCTTTCTTGATGCCTGTTGAAGATGTATTTACTATTACAGGTCGTGGAACTGTTGCTACTGGTCGTATTGAAACAGGAGTTGCAAATACAGGAGATCCTGTTGAGATCATCGGTATGGGAGCTGAGAAATTGAACTCTACTATTACTGGGGTTGAGATGTTCCGTAAGATATTGGATAGAGGTGAAGCTGGAGATAACGTTGGTATCCTTTTGAGAGGTATTGAAAAATCTCAAATAAAAAGAGGGATGGTAATCTGTAAGCCAGGTTCTGTTAAGCCACACGCTAAATTTGAAGCTGAGGTTTATATCCTTAAGAAAGAAGAAGGTGGACGTCACACTCCATTCCACAATAACTATCGTCCTCAGTTCTATGTAAGAACTACAGATGTTACCGGTACTATCAATCTTCCTAGTGGAGTTGAGATGGTTATGCCTGGGGATAACCTTACTATTATTGTTGACTTATTGTCTCCAATTGCACTTAGCGAAGGTTTGCGTTTTGCTATCCGTGAAGGTGGTAGAACAGTTGGTGCAGGTCAGGTTACCAAGATATTAGATTAATATTTTAATATAGTATTGTTTACATTGAGGGTGTCTTGCTAAAGCGGGATACCTTTCAATGTAAATATAAACGGGTGTAGCTCAGTTGGTAGAGCACTGGTCTCCAAAACCAGGTGTCGGGAGTTCGAGCCTCTCCGCCCGTGCAAAATACAATGGGTTCTTTTCTGATTGGGATGATGTCGTCAGTATTTTTTTAAGGCCTTGTTTTATAGTTAAGAAAATAAATTTTTCGCAGCATGATTACATATATAAGAGAATCTATAGACGAACTTAGGAATAACGTTACTTTACCTACAAGGGCGGAGTCTTCCAACTTGATGGTAATCGTAGCGGTGTTTTCTATAATTTTTGCGCTTGCGACTTGGGGTGTTGATAGTTTGTTTAGTAAATTGATACAACTGTATTTCAATAACATAATCAATTAAGAAGCACCGTATGTCAGAAGTATTGGATAAGAAATGGTATGTTGTAAGGGCTGTAAGTGGTCAGGAAAACAAAATTAAGGGCTATATAGAGGCGGAAGTTGCTAGGCTTGGTTTTGAAGACTATTTGGAGGAAGTTCTTGTTCCTACTGAAAAAGTGGTGCAAATAAGGAACGGAAAAAAGATTAATAAGGAACGTGTTTATTTTCCTGGATATATTATGATCAAGGCTAACCTTGGGGGTGAAATGATTCATATTATCCGTTCTATTACCAATGTTATTGGGTTTTTGGGGGAGACCAAAGGCGGGGATCCCGTTCCTTTGAGAAAGTCCGAAGTCAATAGAATGCTTGGGAAAGTGGATGAATTGGCTGTTAAGACCGATAGTGTTGCCATACCTTTTGTATTTGGTGAGACCGTAAAGGTTATTGATGGGCCATTCAATGGTTTTAACGGAACCGTTGAAAAAATTAACGAAGAAAAGCGTAAGCTGGAAGTTATGGTGAAGATTTTTGGAAGAAAAACTCCATTGGAACTCAGTTATATGCAAGTAGAAAAAGTTTAATAAGAACTGTTACATAGATAAAAGAAGTGTTGCTTCCAAATTAACACTCTTTAAATTTAATTTTAAACAATGGCAAAAGAAGTAAGTAAAGTAGTTAAACTACAAGTTAGGGGAGGTGCAGCGAATCCGTCGCCACCGGTTGGACCCGCTTTAGGTGCTGCCGGGGTCAACATTATGGAGTTCTGTAAGCAATTTAATGCGCGTACACAGGACAAGCCAGGCAAAGTATTGCCAGTTGCGATCACGGTTTATAAAGACAAGTCGTTCGACTTTGTTGTAAAGACACCGCCGGCGGCAGTTCAATTAATGGAAGCGGCTAAGATTAAAAAAGGATCTGGCGAGCCTAACAGAAACAAGGTTGCAAGTGTATCTTGGGACCAGATCAAGTTGATCGCTGAAGACAAAATGGTAGATCTTAATGCCTTTACGGTAGAATCGGCAATGAGTATGGTTGCAGGTACAGCAAGATCTATGGGTTTAAAAGTTGCAGGCAACAGACCTTTTTAAAATCTTAAAAGCAATTTAGAATGGCAAAATTAACAAAGAAGCAAAAGGAAGCCCACAGCAAAATAGATAAGAACAAACTCTATTCTGTTGAAGAGGCATCTGCTTTAGTAAAAGAAATAACCAATACAAAATTCGATGCATCTGTTGAATTGGCTGTACGTTTGGGCGTTGATCCAAGAAAAGCCAATCAAATGGTTCGTGGTGTTGTTACACTTCCCCATGGTACCGGTAAAGATGTTAAGGTTTTGGCTTTGGTAACACCGGACAAAGAAGCAGAGGCTAAAGAAGCCGGAGCTGATTTCGTAGGACTGGACGAGTATTTGGATAAAATTAAAAACGGTTGGACCGATGTTGATGTAATCATCACAATGCCAAGTGTTATGGGTAAGCTAGGTCCTTTAGGTAGGGTCTTGGGACCAAGAGGTCTTATGCCGAACCCAAAGACAGGTACGGTTACTATGGATGTTGCCAAGGCGGTTGCCGAGGTAAAAGCCGGTAAGATCGATTTTAAAGTGGATAAGACAGGAATTGTGCATGCTGCAATTGGGAAAGTATCTTTCTCAGCTGATAAAATTGCGGACAATGCCAACGAACTGTTGGATACATTGGTAAAATTAAAGCCAACTGCAGCCAAAGGAGTATATGTAAAAACTATATATATGTCCAGTACCATGAGTCCTAGTGTTGCATTGGATCCAAAAGCAGTTTAACTGGTAGTTAAAAATTTTTATTATGACAAGAGAAGAGAAATTAAATGTTATACAAGATTTAACTGCGCAGTTAGGGGATAGCTCCACTATATATTTAGCCGATATTTCCGGATTAAATGCTGAAACTACTTCAGCTTTAAGAAGGGCTTGTTACAAGGCTGATATAAAACTTGCTGTAGTTAAAAACACCTTGCTTGCAAAAGCAATGGAGGCTTCGGATAAGGATTTCGGTGAACTTCCATCAGTATTGAAGGGGAATACCTCTTTAATGTTTTCGGAAACCGGAAATGCACCTGCAAAGCTGATCAAGACTTTTAGAAAAAAGTCCAACAAGCCTTTGTTGAAGGGAGCATATATTGCCGAAGCAATTTATGTTGGTGATGATCAATTGGATGCTTTAGAAAGCATTAAGTCTAAAGAAGAAATGGTTGGAGAAATTATCGGATTGTTACAATCCCCAGCCAAGAATGTTATTTCTGGACTTAAATCTGGCGGAGGAAAACTTGCCGGAATCCTTAAGACATTATCAGAAAGATAATACGTACGCACTAAAAACAATTATATTTTAAAATTTTATTAAACGATAGAAAAATGGCAGATTTAAAAGATTTCGCAGAACAATTGGTTAACCTTACAGTAAAGGAAGTAAATGAGTTGGCTAATATATTAAAAGATGAATATGGTATAGAGCCTGCAGCTGCTGCAGTTGCTGTTGCTGCTGGTGGCGGTGCTGCCGATGGTGGTGAGGCTGCTGAGGAAAAATCAGAATTTGATGTTATATTGAAAGCAGCTGGTGCTTCTAAATTGGCAGTAGTTAAATTGGTTAAGGAATTAACTGGTTTAGGATTGAAAGATGCTAAAGACATCGTTGATAGCGCACCAAAAGCCGTTAAGGAAGGTGTTTCTAAAGACGAAGCTGAAGGAATTAAAAAATCTTTGGAAGAAGCAGGAGCGGAAGTTGAGCTTAAATAATAGCAACAACAACCATTAATATTTTGGTTTAGGTCTTTCCGCTTTTTGTGGCTAGACCTAAGCCTTTTTATACATACCGTGTATAGAGGCGTACACTACCCAATTATAGTATTCACGATCAAAATTTTGTCCATAGATGTTCACAAATCAGACTGAAAGAATAAGTTTCGCATCCGCTAAGAACACGCCGAATTATCCGGATTTCTTGGACATTCAGATTAAATCATTTCAAGATTTTTTTCAACTTGAAACTAAATCTGACGAAAGGGGCAATGAAGGGTTGTACAACACCTTCATGGAAAACTTTCCAATTACAGACACAAGGAACCAGTTCGTATTAGAATTTTTAGATTATTTCATTGATCCACCGAGATATTCCATTCAAGAATGTATAGAGCGTGGACTAACTTATAGTGTTCCATTAAAAGCAAGATTAAAATTATATTGTACAGATCCCGAACATGAGGATTTCGAGACCATTGTACAAGATGTGTACTTAGGGACTATTCCTTACATGACGCCTAGTGGTACCTTTGTTATCAATGGCGCAGAACGTGTTGTGGTTTCCCAATTACACCGTTCTCCTGGAGTTTTCTTTGGTCAATCTTTCCATGCCAACGGAACTAAATTGTATTCTGCCAGGGTCATTCCGTTTAAAGGTTCCTGGATAGAATTTGCAACGGATATCAATGGTGTTATGTACGCCTATATTGATAGAAAGAAAAAATTACCGGTTACTACCCTGTTCAGAGCTATTGGTTTTGAAAGGGATAAGGATATTTTGGAGATATTCGACCTTTCTGAAGAGGTTAAAGTTTCCAATGCCGGATTAAAGAAAGTATTGGGTCGTAAATTGGCGGCTAGAGTATTGAATACATGGCATGAGGATTTTGTGGATGAGGATACTGGCGAAGTGGTATCTATTGAGAGAAATGAGATTATCCTGGACCGTGATACTATTTTAGAAAAAGATCACATAAATGAGATATTGGAAGCTGATGTGAAGACTATTCTTTTGCATAAAGAGAATAATGCACAAAGCGATTATGCCATTATCCATAACACCCTTCAAAAGGATCCAACAAACTCTGAAAAAGAAGCGGTTGAACATATTTATCGTCAATTGCGTAATGCTGAACCGCCAGATGAGGAAACAGCACGTGGTATTATAGATAAATTGTTCTTCTCCGATCAACGTTATAACCTAGGTGAGGTTGGACGTTATAGAATGAACAAAAAATTGGGATTGGATATTGGAATGGACAAGCAGGTCTTGACCAAGGAAGATATCATTACCATTATAAAATATTTGATCGAGTTGATCAACTCCAAAGCTGAGATCGATGATATTGACCACCTTTCCAACCGTAGGGTAAGGACTGTTGGTGAGCAGTTATCACAGCAATTTGGTGTTGGTCTGGCACGTATGGCCAGAACAATTCGCGAGCGTATGAACGTACGTGATAATGAGGTGTTTACCCCGATAGATTTGATCAATGCCAAGACCTTGTCTTCGGTGATCAACTCTTTCTTTGGTACCAACCAGTTATCACAGTTTATGGATCAAACCAATCCATTGGCCGAAATTACGCACAAGAGAAGATTATCTGCATTAGGACCAGGGGGACTTTCAAGGGAAAGAGCAGGGTTTGAGGTACGTGACGTTCACTATACGCACTACGGTAGACTTTGTCCTATTGAAACTCCTGAAGGACCAAACATTGGATTGATATCCTCACTTTCGGTATTTGCCAAGGTGAACCCAATGGGCTTCTTGGAAACACCATATCGTAAGGTTGATAACGGAACAGTAAACATTAATGACTTTACTTACCTAAGTGCAGAAGAAGAGGAAGGAATGAAAATTGCCCAGGCAAACATTCCTATGGATGAAAAAGGAACCATCACTGCAGAGAAGGTAATTGCAAGGGAAGAAGGGGATTTTCCAGTGGTTGATCCTGCTGAAATTCAGTATACCGATGTTGCGCCAAACCAGATAGCGTCTATTTCGGCATCTTTAATTCCGTTTTTGGAGCATGATGATGCCAACAGGGCTTTGATGGGATCTAACATGATGCGTCAGGCAGTTCCATTATTGAAGCCTGAATCACCTATCGTAGGTACAGGTTTGGAACGTCAAGTAGCGTCAGATTCAAGAGTATTGATCAATGCAGAAGGAGATGGGGTTATAGAATATGTTGATTCCCAAAAAATCACTATTAAGTACGACCGTACCGAAGAGCAAAGATTGGTAAGCTTCGAAGAGGATTCCAAAACTTATGAATTGGTGAAGTTTAGAAAAACCAACCAAGGAACAAGTATTAACCTTAAACCAATTGTTAAGAAGGGTTACAAGGTTAAAAAAGGACAGGTCCTTTGTGAAGGTTATGCAACGGAAAGTGGCGAATTGGCCTTGGGTAGAAACTTGGTAGTGGCGTTTATGCCATGGAAAGGTTACAACTTTGAGGATGCTATCGTAATTTCTGAAAAAGTGGTTCGTGAGGATATCTTTACGTCTATCCACGTTGATGAGTACGCTTTGGAAGTAAGGGATACCAAATTGGGAGCTGAAGAGTTGACCAATGATATTCCTAACGTTTCTGAAGAAGCAACCAAGGATTTGGATGAATACGGAATGATCCGTATTGGAGCGGAAGTTAAGCCTGGGGATATTTTGATCGGTAAGATCACTCCTAAAGGTGAGTCCGATCCTACTCCGGAAGAAAAATTATTGCGCGCCATTTTTGGTGATAAGGCCGGTGATGTAAAAGATGCTTCCTTAAAGGCATCCCCATCTCTTAGAGGGGTTGTTATAGACAAGAAATTGTTCTCAAGATCTGTTAAGGATAAGCGTAAGCGTTCCGAGGACAAGGAAGAACTTTCCAAATTGGAGTTGGAATACGAAGTAAAGTTCCAACAGTTGAAAGATGTATTGGTTGAAAAACTATTTACATTGGTCAACGGCAAAACTTCTCAAGGGGTATTGAACGACCTTGGGGAAGAAGTGTTGCCAAAAGGGAAGAAATATACCATGAAAATGTTGAATGCCGTTGATGATTTTGCCCATTTGGTTGGTGGAAGTTGGACTACGGATAAGGAAAGCAATACCATGGTAACCGACCTTTTACATAACTATAAGATTAAGTTGAACGACCTTCAAGGTAACCTTAGAAGGGACAAGTTCACGATTTCTGTAGGAGATGAATTGCCTGCAGGTATTATGAAATTGGCCAAAGTTTATATTGCTAAAAAACGTAAACTAAAGGTTGGTGATAAAATGGCGGGTCGTCACGGAAACAAAGGTATTGTTTCCAGAATTGTACGTCATGAGGACATGCCGTTCCTGGAGGATGGGACACCAGTGGATATCGTATTGAACCCATTAGGGGTACCTTCACGTATGAACATTGGACAGATATATGAAACTGTATTAGGATGGGCCGGATTAAAATTAGGGAAGAAATATGCGACCCCAATTTTTGATGGTGCTACATTGGATGAAATCAATGCCTATACCGATGAAGCTGGAATTCCAAGATTTGGTCATACCTATCTTTATGATGGTGGTACAGGTCAGCGTTTTGATCAGCCAGCGACAGTTGGGGTTATCTATATGTTGAAACTAGGACATATGGTAGACGACAAGATGCATGCTCGTTCAATAGGACCATACTCACTTATTACGCAGCAACCATTGGGTGGTAAAGCACAATTTGGTGGACAGCGTTTTGGAGAGATGGAAGTTTGGGCACTGGAAGCATATGGTGCCTCTGCTACTCTACGTGAAATATTGACCGTTAAGTCGGATGATGTTATAGGTAGGGCTAAAACGTATGAGTCTATCGTGAAGGGAGAGACCATGCCAGAACCTGGTTTGCCAGAATCTTTCAACGTATTAATGCACGAACTTAAGGGATTAGGTTTGGATATTAGATTGGAAGAATAATAAGGATTGGTTTTGAACACTATTCCTAATAACAAGAATTAAATTAGTATCAGAATATAGTTATGGCTAGACTAAAAGATAATAATACCATTAAAAGGTTCGATAAAATTTCAATCGGTTTGGCATCTCCAGAAGCTATTTTGGCAGAGTCAAGAGGTGAGGTTTTGAAACCTGAAACTATTAACTATAGAACGCACAAGCCTGAGCGGGACGGTCTATTCTGTGAGCGTATTTTTGGTCCTGTAAAGGATTATGAATGTGCTTGTGGTAAATATAAGAGAATCCGTTACCGTGGTATCGTTTGTGATCGTTGTGGGGTAGAGGTAACAGAGAAAAAGGTACGTAGAGATAGGGTAGGACACATTAATTTGGTGGTTCCTGTTGCCCATATCTGGTATTTCCGTTCTCTGCCCAATAAAATTGGTTACCTATTAGGTTTGCCTTCCAAGAAATTGGATATGATCATTTACTACGAGCGTTATGTAGTAATTCAGCCAGGTATTGCCAAGGGACCCGACGGTGAGGAAATCCAAAAAATGGATTTCTTGAGCGAAGAGGAGTATTTGAATATATTGGAATCCATTCCACAAGAGAATCAGTACTTGGAAGATACCGACCCAAACAAGTTTATCGCTAAAATGGGTGCGGAATGTCTTATTGACCTTTTGGCAAGAATAGACTTGAGCCAATTGTCTTATGAATTGAGACATAAGGCCAATACGGAAACTTCAAAACAACGTAAGACCGAGGCCTTGAAAAGGCTTCAGGTAGTTGAAGCTTTAAGGGAATCCCAAGAAAATAGGGAGAACAGACCGGATTGGATGATCATGAAGGTAATTCCTGTTATTCCGCCAGAATTGCGTCCATTAGTACCATTGGATGGTGGTCGTTTTGCAACTTCGGATTTGAACGATCTTTACAGAAGGGTTATTATAAGAAATAACCGTCTTAAGAGATTGGTCGAAATTAAGGCCCCTGAGGTAATTCTTAGAAATGAGAAACGTATGCTTCAAGAGGCAGTGGATTCTTTATTTGATAACACACGTAAAGCATCTGCAGTTAAAACCGAATCCAATAGGCCACTTAAATCACTTTCGGATTCATTGAAAGGAAAGCAAGGTCGTTTCCGTCAAAACCTTTTGGGTAAACGTGTGGATTATTCGGCTCGTTCGGTAATCGTCGTTGGACCTGAAATGCAGTTGTTTGAATGTGGTTTGCCAAAAGATATGGCCGCTGAATTATACAAACCTTTTGTAATCCGTAAGCTGATTGAAAGAGGTATTGTAAAAACGGTGAAATCTGCCAAGAAGATTATAGATAAGAAAGAGCCTGTAGTTTGGGATATACTTGAAAATGTTTTAAAAGGACATCCGGTATTGCTAAACCGTGCTCCTACATTGCACAGATTGGGTATTCAGGCGTTCCAGCCAAAGCTTATTGAAGGTAAGGCTATACGTTTGCACCCATTGGTATGTACTGCATTTAATGCGGATTTTGACGGGGATCAAATGGCAGTTCACTTGCCTTTGGGACCTGAGGCTATTTTGGAGGCGCAACTTCTAATGTTGGCATCACATAATATCTTGAACCCTGCAAATGGTTCGCCTATTACCGTACCATCACAGGATATGGTCTTGGGTCTTTATTATATGACCAAAGAAAGAAAGTCTACTCCAGAAGTACAGGTGAAAGGAGAGGGTCTTACATTCTATTCCTATGAAGAGGTGGTTATAGCCTTTAATGAGGGAAAATTAGATCTTAACGCCGGTATTAAAGTACGTGCCAAGGATTTTAATGAAGCTGGTGAATTGGTTAATCAGATCATTCCAACAACAGTTGGTAGGGTATTGTTTAACATGGTAGTTCCAGAGCAGGCGGGTTACATTAATGAGGTATTGAACAAGAAATCGCTTAGGGATATTATTGGTAATATATTAAGTGTTACCGATGTTCCTACCACTGCCGAGTTCTTGGACAAGATCAAAACTATGGGGTATGAATTTGCCTTTAAAGGTGGATTGTCCTTTAGTTTGGGGGATATTATTATTCCACCAGAAAAGCATGAAATGATTGCCGATGCCAATACACAGGTAGATGGTATTATGGCCAACTATAACATGGGTCTTATTACCAATAACGAACGTTACAATCAGGTAATTGACGTTTGGACATCTACCAATGCTATGTTGACAGAATTGGCAATGAAGCGTATTCGTGAGGATCAGCAAGGATTTAACTCTGTGTATATGATGTTGGATTCTGGTGCAAGGGGTTCCAAGGAGCAGATTCGCCAGTTGACCGGTATGCGTGGATTAATGGCGAAACCAAAGAAATCTACTGCAGGAGGTGGGGAAATCATTGAAAACCCCATTTTATCCAACTTTAAAGAGGGTCTATCCATCCTTGAATACTTTATATCTACCCACGGTGCACGTAAGGGTCTTGCGGATACGGCGTTGAAAACGGCGGATGCAGGTTATCTAACACGTCGTTTGGTGGATGTTTCACAAGATGTAATTATTAATATTGAGGATTGTGAGACTCTTAGAGGGGTTCAGGTTGAGGCTCTTAAGAAAAATGAAGAGATTGTTGAAACATTAGGGGAGCGTATCCTTGGAAGGGTTTCTTTACATGACGTTTACGATCCTATTTCTGAAGAATTGCTTTTAAAGGCAGGTCAGGAAATTATGGAATCGGATGTTAAGAAGATAGAAGCATCCCCAGTTGAAAAAGTAGAGGTACGTTCTGCATTGACATGTGAGGCCCAGAAGGGTATCTGTGGTAAATGTTATGGAAGAAACCTGTCTACCAATAAAATGGTACAAAGAGGGGAGGCTGTTGGTGTAGTAGCTGCACAGTCTATTGGTGAACCAGGAACACAGTTAACATTGCGTACTTTCCACGTGGGAGGTATTGCAGGTAACATCTCTGAAGAAAATAAATTGGAAGCCAGATTTGCTGGTATTGCAGAAATTGAAGATTTAAGGACAGTTTCCAGTCAAGATGGAGAAGGTAAAAAATCTGAAATAGTAATTTCTAGGACATCAGAGATTAAGGTTGTAGATGCAAAATCTGGAATAACGCTAAGTACCAATAACATTCCTTACGGTTCACAGTTATTCATTAAGAATGGTGAAAAAATCGAGAAAGGTCAAGTTATTTGTTCTTGGGATCCATATAACGGGGTTATTGTTTCAGAATTCCCTGGGCAGATCGCCTATGAGAATATAGAACAAGGTATAACTTATCAGGTAGAAATTGATGAACAAACTGGTTTCCAAGAGAAAGTAATTTCTGAATCCAGAAACAAGAAATTGATACCTACCTTATTGATCAAGAACAATAAGGATGAAGTGTTGCGTTCTTATAACCTTCCGGTTGGATCGCATATTATGGTTGATGATGGTGACAAGATCAACGAAGGTAAAATTTTGGTAAAAATACCGCGTAAATCGGCTAAGGCTGGGGATATTACCGGTGGTCTTCCAAGAGTTACCGAATTGTTCGAAGCTCGTAACCCATCCAACCCTGCGGTTGTTTCCGAGATAGATGGTGTTGTTTCCTTTGGTAAGATAAAGAGAGGTAACCGTGAGATTATCATTGAATCCAAACTGGGTGAGGTTAAGAAATACTTGGTGAAACTGTCTAATCAAATTCTTGTTCAAGAAAATGATTATGTACGTGCCGGGATGCCATTATCCGATGGATCAATCACTCCAGAGGACATTTTGGCAATCAAAGGACCTTCAGCTGTACAACAATACTTGGTGAACGAAGTTCAGGAAGTATATCGTTTACAAGGGGTGAAGATCAATGATAAGCACTTTGAGGTGGTAGTTCGTCAAATGATGCGTAAAGTACGTATAGAAGATCCGGGAGATACTATCTTCTTGGAAAATCAATTGGTTCACAAAGATGATTTCATCCAAGAGAACGACGAGATTTTTGGACAGAAAGTGGTAGAAGATGCAGGTGATTCCGAAAATTTAAAACCAGGTCAGATTGTAAGTGCCCGTGAATTAAGGGATGAAAATTCTATTCTTAAACGTAACGATAAGAATTTGGTGACGGCTAGGGATGCTGTAGCAGCAACTGCTACACCTATCCTACAAGGAATTACACGTGCTTCCTTGCAGACGAAATCATTTATCTCGGCCGCTTCTTTCCAAGAAACGACCAAAGTACTTAACGAAGCTGCTGTTAGCGGTAAGATAGATACTCTGGAAGGATTGAAAGAAAACGTTATTGTTGGTCATAAAATACCAGCAGGTACGGGTATGAGGGATTATGAAAATATCATTGTAGGCTCCAAAGAGGAATACGATGAAATCATGGCCCGAAAAGAGGAATTGAAATTCTAAATAATTAGAACCTCGGTGTTATTCACCGAGGTTTTTTTTTGGACAATTGACAAATTAATTGTTCTTTACCATTTAATTAAATAGTAATAGATAATCATTTTATATAATGAGTGATAAAGACCAGAACCAAAAACAGATCAATATAGAATTGGATGAGAAAACAGCTGAAGGAATATATTCCAATTTGGCTATAATCAATCATTCTGTTTCGGAGTTTGTAGTGGATTTTATTAGTATGATGCCCGGTGCTCCCAAGGCAAAGGTAAAAAGTAGAATTGTGCTTACCCCGCAGCATGCCAAGAAATTCTTAAAGGCCCTAGGCGATAATGTTAGTCGCTTTGAAAAGGCCCATGGAACCATAAAAGATTATGAGCAGCCCCCAATTCCATTAAATTTTGGACCAACCGGTGAGGCTTAAAAATCAAAAAACCTTCTGTAGTTACAGAAGGTTTTTTAATTATAAGGGAATCCAAATGCTATTAGTCGAATTCTGAAGTAAAATGCAGTTTTACATTGGGATATTTTTGCTGTGTCATCTGCAATGAAAACTGGGAGTCCGCAAGAAAAACGAGTTGTTTTCTCTTGTCCTTGGCCAAAAACTTCTGTTTTACTCGTTTAAACTCCTTAAATTCCTCACTATTCTTATCTTTTGGGTCTACCCAGCACGCTTTGTAAACCGGGAAATTCTCATACGTACATTTGGCGCCATATTCATGCTCCAAACGGTATTGTATCACTTCAAATTGTAGGGCGCCCACGGTTCCTATTACCTTTCTATTATTCATTTCCAAAGTGAATAACTGGGCGACACCCTCATCCATCAACTGATCAATTCCCTTGTTAAGCTGCTTGGCTTTCATAGGATCGGCATTATTGATATATCTAAAATGTTCCGGGGAAAAACTGGGTATGCCTTTATAATGTAAAATTTCACCCTCCGTTAAAGTGTCCCCAATTTTGAAATTCCCGGTATCATGCAGTCCAACAATATCCCCTGGATAGGAAATATCCACAATTTCCTTTTTTTCGGCAAAAAATGCATTGGGACTGGAGAATTTTAAATTTTTGTTTTGGCGAACGTGTAAATAGGGTTTGTTTCTTTCAAAAGTACCGGAAACTATTTTTATGAATGCAAGCCGGTCCCTGTGCTTGGGATCCATATTGGCGTGTATCTTAAATACAAAGCCCGTTAATTCTTTTTCATTGGCTTGGACCAGACGTTCTTCTGCCATTTTTGCCCGCGGCGAGGGAGCAATATCTATAAAACAGTCCAATAGTTCCCTTACCCCAAAATTGTTAAGGGCGGAACCAAAAAATACGGGTTGCTGTGTTCCCTTGAGGTAACTTTCCTTGTCAAATGGTGGGTATACCCCATTAACCAATTCTAAATTGTCCCTAAGTTCCGTGGCTGCTTTGGTTCCGATGATTTTTTCAAGCTGAGGGTTATTTATATCGTCGAAAGCAATGGTATCTTCAATATTCTTTTTACTATCCCCGCTAAAAAGGTTTATGTTTTTTTCGTAAATATTGTAGATTCCTTTAAAATCATACCCCATACCAATGGGGAAACTTAAAGGAGTTACTGAAAGGCCCAATTTTTGTTCAACTTCGTCCAATAAATCGAAGGCATCCTTCCCTTCCCGGTCCAATTTGTTAATGAATACGATCATTGGGATGTTACGCATTCTACAAACTTCTACCAATTTTTCAGTTTGCTCCTCCACACCTTTGGCAACATCAATGACAACAATTACGCTATCAACGGCCGTAAGGGTTCTAAAGGTATCTTCAGCAAAATCCTTGTGACCTGGGGTATCCAGGATATTTATTTTTTTGTCTTTGTATAAAAAGGCAAGAACAGAGGTGGCTACCGAAATACCCCTTTGTTTTTCAATTTCCATGAAGTCACTGGTGGCCGTCTTCTTTATCTTATTGTTTTTCACGGCTCCCGCTTCCTGAATGGCACCCCCGAAAAGTAGTAATTTTTCCGTGAGCGTTGTTTTCCCCGCATCGGGATGTGATATTATACCGAAAGTCCTTCTTCTTTCAATTTGTTCCCTAAAACTCATTGATTATTTGATTTCGGCAAAAATAAGTCAAATTAATTTTTTTCAACCAGCAAATACCGGTAAATAAGGCAAAGAAATAATTATTGGTAGATATTCTGGATTAAACGCTGCATTTCATTCATACTTGGTTTTAGTTCATTTGAGTTTAGGGTGTATGATTGGGTAGGTTTAGGGTCGTTTTTTTAGCTTAATTTTTTTCAGGTTGGCAATTAATTCTTTGGGATTCTTTTTACGAAGTTTCGGAATTTCAGCAAACTTTATTCCGCTTTTAAAGCTGACTAACTAGAGTCATTTTGGAAAATAATAATTGTTCAATTTCGGGATTAAATTAGTCTTTTGTCTACTTTTTAACTAGGAAAAAACTTACAATGAATGATTGCTTTACGATCTATTTTTAACTCATAAACGCAATATCTTTGAGGTCGTTTTATAAAACAATTAACACTTTGTCGAGTAATACGGTTGTTGGCAGATTTTATATGATTTATGGCTTGAAAACCTTATGACTATTGATTTTTTAGATATATCTTGCATGTAATATTGGAGTTGGCCCCAACTTCTTACTTTTCTATATTACCTATTATGCCATGGTGATGAGTTGTTATAAAACTATCATTTATGGAGAATTTTACTTTTGTGAAATGTTTCGGCAAATTGGCTCGTTATTTTTCACTTATCACTGTTATATTAGTTTTTGGAAGTTCGTCCTCCTATGGGAATACTCCTGCCTATAATTTTAAATCCATTAATGGGATATCCATAGAAAATGGAGACTATGTTAATGCGACATCAAATGTAAAGGAGAATCTTTCAAACGAATTTTGGGATCTTTTCTCTTTTGGTGATCTTGATTTATCCAGTAATGTAAAGGATTTTTCAGGAATCTTTAATTCTAACGCGATAAATAAAATAAGTCCTATTCCATCAGTTTTTGAAGTTTCATCATTTGCTACTACGATGGATACTGACGGGGATGGGGTGACCAATGATAAAGAAAATGAGGATGGTACGAACCCTAATGATCCCTGCGATTTTGTTTTGGCCCACCAGAATTGTACTCCATCAAATGCCTGGAAAAATGCGGATTGTGACGGTGACGGTGTAACCAATAATAAAGAAAAGGCCGATGGTACAGATCCCTTGGATTCCTGCGATTTTGTTCTGGCGCACCAGAATTGTACACCTTCAAACACCTGGAAAAATGCAGATTGTGACGGAGACGGTGTAACGAACAATAAAGAAAAGTCCGATGGTACAGATCCCTTAGATTCCTGCGATTTTGTTTTGGCCCACCAGAACTGTGCTCCTACAACTGAATGGAAAAATGCAGATTGTGACGGTGACGGTGTAACGAATATTAAAGAAAAGGAAGATGGCACAGATCCTTTGGATCCCTGCGATTTTGTTTTGGCTCACCAAAACTGTGATCCTTCAACGGAATGGAAAAATGCGGATTGTGATGGGGATGGGGTAACTAATGGAAAAGAAAAAGAAGATGGCACAGATCCTTTGGATCCCTGTGATTTTGTTTTGGCCCATCAAAACTGTTCTCCTTCAACGGAATGGAAAAATGCCGATTGCGACGGCGATGGGGTGACCAATGAAAAAGAAAAAGAAGACGGCACAGATCCTTTGGATCCCTGCGATTTTGTTTTGGCGCATCAAAACTGTTCTCCTTCAACGGAATGGAAAAATTCCGATTGCGACGGGGATGGGGTGACCAATGAAGATGAGAAAACCGATGGCACAGATCCTTTGGACCCCTGCGATTATAATCCTGAACACATTACCTTGGCGCAAAGTGGCGCTTATTTAGATGCTGATTGTGACGGGGATGGGGTGACAAATGAAGATGAGAAAACTGATGGAACTGATCCCTTGGATTCCTGCGATTTTGTTTTGGCCCACCAAACTGTAGCTCCTTCCAGTACATGGAACGATGAGGACTGTGACGGTGATGGGGTAACTAACGAGGACGAGAAAACCGATGGCACGGATCCTTTGGATCCCTGTGATTATAATCCTGAACATATAACCTTGCCGCAAAGTGGCGCATATTTAATTGCTGATTGTGACGGGGATGGGGTGACCAATGAAGATGAGAAAACTGATGGAACTGATCCCTTGGATTCCTGCGATTTTGTTTTGGCCCACCAAACTGTAGCTCCTTCCAGTACATGGAACGATACTGACTGCGACGGGGATGGGGTAACCAATGAGGACGAGAAAACTGATGGTACAGATCCTTTAGATCCATGTGATTACCTTCCCGAAAGTGTAACCCTAACACCTAGTGTAGATTGGGAGGTTCTTGATTGTGACAATGACGGAAATCCAAATGGAACAGATCCTGATCCACTTGTTGCAACTGCGAGGGATGACTCCGGGTCAACCCCTGCCTTGACAGAAGTAGCGATCAATATTTTGGAAAATGATGATTACTTGCCTAATAATCACCCTGACAATTTGGGTATTACCTCTTTATCCATGATTGGTGGCAGCGCCTTAGGAACTGTTCTTTTTGATGAAGAAACTGGTTTCTTGAACTATACTCCTGTTGAATCGGAATCCAATACAACTGTAACTATAGTTTATCAAGTATGTAACGTTATTCCCGATCCTAATGTTTGTGCATCGGCCACAGTAACCATTCAGGTAGGTCCCGATATGGACAACGTGATCGATGCGGTGGACGACACCTATGGGGTGGAAACCGGAGTTAGTGGTGTTATTCCAGATAGCAATGTGCTTGGCAACGACACCATCAACGGCGAGGTGGTAGCCGCTGAGGACGTAGTGCTTACCTCTACGCCAACGGACGAACTTACCATAAACGAGGATGGCAGCGTTAGCGTGGCCCCCGGCACTGCCGATGGCACCTACACTATAGAATATACTATCTGTGAGTTGGCCAATACGGACAATTGTGATACGGGTACGGTAACCGTTCAGGTAGGTCCCGATATGGATAATGTGATCGATGCCGTGGACGACACTTATGGCGTGGAAACCGGAGTTAGTGGTGTTATACCCGATAGCAATGTGCTTGGCAACGACACCATCAACGGCGAGGTGGTAGCCGCTGAGGACGTAATTCTTACTTCCACACCAACGGACGAACTTACCATAAACGAGGATGGCAGCGTTAGCGTGGCCCCCGGCACTGCCGATGGCACCTACACTATGGAATATACCATTTGTGAGGTGGCCAATACGGACAATTGCGATACTGGTACGGTAACCGTTCAGGTAGGCCCCGATATGGATAATGTGATCGATGCCGTGGACGACACTTATGGCGTGGAAACCGGAGTTAGCGGTGTTATACCCGATATCAATGTGCTTGGCAACGACACCATCAACGGCGAGTTGGTAGCCGCTGAGGACGTAATTCTTACTTCCACAGCAACGGACGAGCTTACCATAAACGAGGATGGCAGCGTTAGCGTGGCCCCCGGCACTGCCGATGGCACCTACACTATGGAATATACCATTTGTGAGGTGGCCAATACGGACAATTGCGATACTGGTACGGTAACCGTTCAGGTAGGCCCCGATATGGATAATGTGATCGATGCCGTGGATGACACTTATGGCGTGGAAACCGGAGTTAGTGGTGTTATACCCGATAGCAATGTGCTTGGCAACGACACCATCAACGGCGAGGTGGTAGCCGCTGAGGATGTAATTCTTACTTCCACAGCAACGGACGAACTTACCATAAACGAGGATGGCAGCGTTAGCGTGGCCCCCGGCACTGCCGATGGCATCTACACTATAGAATATACCATCTGTGAAGTTTCCAATACGGACAATTGTGATACCGGTACGGTAACCGTTCAGGTAGGTCCCGATATGGACAATGTAATTGTTGCCGTGGACGACACTTATGGGGTGGAAACCGGAGTTAGTGGTGTTATACCCGATAGCAACGTGCTTGGCAACGATACCATCAACGGCGAGGTGGTAGCCGCTGAGGATGTAATTCTTACTTCCACAGCAACGGACGAACTTACCATAAACGAGGATGGCAGCGTTAGCGTGGCACCCGGCACTGCCGATGGCACCTACACTATAGAATATACCATCTGTGAGGTAACCAATACGGACAATTGCGATACGGGTACGGTAACCGTTCAGGTAGGTCCTGATATGGACAATGTGATCGATGCCGTGGATGACACCTATGGCGTGGAAACCGGAGTTAGTGGTGTTATACCCGATAGCAACGTGCTTGGCAACGACACCATCAACGGCGAGTTGGTAGCCGCTGAGGATGTAATTCTTACTTCCACAGCAACGGACGAACTTACCATAAACGAGGATGGCAGCGTTAGCATTGCCCCGGGTACTGCCGATGGCATCTACACCATAGAATATACCATCTGTGAAGTTTCCAATACGGACAATTGTGATACTGGTACGGTAACCGTTCAGGTAGGCCCTGATATGGACAATGTAATTGTTGCGGTAGACGACGCATATACAACAGATACGGATAACACTGGACTGATCCTTGGTAGCAACGTGCTGGACAACGATACCCTTAATGGCGATCCGGTAGCTGCTACAGATGTGGTGCTCACTTCTACGCCAACGGCTGTTCTAACGATCAATGAGGATGGAAGTGTAAGTGTGGCCCCCGGCACTGCCGATGGTACTTACACTATCGACTACATGATATGTGAAGCTGCCAATGCGGAGAATTGTGATACTGGCACGGTAACAGTTATTATTGAAGAAGGGGATGAGGATGAAAAAATTGAAGTAAATCAACTTGTGACCCCTAATTCTGATGGCAAAAACGACTTCCTATTTATTAGGGGAGTTAGAAATGCCAATAACAATACCTTAAAAATATTCAATAGATGGGGTGTTTCCGTTTACGAAGGTAAAGGGTATAACAACCAAAATAATGTATTTGACGGTAGATCCAAGGCAAGATCTACTGTAACTGGAAACAATTATTTGCCCGCAGGAGTTTATTATTATATTTTCCAATATGAAAATAAACAGCAGAATATTACAGATAGTGGTTATATTTATGTGAGTAAATAAAATATTTTATTGTAGATGATATATAAAAAGAGTCTCCTCGTTACCGTTTTAATGTTGTTTTCCCTTTTTGCAGGACTGTACGCCCAGCAGGATGCGCAATATACCCAGTATATGTACAATACTATGAGTGTAAACCCGGCCTATGCTGGGTCTAGGGGACAATTGAGTGCAGCGGCACTCTACCGCTCCCAGTGGGTTGGCTTGGAAGGTGCGCCTAAAACACAGACCTTAAATCTGCATTCGCCAATAAGGAATAGTAGATTGGGTTACGGTATTTCTATTATCAATGATAATATTGGGGATGGTGTGGTTCAGGAAACCCAGTTCGATGCCGTGTTGTCCTATACCGTTGATGTTGCCTTGGATGCCAAATTATCCTTTGGATTAAAAGTAGGGGGGAATATGTTGAGTCTGGATTTTAATGGATTGAACAATTTTGATTCTGAAAATATACAGGGCGAGAACATCGACAATAAGTTTTCCCCAAATTTTGGGGTAGGGGTATATTATCATACGGATAAGTTTTATGCCGGTCTTTCGGCCCCCAATATGGTGGAAACCGAATATTTTGATAATTCCCAACGGGATGCCAATTCAGTTCAGTTTCTTTCCAAGGAGAGAATGAATTTTTATTTGATTACTGGTTATGTCTTTGACCTAAATAATAATTTTAAGTTTAAGCCTGCAGTTTTGACCAAAGTCGTGGGCGGGGCACCCTTACAAATAGATTTATCGGCCAGTTTCTTGTTCAATGACAAATTTAGCTTTGGAGCCGCCTATAGATGGGATGCTGCTGTAAGTGGTCTGCTTGGCTTTCAGCTAAGTGATCAGTTCATGATTGGTCTGGCTTATGATAGGGAAACTACGGAGTTGGGAGGCACACAATTTAATGACGGGTCCTTTGAAGTGTTTTTAAGATTTGAACTGGTTAAATCGTTCCGAAGAATGGTTTCTCCGCGTTTCTTTTAAAAAAAATAAAATGATAAAAAGAATTTTTTTGCTGACAGTATTATTTTCTGTCCTAGGTAATGTGCTCATTGCCCAGGATAGGTTGATAAATAAGGCAGATGAAAAATACCGGGACTATTCCTTTAGCCCGGCCATTGATATCTATAAACGTGTCTTGGACAAGGGATATACGTCAGCGGATCTGTTAATGAAACTAGGAAATTCTTATTATTTTAATGCTGAATACAAAGAGGCATCCGAAATTTACAAAAGACTCCTAACTGAATATAAGGAGGGAATTGGACCGGAGTACTATTTTAGATATGCTCAGACGTTGAGATCGTTGGGGGAATATGATTTGTCCAAGGATGTAATGGCAGAGTTTTCCCAAATAACTTCAGCAGATGTTAGGGCCAACCTTTATATGGCCGAAAGGGACTACTTGGCAGAAATTGAGAAAAATTCAGGGAGATATGAAATTGGTAAATTTGCTTTCAATTCCAGGTATTCGGATTTTGCCCCTTCCTTTTATGGGCAAGGGCTGATATTCTCCTCAGATAGGGATACCGGTAATTTGGCTCGATATAGACATACTTGGAATTCCAAAGATTTCTTGGATTTGTACAAGGTAAATGCAGATAGTATCTCTGAAAACAAGGTGGTTAAATTTGGAGACAATATAAATACCAGATATCACGAATCTACTTCGGTTTTTACAAAGGATGGTAACACCCTTTATTTTACCAGAAATAATCTATTTGATGGCAAAACAGTAAAGGATGAGAAGGGAGTTGTACGCCTAAAGATCTTCAAGGCAGTTAAAGAAAACGGAATATGGTCCCAGATTGAGGAGCTTCCATTTAATAGTGAATCCTATTCCATAGCACACCCTACCCTTAGTCCAGACGAAAAAATATTATATTTTGCCTCCGATATGCCAGGTACCTATGGGGAGTCGGATATTTTTAAAGTAGCCATTAATAGTGATGGTACTTATGGAACTCCAGTAAATTTGGGAAATATTATCAATACGGAAGCTAGGGAAACCTTCCCTTATGTTACCAGTGAAAATGTACTATATTTTTCTTCCGACGGTCATCCTGGCTTAGGTGGCTTGGACATATTTGCTACGAAAATTTCCAACAGTCAGTATATAGGGACCGTTTTAAATGTAGGAAAACCCGTAAACAGCGAGTTGGATGATTTTACCTTCATTATAAATGAAGAGACCAGAAACGGCTATTTTGCTTCGAACCGGGAGAATGGAGTGGGTGAGGACGATATCTATAGTTTTGTAGAGACTAAAAAATTGGAATTCGATTGTATAAAACCAATTACAGGTACCGTTAGGGATAAAATATCCAATGAAGTCTTGGTAGGGGCAACGGTAAAGGTTATAGATGAAAACAATGAGGAATTGGCATCGGCAATTACGGATTCAAATGGCAACTATAGTATTACAATAGACTGTAATAAAGGTAATTTTGTCAGGGCTACCATGCAAGGATATGTGCCTTCCGAAGAGTACCTAAATATATCCGATAGCAAGCCATTGATCGTAGATTTCTATTTGGAAAGAGATACCGTAACAGCGGGCTATGGCGACGATCTGGCCAAATTATTACAGCTTAGCACCATATACTTTGATTTTGATAGATATAATGTTAGGCCGGATGCTGAAATTGAAATTCAAAAGGTAATTGCTGCCATGGAAAAGTATCCAAGTTTAAAACTTAAGGTTACTTCCCATACGGACAGTCAAGGGGTTGATGCCTATAATTTATGGTTGTCACAAAAAAGAGCGGAATCTACCGTTGCTTATATGGTTTCAAAAGGAATTGCTAAGGAACGTTTGCAGGGTGAAGGCTTTGGTGAGACCCGTTTAGTGAATAGGTGTGTCAATGGTGTAAGATGCTCCAAAGCTGAACATCAACTGAACAGAAGGTCCGAATTCCTGATCTTGGAATAAATTTACGGTTTTAAATATTATTTGGAGCAGCTGTGAAAACAGCTGCTTTTTTATGCACAATTGTCAAGGTTTAATACATGTTGATAGTATTAATAGTATTATAAGTCCATTGACTTTATTAATGTTTGCTGATCATTTGGTCCGAAAATCCTCTTAAGTGACTTCCTTACCACAATTTGTTGGTACTTCACAACATATTGTTCCATGCACTTTTATTTTTTAATAATTTCACCACTTGACTCTGGAATCCATGGTTTCGGTAATGTTAAATATAGACTTGGCTTCAATTTTGATTTTAGTTATTAGCCAGTCGTAATAGGGAGTAATAGATGTCTTTTGGATCCAAATTTTTGAGCCAGAAATTAAAACAAACGGTTTTAATAGTTTTGTTTGTAGTTTTTAGTATCCCTGTATTTGCTCAGGTTACTGGAGATTATAGGTCGAAGGCTACAGGAAATTGGGGTAGTGCAAGCACATGGCAAATTTATAATGGTATTGCGTGGGTAAATGCCACATCATATCCAGGTCAAAATAGTAACGTGGGTACGGTAACCATTGGTAGTGGTAATACTGTAACCCTAAATGTGAACATAACTTCCTATACTATAGACAAGCTTATTATTGGAAACGAATCCGGTGCTGATGACACCCTTTCGCTACCAAATAATGGGGATTTTTACGTCAACATAATGTTAATAGCCGTACAAAGCGATGGTGTTTTAACTTGGGTCCAAAATGCCGACCTTCATTTGCCTTCAGATGCTATAATTTATAACAATGGGGGGCATATTGATACAGACAAAAATTGTAATAATTCCCAAAGAATTTACTTGGGAACAAGGGAGTTTTCTTCTTGTAAAGGAAACGGCAATTATGAGTATTCTTTCGACGAAATAGAATCAGCACTTCCTCCACCTACCAGCAATGGGGATATTACAGAATGTGCCCAAAATCCAATACAGACACTCACTGCATCTGCTACCCCACCATCCGGGGCCCATGTGGTATGGTATACGGCTACAAGTGGTGGTTCTCCGGTTTCTCCAACTTTAAACACGGTAGGTAGTGTAACCTATTACGGAGAAAGTGTGGACAATTCAGATTCAAGTCGCAGAAGCTTATTTAGAACTGCTGTAAAACTAACCATTCTTCCAAGACCTACAATATCCGTTTCTAGTCCTCCCACATGTGTATTTAGGCTATTTTCACCTACTACCTATCAATTGGAAGTAACTGTTAGTACGGGAACAGTTACGAGTACGGCTGGAACTGTTACAAATACATCGGGCAATGTGTGGGCCATAACCAATGTTCCTTCTGGAACCAACATTGTGGTAACGGTGACTGGGGCCAATGGTTGTACAAATCAATTACCTGTTACTGCCCCCAATTGCGCCTGCCCAGTAGTGAATTCGCCTAGCAGTGGAGGAAACAAATCCTATTGCCTAGGAGATGCAGTACCAAGCATAACCGCATCGGTAGGTTTTGGGGAGACGGTGGACTGGTACGATTCGCCCAGTGGAGGTACTTTATTACTATTGGGCAATACAACTTATACTCCCAGCGGTCCAGGGACTTTTTACGCGGAAGCACGGAATACCACAACCAATTGCCGCAGTGGTGCCAGAACAGCCATAGTTGTTACGCAAGATACCCCGCCTACGGCTACTATTGGACCGGACCAATCAATATTTACAGGTGGCAATGCTATTTTCACCGTAACCGCAACAAATGCAGATACCTATCAATGGCAGGTAAGTACAGATGGGGGAACAGTCTTCAACAACATTTCAAACGGTGCGGAGTATGCCGGAACGCAGTCTACAGCCTTGACCGTTAAGACTGCAGGGGCCGATAAAAATGGATATAGGTATCGTGTTTTGGCCTCAAAATCGGGGTCAAGTTGTCCGTCAACAGCATCATCCTCGGCCTTGCTAACAGTTAAGGTCAGTACGGTTATTACCAACAGGAAAATAACCTACAGGGTTGATATGTAACCGTATTGCCTAGACCTTTATTCAAAACCACTATTACTTTAATTGCCATTCTACATTAAATATAGCAGCACCTTGACTATAGGGGGTTATCGTTCAAATACACTTATAGATTAGTCAATTTCCAAAAATTCTTTTAGTGGAAACAGCAGAAAACATGGCATTCACTGTAGGTTACGTTCGTTATACAACAAAATTTAGGTAGCTGTCATCTTCCGATATATTTTTAAGCTCAATTCTACTTGTTTTACTAAGGTTGAAAAACTTGAAACGCTAAAAAGTGGGATAAAAAACCAATATTATCAAACTTAAAGACCATCATAAAGCCAGTTCAAAAGCATTTAGGCGTATAATAACGCCCTTTAATGCGGTGACCCTTATTCTAAGAATGTTTTTACCTGTGGTTACCAATACTATTAAACAAATTATAGGATCATATACTTCTTTACCGTCCAAGGGTATTTCAGCTTTCTGTTTATTATTATTTCTGTTTTTATCGGTATCCAGCAGTTTTGGACAAACAACCGTAACCTCCCAGGTTTCAAACGATAATGACGATGCCGAGGAAAGGGTTTCCAATGGGGATATGGATAGAGGAAGTTCGGATTTGGAACTTATTAGAGACGGGAGCAATGACCAATTGGTTGGTATAAGGTTCAGAAATATCAATGTTCCCCAAGGGGCTACTATAATTAGTGCAAATATTCAGTTTACTACGGACGAAACTGATTCACAATCAACATCACTTGTTATTAGGGGGCAAGATGAAAATAATCCGGGTAATTTTGGAAATGGGGACTACAATATATCTAGCAGAACACTCACTTCTGCATCTGTGGCATGGAACAATATACCAGCCTGGAATACTGTAGGTCAGGCCGGTCCAAATCAACAGACACCAAATTTGAGTGCTATTGTACAGGAAATTGTAGATCGGGGCGGATGGAGTAGTGGTAATTCCATGGTCTTTGTTATTACCGGTTCGGGTCAACGTACAGCAGAGTCACATGATGGCAGTTCCTCAGGGGCTCCTGTGTTAACCATAGAGTATTCCACAGCCCCAGTAATTACTATAGACGATATTACCGTTAACGAAGGGGATGGAACGGCTACCTTTACAGCTACACATACTGGAGCAAATACCGTTGGTGTTTTTACAGTGGATTATACTACCGTGAATGGCACTGCCTCTTCAGGAAGCGATTATACCGCTACTACTGGCACCTTAATTTTTACGGGCACCTCAGGAGTTACAAGATCCATGGTTGTTAATATATTGGATGATACGGAGGTCGAAAATTTAGAGAACTTCTCCATTCAATTTACGGCGAGATCTAACCCTTCAGTAATTATTACAGATACAGGTACTGCGTCAATTGTCGATAATGATACCAAAATAATTACTAATGGCGTCACTGATTATAGTTGTAGTGGTGCTTTATTCGATTCTGGAGGAACTGGAAATTATTCAAATAATGAAAACCTGATATATACTCTTTGTCCTGATACCGCCAATACAGATATAAAATTGGATTTCAATAGTTTTGACGTTGAATCAGGATATGATTTTTTATATGTATATGATGGGACAACCACTTCGGCCACACTAATTGGTCAATATCATAATGGCAATCCACCGCCATCTACGATAACAGCAACCAACGCCTCAGGATGTTTAACTTTTAGGTTTACTTCCGATTATAGTGTAACTGGCGCAGGATGGGAGGCATCAATTTCATGTCAGCCACGAGGACCAAGGATGAATATTGAGGATATTATGGTAAATGAGGGGGCAGGAACCGCAATCTTCACCGTTACCCATAACGGTCCGAACGCAACAGGTCCTTTTACCGTAAATTATCAAACGGTAAATGGTACTGCTAGTTCAGGAAGTGATTATACCTCTACTACGGGAACTTTAAGTTTCAATGGTACGTCTGGAGATACCGAATCCTTTACCGTCGCCATAAATGATGACGGCATAATTGAAAGTAACGAAACCTTTACCATACAGCTTACATCATCATCCGATGGCAGTGTTAATCTTGCGGATACGGCTATTGCAACCATTGTTGATGATGATGGTATAATAATGACCAATGGCACTACGGTAAATACATGTAGCGACACCTTTTTGGATCCTGGGGGGATTAATGATTATAGCAACAACCAGGACATCGTATATACTATTTGCCCTGATACTGCAGATAATTACATTAGTTTGGATTTTATTGGCTTCGATGTTGCCAATGGCGATCTCTTATATATTTATGAAGGGACTACAACATCTGGCACATTAATAGGACAGTACAATAATAATAATGTGCCGGATATAATAGAGTCAACCCATAGCTCAGGATGTTTAACTTTTAGGTTTATTTCCAATGGTTCCAATACGGCTGGAGGCTGGGAAGCCGAGGTTAACTGTTATCCAGAGGGCCCCAAAATAGTTATAGACGACATTTCTTTTGATGAAGATATAGGTAATGCGGTGTTTACGGTAAGACAGACCCGGGCACGACATGGGTACAGTTGGTTGTTTGGGTTTGTGCATGTTCCGTACACAGTAAATTTTGAAACGGTTGATGGCAGCGCTTTGGCAGGTAGTGATTATACCGCCACCAGTGGGACATTGACCTTTAACGGTCAGTTGGGAAATGTCCAAACCATTTCAGTACCGATATCCAATGACGGGGTTCCTGAAAATGCCGAAGAATTTACGATTCGGTTTACAGGGGCTACAGCTTCATACGGCACCATCAATTATTCGGATACCGGAACGGGAACTATCAATACGCAGATCTTGGCCAATGATCCTTTGACATTATTCCAAGAATTCGATGGGTATTATGATTATTCAACTACAGGTGGTACGCTGAGAACGCAAAGTAACAGCGGTAATGCTTGTGCCATAACAAGCTCCTCTTCCAATACATTGGTTTCTCCCATACCAGCATCGGCCACGGTGGAAAGGGCTTATTTATATTGGGCGCATTCCAATACGGTCAGGGACCCTGACGTAACCTTTGAAGGGCAAAACGTATCTGCCAATTATTTATACCAGACTACACTGACCAACCGTAATTTTTATGGGTATGTAAGTGATGTAACCAGTATAGTACAGGGGATTGCCAATCCGTCCACAAATACCTATGACTTTAGCGATTTGGACATAGATAATACTGGAAATTACTGTTCCACAGCTACGGTACTTGGGGGATGGACGCTAATAGTGTTTTATGAAGATCCCTCTTTGCCTGCTGTAAATATTAATTTGTACCAAGGCTTTGATGGTCTAAGTAACTCAGGGACCTCCTTTACCTTGGATTCTTTCTTTGCCATAGCAGGTTCTGGGGCAAAAGCTTCTTTTTTATCTTGGGAAGGAGATCCCAACCTAGACGGTTCCAGTTCTGGTTCCAGTAACCCGGAAGAACTATCCATCACCAATCAATCGGGTACTACTTATGTACTTACCGGGGATGGAGGGCAACCAGGGAACAATGCCTATAATTCCACCATATACGACAATACTGTAAGTCCGGTGTATAATACGGCAAATTCTTATGGTGTAGATTTGGATACTTATGATATATCAACATATATACAACCATCGGATACTCAGGTTACCGCCAATGTGGACGTGGGTCAGGATTTTGTAATTTCGGCCGCAGTGGTTATTAAGGTACCCTCCAATCTAATTGCCGGTAGGGTTTTTGAGGATGTGAATTATCCAGGAGGGCCTGGTAGGGACCGAATTTCTTCTGGGGGATTGGCAGTATCAGGAGCCGTAGTTGAGCTCTTTGATTCCGCTGGTAATTTTGTTCAAAGAAAGACTACCGACATTAATGGGTATTATTCCTTTGGGGGGATGGCCGATGGGGACTACCGCATAAAAGCCGTTAACTCTACAGTGCGATCAAATAGGGGTGGACTCAACTGCTCTACTTGTTACCCTATACAAACTTTTAGAAAATATCGTGGCCCTTCCTCATTAATAGACGTGACGGATGAGGTGGGAGGCGCAAATCCGGCTGCACAACAGGATGTTGCTTTGGGGGTCATAAACAATGCCCAGAGCGTGTCAACGGTCTCTGTTTCAGGAGATGGTGTTGTAGGCATCGATTTTGGTTTCAATTTCAATACCATAGTAAACACCAACGAATTCGGACAAGGTTCCTTGGAACAATTTATAGTCAATTCCAATAACCTAAATGAAACAGGTTTGGATATTGAGGCCAATTCTATATTTGACCCGGCAGCTGGGGAAGACACCTCCATATTTATGATACCTCCAACATCAGATGCATTGGGTAGAACCGCCGATGCCAATTTTGCCAGCGGGTATTTTGATATTAATATCACTGATGCCTACCAGTTATCAGTAATAACGGGAACCAATACCATTATTGATGGTAGGACACAAACCGCCTATTCGGGTGATAGTAACTCGGGAACCATAGGGGATGGGGGTACCACTGTAGGTATTGCAGCTGCAGTACTTCCCGATTATAACTTACCGGAAATTCAGGTTCGTGGTGACTCCATGGAACTTTTTAGATTGGAAGGGAATAGTGCTACCCTGCGTAATTTGGCTATATATACGGATGATAAATCGGCAATTCAGGTAAATTCCGGTACCGCTTTTCTATATGAGAATTTGCTCGGGGTAAATGCCCTGGGAGCAAAATCCGGTAACTTGGAATATGCAGTGGAAATCAAGGATGGGGCAACAACTATTGCTAGAAATTATTTAAGTGGTTCAAATGTGGCCGCAGTTCATTTGGATGGGGGAACATCTACTGTCATGGAATACAACCATTTTTATAGTAATGGGGCAAACGATACCTGTTCCGATAATATTTTAATTGAGGGTGGTAGTGGGATTACAATTCGTTACAATTTGATCAACGAAGCTGCAGGAATAGGGATTGAAGGAGATGACTATGCTGCAGGATTGATGATCACTGAAAATACCATTACCAATAATGGTGTAAATAACAATGCCTGCGGTGGGGGAGTATTCGATGATTCCGGTATTCGTTTAAAGGCAGCAGATGCTACTGTTTATAGGAATGTAATTCACGGCAATCATGGAGAGGGAATCGTGGTGGCCGAAGATGTTTCAGGTATCTTGATTTCTCAAAATTCCATATATAATAATGGCCAAAGGTCACCATCCCTAGGTATTGATTTGGATGCTTCCAAAGAGAATGGTGATGGTGTAACCCTAAACGATTCCGGCGATGGGGATAATGGCCCAAATAACTTGCTGAATTTTCCCATTATTGAAGCGGCCTATGCAACCGGCACCAATTTAATAGTTGAAGGTTGGGCACGGCCAGGGGCAATTATAGAATTGTTTTTGACCGATATAAACGAAGGAAGTGCCACTGCAGGGGATAACCAATTGGGAATGACTACGGATTACGGTGAGGGCCAGATTTATTTGGCAACGGTCGTAGAAGGCAGTGGTTCGGATACCCGATCAGGTACATCTTCCTATACAGATTTGGATGGTAATACCGACAACACCAATAGGTTTAAGGTTTCAATTCCACTTCCACCGGGTGTAGAGAAGGGAGACTTTATAACTGCGACCGCCACTATTTCAAATTCAACCTCAGAATTTTCACCACAGAGTATTATAAAAGGATATACTGTAATTACCAATAGACGAATTACTTACAGGGTTAAAAAGAATTGAGGGTTGTCAAGATGGGCAATAGTACATTCTTATAAGTGCTTTTAAATGGCAAAAATGCCTGCTTTCAATTTTGAAGATGTCGTAATTTTAATCTTTGGCATTTATATTTGTTAGGTACACAACATTTTCAAAACTTGCATCTTTTCTTGGAATACATTTGATATGTTGATCTCTTAGGATCGTCTCTACTTAATGATAACAAGGATTTGCCTTCAAAAAAGAATACCTGTTCTTTTTATGGTGTTCTTCTGCTTTGCCCAAATGTCAGGGCAACAAACCTATTTGGATAATTTTAATTCATCATCCTATTCCAACAACAATGGGACCAACAATTTTTCTTCCAGTTGGACCGAAAGCAATGATGATAACAGTGTTTCCGGCGGAAATATAAGGATCAATAGTAGCCAATTACGTTTTAGGCGTTTAACGGATGAGACCATCCAAAGGAATCTTAATTTGGCGGGCGCCGGTACGGTTACGCTTACTTTCGATTATAATGGATCCAGCAGGGGAGGGGAAACCTTATTGGTGCAATTGTGGAATGGATCAACTTGGCAGACAGTTTCAACCTTAAATAACGATGGAATAGGTTCCATTTCCTATAATTTAACTACTAGTCAAATATCAGCATCTTCCTCCATACGATTTATTACCGGAAGCGGGGATTGGGACGGTAGTGACTACTTCTACATAGATAATGTACAGTTCACTGCCACCTTTGGCCCTATTATGACCATTAACGATGTATCTGTAAATGAAAATGCAGGAACGGCTTCTTTTACCGTAACCCATACAGGTTCCAATGCTTCAGCATTTACGGTAAACTACACTACCAATAACGGTACAGCTACAGCCGGGAGTGATTATACGGCCAAGACAGGAACTTTAAGTTTTACAGGCACCTCGGGGGTTACAAGGACTATCACCATAAATATTTTAGATGATACCGTAGTGGAGGATTTGGAGATATTTACTGTTAGTTTTACAGGAAAATCCCTATCTACAGTAGATATTACCGATATAGGCACGGGAACTATTTTGGATAATGATGCCCTCATAATTACCAATGGGGCAACGACCAATACCTGTAATGCCGTTTTCTTTGATTCTGGAAGTGTTGGTGGGAATTACAGCAATAATGAGAGTAGGGTCCATACCATTTGCCCGGACACGTCCAATAATTATATTAGTGTGGATTTTACAAGTTTTGATGTTGCCGTTGGCGATATACTCTATGTTTATGGTGGCACCACGGCAACGGGTACGCCAATTGGAGTCTACGACAACAATAATATTCCTACCTCAATTGATTCTCCATACGGTGCAGGAGGCTGTTTAACTTTTAGGTTCACCTCTAATGGGAGTACCACTGGAACTGGGTGGCAGGCTGCCATAAAATGTGTTGTTGAAGGTCCCAAAATAGTAATAAATGACATTTCTTTTGATGAAACAGTTGGTAATGCTGTTTTTACGGTAACCCAGACACGTGTACGCCACGGATATTCTTTTTTGTTCAGTTTTATTCATGTGCCTTTTACTGTTAATTTTGAAACAGTGAACGGTTCCGCTTTGGCTGGAAGCGATTATACCGCAACCGCCGGGACTTTGACCTTTAACGGTCAGTTGGGCAATGTGCAGACTATTTCGGTACCTATAATTAATGATGGAATCCCGGAAACTGCCGAAGATTTCACCATTAGGTTTACAGGGGCTACAGCGTCCTATGGTACCATCAATTATTCGGATACCGGAACAGGAACCATCAATACCCAGATTTTGGCCAATGACCCTTTGACACTTTTTCAGGAGTTCGATGGGTACTTTGACTATTCCACTACAGGGGGAACATTAAGAACTCAAAGCAATAGTGGCAACGCCTGTCTCATAACAAACTCCTCATCCAATACCTTAATCTCTCCTATTCCGGCTACGGCAACTGTGGAAAGGGCTTATTTGTATTGGGCACATTCCAATAGTGTACGTGATCCGGATGTAATCTTTGAGGGCCAGAACGTTTCTGCCAATTATTTGTACCAGACCACTTTGACCAATAGGAACTTTTACGGCTATGTCAGTGATGTGACCAACATTGTAAAGGGAATTCCCAATCCATCTACCAATACCTACGATTTTAGTGGCCTAAACATAGATAATACCGGTAATTACTGCTCAACAGCTACGGTACTTGGGGGCTGGACTTTGATCGTGTTTTATGAAGATCCTTCCTTGCCAGCCGTTAACATTAATCTATATCAAGGTTTTGACGGTCTTAGTAATGCAGGTACCTCCTTTACCTTGGATTCATTCTATGCCATTGCCGGTTCTGGGGCCAAAGCCACATTTTTGTCCTGGGAGGGAGACCCCAATTTGGATGGATCTAGTTCTGGATCCACGAATCCTGAGCGACTTTCGGTAACCAATCAATCAGGAACAACCTATATACTATCGGGAGACGGCGGTCAAACTGGCAACAATGCCTATAATTCCACTATTTTCGATAATACCGTTTTGCCAATATATAATTCTTCAACTTCCCATGGTGTAGATTTGGATACCTATGATATATCTTCGTATATACTACCATCGGATAGTCAGGTAACTGCCAACGTCAATGTAGGGCAGGATTTTGTGATTTCTGCTGCAGTAGTGCTCAAGGTACCCTCCAATTTAATTGCTGGAACCGTTTTTGAAGATGTTAATTATCCAGGTGGGCCGGGCAGGAATAGGGTAACTTCCGGGGGGTTGGGAGTTTCTGGTGCCATAGTGGAACTTTTTAATGCTGCAGGTACTTTTATCCAGAGAAAAACAACGGATATTAATGGGTATTATTCCTTTGGAGGAATGGCAGATGGGGCGTATCGTATAAAAGCGGTCAATTCAACTGTTAAATCCAATAGGGGCGGTCTCAATTGTTCTACTTGTTATCCCGTACAAACTTTTAGGAAATATCGTGGTCCTTCTTCCTTGATAGAGGTGACTGATGAGGTGGGAGGAGCCAACCCGGCCGCACAACAGGATGTTGCTTTGGGAGTAATAAATAATGCCCAGAGTGTTTCAACGGTCTCCGTAGCAGGTGATGGGGTTGTAGGTATAGATTTTGGGTTCAACTTTAATACGATTGTCAACACCAATCAATTTGGGCAGGGCTCCTTGGAACAATTTATAGTCAATTCCAATAATTTAAATGAGATAGGTTTGGATATAGAGGCTAATGCCATTTTCAATCCACTGACAGGGGAGGAGACTTCCATTTTTATGATTCCGCCGACATCGGATCCATTGGGCAGAGCGGCAGATGCCAATTTTGCCAGCGGGTACTTTAATATTTCTATCTCCGACGGAAATCAACTTTCAAAAATAATAGGAACCAATACTGTAATTGATGGCAGGACGCAAACTGCTTATACCGGTGATACCAATTTAGGGACCGTTGGGAATGGGGGTTCTTCTGTGGGTATTTCCGCAGCGTCACTGCCGGTCTATAATCTACCCGAAATCCAGGTTCATGGGGAGACTAAGGAACTTTTTAGATTGGAAGGGGTTGGAGCAACCTTAAGGAACCTTGCTGTTTACAACAATGACAAATCGGCCATACAAGTAAATGCGGGCACCGCGTTTCTATATGAAAATTTACTTGGGGTTAATGCTCTTGGTGTTAAATCCGGTAATTTGGAATATGCCGTGGAGACTAAAAATGGTGCGGCCACTATTTCCCGAAATTTTCTGAGCGGATCCAATTTGGCTGCCCTAAAGGTGGATGGTGGTACCGCTACGGTTGTGGAATACAACCATTTCTATAGAAATGGGGCCAATGACAGCTGCACAGACAATATATTGTTAATGAATGGTAGCGGAGTGGTAATTAGGTACAATTTGATCAATGAGGCAGCTGGAATAGGCATTGAAGGAGATAATTATAATGCGGGACTTATGATTACCGAAAATACCATTACCAATAATGGAATTAACAGTATCGCCTGCGGCGGAGGAATATTCGATGATTCCGGTATTCGTTTAAAAGCATCCAATGCCACTGTTTTTAGAAACCTTATTCACAGCAACCAAGGGGAAGGAATCGTAGTTGCCAATAATGTATCAGGAGTATTGATTTCCCAAAATTCCATATATAACAATGGCCAAAGGTCTCCTTCTCTGGGTATAGATTTGGATGCATCCAATATGAACGGTGATGGGGTAACACTTAACGATAATGGTGATGGGGATAATGGTCCCAATGGGTTAATCAACTTCCCAATTATTTCGGCCGCCTACGCCGCTGGTACCAATATGGTAGTAGAAGGTTGGGCCAGGCCAGGGGCAATCATAGAATTATTCTTGACCGATATAAATCAAGGAAGTGCTACTGCAGGGGACAATCAATTGGTCAAGTCTACCGATTATGGTGAGGGTCAGACCTATTTGGCTACCGTGGTGGAGGGCAGTGGGGCTGATGCTGAATCTGGTACATCGCCTTATACGGACTTGGATGGAAATACGGACAATACCAATAGGTTCAAGTTTACTATTCCATTGCCTCCCGGTGTAGTAATAGGGAATTTTTTAACATCAACGGCTACTCTTGCCAATTCTACCTCAGAGTTTTCTCCCAAAAGTGTGATTAAGGGCTACACCCTTATCACCAACAGAAGAATTACGTATAGGGTCAAACCAATTTGATTTTTTGATTGTTTTACAACAGTTTATTAAGTAGAGACTTCCACAAACCAATAATTAGACAAGTATCAATGTGCAGGTTGAAAGTCGATAAATGACATTCATTAAAACTAGATGGTCTGTAGCATTATATTCCTTAAAAAAAAACAGGCATCCCTGGCAGTGATGAGATTGGGAAAGCATATATGTAGAATTGTTTTTTCCTAAACAGGATTTTCGAAATCAAATGATCTGGATTCAGCTTATATATTTCTCTCAAGTGTTTCTAAAATAAAATATATAAAGTATTGTAAGTTAGTTTATTGATGGTTTTTGGGTATTCTTCATTGTATTACTTTCCATATGTTTCATTAAACTTTCCAGAGTGGGTAATTTTCGTTTTTCAAAGAGGATAACACCATGAAAATCTATCTAAATTTAACCCCAAGGTTTTTAAAGTATTGGTGAATTTTCCCCGATTTAAAGCCGCTCTATCCACAGATTTTTCTTACAGTTGAATTTCGGCAAGTGTTGCTATTATTGGGATAATCGACGAGTGATATCCCTCGAAAATAGGCTTTAAGATAAATCAAAACCTCAATTATCCATGTATAGACAGTACAAATATAGCGTTACACAACATTTATTTCTCACTGCCATGTATACGGCTAATTTTGTAGGGTGTTATAAATCGGTTTAGTTCAATTACAGCAGTTTTGAGCATTTTCGAATATTAAACCACACCAACAATGACCAACTTAAGTAAAGTATATACCATGAGGAAGGGGATTTTATTAATCATATTTCTAATTTCTGGATTTGCTATGGCGCAAACCACAGTAAATTTGGAAGACCAGTGTAATTGTGAGGTTTTGAGTGGTACACTCGTCACCGCACCTGGAACAACCACACCTACTGGTGCAGATGTTGGGGATATTTATGTAAATACAAATACAGGAACAATATACTTTTGGGATGGGGGCTCTTGGGAGTTAACATCTACGGATAGCCAGCAACTTCAGGTTTTTAGTTTTAATCCCGCTAACAATCAATTGACACTTACCCTAGAGAATGGGGGAACTTTTAATGCCGATTTGAGTAGTCTAACAGGTGATGGTAATATTACATCCACTACCATTGACGTGAGTGGAGATGTAAATGCCTTGTTGGGTGATGTGGTATTGGAAATTGGGGATGACGCTGTTACCAATGCTAAATTGGCGGATGACGCTGTTCAGACAGAAAATATTTTAAGCGGAGGTGTAGACCAGGTATTGGTTACGGACGCCGTTGGTACTGTAGTCTGGGTTAACAGATCGAGCTTTACGGCTATCGCCGACCAAATATCAATTACAGGAGTAGGTACAGTTGCAGACCCCTTCAAAGTGGAGGATCTTTCCATAGTAACATCAAAATTAGGTGATGATGCCGTTACCAATGCAAAATTGGCCGACGATGCGGTCCAGACTGAAAACATATTAAGTGGTGGTAACGATAAGGTTTTGGTTACCGATGCAGTGGGTACGGTTGCCTGGGTGGATAAATCCAGCTTCGATGCCATCGCCGATCAAGTTACTATAACCGGAGTAGGTACTACTTTGGATCCCTTTAAGGTGGAGGACCTTTCCATAGTAACCGCAAAACTGGCCGATGGAGCGGTTACTACCGTAAAATTAGGAGACGATGCCGTGACCAATGCTAAATTGGCAGACAATGCGGTCCAAACAGAAAACATATTAAGTGGTGGTAACGATAAAGTTTTGGTTACCGATGCCGTAGGAACTGTGGCCTGGGTGGACAAATCCAGCTTCGATGCCATCGCCGATCAGGTTACTATAACTGGAGTGGGTACCACCTTGGATCCTTTCAAGGTGGAGGACCTTTCCATAGTAACGGCAAAATTGGCCGATGGAGCGGTTACTACCGTAAAATTAGGAGACGATGCCGTGACCAATGCTAAATTGGCGGATGACGCTGTCCAGACAGAAAACATATTGAACGGTACCATTTTAACAGAGGATATTTCCTCAGGTGGTAACGATAAAGTTTTGGTTACCGATGCAGTGGGTACGGTTGCCTGGGTGGACAAATCCAGCTTCGATGCCATCGCCGA
>NZ_FQUX01000025.1 GCF_900129275.1 Arenibacter palladensis | reverse complement strand
AATCCGCCCACCACGCAGAACGGCAACCTGTTCACAGGCCTGGCTGCGGGTACCTACGACATTACCGTAACCTCCGACAGGGGCTGCTTTACTACGCAGACCATAACCATTGACGAACCCAATGCTTTGGATGCCGCGATCACCGATGTAACCGATTTCGCCTGTAATATGAACAATGCTGTTCAATCTGCATCTATTGAAGTTACTATTACTGCTGGTACTGGAACACCTTCCTACACCTATAGCGTTAATGGTGGTGCCTTTATACCTACAGCTGGAAATGTATTTACCTATACGGTTACAACAGCTGGCAATTATGATATTATTGTAAAGGATAGCAATGGCTGTACTTATACACTTCCAACCCAGACTATAAACCCATTACCCACCATCACGGATGTATCCGTTGCTCAGATTACAGAAATTACCTGTAACAATGATGAGGTGGCAAGGGTGACCGTAACGGGAGGTTCGGGCGACTTTAGCTTCGAACTTTTGCCAACGGGAAGTGCTATCGTACAAGCACCTGGTGCAGCTACCTATACGGCAGACTTTACATTGACCGCCCCAGGGTCCTATACCTTTAGGGTGACCGACAACGTGACCGGATGTTATTTCACCACAGCTCCATATAATGTGGCGCCTTACGACCTGATAGAAGTGGTGGCCACCGCCGTTACCCCGGTGACCTGTTATGGGGACTCCGATGGGGTTATGGAAATAGAAGTAACCAACTATATCGGAAACTACTCCTATGAGGTATTCAATAGCAATGGTACTACCACGTCCATTACAAATACTGGCGTAGCACCAGGTGTGCAAAGTATATCAGGATTGCCTGCAGGGAACTTCTATGTGGTAATTACCGCTACCGATACCCCCTTCTGCGATGATACCACCAATACGATTACCATAGGTTCTCCGAACGCAATTCTGAATCTCGTAGAAACGAACAATATCAACGCCAACTGTAACATAGGTGCACAGGTGACCGTCTCTGCCTCTGGCGGAAACGGCGGGTATACCTATGCCTTTGTAGAGGACGGTGCGGCCGTGAACCCGGGAGATTATTCCACGAGTGCAAGTGATATCCTTGATCCTGCCACCAACCTCAATTGGGACGTTTGGGTGAAGGATGCCATGGACTGTACCTATAAGATCGATGTGGTCATAGCCGAAGATCCTATGCCGACGGTTAGCCTTCCGGCCTACGCCGACGACCAGTGTACCTCCAACGGGACATCCTATACCTTTACCGCAACAGGTACAGGTGTGGCCCCAATAAAATATAGCATAGGCAACGGATTCCAGAGCAGCGGCACATTTAC
>NZ_FQUX01000020.1 GCF_900129275.1 Arenibacter palladensis | reverse complement strand
TTTTTGCCATTTTCGGGATTCCCTCCCCCTTTTTCGGCAATGGCCATAAATCGTTGCAATTTGGATTCAAAGGCGTGCTTTTCCTCGTCTATCCTATTTTTCACCTTATCAAAAAGTTCTATTCCCCTGGCATCTTCCGGGTTGGACTGAAATACCTTCTCCGCACTGGAGAGGTTGAATTCTTCCGAAGTCAAAGTTCCTGTTTCATAAAGCTGTTTTAAAAGGGTACTTCCTACTTCTGAATTGGACAATATACCAGTAATGGATTGCTTCTGTGACTGGTCCAAATTGGGCATCCAATCATTTATGGCTTTGCTGGCAGCTTGCATATCCGCCTTTGCCAGTGCTTGTAGCGCTTCCGTCCTCAAATCCAGTTCCAAGTTCTCCATTTTTGCGATCCGCTCAAAAATTGCCCTATTTTTCTCAGGCTGGCCAACCAGTGCCAGCATGGCCAGTTTGATCGTTTCCGAGGAGGAGTCCTCGTTTACAAAGGGAACTACATTATTCCTTAATGAAGATATCCCTAATTTTCCAATGGCTTCCAACCCTAAATTTTGTTGTGATTTATCACTGCTTTTCAGCAAATGCCCAATGGGCTTTATCAATGCATTGCTAAGTTCCTTGGATTGCACCTTGGCAAGGTTGTCCAGAGTGAGCGAAACATGTTCCTGCGCTTTGCCCACATTTTCCAGAACGGGCAGCATCATCTTCATGACCTGATCGTTCTCCAACATTCCCGCAACGATGATAAAGGTGGGCTCGTCCAGCTCCTTATTGTCCGCTTTTTTCCATAGGTCCATGAACACCGTTTCCCGTTCTTCCTGTGGCAATGCCTGGCTTGCCCATATTAGATTGGCCGTGGCGTATTGGGACGCTTTGGGAGACCTTAAAAAGGCCAACAGTTCCTTGGGATAGTTCTCCAGGGCCTTACGGGCCAGATACCTCTCAAAATTGCGTTCGTACGCCCCTCCCATATCGTTTCCTTCAAGTGGTGGATTACAGGCCCCCACCAATAGGGCAATTGTTTCCGGATTTGCCGTTCCTACAGCGTCCAAGGTCCTTAGTACCTCGGATCTTACCATAGGGTTGTCGTCCTTGGAAAGCCCTTCCAATAGTTGGGCCAGTGTTCCGGCATCCAGGGAAAAGGATTGCAGGGCACGGACAGCTTCCCTTTTTAGGTTGGTGTATTTGGACCCCAGAAGTGTGGCCATAAGCCCTTGGTCATAATGTTTTATTCCCTCCAGGGACCAAAGGGCCATGATACGGGTAATTTCGTCCTGTTGGTTGTCCGAAGCCAGAAGTACGAGCTCCTTGGCCAATGCCCCGGTCTCCCCAATGGGGCGATCCGTGATCTGGTGCCATGCAGCCCGTTTTGCCCAGATGGAAGGCGACTTTAAATACCCGACAAGGTCGCTTGTTTTTACCTCATAGAAATTGGGGATCTTCTTTGGTTTTTGGGATTTATGACTGATCCTCCAGATACGGCCATGGGATTTGTCCCGGTCCGGGTGCGATGTGGCCACCTCGTTATGGGAAACAATTTTATTGTACCAATCGGCAATGTAAAGGCAGCCATCAGGGCCAAATTCCAT
>NZ_FQUX01000027.1 GCF_900129275.1 Arenibacter palladensis | reverse complement strand
ATGTCACCGTCACCGGTGATCGCTGTTCCGTCAACTTCCAACGCTCCAGTGGTTGCGTTCTGTACAAGCCCGCTTCCAGCAACATCAACATTGATTTTGGAAGCAGTAACCGCATCGGCCAATATGTTTTCTGTCTGTACCGCATCGTCCGCCAATTTAGCATTGGTCACCGCATCAGCAGCCAATTCAGTAGTTCCCACCGCCCCGGCAGCTATCTCAAGGGTAACATCACCCAATAGAGCATTGGCATCGCCACCTACCGTTAGATCGGAGGAGGTAATGTCACCATCACCGGTGATCGCTGTGCCGTCAACTTCCAATGCTCCAGTGGTCGCGTTCTGTACCAGTCCGCTTCCCGCAACATCAGCATTGATCTTGGCGGCCGTCACTGCATCATCGGCCAGTTCGTTGGAAGTAATTCCACCCGTGGCCACGTCCAATGTATACGGATCGGCATTAGTTCCTGATCCTGAACGTACCAATGTGGCATCTGTCGCATTTAAGATTTCATTACCAATTACACCATCCACTTCTGTTACGGTCACAGAACCTAAATCTATTAGAATCCAGTTAGTCCCGTCCCATTGCATTACTTGGCCAGAGGCTGTTCCATCGGCTATGTTTTCCAATTGAACCGCATCATCGGCCAATTTAGCATTGGTAACCGCATCCGCGCCTAGTTTGGAATTTACTATGGAAAGGTCCTCTACCTTGAAAGGATCCAAGGTGGTGCCTAAACCGGTAATAGTTACTTGGTCAGCCAAAACTGAAAAGCTCGACTTGTCCACCCAAACTACCGTTCCAATGGCATCCGTCACCAAAACTTTATCGTTACCACCTGAAGAAATATCCTCTGTTAAAATGGTACCGTTCAATATGTTTTCTGTCTGGACAGCGTCATCCGCCAATTTAGCATTGGTCACGGCATCGTCTCCTAATTTTACGGTAGTAACCGCTCCATCGGCCAATTTTGCCGTTACTATGGAAAGGTCCTCCACCTTGAAAGGATCCAAGGTTGTGCCCACTCCAGTTATAGTAACCTGATCGGCAATGGCATCGAAGCTGGATTTGTCCACCCAGGCAACCGTACC
>NZ_FQUX01000004.1 GCF_900129275.1 Arenibacter palladensis | reverse complement strand
AAGCCGTATAAAAGTAGTTTCCTTTTAATTCCCATGTGTTCTCCCTAATTTATAATGATTATTAAGCTCTAAAGCTCCGTAATTGTTATATGCTTAAATTCTACCTTGGCATTTCCGCCACTGTGCAATTGTATGCCGATAACTCCTTTTGACGGAATATTGGGATCTTTTTCGATATACTCGGCAGTCTTAACGCCATTGATATACGTTACATGCTTGTTCCCTATACATCTAACTATGTAACTGTTCCACCCATCCTCGTTCAGGATATGTTTCAGGGTTCCAAGATCGCCTCCCAATAGTTTTGCCCGGCGGTGCTCGTCGTAGATATCCCCCCAATACCCTTTGCCTATGTCTGCCTGGTAGCCGATAATCTTATTATCCTTTATAATGGAACGGTACTGGATCCCACTGTTGATCAGACCGGTGCTATGGTCCCCGGTCAAACGGAAAAGTGCCCGGAATTCGAAATTTCCGAAGCTTTTGGTGGTATGTAGATAAGTATTTGTAGGAATTTTGGTTACCCCATCACCACCCGTTATGACACTATCCTTCACTGACCAAAATTTGGCATTTTCCTCTTTTACGGTCTTCCAGCCGTTAAGCGTGGTCCCGTCGAAAAGGGAGGTTGCCGTAGGGAATTCTTGAGCGTGACAACTCAAGGTGCATATTGATATACCTAAAAGCAATATTTTAAGTGAAAAATACTTTACAACCCATTTTGCAACATACGTTCTGGTTAAATTTGCCTTCATAATTTTTTATTTATTTTCTGTTTATATATTTCTAATTCCTATTCACATAGTGCTTGGCTGGCCATAGATTTTTTACAATTACGCCAGAATCTCGCCCAACAGGCAATCCATTGGCACTTGGAATTAAGGCCTTGGGGTTATCATAAAAACCGATTGGGCGAACGTTCTTGCCAGGATGCCTTAAACCGTCTCCAAGGTCCTTGCGAGCCACTTCCATCAGTTTAATTAACTTTGACACTTCCATGGGATGGCCCTCTATTATATTATTCTTTTCTCCAATATCGTCCTCTAAGTTATACAAGGCCGGATTTCCTTCATCCCCTTTTAGATGTAATTTCCAATCTCCCGAACGTACAGCGGTTAAATTGGCCTGCTCGTAATAATAAAATGACTCATAAGGTGATTCGGATTTCTCGATTCCCAGAAGGATTTTGGAAATATCCTTTCCGTCGAATATTCGGTCCTTAGGAATATCTCCTCCGGCGAATCTTGCAAATGTTGGCAATAGATCCATGGTACTTGTGATACCCCCAAATGTACTTCCTTTAGGTATCTTGGCAGGCCATCTCACCAAAAACGGCACCCTTAAGCCACCTTCGAATGTAGTACCTTTTGTTCCACGTAAAGGTGTAGTATCACATATACGTGTGGGACCATTATCCGAAGTGAACACCACCATGGTATTTTCATCAATATCAAGTTCCTTCAATTGGGATAGGATTTGACCAACTGACCAATCTATCTCTTCAACTGCATCACCATAAATACCATTATTGCTCCTGCCCCTAAAATCTTTACTTGCATTGAGCGGACCATGTACCATTGGGTGGGGAATGTATAAAAAGAACGGCCTATCAGCATTGGACCGGATAAACTTTAGTGCCTCATTGGTAACATCAACCGTTAAATCCGATTGATCAACCACTTCACCTATTACGGTTTCATTTCGCATAAGAGGTAAAGGAGGAAAATTCCGTTTCTTACCGGTATTCGATGGTATCATATCGTTGGAATAAGGAATTCCATAGAAATAATCGAATCCATGTCTAGTAGGTAAGAACGGTTTTTGGTCTCCCAAATGCCACTTGCCTACTATACCGGTCGAGTACCCTTCTTGTTTTAATACTTCTGCCATAGTAATCTCATCTGGATTGAGACCGTGCTCATCGCCCGGCATTAACACAGCATGCCAAGATCCTTGCATCAGCCCTACTCTTTTAGGATAACTACCAGTCATAATCGAGGCACGTGATGGCGTACATAAGGCAGCGGCATAAAAACTGGTCAATCGCATACCCTCGTCGGCCATTTTATCCAAATTTGGGGTACGATTCAACTTTGAACCGAAGGGTCCAATATCTGCGTACCCCATATCATCGATAAAAATGACTATAAAATTGGGGACTTCAGATAACTTTGATTCTAAACTTTCGCTTGTTTGTGAAAATATTATCCCAAAGTTCATTACCATCGCGAAAAAAGCAATATTTGTTTTTGTGAAATGCATATTTAACTTTATAGCTGTATAATCATGAGGGCCAGTTACCCTATTTCTTTAAATTAGCCTGAAGGCGACGTGGACCATCGTAAAAAAAACGTGCCCCTTCACCTGTAACATCAATGTCACCCAACTCTTTACGTGCAAGCTCAATACGTTTCTTCAGACGAGCAACCACATCTGGATTTTGATCGGCGAGATTCATTGTTTCGCCTGGGTCTTTATCTAGATTATAAAGCTGGTTGGTTTTGACCTCCTCTATCAATCTCCCCCACCAGCCCAAACCATCAGGCTTTGCTGAACGCGGTAGCACAAGTTTCCATTCATTGACCCTTACTCCGGTAAGCAGACATCCGGAATAGTATAGGTAATCTTCTCTAGGGCTCACCTCTTCCTTGCCTAACAGAAAGGCTGAAGCATCGTAGCCGTCAACAGTGATGTCCTTTGGCATTTCGGCTCCAGCCAAATTGGCTATAGTTGGCAATAAATCCATCGTTGTCAAGATTTCATCACTCACACGATTCTCTTTAAGAGCACCAGGCCATCGGGCTATGAATGGCACCCTGGAACCCCCATCCCAAGCCGACATTTTCCAACCTTTCAAAGGATCTGCTGAACCCGAGTGGTCCCTCGGGATAAAAGTCTTGCCTCCAGGTATCATAGAATGAGTCGTTTCTACCCACGGCCCGTTGTCAGATGCAAAAATAACCAAGGTGTTATCGTCAATTCCGAGATCCTTTAAGGTTTGTAGAATCTCTCCTGTAGACCAATCTATCTCTTCTATTGCGTCACCATACGGCCCATATTCCGATTTACCTTTGAAATTCTCCGAAGCCCCTAGTGGAATATGTGGCATGTTATGTGCCAAGTATAGAAAAAATGGCTCATCCTTATTTAGTTTGATATAGTTTATTGCCTCCCAAGTATAGTCCTTTGTGATATGGTCCCAACTTTCTACTTTGTCCAAAACGATATCATTATTTCGCAGGATGGAACTCCTAGAGGGTGTATCTTCAACATAGACGGTAGTCCCATTAAATAGCGGTGTACCATAGAAATAATCAAATCCTTGAGCATTAGGCATGGTGGCTGGATCAAAACTCCAAGGACCACTATTACCTTGTCCTGTAAGGTGCCATTTACCTATAAGACCGGTAGCGTAGCCTGCCGATTTCAAGACTTCTGCCATTGTAACTTCTTGGGGGTCCGGCACAGTATGTAACATTTTTATGTTGTTGGGCTCACCAACCCTAATCGGATAAGATCCGGTCATTAAGGCAGCTCTAGAAACACCACAAACCGGTTGGGCATAAAAATTTGTCAATCGTAATCCCTCCGAAGCCATAAGGTCAATATTCGGAGTCTTAATTTTCTCAGAACCATAACAACCTAGATCATTATAGCCTTGATCATCGGTATAGATGATAATGAAATTGGGTTTATCTACTTTTCCATTTTGCGCTCTGCCGGAAAATAAGCACAAAAAGAAAATTATCAGCCAGAGATTAGTTTTCATTTTCTTTATTCTTTTCATTTTATTTAGTTTTTTTCTTGAAGGTTTATATAAGACAACATTCGTTTATCATATGAAATAACTGCATTCCCATTTCCTTGATTAAACTAGCCATCTAGTAAATTTTTGATTTTATTTTCTTATTGCTTTCTCTTTAATGTCCATTGGCAATTCATCCCAATCCCTAGGGTGGCTAATAATAGGGACATCGGGAAATAAAGTTCCTGTTGGCCTTTGACCAATTCCTCTCATGTTATATTCACCTAATTCTTCCCTGGCGTTTTGGGCAATTCTTAATAATTTATCTACGATATCAGGATGATTTTGTGCAATATCCTGCGATTCGGAAATATCATCAGCGAGATTGAATAATACGGGTTTGGGAATGTCAATAAACTCCGTTTTACTTTTATCCCAGAAAGGAATCTGTTGCAATGATCTAGACAGGTGTAATTTCCAATTCTTATACGACACAGCCTGTAAATTTTCACAGTTGTAATAATAATATGGGGTTTCACTCTCTCCCTCAGGTATATTACCATTAAAAATGGGAAGCAAGCTTTTACCGTCATACTTTCTATCGTCTGGAATTTTTACTCCTATAATTTCCGACAGTGTGGGAAAAAGATCCATCGCATAAATCGGTTTATCTACAACGGCGCTCTTTTCTATGCCTTCATTCCAATAAACAATAAAGGGAACTTTATGTCCACCTTCAAGGGATACGAACTTGGTTCCTCGGTGGGGTTCTGCATATTTATTATTAACGGGTCCGTTGTCTGAAGTAAATATGATGATGGTATTTGACAATATTTCTTTTTCTTTGAGTGTATTCATTATTTCACCCACACTCCAGTCGAACTCCTGAATAACATCTCCCCTAACTCCATCACTTGAAGACCCTTCAAACTTTTTCCCCACTTTGTAAGGGGTATGGGGATAGTTATGTGAATAGAACAAAAAGAACGGCTCACTTGCCTTTTCATTTATAAAGGTTTTAATTCGTTCGTTATAAAGCTCGGTTAATTTATCTAGGGGAGTATCTTCATATATCAACTTTCTTCCATCAAAGAATTTTTTACTGTGATCATAATTGCATGGCATTCCGTAATAATCATCAAACCCCTGATTTAAGCATGAAAATTTTTCTTCCGTCCCCAAATGCCATTTGCCAACCATGAAGGTGGTGTAATCCTGTTTTTTAAATTGTTCAGCAATCGTAATTTCATCAGGATTTAAACCTAAAAACCAATGCGCTTCACGATTGGGATTTATACCTAGGTACAATCCTGTTCTTTGAGGATAAGCACCGGTCAATAACGCAGCCCTAGAAGGTGAACAGATGGAAGCGCCCGTATGATAGTTCGTAAAACGGAGCCCTTTTTTAGCTAGCAGATCCAGATTAGGAGTTTCCACATCTTCTGAACCATAACTACTTATATCACTGTAACCTAAGTCATCGGCCAGAATTAAAATGACATTCGGTTTTTTGGCACTTTCTTTTTGCTGTGCCAAGGAATTATTTAAAAACAATAACCCCAAACCAAAAATTATTTGTGCGATAATCTGTTTCATAATTTGTTAAAATAAAGTTTTCCCAAGTAAAATATTTTGGTAGCCCAAATGTTGGTCCCAACTAACTTTACACAAGTTCCTTCATACCTTGATTTACCATTTATCCCATATAAGTTTAATTTATAATAGTAACACAGGATCGGTTATGAATGCCCCAGAACGTTAATCCTGGGGCAGTCACTTTTCGCATCTAAACAACCTAAATATGCAAAAAACAGCTACATTGGAAATTTATATTAGGATAAATTTTCAATATCATATATGTTCAAGTTCTCAGAAAGCTTACTTAAAGTATGTGGTATGTTAATATCCTGCATTCTGAACCATATTAGGGTTACCATTTATTTCTTCTTGGGGAATAGGAAATAAGACATGGAAATCTGCGGCAGTCACCGCACCTCTACCTTGCGCTCTTGAAATAAAGGAGCCGTGTCTTATCAAATCACGTCTTCTCATGTGTTCTTCCTGAAACTCCCATCTTCTTTCGTTCAATATGATATGGTCCCTAAAACTTTCTGTGGAAGCAAAATCACTCACTTCAAACCCTTCCAAACCTGCTCTTTCCCGAACCAAATTCAACAAATCAATACTTTCCTGATTAGGACCGTTAAGTTCATTCAAAGCCTCTGCCCGCATCAACAAAATATCGGCATATCGCAAAATGGGGAAATCATTGCCCATATCAAGGGTACCGTCCGGGTCATAGTATTTTAAGCTTCTTCTATTATCAGGGTTAACCGTTAAGTCCACAAGATCTCCATTTCCATTCCTATAATTTTCAATGATTCGGGTATATCGGGTATCATTGATCTTATCAAATGAGTCTGCAAAGTCGTCACGGATACGAAATTGAGAACCAAAATTCCGCATCGAGCTGGTAAATACAATTTCTGGTAATTTATCCGAAAAGGAATATCCAGGTGGAAATGAATTACTAATTATAATTGATCCCTCATTAACAACATTGATCATGGGTCTTGCGAGCATAATCTCTCTTTGGGAGGGATTATTTTGGAACTCATTTGCAACATCAAAAAGGGATGGATAATCTGGAAAAAGTTCATAATACCCCAAGTCCATCACCACTATTGTATACTCGGCTGCTCCTGCCCAATCCTTCTGGCTTAGAAGGTGTCTAGCATAAAGGCCAGCCGCCGTTCCGCGATCTGTCCACACATTGATAGCTTCCCCGGGCAGTGGTAATAGCGGTATGATTTCTTCCATTTCAGAACTAATAAATGCCATGACTTCTTCCTCTGTATTTCGAGGCAAATCAAATGCATCAAGAGTACTAGTTCTTAAAGGTACCGGCCCAAACCAATCAAATAAACGCATATACATATCAGCTCTCATTAATCTACAAGCCAATATGTACTCATCAATCTCAGCTTGGGTAAAACCTTCTGTAGCACTCAAACTTTCTAAAATGATATTTATATCACGAATGGCAGCATAGCTTTGATTCCAGTATGTGGCAAGTCCTAAGACAGTGGGATCCCATGTAAAATTCATATAAGGAAGGACTTGACCATTAAATCCACCTCCGCTTTGAAATTGGCTATCTCCGGTAAAATCTGACATTGCATACAAATGCATATTATCTAAAAGACCCGTATGACCGCTATAAACGTATATGCTATATGCATTTGTAAACAATGCAGTTACACCATCCTTCGTGGACAAAAATGTCTCTGGGGTAAGTTCTGAAGCAGGGTCCTCTATAAGATAATCTTCACAGGAGTGCATTGAAACAACAATGACCAAACAGAATACTATATATTTAAATTTTTTCATCTTTAGTTTTTTTAATTTTTTTAGTTGAACATTCAGCTTAAAAATCTACTGTTAAATTCAATGAAAATATTCTGGATAACGGGTACGCTACATAGTCCTGTCTAAAACCAGTATTGCCAGCGTTAACACTCAATCCTGGATCATTACCGCTGTAATTTGTCCAAGTGTGTAGGTTTTCTCCTATCAGCCTTACATTCATGGCACTTATAAAACTGGTTTCTTTTAGTGGTATATTGTATCCCAAGGTTAGAGATTGTAGCCTAACATACCCGGCGTCTTCGACAGTGCTCGAATTTACACCATTGTTCCCTTGCCCCGTATTATTGAGGAAGGAGGGGTACTTATTTGTCGGGTTGTCTGGAGTCCATCTATTAAGAATAGGTTCTGACAACCTATTTCTTCTAAAATTAATAGGGAAATATGTGGTAGAAAGACTCGTATTGAATAGTTGTACGTCGTGTACTCCAAATACATTTACTGCAAGGCTCAAGTTCTTATAACTAAAAGTATTGGTCAAACCCCAACTAAAACCAGGAATTGAATTTCCAAGGACTTTTCTATCATTAACGGTAATTGCATTGTCACCGTTGACATCATTATATTTCCAATCACCTGGCTGCACACCGGCAGGAGCATCGGTGAAGTCATCACCTTCTTGCCAGACTCCAAGAATTTCATAACCAAAATAGGCATTCATTGTTTCTCCTGGTCTAAGTATACTGGATCCACCTTGAACTTCGATTGGTTCACCCTCTTCGTTTTCTCCAAGACCTAGGTCTAAAACTTTATTTTTTACAGTAGCGAAGTTAAAAGATGTGTTCCATTTAAAATCACCCGTCAAATTAGCCGTTTCCAAAAGTACCTCAAATCCTTTATTTTCCACCTCTCCTATATTGGTCACTACACTGGTAAAACCAGTTTGTGACGGAATTGGCAGATTGTATAACAGATCCGAGGTTAGTCGATTGTAATAATCAGCAGTACCAGATAAACGGCCGTTCCAAATTGACCAATCCAATCCAATATCAAATTGAGTGGTAGTTTCCCACTTTAAGTCAGGATTGGCTATTCTGGTAGGTTGGGCTGTTCCTATTTGCGCACCTCCAGGAATTACAACATTACCCCCACTACTAATTGTAGTCAAAGAAAGGAAATTTCCAATATCTTGGTTCCCGGTCTGCCCATAACTTGCTCTAAATTTCAGCTGGTCGAAAAAATTTGAATTCTTTAAAAACTCTTCGTTATGTAATTTCCAGCCTAAAGCCATTGATGGAAAGTAGCCATACTTATTATTTTCACCGAATCTGGAAGAACCATCAACTCTCAGGGTACCTGTAATCAGGTATTTATCTGAGAAGGAATAGTTGGCCCTACCGATATAAGACAGTAAAGAGTTTTCCACTCTACTTGTAGCTACAGTGTTAAGCAATGGGTCCCCTGATTGTAGATTATCTGTTTCAGTGGCGAGCGATAAAAAATTCTGAGCACCCAAGTTAGCACTTTGGAAGAAAAACTTCTGAGTACTTATACCACCAAGTAGGTTTAATGCATGGCCGTTTCCAAGTTCTTTATTATAATTTAGGGTTGCTTCTGCCAAATAGTTAAAATTGATTCCCGTAAAAACATTACCCTCTCCTCCCAAGGCAAAACCTGCTTGTGTAAAATCATTTAAAAACTGATCTCTTCTTGAGTTTTGATAATCAAAGCCTAAATTTAATTTAGCCGACAAAGCAGGCGTAATAAAATATTCCCCGTAGGTAGAAGCTAACAGTCTAAAGGTGGCATCATCAACTGTTCTTCCTTCTGAAAGAGCTATCGGATTCTCAATATTCATAAATGGTGAAACAAAAAATTCGTTGGTCTCCTCGTTTTCATAGACAGGAACTGTTGGGTCGTAAAAAAAGGCAGAATTAACTGGCCCAGAATCGTTGTTGACCCCTGCGCCAGCACCTACAATATCCTGTAACGTATAAGTTACCGTTGAATTTAGGCCAAATTTAAAATTATCCGACTCCGAGGTAAGGTTCGTACGGAGGCTAAAACGCTCTAATTTAGATCTTTTTACAACTCCTTCTTGACTAAAAAATCCTATAGAGGTGTAATGGGTGTTTTTATCTTTTCCGCCGCTAAAAGATATGTTATGCTCTTGACTTACTGCCGACTTAAAAAGAAGATCCTGCCAAGTGGTACCACCATCAACGATATCTCCAACCCGCTCAGCTTCCGTTGCATTGACTGCCCCAGCATCCAGAAGCGCATTTAAATTGGTTTGGTATTCTTCAGCTGTTAAAATATCTGGAGTGGAAATAATGCTAAACGCACTGGTTTTGCCTTGGTAGCTTACTTTCAACTTCCCCTGCCTACCCGACTTGGTGGTAATCAATATTACTCCGTTTGCCCCTCTTGAACCGTAAATGGCGGTTGCAGAAGCATCCTTGAGAACTTCAATTGATTTAATATCATTTGGATTAATCGTATTTAGAGGGTTTGGTGCAAGACCTATATTTCCTCCAGCTAGGGCACCATCATTAGAAATAGGCAAACCATCTACTACAAATAATGGCGCGTTGCCCGCAGAGATAGATCCAATACCCCTAATTTGAATAGTTGATGAACCCCCGGGCTGGTTACTGTTCTGAAACACCTGAACACCAGCTGCCCTACCTTGTAGTTGTTGCGTAACATTTACAGCCACATTATCGTTCAGATCCTCGGAAGACAACGAGGTAACTGCTCCAGTTAAATCAGATTTTTTAACAGTCCCGTACCCAACTAGAACCACCTCATCCAAACCCGCCGCGCTTTCTTCTAAGGTTACAGAAATTAAAGTCTGTCCATTAAGTGGAATCTCCTTAGTTCCAAAACCAACATAAGAAACTACAAGCAGTGCATTTTCATCTTCGACGGAAATTGAAAAATTTCCATCGAAATCGGCTTGGGTTCCATTGGTAGTACCTTTTTCAAGAATATTGGCACCGGGCAAAGGAGTTCCATTTTCATCGGTAATGGTTCCCGTTATTACTTGCTGATAATTTTTACTTTCACTATAGCTTTGATCCGGTCCTATAGATTTTAAATCAACGGGTTTTAGGTCCACCCTTTTTAGTAAAATTTGCTTGTTATATACTTCATAGGTGATATTTGTTCCTCTAAATAACTTATCTAGAATATCAAAAATCTTTTCCTTATCCGCCTTAATATCTATTTCTCTTTTTACGTCTATTTTCTGTGTGTCAACAAAAAATTTGAACTCGGAAATGGTTTCAATCCGGTTAAGTACCTCACTTAATTGTACATTATTCATATCCAGGGATATCCTGGTTTTTTGGGAATAGGTAGTTGCATTGATTTGCAGCATACATACTAAAACGAATAAGGCCGTTAGCTTCATTTTTAGATCCCACTTTAAGGTGCACATAGAAGAACACCCGATTATCTTCAGTTTTTTCATACTTTTGTTATGGTTATTAATTGGTTACTCTATTTTTGACCAAACCTATAAGTCGGGAAATGTTACGAGCATTTTCCGATTTTTTTTGAGGGTTGGTCCTACTTTACATTTTATCCTTTCTATATCATAGGCAATATTGGTTTTGGTGGTTTATTTTATGATTATTGTATTATCTTTAATTGAATATTCTATGCCGTAAGTTCTATCAAAAATCTCCAGTATCTCTTCTATACTTTCTTCTTCAAAATTGGCACTGAAGGTGTTATTATCCAACGAAGTATCTGTGTTAACAATGGTTACGTTATAACGGCGTTCCAATTGTCTACGGATTTGCTTAAACGGCATATTCCTAAAAATAAGTTTCCCTTGCACCCAAGAGGTATATATGGCAGTATCTACCATATCAGTTTTAAAATTGTGTTGTTCTTTGCTCCATGTTCCCCTTTCACCTGGAACCAGTTTCACCTGTGTAGTTTTAGTGTCGACCGATAAGGAATCGTACAATTGTACACTGCCCGAAACCAGAACAGTATTGTTTTCCATATCTTCACCATAGGCGGAAACATTAAATTCCGTACCCAGTACCCGTACATTAACTGAACCCGAATTCACTATAAAGGGATGTTCCTTATCCTCCGCCACCTTAAAAAAGGCCTCGCCTTTCAAGGATACTTCCCTATTATTCCCAGTTATAAAACTTGTCGGGTATTTTAAAACAGATCCTGCATTAATATATACTATAGTGCCATCGGACAATTCCAATTCAAACTTCTTTCCATAAGGCACGCTTAACTCATTGTAATGTGTTTCTTCTGGCTTATGCACTGCACTATATTTAATTTTATCCCCTGTTTGTACCGCAATTACATTACCTTCAGAATCCAGAATATTCGTACTACCCGTCTCCTTGATGATTTCCAACTTACCATTACCTAAATGCAGATTTACTTCTTCATTCGCTATTGTAATGTTTTCCTGTTCGCTATTGGACCTGGATAAAAAGGTCAACGCCACTCCTAATCCAACTATACCTGTAAAAATTGCAGCATATTTCCATATTGTGCGGATACCTCCAGCTTTAGATTCCTTAACATTAATGGCGCGTAATTTAATTTGTTCCAGAAAGTCTTTATAAGCAACTTCTTGATCTACTTCTAAATATTTCTTGGATAACAGATAATCCACTTCCATAGAATCCGAAAGGCTTTTTTTCACCTCTTCCACGGAATAAGCCTGAATATATTCATACATCTTGGATTCCTCAATTTTTCCCTCCAAGTAGTCCTGAATTAGACTTTCCAACGTATTATTTTTCATTTCTATATTATCAATTACATAAGTATGACCCCAATTTTATTCCAATCCCTACATTTTTTTTGACTTTTTTTTTTATTTCAATAATATTTAACCAATTTTACTTAGATTAACCACCAACTAAGCTTATTCAAATTTTGCATAATAAAGACACTTTTATACTAGAAAGCTTAAAGAATGGAGATGAACGGGCCTATAAAATTCTATATGACAAATATTATACGGATCTGATAGTGTATTGCTATAATTTAACTAAAGATAAGGACCGCGCTGAGGACGTTGTGCAGCAGACCTTAGTGAAAATTTGGATTAAAAGAGATACACTGCAAATTAAATCTTCTTTAAAAAACTATCTATATAGATCTGTCTATAATACATTTTTAAAGGAATACCGAAAAATTAAAAAAGAAGAGCTTGCACTATCAGAGCTTAAAAATACTGTCCTTATGGATTTTGTGGAAAAAGATGAATCTTTTTTGGAAGAGAGAATGAAACTTTTGGAATCGGCAATAGACCAACTTCCTAAAAAAAATAGGGAAGTATTTTTACTTAGCAAGAAATCTGGTTACAAACATAAGGAAATAGCTTTCCAATTGGAAATCTCGGAAAAGGCCGTGGAAAAACATGTTAGTCGTGCTACCCAAAGCATAAAGAAATGGCTCAAAGAGAAAAAAGATAACTTGCTGCTAGTATTCTTGTATTTTAGGACCTAATGTTATCTAAAGAGTGTAATAGCAGGAAAAAAATAACATTTCGGTCTTGTAATCAAAACTAATTGTAAATTGCTTTAAAATTATTATTAACAATAGTGAACACAAAACTGAACACGTTTTGGAACACATTTTTATAAATTAGCATCTGGAAAGCCCTGTAAATAGGGAATTATTAAATTTACAGCAGGAATTCAAAACTCACCGCCACAAGTTTGCCCCTGCGGTGCTCATCATAAATATCGCCCCAATACCCTTTGCCAATGTCTGCCTGGTAGCCGATAATCTTATTATCTTTAATAATGGAACGATATTGGATTCCACTGTTGATCAATCACTTACTTTGGTCTCCGGTAATACCGAAAAGATCAACTGAAAAATAAAATCTTTGATGAGCTTAAATACAGTATGGCTAAAGGAAGCTTAATGGAGGAAGTGAACCACGACGACCCTAAAATTCAAAAGTTAAAATTATAGTTGCCAAATTACCACCCAAGTGCAGGGAGATATTATTACTCAATAAAAGGGATGGATTAAAATATAAGGAAATTGCCTTGAAACTTAATGTTTCTGAAAAAACGGTGGAAAGTCAAATGAGGATAGCATTTAAAAAAATCAGGGGGGAATTTAAAAATGACAAACAGTTTTTTGTTATAATTTTTAACAAGCTTTCTAAGTATATCGATTATTAATGCTTCCATAACACAAAAAAAAGAAAAATAGTTTCCCATTTTTCTTTTACCAACTAAACCAACAATCTGAAATATTTAATGGTTGGCAGACCCTCAAAATATATCACCAGAACCCAAATTGGTGGAACATTTGATAAAAATATCATAACCCATCTCTTTACTTTTACTTTAATCATTTTGGAATTGATTCTGAAAGGCGAAATCTTCAATACAATGTATTACAGCGAATAAAAATGTTTACATGTTTTGTTGTTCTGCAAACAAATATGTAAAGCAAGAGGGTAACACGCTAAAGCGGTGTTACTGACGTTAAAATGTTGATTTTTAGAAAAATATGGGCTTATCAAATATGGGACACTATCCTATTTTTAATGTAAATCTGCTCGAAACCCCTATAACCATTGAACCTTTTAATGTAAATAATATCCTAGTAATATTTACTAGACTTAAATGACTTGGCTCCTAATAGTATATAGAGAATTTTAGTCACAGGGTCAAAACCCTTGAAAGTTTCCATTAAATCTAGATCATTGTGACCCAATCATCTTATTTGGACATATCAGTACCTGCTTGAAATCAATACAGTGTGGAAAACATATTAGTCGTTTACAAACGTTTATTATCGGATATTAGACCAAAATTCTGGTATTGGCATTGTACTCCTGAACATAAGCTCAATGCGCCCTAATTCGATTTTATTTTACGCTTATCCACCAGAACACTATAAAATCGAATTAGGATCCATGCGCAGTTAAGTTATGGTAAGATTTGGGGTCGATCGTTCCTCCCCTTAATCCATTTTCTTTCTCTTTTTTTTCAATAGCACTTTTATATTCTTTTGCCTGAAATCGCTCCAAAAGATTACCTATATCCTCGCTTATTTTTGACTCTACTACTTTAGCATAAATTTGGGTGGTGGTTAATTTTGTATGGCCAAGAAGTTTTGAGACCGTTTCAATAGGTACCCCGTTGGATAGCATTACCGTGGTAGCAAAAGTATGACGTGCCACATGGAAGGTAATGTTCTTATATATTCCACAAGCGCTTGCAATTTCCTTGAGATAGACGTTGACCTTTTGATTGGAACAGATTGGAAGTAAACCATTATGCATAGGGCCATTTTTATACCTTTCCAAAATTTCCCAAGCTTGGGGCAGAATTGGTATCCTTACCAATTCGTTTGTTTTTTCCCGTTTGGTGTATATCCAATTGCGATTGTCAATTCCTCTTGTAATCTTCTCAGAGGTGAGTCCTTTAATGTCAATGTATGAAAGACCTGTATAACAAGAAAATACGAAACAATCCTTAACCTGTTGCAATCTATCCTGTTTGAATTCGATGTCCTCCACTAACTGTAATTCCCTTTCAGTTAGGTATACCCTATCAAATTTATTGAACCTTAATTGAAAGCGGTCGAATGGGTTCTTTTTCATCCATTCCAATTTTACTGCAAGATTCACCATCTTCTTGAACCGTTCCAAATGTTTCATTACCCCATTATTGCCAAGACTCCGTTGTTTCTTGCTGTTCAGACTTCTCCTTAAAAACTGTTCAAAATCCAAAATGAAACCATAATTGAGTTGCTTCAGAAAAATATCACCGCGTTTGAGCTTAGTTTTTAAATATCGCTTTAGGTATTTCTCAGTCGTGTAATAATTCTTCATGGTACCGGGTTTTAAGACATGGACCATGTTCTCATTGTGATATTCGTTAGATCCAATAAACTCTTAGTTACACTATCCTCCCCTAAAAACCGTAATTTTATGGCATTCGAGGATATTATCTTATCTTCCTGGATAAGTTGGTTATGGCATTGCATTAGTTTGCTCCTCACTTGATCCAAATAGGAGTTGAGGATTCGGATTTCCTCGGAATTGCCTTTACCCCTACCTTTGTCCGCGTCCCATTTCACGGTTTCGATATTTCTCTTTAAACTTATTTCTGCTCGTTTGCCCAAAATGGTGATACGAACATAAATGGATAGCAGGTTTTGAATACTTCGCGATTTCCTAGTAAAGAAAATAACAGTAAAAGTCTGATTTGTTCTCATTTGTAAAAACTTTAGTTAAACAATAATTTGTAAAGACGAAAGTCAAATCTTACTCTAAAGTTCTTTCAATTTACTACAATTCCAGTGAACAGTTGCACACCGATTTGCACACCGAATTAGGTGTGCACATTTGATATCATTTGATATCAAATAAAATTGCTAAAAACAAAAAACACTGAAAATCAAATGATTAACAGTGTTTTTGATACTACCTATTTCTAGGTTCGTCGGGATGACAGGATTTGAACCTGCGACCACACGGCCCCCAGCCGTGTACGCTACCGGACTGCGCCACATCCCGAAAATTACTTTTCGCCAAGATACCGTTTGATACCTCTTTTCTTTATCTTTCTTTCCAACTGCACCGCCTCAATTCGATCGATACATGGATAAGTTTTTATCAAAATCCAAGGTCTGCCCTTGGATGTATACTTTTTACCACCATTATTGTGGGTAACAAGCCGTCTTTCAATATTGATCGTCTGACCCACATAATACCTGTCGGTAGTTTCACTGAACAATATGTAAACTACATAATCCATTATTTCAAGCGACCATCACGCCATCGGCGTGATACGCTACCGGTCCGTCCCGCTCCTTTGCGGGAACTGCGCCACATCCCGATACTACAATTTACTCAATACTCTATATTCTTTCTCAGCATCTCCATTTATAAATGAATACTCTGTGGGGCGGCCTGTCCTGAGCGTAGACGAAGGGCCACATCCCGAAAATGAGATTGCAAAAATAGGAAAGATCAAACAATTAAACCCTAAACTTTTGGCAAAAAAATGATTTTTTTTACTCACCCCTTATATTGTGGTCGATCAAAGGATTATTCCCAAATTATTGATAAATTCAATTGAATTTCACTACTAGGCTACGTCATCTCCCAGCTACCTTTTTCATAGTGTTGGTCATTTGAAAAATAAACACTAATTTGAAATTTTTATACAAATACCTATCAATCCAAAATAAACTTAGTAAAATCCGACTATGAAGCTTAAACGATTAATCCATTGCCTGTTCTTAACCCTTACCACCTTTGGCTTTAGCCAATCCGCAGATGAAAAATTAATAAGATTGCAATACAAGGACACCACCACTACCAAGGATCTGGCAGTGGGACTTTGGGCCAACCCCTTACCCATGGATTATGATCAGGACGGGGATCTGGATTTGGTTATTTCATGTACCGATGTCCCTTTTAATGGTACCTTTTTATTCAAAAACGGCTCCAAAGACCAAAACGGAAATCCCATATTTGATGCTCCGGTCAAAATTGGTGACGGTATGCGGAATGTGGCCATTTCCTATGTAGATGGCGAACCCAGGGTATTGGGAGTGGGTTTGGAATATGACAATTTTAGAAGATATGGTTACACCCGCCCCGTAGGCCTTTATCAGGCATCAGAACTGCTGGATTTATATAAGGAACGTTTTAGCGACTGGAAATATGTTGATTATGACAATGACGGGGATATGGATCTTATTGTAGGCATCGATGACTGGAGCGAATATGGATGGGACAACGCCTTTAATGAAAAAGGGGAATGGACCAATGGGGACCTTCGCGGATACCTTTATTTATTGACCAATGACAATGGTAAATACAGAAATGATGGGAAAATTCTAGCTGGTGATAAACCTATCGATGTATATGGCAATACTACGCCCAATATAGCCGATTTTGATGGTGATGGGGATCTGGATATCATATGTGGCGAATTCGTAGACCGATTCACCTATTTTGAAAACACCGGTAGTCGTGAAAATCCTACCTACGCCAAAGGAAGGTTTTTGGTGAATGCCTCTGGCATCCTCGAAATGGATTTGGAAATGATGAGGCCCGTGGCCCTCGATTGGAACAATGACAATAAAATTGACCTAGTAGTAGGCGACGAAGACGGCAGGGTAGTTTTTATTGAGAATACAGGAACTGTAAAGGATAATATGCCCATTTTTATGTCGCCTATTTATATCCAGCAAAAAAGTCAAAATCTAAAATTTGGAGCCTTGGTCACTCCTTTCAGCGTGGATTGGGACGATGACGGGGACGAAGATTTAATATGTGGAAATTCGGCAGGTTATATTGGTTTTATAGAGAATTTGGACGGGAGCGAAACTCCTGATTTTAAGGAACCCGTTTATTTGGAAGCAGACGGGAAAATCATTAGGATCATGGCAGGCGAAAGTGGTTCCATCCAAGGTCCGGCCGAACGTAAATGGGGATATACCACCCTTACTGTTGCCGATTGGGACGGTGATGGCCTGAAGGATATTGTTTTAAACTCCATTTTTGGCAAAGTGGAATGGTATAGAAACATTGGCACAAAAACTGCACCCAAATTAACTAAAATGGGAGGTGTTAAGGTAGCCTGGGATAAAAGTGGAATCCCTAAACCAAAATGGAACTGGTGGAATCCGGAAAAAGACGAATTGGCCACCCAATGGAGAACAACACCTTACGCTATAGATTGGAACAAGGACGGACTAATGGATTTGGTAATGTTGGATCACGAAGGTTATTTGGCCTTTTTTGAAAGGTTCAAAAAGAGAGGCAGACTCTATCTAAAACCAGGGCAACGCATCTTCAAAAATGCGGATGGCAGCATTGGCAACGATTTGCTGCGTCTAACGGAGCGGGAAGCAGGTGGTAGCGGGCGAAGAAAAATTGAATTCACGGATTGGGACGGGGACGGGGACCTAGATCTGTTGGCCAATAGTGAGAATATTGAATGGTACGAAAACGTAGGGGAAACCAATGGAAATACCATCTTTAAGAAAAGGGGCAACCTAGTCAATACCAAATTGGCCGGTCATACAACCAGTCCAACCGTAGTGGATTGGGATAAGGATGGTAAACCAAACTTATTGATCGGGGCTGAAGATGGACATTTTTATTATTTAAAGAATTGAGGCCAATTTTAATGTCAAGGGAAAATGGTGACTGTAGTTTTTTTTATTTCTTTAGCTTAATTTGTAGTCATGACCAGTTAATCTAACCGCAAACCAAAACCGAATGGGACGTTTTCTTCTTTCCTTGTCACTACTGTTGATTCTATTGATGGCCTGTAATAATAAAACCGCTACAGGGAATACTTCACTTTTCAACGGGAAAACATTTTCTGGTTGGGAGGGGGATACCCTATCTACATGGCGGATTATAAATGAAACCATCATTGGAGGTTCTCTGGACGAAACCGTGCCTCATAATGATTTCCTCTGCACCAAGCGCTCCTATACCAATTTCATCCTTAAATTAAAGATAAAATTAACCGGCCACGAAGGATTTATCAATTCGGGTATTCAATTCAGAAGCAAAAGGTTATCAGATCCCCCCTATGAAATGACCGGCTACCAAGCCGATTGGGGAAATTACTATTGGGCTAGCCTATATGATGAGTCCAGAAGAAATAAAACCCTGATGGCCCCGGACTCCTTAGAAGTCCTTGGTTGGATAAACGTAAACGACTGGAACGATTATGAGATTAGGACCGAAGATCGAAGAATACGGCTATATATCAACGGGCATAAAACGGTAGACTATATAGAAAAGGACCTGGACATACCTCAGGAGGGTCTTATAGGCCTGCAAATTCATGGTGATGGAAAAGCCCTTGTTGCCTTTAAGGATATTTTTATTGAAGAATTAGAGTAAAAACATAATAACCAAACCAACATTACCAACTAAACCAACCAAAACTTTTACCTCATGACCAATTTTCATTTACTACCCCGAACCTATATTGTTCCAATACTATTATTCGTTTTAGTAGGCTGCGGAACAAAGTCAAAAAAGGAAGAAACAGCAGATACGGTTCCGGAAACTACTATCGTAGACCGAGATTACTATCTGGAAGCTACCATGTTGGGGTATTTTGCCAAAGATGGAACTCGAAATCCAACATTAAGGGCAAATAAAGGAGACCGTGTAAACATTACCATTACCAATGGTGAAACCATGACCCACGATATAGCCATGGAAAAATTGGGAATAAAAAGTGGTACTCTGTTGGAAAAAGGTTCAAGTACTAGTATAAGCTTTATTGCCCAATATTCCGACACCTATTTTTGTACGGTGCCTGGCCATAGGGCAGCAGGTATGGTGGGTAATTTTGAGGTCGTTGAAGGCGATATATCTGGAAACATCATAACCGGGGTCATACCCAGCAAAAATGGAAAACCACTCAATTTAGGATTTGAAGCCGGTTCCCTGCAGGATTGGAAAGCTACGGGAGACGCATTTAAGAGCCCGTTCTACAACAAGGACCCATCGCCAGTGCACGAAGCCGATGCACTAATTTCCTTTGATGGCGACTATTTCCTAAGTAGTGGTGGTAACACGAACTACAAACTTACAGGTACACTGAGTTCTGTTCCCTTTAAGGTCACCCACCCATATGCCTCCTTTAAGGTGTCCGGTGGTGCCTTGGCAGATACACGTGTGGAGTTGGTGCTCAATAAAACACAGGAAGTCATTTTCAGCTCTACGGGACAAGGCAGGGCAACCCTTCAACCTGTGGTAGCCAATCTATCCCCCTATTTAAAACAAGAAATATATATCCGAATTATCGACCATGAAACCGGTATTTCACAAATACCCTATATCAAGGATGACAAATGGGCCCATATTAATTTTGATGATTTCCGGTTCTACCCTACCCGACCTTACTTTCCCAATGAACTAAATCAAAGCGATATCATTGTCCTCCCACCATTGGACCCCATTTTAAATTGTGGGCTCTCCGGCTTGGAGGCTGCAAAGGCCATGACATTGCCCAAAGACTTTACTATTACATTGGCAGCCTCTGAACCAGAGGTGGTACGGCCAATAAGCTTCACTATAGACCCCAAGGGCCGCATATGGGTCGTTGAGGGACACACCTATCCTACCCCTGCCCCTGAAGGCCAAGGAAAAGATCGTATTCTGATTTTTGAAGATACCAACGGCGATGGAAGATTGGACAAAAGAAAAGTTTTCACAGAAGGCCTTAATTTGGTTAGCGGAATAGAAGTGGGCATGGGAGGTGTATGGTTAGGCGCAGCCCCGTATCTGCTATATATTCCAATTGATGCAGATAAGGATAAGCCTTCAGGACCCCCACAAAAATTATTGGATGGTTGGGGATTGGACGATACACATGAGGTTTTAAATAATCTGCGTTGGGGCCCCGATGGATGGTTATACGGAGTACAGGGAGTTTTTACCCATTCCAATGTAGGTAAGCCAGGTGCTACCGATAAGCAAAGGACAAAAATCAACGCCGGAGTATGGCGCTATCACCCAACGAGGCATAAGTTTGAAGTGTTTGCCGAAGGCAGCAGCAATCCTTGGGGCATCGATTTTAATGATTACGGACATCCATTTATCACCGTCTGTGTAATACCACATCTCTATCACGTAATTCAAGGGGCACGCTACCAAAGACAGGCAGGGAATCATTTTAATCCATATACCTATGATGATATTAAAACTATAGGGGACCATGTACATTGGCTCGGCGATCGCGGTCCACATGCCGGTAATTTTAGATCAGCGGCAGCTGGTGGTGGCCATGCCCATGCAGGCGCCATGATTTATTTGGGAGGAAATACCTGGCCCAAAAAATATCACAATACCATTTTTATGAATAATATTAATGGTTCCAAGCTAAACAATGACCAACTTACCAGATCAGGTTCTGGATATATTGGTTCCCATAATCAGGATTTTTTGGCCATGAACGATTCTTGGTCGCAATGGCTCAACTTTAAATACGATCCCAGTGGATCGGTATTCGCTATTGATTGGTATGATCAGAACCAATGCCACAGTTCCAACCCGGACGTTCATGACAAAACCTTGGGACGCATCTTTAAGATTAGCCATGAAAATGATCAATGGGTTCGGGTCGATTTAACCCAAGCATCGGAATTGGAATTGGTAAATTATCAATTACACCCCAACGAATTTTATGTGAGGCAGGCCAGGACCATTTTACAGGAGCGGGGCGGAAACTTTGAAGTACACACCGCCCTTAAAGATATTCTAGCCACTAATCCGGACATAACTAGAAAGTTAAGAGCGCTATGGACCTTACACGTTACCCAGGGGCTTAATGAAAAGGAGCTAAACGATTTATTGGGTCACAACAATGAATATCTTAGAAGTTGGGCCATACAATTACTTTGCGAGGATAAGACAATCTCTTCAACCACTCTTGAGAAGTTTGTCAACATGGCCAAAACAGACCCATCACCTTTGGTAAGGCTTTACCTCGCTTCAGGAATGCTTCGTCTGTCTCCCATAGATAGATGGGACGTGTTGGAAGCACTGGTTCAAAAATCGGAGGATTTAGCGGACCACAATCTCCCCTTAATGTTATGGTACGCCACCGAACCCTTGATTCCCCTGGACCCTGAGCGTTCCCTAGAATTGGCGGAAAAAGCACAGATTCCGAATATTTTAACCTATACGCTTCAAAGGATCGCAGCATTAAAAACAGTAGCCTCCAAGAAATTATTACAGAAATTCAGTGACCAATTACAAGCTAGGCCATCCGAGGAAAATAAACCACAAATAGCACTAATTGAAACGCTTTTAAGCGAACAATAAGCAACCAATGGCATCCAAAGAACCCCTAATTTATAATAATAAATAATGGGAATGGAAATTAATGTTACTTGTAGACAAGTCCCCTGTTGACTTTGGATATACTTCAGTACGATTATTTCAACTTTTACCGAAGGCAAAACCTCAGAAAATTATTAAAATAAATCCTTAAATGGTTTTTTATTTCCAAAAACGCAGCAGTAGCAGACCTATACCAGGCCGGGTTAATGCATATTATTATGGAGAAAAAATTGGAGGTTTCAGATCTTGAGGACCAGATTTGGCATCCACTTACAGCCAAACTTAGTTTTAATAAATACTTAAAAGTAAAAGCCCGATACAGTAACCGTATCGGGCTTTTGAGGTAACAAAATTAAAACTAACTCAATTCCTTAATTAACGTCCCAGAATATTTTGGTGGTCAAATTATCCTCACCGCTAACAGTATTATAATTATCAGTGTTGTAAACACGCTCACTATTGGGATAGATCCAACGGCTAGGTGGTAATGTTTGTTCGTTGGCATTATCTACCTGGAATGAAAATTCAGGTAAATTCAACCTTCTTTGTTCCGCCCAGCTATCTGGCAATTGAAGCACACTAAAGTGTATCCATTTTTGGGTTGCGATCAAGGACAATTTCTCATCATCCGTAGTGGCATTGTCCCAATTTACATCTGCACTGTCAATATAAGCCTGAATTTCAGTGTCATTGGTAGGTACAAGATCTATTGCAGTACCATCGGCACTCAAATCACGAAGATCATAGTAGAATTCCGTTGATTTTTCAATAGCATCCTCATAACTAGCTTGAGCCATGGCATCATTGCTGGCATTCAAATAATATTCAGCTTTAAGTAGACTTACTTCGGCAGCTGTAAACAAAAGTCCAGGGAAATACTCGTTTCTACTTAAAGTAGAACGGTTGTATCTTGACAAGGTACCAGTAGCTACTAAAGATGTTTGGTCATTTTCGTCAAGCAATGGGTCCAAACCTAAATACGCACCACCAGCGTTTTCACCTGGCTCGTACATAGCTCTAATTCTAGGATCGGTATTGTCCAACATATGATCTATCATGGCCTTACCTGCCAAGTTACCATCCCAGTCTTCCAATCCACTTCTGAAACCTTTGGAGTTTATTGGAGTATCCAAACTAACAACATCGATCTGAATATTTTCGGAATTTGCCTCAACTAAAGGATACTGTCCTGGATTGGCCAAGATGGTAGCAATTTCTGATTGCGCTCTGGATTGAAATTCAGAAACACCGGAAACTCTGGTCAACATTCTCAACCTTAAGGAATTACAGTACTTTTTCCAAACACTTAAATCACCTCCGTTAACAAAATCCTGGGTCTTAAACCCTACCATGATTCCTGCACTAACATTGATACTGTTCAATTCATCAGAAAAGGCTTTTAAACCATCCAACATAGTAGTATAGATACTTTCTGCAGTATCATATGTAGGTAATGAATTTAAATAATCCCCTCCATTTTGGCTTAAGCGTCCCGCTTCCGAAAATGGAATATCACCATGTAGGTCAACTACCCTTTGGGTATGATCATAAAGGTAAATTGTAGCCGTAAGCATATAGACCCTTAAATCTGCTTGATCCTCTGGAGAAAGGTTATTGTAAATCTTCTCCAATTCCCTGTATTGGGCCAAGAAATCATAGTAATTACCCCAACGACCTCCAATTCCGGCTTCACCGGGAACATATTGGTTGGAAGTATTTACCCAACCTACTGCCTGGGTGTAACGTGTTAAAGTAGTTCTAAGCACTACGAAATAGTTCCAGTAGGCAGGAAGTACATACTCCCTATTGGCAACCAACATTCCAGCAAATTGCTTCTCTACTGTTGCTGTCGATACCTTTGAAGGGTTTGCGTAATTCTCGCTAAAATCTGCCTCAGTACAACCGCTGATGGCCGTGGCCATAACAATACCGAGTATTATCGATAATTTTTTCATGAAATATCTTTTTATATAATTCTTATTTATATTATTATAAACTAGCTCTTACCATTAGACCGAAAGAACGAGTTGAAGGGTTGGTACCAACATTATTAACATTTTGGAACCATCTAGAACCTGCTGTAGTCTGTTCCCCATCCATATCTTTGATTGTTCTATATATATAGAACAAGTTTCTACCGAATACAGAGAACTGCAATTTACTAAGACCTATCCTATCAATTACTTTTCTTGGCATTTTATAGCCAATGGACAACTCTCTCATCTTAAAGTAGGTATTCTCTTTAATGTATAGTTCATAACGGGTATTTGGACTATATTGAGGTCCACCCCAGTTGTAAACAGTCCAGTAGTAATCCGCAGCAGAAGCTATTTGGTCGTTAGGCTGACCATCATTGGTAACCCCGTCCAATAAAATACCATCATGATAAACTACTTCTCCTCCAGGACCTGCAGTAGCTCCAGGAGTTGTCTGAATTCTGGTACCACTGGCATCCTCATAATAGCTAAGTCCACCATGTTCTGTATCCATATAGTTTAAACTCTCTTCGGTAAGACCACGGCTGGTCATCCAGTTAAGTGCAGTTGGCATTACATGCCCACCTATACGGAAATCCACAAGCGCATCCAAGGTAATGTTCTTATAGCTAAAGGAGTTCATAACACCACCAGTCCATTTTGGCATGGCGTTACCGAATTTTTCCATATTATCGGCATCCACTTTGTACAATCCATTGGGATCCACAATTTTTCTTCCCTGTGCATCTGTGGCTACTGGGTGGGCATAAAGATCACCCATTGGTTGACCTACCAACGACTTCAATTGAGCAGCATTTCCATCATAATCTGCATGCAATAATTCATCAAGTCCAGGGGCCAGTTTCTCAACCTTGTTGTTGTTCTTGGCAAAGTTTACGATTGCATCCCACCTAAAAGAGCCTGTATCTATGGGTGTACCGGTCACCGCAAATTCATATCCTTGGTTTCTAAGCGTACCTATATTGGTAAGCACAGAACTTGCTCCAGAACTATTTGGAAGTGTCAATGGCAAGATCTGATCTACAATTTGTGCATTGTAATATGAGGCATCAAGACCTAACCTACCCTGGAAAAATTTAAGTTCCATACCAAATTCATACTCATGCTTCTCTTCCGGTCTAATTCCGTCATTACCAAAACTGGAAGGAATAGTAGTATAAAGCACTGGGTTACCGCCTTGAGAACCTAAAGTATTCTGGTTATAGGCGATGTTTGCTCCATAGATATCAGGGTAATTACCCACGATACCCCAAGATCCACGAACTTTAAAATAATTCATAAAGAGAGGCAAGTCAAATGCCTCTGAAAGCACAAAACTGGAGTTTACTGAAGGATAAACAAAACTATTGTTGTTTGGGTTCATAGTAGAGGTCTTATCCCTACGTACGGTACCTTCTACAAAAAAGTATCCCTTATAATCAAGGTTGGCAGTAGCTAAAAATGCATCTTTTACGATAGAGTTACGGCTGCTACTGGAATTAGGAGTGTTTACAGAAGCAGATATGTCAAACCAGTTTTCAACACTCAATCCTCCATTGGTTGATCTGCCTAGGTGAGATTCAGATTGTTTGGTAGCGTTGTAACCCGCCATCATCGCCAGGGTTAAGTCGGTTGTAATTGGAGTTTCATATCTTAACAATAATTCTCCGTACAATGAATTATAACTATCGTTGTTCATACTAAATCCTCCAGAATTACCAAAAGCCAAAGGTATTGTTGTAGTACTACTACCTTCTGAATTTCTGTTGGTGAAATCCGTAGAAATCCTACCTCTTAAATTAAGACCGGTAGCTATATCCCAATTATTGGTAATAGTTCCTATGATCCTATTGCTTTGCTCTTCCAAACGATTCTCCTTTACGCTCCATACGAAGTTTGCGATATCTCCCTTAAATCCAGGATAAATAATGTTTTCTTCAGGAGTTAAACTTTGGTTTGTTCCAGTAACATAACGATAGCCTTTGCTAGTTTTGTAATTGGCCAAATACCAATCGGCACTATCCCAAGGGGACATCATCCCAGTAAAGTTATTCATCAATCGATCCACAGAATAAGGTCTGTTGTATACGGACTGATTCACATAGTTTACAATTACGTCCGTAGACATATTATCTGCCCATTTAAAGGTGGCATTTAAATTGAATACATTCTTTTCTTCCTCAGCACCAATACTGATACCTTGGTTATCCTGACGGGTATATGAAAATCTTAAATTGGAGTTATCGGTAACATTCGTAATGGACATGTTAACACTTGTATTGTGCGCAGTGTTGAACAAACCACCATAGCGGTCATCCTGAGCCTCATAAGGTCTTACAACCCCATCCCAACCAATAGTTGGCTGACCGTCAAATTTTGGTCCAAAGTTGATACTATACCCCAATACACCTCTAGTTTCCGCTATACCATCACCATCCGTATCATGATATATAAAACCGTCGGCATCCTGTCCACCATCAGAAACGTTCAAAGGAGCACCTGGTCCCCTCACCGTTTGGTATCTTGGAAGATAAGCCACTTTGTCAAAGCTATAGGATGAACTCATATCCACTGACATTCCTTTCTTCTTGTTCTTACCACTTTTGGTAGTGATCAAAACCACACCATTTACCGCTTCAGAACCATATAGTGCAGCAGCAGATGCTCCTTTAAGAATGGAAATGTTATCTATATCCTCAGGGTTAATATCCAATAGACCATTACCTCTGAGGCGTTGGTCTCCCCAATAGTTATTATTGGAAACTTCACCATCCCTAATAGGCACACCATCCATAATAATCAATGGCTGACTCCTACCTGTAATGGAAGCGAAACCCCTTATAGTAATGTTGGAGGCACTGGTAGATCCACCAGGAGTAGTATTTATACTAACCCCAGGAGCTTTCCCATACAATGCAGTTGCAAAGTTAGGTGTTGCTGTTTCGGTCAAAGCTTCTGCGCTAATAGTTGCAGTAGCATAACCAAGGGCCTTCTTTTCCCTGGTAATACCCAAACCTGTCACAACAACTTCCCCTAATTGTTCCGCATCCTCTTCAAGAACAACTTTAATCGTAGTCTGTGCTCCCACTGCTATTTCCTTTTTGGTAAATCCCAAAGAAGAAAAAACCAATGTAGCATTGTTCCCTACATTTAATGAGTAATTACCATCAAAATCTGTGGAAGTACCATTGGATGTACCTTTCTCCACAACATTGACACCTGGTAGCGGGGTGCCCAAATCATCGGATACTGTACCGGTAACCGTTTTGTTCTGCGCCGTCATTCCCTGTACAACGAGAAATGAGGCCAGCAATAAATAGTAATGAAATTTTTTAATCATACTAATAATTTTTAGTTAGTTAATTAGATGTTAAGGGAGTTACCCTTATGTTAAATAATTACTAAATTTTGATTTTCCAGTCTAGGTGGAGAAATTAATTCGACTAATGACAATTGCCGAAAGCCTAATGACGTATTATCGAAAACGTTTTAGTAGAGAAACTGAACGATAATTTGATTTTTAGGTAAAAAAACACCCTGATAGTTATGAATACTATCAGGGTGACAGGGCAAATTATGATTAGTTTATGATAAAATATGTTAATTACAAGAGGAACAAAATGCTGTTCTATTTAGGCCGTTTGTCTTTTATGAAAGGCATTCCTTTACATTTTAAAAGCAAAAAAATTATATCTAGTGAATTCATTTCGAAATTCCCCATATGGTATAATTCCTTATTTAATTCTAATAACAAATGCCTCGGTCTCTAGCAATTTACCCCACAAATCCTTAGGAAGCTGAATAGCCATACCTTCGTCTTTTTGGGTCCATTTTAACTTTTGTTTACCTCCCAAAAGTTGAGCCTTGGCACCTCTTGAAGGAATATAATCGGGAAACACTATTTCTGAAGGCAGGGATGTTTGCCCTTTTTCTACTAGATAGGTGAGGTACACTGCGCCATCAGGTTTGGCGGTAACACATACGTTGTTAAACTTAAACGGGGCCAAAGATCGTGTGCCGTATATGGCCTCTTTGTTTACCGACATCCAATCCCCAATTTCATTCAACAATCTGTACGCCCCTTCATCCCACTCCCCTTCTGGGCTCGGAGCTACATTCAACAACAAGTTTCCTCCCTTGGCCACTATATCCACCAAGGTATGGATTGCCTCACGTCCGGACATATATTGGGCATTAAAAGAATAGGACCAACCACCGCCAGCTATAATACAAGACTCCCAAGGATAAGGAAGGGGCTTTTCCGGCACCCTATTTTCCGGGGTCAAATAATTTTGATTTTTACCGTGAACGGCACGGTCCACCACAATTAATCCAGGCTGTTTTTCCCGGGCCTTGACCACTAATTCGTCCATCTTTATGTCCTGATTAACTATACGGTTCTTAAGATATCCGTTGTCATTGTTTACCAGTTGCTGCTCATACCAATTGGTAATCTCGGATTTTGGCGTTTTGGCCACCCAGCCACCATCCAACCACAAGATATCCACCTTACCGTAATCTGTTAGTAGTTCCAATATTTGATTGTGGGTAAAGTCGATGTACGACTGCCACTTTTCGGGATTTGCCTCAGGTTCGTAATTAACATTTCTGTCCCTAGGAGGATAATAGGGATCCCAATAGGTAGGGGTATTCCAATCTGGTTTTGAAAAATAGGCTCCGGCCCATAATCCCTGTTCCCTAAAGGAATTGAAAATTTCCTTGGTGATATTGGCTTTAGGGTTGGTTGAGAAAGGGGTTTTTGGATCCGTAATTTTGTAATCCGTGTATTTGGAATCGAACATAGAAAAGCCATCATGGTGCTTGGTGGTGAATACCACGTACTTCATTCCGGCATTCTTTGCCGCCTTGGCCCATTTATCCGGGTCAAATTTCACAGGGTTGAAGGTCTTCTGCAAACCTTCATATTCTTTTTTATACGTATTGTAATCACTGGGATTGGAGCCCTTGGTCCGCTCGCACCAACCATATTCTTCGGGACATAGTGACCATGATTCCACAATTCCCCACTGACTATAAGTCCCCCAATGCATGAGAAGACCAAATTTCATATCCTGCCATTCTTCCAATTTTTCCAGAACCAAGGGATCGGTCTCGGGAACATACCTCTCGTCCTCATAGATGGCCTGTGCGGTTATTAACTGACAAACAAAGGCCAATGTTACTGCCAACAAAAGAGATCTTAATCTGTTTTTTATAATATTCATTTATAAGGGATTTAATTAATTATTATTTCATCCGCAAAAAGCCAGGAAGGCAAGCCTGCTGCATGATGCCAATAAGGTGTATTTGTATTTTTGGCCTGAACTTTAATATATTGTGCATTCCTTTTATCAAAATCCAATTTAAAAAATTGAATATCGTTAACCTTGCTTTCCTTGGTCAATGGAAAGGGATTATTAATGGTCCCAAAATTTTCAAAATGCTGGTTATCCAAGGAACCGGAATAGGTAACTTTCTCAGGAAAAAAGACGATGTGATTGGTAACCTGCAAAAAAGCCAGGGAAATAGTACTAATATTCATAGGTTCACCTAAATCTACCACTACCTCCATATCATTGCCCTCATACCCCAACCAGTTGGCATAAAAGCTACTTCCTCCCAAGGCCCCATCCGTAAGCGCCAAGGGATCCTCCTTAGCGTATTTTTTTGGTTTCGTAATGGTGACCACTTTTTTACCCATGGCAACGTTGGGCATTCTTATTACTTCCAGTGCGGACATGTAATTTGCCAAATACTCCGTTACGGTAAAACCCATTTCATTCATTAAGGTAATATTGTTCTTGGCACTGATTGCCTTAAAATTGTCCAGTAATGTGGTTACCAGTGGATTTATTATTTTTTTACCTTCCTCATTGGGAATCAAAAGTCTATATCTGTCGTTAATATTCTTCCTACTGGCCTCCAGTTCTGCTATATCTACCCCCAAGCGCGCCACTTTTACACGTGACAAGATTTCTGGCTTTTTGGCCACTGCCTTTTCCGCATCATCAAATAATTGGGAATATTTAGAAAGTAAGTCCGGACTTAAATAGGATGAAAATGCCTCTGACGGATCACCGTAGAGAAATAGAAAAAAATCTTTGTCCTCCTTTAACTTGGCATGAATTTCATCTATGTACTCTTTTATATAAATGCCTGCCTCTTCGTAATAACCACTGGTAAAATCCGTTAACAGGGCATCCAGGTTTTGATCCGGATTCCAAAGCAGTTTTGCAGTAATATAGGACCTAAGCTCAAAAAGTTCACTAGGATTGTTACTGTGCTGTTCAAATACCCACTTGGCATTGTTTTCCCTAAACAATAGAATATTGGGCTGTAGTGTATGGATATTGGGAAAGGGAGCAAAAAAATTGGTAAACTGGGTTGTATAATCCCAAATCCTAATGTTCTGGGTCAATTTACCCCATCCAATTAAATCGTTTGCAAAATCCGCACATTTTTCGGTAATAGGTGCACTTCTGTCGCATTCTATAGAAGTAAGTGTAATCAAAACATTTTCCAATGGCTTGGTCTTACAAGGCTTTCTTGTATATTGATAGGCCAAGGTAGAAATCGTTTTATCTGGAAAATCAGCCGCCACTTCATTTACAAATCGTATCATAGAGCCAGACGCACTACCCTCTTCCTTATCTATTTTACTACAATTGTCGCACTGGCAATGCTGCTGATTATCATCCTGACTTACAGATATAACCTGCGACTGGGGATATTGTTTGAACAAAGAAGCTACCGAATCCTTAACAATGGCCAAAACATCAGGATTGGTCAAGCACAATTGGGTAGGCAGCCTTTGGTCTCCCCTTAAGGCATAATATTCCGGATTGGATTTGTAGAATTTTTCTTCGGGCAAAAACTTGTGGAACGTATGTACCCTGGCACTGGGGACATAGGTAGGGAAGGATTCATGGGTTACCTTCTGCTGTTCCGCATAGTCAGGGTTATCATAAAACAATCTTGAATGTACCGTTCTAGTAGTAATATCTGGGGTATATACATAATCCAAAGCAGGAAGATCAATAGTTTTGGAAACAGGTATTTTTTCAACTTTGGGGGCATACCACCTACAATTTAAATAGCGTTCCAGAAATTCATATACAGCATATTTGGTAGCCTTATCGGACCCGCCGGATAATAAAAGGTTTTTATCCAAGGTCCTAATGGATATCCCATCTGCCTCCAAATGCCTTTCGTAATCTATACCCAAATAAACTTTTTGCTTTTCACCTGTCTGCGAGGCCTCTTCAACTATTCCCAGTTTGGCCCCACTTATTTCATATAGATATCGTTGCAATATCTCGGCAGATTCATGCTGACTTTCGGTAGCACGACCCATAATTACAATTTCATAATTGGACTGGCCCTCATGAACAAGTTCAATTCCATCCCTATTACAAGAGGAAGAAATCCATAATATTAATAAGAAACTTAGGGTTTTGATATTTGCCTTTAACATTTTCATTCCAGATGCAATTTTGACCTATTTGTTCAATTTCAACTCCAAAGTTTTGCCGTTTACCAATTCATCATGACTTATAAAATATCCCTTGTGCGGTTTCCCCTCTATCTTAATATTTTCAATAAACCGATTCTGCTCCGAAAAGTTTGAAATTATAGTAATTTTTTCCTGTTGGTAATAATCACTATCCAAATGTATGGTTATCTTATTAAACCTGGGTGTTGTTATGGTATAAATTGGATTTGAAGGACTTACGGGATATATCCCCATCATTGAAAAAACGGCCCAAGCGGACATAGTACCCGTATCGTCATTTCCAGGTAGTCCATCTGGAGAATTTTTATAATACGTATCAAGTAATTCCGAAACCATTTGCTGGGCCCGTCTTTCCTCTCCTTTTACATAATTGAATAAATACGGGTAGGCGATATCCGGTTCATTGGCCATATCAAAATGCCCCTTATCAAAGACATCCTGCAATCTATTCACAAATGGTTTTGACCCGCCCATTAGTTGCATAAGACCTTTGGCGTCATGGGTAACCATAAATGAATACTGCCAGGCATTGCCTTCTATAAATCCTAGATTTTTTACGAAGTTGGCCCCGGCTTCCGGGTTATAGGGGCTCAACCATGATCCATCGTCATTTTTAGGTCTTAAAAGATTAAATTCCTTGTCGAAAAGATTCCTATAAGAAATAGACCTCTTGGAGAAGCGCTGGTAATCTTTCTTCTTGCCTAAGGCCTTGGCCAATTGGGCTATGGCATAATCTGAAATATTGTACTCCTGGGTAGTAGATACCGATCCACTATTGGTTGTTTTCGTGGTCAGATACCCCTTTTCCAAATAATCCTTTAGTCCAGGGCGAAGAGGGTTATCCTCAAGCTGATCTGCACTTTTGACCATTGCCATATAGGCCTTTTCCACATCAAAATCCTTTATACCCTTCAAATAGGTATCAGCGATAACAATACCGGCCGGATCCCCAACCATAGTGGTGGTTTCCGTGGCATTCAACTCCCATTTCGGCAACCACCCACTTTCATCATAAATTTGAAGCATACTTTTTACCATATCGGATTGTTGTCTTGGATAAACCAAACTCATAAGTTGATGCAAATTGCGATACGTATCCCATAAGGAAAACACGGTATATCTAGTATCTTGGGTCCTTAAAGTTTCCCTGGTTCTCATTTTAGGATAATCCCCATTATAATCATTTAGGGTACTGGGGTGTATTAAAGTGTGGTACAGGGCCGTATAAAACTTGATTTTATCCTCTTCAAAACCTCCTTCTACCTCAATTTTGGACAAATATCCGTTCCAATTCTCCTTGGACTCTGCCAAAATTTGGTCAAAACTCCGCGTTGATGTTTCCTTTTCAAGATTTTCACGTGCGTTTTCAATGCTGACATAGGAAATTCCAACTTTCATTTCCACTACCGTAGGCTCTTTGAAATTATAACGCATATAGCTACCTATACTATCGCCCACCACTTCCATGGCATATCCGGGCATTATTCTGGTCTTTCCGTTATAGCCCATCCATTCCGCCTCGGCACCTTTATAGGTGGTCGGCTTTTTCCAAACCCCAAATTCGTCTGCCGGCTTAGAGAATCGTGCTACAAAATATACCGGATAGGCTTCCTCTGGTTTATAATAGCAAAACGAACCAACAGAACGAACCCCTTCAATTTCCGTTGGTGAAACTACCTTTACAGTGGCTCCTTGTTCATTGGTAAGTCCCAAGCCTAGATTTATAAGAATATTGGCATCCCCTTTCGGAAAGAAAAATTTGCTCACCCCTACTCTGGTCGTAGCCGTGGCCTCTACCTTTATATTGTAATCATCCAAGGTATTGGAATAGTATCCTACTTTAGATACCTCATTGGAATAGGAGGTACCATATTGTAGATAATCAACTTCAAGATCACCAGTGGTGGGCATGGCCAAGATTACCCCCAGTTCCGGACAACCTACCCCGCTAAGGTTAACGTGACTAAATCCGGTTAGAAAAGTGTTCTCCTGTACATATGGCGTTGACAACCATCGACTGTCTTTTTCCAAAGGTAAATTTTTAGGGCCCGCCACATTAAACGGCGACACACTAACCATACCCCTTACGGCAATAGGCCCTGGATTGGTGGTCCCGAAATTTGAAGTCCCTATTAGGGGGTTCACATAATCTACCGGTTGCTTTTGACCATAAACGCCAAGGGTGAATGCTATCAGTATCAATACTATTTTATGTTGTAAACCCATAGTTGTTCTTTGCTATTTATGTTTGCATTGAGTGTACTTCAATCTTAAATTTACACACCCCGCATCAATTGTGGAGTCTACGAATCCTCCTTAAATTATATTAAACCGTTGAAAAGAAAACCTTAGTTTTTCAGACTTTCCTTTTATTATTATTCAAGCATTGGAAAACAAATCCAAAGCGATTGATCCAATCAACATTAATTCTCCTCTACAGAGGACTGCCACACTTTTTCGACAGAGGGATTAGATGTTTTTATGATTTTTCTTCATAATCCTGGATATATGATTCAATTGCCCTCAACACATTGTCCATATCCCTCAATTTTTGGTCATCGGTAAAACGTAAAATTCCAATACCCAAGTAATTCATCTTCTCCTCTTTTACTATATCCTTATCATAAACTTCTACTATACCGTGTGAATAACCGTCAACTTCAATACCCAACATAAGTTCCTGGCAAAAGAAATCCAAAATATAATTGTCTATAGGTTTCTGACGATGAAAATCGTAACCATACATCTGTTTTGATTTCAACTTTAACCATAGTATTATTTCTGCTTTCGTACTATTATTGCGCAAATCACGAGCTAATTCTTTCAATTTAGGGTTATAAGGAATGATTTTTCTTCTTTTCATTGCTTATCTTTTTACACACCCCCAGCCCCTCTCAAGAGGGGAGTTCTCAATGCCCCAATAACAAAATTTATCCGCACAATAAAACATCCTTCTTACAATTACTTCTAACATAAATATTGAACCAAGAAATATCTCTACTTCCAAAATACTACTCCTAACTGAATACGACTCATATTTCGATAACCGTCAACATTCCCTTATCAAGAAGGGAGTTTCTGTACCCTTATCAATAAATTTATGCTCTTAACCAAACATATTTCTTACAATTATTTCTCACATAAATATTGAACCAAGAAATATCTCCACTTCCAAAATACTAGTCCTAAATGAATACGACTCATATTTTGATAACCGTCAAAATTCCCCTCTGAAAAGGGGAGTTCTCAATGCCCCGATAACAAAATTTATCCTCACAATAAAACATCCTTCTTACAATTATTTCTAACATAAATATTGAACCAAGGAATAAATCTCTACTTCCAAAATACTACTCCTAATTGAATACGACTCATATTTTAATAACCGCTAACATTCCCCTCTTGAGAGGGGTTAGGGGTGTGTTTTCTGTGGAAGGCTAAAAGTATGTTTCCCCAGCTTTCCAATTATTCCACGACTACCTCATCTATAAACATCCAAGAGCCACCTCCTGTAGGCGGAGTTCCTAAATTTGTTGCCTTTACCTTAATGTATCTAGCGGTTTGTCTCTCTGTTTCGATTAAAAAATCCTTTAATTCCGAATCATTGTTTGCCGCATAATCCCGTTTTACGATTCCTGCACTTCTGAATGTTTTGCCATCATCCGAAAGGAAAACTTCCACTTGAATTGGAAAGTAGATCCCAGAACCTTGATTTTCCAAAGCACCAACAGATATCTTTTCCATTTCCGTAGGAGACTCCATATCGATCACCAATTCCATATCATCACCCAACCATCCTTGCCATTGTCCGTCGTGAAAATTTTTGGAACCACGAACTACATTCACCATCCCAAATTCTTTGGCTCCCTGATAACTGTCGTGATATTTATTGATATAGTTTACAGGTTTCCCCACAGCTTTATGATAGGTGATCGTTTTTTCATATAAGGCACCAATAGGTTGATCTTCTTTAAAAACTTGAGCCTTAATGGTAGTCGTATTTTTAACATTTATAGGAGTAGTGTACTTTTCAGAAGCCGAAGTAATATCCCTATCATCTATAGTATAGCGAATATCCGCATTGGGGAATTCAGACTTAAGGGCGATTGAAATAACTGCGTTTTCAGTATTGACCGAAGTCTCAGTAGTTACCTGATAGGCACTTTTGGCATAATTGACCCCCATAATCCCATATCTCTCAAAAAGACTGCTTACCCTGTTTGAAAAATCGTCCCAATTTCTATTATCCTTACTACTCCAAACAGCTTCTGCCAAGGCGGCCAAACGCGGATAGGTCATATACTCCGCCTGGTCATTGGTCGGGACGTATTCCGTCCATAAATTAGCCTGACCTCCCAAAACATGCTTGGCCTGTTCCTCACTCATCCCCTCAACCACAGGATCAAAATGATAGACCTTACTAAGCGGTAAATTACCACCCCAAGCCAAGGGCTCTGCATCTTGGTCCCCTTGGTAATAGTCAAAATAACAATGCGAATTAGGAGTCATCACTACATCATGACCAGCTTCGGAGGCCTCCAAGCCACCTTTTACCCCACGCCAACTCATAACGGTTGCGCCTGGAGCCAAGCCACCTTCCAATATTTCATCCCAACCCAATAAAATTCTTCCCTGGGAGCTTAAAAAACGTTCCATGCGTTGAATAAAGTAGCTCTGAAGTTCCTCAACATTGGCGAAGCCTTCTTTTACCACTCTTTTTTTGCAATCAGGACATATTTTCCAATTGGTCTTGGTAGCCTCATCACCACCTACATGAATGTATTGTGAGGGAAACAATTCCATCACCTCCAATAAAACGTTCTCCAAAAACTCGAAAGTTGAATCCTTCCCAGCACAATATATTTCAGTGATGGGCCATACGCCACCGGAAGGTACCATGATCGGATTTTGGAAACATGATAATTCAGGGTAAGCCGCTATAGCGCTCATTACGTGGGCGGGCATTTCAATTTCGGGAACCACAGTTACGCCCCTGCTCTCGGCATAAGCCACAATTTCTCTAATATCTTCCTGGGTATAAAATCCACCATATGTGGTCTCAGTCCCCAAATCAGGAGTTGGTCTAGCATTCCAAGGCTTATCTTCTTGGTCCACCCTAAAGCCACCTACTTCTGTTAATTTTGGATATTTTTTTATTTCTATACGCCAGCCTTGGTCATCTACCAAATGAAGATGAAGAGTATTCATCTTCAGCAATGCCAATTGATCTATAGTGGCCAAAACATAGTTCTTGTCGAAAAAATGCCTGGAAACATCCAACATAAAACCTCGCCATTTAAAACGAGGACTATCCTTTATTTCCACATTGGGAATATCCCAATTAATATTGGTAACCACGCTTTTACTTTCTATAGCAACTGGAAGTAATTGTCTAATGGTTTCCAAACCATACAAGAATCCATTATAGCCTTGGGCCTTAATAATCACCTGATCATCCGTTACCTGTAGGTTGTAGTCCTCCTCGGCCAAGGACGGATCTATAGATAATAGTACAAAATTCCCACTAGGCGCCGTATCTACCACTTCCAATTTCCATCCGGCTGCCGAAACAAATTTATTTTGCAATACTTCTAGGACTTGGGCTTTATCCTTATCCACCACCAATTTGGTTTCCTTGGTAAACCTAAATGCCCCTTGGTTAAATCTCATTTCCAAAGGTTTGGGAACAATACTTATATCATTCTCCGTAAAAATGGTTTTGCTCTCCTCTCCACACCCCATCAGGATAACTAGCAGAATCACTAAAAAGCTTTGAATTATTGTCTTTTCCATTTTACTCCCTTTATTCATTTCCATTGGCCAGCCCTATAGTTTGTATTACGATATCATTTTTTTATTTATCCACACTACGAAATTCCCCATCTTCCTTGATAGTCAATATTTTACCCGTAAAAGGACTTTTTACCCAAATATTATATCCAAACCGGTGCTTGTCCAGATTTGGCTTAATAGTCTTGTCCAATATAGTCTTGGGCATTTCCACCAATTTTTCAGCGTCCTTTTTCCCTTGTAAAACTCCCCTGTAAAGGGAATACAAGTGCCATTTTATATAATCGTCCTTAGGAATGGTGAAATTGGCCTTTCCACCGGCCTCTTCGGATGAAAAATATACATAGCCCCAATGCTCGGGTTCATGCATATTAATAACTCCCTGAGGCGACCACACCCAGTTATATTCGGGCATAAACTTGCCGTTATCGTCCTTTTTCCTGGAATACCGTCCATCCGTTAGATCAAATTTCCAATTTACCCTGGAGAAGTTTATTCTCCAAAAATCGTTTTCGGGTACTTGGCCGTTACTGCTGGCTTCCGTGATCACCTTCCATGGAATGGCTATTTCCACCGTCCAGCCTTTGTCCGTATCCGAGGAATCATTTAAGGTTCCGTCGATACTTACTGCCGATTTCACCCCTTGTATATCCCAACTATCCACTACTTTTCCGTGATTCCTATACGGCTTGGTCAAAAACAAATCCCAAAGTGTATTATGGGCATTCATTTCATATTCATAATAATTGTGGGTATCCCCGTCCGGGTCTATAAAAATCTCAAAATCATTATTGTAGAAAATAACGGTGTCCCGTTGTTTTAAGGTAGCCCATACATGAGGCTCCTCCATTTCTGCAAAAACATATAGGTACTCATTGTCCCATAGCATTTTCATCCTGGTCCTGTAATCAGGTATAAGTTTTCCTTCGATATCGATATAATCCTGTGACCAAGGTGCTTTTTGCCAAGAGGCATCATCCGCCTTCCCATCTATGTCCAGTGTTTCACTAGCCTTAAAAGCAATGTAGTTTCTAGGTACCTGCTCCTGACTACTTAGTGTGGTAAAACCAGTGCATAATAGTAAAAGTGCCAATAACCAGGTTTTGATTTTGATGGAAAAAGTGGTCTTCATATTTTAATTTTTATAATTTCTATTTTTAAAGCACCGGCCCTGCAAAAAAACACGGATTACAAACTATTCTCCTTCGTGAATTTCACAATTTCGGATATACGTCCAAAGGCCAAACCGGTAACGGTATCCGCCGCCCCATAATAAATGGCAACCTTGTCCTCTTCAATTGAATGCAGTGCGGCACAAGGAAACACTACGTTGGGCACATCGCCCACACATTCATAATTGGTCTGTGGAGATAATAAATAAGGCTTGGTCCTATATAGCACCTGATCTGGACGATCCTTGTCCAAAATAGCCGCTCCCATGGAATACCTAAATCCGTTGCAGGTATTTATGACCCCATGATAAAAGGTTAACCAACCCTCATCGGTCAGTATGGGAATTGGCCCTGCCCCAATTTTGGTGCACTGCCACGCACTATCCACAAATGGGGTCACCTTCATTACACAACGGTGTTCCCCCCAATATTTCATATCTGGGCTATAACTAATGTATATATCTCCAAATGGGGTATGCCCATTATCACTTGGGCGACTCAACATGGCATATTTACCATCTATTTTCTCCGGAAATAATACGCCATTCCTATTAAAGGGCAAAAAGGCGTTTTCACATTGAAAAAATTCCTTAAAATCGAAGGTATACCCTATACCTATGGTCGGACCGTTGTATCCGTTGCACCAGGTTATCCAATACCTATCCTCAATAAATACCACCCTGGGATCATATTTATAGTCAGATTCGATCATATCGGTATTTCCGGCCTGAAACTGAATTGGCTCATGATTAATATCCCAATCAATCCCATTCTTACTAAAACCGGCAAAAATATTCATTTGCACCGCTTTGTTATCACAACGGAAGACCCCGGCAAAGCCATCTTGAAATGGTACTACCGCACTATTAAAAATACTGTTGGAAGAAGGGATTGCGTCCCTCTTAACCACTGGATTCTCCGTATATCTCCAAACTACATCTGCACTATGGGCAGGCCTTTCTTGCCATGGAATGTTCCTCACTTTATTCTGATTTATATATTATAATTAAACTTTTTTTCCCTAATTTAAATTATTCAAAAATTGATCAAGGGCATATCAATTTTATTCTAATTGGGTATTTTCCTAACCTTATCCAACCAAGTGAATTTTAAAATTGTGGAAGTGATGCCGAAAACAACCAATGCAATGATCGCTTTTGGGTAATCCCTGATCATAAAATAAATGGGGAGCACTATCATACTGGACTGCCATATAATTCCAATTGCACAGTTCATCATATCCAACCAAAACTCATTGTTCTTTTCAAAGGTGGGATCTTCTGCTTTCAATTCCTTATATATCGGATTCCACCAACCCCAAGGTTTCACATCTTTGTAAAAGGATTTTAATACTTCCTTGTCTGTTGCAGGGCTAAAATAGGTTCCTAAAAACGAACCCAACATGGAGACCCCAAAAATAATAGGGAATAGATAAATGGCATGTACATGGGAAAGATCGTACAACATACTACCCTCCGTAAAATTGCCCTTGTTGTTATCCAAAACAAATTGCAGGGAAGCAATAATCAAACCGGACAACATACCCCAAAAATAGCCCCAGCCGTTAAATCGCCACCAGATCCATTTTAAAAAATTGGCCGCAACATAGCCCCCAAAAAGAGCACTTGTTATCCAAAGTGTTAGGGAATTGATGGAATCCGCGAAAAACCCCATAATAACACCTAAAATCACCACCAAAAACGACGCTATATGACTTACTTTAATATAATGCTTGTGCGATGCTTCCGGCTTAAAGTATTTTTTGTAAATATCATTGACCAAATAAGCGGGGCCGGCATTCACGAAGGCAGAGAAAGTTGACATAAAAGCTGCGAGCAACCCCGCCAACAACAAGCCCTTTATTCCTACAGGCACATGAAAGTTGATTACTTTTGGTAGAAGAACCTCCAATTCTGCACCCGTTAGCCCAGGGTTAGCGATCATCTCCGGAGTTAATACCACCAAGGCAATGACTACGATACCGGATATTAGCAAATACCTAGGGATAAACAACACCAAATTGGTAAACCCACTCATATATGCGGCATCTTTGACCGTTCTGGTAGACAATATTCTCTGAAGATCATAACTAGGTGTTGGTCCGGCAATACTGGCAAAGAAACCTTTAAATAGGGTCATCCCTATCAAGGCCCCGAACATCTTATAACCTTCGGAATCGATCAAATCATTAAATGCCTGAAATTCCTGGTCCCAATGGGTTCCCAATTCCCAACCGAAAAATACGTTTTTCCATTCGGCGCTTATTACCGAATTGATCTCTACATCGGAAAAAGCAAAAAAGGCATAGCCAGCTACAAGTACACCGGCAATAACCATGATGATATATTGCAGTACTTCTGTAGCTACCACAGAGAACATCCCTCCCTTTACAGTATAGATCGTAGTTAAAAATATGATGATCATGGCATAGGACTGTTCGGAGTTCAACAAAACCATCTCCCCTATATGCAAAGCCATATCCCATGGTAAAATAATAGTCAAAAACTTACCAACGCCTTCAAAAAAATAAGCAATAAATCCTACGGCGGCAACTATGGCAAATACGGCCACTATACTATGGGAGGCCCGTCCAGCCCTATCATCGCCAAAGCGCGTAAGTATCCATTCCGATCCGGTCATAATATTGGACCGTCTGATCCAAACGGCCAAAAACATCATAACAAAGATTTGGTTCCAAATTGGCCATAGCCACATGAACATAAAACTCTTAACGCCGTACAGAAATAAAATTCCTACCATCCAAGCAGTACCGGAAACATCGAACATACCGGAACCATTACTTAGCCCCAAATAATACCATTTTATGTTGTTCCCACCCAAAAAATAAGACTTTAACCCTTGGGATGCCTTTTTTGAAACCCAAATACCCACAAAGAGGGTCAGAATTATATAGGCTACAATAATTACTACATCAATTACATCCATTCAAATTAATTTTTAGAGTTGAAGCAAAAACTTCTTCAACCTGTGTTTTTTTTTATTTTTCAAGGTTAAAAAACACCACATCCCTGTGTTTTTTCATCCCATGGGCAACAACTCTTATTTTTTTTTATAAATTCCCCAAATTTTCAAGTCGGCTTGAGGGGCTATTCATAAAATAAACAAAAACCAACAAGTAGATTCCACTTACCTGAATTAAATATTTGATTTTTTTTTCAGGAAATGGAATAAAATTAGACCAACAACCAACCCGTAAAGCCAAACGCCTATTTTTAGAAATTAAGTCTGTTTTCAATGATATTACCAATCAAAACCCTGAATCATAAATTACTTGGTAGAAATAGTTCCGGTGATTTCAATATTAATTACAGGCACCATATTATTTTTTGGGCCGTATATATCCTCTTTAATATATTCCGCTGGGGAAACCTACACCAGGATTTTGCCTATTCCATAAAAACGAACTTATTGGGTTTCCCAATACATATGGCCTTGGCATACTTCAATATTTATTTTTTGATGCCCAAATTCGTTTACACCAAGCGTTATATCACCTATACTTTTTTACTCCTGGCCTCTTTGTTCGTAGGTTTATTGGTAAAATTCAACCTTACTTATTATTTGGTAAGCAACAACGTAATGCCAGAAGCCGGGGACGTTGAAAGCCTTACATTGAATTACGCCATTGTTACCATGCTGGGAGAACTTTATGTAATGTCGTTTGTAACGGCCATTAAAATTACGGTAGACTGGCTAAATGAAAACAGCAAACTCCATGAACTGGAAAAAAGACAGTTGACCACAGAATTAAAATTCCTAAGGGCGCAGGTTTCACCACATTTCTTCTTTAACACGTTAAATAACATATATTCCCTAACTTTAGAAAAATCGGACAGGGCACCACAGGTAGTTCTAAGGTTATCAGAATTAATGCGTTATTTGCTATATGCCACGGACAAACCCTATCAGGATTTAACAAAAGAAATTGAATGTATCCAAAATTATATTGATTTGGAACGTATCCGATTTGACAATTCTTTACAAATAGACATGAATATTTCGGGCGATCTTGAAGGAAAGGGAATTGCTCCCATGCTATTAATGCCCTTTATAGAAAACAGTTTTAAACATGGCGCCAGTAAAAATATTGGCAATATGTACATAAAAATAAATTTGGAAGTTGTGGACGACATCCTGAATTTTGAAATCAGCAACAATATTCCGCAAAGTAAGTCGCGTAGCACAATAAATCCGGAAGTTGGTGGAATTGGGCTTTCCAATGTAAAAAAACGCTTGGAACTGGGCTATGAACCCAAAGATTACAATCTGTCTATCTTTGAAAAGGACAAAATGTTTAACGTTATTCTTAAATTAAAGGTGTAATGAGTTTTAAGGTAATAATTATTGACGATGAACCACTGGCAATCAACATATTAAAGAACTATGTAGAACAGATTAAGGAACTGGAGCTGGTTCAAACCTTCACCAACGCAATTGACGCTTCTACTTTTTTACAGAGAAATGAAGTAGATATTGTTTTCCTGGATATCAATATGCCCATTATGAACGGCCTTGACCTCCTAGGGAGTGTAAATTCAAAGGCTATGGTAGTGATGACAACGGCCCATGAAGATTATGCCCTTAAGAGCTTTGAGCTGGAGGCCATAGACTACTTGGTAAAACCTATACCTTTCCACAGGTTCTTAAAGACCGTTAATAGAATTATTAATTTAAAGGAAGGAGTTCCCAAAAACGAAGTGCCTACTACCAATGACAATCCCAGCATTTTCGTAAAGGTAGATAAGAAAAAATTGCAAAAAATTTATTTAGACGACATTATTGTCATTGAAAGTCTAAAGGATTATATTAGGATAAAGACAAAAGCGAACAAGCACATCATTCATAAAACCTTGAGTAGTTTTACCGAAGAACTGCCTTCGGACAAATTTATTAGAATACACAGGTCCTATACCGTAGCCATTAACAAGATAGATGCTATTGAAGGAAACAGCGTGGAAGTTCAGGGCATTAGGTATACCATTGGTCGTAGTTACCTAAACGAAGTAAAAAGCAAAATTCTTCATGACGATTTGGAATAAACCGTCCTATTTACACTTTATTCTTTTTTTTGGCTGCATTTAGCTGCCTTGGATTGTCATTTGTCGAAATTTACCGTTAAATAATTGTAAACTAGTTAATTTAGAAGGTATTAATTTATCTAAAGTCAAATGTTAGCCCATCCCATAAGTAAATACTTAAACCGCTCCCTAACTGGGTTATATTCGCTATTGGTATCCATTCCTGTATTATTCGCCGTTGGCTGCAACACTGGAGTACAGACCTCAGAAACGGCGGACAACAATGAAATTCATGGGAGGGTTCCGGATAAAATAGACTTTACTTTTCATGTAAAACCAATCCTATCGGATAGATGCTTCAAATGCCACGGTCCCGATAAAAATGCCATAGAGGGAGGACTATCCCTGAACACGGCAGAAGATGCCTATATGGCCTTGGGTAAAAAGAAGGACCATTACGCCATTGTTCCCGGCGATGTTGAAAAAAGTGAATTGGTCAATAGGATATACACCACGGACGAATCCTTAATGATGCCTCCTCCAGAATCCAACCTTACCCTTACCCAGTACGAAAAGGAAGTTTTAAAAAAATGGATAGATCAAGGAGCCGAATACAAGGAACATTGGGCATTTATTGCTCCAGAAAAGCCAAGTGTACCAAAAACGACCAATACTACCTGGGCCCAAAATGAAATTGACCAATTTGTTTTAGCACAACTAGAACAAAAAGGCCTGCAACCCAGTGAAAAAGCTTCAAAAGAAAAATTGCTAAGAAGGGTGTTCTTCGACCTAACCGGGCTACCACCAAGCGTGGAACAAATAAACAACTTCGTCAACAACGACTCCCCCACTGCCTATGAAGAAATTATAGATTCCCTGTTAAATACTATGGACTACGCAGAGCACATGTCCGCTGAATGGATGGATATTGCGCGATATGCGGACACTCATGGATATCAGGACGATTTTGAACGAATCATGTGGCCATGGCGCGATTGGGTAATTCACGCCTTTAAGCAGAATATGCCCTATGATCAATTCGTCACCTATCAATTGGCGGGAGACCTTATGCCCAACCCCAATGCCGAACAGATTCTTGCCACAGGCTTTAACAGGAACCACAAAATTACCTTTGAGGGCGGGGTAATTCCTGAGGAATATCGCATTGAATATGTAGAGGACAGGACAGTGACCTTTGGAACCGCTTTCTTGGGCCTAACTTTTGAATGTGCCCGATGCCATGATCACAAATATGACCCCATAAGTCAAAAAAACCATTTCGAACTGTTCAGTTTCTTCAATAATATTGATGAATTGGGACTAACACCAGGTGGGGCCGGAAAAATACCAAAGCCATATATGACCATTACGGAAAAGGAAAAGAATGGTGTATTAAGCTTTGTTCAACTCCAAAAATCCACCATGAAGGAAGTTCCGGTCATGATCATGAACGAAATGGAGGAAATTAGACCATCCTACATCCTGAACAGGGGGGTTTACGACCAGCCCACCACCCAGGTATACCCCAATACACCCGAATCCATACTTCCTTTCCCGGAAGAATATCCCAAAAACCGATTGGGGCTGGCAAAATGGCTTTTCCATAAAGACAACCCTTTAACTGCCAGGGTAACTGTAAATAGATTTTGGCAACGCATGTTCGGTACGGGCTTGGTGGCATCTTCCTTCGATTTTGGCAATCAGGGCTCATTGCCAACACATCCCGAATTGCTCGACTTTCTTGCCATTAAATTAAAGGAAGAAGGTTGGGATGCAAGAAAAATATTAAAATATATGGCCCTTTCGGCTACTTATCAACAAAATACCAGAGTATCCAAAGAATTACAGGAATTAGACCCGGAAAACAGGTTATTGGCACGCGCTCCAAGATTAAGGTTGACAGCCGAATTAATTAGGGACCAAGCCCTAAAGATCAGTGGATTGCTCAATACAGAAGTGGGAGGCCCAAGCGTTAAGCCTTATCAACCAGCCGGTATTTGGGAGGCCACTACCGGAGGTGGCGGAGGAAGTACGGCTACCTATATTACCAGCACCGGAAAAGATCTATATAGGAAAAGTTTATATACCTTTTGGAAAAGGACCGTTCCTCCACCAAGCATGATGACTTTTGATGCGGCATCCAGAGATCTATGTACGGTTAAACGTCAAGAAACAAATACTCCGTTGCAGGCATTGGTATTGTTGAACGACCCCCAAATCATTGAGGCATCAAGGCTCATTGCCAAAAATGCCATTGATCGTAACAAAGAAATTAATGATCAAATAAAGTACATTTTTAAACTGGCTACATCCAGATCTCCAGATGAGGAAGAATTGTCCATGTTGCACAATTATTACAATAGTATGCTCCAAAAAGTGGATGAAGAAGGTATAGACGCACAGGACTATCTGTCCATTGGAGATTTTGAAATAGATAGTTCCTATTCCAAAAACCAATTGGCCGCATTGGCATTAACGGCACATACTATTTTAAATTTAGACGAAACTATAACCAGGGGTTGATCATGAGCGAAAAAAAAATTATAGAAGAACGATCCTTGATTTTAAACCGAAGGTCTTTTTTAGGCAAAACGGCCTTGGGCGTAGGTGGGGTAGCCCTGGCATCCCTTTTAGGGGCCAACCTATTTAGAAAGGATGAAAATGGTCTACTTACCAAGGATGATAGCTTGGAAGGAGTTAAGGGAATTTTAAATTCACTGCACCACCCTGCCAAAGTTAAAAGGGTAATCTATCTGTTTCAAAGTGGGGGACCTTCCCAACTAGAACTTTTTGACTATAAACCACTATTGAACAAAAGGCGGGGGGAAGATCTTCCGGAATCTATCAGAAACGGACAGCGCCTTACGGGAATGACTGCCGGACAGGATAAATTTCCCTTGGTCGGTTCCCTGCACAATTTTAGCCAGCACGGTAAAAACGGCACCTACATAAGTGATATTCTGCCCTATACTGCCAAAATGGTCGATGAACTATGTATTATAAAATCAATGTATACCGAGGCCATCAACCACGATCCGGCGGTAACGTTCTTCCAGACCGGCTCCCAACAACCTGGAAGGCCCAGTATTGGATCGTGGCTAAGTTATGGTCTGGGAAGCGAAAATGAAAACCTACCGGCATTCACGGTCCTATTGTCCAGAGGTACCGGAAGACCCAACGGACAACCCCTATACACCAGGTTATGGGGCAATGGTTTTTTACACTCCCTACACCAAGGTGTTCAATTTAGGGCAGCCAAGGATCCCGTCCTATATCTGAATGATCCCAAGGGCATTACCAAAGAGGTTAAACGCGAAATGTTGGACAATTTGGCGGCTTTAAACGACAAGCATTATCAAGATTCCGGTGATCCTGAAATAAAAAGTAGAATTGCCCAATATGAAATGGCATACAGGATGCAAACCTCGGTCCCCAATGTTATGGATACTGCCAATGAACCCGATTATATCTATGAAATGTACGGGCCCGAAGCAAAAATTCCCGGAACCTATGCAGCAAATTGCCTTTTAGCAAGAAGATTGGCGGAGCAAGACGTACGTTTTATCCAATTGTACCATATGGGTTGGGACCAGCACGACAATCTTCCAGGGGCTATTGCCAAACAGGCCAAAGATGTGGACCAAGCCTCTGCAGCTCTGGTAGCCGATCTAAAACAGCGTGGATTATTGGAGGATACCCTGGTGATTTGGGGAGGAGAATTTGGAAGGACCAATTATTCACAAGGTCTTTTAACAGATACCAATTACGGCAGGGACCATCATCCAAGATCCTTCACTATTTGGATGGCCGGTGGAGGTATTAAACCTGGAATCGTCTATGGAGAAACGGATGATTTTGGATACAATATTGTTAAGGATCCGGTGCATGTACACGATTTCCAAGCAACAATGTTGCATTTATTGGGAATAGACCATGAGAAATTAACTTATAAATATCAGGGAAGAAGGTTTAGATTAACAGATGTGGAAGGCCATATTGTAAAGGATATCCTAACCTAAACTTATAAACCAAAATATGATACTACAGATTATAAGCCTTGGTCGCCTACATCCCCTATTGGTACATTTGCCCATTGGCATTCTTGTATTGGCCTTTCTAATGGAACTATACTTTAGAAAGAAAGAATCCGAAACAGAGAACAATATTATCATTTTCACCCTTGCCATTGCTGCTTTGAGTACAGTGCTATCAGTGGCCAGTGGTTGGTTATTGGGTGAGGATGGGGGTTATGATGAAACCTTGTTGTTTAGACATCGATGGATGGCCATTGGATTGGCCATAGGCAGTGTCCTTTTATACTTTATCAAAAAGTATCCCAAGTCCTGGTCAAAAAATATTTACCTACCCCTATTTATCTGTGTAATAGCATTATTGGGCCTAACTGGACATTACGGAGGCAGTATGACCCATGGGGAGGACTATCTGTATAAAAATGAAAAAGCGAAAAAGGTAGTTATTACAGACGTTGACAATGCCTTGGTATTCAATGACATCATAATGCCAATTCTGGATGATAAGTGTGTAAGTTGCCACAATCCCAACAAGGTTAAGGGGGGCTTAATTATGACCAACAAAGAGCAACTGCTATTGGGGGGAGAATCGGGCAGCTTATTGGTTGCAGAAAAGGACGAAGATCCCAGATTGATACACCACATTAAATTGCCCATGGAAGACGATGACCATATGCCCCCAAAGGGCAAGGTACAGTTAACCAATCAGGAAATTCAATTGTTGGAATGGTGGATAGGCCATGAAAACTGTTTTGACTGTGTGGCCGGGACTTTGGATAAAACCGAAAAGATCAACACAATTTTAAATTCTTTGGAGGAAGATACCTCAACCAGGGCATTAATTGCAAAAAAAGTAGCAATGGTTCCCGAGGACTGGTTGGCGTCCATAAACATCAATGGACCAATTGTCACAAAATTAGCAGAAAAAAATCCTCTTTTGATTGCAAACTTATCCGGCAATAAAAGTTTGGGTAAAAATGATCTCAAGGCATTAAAAAAGTATGCAGAAAACATTGTTGAACTCAATTTGGGCAACTCCAATTTCAATGACACCATTTCTTCATACCTTACTTCCTTCAAGAATCTCACCAAGCTACAACTGCAAAATACAAGGATTACAGATAAATCCATGGAAGTTATTGGGGATTTGGAACACCTGGAGTCCCTAAATATTTATGGAACCGATATTACAGATCTGGGTCTGGTAAAGTTGACCGCACTTAATGGGTTAAAAACTTTATATCCTTGGAATTCCAAGATCACCAAAGAAGCATTGGATGGCTTTAGCAGCAAACATACCGGTATTACAGTTGTAAGTATCAGCGAAGATCTTTTTACACCATCCAGCTTGGAACCACCATCCATAATTGCCGATACGGATTTCTTCAAGGATTCTATTGAGGTGACCATGGATTATTTTTTTAAGGGGGTGGACCTCTACTACACCTTGGACGGTTCAGAACCAGATACCACTTCAACCAGATATAATGAACCCATTATACTTACCGCCTCTACCCAGCTTAAAGCTGTTAGCCATAAACCGGGTTGGGAATTAAGTCCAGTAAAAACCGTCAGTTTTAAAAAATCGAATATTCTACCCAATTCCATTACCCTAAACAACAAACCCAACGAAAAATACAAGGGAAATGGAGGAAACACTTTGATAGATCTAAAAAGAGGGACCAGCAACTTTGTAGACGGGAATTGGATAGGATATGAAGGCAGTAGTTTTGCCGCCACTCTAAAACTCCAAAAAGAAGAATTGATATCTACGGTATCGGTCGGGGCATTTTCTTCTCCTGAGAAGTGGATTTTTTATCCAACTGGTTTTAAAGTCTGGGTATCACAGGATGGAAATAATTTTAAGCTTGTCCACACGGAAAAGCTTCCAACAGAAAAACCCAACTCGGATACCAAATTCCAATTTTTCGACCTAAACATACCCCCAACCAAATCTACCTACGTTAAAGTAGAAGTAATAAGTCAGCTTAAGAACCCGTCCTGGCATCCTAACCCTGGAGGAAAAAGTTGGTTGTTTGTAGACGAGATAGTCCTGAATTAAAATAATGGAAATTGAAGCTCCAAAATCCCTTGTGTAACAATTGTTACAAAGAGAATTTTAGATAACTTTATATTTGCATCTTATTAAATAATATGGATTATATACTTCAACCGTGGCCATGGTATGTGTCTGGGCCTTTAATTGCCCTTGTAATGCTTATTTTGGTGTATTTCGGCAAAACTTTCGGCATGTCCTCCAATTTACAGACACTTTGCAGCATGGGTGGTGCAGGTAAATTTTCGGACTATTTCAGGTTGGATTGGAAAGCCCAGCGCTGGAATCTGACCGTAGTTCTTGGGGCAATCCTGGGTGGATTTATAGCTACGCAATATTTGTCCGATGGTTCCGCAATTGCCTTAAGCGCAGAAACCATTTCGGACCTAAAAGAATTGGGATTTAATAATGCGGGGGAAACGCTTTTACCCCCCGAGATTTATAGTTGGGAAAATGTGTTGAGCCTAAAAGGGATCGCGATCTTGGTCATTGCAGGTTTTTTAGTGGGCTTTGGAACCAGATATGCCGGAGGATGTACTTCAGGACATGCCATAACCGGTCTAAGCAACCTTCAACTGCCTTCCCTGATAGCGGTAATAGGTTTTTTTGTGGGCGGCCTAATTATGACCTTCTTTATTCTGCCCTTAATTTTTGGATCTTAAAATCGAATTTTAAGAAGTACAACGTCTGTAGGACAGTATAAATATTCGATTATAAAGTTATTGTAACAACAATTAAAAATAAACTTAAGGCTGGGGAATTTGATCTCGCCAAAAAGTACATAATATAAACAAAATGAAATTCTTAAAATTCTTGTTGGTAGGTATCTTTTTTGGGATAGTGCTGGTAAAATCGGAAGCAGTATCCTGGTACCGTATCTATGAAATGTTCAAATTTCAAGCCTTTCATATGTACGGAATAATTGGGTCCGCAGTGTTTTTGGGTGTTCTATTTATTTGGCTCTTTAAAAAATACAGGATAAAAAGTATTGAAGGCAAGGACATAGATTTGCTTCCCAAAGATAAAGGGGTTGCAAGGTATATACTCGGTGGTACCATCTTTGGATTTGGATGGGCTTTGGCAGGGGCCTGCCCAGGACCTATGTACATTTTGGTAGGTACTGGTGTTTTTAGCATGTTTATTGTAATTGCAGCTGCCCTATTGGGCACTTTCACTTACGGCCTACTCCAGAAGAAATTGCCACATTAATACAATATGGATAGACCAACATAGTGGAATTCTTTTACCAATACCCACAAACCTAATTTTTGAAATTAATTGCAGTAATACGGATCTACCCAAACCACTCCTAGCCTCAGGACGACATTTGGCTTATAAAAAAAAGGTTTTTACAGCTTTTGCTTTTTAAACAATTTCAGCACTTAGTCCAGCATTCAGAAGCTTACTGCACCTAGGCTTTAAATCGTTGTATTCCCCGGTCTTTACAGTACATTTTCCATTGTAATGTACAATAAGGGAACACTGCTCCGCCTGTTCCGGAGTATGGTCGCAGGCCATTATTAAAGTTTCAATAACGTGATCAAAAGTATTAACCTCATCATTGAACAAAACAATCTCATTTTGCTTTACAGTCTCCTCATCCAAAAGTAATTCTTCCGAGACTTTTTCCTTTGTACTCATAGAATTCAATTTTAATACCTTCTAAAATACATATTTTACGGCAACCCAATTATTCTTTTCCAGATTTTTTTCAAATTTTAACCCTACTTCCTTGCATCTTTCCGAAATCTGTGGAATATCCTCCTTATAAAAACCACTTACAAATAATATACCACCCTTTTTTAGGCATTTCACATAGGTCGGAATGTCCTCCAACAAAATGTTTCTATTAATATTAGCTATAATAATGTCGTATTGCTGGTCTATCAGTAAATCGGCGGTTCCTTCATAGACATTAATGTGGTTACAATTGTTGCGCTCCACATTTTCTTTGGCATTTAGGTAGCACCAGTTATCTATATCTATGGCATCTATGGTAACCGCTCCCTTCATGGCCGCCAAAATAGCCAAAACCCCGGTTCCGCTTCCCATATCCAAAACGGATTTACCTTTAAAGTCATGATCCAATATATGCTGTAACATCATATAGGTAGTTTCATGATGACCAGTCCCGAAACTCATCTTTGGTTCAATGACAATATCATAATCTACCTCGGGCTTATCATGAAAAGGAGCTCTAACCACGCATTGGTCGCCTACTTGAATAGGATTAAAATTACTTTCCCAGGTGGCGTTCCAGTTCTCCTGTTCTATCTCCGAATAATCATAATCAATGCTAAACAAAGGATTGGAAAGAATCTGTAGGCCGTCCAGAATATTTGGATACCAATCCTCCTTTTTAATATATGCCTGAACTCCGTCTTCAGTTTCTACAAAACTTTCAAATTGCACTTCTCCCAATTCCGCAATAAGAATATCCGAAGCGGGTTGAACTGGGGTTACCTTAAAATTATACTCTAGATATATAGAATTCGACATTTCTTTAAACACCTTAATTTGACACCCTTTTACAGTAAAAGGACCCGTTGAAACTTCAACGGGCCTTTTATATTATTTTGTTGCACCCAAACTTTGGAAATAGTGAATTTCAGCTGGGTTGAATCCAAATATTAATCTTTAGATTAATATGCAATTGCTTTAATTATGGCAATAAAATCGTCCGCCACCAATGAAGCGCCCCCTATTAAACCTCCATCTACATCTGGCTTGGAAAAAATCTCGACAGCATTATTAGGTTTAACACTACCTCCATATAGTATGGAAACATTGTTTGCTATAACCGCATCATAAGCATTGGTAATAGTCTTACGGATAAAAGCGTGCATTTCCTGCGCCTGTTCTGGTGAAGCGGTTTCTCCGGTACCAATGGCCCAAACTGGTTCATAGGCCAGAATAATTTTACTCCAGGCCGAGGCATCCAAGGAAAATAAAGCATTTTTCAGTTGGCTTTCAACAACTTTAAAATGGTTACCAGACTTACGGTCCTCCAACTCTTCCCCAAAACAAAACATTACCCTCATGTTTTTTGCAAGGGCAGCGACTACCTTCTTGGCTAAAATCTCATCGGTCTCCCCAAAATAAGCCCTCCGCTCGGAATGACCTATAATTACCGTGTTTACCCCGATTCCCAATAGCATACTGGCCGATATTTCACCCGTGTAGGCTCCATTTTCCGCAAAATGCATGTTCTGTGCAATTACCTCAATAGCGGATGATTTTAATTTATCCACTGCAGCGGTCAAATTAACAAATGTAGGTGCCACCATTACTTCTGCCTTGGTATCCGGAAGTTTAGCGGAAAGTTCTGCCAACAAAACTTCTGTTTCCACTAAATTCTTGTTCATTTTCCAATTCCCTGCTACTATTTTACTTCTCATTTTGATTCTAATTTATATTGTTCCCTTTTTATAATTAAGGCTAATTCATCTTTATTTTAAAGGCTTTGCCACAAAATTATTCAAACTTCAAATCCTCCAAGTCATTGTAATGGACCTTCTGAATAATGGTTCCCTTTTCCAAAACCAAAACTCCGGGATTGGAGCGTACAATAGTTTTTAAAGTGGTTTCGTCAGTGAAATAAAAATCAAAACCCAACTGGTATTCCTTTTTCATTTTTTGGGTATAATCCTTTCCTGAGGCGGACATTCCTATAACTTTATAACCGTTCTTCATTGCCTTATCCGTCACTTCCTTTATTTCATTGAAAGTGCGATAATTGCTCTTTGCCAGATCATAAGCTATTACCATAACCAATTTAGGTTCCTGTAACAACGAAGCTGCCATATCCTCACCATCCATTTCAATAGTGAAATCATGGATAGGAGGTTCGTATCCTTTTTGAATTTCCTTGGTTTCCACCCCAATAAACTCCCCATCCACAGCAGGATAATCCCCATTGGTAACCACTATCTTTTCCTCACCATCCACATTAAATTTCCAACTGTAATCAAAAATGGCAACAGGGGCGTCCTCCGGAACGCTCATACCTTCCTCAATATTGGCCCCAATCTTATAAGGCCTGAAATCCAAAGCCGGTAAATGATTAAGCACATAATATGCAAAGATAGCACTAACCAATAAACTAATCCCTACAATAAGTCTTTTGGAACTATCACCAAAAGGTGATCCAATATATTTTGGCTTTAAAAAAAGTATAACAATAAGCACTAATAAAACCACATCCTTGGTAAAAGATTCCCAAGGTGTTAATTTTATAGCATCCCCAAAACAACCGCAATCGGTAACCTTGTTAAAATATGCGGAATAAAAGGTAAGAAAAGTAAAGAAAATGATCATCAAAAGTAGGCTCCACACGGTAATTCTAGCTCTGAAACCTATCAATAGCATAACCCCCAACAATACCTCCAGAATTACCACAAAAATAGAAATCCCCAAAGCATAGGGCATCAAAAAACCCAAATCCAATACTCCTGGACTAAAGTATTCCTCCAACTTAAAGGAAAACCCAACCGGGTCGTTCAATTTAATAAATCCGCTGATAATAAATAAAACGCCGACAATTAAACGGCTCAAAGTCACTATATACTTCATATTCTAATACGATTCCGATTTTTATAAATTACTAGATATTATTAATTATCAGCCTTTTTAGCCAAGGTTAAATATGGAATTTAGGATGTTGTTTTTTCTCCGAGATGTATCATTGCAAATACGGCATAGTTGATCATATCCTGATAGTTGGCGTCTATCCCTTCACTGACCAATGTTTTCCCTTTATTGTCCTCTATTTGCTTAACGCGCAACAACTTCTGCAATATTAAATCTGTAAGGGAACTCACTCTCATCTCCCTCCAGGCTTCCCCATAATCGTGGTTCTTGTTTTCCATTAAGGTCTTTGTAATGGCAATGTGCTTATCAAATAAGGCAACAGCTTCCTCAGCGGAAAGATCTGGTTGATCAACTATTCCTTTTTCGATTTGAATCAAGGCCATAATGGAATAATTAATAATTCCGATAAATTCAGAAATCTCATCTTCATCCACCTTTCGCACTTCATTCTCCTGTAAACTTCTAATGCGTTGCGCCTTGATATAAATTTGATCTGTAAGGGAGGGTAGCCTTAAAATTCGCCATGCACTACCGTAATCTTGCATCTTTTTCAGGAAAAGGTCCCTACAAACTTTAATAACGGCATTGTATTGCTCGGAAGTATTATGCATTTAATCTTTCTAATTTGTGTAAATTTCGCTTAAAATTTTAAACTATTCAAAAATCGAGATTTAAACTTAACTACCAAAAGTTTTACTCCCCTTTATCATATAAATAACATGACCATTAATTGCAAAGGAAGCTTATTGGACTTAAACACTCCCAGAGTAATGGGAATAATCAACATTACTCCCGACTCGTTCTATGATGGTGGTAAATACAAAGACGAAACCGAGATTATTGCCCAGGTAGAAACTATGTTGGCTAATGGGGCAAGTTTCATAGATATTGGCGCTTATAGTTCCAGGCCAGGTGCCGATCATGTAGATGAAAGAGAGGAGCTGGCTCGAATTACCACTATAGTAAAAGTTTTGGTAAAGACGTTCCCGGACATAATTATTTCCATTGACACCTTTAGAAGTAGGGTTGCCGATGAATGCCTAGCCCTTGGCGCGGCAATAATCAACGATATTTCCGCCGGCAATTTGGATCCAAAAATATTGGAAATAGTTGGGAAGCACCAAGCACCCTACATTATGATGCATATGAAAGGTACTCCCGGAACTATGCAGGGCATGAGCAATTACGAAAACCTTTTGGGGGAAATACTCTTTTATTTTTCGGAAAAAGTAGCCTTGGCCAGGGCAGCAGGTATTAAGGACATCATTATTGATCCCGGTTTTGGATTTGCAAAATCCTTGGAACAGAACTATGAAATTCTCAAAAAATTTAACCTACTACACACCATGGACCTACCTGTTTTAACAGGAATTAGCAGAAAATCCATGATTTACAGACTACTCCAAACCAGTCCGGAACAAGCTTTGAACGGCAGTACGGCCCTACATATGTACGCGCTTACCAAAGGAACCAAAATATTAAGGGTACACGATGTTAAGGAGGCAATGGAATGTATTAAATTGTTTAATGCCATTAATGGCTCCGAGGAACATTAATGACCAATTTTTATTCTCAACTCATAAAAAATTGTTCAAAAAAGAGCCAAAACATTTTTTCGAATTTAATTTGAGGTTATAGCTTATTTCCTATTTTTACAAAAACCACAGGATTGGATTTTTTAAACTTCTTAGATTTTAGTGTTACAGATATTATAGACATCTTTTTGGTGGCTGTACTAATGTATTATGTCTACCAATTAGTCCGTGGAACCGTAGCCATTAATATATTTATTGGTATCGTTATTGTTTGGGCTTTTTGGAAGTTGACCGAAGTTTTGGATATGAAAATGATAAGCAGCATGGTCGGTGGTTTTATGCAAGTGGGACTAATAGCCCTTATCATTGTTTTCCAACAGGAAATTAGAAAATTTCTGTTAATGGTGGGCTCTACCAATTTGGCCTCCAAACGCAATTTTTTAAAACACTTTAAATTTCTTAAGGAAGACGGACTTACCATAGGGACCAATGTAGATGCAATTGTTGCAGCATGCGAAAAAATGGGAAGTACCAAAACCGGTGCCCTGATCATAATTGCCAGAAATAATTCCTTGGACTTTGTTAAGACTACCGGTGATAAAATGTATATTGAAATTACCCAGCCCATTCTGGAAAGTATATTTTATAAGAATAGCCCCTTACATGACGGTGCGGTGGTTATAGAGGATAATTTTATAGTGGCTACCCGGGTAATCCTCCCCGTTTCCAATGAACGCTCCATTCCTTTGCGGTTTGGACTAAGACATAGGGCAGCCGTTGGCATAACAGAAAAAACAGATTCCCTGGCCATTATAGTCAGTGAGGAAACGGGCCTTATATCCTATATAAAGAACGGAGAATTTGTATTGTTCAAGGATTTGGAAGAACTTTCCAGTTTAATAAAATCGGACCTACTTTAATTGCATAACCTTAAGTGCAATCCTAGGCTACCTCTTCGGCCAAGAATTGGGCTTCATATAAATTTTGATAATACCCTTTTTGCTTCAAGAGTTCTTTATGGGTTCCGGTCTCTACTATTAAGCCGTCCTGCATTACCAATATTTTATCGGCCTTCTTAATAGTTGCCAAACGATGGGCAATTATTATGGAAGTACGCCCTTCGGTAATCTTTTCCGTTGCAAGTTGTATCAACTGTTCGGAATAGGTATCTACCGAAGAGGTAGCCTCATCCAAAACCAAAATACTGGGATTGCTTACATAGGCCCGTAAAAAGGCTATCAATTGTCGTTGGCCACTAGAAAGCATAGTTCCCCTTTCCTTTATATTGTAGGTATACCCCCCTGGCAGACTAGAAATAAACTCATGCACGCCAATCTGCTTGGCAGCCTCTTCCATATCCGCGATGGTGATGTCATCATTCTTTAGGGAAATATTATTGGCAATTGTATCGGCAAAGAGAAATACATCCTGCAAAACCACGGCAATTTTAGATCTCAAGGAAGTCAATTTATAATCCTTTATATTGACACCATCGATCAAAATAGCTCCGGAATTAATTTCGTAGAAGCGATTGAGCAAGTTAATTATGGTAGATTTTCCAGCTCCTGTGGCCCCTACTATGGCAATGGTCTCTCCCGCTTTTACCTTAAAGGAAATTCCGTGCAACACTTCTTCATTTTCCAGATAACCGAAGCGGACATTTTGAAACTCAATATCACCTTTAACACTTGCTTTTTCTATTGTTCCTGCATCTTGGATATTACTATCGGTATCCAATATTTTAAATACCCTATTCGCCGCAACCATACCCATTTGAAGGGTATTGAACTTATCTGCAATTTGACGCAGCGGACGGAATAACATACTCGACAGCAGTATGAACATAAAAATAGTACCATATTCCTCTTGGCTTATATTGGCAACATTCTGCAATCCCCCGTACCAAACTATCAATCCTACGGTAATAGAGGAGACAATTTCAGCGACTGGGAAAAATATAGAGTTGTACCATACCGTTCTTAACCAGGCATTTTGATGTTTCTCATTGATTTCCCTAAATTTTTCCTTTTCTATTTCCTCCCTAGTAAACAACTGTACTATCTTCATTCCGGTAATGCGTTCCTGAACAAAGGAGTTTAGGTTTGAAACCTGGGCCCTAACCTCAATAAAAGCCACCTTCATGGCCTTTTGAAACAGTCGTGTTGCGTATAAAATTATGGGCAATACGGCAAATACGATCAACGACAGTTTCCAATTTGCAACGATCATTACGATGGCCACAACCAACATTTTTAGTAGATCGGACACTATCACAAAAAAACCTTCGCTAAAAATCTCACCTATTCTTTGCATATCCGTCACCGCACGGGTAACCAACAAACCTATGGAGGAATTATCATAATACTTCATCTTAAACCCCATAAGATGGTTAAAAAGTTTTATCCGTATATCCTTTATAACGGATTCCCCCAACCAGTTGGCGTAATAATTAAAATATAGCTGACTTAAAACTTCCCCTAAGAGTACACCTACCATGGCCAAGGTCAAGGTCAATAATTTTTGACCATCCTTGTTGGTAATGGCATTATCAACTACCTCCCCCACCAAAATGGGCGTTAATACTGCAAAACCAGAGAGTAGGATTGCTGCTATGGCAACTCCGTAAAACGTAATTAAATATGGCCTAACATGCCTAAGCAAGCGCTTAAACAATCTATAATCAAATGCTTTCCCCGTATCCTTATCCATTGTGATCAATAATATTTTTTGGATATTTTATCGCTGTCAAATATAATCCTTTTGCAGGTACCGAAACCCCGGCCTGTCCCCTATCCTTACTGGCCAATATATATTCCATGTCCGTCGGGGAAGATTTGCCCAGACCAACATCCAATAGGGTTCCTACGATGGCACGGACCATATTCCTCAAAAATCTATCGGCGGTTATGGTAAAAACCAATTTGCCCCCTTCTTTGGTCCATTGGGCCTTCCTAACATCACAGAGATAAGTTTTTACATCTGTATTGGATTTTGAAAAACATTCAAAATCCTTATGTGCCACTAAAATAGCTGCAGCTTTGTTCATCTGCTCTATATTTAACGGATATTTCACATAATAGGCCCCTTCTACCAAAAAGGGGTTCTTATTTTGAACTATCCAATATTCGTATGTACGCTCGGTAGCATCGAAACGTGCATGTGCCTCCCCTGGAACTTCAAAAATGGAAACAATGGCTATATCTTCCGGAAGATAAGCGTTTAACCTATGAACCAATTCCGCACCTTCAAAAAATGCATCCGAATCAAAATGGGCGTACATTTCCCTGGCATGGACCCCAGCATCTGTCCTCCCCGCCCCTGTCAAGGATACCGTTTCCCGTAAAATTAAGGAAAAAGCATTTTCCAAAACCTCCTGTACGCTTATTGCATTGGGCTGTCTTTGCCAACCGTGATACGACCTGCCCTGATAAGAAAATTGGACGAAATATCTCAAATGAATAAATTAGTTTTGTGGTTGGCAAAGATACTTGTTCTAAGGGAGAAAAACAGGATGCCAAAATGTTTTAATACAATTTTGATATAAAGTATAGCTATGTGCATTAGTCCAGTTCCCTTATGTTTACAACTATAAAATTCCAATGACGGTCCCACGGGTCTATCTAGGTTTCCTAAGTGCCATTTGCTGACATGGCAACAACATAAAACGAATTAAACGAATGAAAAAAATACTCCTTCTTTCCGACACCCATGGACATATGGACGAGAAAATCCTAAAATATGCCAATGAGGCCGACGAAATATGGCATGCAGGGGATATTGGCAATTTAGAGGTAATGGATACATTGTTAAAAATAAAGCCCGTAAAAGGGGTCTATGGAAATATAGATGAAAATAAAATTCAATTGGAATATCCATTGGACAACCGGTTTAAATGCGAGGAAGTAGATGTCTGGATGACCCACATTGGTGGATATCCCAACAAGTATAATGTGCGTATCAGGGAGGAGATCAAAAGGAATCCCCCTAAACTTTTTATATCCGGGCACTCCCATATCCTAAAAGTAATGTGGGACAAAAAGTTAAATCTTTTGCATATGAACCCTGGAGCTTGTGGAATACATGGATTTCATCAAATACGCACTATGTTGCGATTTAAGATAGACAAGGAGAATATTAAGGATTTGGAAATCATAGAGCTTGGCAAGAGGGGATGATTCCCATGGGCCTATAAGATATTAAAGTATAAACCACAATATCCGGATAAAAAAGCGGGATTAGTTCAACTAACAGTTTTAAATTCGTTGCAAGGAACTTTTTAAAACCGAGTTTCATTAAAAAACCCGGGCACTACCCCGGGTTCACGCACTAATACTACTAAGATGTTAGGCTTAACGCAATCGATCAACAGATTTTACAAGATCTTCATCCTTTTTTATTGCCCTGTTGGCCAGGACTAAAAAAACGATAGAAAATACAGGAATCAGCATCCCAATACCCTTCTCAGAAACCAAAGTTTCTCCGGATAAGTTTAGTGATCGGTAAACGAAAAATCCTAGTAAAAAAAGATTCAATATCATATTCAATCTGTTCACTACAAATTGATTTTGTCTATTCTTAAATAATACAATCCCCAACAGCCCTAGGACTGCAACGGCATAAAAAGCTATGGAAACAAACACTTCATTTTCGGCAAATATCTCATTTCCCTTGGCATCCGACCATAGATTTACAAAGAACGGCACAACCGCCCCTAATAGTATAACTACGATTAAATAAAGGGTCTGAATTCTTTGAATCATGCTCTGTAATACAATTTAGAGGCAAAAATAAGCGTCTTTTTAAAAATTATCACTCTAATATTGAAAATAATTTGTAATATTGCTACGTTATAAGTCAGATTACTTACCAACAGGGGATTTCATTCCCTTTATTATCCAAAAACAAGAACAACATACACTTCATATTTTCGTAATAAGTATAATTTATTCAAAACTTAATGTTTGAGATTTCAGATTTAAAATCAAAAAAGCTTCCTGAGCTTCAGGAAATAGCCCAAGGCCTAAATGTTGCCAAGTTTAAAACTTTAAAAAAGCTCGATTTGGTCTATCAAATTTTGGATGTACAAGCATCAAATCCAAAAATTGTTCAAGAAAGAACAGATGCAACTACAGAGGAAAGCATCCCTGCCAAGCCTAAAAGGTCCAGAATAATCAAGTCGAAGCCGAAAGAGGCCGGGACAAAAGCCGACGCACCCGGAAAATCGGAGATGAAATCTGTTGCCCCAACAGAAAAATCAAGTACCCCCGAAGAAACCACTACAGCGGTTGAAGATAAAAAAGAGGACACGAAACGTGAAAGAAAGCCCCGCCAACACAATAATCCTGTACAGGCGAAAAAGGAATTTCAAAAAGGTGCATCACAACAAAATACATCCCAACAAAACACCCCGCAATCCAACAAACCACAGCATAAGAAAAATCCACACCATCAAAAAGGCAATGTTGACAAAAACAACAGCAATTTTGATAAGGACCTAAAAAACAAATACAAAGAACCGGAATTTGAGTTCGACAGTATTATAGAAAGTGAAGGTGTCCTTGATATTATGCAGGACGGCTATGGATTTTTAAGGTCTTCGGATTACAATTACCTTTCTTCTCCAGATGATATTTATGTATCCCAGTCCCAAATAAGATTGTTTGGTTTAAAAACTGGAGATACCGTACTTGGAAATGTACGTCCGCCAAAAGAAGGTGAAAAGTATTTCCCACTTATTAAAGTGAACAAGATAAATGGGATAGATCCCCAAATAGTGAGGGATAGGGTGTCTTTTGAACACTTGACCCCTTTATTCCCACAGGAAAAATTTAATCTTGCAGAAAGACAAAGTACCATTTCTACAAGAATTATAGATTTATTCAGTCCAATTGGAAAAGGACAAAGAGGTATGATCGTATCCCAGCCAAAAACTGGTAAGACCATGCTTTTAAAGGATATAGCCAATGGTATTGCTGCCAATCACCCTGAAGTTTACCAAATTATTCTTTTGATCGATGAACGTCCGGAAGAAGTTACGGACATGCAGCGTAATGTTCGTGGTGAGGTTGTTGCCTCTACTTTTGACAAGGAAGCTACGGAACATGTTCGCGTTGCCAATATTGTTTTGGAGAAAGCAAAGCGTTTGGTAGAATGCGGTCATGATGTGGTTATCCTATTGGATTCCATTACCCGTCTTGCCCGTGCTTACAACACGGTACAACCTGCCTCAGGAAAGGTATTGAGTGGAGGTGTCGATGCCAACGCGCTACATAAACCAAAACGGTTCTTTGGAGCTGCACGTAATATTGAAGGCGGTGGTTCCCTAACCATCATTGCAACAGCACTTACCGAAACTGGATCCAAAATGGATGAAGTAATCTTTGAGGAATTTAAAGGAACTGGTAATATGGAATTACAATTGGATAGAAAAATATCCAACCGTAGAATATTCCCAGCCATCGATCTTACTTCATCAAGTACAAGAAGGGACGACCTTCTCTTGGATGAAAACACCATTCAGAGAATGTGGATCATGAGAAAGTATTTGGCCGATATGAATCCGGTAGAGGCAATGGAATTTATTGAACAAAGATTTAGGCAAACCAAGAACAACGAAGAGTTTTTGCTGACAATGAATCAATAAAACAAGTAAGTATAATCCCTGAAATTTTGGGGACAGTCATAAAATCCCATTTAGCTATAGCGCTAAATGGGATTTTTTGTTGTCAATTCTTAAGAAAAAAAATACATTTATTTTTTGCCTGATTTTTTTAGATGTGCAATAATCAGTACTTTAACATATAATTTAACAAGTGTTTTCCCCCAACGCTTACCACTAAATAATTACTTTAATTAACAACTAATTGTAAACATTTAAATTATGAAAAACCTAAAAAGAACCTATGTAAACTTATGCGCAGGAGCCCTTATTGTTTTTGGTTTCACTTCCTGTGAGCAAAAAAAGGAGAAAACACCTGTCACCGAACCTGTTACCGCTGAGATTACCGCCCCTAAGCAGATAGTTAGTGTGGCCCAAGCAAAAACAATGTACGACGCCTACGGAGAACGCCGGGTAGGCCTTATTGAAAAATATGAAAATGAACTTGCTCCGGAGAATAAATTTGATGTAGCCCGTTTTGGTTATTATGACTACAATACCATAAAGGAATACATGAACTATATTGAACAAGAAGCCAAAAAGGCCAATGTTGAAATTTCATCCCTTCGTTTTTATTTTTCCAATTACCCGGATAAGAAGACCTTTGAAGATGGTAGGGAAATAAAGCATCCAAAACAAAATTCATTTTTTATCATCCCAGCCGTAAAGGATAAAAACGATAGGGAATATGGCTTCTACATTAGGGAAGAGGACGATGGCAAAAATGTCCCTGTGTTACTTACTGATAATTTGGAACCAAAAAAAGATGGAGAAATGGATAGGATGCAGTCCCAAGAGAGTAAATCCGAGGCTTCCTTTATACCAACAACACCCCCTGCTCCCTTCTATGCCAAAAATAAAAGCTTGGTGTTAAACGAGGCCAATATGGTTCCGCCTCCGTACCATGAAGATTAACATGACCCATTAACCCCAGATCGAAGCAAAAATGGAAATATTGGATACTATTTTAGAGAATGCCAGTCAACCTCTCTATGCCGTAACCTTATTAATAGCCTTAATTAAATACCCTAAATATTACACTACACCCTTAAAGTATTTTCCCATACTTTTAATGTATACCTTCTTGAATGAATTATTGGGCTATTTTACTAAGAACTATGAGGTATTCCATATTTCCATTTTTTCCGCTTTTGTTAAGCACAATGTTTTTATTTACAATATTTACAACATAGTATTCTTTAGCTATTTCTTCTATGTCTATTGGAGTTATATAGAGAACAAAAAATATAGAAATTATATATTAATGGCCACCATTTTTTATCTGATAGCCTCATTTATAAATCCATTTTTTCTAAACTTTAAGCTAGAATCACAGGTATATAGCTATTTGGCGGGAGCGTTTGCCATTTTGATCTGCATTATTCTCTTTTTCATGGAACACAGGCAAAGCTCGAAAAAATTGGACTATAGGTTTACAGGCATTAAATGGATAAGTATAGGGCTGCTAATATTTTATCTGGGTTATGCCCCAATCAAAGCTTCCAGGTTTTATAATTATACCTATCAATTGAATGAATACGTTCATGTTAGAAGAATCCACTTATCGCTGATAGTATTGATGTATATCAGTTTTATTATCGGATTCCTAAGAATGAAACGCAAATTTTGGATCTAAACTAGGCCCCGATGGATGAACCTGTTGATTCCTTATAGGATTCCCAACTCAAAAATCACCGATTACCTTATCTATCTCACAGTAAAATAAAGAGGGATTTTTTACAGGAGCGATTTTGAATCCTCCCTATCCTTATTAGCTTAAAATAAACTGCAAAAGCCAATTTGGAAAGAATCAAATATTAATGGTTTTGAGTCAATAAATAACACTATAACTTATTATCATTGTTATAATAATTAAGGCCTACACAGTTAAAACTTCCCAGTTGGCATTCCTTTGGGCATGCTACAAATAAACAGATTATAGGCACATTACCCTTTATCAGCGGTAAATACAACCCAGAACAATTAAGAATAAAAAATTCGCATTTACCGCGCTCTATCAATAAGTTTTTATTTAGGCAGGTCAGCTCTGTGTAACGGTCCATTGAATATAATAGAACCTATGATATTAAAACCTAGAGCAGGTCCTGAAACCTGTACAAAGAGCGGCGATTTTAAAATATAAGCTGCTATAGTAGAATCATTTGTTTTGGCAACCAATTTGTTGCAGAAAAAAACCTTTTAATAAAACATTGCTTACAAAAAAAAAAAAAAAACATGACAGCACCGGAACAAATACAATTAGAAAATATAGCGGATTCCGATTATGAAATTTTTGCACTATTAAAACAGCGATATAGTCCCCGGATTTTTAAGGACAAAAAAGTCACTGAACAACATTTGCACCAACTTTTCGAAGCTGTACGTTGGGCTCCAAGTTCCAATAACGAACAGCCTTGGCGATTCCTATATACCGAAAAAGGTTCAGAGGCCTATGAAAAAATTATAGATAACCTTACCGATTCCAATAAATTATGGGCCAAAAATGCCCCTATATTAATGCTTACGGCCTATAAGAAGGAAACGGATAATGGAAATGAAAATTTCCATGCCCTTCATGACTTGGGCATGGGTTTGGGTGCAATGACCGTACAGGCACAGTATATGGGAATAGCCATGCACCATATGGCCGGTTTAGACTACAAAAAAGCCCAGCGCATCTTTAATATCCCAGAAGAGTTTCATATTGTAACGGCAATTGCTCTAGGCTATTACGGAGGGGAACTGGAGGATCTGCCCGAAAAACTTCAGAAAAAAGAAATTAGCGAAAGGCAGCGTATACCACAAAACCAATTCGCTTTTAGGAATAGTTGGGGTACCGAATAAATAGAAATAGTATTATTCAACTTAAATCCTATTTCTTTATATAGACCGTCTTTTTGTTCACAAACTCCAAAATACCTTCCATGGAGAGCTCCCGGCCAAATCCCGATGCTTTTGTTCCTCCAAAAGGTAATCTTGGATCCGATTTTACCATTTCATTGATAAAAAATGCCCCATCGGGTATGTCCCCTATTATTTTCCGTGCAGATTTTATATCCTGGGTGAACAACATGGACCCTAGTCCAAATTTAGAATTTGCCGCCATTACAACTGCTTCCTTTCTATCTTTTGCCTTTATCACAGCTGCCACTGGGCCAAAAAGCTCTTCATCAAAGGCGGGCATACCAAGAACTACAGCGGTAAGCACAGTAGGCTCATAATAAGCTCCGTTCCGCTTATTACCAATCTTAACTTGAGCTCCTTTTTCCAAAGAGTCATTCACCTGTTGCTCCAATGTTTTCGCCAAGTCCTCCCTCGCCATTACCCCGATATCCGTGTGTTTGTCCAACGGATCTCCAGATTTAAGGGTTTGGATTCTTTTGGAAAATTTCATTAGAAACTCATCGTATATGGCCTCGACCACTATGAATCTTTTGGCCGCTATGCAACTTTGACCCGTATTCTGCATTCTGGCCATCACCATGGTATCCAAATATTTATCCAAATCAGCATCTTCCCATACTATACAGGCATTGTTGCCCCCTAGCTCCATAACGCATTTTTTTAAATTCTTTCCTGCCTGGGCTGCAATAGCCCTACCTGCCTTCTCACTTCCAGTAAGGGTGACACCCTGGACAATAGAATTTTCTATGATAGATTCGAGCTGCTGATGGTCTGCCAAAATAAACTGAAAACTACCCTCTGGATACCCAGCCATAAGAAATAACTCCTGCAGGGCCAAGGCACAACCGGGAACATTACTTGCATGCTTTAATATTACAGTATTGCCGGCAGTGAGCGTAGGTGCCGCAAAGCGTATAACCTGCCAAAAAGGAAAGTTCCAAGGCATAACGGCCAATACACAACCAAGAGGGTCATAACTTATAAAACTTTCATCGGCCTCCGTTTCTATGAGATCATCCGAAAGGAACCCAACGGCATTCTTGGCATAAAAATCACAGGCCCATGCGCATTTCTCAACTTCGGCAATACCCTGATTTATAGGTTTCCCCATTTCCTTGGACATTAACTGGGCATAGGACTTTTTGTTTTTCATCAAGGTCTTGGCCAGTTTTTTTAACAGACCTGCCCTATGTTCCACACTTTCAGTTTTCCAACTTTCAAAGGCAAGTTCGGCCTTTTCCAACACCCTCTTTATATCACTATCGGAAAACATTCTATACTTTTCCAAAGGTTTTCCGTTATATGGGTTTATAGACTCTATATATTCCATGCGACTTATTTTTTATTCTGTTTATAAAAGGTTTGTATAAATGGTCTGCGCAATACATTTAACTGTTTATAGTTTTGCTCTTTTGTAACTGTGCTATTCAAACATTGCCAGAATTTTTTCGCGATCAAATTTATTATCAATATTACCCTCCACATCAATTTTCAAGGCTTCCAATTCCTTTTTTACATCTTCTTTATTTTCCTTTGAAACCATTGCATCCCGCGATATAAATTTTAAGGCCCCAAGTAACGCAATAACCACTGAACTATCTTTTTTTGCATACAACCTGATAGGCTGAATAATGATCTGCATCAATTCCTTGGCCGTAGCGTTATTTCTGACTATGATAATATTGCCGTCCCTTAAGGAATTGGATGTCTTGGGCGGAAACCTCAAAATTTTCACAAATAATGGTGCCAATCTATTAATGGCATCAATGGCAGTCCCGGGATCGTTAATCCCCGGTGACATGGCCTTGACCGCTATTTCCATCAATTTAATAAATCCATCTATTCCCTCGTTCTGATCACTTCTGTTACTGGAAATATTTATACACAACAATAGGTTCTTCAAATCCTCGTCCGTAAGCGAATTCTGGGTCCTTATCATTGGCATTCCTTCCCATATATGACATCCAACGAATGGCAGAATTTCAAATTGATGAGCGTTATCAACCAAGGAATCGCTTAACAAAGAGTCGTCAAACCCTCTATAATAGCCCGACTTATGCGAATAAATGGTTTCAAAATCATCCATCCTAAATTCTTGCAAACCGACCTTTAACGTACTGGAATCTTCAAAGTCCTTATCCAAATATTTTGAACTTGATCTGAATATAGTATCAATAATGTTTTGAATTTGAATGGAGACTGAAATGCTATGGATAAAATATACAAACAATCCAGTACAAAACACTCCTGAAATTGCCGCCAACATGGTTGGAAACCCCACCGAATGGGTCTCAATATCATTGGCTCCAAGAACTATGAGAATTATTATACAATACAACAATGTACCTATATATACCCCCAGGATTAATTGATGTCTTTTATTGGAGACAAGACTTGGCAATAACCTTGGAGAAAAATTGGAAGACGCTTGGCTAAGTACCACCATCACCATGGTAAAACTAAATACCGTTAAAGAAAGAATACCACCGATCAAGGTTGTTAAAATGGCCCTAGCCGTTTCATAATCCTCTATAAATAGATATGGAATCTGTTCTTTTAGCCTTTTGGCCAATTCCAAACTTTCCAGTTCCAGTATTATAAATGCCAATAGACAATATCCGAATGAAATGAGCACAGGATAAAATGCAATGCTCAATAGCACTCTGCGATATAATACCTTGACTATTTTAATAGCTGATTTAAACATGTTGCAATAATATACAAGTTTATTAAAGGTAGTTAATCCCTTTTATAGGAATAGCCCAATACCAATAAATTGTATCGCATACCATTGTAATGGAAAGAATTGAACCAATTAACACAAGTCATCTAATAATGGATTAGCATAAGAGTCAATCTTATTGAGATTACAGCACACATATGTTAAACCACTTTGATAAATTTGATACATAATAAAAAGTAAGAATATTGCCATTAACAATTTGGCAATCTGTAAACCCAATATTTCGGGGGGACATTTGGGTTTAAATGTATTCTTCTTTGAATTACTGTAAACTTCAAGAGTGATTCAATTAAGATGGTTAGGTTGGTTGTTAATTAATGGTTCCAATATACATAAATATTGGAACCATTTTTTTGGGACAAACATCAACTAAGTATGTATATTTAAATAAGATGAAGTTATTCCTCAAAATCTTCTTAACTTCTACATCAACAACTAAAACTCACATTATGGATTTAAATATCGACGAAGCTTGGGAGGAAATGACCAAAAGATTGACTTCTTGGATAGACAGTTTAATAGTGAACTTGCCCAATATCATTTTAGCGCTACTCGTATTCATCATTGTAATTCTATTATCCAAGTATTTCACCAAACTAACCTGGAAACTACTGAATAAAAGTAGTTTACAAAAATCCATGAAGAATTTAATTGCCAAATTAATTTCTGTAATGGTTATCCTAGCGGGATTGTTTTTAGTACTCGGAATCCTGGATCTTAGCAAAACCCTGAATACAATATTGGCCGGTGCAGGGGTAGCAGGTCTGGCCGTGGGTCTGGCTTTGCAAGGGGCCTTGGCCAACACCTATTCCGGAATAGTATTGTCCTATATAAAACACATTAAATTTGGGGATTGGATAGAAAGCAACGATTATGAAGGGGAAGTGATCGATATAGACTTAAGGGCTGTAACCATAAAACAATCGGACAACAATCTGGTTTATATCCCCAATAAATTGGTTTTGGAGAACCCTATCAGGAATTTTTCTACCACGGCCCAATCCCGTGTAATCCTGAAATGTGGGGTTGGCTATTCGTCCAATTTGGAATTTGTGCGCGACCTTGTGTGCAAGACCATTGCCTCCCATTTCGACAACGTAGAAAATGCCAAGGAAGTAATTTTTCTTTATACCGAATTTGGGGATAGCTCCATAAATTTTGAAATCCGTTTTTGGATCAATTCTACCTCTTCCCTAGAAGTACTGAAGGCTAAAACTGTTGCAATGATAGCTATTAAGAAAGCTTTCGACGATAACAACATTAATATCCCCTTCCCTATACGCACCTTGGATTTTCCAGAAAATTTCAAATTCAACAATCCTACAAACAATTGAATTAAAACAAGTTACAACAAAACCATCTGTGTTAACTATTAATGTGATTACGTTAAACAATGTGATTTAATATCTCGAGATTTGTTTCAGAGATTGTTAAGAAACAATCAATAGTATTAACCTAAAAAACACATATATCATGCTACGATGGACAGTAACATTTGTAATATTAGCAATAATTGCCGCAATTTTTGGATTCGGCGGAATAGCAGCAGGAGCTGCCAGTATTGCTAAAATCCTATTTTTTATTTTCTTGATTCTATTTGTAATATCACTATTTACAGGAAGAAGCAAGGTCTAAATAAGAAAGCTTTTTAAAAATTAACAGAAACAAAATAAAGTACAGACGTACGTAATCTTAAAACTATAAAAATGAAAAAATCGATAATATACTTCTTATTTGCCCTACTATTTACTGTTTCATTGGCCACCTTTACCAGTTGCAGGGAGGAAAAAACTGCCGGCGAGAAAATTGAAGATGGAATAGAAGAGGTAGGTGACGGTATTGAGGAAGGCGTGGAAGAAATTGGTGATGAAATAGATGACGCCACGGACGACAATTAAAACATTCTCTTTGGTTGGTTAGATTTTGTTTTGAACGGACATTTTCCATTGAGGATCTTGTCCGTTTTTATTTCCCCAAAAAATTCTTGGCCACACCCAGGGTAACAGTTAAAATCAATGACTTTTTGTGTTACAAAACAAAGGATAGGCTTGCCCAAGATCCAATTAAAAAATATACACAGTAATTAACTTTAAACATATTAAAATGACGAATGAATTTGCCAAGAACGAAAAAGAAATAATAGACGAATATCAAAAAAAAGGCTTTAAGGGCAACTACCGGGTAGAAAACATGAAATTGATCGATTTGAAGTCAAAAATCGCGTATTCACCAGAGAATGTTACTATTTTGAAGGAATATCGCTTCGAAGGAATGAGCAATCCGTCCGATATGTCGATTTTATATATTTTGGAAACAAACGATGGCAGCAAAGGAACGGTATTGGCCAATTATAGCCCATCCAGCAATATTGAAACAGCGGAATTTTTCAAGGAAATCCCCGAAGAAAACTATATGACAAACTAAATCCTTATGGCCAGAACAGCGTGGACGTCTATGTTAAACCATGGCCTGGACAGGCTACGATGAACACCTACTTAAGCGCAAGGAAGGTAAAAGATTTAAGTATTGCAAAAATTCCCCTACATTATCAATTGGGAGTATAATTGATAAAAAATTCACTGAGCAGTTTAATTGAAATTAAAAAATCATCATCTTTGTGTATAACGCCCGTTTTATTTTCCAAAGTTTATTGGAATTGCTGTAACCGGCCCATATTATATGCAATTAATGAGAATCTATCTAAAATTTGATTTTAACCTTATATGCAAAACTGTTCTACAGGAACAATTGGACGCCTTGGGAATGAAATATACCATTCACGGTGTTGGGGAAATTGAATTTGATAGAAGGCCTACATTGGAGGAAGAACAGGAAATGGCCTCGCTTTTGGGAAATTATGGCATAGAGATTATGGATGATCAACAAATGGCATTGGTGCAACGCATTAAGGATTCAGTTACAGAATGGATCAATGATGCTGAGAACCCTAAAATATATAATTTCTCTACCTATCTTGCTGAAAAACTGGATTATTCATATACCTATTTGTCTTCAGTATTCTCTGAAGCTACCTATTCTTCCATTGAGAATTTTGTAATTTTAAAAAAAATAGATATTGCCAAAAGTTTAATTCTCCAAAACCACCTGACCTTAACGGAAATAGCGTTTAAGCTCAACTATAGTAGTGTTTCACATTTATCGGCCCAATTCAAAAAAACGACCGGACTTACGCCCTCCTCCTTTCAAAAAATAATCTTGAAGAGGAAAGAAAGAGCCTTAAACCAAAAATAACCAGACCTCTATATGCCCCTAAATACGCTAAACATAGCCTTGGCCGATGATGATGAAGATGATAGAACATTGTTCAAGGAAGCTATGAATGAAATAAAAATTAAGACCAAAATATCCCTTTTCAACAATGGTAAGGAATTAATGGATTATTTGACCCTGCCCAATGTAATTTTACCGGAAATAGTATTTTTAGATTTAAACATGCCCATCAAAAATGGAATGCAGTGTCTCCACGAAATTAGAAATCATCCTAGATTACAGGACCTATTGGTAGCCATATATTCCACATCCTCCTCAGAGGCCGATATTGAGGAAACCTTTGTGAACGGGGCCAATATTTACATTAATAAGCCTAATAGCTTTGGGGACCTAAAACAGGCCATTGAAAAGGTTTTACAGCTAAATTGGCAATATCATACCTCGGCCTTGAACAAGGATAATTTTTTATTAAGGATCTAAAGAGATTTAAGGCATGCCAATAAGAAAAATAACATCCTCTCCAAAGGTACTTGCGGTATCCCTTATTTTGGCCATAGCCCTTCTAATGTTCCTTGGGAGCATTAGTTACAAGCAGATCGTACAGCTTGGAGAGTCGGCAGATATGGTATCCCATACCTTGGAGGTGGATATGGAAATAAATCAGCTTTTTTCCTATTATGCCCAGATGCAATCCACGGAGCTTAAAAATCTGCTTTCCCATGACACCTTGGGTATTTCTTCCTTTGAAAATTACAAACCCGAGGTACAGGAATCCTTCCTAAAACTAAGGGAACTCACCCAAGAAAATCCCGTACAACAGAAAATACTACTATCGGTCCAATCCTGGCAGGACAGTCTTTATAATTCTTTAAAAATTATAGCGAACATTCCATTTCAAAAAACAAATTATTCTTCCAGCGATAGAGAAAAAATAAACAAGGTTTCAAATGCTATAACCCAACTTAATTTGCTTAGAAACCAAATGTACAAGGAGAAGCAGATACAGCTGGAGCAGCGTAAGCAAGAATATAGATCGCAAATAATGTTTACCCCCTTAATGACTTTGCTCTTGGGTATGTTTGCGTTATTTATCTTTATTATTTCATTTCTGCAGATCAATTCACAAAGGAAAAAAACGGCTACCGCCGAGAAGTTCCTTCAGAATATTTTGGGCAGCACGGACAATATTATAAGTTATTTTGAGCCAATTTATAGTACTACCGGACAAATAAAAGACTTTACCATCGTATTTTCCAATGAAAAAATTGAGTCTGTCCTAGGGCAAAAATCCAGCCAAATAGAACAGAGAAAAATGTCCGAACTAATTCCCATCAACTTTGAAAATGGCATTTTTGAAGAATTGACCAAAGTTATTGATGAGGGGGAGACCCGTAAATTTGAAAAGCATTTTAAATATAATGGTAATAAGTTTTGGTTCAAGACCACTGCCGTAAAATTGGAGAACGGGGTTTTAACTACTTCGGTCGATACTACATCGGAAAGAAAGTTTACCCAAAATTTAAGGGTTTTGAACGAACAGCTCGAAAAGCAAAACCGGGATTTGATCGAAACCAAGTCTTTTTTGAACAATATCCTTGAAAGCACTACTAACACCGTTAGCCATCTTATTACCGAGAGGGATTTTAATGGTAAAATAATAGATTTTAAATATGTATTTACCAACGCCGAAAGTGAGAAACTTACCGGAAAACAAGTAGACGAGGTTATTGGAAAGTCAATATCCAAAATATATCCTTCCGTGCACGATACCGGATTATTCGATCTAATGGTAAAATGTGCCAACAATGGCAGCATTGAAACGAATGAAAGCGAATATATTTTAAAAGGAAAAAGCGTATGGGTCCACACGACCATAAATAAATTGGACGATGGTATTACCCTTACTTCATATGACAGCACCCAGATCATTAATGCGAAACAACGCTTATTGGAGCTTAATGAACAATTAACCGTACAGAATTCCATTCTAAACGATGCGGAGGCAGTTGCCAAAATAGGTAGCTATCGCTGGAATATTGAAACAAAGACAGCGAACATGTCCGATAATTTTTTCAGCTTATTGGACTGCGAACCTAACGAGTTTGTACCCACACCTGAAAACTACAGGCCCTTTATACACCCAAAAGACCTTGAGGTTTACGACGAAAAATTAAACCTTGCCTTGGAAAAGAAAATAATAAGCAATTTTACCTATCGCGTTATCACCAAAAAAGGGAAGGTAAAATATCTTCAGAATTCGGGCCATTTTTTAAAGACAGAATTTATTGGGGTTGTAAAGGATATAACCAAAGAATTAAAGAATGAACAAAAACTAAAGGACAAGAACCTTGAACTAAAACGCGCCAATAGTGAATTGGAATCTTTTAACCGTGTTGCCAGTCATGACCTTCAGGAACCTTTAAGGAAGATTCAAATGTTTATTTCAAGGATAATAGATTCCGATTCCTCAAATTTTACGGAGCAGCAAGCACAGTACATTGAGAAGGTAAAATCGTCTGCCAACCGTATGCAGACCCTAATAAAATATCTTTTAGCCTATTCCAGACTCAGCAAGAAGAAAAAGGACTTGGTGCCTGTAGACCTAAATCTGGTAATTGAAAAAGTTCAGGAAGATTTGGAAGCTCCAATTAGGGAATCCGGGGTAGAATTTATTCTTGGCAATCTTCCGGAAGTAAGAGGTGTCCCATTTCAGTTGGAACAACTTTTCAACAATCTTATTTCGAATTCCATCAAATATCACAGTATTCTTGATTCCCCAAAAATTGAAATCGCTTGTGAAAAAATGCAACGCTCTACGATTCCTGCTGATTTTAATAAAAAAGCCAAGGAATATTTCTGCATTACCGTAAAGGATAACGGTATTGGTTTTGAACAGGCAAATGCCAATAAAATATTTGAACTTTTCCAACGTCTTCATCAAAAAAATGAATATTCAGGTACTGGAATAGGATTAGCCATATGCAAGAAAATAGTGGAAAAACACAAAGGACATATTGTGGCACAGGGCCAAATAAACAAAGGAGCTACCTTTTACATCTATTTGCCCGTTTAAACAAAATATATATTCAAAACGGCTGATATTCCCCAGTACAATTCCCCTTCCAATTAACATCCGTGGTAAAACCAATGGTATTGAGAAGGCTCGTGAGTGTTTGATGTATATCCTTAATAAACCATCAAGTAAAGTCTAGTCACAAACTTGGGTCCAACTTATTCCTCCATTCGTCCGCAAGAAATATCATGACCTTGGCTCTCTAAAATGTACAGGAAAATATAGTACAAATCCAACCATAATTCTTCTTTGATATTGATTCAACCCATTAAAATCTTGCTTTTTTTAATCAAATAAGGGCCATTTCGTGGAATTATATAACGGAATATAAAAATTGTATAACAAAAAAAGTACCCTCAGTAACGAACTTTGTTGGACACAATAAGAAACTTAAAGACAACCGACATGAAAAAGACAACTGAACCTTATCAACTGAATTCTAAAATTGGTAAAAGTTGGACATTGGATTCCGAGGACAATAAAAACTATGATCTCCCTGATAATTTCATTATGGGCATGACCAATAGCCACTCAGAATCCCACTAAGTCCAAGACTTAATTAATTGCGAAGGCAAAGAAGCCTTTTAATTATGATAAAAAAGAAAATGCCGAAAATGTTGATTATCGCAGCAATAATAATGCTCTTTTTATGGGCCATTGGCTTTTTTTTATTCAACGTTGGCATAATAATACACCTGCTCCTATTAATTGCCGTGGTCCTTTTTATTACCAGGGTGATTCGGGATAAATGAAGTAATAATCCTAAAATACTGAAACATGAAAATTGTATATCTTAAAACGAACAACATAGCGAATATATTTAATCAGTTACAGCAAGACTTGGGAGGAAAATTAAAAATTCGTCCACAGGAGTACAGTCTAGAGCTGAACAATAATTTGGTAAGCGGTGTCATAAGCGGGGTTTCCTTTAAGAATAATATCTCCTTTATGGAATACGATATTGTCTTTAAGGAAGATATGCTTCTCATTAACAATATGCCTATTACCAATCCTATCCACTTTATGTATTGTGCCAAGGGAAGAATAAGTCACAGTTTTGGAATCAAAGGTGAAAAAAGACTGCTCAACCAATTCCAAACAGGAATATTTTCCTGTGACCCCAGTCAGGATACCACCTTGTTCTTTAGGAAAAATGAAGTTGTAAAACTATCCAACATAATGGTGGACACCCATGAACTAGATCAAGATGATGAAAATACCGACCTTCTAAGAAATCAGTTACTAAAGACATTTTTGCCAAAACCTGGACAGAACATTTTTGCCTATATCGGTTCCTACAATCTTAAGATTGCCGAAAAAATACAACATTTGGGTGCTATTACCCAAAAGGGATTGGTTAGAAATCTTTTGATAAAAGGTATTGTACATGTTATTTTGGCCATGGAAATTCAACAACATAAGGAAGATAGAAAAAATGCAAAAAACAATTTCGGATCCTTGACCAAAGATGAAATGGATGACATAAAAGAGTTATCCAACTTCATCAAAAATTATCCGGAGATTCAATACAGCCTAAAATACCTAAGCAAGAAATCGGGTCTTTCACCAGCGAAATTACAGGAAGGTTTTAAACTGTTGTTCGATAGAACGGTTACAGATTACATCAGGAACGTAAGGGTAGAGACCGCAGAACACCTTATTAAGACTACAGACCTCAACATTTCGGAAATAGTGTATAGTGTAGGCCTAACTAGCAGAAGTTATTTTTCCAAAATATTCAAGGAAAAATACAACTGTAGTCCTAAACATTATCAGGACCATCAAAATTCGGTAGCTGTTACAGCCTAATATATCGCTAAGTTTATCTACACAACCAGTCTTTAGACTGGTTTTTTTTTGCTTTATAAGCAGCTCAAAATAACTTCATCCTTATTGGCGCACAGAAATCCCTTATCCCCTAACCACTACCTTAATCGGAATATTCATTTACAACATTGGGAAAACCAACCATATATCCAATGCAACAAAAAAACGGCAGGAGATAATTCTCCTACCGTTGTCAAATGTGTTTAAAGGTCCTAGTACCTATTAAAAGGTTTTCAGGGAAGCCCTGAGCATCCAAGACATCTGCTCATGTAATTGCATTATTCCCGTTATGAAATCGGCGGTACCTTCATCATTGTGCTCCTCTGCATTTTCACTGATACTTTTTCTAATGAATTTGATAATGGTGTTATGGTCCTCCAATAAAACTTCCATAAAACTGGAGCTATCGTTCTTTTTTGGACTTTCATCCTTCAAATGTGAAAGTTCCAAAAACTCGTTCAAAGTCCCCGGAGAATAAAAACCTAGCATACGTATTCTCTCGGCAACCTCATCTACAATTTTCTCTATCTTATTGTATTCTTCCTCAAAAAAAACGTGTTTGGTATGGAAATCGATTCCCTCTACATTCCAATGCGCATTCCTCAATTTGGTATACAGCAAATATTCATCCGCCAAAAGTTTGCCCAGCATGGCCACTACGGCTTTTCTATTGTCTTTTTTGATTCCGATAGTTGCTTGTGTTGTTTCCATAATATATAAATATTTTTATTTTTTGTTAATAACAACAAGTTAGGGCGTTTTCTAAGGAAACATTGATTCAAACGATTTTTTGCTTTGCTCTATTTGGGTAAGGTTTAAAGAGATGTATTTAAACAGCCGTTGTGAGACTTTTTGAATGATGCTAAACCTACCTTAGGAATAGCAATGTAAGTGTATATTTGTTTAGGAGAAGCTTAGCTCTGTATAAGTATTCTGCCCGGATTATAATAATGCTATTTTTGATCTGCTCTTTAAAAGGATACCCTTATTCTATACAGCACCAAAAAAGCAACTCCCTAAATCAGCATATCCAATTCTATTTTTACATTAATCTTATCCTAGTAAAAATTATTCTTTTTTACCATCACCGGTAAGGGTATTCACAATCCCGTCCATTACATTGAGCCATAAATAATTAAAGAACGATTTTGTATTATCCCTCTCTGCATATATTTCCCCATATCTGTAGCCCGATTCGTCCGTTTTGGAGCCGTCATTGGTGAAAATATTACCCACAAAGGTCAATAGTTTATTTACACCCATCCTATCCTTTTTAAGCACTGTAAAACGAAAATCCTCATAGTTCATCTTCATATCCCCAGTAGAACTAACTGCATCACCACTAACAGTAAAATAAAGCTCTTGTACATCACCTTCTGCCTCTGTGCGAAGATTGGATCTCAGGAATTGATTAATGCTCTCGGACTTAAAATTCTTGACAACACCAGAAACGAAAAATGCATCGTTCTCCTTGTGGACATCAAAATTCCATCTAAGCTCAATTGGGGCTTCTCCCATAAGTTGGGCCACGGCCTCTATCTCCGTCATTTCTCTATTTTCATGGGTATTGGAAACATTACTTATCGTAGCTTCAAGATCTGCAAATACAATCTCACCCGGAACTGTTCCCATTTTCACCAATTCCGAATATGCAATATATCCATTGTTGACCATAACCTCTGAAACATTTAGATCTATGGGCAGCTCCCGTAACATGCGACTGTATAATTTTTTTTGTTCATAGTCATCTTGAACAAGCTTATCGCGAAATATTTCCATATTAGGATTTTGGAGAATAAACGATGTAGCGTTCAGAAAAAATCGTTCAGCATTAAATCCAAAATCCATACCAGACAACTTAAGTTCAGGAATTTTCAAGTCTATATAATCATGCTCCTTGTCCAATTTTTTGGATAGAGTTGCCTTGTTATATTTGGATCTCAAGGATAAATTGCTGATTTGTAATTCTTTGTCCTTGATACTTGTTCCGCTTAGGGTTAAAGCCTCATATGGACCAAGATCTGCATAAACCCTTCCCGAACTCAAATCGTAATCCCCATAAGAAAATGGTATTTCCCGTTCTATAGTCTCCCTATCCAATTTTAGATTTTCAAGGGAAAAATTCAAATTTTCCATAGAAAAAACTACGGAATCCGCACTCTTTGCCATAAGCCTGAATTCGCCATCCACAATGGACAATTGTGCAATGGACAAAGTCCTTTCTTTGGCACTATCAGTTGCGACTACCCCATCGTTTTCAACTTCATGATCTCCTTGATAATATTCTGCTTTAGGCCTTAACAGTCGAATTTCACGAAAATCTATGGTGTTGCAAAATAAGGCCTGGTAATAACCTAATCCTTTTAGATCAATAGCTTCCAACCTCATCCCTGCTTTTGTTATTTTGGCTTCCTTATCCAGAAATTCCAACCCAACATCAGTTAATCCCACAGAGCCTTTAATGAGGTTTACTTCAATTTTGCCATAGGTCAAATGTATATGATCAGGTATTTTTTGGCTCAAAAAATTCTCGATATAACTCTTGGCCCTCCATTGAAGGATGGCAAACAAAAGCAATATTAGGAATATTGGAATAGTGATGATCCAAACTATTCTTTTTTTCAGTTTGCCGTCGGCCATAATCAGTTCAAAAATTAAAACTATTCTTCACAAAGTACGAGCATACATCCTTAATTAATACCCCAACCCAATTAAATATTGACTTTTTCCAAAGAGCAACCTTTTAATCCCAATGGAGTTATTATTTGTTTTGATGGGGACATTGGAGTAACCCAATAATATCTAATATTGTATAAAATAAAAACAGTCATAATCATGAAGAAGATACTAAGTGTTTTAACAGTTATAACAATGACAATTGTAGCGGCCAATGCCCAATCCATTTCAAAAAACGCCCTTGGTTTAAGACTTGGGGACAATGACGGATTTGGTGGGGAGGTATCCTATCAAAGAGCGGTATCGGACAATAACAGGCTTGAATTTGACCTAGGTTGGCGCGATTCCAAAAATGTAGATGCCTTTAAATTGGTTGGACTCTATCAATGGGTAATGCCAATAGAAGGGCTATTTAACTGGTATGTAGGTGCAGGTGCAGGAATTGGTTCCTTCGATTCCCCTGGTGGAGATGGTACCTTTGCATTGGTTGCAGGCGATATAGGAATAGAATGTAATTTTGATTTTCCGCTACTGTTATCCTTGGATATCCGTCCCGAACTTGGATTCAATGATAGTTATTCCGATGACCTGGATCTGGATATTGCATTAGGTATCAGATATCAGTTCTAAAACTGATTAAAAATTAAAACAACATATACCCTAGAATCAATTTCATTGATTTCTAGGGTATTTTCATTTTATAGTAGTTTTTAACGAACCCATAAATAATTTAGAACTTTTAATTATTCAGATTGCCACAAGGGACTACCATTGTTGTCCCTTACCAATAATACTTGTTGCTTCATTAGAGTTTGTCTTCAAAGTTTTTTAAATTACTGAATTAAAACCAGTTATATAATTAATAAAAATGAAAAAACTAGAGGGCCAGGTCGTGATCGTTACCGGCGGTGCAAGGGGTATAGGTGAAGGAATCTGTAAAGTCTTCTGCAATGAAGGCGCCATTGTTGCCTTATGGGATGTGCTGGATGAAGGTCAGAAAACCGCAGACAAGATTGCCAAAAACGGCGGTAAAATATTCTACCAAAATGTGGATGTTTCCAACCAAGAATCTGTTGACATGGCTGTTGCAAAGCTCATCTCTGAATATGGAAAAATAGATGTACTCATTAACAACGCTGGAATAATTCGGGATCGATCTATCCTAAAAATGAGTCGAGAGGAATGGGATCAAGTTATGCACGTAAATGTTGATTCCCTGTATATCACCGCCAAAGCTGTAGTACCTCATATGAAGGCAGCTAATTATGGCAGAATTATTTCCGCCTCCTCCGTGAATGCCTTCCAAGGCGCCTTTGGACAGACCAACTATAGTGCCAGTAAGGCGGCTATAGTTGGTTTTACACATTCCCTGTGCAGGGAAGTTGGCAAATACAATATTACCGTAAATGCCGTTGCTCCAGGTTTTATTAAAACTGAAATGACGGATTCCATGCCTCAAGATGTTATACAGGCTGGGATTTCAATGATTCCTGTTGGTAGAATCGGCACTCCGGAAGATATGGGGCATGCCTATCTCTTCTTAGCCTCCAAGGAAGCTGGATTTATTAGTGGGCATACCTTGCATGCGAATGGCGGTGCCATGCCCATGTAATACAGGCCTTTTGGTCCATCATTAAATACACAACACAAATGGTACTCTAAATATACAAGTGGAATGCGAACAAGGATAAAACAAAAATTCGATTTAAAAAATAAAGTGGCCATTGTTACAGGTGCCAGTAAGGGTATAGGCGAATCCATTGCAAGAGGGCTAGCGGAATACGGTGCCAAGGTGGTCATTAGTTCCCGTAGCCAGGAGGCCGTTGACCAAGTGGCAAAAAATTTAAAAGAAGAAGGATATGATGCCTTGGGGATTGCCTGTCATGTTGGAGATGAAGCCCAAATAAAAAAATTGGTCGATGAAACTGTAAATGCCTATGGAGGGGTGGACATTCTAGTGAACAATGCCGCTACCAATCCGTTTTATGGTCCCTTGGACACTATGGAGAATGCCCTATTTGACAAAATAATGGACATAAATACCAAGGCCCCTTTCTTGTTGGCCAACCTATGTTATCCCATTATGAAAAAAATGGGAGGTGGAAGCATTATCAATATTGCCTCGGTAGAAGGAATGAAACCAAGTGTTGGATTGGGATTGTACAGTGTTAGTAAGGCGGCATTAATTATGTTGACCAAATCACAGGCTGTGGAATGGGGCAAATTTGGAATCCGCTCCAACGCCATATGCCCGGGACTCATCAAGACCAAATTCAGTTCGGCCTTATGGCAGAACGAAAAAATACTGGATCAAGTAACACGTCATTTACCGACAGGAAGAATGGCCACACCGGATGAAATGGCCGGCCTGGCCTGTTTTTTGGCTTCCAACGCATCCAGCTATTGTACCGGATCGGTTTTTACTGCCGATGGAGGACACATGATAGCAGGCGGTTTTAATTAGTAATTGAACGATGCTAGAACTTACCAAACAATTTAATAGGACCTAATAAAAACCAAATGGCAGAAGAAAAATCAATCAACAAGGCATATTCCACAGAAGTTCCACAACTATCGGATCTGACCCATTACCTAGGCAAGGAATTGGGGATATCCAATTGGATGACCATAACCCAGGATATGATCGACTCATTTGCCAAAACCACGGAAGACACCCAATGGATTCACATAGATCCGGAAAAATCCGCCAAATATTCGCCCTATAAAAAAACGGTAGCCCATGGATTCCTGGTCCTTTCCCTAGCTTCAAAATTCTGCTTTGAAACCCTCAAGATCAAGGATATTGCAATGGGGGTAAATTATGGATTGGACAAAGTACGGTTCATGAATGCGACCCCGGTAGGCGCCTTGTTAAGGGCTAGAGTATCTTTAATGGAATTCAGCCCATTTGAAGGCGGGGGCAAATACAAACTAAAGCTTGTATTTGAACTAAAAGGAGTGGAAAAACCGGCCTGCGTTGCCGAATTTATTGCCCAAGTCTATTCAAATCCCAATAGTAAGAAAGCAATTTCTGAACCTAAAAAGGACATCCCGAAAAAAATTGAAAACAACAATGATGAGAGCGTTCTATTTGAAAAGGATGGCGATATTGGAATTATTACCCTCAACAGGCCCTCAAGGTACAATGCGGTCACTGACGATGTCGTGAACGGAATTACCACCGCCATCAATAAAATCCGGAAAGACGATGACATTCGCGCAGTGGTTATTACAGGAGCCGGAAAAGGTTTTTGCGCGGGTGCGGATATGGCAGTCTTTGGCCAGATTACACCGGAAGAAGGCCGGGCATATATTACCAGCACCTATCAACCTTTGATGCGTAATCTTTTTACACTTCGCAAGCCGATTATAGGGGCAATTAACGGAACTGCGGCCGGAGTAGGAGCTTCCCTGGCCCTTGCCTGCGATTTTAGGGTAATGTCCCAAAACAGTGCTTTGTTGTACGCCTTTATCAATATAGGCTTAGGTCCTGACGGTGGCGGTAGTTGGCTTTTGGCAAGACAAATAGGTTATAGTAAAGCACTACAAATAGCCGTAGAGGGCAAAAAAATAATGGCTAAAGAATGTTTGGATCTTGGACTCACCAATAAATTGGTAAGTGAGGACTCCGAATTGCTTAAGACAGCCAAAAATTGGGCCCACGAATTGGCCAAACTTCCTACCTTGGCCGTAGGTGTTACCAAAGAAGACATATTCTATGCCATGGGCCATGATCTATATGACACCATCGCTTATGAAGCAGAAAAACAAGTTACCACGTTTGCCAGTCGCGATTTTTCAGAAGGTGTCAATGCCTTTTTAGAAAAGCGCCCCGCTAAATTTATAGGCAAATAATACTTTGATGAAGGTAGTGCTACCTTTTTCAAAACATTTCCCGAGCCGATTATAAATGAAGACCAGATCTACCAAAAAGCAAAACAAATGAATTTCGACGACATAAAAATTAGGATAAAAGCCTTTGTTAAGGAGGAACTTGTTCCATTGGAACCTTGGATTTTAAATTGTAGTTGGGATGAAAAACTTCCAAAACTAAATGAAAAACGCCAAAAAGTAAAGGACCGTGGACTTTGGCTACCTCAGATTCCAAAGGAATACGGGGGTTTAGGGCTGTCCAATACCCAGCACGGGGAAATCAGCGAAATTTTGGGTGCCAGTCCCTACGGACATTATTGTTTTAATTGTCAGGCCCCTGACGCCGGGAACATGGAAATATTGATCGAATTCGGAACCAAGGATCAAAAAGAGGCATACCTCTACCCTCTTCTCGCCGGCGATATTAGAAGTTGTTTCGCCATGACCGAACCGGATTTTGCCGGCTCCAATCCCGTAAATATGGGGACAATGGCCTTTAAAAAAGATGGCAACTATATAATAAACGGTCATAAATGGTTTACAACAGGTTTTGATGGGGCCACCTTTGCCATTGTAATGTTGGTAACCAATCCAGAAGCTTCGGAACCGCATAAAAAGGCTAGTCAAATAATTGTCCCCACCAATAATACTGGTATCGATTTCATCAGAAACATTCCCGTTATGGGGCATACCGGAAATGGCTGGGAAAGTCATTCCGAAATTAAATTCCAAAACGTAAAAGTCCCATTGACCAATGTCCTTGGAGGAGATGGAGAAGGATTTACCATTGCCCAAAAACGGTTGGGCCCGGGACGTATCCACCATTGTATGCGTTGGATGGGTATATGTGAACGTTCTTTTGACCTCATGTGCCAGCGGGCAGTATCCCGGGAATTGGCGCATAGTAAGACATTGGCCGATAAACAGACCGTTCAAAACTGGATAGCCGAATCTAGGGCCGAGATTAATGCAGCAAGACTATTAATCCAAGATGCTGCTCATAAAATTGATTCTCAAGGTGCCTATAAAACACGAAAAGAAATTTCCATCATTAAATTTTACTGTGCCAATGTCCTACAAAAAGTGGTGGACAGGGCAATTCAGGTCCATGGGGCCTTAGGCCTAACGGACGACACCATCCTGGCATTCTACTATAGACAGGAGCGGGCTGCCCGAATTTATGATGGGGCGGACGAGGTGCATATGAGCAGCTTGGCCAGACAGATTTTGAAAGAATACAGAATTTAAGTTTTATGTTGAACAAATGGAACGATAAATCCACGGTTATCCGTAAAGGTGAAGAATTACAAATGGAGAATTTGCAATCCTATTTACAACAATTCCTTGCCAACAAGGGCGATTTAAAAGTATCCCAATTTCCCAGGGGATATTCCAACCTTACCTATTCGGTAGAACTGGGAAAAATGGAATATGTATTGAGAAGGCCGCCCATTGGGGCCAATATAAAATCCGGACACGATATGAAACGTGAATACGACATATTAACGGCCTTAAAACCCAATTACGGCAAAGTCCCCGCACCCATACTCTACTGCCAAGACCAAACCATTTTAGGCTGCCCCTTCTACCTGATGGAACGGGTGGAGGGAGTAATTCTAAGGGCTAAAATGCCTGAAGGGATGATTCCGTCCACAGCACTGATGCGCGGCATATCCAACAGTTTTGTGGATACGTTTGTTGAACTTCATCAATTGGATGTAAAGGAAATAGGCTTGGATGATTTTGGTAAACCCGAAGGATATATGCAACGTCAGATTGAAGGTTGGACCAAACGATATTTCAAATCCAAAACCGATGAAATACCAAGAATTGAAGCTGCGGCCAAATGGTTGGGCCAGAATACGCCCAAGGAACCCAAAACCTATTCCCTGATCCATAACGATTTTAAATACGACAATTTGGTACTGGATCCCCGGGATTGGACCAAAGTAAATGCAGTACTGGACTGGGAAATGGCTACCATCGGAAATCCGTTGATGGATCTGGGAACCACTTTGGGATATTGGGTAAACCCCAATGACCCAGACTTTATGAAGGCGTTAAACCTAACCCCAACCCATCTGCCAGGTAATCTTTCCAGGGAAGAAGTGGTGCATCAATACAGTCTAAAAAGTGGGCAAGTAGTAAACGATGTTATATTTTATTATGTCTATGGACTATTCAAAATAGCCGTAATCATCCAACAAATATACCTTCGCTATAAAAAAGGATTTACTCAGGACCAGCGCTTTGCAAAACTTATAGATGGGGTAACCCTACTTGGGGAAATATCGCATATGGCCATAACCAAAAAACGTTTGGACGATCTGTTTTGAACAATAAAAGGTATTTAACCTTAGGGCAAGCCCTGACCCAATAATAGGAATCGACCCAATTACAGAGGCCGTACCTAAAGGACCACTGGTCTACACTTAATTTCCATTCGTCTATAGCAACCAATTATTTTGTTGGGTTTTACTTACTTTGCAGTTCACTATAATACGCCTAACAATGAACATTCTATTCATAGAAGACGATGCCATAGAAACAATGAAGCTTCATAGAACGCTTGGCAAACTTGGTTTACACCATGATATCATTGAGGCCAAAAATGGCGAAGAAGCACTTGCCATTCTCAATTCCGATGTAAAATTGCCCGATATGATCTTTCTGGATCTAAACATGCCACGAATGAGCGGTATAGAGTTCCTTAAAATCTTAAAGGCACACGATAGCTATCGCTATTTACCTACCGTTGTACTTACAACATCCCAAAACAGGGCGGATTTATTGGAATGTTATAAGATCGGCATTGCCGGTTATGTCATAAAACCCCTTAAATACGAGGATTATGCAGAAAAATTGCGAAAGGTGTTCGAGTATTGGGAAGCCAATGAACTTGTGAAAAAATAACACAAAACCGCACATTCACAACAATTTCTTTTATACAGGTAACTGTTTTCCTACATTTAATCACAAATAAGTATCATGAAAGGAATTGTATTCACTGAGTTTATGGAAATGGTAGAATCCTCCTTCGGCCTGGAGGTAGTGGATGAAATCATTGAGAAATCAAATTTAGAATCTGAAGGAATCTATACATCCATAGGCTCCTATGAATTTAATGAAATGGTAAGCTTGATAACCAATTTGAGCGATTCGGTTAAGATAGACACCAATACCCTGCTCCATACCTTTGGCTACTACCTGTTCAGTAGTTTAGGAAAGGCCCATCCCGAGGTAATTAAAAGCTACACCAATCCTTTAGGACTTTTGTACAGCATAGAGGACCATATACATGTGCATGTTAAAAAACTATATCCGGATGCCGAATTGCCAAGTTTTAAAATCCTGGAAAAAACGGACCATTCCATTTCCATGATATACTCCTCATCAAGGGGACTGTATAGATTGGCCCATGGACTAATAGAAAAATGTTTTGAACATTTTAATAGTTCGGCAAAAGTATCCTATGAACTTTTGAAAGAGGATGGAACCGAAGTTAAATTCGATATAGTTCAAAATGGATAATAAAGAGGTTATTCTGTTGAAAAAGGCCTTGGAGCGACAAAAGAAGGCCAGAATCCAAGCAGAAAAAATATTGGAATCCAAATCGCATGAACTATATAATACTGTTCATCACTTAAAACAGGAAAATAGCAAGTTACAACATCTGCTAGATGAAAAAACTTCCGAATTGGACGGGGCTTTCATCAATATAATAGACCCCTACGTAGTCATGGATTTAAAGTTCAATGTTATTAACATGAACAACTCCGCCAAAGATTTTTTGGGATATGACCATACAAAGGAAGAAATTAATTTGGCCAAAATGGTCCATAAGGATTATGTTGATTATACCGTAAAGTCCTTCAATTTTCTTATTGAAGTAGGCACTTTAAAAAATTATAGGGCAAAAATTATTTTAAGGGATACATCTGAAAAGCATGTACAGATCAACGCCAACATGATTTATGACCCCACTGGAAAACCTATTGCTGCCCAAGGTATTATAAGGGATATAAGCCAAGAAACAGAAATAAAACATTTACTTGCCGAACAGAAAAAACAACAGGACATAATTGTAGAAAATTCACCATTGGGAATAGTGCTCAGTGTGGATGGAAAGATCATAAAGGCAAATCCAAGTTTCTCCAAACTAGTTGGATATTCCGAAAAGGAACTAAAAATACTTAAGGTTAGTGATATTAGTGCAACTGATACTTCCAAGGCCACTCAAGATTTAATGGATAAAATGAATACTGGCAAACTGGATAATTTTACGATCACCAAACAGTATATACGTAAAAACGGCACTATTTTACACGCCAAAACAAATGTAAGTGCAGTAAAGAATTTTAAGGGGGAGGTAGAATTTCAGGTGGCCATGATAGAGGATATTTCCAAGGAACTCGAAGCCGAGGAGCAATTAAAAGCTTCCGAAAACCGCCTTTCTACCTTGATTCTAAACCTTCAGACCGGAGTTCTTTTGGAGGATGAACACAGAAAAATAGCCTTGACCAACCAGCTTTTTTGCGACCTATTCCAGATATCGGCCTCCCCAGAGGAACTCATAGGCGCAGATTGTGCTATCTCGGCCGAACAGAGCAAAGAATATTTCAAGGATCCCGAGGCATTTGTCAAAAGAATAGATGAAGTACTTGGCAATCAAAAAATGGTCGTTGGTGACGAACTGGAGATGTTGGATGGCAGAATTTTAGAGCGAGATTATATACCTATTTTCAATAATGGCCGTTATACGGGCCACTTGTGGACCTATCAAGATGTCACTTTACGAAGAAACTATAAACGGACACTAGAGGCACAACGGGAAAAGTATAGCAGTATCATCGCAAACATGAACTTGGGGCTTATTGAGGTAGACAATGATGACGTGGTGCAAATGGTCAATCACAGTTTTTGCCAAATGAGCGGCTATACAGAGAAGGAACTTCTAGGCCAAAAGGCAGTAGATATTATAAAACCTTTGGACAACAAAATAGTTCATGAAAAAAACCAAAAGAGACTTAAAGGACATTCCGATTCCTACGAAGTAAAAATAGCCCATAAAAACGGAGAGCTACGACATTGGTTGATCAGTGGCGCACCTAGATATAATGAATCCGGTGCTGTTGTTGGATCTATAGGCATACACTTGGATATAACGGAACAAAAACACCTTCAACTCCAAAAAGAGCAACTCTTAAAGGAATTGGAATCCAGTAATAGGGGATTACAGGAATATGCACATATAGTTTCGCACGATCTTAAATCGCCCTTACGAAGTATTAGTGCACTGGCATCTTGGGTAAAGGAAGATTACCATGAGATTTTGGATATAAATGGCCAAAACCAACTTCAGATGATGCAAGAGAAAATTGAAGGCATGGACAAGCTTATTGATGGAATCTTAAATTATTCCAGTATCAACAGTCAAAATCTGGAGAATGAAATGGTAGACCTAAACTCTGTTATTCATGAGATTCGCGAGATTATTTTTATCCCCGAACATGTCAATGTTGTCATAATGAATACGCTACCTGTTTTAAATTCGGATAGAACCAAAATGCACCAGCTATTTCAAAATCTAATAAGTAACGCCGTAATGCATATTCCGAAAAAGGAAGGACTGGTAAAAGTTAGCAGTGAAGAAACCAATACACATTGGCAATTTAGTATTGAGGACAATGGCATAGGCATACCTAAGGAATATCATGAAAAGATTTTCAAAATATTCCAGTCCATAGGAGAAGGTGAACGTTCTACGGGCATAGGACTGTCCATTGTAAAGAAAATAGTAGATTTATACGAAGGTGATATCTGGTTGGAATCAGAAGAGAATAAGGGAACCACATTTTATTTCACTCTAAAGAAGAACTTATGATTGAAACACCCAATCTAAATTACATTAAGGAGTTGGCAGGAGAGGATATTGAATTTGAGAAAAAATTCATCCATATCATAAAAAAGGAGTTCCCGGAAGAGGTAGATACATACTTGGAACAGATCCAAACAAATGAGCTTTTAATGGCTGCTGAAACCGTACATAAATTAAAGCATAAATTTAACATATTGGGTCTGGAAAAGGCCTACGGATATGCGGTAACCTATGAAGAAGATCTTAGGGAAGGCAATAATAAGATGGACATGGATTTTAGATCAATACTTCAAAAAATAACAAAATACCTTACAACTATATAGTATGAATTGTATCATCATAGACGACGAGGCTGCGGCAAGGGCAATTGTAGCCCAATTGTGTTCCAAGATTCCTGAATTGGATGTTATTGAGCAATTTGACAATGCCATTGAGGCCATCAAGTTTTTAAACCAACAGAATATTGATGTAGTATTCCTGGATATACACATGCCCGGGTTTTCTGGTGTCGATTTTGTACAGACCCTTAAAAATCCTCCAAAAATTGTATTGACTACCTCCGACACCAATTTTGCCATAGAAGCCTATGAATACGAGTCCATTGTGGACTACCTAGTGAAGCCCATTACCTTGGAGCGCTTTCAAAAATCCATTCAAAAATTAAAAAACATATCACAACAGTCACCAGTTGGTCCATCTAAGGAAGCAGGAGAAACAGCATCAGGTGAAGATCTTTATATCAATATAGATAGGCGCCTAATTAAATTGAAGTTGAACGAGATTACGGTCATAGAAGCCAAAGGGGATTATATAGATATCAAGACCGAAAAAGAAGTATATCATGTACATACTACCTTAAAGAAGATTAAGGAGAAACTGCCGGAAAAGGTTTTCATGCAAATACATAGGTCGTTTATCATCAACTTCAACAAAATTATAGATATTGAGGACAATAGCGTCTTAATAGGTAAGAACGTTATCCCGATCAGTCGCTCCAACAGACCTGAACTAATGCGAAGACTAAACCTTCTGTAAAGCACCAGTATTATATATTGGACTTTTACCCTCCCTTTTTTAGGGTTTTTAATTCGATTTGCTTTCGGACTCCAAATTGGCAAAGAACAATGGTTTTTTAGTCAAGGACCATTTTAGTTTAAATCCAATTTCCGTAAATTCAAATCCAGCGGCCGTGGCCGATGCTATATTGCTATATTTACCATAAACACTTCCACTGAGACGTTTTCCAAATTGGTGTTGCACGGCAGCTTCAGCCCTGAAAATTAGAGTTTGGGGGTCGTTTTCCACCTTTTGAATTCCTGTAGCCACACTGGCCATATAGTGGGTATCTGTTGATATTTTCCCCCTGATATCCCCAAAAACCTCCCCGACCTGGTATTTTTCAGGACTAAAATATAGGGAAGGTACTTGCTCTCCGAAGGTGATATACTGATAATTAAGACCAAACTTTAATACCGGTTTCTGTGATACCGTATAGTACAGAGAGGTAAATAAGAGGTTACGACTGTTGTTATCGGTCTGCTGGGTGTGCATCAATTGGGTATACCAGCCCAAATTGAAATTGGTCCCTAGATTGTAATTAAGTCCGTAATGATTCATCACAATTTCGCGCTCTATTAAATCTGCATTAAAATTCTGCACTTCCCTTTGGTAGCCCAATTCTAGATTCTGCAACTTAAAAGGCTTCAATTTTAATTTGGCATCCAAAACCGGTTGGGTGTAAGCAGTTTCCATAAACCTACTGTTATTGAATCCCAGGACAGTGGTCATATCTACATGGGGTGCCAATTTGTATCCAAAACCAACCAACACAACATGGGATTCTGCCTTATTCTGGGTAACCGTATTCTCTGTAGTTCGGTACTGGTAGTTTAGTGTGGTTTTAAATTTTGTGGAAAAAGGTACAAAGGCATTTACTGAATTGGAAAAAGCCACATTATTACCATTGTCAAAGGTATAGGTGGCATGTTCTACAATATTTGGGGTATGCAAACCATTCAGTTTTTCAATAAAACCTTGCGCATCTTTTTGATTCTTAAATATTTTCAAGGTCTGAAATGCCGCCTTATAAGCAGGTACGATTTGATCTGAAGCAAAAAGTGCGTTTGCCTTACCTAAGTTTCCGTCAAAAGAGACACTATCCTTAGAGAGTATGGCGTCATAGCTTGATAAACTTGCCTTAAAATCCCCGGTATACATTCCTAGGGTAGCATTTAATGCCTGTACCCAATTGCCATTGGGGAATACAACGGCTAAACTGTCTATTTCCTTTCTGGCTTCGGTAAACTTTCTATTCCATATCAGGGCCTGTACATGGCGGTCGTAGGTGCGCTGGCTAAGCCCGGTATCACCAAAGGACTCCACTTTTTCTTTAGCCTTCAAGGCCATTGTTAGGGCCATTTTTTCATTTCCGGCTATGTGTTCTGCAAGTGCAATTCCATTTATAGCGGTGATCGAATCTTTAGCGGATGTGGCATATCGCCGGTAGGTATTTTTGGCACTATCCGTCTCTTTGGTTATCAATTGTAGGTTGGCCAAATTCAACAATGCCTCCTTATCCTCAGGAAAATCTCCAAAAATTTCCTGTAGCAATTGTTGTCCCATCCCATAGTTTTGTGCATTTACAAACTCATTGGCGTATCCTAATTTTATATACTTCCTTGAAATCTTGGCACCTTCATTATCCGGTTGCAGTGCAATGGCCTTATTTACCCAATACAGTGCAGTTTTATATTCCTTTAGATTGCTCAAGGTATTGGCATACCCCAACAAAGCCCCAAACTTTTCTGGATTTTTGGCCACCATATCCTTATACAGTGGTTTGGCCTCCTTATATTTTCCTGCCCATAAAAGGGATTCTATATAATTTATGGCCACCTCATAATCGTTGGGGTACTTTTGCTGTAAATCTCCAAATAACGCATTGGCCGTTTTAGGCGCTCCATTTAGACCAACTGCCCTTCCATAACAAATCTGGGCTGTCTTGTTTTCGGAATCCGATTCCAAAAAGGCTTCAAAAAAAATCTCGGCATCTGCAAAATCTCCATTTTCCAAAAGTTCAAATCCCTTTTGCATAGATTGTTGGGCCTGAACAGAAAATGACAATAATAAAAATAGGGCAATTAATTTATAAGTATTCATAGGTTAAGTTTTCCGGATTTATGGTCGCTATTTGGTTCGGCCTAAATCCTATTTATTAAGCTTATGTAAAGCTACGGCAGACACAACTTTACCGGAAGTGCAATACCTGCCATTCGTCTACAGCAAATGACGACCCGTCTACATCGGCCTTTTCAAAACGGCTATCCTATAGATATTTGCCTTAAGAAAACATAAATGTTCCGGCTAAATACCACTTGTAAACACCGTATTAAGGAATACCATTAAAAAATAATCACACATGACCTTATCCAATATACTTATCAAAAAAATTTCCCCCGAACGGTTGTTTATGGGTAGTGCGCTCCTGGTTAACGGGGGCAACTACCTTTACAACTTGGCCTTGGGAAGAATACTGGGCCCTGAGGCCTTCGCAGAGGCAGCACTGCTGATAACACTTCTATTGGTACTTTCCTTTGTTGGAATGACCTTTCAATTAGTGACCGCTAAGTTTGCTGTTTTATTTTCTGAAGAGGATTACGCCCATTTTCAAAATACCATATACTCTTACGCCCTGGCCTTTGGTCTGGCCATTGGAACAATGGTTGTCTATTTTGCCCCTGAACTACAAACTTTGTTTCGGACCCAAAATTCCGGCATGTTCATCATCTTTGGGATTGGTATCCCAATTTACTTTCTTATGAGCGTTAACCGTGGCAAATTTCAAGGGTTCCAGGATTTTGGAAGATTATCCTTTACCTACCAAACTGAAATGTGGAGCAGATTGGGCATTACCATTTTATTGTTGGTGATACTCCCATTTGAACCTTCAATTTTGGTCGCCTTGGGGATTGGTACTTCCTTTCTTTTTGGATTGGTTCCCATTGATATAAAACAGGTAAGAGTTTTCACAAAAAATAGGCTCTCAAAAGAAAAAACAAAAAAAGTGTTACAATTTATAGGGCTTACCGCAGGTTATGAACTAACCCAAATTATCATAAACAACAGCGATATTCTGCTGGTAAAGCACTATTTCGATGCTATGGATGCCGGCCTATACGCATCCCTGGCCTTGATAGGCCGGGTGGTCTATTTTGTGGCTTGGATGTTTGTTATGCTATTATTGCCTACGGTAGTACAAAAACACAAGGACGGGGAACCTACCGTTCCCGTACTTTCAAAATACATAGGATTCATAGGACTATTATCATTTGGAATCGTAATGGCGTGCTATATGTTTCCTGAGCCCATCATTAATTTATTGTTCGGGGAGGCCTACCTATCCATGTCAAACTTACTCTGGCAATATGCCTTGGCGACATCACTTTTTGCGGTCTCCAATATTTTTGCCTACTATTTCCTGTCATTGGATCATTACGTACCCGTAATACTATCTGGTATTCTGGGAATATCACAGGTGTTTTTAATAATAATATTTCACAGTAGTCTCACCATGGTCGTCCAAATTCAGATCGTTGTTATGATAGCCCTACTAGTGGCCCAGGCCATCTACTTTTTAAGCAAATCCTTGAAGTAACAGGGTACTATTGCAAAAGCCTGACAGCGATAATCGACCGGTCTCCGATAATGCCCAATTCATACCTAAAATTAAAACGGAAATATGGAAACCTTGAGAATTTAAATGAATGATTGGCCTTGGACAACTCGCCCAAACACCATTACCATTCATCTATACAAAAGGACCAACCACCTCATAACATCAATATTTGCAGTATATATTGGTGAAATTTGTACCAGAAATAAAATCTAAATCTTAACACAAAACTTAACTTATGAAATTAGCCATCGTAACTGCCTACCCCCCCAGTAAAGTAACCCTTGCCGAGTACGGGTATCACCTAGTAAAACACTTTAGGTTGCAAAATGAGGTCAGTGAAATAGTTTTGATCACCGACAAAACCAACGAAGAAAAAGATCTGAATTTTGAAGAGGAAGGCTGCAAAATAACCGTCAAGGAATGTTGGAGTTTTAACAGCTACACCAACCTATTCAGTATAAACAAAACCATCTCGGAGACAGAGCCCGATGCGGTCTTGTTTAACCTTCAATTTCTGAAATTTGGAGACAAAAAAATACCCGCTGCCTTGGGTCTTCTTCTTCCTTTTATATGCAAACTAAAAGGGATTCCCACCATTTCCTTACTGCATAATATTTTGGAACAAGTAGACTTAAATAGTGCCGGTATTACCAAGAACATCTTTTTGCAGAAAGCCTATGGCCTAATCGGAGCTACCCTAACCAAGTTTGTTTTGGCGTCCGATGTACTTGCCGTGACCATTAGTAAATATGTAGATATCCTGGAAAAAAAATATAAGGCGAGAAACGTTGCTCTGGTACCCCATGGCGCTTTTGAAACACCTCCAGAACCTGATTACCGCTTACCTGAGGGGCCAAAACAGATAATGGCCTTCGGTAAATTTGGCACCTATAAAAAAGTAGAGATACTCATAGAGGCCGTAGAAATTATCAGGAACCGCAGCAATATGGATTTGGAAATCGTAATTGCGGGCACAGACAGTCCCAATACTCCCGGATATCTTGCGGGAATAAAGAAACGTTATCAACATATACCGCAAATTAGGTTTACGGGATATGTTGCCGAGGAAGATGTCCCTGTGATTTTCGCGGAGAGTGCCGTTGCTGTGTTTCCCTATACTTCCACCACAGGTAGTTCTGGGGTATTGCACCAGGCCGGTAGTTATGGAAAGGCTGTTGCCCTTCCAGACTTGGGAGATCTGAGTATTTTGGTAAAGGAGGAAGGGTATAAAGGAGAATTTTTCAAACCCGATAGTGCCGAGTCATTGGCCAATGCCATAGAAAATATTTTGAAGGATGATTTCTATCGTATCCAATTGGGAACGAACAATTATAAAGCAGCCTGCTCTTTACCCATGTCGGAAATCGCCAAAATGTACGTGAATTATTTTAAGGCGATTCAATTGGCAAAATCCGAAGGCTTTTCTTTAAAACTACCTAAAAGAGTGGCAGAACTGGAAAATTAGAATTAAGTTTCAGGTTAAGTGAGGATAGGGGAACGGTTTGGCTAATCGTTCTCCTTCCTATTTTTTGGAAATACGGTTTAGAAAGTAAAATGCTTTCTTTGGTTTACCTTCCATATCAAGACAACCAAAATATTTTTGGGGTTCCCTTCTCCAAGGCCGGTTGCCAACCACAGCGGACGGTACCTTTTCAAAATCGTATAAAGTCCATAATAGAAATGGTATTTGGGCTTCTTCCAAAATGGGTTGAATTTCCTCATAATAGGCCGCCTGTTTCTCCTCCGAGTTTAGAAAAGCATTCCACATTCCACTATAGGAAGACTTGCCATATTCCTGAAGTATCGTAATTTTATCTTTGGGAATCGCGTTTCTCAATTTTTGATAAGAAGGCATAAAATCCTGAATTTCCCTGTAATAGTGAAAAGAAACAAAATCCACTTCCTTGGCCATATTTACCGCGGCCTCGGGACTGGACCATCCTACTGTTGCGGGATGCAGTCCGTCCCATTTCTTTATCCTTAAACAAAGCTCCCTCAACCAGCCCAGCACATCTTCCTTTCCCCTTGCTTCAAAATCCAAATCGGGTTCATTCTTTAAATCCCATGCAAGCAAACTTGGATGATCCTTTAATGTGGTTACCAACTTTTCTGCATGTGTAAAGGTCTCCGTCCAATTGGGCACGCTATAATCTCCATAAAAATCAAATAGGGTGATGACCACCTTTATGTTTTGCTTACCCGCGATATCCAAAAGGGCCCTGACTTTGGCAAGTCTGTCCTGGTTTACCTGGGCCGCCCCAAAGTCCATATACGGAATAAAAATACGGACGGTGTTGAATCCCATGTCCCTTATAGTTCTAAAATCTCCTGAAATAATACTATCCTGAAACCGATTTCCAAAGGTATCCCAAGGACTGTCCTTAGGATAATAATTGAGTCCTTTAATATTTCGTAACGCTTCTTTATCAACAGCACTAATTCTGGGCTCCTTCTTCACCTTTACAGGTTCTGATGCTACCCTCACAAAATGACGTACCCTCCAAAAACCGTCCTCTAGAAGCATTACTACCTGGAATGTTGCAGTTTCATGATATTCCAAAACTGGATTGCCGTTTAAAAAGCCCTTCTTGTAAAGTGATACATTCTTATCGAGAAAAGAGATTTGGGTTCCATCGGCGCTATAGAAATTTAATTTGGGCCCATGTTCCAAAGTGGTCTGAACAAAGGTGGCGCCCTTTTCCTTGTTTGTATCCAGTATTTTATACAGTTTGGTCCTGGCACTTTCGGTAAAGTAGTCGCCAATACCGTAGTTATTGTTTGTAGACAGCGCGGTATTTCTCACGTACCAACCATTAAGATAATCCCGTTCAATTTTCGCCAATGTTTGTTTCTCAATTGGGCGGCCTTCCACTGAAGTTGTGTCCCACACCACCTTGGGCAAATAAACGGTAGCTCCTTCCCCACCTATGTGAAGGAGGGTAGAGCGATCCGCACCAGTATTCAGATAGGACCAAACCGAACTTATCCCAAAAAGCACCAAAGCATTTATGGCTAGGAACGAACCTATCAAAAGGACCCTTAAGATGTTCTTATTCCACTTCATTTTGAGTCAATTTTAAACGCATTTTTTTTTAACACCTGCACATTCCACGGTAATTTGATAATCCCCTCTAGGATAAAATCCCTTCTCCAGTTCAAATGACCCCATCCCAGATCTGGAATGGGTTTGTTGGGCCTCAATAAAATCGCCGTTACTGTCGTAAATTTTTAATTCGATAACCAATCCTTCCGGCACCAACTGCCCCATAAATCCAAGAATTGGCCCCACTATGATTTTTCGATTATTTTTGGACAATTTCACTTCAAAATCTTTTATGGCACTTTTAAAATTCAGCTGAAGCCCATTGCTCTTTGCCTCACCTGTAATATATGCATTAACCTCCCATTCTTCCTCCTCATTGGGATGTAACATATTGGCAGTTGCAATTCCGGCCAAGGTAGTCCCTGCAGATTTGAGCAATTCTCCCCTCTTATTTTTAACTATGAAATTAACCAAGGTTCCATCGTTAACCGTATTCCCAAACCTATCCGTTATTGGTGAGGTCATAAATCTAATTACTTGATTACCATCCGCAAAATCATGTACACGTTCAAATCCAATTTTGAAATCAGTACTATTGGCGGGTGATACAATGCTTGTAAGCTCCTTGGAAGGTATCCCGTTAACGGCCGCTGTAACCAACATACGTCCCGATTTTTCTTCCCCATATAGTAGCCTATAGGCAAGACCATCCTTGAGGCGAACTTCAAATACATTGGTTTTGGAATTAATTTGTTGGCTAATAGCGACAAGAGTACTATCCGGCAGTGGATTGTCATAATCATCGGTTGGGATAACCGTAAGCATGGAATAATCCTGGCCTCCAGCCCTAATACTTCTTGGCCCAAAATAGGTTTCTATTTTGGAGAGATTCCCAATCCGCGGACCAAGATAAAATTTATCCGATAACAGTACTTTGGAATTGGAAACGAGCTTCCAGTGGAATTCCCCAACCTCTTCCGTGAATTCTGGGGGAATATTGAACATGGCCTTATCATTGATTATTTTAGGTTGAAAAAACAGGGGACCAAAACTATTTTCCAACAATAGCAAAGCGTTTCCCTTTCCTTGAAGGTGGAATTGGAATTCCAACCCGTTCCCAACAGATGACGGATGTGAAATAGCTACTATTTCCGCCTTCAGGTTGGTATTGGGCACCTCCTCTTTCTCCCTACAACCGAGGCCTGTCAACATAACCAAAATGTAGAGCTTCCATTTCATATTACCTTGGATTTCCTATATAGCTGTTCAGTTCCAACTTTATAAAATCATAACCAAGCCCCTTAAATGGCTGCAGTTGGTCATAGGAATGCTGCTTATTCCGCTCCCCGATTACTTTTCCGGCAATTTCAGCGTTGGGCAGTCCATTTACATAACAGTTTTCTAAACTACTGTTGAGGATTTTCAACCCATCCAATTCCTTGATGTCATAGCGAAACGACTGTTTGCGCTGCACCCGGACCCCGTCCCTAACAAATTTATGGTCTACCCAAAGGAGATTTTTGTCCGCATCGTAATAGGAAATCAACAGTAAGGGAATGGTTACTTCCTGAATCCCTGAATTGTACAGTTGCCCCTTAATCCCTTCTGGCAACAATTGTATTTCCTGAAGTACCAAACCCTTATAAAGATCGGTATTGGCTACATTTCCGGCACATTGAAGATTGAATTTGGTAGGTTGCTCCGAAAATGTCACAGGGGTAAATTCATCGGGATTAAAAGTAGGGGGAATGGTATCTTTGGTCTGTGACCATGCAATACCTTCAAAATTGATTTTGAAGGTGGTAGTTTCCATTGGCATTAACTTATGCTTCATATGAAACTTGGCGTTATAACTGGCCAACTCCTTATCCTCATCATTGTACAATGTAGCCTTTAGAACCACATCGGCAGGAACATTGTCAACATTTTGCAATTCCCCGATAACCGAGTAACTTCCATCCATTTTTACCAATTTGGCGCTAAGCACCTCCAGTACAGGTTGTTTTAGTACATCTTCATGATGGGTCTGTTCCGTGGTTATTCTGCGTCGACCATGGTTATAAAAAGTAGTATTGTTGGATGTAAACAATTGATCCGTGGGAATGTCGCTATCCAAAAGGGAAGGAACTATATACCATTTTCCTTGACGTTTAACCAAATCATTATTATAAGTTTTTTGTATTCGTTCCAAAGGGGTTACCCAAAAGGTTGCTACCTCTGCCCTGGCATTTAGGTCCGTCTCATTGGATAACTTTATTTCCATTGCATCCAATTTGGCATACGAGCTTAAGATACCGTCGGTTACAGATACCTCTTGCATATATTGGGCAATGGAAATTTCCTTTTCTACATCCAAAAATGAGTGCGCCGTCTCAAACTCCTTAAAATCCAACGCATTATAATAGGCCTTAACCACATTTTGTGGAGACCGTTGTGCTGTGTTGTGTATATAAAACTGGTAGATTCCAAATCCTAACAACAATAAAATCAAAAATGCCCAAAGATGATTAATACTGATAAGCAATGATGGGAATTTCCTATAATCAACCCCATACTTCATATAGTCCGGTTGCCGGATTATTCTTGAATTAAGTATGCGAATCCAAAGCAATTGAATATTGATAACAAAGGCTATCAAGATAGTGAGAATAGGAACAATGCCCCACATTAACTTCAGCCATTGGGCCACATCCTCTTTGGGAAGTATGGAGGGCACCGGAGGTACGTTTAATTTTTCCCAAACCATAATGCCATTTTCCAAATGCTGTAGACGTTGCCATCCACAGAAATAAAGAATGGGGTCATAGAACTTATCATTACTAAAAATGTACTTAAGGTTGTACTTTTCCGGAACGGTCAAAAACTGCTGTAGGGAACCAATGCCCTCTACCCCTCTAAATTTGGAATTCTCCAAACGCTCAATAGCCCTGGTGGTCAATTCTGGCAATCGTCTTGCAGAATGATAATTGCCATCAACAGTCATGGCATTTGTCTGTGCTGAGAGCCAAGCCATTTGATCCCCAAAACCCAAGGGCAAATACCGCCACTGGTCATGTTGGTCCTGATTTAAAAAATTAACGATGGGCAGCATTTTTATTTTTTGGGGCTGGGAGGGTCTAAAATACCCTAAACTCATTGTAAAAATGACCATTAAAAGTATGCTCCCTCCAATTAAAATACTTAACACCCTATGGTAGATTGCCCCAAAACGTAGTTGAAGTTGTTGTTTTAAATCACCTTCGGCCAATCTATAAATAAACTCACCAAAAATAGGCAACGCCATTATGGTTGCCCAAAGGGTAAAACGGTCCAAGGTCAGGATATTAAACGCAGTTTCGCCCAATACCTTAAGTGGAATTGGGGTTGTTCCCCCAGTGCCCAAAATAGTAAGTGCCGATATGGACAAACCAAAGAACAAATATCGTTTACTATAAAACCGGTAAAAAATATAGGGCAGAAAGAAAAGCAAAATTCCCCAAGGTACTATAAAGAAGACCAGACCCGAAGAGGTTACTTCCAGAAAATTATCCCTGGAACCATGTGGAATAGGGATTTGGGTAATGGGATTCTTTTTGGAATTGATCCAATAGGGCAAAATACAGACCACTATTAATACCAAAGAGGAAAAACCAAATCCAACTATACGCCAAAATAGCTGTCTAAAAGATTTAAAGAACACCTTAAAAGTGAGCTCCCTATTAGTAGATACCTTATCACGGGATACATCCATAACCACCATTCCAATAAGTGGAAAGACAAAGAATACCATTCCAAAAATAGGGGTAACATGATGTGAGGTTACCGTTACGGCTATCAAGGACAAAGAGGTCAGTAAATAACGGTATCTCCCAGTTTTGATCCATAAATATATCTCGGGTAAGGAGTGCAAAAGAACTGAAAGTCCAATAATACTGGGCAACTGCCCAAAAATATGCAAGGTTTCTATAAAGGTGGTAGAAAACACCGCCAACAAGGCAGTATAGCCCGCTACTTTTTGATTCCCCGTCATTAAAAGCCCAAAACGGTAAGTACCTGTAATAAATAGAACAATCCCCAAGAGGGCTACTGTAAACATTCCAAATTTTAGGCCACCTATGTAGGACAAAAGAGCAATGGACTGATGCACCAAGGGTGGATAGCCCTGAACTGTGAACCCAGTGTACCACCTATAATCCCATGGCTCAAACCAACTATTGGCATAATGATCGGCAAAAAAAAGATGGATCAGAGCATCATAGGTAGATTCCAATGTAAAAAATATGCTGGCACCATGAAATGTAAGTCCAAAAAACAGGGCCAAGACCAGTAAACTATTGGTGTTTTTCATTAATGGATTGTAACAGAATTATAACAATTTAAAGGTAGCATTATTGTATAAGAGACTACATATCAGCCATCGCAGCAAAAAATCCATTCATCTATAGAAAACTGCCACTGAACTTTTGACCATCATTTAAAAGGGCAGCTTGTTGCTACATTTGCTTCAGAAATCACGACAAACCCAGCTATTTAAATAAATAAACTTAAATCTTAACCTATGAAAATTTTAGCCATTGACGATCAACAACTAATTCTCCTATCTGTAGAAAAAAGACTATCCGAGCTCGGATATGAAGTAAAAACAGCAGATAATGGAGCTAAAGGAATTAAACTATACGACAGCTACAAGCCGGACCTAGTATTGGTAGATATGAACATGCCGGACATGTCCGGCATGGAGGTGGTTAAACATATTAGGTTTTTCAAGGATTCCAAAACACCTATTCTGGTCATGTCCGGAAATACGGATGAATCCATTATCCTAGACGGCTTTACCCTCGGTATAGACGATTATATGAAGAAACCTGTGAGTTTAGATGAAATGACCGCTAGGATCAAAAGAATAGTCGGAAGTCCTAAACTCTCCGTGGATACATTGCCAATGGCCAATACCAGAATGCTACAAAAAAATTGCGTTGGCGTAGTAATCCCATGTTATAATGAGGAGGACAGACTTTCCAGTGACCAATTCAGGAATTTTGCTTACCAAAACCTCGGTTACCACCTTTGTTTTGTAAACGATGGGAGTACAGACAATACTATGAAAGTGTTGGAGGAACTTAGAAAAGGAAACGAGTCCAACATTAGTATATATAACTGTGAAAAAAATGGTGGGAAGGCAGAAGCGGTCAGGCAAGGAATTCAATATTTGATGCAGGATGAACAATTGGATTATATAGGGTATTTGGACGCAGATCTCTCCACAGATTTCAGGGATTTTGACGACCTGGTCAAAACCATGGAAACCTCTAAATTCAAAATTGTGAGCGGCTCACGTATTAGTAGAATGGGGGCTGACATTACCAAGGAATCCGCCAGAAAGATTATTAGTAAAACCATAAATATAATTATCCAAAAGATTCTTGGAATGCCCTTCAAGGACACCCAATGTGGCGCCAAAGTGATGAATAGGGAAATTGCATCAAGTATGTTCCAAAAGAAATTCATTACCAAATGGTTGTTCGATGTAGAAATATTTATGCGCATGCGTAAGCATTACGGTAAAAAGGAGGCCACGAATATGATCTGCGAACAACCCCTAAAACGCTGGATACATGCGGACGGATCCAAACTATCCATGAAAGATTCCATCAAAATTGTAGGTCAATTGGCAAAGATTGCAGTGGTTTACAATTGAGCTACAAGGAGGTATCTTTAACCTAATTTTAAATTGAGATACCTCTTTTGGCTTTAGGGATTTTATTATGATCATTTTTTGTTATCTTCAAATCCGAAATAACAACAACCAAAAAAAATGATCAAACATTGGCTTAAAACAGGCTTAACTTTTAAAACCTTATTCACTCTAGTACTATTATCTTTTTATTTCAGTATTAGCTACAGCCAGGAAAATTTAGGCAAAACCCCTAATTTCATCATCATTTTTGCGGACGATCTGGGTTATGGCGACCTGGGTGTTTATGGTCATCCCACCATTAAAACACCGCATTTGGATAAAATGGCGGCCGAAGGCCAAAAATGGACCAATTTTTATGTGGGGGCCAGTGTATGTACCCCTAGTAGGGCAGCATTATTAACCGGTCGGTTACCCGTAAGAAGCGGAATGGCAAGTGATACAAAAAGGGTGTTGTTCCCAAACTCTAAATATGGTTTGCCAAGTTCGGAAATAACCTTGGCAGAACAATTAAAAAAAGTAGGCTATAGCACGGCTTGTGTTGGTAAGTGGCATCTAGGCCATAAGAAAGAATACCTGCCCACCAACAATGGTTTTGATTATTATTTTGGCATCCCCTACTCCAACGACATGGATTTTGTGGGTGATTACAAGGCGTTTAAGGAAACTAAAGGAAATTTACCTACAGAAAATTTCAATGTGCCCTTGATGCGGAATACGGAAATAATAGAAAGGCCTGCCAATCAAAATACCATTACCAAAAGATATGCGGAGGAAACCATTTCTTTCATCAAAAAAAATAAGGACAATCCTTTCTTTATTTACTTGGCGCACAATCTGCCCCACATACCCCTATTTGCCTCAGAGGACTTTTTGGGCAAAAGTAAAAGGGGTATTTATGGAGATGTATTGGAGGAAATTGATCATGGCATAGGACAAATTATAGCAACGCTAAAGGAAGAAGGATTGGATAAGAATACCATTGTGGTATTTACCTCGGATAACGGCCCTTGGCTTTCCTATGGGGTTAATGGAGGAAGTGCAGGCTTATTAAAGGCCGGAAAAGGAATGACCTGGGAAGGTGGCATGCGCGAACCATGTATATTTTGGTCGCCAACCAATATTAAGCCAGCAGTGATTTCCGATTTGGGTACTACCATGGACCTTTTCCCTACTTTTAGTGCCTTGGCCGGTGTTCCAATGCCTAAGGACAGGATTATGGATGGGTTTGACCTAAGTTCCACCTTATTGAAAGGCGATCCCACTCCAAGAAAGGGGGTTTTCTATTATAGGGGAACACAATTATATGCGGCCCGACTTGGAGATTACAAGGCGCATTATATTACCGAAGGTTCCTATGGGCAATTTGGTGAAAAGGAAATACATAATCCACCAATCCTTTACAATCTAAGTGTGGACCCATCCGAAAACTTTGATTTAGGGGCAAATCACCCAGAAATTCTTGCCGAAATTGATCTTATGGTCAAGGAGCACCAGTCCAATTTAGTAAAAGGTAAAGACCAACTGGTGGATATTGAATAAACAATTATAAGAAAACAGCCCTAAAGTTCCGTAGAAACTAGGTCTATGGAATTTTAGGCTAAGCCTCTACTATGGGTTTCCCCTTTTCTGGTCTGGTGGCCCGTATTCCGGCAATTATGCTCAAAATTAAGATTTGGGTGGCATGGAATATCATAAGGGGCAGTAAAATTATGCCTATAGAAGCCATATTTCCAAATAGAATTTTGGAGAAAACGGTCCCGTGAACCAAGGATTTTTTGGTGCCACAAAACTGGGCCGTAATTTGGTCCTCCGTATTGAATTTTAATTTTTTGGCTACAAATCCTGTTATAAAGAATGCCATGTAAAACAATCCCAATACAGCTACAAAAAGTATCCCCAAATCCAAAAAGGATACCACACCAAAAATGTTTTCTTCAAACGATTCCGCAAAACTTTTATAGATGATAAGTAGAATAATGGACTTATCGAAAAGGCTTAAGTAGCTATTATATTTTTGTGCCAATATCCCAAGAAATCGCTGTAAAAACAATCCCAATATTACGGGTAGAATAATTTGCAGGATGAGTTTTGAATAGATGACTGCAAAATCAAAATCTGTTCCTGTCTCCTGTACAAAGGGCCCCATCCACAATGGCGTTATCAAAATGCCAATAATCCCCGAAATACTGGCATTAAATATTGCAGCCGGGATATTGCCCTTGGCCATGGAGACCATTACCACCGAGGAAGATACCGTGGACGGTAGTGCCGCCAAAAAAAAGAAGGCCAACCATAGGGTCTGCTGCTCTGCATTTTGCATTAGCGGATAAAATGCCAAAACAATTAGGGGGAAAATCAAAAACGTGGAGGCCTGTACCAGCAAATGCAACTTCCAGTTCTTGAGTCCTGCCTTTAATTTGGAGGGACTCAATTTTAATCCATAAAAGAAGAAAATCAATGAAATTCCTATTGCACTAATAGTATCGATAGGAACGCGACTGTCTGCCGCACCCCATTGTGGAAAAATATAAGCTATTCCTATAACAGCTATTATAGATAGGACAAACCCATCAAATCTTACTTTCATATTAATTTCAATATTACCTTAGACTAAACAGCAGGGCATAACAAACCTCACCACCGTGGGCATAACCCCGATGCCCTTAACACAAAACCAGGTACAAACAAATACCTACAATGTTGGCGCAAAGGTATTTGTTTTCTAAACATTTTAAACACTATTATTTTTTTCAATGGTCAACAACACCCAACTACAAATTAAGTTGAATATCAAGTACAAAATGTACGGGAAACTTTAATTAAGGGAACAAGGAATAGGAATAAGGATGGTAATCTGTCATGGAAACAGTTGGCTTTCACGTTGCAGCTCATGAAATTTTTAAAACCTTGGCTCCAATAATATGTTTTTGCTTTAATTCCAAAAGGGCCAAATTGGCATCTTCCAAAGGATACACCTGTACTTTAGGTTTAATGCCCGCTTTCGCTGCCAGATTCAAAAAATCCACCACGTCCTTTGCCGTAACATTGGCGACGGACTTAATTTCTTTCTCCATCCAAAGATGATCTTTATAATTCAGGTTTTGGAGGTAATTTTGATCGGTTTCCTCCTTCCTAATGGCATTGATTACCAATCTGCCACCCTTATTTAGAAATTGAAGTGCTTCCACTATAGGTTTCCATGCCGGGGTTGTATCTATAATACTGTCCAATTTTACCGGTGGGGTACTGGAGGTATCTCCTGCCCAGTCCGCTCCCAAATCCAGGGCAAAACGCTGTTCCTCCTTCTTTCTGGCAAAAACATAGATTTTGGTATTGGGGTAACAGTATTTTACCATTTTTAGCACCAAGTGCGCCGACCCTCCGAAACCGGTAAGACCCAAACTATCCCCGTCTGTCAATTGTGAAAGTACTATTGAACGGTAACCAATGGCCCCAGCACATAAAAGTGGAGCGGCCTCGGTATCCGAATAAAATGCAGGAATTAAATGGGCGTATTTTTCAGGAACTGTCATATATTCGGAATATCCACCATTCACATCTTTTCCCGTCGCCAGAAAATTATCGCAGAGATTCTCAGTGCCGTCCAAACAAAAATTGCATTTGCCACAGGCCGAATATATCCAGGCAACCCCTACCCTATCCCCAATCTTGAATTTGGACGCAGCTGTTCCCAACTTATGCACCCTACCAACCACTTGATGCCCTGGCACCACAGGAAATGACATGGGGCTTATCCTCCCCTCTATTTCATCCAATTCTGTGTGGCATACCCCACAAACGGATATCTTTATCAAAACTTCATTTGCTTCAGGTTCAGGGATTGGAATATCCACCAAATCCAAAGGATGTTCATTAACTGTTAAATCGCTAACGCGATTCAATATCATTGCCTTCATTCTTTCACTTTATTTGTATTCCCCTTACTGCATTTCAACTATAAATTCTTGGGGAATATTTGTTCTGTATTGGCAGTTTTATAATTATTCCAAATGTCATTGTATTCTGTAATCCAAATTGGCTTTTTAAGGCAATCTATAGACCATGTGCCATTATTTATTGGATTTCATTACCAAATACCTAAGGGCTCAAAACATTGTAAACCACATCCGTGACCCGGAATTTCCCATAGACAAAATCCCCATCAGGATAGTGCCATATGGCCTCGCCATAGTTAGGCAATTTATAGCCGTTAACTTCCTGATAATTGCTTGCAGGAGTTGAAAAAGGAAATGCCTTCATTTCGGAAACGGAATAGCGATCCTTGGAAACAAAATTTATTAGTTGTCCCTTTTCATTAAAATATAAATTGGCAGATATAAAGGTTCCCTTGTTATTAAAGGTGGCTTTTGCGCTCAAAGCATCCAAGGTCTCCCATGTTATTCTATCATCTATTAGGGCTGCCGGGGCAAATAAACATAGATCGTTAAAAAAGGTGACCGTTTCCGTAGGATACAATTCCGGTTCTGACAAGTCCACCACCGAAAAAAGAGAAAGGAGCTTTATCCGCATGCTTGCTGTTTCGTTGGTATACTTATGATAGCCATTAGTTGGCAGCCCCATTATCTTGGCCTTCATAAAAAACAAACGCGTTGGGGAATCCATAAAATTGTATTGTTCCGAGGTAAAATGAAACCAATCCTTGCCCTTATCGCGCATTTCTCCGGTGAACACAATTTTCATATTGTAAACCTTGGGTTTTCCCACCGCCCCCACATAACGCAGATAGTTCTGGACGCATTCTGGCAAAGGTTCCAGATCTTTTTCATTTAGAATCTCAGGTGTTGGGGCCACTAAGCTCATGGCAGCAGCAACATCCTCTTTAAAACTATTTTCAAATGTTAAATTGGATTGGCCAATTATAGCTGCGACCAAAATAATAGCATTCGCAATTGTCCCATATTTGGCATATGCCCAAGTGTTGAAAATTAAACCCTGTGAAAGAACCACCATAATAATTCCCAGTATTGGCCACCAGTCCTTTCTTAAAAAAAATGCAATTGCCGTCACTAGAAAAAGTAAGGCGGCTAAAAGCCAAAGTATTCCCATTGGCCTTGAAATTTCTTTGGTGAATTGTGCCATCTCCCCAAATTGGAAAGCTTTTGCAAAACCCATCAAATGGATAAGGCCGTGCAGGATTATCAATAACACCAACACAATGCGCATATCCTACCTCTTTAAAATTATCAATAAATTAATCAGCTTATAATTCATAAGTTTAGTTGAATTTACGAAGCGTTTGCTCATTTGTTCTTCCTCTTTTATCGGTTGTTGTCAGGATATGTTGATCAACTGTTTACAATCCCTTTACAAGGGTAGAAAAAGTACTGCTTCAAACATATCGCACTATAATACCACTAGGGTGGACGAAGTTATTTATTTCACTGGTCCATCAAACTTGCAAGGGACTCACTATCAATTATAAATTCCGTTATGGCAAAGACCTCTTTCCTATTGCTACGGAACAGTGTTACGAAATTTGCCACCTCTTCTTCAAGATGTTCATGCTCGGTCCTAATTATACTGGCGTCGGCCTTATTGTAATCCTCAACCATTTGGCCCAAATGTGTCCTGTGTCTTCCTACTTTCTCCAATAAATCCCGGCAATTGGTCTTTAGGTCGAACAATCCAACTTTAAGTTCTTTTACCATATCCAAATTTTCCGGCTTGGTAATCCACATAAAGTATTTTTCTATTAAATGATGTAAAAAGCGGAGGTCGTCCTTATAAAACTCCAAATCGGATTTCCAATGCTCCGTTAAAGCGTACAACTCGGACCAGGGTCCGTCCTTAACAAATTGAATATCCTTATTGTCTTCAGTATTTCCCATGATGCCAAATATTAATGATTACGGCATTAAAATTAGTTTAGTTAAGGGTCTTTGAAAATGACATATATCAGGTACCCCAAAAGCAATGCATGACAACGGTCATTTTGAATAAAAAATATATACTGTAGTTTAGGAAAAGAAATCCTAATCGGTAAAAGATGAAAAACATTCTCTACGCAACGGACTATTCCCAAAATTCGGTCGCGGCCTTACGATTGGCCCACCTAATGACGAAAAAATTTGATGCAAAATTGTTTGTAATGCATGTTTTTGATATCCCAATTACACTAAGCACTGTTTCTATAAGCCACATTAAAAAGGAAAAGAGACTTTTGATCGAAAACCACAATAGGTTGAAAGAATTTTGTGCTAAACATCTGGGAGAAACTTGGGAAGGCTGTAGTATTGATTTTATAGTTGAAGAAAACGCATCAGTGGTACAAGGCATCTTGGAAAACGCTACGAAACTTGAGGTTGATCTCATTGTTGTTGGGACCAAGGGCACAAGTGCTGTTAAGGATTTTCTTTTTGGCAGTGCAACCACAGCCATAATCAAAAAGGCGCCATGTGCTCTATTGGCAGTTCCTGCCATGTCCCCACTAGAGGATTTTAAAACCATGGTTTATGCCACCGATTTTGAACAGGCCGATATTTTTGCCATCAATAAGCTTGTAAGGATTGCCAAGAAATTCAATGCGCTTCTTCGGATCGTTCATATTTCTACCCCTGGGGAATACGCGGGAGACCAGCAAATGGAATGGTTTAAAGAAATGCTAAAACAAAAAGTGGTTCATGGCAAAATGGAATTCGATCTAATCCTGGAGGAAGACATTTTTGTAGGCCTAAATAGGTATTTGGAAAAATCCAATGCAAGATTGTTCGCGATGCTAGAGCGGAAGGATAGCTCCTTTTACCAAAGATTCCTAAAAACTGATAAGGTAAAGAAAATGATATCGGATACTACCATACCCCTCATTAGTTTCAACGTTGGGGGATTATAAACTCCATTTCAGCCCGGTATACACCTCATAATCCCCTTGGCAGAATCAAATCAATAAATTGTACCATAGACCTTGATCCCACCATTTCCCTTTTCCTTTTTATTTAATTTGACTTCCCTGGACTTTTCTAGGAGTTAATTATGGTAAGCACCTTTAGATTTGCTTAAAAATTTGGTTTAAGTGGATGGATTGGGGTACTTCCTTACACCACATAACGGTTGCCCAACCCCTAAAACAGGGGCTTAATAATCTTTTACACATTATTATTTAAAATTATTCTAAATAGTTTTGCGCAATAAAAATTTCCATTCTATTTTAGCGCCTTATTTATAACCAGTCTAATTTAAAATAAAATGAGGAATTTATTTCCAATTATCAATATGTTGATAACCACCTCCATTTTTGCCCAAAATTATGGGACAATTAGTGGAACTATACTGGACAATGAGAACAATCCTGTCCCATTCGCCAATATCTTTATAGAGGAACTTAAAAAAGGTGGGCTGGCCGATGAATTTGGCAAATATATCCTACCTGAAGTACCCTATGGGGACTGGCAAATTAAAGTTAGTTCTGTAGGATTTGGGACTAAAAAAATTCCAGTGACCGTATCTTCGGCCTACATCGACAATCAGATAATAAAACTTAGCTTGGACAACCCTTTAAGTGAAGTAGAAGTATTTGGTAGAAGGTTATCCCATCCCGATAAAATTGAGGCACTTACACGTCTACCCTTGGAGCCTTACGAACAGATTCAGAGCATATCGGTCATTTCGGAAAAATTAATCGCAAATCAAGGTGCCCTTACCATTTCCGAAGCTACTAAAAATGTTCCTGGCGTGTACACTTTTGCCACCTATGGCAACAAAAGGGAGAGTATGTCCTCCCGTGGTTTTAGAGGTATTCCCATACTAAAAAATGGAGTTAGGGTACATTCAGATTTTAGGGGTGTAGGTATTTTAACAGATATGCAAGGAGTGGACAATATACAAGTTCTAAAAGGTGCAGCTTCCATTACACAAGGGGTAGCTACCGATTTGGGAAGCCCGGGAGGGGTTATCAATATCGTTACCAAAACCCCGATCTACCAATTTGGAGGTGCGGTTACCCAACGCTTTGGTAGTTTTGGGCACGTAAGGCCTACCTTCGATATTTATGGCCCAATAGACGATAACCAGTCTGTAGCCTTCCGTATCAATGGTGCTTTGGAACGGGCAGACAGTTTTAGAACCGGTGTTAGTTCCGAGCGTATCTATATTAATCCTTCACTACAATGGAAAATAGACAACAAGACAAAGGTAACCTTGGAGTTTGATCATTTTGACGATAGCAGAACCCCAGATCTAGGTACCGTAAATTTGGCCTCCAACGATGTAAGTGCCATATACGATCTTCCTGCCGATCAATTTCTAGGATTTGAAAACGACCGTTCACTCACTAAAAACACAACCTATTCACTGCGGTTCGACAGACAATTGAACGATAAACTTACATTGAAGACCGCCTTTTATAAATCCCATTTAAAATTGGACGACAAAGGAGCCAGTTTGGGCAGTGTAGTTGCCGTAGATGATGTGGAACAATACAACCTACGTACCAGGGGCTATTCTACTTCTACCCGAAACGATAATAACGGTGTACTACAGATTGATCTGATTGGTGATGATTTTAAAACCGGAAGTATTAAACACACCTTTCAGGTTGGGTTCGACTATAGAACTTCAAAATACAGTACCAGTAGCCAATCGCTTAGCGTTATAGATACGATTAATGTTTTTGAGGACAATACCAATACCTTGCCCAATGTAACACTTAACCCTGGAGATCCTGGAGCTGCCGAAAGCAAATCCCTAGGCTTCGTAGCGCAGGACGTGGTTTCTTGGACGGAATGGTTCAAAACATTTATGGGAATTAGATATAGTACTACGGAAACCGTTACGGATGTAGAAAATGACAAAAGTGACGCCTTTAGCCCACTCGGGGGAATTATAGTTAGTCCCTTTAAAAATATCAACGTTTTTACATCCTACACCAATAGTGCCTATCCCAGAACTGCCGCACGCCTTGGTGTAAATGGAGAAGCACTGGGGAATGAAAGGTACGACCAATTGGAAGCTGGTGTAAAAACTAGTTGGCTTGCGGACCGTTTACGATTTAACCTTACCCTTTTTAAAATCAACAATAAGAACATTAACTTACCTGTGTACGATGAAAACTGGGTAGCCACGGGCTATTACCAAAAAGGTGGTAATGACCAAAGACAGGGAGTTGAAGTGGAACTTACAGGACGAATTCTGGAAAACCTGACCGCGGTTGCAGGCTACTCTTACATTGATGCGCAGTACAAAGAACATACCTCTTATGTTTATGGTTCGGCACCACTTAACACCCCCAAGCATACCGCCAACGTATATCTGGATTATACCTTCCAAGGTCCACTCCAAGGACTTTCTTTGGGTGGTGGTGTATATTACACCGGAGAAAGACCCATCAATGATTGGTCGTCCGGGGCAGTTACCCATGAAGGTATAGTTCCCAATGAAAAACCATTCAATGTAGAGGCTTATACTTTGACCAATTTTCAAGCTGGATATAAGTTTAACCATCATTGGGATGTTAGGCTAATGGTGAACAATGTTTTTGATCAAATTGGTTACAATGCCTATCGTACCAGCTATATTAACCAGACCGATCCCAGATCCTTTGCAGGGATATTACGATATACACTCTAACAACCAAAAAATAGTCCAAAAATGTCCAAAAAAGCTACAAAATATACCTTACGAAAATTTATAAACGATGCGCATCTTTGGTTGGGGATAGGCAGTGGAATTATTCTGTTCCTCGTCTGTTTTAGCGGTACCGTATTAACCTTTGAGGAAGAAATAAAAGACCTTTTCGCCAAGGAGTTTGTGGTTGCAGATGCTTCTGGAAGCCCTCTTTCCATGGTGGAACTAAAGGAAACCTTGTCCAAGGAAGGCATAGTAACCAATGTCACCATCCCAGCAGTAAGGGACGAAGCCCTAAAATTCAGTGTAAAAACTTCTCCAAAGGAAAGAAGGGGTACCACCTTTTTCGTTGACCCTTATTCAGGAGAATACCAAAAAGTTCAAAAATCCGATTTGGATGGATTCTTTTCGACCATGTTCAAAATGCACAGATGGTTACTGCTGGAAACCGAAGTAGGAAGGCCCATCGTTGGTGTGGCCACCCTGATCTTCCTATTCTTGGCAATCAGTGGTATTATCTTGTGGTTTCCCAAGAAAATGAAATGGAATAATTTTAAACCGGGCTTCAAGATCAAATTTAAAGCAAACTGGAAGCGGATCAACCATGACCTGCACAATACACTTGGATTTTATGCCTGCATCTTTTTGGTCATCATGTCGCTGACCGGATTATTCTGGTCCTTTGAATGGTATCGCGATGCTGGTAGCAAGGTATTGGGCACCAAGGTTTTCGGAAATCGCGGTGGTGGGCCTCAATTTGAATCGTCACTAAAGCCCGGCACCACCAAAAAAACCTTTGAAGAGATACTACAGCTTACGTCAACGGAATTGGCCTTTGAAGGTGAGACCACCATTACCATACCGGCTACGGACAATGAAGTGTACACCATAACCAAAAATAACAATTCCAGATTTTCACCTGTAATCACCGATAAGCTTGTGTTGGATAGGGATGGTACCCTACTTCATAAGGAGCTCTTTGCCGATAAGCCCTTGAACGTTCAGATAGCCTCCTTGATCAAACCTATACACATTGGTACCATTTACGGCAGCTTTTCAAAAATTATCTACTTCTTTGCCTGCCTTATCGCAACTAGTTTACCTATTACAGGAACCCTTATCTGGATCAACAAACTGAAAATAAAGAAGTCAAAAAAGAAGCAACCTGCATTTGTCTAAACCTCATACCTTGAGGTTAATACATGTTTTAATTATGATAGGGCCTTTATTGGCCCTTTTCTTTTCCGCCACTTAAACGCAATACAAGATATCCTACCAAACCTGAAACAATGGAGCCTATTAAAATACCCACCTTGGCGGAATCAATAAAAATTAAATTATTCGCAAATGCCAGGTTGGCTATAAAAATGGACATGGTAAAACCAACTCCCGCCAATATAGCTATGCCTGAAATCTGGAGAAAATTAATGTCCTCTGGCAATACAGCAATCTTTAATTTAACCCCTATCCAGGATAATAATGTAACCCCCACCAATTTCCCAAAAAATAAAGCTATGCCTATGTTCAGCATCAATGAGGTATTCAATTCCATACTGGCACCAAAGACGACTCCTGCATTGGCCAAGGCAAAAATGGGCATTATAAAATAAGCCACCCACCCATGAAGTCGATGCTCCAATTTTTGTAATGGTGATGTAAATTTATCTGTCAAATCTTCCAGATCGTCCATATATCCTATTTGTTCATTAGATAACACCGGGACATTCTCGTTATTGGATTTGGCAATACCTGTCATAATTTTTGACAGGTTCTCCTTAAAATAATGCATATCGATCTTTTGCCGAATGGGCACGGTAAAGGCAACTAGTACACCGGCTATGGTTGGATGTATACCCGAATTTAAAAAAAGCACCCAAATTATAACTCCAAGAATTATTGTCCAGTATTTGGAATAAATACCCTTAATCCCCAAGAAAGAGAGTATCAACAAAGGAATCAGTGAATATAAAATTAAAAGCCAATCCACCCCGCCACTGTAGAAAATGGCTATGACCATTACGGCTCCCAAATCGTCCACTATGGCAAATGCTGTAAGGAATATTTTAAGGCTCAGGGGAACCCTATCCCCTAATAGTTTCAAGATTGCCAACGAAAAGGCAATATCGGTTGCCATAGGAATCCCCCAGCCTTGCGCCGTTTGGGGCGAATCATTTAAGAAAAGAAACAAGCACAAAGGAACTATCATTCCCCCGATTGCCGCAAACAATGGAAACATTGCTTTCCTAAGTCCATTTAGTTCCCCAATCAGAAGTTCCCTTTTTATTTCCAATCCGATCAAAAAGAAAAATAAAGCCATGAGTCCGTCATTAATCCAAAGGATAAGCGGTTTTGTAAGCTGGAAAGTTTCGGATCCGAAGCCTATTTTATATTGCCATAAGGAATTATAGGATTCACTAAATCCGGAATTAGCCCAAATCATGGCAATAAGAGTGGCACTAAACAAGAGGATACCACTTAAACTCTCAATTTTTACAAATTTTTGAAAGGGTGTAAGAATAATTCTTTTGATCATAAAATTTAAATGTGATTGAAAAAAATGACAGAAACGTAAAAATACGGAAATGCTTCGAATTGAGCAGGACAAGAAATTGTTCCAGGTCCTTGTCCATTAATGAAATGGAGACCTCCAAAAGTAAAGGTCAATTCCATAATATGACTATCAGCATAAAGTTAGGAGCAATTTAGCCCCATATTATGCTATCCGATCAACCAACAACCCCTAAAAGCCTACTTTTAACCTTCTATTCAAACTCAATTTTTGAGACCAGTCTTAACATTTTCCCACTTAAGGAAAATAGCCAGTGCAATTGTTCAGTGACCAAATGGGCTTCCTGAAGTTGGCGCTCCAATTTTACGTCTACCTTGGAAGAGAGTTCAATATTCTTGGGGACAAAGGTGGGGAGCTGTTCCTTGGAGAATTGCCCGCTTTCTCTGGGGCTAGGCCCTTGGTCGGAAGATGACTCCTTAAGTGCAAAAAGTACTTGCTCCAGGTTTTTATCAATTTCGGCAATAAAATTTTTAAATTTTAAGGAAGCCTCTGTGGTAGGATTGTTCTGTATATAAGTACTAAATGATGCCAAGGACGAAAGAAAGGTATGGTTCAGCACTACCAATTCATATATTTTATCAAGATTTTTTTGTTTGGATACAGGTTCTTGTGCCATTCTTTGAAAGGCCGAACTAAGGTTGGAAGTTTCCACGAAAGCCTCTTTACGCGACACCTTATAGGTCGTTGTAACCTTGCCCTTTTGTTCGTAATATCGGGCAATTTGGGCAAGAAAGCCTTTATTGGCCTTGACGCTATTTTCTATTTGCTCCCTGATCTCCATAAATCCCCAAGCCGGCAAAATCCATAACATGGCCACAAAGGACAGACCTGCTCCAATAAGCGTATCCAATACCCTGAACTGTATAACGGTTATTACATCTGGACGGATAATGGCATAAACGAATACCACGGTAAGAGTTATGAATGTTGCCCCTGCCCTATAATTTTTCTGGACCATTGAAAATGCAATAACCAAGGAAACCACGCCCAAGGCCCCGAATACATAGGGATTCTGTATTAAAAAAACAAAACCGGTTGCAATGGCACCACCTAAAAGCGTTCCTATAATTCTATCTTTTGTACGGGATTTGGTAAGACCATAACTGGGCCGCATTATTACGATAATAGTCAAGAGTATCCAATAGGGATTTTGAAAATCGAAGAAATTACCTAGGGCATACCCTATCATTACTGTTACAGACAACCTTAACGAATGTCTAAATATGGTAGACCTAAAACTAAAGTTGCTCAGCAATAATTTGGGGTCATAATCCTGGGCAACTATAAAACGTTTGGCTGAAGTCTGATCTACCAAATCTACCGTACCCATATCCGGATTCCCCAAAAGCCATTTTATCTTTTTGAGTTTTTCAAATTGTTTTTCCAGATATTGTAAAAGGTTTTGAAGCATGAGGAATCCTTCATAGTCTTCGGTACCCGTCTCCTTCCTAAAGTTGGCTATTTCTAGTTGAACCTTTTCAAAACATAGGCCCAATTTAGAATTTTTTGGAAATTTACTATGGTCGGTTCCCACTTCGGCAATTGTCCTTAATTGACTGGCCATTTCGAATATCAGATTCTGAAAGCTTTCTATAAACTCGGGGTGGTCCCCAAATAGGGCATCCATTTTGTCATAGTTGACCGGATTGGCGATTGCAGTTTCCAGCATATCTATCAATTCCACAAAGATTAACAGTCTCTTGGCCTGATAACTAGATCTTCCCGAGCTCTTCCTGGAAAGAAGTAAAATTTCCCTTAAAGTTTCATGATGCTCAATTAACTTACTTTGTATTTCATACAAATGGGATTGCAGTTCCAATCGATCCTTCTTGGGACCTACCAGTTTGCCCCTGGTTTCCAAAAATTCGGCCGTCAGCCTATAGGTCTCCCCAAGGAGTTCTTCGGTTTGCGCTTTGGGGTTTATTCGGTACCAAAGTACTGCCAAGAACAAATACCAGAGTCCACCGGCACCTATTAAAAGTGCATATTCATAAATTTCCAATTCCTTCGATTCATGGGCGAAACTCAATACTAGGGCCAACAGGCCAGAAAAACTGATTAGTGAAGCTCTAAACCCATAGACCGAAATAAAGGCGATGGCAAAAGTTAAAAGTCCCAAAACAGGAATCAGCAGCCAAGTTTCGAACTTTAAATACCCTCCAATGAAACTTACCAACATTACCAAGACCGCAGAAAACAAGATCCCATACTTTTTGTGGCGAAAATTGCCGCTCACATCACTGGGAGAACTCCAAAAGGCCCCGAAGCAAAGCGCAAGACCAATTTCTAAATGACCCCATCTAATGGAAAGTAAAATTGGCACCGTAACTGCTATGGCAATCAATATGGCCTTAGAGAAATTGGTGCTTTTCAAGAAGTGAAGCAGTTCCCTGAAATTATTGAAAATAATTTGGCTGTATGATTTCAACTCATAATTGTTCAGCCATAAAGATACGATTTGCCATGGCTATGGCAAATATTGCAATGGTCTGTTTTTGCCAAATATTCCCTAAAAAAACTGGCCCAAGATTTAATCACATGCAAGTACCCCCATAAATTAAAGACTTGTGGAAACTTTGAAATAAACTTTAAAAGCAATATTTTTGTTTAATCTTTTTTAAAAATTAATGAACAACGTTAAGAGTAACTTTAGCATCAAGGACCTGGAGAATCTGTCTGGCATTAAAGCCCATACCATTAGAATATGGGAAAAGCGCTACAATCTTTTTCAACCCAACAGAACGGACACCAACATAAGATGCTATGATATAGAGAACCTACAGAAACTTCTCAATGTTACCTTTCTTTACAACAACGGTTATAAGATTTCAAAGATTTCACAGCTAGGGGAGGATAAAATACCGAGCGTTGTAAGAAATTTGGTTTCTGAGCAAAGCGATAACGGACATGTTTTAAATTCCTTTAAAATGTCCATGATGAACTTTGACCAGGCACTATTTTTTAAAACCTATAATTCCCTTTTAAAGGAAAAATCATTTAGGGAAATTTTCTATGAGGACTTTATCCCTTTTTTAAACGAAGTGGGACTGCTTTGGCAAACCGATACCATAACGCCGTCACATGAACATTTTATTTGCGCCCTGATCAAACAAAAGATTTTGGTAAATACCGAAAAACTGCAGTTAAGCACACCTACCAACACCTCCAAAACTTTTGTACTGTATCTTCCGGACAACGAAATACATGAATTAGGGTTAATGTTCCTTAATTATGAAATCCTATCAAAAGGCTATCAAGCCATTTTTCTTGGACAAAGCATCCCTACATTCAGTTTAAAGGATTTATTGCCATTATATGATAATATTGTATTCGTTTCCTATTTCACAGTAAGGCCGGAAAAAGAAAATATTATGGCGTATCTAAATGATTTTCATGAATTGCTGCTAAAAGATTCTACTTCCCAACTTTGGATATCGGGAAAAATGCTCCAAGAAATAAATGAAAAAGATTTGCCAAAAACTATTGTTCCTTTCTCCCAAATAGATCAAATGGTACAAAATCTATGACAAAACAAGGTTGATATAAATTTTAAATCTTCAATCAAAGCTTTCCTCCACCATTATTCCACAAACCAGTTTGGCCAGTATTTGCTGTAACCCCTATTTATAACCAAGGGTGTTATCCCACCTCCCAAGTCAGTGGATATTTTCTTGAATCATAAAACTTTATGCAAAGCCTTTTCTAGGCTTGGAAGGCTTCAACACCCATAAAGCAAGTTAAATTTTGTTTAATATTTAAACATAAACGTTAAACATTTTGTATCTTGTACCATACAACAGAAAATCATGGCTAAAAAGAAAACAATAACAGAAAACGACATTATCTCATCGTATATGGATTATGTCCTTGAACATAATGAAAACCCTAAATCGGTTTACGCCTTTGCAAAAGCCAACAACTTTGAAGAGTCTAAATTCTATGCTTTTTTTGGCTCGTTCGAAGCCATTGAAAAGCATATTTTCGAAGCTTTTTTTAACAACACCGTTTCCGTTTTGGACAAAAGCGAAGACTATAAATCCTTCGATGCCCGCAATAAACTCTTAAGTTTTTACTTCACCTTTTTTGAAAACTTAACGGCCAATAGAAGTTATGTACTACACTCACTACATAATCATAAAAACGGACTCAAGGGATTAACACTTTTATCTGGGCTAAAAAGGAATTTTACCTCCTACATCGCCGAATTGAACATTGAAACCTTGGACATTAAACAGGAACAAATAGAAAAAATTCAACGTCGCGCACTTCAGGAATCGGCTTGGTTACAATTGTTATTGACCATGAAATTCTGGATGGAAGACACCTCGGCGGCCTTTGAGAAGACCGATATATTTATAGAGAAATCGGTCAACACTAGTTTTGATGTCCTAAACATTGCTCCTCTTAAAAGTGTGATCGACTTTGGGAAATTCCTTTTCAAGGAAAAAATGCCCACGAATTAAAACCATTCTATGAAAACAATAGACAATATACCTATTTCCAAAATACATCGTGCCTCAAAATTAGTTTCTACGGGTGCCAGAGTTGGGGTCAACTATCTCAAGTACTATGGTGATAAACTTACAAAAACGGAGGTTGAGGCAAGATCTCGGCTCAACGAGAACAATGCGGAGGATATATATGACAGCCTTAAACAACTTAAAGGAAGTGCTCTTAAAGTAGCTCAAATGTTGAGCATGGAAAAAAGCATAATGCCTCAAGCGTATGTGGAAAAGTTTTCTTTGGCCCAATTTTCCGTTCCCCCATTATCGCCTCCACTGGTAATCAAAACCTTTAAAAATTATTTTGGCAAACTGCCCAATGAACTATTTGATTCCTTCAACACAACTTCAGTAAACGCTGCCAGTATTGGACAAGTCCATGAGGCGGCAAAATATGGGAAAAAACTTGCTGTGAAAATCCAATATCCTGGAGTTGCCGAGAGTATAGCCTCCGACCTTGCACTTGTTAAACCTATTGCAATTAAAATGTTTAACATTAAAGGCAAAGATTCGGACAAGTACTTCAAGGAAGTTGAAGGAAAGTTAATAGAGGAAACAAATTATGTTTTGGAAATGGAACAGAGCAAGGAAATTGCCAAGGCCTGCTCAGGCATTCCCAACCTTTTGTTTCCTCAATATTATGAAGAACTGTCCTCGGACAGAATTATTACCATGGACTATATGCAAGGTGAACACCTTTCAGAATTTACGGCCCACAACACGGATCAAGAAAAATCCAATACGCTAGGGCAGGCTTTGTGGGATTTTTATATGTTTCAAATACACAAGTTGAGAAAAGTACATGCAGATCCACATCCCGGAAATTTCTTGGTATCAAAGGAAGGTAAATTGGTAGCACTTGATTTTGGCTGCATGAAAATTATACCTAATGAATTCTACGTCCCTTATTTTGAATTGGCCAAACCGGAGAATATTAAAAATCAGAAATTCTTCGTTTCCAAATTATACGAACTGGAAATTTTACGTGAAGACGATTCCGTTGAGGAAACCCAATTCTTCACCGAGATGTTCCATGAATTGTTAACCCTTTTCACCCAACCGTTTCAGGTGGAAACCTTCAACTTTTCGGATGGTGAATTCTTTGGGAAAATCACAGAATTGGGGCAGCGCTATTCCAAAAGTACCGAACTGCGAAAAATGAACGGCAATAGAGGTTCCAAACATTTTATTTATATTAATAGAACCTTTTTTGGACTTTATAATCTAATGTTCGATTTAAAAGCCGACAACATTAAGATCAACAACTTCAATGGATTTTAAGGTCTTATTGAAGTTGAACAATTTATCCCTAACAATATAACAAATGAAAATTCTCGTTACAGGCGCCACAGGGTATATCGGTAAACGATTGATTCCTATTTTGACCAATGAAGGGCATCATGTGGTCTGCGCTGTACGGGATACATTAAGAGCTGATAAAACATACCTTGACGATGAAAATATCAGTATTGTAGAGGCCGATTTTTTAAAACCGGAAACCCTAAAAGGTATCCCTAAAGATATAGATGTGGCGTATTATTTAATACACTCCATGTCTAACTCTTCGAACAATTTTGAGCGCTTGGAAGCAGCTTGTGCAGCCAATTTTAAAGCCTATTTCTCCACTACCAAGCTAAAGCAGGTTATCTATTTAAGTGGCATAACCAACGAAGAGCAACTTTCCAAACATTTACAGTCCAGAAAAAATGTGGAAGAAATTTTGGCCTCGGAATCCTACGGACTTACCGTTTTTAAGGCGGGTATCATTGTTGGATCGGGAAGCTCATCCTTTGAAATTATCAGGGATCTAGTAGAAAAACTACCCGTAATGGTAGCGCCAAAATGGCTCAATACCAAAACACAACCCCTAGCGGTACGGGATGTATTGGCCTTTTTATCAAGGGCAAAAGGAAGGAAAGATCTCTATAATACCTCATTTGACATTTTTGGTCCCGAAATTTTGACCTATAAACAAATGCTCCTGGAGTTTGCAGAGACCAGGGGGTTAAAACGATATATTTTAACCGTTCCAGTCATGACTCCTAAACTTTCTTCTTATTGGCTATATTTTGTTACCTCCACCTCCTACAAGTTGGCAACAACATTGGTGGATAGCATGGGCGTCCAAATTGTTGGAAAACCCAGTAATATAAATCAACTCCTGGACGTACACCCTATAACCTATAAAGAGGCCGTTCAATTGGCTTTCGAAAAGATTGAACAGAACAGTATTGTATCCAGTTGGAAAGATTCCATGGTAAGCAGTGGCCGCCTAAAAAATAACCTTCACAAATATATTAATGTTCCCAAATACGGTTGCTTTAAGGATTATAAGGAACGTAAAGTCCAAAATGAGCCAGCTACCATTAACAAAATTTGGTCTATTGGAGGTACTACCGGCTGGTACTACGGAAATTTTCTGTGGAAAATAAGAGGATATCTGGACAAATTGGTCGGCGGTATTGGACTACGTAGGGGAAGAACCCACGTTTCCGAATTGGATGCAGGGGACGCTTTAGATTTTTGGAGGGTTATTTTCAGCGATAAAAAAGAAAAAAAACTACTGCTATACGCAGAAATGAAGCTTCCCGGAGAGGCTTGGCTAGAATTTAAAATTGATAATGGACTTCTAAAACAAACTGCAACCTTCAGGCCCCGTGGACTTGCAGGCCGTTTATATTGGTACAGCGTGTATCCCTTTCATGGATTAATCTTCAATGGGCTGATCAATAAATTAGTGGCCAATTAGAACTCCTTTATATAGGAATAGCCTATACCACCATAAGAAAATAGAATCCAATTCTGTTTAACTTATTTTAAAAACTCTTAAACATTATGTAACTTTGGGAAGAGACCTCTAGTAAGATGATTTTAGACACCACACATAGAAATAACGATACTTCCCTACTTATAAATGATCTGGTAGGGAAACCTTTCAGCTTTTTAAAAACCGTTAAAATGAAAGGAACAGTTTCTAAAAAAATGGTTATAGAGGAATCTAGTGACAATATGAAAGATTATCTCAACAATATTTTTGATGCTACCTATGCCAATATAGAATTGCGTCCACTGGGAATACTAGTGAGAATAATTAAAGGTCTTACCAATTTCACTTGGGTAATTCCATATTATCAATTGGTGATGTATAAAGGTGACTATAACAGTCTATATGCACAAGGACGATTTATTAGGTTTAGAAAAGATGGAAGCTTTGAAAATAGTAAATCTTTTCTTCTTAAGTTGATGAAACTTAAAGCGAGATATGAATCTAAATATGATTTTTTGAATTTTAAATGAACTTAACTGAAAGGGATATTGACCGTATTATTGAAATGGCATGGGAGGATAGAACCCCATTTGAAGCCATAACGTATCAGTTCTCCATGCCCGAACAAGAAGTCATTAAGCTCATGCGCCGGGAAATGACACCAAGTAGCTTTAAAATGTGGCGCCAACGTGTGCAAGGTCGCGCCACCAAGCACCAAAAATTAAGAACGTTTGCTCAAGGGCGCTTTAAATGTTCTAGACAAAAACAGATTACAAATAACTCAATTTCAAAACGCTAACAGTGCTTTGACTTATGGGATGAGTACATAAGTACAGCACAATAAAAAGATAATATGAATACAGAAACCTTAACCCTAAACAAAATAAATGGCCATAAATTAAATGGTTTTACCCATGAGGATATTGGCGACGACCACCTATATACGGGTTTGGAAACACCAATGAAATCGGACGCATTCGAACTTTCGGATACGCAGAAAAAACAACGTATTGCCCTATTGTTTCAGGAAATTATGGACGTAATGGGCTTGGACCTAACGGACGATTCGCTTAAAGGTACTCCAGAGCGTGTTGCCAAGATGTACATTGATGAAATTTTCTCCGGATTAAATCCGGCAAACAAGCCAAAGATTGCCTTGTTCGACAACAAATACCAATATAATCAAATGTTGGTGGAAAAGAATATTACCTTTTATTCCAACTGCGAACACCATTTTGTGCCAATCATAGGGAAAGCCCATGTGGCCTATATCTCTTCCGGAAAAGTAATAGGCTTGTCCAAGCTGAATAGAATTGTACAATATTATGCAAAGAGACCTCAGGTACAGGAACGACTTACCAACCAAATTGCGGAAGATCTTAAAAGAATTTTGGGTACGGAAAACGTGGCGGTCATTATTGATGCCAAGCATTTATGTGTTTCCTCAAGAGGGATCAAGGATGAATCCTCGGCAACCGTAACCTCCTATTACGGAGGAAAATTCAATACGCCATCTAAAATAACAGAATTACAAAACTATATTAAAAATTAATATTATGGACCTCATAAACGAAGCATTGGAATTTGAACAAAGAAAACTAAAATCGCTTTCCACCAGTGACAGAATTGAAATTTCCAGAAAGGCAAAAGAACTGATCTTGGGCTTGAATGAAATTTATAAAAGTAAGAAGGATGAAAAGATTATGGATACCATGAAACGCCTTACCGCCATTAAAAGGAAAGTAGAAAAAAGATTAAAGGGCAGGCATTTGGCTTCCGGTATATAAATCACAGAAGAATGAAAACAATAGTTGTTATTGGAGGTAGTAAGGGTATAGGAAAGGCTATTGTAAAAACTTTTCTGGATACCCACAAGGTAATCAATATAAGTAGGTCTTCCCCGGAGGAAACCCATCCCAATTTGACGCATATGGGTTGCGACATTTTAAAGGATGAATTACCCGATATAACAATTGTGGATGCATTGGTCTATTGTCCCGGAAGTATCAATTTAAAACCTTTTGCGCGTTTAAGTTTGGAGGACTTTAGGGAAGATTTTGAAATTAACCTTATTGGTGCCGTTAAGGCCGTCCAAAAGTATTTGGATCCGCTTAAAAAGGCCGAAAGCCCCTCTATTTTACTTTTTAGCACAGTGGCCTCAAAATTGGGAATGCCCTACCATGCCAGTATTGCCTCGGCCAAATCCGGTGTAGAAGGTTTGGTAAAATCCCTTGGCGCCGAATTGGCGCCCACCATACGTATTAATGCCATTGCACCCACGGTGACAGATACCCAATTGGCTTCTAAACTTCTGCGCAATGAAAAAATGATCGACAATATAAAAGAGCGCCATCCATTAAAAAAATTCCTCAATCCCAAGGAAGTAGCGGAAATGGCCCAATTTCTATTGTCTGAAAAAGCAGCCTCCATCTCGGGCCAAATATTTGAAATGGACTATGGAATTGTAACTTTTAAAATTTAATGTATGAATCCCTTCAAAACGTTTGCCGCAACCATATTTACTAGTTCACATCCCAAGGAAAAGATGGAATTACAATCCTTATATGATATTAAAATAAATAGTCTAAGCGATACTCCCATTAATTTGAAAGACTTTGAGGGCAAACATATCCTATTTGTAAATGTGGCTTCAAAATGCGGCTTTACCCCCCAATACAAGCAATTGCAAGAACTCCAAGATTCTTACAAAAACAGTGTAGTGGTCATAGGATTACCCTGTAATCAATTTGGAGGTCAAGAACCTGGTAGTGCCTCGGAGATTGAAACATTTTGTGAAGTTAATTATGGTGTAAAATTTCTAATAACCGAAAAGATCAATGTTAAAGGAAAAAACCAACATCCTCTATACAGATGGCTTACAAACAAAGCCGTAAATGGTCTTAAAAGTTCAACTGTAAAATGGAATTTTCAAAAATATCTCGTGGACGGTAAAGGAGAATTAGTGGATTATTACTTTTCCAACACCAATCCCATGAGTTCCAAAATAACCCAACACTTAAAAATATAGTTATGTTCGGAATATTCAAAAACAAATCCAAGGAAGAAAAACTCCAAGAAAAATACAACGGACTGATGAAGGAGTGGCATACACTTTCCAGCATCAATAGATCTAAAAGCGACGAAAAATATGCCGAGGCACAGGAAGTCTTAGAGGAACTCGTAGCCTTGCAAAAGAATTAAAAATCACCATAGTGCAAGCCTGTCTGCAAACCAAGGCAGCTCCGTGGGCACTGGAAGATAACTGCTGGTGACATTTCAGGACCCAGCTTTTCTAAATGATACCTCTTCCCGTTCCGGTAATGCGGGCAGGCGCCAGCGCATTCAATTCCAACATAGCGGGTAGAATTATTCGCCAGCTATCTTCTCCTCGACTTTAAAGCATGTGAATACTCTACTTTGCGGAACTCATAATATCTTCCTTCCGGTAATTAGCTTCCATACCTTGAACATTCGCCAATGGGACTTCAACCCATTTTTGATTATAATACTATAAACCAGTTTTAGATTGCCTATTTCCGGAATAAGTTTTCATATTTCCAGGGTAAATATGAATTTCTACAATCGCAAAAGAACAATTAAGATTATTCCTTCCAATAAAACTCACATAGTCCTAAAAATATCCGTGCATTTCCCAACTTATCAAGGTAGATCCAATTTAAATTGGATAGGACATCTATAGAAATAATAGCCATAAATAGTTTATCTTTAATACATTATAGACCAAAACCAACCATGAAAACGGGAACAAATGAAGTGTTACTTACATTTGACCTTACTTTATTTATCCTCAATCGTCTATGCCCAAAATCTACCTGGCACTAAATTGAAGATTAAAAAATTCCAAGGTGACATTGTGCTGGACGGAGTTCTGGACGAAAGTGCCTGGAAAGAGGCCGACGTAGCCGACAATTGGTACCAAAACTTTCCAGTAGACAGCTTGCCGTCCCCTTTTCAAACTGAGGCCCGGATGACTTACAACGACGAGTTTCTTTATGTATCTTTTGTGTGTTATGACGATGACACCCCAGATGTAGTGAGCACCCTTAGAAGGGATTTTAGTTATGCCATCAACGATAATGTTTCCTTTATATTTGGACCGTACAATGACCGTTTGAACGGTTATTTCTTTAATGTAACTGCCATAGGAGCGCAAAGAGAGGGAACGGTGTCCAGTGGCGGAAATGGAGAAAATGCCTTCAATATATATTGGGATAATAAATGGTACTCCAAAGTAGTTAGATACAAGGACAAATGGATTGCCGAATTAGCTATCCCCTTTAAGAGTTTCAAATACAAGAGCGATGTAAAAGAATGGAATGTCACTTTTGATCGTCTGGACAAAAAACGGAATATAAAGTCCGCTTGGGTGCGTACACCAAGACAATTCTACACTGGTACCTTTGCGTATGCGGGGCAACTTGTTTGGGAGGGTCCCATTCCAGAAGCAAGTTCCAACATTTCACTTATCCCATATATTTCTGGAGGTGCATTCGAAGATCGGGAGGTGGATCCCAAAGAATCCTCAACAGAACTACAGACCGGATTCGATGCCAAAGTAAGCATAAGCCCTTCCATGAATTTAGACCTCACGGTAAATCCGGATTTCTCCCAAATAGAAGTTGATGAGCAAATACTAAATTTATCAAGGTTTGAATTTAGGTTTCCGGAACGAAGACAATTTTTTCTCGAAAATAGTGACCTTTTTGACAATGCCGGTTTTGATTCGGCCAGGCCGTTTTTCTCCAGACGTATCGGTATTATCCAGGATTCTACCGGAATCCCCCAGAAAGTACCTATAATGTACGGGGCTAGACTTAGTGGCACTATTAACGAAAAATGGCGCCTGGGAGTCATGAATATGCACACAAAGAAAATGTTGGAATTGGGATTACCTGCCCAAAACTATACCGTGGCAACGGTTCAAAGAATGTTTCATGAACAATCCAGTTTTTCCATAACCTTTGTAAACAAAGAGAGTTTGGGGGTTGCGGAAAGTGATTCCTTGAAATATTACCACCCCAGTATTTTTGGAAGACCTACTTTGGAAGATCGCATTAAACCAAACACTTACAACAGGGTCCTTGATGCCGATTTAGTACTGAGAAGTAAGGATAACAGGTGGTACCACAGTTCATTCCTTGCTAAATCCTTCGACAAAAGAAACAATGCAAAGACAATGTCCGGTTCAGCCTTTTTTCAGTATTCGGACCGTAGTCTTTTGGCCAATTTGGGAACCTTCTTCGTTGACAAAAACTTTAATGCCGAAGTTGGTTATGTACCTGGAAGTATGGTCTACCCTGGACAAATGGGCTATTATTCAGAAGTGGCCTACAAAATTTACCCGGAGAACAACAGTTTACTGTATTCTGGGCCCCAAGCTAGAATAAATGACACCTATTTACCTAACGGTAACTTGGTAGATAGGGAATTTGCCATAGGATACGTATTCGATTTTAAAAATTCTGCAAACCTAACCTTCGATTTGGCCCATATTTTTCAAGAATTGACCTTTGACTTTAATCCAGTAAACAATAGGGATTCTAGAAAATTTTTGATAGGCGAGGAATATCGTTGGAATACCGTTTCCGCATCTTATCAAAGTAATACGGTCAAGAAAATGAACTTTCTATTAAATTCCACTTATGGCGGATTTTACAATGGCACCAATCTAAATATATCGGGGCAGCTGGATATGCGCTTTCAACCCTACGTAAATATTGCCATGCGTTTTGACTATAACAATCTCAAATTGGATGAAGATTACGGTGAGGCAGAGTTATTTCTTCTAGGACCAAAATTGGATGTTACCTTTACGGATAAGCTGTTCTTTACTGGTTATTACCAGTACAATAATTTAACGGACAACATGAACTTGAATGCTAGGTTTCAATGGCGGTATAAACCCGCTTCCGATTTCTACATTGTTTATACTGAAAATTATTTTCCTTCCAATTTTACGAGCAAGAATAGGGCTTTGGTATTTAAACTTACCTATTGGATAAATCTTTAAGCTTCCTGTTTACGGTTTCTATTATTTTCTTGTAAAAATATGATGTTGGGTAGCCGTAAAATAATCACTGAAAATTTGGTTTAAGGTATGGCCCTTGGTACTCGCCTTAACTCCCAAACTTGGGTAAATTTCTATGATGTTCCTAGAAATTCCCTTCACGGATTGCACAGCCCCTTCATGTATTTCTTTCATATAATCAGCATCAAAAGCTTTGTTTTCCTGGATCCTTTTCTCAATTTCATTAGCGTATAGGAATATTTTACGATCCGACTCTAGAATTGCATTTTCCAAAGCGTCCAACCTTCCTTCCCCTAAAACAACACCGGCCTCTTCCAACAAATGTTCGGCTATACCAATATAATTTATCCATAGTGTTAAATCGGCAAAAAGGGCAAAAGGAATTTTAAAAATAGAGTGAGGCAGATGGCAATCATTATAACTGAAGCTACAGCTCTCATGGGCCATATAACCATGAACAGCAAAAGAATGGGTAGCGGTAGCCTTAAGGCCCATAGTATTCCAGTCTTGAATTACTTGTACCGCCTCTTTTGGAATTACAAAAGACTGCACCCTTGGCTCCCCATCATCATTTAGCAAATGAACCCCATTCTCCCAAATTTCCGCATTTAAAGTAAAATGTGTGAGGTAGGGAGCACCGGTAGCATAGCGCCATTTTCCCGAAATCCTGTAGCTATCATCAATAATTTCCGCCCTACCGAACACCCCACCACTTCCTCCTAAACAAGGGGCGGATCCGGCCATTCTAAAAATTTCATGGGCCTTACTTGGTTGTAAATTGCCTATAAAATAGTTGGCTCCACTGCACAGGGTTATGGTCCATCCCAGGCTGGCATCAACCTTGGCCAATTCCCTAAGCTTGGACAAACCCCCGGTTAGGGATAATTCCAATCCTCCATAAGTTTTAGGGACCCATAGGTTCCAGAGGTTTTCATTGTTGATCCAATCCAAAACATCTTGTGTAAATACGTCGGCTCCCAATTGTAGTTTTCTAAGCTTGTACAGGTTGTCTACTAGTGTCATCCAAAATTATTTTTTTCCATTTAAAATATCCCGAGGTTCCCACTATAAACAAGAAAATGGTCAAGCCCGCATATATGTACAGTTCTTTGTAAAAGAGTAAGGGAATGGAAATAACATTACTAATATTAAGGTAGATCCAATTTTCCATTTTTCTTTTGGCCATGAGCCACATTCCGGCCCAAGCAAAGGCACTTACTGCCGCATCCCAGATTGGGACATCTGAATTTGTATAAAACCTTAGCCAGTAGACCATCAGCGTAAAACAGGCTATCACAATACCTAGAGCCTTTATATGTTCCGATTTATCCGAATAGGTAATAGGGGTTTCTTCTTTATGTTTACCATACTTCCAAAAAATCCAGCCGTAGATACTCATAAACAAATAGTATAGATGGAGTACAATATCCGCATACAGTTTTGTCTGGTACAGTACCCACATGCCAATCAGGATAGAAACGATTCCAAACAAATAGTTGTGGATATTATTGTTCCTTGCCAAAAGCACTTGTGCTACCCCAAGGACTGTTCCCATTGCCTGCAACCATGTAAGGTGTGTAAAAAAATTCTCCATCTATTCCCTAATTATATTTATGAAATGGGAAGATGAAGAAAGTAACGACATGCAATGGTGCAACATCGAACCAAAATCCCTACGCCGGCATTATCCGGATCAGGTTCAGAGCTAAAACTCTTGGGTATCATCTCAGCCTGCCTTAAATGGCAAGCACCCCATTTCAAAAACAAAGCTAAAACTATTTTGTGATTTGATGTTGAATTTTAGACAATTTTAAAAAATAAAAAGTATTAAACCTCAGGGCAAGCCCTGCACCCAATCATAGGAATCGACCCAAGGGTCGAGGTATTGAACCTAGATCCCGCCGAAAAAGGCGGGATTAGTTCAACTTGCAATTTTCAGTGCGTCTTACTGACTTCTCAAAATTGAGTTTCACTAATAAAACCCACAATGGATATTCGAATTTCATAAAAAGGTTCAGTATTCATATCCCAAATTTGTACTGAAGTGAAGTTATAAAGGTTTCAATCCTTTTTAACCAAAGTATTTAAAACCAAGGCAGAAATAATCATTAACAGTCCTATAAAACTGTAGATAGTATAGGCTTCTTGGAACCATATAACACCAATGGAAATGGTAAAAATGACCTCAATGTATTTTAACGGGGCCACAAGGTTTGTTTTGGCAATTTGAAACGCCTTGGTCATATATAATTGTCCCATAAAACCAAAGACGCCCAACAGCAGTAAAAACATCCATTCGAAACCGAGAGGTCTTACCCAAACAGAAATGGCCAAAAGTCCACCAATTACAGTACCTACGAACATAAAATAATTGACTACAACGGCAGGATGATCTGAAACCCCTATTTTTCTAATAACCACATAGACCATACCACTAAAAACAGAGGCCGTTAAGATGAGGGCCAGGCCAACGGTATTAATATTACCATCAAATCCCTTTAAAACCAGTACCCCAGCAAATGCTGTTAGAAAGAAAAGCCATTGAATTTTTTTCAACTTCTCCCTTAAAAAGAAAACTGCAAAAACCGCTGCAAAAATAGGAGCAATATACCTTAATGAAACTGCCGTACCTACGTTCAAGTATTTTAAGGAGAAAAAGAACAGACTCATAGCCGTTAAGCCCAAGACAGCCCTCAACAACATAAGTCTTCTCTTAATACCAAATATTGGGATCCCCTTGAGCAAAATATAGGTAGTTGCCAGTACCAAGGAACCAAAACATCTAAAAAATACAATTTGAAAAGTTGGGATTCGGTCCAAATATTTTACGGAAACATTCATCAACGCAAATGAAAAGGTGCTGATGGTCATAAAAAGCACCGCTTTTTTAAAATCCAATCCGGAAGATTTACTCCATTTAATATCTAACAAAACAGCGTTGTTGTTTCTCCAACGGTAATATCCATTGACCTAAAGCTGCTAAGGTATGAAAACCTCAGACTTACTTATTATTATAGCCCTGTGATTTCCATTTATTTTACAGATCATCAGGCATACACAACATTTGTGGGCCATAGGTTAACCAAAATCCCCTATAGTTTAGATATTGAAAAAAGTCACATATAATCTTCACATATGGTAACTGGTCCATGAAAAACCAAGATCCTACAAGTTGGCATTGAAACAGAACCAAGAATAACCTCCCATACCTTTCCAATTTGTAGATCCAAATAAAATGGAAACAAAGATCAACATCAAGCCTAAAACCTTCACCCGCTTCCATGTTTTAATGCCATAGTGTTTTTGAAAAAAAAGGTTTAGGTTGGATAAATGAGGTTTCGGATATATCATCAACTACCGTATACAATATTCCTGTTGGGATAACGAAAGAATTATTGTAAATTAAGACAACCAATAATCCCGCATATAAATGAAAGACTTTCGGCTTATTTATGTTTTAATGCTTGCTCTGATCTCGGCCTGTAATACAAACACAAAGCAGAAAGAAAAAGAAAAAATGCTCGGCAGCAAGAATATCCCAAAGGTAGTTACCGCCGATATAGAAACTGGTATTAAAGCCAATATTGCAAAAAAAGTAGAGGAAGGAGGCGGGTATTTCAATATGAGTACTGACGAAAAAGATCTGCGCCTGCAATTGGTACGCGTACATACGGAATACCTTTCCAATTTAGGTCCCAACCGCCATTTTGCCTGTGTTGATCTGGCCGATGTAAATGGCGATGTATACGATGTGGATTTTTTCCTGGACGGAGATCCGGGCAACATGAGCGTTACAGAAACCACCCTGCACAAGCTTAATGGCAAACCCTTTTATACTTGGAAACAACGTAAGGACAAGACGTGGTATAGGCTGCCTGTCCAAAATGCCACATCCGACTTGCTTGGTGTCATTGAAGGGGAGGACAGTTTTGAATTTAAGTACGAGGTAACCCTTCCGGAAATAAATGAATCTGCAAAAATATGGATTCCCGTGCCACAGAGCGATCGCTTTCAAACCGTCCAAATGAAAGCACTTGAAGCCCCAGTTGAGCATCAAATACTAAAAGAAAAAAAATACGGTAACACTATATTGTATATGGAACTGTCACCGGAGCATAGTGGTAAGAAAGTGCAACTTATATTCGATGTTGAGCGACAGGAGAAGGAGCCATATGAAGAAAATTCGTCGCCAACAGTCTATCTGGATGCCAATATATTACTCCCTGTAAGCGATCGATTTAAGATACTTGCCGACTCCATTATAGGATCTAAAGGCAGCGAAAGTACCATTATGGGGGCAAGGGCACTATACGACTATGTCATAGACAATATGCGTTACATAAAGGCGGGCAAATATGGAACGGGAGATGCGGTTTACGCATGTGACGCCCTTACCGGTAATTGCACCGAATTCCATTCCCTATTTATTTCCCTGGCTAGATCTGCCGGAATACCTGCACGCTTTGCTGTAGGGGCCGCAATTCCGTCAGAACGGGATGATGGCGGCATAGATGGTTATCACTGTTGGGCAGAATTTTATGCCGAAGGTAAATGGTGGCCCGTAGATATTAGCGAGGCCAATAAGTACACCGCTTTGGCAACCTATTACTTTGGTAGACATCCAGCAAATCGTATTGAATTCACAAGAGGACGGGACCTTCAAATAGAACCCGGACCTAATTCCGGTCCTATCAACTTTCTGGCATACCCCGTTATGGAAATTGGGAATAATCCCGCGTTTCCAAAAACATTTTTTTCATTTCAAAGAAAATCAGGTAAACAAACCCTATGAAATCCAGTAAAGCCACCGTTATAGTGTGGCCTTGAAATATCTCTATTCCTCTTTTGTAGGATGCTCCTCCTCTTTTGCAGGATGCTCATCTCCCGTGTTGGTAGGGTGTTCATCGCTGGCATTGGTTGGATGCTCTTCCTTAGCGGATTTTTCATCGCTTTCTGGGTGTTCTCCCTGCTGTTCAGTGTTTTCTTGCTTTTTCTGCTCCCTGCACGAGCCTAAAGAACTCACTGCAATAAAAATAAACAAGAGCATTACCAAAGTGAAGTACTTAAGTCCTTTTATCTGTTTCATAATATAATTGCTTTAAACATTAAAATTTAAATGGTAAGTGGCAAACAAGTCCTTTAAAGGTAAGGAATTTTGCGCCAATACAATTAACATAATGACAATATTATCTTGGTTGAAATTAAACCAAACCACTAATAAACAGACCAATACAATAAACTTTAAAAGGTAACACTACCCTCCAACACCATCCATTCCCCTTACGGTAAATACTCAGAATTAATTACTTTCAAGTTAAATTACAATTAAATCGCAACCTCTTATGAAAGAGCGCCGATAGAATAAAAATTTTCTAAAAAGTATTTAAAAGATGCTGGCTCCTGCAAACAAGACTTAGGCACTTGCAGATTGCAATTTGCTTGCTATACAACGCTGCTTCTTGGCAACACTTCCATAATAACATTTTTTTTAATTCCTGGAAGATTTCCTATGGTACTGACATAGGCCAATATGTTCTCATTGCATAGAAGTAAAACAATAGCTAAGAATATTATTTTTTCATTAATACTGAATTAGGATTTAATACATTTCCCTGTTACAATACGCAGCTTTATCAAAATCTCCAATGTTTATGGAAATACTGGGAACTTTTGGAAACATTTCTTTTAGCTCTGCTATAATTTGTTTAGACAGATTAGCTTTTTGTACCGAATTTCTTCCATTATATTGGCAAAAACATGGATGAAGTCGTCGTTTGTGTTTCCTGTATTGTAATATTGAAAGGGACTAATACGTACTTTTATTTCTTCTAGCTGAAATAATTTGATCGATTCTGCGGCATCATATACTTTTTGCATGATATTTTCTGGCAACTTCTTTTCTACAATTTGTTTTGAACAGTCTATTATAAAATGTGGCATAATTGTATTTAATTAATTATTATTTGAAATTTATTTACCTTGGAATGAATGTCCTCTTTCAAATACTCATCATTAATTTCTCCGTTTTTGAAATTATTATGGAATGAGGGCAATGAAAAAGTATCCGTGATGTTGGCTCCCATAAACGGGAAGTAGGCACTAGCTGATTGTAATACAGTAGCTCCGCCTCTACCACCTGGCGAGGTTGCCATTAACAGCATAGGCTTCTCTCTCCATATTTTAGTGTTTACACGGGATAACCAGTCTATAGTATTTTTGAATACAGCTGCATAAGACCCATTATGTTCGGCAAGAGATACTATAAATCCATCCGCAGTATTGAATAACTCGTCTAGTCTTTTAACTGCAGTGGGAATACCATTTTCAGCTTCAAAATCAGCACCATAAATTGGTAAAACATAATCGTTTAAGTCGATAGAAACAATATCAACATTTTCCAATAAATTATTGGTATAGGTTATTAAACTTGCATTGATAGATTTTTGACTATTGCTCCCTGCTATTGTGATTATTTTTTTCATGATTACTGTTTTTTAGAGATTAGTTGATCTATTGACCATTTTCCACTACCATTAACTATTGTGGTTAATGCTAGGCCGATAACAAGAAGTGAATATTCATAACCTTCACCCGTTTGATTTCCAAACCAATTCATAAAAAAGCCATGTTCTAACTGGGTAGTAAAAATGATACCCACAAACATTCCCGTAAGCGATAGTGCCCAAAACCTACTGAAGAGTCCTAGAATTAAGCAAATAGAGCCGAAAAATTCAATCATTATTACGGAAAAGGGTACAATACTCGGCAATCCCATTTGACTTGTAAATGATTCCATAGTTGCTGCATAACCATACCCACCAAAGAGTCCTAATAATTTTTGTGCGCCATGCGGAAATATCACCAAACCAAGGGTTAATCGTGCAATGCTAAATCCAATACTTGGATGCGTTCTTAAAAGTTTTTGTACTAAATGTTTCATAATGTTTAAGATTTAAAGTTGTCTATAAAGTTTTTCGGATATACAAGCCGAAAGATGATTTTTCTATAGGTTTCTGCCCGTACTGGTCAAAGTCTACACCAACGCCAAACTGATGTCCGTTGTATGACACACCTGCACGTAGTTGCTGAAAACTTCTTGATTGCTTCTCGAATGCATCCCATATAGTTAAGAACTGTCCGTTTAACCAAAGAGAAACTTTTTCATTTATTGCTGTGTTAAACTGAAACTGAGCAAAGGCTTCAGCATAGCTAGCGCCCGTTTGCTCAGTATGGGCAACAGTAGGAATAATTACAAATAATACTCGTGAATTTTTTAGAGTGAATTTTGCTGAAAAGCGTTCAGAATACCCAGCAACACTGTTGTAATATAAAGATGGACCAATAGCAATATGCTTATTAAGATTCCAGAATAACGCTGGTTGTACACCTGCTTCATCAAAGACTTGGCTATCTGTATCTTTGAATTTTTGAAAGAAGGCCAAGTTATTGATGCTTAAAGTCTTGCTCTTGTTAAGAGTATAACTTGAGTATAATGTAAAATCTGTTTTATCAAAACCAGAAAACAGTTCCACTTGGGTAAATTGCGCTTGCAAATAGTTTGCAAATCCAATTGTTAAAAAAGATGTAATGATTATTATTTTTTTCATGCTTCAAAATTCCGATAGGAACACATGAAAAAAAATGAACTAGTTTAAGACTTTTACATTCTGTTGACCTTCGAAATAATTTTGCTCATAAATTCTGGCGTAATGCCAATATAAGCCGCTAAGTCTCTTTGGGTAATTCTATTGACAATTTTTGGGTATTTCTTTTTGAAGGCAATATATCTTTCCACAGCGTCTAAGGATATGCCATGATTGGAACGCCTTATGTAACTTATGAGCGACCTTTGATATAATTTGCGATAAAACCTTTCGAATTTTGGTATTTCTTGAAAAAGCAAATCATAATTGGCCCTAGAGATACCTAATAATTCCGAATCTTCAGTAGCCTTAATAAAATAACGAGTTGGTTCCTTGGTCATAAAACTTGCCATATCACCAGTCCAATAATCCTCTATTGCAAACATGGATATGTGAGGTGCACCATCTTCATCCAAAGTATATACTTTTAAGCAGCCTTTAGCTATAAAATACTCATATTGAGCAATTTCACCTGCTTGCATTAAATATGCTTTCTTTTTCACTTTTACTTCTGCAAGCAAAGAAATATACTTCTGTTTTTCAAGCTCGGTTAAATCAATAAACCTTGCGACATTATTAAGTATTAGAATATGTGATTCTTTAAAGTTCAATTCATGCTTAGTTTGAATGAATTTAATTTAAAGAATTAATATTAAATAGCAAAGTCAGCTATTTATCAATTGAAATGAGCCCACTACTTTCTAACTTGGGGACTAAAATTGCAACATATAGTTAACTAACACCTGCTATTTTGAACAAGAAATAGTTTTCCTGAAAATACATACCTATGCGTATATATGATCTATTAACAGTAAAAACTAAACGGAATTCTAAACGGTTATTGCCATTAGGATACTACAATTCCAATTTAAACAATTAACACCCGTAAGCTTTTTATATTTTCAGGTAGCCAGTAAAGTTTTTGAACCGTATAAATAGTAATACCCTTTCATAGCCATACCTAGAAAAACACCTACTCCCTTAAATAAAATAATTTTCTTTCAATCCTGTTACAAGAACTTCAGGTACAGATTAATCATTTCTTATAGGAGTCTTCATTATTGCACTTTCACCTCTTATTATCTTTCTTTGATCGAGATAGATAAGGAGCAATAATTATTCTACCGGCAAAGCAACCGCTCATACCTGCTGTAAATACATTGCCAAAGATATATTCTCGATATGAACAAGTCATTGCTTTAGAAAAGGCATACACATTACTAAGTCATAATTTATCCGGATTCGGATAGACTTACTAAGTGTACGCCTTTATTTTTGGGTATTTTACCAACCTCCCCCCAATACTTTGTAAATATTTACAGTTGCGATTTGTTGTTGCTTATTCACATCGATCAATTCCAATTTGGTTTGTAATGAGTTTTGTTGAGCCATTAAAACTTCTAAGTAATTGGCTTTTGCCATTCGGTAAAATTCTTTTGAGGCCACAATAGCATTTTCAAGTACTTCGTTTTCTTGGCTTTTAAGAGAAATAATGTCCCTTAATTGCTGAATGTTCGAAAGTTCGTTGGCTACTTCTACATAGCCGTTCAAAATCGTTTTTTGATAATTGTACATTACTGTCAATTGGTTAGCTTTTGCCCTATTGAATTCTGCTTTTAAGGCATTTCTATTCACCAAGGGAGCAATCAATCCGCCGGAGGCTGCATAACCAATAGATGCCCGGGATTGAAATATATACTTTAGGTTAAACGCCTGAAAACCAATTGCAGCACCAATATTAAAGCTTGGAAAAAAGGCAGCTTTAGCAGCTTTCAAATCAAACTTGCTGGCCTGCACTTGAAATTCTGCCTCGCGAATATCAGGGCGGTTTAATAGCAATTGTGATGGCACTCCAAATGCAATTTGTTGGGGTACTTCCCGAAATAATTTTTCTTTTGTTCTTTCAATGGGTTGTGGATACCTTCCCAATAAAAAGTTTACTCTATTTTCCGTTTCCACTATTTGCTGAAGAGTATTCTTTTTAAGGGCCTGGGTATTGAGCAGTTGGGCTTGAAATTGTTGAACGGCCAATTCATTGGCTTTGCCCACTTCTTTTTGCAATTGTACCACTTCCAAAGCTTCATGTTGCATTTTTATGGTTTGCTCAAGGGTTTCCAATTCATTGTCCAAGGCGAGTAGGTCATAGTAAGCAATGGCTGTAGCTGCTATTAGGTTCGACATGACAAAACGATTTCCCTCAATACTTGCCAAATAATTGGATATGGCCGCTTTACGGCTGTTTCTCAATTTCCCCCAAATATCAACTTCCCAAGTGGCTGTAAGTCCTAAAAAATAATCTTCAACAGGATTGGGAATACCTTTGCCTTCAAACTCGGTGGTGGAGTTACCTGCAAAGCTTTCGGTGTATTTGGCATATTTGGTGGAGCCGGCAGCAATGTTTCCGTCAATTTTCGGAAATAATTCACCGCTAGAAAACCGAACCCCTGAACGTGCAATTTCGATGCGCTGTAAGGCCATTTGTAAATCATAATTATTTACCAATGCCGTGTCGATCAAACTGATCAAATGTTCGTCGGCAAAGTAATCTTTCCAGTTTATTTTTGCAATACTGGTAGTATCGGTTGAAGTTTTACTGAAACTTGTTGGCGCTTCCCTCTCCGGAATGGACAAGTTAGTGTTAAGAGTTTTACAACTGCAAACTATCAGTAGTAACCCAAAATATATTATTTTAAATAGTTTCATTTTTTTATTTTTATAATGTTTCCTTAATAGGATTTCCATCCTTTCTGTTTCCGTTGAATTTTTCGGATATTTTGGCAAAAACGAAAAACAGCCCCGGTATGACGATTACTCCGAAAACGGTACCGAACAACATACCTCCAAAAGCAGCTGTTCCAATGGTTCTATTACCAATGGCTCCTGCTCCAGAGGCCAGTACCAAAGGCAGTAACCCAGCCATGAAAGCAAGTGATGTCATTAAAATAGGGCGTAACCGCAGTTTAGCACCTTCAATGGCGGCCTGTAGTGCTGTTGATCCTTCACTGTGTTTTTGAGCTGCAAACTCCACAATTAAAATGGCGTTTTTACCCAATAGACCTATGAGCATAACCATGGCGATTTGAGCATAGATATTGTTTTCCAACCCTAATATGGTGAGCATAAAAAATGCTCCGAAAATTCCCGTTGGTAGCGATAGAATTACAGGTAATGGAAGCAAAAAACTTTCATATTGTCCTGACAAAATCAGGTATATAAAGAACAAACAGATAAAGAAAATTACAAGGCCTTGGTTTCCTGCATTGGCCTCGTCATAAGAAATTCCTGACCAAGCAATATCATAACCTCTTGGCAATTTTTCATCGGCAACCTCTTGTATGGCCTTTAAAGCATCACCACTACTATATCCAGGAGCTTCCTCGCCATTTAGCGCAGCCGCAAAATACATATTGTGACGATTTATTTGATCTACACCAAAGGATTTTTCAAGTGTTATAAAATTTGAAAGCGGTACCATTTCATCTCTATCATTCTTGACTCTGAAATTTAAAATGTCTTCAGGGTTTGCCCGATATTCCGGTAGAGCTTGGACCATTACCTTGTAGGTCTTACCAAATTTAACAAAGTTAGAAGCGTATTCACTTCCTACAAGAGTCGAAAGCGTACTCATAGCATTGTTGACCGTAACTCCTTTTTGGGCGGCTTTATCATAATCAACATTTAAGTCGTAATGAGGTATGTTTGCATTGAAAATAGTAAAACTATTGCCTATTTCAGGTCGATTGTTCAGGTCTTCAATAAACTGTTGTGTAACAGTTTTCATAGCTTTCAGGTCGTTTCTACCTGCTTTATCAAGCAGTTTTACCTCAAAACCACTAGCATTTCCATATCCTGGGACAGGAGGAGGTGGAAAAAACTCTATCTCAGCGTCTTTAATGTGGGCTGTTTTTTCTTTAAGATGGGCTATTATCACCGTAACCGTAGCATTGCGTTCACTCCATTCTTTTAAGTTGATGAGGAAACTGCCATAAGTTGCACCTGTACCATCAGAGAGTATGTTGACACCGGCCAAAGAAGAAATACTCTCTATTTCTTCAATGTTTTCGACTTCTGCAGCAAATTCGTTAACCACCTTTTTTGTGCGTTCCAAGGTAGAACCGGGGGGTGTTAAAATATTTACATAAAACATTCCTTGGTCTTCATTCGGAATAAACCCAGTTCGAAGAATGTTTCCAAAAATACCCGTGCCTATAACAAAGGCCACCAAAATACCCCAAGTCATTACTTTCCTATTGATAATTCTATTCAGAAGGTTTTTGTATTTAACTTCCAAACTTTCATATAAGTGGTTGAATTTTAAAAAGAAATTACTAAAAAGTGTTTTCTTTTCTGCGCTCGGATGTTTCAACAATAGAGAGCACAGGGCAGGAGCCAATGTAAGTGCTACAATACCGGATAACACAATCGCAATGGCCATAGTCAGCGAAAACTGACGGAAGAAAACACCTGTAGGCCCACTCATAAAAGCTACGGGAACAAATACGGCCGACATTACCAAAGTTATAGATATAATAGCCCCGCTAATTTCTTTCATAGCAGATTTAGTAGCATCCTTGGCACTCACCTTATAGCGTTCCATTTTGGCGTGCACGGCTTCTACTACTACAATTGAATCATCCACCACAATACCAATTACCATAACCAAAGCAAAGAGCGTAATCAGGTTAAGGGAAAAACCGAAAAATTGCATAAAGAAAAAAGTACCGACAATGGAAACGGGTACGGCAAGAATAGGAATTAAAGTTGCTCTCCAATTTTGTAGAAAAAGAAAAACGACTAGGGTAACAAGAAGCAAGGCTTCAATGAAGGTTTTAATAACTTCATGTATCGAAGCATCCATAAATCGGGATATGTCGTAACTTACTTCATAGTCCATCTTTTCAAGAAACATGGTTTCCTTTAGTTCTTCCATACGTTTTTTGACATCGTCTATAACTTCCCTAGCATTGGTTCCCGGTAATTGTTTAAGAATAATCGAGGCCGCTGGTTTGCCATTGAATTTGGCTTCAACATCAAAATATTCTGTACCGAACTCTATGTCCGCAACATCTTTCATTCGTAAAATTTCACCTTCTTCGGTTGATTTTATCGGAATGTTCTCATATTGTTCTTCAGAGTTGAATCTCCCTGAGTAACGTAAGATATACTGAAGGTCAGAATCTTCTGATTTATCGGAATTCTCACCAATTTTACCAGGAGATGCTTCTAAATTTTGCTCCTCCAAGGCATCCAATATGTCGTCTGTAGTAATGTTATAGGCCAGCATTCTATCAGGTTTTACCCAAATACGCATAGCGTATTCCTTTGCTCCCAAAATATTGGCAAAACCAACGCCTTTAACTCGTTTTAATTCTGTTAGAATATTTAAATCGGCAAAATTATGGATGAATTTTTCCGTCATTTCAGTGTCCTCACTAAATATGTTGATGTACATTAAAATGGCATTGGTTTCTTTCCCGATCAAAACACCTCGTTCTATGACTTCTGGCGGAAGTTCCCCCATTACGTCCGTTATTCGGTTTTGAACATTTACGGCCGCATCATTGATGTCGGTTCCAGTTTCAAAAATTATTTGAACGATACCTACACCGTCACTACCAATATTACTGCTCATATATTTCATATTGGGCACACCGTTAATGGCTCGTTCCAGTGGTTCTATGGCAGACTTTGCTACGGTTTCGGCATTGGCACCTTGGTATTCTACTTCAACGTTTACTTCTGGCGGAGCCACCGAGGGATATAGTGCCATAGGTAATTGGAAAAGCGATAGTATGCCCAGAAAAAGTATAATCAATGAGATGACTATCGCCAGTATGGGGCGATTTATGATATTCATTTTCATAGTTTTAAATTTTATAGGTTAGTTACTATGTTTGAAAATGAAACCACTTCTGGAATTACCTTGTCTCCTTCTTTGACGTGCTGGATGCCTTCAAAAAGGATTTTGTCTTTGGGAGACAAGCCCTTTTTAATGGCAAAAAGATTTGGTAACCGAAGCGAGGGAGTAATTTTTCGAACTTGAATTGTATTCGTATCATCTACCACAAAAACGCAAAGTTCATCCTGACGGTTGAAAGTAGCTTTCTGTGGAATAAGTAGTGCATTCTTAAGGCTGCTGTTTATTTGTACTTTTCCTGTCGCACCGTGTTTTAGGATATTATCTGGATTTGGAAATATAGCTCTAAATGCAATGGTTCCCGTATTTTTGTTAAATTCACTTTCGATAGTTTCGATGATTCCTGTATAAGGATATGGAGTTCCGTCAGCTAATATCAAAGAAACTTCTTTAGTTTCCCCATTGTCTTTAGACATTATGTATTTCAAATAATCAATTTCTGAAACATTGAAATAAGCAAAGACATTCTTGTTATTGGATATTGTTGTCAGCAAAGTACCTTCATCCAAAACACTGCCCTCTCTGTTGGGAATGCGGTTAATAATGCCATCAAAGGGAGCTTTTATCTGAGTAAAAGAGAAGTTGAGCTGTGCTTGTGCCTCCTCTGATTGTGTTTCTTCCAATTCAGCTTTTAGGGCATCAACTTTAGCAACTGCAAGGTCATATTCCGGCTGCGAAATGTAATCCTTTTCCAATAACTTCGCAGAGCCTTTCAACTCTATTTCTGAAGCATTGAGCTCTGATTGCACCTTTTTTACGATCGCTTTTGCCCTTTGCAAGTCTTGCAAAAATTGCCTGTTGTTAATAGTAAAAAGTATTTGTCCTTTATTCACCGTATGCCCTTCGTCTACCTGTAGGGATTCGATAATCCCGCCAACGCGTGAGCGTAGTGCCACATTTTGAAAGGCATTAATTTCCGCAATATGTTCGTGCGTATAAACAGTATCCTTTACTAAAGGCATTATTGTTAAAAACGTTTGCTCTTTACTGGTTTCTTTGTTTTTTGATGAGCAGGATGCCAATATTACAATAGCAGCCATACCCAAAAACAATATAAAATTCTTCATTGTTAATAGATTTTATGGAATAAATAAAATGTAATCAGGAAGTTTTTCCTAAATGTAGGAATAGGCAAACGGTAATCACCTTAAGGGCGAGAACTGTAAAACACAGTATTCACCTAAGGAATCAGTCCTAAGTTTACCAATAAAAATGAAGAATTATGCCTTGGGCGGAGGAGGAACTATTTCGGGATGAAATTGTTCAGAATAATTGTCGAAATATAAAAACATGTTGTGCTTAATAGCAATATCGCCATTATCCAACATAAAATCCATTGCTAGTTGCTGTTGATAAAATATAGGTTGAAAATTGCTCTTGACTATTACATTGTGACCAGAATCATCTTCTTCATATTCAGGAATGGCATTTTCAATACCCAAGACTTGTTCCAATATAATCTCTACGACACTTTCCATATCGTTGTAACTCAAATCTTCAGGAACACCTTCAGGTTGAGGATCTTGCACATCCACACTAAGGTTCAAGATGTGCAGTGCCATCAAAAACCAAAACAATTTTAAGTTGATATGTGTCCTTATGAATTTCATCTTCGAGCTGCGAATATAAGTGGTTTTACTGTTACTATCGTAAAATGCTACAATAAAACGTACCATATAGGTTTTTCAACATTTCATATCCATCTCACCAAAAAGAATTACAGCTATACGTCCAGTTGCTTGCAGGATTACCTCGCTGTGCTCGGTGAACCTGTTAGGTGGGCAGTACTCAAGATAATCCGATGCAGCCCAGTGGCTGTACGTCTTTTTTGTTTTTCTCGGTTTAAGTGCCCAGTGGCAAAAGGAAAAATTAGAATCCCAATGCAAGATTACCTCACTGCGTTCGGTGATCCTGTTTGGGGGGCGGTGCTCAAGATATTCCGAGACAGGCTGGCGCCTGTACGTCTTTTTTGTTTTTCTCGGTTTAAGTGCCCTTGGCACTATACCGTTAAAAACAAAAAATCCGATCATTTACATGATCGGATTTTCTTGGTCGGGGTGGCAGGATTCGAACCTGCGACCTCCGCGTCCCAAACGCGGCGCGATAACCGGGCTACGCTACACCCCGAGAATGGTTAAAACCACCTCAATAATACCACTCTAAAAAAAAGCGGAGAGACAGGGACTCGAACCCTGGCGACAGTTACCCGTCGACAGATTAGCAATCTGCTCCGTTACCACTCCGGCACCTCTCCAATAATTTTAAAGCTCACGCATTAAAAATGCGGTTGCAAATGTACTTTTTCATTCATAAGAACGCAACAATTTTTCAATTTTTTTTTACACGTTCTTCCTAATTGGCCATTTATTCTACTTATCTAATTAAGCTTCAAACTATTCCAAAAAACCAACTACTCTGGATATTCTACCCGTAAATGATAAATATTCACCAATTTCTGTTTTAAAATCTTCTTAACAGCTTCTATTTCCTTGAAGGTAATATTGGCATTTAAAAACTGGCCGGCCTTGATTTGGCCTTCAATGATCCTTTCCACGAATTCATCGATTATCAAAAAAGTAGGATTCTTTAGACTCTTGGAAGCTGCTTCCACAGAATCGGCCATCATTAAAATAGCGGTTTCCTTCGAAAAAGGAATCGGTCCGGGATATCTAAAATCTTCTTCATTTACCTCCCCTTCCAAGGCCTCCTGTTTTTTGTAAAAATAAAAGACCAATGAAGTTCCATGATGGGTACGAATAAAATCTATTACACGATCCGGTACCTTATTCTTCCTTGCTATTTCTATACCTTCAATGACATGGTTAATAATTATTGCCGCGGCATCTATGGGCTCAAGGTCATCGTGTGGGTTTACATTGGTTACCTGGTTTTCCGTGAAATAGGTAGGATTGTTCATTTTCCCAATATCATGGTACAGCGCCCCTACCCTAACCAGCATGGCATTAGCCCCTATTTCGTTCGCTGCCGCTTCCGCCAAATTAGCTACCTGAAGGGAATGATGAAAAGTCCCCGGAGCCTTATTGGACAACTCCTTTAATAATTTGGAATTGGTATCGGACAATTCCAACAAGGAAACATCGGATACCAACCCAAATATTTTTTCATGAATATAAATCAATGGCTGAACAAACAGCGTAATCATACCATTCAAGAAAAAATACCCAAATGCCATCCAGTGTACATCTTCCAGGTTACCCTCATGAATCATATGAAAAGCAAAATAACCAATTATATAGATCAGGGTTATCTGGCCTACGGAAATAAACAAATTAGCCCTTTTATATAGTTCGGATACGGACAAGATGGTAACAATTCCTGCCAAAGTTTGGAGAAAAATGTATTCAAAACTGTTGGGCACCACAAAACCTAATATTAGGACGGTAAGAACATGCACAAAGAGCCCCAAACGTGCATCAAAAAATGTCTTGAGTACCAAGGGTAGAATACATAAAGGAACCACAAAAACATACTCAACATCATATTTCACTACCATGGTGGTCAAAAATACCATGATGAGAATATTGACAATAATGAAGGTTACCTTTGTATTGTCCCTAAAGATTTCCGGTCGATATTTTTTAAGAAATAGAAAAAACATCATCAACACCATGGCGACCAACACGGTATAGCCGAACAGTATATAATATTGATTATTTTCTTCCCATAATTCCGACTCAAACTCACTTTTCAACGAATCCAACACCCTAACATCATCCTGCTCCACTACCTCCCCTTTGGCAATGATGAGCTTGCCCTCGTCTACATTCCCCAACGTATAGGAAATCTTTGAATATTCGGACTCCAGCTCCTTATTGGACAAATCGGCATCAAAACTAACATTGGGCTTTATAAAATTGAAGAACACTTCCTGAAAGGAAGGCTCATAAACCGACAAGTTGTTTTGGGCCAGTTTTTTCCTAATAACACCCTCTACCTCCGATAAACTATAGACATCATCAAAATTTAATTTTGTGGCTTCATTATTCTTGACAACGTATAGACTATTCTTAGTGCTCCTCCTTTCAATTTTAGATAGAATACCATTGGTATACAGCTCCTCCAAAACGTCGTTGGCAACCCTTTGAATCCTTTCCTGTTCATTTTTGTCAAGACTGGAGGAATTGAAAACATTGCCCAACTCCTTCCTAATGGTACTGTCCACTTCCGCTACAATACTGGAATCATAATAATAGTAGTCTATATGATTGCTTTCTATTTTCGCCTTTTCCTTAGTTATTTCCTCCTCGCCCTTATTTATGGAAAAATCAAAAGGAGCATAGAAATTATTGTATTGCCAAGGCTTTCCTTTTTGGTATTCGTACTTAAACTTTCCGCCGCGTGGAAAAAAGAATACAATAAAAAAAACAGCAGAGAAATATAAGAGATACTTATAAACCAGGGAATGGTTTTTATAAAGGCTGTCCAAAAAAGTGCGCATACGGAAAGTTATATAGTCAAAAATAGAAAAATATAAACTTAAAATGATACTTTACCCAAATAACACCATATTTGAAACCAACTTATCAATTTTCACCAATAAGCATAGGCTATATTTCGCCTTCTACCTATGCCTAAAATGCAATTGTAAATTCATAAATAACATGGAATATTCTACCGTTGCACATCTCATTGCGCATTAATTTATTAAATTCGCAGATAATAAAAATGAACTTGATGAAAGATGTTGTGATCGTTTCCGCAGTTAGAACACCCATAGGAAGTTTTATGGGAGCATTGTCCACCATTCCGGCACCTGAACTTGGCGCTATTGCCATTAAGGGTGCATTGCGTAAAATTAAATTGGACCCTTCCAAAGTGGAGGAGGTTCTCATGGGTAATGTTGTTCAGGCAGGAACCGGTCAGGCACCAGCAAGACAAGCAGCCATTTATGCCGGCATACCCAATACGGTCCCCTGTACCACAGTCAACAAGGTCTGTGCCTCGGGAATGAAATCGGTAATGATGGCAGCCCAGTCCATAGCCTTGGGAGACAACCATATCGTTGTTGCCGGGGGTATGGAAAATATGAGCCTAATACCCCATTATATTCATTTAAGGAGTGGCCAAAAATTTGGTCCTGCCACAATGATCGACGGCATGCAAAAAGATGGGCTTGTGGACGCTTATGACCAACAGGCTATGGGTACATGTGCGGACGCCTGCGCCACTGAATACAAATTTAGCAGGGAAGACCAAGATCGATTTGCTATACAATCCTACCAGAGATCTGCAGATGCATGGGCAAGTGGAAAATTTGCCAATGAAGTTGTACCCGTGGAAGTTCCACAAAGAAGAGGCGAACCCATACTGGTAACCGAAGATGAAGAATTTAAAAATGTTAAACTGGACAAGATCCCAGGTTTGCGTCCCGCATTTTCCAAGGATGGTACGGTAACGGCAGCCAATGCTTCAACTATTAATGATGGTGCAGCGGCTTTGGTACTAATGAGCAGTGAAAAAGCGAAAGAATTAGGGTTGAAGCCTTTGGCCACCATAAAAAGCTATGCAGATGCGGCCCAGGAACCCAAATGGTTCACAACGGCACCGGCAAAAGCCCTTCCTAAAGCACTGACCAAAGCCGGCATAGACATGGAAGATGTGGATTATTTTGAATTTAACGAAGCCTTTTCCGTGGTTGGCTTGGCCAACATGAAAATCCTTGGCCTTACCGATAAGAATGTAAATGTGAATGGCGGTGCCGTTTCTTTGGGTCACCCCTTGGGTTGTTCGGGAGCAAGAATCATTATTACATTACTCAACGTACTGGATCAAAATAAAGCAAAAATAGGAGCAGCGGCCATATGTAATGGTGGCGGTGGCGCTTCTGCAATAATTATAGAAAGAAATTAATAAGTTCTTGTAAAGCAAGCCCATGCAATACGGTATTTGCCACCTTAGTATTGTCCCAATACGTTCCGTTGCAGACGACACCAGCGAAATGGTTTCCCAGCTTTTGTACGGGGAACATTTCAAGGTATTGGACCAAAGAAAAAAATGGAGCAAGATCCGCAATGCTTTTGATAATTTTGAAGGCTGGGTCAGCAATCAGCAGTTTACCCTTATCGATGAAGAACTATATAAGGAAATGGAAAGTGTGGAATCCACAAAAGTATCTTCCGAACTAATTTCATTTATAGAAACAGAACACAACGTACTGCTCCCTATTGTTTTAGGTTCCAGCATACCGCAAAACTGCCCCTTAAACCACAAATTCGACGGCTCATTTACAATAGGAAAACAAGACAAAGACCAAGTCCTAAACAAAGCCCTTCTCTATTTAAACGCACCTTACCTATGGGGAGGAAAAACCACTTTTGGAATTGACGGTCCGGGATTTACCCAAATGGCCTACAAAACAAATGGTTATCGATTACTCAGGGGAGCCCAACAACAATCTACCCAAGGTGAGGCTTTGAGTTTTATTGAAGAAAGTGAACCCGGGGATCTGGCCTTTTTCGACAATAATGACGGTATTATAGATCATGTAGGGATAATCATGGAAAACAACTATGTTATCCATTCCTTTGGCAAGGTAAGAATAGACCGGATAGACCATACTGGAATTTTCAACACCGAAACAAATACCTACACCCATAAACTAAGGGTAATCAAAAAAATCATATAAAAAAAGGGCTATCAATTTTGATAGCCCTTTTAGAATTTTGTTGCAATATGGTATTACTCCCCACTAAGCTTTTTAAGGCGCAAGAAGTTTTCATTATCCCCTAAGGCACCATAAATATTCTTTAATTGGGAAAGAATACTTTGATTGTCCGGGTTCAGTTTTAAGGCATCTTCCAAGATTATGGCCCCATCACGGAACAAACTATCCTTTTTCTCCTTCAATTCATCATATCTTGCGATATCCTTTTTAGAATTCCCAAGCGAATTCATTTCATCTATCAAGCCATTACCCTCATTAACATAGGTGGTAGAAAGATTCAATTGCGCATTCACATAGCCTGGGTTAATTTCGATAGCTCTCTTATAAGCCTTTCTGGCATCTTCGATATTTCCTTGTTCCATATTGATAACACCAACATTGTAGAACAAATCGGGGTTATCCGGAGCAACCTCGGAAGCTTCTGCCATTAAAGCCTTGAATTTCTCCTTATCCCCCATCTTATAGTAAAGATTGGCCTCGTTCAGAATCAAGTTCACATCCTTTGGATCTTTTGCCCTAGCATCCTTATAGGCATCCAAGGCTTTATCATCCTGACCCAATTGAGTATAAATCAAAGCAATATTTTTAACGATCTCTGTAGTTTTTGAAGGTGTCTTCTCGTCTACTGGATCTTTGTAAGCTCCGGATTTAACCATTAGCTCTCTTTGGGTTTTCTCCATTTCCTCTACCTCTCCGGTAGAAACATTGGTGGCCTTGTAGACCATTCCGCCTCCATCATAACCCAAATCCTTTAACTCGTTGTAAAATTTAAGGGCTTTCTCATAATGCCCTCCATTTACAGCACTACTGGCTGCGTAATAAAGGTAAACAGTATCCTGAGGACTTAATTGATAACCCATATACAGTTTATCGGCCGCTTCATCGTATTTCTTGTTGTTGTTATCTTCCACAGCGGAGTTGATAAGATCGGCAGTCATACCAGAAAGTCTTTCCTTGGCATCCGGTCCGTATTTGGACTTTCCACTTTTCTCTTCTACTTCACTTACTTTTTTAAAGGAAGAAATAGCTTCATCAAAAGCACCGGCAGTACCTTTTTTAGCCAATTCGGCATAAGCACTTCCCCTTAAAAAGTAATATTGGGCCTGCATTTTTTCATCCGCACTAGCAATTAGTGAAGACGCACCGTCCAATGCTGTTTTAGCAGCCATGGCATCGCCCGACTTTAACGCCTTATCAGCCGTTTTTATCTCATCCTTTTGAGCAATTCCGACCACCGAAAAGAACATAGCCGAGAGTATTAAAATATTTGTTTTCATTTCAAATTAAATTTACTTATTAGTGTTTAAATGTTATTCTTTGGTTTCCGCACTATCATTATCAAGAGCCGTGCCATCTTCTTCTTTGGCATCTACCTCCAAGGTTTTAATATCATCCAATTCATCCTCGTCCTTCATCACTTTGGCCACTGCGGCAATAGAATCGTTGCCTTTAATATTAATGAGTCGAACACCCTGAGTTGCCCTACCCATTACCCTTAAATCCTCAACACTCATCCTAATTGCAATACCGGATTTATTGATTATCATTAAGTCATCAGAGTCCGAAACATTTTTAATGGCTACCAATCCACCAGTTTTGTCGGTAATGGAAATGGTCTTCACCCCTTTACCTCCTCTATTGGTAATTCTATAGTCTTCAATACTGGAACGTTTACCATATCCATTCTCGGAGACCACCAATATTTCCTCTTCAAAATTATGTACGGCCACCATACCGATTACCTCATCCTTATCATGCGCCAAAGTAATGCCGCGAACACCGGAGGCATTTCTACCCATTGGTCTAGTCTTCACCTCTTCGAACCTAATGGCCTTACCAGATTTTAAACCTAGGAATATCTGACTTGAACCAGTGGTAAGTTTAGCTTCCAAAAGTTCATCGTCCTCACGAACACTAATCGCATTGATACCATTCTGTCTTGGTCTTGAGTATTGCTCCAATGAGGTCTTTTTAACGATACCCTTTTTAGTGGCCATAATAACATAATGGCTGTTTACATATTCCTCATCCTTTAGATCCTGGGTACAGATGAAGGCTTTCACCATATCATCATTCTCAATATTGATCAAGTTTTGGATAGCACGTCCTTTGGAAGTTTTGGTTCCCTCTGGAATTTCATAGACACGCATCCAGAAACATTTACCCTTCTGGGTAAAGAACAACATATATTGGTGGTTGGTACCCACGAATAGATGTTCCAAGAAATCTTCATTTCTGGTGGAAGATGCTTTTTGACCCACACCTCCCCTGTTTTGGGTCTTATATTCGGTAAGTGGTGTTCTTTTGATATAACCGGCATGGGAAATGGTAATTACCACCTGCTCATCCGGAATCATATCCTCCATACTTAGGTCTCCACCGGCAAAATTTATTTCGGAACGCCGGTTATCACCGTATTTGTCCTTAACCTCCAGTAACTCATCCTTAATGATCTGCATCCTTCGCTCTTTCTTGGCCAGGATATCCTTTAAATCGGCAATGGTCAAGATTATTTCCTCGTATTCCGACCTTAATTTATCCTGCTCCAGACCTGTCAATTGGCGTAAACGCATTTCAACAATGGCCTTGGCTTGAATTTCACTAAGTTTAAAGCGCTCCATAAGCTTTTCCCTTGCCTCATCTGCATTGGAAGAAGCTCTTATGATCGCAATTACCTCGTCTATATTATCCGAAGCTATTATAAGTCCTTCTAGGATGTGCGCCCTGTCTTCGGCTTTCTTAAGCTCAAACTCCGTACGCCTTACAACCACTTCATGACGGTGCTCCACAAAATAGTGGATCATCTCCTTAACGTTCAACAATTGTGGCCTTCCTTTTACCAAGGCTATATTATTGACACTAAACGAAGACTGTAACGAAGTGTATTTATACAATGTATTTAGGACGATATTTGGAATAGCGTCCCTTTTCAGGATATATACGATACGCATACCGTTCCTATCGGACTCATCCCTAATGGTAGAAATACCATCTATCTTTTTCTCATTGATCAAATCGGCAGTCTTCTTGATCATGTCCGCCTTATTGATCTGATATGGAATTTCAGTCACAACGATACTCTCCCGTCCCTGAACCTCTTCAAAACTGGCTTTTGCCCTCATTACCACACGACCACGTCCGGTATGGAAAGCCTCCTTAACCCCGTCATAACCATAGATTATACCACCTGTTGGAAAATCAGGAGCCTTGATATGGGTAATAAGCTCATCGATTTCAATATCGTTATTGTCAATATAGGCTACGGTACCGTCCACTACTTCAGAAAGGTTATGTGGCGGCATATTCGTTGCCATACCTACCGCAATACCGGAAGCCCCATTGATCAATAAATTAGGTATCCTGGTAGGCAGTACGGTTGGCTCCTGCAAGGAATCATCAAAATTGAGCTGATGATCTACAGTATCCTTATCTATATCGGCCAACATATCATCTGCAATTTTACGCATACGGGCCTCCGTATAACGCATCGCTGCAGGACTGTCACCATCAACGGAACCAAAGTTTCCCTGGCCATCGACCAGCATATACCTTAAACTCCATTCCTGGGCCATACGGACCATGGAATCATAAACAGAAGTATCTCCGTGTGGATGATACTTACCTAATACTTCCCCGACTATACGCGCGGATTTCTTATGGGCACTATTAGATCTAACACCTAACTCATGCATTCCGAACAAAACCCTTCTATGCACTGGCTTTAAACCATCCCTAACATCTGGCAGGGCACGTGACACAATGACCGACATTGAATAATCAATGTAGGCAGATTTCATTTCATCTTCAATGTTAATCGGAATTAATTTTTCTCCTTCTGCCATTTAAAATCTTCTATTTATTTTTAGTTAAAAAAGCAGGACAATATACGTAAAATCGATACTATACAAGTACTTAAGACATACTTTTGTGAAGAATTTATTAACACTTCAAATATGAGCTACGGATAACGATTTGATTGTTAATTTTTTCGCAAATAATGGCTTATTTCGGCAAATCGAACACGTTTAACGAATATTAGGTATAGTATTTGCCATAGATTGATATAGATTTACTATTTTTAAAGTTGAAAGGATATTTTATGGACGACAATTTTTCCCCTAGAGTAAAAGATGTTATTGCTTACAGTAAGGAAGAGGCCTTAAGATTAGGCCACGACTTCATTGGAACCGAGCATTTAATGCTGGGATTACTGCGAGACGGTAATGGAAAAGCAATAAGCATTTTAGACGCATTGGACGTGGACTTGGATCACTTGAGAAGAAAAGTGGAGATATTAAGTCCCGCCAATCCGAATGCTGGCGCTGCACAAAAGGACAAAAAGAACCTGCATCTGACCAGACAGGCGGAGCGTGCACTGAAAACAACATTTTTAGAAGCTAAATTATTTCAAAGCTCATCTATCAATACGGCTCATTTATTACTATGTATTTTGCGTAATGAAAACGACCCTACCACAAAATTACTGCATAAGCTAAAAGTGGACTATGATGGAGTAAAAGACCAGTTTAAATCAATGATAACAAGTGATGACGATTATATAGATTCTCCTACCTCGGAATCCTTTCCTAGCGATTCCGATGAGCCCAATGAAGAAAAAGAAGGCACTTTTGGCACTTCCGGTAGTGGGCAAAAAGGTAGCAAAAAATCTAAAACCCCTGTATTGGACAATTTTGGTCGCGACCTGACCAAAATGGCAGAGGAGAACAAATTGGACCCCGTTGTGGGCCGTGAAAAGGAAATTGAAAGGGTTTCCCAAATTTTAAGCAGAAGAAAAAAGAACAATCCTCTGCTAATAGGAGAGCCTGGTGTTGGTAAAAGTGCCATTGCCGAAGGACTTGCCCTTAGGATAATCAACAAAAAAGTTTCCAGAATCCTTTACAATAAAAGGGTAGTGACCCTGGATTTGGCTTCTCTAGTCGCCGGTACCAAATACCGCGGCCAATTTGAAGAGCGAATGAAGGCGGTCATGAACGAACTGGAAAAAAATGATGATGTAATCCTGTTCATCGATGAGATCCATACTATTGTTGGTGCCGGTGGCGCCACAGGCAGTTTGGATGCTTCCAATATGTTTAAACCGGCCCTTGCCAGAGGTGAAATTCAATGTATTGGAGCAACTACCTTGGACGAGTACAGACAATACATAGAAAAAGATGGTGCTCTGGAAAGGCGTTTTCAAAAAGTAATTGTAGAGCCTACTTCCGTAACCGAGACCATTGAGATTCTAAAGAATATCAAAGGTAAGTACGAAGATCACCACAACGTAATTTACACCGATGAGGCCATACTTGCCTGTGTAAAACTTACCAATAGGTACATGACGGATAGATATCTACCGGACAAGGCCATTGATGCCCTGGACGAGGCAGGTTCCCGTGTGCATATTGTTAACATGGATGTACCCAAACAAATTTTGGAACTGGAAAAACAGTTGGAAGACGTTCGTGAACTAAAAAATACGGTTGTAAAAAAACAGAAATACGAGGAAGCCGCCAAACTAAGGGATGATGAAAAACGCATCGAAAAAGATTTGGCCATTGCCCAAGAACGATGGGAGGAAGACAGTAAGCTCCACAAAGAAACCGTTACCGAGGACAATGTTGCTGACGTGGTTTCCATGATGAGCGGTATTCCCGTAAACAGGATTGCACAAACAGAAAGCAATAAATTGGCCGAATTGCCAAAACTTATCAAGAGCAATGTAATTGGTCAGGACGAAGCCGTTGCCAAGGTTGCCAAAGCGATCCAACGTAACCGGGCAGGTCTTAAAGACCCCAACAAACCTATTGGTTCCTTTATCTTTTTAGGGCAAACAGGGGTAGGTAAAACACAACTTGCCAAAATACTGGCCAAGGAGTTATTCGATTCCGAGGACGCCTTGATCAGAGTGGACATGAGTGAATATATGGAGAAATTTGCCATATCAAGACTTGTAGGTGCACCTCCGGGATATGTTGGGTATGAAGAAGGTGGACAGTTAACCGAAAAGGTTCGCCGTAAGCCCTATTCCGTTATTCTATTGGATGAAATTGAAAAAGCACACCCAGATGTATTCAACATGCTTCTACAAGTGCTGGATGATGGTTATTTAACGGATAGTCTTGGTAGAAAGATCGATTTTAGAAATACGATCATCATAATGACCTCCAACATTGGAGCAAGACAGCTAAAGGATTTTGGCCAAGGGGTTGGTTTTGGAACTTCCGCAAAAAAGGCCCAAGCGGACACACATCAAAAAAGTGTCATCGAAAACGCCTTGAAGAAAGCCTTTGCACCGGAATTCTTGAACAGAATAGACGACGTAGTTGTATTTAACGCCCTGGAACGAGAGGATATCCACAGGATTATCGATATTGAGTTGAAGAAATTATACCTCAGGATCAAGGATATTGGGTATGATTTGCAGTTAACCGATAAGGCCAAGGATTATATTGCCGAAAAAGGCTTTGACAAACAATACGGCGCTAGGCCACTAAAGAGAGCTATTCAAAAATATATTGAAGATGCGCTGGCCGAAGAAATCGTAAATTCCAAATTGGAGGAAGGCGATACTATTCATATGGATCTTGATGAGGCCAAGGAAGAGCTCACCATTAAGATCAAAAAAGCAGAAAAGTCGTCCAAAACCTAAATTGGACATCTATAATCAACACAAAAAAGGAGTAGCAAAATGCTACTCCTTTTTTTATTTATTCCCCAAGCTTTGTAAGAAATAAAACACAGAGACCCCATTTCTACTCCACATAAACGATTAAAGTGTCTTTAATCTAATAATTTTCATAATAGTTGTACTTAATTCTACATTCGCTGCAGACACACTATATAAAATACGGAGAATGAAAGTCGGACGACCCAAGAAGACTATTATCGTACGAGAATATCAACTGGACATTGGAAAAGTACAGGTATTTGACGATTACATGGTTTCTATTTTTGACGAAGGAAGCACCATAACCAAAGAAAGAGTATTTCAAATTATAGGCATTATGGAAATACATTTCAGAAATAAAAACTTTGGCTATATAAGTTTAAGAAAGAATTCCTATGCCATTGATCCAATGGTTTACAATCAAATTAGGGAAATAGAGAATATTAAGGCATTTGCAGTAGTTTCAATTAAGGAAATAGACATGCACAACTTTAATATAGAGAGACTGTTTTATAAGAAACCCATGAAATTCTTTATTGATCAGGACAATGCCCTGATGTGGGTTAGAAGACGCGTAAGAACATCCAACGCAGAATAACGGTATGTCATTATAGTACTTGGCAATGACACACCGTTATTCTCTTTCACCGGCAGACGCGTCCGGCTCCGATGTCTGAAAAAGATCCAAATAGGCCTGGCCAATATTATCCAATATGCCACTGGCAATCAAGGCTTGAAAACCACATTTTTCCACCGCTATATCCGCGGCTTTCCCATGGATGTATACCCCAAATATGGCAGCATTTAATGGAGAATAACCCTGAGCAATCAAGCCCGTGATTACCCCTGTTAGAACATCACCGCTTCCACCTGTGGCCATACCTGGATTTCCAGTGGTATTTACATAACCCATATCCTTATATATAGTAACGGTGTTTGCCCCTTTTATCACTAAAATACAATCGTATTTTTCAGAGAACTCTTTTGCTTTTTTCAACTTGTCAAAATCATCTGCCCAGTTCCCAATTATACGTTCCAACTCCTTGGGATGCGGGGTTAAAACGGTTTGGGGAGGCATTTCTTTTAATAAGTCCTGATTCTTGGAAAGAATGTTTAATCCGTCAGCATCTATCACCAAAGGCAGTTTATTCCCCTTCAGAAATTCAGAAAAGGCCTTAACCGTAGTTGCCGTGGTTCCAATGCCAACCCCAATACCGATAACAGTAGGGAGCATACTGAAATCAATTTTTGATATTTCCAATTCTTCATTATCCGTAATTACCATGGCCTCGGGCAATGCCGTTTGCAATGGCAAATACCCACATTTTGGCACATAAGCGGTAACCAATCCGCTTCCGGCCAACATACTTCCTTTTGCTGCCAAAACCACTGCCCCGATCTTACCGTAACTTCCGCCAACAATCAAAGAATGGCCATAACTGCCCTTATAGGAATATTTCTTTCTAGGAAGGTACATGGTCAGTACTTCGTTCTTACCTATCAACTCATATTTCGACTGTAACTTAAACAAAAACTCCTGGTCCAAACCAATATCAAGAATCTCCCAATGATCCATATATTTACCTGTTTCCGGAAGGAAAAAAACAAGTTTAGGCACTTGAAAAGTAAGCACGTAATTTGCTTTTATTACAGCTTCGGTATTAGGGAGGCCGCCCTCCATAAAAAGTCCGGAAGGCATATCTATTGAGAGAATAAAAGCATTGGAGTTGTTCAGGTGCTGCATGAGCCTTACCACCCAAGTATCAGGAACCCTGTTCAATCCTATCCCAAAAATAGCATCAACAATAATATCATCTCTTCCAATAACAGGTAATTCCGATTCTTCATTTAGAAAATTGGGCCAGACGCCTTTATCCTTTAGTCTATCCAGGTTTATTAAAAAATCCTTGGACCTGTGCTCGCTATAGTTAACAACAAAAACCTCGATATTGTAATCGTGATCCTTCAAATGCCTTGCAAGGACCAGCCCATCCCCACCATTGTTGCCGATACCGCAAAACAAAAGAATTTTTGCCTGGGCACCCTGCATTCGGGAATGCATCCAATTAAAAATCTGAATTGCAGCCCTTTCCATAAGCTGCTCACTGGTGATTTGTTGCTTATCTATTGTGAATTTATCAGCTTCGTATATCTGTTTGGCATTAAAAATCTTCATTCTATAAGATATTTTAGTAAAAATTGATGATTTGGCAAAAATCCGCAAAAACATTTGATTGGGTAATCAAAAATACTACATTTGGTTCTTTATTCTTATGATGACATTTAACAATACGGACAATAAATTACTTAATACACCATTTATAGATGGTTGCATTGCTATTACCGTTATCAGAATCACTACCCCATTGGGGTAAGCTACTACATATACGTCCGTTACACAATTTTATCAAAATTCAGTTTTTCTTACTTAATTCCATTGAACCATGAAAGTTCTAAAATTCGGTGGCACTTCGGTGGCCAACGCCAATAATATCAGCTTAGTAAAAAATATTATCGCGGATCTAGGGTCCAACAAAACCATAGTAGTGGTTTCCGCTCTTGGAGGAATAACGGATCTTCTTTTAAAAACAGCCGCTTTAGCTTCTACACAGGATCAAACCTATAAAACAACACTAAAGGAAATAGAGGACAGACACCTCTTGACCATCAAGGAACTAATCCCAATACAATCCCAGAGTAAGGTACTTAGCAAGGTAAAGAGTGAGCTAAATACCTTGGAAACGCTTTTGGAAGGGGCTTATTTAATTGGTGAGATTACACCAAAACTATCGGATAAAATTGTGAGTTATGGGGAGTTGCTGTCTTCCTATATCATAAGCGAATATTTTATTGTTGAAGGAATAGATACCGTACATGCAGATAGCAGACAACTAATAAAGACAAATTCCAATTTTGGAAAAGCGGCCGTTAACTTTGATCTGACGAACAACAATATTACCGAATACGTGGACAAATGCAATAATTCCGTAATTATTATGGGAGGCTTTATTGCTTCGTCCGTAAACGGAGATTCTACCACCCTAGGGCGTGGAGGATCGGACTATACTGCTGCCATCGTTGCAAATGCCATAAATGCGGAAGTTCTGGAAATATGGACAGATGTAAGCGGCATGTATACCGCCAACCCAAAAATAGTAAAGCAGGCCATGGCCATTCCACATATTTCTTATGAAGAAGCTATGGAGTTGTCGCATTTTGGTGCAAAGGTTCTTTATCCGCCCACTATACAACCGGTATTGACCAAAGGAATTTCCATCGTCATCAAAAATACCTTCGATCCAAAGGCAGCAGGTACCTTGATTACCAAGAATAAAAATGGACAAGGTAAAACCGTACGGGGAATAAGCCATGTGGAAAATATTGCCCTGGTATCCCTTGAAGGACCTGGCATGGTAGGAATTACAGGTATCTCCAAACGCTTTTTTGAAGTGCTTTCAACTGCAGGTATCAGTGTTGTAATGATTACCCAGGCATCATCCGAACATTCCATCTGCATAGGAATAGACAATCAGGATGCAGACCATGCAGTACAAGTCATCAATGATGCCTTTGACATTGAAATTTCCCTTGGAAAAATAAAACCGGTAATTGCGGAGAAAGATTTGGCCATCATTGCCTTGGTGGGCGACAACATGAAAAGCCACCAAGGACTTAGCGGAAAAATGTTCAGTACCTTAGGTAAGAACAACGTTAATATACGTGCCATAGCCCAAGGTGCATCCGAAAGGAACATATCTGCCGTTATCCTTAAGGAAGATGTAAAAAAAGCTCTCAATACATTGCATGAGGAATTTTTTGAGGAAAATATAAAACAGTTGAATCTGTTTGTCATGGGTGTAGGTAATGTAGGTGCCAAATTTCTAAACCAAATACAATCACAAAAAAAGTATTTAAAAGAGAAGCTAAAGCTCAATATTAGGGTTATAGGTATGTCCAATTCCAGAACTATGATATTCGATGAAGATGGAATTGCCCTTAAGAACTGGGAAGAATTGCTAAGCAAGGGAGAAAAGACCAATCTAGACCTGTTCTTCCAAAAGGTAAAAAAACTCAATTACAGAAATAGCATCTTTGTTGACAATACCGCCAGCCAAGAGGTTTCGGAAACTTACAATTCATATTTGAGGAATAGCATATCCGTTGTTACCTGTAATAAAATAGCCTGCTCATCGGCCTATGACAATTATCAGGAGTTAAAGGATCTGGCCAGACAGTACAATGCACCCTTTCTTTTCGAAACTAACGTTGGTGCTGGATTACCCATTATAGACACCTTGAAGCACCTAGTAGCATCAGGGGACAAAATATTAAAAATTCAAGCGGTACTTTCAGGTAGTTTAAATTTCGTTTTCAACAATTTCAACGATGGCACCACCTTTCATGATGTAGTAAAACAAGCCCAAGAGGAAGGCTATACGGAGCCAGACCCCAAAATAGATTTAAGTGGGGTGGATGTAATGCGAAAAATATTGATATTGGCCAGGGAAAGTGGAAATGTACTGAACATAGAGGACATCCAGAACAATCCTTTTCTGCCACAAGAGAGTTTGGAAACCACCAACAATGAGGATTTCTTCAAATCCTTGACCAAGTATGAAACATCATTTCAAGAGATGTACAAAAAAGCAGTGGAGGAAGACAGCAAATTGAAATATGTGGCGCAATTTGAAAACGGAAAAGCCAGTGTGGGTCTGCAGCGCATACCCAAGGGACATGATTTTTATAATTTGGAAGGTAGTGATAATATTGTATTGTTCTACACAGAACGCTATCCCAACCAACCCATGATTATAAAAGGTGCAGGAGCCGGAGCCGATGTTACTGCCTCTGGGATTTTCGCAGACATTATTCGTATCGGTAATTTTTAAAAGGGGCCCACAGATCTGAAATTTATTTGATGAGAAATGAAAACTAACGAAATTAGAATTTTCTGTCCAGCTACGATAGCCAATGTTTCCTGTGGCTTTGATGTTTTGGGGCTTGCTTTGGATTCCGTAGGTGATGAGATGGTGGTAAGGAAGACCACTGAAAAAGGAATAAAAATTACCAAGCTTACAGGACAGGATCTACCCACCGAAACCCTTCAAAATGTTGCCGGTGTTGCCGGTTTGGCCCTGTTGGCGGAAAGTGATCATGTAGGTGGTTTTGAGATAGAAATTTACAAAAAAATAAAGGCGGGCAGCGGTATAGGAAGTAGTGCCGCCAGCTCTACAGGAGCGGTATGGGCCATGAACAAGCTGTTGGGCAGTCCCTTTAGCAATCTGGAGTTGGTAAAATTTGCTATGGAAGGAGAGCGATTGGCCAGTGGGGTTGCCCATGCGGACAATGTTGCCCCTGCCCTATTCGGAGGTTTTACCTTGGTACGCAGTTACCAACCTTTGGATATAGTAAAAATTCCGACCCCTCCAGAATTATACGCAACGGTAATACACCCGCAAATAGAAGTAAGGACTTCAGACTCCAGACGAATCCTAAAAACATCCATTTCACTGGAAGACGGTATAAAGCAATGGGGCAATGTAGGCGGACTGATTGCCGGGCTATTTACTAATGACTACGACCTAATAGGCAGGTCATTGGTAGACCATATCATAGAACCCATTAGATCCATTCTTATTCCCGGATTCGACAAGGTGAAGGAAGATGCCCTGGGAGCAGGTGCCCTTGGCTGTGGAATCTCAGGTTCCGGACCATCTATCTTTGCGCTAAGTAAGGGCAAGGAAACTGCCCTTAAAGTGGCCGAAGCCATGAGAAAAGTATATGAAAAAATAGGGGTAGACTATGACGTACACGTTTCCAAAATAAATACCCAAGGGATTAAAATACTGGAAAACTAATATATTATGTCCTTCGAGGCATAAGTCGGAACTCAAAAATTACAACTCATTCTAACACCAATAAATATGAACTTTTATAGCCTAAATCAACAAGCACCCAACGTATCTTTCAAAGATGCAGTTATAAAAGGAATTGCCCCTGATCGTGGGTTATATTTTCCGGAAATAATCAAGGCCCTGCCAAAGGATGTTTTCAACAAGATAGAAGATTACTCCAATCACGAAATTGCCTTCTTGGCCATACAACAATTTGTAGGCAAGGATATTCCAGAAGACGCTCTTAAAGAAATAATTGCCGATGTTTTGGATTTTGAATTTCCTCTTGTGGAAATTGAGGACGACGTGGCCGCATTGGAACTTTTTCATGGACCCACCTTGGCCTTTAAGGATGTGGGGGCCAGATTTATGGCAAGATGTCTAGGCTATTTTTCGAACGAAAACACCAAAGATGTAACCGTATTGGTTGCTACTTCCGGAGATACCGGAGGCGCAGTGGCGAATGGATTCCTTGGGGTGGACGGAGTTAAGGTTGTTATTCTATATCCTAGTGGTAAGGTAAGCGATATTCAAGAGAAACAATTGACCACATTGGGCAAAAACATTACTGCCTTGGAAGTCGAAGGCACTTTCGACGACTGCCAAAACATGGTAAAAACAGCATTCCTGGACGAAGAGTTGATCCAAAATATGCAATTGACCTCGGCCAATAGTATCAATGTGGCCAGATGGCTTCCTCAAATGTTTTATTTCCTGTTCGCATATAAAGAGATGAAATCCAAGGGCAAGGATATTATATTTTCTGTCCCTAGTGGCAATTTCGGAAACATATGTGCAGGTATTATGGCACAAAGATTGGGAATGCCGTGCAAACATTTTATTGCCTCAACAAATGTAAATGATGTAGTTCCCCGATATATGGATACAGGGGCATATGAACCAAAAGCTTCCATCGCCACCATTTCCAACGCCATGGATGTTGGGGACCCCAGTAATTTTATAAGGATAAGGCATTTGTACAAGAATAATTTTGAGGAGCTATCCAAAAACTTGACTTCCTATTCCTTTACGGATAATGAGACCAAGGAAGCCATGCTAAAATTATACAACGACTTTACCTATGTAGCCGACCCACACGGTGCAGTTGGTTATTTGGGTCTAAAGAAATATCAACAGACCCATCCCGGCACTTACGGCATCTTTCTTGAAACCGCACACCCTGTGAAGTTTTTGGATGTAGTGGAGGATACCATTCGTGAAAATATTGATTTGCCGGAAAGTATCGTAAAAGTAATGGGCAAAAAGAAAAAGTCTATTAAAATATCCCAATATGACGAGCTAAAGGGCTACCTATTGGGTAAATAAATAGCTTTATCTCAGTTAAAGATTTTTTTGCACTTGGCCAATGCCGAGGCTATAACTTGGTGCATATCGTAGTACTTATATTCGGCCAACCTTCCACCAAAAATAATATTATCCTTTTCGGACAAGGTTTTGTATTTGGAGTAAATTTCACTGTTCCTTTCATCGTTGATAGGATAATAAGGCTCCTTATTGCCAGACCATTCGGTGGGGTATTCTTTTGTTATTACAGTCTTTTTCTGTGTTCCAAATTCAAAATGCTTGTGCTCTAGAATACGGGTATATGGAATGTCTGAAGCTGTATAGTTCACAACCGCATTACCTTGGTAATTTTCCATATCCAGGGTTTCATGCTTAAAATCCAGACTCCTATATTCCAGCTTACCGTATCGATAATCATAAAACTCATCAATTTTTCCAGTGAACACTACCTGATCGGCCATTGCTACCAATTCCGTTTTATCTTTAAAAAAATCGACTTCCAAACGTGTTTCGATACCATCCAATAAACCATTGATCAACTTATTGTAACCCCCAACAGGTATTCCTTGGTACTTATCATTAAAATAATTATTGTCGAAGGTAAATCGCAATGGCAACCTTTTAATAATAAAAGCAGGCAGTTCTGTGGCTTTTCGCCCCCATTGTTTCTCCGTATACCCTTTGATCAACTTTTCGTAAATATCCTTACCAACCAGCGACAAGGCCTGTTCTTCCAAATTTTTTGGATTTTTCACCCCTACTTCCCTTACTTGTTCCGCAATGACAGACTTGGCTTCCTCGGGCGTCTTTACCTTCCATAACTGATAAAAGGTGTTCATATTGAAGGGCAGATTATAAAGCTCGCCCTGATAATTGGCCACTGGTGAATTGGTATACCTATTAAATTCCACAAAACTATTTACATAATCCCAAATTGCTTTGTCATTGGTATGAAAAATATGGGCTCCGTACTTATGAACATTTATACCCTCCACTTCCTCACAATAAACATTGCCTCCAAGATGCGGACGTTTATCTATAACCAGGCATTTTTTTCCCTTCTTCTTGGCCTCATGGGCAAATACGGCGCCAAAAAGTCCAGCTCCCACAATAAGGTAGTCGTATTTCATTATAGGTAGATTAGTATCCAATAGGAATAAAAAAGTAAAACTAATGTATATTATAACGTTTACGAATTGAAATCAAAAAAAAATCCCTTTTGGCATAACATGGTTATATTTGCAGAGCTCAAAGAACCAACCCGTAATGGCCAATTTATTTTATATCTCTCGAAATTATAAAGCTACCAACAGTGCAGCCTCCAAGCCGAAAACAGATTGTGAGCGGATTTTGGACAAGATAGGTTTCAAAAATTTAGGTTTTAAACAGACTACATACGCCAGTTCCGCCTTAGGTGCGATAATAAGTTTTTTTGGAATAACAAAGGGGGTTATCCGATTGCCAAGAAATTCTACCTTGGCCATACAATACCCTCTTAGCAAATATTACAAATACATTACTACCATAGCTGGAATAAAAAAATGCAAAATCGTTTTGATCATTCATGATGTTAAATACCTCATGGGAAAGAATAAGGATATTGCCCGGGAAATGAAAAAATTCTCATGTGCCGATGTAATCATTGTACATAACGACAACATGAAAAAATGGTTCGAGCAACAAGGGGCAACCGCCAAATTGATCCCCTTGTACATGTTCGATTATTTGGACGACAATAGTAGCTATACTGCTCCGGAACTTTCCAATAATGGCTTATTCGATGTGGTTTTCGCGGGTGGCTTGGGAATGGCAAAAAGTGCCTTCATCTATAAATTGGATGCCTTAAAAAATAATAGCTTCCATTTAAAATTATATGGCAGCGGTTTTATCAAAAACGATGTGGACCCCGCCAACACCATCATAAGTTTCGAAGGTATGTTTTCCCCGGATGACGTTGCAAAACATATAAGAGGTTCCTTCGGATTGGTTTGGAACGGGAATTCCATAGACGAATGTGCCGGACATTTTGGACAATACCTTTTATATAACAACCCCCATAAAACTTCGCTATACTTACTCTGTGGCCTTCCAATAATTATTTGGGACAAGGCGGCCATCGCCGCGTTCATAAAAGAACGCCAATTGGGTATTTGCATTTCCTCATTGGAGGAATTGGACGGAAAATTAAAAAACCTGTCCAATAAGGACTATCAACAAATGGTAAAAAATGTAGCGGAGGTTAGGGAACAAATAATTTCTGGCGGATTTTTAACAGCGGCTATGAAAAAGGCCCTTCAAGAACTTTCCTAGTTCCCCGTATAGACCCATTTAATCCAAAGCTGGCAATTTAAAATGATCCAGTGGACTGCTTTGTTGCATTACCGCCTCTATGGCCTCGGTGGTCCTAGGAGCCATTCCCGATAAATTAACAGGACCATTTTTGGTGATCAGTATATCATCTTCTATCCTAACTGCTATACCCCACCACTTTTTATCACAATCACTTCCCTCGGGTATATAGATCCCGGGCTCTACAGTGATTACAGTATTTTCCTTAAAGGGCTGGTAGGTGCCCTTATCATGAACATCCAATCCCAAATAATGGGAGGTGCCATGTGGGAAATATTTTCTGGCCTCCTCGGGGCTTTCAATTATTCCCAACTTCATCAACCCTTCGGCAACAACCTCACTTGCGGCCTGCCCAGGGGCCTGAAAGGAAGCCCCTATTACACTGGCCCTAATTCCAGCCTCTTGGGCATTGTAAACAATATCGTAAATCTGTTTTTGTTCCTTTGAAAATTTTCCATTGGCCGGAATGGTCCGGGTTACATCGGCAGTATAACCGTGATATTCAGCTCCCAAATCCATCAATACCAGTTCGTTCCCTACCTTGGGTTTATTATTTTCTATATAATGTAGAATACAACCATTGTTGCCTCCACCCACTATAGAAGGATACCCCTCATATTCTGCGCCGTACTTCTTAAAGACAAACTCATGTATCCCCTGAATTTCCATTTCGGACATATTGGGATGCATGGCCTTCATAACCTCTATTTGCCCTATTGCCGAAATCTCCACGGCCTTTTTTAGAAGTACCATCTCTTCCTTGGTCTTAACCTCCCTGAGAGTACTCATTATTTCCTCCAACATGGCGCTGTTAAGGTTATTGGATTTTAATTGCAGGGCCACCTTTTCCTTAATTTCGATCCGGGATTTATCATCTTCAGCTTCCACAAAATCTACCAATAATTTATCGGACTTCAACTCCTGGTAATAATTTAAATACCTCCCCAGGGTCTGGGCCACATTGGCACTATTTTGCAATTCCGTTGACTTTATCATGCTGTAAAGCTGTTGTTTAGTGGCATCGTAATCTGACGGATAATTGGATTTTTCTTTAAATGTCCTTATCAAATCATATATATCAGCGGGGTCATTGGTATCCCTAAAATCATTTTTAAAATCGAAAAACAGAACACTTTCAAACTGGGAAAAATCAATATCCGAGTATAAGAATTCTTCCGCATTAAAGGCGCGATCAAATCCCAATTGGTCCTTAACCCCTTCTACCCCCAACCGCTTTCCATTCCATTGTTCGGCCTTTTCATCCCTTTTCTGGGCATATAGCACCTCATCATAACTGTTCCCTGACCCATCATTTTGCTTTTCGGAAAATATAAGCAACAAGGAATTAGGTTCTTTATATCCGGTTAAATAATAGAAATCAGGATCCTGATGGTATACATAATCTACGTCGTTGGCCCTATTCCTAACAGCTGCGGCAAAAAATACCGCCACACTATTTGGAGGCATGGCCTTACGTACCTCCTGTCGCCTTCCCTTATGAAAATCCGCACTTAAAAAATCGTTGGGTACCTCTTGGGCCTGAAACCAAGATGTAAAAAAAAGAAATAAAGAAATCATTATTAAATTCCTCATAGTCATCATTAATTTAATGTTTAAAAATAATCAATTATAATACCAGGTTGATTAATAATTGGCCAAAAAACTTGGAAAAGCATATCGGACAATCCCTACTGGGACAAAAAAAGTTCAATGCCTAGTTTAAACAGTCAACATACCAAGCCCGCCAAATTAACAAAGTAAGGTTCCAAATTAACATTAATTTGTGCAAAACAAAAAGTGTATAGATTCTCCCTTAGATTAATTTTCGATATTTTTACGCCACAAATTATTCAAATGAAAAACACCGCATTGACAAAGACCCATGAGGCATTAGGTGCAAAAATGGTACCGTTTGCAGGATATAATATGCCTGTGTCCTATGAAGGAGTTAATATAGAGCATGAAACGGTACGCAAAGGAGTGGGCGTATTTGATGTATCCCATATGGGAGAGTTCTTGGTAGGAGGCCCCAAGGCATTGGACCTTATACAAAAAGTAACCTCCAATGATGCTTCCAAATTAACCATTGGCAAGGCGCAATACAGTTGTTTACCTAACGAAACTGGTGGTATTGTGGATGACCTTATAGTCTATAAAATTAAGGAAGAGCAATATTTATTGGTTGTAAACGCATCCAACATTGATAAGGATTGGGAGCACATCAGCAAATACAATGAAAATTTTGGTGCGGATCTGCGCAATATATCCGAAGGGTATTCCCTTCTGGCCATTCAGGGCCCCAAAGCAGTGGAAGCCATGCAACCATTGACCTCGATTAATTTAAGCGCTATTAAGTTCTACTCCTTTGAGGTAGCGGATTTTGCAGGTATAGAACATGTAATTATTTCAGCCACCGGTTATACAGGTTCAGGAGGTTTTGAAATATATTGCAAGAATGAAGAAGTACAACAAATTTGGGACAAGGTTTTTGAAGCGGGTTCGGCCTACAACATTAAACCTATTGGACTTGCCGCAAGAGATACATTGCGATTGGAAATGGGCTACTGTTTGTACGGTAATGACATTAATGATTCCACCTCGCCTCTTGAAGCGGGCCTAGGTTGGATTACCAAATTCACCAAGGACTTTATAAATAGCGAAGCCCTGGCAAAACAAAAAGAAGAAGGTGTTACTAAAAAACTGGTTGCTTTTGAGCTGGATGAGAAGGGAATTCCACGACACGATTATGATATAGTGGATCCCAACGGAAATAAAATAGGAGTTGTAACCTCGGGCACCATGTCGCCTTCCATGGGAAAGGGTATTGGTTTGGGTTATGTACCCACGGAACTATCCCAAATTGGCGGTAAAATCCACATTCAAATTAGGAAAAATGCAGTTCCTGCCACCATTGTTAAACTCCCTTTTTATAAGGACTAACAGATGTAGCGGTTGAGTTTTGCAAAAGGAGGTGATAGAATGAACAAAATACTCATTTTAGGAGCTAGCGGTTTTATAGGCAATGCCATTTATAAGGAATTACATTCCTACTTTGACACCTATGGTACCTACTATTCTTCAAGAAGAAGCTTTGAGAACAATCAACAGTTCTTCCGGTATGACCTGGAAGAAGACGATGTTCATGATATTTTGAATAAGGTAAAGCCAGATTTAATAATATCTGCCTTGAGGGGAAATTTCCAAGCACAGGTAATGGCCCACCAACATATGGTGGAATACATTCAAAATAGGGATTGCAAATTGTATTTTATATCCTCTGCCAATGTCTTTGATGCCTATAGCAAATATCCATCTTATGAAAATGACAAGACCTTGTCCGAAAGCATATATGGTCGACTGAAAATTAAAATTGAAAACATGCTTCTAAGGATACCCGATTCTAAAATGGCTATACTTAGAGTGCCCATGGTTTTTGGTATAAATTCCCCTAGGATTAAGGAAATAAAAAATGCCCTGACCAACAAGGAACCTATTGAAGTCTTCCCCAATTTGATCATAAACGTCACCAACGATGACAAACTAACACAACAAATACATTATCTGATAAACCACAATAAGACGGGGACTTTTCATTTGGGAAGTACAGACCTGATACACCATGAAGATTTTATTAAGGAAATCGTAAATCGTTTGGGCAATTACAGTCCTATTTATAAGCGTGTATTTACCACCAATGAAGATCGTTATTTGGCAGTGCTACCGAAGTCCAATCAGCTTCCAAAAAATTTATTATTCAATTATCAGGAAATAATAGACCATCATATCTTTAGTGAATAAGCCGCTTGGAATTGTAGTGTTTTCTTTAACTTTATAAAAAATAGCGACATGAAAAAATTAACGGAATCAGAAATAGAAAAACGATTGGAAGAATTTGACGGCTGGGATTATGTGGATGGTGCCATTGAGACCTCTTTTGAATTTAAAAATTTCAAGGATGCCTTCTCGGTAATGACCAGAATTGCCTTTGAATGTGAATCCCAAAATCATCACCCGGATTGGAGCAATGTCTATAATTCCCTTAATATACGACTTTCTACCCATGATGCGGAGGGAGTAACCGAAAGGGATTTTAAGTTGGCGCACAGTATAGAGGAAATTATTGTTAGCAAGTAAACTTAACACTTGCCCCAGGAGTAAAAATTATTAAATTTGTTCCATATTATTCTAATAAAACTAAGAAATGGGAAGAGCTTTTGAGTTTAGAAAAGCACGTAAAATGAAAAGGTGGTCCGCAATGTCAAAGGCCTTTACCAGAATAGGCAAAGACATCGTTATGGCGGTAAAAGAGGGAGGGCCAGACCCGAGCTCCAATGCGCGATTAAGGGCCGTTATCCAAAATGCCAAGGCAGTAAACATGCCTAAAGACAATGTGGAAAGAGCCATTAAACGGGCATCCGACAAAAGTTTGGGCGACTTCAAGGAAGTGCTTTTTGAAGGATACGCACCACATGGAATTGCCATTTTAGTAGAAACAGCTACGGACAACAATACAAGGACCGTGGCCAATGTTAGAAGTTATTTCAACAAATGCAACGGTAGCCTGGGAACTTCGGGTTCGGTAGAGTTTATGTTCGACCACACCTGTAACTTTAGGATATCTGCCGAAGGCATAGACCCAGAAGAATTGGAATTGGAAATGATCGACTTTGGGGCCGAAGAAGTTTTTGCGGATGAGGACGGTATATTGATCTATGCTCCCTTTGAGAGCTTCGGGGCCATCCAGAAAGAATTGGAAAACAGGGGGATCGAAATTCTATCTTCAGGCTTTGAGCGCATTCCACAGGTCACAAAGGCCCTTAGCGAGGAGGAAGCCGCCGATGTGGAAAAACTCTTGGAGAAAATAGAGGAAGATGATGATGTGCAGAACGTTTATCACACCATGCAGGAATAATAATCACCTTACAATAATTAGAAAGAGGCCCGTAAATGGGCCTCTTTTGTTTTTTTAAAACAACAAAATTAGGTGATAAATTTTGCAGAATCCAGTTTTAGTGCAGCTTGTCTTCAGACCCGATAATGAGTGATTTGTTCAACGTAAGTACTATGGTTCCCTCATCTTCCGTTGGGGTAACCGAGGTTATAAAATTATTCTCTTGGTTTCCTGTGGTTACAATAGGATTACCATACCAGTTATTTCCATTGTTTACAAAGATATTATTGGTAATGGTAGTCTTGGAATCATGTTTAAAGCCTCCACCTGTATTAATAATAGTTCCCGTATTTCCCTGAAAAAGGTTCCCATCAAAAAGGGTATTGTTGGTCCCAAGTGTATCTTCTCCCCAGGATGGGGTATCGCCAATCTTACTTGAAAACGTAAATAACAACCGGCCGGTATTGTTAACAAATTTAGAGTTCAATATCTGGTAACGGTTTACCCCCTTAAAACTTGCTATTTGATCATAATTCCCGCTAAAGACGCAGCTATCTATTTTTACATAATGCTCTGTTGAAAAGATTAAGCCCTTATTGGAAATAAATGAAGATCCCGTAATGGTAATTCTATTGGTATAATCATTTTCATTGTCCGAAGTAAAATTGGGAGTAGATCCCCAATAGCTCCTAAACAAGGTGGCAGAATTATTTTCAAAAATTGAATTGGAAATGGTAATGGATGAATTGTCTCCCTTGGACCAAAACGCCGTTTGATTGGAAACGCCGGTTACCCTTATTTCAGAAGCCTTTACTTCAGAGCCCGAAACAGCAAAAATGGTTCCGTCATTGTAATTATCCGCAGAATCGGTAAATGTAAGTCCTGAAATATCCAGTCTAAAACCTTTATTAATTACGAACATCCGATATTTGCCTTCCCCAGAGATGGTAATATGCTTCGCACCTGGTCCTGTAATGGTCAGGTTATTATTGATATGAGGCAGATCTGAAGATAATCTAAGAGTCCCCTCCAATCCTTCCAAAAAACTTATTTCATCTATATCCGCATCTGTATTGGCCGTATTTATGGCCCAACGTAAAGTACCCTTGCTATTATCGTCGCCAAGATCGGTAACCATTACCTCGGATTGTGCAATGGATATGGAAAAACAGAAGAAGGCAATTAAAAAAACAATTATTTGATCTCTTTTCATTCTCGATGGAATTAATACTATAAATGTTAATTAAATCAACGTTATTCCTTTTAAGAAACAAGCTTATACCTTGTTCCTTCATAACGTATTAAGATCAAAATTAGTATTCCCCACCTAAAAAAGGATTTTTTATAACCCCAAAGATGTATAAGTGCCTGAAAATGTTGTGTAAAGCCCTTATTGTGCAGTTTGATTTTTTAATGGGAATCAAATCCATCGCGCTTGGCGGTATTACCCACCAATTAATAAAAGCTCCTATAGATATTAAAAATAAATGGAATTGACCATGGCGAAATATCCTTGTTAATTTGAATTGTTCCAAGTTGGAAAAGATAATGTCAAGGGAGCATTTATTCTGTTTAAACGGGATATGCAACTGCCTATCTTAAAAACTATTCTCGGGCACCCTTCCCACCACGCCTTTAAAAAAGGCTTTGTAGGTTGCAAAATCTTCCTCTTTGTTATCCGTAGGATACTGTGGTTTGGAAATTTTGATCTGCTTTTTTCCAAAGTCGAACGCCACCAATACAATGGGAACCTTGGCCGCTTTGGCAATAAAATAGAAACCGGTTTTCCATTCCGTAACCTTTTTTCTGGTTCCTTCCGGGGAAAGTGCCAATCTGAACTTTTTATTTTGATTAAATATCTTGACTGTAGCGCTCACGGTATCCATATTTTTACTTCTATCGATGGGAGCACCGCCCATCCAGCGAAAATACCAGCCAAATGGAGGTTTAAAAAGTGATTTTTTTCCAATGAAATGAATCTCCTCATTCAAAACCCTCCTAATCAAAAGTCCCAAAAAAAAATCGACCCAACTGGTATGCGGCACCACAATAACAACACATTTGTCCACCTGTGGAAATGAGCCCACCAGCTTCCACCCCAAAATCTTAAAATAAATAAATTTGGCTAGGGCCCGCATAAATCATCAACTATTTAACATGTTAGGAGTTTTCGTATTTGATCCAGATATCCCAATTTATCAATAACTTCCATGATCCCGTTAATCAAAAAATAAAACAATATTGACTACATCAAAACGATTCCTGGTTTTAGGTATACTATATTTTTTGATATATCGATTTTAATTTTTCAGGGGTTACAATGGTACGCCATTCCTTTCCAAGTGCATTTTCCCATAGGGGCACAAGACTAAGGGCAACGTTGATCATAATTTCAAAATCATCATTGGTCAATTCCTTACAGATGCCTTTTGGTAACAGGATATTGTGTTTTTCCTTCATTTCATTAAATAATTCTACTCCTTCAGGATAGAACTCCTTTAAATGCTGAAACACCAAACAGTTCCCTATTCCATGTCTTACTCCCAATAAATAGGACAGACCATAACTCATGGCATGTGCAACCCCAACCTGTGAATAGGCTATGCTCATACCTCCGTGCCAAGAAGCCATCATTAATTTATTTCTGGCTTCATCCTCCTGTAGGTCTTCCAAATAGACCTCTTTACATAATTCCAGTGCCTTTTCACCATAGCTTTGGCTAAAGGCATTCAAAAAAGTGCCATTTAAGGATTCTATACAATGTATAAAACAGTCCATTCCGGTATAGAACCACTGCTCCTTAGGAACCCCTTTCGTTAAATCGGGATCCATGAGAACTTGGTCAAAAGTGGTATAATCAGAGTTTATTCCCAATTTTTTCTCAGGCCCCAATAGTACCGTTGTCCGGGACACTTCTGCTCCTGTACCGCTAATGGTGGGTATACCCACGTGATATATGGATGGTTTTTTTACCAAATCCCAACCTTGATACTGATAGGAATTGCCCTTATTGGTCAACATGATTGCCACAGCTTTTGCGAGATCCAATAAAGTGCCTCCACCAATACCTATAATTCCGGAAGGCAGATCGTCATAATCACTTTTAATTTTATGGACCAAGGCATCTACCTGGTCCGTTTTAGGCTCTTCGTCCGCCGAAATGAATATTAACTGATCATTAAAAATTAGCGGTATTCTAGAAATTAGCCCAGTGCCTTCGAATACATCGTCCACTAAAAAAATAAATGGCGCCTCGGAATTAATGCGTTTTGGCATTAAAATCTCTCCCAACTGTCCAAAACAACCTGCGCCAAATATAACGCGCGGCACCATAGGAAAGTTCTTGTAATTCGTTTTCAATTCAGGGCTTATAATTGTGTTGATATTTTTACTCTTTATATCCATAAATTTATTTAAGATACTTTAAAATATCGGAAATAGTGCTTAAGGTAAGATGATCATTGTTATGTTCCTCCATTTTTACCTCTTCATGCAGCCAAGTAGTATGAAAAGGAATATGCACGGCTTGTGCTCCTATTTTCAGTATTGGCAGTACGTCCGATTTTAAAGAATTTCCGATCATTAAAAACTCCTCCACAGGAATCTCCAAATGCTCCAATAGATTCTTATAATTTTCTTCCTTTTTATCGCTCAGAACTTCCACATGATGAAAATATTGGGTGAGGCCAGATTTTTCCAATTTCCTCTCCTGGTCCAACAAATCCCCTTTGGTCAATACTATTAGCCGATATTTGTCCTTCAATGCTTCCAATACCTGCTCCACGCCATCCAATAATTCCACTGGGTGTGTCAACATTTCCTTCCCTAGATTCAAAATTTCCGTAATCGTTGCTTGCGAAATCCTATTATTGGACAGATCCAGGGCAGATTCTATCATGGAAAGCATAAAACCTTTAATGCCATAACCATATAGCTCAAGGTTCTTGATCTCTGTTTTAAACAGCTCCTGATCTATTTGATTCTTGGTTTCATAGCTATCCAAAAGACTGGCAAATTTTTCCTCCGCATTCCTAAAATACGTTTCATTTACCCAAAGGGTATCATCGGCATCAAAACCCACCACCGTGATATTGCCAAAATCTACTTCCATACCTTCTTTGCTTTTTCCAAATCTTCCGGCGTATCTATTTCTATCCCGGTAACACTAGTTTCTACCATCTTTATTTTTTTTCCATACTCCAGGTATCGAATAGCTTCTATTTTTTCCGTGGCTTCCAAAATAAGCATAGGCAATCTCTGAAAATCCATCAATGCACTTTTCCTAAAGGCATAGATTCCTTTGTGCTTAAAATAAGGTATGTCCAACTCCCTTGATCTGGGATATGGAATTGGGGCCCTGGAAAAATAAAGGGCAAAATTTTGGTTGTCCACTATTACCTTTACTGTATTGGGGTCATTAATCTCCACCCAATCCGTAATCCTGGTCATTAAGGATGCCAAATCTATTTCTTTCTTAACATCATCCTTAAAAACTTCGATTACACTGGCCAAGCTTTCCCTGTCCGTAAATGGTTCATCCCCCTGTACATTTACAATGATATCCACATCCATGGATTCCACTGCCTCAGCAATTCGGTCGCTTCCACACTCATGCTGTTTTACACTCATTATGGCCTTGCCTCCTATATTGGTAATCGTATCATATATAGTAGTACTGTCCGTAACTACATAAACGTCCTGAAACAAACCGGTTTTTAAAGCCGCTTCATAGGTTCTTTGTATTACTGGTTTCCCTTGAAGGTCCTGCATAAGCTTCCCTGGAAATCTTGAGGCTGCATAACGAGCCGGTATCATTGCAATGATTTTCATAAGTAGATCTTATTGTTTTTTAAAGGTCATATGAAATAAGCATATCTTCATTATTGATTTTGCGACCAGTTTTGGGTCATGCCCATTTCGTACGAAAATTATTTAAAATTAATTTGGATTATGTTCTCGGTCTAATCTTTCTATATAACCTATATATAATTATCAATATTACAAGGACCAAAAACGCCGCAAGGATAGGAGCGAAAATTGATGCTGTAGTTACTACTGCCGCGGTTCCCGTTTCTACGAGGGCAATAACAGGGTTGGCCGTTCCCCCGGTGCTGGCCGTAGAGGCCAACCTGCCGGTAGCCGAAGCTCCTTTTATTGCGGTGGCCGTTCCCCCACCGGCAATTATAGCCAGGGTCCAGGTAATCACTGGATCTAGATTGGAGACTGTTGACACCATGACGGCGGTACCAGCCAAGGCAGCCATAGGTATCGCGAAACTATCCAACAAATTATCCAACCAAGGAATAAAATACGCCAATACTTCAACCAATGTGGCGACACCAAATGTTATTATGGCGGCCATACTCCCTACCCATTCCCAGTTTTCATTTAGCTGCCATACATCAAAATACGCGGCCAAACTTAAAGCAAACAAAGGCAAAAAAATCCTAAAACCTACGGATGCCGCCAGCCCGATACCTAAAAATATGCTTAAAATGGTCTCAAAAGTCATATTTCCTAACTTTAATGCGAAATTAGACTATTCCTAATCAACAAAAAAATCGTCCTTAAAGCCTATCAGGTACAATTTGTGCTTTGCCCTGGTCACAGCGGTATACAACCAGCGAAGATATTCCTTGTCTATTCCGTTGGGCAAATACGGCTGTTCCACAAAGACAGTATTCCATTGGCCCCCTTGGGACTTATGACAGGTAATGGCATAGGAGAATTTAACTTGTAAAGCATTAAAAAACTTATTGTTCTTTACTGCCAAAAACTTCTTGTATTTGGATTTCTCATCGGCATAGTCCTTCATAACTTCCTGATAAAGTCGGTTGCCATCTTCATAAGACAAGGATGGTGTCTCTGCCATAATGGTATCCAATAAAAGCACAGTTTCAAATGGTTTTTGATTGGGATAATCTACCATTTTCACCTTTACCTCCGCAAATTTAAAACCGTATAACTCTTTAATGGCAAATATCTCCAACACTTCAATAATATCCCCGTTGGCAATAAAACCGGCCTCGGAAGTAGGTTTCAACCAGAAATAGTTGTTTTTAACCACCATCATATAGTCCCCTGTGGCCAACTCGTTTTCCAGATATAGGATTCTATTCCTAATATTTTCATTGTATAGATTGGCCCGCTTATTGGAGCGTACTATAATGGCCGTTTCCTCTTTACCATTTTGCGAATAGGAGTCATCTATGGCCTCTTGGATATCATTGCCATCCACCAAGCGGACTATATCCGTATAGTGACTTACAGAAAACTTAAAATCATCAAAGAATTCACTTTGCAGCTGTTCCCTTAGGTTGGTTGCGTTAACTAAGATTCCCGAATCCTCTGCCTGCCTCACTACCTCATCCAACTCCAATTTTATAACTTCCTTGTTATAATTCAAGCCCAATTGGTTTTCATCCAAAGCTGGACTAATGTTTAAATGAACCGGAGGAAGCTGTGCAGTATCCCCAATGAGTATGAGTTTACAATTATGTCCCGAATACACGTACATTAGCAAATCGTCCAGAAGTGACCCATTTTCCATCAACTTGGAATCGGTGGGGGTATCTGGAATCATGGAGGCCTCATCTACAATAAAAATGGTATTTCTATGCTTGTTGGGAGACAAAACAAACTGCACTCCACCCCCACTCTGTTTTTTGGGAAAATAAATTTTTCTGTGTATAGTAAATGCCTGTGTGCCCGAGTAATTGGACATTACCTTTGCCGCCCTACCTGTAGGGGCCATTAAAACAGCCTTCATCGTCGTCGTCCAAAGATTGGTCACAATTGTACCTACGATTGTAGTTTTACCGGTACCTGCAAACCCTTTTAACATAAAAACACTATCCTTTTCCTTGGATAAAACAAAACTTGCAAGTTTTTGCAAAGCCACTGACTGCTTGGCAGTTGGGTCATGTGGAAATTTGTCTGTCAGGAGTTTAAAAAAAGTAGCGTCGGTTATAGAAGTCATAGGTCATCAAAGATAATCAGTATTTTTAAGGTCAAATACTTTTACCATTAAAAAAAAATTGTAGATTTGTGACAACCACTAAATAAAATAACACTTACAAAATGAAGACCATTTTACAAATTTTCCTTTGGATAGCAGCTATCGTGTTGGGTTATATGATATATAATTCTGTGAACGGCCCAATTGAATTTAAGAAAGTCAAGCAAGAACGCTTTGCTAAGGTAATAGCCAATCTAAAGGATATTAGAAATTCCCAAGAAGCCTATAAAACTGTAAATGGTAGATATGCCAAGGATTTTGAGTCCCTAGTAAGTTTTGTCGACACCGGTAAATATACCATTACCCAGCAGAGAGATTCCTCTTATTTGGAGTACGACAAGAATTTTGGTATCGATATGTTGAAGGAAGTTAAAATAATTGATACACTTGGTACTGTTTCCGTTAAGGATTCCTTATTCAAAAAAGACGATCGCTTTAAGACCATGATGAATGTACCTTACGCTCCTAATGGCGAAAAATTTGAAATGAAGTCGACCATCATCGAAAAAAGCGGATACAAAGCTCCAGTTTTTGAAGTAAAAGTGAGCAAGGACGTTGTTTTACATGACCAACCCAAAGCTTTGTTGGCAAGGGAGAATACCCAAATCAATGTAGATGAGGTAAATGGAAATGTAATTAAGGTTGGATCTTTGACCGAGGTAAGCACCAGTGGAAATTGGCCATCTATATATGACAAACGAAACGACCAATAGCGTTTTAGAAAATTCTAAATCGGAATATCATAAATTGTCCATTCAAGTTAGCTTGAATGGACTTTCTTTTTGTGTCGTGGACACACTTTCCAATACCATTCTTGCTTCTGAAAGGATGGTGTTTGAAAATGAGCTTACCCCATATGCCGTTCAAAAGGAAATAAAGCAGCTTTTTGAAAAAAACAGAATAAGGGATGTAAAGTTTTCAGAAGTCGTTGCAATACACAGGAACAATCTTTTCAGCTTGGTCCCACGGGCTCTTTTCAATGAAAATGAACTGGCCAACTACCTAAAATTCAATGCCAAAATCTTAGCAAACGACCATCTGGAATACGATGAAATTAAAAGTCTGGACATGGTAAACGTTTATGTTCCTTTTATGAATATAAACAATTATATCTACGACCTTTTCGGCGAATTTGAATTTATGCACCATGGAACGATCATGATCCAAACCTTGACAAACCACCATGGCAACCAAAACGAACCCATTTGCTATGTACACCTCATAGAGGGACATATGGACATCGCCGTAATTTCAAATAAAAAGTTGATTCTGTACAATAACTTCAGTTTTGCTACCAAGGAGGATTTTATTTACTATCTATTATTTACTTTGGAACAATTGAAACTGGATACGGAAACCACTAAGCTCAAACTTTTTGGTTCTATTGAGGAAGGCGATGAACTTTACACTATGTGCCATCAATATATAAGGGATATTTCCATTTTTATCCCCTCCAACACCTCATTTCATCATTTTGGGGGATCGGATAAGGAGACTATAGATTTTACACTACTAAACACTCTTTAATGCGTATTATATCTGGTAAAAACAAAGGCCAAAGACTTACAGCTCCCAAAAAGCTCCCGGTCCGCCCCACAACCGATATGGCTAAAGAGGCCCTTTTCAACATACTCAATAACCAATACCACTTTAGCGAGGTAAGCGTATTGGATCTATTTGCCGGTACGGGAAACATCAGTTACGAATTTGCATCCAGAGGTTCGGAAAATATAACCGCCGTGGATGCAGACTATGGATGCATTAAGTTTATTACAGCAACATCTACGGAGATGGACTTCCCTATAGTGACCATTAAGAAAGATGTTTTTCAATACTTGCAGACCAACCCTGTAAAAGCACATATTATTTTTGCCGATCCCCCCTATGATCTATCCCCTGAAGAATTTGCTACCATTCCCCAACTGGTATTTGAAAAACAGCTACTTCTAGAGAATGGTGTTTTGATCATTGAGCATTCCAAACATACCGATCTTTCAAAATTGGAGCATTTCACCAACCAAAGAAAGTATGGTGGTAGTGTTTTCAGTTTTTTTGAATGGACTAAAGAATAATGAAAGTATAGTGCCTGCGGCAGTATTTATCAAAAGAATCTTCCAATGGCAGCATTCATCAGGAAGATACCGCCCTGCGGCGGCATTAACTGACATAATCTTCCTTTGTCAGCGGTCATCAAAAAGATACCGCCCTGCGGCGGCATTAATTCGACTACGCATTTGCTATGCAAATGCTGTCTCATTAAAAAAAGCAGGTCATAAGCCGGATTCTGTTAGCCTTGAATTACTTCAAGGCCTCCCTATCATTTATCTAGGCCAAAAGTTGCCCTTTGGCTCCAACCGCCTACCCTTCAGCTCGGGCGTGCAGCCCTCAATCACTGATTTACATGACGTTGCACCGTATAGAGTTTACCTGGTTTCACTACAGCATTACCTGTACATACTTTCTGTTGCACTTGTCCTCATCTCTCGATGGACGGGCGTTACCCGCTATACTGCACTATGGTGTCCGGACTTTCCTCCCCCCGCGGAACGCGGGGAGCGATAAGGCGACCTGCTGATACAAAGGTAATTGAATTGTTGATAAATAAAATACTAAAGAAAGTTAAATAGCCCCTTTAATGCAATGCTATTTTTATATTTGTACTTCACCCATCGGCGTATTATTTTTGCACCGTATATAAGTCAATAGCCTTGGAACCTTTTATAGTATCCGCCCGAAAATATAGGCCCCAAACATTTAAGGATGTAGTTGGACAACAGGCTATTACCAATACCTTGACCAATGCCATAGACAATGACCACCTAGCTCAGGCACTTTTGTTTACAGGTCCCAGAGGCGTAGGAAAGACAACTTGTGCGCGTATTTTGGCGAAGCAGATCAATCAGGATGGTAGGACGGACGACGATGAGGACTTTGCCTTTAACATCTTTGAACTTGATGCCGCATCCAATAATTCCGTAGATGACATAAGGGAACTCACCAGTCAGGTGCGCATACCCCCCCAGGTCGGGAAATATAAGGTATACATAATTGACGAGGTGCACATGCTGTCACAGGCCGCCTTCAATGCTTTCCTAAAGACACTTGAGGAACCGCCGGCCCATGCCATTTTTATTTTGGCTACGACGGAAAAGCATAAAATTATCCCTACAATTCTATCTCGCTGCCAGATATTTGATTTTAAGCGCATCACCGTTAAAGATGCCGCCGAATACCTTAAATATATTGCCGAGAACCAAGAAATAGAAGCTGAAGACGATGCGCTTCATATCATAGCCCAAAAAGCTGATGGCGCCATGCGCGATGCCCTATCTATATTTGACAGGGTAGTAAGTTACTCGGGCAAAAAATTGACCAGAAAGGCCGTTACCGAGAATTTGAACGTACTGGACTACGACACCTATTTCGCTGCTACAGATCTTATTCTAAAGCATGATATTCCAGGTCTATTGATTCTTTTTAATGAAACCTTGGCCAGGGGATTTGACGGACACCATTTTATAAGTGGTCTGGCTTCACACTTTAGGGATTTAATGGTATGCCTACACCCAAACACTATTGAACTCCTGGAAGTTGGGGAGGAGGCAAAAAAACACTATAGCGAGCAATCCAAAAAAACATCCAGTAGCTTTTTACTATCGGCAATCGATTTGGCCAACGACTGCGACATAAATTACAAGTCCAGTAAAAACCAACGTCTTCTTGTTGAACTGACCTTAATGAAATTAGCCTCTATCGATTTTGATGGAGAAAAAAAAAAGTCTGAATCCTTAGGGAATGGTCGTAACAAACCAGATTTTATAATCCCCGCTTCCTTTTATAAGGTAAGTCGGCCCTCCTCTTTAGAGAAAGAAGCCAAGGCCAACGAATCGGAAGCAAAAACCGTCCATACCGAAGTTCCCAGTACCCAAAATGTCGTTGAAGAGGAACAAGCCTCCCAGAGCCAAGCTTCCCCTTCACATACTTCCACAAAGACACACAAAAGTGACGGGAGTGGATCCGTAAATGTTGCCCAAGAGTCCAATCCTGCCCCCAGAACCAAAATCAACATAAAATCTACCGAAAGGAGGGTTTCTGGTCTTTCGCTTTCTAGCTTAAAGGCCAAAAAGGAACATCAACTGAACAAAAAAGAGGACGTTATTGACGAAAGCAACCTTCCAAAAGCCAATTTTACCGAGGAAGAAATGCAAAAACATTGGGCAGATTTCGTTGATATTTTGGATAATGATGGACGTAAAATTTTGGCATCCAATCTGCATTCGGATGTTCCCAAGCTTACCGACAATTTTACCATTTGGATTGAATTGCCCAATGGTACCATGAAAAAGGAAATCGAGCGGGAAAAGTACGACCTGATGGAGTATTTAAAACTAAAACTGAACAACCACTTTATTCAACTGCGAATAACGGTAAACGAGGCCACTGCCAAGAAATTTGCATTTACCCCGGAAGAAAAATACATGAAATTAAGGGAGAAGAATCCAGCTATCGACCTTTTGAGAAAAGAGTTCGATTTAGATATTTAGCGCCCTTACAACCTTAACCCTCCAAGCATAAAACAACATTACCAAGGCATTGATTATAAGCCCCAAGGACTCCCTGGCATGTTCTATATTATCTATATTTCCACTGCCTATTGAAACTCCTTCAAAATGATCCGGCCAAAAAATCCACGCCGCTATCAAGTAGGCAAACGATAGCACCACCGGTATCAATAAATTTAGCTTGCCAAGGAAAAATAAAAAGGATGCCCCAGCGGCAATTCCGTAGATAATGTACCACATAAAGGCATCTGGATCGTTATATTGGAGCAATGCCGCCCAAACAAACAATATGGTGAATACTCCCGAAAATATCTTGGAAAAAAGTCGCATGTTATGAATTAATAAGATGGTTTTCTATAATACCGTACACCTCCGTTGCCAACACATTGTCCTTTAACGAATCACTTTTTTTGTTGGTTATCAATATTGGATGATCTTTGGAATCCTCGGGCATCCTACCATGTGATCCTTTAACCAATGTAGCGTCCAGTGGAATAATATCCATTACCGTTCTGAAACCCAATTTCTTTTTCAACAACTTCCAAATAACCTTTGGCATCAAGAATTTATCCTTCGGATCGGTAAGCATCTCTACTGGATCGTATCCGGGCTTTTTGTGAATGTCCACCATCCTAGCATAGTCAGGTGCCTTGTTATCATCCAGCCAGAAGTAATAGGTAAACCACGAATCCTTATCCGCAATTACCACTAAATCTCCACAACGTTCATGATCCAAATGCAGCTCCTTGATTTCGCTTCCAGAAAGCACTTGCTCAACCCCCTTTAAGCCCTTTAAAATGGCCTTGACCTTATCAAAATCCTCCTTATCCCTTACATACACATGGGCCAACTGATGGTCTGCAACGGCAAACGCCCTACTGGCTCCAGCATCCAATAATTCCAGTCCCCTTTCCACTCGTATGCCAAGTAAGCCCTCCTGCCTCAGTTTTCTGTTTAAATGAATAGGATTGTTTACATTGGTTATCCCGTATTCTGAAAGTATAATAATATGGGCCGATTTGGTTTCATAATATTCCACCAATTGCTTAACTACATCATCTATCTCCCTTAGGTCCTTTGAAATTTTGTTTAAATCGGTCCCGTAGCGTTGCATATTGTAGTCCAAATGCGGTAGGTAGACCAAAGTAAGGGTCGGATCATGTAGCACATCCGTTTTTAGACTTGCATCAGCAATCCACTGACTGGATTTTATAGAGGTTTTTGGTCCCCAAAAGTGGAATAGCGGAAATGTTCCCAATTCATTTTGTAAATGGTCCCGAAGTTCCGCCGGATAGGAATACACATCAGGTATCTTCCTTCCATCCGCCAAATAATTTGGTCTTGGGGTAACACTGTAATCCGCATTGGAATACATATTGTACCACCAGAACATATTGGCACAACTAAAATTGCTATCAAGCTTTTTAAGTTTGTCCCATATTTTTTCAGATTGGATAAGACTATTGGATTGACGCCAAAACTTAACCTCATGCTCTTCCTTAAAATACCAACCATTACCAACTATACCATGTTCAGATGGCGTTTTGCCCGTTAAATAGGTGGCTTGAACTGCACAGGTCACTGCAGGCAATTGTGGTGTAATAGTTGCCGAAGCTCCTCTCTCCATAAAAGATTTAATAAAGGGCGTATGCTCCCCTATCAATCCCCGTGTTAATCCTACAACGTTTAGCACTACGGTTTTCCTCATTCCTTAAATTTTACTCTTTAACCATTCAATTTCACGAACAATGCAATTGGACAGTTCGGTTTTAAGATCTTTGGGCAAAACATCCCAAGTATAGGTCTCAATCTCCAATTGATCCGAAAATTGATCTTCCCTTAGATATTCCAACACCTTGAGTATTTGGTCCTGGGTAGAAAATAAATCGTCGTACTTTTCCAAAAAAATGGGTACATGAAAATGGGACCTTAGCTCTTTGGTATTGGAGCGATGCTCCAAAACTTCGGGCAGATCCTTATAGGTAACTACTTTGTCACCTATCTTTTCGGTGACCTGATGCAAGTAAGTGGGTTCGTTAAACTGACTAAGCGAGTGCCATATAGCCTCATTATCGCCCTCTTTGAAAAGAATCTTAAGAGCAGAACTTACTTGTATTTTACCAACCCTTATTCCAGCTTTCTTAAATTTTGCCAAAGTATGTTCCGGTTCCTCATAGGCTAGTGAAAAATGGCACACATCATAACAAACGCTTATATGCCTTAGAATTAAATTTTTGGCCTTTTCCTCGCTGCACCGAAGAACTGTGATCAATTTTTGGGTTGCTAAGGGAAGCAGATAAGTATCGTAAAAGTGAAGCACCTCATCGCTGTTCTCTATCATCCCATCCGGTTCCGGCTCAATATCCATATGAAGATACTTACCGGTTTTGCTTTCAATTTCCACCAACTGTAACACAATCTCCGACATACTTTCGGCTCCCGTTGCAAAGGCCTTTTCCAAAGCTTTATCTGAAGTATGCCAGTGCCTATAACTAACAGGTGAGGTAGAAATTCCTCCTGAAATACCTTCAGGAATCAAAAAAGCCAATTGATCAAAAAGTCGCTTGGTATAATCCAATCTTTCTTTGGTAGTCCAATCCGGGGCATGTACCATATCTTTTACCCTTTCGTTATGAAAATTTCCATAAGGGAAGCCGTTCATGGTAAAAACATAGAATTGATTTTGGTCCAACCAATCCTTAAAATCCTTCAAATTACTACCTTCATTAAGTCCCAAACTTGCTACATTGGACAAACGAAGTCCAATGCCAAAAGGAGATTCTGGAGATACTTCCTTCTTTATTTTAGGAAGATATGTTTTTAGACTATCATAGGTCTGCTCCCAATCTTCACCAGGATGAATATTACTACAATAACTAAGATGATATTTATTTTGTATTAACATGCGGTATTGGATACTTTAGGTTTGTACATTTCGTTTAGCCATACAATTGCTTTCCCCATGGTGGAAATATCAATTTCATGAACATCGTGTTTGGCACCTATTTTGGATATCAAGGTAATGGTAAGTTCCCCGCCCAAATGCTCCCTGAATTCCTGTATGCCATTTAACAGATCGTCCAAATCACCATCCTTCTGCAAAGGGATATGCAAATCGAAGCCAATTTGTTCCAGAACTTTTAAAATTCGGTCCAGTGTCTCCTTACCGATCAATCCAATAAAATGGGCATACACCAAATCCAAGGCCATACCAATGGCAACAGCCTCACCATGTCTCAGTTGATAATTGGTCATATACTCCAATTTATGGGCTGCCCAATGACCAAAATCCAAAGGTCTGGAAGAACCGCTCTCAAATGGATCGCCCCCTTGGGCAATATGCTCCATATGCATCTCTGCACAGCGATAAATTAAGTACTCCATGGACTCCATATCACGTGCCCGAAGCAGTGTACTGTTCTCCTCAATAAAATCAAAGAATACCGCATCCTTAATCAACGCCACTTTTACCGCTTCCGCTATACCGGAAATCCAATCGCGCTGCTCCAAAGTGGTTAAAAAATTACTGTCGTTTATTATGGCATAAGCGGGAGCAAAAGTCCCTAGAAAATTCTTTTTCCCTAATATATTAAAACTATTCTTCACCCCTACGGCCGAATCGTTCTGGGACAGCACTGTGGTAGGAATCCTTATCAACTTAACCCCCCTATGGGCTATTGCGGCAGCATATCCCACCATATCAATGATGGCACCTCCTCCAATAGCAACAACAAACGAGTGTCTACAAATCCTATTATCATTTACGGCATTTAATATCCGCTCTACATGGTGGTAATCATTTTTACACTGTTCCCCGCCCGTAATCACCATTTGTTCCGTTAGATGGATCACCGAATTATTCCGGGTACAATAGGAGGTAATATCCTTACTTAAATTTGGATGGCAGGTTAGTACACCGCTGTCTATTACAAAAAGTACTTTTACGTCCCCCTTACTGTTATACCCTTGAATAATATCTTTGAACAAGGGGTTATCCATACTAAAAATATGTTCCGTGAAATGTAGCTTATACTCATAAGCTACTTTAAAGGATTGCTCTATTGGTTTATAATGTGACATACTTTAAAACTTTAGGTAACTGCGAACAGTTTTGATAAAAAAACAGATAAGGGCAATAGCAATAGTATAATCAACCCTACCCACCAATGGGAAAATCCTACGGCCAAAGATGCGTCCAAAACAATGATCGATATGACTCCGGCCATTACCGCCTTTTTTATATTCTTGGGCGAATTTTCCGAATATGCCTTCAACAAAGGTCTAAATACTAAAAAAGCGAACAGTAGTAAAAATGGAACTGACTCCAATAAATTAAGGCCGGAAGTTGCAAAAAGAACAACTATTCCCAAAATTACAATACTGTACAACGCCCCTGCAAAAATAATGTGGTTCTTATTATCCCCATGTACCTCGCCCCTACTTATAAGGGTTATGGCCGCTATATATAAAACAGGGAAAATAAAATACCCCCAATTGCTAAAATCGCTTAAAATGGTTATCCCTAAAAGTAAGTTTAAACCTCTACAAACTCCCATGTTAAGTGGACCAAAAAAGGAATGGTGTTTTCCCAAGGCATCGTACAAAAGAATGGAAAGCCCTAGTGTAATGGCAACCATTCCACTTACAGTGCCCACCAAAAATGAAAATAGAACCCCTAAATTCATTAAAACTCCTCCAAAGATTGCGGCAGATCGAACAGAAACCAATCCGGAAGGAATGGGTCTTTCCGGCCGCTCCGTTTTGTCCAATTTATGATCAAAGAAGTCATTGAGAACCACACCTGCGGCATATAGAAATACGGAGGAGAATACCAACAAAAGAATATCCCACAACATGGACGTATTCCATGCCTTATCAATAAAAACACCTATGAATACCCCGGAAATAGCCACACCTGCCAATACATCGGCTGCAGCTGTAGGTAAATTTGCAGGTCTCGCGAGCCTTAAATATCCTTTCAATACAGGATTCATTATACTATTTTATCCGCATCCGCATCAACCTTAGGCTCTTGCCCTCGCAAAACACTATTATCGTTATATAATTTGGTTTGATTGATGCCTTTTGGATTCAACCAATCGGATTCTTTCATTTTACCATTTTTACCAAAAATATCCAATGCATTCTGGTAACAGGTTTTAACCACATCCGATTTAGCTATTCCCCTTTTCAGCATCAATGAGGCTGTTTTTGGCACTGCCAAGGGATCACTAACACCCCAGTCCGCAGAACTGTCCACAATAATGCGATCGCTTCCAAAATTTCTCACTACTTCCACCATTCTTTCATTCCCCATTTTGGTTTTTGGATAAATTGTAAATGCAGCCCAAAAACCACGATCCAATACATCCTTAACAGTTTCCTCGTTATTGTGATCGATAACGACCATACCCGGATCCAGACCATGTTCCAAACAGACCTCCATACTTTTTAAGGTTCCCGACTTTTTATCCCTATGCGGGGTATGTATCTGTACCGGAATATTCAATTCTTTGGCCAATTCCAACTGCATTCTAAAATATTTATCCTCGGCCGGGGTCTGATCGTCGTAACCAATTTCACCAATGGCTACCACATTTTCCTTATGTACGTACAAGGGCAATAATTCTATTACCTGTTCCGCCAGCGCTTCATTATTGGCCTCCTTGGAATTTAATCCAATAGTGCAATAATGATGTATCCCAAACTGACTGGCCCTAAAAGGTTCCCAGCCCACAAGGCTGCTATAATAATCTTGAAAAGATCCTACCTGTGTACGCGGTTGCCCCAACCAAAATGAAGGCTCTATAATAGCCACTACGCCCGCCGCTGCCATTGCCTCATAATCATCGGTTGTCCTAGAGGTCATGTGTACATGGGGGTCTATAATCATCATTTTCTCTTCCATAATAATATTATATACTTTAATTGATTAACGCTTCTACTATTCAAATGTTTTAACAGCCTTCTGGATCGTGTTCCAATTACGGCAAATTCCCTATTCTGATGGCAACTCCAACCGATAAAGTTAATTAATTAATGGGTCATAGCGATTATAATTGGCCCATTTTAAAAGTGTTTTAACAATAAAAGGAACCTACAACCTTAACCCAGTGCCTAAGGAATCCAATTCTTATCCATAACCTTGACCCGATCAATATTTCAATACCATAGCGTTAAAATTGGCTATTATTTGCTCCTTGTCTCCCGAACCTTTGAAAACAAGATATAGGGCATCAAAATCCTTGGTAGGCTTTACCGGGATAAGATAGTTCTTCTTGGCTCCTTTTTCTTTGTTAAAATATTTCAGGGAGCTTTCCCCGATCAGTGTTCCATTAGGACTATTCTCTCTAATTTCCACTTTACCCTCATACGGATAATCGGCCCCATAATACATAAACAGCTCAATATTTTTTAGCCCCTCCAAGCCAATATCGTTGAATTTTAAATAGGAATCATTTTTAATGGAGCCAACTACCTGGTCTCCTTCCACCTCCCAATTACTCAATCCCCCACTTTTTTCATCGGCTTTGGTTCCTTCATACTTTGGGAATTTAAATATAATTTGATCCCTGACCGATAGTGAAGATTCTGGTTGGTCCTTGCTGCCTTTATCCGTATAAGAAGCCATTAATACATACTTGCCTTGACTATCTTTTGCCTGATGTGCATTGAAATTAACTTCACCTAGTACATCCAATAGATTTTCATCTTTTCCTTTATCAGAATTTAAAGAAAGAATATAATCTACTATTTTATCCACTTCGGAAACCTTAAGTTGAGGATGGGCAGACATCATACCTTCTCCCCAAACCCCGGAACCACCCTTAATGATCTTATCTATCAAATAATTTTTGTCCTTAGCTGAATAGCGTGCTGCAATTTCCTCGTAAGATGGCCCATTAACCTTAATATTTACGGCATGGCATGCCTTACAGTCCGTATCGTCCATAATCAATTTGCCTTCCGGAATGGTATTCTGTTGATGACCAATGGTAGCCTTTACCATATCCTCACCTTCCGGTATATAATCAAAAGTAACTTTAACATCCTTGGGGTCTATGGTACCCTCAAGGGTACTGCCATCCTGTTTATCTGTTACGACAACCTTATAGGCCACTTTATGTCCATCCCAATAAGTTCTGTTCTTGGTATCCAATTCAATTTTTATTTCGGGAATATCGTTGCCCACCAATATCTTCTGGGTGGCTATATCCGAGTTTCCAGCGTCATCGGTCACCTTTAAACGAACCGTATAATTCCCAGGTTCATTGAACGTAAAACTCGGCTCCATAGCCGTATCCTGTACTTCATCAGAATTAAAATACCACTCATAACGCAATTTATCCTTATCAAAATCTTCAGATTCAGCACCGGAAAAATTTACAGTAAAGGGTTGGGAACCAACCATTTTATCAGAGATAATTCGGGAAACTGGCTTGCGATTTCCACTAACATAGCTAATCCTGTTTAAGCGTGCATCCATATTTTGGGAATTCCACTTTTGTCCATATTCAAGTACATATAGGTTGCCATCGGAGGCAAAAAGCATATCCATTGGGTGGGAAAACTCATCACTGGGCATAAAAGGATCCGCCTTTACATAATTGTGATCTTCATCCAATGTTACCACATAGATCCAATCCCTCATCCATTCATACAACAAAATCTTATCCTCAAAATATTCCGGAAATTTGTTGGCAGCATTGGGATAATTGGAAGCATGATAAATTGGGCCCGCCATTGGGTTTACCCCTCCAGAGCCCAACCAAGGAAATTCTTCCGAAGCACTATAGGAAAACCATATCAATGATTCCTGTGCGGGCGGAAGCTCTTTGATACCTGTATTATTGGGAGAATCATTAATTAATTTGGCAGGGTTAAATTTTTCCCCTGGAGTTTCGGTTGTAAAATCATAATCATTATAAGCCTGATTATTGCCCCGTGTATAAGGCCATCCCCAATTCCCCGCTTTTCTAGCCTGGTCAAATTCGCCCATTCCATGAGGTCCCCTATTGGGGTCGCCCTTCCCGGCATCCGGACCAACATCTCCCCAATATAAATACCCCGTTTCACTATCTACAGAAAATCTAAAGGGGTTACGACAACCCATCACATATATTTCCGGCCTAGTGTTAGGAGTACCCACCGGGAACAGATTTCCTTCGGGAATGGAATAGGTGCCGTCGTCCTCTGGTTTAATTCTCAAAATCTTCCCTCTTAGGTCATTGGCATTGGCTGCTGATTTTTGGGCATCCCATAGGGCTCTACCCTCTCTTTCATCTATTGGTGCGTAACCAGAAGATTCAAAAGGATTGGTGTTGTCGCCCAAGCCAATAAATAAATTGCCATCCGGACCAAATTCCAACGCCCCTCCACTATGGCAGCATTTACGCAATGTTGGAATAGTCAATAGGTTTTTTTCAGAAGCAAAATCCAAGGAATCACCTACCAAGGTAAATCTTGAAATGCGTTGCTCCGATATTTCACCTGGGGCAGAGTAAAATAAATAGATCCAATTATTTTTTTGATAATTGGGATCCACCGCTATACCCAACAATCCATCCTCATTGCCATAAAACAAGTTAAGCTGTGCTATTTGTTTTGTTTTTTCCTCCTTAAAATCATAGAGCTTCAAAGCCCCCCTTCGTTCCACGAACAAAATCCCCCTACCGGGCAGCTCTTCCAATTCCATTGGTTCGTTCAGATTAAAATCGAGCACCTTGCGAACGTATCTGTTTTCCTCAGGTATCCGTTCGGTTTTTGACTTACTGTAATCCAAAGCTTTATCCCCAATTGCATAATTAATACCACCCAATACATGATTTAAAAAATCAGGGTTTTCGAAGGTCGCATCGTCATGCCCCATTTCCGTATAAAAAGATCTTCCTCCGTCATATTCGTGATACCAGGATATGGGATGGTGCTCCCCATTTTCCCCTCCCTCATAACTTGTCTCGTCTATTTCTATCAACACTTTTATCGCCGGGTTGATATCCTTAAAATTATACCATTCGTCCGTCTTCATCCAATTATCAGACATAGTTTTGGTAGCCAGGTGGCTTTTATCCACTATATTCAACCTTGCCTCCTGAATTTTGGGATGATTCTTAAAATAGGCACCCACTAATTTATTGTACCAAGGCCAGCCGTATTCCGTATCGGTCGCGGCATGGATTCCCAAAAATCCCCCTCCAGCTTGAATGTACCTTTCAAAATCGGCCTGTTGTACATCGTTTAAAACATCCCCGGTAGTATTTAAAAATATAACTGCCGAATATTCCTTTAATATTTCCTCTGTAAAATAGGTTGCATCTTCGGTCGCCTCCACTATAAAACCATTTTGATCGCCCATTACCTTCATTGCTTCCACACCTTTCTCAATAGAACCATGCCTAAACCCTTCCGTTTTACTAAACACCAATAATTTGGTTTCCTTGGAGGTACAGGAGCCTAGAATACAAACTAGGATAAGTCCCATTGCCAACTTTAAAATATTATCCATAAAAATCAATTAATTAAATACTATCATTGAATAAGGTGTCGCAAATGTAGATTCAACTGTAACCTTCAAATCTGAAAAAACACCTCAACCAAAAACAAATTATACTATTATAAATACTTTTTTTGCCTAAAACGTAGAATTCTTTACAATAATGCAGCAATTTAAATCATTTGAAAAGAATTTTATATAAACCAGTAAAAAAATACGACCATGGACCAACATTACCCTATTCCAAGTTGGGCCTTTTGAAATGGAAATGAACATGTCACAGTTATCTGAATTAAAGTGAGTGCTTATGTTATGAAAAGTGGTTAGCTATTAGAAGCAGGAAAACCAAATACCAATGGCACCTGTACCCCATGTCCCTAATGATAGAGCCCTTAAAATTGTATGATGGATCAACTCATTGAAGAAATAAGCCTTCTTAAATCCCACAAAAAAAGCGGCCCAGTATCAATACTGAGCCGCTCCTAATTTTAAAAGTAACACTATTCTTTAATGTTCTGCCAAGTAATACTTCCATTTTCAATTCCTTTTATAAGGTCGGGAAATCCTGCCAACAATTCCTTGGCTTCACTTGAATTGGAGTGGTAACAACAGAGAGCGGCCGCTTTTCTCTCAGCAGTATTATCGCTGGAAAAAAGTCGCTTCATATCCTTTAAGAGTTTTTCGTTCATAAAATTACTCACTGGCCTCCAAAAACAGGGGTCTATTTCCCTTGATGCAGCCCAACGTTCGTGGGCGTAATCGGAAATAATTCTAGCAAGTTCCTTGTTTCCTCTTTTTTCCACCTGTACAATTTCATTAAGGTTTTGCTGCATAAAAGCCGCCTTAAGGTACATTTGGTTCCACTGCTGTTCATTAAAATAAAGTGCTGGGTAAGGGTTGTTCAAGGCAATTGCATCAAAAACGGTAGAGATATTGGTCCTAAGTGCCTCAACAGCCTGTACCCTATAGTTTTCGGGGTGGGGCAACAACACCAAAAATTTAAGGAAGGTTTCCAGTTCACTCTTATCCGCCACTTCAATAATATTGGCCACCTTGGCCTTAAAAAAATCTTCCTTGGCTTCCAACACCTTGTAAAGCAAGTAAATTCTACCTATTTGCTGAAGGTCTGCATGTTGAATTTCCAAATAAGCCTTTAATTCCTTATCATCCAATGCAAGTGACAAATCCTTTTCCGATCTAATTTTTGTGGGCACCAAACTATAGGTTAGATATAGATCCTTTGTGGACTCCGATTCCACAATGCCTTCAATTTTAGACAACAACCATTGCTTATTTTCATTATCCACATTATCCTCTAAAATTTTGAGAAGTTGGGCACCGATATTTTCAAATAACATATTACAATATATTTATCCCGTGTTAAACCATAAATTTTAATAAAACATATAGTAAGCCGATGAGCAATCCAAATTATTGCACCTTGCCTACAAAGAAGGCTTAAATATAAAACTATATCAGCATTAATTACCGCGGTTTATGGTATTCTTTCTATTTTTGAAATAGAAAATTGTGCTATGTTAGGTTTAAAGTTACCCACAGACCCTAGATGGGTCAACATTGTTGAAAAGAATATAGATGAAATTTTAACAGATCATGCCTATTGCGAGCAAAAGGCAGCTAGCACAGCCATTTCCTTAATTGTGAGTTTTCCCGAATACACGGAACTTACCCAAGAAATGATAGCCTTGTCCAGAGAGGAAATGGGACATTTTAAAATGGTACACGACCGTATATTGGCCCGTGGCAAAACATTGGGGAGGGACAGAAAGGACGACTATGTGATAGCATTATTGAAGTTTTTTCCAAAAGGAGGCAGCAGAACCACGCAGTTGGTGCACCGTTTATTATACGCCGCATTAATCGAAGCCCGTAGCTGTGAGCGTTTTAGATTGTTATCCGAACAATTACAGGATAAAGAGCTGGCAGATTTTTACCATAAACTCATGATCAGTGAGGCAGGTCATTACACCATGTTTTTAAACTTCGCCCGCAAGTATGGAGACCGCAAGGAGGTAGACAAGAAATGGGACGCTCTACTAACTTACGAAGCATCCATCATGAAGGATTTGGGCAATACCGAAACCGTGCACGGCTAAATTACCTTTCATCGAAAAAAGACCAATATATCCGGCTTCGGTACCAGAATTCCTTAGTCTTTGGTATAGTACAGGGTTTTAATAATCCCGTCCGACAAACCTATTTTGGGTACATGAATTTTTTTGGCTCCTATCCACTTTGCCGAAGAGACAAAAATTTGGGTTGCAGGAATAATTACGTCGGCCCTATCAGGATTTAGTCCCAATTCTGAGACCCTTTCCTCAAAAGTTAGGCTTGCCAAGAAATGATATTGAGCCCGTAACCAAATATAGGACAAGGACTCCCCTTCCTTTCGGCCCGACATTTTATGTAGTTTATTAATATTTCCCCCAGAACCAATGATCGATAGATTGGGCAGCCCCTTAACGTGTTTCTTCAGCCAAAACTCCAGATCGTTCCACTTAGTATCATCTACCATACCATTCAGTAGCCGAACGGTTCCAATCTTAAAGGATTCAGAAATTTTTATTTTCCCTTCGGAAAAGACCGTGAACTCAGTACTACCACCGCCCACATCTATATAAAGATAAGTTTCATCCTTTCTTATCAAATTCTTAAGGTCTGTAGAGGCTATAATGGAAGCCTCCCTTTCCCCGTCAATCAATTGAATATGTACTCCTGAAGCCTCTAAGATATTATCAATGACCTGCTGCCCATTATCTGCCTCCCTCATAGCCGATGTAGCACAGGCCATATATTTTTCCACACCATGCACTTCCATCAAGAGCTGAAAAGCCTTCATAGCATTCAACAAACGCTCTTCATTGCGCTTGGAAATAGTCCCATTTTTAAACACATCCTCCCCAAGCCTTATGGGCAATCGGACCAAGGCGCTTTTTCTAAATAGGGTATCTTTCCCCTCTTCTTCAATTACGTTATGGGTAAGTAAACGTATAGCGTTGGAGCCAATATCTATGGCAGCGTATTTCCTTACTTTCAAAGTTGCTGTTCTTTATTTAGGAATTCAATTTGTTAAGGTAATAATCATAGGTGGCGAATTGTGAACGCACTTTGGGATTATTGTTCTTTCTGTAGGCATTATCGTGCCGTTCAGAAAACATCCTGGCTTTTACGTTATCCCTCCAAGAAATATCGAAAGTATCCAGAAGTTCCTGTTTAACGTCAGCATCATAAATTGGCACACCAACTTCTACACGATAATCTAAATTTCTGGTCATCCAATCGGCCGAGGATATATACACTTTGGAATTACCATCGTTTCCAAAAATGAAGACCCTAGGATGCTCCAAAAATTTGTCCACAATACTAATGGCCTCTATATTCTCACTCATCCCCTTAACACCTGGCACCAAACAACAAATACCCCTGATAATAAGCTGAATTTTTACACCCGCCCTGCTGGCCTCATACAGTTTATCTACCATTTTATAGGAGGTAAAGCTGTTCATTTTTATCTTAATATAGGCTTCTTTGCCAGCTTTGGCATTTTGAATTTCCCTATCGATCAACTTCTTGAACACATTTTTGGTGTAGTGGGGAGAAACTATCAGATGTTTGTATTTATTGATCTTATAGGTAGTCTCAAAGAAATCGAAAACTTTGTTCAATTCCTTCAATACCCCATCATGTGCCGTGAACAAGGTATAATCGGTATAGATACGGGCCGTTGATTCATTGAAATTTCCTGTGCTAATAAACCCATAGCGTTTAATATGCGCTCCTTCTTCCCGTTCTACAAGACATATTTTGCTATGCACTTTTAAACCACGGACACCGAATATAAGTTTCACCCCTTCTGCCTGTAATTGTTCAGCATACTCAATATTGGCCTGCTCATCGAACCTTGCCTGCAGTTCTATCTGCACCGTAACGTGTTTTCCATTTTTTACTGCATTGATCAAGGATGCCGCCACCTGGGAGTTATCGGCCAATCTATAGACTGTAATCTTGATATTTCTCACCTTGGGATCTAGAGCAGCTTCCCTTAAAAACTTAATGATATAAGAAAAAGTCTGGTATGGGGTATACTGCAGGAAATCCTTTTCGGCAATCCGCTCAAAAAGGCTGCCTTCCAATGAAATTCCCTTTATGGGCAATGGGGATATCTTATCGTACATTAGATCATTTCTTCCCAAACTTGGAAAGCCCATATAGTCTCGCCTATTGTGATATCTACCTCCCGGAATTACACTGTCCGTATCCTCAATGTCCATTTTGTCCTTTAGGAAATCGAGCGTATCCTTACCAATACTTTTATCGTACACAAAACGTACGGGATCACTTATTTTTCGATGCTCTACACTTGATGATATTTTTTCAATAAAACTCTTGCTCAGGTCATTGTCCATATCCAGCTCGGCATCACGGGTAATTTTGATCATATGGGCCGATATGGATTCATAGTCGAACATATTAAAAATACTCCCCAGGCAATACCTGATAAGATCATCGAGAATAATGATATAATTTTTATCGCCCTCCTTGGGCAAAACCACAAAACGATCTATACCTTTAGGTATTTCTATAAGAGCATATCGCTTTTCTTTAAAGTTGGATTTGCTATCGGGCTGTTTCTTTAATATCAATTTTACCGCCAAATAGGCCGCTGTATCTTTCAGCATTGGGAAGCCGGCCAAATCGTTCAAAATTATGGTCATTAAAACCGGACTGACCTTTTCAATAAAATAATTTTTAATAAAGGCACATTGGGACTCCGTTATTTTTTTCTCATTGATCAAAAAAATATTCTGGGTTTCCAATTCCTTTTCAATATCGCTAAGTATTTTTAAGCTTTTGGTCTGCTGCTTAATAACAATTTCGGTAATTTCTTCAAGAAGATCCTTTGCTGTTTCCCCTCCCAAAACACTTTTCCCGGTTCTACCTGCTTCTACAATTCTTTTAACGGTTGCATACCTCACCTTAAAAAATTCGTCCAAATTATTGGAAAATATCCCTAAAAATCGGAGTCGCTCTATTAAAGGAACATTCTTGTCCGCACTTTCCTGTAAAACCCTCTCATTAAAACTTAACCAACTAATTTCTCTATTTATATATTGATTTTTACTCTTGATCATTCTTATAATTGTTTTGGAAAAAGTGTCTGTGCGGTAATTCCTTTTGTTACGGCACTCCAATCGTTTGTGTCAAATTTTAATTGTACCAATCCACTAGTGGGCACATTGTCAATATACATGTTTCCTAGAGAATTGGCAATATGTGTAAAGGCTTCGTTATGTCCAAAAATAACTACCGTATCCTTGTCATTGTTCAATCCCTTTATAAAACGGTATACATCCTCACCCGAAAAATCATAAAGTTCATTGGACAGTTCAAATTTTGTAAATGGAAAGTTTATGGCTCTTAAAAAAATCATTGCCGTGTGCAAAGCCCTATTGGCGGGACTGGAATAAGCTGCATCAATATGTATCAAATTTGATGAAAATTCCTTTGCCACCTTATTTACATCCTTAATACCTCTTTCCATCAATGGCCTATCCCTGTCCGAAACATTATATTCCCAAGACGATTTTCCGTGCCTTACCAATATTACCGTTTTCATACGCTTAAATCATTTTAATTCATTCCTAAAAAAGAAAACCAAAAATTGATGGCGCCAATAATTGTTCGCCACCTTTTTCCACATATTGATTCGCACAACCCCATTACCATTCATATCCAAAGTGCCGGCCAAGCGTCAAGGGGCCAACCTTTCAATTTTCCAATCGTAATTGGCCTGCAGGCTGTAACGTATCCTATCATGCAATCTGTTGGGACGTCCTTGCCAGAATTCAATGGAAACAGGCTTTACAATAAATCCGCCCCAGTATTTTGGACGAACTATCTCCTTATTTTCATATTCCTTCTCCAAATCCTTTAATTTCTTTTCCAGATATTCCCTATTCGGAACCACCTCGCTCTGTTTGGATACTATTGCACCCAGTTTGCTACCATCGGGGCGTGATTCAAAATAGCCATCAGATAAATTTTCAGCTATTTTCTCGGCCCTACCCTTAATTATGATCTGTCTTTCCATATTGGGCCAAAAAAAAGAAATGCAAACATTGGGGTTTTGGGTTATGGCCCTCCCCTTTTCACTTTCGTAATTGGTATAAAAAATAAAACCTTCAAAAGTGTACTTTTTCAGCAATACCACCCTATTCTTTGGAAACCCGTCCAAACCAATGGTGCAGACCGTCATGGCATTGGGTTCATCTACTCCATCCGACGCCTCGACCTCATAGAACCATTTTTGAAATAACTCCATAGGGTTATCAGAAATAACCTCTTCTGAAAGCGAGCTTTTTTCATAGGATTTCCTGTAATTCCCTAGGTCTTTTTGCATATGTACTCTTGGATATTATTAGCGTGAAAAGTTACTATACAAAATTGCATAAAACAAACTGAAACACGAAAAGTAAGTGTAGTTTTTTTAACCTCTAAAAACCGAAGGAAGCCCTATGTAGCATCAATCCCAAAAGTTAAGTGTGAATTTGAAAAAGTCAAGACGATCTATCACAGAATCAGTGTCCTGTTTTTTTTACATCGCCCAAAAAATAACAAGTCGATTTTAAACTTCTTTAAATCAACACACTTTACCTCCGCAACTAAATTATTGGGATTTCTCTGGACTAAAGATCAAACTCCTTACCATCGTCAGCAAGTTCCACATTTGGAAATATGGTCTTGGCCTCTTCCTTAAACAGGTCCAAAGATTGATATCTAGTTGAAAAATGCCCTAATATCAACAGCCCTACATTGGCTTCTTTGGCAATGGTAGCGGCCTCTTTGGCGGTTGCATGTTTTGTTTTCGGGGCCAATCTTTTTTCCGTCTCCAAGAATGTAGTCTCATGATATAAAACGTCCACATTACTTATCCAAGGAATAATTCTTCTGGAAAAGGCTGTATCACTACAAAACGCATAACTTTTGGGAGCTGGAGGGTCAAAGGTCAACAAGGCATTGGGAATAATCGTATTATTATCCAAAACAATGTCCTTGCCATTCTTAATATTCTGAAAATAGCACTTGTCTATTTTGTATTTGGCAACGGCTTTTACATTCAATTTTCGCTCTGCCAGTTGTTCCCTAATCAGAAAACCATTGGTATATACCCTGTGTTCCAATGGAATTGTGGTAATGGACACCTTATCATCCTCGTAAATCCTTTCGGGCTCTGTTGAAGTCAATTCATGAAAAACAAGGGGGTAATTGGTCCATGAATCCCCCAGTTTGAGAAATAGGGTAATAGCCTCCTTAATCCCTTTTGGGCCATACACATGCAATTCATTGGTCCTGCCCAACAACCTAAAAGTAGATATTAACCCCGGCAATCCAAAAAAATGGTCCCCGTGCAAATGCGATATTAAAATATGATTGATTCGGGAAAACTTTATTTTGCTTTTGCGCAATTGCACCTGTGTCCCTTCTCCACAGTCTATCAAAAACAATTGGTTCTTAATCTCTAATACTTGTGATGTAGGATTGTTTAAAGATCTTGGTGTTGCTGCATAACAACCCAATACGGTTAGTTTCATAAAAATGAAATATTGAAAGTGGAAAATGGAAGATTATTCCCTTATTATATTTAAAAGACCCTTAAGGGACAATAACAACCCAATAAAAATGTGGTTGTCACTTCAATTAACATCTTTCTTCCACTATCACTTATAAATTATATATTCTTAAAGTTCCAAGTCCCTTTCAATCTCCTCCATTTCTATAATATCCTTTGCCTCCTGAATGGTAGGCACCACACAGATACGATCTGGAACCTCGTCATAGGATACTTTTCCGGTTACCAAAACAAAAGATTTTTTGGTTTTTCGATGGGCATCGGAGAGTTCCAGAAATTCCAAAACGTCGTTGGAGGTCAGTTTTGAAAATGAAAAAAGATTTACAATAATATGATCGTTCTTAATCTTAGGATACATATCCTTAAAATTGGCAAGAAACTTGCTTAATGAGATATTTTCTTGAAGAACCGTAGTTACATTCCCTTCTTTATCCAAAATCATAGACCTATTATTTAATTTTTGACGCCAATAAATAAATCACTGCCATACGAATGGCTACCCCATTTTCTACCTGGTTCAATATAATGGATTGTTTGGAATCCGCTACATCACTGGTTATTTCCACTCCACGGTTTATGGGACCCGGGTGCATTATTACAATTTCCTTATCCAAACTGTTCAACAAGGCCTTATTTACCCCAAATTGCTGGGTGTACTCCCTTGTTGTGGGGAAGTAACTAATATCCAAACGTTCATTCTGAATACGCAGCATATTGGCTACATCACACCAATTCAGCGCCTTTCGCAAATTGGTTTCTACGGTGACACCCAAGGATTCTATGTGTTTGGGCAGCAATGTTTTGGGTCCGCAAACCTTTACATTGGCACCTTGTAATTGCAGGGCAAAAATATTTGAAAGGGCCACTCTGGAATGAAGAATATCCCCTACGATGACCACATTTTTTCCCGCTACGTCTCCCAATTTTTCCCTAATGGAATAGGAATCCAACAAGGCCTGTGTGGGATGCTCATGGGCACCATCACCGGCATTGACAATAGATGCTTTTACGTGTTTGGAAAGAAATATTCCCGCTCCAGGATTGGGATGGCGCATTACCACCATATCTACCTTCATGGAAAGGATATTATTGACCGTATCTATCAAGGTCTCCCCTTTTTTGACCGAAGATTGAGCTGCAGAAAAATTAACAACATCTGCGGACAACCTCTTTTCCGCCAACTCAAAGGAAAGTCGTGTACGGGTACTGTTCTCGAAAAATATATTGGCTATGGTGATATCGCGTAGGGAAGGAACTTTTTTGATAGATCGGTTGATCACCTCCTTAAAGTGATCTGCAGTTTCAAAAATGAGCTGAATATCCGATTCCTTCAGATACTTGATTCCCAACAAGTGTTTCACACTTAATTCGCCCATACCTATGTCTTTACTAAATATATTACATCCTCCCCATCATTTTCCTCCCACATTACCTTAACTTTTTCTCCATTTATGGCATCCACTTGCCGCCCCCTATAATTGGGCTGAATAGGCAAATGCCTACTAAAACGCCTATCGATCAATGTTAACAATTCTATTTCCAACGGTCTTCCAAAAGACTGTATAGCCGTTAAAGCTGCCCTTATACTTCTACCGGTATAAAGAACATCATCCACAAAGACTACTTTCTTATCCTCTACAAGAAAATCTATTTTGGTCTTGTTGGCTTCCAAGGTCTTATCACCTCTCCTAAAATCATCACGATAGAATGTTATGTCCAAGAATCCTAAATTAATATTTTTCACTCCATAATCCTCTTTAAGGATCTTGGCCAGGCGGGAAGCCAAAAATATTCCCCTAGGTTGTATCCCTATGAGAACAGTATTTTTAAAATCGAGATGGTTTTCTAATAATTGACAAGCCAGGCGATGCAGGATAATATTTATTTCTTTGGAAGAAAGTAATACTTTTTGACTCATAGATGATTTGGCCAATGCTTTTGAACTACAAAAGTAGGGATTTCTATTTAATATTGGCGCCATAAAGACAAAAGACCACAACTTAACAGAAATAAGTATTTTATCCGGCACACAAATCCTTGAGAACCCAGAAGTTGCATATTATATAATATTCCGAACGTAAATAACCACGGAATTAGCCCACCTTCAATTCCGTATAAACTAGGAATTAAAATTTCAATCCTTTTACAACAAAAAAAAGCCCTGACAAAAATGTCAGGGCTCCCTTATATTAATAAACTAAAAGCTTACTTCTTTTTCTTGTCGTTAGCTTCCATTTTATCTTTCAACGCTTGCAATGCTTCGTTGGCATCACCTATAGTAGGTTTAGCTTCATCAGCAGAGGCTGCAGCTTTTTTAACGGCAGCTTTTACATTACGTTGTTCCTCTTCTCTAAAGATAGCGGTGTGGCTAGCTACAACTCTTTTGAATTCCTTATTGAATTCAATGATCTTGAACTCGGCCTCTTCACCTTTTACCAATTTCTTGCCATCTTCTTTTTCCAAATGACGTGATGGTACGAAGGCTACGATATCCTCGTTAAATTCTATAGTTGCTCCTTTATCCACTATTTCAGCGATAGTTCCTTTGTGAACTGTATCCAAAGCAAATTCAGTTTCGTACTTATCCCAAGGATTTTCAGTAGTCTGCTTGTGTCCTAAACTTAACTTACGACCTTCAACATCCAATTCCAATACCTCAACTTCCAAAGTATCACCTACGGTTACAAACTCGGATGGATGCTTAATTTTCTTGGTCCAAGAAAGATCGGAGATGTAGATCAACCCGTCTATTCCTTCTTCCAATTCAACAAACACACCAAAATTGGTGAAATTACGTACAATACCTTTATGCTTAGATCCAACAGGATATTTGCTAGTGATATCAGTCCATGGATCTGGAGTTAATTGCTTAATTCCAAGAGACATTTTACGGTCTTCCCTATCCAAGGTTAATACAACAGCTTCTACCTCGTCACCAACTTTTACGAAATCCTGAGCGGAACGTAAATGTGTAGACCAAGACATTTCAGAAACGTGGATCAATCCTTCAACACCCTCTGCAACTTCGATAAATGCACCGTAGTCGGCAATAACCACTACTTTACCTTTAACCTTGTCTCCAATTTTAATGTCTTCGCTAAGAGCATCCCAAGGATGTTTCTCCAATTGCTTAAGACCTAACTGGATTCTAGATTTGTTCTCATCAAAATCAAGGATAACAACATTTAATTTCTGATCCAATTCCACCACTTCATTTGGATGGTTGATTCTGCTCCAAGATAGGTCGGTAATATGTACCAATCCATCAACACCACCAAGGTCAATAAAGACACCGTAAGAAGTAATGTTTTTAACAACACCTTCAAGAACCTGTCCTTTTTCCAATTGACCAATGATCTCTTTTTTCTGCTCTTCGATATCGGCCTCGATCAACGCCTTATGCGATACAACTACGTTTTTGAATTCATGGTTTATCTTAACCACTTTAAATTCCATAGTCTTATTTACATATTGATCGTAATCACGGATTGGCTTAACATCTATTTGTGAACCTGGTAAGAATGCTTCAATTCCAAAAACATCGACGATCATACCACCTTTAGTTCTGCATTTTACAAAACCACTAACAATCTCTTCTTTGTCATGGGCCGCATTTACACGATCCCAAGCCATAATAGTTCTTGCCTTTCTGTGTGAAAGTACCAACTGTCCACTTTTATCCTCACGGATATCGATCAACACCTCTACCTTATCTCCAACCTTAAGGTCAGGATTGTATCGGAATTCGTTCAGTGAAATAACACCTTCAGACTTGGCATTAATATCAATAATCGCCTCACGTTCTGTAAGGTACACTACTGTTCCCTGTACTACTTCTTCGTCTGCAGTATCTACAAAGTTTTCAGCGACCAAGTTTTCAAATTCCTTTAATTTGGAATCATCAACACGCTCTATTCCCTGCTCATACTTGTCCCAATCAAAATTTTCCAAAAACTCTTTTGGATCCTGCGCTTGGGTTTCTACTTTTGTTTCTTGTGTAGCTTCAGTAGTTTCTTCTACCTCAACTGATGTTTTTTCTTCAGCCATTTGCTGATTATTAATTTGTATTCCATGGAGTAACAAGAGCTAACAATTACCACGGAAGAAGTTATATTGATTTTCTTTTCGTCCCTTTTTCCTCTCGATGCTTTGCTAAAAAAGGAGTGCAAAAATACAACTAAAAAATGGTTTTACAAACCTAAAAATGAGATGAGTGCCAATTACTTGACTATTTTCTAAAAATCTATGAAAACTAGACCAAGAATCCCTATCTTGAAGCCATAAATATTAACCGTTAAAAAAATACGATTATGAGTGTAAAAGCAAAATATCAAGCTGTCCTGAACCTTGGCGAGCAGTTAAAAATAAAGGATGGGGACGTAAAGGAGGAAGCAGGTATTCTAAAGATAAAAGGGCAGGCCGCAACCCAGTACGAGAAAAATCTTTTGTGGGACAAAATAAAGGAACTGGGCGGTGAAAATCCTTCGGATATTAAAGCCAACATTACCGTTGCCGACGAAAGTGTTTATCACAGACACACCGTAAAAAGCGGGGAATCGCTTAGTAAGATTGCCAAAAAATACTATGGAGACCCAATGAAATACAAAAAAATATTTGAGGCAAATACCAATATCCTTAAAAATCCGGATGTTATTCATCCAGACCAAGTCTTGGTTATCCCCAACTAGGGGAATCACATATTAAATTCGGGCGTAGTAAGGATTAAAGCCACTAAGGCAATAACATCCCAACTACGCCCGATTTGATATTTAGAGGAACAATTAAAGAAAATTATTTTCCTTCAATTTTACGGAGTGCAAAATTATATATGCGTTCCAATTGTTCTTTTAAGCCCATGTCACTATTATCAAATTCTATGGCATCATCCGCTTTTCTCAAGGGTGAAAATTCGCGATGGGAATCAATGTAGTCCCTAGTCTGAACATTTTTCAACACTTCCTTATAGGACACCTTGTCTCCTTTGTCCAAAAGCTCCTTATATCTTCTAAACGCTCTAGTTTCTGGAGAAGCCGTCATAAAAATTTTAAATTCGGCATCGGGAAAGACAACGGTCCCTATGTCCCTACCATCCATTACAAGTCCTTTTTTCTTACCCATTTCCTGCTGCATCGCCACCAATTTTAGCCTCACCTTCTCTATAGTGGCAATCTTACTTACTTGTTGCGAAACGGGCAAGGTCCGGATTTCCTTCTCCACATTCTCCCCGTTCAAATACATCTCAGAAAACCCAAGGGATTTATTATAGACAAATGTAAGTTCCACACTGGGAAGGGCATGGACCAAGCCATCCAGATCATCCTTTTCACCCCCAATAAAACCCTCGCGCATAGCAAAAAGTGTTACCGCCCTGTACATGGCCCCGGTATCTACGTATACATAATCCAATGCCTTTGCCAACTGCTTGGCTATAGTACTTTTTCCTGTAGATGAATATCCATCAATAGCAATAGTTATCTTTCCCATGGGTCTAAAAATAGTAAGAATTGCTCAATTGGAGCATATAGACAAGCCTTAATATTACCATTTTGACAAGGGAATCCTTTCAAATTCCAATTCCTAGGCATCAGTTAGATTCTTCTAAAACTTTTATCAAATGGTCACAGCTTCCCTAAAAAACAAAAGTACCTACTAATTTCCTAGTAGGTACTTTCTAAAAATTCATTAAAATCAATCTCTCTACAATTGCTTTGGATTTTTAACGGACTCATCCGTGACGGCAATATCTATAACCTCCTGCATGTCGTTGACATAGTGAAAAGTAAGCCCCTTTAAATAGTCCTCCTTAATTTCCAGAATATCCTTCCTATTATCCTCGCAAAGAATGATCTCCTTGATTTTTGCTCGCTTTGCAGCCAAAATCTTTTCCTTTATCCCACCAACAGGCAACACTTTTCCCCTTAGGGTAATTTCTCCTGTCATTGCCAGGCTCTTCTTTATTTTTTTCTGGGTGAACAGGGATACCAAAGAGGTTAACATGGTGATCCCTGCACTAGGACCGTCCTTAGGAGTAGCCCCTTCCGGAACATGGATATGAACATTGTATTTATCGAATACTTCTGGATCTAATCCATACCTATCCGAATTGGATTTTATATACTCCATGGCTATGGTGGCAGACTCCTTCATCACCGTGCCCAAGTTACCCGTAATGGTCAGGTTCCCCTTACCTCTGGACAGGATGGACTCTATAAATAAAATATCCCCACCAACACTGGTCCAGGCCAAGCCTGTGACCACACCGGCCACTTCGTTGTTCTCGTACTTATCCCTTTCCATACGTGCAGGCCCCAAAACCTTTTCAATATCTTCAAAGGAAACCTTTTGGTTATACTCCTCATCCATTGCTATTGATTTGGCAGCATGCCGCACCATCTTGGCAATTTGTTTCTCCAAAGACCTAACCCCAGATTCCCTGGTATAACCCTCGACAATCTTTTCCAATTGAGGCTTGCCAATTTTCAAATGTTTTACGGTAAGACCATGCTCCTTTAACTGCTTAGGCAATAAATGCCTCCTTGCAATCTCCACTTTTTCCTCTATGGTATAGCCTGTTACGTGTATAATTTCCATCCTATCCCTAAGGGCAGGCTGTATTTCCGACAAACTATTGGCCGTAGCAATGAACATTACTTTGGATAGGTCGTAGCCCATTTCCAAAAAGTTATCATGAAACTCATTGTTCTGTTCCGGATCCAAAACCTCTAACATTGCCGAGGAAGGATCGCCTTGATGACTATTGGATAGTTTGTCTATTTCATCCAAAATAAAAACAGGGTTGGATTTACCGGCCTTTTTTAGACTTTGAATAATTCTACCGGGCATGGCCCCTATATAGGTTTTACGGTGCCCGCGAATCTCGGCTTCGTCCCTTAGGCCACCAAGTGAAATTCGCACATACTCCCTTCCCAAAGCCTCTGCTACAGATTTTCCCAAGGAGGTTTTACCAACACCAGGAGGTCCAAATAAGCATAGGATGGGCGATTTCATATCATTCCGCAATTTTAACACCGCCAAATATTCGATTATCCTTCTTTTAACATCTTCCAGACCATAATGGTCCCTATCCAATATCTTTTGGGCCCTTTTTAGATCGAACTTATCCTTGGAAAATTCGTTCCAAGGCAACTCCAAGAACAGATCCAAATAGTTACGTTGAATGGAATACTCGGCCACCTGAGGATTCATCCGCTGCATTTTGGCCAATTCCTTTTCAAAATGTTCGGCAACGGTTTTGTTCCACTTCTTCTTTTTGGCCTTTGTCCGCATCTCGTCCACTTCCTCTTCATAAGAAAGTCCACCCAATTCCTCTTGGATGGTTTTCATTTGCTGATGAAGATAGTACTCCCGTTGCTGCTGATCCATATCACTTCGCACCTTGGACTGAATATCATTTTTCAGTTCCAGCTTCTGAAGCTCAATGTTCATATATTTAAGGGTAGCCAGTGCACGATCCTGCAAACTGCCTATTTCCAACAATTCCTGCTTGTCCTTTACGCTCAAGTTAAGGTTGGAGGAGACAAAATTTATCAAAAATGAATCGCTCTGAATATTCTTTATAGCAAAGGAAGCCTCACTGGGGATATTTGGATTATCCCTTATAATCTGCAAAGACAGCTCTTTAATCGAATCTATAATCGCCCTAAATTCCTTGTCGTCACGTGTTGGTCTAACTTCGGTAGTTTCCCTAACGGTAGCCGTGATGTACGGCTTTTCGGTAAGCACTTCGGCCACCTCAAACCTCTTTTTACCCTGAATGATTACGGTTGTGTTTCCATCGGGCATTTGCAACACCCTTAATATTCTCGCCACCGTTCCCAATGTATTGATATCCTTTACGCCGGGATTTTCTGTTTCCTCATCTTTCTGGGCTACTACACCAATTACCTTTGATCCGTTATTGGCATCCTTTATCAATTTAATGGATTTATCCCTTCCTGCAGTGATTGGAATTACTACACCAGGAAACAAAACAGTATTGCGCAAGGGTAATATAGGCAAGGTTTCGGGCAACTTTTCATTGTTGATCTCCTCCTCATCCTCAGGCGTCATTAAAGGTATTAATTCCGCATCCTCATCGATCCCGTGCAATGACATTGTGTCAAATTGTATGTTTTTTGTTTTAGCCATATTCTATTTTCGGTCATTCTGTCATTCATAGACAGAGAAACAATTTATATTTAATCCTTTGTACACCTCCTTTCCCTATAATAATCAGGAGATTGGGGATTCTAACATTTCCTTTTCATTTCTATTTGGGCAATTCTTATGCCAACTAAGAAAATCTTTTTATAAATAAACTGTAACATTCCATAAATTACCTCATCTATTAAGCAAACCATTACCTTTTTGAGCCTAGAAAAGAAACATATTGATGAGTTGATACCATTGTGCTTAAACGGCGACCGGAACGCGCAACTAGAAATTTACAATCGCTATTATAAAGGAATGTACAATGTTTCCTATAGGATCGTAAAAGACAGCGCCATTGCAGAAGATGTAATGCAGGAATCCCTACTAAGTGCACTGACCAAACTGGACCAATTTAAGGGTGAAGTTTCCTTTGGGGCCTGGCTAAAGCGAATTGTGGTAAACAATAGTATTCATCAGTATAAAAAGAGAATGAAACGCCAGGAAGTCGATCTTGGAAATGTAATGTACAAGGTCGAAGACAATGATGGATATGTCCCAGATAATGGAATGATTGAACTAAAGGCTCAAAAAGTGATTGAAACCATGAAGCTGTTAAAAGACAATTACAGAATTTCTTTGACCTTACATTTGATTGAAGGATACGATTACGAAGAAATATGCGAAATAATGAAATTGAGTTATGCCAATTGCAGGACATTGATATCCAGGGCAAAAGATAGCCTAAGACAAAAATTAAATACCGAATACCATGGAAGTTGATCATATAGAAAAACTGTTTAAGGAATTAAAGGGCTCCTTTGATACGGCGGAGCCGGCAGATGGACACAGATTAAGGTTCCTGGCAAAACTGGAAGCCACTTCGAAGGCGTCAACAAAAACCAAAAAGAATCTTTTTGGTTGGAAGCCACTATCCATAGCTGCTGCCGTGATAATATTGTGTAGCATAGGATTCAATTTCCTTTACACATCCCCAAGCGTACAGCAACAGGTTTCCAAAATTTCCCCGGAAATCAGCAATACCGAAAACTACTTTGCCAGTGTTATAGAGGACCAGGTAAAAAAAATGCAAAAAGAAAGTACACCCGAAACTCAAAAATTAATTGCCGATACCATGACCCAACTTAGAAACTTGGACAATGATTACAAAAAGATGGAGCAGGATCTATTGGATGGAGGCAATAGCAAATTAATATTAAGTGCCATGATCACCAATTTTCAGACCAGAATAGATCTATTAAATGAAGTACTGGAACAAATTGAAGAAATTAAAAATTTTAAAAACTACGAAAATGAAAATATTACGGCTTAGATACATAATCGCCCTGTTATGGCTTGTACCTATTAGTTCCTTTGCCATCAATGATATGCCTAGAGGCAAGTATACAAAGGAGAAAACCATTAAAAAAGAGTACAAAGTAAATTTGGACGCCTTATTGAAAATCGACAATAGCTATGGAAATTTAAATATCACCTCCTGGAACCAAGACCGAGTAACCATAGAGGTCCATATCAAAACCACTGGGGACAACGAAGATAAGGTACAGCGCAAGCTGGATGAAATCAACGTAGATTTTGAGGGCAGCAGTACTATGGTCTCTGCCACCACCATCTTTAACAAGAGTAAAAATAGTTGGGGATGGAATTGGGGCAGTAGCAACAATGTAAATATGCAGGTAAACTACACGGTAAAGATCCCAATAAAGAACAGCGTAAATCTGAGCAACGACTACGGTAGCATAATTTTGGACAGGATAGACGGCCATGCCAAAATAAATTGCGACTATGGCCGATTGGAAATTGGGGAACTACATGGGAGAAGCAACCAATTATCCTTCGATTACACTTCCAAATCTACCATAGGCTATATCAACAGCGGTAAAATTAATGCCGATTATTCAGGCTTTACCATTGAAAAGGCGGGAAACCTGGATATCGTTGCCGACTACACCAATGCCACGGTCCAATCTATGGAAGACCTTTCCTATGTATGCGATTATGGTAAATTGGAAATAAAGGAAGCGCGAAATGTTCAAGGCAACGGTGATTATATAAATGTAAGCTTGGGAACCATTCACGGTAACGTGGATATAAAATCCAGTTACGGGTCCGTGAGAATTGACGAGATGGCACCAGATGCTAAAAACCTTCGGATAAATACGGATTACACGGGCATAAAAATAGGGTACTCCCCGGCGTATCATTTCAATTTTGAAATTGACAGCAAATATGCAGGAGTAAGTGGAAAGGATGAATTCGAAATAAACATTAGCAATGAAAGATCTACCCAAAAATATTTTAAGGGCTATTACGGAAGTCAAAATAGTGGTAATCTAATGACCATTACCAGTGAATATGGAGGGATTTCATTTTATAAAAAATAACGTTAAACAGGTAAAAAAGATGAAACATTTAACACTCGGCCTATTAAGTCTATTTGTTATTGGCTGCATTAGTGCCCAAAGAAACGAGAAAATAAGTGGTAACGGCAAACAGGTTACCCTAGAGAGAACAACAAAGGACTACGATCAAATTGCCATTTCAGGTTTCTTCAATATTGAGTTGGTCGATGGTAAGGAAGGCATGCTTACTTTGGTGGGAGAACAAAATATATTGGACCATATTATAACCGAAGTAACTGGCCATAAATTAACGATAAAAGTAAAAAACGGATATAACCTAAATCCATCTTCCTGGAAAAAAGGGGTTTACATAACCATTCCTGTAGAAAGCATTACGGCCTTGAGCTTGTCCGGCTCCGGGGAAATTGTTGGCAAAAAGACATTAAAAGCCAATCATTTTGAAACCGCTATGTCCGGCTCTGGGGATATTACCCTGGCACTGGATGTAAATTCCATAAATACCAGTATGTCCGGTTCCGGGGATATGGCCCTAAGTGGAAAAACAACAGATTTTATAGCGTCCATCTCGGGATCGGGCAATATCAATGCTTATGACCTTATTGCCGAAAATGTAGATGCCACAGTTTCCGGTTCTGCAAATGTAAAGGTAACCGCCAATAAAGAAATAAGCGCAAAAGTGTCTGGTTCGGGCGACATAGATTATCGGGGCAATCCTGAAAAAATTAGCACTAAGGTTTCAGGATCCGGAGACATTACCCAGCATTAAGCGGAAATATTACCTTAAGACCTTATATTTTCCGTGTCTTATTAACCCTGGTCAATAGAAATGCGCCTGCCATAAAAAACAATCCAAGCAAAATAATGGCAAATCGCATACTACCAAAATATTGGGCAGCAAAACCATATAAGAAAGTGCCAATAACGATTCCTATCTTTTCCGCTACATCATAAAAACTAAAGAAAGATGCAGTATCTGTGGTTTCCGGCAAAAATTTGGAATAAGTGGACCTGGAAAGTGCCTGAATCCCTCCCATAACGACACCTACACACCCCGCAGCTATGTAAAAATCCAAAGGTGTAATCAAAAAATAGGCATAAATGCAAATCAACACCCATAGTATATTCACCACAATAAGTGTCGCAATATTGCCGAAGGATTTGGATGCTTTGGCTGTAAGCGTTGCTCCCGCAATGGCCACTAGCTGGATCAGAAGGATACTAATGATCAATCCTGTTGTCCTTTCGGAGTCTGAAGTCCATTGAATTTCTTCTTCCCCAAAATAAGTGGCTATCAGCATCACGGTCTGTACAGCCATACTATAGATAAAAAAGGCGGCCAAATATCGTTTCAATTTTATTTGCCCTCCCATTTGATGCCACACATTTTTTAGTTCCCTAAAACCATTAAGGATTACATGTTGCCTTACCCCTTCCCTTTTAAACCCTTTGGGCAGAAAATAAAAGCTATACTGTGAAAACCCTATCCACCAAAGGCCTACCGTTAGAAAGGAATACCTCATAGCCTTGATTTCCGCTATTCCACCAGCGTCTGTTTCGATTCCAAAGAGATTGGGCTTCATGACCATTGCCAAATTAAATAGCAGCAAAATAACACTTCCAATATAACCTAGTGAAAAACCCTTTGCACTAATCCTATCCTGTTGCCCCGGGAAAGCTATATCAGGAAGGTAGGAGTTACTAAAGGCAAAACTTACCCAAAATCCCACCAATCCAAAAAAATAACAAATCAGGCTAAAATAAATATGCTCCAAGGAAAACCAATACAATCCTATGCAGGACAAGGCTCCCAGGTAACAAAACAATTTCATAAAAAGCCTTTTGTTCCCCAAATAGTCTGCAATACCGGATAAAATTGGCGTTATAAGCGCTATGAACAAAAATGCGGCCGAGGTAACATAGCTTATAAGGGGTGCCCTAGCAATTTCTCCACCAAATACCAACACCTTCTCTATTCCGGCCACTCTAAACAGGGCTCCATAAAAAATAGGAAATATGGCGGAAGAAATTACAAGGCTATAAACAGAATTGGCCCAATCATAAAATGCCCAAGCGTTCAATAATTTTTTACTGCCTTTAATGGGAAGGATTCGACTCATATATAAAAAAAGCTGCTCCTATAAGAGCAGCTTCCCAATTGAAATTAGTACTAATTATTTTTATTTCAACTATCACTATTGAAAAGAGGTAACGCCAAATTTAGCGGCTTCTTTTTTGGCCAAAGGTGCCCATTCCGTAAGGTTGGCTATACGGGTTTCGTTGGAAGGGTGGGTACTTAGAAATTCTGGCGGTGCACTACCTCCACTATTGGCCTGCATTCTCTTCCACAATTCTGCTGCTTCATCTGGATTATAGCCTGCAATGGCCATAATTTGCAAACCTATTCTATCGGCTTCCGTTTCATGGCTTCTGCTAAAAGGAAGCATTACCCCAACTTGGGAACCTATTCCATACGCTTGATTGAATATATTCCTTTTTTGTTCATCCTGTATCACTACATTACCGGCCACTGCACCCAATTGCTGTAAAGTACCGGCACTCATCCTTTGTGCTCCATGGTCTGCCAAAGCGTGGGCCACCTCATGACCCATTACTACCGCCACTCCGGTCTCTCCTTGACATATTGGAAGTATTCCGGTATAAAAGACAATTTTACCTCCAGGCATACACCAGGCATTCACCGTCTCATCGTTCACCAGATTATATTCCCACTTGTAATCCTTAAGGTATCCCGCATAACCATTGGCAGTTAGCCAACGTTCGGCAGCCGCTGCAATACGCTGACCGGTTTTGGTTATCATTCTTGCATCGTCCGTTCCGGTAATTACCTTGTTTTCTTCAAGAAATTGGTCGTATTGAGCAAAAGCTGTTGGAAAAAGTTGACTATTAGGGTAAAAGTTCAAAACCTTTTGCCCTGTAAAGGGATTGGTTTTACAGGCCATAACGCCTAAAAAGACCATTATTATTAAAACTATTTTTTTCATCTTAAGATTAGATATTTATTCCCCGAAAATTACAAAAAATTACGCACCAATAATGTGCAATAAAGTAAAATCCTTGCTGATATGAATATTATTGTTACCGTTTAACTTAACATCTTTCAAATCCACAAACTCATTATCCACTTGAATTTTCTTTATTTTAAAGGGTAGCCCATGAAGATTCATTTTAAAGGTTTCATAGGAAGTTATAAAACTTCCATCCTTAAACTGTTGGATAAGGAGTTCATTAGGCTTTCCTTTTAAATTAAAGTTTCTTAGGCTATATCTGCCTTTTTTATAGTCGTAGCCATCCTGTCCATCCTCATAGACGGTTGACGTTTCTACTCCATTTTTATAGTAAACATCCAAAACCAATTCCTTAATGTCCAGTTCACCTACGTATTGTTGCACAGGGTATTTTGGAATCATGGCACCTTCCTTAATAAAGATTGGAATTTTATCCAAACCGGCTACCACCCATTTCTCCATACCACCAACTACGGCCTCATTCGTCCAATAATTATACCATATGCCCCTTGGCAGGTACATCCTACGCCCTTGGGCATTCGGTTCCTGTACTGGACAAACTAGAATTTGCTCCCCAAAAATAAATTCATCGGTCCTAAAATGAGTTTGATGATCTTCTTGATCAAAATGTACCAATGGCTTCAACATGGGCACCCCTTCTTTGGAATACCTATAGAACATGGTATACAAATAAGGCAAAAGCTGATAGCGCAATTCAATAAATTTGCGCACAATGTTGGTTACCTCATCATCAAAGGACCATGGTTCCTGATCACCGTGATCGCCACTGGAATGCACCCTACAGAACGGATGAAAAACCCCCAATTGAATCCATCTTGCAAATAGCTCGCCATTGGGTTGTTCCGCAAAGCCCCCAATATCCGAACCTACAAACGAATATCCGCTCATACACATACGTTGCGCCTGTACGTTCGCAATCCATAAATGTTCCCACGTAGCCACATTATCGCCGGTCCATGTAGAAGAAAATCTTTGGGTTCCTGCAAATGCCGCTCTGGTAATTACAAAGGGCCTCTTTGGATACACGTACTTTTTAATGCCCTCATAGGTAGCACGAACCATCTGCATTCCATATACATTGTGTGCCTTTCTATGGGAGCATGGATGTCCATCAAAATCATGACGGGTATCCAAAGGTGCCGTTTTGGTGGGGACCTCCATAACCGCAGGTTCGTTCATATCGTTCCAAACCGCATGAACGCCAATTTCCGACATCATTTCCTTATAAAGTTCGGCCCACCACTCCCTTACCTTGGGATTGGTAAAATCCGGAAAATTGCACTCTCCGGGCCATACCTTGCCTTTCATAAACGCACCATCGGCCCGTTTGCAGAAATAATCGTTTTCAATAGCCTCTTGATATACCCAATAATCCTTATCGATCTTTATCCCCGGATCTATCATTACTACCGTCTTGAACCCTTTCTCCTCCAGATCAGAAATCATCTTTTTAGGATTTGGAAAACGCGATTTGTCCCAAGTGAAACACCTAAATCCGTCCATATAATCGATGTCCAAATAAATGGCATCACATGGAATCCTCATTTTCCTAAAATTCTTGGCTATGGCCCTAACATTGCTCTCCGGATAGTAGCTCCATTTGGATTGATGATAACCCATAGCCCACATTGGGGGCAACTCTGGCGTCCCGGTTAAATTGGTATAAGCTTTGACCACTTGGCTCATTTGGGGACCGTAGATAAAATAATAATTCATCTCTCCCCCATCTGCCCAAAAGCTGGTTACATTTCTCCGCTCATGCGCGAAATCGAAGTTCGTTTTAAAGGTATTGTCAAAGAAAATTCCGTAGGACTTATTATTGTGCAAGCCTATAAAAAATGGAATTGCCTTATATAAAGGATCTTGATCCTTTCCGTATGCGTATTGATCCGTTACCCAATTACTTACACGTTTCCCTTTTAGGTTGGAATGTGTAGCCTTATCTCCCAAACCGTAGAAACTCTCCGCGTTTTGGGTAATCTTGCTCATCTTTACAGAATTACCTCCAAACTCATAATTCTCTTCCCAATGAAAACCAAGTTCATCCTCATTAATTATATTGCCGTCAAGATCTGAAATCTGGGTCCTCAAAGTCTTTTTATCTATGAGCACTTTTAGTTTGGCCGTATACACCAAATACTCTGTAGTAGTCTCCTCTACCTTAAGGTGATTAAACCCAACACTAACATTTTCACTGATAGAGTATGAAAAATCGGGCTCAAAAATATTTTCGGTGGCGTACCTAAATCTTAATATACTGTCCCGTAAAATTGTCATCTCCAAAATGACCCCGTTCGAGGTGGTGAAATACAATTTATCCGTATCCCTATGAAATTCAACAATTGTACTGGGGTATAAATTGCCTTTGTATTCAAGTTCAGTATTAGTGATCATGGGCGGTTAATTTTTCGAATACAAAAAAAATACATTCATGTGAATTAAAGAAATGATATGAGGTGCAAATACATTGGGTAGCATTATAATATAAAAAATCACTTAAAAACGACCACTCCTAGAGGTGGTATTGTGATTTCCACGGACTTATCATATCCATGCCATGCGGTTTTCCCAATTTTCAATGTGCTGTTTTTCATCCCTGTACCGCCATATTTTGTGTCATCACTATTGAAAATTTCCTTTAATTGTCCTGATTTTGGAACTCCCATTCTATATTTTTCCCTAGGTACCGGAGTAAAATTACAGGCTATATAGATATTCTCCTTGGGATTAATTCCTTTTCTAATATAGGTAAGGACCGAATTTTGATGGTCCCCGTAATCTATCCATTGAAAACCTTCAGGACTAAATTGTTTCTCGTATAGCGCAGGATACTCCTGATACAATTTATTCAAATCCTTCACCAAATTTTGAATTCCTATATGGAAGTCATATTGCAAGAGATGCCAGTCCAAACTTTTTTGAAAATTCCATTCGGAAGATTGTCCAAATTCGCCTCCCATAAAAATTAAATTGGCCCCGGGGTGGGTATACATATACCCAAAAAGCAATCTTAAGTTGGCAAAACGTTGCCATTCATCCCCAGGCATCCTATACAAGAGGGATTGTTTACCATAAACCACTTCGTCATGGGAAAAAGGCAACATAAAATTCTCTGTAAAGGCATAGGTAGCACTAAAGGTAAGATCGTTTTGATGGTGTTTCCTATAAATGGGTTCTTTTTTAAAGTATTCCAAGGTATCGTGCATCCAACCCATCATCCATTTCATTCCAAAACCAAGACCTCCCATACTTACCGGTTTGGACACCATAGAAAAAGAGGTGGATTCCTCGGCAATCATCTGTATTCCCTCAAAATTGGAATAAACGGTTTCATTGAGTTCCCTGATAAATGAAATTGCCTCCAAATTCTCGTTATTCCCGTAAATATTGGGTTCCCACTGACCTTCATCCCTGGAATAATCCAAATATAGCATGGATGCTACGGCGTCTACACGAAGTGCATCGGCATGGAACTGATCTAACCAAAACATGGCATTACTGATCAGAAATGCCCTTACCTCATTTCTCCCGTAATTAAATATCAAACTTTTCCAATCGGGATGATAGCCCCTTCTGCTATCGGGATGCTCATAAAGGTGGGAGCCGTCAAAAAAACCTAGACCGTGGGCATCTTCCGGAAAATGCGAAGGTACCCAATCCAGGATAACCCCAATTCCATTTTGATGCAATGCATCCACCAACACTTTAAAACCTTCAGGTTTTCCGAATCTCGAAGTAGGGGCAAAATAGCCCGTTAATTGATATCCCCATGAAGGATCATATGGATACTCCATGATGGGCATAAACTCCACATGGGTAAAATTCATTTCCTTAACATATTTCACCAAATCTTCGGCCAATTCCGAATAGGTCAAATAATCATTATTGGATTTTCGCTTCCAAGATCCCAAATGCACCTCATATACAGCAAATGGCTTGTCCAGGGCATTTTTTTCCTTTCTGGATTTCATCCAGGTTTCATCTCCCCATTTATGTTTATCTTCCCAAACTATAGATGCCGTCATAGGCGGATGTTCACAGCTTCGGGCAAAGGGGTCTGCCTTTTCGGTAACCACTCCATGATTTGTAGAATGAATAATATATTTATACAAAGTGCCTTTTCCCAAGTCTGGAACAAATCCCTCCCAGATACCACTACCATCCCAACGCACGTACAATTGATGGTCAGCTTCGTACCAATTATTAAAATCGCCCACCACTGAAACGGAACGGGCGGAAGGCGCCCAAACGGCAAAATAGGTCCCTTTGACCCCATTGACTTCAATAAGATGGGAACCCAACTTTTCATATAATTTGAAATGTTTGCCCGCCTTAAATAGATTTATATCAAAATCTGAAAATAAACTATGGGATACTACTTTGGTCATGATTACGTTATTTAGTGCACTGTTTAGACAACTTTGTTCCGTAATTTGGATATACGAACAACAAGTTTTCTCTAAAACCTAACTTTGCAAGTATAGATATAAAAAATGGAACGCTTTTTGAAACTACAATAAAAATACAATAACATTTATAGATTTTGATTAAACACTAAAATAAATATTATGAAAAAAGTAACCTTATTACTCGGCGCATTTATTGCTTTATTTTTTATCTCCTGTGAAGGACCTGCAGGCCCTCCTGGCTTTGATGGTTTTGATGGACAGGACGGACAGGATGGCGAGGACGGCATCCAAGGACAAGTATTTGAAGTAGATAATATTGACTTCAACTATGATGCAGGTGGTGATATCTATTCTTACATTATTACGTATTCTGATTTTACTAGTTTCCCTGTCTTCGAATCTGATGCAGTTCTGGTATACCGATATGATGGTTCGGTAGATTATCAAGACAATACAACAGCCGATGCATGGAGCCTGATACCTCAAAATTTCTTTTTACCCGAAGGCACTATACAATACACCAATGCCCACACTTTCATAGATGTTGAGATTTTTATTGACGGTAATTTTAACTTATCTAATTTAGACACCGGATTTACAGACAATCAATTGTTTAGAATCGTAATACTACCTAGTCAATTTGCCGCATCGAAATTGGACAAATCCAATATTAATGCCGTAATGAGCACTATAGGTGTTGAAGAAAAAGATGTTAAACGATTTACATTGGATTAAACTTCGTTACAAAATTTACTTGGCCCTTAATTCCTTTAGGAAATAAGGGCTATTTTTATACATTGAAACCTTAACTCAGGAATTGACTTAAGTGAAGCAGTGAAAGGAAGCTATTTGCATTTCGTCTAAATGTAGGAAGTACAATAAAATAAGATACGCTATGAAAAAAATAATATTCGCGCTTTGTGTGGTTTTTATTGGATGCAAGGGAACCTCACAGGAAAAGGAGGCGCCCAAATTGGATACCAAAAAAAAGGAGCAGTTCAAAGTCACCAAAACTGAGGCAGAGTGGAGAAAACAGCTTACAGACATGCAGTTTTATGTCCTTAGAAAGGCAGGTACGGAAAACCCTGGATCCAGCGAGTTGTTGAACAACAAACAAAAGGGTGTTTATACCTGTGCAGCCTGCGGAACCGAACTTTTTAAAAGTGAGCACAAATTTGATTCCGGAACGGGATGGCCCAGTTTCGACAGGGAGATTAAGGGAAATGTTGCCTATGACGTTGATTATGACCTAGGTTATGCCAGGACTGAAGAACATTGTGCCACCTGCGGAGGGCACTTGGGTCACGTTTTTAACGACGGCCCCAGACAAACCACCGGTAAGAGACATTGCATTAACGGTGCTGCTTTGAACTTTGTACCTGAAAAATAAGGTAAGACTACAATAAAACAAACTATTTAATTCATCAGGCTGGCCAACATCTACATACGGGCCAGCCTATTTTATTCCAATTAATTTAAAACGGCCTCTGTGTGGATTCAGTATGGTTTTGTAACTTTGCGACTTCATAATTTATTTACCAAAAAAAATATAAATGAGCAATTTCGATATTATTGTATTAGGTAGTGGTCCTGGAGGTTATGTAGCCGCAATCAGAGCCTCTCAATTGGGATTTAAGACTGCCATTATAGAAAAGGAAAATCTAGGTGGCGTTTGTTTAAATTGGGGATGTATCCCTACCAAAGCATTATTGAAATCCGCTCAGGTTTTCGAATATTTGCTTCATGCAGCGGATTACGGACTAAAGGCCGAAGGTGTGGACAAGGACTTTAATGCCGTAGTCAAGAGAAGTAGGAACGTTGCAGAAGGAATGAGCAAGGGCGTTCAATTTTTGATGAAAAAAAATAAGATTGAAGTCATTAAGGGCTATGGAACCTTAAAGCCAGGAAAAAAAGTAAGTGTAAAATCCGATGACGGCAAAGAAACAGAGTATTCGGCCAATAACATTATTATTGCTACAGGCGCACGCAGTAGGGAACTACCCAGTTTACCACAGGATGGCAAAAAAATTATAGGCTACCGCGAGGCCATGTCCTTGGACAAACAACCAAAGAAAATGCTTGTAGTGGGCAGTGGGGCCATAGGTATAGAATTTGCCTATTTCTACAATGCCATGGGCACAGAAGTAACCGTAGTGGAGTTTTTGCCAAACGTAGTACCGGTAGAGGACGAAGAAGTTTCCAAACAATTGGAGCGCAGTCTTAAAAAGACAGGAATAAAAATTATGACCTCCTCCGAAGTAACCAAGGTAGATACCTCTGGTGCGGGAGTTAAGGCCACAGTTAAAACAAGCAAGGGAGAAGAAATTCTAGAGGCCGATATCGTATTGTCTGCCGTAGGTATCAAGACCAATATTGAAAATATTGGTTTGGAAAATGTTGGTATTGCAACGGATAGGGATAAAATTTTGGTAAACGATTATTATCAGACCAATATTCCCGGATACTTCGCCATTGGCGATGTAACACCAGGGCAGGCCCTAGCCCACGTTGCATCGGCAGAAGGAATACTTTGTGTGGAGAAAATTGCGGGTATGCACGTAGAACCTTTGGACTACGGTAACATTCCTGGGTGTACCTACTGTTCTCCTGAAATAGCATCTGTTGGACTTACCGAAAAACAGGCTATTGAAAAAGGATATGAAATAAAAGTTGGTAAATTCCCATTCTCAGCTAGTGGAAAAGCCAGTGCTTCCGGTAACAAGGACGGCTTTGTAAAAGTAATTTTTGATGCCAAATACGGCGAATGGCTAGGATGCCACATGATCGGTGCAGGAGTTACGGACATGATTGCCGAAGCAGTAGTTGCCCGTAAATTGGAGACTACAGGCCATGAGATCCTAAAAGCCGTGCATCCCCACCCTACCATGAGTGAAGCGGTAATGGAGGCTGTAGCACATGCCTATGGGGAAGTAATACACATATAAAACAAGGCTCACTTCCTTAAAAATTTAGACCCGTTAGGCCTATATCCTAACGGGTCTTAAAAAATAATTTTATTTCGAACCTGACCGAAAAAGATATGTTGAAAATTTTTAGTTTGACCGCAATTCTTGAAGGTATTTCCTATCTATTGCTTTTTGGCATTGGAATGCCTTTAAAATATATGGCCCAAATACCAGAACCCAATATTTATATTGGTTATGCCCATGGATTTCTGTTCATGGCATATGTAGTTTTGGCAATCGTGGTCTGCGTAGAAAAAAAATGGGACCTAAAAATGTTTGCCATTCTATTCATTGCCTCCCTTGTTCCTTTTGGTACTTTTTATGTTGACAAGAAGTATCTAAAGCCGCAAATGGCCGTAAATAGCGGGCAGTAATCAGTGAACAGTATTCAGTAGTCAGTAGTCAGTAGTGTACGTCACTGATATTGTTTAAATACTGTATTTTACTTGGATAGCTATTTTTTATCCAAACAAACCACAACCTTAGTCTACCTTCAAAAAGCTTTGAATAGCCAGGTCGTAACTTTTTAGACCAAAGCCCAATATTACGCCTTTGGCTACTGGGGAAATATAGGAGGTATGCCTAAACTCCTCCCGCCCAAAGGTATTACTGATATGGACCTCAACTACAGGAGTGGTTATTCCCTTTATGGCATCGCCAATACCAATGGAAGTGTGGGTATAGGCACCGGCATTCAAAACAATACCTTGGTATCCTTCAAAACCACAATCGTGCAATTTATTTATGATTTCACCTTCTATATTAGATTGATAAAACTCCAATTGCACTTCCTTAAACTTGAATTGCAAGGTGGCAAAATACTCCTCAAAAGTTGTTTTTCCATAAACCTCTGGCTCTCGTTTGCCCAAAAGGTTAAGGTTTGGTCCGTTGATAATGATAATCTTCATGGGATAAATGTAAGAAATTGTAATTCATAAAAAAAGAGGGTCATGGAGTATTAATCCCGCTTTGAAAAAGGATTTGATCCCCTGGCGGTTTCTATACAATCCATTGGCAATAAACAATTCAACCCACCAGGAAAGAACCAGTATTAATTTATCCGTATAAAGAGTTAGTGGGCATATGTTATTTCAACCCAAAAAAGTCCATTATATTTAGGCTATGAAATGGAATCAAGCCCTTCACGATTTTCAACATTACCTAAATTTGGAACGAGGTCTCTCCAAGAATTCCATTAGCAACTACGTTTTGGATGTTGAGAAATTAATACTTTTCCTGGAAAGCCATCAAATTGTGGAAACACCCATAAATATTGATAAAAGTACGGTTCAACAATTTATTTACGAACTGGCAAAAAATGTAAACCCTAGGTCTCAAGCCAGGGTAATATCGGGTTTAAAAAGCTTTTTCAATTACTTGGTCTTCGAGGATTATCGCCAAGACAACCCCATGGAATTGATAGAATCCCCCAAAGTTGGCCGCAAACTCCCCGATACACTTTCCGAAGTGGAAATTAATACACTCATTGGGGCCATAGACCTTTCCAAACCCGAAGGAGAGCGCAATAGGGCCATTTTGGAAACACTTTATGGCTGTGGACTAAGGGTTTCCGAGCTATTGGACTTAAAATTATCGGACCTTTATTTTGAGGAGGATTTTATCAAGGTTACGGGAAAAGGCGACAAGCAACGTTTTGTTCCCATAAGCGAAATCAACAAAAAATACATCAATATCTATAGAAAGGAAATACGAAGCCATATGACCATTAAAAAGGGGGCTGAAGATGTCCTTTTTTTAAACCGACGAGGGAATAAATTGACCCGTGCCATGATATTTACCCTTATAAAACAACTTGCACAGGATATAGGGCTACAAAAAAGTATAAGCCCCCACACATTTCGGCATTCCTTTGCCACCCACTTATTGCAGAATGGAGCAGATTTGCGGGCCATTCAACAAATGCTCGGCCATGAGAGCATAACCACAACGGAAGTTTATATGCATGTAGATCGCACACATTTAGCCGAAGTAATGAATAAATACCATCCCAGAAAAAGTGTGATATAGGATTGGACAATTAAACTTAATGCTTACTTATTCTAATCCTTAAAAGCGCTATAATTTCTATTGAAGGGCCTAATGATCAATCGGGCCTCCCTATCGAAGCGAACATAATTATAAACCCAGTTCACGAAGACCACCATTCTGTTCCTAAAGCCGATAAGAAAGAACAGGTGTACGAACATCCAAACAAACCAGGCAAAAACTCCTTGGAACCTAATATTCTTCATATCCACCACTGCCTTGTTCCTTCCAATAGTGGCCATACTGCCCTTGTCCTTGTAAACGAAGGGCTCTAAGGGCTTGTTTTCCAATAATCGCACTAGGTTCTCCCCAAGGTTCCTTCCTTGCTGCAAGGCGGGCTGAGCCATCATAGGGTGCCCTTTGGGCGCATCCTCCGTCTGCATACAGGCCACATCCCCAACAGCAAAAATATTGCTATGACCTTTTACCTTATTGAATTCATCTACCGGAATTCTACTTCCTCCCACCAATAGATCTTTGGCATTCAAACCTTTAATTTCAACTCCTTTTACACCAGCTGCCCAAACTAGGGTAGCAGTTTCAAAATTAACATCTGTATCCGTGGTAACCGTTTTACCGTCATAGCCCGTTACCCTTGTATTTTTCCATATTTGAACACCAAGTCCCTCCAAAAAATCCTCCGCTTTTTGTGAAGCTTTTTCACTCATTTCCTTAAGTATGCGATCTCCGGATTGAATGATATGAATTTGTACCCTTCTGGTATCCAGATCCGGATAATCCTTTGGCAGAATCCCTTTTTTTATTTCCGCCAAGGCACCGGCCAATTCCACCCCCGTAGGCCCTCCCCCAACAATGACAAAATTCATTAGGGCGTCCCTTTCATGATATTGATCGGTGAGAAGTGCCTGCTCAAAGTTTTCCAGTATTAAACTTCTAAGATTTAATGACTGGGGTATGGTTTTCATGGCCATACTATTAATTTCAATCTCCCTGTTCCCGTAATAATTGGTTTCAGAACCAGTGGCAATCACCAAATAATCATATTCAAGGGCACCTATATTGGTCACAATAGTATTTTCCTCGGTTCTTATTTCCTCAACATTGGCCAACCTAAAGAAAAAGTTGGTATAGCCCTTTATAACTTTTCGTATGGGATAGGCAATGGAATCTGGCTCCAAGCCCCCGGTAGATACTTGATATAACAGAGGCTGAAAAGTATGATAATTATGTTTATCCAGAAGTACAACCTGTACTTCTTTATTTTTCAATCCTTTGGCAATGGAAATACCTGCAAAACCACCACCTATAATAACAATTCTTGGAAAACTAGTCTTAGGAATATTCATACGCGTAAATATGGGTAAATTTAAACATTCGCAAACTAATCAAGAAGAAGAATATTGGATTTAAATGTATTCAGATTTACCAAAAATAAAATAGCACACAACTTTAACGAACGATTTGACTATTCTAATAGATGAATCATAATGTAGAACAAAGTAAATCCACAATAATTTTTAATTATCCGCTTTAAAAAATATATTGGTTGTAACAAAAATATATTTTCTGCTACTAATCATCAACTAACTACTAGAACCGAGTGACCAAAGATTTGGAACATCAATTTGTTACGGAATTGGAGCACAATCAGAATATTGTGCATAAGGTCTGTACATTGTACACCAATGATAGGGACTCCCATAATGATTTGTTTCAGGAAATAACGATTCAATTATGGAAGGCCTATCCCAAGTTTAGGGGAGAATCCAAATTTAGTACATGGATGTATCGGGTTGCATTGAATACGGCCATAACATTATATAGAAAATCAAAAAAAAGTATACCGACCCAAGATTATGAGTCGGTCATGTTTAAAATAACAGCGGACGAATACGACCCTACCGAGGAACAACAACTTAAACTAATGTACAATGCGGTACGGCAATTAGGGGATGTAGACAAGGCCTTGGTCTTTCTTTACCTGGAAGATAAAGACTACAGAGAAATAGCGGAAACCTTGGGTATTACCGAGGTAAATGCCAGAGTGAAAATGAACCGAATAAAAAACAAATTAAAAACCATTTTAAATCCCTAGCCACATGATGGATGAACTGGAATTATTAAAAAGGGATTGGCAAAAGAAAGACAAGCAATTGCCTCAACTGTCCTTTGATGAGATTTATAAAATGATATGGAAGAAATCCTCTTCCATCGTTAAATGGATCTTCTTAATAAGTATTATAGAATTTTTGGTACCCCACCTATTGTACCTCCTTCCTTCTATGTCCAAAAATCTCGCGGTATGGAAAGATCTGGGCCTTGGGAATTTTCTATTGATTTCCAACGTGCTTCAATATACCGTGGTGCTCTTTTTTATCTTTCAGTTCTATAGAAGATATAGGGAAATATCAACCTTGGACAATGCCAAAAAACTTCTATTGAACATCTTAAAAACCAGAAAGACCGTTAAATATTACGTCATATTCTGTTTGTCCCTGATATTCCTGTCGTTCATAGTCATGGCCGTAGGTATATATTTGAACGAAGATCCCATGGCCGCAATGGGCTATAGCTATCAGCCAGAAAATATTAGCCGGGAACAATTAAAGACCACCTTGATCGCAACAGTGGTTGTTTTGGGGGTAGTGGTTACCCTAGTAATGGGATGTATTTATTTTTTACTTTACGGAATCCTCCTAAAGAAACTAAAGAAAAACTATAAGGAACTTAAGGAAATGGATATTTAGACCCTGAATTTCCGTTTTTTGTTTTCCTCTTCGTATGCCATTAACTCACTTTTGGGAATAACCTTTAAGAAGGACGGATGTTGCTCTATGGCATATTCCAATTTTTCAATGATGGAATCGAAAGATTCATTCTCATAATCGATATCCAATGGTTCCTTGATTACCATAGACTGTAGAATTCCTTTCTTTTTAATACGCAGTCCTTTTTTATCGAAAGATCTTCTAAAACCGTCTATGACCACAGGGACCACTACGGGTCTGTATTTCTTTATAATATGGGAAGTTCCTTTACGTAACGGTTTCCAGGGAGTTGTGGTGCCTTGGGGAAATGTAATTACCCAACCATCCTTTAGTGCCGTCCCAATATTGGAAATATCGCTCATTTTAACCTGTCTGTTAACGTCCTGTCCTTCGGACCTCCAAGTACGCTCCACACTAATTGAACCCGCATATGCCAAGATTTTTGTCAACAGGCTTTTCTTCATGGTTTCCGCCGCCGCCACATAATACATATTCAATTTGGGCTGCCATATGTATCCCAAATTTTTTATAGAATCTTCCCTACCGCTTAAACTGGCGTTGAAGACATGGAACATGGCTACCACATCCGCAAAATATGTCTGATGGTTACTTACAAAAAGTACATTTTGAGGTGGCAATTTTCTAATAATATCCGACCCCTCAATTTCAATAGTATTAAATCCCCTATATCTTTTGTGCGTGATAACGGCCAGAATGCGTATAAGCCACTTCTTTAAAAACAAATTATGTCCAAACGGATTTTTCTTAAACAGGCCCATATTTTTTTTGTTAACATTCAAAATTACAAAATAAGTACCTTATAACACTTGTTTAAACAATTCCTTAATTTCACTCAACATCATTGCGGTTGCCCCCCAAACTGTATAACCATTTAATTTAAAGGCTGGTACCTCTACATTCTGTGCATAGGACGTATTCAAAATTTGATGAAAAATTTTCTTATCATCCATAAAATCATACAAGGGAACCTCTACAATGGCCGCCACCTCATCTGCCTGTCGTAAAAACGGTTTCTCCTTTTTATAGAGCCCAAGGTAGGGCGTAACCTCAATATTGCTCGGAGGAATATAGACCTCACTCATGGATCTGATTACCGTAATCTGCTCCCGAATTGCCCCCACTTCTTCCTGGGTTTCACGCAAGGCGGTATCCAACAAATTTAGGTCCAACTTTTCCACCTTGCCACCAGGCAATGCTATCTGATTGCTATGTATGCCCTTATAGGTATTTCTTAATATCAGAAGTAGGTTGGTCTGGTAGTCCATACTTGGATAAAAAAGCGCCATTACTGCAGCCTGCCTCGGATTTTTCTTTACTATTTTACCGGACTCCAACTCTTTTATCCTGTACATTGGGGCCATTTTATAATGCGAAGCACTTCCAGGAAGTTCTAGATTTTCTATTTTTGATACTCTGTTGGAAAAATCGTCAAAATGCACAAATTCTATTTTTGTAATTTTCAGCAAATTAATTAAAAAACAACCAACCCTCGGGCGATATTAATCATTTAACACTCATTTAAAAAATAATACAAATTACATGTCACTTAAAGAAATTTCACTTTTTGCATTATTGTTTATGTTCCTTTTAGGGAGCTGCAAAGATCAGCCGACTACCGAAGAAAACAAGCTTCCCCAGAACAATATTAAAAAAGATAGCATTGTTCCAGAGATACCTGCAGAAGTAGAGGAAAAAGAAGAAGAGGCCTTTGAGCTAACGGAAGATAATGCCATTGAGTTTTTCTTCAATTACAGCAAAACCTTAAAGGAGGACAAGGTAAAACTAACCACTAGCCTAGGGGAAATTACCATAGAACTATTCGACAACGTGCCCTATCATAAAGCCAACTTTATATACCTTACCAAAATGGGGTATTTTAACAATACCTATTTCCATAGAGTAGTTAAAAACTTCATAATTCAAGGAGGAAATGCCGATAATGTGGAAACTGCGGAAAAAAGGTCAAAAATTGGACGATATCTTTTGCCTCCCGATACAAGAAAAGGGCACAAACACCATAGGGGGGTAGTATCTATGCCCAGCAGTGAAATCAACAACCCCCATAAATTGGCATCTCCCTACGAATTCTTTATAGTGGTTACCAAACCGGGCTCCTATCACTTGGATGGTGGATACACCCCATTTGGACGGGTAATAGACGGCATGGATGTGGTAGACAAAATAAACAGCCAACCTGTGGACAATGGGGATTGGCCTTCCCAGAATATCTATATTCTAAAAGCGGAAGCTTTTTAATAGGCAATAAATTATTATATATTGATACAAAGCAAGCGGTCCTATTCCTACCCTCTAATTGCACCCTATCCACAAAAGCAACTACCCTTCCTTGACTCTACGGTAGATACTTGGAAGGGATATCTTGAATCTAACTGCAAGCAATCGGATCCCGATGACGATCAATATGGTAGCTACATAGGCATATGCATCATCATAGGGCAATTTACGAATAAGGAAAAAGCTAACACCACCCATTATACAGGCCGTGGCATAAATTTCCTTTCTAAATATTACAGGTATTTCATTACATAATATATCGCGTATTACCCCTCCAAAACAAGCTGTTATAGTACCAAGGGCTATGCACATTACCGGAGGCAAGCCCGATTGTAACCCATGAGAAATGCCAACCATGGTGTACAGGCCTATTCCAATAGTATCAAAAAGAAATAGTGACCGGCGCACATATTTCAATTGATTCCTGAAAATTATGGCAAAAACAACGGTTCCGGCTATCACATAAACATAGGTAGGTTCCTGCATCCACAATACTGGTGTATTGCCAATTAACAAATCCCGTAAAGTACCACCCCCGGTCGCCGTTACAAAAGCTATAATAAAGACCCCAAAAAGATCCAATTTTTTGTCCATAGCCACCAAAACTCCGGAAATGGCAAAGGAAATTATTCCTAATATATCAATTACAAAATAGAGCATGGGCTATGATTTTTGGGTATAAAAATTATAATCTTTTAATACTGTATCTATATATTGCACGTCATACAGGTCCGAATTGGAATTCAAAACACTTTCCACCTTATCCCTCAAGGCCTTCATGGTCTTATAGTCATGACTATTTTTGGCAATTTGGTAGGTTTCCTTTATGAGACGAACATCCTTATCTGTCAATAAGGTAACGTTGGTAAACTTAGGGGCATAGGTTTCCTCTACCTCTTCCAAAATAGTATGTGAAATTTTCACTGTATTTTTAGTACTTATAACCACGGTACCGGCAGCGGCGTCCCCTAACCTTTGTTTTTTATCCGTAAATAAAATGGTCAATAATCCAACGGACCCAAAGAAAAGCCAAATATCCACAACACGGAGCATCCACCTAACCAATAAATTTGACCAATGTACAGGGGATCCGTCCAATCTCACCACTCTTATTTTCATGAGCATTTTCCCCACCGTTTGACCATTGAAAAGTGAGTGCAATATTAAGCTATAAAACATGGCCGGAAGAAAAATAAGGCTTACCAACCCTATTTGTGTCCAACTATCATCATACACATAACCTATGGCCCTTCCTATCAACTGCACCAGCATGGCGTAGAGATATAGTATAAAGCCGTCGATTAAAAAAGCCACGATCCTTTCACCAATTCCAACAATTTTATAATCCAGGTTTACATTTTGCGTTGTATTGATTTGAAGTTTGGACATATTAGTACTATTTTTATTTTTTAAAGGATTATCCCAGTATGCGTGAGGCAGCTTTTGTGAAGCAAAATAAGGAAAAATGGATAGCATTTGAAAAGGCTATCAACTATAATGCCCACATTAGTCCGGACGAACTTGCCAATGGTTACATTCAATTGACCAACGACCTCGCCTACGCACAGACTTATTACGCCGAAAGCAAGACATTATTGTACTTAAATTCCTTGGCATCCCAGGCACATCAAAAAATATATAAGAACAAAAAGGAGAGCAGTAACAGAATAGTGGAATTTTGGAAAACGGAATTCCCACTTTTTTTTAGGCAATATCATAAAACCTTGGGCATCGCCTTTCTAATCTTTATGATCGCCAGTGCTATAGGCAGTATTTCCGCTATGAACGACGATACCTTTGTAAGGTTGATCTTAGGTGATGCCTATGTAAACGAAACCCTCAACAATATTGCCAGCGGAGACCCCACTGCCATATATAAAGGAGGCAGTGAAATTGGCACTTTTTTAGGAATTACCATAAACAATATCAAAGTAGCCTTTATGGCCTTTTCCTTTGGTGTAATTACCAGTATCGGTACTGCTTATATTCTGTTTAGCAATGGTGTAATGCTAGGGGCTTTCATTACTTTTTTTTACACCCAGGATGTCTTTTATCAGGCAAACAAGCAGATTTGGCTACATGGGACCATAGAAATTTCGGTTATCATTATTGCCGGTTGTGCCGGATTGATCATGGGCAATAGCATTCTGTTTCCCAAAACCTATTCCAGAAGAATTTCTTTTATGAAAGGGGCCAAGGACGGATTAAAAGTAGTGGTCAGCACCATTCCCTTTTTTATAATTGCCGGTTTTATAGAAGGGTTTATTACCCGCTATTCCAATATGCCCTCTTGGTTGGCGTTTTTAATTATAGGCAGCTCTTTATTGCTAGTTCTTTTTTATTATATCATATATCCCATTTTGTTAAACCAATCTTATGCAAGTCGAAAATCAGGAAAAATTTATTGAACTAAGAGTTAATAGGGACTTTGGGGATATCATCAATGTTTACTTCGAATTCTTTAAACAAAACCTTAAAAAATTCACCAATGTTTTTCTAAGCTACAACGGTATTTTTCTAATAGGACTATTAGTTGTTAGTTATTTGCTGGTATCCGGGGTAATTGGACTTATCACCAATAACCAAAATACAGTCTTGGATGTAGTAGGTTCCGGCAGCGAAGCCTATATTATGTACTTTATCTTTGGAGGTATTCTGTTCTTTGTTATTTTTCTAATGGTGGCTGTGTTAAATTATAGTCTCAGCACTTCATATATGATAAAATACGAAGAACGCAAAGGGCAGAATTTTGATAAAACCGAGGTTTGGGAAGAAGTCAAAAATAATCTGGGAAGCATCATTGTTTTTATTCTGATTTTGATGTTACTATTTTTTGGCATTATGATCGCAGCCATAATCTTGACTTTTATACCCTTGGCAGGTATGCTTGCACAATATGTAATTCAATACTTCGTAATGGCCTGGGTAGGAGTATCCTTCTTTGTAATGTTGAAAGAAAAACGAGGTGTTACCGATGCCCTTGGAGAAGGTTGGAACTTGGTGACCAAAAATTTTTGGAGGTCCGTAGGGGTTAACTTTATCTTAGGGTTCTTAATTGGTCTTTTGTTCATGGTGGTCATTATGATTCCTGGAATTCTTATCGGGATATACACTTTTCACGTAGTTCAAAACGATGTTGATCTAGGTGCTTCCGTGGTACCCACTATCATTTACACCTTGGGCACCTGCCTGTTCCTGATAATTGCGGTTTATTCGCAATGTCTATCGCAGTTTGTAAATGGGCTGTTGTACTTTTCCCTGCACGAAAAAACATATAATCTCAATTCAAGAAGCAAAATAGACCAAATAGGACTTCAAGACCAGTGATAAGATTAACCGCAACCCTTTATTGTTTTTTTAATTTATTCTTCGGGTTGGCCCAAGGGGAAAAGGATTCGGTACCCTTAACCGAAGATACCAACAGTAAATTGGTATTGCGAAGTTTGGATGAAGATCTTATCCAAAAATATCAGGGAAAGGAGTTTAACTACGACATCAAGGATGGTGAATCACAAAATTTACTGGCCCGTTTTCTTACATGGGTTATGAACGGACTCAGGGATGTTTTTGGTATTGACATTCCACCAGGGATTACCCAACTACTGGAATACCTTATTTATGGACTAATGGGCGCTTTGGCCATATACCTGTTAATAAGATTCCTGACCGGAGAAAACGCCTCAGCCATATTTAGAAAAAAGGAGGCTGCAACCATAAATCTAAACTTGGCCGAGGAACATATAGAAAGCTTGGATTTGGATGCTTTGATAACCGATGCCATACAACAAAATAATTACAGACTGGCCATACGTTACCAGTATCTAAAAGTATTAAAAACACTGTCCCAACATCAGATCATTGAATGGCATTATGAAAAAACCAATCTGGACTACGAAAAAGAAATAATAGCTCCCAAAATAAGGCTACTATTTAAAGATGTTTCCTATTTATACGACCATATCTGGTACGGGGAACAGGAAATAGACGATCAAAAATACCGAGCCGCCCAGATTACGTTTACCAACCTTAACAACATAAGCGCCCATGGATAAGCGTTCCAAAATAATCCTTGGGTTGTTTCTTGCCGTACTTATTGGCATTATAGTAACCGAAGTTGTGCGCCCGAAACCCCTAAACTGGCGACCATCATATACTTCCTCGGACAAAATACCTTTTGGGTGCTATGTACTGTTCCATGAACTCCCCAAACTATTCCCAGGACAAAAAATACACACTACCAATGAAAGTTTATACAACGTCCTTGCTACAAGGGATTCCAGCACCGCCTCCAACTATTTATTGATCAATGATTTTCTGGATCTGGACAAACAGGAGACTTTTAAATTACTTCAATACGTTTATGATGGTAATGACACCTTTATTGCTGCTTCCAGCTTTGGCACCTATTTGGCAGACACCTTAAACATTGAAGTAGAAACCCAATACTCCATAAAAGAGGATACAGTCCTGATCCACCTTACCAACAATTCATTTTCCAAACAAAATTATCCCTTAAAGCGCGGAGTATACAATACCCATTTTTCTTCCGTGGATACATTAAACACAACGGTTTTAGGGTATATTAACTTTAAATCGGAACAGGGAACTTTAGCTTCAGGATCCAATAAAATGGCCATGAGTCCCAATTTTGTAAAGGTAAGATTCGGTAAGGGCCATTTTTACCTGAATACCACTCCTCAAGCGTTTACCAACTATTATATGCTTAGAGGCAATAAAGACTATGCAGCAAATGCCTTTGGCTATCTCAAGGATTTGGATGTATATTGGGATAATTATAAAAAATCCGGACGGATAGTAATAGATTCCCCCATGCGCTTTATACTTAATCAAGCATCCCTAAGGTGGGCCTATTACTTGGGTATGTTAGGACTATTAATTTTTATAATATTCAAGGCCAAAAGGGAGCAACGGATTATTCCAGTGATTACACCTTTGGAGAATTCGTCCATTGAATTTGCCAAAACCGTCGGGGGGCTATATTATGAGCATAGGGACTATACAGATCTGATCCATAAAAAGATTAATTTTTTCTTGGAGCATATTAGAAGTCAATATCAACTAAATACCGAATCCATAAACGAAAAAACCACCATGGATCTTGCGGCAAAATCGGGCAAACCACTATTGAAAGTCAAAGAACTTTTAGATTTTGTAGTACATCTTAACAATAAAAAACATCACAATGAACAAGATGTGGTTCAATTGAACAAAAAAATAAATCAATTTAAAAAATAATACATGGAAGAAAGTCAGCAAGGGGAAGACTACAGGCCGTTGGAATTTAAAAACAGAATAGACCTAAGCCAGCTACAAGAGTCGGTGGCACAGATAAAAACCGAATTGGGAAGAGTTATCATTGGGCAACAGGAAATGATCGAATTACTCATTATTTCTATCTTGGCCAATGGGCATTCCTTAATTGAGGGGGTACCGGGTGTTGCCAAAACCGTCACTGCCAAACTCCTGGCAAAGACAATGAACGTAGGCTTCAGCAGAATACAATTCACACCAGATCTAATGCCAAGCGATATTTTGGGCACATCAATTTTTAATGTGAAGACCTCGGAATTTGAATTTAAAAAAGGCCCTTTATTTTCAAATATTATTTTGATAGATGAAATAAACCGAGCCCCCGCCAAAACCCAAGCAGCCTTGTTTGAAGCTATGGCCGAACGGCAAATTACCATGGATGGACTTACTTATGAAATGTCGCCGCCATTTTTGGTATTTGCCACACAAAATCCAATTGAACAGGAAGGTACCTACCGACTTCCCGAAGCCCAATTGGACCGTTTCCTTTTTAAAATAAAAGTGAACTATCCATCCCTGGAGGAAGAGATAGAGATTTTGGAAAGTAAACATCGCCAAAAAAACAAAAATTTGGAAAGCTTAATAACTTCGGTGCTTAGCGCAGACCAAATAGCCAGCTATCAAGAGGTTATCAAGGAAATTATTATAGAGGACAATCTAATGAAGTATATAGCAGGAATTGTCCATAATACACGTAACAATGCCAACCTATATCTTGGAGCCTCCCCCAGAGCCTCCATAGCTATCATGGACGCCTCCAAAGCTCTGGCTGCCATCAACGGACGTGACTTTGTAACCCCGGATGATATTAAAAAAGTGGCAACCCCAATATTGGGGCACAGAGTTATATTGACTCCTGAAAGGGAAATGGAAGGATTTACTCCGGATAAAGTGATTAAACAAATTATGGAAACCATTGAAATTCCAAGATAACGGACAAAATCTATTGGCTATAAAATGTACGATAGTACCCTATATCATATGAAGAAACTCCTAAGCAACATCTATTTACAAAAGAGATTCTTTATTGTATTGACTATTTTGGTCTTAGGGTTCTTGCTTTCTTATATGGTGCCAAATATTTTTGGAGCAGTTAAATTATTGTTCTATGTATTTGCCCTAATTTTTTTGGTCGATATTATATTGGTATTCGCATCCAAGGGCGGAATAACAGGACATCGTTCGGTTCCCGAAAAACTTTCCAATGGGGATGAAAACGAAATTAACATAAGTCTATCCAATTCTTACTTGTTCCCGGTCGGTTTGAAGATTTTGGATGAAGTACCCCATCAATTTCAAAAGCGGGATTTCGGAATTTACACTACCCTTGGGAAAGGTAAGGAAAAGCGGTTCAATTATTACCTGAGACCCACGGAAAGAGGAGTGTATTCCTTTGGGAATTTAAACGTGTTTGCCAACTCCCCTATTGGTTTCATCTCCAAAAAGTACATTTTTGGCAATGAACAGCAAGTCCCTGTGTACCCCTCCTTTTTACAATTGCGGAAGTATGACCTTATGGCCTTTACCAATAAACTCTTCGAATACGGCCTTAAGAAAATTCGCCGTATTGGCCATACCATGGAGTTCGAGCAGATCAAGGATTATGTTCTGGGAGATGATATCCGGAACATTAACTGGAAGGCAACTGCAAAAAAAGGTGGCCTAATGGTAAACCAGTATCAGGATGAAAAGTCGCAGCCTATTTACTCCATTATAGATAAAGGGAGGGTCATGAAAATGCCTTTTGACGGACTTAGCTTATTGGATTATGCCATTAACGCTACCTTGGTCATCTCCCACATTGCCCTTAAAAAACATGACAAGGCCGGAATGTTCGCCTTTGCCAAGAAGATTGAAAACAGGGTAGTTGCCGAGAGACGAAGTTCCCAAATGAACCTTATTTTGGAAACACTTTACAATTTGGAGACGAATTTTGCAGAAAGTGATTACAGTCGATTATACGCCGATATTAAAAGAAATATTACCCACAGGAGCCTGCTACTGCTCTATACCAATTTCGAGACCTTGGATGCCCTGCAGCGACAACTACCCTACCTACAAGCAATTGCCAAGCAACATTTATTAGTAGTCATTTTCTTTGAGAACACCGAATTGATCAAATTTACGGATGAAAAGGCCGAGACCATCCAACAAATATTTGAAAAAACAATTGCAGAGAAATTTGTTTATGAAAAGAAGCTTATCGTTAACGAACTAAGGAAATACGGAATACAGACCATTCTAACAAAACCAGAGCACTTGACCATAAATACCATCAACAAATATTTGGAAATAAAAGCGAGAGGACTAATCTAAGATTTGGTAACGTCCAGTTTTATGGATTTTCAATCAAAATCAATTCCTTCAGTATTCCATTTCATGCTTACCAAAAGTCATATTTTCATCGACGATTTCAACCATCATTTCTTTTCCCTTTCTTTGCCTCTTCTCCGAAAAAATATCAATAGTAATTCCAATGGAAACTCCTCCCAATACTGTAGCAGCAAGATCTCTGTTGTCCCAACCGTTGTACTTATACTCATCATATGCCTCCTTGGCCAAGCCTGCCAACAGACTTGAAGTTACGGCACCGGCAATTCTCCAATAGCGGTTACCTCCAGAAAAGCCATCCGCAATATCTGCTCCTATAGCCCCACTTAAGGTACCGGCCATAAAATGTTTCACCTTATCCTGTTCCAGTTGTGCGTACAGCGGCAATGCGCATAAAAAAAAGATAATACCTACTATAATAGTCTTCATCGGCCACAAAGATACTAATGCCGAAACAAATACTGTCTGATTGGCGTTTATATAAAATTTGTATCTTAACAACAGTTTACCAATACTAAAAAAATGAATTCCAATTATACCCGCATATTTTCAGGTAGTTTTATTTCTGTTCAGACAATAGTTAATCAACTAAGGGAAATTGGCATAGTACCAGTGATAAAGGATGAATCGGAATCCGGAAGGTTGGCAGGTTTTGGATCTGCCATTCAAGGGAACCAAGAGATCTATGTCCATGCCGATGAGCTGGGAAAAGCGCAAAGTATTGTCCAAAAAGCTATTGGTGACTAAAGGAATATATTGCCAAGAAATTTTCTATGTAACATTCTTGACCCTATTATTCGTAGAAATAGCCAACTCATAGTTTGCGGAATATCAACTTCAAGGGCTTTCTTTCACCAACACCAACCATTTAATACTTGTATAACCTCCTAGAATTCACTACTTTTAGATATCGTAATATTTAGTTTTTTATCTCCCCTGTATTTAAACGATTACAAATTTTCCCCTCGCACTTAAACAGTCCTTAATTAAAAACAAAGCCAACCTATCATCAAACATAGGTTGAGGCATTGCAACGTTTTGGAAATCCAAAATGGACCTAACGGCATCAACATAAAACATCAACGTCATGAAAACAAAATTAAGTTTGTCCATATTCTTGATAGTGCTAATGGCCATAGCCTATTTTTGGACGCCTCAAACCTCTCCAAAGGTATTGGAGGTAACGCAGGAAGCCAGTTTTTACTCCATGAAATGTACTGTGGCCAAATTCCTATTGAGCAATGTGGATACCACCCAACAAATTGCACCGCTGTTCGAGAACCTAGGTAATTTACATTTCGGCATAAGCACAAAAGACCAAAAGGCCCAAGCTTATTTTGATCAGGGCGTAAAACTTACCTATGCTTTTAACCATGCCGAAGCCCACCGTTCGTTTATGGAAGCATCTCGACTCGACCCAAAGGCTGCCATGACCTATTGGGGACAGGCCTACGCATTGGGCCCCAATATAAATGACCCCATGCCAGATGACGAGCGCAGAAAAAAATCTTATGAAGCAATATTAAAAGCCAAAAACCTGTCCCAAAACAGTTCGCCCAAGGAAAAAGCTTTAATAGAAGCTTTGACCCACAGATATAGTGGTGATTTAACTAAAGAAATTTCAGAATTGAACATGGCCTATATGAGTGCCATGGAAAAAGTAGTGGAAGCATTTCCAGATGATGCCCATATACAGACCTTGTACGCTGCCTCCATTATGAATACCATGCCTTGGAATTATTGGGACAATGATGGCAACCCAGCTCCCAATACACTAAAGGGAAAAACTGCGTTAGAGCGTGCAATGATCCTGAATCCCGACCATCCAGGAGCCCATCATTATTATATTCATATGGTGGAGCTTCCCAAACCAGACCTCGCCATTCCCAGTGCGGACAAACTAGGGTCCCTAATGCCCGCAGCAGGCCATATTGTACATATGCCTTCACATATTTATATAAGGGTAGGCAGGTATGAGGATGCGGTAAAGGTGAATCAGGCAGCTATTTTGGCAGATGAGGATTATATCTCCCAATGCTATTCCCAGGGCATGTATCCATTGGGATATTACCCGCACAATCTACACTTTCTATGGTCTGCCGCTACCCTCTTGGGCAACAGTGACCTAGCTATTGACGCCGCAAAAAAAACAGCGGAAAAAGTACCAATAAGCGAGATGGCAACTTTGCCATTTTTACAAGATTTTGCTTCCTCTCCACTGTTGGCCTATATCCGCTTTGGAAAGTGGAATGAAATTCTGACCATACCTTATCCAGGAGATCAATATAAACACCTTAAACTTATTTGGCATTACGCAAGGGGAATTGCCTTTGTCAGAAAAAATAACATCAAAGAGGCCAAGGAAGAGCTGGAAGCCCTTCGATTAATGAAGAACGACCCAGAATTGGAAACCGTTGTGGCCAATTACACCAATCCATCTTCAAGTATAGCCCAAATTGCACATGGGGTTGTTTCCGGTGAAATAGCCCATGCAGAAGGTAATACAACAGAGGCCTTGGAATTTCTAAAGCAAGCGGTATATCATGAAGACCAGTTAATTTATAGCGAACCTACAGCATGGCATATACCAGTAAGGCAGACTTTAGGTGCTATTTTATTAAAGGCCCAAAAATATGAAGAAGCTGAAAAAGTATACAAGGAAGACCTGGAAATACTCCGCCAAAACGGCTGGTCTTTAATGGGATTGCATAAAAGCCTTATTGGTCAAGGTAAAATAGAAGAGGCAAAAAAGATCGAGCAGGAATATGATGAGGCATGGAAACATGCAGATATCTCATTAAAAACTTCTGTACTATAATTACGCCCAAAAAAATAACAGGACATATTTAAGGAAGCTTGGAAGACGTTTGGTAAACTAATTTCCAATATGGGGTATATTACAGAACTAGATTGATTATTTCTCCTACAAATGCTGGACATCTGCTTTGGCATGGGTAAATTCCTCCATCATGTCCATCACAATTTGGGCCGCAGGTTTTATTTCATGGATTAAAGCGGCCACCTGACCAATTTCCAATTCACCTTCCTCCATATCTCCCTCGAACATCCCCTTTTTGGCCCTGGCCCTACCCAATAGGGCCCTTAGCTCCTCTACCGTTGCACAACCGGCATAGGCCTTTTGAATATCGTTATAGAATTTATTTTTTATCAACCTAACGGGTGTCAATTCCCTTAAGGTCAATTGGGTAGCCCCTTCACCGGCCTCTACTACCTTTTGCTTAAACAGAGGGTGGGACGAAGCTTCATTGCTCGCCACAAATCGACTGCCCACCTGCACACCATCGGCACCCAAAACCATAACCGCCAACATAGCTCTACCTGTTGCTATTCCCCCTGCAGCTATTAATGGGATACTTATTTTTTCCTTTACCGCAGGAATTAATGTCAAAGTAGTGGTCTCATCCCTACCATTATGCCCACCGGCTTCAAAACCTTCGGCAACAATGGCATCCACCCCAGCTTCCTCTGCTTTTTGGGCAAATTTCACACTGCTCACTACGTGCACAACAGTAATCCCTCTGTCCTTTAAATATGAAGTCCAGGTTTTAGGATTTCCTGCCGAGGTAAATACAATCTTCACATCAAGCTCCACTATGATCGCCATGAGCTTTTCAATATCCGGATATAGCATAGGCACATTGACCCCAAAAGGCTTATTGGTGGCCAACTTACATTTTACTATATGTTCCCGTAATACCTGCGGATACATGGACCCAGCTCCTATTATACCCAATCCCCCGGCATTGGAAACGGCAGATGCCAACCGCCATCCACTGGCCCATACCATACCAGCCTGAATTATAGGGTATTGAATTCCAAAAAGATCGGCAATTCTATTTCCCATTAGTTTTTTATCAATTTATATTCCTTTCGAACCCCATCAACATTTACATGTACAATGTAAATGGCCCTACTTAAAGTTTCTACGGATATTTCCTCGTTACCTTGATTTAATTGCCTTTCCAGGATACGTCTTCCATAAATATCAAAAAGCGTTACATGGGCATTCCCATAGGTCTCTGGAAGCCGAACCTGAAACTCGGTCTTGGAAGGATTAGGAAATAGGTACCACAAATCGTCCCCTGAATTTGTAATATCAATTCCCAAAAGTGTCAATGCCGTTGAAAAATTGGGTATTCCAAAACCCATTTGGGAATTTGGATTTTGATAACGGGAAGAGGATTCCCTTACCATGTCCATAATTTCCATATTGTTTTTATCGGGGAAGGCCTGCCAAAATGAAGCCATGGCACCCGCCATAATTGGCGATGCAAAAGAGGTTCCATTATTTTTCACCAATCTTTCGTCCGGACCTATTACCGTTGCTCCTGCGCCCAAGGCCATCCCATCAGGCTTAATCCTTCCATCGGCACTTGGCCCCCTGGAACTAAATGCCACATAGTCGCCAGAGGTATCAACCGCACCAACACCAAATACATTGGCATCTGCCGGGGCAGTAATAATGCCCCAAGAGCTATCACCGGAATTCCCTGCAGAATTCACGACCAATATCCCTTTTTCCGTGGCTATATTGGCCCCTTTGGAAATAAACGCTGTATTTCCATCCATATCCGCTGGGGAATAGTTATATCTTGGATTATCATAAGTACTATAGCCCAAGGAACTGTTAATTATATCTACACCAAGGCTATCCGCACGCTCAGCAGCCTCTACCCAGTAGCTTTCCTCCACTGGTGTTTCCGTAGCGGCATCTTCAGTTCTAAAAAGAATGTAACTGGCATCCGGAGCGGTACCAACAAATTGTCCGTCCACAAAACCAGCCATATCGGACAATACCCTTGTACCGTGATCATTTCCGTTAGCTACATAAATATTTGTTGACCGAGCAACAAAATCATATCCGCCCCATAAACCATTGTTCGCACGTAAACGGTCAAATGCACCCATTTGATCCACATTGGGGAAGCCACTATCCAAAACTGCAATCAAGAAACCCTCCCCTGTAAAATTGTTTTGGTGCAAAACGTGTACCCCCAATTGTTCTACCTGGGAATAAGATTGTCCATAGACAAAATCCACCCCTTGTTCCAAAAACTTGTTTTTATGATTATTGACTTCATTTCCCACAAACGTAACGAAGTTGGATTTGGCATTCAAACCCTTATCGGCATAAGAAATATGGTCTACAAACTGAAGATCCGTTAAAGCTGCTATGTCCGATTCACTGCCAAGAACGTGAACACAATTGAACCATTTGGACTTAGCCTTGACCGTGATACCATTTTGAAGTTTTAATTGGGCAATATAATCCTCATTGACAGGAACATCCCTTTGGTCTATGCCTATATTATATCTGTTCTTTTTTTGTATTGCCCGTTCGGATAAAATACTTGATGGATTTAAAATGGAGGCCTCTACCTGGTCTTTATCTTTAAAATATACCCAGGCATGCTCTTGGGCCCCTCCCCAAACCGAGAATATAATACATAGAAAAAGGACAGCCCTGGCCATTTTAGGAGATTACGCCTGAACCTACCAATTCCTCTCCAATATACCAAGCTACAAATTGCCCTTCCGTAATTGCCGATTGTTTTTCAACGAAATCCACATACAAACCGGAATCAACCCTGTATAGCGTTGCCTTTTGCAACGGTTGACGATATCTTATCCTGGCCATAACCTCCATGGTCTGGTCCACTTCCAATGCCAAATCTGTACGAACCCAATGCAGTTCATCATTGTTTACAAATAATGTCCTACGGTAAAGTCCGGGGTGAGCCTTGCCCTGACCGGTATAGATGACATTTTGATCAACATCGGTTTCAATTACGAATAAAGGTTCTTTGGTCCCCCCTACATCCAACCCCTTGCGCTGGCCTTTCGTAAAATAGTGGGCCCCTTGGTGCTCCCCTACCACCTTCCCATCGGTTAGGTCATAATGGGGCTTTTCAGCGTAAAAGGCCAATTCTTCCAATTTGGAATTAAACTGGGGAATGGTGCTAGCATACTGCTCCAATACCGCCGGTACTTCCACAATTACCCCCTTTTTTGGTCTCAGCTTCTGTTGAAGGAATTCTGGCAGACGCACCTTTCCAATAAAACAGAGGCCTTGTGAGTCCTTTTTATCTGCGGTAATCAAATCATTTTCTGCAGCAATTTTCCTCACTTCAGGCTTCTGTAACTCACCTATAGGGAATAAGGTTTTAGCAAGTTGCTCTTGGGATAGCTGACATAAAAAATAAGATTGGTCCTTATTTGCGTCCGCACCGGCCAACAACTGATACGTTTCCGTTCCATCCTCATTTTTAATCACACCTTTTCTACAATAGTGACCCGTTGCCACATAGTCTGCACCCAGTTGCATGGCAATTTTCATAAACACATCAAACTTTATTTCCCTATTGCAAAGTACATCCGGATTTGGTGTTCTCCCTTTCTCGTATTCCCTGAACATATAGTCCACAATACGTTCCTTGTACTGGGCACTTAAATCTACCGTTTGAAAGGGTATTCCCAACTTCTCCGCAACTATAAGGGCATCATTGCTATCCTCCAGCCACGGACATTCCTTGGAAATTGTCACGGAATCGTCATGCCAATTCTTCATAAACAGGCCAATAACATCGTATCCCTGCTCCTTTAATAGATATGCCGTAACACTGGAATCTACTCCACCGGAAAGTCCAACTACCACCTTTTGCATCTGTAATAATTTATTGTTTACCCTTGGTCGCTGCAAACCATTAATGGCTTACAATTACCATGCAAAAATACAAAATTGGATTTTGCCCACCCTAAAAATATAATCCAACTAAAATTGAGGGATGGTTTCCTTGTTTAGTAAAGAACAATTGTACCACCTTTTGTCATCAAGACTAAAAACATCTTTGATTTTGGACATACTTTATTTGAAAACCCAGTCGTAAAATTGGAATACCGCCAACCTTAAATTTGGAGAATTGTAATCAAAAAAATAACCATACATCAAAAGAAGCCACTTTAGCATACTAAAAAGACCTCTTTACAACTAATAGTTTTATACAGTTTAAAAAAGTACAATCTTTGGAGACCCAAATCTTACCAAACTAAACCAAATCAATGCTAAAAACCCCGACCAGATGGCCGGGGTTTTTATTTATAATACAATCCTAGGCCATTGATCCTTTTCTTCCATTGCGTCAATTAGGTTCAAAAAAAAAGTGCTTGAAAAAATTCAAGCACTTTAATCGAATGTTATAGATATAGACTTATTTCTTGCCTATTTTTTTCTGTTCCTCGGCCTGCTCCATCATCTCGCGCATCTTTTTTTGAAACTTATTTTCTTTCTTAGGCTTCTTTTTATTCTCTTGTATCTGCGCGTGGATCTTGTCCTCGTCCAAAATAAAATTCTTGATGGCCAACATTATAAAAATGGTAATCAAGTTAGACACAAAATAGTACAAACTTAATCCACTTGCATAGTTGTTGAAGAAAACCAACATCATCAAGGGAGACAAATACATGATAAATTTCATATTGGGCATTCCTGGTTGCGTCTGCATATTCTGCCCAGTGGTCATCATCATATAAAAGAATATGGCAACAGAGGCCAAAATTGGAAACAAACTTACATGATCCCCATAAAAAGGAATGGTGAACGGCAATTGCGCTATGGCATCATAGGAAGAAAGGTCATCTGCCCATAAAAATGGCTTCTGTCTTAACGCAAAGGAAGTTGGGAAAAACATAAACAAGGCATAGAAGATTGGCATCTGCAACAAAGCGGGCACACAACCACTCATAGGGCTTACCCCGGCCTTATTATATAATTTCATGGTTTCCTGCTGCTTTTTCATGGCATTGTCCTTATACTTCTCATTAAGCTCTGTAATTTCAGGTTTCAAAACCTTCATTTTTGCTTGGGACAAGTAGGACTTATAAGTAGCTGGCGACATGATAAGTCTTACCAAAATGGTCATGACCACAATGGCAATACCGTAAGGTAAGAACGAACTTAGAAAAGTATATACGGGGGTAAAAATGTATCTATTGATCCATCCAAAAATTCCCCATCCAAATGGTATGGAATCTTCCAGTCCCAATTCCTTGTACTGCGCCAAAACCTTTACATCTGTTGGCCCGTAGTACCAATTAAAATTATAGGCAAACTCTCCGCCCTGCAACTCCAAAGGCACCTCTGCAGCGAACTCCTTGGTAAATTGTTGGGTGTGACTTTCCTCCTCCACCAAATTAATAGAATTCAATTTGGCCGTTTCAAACTTATCGGAATAGGTAAGAATGGAACTAAAAAAGTGTTGACGGTAAGAAATCCATTTTACATCCACTTCCGTTTCCTCATCTTCACTGCCCTCGGATAACTTACTTATTTTATCCCCATCGTGATTATAGGTAACCCTAGTATATCTATTTTCATATTGAATACTTTTGGAATGGCGGATGGCCTTCATCTTCCAATCCAAATCAATAGGTTTTGAACTATTTACGATTCCATTTAAGCCTTGCGAACGCACTGTAAAACCGATAAGGTATTCGTCAGGTTTCATTTCGTAGCGATATTCCAAGAACTTATCGGATGCTACTTTGGCTTTCATGGACAACACCTGATTCTCACCAGATTTGGAAAGTGTAGGTTCAAAATAAAGATCGTTGGTGTTTAAAACCCTATTGTCCGAAGTACTAAAATTAAGTGCAAAATTGGCATTGCCGTCTTTTATCAAATAAACTGGAATGGAATCATAGGTTACGTAACCTTTCATTTTTGCCTCGATAATCTGGCCTCCCTTGTTGCTTATTTCCAAATAAACAACATCGTTCTCCAAAACTGTTGTTCCCTCTGTAGGAGCCGTATAACCAAAAGCACCTATTGCACTTTTGTAACTTGCAACGGCCATAGAATCTTGTAGATCCACTGTTTTTGGTTGTGCAACCTCTTCTTTGGTTGAATTGGCCTTTTGCATTTCGGCGGCTTCAAGCTGCTCTTGTTTTGCCTTCTGTGCTTCCAGCTCTTCCGGTGTTGGCTGGTTCTGCCAAAACATAAAAATAAGAATACCAAAAATCAGTACAAAACCGATAATGGTATTAATATCCAATTTCTTTTCCTCCATCTAAAGTTTAATTTAAAATATTATCGGCGGGGATACAAACATCATCTACGTTCCCAACGGATTAAATCAGCTTGCAAATATATGCCCAATTAGGCTATATATGCCAAACTGGCACTAGTTTATTGCTTTACTTCCTTCTGATGCTTTAAAGCAGCTTTAATAAACCCTACGAACAAAGGGTGCGGATTGTCTACCGTACTCTTGTATTCTGGGTGATATTGAACCCCAATAAACCAAGGATGGGCAGGAACCTCTACTATTTCTACCAATCCTGTTTCATTGTTTACCCCGGAAGCCACCAGTCCGGCTTCCTCCAATTGATTTTTATAATTGTTGTTAAACTCATAACGGTGACGATGGCGCTCAGAAATCTCGGACGCTCCATGATAGATCTTTTGTACCAGACTACCTTTTTCTAAATGACAGTCCCAGGCTCCCAATCTCATTGTACCGCCCTTGTTAACAATATTTTTCTGCTCCTCCATAATACTGATCACTGGATCAGGGGTGTTTTCATCCATCTCCGTGGAATTGGCGTTTTTAAGGCCAAGTACATTTCTGGAATATTCTATTACGGCCATCTGCATCCCCAAACAGATGCCCAAAAAAGGTATCTTATTTTCGCGTGCAAATTGAACCGCTTTAATTTTCCCTTCTATTCCCCTTTCCCCGAAACCTGGGGCAACTAGTATACCGTCCAGTCCTTGCATCTTCTTTTCAATATTCTTGACGGAAAGATGTTCGGAATGAATGGATTTCACCTTTACTTTTACATGGTTCACAGAACCAGCATGTATAAAAGATTCCAAAATGGATTTATAGGAATCCTGTAATTCCACATACTTTCCAATAAGACCAACGGTGACTTCATTTTTAGGGTTCTTATGCCACTGTAAAAATTGGTTCCAATTGGTAAGATCCGGAACAACGGTGTCAGGAAGGGCCAATTTTTTCAATGTTACGGTATCCAACCCTTCCTGTTGCATTAAAATGGGCACATCATATATGGTTGATGCATCTATGGATTGTATTACCGCTTCCCTTTTAACATTACAAAAAAGTGCCAATTTTTCCTTGAGGTCATCCGGAATTTCATGTTCTGTTCTACAGACCAAAATATCCGCTTTTATTCCACTTTCCATTAAGGTCTTTACGGAATGCTGGGTAGGTTTTGTTTTTAACTCCCCGGCCGCAGAAAGATAGGGCACCAAAGTTAAATGAATAACAATCCCATTATTATCGCCTAACTCCCATAGCAACTGACGTACAGCCTCTATATAAGGTAAGGATTCTATATCCCCAACAGTTCCCCCAATTTCAGTAATGACAATATCATAATCCCCGCTTTTCCCCAATAACTGGATACGTTCCTTTATTTCATTGGTAATATGGGGTACTACTTGAACCGTTTTTCCCAAAAATTCACCTCTGCGTTCTTTTTCTATAACGCTTTGATAAATGCGTCCGGTGGTAACATTATTGGCCTGTGAAGTCCTAACATTTAAAAAACGCTCATAATGGCCCAAATCCAAATCGGTCTCGGCACCATCATCGGTAACATAACATTCACCATGTTCATAGGGATTTAAAGTTCCCGGATCAACGTTTATATAAGGATCTAATTTTTGAATGGTAGTTCTGTAACCTCGAGCCTGTAATAATTTGGCAAGAGAGGCTGCTATTATCCCTTTTCCGAGGGATGAAGTAACCCCACCGGTTACAAAAATATATTTAGTCTGCGACATGAAGCGTTAGGTTGAATTCGTAACGCGAGCAAAAATACGAATTGCTATCACAATTCACGGGTATTATTGGGGAAAATCTTTTTGAATTTTTCGAATTAACCCCTCAAGTCCGTTAATTTTAATTTCAAGCATGGCCCTTAACAAATTTCCCAGCTTTCCCTCTGGAAAACCGCTTTGTTGAAACCATACCAAATATGGTTCGGGCAGTTCCACCAAATATCTTCCCTTAAATTTACCAAATGGCATTCTATAATGTGCCAATTCTATCAACTGTCTCTTGTCTGGAACTACATTCATATTAAAACTTCTCCCCAAAGATACCATCTTCAGAAATGCCTCCCAAGGATTTAATTGAAATCTATTTCCAAATTTATACCCATCACCTTTGGAACATTTCAATCCGAAATTTCGTATTTTTATGACAAATCCACTATCTTTATACGCGTACAATTTACATTTAAAACGGTTTGCCACTATATATCTTGCCATAGCGGTATTCTGATCATTACACAGGGCAGATTTTGGCAAATTTCAGGCCAGGTAAATATTCCTGGAAAATATGAAAGCAACCCACCTAGTACCATCAATAATAAACTAAAGTAGAACAGATGAAACGAAGAACATTTATAGGAACCTCAGCAGCGGCGTCGGTTGGCATGCTGGCTTACAAAACTGGAAATGCAATGGAGCCAAACAAAAAAGAAGAATCTAAATTAAAAAACAACATTAATCACAGTGTTTGCTATTGGTGCTATGGAAGCATTCCACTTGAAGATTTTTTAAAGTCGCTTAACGAACTTGGTATAAAAAGCGTTGACCTAATTGGACCTAAGGACTGGCCATTACTTAAAAAATACAATATCAATTCCTCCATGTGCAATGGGGCCGAAATAAGCCTTACCGAAGGATGGAACGACCCCAAATACCATGAAACTTTGATCAAGAATTATACAGAAATGATTCCAAAAGTGGCGGCAGCTGGCTATACCAATCTTATCTGTTTTAGCGGCAATCGCAGGGGAATGGATGACGCTGTTGGACTGCAGAACTGTGTGGACGGATTAAAGAAGATTATGCCACTGGCAGAAAAACACGGAGTGATAATACAAATGGAGTTATTGAACTCTAAAGTGAACCACGAAGATTATATGTGCGACCACACCGAATGGGGCGTGGAATTGTGTAAAAAATTGGGATCCAACAATTTTAAACTGCTTTATGACATTTACCATATGCAGATAATGGAGGGCGATATTATACGCAACATACAGGACTACCATTCGTACTTTGGACATTACCATACAGGCGGCAATCCTGGACGAAATGAAATAAACGAAACACAGGAATTGTATTATCCCGCAATAATGAAGGCTATTTTGGCCACAGGTTATAAAGGACATGTGGCGCAAGAATTTATACCTACTTGGGACGATAAAATAGCCGCCCTTAAAGAAGGCGTTACCATCTGCGACGTATAAGTTATAAATTAAGTGACAGATCCATTTAAAAGGAGATTTTGAAAAAAGTCTCCTTTTAATTGTTTAAGGCCTTTTTAATCTTCTTATTCCAGATTAACTGCTGAACGGTATCCCGGGAAAAATTGGTCTCGGAATCATATTGGTTCTGAAAGTCGTTCAGTTCACGGAGTATATCCCTATATATCGCCTTTACCTCAGACTTTGCATTGCTAGTAAATTTGGTCTTGGCCAAAATTTGCCTCATTTTTCGGGCATACACTTCGGATATATCAAAATGCAATTGCTCATGGCTCAAGATGATCGGGTTTGCCAATTTAGACTTGTACCACGATTTATCCGGATAAAAATGGGTCTCCACCTTAAAATCAAGCTCCATTCTATCCTTGGTTCCCTGAGCGGAAAAATTGTAGGTAATACCGCTAGCCGTGATAGCCGCCGCACCTGAAATATTGGATGGTTTGCCCTTGAAATCGGACCACGCTAATTTTCTTGCAGGGGTCCATAAAATCACCTCATCCTCCTGGCCATATCCCCATTGGAACATAAGCCAAATAAAAAGCCAAACTATTTTCCCTAAAGATCCCACTGGAAAGTGATATTCCTTATTATGTCCGGGTGCAAACTGTGATGGACGGGGCAGGTACGTGCCGTATGCTCCAAAATTTTTCTGTGTTTATCAGAGATTTTCTTGGGCATATTAAATGTAACATCGATTCTGCTAATCCGCCTCGGATCGGCCTCCATATGTTTTATGACTTCGGCAGTGGAATTCTCCAGATCCAAGTCCAATCCCCTGGCCTTTATTCCCATAACGGAAAACATACAACTGGCCAAACCTGTGGCTACTGTATCGGTAGGCGAAAAGGCCTGTCCCAAGCCATGATTATCCAGCGGCGCATCTGTTATAAACGAATTGCCCGATCTTACATGTTCACAGTTTGTCCTAAGTCCACCGGTATAGGTTACTTTCGCTGTCATGGGATTTAGTCTTTAAGTTCTACAATATTCATATTCTCATATCCAAGAATATAGGAGGCCCTATTAAAATATCCAGAGGAAATGTCTTTGTTGAAATTAAATTTGTTGCCCACATATTCGGTCTCCCCAACTAGCTTGGAAGCACTGACCAAATCATTTTTATAGGCCAATTTTAGAAGTAGATCATAAGTAAGGTCAAAACCACGTACGGCATAAGTATCTGGATCCGCCCCATATTTCTTTCTATATAATTTCGCAAAACTATTATCCCCTACTTCTCTGGAAGCTGAAGGATAGGTAAACCTTAAATTGGAAAGATGGGAATAGGAAACGACTTCACTATCGAAAGCCTTGTTCTTATCCGTTGTAAAAAGACGTATGCTAATTTCCTTACTTATCAATGAATTCAATAATGAACCTACATGATACACCACATTGGCCTGATCAGTTTCCAAAAACACCCAGTTCTCGGTCTCTTGGGACAGTATCTTGGAGATTTTATCTATATCCACCGTTCTATCCTCCTTTAAGGCCACTATTTTTGCACCGGGAAACTTCATTAACAAAGCAGATTCCGTAGGCTTGTTCTTTTGATCCGCTATTATGATTACATTTTCCTTTGTCCTCAATCCTTCAACATAGGTCATCATATGTTCTTCCATCACCTTTTCTGAAGGAAGGGCAAAAAATACATTGTTCAAACTTAAATCGCTTTTATCCGTTAAGGGTGCTACCACGGGGACTCCATACTCCGAGGCTTGCAACGCTACCTCTTTTAGGGATTGGGCCTCCAAAGGACCAAAAATTGCCGATACGCCAATTAAATTTTCCTTTTGCAATATACCCTTGGTGCGATTCATATCCAATTGGGTATCATATGTTTTAACATCTACGGAAATCCCCAGTTTGGCTATGGAATCCAAGGCAACCATTGCCCCCGAATAGAGTCCCAGACTGTATTTCACGTCCTTCCTGTTCTCAATGGCACTCTTGGTGGCAGCGTTATCGTTTAAATCCAATCTATCCAATCTAAACGGCAAGAGAAAAACCAATTTTGGGCGGTTTAATGTATTGATACTGTCCCTTAGATTTATCTTATCCAGGATCAGGGCATTTTTTACGTCAAAATTTCCGATTTGGGCCTTAGGTAGTTTAAGAACCATTCCCGCCTTTAATCCATCTTTTAATTCCGGATTGAGCTCCAATAATTCTTTATAGGTAACACCAAATTTACGCGTAAGTGAAAACTCGGTCTGTTTTGGTTTCACCTCGTAAAAATTGTAATTCTCAATATTGACCTCGCCGGTTTCCAACTTCTTGGCCGGAATCCTCAATACCATACCTTCCTTTAATCCTCCCCTTTCCTTTATTTCAGGATTCAAGGCTATGATTTCGTTGGCCGTTAGTCCAAATTTTTTCTCCAAACTATAAAATGTCTGTTTGGCCGGAACGGTATATGAATTGTACAATTGGGTTTCCTGATCCTCAATGGAACTCCCCAATATCTTTGGCAACAAAAGCTCCTGTCCAGAAGAAAGATAATCGGTTATTTTGGACAATTTAGGGTTTAACACCAATAAACTATCTATAGTAATCCCATATTTATTGGCTATACTCCAACGCGTTTCCTTGGGTTGTACCGTATAGATTTCATAATTTTCCTCAATATATTCCTTTTCGGACGGGTCTACCCTTTTATATTTGGGTATCTTAAGAATCATGCCTTTTTTCAATTGAACGGAGTACAACTCTTTGTTGTACCGTTTAATTTCATCCTCCGAGATATTGTACTGTTTGGAAATACCAAACAAGGTTTCCTTTCTTTTTGTCTTATGTGAGGTATAGCCAATGGGCTCCCGATGCTGAGGCCCAGACTCATCACCCTGTAATGCCTGCAATAAGGCGTCTACTCTTGAAACACTATCACTTTTTACAGCCGCGCCATTGGAAGATGGTATCACCAAGATAGTATTGGCCCTTAAGGCCTGGCCCTTTTTTAGCTCCTTGTTGTAATTTAATATCGCTTGCTCTGATACCTGATATCGTTTAGCGATACTTTCCAAGCTTTCCCCTGCCTTAACGGAATGTGTTGTGAATTTTTGTGCTATTGCATTGATGCTCACCAACATTAATAATAATGTTGTCAATATTACTTTTCTATATATTTTCACAAGTATAGATTTTATTTGTTCTATTTAGATTAAGCCAAGTACAAAATTGAGAACGAACATAAACACAACAATGTTATAATAAAAATTAAAAAATAATGCGCAGTTGGAAATTTAAAATTCCATCGCGGATGCTTATAACCTACTCCCATTCGATCGTTGCAGGTGGCTTGGAACTTATATCATAAACCACTCTATTTACTCCCCTAACTTTATTTATAATGTCGTTGGAGGTTTTTTGCAAAAACTCATAGGGTAAATTTACCCAGTCCGCCGTCATACCATCCGTACTTTCCACAGCTCTCAATGCTACACATTTCTCATATGTCCGTTCATCCCCCATTACGCCTACACTATTGACGGGCAAAAGCATAGCTCCCGCTTGCCAAACCTTATCATATAGGCCCCATTCCTTTAATCCGTTGATAAAAATGGCATCTACTTCCTGTAGAATAGCCACTTTCTCCCGAGTAATATCGCCTAGGATACGGATGGCCAAACCTGGTCCAGGGAAAGGATGTCTGCCCAACAATTCCTTATCTATACCCAAACTGGCACCTACACGCCTAACCTCATCCTTAAACAACATTCGCAAGGGCTCTACAACCTTTAATTTCATATAATCCGGCAATCCACCTACATTATGATGACTCTTAATGGTTGCGGACGGACCTCCAGTGGCAGAGACAGACTCTATAACATCTGGATATATCGTTCCCTGCGCCAACCATTTTGCATCTTCCACCAAGTGTGATTCATCATCAAAGACCTCTATAAAAACCCTACCTATGGCCTTTCGTTTCCTTTCTGGATCGCTTTCTCCTTCCAAGCTATCCAAAAAACGTGCCGAAGCGTCAACTCCCTTCACATTTAGGCCCATTCCTTCGTATTGGTCCAATACGGATTGGAACTCGTTTTTCCGCAAAAGTCCATTATTCACGAATATACAGTGTAAATGCTTTCCGATTGCTTTGTGCAATAAGACCGCTGCTACTGTGGAATCCACACCCCCAGATAAACCAAGTATCACCTTTTCATCACCAATTTTTGCCTTTAATTCCGCTACGGTGGTTTCCACGAAAGAATCCGGAGTCCATGTTTGGGCCACCCCAGCTATATGGACCAAAAAGTTTTCCAACAATTTTTTCCCATCGGTAGTATGATATACTTCTGGGTGAAACTGTATGGCATAGGTATCTTCGTCTTTCAGCTTATAAGCCGCATTTTCCACATCATGGGTACTTGCCAATTTAATAGCTCCTTCGGGCAATTTTTTTATGGTATCACTATGGCTCATCCAAACTTGGCTCCCTTCAGAAATCCCTTCGAAAAAGGATTCGCTGTGATCTATAAAGGATAATTTTGCCCTACCGTATTCACGGGTGTTGGAAGGCGCTACATTGCCACCGTTAAAATGCGCCAAATATTGGGCTCCGTAACAAACGGCCAATAGCGGTTTTTTTCCTTTTATTTGTGATAAATCAGGATGTGGCGCATCATCTCCCCTTACCGAAAATGGCGATCCAGAAAGAATCACTGCCTTGTATTCCGATAAATCTTCGGGCAAATGGTTGTACGGTTTAATTTCGCAGAAAATATTAAGTTCCCTGACCCTTCTAGCGATGAGCTGCGTATACTGGGAACCAAAATCTAATATGAGGACGTTATTTTGCATGGGCAAAAATAGTAATTTGAAATTTTTGAAAAAGTATCTTTAGAGGATAATAATCACAAAACTTATAAACAGAATGATATTACCCAAGCTTTTTGCCGATATGGCCTTTTAAACAAGGGCTTCCTTCTACCATTGAAAAACACAATAATTATTTAAAATACACAACAGTCAAATTCGAACAGGGTGAAAATTTGGCTCCATTGCAAAGATTTTTTCATTTATGCACAAAAAAAGCCCGGTAACCAACCGGGCTTACTAATCAAAACCAACCTAAACCAATTAACTAATTATAACTACTCACAATTTCGTTGGAAATTATTTTCAAATTCATAGCAATTTATATCTATAACACCTGAGAAAAGAAATACCCTACTCCAACATTTATTTTTATCTTTAATAAAACTAAAATTCAGATTATCATGGCCACCGTTTATTTAGAGGAAATAAGGGAAGAGCTACAAAAGGTCCCCAAGGAAAAAGACCATCCTTTCCGATTTTTTACGCTTGCAACTGTCGGTCTGGATCAGGTTGCACGATTGCGCACCGTTGTTTTAAGGGACGTTTCCGATAATCTAAAACTAACTTTTTACACCGATAGGCGCTCAAAAAAAATTACACATATCAAAGAAAATAAAAGGGTTAGCCTACTCCTATACCACCCTACCAAATTGCTTCAATTAAAGATTGAAGGTACGGCAATCTACAAAGATGATGATGCCACTAAAGAGAAATATTGGAGTAAACTGGACAGCTACGCAAAAAAGCAATATACCACAAGCAGGTCTCCTGGGAGTAATTTAATCAACCCCCAAAATCTTGAATATTTGAGTGAAGAAAATCATTTCTGTCTTGTGGAGATTACTCCATACAAAATTGAATATCTAAAATTAAGTCAACCCAATCATATAAGGGTCCGGTTCTCCAAAGTTGGCTTACAATGGGAAAGTGAATATCTGGTGCCCTAGGACTATTTTGGAAATTGCGATCACATTATACTATACCATGGAATCCAATATCATTGAAATATCCTTTTCAGTTGTATCCGGGTTAATAAAACAAAAACGCGCTACAGTTTCGTAAACGCCCTTTTGCCTATACTTGGTAGGAGTCACCAAGGCAAAACCTTCCCTGTGATTTTTATAGGTCCAGTGGGTATAATCTTGCGGCAACCACCCTTTTCTCCTAAACAGGACACATGAAAGACTGGGCTCCCTTACCAATTCTACCAAGGGATGCTTGTTTATAAGTTCCCCTGCCAAATTGGCCAACCCAATACCCTGATCAACGGCCCAAGAATATTTATCTGTCCCGTGCATGGCCAGTGAAAACCAAAGAGGCAAACCCCTTACCCTACGCGTTAATTGTATTTGATAGTCCGAAGGGTTAAAACCATGCGCACCTTCGTCCTTAAATATTTCCAAATAGGAACCTTCCTGTGAATGTGCTTCCTTGGCCAACTCCGGATTTTTATAGATTATGGCCCCGCAATCATAGGGAGAGAACAGCCATTTATGCGGATCAATGGTTATACTATCCGCCTTTTCTATACCATGGAAAAGTGGCCGGGCCGATTTTGATGCCAAGGCACCGCCTCCGTAGGCAGCATCCACATGGAACCAAAGATTTTCGGTTTCGCAAATTTCCGCAATACCTAACAAATCATCTATTATACCGGCATTCGTGGTACCGCCGGTTGCTACCACCGCGAATAACCTATCCCTTTGCTGGGCATCCAAGGAATTAATGCTTTCACTTAGGGCCTCTGCAGTCATCTGTTCCTCGGTTTCCACCAAAAGCACATCACAATCTATCACCTTGGCCATAGATTTTACCGATGAGTGCGCCCCTGAAGAGGTTATGATCAATCCTTTTTTATTAACATTTTCCGGATTCTTCCGCCAATTCTCCCTTGCTGTTACCATGGCCGATAAATTGGCAGCCGTTCCTCCACTGGTAAAAACCCCGAAAGACCCCTTTGGTAAGCCAGTTAGGGATACCAACCATTTCATGGCCTCATTCTCGCAAAATATTCCGCCGGCTCCCTCCATCCAATACGCTCCGTGAATACTGGATGCCGAAGTTACCAGATCGAACATCACTGCAGCCCTTGTGGGCGAGGCGGGCACAAAAGCCAAATGTCGGGGATGATCAATAGGTACGGTAGCTTTTATTAGAACTTCTTTAAACAATTGAAAAGCCTTTTCTCCTCCAATTCCATCAGGCGTTATTGTTTCCCCTACCAGGGTCTTTAACTCCTCTTCCTTCTTGGGCTTGCCTAGTTCCGGAGCCGGATGGGTAATTCGACCAATAGCGTACTTCATGACATCCAATGTCATTTCCACCATTTCAAAGTCTACTTTGTGCATGGACATACTCTGTTTTTAACAAATATAACCTTTTTGACTGTCTACAAACCCGTCAGGTATTGTAATAAATCGGTATGGATCAATCCATTTTTACAACAGAAAACTCTCCGGAAAGTGGCTTGAGCGCTTTCATCAAATGTGGAATCAGCCGCTCCCCATACTCAAGATAAAGCTCCGAAAAATTAAGGTTGCGCTCTTGAAGCGACTTATTGGGAAAAAGTTGATTCTGAATCTCCGTCATACGCACCACATGATCCTGCAACTTCCTTTTTTGGGCCTTCAGCAACCTTCCCTGTAAATTATCCAATCCCTTTAACTGTTTAACCTCTTGGGCTTTAACAGCCCCCAAAAAAGAGGCATCCGTTTTGGCGGCCAGTTCGTACAGGTCCTTGAACTGCTCTTGTAAATGTTTCCTTTGTGGTGTAAAATCGATATCAATATTGGATATCTCCCTAATCTTCTTATTGATAAAACTACTTTGATTTAAAAATATATCGGCAAGCGAGATATTCATTCGTTTTAATTTTTCCATCTGCTTTCCGGTAATGACCAAAGCGGAATTACGGAGCAATAATATAGGAAACGGAACCTTCATTTCCGTAAACATGGCTCTCAATTGCAACCAATACGCCAGTTCGCCTCCTCCTCCTATATAGCATAGATTGGGCAATATCACCTCTTGGTAAAGAGGTCTGGTAATTACATTGGGCGAAAAACGTTCAGGGTAATTCTCCAATTCTTTTAGAATTTCGTCCTGGCTGAATTCAATTTTAGTGTCATTCACATAAAATCTGCCATCCTGCTCCACAATTCTTTCCCGGACACCATCCAACAAATAAAAATAATTGATTTCCCTTGGATTTACCTGTATACCGTAATTTTCCGGCAGCTGCTGTAATTGATCTATAGTTTCAACAACCTTATTGTAGGAAGTATTTTCCAACAAATCGCGCTTAACAAAGGGCACCAATAAACGCTTCAATTCGGTATTGTTCCCATCCAAAATAACCAGGCCGTGTTCACCAAAAAGTTCATTGGCCAAAAAACGGGTCGCATCGGTAAGATTATCATGCTCCAAATATGCCCTACTAAACCATTCCTTAAGCTTACTGGCATTTATACTGTTGCCCATTTCATTGGAAAAAGCCTCTAGTATCGATTCCAGTCCATCCGTTCCCAATGGCCCCACCGCACCGGAAACATTTTTATTCCACTGTAATTTTTTACCTTTAAGATTGAAGTAATTTATTTCATCAAAATCATGATCCTCCGTGGCCATCCAATATATTGGCACAAAGTTGTTTTCCGGATTGGCCAGCTTCAGTTCCTTGGTCAAATTGATGGTAGAAATGATCTTGTACAAAAAATACAATGGCCCTGTAAATAAATTTAATTGATGGCCGGTTACAACCGTATACGTTGAGGTTTCTTTAAGAAGCGATATATTTACCTTGGTATCCTCTGAAATATCAACATTCCTGTACTGATTTTTCAAAACCGAATACAGAACTTCACGATGGGAGCTGGGAAAATTTTGCTTCGCCTTTATCTGTTCGGTAAACTGATCTATTTGCGGAGGCCTGTCATAGAAAGGAGACAAAGTTTCCTTCCCATCCAGATAATCACATATTAAATTGGAAAAATAGCCAGTTTTTTTAAAGGGTATGCATTCGACTTCCATAGAAATGTTGGTAATAGCTGGTAAAGATAAAATTATCCCTTTTTTCAGTTCCTAAAAATACGTTAAGAAGTTTAATATTCACTTTTTTAATATTTTTTTGGTGCACCGCTTGCCCAATCCAAATAATGGCAAGTATTCATGGAAGGCCACTAATATCACGAATATTCCTTAGATTTGATTCTTAGCAAATCAATGGATTTAAATGAAAAAACTTCTACTATCCTTTTTTCTCCTTTCAACCACCTACGGTATTTCCCAAACATTACTATCTCCTTCCGATTTTTTAGGTTATGAATTGGGATCCGAATTTACACGGCATCACCAAGTGGTAGATTACTATAAATATCTGGCCGAAAATGCTTCAGACCGCATTAAATTGGTAGAATATGGAAAAACCAATGAGCGCAGGCCGCTGATCGTGGCCTATGTTTCCACCCCGGAAAACATAGTTGACTTGGAATCCATCAGATTGGAGCACTTAAAGAATACCACTGGTCAGGGATCGCCCACCAAGGCCATAGTCTGGCTAAGTTATAATGTTCACGGCAACGAAAGCGTAAGTACCGAAGCCTCCATGCAGACCATATATGAACTTTTGACCAGCAAGTCCAGTTACTTGGAAAATACGGTGGTAATCATGGATCCGTGCATTAATCCGGATGGTCGCGATAGATATGTCAACTGGTACAACCAATTTAAGAACACCCCTAATAACATAGATCCCAATAGCAAGGAGCACCATGAAGGTTGGCTTAACGGGCGTTCCAACCACTATATGTTCGACCTTAATCGGGATTGGGCATGGCTTACACAGGTAGAGAGTCAGCAACGGATAAAAGTTTTCAACCAGTGGTTACCGCATGTACATGTTGATTTTCATGAACAAGGCGTAAATAACCCCTATTATTTTGCCCCGGCCGCAGAACCCTTTCATGAGGTGGTAACCGATTTTCAGCGCGATTTTCAAATTACCATAGGGAAGAACCATGCCAAGTACTTTGATGCCAATGGCTGGTTTTATTTTACAAAAGAAGTTTTCGACCTATTATATCCTAGTTATGGTGATACCTACCCCACATATAATGGCGGCATAGGTATGACCTATGAGCAAGGCGGTAGCGGGCGTGCCGGCCTGGGTGTTAGAACTTTTATAGGGGATACCCTTACCCTACACGATCGTATAGCCCATCATCTTACAACTGGCCTGTCTACTGTAGAAGTAGCTTCCAAAAACATGGAAAAATTAAACAGGGAATTCAAGAAGTTTTATCAGAATAAAAATTTCAAATACAAAAGTTATGTTTTGAATGGGGATCCCGATAAAATTGATGCCATTGCGGCACTACTCAATTCCCATGAGATTAAATATGGCTGGGCAAAGGAAGGCACTGCCAAGGGCCATCTTTATAGCTCAGGAAAATTGGGCACCTTGAAAACCACCCCTGCCAATCTGGTAGTATCCACCAACCAGGTCAAAGGAACCTTGGCCCAAGTACTTATGGAGCCCAATACCAAGCTAAGTGATTCTTTGACCTATGATATAACTGCATGGTCCTTACCCTACGCATATGGTTTGGAGGCTATTGCTTCCCAATCGCTGGTAGAGTCCGACCCATCCGGGAGCCGGGAGCCTCAACCGACTAAGGGAGCCAACGTTAGCCTGGACACCTATGCTTATATAAGTGATTGGTCCAGCATGAAGGATGCCCGTTTTTTAACCGCATTGGTAAAAGAAAATATTAGGGTGCGTTTTGCAAAAAATCCTTTTTGGGCAGAAGGCAAAAAATTTGATAGGGGCAGCCTCATCATTACCAAAGGGGACAATAGAAACCACAAGGATTTTGTGGAGACACTAAGCCGGATTGCACAATACAATAAGACTATTTTGACACCGACCAATACAGGATTTGTTGAAAAAGGAAATGATTTTGGTTCCAGTTATGTGCCTATGATTACGGATACCAAAATAGCCATGCTGTCTGGAGAACCTACCAGCACCCTCGAATTTGGAGAAATTTGGCACTTTTTTGAACAACAACTTCATTATCCACTAACTATTTTGGATACCGAATATTATGACGAGGTGGATTTATCCGAATACGATGTCCTTATTCTGCCAAACGGATGGTACAGCAAATTCTTCACGGAAAATAAACTGCAAGAGTTGAAGGACTTTGTATCCAATGGTGGAAAGTTGATTGCCATGGAAGGAGCTATAAGAGCTATAAATGGTGAACATGGGTTTGCCATTAAGGAAAAGGAAATAAAAAAAGACAGCACAGAAAACATACTCCCATATGAAGAAGCGGAGCGGGAAGACATTAAAAATGCCATTACCGGTGCCATTTTTAAAACCAAAGTCGACCAGACACATCCATTGGCCTACGGTTATGGCGACCACTATTTTACCCTTAAATTGAGCGATGATGCCTTTGAAAATTTAGAGACCGGGACCGTGGTCTACTTGGAAAATGCCAATTCACATATTGCGGGATTTGCAGGAAGTGAGGCAAAGAAAAAAATTACAAACACATTGGTATTCGGTGTTGAGGAAGTGGGCAAGGGACAGGTTATTTATATGGTAGACAACCCATTGTTTAGGGGATTTTGGGAAAATGGAAAGCTCTTCTTCGTCAATGCCCTGTTTATGGTAAAATAATTCCTATAAAATCAATTTAGCAGATTTGCCGGTGACGCATTATATTTTATGTATAGCTTTGGACGTAAGCCCAAACATAAGGGAATATGGGAACCGAAAATCATTGTAGTGTACAGATTTTAATTTCACCTAGATATCAAATAATATATTAATACGGTTAAGCCAACCCACAGGAATAATTGACGAAAACCCGCAAACCTTGCCATTCTTGGGTATATTTAGCAACAAAACCATACCTCCTGAACAAGAAACAGTAACAACTAAAAACACCAGAAGATGAAAAACATTTTTGAAAAAAAAGTAGTAGATGAGCTAATAGGAAGAATTAATAGATTAACCTCAAAAAGTACCGGAATTTGGGGTAAGATGAATGTTGCCCAAATGTTGGCCCACTGCAATGTTTCCTATGAAATGGTGTATACGGATAAGCATCCCAAACCCAAGGGTCCCATGAAACTTATGCTTAAACTTTTTGTAAAACCAACGGTGGTCAATGAAAAACCATACAAAAAAAATAGCCGCACAGCACCTGCTTTCCTAATCGTGGACGAAAGGGATTTTGATAAGGAAAAGAAGCGATTGATAGACCATTTGACAAAAACCCAAGAACTTGGAGAGGATCATTTTCACAATAAGGAATCACATTCATTTGGCCCATTGACCAAAACGGAATGGAATAATTTGTTTTACAAACATCTCAACCATCATCTGGAACAATTTGGGGTCTAAAGTGCAATGCAAGAAAGCTATTGAGCCCATAATATTCATCATTCGATACGGCTTTGGGCCAATTTCCAAAAAAGATTTCGTATTTGAATATTATTCAATATTTTTACCTATTAATTAAAATTCTAAATCCAAAATCAACTACCAATTACAAATTTCATGAGAAAAATTACCGGCATTTACCTATTGACATTATTCGTTCTACTCTTCTCTTGTTCCCCTAAAGAGAACAAGATGGGCGACTTTAAATTATTACCTCAACCACAAGAATTTGAAGTCACTGGGGTTAGTTCAATTTCGCACGATGCAACCCTAAAAGCAGAAGCAAAAAACGGGGAAGTACTGCCTATAATTAATAACGATATATTATTACTTGGAGATGAAGGCAAATATACTTTGAGCTACGAGATGGATGGCAATCTAGATACTCCTGCCGAAGGTTACACCCTGACCATTACCAACGACCAGATTCTAATTATAGGTAAGGATGAAGCCGGTTTGTTTTATGGGTTAAAAACCTTGGAACAATTAATGGAGGATGCGAAGGACCAAAAGGTAAACCTACCATTATGCCAGTTAAAGGATTACCCTTCATTGGCATATCGCTCGGTCCACTTGGATGTAAAACACCATTTGGAAAAAACAGAATACTACTATGAACTTCTGGATAAGTTAGCCAGTTACAAAATCAACGGCATTATACTGGAAGTTGAGGACAAATTAAAATTTAAACGTCAACCTACAGTCGCCTCCGCAGATGCCTTGAGTATTGAGGAATGGAAAAATATCAGCGATTATGCCAAAGAGCGACATATAGAAATTAGTCCGTTGGTACAAGGTTTGGGCCATGCCTCGTTTATTCTAAAGCATCCCGAATACACGGAGCTTAGGGACAGTCCCGAAAGCGATTGGGCTTTTAATCCCCTTGACCCCAAGACTTATGAAGTACAATTTGACCTTTATTTGGATGCCATGGAGGCTTTTCCCTACGGTAGATACCTGCATGTTGGGGGCGACGAAGTACACACTACTGGACGAGGTAGCAAGGAGTCGCCTTTAAAATTACAGCTAATGTGGTTGGACAAAGTGGCCAAATTTGCTGAAGAACATGGAAAGACTCCTATTTTTTGGGATGATATGCCCCTAAAACAGGCAGACGTTTACGACCCTATGTTCAAAAAAGATATGACACAAGAAGAAGTGGACCAGGTTTGGAAGGATAACGAGCACAAATTATTGGAGTTTCTGGATATCTTCCCTAAGAATTGCATTTATATGCGATGGAACTATAGTTCGCCACAAGCCTTAGGAAACATCAAGGCCATGCAATGGTTTACGGATCATGGCATGGAGGTTATGGGTGCCACGGCGGGGCAAACCAGATGGGTATTAATGCCGCAGGAAGAAAGCAATATGGAAAACATACGTTCCTTTGCCGTTAGCTCCATAGACAGCGGCCTAAATGGGTTATTATTGACTTTATGGGATGATGATTCTCCACATTTTGAACTGTACATGAGGGGTATCTTGGCCTTTGCCGAATATTCCTGGGTTGGCGATAAACGCAGTAAAGAGGAAATAAAGTCGGCCTTTAGACAAAGGGAATATGGGTACACCTTGGCCGATGGCAATAAGGCTTTTATTACCGATCTTGAAACCCCCGTGGCCTTTTGGAAAAATGCCCTTCTTAAAAAGAACCAACGCAACTTCCTTCATCAGATGAAAGATCCACTGGAAGAAGCTGTTATTGACTTTCCGAACAAAGAAAATATAGGAGCCTGGAGCTTGGCCAATGAAGAGCGTTTAAAGACAGCCGCCCAAACCCTATCCCAAACAGATAGTATTGCAAAGAAAATTGAGAATGCCCGTTCACTCGCCCTGCGCAACGACCACAACCTACAAGTATATGAACAGGTAAACAAACTGGCGGGTTATAGTCCAAAAATGTTACTGGCCCTTCGTGATTACGACATTGCGGAAAGCAGGGAGGACATCATGGCCACGGCCTCCAAGCTAAAGGAGTTGGAATCCGAATTTGGAAGCCTAAGAAAGGAATTGGAAATGGTATATGGCAAAACCCGTATATTGAACAAACCGGACAATTACATTCTGGATCAGGACCATCATGTGCATTTGGCCAATCAAACCATAAATTTCGATTGGCAATTCTATGCAGAAATATTGTTCTTTAAAAAATTGAACCAAGAACTTGGAAAGGAAATTTACATGGAGAATGCAGATCCGTTAAAAAAATAATTACTTGCCAAAATTTACTGTAGAAGAAATAGGGGTGAAATATCTTATACCAATGTTAACAATAATAAGCGTTTAATTAAGTATATTTCGCCCCTAAATCCGATGTGGAAATCGGGCTTAAGGAGCGTATATGAAAGAGAAGGAAGCCACCCGAATAAACAAGTTTTTAAGTGAAATGGGGTATTGTTCGCGCAGGGCCGCGGACAAACTTATAGAGCAAGGTAGGGTAACCATTAACGGAAAGGTTCCTGAAATGGGTACAAAAATAACCATGGCCGACGAGGTACGCGTGGATGGGGAGCTTATTTCCGAACCTCAAGAAAAGCCCGTATATATAGCCTTCAACAAACCTATTGGCATTGTTTGCACCACCGATACCAGGGTGGAAAAGGACAATATTATCGACTTCATAAATTACCCAACCAGGATATTCCCAATTGGAAGATTGGACAAACCTAGTGAAGGATTAATTCTATTGACCAATGACGGAGATATCGTAAACAAGATATTAAGGGCCAGAAATAAGCACCAGAAAGAGTATATTGTTACCGTAGACAGGCCTATAACCAAGGTTTTCCTAGAAAAAATGGCCAATGGGGTGCCCATCTTGGATCGGGTAACCCGTAAGTGCGAAATTGAGGAAATAAGCACGTTCCAATTTCGGATTATTCTAACACAAGGGCTAAACCGTCAGATAAGGCGAATGTGCGAGTATTTGGGCTACAATGTAACCGCCCTAAAGCGAATCAGGATCATGAATATTCAATTGGACGTCCCAGTAGGTAAATGGCGATATTTATCCGAAAAGGAATTGGGTGAAATCAATGAAATGATTTCCGATTCTACCAAGACCCATCACAAGTAAAAACAATAAACTGCCCCTCTAATTTAATTTTAAAAGTATGGCCATGAAGATGGAAGAAATAGAAAATATTGAGTTATTGTACTTAAGCGTGGATGACTATCAAGAGCTTAAAACGGCCATGATAGAATCTTACACCACTATGCCGGAATCTTACTGGCGGGAACATCAAATAGATAATTTAATCTCCAAATTTCCGGAGGGACAGGTAGTCATAAAAGTGAATGGCCATATTGCAGGCTGCGCATTGTCCATTATTCTGGATTATGATAAATTTGAAAATAAACATACCTACCAGCAAATAACCGGAAATTACACCTTTAACACCCACTCTCCGGAAGGTGATGTACTGTATGGTATCGATGTTTTTATAAAACCTGAATATAGGGGTATGCGGTTGGGTCGTAGACTATATGATTACAGAAAAGACCTATGCGAGCGTTTAAATTTAAAGGGGGTTGCTTTTGGAGGTAGAATCCCCAACTATCATAAGTACAAAGACACCTTATCTCCCAAGGAATATATTGAAAAAGTAAAACGCAAGGAAATAAACGACCCTGTACTTAACTTCCAAATTTCCAACGACTTCCATCCCAGTAAAATTCTAAAAAACTATTTGGAAGGTGATTCTGCTTCCAGCGATTACGCGGTACTTTTGAAATGGGACAACATTTACTATGAGAAGAAGAATATAGAGGCTAGCGTTGTAAAAAAGGTTGTAAGGGTCGGGCTCATCCAATGGCAGATGAGACCTTACAAAAACCTGGATGACGTACTGCAACAAGCAGAGTATTTTGTAGATGCCGTTTCGGGATATCGCTCGGACTTTGCCCTATTTCCCGAATTCTTTAATGCCCCTTTAATGGCCGAACACAATCATTTATCGGAATCTGCGGCCATAAGGGAACTGGCTAATTACACTACAACCATTGTTCAGCGATTTTCCGAGTTGGCAATTTCCTATAACATCAATATAATTACGGGGAGTATGCCGGAAGTAGTGGATGAAAAATTGTACAATGTAGGTTATCTCTGTAAACGTGACGGTACCAGGGAGCGATACGAAAAACTGCATGTTACTCCCGATGAGGAAAGGGTTTGGGGATTGCAGGGAGGCAAGGAACTAAAGGTATTTGACACGGATTGCGGCAAGATCGGTATCTTGATCTGCTATGATTCCGAATTTCCGGAATTAAGTAGACTATTGGCTGATGAAGGAATGGATATTCTATTTGTTCCCTACCTCACCGATACCCAAAATGGGTTTTCCAGGGTCAGGAATTGTGCACAGGCAAGGGCCATTGAAAACGAATGTTATGTAGCCATTGCAGGGAGCGTGGGCAACTTGCCCAAGGTACATAATATGGACATACAATATGCTCAGTCCATGGTATTTACACCCTGTGATTTTGCTTTTCCGGCCAATGGAATAAAGGCCGAAGCTACACCAAATACCGAAATGATTTTGATCGTTGATCTGGATATTGATCTGCTGAGGGAGCTAAACCAATTTGGAAGCGTTAGAAACCTAAAAGACAGAAGAACGGATATATTTGAGGTACGTAGAAAGAATTGACCTAACTCCTAAAACAGACTTTTTTAAACGATATTATCCATTAACTAACATATACCCCACCTTATTATAGGGGGGGTGTAACCTCTCCAATAAAAACAGCAGTATAAATAACTTTATACGTGTTGGCCTAATTGCAATTATGTTTTCCCAAAAGCGACATTGCAATTAGGTTTAGCCGCAAAATTCCCATATTGCCAATATCAAAAAATGCGGAGCAAACACAAGCCTGTTTAAATCACCCGCAGGAAAGCCAACCACCAATAGCGGGTGTTTCACCGTCTTAACCACCCTGAAAATTAAACAAAATTTTAATAGGGTATTTCATTAAAAATCACTAACTTAGGAAGACAATCGTTCATTGATATAAGCACTGAATGCTTAACCTACGTTACCTTTACCAACCTGCACCAATTACTTTTAAATTTATTGCGAATACCACTGGGCGATTAGAACAATTAAATTTAAACAGATGAAACTCGAAAAAACTCTTTTTAGTAAATTCCCCCTTATAGCTGCAATATCTTTTTTATTGTTTTTAGGGGTAACGCCCTCCGTTTCGGCGGCCCTCCTGTATCAAGACATGCAGGAACAGGAAAATTCATTTAACCAATATCAAGGTAAAATTATTGATAGTGAAACCAAAAACCCATTGGTCTTCGCCACTCTTTCCATTGATAATACCAATATTAGTACCGTTAGTAATACCGAGGGTTACTTTTCATTGAAAGTCCCCAAGGACATTAGCGAAGGACAGGTTAGTGTTTCCTTTTTGGGATACGAGACCAGAACGATCCCTTTAAGCCAGTTGAAGGAAAATAAAAACGAAATTGAACTGACAGTAAGTTTTATGGAATTATCCGAGGTGAGCCTCGCCGTTCCTAAAGACGCTAAAGCCCTGGTCAAGGAAACGCTGCTTAGGAAAGGTGAAAATTATTTTGACGACCCCACCTTAATGACAGCCTTTTACAGGGAAACCATTAAAAAAAGAAGGAAAAACGTTTCTTTATCCGAAGCCGTGGTAAATATTTACAAGTCTCCCTACAATTCCGATCGTAGGGACGCATTACAGCTCTACAAAGCGAGGAAGAGCACCGATTATGACAAACTGGACACCTTGGCCATTAAACTGCAAGGAGGACCTTTTAACACCCTCTTTGTGGACATGATCAAATACCCACAATACATCTTTACGGAAGAAACGTTTGATGATTATAACTTTAGCTTTGAAAACTCCACCAAAGTTAACGACAAACTTATCTTCGTTATCAATTTCAAACAAAAGGAATCCATTACAGACCCCTTGTACCAAGGCAAACTGTATATTGATGCCGACAAAAAAATTCTGACCAGCGCCATATATTCCTTGAACATTACGGACCGGGACAAGGCAGCCAAAATGTTCGTTCGTAAAAAACCCGCCCATGCCAATGTATGGCCAACGGATATTGCGTACCGTGTGGATTACAGGGAAAAGAACGGAAAATGGTATTACGGGTACAGCAATGTTCTATTGGAATTCAAAATTAATTGGGACGATCGACTTTTCAATTCGGTATACAGCATGACCTGCGAAATGGCCATTACCGACTGGGAGAAGAACACCACAGGCGAATCGCCCAAATTTAAGGACCGTATTAAATCTTCCATAATTCTAGAGGATGAGGCCATCGGGTTTTCAGACCCGGATTTTTGGGGCGAGTACAATATCATAGAGCCGGAAAAATCTATTGAATCTGCTATTAAAAAAATACAAAGACAGCTAAGAAGGTCCAAATCCAAAGAGGACTCCTCCTCTTTGGGAATGTAGAACTATTATATTTGAACAATGAAGTCCGTCATGTTTATGACGGACTTTTTTTATGCTATTTTTTATATATTTAGGTGATAGAAAATAAGCTTAATGAAAAAAAGGAGACAGTTCTTTAAAACAGCCCTTGGGGCAGGGGTAGCCACCCTAGTACCATCAACAATTTTTGCCAATCCACAGGAAAGAAAATCGCCCCTTGTACCCCTAAAGCCCAAAGCATTAAAAAAAGGAGATACTATAGGTCTTATTGCACCTGGTTACGCCATAAAACCCGAGGTTCTTGTAGAGGCCAAAGAGACTTTGGAAAAAATGGGATTTATACCTTACCATACGGATCGCATACACGGGAACTATGGTTACTTCAGCAATACGGATGCGGAAAGGGTTGCAGATTTGAACGAAATGTTCGCGAATAAAAAGGTAGACGGCATCCTTTGCGCACGTGGGGGATATGGATGCACTAGGATTATGCATTTAATAGATTATGATCTTATTAGAAAAAACCCCAAAGCCTTAATTGGTTTTAGCGACATTACAGCGCTTTTAAATGGGATACATCAGGAAACGGGCCTTATTACGTTTCACGGACCAGTAGGGAGCACCATCAATGATCCTTATAGTATTGAGCAACTGCAAAATGTGGTGATGAAATCCAAAGAATTGCCCCCCATTATAAACAATGTAGAAATTACAGATCTAGAAGAATACAGCAAACCTGAATATGATAGATATTGTATTAAACCAGGAATTGTAACGGGAAAATTGGTAGGTGGTAGTCTAACTTTGGTAAATGCCCTAATAGGAACCCCCCATGAAATTGATTTTACGGATGCCATCGTATTTCTTGAAGATATAGAAGAAGCCCCCTATCGCATAGACAGAATGCTGACCCAATTGATGCAGGGCAAGACCTTTAATAAGGCGGCAGGAATTGCCTTAGGTGTTTTTAAAGGATGTGATAGTGTTCCCGATCCCAAATCGTTTACACTTAAGGAAGTGATACTGGATAGAATTAAACCCCTGAATATACCGGCAGTTTACGGGATGACATTTGGCCATATAGAAAACAACTTTACACTCCCAATAGGAATCAATGCCAAATTGGATACTCAGAAAATGACACTACAGTTATTGGAAAAGGCGGTACGATAAATATTCCACCGAAACTTATGGACCGCTAACTATTAATTAAAGAAAGCATTTTACAGTAAAGCATAATGCAGCCATATTTAGCATGGCTGCTTTTGTTTAAAGTCAATAGATCATCGGTTAGTTGGCCACTTCACTAATAAACTTCAGTCTGTATAGCCGGAGCTCTTCATCTTCATATTCCCCATCAAACTCCTTTAAGGCCACTTCAAGATCGTCCGTATTGGCTTCCAAGAAGTAATCATGGATTTCTTCTTGCTGATCCTCATCCAAAATCTCATCGATCCAATAGGCGATATTCAATTTGGTACCACTAAAGACAATTTGTTCCATCTCCTTGATCAACTCGTTCAATTCCAACCCCTTTGCGGAAGCGATATCATCCAATGGCAATTTTCTATCTACATTCTGAATGATATAAAGTTTAAGGGAGGAATTGGCACCTGTACTTTTTACGATCAGATCATCGGGTCTTAAAATGTTGTTATCCTCAACGTAGGAAGCAATCTGATCTACAAATGGCTTGCCGTATTTTTTAGCCTTACCTTCCCCAACTCCATAGATATTGACCAGTTCATCCAAGGATATTGGATATTTAAGGGCCATATCTTCCAAGGAAGGATCCTGAAACACAACAAAAGGCGGAACACCCAATTTATGGGCCTCTTTTTTTCTTAAATCTTTTAGGATCTTCAATAAATTATCATCTGCCACACCTCCAGAAGATTTGGCCGCGCTTACAATAGCGTCATCCGTCTCCTTATTGTAAACATGATCCATGGTCATCATAAATGATGCTGGATTTTTTACAAATTCCTTCCCTAGTGGGGTTACATGCAAAATACCGTATTGTTCAATTTCCTTTCTAAGTAAACCGGCAACCAAGGTCTGTCGAATCAGAGCCATCCAATAACCTTTATCCTTATCATTTCCTATCCCAAAAAATTCCTTTTCGTCGGTCTTATGAGAGGAAATCAGGGCATTTACTTTCCCTACCAAGGTCCTAACCACCTCTTTGGATTTGAATTTTTCGCTAGTACCCGTTACTACATTGATGAGCTTAACCACATCGTCCTTAGCCTCCTGCTTTTCCTTGGGATTTCGGGTATTGTCATCCATATCGGCACCATCACCGTTAATTTCGTCGAATTCCTCCCCAAAATAATGAAGTATAAATTTTCTTCGGGACATTGAAGTTTCGGCGTACCCTACAATTTCCTGTAGCAGGGCGTTTCCTATCTCCTGTTCTGCCACGGGTTTTCCAGACATAAATTTTTCCAGTTTTTCCACATCCTTATAGGAGTAGAATGCAAGGCAATGTCCTTCTCCCCCATCCCTTCCAGCCCTACCAGTCTCCTGATAATAGCTTTCTATGCTCTTAGGAATATCGTGATGAATTACAAAACGAACGTCCGGTTTATCTATCCCCATCCCAAATGCAATGGTGGCAACCACTACATCCACATCCTCCATAAGGAACATGTCCTGGTGCTTGGACCTAGTTTTACCATCCAATCCCGCATGATATGGTACCGCACTAACACCGTTCACTTGTAATACCTGTGCCAGCTCCTCTACCCGTTTCCTACTAAGACAATAAATAATGCCCGATTTACCGGAATTTTGTTTTATAAAACGAATGATGTCACCATCAACATTTTGGGTTTTAGGCCTAACTTCGTAATATAGATTTGGTCTATTAAAACTTGCCTTGAACACTTTGGCATCCGTTATTCCCAAATTTTTAATAATATCTTCCTGTACCTTGGGGGTCGCGGTGGCAGTTAGGGCAATTAAAGGAATATTATCCCCTAGCCTACCAACAATAGATTTAAGATTGCGATATTCCGGCCTAAAATCGTGTCCCCATTCCGAAATACAGTGGGCCTCATCCACGGCCACGAAGGATATTTTCTCTCCCTGTAAAAAATCTACATATTCCTCCTTGGTCAAGGACTCGGGGGCTACATACAAAAGCTTGGTTACCCCACTACTTACATCATTCTTCACTTGTTTGATCTCCGTCTTTGTCAACGAAGAGTTCAAAACATGGGCCACCCCTATCTCACTGGACACATCCCTTATTGCATCTACTTGATTTTTCATCAATGCGATCAAGGGCGATACCACAATTGCAGTACCTTCCTGCATTAGCGCAGGCAATTGATAACAAAGGGATTTTCCACCACCTGTAGGCATTATTACAAAGGTATTTTTACCTTGTACAATATTCTTAACAACATTTTCCTGTAAACCTTTGAATTGGGAGAATCCAAAATACTTTTTTAGAGAGGCATGTAAATCAATCTCATTTATACCCATACCGTACTTCACCATTATTAATATTATATGTTGACGCCATCGCCAAAAATCAAATTCCTTAAGTTAAGGAATTTTGTCCTTTAAATAGGTATTTATTTGAAAAATAAATTGTTCAAATTTAAAATATTCTATAAACTTAAGATTATGTAATTTTGTAAAATAAAGATAAGACTTTCTTTTAGGAAAATCATCACATAACTTTAATTTACTTTGAGCGACACCAAAGCTATATTGGCCATAGCAAAGAAAACCATTGAAAATGAGGCCGAGGCAATTTCCTTTTTAGCGACTCTCTTAAACGAAGATTTTTCCAATGCGGTGGAATGCATCAGACATTCCAAAGGCAGGGTCATTATTTCCGGTATCGGTAAAAGTGCCCTGATCGCTTCCAAAATCGTTGCCACTTTAAATTCCACAGGTACCCCATCTATATTTATGCACGCTGCCGACGCCATACACGGTGATCTTGGAACCGTACAGAAAGACGATGTGGTTATCTGCATATCCAAAAGTGGAAATACTGCCGAAATCAAGATGCTTGTACCCTTAATAAAAAGGGGCAAAAACAAGTTAATAGGAATGACCGGGAACCCCGACTCCTTTTTGGCGGCACAGGCAGACTATATTTTAAACACTTATGTTGAAAAAGAGGCTTGCCCAAACAATCTTGCACCCACTACCAGTACAACCGCCCAATTGGTTATAGGGGATGCCCTGGCAATCTGCCTTCTAGAACTTAAGGGGTTCAGCAGCAAGGACTTTGCAAAATACCACCCTGGTGGCGCACTTGGAAAGAAATTATACTTAAGGGTAGGCGATATTGCCAGTAATAACCAGATTCCAAAGGTCAGCACCAAAAGCGATGTAAAATCTGTGATCATAGAGATCTCTGAAAAAATGTTGGGCGCCGCGGCGGTATTGGAAGACCAAAAAATTGTTGGAATAATAACTGATGGCGATATTAGGCGTATGCTCAATAAGTATGACAATATTTATGGCCTAACTGCCAAGGACATCATGAGCGTTACTCCTAAAACAATAGCTTCGGACGTCCTTGCCGTAAAGGCATTGGAAATAATGCAGGCCAATAATATCTCACAAATATTGGTTGTTGATGGAGAGAATTACAAAGGAATAGTACATTTACACAATTTAATTAAAGAAGGCATACTGTAATGACAAAAAAGAATAAGACCCCAAATGAAATGTCGTTCCTGGACCATTTGGAAGAACTAAGATGGCATTTAATAAGATCAACCTTGGCTGTAGTTATTATCGGAGGGGTAGCTTTTTTAATGAAAGGATTCATTTTTGATACGGTCATTTTTGGCCCGATGATGCCAGATTTCCCCACTTATCACGTTTTCTGCGACTTTTCCAAGTTATTGGGTTTTAGTGAGGCATTTTGTAATACTGAACCGGAATTTACGGTTCAGAGTAGGCAAATGTCCGAACAATTCTCCGCACATATCTGGACTTCCATTTGGGCAGGTTTTATTATAGGATTTCCCTATGTACTCTATGAAATGTGGAAATTTATTGCTCCCGGACTGTATGATAATGAGCGTCAGAACGCAAGGGGATTTATCTTTATCGCTTCCTTTCTTTTCTTTACGGGCGTATTGTTCGGATACTACGTAGTAGCTCCATTGTCCATTAACTTTTTAGGAGGCTACTCCATAAGTGATTCAGTGGTGAGGGAAATAGATTTGGTTTCCTATATCTCTACCGTAAGGGCAGCCGTAATTGCCTGCGGTTTAATATTCGAATTGCCCATTATCATTTATTTCTTGACCAAAGTAGGTTTGGTTACCCCGGAAATACTCCGAAAATACAGAAAAATAGCCCTAGTCGTGGTACTTATTATATCCGCAGTAATTACCCCTCCGGATGTTGCAAGTCAGATAATTGTGGCAGTTCCTATTTTAATCCTATACCAAATAAGTATTTACATTTCCAAGGTGGTATTAAGAAGGGAAGCCAAAAAAAATCAGAAGAAAAATGTCAAATCAAGTTAAGGAATTTAATGACTATCGTTCCAAAATGAACGAAAAGCTCTTAGCGGACAACAACAAGATTATAAAAAGAATCTTCAACCTGGACACCAATGCCTATGCCGCCGGCGCTCTGGATGTAAAGACCAAAGAGCTATTGGGATTGGTTGCCTCTGCTGTTCTACGCTGCGACGATTGTGTAAAATACCATCTGGAAAGCTCCTATAATGAAGGAGCCAGCAAGGAAGAAGTCATGGAAACTTTGGGCATTGCCACCCTTGTAGGCGGCACTATAGTAGTCCCCCACTTGAGAAGGGCCTATGAATATTGGGAGGAATTGGAAAAACAAGAAGGTTAAAAAATCTACAATATCTTTTCCCAAACTAATATAAGGCTTAGTTTTGGGGAATAGAAAGGTACTATGAAGCTAAGAGCAGATAATATAATGAAGTCCTATCGAGGGCGTCAAGTAGTTAAAGGAATTTCATTGGAAGTAAACCAAGGAGAGATCGTTGGTTTATTAGGACCCAATGGTGCCGGAAAAACAACATCTTTCTATATGATAGTGGGGTTGATAAAACCCAATGGAGGAAATATTTATCTGGATAAAATGGAAATTACGCGCTTCCCTATGTACAAGAGAGCGCAAAATGGTATTGGATATTTGGCCCAAGAAGCCTCTGTATTTAGAAAATTGAGTATAGAACAAAACATTCTAAGCGTGCTTCAGTTGACCAAATTGAGCAAGAAGGAGCAGCTAATGAAAATGGAATCGCTCATTGAAGAATTTGGCCTGGGACATATTCGCAAGAACCGTGGGGATCTTTTGTCGGGTGGTGAAAGAAGGCGTACGGAGATAGCAAGGGCCTTGGCAACAGATCCGAAATTCATCTTATTGGACGAACCCTTCGCGGGAGTAGACCCCGTGGCCGTTGAGGATATTCAGAGAATTGTAGCCCAACTTAAAAATAAGAATATCGGTATTCTCATTACAGACCACAACGTACAGGAAACTTTGGCAATTACAGAGCGTTCCTACCTTATGTTTGAAGGGGGTATCCTTAAATCCGGGATTCCAGAAGACCTGGCTGCCGATGAAATGGTAAGAAAGGTATATTTGGGTCAGAATTTTGAGCTTCGTAGAAAGAAATTGGATTTTTAAATAAAGTTAATCCCTTTGAACGTAAATTGTTCAAAGCAACAATCCTTCCCAAGTTCAACCCATTTTTTTATTCTATTAATCGATTGGGCCGACCACTTTGAGGTCGATCCATATATATAAGTAATCAATCCTGTTTCGGTGTTTTTAAGTTATTCACCAAAGAGCTTATAATATAAAAAGCTATTATGCCCGGAATAGCCATAAATTTCATGGTGAGGATCAGCACAAAACTCACTACGATAAAAATATAGCGCAGAGCATTATCCCTAAAACTCCAATTTTTAAACTTCAGGGCAAATAAACCAATATTGGCATTTAACAGATACGAACTCAATAGCGTTGTCCCGATCAAGAACCATTTATTCAAGATTATCGTATTTAAAAAATCATTGTTATGATAAAGCAATATTAAGGGAAAGGAAAGTATCAACAAGGCATTGGCAGGTGTAGGGAGTCCCACAAAAGAGGAAACCTGATTTTCATCGAGATTAAATTTTGCCAAGCGATAGGCAGAGGCCAGAGTAATTAAAAACCCAAAAAAAGGAATCAAGGGAATGTCGAAGGCGGCCCAATGCATGGTCTCCGGCGAATCTGGTTGAAGACCAATGTTCCATCCTCCGCTATAGGACATACTCAACAGCTGAAACATTACTATGCCGGGCACCAAACCACTTGTAATTACATCGGCAAGGGAATCCAATTGAAGCCCCAACTCACTTCTCACGTTCAAGGCCCTGGCGGCCAATCCATCGAAAAAATCAAAAAAAATACCCAAAAAGACAAAAAAGGCAGCCACCTCCAACTTGTTCAAAACTGCAAACACGGTGGCTATACAACCACAAAAAACATTTAACAAAGTTATAATATTAGGAATATGGCGCTTCATAGGTCTTATTTTACTTGGTTTTTCACCATCAATTGCACATTGCAAATTAGGTGCCATCATGTAAAAATACCATTTATTAAAAAATGCTGTTAAAATATATCCTGTTTTTTATAATAGCTTGTACTATCATACTTAAATCCTATAAATTATTCGATATTTGCGTTGGTAATTTCAAAAAATAGTGGCTCCCAATAGTATATGAGCATAAGGATTCTTTTTATTGCATTTTTTATGGGCCTGATGTTCCACGGAACCGCACAGGTTAGGGAATTATCTCCCGAATCACAAATAAGCGTTTTAACCTGTGGCTCTGGCAGCGACCTATACACCACTTTTGGCCATAGCGCTTTCAGAATCCAAGATCCCACCCAGGGAATAGACTGGGTGTACAATTATGGGACTTTTAATTTTGACCCGCCCATGTTCTACGTGGAATTTGCCATGGGTAAATTATACTATTCCTTGAGCAAGCAAAATATGCCCAATTTTTTGTATGCCTATGAAATGGAAAATAGATGGGTAAAAGAACAACTCTTGCAACTTGCCCCTACAGAAAAGAATGAATTGTTCCGATTTTTGGAAAACAATTATCGCCCAGAAAATAGGGATTACAAATACGATTTCTTTTTCAACAATTGCGCCACCAAAATAGGGGATGTCCTGCAAGAGGCCTTAGGTGGAAACCTTCATTTTAATGAGGGCCATTTGGAAAAAAACTACACCTTCAGGCAGCTTATACACCAAAACCTTATTACCAATTCTTGGTCCAGTTTCGGGATAGATTTGGCCTTGGGCTCTGTAATAGACAGAACAGCTACTGATAAGGAACATATGTTTTTACCCATATATGTAAAGGAACAATTAGGCAATACCACCATATCCGAACATAATCTGGTAATAAGGGACAGAACCATTTTAACTTCCGTAAAAAAGGAGGAAAAGGGATACTTTCTAGCTTCTCCCCTATTTTGGATATTGGCAATGTTATTGTTTGTCCTTACCATTACCTATATCGACTATAAGAATCATACCAGAAGTAGGATCTTGGATTCCGTACTATTTTTTGTTACGGGGCTGGCGGGAATGCTACTCGTTTTCCTTTGGTTTTTTACAGACCATACGGCTACCGCCAACAACTTTAATATCCTTTGGGTATTTCCGTTGAATTTAATTATTGGCTTTATCATTGTTAAAAAGAAAAATACTCCCAGTTGGCTGCCCAAGTACTTGTTAATTCTACTTGGATTATTGGGTGTAACCATTGTATTGGCTATATTTAAAGTACAGGTGTTCTCCCCCTTGGCCATACCCCTCTGGATTATGCTAGGCGCAAGATATCTTTTTTTATGGAAGTATTTCCAACAACACATCAGTTTAAAATAATACCTTAAATGAACCTACTTACTGTAGAAAACATATCCAAATCATTTGGCGAGTTATCACTTTTTTCAAATATTTCCTTTGGGATCAACAAGGATCAAAAGATTGCGCTAATTGCAAAAAATGGCAGCGGAAAAACTTCCATCCTAAACATACTATCCGGCAAGGATTCGTCGGACAGCGGCCAGATAAATAGTCGTAAGGGAATTCGAATTTCATTTTTGGAACAAGAACCGGACCTAGATCAAAAATTAACCGTGGAGGAAACTATCTTTGCTTCGGACAACGAGGTTTTAAAGGTTATTCAAAACTACGAACATGCCCTTTTGAATCCAGAAGATGCAGATGCCTACCAAAAGGCCTTTGAAGCTATGGAACGCTATGACGCATGGGATTTTGAAACCCAATATAAGCAGATCCTGTTCAAATTAAAATTGGAAGATCTAGATGTAAAGGTAGGACTACTTTCGGGAGGACAAAAGAAACGATTGGCATTGGCCAATGCCTTGATCAATAGGCCAGACCTTCTTATTTTGGATGAACCTACCAACCATTTGGACCTTGAAATGATAGAATGGCTGGAACAGTATTTCGCCAAGGAGAATATGACCCTCTTCATGGTTACCCACGATCGCTATTTTTTGGAACGGGTCTGCAATGAAATCATTGAATTGGATAATGGTCAGTTGTATTCCTATAAGGGCAATTATTCCTATTATTTGGAAAAGAAGGAAGCCCGTATAGAACAGGAAGCCGTAGAACAGCACAAATCCAAAATACTGTTCAAGAAAGAACTGGACTGGATGCGCAGACAGCCCAAAGCACGGACTACCAAATCAAAATCCAGAATCGACGATTTTCACACCATAAAGGAAAAGGCAAGCCAACGGAGAAAGGAACACGAGGTGCAGCTGGAAATTAATATGGAACGTATGGGGAGCAAAATTGTAGAGCTCCATAAAATATCCAAATCCTTCCCCAACAAGCCCATTCTGGACAAATTTGAATATAATTTTCTAAAGGGGGAACGTATCGGCATCATAGGAAAAAATGGCACGGGAAAATCCACCTTTTTAAATATCCTGAGCGGTACCGTGCAACCGGACAGTGGCAAGGTAATCATAGGAGAAACCATTAAGTTTGGTTATTACACCCAAAAGGGAATTACCATTAAGGAAGGCCAGAAAGTAATTGATGTTATTCGGGAATTTGGGGATTACATTCCTTTGATGAAGGGAAAACAAATTTCTGCCCAACAACTATTGGAACGTTTTCTTTTCGACCGTAAGAAGCAATATGATTTTGTGGAAAAATTAAGTGGAGGGGAACGCAAACGCCTTTATCTGTGTACGGTTTTAATACAAAATCCAAACTTTTTGATCCTGGATGAACCTACCAACGATCTGGACATTGTTACATTGAACGTGTTGGAAAGTTTTCTACTCGATTTCCCTGGCTGTCTTTTGGTCGTTTCCCACGACCGTTATTTTATGGACAAGATCGTGGATCACCTCTTTGTTTTTAGGGGGAATGCAGAAATTGAGGACTTCCCAGGCAATTATTCCGATTTCAGAACTTATGAGGACAGCAACATACAGGAAAACAAGGCATCCAAGGAAAAAGCCAATGAAGTAAAAAATACCAAGAATACTTGGAAAGAAGAAGAAACAGGAAAAAAGCTTTCGTTTTTGGAACAAAAGGAGTACAAACAACTGGAAAAGGAAATCCAAAAACTGGAATCCCAAAAGCTTGAAATCCAGAATAAATTTACAGACAGTACACTTTCCGGTGATGAGATCTCCAAATTATCCATCAGGCTCAAGGAGATTACAGATACTATTGAAGAAAAAACAGAAAGGTGGTTCGAGCTTTCCATGTCCATGGACGAATAAATCCTGTCCAACAAAGTATAAGATGTTATATAGGTTATTTGCATTTATTAAGTTCTGGCTGTCATCCAATAACCAGCATGGGGTACATTCTCCATTCGTCTACCGGTTTATAACCAAATGTCTATACGCTTCCCCTCATTTTAATACATCCAAGTCCAAAAATATTCTATTAAAAACAATTGCCTATTTTAAAATAGCACAAGTACAATTGGTCCCTTCCAATATTGCTTTGGAAAAGGAAATAACAAAAAACATTAAAGGGGTATCCTTTGCCAACACTTCCAATCAAATAATTTATATTGAAAAGTTACACAGGGAAACCATTGACGAGTTAATTGTTGACAATAATAGCATTGCCAATGATACTGTTGTTTTGGTAAATGGGATCTACCAAACGGAGTATACCCACAAATTATGGGAAAGTATAAAAGAATTGAATCAGGTAACGGTAACCATGGACCTTTTTTACTGTGGACTGGTATTTTTTAGAAGGGAACAAGCCAAGGAGCATTTTAAGATTCGGATTTAAACCCGTATTTTTAATGGAGATAAAGAAATTCATAAAAACATGACCGATGGACTACATCATTTACATAGTACTTGCCGTTCTTGGAGTTATTTTCTTTGTTGCCCAAGGGTTTACCAAAAGAAGAACCAGAGATAGAAAATCCAGAAAATTTATGGAAGATTATAAACGGGAGGATAGAAGCAAGTCCAACGACCAAGGATAAAACTATAAAAGACTTGCCCCAAAACAAACCTTAGTCTTGGCCAGTCTTGCCCTTCCCTATCATCCATATTATAATTAATAGCACCAAAAAATACACATAGACCGGCATGAAAATATATACCAAGACTGGAGATGATGGCACAACAGGTCTTTTTGGCGGTACCCGGGTACCGAAACATCACATCCGAATTGAAAGTTATGGCACCTTGGACGAACTCAATTCTTGGATTGGTTTAATACGGGACCAGCCAATAGAGGAATCCTCCAAGAAGATATTGATAAAAATTCAAGAAAAACTATTTACGGTTGGGGCCTTATTGGCGATCGACCCCAAGAAAGAAAAACTGAAAAGTGGAAAGGACCGTTTAAATATTCCTAAAATCGAGGCCGAAGATATAAACCTCCTAGAGAAGGAAATAGACCTGATGGAACAGCAGCTGCCCCCTATGACCCATTTTATATTGCCTGGAGGGCATACAACAGTGTCATATTGTCATATTGCAAGGACTATTTGCCGTAGGGCGGAGCGTCTAGTGTCGCAATTAAACGATTTTGAGCCTGTAGACCCTATCTTGTTATCCTATATTAACAGACTTTCCGATTTTCTCTTTGTATTGGCACGAAAATTGTCCTATGATGTACAAGCTGAGGAAATAAAGTGGATTCCGGAGAAGCAGAACTAATAAATTCGTTAATTCTTCGTTATCAAATTATTAAAGCGATAAAAGTAGAATAGAATTGGATGAATTTTTCGCAAAAAAACTTGGCAGTTTCAGTTTAAAAATTACTTTTGCAAAATATTAAAAAATAAATAATTACGATGTATTGGACATTAGAATTAGCATCTTATTTGAGCGATGCGCCCTGGCCCGCAACAAAAGACGAATTGATAGATTACTCAATTAGAACCGGTGCACCTTTGGAGGTTGTAGAAAACCTACAGTCCATGGAGGAAGAAGGAGGGGAGATTTATGAATCAATCGAAGAGATTTGGCCAGACTATCCTACCGAAGAAGACTATCTTTGGAACGAGGACGAGTATTAAAATATTAACGGAATTACAACAAAAAAGTCTCATATGAGGCTTTTTTTTTACGTAATTTTGATGTTGGAACTCTTGTATCCAAAAGATGGCATTGCAAGTGCCAACTAGAATATTTTATGCACATACATTGGAAAAGGCTTTTACCAAGTCTTTCATTAATAACAGAAAATCATTATGAGTTTTTTAAATTCAGTATTAAAGGTATTTGTAGGGGATAAATCAAAGAAAGATGTCAAGGACCTACAACCTTTGGTCAATCAAATAAAATCGTTCGAAGCGGCTTTGGAAAAATTAAGCCACGATGAACTTAGGGCAAAGACTGCTTTTTTTAAGAATAAAATAAAAGAAGATTGCAAAGAGATCAATGAGCAAATAGACAAGTTGCTAAAAGAAGTAAAGGAGTCTGCAGACATAGACAAGAACGAAGATATTTATGCGGATATAGACAAACTTAAAGGGGAAATATATACCATTTCCGAAAAGGCCCTGTCAGATATGTTGCCCGAAGCCTTTGCCGTTGTCAAGGAAACAGCAAAACGCTTTGCCAATAATGAAACCATTACCGTAAAAGCTTCCGAATACGACAGGCTACTTTCCGGTTCAAAGGATTACGTTACTTTGGATGGCGACAATGCCATCTGGAAAAACTCTTGGGATGCCGCCGGAAAGGAAGTTACCTGGGACATGGTACATTATGATGTTCAGTTAATTGGGGGGATAGCCCTTCACCAAGGAAAGATTGCGGAAATGCAAACTGGGGAAGGTAAGACCTTAGTAGCTACCCTGCCCCTCTATTTAAACGCTTTAACCGGAAACGGAGCCCATTTGGTTACCGTAAACGATTATCTGGCCAAAAGGGATAGCGCCTGGATGGCACCAATATTCGAATTCCACGGACTTTCAGTGGATTGTATAGACAAACACCAACCTAATTCTGACGGACGTAGGGCTGCCTATAACGCGGATATTACCTACGGCACCAACAATGAATTCGGCTTTGATTATCTTAGGGACAATATGGCCCATACCCCCAGTGACCTGGTTCAAAGACCCCATAATTATGCCATTGTGGATGAGGTGGATTCCGTTCTTGTAGATGATGCCCGTACCCCCTTGATCATTTCAGGACCGGTACCGGAAGGGGATCGACATGAATTTAATGAACTGAAACCCAAAGTAGGTGATATTGTCAACAAACAACGAGCCTACTTGACGGGAGTTTTGGCCGAGGCCAAAAAGTTGATTTCCGAAGGAGATACCAAAGAAGGTGGTTTCCTTTTGTTACGTGTCCACAGAGGTCTTCCTAAAAACAAAGCCTTAATAAAATTCTTGAGTGAAGAAGGGGTAAAACAGTTACTTCAAAAGACCGAGAACTTTTATATGCAGGATAACAACCGTGAAATGCCAAAGGTAGATGAAGAACTTTGGTTTGTTATCGATGAAAAAAATAACCAGATAGAGCTTACCGAAAAAGGAGTTGAATATTTATCAGGGGATGGCGACAAGGACTTTTTTGTAATGCCCGATATTGGCCATGAAATAGCAAAAATTGAGAGTCAGGATCTTGAAATCAACAAGGAAGCCGAACTAAAGGAGGAATTGTTCAAGGACTTTGCCATAAAAAGTGAGCGTATCCATACCATGAACCAACTTTTAAAGGCATACACACTTTTTGAGAAGGATGTGGAGTATGTGGTTATGGAGAACAAGGTAATGATCGTAGACGAGCAAACGGGCCGTATTATGGATGGGCGACGTTATTCTGACGGATTGCACCAGGCCATTGAAGCCAAGGAAAATGTAAAGATCGAGGCCATGACCCAAACCTTTGCCACCGTAACCTTGCAGAACTACTTTAGAATGTACAGTAAACTGGCAGGGATGACCGGTACAGCCGTTACCGAAGCCGGGGAATTTTGGGAAATTTACAAGTTGGATGTGATGGAAATCCCTACCAACAGGCCTATTGCACGAGACGACAGACAGGACTTGATCTATAAGACCAAACGCGAAAAGTACAATGCCATTATTGATGAGGTTACCAAAATATCACAGTCGGGAAGACCGGTACTTATTGGTACTACCTCTGTTGAAATTTCTGAACTTCTTTCCCGTATGTTGACCATTAGAAAAGTACCGCACAATGTACTTAACGCCAAATTGCACAAAAAAGAAGCGGATATTGTAGCCGAGGCCGGAAACGCAGGTGTGGTGACCATAGCTACCAACATGGCAGGTCGTGGTACCGACATTAAATTAAGTGAAGAAGTAAAAAAAGCTGGTGGTTTGGCCATCGTAGGAACAGAACGCCATGATTCAAGAAGGGTAGACAGACAGCTTAGAGGTCGTTCCGGGCGACAGGGAGACCCAGGAAGCTCCCAATTCTATGTTTCCTTGGAAGACAACCTTATGCGATTGTTCGGATCGGACAGGGTAGCCAAAATGATGGATAAAATGGGCTTGGAAGAAGGTGAGGTTATTCAACATTCCATGATGACGAAATCTATTGAGCGTGCCCAGAAAAAAGTGGAGGAAAACAATTTTGGTGTCCGTAAGCGATTGTTGGAATATGATGATGTTATGAACGCCCAAAGGGAAGTAGTCTACAAAAGAAGACGTCACGCCCTACAAGGCGAGCGACTTAAAGTAGATATTGCCAATATGATCTACGACACTTGCGAGGTAATTGTGGACACCAACAAGGCAGCCAGCGACTATAAGAACTTTGAATTTGAACTTATAAAATATTTCTCCATCACCTCCCCTATTAGCGAAAACGACTTTGGGAAAATGGGCGTACAGGAAATGGCGAATATTATATATAAAACGGCATATACCCATTACAAGGACAAAATGGAGCGAAACGCTGCCACGGCCTTCCCGGTCATCAAAAAGGTATATGAAGACAACGCCAATAAGTTCGAAAGAATTGTAGTGCCCTTTACGGACGGGATTAAAACCTTGAATGTGGTTACCAATCTTCAGGATGCCTACGAAAGTGACGGCAACCAATTGGTAACGGATTTTGAAAAAAACATTTCTCTCGCCATTATTGACGATTCCTGGAAAACACATCTACGAAAAATGGACGAGTTAAAACAATCTGTCCAATTGGCCGTACATGAACAAAAGGATCCCTTATTGATCTACAAATTTGAGGCCTTTGAACTTTTCAAGGGAATGATAGAAAAGGTGAACAAAGAAATAGTTTCTTTCTTGTTTAAAGGAGAACTTCCAACACAGAGTCCGGAGATTCAGGAGGCCCGAAATATTCGCAGGCCAAAGGAAAATTTAAAGACCTCCAAGGAAGAAATTCCCAACAGTGATGAAATGTCGGCCCAAAGCCGGGCTGTAGGCCAAAATCAAGGTGGACGGCCTCAGGTAACCGAAACCATTGTACGGGAAAAGGCCAAAATAGGAAGAAACGAAAGAGTCACCATAAAGAATGTAATGTCCGGCGAAAGCAAGACGGTCAAATACAAACAAGCCGAACCGCTTTTGGACAAAGGCGAATGGGTTATTATAGAAGATTAGCCAAAACACCCAACAGCTTTATAATTCAAGTAGTACACCAAAAAAAGCGACGCTCCTAAAAGGCGTCGCTTTTTTATTGTCCAAATTTTAATATATTTATAATAAGTCTAAGGTTTTTCTGACGGAAAAATAGAATTAAAATCGAATAAAAAAGGTGAATAATTGGGGCCAAAAATCAATAGATCCAAAATCCATCCTACGAGGTATAGGGGATTTCCATAAAAATATTGTTTTAACCTTAAAATTCATCGTGCTTTAATTCAAACGATTATCTTTACCCTCATAATACAACCATTAACCATTTTTTAATGCAAATACCCACTCAGGATCAGTACCGACTTAAGGACAAAGTCCGTTTAACGTTAAGGGTTAACTATATTTCCTCTGTCCTGTCCATTATATTTGGTATTGTATGTATATTTTTCCTCAATATCACTCAAATAATCCCTGATATTTTTATTGTTTTCGGTGTTCTTAATTTGGCCAACACCCTTGCATTTCACAAACATAAATTGCTTGGATTAACTTACAATATTACTTCAATAATGGCATTGGCATCCTCTGTCATTATTACTATTTACAGTGGAGGCATTAACAGTCCCTTTATTTTTGTACTGGCTTTGGTGGTTTTTGCGGGTTATATTAGCACCAAGGAATACGGCCGTATTTATTTAAATCTAAATCTATTGATCATTATTCTGATCTACTCCCAGAGTATTGCGGAATTTAATTTTACGGAAAATGTGGTCCCCGCCGAAAGTAAGAATATTTTTGCCCTTTTTAGTATTCTGTTCTCCGTTTACCTCTTGGGAGGTGTCATAGGAAAAAACCTTCTAAAGGCACACAACGAATTACATAAAATCCGAAACGAAAACGAGGCCCGAATCAGGGAGAAAGACACGCTTTTAAAGGAAATTCACCATAGGGTAAAGAACAACCTTCAAACCGTATCCAGTTTACTTAGCCTTCAATCCAGAAGCATTGAAGAACCAAGAATAAAAACTTTGATAAAGAGCAGTCAGAATAGGGTAATTTCAATGGCCATGGTACATGAGATGCTGTATATGCGCCATGATCTTTCCAAAATTGAATACAAGTCCTATGTAGAGGAATTAAGTGATTATCTTATACGATCCTTTAAAGGCACTGAAAACAACATCACCCTTAACATCAAAATCCCGGATATTAAACTGGGTATAGATACTGCCATTCCGTTAGGACTATTGATCAACGAAGTAATTACCAATGCCCTTAAATACGGTATTAAGGATAACGATCCAGGGGAAATACATATAGAACTGGTAAAATCCAATGGAAAGGACTATATACTTTATATTGGTGATGATGGCGAAGGCTTTCCTGAGGGGATCAGCCATAAGAATACAAAATCGCTGGGGCTAAAACTTATCCATAACCTGTCCCGTCAATTAAAGGGATCCATAAACAGGGATTCCTCGAAGAAAGGCACAAACTACATTGTTAAATTTTCAGACATACAACATCCTTTTAAGACCTAACCCATAGGTAATGTCTACACATGTTAATATATATTTCCTTATTTTTTTAAAATAACCTGAGGTTGTATCTCAAAGAGCCTGAAAATTGGATAACGAATAATGGCTTATTCCTTGTCCTGTTTTACCGACACTTTTAAAGGTCTTAGGATACCCTTGGTTTTGGGAAAAATAATAATGTGACTAAGGCCTAGGGATATGAGGATTAAAAGCGCAAATAATATCATAATGGTCTATTTTGGGACTGTCCGTTTAAGGGCAGTAGGTTAGTGTATCGTGTTAGGCCAATTTGGCTTTGTTTAATTTAGTTGAAAAAGACAATGCTTTGGTTATTTTAGAATTTTTGAACATGTACAAACGCGCTACGGAATTTTCATTTTTAACGGCAACTTCCTGTTTTGCAGTAGCAGTTACTATAGACATGGCAACAGTTTCAATCTTTACTTCGGCAGCACCGTTATTAGCTTGTGCAGCTACTCCGATAAAAAGAATAAAGATTAAAGTTAAAATGGTTTTCATGACTTGCGTTTTGTTATATATATAACTCGCGCAAGCGTACTTTTCCAGGTTCCAATTCGCCGAAAAGCACTGTTACTCGTTAAGGGGGAAAATCACGGATAAAGTGCAAAATATTGCCGATAAACGTCAGAAGGCCCAATTTCACTTTAGCGATAAAAGAAGTATTTGACCGAAGTTCGGCAGCTGCAATTGGAGACATATGTCCTTTTGAGACCTAAGATCATTGTTTTCTGCACAACAGTTATTTATCCGGGGAATATCAAACAAAATGTTAATTGTTTTTTTATTTCAAAGCAACTGCTTAGTTTTGTACCGTATTTATAAAATGGCAAGGAGCAAACAATATAACGAAGAGGAAGTAATAGAAAAAGCTATGGGCTTGTTCTGGCGCAATGGGTATGAGAATACCTCCGTTCGCATGTTGGAAAAGGAAATGGGAATAAACCAATTCTCCATTTATTCAAGTTTCGGAAGTAAGAACGGGGTTTTTTTGGAATGCATTAAGTCATACAAAAAGAAGATGCACCGTATTACGGAAATTTTGGAGAAATCGAACAACGGGGTAATCGGTATTAAACAATACTTCTACGATTTCTTGGAATTCTCCAAGGATGACAATGGCAAAAAGGGGTGTTTGGTTACCAATACCGTAAATGAATTAGGAGCCCATGGGGATCCAATTATAATGACAGAATTGAAGAACTTTTTTAATGAAATTAAAGCCCTGTTTGCAAACAACTTAAGACAAGACAAAAATAAAGACCTAGCAACCGTTGAAAAACAGGCAAATTACTTGGGAGCCTCCATGTTGGGACTTTCCTTGGCCTCTAAAATATTAAGTAGAAAACAATTGGAAGATTATATAGAAACAGCATTTACGAACCTTTGACATTTTTTTTACCCCATTACTAAGCGATTGCTTAGTTATAAACCTAAATAGAATAAACAATAAATTAAAAATTGAATTATGACTACATTAAAAGTACACGACATTGAATCCGCACCTGAAGAAAGTAAACCCTTTTTGCAAAAATCGGTTAAGGCTTTTGGTATGATACCCGGTTTACATGGGGTATTGGCCAGTGCTCCCGGCATCCTAGAGGCATATCAGACACTGCATCAATTATTTGTTGATTCTTCCTTTAACAACGAAGAATTAACCGTAGTGTGGCAGACCATTAACGTAGAACACGAATGTCACTACTGTATACCGGCACATACCGGTATTGCCCATATGATGAAAGTAGATCCGGCATTAAGTGAAGCCTTAAGAAATAGGACCAGCATGCCCACGGAAAAACTACAGGTGTTGTATGAGACCACTTTATCCATTGTTCGGAACCGTGGAAATATTTCGGAAGACGAATTGAACAGATTCTATGCCGTTGGTTACGGGGAAAGACAAATTTTGGAAATCATCCTTGGTCTTTCACAAAAGGTAATAAGCAACTATACCAACCATATTGCCAAGACTCCCGTTGATGACGCATTTAAAAAGTTTGCTTGGAAACCCGAAACTATAACCAATTAAACACAAGAATGGGCTAATAATGGAATAGGACGCCAAAGGTTTACATATCCTAGGCGTCCACCAAGTTCCCATTGCACCAATATAGGAACAGCTTGTATGCAACCAGCTTCATATTCATTAACTTTGAACTTTTGAATTCTTGCAATCTTTGGAACATTCGTTTGGTTTAAATACCGAAGCAATTTTGGCAGACCTTCCTAATTTGACCAATGCGCAACCACAATTTCCAATTAGTGAAGTTATATAAGCCTAAACATATACTAAATACACTTTGTAATGGCAGATAAAATTAAAATAGATATTGTATCCGATGTAGTGTGCCCTTGGTGCACCATTGGTTACAAACGCTTGGATAAAGCTATCTCAGAAATGGGTATTCAGGACCAAGTAGAAATAGAGTGGCAACCTTTTGAACTAAATCCACATATGCCCAAAGAAGGGCAGAACGTACAGGAACATATTACCGAAAAATATGGTTCAAGTTTGGAAGAACAAAAACGTTCACAGGAATATATGGCCGAGGCGGGAGCAGAACTGGGATTTACCTTCGATTATTTTGATGAAATGAGAATGGCAAATACTTTTGAAGCACATATATTATTGGAGTATGCCAAGGCATTTGGAAAGCAGACCGAATTAAAGATGCGCTTAACCACTGCCTTTTTTAGCGAAAGAAAAGATGTCTCGGACAGAGCTATTTTAAAGCAGGCCCTGTTGGATGTTGGCTTAAACGCTGAAGAAGCCTTAGCTAATTTAGATAATGATGAATCCCGATATGAAATAAGAAGTAAAGAGGATTATTGGAAAAACCTAGGAGTCAATTCTGTGCCAACCATAGTATTTATCAGAAAAAGTGCCGTTACAGGTGCACAACCTGTGGATGTATTTAAACGGATACTTACCGAAGTTTTGGAACAATAAGAACAGGGGGGTGACTATATAATTAGGCACTCAATTACCTATTCACCGGCATTGCATTACCAGTAAAAAAAAATGAATTTATGAAGAGAGTAGTGATAACAGGGTTGGGAGCCTTGACTCCCATTGGAAATACTGTAAACGAATTTTGGGATAGTGCCATAAAAGGCCAAACTGGGGCATCAAAAATCACAAAATTTGACCCATCCCTATTTAAAACCACCTTCGCCAGTGAGGTAAAAAATTTCAATCCAGAAAATTACCTGGATCGCAATGAAATAAAAAGGAGTGATTCCTTTACACAATATGCACTTTACTCGGTCACCGAAGCCTTTGCCGATAGTGAATTAAACATGGAATCCCTATCCCCTTTTGATATAGGCGTCATCTGGGGTTCGGGCCAGGGAGGTATGCAAACCTTTGAAGACGAGGTAAAGAATTATACCACAGGGGGAATGAACCCGCGCTTCAACCCGTTTTTTATTCCAAAGATGTTGGTGAATATGGCTTCGGGAATGATCGCTATGAAATTTGGATTAATGGGTATAAACTACACAGCAGTGTCGGCATGCGCCTCTTCCAACTCCGCTATAATGGACGCTTTCAATTATATAAGGCTAAACAAGGCCAAAGTTATGGTTACCGGAGGATCTGAAGCTCCCATTACGGAAGCTTCCATTGGTGGATTTGGCTCCATGAAAGCCTTATCCAACCGCAACGATAATCCACAACACGCCTCCAGGCCATTCGATGTTGACAGGGACGGATTTGTTATGGGTGAAGGTGCCGGGGCACTAATATTGGAAGAATACGAACACGCCAAAAAACGTGGAGCAAAGATTTATGCCGAGATAGTGGGTGCCGCTATGACCGATGATGCCTACCATATTTCCGCCACCCATCCGGAAGGTATAGGCGCTATAAAAGCAATGCAGTTGGCCATGAAAGAAGCAAAACTAAATCCTGGGCAAATCAACTACTTAAATGCCCATGCCACTTCCACACCCGTTGGGGATATCAGCGAGATGAAGGCCGTGGCAAAAACCTTCAACAATGAATTTAAACACCTAAAAATTAGCGCCACCAAATCCATGACAGGGCATTTAATGGGAGCCGCAGGTGCCGTTGAGGCAATTTTAGCTATTAAGTCCATTCAAAATAACATTATCCCCCCAACCATCAACACGGTCAATATTGACCCCCAGATTCCCAAATCACTACCCATTGTAACGGGAGATGCTTTGGATGGCGAAATCAATATAGCCATGAGCAACACCTTTGGATTTGGTGGACATAATGGAACCGTAATTTTCAGAAGACTATAAAACCTAAATAATCAGCAACAGACCATAACAACAAGGTCCTGTTTTCCAAAGTAAATCACAGCTATTTAGTTAACTTGTAACCTCAATTAAAATTTAAGCTAAATCTAAAGGCTTTAAAGAGTAAGTGTGCCATATGAAAAACAGATAGAAATGAAAACAATGACATGTAAGCAATTGGGAGGTGCCTGTGACATGCAATTTCATGCCAATACCTTCGAGGAATTGGCAGAACAAAGTAAAAAGCACGGTATGGCAATGTTCCAGGCCGGAAACGCAGATCATATCGAGGCAATGAAAAAAATGCAGGAACTTATGAAATCTCCGGACGCTTTGTCCAAATGGTATGAAAATAAAAGAAAGGAATTTGAAGCCCTACCAACAAATAAATAAATGTGCTAGAAAACCCTTAAATGCACCCTTAGTTATAACCTGAATTATTACTCCTTTTCCACCCTACTCTTTAAGGGTTTAATATTGCCCTCTGTTTTAGGAAAAACAACCAAATAATTAAGACAGATACAGAAGAAGGCAAGAAGGGTTATTATAATCATAATATTTCTTTGTTTGAAAGTGGAATGGATACTTTATTAATTTGATCCTAGTTCTAAGCTAGTTTAGCCTTGTTCAACTTGGTAGAGAAAGACAATTCTTTAGTTATTTTAGAATTTTTGAACATGTACAAACGCGCTACAGAATTTTCATTTTTAACGGCAATTTCCTGTTTTGCAGTAGCAGTTACTATAGACATGGTAACAGTTTCAACCTTTACTTCAGCAGCACCGTTTTGAGCGTGTGCAGCTACTCCGATAAAAAGAACAAAGATTAAAGTTAAAATGGTTTTCATGATTTGCGTTTTGTTATATATATAACTCGCGCAAGCATACTTTTCCAGGTTCCAATTCGCTGAAAAGCACTGTTACTCGTTTAGAGGGAAAATCACGGATAAAGTGCAAAATATTACCGATAAACGTCAGAAGGCCTAATTTCACTTTAGCGATAAACATTTGCATTTCATCGATAAGCATAAGGGCTTACTTACAAAATATTCTCCTCCGTTTTGTAGTTTCGAACACTTGAAATATAAAAATGATAAAATGCGTTAGTCCCGGGTTGAAGATTATTCACGATATTTATGTCTATTACTAGTATTCAAAATGAAATACCCCATTGGACCGCTATAAGGAAACATCCGAGACCTGGAACAAAATAGCTTCCCTGTACCAAGACAAGTTTATGGACCTGGACTTGTACAATAAAACCTATGATCTCATTTGTAGTTCGATATCAGCAAAAAATGCACGAATCCTGGAAATAGGCTGTGGTCCTGGTAACATCACAAGATATCTTTTATCCAAAAGACCCGACTTCAGAATACTAGGGATAGATGTTGCCCCAAATATGATAAAACTAGCCGAAAAGAACAATCCAACCGCTACATTCAAGGTTCTGGATTGCCGACAGTTAGGCGGTCTAAACACTCTATATGACGGAATAGTTTGTGGTTTTTGCCTGCCCTTTCTTTCACCAACAGATTGTATTAAATTAATTGCCGATTGCAAAAGATTATTAATTAATAACGGGTTGCTCTATTTAAGTTTTGTGGAAGGTGACCCAAATAAATCGAACTTCAAAGTAGATAGCAATGGAGATAGAGTCTATTTCCATTTCCATGAATTGGAAATACTGAAAACACTTCTAGCTTCAAAATCATTTGGAGAACCTGAGGTCTACCATATAGATTATGAGAGAAAAAAAGCTTTGTTGGAAATACACACGGTCCTGATAAGCAGAAAAAATCCACATGAAAAGGAATAATTGTAAAAAAAACAAAAAATATTGGTCACAATAAATATTAATCGTAATATTGCGATATACAAATGAAACAAAAAATGGGTTTAGCCAAAACAGAAATTTTTTCGGACCAACAAAATGAAATTGCCAGTTTTGCAAAGGTGTTTGGACATCCGGCCCGGGTGGCCATCCTGCAGCATCTTTTTAAACTGAACACCTGTGTTTGTGGTGATCTGGTAAGTGAAATTGGATTGGCACAGCCTACCATATCACAGCACCTAAAAGAATTGAAACTCCTAGGACTTATTAAAGGTAGTGTGGAGGGCACCAGTGTATGTTATTGTATCAATACTGAAAAATGGCATGAAATGAAGGAAATCCTAAACCAATTTCTAAATCAGGACATCTCCAAACAAGGGGATTGCTGCTAAAAATTTTTAATTCAATAATCGTATAATCGCAATAAACAAATAATAAAATGAAACTATCAGAAGTAAAAACAATTTTAGGAAAATTGGATACTATTGCATTCCAATTGCCAAATGGCAAACTAGTACCCAGTCATTTTCACGTTACCGAAGTAGGTAAAATCACCAAGAACTTCATAGACTGTGGCGGAACGGTCCGTAAAGAGGAAGTTGTAAATTTTCAGCTATGGGATTCCAATGACTATGACCACCGTCTCCATCCTGAAAAATTGGTCCACATCATTGAACTATCGGAAAAGGTATTGGAAATTGGGGATTTGGAAATTGAGGTAGAATACCAAGGAGATACCATACAAAAATTTGGATTGGAATTTGACGGTACCAACTTTCTTCTGGCCACCAAGCATACAGACTGTTTAGCGAAGGACAACTGCGGGATTCCGACAGAAAAACCGAGAATAAAATTATCCCAATTACAAGAGACTTCTGCAAATTGCTGCACTCCCAACTCCGGATGCTGTTAAACCCTTTAACCACACTATAAACCTTATTCAATGATGCCCGTAAAAACGAAGATCTTTGACCAAATAGATCAAGCCATCTCTACACTTAGTACAGATAATATTAGCGAGGAGCGAAAAGAAATTTTACAGCCCCTTGCTGACTATATACAGTCTAAAACAGATGCCCAAGAACCCATTAGAATTAATTTTATTTGCACCCACAATTCCAGAAGGAGTCACTTGTCCCAAGTCTGGGCACAAACAATGGCGTTCTATTTTAACATAAAGAATGTACAGTGCTATTCGGGCGGAACAGAATCTACTGCCTTATTTCCAATGGTGGCAGAAACCCTAAAAAATACCGGATTCCAAATAGAAACTATTTCGGAGGGGAAAAATCCAATTTACAGCATCAAATATGCCGATAACGAACCTGCAGTAATAGGTTTTTCCAAGAAATTGGATGATGCCTTTAATCCCAAATCGGAATTTGCCGCAGTCATGACCTGTTCACAGGCCGATGGGGGCTGTCCGTTTATCGCTGGCGCCGAAAAGCGCATCCCTATAACCTTTGAGGATCCAAAAGCGTTTGACAACACCCCGCAGCAGGCTGAAAAGTATCAGGAAAGAAGCTTTCAAATTGCAACCGAATTAATGTACATATTTGCCCAAATAAAATCATAATTAATGGCCTCGAACAAAAAATTAAGCTTTCTGGACAGCTATCTTACCTTATGGATTTTTTTGGCAATGGCTTTGGGCGTAGGCATAGGCTATTTTATACCCACTTTTCCCAAAATCATCGATAGTTTTAGTAGTGGAGCAACGAATATTCCCATTGCTATTGGACTTATCCTAATGATGTATCCACCATTGGCAAAAGTAGATTACTCCCTATTGCCCAAGGTTTTTAAAAACACCAAAATTTTATCTATTTCCTTGATCCTGAATTGGATTGTTGGACCTATTTTGATGTTTGCACTCGCGATTACCTTTTTAAGGGATTACCCGGAATATATGGTTGGGTTGATCCTTATTGGATTGGCACGTTGCATAGCCATGGTACTGGTATGGAACGATCTGGCGGAAGGAAGTAGCGAATACGGTGCCGGACTGGTAGCCCTTAATAGCATATTTCAGGTATTTGCCTATAGTTTTTATGCCTGGATCTTTATAACCGTACTACCTCCCTACTTCGGATTTGAAGGGGCAATAGTAGACATTTCTATTGCTACCATAGCCGAAAGCGTAGCTATTTATTTGGGAATACCGTTTGCAATGGGTTTTTTAAGTAGATTGATCCTGGTTAAGCTGAAAGGTGAGGAATGGTACTCCAACACATTTATTCCTACCATATCCCCCATGACCTTGATTGCCCTATTGTTTACCATAGTGGTCATGTTTTCCTTAAAAGGCGAAATGATTGTTGAGATCCCCATGGATGTTCTTATCATAGCGGTTCCTTTACTCATCTATTTTACGCTGATGTTTATCATTGGATTTTTCTTCACCAAAGCCATGGGTGCGGAATACGACAAAACAGCTGCTGTGGCCTTCACGGCGGCAGGGAACAATTTTGAATTGGCCATAGCCGTAGCCATAGCCGTATTTGGATTAAATTCGGGACAGGCATTCGCTGGGGTCATTGGCCCCTTGGTGGAAGTTCCCGCATTAATTTTATTGGTCCGTGTGGCCTTTGGGTTACGGAAAAGGTATTATCCCAAAGTTACCACATAGGACTTAGAAATTTTGGGGTTATTAAGAAGTGCGTATGCCGTAAAAAATAAAATAGGTCTTAAGCCAATTTAGCTTTGTTCAATTTGGTAGAGAAAGACAATTCTTTGGTTACCTTGGAATTTTTGAACATATACAAACGGGCAACAGCGTTTACATTTTTTACGGCTACTTCTTGTTTGGCAGTAGTAGCAACGATACTCCTGGCAACAGTTTCAACTTTAACTTCAGCAGCACCGTTCTGAGCCTGTGCGGCCATTCCGATAAAAAGAACAAAGATTAAAGTTAGTATGGTTTTCATGACTTGCGTTTTGTTATATATATAACTTGGGCAAGTGTATTTTTCTAGGTTCTGTTTCGATAAAAAGCACTGTTTCTCGTTGAGAGGAAAATTTCCGGATTAAGTGCAAAAAAATACCGATGAACGTATGCAGACCCAAAATCGTTTTAACGATAAAATTTTGCGTTTCATCGATGAGCGTAGGTATTTACTTACAGTTTGAGACCCTACGATTTTAAGATTATGTGATTAAAAAGTCCGAAATTGTGGAATTACTTCAATTTAATATTGAATGAATTCCTATAATATTCCTTGCTTCTTACTTTTGTAATATGAAAAAAGCCTTGGACCGTTTTTCCCAACAATCAAAAACCTATAAAACTTATCGACCTACCTATCCGGAGGAATTGTTTAAGTATATATACTCCTTTTGTAAGGCTAGGAATACCTGTTGGGACTGTGGCACAGGTAATGGTCAGGTGGCCGCCATCTTATCCCGTTCCTTCGATCGGGTTTTTGCCACCGATATAAGCCAAGAACAAATTCATAATGCAATTCCCAAACCAAACATATACTATAGCGTTCAAAGAGCCGAAAAGACAACTTTCCCGAAACATTACTTTGATTTAATTACAGCTGCCCAAGCCGTACATTGGTTTGACCTACCAAGCTTCAATATGGAAGTAAATAGACTCCTAAAGCCCAATGGTGTTGTAGCTATTTGGGGCTATGGACTTCTAAAAGTAAATCCCGAAATAGACCTTATTATAAATCATTTTTATCAAGATATCATAGGGAAATATTGGGATAAGGAAAGGCGGCACACAGATCAAAGCTACAGCTCCATTCCATTTAATTTTAATGAAGTGGAAATAAAGAAGACCTTTAAAATTGAAACCCAATGGACAATCGACCAAATAGAGGGTTATTTTAATTCCTGGTCCAGCGTACAAAATTATATAGCAAAGAACAAGGGCAACAATCCAGTGGAAAAACTAATATCGACTATAGCTCCCAAATGGAATGCCGGACCTCAACATATAACCTTCCCTATCTTTCTACGCATAGGCACCCCATTTAGGTAAGCAGAATAAATTTTGCTATTAAATAGTTGTCCATTTTACCAACAGTACTCGGTTTATCCCTTTAAATGCTAGGCAGCAGCCAATATGGAACGCCTCCTCATCATCATAAAAATCCCCAAGGAAATGGACCCGCATACCAAAAATCCAACAAATAGAGGAAGAATGGTATCCTGTATATAACTACCAACATAGGTTGCTATGGGAATGGCGATCATAGTAGATATAAATCCAGTGATGGCAGCCCCTATCCCGGCTATATGGCCAATGGGCTCCATAGCTATGGCCCTAAGGTTACCGAACAAAAAGCCCAGGGTAAAAAATTGCATGGCCAAGAAGGTGATCAATATCCATAAACTTGGATTCTGGGAATTCCAGAACAAGCCCACATAAACTATGGAAACAGTACAAAATAGGGTCAAGGCAATCAATGCCAATCTTCTCATCCCCAATTGCACCACCATGGTACCGTTCAAAAGAGTAGATAAGCCAACGGATATTGCCAAACCGGCAAAAACAAAGGGGAAATTATCGGCCAAGCCGTACTGCACCTCAAAAACCTCCTGAGCAGAACTCAAATAAACCATAAAGGCTCCAGTGATAAGCCCAGAAACAATAGTAAAAGCCATTGTTTCCCTATGTCGTAGCAATTCCTTAAAACCGTCCACGAACACATGACTGGAAAATTCAATCTTATATTCTGGCTTTAAGGTTTCCGGTTGTCTTCTCCAAAACCAAACACCCACCCCTAAAGTGGCCACCAATTGCATATAAAAAATAGATTCCCAACCATAATGATCCAAGAAGAACTTTCCCATGGCCGGGGCAACTATAGGTACCAAAATAAAAAAAGCCGTAACGAAAGACATTATCTTGGCCATATAATCGCCCTTATAGGAATCCCGAATCATGGATATGCTTATTGTTCTTGGAGCAGAAAGCCCTATACCCTGTAGAATTCTACCTACTATCATCCACTCTAAATTGGGAGCCAAAACACAGATAACACTGGCTACACAAAATAAAGCAAAACCAATATACACTATAGGCTTCCTTCCAAAACTATCCGATAATGGTCCAAAAATCAATTGTCCCACTCCCAATCCCAAAAAAATCATTGTTATAAACTTTTGATTTTCAGTAGGATCCAGGCTATTGATATCTATCCCTATGGTAGACATTGCAGGTAAGAGGGCATCAATGGCCAGTGCTACAATAGACATTAAGGAAGCCATTATGGCAACAAATTCGAATTGTGGTCGCTGCTGACTTTTTTGCATCCGGCAAAATTAAACATATGGAATAAGATTCACCCATATATTACCAGAAATAACAAAACCCTAACATTTAAAAAAAATCCACAAAGCTCTGACTTTTCAGTGATTACAAAATTTATTTCCAAATTTCAAGAACTGAATTGACGAAATATTAATTTAGGAAAAGCCTCACTAAAATATAATTCCCATACATTTGAAGGTATAAACACTAATTATTTATTATGAAAATCAATTTTATCGTTGCTCTAGTATTTTTATCAACCCTATTTAGTTATGGCCAAAAGCTAAAAGTAAAACAGGGAGACTTTAATTTTATCAAGGGTCAGAAGGAAATAAACGTAGAATTTGTCTACGACAATATGAAACTATTGAAAAAGAATCTCACAAATGACGAATACGTAAAAGAGCATTCCGCAGAATTGGAAGAAAAAACACGGGGAAAAGGTACATCTTGGGAAAAAAGCTGGTACGCAAGTAGGGAATTGATCTATGCACCAAAATTTTTGGAATTAATGAATAGATATCTTTATGAGGAACACAATGTTTTCTTTAGTGAAAATTTAGCTGAGGCCAAATACACCCTTATTGTGGAGACGGTATGGGTTTATCCCGGCTGGGATGCTGGTGTCATGAAGCAACCTGCAAAAGTTAGCACCTTATTAAAATTTGTTGAAACCAATAATAGAAATAACATACTGTTGGAAGTTTCTAGTGAAAATGCTCCTGGAGACCAATGGGGAAGCTCGTTTAGCAATGAAGACAGATTAGGGGAAGGATATGCCAAAACTGGAAAATCCTTTGCCAAGTTAATTCTAAAAAAAGGCTTCTAGACCAAGTTTTTTTGATTGGTTACAAAAAAGTGAATGATGACATCATTCACTTTTTTGCTTTTCAAGATCTATTATATGGGCCACTGTTCTAATAAGTCTATTATGCTTTGTTACAAAGGGGTTGGTCTTATCCCAAACATAGCCCGCCAAAACCGAACAAATTTGTCTTTTTACCTCAGGGTTTTCCGGTTGATGGAAAAACAGGGTCTGTAGATTACCACTGTACCACTCACTGACATAGGAAGAAAACACACTTACTCCCTCCCTAATATATTCCGAGTATTCCTTCTCCCAATCCACTGCCTGACCGTTCAGGACTTTGGTAATAAGTTTGGCCCCCAACAAAGCCGATTCCGTGGCAAAAGTAACCCCCGATGAAAAAACAGGGTCCAAAAATTCAGCGCTATTGCCCGTTAAGACAAATCCTTTTCCATATAGTTGCTTAACCGATTTGGAATAATTCTTTATCAACACTGGTTCAAATAAAAAATCAACCCCTTTAAAGCGTTCATAATAATAATCGGACAGCTTTAATAATTGACTCAATTTTTCGCTGTTGCTACCTTCAAAAGACTCCAAAAATTCTGTAGGGCCTACGTAACCAATACTGGTTCTTCCATTGGAAAATGGAATTACCCATAGCCATACCTCGGTCTCTATAACATCAAAAGTAATCAGGGTCCCTTCCCTACCCTCCGGGCGATTTACGTCCACTACATGTGTAAAAATGGAAGAGTGATTGGGCAATACCGAAGGTTTGTCCAAATCCAGCAATCTGGGCAAAACCCTCCCATAACCACTGGAATCTATAATGTATTTGGCTTTTACCTGGTATGGTATACCATTTTCGTCCTTTATGGTAGTTACCGATTCCCCATTTTCCTCTATAACAACATCTACTACCTCATGTCCAAAGGAGACATCCACACCCTTCTTGGTCAACTCCTCTACCAATACCTGGTCAAAATCCGCTCTTGGAACCTGCCAGGTCCAATCCCAACCCTTGGTGTGTTTCTTACTAAAATCAAACTCGCAGATTTTATCCCCTTTTATAAATCGGGCTCCAAATTTCTTTTCAAAACCAAAGGCATTCAAACCGTCCAACAGACCTACTTCCTCAAAATGATCCATACATCTGGGCAAAAGACTTTCCCCTATAACAAACCTGGGAAAAATACTTTTTTCAACCACTTGAACTTTAATTCCTTGACTTTGCAAATAGGCTGCCGAGACACAACCAGAAGGCCCTGCGCCAATTACCAAGACTTCGACTAAACGTTGATTCATTATTTTTAAAATATTGATTGGTTAAATATCATACATTTGCAATCCAAAATAACTATTTTTATTAATTGTTATTCAATTTACTTTTTAAATATTGAATTTATATACATGTTGACTATTAAAGGAAAGTTGGGAATAGAGGATTTCTATCGTATAATTTTTAAAGAAGAATCAATTCTAATAAATAAAGACGTATTAGCCACCGTCGAAAATAGTTTTAATTTTTTAAGCAAATTCTCCCAAAACAAAATTATTTACGGTGTAAATACAGGTTTTGGCCCAATGGCCCAATACAAAATTAACGACTCCGACCGAATTCAATTACAATATAACCTAATTAGGAGCCACGCTTCCGGAACCGGCAATTTAATCCCAGAACAATATGTTAAGGCCGCCATGTTGGCCAGATTGAACACTTTGAGCCTTGGCCATTCGGGTGTACATATTTCGGTTATAGAATTAATGACTTCTCTTATCAATAAGAACATTACCCCTGTAATTTTTGAGCACGGTGGTGTTGGAGCCAGTGGGGATTTAGTACAACTGGCACATATTGCCCTAGTGCTTATAGGCGAAGGTGAAGTATTTTACAAGGGAGAGAGAAGACCAACGGAAGAAGTTTTTAAAATTGAAAACCTAAAACCGATTACCATTACCCTAAGAGAGGGCTTGGCACTTATAAATGGAACTTCCGTTATGACGGGTATAGGTCTTATCAATACCATAAACACAAGAAAGTTATTGGATTGGATGATATGCTGTTCTTCTGCCATCAATGAAATAGTGCAGGCGTATGATGACCATTTGTCCCTAGAACTAAATCAGTCCAAAAAGCACAAGGGGCAGCAGCAGATTGCCAAATCGATGAGAAATCATTTGAAGGACAGTACACTTACCCGTAAAAGGGAACACCATTTGTACAATGGCAATAATGAAGTTACAATTTTCGAGGAAAAGGTTCAGGAATACTATTCCTTGAGATGCGTACCCCAAATTTTAGGCCCGGTCCTTGATACTTTGAACAACGTGGAAAAAATTCTTATTGAAGAAGTTAATTCGGCCAATGACAACCCTATCGTGGATGTTGAAAAAGAACATGTTTATCATGGCGGAAATTTTCACGGCGATTATGTTTCCCTTGAAATGGACAAGCTCAAATTAATTGTGACCAAAATGAGCATGCTCGCCGAAAGACAATTAAATTACCTCTTAAATCCAAATCTAAATAATATACTTCCCCCATTTGTCAATCTTGGCAAACTTGGTTTAAATTTTGGGATGCAAGGAGTTCAGTTTACTGCCACCTCTACCACTGCAGAGAACCAAATGTTGTCCAATCCCATGTACGTGCACAGTATCCCCAACAACAACGACAATCAGGATATTGTTAGCATGGGAACCAACGCAGCCAATATTACCAAAAAAGTAATCGAAAATACTTTCGAGGTCCTTGCAATAGAAACAATAACTATTGTCCAGGCCATTGAATATTTGAAAGTACAGGATAAAATATCATCAAAAACAAAAAAAATGTACGATGATATTAGAAATTTGGTCCCCCCTATCTCCGACAAAGACGTCCCCATGTATCCTTATGTAAATAAGGTGAAGAACTTTATTCTAAATTTTGAAGAAGAAATTCACGCGTGCAAGGAGCTTAATTAAAAATTTTAGTTAGAAAAGTTATTTGAATAAAATAATCCATAATTTAATAGTGGCTTAGTTTAATCTTAAACCTATACCGAGTCCTTACTTGGTAAGTATTGAATATGAACATTTTAATTTAAAAAAATCTCAGATGAAAACAAAGATTGGATTTTCGGTTGCACTTTTTTTAGTTTTTGGTCATTTTTATTCTCAAGAGTATGCCTTGGTAAGGGAAAATGGCTTATTTGGGTATATTAATACCTCAGGGGAATATGCGATAAAGCCGCAGTTCAAGAAAGCGGACAACTTTACTAACGAACGCGCCGCCGCTTCAATGGGCGACAAATGGGGTTACATAAATACTTCTGGAGAATGGGCAATTCAACCGGAATATGAGCATGTAAAAGAATTTAATTCCGGACTGGCATTGGTAAACAAAGGTGACCAATGGCATTATATCAATGTTTCTGGTGAAACCTTGGAAACACCTGTTTCGGATAAATATTATGATTTTGACAATGGGGTAGCCTTTTTTAAAAGGGGCGAAAAAATTGGTCTTTTAGGAACCGACGGAAAATTAATCGTGGAACCGGATTTTGATGAAATAAAACCCTTTATAGACGGATATGCCAAGGCAAGAAAAGGTGAGCTATGGGGAATGATCAACAAAAAGGGAGAAATCTACATCCCCATTGAAAATCAAGAAATTGGAGATTATAACAGTAAAGGTGTTTGGGTAAAAAAACAGGATACCTTTGGTATTGTTGCCAATGGCAACTTTTACCCGGTAAAGAATGCCGATAAGATTTGGGAATTTACAGACAAATCGGAGTTAACATATGCCCGAAGCAATAAATTGATGGGCTTTATCAATAACAAAGGAGAGTGGATCATACCCCCTACCTATGATAAGGCAAGGGATTTTAGTCAAGGATTGGCCCCGGTATTCATGGATAAAAATTGGGGATATATTAATGAGAAGGGAGAAAAGGTCATAGATTTCAAGTTTAAGGATGCCGAAGTGTTCTCCGCGAACGGTCTTGCCCCCGTAAAAGAAAAAAAATGGGGCTTTATTGATAAGACCGGTAAATGGGCAATACAACCCGAATATGATATCACCGCAGGATTATCGTTTTCTATCTTTCAAAAGAATCTGGAAAAAGGGTTCATCAATGGACTTGCCCGAGTAAAATACAACAAAGAATGGGGATTTCTAAATGCTAAGGGAGAGGTTTTGGGCAATAAATGGTACGAAAATGCGGAGGTATTCGACGACGTAAAGAATTAAATCACACTAACTAAATAAATGAGCGAAAAAAAGAAATTTGCACTGGTAACCGGAGGTTCAAGAGGAATCGGAAAAGCTATATGCCTGCAGCTCGCACTGGATACCGAGTATAAGATTCTAATAAATTATAAAGACAACGCATCGGCAGCACAGGAAACCTTAAATGAAATAGAAGAAATTGGCGGGAGTGCCGAGCTTATTCAGTTTAATGTAGGTGACAACAAGGATGTACAAGATAAATTGGACCTTTGGCATGAGACCAACAAAGACGCGATAATAGAGGTAATTGTCAACAATGCCGGGATTACCAAGGACGGACTTTTCATGTGGATGAAATCTGAGGATTGGAACAATGTCATCAATACCAGTTTAAACGGTTTTTTCAATGTTACCAATCACCTGATCCAAAAATTATTGGTTCATAAATATGGCAGGATCATAAATATGGTTTCAGTATCCGGCCTTAAAGGTACACCGGGACAGGTTAATTATTCTGCTGCAAAAGGAGGAATAATAGCAGGCACAAAGGCATTGGCCCAGGAAATAGCAAAAAGAAACATCACCGTTAATGCAGTGGCCCCAGGCTTTATAAAAACAGATATGACCGGTGATCTTGACGAAAAAGAGCTTAAAAAAATGATTCCTATGAACCGTTTTGGGGAAGCAGGGGAGGTTGCCCATTTGGTTTCCTTTTTGGCATCCAAAAAGTCATCGTATATTACGGGCGAGGTCATAAATATCAACGGAGGAATATATTCTTAAAAATAATACAAGGAAAAATGAAGAGGGTCGTAATTACAGGTATGGGAATATACTCTTGTTTAGGAAAAAACTTGGACGAAGTCAAAGAATCACTATACAAGGGAACTTCAGGAATTGTTTATGACGAAAAACGCAAGGAATTTGGATATCGCTCCTGTTTAACGGGTATGGTAGAAGAACCAGACCTAAAGGATTTGCTCACTAGAAGGCAACGACTAAGTTTGGGCGAAGAAGGAGCCTATGCATATATAGCCACATTGGAGGCCTTAAGAAATGCAGGTATATCCCAAGAGTATATAGATAATAATGAAGTTGGCGTACTATACGGTAATGATAGCACTGCCAAATCTGTAATAGAATCCATAGACAAACTAAGGGAAAAGAAAGATACTACTTTAGTAGGTTCCGGTGCCATTTTTAAGGCCATGAACTCGTCCGTAACCATGAACCTCTCTACCATTTTCAAATTAACGGGAATCAACTTCACCGTAAGTGCGGCATGCGCAAGCGGATCGCATGCCATAGGTATCGCCTATCAATTAATTAAAAGTGGGCTTCAAGATTGTATCATATGTGGAGGAACCCAAGAAATCAATGAATTGGCTATGGGAAGTTTTGATGGCCTTGGTGTATTTTCTGTCAACGATGTAGCACCAGGGGCCGCCTCCCGCCCATTCGACAAAAGTAGGGACGGATTGGTACCTAGCGGAGGGGCAGCATCCCTTATAGTTGAAAGCTATGAATCCGCTAAAAAAAGAAATGCTGTTATTTTAGGTGAAATTATTGGCTATGGGTTTTCCTCCAATGGGGATCATATCTCTACTCCAAACGTTGATGGACCTACATTGGCCATGAAAAAGGCTATAGACCAAGCCCAAATAAAACCTAGTGAAATAGATTATGTAAATGCCCATGCTACTTCCACTCCTGTAGGGGATTCCAATGAAGCCAAGGCCATATTTGCCGTTTTTGGGGATAACGGCCCCTACGTTAGTTCTACAAAGTCCATGACCGGCCATGAATGTTGGATGGCAGGTGCCAGTGAAATTGTGTATTCCATGCTCATGATGGAACATTCGTTTATTGCGCCTAATATAAATCTCGAAAATCCTGACGAAGATGCCGCCAAATTAAATCTGGTAAGAAAAACACTGGATAAAAAAATTGATGTATTTTTGTCGAATTCTTTTGGATTTGGAGGTACAAATTCAGCATTGCTAATAAAAAAAGTGAAAGATTAAAAATGAATAAAGAAGTAATTATTGATAAAATAAACAACTTTCTTATAGATGAATTTGAAGTTGATGCAGATGATATTTCTCCAATGGCCAATTTAAAGAAAACGCTTGAATTGGACAGTTTGGATTTTGTTGATTTAGTAGTGGCCATCGAATCTAACTTTAGTGTTAAATTGGTGGGGGAAGATTTCATTAATGTTATTACATTACAAGACTTTTATGACCTTATAGAGAGGAAATTAAACTAAAATATTAATCGCAAAAAATGCCAAATCAATGGAAAGGAAAGTCCAGAGGTTCCGTTTTAGGTTATAAGATTTTTGTTTTCTCCATTAGAAGGCTTGGATTGGGATCGGCCTATTTTATTCTATATTTTGTCGCCTTTTATTTTTGCTTTTTTGCCCCTGCAAGTACCAAGTCCAGCTATTATTACTTTCGTAAAAGACTTAAATACGGCACCCTAAAAAGTATTGTATCCATTTACAAAAGCTATTATGTCTTCGGGCAGACCATTTTGGACAAAGTAGCCATTTCCTCCGGTCTAAGAAATAGATTCACCTACCATTTCGACGGAATAGAGCATCTAAACGAAACCTTGGCCAACAAAAAAGGTGGAATTCTGATCAGTGCCCATTTGGGCAACTTCGAAATTGCTGAATTTTTTCTGGACGAATTGGAAGGGAGCGCCACTATTAATTTACTTACCACAGATGCAGAGCATAGAGCAATAAAGGAATACCTTGACAGGTATATTAAGAAATCATCTACCAAGTTTATCATCCTACAGGACGATCTTTCCCATATCTTTGAAATGAATGCCGCCTTGGCAAAAAATGAAATTATTTGCATGACCGGGGATAGATATGCAACTACGGCCAAGTTGATGACCGCTCCGATTTTGGGTGAACAAGCACAATTTCCTTCCGGTCCTTTTTTAATGGGATCCAGATTAAACGTACCGGTCCTTTTTGTATATGTAATGAAGGAAACCAATAAACACTATCATCTTTACGCCAGAAAAGCAGATTTTAAGAAGAGGGATGCCGAAGGATTATTAGCCAATTATATTAAAAGTATGGAATGGATAATAGAACAATATCCATTACAGTGGTTTAACTATTTTGATTTTTGGGGTTCAAAAAACTAAGTATGGTTAGGATAACACTAAGTTTTGGTTACATTATCCAAATCTGGCACCGATCCAAAAATTAAAATTAAATTTGAACCATGCCAAAAGTCAAAATGAGGGCCTTTTAGGACTAACAAAATGACCATCTTGGCGGTGTTATAATGAATATCAATAGCTTACCATGAAAGAAGTTCTTATAGTTTATTACTCCCAATCCGGGCAGTTGTTGGATATTGTTCAAAATTTAGCCTCTTCTATAGAAGGGAAGAACGTAAATATCACCTATTATAGGATAAGTCCCGAAAATGATTATGAATTTCCCTGGAAACAGGATGATTTCTATGATGCATTTCCTGAATCCTTCCTACAGATACCCTGTGAGCTAAAGCCACCAAAGGCCGATATCCTTGAAAGGAAATATGACCTCATAATTCTTGGTTACCAGGTTTGGTATTTAACCCCTTCCATACCCATTAATTCTTTCTTAAAATCCGATGTTGCCAAGAAATTATTAGACCAGACACCGGTAGTTACGGTAATTGCCTGTAGAAACATGTGGTTAATGGCACAAGAAAAAATGAAACGCCTTCTGGTTGCATGTAATGCCAAGCTCGTGGGCAATATAGCTCTAGTAGACCGCCATATAAATCATATAAGCGTTATTACCATAGTACATTGGATGTTAGGAGGAAAAAAAACCAAGTACCTTGGCATTTTTCCAAAACCGGGGGTTTCCGACGAGGATATAAAAGCTTCTGAAAAATTTGGCATGCCTATCCGTAAAGCGTTATTAAATAATGATTACACCAACTTACAGGATGAATTATTAAAATTGGATGCCGTTAAAGTAAAACCCTTGCTGATACAGACGGACATAAGAGGCAATGTTTTGTTTACGAAATGGGCCAACCTTATCATAAAGAAAGGACCTTCGGGCAATCCGAAACGAAAAAAATTGCTGGTTTTGTTCAAATATTATTTGTTATTTGCAATTTGGGCTATAGCTCCAATAGTTTTTATTGTATTTTTGGCGACTTACATACCTCGGTACAATAAAATTAAAAGGGATAAAGCATACTATTCATCCGTTAGTTTAAAGAACAATTAATGAAAGACGTTTATATTACCAGGATTGCCAAGTTCTTACCTAATGAACCCATTGACAATGAACAAATGGAAGAAAAATTGGGCATTATCAATGGTAAGAATTCCAAGGCTAGACGTATAGTCCTGCGGAACAATCAAATTAAGACCAGATATTACGCCATAGACGCAGATGGAAACATTACCCATAACAATGCCCAACTTACCAAGGAGGCCATTGAGCTTTTATGTGACGACACTTTTACGACCAAGGACATAGAACTCCTTTCTTGTGGTACCAGTAGTCCCGATCAAATATTGCCATCGCACGCTTCTATGGTACACGGCTTTTTAAAAAACGGAAATTTAGAGGTTAATTCCCCATCAGGGGCCTGCTGTTCAGGAATGAATGCCTTGAAATATGGTTTCTTGGCAATTAAGGCGGGGCAAGTGTCCAATGCGGTATGTACTGGGTCGGAAAGAACCTCAACTTGGATGAAATCCGATATTTTTGAAACTGAGGTAGAACACCTGAAGGAGTTGGAAGACAACCCCATATTGGCCTTTAATAAGGAATTTTTGCGCTGGATGCTTTCCGATGGTTCGGGAGCTGTATTGTTGGAAAGCGAGCCTAAGGGCATTGCTTTAAAAATTGAATGGATGGAAGGGTATTCCTATGCCTTTGAAATGGAAACCTGTATGTATGCCGGTGGTGATAAATTGGAAAATGGTCATTTAAAACCATGGAGCGAATATCCTGCCGAAGAATGGGCCAACAAATCTCTTTTCGCCATGAAGCAGGACGTTAAACTCCTAGGAGAGAACATATTGGGCAAAGGAGTGGACAGTCTAAAAATGGCTATGAACAAGCACCATATCACTACCGCAGATATTGACTATTATTTACCACATATCTCTTCCTATTATTTTAAGGAAAATTTATACGAGGAATTAAAACGACAGGGGGTAGAAATACCTTGGGAGAAATGGTTTATGAATTTGAGCAAGGTTGGCAACGTGGGTGCAGCCTCAATATTTGTGATGCTAGAAGAATTGGTAAGCTCAGGACAATTGAAAAAGGGAGATAAAATTTTGTTGCACGTACCGGAAAGTGCTAGGTTTTCGTACTCCTATGCATACCTAACGGTTTGTTAAATGAATTTATTAAAACAAACAATAGACGACAAAGGGCTAATTGAAGATCTGATCCCCCAAAAGGCGCCTTTTGTAATGGTAGACAAGTTGATTCACTTTTCCAAAGAAAAGGTAATTACCGGTTTTACACCAACGTTGACCAATCTGTTTGTGTACAATAATAAATTTATGTCTGCCGGACTAATTGAACATATGGCACAATCTGTAGCACTTCACACTGGGTACCAATATTTCCTGAAAAATGAGCCTGCCCCAACTGGTTATATCGGGGCCATTAAACTGGCCGAAATATTGGAGTTACCAACCGTAGATCAAGAACTAATAACAACTGTCACTATTCTACATGAGATCTTAGGTGTTACTTTGGTTAAGATCCAAGTAACCTGTAATGACAAAATTATGGCAAATAGCGAAATGAAAACCGTATTGGCAAACTAAACTAATTGAATACAGCCCGTTCACATATAAACATACATAAGTTTTTGCCCCATAGAGCGCCAATGCTCATGGTCAACAAAATAATCGACCTTAACAAGGAAACGGTGACCACGGAATTTAAAGTAACCGAAGATTGTATCTTTGTAAAGGACAATAAGTTTACCGAATCAGGGATTATAGAAAATGCCGCACAGTCATGTTCCGCGATTGTTGGGCAAGATTTCTTTGCAGCGGATGATCTTGAAGGGGAAGGCAATAGTGTAATTGGATTTATTAGCGGTATTAAAAGGGCAAACATTTTTCTATTGCCCAGAACAGGAGACACCTTAACTACCAAGGCCAAACTCCTATCCAATTACAGTTCTGGAAATTTTAGCATATGTACTATGGAATGCAAAATATATACAGAGAAGGAATTAGTGGCAGACTGCATATTAAATTTTCTGATCCAGGAAGTTTAGTTACCGCTGAGGATCGAATTTGAAAATGTATTAATAACTTTATAAGCCAGCAACCGTGGCCTGTAAATTATAAAGACCTAAGGCATGAAAAAGAATGAAGTACCACAGGACAAAAGCAATCTTGAGTCGGCCAATTTCAAAGAACTATGCTATGCCGTTGATGAAAACGGAGAATACACAACAGAATTAAGTACAGGCTGGAGTCCCAAGACCATTGCCCTTAACAATGCTATAGAAGCTTTGAACGAGCGTATTTCAGCTTCAAAACAAAGGGTAAAGGACCATAAGGTAAGTCCCTTGGAATATTATATGGAACTCCACAAAATGGATCTCCCAATCCTTGCGAGCTATGTGGGGATTTGGAAGTGGAGGGTTAAAAGACATTTTAGACCAGCCGTTTTTAAAAACCTAAATAACAAAACATTACAAAAATATGCAGATGTCTTCGATATTACGATCGAAGAGCTACAGCGTACCGATCTCTAAACAATGGAAATAGATTTTAAACACAAGCAAGCTGCACACTGCGAGAACGGTGTGGTAGCCAACTTAATGACGTACAATGGGTTTACGGTAAGCGAACCCATGGTTTTTGGTATAGGCTCTGGGCTGTTGTTTACCTATATCCCATTCTTAAAAGTTAACCATGCGCCTGTAGTATCCTATAGGGCAATGCCAGGTATTATCTTTACCCGATTCGCCACAAGGGTCGGAATTAAAATAAAACGTGAAAAATTTCGAAATGCCCAAACTGCAAAGGACAGATTGGACGAAAACCTACAAAGAAATAATCCGGTAGGACTTCAGGTGGGCGTATACAATCTACCCTACTTTCCTGATGAATATCGCTTCCATTTCAACGCCCACAATATGGTGGTATATGGTAAAAGGGATGGCATTTATTTGATAAGTGACCCCGTAATGGAAACCGTTACCTCGCTTACCGAAAAAGAACTGGAAAAAGTAAGATTTGCCAAAGGTGCCTTTGCCCCTAAAGGACATATTTATTATCCAACCGCTTTCCCTGAACAGTTACAGCTAGAAAAAGCCATTATTAAGGGTATAAAGCACACCTGTAGGGATATGTTGGCGCCCGTCCCGGTAGTTGGGGTTAAGGGAATACGGAAAATTGCCAAACTTATTCGCAAATGGCCAAAAGCCAAGGGTACCAAAATTGCCAATCATTATTTGGGACAAATTGTGCGCATGCAAGAAGAAATAGGTACCGGAGGTGGTGGGTTTCGATATATTTATGCCGCATTTTTACAAGAAGCAGGAAAATTATTGACGAACAATCAACTTTTGGAGCTATCCAAAGAAATGACCTTGATAGGTGACCAATGGCGCGATTTTGCGGTGGAGGCATCACGCATATATAAAAACAGGAGCAATTCCGTGGCTGTTGACCAGTATGATCATGTAGCCACCCTTCTTGAAGATATAGCCAACAAAGAGGAAGTTTTTTTTAAAAAACTGAAAAAGGCAATATAAAGCGGCCCATGATTCTAATATCCCATCTCTCCAAAAAATATAAAAATAACGCGGAATATTCGGTGGTGGACCTTGATCTAAAAATAGACGAGGGGGAAATTTTTGGGCTTTTAGGGCCTAATGGGGCAGGAAAAACAACATTGATCTCTATGCTAAGTTCCTTGATAAAACCTACCTCTGGCAGCTTTTCCATCAACGGACTTACCTTTCAAAAGAATGCCAACCAACTTAAACAACTTATTGGTATAGTTCCACAGGAATACGCCCTTTACCCTACCCTAACTGCCTATGAAAACTTGTATTACCTAGGTAGTATGTACGGCCTAAAAGGGAAGCAACTAAAGGAAAAGATCAATTACCATTTGGAAGTATTAGGGTTGGGAAAATTTTCCAACAAAAAATTGGACACTTTTTCTGGTGGAATGAAACGCCGTGTCAACCTAATTGCCAGCATTCTGCACGACCCCAAAGTTCTATTCCTGGACGAACCCACAGTTGGGGTGGACGTACAATCCAAAAATGTAATTATTGAAAATTTAAAAAAATTAAATACACAGGGAACCACCATTATCTATACGTCCCACCATTTGAACGAAGCAGAGCAATTTTGTACCAAAGTGGCCATTATTGACCATGGTAGGATCATCATTGAAGGAGCTCCGAAAAATCTTATTTCCCAATATCCGGAATCGCACAATCTAGAAGACGTCTTCCTGACCTTGACCGGAAAAGCACTTAGAGATCATGCATAAACTTTGGGCTTCCACATATAAGGAATTACTTCTCCTATCCCGGGACATAGGTGGATTGGCCATCCTATTTGTAATGCCTTTGGTGCTTGTGGTCACCATTACCTTAATTCAGGATAGTACTTTTAGGTCTATCAATGATAACAAAATCCCCATCCTTTGGGTGGACTTTGACAAGGGTGAGGTTTCCAAAAATATTTACGATGGGCTGGCCGAGTCCAAATCCTTTAATATTATTGACAAAGAATCCGACAGCGAGGCCAAAGAACTGGTTTTCAAAGGCAAGTATCAATTGGCCATAGTTATACCAGTCAACCTCAGCTCGGAACTGGAAAAAAAAGTAAATCTGAATGTAGAAGGCTTGCTATCCAAATTTGGTCTGGAAGAAGAAACGCCGCAAACAGAAAAAGCAGGTTTGGAGAAAAAAGAGGTCATACTTTATTTTGACCCCGCAACACAGATGGCCTTCAAAAACTCCATAAAGAATGGAATAGACAAGATGATCTTTAAAATAGAGACCCAAACTATTTACAAGGCCTTCCAATCGCAAATAACAGATGATGAAACCGAAGCAATATTCGACACCGAAAGTTTTATCACTTTTAAGGAAATTACCCCTAGTATTGGTGAAAACGAAATAATCCCCAATTCGGTGCAACACAATGTACCGGCCTGGACCTTGTTTGCCATATTTTTCATCATTGTTCCCCTGTCCATTAATATGGTCAAGGAAAAAAGCCAAGGTACCTTTGTCCGTCTAAGGACAAATCCCGTTTCCTATCTAACGGTATTAGGGGGCAAAACTGTAATATACCTTGCCGTATGTCTAATACAGTTTGGGCTAATGTTGGGAATAGGTGTTTATCTTTTCCCTATCCTAGGTCTCCCAAGCCTTGAGGTCTCTGGAAAAATTCCACTGTTGTTCCTGGTAGCCATATTTGCAGGACTTGCGGCCATTGGCCTTGGATTGCTATTGGGGACAGTAGCAAGAACCCAGGAACAATCTGCTCCCTTTGGAGCTACTTTCGTGGTTATATTGGCGGCATTGGGAGGGGTATGGGTGCCTGTCTTTATAATGCCCAATTTTATGCAGACACTTTCAAATTTATCTCCTATGAATTGGGGCTTAAATGCCTTTTATGATGTTTTTTTGAGAGATGTTGGCCTTATAGATCTTGTACCTGAACTAACATTATTATTTTTATTTTTTGTAATAACCACCTCAATTTCTATTGTGTATAATGAAAGAAAAAATGCCGTCTAATAACAAACCAGAAATAAGCTTTACCAGTGAAATTAGGGTTCGCTTTGCAGAAACAGACCCTTTGGGCATTGTGTGGCATGGGAATTATATCCAATATTTTGAGGATGGCAGGGAAGCCTTTGGCAGACACCATGGGATTGCCTATCTGGATCACAAGGCGGCCGGGTACACCACCCCGATCGTTAAATCTTGTTGTGAACACAAACTTCCATTGCGCTATGGGGATGTTGCCACTATTAAAACAATTTTTGTAGATTCACCAGCGGCCAAAATGGTTTTTAAATACGAAATTTATGACCCGCAAAACAAATTGGTATGCACCGGGGAAACCATACAGGTTTTTGTGGAAGACGAAGGAGGTTTATCCCTCACCATGCCTACATTTTTCTTGGAATGGAAACAAAAAGTTGGATTATTGAATGAATAAGACCTATCTCTCATATAACAATATTGTATCTTCCTTAGGCTTTGATAGTCCTACGGTAGTACAGAATATTCATGAGGGCTTATCCGGGGTAACATTAATTGAAGACGAAACTTTATTTCCCAATCCATTCTATGCCTCGGTCATAGATTCCGATCAACTAGGAAAGGCGTTTGAAAAATTACAACCAGCTGGTGACTATACCCGTTTGGAACAGATGATGATCCTGTCCCTGGACAAAATCATTCAAGCATCGGGAGTAGCTTTAACGGATAGGGTCGGTCTAATTCTGTCCACAACCAAAGGAAATATAGATACCTTGGATCCAAGGAACCCAATGCCTGCAGAGAGGGCCTATTTAGGTACTTTAGGGTATATAATCAAAAACCATTTTGGATTTTCTACAGAACCCATTGTGCTGTCCAACGCCTGTGTTTCAGGAATATTGGCCATTTCAACGGCCAAAAGATTCATTTCGCAAGGAACGTTCGATCAAGTTTTTATAGTTGGAGGGGATATTGTTTCCAATTTCATTCTTTCTGGCTTCAATTCTTTCCAGGCCATGAGTTCCCTGCCTTGCAAGCCCTATTGCAAGCAAAGATCAGGCATTAATATAGGGGAGGTGGCCGCCAGTGTATTGGTAAACAAGGACCAGGACAATTTACCTCCCGAAGCAGTGGAAATATTGGGCGAAGCTTCCTGTAATGACGCCAATCATATTTCCGGACCATCAAGAACAGGGGAAGGCCTTTATCGGAGTATTCTTTCTGCCTTTAAAGAAGCCAATGTAGGTCCCAGTGATATAGATTATATTTCCGCCCATGGCACCGCAACCATTTTCAATGATGAAATGGAGGCAATTGCCCTGAACAGATTAGGTCTGGACGCTGTTCCATTGAACAGCCTTAAAGGCTATTTTGGACACACCTTAGGGGCATCGGGCCTTTTGGAAACTATTATTGGCATGCATTCCCTTTACCACAATACTTTATACCCCTCCAAGGGGTTCACCGAGTTGGGAGTTTCACAACCCCTCAATATAATTACGGCACCCACTGCCAAGGATTTAAATTTTTTCTTGAAGACTGCCTCCGGTTTTGGAGGCTGCAATACAGCCGCCGTATTTAAAAAGGTTCGATCATGAAGGCCCAACATCTCAAAATAAAGGAATATTGTAAAATATCCAACAACAGGGTACTGTTGAACGATCAGTTGCTTTATGAAGACCAGGGCAGCGATTTCACCACTTTTATAAAACTTGCCTATAAGAAGATGAATACCAATTATCCCAAGTTTTTTAAAATGGATGACCTTAGCAAACTTGGGTTTCTGGCCTCGGATATTTTACTAAAGCCAATGACCCAAGATTCTGAAATATCCAAAAACATTGCCTTGGTATTTTCCAATAGTGCATCGAGCCTGCAAACCGACAGAAAGCACCAAGAGTCCATTATGGATCAGGAAAACTATTTTCCGAGTCCCGCCGTTTTCGTCTATACCTTGCCCAATATTTGTCTTGGAGAGATAAGTATTAAGCATAGACTATATTCTGAAAATAGTTTTTTTATCTTTAACCACTTTAATGCGAAATATCTACACGACTACGCGAGCAGTTTAATTGAATCTGAAAAAGCGGACGAAGTGTTGTGCGGGTGGATAAACTGTGACGTAGAGGACTATGAAGCATTTTTATACCTAGTTTCCAAGGAAGGAAGCATTGAACATAATAAAGAAGAAATAATAAAATTGTACACAACCAAATGAGCGATTTAAAACAAGAACTAAAGGAAAAAATTATTACTCAATTAAACTTGGAGGATATTGCAATTGAAGAAATTGCAGATAACGATCCCTTGTTTGGTGATGGCCTTGGACTGGACTCCATTGACGCATTGGAACTCATAGTAATGTTGGACAAGGATTATGGTATTAAACTCACCGACCCCAAAGAGGGAAAAAAAATATTTGAATCCATTGAAGTAATGGCTAATTATATTGCTGAGCACCGCACAAAATAATTCTGTTACAATCAACAGTAAAAACCAAGGTGTTTATTTACTGAATAACGATATTGGTTAGATGCAAGGAAATCTATACCTTAAATTAAAAAATTCATGTCCACAGGAGTAGCTATAACGGGAATGGGTATAATTTCGGCTATTGGAAACAATGTGGCCGAGAATTACAGTTCACTTTTGGAGGGTAGAACAGGAATTTCCCATATCTCCAAAATAGACACCGTACACAAAGGCAGTATTATGGTTGGTGAAATTGAATTCACCAACGGGGAATTGGAAGCGAAACTGGGTTTGGGCCCCAACAACAATTACTCCAGGACGGCCTTATTGGGAGCCATTGCAGCTAAAGAAGCCCTTGAAGATGCCAAAATAACCAATATAAAAGCCTACAGGACAGGCCTTATTTCTTCCACCAGTGTTGGAGGCATGGATATGACCGAAAAGTTTTATTACGATTACTTGGAAAGCGAGGATAACAGAAGATACATTGAAGGCCACCATGCCGGGGACTCTACGGACAAAATAGCGGAACAATTGGGCATAGACCAAAGCTTGGTCACGACCATCAGCACAGCCTGTTCCTCTGCAGCGAACGCCATAATGTTCGGGGCAAGGTTAATTAAAACCGGAAAATTGGATAGGGTAATTGTTGGTGGTGCCGACTGTTTGTCCAAATTCACTATCAATGGTTTTAATACCTTAATGATATTGTCCGACACCTACAATACACCTTTTGACGAAAATAGAAAAGGACTCAATTTAGGGGAAGCTGCTGCTTATTTAGTGTTGGAATCTGAATTCCTAGTAAAAAAGGAAAAGAAAAAAGTCTTGGGATATGTCGTCGGATATGGTAATGCCAACGATGCATATCACCAAACGGCCTCTTCCGAAAATGGGGATGGTGCCACCTTGGCCATGGAGAAGGCTCTTGCCGTTGCAGGATTGGAGCCAAAGGACATAGATTACATCAATGCCCATGGAACCGCCACCGGCAACAACGATTTATCCGAAGGAAGGGCTATTATCCGTGTATTTGGAGAAGATGTACCAGAGTTTAGTTCCACAAAAGCTTATACCGGGCATACCTTGGCCGCAGCTGGTGCCATTGAGGCCGTATATTCAATATTATCACTTCAAAACAACATTATCTATCCCAATTTAAATTTTAAAACTCCAATGAAGGAGTTTTCCCTGATCCCTCAAACCACCTTAAAAGAAAAAGCATTGAACACTGTTCTGTCCAATTCCTTAGGGTTTGGAGGAAATTGTTCCACACTTATTTTTTCAAAATAGCCTTAAGAAGGATTTCTTATATTTACATTTGGACCATTTGATCTTTTTAGATAATATATTAGAAATCGGCATTCCCAACAACTAATGGAAAAAGTTTATATTAACAGTATCGGTTCCATATCTGCCCAAAAAACATTTGACAACAATGATTTTTTGGAAGAAATAGTTACGTACCAAGACAATATTATCCCTGTAATAGAACCCAACTATAAGGACTTTATTCCCCCGGCAGCCGCTAGAAGAATGGCAAAGGGTATAAAAATGGGGGTAGTTGCCTCTAAAATAGCCTTGGAGGAGGCAAATCTAACAGATATAGATGCCATTATTACCGGAACGGGAATGGGATGCGTTCGGGATTCCGAAAAATTTGTAACCGCCATTTTGGACAACAATGAGCAGTTCCTTACTCCTACTTCGTTTATACAGTCTACCCATAATACTGTTGCAGGTCAGATTGCCCTAGGGATTGGCTGCAAGGGATATAATTTCACCTATGTACATAGCAGTGTTTCTTTTGAATCGGCCCTCCTCGATGCCTTTATGCAGTTAGAACTAAAGGAAGCGGAAAACATACTTGTTGGCGGAGTTGATGAATCCGGGGACCACACCAATGCCATACATAAACTTATACAACATATAAAACCGGAGAAAATAAATTCCAAAGAGCTGCTGCATTCCAAAACCGGTGGCGCTGTATTTGGGGAAGGTGCCAATTTCTTTGTGTTGTCCAATAAAAAACAAGATTACAGCTATGCCCAGCTACTGGGTATAAAGACCTATAACACCTTGGCCAAATCAGATCTTGTGGCGAATCTTGAGGTATTTTTAAAGGAAAAAAACCTAACCTTCGGAGATATTGATGTGTTGATAAGTGGCAATAATGGAGACATTGACTATGACAACTATTATTCAGAGCTTACCAATGGCCCTTTTAAAGACACCCAACAAGTGGCTTACAAACATCTAAGTGGTGAATTTAACACAGCCTCGGCATTTGGGTTTTGGTTGGGAGCCAAAATTCTTAGGACCCAGCATATTCCGAGCCCAGTTGCCCTAAACCCCATTAAAATCAAGGGATTGGAAAATGTTTTACTGTACAATCAGTACAGAGGTAAAAATCATAGTTTCACCCTTCTTCGCCGATGTTGAAGTATCCTATTATAAATGGTCTTTTTAGTGCAGCTTTCGCCACCCTTCTTATATTGGATTTTTTTTGGGAAATACGTTGGTGGGCATATATACTGCTTGTTGCCATTTGGGCAACACTAACCATTATAGGCTCTTTCCACATCCGTTGGGACTATCATCTCCCCGCCTTACATTTCAACAAAAAAATTCGCAACAATTTGGTTGCCATCACCTTCGACGATGGCCCCCATCCCAATTTTACCCCTAGAGTATTGGAGCTACTTCAAAAATATAATGCCAGAGCATCCTTTTTTTGTGTGGGACAACAGGTAAACCAATATGGTGTAATTGCAAAGAAAATAGTGGATAACGGGCATACTATTGGGAACCATACCTATACACATTCCAACAAATTTGGTTTTTTTGGAACACAAAAAGTACTATCGGAACTCCAAAAAACAAATACTACCATAAAAGAAGTAACAGGTCTAGAACCCAAATTATATAGACCAGCCTTTGGGGTAACCAATCCCAGCATAAACAAGGCGGTCAAAAAATTGAAACTTACAACGGTGGGCTGGAATATTCGATCTTTGGACACAACCCAAAGATCTAAAAAAGTAATCCTGGAACGCATTACCAACAAAATAAAGAAAGGAGACATTATCCTACTGCATGACAGTAGTGAAAAAACAGTTGAAGTATTGGAACAGTTATTGCTATTTTTACAGCAGCACAAAATGCAGTCTGTAACCGTGGACCAATTGTTAGATATCGAAGCCTATGCGTAACCTTTTATTTTTAGCCGTCCTTATTGCCCATACTTCCCTATTGTTCTCTCAAGAAAGTAATATGAACAATACCGAAATTGCGGAGTTCAAGGCCAAGATCAATGAGACGTCCAAGGCCACGATCACTATCCAAAGTAATTTTACCCAGTATAAGCATCTGGACTTTTTGTCCAACGATATTACCACACAGGGTAAAATGGCATTTAAGGCTCCCAATATGGTAAAATGGGAATATACAGAACCCTTTAAATACAGTATTATTTTTAAGGACGATAAATTATTAATAAACGATTCCGGAAGCAAAAGCAATATGGATCTAGGAAATAGTGCCTTGTTTAAAAAGATAAATCAATTAATTGTCAATAGTGTAAAAGGCAACTTGTTCCAAGATTCGGATTTCACAATGAGCTACTTTAAAAGCCCTGATTTTTACAAGGTCATCTTTGTTCCTAAAGACGAAAAAATAAAAAGTTATATAGCCTCTTTTATTTTGTTCTTCGATAAGGAACAGGCAGATGTTATGGAGGTTAAAATGGTGGAACCCACTAATGATTATACCAGAATTGTCTTTGAAGACCGTCAGATCAACAAACCTTTGGACAATGAAGTATTTTCTAATTAGCCTAACCCTCTTGCTGTTTGCCTGTGCCTCCTTTCCAAAAAAGAACAATCTAGAAAGTATATCCGGCCATACGCCAACTGTAATCAATCCATATTTTTCAGACCTTGCTATGGATTATATTTACAAGGCCAAAATAAATTTCGCCGATAAATCCTTTGGTGGAATATTTGTTATAAAAAAAATGGGGCCAGAACACCATAGAGTAGTGTTCACCACTGAAATGGGAAATAAGTTATTCGATTTTTCGTTCATCAAAAACGAATTCAGAATTAACTTTATTCCTAGTGAAATGAATAAAAAGATTCTTATTAATCTACTGAAGCGGGATTTATTTGTTTTGATCAATGAAAATCCAAAGATCTTGAATCAATACCGAAAAATGGGCGATAGTATTTTCTTAGAGACCAAGCTTAAGAATAACACTTACTTTTACCTCACGGCTGATGAGCGACTACATAAAATATTGAAAACAAAAGGAAGTAAGGACAAATCAAGCTATATTTTTGCGGAAATAGAAAACGATCATGCAAGGGAAATTAAAATACGGCACAAAAACATTAAGTTAACCATTGATTTAAAAGCCATTTAGAAATGAAAAAATTACTGCTTACCGGTCTTTTGCTTACCATTTCCTATACCATGTTTGCACAAAGCAAGTCGCAACTAGGGGTAAGAATGGGACTGAACAATGCCAAGGTCCTGAATTCGGGCTTGGACAACAAATCCGGATTATACACAGGATTGTTTTTAGCGGTTCGATTAACGGATAGCTATACTATGCAACCAGAAATCATATATTCCAACCAAGGGGGTACTGCCAGCTATAGAAATGGGGAAGACCTAAATATAAATTACGTATCCATTGCCCTAGCGAATAAATTTTTTGTTAGTAAAAATCAGGGGTTCCATTTTATTTTGGGGCCTAGTCTAGATATTAATTTCGATGACAATTTTATCAACCTTATTAACGACAACGGTGATAATTTAGAAATCACTCCAATTGACCTAGCCGTGTTTGGAGGGATTGGATATGAGTTTGATTTTGGTTTGGCATTGGAATTGAGATATAAACAAGGATTGATAGACTTAGATTTTAATGACTCCGGAGAATATGGAGGCAATGCGGAGGAGAATCAATTGAACAGGGTATTCCAAATTGGACTCGCCTATAAATTTAATATGTGACCATAATGTTAATAGAAGGACTTTATACTACGGAATCTTTTAATACAAACGAAGAAGGCATCTCGGCCCAAATCAAGTTGAATCCCAAGCATGAAATTTTTAAGGGTCATTTCCCCGGAAAACCAATTATGCCTGGGGTATGTATGATTCAAATCATAAAGGAATTAACGGAAAAAAGTCTCGGAAAGGATTTGTTTCTATCCGTCGCCTCCAACGTAAAATTCATGGCCATTATAAACCCTGAAACAGACCCAGTCCTTTTGATAAATATCAACCTTTCTGAAATAGACGGCCTGTTCAAGGTAAAAAGTACGACCATTTTTGGGGAAACAGTGGCCTTAAAATTAAGTGCAACCTTTAAAAGCGCGGCCTAAATGAAATTGATCTGTTTTCTCCTTTTTGTAGTTTTCATTGCGCCTGCCACACCGGATTTAGACCAGATCCGCAAAGATTTTCCATTGGCCACCAACGACCGTGAATCGGCCCTGGCTTTAAGGGATAAACTGGAAACTGTCTCAAAGGAAGACAATACAATATTAGTCGCTTACAAGGGTGCAGTTTCTGCATTAACGGCAAAATACACCAAGGATAATGCGGAAAGAAAAGACCTTTTCAAAAACGGGGTTTTATTACTGGAATTTGCGGTATCCCAAAAACCGGAAAATATAGAAATTAGGTGCCTAAGATTGAGTATACAGGAGAATTCCCCCAAGTTCTTAAAATATAGATCCAACATTGAGGAGGACAAAACTTTCATTTTAGACCACTACGAAAAGACCAATTCCAAAGCGGTCAGGGATTTTGTAAAATCATATATATTACAATCCACAGGATTTAATACTGAAGAAAAGCAACGGTTTTAACTTCAGTAATTCCTATTTTTGCGAACCATGTCTTGTAATATTCTACAGGATGGAACAACCAAATTGCAATAAAACCGTGTCACAATCTACTACATCCACAACTAAAGCTATGGATCAGCTTAAATGCTGTGTGATAATACCTACCTACAACAATCATAAAACCCTAAAAAAAGTCGTTGAAGGGGTGCTGCAATACACCCAAAACGTTATAGTCGTTAATGATGGGTCTACCGATACCACTTCCGATATTTTGGCCAAATTCCCCGATATCCATACGCTTACCCTTCCAAATAACATAGGGAAAGGTTATGCCTTGAGGAAAGGTTTTGAATTGGCCCTGGAACAAGGTTTCCACTTTGCCATCACTATTGATTCCGATGGCCAACATTTTCCGGATGATATACCCGTGTTTATTAACAACCTTAGTAAGGAGAAGTCCAAAGATGTACTGTATATAGGGGCAAGAAATATGGGACAAAAAGACGTTCCCAAAAAAAGTAGCTTTGGCAACAAATTTTCCAATTTTTGGTTTTGGGTCGAAACTGGGATTAGACTTCAGGACACCCAATCCGGATATAGGCTATATCCACTACTCGCCTTAAAGGACATCAAATTTTTTACAAAAAAATTTGAGTTTGAAATCGAAGCCATCGTAAAGGCGGCATGGAACGGCATAGAAGTGAAGAATATTCCCATAAAAGTAACCTATGATGTTACTGAAAGGGTATCCCATTTTAGACCCTTCACCGATTTTTCAAGAATCAGCCTTTTAAATACCTACTTGGTAATTCTGACCCTATTATATATTTTTCCACGAGACTTAATCCGCAAAATAAAAAAAAAAGGGGTTAAAAGATTTTTCCATGAAGACTTTCTTGGCAGTAACGATTCCCATGAAAAAAAGGCGCTGTCCATTGCACTGGGAGTGCTTATAGGCCTATCACCATTATGGGGTTTCCAGACCTTGACAGTTATATTCTTAGCCGTCTTGTTCAAACTAAACAAGACCATTGCCTTCGCTTTTTCCAATGTCAGCTTCCCTCCTTTTATCCCTTTTGTGCTGTTTATCAGCCTTAAAATAGGCCACTGGGTCTTGGGTACAGAGTTTAATTTTACCTTTGAGGAGGCAGGGGCCAATTTTGAAGTAATTAAGCATTTAAAATCCTATATAATTGGCAGCATAACCCTTTCCGTTATAGGAGCTTTTGCCGCGGGAATATGCGGTTATATTATTTTGAATATTTTTGATAGAAAAAATATTGCACTTAAAAATGGGTAGTTTTTTATATAGGTTTTATGAATATGTGGCCAAGAAAAGACTACTGTCCGGCATTGGGCTCCTGGCCCTTTTTTTAATCCTTATATTTTTTGCTTTCAAAATTGAATTCGAGGAAGACATTACCAAGCTTATACCCAGCAATAGCAAGACAGAAGAAGTTCAAAAAGTATTAAAATCGGTAAATTTTTCAGATAAGATCATCGTCAATATTGTGCGACAACCAGGGGTACCCATTGAAGAACTAACAAAGTACGCAAATAATTTTCTGGATAGTATATCTAAAAAATCGTCTTCACATATAAAAAAAATCCAGGGCAAAATAGATGACTCAGATCTAGGAAACACCCTGGGGTTTGTCTATGATAATGCTCCTCTACTGCTGGATAGGGAAGACTACAATACCATTTCCAAAAAACTCGACAAGGACAGTATTGCCAAAATAACACAAAAAAACTATAGAACATTAATTTCCCCCTCTGGCATAGTTGCCAAGGAAATGATACTTAAAGACCCCCTAGGCATTTCTTTCATTGCCCTAAAAAAATTAAGTCGCTTGGGCATAGGGGAACAGTTTACCCTTAAGGATGGTTTTCTCCTAAGCAAGGACCTTCAAAACATTTTACTATTTATCACCCCTTCCCACCCTTCCAGTGAAACCGTTGAAAACACCAAATTTGTGACGGAGCTTTATGAGACCCAGAATCAGTTGGACCAGTTGTACAAGGACAGGGTAAAAAGTGAATATTACGGGGCCACCCTAATAGCCGTGGCCAACGCACAACAAATTAAGAAGGATATACGCCTTACAGTCACCATTGCCTTATCCATATTAATGGGGATCCTTATCCTATTTTATAGAAAATTAACTATTCCCATTATTCTTTTCACCCCTACCCTTTTTGGCGCTATTCTATCCGTTGCCATACTGTATTTGACTAGAGGGAAAATTTCTGCCATTTCCTTGGGGATAGGCTCTGTGCTGCTAGGGGTTACCTTGGATTATTCCTTACATATTCTTACCCAAATAAGAAATAACCCCTCCGTAAAGACCCTCTACTCAGATGTGGCCCAGCCCGTTATCATGAGCAGTATTACCACTGCCCTGGCCTTTTTGTGTCTTCTGTTCCTAGACTCGCAAGCCCTACAGGACCTTGGTATTTTTGCCGCCGTGAGCGTCATTGGTTCCTGTATTTTTGCCCTTCTGTTTATACCACATGTTTATAGGAATACCAATAATCTTAAGGTAAAATACACCCTCTTGGATAAGATAGCCTCCTATAACCTGCACAAGAACAGATGGAGCATTGCAATCCTAGTAGGTCTTTTGATTGCCAGTATTTTTTTTCACGACAAGGTAATCTTCAATAAGGATATTGCCAAGCTCAACTATGAGCCTACAGCCTTGGTACAGGCTAGGGAAAGATTGGATGCACTTACCAATTTAACTTCCAAGTCCATCTATTTGGCCGTCTATGGGGACGATAGCGAAAAGGTCCTCCAAACCAACAATACCATATCCTATGCCCTGGACAGCCTAAGAAATAATGGGGAAATACTTAGTTTTAGCTCTATAGGCAACCTAGTCCTATCCAAAGAAAAGCAGCAAGAAAAAATTGAACTTTGGAAGGAGTTTTGGAACAAGGATATCATTGAAAATACAAAAAATAATCTTGTGGAAAGCGGCACTGAATTAGGATTCAAGCCCAATTCCTTTGACAAATTCTATTCGTTTCTCAACAAAGATTTTAGGCTTTTGAATATTATGGATTACAGTAGTGCCGCAGCCTTGCCCGTTGATGACTACATGGTTACCGACAATAATTTTACCACGGTAACCTCATTGATCAAATTAAAGGAGGATAATGGAGAAAAAGTAAAAGAAATTTTTAGAGCTTACCCCACAACATTGGTCATCGATAGACAGGAAATGAATGAAATGTTTTTAGGCAATCTCAAAAACGATTTCAACAAACTAATTGGTTACTCCCTTGGTATAGTAGTCCTGATCCTGTTCTTTTTCTTTAGGAGTTTTTCCCTGGTTTTGGTGACCAGTATCCCTATTCTATTGACCTGGTGGCTCACCATTGGTATTATGGGCATGTTCCATATAGAATTCAACATCTTTAATATCATCATCTCCACCTTTATCTTTGGATTGGGTATAGATTATAGCATATTCATAACAACGGGACTGCTCAAGGAATACGGTAAGGGAGAAGAAGTTCTGAGCACCCATAGAACCTCCATTCTGCTTTCGGCCATTACTACGGTTTTGGGAATTGGCGTTCTTATTTTTGCAAAACACCCCGCCTTGCATTCCATTAGCCTTGTATCGCTTATAGGTATCCTATCAGCTGTTTTTGTAGCATTTGCCATACAGCCATTATTATTTTTACTCTTTATTGGGAGTAAGGCGAAACGCCCCATTAGCTTTCGATTACTTGTCCATTCCGTCCTTTCATTTGGTTATTATGGTTCGGGTGGTCTACTCTTGTCCATTTGGAGTGTCACCTTTATGAGAATACTGCCATTTAGTAAAAAAGTTAAAATGAAATGGTTTCATAGGACCATTTCAAAATTTATGAAATCGGTACTCTATACCAATCCCTTTGTAAGTAAAAAAATAATCAATCAATCCGGGGAGGATTTTAACAAACCTGCCATTATCATAGCAAACCACACCTCTTTTTTAGATATTTTGGCGGTCGGCATGCTACATCCAAAGATTATTTATTTGGTAAACGACTGGGTGTATAAATCCCCAATATTCGGCAAGGCCGTACAACTGGCCGGATTTTATCCAGTGTCCGAAGGAATAGATAATGGCCTTGAACATTTAAGAAACAAGGTTGCCCAAGGGTACTCATTAATGGCTTTTCCGGAAGGCACAAGATCCCGGACCAACAAAATAAGACGATTCCATAAAGGGGCCTTTTATTTGGCAGAAAAGTTTAGTATGGATATAGTTCCTGTATTGATACACGGAAATTCGGAAGTGCTTCCCAAAGGAAGTTTTGTAATAAAAAATGGCAGCATAACCGTCAAGATCTTGGACAGGATTTCCCCAGAAGACCAAGGCTTCGGTAAAAACTACAGAGAGCGCAATAAAAAAATCGCAGCCCATTTCAGATCTGAATTTCAGGCATTGAGAAATGAGGTGGAAGGCGATACTTATTTCCTCAGAACAATTCTCGAGGATTATCGATACAAAGGAGATATCATCTACCGTACGGTAAAAAAAGATTTAAAAAACAATTCCAAAATTTACGCCCAGATCTCAAAGCGCATTGGATCTTCCGATTCCATAATTCATCTTTCAAAAGATTTCGGGCAACTGGATTTTCTATTATCTTTAAATGCCGTAGATCGTAAAATTTTCACCTACTTGGCAGATGAAGAAATAAGGCCGATTGTAAAAAACAGTTTTATTTCCCAGCAAATAGCCAAGTTAACCTTATCTGAAACCATTGATGAGGCTATGGCAATGCCTGCGGATATAATGATCATTGATTTGGAAATACAGGACTTGGATAGCCTGGCACCAACAATAAAAAATAATATTAGGCTACTGATTTTGGTAAAGGACGGAGCAAAATTGTTGGAAAGAATTATATTGTCCACTGGTTTTAAAAATGTCTTTGAAAATGAAAATCTTATTATCTTAGAAAAAACTAGGGCCTAGAATAAGCCTATTTCGGAGGAGTCTAAAACCCTCGCATTGAATTAGGAAGCAATTTTAATTATTAAAGGGAGTAAGACCTGCCAAAAGCCAATTTTGAAAATTGGTTTTGAAATTTGTAAAGAATACCATTTATGAAAGAACATTACGACATTGTAATTGTTGGAAGCGGATTAGGGGGATTGGTATCTGCCCTGATAATGGCCAAAGAAGGTTATAGTGTCTGTGTCTTGGAAAAAAACAATCAATTTGGAGGCAACCTACAAACCTTTGTCCGGGACAAAACCATCTTTGATACAGGGGTACACTATATTGGCGGACTCTCCGAAGGCCAAAACCTGAACCAATATTTTAAGTATTTGGGCATCATGGACCAGTTGAAGCTTAAAAAATTGGATGAAGACGGTTTTGATGTAGTCACGTTTGAAGGGGACCCAAAGGAATACAAGCACGCCCAAGGTTATGAGCGGTTTGAGAAAAGTCTCCTGAGCCAATTTCCAGAGGAGGAAAAGGCAATAAAAACATACAGTAAAAAATTAAGGGAAACTTGTTCCAAGTTTCCCTTATACAATTTGAACAAGGGCAATCCTTCCTATGGACAAGACGACGTTTTTAAACTGAATGCCAAAACCTATATCAACTCTCTTACCAACAATAAGAAATTACAAGCCGTGTTTGCGGGGACAAATTTCCTATATGCAGGTGACGGGGAACGTTCCCCTTTTTATGTACATGCACTTTCCGTAAATTCCTATATAGAAAGCGCCTACAGATGTGTTAATGGGGGAAGTCAGATTACCAAAGTTCTTATTAGACAATTAAAGAAATTTGGGGGCGACACCTTCAAACATCATGAAGTTTCCAAATTTAATGTCGAAAATGGGGAAATCACTTCGGTGGAAATAAAAAATGGAAAGCAAATAAAGGGTGATATTTTTATTTCGAATATAGAACCCAAGCTTACTTTAAAAATGGTCGGTGAGGAAAATTTTAGAAAATCCTACACCAACAGAATAAACAACATTGAAAGTGTTATTTCGGCCTTTAGCGTATACATTGTCCTAAAACCCAAATCCTTTAAATATCACAATAAGAATTTTTATCATTTTAAATATGGAGATCGTGTTTGGGATGCACAGAATTATACTCAGGAAAGTTGGCCAGAGGGGTATATGGTCTCTATGGGTATTAATAAAAAGGATGATGGATGGGGAGATAGTTTAATAGCTATGACCTATATGAATTTTGATGAGGTTAAGTACTGGCAGAACACTTTTAATACAGTTGCATCCAAAAATGATAGAGGACAAACATATGAAGAGTTCAAGGCTTATAAAACAGAAATTTTTATTGCGGAATTGGAAAAAAAATTCCCCAACCTAAGAGATTGCATTCAAACCGTATATGCGTCCACCCCATTGTCCTACAGGGATTATATAGGATCCCATAATGGATCTATGTACGGTTACGTAAAAGACGTAAACAATCCACTACACTCCTTTGTTTCCCCCAGAACAAAAATTAAAAACCTTCTATTTACCGGCCAAAGTTTAAACATGCACGGAATCTTAGGTGTAACCATTGGAGCAATTATTACCTGTTCCGAGTTAGTGGGAAAGGATTATTTATTGGAAAAAATTTTGGAAGTCAATAAAGCTCAAGAAGTTTAATATGGGACAGATTAAAACCATTCCTATAACAAGGGTCAGTTCTATTAGCAAAGAGGATTTTATTAATCAGTATTACAAAACCCAACGCCCTGTTTTAATTGAAAACCTCACCTCGGATTGGCCTGCACGCAAGAAATGGAATATAGATTACATTCAGAAAAAGGCGGGCGACCAAGTCGTTCCCCTGTACAACAACGAACCTACCAAAGGGAAACAAAACTCCGCTGCCCCGGTAGCGGAAATGAAGTTGTACGACTATCTGGAAATCCTTAAAACCAAACCAACCGACCTTCGTATTTTTTTCTATAATATCCTGGATAAAATGCCAGAACTGATTAAGGATATACGTTACCCGGATATTGGATTGAAATTTTTTAAACGCCTGCCAGTTATGTTTTTTGGGGGTGAAGGTTCCGTGGTGCTCCCCCATTATGACATGGACTTGTCAGACCTGCTTCATTTCCATTTTCACGGACACAAAAGTGTGCTTTTGTTTCCGCCCGAGCAGACGAAATACCTGTACAAGGTTCCTTTTGCTGTCCATAATTTGGAATCCATAAATATGGATGCTCCTGATTTTGATCGCTATCCTGCCCTAAAAAAGGCAGAAGGGTTATATGTGGAGATGAAACATGGGGACGCCCTTTATATGCCCAGTGGTTACTGGCACTATATTAAATATCTGGATGGCGGATTTTCCATTACCTTAAGGGCCTTGCCAAAACATCCTGTATTGTTGTCCAAAATGTTTGGAAATCTTTTTTTTATGAGACCATTTGAGAATACTATGAGGAAAATTTGGGGTCAGAAATGGGTAGATTTCAAGGAGAACAGGATGCTGGTAAAAACCAATAACAGGTTTGGAAAGGAATAAATTAAACAATTAGGATGTACCGGATAAGATGGATTGTATGTATTGCTATTATACTTGGGTTTTTTGGTTCTTGTGGAGTTTCAAAATCACTAAAGGATAGGCCCAATTTAAGCAACTACAACCCTCAAATTCCGGAAATAACAAAAACCTCGGATTCTTCCTATGTTTATTCCAATAACTCCCTGACCAAAAACAAACAAGGTCTGTGGGAACTTTATGTATCTGGAGATCCATTGCAAAGGGGATTAATAACTGGAGCCCTGACGGAAGACCTGTTTCAAGAACAAGAGGCAATATTTTTATCCAAGGTTGAAGAATTGGTCCCTTCCAAAACAAAAAGATATTTCCTTAGAAAATTCTTGGCTTGGTACAATAGAAAAATGTATAAGAACATTCCCGAGGAAATTAAAGCCGAAATTTGGGGACTTTCCCAATATGCATCCCAAAACTTTAATGACATAGCAGATCCCTATTCCAGGGTACTATACCTTCATGGCGCCCATGATATAGGGCATGCCCTTCAGGATTTGGCCCTTGTTGGCTGTTCTTCCTTTGCCGTCTGGGGCGATAAATCTGAGGATGGAAGTCTGATCCTTGGTCGCAATTTTGACTTTTACGCAGGGGATGATTTTGCCAAAAACAAAATAATTTCCTTCCTGGACCCTACAGAAGGCCACAAATTTATGTCCGTTACCTGGGCCGGCATGACGGGAGTGGTCTCTGGAATGAACGAACATGGACTAACAGTTACCATCAATGCCGGAAAATCTAAAATTCCCTTGGTTGCCAAAACACCTATCAGTATTCTTACCAGGGAAATTTTACAATATGCAGCTACTTTGGAGGAGGCTATATCCATCGCAAAAAAACGACAGGTTTTTGTATCAGAATCCATTCTCGTGGGTAGTGCCAGGGATAAAAAGGCCATGATAATCGAAGTCTCCCCGCACAATTTTGGCGTATATGAAGTTCCCAATTCCACTCAATTGATCTGCTCCAACCACTTTCAGAGCGATGCCTATGCAAAGGACAAAAATAATCAGAAACACATATTTGAAGGCCATACCCAATACAGATATGAACGCATGGAAGAACTATTGGGAGACCATAAAAAAATAACCCCAACAATTGCCGTAGACATCCTGAGAAACAAGGAAGGACTTAAGGACAACAACATTGGCTATGGCAATGAAAAGGCGTTAAACCAACTATTGGCACATCATGGCATTGTATTTAAGCCAGAGCAGCGATTGGTATGGGTGTCCTCCAATCCGTACCAATTAGGGGAATTTGTGGCCTATGACCTAAACAAAATTTTTAAGGACAGTTTAAATAGCAGAATAGGATCAACGCTTTCCATCCCTAATAAAAATATTGAAAAGGATAATTTTCTGTATACACAAGCCTACCAAAACTATGAAAAGTACCGTGTTGAAATTGACCAAATTAAACAAGCCGTTGCAGACAACAAACACTTGACTCCCCAATTTCTTGAGGAATTTAAAAGATTGAATCCCCAATTTTGGGAAACGCATTATTGGCTAGGCCTCTACAACTACAATAGAAAATATTATAGAGCGGCATTAAACAACTTTATGGAAGCTAACACAAAAGAAATTACTACAGTTCCAGAGAAAGCTGCGGTACATTCGTATATTCGAAGACTAAAACGTAAATTAAAATAATGATCCCTGAAATCGAAAAAGCATCGGCAGAGGCAATTCAACAGTTACAAGAACAGCGTTTAAGGGAACTTATCAACTATATTACCCAAAACTCTGCCTATTATAAAAGAATTTTTAAGGAACATAATTTACAGGCCAGCGATATAAAGACCTTGGCAGACCTTGGCAAACTCCCTACTACCTCTAAAGAGGATCTACAACAATATAACGATGATTTCCTATGCGTGGATAGGCGCAAGATTATAGATTATGTAACTACCTCCGGCACCCTGGGCGAACCTGTTACCTTTGCCCTGACAGACAACGACCTTAATCGTTTGGCTTACAACGAGGCCATCTCCTTTGACTGCGCCGGCGTTACGGCAGACGATATTTTACAATTAACAACAACTATAGACCGACGATTTATGGCCGGATTGGCCTATTTTTTGGGAGCAAGGGAGCTAGGTGCTGGAATTATAAGGGTAGGCGCCGGAATTCCCGAACTTCAATGGGATTCCATCCTTAAGTTTAAGCCCACCTACCTTATCGTGGTTCCTTCATTTTTGTTGAAGCTCATAGAATACGCCCATCAGCACGGCATAGACCCCAATAAGGCCGGGATAAAAGGGGCTATTTGTATAGGGGAATCACTACGGAATGAAGATTTTTCATTAAACACCCTTGCGGCCAAAATTAAGAAAGATTGGAACATTCCCCTCTACTCCACTTATGCCTCCACGGAAATGAGTACGGCCTTTACCGAATGTTCCGTAATGCAAGGCGGCCACCATCACCCGGAATTGATCATCATCGAAATTTTGGACGACGAAGAAAAGCAAGTGGAAGAAGGAATGCCGGGTGAGCTTACCATTACCACCTTGGGAGTTGAAGGTATGCCTTTGCTGAGATTTAAAACCGGCGATATTGTCCAGGCACACACCTCCAAATGTTCCTGTGGAAGAAATACGCCTCGCTTAGGGCCTGTTATTGGCAGGAAGAAACAAATGATAAAATATAAGGGAACTACCTTATATCCACCGGCCATGTACAACGTACTCAACTATTTTAACGAAATAGACGCCTTTGTAATCGAAATAGACCATAATGACATTGGAACCGATGAAATATGTATTAAAATAGCTACCTCCAATCCTACAAATGATTTATTACAGACCATCAAGGATCACTTTAGGGCAAAACTGAGGGTGCTCCCCAAAATTGAATTCCACGATTTTAAAACCCTTCAGGACCTGCGATTTCCCAAAATGAGCAGAAAACCAGTTATTGTAATAGACCATCGACTCTAAGTGACTGCTTGGGGTTGGTAACCGCCAAAAAAAATCAATTTGTAAATCTTCCCTCAATTACTTACATTCTATGGCCATACAGGCTATATACCTCATCATTTACCATTTCCCGCCTGTATGTTATAGTTTTTTTAATTAAGGAATCGAAACTAAGCTCAAATATATTTTTGCATTAAAATTGGTATTACATTTGATTACACTTTATACTGCCATTACAACGCTATGAAAAAACATATATTTATATATATCCTACTATTCTGCTTTCCATTAATAAGTCCCGGACAAAAATTGGGCAATCAGGAAATAAAGGATTTGATCAACTCTTACAAAAAAGATATCCGTGGACCATATAAAGAAATCCGCTGGTTCTGTACAGATGGAAGCATTCGCCAACCCAAAGACCCATGTCCAGATAATATAGGTCCTGGAGTACAGCACGCTACCTATAAAAATTCTATTATCGATTTAGGAAAGAGCAACCACATTTATTTGGGACAAATTTTGGCCTACACTTCCAAGGAGGAATTTTGGGACGCAGAAAACAACCATTCCCGCCTTAAACAGTATCAATTGGACAAATATTTAAGAACTGTTGATAATGGCTGGATCCTAGAAAAAGGGCAGTTCTATCGCGGTGCCATACAGGCAGAGGACGAAGAGGCATGGGGGGTGGATTTTTATAAATGGTTATTATCCGATACTCAAAATGTAGTTCAAAATTTTTATCTTATTCGCCAGTCCTTAAAGGATATACCCCATAACGGTGACGACAATCTATCCCAAAAAATAAGGAGCGATTCAAAGGTAATTTCGGACATGGTCCCGGAATTTATGGACTTAAGGGTTAAAATCCATAGTCAGCCCGATGCCGGGGATATAAATAAAGTAAAGGATTTTAAGTCCAAACACAGTAACAAACTGAACAACGAGGTAAAAGTAAAAATAGATGCCCTGGTGTCTACCATGGCCAATTTCTACAAACCGGTTGATATTGCGCAAATACAAAAAAATACAGCTCTTGTTCAGGATAGCCCTATTGGGGTTGCCATAAAAAACTTTACGACCAACTATAGTGGGGAAGCAAATGCAGCTGTGCTCATACCCGCTACTGCAGAATTGCTATTAGAGATAAGGCAGGCCATTCCAAGAGAAGTAAGTGCGGCCGCACGGCTTCAGTTATTGGACGCCTCCCTAAAATTGGAAGAAGTAATATTTAAAAATTCTCCCCAATGGCAACCGGAGGATCTAAATGGTTTATTGGACAAAGTCTGCTATTTGGGTATGGCTAATGCCGGCGCCGGTTATATAGAACTGGCGGAATGGGAAGAATTGGACCTATCCCTAAAGGGAACCAACAGTGGAAGCATGTCTCTAGGACAGCTTACCACCATATTGGAAAATGCACGTAGGGAAGTGGAATGGAGCTCTTCCATGGTAAAGGCCAATTATCAGGAAATTGTGGATATTTACACGGCATTTGAACCTAAGGCTTACGGATTCATTGATGATAAAATCAGAGGTTCCATTGCCCTTTACTTGGGTCAAACCGTAGGAGAATTGGGCGATATTATTGCCCAAGAATCCTCTCTGACCAATAAGGTGATGGACATTGAAAATCAAAGTAGCCTACGAGGCCTAAATCCAGGATATGCCCTAGGGGAATTGGTAGTGGTAGGGGGTTCTCCTGATGACATTGAGGTAACTTCCGATAAAATCTATATTTTTCAACGTCCACCATCAGATCTTAAGCCAGTTGCCGGAATTGCTACGGTATCCGAAGGGAATATGGTGTCTCACGTTCAATTATTGGCACGAAATATGGGCATCCCCAATGCCGCACTGAGCGATGAAAATCTTAAAAGTCTTCAAAAATTTAATGGGGAAAAGGTGTTTTATGCAGTGTCTAACAAGGGCAACGTTATTATGAAGCCGGAAATAGACATGTCCGAGGAAGAACGCAGTTTATTTACTAAGGTAGAGCGCAAAGAGGAAAGAATTGAAGTACCCATAGAGAATATACGATTGGACGAAAATGCCATACTTAACCTTAGGTCAGTAGACGCTGAGGATTCCGGTAAACTTTGCGGTCCAAAAGCGGCCAATTTGGGACAGTTAAAAAAAATGTTCCCGGAAATGGTGGTCGAAGGTCTGGTAATTCCCTTCGGAATCTTTAGGGACCATATGGATCAACCCATGCCCGGCCAGCAGGGCAGCTATTGGGATTTTTTAAACTCCACCTTCAAAGAGGCCGAGACCATGCGTTCCCAAGGCATTGCGGAAGGCGAGGTAGAAAACTATCAGCTTAGGCAACTGGAAATCCTAAGGGAGGCCATAAAAAAAATTCCAATGAAGGCCGAATTCATTGCCCAACTGGAAGAGGGGTTTAAGGAAGTATTGGGAAAAGAAATTGGCGAAATCCCGGTTTTTCTAAGAAGTGACACCAACATGGAAGATTTAAAGAATTTTACAGGGGCCGGATTGAACCTTACAATATTCAATGTTGCTGCCAAGGAAAAAATTATATCGGGAATTAAGGATGTATGGGCTTCCCCTTATTCTGAACGCAGTTTTAAATGGCGCCAAAAATACCTTCTAAATCCTGAAAATGTATTCCCTTCCATTTTGGTAATCCCCAGCGTGGATGTGGATTATTCGGGGGTATTGATCACCAAGGGGATAAGTTCCGGCAATCCGGATGACCTTACCATTGCCTTTAGTAGGGGAGCCGGTGGTGCTGTGGATGGTCAGTCGGCAGAAACCTACTTGGTCAAGGGGACTGGAGGAACCCAACTTTTGGCACCCGCCAGGGAAATGTACCACAATCGACTTCCGGCTGCTGGGGGAACAGTAAAAAGAATGTCCACCTTTGAGAATTTCATCCTAAACCAAAAAAACATTGATGAAATAAGGGCATTTGCCAAAACAATTCGTGAAACTATGGCTACCGAAACCAAATCGGAGTATGAAGGGGCCTATGATGTGGAATTGGGATTCCAAAACAATAAGTTGTGGCTGTTTCAAATTCGCCCTTTTGTAGAGAATAAAAAAGCCTTAAGTTCCAATTATCTGGAATCTATTACGCCAAAAATCGATTTGGACAAAAGCATTCCCCTTTCTAAAAAAATATAAGATGAAAAAGAATATTAAATATATTGTTTTATTAGTGATATGTTCGGCCTTTACCACCATGAGCTATTACCCCATTGATGGGTATTTGCATACTGGGATCAAACGGTTGAAGTATCTGGAGCTCGTTAAAAGTGGGGAGCTAAAATCTACCACTGTTATTCCTCCAGGGGCCCAAAAGTCCTACATGGACATTGAGCTTAACCTAATATCTAAAAAAGAGGACAGCACTGCCGCATTCCTTAGCGTGGATGAGCAATTCCAAAAAGACATCAATGCGCTCTTCAGGGGATTGGACAAGAGTTATTCCATCACCGTATTGGATATTTCGGATATTGACAGTGTTAGATATGCCAAGCGAAACGAAACTGCCGGATATCAACCGGGAAGTGTTGGTAAACTGGCCGTAATGGTAGCTTTGTTTACCCAATTACAAAAAATATATCCGGATTCCTTTGAAAAACGTTTGGACCTTTTACGTTCCAAATCCGTGAAATCGGGCGTTTGGGGATTGACAGATACGCACACTGTGCCCATTTTTAATTTGGAAACGAACAAACTTCTGAAAAGACAGGTAATAGCAAGTGATGTTTTTACCTTGTTTGAATGGGCAGATCATATGCTTTCCGTTAGCAATAACGGTGCGGCAAGCATTGTATGGAGGGAAGCCTTATTGATGGCCGCCTTCGGGGAGTCGTATCCAACCCTAACACAGGAAGAAGCGGATACCTACTTCACCACAACCCCAAAAAAGGAATTGACAGATTTGGCCAATGACGTGGTAAACCTACCTTTACGGGAACTAGGAATTACAAGTGACGAATGGCGTTTGGGAAGCTTTTTCACCTCGGGTCCCAACCGCTATGTAGGAGATAAAGGCGGAAGTATAGGGTCTCCCTTAGGGTTGATGAAATTCTTGATCCAGTTGGAACAGGGCAAGGTGGTAGACGAGGAATCCAGCTTGGAAATGAAACGCCTTATGTATATGACGGACCGAAGGATAAGGTACGCACAATCCCCTGCCCTGAAGCCTGCCGCGGTATATTTCAAATCCGGGAGTTTATATAAATGTGATAGAAGCACAGGAGAGGCCTGTGGAAAATATATGGGCAATGTTACCAATTTCATGAATTCTGTAGCCATTGTAGAACATCCGGACAATTGCAGGTATATGGTGGTACTTATGACCAACGTACTGCGAAAGAATTCAGCAACGGACCACATGACATTGGCCAGTAGCATCGACAAGATTATTAAGCGCTAATCCTTTTAAAACTACTCAAGATTTCGGCCGCCTTTTTTCTGGCCTTCCCGTTGGAATCCTCCAAAACCATTTCCAAAAGGGGTGTAAATTTGGGGTCTCTGGTTTTTTCAATCAAGTAAAGTACCGCCAGTTTCAACTTAATATCCTTACGTTTCAATAAGGCCAAATAACTTTCGGATTCACTAAGCACCTTTACGTTTAGATTTTTTAAATTTTCTTCGGAAATTACACCAACTTGTATAATGCTTTCGGCAACAGGAATCAATTCCTTTTTGAGTTGTATGTCCAGAATATTGTCCAAAAATTCAATGGCATGTATACGTTGTTCTTCCTGACCTTTAAGTATGGCATTTAAGATGGGATCCACATCCTGGGGCGGGTATTTTACCCCCAAAAATTGAAAAATTCGTTTCAATTGCCTGTCCAGCCTCAATTCCAATAAATGTATAAGGCCATTTCTGGCTTCATTTTCCTCCTTGGTCTCCAGTTTTTCCGGGTTCTTTTTATACTGTAGTACTATTTGGGTATGGATTACGGACAGGGTACTTTGGTACAGGTGACACTCGTCCAAGATCTTATCCACAATAAACTGATCCCTAATTTTAAGGTGGGGATATTTCCACTTAAGGTGTTTTAAGGCTTCAATAGCTTCAATTTTCACCGTATGTTCCATGTCATCGGTAAGTTTCATCAAGATATTGATGGCCTTTTGTGAATCGAACTTACCAATAACCATGACCACGTAGGCGCTATCGTCCGGATCAATGCTATCCGTTTTTAAACCCTCAAACAAAATATCAATGATGGGCTCCCCGTAAAAGTAGAGGGCCTCCATTGCCGATTTTCTGGTATCCTTACCAGATAATCTGGAAACGATTAGGTCTATAAACTGTTTGTCCAACGTTTTTGATGCCGCCAAGATAGCGGTATTAGCAATTGGAACATTATCGGAATATAGATGTGTCTTGATGACAGGGTAGAATCTTTCAACCTTGGCATTCCCTATGGTTTCAAGAATGGCCAGAATCTTATTCGTCCTTTCCAGCTCTATACTGGTTTGCTCTAATTGGGCAAGGGTATTTTCTATTCTTTGTTCCAAACCAAATCGATCCTGCATTACCCTATTATTTCGCAATTCCATAGACAGGCCGACCAAGGTGGCATTGGCAATGGTATTGTCCTCTACCGACAAATACTTGTCCAAAAGCTCCACAGGGTTTTGTTGATAGCGCTTCAATAAATACCGAAACGCAGAAGTGGTCACTTGTTGATCCTTATCATAGATCATGGGTTCCACAGCAGGACATAAATTTTCCGTATTCAAAAAATAAAGGTTTTCAATGGCCAAAGCCCTTACCTTGGCAGACGGATTGTTCAACAAGGCCTTAATCGCATAAAAGAAACGTTCATCCTTTACTTCCAATGTTTTATGCAACATATGCAATATCTGATTCTCGTTCCCGGTTTCAAACACCCGTATTACCGTTTCTATAATGGAGGTAACCTTTATTTCAGATTTGGCAGCCTTCTCTTTTCTTGCAGGATTATATTCCAACAAGCTCTTGAAAGAAATTATATACTCGTTCCTTAAATGATATATAAAGTACAACCAGATTAAAATTAGCCCTATAATAATGATACTAATGTAGGTAGATGAAATATCCAGACCATTAATAAAAAAGATCAGAATAAAGCCCGCCATCCCTGTAGCTATACTATCTACTACCACATCTGTAAATGTCTTGGTCTTCTTTTTAATCTCTATTGGAATGGGTATGGAAAGTAATTCCGTGGCTGCCTTGTTAACGGACTGCTTTAAACTTCCGTCCACAATTTTGATAAACACCACTACCCAAAGCTGCGGCACGATCAACAAAAGAAAAGACCCCAACAATATGCCCGAAGGCAACCAAAGCAGGGATTTACCTACACCAAAGGTTCCTACAATACGTTTGGTGAGGAACAACTGTATCAGTAGTGAAATAACGCTCAAGGTAGAAAACCAAAAGCCAAAGAAGGATGTTAATTCATCCTGATCCTTAATAAACCTGGAAGCATAATCACTGTACTGATAATCTACCAATTTGGCGACCAAAACACTTATTCCGATGACTACCGCAATTAAGCTAAGTAATTTGGATTGCTTGATAAGCCTAAAAGGGGACTCTGCCTTCGGATTGGAACGGCTGGAAACTTGAAAAGGGTTGAGTTTCAGTACTTCGTTTTTCCAGATATAACGGGTAATGGGCAAACAGCACATTAAAAGGGTACCAGCTACAAACAACAGGTCTTCGGTGTTAAGAATATTGGTCAACAAAGAGGTTAAATACCCCCCAAATATTCCTCCGCCAATAGCACCGGCGCCAATAAACCCAAATACACGCTTGGCTTCCCTAACATTATAGACCAGATTTGCCATTACCCAAAACTGGGAAGCGGTCAACAATCCAAAAATAGCCACCCAAACATATGGTATGTACAATGCAAATCCATAGCCGAGATCGAAATTTAAGGCCACTCCAAATATTACCAATGAAATAACGGACCCGATCAAGGTGCGATCCACAATAATATTCAAAGGATACTTTTCCAAGGCCCTGTCGTAAAAAAACGAGCCCAACACCGCCATTATAGCAGTTAAAACATAGCCCAACGGAAGTGCATCCGAAGAAAGTTCAGAAAGAAATAGTGAATTTATAGTAGGTTTTACTATCAATAAAACCGTAATAATGAGGAAAATATTTAATTGAAGTAGAAGTGTTTTGGTCAGTTCCTCCTCTTTTAAATCAAACGCCTTTAGAATATAGGTTTGAAACGTTTTAATAAATGAAATAAGGTAGTTCAATTTTCATGCGTTTTAGTAATATCCAACAGCACTCCTATCCAAAACCAATCCATAGAAGATCAGGGCCAAAATTAATTCATTGGCAAACATTATACGAATAAACAAAAGGAAATATACTAAAGGAACCTAGTTAACGGCAAAATGTATACGCTCTGCCTTCAACACCTTTTCTACAGGCCTCACCAAGTCCCTAATAATTTGCTCACCTCCAGCATCATCTATCAAAGCGACCAAAATATAACGGCGATTGGGATTATTTCCCCAAACCAAAATAGAATCGGAATGAAAGGTTCTCCAAGAGCCGGACTTTCTATACAATCTGGCATCGGGAGCAATATTGTCCAAGGTATTCACAAATTTATGATGTAATTCAGGGTCTCCCATAATATCCAACATTTGTTTGGACCTGCCCTTATTCACCAATTTTCCATTGGCCAATAGATAATAATACCTACATACTTGGTTTACTGTGGCAGCATGGGACAAATTCTTTAAGGGTTCCCTATTGGTATCCCCACCACTTCCGTATCTTTTACCAACCCATAATCCACCGCCCCGACTTTCGTCATAGAACATATATTTTGGATCGGTCATAACGGACTGTATTTTATCATAACCCAAACGATCTATCATTCGGGTAGTTGCTTCGTTGTTGGATTTGCTAATCATAGATCGCATATCCTTCTTTATTTCCGGAGTTTCCTTTAATTCCCCTTTTTCTATAGCATCCATGGAGGATAATAGCACCGCTATTTTTGGTAAACTGGCGGCATACATCATATAATCCCCATTTATACTGGCATATTTTGCATTTTCGGGATTGGACAGGTCCACTATTCCAACAGCCATCTTGTTGTTGTTCATTAATGACTTCCAGTTGGGATTGGACATGAGCTCCTTTTCCAAGCTTTTCTGTAAGTCGCTATTTACCAAACTGGGAAGTGGCTTTACTTTAGAATCGTCTATATTTATGGGCAAATCTTTTTGAGAGTATGCCAAACCACAGCAAAAAATGACACCCAACATTACCACTAGGCGTGCTTTGAATTGAAATTGAGTTCTACCCGTCATAAATGAATAATAAAATACTGTTTAAAAAGAAAAATAATACGAATCACTATAAAAAAGAACTACCCATAAAACGATCAAATATATTCCATATTTGTGTTGGATATCTGTTAATTTTTAAACTTCAATAAAAAAATTACACCTAAAGAATATAACGCTAATTTTATCATAATCTGATTTTTAACTGTTAAATTAATTACAGAATGGGAAAAATTAAATTCAATAGGCCGTCGAATAAACATAGATATCACCAACCCTTCTTGTACTTACGTTGAAGGCGGATAAAAAGTTTACGCTTATATGGGCAAGGCATCTAATTTAATCATTACGGTTTGCTTGCAAATTGTTATTTTTGGAACAAATTAGAAATACATGTTGGTTATTGGGATTGCCGGTGGAACAGGTTGTGGAAAAACTACGGTTGTAAATCAAATTATTAATGAATTGCCGTATGAGGAAGTAGGGGTTATTTCCCAAGATTCCTATTATTGCGATCTTTCCCATTTAACCTATGAAGAGCGTACACAGGTTAATTTTGACCATCCCCGTGCCATAGATTTTGAATTGTTGGGAAACCATCTACAGGATTTAAAGAGAGGTGTTCCAATTCATCAACCCGTTTACTCTTTTGTTAAACACAACCGTACCAACGATACCATTCTAACCCATCCAAGAAAGGTGATGATCGTAGAGGGTATCCTCATCATGACAAATCCCCAGATCAGGGAAATGTTCGACATTAAGATCTTTGTACATGCAGATTCGGACGAACGATTGATAAGGCGTTTAAAAAGGGACATCACCGAACGTGGAAGGGATTTGGACGAAGTTTTAACGCGTTATCAAAATACGCTAAAGCCTATGCACAATCAGTTTATTGAACCCACAAAGGAATATGCGGACATTATAATTCCGAACAATAAGTACAATACTGTAGCGATCGACATTGTAAGGACCATAATCAATGAAAAGTTAAGTTAGTCACCAATGGGAATAAAAGGGATAAGAAAGAAAAAATGGTTTGGGATGGTTACCAATATGTATGTACTGGTACTGACGGTTTTTGTAGTCTGGATGGTTTTTTTTGACACCAACTCCCTTCTCATACATTGGGAGCTTAAAAAACAAATAAACAATCTGGAAAAGCAGAAAGAATTTCTGCATGAAGAGATAGCCAAGGATAAAAAAATTATAGAAAAGCTATCGGACCCTGAAGAGTTGGAAAAATTTGCCAGGGAACAATACTATCTAAAAAAGAAAAATGAGGAAATTTATTTAATTGAATATGAGGATAGTGTAAAAACCAAGGATGATGAGTAAATCCGAACTCTTTAGCGATTTTCACGAGATTTCTTCCAAAGCTTGGAAGCAAAAGATCCAGTATGAATTGCAGGGTGAGGATTACAACAAGAAATTGGTATGGGAATCTCCCGAAGGCATTAAGGTAAAACCCTTTTACAACTCCGAAGACCTAAAGTCGCTTGAGCTATCCGAATTACCAAAAGGAAATGGTTGGAACATAGCACAAGGCATATACGCCGGGAACGCCAAAATGGCCAACAAAAAAGCCTTGGATGCCATTACCAGGGGGGCTGAAAGTATTTATTTTACCATTCCTTCCCCAGAAATAAATATTACTGAACTGCTTGATGAAATTGACCTCGGTAAAACATATATCCATTTCAATCTTCAATTTCTATCTTTTGCCTTTGTAAAATCGCTTTTGGCAGCCACGGAAAACCATCATAAAAAAATCTTTACCAACATTGATATTATTGGGCATCTGGCCAGAAATGGAAACTGGCACTACAAGCTGGATCAGGACCACAAAATACTTGGGGAAATTCTAAATTTAAATCACGACCAAACCTTGGGGGTTGATGTGGCGCTTTATGGAAATGCAGGAGCTAATATGGTGCAGCAATTGGCCTATGCCCTGTCACATGCCAATGAATATTTGAACCACTTAAATGACCACCATAAAGACAAGCTAAAAAGCGCAGTGATAACCTTTAAGGTCCCTGTTGGAAGCAACTATTTCTTTGAAATAGCCAAGTTGAGGTCCCTACGTATTTTGTTCGCAACCTTAGCCAATGAATATGGGGCTTTGGAGTATTGTCATATTATGGCTACCCCCACTTTGAGAAATAAAACCTTGTACGATTACAACACCAATATGCTTCGCACGGCAACGGAATGTATGTCGGCCATTCTTGGGGAAGCAGACACGGTGTTAAACACACCCTATGACGCCATATACCATAAGGACAATGAATTTGGGGAGCGAATGGCCAGAAATCAACTTTTGATCCTAAAAAATGAAAGTTATTTTGACAAGGTGAACAATGCGGCCGATGGGGCCTATTATATTGAAACAATAACCCATCAACTCTCATCCAAAGCATTGGAATTATTTAAACAAATTGAAGCAGGTGGTGGATTTCTTGTCCAATTAAAGGAACATCTCATTCAGAAAAAAATAAAGGAAAGCGCCACCAAAGAACAGGAAAGTTTTAACAGGCGCGATAAAATCCTCGTAGGTACCAATAAATATGCCTCCAGATTGGATAAAATGAAGGATGAACTGGAATTATACCCCTTTGTAAAAACCAATACCCGCAAAACCTTGATAGAACCAATATTAGAAAAAAGATTGTCCGAAGAATGGGAACAGGAGCGATTAAAAACGGAATAAAAGCTTCCCGCTACCGTTTTCAAAAAGCAATATTAATTCCAAACGAATAGGTAAAGATTAGGACAAGACGAACAAAACATGGCAAGAAAAAATCTTCAACACATTCAACTGAAGTCCGTTCCGGAAAAGAGCATTCCGGATCAGGATTCCGTTGTGCCATACGAGACCGCGGAAGGAATACTCCTGAAAAAAAATTATACCAAGGAAGATGCCGAGGATTTGGAACATTTAAATTTCGCTGCTGGTATACCGCCATTTCTTCGTGGCCCCTATTCCACTATGTACGTTACCAGACCTTGGACTATAAGGCAGTATGCGGGATTCTCTACAGCAGAGGAAAGCAACGCATTTTATAGAAGAAATCTCAAGGCGGGACAAAAAGGGCTATCAGTAGCTTTTGATCTACCAACCCATAGAGGATATGACAGCGATCATCCCCGGGTGGTGGGCGATGTTGGCAAAGCTGGTGTAGCCATTGATTCTGTAGAGGATATGAAAATTCTGTTCCAGGATATTCCTTTGGATGAGATGTCGGTTTCCATGACCATGAACGGAGCAGTGTTGCCCATAATGGCATTCTATATCGTTGCAGCGGAGGAACAAGGTGTTTTACCAAAAAATCTCTCCGGAACCATACAGAACGATATTCTTAAGGAATTTATGGTAAGGAACACCTACATCTACCCTCCTGCCCCATCCATGCAGATCGTTGCCGATATTTTTAAATATTCCAGCAAGTTTATGCCCCAATTCAATAGCATAAGCATATCCGGCTATCACATGCACGAAGCCGGTGCCACTGCCGATATTGAATTGGCCTATACCTTGGCCGATGGACTGGAATATATAAGAACAGGCTTAAAAGCCGGATTGAATATTGATGATTTTGCTCCAAGATTATCCTTTTTTTGGGGCATTGGAATGAATCATTTTATGGAAATTGCCAAAATGAGGGCCGGCAGAATGCTCTGGGCCAAATTGGTAAAGCAATTTAACCCAAAAAATGAGAAGTCGCTTACCCTACGGACCCATTGCCAAACCAGCGGATGGAGCCTAACCGAACAGGATCCTTTCAACAATATCACCAGAACGACCATAGAGGCGGCCGCAGCAGTTTTTGGCGGCACACAAAGCTTACATACCAATGCCTTGGATGAGGCCATAGCCCTGCCAACGGATTTTTCTGCGCGTATTGCCAGAAACACCCAATTATATTTACAAAAGGAGACCGAAATCACAAAAACCGTAGACCCTTGGGCCGGCAGTTATTATGTGGAAAAGTTGACTGAGGAAATTGTGCAAAAGGCATGGGTTCTGATAAATGAAGTGGAAGAATTGGGGGATATGACCAAGGCCATCGATGCTGGAATTCCAAAATTGAGGATAGAGGAGGCTGCCGCTAAAAAACAAGCCCGTATAGATAGTGGCAGGGATATCATTGTTGGAATTAATAAATACCAGTCCAAAACAGATGATGACCTTCAAATACTGGAAGTGGACAATGCCGAGGTCAGAAAACAGCAATTGGCACGTTTAGAAATGGTCAAGGCCAATAGAAATGAACAAGAAGTACAACAATCACTTTTGGCACTTACCAAAGTTGCAAAAGAAAGAATGCATCCCAATTCCTCCAAAACTGCCAACCCAAATGCCATAGAAGAAGAAAATTTCTTAGCTTTAGCTATTAAGGCTGCCAGGGCAAGAGCTACGTTGGGCGAGATCAGCTCAGCGTTGGAAAATGCCTTCGGGAGACATAGGGCAATTATAAATTCGATTACCGGGGTGTATTCAAAGGAAATAAAAGGAGATGACAGTTTTGGCGTAGCCAGGCAAATGGCCGACAGTTTTGCCGAACAGGAAGGTCGTAGACCTAGAATAATGATTGCCAAAATGGGGCAGGACGGTCACGATCGTGGTGCTAAAGTTGTGGCTACGGGCTATGCCGATCTGGGTTTTGACGTAGATATTGGCCCCCTCTTCCAAACCCCTGCCGAAGCGGCAAAACAAGCCGTTGAAAACGACGTCCATGTCCTGGGGATCTCCTCCCTAGCAGGAGGACATAAGACTTTGGTACCTCAGGTACTGCAGGAATTAAAAGCTTATGGGCGAGACGATATTATGGTTATTGTGGGCGGGGTTATACCTAAGCAGGACTATAATTTTTTATACGAAGCAGGAGCAGCAGCTATATTTGGGCCCGGCACAAAAATAAGCGATACGGCCATCGAAATTTTGAAAATCCTAAGCTCATAATGTCCGTGGTTCCTAAACGGACATATTAGTTTAAAACTTCATATTGCATCTTAAATCACAATTTGGAAATGAGCCCAAGGGCTATGGCACTTAACCAATTAGCCCTACTTTTTGGGACTTGCCGCTACAGCTTTCCTACATGGCGGCCGAAGCTTTTCATAATGTGGTTCCATTAATAAGTTGTGTATAAGTGATTCGCAAAAAAATAATAAACCTCTAATAGGCTGAGAACAAATCCCATACAACTTTAACGTACTTTAACGCTAAAGACTATAGTTATTCACCCAGTGTTAACAAAATACATTTTATAACAACTTAAATAATCGTATTTTTACCCCCTAACTTACTATGATAATGGGCAAAATAATTGCTATTGCTAATCAAAAGGGTGGTGTAGGAAAAACTACTACTTCGGTAAATTTAGCCGCCTCTTTGGGTGTATTGGAAAAAAAAGTATTACTAATAGATGCTGACCCCCAAGCTAATGCAACTTCCGGACTAGGTTTGGATGTAGACAGTATTGAATTGGGAACCTACCAACTATTGGAACATACCAAAACCGCCGAAGAAACCATCATTAAGACCTCCTCCCCAAATGTAGATCTTATCCCGGCACACATTGATCTTGTAGCCATCGAAATCGAATTGGTAGACAAGGACGATAGGGAATATATGATGAAGAACGCCATTCGTGGCCTTAAGGACAAATACGACTATATCCTTATAGATTGTGCACCTTCCCTTGGACTTTTAACATTAAATGCCCTTACTGCGGCAGATTCTGTTATGATACCCATTCAATGCGAATATTTTGCATTGGAAGGATTGGGCAAATTATTGAACACCATAAAAAGTGTCCAAAAAATACACAATCCCGAATTGGATATTGAAGGAATGGTGCTTACCATGTACGATTCCAGGCTAAGACTATCCAACCAAGTAGTGGAAGAGGTAAAAAAACACTTTTCCGAAATGGTGTTCGACACCATCATTCAAAGAAATGTAAGGTTGAGCGAAGCCCCCAGTTATGGTGAAAGCATTATTAAATATGATGCCAGTAGTAAAGGAGCTGCCAATTATTTAAATTTGGCGAATGAAGTAGTTGTGAAAAACAAGGAGACAGCATAATGGCGAAAGCGATAAAAAAACAAGCGTTGGGCCGCGGATTATCGGCCCTATTAAAAGACCCGGAAAACGATATTCAGTCGGCCACAGACAAGAATGCCGATAAAGTTGTGGGCAATATTGTGGAATTGGATATGGATTCCATAGATGTGAATCCATTTCAGCCCCGTTCCAATTTTAATGATGAAGCATTGCAGGAATTGGCCTCTTCCATCAAAGAATTGGGAGTAATACAGCCAATAACCGTAAGAAAGCTAGATTTTAACAAATATCAATTAGTTTCAGGAGAACGCAGGTACAGGGCATCCAAATTAATTGGCCTGGAGACCATACCAGCCTATATCCGTATTGCAAACGACCAGGAATCCCTGGAAATGGCACTGGTTGAAAATATTCAACGGCAAGATTTAGATCCCATTGAAATTGCCCTATCCTACCAAAGGTTGATCGATGAGATTCAATTGACGCAGGAAAAAATGAGCGAACGGGTAGGCAAAAAGCGCTCAACCATTACCAACTATTTGCGTTTACTGCGATTGGACCCCATTATACAAACCGGTATACGTGACGGTTTTGTAAGCATGGGCCACGGAAGGGCATTGGTAAATGTGGAAAAAAAACAGGACCAGATTGCACTTTACGAAAAAATTGTAGGCGAAAATCTTTCGGTAAGGGATACGGAAAAAGCGGTAAAGGATTATCAGGAAGGCAACACTAATGGAGCTCCGGTTGCGGTCCCATCAGGAAAAGAGCCAAAGAAAGCAGCTATAAATCCGGATTTTATCAGTAAAAATCTTGGCGCCTTCTCAGAATATTTATCCGTAAAAGTAGATATTAAAGCCTCAGAAAAAGGTAAAGGAAAAATTACCATCCCCTTTCACTCCAAGGAAGAATTCAATCGATTAAAAAAATTGATTACGGGTGAGTAAATATCTTGTATCACTGGCTATATATTTTCTTGTTATCACCTTTGGACTAGCGCAGGAGGAAGAAAAGAATACCCAAGCATCAGATTCCATAAAAACCACTCTTAACAAGGAGGGAGTTAAAGTGGTGGACACCCTAAAAGTGAAAAAAAAAGCCATCAACCCCTTGGCTCCCAGTAAGTCAGCCTTTTATTCTGCGGTATTTCCCGGCCTTGGACAAATATACAATAAACGTTATTGGAAGGTTCCCATAGTCTATGCCATTATAGGCGGTGGAATATATGGCTACATCTATAATGACGACCTCTATGACCGTTTTAGAACCGCCTACAAACGAAGATTGGCCGGTTTTACCGATGATGAATTTTATGATCTGGGCACACCCAATGCCCCAGGGGCAGATCCTGACTTTTCTGATTCTGCCTTGGAAAGCGCACAGGAAAGATATCAAGAGGACAGGGATTTATGGCTTTTAGTCACCATAGGAATGTACGCCCTGAATATTGTGGATGCCAATGTGGATTCGCATTTAAAGCAATTTAACGTGGATGATGACCTTAGTATGGATTTTAAACCATTTTTGGACATGGACGCTATTACCGCCAAACCAGTTTATGGTATGGCATTAACCATTAAGTTTTAATTTATGAATATTGCCTTGTTCGGATATGGTAAAATGGGTAAAATGATTGAAAAGATCGCCCTAAAAAGAAACCATAATATTGTAGCTAAAATTGATTTGGACGCTACGGATATAAATTTTTCCGAAATTGATGTTGCCATCGATTTTAGTATGCCCAACGCTGCTTATGGAAACATTAAGAACTGTTTGGAACACAATGTTCCCATAATTTCCGGAACAACCGGATGGCTTCAGGATTACCAAAAGGCAGTAGCCTTGTGCAAAAAAAATAACGGAGCCTTCATTTACGCTTCCAACTTTAGTTTGGGCGTCAACCTTTTTTTTGAGCTGAATTCCTATTTGGCAAAATTAATGGCCCCTCAAGATCAATACGGCGTTGTCATGGAAGAAATACACCACACCCAAAAATTGGATGCCCCTAGCGGAACCGCCATTACTTTGGCCGAAGGTGTAATTGACAATACCAATTATACAAAATGGAAATTGGATAGTGCCGGGGACAGGGAAATCCCTATCACAGCCAAGCGAATTGGCGATACCCCAGGGACCCATACCGTTACTTATGAAAGCGAAGTGGACAGCATTGAAATTAAACATACCGCCCATAACAGGGAAGGTTTTGCGCTGGGGGCAGTGATTGCGGCGGAGTGGATCGTTGGAAAATCAGGCGTTTTCACCATGAAAGACGTGTTAAACCTTAGTTAAACAACGTAACAAAGTACAATATAAAATGACTTAAGGTTTGATAGGCTCTTTTAAACCATTAATCCTTAAATAACAATTACCGATATGAACGGCACACAGTGGATTATTTTTATTTTAATTATTCAGGTGATTCATTTTTTAGGCACCTGGAAATTATATGTAAAAGCAGGACGTAAAGCTTGGGAAGCGGCAATCCCTGTTTATAATGCCATTATTCTAATGCAGATTATCAATAGGCCTAAATGGTGGGTTATCCTGCTTTTTATTCCAATCATTAATTTGTTGATGTTTCCTGTGGTCTGGGTAGAAACCCTAAGAAGTTTTGGAAAAAACAGTTTACTGGATACCTGGTTGGCCTTATTGACCCTTGGACTATATATCTACTACGTAAACTATTTTGAGGACGTAAAATACATTGAAAACAGGGACATCCATCCCAAAACTGCTCTCGGAGAATGGGTCAGTTCCATTGTATTTGCCATTGTGGCCGCTACTTTGGTCCACACTTATTTAATTCAACCCTTTGTTATCCCTACCAGTTCCTTGGAAAAAACCCTGTTGGTGGGCGATTTCCTTTTCGTAAGTAAATTTCATTACGGGGCAAGGATACCAATGACCACCGTGGCAGCCCCCATGGTACACGATACCCTGCCGATATTTAAAACTAGATCCTATATTGCGGATGTGGACCCTGCCACTTATAAAACTTCCATATGGAATAAATTACAACTGCCATACTTAAGACTTCCCGGGTTTAAAAAGGTAAAAAGAAACGATATTGTGGTATTTAGTTGGCCCGCAGATACCGTTTACCAGTTCTTTAAAAAACAGCAAGGGGTGCGCAAACCCATCGACAAAAAATCCAACTATGTAAAACGTTGTGTGGGGGTACCGGGAGATTCCTTGACCATTAAAGATGGCTATGTATATATTAATGGCGAAAAAACCGTTCTACCTTATAGGGCAAAGCCAGAATTTCTTCATACCGTTACCGTAGACGGACAATTTTCCAATGCGGCTATAGAACTTTTGGGAAGGGAGAACCTTTCGGGGAATGTAATACGTGTTCCCAACAGCTCCCTCCAACAGGAACGCGCTACCGAAGTAATACAGGCCATGAATCTGGAACAAATAAAATCCGATTCGTCCTACACCTATTACGCAGGCAATGTGGGCAACCAAAAGGTAAAGGACTATTTAAAGTCCGAGGACATGAAGAATATGGCACTCTTTAATCTAACCGAAGAGGAAGCCAAAAATTATACTGGTAAGGATGGAATTACCTCTATCAACAAATTTTCCTATACAAATGCCGATACTTCCGTATTTCCACAAAATCCAGCATATGCAGGCACTGTAGACAATATGGGCACGATCTACATTCCAGAAAAAGGGAATACGGTTCCCCTTAACGTTGATATACTTCCCATTTATGAAAAGATCATTAAGGAATATGAAGGAAATGACATTAAGGTAAACGGAAATCAAATCCTCATTAATGGCGAAGTTTCCAATACCTACACTTTTGAACAGAATTACTATTGGATGATGGGCGATAACAGACATAGATCCGAAGACAGTAGATTCTGGGGTTATGTTCCTGAAGACCATATAGTGGGGACGCCCATTTTTATATGGATGAGCATTGATGGCATCAACGAAGGCATAAGTAATTGGAAGGTAAGATGGGACAGGGTATTTACCACTGTAAACGGAGATGGCGAGCCTACCTCCTACTTTAAGTATTTCTTGATCTTGTTGGCCGCCTGGTTCATATTTGATTTCTTTAGGAAAAAGAAAAAAGTGGATGCTTAAAAAGTAATTCATCAATAATTAAATGTGCCAATTGTTCCATAAGAACTTTTCATATACCCCATTGATACATTAAGCAATTTTTACATTGATCAATTCTAGGAACCATGACTCTTTTGCTTCATCCAGGTTATTTTCCCAATATCGCCAATTTTGCCGCTATTGTCCAAAATGACATTTGTTGGGAAGTAATGGACAATTTTCAAAAACAGACCTATCGCAATAGGTGCTATATCTGCACGGATCTAGGAAAGCACATGCTCAATATTCCCATAAAACATGTTGGGAACAGAAAGGGAAAACAACGTTATAGTGATATGAAAATTGACAATGATTACCCTTGGCAAAGACAACATTGGCGAACCTTGGAAACTGCTTATAGAACCTCTCCCTTCTTTGAATTCTATGAAGATGACATTGCACCATTGTACCACAATAACTTCCATTCCTTAATGGATTTTAATTTGAAAACTATCGAGACCGTATGTGAATGTCTGCAAATTAAAATGCCCCAGGACAGGACTGAAGTCTTTGAGGTTGATGTTACCGACAAAATTGATGGAAGGATATTAATAAATTCCAAAGCAAATTTTCAATTTCAACAGCCGGAGTATGTACAGGTATTCGAGGACAGAAACGATTTTATTCCCAATCTAAGTATTTTAGACCTTTTGTTCAATGAAGGCACCAACACCTTGAACTATCTAAAAAACTTAAACATAAACCTAACAAATGCTTAGGTTTTGTATGCATTATGGCATTCATTTTATTCTTCCAATTATTATTGGTCTAGTTTTTTTTAAAGAACACCGACTAAAAATAATCTTGATCCTCTTGGCAGGAATTATTTTGGATTTGGATCATCTATGGGCAGATCCTATTTTTGACCCAAATCGTTGTAGCATAAACTTTCATCCCTTACATAAATATTGGGCCATAGGCGGCTATTTCCTATTGCTATTTTTTACAAAAACCAGAATTTTCGGAATCGCCTTTCTAATACACATCTTGGCAGACACGGTAGACTGTTATTTAATGTAAAGTTGTTTCTGCCCATTTACCCTCCCATTCCCGGTATTTTACGTTAAACAAGACACCTATACCATTTATCGCTAATTAACTCTAGGACCATCCTTATATTAGCTTTTCAATAACATCCAACTGGTCATTTAAAAAATCTAGGGAAAGTCCTTTTTAAGGACTTAAAAAAATTATTGCTATTTTGTGTATTATATTTATTAACGGTAAATCTAATTGACAACTATAAAATGAAAGACCATACATCTAATCATTCACCTACCCCAGGAAGAAGGGATTTTATAAAAAAGTCGGGTATAGCTATTATTGGTGGGTCGCTGACCTATCCTGCTATTTCCTTTGGTGCAACACCTGCATATAAGGACTCCCCCCTAAAGGTGGGCCTTATAGGTTGTGGAGGACGGGGCACCGGGGCTGCCGCCCAAGCCCTGGAAGCCGATCCCAATGTAATCCTATATGCCATGGGCGATGTTTTTGAAGATAGACTGGAGGAAGCATATTCCGCGCTTTTAAAGATCGCCGGCGACAAAATAAAGGTAGAAAACAAAAACAAGTTCATTGGTTTCGATGCCTATCTAAAGGTAATTGAATCTGGTGTGGATGTAGTCTTATTAACGACACCTCCGGCTTTTAGGCCAGACCATCTTACCGCTGCAGTAAATGCCGGAAAGCATGTTTTCTGTGAAAAACCAGTGGCAGTAGATGCTCCCGGAGTGCACAAAGTGCTGGCTGCAGCAAAAATAGCCAAAGAAAAAAACCTCTCCTTGGTATCTGGATTCTGTTTTAGGTATGACTATCCCAATAGGGCCATATATGGTCGTGTTTTGGATGGAGCCGTTGGAGATATCAGAACCGTTACCACTTTCCGTCATGGAGGGGAAGCTTGGTACAAGGAACGCCAACCAGATTGGACCGATATGACCTACAATATGCGCAACTGGTATTATTACAATTGGTTGTCTGGCGATTTTGTTGTGGAACAGGCCGTTCACAGTTTGGATATGATGTCGTGGGTAATGGGAGACAAAATGCCCATAAGTGCCACTGGCACCGGTGGCCGACAGGTTAGGGTAGACAAAAAATACGGCAATATATTCGATCACTTTGCCGTGGAGTTTGAATACGAAAACGGTGCTAAAGGGTATCATTTTACTAGGCAACAAAGCGATACTTCGCACAAAAATAGTGTTGAAGTTTTTGGCAGTGAGGGAAGTGCCATAGTACATATTGGTCGTAGATATGAAATAACGGGAAAGAACAAATGGACCTATGAAGGTGAAAGAAACAATATGTTCCAGACAGAGCATGATGAACTTTTTGCTTCCATCAGAAATGGAAACCCGATCAACAATGGCGAATGGATGGCCACTAGTACCATGTTGGCCATATGGGCGCGCATGGTTGGCTATACCGGTCAAACCATAAGTTGGGAACAGGCCTTTAATTCCCAAGAAAGCCTAGGTCCCAAAGTGGATGAATATCATTGGGATTTAAAATGGCCCACACAACCTGTAGCAGTTCCCGGTAAGACCAAATTTATATAATTTACACAGACCTAATCAAGATGCTACAACCCATCAAATTAGCATCTTAAGTCATGGACATACATCCATTCATAACCCATACACGCGTACAAATGAAGATATTTACAAACCTTTTTCTGTTATGTTCCTTGGGAACATGTCTTAATACCCTGGCCCAGAGCAAACCATTAAGCTTTGGTACCGAAATTACTTTGGAACAATTGGCCAACAACGATAAGGGCAAGGAGAAACCCATTAAATGGATCAATGTAAATACAGATCCGGAAACATGGCGAAAAGAAAAGGATATCCTAGTTTGCTCTGGTCTTCCCATAGGCGTTATGCGCTCCGAAAAACAATTTGAGAACTTTATTATGCTAGTAGAGTGGCGCCATATGGAAGCAGGCGGTAATTCGGGGGTATTTGTATGGAGCGATGCCATACCGGGCGAAAAAGATCGCTTACCTGGAGGCGTGGAAGTACAAATGCTGGAACTGGATTGGGTAAACCAAAATATTCGTGATGGTGTAAAGCCCCCAATAGCATACGTGCACGGCGAACTTTTTGGGGTGGGCGGGGTAAATACCCTCCCGGACAACCCTAGGGGTACTAGAAGTAAATCCATTGAAAATAGGGCACTCGGCAAGGGAGAATGGAACAGTTACAAAGTGGTATGTGTGGATGGAACCATAAAACTCTCTGTAAATGGAAAATTTGTCAATGGCATAAGCAAGTCATCCATCAAAAAAGGATACTTATGCCTAGAGTCTGAAGGTGCAGAAATCCAGTTTAAAAATTTTAAAATAATAGAATTACCTCCTGGGGTTACCTCTGAGGCACAAACTGCCAAGAAAGTATTTTAATGGGTTATTGATTGACGTCCGGATCAATGGCAAGCCCCAATACCAGAAAGGAAACTTAGGGTTAAAATGTTGGGAATCACCTTATTCAAAAAACAAACTAATTGGAGTCCATTTTAATCGATGCCATTACCGGGAAATGATCCGATAATTTTATGTCGAAATTTTTATGGGCCGTAATTTCAAAAGCTTCATCGGCCAAAATAAAATCTATTCTAACCGGATAATATCTAAAATTAAAGGTCCGGCCATAACCTGTTCCCTGCTCGGTAAAGGAATCATTCATATCCCCTTTGATCACTTTATATACATTGGAAAATTGGGTATTGTTAAAATCTCCACATACAATTTTCCTTAAGGGCGTGTCTTCCATATGTTTCTCTACCAATTGCGCCTGCTCTCCCTGTTTAGCAAAGGATTTGCTCAATCTTTTCAACAACCTGCCCTTGGGCTCATTTGATAATCGACTTACGCTGGGAGAGACTCTATGCGACTCCAGATGAAGGTTATACAGCCTAAAGGTGTCCTTATTGACAACGATATCGGCAAAAATGGCATTATTTCCACTATCGGGAAAATCCAAAGATCCACTGTTGATTATATCGAATTTAGAATAAATGGCTTGAATGGATCTCCTTTCACTTGATTTATAACCCGTAATATATTTAAAGGGATACATCTTCTTAAGCTGCCTATCCTTGATTCGGCTAAACTCCTGAATACACAATATATCAGGGTCTTCCGAGGAAATAAAATCCATGATACGCCCTTCGGCCGAAGGATCATTGAGCAAATCGTACTTATTGAACCCCCTAACATTGTAGCTCATAATACTCAGATCCTTTTCCTTGATCTCCTCTTCGGCCAATTGAAACCTGAAAAAATTCCCCAAACTGAAATAACCAAGTACCAATACAAAGGCGGATAGCAATAATTGTCTCTTTCTTTTAGACAGCCAGTAGGTCAAAAAAAGTAAATTGAAAAGTACCAGAACAGGTACCATAAGGCTAAGAATGGAAAAATAAGCAAAATGTGTCACTGAAATTTGTGGCACAAAACAAGAAATAAACAATAGAAGTGCAAAGATCGCATTTATGAAAAATAGAAATTTATCAATAAAATTAAGGTTCTTCACGCTCTATTCTTTTCCCGCCTTAAATAAAAAATCCTTTTCAGCCTTGGAAAGGCTTTCATAACCAGACTTGCTAATCTTATCCAAAATGGCGTCTATTTTACGCTGCCGACTTTCTTTATCATAATTCTCCGTACTTGCACTTCCACGGTTCTCTTTCCTATAAACCGTTTTTAGGGGCGCTTTTCGTTCACTACGCTTAAACAAATTGGCAATGGCGTCCAATAACTTCGCAAAACCACTACCAATATCGTTGCCATTAATAAGCTGGCGTGCATAAAAATATCCTAATCCGGCACCCCCCAAATGGGCCAAACGGCCTCCTACATTACCACCCATTGATATTTGAATAAGATCCAATAGCACTACAAAGACCCCAATATGCCAAAGTTTTACATTAAAAAATATAATCCGCACCTCCTGATTGGGTAAATAGGAACAAACAAATATCAATACTGCCGTAACCCCCGCCGAGGCACCGATCAAGGATGTATTTATGCCTAATAGGGCAGGGAATATATTATAGCTCAATAAGAATATCATCCCACCAAGAATTACCCCTAAAAAATACACATTGAGAAACCTGCGATTATCAAAAAGGTTCAAAAAAATCCTTCCTGCAAAATACAGCATAAACATGTTCCAAAAGATATGGCCGAACCCGGAATGGAAAAAGGAGTAAGTAACAATAGACCATGGCTGGGTAAGAAAATGAAAAAAGTCCTTTGGTAGTTCAAACCAACCAATAATACTGCCTCCTGAAATACCAAACAATATCTTTAGCAGGCCACTTAGAATAAATATCGCTACATTAATGACTATAAGCCTTTCCGCAATATTTAATCTATTGTAATAATATCTTATGTTCTGATTGCCCATTATCTGTCCCAGCGATTGTTGTTAAACTGATTTTTTTTCCAATACCACATCATAATGAACCCGAACAGCGCCCCGCCCACATGGGCAAAATGCGCTATTCCATTACCAAAAATTGAATAGCCCGTTACCCCTGAGAACAGATCAAGTCCAATTAGTACCGGGATAAAGTACTTGGCCTTTACGGGCACTGGAATAAACATTAAGAAAAGTTCACTGTTGGGGTAAGACATGCCAAAGGCCACCAAAACACCGTATATGGCACCGGAGGCACCTACTGCAGGAGTATTAAAGGCACCCAAAAAATTATCTATGGTACTCTTGGAGGCCACATCGTACCAGCTGGGACTGTATTTGCCGCCAGTAATAATTTCCATTATCTGTTCTCTTGGAATTCCAGCATTTATCAATGCATCCATCCCCTGATTAAAGTAATAGTAATTTACGCCTGTATGGATCAGGGCGGCCCCAATTCCGGCCGAGAAATAAAAGAAGAAAAATTTATTTCTTCCCCACATGCGTTCCAGCGGGGAACCAAAGGCCCATAACGCATACATATTGAACAAAATATGCATAAACCCACCATGCATAAACATATGGGATATAACCTGCCAAAATCCAAAATTTTCATTTTTCGGAAACCAAAGGGAAAACCATTGGTACATTTGATCGCCATATAATTGAGTTGCCACAAAAAACAACACATTTATAATTATCAAATGCTTTACTGCGTCCGTAATCCTACCCATTTATATAAATTTTTTATCAATATCGTCCTCGGTAATGGTGACGTATATTGGCTTATTAAAAGGACTTACCCCAGATTCCTTACAGGCAAACAGATCGTTTACCAAGGCCAATTGGGAATCACTGTCCAATATCTCCCCTGTTTTAACCGATAAGGATTTGGCCAAGGTTTTTGCCAGTATATCGGTCTGCGAAAAGCCATCGACCACAAAATCCTGCTGATAATCCGATATCAATTGATCTAGTATAATACCTACCTCACTTTCGGGGACGGACAAGGGTACCCCTGTAACCGTCACCTCTTCTTCACTGATATTATCAAAAACAAAACCTACCGTGGTTAAGCTATCTTGGATTTCCTCGATAATAGCACAATCGGATTTGGAAAATGTCAAAGATAAGGGAAATAACAATTGTTGGCTAACTGCCTCCTTGATGGTGATGTTCTTCAAAAACTTTTCGTAGAGCACCCGTTGATGGGCCCTACTTTGATCTATGACCACCATACCGGATTTTATCGTGGTCACAACGTATTTCCTCCTTAATTGAAAAGTGGTGGTACCGGTGTCTATAAGCTCTTTTTTATTCTCAAAAATAGAACCTGTAATAGTATCGGATTCAAAGCTTACACTACTAAACCCTGAATTCTTCCCTAAATTGGATTCCATACCTACATAGAGGCTATCCCAACTTTTTGTATTCTGCTTATGATAGTTCGGCCTCGGTGCGTTTCCGCTTCCTGAGCTTTCCTTAAAAGGATTAAAACTGGAATCTACGTTAATTCTGGGCAATTCTGCCGTTTTATCCTTGTAGTTATATGGAGTTTCCAGATTTTGGTCCTGCTCAAAATCCAAGGACGGGATTACATTGAATTGTCCCAAACTATGTTTCACGGTAGACCTTAAGATGGCATAAAGGGTATGCTCGTCATCAAATTTAATTTCCGTTTTAGTGGGATGGATATTGATATCGATAGAACCAGGGTCCACAGTTAAATATAGGAAATAACCTGGATGGTTTTCCTTTTTTATAAGTCCATCAAAAGCTCCCAAAATAGCGTGATGCAGGTAAGGGCTTTTTATAAACCTGTTGTTTACAAAAAAGAATTGCTCTCCCCTACTCTTCTTGGCATATTCCGGCTTACTTATATAGCCGCTAATCTGTACTACTTGGGTATCCTCGTTTACCGGAACCAACTTTTCGTTGGTCTTGGCACCAAAAATATTCACTATTCGCTGTCTACTGTTGGAAGTAGGCAGGTTGAACAATTCACTACCGTTGTTATAAAAATGGAAATTGATCGATGAATGGGCCAGGGCCACTCTATGAAATTCATCCATAATATGACGAAGTTCCACATTGTTGGATTTTAGGAAATTTCGTCTGGCAGGAATATTAAAAAACAAATTCTTCACCATCATGGATGTCCCCTTTGGGGCCACGGTCACTTCTTGCGATATAATCTTACTGCCCTCAATCTTTATATGCGTGGCCACCTCATCCTCAGCTGTCCTTGTTTGCATTTCCACATGGGCAATAGCAGCAATGGAGGCCAAGGCCTCTCCCCTAAAACCTTTGGTATTCAACTGAAACAAATCCTCCGCCTTTTGAATCTTGGATGTTGCGTGCCGCTCAAAACTTAGTCGGGCATCGGTAACGCTCATTCCCACACCATCATCAATTACCTGAATAAGTGTCTTTCCACCGTCCTTTACCACTAATTTTATGGTAGAAGCTCCAGCATCGATAGCATTTTCCATAAGCTCCTTCACTACCGAGGCAGGACGTTGAACTACTTCCCCTGCGGCAATTTGATTGGCAACATGGTCTGGCAAAAGCTTTATAATATCTGCCATTATCGAGTTGTAAAGATAGATAGATCGAAATCTATGATGTAAAGAAAAATAAGAATCAGGATGGCAATTATTATAAGGGTTCTAATTTTTTGATTTCGGCTTCCGGATCGTTTTAAATCGTCCATAGCCCTACCGAACTTGCCTTTAAGCCCGCTACGACCATCCATAGTAGGTCTGAATTTGTCCAGTTTATGTTCTATTTTGTACGGACTACCCTCACCTTTATCATCGTAATAACGAGGTGTATAATTGAACTTTTTATTTTTACGTAATTTCGAAAACTTTCCCATAATGCTTATTGTTTCAAAGTTACTCAAAAACAAAAAACATGCCTTAAATCCCTTGCTAAAAAATGTTAACAATTATAGGAAAGACGCCTATTTTTCGTCATAAACAACAAGCGCAATAAAGAGAATTGTAAGAGCGCTAGCCTAGACTAGCCATCTTTATGGCCGCTATAGCCGCCTCGGCGCCTTTATTGCCATGTTTACCTCCACTTCTATCTATAGCCTGCTGCATATTGTTGTCCGTTAGAACACAAAAAATAACAGGCACCTTAGTCCTTACGTTCAAATCCATTATTCCTTGGGCGGTAGCACTACAAACAAAATCGAAATGCTTAGTCTCCCCCTGAATTACGCTTCCAATAGCAATTACCGCGTCCACCGGCTTGGTTTCGATCATTTTCTTGGCCCCAAAAGGCAGCTCAAAACTTCCTGGAACGTTCCATCGAATAATATTTTCCTCCTTGGCGCCACAATCCAAAAGTGCCTCCATTGCACCTTCATAAAGTCCTTCCGTAATTGCCTCGTTCCACTCTGAAACAACAATCCCAAACCGAAGATCCTTCGCATTTGGGATTGTTGTTTTATCGTAAGCCGATAAATTTTTATTAGCCGTAGCCATACTAGTTGTTTTTTGCCTTACCTATAAAAGCATCTATTGTCCTAGCCTCTTCAGAGCTTGGATACTCATCCTTTATTCTTTGGAAGTATTTAAGAGCCTTGCTATTTTCTTTTAATTCCAATGCAGTAACACCCGCTTTGTATAAGAATTTTGGCGTAGTAAAATCGTTGGCACTATGGGCAAAGGCCTGTTCGTAGTACCCCAATGCATCGCCTGGTTGGTTCAATTGCAAGAAAGCATCTCCCAATCCTCCTTTGGCCAAGGCACCCAAGATCATATCATCTGAAGAAAATCCTTCCAAATACTTGACGGCCTCATCGTACTTCTGCATGTTCAGAAATGCCATGCCGGCAGAATATTTGGCTAAATTGGCAGCAGGAGTACCGTTGTACTCTTCTATAATATCCAAAAACCCATACTTACCTTCTGCCCCGTTCAAGGCCAGGGTAAAGAGGGAATCCTTTTCGGCGGTAGCCGATAAAGCTTGGTCAAAATATTGCTGTGGATATAACATTTCATTGGCAGCACTTGCTTCCTTTGGCTTCTCCACAAACTGGAAATATGCCAAATAGCCCAAAACGGCCACGGCTATCACCCCAATGACACCAAGAATATAATTTTGATTTCTGGAAACCCATTCCTCCGATCTGGAAGCACCTTCATCCAGCGAACTAAATACTTCTGCAGTTGTACTTTCCTGCTCATCCAACAAAATCTCCTCCTCTTTATTTTTAGGTTTAAAACCTCTTTTCTTGTATGTTGCCATTTTTGAATTTTATTAATCGCGCAAAAATAAAGTTTTTATCCAAAACCGAACGGGTATTTATTCGTTATTTTTGGATATTTTATAGTTTCCGGGAGGATTAAAAAATAAATATTTTACAAGCCAGAATGTTTCTAAAGAAATTATCACTTATTAATTATAAAAACTTTGCGTCCGAAAATTTCGAATTCGATGCCAAAATAAATTGTTTTGTGGGCGACAACGGGGTAGGCAAAACCAATGTTTTGGATGCCATTTACCATCTTTCCTTTGGAAAAAGTTACTTTAATCCTGTGGCCACCCAAAATATAAAGCATGACGAGGATTTTTTTGTGATAGATGGGGAATTTCAAAAAAATGACAGGGAAGAAAGGATACTCTGCAGCCTAAAAAAAGGGATGAAAAAAATCATCAAACGCAATGGAAAGGCTTATGACAAATTCTCCGACCATATTGGTTTTTTACCCTTGGTCATTATTTCTCCGGCAGACCGCGATCTCATCATTGAAGGCAGTGAAACCAGACGCAAGTTTATGGATGGCGTAATTAGCCAATCTGACAAGGAATACCTACACAGTCTCATCAAATACAACAAAACCCTTAGTCAGAGAAATTCCCTTCTAAAGTATTTTGCCGTTAACCAGACTTTTGACAAAACCACCCTGGCCATCTATAATGAGCAACTACAGGAATACGGAAGTATAATTTTCCATAAAAGGTCCGAATTCTTGGAAGAGTTCATCCCTATATTCAAGGAACAGTATCTCGCCATTTCTGGTGGAAAAGAACCCGTAAATTTAACATATGATAGTAAATTATTGGATGACGAACTCTTAACTTTATTGGAGCGGAATCTAGAAAAGGATAGGGCCCTCCAATACACCAGTGTGGGCACGCATAAAGACGACCTGAACTTTGACATAGATGGTCACCCTATAAAAAAATTTGGGAGTCAGGGGCAGCAGAAATCATTCCTGATCGCCCTAAAACTGGCACAATTCTATTTTATAAAAAAACAGGCGGGAACTACCCCCTTGTTACTTTTAGATGATATTTTTGACAAATTGGACGAAAACCGGGTAGCCCATATCATTAATTTGGTAGATGAAGAAAATTTTGGTCAAATATTCCTCAGTGATACCCATGCCGACAGAACCGAGGAAGTTGTAAAAAAAATACATCAATCCTATAAAATATTTAAGTTGTAGTATGCGATATGTTTATATTTTATTTGCCTTAATTGGCCTGGTTGGCTGTAAAAATAAGGTGGACAAATTGGATTTACCCTATTTGAACGGCTACTGGGAAATAGAAAAAGTTACTTTTCCAGACGGTTCAGAGAAGGAATATGTGGTGAATACCAGTATAGACTACATTGAAATAAACGACTTAAAGGGATATCGAAAAAAGGTACAGCCAAATTTAAGCGGCACCTACATTACTTCCAATGATGCAGAATTGTTTACTATTTATGAGAAAGACGGTGTTTTTACCTTAAACTATAAAACAGAGTTAAGTGAATGGTATGAAAAAATTGTGAATCTATCGGAGAATAATTTTACAGTTCTAAGTGAGGAAAACATAAAATACCACTACAAAAGATTTCAACCCATTAATATTGAGTAAAAATGGCTAAGAGAAAAAACGACAACCTTCGGCTTGGTGAAGCCTTAAAGGAATTTATTTCTGAAAATAAATTACAAAAAGGAATGGACCGCGTTAATGCACGTGAAGCTTGGATAAATCTCATGGGCAATGGTGTTAACAACTATACCACCGCCATAGAATTACGGAACGACACCCTTTTTGTTTCGCTTTCTTCATCCGTACTAAGAGAGGAGTTAAGCTTGGGCAAATCCAAGATCATAAAATTATTGAACGAGGAATTGGGCAAGGATCTAATCACAAAAATTGTTCTTAGATAAGCTTCCTTTATAATAGAACAAAAAAACCACGCCCAAGGGCGTGGTTTTTTTGTTCTACATGTATAATATCCTTAAAAGATTTCCCTTCCAGCAAAATGAAAGGCACCCTCAATGGCAGCATTTTCATCACTATCAGAACCATGTACCGCATTCTCCGCTATTGATGTAGCGAACAATTTTCTTATAGTCCCTTCTGCAGCATCAGCAGGGTTTGTTGCCCCGATCAAGGCACGAAAATCTTCCACCGCATTATCCTTCTCAAGGATAGCAGATACAATAGGTCCTCTGGTCATAAAATCGACCAATTCCCCAAAAAAAGGACGCTCCTTATGTATTGCATAAAACGCCTGCGCATCCCTTCTGCTCAATTGCGTATATTTCATTGCCACGATTTTGAATCCGGCCGAAGTAATTTTATCCAAAATTCCACCGATATGTCCATTCTCAACGGCATCGGGCTTAATCATGGTAAAAGTTCTGTTTGTGCTCATTACTCTATAATTTTGCGCAAAAATACGTTTTATTCTAAAACTCACAATATTTGGGGAATATCTTATGGTGCATAACGCACTTTATCGATGATGCCCTCCATTTCAAAGTGCTTTTTTAGCACCACTGCATAACCATATCCCTTTTATACCACATAGTCCCTATATTTGTAGCACTATAAACACAGGCCATTAACTTTTGGAGTTAACCCAAAAAATAATTGTATCGGATGAAAAAAGCTTTCTTTAAACTTTTGGCAAAATTGAACAAGTTGGTATTGCCCTCCTATTCAAAAAAACAACTAGACCTTTCCAAGGCCACAAAAATGCAAATGGCAATTATAGGTTGGCGCTACCTGGTAACCACCAATGCCTTGGACTAATATTGTATAAGAGCCTCTACAGCATAACCGGATAATTTGTCCCTGCCCTTTAAAAATTTAAGTTCCAATAAAAAGTTGCACTGTATAACCTCTCCACCCAACTTTTCTATAAGTTTACAAACCGCTTTTGCTGTCCCTCCGGTAGCCAGGACATCATCATGTATAAGTACTTTCTCTCCTTTCAATATACTATCCACGTGAATTTCCAGTACATCCGTACCATATTCCAAGGCATAGGGTTCACTAATTATTTGATGCGGTAATTTTCCACGCTTTCTTACCGGGACAAAGCCGGCTTTAAGACGGGTTGCCAATAGGGGTGCAAAGAAAAATCCACGACTCTCCATGCCCACCACTTTATCTACCTTTTTATTTTTGATCAGTTCAAAAAGGGCATCGGCCGCGCTCGCCAAGGCGTTAGCGTCTTGCAACAAGGGAGTTATATCTTTAAAAGAGATTCCTTCTTCCGGGAAATCCGGGATATCCCGAACATATTTCTTTAAATCCATTTATTTTGGTTGCTGTAATTTTGTGGTAAATTTAAAAAGAAATATATTTGCAGCCCGTTAAACGGGAAAAATGAATTTTTATAATGGCCTCGTGGCGCAACTGAATAGCGCATCTGATTACGGCTCAGAAGGTTACAGGTTTGAATCCTGTCGAGGTCACAACAAGCAAGAAACCACGACTTTTAGGCGTGGTTCTTTTTTTTGCGGAAAAAACCAAACGTAGTTTGAGGTTTTGGAGTAAAACAAAGAACTAGCGGCGATAGCTGCGGGGGTTCTTATTTGCAAAACGGAGCGCAAAGGAAAACCGCAGGTACTCCTGTCGAGGTCACAACAAGCAAGAAACCACGTCTTTTAGGCGTGGTTCTTTTTTTTGCGGAAAAAACCAAACGTAGTTTGAGGTTTTGGAGTAAAACAAAGAACTAGCGGCGTTAGCTGCGGGGGTTCTTATTTGCAAAACGGAACGCAAAGGAAAACCACAGGTAATCCTGTCGAGGTCACCACAAGCATAAAACCACGTCTTTTTAGGCGTGGTTCTTTTTTTTAAGGAAAAAGCCAAACGCAGTTTGAGGTTTTGGAGTAAAACAAAGAACTAGCGGCGATAGCTGCGGGGTTTCTTATTTGCAAAACGGAGCGCAAAGGAACGCCACAGGTAATCCTGTCGTGGTTACGAATAATTCAACAAAAAAAAGTCACAATGAAGCAATTCAAAAAACCTAATCTCCCTTTTTTGTCTTACCTCAGAGTGTATCTATTTCAATTTACTTAAGCTTTTAAAGAACTGTAAGTATTCCAGAATAGCATATTATTACACTATATTACCCCAAAAACTGTATAATAATATATTTTTGCCTAATATTTGCAAAAACAAGTCTTGAAAGTACTACCATTTAAAATACCCAAACCAAAAAACGAAGCGCTCATCTACCAAGAAGATCGCGAGAGGATATTTTACGGCCAACTTCACCAACATCAGGAAATACAAATAAGCCTTATCGTAAAAGGGTCTGGATCTTTTATTGTAGCAGACACCATAAACGAATACAAGGAAAACGACATTTTAGTAATTGGCGAATATGTACCCCACGTCTTTAAGAGTGATTCCAACAAAAGTGATGAATCTATCATGTGCTCCTTATTTTTTAAAAAAGACTCTTTTGGAAAACAATTTTTTGAGGTGACCGATATGGCGGAAACCAAGCAATTTTTTAAAGGTTCGGAATACGGATTGAAGGTGCTTTCCAAAAAACGGAAAATCGCAAAACAATTCAATAAATTACCCCATCAGAATAAGATTGAAAGGGTAGCTACGCTTCTAAAAATAATAAGTTTGATAAGTAATGCAAAAACAGCTCCCCTGTCTTCCTTTGTCTATAAAAAGAGATATACGGACGATGAGGGAAAACGCATGAACGATGTGTTTGAATATGCCATGGAAAAATTTTACGAACCTATTACTTTGGAGGAAATTGCGGATAAGGCCCATATGAACAAGAATTCCTTTTGCCGCTATTTTAAAAAACGAACCAACAAAACATTTTTTCAATTTTTGATCGAAATAAGAATTGAAAATGCCTGTAAACTTATCAATAGCAACCCTGACCTTTCCATTTCCCTAATAGCAGAACAATGTGGTTTTGGAACCATAGCCAACTTCAACAGGAAATTTAAAGAAATTAAAGGCGTTACTCCGACAAATTATCGCAGACAGCGATGAAATTAATTACCAATTAATCTAGGTCTGTATCAATAAAAAGTCCATTTATTATGACCCAATTGGGCAACAATGTAAATAGAACTTCCTATTTGTCTTCTCCTTCAAAGTCCTTTTTTAATCGGATGGGACTGTCCGGCACTCTATTGATAAGCTGTTTTTTACCATCCTTTTTAATAAGGTCGAAGGCATCATAGAGGTTTCCTATAGGGGTATATGCCTCATATTTAATGGTATCATTGGTAACGGTAATTATTTGAAACAATTGGGTATACTCTCCCCTTCGCACCATCCAATCCTGGTCTTGGGATTCGTACATTTTAGGGCCACTTACTGAAACCGCATAAACAGTACCCGCATCATCCAACACTGTTAAGCCTTTACCTTCATTATCCGCATAACCTCTGGCATAGGTATGGTCATGCCCCTGCAAAACCAAATCCACTTTATATTTATCTATCAAAGGTTTTATACCTTCCCTCAGCTCCCAATTGTCTCGCCCTTCTTTGGTAGAATAAACCGGATAATGCGTAAAAATGGTGATCCATTTTTTAGTATTTGATTGCAATACGGAATCTAGCCATTTTATCTGTGCCGAACGGGCTTCCAAACTTTCATCATAACCTTCGCTATCGATGGAAATCAATTTCATGTCTTGATAATCAATTGTAAAACACGTTTCTTTTAATTCCTCAATTGGTCCATTTTCGGGCAAAGTAAATTGTGGTTTCCATAAAGAGGTTAATACACCATCCCTGTATTCATGATTACCTGGTGTCATAACACTTGGCACCGTGGCATGAATAAAGCTACCTGCATAAAACCATTCGCCCCATTCCAGATTGGCATCCCTGTCATTGATAAGATCTCCAGCGTGTAACATAAAATTAACTTCTGGAAATTTTCTATAAGAATTTCGTATTACCCTAGACCATAGCGACTTCACATTGTTTTGGGCATCCCCAAAATAAATAAAGCTAAAAGGTTCTCCCGAAATGTCACTGGCCGTGGTATATTGAAACCATTCGCTCCAACCATCGTTGCCTTCCTTTCCGTTACCTACCCTATAGACATAGGTAGTTTTTGGCTGTAGATTATTCACTACCGCCGAATGGTATACCGCCTTTACAAGAGGCTCCTTTCTGTTCTGATTTTGAAAAATTTCACTCTTGGCCTCCACTCGTCTAACGTCTTTCAATAAAAACTCCGGTCCATCGGTCGCTATGGCAATTTCGACAAATCCAGCTTCCACCTGTTGATCTGTTCTCCAATTCACGGCCATACTATTAGCTGGATCCGTAGTTAAATTGGCAATCACCCTGTCCGGGATCTGTGATGGATACATTAGTTTATGGGCCGTTATGGAATCATGTTCCGGATAATGGCTATGCGAATGGGAATGGGAATGCCCAGTTTCATGGGAGTGACTATGAGGTACTTTTTCCTGTTGTGATTTACAACCTATAAAAATTACAAATAAAATAAACCCTAGTTTTTGTGTTAAGCGTATTGTTCCCATCATTTTTCAGTTTCACTAAGTTCGGATTAAACAAAAATGAATTCCGAATATAATATGATTCCGTTGAATTACCTACGGTTTTCCGAAGCATATCTGCAACCTTACGGTTTCTTGATAATTTCATGATATATCTTAACCTAAATAGATATTCTGATTACTATGGCCAATAGCAAAAACAAAAAAACGCCCATTCTTGCGAAGGGCGTTCCTCTAAGTATGTTATAAAACTTATAGTGCAGCTACTTGCTTGGTCAACTTGCTCTTTAAGTTTGCAGCTTTGTTGGAATGGATGATATTGCGCTTAGCCAATCTATCGATCATACTTACTACGCTTGGCAACAAAGTCTCAGCAGCTTTCTTATCCTCCTCTGTACGCAATCTTCTGATAGCGTTACGGGTTGTTTTATGCTGGTACCTATTACGTAACCTTACCGCTTCGTTCCTTCTAATCCTCTTTAATGCTGACTTATGATTTGCCATTTTCTATTTAATTAATTTTTTTATTGGGATAAACCCCTAAACATACTGTGTAGTCCGTAGGGGAATCGAACCCCTGTTACCAGGATGAAAACCTGGCGTCCTAACCCCTAGACGAACGGACCATTTTTTGGTTGCAAGTACTGACCTAATTGTTGAATCAAAATCAATACCCCAAAATTTCAAAATAATCTTAGTAGTCCGTAGGGGAATCGAACCCCTGTTACCAGGATGAAAACCTGGCGTCCTAACCCCTAGACGAACGGACCATCAAATCGCATAATTGCGGATGCAAAAATACAATTATTTTTTACTATCGCAAGACCTAAATAAAATTTTTTAAAATCTTTTAATATGCCTTAGCAAAAAGTACTCTTCTCGAGGATGGTTTTCCAGTCACCATACAGACTCCGGCCTCTTCTTTGGCATCGATAGGAATACAGCGAATAGTAGCTTTTGTTTGCTCTTTCACCAATTCTTCCGTTTCCGAAGTACCATCCCAATGTGCCGATATAAATCCTCCTTTACCTTCCAACACTTCTTTAAATTCTTCATAGGAATTTACCTCGGTGATATGTGTTCTCCTATGTTCCAAGGCCTTATTATGAATATTTGCCTGAATATCCTTCATCAAAAATTCAATTTTGGCCACAACCTCATCGGCCTTTACCGTTTCTTTTTCAAAAGTATCCCTTCTTGCCACCTCAAAAGTGCCATTATCCATATCCCGTTGGCCAATTGCCAAACGAACAGGCACCCCTTTCAGCTCGTATTCATTGAATTTAAATCCTGGCTTATGGGTATCCCTATCATCATATTTCACAGAGATTCCTTTGGATCTCAATTCCTTTACAAGAGGAGCCACTCTTTCTGAAATGGCATCCAATTGATCTTCACCTTTATAAATAGGCACTATCACTACTTGTATCGGAGCCAATTTAGGAGGTAGTACCAGTCCGTTATCGTCGCTATGGGTCATGATCAATGCCCCCATCAAACGTGTGGAAACACCCCAAGAGGTTGCCCATACATATTCCTGCACCCCTTCCTTGGTAGCAAACTTTACATCAAAAGCTTTTGCAAAATTTTGTCCCAAGAAATGCGATGTACCGGCCTGCAAGGCCTTACCATCCTGCATTAGGGCCTCTATACAGTAGGTCTCCAATGCCCCGGCGAAACGCTCGCTGGCCGTTTTGGTACCTTTTATAACAGGTACTGCCATGTAATTTTCTACAAACTCGGCATATACGTTCATCATCTGTTCGGCTTCAGCAATAGCTTCCTTTTCAGTGGCATGTGCGGTATGCCCCTCTTGCCATAAGAATTCCGCTGTTCTTAAGAAGAGTCGGGTACGCATCTCCCAACGCACCACATTGGCCCATTGGTTAATAAGAAGTGGCAAATCGCGATAAGACTGTATCCATCTTCTATAGGTATCCCAAATTATTGTTTCGGAGGTAGGCCTAACAATAAGCTCTTCTTCCAGCTTGGCTTCGGGATCCACTATAATACCACTACCATCCTCTGCATTTTTAAGCCTATAATGGGTCACTACCGCACATTCCTTGGCAAAACCTTCCACATGACTGGCCTCCTTGCTCAAGTAGGACTTAGGTATAAACAATGGAAAATAGGCATTCTCATGTCCCGTTTCCTTGAACATAATATCCAGCTGAGCCTGCATTTTTTCCCAAATAGCATAACCATACGGTTTAATAACCATACAGCCCCTAACTCCCGAATTTTCAGCCAAATCCGCTTTTACAACAAGTTCATTATACCATTTGGAATAATCCTCTGCTCTTTTCGTTAAATTTTTACCCATACCAGTAAGTTTGGCACAAAACTTGCGACCTTATATTTAAATGAAATAGTTCGGCAAAACTAACTATTTTTACATTGTTCAACAATTAAAATTACAGCGATGATACATTCTCTACCCCACCGAAGAATACATATAGCAGCAACCGTTGTACTCCTTAGCATAGTATTGGCGTCTTGCGGGTCTTACCAGCAGGCTTCATATTACGATAATGATGGCATCTATTCCAATAATACGGAACAAGTTCGGGTAACCGAGCAACGGTCAAGAACCCAACAGCCAGCACCAAAACAAAATGCCTATGCGGATTATTTTGGTCAAAAGGCCGATGAATATGGTGAAATTCTGGATAGCGAGGTATTCACAGATGTGGATGGTTACTATAGTGATACGGAAACCGACAGCCTTGGGTATAGCCAAGACCTAGGCTATAATGGCGCCAATAACGACTACAATGGATACGGATCATGGGGGGATAATGCCACCAATGTGAGTATCAACATCTATGACGATTGGGGTTGGGGAGGTTCTCCATTCGCATGGGGATATGGTGGCTTTTATGGAGGCTTCTATGGCGGTTATTACGGATATTACAACCCTTGGAGATGGAACCGTTTCGGATACGGATATGGTTGGAACAACTGGGGTTGGGGAGGCTATGGCTGGAACAACTGGGGCTGGGGAGGCTACGGATGGGGCGGTTACTACAATCCTTACTTCTATTCCCCATATCGACACTACCCATATTACTATTCCCGAAGCAGGTTCGGCAACAATTACTACAATAGAAATTACGCTTACAGCGCTAGCAGGAGAGGCATTTACAATTCAAATTCCAACCTAAGAAGCACTGCCCTAAGCGGAAGATCAAATATAAGCAACGCAAATCGATCCAGCTCCAGTAGATATAGAAGCACCACTACGCGTAGCAATATCAATAGAACTGGAACTACATCCCGTAGTAATGTTGGGGTAGATGCTTTGGAAAGAAACAGATCATACCGTACCAGCAGAAGCACAAGGGCGGTACCAAATTACAATAGCAGCTCTAGAAGCAACCAGACCTACAGGAGCAATAACTCTAGCGGAACCTATAAGGGCACAGCTCCCAGAACTTCCACTTATAGAAGTTCCGGCAGCTCAACGTCAAGGTCTTCCAGTGGAACCTACAGAAGTTCCAGCCCAACAAGGTCTTCAAGTGGAACCTATAGAAGTAGTACGCCTTCCAGATCATCGAGTGGCACCTACAGAAGCTCTAGCAGTTCCAACAGCTCCAGTGGCAACGTAAGAAGTTCCAGCAGTTCTTCTTCAAGATCATCGTCATCCAGTAGTAGAAGTAGCGGAAGGCGCAATTAATAAACATGGTCCCATATTTTAATAAAAACTTTCTAAATTAAATAAAATGAAAAGGAATTACACTTTCATTCTACTATTGGTATGTGCATTTGCCAGCGCCCAGAATATCAATGATGTTTTAAGGCTTAGTGGAGAGGGTTCCTACGGAACAGCACGTTTTCAAGGATTAAATGGAGCATTTGGCGCATTGGGCGGAGATTTGTCGGCCCTAAACGTAAATCCTGCGGGGTCGGCCGTTTTCAATAACAGCTTGTTATCCTTAACCGGATCCAATTACAATATAAAAAATGATTCCCGTTATTTCAACGGTAGCCGCAGCACCTCCTTAAATTCATTGGATCTTAATCAAGTTGGGGGTGTTTTCGTATTTAAAAGCACCAACAACAATTCTGCTTGGAGAAAAATTGCATTGGCATTTAATTACGACCTGGTAAAGAATTTTGACGATGACCTTTTGGTTTCCGGCAGTAGCGATCAGGGTATAGACAATTACTTTTTGGATTTGGCCAATGGGGTACCCTTTGGACCACTTTTAATACAGGACGGCGAATATATAGAAGAAGCCTATCTGGATATAGGAGCTACTTTAGGCTTTGTGGACCAGCAAGCATTTTTGGGATATTACGGAGGAATAATTGACCCTGTGGATTTTTCCGACGACAATAACACCGATTATATCTCCAATGCTATATACAGTAACGTTAACCAAGATTACTCCCAGAGCACTACAGGTTACAACAGTAAGTTTACCGCCAACTTGGCCTCACAATACGGTGACAATTTGTATTTGGGAGCTTCCCTAAACATTCACAGCGTATTCTTGGACAAACTCACCCAACTTTCCGAAAGGGGCTTTAATGCCGAATCGGAAATACAGAATATTACCTTCGATAATTTGCTTAGGACCCAGGGAAATGGTTTTTCCTTTAGTCTGGGCGCCATTGGGAAATTAAACGAAAATTTCAGAATAGGCGGTAGTTATCAATCTCCAACCTGGTATAATTTATCAGATGAAACCTCTCAAAGAATATATTCGGATCTAGCCGATAGCGATATTTCATTTATCAATTTTAATATCATAAATATTTACGAGGATTACACTATTAAAATACCAGGAAAATTAACCGGAAGTTTGGCTATGATTTTTGGCAAGGATGGCCTATTGAGTTTCGACTATAGCTATCAAGACATGTCAAAAGCAGAGTTAAGACCAGGTTCAGACCCTAGTTTTGCCTCAGAAAACGATTTTATTTCTGATAAGTTAAGTGCCGTTTCAACTTTTAGATTAGGTGGCGAGTACCGTATTGAAGCCCTAAGTTTAAGGGCAGGTTATAGATTTGAACAAAGTCCGTACGCCAGCGGCAATACTATAGGTGATTTAAACGGCTATTCAGGTGGTATAGGTTATAATTTTGGGGGAAGCAGGCTAGACCTTTCCTACAATTACTCCACCCAAGACATAAACAAACAATTATTTGATGTTGGCCTTCCAACACCTGCCAGCATCACCAATAAAAACTCCGTTGTAAGTTTGGGCTACACCCTGAATTTCTAAAGAAGAAAATATACTGGAAACAAAAAAGACGGGATTTACCCGTCTTTTTTGTTTTAAAATATATTGCTATCGCTTCAAAGTAAAATGGGTCCTAACAGAGCGCGCCACAATGATACCGTCTTCGTCCCGTGAATAGTCCATCCTAAACCAATAGTCCGAAGAAGGCATTGGCCTGCCGTTAAAGGTACCGTCCCACCCTATTGTGGTTTCATCAATCTGTTTAAGGAGTTTGCCGTAACGATCAAATATAAACACCACAGGATCTATCAAGGTAGAGATTCCATAAACATTCCAACGGTCATGGATACCATCGGCATTGGGCGTAAAGAACTTGGGATACCCCACAACCAAGAACTCTATAGGTTCTGTAGTTCCACAACCATTTTTATCATTGATGATCACTGTATTTACCCCTGGTGGTACATTATTAAAAACAGGATCATCCTGAAATTGCCCACCGTTTATGGCATACTCATAATTTCCGTCCGGGTTGGCCACCACTATCTCCACTATATTGTTATCGGAAATATCATCCCTAACGATTACTTCCTGTAAAACTGGTGTTCCAAAAAAGGTGATTAGTATATTATCACCAACATCATTTCCAAAACTGTTGGTCAGTTCAACAAAATAGCGTCCAGAATTGGGGCTACTCACCACCAATTCGGCATTGGAAGGTCCGGATCCCGGCAAGGTGGCATCAATAACGCCATCGTCCTCATAATCTACAGTCCAAACAACACTTGTAATATCAGGTCCAAAAGGAGAATTTTGTGCAGATAAGGTGATGTCCGGATCATCCTCACAAGCAATGATATCCAATCCCAAAAATTCGTCCCTTAGGGTACAATCCAACGCATTATCTTGATCGGCATCAACCGAACTACCCGTAAAAGTCAATGAAAATTGCTCGGCATCATCATTGAAATTGGTGTTGAAATTATTAATGAAAATATAGTAGATTTCTCCTGGGAGTACATCTAACCATTCGTCATAGGTATTTTGGCTTTGCTTTAAAAAAGGAGCACCCACGTCCCCATTCTCCGGATTAATCCCTATTCCCGTGAAGCGCGTATTATTGGCTTCATAATTACAACGGATAGGTTCTGATCCACTTCCTATAATCGAACAGAAATTTTGCCCACTGGTCTGATCATAAGGACCATAAACCGCAAAGTCCCACTCCGCTGTTATTGTAGTACCCGTTACTGGCAGAGCTTCTATATCAAAGCCTATCTGACCTCCCGTACCTGCTCTAAAAACAAACCAAGAGGTGTTGTTTTCGATATTCGCAGAACTTACACTTCCTTTTTCCAAACAACCACTTTGCCGAATTACATCAGGATCAAAATCGTCAATATCACCACTGCCATCAACAATTGGCATAATGGGCTGGCCATCTGCACAAACAGGAATAGCACTCCTACAATCAGGTGAATTTTGTGCAATTATATTACTCACAAACAGCAACATAACGCATATAGAACAGATAAGTGTCCGCATAGAAATTGGGGCTAATACATACTTAAATCAAGTATAATAACTCCTATGAAAAAGATTTAGTATAACAGGAGGTATATTTATCACAAAATTTTGAAGACAAATACCTAATAGATTAATAGATTAGAAGTATAAGATTTATGTACATTGTATACCCCATCTATCCTTAACGCTTTAAGGAAAAATGGTTATTAATGTACTTGGCCACAATACGCTGTCCGTCTTGATCCTTAAAACTAAGCTTAAACCAATAATCATCCGAGGGCTGCGCAACGCCATTATAGGTGCCATCCCAACCCATACTATTTTGGGACAATTGTTTAAGCAACTTTCCGTACCTGTTATAAACCGTCAAAATAGGTTCGTCCAAACTGGAAATTCCTACAATGTTCCAAATATCATTTGCCCCGTCGCCATTGGGGGTAAAAAACTTGGGAAACCCTACTACAACAATGGTCTCCGTAGCGGTTCCGCAGCCGTTCATATCGTTTAAGGTAACAGAGTGCATACCAGGAAGTACATTATAAAACTTGGCATCTGTCTGATATGCCCCGTTATCCAATCTATATTCAAAGTCACCCTCCCTGTCGGGAATTATCGTAATGGTATTGTTGTCCTGCAGATCTTCTATTACCACCTCTTTTATATGCGGTGTATTGGAGGCATACACGGTAATCATAAAGTTATTTTCGCAAGCTGATACACCCAACTTATCGGTTATCGATAATGAATATTCCCCGCCTTGGGAAACGGTAATATTGGAAGTTGTCTCGCCAGTACTCCACAGGTAATTATATTCTGGATCAGGGACCGTCTCGCCTATCACAGCACTGGGTTCCCCTTCACAAAGAAAAACCTCCAAAGGAAAACTGGGGGCCAAAGGTTGATGGACCGTTAATTTAAAATCTTCAGAAGCATCATAGCACCTTGGATTCTGTACAGAGGTGGCCCTAATATATATCTGTTGCTCCCCTGCCTGCAAACCATATTCCAAAGACAGGGCATTAATCCCAGCCTCCGCATCGGCCAAACTCGTATGATAGGAAATGATTACCTCGTTCGCAGATTGTCCGCCCAAAGCCAATTGATCCTTATCACTTAAATAAAAATATTCGGAATCCAGGCATAGGTGTTCATCACCAACAGGGGCAGTTGTAGGCGCCTGGGAAAACCCCACTTGTACATCACTAATAATATTATTCTGGGACTGGGTTATTACTTCCACTCGGTAAAAAGCAGCGTCCTGTACATTTAAGGTAGCGGAAACCTCACCAGGAATTTGGGTGTACCCATTACCTACATCCTTATACCAAGTATAACTTACCACATCGGCGGTAGTGGCATCCAAAACAACGCTTTCGTTGTTACATGCCGCAATTGGAGGTCCCAAAAGATTGTTGATTATTGCACAATCCAACGCATCATAAGGGTTGGTCACAAAGATTTGACCCGTAAACTGTATGGAAAATCCCGAATTAACGTTACTAAAGTTATTTACCAATAAGTAGTAGTCCTCACCGGGCGAAACCTCCAACCACTCTTCATATTGAACATTATCCGCAGCCCCTTGAGGGTCCACCCCTACTCCAATAAAACTATTGGCATCCCTATTGTCAAAAAAATTACATCGTATCGGGTCGCCCAGGGAATTGCAATCACTGGCCTTATAAAGGGCAAAGTCCCAATCTTCATTGGAATCAAAACCTATATTAAATCCCAATTGTCCTGAGGCCCCTGTCCTAAACCTATACCAAGCGGCATTGGACTCAATTGCCCCGGAAAGTGTTTTTTCCAAACAACCGGATTTATTGGCACCTTTAAAGTCATCGGCACCGTAGCCATTGGTACCCCCGTTGACGGGTGTATTGTTACAAATAGGCACTGCATTGGAACAATCCGGAGCCACTTGAGCCACGGCCAAAGTATTGCAGAGACACCAAATAACACCAAAAACGACGACCAACCTGTTCATGAATACCTACTAAATTTGGGAATTTCAAAAGTAACACCCTAGTTTAGTTAACACTAATTTATGTTGTGTAGGGAGGTAAATATGGTATTAACTAGCATATAATGTATATCTTTGCTGCCTTAAAAAGCAATTTTAAATGAAAATCGACAACGCATTGGAAAAGCATTTTGAAGAGCTGGGGGACGATCACGTTTCCGCTGCTGAGGACACACCTTTACGTAAGGATGCATTTGTGCTAAGTGATGAAGAAAAAATAGAACGTATAAGAGGCAGTGTAAATGAAATAATGCTGACTTTAGGCCTTGACCTTGATGATGATAGTTTAAAGGGAACTCCAAACAGAGTGGCCAAAATGTTTGTTCAAGAAATTTTTGGAGGCCTAAATCCCAAAAAAAGACCAAAATCATCCACCTTCGACAATAAATACAAGTACGGAGAAATGTTGGTAGAAAAAAACATCACTTTGTATTCTACCTGTGAGCATCATTTATTGCCTATAGTGGGGAAAGCCCACGTGGCCTATATATCCAAAGGCACCGTTGTTGGCCTGTCCAAAATGAACAGGATTGTGGATTATTACGCCAAAAGGCCTCAGGTCCAGGAACGATTAAACATTCAGATCGTAAGGGAACTTCAACAGGTTTTAGGCACCGAAGATGTTGCCTGTGTTATAGACGCCAAACATTTGTGTGTAAATTCTCGAGGCATACGCGATATTGAAAGTAGCACCGTAACAGCAGAATACGGTGGGAAATTTAAGGAAGAGGCCGTTAGAAGAGAATTTTTGGACTATATCAACATCGATACTAAATTTTAATTGTCCCGCTTAATAATGTCTTTGTACCAAACTCAAAAATTAAAAGTTTACAATTCGCTTACGGGAGAAAAAGAAGTTTTTGAACCTTTAAGCGAGGGCCACGTGGGCATGTACGTCTGTGGACCCACCGTTTACAGCAATGTGCATTTGGGCAATTGCCGAACCTTCATGTCTTTCGACATGATCTTCAGGTATTTAAAACATCTGGGGTATAAGGTGAGATATGTACGAAATATTACAGACGCCGGGCATTTGGAAAACGATGCGGAAGACGGGGAGGACAAAATTGCCAAGAAAGCGCGGTTGGAACAACTGGAGCCCATGGAGGTGGTACAACAATATACCCTGGATTTTCACAGCATACTACAAAAATTCAATTTATTGCCCCCAAGTATTGAACCTACTGCTACCGGACACATTATTGAGCAAATTGAAATTATAAAGAATATTCTTGAAAAAGGTTTTGCCTACGAAATTAACGGGTCTGTTTATTTTGATGTTGAAAAATTTAACGAGACCCATGAGTACGGTAAATTAAGTGGGAGAAAATTGGAGGATATGATTGCCAATACCCGTGAATTGGCCGCACAGGACGAAAAAAAGAGTCCCCAGGACTTTGCACTGTGGAAAAAAGCGGAAGCCCAGCATATAATGCGTTGGCCCTCTCCTTGGGGCGATGGTTTTCCCGGTTGGCATCTGGAATGTACTGCTATGAGCACCAAGTATCTGGGTGAAACTTTTGACATACACGGTGGCGGTATGGACCTAAAATTCCCACATCATGAATGTGAAATAGCCCAGGCCGAAGCCTGTAACGGACATGCACCGGTAAAATATTGGTTGCATGCCAACATGCTGACCTTGAACGGCAAAAAAATGGCCAAATCTACAGGAAACAACATCTTGCCGAATGAGATGTTTTCTGGGGAGAACAACATTCTAAGCAAACCCTACACACCATCCGTGGTACGCTTTTTTATGATGCAGGCACATTATACCAGTATTTTGGACCTAAGCGATGAAGCCCTTTCCGCATCCGAAAAAGGGTTTCAAAAATTGATGGATGCCATTGACAGCATGGAAAAACTAACCACCGGTCCCTCGTCCAGCTTTAATGTGGAGGAGTGGAAACAGAAGGGTTACGATGCCATGAACGATGATTTCAACACCCCTATGCTAACGGCCAATTTGTTTGAAGCCGTGAAACGAATCAATTTAATAAAAGAGGGTAAGGAAACCATAACCCAAAAGGACAAGGAACTGTTTATTGAGACCATGCACGGTTTTGTTTTTGATATATTAGGCCTTGAAAATCAAAATAGTGCCATGCTTAATTCGGACAAATTGAGCAGCGTTGTTGGTCTTCTGATACAGTTGCGAAATGAAGCCCGGGCCAATAAGGATTTCTCCACATCGGACAAAATAAGGGACCAATTGGCGGCAATGGGCATTCAATTGAATGATGGAAAAGATGGCACGACCTTTAGTCTTAACTAAATTGAGCCATATTGAAATGGGCATATATAGAATTGACTATTAACCCATCAACCAAAAAAATTAAAACCTTAGCACAAAAGTGAAGCATTGGGTCTATGCGGATAATTTTTATAAAATTCCTTTTTAGATCACTATAATATTTTGAATAAATGAAAAAAATATTAATTGCCCCATTTGTACTATTGGTTAAGTTTTACCAGAATTTTATCTCCCCTCTCACCCCGGCCACATGCCGATATTCCCCCACCTGTTCACAATACACTTTGGAAGCCCTTCAAAAACATGGCCTGTTCAAAGGAGGCTGGCTGGCCCTAAAAAGAATTTTTAGCTGCCACCCTTGGGGAGGTCGCGGTTACGACCCGGTACCATAATTTGTTTGTTCCTGGATTTCCGTATCAATAAGTATTTATAAATTCAGTTTGGTAATAATTGCACACAGTAGCATCATTACTTTTCCAAATATATTCCTGCCAACATATTCAAATTAACCCATTTCCGTCCCCTATTCTTTACAGTATTTACTTATCTTAGTCGCTTAAAAAATCGTAGATGTACTTTTTAGGCTTTACTTGGAATCCCGCCGATACCCTTTTTAAAATTGGGGTAATACAAATAAAATATTACAATCTTCTTTGGATAATCGCTTTCGCATTGGGCTGGTATCTCATGAAGAAAATATTTCTAAAAGAAAAAAAATCCCTGGAGCAGTTGGACTCCCTTTTTATTTATACCGTTTTGGCCACCATGTTAGGGGCAAGATTGGGCCATGTATTTTTCTATGATTGGCCATATTACCAAAACCACTTATTGGAAATTTTGCTGCCCATTAGGGAAAGTGCGGATAGCACCCTTTTCGGATTTATTAATGGTTACGAGTTTACAGGATTTACCGGTCTGGCAAGTCACGGAGCGGCCATAGGAATTATTATTGGCATGTACCTTTACACCAGAAAATATCCTGAATTTAAAATTCTATGGATTCTAGACCGCATTGTTATTCCAGTATCCATTGGTGCTTTTTGTGTTCGATTGGGGAATTTCTTCAATTCCGAGATCAACGGCAAACCGGTAGAAAAATCTTTTGCACTGGCCACTAGGTTCGTGCGCGATTCCGACGACATGCCCGCATACAAAGCATTATCCATCACTAAAGAAAAAACGGTAAATGCCGCTTATAACCTAATTGAAAAAGACCCTCGTTTTGCCGAATACCTGGAGGCTATTCCCTATAGGCATCCAGCGCAACTGTACGAAGGGTTCTGTTATATTTTTGTATTTGCCATTTTGTATTATCTATATTGGAAGACCGACAAAAAGGATAAACTGGGGTATCTTTTTGGGGTATTCCTAGTACTTTTATGGACGGTACGCTTCTTTGTGGAATACGTAAAGAAAAGTCAGGGTGGATTTGAAGAGTCACTGGGCTTGTTATCCACCGGCCAATGGTTGAGCATACCATTTATTTTAGTTGGATTCTATTATATCCTTAGACCAAAATCAGGCACCTCAAAATAATCTGCTAGGAAAGGTTAAAGGTACTTACACCAAACAGAAATTGTAAAATGGGAAATTGTAAAATCTGTCTTCTTATTGCTGTTTGTTTTGTCATGCAGCTTTCCTGCAAGGAGGAACCAAAAAAAGCTATAAAAACAGCTCCGGTCACCTTTAAAAAAGAAGGAGATCTCCGCATACTGAAAAAAGAATCGGATTCCCTTTTAACCACTCTGGATATTGAGATAGCGGATACCGACTACGAAAGGGAAACCGGACTTATGTACCGTAGTTCCATGGAACCAAACCAAGGAATGCTGTTTGTCTTTGACGATGTTGCCATGCATTACTTTTATATGAAAAACACCGAATTTCCCTTAGACCTTATCTTTGTGGACGACCAGATGAAAATAGCCAGTTTTCAAAAGAATGCACAACCTTTTAAGGAAAACAGTTTACCTTCCAAAGTTCCCGTAAAATATGTACATGAAGTAAATGCCGGTTTCGCGGACAAATGGACTTTGGCCGTTGGGGATTCTATTGTCTACCAGAAAACACCTTGATCGGCGACTAAGATTTATGAATAGGGTGGTTGAAAGTAAGGCATTCCATATGGTTTAGATCCTTATAAAATGCCTATTTTAGTACGTTCAACCAACAAAAAGACCATTCCTTTGTCAGCTTATAAAAAAGTACCCCTAACTCTTTTAGCCCTTGTTTTGGCAATACCCCTAGCGGCTCAGAAAAAAAACCAGTCCTTTCAATTAAATATCCACAAGACTACCGCCACAATAGTAATAGATGGGATCGGTAACGATATGGCCTGGCAAGACACGGATGTGGCATCCGACTTCTACATGGTACTGCCTATGGATACCGGAATGGCGAATGAACCTTCTGAAATCCGAATGACCTACGATGAAAATAATCTCTACCTTTTAGCTACTTTTTACAACGCCACCAAAGGCCCGTACTACGTAGAATCATTACGACGCGATTTTAGTTTTGGGAAAAATGACAATTTTTTATTGTTCCTAGACCCATTTAACAACCAAACCACGGGTTATTCTTTTGGCTCCAATGCAGCAGGTGCGCAATGGGACGGTACCATGCACAGTGGAGGTAGTGTAGACCTCAATTGGGACAGCAAATGGATATCCGCCGTAACCAGTGACGAAGAAAAATGGGTCTTTGAAATGGCCATCCCCTTCAAATCCATACGTTATGAAGACGGAGTTACGGAATGGGGCATTAACTTCAGCCGACTTGATTTAAAATCGGGCGAAAAATCGAGTTGGACACCCATTCCCCGACAATTCCCCACGGCTTCACTGGCCTATACCGGAACTTTGGTCTGGGATTCCCCTCCTCCCTCCCCAAAAACAAATTTTTCCGTTATACCATATGTATTGGGCGGTATTAGTGAAGATCTGGAAAACAACACGGATACCCAGTATGACAAAAAAATTGGAGGCGATGTCAAGTTCAGTCTTAGCACTTCTTTAAATCTGGACTTGACGGTAAATCCGGATTTCTCACAGGTAGAGGTAGATAGACAGGTAACTAATCTAGACCGATTTGAACTTTTTTTTCCAGAAAAAAGACAATTCTTTCTGGAGAACGGAGATCTCTTTGCCAACTTTGGTTATGCCACTATACGTCCTTTTTTCTCCAGGAGAATAGGATTGGGCGTACCCATAAGGGCTGGCGCAAGGGTTAGTGGGAACCTCAATAAAAAATGGCGTTTAGGCCTTATGGATATGCAAACGGCAAGCATAGATGAAACTGGGTTGCCCAGTCAAAATTTTGGCGTGCTCTCATTACAAAGAAAAGTATTTGCAAGGTCTAGCATTGGCCTTATGTTTGTAAACAAGGAATCTTTTAATTACCCACAGGATACGGATTCCCTTAGAACAGTTTTTCCAAAATTTAATAGAAATGTGGGTTTGGAGTATAATTTGGCTTCCGCCAATAACCAGTGGACAGGAAAGGCTTTTTTTCTAAAGTCCTTCGCGCCCAACAAGAATGGCAGCGGTATTTCCCAAGCGGCCCATTTGGAATATAAAAGCCGTAAATGGAATTGGAAAGTACAGGAGGAATCGGTTGAGGACGATTATACTGCCGAAGTTGGTTTTGTACCAAGAAATGGCTACGTAAACGTCACTTCCTATATAGGCCATCTATTCTTTCCCAAAAAAAGCACCATTTTGAGTCATGGTCCTAAATTCAGCACTAGTTATTTCTTTAATGAAAGACTGGAGCATACGGATAACATCAACCTTATGGAATACCTATTTGACTTTCGGGATCGTTCCAAATTAAACCTAGGGGTAACCGATGAATATGTGGAACTATTATCGCCTTTTGACCCTACTAGATCGGGCAAGGAATTATTGGATATTGGAACCAAGCACCATTGGAACGCCTATACCATCGATTTCATTTCCAAACCCCAAAGTATGTTTACCTACTCCTTTGGCGGACGTTTTGGAGGATACTATCTGGATGGCAACAGAACAAGCCTCATCAGTGAATTGGGCTATCGTTTTCAACCATTTGTAAGTCTAAGCAGTAATTTAAGCTATAACAATATTAATCTACCAGCTCCGTGGAACAACACCGAATTTTGGCTAATTGGCTCGGAGGTCGATATAACCTTTACCAACAAATTATTCTTTGCCACATTGTTCCAATACAATGAGCAATCCAAAAACTTTAATCTAAATTCGCGGTTTCAATGGCGCTATAAACCGGCGTCCGACTTATTTTTGGTATACAGCAACAACTACCTAATTGAACCGCTGGAAGGAAGAAATTGGGCTTTGACATTAAAATTTACCTATTGGTTCAATAAATAAGTCCGAAAATTGTAAAAACCAAATTGATCATATATTTTCCTTTGACTTGTATAAAATGCCATTAACCATGAAAAAAAGCATACACTGGGCCGTATTTATCAACAACAACTCACAAAAGGACCAGTTCATAAAAAATGTGTTGGAAGGACCCTTACCGAAGGGATTTGAGGCCCTAGAGAATTTGGAAGGGGCCCTATTTTCCAAAATAACCTTAAACCAGTTTATAGACGAAGAGGAAAGACACGGCATCCAAATTATCAATAAAAATTCACAGCAATTGCTCAAGACAATGTCTAGCGGGGAACAAAAAAAGGCGCTATTGAAATATATCTTTCACCTAAAGCCGGATTATATTGTTTTGGACAATCCCTTCGACAATTTGGATAAGGACGCCCAAAAGGACTTAAAAGCCTCCCTTGACCATATTTCAAAAAACACCTTTATCATCCAGCTCATAAGTAGAAAAGCCGATATTTTACCTTTTATAACCCAAGAGATGATTTTGGAAAGATCCACAATAAGACCATTGGCCAGCGGACCCGAAGTAACTAAGAAAGACAACCCATCCGTAGATACTTCCTTTACCGGCAGAATCCCTAAGCCCATAACACCCACAGACTATGAAGAATCCGTTTTAATAGACTGCAAGGACATCAGTGTAATATATGGGGATAAAAGAGTGCTGGACAAAATTAATTGGACCATCAAAAAAGGGGAGTTTTGGCAGCTTATAGGTCCGAACGGAAGTGGAAAATCAACATTGCTCTCCATGATTACCGGTGACAACCACAAAGGCTACGGACAGCAACTGTACCTTTTTGGACAACGCAAAGGCAGTGGGGAAAGCGTTTGGGACATTAAGAAAAGGATTGGGTACTACACCCCTGCCATGACCGATAAATTTTCGGGCCTACACTCCTGCCTTAATATGGTCATTTCTGGGATGAACGATTCTGTTGGCCTCTATCTAAGGGCAACGGAAAACCAGAAGGCCTTGGCCAAAGAATGGCTAATTATACTCGATATGTGGCACCTAAAGGACGTACTATTCGCCGACCTATCCGCAGGGCAACAGCGTATGGTGATGACCGCTAGGGCCATGATAAAACATCCGCCCCTTTTAATTTTGGATGAACCAACTGCCGGGCTGGATGATGAAAGTGCCATGCTTTTTATATCCCTTGTCAATAAAATTGCAAAAGAAAGCAAGTCCGCCATTGTCTTTGTTTCCCACAGGAAAGAACCGGGCCTGGAACCCCAATTTATCTATGAGCTACAAACAACTCCCGAAGGGTCCCATGGAAAAATAATATAAAAAAAAGGCCGCTGATCAGCGGCCTTTTTTATTTTCGTTGGTAGGAGACTATTACTCTTCCTTTCCTATTTGAGTTTTCTTCTTCAAAGTATCGAACATTACTGGAGTTGCAATGAACAAAGAAGAATAAGTACCTACAATGATACCTATGATCATGGCAAACATAAATCCTCTTAGGGATTCACCGCCGAATATGAATATTGCCAACAACACTACCAAAGTAGTCATGGAGGTATTCAAGGTTCTACTTAAGGTACTGTTCAGGGCCAAGTTGGTATTCTCCCCTGCTTTCCATCCTTTTTCAGCTATAATCTCCCTAATACGGTCAAAAACTACCACGGTATCGTTCAAGGAGTAACCAATAACCGTAAGTATTGCTGCGATAAAGGCTTGGTCGATCTCCATATTAAAAGGCATAAGTTTACCAAAGATGGAGAATACACCCAATACGATCAAAATATCGTGGAATACAGCCGCAACTGCACCCAAAGAGAACTGCCATCTACGGAACCTGAATAGAATATAAAGGAATACTACCCCCAAAGAGCCAATAATAGCCAAGAAGGCATTCTTTTTAATATCATCCGCAATGGTTGGACCCACTTTCACAGATTGCAGGATTCCTATGGAATTCTCACCACTCCCAATTATAAAATTCTCAAAACTGGTACCGTCCGGCAAATATTTTTGAAGGGAAGCGTACAGTTTATTCTGAATTTCATTGTCCACTTCTATGCCTTCAACATCTACCTTATATGCAGTAGTAATTTTTATTTGATTGGCCTCACCATAAGTCTTAACATTGGTACCACTACCAAAAACAGTGTTCAATTCCGAAGCGATTTCAGAGGGGTTTACCATCTTCTCAAATCTTACCGTGTAAGAACGACCTCCAAGGAAATCGACCCCTTGCGGTATACCTTGTGTTAATATTGAAAATAAACCTATCCCCACTAAAATAGAAGAAGCTATATAGGCAATCTTTCTTTTGGACAAGAAATCAATATTGATATTCTTGAACAGGTTCTTGGTCATGGCCGTAGAGAAATCCAATTTTCTTCCTTTTCCACTTACATACCAATCAACCAAAAGTCGAGTAATGAATATGGCCGTAAACAAAGAGGTAACTATACCTATCAATAAGGTAGTAGCAAATCCCTTGATAGGACCAGAACCAAATACAAATAGTATTAATGCCGTTAAACCGGTAGTAATGTTGGCATCCAAGATAGAAGAAAGTGCATTTCCAAAACCATCCGCGATAGCTTGGCTCTGTCCTTTACCTTTTGCCAACTCCTCTTTAATACGTTCAAAAATAAGAACGTTCGCATCCACAGACATACCAATTGTCAATACGATACCAGCAATTCCAGGCAATGTAAGTACTGCATTTAAACTTACCAGCACCCCAAAGATCAACAGGATATTCAAAAGCAATGCGATATCGGCAAAAATACCAGCTTTACCGTAGTAAAACACCATCCATACCAATACAATGGCCATGGCGATCATAAATGAAAAGAATCCACTATTGATTGCTTCTTGACCTAAGGAAGGTCCTACAATTTCCGATTGAATAATTTCCGCTGAAGCAGGTAGTTTACCCGCTCTTAGTACGTTGGCAATATCCTTGGTTTCGTTAATGGTAAAAGTACCCGTAATCTCTGAACGACCACCAGATATAGGTCCGGAAGAAACGCCAGGCGCAGTATACACTTTATTATCCAACACGATAGCGATACCGGTCTGGTTATTAAAGGCATCCCCTGTTAGTTTTTCCCATTCCTTGGCACCTTTGGTATTCATGGTCATGGTAACCGCAGGCTTGTTATATTGATCAAAAGTATCGGAAGCATCGGAAACAACGTCCCCACTAATTCTGGGCGTATTGTCCCTGTTGGATTTTAAGGCATATAACTCAACTATTTCGGAACCTTCGGTTGGACGTTCCCAAACAAACTTGACAAACTGAATATCCGCTGGAATCAATCTGCGGATTTCCTTCATTCTAAGGTATTCCCCAATTTTAGCCGTATCCTGAATAGCGGCACTTACCAAGGCATTTCCGTTAGGATTTGCTGGGATAAGCAAACTAAAAAGTGGATTCACATCTTGGGAAAAATCCAATGAATCTTGAGCAACATCAGACAACAAAGAATCCAATTCAGATTCTGGCTTAACCACTTCTTCCGGTTTTTCAACCTCTACCAAAGTTTTTAACTTCTCGTTGGCAGCCTGCAAAAAGGTACTTAAACTAGGGTTACTCTGTTTATAAGTTTCCCAAAACTCCAATTGCGCCGTACTGGATAATAAATCCTGAGCACGTCCTATATCCCTTGCACCAGGCAATTCTACCAAAATTCGACCAGAATTACCTTCTCGTTGAATATTTGGCTGGGTAACACCAAAACCATCGATACGCTCACGAAGTACTTCGAAAGCCGAAACAATGGATTCATCAATCTTTGTTCTTATAATTGGTTTTACCTGATCATCGGTCATTTGAAAGTTAATGACATCGCTCAAACCTTTATTTGCAAAGATATCCGGAGAGGCCAATTTGGTATCCCCCTTTATTTTGTCAAAAGATTCAAAGAACAGGTCTATATAAGTAGCATCACTATTTTTGGAAGCGGCATCCGCATCGGCCAGCGCCTTGTTGAAAACCGGATTCTTGGTATTATTGGCAAGGCCTTTTAAAATATCCTTTACAGAAATTTGAAGGGTAACATTTATCCCACCTTTTAAATCCAGACCCTTATTAAGTTCCTTTTTCTTGGCTTCGTCATAACTAGTAAACCCTAAAATGGAATTTCCTCCTATAGAGTCTAAATATCTTGCTTCCAGCGCTTCCCTTTTTGCAAGGTAATCCTCTTCGGATTCTGAAATTTTATTGGTAGCAAAGACAGTTGCATCCTTTTCTACTTTATTGGTAATAAATGTATAGGATAGCTGATAAATACTGACTAGCCCAAACAAAAAAGCGAAAAGCTTTATAAGTCCTTTATTTTGCATTGGTTGTATATTAATTTAAAATGGTATTCTTAAATAGCGTGCAAATATATTATTTCCCATAGGAACTAACAATATATTTATCAGTTTTATAAAATAAGGGCATCCGCCCCGTTCCGATGGTACTCGGAAACAAATGGGACGGATGCCCTTAATATTCGCGAACCCTAATAAACTATAAGGTCAATAAGCTATTTGTTTTTCTTACGCCTTCTGCGCTTTCCTGCATTTTAGCTTTTTCAGCTTCGGCCAATTCTATTTTTACAATTTTCTCGATACCATTTTTACCCAAAAGTACCGGAACACCAATACAAATATCGTTAAGTCCGTACTCACCTTCCAAAAATGCAGAACATGGGAACATCTTCTTCTGATCGCAGGCAATGGCCTGTACCATAGAAGAAACGGCAGCACCAGGCGCATACCAAGCACTGGTACCCAATAACTTGGTCAGTGTAGCTCCTCCCACTTTGGTATCCTCGGATACTTGGGCAAGGCGCTCTTCGGACAAAAATTCGGATACTTTAATACTGTTCCTAGTTGCATGTGCGGTTAATGGTACCATACCTGTATCACTATGCCCCCCGATAACCATACCGTCCACATCGGATATTGGAGCCTCCAATGCCTCTGCCAACCTATATTTAAACCTTGCACTGTCTAATGCGCCACCCATTCCTATAATCCTATTCTTGGGCAAACCAGTAGTTTTATGCACCAAATAAGTCATGGTATCCATTGGATTACTTACCACGATCAATATTACGTTGGGAGAATGCTCCAATAAACTGGAAGAAACCGTTTTTACAATCCCTGCATTTATCCCTATCAACTCCTCACGGGTCATTCCCGGCTTACGTGGAATACCAGAAGTGATAATAGCTACGTCGCTTCCAGCAGTTTTGCTATAATCATTTGTAATTCCTGTTATTTTGGTATCAAAACCATTCAATGAAGCGGTTTGCATTAAATCCATGGCCTTGCCTTCAGCAAAACCTTCCTTAATATCCAACACAACTACTTCGGATGCAAAATTCTTTATGGCAATGTACTCTGCACAACTTGCGCCAACAGCACCTGCTCCAACAACGGTAACTTTCATTATAAGGTTATTTTAAGTTAAATTTTATCTTTCAAAAGTACTGATTTTTAACAGAACAATACCACCCCTTCTACAGAAACCAACTAAATTTTATAAGGAATAAGGATTTGTCATTTTAATATCGACTTTGGAAAAAGTAACTGCCGTTGGTGCCCAATCCAAATTTATACTGAACGTAATAAAAAGACCTTTTATCGAAAAAAGTTAAAATACCGTTCCATACGTCGAATTAATATAATAGAAAGCTGAAACCGTACGTTCAATACTAAGTACCCAAATCTAAGAAAATTCCTACAAAATGAAGAAATTATTTTCATTCTTGGCGATTATTGGCATCCTACTGGCCAGTAATTGTACCAGAATTACAGAAAACAACGATCCGGTTATTGGGATATGGTCCCATATCGCGACGGACGGAGGCACCACTCAAAAACAGGATGTTACCGTGAGGCAGGAGTGGATATTTAATGACGCCTATTTAGGTAGATACCACACCTATCACGACAAAAACTTAACGGTTATTTCGGACTTTAAATGGGTCCATAAGGACAGCCTTTATGTTATTTCGTATCCCGGCCTGGACAAAGAGGAAGACATTGTAATCATGACAGAGTCCGACAATGGAACTGTATTAGCCGATGCTGATGGCAACGTATTGGCTATTAGGGAATAAAGGGTAAATTTTGGATTTATCTAAATCCAAAATTTACCCCTACAGTAAGGTTATTAAATTCGGCCAAGGAATAATCTGCATGCAACCTAAAGAAACCAAGTTTTAATTTGGCCCCTAAGGTTCCTGAAACTCCGTTTGCCTTTCTAGTCAAGGAAAAGGGATCTGTATAAGTTGTATTTATTAACAGCCCTGATTGCACTCTATAGGTACCCAAAACGTCTGTTGTGGATTTTCCGGAAACATAACCTATAGCCCCATAAAAATTGATGACCGGAAGCTTTGTGGAGGCCACGGCCTGAACAGTTAAAACATTCATATCCACTTCTATCTGCTGATCGCTACCATCTACAATATTACTGTCCGTAAAATCATAGGAAGCATTTAAATGCGTATACCCTGCCACTGCGGAAAGCGCAACTGGCAATATTTTATCGGCTGGCAACAATTTAGAAAAATCGTATTGAAGCCCAACGCCATACAAGCCCACGGCAACATCTTCAGTATCAATTTTAGGCAAAAACCTGGCCTTCACTTCCAATCCTTTGATCAGCCCCACGCTTAACTGTAAAAAGGCCGACGGAATAAAGTTGATGTTTTCCGAAGCCAATCCGGTTGGTAATTCAAATTCCTCGCCCCCTTCCACATAAACCCGTATACCTTCCAGATCCCCTAAAGCAGTTGAAACCGATTTGGAAGTGCTTCCATCTACAAATTGCAGATTTTCATAATCGGCCGTATTAAGAACAAAAGCTTTTTTGTCTTCCTTACCTTTAAAGGAAGTCATATTACCAATTATCGAAATCTCAAAACCTCCCAAAGGTTTGGAATCGGCAGAATTGTACCATCCATTGGACAAACTATAAATAGCGCCTTCGGAGACCGGGCCGAAATAACTATCGGAAAATTGTTCCGCATCGTCAATACCTGCGGCGAACAACTCGTTTACATTGGACTGTGAAAACCCAAATGCACTTAGGAATAAAATTCCTGTCAATACTATATACTTCATAACCATTTGATTTTGCATAAAACTAAAAAACTCGCACCAGTGGTGCGAGTTTTTGTTGTGTAAACACTATTTTTTATGCATCAATGTTGGCATAGACCGCATTTTTCTCAATAAACTCCCTTCTTGGAGGCACCTCATCGCCCATCAACATAGAGAACACCCTATCGGTCTCGGTAGCATTATCAATGGTTATCTGCCTTAAGGTCCTAAATTCCGGATTCATGGTAGTATCCCACAACTGCTCGGCGTTCATTTCCCCAAGACCCTTATAGCGCTGAATACCAACGCTACCGTTGAAACTTTCTGCAATTTCATCCCTTTCCTTATCGGTCCAGGCATATCGTTTCTTATTTCCTTTCTTCACTAAATAAAGTGGCGGAGTTGCTATATAAACGTGGCCTCCCTCTATCAATTCACGCATATACCTAAAGAAAAAGGTCAATATCAAGGTCTCGATATGACTACCATCCACATCCGCATCACACATAATCACAACTTTGTGATAGCGCAATTTATCCAAGTTCAAAGCCTTGCTGTCGTCCTCGGTACCAATGGTTACACCCAAGGCCGTATATATGTTTTTGATCTCCTCATTTTCAAAGACCTTATGGGTCATAGCTTTTTCCACGTTCAGGATCTTACCCCTCAATGGAAGAATAGCCTGAAAAGCCCTGTCGCGCCCTTGCTTGGCAGTACCTCCCGCAGAATCACCCTCAACTAAGAAGACTTCACATAATGCTGGATCCTGTTCCGAACAATCGGATAATTTTCCTGGCAAGCCACCAATGCTCATCACCGTTTTACGCTGAACCATTTCACGGGCCTTGGTAGCCGCATGACGTGCTTGGGCCGCCAAAATTACTTTTTGGACAATGGTTTTGGCATCATCTGGATTCTCCTCCAAATAATTGGTCAACATTTCCGATACTGCCTGACTTACCGCCGCAGATACTTCCCTGTTTCCCAATTTGGTCTTAGTTTGTCCTTCAAACTGTGGTTCTGCAACCTTTACGGAAATAATAGCCGTTAAACCTTCCCTAAAGTCATCTCCCTGAACTTCGAATTTTAATTTTTCCAACATCCCCGATGCATCGGCATACTTCTTCAAAGTGGATGTCAAACCCCTTCTAAATCCAGCCAAATGCGTACCACCTTCATGGGTATTGATGTTATTCACATAGGAATGCAGATTTTCAGTATAGGAGGTATTGTACACCATAGCTACTTCTACAGGAATATCGTTCTTCTCCCCCTCCATGGAAATAACACTGCGAATAAGAGGCTCGCGATTCCCATCCAAAAACTTGATAAACTCCTTTAAACCCTCTTCGGAAAAGAAGCGTTCGGTAACATAGCCACTTTCGCTGTCCTTATCCTTCTGTCTCTTATCCATTAGGGTAATGGCAACACCTTTGTTCAAAAAAGAAAGCTCGCGCATTCTATTTGCCAAGGTCTCATAACTGTATTCCACAGTCTGGGTAAATATGGTATCATCCGGTGTAAAAGTAACAATGGTCCCCCTTTTATCGGTTTCCCCAACACTTTTTACCGGATATAGTGCCTTACCCTTACTGTACTCCTGTTCCCAGATTTTTCCATCCCTATGAACCGTAGCTTTCAAGTGCTTTGAAAGTGCATTGACACATGACACCCCAACACCGTGCAAACCACCCGATACTTTGTAGGAATCCTTGTCGAATTTACCCCCGGCACCTATTTTGGTCATAACAACCTCCAAAGCTGAAACACCTTCTTTTTTGTGAAGGTCTACAGGGATACCCCTACCGTTATCCTGGGTAGTAATGGAATTGTCTTCATTTATCGTTACAGTAATCTCATCACAATGACCGCCCATAGCTTCATCTATGGAGTTATCCACCACTTCATAAACCAAATGGTGCAAACCACGTACCCCTACATCACCAATATACATGGAAGGCCTCATACGAACGTGCTCCATACCCTCAAGGGCCTGGATACTATCCGCGGAATAATTGTTCTTTTTTTGCTCGTCTTTATTTGCTTCTTCGCTCATAAATAAATACTTATTTCATTATAATTTTAGCAATCCTACAAATATACGCAATACCCTATGAAATATAGGGTTGATAGCCCATATAAGTTACTAAGTTATCAACAAAAATTGTGGAAAAAATACCAATCGATATATAAGATACCGAAGCGTGTTATTCCACCCCCTACCTACCCGATTCCAACGATAACAATCAACAAAATACCACGAAATTAGATCGACAGAACCCAGCTAACACAGATATTCCGGGAAAGCCGAATAAAGTGTTTACAGGACTTCGCCCCTTTAGGTCTGGATTCGCCAATTCTCCAACCCCCAAACAACCCCCTTAAATAAAAAAGACACCCCCTAAAGGATGCCTCTTGTACACTAATAAACCAAAAAACTTGATCTATAGAATTCTTATTGCCTATTCCGGCTGCATTATTTTACATAAGCATCGGAATGCACTTTGGATACAGCCCTTCCAGACGGATCGTTCATGTTTTTAAAGGCCTCGTCCCATTCCAGGGCAATTCTGGTACTACATGCTACCGAAGGTTCCTGGGGAACACATAATGCAGCAGCATCGGATGGGAAATGCTCTTCAAAAATGGAGCGGTAATAAAACTCTTCCTTGGACGTAGGTGTCTGCAGTGGGAATCTGTATTTGGCATTGGCCAATTGATCATCCGTAACTTCGTTCTTAACAACCTCCTTTAAGGTATCTATCCAGCTATAACCAACTCCATCCGAAAATTGTTCCTTTTGTCTCCAGGCAACACTTTCTGGCAACATATCCTCAAAAGCCTTACGAACCACCCATTTCTCCATACGCTCACCGTTGATCATCTTATCCTGAGGATTGATTCTCATAGCCACGTCCATAAATTCCTTATCCAAAAATGGTACTCGCCCTTCTATACCCCAAGCTGCCAAAGATTTGTTGGCCCTTAAACAATCGTACATATGTAGCTTGTCCAATTTACGGACCGTTTCCTCATGGAATTCCTTAGCATTTGGCGCTTTATGGAAGTACAAATAACCTCCAAATAATTCGTCCGCTCCTTCTCCTGATAAAACCATTTTAATACCCATGGATTTTATCACTCTGGCCATAAGATACATTGGCGTGGATGCCCTAATTGTTGTTATATCATAGGTTTCCAGGTTATAAACGACATCTTTTATGGCATCCAATCCTTCTTGAATTGTAAATTTTATCTCATGGTGCACCGTACCGATATGTTCCGCCACCTTTTGTGCCGCTGCCAAATCCGGAGAACCTTCCAATCCTACCGAAAATGAATGCAATTGCGGCCACCAAGCATCGGTTGTATCGTCCGATTCAATTCTCTTCTGGGCGTATTTCTTTGCAATAGCCGAGGTTACCGAAGAATCCAATCCCCCTGAGAGCAGAACACCATAAGGAACATCGGACATTAATTGTCTATGGACAGCAGCTTCCAAGGCCTCTTTAATAGCCTTAATACTAGTCTCGTTATCCTTTACCGCATCATATTCCATCCAATCACGGGAATACCATCTTTTAAATTCCCCATCCTTACTATGCAGGTAATGCCCCGGAGGAAACAACTGTATTTTGGTACAAGTCCCTTCCAACGCCTTTAATTCGGAAGCCACATAAAAAGTACCATTAACATCCCAACCTATATATAAGGGAATGATTCCCATATGATCTCTAGCAATAAAGTACTCATCTTTTTCAGCATCATAGATAGCAAAACCAAAGATACCATTCATTTCATCCAAGAAGTCGACCCCTTTTTTTTGATACAAGGCCAAGATCACTTCACAATCCGACTCTGTCTGAAAATTATAGGTTCCTGCAAACTGCTTACGCAACTCCCTATGGTTATAAATTTCACCATTAGCGGCCAAAACCAATTTCTTATCCGGACTGAATAAAGGTTGTTTCCCTGATGCCGGGTCCACAATAGACAAACGTTCATGCGCTAAAATAGCCTTATCGTTAGCATATATCCCACTCCAGTCAGGTCCCCTATGTCTAATTTTTTTGGACATCTCCAGCAATTGAGGTCTCAAAACCTCAGTACTCTCCTTTACATCAAAGGCACATACAATTCCACACATACAATAATATTTATGTCAATTTTTAAGCAAATATCAAGTTAATATATATATTATAAAATATAAAACCCATAAATAGTTATAATTTAAAACCAAAAATTATAAAATACCTATATATTGATATCATATAAATGAATTCACTTACACCAACCCACTATTTTGTAAGGTGTCCAAAATTTACCGACTTTTAATTCAGAATAAAAGGAATACTACTTAAATTTGACAATCACTAAAACAAAAAAAAATGAAAAATTTATTTACGATTACACTTATGGTTATTGCTTTGGCCTTTAGTTCTGAGGCTATGGCGCAGAAATTCAGTGGATTGGACAAGAGTCCAGCAGACATTTCCTCCTATCCTACTGATTATAAAGTTTCGGAAAAATTGGTTCGCGTAACTTATAGTCGACCACAATTAAAAGGACGTTCAATTTCTGAACTTGCCCCAGCCGGAAAAGTATGGAGAACTGGAGCCAATGAAGCCCCAGAGATTATTTTTTATAAGGATGCCACTGTAGGTGGTAAAGCAGTTGCTGCTGGAACCTATTCCTTATTTACCATTCCAGGCGACAAGGAATGGACTATAATATTGAACAAAAATTTAAATCAATGGGGAGCTTATTCCTATCAGGAAGATGCCGATGTAGTTCGCGTATCTGCAAGTGTTAGCAGTGCATCCGAATCATTGGATGCCTTTTCCATTGCTTATAAGGATGTTGACAATGGTACCCATATGGTTTTAGGATGGGGAAATACTAGAGTTTCCGTACCAATTACCTTTTAAGGGATATAATTTTATTAAAAGAAAAAACCGAAGTTCTTGACTTCGGTTTTTTTATGGCTTAAGGGAATCCAAATAGTCCTAAAAAGATTAAACATCCTATTCAGGATCTAAACGCCTTTCCCCTGTTAATGGGAAAACACCATCATCGGAACTGGCCTTTCCACTTATTTTATCACCTACTACATTGATACTCACAGATACTATATGACCTTCCAAATTAAGGTTAAATGACAAGGTGTTATCTTTTACCTTAACCTCCTGCGCTTTGCGTTCCCCTCCTCTTAAAGCAACCAAAACCGTAAGTATACCTTCCTTTTTGGATATAAACAATATCCCCTTGGCGTACTCATAAGGCACATTCTCGGCGGAATATTTCCAATTGCCCAGAAAATTTTCCTCGCTAATAAGTAAGGGGCTATTTTTAACCCCAACAGCGAATTGATTTACATTTTCAGCAGCATGGGAAGAAAACCCCAGCAACATACTGTAAACTACAAATCCAAACTTGACAATACCTTTTAAATTTACCATCTCTTTATTTTTTAATCAAAATAATTTTACGGACTATTAAAATTTATACTAAATCGCGCTCAATGGAATGCCCATAATATTTTTGTTACTTTTTTTTCTTTTGAGCCACAACACCATAAGAACTCCGATTGGGCAATTTTTATTGTTTAAATTGCCCTCAAAATATGATTCCTATCATCTGGAACCCATGAGTGAAAATCACCTTCCCAGCGAACTCCCGACCCAAATTCAGCTCCTGAAGGTGGAGATTAACCGCCTGCAAATGGAAATCGATGAAGTTATTCAAAGGACCTCTGTATTTGAAAACCTTCTTCGTGCAAAAATTGAAGAGGAAATAATTGAGGAGCAAGAACTATCATTACTTTATAAGCAGCAGAAAAAAGCAAAAAAGGCTAAACGTTTGGCACAAAAAAAACGTGGAAAGAACTTTGACCAGACTGGAATCCTAAGATCCAATCAGCCCAAACCAATTCCTGTAAAGAACTCAATGGAGCAGGAACAACGGAAGCAATTGTACCGAGAGGCCATGATATATGTACATCCTGATAAGTTTTCTATGCAAACCGATAAGTTGGACTTGGCCACGGAAATTACTACCAAGTTAATAGAAATATACCGATCCGGGGATTTGACCGCCCTAAAGGCTTATCATGCGCACATTTTTAGCGGCAACACCTTGATAGTACCTCCCAAAAATCAAGATCCATCAAAAGGTCCCGAACTAACATTCCTAAAGATTGAGCTTAAAAAACTGCAAAAAGAATTGACCGAAGCCAAAAACAAACACACCTACAAAGTATTGACGGAATACGAAAACCCAATGAGTTTTGTGGACGAACTTAAGGCATATTACAAAGACCGACTCACGAAACTCCGAAGGAGGACAAGATCATAATCCTTATCCGAAATAAAATGTTCATATATTAAAGGTCCCGAAAAAAAAGCAATATGTGAATATTAATCCATACTGCTTCACCTCAAAATCTTATGCAATTCGCGATCTAGATTATTTAACCAAAAAACACCAACAAAACAAGGTGTTTCGTCACTAAACCGGCTTATACATTAGCTTCCATATCGCAACTACAAAAAACATTGGGTCCAATACTCCAATAAAATGCTATCGGTATTGCCCTTTTTCATAGTTTTGCAGACTTAAAATTGGAATATGATTTCTGTAGACGGAATTACTGTAGAGTTTAGTGGAGACACCTTGTTTAGTGATGTTTCTTTCGTTATTAATGAAAACGATAAGATTGCCCTTATGGGAAAAAACGGGGCTGGAAAATCTACTATGATGAAAATAATTGCAGGGGAACAAAAAGCCACCCGTGGTCATATTCGATATCCGAAGGACGCTGTAATTGCCTATTTGCCCCAGCATTTACTGACCGATGACAGCTGTACCGTATTCGAAGAAGCCTCCAAAGCCTTTAAGGAAATCTTTAGCATGCGTGATGAAATTGATCGCCTTAACAAGGAATTGGAAACCCGAACCGATTATGAATCGGATGCCTACATGTCTATCATTGAAAAAGTATCGGACCTAGGCGAAAAATTCTATGCCCTTGAGGAAATAAACTATGAGGCAGAGGTAGAAAAAGCGCTGAGGGGACTAGGGTTTAAGCGCGAAGATTTTCATCGCCTTACAAGTGAATTCAGTGGTGGGTGGCGAATGAGAATAGAACTTGCCAAGATATTATTGCAAAAGCCGGACCTAATACTTTTGGATGAGCCTACCAACCACGTAGATATCGAATCTGTAATTTGGCTGGAGGATTTCCTCCTGAACAAAGCAAAGGCGGTCGTAGTAATTTCCCATGATAAAACCTTTATTGACAATATTACCAATAGAACCATAGAAGTAACCATGGGCAGGATCTATGATTACAAGGCCAACTACACCCACTACCTTCAATTAAGGGAAGACAGACGAAGCCACCAAATAAAAGCCTATCAGGAACAGCAAAAATTTATTGCGGACAACCAGGCCTTTATTGATAGATTTAAAGGCACCTATTCCAAAACCAATCAGGTTACCTCCAGGGAAAGAATGTTGGAAAAACTTCAGATTATAGAAATTGATGAAATAGACACAACCGCACTTAAACTAAGGTTTCCTCCTTCCATACGCTCGGGCGACTATCCGGTTACGGCCGAGGGGCTTTCCAAAAGTTATGGCGACCATGTGGTTTTCAAAGATGCCAATCTCTCTATTTCGCGTGGCGAAAAGGTTTCTTTTGTTGGAAGGAACGGCGAAGGAAAATCTACAATGATCAAGGCCATTTTGGGCGAAATTGAAGTAGAGGGAAAATGTAGTTTGGGGCACAATGTAAAAGTAGGTTATTTTGCCCAAAATCAGGCCTCCTTGTTAGATCCTGAACTTACCATCTTCCAGACTGTGGATGAAGTAGCGGAAGGAGACGTACGTACACAGATCAAAAATATTCTCGGCAGGTTTATGTTTAGCGGTGATGACCTGGAAAAAAAGGTAAGTGTACTTTCTGGAGGGGAAAAAACCCGATTGGCCATGGTTAAATTGCTATTGGAACCGGTAAATCTTTTGATCTTGGATGAGCCTACCAACCATTTGGACCTAAAATCAAAGGACGTGCTTAAGGAAGCATTACTTGCCTTTGACGGTACTCTTATATTGGTCTCCCATGACAGGGATTTTCTTCAAGGACTGTCACAAAAAGTATTCGAATTTAAGGACAAACGCGTCATAGAGCATTTTGAAACCATAGATGCCTTCTTGATACGCAACAGAATAGAGAATCTTAAAGAAATAGACTTAAAGGCGTAATACCAACATAAATATCAAACTGTGTTCTAGGCTAAAACAATCATAGCCTATCCTCCGACTTTAGGACTTAAAAAAACTGTCAAAAAACAAAAGTTGATATTGTATGGCATTGGCCCAATAATCCCAATTATGACTTCCAGGGCGTTCAATATAATCATGGGGTATATTTCTTTCCATCAATTTTTGGTGCATTCTGTTGTTGGCATCATAAAAGAAATCGTTAATACCACAGTCAAAAATGAGCTTTAGGTTGTCCTTTTTCAACAAATACACCATATTGATTACGGTATTATCTTCCCAAATGCCTCGATTTACGGCATAATCGCCCAGGCGTTGGGAGAGGTCCCAGTTTTCTGGAAAAGGGCGTATATCCAGACCCCCGCTCATACTACCGGCAGCACCATAAACCTCCTGATGTTTAAAGGCTAGATAAAATGCCCCATGGCCGCCCATACTCAAGCCCGTAATCGCCCTAGATTTCCTATTGGCCAGAGTGTTGTATTTTTTATCCACCGCCTCAACAAGCTCATTGGAAACATAAGTCTCATATCGCATGGATGGATCTACGGGACTATCAAAGTACCAACTGGTCCTACTACCATCAGGACAGACTATAATCATGTTATATTTGTCGGCATAATCCCTTATGGCCGATACCTTGGTTACCCAATCCGTATGGTCGCCCACTGCTCCGTGCAAAAGATAAAGTACTGGATAACCCTGTTTTTGTCCAGTATAGCCATCGGGCAAAATTACCAGATTGGCAATAGATTTGCCCATGGACTTACTTGTGACCTTTAGAGTATCTAGCTGGGATGCAAATGCACCTAAAACTGTAAATAAAACTACCCCCAAAGTCAAAAACAGTCTCACTTTCATACAATTATATTTTAATTACTTTTTTGTAAATGGTTAGTTGATATGCACGCTTAATAGTGGAAAATTTTATGAGGTTACGTTAAAAACGTTCCCTCATAAAATTTTCAAATCTAGGTAAAAAAGTCAAAACACCCTTCTTAAACCATACAAAATGAATCCAGGGAGAAATCAATAGATTTTTACTTCACAATGGATTACAAAGACTCGAATTACGTAAGGGATCAATTTTGGGAGGCATTCCCAAAAATTTATGCAATAACCTTATGCCCCTCCGGAAAGGGACGGTAGGCATAGTACTGCAGCACTTCCTCTATGGCGGCCTTCATGGCTTTATTGATAGGAAGAATACTATTGCCCATCCTAAAATCTATTTGATTTAGGTTCATGTAGTAATCAGTAAAAATGGGCACGTAAAGTCCGTTCTTCATAGCTATTTGGACATTTTCGTAACGTTCGGCCTGATTCTCTTTAATAATCTTACAAGTGGCCAAACGCAGTTGCCCCAACTTGTCCCTACTTGCGCCATATCCAAACAATCGGCATATTAATCCACGATACTTATAGTCGCTACAGCTACCGCTATTGCTATCCAGGACAGAAAGAGGCCTGTACAAATGGCATAGGGAACTGCTACTTGCCCTCAACTCTTCCAAGGTAGTTTCTGCCTTCCCATTCAAAAAGAGTTGAAAAGCCCAGGGAAGAAATTCCAAGGGGGAAGCATCTATATCTGGATGGGTGCAACATTTGCCACAACCTGCTTTACAGCCCAGACCCGATTCGGATTGAAAAGTAGCTATCTCCCCATCCAAAACGGCGAATAACGCCTCAACTGCTTTTACCCTACTTTCCATGGACATAAATATTTTGCGCGAATGTACGCCAATAAAGGCATCGTGCAACAATTATTTAATGCCCCGTTTTAGGAAAATCTAGAGCCCAAAAATTTTATCCATTTTACTGAAAATGAGTGACTAAAAAATTACTTGGAACCTAATCCACTTTTTTCATTTCCATCCAAAACGGGAAGATATTTTTATTATCCACAGCATAAAAGGGAATTAGTAGGCCGGTCATTTTGGGGAAATACACCCGCTTCATATGAATAATATCTGTATTCGCTTTTTTATTTTCCATTTGTCTTACCAAGGTATTGGCCTCCAAAACCATTTTTCCAAATGCCTTGACCGGTTCAACAAATTTGAAGTTGATATCATAATAACCCTCTTCCACACTTACATCCCAGTTACCATAAATTTCTTCCTGATTCCAAATTCCGCGTTCTCCGCCAGCATCGTTCCTATTAAGTATTACCGGGTTTTCGTTTGGCGTACCTACCATGATTCTTGGAGGGTGCACCAAATTTTCCGAGAGGATCAACTCATTGTATATATTGTCCATTTCCATTTTAAGGTCCATTGCCAATGCCTTGTTTTCGTTCACAAGGTTGCGTTGTTCATATGGGTCCTTTTTTAGATAAAACAATTCAAAATCCTCTATAGCGGCATCATAATCCGTTTTTCCTACCAGTTTATACCCAGCTTTTTGTATAGCCATATTATTGTACAGCTCCGGGTAACGACGGGACCAATAAAAAAACAAGGAGCGATCCTCCCATTCCACTTGCCGACCCTCTATTAAAGGAACCAAGCTTTTACCATCTATTATCCTGTCTTTAGGCATTTCCACTTCACATATTTCCGATAGCGTAGGCAGTACATCCAAATGCGCCGACATTGTTTCCACATCTTTATTACCCTTATAAAGTGCTGGATATTTCAAATAAAACGGCACCCGTACACCCCCATTGAAAACATCTCCTTTAAGTCCCCTCATACCCCCCACATATCTGGTCTGTTGGGGACCATTGTCTGTCATAAAAATTACAAGCGTATTTTCAGTGAGCTTCAAGTCCTCTAATTTTTTAAAGAGTTTCCCTAGATTATCATCAATATTGTTTACCATGGCGTATACCTTCCTGGCATCCTCCTTATCCTTTTCGCTCATTTTTGAAAATGGCTTTCCGTCCTTGCCAAACCCGTCAGAAGGGTCTATGTCCTTATACTTTTGATAATAAGAATCCGGCACCTGTAAAGGTGTATGAGGTGCGTTAAAAGCCAAATAGCAGAAAAAAGGAGATTCCTTATTTTTATCAATAAAATTGATGGCTTGGTCGGTAAAAATATCCGAGCAATACCCCTCAAAAGATTCCTGCTCATTATTGTGCCAAAGTACTGGGTCAAAATAGCTTCGATCTCCCTTGAAATATGTAGTAATATCCCCTACTTGCCCCATACCTCCGGATAGATGGATTACCGACTCGTCAAAACCTTGGTCGCTGGGTCTACTTGGATAATTATCCCCCAAATGCCATTTACCAAAAGCCCCGGTACTATAATTGGCCTGCTTCAACATCTCAGCTATGGTAACCTCATTGGAAGCCATGATGGCACCTCCGTTGTAAGTATCCCTCATTCCCGTTCGCAAAGAATAACGCCCTGTCATTAAACTGGATCTCGTGGGTGCACATACGGGAGACACGTAAAAATTATTAAACCTTACACTTTCTCTTGCCAAAGCATCAATGACCGGTGTTTTTACATGGGGGTTCCCAGTAAACCCCAAATCCCCATAGCCCTGATCATCCGTAATGATCAAAATTACATTGGGAGATTGATTCTTCTGGGCATATCCAATAGTGGTAAATCCCAAAATCAATAAGAAAAAAATGCAAGGTAAATACTTTAGGTTCATAAATATAGTTTCAGGTTCTGATGATTATTTTATTAACAAACTAAATTGGATTACAAATTACCTAATTTCCAATAAATCTACGTTAAATGCCTATTTAAAGGCAATAAATGCATTTCTTAATTCTGAGGTGTAACTATCCAATCCAAATTCAAGGTAGTCAAATCGGTTACCGCCAGCCCTGTTCCATGGACCCTGTTACCAGCGCAGTGCCCTAAAATAAGATTTCGCGGATCCGTAAAATACAAGGCCGTATAACAATACCAGCCTTCAGGGTCCGTTGCAATATTTTTAATGTTTACCCATGTTTTTCCCTCGTCCTTTGAGATGGCTATGGTTAAAGGGGTTCTTTTACCTTTAATAGTTGTATCGGAGCCATCGTTATTGTTCCACACCATGACCCAGTTCTTGGTTCCAGGTACTTTCTCTATAGTAGCTGGCGAAAGCGGGGAGTAAATAGCACTGGGCTCTATGTGACTCCAGCTTGCCCCACGATCTTCTGAAAAAGACAGCTGCTGTACGCCACCGCTTGCCCTAATGTACATCATTATACGGCCATCATTCAGCTCTATAAGACCTGGTTCCTGGGTGATTATTTCGGTATTATTAGGTACCATTTCGCTAGAAGTCCAAGTTTCACCATTATCATCGGAGTAATAAGAAAATAAATTGCCCCGTGCACTGAAACCCTTTTCCGTAGTGGGGTGTTCCGCCACTGCAAACATCAAACGTCCATCCTCCAGCTGAATAACCCTGTCATTATTCAGAACAAAATATCCTTCCTTGTCTGTGATACATGGAATCGGTGAGCTCCAGCTCTTTGCTTCATCCGTAGATATCCGCATCATGGGAATGCAATCCACCGTACTATTCTTCCTCAGGTAAAACAAGGCTATTGCACCATTTTGAAGTCGCAGTAAGGAAACCGACATTACGTTCATTCCTCCTTCATTGGGCAACACCACCTCATACTGCGCACTCCATGTATTTCCATTATCCTCTGAATATCTACTTGCCAAATGTGCAGGGTCATGGTCGGACCCAGAACCTTGGGTATAATGGGTATATACAAATAGCAGATTTCCATTTTTTAACCTTATAAAATCGCCCTCACTGTTGCGGGGGTTATCCGCCGAAGGCCTTAGACTCAAAACGGTCTCAGGCCCTTTGGAGTCCGATATTTTGTTGTTTGCCTTATTGGTTTTACAAGAGAAAGCAATTCCTAACAACACCCAGATCAGTATGGTACTTGGAAGAATTTTTTTATTCATTATTGGATTTTAGAAGGTAAACTTATGTTATAGCAATCATCTAAGTTCAATCAGGGGTATTTCTGCAAAATAAATAGAGGTTTTTTCGGTCTCGTGAGAAGAATAGTAACTCATATAAAGGATATCATTTTCGAAAACAAAACCGGGATAACTGCTATCGGAATTCGATGGCAATTTCAAAACCTCCTTAAAATCTCCATTTTTATCAAAGGAAACAAGTCCGGTATACTCCCTATTAATCCTTCCCCCACCAATATATTGTCCACCGCCTATCGCTACAAAGTCGGGACCTCCAATAAAATATGGCGATTCCATAAAGTTCCAGTCGGTATAAGGAGGACTACTTTTCCCCAAATAAGCTTTTTTGTTACCCTTTTCACGTCTTATTAGCATTAACATATCGCCATTGGATAAAAAGCGGATTGTGGATTCATTGGGATTTCCTTCAATTCCCAGATCCGCAACCATTTCATAATCCACCCCGTTGGTAGTTTTAACCAATTTTATGGTCGTCTCATTGTCACCTGCCTCATTTTCCTTTCTGGAATACATGCCTCCATATCCCGTACCCTCATGCCAAGTTAGGCTCCAGAGCCAGTCGAACTTCGATTTTATGCCGGCATCATATCTAATGGGTTGTGGCTTGGAAAACTTGTTACCTATAGGATTGGAGAATGCAACATGGGGTATTCCTCCCAACAGAGTCTTGCCTTCATAAATGGACCCTCCCATAGTGGCCATTATGAGCCCCTCCGGAGTAACCGATAATTTAGGATCCCTTAAATCAAATCCGCTAAGGGCAATTTGATCAACTTCTTTCCAAGCCATGCCATCTTTAGAGGTGATAATTTTAATTATTCCATCCTTTCCGTACACATGCTTTTCCCCTGATCGGAATGCACAATAAAAATCACCTTTAAACTTGATTAGGGAAGTAAAGGCGTTGTAATTTTCATCGGAATATATCTGTGAAACTTTGACACCTTTTGGCAGGGTCTGCGAAATGCTATTTAAAGTGATAAAAAAGGTTAAAATTGATATGGTAGCAACCAGTGATTTTTTCATATGTATGGGCTTGGATTTGATTAATGCTGTCATGAATTAAATGTTGGTTTGCCAAAATCGCTTCCCCAAACTTTATCGCTTATAAAACAGAATATTTCAACGGACAATAGCCTATAAAAATATTCTGCTTCACGAACTTCCTAAATTACAAAATATAGGCATCATTTAAAAATGAAATAACCATTCAAAATCCTCCAACACATTGAAGGAAGTTTCCTAAATAGCTCATGGCAAAATCAAACACAGGTCTAAAAGGATGGCAACAAAAAAGTCCAACGCCTAATATACCACATACTGGCCGTTCAGCTTCTCCTGAAAACCAATATAATCTATTGATCTTGAACAAATAATCCAACAGTTTTAGTTTTTTTTGGAATTTGTTGGATCATAAATACGGCAGCCCATTTAGGGCATATTGTCTAGCCCAAAAGACTTTACTTTTTGGCTTTCCACCTCTTAAACTCTTCAGCAATTGTATTGTCCACCAAAGGGTACAGTCCAATAATTGATCGCCCATTTTGCACATTTTCCATCACAAATTCCTCGAATAAGGTCATTTGCAAACATTCGTCGGCCACCTCATCGGCAATACCGGCAGGGATTACCATAACCCCATCATCGTCCCCAACCAAAATATCCCCTGGAAAAACAGCAACATCGCCACACCCGATGGGTTCGTTAATGGCAATGGCCTGGTGCAAGGTAAGATTGGTAGGTGCCGATGGCCTGTTGTGATAGGAGGGAATATTCAACTCGGCTATTTCGGCAGAATCACGGACCCCCCCATCTGTTACAATTCCCGACACTCCTCTCACCATTAACCGCGTAACCAATATGGATCCCGCGGAAGCGGCACGGGCGTCCTTTCTGCTATCAATGACCAAAACCGAGCCCTTTGGACATTCTTCAACCGCTACCCTCTGCAAATGTTTAGGATCTTTAAACACTTCAATGGTATTTAAATCTTCACGGGCCGGTATATATCTCAGGGTATAGGCCTCCCCTACCATGGTAGACTTACCCTGCTTTAAAGGTTTTACGTCCTGAATAAATTGTTTTTTCAATCCTTTCTTAAAAAGACAGGTAGCAATGGTGGCCGTACTGACTTTTCTTAATTTCTCTTTTGTGGAATTTGTTGTGTGATCCATTTTGTTATGCTTTGGTTTTCCAATTTATTCCGCTCTTTGCCAAGCTTCCTGAAGGAAGGTTAAATCTTTTTTCATCTGTGCAAAGACTTCTTTTTTGTCTATGGTGATCTCTTTCGCTCCGTGTTCCGCACCGCCCAATCCATACTCCAGATGTAGGGATACCGGCACGTTTATACCGTATTTTTTAAGCAAGGAAAAGTAGCGGCCAAAATCTACCATGCCTTCCCCTAGCGGCGTATTGATTGGCTTCCATTGTCCATTAACGGTTCCCCATTTAAAATCTTTTATGACTATTGATTTGATAAAAGGTCTAATAAGTCGCAACCCGAGTTCCCAACAACTGCCTCCTTCCACCACGGCATGTCTTATATCATATTGGCAACCAATATTTACATTTTTAGTGGCCTGAAGAATAGGTGGCAAATCCCAAATAGGTGCCCCTACGTGATTGCCCGCATGATTTTGATAACAGCCGATAAGGCCCAACTGTTTGTTTAAAACTTCCAATTCTTTTAATTGTTGACCATAGATAGCTTGACTTTCAGCAATCTCCCTATTCTCGGGATAGCTTAACCAAGCTGTACGATAATGGGAAAAACCGCTTTTGCTAGCCGTCTCCAATACGGAGCTGTGTTCCTTATTTTCAACATCAATCACATTAGTGGTCATCAACATCGGGTTAAGGCCATATTTTTTCATGGCTTCCACCGCCATAGGTAAATCTTCCAATACGCGATGGGGCAATACATGCCCCTCTGGCCTTACGGTCAAATCCAATCCGCTAAAACCCATTTCTGCAGCTGCTTCCGACATATCATTGTAATCTAGAAATTGCAAATGTTTAGAAAACAAATGAACGTTTAAGTGTTGGGGTACGTCGTTTTTAATTTCCAAAAGTGATTCAGTTAATCTATTCACAGGAAAAATGAGCGCCGAACCAGCAAGGGTCGACTGTTTGATAAAATTCCTACGTGTTCGCGATTCAGGTTTTTTCATTTTATTTAAAGCTTTATGTTTTAATTCTAATAACTGTTCATTGGTTTTGTAAGGATCTTAGTCCATCAATATTCTCCAGCAAAACCTTTTTTACATCTGCGTTTTCAACATGTCCCATTACTCCCCACGGCCCTATAAATCCAGTATTTATAAATGCTTGGATCATTTCCTTTTCATAATCTCCTTTACCAATAGGTAATATTTTAATGCCATCCTTCTTCATGCCATTGAGGTTCACAGCTCTTAGATATGGCTTTATGGCAAATGCTATTGAATCTATATTATCAATACTGTTATGGGCATGATGAAAATTAAATACTATACCCAAATCGTGCTGTGGCAGGGCCTTGATTACCTCCAATTGGTTAAAGGGATTTCCAAACCAGCCACTATGGTTGTACAAGGCAACCTTACAATTAAGCTCCGCGGCCTTAATAGCTACGAAATCCAAAATTGCAACGGCTTCCGACAAGGATTGTTCTTCATCAAGATCCTTGAAGAAATTTTCACTTAAACTTACCCAAAATGTAGTTCTAAGATCCAATTCCTCTATAATTTTGAACAATTTTTTGTTGGCATGACCCAGCAATCCAATACTGTCCCTATTCGCATTCAACCAAAGCCATATAGATACAATTTCTATATCATTATCCATAGCGATTTGAAGTTCAAATTTTGTATCTTCAAGGTGTTTATCCCTCCAATCATATGCATACTTGTTAAACCCTATTTCTTTTATCATTTGGATTCTTTCCCGTGGGGAACGTTCCAAGGAATCGTAGGCAACTATGCACCAAGGATAATAGTCTTTAAGTTGATTTTGGTCAAAATTTTGGGCATTGGAGCATTGTGCCAGCAGAATCAAAAAAGGCAGCAAGGAGTACAATAAATTCTGGTACACTAAGCTATAATTCAATTTTAGTATTTAAATTTTAACATATTGATAAAAAAACAGTATCCGAACAAAACTTTTGACAATAGAACAAATATACATATATTTGGTAAACCAAACTGGTTAACCAATTATTAATTGTAAGTGCTACCTAAAATCCATTGATTATGACAAGACTAGTAACATGGTTGTGTTTTTTATTTATTATCGGCGCTTGTGGGGATAAGACCAATCCCAATTTTAAAACAGTAAGTACTCCCGAAGAACTGGAAGAAGCCCTAAAAAATGTACAAGCAGGTGATAACATTGTGTTGGCGAATGGTATATGGAAGGATGTCCAAATTAAATTTATAGGCGAAGGCACGGAAGACAAGCCAATCACTATTAAGGCTGAGACACCTGGAAAAGTTTTTATTGAAGGCGTATCCGGTTTAAAATTTGGAGGAAAGTATTTAGTAGTCGATGGTCTACACTTTAGAAATGGTCACTCTCCAAGTGATGCAGTAATAGAATTTAAGGTGGACGAAAATACAATAGGCAATTACTGCACCATTACCAATTGCGTTATTGAGGATTTTAATAAAATGCATCGCGATGACACAGATCTCTGGGTTCTATTCTGGGGAAGACACAATACTTTGAGCAACAGTTATATTGCTGGAAAAACAAATCGTGGACCAACGATTAGGGTAGACTTGGAAGGCAATGAAAGCATAAATAATTACCATAAAATCATTAATAACCATTTTGGGCCAAGACCCCCTAAAGGAGGTGCCAGTGGTGAGACCATACAAATTGGCAACAGCTTTTCTTCAATGTCCCCAAGTTATACTATGGTCGCCAATAATTTATTTGAAGAGTGCAACGGTGAAGTTGAAATTATTTCCAGCAAAACCAACTTCAATGAGTTCAGAAATAATGTCTTTTATAAAAGCGAAGGTTCTTTGGTAACAAGACATGGCAATTATTGTACTATTGATGGTAATTACTTTATTGGCGATGGTAAAAACGAAAACATAGGAGGTATTAGAATAATAAACACAGGGCATTGGGTGACCAACAATTACTTCTATAATATAAAAGGAAAGAATTTTAGAAGTGCCTTGGCCGTGATGAACGGAATACCAAAATCCCCCCAAAATAGATACAATCAGGTTACCGATGTAGTGGTCGCTTATAATACCTACATCAATTGCGATTCCCCCTGGCAATTCGGAGTTGGTCAAAATTTAAGTCAGGAAGATGTTCTGCCTTCCTCTGAGATTCGCTCTGCCAGACCCATAAGGACCATTATAGCAAACAATGTAATTTATAATGAAAAAGGTGATACGTCGCCGATTGTGGAACACGATAAGGCCGATGGTGTTACTTTTAAAAGCAACGCCATCAATAATCAAGGTATCAACTTTCAAACTTATGATGGATTAGAGGCCGTAAGTTTTGAGGTTAAGGAAATTGCAGAAAATATTCTTATTCCTTCTTCCAAAATTGCTATCGAACCGTACAAAGGGTTCGAATTTGAAAAAATATCCAAAGATTTGATCGGCAATTCCAGAGCTAAAAACAACTCCATTGGAGCCTTTGTCTCTACGGATTTTAAAGACCCCAAAATTTTGGACAGATCCAAATATGGTCCAAGCTGGTATTCAATTAAAGCTGAAGCTCCTGAACCTAAAACTATTGCTGTAGGCAAAGCGGAAAATCTACAATCAAAAATCAATGAAGCGAATAATGGGGATATCCTTTTGTTGGAAGAAGGAAATTATGATATCCCGAAATCCTTGATAATCAATAAAAGGCTTACCATTCAATCTTTGGATAAGTCAAAAGTTGTCCTAAATTATTCAGGAGCAGAAAATTCACCACTATTCCAACTTCAACCTAAAGGATTTTTAAACCTAAAAAATGTAACCCTAAAAGGAAATAATACCCAATATGCATTCGCCAGTTTAAAAGAAAATATGTTTACACATTTTGGTTTAACCGTTGCCGATTGTGATATCAGTGATTTTAATTATGTCTTAAAGGTCCATAAGGAGTCCTTTGCAGAACGTATCACCTTTGAAAATACTTCAATATCAAATTGCGAAAATGGTTTGGAACTATCTGAAGAAACTAATGATCTAGGAGATTATAACACTGAATATCTAACAATAAACAATTGCAGGTTCAATAACGTAAAAAGCAATGTCATAGATTACTATCGCGGTGGTTATGACGAATCAACCATTGGTGGCAACCTATTGGTCACCAACAGCACCTTCACAAATTGTGGGGCACAAGAAAAAAGTGGAATTCTAATCAACTCCCATGGCATTGTAAATGTAGATATTTCCAATAATACATTTAACAACAATCCGGTAAAACTGGTAGCATTACTATGGGGAGCGAAAAATAATTCTCATAAGAACAATGAGATCAACAATTCTGGAGAAATCAGGATAGAGGAGAATTTAGAAATGAAATTAATGTATTAAACCAATCCCCCTGTCATTAAGCCACTTTGCAAGGATTACATCCAATGTTTCTAATTAAAAAGAAATAAACTAAAATTAAAACCAATTAAAATGGCCTCCAAAATTGCGAATTGTTCGTACCAGCCCAAATAGCTGTCCTATTACCGCTAAGAAGTCTAGTAGTGAAGATTCAAAAGCTGCAATTCATCCAAGCGATGTAATACCATGGCTTCCAATTTAATAAAAAAGGTCACTTAGTCCAGTGGTATTTTGGAATGAAGAACCTTATTTCCAAATTTTTTTTAAATACCCCCTATACAATTCGCGTTCAGAGCAAAATTCGCATTTGCCGAATTAGCAATTTCATAGATAGAATATTATTAATTAAAGATAAAACAGATCGATTTAATGTTAAATATTTGGTGGTTCCACAAATTTGCGTATTTTTGGTAAACCAATCTGGTAAACCAATTTTTACAAAATTACTTTCGCTATGTTTTTTAATGGCTTTCATTATCGTAGAAGTGCAGGTAAAACTATCTGATAGAAGGTTTCTTTTAGATTGTTGAAGAAATTATCCTAGCCGTTAAAAAAATGACTTTTTACGGTTTTTATAGAAAACATAATCCATATAATATGAACTTTAAAATATTCAATTCGGTTTCGGTACATTATTTATTCATGATGAGTACCATTTTGCTATTTATTGGCTGTAAAGAAAACAAAAAACAAGAATCTATAGACAATTCTGAAAACTCAGCTATAGGTCGTAGTCCAAACGAAATCATACCATTTTTCCAACATTGGAATTTGATCCTAGGTGATGGCTCTAATGTAGGCCAAGCTATTGACTATGAGAACAAGAATTTCTTTTATACTGCAAGTGATGATCAAGGGGATTGGGTGGTATTTAAAACTCCAAATGCAGGAAATACCCATGGTACCTCGAACAATACAAGAACCGAATTGGCCCAATTAAAGAAGTGGACGCCAATGACAGATGCTACTATGAAAGCGACCCTAAAGGTAATGAACGTGTCAACTACCGGCGATGCCCGCGTTGCTTCAACATATTCAGTAGTAGTTGGTCAGATTCATAGTGCAGATGGGCATGAAAATGAACCACTTAAAATCTTTTATAAAAAATTTCCTGGGCATGAAAAAGGTTCTGTCTTTTGGCATTACGAAATAAATACTGCAGGTGATGATAATTCCAAAAGATGGGATTACTCCTATCCAATATGGGGCTATGACTTTTCTGTTGTCGGTACTGATGAAAACACCTATCCACCTGAACCAGTTGACGGAATTGCCTTAGGTGAAGAATTCACTTATGAAGTAGTTATTAAGGAAGGTATGATGTATCTAACATTCACGAGTGAAGGCCATGAAACCAAAAAATTCACTAAAAATCTTATTTCCTCTGAATATGCAAATCGTTCGGACATGCCAGAGCAAACCAAGAAATTATTTGTACCCATAGGGCAGGATGGCCTGGAGCGCAAAGAAGCGTATACCGGTGAGGGCCTATTTTTTAAATTGGGCACGTACAACCAAACCAACGGAAAAGACCCTAAAATAAATAAAGTCTGGTGTTCTGGTGCCGAAACCCATGGTGGTGATCTACAAAAACAATATGCAGATGGTAATTACGCTGAGGTATGGTTTAAATCAGCGGATATTACAATCAGCGATGATGCCATTTCAAATGCAGGTTATTTCGAAGCAAATGATGGCCTAAGTACTAAAACGGTCTATCCCAATGAGGTGATTCCATTTATGGATAAATTTAAAATATTGCTGGGTAACGGTAAGGAGGTAGAAGATATCACGCAGTTCGAACACAAAGATTTCTTCTACACTGTAATAGACGGTACAAGGCGCTGGGTAGTCTACAAAACTCCCAATTCCGGTGTCACGTCAAAAAACTCCAGTAATACAAGAACCGAGCTACACGAAAAAAGAGAATGGCTTCCTGAAGAAGGTGGCAAACTAACAGGCACCTGCAAGGTGATGCAGGTCTCCATTTCTGGCGATGCCAGAGTAGCTGCCTCTTATTCAACTGTTGTCGGGCAAATTCACAGTGGTGAGGGACATGAAAATGAACCTCTTAAAATATTCTACAAGAAATTTCCTGGTCACACCAAGGGTTCCGTTTTTTGGAATTATGAAATCAATCCAGTAGGGGATGATAATTCAGGCCGGTGGGAACATTCCTATGCCGTTTGGGGGAACGATATGTCCGTCATTGGGAAAGGTAAAAACGACTTTCCTGCTGAACCTAAAAATGGCATTGAATTAGGTGAAGAATTTAGTTATGAAGTAAATGTTTATAAGGGAATCATGTATCTAACCTTCAAAAGTGAAAATCACGAAACCAAAACATTTACCAAAAATCTGATTTCATCAGAATATGTAAAAAAGTCGGACTTCCCAGAACAGATGAAGCAATTATTCGCCCCCATAGGGCAAGACGCCGTTGAACGTGCCACTGCCTATAGTGGAGAATTGAATTATTTTAAACAAGGCGCATATAACCAGACCAATGGAAAAAGTCCAGAAACCAACATGGTTTGGTTTTCAGGTGCGGAAACCTACGGAGGTGATATCGCCAAACAATACGAAAACGGATGTTTTACGGAAGTATGGTTTAGGGAAGCAACCGTAGGTCAGGGCACACCCCCAAAGTAAATCGATTTGATTCATATAAAAGAGTTGACCGTTATTAAAAAAAGAATAATGACTAATTAAAATCAAAAAACAATGAAACGATTTAGTGAAAAGTACATCACCACAAAAGAAATGGAATGGGAAGAACTTGGAGGAGGAGTATCAAGACAGTTTTTGGGGTACGATAACCAAATCATGATGGTAAAAGTGAAGTTTGAAAAAGGAGCATTAGGTTCCCCACATAAACATTTTCATACCCAAGCTACCTATTGTGCTTCAGGCAAATTTGAATTTGAAATTAATGGAGAAAAGAAAATTGTAGAAGCAGGAGATGGAGTTTATATTGAACCGAATCTATTGCACAGTGCAGTTTGTTTGGAAGAAGGGATACTAATTGACACATTTAGTCCTGTAAGGGAAGATTTCTTAAGCGGTGGAGCGGTATCTTATTTTGGAGATAAGAAGTAATAATTAAAAAACCGCCCTATTTGGGAAGACTTAATGCCATAAACAACACATATGAATTTAAAAGGAAAAATAGCCATTGTTACTGGTGGTACTAGGGATATTGGAAAGGCCATTTCCATAAAATTGGCCAAGGAAGGCGCCAAGGTTGTAGTAAATTACTACAGTAACGAGGCAAATGCCAAAGAAACTCTTAACGCAATTAAATCGGCCGGTGGCGAAGCAATAATTGTCAAGGCGGATGTGACCAAGAAATCTGAAGTAGACAAACTCATAAAGGAAACCATTGGCAACTATGGAGAAACTATAGACGTTTTGGTAAACAACGCCGGTGGCCTAGTGGCCAGAAAGACATTAGCGGAGATGGACGAAGCTTTTTTTGACAAGGTGATAAAATTAAATCTTAACTCAACCTTTCTTGTAACACAAGCAGTGCTGCCCCATATGAAATCTGGTGCCTCTATAGTAAATATAGCCTCCCAAGCCGGTCGGGACGGCGGGGGCGGAGGATCTATAGCCTATGCAACTTCAAAAGGAGCTATTATGACCTTTACACGAGGTCTGGCCAAGGAGGTAGGCCCAAAAAATATTCGCGTAAATGCCCTTTGTCCCGGTATGATCGCCACCACCTTTCACGATACCTTCACTACAGATGAGGTACGGGAGAAAGTAGCGGGAATGACCCCACTTCGCAGGGAAGGCTCGGCGGACGAAATTGCAAATGCAGTGGCTTGCCTGGCTTCATCCGAAACATCATTTATTACAGGTGCAAACATCGATATTAACGGCGGACTTGTCTTTTCATAAAACAGCCTCAATGCGAAATTGATAATTTATACACCCCTAAATTATCACCTCCAAAAATTTAACATACAAAATTTGCAATTAAATTTTTAATTAACAATTAAATAACATATATTTGGTAAACCAAACTGGTTAACCAATTTGGTTTACCAAAAGAAACTAAAAAATAAGAACCATGTCAACAGAAAAACACTCGAAAATAAACCATAGGATTTGACCAAAAAAAAGGACGGGCGCACACCCATCCTTTTGTAAAAAGATTACTTCATTCTGAAGGGAAGTAATACCAAAACATGCAAATATTACTATAAACATATTTACTGCAAAAATAAGCAATTTCATTAAATATTAGTGCAGCCAAATGTTTAAGTAAGTTGAAGGATTAAATGTGAACAATATCACATTATAGAAACCAATGGCATTTGAGCCATAATTAATCAATTGTTACTAACTTAATTAAATCACTAATGAAATTCAAAACTAATTTAATTCTAACAGTAGTATTGTTATTCAACATTGCACTGTTCGCCCAGGATGGACGTATGCTGTCCGGAACGGTAACAGATGCTGCCAAGGTCCCAGTACCTGGAGTGAATGTAATTATTGCCAATACTACTACCGGTACGGCAACAGACTTTGATGGAAATTACCAAATTATGGTAAAAAATGGGGACGTACTACAGTTTTCGTCCTTGGGATTTGTTACCCAATCCATAACCATTACAAATCAAGAGCAATTGAATATCACCCTCCAAGAAGATGCAAGCCAGCTAGATGAGGTTGTAGTAGTTGGTTATGGTACTGTAAAAAAATCACATCTTACCGGAGCCGTAGCCAAAGTAGGCGGAGATGAGGTTGCTGCTGTTCAAGTAGCCCGTGTGGATGATGCTCTGGCAGGTAAGTTATCCGGGGTGAGGATTCAAAATCAAAGTGGAGAGCCCGGCGCGGATCCAAAGATCCAAATTAGGGCTGCTTCATCTGTTTCGGGTGACTCTGGTCCGTTAATTGTAGTGGACGGGTATCCAATTTCAGGTAATCTGGCAACCGTCAACCCCAACGATATAGAAAGCCTGGAGGTTTTAAAGGATGCCGCTTCCGCTGCTATTTATGGATCTTTGGGTGCCAATGGTGTTATTTTGGTAACTACCAAAAAAGGAAAAGCAGGAAAAGTTAATTTTAACTACAATTCGTACGCAAGTACTTCAAGCAAGTATGTAAAGGATATTGAGATGCTTAAGACTGCAGGGGAATGGGCCAGTGAGCTACAAACTAGTGCGTACGATCTTTCCGAAACCGATCCAGGTTTATTACAATATAGATTGGACGCATACGCCAATGCGCCCGATGTAGTAAGTGTTGAAGATTGGCTTTTCAAAAATGGTAGCACAACCAATCATGATTTCAGTGTAAGCGGAGGCTCTGAAAACATAAAAGCCTTTGCCTCCCTTGGTTACTTGAAAACCGATGGGATTGTAAAAGGGCAAGGTTATGAAAGATACAATGGACGTATGAACCTAGATGCCAACTTGAGTTCCAAACTAAAGGCTGGATTGAGTATGAATGGTTATTATGGCAAACAAGATATTGTTCCTTGGGAAATGAGGGATCTGTTGAGAGCCTATAGCATTAGTCCTATTTACCATACACAAGCCTCCATAGATTTCGTTCAACAATTGGATCGTAATAGACAGGCATTATTCGATTCTGGTTTTACTGGAAATAACATTGGCAGGTCATTTGACCAAGATTATAGAGGTATTGGCCTAGATCCTACTAGTATCTATGATTTGAAACCTGGTGATGTAGTTCACGATTGGCAATACGGTAGAAACCAAAACGGTATTGGAGGAACAGGAGATGCAGGTGTAGCCGCTAAATTTGACAATTCGAGGAGATGGAAAAAGACATATTTCGGAAATGTGAGCTCTTATTTACAATATGAGATCATAGATGGTCTGAATTTAAAAACCGTTTTCGGAGCGGATCTTGAAGACACCCAGACCTATGTATATCACGGAATATTGACCGATGGCCAACAACGTTCCAATCAAACTGAATTGGATATCTCGAATTTAAAAAAATCTACTGTTTTAAGTACAACTACTTTGAGTTATGCAAAAGTACTAGCTGACAAGCATGACATCTCTGCCGTTGCAGGTATGGAATTTGTAAACACCTATTATAAGGGAATTACATCCAACGGATCCAACGTACCATATGCTCTTCCATTGAATTATGATTTTTTCGACCCTGCAGATGTAATTACCAACGAGGTAGATGAGACGCAGTCAAGAAATGGTTTTTTTGGAAGAATTGCCTATGCATTCGATGATCGTTATTTACTATCGGCTTCCATTAGAAGGGATGGCGATTCAAGATTTGGAGCCAATGAAAAATACGCAGTATTCCCAGCACTATCCTTGGGTTGGAATATTCACAATGAATCCTTTTTTGGAGATGCCGATGCGTTTAGCCTATTTAAACTTAGGTTTAGTACGGGGTCTTTAGGTACTGCTTCTTTCTTAGGTTCATACAACTCCTTAAGTATTTTAGGTACCTCGCCAACAGCATTCGGAACAGGATTTCTAATTCCTGAAGATATAGCAAACCCAGACTTAACTTGGCAAACCAATAAAGAGACAAACTATGGTGTTGATTTAGGTTTTGTTAATAACCGACTTAGATTTAGTGTAGATTACTATACTTCCGATGTAAAAGATATGTTGATCAATCAAAGTGTTTCCGAAGTTCTTGGAACACCTGCTATAAAGCTTAATCGTGGTAATGTAACAAGTTCAGGATTGGAGTTTGAATTAAATGCAAAAATAGTAACCAGTCAAAACTTCTCTTGGGATGTCAACGCCAATTTATCAACGGTGGAATCAGAAATTACCAATCTAGGTGAATTGACCGAACTGCCCAGGCAGATTTACGGTGGACCAAGTGGTAGAGGTCCTGAGTTTAGAAACTATGTAGGAGGTGAAATTGGAGAAATGTGGGGGTATGAAGTAACTGGTGAGGTTGAAACCATTCACATGTCAGATCCAACCAGAGGCATTGGATTTGGCAGTTCGGAATGGTATGTTGTTGACCAGAACGGAGATGGTGAAATTACCTACGAAGGTGATTACGTAAAATTAGGATCCGCTACGCCCGATTTTTATTGGGGACTTTCAAGTTCCATGAACTTTAAGGATTTTGATTTTTCATTCCAATTGCAAGGATCTCAAGGAGCAGAACTTTACAATATTGACCCAATTTACTGGAAATCACAATTTGGTGGTAGATTAAAGTCCAGTTTTGACGCCAATAATGACGGTATTGCCGATGCCAGTGGCAAATTCTATCAGGAGACCAGAAATGCACATGGTTCAGGAATTCAAGATGCTTCCTATGCTGCCTTGAGAAACCTAACCCTAGGGTATACCCTTAATTCGGATTTAACGGACAAAATTGGCCTAAGTTCTATGAGAATATATCTTGCAGCTACCAATTTATTGTACATAATGGCAGACGATTATACCTCCTATAACCCTGAAGGTGTAGAGATCGAAAATGATGGCTATGCGGGTCCAACCACCTACGGATACCAAGAAGGTGCGAGCCCTATCGTAAGAAGTTTTACTTTGGGTCTTAACGTAAATTTTTAATTAAGAAATCATGAAAAAAATGAAAACTATATATCTAGCAATAGTGTCCGTCTTGATCTTAACATCATGTGATAACGATTTGGATCAAACACCACCCTTATTACTTGAATCCAGTGCTTTGGAGGAATTTGGACCCGTTTTGAACGCAGCGTATCACTATCAGACCGGTGGTTCAACCCCAATGGGTGTGATGGGCGACTTTAGGGCAGACAATATGTTAATGTTAGAAAGCCCATATACGTCATTTGACACCTACAACGCAGATTTAGGAGGTTTAGATTTGGTTGAGCAATTTTTTAGACCATTCTATAGCAATATGTACAAGGCCATCTTAAGTGCCAATAATGTTATTGATAATTCAACTGACGCCACTGAGATTGCTGAGGCCAAATTCCTAAGAGCTTTGTCCTACTTTAAATTGGTGATGGTTTTTGGAGATGTTACAGTGAATTTATCTCCTTCCCCCAGCCCATCGGATTTGTCCATTTTAACAAGACAACCGGCTGCCGACGTGTACAATAACGTAATCATACCAGACTTTCAGGCAGCCATAGCCGGTTTGGACAATTCTGGATTGTCAAGTGGGCGTGCGTCCAAAATAGCCGCTCAAGCCTTTCTCGGAAAAGTATATATGTACAGAGGTAATTTCCCCGAAGCTGCTACAATGCTTGCTGCTGTTGTCAACGGTGCAGCCGCCGCAGGGATTAGTTTGGAAAGCGACTATGCCAACGTTGTGGTAGATGGTAATTCAGAAATCATTTTCGCAACCCAATTATCAACTTCAGTTCCGAATGCTTATGGATCACAAACTACCTTTGTAGGATGGTTTAGCGGGGCCGATACAAAATCGCTTACGCCTCTAGATCCACGCTTAATTGCCGCTTTTGACGCCAGTAGTGCTGGTGGTGGAGGTACCGATTTAAGAAAGGCTCTTACTATTGATACCGATAATATGAATGGTAGTAATAAATATACCGGAGCTCTTGACCAGGACTTTATAGAAATGAGGTTATCCGATGTTATCCTAATGTACGCCGAAGCACTGAATGAAAATAGCGCTCCTGCATCAACCGTACTGCCATTGCTGGATCCCATAAGAACCAGAGCGGGTTTAAATAGTTTAACCGGAACAATAAGTTCGCAAGCCGACGTTAGACAAGCAATTGCTGACGAAAGAAGAGTGGAATTGGCCCTTGAAGGACATAGATGGTTCGATTTGGTAAGAACTGGTACAGTAGATGCAGAAATGGGACAAACGATTAGTAGTAATTACCATGTTTTCCCAATACCAAACTCGGAAATTCTTGCTAGCGACGGAGTTATTACCCAAAACGATGGATATTAATTAAAAGTTCCGGTATTAGGGTAAAACATGCCCTATATACCAAAGGTCTAAATGTGGAGATTTGTAGTTAGGCGATACTTTTGGATATTACTTCAAGAGCAATGAATTATCTTCAGACTTGGGCGAAAAAGTATTTAAGGGGTCGTGGTTTTATGAAATGGAAAAAGAACCTTCAAAAGTTCAATTTATAAATCCATATCCATACTGGGGACCACACCCATAAAGGACTAGTAGTTTAGTTAGTTTTGTTTTTGAAATTTACTGGCTTGATGTCAGGCCAGTAAATTTTTTTCAAAAAGCAACTTTAATGCAAGAAGGCAGGAATTATAAGTGAGTTATATTTTTCTCAATTGCGTTTTATGCCTAAATTTGACAAACCAATCTGGTTAACCAATTTAAGAAATAACAAGATTAGCATGAAAATAGAAATTCTCCCGAAAAACGAAAACGACGCAATTCAGAAAGAAATTATATCCAAGATCAGGGATTATATAAATTACAAGAACCTGGAACCAGGGGACAAATTACCGTCGGAAAGAAAGCTTTCCGAAAATTTTGGAGTGAGCAGAAGCAGTGTAAGGGAAGCCATACAGACCTTGGAGTTCTATGGCCTGTTAAAGTCAAAGCCGCAGAGCGGTACTTTTGTTGCCGATATTGGCTCCGTGGCATTGAATGGAATGATCACTGATATTCTTAGATTGGAAAAACCAGATTTCAAATCCTTGGTGGAGACAAGGATACTTTTGGAGCTAAAAACCGTTAGATTGGCGGCCTTGAGAAGATCCAAGGAAGAATTGAAAGAAATAGAGGAGGCTTTGGAGGCTTATGCTACAAAAGTAATGAACGGGGAAGATGCGGTGCAGGAAGATCTCTTGTTCCATTTGGCAATAGCCAAGGCAAGTGGGAATAGTACCATTAATACATTCATGCTGACCATAACACCGGAGATCATTACCAACTTTACCAAATATCACGTTTGCGACAAGAATATAGCATTTATAGGAATTCAAGAGCACAGGGATATTTATGAAGCGATAAAGAAACAGGACCCCCAATTGGCAAAGGAAAAAATGAAGGTACATTTCAAAATGCTATATCAATACTGTTATAACATTAAAGATTAAGAAAAATTACCAAGGGATAAAATCGCACACTTTTATCGCCTTGTAAAAAATAATCTGAAGGGAAATAATACTAGGATCAATACCATGGAATAGTGTGATATTTAAAATTACAATTTAAATACTCCCAAATTTTTCAGCTATAATTCCAGTATTATAATAGCACGGATATTTCGTCCGCTTACTTTCTATAACCTATAAATGACTTAGCAACAACAATACAAACCAAAGCAAAGCAAAATACTATGAAAATTAAAGGATTACGTTGGTTCATTATCGGTCTTATCTTTTTAGCAACTGTTATTAATTATATAGACAGAAGTGCTTTGTCCATTATGTGGGGTAATGAGAATGTTGAAGGCTCCATATCGCATTCTTTGGGCCTAACCAAAGATCACTATAGTTACATACTAAACATATTTATGGTGGCTTATGCCTTGGGTCAATTATTCTCGGGCAAACTCTTCGATAAAGTTGGTACAAGGATTGGATACGTAATAAGCATAGGAATTTGGAGTTTGTCCACCTTATTGCACTCCACCGTAAGGGGCTTTTTATCTTTGGCATTTTTCAGAACTACCTTAGGTTTATCAGAAGCAGGAAACTGGCCAGGTGCCGTTAAAAGTAATGCGGAATGGTTTCCAATAAAAGAACGGGCCATTGCCCAAGGGTTGTTTAATGCCGGCGCCTCCATTGGCTCTGTTATAGCACCGCCACTAATAGCCCTTCTTTTTGTGGCCTATGGCTGGGAAGTGACATTTATAATAGTGGGTGCCATAGGACTAATATGGATTATTCCTTGGCTGATGATCAATAAAGCGGGACCAAAAAAGCATCCATGGATAACGGAAGAGGAACGAAAGTATATTTCTGAAGGACAGAGTATAGCCGATCAAAATGCCACTGAGGAGCAAAAGGGGTTAAGCCTTAAAGAAATACTATCCTATAAGGAATCTTGGGCCATTGTGGCAAGTAGGTTTTTTCTAGAACCCATCTGGTGGCTATTTGTAGGCTGGATGCCCATTTATTTATTTGACGTGTATGGCTTTAATGTAAAAGAAGTGGGAATGTTTGCCTGGGTTCCTTACGTAGGTGCGGCTATCGGAAGTATTGCAGGAGGATACGTTTCAGGTGTTATCATTGCTAAAACAAATTCCATAAATAAGGGTAGGAAAACTACCATTTTCATTGGAGGAATTATTATGGTATTGGGCCTTATTGCCACTATATTGCTTGCTGATACACCAGAAAAATTTGTTGCAATCGTATTTATTGTACTATTCGGTTTTCAGTTTGCCATTGGAAACATCCAAACCCTACCAAGCGACTTCTTTAGTGGTAAATCCGTAGGTTCATTGGCTGGTCTGGGTGGTATGGTAGGCGTATTTTCCGTAATTATCATGAACTTTTTGGTTCCGGTAATTGCAAAAGTTTCCTATACGCCGATTTTTGTGGCCATAGCCATTTTTGTTCCACTAGGAGTAGGATCTATTTATTATTTCGCGAAAAATATAAAGTCAGTAGAATAATTTAAAATTTAATAATATAAAAATTGGAATATGAGTAATTCAAATGGAAAAATTGCAGTAATCACAGGAGCTACAGGAGGCATCGGGTTTGAGGTAGCAAAAAGACTGGGTAAAGACGGATATACGGTAGTATTGAACGGAATAGATGATGAAGGGGGAGCTAAAAGAATAAAAGAGCTTACTGCGGAAGGTATTACGGCTGAATATTACGGATTTGATGTTACCAAAGAAGACGAGGTAACGGCAAACATTAATAAAATTGGCAAGAAATACGGAAAGATTGATGTCCTTGTCAACAATGCCGGTGGCCTTGGAGGAAGATCCAGGTTTGAAGAAATGACCACTGAGTTTTACAGATTTGTAATGGCATTAAACCTGGATTCAGTGTTTTTCGCATCAAGGGCTGCCATACCGTATCTAAAAAAAGGAGATCTTCCTACCATCATTAACTACACTTCCATTGCAGGTTGGAATGCCGGAGGACCTGGAGCAGGAATTTATGGAACATCCAAAGCGGGTGTCCATGCCATAACCAGGGCTTTGGCCAAAGATCTTGCCGAATATGGGATTAGGGTAAATGCAGTATCCCCGGGTACCATTGATACCCCTTTCCATACTGAAATTAAATCTACCAAACCAGAAGTATTCGCTTCCTGGAAAAACAATATTTTGTTAGGAAGATTGGGACAACCTGAAGAAGTAGCCTCTGTAATTTCGTTTTTAGCTGGTAAGGATGCTGCTTTCCTTACGGCCGAAACTATCCAAATAGGTGGTGGACAAGGTTTAGGAATTTAAGAAAATAGAAAAAAATAAGTAAAAAAGTAAATAAATCCGGGAACCCATAGGCCGATAGGCTCTTCCCGGATTTATTTGTATTTACCAACTACTTACTCTGACATTGTCATAGGCAACGGCAGTGTAAATACCTATAAACTTTTGATCAAAGCCAACAGTCCAATACAATACTTGGAAGATTACCAAAACTGATAAAATTATATGGCACAATATACACGAATAGAAGTAGCTACTATAATGAAGGAGACCGGGATGGTACCTTTATTCTACCATTCAGACATAGCATTGGGTAAGAAGGTTTTACAGGCCTGCTACGACGGCGGTGCAAGATTGATGGAATTTACGGCTAGGGGCGACTTCGCCTTCGAAGTATTTTCTGCCCTTAACAAATTCGCCATAAAGGAACTTCCTGGTATGGTCCTCGGGGTAGGCTCCATTACAGACGCAGCCGCAGCATCTCTATATATGCAGATAGGAGCCAACTTTATAGTAACACCATCGCTCAGGGAAGATATTGCCATCGCTTGCAATAGGAGAAAAGTTCTTTGGTCTCCAGGCTGCGGTTCCCTTACCGAAATTAACAATGCCGAGGAATTGGGTTGCGAAATCGTAAAATTGTTTCCAGGTTCTACCTATGGCCCTTCATTTGTGAAGGCCATTAAAGGCCCACAACCATGGACAAGCATTATGCCTACAGGAGGGGTCACTACTGAAGTTGCCAACCTAAAGGCATGGTTTGATGCCGGTGTAACCTGCGTAGGACTAGGTTCCCAACTTATTAGTAAAGAAATATTGAACAACGAGGATTTCGTTGGACTTGAAAACACTGTTCGCGAAACTTTGGGGTCTATTATAAAGCTAAGAAACTAAATTGATGGAAAACGCGATCAAAAAGAATTCATTTCTAAAAAAAATATTGGCCCTTATACTAGCCTTCGGCCCAGGTATTTTTGCCATTGGCTATACCATTGGTACAGGAAGTGTAACCTCCATGATCGTTGCGGGAAGCACATACGGCATGCAATTGCTATGGGTTTTGTTGCTGAGCTGTATATTCTCCGGAATCTTAATGTTTTCCTATGGCAATTACGCTCTGGTCACAGGGGAAACTGCCCTATTTGCCTTTAAAAACCATCTGAAATGGGGCAAGCTTATTGCCATTATGATAATCGTTGGCATTTCCTTTGGTCAATGGAATTCACTTATGGGTATCTTAGGAATTTCCGCCAATATTATCTTCGAGATTTTCCTTATCTATTTTCCCAATTTACAAGGCTATCAATATGAAGCAGTTTTAATAATTGCTATTGTGGTCATTATAGTTATGTATGGATTCCTCATGGTAGGAAAATATGCCTTCTTTGAAAAGATATTGGTGATTTTCGTTACCATTATGGGGCTTTCCTTTTTTATATCACTTTTTATGGTCTACCCCTTGCCTATTGAGGTGGCTAAAGGCTTAATACCGTCCATCCCCAAGGTGGAAGGTGGTAAAATGATGGTGGCCGCCTTCGTGGGTACCACCATGGCCGCTGCTACTTTTTTATCCCGCCCATTATTTGTCAAGGGTAAAGGATGGAATATCAACAACCTTAAGCAACAAAAAAAGGATTCCATAATAGCCGCCTGTCTGGTCTTTGTCATTAGTGCATCGGTTATGGCCGTAGCCAGTGGCGCCCTGTTTCATCAAGGTCAACCGGTCACTAAAGTATTGGATATGGTAAATACCCTGGAACCGGTCGCGGGAAAATTCGCATTGACCCTATTCTTCTTCGGAACCTTAAGTGCCGGTCTGTCCTCTATATTTCCCTGCCTATTGATTGCCCCCATCCTATTGGCCGATTACCAATCCGGGGAATTGGACACCACTTCCAAACAATTTAAGATAATTACGGCCGTTGCATGTCTTTTTGCCCTAATTGTCCCTGTTTTTGGAGCCAATCCTATAGAAATGCAGATTTTATCCCAAGTATTTAATGTATTTGTACTGCCCTTGGTAATACTAGGGATTATTTTACTGATCAATAACAAAAAGCTGATGGGCCAACACAAAGCCAATATCTTCCTAAATGTAGGATTATATGCTGCTTTTCTTTTTTCTATTATAATCTCCTACAATGGAATTGTAGCCCTTTTGGACTTCTTTTAGAAATCCCAATTGAATGCTAAAGGTGTTTTACCCGAGATTCATATTTTTGATAGAGTGCTTCATTATCGGCCTCATCTATGTTCTGACTTTGAAAAACAGAGACATCCACACCTCTGTCCAAATTTATTTTGATGGCTTCGGTCGAGATTATGTTGACAATGATCATGCCCAATACCGAGGAAGCAGGACCAATGAGCAGTTCATTAATGGAGATAACCCCATCCCCCGAGGGAACACAATTATCAATGACCAAATCCGCAATCTGATACAGTTTCTTTCCGCTCTGATGTCTGGAAGGATACCTTTTGGACTGTTCCAAGGAGGTGATCGCAATGGTAGTTAATCCCTCCTGCTTGGCCTTCATAGCCATCTCTAGAGGCAAGGCATTTCTTCCCGAATTTGAAACAACAATCAACACATCCCCCTGATTAAATTGATACTTATTCCAAAGTATTTCGGCAAGTCCGCTAATTTGTTCCATTTCAGCCGATCTTCTTGCCCCACTGGCCATAAGCACCATATCGTCCATAATGGCATTTACGTTGGCCAAATTGGACGCCCTGCCAAACATTTCCATCCCTATCATTTGAGAATGACCAGTACCTATGGTGTGAATTATGCCATCATTCTTAATTACGTCTGCCACAATTTTAGCGGCACTGACCAATTGATCCTGCTGATCCGTGGACATTTTATTGATCAGTAATTTTATTTTTTCCAAATATTCAAACATAAAAACAGTAGAATTTAAGTTAAGGAAGAAAACCAACAATATTGATATCGGGATAACTTTCCCTAATACCAATACATATTTCCATAAACCAATATAAAGAATATAAACTTAGTCCAGCTAAAGTCTAAAAATATAAAGCCACAACACTTTGAGGAGCAATAATTTCCAACTTCGTCATTTAGTAAATAGCATTAAAACCTAAACCAAATACTGGACCATGCTTAATTGTTGTGTTTCTGAAAAATTTGGGATTGAGATGATTTGTTGTGTGTTTTTTGTTTGTTTTTATCTCTATTTATTGGGCATAATCGAATGAAAATTTTATTAAAATCATTCTTTCATTTTCTTTACTGTCCAATGAAACCGACGCAGGAGGTTCATGAATACCTTATAAAAAAATAGAATGGCAATGAATAAAACGAAACAAACCCGCCTTGCCATCGGGCAGGAGAAAAGACCTTTCTTCACTATGTGGCCCCTAAAATCGTTGGATTTTTGGGACCGATGCCATGGCCTAAATTATTTCCAAGGCTTCAATAATTCTTTACGGCCATGTCATCTCCACCACGGAAGAAGACCGACCTAACTACGGACTTCAAGGACAATATTCAACGGTATTCAAAAATGGTCAATGATTTATTGACACTATATAGGTTGACGGAACAAAGGAACGGCCTATTTTTGTTTTAGTAGTAAATCAAGGGGTTTTAACACCGGGTGCAGGTAGGCGTCCATAGAGCATTTCACCTTAGTGAAAGCGGCCTGGACGCTGCGGCCGTGCAAAGTCCGTAGATTTCAAGAAAAGAAAAATCAGCCTAGCGTTTTTTGGTTCGTTTTTTGGGCGATGCAAAAAATGAACAGAACACGAACTCTGGGATAGTCTATCCTATCTTTATCCAATTCACGCACAACTTTTGGGATTGATCCCAAATACTGGACTCCTATAAGGGACGTGCCCGAAGATCTGGGTATTAAACCGAAAACCCTCCAAAAGGCGGGGTTCGTTCGACTAACGTATTCCAATGCGTATGCGGCTTTTGGAATACGGGTCTCACGAACAAAAAAAAGCCTATCAAACGATAGGCTTTAGATCTTAGGAAATTAAAATAAGTATATATTAAATAACTTTAACGTTTACTGCGTTTAATCCTTTTTTTCCTTCTTTTAGTTCAAATTCAACTTCATCGCCTTCGCGAATTTCGTCGATTAAACCAGAGATGTGTACAAAATGTTCTTTGTTAGAACCTTCTTCTGTGATGAACCCAAATCCTTTGGCATCGTTGAAAAATTTTACTGTTCCTCTACTCATTACTAAAATTTAAATTAATTACTTATTGTGAATCAAATATAGTTCCAAAAGTTTGAACCACAATCATTTATAGCCAACAATTTTAACATGTATTTAAAAAAAAATCGCTCAGCCCTTTAAAAGCTTACTTTTCAAGGGTTTTCGAAATTATAAACTCTACCCTTCTATTCCGTGCCCTACCCTCTTCCTCCTCATTATTTCCTAGGGGTTGTGTTGCTCCAAAACCATTGTAGGTAATTCTTTGCGAGGCCAAACCCAATTGTACCAATCTATTAGCCACTGCCTTTGCACGTTTAACAGAAAGCTCCTTATTGTAGGAAGGGGTCCCCAAGTTGTCCGTATATCCGTTGATGACAATGTTCAAAGTACTATCTGATTGTAAATAATTGTAGACCCGCTTTATTTCAAGTGCACCATTTTCCGCTAATTTAAATTCATCGAAATTAAAATGTACATTCTCAAAAATATGGGTCTCATCCAAGGCATAGGCCTGTATACCTTCCCCAACATAGACCATATCCAGGAAATAATAGGCTCCATTCACATTTTTTTCCTTAACCAATTTCTGTCGTCTTGTAGACGCATTGTTATTAAAATTACCAATAGTAATAAACTGCTCGCCACCCGTGGCAAGAAAGGTAGTGGAAATCTTGGTCCATGCTTTTTCATCATTAATGAATTCGTCACCTACAATTTCGATATAGGTAAAACTATTCCCTTCAATTTTGGAAAGCTGCCATTTGGTGAGTCCCTTTTTTATTTTAATCCCTATTGGTTTTGATGACAATAGCACATCAAAATCACGAACAACATGATCCGAATTCTCGGCCAAACTAATGTAAAAAGACAGTGTATAAGTAATTCCTTTCTTTAATGGTTCCTTAAACTCCCCTTGAATATATTCCCTATAATCTTCTGGGGCATACATATAAAAACCCAAATAACCCTCCCCAAATTTTGCCGTTTGCTCTCCCATAAAATTAACGGGCACTCCCATGCTAAGACTACAGGAATTAAAATAATCCGTAGTTCCCAGAGTGGGTACTGACCAATATTTAAGGTCTTCCCCAAAGTTCCCTAAATGATCCGGGCATTCCAAAAAAGCTTCAAAACTCGGATTTTCCACCAGGTTTTGGGACATGACGCTACCGAGGCACAATACGGACAAAATTCCTATCCAATTTCTACAACCCACAGTGAACTGCCCCATATTAAACAAATTGCAAACAAAACTTATTGGCAAAAGGAATCCCTCACAGACAAAAGTTTAAGTACATATTCTCAAAAATAAAAAAACATCCCCATATTCAGGGATGTTTGTAAAGCCTATAGACAATTGACCTTGTCTGAATTTTAAAAATTTAGGATCTATTTCTTTTTTCCTTTCAATGAAAATGAACCTTCCGAAGAATTGGCGTTGCCATTTATAACATCGTCCTTTACTTGTAAGGAAACTTGTACTTTTCCTCCTTCAATATAAACCGAAAAGTTTACTTTATCATCATTTACCTTTACATCCGAAGCCGTGAGAGTATTATTATTGGCCTTTACCAACACCTTATACTCATTTTTTTCCTTGGTAATAATCAATACTCCGGCACTGTATTCATAAGGAACGTCCGCCACTGTATATTCCCATGTACCAATAGGAGATTTATACACCTCATCCACGAGTTCCGTTATAGTATCGGAACAATAATTACCATGGCCTGGGGTTTCAGCCAAAAGCGACATACTACAGGAAACAAAAAAAAGAGAAGCGTAAAACAATTTTCCAAAATTTTTCATTCTTATAAAGTTTTATAATTAATATTTATCTATACAGCAAAAGAAACCTATCCTAGAACAAAAAGGAATCTTTTTTCCTATTCTGTGACCAAATGTACCGTGAGGGTTACGAATGGGGCAATATTAAAAGGGACATTTTTCCAAATATTAACTAGTTTAAATAGTCCGGCACTGTTTGAAAAAAATCTTATGTTCTGGTAAAGCTGGAACAACTGGTCCCAATATTATCCTACACTCACATAATAGGCCAGTCCTACTTAAAATAAAAATACCTTACTGCCTTTTTGCCTTTCAAGATAAAAGTCTAAAGGCAGAAGGTACATTTACGGCGACCATAAAATACCACGGGGTTTTTGGCAGATCATGACCAACCGCTAATTCCAAATATTACTTTTTCATCTATAGATCAAACTTGTACGTGGCACCGGCCAAAACCTGGAAACCCTGTACTTGATAATTGTTCCAACGCATATAATTCTGGTTGGCTATATTATTGGCCTTTGCAAAAACCGACAGTTGCTCATTTATGCGGTAGCCAATATGCGCATTTGCATCAAAATAGCTATCCAAGGTTACCGGAGTCATTGCAAAATCTTCCGGCAAAGTTCCCGGGGAGGCTATAGTGTAAAGATCGTCTCGTTCACCCACATAAAAGAGGTTGGCACCCATGAACCACTTCTCCCCTATTTGATAATCCATAAACATAGAGGCCGTTAGACCTGGCAAATTCCAGGCAGGATTATCGGTTTCCGTATCGTAATCATACACTTGGGCATTAATCCCAAGGCTAAAATTACGGTTTATATCTACATTTAATTCACCAAAAACTCCTAAAGTCTTTACATCATCATAAAACACCTGGAAGCTATTTCCATAGAAATACCCTTTTTCATCTGTCCTGGAGGTATTTTCAGGGTTTAGCAAAAATAGTGGTTTTCTATTTTCCGCCATATAGGAGCCCTTAAGATTGTAGCTAAGATTAGGTAATAATTGTCCTTTTAGGCCTATGTAGGCATCATATTGTTGGTCTGTAGGTTGCATTTCCAAGGTAGGGGAAACATATGGGTTCTCTTCTACAAATCCATAGAAGGAGTTTTGCTTCAACTCACCTTCTACCCCACCGTAAGCAATGGCCACCTCATCCAACAAACGATAGGATGCCGTGATTGTAGGATAAATATAGAAGTTGCCCTCACTGTTTTCCAGATCCATGCCATACACTAAATTCACCCCCAGATTAAGCGAAAGATCGTCCCCTAAAATATTTATATTGGGATTTATGCCCACTTGCAAATGCGAATAATCTATTCCGGGAACATTGGAATCATTGGCCACCTGGCCATTTTTAAACTTGCCGCCCAAATAGTCAACCTTGGCCTTAAGCGTTAATAACTCATCCCCCAAAGGAAATTCGAAGGCAGGCTTTAGCACTGCCCTATTTTCACCCGATTTGGTAGAATCCCAAAACCGTCTATAGAACAAATTGGCACTTTTAAAAAAGGAATCCTCCACTTCCACAAATCCTCCTGCAAATGCATTAAAATAGATCTGTTTTTCATCTATGCCATTCACTAGTTCCTCTGTGTAATAGCCATTGGGAATTCCGTACCAATTATATAATTGATGCTGTGCCCCTATATTGGCTCCCCAACTTATATCCCTGTCCTTTTTGGTATAACTAGCGTCCAATTTGGTATTATAAAATATGTTGTCCAAAGCGGTTCCGTCTATTTCCCCCCTAGAGGAGTGGTGGTTTAGACTCAAATCCAATCTTTCATCCCTGTTAAGGGCGCTGCTGGTATAGAAATCTGCCAGGGCGTTATTATAGTTGCCCAGCCCTATGGATGCATAGGAGTTATATATTTTTTCCGGCGGCAGCTTTTTCACCCCGGAAGCCTTACCCTTGGAAGGGGTAAAAGTAGAAGCAACGGGAACGGAAAATATACTGTATTTGATGGGCTTTTTTTGTAAAACTATGGAATCGTTCAAAGTAGGTACCGACTTCACCTTAAACGCATCCGAAATGGTAGGTGAATAGGCTTTTACCACTGTCACCGTTTCCGTACCTAAATCTTTTTTATCGTCCTGTGCCAATCCGATCTGTAGAAAACCTAGAATAGCAAATATGGATATTTTAATGTGCTTGTGCATATTGTGTTCTTTTTGCAAGGAAATTTTAATTTCCCTCTGGATTAATAGAGGAATTACTTTGAGCTTCTTTTGCCTTAATAATAGACGACTCCTGCTTGGCTTGGGCCACTATTTCCGGATAATCCCCGAAATTGGCGATAACACTATCCAAAATATAGGTTGCTTGGAAAGCATCTCCCAAGGCATAGAAGTTCTTGGCCATAATGATCAAGCCTTTGGCGCTCCATTCCTTATACCCCGCATAATCCTTGGCCAATTTTTGAACCGAAGCGTTGGAATCCTCGTAATTCTGAGACTTGTTTTTAAAATAAGCGTCGTAATAAAGTGCTTCTGCCGCCAATTCCCCGGTTGCAATTTTTAGCACTTCCCCATACGCCTTTTCCGCCCTGTTCTCATCATTGGTCTTAATGGCCGATCTAGCGATCATTATTTGTGCATCACTTTTTATACGATTATCTATGTTGGAATTGGATAACACCTTAGTGGCATACTGAATGGTCTTGGTGTAGTCCGACCGCTCATAATAACCCTTCATTAAATTGGACTGGGCAAAGGTGATATTCTGCTGAATTTCCGCCTTGGCTTCCAGTTCCTCCAAAAACGGAATGGCCGTTACATAATCATTTTTGCTTACAAAGATCTCGCACACCCTTGTAAGTGCCTGTTCGGCATATTCATTGGTCCCTTTACCGGCCACGTTCTTAAAGTAGGGTAATGCTCTGTCCTTCTGTCCTTTGCCAAAATACAATTGGGCCAAATTAAAATTGGCCTTTAAGGCATTCAATCCGTTTGGAAATTGTTTAATATAGGCTTCATATCCCTTTATGGCCGCATCCTGATTACCTTCAATATATTGTTTGTCCGCAGATTCAAAAGTAGCGTTGTCCAGTTCTGTATCCGTAACCTCTACAAAATCCAGACCTTTTACCCATTGGGCATATTCATTCACCCTACCCAGATCTACATAAATAAGCTTGGCCGTAGTTACCGCCTGAAGCGCTTCCTGAGTATTGGGGTGGTCCCTTACCACCGTTTTAAATTTGGCCAAAGCCTGTTCATTACGATTGGCATTGTAGTGCACCAATCCCTGGCGAAGCATGGCCTGTGGCACCAAAGAGCTGCCCTTGTAATCCATAGTGAGCTGATCGTACAACTGCAACCCTCTTTCCGTATTATTGGCCCTTACATAGGAATTGGCCAGTTCAAACAAGGCATCATCCTTAAGTGTTGAATTGGGATATCTGGACACAAAATTGGAAAGCTCCTCTATTTTGGTAGCGCTCCTGTCCACAAACCCATAGCTCAATGCCTTTTGGTAGGCAGCATAATCGCTAGAAGCACTATTCCGTGCTATTGCCTTGTTATAGGTCTCTATGGCCGGCCAATATTTGCTACTTACAAAATAACTATCCCCTAAACGTAGATAGGCATCGTTTAGTTTTTCGCTATCGCCGTTATTGGTCTCCACATAACCGGAAAACGCAGATATGGCATTGTTATAATTTCTCAATTTGAAATAGGTATATGCCAGATTGTAATTCAAGTCCTTAAATTCAGGAGTTGCTCTGGCACTCGGATTTGATTTGAATTGAAGATATCCGGTCAGGGCATCATCAAAACGATTCATATTATAATCCGATTCCGCCTTCCAATAGCTGGATCTTGCCTTAAAGTATTGGTCTTCGGCATTGTCCAAGGATTTCTTAAACACGCCCGATGCCTCCTCGTAATTTCCCTCCAGGAACAATTCAACTCCCCGGTAAAATGCTACTTTCTGATAGGTAGCCTTACTGGCAAAGTTTTTGTTTTTCTCCAAAAGCTCCATGGCACCGGCAAAATTTTTGGAAGTGATGTAAGAATCCACTAAAAGCTCCTGCATCTCCGCTTTATTGGGATCATTTGGGTATTTTTCCAAATAATTGGTCAATACCTTAGGAACTGGCTCATAGGCATTCCCTATTTCATAACTCAGTCGGGCATAATTTAAATAGGCATCCTTTTGAATTTCCGGATTGAAATCCATCTGGGAAGCATTTCTAAAGGCGTTCAATGCCTCTTGTTTTTTGTCGAGTTTTAAATAGCATTCCGCCAAATGATAATAGGCATTCTGGGAAACATCGTTGTTGCCGTCAATTATTTTATTGAATTGCTGTATTCCATTGGCATAATCCCCCTGCATGTAGTAGGAATAGCCCAATAGATAATAATCGGTATTGCTCCACTTACCTCTTTTCCCTTTGTATTCGGTTAAATAAGGAATGGCATTGGCGTATTGTTTTAGGTTGAAATAACTCTCCCCAATAATTTTATTGAGCTCCGATACTTCATTTCTATCAGATTTTGGCAATTGTTTTTTCGCCAAGGCGATAGCTTCTTCAAACTTGCCCAATTTAAAGTTCATATCCGCCTGATAATAGGATAGCTTTTCCTCCAACAATTCTTGGTCGGTTATCTGATCGAAACGCTGATTGGCCTGGACATAATCGTCCTGCTGATACGCAATATATCCCAAGTAATACTTGGCCTGGGAACCATAGGTTGGAGAAGTGGTCACCTGGTTTAGGTAACGTTCGGCCTCCTTTGGTTTGTTAGAGGAGAACAAGGCGTAGCCGTTGTTAAAATTGAAGCGTTCCTTATCCTTTCTGGACATGGAACTTTGATCTACCTTGGCATACCATTTTAAGGCATAAGGATATTTTCCGGTTGCGAAATAATAATCGGCAACATCGAGATAAGCTGAATTACGTTTTGTAGAAGTTGGGTACTTTTCAACAAAGTCTTCCATTAACCTGTCGGCCCCCAACTGATTTAGGCGAATTGCTGCAGTAGCGGCATAATAAGCACTGTTGGCCTGGGTCTCTTCATCCCTGGTATTGTTTTTTACTCTTTCAAAGATAGTCTGAGCTGCCTGATACTGTTTATTGTTATACAAGGCCAAAGCTTCCTGGTAGTCCTTTTGGTCAAAAGTATAGATTTCGGATTCTTGGGCGTTTACGTAAAATAAAGACCCAACAAAACACAGTATTACAGCGGTTTTTTTTCTTAGCATAGTGTTCTCTAGAAGTTAAGAATTACCGTAATTAAATTATATAACGATAAATATTGTCCCTAAGTATATGATAAAGAAAAAGATTTTTAAAGAAGATTTGATTTAATTCCAAAGGAACTTATTACTTTTATATCAACATTAAAAACTATGGGCGAAAGCATATTGCGATTGAAGGATGTAGCCGTATTTCAAGGGGAAAATTTAGTATTGAACGATATTAGCCTTGAGATTAAAAAAGGGGAATTCGTATATCTTATCGGAAAGACAGGCAGTGGAAAGAGTAGCTTTATGAAAACTTTATATGGCGACCTGCCATTAAAACAAGGAAGTGGCCATATTGTAGATTTCGATCTTACCACCTTGAAGGAAAAGGAAATTCCATATTTGAGAAGAAAATTGGGAGTGGTTTTTCAAGATTTTAAATTATTGCCAGATCGCAACGTCAACAACAACCTTCTTTTTGTTCTAAAGGCTACCGGCTGGAAAGACCCTAGTGAGATGAACGCCAAGATAGAAGATGTTTTGGACAAGGTGGGAATGAAAACAAAAGGTTTTAAATTTCCTCATGAACTTTCCGGAGGGGAACAGCAACGTATTGCTATAGCCCGTGCACTGCTCAACGATCCGGATCTAATCCTGGCAGACGAACCTACCGGGAATCTCGACCCCCAGACCAGTGTAGAAGTAATGAAGGTGCTACAGGATATAAACAAAACAGGACGGACCATTCTTATGGCCACCCATGACTATGCCCTTATACTAAAATACCCTTCCAAAACCTTGAAGTGCGATGGCAACAAAGTGTTTGAGGTAATACAGAGGGCAGTATAGGTGCCCTGGAGCAATATTTCCCAAAAAAAATTATAAAAAGATCACAATTGCAAGTACCTCAGCTGCTATAACCTAGCTGACCAACGCGACCGCAATTTTCATTTAAACAGCTTTAAACTAGCCCATAATAGGGCAACATTCCTTCCATTTAATCATATCCTCATCAGTTGAGTCGCTTTCAAAGACACTTCACTTTCCTTTTTGTACGTTTCACTTGAAATAAGCTGATTACCCCCTATCACGGACCCTATCTTTGCCAAAGAAATTAAGTTCAAATCAAAATAATACAAAAATAAATATCATGAAAAAATCAGTTCTATTATTGGGTACTGTGCTAACATCACTTTTGCTATTTTCTTTTTCAGGAAAAGTGGAATGTCCAAATAATTTAGACAGTGATTGTCTAACAAACACCTCATACGACCCCCACAATCCATTTATGGAAGGATTGCTTATGGATGAAGAAGTAAGAAATTTAAGCATAGAGGATATTAACCTTATTGAGGATGAGGAAGAAATTGTGCTTAATTTTGATCCAACCCTCTACCTTCCGTTGGATTTCAACGCTTATATGGGCATGGGATTAGACCTCGATACAATTGTTGTTGAGGACTTGGAAGAAGATATTGTACTCGGTTTTGACCCGGCCCAATACCTTCCAATTGGTTTCAATGCATACGAAGGCATGGAACTGGACCTAAACGATATTGTTGTAGAAGAAATTGAGGAAGAGATCGATCTTGGCTTTGAAGTAATGAACTATTTGCCCAAGGGATTCAATGCTTATGCCAAATAACAATAATAAAGTTACATAAGTTTATCACCTATAAGCCCTTGATTATATTCAGGGGCTTTTTTCGCTCCAAACCGGAAGAACTATAAAATCCATCTTGAGAACTATGATAGGGAGGTGTAATGAAGTATATTTAAAACAACAAAGGTAATATGGAAAGTATAAAACAGGTAAAACAGCTTGAAATAATTAAGATAGCCCTACTAATTGCTGTTTTAGTGACCCTACCGCTAACCATTTCCCTTTTCAGGACAACCGGTTTTAACAAAGAGATTTTTTCTAGCGAACTGTTTGTGGACCTTGATTTAAAATTCTGGTTTTTCTTCCTTTTTTCTTGGGCCACACTGCAATTCAACACCAATTGGATTTATCGTATTCCCAAAAGGAACCGTTTAATTGTTTGGGCATTGCGACTCTCAGGCAACCTTGGAATCCTAGTGTCCACGGTTTTACTTTTAGATTTCATATATCCCTATTTGGTGGACAAAGACGTCTCCAATAGGGAAGAGGATTTTCAAGTTTTTATATTCATAGTGGTCCTTATCATCATTATTTTCATTTCCAGAATTTTGAGGCTTCAAATTATTCAGCGCCAAAACATATTGGAAAACGAGCATTTGAAACAGCAGAACCTTCAAAATGAACTTTCGGCCCTTAAAAATCAAATTAACCCCCATTTTCTCTTTAATTCACTAAACTCCCTAAACTCCCTTATCCGGGACAATAAGGAGGCTACCATGTTTGTTAAAAAGCTATCCTTTATGTACCGCTATATATTGCAGAGCAGTGACAGGGATCTAGTTGCTCTGAAGGAAGAACTTAAATTCCTGGACAGTTATACTTATTTAATAAAGACGAGATATAGGAACCGTTTTCAAATAGAAATAACTATAGACGAAAGTTATCTGGACAGAAAAATACCCCCTTTGGCCTTACAATTATTAGTAGAAAACGCAGTGAAGCACAATGAAATTTCGGAAACACATCCTTTGAAAGTCAATATCTATTCACAGGATGATTGTATTTATGTGGAAAACAAAGTACGGCCCCGCTCTACCTTGGCAGAAGGAACTGGGAATGGTCTTCTAAACCTGTACAAGCGTTATTATATGATTCGCAAACAACAAATAATTATAGACAATCAGAGCGATATTTTTAGAGTAAAACTACCCTTGAACAAAATGACATGAAAATAGTAATTGTAGAAGATGAATTGGCTGCAAGTGAAAATCTTGCCTATATGCTCAAAAACCTACAGGATAATCTAGAGGTATTGGCCGTTTTGGATTCAGTGAAAACGGCTATTGATTATTTTTCAAAAAATCAGGAAGCCGACCTTGTTTTTATGGACATTCATCTGGCCGACGGACTTTCTTTTGAAATTTTTGATGCCGTTAAAATTGATGCCCCAATTATTTTTACCACTGCTTATGACCAATATGCCTTACAGGCATTCAAATTAAATAGCATTGATTATTTGTTAAAACCAATAGACGAGGATGAATTGGAAGTAAGCCTCGCACAGTTTAAAGGGCAATTAAAGGGCAAAGGGCTTATTACCAATCAGGTCGAGGGACTTCTAAGTCTTTTAAAGGACCAAAAAAAGACCTATAAATCTATGTATTTAGTGCATTACAGGGACGAACTAATTCCTTTGAAAACAGAAAAAATTGCCTATTTATTTATTGAAAACGGGATAGTCAAGGCGGTAACAAAAGACAGGCAAACCCATATAATTGATCAGAAATTGGAGGATATTGAAAACGACCTGGACCCATCCAACTTTCACAGACTAAATCGGCAGTTCATTGCACAAAGGGATGCCATTGCAGGGATAAAACAATATTTTAATGGTAAGCTAATCATTAGCGTAATACCGCCCCATATAGAACAAGTAATTGTTAGCAAGGCAAAAGCCACCGAATTTAAAAATTGGATGAATCACTGACCCGAAGGATATCGATCACCAACTGCCCCAAGTCAACAAAATAACCCTGTAATGACCAGGCCACTTAAAATCCCAATTTGCAATCCCCTATAACACTAGCTGCCCTGGATTACTCCAGCAACTCCCTATATATTACCACACAATTAGGTATCCATAAAAAAGAAAACAACCAAATTCCCATTACCTGGCCCCAACATTAACAACATCGGTATCCATTTGCAATACTACGGACTTGGACCCTGTAAGGGGTTTCACATTGTTTCCGCCTTGATCCGTATAGCTAGCGGTTATCACCATTACCGTTGTCCCTTTTACCGGATTTGGTTTAATGGTTCCCTCCGCCGGCAAAGATTTCTTTTTGACCGCTGTGCTGGCCAGTGACTGTATGTACAATCCTATCTGCCTGGACTCATCCTTGGTAAGGTTGGGATGGGCAGGCATGGTTACTTCTCCCCAAACCCCGCTGCCTCCGGAAATTATCTTTCCTTGCAGATAGCTAAGTCCTTTTTTATCATTCTTATATTTTTCGGCAATATCACGGTACATTGGACCAACAGATTTTTCCTTTTCCTTGTGGCAGGTTTTACAATCCAAAGCCAACGTTAATGCCTTACCGGTAACGGCCGCCGAAACCTCTTGATGTCCTAACGATAGTGAGGCCTCATCCATTCCTTCCAAATAATCTACAGAGACAAATATGTTATTTTCATCTATGGCCGAACCATCCGGATCTGTAACGGAAACCTTATAATCTATATGCGTACCTGGCTTAAATGAGGCTGTATTACCACCGCTAATATCTATGGAAACTTCCGGCCTGGAATTACCTACAACTATATTAATCGGCTCACTTTTAACCGAAGCTTCCTTACTATCCATTACTGTAGTGGATATGAAATAGTCGCCTTCATTTTCATAGGTATAGGTTAGCTCAGGGGCGGCAGTTTCCTTGGTTTCCCCATTCCCTAAATCCCACATATAGGTCATAGCATCCTCTTCCCTATCGCTTGCCACAACTTTGGCAGTAATGGTCAACGGTAGTTTTCCCGAGGTTTTGTCCACCGTAATACTTTCTACCACCGGAGGCCTATTGCCTCCATTATATTCAATATAACTTAAGGCCGAATCGTCATTCTTCGAGAACCAACCGCTACCGTATTCCAAAAGATAAACCCTACCATCAGGACCTACCTCCATATCTATTAGATTATTTACCTTAATTTGATCAGCAAAAGGCTCCATCTTATTGAATTCCCCATTGGGAAACAGGCTCAGGGCCATCATCCAACCCCTTATCCAATCGTAAACCAACACCTTACCATCATAATATTCGGGCAAGGCATTGGGACCGTTATAAAGGTCCGAATAATAAACAGGTCCGGCCATGGCATTCCTACCTCCAGTTCCGGTCTGAGGAAACTCCTGGGACGCCACATAGGGATAAAAACCATAGGCCGGCATAGCCTTCGGAAGCTCCCTAAGCCCCGTATTGTTTTTTGAATCGTTGATAGGCTTGGCAGGATCAAAAGCATCCCCGCTCTCCCCTGTAGCATAATTATAACTGCGATAAGGTTTGTTATCGGCAACAAACAGAGGCCACCCAAAATTACCTGCTTCCCTGGCCTGATTCATTTCATCGTATCCCCTTGGCCCTCTAGTTTCCAAACTATCTATTCGGGCATCAGGGCCCACATCTCCCCAATACACATATCCCTTTTTGGGATCTACAGAAATTCTATAAGGATTTCGGTGGCCCATGGTAAAAATTTCAGGCCTGGTCTTAGGTGTTCCTTTGGGGAATAAATTGCCTTCCGGGATACTATAACTACCGTCCTCATTTACTATTATACGCAATATCTTGCCTCTAAGGTCATTGGTATTCCCCGAGGACCTACGGGCATCGTACTGTTCCTTTCCAGGAAGATCGTTTAACGGCGCATACCCTTTATTGGTATACTTAGCCCCTTTTTCATTAAAGGGGGTACTATTGTCCCCTGTGGACAAATACAACATATTATCCGGACCAAAGGCTATGGAACCCGCGGTATGGCAACATATTTCTCGCTGACTATCCACTTCTAGGATAATCTGTTCGGATGCCATATCAAAGACATCGTTCTCAAACTTGAATCTAGACAACCTATTGACCCACTTATCACCAGTTGGACTATAATAAACATAAATCCAATGATTGGCTTCAAAATTCGGGTCCTTTTGCAATCCCATCAACCCCTCTTCCGCATTTACGTCGGGTGTATTTAAAGTTTTATGGTACACATCCAAGAATCCGACTTGCGACAACTCTTGGGTAGCGTTTTTATAAAGCATGATCCCTCCCCTTCTTTGGGATATCAAAATATCATTATTGGGCAAAATGGCCATTTCGGTAGGCTCAAAAAATTCCCCATACTTTAAGGTAACCTTAGTAAAACGATCGGAATCTGGAGGAATCTGTGAAGTTACTTTTGAATAATCTAGGGTCTCATTCTTCCCAATGGCATAATTAATCCCTCCAAGTAAATGCTTTAAATACAAATCTTCGGAGAAACTTTCAGCTGTATGGCCCAGGGCCGTATAAAAGGCTCGGCCACCATCGTATTCGTGGTACCAACTCATAGGATGATGTTCCCCATTCTTACCCCCCTCATAGGTCTCTTCGTCTACGGTCATCAACACGTTTACCTCGGGATTCAATTTCTTGAAATTATAAAGCTCATCGGATCTATGCCAAATAGTATCCTTAAACATTTTGGTAGCAGCAAAGGAGTTGTCCTTGATGATAAAATCCGCTTCCGGGGTACCTGCAGGGTGGCTATCAAAATAAGCCCCTACCAATTTTCCATACCAACCCCAATCATATTCGGTATCTGTTGCAGCATGAACACCAACAAAGCCTCCACCGGCCTGAATATACCTTTCAAATGCCGCTTCCTGCTTGGCATCCAATATATTGCCGGTAGTGCTTAAAAAAACAATGGCAGAATACTTTTTTAAATCTTCATCATTAAAGACTTCGGCATTTTTGGTCGTATCCACAAGAAAATTACTCTCTACCCCCAACTTTTGGATAGCTTGCAGGCCCGCGGGTATGGAAGCATGCTTAAAGCCCATGGTCTTGGAAAAAACCAAAATCCGCGGCTCTCCCTCCCTAATATTACTGGAGCAGGAAGAAAGGAAAATAATAAACACACCAAGAAAAAGCGCAATGTAATTTTTCATCTAAACAGGATATTAATAAGATTATTGAGATTTAAAGGAGAAGCTTAAATTATACATAATATGATTGGAAGTAAAAACAATATTGGAACACAACTTTTTTATTAGGCCATCCCAAAAAATTTTGAATTTCTCAAATATAACATTTATTTGATTGTATTGCAGTTGGATATTTAAGAATTGAAAATAATTCATTTTACAATTTCCAACATCGCATAAAAACCTTTCCCTACCGCAAAAATTAATTTATATCTTTAAGCAACCAACCAAAGCCAATGATTTTAAAAAAACAAACCTATAAGGTGGACAAAAAGGTGAATCCCTTAATTGGGATCCTCCTGTTCTTCATCTCCATCTTTTTGTTCATACTTACCGTTCCTTTAGGCTTTATATATGGTATTTTTCATGGGCTATTCAAAAAGGGCATAGTAGGACTTGGCGAGTATCTTCTAAAAATAGCCATCTCTATAGACCAATTGGGAAATGTAGGGATGCAACATCTCCTAAACCTATTGTGGATCAAAAAAGGCGGCTATAAATTTGGAAATAGGGACGAGACCATTTCCAGCGCCCTAGGCAGAAACAACAAATTGGGCACACTCACCAAGTTTGGCTCTGCAATAGATAAGCTCCTTGATTTCTTGGACAAAAACCACTCCTTAAATTCTATTGACTATTACATTGAACCTTCAGAAGAAATTTTGGATCAACTGGCATGGATCCATATTGTGGATAAAAAGCTATTGGCCTTAAGGCCTAAGGAAAAGACCAAGTATATGCTTCCCGGTACACAAAAAGATCCAAAAGTGTCCGATGTAATGGTGCTCACCCAAAAAATAATGGAGGATTGGAACATATCCCTGGATATTTCCTCTTTTGAATATATTGGTGTTTTTGAAGCTCAGGCCGATGGCAAGAGACCTGGAATCTTAGTTAGAAAAACCTGTTATTTTTCCTCCTATTCAGGAGAAATGTCAATTGACCCGGAACTAGGAGAAATTGTTTGGCTGAGATATCAAGACCGGAAAAATGTATGCGAAGTTGATACATTAATATTCGATTTCCTTAAAGATTCGGACCAATTGTTTTGATATTGGATTAGCCGTTATATTTGAAGTAATTTTAAACCATGAACTTAATTTGCCCATGCCGACCATTTTTAAAAAGCTATTTGCCCCACTTATCATCCTAGTCCTTTTGACTAGCAATTTGCAATGCCAGCAAGGGCAAAAACCGCCCAACGTGCTGTTCATTGCCGTTGACGACCTAAGAACGGAATTGGGCGTATATGGCCACCCTGTAGTAAAATCGCCCAATATGGACGCTATAGCCTCAGAAGGATCTGTTTTTAACAACCATTTTGTTCAGGTCCCCACCTGCGGGGCTTCCCGTTATGCCCTATTGACGGGGATGCGACCAATGAAGCCAGCACATTTGAGGAACAGTGCCATTGAAGAAGAAATATCGGGCAAGAAAGAAAATGATATTCCCGAGAGTTTTATCCATCAACTGAAAAGAAACGGTTACTACACTGTTGGCATAGGCAAAATTAGTCACTCTGCCGATGGTCTGGTCTACGGTTATGAAGAACCGGTTTCCACAAAAAAAGAGCTACCACATAGCTGGGATGAACTCTTGTTCAATCCGGGTAAATGGGGCACAGGTTGGAACGCCTTCTTTGCTTACGCTAACGGAGAAAACCGTCAAAGCCTAAAGAAGCAGGTAAAGCCATATGAGGCAGGGGAAGTGAACGACAAGGGTTATCCAGACGGACTTACCACCGAACTGGCCATTGCAAAACTCAGGGAACTAAAGGACAAGAAAAGCCCCTTTTTTATGGGAGTTGGATTTTTTAAGCCACATCTTCCGTTTAATGCACCCAAAAGGTACTGGGACCTTTATGACAGGGAACAGATACCTGTTTCCCCAAATCCCAATATTCCAGAAAACATAAACTTGAAAAGTTTACATGAAAGCGGCGAATTTAATGGATACGCCCTTGGCGATGAACTTCCCAACCTATCAGAACCAGCTTCCATTGATTATGCAAAAAAGTTGGGACATGCCTATTTAGCTTCCATAAGTTATATCGATGCGCAAATAGGGATGATATGGGATGAACTAAAAGTATTGGGGTTGGATAAAAATACCATTATCGTGATATGGGGGGACCACGGTTGGCATCTGGGAGATCAGCGGGTTTGGGGAAAACACACCCTGTTTGAAAATGCCTTGAATAGTGCCTTGATCATAAGATCGCCCTTTGAAGAACATCAGAATAAAAATATAAAAACCATCGTAGAGACCGTGGACATTTATCCAACCATAATGGAAATGTGCCGTATAGATATGAAACATAAAATAGACGGGGAAAGCTTTAGGGACAGTTTTATTGCCGATAAACCCAATACCGATCAGGTAGCCTACAGCTATTTCAGAAATGGTATTTCGTTGAGAACCGATAGATACAGATTAACCAAATACTTTAGAAAGGAGGAACCCACGGTGGAACTATACGATCATGTTTCGGACCCTTACGAAACCAAAAATATAGCCCATATAAACCAGGACATCGTCCAGTCTCTTATGCCATTGTTGGAAAAGGGAAATACGGGCCTATATGAAGAGGACTAAAGAATTAATAAGCATCAGGAAGACTATTGTTGCAATTGTGTTAGCAAGGCTCATCAGGACTACAAAAGTCTGTCCTTGAGATATGCATACCACAACTCCCAAAAGTTTTTTGTTACTTTGTTTACAAATATTTTAATATAATACATGGAAATCCTAGGAATAGATGTCGGTGGCTCGGGCATAAAAGGAGCTTTAGTGAATATGGAAACTGGTGAAATGATAACGGAGCGGTTTAGGATACCCACTCCAAAATCCAGAAAACCAAAACCCATGGCCGAAGTTGTAGCCAAAATCGTAAAACATTTTGACTATAGCGGACCTATAGGCTGTGGATTTCCTACCGTTATAAAAAATGGCATCTGCAAAACTCCGGGAAATTTACATAAAAAATGGGCCGGTGTTAATGTTAATGAATTGTTCAGCGAAGCTACGGGATTGCCTGTTACCGTGGTAAACGATGCCGATGCCGCAGGATACGCATCCATGAATTTTGGTGTAGGCCGGGGCAAGGAAGGTCTTGTAGTGATGATCACTATAGGAACAGGTTTGGGTAGCGGTGCCTTTTACAACGGAGAATTGATCCCTAATTTTGAATTGGGTCAGATTCCTTATAAAAAGTATGATAAAATTGAGCTTTGGGCTGCGGCTTCGGCCAAGGAAAGGGAAGAACTTAGTTATAAGAAATGGGGCAAGCGATTTAACGTCTTCTTGGAATTGGTTGAATTGATCGTATCTCCGGACCTAATTATATTAGGAGGGGGCACCTCTAAGGATTGGGACGAGTTTAAGGATTATATCAGTATTGAAACCCCGGTAATACCTGCAGAATTGCAAAATCATGCCGGCATTATTGGCGCAGCGGCGGCAGCCTATAATAAAAAGGGAGTTTTACATTAAAGAAAGTTAGCTGTACTTCATAATATCTTTACCAGCCAACAAAACCAGGGTACATTGTAATATCCGCACATAAGCAAAACAAAAGAGGTGATTTTCAAAATTGAAAATCACCTCTTTTATATTATATTCATTACAGACCTTCCAAGAGCATTCCTCCTTCTGGACGTTCAAAAAAACCTTCCTCCAACTGACTTTGGAACTCTATATCGCTCAATTCAATAGTGGTGATAGGCTCACCTTTTGGTTGACCGTCCTCCGTAGACCAATAAGTATCGAATTTTAAAGGAAAATTAATACCGTTAACGGTAGTTCGACTAACCACATCCATAATTTTTTCAGGATTATTCCCCCCATCTGGAAAATACCCTGGATAGGAAACTATGTACCGAAGTGCTGATAATAGATGCGTTTTGGCATCCAAATACAATATATAATAATCGTCCGGAGCATCACCAGTCCCTGAATCGAATGTTACTTTCACCACATCCTGTAGTGTATCCTTATAATTTACTTGCGGCAACAACTCCAAATTAACACCTTCCCCGTCCAACACCAAAGGCTGTGCGGCAAGATATAAAGGGGTCAAGGCCCAAAATCGCAAATTATATTTAAAGGTGGTACTGTCCTTGGCAGTTACCCAAGCATTCTCTCCATCCCATCCATAAATTGCGGTACTGTCCGTAACACTGTGGTGTCTGGCTTTATTGCTCCATGTATCAATAGTCTGATACGTATCCCGGGGCACAGAGCCATCCAAGGGTTGATAATTGAATCTAAAGGACAAATAGCCATTGCCATACCATTTATTTAATCCTCCCATGGCTTCCATAGCATCCCAAACCACTTTTCCCGCTTCAGACCCATCAAGTCTCTTTTTTGCCTTTTCAACCCTATTATTTACCCAAGAAATTGGTATAGAACCAGGATTGGCTTCCCCAACCACTTCGGTCCCGGCAACCTCCTGCTTTGGCTTTGTGGTTTCCTTGCAAGATATTAAAGAGCTACATATTACTACTGCATAAATAAGCGTATACTTCATATTGAATAATTGTGTTTTACTATTACTAATCCCGTAAGGATTAAACGGCCTTATGACCTATACTTGCTTTTTTTCGGTCCTCATAATTCTTTGCCACTATTTTATCAAATTCTTGAGGAGCTTCAAAATTCATGATATTTTCCTTGAGTCGCTCCTCACCTCCAAAAATTACATGTAATTCTTTATTTAATAATCCTTCTATTGTGCGCTGGGCCACAAATTCCGGAGAATCCATTGTTCTACCCTTAAATTTCTCCATCATATCCGTATCCGTTGCGGTTGGAAAAGAACAGGTAACACTTATATTGAAAGGAGCAAGTTCCCTTCGCATAGCGTCCGAAAATTGGCGTACGGCTGCCTTAGTGCTTCCATAGGCCGCATAGAAGGGCATGCCCAAGAGGCCCAAACCAGAAGATATATTTAAAATAGCAGCTTCTTGGGATGCTTTTAAAAGTGGTATGCAATATTTAGTAAGCAAAAGCACAGCAGTAATATTTACCGCTACTTGATCATAAAGGTCTTCATCCTGTATATCCTCCAAAGGACCGGCAGATACTATACCGGCATTATTGATCAGGATATCCAAATGCCCCCATTTGTCCTCTATACGTGCCGCAGCCTCCCGTAAAACTTCTATGTCTGCCACATCGCCAGCAATGCGCATAAACTTAACGTCCTCAAATTCTTGAGATAACTCTTTTAAGTTTTGTTTATCACGGGCTATTACGGCAATATTGTGTACACCCCCTTTTACCAATTCCTGTACCATACATCTTCCAATACCTCGAGTACCGCCTGTGATAAGTACATTTTTTCCTTCTAGTTGCATATTTAATTAATTTGATTTAGGCCGAATTAAGTTGTTATTCAACTTTAAATTAGCCAAAATTCATAACCGAAGCGAAGAAAAATAGACTTAGTTTAAATTATTAAGAAAGTAGGAAAATGAAGCCCTTATTTTTAGTGATTTCTTAATCAAAAAGCCAAAATGACAATTATCCTGACCGGTGTCACCGGGCCTCATTAATATAAACAGAGCTAGCAAATGAGTAGTAAAATAAAGCCACCATTTAAGGTGGCTTATTTACTATAACAATGTGTCCCGTCCTAAAATAAGTTGACACAAAATCGACTTATTTATGAAACATTCAAAGATTACAGGTAATAAGCGGACACAACGCGATTACAATCTAGGTTTTAAATTGGCCGTTATTTCCCAAGTTGAAAAAGGCGAAATGACCTATAAGCAGGCACAGAAGGCTTATGGCATTCAAGGTAGAAGTACTGTTTTGGTCTGGTTGAGAAAACATGGTACCTTAGATTGGAGCAACCCAATTCGACATCAAATGCCAAAATCCAAAGAAACCCCTGCCCAGAAGATCAAGCGTTTAGAACGCGAGCTATCTGACGCGAAGTTGAAGAACAAGATCCTTAATACGATGATCGACATCTCG
>NZ_FQUX01000013.1:6262-78573 GCF_900129275.1 Arenibacter palladensis | reverse complement strand
CCGCCGACTCCGACATTGCTTCGTTAGCGGGGTGCAAATCTACCACCCTTTTTTAAATCCACAAGGGTTTTTTGAAACTTTTTTCGCCTTTTTTTGAGGGTACGCCACAACCCGCTGTCAACAAGCATATTGCGACACCAAACGACCCGCAAAAAGGGAAAACAATTTAACGCTTTTTCCCCGTACCGCAAAAAAAAGACGCGTTAAAATTACTACAGGCCGCCTTGGGCCTGCCCGCAGAGGGCAGGGGGCGCAGCCGCATCCCCAAAGCAGGGCAAGGGATACGGCACGGCACACGGCCCGACATAAGGAGGGAAACGCCAAACGACTAGACTATATATGTATAAGTATAAAATCGTTCCTATATATATTGCCAACATAAATACTAGATGTTATCTTTGCACACTTATTACGACAAAAAAGCATGATTAAAATAACTTTACCAGACGGGAGCGTTAGGGAATATGCCGAAGGAACAACCCCTTTAGCGGTAGCCAAAAGCATAAGCGAAGGCTTGGCACGAAATATTATTTCAGCAAAATTCAACGGAGTTACCGTTGAAACCGTAACACCTTTAAAGGAAGATGGATCCCTGGTCCTCTACAGCTGGAATGACAAGGAAGGCAAAACCGCATTCTGGCATTCTACCTCCCACGTTGTGGCCCAAGCTCTGGAAGAACTGTACCCCGGTGTAAAACTTACCATAGGACCAGCCATTGATAACGGTTTTTATTATGATGTAGATTTGGCGGAGGGCTCTATTTCTGAAAAGGACTTTCCGGAGATTGAGAAAAAGGCCTTGGAAATTGCCAGGGGAAAACACGATTTTAAAATGCGTTCCGCTACCAAGGCCGAGGCATTGGAACTATACAGATCACAAGGGAACCAATATAAGGTAGAACTTATTGAAAATCTGGAAGACGGTACCATTACCTTTTGTGACCATGATACCTTCACCGATCTATGTAGAGGAGGACACATACCCAATACAGGCATTATAAAGGCCATTAAAATATTAAGTGTAGCTGGTGCCTATTGGAGAGGGAATGAAAAAAACAATCAGTTGACCAGGGTTTACGGTATTTCCTTTCCTAAACAGAAAGAACTTACGGAGTACCTGGAACTATTGGAAGAGGCAAAAAAAAGGGACCATAGGAAACTGGGCAAGGAATTGGAACTTTTCACCTTCTCTCAAAAAGTAGGACAAGGCCTCCCCTTATGGCTTCCAAAAGGCGCAGCTCTGCGGGAGCGATTGGAGAATTTCTTAAAGAAGGCTCAGAAGAAAGCCGGATATGAGATGGTGGTTACCCCGCATATAGGACAGAAGGAACTTTATGTTACTTCTGGACATTATGCCAAATACGGAGAAGACAGTTTTCAACCCATAAAAACTCCAAAAGAAGATGAGGAGTTCTTGTTGAAGCCTATGAACTGTCCACATCACTGTGAAATTTACAACACCAAGCCGTTTAGCTACAGGGAACTTCCAAAAAGATATGCAGAATTCGGAACTGTTTACCGTTATGAACAGAGTGGAGAATTGCACGGCCTTACCAGGGTACGTGGCTTTACTCAGGATGACGCGCACATATTCTGTACTCCCGATCAGTTGGCGGATGAATTTAAAAATGTTATCGACCTAACCCTATATGTGTTGGGATCGTTGGGCTTTGGTAATTTTACGGCCCAAGTATCCGTAAGGGATCTGGAAAAACCGGAAAAGTATATCGGTTCTATTGAAAACTGGGAAAAGGCGGAAAATGCCATTATAAACGCCGCTAAGGAAAAAGGTCTTGATTTTGTTATAGAAAGTGGTGAAGCCGCTTTTTATGGTCCAAAGTTGGATTTTATGGTAAAAGACGCACTTGGAAGGAACTGGCAATTGGGAACCATCCAGGTAGACTACAATTTACCAGAACGATTTGACCTTACCTATAAAGGTAGCGACAATGAACTGCACAGACCCGTTATGATCCACAGGGCCCCTTTCGGAAGTATGGAACGATTTATAGCTTTATTACTGGAACATACCGGTGGGAATTTCCCCCTTTGGCTGATGCCAGAGCAAGCTATAATCCTCCCTGTCAGCGAAAAACATGAAATATATGCCCAAAAAGTTTTAAATTCCTTGGAAAATAACGACATTCGCGCCCTCATTGACAACCGAAATGAAACGGTTGGCAAAAAAATACGTGAAGCAGAGATGAATAAAATACCATTTATGCTGATCGTAGGGGAGAATGAAGAAAAAGAGGAAACCATTTCCATTAGAAGGCACGGCGGTGAAGATTTAGGTGCCATCTCCGTAAATGCCTTTACCGACTTGGTAATAAATGAAATAAACAGTACCTTAAAGTCGTTTTAAAAAAAAGTTTAACTAAAAATATTACGTCATAGCAATTAGAAAAAGATTTAGACCCCAACCTAGGAGGGAAAACAAAAACCCTCACAACATCAATGAAAGTATTTCATCGCCCAAGGTTAGGTTGGTTGGCGACAATGTAGAAGTAGGTGTATATAGCACCCGTGAAGCCTTGGCCAAAGCGGAAGAACTGGAATTGGACTTAGTGGAGATTTCCCCTAAAGCAGATCCTCCAGTGTGTAAAATTATAGATTACAAGAAATTCCTTTACGAGCAAAAGAAAAGGGAAAAGGTCATGAAGGCCAAAGCCACCAAAGTAATCGTAAAAGAAATAAGGTTTGGTCCACAAACGGATGATCACGATTATGAATTTAAGAAGAAGCACGCAGAAAAATTCTTAAAAGATGGTGCCAAGCTAAAGGCCTATGTATTTTTCAAAGGTCGTTCCATTGTTTATAAGGACCAAGGAGAGATACTATTACTTAAGTTGGCATCCGAGTTGGAAGATTTGGGCAAAGTGGAACAAATGCCAAAACTGGAGGGTAAGCGTATGACCATGTTCATTGCCCCAAAAACTAAAAAATAACCTATGCCTTTTGGCTTTGGTTGCAAAAATAAAAATGCTAAAAGTGTTTTAGCATAAAGATAGTAAGCGAGATAAATTAATAAATAGGAAGAAAATGCCTAAACAGAAAACAAAATCCAGTGCCAAAAAGCGATTTAAGCTTACTGGTAGTGGTAAAATTAAAAGAAAGCACGCCTTTAAAAGCCATATTCTAACGAAGAAGTCTAAAAAGCGTAAGCTAGCGTTAACCCACTCTGCATTAGTGCACGAGGCGGATGTTAACAGTATTAAGGAACAATTGCGTTTAAAGTAATCGTTCCAACGGTAATTATTAACCCTGGAGTTAGGCCGTAAAAGTATTCTACATTAAAGGATCGCCTACTACAAAAAACAATTAAAATTATGCCAAGATCAGTAAATTCAGTTGCTTCCAGAGCCAGAAGAAAAAAGGTAATGAAGCAAGCCAAAGGATACTTTGGAAGACGTAAAAACGTTTGGACAGTAGCCAAAAATGCGGTTGAAAAAGCAATGTTATATGCTTATAGAGACCGTAGAAACAAGAAAAGAAATTTCCGTTCCCTATGGATTACCCGTATCAACGCTGGTGCCAGATTGCACGGAATGTCCTATTCCCAGTTTATGGGCAAGGTAAAAGCCAACAACATAGAGCTAAACCGTAAGGTATTGGCGGATTTGGCCATGAACCACCCAGAGGCTTTCAAGGCTATTGTGAACAAAGTAAAATAAATTAATAAACTTATCTCGCTTATAAGTAAAAAACCTGTTCCAAATGGAACAGGTTTTTTTTTATCCCCAGTTAGTGTTCTTCAGGAATCTCCAACTCTAAACCAAGATCAGAAACAATTATTGTGTTTATGACAAATTAGGAATAATTTGATCAGTCGTGTTTTTGGATCAATAGTTTTAATTAATAGGAGCAATCTAGTAAAACCAATGATTAAATTATTCTATCATTTTACTCAATTGGTTGTTATTGTTTTTTTATCGGATTTCGTGAATCTTCGATTTCTTTGCTTTCCAATGAAACCGACGCAGGAGGTTCATGAATACCTTAATATAAAATACAAAGGCAATGAATAAAACGAAACAAACCCGCCTTGCCGTCGGGCAGGAGAAAAGACCCTTCTTCGCTAGGTGGTCCCTAAAATCTCTGGATTTTAAGGACCGATGCCATGGCCTAAATTATTTCCATGGCTTCAATAATTCTTAACGGCCATGTCATCTCCACGACGGAAGAAGAACGACCGAACCATAGACCTTCAGAACAATGCCCAAAGGTATTTAATAACGGAAAATGACCTATCCTCACATGAAGGTCGACGGAACGAAAGGACCGGCCTATTTTCAATTTCGTCTTAAATCAAGTGGTTTCCACATTGGGTTCAGGAAGCTGTCCAAAGAGCATTTCACCCTAGTGAAAGCGGCCTGGACGGCGCGGCCGTGGAAAATGCGTAGATTTAAAGAAATTTAAAATCAGCCTAGCGTTTTTTGGTTCGTTTTTTGGGCGATGCAAAAAATGAACAGAACACAAACTTGAGATAGTAAATTATATCTTCTTGCAATTCACACACAACTTTTGGGATTGATCCCAGAACCAACTATTGTTAGGTCGTTTTTATTTTACTGATAGCCGCCTTAAATTCTTCCCAGTCTATCAACTCATCGCCAGATTTGTCATAACCTTCAATAAGCTTGGAAGAAACTATTCCCCGCAAAAATCCACTAATTTCCGCCTTCTTCAACAATTCAACAATCTCGCTTTTTTTGAGTTTGCCATCACCATCTTCATCAAAAAAATTATAAGCCTCCTCTGGAGTTTCAAATTTATTGGTGATTAGGATCTGTATTTTATCCAATATCATATCCTTTGTAGCCATATCCTATTCATTAAAATTCATATTACACTAATTTACTAAATAAAATACAGTTGCCTAAACTCCGAAATAGCTTATTACCAAATTACGGCCACTGGCATTATTCCTATGTTCGCACAAATAAATACCCTGCCAAATTCCCAAATTCAATTTTCCATCGCTAATGGGTATCTGTACAGAGGCTCCCATCAAAGAGGATTTTATGTGTGCAGGCATGTCGTCCGAACCTTCGTAATCATGAAGGTAATAGGGCGCGTTTTCTGGCACCATGATATTCATATGACTTTCAAAATCGGACCTAACAGTGGAATCCGCATTCTCATTAATGGTAAGGCTTGCCGATGTATGCTTTATGAACACCTGCATCATGCCTGTTTGAATCCTTTTTAAATGTGGAAGGTGGTCCAATATGGTGTGCGTTATTAAATGAAAGCCCCTACTATAAGCCTTTAAACGTAATTCTTCTTGATAAAACAGCATAACGATTGGTATTTGTAATTTATTCAAATTTCGATAAATATTAAGAAATGTGAAACTTTATACAAGAAGGCCATTAAATAAGCCAATATCAAATACCTTTGCAACTTAATTTATTTGAATGGATTTAACACAGGTAAAAATGGTGGTCTCCGATATGGACGGCACCCTATTGAACTCCAAACATGAAGTAAGCAGTAAATTCTTTAAATTATTCCAAGAATTAAAAAAGCGCGACATTACGTTTGTTGCCGCAAGTGGACGGCAATATAACAGTATTGTGAACAAACTGGATGTCATTAAAGATGATATCATAGTTGTGGCGGAGAACGGAGCTTTTGTTAAAAAGCAAGACCAAGAATTGCTGGCTACCCCTTTGAACCAAAATACTATTAAAAGCACTATAGAACTTTTAAGGAACGTTGAGGGTATACATCCCGTGCTATGCGGAAAGAATAATGCCTACATCAATGGAAATTCCGATGATTTTGTAAATAAATTGAGGGAATATTATTCCGAGTTTAGTATACTAAACGACATTTCCTCCTTTGATGGAGAGGTCCTAAAAATAGCCATTTACCATTTTGAAAGTTCCGAAAAGCATATCTATCCTTTGGTAAATCATCTAGAATCCGAATTAAAAGTAAAAGTTTCCGGGGAGAATTGGCTGGATATTTCCCATATGAACGCCAACAAAGGTTACGCGCTTCAACACATTCAAGAAAAGTTCGGAATTAGCAGACAGGAAACCATGGTTTTTGGAGATTACAACAACGACCTGGAAATGTTGGCAATGGCCGATTTTAGTTTTGCGATGGCCAATGCCCATCCCAATGTAAAACAAGCGGCTAAATACCGAGCCGATAGTAATGATAATAATGGAGTGGAAAAAATATTGGAATTAATGCTTTCACAAACCTAATATTTACTACCAATTATTGATCCATACCCAACAAGGCACTAGGTAGGTATCCCATGTTCTTTTTGAATGCCACGGTAAAATGTTGAGGGTTGGAATACCCTACTTCATAAGAAGCTTGAGCAATAGTATAGTTATCCTCAAGAATCAAAGCTTTGGCCTTTTGCATTCGCAAACTGGTTATAAACTTAAAAATGGTAGTATTGTGGACCTTCTTAAAGTAACTTTTTAGCTTTGTTGTATTATATCCCGCCACTGACGACAATTCCTTAATAGTCAATGGTTTCTTTAAGTGGGTCTCCATATAGTAAACCAAATTTTCAATAGTTTCATAATCCGATGCCGATAAGGACACCTTTCTATTCGTACCTATTTGTGTTTCTTGCCCCAAAAACAGGTCAATAAGCAACAATCTAATTTTAGATTCCAGGTAGTGGACCTTGGCATTACTAGTTAAATTGCAATTTAAAATCTCATTAATCGCTAAATGCAAAGGCCTGGTTATTGGCTTTGCTCTACTCCAAAAACCAAGTGCAGCGTTGTTTGCGAACATTTTGTTGTCCACATTATATTCTTTACCCAACAATTCCTCAAGAAATTCTCCCTTGAAAAATACTTCCAAGGCTTCATAATTTTTTCCAATCAGTTTCTGGTCAAAAAGGTCCTTGGACCAGTGAACAATGTTATAAGAACCAGAAGGTATAACCAAATTAATTGAATCGTTACGACGCTTGCACTCATAGGATCCTTGTATTATAAAATGAATCCCTATATAGGTATCCTGACCTTTTACCTCTTCCACAAATTCATCAGTTAGGGACAATTTACGTATAAGGATCATGGCCTTATCCGTTCTAATTTCTTCTTGCCACCCTCCTATCTTGCCCTTAAGTTCGTCCGAGATAAAAGTACTGGTAGATTTTTCCAATACAATTTGGTCTGTTTCTTTATTTGTAAGTGTACACCTTCTTAAGTTCCAAAGCCCAATATTCGTCACTTCTTTATTCGTTACTAATAATTCCTTTCTCGTTAGTCCCAACTGAAAACATAATTTAGATTTGCAAAGTTATTTATTTAGACTAAATCTTAATAAAAATAATCAATTATTTAATGAAAAGATTACTTCACATTTTATTAATGGTGACGGTCTCGTCCATGCAAGCTCAGAAACCATCTGGGACATTGTCTGGCAGAGTAAGTGATACTGCAGGAAATCCTTTGGCTTATGCCAGCGTATTGTTGGAGGAATTAAAACTTGGCGTCCTTACAGACGACAATGGGGCTTACATCATTAGTAAGGTGCCCCCAGGAAAGCACAGGGCCTTAGTTTCCTATCTAGGCTACAGTACCCGTACCGTAACCATTGAGGTTAATGAAAACCATAGTGACATTAGGATTGATTTTACCTTAGCTGAGTCCCTTGAAAACTTGGATGAAGTAACGGTTAATGGAAAAAGCAAGGAAACTGAGCTGGAAACTAAAGGCTTTGCCGTAAACGCCGTAAAAACCAAGGAAGCCAGTCTTCGAAATATTCAAACCAACGAATTGCTCAACACCACAGTTGGTGTAAAAATTCGTCAAAATGGAGGGTTAGGTTCTGACGTTAACTATAGTTTAAATGGATTGTCCGGAAACTCTGTAAGAATTTTTATTGATGGAATCCCTACTTCTGTATATGGTTCCTCATTTAACCTTAACAGTATACCTACTTCAATGATCAAACAAATTGAGGTATACAAAGGAGTAGTTCCAGGGCATTTGGCAGACGACGCTTTGGGTGGGGCCATTAATATTGTACTTGATGGGGAAGCAAAAAACAACCTCAATGCTTCCGTTTCTTATGGATCCTTCAACACCTTACAAGCAAGTGTCAATAGTTTATATCGTTTTGAAAAATCCGGATTCACCGTAAAAGCCTCTGGTTTTTATAATTATTCCGACAATGACTATAAAGTTTCGGGTAGAAGTATTGTAGTTACAGGTCTAGGCGGAGTGCAAACTCCTATTACGGCCAGAAGATTTAACGATGCATATAGATCCACCGGTGGAATGGCTCAAATTGGTTATACCGATGTAAAATGGGCCGACCAATTTTTAGTTGGCCTTACGGGTTCCAATGAATATAAAGAAGTTCAACACGGTGCATTTATGACCATTACCCCCTATAAGGATAGGTTCTTTGAATCTGATGCCATGCTGGCCAATGTAACTTATCAAAAGAAAAATCTTTTTGTAAAAGGAATGGATTTAAATATACACGGCCTGTACGGCAAAAGAAATCGTGCGGTCAACGATACCGTTGCTTGGGCCTATAGTTGGAATGGAGAAAGGGCCATTGATTACAAAGGAGACGAATATCAGTACTCCTGGGATTCACAGCAAGAGGGAGGTCCTACTCTAGCTAAAATTAATAGAAAGGTAGCATCTATTAGATCAGGGCTGTCCTATAGCATAAATAACCATCATAAAATTTTGATCAACCATGTTTATAGCGGAATTGACAGAGAAGACAGTGATGCTTTAAGATCCGTCTTGGAAAACACATTTAAGGGAACACGGGATTTATATAAAAACATATATTCCCTAACCTATGAGTTAACAGCATTTGACGAAAAACTTAACGCCAATTTATTTGGAAAACACTATCACCAAAAAACAACAAGTATTGATCCTGCTATAGAGGAAGACTCAAATGGGAACGACATCATAGTTGACGAAATAGTAAGTAGCAATAATAAACACGAAGGATATGGTTTTGCCCTTTCCTATGCCATTATACCGAACATCACGCTATTGGCCTCAGCTGAAAGGGCTATACGTTTACCGAACGAAACCGAAGTATTTGGCAATGATGGCGATAATGTAGTGGCAAATCCGAGCATAGGTCCGGAACTAAGCCAAAACTACAACTTGGGGTTAAGATTAGGTATGTTCAACATTAAAAACCATGAGTTTACCATATCAAGCAATGTATTCACTCGAAATATTAAAGACAGAATTGGTTTACCTATAGAAACATCGCTAAATGTTGATGATGAATTAATACTCTATGTTAACCAAGGAAATGCAAAATCCAAAGGAATAGATGCCCAACTAAATTATTCCCATAACAATAACCTAGGACTTAACTTCAATATTTCGCACTTTAAATTGACTACCGAATCAGCCAATGGAACGGAATTCGATATTCCAAACACACCTTTTTTTACAATGACCGGTGGCTTGCGCTATTCATTTAAAGATCTAATACAAAAAAACTCACGATTAAATCTATTCTATGGCCTGTATTTCACGGAGGAGTTTTCATACTTAACCTCCCAGGGGTCCAACACTATAGGTGATGATTTTTTTAAAGTTCCCCAACAATTGGCACAAGATCTTGGACTTAGTTACAAATTCCCCAACAACAATATTGTAATGAGTTTTGATATCAAAAATATTTTCGACAAACCTGTATACGACAATCTATCCGTACAAAAACCGGGGAGAGCTTTTTACCTAAAATTTAATTACACAATCAATAATTTTTAATCTTTTAAACCTAACAGAAATATGAAAAGTACCATTTTTGACTTTAAAATGTTAACAGCAATTGTTCTAACACTTGGCCTAGCGACCTCTTGTAGTAATGATGATAGCCCAACTTCCCCAGATACCGATGGTGGAACAGGAACTGGGGACGAATCCCGATGGATAACCGTAGCCGCTGCCAGAATGGGTGAAGAACCCGGCGATGGAAACGGAGGAACGCTAATTTATGCAGTAAGTAGTGAAGACGCCAAAGACCCTACTATTTCCATTGAACCTTTCGAAAATGGGTTTATCGCCCCATCCAACAGAACTGCAAGGTTACAATCTTCTGAAGATGGAAGCACTATATTTAATATTAGTTATGCAGGAGATACCGGTGGAAACTACACTAAATATACTGTAGAAGGCGGTCAAACCTTCTCCCAAACAGGTTCTGAGATCAGTATTGCCCCATATGTAGGAACGGCTCCTAGGTGGATCAAATTATTTGACGGGGACCAGACTGGAGCGGCCGTTTATGTATCCACAGAACATGAAACCGATGATGCCGGTAATTACACGCGTACAAATGCTACTATTGGTGTGGTAACATTAGATTTAGTGAACTCTTCCATAAATAATTATCAAGAGCATGATGTATCATTGAGTGCAGAAGAAGAAGCAAATGGTTACTATATATCTAGAATTGATATGCCCGTATTAAATGCCGCTGGAGATAAATTATACATTGGAGCCCGTTTAAGCAAAGTTGATCCCGCCACTACGGAAAGTGAAAGTGATTATGAGATATTAGGATCCAAAACTATAGTCTTGGACTACCCATCCTTATTGAATCCATCAGTAATTACTTCTACCGTAGGCCATGGAAACACCAACGGATACCGTAGCATTAATGCCTTCCTTTATAAAGGAAGTGTTTATCAGGCCAATCAAAGTGATCCTGCAGGATCCCACATTTTAAAAATTGACGCAAATAACGAGTATGACGATTCCTATGTATTTAGTTTAGATACTGCCCTAGGTGTTGAAGATGCGTACATTCTTGGCTGGAGACCAGCCGCCAACGGAAAAGCCGTCCTGGCATACCAGCATGCCGGTTCTGAAATTGGATTGGCCGGGGCCCAAGGATTTTTTGCATTAGTGGATTTAGAAGCGAAAACCGCTCAGAAAATTGAAGCTATCCCTTATGACCCGGATTTCTACTTATTCCAATACCAAGGTTTTGTAGTTGATGGCACAGAAATATATGTTACCCAAGCTCCTGTTGGACAAAACGGAAATATTTACGTAGTAGATACCGAAAAAGGTGAAGTAACAAAAGGTGCCGAGCTGGTCAACGTAGAAGGAAGCCACTTTATTGGTACTTTTTAGATCCAAAGAGGTGCATTAGGGGAATAAATATCACCCTAGAGTTTCTACCTTTAAAGAGTGGTATTTTGCATTATATTGAAAAAAAATCGAATTTCCCCATAGATTTTGAATAATGATACTCTGAGGAAACCATCTGGATCACCGTTTAATAATTGGAAAAAGCATAAAACTGTTGTAGTGGTCTAGGCCAGTACAACAGTTTTTTTGTTTATAGTCCATACCATGCCTAAGACAAAAAGCCTCAATATTAGGTTTTTTGCTTCTTTTTCTGGGCGGCAGGAAACAATACGTTGTTCAGGATAAGTCGATAACCAGGAGAGGTAGGGTGCAATTCCAATTCTGTTTTGGGATCCCCTACCCTATGTTGATAATCTTCCGGATCGTGCCCGCCATAGAAGGTAAAGAATCCTTTTCCTTTAATTCCATGAATATACCTGGCCTCCCCATTAATTTTATTTTCCCCCAAAACCAAGACCGTAGGTTTAATCTCTTCCCTTGCAAAAGCAGTAGTCTGCCCCATGAATCCTTTGACCAGTGCTGTGTGGTTCTGACATAACATGGTAGGAACGGGGTCCCATTTTGCAGAGAAATCCATTAAGGAAAAATAGTCCGAATTCCGGGGTACATTATCCCGCTTATTGGTCATATCTATCGAAGAAAATTCATATTGCAATGGATTGCGCTCCAAAATAAAATTGGTAAAGGCAAAAGTTTTCCCATAGTCCAGCTTAGCCTGGTAATTGGCGTCCGACGGATCTCCATCGAACATTGGCTCACATATATCCACCTCGTCCGCAGCCAAGGCAATATCAAAACTATCTGTGGCAGAGCACATGGCAAACATAAATCCTCCCCCTATAACATAATTTCTTATTTTCAGTGCCACGGCCCGTTTTTCCTCCGAAACTTTATTGAACCCCAATTTTAGGGCCAATGCCTCTGCCTGCTGTTTGCCTTCAATATACCAAGGTGCCGCCCTATAGGCGCCATAAAATTTTCCGTATTGCCCAGTAAAGTCTTCATGGTGCAAGTGCAGCCAATCATAGAGCACCAATTTGTCCTCCAAAACTTCCTCATCGTAAATCTGATCATAAGGAATTTCGGCATAGGTAAGTACCATAGTAACCGCATCGTCCCAAGGTGAATTATCCTTAGGGGAATAAACTGCTATTTTTGGGGCCTTCTCCAAAATAACCGCTTCTTGGTTCTGAGAAGGACTTGCAATTTCTTCTAAAATAACTTGGGTCTGGGAATCGGAAACAATCTCAAAAGACACACCCCTTATCTGACATTCCTTCCGAATATTTTCCCCATCCGGCAACAAAAAAGATCCTCCCCTATAATTTAACAGCCACTGTACTTTTTGCTGTTTGGTCAATACCCAATAGGTGATACCATATGCCTTTAAATGGTTTTTCTGACTATCAGCATCCATAGGAATAAGAATGGACGAGGCTGAAACTTCCATTATAAAAAAAAGAATAAAGAAAAGGGAGAAAAAACACTTTTGCATGTACCAATATCTAATGTGCATCTTCCCAAAGATAATGGAAAATTGATGTTTCAGTTTTGAAATGGGGTTAAAATTTTCAAAATGACCCATTGCCATGAGACAAAGTGCAAACACCTTTTTTACTGCTAATTAGAGGAAAACCAAAAAAAGTAACTTTTAGGATGAACAATTTACAACCTTAAAATGGTACATCATTATCATCCTGCATGGAATCATCATTCATGGAACTACCAAAGGCTTCGTTGGCATTCGGCAGGTTTTTGGTGATAAAGGGATTATCATCATCCGCATTCATTTTCGACTGAAATTCAAAAGGGGAATCAAAATCATCCAAGTTGTCAAACTTACCTAAATGCCCCAAGAACTTGAGACGAATATTTTCCAGACCACCATTTCTGTGCTTTGCTACAATAAATTCTGCTTGTCCGGCAGTAGGCGAACGTTCTTCGTCATCCCATTCGTCAATCTTATAATATTCCGGTCTATAGATAAAGGAAACAATATCCGCATCCTGCTCTATTGCCCCGGATTCCCGTAAATCCGATAAAATTGGTCGTTTACTACCTCCCCTGGTCTCCACCGCACGCGATAACTGGGACAGAGCAATAACAGGAACGTTCAATTCCTTGGCCAGGGCCTTTAAGTTCCTGGATATGGTAGATATTTCCTGTTCCCGGTTTCCTCCTTTTTGACTTCCCCCTGCGGTCATCAACTGCAAATAATCAATAATGATCATCTTAATATCGTGCTGGGAAGCCAAACGCCTGGCCTTTGCCCTAAGGTCGAAAATAGAAAGTGATGGGGTATCATCAATAAACAAAGGTGCAGTCTCCAAGGCCTTAACCTTAACGTTCAACTGTTCCCATTCATGTTTCTCCAATCTTCCTGTTCTTAATTTTTCGGAAGACAGGCCGGTCTCCGAAGATATCAATCTGGTAATCAACTGGACTGATGACATTTCCAGGGAAAAGAAAGCCACTCCAATATTGGAGTTCACTGCAATATTTCTGGCCATGGACAAGGTAAGGGCCGTTTTACCCATACCTGGACGAGCTGCCACGATAACCAAGTCACTTGGCTGCCATCCTGAAGTTAATTTGTCCAATTTATCGAAACCGGATGGGATACCACTAAGCCCTTCCTTACCTGCAATTTCCTCTATCCGCTTCTTGGCCTGTATCACTAAATTCTGGGCCGTCTCGGCAGAACGCTTCAAGTTGCCCTGGGTTACGTCGTATAATTTGGATTCGGCTGTGTCCAATAAGTCGAACACGTCTGTAGAATCCTCATAGGCCTCCTCAATTATTTCATTTGAAATCTTAATAAGACTACGCTGGATAAATTTCTGAAGGATAATACGCGCATGGAACTCAATGTGCGCGGAAGAAGCTACTTTTTGGGTTAATTTTATCAGGTAAAAATCGCCTCCGGCACTCTCTAACCGACCATCCTTCTTTAACTGGGACGAAACGGTTAATAAATCCACCGGTTCAGAATTTTCAAACAACTTAAAAATGGCTTCGTAGATATATCTATGGGCATCCTTGTAAAAGACTTCAGGATGTAGGATATCTATTACTTCATCCACCCCCTTTTTATCAATCATCATTGCCCCAAGTACAACTTCCTCTAAATCAGTAGCTTGAGGGGGTATTTTTCCCTTCTCAAGGCTAATGATGGTCGACTTGTCTATTCGATGACCAATAATGGGGTTTGTTTTTTCCATGAGTGCTAAATTATACAAATAAGATTTAAAAAGAGATTTGGGATATTAACAGTTGTTCAACAATTTACCTGTTGATAAGTTACGAAATTTGTTCATAAGCAAAAAAAAACCGGAGAATTTCCGCTCCAGTTTTTTTTACCTTGATAATAAGGGATACTATCCATTAAATACCCCCATATTGGCATATTTTTCCATACGGTTTTTTACCAATTCTTTTGGTGATAACTTTTTTAATTCCTCATAATGGGAAGAAATTTTATTTTTTACAATTTCAAAAGTCTTATCCCTATTGGCATGTGCACCACCTACCGGTTCACGAACGATCTCATCTATCAATTTCATCTTTTTCATGTCCGTTGCCGTAAGCTTTAGTGCCTCTGCCGCAATTTCCTTATACTCCCAACTTCTCCAAAGTATGGAAGAACAGGATTCAGGTGAAATAACGGAGTACCAAGTATTTTCCAACATCAATACCTTATCCCCTACACCAATACCCAATGCACCTCCAGAAGCGCCTTCACCTATAATTACCACAATAATGGGAACCTTTAGGCGGGTCATTTCCAAAATATTTCTTGCAATGGCCTCCCCTTGGCCCCTTTCCTCCGCCTCAATTCCTGGATATGCCCCTGGAGTATCTATTAGGCAAACCACGGGGATACCGAATTTTTCGGCAGACTTCATTAAACGCAATGCTTTTCTATATCCTTCAGGATTGGCCATACCAAAATTTCGTAGTTGCCTTGTTTTGGTATTATAGCCTTTCTGCTGACCAACGAACATATAACTCTGATCCCCAATTTTACCAAGGCCGCCGATCATTGCCTTATCATCCTTTACATTGCGATCGCCATGCAATTCCAAAAAGGTTTCCCCGCAAATGGCCCTAATATAATCCAAGGTATAGGGTCTGTTGGGATGCCTTGACAATTGCACCCTCTGCCACGCAGTTAGGTTTTTATATATTTCCTTTCGGGTCTCAACGAGTTTTTTCTCAATTTGTTTACATGTCTCAGAAACATCAACTTCACTCTCTTCACCGATTATCATGCACTTATCCAATTGCTCTTCCAGCTCTTTAATTGGCAGTTCAAAATCTAAATACTCCATAGGTTTATAGGTTTAGCTCTTTTCAACGAGCAAATATAAAACTTTAATGGGAAGGTAACCCATTAGTCGTTTTTTTTAATTTTTTTCTATTTTTCAAAATCCCGTTTGCCACTACTGTCAACAATACCAATAGCGCCCCCACATAGAACAGCGGTTTCATTTTTTCACTGTCTCCAAGAAGTACAACTCCCAATATTATCCCATAGACGGGTTCCAGATTGTTTGTCAACATAACAGTATAGGGAGAAATATATTTTAGAATCTTTACGGAAGCGATGAAGGCGTAGGCCGTACAGACCGAAGCCAGTATAAATATATACAACCAATCATTAATGGAAAGTTGAAAAAACTTTTGGTCATAACTGCCAGAAAATATCAAAAAAACAGACAAAAATAGCACACCGCTCCCCAATTCATAAAACGAAATTACCGATGGTCTTTGCTCCTGGGTTAGTTTACCATTTATCAAGGAAAAGGTGGCAGATAACAAGGAGGACACCAATGCCAAGAGTATTCCATTTAGAAAGCCCGTCTCCACTCTAAACATTATATATAGACCCAGCATAACTATTAGTCCAAAGACCACTTCATAACCTACCATTTTACGGCCATACCAAAAAGGCTCCAACAAGGCCGTAAAAAATGCGCCTGTAGACATTGTTGCCAGGGCAATAGATACATTTGAAACTTTAATAGCCATAAAGAAGGTAACCCAATGCAAGGATACCACTATGCCACCTAAAATAAGCATCAATAGTGTTTTGGGAGGTACCCTTAACTGAAATTTTCTAATGAGGATATAGCCTAAAATGATTAGGGAAGCCATTAGCATACGATACCAAACCAAAGGAAGGGCATCTATGGTAATCAACTTGCCAATGACCGCTGTAAAGCCCCAGACAAAAACTATAAAATGTAGATGAAGGTAATTATTGAGCTTAACGTTTGGCATTCTGCAACAAGTAAAATGCGATGGCCCCAAACATAACGTTGGGAATGATCACGGCCCATAGGGGCGAAAATCCAGATTGTTCTGCGAGGGTACCGAAAACCTTGTCAAAAAAGATATATATAAATGCCACTCCTATACCAAAGGCCAGATTTACCCCCATACCTCCACGTCTCTTTACCGAGGACACCGCCACGGCAATAATGGTTAGGATAAAGGCAGCTATCGGCAGGGCCCAGCGCTTATACTTCACCAACACATAACTATTTATATTGGAAGCGCCTTTTTTTCTTTGTGCCGCTATAAATTTGTCCAGCTCAAACATATTCTTGGTTTCGGCTATATAGGAAACCGGAGTAAGGTCGTCTATCTTAAAATCGAAAATAGTATCCAATCTACGCTTTGTTTCCACAATCTCCTTATCGTTTACCAATTTTCTCTTTTCGTAGGAGGTAAGTCGATAAACCGTATCTTTTTCTATCCATCGGATGTTGGCTGCGGATATCTTAAAATCCAAGGTGTTCTGTTCGTTAAAACGCTCCATGGTGAAGTTATACCCTATCTGCCTGGCAGGGTCAAAACTGCTGACATAGATATAATCACTTTCGTTCAGTTGGTTAAAAATATTGGTAGTTACCCTATCCTGTTTACCTTTCTTTAAATACTTAAATTTGAATTCATTGTATCCCACACTTGCCGGGGGAACAATAAACATATTCATAAAAAACATCATTAAAGCTATGATTGATGCCCCGATCAGATATGGTCGCAAAAAACGTCCATAGGAAACCCCCGAACTTAAAATTGCCACAATTTCAGTGTTGTTAGCCAATTTGGAGGTAAAGAAGATTACGGACAGAAAAAGGAAAATGGGGAACAGCAGGTTTCCTATTACCAAAGTAAAATTCCAGTAATACATGACAATTTCAGAAAGAGGAACCTCATTATCGATCATTTTTCCGATCTGCTCTGCCAAATTTGCCATTATCCCAATAGGGATAAACAGCAACAACATCACAAAGAAGGTTGCCAGATATCTCTTTAAAATATATTTGTCAATTATGCTCAGCACCTAGAGTCTTTTATCCATTTGTTTTACCATTACAGATTTCCATTCATAGAAATCCCCTGCTAAAATATGTCTTCTTGCCTCACGAACCAACCACAAATAAAATCCTAAATTGTGAATGGTAGCGATTTGTTTTCCCAAATACTCGTTCGCCGCGAACAAATGCCTTAGGTAGGCCTTGGAATATTCATGGTCTACAAAGGTAGTCCCCATCTCGTCTAAAGGGGAAAAATCGTCTTCCCACTTCTTATTTTTTATATTGATAGTGCCATGTGCCGTAAACAGCATACCATTTCTAGCATTTCTGGTCGGCATAACACAATCGAACATATCTATCCCCAAGGCAATATTCTCCAAAATATTGATCGGGGTACCCACTCCCATTAAATATCTGGGTTTATCCTCTGGCAGTATTTCACAGACTACCTCTGTCATGGAATACATTTCCTCGGCTGGCTCGCCCACTGAAAGTCCGCCAATGGCGTTACCCTCTGCTCCTACCCCAGCAATATATTCGGCCGATTGCCTCCTAAGGTCCTTATAGGTAGACCCTTGGACAATTGGAAAAAAGGTTTGTTCATAATCATAGGCAAAAGGAGTTTTTTCCAAATGCTTTATACAGCGCTCCAACCACCTATGGGTCATGTGCATGGATCTTTTCGCGTAATTATAATCGCATGGATACGGAGTACATTCATCAAATGCCATAATAATGTCTGCTCCTATGACACGTTGAATCTCCATAACATTCTCCGGGGTAAACACATGGTAGGAACCATCAATATGGGATTTAAACTTAACCCCTTCTTCCTTTATCTTTCTGTTATCCGACAAGGAGTAGACCTGATAACCACCACTATCCGTTAAGATATTGCGGTCCCAATTCATAAATTTATGAAGTCCTCCAGCCTGTTTCAGTATTTCGGTTTTAGGCCTTAAATACAAATGGTATGTATTCCCTAAAATAATGTCAGGATTTATCTCCTCCTTCAATTCCCTTTGGTGCACCCCCTTTACGGAAGCTACCGTACCTACAGGCATAAAAATGGGGGTTTCTATCTTGCCGTGGTCCGTAATAAGCTCGGCCGCCCTAGCCTTTGTCCTTGTGTCCGAATGTTGTAAGGTAAATTTCAAAAAAAATCTATTTAAAGCCGCAAATATAGTCAACTCGGAGCCATTAAAACCTTAACAAAAAAATAAAGTTCTGTTATGGTCCATTATAGTTGATAAAATATTATAATTCCTGCTTGTGTACCCAAAAGATTGCCATTACTTTTGAAAAGTTTAAAAAATATAGATAAAATGCCAAAACTTCAAGAATTACAAGATTTGACCGTTCAAGTTCGCAGGGACATTCTAAGAATGGTTCATAAGGTAAACTCTGGACATCCAGGAGGTTCCTTGGGATGTACAGAATTTTTCGTTGCCCTTTACAATGAAATCATGGAGCTTAAGGATGAATTTGATATGGACGGTAAAGGTGAAGATCTTTTCTTTTTGTCCAATGGTCACATATCCCCTGTTTTCTACAGTGTTCTGGCAAGAAAAGGCTACTTTCCAGTTGATGAATTAAATACCTTTAGATTAATAGATTCGCGTCTACAAGGCCACCCTACCACTCATGAAGGTTTGCCAGGTGTACGTATAGCCTCAGGTTCGTTGGGACAGGGCATGTCCGTGGCCTTGGGTGCGGCACAGGCCAAAAAACTCAACAAAGACTCCAAACTGGTCTATACCCTACACGGTGACGGCGAGTTACAGGAAGGTCAGAACTGGGAGGCCATTATGTATGCCGCTGGTAAGAAAGTAGACAATATTATTGCGACCATTGATTATAATGGCCAACAGATAGACGGAGCTACGGACGACGTACTTCCAATGGGAGACCTAAAGAAGAAATTTGAAGCCTTTGGATGGGATGTTCTGGACATTAAGGAAGGAAACGATCTGGAAGCTATTCTAAAAGGAATGAAAGAAGCAAAGAGTAGAACCGGAAAAGGAAAACCGGTATGCGTACTGCTGCATACTATAATGGGACATGGGGTAGATTTTATGATGTACACCCACGCATGGCACGGCAAGGCGCCCAATGACGAACAATTGGCAACCGCTTTGGCGCAGAACCCAGAAACTTTAGGAGATTACTAATCCACAACCTTTTCCAAAAAAATTAAAGAAAATACAGATGAAAAAATATATAGATCAAGGTAAAAATGACACAAGAAGTGGTTTTGGTGCGGGACTAGCCGAATTGGGCCGGACCAACCCCAATGTAGTTGCTTTGTGCGCGGATTTGGTAGGATCCCTTAAGATGGAGAAGTTTATAGAGGAAAATCCCGAACGTTTCTTCCAAATAGGTATCGCCGAAGCCAATATGATGGGAATTGCCGCCGGACTTACCATAGGCGGGAAAATTCCTTTTACCGGAACTTTTGCCAACTTTTCCACTGGACGTGTCTATGATCAAATTAGACAATCTATTGCCTATTCCGATAAGAATGTAAAAATCTGTGCTTCCCACGCTGGGGTTACCCTTGGTGAAGACGGTGCTACACACCAAATATTGGAAGATTTGGGATTGATGAAGATGTTGCCTGGAATGACTGTCATCAACACCTGTGACTACAACCAGACAAAGGCTGCCACCATTGCAATAGCAGAACATCACGGTCCTGTTTACCTAAGGTTTGGACGGCCAAAAGTGGCCAACTTTACCCCAGTAGACCAAAAATTTGAAATAGGAAAAGCCGTCATGCTCAACGAGGGAACGGACGTTACCATTGTGGCCACAGGGCACTTGGTTTGGGAAGCACTGATAGCTGCTGAAAATCTAGAAAAACAAGGCATATCCGCCGAAGTCATCAACATACACACTATTAAGCCTCTTGACGGGGAAGCTGTGTTAAAATCTGTTAAAAAAACAGGTTGCATAGTTACTGCGGAAGAACATAATTATTTAGGTGGACTTGGTGAAAGTATCTCCGGATTCCTCGCTACCACGCACCCTACACCGCAAGAGTTTGTTGCAACCAAAGATACTTTTGGAGAAAGTGGCACTCCTGAACAATTAATGGATAAATACGGATTAAACAATAAAGCTATAGAGAACGCCGTTGTGAGTGTGTTAAAAAGAAAATAATCAATTCCCTTTTAGGGAGATGAGGATTCTTAACATGGAAAACGGCGAAAACTATGGAACAGAACTCAACTAAACTGCTAGAACTACCTATCAGCAATAAAGGTAGAATTTAGCGGTTTTTTTGTGCCATTACCCCGCCTTTTCGTGTCAAGATAATTTCTTTTTAGGTTAAACAATTAAAAAAGTTGTGCCTAAAATTGCACAATGTATTCTAATTTTAAAAGAACACAGTATGATGAAGAAAACAGTTTTATTAGCAGCTATCGCATTAATGGGTATAACTGCACATGCACAAAAAGGATCAGGGTTCGGAATCAAGGGCGGACTTAACTACGGCGCCAATGGTGATTATTTTGAATCCGCAGAAAACGCCTACAAAGATCCCAAGGGAAATGTGGGATACCACATTGGAGTTTTTGGCATTATCGGGGACAAAATTTACCTTAGACCCGAATTGGTCTATACCAAAACAAAATCGGACTATGAAAACAATAGTCTGGCTATGAGTAAATTGGATGCTCCAGTATTGCTAGGTGTTAACTTAATTGGACCGTTAAACCTTTTTGCAGGGCCTGCTTTCCAATATATTTTGGACACCGATTATGATGGTATTACGATAGGGGATGTAGAAAATGATTTTACCGTAGGACTAAATATAGGTGCCGGACTGTCCTTTGGGAAGTTTGGAATAGACCTAAGATACGAAAGAGGTTTTAGCGAGAATGAGGTAACCGTAATCGAAGGACCATTTATCAATGACCGTATAGACACTAGACCAGACCAATTAATTTTGAGTGTGGCCTTGAAACTTTAAAAAAAATGAACTTATAATAAAAAATGCCCCCGCAGTTGCAGGGGCATTTTTTATTATTTAGTGAACCAATATGGTCAACTTCAAATATTTTTATCCAAATAATCGGGAATACCATCGTTATTGGAGTCTCCCAATTCGTCCTCGGTAAGGATACCATCACCGTCGTCATCGGTATCCAAATAATTGGGAAGGCCATCTTCATCGGTATCATCGTTATAGAGATTACCGTCACCATCCAAATCTTCCAGAATGGTATCCACACCATCCCTATCGTGATCGGCAGTATTGGTTGCCAATAGGTTTACTTCAAACATTAATGGTGCATAGCTTGCCCCAGGTGCGCTTCCACTGAAATAAGCAATCCCTGAGGGCATAAAAATAAGACCTACCCCGCTTCCAGTTACGCTAAAGGTACCGTCGCCATTTTCAATTATATCTCCACCCGACTTAAATTTGGGCATTCCTTCCTTAAATCCTTTTATGACCCCAGAATTACCTGAAACTCCGGAACCCTGCATATCGAACCAAACCGGAGAACCCAGTCTACTATCAAAAATAGTTCCGTCCAATCGCATACCCTGATATTTCAAATATACAGAATCTACGGGCGTAGGATTCTCACCTACTCCTTCCCTAGCAACTATATAATACAAGGTATGTGGAATATCAACTTCTTCCGCATCCAATCCCAAATCACTGGAAGAAACGTTTATGACCTGTGTAAGGGCATCTTCGAACAAGGATCTTTTATCGGCATTGGAACCGGCTATGGTATCGATCCTGATCCTTAAGTCAAAACCTTCATCAATTGGTTCCTCAAAATCTTCATAGTTATAAAAATGCGTCTTTAAATAAGCCTGAATTTCAGCATCATTTTCAACAATAACCTCACTTAGCAGTCTTGGGGGTATCACCTCAAAATCATCCCCATCGTCCTTTTTACAAGACCAGATAGTCAAAAAAATTAAAGCAAGTAAAAGAAATCTCTTTATATTCATCAGTTTATTTTTATTGTCTTTTAATTACGGAATGCCACCTAGGATTATAATAATAACCAATTAGGATTCATTGATTTCTTAATTAAAGGGCGCAAGATACAATTTTCAACTATTTTTGTAGAGGACGTTAACAAAGATTTTCAATAGTTTATGCGAATTGACAAATACCTATGGAGCACCCGTTATTATAAAACGCGAAACATAGCTACGGAGGCTTGTAAAAAGGGGCATATAAGAATCAATGAACAGGTAGTAAAACCATCGAGGGAAGTATACCCCATGGATAAAGTTGTGGTAAGGAAAAACCAGATCAATTATGAATTTACGGTATTGGATATTCCAGAAAGCAGGGTAGGCGCTAAATTAGTGGATATCTACCGCAAGGATACTACTCCCAAGGAAGCCTTTGAGCACAATGAGCTGTTAAAGTTCTCCAAGGATTATTATCGAAAAAAAGGTACTGGAAGACCTACAAAAAAAGACCGAAGGGATATAGACGGTTACTTGGATGAAGAAGCTGAATAAAGAATTTTGGGAACAAAAGTATGAGACTGGGGACATGGGATGGGACATAGGCTACATTTCCACCCCTCTAAAAGAATATATAGACCAGCTTACGGATAAGAACTTAAAAATTCTAATACCAGGTGCTGGCAATGCTTACGAGCTCATGTATTTGGTTGAGAAGGGATTTTCCAATGTTTTTGTCATTGACATTGCCAAACAGCCGTTGGAAAACATAAAAAAAAGAATTCCAAATTTTCCAGAGCATCAACTCCTGGAAGGCAATTTTTTTGATCTGGCATTGAATAATTTTGATTTGATCCTGGAACAAACTTTTTTTTGCGCCCTCGACCCCAGTTTTAGGACGGACTATGTAAAGAAAATAAAGCAACTGCTGAAACCCAATGGAAAACTTGCAGGGCTGCTGTTTAATTTCCCCTTATCCGAATCCGGACCGCCCTTTGGAGGTAGCATTACCGAATACAAGAACCTATTTCAAGGGCAATTTAAGATCAAGACTCTGGAAACCGCATACAATTCCATAAAACCGAGAGCGGATAAGGAACTCTTTTTTATATTTGAATCTAAATAAAAATGACTATGTCCAATAGAATTCTATCACATGTGCAGATACAGCATAAGATAAAGCGCATTGCTTACCAGATTTATGAAACCAATGTTGATGAACCGGAAATTATCATTGCCGGAATTGAAGGAGGAGGATTAAACTTTGCCAAAAAGATCCAGGCCGTACTGCAAAAGATTACCGAGGCCAACATTATTCTGTGCAAAGTAATCATGGACAAGTCCAATCCTTTGGCCAGTGGCGTAAAGACTTCCATTCCAGAATCGGAATATGCCAATAAATCCGTTGTCCTGGTAGACGACGTTCTCAATTCAGGTACAACCTTGATATACGGAGTACATCATTTTTTACGCGTCCCATTAAAACAACTTAAAACTGCTGTATTGGTGAATAGGAATCACAAGAAATATCCGGTTAAGGCAGATTATAAGGGAATATCCCTGTCCACATCGCTTCAAGAACACATCAATGTTGAATTTAAGGCCAAGAACGATTCGGTATATCTAAGCGAGTAATCCCTGTATTTCAGAAACCAAAGCCTCTGGGTCCTTATTATCGCACTCAATAATATGATTCGCCTTAAGGTAAAAATTATTGCGCTCAAACAAATGCTTTCCAATAAACTCGGGCAGATCCCCATCATCTATATTTTTGATCAAGGGTCTATGTTCTTTTTCCAATATTAACCTTTTCACTAGCCCTGGGATAGAAATTTTCAGGTAGAAAACATAATCGGCCAACTCCAACATAGTATCCATATTTCCAGAATAACACGGAGTTCCACCACCGGTTGACAGTATAAAGTTGTTTTTTTGGGATAAAACATCATTTAAATATTCATGCTCCTTTTTCCTAAAAAAAATTTCGCCCTTGCCATTAAAGATATTGGAAATGGAATCTTCCAGCCTTTCCTCAATGACTTCATCAAGATCTAAAAAACTAATTTTCAATTTCTTAGCCAACAATTTTCCTATGGTGGTCTTACCGCTTCCCATATACCCTACGAATACTATTTTCACGCTGTAATTTTTTGTAAAATTGGTCTAATTTAGTGGTAATTCAAAAAAAAATAAAAAATTCTCAAAAAGGCCTTGCAAAACAAACAAATGGTTTTATATTTGCACCCGCAAACAGCAATAGTTTGCAACTCATTTTGACCTGGTAGCTCAGTTGGTAGAGCATCTCCCTTTTAAGGAGAGGGTCCTGGGTTCGAGCCCCAGCCCGGTCACAAAAAAGTTAAGTCTCGTACTTAACTTTTTTTGTTTAAAATAGTTTCTAATTACTTAAATTTAGGGACTATTAAAAAACAGAAAAAGTCCATTCCAGGACTATTATGCCCACGTGGTGAAATTGGTAGACACGCCACCTTGAGGGGGTGGTGTTCGCAAGGACGTGCTAGTTCGAATCTAGTCGTGGGCACCAAAAACCGCTTACTTCTTAAATGAGGTTGGCGGTTTTTTTTTATTCCCTTACCCTACTCTGGGCTTAGTCAATACATCCGACAAGGAAATTTAAATACGTAGTCAATTACAAAAATTGCCTTACATATCTAGAAAATAAGCCTTATTTTCATAATATGGCATTTAGCAGTCTTATAGTGCTACAAATTATACATAAATACCTATGGACAAAAGAGTTATTATCATCGGATCTGGTTTTGCATCCCTTTCCGCATCCTGCTACTTGGCAAAACAGGGATACGATGTGTCTATTTACGAAAAGAACAAGACCGTAGGAGGCCGAGCAAGGCAATTTATCCGGGATGGTTTTACTTTTGATATGGGACCAAGTTGGTATTGGATGCCGGATATATTTGAACGTTTTTTTAAGGATTTTGGAAAAAAAACATCGGAATACTATCAACTGAATAAGTTGGATCCCGCCTATAATATTTACTTTTCAGACGATGTCATTACCATAGGAGATAGTATGGACAAAATTTGCGAAGAATTTGAACGAATTGAAGAAGGGAGTGCAGAACCATTACGCAAATTCATTAAAAAAGCACAGGACAATTATGAAATCGCCATACACAAGATAGTACTTCGCCCAGGCCTTTCCCCTTTGGAATTGGTTAGTAAAGATACCATTGTACGCTTGGACCAGTTCTTTAAATCTATAAGTGACGAGGTCCGTAAACGTTTTAAAAACCCAAAACTAATTTCTACCCTAGAGTTTCCTGTTCTCTTCCTAGGGGCCAAACCCAGCAAAACCCCTTCCTTTTATAGTTTTATGAATTTTGCCGATTTTGGACTGGGCACTTGGCATCCCAAAGGCGGAATGTACCAGGTAATTAGAGCCATGGAGCATTTGGCCTTGGAATTGGGAGTCAAAATTTATACCGATGAAACCGTAACAAAGATAGAAGTAGCCAAGGGTAGGGCCACCGGCATTAAAGTCAATGGAAACAGTATTAAAGCAGATGTAGTACTTAGTGGCGCCGATTACCACCATTCGGAAACGCTGTTGGACCCACAATTTCGTCAATACTCCGAAGCTTACTGGAAGAAAAAGACCTTTGCCCCGTCATCCTTATTATTTTATGTGGGGTTTAATAAAAAGTTACAAAACGTATCCCATCATAACTTATTTTTCGACACCAGCTTTGAGCAACACGCCCAAGAAATATATGACGACCCCAAATGGCCGGAAGCACCACTCTTCTATGCCAACTTTCCGTCCATTACGGATTCCACCATGGCTCCTATAGGTTGTGAAACAGGCTTTTTCCTAATTCCCATTGCCCCAGGTTTAGAGGACACCCAAGAACTACGAAATAAGTATTTTGATATTATTTTAAACAGGTTTCAAAAACTTACCGGTCAACAAGTAAAAAGCAGCATCCTTTTTAAGGAAGACTTTTGTGTAAACGATTTTATAGACCAGTACAATTCCTATAAGGGAAATGCCTATGGTATGGCCAATACCCTTTTGCAAACAGCCTTTCTTAGACCCAAATTACACAGCAAAAAAGTAGATAATCTATTTTTTACCGGGCAGCTCACCGTTCCCGGCCCTGGTGTACCACCGGCCCTTATTTCCGGAAAATTGGTTTCAGAACTTATTGTTAAACATCAAAAAACATAATTATGAAGTCAATTTTTGATGCTGTTTCCCAAGAGTGCAGTAAGCTCGTTACCCATAATTACAGCACCTCCTTTTCCTTGGCCACGAAAATGTTGGCTCCTTCCATAAGAGGGGATATATATAATATTTATGGCTTTGTCCGGTTTGCCGATGAAATTGTAGACAGTTTTCACGATTATGATAAGTTGTTTTTATTGAATAAATTTGAGGAGGATTTGAAGGATGCACTGGAACACAAAATAAGTCTTAACCCCATTCTAAATTCCTTTCAACATACCTTCCACAAATACAACATTCCACTGCATTTGGTAACCTCATTCCTGAAGAGTATGCGGATGGACTTGAAAAAAGGGATTTGTCTTACGGATAGCCAGTACAAGGAATATATCTATGGCTCCGCCGATGTTGTTGGTTTAATGTGCCTAATGGTATTTGTAAAGGGAGACAAAATAGAGTACGAAAAACTAAAACTCTCCGCTATGGCCCTTGGATCTGCTTTTCAAAAGGTGAATTTTTTAAGGGATTTGAAAACAGATTTTGAAGAGTTGAACAGAACTTATTTCCCTAACACCAATCTTCAAAATCTTACAGAGGAAGAAAAAAACAAAATAGTGGATGAAATAAAAGCCGATTTTAAATTGGGATATTCTGGAATAGTTCACTTGCCACGTGAAGCTAAATTTGGAGTTTATACGGCATATAGGTATTATTTTAAGTTGTTGAAAAAATTGCAGGAGACGCCTTCAACTAAGATCATACGTACTAGAATACGGGTTTCCAATCCACAAAAAATTGGATTATTGGTCAATTCGTACATTAATTATAAATTAAAACTGGTTTAGAATGAAAATGTTGATATGGATTTTAATTTTCTTGGCTACTTTTTCCTTTATGGAATTTATGGCATGGTTTACCCATAAATATATCATGCATGGTTTCTTATGGTCCCTGCACAGGGATCACCATAAAAAGGACCACGATTCATGGTTTGAAAGGAACGATGCATTTTTTTTGTTCTATGCAGCAGTTAGCATGACTTTCTTTTGGCTAGGTTCCCAAACCGACTTTTGGTACGGTTGGCCCTTAGGCTTTGGCATTTTGGCATATGGAGCCGCTTATTTCCTAGTCCATGATATTTTTATTCACCAAAGATTTAAATTGTTCAGAAATGCAAATAATTGGTATGCCAAAGGGGTAAGAAGAGCACACAAAATGCATCATAAACATTTGGGAAAAGAGGATGGGGAATGCTTTGGGATGTTAATGGTCCCTTTTAAGTATTTCCAAAAAAAAGAAAAATAGAATAGGAACTTCCTCCGCTTACTGGCTTAACAAATCATCTATAAGAGCTCTCGTTTTGTTACTGTTCCAATCGGCCGCACCAGTTTCTGCTACTACAATTTCACCTTTACTATTTATGATGTAGGTGGTTGGAAGGAGTTTGGATTTAAGTGTTTCAGGTGTTTCGGACACAGGATAGTAAACGGGGAGATTCAGATTCTTTCTTTTTAAAAAGTTCTCCACTTTTTGACGGTCATCGGAAGTTACGAACATAAACGTCACCTTATCTCCATAATCATCGTAGAGTTTTTGCATACTAGGCATTTCCGCTACACATGGAGGGCACCAAGTAGCCCAAAAATTCACAAGGATTACTTTTCCCCTTTGAGCTTCAAAATCGAATGGCCTATTTTCCAAATCGGTCAATTTCCATTGATAGGAATCCAAAGGAACCTGCATCCCCTCCTTTACCATCGCAGCACTAGTGGATAACAATTTACTGGCAAAAACCTTAATTCTAAAACCTACCGGTGTAGAAACCAGTACAAGAACAGCAAGAATAAAAACACCGTTAACAATCCACTTCTTGTTGGGTACCATATTATATCTATTTGGCAATAAGATCGTCCAAAATGGCCTTTACCTTATCATTGTCCCAATCCGCAACCCCTTCTTTGCTAATCACTATCCTTCCCTCTTTATCCAACAAATAGGATCGAGGTGGTTTAGAACCATCCACAGGCATAGGATCGCCCACTATGGAATAGGTTACCGGAAAGGTAAAGCCATGCTCCTCCATAAATTTCTCTACGGGTTCCCTTTCCTCATTGGTAATAATATAGAAATCTATCTTACCCTTATAATCGTCATATAACTTTTGGATACTTTCCACTTCGGCCTCACTGGGAATATTCCAAGACCTCCAAAAATTAATAAATACCACACGACCTTTTGACTTTTTAAAATTGAAAAAATTCCAATTGGCATCCTTTAGCTTCCAATCGTAATCCTTAATCTGTCCCCTATTGATTTCTTTGGTTACTTCCGGCGAAAAGGAGAACCATTTGTTTAACAAAACCTTGCTATAATCGCCCAAAGGCGTTACAAAAAAAGATAGAATTAATGCCATTAAGGCGATGTTCAAAACAGTTTTCTTACGAATTTTCATTTAATTTATCCTTTTGTCAAAACTAAAAAACTCCCGATGATTATCAGGAGTTTTTATAAAGTATTTACAGCACAATATTAAGCCGCGTTCTCCCTTTTTATAACGTTAAGGGCAGAACCTTCATTAAACCATTCAATCTGCGATTGGTTATAGGTATGGTTCAATTTAATGGTGTCTTTGGTACCATCTTTATGCACCAACTCCAAGGTAATTTGCTTGTCTGGAGCAAAATCCTTTATATCGATAAAGTTGAAGGTATCATCCTCTTGAATTAAGTCATAATCATTTTCATTGGCAAAGGTGAGCCCCAACATACCTTGCTTCTTAAGGTTGGTTTCATGGATACGAGCAAAAGACTTAACGATTACCACTGCAACACCCAAATGTCTTGGCTGCATGGCAGCATGTTCACGTGAAGAACCTTCCCCATAGTTATGATCTCCCACAACTACTGTTTTTATTCCAGCAGCTTTGTACGCCCTTTGTGCATCAGGAACACCTACATATTCACCAGTAAGCTGATTCTTTACAAAATTTGTCTTTTTATTGAAGGCATTTACCGCTCCAATCAAGGTATTGTTGGCAATATTGTCCAAATGACCTCTAAAGCGCAACCAAGGACCCGCCATGGAAATGTGGTCTGTAGTACATTTTCCAAAAGCTTTGATCAATAATTTAGCTCCTTGAAGACTTTCTGGTTTTATAGGAGTAAATGGATCCAATAATTGCAAACGCTCAGATTTGGGATCTACCTTTACCTGAACACCAGAGCCATCTTCCATAGGTGCCAAATAACCTGCATCTTCTACTTCAAACCCTTTTGGAGGCAATTCAATTCCCAACGGCTCGTCCAATTTAACTTCTTGTCCGTCCTCATTGATCAACGTATCGTTCATTGGATCAAAATCCAATCTACCCGAAATTGCTATAGCAGCCACCATTTCTGGGGATCCAACAAAAGCGTGGGTATTTGGATTTCCATCCGCCCTCTTGGAAAAGTTACGGTTAAAGGAATGTACTATGGTATTCTTCTCGTCACCTTTTAGATCACTACGATCCCATTGTCCTATACATGGACCACAGGCATTGGTAAATACTGTTGCTCCCAAATTTTCGAATATCTGCAACAAACCATCACGTTCAGCTGTATATCTAATTTGCTCAGATCCTGGGTTGATACCAAAATCGGATTTTGGTTTTATCTTTTTATCAACAGCCTGCTTCGCAATTGAGGCAGCCCTGGTCAAATCCTCATAAGAAGAATTGGTACAAGACCCTATTAGACCCCAATCCACTTTTAAAGGCCATCCATTAGCTTTCGCCTTTTCTCCCAACTGTCCTACCGGAGTAGCTAAATCTGGGGTGAACGGACCATTAAGATGTGGCTTAAGTGTGTCCAAATCTATTTCTATAATTTCATCAAAATATTTTTCTGGATTGGCATATACCTCAGGATCTGCCGTTAAGTAATCCTTAACCGCGTTTGCTGCATCGGCAACATCATTTCTATCGGTAGCCCTTAAATATCTTTCCATAGAGGCATCATAACCAAAAGTAGAAGTGGTAGCCCCCACTTCGGCACCCATGTTACATATGGTTCCCTTACCAGTACAGGAAAGGTTTTTGGCTCCTTCACCAAAATATTCTATGATGGCCCCAGTACCACCTTTTACAGTTAGTATTCCTGCCACTTTTAGAATAACATCCTTGGCAGATGTCCAGCCAGAGATATTACCTGTTAATTTTACTCCTATCAATTTTGGAAACTTAAGTTCCCAAGCCATTCCGGCCATTACATCCACAGCATCCGCACCACCAACACCTATGGCAACCATTCCTAGTCCACCGGCATTAACCGTATGGGAGTCGGTTCCTATCATCATTCCTCCTGGAAACGCATAATTTTCAAGTACTACTTGGTGAATAATCCCAGCACCTGGCTTCCAAAAACCAATTCCGTACTTATTGGAAACGGATTCCAAAAAATTAAAGACTTCGGCACTGGAAGTGTTGGCCACTTTCAAATCTGCCACGGCTCCACTTTTTGCCTGAATTAGGTGATCACAATGAACTGTAGTTGGTACAGCTACTTTTGGTTTTCCAGCCTGCATAAATTGCAACAATGCCATTTGCGCAGTAGCATCTTGACAAGCGATTCGATCCGGTGCAAAATCAACATAGTCCTTACCTCTTTTAAACGCCTTGGTTGGCGTACCGTCCCATAAGTGGGAATACAAAATTTTCTCTGAAAGGGTTAAAGGTTTTCCAACAATTTCACGTGCCTTATCAACACGCTCGGACATGTTGGCATACACCTTTTTAATCATATCAATATCGAATGCCATTATCTATAAAATTTTAGTTTAAGTTATTCTCCAAAATTAAGAAAATACCTTACGTTTATAAAACTTTTAAACTAAGAATACCTCAAGAATACGCCAATTTTATGTAATTATAAAAAAGATTGCCATTATAGGAATGTAAATGCAATAAATTTCATTTTTTTCAGCCTATAAAAATCATGCAGTTGCGGCTTATTTTTTCCCCACTATAAAAGCTTTCCAATAATATCCTCTTCGGAAATTCCTTCGGCTTCCGCCTTATAATTTTTAATAATCCGATGTCTGAGGATTCCCAAGGACACTGCTTTGACATCTTCAATATCCGGAGAAAATTTACCGTTTACAGCCGCATGGGCTTTGGCTCCCAATATTAAATTCTGGGAAGCTCGGGGTCCCGCCCCCCAATCAATAAACTGCTTTACAAATTCAGAAGCATTATCTTGATTGGGTCTGGTACTATTTACCAATTTCACTGCATATTCCACCACATTGTCGGGAACTGGAATTCTACGTACCAAATGCTGAATATCCATTATTTCACTAGGTGTAAACAAAGGGGTTATTTCATGCTTAAAATCGGAAGTTGTTTCCTTTACTACTTTTATTTCCTCCGCAATAGATGGATATTTCAATTCTATGGCAAACATAAAACGATCCAACTGTGCCTCTGGCAATGGATAAGTACCTTCTTGCTCTATTGGGTTCTGGGTAGCCAAAACATAATAGGGAAGATCCAATTTATATTGATTGCCAGCAATGGTCACCGCTCTTTCCTGCATAGCCTCCAATAAGGCCGCTTGGGTTTTGGGAGGGGTACGGTTTATTTCATCGGCCAGAATGATATTGGAAAAAATTGGCCCTTTTATGAACTTGAAGTTTCTATTCTGATCCAACACCTCGCTACCTAGAATATCGCTAGGCATCAGATCTGGGGTAAATTGAATCCTTTTAAAACCCAGTCCCAATGCAGAGGCAATTGTATTTACCATAAGGGTCTTGGCCAAACCGGGAACTCCGATAAGCAAAGAATGCCCCCCTGTATAGATAGAAAGTAATATTTGATCTACTACTTCTTCCTGCCCAATAATGATTTTGGCAATTTCTTGTTTAAGAACCTTATTTTTTTCAACTAGAGCCTTAATTGCAGCTACGTCTGACATGCATTTATTCCTTTACCCAATTATTTGCAAAATCACATTCTTTATTCGCGGAATTAACACTCACATAGGTATCTTCGATATGCTCGTCCATCCATTTTTTAATGGCATTATACTGCTTTTCCCTAAGCGCCAATTCCTGAATCTTTATATAATCCTTCGCAAAATCGGCTACGTGTTCATCATAGCGATTGGTAATTTTCATGATTTTGTACTTGGGTGCGCCTCCCCTGGGGTCATTTTCCAATATTGGCCTAGAAATTTCATTGTCCTTAATATCCCTTACCTGGTTGTAGAGCGATGGCTCCATTTTGGTAAGCTCAAATCTGGAGCTGTAATCCTGTGGGTTTCTTAACAAACCTCCATCAAACTTGGTTTCCTTTTCGTCTGAAAAGTTTAAAGCTGCGGCCGCAAAAGTAAATTTACCGTCCAATACCCCTTGCCTTATGCTATCCAATTCCTGCTTTGCTTTGTCCAATTCCTTTTGGGATATCTCTGGAGTTATAAGAATATGTCTTAGATCCAACTCACGGCCCCTAATTTTTTCAACATATATAATGTGATAACCAAAATCTGTTTCGAACGGATCCGAAATTTCACCTTCCCTCAGGCTAAAAGCCACATCCTTAAATTCCTTTACAAATGGGGTTTCACGCGTCATACTGTAAAATCCACCTTTGGATTTGGATCCAGGATCTTGGGAGTACAAAATAGCTTTCACGCTAAAACTAGCATCATTTTCCTCAATATCTGCCTTGATGCCATTTAGTTTATCTATTACCTTTTGTTTTTCTTCCTCGGAAGCCTTAGGTTGTTTTACGATTTGGGCAATCTCCAATTCCGCTCCAAAAACGGGTCTTTCATCAACTGGAATCTTATTAAAGAACTGCCTAACTTCCTCTGGGGTAATCTCTATTTCCGAAACAATTTTGTTCTGCATTTTTTCAGAAAGCATTCTCAGCTTGTTGATCTTGTACAGTTCTTCACGAAAACTGGCCTCATCATCCTTTTTATAATAATTTAAGACCTTTTCCATAGAGCCGATCTGGGAAACCAATTGTTGCAATTGTCGATCTCCTTGGGCATTTACCTCATCATCCGAAACCAAAATACTGTCCTGAACCGCCTGGTGCGCGTACAAGCGATCTTCCATTAACTTGCCCAAAAGACTGCATCTTGTAACATCGGCAGTGGAAGCCCCCTGACTTTTAAGGTCTATCAAAGTTTTCTCTATATCCGATTCCAAGATTACATAGTCGCCCACTACTGCAGCTATTCCGTCCAATTTTATTTTTTTAAAATTATTGACAGAATCGTTTTTGGAAATCATAGATTCCTCTACAATTACCTCTTGTGGTTCTACCTGGGTGTCAGGAAGAGTTTCTGATTCCTGAGCGCTCATTATCCCTGTCAAAAATAAAATAGAAAGGGTTAAACCTGTTTTAATTACCTTGTTCATAAACTTCAAATTCTTTTTCTTTAATAGCTTCATCCATTACCTCCACTTCCAATTTTTTCATATAATCCAACTTCCTTCTATTTAAAAGCAGTTGCTTAATGGTAGGCTCAATATAAGTAAGGGGCGCAATATCGTTGATTTCCAACATATCGTTTACCTTGCCCAAATATACCCCTAAAGAGTCCTGTAATTCAAAAAATTGTGATTTTTTTAAGTACTTGTCCTGATTTTCAGTGGTTAATGGCGCAATTTCTTCCATAACCCGAAAAGCGCTTACCCAAATAGAATCGTTAAAATTCACCTTTCTAAATTGCACACTTATGGAATCCAAATAGCGCTTATCCGCCTCTTTAAAATTCCTCAATTTATTGGCAACCAAATCCTTATCCAAATATTGCGTAGGCAATTCCACGAACCTCAACTGTATTATGCGTTCCTTTAACTTAAAATTTTCCTTTTCCCGCTCGTAGAACTCAGTGAGCTGGGCCCGGGTAATAGCGGTATCATGGGATTGGAGGACCAATGCCTCCTTGTAGGCGCCTGTGTATAAATCCGTTCTGTAATTGGAAACCAATTGCTCAAAGTATTCCAGCTTCTCCTCGGGAAGATTTATTTTGGCCTTGGAAAGCAAAAGTTGTTTATAAGCCCAATTATTAATATAGTTATTAACCAGGGAAGTGCTGTCCTCCTTGGACATATTGGTCAGAAGCAGCTCTTTTAAATCCTCCTTGTACAAATAAGTTTCCCCTACCCTAGCCACTGGAATTTTGCCTTCCTTCTTATTAAAAAGGGAATCACAGGATATAAATGTGCATAGCAAAACCACACTCATTAAAAATATTGAGATTTTTTCCAGCTTTATTTCACAAAAATCCATTCCGCAAATTTAGCAATAAAGCAGCATTATGCAAGTCCTCATTTCCCAATAAAATTCCCCAAGATTTATAGGAAGGTTTACTGCGCATATTATTCCTTTTATTATTAATTTTATTCCATGGCGGAAAGACAAATAAAACTAATTTGGGATTTTAGGGGTGAATCGGCCCAGAATACGGCGAAACATCATAAAATACATCTTGAAGAATATGTGCTAGCTCAAAATCTGACTTTCAACATTACAGGAAACAATGACCTTAGCAGTATGCACTCCATTGCCTATCTCGTTGTAAGCGAATCTGAGATGATTGCCGTTAGGGATGCCCTAAAACCGCATCGCGGTGAGGTCTACACCCCGATTGACTAAACAAAAAACAAGAAACAGACCTATGGGCAGTAGATTCTTTTTTTTCATTGCAACCATCACCAACTTGCTTCTATCATGTGCTACCCCTACTGAAGACCCGGATTTATTGAAAATTGCCCTAAAGTCCAACAATTCCAAAATAAAGAACGTTATGGACAGCTTGGCAAAACATGAGCTGCAAGTAAGGTATACCCGAATAGACCGTATAAAAGATAGCATAGTTTTTACGGACTATAATTTTCAGGTTAACGACAGCAACTACTTTTACCCAGCAAGCACGGTTAAAATCCTAACGGCCCTACTTGCCTTGGAAAAGCTCAACGAAATGGATTCCCTGGACCTGTACACCCAATTTTATGTGGAGGGTGATTCCTTGGAAACAACATTTGCCAACGAAATCTCCAAGATTTTTGCGGTAAGCGACAATGAGGCCAATAATAGACTTTTGGAATTTTTAGGTCAAGACCAAATAAACAAAAAATTGAAGGACAAGGGCATAGCACCTGTCCGAATCTCCCATCGACTTTCAACGGACAATGCTTTTGAGGTAACTACAAGGCCACTTATAGTCTACTTAAACGACACCACGTTAACCTGGTTAAAACCGAGCGTAAACAAACCCCCTGTTCCTTTGACCCTGAACAGGATAAAAAAAGGCACGGCCTATTACGAAGAAAACACCCTAATTAATGAACCATTCGATTTTAGCTTAAAAAATTATTTTCCAATAAGTGCCCAGAACGAGGTCTTAAAAAGGATAATTTTCCCGGAGCAATTCCCAAAGAATGAACGATTCAACCTTAGTCCCGATCAACATAGTTTTCTGCTGAAGGCCATGAGCGATCCTCCAAGAAAAATGGGGTACGATGATATGGATTATTACGACGGTTATTGCAAGTTTTTTATATTTGGAGATAGCAGGGATACCATTCCCGAATACCTCAAAATATACAATAAAGTAGGCAATGCCTATGGCACAATTACGGATTGCGCCTATATATCTGACAGTAAAAATAATGTGGAATTTATGCTAACTGCCACTCTTTTGGCCAATGAAAATGGGATATTTAACGATAATTCCTATGAGTATGAAGATATTGGACTCCCGTTTTTGGCACAATTGGGAAGAGAGATCTACAATTTGGAAATAGCACAAAAACAACGACAATGACAGCCTTAAGTTTTGACTCTTTCACTAAAAAAATATACATCAAGACCAATATGGAAAAAATTTATTGGGCCTGGTGTACGGCCGAAGGGATTACCTCTTGGTTTTTGAGCAAGGCCACTTACATATCTCCTGATGGACACCCCAAGGCTGCACATCAGAAGATTGCAGAAGGAGACAGCTATATCTGGGAATGGCACAATTGGGACGGTCAGGAAAAAGGAACAGTAACAAAGGCGAACGGCACGGATTTTTTTGAAATTACCTTTGCCAATGTATGTAAGGTTTCGGTTTCGCTCGAGGACTGCGGCCATGATATACTATTAACCTTGAAGCAATACAATATACCTACGGACGACAACAGCAAATTGAACATCCATTATGGCTGCAGCAACGGATGGACCTTCTGGCTGGCAAATCTTAAGGCCTATTTGGAATATGGCATTTTGTTGAATGAAACACAAAATGACCTGCGACACCAACCTCTAGCAGGATTTGAATTTGTGAATATTTAGGGGATATCAATTTTATAAGGATTTAACTGGTATATGGACAACAACAATTCTCCTTATTTCCTATTTTTGCGCATTTTTCAAAAATGATAACAAAACCACGTATCGCCCTAATAATTGGAATAGTCTGTATTTCCATATTCCCAGTATTGGTGAAATTAAATTATACCCCAGGCCTTATTTCCGCCTTCTATCGTATGGCTATCGCGCTAAGCATAATCTTGCCTTATGTCCTATTTACAAAACAATTGAAAATCCCGGATCGAAGAACTTTATTGCTTACCGTTATTTGCGGAATATGTTTTGGTTCTGATGTGGCGGTATGGAATATTGCCATTCAGGAATCCACGGCCACACAAGCATCGTTCCTTACCAACCTATCTCCGGTTTGGGTGGGCATCGGTACATTTTTCTTTTTAAAACCCAAACCCTCCATTAATTTTTGGATAGGTACCCTTATTGCGTTATTGGGAATGGTCACCTTGGTAGGATTTAAATTCTTTGCCCATCTTTCTTTTGATATTGGCTTTAGTTTTGGAGTATTATCCGGGGTGTTCTATGCCATCTATATCCTAATCAGTAAGGAAGTCCTCGCCAAGACTTCTGTAGTAAATTTCATGACCCTTAGCTTAATTTCCTCTTCATTCTTTTTGGGGATCCTATCGTATTCCCTTGGAGAGCCTTTTAACGGCTTCTCTAACATTGGTTGGTTTGTACTTGTCATCCAAGGATTGGTCTGCCAGTTGTTGGCCTGGTTATCCATCAGTTATTCCACCCAACATATGCGCGCCACAAGAGTCTCCTTAAGTCTATTGGCGCAGGCCATCTTGGCCGCAATATTGGCTTGGATATTTCTCAACGAGCTAATTACCCCACAAATGATTCTCGGAGGCATTATTTTACTATTTGGAATACGAATCACCTTTTACGACAAGCCACTTGTTTTACCGATGGGGAAAAAGGCTAAACTCCCGCCTCTTTAATAACTTTCAATGTCTTTTGCAGTCCGGTCTTGGCCACCTCCAACAAATCCATACTGTGGTACTCCGGATTGTACAGCTCCAAGGAAATACAACCGTTGAAACCAGTGGTTTTAAGGTCTTTTAAAATTTGTGGCAGTGGCAAAATTCCGTCACCAGGAAAAACCCTATGCTTATCCTCCATATCGGCTATTTCCATTCCCTTGGGAGCATCGTTAAATTGAAAAATAGCGAATATATCGCCGTTTAGAAGTCTTAAACCTTCAAAACCTCCTTCCGAAATATACATATGATATACATCCGGTATTATCTTGGCTTTAGGGTGGTTGGCATCCAAGGCAACCGCTGTTGCCTGCCCCATTGTCTTGAGCGGAAACATTTTAACAAACACCAGTGCCGGTATTACATTGTACTCTGTTATCCCAATTTCCAACAATCTGCGGTAACAAGAGGCAACAAAGGCAACATCATAATTTTCTCCAACCTGATTGGGTATGGCCTGCACATAGGTGCAACCTATTTCCGATGCCATTCTCATTCTATTTTTAGTAGCCGGCAAGGACTTTTGAAATTCTTCCTCATTCTGGGGAATGCAGCCCCAAAGACCAATCATACTGGGTACGAACAGTCCGGCTTCCTTTATTTTAGCTCCTAATTTCTTAAGATCGCCCCCGCTTTTCTCATATTCAGCCAAATCGCTGTCCCAAGGTTCTATGGCATCGTAGCCTGCCGCTATGGCAATCTCTACCTTTTTTTCCAGGCCCTTGGCCGGTCTAATGGTCGCCGTATCCAAACAGATGGGCCACGGACTCTGTCCGTTTTGATATCTTTTTTCTTTCTTCGGAATTTCCATCGGCAAGGTGTTGGCCATTGAAATTGTTGCGACACTAGCAGTGGCTGCGCCTGCAATAAAGGATCTGCGATTCATATTATAGTCAGTTATTCGACTAAAATATGAAAAAAAGTGAAGTTTGTCCCACTTACTGGCAAGAACCGACGGTTATAGTTTCAATAATCTAACCCATAAGTTTCCAAATGGGCCAAAGATCTATTATCCAATGGCCTTTACCATGAATTGGAACTATAATTTAATAGATTAAGCTTGAATAGGTTCCCCATAGAGGTCAAAATCTGCAGCTTCAAAAATATGAAGATCAACAAATTCCCCTACTTTCAAATAATGCTTTGCTGCATCCACCAAGACTTCGTTGTCTACATCGGGAGAATCGAACTCCGATCGACCTACAAAATACTTGCCTTCCTTACGGTCTATGATACATCGCAAAGTTTTACCCACTTTTTCTTGGTTCAACTCCCACGAAATCTGTGATTGAAGCTCCATGATCTCCGAAGCCCTTTGTTGTTTCACTTCCTCGGGAACATCGTCTACCAAATTATAGGCATGCGTATTTTCTTCATGGCTATAGGTAAAGCATCCCAATCTTTCAAAACGCATTTCTTCTACCCAACTTTTCAAAGTTTGAAAATCTTCCTCCGTCTCGCCTGGATAACCTACAATTAGGGTAGTCCTTATGGTCATTTCAGGTACCGCAGCCCTAAAGTCCTTCAACAATTTTGTTGTTTTGGCCTGAGTTGTTCCCCTCCGCATACTCTTTAATATGGCATCTGAAATATGCTGCAAAGGAATATCCAAATAATTACAAACCTTAGGTTCGCGTTTCATCACTTCCAGAACATCCATAGGAAATCCAGTAGGGAAAGCATAATGCAATCGAATCCATTCAATACCGTCTACCTTCACCAATGCGTTCAGCAATTCTGCCAAATTCCTTTTCTTATAAAGGTCCAATCCATAATAGGTAAGATCTTGGGCAATAAGAATCAATTCCTTCACCCCTTTGGCTGCCAATTTATTAGCTTCGGTTACCAAATCCTCTATAGGAGTACTCTTATGTTTGCCCCGCATAATGGGGATGGCACAAAAAGAACAAGGACGATCACATCCTTCCGCAATTTTTAGATAGGCGTAATTTTTAGGTGTGGTCGTTAGCCGCTCACCAATAAGTTCGTGCTTGTAATCGGCACCCAGGGCCTTTAACAAATTAGGCAATTCACTGGTTCCGAAATACTCATCCACATTAGGAATCTCTTTTTGAAGATCTGGTTTATAGCGTTCACTTAAGCAGCCTGTAACGAATACCTTGTCTACTTCCCCTGCTTCCTTTTTTTGAACGTATTCCAAAATGGTATTGACACTCTCTTCCTTGGCATTGGCAATAAAACCACAAGTGTTTATCACTACCACATTCCCTTCCTCCTCATGCACGACTTCCTTGTTATTGGCCCTTAATTGGCCCATCAACACCTCTGAATCGTATACATTCTTGGAACACCCCAAGGTTACAACATTAATCCTATTCTTCTTAAGTGACTTAGTACGCATATTTTTCAAATAAAGTGCAAAAGTACAACTTGAAAAAAGATTGTAGTCCCATTATATCTTTTTTTATTCTTTTAACGTTAAACCTGTATAACCAATTGAACTCTAATTCATAAAGCACTATGAAAACCCAATTTCTTATTTCTAGTTTATTCCTTTTTTGCTGTTTAATGGGATGCTCTAAAGGGAATGATGACCAAGTGCCAGTTACACCGGAGGAAACCTTATATTTTCCCCCAATAAATTCGAACGAATGGGAAACCGTGTCCCTTGAGGAGCTAAATTGGAATACAAGTGCCGAGCAACCTCTATATGATTACTTGGAGACAAATGAAACAGAAGCCTTTATCCTTTTGAAGAATGGAAAAATTGTTTTGGAAAAATACTTTGGAAGCTTTAACGCCTCTAAAAATCACTCTTGGAACTCCGCAGCCAAAACTTTGACCGCCTTTACCGTAGGAATTGCCCAAAAGGAAGGTTATCTAGACATAGACCATGCCTCGTCCGACTATATGGGAACGGGCTGGTCCTCACTAACCCCTGAACAAGAAGTGCAGATTACCGTAAAAAATCATCTTACCATGACATCGGGCCTTGATTTCACTGGTGAAAATAGTTTTTGCACCAATGTGGAGTGTTTGATATTCAAGGATGACCCGGACAGCTTTTGGTACTACCACAATGCAGCCTATACCTTATTGGATAATATTATAAGCGGTGCCGTTAATGAGGAATATAAAGAATATTTTTACCAAAAAGTTCGGGACAAAATTGGGATGCAGGGATCTTGGATAAAGACGGGATATCTTAATCTTTATTTTAGCAATGCCAGAAGCATGGCAAGGTTTGGACTGTTGAGCCTCAATAAAGGCATATGGGAAGACACCCCAATTCTGGACGACCCCAACTATTTTACAGAAATGACCACGACTTCCCAAGAACTGAACAAGTCATATGGTTATCTCTGGTGGCTCAATGGAAAAAGTAGCTTTAGAATACCAGGTTCCGAAGAATTATTCCCTGGAAAACTGATACCCAATGCTCCGGACGACCTAATAGCAGGACTGGGTGCATTTGATCAAAAACTATATGTGGTACCAAGTAAAGGATTGGTAATTATACGAATGGGCGATTCCGCAAATGAAGATGAATTGGGACCAACTAGCTTTGACAACGATTTGTGGGAAAGAATAAATGAATTGATCAACTAAAATCCTAAGGTATCAAAAATCACTAATTCACGGGCTGAAGATGAACCACTTCCTCCAAGAACCCTATGGTTTCCTTTTTTACAGATTCCAAATCCTTTGAAGTAATATAGGACGTCATTACGTGGTTTCCTACCTCAGGAAAAGCCACTTTCCGTTTTAAGTTGCTATCTACACCCAATTCTTCGTACATATCCAACAAGGCGGGAACCGAGACTACCTTATCCTGTTCTTCCTCGTTTTTATAGTAATACCCTAAGAAGGTGGGTTGATCGATGTGCTGAAAGACTTCCGGTTTCATTGTTTCATCCAATAAAGCCTGCAATTGTGTCAAGGCCTCTACCCTATATTTAGTAGTCCAATAGCTCTGTTTTAGGGAATCGGCTTCAGATTCATAAAAGTCGCTGTCCATAATGGTTTTGGCAATCTCCAATCCCCATGGTCCCGACAATAGGAAAGCCGAGGGATCATAGATCCTTATATTCGGGGAATACAAAAGAAGACTGGCAATATCCCTATCCCCCTGGGCCAAATAAAGAGCAAGTGTACCACCTGTGGAAGTACCCATAACAATTACCTTATTTCCAATCTGTTTTGCTATTGCCAAAGCCTCTTTGGCAGATTCAAAGTAGTCCGTCGCCGTTAAATGAAGCATGGCCTGTTCTTCCTGGATGCCATGCCCTTCCAGACGGGGCAAGTATACATTGGCACCATACCTTTGACCCAGTTCCCTGTGCAGTGGTGCACCTTCCTCATGACTGGCGGACCAACCATGAAGATAAAGAATAGAATACTCTGTTTTGCTGGGAATAGAATCGTACCAAAGAATTTGCGATTCGTTATTGGCCTTGATTTTGGTATTTGACCTTTCCTTCTCGGAAATACTATTTTGAAGTTTATTCAAATCGGTTTCCATTGCCGGAAGGTCCATGGTCAAAAGGGGTTTATCTACCTTAGGACCCAAAAAATAGACAAGGAACAATAAAAGCAGTAAAAAAAATAAAGCTTTAAATAACCTACGGATTACCTTCATTCTTTTTTACTAAAAAATGAATCCACAAATTCTACCTTATTAAAGACTTGCAAATCATCCATTCCTTCCCCAACACCTATATATTTTACAGGAATCTGGAATTGATCGGAAATACCAATAACGACACCGCCCTTGGCGGTACCATCCAATTTTGTAACCGCCAGTGAAGTTACCTCCGTAGCCTTGGTAAACTGTTTTGCCTGCTCAAAGGCATTTTGCCCCGTAGAGCCGTCCAAAACCAGTAGCACCTCATCCGGAGTACCCTCCACTACCTTTTGCATAACGCGCTTCACCTTGGTCAATTCATTCATCAAATTAACCTTATTATGCAATCTTCCAGCAGTATCTATAATTACCACGTCAGCATTCTGCTTAAGGGCAGAACTGAGGGTATCGAACGCTACTGAGGCAGGATCACTGCCCATATTTTGTTTTATGATAGGCACATCTACGCGATCTGCCCAAACCTGAAGTTGGTCTATTGCTGCTGCCCTAAACGTATCGGCCGCTCCGAGCACTACCTTTAAACCTTGTTTTTTAAATTGATATGCCAATTTACCAATGGTGGTTGTCTTACCTACCCCGTTAACCCCAACTACCATGATAACGTAGGGCTTTCTTACCAAGGGTACCGTGAATTCCGTTTCATTTCCAGAATTGGTTTCGGACAACAAGCCCGCTATTTCCTCCCTTAATATAACATTAAGCTCATCTACCCCAAGGTATTTATCCTTGGATACACGGGCCTCTATACGGTCTATAATCTTTAAGGTAGTATTTACACCCACATCGGAAGAAACCAATACCTCCTCCAAATTATCCAAGACATCATCATCTACCTTGGACTTTCCTACTACCGCCTTACTAAGTTTGGATAAAAAATTGGTCTTGGTCTTTTCCAGACCCTTGTCCAAAGATTCCTTTTTTTGTGTGGAAAATATTTTTTTAAATAAACTCATATTTTTGGCATGTTCCTTTTCATCAAAGATATAAAAATAAAAAAGCTACTTTCATCAGAAAGTAGCTTTATAACCAATAAATTTAGGTTATTAATTTTTTTTCAACCAGTCGTTTACCATTTCTGGGCTCATTACAGACTCCATAAAAGTGTAAGCACCTGTTTTAGGTGACTTTACCATTTTAATGGCCTTGGTCAATCTTTTTGAACTTGTTTGTAAACTCGCTACCGTTTTCTTTGCCATGACGTATTATTTAATTTCTTTATGAACTGTCATTCTCTTTAGAATAGGATTGAATTTTTTAATTTCCATCCTATCTGGAGTGTTCTTTTTGTTCTTAGTGGTTATGTACCTTGAAGTACCTGGCATGCCAGATTCCTTATGCTCTGTACACTCCAAAATAACCTGAATTCTGTTACCTTTCTTTGCCATTATTATCTTAGTATTTCAGGATTATTTAATTAACCCTTTTTCCTTTGCTTCTTTCAAAACAACGGAAATTCCTTTTTTATTTATACTCTTTAGAGCTTTAGCGGAAACCTTTAAGGTTACCCAACGATCTTCTTCTGGAATATAGAAACGCTTTTTAGAAAGATTTACATCAAATCTTCTTCTGGTTTTATTAATCGAGAAGGACACATTGTTCCCAAACATGGCTCTCTTTCCAGTAACATCACAAACTTTTGACATCTCTCTACTTTTATTTTGTTATAAACAGGGTGCAAATTTAAATTAATTTTATGGGACGGACAAAATTCTTTGTCAGAATTTTAAAATTTCTTTTTGAAGCATTTCAAAAGCCTTATTTACAGTCTTTTGCACAATTCTTTCACGCTGGCTTCCCATACTATATTTCTCTACCACTGTAGCTTTAGGGGAAACAACCGCTATAAACACTGTCCCTACCTCTGCATCGGAGTCCCCTTTTGTTGGCCCTGCGTTCCCGGTAGTAGCTATGGCAAAATCGGTTTTTAAAATTTTTCGCAGATTGGTGGCCATTTCAACGGCAACCTCTGCACTTACTACAGAAAATTCATCAATAGTGGCTTTGGACACCTTAAGCAGTTCAATCTTGGTTTCGGTGGCATAACTAACTATACTCCCCTTAAAATAAGCCGATGCCCCCGGTATACTGGTTATCTGTTGGGCAATTTTACCTCCGGTACAACTCTCCGCCGTACCCAAGCTCATGCCCTTTTTTGTAAATAATTGGGCAACTACAGATTCTACGGGTTCGTCCCCTGCCTCTCCTAGGATAATGTCGCCCAAAAGATTTCTAATTTTTTCTGCTTCTATATTGACCATGGCATTTAACTGCTCACTATCGTTTCCTTTCGCAGAAAGCCTGAGCCTCACGGAACCAAGACTTGGTAGATAGGCCAATTTCACCATACTGGGCAGGTTGTCCTCTACAGAGGATATCCTATCCGCCAAGGAACTTTCCCCTATACCATAAGTAATGATGGTCTTATGCACAATATAAGGCCGCTTGAACTCATGTATAATTCTTGGAATTACCTTAGTAGTTATTAAATTCTTCATCTCGAAGGGCACACCTGGCAATGAAACAAATACTTTCCCTTCACTTTTAATCCACATTCCGGGTGCCGTACCAAATTCATTGTGGAGCACATCTGCCCTGGAAGGCACCAGTGCCTGATTTTTATTCACCTCCAACAAGGGTATTCCCAAATGCTTTTTAAATATAGCCTCTACATGGGCCAATACTTCCTTGCTCTCCACCAAAGTATCATTGAAATACTCACACAGGGTATGCTTGGTAATGTCATCTTTGGTAGGACCCAATCCGCCCGTAATTATAATGACATCGGCCCTGGCCTCAGCTTCCTTAAGTGCTTCGAGTATATGCAGCCTTTCATCCTGTACCGAAGAAATCTGATACACGGAAACCCCAATCTTATTTAGTTCTTGGGCAATGAAGGCAGAATTTGTATCTATAATTTGACCAATGAGAATCTCATCGCCAATAGTTATGATTTCAGCAAACATTAAATCTTGAAGTCGTTTTTCAATTCTGAAACCACTTGATCTACGTCCTTTTTAAGCAATGGCACCAAACGCTCGATTTCTTCCGTATTCTCTTCCTTTTTTCCCAAAGTTTCTATCTGAAGAGCAATTGCCCGGGTCTGTTCCATGCCCAGCAAATCTACATTAGGTTTAATTTTATGCGCCAATTTATATACACTATCGTAATTTTTTACCACTAATGCTTTCTCCAGTTCGTCCAAATCCTGGGGAACTTCTTCCAAAAAAAACAGCAACGACCGACTTAATGAATTCATCATCACCATCTGCCATTTCATTGATCTTGTCCAGACTATAAATCATCTATTTTATATTTAATGAGAACATTTGTTCATTCTCCAAAGTACCCGAAAGATAATCATTTGCACTTATTCTACCAACACCGGCAGGTGTACCTGTAAAAATAATGTCCCCTTTTTTCAATGTAAAAAAACTGGAAACATAGGAAATTATTTCATCAATCTTCCAAAGCATTAAACTGGTGTCCCCTTCCTGAACAACCTCATTGTTCTTTTTAAGCTGGAATTTTAAATGGTTTACATCTCCCAGACTAGATTTCGGCAACCACTTACCTATAACCGCAGAGCCATCAAAACCCTTGGCCTTTTCCCAAGGCAATCCTTTCTCCTTTAATCGGGACTGAAGGTCCCTAGCCGTAAAATCTATTCCTAAACCAATTTCATCATAATAGGTATGGGAAAACTGGGCATCTATATGTTTGCCCACTTTTTTTATTTTCACCAAAACTTCCACTTCATAGTGTATGTCATTGGAAAACTCGGGAATATAAAAATCCTGTTCTTTTGGCAAAACAGCGGAATCTGGCTTAATAAACAAGACCGGATCTGTAGGCCTCTCGTTGTTCAATTCCTTTATGTGATCAACATAGTTGCGACCAATACAAATAATCTTCATATTATTTAGAAATGTTTAGCAAGTAGCTTTGGAATTTAAACCTAGCCAGTATCTCAAATAAAGCTTTCAATTATAAACGCCAACCTTAATTAAGAATCCTCAACCCAGTTTGTTGTTTAGCTTACTCAATTTTATTTGGGTCAAAACCTTTTTAGTATACAATGGAAAATCAGCATTCAAGATCCAACCAAAATATCCAGGTTCATTTTCCAAAACAGCATGCACTTTTTTACCCTTATGCTTACCAAAGGAGAAAATCTCCTCCCCTTCTTCATCCAACACAATAAACCCTGCAAAATCAACCGATTGTTTTCTCGTTGTAAATTCCGATAGCTTTTTAATGTTGTTTTCCAATTCAGGATAACGGTCCAATTGTGACAAGAGCACTTCATAGGTAGCCAAGGTGTCCGCCTCCGCACTATGGGCGTCTACAAGACTTTTGTCGCAATAAAATTTATAGGCCGCCTCCAAGGTTCTTTTCTCCATTTTATGAAAAATGGTCTGCACGTCCACAGAAACGGTATTCTTCATATCAAAATCTATTTCGGCCCTGAGCATTTCCTCTGCCAAAAGCGGAATATCAAATCGGTCTGAATTGTAGCCCCCCAAATCACTATCCTTGATCATTTTATAAATTTCTTTGGAAAGCTGTTTAAATGTAGGTTCATTGGCTACTTTCTCGTTAGAAATGCCATGGATAGCGACCACTTGTGGAGGGATTTCCATTTCAGGATTAACCAACCATGTTTTACTCTCCTTATTCCCATTTGGATAGACTTTTAGAATAGCTATTTCCACTATTCTATCTTTGGCAACATTAGTACCTGTAGTCTCCAAATCGAAAAAACAAATTGGCCTTGTAAGCTTTAATTGCATGTTGTAGGTTCTTTATGCAAATATAGTTTTTACAAAGGTTATGACTAAAAATAGACCCATAAAATCTTGAAAATCCTTTTAAGGGTGAAGAATTCTATGAATATTAATAAAACTTAGATGTGTAGACTCCAGACCAATGCCAGTAAATCATGAAACCAAGCCAAAACCAAAATCCACAAGAGGATTCAATGCCATAGCAAAGATTTACTAAATCTCCCTATTCACGTCCCAAGCCTCCAGATAATCGGCTACGGCCTTCACGAACATGCCGCCCAAGGCCCCGTTCACTACCCTGTGATCATAACTATGGGATAAATACATCTTACTTCTGATAGCGATAAAATCGCCCTCTTTGGTCTCCACTACGGCGGGCATTTTACGTATAGCGCCCAAAGCCAAGATACCCACTTGGGGCTGATTGATAATCGGCGTACCAAAAACACTGCCAAAAGTACCAACATTGGTTACCGTATAGGTACCATCCTTTACCTCATCTGGTTTTAAGGCATTGTTCCTAGCCCTCTTGGCCAAATCGTTAACCGCCTTTGCCATACCCACCAAGTTTAACTGATCGGCATTTTTAATCACGGGAACAATCAAATTTCCATCGGCCAAGGCCGCGGCCATGCCTATATTTATATTCTTTTTCTTTATTATGGTATCTCCGTCCAGGGATATATTGACCATAGGATACTTTTTTAAGGCAATGGCCACAGCCTCCATAAAAATAGGGGTAAAAGTAAGTTTCTCACCTTCCCTTTTTTCAAAGGCATCCTTGACCTTATTCCTCCAATTGACCACATTGGTCACATCTACCTCAACAAAACTTTGTACGTGTGCCGAAGTAGCCACACTTGCGGTCATATGCTGAACTATCAATTTACCCATACGGGTCAAAGGAATATGCTCGTCCCCGTTACTGGGCTGTTCCCTCTCCAAAGCCGGCTTAACCACTTCTTGTTTTGGTTCCTCTTTTTTAACAGGAACAGGCTTGGTTACTTCCTCCACTTTTTCGACCACAGGCGTTACATGCTCTTCCTTTTTTTCTTCAAAAGGTTGTCCTCCGCTTGCCTTTCCGGAAGCAATATAATCCAATATATCATTTTTGGTCACCCTACCTTCACTTCCAGTACCGTTTATGGTATCCAACTCTGCCAAGGTAATTCCTTCCTGCTTCGCTATATTTTTCACCAAGGGGGAATAGAACCTATCGGCCCCACTATAATCCATTACCGGAGCGGCAACGCTTTCCTTTGCACTCAGCACCCCAACTTCCAATTCCTCCACCACTTGGTTAGGGGCATCATCTTTTACAGAAGCATCAGCACTTTCCTGATCATCATCGGATTCAAGATCACTTCCGTTTAATTCTATTATGGCTACGGTCTGCCCAACCTTAACAACATCATCTATATTGAATAATTTCTCAACCAAAATGCCATCTACCTCGCTAGGAACTTCGGAATCTACCTTATCCGTTGCAATTTCAAAAACAGCTTCATCCATCTCTATGGTATCGCCAACTTCCTTCAGCCATGAGGTAAGTGTTGCCTCTGCAACACTCTCTCCCATTTGTGGTAATTTTAGCTCAAATTTTGACATATCCTTATTTAATACACTTGTAATGATTAATAATTTGCAAAAATAATAAATAAAAGAGCATATTTTTGACTTTTATTCATGCTTTTTACTTACGACTCCTATACTTTTAACGAATTCTCAAACGGAATTCTATTGAGAATACTTCTTCCCAAAGTCACCTCATCGGCATACTCCAGTTCATCCCCTACCGCAATGCCCCTTGCTATGGTCGAAGTTTTTATCCCCAGACCCTCTAATTGGCGGTATATGTAAAAGTTGGTGGTGTCCCCCTCCATGGTAGAGCTTAATGCGAATATTAATTCCTTTATTTTCCCTTGCTTCGCTTTGTCGACCAGAGAGTAAATTGTCAAATCTTGGGGGCCCACACCCTCCATTGGGGAAATCTTCCCACCCAAGACATGATATAACCCTAAAAACTGACCTGTATTCTCAATAGCCATCACATCCCGAATATCTTCCACCACACAAACCAGACTTTCATCCCTCCGCGGGTTTGAACAAATTTCACAAACCTCTACATCTGATATATTATGGCAGCTTTTACAGAATTTGATATTGTCCTTTAAATTGGTCAACGCATTGGCCAATCTGGCAGTTTGCTCCTTGGGCTGTTTCAAAAGATGCAGGACCAACCTCAGCGCCGTGCGTTTACCAATGCCCGGCAATTGGGACATCTCATAGACCGCATTTTCCAATAATTTAGATGAAAATTCCATATCCACAAAATTACAATTTTATACCATTAAATTGAGGCATTCTCCCTAAAAGTAAATTTCACTAATTTAACAAACCATATGATTGGAACTGAACAACAAACCGTATCCTTAAGCTGCAACAGTGAAATGCGCTACCTAATAGTAGTTGACAAATTGCCTTCCAGACCATTCCATTTTGCAATGCACTTCCTTTCCCTTTACTCCTTACCATTTACCGAAACAAATAGCCTTTCATCGAAAGCCCAGTTTTGTATATTCCCATAAATTATCACCCCTTAAATCTCCCATCCAATTAAGCCTTATTCTTAAACGAATAAGGCAGCAACTAGAATCAAATGGCAGGAAAAAGCGCACTACACTCTGATTTACAATAAATTAAATACGCTTACAGGAAAATTTAATACACGTTTGGCGCTCGTGATTATGTTTTCTAGAACTTTAAACCCTTAAAAATCAATGTTGATTTTCAGAAAATTAAGATAAAGTTATGAGTGGTATATTTTGATAATAAAATAATTAACCCTTATTTTGCTCACGGCATAGTTCCCCCAGTCCTATAGCCGCAATGCAATTACTATTTATTGGCTTATTATCCAAAAGGAACGACACCCTACTATTTGGTGTTAACACTCTACTTTTTTGAAGTTAAAGTGTGTTAATACTTGTAAGCAGGTAATAGAATATTCGTACTTTAAGGTGTATATAAAGAAATTGGTCATTGATAACGCTATATATTTATAGTTAATGGTTAGTGTTTAGTATAGTCTATCAATGAAAGAAACCCGGAACAAATGTTCCGGGTTTTGTTTTTATAGCTCAGTAATTATTAACACTTTACCATCTTATTATGGCACTGCCCCAGGTAAATCCACTTCCAAAGGCGGCAAGCACCACCAAATCTCCCGACTTAATTTTCCCCTGCTCCCAGGCTTCCGTCAAAGCAATGGGTATAGAGGCTGCAGTTGTATTTCCATATTTCATAATATTATTGAATACCTGATCATCCCCTAGGCCAAACTTATTCTGTATATACTGGGATATCCTTAGATTGGCTTGATGGGGCACCAACATATTTATATCCTTAGCTTCCAGATTATTAGCTTTTAAACCCTCTATTATTACTTCACTAAAACGGACCACAGCGTTCTTAAAAACAAATGGACCGTTCATATAGGGCAAATAAGACTCGTCATTGGGGTCGTTATCCTCCAAAATATCGTTTACCCATCGCTTACCCATCCCAGGAGCTATAAGGGACAATTCTTCCGCATGTTGTCCTTCGGAATGCAAGTGGGTAGAAAGTATACCTTTTTTATTATCTTCCTCCCTACTGACTATTGCAGCTCCGGCACCATCACCAAAAATAACCGAAACTCCCCTACCCCTGGTAGTCATATCCAGTCCGTGGGAATGTAGTTCGGAACCGATCACCAAAACATTCTTATACATCCCTGTTTTTATATATTGATCCGCAACGGACAAGGCGTATACAAATCCGGAACATTGATTACGTACATCCAAAGCACCAATCGTCTTAATATCCAAATCCCGTTGCACCAAAACCCCGGGACCAGGAAAATAATAATCAGGACTCAATGTAGCAAAGACGATAAAATCGATATCATTTTTATCTATTCCAGAGCGCTCTATGGCAATTTTCGCTGCCTTCACCCCCATGGCGGTAGTAGTATCCCCATCACCCTTTATAACATGCCGTCTTTCTTGAATACCAGTCCGCTCCTGAATCCAAGCATCATTGGTGTCCATTATTTTCGACAAATCATCGTTGGTAACTACATTTTTAGGTACATAGTAACCCAGACCAATTATTTTTGAATTGAACATTTGTTGGAAAATTAAGTTTTCGGGAAGACCCTGCTTCCTACTTTTTCTATTATAAAGTCTAAAATATGAGAAATAAATTTAGTTACATCCAAATTAAACAAAAATATGTACTGATATGATGATATTGGTCATACCGTCATTGGAGGAATATTAATACACACAATGACATAGGAAGCATTTTAATTCCACCAAAAAATGTCAGTTTGTCACATCCTCCAAAAATGGTATTTTTTTTGACAGTGTTTAGTCGTTAAACTAAAAAAAACTAGAAGTATGGCCACAGGCAAGATTAATGTTTCCGTAGAGAACATATTTCCGCTCATAAAAAAATTCCTATACAGCGACCATGAAATATTTTTACGAGAGCTTATTTCAAACGCAACAGATGCAACTTTAAAATTAAAACACCTCACCACTATAGGAGAGGCCAAGGTGGAATATGGAAACCCACTTATTGAGGTTAAGATCGATAAGGAAGGAAAGAAAATTCATATCATTGATCAAGGTGTTGGTATGACCGAAGAGGAAGTACAGAAATACATCAATGAAATTGCATTTTCAGGAGCCGAAGAATTCTTGGATAAATACAAAGATTCTGCCAAAGACTCAGGAATCATTGGTCATTTTGGACTAGGATTCTATTCTGCGTTCATGGTAGCATCCAAAGTAGAAATTATCACCAAGAGTTATAAAGACGAACCTGCAGCACATTGGACCTGTGATGGATCGCCCAATTTTACCCTAAAAAAGGCTAAGAAAACTAGCCGTGGTACGGAAATAATTCTCCACATCGCAGATGATTCCACAGAATTTTTGGATGAAGGCAAAATTGGTACCTTACTTAGAAAGTATAACAAATTTATGCCTATCCCCATTAAGTTCGGGACTACAACTGAGACACTTCCAAAACCGGAAGGAGCCAAAGAAGAAGATCCTGCACCTTCAAAGGAGGTAGACAACATAATTAACAATCCCAATCCAGCTTGGACCAAGCAGCCAACGGATTTAACGGATGAGGATTACAAAGGATTCTACAGGGAACTGTACCCAATGCAATTTGAGGAGCCTTTGTTCCACATACACTTAAATGTGGATTATCCTTTTAATCTGACCGGGATTTTGTATTTCCCGAAATTGACCAATGATTTAAATACCCAAAAGGATAGGATTCAACTATACCAAAATCAGGTTTTTGTTACGGACAACGTTGAAGGAATCGTACCTGAGTTTTTAACCATGCTGAGAGGGGTTATAGATTCTCCGGATATTCCGTTGAACGTTAGTAGATCATATTTACAGGCCGATGGAGCGGTTAAAAAAATATCCACCTATATTACCCGTAAAGTTGCCGATAAATTAAACTCTTTGTTTAAAAATAATAGAGCAGACTTTGAAGCAAAATGGAACGATATCAAAATCGTTATTGAATATGGAATGCTTTCCGAGGATAAATTCTTTGAAAAAGCGGATAAATTTGCCTTGTACCCCACTGTAGACGGTGCTTATTATACTTTTGAGGAATTACAGGAAAAATTAAAGCCGAATCAAACGGACAAGGACGATAAATTAGTAATACTTTACGCCTCCAACAAGGAAGAGCAGCACAGTTATATTGAGGCTGCCAAGGCCAAAGGCTGTGAGGTTCTATTGTTAGACTCCCCAATAGTATCGCACCTAATGCAAAAACTGGAAACCTCCAAGGAGAAAATTTCCTTTGCACGTGTAGACGCCGATCATTTGGACAATCTTATCAAAAAAGAAGACACCCAAATATCCAAGCTGTCCGATGAAGAAAAAGAGTCTCTAAAAAAAGATATCGAAACTGCTATCAATAATAAAAGCTATACCATTCAATTGGAAGCCATGGATAGCAGCTCCTCTCCGTTCATCATTACAGAGCCAGAGTTTATGCGACGTATGAAAGAAATGCAGCAAACAGGTGGTGGCGGAATGTTCGGCATGGGAAATATGCCGGAAATGTATAATTTGGTAGTGAACACCAACCATGAATTGGTTTCTGAAATTTTAAACACCAAAACTGCCAAAAAGAAAGAGCGACTTATTAATCAATCCTTGGATCTGGCACGTTTGTCCAAAGGACTTTTGAAAGGTGAAGAACTCACTAAGTTCATTAAGAGAAGTTATGAAATGGTGAAGTAATCATTTTTAACAATAATTATAAGAAGCTGAATTGCCTAGTGTAATTCAGCTTTTTTTATTTATACCTTTACCACATGGTCTACCCTTGGCATCTTTACCTTTTAGCGTCTATTTATATTTTGGCAGGAATAATGCATTTCATTGTTCCCAAAGTGTATCTGAGAATAATGCCACGGTACTTGCCAAATCATAAACTCCTGGTTTACCTCAGTGGCCTGGCGGAAATTCTTTTGGGTCTGGGACTGTGCTTGCCTGCTACTAAAAACATTGCCGTCATTGGCATCATTCTAATGCTTGCCGTATTCCTATTGGTCCACTTTTATATGCTAAAGGGTGAAAAAGAGTCGGCAGGAATCCCAAAATGGATCCTAATTCTTAGAATCCCACTTCAATTTGCCCTTATGTACTGGGCCTATTTATATTTGGAGCTGTAAATTTACTATATATCAGAGTTGCCATTCCATGAATGCGATGCCTTATGGTTGGCCCCAATACGATAACAGACTGTAATTTAACCAATTATCTTGCTAAGGATTTGGATTAAATTTTAATATTAATTCATTAGTCATCAATATTATATTTGGGGTATTTCTATCTTTATAATATGAAAATCATCTCCACAAATATTGGAAAAGCCACCACCTTTCTTTGGAATGGAAGGGAGGAGCAAACAGGGATATTTAAATATCCAACCGACGAACCTCTTTTTCTAGGTAAAATGGATGTTTTTAAGGATACCGTTATAGATAGGGTACATCATGCCGGAATAAACAAAGCTTGTTATCTATTTGCATCAGATCACTATCCTTATTGGAAAGGTATCTATCCGGAATTAAATTGGGACTGGGGAATGTTCGGAGAAAATCTTACCGTAGAAGGTCTGGATGAATCCGAAATTAGAATTGGCGATATCTATAAAATTGGAAGTGTTGTGGTTCAGGTCTCACAACCTAGGGAACCCTGTTACAAGCTTGGCGTACGTTTTGGCAATGCCAAAATATTAAAGGAATTCATAGATCATGGTTATTCCGGAACCTATGTTCGTATATTGGAGGAAGGCCAGGTAAAAAACGGAGATGCGCTTAGCTTGCTGGAAAAATCCAAAAACATCCTGACAGTAAAAGAATGCTTTCATATTATTCTTGCCAAAGAAAAAGATCCCATACTACTTCAAAAAGCGATCGATAACCCTTCGCTACCTGAATACAAAAGGGATCGACTAAAAAAATACATATGACAGGAAAACAAAAAAGGGCCCAATGGGCCCCTTTTTTTCAATTTAATGATATTTACTTTTTCATAAATTAATTCACCGAAATGGTTTCATAATAAGTTTTGGTACCTTCACTAACAGATACTGTATAATCATCTTTTACAGCATTGGTAAAGTTGAAAACCTTTCCTACAACCAATTCTTTATCAAATTTTTGAGTAAAGACAACCCTGTTGGAACTGTCTACAACATTAATCACTACTGGACTAAGCTTTTGGTTCAAATAGTTTAAATAAAGAACATCACCATTTTTTCTAAAGAATGGTTTTGTAATCTCGTCACGTGCAATAACGTTTACCTCAGAATCCTCTACGCTTATAGTGAATTCCACAGTCCTAGTAAGGCTTTCCATCTTTAAGAAGTAAAGACCTTCGTCCAATTTAGACAAATCGAACTTTTTAGTATAATCTTCATCTTCCTTAATATTCTCCATGAATATTTGATGCTTCTCCGTATCGGTCAAAGTCAATGTAGAAGATTCAGTTTGCTTATTTAATTTAAGAACCAATCTTTTTGCTTCTTTAACTGTTGTCAAATACATTCCTGGGTCGTTGGCCATAGCTATAGTACTACTAAGTAATAAGGCTGCCACTGCTGTTAATTTTAAAACTGCTTTCATAACATTTAGGATTTAATATTAATAAATCATTTATATGGCAAATGTAGACCAGGAATTCCCTTCCCACTACTCCAGAATTCTCCAGTTTCTATTCTATTTTACCATCGCAGTATATTAAATAATTGTTAATAGGTTAATTTTAGACATATTTAGGTTAATTTTGCACAGAATTGTCCAAAATAGCTGTATTACCTTTACTTAACCTAATGAAATTATCTTATGATACCTAAACCTACATTTGAGGTCATAGAACCAGATTTCGGTCATTCTTATACCTATCAACAGTTTGATGAACACAACCCTAACAAAATTGGGGTATGGCACTATCACCCTGAAATTGAACTGGTTTATGTTAACGGGGGATCCGGAAAGCGACAAATTGGAAGCCATGTTTCCTATTATACCGATGGCGATCTTATTTTGATTGGATCCAACCTACCGCACTGTGGATTCACGGATGTGCTTACAGGCAACAAAAGTGAAAGTGTGGTACAAATGAAGCAGGATTTTTTAGGCAACGACTTTTTCAAAATCCCAGAAATGAGAAAAATTCAGAGCCTTTTTCAAATTGCAAGTGGAGGTGTGGCCTTTACAGGGAGTACCAAGAAAAAAATTGGCGAGAAAATCGAAATCATGGAGTATCAAACAGATTTTCAACGTCTGCTGTCCATTTTAAACATCTTAAATGAACTGGGGAACTCCAAGGAATATCAAGTATTGAATGCCCAAGGTTTTTCACTTCAAACAGAAGTGAAGGATAATGACAGGATAAATATTGTCTTCAATTACGTAAAATCAAATTTTAAGGAGGAAATAACATTAGAAGAGATTTCCGACTTGGTGAGTATGACCGTACCGTCGTTCTGCAGATACTTTAAGAAAATAACCAATAAGACTTTTGTACAGTTTGTTAATGAGTGTAGATTGGTACATGCCTCAAAATTATTGGCAGAAAAGCCAATTAGCATAACAGAGGTATGTTTTGAAAGTGGGTTTAACAATTTCTCACATTTCAACAAGTCCTTTAAAGCGTTTACAGGTCAGAATCCGTCCGAGTATAGAAACGAACTGAAAAGTGTACTTCAGTCTTGAAGCCGTTGTTTTCAAAAAAAATAGAGCTACAACTCCCAGATAGTGATATTGTCTATTATCCCAATTTTCTGGGAGCAAAAGAAGCCGATCATTATTTTAAGTCAATTAAAGCCAGTACCCCTTGGCAACAGGATGACATTACCGTATTTGGCAAAACATACCCCCAGCCAAGATTAACCGGCTTATTTGGAGAAAATAGCAAACCCTATTCCTATTCCAATATTACCATGCACCCCCATGCGTTTACAGCTGAGTTGCTGGAATTGAGGAATAAACTGCAAATGGAAATTGGTGTACCCTTTACAAGTTGTTTATTAAATCTGTATAGAAATGGCCAGGATAGCAATGGTTGGCATTCAGATGATGAGAAGGCCTTGGGCAAAAATCCAATAATTGCATCCATAAGCCTTGGACAAGAACGCTACTTTCACTTAAAGCATAAATTGAAAAAGGACTTAAAACAAAAATTGTTATTGGAACACGGGAGCTTACTGCTTATGAAAGGTGAAACCCAGCATTGTTGGTATCACCAAATTCCAAAAACCGCCAAAACCATTCAGGAAAGGATCAATATTACCTTTAGGTTCATTAAATAAAAAAATCGGTTGCGAAAACCGATTTTTTTATGCCTTTGTTATTTCAGTTGGATACTGCCCCTAACCTATCAGGCATATACGTTAGTCTCCTCACACCCAACTTCAATAACAATAACTCAAGAACTTTGCCAATTAATATAAATATTGGACAAAAGTCATGTTTTTTTCGATAATAGGCTTAAAAAATCACTAGCACTATAAACTACTGATATTAAGTAATCTATAGGTTCAGGCAAAACCAAATTACAAGGTTTCTTCCTTTAGAGCTTGGGCCGGTTTCTTTACATTGGTGATTACCAGAATTACTTAAGAAAAAAGTTCGTTCAATACCTTGGCCAAGCGTAATCCTCCTTTTTGTAGTTGTTTCTCCAGGGTAGCCCAGTATTTATAACCATAGGCATAGCCCAATTTTTCACCTACCTCGACCGAACCATAAAGTTCATTGGCTATTTCTTGGGACTCCTCCACCCAATCATATATATTACCCTGTTGTATAAATCTAATTTGCCCCTTGGTCAGCTCCGGCAAATTAGTTGCCAATTCCGAATAACTCATACCATAGTCATCTATCATATTGGAGTCCCACAACCTATGCAGATTGGTACCTCTTCCAAACCATTGCAATTGGATATCATTGCCCCCTTTATCCTCCAACCTGCCCACATGCATAGGTTGGTGCAGGTCCCCTATTAAATGGACCAACATTTTTAAGTAAAATACTTTATCCTCTTCCTTACTATTCCTGTCCTTGACTATTTCCAAACACTTTTCTATACCTATAATTATATCGCCCTCTTCACTAGGTGTAACCTCAGTGTATTTTTTATCTGCAGGATAATTTACATAATGCCAGGGGCCAAATTTGGAAAAGCTACGATCTGCCTTTATTTCATCTGCATAATTTGAAACCAATGCCAGACTTTGCCCATTCAAAAGTTTCTTCAATGCCTTTTTGGTCCGTCCTGTCAAATGTTGCTGAGCAACCTCCCCTATGGTTCTGTGTCCGGTCTTGGACCATTCCATATCATTGCCAAAGCCCAATTGAAAAATAAGTAGGCAGAGTACCGTAATTCTTATCATATTATTATATGTTGTTTGTTTTTAAATACCAAACGTGTCAAAAACCAGCCAATATTCATAAATTGGATAATAACCCTTTTAAAAAACTCGAGGAAATTCAATAATTCTAATTCTTGATGGTGCTCAAAAATAATGAATTGAAGTATAACTAATTGTTAAGAAGTTAATCCGTTTGATTTTTTAATTTAACCTTGCAGTTCTTAATTGTAAAAGAAGATGTTGAAGAATATAAAAAATCCCTTTCTAAGGATTGGAATAATTTCTTTAGTTGTAATTGGCGGCACTGCCCTTTTATTGGTGCTGAGCATATATTTGGGGGCTTGGGGAAAACTTCCAAGCAAGCAGGAATTATCTGACTTCAAATATCAAAGAGCTTCCGAGGTCTATTCTGCGGACAGTGTACTTATAGGTAAATATTTTCTGTTTGACAGGCAGCCCATACAATATGAAGAAGTTCCCAAAAATTTAATAGAGGCCTTGGTGGCTATTGAAGATGAACGTTTTTATGATCATTCAGGAATAGATTATAAGAGTCTTTTCCGTGTGGCATTTAAAACCATACTGATGCAAGATCAATCGGCCGGTGGTGGTAGCACCATTAGCCAACAACTTGCCAAGAATTTATATCCCAGGGAAAAATCCGGAAAGTTCAATCTGGCCCTATCGAAATTTAAGGAAATGATAATAGCCTCCAGATTGGAAGCCATGTACTCTAAAGAAGATATTCTTATGCTTTATTTGAATACCGTTTCCTTTGGTGACAACACTTTCGGAATAGAAAGTGCTTCTCTAAAGTTTTTCAATAAATCGGCAAGGGAACTTGAGCTCCAAGAAAGTGCAACACTAGTAGGCATGCTAAAGGCAACTTACGGTTATAATCCCCGTGTTTTTCCAAAAAACAGCCTAAACAGGCGTAATTTGGTTATGCAGTCCATGTATTCCAATGATTTTCTATCCCAAAAAGAGGCAGATAGCCTTAAACTACTTCCTTTACAACTCAATTACAGGGACTACGACTACAGTGAGGGCATAGCCCCCTATTTCAGGGAGGAGGTAAGAAAACAAATGCTAAATTGGGCCAAAGAGCAAAGGGAAAAGGGTTTGGATTATAACATTTATACATCAGGCCTTAAAATTTACACCACATTGGATTCCAAGATGCAAATGTTGGCAGAAGAAGCAATGGGGCAGCATATGAAAGCCCTTCAAAACAGTTTTGAAAAAAGTTACGGCAAGCGAGCGCCCTGGATAAAGGACCAAAATCTCATTAAAAAAGTTATACAGAATTCAGGACCCTACAAAAAGTGGAAGAAGGCAGGGCTCAACGAAAAGGAGATTATGGATTCCATGAACTTAAAAAAAGAAATGCTATTAAGAGATTGGAATCAGGATGAAATGCGCTCTGCCAGTACTATAGATAGTTTATTGCACTATCTTAAATTCTTAAATACCGGATCCCTATCCTTGGATCCCAAAACGGGGGCCGTTAAAACGTGGTTGGGAGGAATTAATTTTAAACATTTTAAATACGATCATATTTCACAAAGCAAGCGTCAGGTCGGCTCTGCCTTTAAGCCCATTGTTTATACCGCTGCCCTAGAAAAAGGCATATCTCCCTGCACCTACTTTTCGGCCCAGGAGGTGGCCTATGAAAATATGGAGGGTTGGTCTCCCAGTAATTCCGCAAATAAGGACGAGGCATACCTAAATTACTCTATGGAAGAAGCCCTGAGCAAATCTGTAAATACCGTGGCGGTAAAGGTTTTGGAGAAAACAGGTATTCCCAATGTAATAGATCAGGCGCAGAAAATGGGTATTGAAACAACATTGCCGGCACTACCGTCATTGGCATTGGGCACAGCAGAGATCAAAATCAATGAACTGGCAGGTGCCTATGCCAGTTATCTGAACCATGGGAAATCTGTGACCCCATTTTTAATTCACCGAATTACCAATGAAAAGGACTCCATAATTGAGACCTTTAAGCCAGTTGTAGCCGAAAAAAGAGCCTTTTCCGAAGAAACAGGGCAAATTATGTTGGAGATGATGAAGGCCACCGTGAATAGTGGTACTGCTGCCCGAATTCGTTCTACATATGGTATTAAGAACGACATTGCCGGAAAAACCGGAACCACACAAAACAACAAGGATGCCTGGTTTGCAGCTTTGACCCCAAAACTACTTAACATAACCTGGGTAGGATTGGACAACCATGAAATTGGCTTTAGCAGCACTAGCCTGGGCCAAGGGGCCAATGCGGCATTGCCCATTTTTGCGTTGTGGTTGCAAAAGCTAAATGCAGACAAATCCTTTGACCACATTACCAAAGCTAAATTTCCCAATCCCAGCTCGGCTGTGATGAGCAATCTGGATTGCGATCCGGTAAAAAGGGATGGATTTTTCAAAAGGCTTTTCAAGAATCCCAAAAAAAAGAAAACGAAAGATTTTAAAACCGGTAATACAAAGACTTAAACGCTCAGGATTAATTTAGTGCCAAAGTGTTCATGGTTATTAATTTATTTATATCTTTATGATATCATTTTAATATCATTATAAATCAATCGACCATGAAACAAGAAAAAAACATTATCCCCACCAATGGCTATATTATGCTACTGGTATTATTAGGGCTCTTCATTTTAGCCATTGTGCTAGTAATTGGTGGCGTACCGCTGGCGTTACCTATCTTCTTCATATGTATTATATCATTACGTGGGTTTGTTTTGGTAAATCCAAACGGATCCAGGGTGCTACTCCTCTTTGGGAAGTATATGGGTACCATTAAAAAAAATGGCCTTTACTGGGTCAATCCCTTTTATAGCAAAAATAAAATTTCCCTGAGGGCCAGTAATTTTGATAGTGAGCGACTCAAGGTAAATGACAAACTGGGAAACCCAATCATGATCAGTACTATCTTGGTATGGAGGGTAACCGATACTTATAAGGCAGCTTTTGATGTGGACGACTACAAGAATTTCGTCCGCGTACAAACAGATGCCGCTGTACGCAAATTGGCCAGTATGTATCCTTATGACAATTTTGCGGATGAGGGCCATACGGAAGATATTACCTTACGATCCAGTGTTAATGAAGTAAGCGAGGCCTTGGAAAAAGAGGTTCAGGAAAGATTGGCCATGGCAGGCATAGAAGTACTGGAGGCTAGAATTGGATATTTGGCCTATGCCCAAGAAATTGCCAATGCCATGTTAAAAAGACAGCAGGCCACGGCAATTGTTGCCGCAAGACATAAAATAGTGGAAGGTGCGGTAAGCATGGTAGAAATGGCACTGGATCAATTAGGAAAGAAGGAAATAATTGACTTGGACGAGGAACGAAAAGCGGCTATGGTAAGCAATCTTATGGTAGTCCTCTGCTCGGATAAGGATGCATCGCCCATTGTCAATGCCGGGACACTTAACCATTAACCATAGCAAGGTAATATTAAAATACACCTGCTATGTTCTGGTTTTTATGGTCAACTTACCGTTGGTTGTCTTTGGCAATGGACCTATGTACCCTTATCTTTGCCGATATATAGGGCAGAACCTAGTTAAAAACAATCAAAGTATAATATTGGATTCCAAGTTTGAAAACAAACCGAACACCTTGGCCAAGGAATATTGAAAAGTGAAATAAATCTTTCAGGACCCTCTTTAAAGATTTTAAAATAATTTTAAAGGGGTAAAAACTGATCATATGAGCAAAAAGAAAGCTTTTGCATTGCGATTAAATGAAGATATGCTGAAAGCCATTGAGAAATGGGCTTCGGACGAATTTCGCAGTGTAAATGGCCAAATAGAATGGATGTTGATGAAGGAACTAAAAGAGGCCAAACGTGCCCCCAAACAAAAGGAGGATTAATTTTTGGACCTACTTCAGGCTGGTTAAATAAGCACCCTTAAAGCTACTCTTTTACCTTTTTTATACTTAAACCATATCTTTGTCCACAAATTAATTCCAAAACCTAAACCCAATCCCCCATTATGGATTTCAAAATTTTATGTTCCGATTTGGATGGCACTTTATTGACCTTTAAGGATAATGTCTCCGATTTTACAATTTCGGAAATTAAAAGAATAAAGGATTATTTAAGGATTATACTGGTATCGGCCAGAATGCCGCAGTCCATGACCTATATTCAAAAAAACCTAGGCATAGAAAATCAACCCATTATATGTTACAATGGGGCGTTGGTACTACATGGTTCAAAAGAATTGTTCTCCACTTACATCCATATAGACCAAATAGCCTCCATATACGACATGGCCAATAAGGTCGGAATTCAGCTGGGCCTTTATTCAAAAAGCGAATGGTATGTAGCAATAGACTCCGAGCGGGTACAAAAAGAAATAAAATATACCAAAACCATTCCCACCTTTAGGGACACCCAAGCAACCATTGAGGACTGGAGGGATAGAAAAATGGGAGCCCACAAAATTATGCTGATGGGAAACAAAGAAAATACAGACAATCTCTTCCCTGTTCTTCAGGAAAATTTCAACCAAACCCTAAACCTGTATCGTTCCAATGATACCTTGATAGAAATCGCCCCTAAATCCGTTTCCAAATTGACCGCCATTAAACTCTTGCTGGAGGAGCATGAAAGTTTAAACGACGTTATTGCCTTTGGCGACAATTACAACGATATGGAAATGCTTCAAAACGTAGGTCGTGGAATAGCGGTAGCCAATGCCCGTGAAGAAGTAAAGAGTATAGCCCGCGATCTTGCCTTGAAAAACTCTGAGGACGGGGTGGCACACTATATTAAGCAGCATATTTTAATTTGATTATATTTGGCGACAACGAAAAGCCCAATTGAACTAATTTTTATATGAACGAACCAATTATCACCAATGATACCGTCGTATTTGGACTACTTGCCCTTTGTTTGGGATTTATATTTTACACCTCTTCCATAAAAACCGGCTTTTGGAGTAAATTTTACAATATTGTCCCGGCCGTTCTAATGTGCTATGTACTACCATCTATATTGGCCAGTAGCGGTTTAATATCGGACGAGACCTCTGGACTCTACTTTATGGCCAGTAGATACTTGCTTCCTGCGGCACTGATTTTAATGACCTTGAGCATAGATCTGAAGGCCATAGCCAATTTGGGTTCGAAAGCCTTGATCATGTTCCTTACCGGATCCTTTGGGATTATTATAGGTGGGCCATTGGCCATTTTAATAATATCCATATTCTCTCCCGAAACCGTTGGTGGAAATGATTTTGATGCCATTTGGAGAGGACTTGCCACTATTGCCGGTAGTTGGATAGGTGGGGGAGCCAACCAAGCTGCCATGCTCGAAATTTATCAATACAATCCCGATAAATATGGTGGAATGGTTTTGGTTGATATAGTGGTTGCCAACGTTTGGATGGCCGTTATTTTGTTGGGCGTAGGAAAAACAAAAAAAATAGACCGATGGCTTAAGGCCGACACCTCTGCTATTGAAGAACTTAGAATAAAAGTTTCCCAGTTCACCGAAAAAATCACCAGGGTCCCCACATTAAAGGATTATATGATGATGCTGTTTTTTGCCTTTACGGGAGTTGGCATTGCCCACTTTTTTGGTGATTATATCAGTTCATATTTGACCAACACTTTTGAAAGCGTAAGCGACAATAAAAGTTTTCTATCATTTTTAGGATCCAGCTTCTTTTGGATGGTGGTTCTGGCAACCGTAGTGGGGATAGTAATCTCCTTTACGAAAGCAAAGAACTATGAGGGTGCAGGGGCAAGTAAATTAGGCAGTGTATTTATCTATATCTTGGTGGCCACTATTGGCATGAAAATGGACTTGGGCAAGGTTTTTGAAAATCCAGGATTAATTGCCATAGGTTTTGTGTGGATCACGATTCACGCTGTTTTGCTTATTGTGGTGGCCAAACTGATCAAGGCCCCCTATTTCTTTCTTGCGGTAGGTAGCCAGGCCAACGTAGGAGGTGCTGCCTCTGCCCCTGTGGTAGCTGCAGAGTTTCACCCATCTTTGACCTCGGTCGGTGTTTTACTGGCGGTTTTTGGCTATGTGGTAGGTACCGGTGGTGCCATACTTTGTACAATTCTCATGGAAATTGCATCAAAAGTTTAAAATTCCATAAACTTTAATGATATTTGCGCTTCAAAAAAAATAATATGAAGAAAGTTTTAATGGTCGCGGTACTGGCAATAATTATTAGCTCTTGTGGGGGCGGCAGTACTGAAAATACCATGACCGTTACCGGAAATGTAAAGGGGTTAAAAAAAGGCACCCTTTATCTGCAGCACATTGCGGATACTACCTTGGTCACAGTTGATTCGCTTGTCGTGGATGGGGATGGTAATTTTTCCTTTACCACAGAACTGGAAAGCCCTGAGCTGTTCTACCTATACCTTGACAAGAAGGATAACAATAGCATAAATGACCGAATTACCTTCTTTGCAGAACCTGGAATTATAACCATTAATACCAATTGGAATACCTTCGACCTTAATGCCAAAATTGAGGGATCTAAAAGTAATGAGAAGCTGAAGGAATATCTGGAAGTTATGTCCAAGTTCAACACCAAGAATTTGGAATACGCAAGGTTGAGTATGGATCCCAAAACGCAAAGTGACTCTGTTGCTTTTGATTCACTTCAAGATTTAACCGAAAAAAATGTTAAGAGAGGATACCTTTACGCCATTAATTTTGCGTTGAACAATGCAGATTCCTATGTAGCACCCTACATTGCCGTAAAGGAAGTTTCGGATGCCAACCTTAAATATTTGGACTCTATAAACAATACGCTCTCTGTTGATGTTGCCAATTCCAAGTACGGCAAGGAATTAAAAGAACATATTGAAAACCTTAGGAAAGAAACTAAAGAATAAAAAAAAGCATCCAATAAATGGATGCTTTTTTTAAATACCTACTAAGGGAAATACTACCCTAATTTATTAAGTTGTTCAATTAAAGAACCTGCTTTGGTTTCCAATTCCGCTTTAACGGATTTTAAATGGGCCGGTCTGTTCTCCACTGACTTCTGGTTTACTTTCGCGATCAACTCGTCAAAGACTTCAATTGCATTATCTATTATTGCATTACCTTCTTTTGAATTTTGCTTATTTCCAGAAGCTTCCACTAAATACACCGCTTCAATAATATCTCCTAAAACGTAATTAATGTCTTTCTTTAAATCTCTTATACTTGCCATTGGTAAATTTTTTTTGCAAAAGTAATCATTTTCAGATAGTAACCTCCAAAAGTTTTGCACTCGTTGTAATTATATTTATTTTTTTGGACTGGGCAGGCACTAAAGTAGTTTCGCCCTTTTGTATGGATACCGATCCAAATTCGTTAGAAATAGTCGCCTTGCCCCCTACACACATGTATATGGTGAACGAATCCCTTTTTTCTACATCCAACTCCAAGTCCTTGGTAAGCTCTAAAATGTTGGTATTGAAATAAGGACAGGAAACCATATTGTTAACACTGTCTTTTTTATCGGAATATTTCACTTTAAAATCATCCTTCTTAGTGTAATCTATGGCATCCAGGGCCAAATCGGTATGCAATTCCCTAAGATTGCCATTTTTGTCCCTTCTATTAAAATCGAAGACACGATAGGTGATATCGGAAGTCTGCTGAATCTCCGCAAGCAACACTCCAGCCCCAATAGCGTGCATTTTACCAGTGTTTATAAAAAAAGTATCCCCTTCCTTTACACTTTCATAGTTCAACAAATCCAACAGCGTATCCTCTTCAATACTCTTGGCGTATTCTTCTTTGGTTACGTCCTTGTTAAAACCCACTATTAACTCTGCACCCTTATCGGCATCCATAATATACCACATTTCCGTTTTTCCAAAGGAATTGTGACGTTTTTTGGCCAATTCATCGTTAGGATGCAATTGGATGGACAAATCCTGTTTGGCATCTATAAATTTGATAAGAATTGGAAACTCGGTCCCAAATCTGGCATAAACACTTTTACCCAATAATTCTTCAGGATGCTCATTGATCAATTCCTGTAAAGAAGTACCGGATAAATCACCATTGGCTACCACTGAAACGTCCCCTTTCACTGCAGAAAGCTCCCAACTTTCACCCGTAATATCATTTTCAATGGGTTTTCCCAAAACATCTTTCAATTTGGTACCGCCCCAAAGTCGTTCTTTAAGGATAGGATTGAATTTTAAAGGATATAAGTTCATGCTGATTGGTATTAGGTATTTATATTCTATGTATTAATTTGATTAAACTGCTAATAGGGAAGTTCAATACTTTCCTTCCTTTTTTTTGATTGATAATAATAAACCCCAACTATCCGGAATAGGTTACAAAATTTCTTGGGGTTTCGTAAAGTACCACCTCCAACTCGTTTGAAGCCTTTATAAAGGGCCGAAGCTGGTTCCAAATATAAACTACTATATTTTCCGCTGTAGGATTCACGGTCTTAAACCATTCCACCTCCACATTAAGGTTTTTATGGTCCAGTTGATTTTCTATTTTTTCCCTTATAAGCTCCTTTAAGTCTTTCATATCTATAACAAAGCCTGTTTCCTCATCTATTTCTCCGGTAACGCTGACTATCAGCTCATAATTATGGCCATGAAAATTTGGATTGTTACATAAACCAAAAACACTATCATTTTTTTCATAACTCCATTCGGGTCTATACAACCTGTGAGCAGCATTAAAATGAGCTTTTCTACTTACTTTAACTTTCATATGGCAGTATTGTATTGCGAAATATGATTGTAAAACTTATCGAAAATAATCTTGAACCAGGCCGTGTATTTCTCAGGGGAGTTAAGCATATCCTGCTTTATTTCCACAGGCTTCATCCATTTCCATGAGGCCACTTCCTCTGGGTTTATCTTTGGTTCCCCATTGTAGTGTCCTATCATCACATGATCCAATTCATGTTCGGTAAGACCATTGTCAAAAGGAGCCTTATAGATAAAAGAAAACAACTCCTTCAATTCGGTCTCAAATCCCATCTCTTCCTTCAATCTTCTTTTCCCTGCCTGAATATTGGATTCTCCCTCCCGTTGATGACTACAACAGGTATTGGTCCACAGAAGGGGGGAATGATACTTATGACCCGCTCTTTGCTGAATCATTGTTTCCCCCTTATCATTCATAATAAAAACCGAAAATGCCCTATGGAGCAAAGCCTTTTCATGGGCTTCCATTTTGGGCATCAGACCAATTTGCACATCAAATTTATCAACAAGAATTACATTTTCCTCTTCCATTTTGTAAAAATAAAACCTTTCCCCAATAATAAGGGTTAAGTAGGTCATAAAAATTAAATACTTTAAAACTGGAGGTTCTTGTAACCTATTCCTTAAAAAAAGATTGAGAGTGTTAGATTCTACCAATAATCTTATAGAAATAATTTCATTTTGAGATGTAATGAAAATTGGGATGGACCTTTAGACAAAGGTAGCGGACGGTTTCCGAATTGGTATATAATTATCGCATTAAGGATTACGTTTGATTGTTGTGTTTCTATAAAAATTGGATCAACATAACTTGTAATGCTTTTTATCTTAGGTTTTATTTGTTAAGGATAATAGATTAAAACATATTTTGAAATTATCCTTTCATTTTCTTTGCTTGTCCAAAGAAAACGAAACAAACCCGCCTTGCCGTCGGGCAGGAGAAAAGACCCTTCTTCACTAGGTGGTCCCTAAAATCTAAGGATTTTAAGGACCGATGCAATGGCCTAAATTATTTCCAAGGCTTCAATAATTCTTAACGGCCATGTCATCTCCACTACGGAAGAAGATCTGCCTGACAATTGACGTCTAGGACAAAATTGAAGGATATCCAATAGCGAACAATGATTTATCCAGACATTTAGGTTTACCGAACAAAAAAACGGACTTATTCATATTTCAACTTAACATGACTAGTTTTCACACAGGGCGAGGGAACTAATTAACATGAAAGTCTTGGATAAGGCTGACTCCTTTAAACCAAAATACACCGTGCAATAGTAAATCGATTCTGGTCCTTTTTTAAGCGATGCAAATAATAAACAGAACATGAACTTTGGTATTGAGTACAAACCATGTATTGGAGGTACCTCGAGTCTGAAATAGTAGCATTCGAATTTAAAAAATTATCATTAAGTCGGAGTGGGTAGATACCTCCTATTTCCCTGAACCTTTGGCTTATGAAATACGGGGATATCACAAATGAAATTCCCGATAGGCTTTTAGAAAAATCTGGGCGATTTTAAATTACCAAGCTCCTTGATGAAGTCGTAGCGTAAAATAATCTCAAAGGATCCATCATTAAAAGTAGCCTGACCCAGCTCAGTAGTTTCCTTGTCATAAGCCATTCCTATCAGGAACGAATTGGAGATATTAAAACCTACCATGGCACTTAATGCCGCATCCCATCGATAGGCCGCACCAACAATAAATTTGTCATTGAGCATAAAATTGGCCGAAACGTCAACTTGTAAAGGTGCACCTTGAACCACTTTGGTTAAAAGGGCAGGTTTAAATTTTAAATTGGTATTCAGGTCGAACACATATCCGGTTATCAAATATAAATTCATCTGTTCCTTGGCAGTGGACAAAGCTTCACCATCAAAATGTGTTGTCTGTAAAAATCGCGGTACGGACAGGCCTGCATAGAATTTCTCTGTGTGATAATATATTCCGGCACCTATGTTGGGCGAAAATTTATTATTTATGTCCTGTTGTAATGTAGGATCCGGCCCTCCTGGGTTGGTATAATCTTGGTTAAGTTCTGAAAAACGTATGTCCAACATATGGGCACTGGCTTTTAAACCAAAACTTAATCTACCTTCTTGTGAAGTATAAACGGTGTATGAAAAATCTCCATCAAAATAAGTTTCCGAAGTGGGGCCAATTTTATCGTTTACAATTGAAATGCCCAAACCTACACCCCTATAGCCAATGGGTGAGTGCAAATTTAATGTCTGGGTGGTTGGGGCTCCGTCCAAACCTACCCATTGCGACCTATGCAATGCTGCAATACTGATATGTCCACGGGAACCTGCATAACCAGGATTTACACTTACCGTATTGTACATATACTGCGTATACTGTGCATCTTGTTGCGATTGTACCGTGTTACTTAACAACATGGCTATTGCAATTAAGCAGAATAACAGTTTATTGGAATCTAGTATATTCTTTATAAGATTTGGCATCTTTTATCTATTTATATAAATGTATCCTGTTAGGGTCGTCATCTTACCACCTGCCGAAGGACTATAATCCAAAATGTAGAAATAAGTTCCTACCGGCAATTGATTATCCTGAGCAACGGTTACCCTACCTTCAGACGTACCGTCAAAATAATTGGAATCATTGTTATAGGCTTTGGTTGCATAAACCAATACTCCCCAACGGTTATATATTTTGATGGTATTGTTTGGATAATTTTCAATTCCCCTTATGGTCAAGACATCATGAATGCCATCATTATTAGGAGTAATTACGTTAAACACTTCCACGCCGTCATCCATTATGATCAAATCTGAATCCAGATAATTAGGAATACCATCATTATCAAAATCGTCGTTGGCATAATTTCCATCCCCGTTTTCGTCTTCATCAATTGTAAGTATTCCATCATCGTCATCATCGGTATCCCTGTAATCAACTTCATCGTCCCCATCGGTATTGGGTAGATCATTGTAAGGATCATTTATTTCATCGTTAACATCAATATCAATAGTTGTACTGCCTTCATAACCATCATCAAGACCATCATTATCCTTATCCGAACCAATATAAACTACATCCGGAATACCGTCATGGTCGTGATCATGGCCTTCAATTCTGTCAGGTACATTATCATTATCACTGTCTTCATCCAAGTAATCTGGTAAATTATCCCCGTCCGTATCAATTGGGAACAGGCCTATATTTCCATTATTTTCATAGGCATCGTCCAGACCATTGTTATTGGCATCCACTCCACTTGGCGGAACATAACCTTGGGTGGTTTGTGCTTCAACATTATCTGGAATACCATCATTATCACTGTCGATATCCCAGTAATCCGGTATGCCATCACCATCAGAATCTGTTGGGTCTGTAGACGGATCATTATCACCATCCAAATTAAGATCTTCAAAACTGTCCAAAATTCCATCGTCATCACTGTCAATATCAACAATGCCAAGTGGATTCACCAATATGTTGACAGTGGCCGTACTACAATTTGATTGATCATCACATATGGTGTATGTAAAAAGATCGCTGCCCACATAACCATTGTTGGGGGTGTATGTTACCGTATCGTCCCTAAGGTCATTAGGCGTACCATTATTGTTAACTACTACATTGCCATTGGATGGACTGGTAGTCGTTATGGTTCCCAGGATAGGGATATCATTGTCGTTCACCAAAATATCTACATCCACGGGCATATTCTCCAAGGTAGCCACAGAATCGTCGAAAGCATCAACAATAGGAAGTACGTCGACATTTACAGTAGCTGTACTACAATCTCCCAAGGAATTACAAATGGTATAAGTGAATGTACTTGGTCCATTGTAATTGGGATTTGGGACAAAAGTTATGATGTCATCCGATGGATTATTTGGTGTGCCATTATCATCAATAAGGACATTACCGTTAAACGGATTTGAAGTAGTCAAAATACCCGAAGTAGGCAAATTGCTATCATTATCAAAAATTGGTACTATAACCGATGAATCTTCATTGACCGTAATAAAATCGTCCACCAAAACACTGGATTGCTGTAAACAAACCACAGTAAAATTGGGTAAATCAAAAGAGTTCCCTGCCTTGGTAACGGTAGCAGTATAGCGCACCACACTCTGTGTTGCAATCACCGTAGGTCTTAGTTGATCCCCACTAACTGCAGGCGACCAACTAATGGCAGCGCTGGTACCCACATTATTGGATATATCCATCGTTACCTCATTATCCGGGCTCGTACAATCGGTTACTATAAAATAACCAGTAGCATTTGATCCACATAGAGTTCCGTCATATGTTGCAAAATAAATCCCGGAGGATGTTACCTCGTAAAAAAAATCGGTACCCAAAACTGTGGAAGTATCGGAAGCCTCGTACCATTTGTAATTATGTTCATCGGTACTGTTGGGTGCCTGCAACAAAAATTGCGCATTGGCCCTATTAGCACCAAAGAATATGGTTACAAGGATAACAAAAAGAAATCTATATATGTGTTTTGGTTTCAAACTCCTGTTGTACCTAATTGGTTTATATAATCTATTTCACTACAAATACTACGTTGATAAGCGAATTATAATCTGTTGGTGTTGCTATTACATCATAGGTCATTACACCAAATTCATCCACACTTACATTGTCGAACACCGTATTATCGTAATACGTAACATAGTAATACAGCTCTGTATTGGCATAAGTGGGTATAGCCCCAGGTGCCAAATTACTAGCCACCATTGGTGATCCAAATTGAGCCGTATATTGCGTATGCAGATTAATTGTCCTACCCGTGCCCGTTGAAGAGGCATCCACAGCAATGGAAGGCGGATAGAAAATATTAGGTCGTGTATTTGCAATTACATAAGGAGTGGCACTACTACCATTTCCAGTTACACTAATATCATTACCTGCCGTCACTATAGTCTCTGTTCCATCGGCCGTAGGCACTGTAATGGTATTACCACCAGATATACTCAATTGATCGCCAGCAATACTCAATGTTTGATCATCCGTTGCTGGATCTCCTGCAGGACCAGTTGCTCCTGTTGGACCTTGTGACCCTGTAGCTCCCGTTGGACCCTGAGGACCTGCTGGACCTTGAGGACCTACAGCACCATCTATACCATCGGATCCGGCCGGACCTGCTGGACCTTGGGCTCCTGTATCACCCTTAGCTCCAGTTGGGCCTTGGGCACCGGTTGCTCCTGTATCACCTGTATCTCCTTTTGCTCCGGTTGGACCTTGCGCTCCAGTGGCTCCTGTATCTCCAGTATCTCCTTTGGCTCC
>NZ_FQUX01000013.1:3080-4927 GCF_900129275.1 Arenibacter palladensis | reverse complement strand
CCTTGGGCTCCAGTGGCTCCCGTGGCTCCGTCACTACCCGGAGGTCCTTGTGGACCTGCCGGACCTTGTGGACCCGTATCAGGATCAATCCAAGAATATATTCCTGAGCCGTCAGTGGAAAGTACTTGTCCGCCTGTTCCTCCCGCTGGCAATTCTATTTCATTATACGGATCATCATCAGCATCACGAATATCAATTGTTGTACTACCTCCTCTTTCCAAGGCTATATTTACTGACTCATTTGCACTAACAATTGAACTACTAATTCCTTGATTATCTGTATTTAATAAAGATTTATCTACCCACTCTACTGTACCGGTTGCACCGGTAACCATTACCTTATCGTTACCGCCGCTTAGTATATTTTCTGGCTGGACCGCATCATCGGCCAACTTGGCATTGGTCACCGCATCTGCGGCCAATTCTGTAGTCCCTACTGCCCCGGCCGCTATCTCAAGGGTAACATCTCCCAATAAAGCATTGGCATCGCCACCTACCGTTAGGTCCGAAGAAGTAATGTTGCCATCACCAGTGATCGCTGTGCCGTCCACTTCCAATGCTCCAGTGGTCGCGTTCTGTACCAGTCCGCTTCCCGCAACATCAGCATTGATCTTAGCTGCCGTTACCGCATCATCAGCCAATTCATTGGCAGTAATTCCACCCGTGGCCACGTCCAATGTATAGGGACTTATAGTAGTACCCGCTCCTGAACGGATCAAGGTTCCGTCGGTGGCGTTTGTTACCTCGTTGCCAATTACACCGTCATTTTCGGTTACCGTTACGGAGCCCAAATCCACTAGTGTCCATTCGGTACCGTCCCATTGCATTACCTGTCCGGAGACCGTACCATCGGCTATGTTTTCCAACTGCACCGCATCATCGGCCAATTTAGAATTGGTAACTGCATCCGGGCCAAGTTTGGAATTTACTATGGAAAGGTCCTCAACTTTGAAGGGATCTCCAGAAGTACCTGCACCAGTAATAGTTACTTGGTCGGCCAAAACTGCAAAGCTGGACTTGTCCACCCAAACTACCGTTCCAACAGCATCCGTCACCAAAACTTTATCGTTTCCTCCACTTAATATATTTTCTGTCTGCACCGCATCGTCCGCCAATTTAGCGTTGGTAACCGCATCGGCTCCAAGCTTGGCGGTCACAATCGAAAGATCCTCCACTTTGAAAGGATCTCCAGAAGTACCTGCACCGGTAATCGTTACCTGATCGGCTATGGCAGCAAAGCTCGACTTGTCGATCCACTCCACTGTACCTACGGCATCTGTAACCAATACCTTGTCGTTTCCTCCACTTAATATGTTTTCTGTCTGCACCGCATTGTCCGCCAACTTTGCATTGGTCACCGCATCGGCGCCAAGCTTGGCGGTCACAATCGAAAGATCCTCAACTTTGAAAGGATTCCCAGAGGTCCCAGCTCCCGTAATCGTTACCTGGTCCGCTATAGCAGCGAAGCTCGACTTATCGATCCACTCCACTGTACCTAAGGCATCTGTAACCAATACCTTGTCGTTTCCTCCACTTAATATGTTTTCTGTCTGTACCGCATTGTCCGCCAATTTTGCATTGGTCACCGCATCGGCGCCAAGTTTGGCGGTCACAATCGAAAGATCATCCACTTTGAAAGGATCCCCAGAGGTCCCAGCTCCCGTAATCGTTACCTGATCCGCTATAGCAGCGAAGCTCGACTTGTCGATCCACTCCACCGTACCAACGGCATCGGTAACCAAGACCTTGTCGTTACCTCCACTTAATATGTTTTCTGTCTGTACCGCATTGTCCGCCAACTTTGCATTGGTCACCGCATCTGCAGCCAATTCTGTAGTCCCCACGGC
>NZ_FQUX01000013.1:0-1258 GCF_900129275.1 Arenibacter palladensis | reverse complement strand
CCAATGCTCCAGTGGTCGCGTTCTGTACAAGTCCACTTCCAGCAACATCAGCATTGATCTTAGCAGCCGTCACGGCATCATCTGCCAGTTCATTGACTGTGATTCCACCTGTGGCCACGTCCAAAGTATAGGGACTTACGGTTGTACCTGCTCCTGAACGGATCAAAGTTCCATCGGTTGCGTTTGTTACCTCGTTGCCTATTACACCGTCATTTTCGGTTACTGTAACAGAACCTAAATCTACCAGAATCCAGTCGGTCCCGTCCCATTGCATTACCTGTCCGGAGGCCGTACCATCGGCTATGTTTTCCAATTGAACCGCATCATCGGCCAACTTGGCATTGGTAACCGCATCCGGGCCTAGTTTGGAATTTACTATGGAAAGGTCCTCTACCTTGAAAGGATCCAAGGTTGTGCCTAAACCGGTAATAGTTACTTGGTCGGCAAGAACTGCAAAGCTGGACTTGTCCACCCAAACCACGGTTCCAACGGCATCGGTAACCAATACCTTATCGTTACCACCACTCAATATGTTTTCTGTCTGTACCGCATTGTCCGCCAATTTAGCGTTGGTAACCGCATCGGCGCCTAATTTTGCAGTTACTATAGAAAGGTCCTCCACTTTGAAAGGATCCCCAGAGGTTCCAGCTCCCGTAATCGTTACCTGATCGGCTATAGCAGCAAAGCTCGACTTGTCGATCCACTCCACCGTACCAACGGCATCGGTAACCAATACCTTATCGTTACCTCCACTTAATATATTTTCTGTCTGTACTGCATTGTCCGCCAACTTTGCATTTGTAACCGCATCATCGCCCAATTTTACGGTAGTCACTGCTCCATCGGCCAATTTTGCCGTTACTATGGAAAGATCCTCTACCTTAAAGGGATCCAAGGTGGTACCCACTCCAGTTATAGTAATCTGATCGGCGATGGCATCGAAGCTGGATTTGTCCACCCAGGCAACCGTACCCACTACATCGGTAACCAACACTTTATCGTTGCCACCACTTAATATGTTTTCTGTCTGAACCGCATCGTCGGCCAGTTTTGCATTGGTCACCGCATCTGCAGCCAATTCTGTAGTCCCCACGGCTCCAGCTGCTATTTCAAGGGTAACATCTCCCAATAAAGCATTGGCATCGCCACCTACCGTTAGGTCCGAAGAAGTAATGTCACCGTCACCAGTGATCGCTGTACCGTCTACTTCCAATGCTCCAGTGGTCGCGTTCTGTACAAGTCCACTTCCAGCAACATC
>NZ_FQUX01000005.1 GCF_900129275.1 Arenibacter palladensis | reverse complement strand
CATCGTATTAAGGATCTTGTTCTTCAACTTCGCGTCAGATAGCTCGCGTTCTAAACGCTTGATCTTCTGGGCAGGGGTTTCTTTGGATTTTGGCATTTGATGTCGAATTGGGTTGCTCCAATCTAAGGTACCATGTTTTCTCAACCAGACCAAAACAGTACTTCTACCTTGAATGCCATAAGCCTTCTGTGCCTGCTTATAGGTCATTTCGCCTTTTTCAACTTGGGAAATAACGGCCAATTTAAAACCTAGATTGTAATCGCGTTGTGTCCGCTTATTACCTGTAATCTTTGAATGTTTCATAAATAAGTCGATTTTGTGTCAACTTATTTTAGGACGGGACATTTCAATATTAAAAGCCTTCAACGCAAGTTGGAGGCTTTTTTCGTTCAGTCATAGAGTGATTAAGAACCGTCCTTTCCGAAAATTTTATGTGCTCAAAATGTAAGAATAGATGTTCCCGTATGGATCTATAAAAAGTAGATTTTAGCATTTTGAGCAAGTAAATTAGTTTGGATTATTGCTTCTCAACTACCTAATTAATAATCTAAACGATTTTTCGTCAACGAATTGAGTAATTCAATATATTTACGTGCCTTTCTAGGGGTGTAGAGGGTTTTTACAATACTAATTCATTGATTGATAATGAGCAAAAACTTTACCTTGAAAGGAATGATTGCCTTGTTATTTGGCTTCATTGTTTTGATGTCGGGATGTTCTTCAAATGAGGATGATTCACCTTTTCAATCCGACCCTTTCTACCAAGGTGCACTCTTGAATGCAGATTTAGAATTGTTAAACCAATATTGGTCTGTTTATGAAGTCAACTATCAAAAACAAACGGCAGAAGTTCCCAAAACCTATGGCAATTGCGACAGGGACTTTTTCACTTTTTTGGATGATGGCACCTACAAAGAGTATATTATTCCAAACTCGGGCTGTATTCCTGAAGAACAGGATTTACAATGGAGTTTCGATCGGGGAATCATAACTTTAGCAAATTCGTTTAAGGACTTTAATGAAATGGTTATTGTACAGCTCACGGCGGACAAGTTTGTTTTTAGGGCGAAATATGATTTTGATGAGGACGGGGAAGAAGATATTTTCCAGTTTTTGGCTAAACCTTATAGTCCCAATGAGAGCTATTTTTATAGCAATAGTCTTGAGTGGGACGATTCAATTAACAATAAAATAAGGTTGACTTGGTCGGAATATGGTGGGATAAACATTTTCGACCGCTATGAAATCTATTTGAGCGGTGAAAATTGCGATATTTCCAAATCGGTACTTTTGGCTACTATAAACGATAGGAGCGCCACCTATTATGAAGATCTTGACCCGCCCGTAAAAAATCAATTGTGCTATTTCCTAAAAGTGTATACGAATAAAGGATTGTTGTTTGTGAGCTATCCTTATAGCATATCGCCAGAATATCTTAATGTGCCAAGTGTAGCATTGGAAGCTCCCTTGGTTCAAAATGACAAGATTTCCCTTCAATGGCAAAAATATGAAGGGCTCTACTTTTCGCATTATGAAGTTGTTTTGAAGAATTACTTTGATAGTTACGGATCGATCTCTCAAGAACGATCGCTTATCGAAATAACGGATATCAATACCACCAGTTTTACTGATGAAGCCCCTCCCTTATTGAAAAATCCAGTATATGAGGTTCGGGTACACAACAAATTAGGGAAACAGAACTTTTACAATCCTCAGGTTGTAGCAAGCGCTAAAGAGGCCAACTACCTACCGGACAGGGTAATTGACCTAAAAAGCATTTTCAATTTCACGGCTTCCCCCAATGAAACCGTAATATTTTTAAATGGAGGTAAAGATAATTTTTACGATTCTTATATTATGCGTTATAATTACGGAACCCGGGAAGTGGAAGCCTATTCAAACAATGCAACTGCTATCAATGGAAACGGTAGGAATGATCTTAAAGTCATCAATTCATCTATAGGACAAGAACTAATGTATCTTAAGTACGATGGTATTTCGGTATATGACCCTCAAACTTTGGAGTACAAATACGATCTGAAACTCAGTGGATCAAGTTCTTTGAATGACTTTATTTACCTTGGCAATGATCGTTATCTCCTGTTGGACAATAGTTATGCTTATACCGTTGTACGCGATTTTTCGAACCTTACCCTTATTGACAAACAAGAGCACTTTATGCAAAACCTGGGCCAGTCTGGTTACAATGTTTTGCAAATTAATGACGGCCGCATTATCATTGGGAATAGGGATAGCGCCCAAAGTATAATTTTTAGTATAAATGCAGAAGGTAATCTGGAGGATAAAACGATCATTGATGTCCCCTTAACAGCAGGATCGGCAAAAGAAACTGTATTTAACCCGAGGGATAACAGTATCATTAATTTCAGGGAAAATAGGATGTATGATCTGGCCAGTTCATCCTTTAGATCATTTGAACAACCTTATTTTCCTGTAGCCATTAATGTAGATGGGAGTAAGATATTGGGAACCAACAATAATCCAGAATGGAACCTAGATGCTGCCTCATTACATGAAAAGAAGGTTAGGACCCTTAATTTGACCACCTCCAATTTGGAAATATTGGAAACGGAGGGATACTCTCATTATCTATTCGAAAACCACCTGGGACAGATTGTCTCGTTGTCCACATTTTACAAAAGACCGAAAGCAAATTACCCCTATGATCGACCGGATTTTTTCATAGAAATAGTAGTTCCCTAGGCAATTAATATTGGATCTCGTTATCATTTAAATTTGCTACTTTTCACCCCCTTGTGTGCGAGTTCAAATACGTTCTGATTACTAAAAAACTTTAACGCAAGTTGGAGGCTTTTTTCGTTTTAAGAATTGTCCAACAATGTATTTGATTGGAAGAAGTGAAATTTTGCAAATTCCTTACCGTCCTTATTCCAACGGGTAGAAGGGTTTCACTATTACTCCTTCATCACTGAATAAAGCAGATTTTTCAGCATCTTGAAGCACCGATGTTATAAGATGGACTTTATGATTGATCAAGGTGCTATCCTGAACTAACCGGATACCGTGGCTGTAATCGGCGTAAGTTTCGCTATGGCCAGCGTAGACTGGCTGGATAGGGGTTCCATTTTGGAAATGCCAGCCATAAATTACAACTGGCTTGGACGATTTTTCATAGATTTTGTTGGAGATAATAACATCCTTTTTATGTCCGGCCACCAAATCTCCCAAAGGAGCCTGTAAAAGGGCTTCTTTCCTTTGCCTTTGTAGTAGCATATTGTGCTCCCACATTACAGGAATTGTTGTCATTTGAGGACTAGGGGGAATAGGTGTGGGGGCCATTTTTAATGAGGCATTGCTCCATATTTGATCTACCATTTGTTTGGTTGGAAGGGTGAAACCAATGGCATTCGCTATTTTCTGGGCCAAAATTGGGGTCATGGGCATCAGGAAATAATCGGTATCAGAGCCAACAGCCAAATAATCTGGAAGAACAAAATAAGTTACAACATAAGTGGAATTCTTGATGGTTTTTGAAAATGTAATGGGAGTCAGTTCACGTAAAAAATTGGGGACATTTCCCTTCAAAACCTCTTGGTAAATCTGTTTTTCCCTGTCTTCCACGCTTAGGGTTTCTATCCAATTTTTAAAAGTGCTACCTGAAATAGCATCATTGGCACGAGGCGGAAGGGGTAGTTTTTGAGCCTTAAGTATCCCCGAAACGCTCAATGCTAAAATTAAAAGCATGACGGCAGACCTGTTTAATGCCGAATAAAGAGTTTTATTCATACTTATTTAAGAGTGTATTTTTTCTAATTTTTTGGTTCCAAAACCCGGTGCATATTTCAAGTTTGATCCATTTTAATTAAGGTTTGCGAACCCTTGCCTATGCCATTATTGTTTATTTTGGAACATGTTGTAATAATAGGTAGCCGCGGCCAGGTCTTCCAAGGCATGTCCAACCGACTTAAACATCGTAATTTCCCCATCGTTTTTCCTGCCATGTTTTTTTTGGGAAGTGAGTTCAATCAAATCGGCCTTGATATCCGCCTCTTTCAAAACACCACTTTTTAATGGAATAACAATATCCCCACTTTCTTTTAAACCGCCTTGATAAGTATCTACATACACCTCCGCTTTTGTAACCGTTTCATCATCAGCCTCCCGCATATCTACCTTATATGCTCCTACCAAATCCACATGTTGCCCGGGTTGTAGATATTTTCCCAAAACAAGGGGCGTTTTGGATAAGGTGGCCGAGGATATAATATCGACTTCAGAAATTTTATCCTCAATTGCTTTTATGGGTTGAATATGGAAGGGTGCATTATTTAGTTTCTCGCATATGCCCATGGCCTTGGAATAATCCCTTCCCCATATATAGACCGTTTTTAATGGACGTACACTGGCATGGGCCAATATTAAATTGGGGGCAAGGGCTCCCGTGCCAATCATTAATAGGGAGCTGGAATTTTTCCTTGATAAATATTGTGAGGCCAAAGCAGAGGCAGCGGCCGTTCTTTTTACGGTTAAGCTTTTGGCCTCCAGGAGTGCAAGGATGCCGCCCTTCAAAGCATCCAAATAAATATACGTGCCCTGAATGGCCGGAAGGTTAAACTGACCATTTTTAGGACTCACAGTAACGATTTTTACTCCTGCCTGTTTTCCCGGCTTCCAAGCAGGCATCAATAACAAGGTTGAATCCTCTTTTACTTCGGGATTGGGAAAATCGTGATGATGTCTCATGGGCACCATGGTATCCTGGTCGGAAAATGCATCCCTTAGCGCACTGATAAGGCTGGGGAAATGGGTGTTTTGCTCTATAAAACTAGCCGGAATTTGGGTTATGTTATCCATGCGGCCAAAGTTATAAAAATAAAGGAGAGTTAGGGAAGGTTGACGCTCGGCTACGTAATTGAATTTGTTAGATACCGCCCAAGGAATGTGCAGAGGTAAAGTTGCATTGGCAATTGGAATAGTCCTTTGGGACCTAATGGTTGTAATTATGGTTCTGGCAATATATTAGACCTCTAATTAAATATTCAGCTGCTAAGCTGGAACTGGCTATAAAGGCCTTGCCTGCCAAATTGGATAGTTCCCCCGAAAACCTTTTCGGCAAGCTGGCCAGTATGCATTTAATTTGTGATCAATTCAACAGAAATGGAGCATGGTCATAAGAATAAACCAATGGCCCATAATCTTATTTCATAGGGCAAACCTATATTGATAAAAAGAGAATCCCTTGCGGAAAACCGCAAGGGATTGAATTCTTTTCCAGGGTAGTTGGAATTTACCTTAAAGGGGTGTTATAGGTTGCATTATTTGGCCGTTGGAATCAATTAGTTTTTTGGGATTACTTTTCGACTAACGGTCCGTTTAAAACAATCTTTGCTTTGGGCTCACCAGCTTATTAAAGTATACAGAACCCTCATTGCCATCCGCCGGACCAATATGGGTTTTAAGTTTATTGCCGATAAAATATCATAATCATCCACTAAAAATAATTTGAAGTCACTTAATTATTTAAACAAATTTGATTAGCTTAGGAGGAGTTGTTTGGTTTGTGAATCAGGTATTTATGTTGCCGTGATAAAATATTAAATCTGACTTCCAATGGCGACAGAAATAGAGACGTGATTTGTCTACTGATCCATGGTCTTATAGTTATAGTAAATTATAGATGTAATCTTCTTGGTACCGAAAAGGAAATATAAAGAAATGGTAGTTCTCCTCCGCTTAAAAAGCATTTTGCTTATGTTACTGGTTTCGGGCATTTTGTTGCATTGCAGCAAAAGTTTACCGCCGGGAGACCCCGATAATGGGGGATTAGTGCTTCCTGAAGGTTTTGAGGCGGTAGTGGTAGTGGACAGTATAGGGTCTGCTCGGCATCTTGCGGTCAATGACAATGGTGATATCTATATTAAAATGCGATTTGCCCATGAGGAAGGTGAAAATATTGGTCTCCGAGATAACAATAATGATGGAAAAGCGGACCAAATAGAACGGTTCGGGGTATTTGATCAGCGTGGTTATTACGCCACAGGAATGCGGATATACAAGGATTATTTATACTACAGTACCGCCAGTACGGTATATAGACAAAAGTTAACAAGGGGCAAGTTAGTTCCGGAAAGTGAGCCGGAAGTTATGCTTACGGATGATTACCAGAATTCTCCTTTTGGCTATTCACATATTGCCAAGCCACTAACTTTTGATGGGAATGGCCATATGTATGTTCCCTTTGGTTCCCCAGGAGATGTTTGTCAATCAAAAGAACAGAATAGAATGCCAGGCGCATTGGGACAGGATCCATGTCCGGAGTTGGAATGGCATGCCGGTATATGGCAATTTGATGCCAATAAACCCGGTCAGACACAGAAAGACGGATACCGCTATGCAACTGGAATTAGGAGTGTGGTGGGAATGGATTGGAACCCTTACGATAATACCTTGTATGTCTTACAACATGGCCGCGACAACCTGAACCGTAACTGGCCCGAATACTTTTCGCCTTGGCAAAGTGCTATGTTGCCCTCCGAAGAATTTCTTAGGGTGAAAGAGGGTACCGATGCTGGTTGGCCTTATTACTATTACGATCATATGCAGGGCAAAAAATTACTCAATCCCGAATATGGGGGAGATGGAAAAAAGGAAGGTGATGGGGCCAAATACGAGCAACCTATAATTGGTTTCCCGGGTCATTGGGCACCAAACGACCTGCATTTCTATCAAGGGAATCAATTCCCTGAGCATTATAAAAATGGGGCATTTATCGCCTTCCATGGTTCCACTATCAGAGCTCCTTTTCCGCAGGCCGGTTATTTTATAGGTTTTGTTCCATTTAAGGATGGAAAGCCCGGGGAATGGGAAGTTTTTGCTGACGGATTTACACAGGTCGATAAAATAGTGGATACCGACGATGCAGGATACAGGCCCATGGGTATTGCCATGGGACCTGATGGGTCATTGTATATCAGCGAAAGTGAACATGGCAAAATTTGGCGGGTAATGTACAAAGGGGACAAGAAGAATTTTGGTAAGGACCAACTTGCACAAATGGAAAAGCTCAAAAACTTACCGCATATCAAAACTCCAGATGAGATTAAGGATGATCTTACCCCGCTACGGGCAGAAGCTGGGTCAGTATTATATAACAAATACTGCGGAGCCTGCCATATGGCCAACGGTAAGGGAGACGGTAGTAGATTTCCACCTATCGCTGGTTCCGAATGGGTCAAAGGGGACCAAAAAAGACTCATAGATGTTGTATTGAGTGGATTAAGTGGGCCGATAGAGGTAAATGGCAAAACATATGACGGCGTCATGCCGCCGGTAGACTACTTGGAAGATGAGGAAATTGCCCAGATCCTGACCTATATCAGGAAGGAATTTGGCGATAATTCCCCTCCCGTTGGATCCTACTACGTAAAAGAGGGCAGGTACTATGCAAGAAAGAAAAAAGAGGCATTAAAGGGTGGGATGTAATTGGTCTACAGAAGCTTCCTCGTGTGTAAGATTATTTTTTGGGACGGAGTTTTGTGTTGGAAAAGAGTAATTCAATCCAGCCATTACAAAATCTTTGATTACAGTCAAGTTAAATTTTTTAGTGTTAGATGACCGTGAAGGTTATTAATTAGTAAAGGTTTAAAATTGATTTTGGCATATATCCAGGGCTTGGATTAACTTTAGTGCCAAACCGATCAACTATTTGAAATGAACAAAGCTATTTTCTTTCTTTTTATTATTCCAATTCTGTCAATAGGTCAAAACAAGGATCTAAGATCCAAATTAAATTCAAATGCCATTGTCGCTTATATAGATAAGCCTTTTGCTCAGGAATATCATGAGGCATTTATTGTTGCCGAAAACAGTGAAGACGCCAACAATGTTAGGGCCATTCAACCAGATTTGGAGGGAGGCATCTGGATTGCCACCAAAAATGGCATCTACCAAAAGGAAGTCGGTTCAAGGGAATGGAAGATAGTAATTAGCGGGGATAGCCAAGGCCCGGCCTATGACGTGGCAATGGACAACGATCAAAATGTTTGGATGGCTACTTGGAATGGGGTCTATAGGAGTGGAACTAGGGAAATCCAAAAAATGGAAGGACCTAAGCCGCCCATTGCCAAACTGCTATCGGCAAAAGAGGGGGTTTATGCCTTGGGGCCATATGGAATATGGTTGTACCGGGATAAAAAATGGGAGAAAAAGGAATATAATACTGCAAGAAGTATTCGCACCGTATTGTCGGACAATAACGGCGGACTTTGGATAGGTACAGATGTGGGTTTATACCACTGTAATGATGAAAAAACTACGGCATATCAAGGAAACGACGATTTGATCAGTGCTTATGTTAGGGGAATGGATTTTGACCAAGAGGGAAATCTATGGATAGGGGGCTTGGGGGGAGTTTCCATTAGAAATAATGCTGCAAAAATTGGCGAAAAAACGCCTGAAGATGGGATTGTCAATGCCAATGTAACTGCTGTGGCAAAGGGACCCGATGGTAGAATGTGGGTGGGTACACATTACGGGATAACGAGATTTGTCCCGGGAGAAAAAGAGTATTCCGTTAGATCGGGCAGGCGTTGGCTGGTATCCGATCAGGTGAGGGATATTGCATTCGACCAACAGGGAAATGCATGGGTTGCCACAGCCAACGGAGTAAGTGCCATAATCAACAGACTAATGACACTTGAAGATAAGGCGGACCATTTTTATGATAAATTGATAAGGCGCCATGTCCGTGAACCTTGGATAATTGCCCGTTCCAAATTAGTGGTACCAGGCGATACCACGACCATACAATCCGAGGACGACGATAATGATGGGGAGTTTACCTCCAATTATCTGGCCATGGAATCCTTTAGGTATGCAACGACCAAAAATCCGGAAGCCAAGGAAAGAGCCAGAAAGGCCTTCGATTTCTTACATTTTTTAAGGGAAGTAACCGGTGGGGATGGTTTTTTTGCAAGGACCATAATTCCAGCTTCCTGGGAGCAATCACATGATATGAACCGCACATACACCGAGCGCGAATTGGCCGAGGAAATAATTGAAAATCCCAGACAAAAGCCGGTAGAAAAACGTTGGCATGTTTCCAAGGATGGTAAATGGAAATGGAAAGGCGATACCAGTAGCGATGAGATTTCCGGCCACCTATTCGGCTATTATTGTTACTATAACTTGGTGGCCGATGATAAGGAAAAAAAACGGGTATCGGATCATTTCAGTAAAATTATGGACCATCTCATAGAGAACGATTTTAACCTAGTGGATGTGGATGGGACCCATACCAAATGGGGAGTATGGTCTCCGGCCATTCTGAACCACAATCCCGATTGGGCTCCGGAAAGGGCATTGAACTCTTTGGAGTTGCTCGCTTTCTTGAAGTTTGCCCATCACATGACCAAAAAAGAAAAGTATCAAAGGGAATATTTGAAATTGATAAAGGAAGAAGGGTATTTGGAAAACGCAAAAACCTTGCATAACACCAACCCTTCATGGGAGACTTATTTTGATATCTTTTTGTCCCTTTACATGTATCCAACCTTAATCAACTATGAAGAGGATCCAGTACTGAAGAGGGAGTATCAAGATCATTTGGAGCAATGGTTCAATAAGCATAAAAAAGCAAAGAGTCCCATGATCAATTTTACGTATAATTTATTGGCAGGAGGAGATGAGGAACTGGATAATTCCATTGCCTTTTTAAAGGATGCTCCCTTGGATTTGGTAGATTGGTATGTTGACAATGCACAAAGGGAAGACCTTAAGGTGGTGCGGCAACCTATTCTTGAAGAGCTTCAGACAGCCTTGCGTCCGCCAAGTGAGTACCGAACCATGAGATGGGATCAAAACCCTTATGCTGCGGTTAGCGGCGACCCGTCTCAGGAAAAAGAACCTGTTTATTGGCTGCTACCGTACTGGATGGGACGATATTTAAACTTGATATCGGCGGAAAAGTAAAACTTAGTGCAATCAAAAGCCTTAGCAATAGTCCAATCAAAATTTGATGTTTGCTGCCCCAAAGTCACCACTTTTCATTCTAGAATAATCCTTAAAAAAGATTCTTTTTTACCAGCTCATAATAACTGGCACTTACGGGAATGGTGGCCTTTTCAATCAGCAGATCCCTGCCCTTTAGGGCGTTAACTTTTGCTTTGTTAACGATGTAAGATCTATGGACCCTCATGAAAATTTGTGCTGGGAGCTTTTTCTCCAGTGCGCTAAGGCTCTGGTTGCTCATAATCTTTCCCTGCGGGGTGTGATAAATGACATATTCGCTATCGCTCTCGATATAAAGAATGGAATCAAACTTAATTTTATGTAGGTCATAGCCCGATTTAACGATTATTGAATCCTCTGAGGCTTCCTGGTCAGTGTCTGTTTTTATTTTGTTGACAGCCTTTAAAAAGCGTTCAAAAGTTATGGGCTTTAAGAGATAATCTATGGCATTTAGTTCAAAACCTTCCAAGGCGTATTCCGAGTATGCCGTTGTAAAGATGACCTGGGTGCCGGGTGGAACCATTTTTGCAAACTCTGTACCTTTAATTTCGGGCATTTGTATGTCCAGCAGCAATAGATCTATTTTTTGTTCCTTAAGTACCTTTATGGCATCCAAGGGATTTTCGAAATCGGCCACCAATTCCAAAAAATTCACTTTTGCAACATAGGTTTTGAGAAGGCTTCGTGCCAACTCCTCGTCGTCTACAATTAAACATTTAATGGTCCCCATTCAGATCTATGTGTAGTTGAACTTTAAAAGTAGTTAATTCTTTTTGGATCTTTAAAGTATGTTTTTTTGGATATAGTATTTCCAATCTTTTCTTTACGTTTTCCAGGCCTATTCCTCCAATTTTGTCTTTTTGAATCGATTCCTTGGGGATGCTGTTTTCAATTTCAAAATCGATGTTTTTGTCGTCGGAGAAGATACTTATTTTTAAAAAGGCATCTGTTATCTTTTCTAAATTACCATGTTTTAATGCATTTTCAACAAAGGGAATGAATAGCATGGGTGCTACCTGCACAGCATCGTTTTTTATTTGAAACTTCGTTTGTATGGGATAGGTTTTACTGCTTTTTAAGACGTACATGGCCAAATAGTCCTTTATATAATCAACCTCCTTGCCTAAAGGAACATAAGCTTGTTCACATTCGTACAAAACATAGCGCAACATGTTGGAAAGGGTACTGATTCCCTGCTGGGTCTTGTCCGAATTGGTAACCGAAAGCGCATAAATATTGTTTAGGGAATTGAACAAAAAATGTGGGTTGATCTGTGATTTCAGTAGCTTTAGTTCAGTCTGCAAATTTTCATTCCTGTTCCTAATATTTTCTTCTTCCTTCTTTTGTGCAAACAAAAATGTCTCCACAAAAGTGGCTAGTACATAGGCAATGGACAATACCAAAAAGTGGATCAAAAATTGTGGCGGTACCCTGGGGCGCATTGCAGGTGGTGGACCTGCCTGGCGAGGTGGTTGACCTGAAATCAGTCCTATCAAAGGATCGGAAATCATTGCTGCGCAGAAAATAATTAGGGCCAAGGAGATCAATATAAAGGAGGCATACCTTTTTTTGAACAAAAGTGCGGGTGCCGTGTAATAGATCAGAACGGCAATGACCACAATTTGCAGAAGAAAAGAGGCCGCGTTCTTTTTGGCAAAAAGTGCGTCATCTGTCATAAGCAACCAGGCCATGAGCCAAACGGCTAGCCATAATACCGTGTGAAAAAGAAATCGTTTTGTTCTGTCCATGGTACAAATTAAAGGAATTAATTTTCATCACAATGCAAAAATAGGCCATCCAAATCCTTCTTAATTTGAAGTTCGCAGATGCTAACACTTCATTCGCTTAAAACCTCCGTTGCTTCATTGAAAGTAGCCATTTGGCATTCAACCATGGGCCATCTTTGTAGTCCAAAGAATGAATTTAAAAAAGAATAACAATGAAAAAAATGATAGTAAAATCGGCAGTGTTAACCGCAATGGTAACCTTATTTTTTAGCGCTAACCTTAGTGCACAACAGTCTCAAGGTGGGAAAGGACAAAAAGAGCCTCCATCCGTAGATGAAATTTTTAAGGAAATGGACAAAGATGAGGACGGAAAATTATCCAAAGAAGAATTAAAGGGTCCTATCAAAGATGATTTCGATAAGATAGATACGGATGAGGATGGCTACATTTCTAAAGAGGAGTTGGAGAAAGCACCAAAACCTAAAGGACGTAAACGTGAATAGGTGAATGACTTAAGTGTAATTGTATAACTGAAACTATGTCGAATAAATTTTCATATTTAATTGTGGGTACCGCACTCCTCATGTCATGCCTCAGCTGTAGCAATGATAGTGAGGATACTACAGGCGGCACGGATGATAGTGAAACAGTGGATGACACCGCGGTTGTAAATGTTGAACCATCTTACTTTTTTACGGCAGATGGATCGGTCACAATTACTACCATACCATGTACGCTTTCAGATGGCACCGTAACGGATTGCTATCAAATTGTTACCTCCAGTTTGGCTGGAGATCACGATATGGGGCCTTGGTGCCCGGACAATATCGCCGACGATGCAGAGGCAGGGGGCATATGGCTGGAAGGCGGGGAAGTTTATGATGTGGATGGTGCCTTTGTTGAAAATTTGGCGACATTTTACAACGATACCAATTGGCTATTGTACGATACCAATGGAGATATTTATGTAACCGATACGGAAGAAGATTGTGAGAATGCCGCCAACCCAAATGTGGGTGCCGAATATGAGAACTTCTGCGTAGAATGCCTTCCTTCCTATATTACCGATTTAAGTCAGACTTGGTTAATACCAGTAACGCCAGTAATACAGGCTAGTCCCACTTTGTTTACTACCGCTGGAGGAGGGCCACCGGGAGCAGGCAATACGGCACCTTCAACCCGTGGGGTAGCTTTGAACGGGATTGAATTTTCTGCTCCGGCACCTGTGGATAATATACTTGGGGCATATACCCTTGCCCCTTTTGATGATGCTGGTGGACATATTAATGTACATCAAGGTTACCATTACCATGCAGCTACAGGATTTGGGACACAAATATCGCAAGACGATGGGCATGCAGCTTTGATCGGATACGCCTTGGACGGAATTGGAATATATGCCTTGGAAGATGCCAATGGCGATAGCCCTTCCGACTTGGATGAATTAAGGGGGCATACTGATGATACTAGAGGATATCATTACCATGTAGACGCTGCCGGCAATAATAATTTTATAAATGGTTTAAAGGGAGCTTACGTCAATTAAAATAGTGCTTAGAAAGAGTCTTGACAAGATTGGTGTTTATCTAAAATAAAGGAATTATGAAGTACACAATATTTAAAAAAGTAGGGATTTTAGCTGTAGTATTCGCTGTTTTTGCAGCTTGCAGTAGTGATGATGAAAGTGAGATCGATATAGTTGCAACATCAGAAGATATTGTAATTACAAGCACAAACTCTACAGGCACTGCTGAAGGGGATACCGATAACACAGGTGCCGATGAAGATGATTTAGTGGAAAATGCCACTTTTGGAAATACAGTGCAAATTGTATTTTCAAATACATCAGCTACCATTACAAATCCTGTTCCAGATGATGTGGTAATTACGCAAGACGGTGCCGATGTTGTCATTAATTCCTCTATTTCAGAAGTAGCTTATGAGGTATCGGGAACAACAAACGATGGTATGTTAAAAATTTATAGCGATAAAAAATTCAAATTATCGTTAACTGATTTAAGTATCACCAATACAGACGGACCTGCGATCAATATACAATCTTCAAAAACTATTTTTGTGATATTGGAGGGTAAAAGTAGTTTGACCGATGCATCAAGTTATAGCAATATCCCTGATGACGAAGATGCAAAAGCAACATTTTTTAGTGAAGGGCAATTGGTTTTTAGCGGTTCTGGAGCATTGAACGTTGCAGGAAACTACAAGCACGGTATCGCAAGTGATGATTACGTTAGGGTAATTAGCGGAACAATCACGGTTACAGAAGCAGCATCGGATGCCATACACACCAACGATTACATAATTGTAGACGGGGGTACGCTTAATTTAACGGCAAGTAGCGACGGAATGGATTGCGAAGAAGGCTATATTATTATCAACGATGGAACATTTAACATAAATGCTGTTGATGATGGAATTGTAGCCTCTTATGACATTGATGATGAGGAAGAACCAGATGATTCCATTACACCCAACGTAACTATTAATGGGGGCGATTTTGTGATAAGCACTTCCGAAGGCGAAGGAATAGAAGCAAAGGGAATAATGACCATTAATGACGGTACCATAAATATCTCTGCTTATGATGATGGTATAAATGCTATTGGGAATTTATATATTAACGGAGGGCACATCTATGTTTATAGTACCCTTAATGATGCCATTGATAGTAACGCAGGGATTACCATTACAGGTGGTACAACCATTGCTATATCAGTAAGGACCGATGAACCTGATGGTAGTTTTGACACCGATGATAATCTATTTAAAATTACCGGAGGAACCATTTTGGGATTGGCATTAAATACTTCATTTCCTACAGTAAGTGAGAGCACCCAAAACTCGGTGATTTTTGATGGAGTTAGCTCAAATACACTATTAAATATTCAATCGGAAGATGGTACGGAAGCCCTTACTTATCAAGTGCCCTATAGCGTAAATACCATTATTTACTCCAATGCAAAATTGGAAACAGGTAAAACTTATAAAATTTACACAGGCGGAAGTGTAAGTAGTGGTACTGAAGTTAACGGATTGTACACCTCCGGGACATATAGTGGAGGAACATATTTAGGTGATTCGTTTACCATAAACAGCACAGTTACACAAATTGGTGGAGATTTGGGGCCAACTGGAGAGCCCGGTGAAGGGGGCCAGAGGTAATTAAAATTATAAAAAAAATAAACAGATGAAAAAATACATGTTACTGTTAGTTGCGTTGGGGTTTTCAATGGCAAGTTTTGCCCACAATCCCAATGTTTCCACCACAATGCTGGTGGAAAAGGGAAATAACAGTTGGGTATTACAGATAAGTGCATCCTTAGCAGCTTTTCAGCAGGAAGTTAGGACCCATTTTGCTGAAACACCTTATCAAACTCCAGAGGAGTTTCAACAAATGGTGTTGGAGCATATTAAAAACAACCTTCATATCAGTGTCAATGGGGGAGAGGATATAGCTTTCGGGAATGGAGCCGTAAAACTTGGACATGAAACCATGGTGGTTTTCGAAGTATATGAAATTCCCGAGGATATAAATTCAGTGGTTGTTATAAACACGGCCTTTAAGGACATTCACCAAAATCAAAGTGCCTTAATTCTTTTAAAGGAAGGATATAACAAAGAACGTTTTGTTTTGAATAATGCCAACGATCACACCCTTTCGTTGGCGGTAGATGGAAATCAATTCGTGGAAGTAGGTAAAAATGAAGCTAGTTTTTTTTCGACCGGTATAGGGGTCATTGTATTGGGTGTTGCAGCGATTTTGGTTGTGGGGTTGACAGTGTTGGGGGTAGGCCATTTATTTAATAAGTCCAATAAATCTAAAGAAGTGCCTCTTACCGTAGTTCGCTGATATAAATTTTTGGGTACCTCTAGCGGAGATTTTAGGAAATAACAACTACATAGTAGCGATATATCAGCTATGGCCCCTTATGTTCAATGAATAAAGAATAATATGGCGCATTCTAATCAAAGTAATTGAAATACAATTTAACAAAGATAATTAGCTAATGGAATTATGGAAAAACTTATGGGGCCTATTCAAAATTTCGGGTAATGAACCCAATCTATGGTGGGCCTTTATTGTTTCATGTATTGTAATTGTACTGGCTGTGTTGGTTATTTATAAAATGATAAAACCCGTAAAATAGCCTAAAGCCTTCAGGCTTAAAATTGATTTACCGATCCATATCCATTATTGACTTAAAAGAGTGGGCAGTTCATGGATTTGAAGATTTTCATGTTGCCCAATTTACGAGATTTGTTTTAAAATAAATTCAGAATAGACAAAAGTAACAACGTAAACCCCCAAAATTGAAGGATATGAAAAAAGAAACAAAAGTGAATAAATATATCACTGCAATAGCACTGGGCTCGGCCTTGCTGTTAACTACCCTAATTGCCTGTAGTGCCGATAGTGCTTCCGATGAGGATACTGAAGAAACTGTTGTAACCGAATTGCACGCTGCATTTTCAGCCTTTAATTCCGATGCCACCACTATTTATTTGGATGGGTCCAATGTAGTCATAGAAACTACTGGTTTGCCCAACCATGAAACGGTTTATTGGGGAGAAGGAAATGCCCTTTATAAGGAGGAACCCGATGTGGCTAGAACGCCAAGCATCATGTCCAGTAACAACAACGCTACTACCATTGTGGTGGATGCAACCCCTAATTTAACCGGTAGCACAGTATCCACCCAACTGAATACTATTGGCATTGCCGTAAGTGGGGCTTCCATTTTTAACGATCAGGAAGGAGGTGGTCCATTAAATCAGGCTGCGGCTAGTTTGGATTGGACAGGTGCCCATATTGGTCCTGGTGTTTATCACTACCACTTGGAGCCCAAAGCCTTCACCGATGATGATGAGAATCTAGTAGGGATACTCTTGGATGGGGTTTTTCTCTACGGTAGAAAATGTACTTCCACCGGGACCTACCCAACAGATTTGGATGCTTCGGGCGGACATACTACGGCTACCCAATATACGGATGGCGAAGAGGAGTACCACTATCACATCATCAATGAATTGTATTCAACAACAGGATCTTATTTGGCCTTTGCCGGTCCATATCGGGGATACTAAAAAAAAGGACTATGCGACCATTACTTTTATTAATTGTTACTGCCTTATCCCTTATAAACTGTAAAGACGCCACTGATATAAAAAGCGAGGAGGGGAAGGCTATTGTAATCTCCAATGTTGAGGTATCCAAACAGGATTTGGACCTTAACCAAATTGAAGGGAAATGGTATTATAAAAACCAGCCTTACAATGGGTATTCGGTGAAATTTCATGCCAATGATACCTTGGCAGAAAGACTAGGGTTTCTAAATGGTAAAAGGGAAGGTATTGCAAGAAGATGGTCCGAAAATGGAGTGCTTAGGGTAGAATCTACCTATCATCAAAACAAATTGGTAGGAGTGTATAAAAGCTGGTGGGAAAATGGGGTGTTGGCAGAAGAATCCCATTATGTTAATGGCCTTAAGCAGGGTGAAGAAAAACAATGGTATGCCACCGGGCAATTGTCCAAAGTTAGGCAAATGGCAGAAGGGAAGGAAGAAGGATTGCAAAAGGCCTGGCTGCCCAATGGGAAAATATATGTTAATTATGAAGCCAAAAACGGACGCATTTTTGGAATGCTAAGGGCTAATTCATGTTATAAATTGGAAGATGAAGTTGTTGTTAGGGATTAAGAATAAGGGGTTGGTGTTGGTTTGTTGGTTGGCATTTTTTACTAGTTGCAAGAATCAAGTAAAAAAGGAGACTGTTGAAGTAGTGGAGACCAGTAGGGTGGAATATCTTCCCTACTACAGCGATGAATCCTTTACGCCATATTGGTTAACCCCAAATAGTGAAGAGGAAAAGAGTTTCCATAAAATTCCGGATTTCAGTTTGGTAAATCAATTGGGGGATACGGTATCCCAAAATACATTTGATGATAAGATATATGTTGCGGATTTCTTTTTTACCACTTGTCCTGGTATTTGTTTAAAAATGACGGGTAATATGGTAAAAGTGCAGGAGGCATTTAAGGACGATCCAGAAGTATTATTGTTGTCACATTCGGTAACTCCCTCTATAGATTCTGTCCCCATACTTAAGAATTATGCCGAAAAAAATGGAGTAATGGATAATAAATGGCATTTGGTTACAGGGGATAAAACGGAAATTTACAACCTGGGAAGAAATCAATATTTTGTAGAAAACGATTTGGGGGTGCCAAAGGATATAAACGACTTTTTGCACACAGAAAACTTCTTATTGGTAGATAAAAACAAACATATTAGGGGTATTTATAATGGGTTGAACAGGGCATCCATAGCCCAACTAATTACAGATATCAAAGCCTTAAAACTGGAGTAGTTGCTATGCGTTTATTTGCAAAAATTAGGCGGGGTTTCATAATTTCCGGCAAATTCAAAAATTATCTGTTATATGCCTTTGGAGAAATATTCCTAATTGTTATAGGTATCCTAATCGCGTGGAAAATCAACGATCTTAATGAAATCAGGAAAAATAGGATAGTGGAGATGAAAATCTATCATAGCCTGTATGAAGAATTGAATACAAATTTGAAAGTTCTTAATGAGGGCATTGTTAAGTACTCTGGCAATATTAACAGATTGGAAGCTACCATGAGCTACATTGGCCTGGCTCCCGAACAGATTACGCCAGGGGCCAAGGATACCATAGTGCACATTAATTATGCTCCAATGGTCTTGTTGGACGGGGCCTTAAATTCTGTTATCAATACTTCTAAATTTGAAATTATTGAAAGCGATTCCTTAAAAACCCTTATAGCCAATTATCCCACTGAAATTGCTGAATTTAAGATTACAGACTCAAAGATCAATGAAATAGTGGTCAATCATTTGCAGCCGGTATTGGAAAAGCATCTTGCCTTAGTGGATATACTTCCACAGGAAAACCCAAAATTTAATAACCTTCGGGACTTTGGACAAGTTTCCAATTATTACACATTATTGAATACAAAGGAATATCAGAACGCCTTGGTAGATAGATTGATACAAACTGAAAATCTTTTGACCCAGGCCAAAAAATTAAGGAATAGGACCCAAGTCATGGGCATAAAATTACGACAGGAGCTAGGGTATCCGGAAGAAAATTTATAATAGCACCTCTTTGTGGGCCAGTAAAAATTAGTGCTTTAATAGACCTATGTTTAATGGGGCCAGTTTAAGTTACTTCGGAAAGCAAAGATTTTGTTGGTTCGCATTTTAAAAAAGATGTTGATTCCAAGAATAGACTGAGGATAGATAAGTGTTGTTTATTTCCTATTAAGTATAGGGGAAATATTCCTCTTAGTTAGATTTAAAAGGGAGGTAGTTCCTCCCTTTTTCTATTCATTTGATACTAAATCCAAAAAAAATCAGGAAGTCAATTCAATCCAATTCAGGTTGTTTTTAGAGTTTCAACCATCACCCTTGATTATAAAATGAAGTCCAGCAGGCATAAACCCTCTAGGAAACAGCCTTCAAAAACGGTATAATTATGCCAATAATCAAAGCTAAAAGCTATCTTTTGTTTTTAAAAGTTAATTTTACAGATGTTAAGTTTTAAAACAAATAAAACATGATGAAAATGAAATTCATTGGAGCTGTTCTTGGTTCTGCGCTATTATTAACTATCTCAAGTTGTAAGAATAAGACTGAAGAAAAATCAGTGGTCCAGTCGGAAAGACCCAATATTCTTTTTATAATGTCCGATGATCATACCGCTCAGGCTTGGGGGATTTATGGGGGCATACTCAAGGATTATGTGCATAATCCGAATATTAAACGGTTGGCCGCAGAGGGTTGCGTTTTGGAGAATTGTTTAGTTTCCAATTCCATTTGTACTCCCAGTAGGGCAACGATCCTCACCGGTCAGTACAGTCACATTAATGGGGTTACCACCTTGGGGGCGGGCCTATCCCCAAACCACAATAATATAGCAAAAGAGCTGCAAAAGGGTGGTTATGCCACATCTGTTATAGGGAAATGGCATTTAAAACAGGAGCCGGCAGGGTTTGATTATTATGCCGTATTGCCAGGGCAGGGGGATTATTGGAACCCAAGATTGAAAACAGCGGATAATTGGGAAGACTACTACGGTGGAGGTAAAGTAGTGGAAGGTTTTAGTACGGATATCATTGCCGATAAAACCATGGAGTGGATAGAAAATAGGGACAAATCCAAACCCTTTATGGCCATGTGCCATTTTAAGGCGACACATGAACCGTATGATTACCCCGAACGTTTTAGTCATCTATATCGCGATGAGGAAATTCCAGTTCCGGATTCTTTCTATGATCAAGGAGCGGAAACTAACGGGCGGGTCTTTAAAGGACAATCCATAGACAACCTACAAAAGCGTTATTTGGCTGCCACTGCCGATCCGGAATTGAGAAAGGATTATATGGCCTATCCGGAATTGCCATTTTCGGTTGAAGGCCTTAGCGCAGATGAGGCAAGAATGAAGACTTATCAAAAATTTGTAAAGGATTTTATGCGCTGCGGAGCTGCCATTGATGACAATATAGGCAGGTTGTTGGATTATTTGGAAAAATCTGGATTGGCAGAAAACACCATAGTTATTTACACGGCAGATCAGGGTTATTTCTTAGGGGAACACGGTTGGTTCGACAAGCGTTTGATCTATGAGGAATCCATTCATATGCCATTTGTCATAAGATACCCAAAAGAGATTCCTGCTGGGACCCGAAATGCCGATATCATAGAAAATGCCGATTTCTCGGCCCTGTTTGCAGATTATGCCGGGATAGAGTATCCGGAAACCATGCAAGGCCATAGTTTTCGCGAGAACCTAAAGGGGAATACCCCCGCGGATTGGCGTAAGCATGGCTACTATAGGTATTGGGACCATAGCAAAGACCGACCTGGCCATTTCGGAATTAGGGGAGAGCGCTACAAGCTTGCCTTCTATTATGGAAACGGACTCAAGGTAAATGAATATACCAAAGAAGAACAACCAGATAAATATTGGGAATTTTTCGATTTGCAAAAGGACCCCAAAGAACTGCATAATGCATATTCCGATTCGGAATATCAGGATGTTATTTCCGAAATGAAAGAGGAGATATTAAGGCAAAGAGAAGCCTTGGGGGATACCGATTCGGATAATCCGGAAATACATCAAATTATTGCTGACCATTGGGAAAGTTAGGGAAACTAGGCCATAACAATAAAGGATTAAATGATGTGAATATGATGCAGTGTACTAGATTTTTATTGGGATTGTGGTTGTTTTTATTAGGCTCCGTTTTTTCCCTTAATGCGCAAAAAAAACCGTCTAAGCCCAACATTATTATTGTCTTTACGGACGATCAAGGTTATCAGGACGTAGGCGTTTTTGGTTCGCCCCTGATTAAAACCCCAAACCTTGATCAGATGGCTGGAAACGGTATGAAGTTTACCGATTTTTATTCGGCTTCACCCGTGTGTTCCCCATCAAGAGCGGCACTGTTAACGGGGGCTTACCCAACTCGGGTTGGGGTTCCTAAAGTACTATGGCCAAACTTACCAGGTGGATTGCCAAATGAGGAACTGACTATAGCCGATATGCTTAAAATCCAAAACTACGCTACAGCTTGTATTGGGAAATGGCATTTAGGGGATAAGGATCAATATATGCCCACAGCCCAAGGTTTTGATATGTATTATGGTATTCCATATAGCAACGATATGTCCGTGTATCCCAAGGCTAAAGTATCGGAAAATGTTTTGTTTAGAGAAGGCATGACCATAGATAGTTTGAGACAGGAAAAATGGAGAGGAGGCGTCGTTCCATTAACAGAACAAAATGAAATTATTGAATACCCCGTAGATCAATCGTCATTAACACAGCGCTACACAAAAAAAGCTTTGGAGTTTATTGAGGAGAATAAAGAAGAACCGTTCTTCTTATATCTAGCACATTCCATGCCCCATATTCCCTTATTTGCTTCCCCAGAATTCAAGGGGAAAAGCGCACGAGGTTTGTACGGTGATGTGATAGAAGAAATTGATTGGAGTATGGGTCAAATTTTAAATACTTTGGAAGCCTTGAATCTGGATGAAAATACACTTGTAATTTTTACATCGGACAATGGTCCATGGAATCTCAAGAATGGTCATGGGGGTTCTGCCCTGCCTTTGAAAGGCTATAAATTTGAGACCTACGAAGGCGGAATGAGGGTTCCTATGATCGCCCAATGGAAAGGGGCCATACCTGCCGGGACTGTTTGCTCTGAAGTGGCCTCTACTATAGATTTATTGCCCACCATCGCCCATTTGACCGATAGCGATATACCAGGGGAAAAAGTGGACGGAAAAAATATTTGGCCACTATTGGTAGGAAAGAAAAAGGCTTCGCCACATAAAAAAGACGGATTCTATTATTACAAGGAATGTACGCTTGAGGCGGTGAGAAAAGGTGATTGGAAATTAAGAAGGACAGAAGGTAAAATAGAACTTTACAATTTGGCCGAGGATATATCCGAAAGCCAAAACCTGGCCCAGGAGCATCCTAAAATAGTGCAAAAGCTGATCAAGATGCTGGACGATTTTGACACCGAATTAAAAGCGGACAATAATAGGTATCGGTAAAGGCACATTTAAGGATAGTGGTTAGATGATATTTGGGATAGATCGTATTGATTTGTAGCTTTCTTAGGGAGCTTCATTTACCCAATGCAATAGGAACTAAACATTCAGAAAAAACGGAACTAAAACTTCATAGTTAAATAATAATGGTGAAATGAAAAGACTGGAGTTTTTAAAAAAAGCTGGTGCGGCCAGCGTTGGACTAGCACTGCTCCCGCAGGTATATTCGTGCGGAACCAATAAAAATGTAGCCGAAACTGCCTGGTCCGGGTTAAGGGCACAGGACGGACCCGTATTTTCCTATATACACCCCAAAAAAGGTGTACCAAATGTCTTGCTCTACGGAGATTCGATCTCCATAGGTTACACCACCACGGTTAGGGAAGAACTGGCGGGAAAAGCCTCGGTGTTTAGAATTTTCAGCAATGGTATTTCTAGCCACGACTTTATTCCTAAGATGGATAAACTTGAGCAAACTATGTCTAAACCGCATTTAAAAGGGGGGTGGGATTTTGAATGGGACGTGATTCATTTCAACGTAGGACTTCATGACATAAAGTACATGAGCAGTAAGGGAATGGATAAAGAAAATGGAAAGATCATTTCCTCTGTGGCGACCTACCAAGAAAACATGAGGGCCATATGTGAATACTTAGAACTCAATTTTCCTAATACTAAATTGATTTTTGCTACCACTACCCCCGTTCCCGAAAACGCAAACGGGCGTTACGCTGGCGATGCCAAAAAATATAATGAAGCCGCTTTGGAGGTATTAAAGGACTATCCTTCTGTTATTATAAATGACCTATATGGCTATACCCTACCCAATCATGAAAAATGGATGGTAAAACCTGGCAACGTACATTATAACAAATTGGGCACAACGGAACAAGGAAAGAAAGTAGCCGAAGTAATCCTAGAACAACTAAACCAATAGTTAAATGTATAAATATTTCACGTACATACTGTTTTTTTCAATGTTTGGGTTCAACCTTCAATTAGTAGCCCAAAACTATCATTTTGTACCACAACCTGAGTCGGTTTCCTTTACAGATGATGCATTTGTTTTGGACAAGAATACCAAAGTGGTGGTGCCCAAAAAGTTTCAAGGGGTTCTTATTCCATATCTGGCTGAAAAATTCTATAAGGATCTAGGGCTTAACCTTACCTATTCTTATCGCAACCCTGAGGTAGGGGAAAAGCATATATTATTTAGATTGGATAAAAGTCTGTCCGTAAGGGATGAGGGTTATTTGCTAGAGGTGCAACCAGAATCCATTGTTGTGACCGCCAAAGATTACGCAGGACTTTTTAATGGATTTCAGACCTTGCGCCAGACCTTTCCTTTGCAAAATTCCGGAACGGTCAAAGTGCTGGGTATGACGGTCAAGGACAATCCTAGATTTGGTTGGCGTGGCATTATGTTGGACGTTTCCAGACATTTTCAACCTAAAGAATTTATCTTAAAACAGATAGATGTTCTTTCCTCCTATAAGGTGAACAAGTTCCATTGGCACCTGACCGATGACCAAGGGTGGCGCATCGAGATAAAAAAGTACCCAAACCTAACAGAAAAAGGTGCTTGGCGAGCCGATAGAACTGGGGTAAGCTGGTGGCAGCGCGAAAAAGCAACCGCCGAAGAACCCAAAACGGTTGGTGGATTTTACACCCAAGAAGACATTAAGGAAGTAATTGCTTACGCAAAAGTTCGCAATGTGGAGATTATCCCGGAAATAGACGTCCCGGGGCATAGCAAGGCATTGGTAGCATCCTACCCCCACTTGTTTTGCTATGATGAATCCGATGCCAATTTTGAAGTTGCCGTAGGGGGCAAGGCACCCGATAATGCGGTCTGCGCAGGTAAGGACACTACTTACGAGTTTTTGGAAGGTGTAATAGAGGAGGTTGCGGCGCTGTTTCCGTCAAAATATCTGCATATTGGTGGTGATGAGTGCAATAAATCCAATTGGAAAAAATGTCCGTACTGCCAAGGGGTAAAAACAGAAAACAACTTAAAGGACGAAGAGGAACTACAGAGTTATTTTATACAAAAGGTACATAAAATCGTAAAGGCCCAAAATAAGACCATGATAGGTTGGGATGAGATTTTAAGTGGTCAAGGAGCCCCGGGAGCAACCATTATGGCATGGAGAAGAGGAGGCCACAACCCACAGATTACGGCGCCGCAAAATGCCTATCCTACCATAATGACATCCTACAAATATATGTATCTCAGTCAGGTACAGGGCCCCACTCAAATGGAGCCTGAAGGGCCAAAGGTGGTATTGCCCTTGTCTAAGGTATACGCTCATGAACCCATTCCCGCGGAATTGACGCCAGAGGAGGTAAATAAGGTTCTTGGTAATGAAGCCTGTTTGTGGGGAGAATTTACGCCCACCCAGGAACATTGTGAATATATGCTTTACCCCAGGGCACTGGCCAGTGCAGAGGTGTCATGGAGCGCCCCCAATGTGAAGGATTGGGAGCGATTTCAAACTGCCCTGGAAGATTCCCACTTTAAAAGACTGGAACGGGAACAGGTGAATTATGCCAAGAGTATGTTCACGGTCTATGCTTCATATGCCCTTGATGAATTAAAAAGCGAGGCCCATGTGTATTTAAATACAGAAACGGTGGGGTATGATATATTTTATACCACCGATGGAGAAGATCCCACAACAGCTTCAATGAAGTATGAGGGGCATTTTATTTCGCCCGCCAAAACCCTTGTTAAAGCCGGACTTTTTAATAAGGAAGGAAGACTATTGGGGAGCGTAACAGAAATCAGATTAAAATAAAATTTTAAAATTATTACCAATTGTTATTGTTGAATATCCTGAGGAAACAGCGAAGTTGCCTTAAGTATTTTAAGGCATAAAAGGGAACATAAGGCCAACTATTGGTTTATGGCGGAATAATGAATGGCCAATTGATTTTGTTAATGGCAAAAGCTTAAGAAGCTATTTCTTTCAAACCTTAAAAATAAGGGAAGGTATTGACTTACTAATAAAATGATAATGTTAAAAAGAAGAATTACACTACGTAACCTATGTTCTGTCCTGTTGGTGTTGTCGCTGTTTTCATGTTCTTCCTCCAAGGAAAACCAAGTATCGGGACCCGAACCGGTAGACTATATAGATCCCATTATCGGTGCGATTACTTATGGGGAAAAAACCAAGGATGCCCACGGTTTTGGTAAGACCTTCCCTGGGGCCGCTACACCTTTTGGATTGGTTCAGCTTAGCCCTGATACGTTTACCGGTGGGGATAATGGATCTGGCTATTCCTATGAACACAAAACTATGGAGGGTTTTAGTTTTACCCATATGAGCGGGGTGGGTTGGTTTGGTGACCTAGGTAATTTTTTGGTTACCCCAACAACAGGAAAACTACAGACCAATAGGGGGGTTCCGGAAAATCCCGGAGGAGGATATCGTTCCCGTTATTCACATGATACTGAGGTGACCAAGGCCGGGTATTATGCGGTAACCTTGGATGATCATAAAATTAGGGCAGAGCTGACTGCCGCACCTAGGGCCGGAATTATTCGGTTTACCTTTCCGGAGAACGATAGTTCCAGAATTCAAATCGATCTGTCGCGTAGGGTGGGTGGTACTTCAACTGAACAATATATAAAAGTAGTCAACGAAAATACCATTGAGGGGTGGATGAAATGTCCGCCCGAAGGTGGAGGCTGGGGAGGTGGAGACGGAAATGCGGATTATACGGTATACTTCTATTGTCAGTTTAGCAAACCCCTTAAGGATTATGGTATCTGGAGTGCCGATATTCCGGACGTACCCAGAAAAATGCGATTCATCAGACAGGATGATTACCAATTGGCGGTGAAGAATGCCGAAATATTCCCTTCCAAAAAGGAGATGCAGGGCAAACATTTGGGATTTTATTCCAATTTTAGTACTAAAGAAGGTGAGCAAGTGTTGGTAAAGAGTGGTATTTCTTTTGTAAACGTAGCCGGGGCCAAGGAGAACTTAGAACATGATATTGATCATTGGGATTTTGATAGGACAAGGGAGGAGGCTAGGAATAGTTGGAACAAGGCTATTAAGAATGTTGTGGTTTCCGGAGGGACGGAGGATGAAAAAACTATTTTTTATACCGCGCTGTACCATACCATGATAGATCCCAGGACGTTTTCGGATGTTAACGGTAACTACATTGGTGCCGATAAGAAAATTCATCAAACCTCCAATTTTACCTATAGGACAATATTTAGTGGCTGGGATGTATTCCGTTCCCAATTTCCTTTGCAGACAATTATTAACCCTAATTTGGTGAATGACGAAATTAATTCCTTGCTACAAATGGCGGAGTTAAGTGGCAGGGAATACTTGCCGCGTTGGGAAATGCTCAATTCCTATTCGGGATGTATGTTGGGGAACCCTGCGGTCTCGGTCATTGTGGATGCCTATGAAAAAGGAATTCGCAACTACGATATTGAAAAGGCCTTTGCCTATTCTAAAAATACGGTTGATAATACGGGAAACGGAGAGTTGGGATATACCCATGGCAATATCTCCAAAACCTTGGAATATGCCTATTCTGATTGGGCCCTAGGCACTATGGCCAATTCTTTGGGAAAAACTGAAATAGCCAGGGAATACCTTGTAAAAAGTAAAAATTACGGCAACATATGGAATGATGAAGTAAATTGGTTCCGGGCAAAGGATAGTATAGGCAACTGGTTGGAATGGAAGGGCAAAACGGTTCATGGGCAAGGTTGTATAGAGAGCAATCCTTTTCAACAAGGTTGGTTCGTTCCCCACGATTTAGAGGGCCTAAAGACCTTAATGGGAGGGGAAGAGGCCTTTAGGAGTGAGCTGATATCTTTCTTTGAGAATACACCTGAGGATTTTTTATGGAATGATTATTACAACCATCCCAATGAACCGGTGCACCATGTACCCTTTATGCTCAATACGGCCGGAGTACCCCACCTAACCCAAAAATGGACCAGGAAGATATGTAGCGATGCCTACGGGACAGATGCCTATGGGCTATGCGGTAATGAGGATGTGGGACAAATGTCGGCCTGGTATGTCTTGGCCTCCATAGGCATTCATCCTATATCCCCGGGAGATAACAAGTACCAAATAACAAGTCCCGTTTTCAATGAAATTGAAATACAATTGGATCCTGTTTATTATTCTGGCAAGAAATTCAGAATTCTAGCCAACAACAACTCCAAAGATAATATCTATATACAAACCATGACCTTAAATGGCAAGCCCTTAAACAGGTTTTGGATTACCCATCAGGAAATAACCGAAGGTGGGGTCTTGGAGATGCAAATGGGGCCAGAACCGGTCATACAATCAATTAACTAGAAACATAAAATATATAAATCAGCTGTTTCTTATTTCCTTTATTGGTTATAGGCTTGTTACAATCCCAAAAAAGAAAAGAATTGGGTCTTATGACTTTCACCGATAGGGATACGGGTATCGTTGATTACGATCCGGTTCCTTTGTATGGATCTAATCACGTTAACGTTGACCACGAAAGATTTATGTACCCTTATAAACTGGTAACTGGGTAGTTTTTCCATAAGATCCTTAAAGCTTAAAAGCGTTAAGATGGTCTTATTGGTGCCGGCAATATGGATTTTTAAATAATCCTTTAGTCCTTGGATGTATTCTATTTCATCCAAATTTATTTTTACATTCTCGTGTTCGGATTTTACAAAAATAAATTTTTGGTTATCGTTGTTTCCTCCAAATGAGGGAAAAATATTGGCCTCCGTTGGTTTTGCCTTTTGCGCCAAAATTTCTTTGGTTCTTGAGATGGCCTTTATAAATCTATGATAAGGAATTGGCTTAACAAGATAATCTACTGCGTTAAGTTCAAAACCTTCTACGGCATATTGAGTATAGGCCGTAGTAAAAACAAATAGGGGCCGGTTTTCCAGAGCGTTTATAAATTCCAGACCACTTATTTGTGGCATTTCAATGTCACAAAAAATTACATCAACTTTTTTTTCCTTTATAACCGTTATGGCATCCAAAGGATTGGTATAAGTACCTACTACTTCGGTAAAATCTATTTTTTTGCAATAGTCCGCCAAAACATCTATAGCCAAAGGCTCGTCATCAATGATTATGCAATTCATAGTTTTTTAAATTTAAAGTTAAATTCACCTCGTAGGTCTTTCCGTCATTATTAATCAGCAATACATGCGAATGCGGGTACAAATAGTTCAATCTATTTTTTACGTTTTCAAGACCCACTCCGCTACTTTTGGTTTTTGCCTTAAAAGTTCCTATGGTGTTTATTACCTGTAGATGTATAGACTCCTGATCTACCGAAAGGTTTATTTTAACAAAGGTTTTTCCATTGTAATCGGTCCCATATTTAAAGGCGTTTTCAATAAAAGAGATAAATAATAGCGGCGGTACAAATTTTCCCCTTTCTTCGCCCGATATTTTTAGAAAGACATCCTCACCATCAGAAAGTCGCAGTCGTTGCAAAGCCACGTAACTTTTTATGTACTCCAGCTCTTTGCCCAGAGGCACAAGTTTTCTGTCTGCCTCGTAGAGCATATACCGCATAAGTTCGGATAAATTGATAACCGCTTCGGAGGTATCCGGGGATTGTTTTACGGAAAGCGAATAAATGGTATTTAAGGAATTAAAAAGAAAATGTGGACTTAATTGCGTCTTTAAAAATTGAAGTTCTGACTGTATTTTTTCTTTTTCCACCAATTTCCTAAGGTCTTCGTTTTTCTGCCATTCCGTATATACCTTTAGCATCGTACCGAAAATATAGGGAACGGCAAAGATAACGGTGGTCATTAAAAAAAACCTGAATGCCCCGGGGCCATTCTCACCTCGTTGTCGCATACGTCCTGCCAGCCTTGGAAGGTCATCGGGTGGAGAAGGCGGGAAAGCTATGCTTGTGAATAGGCCAATGGTCAGTAGGACAGCTACAGACAATAGAATATAGTTCCACATACGGCCTTTTAGCAATATTCTTGGTACTAGTACATAGTAATTTAGGTAGAAGAGGGCCATGGCCAAAAGTAATTTTGCCACTAGATTATAGGGTAGGGTTCTAGAACCAGTGAGAAAGGGGTAAAATAACAGTCCACAAAGCGTAAACCAGAGTAGGGTGTGAACAAGCCATTGCGGAATATTTTTCTTATCAAGAACCATGTACTTCTTTAGTATTGGTTAAACTCTGGAATCTGTAATTCCTTTAGTTCGGAAATGGTCAAAATAGGGCTCTCTTTTTTTAATATTTTGGAGATAACCTTATTGGCGGTACGCTCTGCATCTTGGGCTGTAGTAAACGGCCGTTTTCCTTCCAAAATAGGAATATACTCCTGTTTTATAAGTACTTTATCCTCCAGCTCTATTTGATATCCGTAACCATCACCTGCCTTGAATATTTCGGACTGCAGTGGTATATTTTTTTTTGTGGTACCAAAGGAGTAATCTGTTAACCTCAAAAACATAAATCCTGTTACTAATGCGATTAGAACATATGCTACTAGAATTCTTTTCATATATTTTTAATTTTAAAAGAGCTATGCTAAACAGCATAGCTCTTTTTGCTAATCAATAAGTAAACACAATCAAAATCACTAGTCTTCGTCATCGTATTCGTCATAGGGGAAAAACTCCTCCAAATCATCCAAATACAGGCTTCCTGTACGGCCTAGGCCTATAAATGCCCTTACGTTATTGGTGAATACCACTGCATCCTGTCTGGATGTTCTTTCAAAATCTGTTTTGGATTCCCAAGTATCGGTACTAGGGTCATATTCCCAAATAGATTGTAAGGTTCCCCCATAGGTTCCAGTGGCTATATATCCATAGTCATTTAGGGTAAAACCTAAGGCATTGCTTCGAACAATGGAGTAATCGTCTTCTTCGTCAAGATCCAATTTCTGTGTCCAACTTTCTGTGGCGGAATCAAAAGACCAAAAGTCATTCAAATAAATACCATTGGAAACCCCAGTTCCCATATATACCTTATCGCCTATGGTAAAGGTGGTTGCAGCCCTTCTTTTGTCACCACCAAAACCTACCAACTCGGACCAGCTATCGGTAGATGGGTCGTATCTCCAAAAATCCTTCCTGTCGTTGTCGCCGTCAAAACCTGTACCGAAATAACCATAGCCGTTTATTCCAAATGCAATAGCACTTCTCCTTGGGGTAGATGGGAAGGGTGCAATTGTAGTCCAAGTATTGGTGCTTGGGTCGTAAGAATAAAAATCAGCCAGTTCGTCCAGGCCATCATAACCGGATCCTATATATCCCTTTTCATTTATGGCAAAGCCTACAGCGGCATTCCTTGCTGTTCCCGGGAAATCGGCTTTTTGGGACCAATAGTCACCATCCATATTATAGGCCCAAAAGGAAGTTAGGTAATCATCCCCGTCATAACCTACACCACTATATCCAATGTTTCCAATAGTGAAATAGGCACTACCACTACGGGGACTCCCATCAAATACAGATTTGTCTACCCAGTTTCCTAGATCATCATCGTCGTCGTCGCTAGAGCAACTGGCCATTAAGCAAAGTGTTAAGCTAGCCATAGTTAACATTCTAATGTGGTTTACCCTTTCCTTCATGTTATAAATGTATTTCATTAGTTATTTTTTTTTCAAAACTAGATGCCGAACCTCGGGTTTGAAACTTAAATAGATAAAGTCACCTATTTAACATATAAAAACGGCGATTTTATCTACCAATGGGAGACCCCATTTAATAGCTAAAATCCCCTATTTGGTCTTATAAGTTTGTGGATTGGTCTATTGGGGTTTCCGGGCTAGGGAAACGCATTTACATTTGGTATCAAATAATGAACGAATGAGAAAACTCCTTGGACTTATAGCTTTGCTGACATTAATGGTTTCATGTAGCGATGATACTATTAATGATTCCGATTTTGTAGCTGGCGGGACATTTACCAACAGTAATATACGGGTTGTACAAATTGATACTATGAACGTGGAAACCTATACCATGAAGTTTGATAGTCTCGTAACTTCACAAGCCACCCGTATGTTGATAGGGAAATATATAGATCCAGTTTTTGGGGCTGTGAAAAGTGCAAGTTATGTGGAATTGTTGCCCAACAGTTATTCTATCGATTCGGAAGCGGAATATGACAGTATCGGCTTCTTTCTTAAATATGACGCTTACTATTATAATGATACCCTTAAAAGCAACACCATCCATATTAAGGAGTTAAGTGAGCTTCTAGAGCCAGAGGATGGGAGCAATTTTTACAATACCAGCAAGGTGGCATATTCCGAGGAAGATTTAGGTTCCATAACCTACACTCCAAGGCCCCTTGGAACCGATTCTTTATTTATAAAACTGAGCGACACTTTAGGGCTCGGTATTTTTGATCAATTACAACAAAAGGATATTACGAATACCGAGGAATTTAAAGATTATTTTCGTGGACTAACCTTTCAACCGGGCGAAGACGACGATGGGTCCATAGTAGGATTTGATTTTTCTAAAAGTGTAATGAGAATGTATTATAGCATTCCCGGAGCGGATAGTCGAACACAATTTACAGCAAATTTTGCCATAAACACCACCAGTAGTCCAATACCATTCTTCAACCAGATGTCGGTAGTTGAAACCAATGAATATTTAACCACAATCACAGATTCGGAGGTTGTTCTGAATAGTTCCGAAACGGGCAATCAAAGTTTTGTGCAATCCGGTATTGGATATACCACCAAAATAGAACTTACGAATCTGAAAACGCTTTTCGATATTCCGGGACAGGGCACGCTGTTAAATGCTGTTCTAAAAATTAAACCGGTTAACGGATCTTATAGTGATGAACTGGCCTTAAGGGATAATTTATCGGTGTATATAGTAGATCAAAACAACGATTTATCGGAGCAATTGGTGGGAACGGATAATGCTGCCATACAAGCCACTTTAAACCTTGATGGTCAAGAATTCAACGACATTTATTACGAAATACCCTTGACAACCTACATTGAAGGAATATTGACGACGGAAAGGGATGCCGACTATGCAATTATTCTTTTGCCAGAGGATTACAGCAGTACTGTAGACCGTTTTGTTTTAATGGGAACAGAGGGCTCTGACCAGGGTGTAAAATTGGAACTTACCTATGCAATATATGATGAAGATGAATAAATTACCTTTTTTAGCCCTATTTCTAACATTTATATCCGCAATTCCTGTTTTGGGGCAATCCGAAGGGCTTACAAGTTCCCCTTATTCCCTATATGGTCTAGGTGTAATAAATCAGACCAGTATTGGGCGGACCAATGGGATGGGATACTCAGGGATAGCGTTGAAATCGGATACGGAAATTAACAATTTAAATCCTGCCAATTTTGCCTTGACACCCCAAAATTCATTTTTTTATGATGTTGGTATACGAGGGAAATACAACGATTATAGCAACAGGATAAACAACGAATCCAGAACCACGTTCAACTTTTCCAATTTGGCCCTTGCCTTCCGGATAGCCGAAAGACTGGGGGCGGGTGTTTCCCTTGTTCCTTATACCGACGTTGGTTATACCCTGGTAGGGGTAAAAACCAATATTGAGGGATCTGAAGAATCCTTTGAAAGTAATGTCAATGGACTTGGGGGAATGAGTGATCTTAAGTTCAACCTGGGATATGGAATTACTGATAATTTAAGGTTTGGGGCCAGTTTTTCCGTATTATTTGGAAAAATTGAGGAAGAAGAATCCTTTCAGGTTTACGGTAGTGCCCTGGTCTCCACCGAGGATACCAATTACAGTGGTGCCCGTGTTGGTCTTGGATTGCAATATGACCTTACAAACAAAATCACCATTGGAAGTACGGTACAACTACCCACGAGTCTCAAGGGTAATGTAAGGCGTTCTGTAATTAAAAGTCTTGATGGGGTTGAAATAGAGGTGGAAGAGGATGAAAGTGATACTGTTTCCGACTTCAATATGCCATTGGAACTCGGTGTTGGGTTAAGTACCAACTTCCTGAAATCCTTTACCCTAAATGCCGATTATAAAAAGAATTACTGGAGTGATACGGAACAGTCAGAGAATATAGGAACATACGTTGATCAGGATATCTATGCCGTGGGTTTGGAATTCGTTAGAAATCCTGCCAGTTATAAATTTAACCAGCGTATTCGCTATAGAACGGGGTTCAACTATGACACTGGGTATTTGTCCATTAACGACGAGAAAATAGAAGGTTATAATTTTACTGCCGGTATTGGTTTGCCTATTGGCCGTGGTAATAATTCTATGCTCAATTTATCTTATTCCTATGGATCCACAGGATTAATAGAAAATATACTCGTCAAGGAAAATTACCATGTACTAACCTTGAATTTAAGTTTGGAGGACCTGTGGTTTAAAAAACGTAAGACCAATTAATACCAGGTCATTATGAAATTTATCCAAGACATTGAAATGCAACTAATAACGAACCCCGCTTTTTGGCGGGGTTTCTGTTTTATACTGTGGTCCTAGTTTTGGTTCCTTCAATGGGTCTTAGGCTTGACCTGGACTTAAATTTTATTCCACGGGAAACTTGGAAGTGGGGATTATAGCCATAAAGATTTATAAGTAAAAAAATCAATCCAAACTATTTTTGGCAATGTAATCCAAAAAGTCAGGTTTATAATTTTCCGAAACCGTAATACGTTGGTTCCCGATTATGATCTGACTACGTTCTATAACATCTATGGCTTGTAAGGAAACAATGAAAGAGCGATGTACACGCATAAATTTGTCCTTTGGAAGTTCTTCTTCCAGGCTTTTGAGATTCATTAAGGTTAGGATGGCCTTAGGCTGACCTTTAAGCCAAATTTTGATATAGTCCTTCAGGCCTTCAAAATATAGCACCTCATTCAGATTGATCTTTAGTTGCTTGTATTCGGATTTAACGAAGAGGAACTTTTTGTCGGCAGAGGTAGTTTCCTTGTCGCTGCCCTTTACCAATGCAAACCAATCTTTGGCCTTGGTGGCAGCGATCAAAAACTCCTCGTAGTCGAAGGGCTTTAATAAATAGTCCAAAGCTTCAACCTTATAGCCTTCAAGGGCATACTCACTAAAGGCTGTTGTAAAGATGACGCGGGTACTTTTGGGAATTAGTTTGGATAATCCAATCCCAGTAAGGTCTGGCATTTGTATGTCCAAAAAAAGTAGGTCAACTTTCTCGTTCTCCAGATATCTTAAGGTCTCTATGGCACTGTCGCATTTGGTTTTGAGCTCTAGGAACGGAGTTTTTTGAACGTACCCCTCAATGAGTTGTAATGCCATGGGTTCATCGTCTACAACAATACAGCTTATTTTATTTGAGTTCATTTTAATTAGATTTCAAGTGTTAACACAGCAGTAAAGATTTCGTCCTTAACTTGATATACAAAGCTATGGCTATCTGGATATAACAATTGCAGTCTTTTTCTTAAGTTTTCCAGTCCAATTCCAGAACCGCTTTTATCCGAATCGTTTTTGGGCAGATTTTGGTTCTTTGCGGTAAAGACAAGAAAGGTATCCGTTATTTCCATCTTAAAGGATAATGAGGCTTCACTACTAGCAGGAATACCATGTTTAAAGGCATTCTCTACCAAGGTAATGAATAATAACGGTACTACTTTAATATTTGGTGCAACAGTGGGAAAGGAATATGATATAGTAATCTTGTTCGAAAACCTAAGTTTCATAAGTTCTATATACTGCGTCATAAAATCGATTTCCTTTTGTAGTGCAACTTTTTCGGTTTCCGTATCGTACAACAGGTATCGCATTAATTTGCCCAAACTGTGGATTGTCTTTTTAGCGGTAGTAGGGGAACTATCCACCAAGGCATATATGTTGTTCAGGGAGTTAAAGAAAAAATGTGGCTGCAATTGATATTTTAAATGCTGTATCTCTGCCTGCAATTTTATAGTCTGTGCCTCTTTGCGTTCGTTCTCGGATTTGTACCAGCGTTCTGTGGTTTTTAGGGCTACGGAGAATACAATGGGCACCATAGAGGCGATCATGTCCACATAAAAAAATAAATTCTTTGGAGGCCCTTTGTCGTTGGTGCGATCAGGGAGGAGCTGGTCCATTAGAAATCCCTTAAGTTCATGGTTGGTAAAAACAAAAAAGGCAACTAAGCCAATATTGATCAATATGAACGGTAAAGTTTTATTGTTAAAAAGAAATCTGTCTATAAGGTAAAGATAATTGAAGTAAAAAATAGCGGCATAAAAGCACAGTGGAATCCAGGAGTGTATCAGGGTCCGATTAAAGATTTGTTCCTGATCTTGTCCCACAGAAAGCAAATAGGGCAGACCAATCAATATCACCCAGGTCAAAAGGTGTAGTAAAGGGATTAGATTCTTTTTATTGTTCCGTTTCATCTACTTTATTCTTATTCATATCGCAATGCAGTAATAGGGTCTAGAGCGGCAGCCTTTCTTGCCGGATACCATCCAAAAAATATTCCAGTAACGGCACAAACGGCAAAGGAAATAATAATGGAGTATAATGCAACATTGGTGGGCCAATGTAAGAATTTTTCAATAAATACGGTCGAGCCAAGCCCAAGGATTACGCCTAAAAGTCCCCCAGTGATGCTTATTAAAATGGCTTCGATTAAAAACTGCATTAGAATATCCGACCCCTTGCCGCCAACGGCCATACGCAGCCCAATTTCTTTGGTTCGTTCCTTTACCGAAACATACATGATGTTCATGATGCCAATACCTCCTATCAACAATGAAATTCCCGCTACTGCAACCAAAAGAATGGTGAGCATTTCACTGGTTGAACTAAATGTTGAAATCAACTCTTCCATGGAGCGTACTGTAAAATCATCATTATCATCATCACCTAATTTGTGTTGTGTGCGCAAAATTTCAGTAACCTGTGTTACAGCTTCAGGTGCGTCGTCTTCACTTACAGCCGATGCCATGATTTGGTTTAAATAGTCGATAGCCAAAATACGCTTTTGTACTGTTGTATAGGGAGCAATAACCACATCATCCTGATCTTGGCCAAAGGTATTTTCACCTTTTTCTTCCAATACCCCAATAACTTTAAAAGGAATACTGTTAAAACGGATCATTTTGCCAACAGGGTCCTCACCATCCGGGAATACATTATCAACAACGGTCTGACCTAGCAAAACGACCTTTGCAGCTGATCTTACTTCGGCATCGGTAAACATGCTACCGCTTTGTAGACCTACCACTTTAATGTTCAGGTATTCTGGATTTACACCGTAAATTGAAGACGGCCAGTTATTGGACCCGTTGATTACTTGTCCGCCACCGTTTACCACAGGAGTAATGTAACTTATTAAAGTAGTTTTCTCTTTTATAACTTCATAATCCTTAAGCGTCAATGTTTGCACATCGCCGCCACTGCCTCTTGCCGGACCTCTATCGTCCTCTCCAGGTCTAACGGTAATCATGTTCGACCCCATACTGGAAATAGTGTTGCGGATACTTTCCTTGGAGCCTTCACCAATGGCCAACATGGCAATTACGGCAGCTACCCCGATAATGATCCCCAACATGGTGAGTAGGGTTCTGACCTTGTTGAGAATAATGGCCTTAAAGGCTATTTTGATTAAATTTAGTAGTCTCATAATTAATGGTCTTCTACGGGTAATAAGGCTAATTCAGTAGCCGCTGAATGAATTTCTTTATTGAGGTAGTCCTTAATGATGCTGCCATCTTTTAAGACAATGGTTCTACTGCTAAAGGTGGCTATGTCTGGTTCATGGGTGACAAATGCGATTGTAATACCCTTTTCGTTCAATTCTTGAAATAGGGACATAATTTCATAAGAGGTACGGGTGTCCAGGTTACCAGTAGCTTCGTCTGCCAAGATCATTACTGGTTTGTTGACCAATGACCTGGCAATGGCCACCCTTTGTTGTTGTCCTCCGGAAAGCTGTGAGGGTGTATGGTCCATCCGATTACCTAAACCTACCATCTCCAAGGCATTGATAGCGCGTTCTTTACGTTCCTCGGTAGAAACCTTACTGTTATATAAAAGGGGCAGTTCTACATTTTCCAGGGCCGAGGTCCTAGCCAGCAAATTATAGGATTGGAAAATAAACCCTATTTTTTCGTTACGTATCCTTGCCAATTCATTTTTACTTAAGTTCCTCACTGCTAATCCGTCAATTTCATAGGTGCCAGATGTGGGTTGGTCCAAACAGCCCAAAATATTCAATAAGGTACTTTTGCCGGAACCGCTGGATCCCATTATGGTAACAAATTCACCTTCATTGATGGAAAATGAAATGCCCTTTAGCGCATGGACGGTTTCGTTGCCCATGGTGAACTCCCTTCTAAGATCTTCTAATTTGATAATCTCTTTACTCATGGCCGTTTACTTTTTTTTATTTCCTCCTGGTCTTTGTGGCATAAACGGACTTTCGTTAGCACCTTCGGGCCCTGAAAGTTCTTGGTTGCTTTCAGATTTTAAACTGTATACCAATTGATCTCCCTCTTTAATGCCACTTAATATCTGTACGTTTACCCCATCACTGGCTCCCAAAGTGACTTTTTTAGGTGAAATGGCCCCATTTTCTCCAAGTACCCAAACCATACTGCTATTTTCATCCTCGGGCCTAGCTTGTCCTTTATTTTCACCTTCTGGTCTTGGCTGTCCTTTTGGGGGGTCAACGCTTAAATTTTGTTGTTCGTTGTAGGCCATCATCACTGGTGGCGTAGGTTTAAAATTAATGGCTTTGGCTTCGGCGGTCAAGACGTCCTTCAACTCCAAAGTATATATGGAAATGGTGGCTGTAAGACCTGGTTTTAGTTTTAGATCCGGATTATCAGCTTTTATGACTACCGTGTAGGTAACTACGTTTGAAGTTACTGTTGGATCCAAACGTATCTGGGTTACCGTTCCTTCAAAAGTTTCCCCTAGATAAGCATCCACGGTAAAAGTTACCCTTTGGCCGTCCTTGACTCCTCCTATATCGGCCTCATCAACATCTGCCTCCACCTGCATTTCCCTTAAATCCTGGGCAATGGTAAATAGGGTTGGGGTGCTAAAGCTCGCGGCCACCGTTTGTCCTTCGTCTATAGCCCTGGAAAGTACCACACCATCTATGGGCGAATAAATATCGGCATAGCTAAGATTTGTTCTGGCCTTTTCCAGGTCGGATAAGCGTTGGGTCACCGTGCCTTTTGCCGTTTCAAAATTGTATTGGGAATCATCAAAATCCGACTTACTGATCACCTGATTGTCATAAAGTGTTTTTTGTCGGTCGTAGATGGTCCGCATGTAGTTCCTTTGGCTCACTGCGTTGTCATAAGCTGCCTGTGCCTGTGTAAGTGCCGCCCTAAGGTTTGTTTTATCCAATTCGGCAATGAGCTGTCCTTCGGTGACCACACTGTTGTAATCCACATATATTTTTTCCACTACACCCGAGACTTGTGTTCCTACTTCCACTTGGGTAATGGGTTCTACGGTACCTGTAGCCGTTACCATGGTGGTAACGTCACCTTTTTTGGCCGCTATGGTCTTGGCTTCTATTACAGCACTGTTATCTTCTTTTATAAAGCTGTATGCTACAATAGCTAGTATTACTGATGCAAGGCTGCCTATTATGATTCTTTTTTTATTTTTCATTAGATTAGATTTTAATGTCGTTTCCCTGATAAAATTGTAGTAATTGGTTGTATAGCAGGCTAAGGTATTTGGCCTGGATATAATTCTGTTCCGTATTGGTATAGGTGTTCTGGCTTAGGATGAGGTCCGTAGTGCTCAGGGCACCCAATTCATATTGTTTTTGTGCCAGCCTAAAGGATTCTTTTGCCGCATTTCTGGCGATATCTGCCGCTTCCATTTCACTTTGGGAGGTAATGGCATTCTGCCAGGCTGTTTCTATTTTTTTGTATAGGTCTTTTTCTTCCTGGGCCAGTTCCAATTTGGCTTTGTCAATATTGATTTTTGCCGTTTGCACCTCAGATTTGGTCTTGTTCCTATTAAAAATGGGTACGTTTAAGGATAAACCCAATCTTTGGTTGAAATTCAGGTCCAATTGATCGGTGAAATTATAATCCTGGGTGGAGGTGTATCCAGAACCTAGGCTCCCCGTTAATGAGAGGGTGGGTAGGTAGCCTCCTTTGGCAATGTCCAAGTCTTTTTCGGAAAGTGAAACATTAATCTTTCCGGCATTTATTTCCGGAAGATTTTCCAAGGCTTCGGAATAGACTTCATTTAGGTCCGGTACAATGTCCAAGATAATTTCATCTGCATCCTCAATCTCAAAATTGGTGTTGGGAGGCAATTCCAATTGTTGTTTTAAATTTAATAGCTGTAGGGCATAATCGTTTTTTACATTTATAAGAAGGTACCGGTTTGTAGCGGTTTGGGACTGGGCATCGGTATATTCCTTTATGGCGATGGAACCGGCATCCAATCTGGCCTTGGCCCTCTCTTCTTCCTTTTGTGATACCTCAAGGTTATTTTCGGCGATCAATATATTCTCTTTGGCATATAGCAATTGAATATAACTTTCTGTAATGCTCAAAGTTATATTGTTCTTGGCCTCTTCTTCATAAAGGGAATATTGATCAATAAGCAGCTTTCCCTGTTTTATCTGATTGTTGATCTGGTTCCCCTGGAAAAGAGTTAACTGGGAGTTTAATCCAAGACTAGTGGAATTGATTTGTTGGGAAACAAAATCGCTCGTAATAGGGTCTATGGAATTCCCGTTCGTGAAATTCTGGGAGGCATTTCCACTTAAATTGGGCAATCTTAAAGACTTTGTTGCCAGATAGCTGGCTTCCGTAATGTTCTTGGACAATTCGGCTTGTTTTACACTTATGTTGTTCTCCAAAGCGTAGTCAATGCACGCTTCCAATGTCCAAATTTTCTGAACAGAATCAATCGGTGTTTGGCCTTGCGCAAACTGTATTGCAAAAAGAATTGTTAATATGATATATTTTTTCATGGATCTTAACCTTTCAAATGGAAATTCATGATAAATATCCCACTAAGGGCTCCTGGAATTAAATGAAATAGATTGAAACGCGGATTCCATATACCAATCCCCATATTTTATCGACGATTTTTTAGGTAAATGGTCTTACTTGTCTATATTTCAAGGATTTGAACTATAGCAGTAGAAATATAAAGTGAAGCCATCCGGGCAACAAAAAGTAAACATGGAAATTGTGCCAATACTTGCTAGGCTACCGATATATGTTTTAGCGATGAAAAAAAATAACGTATTTTTCGGGAATAATGGCATCTTTAGAACAACCCCTAGTTTCTGTTGGATATTTATTTGCCCTTCAAAGAATAGGGATAGATGATATTGAAGAGAGTTGATGGGTCATTGCAGGTTGCGATAACCGGAATAAAAAAAAGAGCAAGCAAAGCTTGATGATAAATATGGGGCTACCCGAAAAATTTATTAGTTGTGATTGGGGCACGTCCAATTTTAGGCTCCGTTTGGTGGAAACGCATTCCTTGAAGATCTTATCGGAAGTTAGGACCGATATGGGGATTAAAAAAAGTTATCATTCATACAAACAGCAAAAGAAACTATCCCAGCAGGCCTTTTTTGCCGATTATTTGTTGGCCCAATTGGAAAAGTTGGGTGTACAGGAAGCTGGAAAGGATTTTCTGGTGGCTTCGGGCATGTTGTCTTCTTCCATTGGCATGCGGGAATTGGATTATTGTAAATTCCCTATTTCCTTTACAGGAGAAGGTCTAATAAGCAATTTGATAGCTATGGGCCATGATTTGAACCTTCTTTTAGTTTCTGGGGCAAGGACCAATAATGATGTAATGCGGGGGGAAGAAATCCAGGCTATTGGGCTTTCGGATTATCTGCCAAAGAGTGGAAAGGGAATTCTTTTGTTGCCCGGAACACACAGCAAACACATCCAATTCAATGATGGGCGGTTTATGGATTTTACCACCTATATGACCGGGGAATTATTTGAGGTTATAGGCAAGCACAGTATTTTGTCGGCTTCCGTGGAGGAATCGCCATGGAGCCCTTTATATAAGGATGTCTTTTTGAAAGGGGTACAAAAAGGAGTTGACAACCAACAGATGGCATCTCTTTTTTCCATTAGAGCCAATAGTTTGATACATAAATCCTCCAACGTCGAAAACTATTATTTCCTTTCCGGGATGTTGATAGGCGCGGAGTTGTCCCATTTGAAAGGTAGAAGTGAAACGGTGTACCTTGCGGTAACGGGAATACAAAACGAATTGTACCAATTGGCTTTGAAATCGTTTCTGGACGAGACTAGAATCGTTTGTTTTGAGCCACAAATTATAGAAACGGCCCTACTGGTAGGGCAGCGTAAAATTTTGGAAACACATGTCAAATAAAGAAGCATTTTCTTGGGAGCTCTATAATAAGGCACCTATTGTGGGTATAGTAAGGGGGGTGTCCATGGACGTAATGCTGGATATTGCCAAGGCGTATTTGGGGGCGGGCTTTCATACCATAGAGATAACCATGAACACTCCGGGAGCTGGCCAAATGATAACCATGCTGCGGAGCGAATTTCAAGAACTTAATGTGGGTGCCGGTACGGTCTGCAATATGGAAGATTATGAAAAGGCCGTTGCTGCGGGAGCCCAGTTTATAGTTACCCCCATCATTGATGAGGTCGTTATTAAAACGGCAGTAGCACAAGGGATACCTATTTTTCCGGGAGCATACTCCCCAACGGAAATATATAAGGCATGGAGTTTAGGGGCATCAGCCGTAAAAATATTCCCGGCCACCCAGCTGGGGGTTCAATTTATTAAGGACATTGCGGCTCCGCTTAACAACATAAAGCTTTTGCCCACTGGCGGAGTTTCTTTGGAAAATATCAAATCTTTTTTTGAGGCGGGTGCTGTGGGCGTTGGAATGGGCAGCTCGCTATTTAATAAAAAGCTGATTCAAGAAGGTGATTTTGAAGGGCTTGCAAAGCATTTTACAAAAATTAAAGCAGCATTGTTATAGACGGCTAGATTGGATTCAAAGGGAGTCAAGGTTGGTCCATCTACCAATAAAGATTAGGCTGTTTACCTCTTCAAAGTAAAGTGTCCGCTTAAATTGGTATTATTCTCCAATTGTACCACAAACCAGTAATCCGAAGCCGGTAGTGGTGAACCGGCATAGTTCCCGTCCCAGCCTGGACTTTCCAATGTCAGTTGGTGCACTAATTTTCCATATCGGTTAAAGATGCGTACCTGTGATTTTGGGTTTACGGGAAGCTTAACCCTATCCAACTGCCAAAAATCATTTATGCCATCCCCGTTAGGAGTAAAGAACTTAGGATACAATCCGATATTTTCTTGGTTTTTACATATGTTGGGATCTAAGGTAATCCTGAAACTACTTTCTTCTTGGCACAGGCTGCTACCACCCAGGATATAAAGGAGTTGGTTCTTGGTAATTATATCACCAGCTTGGAGTTTGTTGCCAGTACCGTTGGTACCCGTATAATAATCATTATTGGCACTAAGTTGGGGTAGTGTATAGGCATTACAGACTAGCACGTCTTCCAAGAAATCTACCTCTGGAGGGTTTGCCAATAGAAGATTAAATGAGGTCTCCTTAAAACAACCTAATTCATCCGTTGCCCTAGCCCGGATGTAAAACTGATTGGAATTTGGACTGGGGTTTAATTGGTATAGGTCCAATTCATTGCCATCCTCATCATAATAGCTGACCAATAGGTCTTGTTGCCCTCCTATAAGTTCCTGCTCTATATTAGTAAAATCTGTACCAATGCCCCCAGTTTCACCATTTTCACTGTAGCAAACGGTAATATCCGGTATGGAATTGATATAGTGTCCACATTCCTGTATGGTGCTAAAGGACCATTTTGGGCAACCGCTGGCTATTTCCTTATCGTTGAATGGGATAATGGTTACATAGATGGTAGAATTGATTGGGAAAGAAATTTCCTCACTGTAATTTACCATATAGATCGTTTTGCTAAGGATGTCGTCTGAGGTGGGGGAAGTACCCAAAGTTAAAAGGTAGCCTGAGGCCAATGCAGTTTCCGTCCATGAAATACGGGTTGCAGCCGGAATATTGGTGGCACCGTTTTCCGGACTTACCATTTCAGGGCATTCAAGTTGCGCATAGGAGAACAGACCCCAAAGGGCTATGGTTATATAAAGCAACTTTTTTCTCATTCCGCATCGTTCAGGTTATACAAGATACTACAATTAGCCTGTTTTTTAAGGAACTATTGGGGCTTTTGTTTGCGAAATGCCACTTTATGAAATAAAAAGGACCAACTCTTTTTTAGATAGGTAGGTATTACTATATTTAAAATTCAATAAAATGAAAAAAATTGTTATGGGAAGATTCCAATTTAAAATGAATTTTGAATATACAGTGCTTCTGTTGGCAATGTCAATTTTGGTAGGCTGCAAAACTGAAGTAAAAAAGAATTCCTCTTCTGAAGTTTTATCTGAAAATCGGCAGACGAATAATGAAAAAGTAGTAGAGCTTTTGGTAGGTACTTTTGCCGAAGGGGATGATCAAGGAATTTATCAAGTCCATTTTAACCCTGAAACTGGGGAACTGTCCAATAGCCACCGTGTGGCTATAGAGAACAAGCCAGGTTATCTTTATCTTTCAAAAGATGGGAATAGGGTCTATTCTTCCAATGGCACCAAACCGGGGAGTGTATCGGCATTTCAATGGAACAAAGATAAAACTGCCCTGGACAAAGTGTCCAACCTTTCCAGTATGGGGGATGGAGCCTGCTATGTTGGGGTAAGTCCAGAGGAGCATCTTCTTGCGGCCGCTAATTATAGTTCCGGAAGTATTGTTCTATATCCCTTGGATGAAAATGGGGGTATGATAGATGACCCCCAAGGGATACAACATACCGGAAGCGGTCCGCATCCTAACCAAAATTCGGCCCACGCACACTGTGTACAATTTTCCCAAAACGGAAAATTCTTATATGCCGTAGATTTGGGTATTGACCAGATTTTGACCTATCCAATAAATTCGGAGAATAAATTGGGGAAAGCGCAAGTGGCTTTACAGCTGGATCCCGGGGACGGGCCAAGACACCTCGTATTTCATCCTACTGAAAATAAGGTATTTATTATAAATGAACTGTCCAGTACCGTTGTGTCGGCCACTGTGGATGAAGAGAACGGCGTATTTACTAAAATCGATAAAAAGAGTACCCTGCCAGATGATTATCAAGAACCAAATGCCTGTGCCGATATTCATATTAGCAAGGATGGCAAATTCCTATATGCTTCCAACAGGGGGCACAATAGTATAGCTGTTTATTCGGTATCCGAAAGCGGAGATCTAAAACTTCTCACCATAGAACCTGTGCAAGGGGATTGGCCACGTAATTTTGCCTTATCGCCAGATGGCAATTTTCTTTTGGTAGCCAACCAGAAATCGGATAACATTACTGTTTTTAAGGTAGATAGGCAGACCGGACTTCTTAAATATACCGGAAATCAGGTAAGCATTTCGCAACCAGTTTGTTTAAAATTCTAGATAGAACTCCTTCCAATTAAAGATGAGGATTCCATTTTAAAATTGGCAATAGGATCTGTCGGCATCACTTGATATTCAATTGTTAAATAAAAATATTTTATACGTATATTTTACATTTAACAAAAATTTGTATATTTAGCTGCTATATTGACAGATTCACACGTTTAATTTTGTGTAATTATTAATTTAAGATGGAGCAGGCTCAGTTAAGTTTGGCAGATTTTCGCTTCCTTCGATTTAAGGAGGGAGATCGGCGCGCTTTCGAGTACTATTTTAAAAAATATTACGACAGTATTGTTGGGTTTGGTATTCAATTTATAGGAGATCAGGACAAAGCAAGGAGTATTGCCCAGGACGCTTTCATAAAACTATGGGAGAATAGGGAAAAGGTCCAAAAGATAAATGGAATCCCATCCTTTCTTTATACCTCGGTAAAAACCGATTGCCTAAACTTAATAAGGCATAACAAGGTTGTTCGGAAATATGAATCCAAAAAATTGCACGAAAGGGAGATAAGCCTGAATACGGAAATATTGAACTCCTTAAATTTTGATTCCGTTACCTTTTCGGAATTACAAAGTCTTATTGAAAAGTCTATAGAGGAATTACCGGACAAATGTAAGTTGGTATTTGTAAAAAAGCGGTTTGAAAATAAAAAGAACAAAGAGATTGCGGATGAGCTAGGTATTACCCTCAAGGCTGTAGAGGCTAATATTACGCGAGCAACCAAATTCCTTAAATTAAGACTCTCCCATTACATATTAAATATATTTATTTATTGTTTTTTGCAGTTTTAGCAGAAAAAATCATAAATCAATGTAGGGTAAAGGACTTCTAAGGTGTACTAAGTTGGAACGATAAATTCCAGTTAATGGATCACCATTTAATTTCAAAGTATCTTTTGGGAAAAGCCACGGAAGAGGAGGTTGAACGAATCTTTCAATGGATAGATGCTTCCCCAGAGAATAAAAGAGTCTTTATTCAATTTAAAAAGGCTTGGGCCATGGGCGCCAAAAGCGATGAAGATAACCAGTTGGCATGGCGGGAATTGGAGTCTAAACTAGACAACAAGCCGAAGCCTGGGTTTTCAGGATTCATGATGTATGCCGCAATTCTAGTATTTCTTATAGGCATAGGGTATTTTTTTACACAACAAAAATCAAATTCCAATCTGCCGTCCATTGATAAAAATGCCATTACATTGGAATTGGGCAATGGAAATATCCAGATTATAACCGAAGATGGAGAAAGTACCATTGTTGACAAAAAAGGAAAGCTTGTTGGAATACAGAAAGGAAATGTTCTGAATTATAACAGTGTTACAAGTGACCTTGATTCTTCAAAACCTATATATAACGAATTGACCATTCCTTATGGAAAAACCTTTAAGTTGGTTCTGTCCGATGGCACAACCATTCATCTAAACGCAGGGAGCTCCATTAAATATCCGGTAAAATTTATTGAAGGTACCCAAAGAGAGGTATTCCTAAAAGGGGAAGCCTTTTTTGATGTTATCAAAAATGCAAACCATCCTTTTGTAGTAAATGTAAATGATTTAAATGTCAGGGTTTTGGGAACAAAATTCAATGTATCCTCCTATCCTGAAGACAGGAACATCAATACTGTTCTTGTAGAAGGATCTGTTGCACTGCACGATAAGGATGACACATACAATGCTTCAACGGCATTTCTATTGGAACCGGGTTATAAAGGGGAGTGGAACCCTGATTCCAAAGAAACGACCATGTCTAAAGTAGATACAAATGAATATACCAGCTGGATAGAAGGAAGGATGATCTTTAGAAATGCCCCCTTTAAAATCATTAGAAAAAAACTGGAAAGAAAATATAACGTCTCAATTAAAAACAATAATAAAATACTGGAAGAGAGGACCTACAATGCAGTTTTCGATATAGAAAGTATTGAACAGGTATTGCGGACCTTAAATGAAATATATTCAATTGAATATACTATAGACAAAAATGAAATAATAATTAACTAACTCAAACTAAACCAATATGAACTGATTTTTAAAGACTAGGTAGCATTTACTTTACAAAAAAACCAGAAAATGCTTGCGACATTTTCTGGCGGATTAAAGTGATTAAGAATTTTTATTAACCACCAAACGTATTACTAAATTATGAAAAAATTTAACAAACCACGGAATCGTAATGGTTGCCCATGGCGATTCGATTTAAAAATGAAATTAACTACACTTTTATTATTGGCTGCCCTATTTCAGGTAAATGCAAGTACCTACTCGCAAAATACCAAAATAGACCTGAACCTTAATAATGTTAAGGTGCATGAGGTACTTAATGAAATTGAAACTTTAACGGAATTCAAATTCTTTATGGACACCAAAGAGGTGGACCTCCAAAGGACGGTTTCAATTAAGGCAAAAAGAGAAACTGTTTCCAAGATCTTGGAGAAGATATTTCAAGGAACCAATATTGTTTTTAAGGTTTTGGATAAACAAATAGCTTTAAAACCAGGAGTCAAAAAAGAAATAGTAGATCAAAGTAGCGGCCCTGATATAGGATTGCAGCAGCCCACTATTTCCGGTACAGTTGTGGACAATGAAGGAACACCTCTACCTGGGGCCAATATTGTGGAAAAAGGAACCACTAATGGGGTTACTGCCGATTTTGATGGTAATTTTTCCATTGAGGTAGCAGCTGCCAACGCCACATTGGTAGTTTCCTATATTGGTTTTTCCACTATTGAAGTGCCTGTAGATGGGCAAACCAGCCTTAACATTACACTACAGGAAAGTGCCGCTGGCTTGGATGAAGTGGTGGTTGTTGGTTATGGTGTCCAAAAGAGAGTCAATGTAATTGGCTCCATATCGCAAGTTTCTTCCAAGGATATAGAGAATAGGCCTGTAACACAGGCTTCCCAAGCCATAACTGGGCAAATGCCGGGAGTTACGGTCATCCAAAGAACAGGTAGGCCAGGTCAGAGTGGAGGGGATATTAGTGTAAGAGGGGTAGGTTCCTTCGGTGCCACTCCCAATGCCCTTGTTTTGATAGATGGTATAGCTGGTACTTTAAATGATATAAATCCAGATGATATTGAATCCATATCCGTACTTAAAGATGCTTCCTCGGCGGCCATTTATGGCGCCAGATCTGCCAATGGGGTAATATTAATAACTACAAAAAGTGGCAGTAATAAAAAGTTTTCCGTTAGCTATAATAGTTATGTAGGCTTTAATGAAGCTACAGAGCTTCCTGAATTCGCCAACTCTTGGGAGTATGCTGAAATGTACAATATAGCGTCTGGAAGTAATAGTTTCAGTGCAGAGGACATTGAAAAATACAGGGCACAAAACGACCTTGATAATTATCCAAATACAAGATTTTTGGAAGATCTTTTTTCTAGAAATGGAATACAGACCTCCCACACCCTTACCGTAAATGGCGGGGATGAAAATAATAAATACTACGTGTCTGCCGGTATTTTGGACCAGCAGGGGATTGTGCCTAAAAACAGTTTTAACCGCTATAATTTTAGGATGAACCTTCAAAATAAATTGGGGAAAAAGTTTGAATTGAACTCAAGGTTTTTTGGCTCCTTGGAAGAGCGAAAAGAACCCCAGGCCACTGCAAATAAAGGAGGTGGATTTCTAGATCAACTTGTTCAGAATGCGGTGCGCTACCCAGCAACTTTTTTAGGAGTTGATTCCCAAGGCAATTATGGAATAGGACCTGAAAGTGGCGGAACACCTGTGGCATGGTTAGATTCCAAGTCTTATTTGACCAATCCCACAACAAAGGCTGGAGTTAATGTGAAATTGGATTGGAAACCTAATGAAGATCTGGTTTTTTCTGCAATTGGAGGATATAATTTTACGCTTTACGAGCAACGATCTTACTTGGCGTCGCAAAGACTTAACGAAGATGTTTTTTTAGGTCAGTCTTACCTTAATCAGCAAAGCGACAAAACCATTTTTAAGACCATGCAATTTACCGGGGAATATTCCAAGGAATTTGGCTCCCACGATTTTAGTTTATTGGCTGGATATTCTTTTGAAAATGAAGAGCTTTCCTTGTTTAATGGATATCGTCAGGATTTTGCGAGTAATGATTATACCGTTATGGATCTTGGTAGTGCCGAAAATCAGCAGTCTGGGGGTTATGATGCAGAATGGGCATTACAGTCTTTCTTTTCTCGATTAAAATACAGCATAAACCAAAAATATCTATTTGAGGCCACTATGCGCTATGATGGTTCCTCACGTTTTCCAGAAAATAACAAGTATGCCTTCTTCCCTTCTGCGGCGGTGGGCTGGCGTATTTCCCAAGAATCCTTCATGGAGGAAGTATCATGGGTATCCAATTTAAAATTAAAGGCATCTTGGGGTATATTGGGGAACCAAAATATAGGTAATTACCCTTATCAAACGGTTTTGGCCTCGGGAAGGGATTACTCCTTGGGGGGCGGACTCGCCACGGGTGCGGCATATGCCAATTACAAGGATGCCAATATTAAATGGGAATCCACTGAAACTACGGATATAGGTTTGGAAACCGGTTTTTTTGACGGTAAGTTAAACTTTAACCTGACCTATTTTAACAGAAATACCACAGATGTACTTTTTAAACCATCTGCAAGTGTTTCTTCCGTACTTGGGGTAGGCATCAGTGAAACCAATACCGGAGAGGTGAAAAATACTGGATGGGAATTTGACCTAGGCCATCGTGGGAATGCCGGGGATTTCGGATATTCGATCAATGCCAATTTTTCCATTATTAACAACGAGGTTATCACCTTGGGCCTTGGTAATGTAGAACAGCCCAATGGTTTTGTAGGTAATGGTTCCGACTTGTTTATAGGCTATCCTATGCAAATGTACTACGGCTATAAAGCCGATGGGGTATTTTTAAACGATGGGGAGGTAGACAGCTGGCCAGATATGTCAGCGGTGAATCCAACCGCCCAGGCAGGTGATTTTAGATATAAGGATATTAGCGGGCCAGATGGTGTGCCCGATGGTAAGGTAGATCCAACATATGACCGTACCTATCTTGGAAGTCGTATCCCTAAATATACTTTTGGCGCCAATCTTGGTTTTAATTATAAGAATTTCGACCTATCGGTTTTACTTCAGGGAACGGCAGAGGTAAAGGGCCAATTGACAGGTTATGCGGGTTATGCTTTCTTTAATCTAGGGAATATTCAAACTTGGCAAATGGACGGTAGGTTCGATCCCAACAACCCTGTACGTTACCCCGATTATCCTAGGCTGGAAGTGTTGACCAACAGTGGATCTGCAAATACGGAGACCTCGGATTACTGGGTAATTGATTCAGGATATTTGCGTGTAAAGAATATTCAATTGGGATATAATTTCCCAAATGCGTTGACCGATGTTATTGGGGTAGATAGTCTAAGGTTCTATTTAGGGGCAGAGAATCTGCATTCCTTTAATTCCTATAGAAAGGGTTGGGATCCAGAAATAATTGGGGGTGGAGCATATTACCCTATATTAACCACATACACTTTTGGTTTAAATCTAAAATTCTAAGATCATGATTAAAATATATAAAAAAGAGTCATATAATTCTAGGTCCCTAAAATTGCTTTTACTGGGCATCCTTTCAATGGGAACAATGGTCTCCTGTGATAAGGAACTGGAACAATTTCCCAGTAATGCTTTTGCGGCTGATAATTTCTGGACTTCGGAGTCCAACGCCAACATTGCCTTGACGGGTGCATATAGAGGTTCTGTGGAATATAGTACACAAGTGGTGCCTTCGGATTGGTGGACCTATTGCGGTATCGTATTTATGGAATTTGCCACGGACAATGCCTATGACCGTAGAGGGGATAACTCAACCCAGAATCGTTTGACCAACGGAACGCTCTTGCCAAATAACAATGTTATAAACGGATATTGGCAAGGCTCGTACAAGAGGATCGCTATTTGCAACGATTTCCTGGAAAATATTGACAAGGTGGATATGGAACAGGCCAAAATAGATAGAATGAAGGCCGAAGTTCAGTTTCTAAGGGCCACACAGTATTTTTACCTTTCACAGTTTTGGGGCAGTGCTCCTTTGGTAACCTCTACCTTGACGCCAGATGAGGCCAACAACGTGGATAAGGCCTCAAAAACGGAATTGGTGACCTTTGTAGAGAATGAGCTTAAGGCAGCTACCGCAGCGCTTCCGACATTCGGGGAACTGAAAGCAGGGGAAGCCGGTAGAGCAAGTAAACAAGCGGCACTTGCTTTTCTGGGAAGGTTGTATCTTGGGGAGAAGAATTTCTCAGGGGCTTCGGCGGTCTACAAGCAGATTATAGATATGGGCGATAATATTATCGATCCAGATTATAAATCCCTATTTATTCCGTCCAACGAGAACAGTAGCGAGAATATTTTTAGTGCCCAGTATTTTGGAGGGCAGGCAGGAAATGCACTGCCTCAGCACGCCTATCCAGCAGTTGCCTCAGGGTGGCATATCGTAAACCCTTTAGGAAGTCTAGCGGATGCCTATGGTTTTGACGATGGAACTCCATTGTCCTATGATGATCCAAAATTCGACTATGCTGACATGGGGGCCAATAGAGACCCCAGGTTTAGATATAACCTTATATGGGATGGTGCCACATTCGCCGGTAGGATCTATGATTGTCATCCAGACTCTTCCGGATCTGTAGATCAATTAACCTATTCCAAGCAGGCAACCAGAACAGGTTACGGTCTGCGCAAGTTTTTTGATGAATCCTTTAGTGGTAACTTAAGGACGGACTATGGTGGCAATATTCCAATCATCAGATACGCGGAAGTATTGTTGAGTTATTTGGAGGCCGAGCTCGAGGCTGGGAATGCCATTACCCAACAATTACTGGACGAGACCATCAATGCCGTTAGGGGTAGGGCCTCAGTAGGCTTGCCACCTATAACGGAAACCAATGCCGCTACACTAAGACCTATTTTAAGAAATGAAAGAAGAATTGAGTTGGCCTTGGAAGGTCAAAGATTATGGGATATCTTTAGATGGGGGATTGGTGATGAAGTGTTAGTAGGGGATTTTTGGGGGGCACCATTCCCGAATTCCACCCTTTATCCAACAACCTCAAAGAAAATAGACCCACAATTTAGGTGGTATGTGACCACTAAAGATTTCAGGGAAGGTGTGGACGATGTATGGCCAATTCCAGAGTCTGAAGTCAACGTAAATCCCAAATTAGGGAATTAATCCTATTGCTATAATGGTTTTAAAGAGAAGAAATTTTATTCAAAAAGTAGGGTTGGCAATTCCAATAATTGCCAACCCTTTCTCCAATATTTTCGCCCAAAGTGGAGTGTTGGACAAGGCACTAAACAGTAGTTCCAGAAAATCCATCGACTTTAATTTTGAAAGTTTAAATGACAGGGTTTGGATTGGAAAGGATTTTTGGAGTATTCCCATGGAAGATTGGGAAATAGGAAATAAGAGACTGGAGTTTAAAGGGACTATGCGGAATGCCCGCTTACATCTACTTACCTATGTGCTAAAAAAGGACAAGGGAGATTTTCGCATTAAAAGTAGAATTGGGCTGTTAAAAAATAATAATGACAAAGGGAGTGTCGGTTTTTCTATCGGAATAAAGGATACTACAGATCCCAATAGTGTAAAGGCAGCCTGTTATTTTGGTGAAGGATTATCTACTGGTATTTCCCTGGAAGGTAAATTGTTTGTAGCCGACAAAGAAGCTCAGCTTCCCCAAAATTTTGATTTTAACGATTTTACTTTGGAATTTGTGGGGTTCCCAAAAAATGGAGATTACGAATGTAAGTTGATCGCTGTGGATAAGGAGGATCGAAAAACGGAATTAACCTATCATCATGCTGGTGAAATTGAAGGTCTGGTGGCTTTGGAACAGAACCTAAACGAAAAGGAGGGGAGTACCTTTTGGTCTCGGTCAATTTCCCTTGATGGTACAAAGGTGGAATATGTTCCCGACAACAGTTTTGGGCCTATCCTTTGGGCCATGTACACGCTTTCTATGGGAAAACTTAAATTAACGGCACAGCTCCCTCCTGTAGGTAACAAGGATTCACAAAAGGTGGAGCTACAATTTTTTAGGAAGGGTAAATGGGTCAAGGAAGAAAAAGGAGAAATTGATCCCGTATCCTATAGTATAATTTTTTCAATAGAAAATTGGGATTCAGCCCAAGATACACCTTATCGTTTGGTATATTCCATAGACAAGGAAAAGCATTATTATACAGGTGCTATAAGACAAGAACCAAATGACCGGCCACTGCGATTTGGTGGATTAACCTGCCAGGAATGGGCGGGATATCCATATCGTCCCTTGGTGGAGAATCTTGAAAAATCCAACCCGGATATGCTGTATTTCTCCGGAGATCAGTTATACGAGGGCAATGGAGGATACCCTATTAAAAGAGAGCCTGAGGATAGTGCCATTTTAAATTATTTGGGAAAATGGTATATGTTCGGTTGGGCTTTTGGAAATATTATGCGCGATCGGCCTACAATTTGCACGCCCGATGACCACGATGTTTATCAAGGCAATCTTTGGGGAGAAGGAGGGGAAGGCATTTCATTTGAGAAATGGAAAAAAGTAACCGATGCCCATGGAGGACTTGTCCAGACTCCAAAAATGGTCAATGTTGTTTACCGCACCCAATGTGGTCACCTTCCAGATCCTTATGATCCATCGCCCTTACCATCAGGAATCACGAATTGGTTTACCCAAATGGTTTACGGTAAGGTTAGTTTCGCTATTGTAAGTGATAGATTGTTTAAATCTGGTCCGGAGATGCTCCGTAGTGGGGAAGGTAGGATAGATCATCTTACGGCTCCGGCCAAACCGGAAGAACTTGATTCCAATGACCTGGATTTCTTTGGAAATCGTCAAATGGAGTTTTTGAATGGCTGGGTCGGTGATTGGGAGGGAGCAAATATGAAGGTGCTGTTAAGTCAGACTTTGTTTTCCAATGTAGGTACCCATCACGGTCCCAAAAAGCAATTCTTGTTTGGCGATTTGGACTCGGGAGGTTGGCCCAAATCTAAACGGGATGAGGTAATACGGACCATAAGAAAAGCTTCTGTTTTTCATATAAACGGGGATCAACATTTGCCCTTTATGGTACAATATAGCGTGGATGAAGTACGGGATGGAGGCTGGACCTTCTGTACCCCGGCAATTTCAACGGGTTACCCAAGATGGGGACAACCAGATTCGGTCAATGTGCCTTTTACGGATAGACCAGCACATGGCTTGCCCAATACGGGCTGTTATCGCGATGGGTTTGGAAATATTAATTATATCTATGCCGTTGGGAATCCGACTGATGACTTTGACCTTGAGAAAAACAGATATCTAAAGGCTCAGAAAAAGGCATCCGGTTATGGGATAGTTACTTTTGATACCGGAGCTAGGACCATAAAAATGGAAGCGATCCGGTTTTTGGCGGACCTTGGGGCGGAATCCGAAGAAAACACTTACCCCGGTTGGCCACTGACCATCGACCAAGCTGATAATGATGGTAGAAGGGCATTTGGCTACCTGCCGAAATTACAATTAAAAAAATCCAACCAAGTTGTAAAGATTATTAATGAGGAGACCAATGAAATGGTGAAATCCCTAAGGGTTAAGGGCAACGAATATATTCCTCCCGTTTACTCTTTGGCCAAGTACACTTTGGTGATAGGGGAAGGGCAAAATGAAAAGATCATTAAATCGGTCGATATAAGTACGGACCCCAAGGAGGTCATGGAGGTCTAGAACAAATACAAAACATGTGTTAAATGCCAGCCAAAAACAAAAGGGTAGTATCTTACAGGCTGCTAAAATCAAAATCAGTAAATTAATTAAATAGAATATGAAGATTATCAAAAAGAGTTTGTTCCAATCCGCGCTGGTTGTTTTGCTTATGCTAGGATGTAAATCCAAGGCAGAAAAAGAGGTTGCTGTTGTGGAAAGTTCTAAAAAACCCAACATTGTATTTATTTATATGGATGATCTTGGCTATGGGGATATGAGCGCCTATGGTGCCACCGAGATCAGCACTCCAAATATGGATGCCCTGGCAAAGGGAGGAGTGCAGTTTACCAATGGCTATGCCACCTCTGCCACCTGTACCCCAAGTAGGTATGCCATATTAACCGGTAGGTATCCCTGGCGCAATAAGGACGCCAAAATATTACCGGGAACTGCTCCCTTGATTATTGATACGACCCAAATTACGGTTCCCAAAATGCTGCAGGAGAAAGGCTATGCCACCGGTATTGTGGGGAAATGGCACTTGGGACTTGGTAGTGGCATGGTAAACTGGAACGAACGGGTATCGCCTGGTCCCAACGAAGTTGGTTTCGATTATTCCTATATTCTAGCCGCAACACAGGATAGGGTGCCAACGGTATATATTGCCGACGGTTATGTAGACGGATTGGATCCCAACGACCCCATAGAAGTTAGTTATAAAGAGAATTTTGAGGGTGAGCCTACAGGATTGGACAACCCGGAACTGACTACCATGAAATGGCATCATGGGCACAACAACAGTATAGTGAATGGAGTACCGCGAATAGGCTTTATGAAAGGCGGGGAGGCTGCCAAATGGAGCGATGTGGATATGGCGGACCATTTTTTGGCCAAGGCCCAACAGTATGTAAAGGAGCATAAAGACGGACCATTTTTCCTTTATTACGCCCTTCAGCAGCCGCATGTTCCCCGTACCCCCCATCCGCGTTTTGTAGGGAAATCGGGTATGGGTCCTAGGGGAGACGTTATTCTGGAGGCCGATTGGATGATAGGAGAGTTTATGAAAACCTTGGAAGAGGAGGGAATATTGGAGAATACATTGATCGTCTTCTCTAGTGATAACGGCCCGGTGGTAAATGATGGCTACTATGACGAGGCCGTAGAGAAATTGGGCAACCATACCCCGGCAGGAATATTAAGGGGAGGTAAGTACAGCTTGTTCGAGGCAGGTACCAAAGTTCCCTTTATTACCTATTGGAAAGGCACCATTGCTCCGGGAAAATCCAATGCCATGGTGTGCCAAGTGGACTTGCTCACTTCAATGGCCGCTTTGGTTGGAAGTGATAAAACAGGGGAGGATAGTGAGAACCTTTTGGATGAATTTTTAGGCAAATCCAATAACGGGAGGGATCAATTGGTGTTGGAAGCTACCTCAAGAACGGCCTTCAGAAAAGGAAATTGGGCTATGATTCCACCTTATAAGGGACCTGCGGTTATTAAGTCGGTCAATATAGAAATTGGAAATTCAGAAAAATATCAGCTGTATGATTTAGAAAAAGACCCTAGTCAAAAAGAGAACTTGGCAAAATCCAATCCGGAAAAACTTCAGGAATTAGTTGCGGATTTCGAAAAGATTCGGGGCATAGGTACAGGGGAAATAGAAGACTTGGAGTTGAAATAGACTTTTGTTAATGGCTGCAGAATAATGAAAAATTAGAATCAAATATGTTCTCTGGTTGCTTTTCCTTGGCCTAGAATAATATTATGTTGAATTTTTATAAACAAATATATCCAATGAATTTAAGGCTACTAGTTTTAGGTATTACCATTATAGGGTGTTTGCTTCTTGGTTGTGCAGATAAAAAAGAAGAAGTACAGTCTAAACCGATTTCTACAACCAGGCCCAATATAATACTTTTTGTTGCCGATGACCACGGAACAGATGCTTTGGGTGCTTATGGAAATAATGTAATTAAGACGCCCAACCTGGATCAATTGGCTAGGGAAGGCGTGCGTTTCAACAATGCCTATTGTACTACAGCGAGTTGTGCAGCCAGTAGATCGGTTATTCTTACCGGGCTATTCGGTCATGCCACAGGTTCTTATGGTCATGTGCATGATTACCACCATTTTAGTACCTACGATAAAGTAAAATCCTTACCGGTATTATTGGAGAAAGAGGGTTATGCCACAGCTAGGATAGGCAAGTACCACGTGGCTCCCGAATCGGTATACCATTTTCAAGAGGAGTTAAAGGCCAACCCAAGAAACACCGTGGAAATGGCCGAGCAATGTAAGGGTGTATTGAATTCGGAAAAGCCATTATTTCTTTATTTCTGTACAGATGACCCGCATCGTGCAGCCTCGACCAATCCTGGACAGTGGGACGCGCCGAACAGTTTCGGAAATAAGGTGGAAGGGTATGCCGGTGTAGAAACTATAACTTATAAGCCCGAAGAGGTTGTGGTTCCGGATTTTTTGCCTGATACCAAGGAAAGCAGGGAAGAAATTGCGCAATACTATCAAAGTGTCTCTAGGATAGATCAAGGTTTTGGTAAATTGATGCAGATGCTCAAGGAGTCGGGCAAGGCAGACAACACTATTGTTATTTATATATCCGACAACGGAATGGCTTTTCCGGGGGCAAAGACCACCCTTTATGAGCCTGGGATGAAACTGCCCTGTATTATTAAGGACCCTAATTCTAAATTGAAGAATACCACTTCGGATGCTATGATTTCTTGGGTAGATTTGACTCCCACTATCTTGGATATGGCGAAAGTGGATATAAAGGAAAAATCCTTTCATGGACGTTCTTTTAAAGATGTATTGAACGTAAAGGAACCTGAAGGTTGGGATCAAATATATGCCTCCCATACCTTTCATGAAATCACTATGTATTACCCCATGCGTGTGGTGCGCGACAAAAATTACAAGTTTATAAGAAACATAGCATGGCGATCGGAATATCCCTTTGCCTCGGACTTATGGGCAGCATCTACCTGGCAGGAAGTATATCGTAACAACAAGGAGTTTTACGGAAAAAGAAAGGTTCAGGATTACCTATTTCGCCCTGAATTTGAATTATTCGATCTGGAAAAAGATCCAGATGAAATGTTGAATTTGGCCAACGACCCAAACTATAAGGGAGTCATGGATGAAATGATCAAAAAAATGAAGGACTTTCAAATTAAAACCCGTGACCCTTGGTTGATTACTTGGGATCACGATAGTTCTCTTCAGGGAACTGGAATAAATTTATAACGTATTGGTTTTTGAGTATATAAGGTCACTGTGCATTAATTGCATATTGCTTCCAACGAAAGTGGATCAAAGATTCTTCTATCCAAGGTATGCGCTAATTGTTTTTTGTAATAGGGATTGAATACCTGTCCTGCAGCTTTGGTGGGGTCGTTTTTTCGTTTCAAAGAAGTTTAAATGTGGTTTTATATGAATTGACCGCCCAACGAATAATGTTTGGATAAGTAATGATGAGGGGCTGAATGTTTAATTTGCCTGTATGAACCTTTAAGGGTGGCAGTTTCCGCTATTATTTGCCTTTTATATACTGGAATACGATAATGTTTACAAATAAAACCATAATTGGTTATTTTTGGCTAAGGTTAAGATCGAGTTCTGATGGCGGTAAAAGTGAAAGTAATTGGTTTTTGTTTAGTCCTATTCTTGTGTATTCCTAAATTGGAGGGGCAATCCCGTGTTAAGGACACGCTAACAACATGGCAAACGTTGGGATATGATGGGGCAAGTGCCTTTGGGGGATTAAAATATGCTTACTCCAGACCATTTCATTGGGGGAAAAAGGATTTTTTAACGGCAGGCGGCATAGTATTGGGTACAGTCGCCTTATTTACTTTTGACGAGGAAAGTTCCAATTGGTTTCAGGGTCAGGAAGAGGACGTGCCAGGAGTGCTTAAGGAAACGGGCTATTATCTCGGAAAACCATTGTACAACTATTCCATAAACGGGGGAGTGTATTTAATAGGTCTTTTAACGAAGAATGAAGATTGGAGAAAAACAGGGGTGCTCTTAATTTCATCGGCCACTACGGTCGGATTGATACAGACCGTGAGTAAAACTTTAGTGGGGAGGGCCAGGCCCATTGCCAATGTAGGAAAAGCAAGTTTTGAACCATTTAGTAAGGAGGCTGCCTATCACAGTTTTCCGTCCGGCCACACCATATTGGCATTCACTACCTTCTATGCCATTGGTAAACAGTTTGAAAATCCTTGGGCCAAAGGCGGATTTTATACTTTGGGGCTGCTTTCCCCGGTAAGCAGACTATGGAGCGGAGCACATTGGTTGACCGATGTAGCGCTGAGTATAGCAGTAAGTGTTGTGGTGGTCGATTCTATTGATAGGTATCTGGAGAAGGAGAGGTATCCTAAGGAATTTTCCAAGGATAGGATTAGCTGGAAACTTCAAGTTGGACCTGGCACTATTGGGTTAAGGGGGACTTTTTAGCGTTGTAAAAATATTTTGTTATAGAAAGGGGAAGTGCATAAAGCATTCTTCCCCTTTAGTAATTTAATAGGTCCTTCTTTTAACTATTTTGTAGGTAATTAGCGCTAAGGCTATAAGTAGACAAAACACAATAGAGATGAAGGGGTTATTGTCTATAAGCTTTACGATTGGGGCTACTATTTCCATGACATATAATGATTTCAATTTATCTAACAATTAGATTAACTATCAACGATTTTTTTACTTAGATATTTTATCTCTACAAAGGTTGCTCCAAAACTTCTTAAATAAATTGCAAAACACTCCCAAACTTTGTTAAAACTTACTATTACGGGGGTTTTAACAAAGTTTGGGAATGGTGGGAAGGATAGTCATTGAGTCAAACGAAAATAAGACCCAAGCTATAATAGCCAGACTATGGGATAACAAAAATAATTGGCGCTTTATGTTCGATCGGAACTCAGTTCAGCAACCTATTTCCTTTGTCCTTTTTCATCACCTTGGATACCAGTTTAAAAAGGCGCGATTTAAGTTCCCTATAGTGAAGGGTATATTGGGATATTTCTGAATTTAGTTCCCAATGGGTTTCGGTATAGGCTTTTTCCATTTTCAATTGGTCTATTTCATCTAACATAATTTCCAATTGGTTCTCATGGGCCTGTACTTTTTTCATAAGCACAATTATTTCCTTTTCGGCATTTGTTATGGCACCTATGATTTCCTTACTTTCGTTGAACACGGTCGAATCTGTTAATTGTAAAGTGTATGATTTTACCAAATCGTTCAAGAACAGCTGTTCGTCCCTTATGAATTTTAATTCGGACATCCATTGCAGGCTGGCCTCGTGCATTTCACTTGGATCCAACCACTCCATCATTCTTTTTTTATTAATTGCAGCACTCATAATTTTGTGTTTTATATATAATACATGAACCTTGAGGTATAGGATCTCCCAATATTTATTGACTTATTTGGAAGTACCAAATGCAGGTAATGGATAAATAATGGTCGGTTATTGCAATTTTTATACCTACAACCTTAAAGTTAGGAAATTGAAAAACCTAGGTAAATGATATTGGTCATTTTTAAGGATGTATATAAGCATTTATGTTACCTTACTTATCGAAATTTGTAGTTAATTAACTTAAAATCAATAAATTATTTGATATTTTAAATATATTAACAAATTCTTACCGTTACATTTTTTATGATTAGGGAGAAGTATTTTTATTTTTGCATATTGCCATTGCATTGAATCATAATTGATGCGGATTTATTTGGGGAACATAAGACTGATTGGGATGAAGTACCTATCAAAATTAAAATTTCTGCCATTTTATACGGTTTCCATATTACCAATGGGGGTGCTTTATGTTCTCTCGGATATGATGTATTTTTTGGTATACCGGTTAGTGGGGTATCGGAAAAAGGTGGTGTTCAATAACCTTAGAAACTCATTTCCCTCCAAGAGTGAAGAGGAGATTGGGCAGATTGCCAAAGATTTTTATAGACATTTCTGTGATATTGTTTTGGAATCGTTTAAAAGGTTGACGATAGGGGAGAAGGAAATTAAAAAACGCTTGCTGATCAAGAATCCGGAGTTGATCCAAGAGTATGTAAATGACCAACGAAGTATTCTCATGTACACAGGGCATCAAGGCAATTGGGAGTGGTTGGTTTTTTTGCCTTTAATGTTTCCCTATAGTTCCAATACATTTTACAAGCCTATTAAAAACAAGTATTTTGATGAGTTGTTCAAAAATATGCGGGAACGTTTTGGTGTAAATTGTGTGGAATCGGACAAGGGATTTAGGACCATAATAGATAATCATCAAAGGAAAATACTTACCTTAAATTGCATGATCGGCGACCAAAGTCCAACTAAAAAGAGTTCCAAATACTGGTATAATTTTCTAAATCAGGAAACCGCTTTTTTTATAGGTGCCGATAAGATAGCCAAGAAGACAGATCAGGTAGTCTTATTTCCATTTTTCAAAAAACTCAGGAGAGGTTATTACGAATTGGAGTTTCGAATCATTGAAGATCACCCCCAAATAAGGGACAATTTTGAGATATTGGAAAAATATGCCCAACAATTGGAACAGGCCATTATTAGTGCCCCTGAGTTGTGGTTGTGGAGCCATAGACGATGGAAACTGAAAAGGGAAAACGACCCCTTTATGCCGGAATTGGAATACGCTTCCAAATAGGTTGGCCTTGGTTCATGGCTTACCTCATCGTCCAAATTGAATTAGCAAAAATATAGGTATTGGCAAGCTAATAAGCTTTAGATTTGGGGTCCATTCTGTTTTTTGTTCTTAAAAATCAGACTAAATACATATCCAAAAACAAAACAGGATACCAATCCAAAAAAGGCGTACATTAAAAAGTTTATAGTGGTATAGTTACTAACATAGTATATTAAGGCCCCACTGAACACAAATCCGATCAGCGTGCCTTTGGCATTTGCTTTTTTTGTCAACATGCCCAAAAGGAACATTCCTCCAAGGCCACCTGTAAAAAGACCTAGGTACCTGTAAAATTCATCCCATAAGGATTTTATGTTGGAACTCGCCATCCACAATGCAAACAACACCCCTAAAATTCCTGTGGTTATGGTAGCCAACCTTGCAATTCGTAAAAGGCGCAAATCTGCTATTTCAGGACGGAAGTGCTGGTAAAAGTCACTGCAGAATGCAGTGGAAACGGAATTTAGGCTACTACTGATGCTGGACATTGCCGCTGAAAAAATTCCTGCCACAAGCAGTCCGGAGACCCCTATTGGAAGTTCTTTAACAATGTACCACGGAAAAATGGAGTCGTTGTTGGTAATGGATGGGGATAAGCGATCGGGCATCTCCGAATAGAATATAAATAGCAAGGTTCCAATACCGAAGAATATTATGGTTGCCGGTAGGGTCATAATGGCGTTGGTGTAAACTGTTTTCTGTGAATCCTTGATATTTCTACTGGTTAAATATCGCTGAACAATCGTTTGGTCCGTACCTTGGGTGACCAAAGCAGAAGCCAATCCTCCAATAAATACTACCCAAAAAGTGGAGTCGGTAAAATTGAGTTCCATGTTCATAATGTTGAACTTATTGCTTTCCGAAGCATAATCTATCATTTCACCGAAATTGGCTTCTGTATGCAGCATAATCCAGATAATTGCCAAAACACTGCCCCCCATTAAAACTATTACCTGCATTACATCGGTCCAGATTACTGCCTCGATACCTCCAAAAGCGGTATATATTATACAAAGTATACCCATTAATAATATACAGGCCTCAACTGGTATTCCCGTAACTATGGATACCGCTAATGAGGGAAGCAACAGGACTATACCTATTCTCCCTAATTGAAACAAAATAAAGGACAGACTACCTAATGCCCTGGCCGTATAATTAAATCTATTCTCCAGAAACTCGTAAGCTGTGGATATACGAAGTTTGGCAAAATATGGAATAAATATATAGGCGATAACAGGGGTAATCAGAATGGCGGTCATATTTAGCATAAAATAGGACCAATCTGTAATAAAAGCTTTGGCCGGAATGGCCATAAAGGTTATTGCACTCAACAAGGTACCAAAAACACTAAGGCCCGAAGCCCACCAGGGTATACGCCCACCTCCGGTAAAGTAGTCTTCAGTAGAGCGTTGTTTTCTTGAAAAATATAGGCCTATAAGGACGGATATGCATAGATATGCCGCCAATACCCCATAATTTAAAAGCCCAAAGGGATGTGCGGCTTCAGCAATTTGGAACGCTTGGACTTTAGGCGTTCGTATACCCGGAGAAATTTCACCAGAAACGATTACAAAATTGTCCTGATTACGATAGTACAATGCCGTAACCGGTATTTTAGTGTCCAGACTATCATGAATGAACCACTTTTTCGTAATGGTATTGTAGGCCAATATGTTTTTACTAAAGCCGGGATGGGCATTTAGAATTTTATTTCTTGATTGCATTAAATTTTGCCGTAATGAATCATTGGTCTCTTGGGAAATTTGTAAGCTATATTTTTCCAGTTTATTGAAAAGTATTTCATCAGAGCCCCCGTAAATCATTATATGCATAGATCCCATCGCTTCGGCTGAAGCACCCATCAATACAATGGGATTTTGGTCTATTATAACTTCACCTTCCTCTTCCCAAGTGTTGTTTTTAAGATTATAGGATAAATAGGTTCTTAGAGCTTCCGATGGTTTGCCCTTAACTTCATTCCTCCCACCAATAACAAATATCTTTTTTGCTTCAGTGGACTCCTGAACTACTGCGGTGTGAAGGGCTCTGGGAGGACCTGGGAAATCTGGAAGTCGTTCCCAGGAAGTTTTGGTTATTAGATTTAGTCGGTAAAAGGAGTTGGTGCTTCTGCCGTTATTTATGCCTCCAATAACATAGATATAGTCTCCGTTGATAACGGCTGCAGTGTTGGACAAAGGTTCTGGTAAGGCAGGGTAGTTAATTATGGATATGTCCAACGTATGTTTGTTGTAGCTTAAAAGAAAAACAGCATCACTGGTTTTTTCATTATTGTTGCCGCCAATACAGAGAATTCCATCGGGTAGATTTAGGGATGCCCCGTATGCCAATGGGAACGGTAGGGAAGTGTTTGATAATTTCCATGTATTGTCTTTGAGTATATAGATAGAATTGCTCCATTTTTTTTGACCTCCTTCCCATGGCAGTGCATCGGGAAAGTTGGCCCCTCCCGCAGCGATGATGACACCTTCATGTACACCTCCCAACATACCTGCGAAGCCCAAGGCCTGTTGCTGACCTTGATCGGCCGGGAGATTTGGATAATTGAGTATTGATAGTTTTAGGCTATCTTGACCAAAAACGGGTAAAGTGCTTACTAGCACTAGTATTAAAATAGTAATCTTTTGAAATATCCCCATATTAGATAAAATTATCTTGATTGAGCAATATACTTAAAATAATAGTATTATGTATGACATATTAAGTACATTTTATATTTTAATACCTTATGGTCTATTTGCTAGTGTTGGATAAATAAATTTACTCGTACATATCATCAACATCTGTCCGATGAAGTTCCATTAAAAATTCTGCAATGGCAGCTGTCACCGCCTTATGGAAGCTAGCTCCATTTTCCGCATTGGCCATTTTTGGATTTCCTACGCCGGTATCTTTGGTTACGGCTGTCCATTTACGCTGAGCGGAAACCCATCCCTCCTTAAGTCCTTTTATTTTAAAAGTTTTGGCTTCCCCATCGCCAGCTTCATCCAAGGGCAATACCCAATTAGGGGTTAAATGCATGACAACGGCAGTTTCCAATTCCCCGGCATGATCCCCCGGTTCATGAAAAAAGTCAGAGGCCTTGGCAGCCTGCCACCAATTCAGGGCGCATACGAATACAGCGGGATATATTATGCTCAGTTCCCTGATAATTTGTTTGAAATGATTACCTCCATGTCCGTTTACAATGACCAATTTGTAAATATTATTGGCTTCCAGAACCTGCACCAAATCTTTTAGTACGGCCATTTGTGTACTTGGGTTCATGTTTAAACATAGGTCAACATCCATTTGTCCGGTATTTACACCAAAAGGGATAGTGGGTAGAACAATGATTTTGGCGCCTTGTGACCAGGCCTTTTTAGCCGAAGCCATGGCAGCGCTTTCGGCTAAAATGTTATCGGTGCCGTAGGGCAAGTGGTAATTGTGTGCCTCAGTGGCACCCCAGGGTAATACTGCTACAGTATAATTCTGCTCTCTTACTGTTTTCCAATTGGTTTCTGCCAATACATACGGTCTAGGGTTTCTCTTCATATTTATGTTGTTGATGTCCTTTTAGGTAATTAAAGACATGTTTTACCATTAAAACTTGAAATATACTTGATTTTTTATAACAATATGTAGTACATAAAACAATTATTACACAATAAAGGAGAAATAGTTGTAATTTTGTTATAAATTACGCAAAAATTAATCCTCCGCCTTTAAATTAAACAAGGGTTATATCGCAATTCTAATTTTCGTAAAGAATGAGTACATTAAATAAAATAGAACCTTTGGAAAACCTGTCTTTGGTAGATAAGGCTGAAATTAGAATTTTAAAGTTTTTTAAGGAAAACAATTTAAAGCCGGGAGATGCTATTCCAAAGGAATTGGAATTTTCCGAAGCTTTTGGAGTAAGTAGAACAGTGGTTCGGGAAGCTTTGTTACGTTTAAGGACACTTGGGATTGTTGACTCCAAAAAACATCGGGGTATGATATTGACCCAGCCCGATATCATAAATAATTTTGAACGTATCCTTGACCCCACTTTACTTGGGGATGATACTTTAAGGAATTTATTTGAACTCCGCCTTATTATGGAAATGGGAATTGCGGATTTTCTCTTTGAGCACAAAACACAAAAGGACATGGATGAATTGGAGCGAATTGTGACTTTGGAAGAGGAAACAAGTTATGAAAAGGATCGCTTTTCTTTGGACCGGGAAATCGCATTTCATGGCAAGCTTTATCAAATGTCCAACAATGCCACTGTACAAAGGTTTCAAAGCCTTTTATTACCGGTTTTCGAGTATGTGTATTTAGAGGAGTCCAAGAAAAACAAAACAGATTACCAATATTCTTCAGGACAATTTGTTACCCATAGAATGTTAATGGACAATTTAAGGGTAGGTACCCCAGAAACTTATAGGAGTGCCATGCGCCGACACTTGGAACCTCATTTTGATCATGCCCTAAAAAACGGTAAAAAGTAGTACTACCCTTAGCTTAGTTGTTTTAAGAGGAATAAAGCAAAGGGAAAAATTTTCCGTCCATCTTATTACCTTTTGGAACTTTTGGAACTCCGGCCAAGAGCTCATCGTCCGTATTGCTTACTGTGCCATCGGCAAATACATTAAGGACAAATGCCCTTCTGCTTCTTTCCGATTTATTTTCGTAAGAACCATGTACCATTAGTGGATGATGAAAGGTGGCGAACCCCTTTTTGAGTTCAATGGGAGTGGGCTTAAACTCTTTTTTTTGATCCTCGCTAAGATATTTCATGAGTCCATCCATATCACCGGCAAGGGAAGGGGCATCCAAAAGACCCCATTTATGGCTTTTAGGGATATAATGGAGACAACCGTTTTCTGTATTGGCATCATCCAATCCTGTCCAACAGGTAAGATGTTGCATGGCTATTGTCCTGGTCCAATAGGAGTAGTCCTGATGCCAAGCTACTACACCACCATGAAGAGCCGGTTTACAAAATAATTGGTCGTGCCAAAACCTAACGGATTTGTTATCCAGTAATTGATGGGCTGCCATTATAAAGGCAGGGTTCCATAGAACATCATGTAAGCCCGGGGCAATGCGCCAATGACCCAGGGAATGGAACAAAACCGAATTTGGGTCTTGGGACTCGTTACTATGAAATTCGTAGAACAAATGATGGCCAGGATGATTCGGGTCCATTATTTCCGCCAATTCCTGATTTAACAAATCTACCTGCCAATCTTCCAAAAGCTTTATGCCGGATACATACCCAAATTCCTTAAAGTGGGCCAGCTGTTCATCGGATAGTTTGTATTGCTCCCATTCCGCAGCCGATTTTGGCAGTTGGAACATGTCCGAAACAGGATGGTCATAATCGGCTAAATCTTTTATAATGGACATAGTACAGTTTATTAATTTCTATTTGCAACCAATAAATTGCCACAACTCTAATTTGGTGGGCAAACTGTTATAAATATATCCAATATTTTTTGATATGTCAATTTATTTAGATCTAATGAAATTGTCGGAATGGCCTTGTAAATATTTTGTTACTATTAATTATCTATTTCTTTTTATTTTTCGGTTTTCTGTATTTGTCTTTACCGTCTGTCAGCCATTTTAGCGAAAAGCTTACGAAAGGGTTTTTCTGGTAATCATCCTGTTCAAAAAACAAACCTATATCCCCGTTCTCCATGATGGTCATGGATGAGTAAGCCGATTCTCCCTTATAAATTGTTTTTCCCTCTGACCAGGTTTCGCCTTCATCATAACTTATTCTAACCGTCATGTTAACTCGACCTTTTTCACTTTTAGCATTGGAGAACAACAACCTGTTTTTCTTATAGCCATCTTCAATAGAGGTATATCGGACAATACTGGCATTACATCCTGGATCTATCAAGCTAGGTTCGGGTCGGGTTTCCCAACTTTTTCCCTCATCACTGGAAATATGTACATATCTTTTTCCCTCTTTATTCGCCCTGGCATTGATCATCCAATCCCCATTGGCCAGCTCTACAATTTTGGATTCGTCAGCTGGACTCACAGGAGTATCTATAAAGAACCAGGATTTTCCATGGTCCTTGCTACCAAAAACATGCAACCCACTATTAAGATTTACCATACAGTGTAGGAGTGTGCCAGATCGGGTCTGAATACCACGGCCAGAGGTGATAAATTTAAAATCGCTATGCCATTCCTGCTTTGCAATTTGGGGAGTAATATCTTCCGGTTGGCTCCAGTTCTTGCCGTTATCTGCACTTTTCACAACATGTAAATAGTAAACGTCCTTTTCATTATCCAAATCCATATAATTGTAGAACAGGAAAATTTCGTTGGTAACGGCATCCACTATCATAGAGGGATCGGAAGCCGATTTTCCTAGTGGAAAATCTACTATTTTCTCTATTGCAGACCATGTTTTGCCATTATCGCTGCTTCGTCTTATCACAATATTAATATCCTTACTCCATTTTAGGTCGCCACAGGAAGGAACCCTTTCATCTATGGCAGCAATAATATCCCCATTTGGTGCGGTGGCCAAGGCTGGGATGCGATAGCAGGATACGTCCGGATTCATGGAGGTGTTGAACAGATCCTGATGGTTTATTACCCCATCGGCGATCTTAAAAGTTTCTTGTTGGGCACTACAGCCGAAGGCGACGAACAATAGTAGTATGAGTGTATTTTTCATGTCTAGTAAATTTATGATAATTTCTATTTTATTATTTTCTTATTCTCCATTCTGTCAAAAGTTTTCCAGCATTGGAGCATAGCTCTTGGCACATGGAAACATCCTTTCCATTTACCACCTTTGAGGTTTAATAACACTTCTCCCCTTCGGTTTAAATACCCAAACCACTCCCCGTGTTCCTGGTCTGAAAAATGATTCCAACTATAGTCGTGTACTTTTGTGTACCATTGGTAAATTTCCGGGTTTTGAGTTTGTTCATAGGCCTTGGTAAGGGCTACCAAAGTTTCCAAATGCACCCACCATAATTTTTGGTCCCATTCCAATTGTTGGGGTGGGTGACCCTTGGAATCCATAAAATAAAATATTCCGCCAAATTCTTCGTCCCAGCTGTATTCCAAAATTTTGATGATGGTCGCAGTAGCCTTATCTACTAACTCCTGCTCATTTCTTCTCACGGCAATATCGATCATAAACCACATGGCTTCTATGCCATGACCTGGATTTAGCAAACGGCCGTTAAAGCTGTCTTCCAGGCTGCCATCGGGCTTTACGAATTCATAGATTAAACCTGATTTTTTATCCAAAAAAACTTCCATAACCTCTTGAACCGAAAAATCTATGGTCCGCTCCACTTCAGTGGGTTCCAATATGTCTTCCAGCTCCAAAACCAAATTGGACAAGATCATGGGCAGGGCAAAACTTTTTAACGGTCTAGCGGAGGTTCCTTTTTCGTATATGCCCTTAGGGTTATCCTTCTTCTTAAGAATGTTTAAATACGTTTTTTTGGCAAGTTCTTTGTATTTCTGATCTTGTGCCGCTATACCATATTGGGCAAAAGCCATGGCGGCAAAACAGTCCGAAAAAATGTTATAGGGTTGTACCAATGGTTGTCCGTCCGCGGTTAAGGAAAAATATACATTGCCTTGGGCATCCATTCCCTTGTCCCTAATAAAATCGACCCCACTTTTGGCTATTTTTAACCAATTTTCCTTTTGTTCCACCTGATTGTACAAAGTAGAGAACATCCACGCCTGTCTTCCTTGCAGCCACATAAATTTATCGGTTTCGTAAACTTTACCTTCCCTATCCAAGCAGGTAAAGTAACCTCCATTTTCAAGGTCCAATGAATGCTTCTCCCAAAACGGGATGATAGTGTTCAATAAAGCATCTTTGTATAGTCTACTTTGTGGTTTCATTAATTCTTATTAGAATGTTTTTAGTGCTATTAATTAAAATCCAATCAACGGCTGGTATGGTCCATAATCCCTAATGCTTCCAGTGTTGTCTTAGACTCTTCCAGTTCCTTTGGTGAAAGGGTTACATGAGGGAATCTACTTGGGCCACAATCCACACCCAATACCCTCATAAAGGATTTCGCCGCCCCGTTAAAGCCCCCTTTAGCATTTAGAATATCCACGAATTTCATGGATTTTTCCTGAAGTGCTGCTGCCAATTTATGGTCGTTGTTGTGGAATGCCTCTATGATCGATAGATATAAGGGTGCTAAATGGTTATAGGTACTACCTACCCAGCCCTCTGCTCCCAGAGGAAGGCTCGCTAATAAGATCTCATCAAAACCGAACAATATATTGTAAGCGCCATTGTTGAAATCCTTACAATATTTATAGTCTATTAGGTTATTGTTGGTAAACTTTATGCCAGCAAAGTTGGGTATTTCCTTGGAGGCCAATTCCAAAAATTCGTGCATTAGAAAATTGGCGCCGGTCAATACCGGAATGTGGTAGTAATAGAAAGGGAGGTCCGGTGCGCAGCCTGCAATTTCCTTGCAGTACTCCAGCAAACTTTTTAACGAGCTAAGTCTAAAATAATAGGGGGCCAAAGCAGCTATGGCATCCACCTTATCGGCAGAATGTGTCGCTAGGTCTTTGGCTTCTTTTAAACTGTTGTGCCCTACATGGTTTACCAGAAAAAAGTCGTTTGGTTTGTTTTTTGACCATTCAGTGATAATCTCCTTTCTTTCTTCCGTAGTCAAGGAAACAAAATCGCCAGTTGATCCGTTTACAAAGGCACCCTTCACCTTATTGTTTTTTAAAAATTGGCCGTATTTGGAGATTATTCCCAAATTTATTGAAGAATCATTATGCATTGGCGCATAAGTTGCGGCGATCAATCCGTTCATATATTTACTTTTATTATGTATTACAAAATACAATTACGTATAAAGATTTCATTCTCCCAAAATAATTTAGTCAGATCACAATAATTCGTATTGTGAATATCGGTAGTCCTGATTTTATTATCCCGATTTTGTGGATGAAGCTTAAAAAGGGTTCCAAAAGAAATGGAACCCTTTTTTCAGAAAACAACTCAATTTAAACTAACTCAATATTTTATTTATATCCTGGTGTTTGTTCCAGCAAAGGGTTTCTGCCGATCATATCAGTTGTAATGGGCAATACCAATTTAAACTCGTCGCCTGGGTTTAAGAAGCTCACATTGTCGAATACAAAGCTGTCACCAGCTCTTCTTAGGTCCCACCATCTTTTCCCTTCGCCTATAAATTCCTTATAACGCTCATCCAAGATGGCATTGGTATTTTCTGTTGGTGACGCGTTGGTGTAAGCGTGGATAAGAGGCACATAATTGTCTCCATATGCCCTTTCCCGGATTTGGTTGATTTCTCCTGAAGGATCCTCGCCCAATAGGTTTTTGGCTTCTGCCAATAAAAGGATTACGTCCGCATATCTATACACTGGAACATCATTTTCAAAAATACGCTCGGACCCAACAACCTGTCCTAAAAATTTATTGAATACGGAACCGAAGTAGGCCGTTTCATTATAGGTTGGATATCCAAGTCCACCATTATCATCCACATACAATCTAATAAAAGTTGCATCCTTACGACTGTCTTCATTATCGTCCAACAACAGTATTGTTTTTTCCGATTGTCCATATCTGTTGGCTCCGGCGATAACAAAATCGCCCATAGAACTACCATTATCGTTAAAAGTTGGGTTAATTTCCGTACTTCTTCCTGTAAGGCTATTGTAAAAGTTGGAAGCTTCATCCTGCTTGTACTGTATGGCAAAAATAAACTCGCTATTTCCTTCATTCCCAACACCCCATAAATCGGAGATATTCGGCTCCAAGGCTAGCCCGAAGGAAGCAACCTGTTGTAAGGCTGTTTTTGCTGCCTCAAAGTCTGAAGCGCCACCTCCCATTAGATTACCGGACCAAATATATACATCGCCCTTAAGTGCTAAAGTCGCCGCTTTGGACCAGAAGTTTCTATTGCCTTCCCAGAAATTGTTGGCTGACCCAAAGGTGCTCAAGGATGTTTCTATATCGGCTTTGATCTGGGCCATAACCTCTTCTTTGGATGATCTGGCTTTGCTTAGGCTTGCAGGGTCTACATCGGCAATGGGTTCCAAAATTATAGGCACCCCTCCCCAGGTCTTTAAGAGCGTGTAATAATAAAGTGCCCTCAGGCCATAGGCCTGTGCCAAGAGATGGCTTTTGTCTTCCTCGTTTACAAAGCTAACGCCAGGAGCATTGGCCAGAAAATCGTTTATACGGTGTATTCTGGTATATAGACCTGCCCAGCCACCAAAGGGAGCCGTAGCAACAGTGATGTCCGATCTTATCAAGGACTCGTTACTTGGGGATTCGAAGGTGCGGCCTCCCCAGATATCACTTCGTATTTCACCCAACAGCCATAAATCATCCGCAGAAGATCTTAAATTGGCATATAGGCCCGTATGGGCGGTTCTAGCTCCTTCTTCTGTATCCCAAAAGCCGGCTGTGGTCAATTCACTTGGGCTGGTGAGTTCCAACTCGCTTTCACAAGCACCCAATGTAAAGGCTATTAATAGTATAGAAAAATATTTCTTCATCGTAGTAATTTTAAAAAGTTAGGTTTAATCCAATGGTAAGGGTCTTTGGAACAGGAAATGCTCCGTATTGCACACCGCCCAATTCTGGTGTTTCCCCAGTAAAACTTTTGAAGTAATGTAGGTTACTTCCCGTAACAAAAATGTTCAATCTTTTAATTACATCATTGAAATATTCTGAGGGTACGTCATAACTGAAGGTTACTTCCCTTAGGGCCAAATAATCCCCTTTTTCCCAAAATTGGCTGTTACCTGCATTTACAAGGCTGGAACTATCCCCTGAGTTTGCTCCTTCATTCCCTCTCCACACATTCTTGGTCCCATTTACAAAAACAAAACGTGGCCAGTCGGTATCCGTGTTGGTGGGTGTCCATGAATCCAATACTTCTGTGGGCTGATTTAAATTACCCTGGGTTTGCCCGTAACCTTTGTTCCGGATATGGTTCCACACCAAATGGCCAGTGGCAAAATCGGTCTTTACGAACAGGTTAAAGTTTTTGTACCTTAAGCTAGTGGTTAAACCTCCCAAGAAATCTGGGGTGGTACGACCAATAACTTTTCTGTCCAAGCTGTTGATGATTCCATCGCCGTTTTGGTCTTTCCATTTTACATCCCCTGCAAAGTGTGTATTTTTATCGCCCGGCAAGAAATCGTCCTGAATATTACTGTCTGCATCGGCTTCGGCCTGACTTGCATAGATACCTTCTTGCTCATAGGCAATAACCAGGTCGTTGCCAACACGCTGGCCTTCCTGTAGGCCTCCAACCCATTCTTCTTCCCCTGTACTGGCATTCCAGATCAACTGTCCGTCCTGTCTGTTAAGGTCGTTCGCATTTTCCGGAAGTTTCTCTACGTAATTTTTATTGGAAGTGATAGTGGCGCCAACATTCCAAGTAAGGTTTTGGTTCTGAATTATATCTCCATTGACCTGAAGTTCAAAACCTTTGTTTCTAATAGTTCCATTGTTGGTCAATATACTGCTAAAACCAGTATAGTAGGGTAGTGTAAGATTGGCTAGTTTGTCCTTTATGTCCCTGGAGTACACATCTGTAATGAAAGAAAGTCGGTTGTTAAAGAAGGAGATGTCCAAACCGGCATTTAGGGTGGTTGACTTTTCCCATTGTAGATCCAAGGTAGGCAATCCCGAATTGGCATAACCGGTTTGTCCGTTATATACCCCTTGGCTACCATAGGCCCCAAATACACCATAATTGCTCAATACTTCCTGATTACCGTTAACACCATAGCTCATTCTCGGTTTTATCCTAGATATAGTATTACCTATATTGGAATTGGCAAAGAAATTCTCATTGTGCAGGTTCCAGCCCAAGGAAACTCCTGGGAAAAAGTCGCTCTTGTTATTCCCTAGCCTAGAGGAGCCGTCATTTCTGAAGGTAAACCCAAATAGGTATTTGTTGTCATAATCATATAGTAATCTTCCGAAAGCGGAGGCAAGTACATATTCAGTTTCAAAGCTAGAAGGTATGCCGTTGGCTTCTGCTCCCGCATTCAAGGTCTCTATCAGGTCTGTAGGGGAATTTCTAGTTCCAGCAGATGTGGTAAAGTAGTTGTCCTTGAAATATTCTGCCCCAATCAGGGCATTAAAGTTATGGCTGCCTAAACTCTTGATGTAGTTTAAAGTACCGGTCAGCTGGTTTCTCAAGGTTCTGTCCAGACTTACCGAGGCTTCCCTGCCCGTTCTTAAAGGGCCGGTTGTACTTCCTACCCTATAGGCCCTATTAAAGCTTTCGTTGTGATTGTTGATGGTAAAATGGCTTCCGTCTACGGAGAGTATCAGGTTATCCAAAATATTCCAGTCAATTCCCACTGAAGCCGATAAGCGTTGTTCCAAATTTTTTCTAACAAATTTATCCTGATAGTATAAAGGGTTACCGAAACTCTGGTTTTGTCCAACTGCATATATGTTGGACCAGGTACCGTCAGGGTTGTTGTCATAGGTCCTGGAAGTTGGGGCTTGGCTCTGAAATCTTCTGAATACAGTGTCATCGCCACCTAATGGACTTAAGCTTAGGTTGGAATGGGAGTATAAAACATTGGAGTTGACCTTTAGGTTGTCCGTAATTCTATAGGACCCGGTAAATTTTCCTGAGTACCTCTTAAAGCCCGATCCAAGAATTAAGCCATCGTTGTCCAAAAGTCCCAATCCTAAATAGTAAGAACCTTTTTCATTTCCGCCGTCAAAGGAAAGGTAGTGGTCCTTGGTGGCACTATTTTGGTAAATTCGATCGCCTACGGTCTTATTGTCGTAAAACAAAATGTCCTGGCTTGGATTCAAAATATCTGGGATACTGCTCCATCCTGGTTGATTTAGTAAATATTGGTTGTCGGCATTTAGGAGTTGTGTGGTGAAAGGGGAGCTAATGGCATCGCCGCCTGTTCCCATACCGTTGGCTCCATCTAAAAAAGCCCCAAAGGATCCCGGGTTGTTGACGGCCTCCCTGAACCAGGAGATCGATTGCCTGTTGTAATTTATAAAGTCGGCCGCACCAATATATTTTTGGTCATTTCTTTCCTCATTCATACTATATTTATATTTATAGTTGATGGAGGATTTACCGGGCTTACCAGATTTGGTCGTCACCAAAATAACGCCATTGGCGGATCTAGCCCCGTAAATGGCCGTCGCCGCGGCGTCTTTTAAGACTTCGATTGACTCGATATCGTCAGAGTTCAAGGCATAAAAACTTCCTGGTATGCCGTCTATTAGAATTAATGGAGATCCGGTACCGTCAAAATTGGTACCCCCGCGCAAAACTATTTGTGGAGTGGCGCCAGGCTGTCCAGTAGTGTTGGTTACCCTTAAACCGGCAATGGTACCCTGAAGTGCGGTGGCCGCATTGGATCTGGTTGAACTTTCAAGGATCTTGGTGTCCAATTTGGAGACAGAGGTAGTAAGGGTAGCCCTTGTTTGGGTTCCGTATCCGGTAACAACTACTTCATCCAGTAATGCGGCGTCTTCCTGTAGGGCAACATTTATGGTGATTTGATTGCCTACGTTAATGGATTGGGATGTGAATCCCAAATAACTGAATATCAGAACATCACCGGTATTCGCCATAATGGTATAGTTGCCGTCAAAGTCGCTTTGGGTTCCTGTTGAGGTGCCCTTTACCAAGACATTGGCTCCGGGTAAAGGTTGTCCACTGCCGTCGGATATGGTTCCATTAATTTCCTTTTGCTGGGCAAACGTAAGCCCAAAGACCATTAAAAGAAAAAAAGTTAAAACCAAAGAGGGGGATTTGGTTGTTTTTTTGATTGGAATGGACCTGGTTGGGAGTCCATTTGTTATCAATGGTTTTTTAAGATTCTTCATAAAAACGAGGTATTTGAGTTATCATAACTGTTAGATTTTGGGCAATATATAAATTATATATTATTATGTTATACATAATGCATGATAAATTTATGATTTTAACACTAATAAATATTTTTTATCCCATACATGATTATATTTTACTTTATTAGGTATAAATACTATACTATGTTGTTTACATATTTTGCTTATTTCAGTCGAAGGTCTTTTGGTACTGTATTGGTAAGGCAGGATACCTTCCGATTCACTAGAGGTAAAGGATAGTACTAGGTATTACATGAATTTTTGAATGTGTGTGGAATTGGTTGTGGAACAGTATTGGTACACCCACAACCTTTTTTGCACGTTTTACAACAAAAATTCGCTAAGGTTTGGATAAGATTCTAGATTTAAACCGACCAATAAAAACCAACATTTATGAAAAAAGTACTCGCGACCTTTGTTATTGCTCTTTTAAGTATAGGATTATATGGCCAACAAGGCATGAAAATTGGAATCCATGGCGGGCTGCCATTAGATGAATTTGAAGATGAGCTTAGTCTGGTTGCAGGAGTTGATCTTGGATATCGCTGGGGTCTAAGTGAAATTATAGACCTAGGGGTAATGGTAGGTTTCGTAAATGGCTTTCCTGAAAAATATGATCGGGACCTTTTTTCCGAGGATTTGCCTAATATTCAATTTGTGCCCCTCGCCGCTTCTGTTAGATTTTGGACATCCAATTCCTTCTCAATTGGGGGAGATGTTGGTCAGGCTATAGGAATAAACGACGGCAATGACGGTGGATTATATTATAGACCAACAATAGGCTACTTAATGGGAGCCCAGACAGAAGTAAATTTTTCCTATACCGGTATAGCGTTGGATGGTGCTACTTGGTCCACCCTTACCCTTGGCGTGCTTTATACTTTCGATTTTTAATGGCTTATCCTTAAACAGGCTCAAAAGGAGTATATATTCTTTTAGAAAACTTGGCGGTTAGCCTTAAAGTCATTTTTTGGCCTATATACTGCATGGAATTATTTCTCTATTGCTCGAGCAAAATTTACTTGGGCCACTTTACACCTCATCATTATTGCTAGGTAAGGGTGCTACAATGTTAAGTTAGGGTTACCGTAACAGAAAAGTGAATACCAGTTACCTTATATAAATTGCAGCCAATCTGTTTCCTTAGTAAACATCACTGTAAATACTGTAGAATGAACTAAATACTGGTAAAAATTCAAAATGTTTGCCTTCTACTACTGTATAAATTCAGACTTGCCTATACCTATATATGTTGCTCGTTTAAAATGTTTGTACAACAATACCAGGCCGTTGTTATTAAAACGTAAAGCCAAGGTAAAATCATAAAAACGCCTCATTTTCGTACTTGCATTTATATAGTTTTGCCGTGAATAACCAAACATTGATTATACGGCAGCGTAATTATAGGTCATTGACAGCGGACACTTTATTTTTTTTCCTAGGCAAATTAGGTGGCGAAATCTATTTTAAAAAACCATTTATTATAAGGTCACTTCATACTAGTTGAGGTGGATTCAAAGTAGGCTGTCTTAAGCTAGGGAAACTGAATTTTGACTAAGGTATATTGGTTTGTAAGAAAATTCCGCTTTACTTCTTCAATGCAAACCTTTGCATTGCTTTTAAAGTCCTAAAAATTCCGATATCGTTAATTTAGTGTTAAATTGGTTATGACAAAACTAATTTAAACCATAAAAATATGAAGAAACTGAAATTTTTGATGTTTGTCTTTGCGATAAGCACAGCCATGACATCATGGGCACAGACTACCGTTAGTGGTACTGTGTCCGATGAGCAAAATGTTCCTTTGCCAGGAGCCACAGTGCTGGAAAAGGGAACTAAGAATGGAACAACGACAGACTTTGATGGTAATTTTACCATACAAGTGTCGGATGCAAACGCAGTTCTTGCGGTGTCTTTTTTAGGATATGCTACCAATGAGATTCCTCTAAACGGGCAAACCAATGTAAGTGTGGCCTTGCAGGAAGACTCATCCTTGTTGGACGAGGTAGTTGTAGTAGGTTACGGTGTTCAAAAGAAATCTGATGTAACCGGATCTATCGCCTCCGTCAAAAGTGAAGATTTTAATAAAGGAGTAGTGGCCAACCCCGGTCAACTTTTGCAAGGTAAAGTATCGGGTGTCAATGTAACCTCGGTAAGTGGGGAGCCAGGCGCATCCCAGAACATTATTATCCGTGGATTGGGGAGTCTGCGATCAGGGACCACGCCGCTATTTGTCATTGATGGTTTTGTTATAGACAATAGTGGTACCGGTGTTGCTTCCAATCCCCTAAACTTTATCAATCCTCAGGATATAGCCTCGATGGATGTGTTAAAGGATGCTTCCGCAGCTGCTATTTATGGAGCACGTGCCGCCAATGGAGTTATAGTTATTACTACTAAAAAAGGAAGGGACGGCAAATCTGAGATGAATTTATCCATTTCCACTGCAATGGCCACCTTGGCTAATAGAATGGATGTCTTCAGCGCCGATGAATTTAAACAACAGGTGCCTGCTGTAGGAGGAGTTTTATTGGATGGTGGGGCCGATACGGATTGGCAGGATGAACTCACAAGAACCGCCATTTCCAAGAATGTTAACTTTTCCATGAGCGGAGGGGCAGCGGATAAATTTTCTTATTACGTCTCCACTGGGGTAGATGATCAAAAAGGGATATTTAATACCAGTTCCTTAAAACGATACTCCGGGAGGGTCAATGTTACCCAAAAGGCCTTGGACGGGCGATTTAATGTTGATTTAAATCTAACGGCTTCCAGAACAGTGAATGATAGGCCTGATATTGGAGGGATGACAGTAGATATGCTTCAATTAAATCCCACAATTCCAGTATATACCAACGGAGAGCCCACCTTGTTCGATGATAGATTAAATCCTCTTGTACGTAACCAAATTTATAGTGATGTTTCCAACAGCAACCGTATCTTGGCAAACATAGCCCCTTCATTGGAAATTTTTAAAGGGTTGACCTATAGGGCCAATCTCGGGGTGGATTACTCCGCAACGGATAGGGATGTGCAGACAAACCCATATCCTATTTTGGAAAGTTTGGTAGAGGGTACACTTAGCTCTTACTATACCAACAATAGAAACTCCCTTGTGGAGAATACTTTGACCTACACCTATAATGAAGACGTTCATAATTTTACCTTGTTAGCGGGACACTCCTATCAAGAAATTTATGTTCAGCAAAAACGATTTGATCTCAGAGGTTTTGCGACCAATGATATAGATCCTAAATTTCAGGATCAGATCAGTAGCCAAGAGAACCCTACAAGCTTAAATAGTTATGCCTACAAGAATGAACTTCAGTCGTTCTTTGGTAGGCTAAATTATGGGTATGCGGACAAATATCTATTAACGGCTACGATGCGTGCCGACGGCTCTTCAAAATTTGGGGCCAACAACAAATATGGATATTTTCCATCCGTTGCCTTGGGCTGGAATATTAGTAAGGAAGATATATTGGCCGAAAGCGATGTTGTCAATAATTTAAAGCTCCGTGCTAGTTGGGGACAAACTGGTAACCAGGAAGGAATTGATAATAAAGTGAGTCTGGCAAGTTATATAGACAGTAAGGCGGACAACGATACCTACCCTCTAGATCCAAATGCAAGTACAATAGATGATTATCCTTTTGGTACGGTTCCCGCCCGAACGGCCAATCCCGATCTTAAATGGGAAGTTTCTACACAGACCAACATTGGACTGGATTTTGGCCTATTCGGCAATAAGTTGACAGGCACCTTGGATTATTTCCACAAAGTGACCAGTGATGTGGTACTGCTGGCCAATAGGATAGATCCAATACAGCCTACTCCAAAAATCTGGACCAATATTCCCGATATGGAAATTATAAATTCAGGTGTTGAAGTGGCCTTGGATTATAGAATAATGCTCGCGGAGGACTTTACCTTTAATCTGGGAGGTAATATGAGTTTTACGGATAATAAGGTTGAGAATTCCCAATTTGAAGTGATTACTACTGGTGCGGCCCAAGGGGCTGGACAAACAGGGGCTACCATTAATGGCTATCTGAACAACGAACCTGTAGGTGCCTTTTATATGAAAGAGTTTTTGGGCATAGGGGCCGATGGCCTAAATCAATACAGGGATGTTAACGGTGATGGGGAAATTTTGGATAATGACCGTATCGTGGTGGGAAGTGCCCTGCCAGATTTCATCTATGCGTTCTATTTTAAATTGAATTATAAAGATTTTGACCTTGGACTTAACTTTAATGGGGTTTCTGGCAACAAAATCTATAACCACACGGCTATGTCCCTATTTTCAAAAGGACAGTTGAGTAGAAATTTGAACACCACAGATTTTGCAGTAGAATTCCCTAACGAGGACAATAGCAACTCCAATGAAGTGTCTACCCGCTATTTAGAGGATGGTAGTTTCCTTCGCTTGAACAATGCTACCCTAGGGTATAACTTAAATCCTCAAAATCTTGGTTTAGGAGATTTGATAAGTAATGTCAGATTTACTCTAACAGGCCAGAACTTATTTGTGGTAACCGATTATTCCGGGTTTGATCCCGAGATCAACACCGGAAGTACCATAGACGGGATTCAAACTTTTGGGATAGACCGGTTTACATATCCTTCTCCAAGAACGTTGCTTTTTGGCTTAAATGTATCATTCTAATAAAAAAAATGCTTAGTAATGAAAAATAAACTCATAATTACAATATTGGTGTACTGTTCCTTGTTGAACTGGAACTGTACGGACCTAAAAGAGGAATTGTTCGATGAAACCCTAACGGGTGCGCAGGCCGAAGTAATCAGTGGAGCAATTGCCCCAGCCTATGGCTATGTTTCATGGACTTGGAGACATACCAATTACTACGGACTTCAGCTTATTGCTTCGGATGAGGCCATTCTTCCTTACAGGGGAGGAACCGACTGGTTTGATGGGGGTAAATTTTTAGCCACACATTCGCACACCTACACCCCAAGCAATGATTTGATTTCTAGTAGCTGGAACGAACTTACTACCAATATTTCCAGAACATTGGCGGCTATTGAAGTGTTGACGCCTTTGGCAGATGAAGGTAATACGGAAGCGGCAGGTGCCTTGTACGAAATGAAGGCACTTAGGGCTTACCTAAACATGTTGATGCTGGATAGTTGGGGTATGGTGTTGAAAAAGGAAGCCTCCAATGAACTTTCGGAAGTACTACGGACACAGGACGCCATAGATTATATTCAAAATGAATTGTTGTCCGTGGTAGATGTCATTAACAGGGATAAGGGACCTGGACGTATGACCCAAGCTGCGGTCTGGGGATTATTGGCAAGAATTCACTTAAATGCAGCTGTGTACAGGGATCCTTATGGCACACCAAATTTTACGGATGCAGATATGGATAAGGTTATTGAGTACACAAATAACATTATCAATTCTGGAGACTTTTCATTGTCGCCCGAATATTTTGACTTGTTCAATGATGATAACAATAGTAATCAGGAGCTAATATTTGCCTTGGATCAACGTGGAGTTCTGAATAATGAGGAAAGTAGATGGTCCTATTGGTCAATTGCCGGATCCGTTTGGGGTAGATTGGAATACCCTAGTTCCGATGGTACCGATGGTCCAGCGATAACTTCAGATTTCTATCAGACATGGGTAGAAGCATATGGTGCTGTTGATCCCGCAGAGGCCGATGCTAGGTTTTATCAGCAAAACCAACAGATACCACCAGAGTTGATGGACCTCACCGGCCTATCTCCTCTTAATGACGAGGATCATTATTATTGTGCCGATGTAGCCACTTATGAAATGAACCGTGGTATATTGCGCGGAATACAATGGGGTCCCAGAAAGGATTCCGGGGGTTCGTTTTTTACTTGCGACGGTGGGGTAAGGATCTATCCCGTGAAACAAATAAAAGGAAATGGACCTGATAGGGATGTAGGTTATGTTAATCATACCGAAGAAATTAATTTCACCAATGAAGGTTCATTGCACAATACTGGATATCGTGTTTCCAAGTATCAATTTAGCCGTACCTCTCCAAATGCCAATAATTTTAGTAGCATAGATCTTGTAATGATGCGTTTGGGGGAAATATACTTGATGCGCGCAGAAGCAAAATTGAGGAAGAATGATGCTGCAGGAGCCTTAACGGATCTGAACTTTGTGAGGACCTCTAGAACATCGCGCCCGGATCAAACTCCCGAGGCCTTAACTTCAATTGATCTGGATATTATGTTCCGTGAGCGTGGTTTTGAATTGTACTGGGAAGGCTTTAGAAGGGGCGATCAAATACGGTTTGGTAAATACGAGGATTCTTGGACTGAAAAGACGGATTCTGATGTAAACAAGCGATTGTTTCCAATACCTCAGAGTGCCGTGGATGCGGCTTCAGGTATTGATGGTTTTCTTCAGCAGAACCCTGGTTATTAGTAAAATAAAAAAGACTGGATTAATAATTGGGGCGGACAAATATTTGTCCGCCCCATTCTTTTATGGACTGGTATTGGCTAAAGATTAATGATAAATTAGATGCAATGGGCCTAATTAATAGTGTTGCTATCTACCATACTGGGTATTTTTCAGATACCTCTTGCAAATGCCCATATAGAAATTTTGTTGTACTTTGTCTTTAATGTTCAATTCCATAATTTGTACTTATAATTAGTGTAGGTTGGTGTCCATAGGACTACATTTTATAATCAATGTGAATATGATAAGGGAAGTAAGGATTGTAATTAGTGACTTATTATGAAGAAGGGGCGCGTTACCATTAAGGACATAGCACGAGAGCTGAAAATAGCTCCCTCTACAGTGTCAAGGGCCTTGAACGATCATCCAGCTATAAAAAAAGAGACCAAGGATGCGGTAAAGGCGCTGGCGGAAGCATTGGATTATCAGCCCAATCTTTTGGCATTGAACCTGCTGCAGAAAAAGTCCAATACCATTGGGGTGATTGTGCCAGAAATTACAGGCCACTTTTTTTCGGCAATCATTACCGGGATTCAGGACGTAATCGTTAATTCCGAGTATAACATTATGATTTGCTTGTCCAACGAATCCTATGAGGAAGAGTTGACCATTGTAAAAAGGTTGTCCAAGATCCAGATAGATGGGGTCTTGGTGGCACCCTCATCCGAGACCAAGAATTTTGATCATTTCCGTAGGCTTCAAAAAAGCGGTATTCCCGTAGTGGTTTTTGATAGGGACTGTCCCGGGCTTGAGGCGGATAAAGTGTTGGTGGATGACTATTTTGGGGCATTCCAGGCTGTGGAGTACCTCATTGGCACAGGCTGTAAAAACATAGCGCACCTAGGGGGTCCTTTAAACCTCAGTACTACAGAACAAAGGCTTCAGGGATATTTGGATGCTCTTGAAAAAAATAAGGTTCCCATAAATAGTGATTATATTGTTCATGTTCCGGGGTTTTCCCATAAAGATGCTGTAAAGGCCACTAAAAAATTATTGGAACTCCAGGAGCGTCCGGACGCCATTTTTGCCTACAATGATAAAATCGCCATTTCCACCATGCACGTCGCTAAAAAAATGGGATTGCAAATACCTGATGAGATCTCTGTCATAGGCTTCGATGATGAGCCTCATTCATCTTTTATTACGCCCTCTTTATCTACTGTTTGGCAACCTGTCTATAGTATGGGAATGCTCTCTGCCAGAATTTTATTGAGTCATTTAAAAAATCAGAATGTCATATTGGATTTCCGAAAGGAAGTCTTTAAACCTGAACTTGTTATAAGGGCTTCTTCAAAAGAAAATTGAGTACTATTTTTCGCGTGAAATAATTCCGTGACTATGCAAACCTTTGCATAGACTTTTAATGCGAAATTCTTCGAAACCTTAATTATTTATTGTTATTTGTATAAAATATTAAGACTATAAATAATTATATCAAAATTTGGCATGCAAGTTTCGCCCAAAAGTTTATTTGAAGATTGTTATGGTAAGTATGCCATTCCAGCTGTCAATGTTTTTACCATGGAACAGGTCCTCGGGCTTTTTAGCTCGGGGGAAAAGGCCAAGGCACCTTTTATAGTGCAAATTACACCGGCGGCACGGAATTATGCCAACCCGGAAATGCTCATAGCTATGATTAATGCAGCTGCGAAAATATTTCCCAAAGCGATGTATACCGTTCACATGGATCATGGGGTAGAGGAACATGCTTTTGATGCCATACGATCCAACGATTATAATTCTGTTATGATCGATGCTTCCCACGACAGTTTTAATGATAATGTAAAAAGAACTAAGGCAGTGGTGGTGGAGGCTCATAAAAAAAACATTTTTGTTGAGGCCGAACTGGGAGTGTTAAGTGGGGTGGAAGATGATCTCTCCATAGATGAAAAACATGCCAGATATACCCAACCTTCAGAGGTGCAGGATTTTGTGGAGCTCACCGGATGCGATAGCTTGGCGGTCGCGGTAGGTACCAGCCATGGGGCTTACAAATTTTCGGGCGGAGATGGTATTCAGTTTAAGATATTGGAGGAGATCCAACGTAGATTGCCCCAATTCCCTATAGTGTTACATGGTGGCTCTGCCGTTAATAAGGAGGAAATAGAGCGGATCAACAAGGCTGGAGGGCAATTGATGGAGGGGGCCTCAGGGGTTTCCCCGGAAGAGATTGTGCAATCCATCGCCTATGGGGTGTGCAAGATCAATATCGCTACGGATACTAGGTTGCTATGGACACGGGTACACCGGGAATTTTTTAGGGATACCCCTGAACTTTTTGACCCTGTAATGCCAGGGAAAACCTATATGGGGGAATATGAAAAATTTATGCTGGAAAAGTTTGATCTCTTGGGTGCCACAGGCAAAGCAAACGACATAAACATTTAAGTTAAAATATTATGGAACATACATCACATTTACAAATAAAACCAAAATCCAAAACAGGAATATATCATCAGATTACGACCAAATCTGCCAACTGGGAATACCTCAATTTTGAGGCCAGGCTAATGTCCAAGGGCGAAACCTGGGAGCATGAAACCCAGAATAACGAAATGGTCATAGTGTTGTTGAGCGGTAATTTTAAGGTGGAAAGCGATAAGGGAAACTGGGAAACAGTAAATGGCAGAAAGGATGTTTTTAGTGGAGTTGCCCATACTTTATACCTTCCACGGAATAGCAAATTTACATTGACTTCCTTGAGCGATACCTTGGATATTGGATACGGTTGGTGCAAGGTAGAAGAAGATTTTCCTGCAAAATTCGTAACCCCGGAAGATACCCCGGTAGTTATTTTTGGAGGTGATAATGCTACAAGGCAGTTCAATGATCTGGTGCCTCCAGGATTTGGTTGCAGTAAAATAGTAGTGCGCGAGGTATATACTCCTTCTGGAAATTGGAGTTCCTTTCCGGCCCACAAACATGATGAGCGCATAGTAGATGCAGACGGTACGGTTTTGGAGCCTATCCAAGAGGAGACTTATTTCTATAAGTTTCAAAAGCCGGAGGCATATGCCATACAGCAGGTCTATACCAAGGATAGGTCCTTGGACGAGATTGTAAGACCTAGACATAACGATGTGGTAATGATACCTAAGGGATTTCATCCCGTAGTAGCGGAACACGGATTTCATTGCTACTACCTAAATTTCTTGGCAGGCACCGATCAGTGCTTGGCCAATACCACAGACCCGGATCATGAATGGATCTATGATTCATGGACATCAAAAGACAAAAGATTGCCCTTGGTCACAGCGGAAATGAACAAACAAAAATAGGAAATGAGCGATAAAAAGTTTGATGTAATCACGTTCGGTAGGTCTAGTATTGATCTTTATTCACAGAATATTGGAGCTCCTTTTAATGATATTAAGGGTTTTGATGCCTTTGTGGGAGGGTCTCCTCTCAATATAGCTGTGGGATGTGCAAGATTGGGGGTCAACGCCAGTTTGTTGACCGCAGTGGGCAATGACAAAGTGGGAGAGTTTATCTTGAACTTCTTGAACAGGGAAGGGGTAAATACCCATGCTATCCCAGTAAAAAATGGTACTAGGAGTAGTGCCGTGGTTCTGGGGATAGAACCTCCTGATAAGTTTCCCTTGGTGTACTATAGGGACAATGCGGCCGATAGTCAGGTAGATATTGATGATGTGGACAATGCCAAGATTCCGGACTACAAAATATTGTTGATCAATGGTACGGCATTAAATATGGAACCTACTAGAAGTGCTACTTTTTATGCCACCGAAATAGCCAATAGAAATGAGGTGGACGTAGTGCTAGATCTGGATTTTAGGGCAGATCAATGGCATGATTACAGGGCTTTTGGATTAACCGTTAGGGCTATTTTGCCCAGGGTTAAAATGGCCATTGGCACGGAAGAGGAAATACTGGCCGCTACGCTTATCGATTCCTCACAGGTAACGATTAATGAACAACAAATTTCAGCACCTGAAATAAAGGGGAATATTGATGAATCCATTGCCCAGTTGCTTTCCTCCGGAATAGAGACACTAATCGTGAAGCGAGGGGAGAAGGGGGCAAGTATTTACCAAAAGGATGGCGCAAGGGAGGACGTTCCCGGATTTCCAGTAGCAGTTTTAAATGTACTTGGCGCGGGGGATGCCTTCGCCAGTGGGTTTTTATACGGAGTCCTACAAGGCTGGGATTTAAAAAAGGCTTGTAGGATGGGTAATGCCAGCGGTGCCCAAGTAGTAACAAAAAAAGGTTGTGCCAATTTCATGCCTACTTTGGAAGAATCCATGGACTTTATAAATCAAAAGGGCGGATTTTAATTTTAAAAGCGATGAAATGCCCATTAACGGCTTTATCAAGCCAACCGATATGTTCTCAGGGCATTCCTTCTGACCTATTAAAACAAATAAAGAAGAACAGATGAAAACAAAAAGACTTACGGTGGCCCAGGCCACAATTGCATATCTGAAGAACCAATATGTGGAACGCGATGGTGTTCAGAACAAATTTTTTGCCGGTTGCCTGGGTATTTTAGGGCATGGGAACGTAGCGGGAATAGGACAGGCATTGCATCAAAACCTGGACTTTCCATATTACGTGGCCAGGAACGAACAGGGCATGGTACATACGGCGGCGGCATTTGCCCGAGTAAAGAATAGGTTGCAGACTTTTGTCTGTACCTCCTCCATAGGCCCTGGAGCAACCAATATGCTTACAGGTGCTGCGGCTGCCACCATCAATAGGATTCCTGTCCTTCTGATTCCAGGGGATATATTTGCCACCAGACAGGTTGCCCCGGTATTGCAGCAGTTGGAATCCAATGTAACTCAAGATATATCGGTCAATGATTGCTTTAAGCCCGTATCCAAATATTGGGACAGGATCAATAGGCCGGAACAATTGATTACCTCCTTGCCAGAAGTAATGCGCGTATTGACATCCCAGGCAGAAACAGGTGCGGTTACCCTGTCCATCCCGCAGGATGTTCAGGCGGAAGCTTATGATTTTCCCGTGGAAATGTTCCAGAAACGCGTTTGGCACGTGGGTAGGACTATGCCCGATAAAACACTTTTGTCCAGGGCAATCCAACAAATAAAGGAAAGCAAAAGACCAATGATCATTGCGGGAGGTGGAACTATCTATAGCGATGCTACCGCAATATTAAAAAAACTGGTCAATAGAACGGGAATCCCCGTTGCCGAAAGCTTCGCGGGAAAAGGCTCTTTGGATTATAACGAGCCCCAGAACTTGGGGGCAGCAGGGGTAACAGGAACACCTGGAGCCATAGAGATTGCTAAGGAGGCCGACCTGGTTATAGGGATAGGTACCAGATATAGCGATTTTACTACCATCTCCAAGTCAGCTTTCCAAGACCCCAAGGTGCGCTTTATCAATATAAATATTACGGAATTCGATTCCTTTAAACATGGGGCATTACCACTGGTTGGGGATGCCAAGGCAATTTTGGAAACCTTGGACAAAGAACTGTCCAATTTTGAAGTGAATGGCGACTATCGCAAGAAAGTGGAAAACTTTAATAAGAGCTGGGATCAATTTGTAGCGGATATCTATGCCGAAAAGAATGAAGTGCCGGCATTTCAAGGGGAAGTGATCGGAGCCGTAAATTCCTTTTCCAACCCAGAAGATATAGTGCTTTGTGCTGCAGGTAGTCTGCCGGGAGACCTACATAAATTGTGGCGTACACGAAACCCGAAAGGCTTCCATCTGGAATACGGTTATTCCTGCATGGGTTATGAGATTGCCGGTGGACTGGGGGCAAAAATGGCCCGTCCGGATAGTGAGATATATGTAATGGTCGGTGATGGAAGTTACTTGATGATGTCCCAGGAGATTGTAACATCGATCCAGGAAAAGCAGAAAATGACCATTATTTTGTTAAACAATGATGGCTATTCCAGTATTGGAAGCTTGTCCAGTTCCCTAGGAAGCGAGGGCTTTGGAACATACTATCGATATAGAAATGAGGAAACGGACCAATTGGATGGAGGATTATTGCCCATAGATTATGCCGCCAATGCTGCAAGTATGGGTGCCCATGTAATTAAAGCTTCCAATGTAAAGGAATTGAAGGCAGCTCTGGAAAAGGCCAAGACCATTGACAAGACTACTGTAATTTATATTGAGGTAGACCGTAAAAAAGCGGTGCCCGGATTTGCCTGGTGGGATGTGGCAGTAGCCGAAGTATCCGAGAAAGATGCTGTGAAGAATTCATTGAAGACCTCTCTGGAAAATAAAAAGACCCAGAAGTATTACTTATAGACCATAACCAACCAACCTTATGAACTCTGATCTCATCATCATTTTAACTTCTTTTCTGATTTTTACCGGAGGAGTTGCCTTTTTTACTTGGTACAGTCTTAGAAAAACAAACTTAACGTCATCCGACGGTTATTTCTTGGGAGGTAGAAGTCTGACCGGAATCGTTATTGCAGGTTCCATGTTGCTGACCAATATTTCCTCGGAACACCTTATAGGAATGAACGGTAATTCCTATGTCAATGGTTTTATTGTTATAGCTTGGGAAGTTACCTCTTCGATAGCACTGGTAATTGCGGCAATTTTCTTTGTTCCCAAATATTTAAAAATGGGCCTCACCACCATACCACAGTTTTTGGAAAGTAGGTTTGATGGTATGACAAGGACCATGGTGGCTGCCATCCTAATATTTTCATTTGTGGTTACCCTTTTGCCCATAGTCCTATATTCTGGTGCCATCGGCATTGAAAGCCTGTTTGGGGTTTCCGAGGCCCTTGGGGTCAGCAAATCTGAAGGATTATGGATTACAGTGGTCATTATTGGGGTGATTGGGTCTATTTATGCCATCTTTGGAGGCTTAAAAGCTGTCGCCTATTCCGATACCATTAATGGCTTTGGACTTTTATTGGGAGGTTTGTTGATACCGATATTGGCGCTTCTGGCCATAGGAGATAACAACATCTGGGACGGATTGGTGAAGGTATATGATTATGCCCCCGAGAAATTCAATGTGGTAGGGGCAAGGGATTCGGTTTTGCCGTTCGAAGTTTTGTTTACGGGTTTAATCATAAATCAGCTCTATTTCTGGGGAATGAACCAAACGATTATTCAAAGGGCCTTGGGGGCGAAAAATTTGAAAGAGGCCCAAAAAGGACTTTTGATAACTGGTCTTTTTAAGATCCTGATTCCCTTAATAATTGTGCTGCCCGGGGTAATTTGTTACTATTATTTTCAGGATACCTACTTTGACCAACAGGACACGGTTTATCCTCAATTGGTCAAAAAGGTTTTACCTGTTTGGTTGATAGGCTTTTTTGCTGCCGTAATCATGGGAGCGGTATTGAGTACCTTTAATTCTGTCTTGAATTCGGTGGCCACCTTGTTCAGTATGGATATTTATAAGAAGCACATTGCAAAAAATGTCAGTGACGTTAAACTGGTAAAGATTGGAAAAGTTACTTCTGCAGTTTTGGCGGTAGCGGCCATTTTCGCAGCTCCCATGGTGGCCAATGCGTCGGACGGATTGTATCAATTGCTACAAGAGCTTAACGGCATATTTTTTATTCCCATTGCATCCATTCTATTGGCAGGTTTCTTTATGAAAAAAGTCTCGGCAACCGGAGCTAAAGTGGCCCTAATATTTGGGCTCTGTTTTTATATTTTCATGACCTGGGGCTACACTAGCCACGGTATCCATTTTGTACATCTCTGGGGCATAGAATTCGTGCTGAATGTAGCCATAATGTATTCGGTGTCCTATTTCTATCCCAACAGGAATATGTATGAAATTACCGATGTGGGTGCAGTGAACCTAAAAGCTTGGAAATACACCATTCCCATGTCCATTGGTTTGTGTGCCGTTACTGTATTAATATATGTATTGCTCTGGAACAACCAGTAGCACTCTGATGATCAAAATTATTAAATAATCAAAAAATGGAAGTTCTAAAAAATTATATCGATGGGGCTTGGACACCAAGCACATCCAAAGAAACAATAGACATTGTAAATCCGGCTACCCAAGAAGTATTGGCAAAAGTGCCCTATGGTAAGGATACCAAAAAAGACGTTGATTTGGCGGTAGCCTCCGCGTTCAAAGCATATCAGGAATGGAGTAAGGTTCCGGTGCTTAAAAGAGTACAAGTGCTATATCGGTTAAAGTCCCTAATGGAGGAAAATACCGAAGTACTTGCCGAAATTATTACCAACGAGTCCGGAAAAACCTATGGAGAGTCTGTTGGTGAAATTCAAAGGGCAATCGAAAATATTGAGGTAGCCTGCGGGACGCCTATGTTAATGGCGGGAGATGTTATTGAGGATATTGCAACGGGAATAGACGAGATGATGATAAGGCAGCCTATAGGCGTGGCGGCCTGTATAACTCCGTTCAACTTTCCAAGTATGATCGTTTTTTGGTTCTTGCCCTATGCCATTGCAACGGGTAATGCCTTTGTGGTAAAGCCTTCCGAAAAGGTGCCCATGACCATGATGAAGATTTTTGAATTCATAGATCAGTTGGATATCCCAAAGGGACTTGTTAGCCTAGTGCACGGAGGTAAGGATTCTGTAGATGCTATTTTGGAAAATCCCGTTATCAAGGCGGTAAGCTTTGTAGGCAGTACCCCGGTGGCCAGGTATATTTATTCCAAGGGTACGGCAAACGGCAAGCGTGTACAGGCCCAAGGGGGTGCCAAAAACCCAGTGGTAATTCTGCCCGACGCGGATATAGAAATGTCTACCAAGATCATAGCTGATTCGGTTTATGGATGTGCAGGCCAAAGGTGTTTGGCCGCATCCACAATAATCACTGTGGATGATCAAAAAAGACAGATCAAGGATGCCCTTTATGAAACCGTTAAATCCCGAACTACTGGATATGGACTTGATAGGGAAGTAAATATGGGACCTGTTATTACTCCGGAAAGCAAGGCAAGAATAACGGGATTGATACAAAAAGGATTGAATGAAGGCGCCAAAATGTTATTGGATGGCCGAAATGCCTCTATTGCCGGCTATGAAAAAGGAAACTTTCTAAATCCTACCATTTTGGAGGATGTTGCCTTGGACAAGGAATTGATTAAGACCGAGATTTTTGGTCCGGTGATGAGTCTTATATCCATGAAAAATATAGATGATGCCCTAAAGTTTGTCAATAGCGGCAATTATGGAAATATGGCTTGTTTGTTCACCGGAAGTGGCGCCAATGCCAGAAGGTTCAGAAATGAGGCCGATGCCGGGAATATTGGTATCAATATAGGGGTAGCGGCCCCCATGGCCCAATTCCCCTTTAGTGGTTGGAAGGATAGCTTTTTTGGCGACTTGCACGGCCAGGGCAAACATGCTATTGAATTCTTCACGCAGACCAAGGTAATTATAGAAAGATGGCCGAACATTTGGTCAAGAAAATTTTAATCGGATCGTAAAATGATGAAAATCGCAAATGCTCCATGCTCATGGGGCGCCTTGGAATTTGACCTGGAAGAAAAATCGGAAGAGATCGGTTTTGAACAGGTTCTGGATGAAATAGAGGAGACAGGCTATATCGGTACCGAATTGGGAGACTGGGGTTATATGCCCACCACCCCGAGCTTGCTAAAATCGGAGTTGGACAAAAGACATTTGGATCTTTTGGGAGCCTTTGTGCCCGTTGCTTTAGCCAAAGCAGCCAACCATGATGCAGGTGTTGTTTCCGCATTAAAGGTGGCCGAACTTATGTTCAATGCCGGATTTAAGAATTCTTTTATTGTACTGGCAGACGACAATGGAACTGTTCCGGAACGCACCAAAAATGCGGGTAGGATCACATCGGCAATGGGACTCACGGAAGAACAATGGAAAGTATATGCCACAGGTGCAGAAAAGATAGCGAAGGCAGTGAAGGATGCCTACGGAATTAGGACGGTATTCCACCATCATTGTGCAGGATATGTAGAAACCCCTGAGGAAATAGATAAGCTTATGACCTTGACCGATCCACAGTTATTGGGTCTGTGTCTGGATATGGGGCATTATGCCTTTGGAGGAGGCGATCCTGTAAAGGCCCTAAAAAAGTATGGCAAAAGAATATGGCATGTCCATTTTAAGGATTATAGTCCAGAAGCGGCCAAGGCGTCCCGGGAGGCGAACGGGGATTATTTTGATGCTATTAAACGTGGGGTATTTTGTGAGTTGGGAAAAGGATCGGTAGATTTTCAGTCCATTGTAAAATTACTGGAAGAAATGAAATACAACGATTGGATTGTGGTGGAGCAGGATATTCTACCTGGGATGGGAAATCCCAAAATATGCGCAAAGGCCAATAGGGACTTTATAAAATCCCTAGGGTTATAGACCATTTAAAATTCATGAAACAATTATAAAGAAATATATCTATGTCTAAAGTTAAATTCGCCGTAGCGGGATTGGGAAGGATAGGAAAGATTCATTTGGATAACCTGCTACAGATGGACCATGTGGAGGTGGTAGCTGTAATGGATCCTATGGAAGAATGTAGGAAATATGCGCATGAAAGGAAGATACCCCATATTGTCAATACTTATGAGGAGCTATTGGTCGTTGCCCCCTTCGATTCCGTGGTCATCTGTTCCCCAACCGATACCCATGCAGATTATGTTGAAATGGCGGCCAAAGCGGGTATCCACGTTTTTTGTGAAAAACCTTTGGACCTATCCATGCAACGCGTTGTTGAGGTTTTAAAAGTGGTGAAAGAAACCAATATTAAATTAATGCTGGGCTTCAATAGAAGGTTCGATAAAGAGTTTAGAAAAGTTCACAATTTGGTGAAGGAAGGTGCCGTGGGGCAGCCCCACCTGGTAAAAATTACCAGTCGGGATCCAGGAGCACCACCAGTAAGCTATATTAAACAATCCGGAGGTCTATTTTTAGATATGACCATACACGATTTTGATATGGCCAGATTTGTGGTGGGCAAGGAAGTCGACGAGGTCTATGCCAAGGGAGCTGTCCTAGTGGATCCGGCTATTGGCGAGGCAGGGGATATAGATACCGCTGTGGTTACCTTGACCTATACGGACGGTACCATGGCTGTTATAGACAATAGTAGGGAAGCTGCTTATGGCTATGACCAAAGACTAGAAGTGTTCGGATCCAAGGGAATGGCGCAGGCAGACAATAATTATGAAGATTCCCATCGCTTGTATACCAACAAGGGAATCCTAGGGTCGTTGCCCCTGCATTTCTTTCTGGAAAGGTATGCGGCAGCTTACAGATCTGAAATGGCCAGTTATGTGGCAAGTTTAAAAAATGGGGATGCCATGGCGGTTGATGGCACCGATGGGCTGCGATCGCTTCAAATTGGCCTGGCTGCCATAAAATCATTAAAGGAAAAAAGACCTGTAAAAATTGCGGAAATAGGCAATTAGCCTCCGGAATAATATGAAAATCTTAAATCAAATTTTATAGGCAGAGTAAAGAAATTTGATTCTTGGTTAAATTGTAATTTTTTGTTAAATTGGGATGAATTTGTTTTTGTCAATGGATTGGAATGTTGTTGGGTAAGGAAAAACAAATTGCATGGCATAACCTATAAATTTGGAATGAGGAGGATGGTGAAGAGGATAATTTAGTTGGGTCCTTTGGCCGTATCACATAAAGAATATACTTTATGTGGTTGATTTGGTAGCGACGGAAATTTAAACCCATTTATAAGTTGAAAAAAGGTCAGCCTAATATCAACAATGAGCTTTTTCTTTCCCTTTTGGAAAAGGGAGAGAAGTGTGCATTTGAGACCTTGTTCAGACTCTACTATACCAAACTGGTAAATATTTCAAAAGGATATCTAGTCTACCAACAGGAGGCCGAAAGTATAGTACAGAACGTATTTCTTAAATTATGGGAAAACAAGGCCTCTCTGGGAGAAGTTTCCAATATAAATAGTTATTTGTATACCATGACCAAGAATTTGTGCTTGGACCAGTTAAAGCACGAAAAGATCAAAAAGAACTATATAGATAATAGCTATCGCATAAGATCTGAAATTCAATATAAATTTATTCAAGATGAAGCGGCCTCCCTCTTACTTGAAAATGAGTTGGAAAGCAAAATTATTCAGAGTATAGAATTATTACCTGAAAAATGTAAAAACATTTTCAAAAAGAGTCGACTTGAGGGCTTGAAACGTAGTGAAATAGCCTCTGAGATGGGCATTTCACATAAAACGGTAGATAATCATATGGCCAGTGCCCTGAGGCATATGAGGTTCCATTTAAGGGAATTTATCTCTCTTTCCCAATAAAATTATTATCCATCACTAGGTGTAAATCTTTTTTGAATCGTCTATATAATAGAACACTGGACGATGCTAGATCAAAAAATATATGAATACCTAAGGGGTACTGCGACTTCAAAAGTAGAAAAGGAAGTCCAGGACTGGATTGTTTCTTCGGATCAAAATGCCAAAAGATTCTTTGAGATAAAAGCCAAATATGTGGCAACCACCTTGGAAGATGAGCATATAGATCTAGATCCTTCCTTTCACGATATTGTCAATACCAAAAACTCGAGCCATAGAAATAGAGGTCGTCTTCCGCTTATAATTTTGAAATCTGCTGCTGTTTTGGCAATTCTTGTAGGACTAGGTTATATTTTTAGGGATACCATAGTTGATTCGGCTAAGACGCCCATTATTCCGGGGGATGCTATTATTTTACAATTGGAAAATGGGAATATTGAGGTAATCTCTGAAGGTGGGGCAACTAAGGTGGTAGATACAGAAGGTAATGTATTGGGAGCACAACAAGGGTCGCAATTAATCTATAAAAATAATGGGACTTCAACAGAGGAGTTGATATACAATACGCTCACGGTTCCATATGGAAAGAGATTTGATTTATTGCTATCAGATGGTACACAGGTAACACTTAATTCTGGTACCTCCCTTAAATATCCAGTACAATTCCTAAAAACAAAAAACAGACAGGTTTTTCTGGATGGGGAAGCTTTTTTTAACGTAGCCAAGGATTCGGCAAATGCATTTATAGTCAATACAGGTGAGCTTAATGTTCGTGTGCTGGGAACAAAATTTAATTTATCATCTTATCCTGAAGATCATTTTGTCAATACTACGCTTTTGGAAGGGTCGGTTTCTGTTTATAATAAACAGGACACTTTTGATTCTTCCAATGCTTCTTTACTGGAACCTGGATATAAAGCGGAATGGAATAAATACAATAGACAAATTTTAGTAGAAGAAGCGGATATAGCTATGCATACCGATTGGTTGAATGGGAAAATCATATTGAGGCATGTGCCTTTTAAGAATATTGTGAAAAAATTGGAAAGGCACTATAATGTGGAGATCGTGAACAATAATCCAAAACTCGATGAGGAATTGTTTACGGCAAGTTTTGATGTTGAAACCATAGATCAAGTATTCAAAACTTTTAACCTAACCTACCAAATGGATTACAAGATCAACGACAGACAAATAATTATCAACTAACTAACTAAACAAAACAACTGCCAATGAATTAGACTTTCCAAAATTTAGACAGATCACAATATTTGCCAGACCCCTATATCATAAGGCCTAAAGGCAAAAAAAAATCGGAAAGTGCGCCAACACTTCCCGATATGATGTGATTAAATTAATTAACCACTTAAAAAACACTGCAAAAATATGAAAAACCTGATCATGCCGGGGAGGAAATTCCGTTTTCGGCTACAATATGATTTGAAGATGAAACTTACTACCTTATTATTGATTGTTTCGCTTTTTCAAATTCATGCCAACGAAACTTATGGTCAAAAGACCAAAATTACTTTGAATCTTGAAAATGTAAGCATCGAAAATGTATTGAACAAAATTGAGTCGCTTACAGAGTTCAAATTCATGTATAATGACAAGGAGGTGGATTATAAAAAAATTGTCTCCGTGAGCGCTGATAAAGAATTGGTTACTACAATTCTGGACAGAATTTTTTCCGAGATGCGCATTGCCTATGAGGTATTGGATAAACAGATAGTACTTAAGCCTGAAAAAAATATTCCCTCCCAAACAAAGGAGCAAGAAAAAAAGGTGGAGGTCTTTCAGCCCTTTAAGGTCAGTGGTACTATTTTGGACAGTGATGGAAGTCCTTTGCCTGGGGCCAACGTTCTGGAAAAAGGTACTACCAATGGAACCCAATCCGATTTTGACGGTAATTTTATTTTGGATGTAAATGGGCCAAACGCTGTTCTAGTCGTGTCCTATATAGGGTTTACTACCACGGAAATGGCTGTGAATGGGCAGACAAATGTCTCTGTTACCTTGGAGGAAAGTGCTACAGGTCTAAGTGAAGTGGTCGTAACCGCCTTGGGTATAAAAAGGGAAAAGAAGTCCTTGGGATACGCATCCCAAGAACTCGACGGCGAGCAGGTATCCGCTGCTAGGGAGCCCAATCTTTTAAACGGTATTTCCGGAAAGGTGGCCGGTCTACAGATTACCAACAGCCCCTCGGGCCTTGGAGGTTCTGCCAGGGTGTCCATAAGGGGCGATGCCTCCTTAAATATCAATGGCAACTCTCCATTGTTTATTGTGGATGGTACTCCTATTAGCAATGAAATTGTAGGTTCCAGCGGGTCGGGTACACAGGATGTGGATTACGGAAACGGAGCTTCGGAAATAAACCCGGAGAACATAGAATCGATCAACGTGTTAAAAGGTCCGGCCGCCGCGGCACTTTATGGGGCCAGAGCTGCTAACGGTGCAATTATTATAACCACCAAAAAGGGAAATACCAAAAAAGGCCAATTGGGGGTTAGCATCAATTCTGGTATTACTATGGAAAATGTATTGTTATTGCCCGATTGGCAAAACGAATACGGCCAGGGAAACAACCAGCAGTTTGCGTTTGTTGACGGAAGTGGAAGCGGTATCGCCGATGGAGTTGATGAAAGTTGGGGTCCCAGATTGGATACTGGGCTAATGATTCCTCAGTTTGATTCGCCTCGGGAGGATGGTACCAGAGGTGGGGATTATTTAGTAAGCAATTCTCCCATTATTCCAACGCCATGGGTTTCCAATCCAGACAATACATTGGATTTCTTTAATACTGGATACACAAAGACGAATAGCATTGCCATTTCCAAATCTGGAGATTTGGGCAATATTAGGTTCTCCTACCAAAATTTGGATCAGGAGGGTATAGTACCCAATACAGACCTAAGGCGAAATACCTTCAATTTGAATACAGGTCTTAATCTCACCGATAAATTGACGATCAATACCAACGTAAATTATATAAAATCCGATAGTGACAACAGGCCATCCCTTAGCTATGGTACGGAAAGCATCATGTATCTTTTTATTTGGTACGGTAGGCAATTGAATACCAACAGTATGAGGGATTATTGGATGCCCGGCAGGGAAAACCTGCAGCAGTTCAATTATAATTACAATTACCACGACAACCCTTTCTTCAACGTATATGAGAATACCAACTCACAGAACAAGGACAGGGTATACGGTAATATTAGTGCCAATTACACTATAAACGATAATTGGAGTTTAATGGTAAGGACGGGAAGGGATTTCTATCGCGATCTAAGGACCAAGAAAAGAGCGTTCAGTACCCAGCGTTTCCCTCTAGGTTATTACAGGGAGGACAATGTGTTCTTTGAAGAATCCAATACGGATTTCCTTTTATCCTATGATAAGACCTTCAATGAAAAGTGGAATGTAAATATATCTGGAGGTGGCAACCAATTTCGTCAGAAACAGGAGTATACCCAAACTGTTGCCCCTCAGTTGATCAACCCGGGCGTGTATTCCTTTAATAACACTAGAAGGCCATTGGAGGTTTATACCAACAACGAACAGAAGAGGATAAACAGTCTCTATGGTTTTGCAAGGTTTGCCTATGACAATTTACTTTTCTTGGATGTAACCGGACGTAATGATTGGTCCAGTACCCTGCCCACGGATAATAATTCCTATTTCTATCCTTCGGTTACCTTGAGCGCCATAGCCAGTGATATGTTTAAAATGCCGGAATTCGTGTCCTTTGCAAAATTAAGGGCGGCATATGCCGAGGTAGGTAATGATACGGATCCCTATAAGTTGTCCAGTTTCTTTACCAATGAAACACCTTTTGGGGATAATCCAATTTTAACGGAATCCTCCTTGATCCCCAATGCCGATCTGAAGCCCGAGATTACATCATCCTATGAGATTGGTGCCGATATCCGTTTGTTCCAAAGTAGGCTGAATTTGGATGCCACATATTATGACGGGCGTACCAAGAACCAGATCATACCTATAAGCACGGATATTTCCAGTGGGTATACCAGTAAGTTGATCAACGCGGGCGAAGTTAGGAATTATGGTTTCGAGGCCATGTTGAACGTAGTGCCCGTAAGGACGGAGAATTTTAGTTGGAATACCATGTTCAACTATTCCAGGAACAGAAGTGAGGTTACCGATCTGGGAGGTATAGATTATACGCTAACCGAGAGGAACAGTGTCTTTATCCAAGCTAGGGAAGGAGGATCCATCAGTGCCATTTACGGAAGGGGATTCCAACGTGTAGAGGATGAGAACAGTGAGTATTATGGCCAAATGATCGTAAATAACAGTGGTATCCCGATCAGGACGGACGATTTGGTGTACCAGGGCGATTATGCCCCTGATTATACCTTGGGAATATTGAACAGTTTTAAATACAAGTCTTTGGATTTTGGATTTATGTTCGATATAAGACAAGGGGGGATAGTAGTATCCAGGACCAAAACGATAGGTTCCACTTCCGGGCAATTAAAGGAAACTCTGGAAGGAAGGGAAACCGGAATCGTTGCGGAAGGTGTATTGGAGACATCTCCCGGCGTATATACGCCCAACACCATAAACGTAGATGTTAGGACCTTCAATAACCGCTACTATGAGCGGGATAATGTGGAGGCCGCTAAATACGATGCCTCTTACACGAAATTGCGTGAGGTTACCCTTGGCTATAGCCTTTCCAAAAAAATTATTGATAAGCTTCCCATTAGCAAGGCAAGATTATCATTGACAGGTAGAAATTTGGCACTTTGGACGGACAATCCACATTTTGATCCGGAAACGGTTTCCGTTGCCGGTGGTACCCTGCAGCCCGGTATAGAGAATATGTCCTATCCCAGTACCAAAACATACACTCTGAATTTACAAATCGATTTTTAATTGCATAAAAGATGAAAAACATACATATATCAAAAAAGGGTTTCTTCGTGATGTTTCTTTTGGCAGCTTTTATGGGTTGTACAGAAGACTTTGAAGAAATAAATCAAAACCCCAACTTTCCCGAGCAGGCTTCCTCTGAACTGCTTTTGCCAGGGGTTTTAAGACAAATGGCATATAATTGGGGAGACCAAGGATGGGAGGAAGGATTTACCGTGGTTCAATATGGAGCCCGACTGCAGTTTACCTCGGGAGATATATACCAGTGGTCTCCTACGAGCAATCCATACAACGACGCCTATGACGGACTACGCGATATTGAGAATATTATTCGTGACACCAAAGAAAATGCGGATCGCCAGAATTACTACGGCGTTGGACTAATTGTTAAATCGTGGATCTATTCCTATTTAACCGATGCATATGGAGATGTTCCCTACACGGATGCCGTTAAAGGAATCAGCGATGATAATATTACACCAGAATTTACGCCACAACAGGAAATTTATGACGGTCTTTTGGCCGACTTAAAAACGGCCAACGCTGTATTAACGGGTACACAAAATATATCCGGGGATATATTGTACGGTGGCGATGTATTGAAATGGAGAAAGTTTGCCAATTCGCTTAGGCTTCGCCTTTTGATGAGGATCAGTGATGTAGATCAATCCAAAGCCACGGCCGGTATGGCGGAAATTATGGGAGATCCAACAACCTATCCGATATTTGAAAGTAATGCGGATGCAGCGTTATTGCAATGGAATTCCGATAATCCACAACCCAAATATAATACGCGATCTGGTAGTTTTGACGAGGTTAGGTTGAGCCTTACCTTGGAAACCAGATTAAAGGATCTAAATGATAGAAGGCTTATCGTTTATGCGCAACCTACTTCCAATTCCGGAAAAGGAATTTATTCCGATAATTTGGATGATTATGTAGGTATGCCCAACGGTTTGGACGATGAGGCGGCTTTAGGGTATAGCCCTACCGGAAACCCCAATGAAGTGGGGTCCAATTTCATTTCAAGAATTGGTATTTTATTGGCCTGTAGGGCCTGTAACGTAGAGCTTGCTTCTCCTACGGCTTCCCAGACCATTATAATGGATTATTCTGAGCTTCAATTTATCCTGGCAGAGGCCAGGGAAAGAAATTTCATAACCGTAGGCGATGCCGCTACCTATTATGAAAATGGAATAAGAGCTTCCTTTTCGTACTATTTGGACAGGATAGTTGCCGGTGGTTGGAACGAGATCGCTGCCGATCTACAAGCTTTTGACTTGGATGCCTATATTGCACAGACCGCAGTGGCCTACACGGGAACAAGCCCAGAAAAGTTGGAAAAAGTAGCCTTGCAAAAATGGATAGCTCTCTTTTATACAGGTTTTGAGGCCTGGTCCGATTGGAGGCGTACCGGAATGCCGGAAGTTATACCAGGTCCGGACGCTGTAAATGACAAAAAGGTTCCGGTAAGGTTTCAATATCCCAATTCCGTGAAATCAACGAATAATGCAAATTATCAGCAGGCCGTTACCCGCATGGGAGGAGACGATTTAAACACCAGGCTTTGGTGGGATGTAGCCAGTAACAATTAGAAGTGCAATTAATAAGTAATTTATTTTGAATCTTACGGACCATGGGGATTCTTCTCCATGGTCTTTTTATTGATAATATTCAATCCTTCAAGTTTAAAGAGTGATATTTTTTTTATTTCATGGTATATTAGTTACCAACTTAGAAATATATAATCAAACCAAAAACCAAGAGAATAGATATGGGCAAAGGTGTTAAGTACAAAAAAATGGACAAATCCTATTTTGAATCCAGGGAACTGAAACGCCATGCCGGCGTTTGGTCTTTATGGGCCTTGGGCGTTGGGGCCGTGATATCGGGACATTTTTCAGGATGGAACCTGGGCTTGGCTTCTGGGGGATGGGGCGGTATGTTTGTCGCCACTTGTATCGTAGCAATAATGTATGTTGGGCTTACCCAAAGTGTGGCAGAAATGTCTCCCGCCCTACCACATACCGGAGGAGCATATTCATTTGCCAGATCGGCCATGGGACCCTGGGGTGGCTTCTTTACCGGCTTGGTAGAAAATTTGGAATTTATTCTTACCCCTGCGGTTATTGTTTTTTTTCTAAGTAATTATATGCAGGGCATTTTTGAGACGGCTCCAGAAATGCTGCCTTTTTGGTGGTTCGGATTTTATACCATCTTTACCCTGTTGAACATTGTAGGGGTAGAACTATCCTTTCGGTTTACAGTGGCCTTAACCTTATTGGCTTTGGGATGTTTGGGTATGTTTTGGGTATCCTCCATTGGAAGTGCCGATTTTATGACTTATGCCTTGGATATAAAGGCGGGCCCCGATGGTAGTGCAGAACATTTGGATGGAGGCGGAGGTTCCCTTTTCCCAATGGGATGGGAAGGAGCTCTAAAGGCAATGCCATTTGCAGTTTGGTTGTTTTTGGCCATTGAACAACTGCCCTTGGCAGCTGAGGAATCCGTTGATCCCAAAAAGGATATGCCCAAGGGGTTGACCTATGGCATCATTACCTTGATTATTTCGGCCTTTTTAATCCTTTGGCTAAATGCCTCCATACCTTTGGGGTCCTATGCCCTTTCCCAATCCGGGGAACCCTTATTGGACGGATTTAAGGTGTTGTACGGGGACAATATAGCCAAGCTTTTGGCCTTAGTGGCATCCATTGGTCTGTTGGCGTCTTTCCATACCATAATTTTTGCATTTGGCAGACAGATTTATTCCTTGTCAAGGGCCGGGTATTTCCCTGTTATATTGTCTTTGACCCATAGCAAAAGAAAAACGCCCTATACCGCTTTGATTCTTGGTTCCCTCATTGGATTTACGGTTTTAATGGTCACCAAATTTTTGGCAGGTAATGAAAGTGAGGTATTTGTTGGGGGAGCTTTATTGAACATTGCTGTTTTTAGTGCCATGCTCTCCTATATTTTGCAATGTGGTTCCTTTTTATTGCTGAGGAAGGATAAACCGGATTTGGAAAGACCTTATGTAAGTCCGTTTGGGAAATTAGGTGCCTGGACCACTATATTTTTGGCCAGTGTAATTATATATTTTCAGTTACAGGATCAATCTTACAGGACGGCAGTGTTTATATCCATAGGGTATTTAATTATCGGTTTGGTCTACTTTGGGCTAAAAGGTAGGCATAGATTGATACTTTCTCCGGAAGAAGAGTTCGCCATGGAACACGAGGCAAAAAAGGCAATAGTAAAAAATTGATTTTTATAGCTAGAGGTGGGCATTATTCAATAATTTTATGAGGGATTTTTATTTAAGGATGGGAGTTGTGGAAACAGGAATATGTATCAACGGGCTATAATAGTTGAATCTTGGAATAAGAATAGAATAATCAACCAGAAAACAGTCAAGTGAAACCTTACGTACCATTAAGAGGTTTTCATTGGACCAATAGAAAACAATAATAATAAACCTATGAAAAAGGAAGTGCCAAAAATGACCAAGGAATCGGTCAGAAGTTATATACAGGAACATCAAATTGAAAATATTAAATTGGCCGTTGTTGATGTGGATGGAGTTCTCCGCGGGAAATACGTTAATTCCAAAAAGTTTCTATCCGCATTGGACAAGGGATTTGGTTTTTGCAGTGTAATCTTTGGTTGGGATTCCAATGATGTTTTATATAAGAATGATTCCTTTACCGGTTGGGCAGATGGTTTTACAGATGCCAACGCAACAATAGATGCTTCCAGTATGAGGATGTTGCCAACGGAAGATTTCAAGTCGGTTATTTTTTTGGTAGATTTCTCGGAGAGTAGTGCTGCCAGTGTTTGTCCAAGATCTATTTTGCGCAGAACATTGGAAAGATTGGAAGGCTTGGGGCTTAAAGCTAGTGCCTCTTTCGAGTTCGAATTTTTCCTTTTTAATGAATCCCCTAAATCCGTTCGGGATAAGAATTATCATAACCTGGAACCAATGACGCCAGGTAACTTTGGTTATTCCATATTACGCAGCTCCACCCATGCCAATTATTATCACCAAATAATGGAACTTTCCAAGGAGATGGGCATGCCATTGGAAGGATTGCATACGGAGACGGGTGCGGGAGTACTGGAGGGCGCATTAGAGTATTCCGAGGCTCTGCGGGCTGCCGATAATGGGGCTCTATTCAAAAACTTTGTAAAAGTTTGGGCACAACAAAACAATTTGATGGCATGCTTTATGGCCAAATGGTCTTCCAGTTATCCCGGTCAATCCGGTCATATCCATATTTCTTTGCAAAATACGGATGGCTCATCTGCCTTCTACGATAAAAGTAAGCCAAATGGCATGTCTGATGTGATGCGATGGTTTCTAGGAGGACAACAAAAGTTAATGCCAGAATTTTTAGCTATGGTGGCCTCTACATGTAATAGCTATACGCGACTCATTCCCGGTTTTTGGGCCCCCACTGCGGCCTCATGGGGTATAGATAATAGAACCTGTGCCCTTAGGGCAATTCCTGGATCTGAAAAGTCGCAAAGAGTGGAATATAGGGTATCGGCAGCGGATATTAATCCCTACTTGGCCCTTGCTGCGGCTATTGGTTCGGGATTATGGGGCATAGAGAATAAAATTGAACCTACAAAAGCGGTAGATGGAAACGCCTACGATGTAGATTTTTCACAGGAACTTCAGTTGCCTAGGACCTTGTCCCAGGCCGCTGAAAAATTTAAGAATTCAAAAATTGCACGGGATCTCTTTGGTGATATATTTGTGGATCACTATGCGTATACCCGACTATGGGAAGACCAACAACAACTGGGAGCTATAACCGACTGGCAATTAAAACGTTATTTCGAAATAATTTAAAAAAATGATAAATACCATATCACCTATAGACGGCACTATTTATTATACTGCCGAAGAACATGGCCCAAAGGATATTGAACAGGCCCTAGATTTGGCTGAAAGTGCTTTTCCAATTTGGTCCAATCTTTCCATTGCCGAGCGAGCTAAATATATAACGGCCTTCGTGGATGCCATTGTACAGGATAAAAATGATATAGCCCTCGAAATTACCTGGCAAATGGGCAGACCATTGGGTCAATCCCCTGGAGAAATAAAGGGTTTTGGAGATCGCGCCCATTATATGATCGGAGTAGCGGAAGAGGCTTTGGGCGACTATAAAGTTGTAGATGCCGAGAATCCGGATAAAAGATGGGTAGAGCGTGTTCCAATTGGGGTTGTAAGTGTGTTGAGCCCTTGGAACTATCCTTTCTTGACCTCTGTAAATGCTATTGTTCCGGCTTTAATGGCAGGAAACGTGGTAATTTTAAAGCATTCGTTTCAAACTCCATTGGTGGCGGAACGTTATGCCAAGGCAGCTGCCAAGGCCGGACTGCCGAAAGGGGTATTTCAAATACTGCACCTGAACCATAAAAATACGGCCGAATTAATTGGCGATAATCGAATTGACGGAGTTTACTTTACTGGTTCTGTACAAGGTGGGGTAGCGGTTCAAAATTCCTTGGTAAACAAGTTCATTCCCTGTGGTTTGGAGTTGGGAGGAAAAGATCCCGCCTATGTAATGGCCGATGCCAATTTGGAGAATAGTGTAGAAAATTTAGTGGACGGGGCTTTTTTTAACAGTGGGCAGTCTTGTTGCGGTATCGAAAGAATTTATGTTCATGAAACGCTTTACGACAAGTTTGTTGACGGATTCGTAGCGCTTACTAAGCAGTACACGTTAGGGAATCCTTTGGATGCCGAGACCAATTTGGGGCCTATGGTTAAGACAGATGCTGCCAATTACGTAAGAAAACAAATAGAACAGGCTTTGGGTAAAGGGGCAAAATCCTTGGTGCCCGAATCCCTGTTTAAAGCCTCTAAAAAAGATACGCCTTATTTATCCCCCCATGTACTTGTCAATGTGGACCACAGTATGGAGGTAATGACCGAGGAGAGTTTTGGACCTGTAGTTGGGATTATGAAGGTAAAGAACGATGAGGAAGCATTGCGATTAATGAACGATTCCCAGTATGGTCTTACCGCCTCCCTTTGGGCAAACGATATGGATAGGGCCATTAATCTGGGACGGAAGATCGAGACCGGTACCGTTTTCATGAACCGCTGTGATTATTTGGATCCGGCATTGGCCTGGACAGGCGTTAAAAATTCCGGAAAGGGCGTTACCTTGTCTAAAATTGGATACGACCATGTTACACGGGTAAAATCGTTTAATTTTCGAAAAGGGAAATAAGAAATTATAAATCAATTTATTGAATTTAAAAAAATAAGAATTAATGCAATTAGCAAATACAAATTGGAATTATCCAACCACCATCTGGTTTGGAAATGGTAGAATAAATGAAATATCACAGGCATGCCAAAAATTGGGAATCAAAAACCCATTATTTGTTACCGATGAAGGCTTGGTGAAACTGGATATAGTAGGGAATACCATAAACATTCTAAAAAGGGATGGTTTAAATTTCACGGTTTATAGCGATGTGCAGGGTAATCCAACGGAAAAAAATGTGGTTGAAGGGGTGGCCCACTATTTAAAGAATAAACATGATGGGGTTATTGCCTTTGGTGGTGGTTCTGCCATTGATGCGGCCAAGACCATCGCATTTATGTCCGGACAAACCAGGTCCCTATGGGACTTTGAAGATGTAGGTGATAATTGGAGTTATGCCGATCCTGCCGGAATTGCACCTATAATAGCCATTCCTACCACCGCAGGTACCGGCTCAGAGGTGGGTAGGGCTTCCGTAATATTGGATGAAGAACTGCATACCAAGAAAATCATTTTTCACCCAAAAATGTTACCGGCAATCGTGATATCCGATCCTGAACTTACTTTGGGTCTACCACCTCACATTACGGCTTGGACCGGTGTAGATGCCATGGTGCATGCCATTGAGGCTTATTGTGCTCCAGGGTATCATCCTATGGCCGATGGCATTGCCATTGAAGCTATCCGAATAATTGCCAAGTATTTGCCAATCGCCGTTAAGGATGGAAAAAATTTGGAGGCCAGAGGGCAAATGTTGGTAGCGGCATCCATGGGTGCGACAGCCTTTCAAAAAGGATTGGGTTCCGTGCATTCCGTAGCCCATCAATTGGGAGCCATTTACAATAAACAACATGGCTTATTGAATGCCATAATATTGCCATATGCCCTAAAACAGAACAAAGTGGCTATTGAGGATAGAATGGTGCATTTAAGTAAAGTCCTTGGACTGGAAAAGGAAGGTACCGATGCTATTATCGATTATATAATCGGTTTGAGAAAAGAATTGAATATACCGCATATACTGAAAGATATAGACATTAATACTGATAACGCGAAAGAAATAGGGGAAATGGCCTTTAAAGATCCATCTACGCCTTCCAACGCAAAACCTGTTAACGCAAAGGATTTGGAGCAACTTTTTAGAGCTGCGGTAACTGGAGATATAAATGGACTGTAAGCGTGAAACTGTTAATTGTAGAAGGAAATAACGAACAAACACGCCTGCAAAGGGGAGCTTTTGGGATAAAGCCATATCATCTAATGTTCCGAGAAATGCTGAGGGGCTTGGTCCCAAAAGCACAATCAGATTTTGCCTTTCCGGCTGATGGGGCAAGCGACTTGCCTACAGCTGCACAATTGGAAAAATATGATGGGGTATTGTGGACAGGCAGTTCCCTTAGTGTCCTTGATGATATCCCGGATGTTCAACAGCAATTGAATTTTGCCGATGAGGTTTTTAGGAGCGGTGTGCCGTTTTACGGCAGCTGCTGGGGTATGCAGGTTGCAACGGTTGTAGCTGGGGGCAAGGTAGCGCTTAGCAAGAACGGTTTGGAGTTTGGAATCTCCAAACCAATTGATCTCACCCCGCTAGGAAGGAAAAGTCCGTTAACTTCCCACCGTAAAAAGACCTATTCTGCACTGTGTATTCATTATGATGAAGTGGCAAAGGTGCCCGAAAACGCCATTATTTTAGCCAGTAATGCCCATTCCAAGGTGCAGGCCATGACATTCGACTATAAAAAAGGTTCATTTTTTGGGGTGCAATACCATCCTGAATTCAACCCTTCAGACATGGCATTGATAGCGTCATTTTTATCCGAAAAGCTAGTGAAAAGTGATGCATTTGATTCCTTGGAAGAAGTACAGGAATTCGCCTTGTCATTACGGGAACAGAAAGGAATTCCACCAGAGATTTGCGATTACCAACTCCATACCCAAGAAATCTTGGCTTGGTTAAGGCATATATCTGGAGAATAAAGGAACATATTTATAAGGTTTAAAGAGGACGGTTCATATTATAGGAACCATCCTCTTTTTTTTTGAAATCACAACGAGTGCGATTAAGTAATTTAGCTTCTCTTTTTAGTTGTTTTTGAAGGCAGTAGGACTGGGGTTTTTTCCCATCTCAAATTCCAGGAGATTGCCATTCATAATTTGGGTATAGGTGATCAAGGGTTCGTCCAATACCTTTCCGTCCAACTTTACCGATTGAATGTACATATTCTCATCGGAAAGCTTGTTGGCTTTTATCCTAAATGATTTTTGTTCTCCGTTCTTGCGTAAGCTAAGGATGAGTTCTGGAAATTGCGGTGCCCCAATGGCGAATATTTCTGTACCTGGGGTAACCGGATAAAAGCCCATAACCCCAAAAACATACCAGGCGGACATCTGTCCGCAATCATCGTTACCGTTGATTCCCAGGGGATGATTTCTATAATTAATGGTAGAGGTGTGCTTGCGGATAAGCTCTTGGGTTTTCCAAGGTTGGCCTGCATAGTTGAATAGGTAGGCATAATGATGTCCGGGCTCATTATCATGTCGGTAATGTTGCCCATCAAAATTTTCATTTAATTTGGCGGCAAACTTTTCCTTCCCACCAAAGAGTTCGATGCTTCCTTCAATATCGTGCATGGCGCCAAATAAATAGGTCCATCTCCCACCTTCCGTAAACCCTTCCTGTTCGTTTTTGTCCCAATCGCCATTAAATAGTCGGGCATTAAGAAACCCCGTTTCCTTGTTATATAGGTTTTTGTAGTTTTTGCTCCATCCCATCAATCGCCCATAATCTTCCATTTTACCCATGTCCTTGGCCATTTGGGCAATGCTAAAATCGTCTATTCCAAACTCGATGGTCCTGGTTACGGATTCCCGAGTCTTATCCGAAGCTACATAACCTAGGGAATGATAGTAGGTTAGGCCGCCTCTGGCTTCATATAACGTGCCTTCATCCCTATCTCCCCAAGGTTTTTCGGTATCCCTATAAGGTGGGTGCATGGCATTTTTTCTAACGGCCTCATAAGCTAGATCCAGGTCGTAATCCCGAAATCCCTTTATATAGGCATCCGCAATTACGGCATCGGCATGGGTGCCTGTCATAATATTGGTATAGGTAGGATTGGGCCATTTAGGCAACCAACCTCCCTCTTGGTACATCTGTAATAAGGATTGTATCATGGGGCTAACCCGTTCTGGCTGTGTAAAATGCAGTAGGGGGTGCAGGGCCCTAAATGTATCCCAAAGGGAGTAGTCGTTATAAGAAACCCCATCATGGACCTTGTCATCGAACGGACTGTAGTAACGTCCGTACTCCGAAAATTCCCTTGGAAACAACATGGTGTGGAACAAGGCGGTATAAAAAATGCTTTTTTGATCTTCCGTAGTTCCATTTACTTTAATCCTGGAAAGATTTTCTTGCCAAATATCCCGGGTGTTTTCTGCCACTTTGTTAAAATCCCAATCAGGTATTTCCCTGGTTAGGTTTTCACGGGCTTGGTCCAAACTTATAAAGGAAGTCGCAATTTTGACCTTGACCTTTTCATTTTTTTCCGTTTTGAAACTTATATATCCTCCCATTCTGGCACCGGTCTGCTCTTTCCCCATTTCTATGATATCGGGCTCCGTTCTAAAGGAATTCCAAGTTCCAAATCGCTCAAAGGGTTTGTCAAATTGAATTATAAAATAACCTTTAAAGTTTTTTAATTCGGGGCCCAAATGGGAAGACATCCGCTCAGGATTATAGCCGGTAATTTCCCTTTTATTTTCATCTATTTTGATATAGCCGTGAAACGCCTTTTTGTTCTCGGTAATATTAATGCCCTGGATAATGATATGGGATTCATCGGATTTGGGAAAGGTGAATTGAAAGATGCCACAGCGGGAGGCAGCCGCTATTTCCCCTTTTATTTTCTGACTTTTATCACCCATGGAAACACTGTAGTAGTTGGGTTTCGATATTTCATCTTTATGGGTAAATGGCAGTGCCCTGTCTTTGGGAAGTAACTTTAATTTCCCAACTTGCGGCATTACGGATACATAACCATAATCACCCATCCAGACCGTAGGCTGGTGAGTGGCCATAAATCCTTGAATGGTATTGTCTTCATAAAAGTATGGCATTTCACTGATTTTGTTTTCCCTTGTCTGGGCCACAAAATTCGTCATAGCAAAAGGGGTTCCTACACAGGGCATGGTTCCTCCACCATCCCTACCTTCCATAAATCCGGATGATGGGGTTCCTATCAATGGATTTACATAATCAACTTCCATTTTATTTTGGGCAGACATAACTGCTATCGATAATAAAAGTAAAAGGAAGGGATACAAGGATTTCTTATTCGTTTTCATCTAGTAGAGTAATAGGCTTAAACATTTGGGCAATCATAAATATGAATTGCAGAAGGAGTTATTCAAAAAAACAATAAAATATTGATAATGTGAAAGATAGGGGAATATAAATTATGCAAAGGTTTGCATAATTGGCTGTTTTATAGAAATGGGAATAGAATGTATTGTATTATAAGGCGTTGAGGGAATTTAATGGGCCCAATATTTTAAGTTGTTATGGTTTAAATGGGTCAAAACTAAAAAGAGCCTTGCCGGTCAGACAAAGCTCTTTTACGAGAACACTATATGAAAATGAAAAAATTACTTTTTTATTATTACATGGTAAATGTACCTCCTTACCCTTCGTTGTGAAAATTATTGTTGTGAAGTCTGTTGATTTTGAGGTGTCCACATTAAATTTTGATGTTTGACCCATAATTCCTCCTTCAAATCTAAAAATATACCGATATTTAATGTTTGAAATTCATGTCCCTTGATTATAGGGGAGGTGATTATGTAGAATGTAATTAAAGATGTATGCTTCAATCAGAGAGATTAGACGAATTTAAAAAATCGGTCCAGAACAAGTTCAATATTTATAATAGCTTGTTTCTTAATTTGCCATACCAGAATATTGAAAATGTAGGAATGCTGATTCCTTTACTGCTGCATCAGGCAGAAACAGGATTGAAATCAGGTAAAAATCCCCAAGAAATTCTGGATGCTTTTTTTCAGAACTATGCGAATATTGATTCGGAAAGGGACAGGATAGATTTTATGTTCCGGATTATACAGTATGTGGAAAGGCAGGTGGTGTTGTATGATAGTGTTGAGGATGCTGCTTTCCCTAAGCTTCAAAAACACAGTAGTTCCCTTACCATTGGGGATTATTTTCAATTGGTGGACAAAAACAAAAGTTGGGACCAGATATCGGATAAACTGTCGACCTTTAGTGCACGTATTGTTTTAACGGCACATCCTACGCAGTTTTATACTCCTGCAGTCTTGGATATCATAGGTAATTTAAGGAGTCTTATTTTGGAAAACAAAATCAATGAAATTGATTTGGTGCTTCAACAATTGGGATTGACCTCCTTGATAAATGCCAAAAAGCCTACACCCTTGGATGAGGCAAAAAACATAATTTATATTCTACGAAATGTATATTATGATGCCGTAGGGGAACTCTATGCTTACATAAAGGATAATATTGGTAACATGGACTTCAACAATCACAATATTATGAAATTGGGATTTTGGCCCGGCGGGGATAGGGATGGGAATCCTTTTGTAACATCCAATATCACCAAAGATGTTGCCGATGAGCTGCGAATTACCCTAATGAAATGTTATTATCACGATGTAAAAAAATTACAACAAAAACTAACCTTTAGGGATCTGCAAGATGTAATTTCCAATTTAAGGGGGCGCTTGTATAATACCATGTTCGATGCCAACACGGTGATGCGCTATGAAGAAATTATTGAACCTCTTCTTGAAATAAGGTCGGTACTTATTGGAAAATACCATAAGCTTTACCTAAAGGATTTGGATCATCTAATAGACAAGGTAAAGATCTTCAGGACACATTTCGCCACCTTGGATATTAGGCAGGACCATAGTGTTCATACCCAGGTGGTGGAGGCCATTCTAAAGGCCAATGGCCTAATTTCGGAGAATATTGGCGAATTGAACAAGCAGGAGCTGATAGATATTTTAATCCATAAGGATATAGATCTACAAGTGCAGAATTATGAAGAGGATATTGTTAAGGAAACCATACAGAATATTCTACAATTAAGGGGAATTCAGGAGAAAAATGGTGAGGAGGGCTGTAACCGTTATGTTATAAGTAATTCCGAGAGTGTTTTTTCTGTACTTTTTGTCTATGGACTTTTTAGATGGTGCGGTTGGGAATCGGATAAGATTACCTTCGATATTATTCCCTTGTTCGAAACCATGAAAGGCATGGAAAGTTCCGAAAATACAATGAACGAATTGTTCGACCTTCCAGAGTATAAAAAGCATTTGGCGCAGCGTCATAATAAACAGACCATAATGCTCGGGTTCTCTGATGGTACTAAGGATGGTGGATATGTAAAAGCTAATTGGGAAATTTTCAAAACCAAGGAAAAATTGTCTGCCGTTTGTGATAGGAACCATATAAAGGCCATATTTTTTGACGGTCGTGGTGGCCCACCGGCACGAGGAGGAGGAAAAACACATAGGTTTTATGCCGCACAGACCAAGGACATTGCCAATAATGAAATTCAATTAACCATTCAGGGGCAGACCATTACCAGTACTTATGGAACAAAGGAGCAGTTTATCCATAATTCCGAGCAATTATTAACGGCCGGACTTTCCAATAACTTTTTTGGCAAGGAAAATGTGATTTCCAAGGAATCAAGACAATTGTTGGAAGAGTTGTCCGATCTGAGCTTCGAGAAATACGATGCTTTAAAGAATCATGACAAGTTTATTGCCTATTTGGAAAACAAGAGTACTTTAAAATATTACCAAAAAGCAAATATAGGGAGTAGGCCAGGTAAAAGAGGCCATAAGAAAAAGCTTGAACTTACGGATTTAAGGGCCATTTCTTTTGTGGGTTCTTGGAGTCAGCTTAAACAGAACGTCCCAGGTTATTTTGGAATCGGAACGGCTATTAAGATTTTAAAGGACCAAGGGAAACTGGAGGATCTGAAAAAATTGTTCAAAGAAGTTCCTTTGTTTAAAGCTTTGATGCTCAATAGTATGATGTCTTTGGCCAAGTGTTATTTTGAACTTACCAGTTATATGAAGGATGATGAGGAATATGGTGAATTCTGGAACATTCTTTATGAGGAGTATTTGCTTTCCAAAGAAATGCTGTTACTTATTTCTGAATCCAAGATTTTAATGGAAAAAGAGTCGGTTTCACGTGAATCGGTTAAAATTCGTGAAAATATAGTGTTGCCTTTATTGGTAATCCAACAATTTGCCCTTCAGCAAATGAGCAAGGAAACGGAATATAAAGAATTGTATGAGAAAATAGTAATTAGGTCTTTATACGGTAACATTAACGCAAGTCGTAATTCTGCTTAATGTTAAGAAAAAAAGTATATAGGATTGCCTAAATGGCCACAAAAAGGATAGTTTAACAGTGTTGGAAATAACCTATCCTTTTTTGTGGCCATCTTATTATTATTGACCGTTGGTGGGAATTTAATGGATTTAATTTAGTAATATTAGAATATCAATATAATTTATCAGTTTTGAAATCGTTTTAGATTTATCGGTTTCATAGTTTATATTGGACCATATTGGTAAAAGTACAATAACGGCAATGGTCCAATGCCGATTGGGAATTCTGTTACGACTACAAGGTACTCCCCCCTCTCCTTTCAAGTAGCAATTTAATGTAGCTAATAAAAGTGTCTTATTGGGCATTTCTTTATTGGTTTTAGTGGGAATTATAAGATAAAAGGTAACTCATCGCCCATGGAATGTTTGGGAAATTGCACGTATTATTTTTAAGGAGTATTTTATGCCAAAAAACAACATCACTGCACTAAAAAAAACATTTAATGATCTTTTAAAAAAGGAAGATGATTTTTTCAATTTTGCAGGAGAAAGTTTAATGGATGGTCTTTGGTGCTGGAATTTAGCACATCCTGAAAAGAGCTTTATCAGCGATAAATTTTCCCAATTGCTCGGTTATTCTTCACACCCGAGGACAGCTGTTCAGGTAGATTTTTTGTCTTTGGTTCATCCAGAGGATATAGAGGGGATCCAAAGTTCTTGTCAAGGCCTTCAGAATAAATCTCTTGATAATCCACTGAACATTGATGTACGGTTGAGTCATGCGGACGGACATTATATTTGGCTAAACCTCAGGGGCAAATTGGTTGCTGACGAATCCCAAGATTGCCTAGGCCTTATTGGTACAGCTCTATGTATAGATAGGTACATGGAAAGTGAAAGGCAATTACAGATCAACAAGGATTATTACGAAAATGTAATCAAAGGTGCCAATATCGGCGTCTGGGAGGGTAATCTTGTAACCGGGAAGGTTGTTTGTAATGAAAGATGGGCAAATATGTTCGGATATACCTTGGTGGAACTGGAACCATTAACCTATGATACTTTTTTAAATCTGGTTCATCCAGAGGATATGGAGAGGATAGATATTTCCTTGGAAAATCATATAAAAGAAAGTGGTATTTACGAGGTAGAATTTAGAATGCTTCATAAAATGGGACATTGGGTTTGGGTTTTAAGTCGTGGAGAGGTTACCAAATACGGTGCAGACGGTCATCCGGAAATAGTATCGGGCATTCATTATGATATAAGTAGTCGTAAAATCAACGAAATTTTATTGGAGAAGTATAAGAATCTTTTTGAGAGGTCCAGTGAAATTGCGAAAATTGGCTATTGGGAAGTAGATGAACAGGAAAACACTGTTTTCTGGAGCAAGGTGAATAAGCAAATACATGGGGTGTCGGAAGATTATACACCAACAGTGGAAGCTGGTTTGGATTTCTATTTGGAAGGTGAAAATCGTGAACGCATAAAGAAGGTTGTTTCAGAATCCCTTCAAAAACCAATGGAGTTTGATGAGCAATTGCAAATAAGAATGCAGAGAGGCAAATTGAAATGGGTAAGGGTTATAGGTGCTTCCGAATACAAGGGGAATAAGTCTTTAAGGTTGTACGGGCTAATTCAGGATATTGATGAAATTAAAAAGGTGCAACTGGAAATTAAGTTTAGGGAGGAGCAATTTAGACAGACCTTTAACCACTCTGCCATGGGAATGGCCTTAATTAATATTGAAAATAGGCTATTAAAGGCAAACAAAAGTTTATGCCTTATTTTAGGTTACACCGAGGAAGAACTGCAAAAGATGGACCTTGCCAACATGGCGCATCCCGAGGACTTAAAATTGAACAGAAAGTATATAGAAGAATTATTCCAAGGCAAGCATAAAAATATAAAACTAGAACATCGGTTTATACATAAGGACGGTTCCGTTATTTGGGCCAACATATCCATGTCCGCTATTCATAACGATCGAGGGCAGGTAATACATTATGTTTCCCAGATGCAGGATATAACGGAGCGCAAGCAAAATGAATTGTTGCTGGCCCATAACGCCCAGGTTATGCAGCGCATCAACGATGCGGTTCGCATTGGGATTTGGGAGCTGGATTTGGTTACAAATAATGTTCATTGGAGTCCTACCATAAAAAAAATGGTAGAGGTGTCAGAAGATTATAAACCTACATTAGAGGAAGTATATCCTTTTTTTCAGGAAGGGGAGGATAGGGAAACCCTTATAGATGCTTTAGGAAGGGCTGTTGAACAAGGAGAGGGATTTGATCTTGAACTAAAGGTGGTTACTACTTCCCAAAGGGTATTTTGGTCCAGAACTATAGGAATTCCAGAAATGGTGGATGGGGTCTGTACCAGATTATATGGTTTTTTTCAGGATATTGATGAAAAGACAAGGACCACAAAGGATTTAGCGGTCAAGGAAGAGGAAATGAGGCAGACCTTTGAACATGCCCAGCATGGTATGGCCTTTATCGATTTGAACGGAAATTTGCAGAAGTCCAACAGTAGTCTTAGCCGTATTATTGGTTATTCTGAGGCGGAATTGCGTAAACTTACCCTGGTAAATATTACTTATCCCGACGATTATGCAAAATCACAGGCCTTACTGTACGAGGTTTTGCAACGGAAAAGGGATTCTTATAAGGTAGAAAAGAGGTTTGTACATAAAAATGGGGAGATTATTTGGGTTAATCACTCCTTGTCTGCCATTAAAAACGATAAGGGGGAATATATGCATCTATTGTCCCAGGTTGAGGACATTACCGATCGTAAGAAAAGTGAATTATTACTAATAGAAAATAAAAATCTCTTGGAGCGTTCCCATGAAATAGGGAAGATAGGTTCATGGGTATATTTACCTCAGGAGAATAAGGTGACCTGGAGTGAGAATCTCATAAATATGTTGGAGGCCGATAACTATAAGCCACATAAGCTGGAATTTTCAATTGCCAATTACGCCCTTGAAAAGGATAAGGATCGAATTACAGAAATTTTGAATTTGGCTGTAGCGGAGGGTAAAAGTTTCGATTTTGAATCTGAAATTTTAAGTAAGTCGAAAGGAATATTTTGGGCGCGTCATATTGGGGTGCCGGAATTTAAAGATGGGAAATGTATCCGGATATCTGGGCTTATGCAGGATATTGACCGTGAAAAGCGATTAAAATTGGAACTTGCTTTTAGCGAAGAAATATTTAGAACAACTTTTGAGCATGCCGCTATTGGTATGGTTGTTATAGATTTAAAGGGAAGACTGCAAAAGGCCAACCCGAAAATCTGTGAGATATTAGGCTATGGAGAAAAGGAGATTCTTGAAAGAACGGTATTCGATTTTGTGCACCCTGAGGATGTGGAATCAGCAAAAGATCTGTTTGAAAGGACTATTGTTACCCTAGATGGGTTTAAAATGGAAAAGCGCTGCAGACATAGGAATGGAAGCTATTTATGGATTTATGAGGCAGTAGCCGCTGTAAAGAACGATAAGGGAGAACTCATGCATTTTGTGGCCCAAATCCAAGATATTTCCGATAAAAAACAAATGACTGAAAATCTAACCGAGCATAACAACCGACTTACCAATTTTGCGCATATCGTTTCCCATAACTTAAGATCGCATACCAGCAATATTTCCATGCTCTTGGATCTGGCAGTTCAAGATGATCCCAAAGTTCTTGAAAATGAATACTGCCGTAATATTAAGGTGGTTTCGGATAATATGAATGAAACTATTCGCCAGCTAAGTGAGATTGTGGAGATAAATTCACAAGTAAGCTCAACCTTAACTTCTCAAAATTTATTAAGAAGGGTCCAAAAGGCAATGAAGACTGTTGATCCCTTGGTAAAGAAAAACAAAGCCACAGTTATTGCGGAGGTTGATTCCAATATTAATGTATTGGCGGTACATGCCTATTTGGAGAGTATTATTCTAAATATGATTACCAATGCTCTAAAATATAAATCTCCCGAACGACTGCCAGAATTGAAAATTACTAGTGGGACAAAAGGGGAATATGCCTTTTTGAGTTTTGAGGATAATGGACTTGGAATCGATTTGGAACGGCATGGTTCCAAGCTTTTCGGGATGTATAAAACATTTCATAGTCACCCAGAAGCACGTGGTATCGGACTTTTTATCAGTAAGAATCAGATAGAGGCCATGGGAGGTAGGATAGAGGTTGAAAGTGAGTTAAAGAAGGGTACTAAATTCACCGCATATTTTCGAATTGCTGGGTAAGGTGTGAGTTCAGTATTGGTGGATAGTGATGCTGAAGAAATATATACGCAGTTTGGTATAATATGTAACAATTTGTTAATAAACATTAGGGTTCCTATTTGGGAAAAATAAATTATATTAGTAACCAACAAATTCTATAGGATAACAAGAAATGTATTTTTTAAATGCATGAATAAACAATATTTTCAGGAATGACGATTAATACCATATGCATAATTGATGATGATCCTATATTTGTTTTTGGCTCCAAGATACTTTTAAGGAATAATAGTTTTGCTTCCGATTATCTGGTCTGTCAAAATGGGAAAGAAGCTCTGGATGTAATTACACCTCTAATAGAATCGGAAGAGAAGTTGCCTGAGGTTATTTTTTTGGATTTGAACATGCCTATAATGGACGGATGGGAGTTTTTGGATGAGTTTGGCAAAATATCACGGGAAAGGGGGATTAGGATATATATATTAAGTTCTTCTGTAGATTCCAGGGATATAGAGCGCGCCAAAAAATACGATATGGTCAATGGTTTTATTGCCAAGCCCTTGACAGATGTAAAAATTAAAGAGTTGGCCCAAGAAATTGAAGGGTAAGGTTTTCTTTAGTTTTCTGCCTAATAGTTTTGCTTCGCTTATAGGGTAGGGCACATTCTGCTTGCCAATAACTTTGACCTAATAACCTTAATATTCTAAAAATATCATAAAGTATTGTTTGGATAGTCTGTTTTTCGTCAAATATCTATTAATCCATTAGTATTTTAAATGCCTCTGTATTAATTTAGTGGCCTTGTCAAAATGTCAGAATACAAACCTCCAATATTAATGAGATTATCATTTTGTTTTTTCCTTTCTCTTTCGCTTATCGTTATTTCTTGTAAACCAACCTTCCAGGAACCTCAAATCTCCCTTGAGGATTATAAGGTGGAAGAAGGTTTTGAGCTGGAAATGGTAGCTTCCGAACCCCTTTTGACAGCTCCTGTAGCTATAGATTTCGATTCCAAAGGCAGGATCTGGGTTGCTGAAATGGCCGGGTTTATGCTTAATTTAGAGGGTGATGGTGAAGATTCGCCCAGTGGAGCCATTAAGATTCTGGAAGATCGTGATAATGATGGAATTATGGACCATGCCAAAACGTTCTTGGACAGTTTGGTAATGCCAAGGGCATTGGCCCTTGTATATGGCGGTTTGCTATATGCGGAGTCCCCTAATCTTTGGTTTGTTGAAATTGAAGATGATAAACCAGTAAATAAGGTGCTAGTAGATTCTCTGTATGCTACCGTAGGTAACCCTGAACATCAACCCAATGGTTTAATGATGAATTTGGACAATTGGATTTACAATGCCAAGTCTAATTTCAGATATCAACGTAGGGAGGGTGTGTGGTATAAGGAGCCTACAACCAGCAGAGGGCAGTGGGGAATTTCCCATGATAATTTTGGTAGACTATATTACAACAACAATTCCACCCAATTATTGGGAGATCATATACTGCCCAACAGGTTGGTCCGCAATAAATATTTTGTTCCTAGAAAGGGTGTTGACGAAACCTTAACGAAGGATAATCGGGTTTACCCCTTGCATGCGGCATCGGTGAACCGTGGGTATGAAGAAGGGGTTTTAGATCAAGACAGTCTATTGGTTAATGTTACAGCGGCATGTGGACCATTGGTATATAGGGGAGGAATGTTCCCAGCTGATTATGATCAAAATGTCTTTGTTTGTGTACCCGAGGCCAATTTGATAAAAAGAAATATCCTATCCTTTTATGGTGATCGTGTTGAGGCTAAACAAGCCTGGCAGGGAAAAGAGTTTTTGGCCTCTACGGATGAAGGATTCCGGCCAGTAAATTTGTCCAACGGACCCGATGGTAATATGTATGTGGTAGATATGCATAGAGGTGTAATTCAACATTATGCATTTTTGAGCCCTTATTTAAAGAAGGTATCGGCAGAGAAAAAATTGGATACCATATTGAATTATGGAAGGATATTAAGGGTACGGACAAAAGATAAGCCTGCTAGGGATATTCCTGACTTGGAGACTTTATCTGCATCCCGATTGTTGGTACTTTTAAAGGATTCCAACGGATGGATACGTGATAGGGCCCAACAATATTTGATACATAAAAAGGACAAAGGTGTGTTGCCCGAACTCAAAAAATTGGCTGTGGACAATAATAGCCCATTGGCGCAACTACACGCTCTCTATGTGTTAAAAGGCCTTAACGCACTCTCATTCGACTTTCTGCAAGAGTTGGCTCAAACTGGTGGTCCCGAAGCTACATCACATGCCATTGTATTAATGGAAGAGTATGCCTCTGAAAAAAATGTTCCCGAAGCAAAAGTTCTTTTTGCCGAGCTATTGAAAAGGAATGAACCCATGTTAGATCTATATCTGTCCACCACATTGGGAATCTGGGCCAATTATGATCAAGAAGTATTTTTTCCTTTTATTTATGATTTGTCCTCTAAGTATAAAGATAATACGATAGTTCAAGAAGCTATACTAAGTGGTTCCGAAGGTGTTCTACCGGCTTTGAAATTACAGTTGGAGCAGATGGACGATCTAAAAAATACCGACCTAGATGTTTTGGCCGCGGCAAGTTTGGAACGACAAGAAAAGAACAGACCTAATTATATTTACTCAACCCAGGTTGCCAGGGCAGACTCAAGGACCAATGGGGCCATACTTTTTAGACAAATATGTGCCTCCTGCCATTCAAGTAGTGGGGAAGGTATCCACGGATTGGCACCACCACTTGTGGGTTCTGAGTATATTTCTACACATTTGGAACAATTGGGGCTTATAATTCTTCACGGCCTTAAAGGTCCCTTGAATATAAAAGGGGAATTGTATGATGAAAATCATCAAATGCCGGGACTTAAGTATAATAAGAATCTTACCGATAAGGATATCTCGGATATAATATCCTATGTGACCAACGCATTTTCTGTGAACCCTAAGGGCTTAAAACCAGAAAAAATAAAGGAGCTTAGGGATGTCAATTCAAAAGACGGTATGGAATATACCGAAAAGGAATTATACGAGCAGATCGGAAAATAATATAGGATAATATATTCCTATTCTAGGATAAAGTAGGTAGATTAAGTATTAAAATTAAATTACGGTAGTAAGATGAAGACTTTTATAAATGATGATTTTCTTTTGCAAAGCGATTTTGCCAAAAACTTATATCACAATTATGCAAAGGAATTGCCTATAATTGATTATCACAACCATTTACCTCCCCTAGAAATTGATGGGAATCGCGTTTTTGAAAATATAAGTCAAGCTTGGTTGGCCGGAGATCATTATAAATGGCGTGCCATGCGCGCTTTTGGGATAGATGAACACTTTATAACCGGGAATGCCACTGACAAAGAAAAATTTCTTAAATGGGCTGAAACAGTACCTTATACGGTAAGGAATCCTTTGTACCATTGGACACATTTGGAGCTGCAGCGTTATTTTGGGATTCAAGAGTTGTTGGGACCAGATAATGCTGAGGAAATATATGAGCGTACTTCGGCCATACTGCAGCAAACATCCCACAATACCGTAGGATTGTTGCAACAACAGAATGTGGAGTCTCTATGTACTACGGACGAATCTATAGATAACCTTCAATTTCACAAAAGCATTGGGCAAAAGGGGATTTCACCAAAAGTTTTTCCAACCTTCCGCCCAGATAAGACTTTTGCTATAGAACAGGGAAGTGCCTATGTTGCCTACATGGAAAAATTGGGTAAGTCCGCAAATATTAATATTAGCTCCTACAAGGATTTGTTGGCGGCTCTTGAAAACCGAATCGACTATTTTCATGAACAGGGGGGTAGGCTGTCCGATCATGGGTTGGAACAACTATATTATTTCCAGGAAGGAACCTTTAATGTGGAAAGTGTATTTAATAAGGTTATGGACGGGAAAGCCATCTCCGAGCAGGAGGTCCAATACTTTAAGTCGCAGGTGTTGTTGTTCTTGGGAAGGAGTTATCACAAAAAAGGTTGGGTGCAACAATTCCATATTGGGGCCATTAGGGACAATAACAAAAGGCTTTTGTCCAAATTGGGTCCTGATACAGGATTCGATTCCATAGGCGATTTTTCACAGGCACGCGCATTGAGCGGTTTCCTAAATGAATTGGATAGAACGGATCAATTGGCAAAAACCATAATCTATAACCTTAACCCAGCCGATAATGAAGTTATAGCTACCATGGTAGGTAATTTTAATGATGGAAGCGTTAAAGGAAAGGTGCAGTTTGGGTCCGGTTGGTGGTTTTTAGATCAAAAAGACGGAATGGAAAAACAAATGAACGCCTTGTCCAATATGGGACTTTTAAGTTGTTTTGTTGGAATGTTGACCGATTCCAGGAGCTTTTTATCCTTTCCTAGACATGAATATTTCAGGAGGATCCTGTGCAACTTAATTGGGAATGATGTTGTAAATGGTGAGTTGCCGGCCGATGAAAAATTATTGGGAAAAATTGTGTCCGATATTTCCTATTACAACGCCAAAAACTTCTTCGATTTTAATAAATAGGTGCTTAAGATCGGTCCGGTGATTGTATCTTGAAAGATATAAAAAATGCGCAACTGCTAAAGTTGCGCATTTTTTGGATGCTATATTCTTAATAAGTTATTGGGTCAATGTTTTCCTATAGGGCTATCATCGCATTTTAAATCGCCCACCACGTATTGCATGCCATCCAAAAAGAACTGAAGCAATTCCGGATTGTCCATACTTTGGGCATTATGGGATGGAGAGGTGTAAAATACCCGGCCCTTGCCATGTCTCTTAATCCAGGAAACATATATGGTATTGTCACTGACTTCTTTCTTGACGCCTTCTAGCTTGTCGGCTTTAATGTATAGTAGCGGTCTAAAATTATAATCGGAATAGGCATTGTTAAAGAAATAGGGCTCGTCCACGTGGGTAAATCCATTGCCCTTAAATGCCTGCACCAAAGGGTGGTTCGGATTTACCTCCTTTAAATGCATTTCCTGTTGTTTGGGGTGGTAATCAAAGCTACCTCCAACCATTTTGCTAAACTCCTTGGAGTTGTTCTGGACCGTAATCGCCCCGTGAAGAATCATAAGTCCCCCGCCTTTTGAAACATAGTCCATCAAAGTCTTTTCATATTGAGCCGATAGTTCTGCAATCCTTTGATCATTAAGAGTGGAGTTTTTCTTTAGAAGGTCCCAAAATAGATCGCGTTTTGGTCCTGCGGGATTAGAGTTGTTTAAGATTATGGCATCGTATTGTTTCAAGTTCTTTTTATCAAAACTGTCAATGTCCCTTGCAATGGTAACCTCAAAGGCCCCAGATTTTGTGGCCAGTATCTTTAGCATTTCATCATTATGGGGAATGGTCCAATGGTAAAATCCCGTATGCTGGGAAAAAACCAATATTTTCTTAATCTCGGCCTTCACCCTCGGTGCCGATGGGGCTAAAGATTCTATTTTGGTAAGCCATTGTTCCGTAATTGGAAATTCTTTAAGACCTTGTGCAGAAATTGTTCCAACAAAAAGAAGGGTAATTAGGGTGTAAGCTACTTTGTTCATTGTAATTGTTTATTTAAGTGTTGATTCTCTGATTATAAGTCTGTGCCTTAAGGTGATGGCATTCGTAGGTTGCAAGTTGATATCTCCGTTTAAATGACTTATAACGCTTTGTCCTGCTAAAACTCCCAATTCATACCCTGGGTAATTAATGGTAGTTAAAGTTGGGGTAACCAGTTCAGAAATAGGGTCGTTATTAAAGCCGATTACTTTTATGTCTTGTGGTATTTTAATGTTCACTTTTTTCAATTCTTTTATACAATGTGCCGCAAAGGTGTCGTTGGCCACGAACAGGCCATCAAAAGGTATGCTGGTATCTTTGATGTGGGCTATGGCATGTTTAACGCTGCCAGGACTTAAGTCCGATTCTAGTATATTGGAATTGTCAAATATTAAATCATGCTTGGCTATCGCTTCCTGAAATCCTTTTAATCGCTCTGAATAAACATTTCGTCTTAAGTCTCCACTAATATACAGAAGGTTTTTGCAACCTTGATTAATTAAATGCTCGGTAGCTTCATATCCTGCCAATTTGTTATCAATTATTATGGTAGAACAATTGGGCAAATTGTGCACCCTATCAATAAATATAAGTGGTATTTTGTTTCTAATATAATTTGCAAAATGATCAAAGTCGGTGGTGTCGTAGGCCAAGGATACCAAAAGGGCATCAACCCCGCTATCGTAGAGCGTTTTTGCATTTAACTTTTCTTTTTCCATAGACTCCAAAGACTGACTTATAATCAAATTATAACCGGCTTCATTGGCTATTTTTTCTATCCCGGCCAATACGGTGGACATAAAGATGGAATTGAGTTTGGGGACAATAACTCCAATGGTATTGGACTTCTGTGTGCTGAGGTTTACTGCAAATTTATTGGTTTTATAACCCAGTTCATTGGCCTTTGAGATTACGCGGTCCTTGGTTTTTTGGCTTATGGAAGGATGGTCGTTTAGACTCCTGCTTACGGTTCCGGCCGAAACACCCAGCGTTTTTGCCAAATCGTAAATGGTTATTCTCTTGTCCATATTATAAATTGTTGCACAAACTATGCAACAATAATACAAATAAAATTTTATTATCAATGTGAAATTTGATTTATGCGGTAATTAATGTGAAATCAGATGAATTTTACTATATAAATTCAACAAAAAGAATTTTTTTAGTTAAAAATTGCCAACATAATAACGCAATCGGTTGCGTAATAAATTGCAATTATTTAGATTTGTCGGGATTGTGAATATGACTGAGGGTTTTCGGTCATGATTTAAAATCAATAACTAACCAACTTTAAACATTTATGTATGAGAAATTTATTTAAAAAAGTTAGGTGCAGGGTTCTATTGCTTATTACTCTATTTTGCACTTTGTGTTCTGTTCCTGCGATTGGGCAGGATGGATTTGCGGTTTCCGGAACCGTAGTAGACGAATTTGGTGTTCCCCTTCCTGGAGCATCGATAGTTGAGCAGGGTACTACCAATGGGGTGGTTTCCGATTTTGATGGGAATTTTAGTTTTGAAGTTGCCAATTCCAATGCTACATTGACTATTAGTTATATTGGCTTTGAAGAGCAAAGAGTACCATTGAATGGTAATTCTGTTATAAATGTAACCATGCAGTCCACGGCCTCCACTTTGGACGAGGTTGTTTTGGTGGGTTACGGTGCGGTGAAAAAGAAAGATCTTACCGGTGCAATTTCCCAAGTGGATGCTGCGGCACTTTCAGATCAATCTACTAATTCAGTAACAGATGTATTGCGGGGTAATGTAGCAGGTTTAAGTATTGGACTTTCAGCCTCGCCAAAGGGGACAAGTCAAATTCGGATACGAGGCAACAATAGTCTTAGTGCCGGATCTAGTCCTTTAATAGTGGTAGACGGTATGATCTATAATGGCGATCTGTCCGATATCGCTCCCTCGGATATCGATAAACTGGATGTTATGAAAGATGCCAGTTCTGCCGCCGTTTATGGTGCCAGAGGGGCAAGTGGGGTAATTTTGGTGACAACTAAAAGAGGTACTAGCGATAAGCCAACCATTAATATAAACACTAGTGTGGGTATAGCCACGGATGCTTATAAGGAGCGACCATATGATGCTCAAGGATATGTGGACTGGAGAACGGAGGTTTTCAAAAGTATCAACCCACAGAACACTATCGACAATCCAGGAAGATATGACAACCCCAACAATCTCCCTTCTGGGGTGACCTTGGATCAGTGGCTGGCCTATGACGGATCAGCAGGCGACCCTACAAGAGCTTGGTTGAACAGGATAGGGTTTCAGGATGTGGAAATTGAAAATTATTTGGCGGGGAATAGTATCAATTGGTATGACAGGATAATGCAAACCGGATTTCGTAACGATATAAACACAAGTATCTCCGGGCGAAATGGAGGACTAAATTACTATTGGTCCATTGGTCGAACCTCCAATGAGGGTATTGTTAATGGGGAAAAGTTTGAGGCCTTGCGATCACGATTAAATTTGGATGCTAAAATTACGGATTGGTTAACCGTTGGAATGAATACTCAATTTGCTAAGCGTAATGAAGGTTTTATTGCGGCTGATAGAGGTCAGATTGAAAGATCTTCGCCTTGGGGTTCCGAATTTGATGATGAGGGAAATATTCGCTTAAGTCCTCAGGACGATAATGGTGCTGGGGCCGTTAATGCTTTTTTAGCACAAAAATTTAACGACCGTATAGATCTGGATCATACCTTTAACTCTAGGGTATACGCCAAATTAAAATTACCATTGGGTTTTTCCTATGAAGTGGGGTATACCAATCGTTTGGAATTCCAAGAATATTACAACCATGCGTCGGCGGCCAGTCCGCAAAATGTGGTAGGTTCGGCAGAGAGACAAGCGACCAAGATCAATGAATGGCAGTTAGACAATATTTTACGTTGGGACAAGACGATTGATAAGCATTCCTTTAATTTGATGTTTCTGGTGTATGGGGAAAAATACCAAAGCTATTTTACCCGAGCTAGGGCCAATACCTTTGAGCCTAGTGATGCCCTAGGTTATAGTGCCTTGGAATTGGGGACCGTGCAAACTGTGGATAGTGAGGATGAGACCAGTACTGGTGATGCCGTGATGACTCGGCTTAATTATAATTATGATTCCAGATATCTACTAACATTGACCATGCGTAGGGATGGTTACTCGGCTTTTGGGGCCAATAATAAAAGGGCATATTTTCCTTCCATAGCAGGGGCTTGGACCATATCCAATGAATCCTTTTTTCAATCGGATTTCGTAAATTTTCTCAAACTAAGATTGTCCTACGGGGAAAATGGAAATAGGGATATAGGACGTTTTACCGCCTTGTCCAGACTAGGAGCCAATAAATATTTAAATGTGGATGCCGGAGGCAACGTCATTACCGTACCAACTTTTGATAACGGAACCCAAGAAAATACAGAGTTGAGGTGGGAACGTACCAAGGCTACCAATTTAGGGTTAGACTTTAGTATAGCCAACGGAGTGGTAGAAGGTTCTATAGAGGCTTACCAAAATATTACCAACGATCTTATAGTTACTAGGGAGTTGCCTAATATTATTGGTTTCAACAATGTAACTACCAATTTGGGAGAAATAGAAAATAAAGGTCTCGAATTTACCTTGGCCACCCAAAATTATAATAGGGAGAATTTCCAATGGAATACCAGTTTTAATTTCTCTTTGAACAGAAATAAAATCAGAAAATTATATGGAGATCTTGATGAAAATGGAAGGGAATTGGATGATATTACAAATCAGCGTTTTATAGGTCAGGCCACCGACGTTATTTGGGGTCAGGAAGCCATTGGTATATGGCAGACAAATGAAGCTGCCCAAGCTGCCGAATATGGTGTATTTCCTGGTGATTGGAAAATTAGGGATGTAGATAACAGTGGGGATTTTACAGTAGATGATAATGTTTTCCAAGGACATAGGTCTCCACGATTCAGTTGGGCTATGTCTAATAGGTTTACCATGCTAAAGAATTTTGATTTTTCCTTTGAGGTTTATTCCAATTGGGGTCAGAAAAGAGTATTTAACGAAGCAAAAAACAGAAACGGTTTTATAGACAGGACCAATTCCATTCAAACACCTTATTGGACACCTGATAATCCTATAAATGATTATGCCAGACTGTTTTCCAGTGATGGTAGTTCCAATTTTGCTATTTGGAGGGATGCTTCATTTATTCGATTAAGTAATATTACCATTGCCTATAGATTTCCAAAACCCTTTCTTGAAAAGTTGTCCTTGCAGAGTCTTAGGTTGTATGCCAACGCTAGAAATGTTGCGGTTTATGCCCCTCATTGGGATTTTTACGATCCGGAGCCTACCAACATAGATGGAAGAAATTCCAATGGAAGTACTGATCCAAGTTTGCCTACACCAAGGTTTTTCACCTTTGGAATTGATTTAAGTCTTTAATAAAAAAATAATAACGATGAGAAATATAATATACAACTATAGAAGAGCCTTTTTAAGCTTTACCTTGATTGTGGCCGTTGCCTTCACAGGTTGTGAGGAAGAATTCTTGGATGCAGACCCGCAATCGTTCTTTACTCCGAGTAATGCCTTGGATACGCCAGAAGGACTTAATAGTCTTTTGTCACAAGCTATGAGGAATCTAAGGGCTGAATTTTATGGCGACGGTGCGCCCATGATTACGGAGAACATATTTTCTGAAGTTTCTGTGGAAGGGACAACTGACAAATCAGGTCCTGCCCAGGATTTGAATCTATTGATCTTGCCCGATGCCAATCTAAATAGTGCCAACTTTAACCGTATAGGATGGTTTTGGGAAGAATTTTATAAGGGCATAAAATACGCCAATACAGTAATTGGAAGATTGGACGATGCCACATTTGAGAGTGATGGGCAGAAAAATGATATTTTGGGACGAGCCCTTTTTCATAGGGCCTACAGGTATTATAGGTTGACCCAGCAGTTTGGGGATGTTCCCTTAATTTTGGAAGAAATTACCTCGGCACGCCTTGATTTTGTAACTACAGCAAGAGAGACCATTCTTAGAAAAATGCAGGAAGACCTTAATAGGGCAGTGCCCATGGTGAATGCCGTGGCAAATAATGGGGATATAAATAAAGATGCAGTGTTGCATTTATTGACGAAAGTTAATCTTGCCTTGGGCGATTTTGATGAGGCAATAGCTTCTTCAACACAAATAATAGAGGGTGGTACACATACCTTAACAACGGACAGGTTTGGAATTGATGCCGGTAACGCAGCAAAGGATGTTACTTGGGATCTGCACCGTGTGGAAAACAAAAGTATTCCGGGAAATACCGAGGGGATTCTGGTTGTTATAGACAGGTTGGGTTATGAGGACAATGGTGATTATCCCGGAGGGACTAGTATCCAAAGGCAGGCGGTTCCACTATGGTGGCGTTTTATTAATACCCCAGATGGACAAAATGGTATGTCTGACGCTCCTGGGATAGATATTGATCAAGTTACGGCAATTGGCAGAGGTATTGGTAGAAATAGGGGTACACATTATAGTACCAAAGAGATTTGGAAAGATGCAAATAATGACCAACGCCATAAGTTGGGCAATTGGTACGATATGGAAGACTTAGTTTACAATGCTCCTAGTCTACAGAGTTCCGGAAACTCTTATTATGGAAAGAATTTGGAGCTTTATTTGCCCAATGGAACTCCACTTTGTTCAGATACCATAAGAAATTGGTATGGCTTTCCACATTATAAATTTTTTGTTCCAGATCCTTTAAATGTAAAACCAGCAGGAGGTCACGGCGATTGGTATGTATATAGGGTTGCGGAAACATATTTGTTAAGGGCCGAGGCTTACTTCTGGAAAGGAAATTTAGGGGCTGCGGCAGATGATATCAATGTCGTGAGAAGAAGGGCGGAGGCAGATGAAATTACTGCTACCGATGTAGATATTGATTATATCCTGGATGAGCGTGCACGTGAATTGTATTATGAGGAAGGAAGGAAAACTGAGCTGACACGAATTGCTTATATTTTTGCTAAGACGGGTAAAGCAGCATACAATGGTAAGACCTATAGTTTGGATAATTTCTCTACCGATAATTTTTGGTATGACCGAATAATGGAGGTTACCGACTTTTATAATCAGGGGGTGAAAACTATTCACGGTGATGAATATACCATGAGTCCTTATCATGTGTTGTGGCCAATTCCTGCTTCAGCAATTAACGCCAATACACAAGGGGTAATAAATCAAAACGAAGGATACCCAGGGGCGGAAAATAATATCCCACCACTGACAACCATTCCTGAAGAATTATAGTTGAATTGAGTTAATTAGTTTTTTGTAAATTCCATCCTTTAAACCTATTTTAAATGAAGTATGTATTTTTTGGTTATGTTTTATTACTGTTGCAGTCATGTAACCATAGTGAATCATATAGGTTTAATATAGCGGAAATGGATGGTATTTCACAAGCCTCACCTGTCTCAGTACCGTTGGAAAGTTTAGGTAGTGTTGATTGGGCTACTTTGGGTAATATGTCTTTGACCTATGAAGGCCGTAAAGTTCCCTTCCAATTGGATGAAAATGGGAAATCCCTTTGGTTTTTACATACGCCTCAAAATACCGCTGAATATAAACTTGAAAAAGCCGATGGGGACACAGCGGATACCACTTTAATAAAAGTCAACAAAAACAATGGAAACCTTCAATTGTCGAAAGGGTCCAATCAATTGCTATCTTATAGGTATGGAATGACCTATCCCCCAGAGGGGGTGGATTCCATCTTTCAGAAATCCGGGTATATCCATCCTTTGTTATCGCCTTCAGGTGATACTCTTAGCCGTATTCAACCGCCAGACCATTATCATCATTACGGTATCTGGGGTCCATGGACACATACCCAGATTGAAGGGGAGCGGGTAGATTTTTGGAATTTGGTGGAGCGGCAGGGTACGGTGCTTTTTAAGGACTTTAACGATACTTTTTCTGGCCCGGTCTACGGAGGCTTCAGTGCTCATCAGGAACATATAAATTTAAAGGCCGAGGAGGATAACCGAATTGCCCTGAACGAAAACCTGGAGGTGAAGGTTTGGGACTTGGGTCGACCGGACAGATATATGGTAGATTATACTTCCCAATTTAATTCTCCTCTAGAAAATGGTATTCTCTTTGAGGCATATCGATATGGTGGAGGTTTGGGAATGAGGTTTACCGAGCGCTGGCATAAGGATAACTGTACCGTGCTTACTTCCGAGGGTAATGACCGGCTTAGTGCGGATGGGACCAATGCGCGTTGGTGTATGGTGACCGGGGAATCTGCGAATGGACAAGGGACCAATGGTGTTCTTTTTCTGAGTTACCCGGAAAATAAATCCCACCCGGAACCTATGAGGATTTGGCCCATAGATGGCAATGGGGGTAGGGGGGATATGTTTTTTGAGTTTTGCCCCATACGCCATGAAGAATGGAATATTGAACCAAATAAAGATTATCGTTTAAAATATAGGATGGTGGTTTTTGAGGGTAAACTCACGGCCGATGAGGCTGAATCTTATTGGAAAAGTTTTGCCGGGATGCCAAAGATTGTAAAAGAGTAAATTTGAGGACAGGGTTGATGGCCCGGTTTTCAATCAAATAATTTTGTGAATTAAATAAAATCGAAAAAAGATGCAAAGAAGAAAGTTCATTAACAACTCCTTGTTGACCACTGCAGCCGTAGTTGGGTTTCCAACCATTGTTCCTGCAAGTGTATTTGGTAAAAATGCACCGAGCAACAAAATCAATATCGGGCAAATAGGTTGTGGACGCATAGCTCGTGATCACGATATTCACGATACCATTAGATTTGATCAATCCCGCTATGTAGCGGTCTGTGACCTGGATTCCAAAAGGGCTGCCGACGCAAAGGTTTTGGTAGACAAATTCTACAAAGAGAAAACAGGGAAGGAGAAATATATGGATACTAAAATTTATGATGATTATCGCGAAATGTTACTTAACAAGGACATAGACGCGGTGGTGATCAGTACTCCGGACCACTGGCATTCCCAGCCTGCCATGGAGGCTGCTTTGGCAGGAAAGGATATTTACCTTCAAAAACCAACTTCCCTTACAGTAAAGGAAGGCCAACAATTGCGGGATGCCGTTCAAAAAACGGGAGTTATACTTCAGGTAGGAACCCAGCAGAGAGCAATGCCGCAATTTAGGGTAGCAGCCGAGTTGGTGAGAAATGGTCGCATAGGTAAAATACATACCGTTAAGATAGGACTTCCCGGAGATCCGTCCGGACCGGATGCTCCTGCAATGCCAGTGCCAAAAAATTTGAATTTTGATATGTGGTTGGGATCAACACCAGAGGTTCCCTATACTGAAATTGGCGTTCACCCGCAGAACGACTACAGTAGGCCGGGTTGGCTTCGCCTTAGAAGTTACGGTGCTGGAATGATAACAGGTTGGGGTCAGCACCATTACGATTCCGCGGCATGGGGAATGGATACCGAACTAACAGGGCCGAAATCTGTCGAGGCCTTGGCAGAGTTTCCAAAATCGGGGCTGTGGAACGTACATGGCGATTTCTTTGTAAAACACGAATATAACAATGGAATTACGGTATACACCAGTGGAGGTTATACCAACGGAATTCGTTACGAAGGTACGGACGGATGGATCTTTGTGTCCCGCGGGGCCTATCAAGCGTCCGCCTCCGATCCTGTGGATCAAGAAAAAAGCAGTAAAGCCCTTAATGCCTCCGATCCCAAAATATTGGAATCGGTAATTGGCGAGAATGAAATCCATTTGGAGAAGATCGATGATCAGCACGGGAACTGGTTGGACTGCATTAAGACAAGAAAGGCACCTATTTCACCCATTGAAAAAGGGCATAAAGCCTGTGTAACCTGTTTGATTAGCGATATTGCCATGCAATTCGATAGAAAATTGGAGTGGGACAACGAGAAAGAAATGTTTATTAATGACGATGAAGCCAATGCCATGTTGCACAGGGACCAGAGAAAACCTTATGGGACCGACTTTGTGAAAGTTTAGGAAACATGTTATATATTTAATGATGTGTAGATAATCCCTCCTTTGGTCAAAAATAGGTTGAACAATGGAGGGCTTATTGTTACCCATAAAAAATCCAATACATGAAGTATAATATATTAGCCCTATTGGTAATCTTGTGTTTAGGTTGCGGGGAAAGTAAAAAAGAGGTAAAATCCGCTATGGACGATAAACCGGACCAAGTTAGATTAATGACCCTGGATCCAGGGCATTTTCATGCTGCCCTAGTTCAAAAAACGATGTACAAGGGAGTAGACTCCACCATTTATGTTTTTGCGCCGGAAGGGCCAGAGGTAAACGATTTTTTAAACAAAATTGAATCTTACAATACAAGGTCGGAAAACCCCACGCATTGGAAGGTGGACAGTTATTTTGGGGCTGATTATCTAGAGAAAATGATTGCCAAAAAACCAGGGAATGTTATGGTGGTGGCAGGTAAGAACTCTAAAAAGATAGACTATATCTTGGCAGCGGTAAAAGCTGGTTTAAATGTTTATGCTGATAAGCCATTGGTGATTAATCCGGAGGGATTCCAGAAATTGGAGGAGGCCTTCAAAATAGCAGAGGAAAAGGGGGTCATGATCTACGATATTATGACAGAACGTTTCGAGGTTACCACAGGAATGCAAAGGCAGTTTTCCATGTTGCCAGAAGTATTTGGTCAGGTATTGGAGGGAAGTGTGGAAGAGCCGGCCATTATTAAGGAAAGTGTGCATCATTTCTTCAAGTACGTTTCAGGACAGCCATTGGTGAGACCGGCATGGTTCTTTGATGTAAATGAAGAGGGCGAAGGAATTGTGGATGTAACCACGCATTTGGTGGATTTAGTACAATGGGAGCTTTTTCCGGACGAGATTATTAACCGCACGGACATAGAAATGGTCCAGGCAAAGCGTTGGCCAACTGTCCTTACTTTGGAGGAGTTTAAAAGGGTTACCGGTTTGGAGACTTACCCGGATTACCTTCAAAAGGATTTGGATGGCGATAAACTTAAGGTGTACTGTAATGGTGAAATGTTGTATAAAATTAAGGGCAAGCATGCCAAAGTTTCTGTGATATGGAATTATGAAGCACCCGAAGGAACAGGGGATACCCATTATAGTATTATGAGGGGGACTAAGAGCGACCTTATCATAAAACAGGGGGCAGAAGAAAATTACACGCCTACCTTATATGTTAAATTCAAGGTTGGGGAAAATTTTGATAGTATTATAAGCGAGGCAATAGGCCAGCATATAAACTCGAGATTTGCCGGCACCAAAGCGGAAAAAGTGTCGGAGGATATGTGGAAAATCAATATTCCCGATGAATTTAAAATTGGTCATGAGGCACATTTTGCCCAAGTAACCCAAAATTATTTACGGTATTTGGAAGAGGGAAAATTGCCCAATTGGGAGGTGCCCAATATGATAACCAAGTATTACACGACCATTGAAGGTTATAAAATGGCTAAAAAATAAGGCCCTGAAATTTTCATTGAGACGTAAAGGTATTTGTTGAACTTGGAAAATCTTTGCGCAATTGGCCAAGTGTAAATATTGGATATTATGTTTATTATTGTGGCCTTGTGTTATATTTGGGTTTTGTTAAAATAGAATTATAAAAAATAGAATTGATGAGTGATCTTTTTTCGATAGAAAATAAAATTTATGCCTTATCCGGTGCAACTGGTACTTTGGGAGGGTCAATTGCCAAATATCTTGTAGAAAACGGAGCAAAGGTATTGCTCTTGGGCAGGTCTTTGGACAAACTTGAGGAAAAATGCAAGGAATTGAATGCAATTGCTTCGGACAGTGCACATTTGTTCGTTTTGGACGTGATGGACGAAAAGCAATTAACGGAATTGAAGAATTCTATAATCACCAAGTTTAAGAAGTTGGACGGACTGGTGAATTTGGCCGGCGGAAACATTCCTGGGGCTACCTTAAAACCAGATCAGACGATTTATGATATTGAACTGGGAGATACCCAAAAGGTGGTGGATATAAATTTGTTCGGTACCGTAATTCCAACTATTGTGCTAAGTGAAATTATGGCCAAACAAGGTTATGGATCTATAGTTAATATATCTTCCATGGCGGCCAAACAGACCATTTCACGAGTGTTGGGCTATTCCATGGCCAAGGCGGGAGTGGATATTTTTACCAAATGGATGGCCAATGAACTCGCGTCTAAGTTTAGTGACAAGATAAGGGTGAATGCCATTGCTCCCGGATTTTTCATCGGAAATCAGAATAGAAGATTGTTGACCAATGAAGACGGATCCTTTACGGACAGGGGAGAAAAAATTATTACCAATACACCAATGGGTCGTTTTGGGGATGCTTCCGAACTTAATGGAATGGTACATTATCTGCTCAGTGACGCCTCTTCTTTTGTGACAGGTACCATTTATGATATAGACGGCGGATTTAGTTCATTTTCCGGAGTATAGTCCATGCAATATTTAAAAAGGACACTTAGGTGGTTCGGACCCAGTTTTGGTGTGTCACTAAAGGATATCAAGGAACTGGGAGTGGATGGCGTGGTCACGGCATGCCATACAGTACCCATTGGGGAAGTTTGGTCTTCTGAAGTTATAAGGGGTGTGCAAAAGGAAATAGAGTCCCATGGCTTGGAATGGTCCGTAGTGGAAAGTGTTAATATACACAAAGCAATTAAATACGGTCTTCCGGAAAGGGATATCTATATCCGGAATTATATTGAAACCCTCCGCAATTTGGCAGAAAACAACATTAAGGTGGTCTGCTATAATTTTATGCAACTGATAGACTGGACCCGTACCCATTTAAATTATGTGCTTCCAACGGGGGCGATAAGCTTATTGTACGATCCTGTGGCTATTGCTGCATTTGATTTGTATATCCTAAAAAGGGATAGGGCCGCTGAGGTCTATGCCGAGGAAATGGTCAATAGGGCCGAAAAGTATTATAAGGCATTGGATCAGCAGGGGCGCGAGCTGCTGAAAAATGCTATTTTGGCGGGAATGCCCGGTTCAAAAGAGGCCATTCCCCTTTCCTATTTTAGGTCCACCCTTGAGGAAGTTGCCAAAATTGAAAAATCGGTCCTTAGGGAAAATTTGGCATATTTTTTAAAATCAGTTATTCCGGAGGCCGAAAAGTTGGGTGTAAAAATGGCCCTGCATCCAGATGACCCACCATTTCCGGTTTTTGGAATTCCCCGTATTGCCTCAACCTATGAGGATTTAAAATATATTTTGGATTGTTTTCCTTCCACATGTAACGGATTGACCTTTTGTTCCGGTTCGTTGGGAGCTGTAGCTTCCAATGACCTTTTAGAGATTATTCGGGATTTTGGACCTAAAATTCATTTTTTACATCTAAGAAATGTGACCAGGGAAGAAGACGGTAGTTTTTATGAGGCTGCCCATTTGGATGGGTCCATACCTATGCCCAAGATAATGCTGGAAATTGTAAGGGAGCAACTAAGGAGACATGAAAGTGGATTTGGTGAGGTGGCCATTCCTATCAGACCAGATCACGGACATGTTCTTCTGGATGATAAAATAAGAAAGGATGAGTTCTACTCTGGATATTCACTCATTGGGAGAGGTATCGGGATGGCAGAGCTTTATGGATTGGAAAAGGGGATTAGGGAAATGCTTATAGAAGCTACATAATGAAAATTTAAAATGAAGTGGCGATAATTAAGGAAGACGCAATTATTTGGCTAGAATTGTATGGAATTGTTGCTAAAGTTTAAAAAAAGAGTATTTTTAGGGCTTGGAAATAAAATGTAAAAGAATATTGCGTTAACGTTAACGCCCAATTAATAAAATGTATATGCAAGTTTATAAATTCCTAATGAGAAAAATAGTTATTGCGATTGGTGTTTTGGCATGTTTAGGCTTATATTCTTGTTCAGATATTACGGATCACAAAACCTTATTCTTTGCCCACTCCCTACCAATAACCCATCCCGTCCATAAGGGCATATTGGCCATGCAAGAGGCTCTTCATGAAAAGTCGGGCGGTAAGTTGCAGATCAAGATTTTTCCCGATGGCCAATTGGGTACGGAAAGGGAGGTCTTGGAATTGTTGCAGATAGGCAGCGTGGCCATGACCAAGGTAAGTGCGGCCTCCATGTCCAGTTTTTCACCGGAGTATAGGGTCTTGGGAGTTCCTTATTTGTTTAGGGACAGTGAACATATGTTCAGGGTGTTGGAAGGACCTGTAGGGAAGGAACTTTTGGAAGGGGGCAGTGAATATTTGCTACGCGGCCTCTGTTTTTACGATGCCGGTAGTAGAAGCTTCTATACTTTGGACGGATTTATAAAGACGCCAGATGATTTAAAGGGAAAAAAGATCAGGGTTATGAACGACCAAATGGCCGTGAACATGGTGAATGATCTAGGAGGTTCCGCAACCCCTATGGCCTATGGGGAGCTTTACACCGCTCTTCAACAGCGGGTGGTAGATGGTGCGGAGAACAATGTTCCTTCTTTTGTGACGTCCAATCACTACGAGGTATGTAAATTTTATACCCTGGACCAACACAGTATGGTGCCAGATGTTGTTGTGGTAGGCACAAAATTTTGGGATACCTTGAGCGATGTGGAAAAAGGTTGGTTACAGGATGCGGCGGACGACAGTGTTAAGAAACAAAAAATTTATTGGCAGGAAACCGTAGCGGAAGGGATGGAAATCCTGGAAAAGGCCAATGTGCAAATCTATAATCCTGATAAAAGTCCCTTCGTAGAAAAGACCAAGTCAATTTTGGAGGATCTGAAGAAGGATCCAAAAATGAATAGAATAATCGACCAAATTAACAATCAATAATGCAGACGACGTACAGAATATTGAATAAGGCCATTGAAGGGTTGTTGGTACTAATATTTAGTTTATTGGTGCTGGATGTGGTTTGGCAGGTAGTTTCCAGATATGTAGTGGGTCAATCCAGTTCCTTTACCGAGGAATTCGCCAGATTTTCGTTGATCTGGTTAACCGTATTGGGAGCCGCTTATATCAATGGACAAAAGGAAGGACATCTGTCCATGGATTTTTTATTGTCCAAACTTCCCGTTGACAAACAAAAAAGGAGACATAGGATAATACAGGTAGTGATGGCTGTTTTTGCCTTGGTCATTATGGTTATTGGCGGAGGTAATTTGGTGTATACTACCTTAAAGTTGGGGCAATTGTCCCCTGCTTTATTGGTGCCACTAGGCTATGTTTACGCAATTGTACCTATTTGTGGACTAAAAATCATTTTCTTTTCCGTGTATCACATTAAAATAACCTTTAACGCCAACAACAATGAGTATTGAAACCATAAGTATCCTAGTATTGTTTATTAGTTTTATGGGCTTGTTGGCCTATGGCGTGCCTGTGGCTTATGCCATTGGGATCTCTACAACAATTACCTTATTGATCAATATAGCCTATATGCCTGCTACTACTACTGTTAGTCAGAGAATGACAACGGGTATCGATAATTTTGCATTATTGGCTATTCCCTTCTTTATTCTGGCCGGGGAAATTATGAACCGTGGGGGTATTGCCAACCGCCTTATCGATTTTGCAAAATCGCTTATAGGAAGTTTGCCTGGAGGATTGGCATATGTTAATATTATTTCCGCCATGTTGTTCGGTGCAATTTCAGGTTCGGCTATTGCCGCGGCATCTGCCATTGGGAGTACGCTTACGGAAAAGATGGCGAAAGACGGTTACCCTAGGGAATTTAGTGCAGCCGTAAATATTAGCTCGTCAACCACGGGCCTTTTAATTCCACCTAGTAACGTATTGATAATTTTCGCACTGGCCAGTGGAGGTACGGCTTCGGTAGCGGCATTGTTTATTGCAGGATATATTCCAGGGATTTTGGTTGGACTTGCCATAATGCTGATGGTATATTTTTACGCCAGAAAAAAAGGTTTGCCAAAGGAGGAAAGAGTGAGTTTTAAAAAGCTGTTTCACGATTTTAAAAATGCCATTCTAAGTCTTACCCTGTTGGTAATCGTAGTTGGTGGAATTGTAGCCGGAATTTTCACGGCCACGGAAGCAGCGGCCATCGCAGTTGTTTATGCCGTTTTACTCGGATTTGTGAACAAGGAGTTAAAGTTTAGTGATTTCAGGCCAATCCTGCTAAGGAGTGCCAAAACCACGGCTATTGTTATGTTCTTGATATCCACGTCCATGGCCATGTCCTGGTTGTTCTCGTTTGAATCCATTCCCCAGTCATTGACCGGTTTCCTGTTGGAATCTGTAAAAAATCCACTATTGGTACTTCTCTTTATAAATATCACCCTGCTTGTGGTTGGTACGTTTATGGATATGACCCCGGCGGTACTTATTTTTACGCCAATATTCTTACCAGTAGTTATGGCATTGGGAATGCACCCGGTACAATTTGGGATGGTAATAGTTCTCAATTTGTGTATAGGGGTATGTACACCTCCAGTAGGTACTTTACTTTTTGTAGGTAGTGGTGTTGCCAAGGTACCGGTCACAAAAGTTATAAAGCCATTACTGCCCCTTTTGGCGGCAATGACTACCGTATTGTTGATCCTGACATATATTCCTGAACTATCCCTTTGGTTGCCCAGAGCTTTTGGGTTGATCGATTAATAAACATAAGCTTAAAAATTTTCAAAGTCCCTATTTCTTAAATGAGATAGGGATTTTTTTATAGGCCCAATTGGTTTATATACTACTTTTTTTTATCCAAGTACACGGTTAATTCAATACACAGATTTAGTGTTTAGCTTACAATATAATAATCTCTAATTAGTGCCTGCTATTGATATTGGATTCATTTTTGTTGGGCAATTATACTCCTCCCGTGCTTCAATGAATATCATTTATTTTTTGTGACTAAAATTATCCTATTAGTAAAAATTTTGTACTTTAGTGCAAAATTTAAGAAAAACTCAAAGACATTTTATAGCATGAACATTAATAGCAGAAATTACCCTAAACAAAAACAGACCATTATTGGAATATGTATGGACGGAACCTCTTATCCCTATTATGAAGGAGCCAAGGAGGTAATGCCCAATTTGCAACGATTCATTAAAGAGGGTTCCATGGGAATGGTGAAAAGTGTGATTCCTTCTTTTACGAATCCTAATAATATGGCTATCGTTACAGGGGTTACGCCAAAGGTGAACGGAATTTGTGGGAATTTTTACTGGGATACCGAACTTCAGGAAGAAGTGATGATGAACGACCCAAAGTATCTAAAAGTTCCTACCATATTGTCCGAGTTAAGTAAAAACGGAAGAAAAGTAGCCGTGGTTACTGCCAAGGACAAGTTGCGAAAAATGCTTGCCCATAATCTTGATGGGATATGCTTTTCGGCAGAATTTGCCAATCAGGCCACTTTGGAAGAAAACGGTATTGAAAATGTGGAGCAAGGATTAATGGGCAAGGAGAGACCAGGTATCTATGATCCCTATATTTCCGTTTATTGTATTGAAGCCGGGGCCAAACTGTTGAAGCGCGAGCATTTTGACGTAATGTATTTAACGACAACCGATTTTGTACAGCATAAATATGCTCCAGGTAGTCCGGATGCCAACGATTTTTTATCCAAAATAGACCTATGGTTGGGAGAGTTGGATAAGCTGGGTGCCATTATAGGGGTAACCGCGGATCATGGAATGCAGGCAAAGACCAATCCCGATGGAAGTCCAAAAGTGCAGTTTATAGAACAACTTTTGGATGCCCAAAATATTAAATCGAGGGTAATTTTGCCTATCACGGATCCCTATGTTGTACATCACGGGGCCTTGGGAGGTTATGGTACCTTGTATTTGGAAGATAAATCCCAGTTGCAGGCGGCCAAGGACTATTTGTTGTCTTTGGACGGAATAGAAAAGGTGCTTACCAATGCTGAAGCCGTTGAGGAATATGAACTTCCAGGCGATAGGATTGGAGATTTGGTGGTGTTGGCAGATTCAGCGACTACCATTGGTAGGACCCCTGATTGGCACGAATTGGACAAGGTTAAGGAAGGCTTGCGTTCACATGGGGGAGAACACTGTCAAGTAGTGCCCATGATATTCAACAAGAAATTGAACGCCGAATACAGTGAGAAATTGGCGTCCGGGGCTAGTAGGAACTTCGATTTGTTCCATTTTTTGAGCAACGGATTCTCTAACTAAACCATTTAAAACAATACTATGATCGAGTTTGGAAGTATAATTAATGGAAAACAGGTTAAAACTGGGGAATGGATAGATATTTATAATCCATACACAAAAAAGCAGGTGGGCAGGGTAGCGTCCATAGATACCAAAACCTTGGACAAGGTGTTGACGGATACCAAGAATACAAAAATTAACCTTACCAGATATGAACGCTACGATATACTTAACAAAATAGCGAACGCCTTGGAAGAGCGGGTCGATGAGGTGAGTAAAATGATTACCGATGAGACTGGACTTTGTTTAAAGGATACCCGATATGAAGCCAGTAGGGTTTCCGATGTACTCAGATTTTCGGCCATGAAGGCTTTGGACGATGATTCCCAAGTGTTCCCTTGCGATGTATCAAAAAACGGTAAGCCCAGAAGGATCTATACTACTCGTGTACCCCTGGGGCTCATTAGTTGTATAACCCCGTTCAATCATCCTATGAACCAGGTGGTGCATAAGATAGCACCAGCTATCGCAACCAACAATACCGTGGTTTTGAAGCCGTCCGAAAAAACTCCCTTATCGGCTTATTATTTTGCACAATTGGCGTTGGATTGTGGGTTGCCACCAAATATGTTGAACGTGATAAATGGGGCGGATGTTCAGGCAACTGCAGAAATGATGACCATACATCCGGAAATAACCATGGTTTCCTTTACCGGTGGTAGCAAGGTTGGCAAAATAATAGCCTCCAAAGCAGGATATAAAAAATTGGTTTTGGAGTTGGGAGGTAGTTCGGCATTGTTGGTTCTTGAAGATGCCGATATCGATGAGGCAGTTGAGGTAACCATGTCTGGAACCTTTAAAAATTCGGCCCAGCGTTGTACCGCCATCCGAAGGATTTTGGTGCATGAGAGTATAGCGGATGATTATGCCGCTAAATTAACTGCCCGGGTTGAAGCTTTAAAATATGGGGATCCATATGATGCGGAAAATGACATGGGTACAGTGATTACCGAAGAATCCGCAAAGGAGATGCAATTGCGTGTCCAAGATGCCATAGATAATGGAGCGGTATTATTGGCCGGTCATAAACGCGATGGTGCACTTTATGCGCCAACGGTCTTGGACCATGTACAAAATGCCCACGAAGTAGTGGCAAAAGAGACCTTTGGTCCGGTTGCCCCAATAATTAGGTTTAAAACTTTGGATGAGGCCATAGACATTGCCAATGACACGCCTTATGGTTTGTCCGGTGGCGTAGTAAGTAATCACTGGCCATCCATTCAGCGTGTAATTACCGAATTGGATACTGGTACCGTAAATGTAAACGAAGCGCCAAGTTACCGTTTGGAATGGACGCCCTTTGGAGGGGTGAAGGATTCTGGCTTGGGGTACAAGGAAGGGGTCATAGAGACCATGAAAGGCTATACCTATGTCAAGACCTATTCCCTGCCATGGGATATTGCCTAAGTAGGTAGCTATAATTTTTACAATAATTTAAGTAATTCAAAAATCTTAATCGACAAATACGAAATGCAAATAAAAAGAAATGTGTTGCTCAACCCCGGTCCGGCAACTACCACCGATTCTGTAAAATTGGCCCAAGTTGTTACCGATATCTGCCCTAGGGAGAAGGAGTTTGGGGATCTTATGGAATATTGTGCCACTGAGATTACCAAATTTGTAGGAGATCCCAAGGATTATGTCACTGTTTTGTTCGGGGGTTCAGGAACGGCCACGGTAGAGGCCATATTGAGTTCCGTTGTGCCCGAAAACGGACACATTCTTATCATAGATAATGGTGCTTATGGAAAGCGCATGTGCCAGATAACGAAAATTTATAAATTGGATACCGTAGTTTTTGAATCCTCCTCCATAGAGCCAATTGATCTAAAAGCCCTTGAAGAGGTAATAAAAGGAGAAAAGGGATTAACGCACTTGGCCATGATACATCATGAAACTACTACAGGTTTGTTAAATGATATTACTGCGGTTGGGAAATTATGTGCAACCTACAATATTAGTTTTATAGTAGACTCCATGAGCGGTTTTGCGGCTATTCCAGTGGACATGAAGGTCATGAATATTGATTATTTGGCGGCCAGCTCCAACAAGAACATACAAGGAATGGCCGGAATAGGATTCGCTATTTGTAATAAAAAGGCATTATTGGCCACAGAATCTATTCCAATGCGGAACCTCTATCTAAACTTATATGCCCAGTACGCTTATTTTGAAAAAACGCATCAAACTAGGTTTACCCCTCCTGTTCAAACTTTTTATGCCCTGAAACAGGCTATTATCGAAACCAAGGAAGAAACTGTAGAGAAGCGATATGCCAGATATGCAAAATCCTGGGAAACCCTACTTAGCGGGATAGAAAAAATGGGATTGGAATATTTAATAGACAGGGAACATCACTCTAAAATTATAACTTCCATCATAGAGCCAAAGAACGAGAAATATGATTTTGACGAAATGCATGATTTTTTCTTTGAAAGGGGCTTTACCATTTATCCAGGAAAGGTTAATAATTATGATACGTTTAGGATTTCCAACATAGGGCAGATCGATTATAGGGATATGGAAGATTTCTTAAAAGTATTGAAGGAATACCTTATTCAAATAGGGTTTTTGGAAAATTGATTTGTAGCGATTGGCAGACAAGACTTTTATGTTGATTATTGCTTTTTGTTTATAATCGAAAAGCAATGGTAAATTAATACATGTTCCATAATATAAATTAAATGCCACCACCTGCACAGAGGTACAGGTGGTGTGCCCCTTCAAACCAATTTTTTAGTCATGTGATTTAAAATTTAAAATAAATTAACCAATACCAAACATGAATTTAACCACAGATCAAAAATATTGGAGGAGAAGAATATTTGTCCTCACTTGGCTCGCTTACGCTGGCTTTTATTTTGGTAGGAAGAACTTGTCGGTTACCTGGAGCTCCATGGAGACCGATTTGGGACTCGACAATTCCGACTACGCCTCTATTATATTTGTTTATAGTCTGGTGTATACTATTGGGCAATTTGTAAATGGATACTTGTCCGATACCTTCGGCCCTAGAAAAGTGGTTACAGTTGGGCTATTTTTAGCGGCAATTGGAAATTTATTTCTAGGAATGACATTTTCTGCCGGGGTTATTGTTTTTCTGATAGCGGCAAATGGTTATGGTCAATCTACGGGTTGGAGTGGATTAATTAAGAATATGACCCCTTGGTTCAGAAGAACGGAGCGCGGAATAGTCATGTCATGGTGGTCTACCTGTTATGTTACCGGGGGCTTTCTAGCTACCATATTTGCTACCTATGCGGCTTTTGATATGAAATTCCTTTCTGAGCTGGGTTGGAAACGAGGTTTTATTTTTCCCTCCCTTATTCTCTTTGTGATCGCCATTCTCTATCTCTTGTTCACTAGGAACAGCCCACAAGATGTTGGGTTGCCTAAAATAGTCGAAAATAAATATGATTTTGAAGGCGGGGCCAAGGCGGAGAAACTAAAGATATTGGGATTGCTGTTAAGGAATAGTTCCCTCTGGATCTATTCCAGTTGTTATATGATCCTCAAAATGACCAGATATGCCTTTCTCTTTTGGTTGCCTGTCTATTTGGAGAAGGCGTTACACTATGATGTTAGCGATGCAGGTTATATGTCTTCGGTATATGAGCTGATAGGCTTTTTCGGGGTCATCCTGGCAGGTTACAGTTCGGATAAGATCTTTAAATCCAATCGATTTAGTACTGTTGCCATAATGATGATTGGATTGGGCCTTGCCTGCCTAGCTCACCCCTATATGGTTCCTTATGGAAAAATAGCTACAATAATCAGCATTGCCCTGATAGGGATTGCTACTTATGGGCCGGATTCCCTGATTTGTACTGCCGGTTCTATGGATGTTGGGGGTACCAAGGGAGCGGCAATGGCCGCTGGCATTATTAATGGGATGGGGTCTGTTGGACAAATGTTTTCAGGCTTTATTGTAGTGGCTATCAACGAGTATTACGGCTGGGACAATCTATTTTACTTTTTTGTTATCATGTCGTTCATTGGAGGAGGATTGGCAGCCATAAAGTGGAACCTTCAGAGTTCCGATTAATGAGTACTTATAATGGAGGTGCCTAGTTTTTTTGCTCTTCGGAAATAATGTAACAATGATGAAAAAGACGGATTTAGTGATTGTAGGAGGCGGCATATTTGGTTGTGCCATTGCCTATTATTTTAGTAAGAACAATCCAGGAAAACAAGTAATGCTCTTGGAGCGCAATGAGCTTAACAACGCGGCTACCAGCAGGGCAGCGGCACTTATGACCATGGTGAGGTCCAAGCGCTCCTATATACCGCTGACCATTGAGACCTTTAAAGTAGCCAAAAAAATGGAGGAGGAGCTAGGGGAAACTTTGGATTTTAAGGTGGTAGGTATGATGCATGTGGCAGCAAGTGAAGCCAAGGTAAGGGATCTGGAAGTGTTAATGGATATTGCCAGGGAATACGATCAGGAAGCCTATTATATCAATAAGGAAGAAGCCAAGGAAAAGGCACCTTGGTTGGAAGTGGAAGAAGCTTTGAAAATAGGGTTCGTTCCTAACGAGGCCTATTGTGACCCTTATATGTTGGGGACTTTTTTTGCCAGATGTGCCAGAAACCGGGGAGTTAAAATTCGCCAAGGGGTAGAGGTAGTTGGTTTAATACATGAAGCTGGTACGGTGAAGGGTGTAAAGACTAGTGAAGGGGACATCCTTGCAGAGAGCGTTGTGGATGCGGCTGGAGTTTGGGCACCCCTGCTAGCTGGGCAGGTGGGGGTAGGCCTTCCTATGGCCCCGGTGAGAAGTCAGTATTGGATAACGGAACGCTCCGATCTGTTTCCCATAAATTCGCCCATGGTCCTTTTGCCTGACGCCCAAGCCTATGCCCGACCTGAAGGTGGGGGATTGCTGTTTGGGATACGCGAGGGGAAATCGTTGGTCGCTTCCCCAAAAGATGTGCCCAAGGATATTACCGACTTCGTTTTTAGCGCGGATGAAGGGATGGAGGATCTTTTTGAGAATGGGGAGCGACTGGCCCGTTTTTTTCCTGCTTTTTACGATATGGGGATTAAATATTATGTGGCCGGATTTTCGGGATATACGCCCGACTCACAATTGGTATTGGGGGCAGTTCCGGGTATAAAGGGTTTTTTGGTAGCTTCAGGGTGTTGTGGTGCAGGGATTTCCGTTGCTGGCGGGGTAGGGCTTGGAATTGCTGAAATGGCAGCGGGTAGGCCTAATCCCCTCGATTTTTCAGAATTTGAAATTTCTAGATTTGGTAGAATAGACCCCTTTGGGGAAGAATGGCTGAACAGGTGTGCCGCTGCCAGATCTAATAAAGTAAGTGGTTAAGCAATCAAGAGATAATATCATGCAAGATCAAAAAAAAGGACGTCGTAAGTTTATGGCCAAGATGGGATTGGGAACCTTGGCAATGGGAATGGGTAATGTTGGGGCTTACGCCTTTTCACCTAAAAGTGAAATCACTAAAAATAACAAGGTCAATATTGGTTTTATAACCGATGTCCATCATGGCTTTTGTTCAGACGGACTTGAGCGTTTGCAGGTCTTTATAAAAGAGGCATCTTCCCGAAAATTGGATTTTATTATTCAAGGAGGGGATTTTTGCTTTGCAACGGAAGAAGCGCAGGAATGTATGGATCTTTGGAACACTTATAAGGGTGAAAAATATCATGTGCTAGGTAACCATGATATGGACAAGGTCACCAAGAAGGAAGCCATGGATTTTTTTGGGATGGAGAGCAATTATTATTCCTTTGATAAGGGCGACTTTCACTTTGTGGTAATGGATGGAAATTATATACGGAAAGATGGGAGATATGAGGATTATGGCAATGCCAATTTTTATATTGATCAACAGAACAGAAGCTTGGTAAACCCGGAACAAATCGAATGGCTAAGGGAGGATTTGGAAAAAACGGATAGGCAGACCATAATCATTTCCCATCAGGCCTTCGACGAAATTTGGGATGGTTGGTCCTCTCCCAGTAGGTTTGCGGTTAGAAAAGTTATTGATGATGCCAACAATAGAACGGACTATCAAAAAGTAATTGCCTGTTTCTGTGGCCACCATCATGTAGACGACCATAGTTATATAAACAATGTTCACTATTTCCAAATGAACAGTGCTTCCTACTTTTATGTAGGGGAAGGATATGGTTCCCATGGTAGTATGGCCATGTACCAGGATTCCATTTTTGCCTTTATAAGCTTGGACCCCTCTGGTCAAATTTCAATTGAAGGTAGGCAAAGTCAGTTTGTAAAACCTACCCCATTGGAAAAAGGCCATCCCGATGCCCCTAGGCTTTCTGCATCCATTAGCGATAGAAAGGTTGATTTTAAACACAAAAAGTAAAAACATGATAAGGAAGTTTGGAAACGATATTAGGATATTTTTTTTCGGAAATAGAAAAGAAAGATGCCATGATGCATATAGGATTTTTAGATGCATATGGTCCACTTTGCATCAATGCAACATGGAGATAAAATATTCTATAACAATTGTCTTGGCTCTAATTTTTATGTTGAAATTGGAGTTTGCCCAAGGTCAGGAGCCCATTTTTTACATGAATTTTGACGAATTTGGCTTTGAAGAAAGGCATATATCCAAAAATGAAGCAACTTATATGATGGACCTTCAGCAATCCCAATTTTCTGAGGGATTATTAGGGAAGGCTTTGGATCTGTCCGCCAATGCAGCTTTAAGAAGACCCCTTAAGATGGAAAACGGGGAGTTGCCAGATTTTGGCGAAATAGCCAACTTCACAGTCCAAATATGGGTAAAAACACTAGCTGATGCGGCAATGGGAACCCCCATTATTGGGAATAAACTTGCTGAAGACCCCACCACACAGGGTTGGCAACTTTACTCCCGGGAAAATGGGGCATGGGCCTTAATTCTAAATGATGGCAAGAATAGGTATGATTATGTGCCCACAGCCGAAAGACAAAGAATTAACGACGGGGAATGGCATCAAATTCTTTTTACCGTAGACCGGAATAAAAAAGAAACATGGATATATTTTGATGGAATTAATGTCGCTATCTATAACACTCCGGACCTAAAGGGTTTGCAGTCCCAGTACACCACGGTAATAGGAGGTTCGGATGAGAAGTGGGAATACGGTTCCAATGGCCAATGGAATGCCTTTAATGGTTTTATTGATGAGATAAAGGTATGGGATTCTGTCATTGATGCTGAAACCGTTGCGAAGTTGTACTCCCAATATCGCCCTAATTCAAAGAATAGTGCAGTAGCTTCGGACGCCCGACACTTAAAGGTGTTGACATGGAATATTTGGCACGGTGGGCATCGATATGGGAAGGAAGTAGGATTGCAAAGAGTCATTGAAACTATAAAAGCTACCAACGCAGACCTTGTTGGCCTTGTTGAAACCTATGGATCTGGAGCAATAATAGCGGATTCTTTGGGCTATTATTTCTACTTGATCAGCTCCAACTTATCTATAATGAGTCGCTATCCTATTGCAGAAACCATTAGGGCCTTTAAGCCGTTCAATTTTGGCGGGGTAAAATTAATGACTGGTCCTTCCCAAGAATTGATATTTTTTGATACTTGGCTGCATTATTTGCCCGATTATAGCAATAGCATCATAAAAGAAAATAAAACTCCAAAAGCATTAATAGCGGATGAAGCCGGGACACGCCACACGGAAATAAAGGAAATTCTAAAGGAAATTTCGCCCTATTTAAAAAATACCGATGAAGTTCCGGTAATCATGGTCGGCGATTTTAATATGGGGTCCCATTTGGATTGGACGGCAGAAACAAAGGATATCCATTATGGTAAAATAGTGGAATGGCCGGAGAGCAAGGAAATGACCCAAGCAGGTTTTATGGACAGCTATCGCGAATTGCACATTAATCCCTTGCTCGACCCCGGATTTACGTGGACCCCCAGGGCCGCTACTTCTTCGTATAAGTATGGTCTAAGGGACAGAATTGATTATATCTACTATAAAGGAAAGGGTTTAAGCCCCATAGAATCAAAGGTCATTGATTACCATCCCATCATGTTCCCGTCTGATCATGCTGCAGTTTTAACCGATTTTCAAATTAAATAAATACATGCAAAAAAGATGAATTATAGGTTCTTTTTAATTTTCTTTCTTATAACCTTATGCGGCTTTTCCCAAAAGAGCCAAGTGGAAAATTTAATTTTAATATCCGTGGATGGCCTACGGTGGCAGGAAGTTTTTCGTGGTGCCGATTCTTTATTGTTAAAGAATGATAAATATTGGGCGCCAACGGTAGCCGAGAGACGTAGGAAATTAATGCCTTTTTTTTGGGAGACAATTGCAGTAAGGGGCCAGGTTTATGGTAACCGGGATCTTGGCAGTAAGGTAAGTCTCAGAAATGAGTATTGGTTCTCCTATCCAGGAAGAAGTGAGACCCTTTGTGGTTTTTACGATCCTAATATTAATTCCAATGCCTTTCCGAATAATCCCAATATTAATGTTTTGGAATTTATCAATGGACAAAAGGGATATGCCAATAAGGTAGTTACATTTGCTTCTTGGGATGCCCTGGGCAGAATATTAAATAGGGACCGCAATGGTATGATGGTTAATTTACCAGGGGAGGATGTACTTGGAGCCAATTTATCCGAGGCCCAAATTCTGGCCAATGAAATACAGCATCTGGTACCGGAATACTTTGGGGAATGTAGACCGGATGCACTAACTTTTGCCATGACCAAAGCCTATATTCAGGCCAACCATCCAAAAGTAGTGCACATAGATTTTGCAGATACAGATAATTACGGACATTCTGGAGATTACGATAATTACTTAAATGCCGGCTATTTTATAGATGGCATGATAAAAAGTTTGTGGGCAACCCTGCAAAATGATCCATTTTATAAGGATAAAACGGCTATTATGATATATCCTGATCATGGGAGGGGAATAGGTCAAAAATGGACCGATCACGGAACGGCAGCCCCACATTGTGATGAGACTTGGTTGGGGGTCTTAGGTCCGGGAATAGAACCTCTAGGAGAAGTTCGTGACAATGTCGAAATTTTTCAAGACCAAATAGCGGGAACAGCTTCAAAATTATTGGGTTTTACCTTCAAGACCAACCATCCTGTTGGTGACGATATTCGGACCATTGTGAAATAGTTGCATCGTACTCATTATATAGTTTGTATTCAACTTCCATTTGATTCCAATTTGACAGAAATATTTGTTTATTTTTGCAATATAAATATCAAGGTTGCTATTTTTTTTGGGCAAGTTCTTGATCAACAGCAATTCAATGGATGACATTCTTATAAATATTGGGCGGCAATTAAAATTGGCCCGTCAAAAAAGAGATTTGACCTTGCAGCAAGTAGCTAAAAGAACCGGTGTTAGTGCCGGATTAATTTCTAAAATTGAAAATTTAAGAACCACTCCATCCCTACCGGTACTATTAAAAATAATGCAGACCCTGAGTATAGATCTGTCCGAACTGGACCTGTCATCCAGTGTTACCGGAGATTATATCGTTATTAAAAATGGAACTGGGACCAAGGAAGACCGGGAAGATTCCGTTAACCTCGAATATACTCATTTGCTATCCAGTCCTTCATCAGACAGTAGTATAAGGGTATATATTGTTAGTGTTTCTGCTGGTGCCTACCGAAAGCCCATCTCAACCAACGCCAATGAACTGATTTATGTGCTCGGAGGAAAGGTAAATTATTTGCTGAAAAAGGATAAGGTACTATTGGAAAAAGGAGATCTGCTTTATTTTGATGGCTCTATTCCACATGGCGTTTCCAACGAGTTCGATGAACAGGCAACCATGTTGAAAATTTACTTTTTACATTAAGTAAGGGTTAGTTCATATCCGTATTTATTATTACTTATCAGTCCTTCCAAACTAGGATAGGACCTGTTTTATTGCTGTAGCCCATTAATGGGCCAATTTCCTGCAATTATTATTATTTGAATGGCGGAGCTGCCATGGTCAACTCTTGACAATTTTTAGGAGAAAACACCATTTTTGTCAGGTTTTGCAATTATTTATTCTTCGCCCGAAGGCCTTAAAACAAAAATTTTCCAATCCAGTTTAAAAACGCAACTGCAAGAATAGTATAGGCTAAGGCTAATGTATAGGTTTTATCTATGGTAAAACTATATCAACAGTTAAACTCTATATGGAATAATGGGGTATCGCATGGTTATTGTACAAATGGGGTTGTAAATTAACGTATTAACTTAAAAACAATACATGAAAGTATTAGTAATTGGGGCAGGGAATATGGGATTGACCTATGCGGAAGCCATGTCGAAATCAAAACTATTAAAGAAAAGAAATTTGATGATCTTGGATAGTTCCCAAGAAAAGACCTTGTCCTTAAAAAAGATTTTACATTTTGAAGTACATGAAAACTTGGAGGATTGTGTACCCAAGGCAGATTTAATTTTTATTGCGGTAAAACCTTTCCATAGTGAGGATTTATTTAAGAAGATGAAAGACTTGGTCAATGAGGGGCAGATTGTTATTTCTATTATGGCCGGAGTTACCATAAAATCGATGCAAGACCAGTTGGGGCTTCAAAAAATTGTCCGTGCTATGCCAAACCTTCCGGCCCAAATTGGGAAGGGGGTAACTTCATATACCGCTTCCAAGGAAGTGTCAAGGATAGAATTATTGACCATAGAAAATTTATTGGATACCACAGGGAAATCTATATTGGTAAGCTCAGAGAAGTTTATCGATGCTTCCACTGGTATTTCGGGTAGTGGCCCGGCCTATGTTTTCTATTTTATGCAAAGTATGATGGAAGCGGCATTAAAAATGGGCTTTTCGGGAAATGACAGCAAAATGTTGGTTAGTCAGACTTTTGAAGGTGCGGTAGACTTGTTCAATCAATCCGATCTTTCCCCCAATTCATGGATGGAAAGAGTAGCCTCCAAAGGAGGGACCACTAGGGCGGCATTGGATTCCATGGAAGACAATAATGTAAAGGAGCTTATAAAGGAGGCCGCCTACTCCGCTTTTAATCGCGCTGTAGAACTAGGACAAGATAAATAGAATATGTATAAACAGAGAGTAGTTATAAAAGTAGGTACCAATGTAATGACCAATAAGGACAACAGGATCGTAAAGCCTGTCCTTGATCATTTGGTACAACAGATAGCAGAATTGTACGAACGAAATATCATGTCGGTTTTGGTTTCATCGGGATCGGTTATAGCCGGTATGGAAGTGATGGGAGAGAGCCAAATTACGGATAAGGCTACAAGGCGACAAGTATATTCGGCCATAGGTCAACCTAGGATGATGCGGCACTACTACAATATATTTCAAGATTATGGAATGAAGTGTGCCCAAGTGTTGGCAACCAAAAGGGATTTTAATCCCGGAAGCCATCGCGATAATATGATCAATTGTTACGAAGGCTTATTGGCCGAGGGTGTTGTGCCTATAGCCAATGAGGATGATGCTGTTTCCTTGACCAATTCCATGTTTTCGGACAATGATGAATTGGCAAGTCTGGTGGCAGAACTTACCAAGGCCGATAAATTGATCATCCTTACCGATACGGAAGGATTATTTACCGGGCATCCCGATGATAAGGACACCGAGGTAATAAAGAATGTCAGCGTAGACCAGAATGTGGAGAAATATATTAAGACCATAGACAAGGGAGAGGCTGAAGGTAGAGGGGGCATGGGCTCCAAGTTGAGCATTGCCAAGCAAACCGCCTCCAAAAATATCCCGACCTATATTGCCAATGGCAAAAGAAAGCGGGTTATACTGGATATTGTGGAAGGCAAGAGCGTGGGAACCAAGATTTCGGTATAAGTAGAGTAAACATAAAATAAACGCATGAAATTATTAAATACAGAAATAAAAAATAAAGTATTGCGATCCATGATGCGGATATTGGATGGCAAAAGGGAAGAAATAATAGCCGCAAATCAGAAAGATCTGGATCTTTTTGATAAAACGGACAGGGCTATGTACGATAGACTCATTGTGGATGATAAAAAGGTAGATGGAATGATTGCAGCTATCCAAGAGGTGCTGCAACAGCAAGATCCGGTGGGTAAAATTAAAACGGAACAATCACTGGAAAACGGATTGAAAATTGAAAATAAAACTGCGCCTTTTGGGACCATCATGATTATTTATGAATCCAGGCCGGATGTTACCATAGAAGCGGCTGTTTTGGCCTTCAAGGCCAATAATAAAATTTTGTTGAAGGGGGGGAAGGAAGCTGTTCATAGTAATATTATTTTGGAAAAATGTTGGCACTTGGCACTGGAGGAAAATGGTTTGGATACCCAATGGATCCAACTGCTGCATATGAATAGGGAGGAGACCCAGGAATTTTTGAGGAATCCTACCGAAAAGCTGGACTTGATCGTACCCCGTGGTGGGGAACGCTTGATCGCCTTTGTAAAGGAGCATGCCAAATGCGCGGTATTGGTCAGTGGAAGGGGCAATAATTTTCTTTTTGTGGACAAGGATGCGGATTGGGCACAGAGTCTAGAGGTAATCCTAAATGCGAAGACCCAAAAGATATCGGCATGTAATGCCCTGGATAAAATCTTGGTTGACGTTAATATTGATAATTATTCCGACAAGGTAAAGGAGCTCAATACTATCTTAAAAGACCAGGGTGTCTCGGTTGTAGTGGATAGCAAAGTGGCCGAGGTGCTGTCTGAAAATAATGTTGTGGAAGACGAGTCTATATGGTATGAAGAATTCCTGGATATGAAATGTGTTGTTGGAGCGGTAGATGATTTGGAATCCGCGGTTCAAAAGATCAACGACTATTCCGGAGGGCATTCCGCAACCATTATGACCAAGAATAAGGAGCAGGCTATGGAGTTCATGGATCAGGTGGATAGTGCCGCAGTTTACCACAACGCCTCTACGAGATTTACCGATGGCGGACAAATGGGTGTTGGTGCGGAACTGGCGATCAGTACGGATAAATTGCACCATAGGGGCCCTCTGGGGCTGGAGCAGTTAGTAACCAATAAATATTACGTTTATGGGGATGGACAGGTAAGAATATCCTAAAAATTGTTAGCCCCTTAAGGGGTACAAATATCGGTGCGGCGGTCCTAAAGCAATTTCTTGCTTCTGTAATGGATCGCCGCTTTTGATTTGGTGAGGGTTAAATACTTTGTAAAACCTTCACTAATATTTCTTATTTTTCATTGGAAAGTGAAAAAGGAAAATCCTCGCTTTTAGTTCCCCTTGTTTTATTGGGGGTGTCTGTCATTTCAAATTCCAAAACAGCCCCTTGCATAAGTTCTTTATGGCTCAACCAGTTTTTGGAATAGGTCTTTCCATTCAAGGTCAGTGTATTTACATATTTGTTGGATGCACTATTTTTAGGCGCATTAATGCTAATTTCCTTACCATTTTCCAAGATAAGCGTTGTTTTTTGGAACAATGGGGTTCCCAATACATATTGATCCGTACCTGGGCAAACCGGATAGAACCCCATGGCCGAGAATACGTACCAGGCAGAGGTTTGTCCGTTGTCCTCATCCCCACAATAGCCGTCTGGGGCCGGGGTGTACATCCTGTCCATGGTTTCCCTTACCCAGTATTGTGTTTTCCATGGTTGTCCCGCAAAATTATATAGATAGGGCATGTGCTGAATTGGTTGATTGCCATGGGCATATTGCCCCATATTGGCTACCTGCATTTCCCGTATTTCATGGATTACAAAGCCATAATAGCTCTCGTCAAAAACGGGCGGTAACGAAAATACTTCATCCAATTTGGCGGCAAAGGCTTCATTGCCACCCATTAGGTTCGCCAAGCCTTGTATGTCATGAAAAACGGACCAGGTGTAGTGCCAACTATTGCCTTCGGTAAAGGCATCGCCCCATTTAAAAGGGTTAAAGGGAGCCATAAATTCGCCGTTCTCATTCTTGCCACGCATTAATTTGGTCTCAGGATCGAACAGGTTTTTATAGTTTAGACTTCGTTTTTTGTATAGGTTGATTTCCTTTTTAGGTTTGTTCAAGGCTTTTGCCAACTGATAAATGGTGAAATCGTCATAGGCGTATTCCAAGGTTCTTGCTGCATTTTCATTGATATCCACATCATAGGGAACATAGCCTAACTTATTGTAATAATCCGCTCCTGCTCGTCCTACTGCTGTTAAGGGACCGGCATTATTGGCCCCATGTATCAATGCTTCGTACAAGGTATCGATATCATAATTTTGATTGTTCCCATTTTTTAAATAGGCATCCGCAACAACGGAAGCAGAATTGTTCCCTACCATAACGTTTCTTAGGCCGGGACTTCCCCATTCCGGCAACCAGCCACCTTCCTTGTAGGCATTGGCAAGACCTTCTTGTATCTGGGCGTTGAGTTCGGGGTACATAAGGTTTAGAAAAGGGAAAAGGGCTCTAAATGTGTCCCAAAATCCTGTATCCGTGAACATATAGCCAGGAAGTACTTTTCCATTATAAGGGCTGTAATGCACTACATTTCCGTTAAGGTCATATTCAAAGAACTTCCTTGGAAACAACAAGGATCTATAAAGACAGGAATAAAAGGTCCTGAATTGATCCATGCTACCGCCTTCTACCTTAATTCTTCCCAGTTCCTTGTTCCAGGCTGCCCTTCCCTTCTTTTTTATAGTGTCAAAATCATCGGTGCCAAGTTCCTTTAAATTCAATTCGGCCTGGTCATAACTAATAAAGGAGGAGGCTACTTTGGCTATTACGACCTCACCTCTCTGTGTTTTAAAGCTTACTATGGCACCGGCATGATCGGTTTCAATCTCCAGACCTTCCAATAGTTGCTCCCCACTAAAGGTTTTGGTGCTTTCGAAGTCCTTATCAAAGACCATCACAAAGTAGTTTTTAAAATTTTCTGGAACCCCACCACTGTTCTTGGTGGTATATCCTATTATTTTTCGCTCGCTTGGAATAATTTTCACATAGGAGCCTTTGTCCAAGGCATCGAGTACCACATGTGAATTTTCATTTTCGGGAAAGGTGAACCTGAACATGGCAGCTCTTACCGTGGGGGTAATTTCTGTGGTAATATCATGGTCGGCCAAATAAACACTATAGTAATGAGGCTTTACAATTTCTGATTTGTGCGAATACCAACTGGCCCTGTCGTCTTCTGTAAAGCGTAGTTTCCCGGTAAGTGGCATAACGGCAAACTGACCGTAATCGTTCATCCATGGGGAAGGTTGATGGGTTTGTTTAAAGCCCCTTAATTTATCGGCAGCGTAGGTGTATGCCCAGCCATCACCCATTTTTCCTGTTTGTGGCGTCCAAAAGTTCATTCCCCAAGGCATGGCTATGGCAGGGTAGGTATTTCCGTTGGACATACTAGGCTTGGAATCTGTACCAACCAATGGGTTGACATAATCTACAGCTTCTTGTGCATTTGTTACACAGGTAAACAGTAGTAATAGGGTTAAGAATAGATTTTTCAAGTTGGTGTAATTGGTCATAATTGTAATGTTGAGTTGTGATGTTGCCAGAGGAGTATTTCTTTTAAAAAAAACCTAATGGCAATGTATAATGTTAGTTTAGAGTTACGGGTATCGAAATTAGCACTTTTGAACATGGCAATAAAAAAATATACACACGATTTTCCAAGGAATTAACATAAACAGGTGGGTGTATCGTAAAATCTATCCAAAATGAAAGAGGGTCAAGCATTTTGTGCCTTATCTTTGAATAAATTTCTTATTTGAATTTCGGAATTGCAGTTTTACAACTGAAAGTAATTGTTTTACACCCCATCGAACAAGAATAACATTGAAGGACATATGGAAAGGAATGAATTGTACCCTGTTTTTTTAAAAGTATCCCAGCTAAATATTCTTATAGTAGGGGGAGGTAACGTGGGTCTGGAAAAACTGACTTTTATGCTTAAATCCAGCCCTAATGCCCAAGTAGAAATGTTGGCACCGGAATTTTTGCCTGAAACTTTGGAACTTGCCAAAAAACATCAGGTTAAGATAACCAAGGATGTGTATGACAAAAGCTATTTGGAAGGACGCCATATGGTTATTGCCACCACCGATAAAGTTGATGTAAACGAACAGGTATATCACGATTGCCGGGAAAGGCATATCCTTGTGAACGTTGCCGATAATCCACCTTTTTGTGATTTTTACATGGGCGGGATCGTAACCAAGGGCAATGTAAAGGTGGCCATCTCTACGAATGGCAAATCGCCCACTACGGCTAAACGCCTACGACAGTTTTTTGAGGATGTAATTCCAGAGAATATAGACGATTTGGTAAAAAATTTAAACGAATTCCGAAAGACCATAAAAGGGGATTTTGAGGAAAAAGTGGAGACCTTGAACGAGTTTACAAAAGGTCTGGTGAGTAAAAAAAAGGAATAGGTTCAACCAAGGTTTACGGATAAATTTCCTAATCCAATTTTTGTGGCCACTGGTTGGAAGTGCCAATTTCTACGAAAGCGTTTTCGAAAAGTGTCGTGGCGTCACAATTAATTTATAACTACCATATTTTCAGTTATTTATATAAATAATTAGGATATTAGTCTTTGACCGTATCTTTTGCCTTTATTTATGCAGTGTTCCCCAATATGTTTGTCTTGATATAGATTTTAATATATTTGATTGGTTCTTCAAGAATTTTCATATTAGGAATTTATTCCATAAAATTTTAAGACATATGTATTATTTGGGATTGGATATTGGTAGCTCTTCAATTAAGGTGGCTTTGGTAGAGGTGGCTACTGGCAAAAGTGTTGGGGTAGTTCAGGAACCGGTAACGGAAATGGAAATGTTAGCCTTAAAAAATGGTTGGGCAGAACAAGATCCCAAAGAATGGTGGGCTTATGTTTGTCAGGGAATAAAGAAAATAAAGAAGAAGTATGCTATAGACCAAGATCAGATAAAGGGGGTAGGCATAGCCTATCAGATGCATGGATTGGTATTGGTGGACCAACAAGGAGAGCCGGTCAGGAAATCCATTATTTGGTGCGATAGTCGTGCTGTGGAAATTGGAAGGAAGGCTTATGGCGATATTGGGGAGGACATCTGTAAGTCCCATTTATTGAATTCCCCGGCAAACTTTACGGCTTCTAAATTGAAATGGGTCAAGGAAAACGAACCAGAACTTTATAAGACGGCAGACAAGCTAATGCTTCCTGGAGATTATATAGCTTTTCGCTTTTCCAATGTGATCAATACCACTATTTCCGGATTATCGGAAGGAATCCTCTGGGATTTCAAGGAAGACACGGAGGCAGATTTACTCATGGAGCATTATGGCATTCCCAAGTCCTTTATTCCAGATATTGTGGATACTTTCGGACTTCAATCCAGAGTAGATGCCAGAGGGGCCCAAGAAAGTGGTTTGGAAGTAGGTACGCCCATACTATATAGGGCGGGGGATCAGCCCAATAATGCTTTGGCCCTGAACGTGTTCAATCCCGGGGAAGTTGCTGCCACTGGAGGCACCTCTGGGGTGGTCTATGCGGTTACCGATAGTTTATCGGGGAAGGAAAGTACAAGGGTAAATAATTTTGCCCACGTCAATTACAGTAAACAGACTCCAAGAGTAGGTAAATTGTTGAATATCAATGGTGCTGGAATTCAGTACCGCTGGCTTTTAAATAATTTGGATGTGCAATCCTACGAGGAAATGAATTCCCTGGCTTGGGGCATTCCAGTAGGTTCGGACGGAGTATGTCTAATTCCGTTTGGAAACGGAGCGGAGCGCATGCTGAACAATAAGGATATTGGAACCAGACTGGTCAACATCAACCTTAATAATCACACCAAGGCACATGTTTGTAGGGCGGCTTTGGAAGGAATAGCCTTTTCCTTTGTATACGGAATGGAAATCCTAAAATCGGACGGAATATCCATTGAGGTGATGCGTGCCGGGAATGATAATTTGTTTAGGTCGGAAATTTTTTCCGAAACAGTATCCACTTTAGTGTCGCAGGACATTGAAATTTATAATACCACTGGGGCCATTGGTGCGGCCAGGGCAGCTGGCATCAATGAAGGAGGGTTTGAGAAATTTGGAACCTATATTACCAATAACGACCATGTAAAGACTTTTAAGCCTTTGAGCGATAAAAGTGCTTATCAAATGGCCTATGAAAATTGGAAAAAAGAATTGGAACTAATCATTAAATAATAAATAAGAGATGGCAATAATTGGAAACAAAGAATACTTTAAAGGAATAGGTGATATTAAATTTGAAGGTAAGGAATCCGATAATCCTTTGGCATTCAAATATTATAATCCAGACCAAGTGGTTGCTGGGAAAACCATGCGCGAGCATTTTAAGTTTGCCATAGCCTATTGGCATACCTTCTGCGGACAGGGAGCGGATCCGTTTGGTCCAGGTACCCAGAATTTTGCTTGGGACCAGTCTTCGGACCCTGTGCAGGCGGCCAAGGACAAGGCAGATGCAGCTTTTGAGTTTATCAGTAAAATGGGGTTTGATTATTTTTGCTTCCATGATTTCGATCTTATTCAGGAAGGAGCCACTTTTGCGGAATCTGAGAAACGTTTGTCTGTAATTACCGATTATTTGAAGGAAAAAAAGGCCGACTCAGGAATCAAATTATTGTGGGGAACTGCCAATTGTTTCTCCAATCCACGTTATATGAACGGGGCTGCTACCAACCCTGATTTTAATGTAGTGGCAAGGGCAGGGGGCCAGATAAAATTGGCCTTGGATGCTACTATTGCCCTTGGCGGCGAGAATTATGTTTTCTGGGGCGGAAGGGAAGGATATATGTCCCTTTTGAATACGGATATGGGACGCGAACTGGATCATATGGCCCAATTCTTAGGGATGGCCAGGGATTATGCCAGAGCCCAAGGATTTATGGGAACCTTTTTTATAGAGCCCAAGCCTATGGAGCCTTCCAAGCATCAATACGATTTTGATACGGCAACTGCAATAGGTTTCCTACGTGAATACGGTTTGGAGAAAGATTTTAAAATAAACATAGAGGTGAATCATGCCACCTTGGCCCAGCATACTTTTCAACATGAATTGGCAGTGGCGGCGAAGGCCGGAATGTTGGGTAGTATAGATGCCAATAGGGGGGATTACCAAAATGGATGGGATACCGATCAGTTCCCAAACAATATTCAAGAAACTACCGAGGCCATGTTGGTTTTCCTTAAAGCGGGTGGACTGCAAGGTGGTGGCGTAAACTTTGATGCCAAAATAAGAAGGAATTCTACGGATTTGGATGATGTTTTCCATGCCCATATTGGTGGTGCGGACACCTTTGCTCGTGCCTTGCTTACTGCAGATAGGATTATTTCTTCCTCTGCCTATGAGAAGATGCTTGCGGAAAGATACAGTTCCTTCGATTCAGGCAAAGGGAAGGACTTTGAGAATGGTAAGTTGAACTTGGAAGCCCTTTACAAAATTGCCCAAGAAAATGGGGAATTGAAGTTGCAGAGCGGGAAACAGGAGTTGTTCGAGAACATCATCAATCAATACATATAAGAGGCATAAATAGCACTAAGCTATTGGGCGATCGACTTGGGTTAATCTAAAGATTTTTACAAAAAATCTTTTAATAATATTATAAAGGGAGTTATTTTACCGAAATTCGGGATAAGATAATTCTATGAAAAAAATAACCCTAAAGGAGATTGCCCAATATTTTGGTGTTTCCATTTCAACGGTTTCCAAGGCCATCAATGATAGCCATGAAATTAGCGATGGACTAAAGGCCAAAATACAGCAGTTTGCCAAGGACAATAAATATAGGCCAAATAAAGTGGCCCTTAGTTTATTGCAGCGGAAGACAAAGACCATAGGGGTTGTAGTTCCCAATATTCTCAATTATTTTTTTACACAGGTATTTTCAGGGATTGAAAAAGTAGCTAATGAACGTGGATATATTCTACTTAGCTGTATCAGTGATGAATCCTATGAAAAGGAGGTTGCCACCCTTGAGTTTCTAGGAGGTGGTACCGTTGATGGATTAATTGTGTCCATGGCGGAAGAAACACAGTTTAAAAACAAACTGGATCATTTTCAAAATATCTTGGACGAACAGATTCCTTTGGTAATGTTCGATAGGGTTTCGGATGTGATCCCATGTGACAAGGTAGTGGTTGATGATTTTGAGGCCGGTTATAAAACCACCAAATATTTTATAAACCTCGGTTGCAAAACGGTTGCCCTAGTTACCGCTATTGATCATTCCAGCGTGGGGAAACTTCGGGTGGAAGGATATAAGAAAGCCTTGGAAGAGTCTGGTATTCCCTTTGATGATAAATTAATATTAAGGGTAGGCAAGGAGGACGATATGGAAGTTCTAATAACTTTTTTATTGAATTACAAACCTATAGACGGTATTATGGCTTTGGATGAAATTACGGCGGTAGAAGTCTTGAGATTGATTAAGGCCAGGGGGTATAGGGTGCCGGAAGATATCTCCGTAATAGGATTTACCAATGGCAAATTATCGCGCTACGTAAGTCCGGCACTTACTGCAGTGAGTCAGCACGGTACTTATATAGGGGAGACGGCGGCCAAGGTCCTTATTGAACGGATAGAGAGCAAGGAATATAGGGATTGTACCACCAAGGTGATTAAAACCAGTCTAATCGTTAGGGATTCCACCAGAAGGGTTTAATCGATACCAAAACCCAAAAATGTTTTAAACCTTTGGTGTAAGCCCCTCCTTGACCACTTGGGTCATATATTCTATTTCTTGAAGGGCTTTATTGGTAAAATTGAACAAGCTTAGGCAGCGGTCCAAATTCTGGTTTTCGTAAGATACCTTGTAATATATATTGTCGTTCAAATAGTCAGTTAGGGCCCTTAAACCGTGAATGAAGGGCATAAATACGGCACCCCAAGGCAAGAGGTCAATTTCTTCTTTAGATAAAAAGGGACCGTTACTCTCAAGGCCCCTTATAAAGGCTTCGAACAATGGTCTTTCAAAAGTAATCTTGTCGTGATCCTGTTCATCTTCGGCGGCGGTATTGGCAACAGTTCTTATGGCATCGCCAAAATCAAAGTAAAAATACCCTTTCATGATGGTGTCCAGGTCTATAAGGCAAAGTGCCTTATTGTCTTCTTTGGAGAAAAGGATGTTGTTTAATTTGGTGTCGTTGTGACAAACACGCAACGGCAACTTGGAATTGTCCAAAATTTTCAGTTTTTCCAAGGTTTCCTTAGCAAAGCTTATGGCATTTTCGGCAGTTTCCAATTTTTCTGCTTTCGCGGATTGAATGGATTCCTCAAATTGCTTTTCCCTTAAAGGGAGATTGTGAAAATTAGGGATGGTATCCACATATTTGTCCAAGGCCGCCTCCGCCAAAAGTTGATGGAATTTTCCAACCACCCTTCCGGCCTCGAATGCAATGTTGGTATCCGTGGCATTGTCGTAGGCCGTGGTATTGTTGATATAGGACATCAACCTCCAATAACCTGTTTTTTTATCCTTATAATAAGAATTGTCCGATTCCGTTTTAAGGAGTTCAATGGCCGTGTAATTTTCGTCCTCCAAATGTTGAAAGGCGTTGGCAATATTGCCCATTAGCCCATGTACATCCTTAAAGACATTGTGGTTTACTCTTTGGAGTATATACAAGGGGTATTGGTTGTCCAGGACCAAATAGGTGTCATTGATATAACCTTGGTTTATTCCTTGGAACTCATAGGTTTTCCTATCTATAGAGAAGTTTTGCAACAGCTCGTTGAGCTCAACATTTTTATTTACAATCATAAATAAGCCGTTCTAAACATTGTCCCAAAGAGGAGAGGTATACCCATTATTGTCTGTCATACGCTGTAATTCTGCAACTGCAATGTCCTTATCGCTGGCATAAGTAACCCCAAACCATTGACTTGCGGAAGGAATTACATCTACATCTATCAGATTTTTAGCAATCATTTCCTTTATGGCGAACGGAAGATAAATTTCCCCTTTGGCATGGTTATCCTTATTTCCTATAAAGTCCTTGAGGTACTCGGTAATAAATGGAAATATGGAAGGCTGACAAACCCAGAAGTTCATGCTTACCAATTCTTCTCCAGTAAATTCGGTGCCCGAATCGGAATCAATTATTACATTGTCCTTGGCTTCTATTTTGGTATGCTCGTGAATGGAAGTCAATTTTCCGCCATCCGATTTACAAACTCCCCTAGATACCGATCCATGCTCGGATAAGGTGTTTTTGAGGATATAGGCAATAAGGCCAAATGTTTCTTTGTTGCCATTGGTCCTAATGAAATCGGCAGCACTTTCAAAAGCATTTTTGCCGTAATAATCGTCCGCATTAATTATGGCAAATGGTTTGTCAATTACATTTCTAGCGGTCCATACAGCATGTGCCGTGCCCCATGGTTTTAGCCTTTCACCTTCAAAGGTTACTCCTTCGGGAAGGTCGTTTACTTCCTGCGCCAAAACATCCAGTTTAATATTTTTGGGCAATCTGCTGGATAAATGCTCCTTTAAGAAATCTACATTTTCCTTTTTTGTAATGGCAACTATGTGGTCAAAACCATTTTTCAGGGCGTCATAAATACTGAATTCCATTAAGAACTCGTCTTTTGGACCCAAGTCGTCAAATTGTTTTAGTTTGCCATATCGGCTTCCACTACCGGCCGCCATTAAAAGTAATGTCATAATTGGTTATTTTTAAGTTTACAAAAATATAGTTTTTATCATAAAGGGACTTCTAGAACGGATTATTTAAAAAATTAGTTTCTAATTGTACTGTTTTTAACGATTCTTTAAATTAAGGCAGGCTTCCAAGAATCATTATTTTGGCAATTGAATGGGCTGGAATAGTGGTCCTTAGTTTGTTGGTGGTAGCGAAACCTGATAAGTGTCATATTTTTAAAGGCGGCCCCGTGGTACTTTTGTGGCTATTGTAAATAACAATAGCTTATGACCAATTTAGTTCAAAAATACAATATCCCCGGCCCCAGATATACCAGTTACCCTACGGTTCCCTATTGGGATTTGGAATCTTTTTCTGGCCGACAGTGGCAAAGTACTTTAGTCAAAAATTTTAGTGAAAGCAATGGGGACGAAGGTATAAGTCTATATATCCACTTACCCTTCTGTGAAAGCCTTTGTACTTTTTGTGGGTGTCATAAAAGAATTACCAAACGGCATGAAGTTGAAAATCCGTATATCAGCGATGTCCTGACAGAGTGGAAACTTTATTGTGATTTATTTAAAACAAAACCAAGAATTAAGGAGCTTCATTTGGGGGGAGGAACCCCAACTTTCTTCTCACCGGAAAATTTAACAAGGCTTATCAACGGTATTTTTACCTCGGCCACCCGTGCGGAGAATTACGAGTTTAGTTTTGAAGGACATCCCAATAACACCACCAAAGAACATCTGAAAGCGCTTTATGATGTTGGATTTAGAAGGGTAAGTTATGGGGTTCAGGATTATAACAAGAAGGTGCAGCTTGCCATTCATAGATGGCAACCTTTTGAAAATGTAAAAAATGTTACCCAATGGGCCAGGGAAATAGGATATACTTCCGTGGGCCATGATATTATTTTTGGCCTGCCCTTTCAAACAAAGGAAGATGTTATAGAGACTATTTTAAAGACCAAACAATTAATGCCAGACCGTTTGGCATTCTATAGTTATGCCCATGTTCCTTGGTTAAAGGGAAATGGACAGAGAGGGTATAAGGATTCCGATTTGCCATCTGCCGAGGAGAAGCGTGAGCAGTATGAGATGGGCAAGGCATTATTGGCCGAAGTAGGCTATTCGGAAATAGGAATGGATCATTTTTCACTAAAATCGGATTCGCTTTTCAAAGCTATGGAGAAGGGAACCTTGCATAGGAATTTTATGGGATATACAGCTTCTAAGACCAGGGTAATGGTAGGTTTGGGTATTTCCAGTATAAGTGATAGTTGGGATAGTTTTGCACAAAATGTAAAAAGTCTGGAAGAGTATCACCATCTGGTGGAAAGTAATATTATTCCTGTTTATAGAGGACACATTTTAACCGAAGAAGACAGGGTTATTCGCAAGCATATCTTAAATTTAATGTGTAAATTTAAGACTAGCTGGGAGAATCAAAACGAAAGGTTCAACGAATTGGATGAGGTCCGGGACAAACTAAAGGAAATGGCTATGGATGGTCTTGTCGAATTTGTTTCGAATGGTATTTATGTTACCGAAAAAGGAAGGCCTTTTGTACGCAATGTGTGTATGGCTTTCGATCTGTACCTGCATCGAAAGGCACCGGAGACCAGATTGTTTTCGATGACTATTTAGATGTACCGGGCTAGTGTTTAAGCTCTTGATAATAAAATCAGTAAAAATAAATCTATGAAAAAAATTATTGTACCCGTCGATTTTTCAGAACAATCCGAAAATGCACTAAAAACGGCCGCTTCCATTGCTACAAAATACGGATCCGAGATTTTTGTCCTGCATATGCTGGAGTTGTCAGAGGCCCTTGTTTCCTCCAATGAGCAGGCACATTATGAGCAAGCCGTTTTCTTGATAAAATTGGCAGAAAAAAGGTTTGAAACATTTTTGGAAAAGCCATACCTAAAGGGAATCAAGGTTACACCTATAGTTAAGCACCATAAAGTGTATAGTGAAGTTAATGCGGTTGCGGAAAAGCACCAGGCAGATCTGATAGTTATGGGCTCTCGGGGAACCGATGGAATCAAAGAAATCTTTGTGGGTTCCAATGCGGAGAAAATGGTTAGAAATTCCAATGTTCCCGTTTTGGTAATAAAGGATTATATTGAAGGTTTTGAGGTAAAGAGATTTGTTTTTGCCAGTGATTTTGAAGAGGAAAATTTGGAACCCTTTCAAAGGGCCAAGAATTTGTCGGATAAGCTTGGCGCTGAATTGATTTTAGTATATGTCAATACTCCTGGAGATAATTTTCTGAGTACAAAGGATGCTTTTAAGAAAATAAATAAGTTTCTTCATTTGGCCAAAGCGAGTTTGGAAGTCGAAATTTATAACGACTACTCTGTGGAGAGGGGAATACTTGCTTTTAGCGAAAGTAGGAATGCCGATTTAATAGGATTGCCCACTCATGGTAGAAAAGGCCTGAGCCACTTTTTAATGGGCAGTATAGGGGAGGATGTGACCAATCATTCCAAAATACCTGTTATCACTTTTAAAATTTAGCAGACTTGGGGGTCAATACGGCCAGCAACCTTATTTAAGCACGTTGTCTATGCCAAGGATAGGTTAAATTGCTTGTTCTGAGTAACGTTTAAATTATTATATTTGAGAGACATGGATAACCGCAACGGTCTAATTTCCATGAATCTCGATATGAAAATTTACTACTCCATTTTTTTATGCATTGCTTTTGTTTCCGTTTCAGTAAAAGCGCAGGAAGACATTCTACTTAAGGATTACGATCCAGTATCAATTTATAATACACCTAGTACCAAGGTGTCCAAAGCTAAATTTCCTGCGGTGGATTTTCACTCCCATCCCTATCCAAAGTCGGAACAGGAAATAAGTGAATGGGTAAAGACAATGGACCGGACAGGGGTTGCTAAATCAATCATACTCACTTATCAGACCGGGAAGTCCTTTGACAGTATCGTTAATCTTTATTCCAAATACGGGGACCGTTTTGAGCTATGGTGCGGCTTCGATTTTACCGGATACGAAGAAAAAGGATGGAGCAAGCGCGCAGTAAAGGAATTGGAAAGATGTTTTAAGATGGGAGCAAAGGGCGTTGGAGAATTGGGCGATAAAGGTTTTGGATTTTTTTACTCCAAACCAACACCGGCAGAAGGGATGCATGCGGATGATGATAGGATGAAGCCTTTGTGGGAGAAATGTGGTGAATTGGGTATGCCGGTAAGCATACATGTGGCGGATCCTATGTGGATGTACGAACCAATGGATGTCCATAATGATGGCCTGATGAATGCATACAAATGGAGAATAGATACTACAAGGGAAGGATTGCTAACGCATGCAGAACTAATTACTACCTTGGAAAATGCAGTTAGGGAAAATCCCAAAACCACTTTTATTGCCTGTCACTTTGCCAATTGTAGTTACGATTTGGATATTCTGGGGAGACTTTTGGATAAATATGATAATATGTACGCCGATATTTCGGCCAGATATGCGGAAACGGCTGCTGTTCCCCGATATACAAAACGCTTTTACGAAAAGTATCAGGATAAATTGGTCTATGGTACCGATATGGGAACCGACCCGGAAATGTACGAATTAACCTTTCGCATTCTTGAAAGCGAGGATGAACACTTTTATGACAAGAATATATCTTCCTATCATTGGTCGTTCAATGGGCTGGGCCTTAGCGATGAGGTTTTGAAGAAAGTATATAGTGAAAATGCCAAGAAAATCCTGGATTAGGCACTACTGCCTTTTGTCCTAATTGGGATTATTTTTGGAGCATGGGGAAAAGTGTCCTGATCTCTTCATCGCTGGGTTGCTTGCCGTACTCACATATTTCAAAACCCTCTATATGTTTAGCGCTGTAAGCTTTGATTCCGTACCATTTTTCTGCACATTTCAGGAGATCCTCCTTGGGAGGTTTTGATCTCCAATTGGCCAACATTTCCAATCTGCCCTGATCGTCCTTGGGTACTTTGTCCAAATTTCCGGCTGTCCAAGGAAGCCATTCAAAGAATTGGGATTTGTGTGCCGACATAGCATACACCTTTTGATCAAAAACAGTATCGATGATGACAGCAATATCAGGTTCGAACGGGCTGGGTTTTTGAAAACTATCCTCCGAGTATAGGAAGACGGGATTTTTTTGGAGCGGTGGTACTTCCGGGGCTACATTGGGAACTATTACCATGTAGGCGGCGTCCTGTACCAGAACCCCTGTATAACGGTGGTCCGGATGATAATCATTGGGTCTGGGCGCAATGACCACATCGGCATTCCATTTTCTGATTTCACGTATCACCTTTAGTCTATTTTCCAAAGTAGGCATCAATTCCCCATCATGGTTGTCCAAAACCGTATAGGCTACGCCAAATCTTTTTCCTGCTTCCTTGGCCTCGGCTATCCTTACTTTGGCAAGCTCTCCGCCGCCCATGGCATAATGGCCGGCATCACCGTTGGTCAAGGAAACGAATTTTACGTTATGACCCATCTTGGCCAGTAAAATGGCCGTACCTCCAGTGTCTATATCGCAATCGTCGGGATGTGCACCGAAAACGATGACGTTTATTTTTTCGTTCTGTGAAAATAATACCGTCCAATTTAAAAGGAGATAACATAGAAGTATGATTTTCTTCATTGGAGAATGTTTAAGGTTGGTTGAATATGCACTATGCATTAAATGGACAGGCAATCCTTGCGAAAGCTAAGTCCCTATGTACTTGAAATTTACATTATTTTTAGCTACACAGCAAGTTTAAAAGGCTGGTGGAATTGAAAATTAATGGCACTCCAGGGTACTGTCTACGACCTCTATGACAGGTTCGGGCGAAATATAGGGAATACCAAGACCCATTCCCCTTAAAATAAACAGTAGTCCTACCAGGATTACAAATACTGGGATTAATCGCTGCACCGATTTTTTTGCCGAGCCTTTTAACATACTGCCAAAGTAGACGGCAGTAGTCATTAATGGAATGGTGCCTAGACCAAATAATGCCATGAACAATGCGCCAAGCCATGGGTTGGCGGTGGCAATACTGCCAAAAACAGCCATATAAACCAATCCACATGGCAGTAAGCCGTTTAGGAAGCCAATGGTGAGAAAGGTATCTGGACTCTTTTTTTGTAATTCTTTCCCAAGTCTACTTTTTATTTTGGTCAAAAAGGAATAAATGGGTTTGGAGAAATTGTATTTGCCAAAAGTGTTGTATGGAATTAGGATGATGACGATCATTAGGATTCCGATGATTATGGAAAGTCTTTGTTGTAGGCCAAATACATATAGTCCTTTGCCCAAAAATCCGAAAACGAGACCTATAAGGCTGTAGGAGGCAAGTCTGCCCAAATGATAAAGAAAGACTTGAAATAATTTTTTAGCTGGTTTGTTGTGGTCTACGGGTAACATAAAGGCTATGGGGCCGCACATTCCAACACAGTGAAAGCTTCCCATTAGACCCAAAATTACGGCAGATAACAACATAGTACATAGGTATTGACCTAAGGCGTTTACATTCCTTATTTATCTTGGTGATAGGTTATTTTTTTCTTGAACAAATAGACTTCACCTTTATATTGCCAAGATACTTTAATGTCCCAGCGACCATCCAACAAACGATTGTCAGGTATGAGCAAATAGTCTTGTGATAGACTTATGGGTAAGTCAAAATCCAAGTGCTTGTTAGATGGTCTGTAAAGGGACACTGTGCCTTTTATATTTTCTGCATTCAAGTTATTTGGGAATACCAATTTTATACCTTTATCGGTCGTTTCCAATGTAAGGTCCACTTCTTTGGTACGCGAATTATTTTCTGCGTCAATTTCATTCTGATAACCTAATTCCGCTCCATAGTAGTTTTCTGTGACCAAATCGTGATTGGCCCTGTTATCCATGCTCATTCGGACTACAAAAAATAGAATAAAACTTATAAACCCAATGAAGGCTAGTACAATTCCGGTTCCCCAATTAATTTTCATGGCTTTTAATTTAGTTTGGATTTCCACTATATTGGGAAATCTATTCGTTTTTTAGGTATTTAACCTGTTTTTTTAATTTACTTATAGCTTCTGGGGGCTAAAAATCTGGCCGTTGCCGTTTCAATTAACTTATCTCCACTATAGACCCCAATACTTAATTTGTTCTTGTCACCTTCCAAAGCCGAATTGTTTATTTCTACAAATAGGGTACCTTCCGCCAATCCCTGTGCAGGTACCGTAAAAAGTTGGTGCCTCACCAGGTTGATGGTCCCTTTGTGCGACATAAGCTTAAAACTGATGTCTGGAATATCCTTGGTGGTTTTGTTTACCAATTTATACGTATAAACGTTGCTAATAATATTACCTTCCTTATGCTCGTAGAGTTGTCCTGGAAGTCTTAGGATATTTGCTTCCACTTCATTCCTTAAAAACAGCATTCCTATCAAAATTCCGGTAAGAATCACAAGCACTGCAGTGTAACCTTTTAGTCTGGGTGTAAATTTGAACTTGGATTTTTTCTCGATATTGTCTTCACTGGCATAACGGATCAGTCCTTTGGGGAGGTTTACCTTTTCCATTATGGTGTCGCACTCATCAATACAGGCCGTACAATTTACACATTCCAATTGGGTTCCGTTTCTTATGTCAATACCTGTAGGGCAGACGTTTACGCATTGAAAACAATCAATACAGTCGCCATGTCCCAAGGCTGTCCTATCCTCTCCTTTTCTAAACTTTTTTCTTCCGTTTTCAGCCTCTCCACGTTTATGGTCGTAGGCCACAACAATAGACTTATTGTCCAGAAGTACGCCTTGCATACGTCCATAGGGGCAGGCTATGATACATACTTGTTCCCTGAACCAGGCAAACACAAAATAGAATACCGCAGTAAAAATTAAAAGTGATACCAGGGTACTTACATGTTGTAAAGGGCCATCGGTGATATATTCAATCAATCGGTCACTTCCAATTAAATAGGCTAGGAATACATTGGCTATTAAAAAGGAGATAATAAAGAATACAATCAGTTTAAGGGCGCGTTTTCTAATTTTCTCTGCGTTCCAAGGCTGCTTGCTAAGGCGTATTTGGGCGCCTCGGTCACCATCGATCCAAAATTCGATCCTCCTGAATACCATTTCCATGAAGATCGTTTGGGGGCACATCCAGCCACAAAAAATACGTCCAAAGGCAACTGTAAATAGGGCTATGAATATTACCCCGATGATCATGGAAATTACAAAAAGATGAAAATCCTGTGGCCAAAAAGGGAACCCAAAAATATTGAAACGCCTTTCCAGTACATTGAACATTAGAAACTGATTGCCATTCACTTTTACGAAGGGGGCCAGAAAGAGAAATGCCAAAAGAACATAACTTACATACTTGCGATATTCATAAAACTTGCCGCTTGGCTTTTTGGGATATATCCATGCCCTTTTTCCCTCCTCGTTAATTGTTCCTATGGAGTCCCTAAAATTGTCCTGGTCCTGTGCCATTTCTTTGTTCTACTTTATTGTAATTATGGGTAAGCCTAAAAATGTACCCGATAATGTTTTAAGTGTTTACTCTTCAGTCCAGATTTCTCCTTCTGCGGCCTTTGGGTTGGCAGGTGTCTTGCCGTTTATTTCCGAGAGAATATAACTGGCTACCTGGGCTATTTCGGCTGGTTTAAGAGTCTGTTTCCACGCTATCATGCCCTTTCCGTCCCTTCCGCCTTCGGAAATGGTATGGAAAACGTTTTTCACACCGCCTCCCAAAATCCAATATTCGTCGGTTAGATTTGGTCCAATACCACCTCCGCCGTCCGGCATGTGGCAAGCTACGCAATTGGCGGTGTATATTGCCCCACCTGCTTTAATGTCCGCGGCTTCCGTTAATAGTTCAACCGTGTTGGCGTCAACTAAACCTTTGGCTGTTTTTTTATACTCTTCTATGGCTATCATGGCTTCGGCCACTTCCTGTTCATATTCCATGTCCTGGGTGTAGTCATTGAAGACATGGAAACGCGCTAGGTAAACCACACCGAAAATGATGGTGGCATAGAACATATACACCCACCAAGGCGGAAGATTATTGTCCAATTCACGGATACCGTCATAATTGTGGTCCAGAATAATTTCCTTTTCTTCCTCAACAGGTTTGTTACCAGTGATTTTTTTCCAGAAAGCTTTGCCCCATTTCCATTCCCATTGCTTGGATTTGGACGCCAAATATCGCTCTTGTGCTTCGGGGGAAAGGGTTTGGAACATTACATTTTCAACTGATTTAAGGATCAATTCAATACCCACCAATATGAACAACACCACCAACATAAACACAAAGGTTATTGGGTATTCAATAAATGCGGGTTTGTCCCCGGAGTCAATAAAATACTCCATCAATCCGAAGATTAGGAAAAAGATTAGTGGAACTCTTATCCACCAAGGTGACATATTTCTCATAACGATTCTTCTTTAGGTTGGTTTTCTTCTGTTTCTAATGGTATTTGGCTAACTTCTTTTATATGTTCCTTAGAGGCAGTAAATACCCACCAGAAAAGAATGGTAAAAAACAAAAAGAAAATTAACAGTGATATCATGGGATAGGTGGCAACGCCATCTATACTTTCCATATAACCTTTTACGAATTTTAGCATGACTTATTTGTTTTGTGAAATTATTTCGTCCGTTTCCTTTATTTTTATATCTGTTCCCAGACGTTGTAGATAGGCTATCATAGCTACAATTTCCCTATCTTTCATCTCTATGAATTCCTCGCCGTTTTCGGCAGCATATTTTTTGTCCTCTTCATATCCTTTGGCAAAATCCGGATCGGAGTATAGATTTTTTTCTATTTTGGTTGCTTGCTCATTCATAGATTGTTCGGCATTCGCAATCTCCTCATCGGAATAGGGAACCCCAAGAGTTACCATGGTTTCCATTTTAGACTGAATATTACTTCTGTCGTGCCTATTGCGCACCAACCATGAATAGGATGGCATGATAGATCCGGAAGAGGTACTTTGTGGGTCGTACATATGGTTTAAGTGCCAGTTGTCCGAATATTTGCCACCTACCCTTAAAAGATCTGGTCCGGTACGCTTACTTCCCCAAAGGAAAGGGTGGTCGTACACATACTCTCCTGCTTTGGAGTACTCGCCATAACGCTCAACCTCACTTCGGAAAGGCCTTACCATTTGGGAGTGACAGCCAACACAGCCTTCCCTTATATATAAATCCCTGCCTTCCAATTCCAGAGGGGTATACGGCTTAACGCTGGTTATCGTTGGAATGTTCGATTTTACCAGAATGGTGGGGACAATTTGGATTATCCCTCCAATTAAGATGGCAATGGTAGCCAAAATGGTCAATTGAATAGGCTTACGCTCCAACCAAGTATGGAATGTTTCTCCAGCGGTTCTTTTCTTGGATACGGTAGTCAAAGCTGCCGCCTCAGCCAATTCATCTTCTACATTTGTGCCCTGCTTAATGGTAACCACTACGTTGTAGATCATTACAATTGCACCAACAATATACATGGTACCACCTATGGCCCTCATCCAGTACATTGGTATAATCTCATTTACGGTTTCCAAAAAGTTACCGTAAGCCAAGGTGCCGTCTGGGTTAAATTCTTTCCACATCAAGGCTTGGGTAAAACCAGCAACATACATGGGAAGTGCGTAAAGTATGATTCCTAAGGTACCTATCCAGAAATGGAAATTGGCCATGGGAAGTGAGTGCAACCTTGTTTTGAACATTTTTGGAACCAGCCAGTAGATCATACCAAAGGTCAGGAACCCATTCCATGCCAAAGCTCCTACGTGTACGTGGGCAATAATCCAATCACTAAAATGCGCAATGGCATTTACATTTTTTAAGGAAAGCATTGGGCCTTCAAAAGTGGCCATACCGTAACCGGTAATTGCGACCACCATAAATTTCAAAACAGGGTCTGTCCTAACCTTGTCCCAAGCTCCACGCAAAGTCAAAAGTCCGTTGATCATACCTCCCCAAGAAGGAGCAATTAGCATAATGGAGAATGCCACCCCTAAATTTTGGGCCCATTCCGGCAGGGTAGAATACAACAAATGGTGTGGACCGGCCCAGATATAGATAAATATCAAAGACCAAAAGTGTACGATAGATAATCTATAGGAATATACTGGCCTATTGGCCGCTTTGGGTACAAAATAGTACATTAATCCCAAGAAAGGTGTAGTAAGGAAGAATGCCACGGCGTTATGCCCGTACCACCATTGTACCAGTGCATCCTGTACTCCTGCATATACCGAGTAACTTTTTAAAGCACTTACAGGTAAGGCCAAGCTATTAAAGATATGGAGTACTGCAACGGTTACAAATGTGGCCAGGTAAAACCAAATTGCCACGTACAAATGGCGTTGTCTTCTTTTTAGCATTGTTCCGATCAGGTTCCAGCCAAATGCCACCCAGACCACGGCAATGGCCAAATCTATAGGCCATTCCAATTCTGCATATTCTTTGGACGAGGTGTACCCCAGGGGTAAGGTGATTGCTGCCGCTACTATGATGGCCTGCCATCCCCAGAAATTGAAATTACTTAGGGCATCGCTGAACATTCTCGCCTTTAACAAGCGCTGGGTAGAATAATAGACCCCGGCAAAGATGGCATTTCCTACGAAGGCAAATATAACCGCGTTGGTGTGCAAGGGCCTAAGTCGGCCAAAACTCAACCAGGATATCCCATCGGTTAAATTTGGAAAAAGAAACATAAAGGCAAGCAATAGGCCTACCGACATTCCCACAATTCCCCAAAACATAGTTGCATAAAGGAATTTTTTTACGATTTTGTTATCGTAATAAAACTGTTGTACTTCCATAATTACAATTTTTGACTTTCACTTTTTTGGTTAGATATTTCTTCGGTCTTCTCGGGAGTACTTTTTACAAGTTCATCTTCGAAGAGCATACGAACGGATGGGGTATAGGAATCATCATATTGACCACTCTTGGTAGCAATAATAAAAGCCGCAAAAAAAATGACGGCTACAACAATACTTAAAGTCAACAATAAATAAATAACACTCATACCTACCTGAATCAGGGCGTAAAACTAAACATGGGGGCTGTGGAATAATATGACATTTATCAGCTTTTGATAAAATATTGCAAGTTCTCCTCACCAAAAACATTTCAAAAGTACCCTCCTTTCAAATATCCTAGTTATTAATGTAAAATACACATTCGAAACTTTAAAATAATAAAGGTTTCATTTAAGATTGTGCAGGACACTAATAATGGGGATTCATCTAAAATAATGTTCTCCTATCCGTAATAATTCAATTTAATCATGGATTTATGGGAAAGATTTTTAGTTTTGCCGCTACTTTGTTGAAAATCCGGTAAACCTTAACTGGTTTTTCTGCCCTCAGGGTTTAATTATAAATTTTAACGGAATTGAATATGTTTAAAAAGGCAGGCTTTATTTTATTTTCAAGTTTAATGTTTTTTAGTTGTAAGCAAGGGGAGGTTCCATGTACCCCTAGTACCGAGGCAATTAATTATCCTTCCAGCGATTCTTTGGCCCAGGTTCTGAACTGGCCCGAAGATTTGGCTATTACCGGTTTTTCTGGTCCCGACTTAACGCCGAGTCCTGCCTGTATGGCGGTTGCTGCTACCGGGGAGGTTTTTGTTGGGGTAGATATGATGGGCTCCCTAGGGAAGGAGATGAACAAAGGTTTTATAAAACGTTTGGTAGATTGTAATCACGATGGAATAATGGATTCCCATACCGAGTTTGCCCAGGTGGATAATCCACGAGGCATTTTGGCTATTGGGGATCAGGTATTTGTTTTGCATACTACTTTTTCACCCGAAACAGGGAAGGCCTTTAACATGGACTTGGTAGTATTTGAAGATAAGGACAAGGACGGTGTGGCCGATGGCCCAGCAAAGGTCTTGATAAAGAATTTGAGCAATTCCAAATACCTTGCCGATAGAGGAACGGATCATGCCACCAATGGCATTCAGATGGGGATAGACGGATGGATATACATAGCCGTGGGCGATTTCGGTTTTCACAATGCCACAGATCGCGAAGGAACACAATTGACCATGTTGGGCGGTGGGGTATTGCGAGTGCGTCCGGATGGAACCGAAATGGAAGTGTATACCCATGGTTTGCGGAATATATACGATGTGGCCATTGACCCTTTTATGAATATTTACACTAGGGGAAATACCAATGATGGTGGTGGCTGGAACATAAGATTTATTCATCAGATACAATCTGGGGAATATGGTTACCCCGTGCTTTTCAAGCATTTTACGGAAGAGATCCTTCCCGCTTTGGTGGATGTTGGCGGTGGCTCAGGAACTGGGTCCCTTTATATGAACGACAATCGCTGGCCGGAAAAATATAATAATGTTCCTATGATGGCCGATTGGGGTAGAAGCTATCTATATTTTCACAGGCTTACTGAAAATAAGGCCAGTTTTATACAAGATGAGGAAGAGTTTATCCAATTGCCACAGATAACCGATGTGGATGTAGATGCAGCAGGTGCTATGTACCTTTCGGCTTGGGATGGTGCCGGATATTCCGGAAGCCCGGATAAAGGATATGTCGTTAGGGTTTTACCTGAAAACTATAATTACGAGCCATTCCCCAATCTAGAGGAATTCTATTGGACAGGCAGTTTGGTAGATCTTCTAAAGGAGGGCAATGCCAAGACTCGCTTAAGTGCCCAATACGAATTGATAAGGAGAGGGAAAGGAGCCGATAAAGTATGGCAATTGGCACAAGACAGCTCTTTGTCATTGGAAGTGCGTGCCGCGGCTATATTTACTTTTGCCCAATTGACTGGGGAAGGCGGAATTGATCGTCTGGTTACATTAACTGAAGATCCACAGGTTCAAGAATATGCGCTAAGAGCCTTGTCGGACCGTTTGGGGACAATAGAAAAAGTGCCTACAGAACCATTTGTAAATGCACTGAAGTCCGATTCTGACCGGGTAAAGGCAGCTGCAATTGTTGGTTTGGGCAGACTGGGGAAAAAGGAAGTGGCCAATGATTTATTGGAGATTGCAGTTCCAAATTCATTTAAAGCTCCGGAAATGGGGACGGAAGGACCTCATGCCAGGCCAAATGCAGAAATTGTTGTGCCACATTTAGCCGTTAAGGCATTGGTGAAATTAGATGCTGTGGACGCTTGCGTAAGTGCCTTGGATACCGATCAGAGGGATATGGCCCTTTGGGCAATGCGATATATGCATAGCCCCAAGGTTGTTGATGGATTGATCAAGGCTTATGTAAAAACTGACGATGCCGTTTTTAAGAATAAAATCATAAATACCTTAGCGCGTATTTACCACAAAGAGGCGCCTTATGATACTTCCTGGTGGTGGAGTACCCGCCCGGATACCCATGGCCCTTATTATAAAACGGTGGAATGGGATTACACTCCTGTGATACGTTCGTTTTTAAAGGGCGAATGGGAAAAATCTTCGGAAGATGAAAAGGGACTGTATGCGGAATTGAACAGTAAATACCGTTTGGCGATCGATGATTTTGGTACCGTGGAAATAACCGCTCCCAAGGAGGATATGCCAACGGTTGACCTTGAAAAGATTAAAAACAAAAAAGGACAGATCGGGGAGGCTTCCATTGAGGATATCATGATTGCCTTGAAAAATATAAAGGGTGATCCCGAAAAAGGAAAGGAAATCTTTAAGAACCAGGCTTGTTTTACCTGTCATAGTGTATCTTCCGGCGAAGTAATGAAGGGTCCTTTTATGGGGCAAATAGGTTCCATTATGAACAGGGAGCAGATTGCGGAGTCCATTCTGAAACCCAATGCCTCCATTTCCCAAGGATTTTCCACGGTACGGATACAGACCAAGGGAGGGGACAATTATGTTGGTTTTGTAACCCAGGAATCGGCCACTGACCTGACCATAAGAAATATTGCAGGTATAGCTACCCAATTAAAAAAATCCGATATCGCCGAAAGAAAGGAGTTGGAGACCTCAATGATGCCTTCTGGTTTGGTGAATGCCCTTAGTTATGAGGAAATGGCTTCTTTGGTAGCCTATTTGGAGCAACAGAAATAAGGGAAGGGACTTAAAATATTAGTTATTACACAAGAAAAGGGCAACTGTTCCAAAACAGTTGCCCTTTTAATTATTAGGTTATTTCCAATTCCAAAATTTATTTTTCGGATAATTATTACTGCCTTAGTTTTCTACCCAAAAGGTTTGTAGCTACAGTAGTGAATATCACAATACTGATAGAGCTTAATGGCATTAGAATAGCGGCGATAACCGGCTGTAATTGTCCCGTTACCGCAAAGTACAAGCCTACTAGGTTGTACATCAAGGAAAGTATGAAACTTAGCTTTATGATCTTAATGGCTTTTCTTGAGGCTAGAATATACTGGTATAGGGATTTGAAATTTTTAGCGTCCAGGATGCCGTCACAGGCAGGTGAAAAAACATTTACGTTTTCTGAAATGGCTATGCCCACATTGCTTTGTGCCAGAGCTCCCGCATCATTTAGTCCGTCCCCTACCATCATTACCTTTTTGTTTTGGTCCTGGAGCGACTTTATAAATTGGAGTTTGTTGTCCGGTTTTTGATTAAAATATAGTGGTGTTCCCTCGGGCAATAACTTGGTAAGGTTGGCTCTCTCCCCGGCGTTATCCCCTGAAAGTATTGCCAATTCCAGGTCTCTCGACATTGTTTTAAAGGTTTCACCTACCCCGTCCCGGTATTGGTTCTGAAAAATAAAACAGCCCTTATATTCGTCGTTGGAACTTAAGTGGACAGAGGTACTGTCCTTATTGTTTATGTTGGTGTTGCCTACAAAGGCGGCAGAGCCAATTTTTACACTGTCCGTTACGGTTGAACCTTTGATTCCCTGGCCCAAATATTCCTCGTATTCCTCTAACGGTACTATGTTTTGTTCTGCCAACATATCATAAAGCTTTCTGCTCAATGGGTGATTGGAGGAGCGTAAGGTGTTTTTCAGCAAAGACTCTTCTTCACTTGTCAATTCCAAGCCTTCATAGTAGACATTTCCCTTTTCGGCCGTGGTAATGGTACCTGTTTTATCGAATATGGCGGTATCTATCTGAGCCAATTGTTCTATGGTCTGGGTGTCTCTTAGGTAAAAGCCGTGGCGGCCGAAAATTCGCAACATATTGCCCAAGGTAAAAGGGGCTGCCAAGGCAATTGCGCATGGGCAAGCAATTATAAGCACGGCGGTAAAGACATTTATCGTTTTACTTGGGTCTATTATCAACCATATTATGGCGGAGACGAAAGCGATGGTCAGTACGGCAATGGTAAACCTTTTGCCAATACTGTCCGTTAAGGTTTGGAAGCTGCCCGATTTGTCTTGTTGGAAAACGGCATTGCTCCAAAGTTGCGTAAGATAACTTTGGGAAACGGATTTTATAGCTTCAATTTCTATGGCACTACTGATCTGTCTTCCCCCTGCATAAACTTTGTCTCCAGATATTTTGTCCACCGGTTCCGATTCACCGGTTACAAAGCTGTAGTCGATCTTGGCATTTCCGTTGATCAGAATGGCATCAACAGGAATTAGTTCCCCATTTCTTATAAGGAGTCTGTCTCCGGCTTTAATATCGTATACTTGAGTGTTCTCTTCCGTGTTTTCACTTGTTATTCTGGTAACGGCAATAGGGAAGTAGGATTTATAATCCCGTTCAAAAGACAAATAGGAATATGTTTTTTGTTGAAAAAATTTACCAAGAAGTAAAAAGAAAACCAGTCCCGTAAGGCTGTCGAAAAAACCCGATCCCCAATCGAAAATGATTTCTGCGGTGCTTCGAAGGAATAAAACCAAAATTCCCAGTGCAATTGGGATGTCAATATTTAAGAATTTAGATCTTAGTCCCTTGTAAGCCGATATAAAATAATCTTGGGCCGCGTAGAAAACCACTGGCAAGGAAAAGGCAAACATAAGCCATCTAAAAACCCCTTTAAATTGTTCCAGCCAAAATTCCCCTACCTCAAAATATTCAGGGAAGGAAAGAAACATGACATTTCCGAAGGCAAAGCCGGCAATCCCCAATTTATAGGACAAACTGCGGTCTGTTCCTTTTTTGGTCTTATCGTAATCATCCAAGGAAATATAAGGTTCATAGCCAATTCTCGACATTAGTATTACCAGCTCCTTCAGTGAAACCTTATCGGAATTAAAGGTGACCCGAACGGTCTTTTTGGGAAAGTCTACTTGGGAACTGTTTATGCCCTTGTTTAGTTTGTTCAGGTTTTCCAATATCCAAATACAGGAACTACAATGAATATGGGGAATGTATAGATTTATTATTTGGGTGCCGTTATCGTTAAACTCAATGAGTTTTTCTACAATGTTTTGGGATTCTAGAAAGTCATATTTGCCTTCCACTTCCTTAGGCGAGGCACCCGCGGCAGACTGTAGGTCATAATAGTAGGATAGGTCGTTGTTGGAGAAAATCTCATAAACGGTTTTACATCCATTACAACAAAAATTTTTGTCATTATGATTTATGGGATTGTTCCCGCAATCGTCACCACAATGATAGCACGTTGCCTTATCCATAGATTATTTGCTTAATACCTGCATGCAAAGATGCTCATGATTGCCATTTATAAACATGATAATTGTCAGTTTTTGCTCTGTTAATAACCTTTAAATTTGTCGTATCAGGTAATTTTTTAGTTATGGGCAGATGTGAAAATTGTATTATTCGTCAATTTAATTCCTTACGTGCAATGAGCAAGGAAGAATTGAAAAGGGTTTCAGACACCAAAACTACCAAATTAGTAAAAAAAGGTGAAACTATTTTTGGCGAAGGAGACAAGCTAAATGGTGTTTTCTGTGTTAGGGATGGAGTCTCCAAGTTGTCCAAATTAAGTCCAAACGGGAAGGATCAAATAGTGAAACTGGCAACTCAAGGTGCAGTTCTGGGACAGCGTTCCGTAATTACCGAAGAAGTGGCCAACCTAAGTGCAATTGCGGTTAATGATATGGAGGTATGTTTTATTCCCAAGGATGCCATTATGGATAGCCTTAACAGTAATCCCAATTTTGCTGTGGAAGTATTAAGACATATAGCCCACGATTTAAAGGAAGCCGATGATGTTATCGTAAATATGTCGCAAAAAACAGTAAAGCAGAGAATTGCGGAGGCTTTTATATATTTAGAGGAAAATTTTGGAAAGGATAAGAACGGCTATTTGGCTTTAACGCTATCCCGGGAAGATATAGCCAATGTAGTTGGTACGGCTACAGAATCTGCCATTAGAATTATTTCAGATTTCAAAAAACAGGGGTTGATAAAAGCTTCTGGAAAAAAAGTGGCCATTGCGGATAGAAAGGCCCTTGATGAAGTGGCAAAAGGAGGCTAATTTTTATCCTTGCCTATATCAGCGGGCCATACTTGCTGCCTTAATTCCCCATTTATCTCTTCCCATTATATTATTCATTTTTTTTGTACATAATTAGAGAGAATTACTATCCCTAATGGGCAACTATCGAAGCTCTTATGCGTTGGTAGGTCAATCCAAAAAGCTGATAAATATCATAGTTCAGGTTTTGCACTTCCCATAATTTTACCCCATGGTTTTAACCTCTAACCAAGGTTTTAATAAAATATAAAATAGTTTGAAAAAGATATTGTTACCTACAGATTTTTCTCCCAATGCTTGGAATGCAACCAAATATGCAATTTCCCTTTATAAGCATGAGGAGTGCGAGTTTTATATTTTGAATACATATACGCCTACCATTGCACATAGTAGGTTTATGGCTACAGGCGCCGGTGGCAAAGCCTGTGAGGATGTAGTAAAGACTAATTCCGAAAAAGGTTTGGAGCAACTCCTGGCCAAGATTCAGGAAAAGTATCATAATCCTAAACATAAGTTTATTACGATCTCTTCCTTTAGTCTATTGGTAGATGAAATAAAGAACATTATTGAGACCCATCAAATTGGTTTGGTAATTACGGGAACAAAAGGCGCTTCCGGTTTGGAGGAAGTTTTCATGGGGAGCAATACCGTAAGAATTATAAAATCTATAAAGAACTGCCCCGTACTGGCCATACCACAACATTTTAAATTTAAGACTCCTTCCGAAATAGCATTTGCAACAGATTTTAATAGGTTTTATACAACTTCAGAATTAAGACCCCTATTGGAAATGGCAAAATCCTTTAAAGCGGCCATTAGGATAGTCCATGTGCAATACGAGATTAAATCGCTTACAGAAGTACAACAGTTCAACCTTAATATGCTTAGAAAGTACATAGGTGAGGTAGAGCATTACGTGCATACGGTTTCAGAATTGAATTCGGTTTCACAGACCTTGGAGGTGTTTGCAAACGAATTGGACATCCATTTGTTGGCCATGCTCAATTATCAGCATAGTTATATGGAAAAAATGACACGTGAACCTGTTATTAAACGATTGGCTTTTCACACCCAAATACCCCTATTGGTAATACCGGAATTAGGTATGGGAACTCCTCCTAATAACAAAAACCGAAAGGAAATTTCGGCCTCTAATTAATTTCACCACTTAACGGATAATCCTCATAGAAGTCCTTAAAGGTCTTGTCTGTGGTATAGTTGTCCGTAAGCACTTTGAACACCATATATACGAGCATTATTTGTCCAATGACCGTAATGTAAAAAACCCAATTAAAAGGAAAGTTCATAGTTGCCATTATGGTCAAGGAAATTAGGACCAAGGTTGTTGCGACTACCCAGAACATAGCTGTATTTTTCATCTTTTTTATTACAAGTTATTGAAAATCAAAAAAGTTTAATGTTAAATGACTGCTAAATGTGTACGGGGCTATTTTTGGTATTTGGATGAAAAATTATAAGTTGAATTGGTCATGGATATCTATTTCTGGGTTTTATGATAAGGTTTAGGGTTTTAAAATCGAGGCGATTAATGATTTGAAATTTATTTTTGATATTTTAGTACATTATAGTTTAAATGAAGGCCTTGGAGAATTATCTACCTTATATTGAGCAGCCCAAAATACTGGTGGCAACAGACTGTATTGTTTTTGGTTTTGATGAGGGCATTTTGAAGCTCTTGGTCTTTAGAAGGAGAATAGATCCTTTTAAGGGCGAGTGGTCCCTGATTGGCAGTTTTGTAAATGAAGAGGAGAGTGTTCCGGATGCTGCCCGCCGTGTTCTTTTACAGTTTACGGGCCTGGAGAATATTTTTTTGGAAGAACTTAAGGCGTATAGCGATGTGGACAGGGATTCCGGTGCAAGATGTATTTCCATTGCCCAATATGCATTGATCAGAATTAATGACTACGATAGGGAACAGGTAGAATTGCATGGCGCCAAATGGTTTGCTCTGGAAGATGTTCCCCACTTGGTACTTGATCATAATACTATGATTGCCGATGCTTTGGACCGACTAAGGCAGAAAACTACGCACAAGCCTATTGGATTTGAGCTTCTTCCTGAAAAATTTACCATTCCGCAGCTTCAGTCATTGTATGAGGCCATACATCAGACAAAATTGGATGACCGTAATTTTAGAAAGAAACTATTATCCTTCGATTTGCTCATTAAATTGAACGAGAAAGATAAATCTACCTCAAAAAAAGGCGCCTTTTTGTATAGGTTCGATTATGACAAGTACAAAAAATTGGAAGAATCAGGATTTAATTTTGTACTCTAAGCAATCTAATCTGCGAGCTGAAGGGATTGTCCAAATAAGCTTGTCCAAACAATGAAAATCTAAAAACCTTTACTATCTTTGCCAAGTTGTGTTGTGTCTCAATGCAAATTGAGGCAAGGTTGTATTTGTCGATTTTTCCGGATGTAAATTTGGAACGACAAGCGCCGATGAAAGGCTTTCCATTTTGGGAGGCTTTTTTTGTTTGTATTGCCTAGAAATTAACGTTTTAAGGGTTTTATTTTATTTGCTCAAATCCTCTTCTCGGTATATTGTTATAATGGCTAGGGATTAAAAAACTATGAAAATCCCACCATTGCATCATTATAATTGAACCGCGATATTTCAGATACTCCTTATTTTATCGTATTTTTAAATAGGAATCATTAATAAGGATATTGCTATGCCCTTGTATCACAAATTAGGTAAAATTCCCTCCAAAAGACATACTATTTTTAAGAAACAGGACGGAAGCCTGCATTACGAGCAATTGTTTGGAACCATCGGTTTTGATGGTATGTCATCTCTAATGTACCACCTGCATAGACCAACGATGGTAAAGGAAGTGGGGAAGTCCTTCGATGTTTCCCCCAAAGCCATGGTGTCCCATAATATCAAGTCCAGATTGTTGAAAGGTTTTGAAGTGAAGCCAATGAACGATTATTTGGAAAGTAGAAGTGTAATGTTGTTCAATTCCGATGTTCATATCTCGCTTGCGGCACCCAAAAAATCCCTTACGGATTATTTTTATAAAAATGCCGATGCGGATGAATTGTTGTTCGTCCACAAAGGTACGGGGGTGTTAAAAACGATGTTGGGAGAAATTAGATTTGAATACGGGGATTATCTTGTAATTCCGCGCGGAATGATCTACCAGATTACTTTTGATACCGAGGAGAACAGATTGCTGATTGCGGAATCATATCATCCCATTTATACCCCAAAGCGATATAGAAATTGGTTTGGACAGCATTTGGAGCATTCCCCTTTTTGCGAACGCGATTTTAAATTGCCGCAGAACCTACAGACCTATGATGAGATAGGCGATTTTATGATTAAAGTTAAAAAACAAGGTCAATTGCACCATTTGGTGTATGCTTCCCACCCTTTTGATGTGGTAGGATGGGATGGTTATAATTATCCCTATGGCTTTTCCATACATAATTTTGAGCCCATTACCGGGCGGGTTCACCAACCGCCTCCAGTGCATCAGACTTTTGAGACTTCAGCCTTTGTGGTCTGCTCCTTTGTGCCCCGTTTATATGACTATCATCCCCAATCCATACCTGCCCCTTACAATCATTCCAACATAGATTCGGACGAGGTATTGTATTATGTGGATGGTGATTTTATGAGCAGAAAGAATATAGACAAAGGATATATTTCACTACATCCTGCGGGGATTCCCCATGGTCCGCATCCGGGTACGTATGAGGCCAGTATTGGAAAATCCAAAACCGAGGAATTGGCAGTGATGATAGATACCTTTAGGCCCTTGCAGCTTACCAAGGCCGCCTTGGATGTTGACGATGGCAAGTATTTTCAATCTTGGTTGGAATAAAGTTCTCTCGTTGCTCGGATTAAAAATGGCCTATACAGGCATACGATATTATTGGCTTTGGTGAATTACGAAATGAACAAGGGAGGCGGCCAATTTAGCCGTTTGTTGGTCAATATCATAAGTTGGGTTCATTTCAGCGATGTCCAGACTGATCATTTTTTTTGATGCAATTATGATTTTCAAACATTCCAAGACTATTTCCGGCGAGAAACCCATTGGGGAAGCGGCACTAACGCCAGGTGCGTAGGCCGAGGAAAATCCATCCAAATCTATCGTGGTGTAGATATAATCCACCTCCTTGGTAAATTGCGCTATTTTCTCTTTTATTTCATCGAAATAAAGGAGGTTGAAGTTTGCTTTTTCAACATATGTGACACCTAGGTCTTTTGCTGTATCGTAAAGGGTACTGTTATTGGCATCCTCGCGGATTCCCAAACACATGTATCGGAAATTTGATTGCTCCAGTTTACAGTCCTGTGCAATTTGGTAGAAGGGCGTGCCGGAATTATTATTGGTTTGGTTACTTCGTAAATCAAAATGGGCGTCAAAATTAATAATGCCTATGGATTTATTATTGCCTTCCGTGGCAAGATATTTTTTTATTCCGTTATAATGGCCATAAGCAATGTCATGACCTCCTCCCAAAAGTATGGGGAAAGTGTTTTGATTAAGCAATTGGGTGACTGTACGCGACAATACGGTTTGTGTTTTTTTTAAATCCCCATCATTACAATCTACGGTTCCCGTATCCAGCAACAAGACGTTTTCTGTTAGGTGGTTTGGGAGTTTGGCGAGCTGCTTACGGATGGCATCTGGGCCCAAAGCTGCACCAATTCTCCCTTCGTTCCTTTTAACACCCTCATCGCAGGCATATCCCAATATTGTCCAGGACTGTCCATTTATGCTGGGGATTTGCTCGGAATTAAGATCAATGCAAATCACCTTTTCATGAAGATAAAGCTGTTGGCCAGACTTGCGTCCTGTCCAAATTAAAGGGTCTGTTTTGGTATAGGTGTGCATTTTTACAGAATTTTATGGGCTGATGGCCTAGTTAACCAATTCATTGATGCATAGAGAACTTTGGACAAAATAGTTGAAAAACTAATTCGCTATCCTATAAAATATCATTATCAATATTAGTGTTTTTCCCTTGGACCACAGTATCTGTTACACAATATATTTTGTGACATAGTTGAAGGCCCTTATTGGGCTTTTGGCGCATTTATTATATCGTATTGGATAGCCTGAAGGATAAGTTGAAAGCCCAATATAATGGATAGTGTGACGATCATAATGGTACCAGTAGGGGCAAAGGTGTTTATAGAGGCATAATAAATCCATTCCGTGATGCCGAATATGAGCCCGAACATAAACAATGGAAAACCAAATAATAGGTATACAGATCCAATATTAAAATCGTATAAAAAATACTCCTTTACAATACGCTTTACAAATGTACTGGTTAATCTAGCCCCAAAAACAAAAGGCATTTGCCATATTTTCATGCTCGATTTTTCCTCACCGTATATGGCTGGCATAGCAACATCCTTGATAGCTGCCTTTTCAAAGTATAGTTGTGATAAAAGGGAGGTTTCAAAATAATAGCGGTTGGCCAGTTTACTAAAATCCAACTTTTTAACAACATCGGTCTTAAGGGCCAAAAACCCGTTGGTGGGATCAAAATTGTGCCAATAGCCCGTGGCCGATTTTATAAGGAACGATAAGCCTAGATTGCCAATTCTACGTGCAAGCGGCATGGATCTCAAAGCCCTTAAATCCCTAAACCTATTCCCTTTGGCAACATCGCACTTGTTTGCAATTAATGGATCCAGTAATTCGGGAAGGTAACCCAAGTCCATCTGGTCATCGGCATCTACCTTGATTATTATTTCTGCCCCAATTCCAATAGCTTTTTCAAAACCTCTTTTGGTAGCGCCACCTACCCCTAAATTTGTCTGATTCTCTAAAAAATAGACCGTTGTTTTGGATGGTACAAGTTTTTCAATATCCGCTTTGGGCAGGGGTGTGGGACTTTGGTCGTCTACGATAATAACATTTTGAATGTAATCCGGTAATTTGGAAATGACAAGCAATATTTCATTGGAGGCATTGTAAAATGGTATTACAACAGCAATTTTAATTGAGCGATATTTCTGTGTTTCCATGGTTGCCGGGTTAATTGGGATTCATTGTTGCAATAGCGTTGACTTTTATTCTATTGGTTTTTCATCTGTTCTTGGGCGTAATTTAGATTGCCCTTGGCCAGTTTGGAACTCGCGTCTAATTTTAACGCCTCAGTACATGCCGCTATTGCCTTTTGGTATTCCTTTAGTTGGTTGTAGGAAGAACAAATGTTGTTATAGGCAATGGCGTTGGGTGCAATGGCGATCGACTTCCTTGCGGCAGCGATACTGGTTTGGTATTTTTCCTTTTGATAAAATTCCAGACTAAGATTAATATAATAGGCAGATGCTTGCTTATCCGATAAATTTGAAATGGCATTGGCCATATCCTTCTTTTTGTTCTTGGCATTTTCCAAATTGTTCTTAGCCAATTGATAGGACGGGTTTATTTCCAGTGCTTTGCCATAAGCCTCTATGGCCTGGTCATAATTTAACAGATAAAAATGACCTATACCAATATTATTTAAGGCATCGGCGTATTCTGGATTTAATTCCAGTGATTTTTCAGCGACTCTTATACAATCCTGGTAGTTGCTTTCATTGAAATATTGTAAACTTAAATTTAGGTATTTCTCTGGGCTCGGAGCATTGTTGACCTCTTCTTCCAAAACTGTAAGTATGGATTTTTTGTTCAGGGCAATGTCCAGATATTTTTTTGCCATATCATCTTTTGGCTGGTTTTCCAAGACTTCGTTGCTAAAGCTTTTCATGTTTTCCCAATCCTGAAGTTTATGATAGGATTTAAAGATATAGTCGTTGGTTTCAATATAATTGGGAACACTTTGGTTTACTTGTTTAAATTGGTCTATAGCCTCATTAAATTTATTGTTCTGAAATAAATATCGACCATAGAAGTATTTGGTTTTATGGTTTGCATCACTTAGGGATAAGGATTTTTGGAAATATTTGTCGGCACTTTCCTTATCCCCTATAGCATTTTTCAAGATGCCCATATTGGTGTATATACTGGAATAATTGGGAACATATTCCAAGGCATTGTTAAACGATATTTCGGCATTGGTATAATCGCCCTGGGCCATTAATGCTAATCCATAATTCATATGTCCCCGACCATTTTTTGGACTTTTTACAGTAACATCCTTCCAAAGGCTGATCTCGTCTTTCCATACTTTGTTTCGCTGGTGCACACCATAGGCATTGGCAAACAAGAAAAAGATTATGAACAGGGCTATTATGGACATACCTTTTTTTGAAGTCAGTATTTTGGGAAAATAGGTTTCAAGAATATAATTGGTGCCAAATACAAAAGCCATTGTAAGTCCCATGTATGGGATAAAGCTCCGGTGATCATTAAGCACCTCGGCAAAGGGAAGAACAGAGGAAGAAGGCAGTAGCGAGATAAAGAACCAAAGTAGGCCAAAGGTAAATAATTTAGTTTCCTTCTTTTTAGATGTTTTAAAAGCTAAGAAAATCAATATACCTATACCTATAATGCCCAGTATGGCCCTGTAATCCAAAATCGATTCAAAAGCCACCCAGTCTGTATCTGCAGATAGGTTATAGGGAATAAAATAGGTTAGTATATAGTGACACATAACCAAAGGTTGGGTAATTAAATAATTGTAGCGATCAGGACCTCCGGGAGCAAATGTATCCGGGAGCATGCTGAAATAGAAAATTAGAAAGCCCAGCGTCAGGACAAAGGATGGAAAAACCTTTATAAAGGATCGGATACATTTTTTAAATTCTGTTGTCCTGTAGAAGCGCAAAAGATCTACATCCTCTTCAAAAATTAAAAAATACAGGAACAAAAGCGGTGAAAACACCAAGGCCATCTCCTTGGAAAAGAAACCTATTAAAGGGAAAATGAGGTAAAGATGCCATTTTCGCCATATTCCGCCACTCAAAAATGCGACAAATCCCAAAAGCACATAGAAGCCGGCGACAATTTCCGACCGTTGTATAATATAGTTGACCGTTTCCGCATTGGCACACAATAAACCGAAGGTGGCAGCTATCAGCAGTCCCCAGAACTGATTGTAATTGGAGAATTCCAACCTGTCCAAGAGTTTTTTTACAAAAAGGAAAAGGGCAGCGCAGGTTAAAATAAAAAATATAAAAATGTGGATATGGAATGCCAGGGGGTCCAGTCCATCTCCCAATTTGTAATCAATAGCATTTTCAAGCGTGGTATAGGGTCGGTAAGACCTATTGCTGGGGAGTGTGCTAAAGGTTGTTACATCCTTAAAAAATGCCACCGCGTTCACTTCTGTAATGGCTTTGTTGTCTTCTATGGTATGGGAATCATCAAAATGAAAGCCATTTTGGAAATGGTTGGAGTAGGCCGCAAAGAGAGTCAAGGTAAAAAGGAGGCCAAGTAGAATAAATATTGGATCTCTAAAGGAGTTTTTGTTATCGCTGGAAAATCCGGTAAACTGGTGTATCGATTTTTTAATTTTTAATAATTTTTCAATCATCGAGTTTGGTGATTTTATACTTCTTGGTGTTTTAACGATTAGGAATCATATAGTTCCAAACTGCCCATTCGTAATAATAAACAAACTAAATTAACATTTTAACGATATATGGTTTTAAATGTTGTTTTGAAGAAACTACATTTTTTTCTACCCATTTACCTTTTTACAAATATAAAACAACGGGTGTCTGGGAAAATTTGTAGAAAGGGAAACAAAATGAACACTCCAATTTTAGTGGCTATTTTGGCGAGCGTTCCTTGTTGTTTATCCTGTTCTATCCTATCTGATATTTCAGATAAATTGATAGTTTTTAATGGAAAAGATTCCACGGCTTCAAAATTGTTGTCTTGGGCCAGTTTATGCATGGTTTGTTTGGTAAAGTAACTCATATGTGGGCTGTGAAAATTAAATTGCCACATTCTGTCCATCAACGATTTTACCCCAAATAGATAGGCTATTTTGGAAATGAAATAAATTAAACCATCTTGTTGCGGTAAATTAACGATCAATAGGCCTTCGGAATTTAGTAAATTGTAATTGGCCTCCATAATTCCCTTTAGATCGGGTAGGTGTTCCAATACATCATTATAGGCAATAAAATCAAAATGTGATTCGTTTGGAAGATCTTGTGGAAAAAAACCATTCGTAACTTGCAAGCCTTCCTTTTTGTAGTGTTCATTGAAGCGGGTTTCAGGTTCAATACCCGAGCAACGAATACCATGGTCCCTGCATACCTCCAAAAACCAACCATATCCAGGGCCTACCTCCAGTCCCTTGGATTCAATTTCTTTGTTTTTCTTAATAGAGGCTATGATATGTTGGAAATTCTCTTTTCTTAAATTGATGAGTGCTTTTTCACGGGTTTCTTCATTTAAATCGGAAACCATGCTTTTATTGAAAGTGGCATCGGGACAAAATTGAAAACCGCAGTTTGCACATTCATGTACATTGAATTTAAGCTGGTATTTTAATTTGGAATTGGGCTGGTTACAGATTGGACAAGGAATCATTATTTTAGATATACTAATTTATAGAATGTTTGTTCCAACAAAAGGGGGAACAATCCTTATTACAAAGTCTATATTTCTGGTTGAGGGACTGTTCAGCGAATAAAAATAAATGATTCCATGTAATATTTAAAATTTTGGATATCTATTTTTGCCCTAAACACGGTGGCCCGTAGGATTTTGATTACGACATAGCCTGGTTGGGCATAAGTGGCAATCAAAAAGACTTGAAATTAATTTTTATTGAAACAACAAATCCAGTAATTCATCCTCAACTATATTTGGCAAGGTAACCTTTAATTCCGGTGTACGCGCCATTTCTCGTTTTATTGCAAATAATGCTTCTTTGTTTCTGGCCCAACTTCTTCGCGATATCCCATTATTTACATCATAGAACAGCATGTTTTTTAAGCGCTTCGCGGCATTGTCCGAACCATCCAGGACTAAACCGAAGCCACCGTTGATGACTTCTCCCCAACCAACTCCACCACCGTTGTGAATGGATACCCAAGTAGCACCCCTAAAACTATCGCCGATGACATTATGGATAGCCATATCTGCGGTAAATTTACTACCGTCATAAATATTGCTGGTTTCCCTGAAAGGGGAATCCGTACCGCCTACGTCATGGTGGTCCCGCCCTAAAACCACAGGTGCACTGATTTCTCCAGAGTTTATCGCAGCGTTGAAGGCCATGGCAATTTTGGTCCTTCCCTCTGCATCTGCATATAAGATTCGGGCCTGAGACCCTACTACTAATTTATTGGATGAAGCTTCCCGGATCCATTTTATGTTGTCCTGTATTTGTTGCTGGATTTCAGAAGGTGCATTAGTGCTAATTTCTTCCAAAATTTGAAGTGCAAGATCATCGGTTAATTGTAAATCCTTGGGGTCTCCCGAGGTGCATACCCACCTAAAGGGTCCAAAGCCGTAATCGAAACACAAGGGGCCTAAAATTTCCTGCACATAGGAGGGATATTTAAAGTTGATGCCATTACTCGCCATGATATCTGCTCCCGCCCTGGATGCTTCCAATAAGAAAGCGTTGCCATAATCAAAAAAGTAGGTCCCTTTGGCGGTATGTCTGTTAATGGCCTCAACCTGTCTTCTTAACGAAGCTTTTACTTTTTGTCTAAAAGCTTCAGGATTACTGCGCATCAAATTATTGGATTCTTCAAAAGAAAGACCAGCAGGATAATACCCCCCTGACCATGGGTTGTGAAGAGAGGTCTGATCGGATCCCAAATGAATGAATATGTTTTCATGGTCAAACCTTTCCCATACGTCAACAATGTTGCCGATGTAGGCCAAGGAAACTACTTCCTCTTTTTGAATGGCCAGTCTGGTTCGTTTTACCAATTGGTCCAGGTCTTCCAAAAGCTCATCTACCCAAGCTTGCTGGTATCTTTTTTGTGCAGCATCTTTATTTACCTCAGCACATATGGTAATGCAGCCGGCAATATTTCCGGCCTTGGGCTGGGCTCCGCTCATTCCTCCTAAACCGGAGGTGAGGAATATTTTTCCTTTGGCCGATTCTCCTTTTTGTAAGACTTTTCTAAAGGCGTTCAGGACAGTAATAGTAGTGCCGTGAACTATTCCTTGCGGCCCAATATACATATAGGACCCGGCCGTCATTTGTCCGTATTGGGTAACACCAAGGGCATTATATTTCTCCCAGTCGTCCTGTTTGGAGTAGTTGGGGATCATCATCCCATTGGTTACTACTACTCTTGGGGCCTCTTTGGAGGAGGGAAATAGCCCCATGGGATGTCCGGAATAAATATGCAGGGTTTGTTCGTTGGTCATATTCGCCATGTACTGCATGGTCAAAAGATACTGCGCCCAATTCTGAAAAACGGCACCGTTGCCCCCATAGGTTATTAGTTCTTCGGGATGTTGTGCCACTTTAGGATCCAAATTGTTTTGGATCATTAGCATAATACTGGCAGCTTCTACTGTTTTCGCAGGATAATCATTAATTGGTCTTGCATGTAGTGGATAATCTGGCTTAAAGCGATACATATAGATTCTACCCAGAGTATTCAATTCTTGGGCAAATTCTTTTCCGAGGATCTCGTGCCAATCCGGAGGAAAGTAGCGCAAGGCATTGCGTATGGCCAATTTCTTCTCCTCTAGGGTTAGGATATCCTTACGTTTTGGGGCTCTATTGGCATTCTTGGGATAGATTTTAGTTTGTGGCATTTCCTTGGGTATGCCTTGGAGTATTTGTGCTTTAAAATTCTCGATCGTCATCGTTCGCGTCTTTTTTGATTATATATTGACTGCCAATTTTCCTTTTTTGTAGACAAGGGAAGGGGGCATCATACCTTGCTGGTAAAGGATCTCCTGGTAATCGTTGGTTGGAAATGCTATGAAATCGGCCAATAATCCGGTTTTTAATATACCCCTGTCCTGTAGGTTTAAAGCAGCCGCTGCCCTATAGGTAATCCCCGCCAACACCTCTGTATTGCTGAGTTTTTCAAAGGCACCCAGAACCGCGGCCTGTACCATCAAATTACCCATTGGAGCGGAACCAGGGTTCCAATCACTGGCTATGGCCAAGGCTGCTCCGGCATTCAAAAATCGGCGGGCAGGGGCATAGTTGCAGCCCAATGCCATAGAGGCGCCCGGCAAGGCGGTGGCCACTACATTGCTTTTGGCCAAAAGCTGAATTTCTTTTTCTGAACTGGCTTCCAGATGATCGGCACTTACTGCCTTATATTTAACCGCCACCCCACTGCCTCCGGTTGAGAATTGGTCGGCGTGTACGGTGATATCGAAACCCATGGCTTTGGCTTTGTCAAAATATGCCGCAATTGAAGCTGGGGAAAACGCCCCTTCTTCCACAAAGGCATCGATCCTTTTGGCTAACTGTTCCTTTTTTAAAATTGGAAATAGTGAAGTGCTTATTTCCAGGAGATAATCGGCTGGACCGCCCTTGTAATCTTTTGGCACCATATGTGCCGCCAAACAGGTAGGAATCAGGTCGGACTGGCATTGTTCTTTGGCCAATGCAATGGCCCTTAACATTTTTAGTTCCTCCTGTACCGAAAGTCCGTAGCCACTTTTCACTTCTATGGTCGTCACTCCATGGGTCAAATGTCTGTCCGCCCTCGTTTTTACGCCCTCAATAAGGGAGGAAGTTGTGGCTTTTCTTGTCTCGGTAACGGTATCCCAGATTCCACCGCCAGCTTTGGCAATCTCTAGATAGGTTTTGCCGGAATTGCGAAGGGCATAGTCCTTGGCCCTGCTTCCTCCAAAGCAAATATGCGTATGTGCATCTATTAAGCCGGGAAGGCATACCATATTGGTTTGAATATTTATGTTTTCGGCATTTAGGCCATTTGCTTCCGCCTGAATTTGGGGATAAGACCCTATGGCATGAATTTTTTCATCTACCATAATAATACCCCCGTTTTCAACAATTGGCAATTGCTCGTCCGAAAGAGCTCCTTTTAGTGGTAAACCTGCCATGGTCAAAATTTGTTTAAAGGGGCCTATAAGGGTATATTTTTTCATGATTGTCTAAGATCTATAGCATGCAGATTGCTGCTGATGGCTTGGCTATTAATTAATATTTTTCAAATTCCTCTTCGTATGGACTTTCCATTTTCAGATTGTTGCGTTTCATTGTTTTTTCTACCGAATGTAATATGGTGCGTTCCTTGATCATTTCGATTCCTTTTTCAATATCATCGGAAAACACCCTGTCTTTATCGGCAAAGGCCACTTTTTTGCGAATAGTTTTGTGGACTTCATCTAACAATACTCCAGATTTCATCGGTTTTCTAAACTCAAAGGCCTGTGCTGCCGTCAGGAGTTCAATGGCCAATATTTTCTCTACATTTTCCAATACCTGAAGGGCTTTTCTGCCGCTTATGGATCCCATGCTAACATGGTCTTCCTGGCCTAGGGAAGTAGGAATGCTATCCGCACTGGCCGGGAAACACAATCCCTTATTTTCACTGGCCAGAGCCGCAGTGGTATATTGCAGGATCATATATCCCGAATTGATGCCGGTGTCTTTCATCAACAATTTTGGCACTCCTGGACTGTTGCCTTCCATGGCCAAATAAATGCGGCGGTCAGAAATGTTGCCCAACTCGGAGGCTGCTAGGCAGGCGTAGTCCAGTGCCATAGCTAAAGGCTGTCCATGAAAACTGCCCCCACTGATCGTTAATTCCTCATTGATGATGATGGGGTTATCCGTAACTGAATTTAGTTCTATCTCCAACAGTTCTTTTAAATGTAACCAAGCATTTCTGGAAGCACCATGTACTTGGGGGATGCACCTTAGCGAATAGGGGTCTTGTACCCGCTCACAATCTATGTGGTCTTGCATAATTTCCGAATCTTCCAATAGAAAGCGGATTTTAGCGGCCACGTGGCTGTTGCCTTTAAATGGGCGCAGGTCGTGCAGCTCTTTATAAAACGGTTTTACACTACCCTGTAATCCTTCGATCATCATGGCCCCAATGATGTCGGCATGTGTAAGGCAAGCCTGCATTTTATCTATTACCATTACAGCATGGGCAGCTATGAATTGGGTGCCGTTAATAAGGGCCAGCCCTTCTTTGGGGCCCAATTCCAACGACTCCAATCCATAAATTCTATGCAGTTGCGCAGTTGAAATCACCTTTCTTATATACCTAACTTTTCCTAATCCTATTAGAGGCAAAAATAAATGGGATAAAGGGGCAAGGTCACCAGATGCTCCTACCGAACCTTGGGAGGGTACTATAGGAATTGCATCGTTATCTATATGCCATATTATTCGGTCCAAGGTGACTTCGGCAATACCAGAGAAACCTTTGGCAAGGGAATGGACCTTTAAGACAAGCATTAATTTTGCAATTTCGTTTTCAATAGGCTGTCCAACTCCTACACTATGACTTTGAAGTATATTGGTTTGTAGTATTTTGGTTTCGGTTTTGGAAATCTTTGTGGTGCACAAGGGGCCAAATCCAGTATTGATTCCGTAAACAGGTTGCCCCATTTCTACAATACGTAATACGGTTTGGTGACTTTCCCGAATTTTTTTTCTTGCTGTTTCAGAGATTTGCCCTTTGATCGTTCCCCTTACAAGGCATAAAGCCAGGCCTGCAGTTAGATGATCTTCCCCGAAAAAAAAGATTTTTTTTGAAGTAGCCATGGGATTATTTTTATCAATATAAATTTATTGATTAAGTTTGATAATCACCAATACTATTAATGTACACACTTAATAACTATGGGTTATCAATTAGAGCTCAGACATTTCAATTACTTTTTGGCAGTGGCCGAAGAATTGCACTATAGAAAGGCAGCGGAAAAGCTATGTATTTCCCAGCCAGGTTTAAGCAGACAGATTAAGCAAATGGAAGAGATTTTGGAGGTAAAGCTTTTTGTTCGGACCAAGAAGAAGGTAAGCCTTACTGCAGCAGGGGAATATCTCAAAAGTGAAATAGAGTTTATCCTGAACCATTTGGAAGTTACCAAGAAACAGTTGAGGCATATTAGGGATGGTAATTTTGGAGAAGTCCGAATAGGTTTTTTGGGTTCGGCCATGCAGGAAGTGATTCCCGATCTTTTGATAAAGTTAAAGGATAAATTTCCCGGAATCCAGACCAATTTGGAAGAGCTGTCCAACAATGCCCAGATCAACGCCATTGTAAAGGATAAATTGGATATGGGGTTTGTACGCACGGCCAGGGTACCTGAAGGATTGAATATTCAGCCGGTCTATACCGATACTTTTTCAGTTGTTTTACCGGAACTATATCCATTGTTGACCAGGGAATTCCGGGATGTAGGGCAATTGGCGGAAGAGAATTTTATTCTGTTCGCCCAAGATTATAGTCCGTTGTACTTTGATACAGTTATGAGCATTTGTGAGGATGCCGGTTTTACCCCCAAGGTTTCCCATAAATCTGTGCATGCCCAGACTATTTTTAAGCTGGTGGAAAATAATTTGGGGATAGCCATAATACCCACTTCCTTACAATACGGCTTTCAGATGAAGGTGAAATTTATTGAGCTAAAGAACATTCCACAAAGAGCGGTGCTATCCGTTTGTTGGAAAGAGGACAATAGGAACCCAGCCCTGCGACATTGTATTAATTTATTGTTAAACCAATCGCGGTAGGGGATTTAAAACCTTAGTTTGTAATATTTAAACAGAGAGATTATGATTTTTGATATAATTAAGAGGCGTAGGTCTGTTTTCCCAGCCCAGTATAATGATAAACCTATAGGTAAGGAGGACATTGAAAAGGTGTTGGAGGCTGCCAACTTTGCGCCTACCCATAAGAAAACGGAACCTTGGCGTTTTAAAGTACTGCAGGGGGAGACTAAGGAAAAGTTGGGTTTGTTTCTGTCTTTGAAGTACATGGAAACCGACCCCAAGCCAAAACAGTTCAAGGTAGAAAAGTTGATTCAGAATCCTAAAAAGGCGGCGGCTGTCATTGCCATTTGTATGCAACGTGACCCCTTGGAAAGTTTGCCCGAATGGGAAGAGGTGGCGGCAACGGCCATGGCTGTTCAAAATATGTGGCTATGCTGTACCGAGATGGGCATAGGTAGCTATTGGAGCTCCCCGGGGCTGATTAAATATATGGACGATTTTTTTGAGCTGAACTCTGGAGAGGTATGCCTAGGCTTTTTCTATATGGGCTATTATGACGAAGAAATTCCAGTGGTCAGCAAAGGTCCATGGCAGGAAAAAGTTACCTGGATGTAGAAATGCAGGTTAATTAAAAAAGGGAAATAAGTCCAATTTATATTCCCAGGCTTTATATATAAATAGGCCTAAATAGATTATGGTGACCATAAATTTCAGGAAGGTACCCGTTAAAAAGCCTAGAAATGAACCAAAGGCGGCCTTTAGGGCCGTTTTTTGGTCTGCTTTGTTGATCAGTTCCCCAGCCAAAGCCCCCAAGAAAGGCCAGATTATTATTCCAAAAAATCCAAGAACTGGAAATATTAAGGCCACCAGAAGTCCAATGGTAGTACCTATCATACCCCATTTACTTCCCCCGAATTTCTTGGTTCCCCAGACTGGAATGATGTAGTCCAGGGTAAAAACCAAAATGGCAATGGCCAAGGTTATTCCCAAAAATACCCAATCATCAGGAATGGCTTTGGTAAGGTAGAGCAGGAGCAGTCCTACCCAACTTATTGGTGTTCCTGGTAATACCGGCAGAAAACTTCCCAATACACCAACGAACATTAAAACAAATCCAATAATCAACAATGTAATATCCATACTAATCTTTTGAATTCCCACAGGAATACGTTCCCGGTTTGACGAAGATAGGAAGGATTTGTTACATGGATGGGGAAAGGGCGTTTGTAAAAAATGTGCTCTCTACTCTGCTAACGAGCATTAGTAGTTTTGGACATACCTGCCAAGCAATTCAGGAAGTGAGTTTTTTAACGTCATTGCGAACTTGACTGGCGACAGACAGGCATAGTGAAGCAATCTACTTAATTTGCTCGTAGTATTAAAATATTGCTTCGTCACTAACGCTTCTCGCAATGACGTATTTACGTCACTGAGACAACGTCCCTTTTCGGGATGCTCCAAATCTAGTTTGTCTCTTATAAAATATGTGCTTTCCAAGATTATGTGCATACAATCCCTTCCGTCTCCTCGGCTGCTAGCCGAGCATCCCCCCTTTCCTCCCGCGGAAAACGCGGGACAGGCTTACCCAAGGGAAGGAGCCTATGGTTATTATTAAGCTCTAAGTTTTATTGTCACACCATGTAATGCAAAAATAATGCTCCTTCCCCTAATCAGGGGAAGGTGGGTTCGACAAAGGAGAAGCCGGAAGGGGTGAGAAACGCTGACCTTTTCGTGTAATAAGGAGAATGATGCGCAGCCAAATCTCCCGAGGGTCATTTGGGATGAGGGTTCATAAAAGAACGATAATTAATCTTACGTTTAATCCAATAATGAATACTCCAAAATTCCCCTCTTGAGAGGGGTTAGGGGTGTGTTTTCACTGCTTGCTAGTATTATATTTAGGAATCTATGCCCTACCTGTATTCTATCAGGACTATTGGCTTTTCCAAGGACTTGGGTCTCCAATCCCTTCCGTCTCCTCGGCTGCTAGCCGAGCATTCACCTTCCCTTATCCAAGGGAAGGAGCTTACAATGATTATACTTATGGTTTTATGTCACACAATGAAACGCTGACCTTTTTGCGTAGTTAAAAGAATGATGTGCAGCCAAAGCTCCTGAGGGTCATTTGGGATGACGGTTCATGAAAGAACGATAATTAATCTTACGTTTAATCCAATATTGAATACTCCAAAATTCCCCTCTTGAGAGGGGTTAGGGGTGTGTTTTCCTTTTGCTGGCCTCTTGCTGGCGCGAGCCTGCCTCAGTCGGTAGACAGGCGTCACGCTCGTGCCTATTTAGAATTCAGATTGGAAAAATTCTAGGATGAGTTTGACGCTAGCTATAGCTTCGATTCAATTTTGTAACTAAAAAATTAGTTTAAACTAAATATTTAGTTATATTTGTTATAGTGTTCAACTAAAAAGTTAGTTAAATGAAACAGTTAACCAAAGCAGAGGAGGAAGTAATGCAGGTTCTATGGCAGTTGCAGAAATGTAATGTGGCCGCAATTATTGATGAACTTCCAGAACCCAAACCGGCGTACAACACGGTTTCCACCATTGTACGCATTTTGGAAAGTAAAGGTTTTGTAGACCATGAGCAGGAGGGTAGGGGCTATCTTTATTTTCCGTTGATCAAGAAATCGGATTACGGCAACCAGTCCATCAACAAATTGGTAGACGGCTATTTTCAGGGCTCATTTAAAAGTATGGTCTCCTTCTTTATGAAAAAGAATGATATGAGTCTTTCCGAATTAGAATCCATACTCAAGGACATTAAAAAGGAAAAGGAATGATACAGTTTATTCTAGAATGCATGGCCTTCCAGTTATTGTTTTTGATCGTTTACGATCTGTTCCTTAAGCGGGAAACCTTTTTTCAATGGAACAGGGCTTACCTGATGGGGACATTTGTACTTTCTTTGTTGTTACCATGGATAAAGATCGAGGCTTTAAGGACTTCCGTTTCTCCTAAATATTTTTTGTATCCGGAATATTTATGGGGTACTGATATGTCGGAAGGAGCGGTTGTTTCTCCTGAAAATTTACACTCTTTAAATCTTTCGGCGACCGAAATAATCTTTTTTGGCGGAATGTTCATTGCAGCAGTATTATTTGTTTATAAACTATACCAAATAAACCGACTCAAAGCCCAGGGCGAGATCCATTATTTTCAAAAATTTACCAGAGTGGTGGTACGGAACAGTGCTATGGCCTTTTCATTTTTCAGGTCCATCTTTTTGGGCGACCAAGTGTTGGAAAATGATCATCAAAGCATTATTCAGCACGAGCTGGTACATATAGAACAAAGGCATACCTGGGACCTGTTGTTCTTTGAATTGATGCGCATTCTAGGCTGGTTCAACCCCTTGGTCTACATATATCAAAACAGGGTTTCCGAATTGCACGAGTTCATCGCCGATGCAAAAGTGGCCAAGACCCATAAGGCGGAGCAGTATCAATTGTTGTTGTCGCAGGTCTTTCAGACCCAACATATTTCTTTCATCAATCAATTTTTTAAATCATCATTAGTCAAAAAACGAATCGTCATGTTACAAAAATCAAAATCAAAGAAAGTTTGGCAATTAAAGTATTTGTCAATAATACCCTTGATCTTGGGAATACTGGTATATACCTCTTGTGAAGAGGATAGTAGTATTGCCGACAAGGAAAATGTAAAATTGAAGTCATCCATAGATGTGCCCTTTGCCTCTATAGAAGTAGTTCCTGTTTTTCCTGGTTGTGAGGGTTCTGTAAATCCAAGGGATTGTTTCAATAAGAAAATTCAAAAACACATTAGCAAAAATTTTAGATATCCTGAAGAAGCTCAGGAAAAAGGAATTCAGGGACGGGTAAATGTGATGTTCACTATACAAGAAGATGGAAGTATCGGCAATGTTCGGATGCGAGGACCGGATAAAGTTTTGGAGGATGAGGTAGCCAGGATTATTTCTTTATTGCCCCAAATGACTGCCGGGCAAGAAAACGGAAAGAAAGTCCGGGTTCCTTTTTCGATTCCTATTACCTTTAAGCTTGAAGGAAGCGAAGAGAACGCAGTCCAACCCCAAACCTTTAAATATGACGGTAGCGGATATGTTCCTTTTGCGGTTGTGGATGAAGTTCCGGTTTTTCCTGGCTGTGAAGAGGCCACGGATCCTAGGACATGTTTTAATGAAAAGATTCAAAGACATATTGGGAAGAATTTTAGATACCCTGAAGAAGCACAAGAAAAGGGCATTCAAGGCCGGGTAAATGTGATGTTCACTATTCAAGAAGATGGAAGTATAGGCAATGTTCGTATGCGTGGACCAGACAAGCTTTTGGAGGATGAAGCGGCTCGAATCATTTCTTTATTACCCCAAATGGCTGGAGGCACATATCAAGGGAAGCCAGTTAGTGTACCTTTTTCAATACCTATAACTTTTAAATTGCAGTAAGCGGGTGAAAACAATGTTCCGAATTCTTTTTCTGCTATCAGTTGCCAAGGTCGGAGCCCAATCATCGACCTTGGCCGTATCCGACAGCCTCTATGCTGTTGGTAATTACACGCTGGCTATAAATGAATACGCCAAGGAAAGCTCTTATATCGCCCAATTGCAAATTGCCCGGGCCTATAATGCCATTGGGAATTACGACAAGGCGTTGGTGCAGTATGAAAATATAGTGCAGAAAAATAAATCCCAAGAATTGGCAAAATATGAACTTGGCAGGCTGTATTTGAAACTTAAAAAGTATGATCTTGCAAAGTCGGTTTTTTCTCAATTAACAGAAAATAATAATCCCAACCCGGAATACTTTTATTATTTGGGGGAGTCTTTAAAGGAGTTAAATCTCATGCCCGAAGGCTTAGTGGCCTACAAGCAATCGGTAAAATTGGACAGTACTCATTTACGTAGTATTTTTCAATTGGGAAAATACTATGTAATGCAAAGAGAACGGGATTCGGTCCTAAAATATGTAAATAAAGGCTTAAATTTTTATGAAAATGATGTGAGCCTAATCAACCTAAAGGCCCTCGCCAATTACAATGATAATTTAATATGGCTTGCTTTGCCTTATTTTGAAAGGCTGGTTGAATTGGGAGAGCATAAGGAATATATTTATGAAAAAATGGGGTATTCTTATTTTGCCATGGCAAAGTACGAGAAAGCAAAGGAGGCCTACGAAAATCTCTTAACGTTTGATGAGGAGAACCCTGTTGCACTTTTTGGTATAGGGAGTGCATATTCTAAATTACAACAACTGGATAGCGCCAAAATTTACATTAAAAAATCAATTGAAGTACAAAAAGTGGTGTTGGATAAGGAATACAATGCTTTGGCCAGATTGGCAGTGGAACAAAACGATCTAGAATTGGCCATCAAATATTACGAAAGGGCTTTTATAGAAGACCCTTCAGGATATCTTTATAAGTACGAAGTTTGCTTATTGACCGATCAACATTATAAGAAACCTGAAAAGTCTCTAAAATGCTACGAGGAATATCTGAATAAATTTGGTGGTAAAAAAGATTATTTCTCGGAATTCACCTCTAAAAGGATAGTGGAATTAAAGGAGGAAATTCATATGGATACCCCTTAAATTGATCAAAAAATTGTAATTTCCGCCCAGAATCTGGCATACATGAGGAAAGTTGCGGTTTTGGCTTGTTTTTGTCTTTTTACCTCTTGCGACTGGTTTACTTCCAAAGAAGAAAAAACCCAAGAATTGGTAAACGAGGAAATGCGCAATATAAATTTTAATGAGGTGGATAAGTATCCCTTGTTTGACAACTGTGATGAAATGTTGGACAAGGAGGGGCAGCTGGAGTGCTTTCAAAATACACTATTGGAGCAGTATACGGAGACGTTGGAGGATTTTGAGTTTCAATTTGTGTCCGATATCAATACCTCTATATATGTGGATTTTTTGGTGGACTACAAAGGTGAAATATCCGTTTTGGAAGTGCAGCGTAACCAGGATATTGAAAATCAGATCCCGGAATTTCGCACTATCATCACTCAAAGCTTAAAAGGATTGCCCCCATTATCGCCCGCACTAAAACGAGGGGTCCCGGTTTCCTCAAAATTCAGGATTCCTATTATTGTGAATTCCAACTGAAATATAAATCTAGAATATAAATAATTCCTTCCTTGGCAAATGAAAAGATAATATTGGGAATAGACCCTGGAACCACCATCATGGGCTTCGGTCTTATAAAGGTGGTCAATAAGAAAATGGAGTTCATTCAAATGAACGAGCTCCTACTTCAGAAATATGCCGACCCCTATACCAAGCTTAAACTTATTTTTGAGCGCACCATAGAGCTTATAGATACTTATCACCCAGACGAAATAGCTATTGAGGCACCTTTTTTTGGTAAGAATGTCCAATCCATGCTAAAGCTCGGCAGGGCCCAGGGGGTAGCCATGGCCGCAGGCTTATCGCGTCAAATTCCCATCACGGAATACCTTCCGAAAAAGATTAAAATGGCCATTACAGGAAATGGTAACGCCAGTAAGGAGCAGGTAGCCAAAATGCTACAGAGCGTTTTGGGCTTAAAATCGCTACCCAAAAATCTGGATAGTACCGATGGTTTGGCAGCTGCAGTCTGTCATTTTTATAACGAAGGCCGTATAGAAGTAGGCAAAAGTTATAGCGGCTGGGATGCCTTTGTGAAACAAAACGGAGATAAAATCAATAAACAATAAACAATTAGCAATTACCAATACTTTGTATGGGAACAGATAGTAATCCTTTAGCCGATAAGTCCTATGCTTTTGCATTGAAAATTGTAAAATTATATAAAGAAGTTGTTAGGAAGGAAAAGGAGTTTTTGCTATCCAAACAGCTGTTGAGGGCTGGAACCTCAATTGGGGCCAATGTTTCAGAAGCAAATGGGGCTATTTCAAAAGCTGATTTTTCTGCTAAAATCTCAATTGCTTATAAAGAGAGTCTAGAAACTAAATATTGGCTACACCTTTTAAAAGATTCGGATTATATTTCTTCAATTGAAGCAAATAAGTTAATAGCAGAGGCAGATGAACTATCTAAAATTATGTTTTCCATTCTTAAGACTTCAAGGTTAAACAACGGAAAATGATTCATAATTTCCATTGTTTATTGCTAATTGTTAATTGTTCACTGTAAAATGAGCGGCATCTACATACATATTCCTTTTTGCAAGCAGGCCTGTCACTATTGCGATTTTCATTTTTCCACCAATATGGGGAAGAAGGAAGCTATGGTATTGGCGCTGATAAAGGAGTTGGAGCTTAGAAAAGAAGAGTTTAAGGATGAGGTAGTAGAGACCATTTACTTTGGGGGCGGAACGCCATCGGTTTTGAATACGGCCGAAATCGACCAGATAATTGGGGCAGTTTATGGTAATTATACCGTGGTAAGTGCACCCGAAATAACTTTGGAAGCCAATCCAGATGATTTGTCCAAGGAAAAGATATTGGAATTGGCCAATTCACCGATCAACAGGCTGAGTATCGGTATACAATCCTTTTTTGAGGAGGATTTGAAACTGATGAATAGGGCACATAATGCCCAGGAGGCTGAAGCATGTATTGCCATGGCACAGGTTTATTTTGATAATATTTCCATCGATCTTATCTATGGCATTCCTGGAATGACCAATGAAAGATGGATTTCCAACATAGAAAAGGCATTGGACTTTGGTGTGCCCCACATTTCCAGCTATGCCCTTACCGTAGAGCCTAAAACTGCTTTAAAGACATTTATAGACAAAGGACTTGTCCCGCCCGTGGATGATGAATTGGCAGAATCCCATTTCCATATCTTGGTCCAGAAATTATCAGCAGCGGGATTCGTAAACTATGAAATTTCGAATTTCGGGAAACCCGGATATTTCTCCCGCAATAACACCGCGTATTGGCAAGGAAAGAAATACTTGGGGATAGGTCCGTCTGCGCATTCCTATGACCGAATTAGGAGAGGTTGGAATATTAATAACAATGCAAAATATATAAAAGCGATTGCCCAGAACGAGCTGCCCATGGAAACAGAGGTGTTGTCCAAAACAGATAGATACAACGAATATGTCATGACTGGTTTACGGACCATTTGGGGTGTATCCCTAGAGCGAATAAAAACCGAGTTTGGCCAGAAATTTTATGCCTATTTGACGCAACAGGCCCAAAAAAAAATAGAGGACGGATTGCTTTACATAGAGAATGATCGTTTATTGGTCTCGAAAAAAGGCAAATTTTTAAGTGATGGGATTGCAGCCGATTTATTTTTGGTTAACTTGTCCTGAGCACGATTAAGAAGTTCAGCATACATGAAAACCATTATAAAACACAATACTAAAAATTACACTATAGACTTATCCCAACCCTTGGATATTTCCATACCCATTACTGGAAAGAGTACCAATGTAAATGCATGGTATGTAGACCCGCCGAAAATTGAGCCCCATACCGAAGGGGAATTTATTGGGAAGGTAACGGAAGGAGCTTCTACCAATTTTAACGACATTAGTTTTAATCCTCATGCCCATGGCACCCATACGGAATGTATTGGGCATATAACGGAAGAGTTCCATTCCGTAAATAAAAGCCTTTCCAAATTCTTTTTTATGACCGAGGTCATTACCATAGCCCCAGAGAAGATAAAAGGCGATTTTGTAATCTCCAAAAAGCAATTGCAGTATGCCTTGGGCAATAAAAATAGGGAGGCAGTGGTCATACGGACCATCCCTAATCTTAGGGACAAAATGACTAGGCAATATGCCAATACCAATCCCCCATATTTGTTGGAATCGGCAGCACAATTGTTGGTGGATAAAGGAGTGGAGCACTTATTAGTGGATCTTCCTTCCGTGGATAAGGAAAAGGATGACGGAGCCCTCTTGGCACATAAAACTTTTTGGAATTACGACGGAAAACGGCGTTTGCAAGCAACGATAACCGAGTTTGTTTTTGTGGCAAATTCCATTAAGGATGGAAAGTACTTTTTGAATCTTCAACTTGCTTCATTTGAAAATGATGCCAGTCCCAGTAGGCCTGTTTTATATTTAATAGAAGAATAATAATTAGCGGTATGCGGGTACTTTTAAAAAGTGAGGAATTACTAATGTTCTGTCTGGGTTTGTATCTCTTTAGTTTGTTGGATTATAGCTGGTGGTGGTTTGTTGGGCTAATTTTGGCACCAGATATAGGGATGCTTGGCTATCTTATGGGAAATAGGATTGGTGCCATAGGATATAATACATTTCATCATAAAGGCTTGGCCATCGCTATTTATTTTCTCGGTATTTATCTTTCATTACCTTTGTGTCAGTTAATAGGGATTATCCTTTTTTCCCATGCTTCCATGGACAGGATATTTGGTTATGGACTTAAATATAACAAGGGGTTTAAATACACCCATTTAGGAGAAATAGGTAAGGCAAATGAGTGATATATTGGAACTTTTTTTGGGTCTTATTCTCGGGGCCATTGCAATGTACTGGGTGTTTTCCTTTTTTCGAAAAAAAAGGAGTAAAGAGCTAACGGAACACCAGTCGACCATTCTATTGGATAAGATAAAAAGCGTTTGTAAATTAATCACCGTAGAAGGTGATTTTGCTGAAATTTATCGGTACGAAAACACCAAAGAACGTTTTCTTAGTTTGGTAAGCAGCAAAAAGAAAGCTTTGATCATCATAAACGCCAAGGCACACATTGGTTTTGATCTAAAGAAGTTGCAAATGTATGCCGATAACGATAATAAAAGAATTATCCTTACCAATTTTCCGCAACCTGAAATTTTGTCCATTTCTCCGGAACTACAGTTTTACGATATACAAAACGGACTTTTCAACTCCTTTACCCCAACTGACCTTACTTCCTTGAATATGGAGGCAAAGCAACACATAAGGGATAAAATCCCCCAAAGCGGTTTAATGGATACCGCAAATAAAGAGGCTTTGGAAGCTGTACTTTTAATCGAAAAGATTGTGGAGACCATAGGGTGGAAACTGGACTATTCCGCTCTGGAAATGAACAACAGAAAAAAGGAATTGTTGGGGAAATAATTTCCTTTTTTGCGTAATCCCGATTTGGAATCAATTTTATTTATTTTAGCGAAATGATGGTATGGTAATTATAACGCATACTTTTGGTAGGAATTTGAAAATAGCATTGATTATGAAAACTTTATTTTATACTATATTATTTTTAACAATGACCATAGCTAGTTATGGTCAAAACGAAGAACATATGAAGAACTTTGATTCCAATTTTGTACACACCGTTTTTTTTTGGTTGAAGAATCCAGACAGCGTTGAGGATAGGAAGGCTTTTGAGACGTCCATCCTAAAATTTATGAGGGATTCCAAGTACGCCAAGACCAACTTTGTAGGCGTACCGCCAAAGGCCACCCGAGACGTTGTGGATGGTTCCTTTACTTATTCCTTGGTGGTTTCCTTTGAATCTGCAGATGCACAGGCAAAATATCAGACCGAAGAAGCCCATAACCTATTTGTAGCGGAATCCAGTAGTTTATGGACCAAGGTAATAGTGTACGATTCCCTAGGAATTTAATCATTTGTTATGTTGACGTATAGGCAGGCCAAGGCCGGTGATTATTTGGAAATCGCCAAATTGCACGTAAAAAATTGGCAACAGCATTACAGAGGTGATTTTAGTGATCATTTTTTGGATGTGGAAGCTGCATTGGAGAGAGAAGAGGTTTGGAAAGATAGACTAAGAAATCCCTCTCCTAATCAAGTCGTTTTGGTAGCTGAACAGGATGGGGAAATCTGCGGATTTGCCTGTGCCTTTCTTGAGGATGATGCCGAACACGGTACCTTATTGGACAATTTGCATGTATTGATGACGGTCAAGGGAAAGGGAATTGGCAGACATCTGATGGGCATGGTGGCCCAAGAAGCACTGAAGAAGAATCCCAAAGGAAAATTGTATTTATGGGTGCTAAAGAACAATACCAGCGCTATGGCCTTTTATGAGCGTTTGGGAGGAGTTAATTTTGAAACCGTGGTGGGAAATGACATCGGTGATCAGGAGGTGCTTAAATGTAGGGTGACATGGGGTAGTTTAAAAGAACTGGCCCGCTTGTGATTCAATAGAATCGATACTATGAATATAGAGGAATTTAGGGAGCATTGTATCAATAAGAAGGGAGTTACGGAAGAATTTCCATTTGATGCCGCTACCTTGGTATTCAAGGTAATGGGGAAAATGTTTGCCCTAGTACCTCTGGAAAGGATACCTTCCCAGGCCAATTTAAAATGTGATCCGGAAAGGGCCATTGAATTGAGGGAAACATACGATGGAAAAATTACAGCTGGGTACCATATGAGCAAAGTACATTGGAATACCCTTTATCTAGAGACCTTGGCGCCTACCTTGGTCAAGGAATTGATAGACCATTCCTATGAACTGGTAGTTGCCGGTCTAACAAAAAAGTTACAGGCCCAACTTAAGGCTTTGGATTAACTACATTTGCATAAATTACATTTCAAATTCCTAGATGGATAACCTAAAAACATTTTATAAACACAGAGTTGATCTGCATAGCGGATTGTTGGGGAAGGTAAAAAGACAACTGGCCTTGTCCAGTACCATTAGATTAATCGTTTTTATTGTCGCGGCCAGCTTGACCTACCTTTTTTTTGGGGATACCAAATTGGTCTTGGGAACAGTCATAGTTACCATAGGCCTGTTTTTGTTTTTGGTTTCCAAACATACGGACTTACAGTACAGGAGGGACAAACTTTTGGCCCTAATCAAAATAAATGAAACCGAACTTAAGGTGTTGGAACGTAATTTTCACCACCTTCCAGATGGCTCGGAATATAAGGATCCCACCCATTTTTTTGCCCAGGACATTGACCTGTTCGGAAAAGGTTCTTTCTATCAGTATAGTAATCGTACCGCCTTGCTCCAGGGTAGCGATTTGTTGGCAGAGATGCTATTGTCCAATAATTTGGCCAATATTGCCGGCAAGCAGAAGGCTGTGGTAGAATTATCCAAATTACCCGATTGGAGACAGGAATTTTCTGCAATAGCTATTCTGGTAAAAACGGATACCACCACCAAAACCATAGTTTCATGGCTTTCTGGCTATAAGGCATACGTTCCCAGGGCTATGCGTTTTGTATCCTACGCTTTTTCATTGGTTTCCCTGATTTTAATTGGAGGATATCTTATGGGGTTATTACCCGGCTTCCCTATTTTCATAATTCTATTGGCGGGTTTATTGTTGAGTGGTTTTTACCTAAAAAGTACTTCTAAACTGGCTTCGGATGCCAATAGGGTACAAAGCACTTTTCAACAATATCAAAAATTGATTCTAAAAATTGAGGAACAGGAATTTACCTCCGATCTTTTGCGGGAAAAGAGGAATTTTGTGGTTTCACAGAAAGAATTGGCCTCAAAAATTTTAAAGGAATTTTCTGAAATTCTCGCTGCCTTGGACCAAAGGAACAATATGTTTTTTGCCTTGTTGGGCAACGGATTTTTTCTTTGGGATTTGTTACAGGCGTATAGGATAGAACGGTGGATAGGTCAGCACGGGCCAAAAGTGGAACAGTGGTTTAACGCCATAGCCTTTTTTGACGCCTTTAATAGTTTGGGAAATTTTGCCCATAATCACCCCAACTATAGCTATCCAAAGCTAGTGGAAAATGAGGTTATCCTGAAATCGGTAAAGGCATCACATCCTTTGTTGGATCCTAAAAAAGCGGTTCCTAATGATATAACGATTCTTAAGGAGCAGTTTTTTATTGTCACCGGAGCCAATATGGCCGGAAAAAGTACCTTTTTAAGAACGGTATCCCTGCAAATTGTTATGGCCAATATTGGACTTCCTTTATGTGCAACTGCAGCAGAGTATTCGCCGATAAAATTAATTACCAGCATGCGGACTACCGATTCCCTCACGGATGATGAATCTTATTTCTTTTCGGAATTGAAGCGGTTGAAGTTTATCGTGGATGAAATACAGAACGACAAATATTTTATTGTTTTGGATGAAATCCTAAAAGGGACCAACAGCATGGATAAGGCCATTGGCTCTCGGAAGTTTGTTGAAAAGTTGGTGACTTCAAAATCTACCGGAATCATTGCTACGCACGATTTAAGTTTATGTGAAGTTTCAGAAGAGTTGCCCCAGGTTAAGAATTATTATTTTGATGCCGAAATCATTAATAATGAACTTAATTTCGATTACACCTTTAAAACAGGGGTCTGTAAAAATATGAACGCCTCCTTTTTGTTGAAAAAGATGGAAATAGTGGAATAATCCACATGGGAGGATTGATGGGGGCGAGGATATTTCCTTAACCTTCCTAATTAATACTGGCTGAGGCTTTTTGAATAAAAACAACCATGGATTCGCTAACACAAATAGTATTGGGAGCCGCAGTGGGAGAAGCGGTTTTAGGTAAGAAAGTAGGCAATAAGGCCATGCTTTACGGTGCTATTGCTGGGACCATACCGGACTTGGATGTTTTGGCCAATTATGTTACTGATACTGTTACCGCTATAGAATGGCATAGAGGGTTTACCCATTCTATCTTTTTTTCTATAATTTTTGCCCCCATCTTCGGTTGGCTTATATTTAAATTGGAAAGGAGGGGGCCTGCCACCTGGAAGGAATGGTCTTTATTGATGTTCTGGGGACTTTTTACCCATCCTATTTTGGATGCCTTTACTACTTGGGGAACCCAACTTTTTTGGCCTTTTGATCTTAGGGTAGCTTTTCAGAATATTTTCGTTATTGATCCTCTGTACACCCTACCCTTTTTAATCTTCCTTATTCTTGCTATGCGCCAGAAGCGCAATATAGACTTGCGGTGGCGTTATAATATGTGGGGATTGACCATAAGTAGTTTGTATTTGGGACTTAGTTTGGTGCTCAAAGGAGTGGCCTATAAAAAAATCACCAATAGTTTGGACACACAGGGCATATCTTATTTGGAAATAGACACTAGACCCTCTCCATTTAATACTGTTCTTTGGTCTGCCAATGTGGATACCGGGGATGCCTATCTCATTGGCAACTACTCTTTTTTCGATAATAAGCCTGTTCAATTTAGTAGGTATCCTAAAAACCATGAATTGTTGGGTGGCTTGGCCCAAAGTGATAAGATTCAACGGCTGAAAAAAATTACTGAAGGTTGGTATACTATTAATGAGGTAAACGGACAATTGTTTTTTAATGACCTACGATTTGGATTGATGAGTTTGGATCCCAACGAGCAGCAATTTGCCTTTAATTATAAGTTGGTTCCCATGGATGGGGAGCTGTTGGTTGAAGAAAGTCCAAAATTAAAAAGGGATGCTAAAAAGCTCCTTTTGGCCCTTTGGGCGCGCATGTGGGGAAACTAACGAGGGATTGCCCTTGACCTCGGGGATGCATCTCTTGTGTTAGCCGACAGGTTGGTAGGTTGCCATTCATTTTTTGGTTTTACAGAAATCATGCAATTACTGTCTTAAAGGGGTTCATTGCGCTCAACCGGACGGTCATAGTGATTATGGCCTCAATGTACTGTAGATTTAGGCATGAGTTTAATAATTCTATAAGCTCTTTACTTGCACCTCATGAAAGGCATTGGCCTGTAACTTCAACAATTCCTCAGCCTTTTGTTTTTTGTATTTGTAGATTTCCTCTTCTTCGGCAATTTCACTGTATATCTTTTGGTTTAGTAAGGTGTCCGTTTCCAGCACTTTTTCACGTTGCCCAACCTTTTGGGTAACCCAGGTCCTTACGGCACTTTCTTGGTCCTCCAGCTTATAATCGTAGGCCGCTTTTGGAGATAGTAATTTTGCAATTATGGGTGATGTTTCTATGGCTAGGAACAAAAGAAAAATAAAAAAAGATGGCAACCATGGCAATTTATCCAGGGCATTTATTCTAGCCATGAGTCCGTCGAAACCATCAATAATGGGTTGAGTTGTAGTTATTTGATCTGCATATTCTATATCCAAGGCAACGATCTGTGCTTCCAAGGCGGATATTTTTTCGGCGTTCGTTTGTTTTAGGGCCTGCAGTTCGGCCAAGGCGGCATCGTGTTTGTCCCTTTTTTCCTTGTATACGGGCCCCTTGCCCAATAATTTGGTGCCTGCGGTGCCTTCTGCCTCGGAGATATAGGTGTCGTAAAGGGCATTTGTTTCGGCCTCCTTATTCGTTATTTCATCTTTTAGGCTCCGAATATCGGCCTTCAGTTGTTCGGTTTTAGGGGTATATTGTGTGGCAATTTGCTCTTTATTAGCAAGCGTCATCGTATTTTTTTCCTCAAGGAGTACCTGATTGATCTCTTTTTCAAAAATTTTCATTTCCAAAGGTTTGGAAATGACGATGGCGATAATAGTGGCTAATATTATTCGTGGTGTTGCGTGTAATAATTCGCTCTTTAAACTATTGCTCTTTTTTATGGTAGACACAATAAATCGGTCAAGATTAAAAATGAGAAGCCCCCAAATAAGGCCGAAAAATATGGAGGTGTAGATATTGTCGAAGACAGTAAATAGGGCATAGGCGCTAGCTATAAATGCCATAACTGCCGTAAAGAAGACGGTAGCACCAATTCCGGCGTATTTATTTTGTTCTCCCTTGGAGCAAGTTTTGAGAATTTCCGTATCTGCTCCAGAGCAGAGTATAAAGAATTGCTGTAACATAGTGTTCTGATTTTGATTGATGTTCTAATTGACTGTTAGAACGTAGAAACCTATGATTTGTTACAGTAAATTATCATAAAAAAGGGGCTTAATTTTAAAGCTTTTCAACATTGCGGCATAGAGGATGCCCCTGCTTAAATAAATTCCAGATGGGTAGCCATACGTATCAAGGTGGCGGTATTTTTAGCTTCGAATTTTGCCAATAAGTTCTTTCTGTGGGTGTCTACGGTGGTGATGCTTATAAAAAGTTTGGTCGCGATCTGGTTATTGGTAAGACCTTCAGAAATAAGTGACAACACCTCCTTTTCGCGCCTTGTAATGATGGGTATTTTCGAACCCACATTTTTTTTAACGATCAAAGCTGCTTCCTCACTTAGATATTTTTGGCCGTCCATAACGGTTTCAATGGCATCCAATAATTCTTCCTTGGTTGCATTCTTTAGCACATAGCCTGAAGCCCCATTATCCATAATTTTGTTGATGTAGCTCTGTTGGTTGTAGGAACTTAGGCCTATAATCCCAATTTTGGGATATTTGGCTTTTATTTCCTTGCACAGTTCTATTCCACTTACGTCCGGGAGGTTTATGTCCAATAAAATAATATGTGGTTGGTGTGTTTGAAGGAATGCCATGCAGGATGTTGCATTCATGGCATGTCCCATCCACTCCAATCCCTTTCCATGTTGTAGTAGGGACCTTATGCCTTCTATGATCATATAATGATCATCAACTATAAATATTCTTGTTGTCATTTAAACATTAAATTCTATATGTACAGATGTGCCTTTGCTATATTCCGAGTCCACGTTTAAATTTCCTTTTAGAAATTCAACCCTATGTAGAATGTTGGTCCAGCCCATGCCTTGTGATTTTTTTAATATTAGCGTATCGAATCCTTCCCCATCGTCTTCTACGGTAATGGTTAGTTGATGTTCCGTTTTGGTGATTTGTACAATAACGGTTTCGGCCTTTGCGTGTTTTAAGGTGTTGTTGATGAGTTCCTGTACAATTCTATAGATGGTAATGGCTACGGTCTGGTTTATGGACGCATTTGCCAATCCTAAGGATAGATAATCGATCTGTACTGCCCCTGTCTTGTTTATGTGGTTGCAAAAATCTTTTAGGGCGGTGTCTAGGCCAAACTTTAGTAAAGATTCCGGCATCATGTTATGGGCTACCCTGCGCATTTCTTTAATGGAACTATCCAACATGTCCATGCTGCGTTCAAATACTTGCTGGTTATCAGTGGTCATTATCATATTTCCTTTAATAGATTCAAAGGAATATTTGATTCCCGAAAGCATTCCCCCCAAACCGTCATGTAGGTCTTTGGCCAACCTTGTTCTTTCCTGTTCCTCCCCTTTTAATACTGCCGCGGTTGCCGCAAGTTGTTTTTCTGTTTCAAGTTCGTTGATCCTATTGGTCTGTAGTTTCTGTTTATGACGGTAATTTCTATAGGAAATATAGCTTGTGAGCAAAATGACCATAATTATTCCGAACAGAAGATAATTCAAGCTGTTTTTCTGGCTAATGGATAGTTCTTGGATCTTTTTATTGTTTTCCAAATTTGATATCATGGTCTCCTTTTTTTCTGATTCAAATTTGGCTTCCAATAGACTTATGTTCAATTTACTTTTTTCACCGACCACAGAATCGTTTAGGGTTTCATATTTTTTGCGGTATTCCAGTGCATCCATATATCTCTGGGCCTTTTCGGCCATTTCCGATGCCTTTAGGTAAAGGTCCTTTAGTTCATATTTTGTACCCAGTTTTTCTGCCAATGTTATGCCCGAAAGAATGGAAGCTTCACACTCATCGTTCTGGCCAGTGTTTTTGTATAGGTCGGAGAGGCCCATGTAGGCGTACATTTCATATTCAGGCGCGTCCTTTTCTTTAGATAGTGAGATTACCTTGCCGTAATAATTTAAGGCTTCACCGTAGTTGTGCCTTGCATTGTAAACGTCTGCCGTACCCAGCCAACCGTCCAAAATAAGAATGTAATCATCGGTTCTTTCCCCAATTTGGATTATTTGTGAATAGTGCTTTAGGGCATTGTCATAATCCTTTAAATACAGTTCCGCCGTTGCGATATTGAACATGGACGATGAAATGGCATAGTCGTTTTTGAGAATATGGGCTAATTCCAGTGATTTAATGGCATAGGTCTTGCCTTTTTTGAATTCTTTGAGATTGATAAAAATAGAGGCCAGATTGTTGTTGATGATCCGCTGCAATCTTATGTCCTCCATTTCTTCGGCAATTTTCAGGGCCATAAGATAGTTGTCCGTGGCCAATTGAAAATCTGATAGATAGTGCCATTCACTACCAATATTGATCAGGGTTACCGCTATGTCTTTCTTGCTTCCAATGGTTTGGTATATGGCAAGTGCTTCCTTACACAAGGCCAGTGCTTCTTTAAATTTGCCTTGGGCATTTAGGATTTCTATGGCATGACTGGCATAGGCAGCCCTACCTCTGTCATATTTAGTTGCTATTGAATGCTTTTTGGCCAAGTTATAGTACCAGAGGGCAGAGTCTGGGTATTTATTTGCCAGCTCCTCGCCATACTGGTAATATAGGTTGATTAGAACCGTGTCGTTGGGAGTTGTTTTTATTTGTTGGCCTATACTATCCAGTTTGGAAATTTGACCAAAGGCAAATTGGATTATAGCCAAATGCGGCAACCACCAAACAACTGATTTAGGCAGAGAGTTGAAAGCATACATGACGTACAATTTGCTCCTTTAAAGGTACGCATAGCTCCGATACAATATATCCCTTTTTTCCATGATTTTTAATGGGAATAAAATCCTGTTTTTAGGGGATTGTACAAGTGGTTAATTAGGTGGAATTTTAGAGTATGTAATAGTTAATTACATAAAAGTATCTGTGGAATGGACAATATGTATAATTATTGCCTATTCCTTTTAAAGCATTAGGGGGTTTTTAATTAAGTTCAACTATAAATCTTATTGGAATGAAAACAAAACATGTAATGTTAGTGGCCATACTAGGGCTACTTGGAATATCGGCCTATAAAATAGGAGAGGATATAATTGCCAAATTGGGTATGGACCACGCCAACGCCCAAAACTATATAATGGCCAATTTTACAGGAGGTTTTGGCGCAAATTATGAGGTTGAGCCAAACTTTATGAGTCTTCCCAGATTAAAGTTGCTCGCTACTATTGTGGAAGGGGACAAGGTAGGGGCGGCCAAAGAACTATGCGAATACATTAAGATGTATTGCAATAGTGAAGAGTTTTTGGCCGTGTACCGGAAGAAAAGGGCCGATAGTAAACCAGGTGCCGAGCCACCTAGAATGGATGAAGCAGTTTTAAAGGGAATGAGGGATATGATCAAGGATTTAGAGGTGCAATTGGCCGATTTTAAGAAGGCACCTAAGGAGAATGCCCAGACTATAGCCCTTTACGAGCCCATGTTGCAGGAGCAAAAAGCCACTTTGGCCATCTATGAAGATCCAACCCCCAACAAAACGAAATGGGAAAAAAACTATCCTGAAGATCCTGCAGTCTTGGTTAAAGATAAATTGGAACAATATCTTAGCTTAGTGGCAACCGTAGATTTTAATGCCAAATTAACCGCCCCTGATAATTATAAAATTAGAAAGTTCGTCAATCCGGAATACGAGAGTAAATCGCCCCAATGGAAAGCTTGTTATAGAGCTGGTAAGGAGGTGAGTACGGCAGTTACAACTTTTGTAAAAGCCTGGCTTCAGGGGGAGATTATTTCGTCCACAAAAACTAAAATGCCCGGGGCATCGGTAGAGGGTAATAAAAACAACAATACTGTGGCTAAAGCTAGTCCATCCTTGGTCGTGGACGATGGTAATGATGCCCAGGAACAAAATACGACCGCACCGGAGAATGCACCCAAAAAATCACTTATGGCCAGAGTGAAGTCCAAGGCAAAATCGATTATTAACGAATAAGGGTAATTCGGCTGCATCCTTTTTATTTCATCTCGGCCCGAATCCTGCAAGGTTTTTTAAACCTTGTAGGTTTAAGGGCTTGCTTCCAATCCTACGAGGTTTGCCTAACCTTGTAGGTATAGTGTAAGGGTTTGATAGCTTAATGGGTATTCCGTTTAGTCTTGTTTTCAATCCTGCAAGGTTTATTTTGAATCTTTTAGGTATCTCCTTTGAGTGATGGTTTTAGTCCTACAAGGTTTTGGAAACCTTGCAGGACTGCTATGTCATGGACAGGAAATGGGAGCTCCTTCCCCATGTAGGGGAAGGTGGCATCCCGATCTTATTGTTGGGATGGCGGAAGGGGTAGGGCACACCCTTGTGTTATTGTGATGTGGCTATTGGTGCAATCCCTATTGTTAATGGCTTTCCACCTGCCCCGTCTTCTTTCCCGACCCGCTGTCGGTAAAGAAACTTTTGGCTTTGTGTCTGCCTGTGCCTTATCCTGCAAGGTTTATTTTGAACTTTGTAGGTATGGAGTAAGAGCATTTTAATTTATCAGGAAGTCTTGGTTAGCTAGTTGCTTGAGTCCTACAAGGTTTTTGAAACCTTGCAGGACTGCTATGTCATGGACAGGAAATAGGAGTGCCTTCCCCATGTAGGGGAAGGTGTCATCCCGACCTTGTTGTCGGGATGGCGGAAGGGGTAGGGAGCATCCTTGGACTGTTGTGATGTGGCTATTGGTGCAATATTTATCTTTATGGGTTTTCTACCCGCCCCGTCTTCTTTCCCGACTCGCTGTCGGTAAAGAAACTTTTGGCTTTGTGTCTGCCTGTCCCTAATCCTGCAAGGTTTATTTTGAACCTTGTAGGTATGGAATAAGAGCATTTTAATTTATCAGGAAGTCTTGGTTAGCTAGGTGCTTGAGTCCTGCGAGGTTTTTTTAACCTTGTAGGTGTGGTGTAAGGACGCGAATGTTTATCTGTTTTCCGTTTAGGTTTGTTTCCAATCCAGCAAGGTTTCCAAAGCCTAGTGGGGATCAATCTTATCTTAGGGCTTTCGTCCTGCAAGTTTTTATGACCCTAATTATTACTGGATCTTTGTTTAGGCTGACTTATATCATGTTTTAAGTTAGGAATGTTGGCGACCTTTAGTGTGTTGGTTTAAACGGGCAAAACGGACCTTTTGGTTTTACGACGAGTTCCTGCCATCGGAGTATTGGTGCTCCGATTTTAAACCGGCCAAATATTAAGCAATTTCAAAATATAAATAAGTATGAAAAAAAGAGAGCCAGTATCAAAAATTATGACAACGGATTTAGTTACAATAAATCACACTAATAGCCTATTGGATGCTGAAAAATTGTTCGAAAAGCATAAGATTCGCCATATCCCAGTTGTAAGCAATAAAAAAATTATTGGAATATTAAGTTTAACGGATTTATTGCGAATCAGTTTTGTGGATACATATGGAGAGGATGATTCCCAGGTGGACACAGCAGTTTACAATATGTTGAGCATAGAACAGGTAATGGTGAAAGATCCAGTACATATTGCCCCCTCATTGACCATTAAAGAGGTAGCGGAGATTTTGGCCAAAAAGGAATTTCATGCTTTGCCAGTGGTTGAGAATGGAGACTTGGTAGGGATTGTTACTACTACCGATTTGTTGAATTACTTATTGGAACAATATTAGTATAAGTATAGTTTGGAGCCAAGAGACCTTAATTCTTATTCTTAGGACATTTGGGTCTCTTGGCTTTTTTGTGTCCTGTCCCTAATGCTGCAAGGTTTATTTTGAACAATTTAGGTATCTCAGTTGGGTGATGGTTTTAGTCCTACAAGGTTTTGAAAACCTTGCAGGACTGCTTTGTGATGGCTAGGACATGGGAGCTCCTTCCCCATGTAGGGGAAGGTGGAAGGGGTAGGGCGCATCCTTGGACTGCTGTTATGTGGCTATTGGTGCAAACCTTGATAGTTACAGGCTTTCTACCCGCCCCGTCTTCTTTCCCGACACGCTGTCGGTAAAGAATCCACCCCACCCCGTCCAGGGTGGGGAGCCACTTTTTTAACTTTTTATCGGCTTGTTTCTAATCCTGCAAGGTTTATTTTGAACCATTTAGGTATCTCCCTTGGGTGATGGTTTTAGTCCTACAAGGTTTTGGAAACCTTGCAGGACTAGCCAACGGTGTGTAGGGGAAGGTGGCATCCCGACCATTTTGTCGGGATGGCGGAAGGGGTAGAGCACATCCTTGAGCTATTGTGATGTGGCTATAGGTGCAATCCCCATTGCTAAGGGATTTCCACCCGCCCCGTCTTCTTTCACGACCCGCTGTCGGTAAAGAATCCACCCCTCCCTGTCCAGGGTGGGGAGCCACTTTTTTAACTTTTTATCGGCCTGCTACTAATCCTGCAAGGTTTGCATAACCTTGTAGGTATGGTGTTAGGAAATGATTGCTTGTCAGGTTTTTTCCCGTTTAGGCTTGCTTCCAATCCTGCAAGGCTTATTTGGAACCTTCTAGGTATCTCAGTTAGGGGTTGGTTATAGTCCTACAAGGTTTTTAAAACCTTGCAGGACTGCTTTAAGTTTTGTTTGGATTGCGAACATCAACAACCGCCCAGTCTCACGATGGGGTAATCGCTTACATCAATGCTAGGATCTTCACTCTTTCGAACCAATTCCATTGCTTCAGTCGTCTTATATTGATGGGGGCCTATATAAAAGGTCGCTCCATTTTCGGCCAATTCCTTTATATAAATCACTGGATTGGGGTTAGGCTGAGGTGGCGGCTGAGGTACGGTGTGCAATTTTCCATAATATACGGAAGGCTCCGTTATAGCCTTTAGTTTTTGATCGGTGCTAGTTTGAGAAGTTGGTGCTGTAATATTATCTTCTTCCTTATTTAGTGTGGAATCTGGATTTCCAAACTCTCCCTTAGGGTCAGAATATAAAGGGACCGGATGCACATAAACATTTTCCTCCAAAGCAATATTTTTATATGCCGAGTATAATTTCATAACTTCATAATAGGTTTTTTTCAGTTCATCAATACTGCCCTTGTGCTCGTAATGGTAATTGGAGACTTCAGCCCTATAGATTTTAGCTTTTTTTAAATAGCTTTCCATGGCATTTTTTACTTTTTTGGAATAATTTTCGGTAGAGCGATGGTATGCTATGGTTGGAGGAGGCGGTGGGAAATCGGAGCTAACAACGGGTACTATTTTCGCTTTCGACACCACTTTTCTTGAGATATGATTATCGTTTCCTAACGCTTCTTCATGGTCAACTTTTGTTTCTGTCTTTGGCGGTGTTGGAACAGGTGGAATAGGACTTGGTTCACCTTTTTTTATGGTTGGAACCATCTTTGGGGCAGGAGCAGGATCAGGGGCTGGTGGAACTGGTGGGCATTCTGGAAAGGGCAGAGCCTGCTGTTTTTGCTTATTGCTCATACGACCGTAAATAGTTTCTAATGTCTTTAGGTCCTTCAATGGAATAACCCTTGTTTCTTGGGGTTGAGCATTGTATTTTTTGGCAAGGATGTTGAATTCCTTTATTTCGGTTTTGGTGGCCCCGACTTGATTTGGGGATATTGTTGGTCCTTTAATATCTATGGTGGCAACACCATAGTCCATTAAAATGGCATCTACTTGTTTAATGATATTGGCCGGAGTTTCTTTCTCTACACTAATAACGGCCCTAACGCTTTGCTCCCTTTGTTCTTTTGTTAGGCCTTGGTTGTATTTAAGTAGGTGCGATTTTAAGTCTTCGATTTTAACCAAATCAACATTGACCAACAACTGTCCTTTTTTATTAATGGCTATAGAAATTTCTTGTGTTGGAATATTTTGATTTCTTGAATCATTAATTTTTTCCTGTTCTATATCCTCTATTATTGTTTCTTTTTGGTAGTGCTGCTCAATAGTAACGGTCTCGATTTCTTGAATTTCAAGAACCTCTTTGGTGCTAAAACTGTAGAGTAGGAGGGCCATTAATGGGATTAACAATAAACCTTTAAGCCAAATGGCTCTTTTTGATGTTTGTGTTTTCATGATGACGATTCGTTTTTTGATTGATGAATAATGAATGGCGTTTGCCAAAGGGGATGTTACGGCATTTGATGAGAATGCCAATACCAAGTTTTGATAGTTGGGAACACTAGTCCCTCTTTTTAAAACGGCCTGGTCCGCCAAAAATTCGTGATTCAGTTTTACCAAATGCTTTGCCCAGTAAATCAATGGGTGAAACCAGAAGACAATTTGAATCAGCTCCAACAGTAAGATATCCAAACTGTGTTTTTGTAATGCATGGGTTTCCTCATGCCAAAAAACTTCTTGCGGAATTTTCTGGGATTCGTAATTGGTTCTGTTAAAAAAAATATAGCTTAAAAAAGTGTGCGGAGCAATCAGTTCTTGAAGTAGTACATGATGGATACGTCCCGATTTCAGTTTGGGATTATGCTTAATATTTTTGATCAACGCCCTGAGGTTCCCAAAGAACTTTAGTGCGAAAATGAATACCCCTAAAACGTAAATGCACCATAGAATAATGGGTAATAATGGCTCGTTGTTGGTTTTGTTTTCTATGGGATTACTACTGGTTTGGTCAATGTACGTTTCAATCAGGGACGGCCCTAAGGTTACGGTAACATATTGGGTAAAGGTGATTAAGGGAATACTTAGGGAAATGAGAAATGCAGAAAGCAGATAATATCTTTTAATATGATGAATATGGACCTTCTCCAGCGCTAACTTGTAAAATAGCAGGAGTATGGCCAAACACGCACTAAATTTTAAAAGATAGATCCACATGATTATTTGTTTTTAATTTCGGTATCGATCAAGTTTCTTAATTCTTCCAGTTCTTCCTTGCTCAAATCGGTTTCTTGGGCAAAGAAGGAAGCAAACTGGGAAGCACTATCGTTAAAAAAAGTTTTTATGAGTCCGTCCAAGTGTTTGGAGAAATAGTCTTTTTTCTTTACCAAAGGGTAGTATTGTCTAGCGTTGCCAAGCAAGTTATATCCAACAAAGCCTTTGTCCGTCATTCGCTTTAATAAGGTAGCCACGGTAGTGGTGGCCGGTTTGGGTTCCGGATAGACCTCCAACAGATCCTTCATAAAAGCTTTGTTGAGCTTCCAGAGGTGGTTCATTAATTCTTCTTCTGTTTTTGATAGTTTCATTCGTAAAATGATTATTTGCTCTACAAACATAGAGCAAATATTTTAATTCTACAAGTGTAGAGGTGTTTTTCTTGCTGGGAGGAATAATTATTAATTTCCGGTTGAGTAAATAGTTTGGCCAGGCCAAATGGCTTAGGGATTGACCCAAGAGATTGTTTTTTGTAAATTCATTTTACGTTCACTATTGCAGCGGCATCCTTTTTTGGCCTTACTCCTGCAAGGTTTCCAAAACCTTCTAGGTATGTTGTCTGGTCATCATTGCTTATCTGGTTTTCCGGTGTAGGCTTGGTTCTAATCCTGCAAGGTTTTTTAACCTTGTAGGTATGTGGTAAGAGCGTTTTTATTTGTCTGGAAGTTTTGCTAGGCTAAGTGCTTGAGTCCTACAAGGTTTTCGAAACCTTGCAGGACTGCCATGCAATTGATAGGACATGGTTACGGGTGGTGTGCATCAATGGGTTGTTGCGATGTGGCAATTGGAGCAATCTCTGCTTTTACGGTCTTTCTACCCGCCCCGTCTCTTTTCCCGACCCGCTGTCGGTAAAGAATCCACCCCTCCCTGTACAGGGTGGAGAGCATTATATTGCAAAAACTGGGCATCAACGTTAATTAATTTTGCGTTAGCTATTGTAGCGGCATCCTTTTTTGGCCTTACTCCTGCAAGGTTTGCATAACCTTGTAGGTATGGTGTTAGGTAATGATTGCTTATCAGGTTTTTTCCCGTTTAGGTTTGCTTCTAATCCTGCAAGGTTTTTTTTAACCTTGTAGGTATGTAGTAAGAGCGTTTTAATTTGTCTGGAAGTCTTGTTAAGCTAGGTGCTTGAGTCCTACAAGGTTTTCGAAACCTTGCAGGACTGCCATGCGATTGATAGGACATGGTTACGGGTGGTGTGCATCCTTTGACTGTTGCGATGTGGCAATTGGAGCAATCTCTGCTTTTACGGTCTTTCTACCCGCCCCGTCTTCTTTCCCGGCCCGCTGTCGGTAAAGAATCCACCCCTCCCTGTCCAGGGTGTGGAGCCACTTTTTTTAACTTTTTATCGGTCTGTTTCTCATCCTGCAAGGTTTTTTTAACCTTGTAGGTATGTAGTAAGAGCGTTTTAATTTGTCTGGAAGTTTTACTAGGCTAAGTGCTTGAGTCCTACAAGGTTTTGAAAACCTCGCAGGACTACCCAATGGTGTGCAGGGGAAGGTGGCATCCCGACTTTTTTTGTCGTGGCTATTGGTGCAATCCCTATTGCTAAGGGCTTTCTACCCGCCCCGTCTTCTTTGCCGACTCGCTGTCAGTAAAGAATCCACCCCTCCCTGTACAGGGCGGGGAGCATTATATTGCAAAAACTGGGCATCAACGTTAATTGATTTTGCGTTAGCTTTTGCAGCGGCATCCTTTTTTGGCCTTACTCCTGCAAGGTTTCGAAAACCTTGTAGGTATCTCAGTTGGACGATGGTTTTAGTCCTACAAGGTTTTCGAAACCTTGCAGGACATGATAGCTGCCAAAAAAGATATAGCGGAAAGAGCGGCCCGTGAGGGCAACGCCCAGCTAAGAATAATCTAGCTTATTTTGATAATTCCGTAAAGTATTGATAGAAATAGGGAATGGTCTCTATGCCCTTTAGGTAGTTCCAAACGCCAAAATGCTCGTTGGGAGAATGAATGGCATCGCTGTCCAGCCCAAAGCCCATAAGGATGGTCTTGCTTTTCAATTCTTGTTCGAAAAGCGAAACAATGGGGATACTGCCACCACTACGCTGAGGTATTGGGGTCTTGCCAAAGGTGGTTTCATAGGCTTTTGAAGCCGCCTTATAGGCGTTGTTGTCTATAGGTGTTACATAACCTTGGCCACCATGGTGTGGGGTGACTTTGACCGTAACTCCCTCCGGTGCCAGACTTTCGAAATGGGTCTTGAACAGATTTGTTATTTCTTTCCAATCCTGATTAGGAACCAGTCGCATGGAGATTTTGGCATAGGCCTTACTGGCAATAACCGTTTTTGCTCCGGCACCTATATATCCGCCCCAAATTCCGTTAACGTCCAAAGTGGGTCTAATGGAGTTGCGCTCGTTGGTGGTATAGCCTTTTTCTCCATAAACGGCCTTTATATCCAAGGCTTTTTTGTAGTTCTCCAGGCTAAAAGGGGCCTTGGCCATTTCCGCCCGTTCTTCTTTGGAGAGTTCTTCTACCTTGTCATAGAACCCAGGGATGGTAATGTGGTTGTTTTCGTCATGTAGCGCGGCAATCATTTTGGCCAATACGTTGATAGGGTTGGCTACTGCGCCGCCATACAAGCCGGAATGCAGGTCTCTATTGGGTCCTGTTACTTCAACTTCCACATAACTTAATCCCCTTAGCCCCGTAGTTATGGAAGGCACATTGTTGGCAATCATGCCGGTGTCCGAAATTAGGATAATGTCGTTAGCCAATTTTTCTTTGTTTTCGGCCACGAAAGTTCCCAAATTTTCACTGCCTACTTCCTCTTCCCCTTCTATCATAAATTTTACATTGCAGGGCAATTGGTTAGTTTTCACCATGAACTCCAGAGCCTTTACATGCATATACATTTGTCCCTTGTCATCGCAGGCGCCCCTAGCAAAGATGGCCCCTTCGGGGTGGATATCGGTGGATTTTATTATGGGCTCAAAAGGAGGCGAGTTCCAAAGGTCTATGGGATCTGCGGGTTGAACGTCATAATGCCCGTAAACCAAAACGGTGGGCAATTCCGGATTTATTATTTTTTCACCGTAGACGATAGGGTATCCATTGGTTTCACATATTTCTGCGGTATCGCAACCGGCCTCCAACAATGAGGCCTTAACGGCTTCGGAAGCATTGATGACATCCTGGGAATACGCTGGGTCGGCGCTCACTGAGGGTATCTTTAGGAGGTGTATCAACTCATTGATAAAACGTTCTTTGTTCTTGACTAGGTACTCCGAAATGTCTTGCATGTTTTGGTTTAATTGAAGGCTAAATTTACAAAAAAGAACTTTTTATTGGCTAAGTATTTTAAAATTGAAAAATTACTTTATATTTGCATCCCGATAATAATCGGGTTAAATGTAGGCATGCTGGTCCCGATAGCTATCGGGAGGTAGCCAACTAGGGTTGAATCTAGTGCCTCATGTAAATATTGAAATGCAGGCGTGGTGGAATTGGTAGACACGCTAGACTTAGGATCTAGTGCCGTGAGGTGTGAGAGTTCGAGTCTCTCCGCCTGTACTTAGTAGAAAGCTCTTCAGAAATGAGGAGCTTTTTTTGTTTATAAGTTTCGACAAGTAGAAAATACTATAACCATAATGATAATCTAATCCCTTGCAACCATTTCAAAATTTATAATACCGCCATCGATAACGGCTTTTTTTAAAATTCCATTATTGTAATAATAGGTATTCTCCTTTCCCTGTGAATTAATTTTTTTATAAGTGTGGTTTCCAAGGGACACAATATGATTTATGCTCCCATCCTGTTCGGAATAACAACGATCTATGTCTACAGGTTCTTGAAAATACAATAGAATAGTGGTGTAGGCAATGGGTTCAACAATGGTATTTTCCTCATTGCTGTTTTTGGTTATTTGATAATACCCATCTTTCCATAGTGTAATTGTTTCGGAATGTGGCTTGTCATTCACTGTAATTTGGACATTGGCTTTTTTTAGCAGCATATCATTAAAGCTTACATCATAATTATAATCTACCTCAAAGTCTTTGATGAGTCTGGTTTTTATGACCGCTGAACTTTGATAATAGGTTGTTGAATCTTTGGTGTTTTGACTCACTTTTAAAACACCTACTATTTTGTCCTTTAGAACGATATCAAAATATTTCGATGTGTTGGGAACAGTGGATTTTGTTGCAATAAAAACCAGAAGTCCAATCAATATAGGCAGACGTATCATGTTAATGTATTTCCTATGTTTAGTGCAAAATAAAGTATTTAAATGCTGAACTTACCAATCACAGGTCATCTTTGGGGTAATAATTTATGTAGCTTTTTATGGGAGATGTGAACAATAGGGTTATGAACCTGTATTTACGTTGTACTGGCTAATAGTATTTCCCCTCCAAGGTGTTGCACCAATCCCTGCCAAACCGTTGAGTAAATACGATGACTTTAAAGTATAAAATAATGGTGCCATGTGCATGTAGATCTCAAAATTGAGGATACCCTACATTACCTATATCCATAGGTCTATTGTAAATTTTGATAAATGTTTACAATGCTTGATTAGTATGGTGAATTCGATATCTCAGACTAATTAAAAAAAAAGTATTACTATTGTTAAACAGTTGTTAAACTATTACACATTGATAGTATTACTATTATATTTGCGAGCATTAAATTTTTGGTATGGAGCGTCTATTTGGTTCGGTGACAATTAAAATAAACGATAAGATCTATGTTAAGGATCCACAATCTTCAGACTTGGGGAAACGGATTATTGAGCAAAGTATTTTAATGATAAACGATATTGGTTTTGAGGGGTTTACCTTTAAAAAGTTGGGTAATCAAATTGGTTCCAATGAAAGCTCAATATACCGATACTTTGAGAACAAGCACAAATTGCTGTTATACCTTACCTCCTGGTATTGGGGTTGGTTGGAATATCAATTGGTCTTTGCAACAAATAGTATTGCCGATTCTTCCGAAAAATTAAAAAAGGCTATAGAAATTGTTACGCGGCCTACAGTAGAGGATTCCGCTTTCTCCTACATTAATGAAGTTTTGTTGAACAATATTGTAATCAACGAATACTCAAAATCATATTTGACCAAAGAAATAGATTCCGAGAACAAGGAAGGCTATTTTGTAATTTATAAAAGAATGATTGAGCGCTTTAACGAAATGATATCTGCGGTAGATTCCGAATATAAGTATCCCTCCAGTTTGGCAAGTACTATTCTGGAAGGTTCCCTTCACCAGTATTTTTTAAAGGATCATTTTCCAACGCTAACGGACTGTCATGAAAAAGGGGATGCTACCAAATATTTCACAGATCTGGTTTTTCACACTTTAAGGACAAAATAAGATGGCTAAAAACGTATTGACCGCATGGCAGCGGCTACTGGGTCTGCTAAAACTTGATAAAAGGGATGTGTTGCAGACCTTTTATTATGCCATTTTTGCAGGGCTCGTTAATCTTTCTTTGCCCTTGGGTATACAGGCTATTATTAATCTCATCCAAAGTGCCGAGATCAGTACTTCATGGATAGTTTTAGTGGTGCTGGTAACGGGTGGAGTAGCCTTTGGAGGCATATTACAATTAATGCAGATCCGTATCATAGAGAATGTTCAGCAGAAGATATTTACCAGGGCATCGTTCGAATTTACGTACCGTTTTCCTAAAATAAAGATGAGCGAACTCCACAATTACTATCCGCCGGAACTGGCCAATAGGTTTTTTGACACCCTGAATGTTCAAAAGGGCTTGGCAAAGATTTTGTTGGATTTTCCCGCGGCTGTTCTACAGATTGTATTTGGGTTGATACTCTTGTCTTTTTATCACCCGTTTTTTATCGTGTACGGAATTTTATTATTACTGCTTATTTACGTGGTCTTCAAATTTACCGCCCAAAAAGGGATGGATACCAGTCTTGAAGAATCTAAGCGAAAATATAAGGTGGCCCACTGGATACAGGAAGTTGCCCGCTCTTTGATAAGCTTTAAATTATCTGGCAGGACCAGCCTGGCATTGGACAAGAACGATGCCCTGGTATTGGATTATTTGGAGGCACGTGAAAGTCATTTTCGTATTCTGGTCATACAGTTTATACAGATGATTGGGTTCAAGGTACTGGTAACAGCAGGTCTGTTACTGATCGGGGGGCTATTGGTGCTTAATCAGGAGATGAATATTGGGCAGTTCGTAGCTGCAGAGATTATCATTCTCTTGGTCATTAGTTCCGTGGAGAAATTGACCCGAAGTTTGGAAACATTTTACGACCTTTTTACATCACTGGAAAAACTGGGGCAGGTAGTGGATAAGGATTTGGAAGAGCAGCAAGGAGAAAGACCCTTACATGAAGAGGATGATTTTTATGTGGAGTTGGACAGAGTGTCCTTTGGCGCATCAAAAATAGGTAGGAATATATTGGACGATGTATCCTTAAAAATAGCTCCCAAAACCCGTTTATTGGTTTTAGGGGCCAACGGTTCCGGCAAGTCGACCTTGTTGCGTCTAATTGCAGGCCTGATACAGCCCGATGATGGTAATATTTACGTCAACAACGTATCCCTAAAAGGCATAAATCCAAATCACTACCGTTCTTTTTTGGGGCAATCCCTAACCGAGGAGAAACCTTTTGAGGGTACCATTTTGGATAATATCACTTTTGGCGATAAGAGCATAAGCGAAAAGGATGTGCAATGGGCCATGGAAAATACGGGATTGCTGCAATATGTAAAAGAACAGCCGAAGGGGATCAATAGCATGGTATACCCTGAGGGACAACAGATGCCATTTACAGTTTCTAAAAAAATTGTCCTGGCACGGAGTATCGTAAGGAAACCAAAACTATTATTATTAAAGGATCCCTTAATTCAATTTGATGAGGTTGAAGCTATTAAGATTATAAACTTCTTAACGGACGATAAAAATCCTTGGTCCTTGATAGTGGTAAGCCAGGACCCCAAATGGTTGAACCGATTCCAAAACATAATAACCTTGGAAAACGGTAAGGTCGTTTCTAAAATTTAAGAATTTATGTTGAATATTTCTAACAATCCGCTGAATAAAACAGTACACCTAAAGGATTATAAGTCAACTGAGAGGGTTTTTCACGAGAGACATTATAAGCACTTTAACCGGTTTTTGCTGGGTGCTGCTGTTTTTGGGATTATCGTTCTCTTCCTGCCATGGACGCAAAATGTTAGAGGTAACGGTTTTCTCACCACCTTGAAGCCAGACCAAAGGCCGCAGACCATACAATCCCCAATTCCCGGAAGAATAGAAAAGTGGTACGTACAGGAAGGGGATTTTGTTGAAAAGGGGGATACAATTTTGTTTATTTCCGAGGTAAAGGACGAATATTTCGATCCAAAATTGGTAGAGCGGACTAGGCAGCAAATTAATGCAAAGTCTATGGCTGTAGGGTCTTACGAGGGCAAGGTAAATGCATTGGGCAATCAGATTTCCGCCTTGGGAAAGGAACGGAAATTAAAATTGGAACAGGCCAAGAATAAATTAATGCAATCCCATCTAAAAGTACAGAGCGATAGTATAGACCTGGAAGCTGCGAAAACCAATATCAGTATTGCCGAAAGACAGTATAACCGTACGGAGCAATTACAGAAGGAAGGTCTAAAAGCAGTGACCGATTTGGAGGAAAAGCGCTTAAAGCTACAAGAAACCCAGGCTAAATTAATATCGCAGCAAAATAAATTATTGGTTGCCAAGAATGACGTTTTAAATGCTGAAATGGAGATCAACCGTATCCAGGCCGAGTATACGGATAAGATCTCCAAGGCGCAGAGCGATATGTTTACCGCCCAATCAAGTCAATACGATTCCGAGGCGCAGGTAACCAAGCTCGAAAATGCATACACTAATTACGAGATGCGCAATGCAATGTATTATATACGTGCTCCACAAAGTGGTTATATAAACAAGGCCTTGCAAGGGGGAATAGGGGAAACTTTTAAAGAGGGGGACCGTCTTGTAGGGATAATGCCGGCGGAATATGACATGGCCGTAGAAACGTTTTTGGAACCATTGGACTTGCCCTTAATTCATATTGGGGAGAAGGTTAGGATTCAATTTGATGGTTGGCCTGCTATAGTTTTCAGTGGTTGGCCCAATATATCCTATGGTACCTATGGCGGTAAGGTAGTAGCGGTTGAAACCTTTATAAGTGAAAATGGAAAATATAGAGTGTTGTTGGCCCCAGATCCGGATGATGAACCGTGGCCAACCCAAATAAGGGTAGGCTCGGGGGCCAATACTTTTGCCCTATTGGATGATGTACCCATTTGGTTTGAACTTTGGCGACAGGTCAATGGTTTTCCGCCCAATTATTACCAACCTACAAAATCTACTGCAAAAACTGAAAAATGATGCATAAGTATTTGTACAGCCTATTTTTAATACTTTTCTTGGGAGTAAGTGCCCAAGAACAGGATAAGGTTATCCTAAATTTTAAGGAATATCTGGGCTATGTTAAAAAATACCATCCTATTGCCAAACAGGCCGAGTTGAAGATTGATATGGGGCAGGCGAACCTAATGCGTTCACGAGGCGGTTTCGATCCTAAAATTGAAGTGGATTATGATCGAAAGGAATTTAAGGGAACTGAGTATTATGATCGACTTAATGCCGCATTTAAGATACCTACTTGGTATGGCCTGGAGTTGAAGGGTAACTTTGAACAGAATGATGGTAGCTATTTAAATCCGTCAGAAAATGTCCCGGATGATGGTCTATATAGTGCCGGCGTATCTATGTCCGTAGGCCAAGGTTTTTGGATCAATGAACGCATGGCTACCCTAAAACAGGCAAAGTTGTTAAGGGAACAGACCAAGGCCGATAGGGATCTGCAGGTAAACCAAGTGCTGTTCGAAGCGTCGATTGCCTACTTCCAATGGTTGCAGGACTATCAGGACAGTCAAATTTTAAATAATTTCTTTGCAAGCGCGCAAATGCGTTTTGAGGGTGTCCTAACAACGGCATTGGCAGGTGAAATAGCTGCAATAGATACCGTAGAGGCAAAAATTGCGGTTCAGAACCGTGCCTTGGATCTGGAACAGGCCAAGGTGCGTTTCGTAAAAAGTTCCTTGGAATTGTCCAATTTTCTTTGGTTGGGAGACAATCTCCCGGTGGAATTAACGCCCAATGTAATACCAGATATCTATTTAGGGGAGGATATAGATGCTACCTTGGAAATTCTAGGGAAACCGTTGGACAGCTTTAATTTGGAAAATCACCCCAAATTAAAATCCATGGGCTACAAAATTGACGGACTCACCATTGAAAAGCGACTTAAAGCAAATAAACTGTTGCCAAAGATAGATCTGGAATATAACTTTTTAACATCGGAACCTGTAGCCTTTAACGCCTTTGATGACCAAGACTATAAAGGCGGATTATCTATTAATTTGCCTTTGTTTTTAAGGAAGGAACGTGGGAATTTAAAATTGGCGAAGATCAAGTTGGAGGATGCCAAGTTTGAGATGGACAATGCCGAAATACAGATTAAAAACAAGATTGTTTCCATTTTTAAGGAATTGGAGTCCTTTGACAAACAAAATATTCTTATTGATGACATTGTTGGTAATTACAATATAATGCTTGCTGCCGAGGAGCGTAAATTTAGTTATGGGGAAAGTTCCCTGTTTTTAATAAATACCAGGGAAAGTAAACTCATAGATGCCAAGCTTAAACAAAACGAGGTACAGAATAAGTATTATTCCGCCAAGGCCAAGTTGTTCAATAGTTTGGCCGTTAATCCGGAAAAAATGTAAGGAAATTTTATTATTGAACCTACAAAAAGCGCTTTGTAATTCCAAAGTAACTTTATGCCACTTTTTTGGAATATCCCCAACGGAAGGATAGTATTTATTGAAGGGCGTTCAATAAAGATCTCCAATTTTGGAATCTGTCAGGCTTTGGACATGGGCGGTAATCTTTTCAATGGGCCAATCCCACCATTTCAGCACCAATAATTTCGCAATATCAGCTTCTGAAAAACGTTTTCGGATCAATTGACCGGGATTTCCACCCACAATACTATAGGCTTCAACGTCCTTCGTTACCGTGGTATTACTGGCAATTATGGCCCCATCGCCAATTGTAATTCCCGGCATAATAGTGGCATTATAACCAATCCAAACGTCATTGCCGATTATTGTATCGCCTTTTGAAGGATAGCCCTTACCGTCCATTGCCTGGCTCCAAGCCTTGCCGAAAATAGCGAATGGATAGGAAGATATGGAATTGCTTAAATGATTGGCCCCATTCATAATAAAGGTCACATTTGAGGCGATCATACAGAATTTGCCAATAATGAGCTTGTCTCCCACAAAGTCGAAATGATATTTCACATTTTTTTCAAAATTCGCTACATCTTCAAAATCATCGTAATAGGTGTAGTCACCTACAAGTATATTTGGGCTTTTTACAATGTTCTTTAAAAAACAAAGTCGATCGTAATTTTCTAAAGGGAAAGGATTGTTTTTATCAGGTGCGTTCATAGGACGATATATTTGGTAAATAACTAAAAAAAAATATGCCTAAAGCAGCGCTAAATGTAGCGCAAAGGGTTGATAGTTTTTCATATTTTTAAAATATTTTAACTCAGATTAGGCCGATGGAAGCCAGGTCCATAAATTATGAATGTGGGAGGGATTGGTCTTGGGCTCTCCGATGTTGAGTAGGATTCCTATGCTAAGCCTAAGGGCATAAATCGAAATGGTAATTAACCTTGACATAGAATTAAATTCCCAAAAATGGAGGTGATTCCCAATAGTTTTTTGTCTAGTATCCAACTAAAATAATAGGTCTAGAATGTTCGTAACAATGGCTTGGAGCCCATCAAAAAAATTATAATCACACTTATGTTCTTTTTTTTAAGATATCCATTTCGTTCTGGAAGAAGTGGGATAATCGGTGGCTGCCATACCTAGGAGCAATCGCATCTTCTGCCATAAGGGTAAGGAAAAATTCGATCGGGCCATAGGTCTTGGAGGAGGTAAAAGTCCTCATAATCCATAGTATGGATTTTCGCAACCAATGGGGCAAATGTATAATGTTGATGGGTTTACCAGAGGCTAAAAGAGCCATTTCTGCTACTTCGTAATGGGTAAGGATATCGGGGCCGCCCACCACGATCTCCTTTTTGTTGGAATTAATGGCATCAACACAAACCTGAGCCAAATCGGCACCATGGATAGGATTGAATTTCTTTTTTCCTTTCCCGAAAATATAGACACTTCCTTTTTCTGCCATCTTAAGAAAATCGCGCATATCGGAAAAGAATCCATTGGGGCGTATAATGGTATAGTCCAGACCAGATACCTTAAGCTGATCTACAAAGGCTTCCTTGGCTTCCACCAGTTTTAGGTTTCTGTGTAATTGCCCATTAATAACCGATATGTATATAAATTTCTTTACGCCTGCCCTTTTGGCTTCGTCCAACAGGTTCATATTGGCGCCATAATCAACGTCCATATAGGTGAGTCCGTCTTTTTGTCGAGTAATTCCTACTGTGGAAATCACCGTATCCACCCCGTGGAAATGCCCCCTTATGGTTTCAGGGCGTGTAACTTCCGCTTGGATAATCCCTGTTAATTTGGAAGCCATGTCAATTAACTTACCGGGTTTTCTTACTATAATTTTTGTGTCCATATTTCGGGAAATCAATTCTTTGGCAATATAATTTCCCAAATATCCAGTGGCACCTGCCAACAGGATCGTTTTTTTTATTTCGTTATGTTCCATTTTTTATTTTTTCAAAGTTGTTGGTCTAGGACCATTGGGTTCACTACAATAATGTGTAGGCTAAAACTTGTACATTTATAGAGACTATGTAGGTTATTAAAGAGCATGGTATTATTTTTAAAATAATACCATGCGTGCCGGAACCTATTCAGTGGCTTTCAAAAACTCGATGATCGCCTTGGTCACTTTTTCTTTAACGGCACTGTAATTTTGGGTGTTGCCACTAAAAGAAGCGTCCATATTGGTTATCAGGATAAACCCGTAATTACCATTTTGACCTATTTCCAAATGTGTGGAAATCCCAAAACTGTTGCCTCCATGTAACACCTTTCCATCCTGGAAATACCAGAATAATCCGTGGTTTTCTGCGAAATCCGGTGGTACTGTACCAGCTGCCAATTGCGGGTCAAAGAGGAGTTCGTAGGTGTCTTTGGAAAATAAGGTCGTGGATTCTCCCTTTATGCCCTTTACCATGTCCAATAGATACTTGCCCATGTCTTCATTAGTGGTATACATGCTTCCCTCTGGATAGGAATCATTGGCGTAAACTGGTAGCGGGGTGTCTTCATTAATATATCGCGTAGCCATTTCGTCAGTATTAATTTCCGAAATATCATAAGTGGAAGCATTCATTTGCAGGGGTTGCAAAATATTTTGCCTAACGTAATCATCAAACGATTGTTCTGTTGCCGTTTCAACGATATAGCCGCTTAGGCCAGTAGCCAAATTGGAGTAGTTCCAGGTACTTCCTGGAGGAGTATCGGCAAAATTATCCAAACTGTAAAGATCACCATCTTCCAAGAAATAGTTAGCCAGAAATTCTTCCAAGGAATAGCTTTGCCTTTGTACTATTCCAATTTCGTCCATGAGGAGGCCAGCACCGGCAGTGGCAATATCCTCCCCAGGTAATATATGGTAATTGTGTGCCAAATAGACCTCTGGGGTATCCAAAAGGCCAGAGGTATGGGTAACCAAGTGTTTTATCTTTATGACCCCTTCCGGTTGTTTAGGATTAATAACAGGAATGGGCAAGATATCGTTTATATCGGTTTCCAAGGTGAAATACCCTTGTTCGATGGCTTTGGCCACCGCAGCGCCAACGAAGGTCTTACTTATGGAAGCAATAGAATTAACGGTTTCATTGGTGTAGGCCACCTGATTCTGAATATTTGCATAGCCAAAGGACTCCTGGAAAACAATATTGTCGCCTTTTACTATGCTAATGGCCATTCCGGGCATAGAGGAAGTCTGTACTAGTTCCTGCAGATAAGCATTTAAATCGGCCGCGTTTTTAATTGTGGAAGGTTCAGGAATGGTTGCTTCCTCATCATTAGTGGAGCAGGATGTTAAAGAAAGGATTAAACTCAAAATTGAAAGGACTAGGATTCTGGATAAAGTTGTCATTTTAATATGATTTTTTTGGATTGATATTTTGTTTACTCCGCAAAGTTGCGGAACTGGGTTTTGCCGTTCGTTCCGGATTATTATTCAGGACTTATTTTTACTATTTAATTTGGTTCCCATTATGCCTTGGATCAAGAGATAAATGCACAGGGAAAACTCTCCTAGGTCGGCCGGAGCGGTTATATATTCGGATAAAGCGCTGCTTTTTTCGGGAAGAAGAAAATAGACCAGGAAATCCAATAGATAGCCAAAACAGCCTAGGATCAAGAATAATCCTATGATTTTAGGAAAGCTATCCGATTTAATTACCATATAGCCTAGGGGTAGCAGCCAAAGTCCAAAAAACAGCTGGGCAATATGGTATCCTTTATTGTGCATCTCCAAATAGAACAGGACCCAACTATTAATGTGTTCCGGATCGTATGATACACTATACCCATTTGGATTCAATAGCAGCAAAGGGGCATAATGGTTAAGCATATTGATGCACATAATGGCTACTGCCACCGTTACGCTCAAGACCATAAGACCGGCCATGGCACGACTTGTTTTTTTGAATAATTGGTACAATACTATGGGCAGCAGAAAATACGCTAATTGCATTATTAGATCTGCAACAAAACCCATTCGGAAGAGCATTACATTGTCCTTGATATTTCTTACGGTTTCGGCGCCATCGGTTAAATTTACCAATGTGAAGCGAACATATTTTTCGGCGAAAATGCCGCAGACGATAACTGTAAGGTAAAGTGCCCCCGCAATTAGGGCAATCCTTTTATTGTTTAGCATAGTGGGAAGAATTAAAAGTTTTTGTTACGGGATGGTACCCAATAAATAGGGTACATTTTAATTTAACGGATTATCCAATTCCTCGTCATATGCATCCCAAAACGCGAGATCCTGTCTCTTTTTCTTTCCCAACGGATTTGTTTTCCATTTTTTGGAAAGCAGGATATTCAAATTAAAATAGCGATTATACATGTCGGCCCCGTTGCCTATGTCCACCATGCCATAATGATAGCGTAGGTCCAGTAAGAGTCTCGATTTTTTAAATTTTAACTCATAGCCCATTCCAAATTGTAGGCCGGCATCCCAGCGACTATAGGTGCCTTGTTCCGAACCGAATGCCATTTTGGACTTTTCTCCTGTCAAGTTGCCATCGCTCTCGGTTTTTAACCGACCTCCCAGGTTATAGCTTACTACTGGTCCGGCATTTACATATAGGTTACAAAAATGCAGTCGGGCCATTACAGGTAGGTCCAGGGTGTTGAACCTGATCTTGGTTTCCTGGCCGGTAAGGGGGTTGTTATTTTCCAAACGTCCTCCTTTCATAACAAAATATAGTTCGGGGACCAAGGAGAGGTACTCATTGATCCCGGCTTGGAAGGAGGCTCCAGCCTGAAGTCCCCAATACCCCTTTTTAAAATCTTTAAGGGTTTTGTTGTTATCCCCATAATTAAGACTTGTTGGGGTGTAGTTGATCACTACATCCATAAAAGTCTCTTGGGCCATGGTCTTTCCGGTAAAGGTGGCCATTGTAATAAATAATAATAATTGCTTTTTCATCTTTGTGATAGGTTTTAGGATTAATTGTGGGGCAAAGATGAAAAGGTAGTGGGTGCCAAACGCCCGTACTTATGTTTCCGAACTATTTGGATGGGATTTGGAACTTATTGATGGGCCAAGATAAATGGGGATCCCCCTTATTGGTTATATCAGCACTTTTTGTATTAGGTTGTATTTTGTTTCACCCACTGCTTGGGTGTCATCCCCGTTTCTTTCTTAAAAAAAGTGTTGAAGACGGTCTTGGAGTTGAAACCACTGTCGTAGGCCAGGCCAAGTAGTGTCAGGTTTTTATTGGCAGGATCTATGGCCATTTTTTGAAATTCCAATATCCGGAATCCATTAATGAAGTCATTAAAATTTTTACCGAAATGGTTGTTCAACAGCCAAGAAAGTTTGTTGGCGTGCAGACCTACATGGGCGGCTAGTTGTTTTAAGCTAAGTTCAGGGTCAATGTATAGCTTTTTATCATTCATTAATAGTTCTATGGCTTCGGAATAATGTTCAATTTGACTATTGTCCAAAGGGGATGAAACTACGGGACTTTTGGGTTCCAAAATATCTTCTGGCAAATCGAGGGTTAGAAATACCGAGTCCTCAATTTCCTTATATTTCCTATAGGTACGCAATGGTTCTAAAAATGGATCATTTCTAAAATTGAACAATTGTCCAGAACGCTCCTTTATTCGATCATCAAGTATATCGAGGGCAATTTCATGATTGCCACTATAAACTTCGTAATATAGGTCCCAAGCACGAAGACTTACCACAGAGGCTTCCTGAAACTCTTTTTCGACTTCATTTTTTGATATAATAAAAACATCTTCGTTGTGCATGAGGTCATAAATGGCCCTATACGAATTGGGTCGTTCCAACTGCGGAGTATTTTCAACAAACGATGCCAGCAAAGCTGCCTGCCGGTCCAAAATCAGGGCTGCAGCCTTCATTTCCAGTGCCAAAGGAAAAAATGGATTTATTGATAAAGCCTTGTCAAAAAGAACAACCGCTTCTTGGTTGTTCTTTTTAAAGTAAATCATATTTCCCTTGGTGAAATATAGGTTGGCAGATAGGGGATTAATGCGCAAGGCCATTTCGTTATTGGCCAAGGCTTCGTCTATTTTTCCCAAGGCAGAAAACCCGTCTGCCATGGCATCACGTACTTCCGAGGAATTAGGATTTATTTCAAGGGACAATTGTAAATGTTCAAAGGCATCCTTATAGTTCCAATAGCCCCAAAAACTGATGGAGCCCTTAACATAATGCCCCATGGCGGAGTTGGGATTCAATTGCAGCCCAATATCAATGTGCCTATTGGCCTCCAGAAGTCCTTCATCCTTTTTCAAATAACCCCAACTGGCAAGCATTCCCAAGCACCAACCTTTTTCAAAATGGGCATCGGCATAACTTGGGTCTAGAGTAATGCTCTGTTCAAAATAGGGAATGGCATCCTTGACATCCTGGGCGTTCCAGCGCATGCGCAATTCACGGCCCTTTAGAAGGTGCTTGTAGGCCTCAATATTTTTGGTAGGGGCTTCAATTAAATGTTCCTGAACCTCAAAGTGCCCAAAGTTCTCCCTAATCTTGTCAGCGATTAGTAGGCTAATCTCATCCTGTAGTTCAAATATATCGGAAAGGTCGCGATCAAAATTCTCGGACCAGATATGAAATCCGGTATCGGTACGTATCAATTGGGCAGTAATCCTTACCCGATCATTTACAATCCTTGCGCTTCCTTCCAGTAATGTTTCCACTCCAAGCTCATTTCCTATAAGACGGGCGTCCAGATTCTTTTGTTTGTAGTAAAAGGAAGATGTTCTAGCAGTTACCTTTAGGTCCCGGACTTTGGTCAGCGCATTGATAATTTCCTCCGTAATTCCGTCCGAAAAGTACTCGTTTTCTTCCCTTCCAATGTTTACAAAAGGGAGTACTGCAATAGACTTTGGATTAAAAGAGGTATGCACTCGTGGGCAGTGGTTGTTCGTTAAATAGAAAAAAATCGCAACTAAAATACAAATTTTAATCTAAAAGTATCCAGTTTTAGTAGCTCGGCAAGGGTCATATTCAGGAACTGTTTATGGAAATCAAGACCTAATTAAAAATCAGAACCTTTTAGTGATAATCGGAACTTTTAAGGGTTTCCTCCTGACTAACTTGCTCCAGAAAATAGTAAGGAACACTAAAAGAATATATCATGAATTACCCTTTTGTAAAACCAAAATTTTATTTGAGATTGATAAAGGAATTAACGCGGTTTATATTTCAACCACGGTATTTAATCTTGAAAGATATAACGGTCAGGAATAAAGTTTACCACACCCTGGGATTGTTCCTTATTAAACTGGTCTTTTCGCTATTGGTCGCAAATGTACTGGCTATTTTTTATGAGCCTACAAATATTACTGATGCCAATATGGCGAATAGGTTTACTCCTTTAGTGTACCTGTTGGTGGGGGGTGTAATTCTACCCCTCTATGAAGAAATATGCTTTAGATTGAGTCTTAAGTTTAAACCGCTGTATGCGGCTCTTACTTTTACGTCGCTATCTTATTACTTGCTTACAAAAGCCATATACAAAACCAACTTGAGTCTAGTGGATGAAACTTTTTATACCCGGGTGTTGCTGTCACTGTTTCTTGGTATAAGTGCATATGCCTTAATGTATAGGGTGAAAATCGCCCAAAAGCTAGCTGTTTTATGGGAAAATAATATTAGGTGGATTTATTACCTTTCCTGTGTGCTGTTTGCCTGGTTGCATATTTTTAATTTTGAATTGAATCTGACCAATGTACTGCTGCTTCCCATTATAACCTTGCCCCAGTTGTTTAGTGCCACCATTGCCGGATATACACGACTAAGCTTTGGCTTTAAATATCCCTTATTTGTTCATATGGGCACCAATTTGCTTTTTATAAGCTTAACTTTTTTGCCATTGGATTAGATGGTTTGTCAGCAAGGTTAGCAAGCCTACATCCTGTAAATGTAAAGCTGATCTAATCCTTAATAGTGAACAATTCCATGTTTTGCTCTTTTCCTTTCAGTTCGTATTTGCCCAAGGATTGTATTTTGAATTCTGGTTCAAGGGTTAGGCTTTGGCACAAATCCCCAGAAATTAGGAGGTCTACATTTAATGGGTTGCAGAGTCCCTGAATTCTAGCGGTAGTATTGAGGACGTCACCCGTAAATATAATTTCCTTTTTCAGCTCACCTATTTCCCCTGTAGTCACCTTCCCGAAGTGAAATCCCGCTTTAAAGGTAGGTGTAATGCCGAAGTTGGAGGAATACCATTCCGCCCTTTTGTGAAGGTCCTTTTTCATGGCAAAAAAACATTTGATACAATTGTTGTTTACTATACCGGCCTCATATTTCCAGGAGATAATAATTTCGTCCCCAACATATTGGTATATTTCCCCTGAATGTTGAATAATAGCTTCGGAAAAATCCGAGTAATACTCTTTTAATAATTCAAAATATTTTATATGGCCCAATTGCTCCGCTATTGCGGTGGAAGATTTCATATCGGAGAACATGAAAATCCTCAATTCCTCGGTAGGGGTATGATATTTTCCTGTAAAGAAATTCATTAGGACACCGTGCCCTATATTTTCACTGATTTCGGAGTAGAATAAGGAGGCCAAAAGTGATGTCGCTAACTGTATATCGGTACTTAGGTGTGTAATGCTGGTAAGGTAATCCCCGAACATATCCCAGACGCGTTGGTCAAAGATTGAAATGTCCAGTTCCAAGCTCTTGGCTATAGGATAGGTGATGAAGGTTATGACCAACAGCAACAAAATGTAAAATATGGTTTTGTATACGATCTTCTTGGTAAAACTTTTTTTTGAAAAAACTTGGTTTAGATATAGGAGTTCTATGGTCCCAATAAGCAGTCCAACAATCATTAGGGCAGCGCTGGAAAAGAGGAATACCTCAAAATTCATGGCAATCCTGGAGGATTGGTCCTGATCGGAATTACCTACTGCGGCTTGCTCCACGATCCAAAATACCCAACCAGATACCAACCAAATAATTCCGAACGGGATTATTCGGGTAAGGTTTCTTATGGTTTTGGGAGATAATTGTAATGACATACAGAAAAATAAACTCTTGGAACACCATCGTAAAGTTAATGTCTTTTTTGAAATTGTCCCTTAAAATGGTTTATTGCAAATTATTGTACTTTTGAAATGAGTTCTCTTTTTATGCAATAAAATCTAAGACCAAAAATTAATGTCGAGCAATAAAAACCGCCGTATTGCAGTCATAATGTTTACCGATATTGTTGGCTACACCGCCCTGATGCAGAGGAATGAAAATGCCGCAGCGGAAATGCGGGCCCAACATAGACAGGAGTTCGAAAAAAATCATAAACTTCATAATGGGGAAATCCTGCAATATTATGGAGATGGAACCCTAAGTGTTTTTTCCAGTGGGTTGGAGGCAGTGGAATGCGCCATTGACATACAAAAAGCCTTGCAAAAGGAGAACGCCGTGCCGCTTCGCATTGGGTTACATTTAGGGGATATCGTATTTGATGGTACGGAAGTATATGGGGACGGAGTAAATTTGGCTTCCCGTATAGAGAGTCTGGGAATTGCAGGTTCAATTTTGCTATCAGGGAAACTAAACGATGAGCTTAAGAATCATCCACATATTCCCACCTTGTCCTTGGGCCATTTTAGTCTTAAGAATATTGCTAAACCGGTTGAAGTATTTGCGGTAAAGAATGAAGGTATAAAGGTGCCCAGTCGTTCCGATCTTCTGAACGTTCCAGTAAATGAGCCCAAGTCTATTGCTGTTCTCCCCTTTGTAAATATGAGTTCCAGTAAGGACAATGAGTATTTTAGTGACGGAATGACAGAGGAAATCATAAACGCCCTTGCCAAAATCAAGGGACTAAAGGTGACTTCTAGAACCTCTTCCTTTCACTTTAAAAATGTTAATCTTCCCATAGCCCAGATAGGTAAGGAACTTAATGTGTCTACTATCTTGGAAGGCAGCGTACGATTGTCCAAGAATAAAATGCGCATAACTGCACAGCTCATCGATGTTAAGGATGATTTTCATTTTTGGTCGGAGACTTTTGATAGGTCCTTGGAAGATGTTTTTGCCGTTCAAGATGAAATTAGCCTGCTCATTGCTGAAAGGTTACGGGAACATATTGGTCATTTTGAAATTGAAGGCCAATTGGTCCAAGACCCAGAAGTACCAGTGGATATCTACCAACGTTATTTAAAAAGTAGGTATCATATTTTAAAGATGGGCAAGTCCGATATTGAAACGGGGATTTCAATTTTGGAAGAAATTATAAAGGATTGGCCACATTTTGCATTGGCCCATTTGGGGATGCATCTGGCCTACACCCTATTGGGTACCATTGGTTTGGTGCCATTACAAGAGGCCTTTGCAAAGGGACAGCCTTTTTTGGACAAGGCCATTGAATTGGATGAAAATTTGCCAGAATGTCAATTGCACCTTTCCTATGCCTCCTTGATTCAAAAATGGGATCTTCCAGGAACCTATCGGCATTTGAATAGGGTGTATGAAGCTGGACCAATTGTGGATTATTACCCCAGTATGGCATCCACTTTGGTAGCCGAAGGAAAATTTGGTGCGGCACGGACCTATATTGAAACCGCCCTACAGCTTGATCCTTTTTCCTCGGTAAATTATCATCTCAAAGGATTTATTGATTACTGCGAAGAAAAATATGACAACGCCATTTCTAGTTTTGAAAAGGCGGTTGAGCTCAAATCAGATTTTAAAACCTCTACCTTATATTGGGGACAATCACTGTTATTGTTGGGGAAAGGTAAGGAAGGATTGGCCTTTTTTGAGAAATTACCGCAGAATGAAACAGAAGATGTCATGAGACTTGGAGGAACGACGATGGCACATGCAGTATTAGGTAATAAGGATCAAGCCGAAAAAGGAATTGCTAAGTTGGAAGCTTCCCTGGCAACCGATCTTATGGGGAGGGCCTTAAACTTGCTTATTATGTGCAATGCGTTGTTGGGAAAGATACCGGAAACCATTAGCTTAATAGAACAAGGTATTGCCCACAGATTGCCAATGATGATTTATATTTTTGTGGATCCAATACTCAAGCCATTGTACGGAATGCCTCGTTTTAAAGAACTTAGGAAGGAAGTTTTGGGTGAAGACAGTAAATTTTCGACCAAGAAACGGAAGTATCAGAAATCCTTGTTCAATAAAACACAACTCAAGGAATATGAGAAAAACTTGGATCGGTTAATGTTGGAAGAGGAGCCCTACTTGGACCCCAATCTTACACTTCCGATTTTGGCGGAAATGATGGAAATTCCTTCCAATCATTTATCGCAGCTGCTAAATGAGGGATATGGGAAAAATTTTGCCGACTATGTGAACACCTACCGTCTGGAGGCCTTTAAGGCCAAAGTAGCGGACCCCTCCCAAAGACACCTCACCATCTTGGCGTTGGCATATGATAGCGGCTTTAACTCCAAGACCGTCTTTAATACCTATTTCAAAAAGATAATGGGTACAACCCCCAGTGCTTATTGGAAAAAAATAGTGGCTTAATAGGTTCCGATTTGTAATCTAGAACGACCAGTCCTGCCATTTTATACATCTTTGCCTCAAATAAAACCATTCTAATTTAAAAATTATATAGGTTTTATAACACCTTATAATTCATCTAATTTTACTTAAAAATGTATAAAGATTTTTTCGTTGGGACCGCAATTCAGATAGCAATTATCATTACCATCTTAATTACCTCATGCTCCCGTAATGATTCAGACTCCTATGAAAATCAATACCTGGAGATTCCAGATTCTAGTTTTGAAGCTGTTTTAATAGAGGAGGGTATAGATTCGGACGGAGCCCTAAATCAAAGGATGTTGAGAAAAGATGCTTCGGAAGTAAGTGTTCTGGATTTAAATTTTTCAAATAAGGGTGTAATTAGTGATTTGACCGGAATTGAGGGTTTTGTTGGACTAAGGAAGCTATCCGTAATGCAACATGAACTAGTGAGTATCGACTTAAGTTCCAATACTTTATTGGATACCTTATACCTTGCCGGCAACTATATTTCCAGCATTGACGTAAGTAACAATCCCAATTTAATTTTGTTGGATGTGCAGTCTAACCAACTTAGTGCCATTAACGGACTTTCCAAAGCGGCTCACTTAAAAGAATTAAATCTATCCTTTAACGAATTGGAAGAATTTAGCATTGAAAATGAAACTCTTGAAATATTGAAAATAAGCAACAACTTATTACATTCCTTCGATGTCAAAAGATCTATAAATCTGAAAAATATATTGCTCACAACGAATGAGCTAACTTCTGTAGATTTTAGCAAAAATGTAAAATTGGAAACCTTATTGATTTCTGACAATAAAATTCAGAATATTGATCTTGAACATAATGCCAGTTTAACACACCTTTATATTTCAAGCAATTCGCTTACGGATCTGAATGTGGGCGGTAATCAGGAATTAATTGATTTAAAGGTAGATAGAAATCCTAATTTAAATTGTATTAAAATTGAAAGTGGACAGAACATACCTAATGTTTCAATATCCGAATACCAAGAATTAAATACTTCCTGTGAATAACCAATAATCCCATAACTCAAAAAAGGTTTTATATGTCCTTCAATAGAATACGGCAATTGGACCTTCATTTTAAATCTTATCCTGTACATAGCCTAGAAATACTATTTTTAGGGTCTCTTGAAGATTAATACTTATGACATATCAAATAGATACGATTTCCCAAGCAGAATATCCCATAGTGGTTGAGGTTTGGGAGGCCTCCGTAAGAGCCACACACCAATTTTTAAGGGAAGAGGACATTGCCTATTTTAAGCCGTTGATATTGAACGAGTATTTAAAGGCTGTACAATTAAGGTGTGTTAGGAATGAGGTGAAGGAAATAATCGGTTTTATGGGAGTCGAAGGTGGGCATCTGGAAATGCTATTTGTACATCCGGCTTACCGGGGAATGGGAATAGGCAAAAGTTTATTGACTTACTCCATACAAGAATTGAATGTAAATAAGGTGGATGTAAATGAACAGAACGAACAAGCTGTTGAATTTTATAAATATTTTGGATTTAAAATAGTACGTCGGTCGGAATTGGATGCCACAGGAAACCCCTATCCTATTTTACATATGGAATTAAGGAATTAAGAGTTTCGTTATTTGTTCCATAGAAGAAAAATGCTACACTACTTACAGCTGCAAATATAGTCCTAATGTTTTGTTCCGATTCCTAAATCGGAACGATTGGCCACGGGGTATCCGATACATTTGTCAAAATAAAATATAGAAAAAATGAAAGCGATCATAACCACAAAGTATGGTTCACCCAAGGTTTTGCAACTTCAGGAAATTCCAAAACCCATACCCAAAGAAAATGAGATTTTGGTAAAGGTAAAAGCTGCCAGTGTAACCACGGCAGATACCATGATGCGTAGAGGGAAACCGTGGTACGGTAGAATTTTTATAGGTTTAACAAAACCCAATTATCCTATAACCGGTACTGGTTTTTCAGGAACGATCGAAGCCGTAGGTGACCGAGTTAAACGTTTCCAACTTGGGGATGAAGTTTTTGGGGAGTCGGTTTTAGGTGCAGGCTCCAATGCGGAATATCTATGTATTTCGGAAGAAGGCTTAGTGGAAGTTAAGCCTGAAAATGTAGCTCATGAAGTACTTGCAAGTATGTGTGACGGGCCTTTGACCTCTTGGAATTACTTAAAGGAAATGGCCAATGTAAAAAGCGGACAGAAAGTACTTGTAAATGGGGCTTCGGGAAGTCTGGGTACCGCTGCGGTGCAATTGGCCAAATATATGGGTGCCGAGGTTACCGCTGTTTGCAGCATTGGTAATTTTGATTTGGTAAGATCGCTCGGAGCGGATCATGTTATAGATTATACAAGGGTAGACTTTACCAAAACCGGTGACAGTTACGATGTTATTTTTGATACTGTGGGCAAGAGCCCGTTCGCGGAAAGTAAAAAAGTACTCAGTAAAAATGGCATCTATCTTTCACCTGTACTAAGTATGCCATTGCTATTTCAAATGCTTTGGACCTCTAGATTTGGCAGCAAAAAGGCAATGTTTTCGGCTACAGGTCTTTTAGCTGTTCCAAAACTTAGCACCATGTTGAATGAGCTCACAAATCTACTGGTATTGGGAAAACTAAAAATGGTCGTAGATAAACGCTACTCCCTATATGAGGTTGGTAAAGCCCACAGTTATGTGGATACTGGCCGAAAAAAAGGCAATGTGGTAGTCATCTTGGATTAAATTCTGGTGATAGTATTCTTTACAAATGTAGGAGTCAAAAATTTGAGGTCTACATGTAAGTAGCTGACCAAGAATTTTCTTTTGGCCCATAAAAATATACCCCATCATTTTGGGGCCCTGATATGGGGAAATCTACATTTTATCCAAGGTTTGTTAGCGTTGAACGTTGATATTTTGAATCACGCGTGTTTCATGCTAACTTTAGAATTGAAATTGCGTCTTACATACGCGGTTGAAATTTAAACCTAGGAGTAACCCAATCAAATTTAATTACCTCGCCTGTGTTATGGTGATGACTGTGGAAAACAATAAAATGAAGGAATGAAAAAGAAATTCAATTTTATAGACCTGGTACTGACATTTAGTGGTGCCTTTGCGGTTATTGTATTGTTATTGGTAGTTTCCAAGTTTGTATAGTAGCGCTCAGCAATAAGGTCATAGGAAGTTTCTTGAAATTAACGGTCCAAGGATACCATTTTTTACGTAAATATTATGTGGTGTCTAAATGGAACCTTTTATTGTTTTAATCTAAATTCGGAATAATGTCTAAAACATCCGCCCGTTGGTTATTGGTATTGGGACTTGTCATCGTTGGCTTTGTGGTCGGTATTTACTTGCAGGATTTAAAACATCAGGAAAGTACCAAGGCAGCCTGGAAGGCCAACCGGTTCAATGTGGCCAGGTTTAACAAGATAATGCGGTATGCCGGGGATATGAACGACCAAAATTGGGCTTCTATGAGGGACAGTATTGGTAGTCAGTTGGATAGCTTAATGATATTGAGGTTTAGAAAAGAAGTGGACAGCATTAAAAAAGCAAAAAAATAATATTCTCGGCCTAAATATATCTTGGTTGATTTTCACTGAGATCATTCAGACAGAATACTGCCGTAGGCAAAGATATGAAAAAGCAACCCTTGTGGGTTGCTTTTCTTGTATATAACAGCACCATTTGGTATTGTATTTTTAAATTGAATAGTTAACTTAGAGGAAAATAAATGTAATTGAAATAAAATTATGTGGAGTCTTGTAATCCTCACATTTATTATACTATTGGCGAAATAAAAATATTAAATTGCTACTATGGATATTAATTCTTGGGACTGGATATTTCAGTTGTTGGGGCGCTTACACCCTTTGGTGGTGCATTTTCCCATCGGCTTGTTGGTAGTTGCCTTATTTTTGGAGTTTTTGACCTTGGGCGGTAAAAGACAAGGCCTTAGGGAGGGAATCAATTGGATGGTCTTTTTGGGAGCTGCTTTTGCTGTGCTGGCCGCGGTCTTGGGTTGGTTACTTCGTACCCATGACGATTATGAAGGGGATTTGGTCATGTTTCATCAGAATGTTGGTATTGCCACAGCTGTTTTGGCCATTGTAACCGGGTTTTTGCTGCGCACTACTCTGAAAGGAAGACTTTCCACTTATTTGTATTATCGATTTGGACTATTTGCAACAGTATTGGTTTTGGTAGTGGCAGGTCATTTGGGAGCAAATCTAACCCATGGGGAAGATTATTTAACCAGCGTCTTGCCCCATAATCAAGATGCTTATGATAATGAAAGGACAAAGGTGCTATTGGCAGAATTAAAGGGTTTGGATTCTTTGTCCGAAACGCAGCAAGAAGATTTAAATTTGGGAGTCAGGGCAATTTTGGCACATAATTGTTATCAATGCCACAGTGAAAATAAGCAAAAGGGAGATTTGGTGCTGGATAATAAACGTGGAGTGTACCAAGGCGGGAAGTCAGGTCCCATTATTGTAGAAGGCAGGCCGGAGGAAAGTGAGATGTTTATTAGGGTAAGCCTCCCGCCCGATCATGATGATGTAATGCCAAAGAAGGGGAAAGTTTTGAAGGATAGTGAAATAAAATTGATTGAACTGTGGATAAAAAATGGGGCAAAATGGTCTGATGGGGCATTGAAGATTTTTCCTGAGGCCGAGTTGGCCCTCTCCCAGCCAGAATTGCCCAAGGGTAGTTTGGAGAACCATCCCATAGACAAAATAATGGATTCCTATTTTAAGGAAAAAAAGATAAAATGGCCAGAGTTGGTGGACGATAGGACTTTTATAAGACGTGCCTACTTGGATATTCTAGGCCTGCTTCCGGAACCGTTGAAAATAGATCAATTTGTGAGCAATGGGGATAAGGGGAAGAGAGCTAATCTCATTGATGAATTGTTGGCCGATAAACACAATTATACCCAACATTGGTTGAGTTTTTGGAACGATATACTCAGGAACGATTACAGTGGTCCAGGGTTTATAACGGGAGGACGCAAGCAGATTACAGATTGGTTGTATAAGTCGCTGATGGAAAATAAGCCATATAATGTTATGGTCAAGGAACTAATTAATCCAACCGAGGCATCGGAAGGATTCATTAAAGGGATCAAATGGAGGGGCTTGGTCAATGCCAGTCAACGTACAGAAATGCAGGCTGCCCAAAATATTGGTCAGTCATTGATGGGGGTAAATGTAAAATGTGCCTCCTGTCACAACAGTTTTGTCAGCAATCTTACGCTGGAACAATCCTATGGGTTTGCCTCTATTTTTGCAGATTCCATAATGGAGCTGAATAGATGCGATATGCCCATTGGGAAAATGGCCGAGGTAAATTTCCTTTATCCTGAATTGGGCTCGGTAGAGGCCGAGAACGTAAAGGAAAGGTTGCTTTTGCTTTCAGAGGTTATGGTAAAACCAGAGAACGGTAGACTGTATCGAACCATTTCCAATAGGTTTTGGAAACGTTTTATGGGAAGGGGAATCGTGGAACCTGTAGACGAAATGGACAATGAGCCATGGAATGCCGATCTGTTGGATTGGTTGGCTGCCGATTTTGTAAATTCTGGGTATGATATAAAAGGCCTCATGAAAATGATCATGACCTCAAAATCTTATCAACTGGAAACGACCAGAATGGAAAATCAGGAAGATTTGCAAAAGGGATATGTGTTTAAGGGGCCAATCCTTAGAAGACTAAGTGCAGAGCAGTTCTCCGATGCCGTTAGCCAAGTAGTGGCGCCCATGTATTATGCGGCTGCTTATGACCCCAAGAATGAAGGTCTGCCGTTCAATAGAATCTGGCACAGGGAAATTAAATTTGACCGCGATGTATTGCCCGAACCAGGCAAGCGGTATTTTAGGAAGAGCTTCAATTTGGATGATAATAAAATATTGGCGGCAAAAGCATTGATTTCCGTGGATCATTCCTACACGCTATATCTAAATGGCAAAAAAATCTCCGAAGGTTCGGATTGGAGAAAAGTAGATCGATTGGAGGTAACCGACGAGCTAGTAAAAGGTGAAAATATAGTGGCCATTGAAGGCAATAACGAGGGTACCATTGCCAATCCCGCGGGAATCCTTTTCGCCATGAAAATCCAATATGATGATGGGACGGAATTGTTGGTCACTTCCAATGATAAATGGAAAAGTACGGATCAACAACCAGAGAAGGGATGGGTAACCGCCAAATTTGATGATGGCAGCTGGCAAGGGGCACGTAATTATGGTTCCAGCAACTGGGACAAATTGGTGAATTTTACCTTTGATAATCCTGAAAGGGAATTTGCCAGGGCCAGTCTTGTGAAACAACATCCTTTTATGAAGGTTATGGGAAGGCCTACTAGGGAAAATGTGGCTACCACAAGGGACGAACAGGCTACTTTGTTGCAGGCACTGGAATTGACCAACGGGGAGTATTTTAATGGTGTGCTCAAGGAAGGGGCGGAGGAATGGCTAAAGAAGTACGGGGATCGCAATGAAGAAATAGTACTTAATTTATATCAAAAGACCTTGGGCAGAAACCCTACCGATAAGGAAAGGGGAATAATGTTGAGCGCCTTGCAAACGGATGAGAAAGAAGAGGCCTTGCAGGACCTTTTTTGGTCCATGTTCATTTCGCCTGAATTTCAATTTATATACTAAGTAACAATGGAAAAGGATCTACATATCAATGCACGTAGGGATTTTATGAAAAAGATGGCAGCGGCCAGTCTGTCTGCAGCCTCGACAAGTATTCCCATTGCCAGTTTTTTAAGTTCCTGTAAATCTGCGCCGGTAATAACCTCTAAAGCGGATACTGTTATATTACTTTGGATGGCAGGGGGAATGGCGCATACGGAAACATTTGACCCCAAGGCATTTGTACCTTATTCCAAGGGGGTGGAAAGCAAAAGGGTTTTAAGCACCTTTCCCAAGGTGCCCACAATTGTTGATGGCCTCCATTTTTCGCAGGGATTGGAATCTATTGGAAATGTAATGGATAAAGGGGCCATAATCCGTTCCTATAAATCTGCCGATCTTGGTCATATCCTACACACGAGGCATCAGTATCATTGGCATACCTGTTATGAACCGCCACAATCGGTACAAGCTCCGCACATAGGTGCATGGATAGCCAAGGAACTAGGTCCGGCCAACCCCGTTATACCTCCATTTATTGCCATGGGCCAGCGATTTACCGTTGGCGAGGCCGAAGAATTGAAGGCCTTTCATTCCGCTGGATTTCTGGGAAGTGAATTTGGCCCCTTCCTGATACCGGATCCTTCCACTGGTTTGGATAGTGTAAGGCCGCCACAAGGGATGTCGCTAAAAAGATTTGAAGCGCGTTATAAACTTTATAAGGAGTTGGCCAATAAGAGCAAGATTATGGAAGGGGGTAGTGATTATCAAAGGGAATCCTTGATGCGCTCTATGGAGCAATCCTATCGGTTGTTAAATTCTCCCGAAGCCAAGGTGTTCGATTTGAGCCAAGAACCTAAAGAAGTATATGATAATTACAATACGGGCAGGTTTGGCCTAGGATGTCTATTGGCAAAAAGATTGGCTATGAATGGGGGTAGGTTTATAAGTGTTTCTACCGAATATGAACCTTTCCTTGGCTGGGATACCCATGAAAATGGCCATACCCGTGCCGCGAAAATGAAAGAGCTTATAGATAGGCCTGTTGCCCAACTTATTAAAGATCTGGACGAGTCCGGACATTTGGATAGAACGTTGATTATACTGGCCAGTGAATTTAGCAGGGACGCTATAATGGAAGGTCGCCCCGGAGTACCGGTACAGGACCAGGTTGATCAACCTGATATTATAGAGGATGAAAAATTCTATGGTATGCATAGACATTTTACGGATGGCAGCTCCATTCTCATGTGGGGCGGAGGTATTAAAAAAGGTTTGGTATACGGTAAGACGGCCGATGAGAGGCCATGTTCTTCCATTGAGAATCCGGTAGTGATAGACCAGGTGCATCAATCCATTTATCACGCCTTGGGCATGGATCCTGAAACCAATTATACTATAGAGGGGAGGCCCTTTTATACTACACCCGATGGACAGGGGAAACCTATATTGGACTTGTTCGGGGAGCCAATAGTCACCTAGGTGAAAATCGACCCAAATCCCAAGGAATATTAAAATATTAAAGTGTACAGAAATAAAAAAAACGGGCAACCCCAATTATGGGGTAAAACGGTTTTGGGGCTGGATGTTGGAGCAAATTTTGTGTCCTATTAAAAGAAACCAAAAGCTGCTAAAATCAAACAGACGACCACTGCCAATAGAATGGCCACCAATACTACGACCATAAGGCTAAGGAATCCATTGAGCACCCTTGTGCCAAAAGTAACATCTTCCATGATATTTAGATTTTAAAACAATTTAATGAATTATCCTCAAATTATCATGTGTTTTGAAGTCAAATCCGTTAAATGACCATCAATTAGTATACTATTCCGTTGTACTGTTGATATTTTCGATAAAATGCTGAAAATCAACTAGTGGTATTTTCTTACTTACTCAATTTTTTGCTAAGTTCTTCCAATGTAATTCCTTTGGTCTCCGGCATCATGAAAATTACAAATACCAATTGCAAAACCATCATAAAAGCGAAGAACCCAAAAACGGGCCCCGGACCTACCCAGGCAAAAAGTGCAGGGATGGAGGAGGGAATAAGCCAGGCCAATACCCAATGTACGGAACTGCCAAAGGCCTGACCAGAACCTCTTAGATGATTTGGAAATACCTCGGAGATAAAAACCCAGATTACGGCCCCTTGGCCAATAGCATGGGAGGCTATAAACAGGAAGAGGAAAATGGGGACTGCCATACCTTCCCAATTTAGTATAAATGCTGCGGCTACGAGAGATAAGGAAATAATATAGCCAACGGAGCCAAAATACATTAATTGTTTACGACCAAGACGGTCTATAAGAAATATGCCCAAAAAAGTGAAGATAAAGTTGGTGATGCCTATCCCTATACTACTGAGCAGCGCTGTGCTTTCACCCAATCCGGCTGCTTCAAAAATTCTGGGGGCGTAATATAAAAAGGCATTTATCCCTGAAAATTGATTAAAAAAAGCAATTAGAAAGGCAAGGGTCAATGGAAAGCGATATTTTTTCATGAAGATATTCTCTGAGGCCGCCCCAACTTCCTCTCCATAGGCGATTTCCGCCTCCAATTCTTCCACGGATAGGTCCGGATTTATGGAGTTGAGTATTTTTTTGGCTTCCTCGGTCCTGTTTTTGGTCAATAGCCATCTTGGACTTTTTGGTACCGTAAGAACAAATAAGGTATATATTATTGCAGGAAAAGCTTCAACGCCAACCATCCATCGCCAATCGTTTTCACCTATGTTGCTCAGGGCGTAATTGGACATAAACGCCACCAGGATACCAAAAACCAGCATAAATTGGTAGAGTCCAACCAGTCGTCCACGGTCTTTGGCCGGGGCAATTTCGGAAATATAGGAAGGGGCTGCCACCGTTGAGGCACCAACTCCCAAACCACCAATAAACCGGAATATTCCGAAGGTAACCGGGTCATTGGCAAAGGCAGATCCTATGGCTGAGATAGAATATAGTACCCCAATCCAAATTAAGGTGTTCTTTCTGCCAATTTTGTTGGTGGGTATACCCCCCAATATAGCTCCAATGACAGTGCCGAACAAAGCCATGCCAATTACAACGGTTCCATGAAAAGCTTCGGAGGAGTTCCATAAAAGTTGTAATTTTTTCTCGGCACCTGAAATAACTACAGTGTCGAAGCCAAATAAAAAACCTGCCAAGGCGGCAATAAGGGAAATGCGTAGAATTTTGGAATTCATAATTTGGTTTGTTGATTTTTGTAAAGCTAACAAAAAAAGCAAACCAAATGAACGGTATATTTAAGTTAGGGCTATTTTTGGGGTAAGGGTATCCCTTGCTTTCGGCTTTTGCCCATTTTTGGATTTGTTAGGGATGTTACCCTTTTTAGGTATAACTTTTTCAGGTTCCGTTTTCTTGATGTCCTCCTTATTAGGTGATGGAACGGCTTTTTCAGGAGGGGTGGTGCCTTGCTGCTCGCCAAGGGGTTCCCTGCAAGAGAAACAGAATAGGATAAAAGTGGTCAGGGCAACCAAGTATAAAATTCGGGAATTTTGCATAGTCGTAACATAGGTGTTCAAATTAATGTACGTATATATGCCATGATTTGGATGCTTGCTCCTTTATTTTCAGATACATAAGTGCTGTTGATGTCCCCGGTCCTTTTAAGGTATGCCTCGTCTTTTGTCAGGTCGTTGACCAAGGTGAAGAATTCCTTTGGCGATTTAACAACCAATACTCCGCCTTTTTTTACCAAATCCTCAGCTTCTTTAAATCCTTTGAAGTTTGGGCCAATAATTACGGGAATACCATATACCGCAGGTTCCAAAGTATTGTGCAATCCTGTGGCAAAACCGCCCCCAACATAGGAAATGTCTGCGTAACTATAAATTTTGGTCAATAGGCCAATGGTGTCTATAATTAGTACTTCGCAGTTGGATAAATCCTTGTTCTCCAATTCCGAATAAAGTATTGTTTTTTTTGTGATGGAAGACTTAAGTTTGTTGATGTGCTCCGGTTTAATGTTGTGCGGGGCAAGAACAAATTTTAAGGAGGATTCGCCTGTGTTTATATAGGGCACCAATACCTCCTCGTCATCGGGCCAAGTACTGCCGGCCACCAATACTTGTCTGCCATTTTTAAAATTTTCCATAAAGGCCAGGCTGTTGTCCCTTTCTAGAATTTCAATAACCCTGTCAAATCTGGTGTCCCCACTGATATCTGTATTTTCAATGCCAATGCCGCTCAATAATGCAATGGATTTGGCATCCTGAACAAAAATATGGGTAAAATGGCGGAGGGTCTTTCGCATAAATCCTCCATAGCCTTTAAAGTATATCTGACTTTCCTTGAAAAGGGCGGAGATCAAAAGGGTAGGGGTGCTTCTTTGGGATAGTGCTCTTAAATAATTGGGCCAAATTTCGTACTTGACAAAAATGACCAACTTGGGATTGACAAGGTCCAGAAATTTTTTAGCGTTTTTTTTGGTGTCCATTGGAAGGTAGGTAACCAAATCGGCAGCGGAAGTATTTTTTTTGACCTCATAGCCCGAAGGGGAAAAAAAAGTCACCAATATTCGATGCTCGGGATAATTTTTTTTTAATTGCTCTATTATGGGAAGGCCTTGTTCAAATTCGCCCAAGGAGGCCGTGTGCACACAGATTATTGAATCTCCGGGCGAAATATTTTGCTGTAAATAGGGTATTGCCGCCTTCCGTCCCTCTACGAAAAGTTTAATTTTTGGATGGAACAATGCAATCAATTTCAGTAAAAGAGCGGATAATTGTACCGCAAAATTATATATGGCAAACACAGAATCTTCGTTTGGGGCTAAAATACGTTTCTTTATATAAATTCCATTGGCTGCCAATCCTTATTTTTGTAATATTGTTCGCGCCAAACCATGTTTGGAATCTAAGTTTTATGCAATGAAGAAAATTCAAATGGTAGACCTAAAGGGTCAATATGAAGTCATAAAGGATGAAGTAAATGCCTCCATTTCCAATGTTTTGGAAACGTCCGCATTTATTAATGGCCCCGAGGTACATGCCTTTCAAAAGGAATTGGAGGACTATTTGAAGGTGAAGCACGTTATTCCCTGTGCCAATGGTACCGATGCCCTTCAAATAGCGATGATGGGCTTGGGCTTAAAACCGGGAGACGAGGTAATAACGGCCGATTTTACCTTTGCCGCTACTGTGGAGGTGATTGCACTTCTTCAACTTACTCCAGTCTTGGTAGACGTGGAGCCCGATAGTTTTAATATAGATCCAGTGGCCTTGGAAAAAGCCATTACTTCTAAAACCAAGGCTATAGTGCCAGTACATCTTTTTGGCCAATGTGCCAATATGGATGCTGTTTTGGATATTGCGGAAAAACATAAGTTGTATGTTATTGAGGATAATGCACAGGCCATTGGGGCAGATTATACCTTTAAAAATGGTAAAAAGCTGAAAGCCGGTGCCATGGGGCACGTGGCGGCAACTTCATTTTTTCCTTCCAAGAATTTAGGTTGTTATGGCGATGGCGGGGCTATTTTTACCAACGATGATGAATTGGCACATACCCTAAGGGGAATTGTGAACCATGGGATGTATGAACGTTACCATCATGATGTAGTAGGCGTTAATTCCAGATTGGATTCTATTCAGGCTGCGGTTTTGCGTTCCAAATTGTCCCGACTGGATGGTTATAATGCCAGTAGAAGGGCAGCGGCAAGAAAATATTCCAAGGCTTTTGAGGGAAACAAAAATATCATTGTTCCTCAAATGGCCAATTCCTGTAACGAGATTTGTGATACTTGCGATTGTCATGTGTTCCATCAGTATACCTTGAGGATTTTAAATGGCCAACGTGATGAATTGGTAAAGCATTTGGCGGAAAAACAAATTCCATGTGGGGTGTATTACCCTATTCCTTTACACAGGCAGAAGGCCTATTTGGATGAGCGTTATCAAGAGAAGGATTTTTCCGTAACCAATCAATTGGTCAAGGAAGTAATTTCATTGCCAATGCACACCGAGCTTGACGACGAGCAAATAGATTTTATCACCGAAACCATTAACAAGTTTATTGGTGGGTAGTGGTGAATCGTTTAGGTTTGGCCAAGTACAATTTACCAAAAATGAAAACCAAAATTTTAATTAAATATCAATAAATGAAAATACTCGTAACGGGAGGTTTGGGGTTTATAGGTTCCCATACCACGGTAGAATTACAGAATAAAGGCTATGAAGTAATTATTATTGACGATCTGTCCAATTCAACCGAAAAGGTCTTGGATGGTATTGTGGCCATTACGGGGAAGCGACCAATTTTTGAGAAAATAGATCTGAAAGATAGGTCGAAAGTAGAGGATTTTTTTAAAAGACATCAGGACGTTGCAGGGGTTATTCATTTTGCCGCATCCAAGGCGGTTGGGGAAAGCGTTGAAAAACCCTTGTTGTATTACGAGAACAATATAGGTACCTTGGTTTACTTACTCAAGGAACTATCCAAAAAGAACAAATCCAGCTTTATCTTTAGTTCGTCATGTACCGTTTACGGTCAGGCCGATAAAATGCCCATTACCGAAAGTGCGCCGGTAAAAACGGCTGAATCACCTTATGGTAATACCAAGCAAATGGGTGAGGAAATAATTCGCGATACCTGTAAGGTGACGCCCGGGATAAATGCCATTGCGCTTAGGTACTTCAATCCTATGGGAGCCCATCCTAGTGCCGAAATAGGGGAATTGCCAATAGGTGTTCCTCAAAATTTGGTGCCGTTTATTACACAAACAGGCATGGGTATCAGGGAGCAGCTATCCGTTTTTGGCGGTGATTACCCCACCGAGGATGGAACCTGTATAAGGGATTATATTTATGTAGTGGATCTGGCCAAGGCCCACGTAGTGGCATTGGAAAGATTGCTGAATGGTAAGAACCAGGATAATTATGAGGTGTTCAATGTAGGGACAGGGAAAGGTAGTTCGGTATTGGAGGTTATTAAAAGCTTCGAAAAGGTGTCCGGTAAAAAATTGAACTATAAGATTGTGGACAGAAGGCCTGGTGATATTACATCGGCCTATGCGGATACCACCAAGGCGAACAAGGTTTTGGGTTGGAAGGCAGAATCTACCCTGGATGAAGCCATGAAGTCCGCATGGCTTTGGGAGGAAAAAATCAGAAAATAAATTCCTGGAACCGACTCTTTCAATTTAACAATTTCTAGGAGGGCTATTTACATAATGGTCTCCTGTGTTTTTGGATTGCCGGATGATTTGGATAAATTGGACATGGGAAAAGCAACCCATCCGGATCCTGTGCATCCTAAAAATAAAAAGGGTTTATGAAATTATTTGTTGGTTTAATATTGGTTTTGCTAACGCTAAATTGCAGTGATGACGATTCGGATGATGCCTCTAATTGTTCGGATGTTTTCTGTACCGAAGAATTTAGGACCATTACAGTTAGCGTTAAGGACAAGGATGGCGTTGCCGTGGCCTTGGACAACTTTAAGGTGGTTGTTCTTTCCAATGAGGAAGATATTACCCTTGATGCCTCCAATAGTGAATATGAATGGATGGCAAAAAATGGTAGCTACCCTTTGTTCAGCGATAAATATGTTACAAAATACCGAAATAAGGAAATTGAAATAAATTTTCAGGGTTATGTTGATGACAAGCTATTGGTTGATTCGGATTACACTGTAGGTGCAGATTGCTGCCATGTTACACTAGTAGAAGGGGAAACGGATATTGTGATTGCCAATCCCTAAGCTGTAGTAGGATGTGATATGTCTTGAATAAACGGGGAATCTGAGGGAGAAATGGGTTTGTTCTTGGTTATTTCGTCGAAAATTGTCCCAAGACAAGGAAATTATCGAAAAAGATGGCTTAATTGCGCTTCCTTAAAAACCATTTCAAATAAAATTTCGTAAATAGTATATGGTTGTAAATTTCCCGGACATTTCGGCGCTTCTAAAGCATGCTAAGGATCAAAGTCTCTATCAAAATCTAGTAGCACAATTGCAGAAAGATTTTGTGTTCGCCAATGTATTTATAGAATTGCCGGATAACATTTCCCCAAAGGATCTAAAGACCCTGGTACATGAGAAAGTATATTATTTGATCATGGAGAAATTTACCGATTATTTAAATCTGCTTTACATTATTGATGTTCCCGAAAAAGTAGTAAAAGCCATTGAAGCTACCGATGTAGTGGAAATTTCTGAACAGGTAACCTTTGAAATACTAAAAAGGGAATGGCAAAAAGTGTGGTTTAGGAACGAATACGGATCTTAGATCAGAAATATACCCTAACAAAGGGCATAAAAGCATCGGCATAAATACTTTTTTGTTGGTCGTGTAACACATTATAGCGTATGCCCACGGTTACATTCCTATTGCCGTATCCTATTCCCAGAAACAAGGCTGGTGACCAATAATTTTCTTCCAGATTGCCTCCGTCAAGTTCAAGTTCGCGATATACCTTAAGCTGTTCCAACTCGGCAGAAAGTTGTAGCGCAGGTATTGGATTGAACAGGGATAGTACGCTGCCTCCATAAGCTACTAATTTTGCATCCCGAAATTTTGCATAGTTGAAATTAATTCCCAAACCTACACCGAATTGCTCGGTAGCTTGGTAAATTGCACTGGGAGAGATGGATGCATTAAAGGAATTGTTGCCAAAACCGAGGCCTAAATTGCCTCCAAAATATACTTTGTTCCAAAAATCTGAATTCCTTGGGGTTAGTTGGGAATAACCAAGGCCCCAAAATGCCGTGAAAAAAACACATAAAACCAAGCTTTTTTTTAAGGAATGGCGATTTATCATAATTATTGTAATAATTTTCCATTATTCATGGCTAAGATAAGCTTAGATCTGCTAAATGTTGTATTTTTGAATAAATTTTGTTCAAAAGACAGAGAGACTTTTTCATGGATAAATATTCCTTTTTAAACGCTGCGCACACTTCTTATTTCGCAGCATTATACGATAAGTATTTAACAAATCCCGATAGTGTAGAGCCTAGTTGGAGAGCTTTTTTTCAAGGATTCGATTTTGGTATGGAAAGTTCCGTAGACGGGATGGTCGATGAATTGCAGACGGCACCTTTATCAGTTGCTGGGGGTCAGGAAGTTGAGGTTCCCGAGAAGCTTCAGAAGGAATTTCAGGTAGTCCGACTCATAGATGGGTATAGGACCAGAGGGCATTTGTTTACCAAAACAAACCCGGTAAGGGAAAGAAGACAGTATTTCCCCACTTTGGAGATTGGAAATTTTGGACTTGCTCCAAGCGATTTGGATACCACATTTACCGCGGGGGAAATTCTTGGGATTGGCCCTAGTACCTTGCGTCAAATTATCGAGCATCTTACAAGTATCTATTGCGATGCAATTGGTGTGGAATATATGTATATCAGAAACCCGGAGCGGGTAGAATGGATCCAAAATTGGTTGAATGTCAATGATAATCATCCTAAATACGATTCAGATAGGAAAAAGCACATTCTTAAAAAATTAAATGAGGCGGTATCCTTTGAAAGCTTCTTGCACACCAAATATGTGGGGCAAAAGAGGTTTTCCTTGGAAGGTAATGAATCCTTAATTCCGGCATTGGATGCGGTAGTGGAAAAGGCTGCCGAAATGGGTGTTGAACAATTTGTTATGGGTATGGCCCATAGGGGACGCTTGAATGTTCTGACCAATATATTTGGAAAGAAGGCAAAGGATATCTTTAGCGAGTTCGACGGTAAGGACTATGAGCAGGAAATTTTTGATGGGGATGTGAAATACCATTTAGGTTGGACCTCTGAGAGGAAAGCTCAAAATGGAAAGAAAATTATTATGAACATCGCGCCAAATCCTTCCCACTTGGAAACTGTTGGTGCCGTTGTTGAGGGTATTGCCAGAGCAAAACAGGATGCCCGTTATAAGGACGATTTTTCAAAAGTATTGCCCATTGTAGTTCATGGGGACGCTGCCATTGCAGGCCAGGGATTGGTATATGAAGTGGTGCAAATGGCAAATTTGGATGGATATAAAACCAATGGTACCATTCATATTGTAGTAAATAATCAAATTGGGTTTACGACCAATTATTTGGATGCCCGTAGTTCTACTTATTGTACGGACGTGGCCAAGGTAACCTTGAGTCCAGTACTACATGTTAATTCGGACGATCCCGAGGCAGTTGTGCACGCCTCCCTTTTTGCCCTGGAATTCCGTATGCGTTTTCAAAGGGATGTATTTTTAGATCTTTTGGGGTATAGAAAATATGGGCACAACGAAGGTGATGAGCCGCGTTTTACCCAGCCAAAACTTTACAAAGCTATTGCCAAGCATAAAAATTCGAGGGATATTTACGCTGCAGCCTTAATTAAGGAAGGTATTATTGGGGATGGTTTTGTACAAGAACTGGAAGAGCAATATAAAGCTTCCTTGGAAGAGGAACTGGAAGATTCCAGAAAAGAGGATAAGACCGTGATTACCCCGTTTATGGCCGATGAATGGAGCGGGTATACCCATGTACGCGAATGGGAGATGATGGATCCGGTAGATACAAAATACGATAAAAAGAAGCTTACGGCCATAGCCAAGGTATTGACCGAGTTGCCCAAGAATAAGAAGTTTTTGCGTAAAGTTGAGAAATTGGTGAACGACCGTAAGGCTATGTTTTTTGAAAATGATACCTTGGATTGGGCCATGGGAGAACTTTTGGCCTATGGTACTCTTTTGGAAGAAGGTTACGGAGTGCGTATGTCCGGGCAGGATGTGGAAAGGGGTACTTTTTCACATCGTCATGCGGTAATGAAAGTGGAAGAAAGTGAGGAGGAAGTAATGCTGCTGAACCACATTTCGGATAAACAGGGCACTTTTCAGATATATAATTCGCTATTGTCGGAATATGGTGTTGTAGGCTTTGACTATGGGTATGCCATGGCGAGCCCCAATACCTTAACGATTTGGGAAGCTCAATTTGGGGATTTTAGTAATGGTGCCCAAATTATGATAGATCAGTACATATCCGCAGCGGAGGACAAATGGAAATTGCAGAATGGTCTGGTAATGTTGTTGCCGCACGGATACGAAGGACAGGGGGCAGAACATTCCTCTGCCCGTATGGAGCGCTATTTGCAATTGTGTGCAAGGGATAATATGTATATCGCCGATGTTACTACCCCGGCAAATATGTTTCATTTGTTAAGAAGGCAAATGAAAGTAAATTTCAGGAAGCCCTTGATAGTGTTTACGCCAAAGAGTTTGTTGAGGCATCCTAAAGCCGTGTCAACGGTTGAGGAGTTTGCAAACGGGGAATTCCAAATGGTAATTGATGATGCCGCCGCTGAGGTGTCCAAAATTAAGAGCATGGTATTCTGTACCGGTAAATTCTATTACGATCTTTTGGCCTATAGGGAGGAAAATAATAGGGATGACGTAGCTTTGGTAAGGGTGGAGCAATTATTTCCGGTGCCAACAGAGCAAATGAAGGCAATAATGGAGAAATATAAAAATGCAGAGGATATGGTTTGGGCACAGGAAGAACCTAGAAATATGGGTGCTTGGGGGCATTTAACCATGCACTTTAGCGAAGCGCATAAATTAAGGGTGGCCTCAAGAAGATTTTACGCTTCCCCAGCTGCCGGTAGTGCTGTGCGATCCAAACGTCGTCATCAGCAGGTAATTGATTATGTTTTTGACATAAGCAAGAATAATATGGGTAGAAACCCTGATGCTAAAGATAAATAATGTTACCCTTCCTGGGCATTGATGATTGTATGCTCTTAAAGGTTCAGGATTATTGATTTAGAAAGATTAAAATAGAAACGAGTTTAGGCAAAACACAAATTAAAATTATAAAACATGATTTTAGAAATGAAAGTCCCTTCTCCTGGGGAGTCCATTACAGAAGTAGAGATAGCGGAATGGTTGGTAAGTGATGGAGATTACGTGGAGAAAGATCAAGCAATAGCGGAAGTAGATTCGGATAAGGCTACCTTGGAGTTGCCGGCGGAGGAAAGTGGGATTATTACCCTTAAGGCAGAAGTGGGAGATGCTGTTGCCGTAGGTGCGGTGGTGTGTTTAATAGACACTAGCGCTTCCAAACCCGATGGGGCTGCCAAGAGTGAAGAAAAACCGGTGGAAAAGAAGCCAGAAGTAAAAGAAGTGGCTGAGCAGAAGACCGAGGTGAAACCAGAGAAAACCTCCTATGCGTCGGGGTCGGCTTCACCTGCTGCCAAGAAAATACTTGCCGAAAAGGATTTGGATGCCTCAACCATAAAAGGCACCGGAAAGGACGGGCGTATTACTAAGGAAGATGCTGTTAAGGCGGTTCCTTCAATGGGTACTCCTAAAGGAGGCTCCAGAGGGGAAAGTAGAACCAAATTGTCCATGTTGCGCCGTAAGGTTGCCGAGCGTTTGGTAGCTGCCAAGAACGAGACGGCCATGTTGACCACTTTTAATGAAGTGGATATGTCGGCTATCTTTGCACTGAGGAATCAGTATAAGGAAGACTTCAAGAACAAGCATAATGTTGGTTTAGGGTTTATGTCCTTTTTTACAAAGGCCGTAATCAGGGCGCTGCAAATGTATCCTTCCGTAAACTCTATGATAGATGGGAAGGAAATGATCTCATATGATTTCTGTGATATCAGTATAGCGGTTTCCGGGCCAAAAGGGCTTATGGTTCCTGTTATACGTAATGCGGAAAATCTAAGCTTTAGAGGTGTGGAGTCCGAAGTAAAAAGATTGGCCATAAGAGCCCGTGAAGGTGAGATTACAGTCGATGAGATGACCGGGGGTACCTTTACCATTACCAATGGTGGGGTGTTTGGATCAATGTTGTCCACACCAATTATCAACCCTCCACAAAGTGCAATCCTAGGAATGCACAATATAGTGGAAAGGCCAATTGCCCGTGATGGGGCCATAGCCATTGCGCCTATCATGTATGTTGCCCTGTCCTATGATCATCGTATTATTGACGGTAGGGAGTCTGTAGGCTTCTTGGTAGCGGTTAAGGAAGCTTTGGAGAGTCCTGAAGAGTTGTTGATGGATAACAACGTTAAAAAGGCATTGGAGCTTTAATGTAATATATTGTACTTAGGAATCGACCCTGTGCGTAATAATATGGACCTGTTGGGATTTTAAAACCTGGCAGGTCTTATTGTTTTAGGTAAAGACGGGTTTTTTGATAGTCAATGATGGCCCTACCTTTTTTTAGTATATCGGCCCCTATTATACCATCAACGGGCATAGCTTGGTGAGAGGTCAGGGCCTGGTTGACGTGGACAAGGTCGAAAAGGACAATTTTCTGTTTCTTTTTTAACCATTTTCCTATTTCTATAACGTTTTTGGTAGAAAGTTTGGTGAGCATTTCCGTGGCTCCTGCTCCTGCCGCCTTTATTTTGGAATCTTTGGAATTTAATTTGAAGAATTCAATTTTGTCCAGCCCAATACAGGTGTTGGACGCCCCGGTATCCAATATAAACCTGCCTTTAACGCCATTGATGGTGGCCGTTACTTCAAAATGATTTGTAGCTGTAAGGACCAAGGGTATGGCAATATATTTTTTTTTATGAAGAAAAACTTTAAGGCTGGGCATATGTACTTTTTTTGTCAAAGATAATCCTATTTTTGTTCTATGATATTGACAGATACACATACCCATGTATATAGTGAGGCTTTTGATAGCGATCGAAGTTCGGTCATAGAGAGGGCTATGGAATTAGGGGTTGAGCGTTTTTTTATTCCCGCAATAGATTCATCCTATACCAATGCGATGCTCGATTTGGAAAAATCCTACCCTGAGAATATCTTTCTTATGACCGGGCTGCATCCAACACATGTAAAGGAAGATTACAGAAAGGAGTTGGCCCATGTTGAGGAAATGTTGGCGTCCAGGAAATTTTACGCAGTGGGGGAGACCGGCATCGATCTGTATTGGGATAAAACTTTTCTAAAGGAGCAGCAGATTGCCTTTAAGCAGCAAATACAGTGGGCTAAAAAGTATGCTTATCCCATAGTTATCCATTGTAGGGAGGGGTTTGATGAAATATTCCAAATCCTTGAAGAGGAAAAGGGCGATGGACTTTTTGGTATTTTTCATTGTTTTACCGGTACTTTTGAGCAGGCACAAAAGGCAATTTCCTATAATATGAAATTGGGTATAGGTGGGGTGGTTACCTTTAAAAATGGTAAAATAGATACGTTTCTTGGGGAAATTGACCTGAAGCATGTGGTTTTGGAAACGGATTCGCCCTATTTGGCACCTGTTCCTTATCGAGGAAAGCGGAACGAAAGTGCCTATTTGGTCAACGTTTTGGAAAAAGTGGCCCATATATATGCCGTGGACAAGGAAGAGGTTGCGGCAATTACTACGGCTAATTCCCGACAGGTCTTTGGAATATAAATTGGTGTTCCAACAAGCCTGACTTAAGGAGTAAGCTATTAAATTAGGGCAGTTGGCCCCTTCAAATTTTTAAACCCTAACAATTATTAAGATTGAAAAACAGAGATTCTAAAGTTCGTAAAACCAAAATTCTTCTCATATATACGGGTGGGACCATAGGTATGGTCAAGGATTACGATACTGGGGCACTGAAGGCTTTCAATTTTAATAAATTGATCAAAAATATCCCAGAGCTCGGTCAATTGGATTGTACCATAGACAGTATTTCCTTTGATACGCCAATAGATTCGTCCAATATGAATGTTGGTCATTGGGTTAATATTGCCACCATTATAGAAGATCATTATGATTCCCATGATGGTTTCGTGGTGCTTCATGGTAGTGACACTATGAGCTATACTTCATCAGCTTTGAGCTATATGCTGGAGAATCTCCGAAAACCGGTGATTTTTACGGGTTCCCAATTGCCTATTGGGGATTTAAGGACCGATGCCAAGGAAAATTTGATTACCTCCATCCAAATAGCTGCCTTGCGCGAAGACAATATGCCAGTAGTTCAAGAGGTGGGGCTCTATTTTGAGTATAAGTTGTACAGGGCAAACAGGACTACAAAGATCAATGCGGAGCATTTTGAAGCTTTTGCTTCTTTAAATTATCCGGCCTTAATAGAATCCGGGGTGCATTTAAAGGTGAGTAGGGAGTATTTGTTTAGGGCAAATTCAACTAAAAGGCTAAAAGTTCATAAGGTTATGGATCAAAATGTGGTTATTTTAAAATTATTTCCCGGTTTTAACCAAACAGTCTTGCATAGCATCTTAAATTCCCCTAACTTAAAAGCTGTGGTTCTGGAAACATATGGCTCAGGGAATGCTCCTACTGATGAATGGTTCACTTTGGAGTTGAAAAAAGCTATGGAGAGAGAAATTTTTATTATCAACGTAACACAATGTTCCGGGGGAAGTGTTCTTATGGGGCGCTATGAAACGAGCAAGCAACTTGAAAAATTGCAAATTATTAATGGTAAGGATATTACAACCGAAGCGGCAATTACCAAGTTAATGTATTTACTTGGAAATAATATTTCCCCTAAGTTGTTCAAAACCATATATGAAACATCTCTCAGGGGCGAAATGCAATAAAAATAACAGTCTAAATTTCTTTAACTAATATTTTTTTTGTTATTTGGCTGCCCAATAACTATAACTAGAGAGGTGGCCGAGTGGTCGAAGGCGCACGCCTGGAAAGTGTGTATACCCCACAAGGGTATCGAGGGTTCGAATCCCTTCCTCTCTGCTGTTAAGTTTTAATTTTTATATTGCGAATTTTTTTTATCTTTAACCCTATTAACTAACTAAATTTAAGTTTCAAAGAAATGAAAAGATTATTCTCTATCCTGGCAACAGCTGGGTTATTTGTGGCAGGTACAAATACAGTAAGTGCAAAAGTTGTTGCAGCAGCAGCCATTTTGCAAGATGCGGCTCCAGCAGCGGAAAAAGGATTTACTCAAGTGCTTAAGGAGCAATTTATTCAGGGTGGTGCCGGATTTATGGGTATTGTTCTTTTGTGTTTAATTCTTGGTTTGGCCGTAGCTATTGAAAGGATTATTTATTTAAACCTAGCTACTACCAACACTACCAAGCTTAAGCAACAAGTAGAAGATGCTTTGGCTTCCGGTGGTATTGAAGCTGCCAAAGAGGTATGTAGAAATACAAAAGGTCCTGTTGCTTCCATCTACTATCAAGGATTGGAAAGAGCTGGAGACAGTATAGAGTCTGCAGAAAAAGCAGTTGTAGCCTACGGAGGTGTACAAATGGGTCAATTGGAGAAGAACGTTTCTTGGTTGTCTTTATTTATTGCTGTAGCTCCAATGCTTGGGTTCATGGGTACGGTAATCGGTATGATTCAGGCCTTCCAGAAAATTGCGGCGGTTGGTAACTTGAGTGCCTCCCTTATTGCAGGTGATATTCAGGTGGCGTTATTGACTACGGTATTCGGTCTTATTACTGCGATTATCCTTCAAATTTTCTACAATTATATCATTGCAAAGATTGACAGTATTGTAAATGATATGGAAGATTCATCAATCACGTTGATTGATATGTTGGCAGATCACAAAAAATAAGTCGGACACTAAATACTTAAAGTATCATGCATAAAATAGTTAAAATAATATTAGTTGTACTCGGAGTGATTGGGGCCATACTGTGGTTTCAGCTTCCTAGTGCAGACGTTCCCGCAACGGAAGCCATAAATAATGGGTCTATGAACTTCATGTTCATCATAACCTACTTATTGTTGGGGATTGCGATAGCGGCCTCGGTTCTTTTTGGATTGGTGAACTTGTTTACCTCCAAAGGAGCCTTAAAGAAAACCTTATTTGGTGTAGGTGGTCTTTTGGTAGTCGTTGTTATCTCTTACGCCCTAGCAACTGGAACAGATGTTAGTTTGGAAGAAATGGCCAAAAAAGGAGTTCCTACTACGGAGGATACAGTGAAAACCATTGGTATGGGATTGAATGTGTTTTTTATTCTTACCATTGTAGCTGTAGGTGCCATGTTGTGGTCTGGAGTTAAGAAAATGATTAGTAAATAATAAAATAAAATATTATGCCAAAAAGAGGAGCACCACCAGAGGTTAATGCGGGTTCTATGGCAGACATAGCGTTCTTATTGCTTATCTTTTTCCTAGTGACTACCACTATTGAAACAGATGCAGGATTAGATCGTATGTTGCCACCAATTGAGCCGCCAGATACGGATGTAATCATTAAGCAAAAGAATATTTTTCAGGTCAATATTAACCGTGATGGACAATTATTGGCTGATGATGAGTTGACAAATATTAAGGATTTAAGGGCCAAGGCCATTGCCTTTTTGGACAATGGAGGTGCACCATCTGGAACTGCGGACTACTGTAGTTATTGTAAAGGTAAAAGGGATCCATCTTCATCCGATAGTCCTGCGAAAGCAATTATATCGCTTAAGAATGATAGGGAGACGAAATACGGAACCTACATAACCGTTCAGAACGAATTGGTTGGGGCCTATAACGATCTTAGAAATAGGGAGGCACAACGTTTGTTCAAGAGAGACTTTACGGACATGGAAGCAGAATATCTTAACCCTGAAACTCCGGACAATGTTCGTGAAGAATTAAAGGAGAAGGTTAAGAGAATTCAGGATTTGTTTCCTCAGAAGCTTTCAGAGGCCGAAACATCGTCAAACTAAATTTAGAAGTTAAAAACAAGATACTATGTCAAAATTTAATAAGAAAAAAGATGCGGCTTTACCTGCGGTGAACACTGCATCCTTGCCAGATATCGTTTTCATGCTTTTGTTCTTCTTTATGACGGTTACAGTGATGAAAGACAGTACCTTGAAAGTTGAAAACGTTCTGCCCAATGCTTCGGAAATCAAAAAATTGGAAAAGAAGGATAGGGTAATCTACATTTATGTTGGGAAGCCTACCCGTGAGTATGAGAAGACTTATGGTACCGAATCCAAAATTCAGTTGAACGATAAGTTTGCTGATGCATCCGAAGTGGGTGATTATATTTTGATGGAAAGGGCCAAAAAGCCTCAGGAATTACAAAATGTATTGACAACTGCACTTAAGGTGGACAAGGATGCCAATATGGGTATTATTTCCGATATAAAACAAGAGCTTAGAAAAGTAAATGCCTTGAAAGTAAATTATACCACCTATGAAGGTGATGCATTCAGGAATTTGCAATAGTTAGTAAAAGGATAAGAGAATCAAAACGCTTCAAATGCATATATTTGAAGCGTTTTTTTATGTTTAATTAATTACCTTTAAAAGGCTATGAGATGCCACCTTATATTCATAATACTTTTGTTTTCCGGTGCTTTTGTTTCCGGACAGGCTTTGGTAACCAACACGGAGGTGGATAGGAAATATTTGGAAGATCAGTTTTATTTTGGGCTTACTTATAATTTTGCCACCAATCTTCCGGCCGATGTTTCCCAAAGAAACCTTTCATATGGCTTGCAGGCCGGTTTTATTAAGGATATTCCCTTAAGTTATCAAAGGAATATGGGCATTGCTATTGGTTTGGGATATGGCATCAATTCCTATTATACCAATTTGTTGGCTACCCAACAAGGATCAGATGTTGTGTATTCGGTGTTGGATAGTGATGCCGATTTCAAGAGAAACAAAATTGCAACCCATGTCCTGGAGGTCCCCTTTCAGTTTAGGTGGCGCAATTCAACTCCGGAGGAATATAAGTTTTGGAGGATTTATACCGGTGTTAAGCTAGGCTATGTTTTTGATGGTAGGTCCAAATTCGTTTCGAGCTCAGAGAAAATAGTCTTTGTAAATAAGGATATAAGGGACTTTCAATACGGTCTAACCTTAAATGTAGGGTACAATACCTTCAATATTCACATCTATTATGCGCTTAGTTCGTTGTTCAATGATGGGGTAACGGGAGAGTCGGGGGGTCTTATAGAATTTAAGCCACTCAAGGTGGGACTTATTTTTTTTATTTTATAGCCAAAATTTAACAGTAAATAATTGGGTAAACAGGCCGATGGCAAATCCAATTAGGACTTCCGCTTTGGTGTGGGCGTTCAAATAAAGTCTTGAGGTGGCCGCTAGGCCGCTCAGTAGGGTTACTATGCTAATGGCAATGGTAACGTTGATTTCAAAGTGAATACTCAGGTTTATTAAGAACATTAACAAACTTCCCATGCCTAAAAGGTGCATACTACACTTAAAGTTAAGAAATAGCAATACAAGGGCGCTAAATAAGGCCGCTATAAGGCCTAAAAAGTAGTAGTGCAGCTCTATGGTAAAGTTGTTGGGGATTACTTTAAATAGCACCATTATAAGCAGTCCTAGGCTAATATAAAGAGGGTATTTCCTTTCTTGGAGATTGGGCATGAATACGGAACTTACAATGCCCAGGTTGCGCAAGATCAGGTAGAATATAATGGGGATGATTATAGTGAGAATAAATATGGGCAGGATATTTCCGCTCTGCACCTCCAACGGACTGTATTTGGGGGTAATAAGGAAATAGGCAATGGTACCTGCAAATGGTATAAAAAGCGGGTGTAGAAGGTATGACGTAATCTTGAGGAATAGTCGCATTAAATCTGTTTTCTCAACCTGGCCACCGGAATATCCAGTTGTTCCCTGTATTTTGCTACCGTACGCCGGGCAATAGGGTAACCCTTTTCTTTGAGAATAGCAGCCAGTTTATCATCTGTAAGCGGTTTTTTCTTGGTTTCCTCCCCAATAACAGTTTCCAGAATCTTTTTTATTTCCTTGGTGGATACATCTTCTCCCTGATCGTTTTTCATGGATTCGGAAAAGTAGTCCTTGATCAGTTTCGTGCCATAAGGGGTGTCAACATATTTGCTGTTGGCTACCCTGGAAACAGTGGAAACATCCATGCCGATGCCATCGGCTATGTCTTTCAGGATCATGGGTCGCAATTTGCGTTCATCCCCTGTAAGGAAGTATTCTTTTTGATATTCCATGATTTCGTTCATGGTAATATATAGGGTCTGTTGACGCTGTCTTATGGCATCAATAAACCATTTTGCGGCATCTAATTTTTGTTTGATGAACATCACGGTGTCCTTTTGGGACTTGGACTTTTCCTTGGAATTTTTGTACCCTTCCAGCATATTGTTGTACTCCCGCGAAACGTGAAGCTCAGGTGCATTTCTTCCGTTAAGGGTGAGCTCCAGTTCCCCGTCTACAATACGAATGGAAAAATCGGGTACTACGTGCTCCACAATTCGGTTATTCCCGGAATAGGAGCCTCCTGGTTTGGGATTTAAGCGTTCAATTTCGGCAATGGCATCCTTGAGCTGTTCTTCTGTGATATTGTGCTTTTGAATAAGCTTTTGATAGTGCTTTTTGGTAAACTGCTCAAAGGATTTTTCCAACAATTGAATGGCCAGTTCTATACTGGGGGTCATTTCCTTCCTTTTTAATTGAAGAAGAAGGCACTCTTCCAAAGTTCTTGCCGCTACACCGGCAGGGTCAAGATCTTGAACTATGTGCAATACCTTTTTAATGGTCTTTTCGTCCGTATAGATGTTTTGGGTAAAAGCCAGATCGTCCATTATATCGGAAAGAGGTCTTCTGATATACCCGCTCTCATCCACGCTGCCCACCAAGAATTCGGCAATGGACCATTCCTCATCAGTTAAATAAATAGTGTTCAACTGATTTATGAGATATTGATTAAAAGAGATTCCTGCTGCGTATGGAACACTTTTTTCCTCATCATCGGCACTGTAATTATTGGCTTGTGTGCGATAATCCGGAATCTCGTCATCACTTAAATAATCATCAATATTGATATCTTCCGCACTTATACTTTCGCTATCGGTTTCGTTGTCATATAGATCATCAAATTCATCCTGTTGGGTGTCAACTTCATCCTTTCCAGTTTCCAAAGCAGGATTTTCCTCCAGCTCTTGTTTCAGTCGTTGCTCAAATGCCTGCGTAGGCAATTGAATCAACTTCATCAACTGTATTTGTTGTGGAGATAATTTCTGCGATAATTTAAACTGTAGGTGTTGTTTCAGCATTTATAACGGTGATCTATCTTATAAAGTTAAAGAATAATGATTAGAATTCAGCATTCTGTGGCGTTCTAGGGAAAGGTATTACGTCCCTTATATTGCCCATGCCTGTTGCAAACAGTACCAATCTCTCGAAACCTAGTCCAAAGCCACTATGTACGGCAGTTCCAAATTTCCTAAGATCCAAATACCACCAAAGTTCCTTTTCATCAATACCCAAAGCTTTGATCTTCTCCAATAGGATGTCCAAGCGTTCCTCACGTTGGGATCCACCCACTATTTCGCCAATACCGGGGAATAGGATGTCCATAGCCCTAACCGTTTTGCCGTCCTCATTTAAACGCATATAGAATGCCTTTATTTTGGCGGGATAATCGAATAATATTACCGGGCATTTAAAATGTTTTTCCACCAGAAAGCGTTCGTGCTCACTCTGTAGGTCAGCACCCCATTCATCAATAAGGTATTTGAACTGCTTCTTTTTGTTGGGCTTACTGTTCCTTAGTATGTCTATGGCCTCGGTGTAGGTGACACGCTTAAAGGTGTTGTCCGAAACAAATTTTAGTTTTTCTATCAAAGGCATTTCACTGCGTTCCGCCTGTGGTTTGCTCTTTTCTTCGTCCAATAATCGCTGTTCCAGGAACTGCAGGTCTTCCTTGCAGTTTTCCAGAGCGTAATTAATGACCTCCTTTATAAAGTCTTCGGCCAAATCCATGTTGGCATCCAGGTCGTTAAATGCTACTTCGGGCTCTATCATCCAAAATTCGGCCAAATGTCTCGAAGTGTTGGAGTTTTCAGCCCTAAAAGTGGGGCCGAAGGTGTAGACCTTTCCCAAGCCCATGGCGTAAGTTTCGGCTTCCAACTGTCCGGATACGGTTAAATTGGTCTCTTTGCCAAAAAAATCTTCCCTATAGTCTATTTCACCATCCTCCGTTAAAGGCGGCTTTTTGTTGTCCAAGGTAGACACCCTGAACATTTCTCCAGCTCCTTCTGCATCCGAACCTGTAATTATAGGGGTATGGACATAGAAGAATCCATTTTTTTGAAAATATTGGTGCACAGCAAACGAAAGGGCCGAACGCACCCTCATTATAGCTGCAAAGGTATTTGTTCTTACGCGAAGGTGTGCCTTTTCCCTCAAAAACTCCAGAGAGTGTTTTTTAGGTTGAATAGGGTAGACCTCAGGGTCTGCTCCTCCGTGTACCTTGATCTCCTTGACCTGTATCTCCACGGACTGCCCTTTTCCCTGGCTTTCCACCAAGGTTCCGCTTATTTTAAGAGCAGCGCCTGTATTAATTTGCTTTAGTAGATTTTCATCATATTCCTCAAAATCTACCACGCATTGTATGTTGTTTATAGTAGATCCATCGTTTAAAGCAATAAATCTATTGCTCCTGTAGGTTTTTACCCATCCGTTAACAGTAACTTCCTGGTGTAAATGATCGGGAGATAGTAGCTCTTTTACGCTAAATGTCTTCATTTGAATTCCTTGTAAATTAAGTGGCAAAGATAGCCTTTTTGCAAAAATATAAATTGGGTAAATATCTGTAAATACCGGGTAAAAAATATTTTATAAAACGGACTATTCCTCCTTGTCCGTGATATTGAGTTCTTCCTTCGGAAGAATGTCTATTTGTGGTTCTTTAAGCACCTGTTTGTTGGCAATACTTCTCTCCAAAGAAAGAAGTAAGGAAGGTAATAAAATTAGGTTGGCCAGCATTGCGAACAATAGGGTGGCCGAAACCAATGCCCCTAAAGCCACTGTTCCCCCGAAACTGGAAATGATGAAGACCGAAAAGCCAAAGAACAGTACAATGGAGGTGTAGAACATACTAACCCCGGTTTCCCTTAAGGCGGCATAGACCGATTTTTTAATTCTCCAGTGGTTGCTTGTAAGTTCCTGTCTGTACTTGGCCAAAAAGTGTATGGTATCGTCCACCGAAATTCCAAAAGCAATGCTAAATACCAAAATAGTGGAAGGCTTAATAGGTACCCCTACGAATCCCATAACTCCCGCGGTAATTACCAGCGGCAATAAATTGGGTATCAATGAAATTACTATCATTCTAAACGATCGGAAAAGATAGGCCATAAAGAGGGCAATAAGACCAATGGCCAGGGCAAGGGACATGATCAGGTTTTTTACCAAATATTTGGTCCCTTTTAAAAAGAGAAGGGCACTACCGGTCATGGTAACCTTGTACCTATCCGAAGGGAAAATTTTGTCGATATTCTCTTTTAGTTTGGCTTCAATGGTTTCCATTCGGGATGTTTTTACATCCTTCATGTATGTGGTCATCCGGGCCACCTGTCCCGTGCTATCTACAAAACTGCTCAATAGGTTGCCGTTGTCCGAGGATTTGCGGGCAACATCCATAATAAAAGTATTTTCCTGTGAGGTGGGGAGTTGATAATATTTAGGGATGCCGCTGTAGAAGGCCTGTTTGGAATATTTAACCAAGTCCACTACTGAAACTGGCCTGGAAAGTTCGGGAATTTCATTTATCACCGTACCCAGTTCATCCATTTTTCTCAGGGTGGTAGGTTTTAAGACCCCTTTGGGCCTTTCTGTGTCCACTACTATTTCTACGGGCATTATTCCGTCAAACTCTTGTTCAAAAAAGCGTATGTCCTTAAAAAATTCCGCTTTTTTGGGCATATCCTCTATAGGGCTTCCGGAAATGTCTATTTGATATATGCCAATTATACTAGCTACCAAAAGGGCAATGGATACTATATATACCGTAATCCTTCTCTCCCTTACAATTCTTTCCATCCAGCTCACAAAAGTTTCGATCCACTTGGTATTCAAGTGTTTCAAATGCTTGTCTTTTGGAAGGGACATAAAGCTGTAGATAATCGGAATTATCAAAAGTGAAAGCACAAATATACCTATAATGTTCATGGAAGCCACAATGCCGAACTCCTTGAGTAGTTTGCTGTCGGTAATGATAAATGTGGCAAAACCCGAAGCGGTAGTAACGTTGGTCATCAGGGTGGCGTTACCAATTTTTGAGATTACACGTTGTAGCGACAAGGCCTGGTTTCCGTGCTTTTTTACTTCCTGTTGGTATTTGTTTATGAGGAAGATACAGTTGGGAATACCGATAACAATGATTAATGGTGGAATCAGGGCGGTAAGAACCGTAATTTCATATTGCAGTAGGCCCAAGATTCCAAAAGCCCACATAACCCCTATGATTACAACAAACATGGAAATGATCGTAGCCCTAAAACTTCTGAAAAAGAAAAAGAAGATCAGGGAAGTTACTCCTAATGCCGCAAGAATAAATTTCCCAATTTCATCAATGATATTTTGGGAGTTCATGGTCCTTATGTAAGGCATGCCCGAAATACGCACATCTAGGCCCGTTTCTTTTTCAAAATTTTTGACCAAAGTAGAAAGGTCTTCAAGTATGAAGTCTTTACGTACGGAGGTGTTGACAATATCTTTGTCCAAATAAATAACACTGCGTATGGTATGCGTCTTTTTGTTGTAGATAAGATTATCGTAAAAAGGAAGATCGTTAAAAAGATGATTGGTCAGACTGTCGACCTCCTTTTTGGTTTGAGGGGCTTGTTTTATAAAAGGCCGCATAACAAATTCTTGTTTTACAGTGTCTTTTACGAGCTCTTGTAGGTTATCCGTGGACAATACGAAGTCAACCTCGGGAAAAGCCCCCAGTTGCTTGCTAAGCTTATTCCAGCGATTAAATTTTTCAGGGGTAAATAGGGAGCTGTCCTTTACGGCCAAAACAACAACATTTCCTTCTTCGCCGAACTGTTTTAGAAAGGAAAGGTATTCCAGGTTTACGGGATGGTGATCGGGTAGAAGGTTGGCTTGTGAATTGGAAAACCTCATTTTGTCCCATTGCATGGACATAAAAATGGTTATTATGGCCAATAGGACTAGAATTATAATTCTGTTCCTAAGTATTATCCGTGCTATTTTTGCCCAAAAACCTTGCGTTAACTTTGCAACCATCTAGTGAAACGTCTTGTTTTAGAATGCTTATATGGCATTTAAACCTAAAAAAACCAGTAAACCGTTATGATTTAAACAGGTCTTTCGGATTCTAAAATTATTCGAGCGCAAAGGTAGAGAATGATTGTTATTGTTCCTAGGAAGCAGGGACTAAATAGTCGTAGAGGGAACAACGAATTTTATCGAGTCTACACGTTAGGGCAGGGAGGAAGCAGTTTTCAGTTTTTTTGGGGGCAGGTGGTTGAGGAAAATTAAAAGAGCGGTCCATGGACCGCTCTTTTAATTTTAGTATTTTAAGGTTATACCTTCATGATTTCTGCTTCCTTGGCCTCAAGGAAAGCATCTATCTTTTTTATGTACTTATCTGTGAGTGCCTGTACATCGGCTTCTGCGTTTTTCTGTAAATCTTCGGATACTTCCAGACTTCTAACTTCCTTATTGGCTTCCTGACGAGCATTTCGGACACCTATCTTTGCGTCTTCTGCTTCTGCCTTTGCTTGTTTTACCAAATCCCTCCTTCTTTCTTCCGTTAGGGGAGGTACGTTGATGATTACGAAATCGCCGTTGTTCATGGGATTAAATCCAAGATTGGCATTCATTATGGCTTTTTCTATTTCATGTAGCATGTTCTTTTCCCATGGCTGAACGGACAAGGTTCTTGCGTCCGGGGTATTCACATTTGCTACTTGTGACAATGGGGTGGGGGAGCCATAATATTCCACCATTACGCTGGATAGCATAACAGGACTTGCCTTTCCAGCCCTGATTTTCAAGAACATTTTTTCAAGGTGTGCTATGGCACTGTCCATCCCTTCTTTGGTAGTATCCAGAATAAATTTAATTTCTTCGTTCATATGCTATTTTTTTAATTGATTTAACACAAATAGTGCCAAAACTATAGATTTACAACGGTTCCTATATTCTCTCCGGAAACCAACTTCATAAGGTTTCCTTTTTTGTTCATATCAAAAACAACAATAGGCAATTCGTTTTCCTGACTTAGGGTAAAGGCCGTGGTGTCCATTACTTTTAGTCCCTTAGTCAGTACATCTTTAAAGGTTATCGTGTCAAATTTGGTGGCTGTTTTGTCTTTTTCCGGGTCGGAGGTATAAATACCGTCCACTCGGGTCCCTTTTAAAATTACATCGGCTTCAATTTCTATGGCTCGTAACACGGCAGCGGAATCTGTAGTGAAATAAGGATTTCCTGTACCGCCGCCAAATATAACTACCCTACCTTTTTCCAAATGTCGCATGGCGCGTCTTCTAATAAAAGGTTCGGCTACCTCATTTATTTTTATGGCAGATTGTAATCTGGTCTGTACTCCTTGCAATTCCAAGGCACTTTGTAAGGCCAATCCATTTATAACGGTAGCCAACATTCCCATATGGTCCGCCTGTACCCTGTCCATTCCATTACTGGCTCCTGCCAATCCCCTGAAAATATTGCCACCACCGATCACAATAGCAACTTCTATACCTTTGTCCACAACTTCTTTGATCTCCTCTGCATATTCGGATAAACGCTGAGCATCAATACCGTATTGCTTTGTGCCCATTAGGGCTTCTCCACTGAGTTTTAAAAGTATTCTTTTGTATTGCATCCTGATGTTGATTAATTTCATGCAAAAATAATCAAAAATATTTATGAAGTGGCTTGGCATGGACGATTCGTCTATCCTTAATTATTTCCTAACGCCTATGGGAAGGTAAATTTATTTTTATAATCTTGCACAGTTGTTGTAGTTCCACCGATTTGTAATGGAGAAATTCCTTATCCTGCTATTTCGGAGCTTAGAGGGGCTATGGCATTTTTGGAACAAACGATAAATAAAATCACTAAATAATGACAAATAGAATAGGGTTATTTAAAAAATCTTGGATTTTAGGAGTTGCAATTTTGCTACTCCAAGGGTGTGGAAGCACAAAAACTTTGGTTTCGGCAGAAAAGGCTTCCATAATTGCGAAAATAGATTTGATCAATGTTGTGGACGATAAAGTGAATGTGGTTTTGGATCCGGCCGCATTTGCAACCGATACTGTTTCGTTTTTTATTCCCAAGACAGTACCGGGAACTTATAGCGATGATAATTACGGAAAATATATAGAACAATTTAAGGCTATTGATTACAAAGGAGGGGAGTTAAAAGTAGAAAAGTTGGATGATAATACTTGGAGAATCATCAATGCCAAGGATTTGGATAAGATTAATTATTGGGTAAACGACACCTATGATACTGAAGTAGAGGTGAGTGAGCCTGTTTTTTCGCCGTCGGGGACCAATATTCTTAAGGGGAAGAACTTTATGTTGAACCTCCATGGATTTGTGGGTTATTTTGATGGGCTTGAGGAAATTCCTTATTCATTGGAAATTTCTGCCCCGGATGGATTGGAGCCCGTAACCTCATTGGTTAAGGGAATACAGGATGTAAATAGACCGGATACTGATGTTTTTGTGGCTAATAGATACTTTGAGGTTATAGATAATCCAATAATGTACTCCAGCCCTAGTACGGAAACATTTCAGGTGAACGACATTGCGGTAACTTTAAGTGTCTATTCTCCCAATGGTCATTTTACCGCGGCCAGTCTAAAGGCTGGAATGGAGAAAATGATGCGGGGTCAGAAAGCATTTCTGGGGGATATTAACAGTACCAAGCACTACACCATTATCCTCTACCTTTCCAATATGGATGATGAGGACGCTAAAGGTTTTGGGGCATTGGAACACCACACTTCTACAGTAGTGGTAATGCCCGAACAAATATCGAAGGAACGACTGGAGGAGGCCATTTTTGACACGGTGGCACATGAGTTTTTTCATATCGTTACTCCGTTGACGATCCACTCCAATGAAATACAATATTTTGATTTTAACGACCCTAAAATGTCCATGCACTTATGGATGTATGAAGGGACTACGGAATATTTTGCCAATCTTTTTCAAATTCAACAGGGGTTGATCAGTGAGGAAGATTTTTATCAAAGACTCATGGAGAAGGTGGAGAGATCCAAAACCTATGATGATAGTATGTCCTTTACCGTAATGAGCAAAAATATATTGGAGGAGCCTTATAAGAAAAATTATGCCAATGTATACGAAAAAGGGGCATTGATAAATATGGCGCTGGATATTGACCTAAGGGAATTAAGTGGAGGGGAAAAGGGTGTTTTATGGCTGATGAAGGAGCTTTCCAAAAAATATGGGGATTCCAAACCTTTTGAGGATGATGGGTTGATTGATGAAATAGTTGCAATGACGTACCCGGAAATAGGGGAATTCTTTAATGTCCATGTCATTGGAGACACACCTATAGACTATGATGCTTATTGGAAAAAAGTGGGGCTGTCAACAACGGAGCAGGAGCAGTCTACAGGATATTTTTTTGATGGTGAGATTCCCTATATAGATGTGGATCCGGCAAATGACAATGCTATTTTTGTAAGGGAAGGGATTCAATTGAACAGTTTTTTCAATGATTTGGGTGCCCAAGGGGGAGATATTATTAAGAGTGTTGATGGTAAAATGACCAATCTGGTCAATATACGGTTGCTTATAGGGCAAAGCATGAACTGGGATCCCGACAAGGAAATTGTAATGGTAGTGCAAAGAGGTTATAAGGAAATTACCTTGAAGGGGAAAGTTGGCGTACCTACTTTGAAGGTGGTTAATTTGGTTCCAATCGAAGGCCCCAGCGAACAGCAGAAGAATCTACGGGAAGCTTGGTTGAAAGGATAGTGCTTGGTAGTAAAAGCAGTTCCAAAAAAGGATTGGGAGGTGATGTTGGAAGGTGTTTTTCTAGTCCCATGAGGTTATTTTGTTGGGAATTAATTTAGGATTTCCTTTGTCAAATCGATAACTCTCAAATGTTATAATTATATTATAAGGCATAAAAAAACGCCTTTACAATGAATGTAAAGGCGTTTTTTTATGTTTATTGATTAAGGATTATCCCAAGGCAACCCTTTTAAATCCTGTTACTTCCAATTTGGAATCAACAGATTTTACGTATTGGGCTACGCTTTGTTTGCTATCCTTAATAAAATCCTGGTTTACCAAAGTGTTGTCTTTAAAGAAACGGTTCAATTTACCTTTGGCGATGTTATCCAACATAGCTTCTGGCTTTCCTTCTTGACGTAATTGATCTTTGGCGATTTCGATTTCTTTATCGATGATCGACTGGTCAACTCCTTCTTCGTTCAAAGCTACTGGATTCATAGCGGCTGCCTGCATGGCAACATCCTTAGCGGCAACGTCTGCACCCTCAACGGCAGCAGAAAGTCCTACCAAAGTAGCTATTTTGTTTCCAGCGTGAATGTAAGAACCAACAAATGGAGCTGAAAGTTTGCTAAATCCGCCTATTTCAATTTTCTCACCAATAACACCGGTTTGTTCTGTAAGTTTATCCTGTACAGTAATTCCTTTGTAATCGGCGTTCAAGAAATCTTCTTTAGTGTCGAAGTTTAAGGCTAGGTCTGCCAAGTCGTTGGCCAAAGCAACAAAAGTGTCGTTCTTGGCAACGAAATCGGTTTCACAGTTCAAAGAAATGATAACCCCAGTGGTGTTGTCCGCATTTACTTTGGCAATAGCAGCCCCTTCGGAAGAATCACGGTCAGCTCTTTTGGCGGCAACTTTTTGTCCTTTTTTACGTAAGATTTCAATTGCCAAATCAAAATCCCCTTCTGCTTCAACCAGTGCATTCTTGCAATCCATCATGCCAGCACCTGTTGTTTGTCTTAGTTTGTTTACCTCAGCGGCGGTAATTTTTGCCATTTTATTTTGTTTTAATTTTCACCTAAATTAAGATTGAAATGTAATCCCAATCTAGGTTAATGTTAAATTTATATTCTGTTTTAATTAAAAGTGGATTATTCTATTCCTCCTTTAACGCTATCTTGCCATTCCTGCAATTCATCCCAGTTACCATCGGCAGCCATTTGTGCCTGCTTAGGCCATGAAGCTGGATTCTTGGAAGCATATCTTGGGCCAGATTCAGTAAGGATGTCTTTAAGGTCATCCTCAGACTTGTCTGCTAAGTCGGCATAAGTGTTAATGCCTGCTTCTTGGAAAATTTCAGCAATTTTTGGGCCAATGCCTTCTATTTTGGTAAGGTCGTCTCCTGCAGTGCTAGCTTTTTTGGGAGCTTTTTCTTCTGAGGCTACCTTAGCTTTTTTCTCCTTTGGTTTGGCCTCGTCTCCACCTTCCTTCTCGCTTTGCTTTTCGGATTTACGCTCTGTTAATCCTTCTGCAATAGCTGCAGTTACAGATGCCATAATAACCTCTATGGATTTGGAGGCATCATCATTGGAAGGAACGATAAAATCGATTGGTCGTGGATCTGAATTGGTATCTACCATTGCAAAAATTGGAATGTTCAATTTTTGAGCTTCTTTTACAGCAATGTGCTCACGCATAGTGTCAACTATGAACAAGGCAGCTGGTAGACGTGTCATTTCAGAAATAGAACCTAAGTTCTTTTCCAACTTGGCACGCAAACGGTCAACTTGTAAACGCTCTTTCTTGGAAAGGGTGTTAAAGGTACCGTCTTTTTTCATTCTATCAATAGAAGCCATTTTCTTCACGGCTTTACGAATAGTAACGAAATTGGTCAACATACCACCTGGCCATCTTTCAGTGATGTAAGGCATGTTTACGTTGCCTGCTTTTTCAGCAACAATATCCTTTGCTTGTTTTTTGGTAGCTACGAAAAGTATTTTTCTACCTGAAGCCGCAATTTTTTTAAGAGCCTCGTTGGTCTCTTCTAGTTTTGCAACTGTTTTATAAAGATTGATAACGTGAATTCCGTTACGCTCCATGTAGATGTAGGGAGCCATGTTCGGATTCCATTTTCTGGTAAGGTGACCAAAATGTACACCTGCCTCTAAAAGGTCTTTTACTTCAACTTTGTTTGCCATTTTTATTTTTTAGTTTACGTTCCTTTGAATTAGCAATATTAAAGTGGTACCACTGGGCAGCCTTTAATATTTAGATGCTAAACTAATTTATCCAGAATTTGAATGCATTGGACATTCCCCTAAGGTGTGGTCCTATGATTAACTTTGGATTATTACTTACCCTATGACAAGGGTTTTCAATGAACAATTAAAAATTATACCGAATCTGCCAATTATTTCTCGATAACCATCAAGAGCATTGCCGTATTTCAGTATTTGATTTGTTAATACGGTATTAACGTTTAGAGAACTGGAATTTCTTACGAGCTTTCTTCTGACCGAATTTCTTACGTTCAACCATTCTTGGATCTCTAGTTAAAAGACCTTCTGGTTTAAGAACCAATCTGTTCTCGGCATCCAATTCGCATAAAGCTCTGGACAATGCCAAACGAACCGCTTCCGCCTGTCCTGTAATACCGCCACCATATACATTAACTTTTACATCGAAGTTTTCTTCGTTGTTGGTTAGGGTAAATGGCTGCTTTACTTTGTACTGTAATGTTGCTGTAGGAAAATAGTTGCTTAAGTCTCTCTTGTTGATAGTAATGTTACCATTTCCTTCAGTAACATAAACTCTCGCAACTGCAGTTTTTCTTCTACCAATTTTATGAATCATTTCCATTACTTAAAATCGTTTAAGTTAATTGCTGTTGGTTTTTGTGCTTCTTGGTTGTGGGCTGCGCCGGCATATACCTTCAGATTTCGGAAAAGCTCTGCACCCAATTTGTTTTTGGGCAACATACCTTTTATCGATTTCTCTACTATACGCGCTGGATCCTTAGCCAACATTTCTTTAGCCGTTGTAAACCTCTGGCCTCCTGGATAACCGGTGTGACGAACGTAAGTTTTTGAATCCCACTTCTTTCCGGTTAGGTTGATTTTTTCTGCATTGATAATAACAACATTATCCCCACAATCAACATGTGGTGTAAAACTAGGCTTGTACTTCCCTCTAAGTAACTGCGCTACTTTAGAAGCAAGACGGCCCAATGTTTCTCCTTCAGCATCAACTAGTAACCATTGTTTGTCAACGGTCGCCTTATTGGCCGAAATCGTCTTGTAGCTTAATGTATCCACACTAATATATTTATTGATTAAACACTTCAATCCCGTTTAACGGGCTGCAAATGTACAATTATTAAGTTGAATTCCAAATGGTTGTTTCTTATTATTTTATAGTTTTTTCCAATATTGGCAAATAGAAGTATACTTTGCCTACGCTTTGCAATCCCAATAATTGGTTTTTGTATACTATAAGTCTTTTTGCTCGGCATAAATTCAAAGAAGTTTTATTGACTTTTTGTATTGATATGACAGATCGTCAAAACATGGTCAATGTTTTATAATTTCAATACATTGAGTATTTAATTTTTGGTGTTGTCCTTTGCTGTTTTAGTTGGGTTTAACAGCCTGTTCTATTGTTTGGATTAGCTGGGATACTATTTTGTGCTATAATCCGTTAGCTTTTAAAACAACGTAAATTTTAAAAAGATGAAAATTAATTTTTTATTACTTTTTCTTGTTGCAGGTCTTTTCTTTTCATGTTCCTCAGATAGTGATGACGATAACTCCAATGAGGATTCTATAGTGGGGGTATGGCAGGCCTATGAACTTAAGGTTAATAATGATACCGCCAGTGATGATGAAAAAAATGTCAGGGATTTGTTGGCCTTTTTAACTGCAAAGGAGTGTTATGTGCTGAGTTTTGATTTTAAACAGGATTTAACGGTCATCATTGAAAATTCTATCCAATATCTCGAAATTAATTTAAATTCTGAAGGGAACGGTTTTGATATTCCCTGTCCTACCGAAAAGGATACGGAGACCACTGTGTATGTGTATGCCGACGGCAAATTGACTTATACCGATGAAGATCTGCAGGAGATCTCTGTTGACGTGACCATAGATGGCGATACTATGACCGTCGATGCGGCAGGTTTGGATATCCCCAATTTAAATGCAGGTGGGCAGCTTATCTTTAAAAGAAAATAAAATCCTGATAAAAGGCTATTGTTAAAAAACGGAACGCATTGGCCTAAACCAATGCGTTCCGTTTTTGTTTTTATATATATTTAGTTTAATGGGCCTCCAGCCAATTGTTGCCAACACCCAGTTCCACATCCAAGGGTACCGATAATTTGTAGGCGTTTTCCATCTCTGTCTTGATCATGGTCTTTAACTCCTCCAATTCGGGCTTGTATATGTCGAATACCAATTCATCATGAACCTGTAGGAGCATCTTACTTTTGTAGTTGCCTTCTTCGAGTTTTTTATGAATTTGGATCATTGCAATTTTTATGATATCGGCGGCACTTCCTTGAATTGGGGCGTTTACTGCGTTGCGTTCCGCAGCTCCACGCACAATGGCGTTGCTTCCATTGATATCCTTGAGATACCTTCGTCTGCCCAGCACGGTCTGAACATATCCGTTATCCCTAGCGAATTCTATTTGTTCATTTATATATTTTCGCAATTTGGGGTAGGTTTTATAATAGGTTTCTATTAGCTCCTTGGCTTCCGCACGCGATAGGTCGGTTTGGTTGCTCAATCCGAATGCGGATACACCATATATAATACCAAAATTTACGGTCTTGGCATTGCTTCGCTGTTCCCTTGTAACCTCCTGCAACGGTACGTTGAATACCTTGGAGGCAGTGGAAGCGTGAATGTCCTCTCCGTTTTTAAAGGCCTCTATCATAGTAGACTCCTCGCTTAGAGCGGCAATAATTCGCAATTCTATCTGCGAATAATCCGCTGCCAATAAGGTGTAATCTTCATTTCTTGGAATAAATGCTTTCCTAACCTGCCTTCCCCGCTCCGTTCTAATAGGGATGTTTTGTAGGTTGGGATTGTTGCTGCTTAATCTACCAGTAGCGGCAACGGTTTGCATATAGTCCGTATGCACTCTGCCGGTACTTTGCTCAATTTGTTCCGGAAGGGCGTCCACATAGGTGCTCTTAAGTTTGCTCAGACCCCGGTAGTCCAACACGCTTTGGATTATTTCATGGTCCTTGGCCAGATAGGATAGTACATCCTCCGCAGTGGAATATTGACCTGTTTTGGTCTTTTTGGGCTTGTCCACCAGTTTTAGCTTATCGAATAATATTTCGCCCAATTGCTTTGGTGAGGCAATATTGAATTCCTCCCCTGCTTCCTTGTAAATCTTTAACTCCAAGTTTTTGATGTCGTTGTCCAAATCCTTGGCAAGCGAATTTAAAAAGTCCTTGTCCAGATTGATTCCCTCCTGTTCCATATCGGCCAGGACATGTAATAAGGGAATCTCTATGTCATTGAATAATTCTTCGGTGTTGGCCTCTTTTAATTCTGGTCTAAAATGTTGTGCCAATTGAAAAGTGATATCGGCATCCTCTACGGCATATTCGGTTTGTTGTTCCAATGGAACATCCCTCATGGATAATTGGTTTTTTCCTTTTTTGCCTATGAGTTCGGTTATGGAAATTGGGGTGTAATTTAAATAGGTTTCCGCCAGTACATCCATGTTGTGGCGCATATCGGGATTAATAAGGTAATGGGCAAGCATGGTGTCAAAGCATTTGCCCTTTATGGAGACATTGTATTTGTGAAGTACCTTAATGTCATATTTTAAATTCTGCCCAATTTTTTCAAGGCTTTCCGCCTCAAAAAAGGGTCTTAATTGTTCAATGATTTCCTGCGCCTTTTCACGGTCTTCAGGGAATGGAACATAGAATCCTTTACCGGCCTCCCAGCTAAAAGCAATTCCCACCAATTCGGCCGTAAGCGGATTAAGTCCGGTGGTTTCGGTATCAAAACAAACCGAGGTTTGTTTCATTAAGTTCTGGATAAAAAGTTTCATGGCCATCCCAGGCAATACACTCTGGTATACATGTGGAACTTCATTTATGTTTTTTCTGCTGGAAACCTCCTTCATAGTTCCTCCAGTAGCTTGTCCGTCACTACCGAATAAGGAAAATTGGCCACCTCCGGCCTCTGTTTGTTTCTTTTTTGAAACAGGGCTGCTCTCTTGCTTGCTCTGCTCTATACCATCATTGTCCGATTCGGACGAAAAGAGTTTTAGGAATTGGTCTTTAAGTCTACGGAATTCCAACTCTTCAAAAATTTCCTGTACTTTTTCGCCATCGGGCATGGAGAGCTCGTAATCTTTTGCGTTAAAGGTTACATCGCAATCCACAAAAATGGTGGCCAGTTTTTTGGAAAGGATGCCAAGTTCGGCATTTTCTTGGACCTTCTCCTTCATTTTGCCTTTGAGCTTATCGGTATTGGCAAGCAAATTTTCCATTGACCCAAATTCCTCTATAAATTTTTTGGCGGTTTTGTCGCCCACTCCCGGTAAGCCAGGAATGTTGTCACTGGCATCGCCCATCATTCCCAAATAATCTATTACCTGTTCCGGACGTTCAACCCCAAAACGTTTTTGCACTTCGGGAATGCCCCAAATTTCGATGCCGTTGCCCAATCTCGCCGGGCGGTACATAAATATGTTCTCGGATACCAATTGTCCAAAATCCTTATCCGGGGTAACCATATATACCTTATAGTCTTCTTTTTCTGCCTGCTTGGCCAAAGTACCAATAATATCATCGGCCTCCATTCCTTCCAATTCCACCACAGGAATATGCATGGCCTTTAAAATATTCTGAATATAGGGGACGGCTATTTTAATGGCGTCTGGAGTGGCGTCCCTATTGGCCTTGTAATCGGCGAACATTTCGGTTCGGTCCGCACTTCCTCCCTTGTCAAAACAAACTGCCAAATGATCCGGTTTCTCCCTTCTTATTACATCCAATAAGGAATTCATGAATCCCATAATGGCAGAGGTGTCCATTCCCTTGGAGTTTATTCTTGGGTTTTTTATAAGTGCATAATAACCCCGAAAAATGAGAGCATATGCGTCAAGTAAAAAAAGTCTTTTTTGTTCAGCCATTATATTTGATTCTTGTTAAGATTTGGATATTTTGAAATTGAAAATTAGGATTTCAAAAATGTCTCCGTTGGATTGTTGCTCTGTCCTGCCTCTGTAAATTGGCTGTAGCTAAACCCTGGGTGTATGCAATAACCTCCGGTTTCCCCCTTCTTGTTGATGGCGATAAACCCAATTTGAAAATCCCTTCTATCCTTGTTTTTTTTCATGATTCGCCTAACGCCTTCCTCGCAGGCCTCTTGCGGCGATTTTCCTTGGCGCATAAGCTCTACGATTAGGAAGCTGCCAACGGTTCTAACAACTTCTTCGCCGACCCCTGTGGCTGTAGCCCCGCCAACTTCGTTGTCTACAAACAATCCTGCACCAATAATTGGGGAGTCGCCAACCCGTCCGGCCATTTTATATCCCATTCCACTTGTGGTACAGGCTCCTGCAATATCGCCATTTTTGTCAATGGCAAGCATGCCAATGGTGTCGTGGTTTTCTATATTGATTATGGTTTCGTATTTGGATTTTTTCTTCCATTCCAACCAATCCTTTTTTGCCTTTTCAGTAAGTAAATTGGTTTTTGGGAATCCTTTTTCATAGGCAAATTTCTCCGCTCCTTTTCCGGCCAACATTACATGGGGGGTATCTTCCATAACCTTTCTAGCCACTGAAATGGGATGCGCAATATTTTCCATACATAGTACCGCACCGCAGTTGCCATCCTTGTCCATGATACAGGCATCCAAGGTAACATGGCCATCCCTGTCCGGTCTTCCGCCGTTACCAACCGTTTCGTTGCTCAGATCTGCCTCCTCTACCATTACCCCTTGTTCCACTGCATCCAAGGAAGAACCTCCTTTTTCCAAAACCTCCCAAGCCTTTGCTGTGGCATTCTTAAAATTCCAGGTACAGATTACAATAGGTTTTACCGTTTCCATGCCTTCCGACATGGGCGGTACCACTTTTTTGGTTTCTTGATATGATGCGAAAAGTGGTGCTGATATTAATCCAGCAGTACTTAAGGTGGAATTTTTAAGGAAATTTCTTCTTTTCATAAGATAGTGTTACTTAATTTTAAGGTTCTAAATATAAGAAATATGATTGTAGAAGTATGCGCCAATTCTTTAGAATCTGCCTTAAATGCCCAAAAAGCTGGTGCTGACCGAATTGAGTTGTGTGCCGAGCTTGCCGTAGGTGGGGTTACCCCTTCATTTGGGCTGTTGCAGCTGATAAAGGAACATATTTCTATTCCCGTAAATGTATTGGTAAGACCCAGAAGTGGTGATTTTACTTATTCGGATCTTGAATTTGAGATTATGAAAAGGGATATTGCACTGTGCAGGGATCTAGGTTTTAACGGAATTGTTTCAGGGGTACTGTCCAAGGACCTTAGCTTGGATTATGAAAGGACAAAAGAATTGGTAGAGGCTTCCCGACCCTTGGAATTTACTTTCCATAGGGCCTTCGATTGGGTAACGGATCCTATGGCTGCCTTACGGCAATTACAGGAATTGCAGGTAGATACCATCTTAAGCTCTGGGCAGCAAAATTCTTCCGTTGAAGGCATTGACTTATTGACTAGGTTATCTAAAAAATCCAATAACTGTGTTATAATGCCCGGGGGAGGTATACGCGATACCAATGTGGTGGAATTTAAGAAGAAAGGGTTTAATGCGGTTCATTTGTCCGGAATAAAATTTCACAGAACGCTGGACCAAACGCCTCAAATAGCAATGAGCAGTCCTGGCTTTCTTAGGGATGATGAAATAGCTGTCAGTAATTTGGCAACTTTAAAGGAGGTGGTCCGCTTAGTTAAAGAAAAGTAAATAATCACCTAATGGATTTGAAACCAATATCTTTGCTAAAAAAATAAGGGATGCTACGTTGGATTGTTTTTATCATTATATATATAACTCTCGGAATATATACTTTACAAGCCATAAAGGCCGCTACCCGCTACCCATGGGTCTATTATGCCTATATGGTCTTATCGCTCTTTGTTATAGGGAATTTCATCTATCAGTTTACAATGGGCGATGACCCTGGTAGGGTGCTGAGCGTGCCAAAAAGTTATGCTTTTGGCCTCTTGTTGGCAATGCTTACTTTTATGTCGATTACCATTGTATTTTTATTTTCCGAAGATATTTTTAGGTTTTTTACAGCTAGTTACCACAAAATATTTGGCGGTACCAAAGAATTCAGCCTCCCTCAAAGAAGACGTTTTTTAAGCACGATTGCCATGGGTATTGCCGCCTTGCCATTTTCGGCATTGTTGTATGGGATGGTTAAGGGGAAGTATAATTTTAGGGTGCTTAAGTATAATTTGGAGTTCGATGATTTGCCTCAAAGTTTCGATGGTTACCGAATAACCCAAATATCCGATGTTCACAGTGGTAGTTTTGATAATAGAGAGAAAATTGAATATGCAATAGACTTGATCAATAAGCAAAAAAGTGATGTGTTGCTTTTTACCGGGGATATGGTGAACAACATGGCAGAGGAGATGTTGCCATGGAAAGGCCTTTTTTCGACCTTAAGTGCAAAAGATGGTAAATTTTCAGTGTTGGGGAACCATGATTATGGGGATTATGTTAGCTGGGAAACCGAAGATGCCAAGAGAAATAATTTGACCGATCTTAAAAATATACAAAAGGAAATGGGCTTCGATCTCTTGCTCAATGATAGTAGGTATCTGCAAAAGGGAGACGATAGGATTGCCTTAATAGGAGTTGAAAATTGGGGTAGGGGAGGTTTTAAGAAGGCGGGCGACCTTAAAAAGGCGGTCTCCAATATTGATAAGGATGATTTTAAGATCTTAATGAGCCATGACCCATCACATTGGGAGGACCAAGTGTTAAAAGATGATTGCCACTATCATCTTACCTTAAGTGGGCATACGCATGGCATGCAATTCGGGATAGAAATTCCGGGATGGATAAAATGGAGTCCGGCTAGATGGAGGTATAAGTATTGGGCCGGAGTTTACGAGGAAATGGGGCAGATGATAAATGTAAACCGTGGATTTGGATTTTTGGGATATCCCGGAAGGGTTGGTATATGGCCGGAAATTACTGTAATAACCTTAAAAAAGAGGTCGTTAACCTGATTTTAACTACTACCTTGTCGACAAAAATGATAGCACTAGTTGTATTTTAACATTTTTTCTTATTTTTGATTTATAACCCAATGAATAGTATATGTCTAAATTTGGTGAATTAATTGATATCAATGTTCCTGTGTTATTGGATTTTTACGCAGAATGGAACGAACAGTCAACAGCTATGCACCCTGTACTACGGGATGTTGCCGCTGCCTTGGGCGATAAGGGCAAGGTTATTAAGATTGATGTGGATAAGAATAAGGAGCTTTCTCAGGCATTGCGGGTAAAAGGCTTACCAACCTTGATGATATACAAGAAAGGTGAAATGGTCTGGAGGCAAAGTGGGGAGCAGGATGCCAATACCCTTATTGGTATACTGAATGAGTATCTATAATTAATTGAACAGTATAAAAAAACCGAGACTTAAGTCTCGGTTTTTTTGTGTCCGTTATTCTGGAATTGCTATGCTGTCCAATTGTTCTTCCGGAATGGCATCTATGGCCGATGAGTCTATTAGATCGGGATCCGAAGTTGGAGCTTGGATGCTTTCCATTGGGTCGTTACGATAAAAGCGTTCAAACTTTTCGATGTATTCGTTGAAGATAAGGGTTTCCTTTTCGGCAGTTTCCTGATCTTGGTTGGTAATTAAAATATCGATATTTCTGCTGTAGGCTTCTAGATCGGGAATAATTTCGTCCAAGAACATTCGCTGTTCCTCAAAAGGAAGATTGGCGTAATAATCCAACCGTTCCTGGTAAATGGTTTTTAATTTTAGGAATAGATTTCTAGCTTTTTGGCTTTCCCCTACTTTAAAGTATCCATCTATAAAAGGTTCTACAAAGGCGTAATACCCGAAATATTCAACCGGCATATTTTCCATAGCAATATTGATCACGTCTTTCGCCTTTTCAATCTTGTTTTCTTCAATCAAGGTTTCGGTAAGACGTGCTAAGTTGCCTCTAAAGGAGAGAGCCTGTGTTCGGGTTTGGGGGTCGTGATAGATATCCGGGCTTCCTGCATTGCCCCAATCCCATTTTTTTACAATGTCGTACATAAGATCGCTGTCTATCCTGCCCATCTCATAAGAACTCCTATTGGTTGTTTTAATGGGCACCAGTTTGTAAACCAGGCCATCCAATTGAAGATAATCTTTCATCCATATGTATTCTGCGGCATCAAAACTTCCTCCGGAGAAATATATGGGGCGTTTCCAGTCATTGTTAGCTATGATGTCCAACATCAGGATTCGGTTTTTCGGCAGGGCACTTTTGGGAAGGTCAATATCAATATAATCAACGATTAGTGCGGAATCTTTTTCTTTGACCAAACCACTCTCCAGAACATTTTTCTTATTTACTGGAACCCTAATTTTATTGGTTGGATAGTAGACAACATCCAAATTGCTTTCGGAATACTGACTCAGATCCGCACCTTTTTTCTGTAATATACTTCTAAATTTGGTTTGCTCCTTGTCACTACCTACCCAGTTCATAAAGTCTTTTATGTCCCATCTACTTTCGGTAAGTTCGTTAAAGTATATGGCATCCCTAGATCCCCATTTGTATTCATTATGGGTAAGCTGGGAGGGAATTGGGTCGCTTTCGTACGCTTTCTTTTTCATTTGGTCTATATACCAATCCGTAGCAAAAAGGCTGGTGTTCACCACTCGTACGTCTGTTCTGTATCCTTCGATCTCCTGGGCGTACCATAGTGGGAAAGTGTCGTTGTCCCCAATAGTAAACAAAATGGCGCCTGAGTCTTCCTTGGTTGATTCCAGATAGGCCTTAGCGGTAGATTTGGCGGTAAACCTATTGGATCTGTCGTGATCGTCCCAGTTTTGGATTGCCATTACACCGGGAACGGCCAAAAGGCAGAGAATTGTAATTCCCGGAGCCAATATTTTAGGGCTCAATAGTTTTTGGAATTCATCAAAAAGCCCGTATACGCCCAGGCCGATCCAGAGGGCAAAAACATAAAAGGAGCCCACTAGGGAGTAATCCCTTTCCCGAGGCTGAAAAATTGCCGGATTGGTGTAGAATTGTATGGCAATACCCGTAAACATGAAGAATACGAACAAGGCCCAAAACTGTTTGGGGTTTCTACTTATTTGGAATATTAGGCCAATGATACCCAGTAGTAGGGGCAGGAAGAAATAGGTATTCCTACCTTTGTTGTTCTTAATATCGCTAGGAAGATTGTCCTGGCTGCCCAATCTGGCACTATCAATAAAGTTGATACCGCTTAGCCAATTTCCATGGTTGTCATATCTACCTTGTATATCGTCTTGTTTACCTACAAAATTCCACATAAAGTAACGCCAGTACATATAGCCAAATTGAAATTGGAACATGTATTTTATATTTTGCATTACCGTGGGGGGCTGTACGTCAATATATTCGCTAAACTCCCTTAGGAACCTTATATACTGGGAAGTGTCTATTTCTCCCTTGGCGTAACCGTCCTTGAATTGGTTTACGGCTTCCCTTAGTTCGTTGTTGCCAAGATAATCGGATTTTATCCTAAAGGTCAGCGGGTCAAAATACTTCATATAATTCTCCGCATTCTGTTCGCTCCACATCCGTGGCAAAAATCCTACATGATCGGGGTTGGGTCCTTGTAAAGCATCCTTATAGTTGTTTACAATAACATATTTCCCAGCTTTTAGATCTTTTTCGTATTTGGGTTTCTCGTCTTTTTCATCCCCGGCAGGGGCAAAGGTATCGGAGTAATAGGCGCCATAAACAGGGCTGTCCACTCCAGGGTATTGTTCACGGTTGTAATAGGCCAATAAGGATCTGGCGTCCGAAGGATCGTTTTCGTTGATGACCACATCGGCATTAGCCCGTATGGGGAGCATTAGCCATGAAGAGAATCCTAAAAATAAAAACATTAGGCATAGCACAATGGTGTTGGCCACAGTATAGTTGTTATTGCGGGTGTATCGCAGCCCCCAATAAAAAACTCCTACAAAAATGAGCCCCATGATAATGGTTCCCGAGTTAAAGGGAAGGCCAATAGTATTGATGAAGAATACCTCGCTCCAGCCAAAAACCTTTAGTACATAGGTCAGTGAAAATTTATAGACGAGCATCAATATGGCAACAACGATAATATTGGCCAATAGAAAATTCTTTATCGTAGTGGTTTTGTAGGTTTTAAAGTAGTACAACAAACCTACTGTGGGTATCGCCAGGAACCCCATGAACTGGATTCCAAAGGTAAGTCCGACTACAAAGGAAATAAGTACTATCCATTTATCGCCTCGTGGGTTCTCCAGGTCATCTACCCATTTCAATCCTAGCCAAAGCAGAAGGGACATTATTAGGCTGGCCATTGCGTAGACTTCGGTTTCTGTTGCATTGAACCAAAAACTATCAGAAAAGGTAAAGGTTAAGGAACCTACGATGCCACTTCCCAAAATGGCCAAAGCCTTACTGTTGGTTATAACTTCTTCCTTGGCTATTAGCTTTCTGGTAAGGTTGGTGATGGTCCAGAACATAAAAAGAATAGTAAAGGCACTGGAAACTCCGGAAACTAGGTTTACCATCTTTGCCACCTGGGTGGGTTCCAGGGCGAACATGGCCATAAATGCACCGATCATTTGTAGTAAAGGAGCTCCTGGTGGATGGCCTACCTGTAATTTGGCCGCTGTTGAGATATATTCACCAGCATCCCAAAAACTGCTGGTAGGTTCAACGGTTATTCCGTAAGTTATAAGGGCTATAAAAAAAACAAACCATCCTGTGATGGTATCCCATTTTTTGAAATTTTTTGAAAACATGCGGTTTGTCGTTTGTCCGAGGGGCGAATTTACTAATTTAAATAGATAATGGGATATATATTTCATAAACCTTTAACATGATATTAAGGTCATAGGGCTTCAATTGTCGGGCCAATGCGGGTAATATAAAGTAGTGTGCCTTTTGGGCGAATAGTTTTTGTGCTGTTGTAGCCCCTACGTTATTGGATCTGGAAGAATATTTTTCTATTTTTTTGGATTATGGCATAAAAATATTTGTGCATATAAAACTTTGTTTTAAATTTGCACGCTCAAACGAGGTAGTGGCCTATGGTGTAATTGGTAACACAGCTGGTTTTGGTCCAGTCGTTCTAGGTTCGAGTCCTAGTAGGCCAACTGAAAGTTTAGAAGTAAAATCCCAATGCGAAGGTATTGGGATTTTTATTTTAGACGAAATTGTCCAAAGGTCGGGGCAAGTTTTTGATCTGCTTCCTAAATTGCCTTTTACATAATAAATAACTTAGATTATTGTGGAATCTAAAAATTATGTATATTTGCGGTGCTGAAAGAATATAAAGTATTCATGAGGGGACATTTTGTCCCCTCTTTTATTACTATACTTTAATTAAACGGCACGGTAAGAAAACAGCTTTATGTTATATTCTGAAGCAGATAAATTTCAGATTTAAGGGCATATGTTTAATAAAACCGAAGTATATGTTGAAGGATAAAGTTACTACACTTTTAGAGGAAGCGTTAAAGGAGGATCAATCACTTTTTTTATTGGATTTTTCGATATCCGCGGATAATAAAATAAAGATAACCTTGGATGGTGACCATGGTGTTACCTTGCAGGATTGTATGAATGTGAGTAGGGCTATAGAACACAATTTGGACCGGGAGGAAGAAGATTTTTCCTTGGAAGTGGCTTCTGCGGGAGCGGCTTCTCCAATTAAGTTGCCTAGGCAGTACACAAAGAATATAGGTAGAAAGCTTGAAGTAAAGACCCAGGATGGGGAATTCGAAGGCAAGTTAACAGAGGCATCAGGGGATAGTATTACCCTGGAGTGGAAAGATAGGGAACCCAAACCCATTGGAAAAGGGAAAATTACGGTTCAGAAAAAGCAGCAAATTGCAATTTCTGATATTAAGGAAGCTAAAGTTGTATTAAAATTTTAATTGTAGTTCAAAAATGGAAAATATTGCGCTAATCGAATCTTTTTCGGAATTTAAAGATGATAAATTCATAGATAGGGTAACGCTAATGGCGATTTTGGAGGATGTTTTTAGGAATGCGTTAAAGAAGAAGTTTGGTTCCGATGACAATTTCGATATCATTATAAACCCGGACAAAGGGGATTTGGAGATTTGGAGAAACAGGGTTGTGGTTGAAGACGGGGAAGTGGAAGATCCAAACGAAGAGATATCCCTTTCTGCAGCCAGAAAGATTGAGCCGGATTTTGAAGTGGGTGAAGATGTGTCCGAGGAAGTGAAATTGATAGATCTTGGTAGAAGGGCTATTTTGGCCTTAAGGCAAAATCTTATTTCTAAGATTCACGAGCACGATAATACTACCATCTACAAACAATTTAAGGATCTTGAAGGTGAAATTTATACCGCAGAGGTACACCATATTAGGCACAAGGCCATTATTCTTTTGGATGATGAGGGAAATGAGATTATTTTACCGAAGGATAAGCAGATTCCGTCCGATTTCTTTAGGAAGGGAGATAATGTACGTGGAATAATAGAGAGCGTTGAGCTTAAGGGCAACAAGCCTACCATAATAATGAGTAGAAGCTCCCCCTTATTTTTGGAGCAACTGTTCTTTCAGGAAATTCCTGAAGTTTTCGATGGTTTGATAACCATTAAGAAGGCAGTGAGGATACCTGGGGAAAAGGCCAAGGTAGCTGTGGATTCCTATGATGATCGTATAGATCCGGTAGGTGCCTGTGTTGGAATGAAAGGATCTAGGATCCATGGAATTGTCCGTGAATTGGGCAATGAAAATATAGACGTTATAAACTGGACCAGTAATCCACAGTTATTGGTTACTAGGGCTTTAAGCCCTGCCAGGGTCTCTTCGGTGAAATTGAACGACGAAAAAATGACCGCTCAGGTGTATCTAAGGCCAGAGGAAGTTTCCAAAGCTATTGGTAGAGGGGGGCATAATATTAGATTGGCCGGGCAATTAACTGGTTATGAGATTGATGTGTTCCGTGAAGGTGTGGAAGAGGATGTAGAGCTTACTGAGTTCTCCGATGAAATTGAAGCATGGGTCATTGAGGAATTTAAGAAAATTGGTATGGATACTGCCAGAAGCGTTTTGGAACAAGATGTGGATGATTTGGTAAAAAGAACCGATTTGGAAGAGGAAACAATTTTGGAAGTTGTGCGAATTCTTAAGGAAGAATTAGAAGATTAAACTATATATTAGCAGTAAATTACAAGAATAGGAATTTTTTTTTATGGCGGATAATGCAACGATAAGGCTTAATAAAGTCCTAAGAGAACTTAATATTTCATTGGACCGTGCGGTAGACTATCTCGGGTCCAAAGGGCACGATATAGATGCACGGCCTACCACTAAAATATCCAATGAGGTATATCAAGTTCTATTGGACGAGTTCCAAACGGACATGAGCAAGAAAGTTGCGTCCAAAGAGGTGGGTGAAGAAAAGAGGAAGGAAAAGGAAGCTATACGATTACAGCTAGAGCAAGAGCAGGAAGAGAAGAAGCTGGCAAGGGAAAAGAGGGCTGAGAAAGATAATATTATCAAAGGTCGAGTGGAACTTGCAGGTCCAAAAACTGTAGGAAAGATAGATTTGGATGCAGGCAAAAAACCAGCTCCTGCCGAACCCGCTAAATCGGAAGAGGTGGTTCCTGAAAAAGCACCTGAAAAAGCTCCGGAACCAGTAAAGGAAAAATCTCCAGAAGTAGTAGCCAAGGAAGAGCCTAAAGTGGAAGTTCCGAAAAAAGAGGAAACTACTGAGGCCAAGAAGGAAGAAGTAGCTCCAAAACAGGAAGCTGCAAAGCCTGAAGAGGTTAAGGCGGTGAAGGAAGAGAAGAAGGATGAGGCTCCTGCTGAACAGGATGCATCTGCGGAAAATGAGGTTATCGCCACCAAATATCAAAAACTAAGCGGGCCAAAAATTATGGGGGACAAAATAGACCTCACAAAATTTGAAAAGCCCAAAAAGAAAAAAGAAGCTCCAAAGACTGGGGATACGTCCGATAGGAAAAAAAGAAGGAAGCGTATAGTTTCCAAACCAGGAACAGACTCTACTAGTAGGCCGCCAGCGGCAAAAGGAAGAGGTCCTGTTGTAAGGCGGGCTCCTGGTCAGCGTTTTGTATCCAATGCCAAGGTAGAGCCTACTGAGGAAGATGTACAAAAACAGGTAAGGGAGACCTTGGAGAAACTTCAAGGGAAGTCCAAAAAAGGAAAAGGTGCCAAGTATAGACGGGATAAGCGGGATCAGCACCGTCAACAGACAGAGAAAGATCTTGAGCAGCAAGAACTGGAAAGTAAAATATTGAAGGTAACCGAATTCGTGACCGCCAGTGAGGTGGCTACGATGATGGATGTGCCTACGACTAAGATTATATCTGCATGTATGTCCCTTGGAATCATGGTAACCATGAACCAGCGTCTGGATGCAGAGACTTTGTCCATTGTAGCCGATGAATTTGGTTATGAGGTAGAATTTGTAACCGCGGACTTGGAAGAGAGTATTGTTGAGGAGGAGGATGCTCCGGAAGATTTGAAACCAAGAGCTCCTATTGTTACTGTAATGGGGCATGTGGATCACGGTAAGACTTCCTTATTGGATTACATAAGAAAGGAGAATGTTATTGCCGGGGAGAGTGGAGGAATAACCCAGCACATTGGTGCTTATGGGGTAACCTTGGAAAATGGTCAAATGATATCCTTCTTGGATACTCCTGGTCACGAGGCATTTACAGCAATGCGTGCACGTGGGGCCCAGGTTACGGATATAGCAATTATTGTGGTTGCGGCGGATGATGATATTATGCCACAGACCAAGGAAGCCATAAGCCATGCGCAAGCGGCCGGAGTTCCTATAATATTTGCGATCAACAAAATAGATAAGCCTACTGCCAATCCTGAAAAGATTAAGGATGGTCTGGCACAAATGAACCTATTGGTGGAAGATTGGGGTGGTAAGATACAGTCCCATGATATTTCGGCCAAAACAGGGCTTGGAGTTAAGGAATTGTTGGAAAAAGTACTTTTGGAAGCTGAACTTCTAGAACTGAAGGCCAATCCTAATAAGTTGGCTTCAGGTACCGTAGTGGAAGCCTTTTTGGATAAGGGTAGAGGATATGTATCAACTATACTTGTTCAGGCGGGTACTTTGAAAATAGGTGATTACGTCTTGGCTGGAACTTGCAGTGGTAAGGTAAAGGCTATGCACGACGAGCGTGGCAATAGTATTAAGGAAGTTGGGCCGTCAAGACCAATATCCATATTGGGATTGGATGGGGCTCCACAGGCAGGGGATAAGTTCAACGTTCTGGAAGATGAACGTGAAGCCAGGCAAATTGCTACCAAGCGATCTCAATTATTGCGTGAGCAATCGGTGAGGACACAGAGACATATTACTTTGGATGAGATTGGAAGACGTATAGCCTTGGGTGACTTTAAAGAATTGAACATAATCCTTAAAGGGGATGTGGATGGTTCTGTAGAAGCCTTGACGGATTCGTTCCAGAAATTGTCTACAGATGAAATACAGGTCAATATTATCCATAAGGCGGTAGGTCCTATTACGGAATCTGACGTATTGTTGGCCTCTGCTTCGGATGCGGTTATCATTGGATTTAATGTGAGACCAATGGGCAATGCCAGACAGGTGGCGGAAAAAGAAGAAATAGATATTAGAATGTACTCTATTATTTATGACGCCATCAATGATCTTAAAGATGCCATGGAAGGTATGTTGTCTCCTGAGATGAAAGAAGAGATTACAGGAACAGCGGAAATACGTGAAACCTTTAAAATATCCAAAGTGGGTACCATTGCAGGTTGTATGGTGACCAGTGGTAAGATCTTTAGAAACTCAAGCATTAGATTGATCAGGGATGGTGTAGTTATCTACACTGGAGAACTTTCTTCGTTGAAGAGGTTTAAGGATGATGTTAAAGAGGTTTCCAAAGGTTATGACTGTGGATTGCAGGTCAAAAATTATAATGATATTCAGGAGTTGGATATCGTGGAAGCATTCCAGGAAGTGGCTGTTAAGAAGAAATTGAAATAGCCGGATATTCCTTATATAAGGAGTAAAATATAAAAGAAAAAGCGACCTAATTGGTCGCTTTTTCTGGTTTTAAGAGCATGGCACTGGGATATTTTTGCCGTACCTCTATAAGTTTTCGCTCCCCTTCCAATTGGGTCTTAAAGCGTCCTATCCTAACCCTATAGCTGGGGGATTCAAAATCTATTTTAGTTGGCCAATCGGGGAAATCCTTATCTACGTTGGCCTTCAAGGTTTCGGCTTCCTGAAAGGAGCCAAATCCAACCTGAATTCTGTAATGGCTGCTATTTTCGTTTACAGATTTGTAGATTCCCAGTAGGTTTGTAATTTTTTCATCTTGCTGAATGTTGATGTTGCCCTGTTGTCCATGACAATAAAATACGGAACAGGCTAAAATAAGGGTAAAAGAAATGGTTTTCATAGGGTATTTTTGTTATGAAATTTAGACACTACAAATGTAAATTATTCAGAATCAATCAAAAGATTTTATTTTTATTTAGAATTGGTATAAATTATAAATTATCAATACCTTAACATTTCCCAAATAAAGTCTAATGCGTATTTTTGCCATCAATTTGAGCATGGTCAATCTATTTGTTATTGTAATGTATAAATATCATGCCAAACTTTCGATAGAAATATTTTTAATATGAAAAAGGTTCCATACCGCAATCTAATTTCTAAAGTTTTAGGTGTCAGTCTGGTAGTAGTATTACTGCTTTCAAATTCCCTTCTTGCTCAAGAATCTGCTGTGGCCTCATCGGGTGAAGGTGATGCTGCTAAGGGTAAACAGCTGTTTAATCAAAATTGTGCCGCGTGTCACGCTTTGAACAAGAAGATGACCGGTCCGGCCTTGGCTGGGGTCACCGAAAAGTATGACAAGGAGTGGCTTTATCAGTGGATAAAGAACAGTCCTGCAATGATTAAAGCCGGGGATGCCGATGCCTTGAAAATTTACAATGAGTACAATCAGGCGGCAATGACACCTTTCCCCTTATTGTCCAATCAAGATATTGATGATATCCTGGCTTACACCGATGCTCCTCCTGTAGTGGCTGCAGCTCCCGTTGCGGTTGCCGAAGGTGCGCAAGGGGGTGGGGATTCCTCTGGTATCTCCAATGAAATAATATTAGGTGCGCTGGCCTTGGTCTTTGCCTTGTTGGTGATGATGTTGGTTTTGGTGAACAAAACCTTAAGACGTATTGCTGAAGCCAACGGAGTGGTTTTGGAAAAGGAATTGGCAGAAAAAAGGTTGCCGATTTGGAAGGCTTTTGCCCAAAATCAGTTTTTGGTTCTTGTGTTTTCTATTTTTCTTTTGTTGAGCGCCGCTTATTTTGCGTATAGTTGGATGATGCAGGTGGGTGTAGATCAGGGATATGCCCCGATTCAACCTATTCACTATTCCCATAAAATTCACGCTGGCGATAATGCCATAGAATGTAAATATTGCCACTCTTCGGCCAGGGTTTCCAAAACTTCCGGCATACCATCTTTAAATGTATGTATGAACTGTCATAAGTCCATTTACGAATACAAAGGCAATCCAGAAGGTCCAAGTCAGGAAGATTTGGCAAATGGGTATACCAATGAGTTCTATACTGGTGAGATCAAGAAATTGTACAAGGCAGTAGGATGGGATGAGGAAAATCAAAAATATACTGGAGAATCCAAGCCGGTAGAATGGGTGAGAATCCATAATCTTCCCGACTTTGCTTACTTCAATCACTCCCAGCACGTTTCGGTTGCGGGAATAGAGTGTCAGACTTGTCATGGTCCGGTAGAGGAGATGGAAATTATGTATCAGTATTCTCCGTTGACCATGGGGTGGTGTATAAACTGTCACCGGGAAACAAATGTTAAGGTGGAGGGTAATGAGTATTACGAAAAGATTCATGCTGAGCTTTCCCAAAAATATGGGGTAGATAAACTTACGGCCGCTCAGATGGGTGGATTGGAATGTGGTAAGTGTCACTATTAATCAAACTAACTAGAAGATAATTTCAGATATATAATATGTCATCAAACAAAAAATACTGGAAAAGCGAGGCGGAATTAAACCCCAACGATTCCATTGTTGAGACGCTAAGACAAAATGAATTTGTTCAAGAGATTCCTGTAGATGATTTCTTGGGTGATAAAGAAACATTGGCGGCATCTTCGACCAACAGAAGGGATTTTCTTAAGTACGTCGGATTTAGTACGGCTGCGGCTTCATTGGCAGCATGTGAGGGTCCGGTGACCAAATCTATTCCTTATGTGGTGAAACCAGACAATATTATTCCCGGGGTGGCCAATTTTTATGCCACTACCATTGCGAATGGTTTTGATTTTGCCAGTATTTTGGTAAAAACCCGCGAGGGTAGGCCTATTAAGATTGAAAATAATACCGATGCGAAAATTGGCGGTAGTGCCAATGCACGTGTTCAGGCATCCGTTCTGTCATTGTATGATAGTACGCGTTTGCAGGGGCCTACCTTTAACGGGGAGCCTATTGCATGGAGCGATTTGGATGCGGCGGTAAAGTCTAAACTGGGATCCTTAAAAAATTCGACTAAAAAAATCGCGATATTATCGCAAACATACGCTAGTCCATCTACTTCTAGATTGATTGCCGAATTCAAGGAGGTATACGGAAATGTGGATCATGTTACTTATGATGCCATCTCCGAGGATGCTGCGCTTTCTGCCTTTGAAGCCAAATATGGTGAAAGGGCGTTGGCAGATTACAATTTTGAGAATGCCGAGATCATTGTTTCCTTCGGTGCCGATTTCCTAGGGGACTGGCAAGGTGGAGGGTATGATAACGGATATTCAAAGGGCAGGGTTCCTAAAAATGGAAAAATGTCCAAGCATGTGCAGTTCGAGGCCAATATGTCCTTGACCGGTGCCAATGCTGATAAAAGGGTTCCTTTGACCCCATCCGAGCAGAAAGTGGCCTTGGCCTATTTCTACGGAAAACTTAATGGTACTGCCGGTGGAGGTAATCTTCCGGAAAGTGCGAAAGCTGCCTTGGATGCAGTAGCCGCCCAGGTGCTTAAGAATAAATCAAATGCGGTTGTTGTTACCGGATTGGAAGATGTTAATGCCCAAGCGGTTGTTTTGGCCATTAATGAAATGTTGGGAAGTAAGGCGTTTGATGCTGCAGCCCCCAAATATGTAAGACAGGGTAATGTTAAGGCGGTTAATGCCTTGTTGTCTGATATAAAGGCTGGCAAAGTGGGAGCTTTGATTATGGATGGGGTCAACCCGGCATACTCATTGCCAAATGCGGCCGATTTTGCGGAAGGAATCAAGAATGTTGATTTAACGGTTGCCTTCTCCACCAATAGAAATGAGACAACGGAATTGGTGCAGTACGTTGGAGCTTCAAACCATTATTTGGAATCTTGGGGCGATGCCCAATTGAAGAAAGGGCATTATAGCCTTATGCAACCTACCATAAAGGAGTTGTTCGATACTAGGCAGGTGCAGACTGCTATGTTGAAATGGTTGGATAGTGATAAAACTTATTACGATTATATAAAAGAAACTTGGAGCGCTGGAATATTGGCGGGTAGTGACTGGAGTCAGGCATTGCACGATGGTGTTTTTGCTGCTGCTCCGGTAGCGGATGAGGTTGTTGCTGCGGCTGTTGCTCCAGTTGCAACGGAAGAGGTAGAAGCGGTAGCAGAGGTTCCTTTGGCTTCAGCTTTAAGAAGTTTATCCGGTGCTTCTGCAGATGGTATGGAACTTACCTTATATTCCAAAGTTGGGATGGGTGACGGACAGCAGGCAAGTAACCCTTGGTTGCAAGAATTCCCTGATCCTATTACCAGAGTTTCTTGGGATAACTATGTAACCGTTTCCAAAGCTGACGCGGAGAAATTGGGCTTGGTCAATGAAAATGTGGCAGATGGTGGTTTAAACGGTAGTTACGTAAAACTTACGGTGGATGGTGTTGCTGTTGATGGTGTTCCTGTGATAATTCAGCCTGGTCAGGCTCCTGGTTCTTTGGGACTTTCTTTTGGATACGGGAAAACCGTAGGAATGAAAAGTGAAATGCAGACAGGTGTGAATGCCTATGCTTTGTATAAGGATTTCTCCAACGTTCAGTCGGTAAGTATTGAGAAGTCTGCGGGCATGCACGAGTTTGCCTGTGTTCAGTTACATAAGACTTTAATGGGTAGGGGAGATATTATAAAGGAAACTACCTTAGAGATATTTAATACAAAAGACGCCAAGGAATGGAATGTTGTTCCTGTAGTGTCATTGGATCATCAGGAAGTTCCTGCTACTACGGTAGACTTGTGGGATAGTTTTGACAGATCTATAGGACATCATTTTAACCTGTCCATAGACTTGAATGCCTGTACCGGTTGTGGGGCTTGTGTTATAGCATGTCATGCAGAAAATAATGTACCTGTAGTAGGAAAGGCCGAAGTTAGAAAATCTAGGGATATGCACTGGTTGCGTATCGATAGGTATTACTCTTCGGAAGAGACATTTGCGCAGGATGATACCAAGAAAGAAGAATTTGATGGCCTGTTCGGGGACAAGGGGTCCTTGGGTGGATTTGGTGAAATGGAAGATCCATCAACCAATCCTCAGGTGGCATTCCAACCTGTAATGTGTCAGCATTGTAACCATGCGCCATGTGAAACGGTTTGTCCTGTTGCGGCAACTTCACACGGACGTCAAGGTCAAAACCATATGGCTTATAACAGATGTGTTGGAACTAGATACTGTGCCAACAACTGTCCATATAAAGTAAGACGATTCAACTGGTTCTTGTATAATGAAAACGATGAGTTTGATTACCACATGAACAATGATCTTGGTAAAATGGTGATTAATCCAGATGTTACCGTTAGGTCTAGGGGTGTTATGGAAAAATGTTCTATGTGTATCCAGAAGACTCAGAAGACAATTTTGGATGCCAAACGGGATGGCCGTGTTGTTAAGGATGGTGAGTTTCAAACCGCCTGTTCTGCAGCATGTAGTAATGGTGCTATGAAGTTTGGGGATGTAAATGATGCCGAGAGTGAAATTGTAAAATTAAAGGAAAGTAACCGCATGTATCACTTGTTGGAGCATATTGGGACCAAACCAAATGTCTTTTATCACGTGAAAGTGAGGAATACTAACGAAGCTTAATCAAATTAAAGGAACGTAACTATATATTAAATTATGGCGTCGCATTACGAAGCACCTATACGAAAACCCTTAGTTCTTGGAGATAAAGGATACCACGATGTAACCGTGGACATTGCAGCTCCGGTTGAAGGGAAGGCCAATAAGCATTGGTGGATTGTATTTTCCATTGCATTAGCGGCATTCCTATGGGGTGTTGGCTGTATAATTTACACGGTATCTACAGGTATCGGTACTTGGGGATTAAATAAAACAGTAGGCTGGGCCTGGGATATTACCAACTTCGTTTGGTGGGTAGGTATTGGTCACGCTGGAACCTTGATCTCTGCGGTACTATTGCTGTTTAGGCAGAAATGGAGAATGGCTATTAACCGTTCTGCGGAGGCGATGACCATTTTCTCGGTTGTTCAGGCAGGATTGTTCCCTATTATCCACATGGGTCGTCCTTGGTTGGCATATTGGGTATTGCCTATCCCCAACCAATTTGGATCGCTATGGGTGAACTTTAATTCACCATTGCTTTGGGACGTATTTGCTATCTCAACCTACCTTTCGGTATCCTTGGTATTCTGGTGGACAGGATTGTTACCTGATTTTGCGATGATACGTGATAGGGCGGTGAGGCCGTTCCAAAAGAAGATATACAGCTTAATAAGTTTTGGATGGACAGGTCGCGCCAAGGATTGGCAGCGTTTTGAGGAAGTTTCCTTGGTATTGGCAGGTTTGGCCACACCTTTGGTACTTTCAGTACATACCATTGTATCTTTTGACTTTGCCACATCGGTAATACCTGGATGGCATACCACTATCTTTCCTCCGTACTTCGTTGCTGGGGCCATTTTCTCTGGTTTTGCCATGGTGAACACCTTGTTGATCATCATGAGAAAAGTATGTCATTTAGAGGCTTATATTACCGTACAGCATATAGAATTGATGAACATAGTAATTATGTTGACCGGTTCCATTGTAGGTTGTGCTTATATCACCGAGTTGTTTATGGCTTGGTACTCCGGTGTTGAGTACGAGCAGTATGCATTCTTGAACAGGGCTACCGGTCCTTACTGGTGGGCTTATTGGGCAATGATGACCTGTAACGTGTTCTCTCCGCAATTTATGTGGTTCAAAAAACTAAGGACCAGTATTATGTTCTCTTTCTTTATCTCTATTGTGGTAAACATAGGAATGTGGTTTGAGCGTTTTGTTATTATCGTAACTTCATTGCACAGGGATTACCTTCCGTCTTCATGGACCATGTTCTCCCCAACATTTGTGGATATAGGAATATTCATCGGAACCATAGGATTCTTTTTTGTACTATTCTTGTTGTACGCCAGGACATTCCCGGTTATTGCACAGGCAGAGGTGAAGTCTATATTGAAATCCTCAGGGGAGAAGTATAAGAAATTGAGGGACGCAGGAAAGCCTTTGTATGAGATATCCAAAAGTAAAACAGTTGTAAAGGAAAAAGAACCTATCACTGATGATGTGTTGATGGGGGAAGTTGTTCCAAAGGCTGGTGATAAAGTAGGTGTTTCTGAACTTTTGGGTACTATAGGTACATTTGATCCTACCAAGGAGACAGCGGATGACCTTAAGAAGATTAAGGGAATTGGTCCTCAAATGGAAGCCACCTTGAATCAAATTGGAATATACACATTCGCACAAGTTGGGCGTATGACAGATAAAGAGTATGATTTGTTGGATTCCATTACGGAATCGTTCCCTGGTAGGGCGCAAAGAGACGATTGGGCAGGACAAGCAAAGATTTTAAATAATAAGAAATAATTATGGCGTCGAAAGTTATACATGCTTTTTATAATGATGACGATGTGCTAATGCATGCTGTTAAAAAGGTAAAAGCGGCAAAGCATCATATTGAAGAAGTTTATTGTCCTTTTCCTGTGCATGGTTTGGACAAGGCAATGGGACTTGCTCCAACTAGGATTGCAATAACGTCCTTTATGTATGGTTGTGTTGGTCTTACAGTGGCAATTGTAATGATGAATTACATTATGATCCAGGATTGGCCGCAGGATATTGGTGGTAAGCCTAGTTTTAGCTATTTGGAGAATATGCCTGCTTTTGTGCCTATCATGTTCGAATTAACGGTATTTTTCGCGGCGCATTTAATGGTAATTACTTTTTACCTTAGAAGTAGGTTATGGCCATTTAAAGAAGCTGAAAATCCTGATGTAAGAACAACGGATGATCATTTTTTAATGGAAATCGAAATTCATGACAACGAGCAGGAATTGAAGGATTTGTTGATGGATACGGGAGCAGTCGAAATTAATATTACAGAAAAGTAGTCATAGATATTATGAACAGTTTTAGCAAAATAGGAGTCTTGTTTGGTTTGGTATTATTAGTTGCTTCTTGTGCAAACACAAATAGCAGAAACTATCAATACATGCCCAATATGTATGAGTCCGTAGGTTATGAGACCTACCAGAAAGTGGATTTTCTTCCAGATGGGATGGAAGCTGGACTTCCGGCCGAAAATACCATAGCAAGGGGATGGATACCTTACGGAATTGAAAATACCATGGAAGGAAAGGAATTGGCAAGACTTAATCCAAGTCCGTTGGATTCTTTAAGCCAGGAGGCCAATCTTGCAGTAGGTAAGGAACTATATACTATTTATTGCGCAATTTGTCACGGTGACAAAGGAGACGGACAAGGTAATTTGGTAAAAAGGGAAAAGATATTGGGTGTTCCCAGCTATGCTGATGTAGCCAGGAACATAACAGTTGGAACTTCATATCACGCCATCTACTACGGATTGAATTCTATGGGATCCTATGCAGGGCAATTGGATACTGAAGAGCGTTGGAAGGTTGCTGAATACGTAATGAAATTGAAACAAGATTTAACAAAATAAGACCTAGATATTAGCAATATGTACACTTTTTCAAATAGATTAAAAATTGCTTCCTTCATTTTAATGGCTGTGGGCGTTTTGGGAATTGGTATCGGTTTTATGGCTGCACCAAGCACTGTAGAAGAGGCAAAGGCAATTGTTGCCGGACACGGAGACGGTCATGGGGATGCCCATGCGGTTACGGAAGGTCATGGTGATGAGATGGGACATGGTGAGGCACATGATGCGTCTCATGATGAACATTTATTGCACCAATTACAGAACAAACCATGGGCAGCATTATATGTAGCAGCTTTTTTCTTTTTCATGATAGCTTTGGGAGTATTGGCTTTTTACGCTATTCAGCGTGCAGCACAAGCTGGTTGGTCACCATTGCTTTTTAGGGTAATGGAAGGCATTACAGCTTATTTGGTGCCAGGTGGTATCATTGTATTTGTAATATTGGCCTTGTCCGTAGCCCATATGAATCATTTGTTCGTGTGGATGGATCCAGAAGTGGTTGCGCATGACAAATTATTGCAGGGGAAAGCAGGTTTCCTTAATGGAACATTCTTTTTGATAAGAGCGGCAGTCTTCTTGGGAGGTTGGATCCTTTATAGGGAGTATTCCCGTAAGTTGTCCTTGGCCCAGGATGAATCCAGCGTTGACTCTAATTTTAAACTGAACTTTAGGATTTCTGCGGCATTTTTGGTTTTCTACTTAATATCTGAGTCCATGATGTCTTGGGATTGGATCATGAGCGTGGACCCTCATTGGTTTAGCACCTTGTTCGGATGGTATATCTTTGCAAGTATGTTTGTATCCGGTATTACCGTAATTGCAATGGTAACAATTTATCTTAAATCTAGGGGGTATTTGCCAGATGTTAACGATAGCCATATTCACGATTTAGCTAAATTTATGTTCGGTATCAGTATTTTCTGGACGTATTTATGGTTCTCTCAATTTATGTTGATTTGGTATTCCAATATTCCTGAAGAGGTAACCTATTATGTTACTAGGATAGCGGATTTCAACTTACCATTTTTCGGAATGGTGGCTATGAACTTTTTGTTCCCGGTACTTCTGCTTATGAACAGCGATTTTAAAAGGGTTAACTGGTTTGTTATCATGACCGGGATAGTAATTTTGGCCGGACACTATTTGGATATTTTTAACGCCATAATGCCAGCTACCGTTGGGGATCAGTGGTTCATCGGTATCCCTGAGATTGGGTCTATTTTGTTCTTTGCAGGATTGTTTATCTTTTTTGTATTCAGGGCATTGACCAAGGCTCCGTTGCAGCCAAAGCGCAATCCGTTTATAGAAGAGAGTAAGCATTTTCATTATTAGTATTTAGTATATAAGTATAATTTCAAATCATACGATGACTCCATTATTGACCATAGTTGTTTTAGTATTAGTGGCAATTGCAATCTGGCAAATGACCAAGATATTCGAATTGTCACAAATTAGAGCTAGCAATTCCCAAGTAGCCAGTGAAACGGATAATAAATACAATGGGTATTTGATGTTCGCTTTTTTGATTTTCCTTTATGGAATTACCATCTTCAGCTTCTGGAAATATTCTAAAGTGCTTTTGCCCGAAGCTGCTTCCGAGCATGGTGGTGGTTACGATTCTTTGATGGCGTTGTCTTTTGTTATTATTTTTATAGTACAAACTTTGACCCAGTTTCTATTGCACTACTTCGCATACAAGTATAGGGGAGATAGGGAAAGAAAGGCTTTGTTCTATGCCGATAACGACCGTTTGGAGTTCATATGGACCATTATTCCTGTAATAGTATTGGCAGGCTTAATTTTGTGGGGTTTATATGCGTGGACCAATATTATGGATATCAATGATGAGGACGATCCTTTGACTATCGAGCTATATGCCCAACAGTTTAACTGGACGGCAAGATATGCGGGTAATGATAATGTTTTGGGTGATGCTAACGTTAGAATGATAGATATTGACAATGCCAATATTCTTGGGTTGGACAACGCAGATCCAAATGCGGCCGATGATATTATTGTTAAGGAATTGCATTTGCCAGTAGGGCGCAAGGTTAATTTTAAAATGCGTTCGCAAGATGTGTTGCATTCTGCTTATATGCCTCATTTTAGGGCTCAGATGAACTGTGTACCTGGAATGATCACGCAATTCTCCTTTACCCCTACCATTACCACTGCGGAAATGAGACAAAATCCTGATGTTGTGGATAAGGTAAAACGTGTAAATGGAATCAGGGCTGAAAAGGCTGCTAAAGGAATGGATAATACAGATCCTTGGGAATTTGATTACATTCTATTATGTAACAAGATATGTGGGAAATCCCATTACAATATGCAAATGAAAATTATTGTTGAAACTGAGGAGGAATATAATGCTTGGATAGCAAGTCAGCAGACTTTTGGAAAGTCAATGGCTTCCGCACAATAATTTTAGTCTTAAATAATAACTTTATAAAAAATTTAAAAATAGAACTATGTCTGTAACAGCTCACGCACACGTAGAAGACCATTCAGATGACCACGGACATCATCACAAAGAAACCTTTGTGACGAAGTATATTTTTAGTCAAGATCATAAAATGATTTCCAAGCAGTATTTAATTACTGGACTAATAATGGGATTCATAGGTATTATGATGTCACTGTTGTTTAGAATGCAGTTGGCATGGCCAGGGGAAGCTTTCCCTATTTTTGAAGCCATCTTGGGCAAATGGGCACCTGGAGGGGTAATGGATGCAGATGTTTATTTGGCATTGGTAACCATTCACGGTACTATCATGGTATTCTTTGTTTTAACGGCAGGTTTAAGTGGTACCTTCAGTAACTTGTTGATTCCACTTCAAATTGGGGCTAGGGATATGGCTTCAGGGTTCTTGAACATGGTTTCGTACTGGTTGTTCTTTGTATCCAGTGTAATTATGGTTATTTCGCTTTTTGTTGAAGCTGGACCTGCTGCAGCTGGATGGACGGTATACCCACCACTTAGTGCACTCCCAATGGCGCAACCTGGTTCCGGTATGGGTATGACACTTTGGTTGGTAGCTATGGCAATATTTATAGCATCTTCCTTATTGGGGTCATTGAACTATATTGTTACCGTAATTAATCTTAGGACCAAGGGAATGTCTATGACCAGACTTCCTCTTACTATATGGGCATTTTTCGTAACCGCTATTATAGGTGTGATTTCTTTCCCAGTGTTATTATCAGCTGCCCTGCTTTTGATAATGGATAGAAGCTTTGGGACTTCCTTCTTCTTGTCGGATATTTTTATCCAAGGGGAGGTATTACATTATCAAGGTGGTTCTCCGGTATTGTATGAGCATTTATTCTGGTTTTTAGGACACCCAGAGGTGTATATCGTTATCTTGCCTGCAATGGGTATGGTATCGGAAATTATGGCGGTAAACTCCCGTAAACCTATTTTTGGATATAGGGCAATGATCGCCTCCATTTTGGCAATTGCATTCTTGTCCACAATTGTATGGGGTCACCATATGTTTATTTCCGGAATGAATCCTTTCTTAGGTTCCGTGTTTACATTTACAACATTATTGATTGCAATTCCATCTGCGGTAAAGGCCTTTAACTGGATAACTACCTTGTGGAAAGGTAACCTTCAGTTAAACCCTGGAATGCTATTTTCTATAGGAATGGTTTCCACCTTTATTTCCGGTGGATTAACTGGAATTATTCTTGGTGATAGTACCTTGGACATTAATGTGCACGATACGTACTTTGTTGTGGCCCACTTCCACTTGGTAATGGGTATATCGGCATTATACGGACTGTTTGCAGGTGTTTATCATTGGTTCCCTAAAATGTTCGGTAAAATGATGAATAAGAACTTGGGTTACGTGCATTTTTGGATCACGGCCGTCTGTTCTTATGGAGTTTTCTTCCCGATGCATTTTGTTGGTATGGCCGGTGTACCTCGTAGGTATTACGAGAATACAGCTTTTCCAATGTTTGATGACTTAACCGATATCCAGGTTTTAATGACGGTGTTTGCCCTTATTGCTGCCGGAGCTCAATTAATATTTGCCTTCAATTTTATTAGAAGTATCTTCTACGGAAATAAGGCCGTTCAGAATCCATGGAAATCTACCAGCTTGGAGTGGACTACACCAGTAGAACATATCCACGGTAACTGGCCTGGAGCAATTCCTGAAGTACACAGGTGGCCATATGATTATAGCAAAACCGATGATAATGGGGAATATATAATTCCAGGACAGGATTATGTACCTCAAACTATGCCGCTTTACGAGGGCGAGGAGGAGCTACAGCATTAAAGATAGAAAAACAACAAATTTTAAAAGTCCATCCCTAAGATGGACTTTTTTTGTACCTTCCATTTACATATGTGTAATTTAAGGAACCTTTAAGGGTTGTGCACCATATGAAATAATTGCAAATTTGTGAAGATCCAATTTCAAGGGATATCGCAGATTTTTTAGATAAAGACCTATTATGTATTATAAATCATTAGAAGTGAGACACATACTTTTATTTATAACCTTATTGGTTGGTTGTATGGTCTATTCCCAACGCAAACCCAAAATTAAGGGCAATAGAAATGTGATAGAGGTGAGGGAGTCCCTGGCACCTTTTAATGCCATTCAATTAGATGATGATCTTGATATCAACCTTCAGGCTGCCACCAGCGGGGAATATATTATAGAAGCGGACGATAATTTAATCGATATTCTAAAATTTAAGGTGGAGAATGAAACGCTTATCGTTAGTTCCTATTATAGGGTAACTTCCAAGAAGAAGCTCAACATTACCGTCAATTTTAATGAATTGTTCCTAATCAATGCCAATGAGGGAAATATTGTGATTAAGAATAGGTTTTCTACCGAGTTCCTAGAGGTGAATACTAGGGGTTCGGCGAGAGTGGAAATAGATGTGGATGCCGATGCCATGGAAATTACAATGAACGATAATAGTAGAGGCAATTTTAAGGTAGACAGTGATACCTTAAATATTCGCCTGGCCGAGAAATCGGATTTAAGATTGTTTGGGGTTATGGAAAGTACGGTTTTGGATATGCAACGAAATGCCAAGGCCGATTTGGAAGGTTTTACCGATATATTTCAATTTCATTTACTGGATAATTCCGACCTTAAGGCAAAAAGATTGGAAGCCAATTCGGTCCAGGCAAATTTGGAAGGCAGCTCTTCTGCAGAAGTCTTGTCAACGTCCACTGTGGACCTTAATTCCAAAGGGTCGTCCAAAACCTATGTATTTGGTGACAGCAAAATTAATCTATTGGAATTCCTGGATACTTCAGAGCTTTATCGGCGCAAGAATTAACGACTAATTGGCGCAGTTAAACAATGATCCGGAATGCCAAAACCATCTACCAGAACTTCAATATGTGGTCTAAACTCGGTGCTTAAACGCTCCACACGCTGTCGTATGGCTTTGGATTTGGTACCTCCCAAATAACCCTGTTCCAAATACCATGAGGCATCTTCCCTAATTTCGGACAAGGCAAAGAGGCATCCAAGTTTTTCAAAGAGTTGCTGGTTTTTCTTGTCTTCAATTGTTGCTGTAAATTCTAAATAGGTATTGTAGGCCAGTTCACAACTGTAGGCTTTTCCCAAGGCTATTAAATGGGTTTGTACTTTTAAGAAGGCCTGATAGGTAGGGATCCCTTTCTTGATATAGTTCCTAATGCGCATAGCCGCCGAATAGGTTAACCTTCTTGTTCTGTAGTCGAAGGCATGTTGATGGAACTTAGGGTTGTATAAATGCTCCTTATCTACCTTATTGGCATATATAGGATTTATGGTGACCAACTTATCGCTTATTTGGGTGCCTAACAGTTTAAATACAGCCGAAAATCCTGCGCTGTTGAATTCAGTGTTGAAGTCGGACATAATTCCTTTGGCGGCCAATTGCAATAGCACGGTGTTGTCGCCTTCAAAGGTGGTAAATATATCCACATCGGCCTTTAGGTCGGCAATTCTATTTTCTAAAAGGTAACCCTTTCCTCCACAAGCTTCACGACATTCCTGTATGGTTTCGTTGGCGAACCATGTTATTATTGCCTTCAAGCCAGCTACCTGGGTCTCTATTTTTCGTTTGTCCGTTATGCTGTCATCACTATAGATGCTCATCATAGAATCCAATGTTACCTGGTATACATAAGATTTGGCAATGGCGGGGGTAAGCCTTAGTTGGTGCGAAGGGTAATCCATGATCAAATCCTCTTGGATTTTCAGGTTATCATTGAATTGCCTTCTTTGTAGTGCGTATTTCACGGCAATGGCTAGGGCCATCTTTGCTCCGCTTAATGCCCCTTTGGCCACGCAAATTCGTCCACCGACCAGGGTGCCGAGCATGGTGAAAAAGCGTTTATTTGGATTTTTTATGTCGGAATAATACGTACCATCAGGTTTTATGTCCCCATATTTATTCAATAGGTTTTCCCGTGGTACCTTAACTTGGTCGAACCATATTTTGCCATTGTCTACACCGTTGAGCCCTAATTTGTAGCCATTGTCCTCAATGCGCACGCCTGGCATAAGCCGATTTTCACTGTCCCTTAAAGGCACTAAAATAGCATGTACCCCATGATTTTTTCCATCAACGATGAGTTGGGCAAATACTGAGGCCATTGTACCGTGCAGTGCGTTTCCTATATATTCCTTGTTGTCGTTCTTTCCTGGGGTATGGATGGTAATATTGTCCTGTTCCTTGTTGTAGGTAGCGGTTGTCTTTATGCCCCTTACGTTGGATCCATGCCCAGTTTCGGTCATGGCAAAACATCCAAGTAATTCGGCTTTCCCAACAGCGGTCAAATAACGGTCATGGTGCTTTTTTGTTCCCAACTTCTGAATACTACCCCCAAAAAGCCCAAATTGAACCCCAAACTTTACAGTGAGGCTGCCGTCTACGTACATCAGGTTTTCAAAAATGGTGGCGTATAAAGACATATTTCCAGTTCCTCCGTAGGCATCCGGGTAGGCCATGGCACCATATCCTGCCTCGGCCAAATACTGCACTTGGGTAAGTACCTTCTCTCTAAACTCCTCCTTGTTCTTTATTATTTCCCAAGAAAAAATGGATTTACTTAGGATGCCCCTAAATTTATCTATTTCCCTGTGGTAAGTACCTTTTAGGATTTGGTCTATTTCAGCAGGGTCGTAGAAATGGGACGTTTTTTCTTGTACCACCTCCACCTCGAACAAATGATGGTAATGATTGGGCTGTATCCCTAGGTTTATTTCAATGGCCGATAGATTCTCATTGAATATATGCTCCGAACCATTTTGTGATATTAATTTCTTGCTAAAAGAAGTTAAGGGGTGGTTGTCTCCTTCCACCAATTTGATGCCAGAATTGGAAATGGCCCTTTGCCAAGATTTTATTTCCGTATCCAAAGGTGGCTGTGCGGTGTTGAGCCAAGCGTTTAATGTTTTTCTGTCTTTTTCGGAAAGGTTTTGGTCCTCGTCGATTATCTTTTTTACAACGGCAATCTCTGAAATGGTCAAAAGATCATCGGACCACATAACAAAAAAGAACGGTATATACTGCAGAATACTGGGTGGAAATGTTGTCTTTATCATAATATGAATTTACATTATTTTTTTAGTAAAACCAGTATTTCAATGGCTGTGGGCGTGTATATTGGCCAAGTCCAATTTGGCTCCCTTTACTATGGGGGTTTCCCGTTCAATACTTCAAGTCTTGGTACAGGTAAATTTATTTAGGATTCTTGTTCTATTGAACAAAAAAAAGTGAATCACAATTAAAAGGAAGGAATGTCCATGTCCTTAAAATGGTTTGATGGAAAAACTATTCCAATTTCCATTATCTTTGTTGGAGTATGAATGAGAACCTAGATCCTACAGCCAGTAATTTTTCTAACGAGGAATTCGATATAGAAAGGGCGTTGCGCCCCATTTCCTTTGACGATTTTACCGGGCAGGAACAAGTATTGGAAAACCTAAAAATATTTGTTCAGGCAGCTAATTTAAGGGGTGAAGCCCTAGACCACACCTTGTTCCATGGTCCTCCAGGTCTTGGTAAGACTACTTTGGCCCACATCCTGGCCAATGAATTGGGGGTTGGTATCAAAATGACTTCGGGTCCTGTGCTGGACAAACCAGGGGATTTGGCCGGCCTACTCACCAACCTGGACGAAAGGGATGTTTTGTTCATTGATGAGATACACCGATTGAGTCCGGTAGTGGAGGAATATTTATATTCTGCCATGGAGGATTATAAGATAGACATAATGATAGAATCGGGTCCCAATGCCCGATCGGTGCAGATTAATTTAAACCCCTTTACTTTGATTGGGGCCACAACCCGTTCTGGTTTGTTAACTGCTCCTATGAGGGCGCGTTTTGGCATTCAGAGCAGATTACAATATTATTCCACGGAACTGCTATCTACCATAGTGGAACGTAGCGCTGAGATTTTAAAGACTCCGATTACACAACAGGCCGCCATTGAAATAGCCGGTAGAAGTAGGGGTACCCCCAGAATATGCAATGCCTTGTTAAGAAGGGTAAGGGACTTTGCCCAAATAAAAGGGAATGGAAAGATCGATATTGAAATCTCACAGTTTGGACTGAAGGCTTTAAATGTTGATGCCCATGGTTTGGATGAAATGGACAACAAGATATTGACGACCATTATAGACAAGTTTAAAGGAGGTCCTGTGGGGATTACAACTTTGGCTACCGCGGTCTCTGAAAGTGCAGAAACCATAGAGGAAGTTTATGAACCTTTCTTGATTCAACAAGGATTTATCATGAGGACTCCAAGAGGTAGGGAGGTTACCGAACTTGCTTATAGGCACTTGGGAAGGATAAAGGGCAATATCCAAGGAGGTCTTTTTTGATGCTGTTATCACCAAGGATTACTGTTGCAAAAAACCCAACCTCTTATAAATAATCAATTTGAAGTTAGTATCGAGATTTCGAGTCTTAAAAAATGCTAGGAGAATTTTAAAGAATCCTTTGCCCTTTCATCATGAAAATTTTGAGGCATATGGGGATTGTTTTAAAGTGCAATTAAGTTCCAAGGAAATAGTCCTTTTTACCAGAAGCCCGGGACTAATAAAGCATATTCTTCAAAAACAACATAGGAAATACGAAAAGTCCACTTTGCAAACAGTAGATTTGGCCAGATACGTTGGTCATGGAATTTTAACTTCCAGTGGTGAGCATTGGCGCACACAAAGAAGAATGGTGCAGCCTGCATTTCACAAGAAAAAACTCCAAAATTTAATGGGGGTCATGAGGGAGGCCATACTTCTGGAACTGGATCGATTGGAACCTGGCCAGGAAAAGGACATTTTTCCGCTCATGGGCGATCTCGCATTTCAGGTTGTTGCCAAATCCCTTTTTAGTAGTTCCGACATTCGCGAAAGGATGTCGCGACTCCAACACATTACCGAGGCCAATCAGCGCATGTTGATCAAGGAAATGCGACAGCCTTATCTAAAATGGTGGTATAGACTCAGTGGTAAAATTGATAAGCACTTGAAAATGGCCAAGGAAGGCAAGATGCTACTTTTGGATATTATTGAAGAACGGAGAAGATCTGGATTGGAAAAAGATGATTTGTTGGATATGCTCCTAAAGGCGCAATATGAGGACGGTTCACCTATGCCGGATGGGCAATTGTTGGATGAAGTGTTGATCCTTTTTACAGCCGGTCATGAGACCACCGCCAACGCTCTTAGCTTTACCTTGTTTCTGTTGGCCAAAAATCCAATAATTCAAGATCAGGTTTATAAGGAAGTGTCCAGGGTAAATCTGGGGGCTAGCACTGTTGATTTGATGCAAGGAGTAATGCAGCTTCAATTGGTTAAGCAATGTCTGGAAGAGGCGCTAAGACTATACCCGCCGGCTTATATAATAGATAGGGTGGCCATTGAAGATGATACCTTTGAGGATATTTCGTTGCCAAAGGGCACCATGGTGCTCATGTCTATATACGAATTACATCGCTATGGCCGTTTTTGGAATAGGCCACTGGAATTCGACCCCGGTAGATTTAAGGAAGGGGAGAAAAAGGATTACGGGGATTATTATTATCCATTCGGGGCCGGTCCCAGAATGTGTGTGGGCAATAATTTTGCCATGTATGAAATGATTATTGCCATAGCGGAAATTGTGAAGAAATATAATATATCCAGTACTTTGGAAAACATAGGGATCAATCCTTTGATTTCACTTAAGCCAAAGAGCGTACCTTTACTGTTTACCGAAAGATAATTTTTTTGAAGAACATTCATAAACATACCCAGCTTATCAAGGCCGAAGCCAAACGCCTCGGGTTTTTGTCCTGTGGTATTTCCAAAGCCCAATTTTTGGAGGAGGAAGCTCCTAGGCTGGAAAAGTGGCTTAACAAAAATATGCATGGGGAAATGGGGTATATGGAAAACCATTTCGATAAGCGTTTAGATCCTACTAAACTGGTAGAAGGTTCAAAATCGGTCATTTCCCTTCTTCTGAATTACTTTCCGGGGGAGGTCCAAGAAGAAAACACCTTTAAGGTCTCCAAATATGCCTACGGACAGGATTACCACCATGTAATTAAATCAAAGCTTAAAGAACTTCAAAATTTTATCTCGGAAGAGATTGGAGAAGTAAACGGGAGGGCTTTTGTAGATTCGGCACCTGTCCTGGATAAAGCCTGGGCAGCAAAGAGCGGATTGGGTTGGATAGGAAAACACAGTAATCTGCTGACGCAGCAAGTGGGGTCTTTTTATTTTATAGCGGAATTGATAGTGGACCTGGAATTGGAGTATGACCATAGGGTGACGGATCACTGCGGTACCTGCACGGCCTGTATCGACTCCTGTCCCACACAAGCCATTATAGAGCCTTACGTGGTGGATGGTAGCAAGTGTATTTCTTACCTCACCATTGAATTGAAAAATGAGATTCCTTCGGAATTTAAAGGAAAAATGGATGATTGGATGTTTGGTTGTGATGTTTGCCAGGATGTATGCCCCTGGAACCGCTTCTCCCAATCGCATCGCGAACCTTTGTTCCATCCCCATCCCGAATTACTTTCTATGACTAAAAAGGATTGGGAAGAAATTACGGAGGATGTTTTTAAGAAGGTGTTCCAGAAATCAGCCGTGAAGCGCACCAAATTCTCCGGTTTAAAACGGAATATTGAGTTTTTGAAGTAGGGATTAAGTTTTATATTTTGTCGGATCTTATCGTTTTCCAAAACTATCCATTCCCTAGTAATGCCTTCCTGGCCTTTTGGCCTGGGTGTGGTTGGGAGTTTTGTAAATTGAAATACACTACCCCCTTTCAAAACTATAATAGAATCCTTTTTTAAATCCCAATAATTTAAAGAATACTGTTAACTTTGTTTTTTTAATACCACACTATATGAGCAAGCAAAAGACAAGAAGGGAAGCACTGGTGTATCACGCCAAACCACAACCTGGGAAGATAAAAATAGTTCCAACTAAGCCCTATGCAACCCAAAGGGATCTGGGGCTTGCTTATTCGCCCGGTGTGGCCGAGCCCTGTCTTGAAATTGCCAAGAACAAGGATAATGTTTATAAGTACACGGCCAAAGGAAATATAGTGGCCGTAATATCCAATGGAACTGCGGTGCTGGGATTGGGAGATATAGGTCCCGAAGCTTCAAAACCGGTGATGGAAGGTAAGTGCCTCTTATTTAAGATTTTCGCTGATATAGACGGAATAGATATTGAGCTGGACACCACCGATGTGGAAAAGTTCATAGAAACCGTTAAGATAATTGCCCCAACATTTGGAGGTATAAATTTGGAGGACATAAAGGCTCCTGAAGCTTTCGAAATTGAAAGACGTTTAAAAGAAGAGCTGGATATTCCGGTAATGCACGACGATCAACACGGAACGGCTATTATATCGGCCGCGGCCCTTTTAAACGCTTTAGTGCTTACCAATAAAAAAATTGGTGATGTCCGTATAGTAGTAAGCGGGGCAGGTGCGGCTGCTGTTTCCTGTACCCGACTGTACAAGGCCTTTGGAGCAAAGGACAAAAATATAGTAATGTTGGATAGCAAAGGGGTTATCCGCAGGGATAGGGAGAACCTGTCTTCAGAGAAATTGGAGTTTGCTACCGACAGAAAGATCGATACCTTGGAAGAGGCTATGAAAGACGCCGATGTTTTTATTGGTCTTTCGGTGAAAGATATCGTTTCTGCGGAAATGCTCTTGTCCATGGCCAAAGATCCTATAGTATTTGCTATGGCCAATCCAGATCCGGAAATAGATTATAACCTGGCCATAAAAACTAGAAAGGATATCATCATGGCCACGGGTAGGTCCGACCATCCTAATCAAGTGAACAACGTCTTGGGATTCCCTTTTATTTTTAGGGGCGCATTGGATGTTAGGGCTACCAAGATAAACGAGGCTATGAAAATGGCTGCGGTTAAGGCTTTGGCTGAGCTTACCAAGGAGCCAGTTCCGGAACAGGTGAATATCGCCTACGGACAAACAAGGTTGACCTTTGGGCGAGATTATATAATTCCAAAACCCTTTGATCCCAGATTGATTTCTGAGATTCCACCCGCAGTGGCAAAGGCGGCCATGGAAAGTGGCGTGGCCAAAATGCCTATTGATGATTGGGATAAGTATAGGGAGGAACTATTGCAACGCTCCGGGAACGATAATAAAATAGTTCGTTTGCTGCACGATCGTGCCAGAATGAACCCTAAAAAAATAGTTTACGCGGAGGCAGATCATTTGGACGTCCTAAAAGCAGCTCAAATTGCCTATGAAGAAGGGTTGGCAACGCCAATATTATTGGGGAATAAAGCAATTATTGCGGAATTGATGAAGGAACTGGAATTCGATGCCGATATTCTCGTCATAGATTCCCATGCCGACGAAGCCAATGATAAAAGAAATCATTATGCCTCCAAATATTTTGAAAATAGGCAGCGCAGTGGGGTAAGTCTGTTCGGTGCCCGTGCAAAGATGCGGGAGCGCAACTATTTTGCGGCCATGATGGTATTGGAAGGAGACGCGGATGGCATGATTTCCGGATATTCCAGGGCGTACCCAACCGTGGTGAAACCGGTATTCGAGGTAATAGGCAGGGCCGCCAATGTTAAGAAAGTGTCTACCGTAAATATTATGATTACCGAAAGGGGGCCATTGTTTTTGGCCGATACTTCCATCAATATTGATCCCAGTGCCGAGGAAATCGCGGAAATTGCAAAGATGACCGCCAATGTAGCGGTAACATTTGGCTTTAACCCGGTCATGGCCCTATTGTCCTATGCCAATTTTGGATCTTCTACACATCCACGTGCTACCAAAGTAAAGGAGGCCGTAAAAATATTGCATGCCTCCAATCCTGAACTGGTAGTGGATGGGGAATTGCAAATCGACTTTGCGTTGAACAAAGAATTGCACCAGGGTAAATTCCCCTTTTCCAAATTGTCCGGTAAAAAGGTAAATACCCTTATTTTTCCAAACTTGGAGTCGGCCAACATTACCTATAAGCTCCTCAAGGAACTCAACCAAGCGGATTCCATTGGTCCTATTATGGTAGGTTTAAGACGTTCCGTACACATTCTTCAATTAGGGGCCAGTGTAGACGAGATGGTCAATATGACCGCTGTGGCCGTTATTGACGCCCAGGAAAGGGAGAAGCGAAAATTGGCAAGAACACAAAAATAAATAGTTTAAATAATTCTAGTTTCAAGATACCTTGAAACATGAAACCAGCAATAGCCAATGATTACCCATTTAAAAGGAAAACTTGTAGAAAAAAATCCCACCCATATTGTAATTGAATGTGCCGGAGTGGGATATTTTGTAAATATTTCGTTACACACGTTTTCAAAAATTGGGGATTCGGAAAGCATTCAACTGTACACCCATTTACAGGTAAAGGAAGATTCACATACTTTGTTCGGCTTCTTCGAGAAGTCCGAAAGGGAAATATTTAGATTGCTTTTATCCGTATCCGGAATAGGATCCAGTACGGCCAGAACCATGTTGTCCTCCCTGTCCCCGGCACAAATAAGGGATGCCATTGCAACGGGAGATGTGCCCACTATCCAAGGAATAAAGGGTATCGGTGCCAAAACGGCCCAGAGGGTAATTCTGGACCTAAAGGACAAGGTTTTAAAAGTCTACGATATTGATGAACTTTCCGTCCCATCAAACAATACAAATAAAGATGAAGCGTTATCTGCATTAGAGGTTCTTGGTTTTGTCCGCAAGCAAGCTGAAAAGGTTGTGGATAAAGTAGTTGCCCAAGACCCTGGACTAAGCGTAGAGGACATTATAAAATTTGCGCTTAAAAATTTATAACAAGTTTGAAAAAAGGGGCAAAATTTTATCTTAAATCATCATTTAAGCTTACTATCCTGCTATTTATTTTCTTGGGCACCATGGGTACTTCCCTAGCTCAGGAGGTAGAAGGGGAAGATGCCATTGAGCAGGAAGTGGATTCGCTAAAAACTGGTGTTGCTCTGGGGAAACTGAAAATGGAAAACCCGGACAGCATAGTTTCAAAATATACTTATGACCCCAATCTGGACAGATATATCTACACGGTAAGTGTTGGGGATTTTGATATCAATTATCCCGTTATCCTTACCCCGGACCAATATTTGGAGCTTGTGCGCCGCGAGGGTATGAAGTCCTATTTTAAGGAGAAAATCGATGCTTTTTCCGGTAAAAAGGAGGGTAGTGATGCGGCCCGTAAAAATTTACTTCCCAATTTCTATGTAAATAACAGCTTTTTTGAAAGTGTCTTTGGAGGTAATACCATTGAAGTGATTCCGCAAGGATCGGTGGCGATGGATCTTGGGGTAATCTGGCAAAAAAACGACAATCCATCCCTGTCCCCGCGTAACCGAACCAATCTTTCCTTTGATTTTGACCAACGGATAAGCTTAAGTATGTTGGGAAAAATTGGGGAGCGACTACAGGTAACTGCCAATTATGATACTGAAGCTACCTTTGATTTTCAGAATTTGGTCAAGTTGGACTACACGCCATCTGAGGACGATATACTTCAGAAGATCGAAGTAGGTAATGTTAGTATGCCTCTTAATAGCTCCTTAATAACAGGGGCACAGAGCCTTTTTGGGGTAAAGACCGAACTGCAATTTGGGAAGACCAGGGTTACTGCCGTGTTTTCGGAACAAAGATCCCAGAGCAATACTGTAGTGGCACAAGGGGGAGGTACGGTGAACGACTTCGAGCTTAGGGCCCAGGATTATGATGCCGATAAACACTTTTTCTTGGCACATTATTTTAGGGATAATTATGATGCTGCACTTGTTAACTATCCATATATAAGGAGCCAGGTCCAGATTACAAGGTTGGAAGTATGGATTACCAATAGGAGCCAGCAAACTGTGAATATTAGAAACGTTGTTGCGATCCAGGATTTGGGGGAGGTACAACCAGAAAAGACAAGGATAGGGCAGATCAATGGAGATCCGGCTGGATTCTTTAATAGTTCCGCTGCCGGTAATTTGCCGAGGAACGGTGCCAATGATTTTGATCCTCTCCAAATTGGGTCTGGAGGAGCCCTTACAAGTAGTATTCGCGATATAGCTACTGTTCAATCGGGTTTTAATGTGCCCGGGTATACCGTTAATCAGGGGTTTGATTATGCTATTTTGGAGAATGCCAGAAAACTGGAGCAGGGTAGGGACTTTACCTTTAATTCCCAATTGGGATACATATCCCTAAACCAAAGGTTGAGCAATGATGAAGTTTTGGGGGTCGCCTTTCAATATACTTATAATGGGGAAGTCTATCAGGTGGGAGAGTTTGCCAATGGAGGTGTGGATGCTACAACGGTATCGGCAGGAGCAGAAATACCTGTAAACAACAATACCCTGATCCTTAAATTGTTAAAAAGTAATATTACCAATGTTGTAGATCCTATATGGGATCTAATGATGAAGAATATATACGCTACTGGCGCTTACCAATTGAGTCAGGAGGATTTTAAGTTGAACATATTATATGCGGAAACCACTCCGAGAAATTATATTACCCCGGTAGAATCAGGTGTCGGTTCCGGATGGCCATCTACCCCCAAACCGTTGGAAGATAGGATATTGTTGGATGTTTTTAATTTGGATAGGCTAAATGCCTATAATGATCTACAAAGCGGAGGGGATGGATTTTTCGATTATGTGGAAGGCATTACAATAAACTCTCAAACGGGGAGCATCATATTTACAAAAGTTGAACCTTTTGGGGAATATTTATTTAACCTTCTGGGTGGTGGTACCTATGACGTGGACAATGATCAAGGTTATAACGCCAATCAACAGAAGTACGTCTTTAGGAATATGTACTCGCTTCCAACGGCGGCCGCCCAACAGGACGCGGATAAGAATAGGTTTATTCTAAAAGGTACTTATAAATCTCAGGGGACCAATGGGATACCTATTGGGGCATTCAATGTTCCGCAGGGATCCGTAAGGGTTACGGCCGGAGGTAGGCAGTTGCAGGAAGGCATAGATTACACTGTAAATTATCAGTCGGGAACGGTGCAGATTTTGGACCCAAGTTTGGAGGCTTCCAATACGCCCATCAATATTTCTGTGGAGAACAATGCGGTTTTTGGACAGCAGACCAGACGTTTTACCGGTGTAAATGTGGAGCATCAATTCAACAAAAATTTTGTGCTTGGAGGTACTTTGCTCAATTTGAATGAAAAACCCTTGACGCAGAAATCCAATTATGGAATAGAGCCAGTAAACAATACAATATTCGGCCTCAACAGTAATTTTTCCACTGAGGTGCCATTTTTGACCAGATTGGTCAATAAATTGCCAAATATAGATACGGATGTTCCTTCCAACTTGTCTGTTCGTGGGGAAGTTGCCTTTTTAAGTCCAAGTTCTCCCAAGAATGCGGATTTTGAAGGAGAAACCACCACCTATTTGGACGATTTTGAAGGAGCACAATCGCTTATCGATATCCGTTCGTTTCTTGGCTGGTCCATGGCGAGTCCGCCCGTGGAATTTACGACCACGACTAATAGTTTGGAGTCTGGATTTGGCAGGGCAAAAATGGCTTGGTATACCGTAGATCCCATTTTTTATTCCAATCAGCGGCCTACCGCGTTGAGTGATGATGATATTTCCACAAACGAAACCAGAAGAATTTATATACAGGATGTTTTTAATCAGGATGTTGCCCAAGGGCAGACTTTGGCCCAAAATACTTTGGACATAGCTTATTACCCTGATATGAAAGGTCCCTACAATGCAAATCCAAATTTTACTACGGAACAGCCGCAGGATAAATGGGCAGGGATAATGAGATCCTTGAGCAGTACCAATTTTGAGCAGTCCAACGTGGAGTACGTTCAGTTTTGGGTACTGGATCCCTATGTGGATGGTATAGCAACAAGTGCTGGGGATCTAGTGATCAACCTAGGTAATATTTCCGAGGATATTTTGCCTGATGGAAGGAAGCAATATGAAAATGGTTTGCCAGTAGATCCCGTATCCAATGATCTTACCTATAAAACGAATTGGGGAAAGGTTCCGGCAACCCAATCTTTGATATATGCCTTTGACGCAGATGAGAATAACAGAGGTTTACAGGATATTGGTTTTGATGGTCTAACCGATGCAGAGGAGGCTACTTATACCTTTGAGGGCGGAATTACCTATAATGGTCCGGCGGAAGATCCTGCATTGGATAATTACGAGTACTTTTTGAACAGAGAAGGTAGTATTTTGGAAAGATATCTTAACTACAATAACCCCGATGGGAACTCTCCGGTACAATTGACCAATTCGGACAGGGGATCCACAACTTTGCCCGATGTAGAGGATATAGACAGGGACGGAACCATGAATACGGTAAATAGTTATTACGAATACCGTATTAATATTAAACCAGGGACTACTGTTAATGACAAGTATGTAACGGATATTAAGGAAGGGGTTACCAGGTCTTTGCCCAACGGTAATACCTTGAACGAACGATGGATACAGTACAAGATACCTTTATCCGATTTTACGGATGCCGTAGGCGGTATAAGCGATTTTAGGTCTATAAGTTTTATGCGGATGTACCTAACAGGGTTTTCAAGTAATGTGGTATTGCGTTTTGCTACCTTGGACCTAGTGCGCGGGGATTGGCGTACATATGCCAAATCTTTGCAACCGGATGTAGATGGGGATCCTACCGATGATGGTACCTTGGTGGATGTTAATGCTGTAAACATAGAGGAAAATGCTGCACGAACCCCAATACCTTATGTTTTGCCTCCTGGTGTACAACGTGAAAGGCTGAACAACAATAATACTATTATAAGGCAGAATGAACAATCCTTGTCATTTGTAGTGGAGAACTTGGAACCTCAGGATTCCAGAGGGGTCTTTAAAAATTTGGATATTGATGTAAGGCAATATAAAAGCTTAAAGATGTTTATGCATGCCGAAGAGATTGTAGATTCGGATTATGCCAATGACGAAACACCCTTGGTTGGGTTTATTAGGATAGGTTCGGATTTTACCCAGAATTATTATCAAATAGAATTGCCTTTACAGCTAACGCCTCACGGAGCAAGTTCGGAAAGCGAGATATGGCCGGATGTAAATGAACTGGACCTTTCTTTGGATGATCTGTCCAAAGTAAAATCTGCCGGAATAGCTGCCCAGACCCTTAGCACCATCAATTATTATGAAATAGACAATGGTGAGGTTGTCCAGGTAAATGAATTTGATCCACGAACACTAGGTAAAGTGCGTATTGGTATCCGTGGAAATCCGTCTTTGGGAGCTATCCGGAGTATGATGGTGGGTGTTAAGAACGATGACGACCTTCCGGCTAGGGGAGAGGTGTGGTTTAATGAATTGCGCCTATCGGGATTGGATAATAACGGGGGATGGGCCGCTATTGCTGCCATGGATATGAATATGGCAGATTTCGCCAATGTATCCGCCACTGGTAGCAAAAGTACTTCTGGGTTCGGGGCTATAGATCAGATGCCCAATGAACGGGCACGTGAAGATGCCATTTCCTATGATGTGGTCACCAATGTGAATATTGGTCAATTGTTCCCAAAAAAGTGGGGTCTGCAATTACCTTTTAATTATGGTATTTCGGAACAGTTGATTACCCCAGAATTTGATCCAGTCTATGACGATCTAAAATTGGAAGATCGCATTGCAGCTGCAGAAACACCAGAGGATGCCGAGGCAATAAGACAGCAGGCTGAAGATTATACCAAAAGGACCAGTATAAATTTTATTGGGGTAAGAAAGGATAGGGGCGAAGAGGCGGAGGCCAATTTTTATGACATTGAGAACTTCACTTTTAATTATTCCTATAACGAAGTAAACCATAGGGATTTTGAGATCGATGAGCTAAGGGATCAGAATGTGGTAACAGGTTTTGTTTATAACCATAATTTTAAACCTCTACCCGTAGAACCATTTGCCAAGAAGGATTCCCTGTTTACCGGGAAATATTGGAAGTGGCTAAAAGAATTAAATCTAAATGTTCTGCCTGCCAGTGTTTCGTTGCAATCCAATATTAACAGATCATTTAATCAACAAAAGTTTAGGGATGTTTTTGAACCTGGGGTGGAGAAGTTGGAACTACCTTTTCTACAGCAAAGGAATTATCTTTTCAATTGGCAATATGCCATCAACTATAGTCTAACAAAATCCTTGCGATTAAACCTTACCGCTTCCAACAACAATATTGTAAGGAATTATTTTTCGGAAGAGGGTAATCCGGATTCGGAAATAGATCAGGCTTTGGGATTGTGGGACGGATTTTTCGATCTTGGGGAGCCCAATAGGCATTCCCAGGAAATGCAATTGAATTATGAATTGCCTTTGAACAAAATTCCTGCTTTCGATTTTATTAATGCCCAATACACCTATACCAGTAATTTTGACTGGCAAAGGGGAGGGGATGCATTGAACGAAGTGGCCGGAGAGGATATTAACACGGTACAGAATGCCAGTACACATAATTTAACGGCCTCCTTGACCATGCAAAAGTTCTATGATTTCCTTGGTTTAGGTAGGAAGGATACCAAAGGCGCAGTTGCAAAACCAACTCGTTTGGATAAGGCGGGCAACCCGGCATCCAATGAAGATGCCAAAAATGATAAAAAAGCTGGTGGGTCTGGCTACAATGCATTTATAGATGTACTTACCATGGTAAAACGCGTCAACGTAACCTATAGTCAGAACAGTGGTAAGGTATTGCCAGGTTATACCAGGTCTGTAGGTTTTATTGGTACAGCAAAGCCGACCATAGGATTTGTTTTTGGTAGTCAGGCCGATGTTAGGTATGAGGCGGCCAGAAACGGATGGCTGACCACCTTCCCGGAATTTAACCAACAATATATTCAGAATACCAATAAACAGTTAAATATAACGGCAACGGCGCAACCTACTAGGGATTTAACAATAGACCTTGTGGCCGATAGACAAATGTCCGAAAGTTACCAAGAGACTTTTAATGTAGAGGATTTGGGTAATGACACATTTGAATATGTGAACCTTCTAGGGAACAACTACGGTAATTTTAGTATTTCCACTTTAATGATCGGTACTGTTTTTAATAAGAGTGATGAATTTAGTTCGGACAGTTTTCAAACCTTTAAGGACAATAGGATTACAATAGCCAATAGGATTGTTACCGAAAGAAACCATGACACCGGTGAGGTGGATGATGACGGTTTTCCAGAAAGATATGGTAAGACTAGTCAAGATGTTCTGCTGCCTGCTTTTTTTGCCGCTTATACAGGTAAGGACCCCAATAAGGTGAGTTTGGATGCTTTTAGAAGTATTCCCATTCCCAATTGGAACATTAAATATACCGGATTAATGCGTAATCCTTGGTTTAAGAAGAAATTTAAACGTTTTTCCCTTAGTCACGGCTATAGGGCGGCATACAGTATAAATTCGTTTCAAACCAATTTAACGCGTACTCAGTTGCTCAATGAGGGTATGGAGCCTATAAACTCTGAAAACCAGGATTTTTTACCGGTCAATATTATGAACAACGTGGTGCTTACGGATCAGTTTAACCCATTGATGAGAGTGGATTTTGAAATGCAGAACTCCCTCAGTATACTTGCCGAGATCAGAACGGACAGGGCATTGTCCTTAAGTTTTGATAATAGTTTAATGACAGAGATCAATGGCAAGGAATATACCGTTGGACTTGGGTATCGTTTTAAGGATGTAAAGTTTGTAACCAATATAGGTGGTGAGCAACAGCGTTTAAAAGGGGATTTGAATCTAAAGGCGGACGTTACCCTTAGGGATAATATCACCATAATAAGAAACTTGGACATAGATAACAATCAAATTACTTCCGGACAAAATTTAATGTCCATAAAATTTGTGGCCGATTATGCTTTGAGCAAGAGTTTGAACGCATTGTTTTTTTACGATCATTCCTTTTCCAAATTTGCAGTATCCACTGCTTTTCCCCAAACTTCTATAAATACTGGATTTACCTTGAGGTATAATTTTGGAAACTAGTTTAAACAAGTAGGGGTTGTTGGTTAATGAATTTAATTTCCAAGTGGACCAAAAAGTTTAAATGAGTTTTTTGATTAACAAAAGATATTCTTTTACATTTGTTGCCTTAACAAATTTAGATAATGAATATACCTTCAGATTTAAAGTACACAAAAGACCATGAATGGGTCAGAATAGAAGGCGATACCGCTATAGTCGGGATTACTGATTTTGCCCAAGGGGAACTTGGTGATATCGTTTATGTGGAAGTGGAGACCTTGGACGAAACCTTGGACAAGGATGAGGTTTTTGGAACGGTTGAGGCCGTAAAGACGGTTTCCGATCTTTTTCTTCCCTTAAGCGGGGAAATTATAGCTTTTAATGAATCACTTGAAGATGAGCCGGAAAAGGTAAATACTGATCCTTATGGTGATGGTTGGATCATTAAAGTGAAAATTAGCGATTCTTCCGAAGTAGAAGGCTTACTTAGCGATGCGGAGTACAAAGAACTTGTAGGTGCTTAAAAAATATTTTTTTACAATCTTGTTTATAAGCTGGGTGGTGTTCATAACAACGCTCAGCTTATTTTCTTTTGAGGAAGATAGTGTGCCGTCCATTGAAATTCCACATTTTGACAAGTTGGTACATTTTTCTTTTTATTTTGTATTTACGGCTTTAGGTTGTTTTGCCTTTAGGGAAATGGACCGAAGAAATACTCCCTTGAAGAAAGCGATTGTGAAAATAGTTTTATACGCAGTTGTTTATGGTATAATTATTGAGGTGCTTCAAGGTGTGGCCACAAAAAATAGAGAGCCCGATTTGCTGGATGTTTTGGCAAATAGTTTGGGGGCATTGTTCGGAAGTTTTTCGGTAAAATACATTTTCTCGGGAAAAACTTCTTTAAAGTGGATGAAATAGTATTTTTTTGAGTAATTTGGGGTGTGTTCTAAGTAGAAAGGCGCAACCTGCTGGTTCTTAATGGAATGGATATTTGGAAATTGAGATACTTCCACTTAGTTGCGTTCAGGGCCTTTGGTTACATATAATAGGATACTTTGGAGCCCAATGACCTGTTTGAATTTATTTGTATTTTTTTTAACAAAAAGTTTTAAACAGATAAAATAAATATATAAATTAGCGAACATTAAAAATTAAGAATTATGCAACTTAAAAAGAATCCGAAAGCAGATTTAACAAGGAATAGCGGGCTTTATTTCGTTATTGGTCTTGTTTTGGTTATGGCATTGACGTATATAGCTTTTGAGTGGAAGACCTATGACGACGATAATAATTTTGATTACACCATGAATGTGGAGGATACTTTGGACGAAGAAGTTCCAATGACCGAGCAAATCAAAACACCACCACCACCACCACCACCAGCAGCACCTGAGATCATTGAGGTTGTTGAAGATGAGGAGGAAGTGGAAGAGACTGTAATAGAGTCTACAGAAACCAGTCAAGAGGAGGAAGTAATAGAAGTAGCCGATGTTGAGGTGGAAGAAGTTGAGGAGGATGTGGATGTACCTTTTGCTGTTATTGAGGATGTTCCTATTTTTCCTGGTTGTGAAAATGAACCAAAAAACAAAATGAGGGATTGTTTCAACTCCATGATGCAGAAGCATATTGGAAAAAACTTTCGCTATCCAGAAATTGCCCAGGAAATGGGAGTTCAAGGTAGGGTTAACGTAATGTTTGTTATCCAAAAAGACGGTAGTATCGGAAACGTAAGAATGAGAGGTCCGGATAAGAACTTGGAGGAAGAAGCTGCAAGGATTATCAGTAAATTGCCAAAAATGACTCCAGGAAAACAAAGGGGTAGACCAGTTCGTGTACCGTTTAGTATTCCAATTACTTTCAAACTGCAGTAGTTGTAATTTAAAATATATTTAAAATCCCGAGCCAACGCTCGGGATTTTTTTTGTTTCATAATAATGTAAGCGCTCCATGGTCTATGGAGGTTGGGGGGGGTCGTAGATTTGTTTAGGGTTCTGCTACTCCTTTTTAGTTAATTTATATAAACATGTTTATTTGGTTGCAAAAATATCTTATGCGGTGTATCTTTGCGGTCCATTTAAAAAATGTAAATGAAAACGGCGGTCGGTTCAGTGAAGAATGCCTCTTTAGCGTTATATTTTGCTGACTTTAAAGAAATTACCAAAGCAAGGCTTGCTGTAAGTGTGGTCTTCTCTTCCATAGCAGGGTATTTTCTGGGTGCCGTTGAAATAAGTTTTTCCTCGGTGCTGCTTTTAGCCTTTGGGGGCTATTGTATGGTAGGGGCTTCCAATGCCTATAATCAAATTATAGAAAAAGACCTGGATGCCTTGATGAGTCGTACCAAGAATAGGCCTATACCGGCAGGTAGGATGTCTGTGAACACGGCTATGGCCATTGCTGTTCTAATGACCATTTTGGGAATCGTAGCCTTGTATTTTCTCAATCCAAAGACGGCCATGTTTGGTGCCATCTCCATTTTCTTGTACACAAGTGTTTATACGCCTTTAAAGACTAAAACGCCGTTAGCCGTGTTTGTAGGTGCATTTCCAGGAGCTATTCCCTTTATGTTGGGATGGGTGGCCGCTACCGATAATTTTGGTATAGAGCCGGGGACTTTGTTTATGATTCAGTTCTTTTGGCAGTTTCCACATTTTTGGGCTCTAGGTTGGATGTTGGATGAAGATTATAAGAAGGGTGGTTTTAAAATGCTTCCGACTGGTAAAAAGGATAAGGGCACCGCTTTACAGATAATTATGTATACCATTTGGATGATGATTATATCTATAATTCCGGTATTTGGTTTTACGGGAAGGCTGCAATTATCAATTGTGGCGGCTATTATAGTTTTTTTAATGGGTACGGTAATGTTGTTCTTTGCTTTTCGATTATATGAAAATAGGGACAATGCATCCGCTAGAAAATTAATGCTGGCCAGTGTAAGTTATATAACACTGATGCAAGTGGTATATGTAATGGATAAATTTATTTAATAAGGATGGACTTAACGCAGGGTACGGGAAAGGAAAAAAACGCAAGGGCTAAGAAGATGATGCTCTGGTTCGGGATAGTGAGCTTGCTAATGGGATTTGCGGGTTGGACCAGCGCCTATATAGTAAGCAGTTCCCGTGAGGATTGGATCAAGGATCTGGCCTTGCCATCATCGTTTTTGGGCAGTACCATAGTTATAATTATAAGTAGTTTAACTTATATTATGGCGAAGAAAGCCATTAAGCAAGATAAGGTAAAACAATGTACCAACTGGTTGTTGTTGACCCTGGGTCTAGGGATAACCTTTATAATATTGCAATTCAACGGATTCTCACAGATGGTAGCCAACGGTTACTATTTTACCGGGCCTACGAGCAATATTAAAATGTCCTATGTTTTCTTAATAGCTGCCGTGCATATTGTTCATGTGGTTGCCGGGATTATTTCGCTTTTGGTGGTTATTGCAAACCACTTGCGAAATAAGTATTCCTCCAAGGAAATGCTCGGTTTGGAATTGGGAGCTACGTTTTGGCATTTTTTGGATATTCTTTGGGTATATTTAATTCTTTTCATGTATTTCGTGAACTAAAAAAGGGTTAATTCTTTGGTAATTAGAAGGTATTCTAGGTGAGCTTATTTAGAATGGGTTTTTTTTGCCATTTTTAAAAGGCAAAAATTTTGTTTAGCCGAAAAAAATGTAAATTTGTGAAAATTTTATTAACGCTATAATTTTTATATGGATTCTACGGTTACTACGGGTACAGAAGAAAACGTTTGGGGTGGAGGAAATCAACCTCTAGGTGCAAGTTACGGAAAGTTGATGATGTGGTTCTTTATTGTCTCCGATGCTTTAACGTTTTCTGGCTTTCTTGCCGCTTACGGTTTTTCAAGATTTAAGTTCATAGAAACTTGGCCAATTGCCGATGAGGTGTTTACCCACGTTCCTTTTTTTCATGGGAATTACCCAATGTATTACGTAGCTTTCATGACTTTCGTCTTGATCATGTCTTCGGTAACTATGGTGTTGGCCGTTGATGCCGGACATAAATTACAAAAGACAAAAGTCATCTGGTTTATGTTTCTTACCATTATTGGTGGTGCTATCTTCGTAGGTTCACAGGCTTGGGAATGGGCCACTTTTATAAAAGGCGATTTTGGAGCTTTGGAAACTAAAGGCGGTAGGGTTTTGCAATTTGTTAGTGCCGATTCAGGTGATCGCCTGGCATTAAGGGATTTTGCAGCGACTTTGGAGGAAGAAAGGGTCGATCATGAAAGGAAGAACGGAATTTGGTACTACAAAGGCGATGCGTTGCCTAGCTACTCCTTGAATGAGGTGGTTGAAGGGGTGAAATCAAATCCCAATGTTTTAATTCGTACAGAGACCATCAACGAGGATGGCCATAAGACAGTTTTGACTCGGGATGAAACTTTGAAGAAATTGAATGATGCAACACTTGTAGTGGAAGGGGCCAATTTGGTACGGAATGAGTACGGTAGTAGGTTGTTTGCCGATTTCTTTTTCTTTATCACAGGTTTTCACGGTTTTCACGTGTTTTCCGGTGTGGTAATCAACTGCATTATCTTTTTTAATGTTATTCTTGGTACTTATGAGCGCAGGGGACATTATGAAATGGTGGAAAAAGTAGGGCTATACTGGCACTTTGTGGATTTGGTATGGGTATTTGTATTTACCTTCTTCTACTTGGTATAACTACAGGAAAAATAACATATACAATTAAAAGAATACTTTAAAAAATAGCATTAGAAATGGCACACGAACATAAACTCGAAATATTTAGAGGTCTGTTGAAATTTAAGTCCAATACCCAAAAAATATGGGGAGTACTTATATTCCTTACTTTGGTCACCATAGTTGAAGTGGCATTGGGGATTTTAAAACCTGCGGCCTTGACTCATTCCTACTTCCTTGGGATGAAAGTCTTGAACTGGATATTTATCATACTAACCTTGGTTAAGGCTTATTATATTGCGTGGGATTTCATGCACCTTAGGGATGAAAAGAGTTCTTTAAGAAGAGCTATTGTATGGACCCCTATATTCCTTGTTGCCTATCTTATTTTTATTCTTCTCTTTGAAGCGGATTATATATACCACGTGTATAGCGATGGCTTCGTTAAGTGGAATTTCTAACGAATAATTAACAGCTTAAAAAGACGGTATAACAACCGTCTTTTTTATTTTTGTACTTATTCGGTTTACACCGATTTTACAGCGAAGGAATGTTTTTTTCGTTAAAACTGTAATGTTGGAAACTAATAGCTATTAGATGAAGAAAACATTAGTACTCGTCACCTTATTTATACTGCCAATAGTGATATATCTATTTTTTGCCTCGGGTATCACGAACTTTGGCAGATTGGCAACTTTAACGGAGAATGTCTCTGAAATTGATTTTGCCACCAACGATGTATCCTTGGAAGGTAAAATTACCGTATTGGGATTTCTGGGGAAGGACGTGGATAACAAAAAAGGTAACGCCTTTAATTTAAACCAGAAGATATACAAGCGCTTTAACGAGTTTAACGATTTTCAATTTGTTATGGTAATGCCGAAAGGTACGGAGCAGGATGTTGAAGAATTGAAAAAGGAGCTGGAGCAGTTGGCAGATATTGGTAAATGGAATTTCGTTTACGGGGATGAGGATGATATTAATCGAATTTTTAGGAGTTTAAAGACAAACCTTAGCCTAGATGGGAACTTGAGTACTCCCTATGTGTTCATAGTGGATAAGAATAGGGTACTTAGGGGTAGGGACGATGATGAGGATGAGGGTGTCAAATATGGTTTTGACACTTCCTCCGTGGCCGATTTAAACAATAAGATGGAGGATGATATAAAAATAATACTGGCCGAATATCGAATGGCCCTTAAAAAGAACAATGCAGATAGGCCAAAATAATGCAAAAGAATAATTATACATATGTTTGGGTTTCACTGGTAATCCTAGTTTTTGGAATCATTTTTGTCCCAAAAATTGTTGATCGGGTGAAAGGGGGTTCCATTACACAAAATGATAGGTTAAACCTAAAGGATGCCAATGATAAGCTGGCATATGTTGAAATGAACGGTGAGAGACGTAAGGTACCGCCCTTTGCTTTTGTAGATCAAGACAGTCTATTGATTACCAATGACGATTATAAGGGCAAGGTGTATCTGGTGGAATTCTTTTTTACTACCTGCCCCACAATTTGCCCCATCATGAACAAAAATTTGGTTCAGATTCAAAATGAATTCAAAAATTTTGAAAATTTTGGAGTGGCTTCGTTTACCATAAACCCAGAATATGATACGCCTGGGGTATTGAAGGAATACGCTCAGGATTACGGCATAACAAACATGGACTGGCATTTGTTGACGGGGAATATAAACGATATTTATACCTTGGCCAATACCGGATTTAGTATTTTTGCCGCTGAAGTTCCAGAGGCAGAAGGCGGGTTTGAACATTCGGGTCTATTTGCATTGGTAGATAAAAACGGTTTTATACGTTCCCGAGTGGACAAGTTTGGAAATCCAATTGTGTATTACAGGGGGACCATTAGTGAACAGGAAGGTGAAAATGATCATGGGGAAGAGGAACAAATATCAATCCTAAAAGAAGACATTAAAAAATTATTGGGAGAATAATGGATGCAGTTGCTTTAAAAGAAAAGAAATTCAATAAAATTATTAACCTGGTATCCATTGTTATACCGCTTGTAGTGGCATTGCTCTTTGGAGTTAAATTACCCAATGTGGAGCCTCTTGGTTTTTTACCGCCTATATATGCTTCCATAAATGGTTTAACAGCCGTTTTATTGATTCTTGCCGTTCTTGCCGTTAAGAATGGGAAGTTGGAACTGCACCGGAAATTAATGACTGGTTGCATTGTTCTTTCCCTGGCATTTCTAGTGATGTATGTGGCCTATCACATGACCTCGGATTCTACCTCCTTTGGCGGAGAGGGAATTGTTAGGTATCTCTACTTCTTTATTTTGATAACCCATATCATTCTTTCCATTGCAATTATACCATTGGTATTGCGCACCTATGCAAAGGCATACCTTAAGAATTATGATGCGCACAGGAAACTTGCAAAAATTACCTTTCCCCTATGGTTGTATGTGGCCATTACCGGGGTTGTAGTCTATTTAATGATATCTCCCTATTATGTGCACTAAAAGGTCAATATTGTATTCAAGAAATACCATAAAAGTACGATATACCGTATTGCTTTTAACTTTGGTGTTTTTATTGGTTCCGGAATTGGCCGAAGCCCAATGCGCCATGTGTAGGGCTGTGTTGGAAAGTGAAGGGAGTGAAGCTGCTGCAAAAGGCATCAACAATGGCATTGTATATCTTATGGCCGTTCCCTATCTGTTGGTGGCCGGTTTATTTTTCTTTATCTACAGGAAGATGAAATCTTAAAATTGGTTCAATTTTAACATTTATTTAGAGTTACACCTGTAACAATTTCATTTCACAAAGGTCTTATTCAATAAACACTATTGGACCTATGTTTGATATTGAGAGATGGCAGGAAATTTTCGATGCTATACGGAAAAATAAACTCCGTACCATTCTTACCGGCGTTTCCGTTGCTTCTGGTATATTTATTTTGGTGGTTTTATTGGCATTTGGTCAGGGCATGCAAAATGGTATTGCCAAAGAATTTGAAGCGGATGCCAGCAATAGGATAGGGGTATGGACACAGGTTACCACACAGGAATATATGGGCCTAAACCCAGGTAGGCCCATACAACTAAGAAATAATAATTACCAAGCCATCAATTCTAAATTTGGTGAAGACCTCGAAAATAGATCCCCATTCTTTAGGGTAAGAAATGTAACCGTAGATTATAATACGGAATCCGGCTCCTATTCCGTACAGGGAGTATCCCCTTTGTTTCAGAATATTGAAAATCAATTTATTTCCGAGGGGCGGTATTTAAATTACGGGGATGAGGAAAACGTTGCCAAGGTGGTGGTGATCAGTAATAAAATTAAACGGGAACTGCTTAAAGGGGAAGAAAATCCCATTGGTGCGTTTTTGAAGCTTTCAGGGATTAATTTTCAGATCATTGGGGTTTATGGGGATAAGGGAGGCGATAGGGAAGAGGATAGGTTGTTTATCCCTATAAGTACTGCTCAGCGTGTTTTTAATGGAAGCGATAATCTAAATATGCTGTTCTATACCTTAAAGCCCTCCGCAAGTTTGGATGAAACGGTTGCAAAGTCCGTGAAATTGACCGAAGATATCAAAACCTATCTCAAGGAGGCCCATATGGTGGCGCCAACTGACCCCAGTGCCGTCAATACTTTTAATACGCTGGAAGCGGTAAAGCGATTTCAAAATTTAACCGGAGGGATTAAATTTTTCTTCTGGTTCGTTGGTATATGCACTATTGTGGCAGGTGTGGTAGGCGTTAGCAACATTATGATGATTATAGTAAAGGAAAGAACCCGGGAGATTGGGGTAAGGAAGGCTTTGGGCGCACGGCCAAGGGCCATTGTGGGCATGATATTGCATGAGGCAATCTTTGTTACCAGTGTTGCCGGATTGGCCGGACTAATATTTAGCATGGGGTTGTTGGAATTTGTGGGTCCAAACCTTCAGATAGATTATGTCCTTAATCCTTCCATTAATTTCAAGGTGGCACTTAGTACAGTTTGTTTGTTGATAATAGCAGGGGCCTTGGCGGGCTTTTTTCCTGCTTGGCGGGCTGCTACTATTAGGCCAATTGAAGCTTTGAGGGATGAATAGGACCATTGTTTATATATAACCAATAGATATGTTCAATAAGGACCGATGGAAAGAAATTCTGGAAGTACTGACCGGTAACTGGTTCAGGACCATTTTAACCGCATTTGGGGTTTTTTGGGGAATATTGATATTGATTGTTCTGCTAGCAGCAGGGAAGGGATTGGAGAACGGCATACGGTCCAATTTTGGTGATATTGCAACCAATACTATGTTCATGTGGACCCAAGGAACCTCAATGGCGTATAAAGGCTTGCCAAAGGGGAGGCGTTTTACTTTTAAATTGGGGGACGTAGATGCTATAAGGCAAAAAGTGCCGGATCTAAGGTTTGTGTCCCCAAGAAATCAATTGGGAGGATTTAATGGAACCAATAATGTGGTGCGGGGAATAAAAACGGGGGCATTTAATGTCTATGGGGATTATCCGGATATTATTAATCAAGATCCCATGAGCATCACTTCCGGCAGATTTATAAATCAATTGGATATTGATGGAAAAAGAAAGGTAGCGGTAATTGGTGAGGGGGTGCGTGCCAGTTTATATGATGTGGGGGAAGAGGCTATAGGTACCTATATTAAGATCCAAGGAGTGAATTTTATGGTTGTTGGAACCTATAGGAAGAATTCCAATGATGGAAATGCCGAGGAGATCCAAAAGGAAATTTTTATACCCTTTACTTCCTTTTCCCAGGCTTTCAACCAGGCCGATAAAGTGGGTTGGATGGCCATTACCGCCAATGATGACTCTTCAATTACCCAACTAAAGGAGCAAATATTTACGGTAGTGCGGGAAAATCAAAAAATTCATCCCCAAGATCTTCGTGCTGTTGGGCATTTTGATCTATTTGAGGAGTTCAACAGAGTGTTGGGACTGTTTAAGGCCATGCGTTGGATAGCCTATTTTGTTGGTGTTCTGGTATTGTTGTCTGGTGTTATTGGGGTGAGCAATATTATGTTGATAGTGGTCAAGGAACGGACCAAGGAAATTGGGATTAGACGTGCTTTGGGTGAAAACCCATGGTCTATTAAGCTTCAAATTATTATGGAATCTATTTTTTTGACCATCATATCCGGGATGGCCGGAATTAGTTTTGGGGCCTTTGTCATTTATCTTATTAATTATTTTCTAGCGAGTAATGGGCCAATTGAAATGTTCATTAATCCCAGTGTGGGTTTGGGGGTGGTACTGCTGGCCTTGATTATTTTGATGGTATCGGGGCTATTGGCGGGGTTCATACCTGCACAGAGTGCTATAAAAATTAAACCAATAGAGGCGCTGAGAATGGAGTAGCCGTATCATTGTGACTAAGCTGTAAAATTTTAAACTAAGAAAAACAACATAAGTAGGAATCAATCAATCAAAAAAAATCAAAAACATGAAAAAGTCGATTACCGTTATAATTTTAATATTTATCGTTTTTAGTTGTGCCGGCGCCTTGTATTACCTATATAAAAAGAATGCCGAAGATCCGGTGGTATATGCAACGGAAAAGCCTTCCACACAGACCATAATAAAGAAAACTGTGGCTACGGGCAGTATACTGCCTTTGGAAGAGGTGTTGATCAAACCAAATATTTCAGGCGTTATAGAGGAGGTTTTTGTTGAAGGGGGAGATTATGTTAAATCGGGTGATCTTATCGCCAAGATAAAGGTGGTACCCAATCTATCTTCATTAAACGAGGCCAAGAATACCATAGAAGAGGCCAAGATTTCCCTGGATGACCAAAAGCGTAACTTGGAAAGGCAAAAAACCTTGTTCGATAAAGGGGTAATTTCCAGAGTGGATCTGGAAAAGGCGGAAGTTGCCTATGACCAGGCCAAGCAATCCTATGTTGCGGCCAACAAACGCTTCGATATCGTTAAGACCGGAACAACCAAAGGTTATGGGAACGAGGCAAATACCCTGATACGTGCAACGGTGAGCGGAATGGTGCTGGAAGTGCCGGTGGAAGTTGGTAATCAGGTTATAGAATCCAATAATTTTAATGAAGGTACTACCATTGCAGCCATTGCTGATGTAGATAAGATGATTTTTGAAGGCAAGGTAGACGAATCGGAAGTAGGTAAAATTAAGGAGGATCTACCTTTGGAAATTACCGTGGGGGCCATAGAGAACAAGGTGTTCGATGCTGTCCTGGATTATATAGCACCCAAGGGGAAAGTGGAAAACGGAGCCATACAGTTCGAGATAAAAGGTACCTTGAAGAAGCGGGATTCGGTTTTTATAAGGGCAGGCCTGAGTGCCAATGCTTCAATTATATTGGCCAAGGCAGATAGTGTTCTGGCGGTGAAGGAAGCCTTGATCCAATTTGATCCGGATACCAAAAAACCCTTTGTGGAAATTGCTACAGGGAGTCAAAAATTTGAACGTAGGGAAATTCAATTGGGGGTAAGTGATGGAATCTATATCCAAATTCTACAGGGAATAAAACCAGACGATGAAATAAAAGTATGGAACGAAATAAAACCTGCAACGGTTGGGGCCTAGGCTTTTTTAACAAAGCTTTAACACGGACTATTGTAACGACTCTAGTGATAGTAGGTCTTATATTCGTATTTTCATACATGCTCACCTAATCCATTAAATCATGATAGAAATTAAAGATCTTCATAAATCCTATAAAATGGGAAGCAATTCCCTACATGTGTTAAAAGGTATTAATTTTTCTGTTGAGGAAGGGGAGCTTGTGGCCATAATGGGGTCTTCTGGTTCTGGTAAGTCCACCCTGCTTAATATACTTGGTATGTTGGACGTATTGGATGAAGGATCCTACACCTTGGACGGGGTGCCTATTAAAGACCTAAATGAGACCAAAGCCGCACAATACAGGAACAAGTTTTTGGGTTTTGTTTTCCAGTCCTTTAATTTGATCAATTACAAAAGCGCCATGGAAAATGTGGCACTTCCCCTTTATTACCAAAAAGTGGGCAGAAAGGAAAGACAGGAAAAGGCCTTGAAGTACTTGGAACAAGTGGGTTTACGGGAATGGGCGGACCATTTGCCAAGTGAATTGTCCGGTGGACAAAAGCAAAGGGTAGCCATTGCACGGGCCATGGCGGCCGAACCCAAAGTATTGTTGGCAGATGAGCCTACGGGTGCCTTGGACAGTACAACTTCATACGAGGTCATGGACCTTATTCAAAAAATAAACGATGCCGGCAACACTATACTGATAGTTACGCATGAGCCTGATATTGCGGACATGTGCAAGAGAATTGTACATTTAAAGGATGGGGTTATTGTTGAAGATAAAAAAATAACCCAGGTTAGGGCCTCCCAATATGTTTAGTAGGGATAATTGGAAGGAAATATTTGAAACTATTCACAAGAATAAACTCAGGACCTTTCTCTCCGGGTTTACCGTGGCCTTGGGCATTCTCATTTTCGTTGTTCTATTTGGAATGGGAAATGGCCTGGTGAACACCTTCAATGAGTTTTTTGGGGATGATGCCACCAATGTACTTTATGTATTCCCAGGGAGGACCACAATACCATATAAAGGCTATAAATCCAACAGGAGTATTGAGTTTGATAATAGTGATTTGGCGGACATCAACAAAAATTTTTCCATGTTCGTTGAATATAGCACCCCAAGAATTTCCAGAGGGGGTTTGGTCAAATACAAGAATGAATCCAATAACTATACTACTAGGGCAGTCGGACCGGCACATCAATATGCCGAAAAGACCATTATGATGAAAGGGCGTTATATAAATGAAGAAGATATTAAGAATAAAACCAAATATGTTGTCATCGGTAGGCTGGTAGAAAATGATCTATTTGGTAATAAAAATTCCCTAGGCGAATACATAGATGTGGCAGGGAGTGCCTTTATGGTCATCGGAGTTTTTCAGGATGACGGAGGGGATAATGAGGAACGTTTAATCTATATGCCCTATACAACGAGACAGCTCATTGAGAAAAATAATGATAAAGTAGACCAGATAATTGTGGCCTTTAAACCAGAGATAGGTTACGCCGGGGCCATGGCTCTTGATTTGAGCCTGAATCGTTTTTTTAAGGAAAAGAAATATATAAGTCCGGATGACCAGAACGGAGTCTTTATTAGGAACGTGGCGGACCAATTGAAGCAAAACCAGCAATTTGCAAGGGTCCTGCAGATTATAGTGGCCTTTGTGGCCTTTGGAACCATAATAGCGGGCATAATAGGGATCAGCAATATTATGGTTTTTGTGGTCAAGGAACGCACCAAGGAACTTGGGATTAGGAAAGCCCTCGGCGCCACGCCCAAGTCGGTCATAGGTTCTATCCTATTGGAATCGGTTTTTATTACTACCATTTCAGGATTCTTTGGGATGCTTTTGGGTGTTTTTATTTTGAATTCATTGGGTGAAAAATTGAAGGACTACTTCATAACCAATCCCTATATAGATATTACAATGGCGATTAGTGCAACTTTGGTATTGATACTGTTTGGTGCCATTGCAGGGTATATTCCGGCCAAGAGGGCAGCGGATATAAAACCAATAGAAGCCTTAAGAGACGAATAATATGCGATTTTTATTTGACAGCAATACATGGCAGGAGATTTTTGGTTCTATTGGTAAGAATAGGACCAGGACCATTATTACCGTCATTGGAGTATTATGGGGCATTTTGATTTATATCGTATTGTCTGGGGCCGCCAAAGGCTTGGACAATGGGTTTGAAAAACAGTTTCAAAATGTGGCCATGAACAGTATGTTCACTTGGGCACAGAGCACCAGCATGCCCTATAAAGGGTTTAAAACAGGAAGACAGTTACAGCTTAAGTTAAGTGATGGGGTCTTGTTGAAAAATAGGATCCCCGAGATTCAATATATTGCTCCAAGAAATGTAAAGGGTATTTTTGGGGGTAGCCCGGCCCAGACTATCAGAAGCGGTAAGTCCGGGAATTATGCGGTTTATGGCGATTACCCCATTTCTACAAAAATCGCTACTAAGAAAATTTATGACGGAGGCAGATTTATAAATGATGAGGACATAGAGGGTGCCAGAAAAGTCTGTGTCATTGGGGAGCGCACCCAAAAGGAGTTGTTTGAAAGTGATGAGAATCCTATTGGGGGATATGTTAGAATAGACAATGTGTTTTTCCAGGTGGTTGGAGTGCACAAGTATACGCCGGGAGGTGGATTTGAAAGTGATTCAGATATTTATATACCCTTTACGACCTTCAAAAAATTATACAATACAGGTGAAAATGTGGGATGGTTCGCTATCGCAGCCTATGATGATGCCGATGTAATAAAGGTGGAGGAAAACGTAAAGGCGGTGCTTAAGAGTATTCACAACGTAAACCCCAGGGATGAGCGTGCCATTGGTTCGTTTAACCTAGGGGAAATATTCAATAGAATTGTTGGCTTTGCCAAGGGTCTGACCTTTATGTCCTTGGTGGTCGGAATTGCCACTATTTTAGCGGGGGTTATAGGTATCGGGAATATTTTGTTGATCTCGGTCAAGGAAAGAACCAAAGAATTGGGAGTAAGGCGGGCCTTGGGCGCCACGCCCAAGGAAGTGAGGTCGCTTATTATCCTAGAATCGGTGTTTCTAACCATGCTTGCCGGAATTATGGGAATAATTCTTGGGGCCGGGGTACTGAGTCTGATCAATAAGTTGACCAAGGACATTGATTTCCCCTATTCCAATCCAACTGTGCCCATTCCCTATGTTTTGGGCGCCTTGGCAATAATGGTGGTCCTAGGTACTTTGATAGGGTTGATACCCGCCCAACGTGCCGTAAGTATAAAACCTATAGATGCATTAAGAGAAGAATAAAACAAACCAATACTAACAAATATTAAGTAAAATGAACAAGATTGTAAAATATGTGCTAATAGGGATTTTGGTTCTGGGAGCTCTTTGGGCGGCTGCCTTTTTTATAAAGTCCAATAGCAAATCGGCCATTACCTACGAGACAAAAAATCCATTTATAGCCAATATTCAGAAGAAATCTGTGGCAACGGGAAAGGTAGTGCCGGAAGATGAGGTTGAGATAAAACCTCAGATTTCGGGAATTATAGATGAAATCTTTTTGCAAGAGGGGGTCAAGGTAAATGCCGGCGATCTAATTGCAAAAATCAAGGTGGTTCCCAATGAACAATCCTTGAACCAGGCAAGGGGTCGGGTAAAAAATGCAGAAATAGCATTGAACAATACCAAGGTTGAATATGACCGGAACAAAGCCATATTTGATAAGGGAGTTATCTCTTCCCAGGATTTTAATACACAACAGTTGCGATATGATCAGGCAAAATTGGAGCTAGACAATGCAAGGTCGGATTACCAGATTATCCGTGATGGGTCGGCTGGTGGCAGTGCCACTGCCAATACTAATATTCGGGCCACTGTTTCCGGGACCGTCCTTGAGATTCCCGTTAAGGAAGGAGATCAGGTAATTCAGAGTAACAATTTTAATGATGGTACCACTATAGCCACAATAGCCGATTTGAGCATCATGATTTTTGAAGGGAAAGTGGATGAGGGCGAGGTAGGAAAATTGGAGTTGGGAATGCCCCTAGAGATTAGTTTGGGTGCCATTAACGACAAAAAGTTTGATGCCAAGCTTAGGTTTATTGCCCCTAAGGGTGTGGAGGAATCCGGAGCCGTACAGTTTAAGATAGAGGGCGATGTAACCGTGGAGGACGACTTTTTGATCCGTGCGGGATATAGTGCCAATGCCTCCCTGGTGCTGGAAAAGAAAGATAGCGTAATGGTGATACCAGAGGCACTTTTGCAATTTGACAAAATAACGGATAAACCTTTTGTTGAAGTTGCCGTAGGTACTCTGGAAGAGCAAAAGTTTGAAAGAAAGAATGTAGAGATAGGAATTTCGGATGGGGTAAATGTGGAAATAGTTTCGGGCATTACCGAAGATGATAGGGTGAAGGTTTGGAATAAAACTGAACCTATCAAGAAAGGTACCGAAGAGGATGGTGAAGAAGGGGAAGAAAATTAAGGGGAATATCAATCAAAAAATCAATCAAAAAACAATCAAAACATGAGAATTAGAATAATTATAGGGTTGTTTATTTTCTGTTGTGGCCTGCTTTCTGCCCAAGAAAAAAAATGGACCTTGGAAGAATGTGTCTATTATGCCGTGGAGAACAACTTGACCATAGAGCAGTTTGAACTCGATCTTGAAAATGCCAAAATAGATAAGTCCGATGCCATAGGTGATATGTTGCCCAATTTTAATGCAAATGCCAGTCTCTCAGGTAATTCGGGGCTCGTTCTGGATCAATCCAGGAACCAACAGGTTACGGGTACCGTAACAACGGCATCAGGGGGCTTCAGTTCCTCGGTAAATTTATTTGACGGACTCAGGAATATCCATAGGTTGAACAGGGCAAAATTGAACGCCTTGGCAAATCAGTATAGATTGGATGACTTAAAGGACGATATTATGCTTGCGGTGGCCAATGCCTATCTACAGGTTTTGTCCAATAAGGAGTCGCTTAAGGTTTTTAGGGCACAATATGCCGTAACGGAACAGGATCTGGTAAGGACCAAGGAATTGGTGGAAGCTGGGGTAGTTCCTAGTGGCGATTTATTGGAAATAGAGGCTACTGCGGCCAATCAGGAGCAGCAAATTGTAAATGGAGAGAATCAAGTGTTGATCTCCAGGATAAGCTTGGCACAACTCCTTCAAATCAGGGACTACGAAAATTTTGATATTGCCGATGAGGAATTCGATATTCCTCCCTCCAACATATTGGACAATTCTCCCAAAACTATTTTCGACAAGGCCCTTACTTTTAGGAATGATATTAAATTCTCCATGTCCAACGTGGAGTTGGCACAAAAGGACTTGCAAATTGCCAAAGGGGCGGTTTACCCAACTTTAGGGGCTTTCTTTAATTATGGTACACGTTATTCAAGTGAGTTTAGGGATCCTTTAACCTTTGATAGGATCGCTTTTACAGACCAGTTGTATTTAACAGATGGTATTGCCTACGGCCTGCAGTTGAATATTCCGGTGTTTAATGGGTTTAGCGTTAATAATAATATTAAAAGGGCCAAAATTGGGGTAGACAGGTCACGTTTGCAGTTGGAACAGGATAAATTGGATTTGGAATCCAATATCAATCAGGCCTATGTAGATGTTAAGAGTTTTTCCAAAGCCTATGAAGCTGCCCAAAAAACCTTGGATGCACGCCGGTTGGCCTATAATTATTCCAAAGAAAGATTCGATGTTGGCCTAATGAATGCCTTCGATTTTAGTCAGTCACAATCCAGGGTAGATAACGCGGAGGCCGAATTAATAAGAACAAAATATGACTATATATTTAGATTAAAGGTTCTGGAATTTTACTTTGGTTTACCTATAACATTGGATTAAGCTATATTTGCGGTCTATTATGACTATGATATTAAATTTAGAGACCGCAACCACGAATTGTTCCGTGAGTATTGCAAGGAATGGGGAAATAATTTCCTTAAGGGAAGATAATAGTCCAAACTATTCGCATTCGGAACAGTTGCACATTTTTATAGAGGAAGCTTTGAAAGGGGCTTCCTTAACTTTTAAGGACATATCCGCTGTGGCCGTGAGTAAGGGCCCAGGGTCCTATACCGGTCTGCGTATAGGGGTTTCGGCAGCCAAGGGACTTTGTTTTTCCTTAGATCTCCCGCTGATATCTGTTTCCACATTGGAAAGTTTGGCAATGCAGGGACATGAAAAAAACTACGATTTTATAATTCCGGTTTTGGACGCTAGGAGAATGGAAGTATACTCGGCAATTTTTGACGCGCAGGGGAATCGTTTTAGGGAGACCAAGGCAGAAATTATAAACAAGGATAGCTTCCAGGAGTATGCACAAAAAGGCAGCGTTTTGCTAATTGGGGATGGCGCTGAAAAATGCCAGGAACTGCTGGATCATCCAAATTTTAGTTTCCTTACGGCATTGCCTACAGCTAAGGAGATGGGAGAATTGTCCTACAAAAAGTTCAAAGCAAACGATTTTGAGAATGTCGCTTACTTTGAACCATATTACTTAAAGGACTTTATGTTGCCCACCAAAAAATCTTAGGCTTGGGGTTGATGGATAACCCTTTGTGGGAATGGAATTTCTATTCCTGCGGCGTCAAACCTATTCTTTAGCTCTTCCATAACATGGAAGTGGGCCGCCCAGAAAACTTCGTTTTTGGCCCAAAAGCGCAAGGAAAGATTTACGGAGCTATCTCCCAATTCGGCCACGTATACTTCTGGGGCCGGATCCTTAAGAATGTTCTCATTCTCGGCACATATCTGTAACAATATATCCTTTGCCTGCTTAATATTGGAATTGTATCCTATACCTACGGCTATTTTATCCCTACGGGTATTTTGGGCATTGTAGTTAATAATGTTATTGTTGGATAATTGGCCATTGGGAACAATAGCGATCTGATTTCCAAAGGTGCTTATTTTTGTTGTAAAAATGGTAATTTCCTTAACCGTGCCATCTACACCTTGGGCCGAGATAAAATCACCTACCTTAAATGGTTTAAATACCAAGATAAGTACTCCACCTGCAAAATTGGCCAAGGAACCCTGTAGGGCCAAGCCAATGGCCAGACCGGCGGCACCAATAATGGCTACCAAAGAGGAGGATTGCACCCCTAGTTGGGTGATTACCAGTACAAATAGCATTATTTTAAGGCCGATACTGATAAAACTCATCATGAACGATTCTAAGGAAGGGTCGTATTCGGCCTTCCTAAAAAATTTCTTGACCATTCTGTTGATTAACCTTATAATCCAAAGGCCTACTACAAAAATAAGTGCGGCTGTAACCAGGGAGGTGACCAATCCGGGCAAAATTTCCCATGCCCATTCCTGGGCTTTAGTAATGTTGTCCTCGTAGTCGTTCAATATATTCATGTAATTTTAATTTTTTGCAAAACAATAAAAAATCCATTTCCTTGTCAAATTCCAAACACTAAACAATTGTTAATCTTGCTGACAAATACTGTTGGAGTCTACAGTTTTGATGGGGTTAGAAAAATATACTACAAAAAAAGCGCCTTTTATCGGCGCTTATTGATTGAAATGCGAATAATATTAATTCACTTCAAAAGTGATCTTAACATTTACGCGATAATCGATTAGTTTTCCGTCCTTAACCGTTGCGCTTTGTTCTTTGATATACACGGAACGAATATTCTTAACGGTTTTGGAAGCTTGTTCCACAGCGTTTTTAGCAGCATCCTCCCACCCTTTGTTGGAATTTGCCAGTACTTCGATAACTTTTAAGATAGCCATAATATATAGTTTTAGATTCTCTTAAAGTTAACAAATAAAAGCTAGAAAGGGTGCTATTGTTATTGAAAATCAACCGTTTAAGGCTACCACTTCATTTACCATATCGCCCATCATATTTTTGAGCATCGTTTCAATTCCATTTTTTAAGGTATAGGTGGATGAGGGGCAGCCACTACAGGCCCCCTGCAAAATAACGTTGACCGTTTTTGTGTCCCCTTCGTAGGATTTAAAAAGAATATTGCCACCATCACTAGCTACGGCTGGTTTTACATACTCTTCCAAAATATCAATGATCTGCTTGGATATATCGTCTAAATTGGCATCCTCCAATTGGGCTTCCGGGGCCGTTGTTTTTTGTTTTTGAAGACTCTTGGCCGAAACCACTTCCTTGCCATCAGCAATAAAATCCCTGATTTTCTCACGAAGTTCCAAAGTAATATCGTCCCATTCCGCTACATCGTACTTGTTTATGGAAACATAGTTTACATCAAAAAACACTTCTTTTACGAAAGGCAGCATAAATAATTGTTTGGCCAATTCTGAATCTTTGGCCTCATCTATGTTCTTGAACTCAAAAGTTGTTGGTACAATTCTTTTATTGGTCACAAATTTCATCACGGACGGATTGGGTGTCACTTCGGCATAAACCGTTACCGCCACCTTCTTTTGATTTTCATCCTCCTTAACAACAGGCTCGCCAGCGTTAAGATAATCTACCAACTGTTGCGCCACACTATCCTTAACATCGTCCCATTCCACAATGTCATAACGTTCCAATCCAATAAAGTTACCCGAGATATACACCGTTTTTATAAACGGCAGATAAAATAACTGCTGGGCCAAAGGCGAAATTTTAGCTTCGTCTATGTTTTTGAATTCGTAATTATTGTTCTTTGTTATGAAATGATTAGTTTCAAATTTCAGTATCGCCGGATTCTTCGTGGGCACCACGGTAATTATAAACTCCTCCATTTAAATATTTTTCACAAAAGTACGAAGGTTTTTCTAAGTTATGGCATATATAATAATGTAGTATTTCAACCGTTATATTTTATATTTGGACGATGTTATTAACGCACCCCTCATCTTAAATGAAACAACATTTATTGATTTTACTTTCGTTTTTTGCGATTGGCTATCAGTCCATTGCTCAAGAAGGCGTTCCTGTCTATTTCGATTATTTAGCGGATAACTACTATTTGGTATACCCATCTATGGCCGGTATAGGTGAAGGCGGGAAAATTAGGGCAACAATTAGAAAACAATGGTTTAGTGTGGATGAGGCCCCCAATATGCAGACCTTAAACGCACATTTTAGGGTTGGTGAAAGTAGTAGTGGCTTTGGTGCAACCGTTTTTAATGACGCCAACGGTTATCATTCCCAAACGGGATTTAAACTTACCTATGCACATCATTTAAGATTGGGCGGGGATTTTAGAAGCCTAAATCAACTCTCCTTTGGACTTAGTGCGGGCATTCAGCAAAGTAATTTGGACGAATCCGAGTTTGTTTCAGTAATTCCGGACCCGATAGTTACAGGTTCAAGGAATAGTGTTGGCTATTTTAATATGGATTTGGGCATGTCCTATAATTTCATGGAATTCTATGCCCATGCGGCCGTTCACAATTTAATGGGACGGGGTAGGGATCTGTATTCGGCCATAGAGTCCAATAACTTGCGGAAATATCTCATATCATCCGGTTATGTGTTCGGAAAGAGCGAATGGCAGGTAGAACCTTCCGTACTATTTCAGTTTACGGAGTTTACTCAGGAAAAAGCTATCGATATCAACGCCAAAGTCTATAAAAGCGTGGATTTTGGAACGGTTTGGGGTGGTATTTCGTATAGACGAAGTTTTGATGGCGCCCAATACCAAACTGCCAGCGATTTCGGAGAACAGCGTTTACAGCTTTTTACTCCTATTGTAGGGGTTAACTACAAGAATTTTCTGGTCTCCTATAACTATTCCTACCAAATGGGGGATGTTAGATTTGACAACGGTGGATTTCATCAAATAACCCTAGGGTACGATTTTGGACAGTCCGAGAAAAGATACGATTGTAAGTGTCCAGCAGTTAATTACTAGTTCCTAAGCTGCGTTTCGCAGTGGATATAATTTTCTTTTTATTGATAATTAGTACTTGAATGTACAAAAATTAAATGTTCAATAGATTTGCTATATCCATTGAACATTTGCTTTACGTCTTACAATTTTTACGGCTTTAGGTAAGGTCTGTACAGGACTTTTTCGCCTAAGTGGCTTACTCCCAGCTATAATTCTTTTTGGCCGCCTGTTTTTGAATGGCGGTTAGCATGGCATTCTCCAACTCACCCTTTTCATTATCCTTTTTCTGAGAGGCTATATAGGCTTCCCTTTTGCTGTTGAGGTCTTGTATTTCTTTTTGGATATCGCTGCGTTCCTTTTTCTTGCCTTCAATATATGATGCAATTTCAGTTTTGGATTTCCCTTTTAATTCCATGGGCAATTCCTCCCTTTTAATGTTGTCTATGTTAAAATCTTCAGCTTTGGAGGCATCTACTAAGTCCCATGAGGAGTTGGTGTAAAGTCGGGACGACTTGCTTACCGCCCGTTTCACCGCAACGGCCTCTTCCATTTCCATGGCATTGCTGTCCTGGGCACTTTGCTGTTGAATTTTTGCTGCGCCCAAAGCTCCGTAGGAAATATAGGTTTTGTTCAATTTGGAGTTTAACCTTATGATTACATCATCGTAAGGGGTGGCTATATGTACCACTTCACGGTTGTGGTCTATGGCCATATATTCTCCTCCAGTTAGTTGGGCCCCATTTTTCCATCCCGTATTGATGCCTTGCTCGTAGGCACCACAAAAAATGGTATTTACTATAACGTCTTTTTCCTTGGCGTTGGCCACTGCATCCTTATAATTTAATTTTCCTTGGGTAAAGGGTTCATTGCCGGCAATAAAGATCATTTTTAGATTATCCGGATTTTTTCCCCAGTCCAATTGACTCAAGGAAGTTTGTATTACTTGTCCACAATATTCTTCCCCTCCATTGGTGGACAGGGAGAATAGTTTTTCCGAAATTTCATCCAGATCACTGCTGAAGCCCAAAACCTGCTGAATATAACCCTCCCTGGAGGATAAATTATCGTTTCCATATTGGTAAAGGGCAATTTGCAGCTGGGGCCTACCATCCGTGCCACACTTGGCATGTGTGAATTTGTTCACAATATCCCATAATTGTGCTTTCGCCTGATTTATTAGTCCGTCCATACTATTACTGGTATCCAGCAAAAGTGCAATCTTAACCATATTATTGGCCGGCTTGGAGTTTTCCGCGGTTACTTTGGTGATATTAGGGTCTTTTAAAGTATGCCCGTTAAGGTCGTTACCAAAACTTTGGCCCATTCCTAGGGCAATTGCCCCTAAAACTAATATTTGCTTTACATTTTTCATAGTTACTTTATTTTAGTTGAACATTGATTTCTTTTCGCTTTTAGTGGTTGTATAATTCTGGCTAACCACTATGTTTAATTAATTGTTAGCTATCAAAGTTTATATGTTTGGATATAAATCGTTGATGTCATGGGTTAAAAGTAGGGGCAACATATTTCTTAAAAAATGAGTAATGAGTAAACGGCCATTTTGAATGAGGCAACGGGTGTTTTGGATGCGTTAAGCTTCTTTAATGTTTAAAAACGGGGCTATTTAAAGGAATTAGGTGTTTTTTAGTGTGGTTTAAATCAATTAAGTTTAACATATATATTCAAGGGGCATGGCCAAATTTTTTTACATATGTGTATTATTGGTGCTGGGTTCGGTAAAAGGGTATTCCCAAATATCGCAGACCGGGTCTAATTTTGAATTACAGGGGGTGGTCAAGGAAAAGGAAAGTAAACAAGGCCTGTCCGGAGTGGCTGTGTCTGCCAATAATGGAGAGTATACACTAACAAATGCTAAAGGGGAATTTAAGATCAAGGTTGGCATGGGGCAGGAACTAGTCTTTGAGAGTCCCAAAATGGAAACCGTTCGGCATAGGGTTACAAGTAATGATTATTTGGAGATGGTAGTAGGGACTACCAACCAGGATAATATAGGGTCAAGTAGAAGTAGCAAGGGGGAAAGATCTACCTCCTTGTATCATAGTTATATAGATTCGGCCAATTTCTATAAAAAGAAAGATATACGGAAAAGTATCGATTTTATAACCCAATCGCTTTCCCAGTTGGGGATTGGCAACAATAAGGAACAATTGGCAGTAGCATATTCCACCCTAGGGGAGGTATATCAATATCACAAGCAATACGATTTGGCCATCTCCAGCTACAAGGATGCATTTAATGCCAATAAGACACTAAGAACATCCTTGCTACTTGGCAAAACCTATGTCCTGAACAAAGAGTACGGGGAAGCGGAGAAGTTGCTGTCGCCATTTGTCAAAATGACCAATATGGTTCCATTTCAAAGGGTGGAGCTTTACGAGACCCTAGGAGATGCCTATGTTGGATTGGGAGACGTGGATAATGCTGTGGCTTTCTATGGCGAGGGGCTCAAAATAGCCGATAAGAATCAGATTGCCCCGAAAACCATCGACCTAAATTCAAAAATAGCCACTGCCTACGCCAAGGGAAACCGACTTCAGGAAGCCAATGCCTATTTTAATAATTCATTGGAGCTTTCCTCAGGACAAGCGCCACAACGGGCAGTCCAGGAGAAAGAGAAAGTGGCCGATTTTTACAATCAAAAAAGTCAATATGGGCAGGAAATACAATTGCGCAAAAAGAGTTTGGAGGATTTAAAAAAGATTCCTAAAAATGAGGTTGCGGGTGGATTATCCATAGAAAACGATTCCATATCGGCCCAAAGAATAAATTATAAAATTGCGAATGCTTATATAGCCCAGGATAAATATGATGAAGCCATACCCTATTTGGAGGAGAGTATAAAGGATGCCGATGTTGACGATGATTTGTTGGTCCGTAAAGACGCCACCCGTAAATTATCCGAAGTTTATAAGTACAAGGGCGATTATACCAAAGCCCTGGAGACCTATCAAGAGTATGTAGCCGTTGTAGATACCCTATATGTTAGAAAAGAACAGGAGATTGCCAGAGCTGCCCAATTTAATAGGGAGCTTGCTTCCAAACAAAGTAGAATATCCGGACTTGAAAAGGAGCGGGAGCTTACCCAGAGTAAATACAGTCTGGCGCTTACCGAGCAGCAATTGGTGGCAGAAAGTATAAAACGACAAAATTGGATCATTTATTCCCTGATTTTTGGAATGATGTTGATGGGGTTGGTAGTCTACTTTTTTTACAGGAGCAATAAGCAGCAAAAGTTGGCCAATAATTTGTTGGCCTTGAAATCCCTGAGGTCTCAAATGAATCCACATTTTATATTCAATGCCTTGAATTCGGTAAATAATTTTATTGCCAAAAGCGACGAAAGAAGTGCAAATAGGTATTTGAGCGATTTTTCCACCTTGATGAGGGCCGTTTTGGAAAATTCCGACGAGGATTTTATTCCGCTTTCCAAGGAGTTGGAATTGTTGGAACTGTATACCAAGTTGGAGCATTCCCGCTTTTCGGATAAATTCGACTATGAAATCATAGTAGATGAAGGTATTGAAATTGATGCTTTTCAAATACCGCCCATGCTGTTGCAACCTTATATTGAAAATGCCATCTGGCACGGTTTGCGCTACAGGGAAGACAAGGGTTTTCTAAAGATTGAGCTCAGGCAAAAAGACAAGCGCGCCTTGGAGATTTCCATAATCGATAATGGTATAGGCAGAAAGAAATCGGCAGCCTTAAAGACCCAGAATCAGAAAAAACAAAAATCCAAGGGCATGGGCAATATCAAAAAAAGAATAGAGATATTGAACGATATGTATAAGGATAAGGTAGATGTTTATATTTCCGACCTGGAAACAAATGGTACGGGCACCAAGGTGCTGTTTACCATTAAGAGGGACTAATAAAAATATAAATGTTGAGATTAGTGAGTCAAAGTGGACTAAGGAGAAGCAAGAAACACAAAATTTGAAAATGAAATTAAACGCCCTAATTGTAGAAGACGAGGCCAATAGCAGGGAAATTCTACGTAATTATTTGGCCAAATATTGTCCCACGGTTAATTTGGTTGGCGAAGCGGCAACCATTAAGGAAGGGCTTGCCCTGATCAATAGTAAGGATTTGGATGTGGTGTTCTTAGATGTGGAAATGCCTTTTGGCAATGCATTTGACTTGTTGGACCAGCTCCCCGATCGTAATTTTGAGACCGTTTTTGTCACTGCCTATAATCAGTACGCCGTAGATGCACTAAATGCCCATGCTGCCTATTATTTAATGAAGCCCATTAGCATAGATGAACTTATCAAGGCAGTAGATTATGTCTCGGAAATTAGGGAGAAGGAAAGGGTGATAGAAGATAGGGTTCTTACCCCAAAATTTAATAAGGTGGATGGAAAGATTACCCTGCCGCAACAAGATGGCTTTCAGGTATTGAATGTAGGGGATATTTTATATTGCAGGGCAGATGACAATTACACGGAATTGCATTTGGAGAAACAAAAAATTCTGGTCAGTAAAACACTTAAATATTTTGAGGAAGCCTTGTCCGGTTATACTTTTGCCAGGGTCCATAAATCGTATCTGGTAAATGTAAATGAGATTGTTAGGTATAAAAAGGGCAAGGGAGGCAGCGTGGTAATTTCCAACGGTAAGGAGATAATGGTTTCCGCTTCCAAAAAGAAGGATTTGTTGTCTTTTTTTGAATAGCGTAGTTTTGTCCAATTGGGCAGTTTTCCAAGAAGCTACAACAAGTTAAAAAGAAAGGTTGCAGTATAGATCTGGCCAAATAATTTAAATATAAATCGAAATGATTAAAACCATAAATGGAAAATCGCCACAGATAGGGGAGGATTGTTATATTGCGGAGAATGCCACGATTGTTGGGGATGTAGTTATGGGAAACCAATGCAGTATCTGGTTCAATGCAGTATTAAGAGGCGATGTACACTATATAAAAATGGGGGATAAGGTAAATGTGCAGGATGGAGCCGTTATACATTGTACTTATTTAAAGTCTCCCACCAATATTGGCAACAATGTTTCCATAGGTCACAATGCCATTGTTCATGGCTGCACCATTCATGATAATGTTTTAATCGGAATGGGGAGTATCGTCATGGACGATTGTGTTGTGGAAAGCAATAGTATTATTGCAGCAGGAGCCGTGGTTACCAAGGGAACCCGAGTGCCTTCAGGTACCGTTTTTGCTGGAATGCCGGCAAAAAAAATCAAGGAAATCAGTACCGAGTTGAGTGTTGGGGAAGTAGAGCGTATCGCCAATGCTTATGTAAAATATTCCAGTTGGTTCAAGGAATAATTTCCAAAAAATTATAGGAGCGTTGATCGTGTTATTGTCGAGGTTCGAAAAACTGAATGGATTGTGGGCGAATTCAAATGAGCACTAAATCCTGGAATCGGAGGTAAACACCTGATTAATTAATCTTATTTTTGCACAGATAATAAATAGAATAAAAATAAACAGATGAAAGCATATATTTTTCCAGGACAAGGAGCGCAATTTGTAGGAATGGGATTGGATCTTTATGAAAAGTACCCCATGGCCCAAAAAATGTTTGAGACCGCCAATGAAATTTTAGGATTTTCCATTACCGACCTTATGTTCGAGGGTACTGCTGAGGACTTAAAGGAAACCAAGGTAACCCAGCCTGCTATTTTTTTACATTCGGTAATTATGAGCAAGGTTATGGGTGATAGCTTTAAACCAGATATGGTGGCCGGGCATTCCTTGGGAGAATTTTCTGCATTGGTAGCCAATGGAGCCTTGGATTTTGAAGATGGATTGAAATTGGTGTTTAAAAGGGCTTTGGCCATGCAAAAGGCTTGTGAAATACAGCCAAGCACCATGGCGGCGGTTCTGGGATTGGATGATGCCGTTGTGGAAAAAATATGTGCAGAGGTTCCCGGTATTGTAGTCCCTGCCAATTACAACTGCCCTGGACAATTGGTTATCTCCGGGGAAGTGGAGGCCATAAATACCGCCTGTGAAAAGTTGAAGGAGGCCGGTGCCCGTAGAGCGTTAGTCTTACCGGTAGGTGGAGCGTTTCACTCGCCTTTAATGGAGCCGGCAAGGGAAGAATTGGCTGCTGCCATAGAAAACACTGTTTTTAATACACCAAGCTGTGCCATTTACCAAAATGTACCCACTACTGCGGTTAAGGATCCAGAGGTCATAAAAGCAAATTTAATAGCCCAATTAACGGCTCCTGTAAAGTGGACCCAAAGTGTACAACAAATGGTAGCTGATGGAGCAACCTTGTTCACGGAAGTAGGTCCGGGGAAGGTACTTCAGGGATTGGTTAAAAAAATTCATCCTACTGCCGAAACCATGTCTGCGGAGCTTTCTTAAATGGCTTTACATTAGTTTTTTGCCGTTTATCTGATAATTTTATATTTAACCCTTAATCTTAGGCTTATGGGGTATTTTTTCTTAATATTGATTCCCTATTTTGGGGATACGGCTAGGCCATTCCCTATTTGAATCTTAGAATGATATAACCGGCTATGAAAATGAATACCCTATCTAATATACTTTCCAATTTTTTGGTCTCCTATAAACTGAAGTTTTTGGTATTTGTCATTACCCTTTTGTTTTTTGGGTTTAATGGGTATGGGCAGACAGTAGCCTTCAATGCGACTGCGTCCAACGGGCTTGAATCGGTGTCGAGTGCTGCCCTTGCGGTATCGCTTTCGGCGGCGAGTGGTTCGGATGTAAGTGTGGACTACACCGTAACCGGTACTGCTACTGGAGGAGGTACGGATTATACCCTGTCCGACGGCACGCTAACGATCCTGGCGGGATCGGTGACCGGGAACATCAACATAACCGGTATCGTTGACGATCTGCTCGACGAGCCCAACGAGACGGTGGTGGTCACGCTGTCGTCCCCTACCAATGCGAC
>NZ_FQUX01000007.1 GCF_900129275.1 Arenibacter palladensis | reverse complement strand
AAACACAAGCTTATTTAAATGACAATACCTACGACGGTGGTAATATCTCAGTTGAAACGGAGCTGAAATCATATCTGGAAAATTCAAAGATTTTTAATTCCGGTATATCTGCGATTCCGAGCGCACAAGTAAAATCTACCGTTTTATCAAAAGTCGGTGCAAGCCTTTACAGAGATTCTTCTGATGAGAGAATCATAGACGATGTCAATAACAGAACCGGTAAGATTCCTGGGTCAGCAGGAGGTTACCCCGATCTACCGAAAGGCACAGCTTATTCGGATAGTGACAAAGATGGGATGAGCAATGAATGGGAGACTGCTAATGGCTTAAATCCGAATGATTCCAGTGACAGTAATAAGGACCGGGATGATGATGGCTATACCAATTTGGAAGAATATTTACATTATTTGACCAACAATTAAAATAGCAAACTTTAACAAATAAAAAAAGGGGCCTGAACAGGCCCTTTTTTTTTATTCCATTTACTTAACGGGAAAACACAACATATCTCAAGGTAATCCCGTCCTCCCATAAATTAAGCCAACCATTTAAAATATCAGGATTTTCATTTCGTAAAGAAAAATAAATAATATAATGAGCTTATTTTTCAATATTCTCAATATTCCTATATCCGGCAAAATTCTCAAAACTTATTAATGAGCAAATTGATATTACATCAACTATTAATCTAAGTATGGGGATTGGTTAACTAAATTATGCTTTCGAATTAAATAGCATTAAATGGATACAAAGATTCTATTTATGAAAAAAGCCATTGCCTGGATTCATTAGCTTTATATTAGAAATATTATTTGGTTTCAATAATAAATAACCTGAATATATCAACAGCTAATATCTTATACATTTTTTCATTTTCATCCTAAATTCATAATTTTCATTAAAACCGATATCCATGATTTTCATGGTCTATATGACCTTCATTAACATGTTCCAATTTCTTAAAAAGACGATTCCATATTGAAGGAATTACAACTCAAAATATATACCAAATAATTTTATTCGACCCGCAAAAAAATTAGCAACCAACATTGTAAAAAACAGAATTGACCAGGACTTTTCTATTACCTCAAGTTTTTATCGGGCAACAAAGAATTTAAATCAATTAAAATATTCTAATTTATTTTTCAATATTCAATTTAAACAAGTCAATTTATCTAACATAAACTATCCTACGTCTCATCGAACATATTTGGACTTACATCGTAAATTCATTGTCTACGCTATAATTATAATTACATTTTGCATTGTAAACCAACCCAATAAGTAATTCAACCTTATATGCCTGATGAAAAGAGTGCATTAAAAAATTATTTAGAGCTCGCCATTGAAGCAGCCATAATGGCTGGAATAGCTATCAAGAAGGTTTACAATAAACCAAGCTTTAATCAGAAATTAAAAGTTGACAATTCTCCCTTAACTGAGGCAGATACAGCCGCCAATATAATCATAAACAAGTTTTTAAAAACCTCGAATATCCCAATTATTAGTGAAGAAAATAAGAATTCGGACTATGACATTAGAAAGAATTGGAAAAAATGTTGGCTAGTAGACCCTTTGGACGGAACAAAAGAATTTGTCAATAAAAATGGCGAATTCACCGTTAATATAGCACTATGTGAAAATGGAATACCAATTCTCGGAGTAATTTATGCCCCTAATAGCAAAGAACTGTTTTATGCCGATGCGAAAAGTAGAAATGCGTTTAAAAGACAGTTAAAAGAAGAATACATGATAAAAGGTGAGCTTTATGATGTTCAAAATAAAATTTCACCTAACCCTGCTCCAACAAATACCATTAGGGTAGTAGGAAGCCGATCACATATGAATTCGGAAACTTTGGATTTTATAAAGGACTTGAAGCAAAAGTATGATCTAGTGGAAATTGTTTCCATGGGAAGCTCCCTTAAACTATGTATGATTGCTGAAGGTAAAGCAGATGTTTATCCGCGTTTTGCCCCAACTATGGAATGGGACACGGCTGCAGGCCATGCTATTTGCAAGGCGGTAGGATTAAAAGTATTATCAAAAAACTCCCAAGATGAATTAATGTATAATAAGGAACATTTGTTGAACAATCATTTTATACTTCAAAATTCATAATGGATAGCTCTCACAAAAGGCATATTGCCAAAACAATAACATGGAGATTAGTGGGCACCGTGGATACCATTGTACTTTCATGGGCAATCACAGGCAACCCATTTACAGGGCTAAAAATTGGGATGCTCGAAATGTTCACAAAATTAATACTTTACTATCTCCATGAGAGGTTCTGGTTTAAATTTTATGTTGAAGAAAGCAAAACACGACACATAATAAAAACTATTTCTTGGCGAATAATTGGTACTTTAGACACAATTACCCTTTCATGGTTTATTACAGGAAATGCACTCACAGGATTAAAGATTGGAGCAGCAGAAATAATTACAAAAATGATTTTATATTATTTACATGAACGTACATGGTATAAGATAAATTTTGGTTTGGATAAAACAAGAAGAGCTAAAAAATGGAAAAAAACATAGTACAACAAGAGTATAAAATAAGCCGTACTCTCAGAAGAGAGGCAAACGGACATAATTCCTTCTTGATATTTTTTACTGGGTTTTCTGGATCTGGAAAATCTACTATTGCTAATGCCCTGGAACAAAAATTGCATCACCTCAATATTAAAACCTATGTTCTCGATGGAGATAACGTACGTAGCGGGATTAATCAAAATCTCTCTTTTAGTAAAAAGGACCGATCAGAAAATATTAGACGGATAGGGGAAATTTCCAAATTATTTGTGGATGCTGGTGTGGTTGTCCTCGCTGCTTTTATTGCTCCTTATAAAGAGGATAGGGAATTTATAAAGGCAATAATAGAAAATGAAAATTATGTGGAGGTATTTGTGAATACATCCTTGGAAGTATGTGAAACAAGGGATGTTAAAGGATTGTACAAAAAGGCCAGAAAAGGGGAAATTAAAAATATGACAGGGATTTCCGCACCCTACGAAGCTCCTCAAAATCCTGACGTAGAGGTTTCTGAGTTGCACTCTGTTGAAGAATCCGTAGAGATTATATATGACAAAATTAAAAATAAATTAATACTCTGAAATCATGAATAAATACTTTTTAAACTATTTGGATGAATTAGAATCAGAGTCTATTTATGTTCTTAGGGAAGTATGGGCCCAATTTCAAAATCCAGTAATTCTTTTCTCTGGCGGCAAAGATTCCATTGTTTTAACACATTTAGCTAAAAAAGCCTTTTTCCCAAGTAAAATCCCATTTGCCTTAATGCATGTTGATACAGGTCATAACTTTCCTGAAACCATTTCTTTTAGAGATGAGTTAGTTAAAGTTATGGGAGTAAGACTTATCGTTGGTTACGTGCAGGATTCCATTGATAAAGGTAGAATAGCAGAAGAAAAAGGCAAAAACGCCACAAGAAATGCCCTACAGATTACGACACTATTGGATACTATAGAAACTAATAAAATAGATTGTGCCATAGGAGGAGGAAGAAGGGATGAAGAAAAATCTCGTGCCAAGGAACGTTTCTTCTCCCATAGGGATGAATTTGGGCAATGGGATCCAAAAAATCAACGCCCAGAACTTTGGAATTTATTCAATGGAAAACACTTCCAAGGAGAGCATTTCAGGGTCTTTCCCATTAGCAATTGGACAGAAATGGATATTTGGAACTACATTAAAAGGGAAGGTATTCAGATACCATCTTTATATTATGCTCATGAAAGAGAGGTAGTTTGGCGGAATGATTCCTGGATTCCAAATTCAGAATTTTTAATTCTAGAATCCAAGGAAAAAACTTATCTAAAAAAGATTCGTTTTAGAACTCTGGGAGATATTACTATAACGGGGGGGATAGAATCAGAAGCTGATACACTTGAAAAAATAGTGCAAGAAGTAGCAGCCATGAGAAATACGGAACGTGGTAACAGAAGTGATGACAAAAGATCGGATACGGCCATGGAAGACAGAAAAAGACAAGGGTACTTTTAACAAAATTTAATTACGAAATAATGAATATTAATAATAGTCAATTATTGCGATTCACAACGGCCGGCAGTGTAGATGATGGTAAAAGTACTTTGATTGGACGCTTACTTTACGATTCCAAATCTATATTCGAGGATCAATTGGAGGCAATTACAAATACAAGTATTAATAAAGGTCATGACGGGGTTGATTTGGCTTTGTTTACAGATGGGTTAAAGGATGAAAGAGAACAAGGTATCACCATTGATGTTGCCTATAGGTACTTTACCACTCCTAAGCGCAAGTTTATTATTGCAGATACTCCCGGGCATATACAGTACACAAGAAATATGGTCACTGGTGCTTCAACGGCCAACGCTGCCATTATCTTAATTGATGCGCGCCACGGTGTAATTGAACAGACCAAAAGGCATGCATTTATTGCATCTTTACTTCAGATTCCACATATTATAGTCTGCATAAATAAAATGGACCTAGTAGATTTTAAGGAAGAAATATATGATGGGGTTGTAGCTCAATTTGAAGAATTTTCATCAAAATTGTTGGTCAAGGATATCAGATTTATCCCTATAAGCGCCCTTTTAGGTGATAACGTAGTACATCGATCTGAAAACATGCCTTGGTACCAAGGTGGCCTCCTTTTGTACACTTTGGAAACTATTCACATAAGTAGTGATATTAATAAGGTAGATGCCAGATTTCCCGTGCAGACCGTTATACGCCCCCAAAGTGCTGAATATCCTGATTATAGGGGATATGCTGGGCGAGTAGCCAGTGGGGTCTTTAGAAAAGGAGACGAGATTACAGTAATGCCTTCCGGGTTTACTTCCAAAATAAAAACTGTAGATACAATTGCTGGAGAATTAAAAAATGCTTTTGCACCCATGTCGGTCACTATAACCCTTGAAGATGATATTGGCGTAAGTAGAGGGGATATGATAGTTAGATCAAATAATAAAGCGGAGGCATCCCAAGATATTGAAGTAATGTTATGTTGGTTAACCCACTTACCTGCAAAACCTGCTTCGAAATACACCATTAGACATACCTCCAATGAGCAAAAGGCGATTATTAAGGAAATTGTTTACAAAATAGACATAAACTCTCTTTCCCGTTTACCAAACGAAAAAGAATTAAGGATGAACGACATATGTAAGGCAAGGATAAGGACGACAAAACCACTATTGATCGATTCTTACCGTGAAAACCGGATTACAGGTAGTATTATCTTAATAGATGATGATACTAATGAAACAGTTGCGGCAGGAATGATAGTTTAAAATTAATTAGTTTGTCAAGACCCCTTTTTATAACATTAAACCGAATTTGTATCACTTATATCGATTAATAATTAAAAACAAAAAAATAATTCTTTAATTCTATTATGAAAAAGTTACGGTTCATTTTTATTGCAATAACTGGGCTCTTGTTTTTTTCCATTTTCCTGTCATCAACAGTCCGTAATATTTATTTATCAACGGATGGGGGTGTTAAAAGATTTGGACCACTTGTAGAACCTATTAAAATTTTAGCCGAATTACCGTCTTTGATGAAGCAAATTTTTAAGCCTGCTGAATTTTTAGTCGAGAATGTGGAAGACAAAGATGGTTTCACATATTTTGGCTCTGATAATATTGAACTATATCCTAAAATATTGATTTCTCATAAAGGAGAAGAATTTAGCCAAAAATTTGATCTTTTTGAATTGAGTACCGGCAAATTATTAAAACGATGGGAACCGGACAATAAAAGCCTGTTTGATCAAGCGTACAATCAAATGAACCCCAGAAAACAGGAAAAGGGTAGTGATTTGTATTTCATGCATCCTTTCTTCTCCCAGGATAGTTCATTAATACTGAATTCCCAACTTACAAGTTTATTGGTTAAAATTGATAAAAACGGTAAAACAGTTTGGCTAAAAAACGATAGGAATTACCATCATACCCTGGAAGAAGACCATGAAGGATATATTTACGCAACAACACAACCCTTCATATCAGGGAAATATGACATGTTACCTGAAGATTACGATGCATATAAAACAATTCTTTTGGACGATGAAATCACCAAAATAAACCCTAAGAATGGTGAAATAATCAACAGTAAATCAGTAATTGAAATATTGTTGGAAAATGGATATGAGGATTTACTGTTATCTAAAGGTCAATTTATAAGTGACCCCATTCATTTAAATGATATACAACCGGCTCTTACCAATTCGGAATATTGGAATAAAGGAGACCTTTTAATATCCTGTAGAAATCTTAGTACAATATTTTTATACAGACCCAGTACCTCAAAAATAATTTGGATAAAACACGGTCCTTGGTATAATCAACATGATGTAGATTTTCTGGATAATAATAAAGTAGTCGTCTATGGAAATGATGTTATTCGTGAAGAAAGTAGAATAGACCCTAAATTAACTTCCCAAAATCTTTTCTTCAGTTCCAAAAGGAAAAACAATGAAGTTTATATTTATGACTTTGAAAAAGACACTATTACTACCCCATATAGTAGATTATTAAAAAATGAAAACGTAAGGACCATTACCTCAGGAAGATGCGATATCTTGCCTAATGGTGACATATTTATAGAAGAAACAAATAATGGAAAAATAATAATTGGGGATAGTATCCATAAAAAAATTAAATTTGTAAAAAGACTTGATGACAATCATATTTCGAGTCTTTTTTGGAGCCGAATAATTAACTAAATATCATAACTATGTTTTTATATCTAGGACCCGGACTTGGAGCCGGAATAATTGCTATTATTTCAGGAGTTTTTTTGACTTTTTTCGCTTTTTTGGTAGCCATTTTCTGGTTGCCTCTTAAACGGTTTATTAATTTCATTAAGATGAAACTAAATAAAGGCTAATTTGATTTATTCACTTATTTTCATTATAACCATACTCTCTTGTATCATCTTTGATAATCTTGGGATAATAACACTTGTAAAAAACCTGACCAACTCCTATAAATTACAATTAAAGGTATTACAGGATAAAACCAAAACTGATGAGGAGAAACAAAAGGAATTATTGCGTCAGATTTCTAAACAAATCATATATCTGTTAAAGCTCATTGGAAGTATTATTTTGTTTATCAGTCCTTTTCTTTCCATATTCATTATAGATGAACTATTTAAAACAACATACTCGGAAACCCTATATAGTTTAGTTGGAATTTTAGCTTCTTTGATTGCAGTGGTGCTCTATATCATTTTAAAAAAACAATATGTCAAGTTATTCAAAAAGCGAAAAAATACTACATAAATTATACTTATCAAATTATTTTCTATCTAAGTCGTCTCTGGAACTGGAAGAAATTATTTTTGGCCCTAAGGCTAAAAATATTCTAGTAAAGGAGTACGTATTTATAACTGGCTTGGCTAGATCTGGCACAACAGCCTTAATGAATAAGATATTTGGCACAAATGAATACGCTTCCTTGCAATATTCCAATATGCCAATTTTGCTCTCCCCAAACTTATGGAATAAAAAGCTTAAGATTGCTGCCCACGAGAGAGCTCACAAAGATGGTATTATAATCGACGGCAATTCACCTGAAGAATTTGACGAATATTTCTGGAAGGCCTTTATGAAGGATTCTTACATTAAAGATGGACTATTACCACATATAGTGGAAGAAGAAATTGTAAACAAATATTTGACCTATATATCTTTGATTTGTCTTTCAAAACAAAAACAAAAATATATATCCAAAAACAACAACAACATTTTAAGGCTATCTACCTTAAAAAAAATTAATAATAGTAAAATATTTATTTTATTTAGAGAACCCATTTCCCATGCTTCATCCCTAATGAAGTTGCACCGTAGTTTTTCTGATAGCCAACGTGAAGATCCATTTGTACTGGATTATTTTAACTATTTGGGGCATCACGAATTTGGCCTTAATCATAAACCTTTTCTATTGACCTCAAATTTTATAGAAACAAAATCACAGTATGATCTTGAAGATATAAATTATTGGCTAATCCTATGGATCAATTATTATGAATATGTACTAGATACTTTCGACGATTCTTATATGCTTATTTCATTTGAAAGCCTGGTTAATGAACCTGACAGCGTTTTTGAATATGTAAGCAAAAACCTTCAAGTTAAGCCCTTTCCCAACAGCATTAAAAAACATAAACCAATGATTTATCAGCCCGTTCCATGTAATCTAGAACTACAAAACCGGGCCAAACAAGTCTATAATAAATTACTTTCTTTAATAAAGTACTAAAACTTATTACAATCTAAAAAAATGTTTATTATAAAAACATTTTTTTAGATTGTTCCATTATTTTTGAACAAAATAATTATCTCGCAATTATTAATTAGAAAGAAATCCATTAAATTAATGAAAATACTTGTAACAGGGGCAGCCGGCTTCATTGGATTTTTTGTGTCCAAAATGTTAATAACCCAAGGTCACATTGTTGTTGGACTTGATAATATCAATGACTATTACGATGTTAATCTAAAATACGCCCGCTTAAAGGAATTGGGCATATCCAGGGAAAATGCTGAAAAATTCGGCCAAAAAATCAAAAGTGATACACATCCCAACTCTTTTTCATTTATCCGTCTGAACCTAGAGGATTTCGAGGCTATGCCTATATTATTCAAAGATCAAAACTTTGATGTCGTGTGCAATCTGGCTGCCCAGGCAGGAGTACGCTATAGCCTTGAAAATCCAAAAGCTTATGTTGACAGCAATATTGTAGGGTTTATGAATATCTTGGAATGTTGCCGAAATTACAAAATCAAACATCTGGTGTACGCCAGCAGCTCCAGTGTCTACGGCCTCAACAAAAAGGTCCCCTTTGAAACCACTGATAATGTGGACCATCCTATAAGCCTTTATGCCGCGACTAAAAAGAGTAATGAACTTATGGCCCATACTTATAGTCATTTATATGGTTTTGCTACCACAGGTTTGCGTTTTTTTACGGTCTATGGCCCATGGGGAAGGCCGGATATGGCCATGTTTCTTTTTACAGATGCCATGGTACAGGGCAACCCCATAAAGGTCTTCAACAATGGCCTTATGGAGCGCGATTTCACCTATATTGACGATATTACTGAGGGGGTGGTCCGCATTTTGGAAAAAAATATAAAACCTCGAATGGACAAAGGGGAAAAATACAAAATTTACAATATCGGAAATAATAATTCCGTTAAACTGCTCGACTTTATCCAAGCGATTGAGGAAAATTTAGGAATAAAAGCAAAAAGGAATCTCCTTCCTATGCAACCTGGAGATGTAGAAAAAACATGGGCAAATGTAGATGACCTAATTACCGATTATGAATATTCTCCAAATACACCAATAAAGAAAGGAGTGTCAGATTTTATCTCTTGGTATAAAGAATATTATCATTTAAGTTAAACTATCCTAACTTATCTCTGTCTTTATATGAAATTGTTAATGTAAGTACAATAAAATGGCTATTATCGAATAAAGAAATAATACCAACCGGCTCATAATATTAGAAAGTAAAATATCATTTCATCGAGTTTATTGCGACTTAAAATAATATTGACGTCAATTTAAGTTTCTTTTAATCATCTTTGTGGCTTAAAAATATTTCAATATGAATTTTACCTCAATTGGTTTAAATTCTTCATACCATGTATTAGTCACGGGAGGAGCAGGATTTATTGGTTCCAATTTGTGTGAAGCACTTTTAGAAAACGGCAATCCAGTAACTTGTTTGGATAATTTTGCAACAGGAAAACGAGAAAACATTGCACACTTAGGGTCAAATCCAAATTTCCTGCTAATTGAAGGTGATATACGAAATTTAAGCGAATGCCAAAAAGCCTGTACGGGTGTAGATTATATTTTGCATCAGGCCGCATTGGGATCTGTCCCTAGATCGATCAATGACCCTATAACAAGCAACGATGTTAACGTATCCGGATTTTTAAATATGTTGGTAGCCGCAAGAGATGCCAAGGTAAAGCGCTTTGTCTATGCGGCCAGTTCCTCTACCTATGGGGATTCCGAATCAATGCCCAAAGTGGAAGATGTAATTGGGAAACCTCTCTCCCCCTATGCCATTACCAAGTATGTAAACGAGCTCTATGCTGATATTTTCAGCAAAACCTATGGATTAGAGACTATCGGCTTGCGTTATTTTAATGTTTTTGGAAGAAAACAAGACCCGAACGGTGCTTATGCCGCAGTGATTCCGAAGTTTGTAATGCAGTTGATGAAATACGAATCCCCTGTTATAAATGGAGATGGTAGCTATTCTAGGGATTTTACCTATATAGACAATGTAATTCAAATGAACTTAAGGGCCATAAGCAGTAATAATAAAGAGGCCATAAATACCGTTTATAATGTAGCCTACGGCGAACGGACAGATTTAAAGGAGTTGGTATCACTATTAAAAGAATATCTAAGTGTTTACGATCCAAAAATTGCTCAAGTAGATATAAAATATGGCCCCAACAGGCAGGGAGATGTACCACATTCTTTGGCGTCTATCCAAAAAGCAAAAAATTTGCTGGATTATGATCCAGAATTCAATATTGAGGCTGGGTTGAAAGAGGCAGTAACATGGTATTGGAAAAATTTAAAATAAAATATAATCTAAAATGAATTTAACTGTTATTGGAACCGGCTATGTAGGTCTGGTAAGTGGTACTTGTTTTGCCGAGATGGGAAATACGGTAACCTGTATTGATGTTGACACCAAAAAAATAGAAAATTTAAAAGGGGGTATTATCCCAATCTACGAACCGGGCTTAGAAGCCATGGTAAGAAGAAATATTGAGAACAAAACCTTGCGCTTTAGTACCAATTTAAATAATCACCTTCAGAAATGCGATATAGCTTTCATTGCCGTTGGTACCCCTATGGGGGATGATGGTTCTGCCGATTTAAAATATGTGCTTCAAGTGGCCAAAGAGATAGGACTGCATATGACCAATCCCTTGATTATTGTTGACAAATCTACCGTTCCTGTAGGCACTGCTGATAAAGTTTCGGCCACTATTCAAAAAGAATTGGAAAAACGAAATGTAGACATAGAATTTCATGTAGTCTCCAACCCTGAATTTTTAAAGGAAGGGGATGCGATAAACGACTTCATGAAACCAGATAGGGTGGTTATTGGATCCGACGATCAAAAGTCGACCGAAAAAATGAGAACCTTGTATTCCCCATTTTTTAGAAGTAGTCAGGACCGATTGATAACAATGGACGTGCGTTCCGCAGAAATGACGAAATATGTGGCGAATGCCATGCTGGCTACCAAGATTTCGTTTATGAATGAAATTGCCAATATTTGTGAATTGGTAGGTGCCGATGTGAATAAGGTAAGAATTGGTATTGGGTCCGACAGTAGAATTGGTTATAGCTTTATCTATCCAGGTTCAGGATATGGAGGGTCTTGTTTTCCTAAAGACGTTAAGGCATTGAAAAAAACGGCTGAGGAACATGGCTATAAAGCCAGTTTGATTACCTCCGTGGAGGATGTTAACGACCGGCAAAAACTGGTAATAGCCCATAAAGTAATCAACCGCTTTGGGGAAGATTTAAAAGGAAAAACCTTTGCCATATGGGGCTTGGCCTTCAAACCTGAGACCGATGATATGCGGGAAGCCCCTGCCATTTATATCATTAAGGAATTGGTGAAGCGGGGAGCTAAAATACAGGCCTATGATCCAAAGGCCATGGAAGAGGCAGAACATTTTTATTTAAAAGATATGAAAGGTGTTACTTATTGCAAGTCCAAGTACGACACTCTTAAAAATGCCGATGCCATGATTCTACTAACGGAATGGAAAGAATTTAGGTCTCCTGATTTTGAAGAATTAAAGGTACAATTAAATACCCCGATAATTTTTGATGGCCGTAACCAATATAATGATGTATTAATGACGGAGAGGGGTATTGAATACTACCAAATCGGAAAAAAATAATTAACACATATGAATTCAATAAAAATTGCAATCATTGGATTGGGATATGTTGGCCTTCCATTGGCCCGTTTATTTGCCACCAAATACCCCGTGATAGGATTTGATATTAACGAAAGGAGAATTAGAGAATTACAAGCAGGGAAGGATAATACCCTAGAAGTAGAAGACGATATCTTACAAGCCGTTTTGTCCGATACCTCAAAAATGGACAATACAGGACTGTATTGCACAAATAAGCTAGAGGATATTGCGGACTGTAATTACTACATAGTTACTGTACCTACTCCAGTTGACAGTACCAATAGGCCCATTTTAACGCCACTATACAAAGCTAGTGAAACGGTAGGCCAAGTACTAAAAAAGGGAGATATCGTAGTATATGAGTCTACCGTTTATCCTGGGGTTACCGAAGATGAATGTATTCCGGTTTTGGAAAATATAAGTGGGTTAAAGTATAACCTAGATTTTTTTGCAGGATATTCGCCAGAAAGAATCAATCCGGGGGACAAAGAACATACCGTTGAAAAAATCTTAAAAGTCACATCTGGTTCAACTCCAGAAATAGGCAAAAAAGTAAATAAGCTCTATGCCTCTGTAATTACGGCCGGAACGCACTTGGCTCCTAACATCAGGGTTGCCGAGGCGGCCAAGGTTATTGAAAACTCACAACGTGATATTAATATCGCTTTTGTTAATGAATTGGCCAAGATTTTCAATTTAATGGGTATTGACACCCATGATGTTTTAGAGGCTGCAGGTACCAAATGGAACTTCCTACCCTTTAAACCAGGATTAGTTGGGGGGCACTGTATCGGCGTAGACCCCTATTATTTAGCCCAGAAAGCACAGGAGTATGGCTACCATCCGGAGATTATTTTGGCCGGAAGACGAATGAACGACGGTATGGGCAAGTATGTAGCCTCAGAAGTCGTTAAATTGATGGTACAAAATGACATTAAGGTAAAAGGAGCTAGTATATTGGTATTGGGAATAACCTTTAAGGAAAATTGCCCCGATGTCCGTAACACTAAAGCGGTTGATGTTATAAACAACCTAAGCTCCTACGGAGCAGAGGTAGACATTTATGATCCTTGGGCATCGGCGGAAGAAGTTATGCATGAATATAAGTTGACAGCTTCTAAAGAATTGGCGGACAAAAAATTCGATGCTATTGTGCTCACTGTGGCGCACAAACAATTTCTGTCTCTTGATTTCAAGTCACTTCTAAATCACAATGGGGTAGTTTATGATGTTAAAGGTTTTATACCTGAAATAGCAAACGGCAAATTGTAATGCATAACAAAGTTGAAAAGCAAAAAATTGCCTTTGTTATACCCTCACTTGGGGCTGGTGGTGCAGAGCGAGTAGTTTCTACTTTAGCTAACGCACTTATAAACGATTATGAAGTTTATATCATAACATTTATTAAAGTAGTCCCTTTTTATAAATTACACAAGGATGTCCAATTAATGTATTGTGTTGATAATGTTCCTCCTAGTAGAAATATTTTTAATGCTTTAAAAAGTAATTATATTTTACTAAAAAAAATCAACGCAATCATTAAAACGGAAAAGATTCAATTATTGATTGGTTTTTTAACTAGCGCTAATGTACTATCTGTTCTAGCAGCAAAAAGCAATTCAATCCCTTCTATTATTAGTGAAAGGAATAATCCAAACAAGAATAATACCAACAAATTTTGGAAATTACTTAAGAATTTCAGTTACCCTAAAGCAAACTATTTAGTCGTTCAAACAAATAAAATCAAAGAATATTACACTTCAAGTGTAGATGAAAAAAAATTAATAATTCTACCTAATCCAATTTCTGCGGAATTGTCGGCAAAGCGGGATAATGAGGCTTTCAAAGAAAATGTAATACTAAATGTTGGAAGATTAACCAATCAAAAAGCTCAGGATGTTTTAATAAAGTCGTTCTCTCAAATAGAAGACAAAAACTGGAAACTTTTAATTATAGGTGAAGGACCAAAGAAGAAAGAATACCAGAAATTGATTGAAAAGCTAGATCTTAAGGACAGAGTAATAATAAAAAGTAAAACTAAAAATATAGATAAGTACTATAATTCTTCTAGAATTTTTGCGTTCTCCTCTATATTTGAAGGTTTCCCCAATGCCCTTATTGAAGCCATGCATTTTGGCATTCCCTGCATTTCTACAGATTGTCCAACAGGACCATCCGAATTGATCAAAGATGGAATTAATGGTTTTCTAATCCCTATGAACAAGGAACAAGTTTTAACTGAGAAAATTAATCAACTCATTTCAAAAGAAGATTTAAGATTATCCTTCGGTAAAAATGGTCAAAAGACCGTAGATAAATTCAAGGTGGATTCTGTCGTTGAGCGATGGAATAAAATTATTAAGCGCTGTATATAATTTAAAAATGATTAATTATATAAGAGAATATCTCCGAAAATTAAATATCAAACACCTAATCAAGCAACCGGTATTTAAAAATATCATGTTGGTTATGAGCATTACCCTGCTCATGAAAGGTGTTGGTTTTTACAAGGAATCAGTGGTAGCAGCGACCTTTGGTCTATCCGAATTATTGGATACCTTTTTTATTGCCATGTTGGTGCCTGGTTTTATAAATAGTGTGTTCCTAGGAGCATTTAGAAATGTTTTTATACCTAACTATGTCGCCGAATTGAAAACTGGAAATAACATTGCCTCATTCCAAGGAACTGGTTTCTTTATAACTGGGTTGGTGTCCTTTCTATTTTTAGTTGTAGCCTATTTATTTACTGATGTATACTTAGAGAATTTTTTCGCAGGGCATGATCAAGCCTTTTACGACTTAGTAAAATTACAATTTCATTATGTTCTCCCATGTATTCTTTTATGGGGGTTTTCATCAATATTAAGTGGATTGTTGAATATTAATGGGGAATTTAGATATACATCATTTACATCCATATTTACCCCTGTTTCCATTATTATTTGCCTCTGGCTATTTCAAAAGTTATTAGGAGATTCAGTATTGGCAATTGGAACCCTAATAGGTGCTGTCCTAGGGTTTCTATATCTGCTAATGATTAGCTTGCACAGGAAAGTTCTTAGCGTTTCCTTGCCAAATTTTAGCAATAAAAATGCCAAAGAAATGTTCTACCAATTACCTGCTAAAGTATCTTCAGGCTTTTTAACTGGTATGAACGGCGTGGTAGACCAGTATTTTGCAGCTCAATTAGCTGTAGGCTCAATAGCTGCTTTAAATTACGGCCTTAAAATGCCGGCCTTCTTATCTGGTATTTTGATTATTGGTATTAACAGCGTTTTATTACCTTATTTTTCAAAGGCAGTAATAGAGAACAAGAAAAAGACCTTTAAACTTCTGTTTAAGATATTAAAGTCTCTATTTATTGGAGCAGCCATATTTTCTATAATTGCCATATTTACAACAGATTTTTTTGTGCAATTATTTTTTGAACGTAATGAATTTACAGCTGAGGACTCTGCATTGGTATCCATAATACAAAAAATTATTTTGGCCTACATACCCTTTACAATTGCAGGAATGGTAAATGTTAATTTTTTAACCAGCATCAATAAAAACGCAATTATGGCCTATGTATCTTTTGGTGCATTGGTTATAAATATCATTCTAGATTATATCTTAATGCAATATTATGGTATTTTTGGTATCGCAATTTGTACCACAATAGTGGTTATCTTAAAAAATATCGTCTTATTTGGATATACAGTAAAATTAAGTCGACAGGAAGAAATACTGAAAACTTAGATATTATGTATTTTGCGACCCTAAAAGTAATTGCACTTTTTTTGTCCCATAAAATTGTGGGAAATGTTCACAGTATTTTAAAATGCTTTTAACGATATAAAAACAATTAGCGGGAATATTCACCTATATTTTTTTACAAAATTGAATGTTTAATGTTGGACTAAATAATTCTTTTTCATTGTATTTACAAAAACTTAAACTTAATAGTAGATAAAAACTATATCCAATTTATTGATAATGAATTTACTACGTTATATTATCTTGTTTTTAATTTTGTGTAATATGCCCAGCTACCTGCTAGCTTATTTTGGCAGCACATTGGGGTCCTTAAGTAGTTATGCCTCTTCTCTATTGCTATTAGCGTATTATTTTCTTTCACGAGAAAAGCATGAATTAATTTTTCCATTTATTTTATTGGGAATACTTTACTACACCTTAAGTGGCCTGAATTTTTCAGAAATTGATCCAGAGTGGTACTTTAAGGATTTTATTCGGTTCATGATCGTAGTTGTTTGCGCTGGTGACCTCTTATATAAAACAAACAATAAAGACATATATATAATATTGGTCATAGGCGCCTTAAGTATTATTATTAACGCCGTCATATTCCCATTGGCCAATGCCAACTTCTACCCTACTTATGGGCGTTTCAGCGGTTTTTATTTGAATCCCAACTTTGCCGGCTCCATATGCCTAATTGGCTTTGCCTTAAGTTATTCCATGGGCAATAAATGGTTTAGATTAGGTGGTCAATTAATTTTTACATTGGCCGGTATCCTAACTTTTTCGCGCTCCTTTATAGTAATATGGTTGTTGATAAATATAATTGCGATATATCATAATAGAAAGAACGTTATTGCTCCAGCCATTGGTGCTTTGGTACTTGTAGTGTTATTTGCCGTTTCCAGTTTCCTAACCCTGAATACTGCTCGATTTTCGGCCTTAAAGAGCATTTTTAGTGATGAACAAATACAATCCGAAACCATACAAAAGGATTCCAGAACCGGTACTTGGGCTCTATATACAGACATTATATTTGACAAACCTTTTTGGGGCAATGGATATGAATATATGCAAAAAAAACTTCCAGGCCTTCCTGGTGTACATAATACCTTTTTAATGGTCCTTGGTGAGGCCGGTATAATTCCGTTTTTGTTAATAGTCGGAATTTATATTTTTTTGCTTATTCGAAGTTACTCGCTTTTTAGGTCGAATCCAGAATATTTTTATTTGAGTTGTGTACTAACCATTAGCCTAATGGTAGGACACACTTATTTTTCAAATTATTACAATGTACTTATTTCAATGTACCTCTTGATACAGTTTAAAAAATTATCTGAAAGTTCTTCTTTAATTTTAAAATAGAACTAGTTTCCTATCGTTATACTTCAACTATGAAACAACCATTAAAATATATCTATCACAGAACCTTAGTTGGTAAAATAGTGATGAATTTATATCACTATTTCAATAAAAAAATAGTCCCGGAACGAATTTACCTGAAATACAAGTATAAAAAGCACTTTGGACAGTTTCCTGACTTAAAAAAACCCAAAACTTTAAATGAAAAAATCATCTGGCTAAAATTACATGACAGAACACCCCTGCATACACGATGCGCGGATAAATATGAAGTTCGGGGGTTTATAAAAGAAAAGATTGGAGAGGAATATTTAGTCCCAATATATTTTCAAACCCAAGATGTTAATGAGATCATTGCGGATAATTTACCTGATGCCCAATGTATTATAAAAACCAATCACGACAGTGGTGGTGGAATTTTTGTTTTGGATAAAACAAAAATGAATTGGGAAGACATTCAACAGAAATTAAAACAAAGGATGGAAAAAAATTACTATCTGAAATCCAAAGAATGGCAGTACAAAAATATAATCCCCAGAGTTATCATAGAAAAATTATTACAAAACAGTAAGGGAGATATTCCAGAAGATTATAAGCTTCATTGTTTTAATGGAAAGGTTAGAATGATTCAAGTAGATATGGGTAGAGGAACATCAAATCACTATAGAAACTGGTACAATACTGATTGGCAACGTGAGCCTTACAAATGGTCTTCCCCGAAAGGTCCTGGGAAATATACAGATCCTAGTCCAGATGATGTACCAAGGCCTAAAACCCTGAATAAAATGATATCTCTTTCCGAACTTATAGCTGCACATTTTGATTATGTCCGTGTAGATTGGTACGATGTAGATGGCAAGTTATATTTTGGTGAAGTTACCTTTCATCATGACGGGGGCAATAAACCAATATTACCTGAACAATGGGATTTAATACTTGGTAATGAACTTATTCTTACAAAACTAAAATTGCAGGATGTCGCAAAAGATTAATATAACCTTTATTATTCCGTCTTTAAGGGCTGGAGGAGCAGAAAGGGTAATGTCATTTATTTCTTCTAACCTAAACCAGAATTTATTTAATGCCACTCTCTTGGTTATTGGCGGTGAAACTGACAAGGCTTATGAAATCACCAACATTCGGGTAATTTATCTAAATAAAGATAAAATTAGATTGGCGTTTTTTAAAATATTCAAATATCTTTTATTTGAAAAAAATGATATCGTAGTTAGTTCAATTGGTCATTTAAATACAATGATGGCTATTTTTGCCATATTTTTTAGAGGAGTTATTTTTGTTGCTAGAGAAACTGTAGTGAAAGGCAGTAACAATCCCAAAAATAGAAAATTTCTTAATCTCGATTGGCTTAAAAAATATACGATTAAAAAAATAATCTGTCAGTCTAATGACATGAAGGATGATTTAATTACAAATTATGGATTTAAACAAGAGAAATTAATTGTTATCAATAATCCTGTAACCTCCGACTTTGAAGCGAAAACTGAGGTTCACAACTTTAAATCAAAAGAGTTAATCAACTTCATAACAGTTGGGCGCTTAGCCAAGCCAAAGGGCCACAAACGTATTTTAAATTCTCTAGCTAAGCTGAAGTTTCCTTTTCATTACACGATTATAGGCTCAGGTCCAGAGGAAGAAAATATTAAAAAACTGATCACAAAACTTAATTTAGATAAAAAGATCACATTTATTCCATTTACTAAAGAAATACCAAGTTATCTTGCTTCAAGTGACATATACCTTCAAGGTTCATACGTAGAAGGGTTTCCAAACGCGCTCTTGGAAAGTTGTGCTATTGGCACCCCGGTAGTCGTATTTGAAGCTCCGGGCGGAATTAATGAAATTGTTGAAAACGGAATAAACGGCTATATCGCTAAGACCGAAGATGAATATTTTAATTCAATTTTAAAAATGATAGATATTGGATTATGGAATCCAAAAATTATTAGTAATTCTGTCTTAAAAAAATACAATGAAAAAGAAATACTCAAAAATTATGAAGCATTTTTTAGAGAACTTATAGCATGAAAAAGGATATTGATTGGCTTATTGTAATTCCTACTGATAGTTTAGGCGGTGGCGCTGAGCAACTGTTATTTAATGTCGCAAGCTATCTCAGTAATAAGAATGAAAAATGCCAAATTGTTTTTCTCAGTAAAAAACGATCTGGAATGTGGGAAGTTCTAGAAAATAAATGCAAAATAAAATATTTACCAACCAAGAATTTATACCTAGGTTATTTATTATTCATTCCTTATTTGATTGGGTTGCGCAATGCTTCCCGTATAAAAAATACATTTTCTTCGCAAACACTCATCAATGCACTACTTGGGTTAATGAAGAAATTTGGCATTCTTAAAAATACCAAGATTATTGTTAGAGAGTCCAATTCCATCTTTCATCTGCTAAAAGGGAAAAAACTAAAGATATATGCATTGGCCTATAAAATTGGCTACTCGAAGATAAACCTTGTAATTTGTCAGACCAATTTTATGAGAACCCAACTGTTGGAGGCAAATCCTTGGATGAACAAGAAACTTAAGGTAATCGTAATGAGCAATCCTGTTGATTTGGATATGATAAATCAAAAATCAAAAATAGAACTTCAGGAAAAGTATGATAGTGATGTTATGGTAGCTGCCGGAAGGTTAGTTCCCGTAAAAGGATTTGACCTTTTAATTGAATCATTTTTTGAACTGCAAAAACTATATCCCAACCTAAAATTGATAATTTTAGGCGAGGGAAAAGAAAGAATTAATTTACAAAAAAAAATAGACCATTTGAATTTGACCCACAAGGTAAACTTAATTGGATTCGTTAAAAACGTTTACCCATATTTTAAGGTGGCTAAATTATGTGTTATGTCTTCAAGAATTGAAGGGTTCCCTAATGTACTCTTGCAAATGATGTCACAAAACACCAAAGTTGTTAGTACGCTAAGTGCCGGCGGAATAGACGAAATTCCAGGCATTTTTACATGTGAAATAAATGATGCTAAAAAATTAGCCGTTACAGTACAACAATGCCTTATTGCAGAAACCGATAATAATAGAGCCGTATTTAATCAATATCTAGAAAAAAGAACAATGCACAGTTTTGTAGAGAAAATAATTACAGAGGTTAATCAACCTAAAGTTGTTAGTTAAATAGCCCAAATTTTACTAGAGACATTGTATTAACATAACATACTAAAAATAATATGTCGAGTATTAGAAACATAATGAAGAGTTTTTACCATGAAAATTCAATAGGTAAATTACTGCTATCCCCACTTATCTATTATAGAAATTATATAATGTCCGATAAAACATATATTCTGAAAAGATTTAAAAGGGTAATGGGATATAATCTTGATTTAAATAATCCGAGAACATTAAACGAAAAGATTCAATGGCTCAAATTATATCACAATACTCCATTACATACACAATGCGCTGATAAATATGCCGTAAGGGATTATGTGAAAAATAAAATTGGTGAAAAGTATTTGGTCCCACTATATTTATCCACAACCGACCCAAAAGAGATAACACCGGAACGGCTCCCAGAATTTCCATTTATAATTAAAACGAACCATGATAGTTCTGGAGGAATAATTGTCAAGGACAAAACCAAAATTAATTGGATCGAAATACAACAATCTTTAAGTAGAAGATTAAAAAAAAATTATTACCACCATTCCAAAGAAAAACAATATAAGGATATTAAGCCTAGGATAATTGTTGAAAAATTATTGATTGACAAGGTTGGAAATATACCCAATGATTATAAAATTCATTGCTTTAATGGTGACCCAAAAATTATTCAAGTTGATAGTGATCGCTTTTCCAATCACAAGAGAAATTTATACAATGCAAATTGGGAATTGCTTCCATTTACTTGGAGTATTTGGAAAAATAACAAACCGGTTTGGGATAACGGTACAACCATACCAAAACCGGAATCATTGAGCACTCTGATAGATTTAGCCAAAACTTTATCCAAAGATTTTTACTATTCCCGCATTGATTTCTATGTGGTGGATAAAGAAATATATTTCGGAGAAATAACGTTTCACCATGGGGGGGGAACTGAAATTATTTTTCCAAAAAAATGGGATAGCTTTTATGGAGATGGCCTGCAAATTCCAATTAACCAAGGTTAGTCCAAATATTATTTTAAATAATAAACACCTTTATACATTTTAGGTCTGCTCTAAATTCTACATTCCAACTAAACTATCAATTTTTTAATTATTGTTCTTTTCATAGACAGAACAATGTCAAAACACTTCAACTGTTTTAAGATAAAATAGTATTAAAATCAACTCCTAAAATTTTTTAGCAATACTTTTGCCACACAAAAACACTTACAATAATGCAAAAAAAACTTATCCGGGTAACCACAACATCTGGTTCTTTAGATGGCCTACTTCAAAACCAACTCAAATTTATGAGCGATTATTTTGAGGTCATTGGAATCTCATCTAAAGGAATCCGCTTGGACAATGTAAGGAAAGAACAAGGCGTAAGGGTTATTCCTGTACAAATGTCCCGAAGTATTTCCCCTTTTAAAGATTTGGTTGCATTATATAAGTTATACACTATTTTTAGGAAAGAAAAGCCCTTTATAGTTCATTCTCACACACCAAAGGCTGGGTTGTTAAGTATGATAGCATCATATTTTGCAAAAGTTCCACATAGATTGCATACCGTTGCTGGACTACCTCTTTTGGAAACAACAGGAATAAAAAGACAAATTTTGAATTTTGTTGAAAAGTTGACCTACGCTTTTTCAACCAGGGTCTATCCAAACTCCTTTGGTCTGGAAAAAATAATACTGGACCATAATTTCATTAACAAGGACAAATTGAAAGTTATTGGAAATGGGAGTTCCAATGGAATAGATTTAGCTCATTTCGACCCTAATTTGTTTTCCCAGGAAGATAATCATGCGTTGCGCAAAGAATTGAATATAGGGGAAAATGACTTTGTCTTCATAAATGTGGGCCGAATGGTAACGGATAAAGGAATAAATGAACTGGTAGAGGCTTTTTGCAAAATTCAGGAAACATATAGCGATACCAAGCTTCTTTTACTAGGAGAATTTGAAGAAAAACTTGATCCATTATTGCCTGACACTATGGAAAAGATAAAAAACAATCCTAATATAAATTATTTAGGGTGGCAATGGGATGTACGTCCCTATTTCGCTATTTCCAATATGCTGGCCTTTCCCAGTTACCGGGAAGGATTTCCTAATGTAGTTATGCAAGCAGGTGCTATGGGACTTCCTAGTATTGTCTCTGACATCAACGGATGCAACGAAATAATAATAAATGGGCAGAATGGATGTATTATTCCTCCTAAAAGTACGGAGCACCTTTACAACTCAATGGTTGACTCCCTTAAAAATGGGACTTCAAAATTCAAAAATGTTAGAGAATCTATAGCGGCCAGGTTTGATAGATCTGTAATTTGGAATGCAATTTTAGCAGAATACGATTCATTAACACCAAACCCCCAAAAAAAATAATTTATTAAAACTACAAACCTTAAATTTATAAGGTTTGTTTTATTTGGATAGTCGTAACGTTTTGATCTTTATCCTACAATTAATCCGATTTAATTTATAGTTAAACACAATTAATTGGCAACAAATTCATCAAACTATATTTTTGTTCCGAAATTAACTTTCAAAAATTAATCGACTACGATAGAAGCATAAATCTAGCTAAGGAAAACTAATAATGTATAAGTCAACATTCAAAAGATTAATAGATTTAATTGCTGCCTTGTTAGCCTTTGTAATCCTATTGCCCATTATTCTCATCGTCGCGTTTATTTCTTTAATCGTCAATAAGTCCAATCCTTTTTTTTCCCAGGAACGGCCAGGAAAAAATGAAGTTGTCTTTAAAATGTACAAATTTAAAAGTATGACAGACAAAAAAGATGAGAATGGCAAGTTATTGCCTGATGAAGTTCGATTAACAAAATTGGGGAATATCCTTAGAAAAACATCGCTCGACGAACTTCCTCAACTAATAAATGTAATTAGAGGTGATATGAGCCTTGTAGGGCCACGACCACTCAGAACCCACTATTTACCTTACTACACCCCTCGGGAAGCTATTAGGCACACCGTTAGACCAGGAATCACTGGACTTGCCCAGGTTTCGGGAAGAAATGCAGTTGGTTGGGATGAAAAATTGGAACTGGATGTACAATATGTGGAAAATTTATCATTTAAAAACGATGTAATTTTGATTTATAAAACTATTTTAAAGGTAATTAGGCCTTCAGATGTAATTTTGGATGATAATATGTTGACCCTTGTGGAACATCGCACGAAAAAAAATTAGCTTAACTTATTAATAAATATTAGATTATTATAATAGCCTTATCTAAAGTTATTTAAATATAGTTTAAGTTTTATTACCTATGATTGAATCTATAAACCAGTCTTTTGCAATCTTTAGAGATGATCTATTTCCTCTCTTGGGAGGGGGAAACAAAGCCCGCAAAATGATGGCGCTACACAATACAATACAGGAAGGCCAGCATACTTCAATAGTGACAACAGGCGGAATACAATCCAATCATTGTAGGGCCACTGCCTTGTACTGTTCCAAATACGATTTGGACTGTACTTTGGTGTTACACGGCAATAAGGAAAAATTTCTAACCGAAAATGGCAATGCCAGATTAATTAGAAACACCAATGCCAATGTGGTTTTTTGCAATTCCGACGAAATCTCCCTTGAAATGGACAAGGCCATGCTCAATTACAAAGCTCTCGGCCAAAAGCCATTCTATCTATATGGGGGGGGGCATACATTGGAAGGTGGCAAGGCTTATATCGACATTATCGAAGAAATAAAAAAAAGCGGTTTTGCTCCTGACTATATTTTCTTGGCCAGCGGTACAGGTTCAACGCAGGCCGGTCTATTGGCGGGGATATCAAAATATCAATTAAAGACCAAGGTTATAGGAATTTCCGTTGGTAGAGAAAAAAAAAGATCCGAAAAAATAATAAAGGAATTCTATTCAGAATTATGTTATCGTTATTCAATCCCTGAAAATGTTAATAATATAACAGTGGCTGATGAATTTTTGTGTGGCGGCTACGAAAAGTTTAATGATGAAATATTGCAAATATCCAATAATTCGTACACAAAATACGGGATCCCCTTGGATACAACATATACGGCCAAAGCGTTCTATGGAATGCAACAAATTATTAAAAAACAGATGATTACTGGAAATATACTTTTCTGGAACACAGGAGGAATATTTAACTATTTTAACTAATGATGGAAATTTTAAAAAACAAAGAAGATTGGAATAACTTTCTCATAAGAATGGAATCCTACGATCTATACCATACCTTTGAATATCATAAAGTTATGAAGAAGACCGGGGAAGAACCCATTCTTATAACTTACAAAAACAAGAACACTGAGATTGGGTTTCCTTTTTTAAAACGAAAAATAAATGACGAATTATCTGATTTGGTTTCCGTACATGGTTATTTAGGTCCCGTATCCATTAATGTTGATGATTCATTTGATTCAGATAATTTTTCAAAAGAATTTCTTAAGTTGTTGCAAACAGAAAAGATTGTTTCGGCATTTTCAAAACTGAATCCCTATTTGAGCAATCAAAGTAAAGCATTAGCCAAACTCGGAACTATAGAAAATATAGGTGAATTGGTATATTTTGACCAGCAAATGGATGTAAATGATCAAATTCTTTGCTACAAAAAGGATACTATAAGGTTAATAAAGAAATTAAAACCAATTTCCAGTTATAGAATGGCTACTAATTCCGAGGATATAGAGGCCTTTGTGGAAATTTATTACAGCAATTTGGACAGACTAAATGCAAATAAATCATTTTATTATAAAAAAGACTATTTCAATTCACTTTTAAATTCCGATATGGCGGATGCCAATATCATTTTGGCCATACATAATGAAACCAATGAAATTATGGCAGGTGTTTTTTATTTTGGCACAAAACATATTTCGCATATTGAATTAGCATGTACCAATGATAAATACTACAATATAAGTCCAGTAAGATATTTATATGACCAGATAAGGGAATTATGCCATAAAGATGAAATGAACTATTTGGATATGGGCGGTGGAAGCGGAGGGCGAGAAGGTTCTCTAATGAAGTTCAAATCTTGTTTTGCCCAAAATTATGTTGATTTCAATATTTGGAAATTAATAGCCATGCCGGATGAATACGATGAACTCCAAACTTTGGACCAAAAAAATGCGGAGTCAAATTTCTTTCCTAAATATAGATTAAATCTTTAACCCTTAAATACGAAACGTGAATATATTATTTACTTGTGCCGGAAGAAGAAATTATTTAATTAATTACTTTAAAGAAGCCTTAGGTAATAATGGCCAAATAATAGCCGTTGACACTCAATTAACCGCTCCTGCCCTGGTAGACGCGCATTTAGCATTTAGGGTACCGTCCATATATGATCCTGAATATATAGATTCCTTGAAATCTATTGTTAAAGACAATAATGTTAAGGCAATTATTTCATTGAATGATCTGGAACTTCCCATACTTTCCATACATAAAAAAGAATTTGAGGATATGGGTACCAAAGTCATTATTTCGGATGAAAACGTAATAGACATGTCGTCCGACAAATGGAAAACCTATAATTTCTTCAGTAAATTAAACATACCCACACCCAAAACATTTATTACAATAGAGAGTGTTTTGGAAGCTATTAAAAACAATACTCTACAGTACCCGTTGATTGTTAAACCAAGATGGGGAAGTGCCTCTATAGGGGTAGATGTTGCCGAAAATGAGAAAGAGCTTTTACTCGCCTATGAATTACAAAAATTAAGAATAGAAAAATCAATTCTTAAAACTGTGAGCTCCGGTGATATTGACCATAGTATTATCATACAGGAGAAATTAGATGGTGAGGAATATGGAATGGACATCTTAAACGATTTTAATGGGGATTATTACGGTTGTTTCGTTAGAAAAAAATTATCCATGAGATCTGGTGAGACAGATAAGGCCGTTTCTGTCATAGACGATGAATTCTCCAGATTTGGCGAATTAATTGGAAACCATACAAAGCACATTGGTAATATGGATTGCGACTTTTTTGTTGTGAAAGACAAAATTTACATTTTAGAATTAAATCCACGATTTGGAGGAGGCTATCCTTTTTCACATGAAGCAGGTATAAACACGCCGGCCATTTATATTTCATGGCTGAAAAATAACAAGGATGTAAGTAAATTTAACAAGTTTAAGCCGGGTCAATTATTTTCAAAATGTGATATGTTAATGAAAATCCCAAATAATTATTAAGAATACCCAATGAAAGATATTGCTGCTAATTCCAAAATATATTCATCAACCTGGTTGAAACATTTTGGTAATGGATTAATAGAAAATAAGTTCAATTTTATTGATCATATATCATTTGTCAAAAACAAGATCCTTCCAATCTACATCAATATTGGCAAAAATTTATCGTTAGGTATTTCATATTCAAAACCCTTGAATGGACCAATAGAAAATGCAAAAAAATTAAAGAATGGTGTAATTCTTATTTATCACGTACCTACTTATTACAGTCCTGATTTTTTAAACCATAACAATGCAATCGGACTACACAAAATATACGATTCAACTGGGTATTTGATCGATTTCAAATCTTTTGATAGTTTAGATAGCTACCTTAAAACAACCCTAAGCCAAAGCCGGATTAAAAAAATACAGAGGAACAAAAGGCTTTTGGAATCTAGGCATGATATTTCCTATAAATGGTATTATGGAGAAATCTCGGAAACTGAATATGAAAAAGTATTTGAATCATTTCGAAAGTTATTGGAAAAAAGATATGACGATAAACAAGAATACAATCGACATTTGAATGATCACATCTGGAATTTTTATCATGAACTATTTTTCCCGCTAATTAACACCAAAAATGCTTCTTTTTACATTATTTATAACGGCTCTGAGCCTATTTCAATTTGTTTTAACTACAATACACCGGATAGTATTAAGGGAGCTATCTCGGTATTCGATATTGATTTTGCCAAATATGAAATAGGTAATATGTACTTAACCAATCAATTCGAAATATGTTTTGAAAACAACATTAGAATTTTCGATTTAGGGCTAGGAAATTACGGTTATAAAAATCGTTGGAGCACTGACACTTACACCTTGGACCATCATGTATTCTACAATAAAAATTCTATCATTTCCAGAACCTTGGCGAAAGGCATGCAGAAATACTTCCAAACAAAACTTGAACTGAAAAAGAAGGGGGTTAAAAATATATTTGTAAAGAATCAGAATGTACAAATAGAATAAAGCCTATTTTTTTGGAGTTTTACTTATCGATCCATACCCTAGGGCAATTTGGCAACTGTCAGGAATTATCAATCTTAGTAACTTAAGGAACCTAATACTAACAATTGTTGCCTTATTTAATTATCTGTTGTCATATTAAAGTAAATTCTTTTCATAGTCAAATCCAAACTATCAATAGAATAGGTGAAATTACCCTCGTTTTCAGGCTTTTTTAAAAATAATGACAAATTATTCTGATCTACGATACAATATATCATTGGATCGTCCTTTAATTCATCAAAGTCCATTACCTGATATGCAGTGGTATCACCTGGTAATAAATTATTAAACCTCATAGAAAATAAGGCCAAATTTGTAAGCTCATATGAGCTATTGTTTATCACCCTAATTTTAGTCTGCTCCTGCTTCTCAAGTACGGTATGACTTTCGCAGAAAATGAGAATAGAACATAGAAGTAAAAAAAATGAAGTTTTCATAATTTTGATTTTAATTCTTAATTATTTCTTTTCCAATATTACTTAAATATTAGTAACCAATTCCAATATTTAGGGTCCATTAGCCGTTACTCTAGTTATATAACAACTATTAAAACATTCTAACCAAGGGGAGAGTAAAATAAAATTAAAGTTAGTAAATTAACAGCAGCTAAAGAACCTATTAACTTTAAATAATTTGTTCCATATTATTAACTAATCAATAAACTTTAATCATTATTTCTACCTGAGGCGGCCATCATTATACTATAATTCCTGGTTAATAAATGAGATATAGCAATTATAAAGCCAAAGAAAATTTCTTCATATGCATTTGTTAAAAAATCCGTTTAATAAGCTTATTTTATTTGCAATTCTCCTTATAATTCCTTTGGCTGCTACAAGTCAGATTACTATTACAGGAACGGTTGTTGTAAATAACGGTAAAGGGGAAGCTATAGCGCAGCCAGGGGTCAATGTCTATTGGCAGGACAGTACAGCCATACAGGTGACCAATAAGGATGGTAATTTCCAAATACCATTTAATAAAAACAGTAAAAAACTGGTATTTAGCCATCCAGAGTACCAAACAGATACTATAAATGTAAATAGGCCTAATATTGGCAAAATATTGCTACAGAAAGAAATTAGCCTGGAAGAGGTAGTAGTAAGGAATAACATTAAGCCGCTGCAAAAGTCCTTGTTCGAAGTACAAAATGTTGTTACAGTGGACAGCAGGGAAATGCTAAAAGCCGCCTGCTGCAATCTTTCGGAAAGCTTTGAAACCAACCCTACCGTAGATGTTAACATTTCAGACGCAGTTTCTGGTGCCAAACAAATTCAGATGCTAGGCTTAAATAGTCCCTATCTCTTATTTACCCAAGAAAACATTCCTTCTATAAGAGGCGCCTCCCAAATTTATGGGCTTTCGTTTATTCCCGGATCCTGGATTGAAAGCATACAAATTACCAAAGGCGCTGGTGGGGTTCAAAATGGATATGAAAGCATTTCCGGACAAATAAATTCGGAATTGGTGAAACCACTTAGTGACAAGCTTTTATTTTTGAACGTCTATTCCAATAATTATGAACGGTATGAGTTTAACGGAAGATACAACAAGAAAATATCCGAAAATCTAGGAACCGGAATTTATGTCCATGGCAATTTAAGAAATGGCAACATTGACAACAATGATGATGGCTTCTTGGATACCCCGTTGGCCGAACAAATAAATTTTATGAACAGGTGGCAATATATGGACAGTGAAAAGGGCTGGGTGAGCTTTCTAACCCTTCATTATTTAAAGGACAAAAAAAACACTGGGCAGCTAAATTTTGTGCCTGAACGGGATAAATTATCTACTAATTATTGGGGAAGCGAGGTACTAAGCAACCGTTTGGACATTTCTTCAAAAGTAGGTTATGTTTTCCCGGAACTGCCTTATCAAAGTATAGGAATACAGACCTCATATAACATTCACGATCAAAATTCATATTATGGCCTAAATCAATATAATATAAAACAAAACTCATTTTACACCAACTTAATTTTTAACAGCATCATTAATAACACCCAAAATAAAATTAAAGCTGGCATCAATTATAGTAATGATTATTATGACGAACAGGTAAATGGGCAAGTCCTAGGAAGAAATGACAATACTATAGGATCATTTTTTGAATATAGTTATGATAGCCTAGAGAAATTAAGTTTAGTAGCCGGAATTAGAATGGATCACCACAATAAACTGGGCCACTTTATTACCCCACGTTTCCATATAAGATACTCACTTTGGGATAAGGCTAGTCTAAGGGGTTCTTTCGGCAAGGGTGTAAAAGGTGCGAATATATTTGCCGAAAATCAACAATTTTTCGCGTCTTCCCGAAGTTTGGAAATCACTGAAAACTCAGGTAAAATATACGGTCTTAAACCGGAAGTTGCCTGGAATTTTGGAATAAGTTTTATCCAAAAATTATATCTCTGGAATAGAGTCTTGGATTTTTCTGCTGATTTTTACAGTACACAGTTTCAAGATCAGGTGGTAATTGATTGGGAGGATCCTAGAAAAATATCATTTTATAATTTGGACGGTAAAAGTTATTCCAATAGTTTGCAAATGGATCTAAATTATGAAATAGTTCAAAATCTTGACTTCAGGGCAACCTACAAATATTATGATATTAGGGTTGATTACCGCTCGGGTAGTTTAACAAAACCTTTACAACCCAAACATCGTTTTTTCGCAAATCTTAGTTATGAAACCCATAGAAAATCTAATGGATCTCAATGGCGATTCGATTATACCCTTCATTGGCAAGGTGAACAGCGATTGCCCAATACAGCGTCAAACCCTAATAATTACCAATTTGCATCATTTTCACCCTCATATGGATTAATGAATACCCAGGTAACAAGAGTGTTTTCAAAGAAATTTGAAGTCTATATAGGTGGGGAGAATATCGCAAATTATACCCAGGAAATGGCAATTTTAGGAAGTGATGATCCATTTGGACCGTATTTTGATAGTACCATCCTATATGCCCCTGTCTTAGGAAGCACCTATTACATTGGCTTAAGATATAAATTATAAATTATTGATATGAAAAAATTAATTATTTGCTTACTATTGATTATTACGTCAGTACAGGCCCATGCACAGGACAAAAATAAGAAGGTCTCTTTTGAGGTAAAGGGAAATTGTGCAATGTGCAAAGCAAGAATAGAGAAGGCGTCCCTTAAGGTTAAAGGAGTAAAATATGTAAATTGGGATATCCCCTCCAAACAACTGACTCTAATATTGGACGAAAATAAATGCACACCCCTAGATGTTAAAAAGGCTATTGCTAGGGTTGGTCACGATACCGATTCTGCTCAGGCAGATGATAAGACATATAATAACTTACCTCCATGCTGTAAATTCAGAGATCCAGCAAGTGTTCTTATGGACCATAATGTTAAACATTGAGCAATAAGGCTTCCGTATAAATCGGGTAGCTGTGCTAATATTTATTGAATAATGGGGACCACCCATAGTATTTGCAATTTGTCTCCCAAACTGTCATTGGCGTTGCTATGCCATACGTAACAATAATTTGATATATTGAAAAAAAAGCTGGCGAATTCCCCAGCTTGCTTCTATTTGCACACTATAACTATTATTACTGAAACAAAACAATTAAAGTTTAACAACCCTTTTGGCCAATAATAATTCACCTTGGCCATTTACTACTTGAATGACATAAATACCAGAAGATAGTCCATAGAGATTATTAATTTCCAAAGTATCTGTGTTTTGAAAGGATTCTTTTCTAATGGACATGCCCATCATATTAAATACTTCTATGGAACAATCGGTTTTCTTATTTAGCTTGATAGTAATTTTGTTGATGAAAGGGTTGGGAAATGTAGTCAAAAAAACAGGGCTGTCATCCTTATTGTCTTCCTCCCATTCCACAATATTTTTAATATCAAGATCATCAAATGGTTTATCATTAACCACTAATGTACGATTGGATTTTCCGGTAAGACCAGAATTGGCAACATCTATCCTCGCTGTAAAAGTGGAACCACTTTGAGCCATAAAACCTGGCTTTAACTCAATAGTATTTAATGATTCCATTCTGGCAACTCTACCAGAAGGCACAATAAAACCATTGTTACCCGCTTCTATCACAAACTGATAATAAAATACCTCTTCAGGATTGTAAGTATTACTAACTATATAGTTATCCAAAACTGCAAGTCCATTTCTGGCATAAAAAACACCCAATACCCTACTATCAATAATACTATTTGGGTTTACCGAAGGCAACGTCTGTCCGTTAAAAACATAAGTCCCGTCATAACGTAACATTGAGGTCCGAATAAAACCTGAGGAACCAGGATTATTTGTTTCCCATTCTTGCCAAAGTCTATCAACATTAGTATGGTGCAAATAAAAGACAGGATCTCTTGGTGAAGCTCCTGTAGGCATCATTCCTCCAGTCCATTGATGCGCACCAGCATGTACCCTACCCCGTTCCAAACGATTAGAATAGGCATAAAATCCTACTGTCTGGGAATCCGGTGCCGGCCAACTTGTTCCACTTATCCCTTGTATCACATTTACATTATTGTCCCCACCACCAGTTGTAATTGGCAAAGAACCTTCTGCACCCAAGGCTCTGCCCAGGCTCCAATTGGCATCAAAGCTCCCCATTAGGTCTTGGTTCCACAATGTTGAGTTTACAGACCTCTCCACAGAACTATCCCAATAAACCAAACTAATTCTTGGATTTACATTTTGCAATGCCTGTTCCACTTCGAACATTTGTCTTCTATGCCAGGCAAGAAATATATCACGCTCCGGTTCATCTGGAAGATTAAAATGTAAATCCAACCGCGTTGGATCAATAGTATTGTCAAAATTGAAGAAGTCGTTGTGAAAGGTAGCTAAATCATTTATTAAATCCCCCCCTGATCTTAAAGCATAAAAACCGTTCACCAATTCTATTTTCTCATATTGGGACATCTCCGTAAAATTTTTACGGATACTTTGGGCTCCAACTTGAAAAAACAAAATTGAAAAAACAAATAATGCATAATATTTATTCATATTACATTATAATTTTCTAATTATTTCCCTTTACTAATCCCTCCAATTCCAATAATTTATCGGACAATAGCTGGATTTTCTTATTCTCGTTTTCTAACTTCAATATTTTCTTCTCTTGTTGAATAGCATATAAAGTTAATTCTTCTATCTTCTGAAGCAACTTCGCATTCATCTCCCCTAACATTATGCCGTTTAGTTCTACTTCCATAGCGCTAGGTATATTCTGTAAATGTCCCTTATCTAAAATATGCCTCTCCACTTCCTCTAAAGTAGGGAGACCATAATTTTTTGTAAACACAAAATCTGGCCAATTTTGGGATAATTCAACTTTTATTTCCTCTGCAATCACATTGCCATCTATAGCCAACCTATAACCTTGTGTATTGGTTGTTCCAATACCAACATTTCTACTCGCAAACAAGTCCCTTCCTGTCCAGTCAATGGTAGGCAAATTTGCGTTCGCAGAAGTATAGTCGATTATACCACTTCCACCAGTAGTAACGTTTGCAGTATTACTGGCTGCCGAAATATTCCCAGCTGCATCCCTAGCAGTTACGGTGAAAGCATAGGATGTGTTCTGGGCAAGTCCGGTCACATTAAATGTCAAGGCACCAGTAGTTGTTCCTACACTGGTACCATCCTGTAATATGGTATATCCAGTTACCCCAACATTGTCCGTTGAAGCGGTCCAAGATAAGTTCGTAGTGGTCGTTGTAGTTCCACTGGCAGTCAAATTACCTGGTGCAGAAGGTGCCTGGCCATCCGCCGCCGTTAAGGTTGTTACATTTGCCGTATTACTAACAGGCGAAACATTGCCAGCAGCATCCCTTGCAGTTACGGTAAAGGCATAAGTGGTATTTTGGGTAAGTCCGGTCACATTAAAATTAAGAGCTCCTGTGGTGGTTCCTATACTGGTACCGTCCTGTAATATGGTATATCCGGTTACCCCAACATTATCTGTAGAAGCTGTCCAAGAGAGGTTTGTTGTGGTTGTTGTGGTTCCATTGGCCGCCAAATTACTTGGTGCAGTTGGTGCCTGGCCATCCGCCGCCGTTAAGGTTGTTACATTCGCCGTATTACTAACAGGCGAAACATTGCCAGCAGCATCCCTTGCAGTTACGGTAAAGGCATAAGTGGTATTTTGGGTAAGTCCGGTCACATTAAAATTAAGGGCTCCTGTGGTGGTTCCTATACTGGTACCGTTCTGCAATATCGTATATCCCGTAACCTCAATATTATCTGTAGAAGCTGTCCAGGAGAGGTTTGTTGCCGTTGTTGTGGTTCCATTGGCCGCCAAATTACTTGGTGCCGATGGTGGCTGGTTATCCGGTGCTGTTAAGGTAGTGACATTTGCCGCATTACTTACCGGCGAAACATTTCCCGCCGCATCCCTTGCGGTTACCGTAAAGGCATAGGTAGTATTTTGGAAAAGGCCCGTTACGTTAAAGGTAGTGGCGCCATTTGTAGTCCCGATACTAGTACCATTCTGTAGTATGGTGTATCCCGTAACCCCAACATTGTCTGTAGACGGTGTCCAATTCAAAGTAGTCCCCGTAGCTGTAGTGCCACTCGCCACTAGGTTCGTAGGTGCGGTTGGTGGTGTTGCATCACTTCCTGCGGGGAGTATAGAAACGTTATCTACAAATACTGTATTTCCTGCAGTATTGCCTGAACTAGACGTTCCATTGTAAATAGTAATCCGTGGATTAGTGGAAGTAGCGGTAACATTAAAGACATATTCGGTCCAATTTGTATTTTCAATAACAGTTGTAGAAAATCCTGTTACCCCAGACCAATTAGCAAAAGCCGGAGCTGCTGGAGTTGTAACTTGGGGACCTTGCCTCGCCCAAATCCGTATAACATAATCCGTACCTACCGTAGCATTATAAAAATAGTCCATTCTATATCTGTTGCCAGTATTCGAAACCATACTTATAGCAAAGTTTCCTAGCTGCGGATTGGTAGTACTTGAAGTAATCACAGCCGTACCAGACCAGCCTGCTGTAGAATTAGACTCATTTGCAATAGATGCCGCATTGGACTGAATATGCAAATCCTGACCAATAACTCCCTCCAAAAACATCATAGAAATTGACAATAATAATAGTAGTACTTTTTTCATATAAAAGCTTGTTAAAATTGAAAAAACATAAGGAGGGAATTTATAGCAAAATTAACATTTTTTTAGACCGTATATCATAATAATCTATGAACTGCACTTAAATTCCTATAAATGGTATTATTTATCTTAAATTCTACGATGAACTATTGGTATATTGGTTAAAACCTGACAAAAGTCAGTATTTTAATCTAGGTAGTTTTAAAACCAATTGCCCCATGTGGCGCTTGATCCAAATAAAAACACAGGCTTTTATTTGATTTAATCACACAAGCTTGTTGATCAAGTAATAACACAAGCAAATATGTTACATTTGTCGATTAAATACATTCTTTTAACTAAAGTTCAATATATTGGTATTCCCTATTAGTACCTTTAAACAATTTAATCTTTCTCAATTAACTTTTTTTATGGTCAATACACAAAATTTAAAAATAGCCTTAGTGCTGATTTTTTTGGCTTTTTTTGTAGGCTGCAGCCCGGAAGATGGTGCAGACGGTCTTAATGGAACAAATGGTGCTGATGGTACTGATGGTAATAACGGCCTCAATGGATTGATCAAAACCTTGGTAGAGCAGCCAGGAGAAAACTGTACCAATGGAGGTTTCAGTGTTCAGGCTGGCCTTGACGCCAATGCCAATGGCATTTTGGATTCTAATGAAATCAGTAGTACGGAATATCTCTGTAATGGGGACAATTCCAATATTACATATCAGTCATACGTTTCTTTAATCAGTCAATCGGGTACGGAAAACCCAAGCTCCACCGTGCTGGAAAACACTTTAGACCTGAATATCAGTTGGATAAGAGAATCTCAAGGAAAATATGTAGGCACTCTTGATAAAACGATAACTTTTGGAAAAACAGTCATTTTTTATACCACTCCTACTACCCATACGGGAGTACGTGGTGAACTAATTGGTGATAACCAGGTAAGAATAGAGCTCCAGAATGGCATTAATGCCTTTATGGATAATTTTACTAATTTATCCTTTGAATTAAGACAATACGAATAGTCCCGAAGGGATTGGCTTTTAAAATTAAATAATCATGAAAAGAAAATACATTGCACCATTAGCCTTCCTCTTTGTCCTTTACGGGTATAGCCAAGGAAATTATTACCCTGCATCAGGAAATGTGGGTATAGGTACACTAACACCAAACTATAACCTTGAAGTGGCCGGATCTTTCAGTGCCACTGAAATATTTGTAAATGGTGCGTTAATGCAAAGCTCCCCTTGGTCTCTCAGCGGAGTCAACACATTTTACAATGCTGGCAGGGTAGGAATTGGCACCAATAATCCAGGCTATGCCTTGGATGTTTCTGGAACGGTTAACGCTTCAAATTTGTTGATTAACGGTGCACCATTGCCAGAATCGCCGTGGTCCTTATCCGGGTCCAACACCTTTTACAATGCGGGACGTGTTGGAATAGGAACCAACAACCCTGGATTTGCTTTGGATGTAGCCGGAACTGTAAATGCTACCAATCTATTAATTAATGGAGCCCCACTCCCAGGATCACCATGGTCCCTGTCCGGGGTCAACACCTTTTACAATGCGGGACGTGTTGGAATAGGAACCAACAACCCTGGATTTGCTTTGGATGTAGCCGGAACTGTAAATGCTACCAATCTATTAATCAATGGAGCTCCGCTCCCGGCATCGCCATGGTCAGTATCTGGATCAGAAACCTACTACATTTCCGGTAATGTAGGTATAGGCACCAACAATCCCAACTTTGATTTAGATGTTGATGGGACAATAAATGCCAATAGCATTCTCATAAACGGGACCCTCATTACAGCATCTCCTTGGACGGTATCTGGAACAAATGTGTATTATAACGCTGGTGGTAGAGTAGGAATTGGAATAACCAATGTTCCTAACGGTTATGCATTGGCTGTGGATGGTAATGTGCTGGCTGAGGAAATTAGAGTGGAATTATCCCAAAATTGGCCCGATTTTGTGTTTACAAAAAATTATGATCTCCCTACTTTAAAAGAAGTGGAAAGGCATATTTTAGAAAAAGGTCACTTAGAGAACATCCCAAGTGCCGCAGAAGTCAGGCTTAATGGTATAATGTTGGGGGAAATGAATGCAAAGTTGCTTCAAAAAATAGAAGAACTGACATTGTACATAATAGATCAACAAAAAGAAATTGAGGAATTGAAACATGCCAACTCTAAATTTGAAAATGAAAAAGATGGTTTAAAAATATTGACAAGTCGTTTGGAGAAACTTGAAAAATACATTTCTGAAAAATAACTTTACACTAATTTGATTAATTATCTTTCGATCGGTCTTATATAAAAAAGGTAATTAAAACATAGTTTAGTTTTAATTACCTTTTTAAATTTCCATTTGTACCATATTGGACTGACCTTTTATTATATAGGAATTGGGTACATCTTTTATTTTAAAAATTTGGATACCTTTCGAATGCTCAGAAGTACTGTACTGATAATCATATACTCCTTTTCGAAGTAACGCATACTCTTTTTGATTTATATCTATCAATTCCACTTCTATATCCTTAGGAAATTCGCTCAAATTGATAATTATTGTTTCTGTCGGTTCATTCGGCTCCGAATTGACATCTGACTCTTTCTTTTTTAATACTTTTCTGAAAGCTGTCTTTACAAATTTTAATTTTGGCCTTAACACCAACTCCTTAGTTTTTAAATAGGCCATTAATTTGCCGCTTAAGCTGTTTCTCTTATATAAAATATACCGATCAAAATTAATAATGTTGTTGCAAAACTCCCGCTTGTACCGCAAATCACCCCTCATTAAATCAAAAATAGCGTAATTATTTTCAAGACACCATTCCAGTTGTTTTATAATGTCTATATAGCCCAGTCTAAATTTAGAATAGTCAATATCATATGACCTTATTTTGTTGACATAAACACTGGCAATATGATAGTTAAGACAAATATCAATAGGTCTGTTTTCATTATAAATGACATATAGGGAAGCTTCTTTTTTCAAGATCATCTCGAAGGTCCGTTCCTTATATAAATTCCATTCCTCCATTGCTTGATGTTTATCACCTCTTTGAGAAAATCTTTCCTCGATAAACTTTTTCAGATATTCAAACAGCAACTCGTACTCCTCCTTTGTAATTTCTCCAAAATATATTTTATAAGTTATATCAAAGCATTTTTCCAATCTATTGACCAACCCCCTTAATCTAGATCTACTCTTTGCTCCCATTTGGCTTTTTAAGTATTCTTGAACATCGGAATAACCTTCGAGATTTACATAAAAATCCAAAACGCTACTATTCAATATTTGATAAGAGTCATATTTTTCTTGAAATTCAATATTTACATAGGGCGGCACATCATCCACAATACGAATCCCAGATTTAAAATTATTTTCGGTGCTCCCTTGAGCATAAATAGATTTTTCTGGACTGTTTTTTAAATAAACATTGTTCACTAATGAACACTCCGTCTTTCTTTCATAGAAGACCGCATCAAAAATTATATTATTACTCATACTATTTTAAAAAATTGGAACCCATTAATTTAACTAACGCCAATTAATGGATTCAAGTACTTAGTTTTTGAAGATTATTTGTTGGGTTTTATTTTTTCCAGCAATGATATATGAATTATCTCTGTCAAACATTTTATATATATTGATACTATTGGAATGCTCAGAATTAATGTATTGAAAATCATATCTTATTTTCCGTAAAAAAGAATACTCATCAGTACTAGTATCTACTTTATGGTGTTCTGAATAACATTCATTCCCACTTAAATCGACCAATTCAACATTCGTAACTTTAGTTTCTTTTGATGCAGATCTTTTAGCTATCCTTTTATATATAGATCTAATCTTTGGTTTAATAGGCAAAATATTTTTTTCTCTTAAATATATCTTGAATTTCATAATTAAAATTACCATATAGGCCGATATCCTATAACCAATATTTTTTTTGTTGTACAATATGTGACACTCGTACTGCTCAATGGCATTGCACCACAATCGCTTATATGCCAAATCTCCCCATCTCATATCAAATCTACTGAAGCCATTATTAAAACACCATTCCATTTTTCTTAATACAGCTATATTACCAAGTCCGAATTTAGCATAATCAATGTCATAGGAAGTAATAGCACTATCGAAAATATTTTGATATAGAAAATTAAGACCTATCACAATTGGCTTTTCTCCATCAGAAATTAAAAAAAATGTAGCCTTTTTATCCAAAATCAACTGATAAGCATTTTCCTTGTACAATGCCCACTTTTTTAACCCAGAATGTCCTTCATTTCTCTGTGCGAACCTCTTATTTATCATTATTTCCAATTGATCGAACAAGAAACTATATTTTTCCTTGGTTATAGCCCCATAATACATCTCGTAGGTGATGTCAAAGCATTTCTCCAGTCTTCTGAGGCGACTTTTAATAGTTTTCATCACTCCTTTTGATAACTGCACCTTCATGTACTCCTCTACATTGTTAAAACCCTCCAGATCCGCTCTAAAACCCGGAATAGCGGTGATTTTATATAAATCAAAAGGAGAATTTTCCTTATCCATTTTAAGTTCAAAATAGGGCGGAATATATTGAACGATACAAATTTTATTAAGATACTCCCCTCTACTATCTAAATTACTATTGATTAGAGTAGTACCATTGGTTTTATTATAAACACCTTGGTAAAAAGGAAAAACTGTATTCCTCTCAAAAAATTCAAAACTAAAATTTAGTTTTTTTGACATGGAGAACTTAAAAAATTAATTGGATTTTGTCAAAATATCGTTTTCTTATAACAATCAGTAATTCTAATCAATTTTAAAGACATTTCAGGTAAACAATATTCCCAGATAACCCTTCTAAACAACTGATGTCATTAAAATCAGACTATAACCCTAATCTTTAGTCCAAGAATGTTCACAATTACCATAATTCTTTCCCACTTAAGGAAATTAGCTTAAAAAATAAGCTTTTGCAATTGCGATTTCCCCGTGATGATATAGCTCATTTTCTCATTTTTGACTTCATAGACATTGACATCCCTGCTATGCTCAAAATTAGAGTATTGAAAATTATACACGGGATTACGCAAAAAATGAAACTCCTTTTCTCCTAAATCCACAATGCTTATGTCATCCTCAGATGGAAGTTGCGCTAAGTCTTCAGTTTTAAATGTTGATGCATCGTCACTTTGGACATTTTCCTTGGCTTTTTGATTACCCCAAAATTTAAAATTTAAAGGTATTACTTTACGTTCGAGCAACAATTTCTTAAGGATGATATACTTGGAAACCAAAAAGGCCAAGGGCATAGCTATCAATTTATTGTTATCATAAACTACATCGCATCTATAATCCTCGATTGCATTGCACCATAGACGCTTGTAAGGTAATTCTCCCCAACGCATATCAATTCTTATATAATCATTTTGATAACACCACTCCAATTTATTTAAAACTGCAATATTCCCAACACCAAATTTGGCATAATCAATATCATAAGACGTTATGGCGCTATCCATTATATTTTCAAAATGGTAATTTAGATTTATTGATATAGGCTTTTTACCATCATAAATAACGAATAAAGAAGCTCTCTTCTTTAGAATCAAATCTAGAACATTTTCCTTATATAAATCCCATCTTTTTAACCCAACGTGTTCTTCCCCCCTTTGCTGGAACCTATTCCTTATCATTTGTTCAAACTCCTCAAACAAATTCTCATACTCAACTTCATCCATTTCACCAAAATGAATTTTGTATCTAATATCAAAACAGGATTCAAGTCTTCTTAATTTACTTAAAATATTCTTCCTATGCCTTGATCCTAAATGCAACTTTAAATACTCTTCCGCATTTGAATATTGACTTAGATCAATTATAAACCCAGTTCTAGATTTGATTCGAAATGCCCTATAGGGAGCTTTTTGTTGATTTATTTTTAAATCAACATATGGAGGAATCATGTTTACTACACAAACACATTGTCCAGTTATACTTCTTTTTAATTCCTCTTTATTTTCATTTGTGAGGATATGGCTATTAATATTATTAACTAAACTTTCATAAAATGGAAAAATCGAATTTTTCTCAAAAAATTCGAAAAAGAAGTTGAGTCTTTTAAGCATGGGGAACTTTATTTAGACGAAAAGAATTTTTTAACATATCATTTTGTGATACAAATAGGGCAATGAACACCAGTTAAGCATGTAGAAAAAGTAAATTCAACTATATGAAAACTAAAAACTAATGTGAACTACGCTAAGGATGTACGATTAATTCCGTGCGATCGGATCTTCATAATTCACAAAACCTTATACCAATGTTTAGTATGCTAAATTACAAAATAAGTTTTTGCAATTTCCGTTTTCCTGCAATAATGTAGCTCATTTCCTCATTATCGAGGCTATAAACATCAATGTCGCTCGAATGTGCTGAATGGGTATATTGATAATTATATACTGGATTACGTAAAAACTGATATTCATTCTCACTTAAGTCTAAAGCCCTTATCTGATCAGTGGAAGGAAGTTCCGCCAAGTCTTCAATTCTAATTGCAGCTACAACGTCAACTTTGTCGACGGTTTCATTTTTTGTCCTATTCTTGCGTAAAAACTTTAATCTTAATTGCTGTATTTTGCTTTTTCCCATTGACTTTTTAATGTTCAAGTACTTTGCAATAGTAAAAGCGAGTATTAGATTTGTTGGGTTATTTTTGTTATAAACTACGTCGCATTTGTACTCTTCGATCTTATTGCACCAAAGGCGTTTATACGGCAGATCCCCCCATCGCATATCCACCATCTTAATATCATTTTGAAAACACCACTCCAATTGTTTAACCAGGACAATTTGTCCCAAACCAAATTTAGAATAATCAATATCATAGGAAGGTATGGCAATATCCAGGATATTGTCGAAATGATAATTCAGATTTATTGCTATAGGCTTTTTCTTATCATATATTACAAAAAGAGAAGCTCTATTCTCAACTATTAAATCATAAACGCTTTCCTTATACTCATCCCATCTTTGAAAACCCACATGCTCGTCCCCTCTTTGCTCGAACCTACTGCCAATCATAAGCTCAAACTCCTGAAACAAAAACTCATACTCCGATTCATCTATTTCACCAAAATAATTTTTATAAGTAATGTCAAAACAGGTTTCTAACTTTTTTAATCTACTTAAGATACTCCTTCTATTCTTAGAGCCCAAATGTGATTTTAAATATTCATCAGCAGCTGAATATTGGCTAAGATCCATAATAAATCCCGTCCTAGGCTTAACTTGAAATGCCCTATAAGGTGCGTTTTGTTTATTAATTTTTAAATCTAAGTAGGGTGGAATAAAATTCACAATACTTACCCTATTTTTAAATCTCCCTATTTCCTCTGTACTTTGATTAACACTAATCTCGCCATTAGTATTATTATTTACGCTCTCATAAAATGGAAATATAGAATCCTTTTCAAAAAATTCGAAATAAAAATTCAATTTCTGAAGTCTTCTGTGAATCATAACTCCGTTTATTTAATTACCGTTAATAATATTTAATTTGACCCTTTTGAAAAGTGTTTATGGTTAAAAATTTAATCCGAGATAAATGTTCAACACTTATCCCGGATGTTCTTATTAGTTATTTTAATCATTATTAATTTCTAAGGGACATTTTATATGGCTCTTAGAATTCACTTTTAAAATGCCACCACCTCAAACTCAGATCTTCTGTTTAGTTTGTGTTTGGATTCTGGACAGTATGTGTTATTGTCACATTCGTTCGTTAATTGGGTTTCTCCAAAACCTTCCCCGGTTAATCTTGAGGCACTTATTCCTTTGGTACCGATCAAATAATCCAAGGTTTGTTTCACCCTCTTCTCAGATAGCCATTGGTTATATTTCTCAGCCCCTCTGGAATCTGCATGTGATCCCACTTTCAGTGTCAAGGCCGGATTTTCTTCCATTAACGCAGCCAACTTATCCAACAATTCCTTATAAGGCTTGCTCAAGTAGGAAGAGTTGAGGCTGAAGTATACATTACCGAGATCCTTAATTTTATTTTCCAACTCTGCCCTTCTTCTGTTTTCTGCATCTATTCTAGCCTGCTCTTCTGCAGCCAAACGTGCCTTCTCCTTTTCTTGGGCCAAACGCTCAGCCATAAGCCTTGCCTCTTCCTCTGCTTTTTTGGCGGCAGCAATAGAGTCCGAAACCCTTTGGTTTTCCTCGATCAACGCCAACTTCTCCAATCCCTTTTTGGACAATTCCTTTTCAATTCCAAACCTGTATACTACTCCAGCGGAATGTTGTAACTGTTTGGTGGATCCTTCCTTAATTCCCCATTTGCCCATGGTATTAAAGTTTAATCCCCATTTATCATTAAACCAGGTATTAAATCCAAAACCAGCATTTGCGGTTGCCCTTCCCACAGAACCTATATCACTGTAACCGGCACCAGCTTGTAGAAATGGATCGAACCAGCCCGTTTCTCCAAAAATCTTGTTCAGGTCATAACTGATCATACCATCAATGGCGTAATAATCCCTTTCCACCGTATTAATTACTCCGTCAACTTTCTTACCTACATCATATTTATTGTACGAACCTATGGCCTTTATTCCCAGACCATTTTTAAAAAATCTACCGATACTTATTGAGGACGGATAAGGAAGTGCATTCCAAGTTTCCTTGATATTAAGAAAATCATCACCAAAAGGTGTAGCTGAATCGTCTACAATATTGTAGCCCACTCCTAAGACCCATGAACTGGTAACTACACTATCCTTAGAGGTAAGTTGTAACTCTTGGGCACCACTAAAATTAAAGGTAAGAGCACTTAAAAAGGTAATAGCAAACGCGTAGGTTTTCATAACAATTTAATTTTGGGATTCTTTTAAATCTTTGTCCAAAGCTATGGCAATGTTAAATGGACACCATTTAAATTCTACAAAAAGCCTTAAAAATCGTTAAGCGGTTTCTTACAAAACTTGCATTAGCAATTTCGAAATCCCAATATTTTTTCATCCATGAAAACGGCATTTTAACCGACGGAATGGGCTTGAAATATCACCGGAGTAAAAATCTATCCACTTAGGTTCAATAAGAGTACTTAGAACATCTTCAGTTACGGTTTTTATTGAAGACAGGGATCTATAGACCCTACTTTAATTGTTGAAAACTGATTTCTTTAGGAGTAAGTAGCATTTTATAAATGCTAAAAGGTGTGGTGGTTACATAAGTGACTTCCTTCTTGGAAGGTGTTAACTCCTTTGGTCCAACTACAATGCTATCCTGGGAATCTTTAATAAGTAGCAACGCCGCTCCTCCGACACCCCTAGTTGTACCAGCACAATATATTAAGAGTAGCTCCTTGCTAAAATCCACCTCTGGAATAGGGAGGCCTGGCTTTCTGGTCCTGTTTATCTGAAGGAAAAAATTCTTTAATGTCTTTGCATCCCTTACTATCTGAAATTCTGACTGTTCCACTCCGCTATAATTATCCGCCAATATCAGTTGAAGTTCCCCTGATTTTTGCACGGAACTATGAGCTTTATCCTGGGGCACACCTTTTTGCCCAGAACAGGAAATTACCAAAAGGCATAGGAAGAGTTGTATGGATCGCATTAATTCTGTTCTAAACTTTCATGTCTCGCCAAAAGGGCCTTTTCATAAACAGCCTCATACAGTGGCAATACTTTTAAGATATCAAAATCCATAGCTGCTATTGCCGCATTGTTTTTGAACTTTTCCAAAGTTTGGTCGTCACTCAATATTTTAAGTGCATTTTGGGCCATCTCATCTACATTGCCTACATCGCTTAAATAGCCGGTAACTCCCTGTCGATTAACCTCAGGTATTCCACCTGTATTACTGGAAATAATAGCTACCCTATTGATCATTGCTTCCAAAGCGGCAAGTCCAAAACTTTCTGTCTGCGACGGCAAAAGAAAAAGATCTGAAAAGCATAAAATTCTATCGATCTCGTTACTATTGCCAAGAAAGATCACCTTATTGGCAATCCCAAGCTCCTCGCACAAACGTTCGGCACCTTCTTTTTCTGGCCCCTCCCCTACCATGATCAACTTGGCCGGAATCTTTTTTTGAATCTTATTAAAAATTTGTATCACATCAGGAATACGCTTAACCTTCCTAAAATTACTGATGTGCGTGATAATTTTTTCATCCTCAGAGGCCATCAAGGAACGCTGACAGTCCGTGAAGTTCATACTGTATTTCCTCTTATCTATAAAATTCGGGATAACCTCTATTTCATTTTTTATATCGAACAACTCCAAGGTACTTTCCTTGAGGTTTTGGGAAACCGAAGTAACCACATCGGATTGATTGATACTAAAATTTACTGCTGGCCTATAAAAGGGGTGCTTGCCTACCAAAGTTATATCCGTACCATGCAAGGTGGTAACCATTGGTATATAAATGCCCTCCTCCTCCAGCATCTTCTTGGCCATATAGCCGGCATAAGCATGAGGAATGGCATAATGCACATGCAATAACTCAATTCCAAACAATTTAATAGTATCTACCAATTTACTGGAAAGGGCCAATTCATATGGCTGGTAATGGAATAGGGGATACTCAGGCACATGTACTTCATGAAAGTATATCTTATTGCTAAGCAACTCCAAACGAACCGGTTGGCGGTAAGTAATAAAATGAACTTCGTGCCCTCTATTAGCCAAGGCAATTCCCAATTCCGTCGCTACCACCCCGCTACCTCCAAAAGTAGGATAACATACTATTGCTATTTTCATCTATTTATTTTTAATTCATTTAGAGGTTGCATATACTGGCCATGCCTCAAGGATCCCATAAATTTTGGCCCTAAAAAAAATTAGTCGAAGGAAAATGGATAAAATTTCAGAATGACTAAAACAAAATGATAAATTCCTCCTATAAACCCTGATTTATATTTATACAAAGTAAAGGTTTAATTTATAATCGATTCATAAATGGCCTTCTGAATCCTTGTTCTTAACCCAGATTTAACTAAAAGGGTATTGGAAGCCGATGGGTAGGTCCTGTTGGACAAAAAAACATATACCAAATCCTTTTCGGGATCGGCCCAAGTATAAGTACCTGTAAATCCACTATGTCCGAAACTTTTCCTTGAAACCAAACTGCAGGCGGGACCGCCGCCATTTGGTTCCGGTTTATCGAAACCTATACCACGCCGGACATTTCTATCACAAAAGTAGCAGGTATTAAACTTCTTGATCGTTCTGGCCTCCAAGAACTGTTGTCCACCGTAAAAGCCATTTTGAAGATACATCTGCATAATCTTGGCAACATCATTGGCATTACTGAATAGTCCGGCATGCCCCCCTACTCCACCTTGCATGGCAGCCCCCATATCATGCACATAACCCTGTACCGTCTGATATCTATAGTAATTATCTTCCTCCGATGGAACTATATCCCCCTTTAAAAATCTGTCCAAAGGATTATAACTGGTATGAGTGGCACCTATGGGCTTATACAAAAACTCATCGGCCAAACTATCCAACCGCGTTTTGTACGTATCCTCTATATATTTTTTCATTACGTAATAGGCTATGTCGCTATAACGATACCTATTGGACTTTAAGTGCTGTCTACCAATCCTATTGTAAATGGAATCCTTGTACATATCGGATATGAATAACTGATCGGCCACCTTAACAGAAAAACCATTTGTTGGCTGAGACCTATAAAACTGATTGGAAGGTTTTCTCTTCTCGTCCAAGGTATTGATGTAAAAGGCAATCCAGGCGGGCAATCTACCATAATGGGATAACGCCTTTAGAACAGTCACATTTTTCAACTCGGTATCCGAATAGTCCGGTATAAGTTCCTCAAAGGTGTTATCCAAAGCAATTTTACCCTCCTCTTCCATCTTCATTACCATAGGCAAGGTTGCCAATATCTTGGTAATGGATGCCAAATCATAAATATGGTCCGGTGTTATTTTTTCGTCGGAATCATAGGTTGGCTTTCCAAACCCTTTATTGTAGATTACTTTTCCCTTCCTAGCGACAACGATCTGTGCTCCTGGAAACATCAAGGAATCAATCCCATTTTTAACCATTTCATCCACTTTGGCCAATTTACTGGAACTTATTCCAACCCTCTCCGGAAAACTATATCCCAAACGCATCAAGGACTCTAAAGGAATAGTTGTATTAACAGGAAAGTCACTGTGGGAGGTAACTGGCAAAATCCCTTTTGCCGGAAGTGCCCCAAAAATTACCTGTGCTGTTTTTTCCTGGGCCAATTCACTATTTTGGTACCCCACGATCACGGCGTCGATGCTGTCAAAAGAGGGCACCTCCAATAGAGCATAGGGTTTTGCAAATACGGCTAAAATAAGATTGGAGGTGCGCTCCTTCGCTATTTCCCCTAACCATGAAAGTTCATTTTTGGTAAATTTATAAGCTTTCCACGGGCTTTCATTACTTTTGTGCAACCCTATAATCACTAAATTGTACTCACTTAGCTTCTGCTTTAAAGTGGTTATATCCTTACCATTAATCTGTGTTACAGTAGCATATTTGTTCAATTCCCTCAGAAAGGGGTCACTTTCCGCATCCCCAAACTTTACATAGGCAATTTTCTTATTTTCCAACTTTTTGATGGCCAACAATGAAAAGTCGTTTTTAACTACGGTAATGGCATTCTCTATAGCTTCCTCATACAAAATATCATCCTCCAAAGAATTTAATTCTTCATAAAGATTTTTGGTATCTATAGGTTTATAGGCGTTAAGACCCACCTTATATTTTGCCATCAGAATCTTCTTTACGGAAGTGGCAAGTCTGTTTTCTGTAATCCTACCTTTATTATAGGCTTCCAAAAGTTTGGCCTTGGCCTTGGCAACATCCAAAGGCATTAACAGAATATCATTCCCAGCCAAAAACGCGGATAGTTCTACCTCACCTTCTTTGGCAAAATTGGATACACCCTTCATATTTAGCGCATCGGTGAATACCAATCCCTTAAAGTTTAATTGTTCCTGTAATACATCCCCAATAATCTGCTCGGATAAGGACGAAGGATGGCCTTCCTTTATTTCTAGGCTTGGTACGCTTAAATGAGCCACCATAACGCTACTTAGACCTTCCTTGATCAATTTTCTATAGGGATATAGCTCAATACTGTCCAAACGCTCCCTTGTAAAATCGATTACCGGCAATGCCTTGTGCGAATCCACAGCGGTATCGCCATGTCCTGGAAAATGCTTCCCACTTGACAAAACTCCGGCCTTTTCCATACCTCTCATGTAGGCAATCCCTTTTTGTGCCACATTTTCGCGGTCCTCTCCAAATGAGCGATTCCCAATTATAGGATTCTGAGGATTTATATTGATATCTATGTCAGGGGCAAAATTAATATGCACTCCCAATCTTTTTGCGTGTTCGCCTATCCGGTGTCCTACTTTTTCCACTATGGCATTATCCTTAATAGCCCCTAAGGTCATATTCCAGGGGAAGGCATAGGTAGAATCCAATCTCATTGCCAGACCCCATTCGGCATCCATACCTATCATTAACGGAACTTTGGAGTTCTTTTGAAAATCGTTAGTCAATTGTGCCTGACGAACGGGACCGCCCGTAGAAAAAATAACCCCCCCAATGTGATGTTCCTTGATCAACTTTTTTGTTCTTTCCGTACTGGCCTTATCCTGGTCCGAAGTAACCATCACCATAAACAACTGTCCCAATCTTTCATCCAGGGACATTTGACTATATGTAGTCTCCACCCAGTTTCGTTGAGCCAAAGTATCCTTGGTCACCAAAGGGTTTATTTGACCTTGAACTGTGTAAATTGATAATATGAATAGTAATACTAGGTAATTAATGCGCATAAAAAGATCCATCTTTGATGGTAACTAAGAATTATTTGAATTATTATACTTATTCGAAAAACAACCCAAACCCATGGTTTAGTTGTATTTTCAACCGGTGAAGCCTACATAAAACGACCATGCCAGCTTTCTTCCGCAGGCACCTCCCAATGATTCTGGTATTCGTGCTTATTGGTTACCAAATTATTAAAGACAATGGTATTTTTAGAAACGGCTTTCTGCTTGGCCATTTTTTTGAAGTCGACCAAGGATTTGTAAGCCACAAAATCACCCTGCTTATAAGACACGTTCATCTTGTCCAACAATTCTACCTTATACTTTTGTTCCAACTGTTGAATAAAGCGTACCGAAGCGTCTATGGAACATCCGGTAGCAGCGTTGAGGGTTTGATCTAGGGCAAGGATAATAAACCTGTTATATCTAATTTCATAGCCAGCACGCAAATCGCTGCCATGAGCGGTCCAATCTGCTATAAAGGCATCCAGTTCCTGCCTTAGCTGCTGTAATTCTTCCTCAGAAAAACTTCTACTGGCTTGAAAGATCCAAACTCTAGATTCATCCGGTAATGTATTAAATTCTACGAGCATCTATTAAATTTTTAATGTTCACCCAAACGATTCAATTATTTAGTATTCGTCCGGTTTTATTCTACCTGGTTTTGATCTTGGTCTGTCTAATTCTAAAGATTGGTTATTAACTTCTATTTTAATATTCTCCTTAAACTATTCAAAGCCAAACGAGAATATCATGGTTATTGTTGTGTCCAATTTACAAATCCTCTGCACTGGCTATCAACTCGGCAATATCCATTACTGCCACGGAGGATTCCTTTTCCTTATTTTTTACCCCATCGGTCAGCATAGTGTTACAAAACGGACATCCTGCCGCAATTATTTCCGGTTTAATATCCAAAGCTTGTTCCGTGCGTTCAATATTAATATCCTTACTTCCTTTTTCCGGCTCTTTGAACATTTGTGCTCCTCCAGCTCCACAACACAATCCGCGCTTTTTGCAATTTTTCATTTCCACCAATTCGGCATCCAACTTGCGTATTAAATCGCGAGGAGCTTCATACACGTTATTGGCCCTTCCCAAATAACAAGGGTCATGAAAAGTTATTCTTTTCCCTTTAAACTGACCACCTTCCATACTAATTCGGCCATCATCCAACAACTGTTTTAAGAACTGGGTATGGTGCACTACCTCATAATTACCTCCAAGGCCGGGATATTCATTTTTCAGGGTATTAAAACAATGAGGGCAAGCCGTTACCACTTTCTTTACTTCGTAAGCGTTTAAAACCTCAATATTGGTCACTGCCTGCATCTGAAACAAAAATTCATTCCCCGCCCTTTTTGCAGGATCTCCCGTACAGCTCTCTTCGGTACCCAAAACGGCAAAACTAACATTCGCCTTGTTTAAAATCTTGACAAAGGCTTTCGTAATTTTTTTTGCACGATCATCAAAACTTCCTGCACAGCCTACCCAAAACAACACTTCTGGTTGCTGGCCTGCGGCAAAAAGTTCTGCCATTGTGGGTACTTTCAATTCATTTTCCATGTTAACGGTAATTTCTTTATGATTCCTTGGACCAGTTAAGCCTATCCATTTGGTTGAATGGCCAAGGTGCCCCATTATTTTCAATATTTCCCATCATATTGTTTAAGTCCGATGGTGCGGCAGATTGCTCCATAACCAAATATTGTCTCATATCCATAATAATGGACAAAGGATCAATACTAACGGGACAGGCCTCTACACAAGCATTACACGAGGTACATGCCCAAAGTTCCTCATGGGTTATATAGTCTCCCAACAACTGTTTACCATCTGCAACGAACTCTCCCTTATTGGCATCAATATTCTTGCCAACTTCTTCCAACCTATCCCTGGTATCCATCATAATTTTACGGGGGGATAACTTTTTACCCGTTTGGTTGGCTGGGCATTCACTGGTACATCTACCACATTCCGTACAAGTATAGGCATTCAGCAATTGCACCCATTTAAGGTCCATAACATCCGAAGCTCCAAATTTTTCAGGTACGGGTGCATGCTCATCCGGTGCGGCGAATGGATCGGCACTCGGATCCATCATGAGCTTTACTTCCTTGGTCACTGCCTCTAGATTTTCGAACTGTCCCTTAGGTTTTAGCCTTCCAAAATAAGTGTTTGGAAATGCCAACAAAATATGTAAATGCTTGGAATAATATAAATAATTCAGGAACATTAAAATACCAACAATATGCAACCACCATGCCGACCTTTCTATCAAAATGATAGAGGATGTCGACATATCTTGAAATAAGGGGGCAATGAATTGGCTAATGGGAAAAGCCCCTGCCTTGGTATAATGGGCCACGTTCATTTGCTGTAATTGATAATCAGCGGCATTCATGGTCAAAAAAAGTATCATCAGTACCAATTCTATGTAAAGAATCAAATTTCCATCTTTTTTAGGCCACCCTTTCATCTCCGGATTCAGGAATCTCTTTAACTTGATCAGATTCCTGCGGATCCAAAAAACAACCACCGCAACAATGACCAACAAGGCCAGTATTTCGAAAGATCCAATTAGAAAACTGTAAAATCTACCCAAAAAGGCAAATATCCTATGGGAACCTAGAAGACCATCTATAATAATTTCGAGGACCTCGATATTAATAATAATAAAACCTAGATAGACTATGATGTGAAGAATCCCGGGTATAGGACGTACTACCATTTTAGTCTGTCCCAGTGCAATCCTGAACATATTGTTCCACCTTTGGGGTTTATTATCACTGGTGTCGACAGCTTTACCCAATTTTATATTTCGGGAGAGCTTTTTAATATTTTTTGCAAAAAATCCAATTCCCGCAAAAAGTATAATTGCAAAAATAATATTAGAAATATATTCCATATTGTGGTTCTCTATTTGTCGGCCGGGTCTTCTTCAGGAATGGTGTAATCTATTTGTTTTTTACCAAAAACGGAAACATTCACATAACGTTTGGGATTTAAGCGAAAATCCTGCAAAAGTAAATCCAGTTCCCTAGAGGCGTCGGCTAGATTGTTGTAAAGTTCTTTGTCATTAACCAATTTACCCAAAGAACCCTCTCCTCCTTCAATTTTCCCCATCATATCATTGATTTTCCCCATGGTCGATTGCAAACCTTTTATAGTCTCGCCCAGTCCGGCATTGGCCAATGTATCTGAAAGTTTGCTAAAATTATCGGTGATGACACCTAAATTAGTGATTGACTTGTCCAGATCATCCTTGTTATCCGTTAGAATTTGGTTTAGGGAATTAGCGCTTCCCTGAAAACTTCTTACCAATTCGTTCAATCCTGCTATACTTTCCCTTAGATCCTTTCTTGTTTTCAGGTCCAGAATATCATTAACGTTCATCAGCAAAGAGTCGGCATTGGTTACCGCACCTTCCACTTTCATTTGCAAGGGAGTCAAACGTTGCTGTACCAATTCCGTAAGTCCTGGTCTGGTACTGGAAGGAAGGGTATCTCCAGATTTTGCCATTTCGGCATCATCAAAAACGGGTTTTATCTGTATACCCTTACCTCCAATAATTCCGGTATCATATAATTCCGCACTACTATTTTTGGAAAAAGTGAAGCCGTTGTCTACCGTAAAGGTTACCAATAGATTCCCGGATGTATCATTGAATTTAATATCATTAACCTTCCCTACGGAAAAGCCATTGATGGTAACCTGTGTACCGGATTGCAATCCTCCCACATGCTGATATACCGCATAGAAAGTTTTGCTATTATCGAAAAGAGGTGTGGATTTTAAATAACTAAAACCAAGTATGAATAAAAGGATACCCCCTAAGACTATAATACCCGTTTTTATTTCCCTAGATATTTTCAAAAGCTTTTATTTTCAGTTCCTAACAAAATTAGAAATAATTTTTAGATGAGCGACTATTATTCTGAAACGTATTTAAGAGCTTCCGTTTCGGAAATTCGAACCCCATCCTTATAGGCTACTATATATGATGTATTGTACCCTTTGGCGTCTGCGTTGCTCTTTAGAAGGGTGGCTTGAAAATGGGAATCAGTATTGCCATACATATAACGATATAGATTCTTATAAGGCTCTTTGGACAAGGTATTCAACCCTTTAAAATTCTCTGAATCCAACGGAATATTTTTTGAGCTTGCAAAAATTTGTACCTTAAAAATAATGTTTTCGGTTTTCTTGGGTTCCTTTTCAACTATTTTGGGCGCTTCTTTCTCTATAGGCTCCTTAACAATTTCCTTGGTAGTATTATCCGTTTCATTCTTTACTACCAGCACTGTCTTAGGAATGTTCTTGACCGGTTTTTGTTCCAGAACGAGTTGTTCAGACTTCTTTCCCCCCGTAGTTGTGGTTGATTTCTTAATCTCTTCCTGCTTTGGTTCTGGGGCAACAGGAGTATTGTTCATAGCTATCTCCTCCGTGCCCGATATCATTTCACCCTTGTAGGTCAGAATGGCATCTGCAATGGCCTTGCCCATTTCATTATGTCCTTTGGCAGAATTTAAATAGGCACCTTCAGCCTTGTTCGTTAAAAATCCGGTTTCTACCAGAACGCTGGGCATAAAGGTCTGATGAAGAACAATAAAGCCAGCTTGCTTCACTTTTCTGTCAGTTCTCTTCAACTTGTTAGAAAAATTATCCTGCATCAATTTTGCAAGATTGATACTTTGATCCAGAAATTCTTCTTGCATAATGGTAAGACCTATTATTGATTCAGGGGAATTAATGTCGTAGGCGGCATATCTGCTTTCATAATTATCCTCCAAATATATTACCGAGTTTTCCTTCTTTGCTATTTCAAAGTTTTGTTTATTGGCGTGCAACCCCAATACAAAAGTGCCTGCCCCATGGGCATCGGAACTATGTGAATCACAGTGAACCGAAACAAACAAATCCGCATTGGCCTTATTAGCTATTTCACCCCTACGGTACAAATCTACAAAGGTATCGTCCTTACGTGTATAAATGACCTTGATATTGGGGTTCCTTTCCAAAATTTCCCCTACTTTTAATACAATCTTCAAGGCTATATTTTTTTCCAAATATCCGTTCCCCAAATTGCCCGGATCATGACCGCCATGCCCTGCATCCAAAACAACGACAAATTTTCCATCATTGTCATCTGCGGTTATATTTGAGCTGAAAGAAGTGAGGAAATATGTTAAAATTATAAATGGAATGATATAAAACCGTTTCATATTCATATAACTAGAGATAATTTGATCTTTTAATTAGGTTAAATTTATCGCAATACCCTACAAGCGGAACAAAAAATATATGTAAGTTTGAACCCAAAATGTAGCTAAACCGTTACAAAAATAGGATATATAGCTTTGCAATCAAATAAACATCATGTACTTTTCCTATTGCTCCTATTATATGGTGCATTTACTGCATCTGCCCAAGAAGACCAAATTAAGTCCCTACCTATTGTTGCTTTTAGGGACACTATAAAAGCGCCCCTTATGCCGGATCCTAAATTGCAGGATACTCTTCTGAAGGATACTACAAAAGTAGACTCTTTAAACGGTAAAAAACCACTTCTCCTGGACAAAATAAAATACAAGGCCAAGGATTATGTGAAGATGAGTCAAAAAGATCAAAAAATTTATCTTTATAACGAAGCCGAGCTCTATTACCAAGATACAGAATTAAAGGCTGGAATCATTATTATGGACTATGTAAAGAATGAAGTCTATGCAGGACGCCTAAAAGATTCCTTAGGAAATTATACCCAATTACCATTTTTTAAACAGGGTACAAATGAAGTAATTCCAGACTCCATAAGGTTTAATTTTGACACCCAAAAGGCTATTATATGGAACTCCAGAACGGAACAACAGGCAGGTTTGGGCCAGTTGGGCAGTGATGCCATGAAGGTCTATGCAGAGATTACCAAAAAAGAAAACGATTCCGTTTATTTCCTTAGTGAGGGCAAGTTAACAACCTCTAAGGACACCGTAAATCCTGATTACTACATCCGCGTAAAAAAGGCCAAATTTGTACCACAAAAAAAGGTAATTGCCGGATTCAGCAACCTGTATATAGCCGACGTACCTACCCCCGTGGCACTTCCATTTGCCTATTTCCCTTTGACTGTTGGCAGAACTGCCGGAGTCATGATGCCCACTTTTGGGAGCGACCCTGACCGAGGATATTTCTTGCAAAACGGTGGGTACTATGTTCCCATAAACGATTATGTAGACCTTACCCTTACGGGAGATCTATATACCAACGGTAGTTATGGATTTAGAACCCAATCCGTATACAGTAAAAGATATAAGTATAGAGGGAATGTAAATTTTAGATACGAAAACCTGGTCACCAGTCAAAAAGGATTTAGCGATTACAGTAGATCTACCATATACAATATCCAAGTTTCGCATGCCCAGGATGCCAAAAGCAATCCAAATTCCAGGTTTCAAGCCTCGGTAAACCTGGGTAGTAGTTCCTATTACAGGAATTCCCTGTTGCAACAGAACCTGCCCAATACCCAGGTAAACAATTTATCATCCTCCATATCATACTCCAAGACGTTCCCGGAATATCCGTCCGTAAACCTAAGCTTAACGGCCACGCATAACCAAAACACCAACACAGGGGTAGTTGATGTTACCTTGCCTACTTTGCAAGCCAGTATGGAACGAATATTTCCTTTCGCACCACGTGAAGGCATAAAAAAAGGAATCATTCAAAATGTAAACTTTCAATATAACCTAAACGCAAGAAATAGTATTACTACAACTGAGGATGATTTCTTGACGGGTAGAATGTTCGATAATACACGTTTTGGCGCCCGAAACACTATTCCCCTGAGTACCAATTTTAAAGTAGCCAAACATTTTAGCGTAAGCGTGGGCGGTTCCTATGAGGACGTTTGGGCCATTGAAACTTATGAAAGGGGTTATGACTCGGATACCAAAAGTGAAGTTGTAACGGATACCATCAATGGATTTGACCGCTATGGCACCTATAACTTTAGTGCCAGTATCGGGACCACTTTATACGGTTTGGTAAACTTTGGGGAGGATAAAAAAATACAGGCCATTAGACACGTAATGAGGCCATCTGTCAGTTATGGCTACACCCCCTCATTCGATCAATATTATGACAGCTATATTGGTGCCGATGATGAATTGGAGCTCTATAGCCGTTTCGAAGGTACATTGAACGGTGCACCAGGCCTAAACAAATCCAGTTCAATGAGCTTTTCCTTGGGCAATCAATTTGAGGCCAAGGTGCGCGACAAAGATTCCACGGCTACCAAACCGAAAAAAATATCGCTGTTAAGTAATCTTAACTTATCGACCGGATATAATTTTGAAGCAGATTCATTAAAGTTAAGTCCATTGAACCTAAGTGGTGGAACCAACATCCTCAACAATAAAATGGCTATTAACTTTGGTGCCAGTTTGGACCCCTATGCCATAGATAACAATGGAACCCGTATAAACACCTTCAATGTGGACAACGGAGGAAGCCTGTTTAGGCTTACAACCGCAAGAGCCAATCTTAGCTACTCCCTTAGTAGTGAAACTTTTGGAAAAAAGAAAGATGAAAAGAAAGAGGACAAGAAAGATGAATACGATTATGTAGCAGCAAGCGGTGGTAGGGATGACGATCTGTTTGGAAGGGCCAACGACTTTAACGAAAATAGACCGGAAGACGAAAGGGACAAGGATTCCGAAGACGTGGAAAATCCGGTTTATGGTACAAAATTGCCATGGGATCTTAGATTGGCATATGCAGTTAATTACAGTAATTCCAATAGACAAAATACCATTGGCAGCCATTCCCTAATGTTTTCCGGGAACATACAACTTTCCCCGAGGTGGAAAATTGGTGGTTCTTCCGGTTATGATTTCAAAAACAAAGGATTTACCCTTACCCAATTACGGTTCGAGAGGGACCTTAAAAGTTTTAGAATGAACTTTAACTGGACTCCCTTCGGAACCTATAAACGTTGGTATTTCTTCATAGGAATAAAAAGCTCCATACTACAAGATCTTAAATGGGAAAACCGGAGCAAACGGAACTAATTTAATATAAGCTATTGGTTTTCCACTAGCCCATGAAGCAGTGGGCCCCGACTTTTCTCTATATGCCTAACGTTAATCCACGGCCATTTGATTAGGCGCAAAAGGGAGTTAAAAATCGCAAGCAAACGACAAAATGGCTCAATAAGCCTTATCTTTAGCTTTAGGAATTAAGCGGATTCACAAGCTTAATTTTATTGTTAATGGCCCATGTTATATACACGGTATGCCCATTATATTTTAAAGACATATGCAGCAGGGCATTTGTATTAAATTCCAAGTAAAATCCTTGTTCCAACGTCCAATACCGTGACTTTCATTTCAACGTCAAAATATGTACCTAAACTGCCATACATATTACAGCCTTCGCTTCGGAACCATGTCCGAAGTGGAACTCTTGGAATTGGCCGAAAAAAACCAGGTACATCATTTGGCGCTTACCGATATCAATAACACCTCGGCAGGATTGAACTTTGTAAGAAAGGCACAGGAAAAGGGCATTAAACCTATCGTGGGAATCGACTTTAGAAACGGGATAGATCCCTGTTTTGTTGGTTTGGCCAAAAACAACAATGGATACCAAGAGTTGAACAATTTCCTGTCCGAACATTTGCATCATGATAAAAAAATTGAATCCCGAGCTCCTGTTTTTAATGATGCATTTGTAATATATCCGTTCGAAAAAGTATTACAGAATAAACAGGATTCCTTTTTGGAGCACGAGTTTATAGGCATATCCATCAAAGATCTAAGGAGGTTGCCGTTTACCAAAATATTGGATCATAGGGATAAATTGGTGGTTCAACAAGCTGTTACTTTCAGAAATAAACGCGACTTTAATGCTCACAGGCTGCTTCGCGCCATAGACAACAACATCCTCTTAAGTAAATTGTCCCAAAGCGAGGAAGCTGATCCTGATGAGAAAATGCTTCCCTTGGATGACCTGTTATCCGCTTTTTCCGAATATCGATTTATTTTGGAAAACACCGAGCGATTAATGGGGTCCTGCAATATTTATTTTGATTTCTCAGAAGACAGAAAGCCCCAAAATCTTGTTACATATCTAGGTGACACTAAAAAGGACGAGGCCCTATTGGAAGAATTGTGTCAAAAAGGATTACCAGAAAGATACAAACACATCAAAATAGATAAGGTAATTCTGGATCGTCTCCAAAAGGAATTGGACTTGATAAAGAAAATGGGATTTGTATCCTACTTTTTAATTAATTGGGATATAGTTTCACATGCCAGAAAACAGGGCTTTTTTTATGTGGGACGGGGAAGTGGGGCCAATAGTATAGTAGCCTATTTACTTCACATTACCGATGTAGACCCCATTGAACTAGACTTGTATTTTGAGCGTTTTATTAATCTATACCGTGTAAACCCTCCAGATTTTGATATAGACTTTTCATGGAAAGACCGCGAGGCCATGACCCAATATATCTTTGAGCGTTTCCCCAACGTTACACTCTTGGGAACCTATGTAACCTTTCAGGAAAAAGGGGTTGTACGGGAACTCGGCAAGGTGTTTGGACTACCCAAAGAGGAAATAGATGTTCTATGCGATAGAAAATATAATGTTTCGGAATTGGACAAGGTTGCCCTATTGGTCCTTAAGTACGGGCAATTGTTAAAAGGGATGCCCAATTATTTAAGTATCCATGCCGGTGGCATCCTCATAACCGAAAAACCCATTCATTATTTTTCAGCCACCCACCTCCCTCCCAAAGGTTATCCTACTACACAATTTGATATGGTGATAGCGGAAGATGTTGGTCTCTTTAAGTTCGACATCCTATCCCAACGCGGTCTGGCCAAAATTGAAGAGACCTTGGAAATCATAAGCTATAATCAACCTGAAGAAATTAGCAACATTGATATACATGATGTTACCCATTTTAAAAATGACCCCAACATCAACAAAATGGTCAAAAGCGCCCAATGTATGGGCTGCTTTTATGTTGAATCCCCGGCAATGCGAATGTTGTTAAAGAAACTGGAGGTGGATAATTATTTGGGTTTGGTAGCCGCCAGTTCCATAATACGCCCCGGAGTGGCCAAAAGTGGTATGATGCGGGAGTACATATTACGCCATCGGGATCCACAACGTGCCAAGGAAAGGGCACATCCGGTGATGTTGTCCATTATGCCGGAAACCTATGGTGTGATGGTGTATCAGGAGGATGTAATTAAGGTGGCCCACTATTTTGCCGATCTAACCCTTGGTGAGGCCGATGTCCTTAGGCGAGGTATGAGCGGTAAGTTTCGTTCCAGGGAGGAATTCCAAAAAGTGAAGGACAAGTTCGTGGATAATTGCAGAAATAAAGGGTATAACGATCCGCTTATTTTCGAAATATGGGACCAGGTTGCGAGTTTTGCAGGATACGCCTTCGCCAAAGGACATTCTGCCTCCTATGCAGTTGAAAGTTATCAGACCTTATTTCTAAAGGCGTACTACCCTTTTGAATATATGGTAGCCGTGCTTAACAATGGAGGTGGTTTCTATAGTGCCGAATTTTATATACACGAAGCACGCATGTTAGGGGCCGAAATTCATTCTCCCTGTATAAACAAAAGCTTTATGGGCAATTGCATTTATGGGAAAGAAATATACTTGGGGTATATGTACCTCAGAGATTTGGAAGGAAAAGTGGTAGAGCGCATTATAACTGAAAGGACAACCAATGGTCCATTTTTATCCTTGACCAATTTTTTGGATAGAGTCTACATATCCGTAGAACAATTGAGTATCCTTATCAGAATAGACGCCTTTGCATTTACAGGGATAAATAAACACGAACTGTTATGGCAAGCTCATCTTTCACTATCCAAAAACACCAAATTGGACCACCCTAAATTATTTAATGCTTCCCACCAACACTTTGAAATCCCTAAATTATACGTCACCGATTTGGAAATGGCCTTTACACAATTGGAACTAATGGGGTTTACCCTTTGCAGTCCGTTCAATATTTTGGCAGAGCCACCCAGCAACACCAATGGCAAAAGGGACCTGGAAGCCTATCTGGGCAAGAATATTGATATTTACGGATATCTTGTGACCGTAAAAAATACTAGGACCCATCAGGGAACCCGTATGAATTTTGCCACCTTGGTAGATCAACACGGGGAAGTATTTGACACCGTTCTTTTTCCGCCAATAGCCGCTAAATATTTCTTTAGGGGAAGAGGTATTTATCGCTTTTATGGAAAAGTAGTAAGCGAATTTGGCTTCTTGAGCATAGAGGTCATAAAAATGCAAAAACAAGATTATATTCCAGATCCTAGGTATGCCGATATGAAAACGAGTGTATTGAGACAGAATTCCGATAACAAATAAAATACAATCGTTCTATCTGTCGAGGGATGATTTATGAAATTGTGCTCAATTGTTTACTGCACCACCCTTCGGCTTTATGATCAGCCTGAATTTCACCTATTATTGGTAAACTGGAATACAGCTTGATTAAAAGTCAATTGCCTCGGCTCAAGCCTGTTTGCCAGCAATGTCTGGCCCATAAAGCATCGGAAGAAAACTACTAAAAACACTTCAACACCCGTCTAATAGAACATGCAGGACCGCCCGTTCCGTTACGGCAGGCAAGCGTCAGAGCATTCAAATCCCAACTAAAGAGTAAAATCAAAAACCCGTTTTAAAAAGATAATTTCGTGAGGGCATTCCTATAAAAACTATTTTCATTAGATTCGAAGTAGCAAAATAACCCAACCATTAAAACCATTAATTACCATGTCTTGTTTTTGTAACCGGTCCAACATATGAGGAAGCGTATAGAAGCAATATTAAAACAGGAAATCCCCTATCTGGATTCCCCTGGAAGCAAACTTTTATTGATCGGCTTTATTAGTCTGTATTCTTTCATTTTCATCAATATATATGCACCTTACAACATTAATAAATGGGGCGAAAATTATTATTGGGAGTTTATCCTTATAGGCTTTAGTGTACTTATTTTTACCCAGTTTATACTTCGTACAATTTTTGGTCCCAAAAGATTTAAAATCTATAGCTTACTCCCATGGGGACTTATGGAAATGGGATTAATGGCCATTATATTCGAGATTGCCTATAGTCCGCCCATGCGAACACTTCAAGAACAAATTTCGGAATTCCTGCTTACCTTTTGGCAAATAGGTTTAGTAGTGGTGGTGCCCTATACACTGTTTTTGTGGTATGCCCAAATCAAACAAAAATTATCCTCCTTCAAAGAAGAAATTCAGTACAACATAAAAAATACAGGCACCGAAGGGAACAGTGAATTATTGATTCTACATGGAGAAAACAATAAGGTGGTATTGGCCATAAAATACAACCAATTATTGTATATCAAATCTGCAGGTAATTATCTGGAACTCTTTTACTTTACGGGAGAAAAAATCAACAAGGAACTTATTAGAATGAGTTTCAAGGAGTTGGATGAAATTATCTCAGACCCTAAGGTAATCCGCGTCCATAGGTCCTATATGGTCAATACGGTATACATTAACTCCGCAAAGAAAACTAAAAAAGGGTACGCCCTTAATATCCAATATATCCCAGAGGAAAAAATTCCTGTTTCATTTGGTTACAAGACCGAGTTTGAAAAAATACTACAACCAAAAAAAATGTCCCATTAATCCCAAATAGGGATATTTCATCACAAAGTATAGTAGACATAATAGTTAGTTGAAACACCGTTGTTAATTTGTACCAATAGTGTATCTGCCTATACCAATGAACGGGGTATCACACATCTGTTTCCATATACAAGTGAGACCTGTTAGTTCAAATGTGGTAATTAAACCCTAATGTGACCTGGCACATATACAGTCCTAAATATCATTGAACAACTGAAGTATAAATTAAGACCAAATGATAAAAAGTAAGGTCATTTTAAAAGCAATTCTACCAGTGGTAATTCTAGGAATCTTGGCATTGGCATTTTTTGCGGGCCAAAGACCTTCAAGCTATTATCCCGTTCCCCTTTTAAAAAGCTCCTGTCCACCTGGATTTAAGCTGAACGAAAACAATGAGTGCATTGCAAAAAACCTATATAGTCAATACCCTACAACCAACAAGGCCGGTGTAGGCGGTCTAAAATCGGCCTTACCGGAAATTAGGGATGGTTTTTCTCCACAGGAAATTGATTTGGGAAGGTATTTGTTTTTTGACCCTGTTCTGTCTGCCGATCAAACCGTCTCCTGTGCCTCATGTCACGATCCCAACAAAGGATTAAGTGATGGACTCGCAGTTAGCCGTGGTATAGATAATAATAAATTGAAAAGGGCCGCACCGTCCCTTTATAATGTCGGCTATCTAAAAAAGCTCTTTTGGGACGGTCGTGCCTCGACCTTGGAAGAGCAAATGCTGGAACCATTGTTTTCCGAGATAGAAATGGGAAATACACCAGAAAATTTACTCAGGACCATCAATGATATTGAAAATTATAAAAAATTATTTGCAGAGGCGTATCCCAACAGGCTTAAGGATGAGCCCATTTTGCTCAAGGAAATCACCAACGCCATTGCGGCCTTCCAATCGTCCTTGGTTTCCTTGAACAGTAAATATGACCAATATGCACATGGCTATGACGGAGCCCTGAACAAAAACGAAATAGAAGGACTTAATATATTTAGATCTTTCGTGGCTCGCTGTGCAGAGTGCCACACCCCGCCCCTATTTACCAACCAACAATTTGCTGTAATCGGAACTCCAGAACCAGACGGATTACCAATAGATCCCGGAGCGGAAATTCCCTTTAATGACAAAAGCTTAAGAGGGGCCTTTAAGGTTCCCAGTCTAAGAAATATAGCACAAACCGCCCCTTATATGCACTCGGGAAGATTTAAAACCCTTCGTGAAACCGTTCAATTTTATACGGACGGTCGGGGCCATGCGGCACCTGATGGCGAGAACTTACTGATCCATTGGCACATATGGGAACCCAACTTAACCGATTACGAATTGGACCGTTTAGTAGATTTTCTCAAAACCCTGACCGACGAATCATTTAAACCAAAAGTTCCAGAGGTACTGCCTTCAGGACTTCATATATCCTCTTAATTAATAATCAATTAAAAAATGAAGAAAAAATCACCATTTTTAAAAATCCTCGGTTCCATTGTACTATTGGGTATTGGGGTGTTCATAGGAAAATCGTTCTTTGGACAAGATAATGTGGAGACTGTTCCTATTCCTTCTACCATAAAATATAGAAATATAGGGCTCAAAAACGACACTACACAAGTAGCTTCCAATCGAGAATTTACAGGAAAAATCATAGAAGTAAGAAAGGGCTCCTCCATTCAGGATGCCGTAAAAGAGGCAAATCCAGGAGATCTAATACGCGTATATCCAGGAACGTATTCGGAGAACGTATACATTGATAAGGATGATATTAGCTTACAAGGCGTAGTAATCAAAGGAGAATGGCCCACTTTGGATGGCAAAAAAGAAATAAACGATGCCTTCCTGTATTCCGGTAATGGAATTCTTATAGAGAATTTCAAAATAATCAACTACAAAGGCAATGGCATAATGGGCCAAGCTGGTAACAATTTTATTATCCGCAACAACTGGATTATTGATACCGGGGTTTATGGCATCTTTCCACAGTATGGCAAAAACGGGCTGGTGGAACATAACGTATTGAGCAAAATTGCGGATGCAGCCATATATATAGGCATGTGCGATAATGTAGATGTAAGACATAACGAAGTATTTGATAATGTTGCGGGAATAGAGATTGAAAATTCCAGGCACTGCTTGGTAGAAAACAATTATGCCCATAATAATACAGGGGGACTCCTAGCTTTTGTCACCCCCGGCCTTCCCATAAAGACCACCTTTGATGTTATACTGCGCAATAACTTTGTTGTAAACAACAACCATGAAAACTTTGGTGCCCCTGGATCAACGGTTTCCGGAATTCCATCGGGTACGGGTATTTTAATTATGGCTGCCGATGATGTCATTGTAGAGAACAATATTATTACAGGAAATAATAACACAGGGATTACCATAGTAGATCTCGCTACCGGTGCTCCAAAGGCAAATGACCCCAATTCCGAAGGAAATCCGGACAGGGTCGTTATACTGGATAATATCATGTTCAATAACGGCAATGACCCCACGGGTGAAATTAAGGCAATTATGCTTACCCAAATGGACACAAAGGGTCCCGACATTTTTGCCTATGGAGGTGGAACTGGCAGTACCATAAGGGATAAGAACAAATTCCGAACCTTTGGATTGGATGGCTACGGAGTAGCCCAAATTACCGATACTGAGGACATAGCAACTATGATGACCCCATCACCCGTACCCCCAAGATCCGTATCCAAAGAAGAGTTGGGCGAGCTTACATATTATGGGGTATGCGCAGGTTGTCACGCTTTTGGCACCAGATTGATAGGTCCGCCAACCGAAATCCTTCAGGCAATTCACCACGACAATCCCCAAGGTATAGTAGATTATATCACGGCACCAAAAAACCTAAGGGAAGACTACCCGGAAATGCCGCCACAAAATTATTTATCGGAGGAAGCCAAAATGGCGGTTGCCGAATATATCTTGGCACTGAAGCATTAAATCGTTCAAAATGTCCGCCACAAAAGGTAGTTACCAGAGAACAGCTTAAATAAACCACCAAACACAATTATATGAACAAACTAATTCTAATATTGGCCGTATTCGGTACCATAATTACTGCCGAGGCCCAAAAGACCATTTCCGGTCGCGTGCTGGAAAAAGACACCAATACCCCGCTCATTGGAGTGAGCGTATTGGTCAAAGGAACCAAGAAAGGGACGACCACGGATTTTGATGGGAATTATTCCTTGGCAAATATCGGCGATAATGATATTTTGGAATTCTCCTACATTGGGTATTCCACCAAGGAAATAGCGGTCACGAACCAAACAACAATTAATGTCTATATGGATATTAATGCGGAACAGATAGACGAGGTTGTGGTTACTGCACTAAACATCCAAAGGGACAAGGAGTCACTTGGATATTCCATCTCCCAAGTATCTTCTGAGGAAGTTAACGTAGCGCGGGAAAATAACATAGTGAATTCCCTTTCAGGAAAAGTATCCGGATTACAGATTACCCAATCCAATACTGGCGTTGACGGTTCCAGCCGGGTACTCCTTAGAGGCATCACTACCATTAACGGTAATAATAGACCATTGGTAGTCGTTGACGGTATTCCCATTAGCAATAGCTCGGGTGGAGCTAGCGGAAGCGGTGGCATAGACCGTGGCGATGCCCTATCGGATATCAATCCCGATGACGTTGAATCCATTAGTGTCCTTAAAGGGGCAGGTGCCGCTGCGGCCTATGGGTCACTAGGGATGAACGGGGTAATTTTGGTCACCACCAAATCGGGAATAAAAAAGGACGGTGTTGGTATTTCTTTCAATTCATCCTTCTCGTTTATAGATATTGCCTTAACTCCTGATTTACAGAATGAATATGGAGCAGGCGCATTTGGGGATTTTGCCCCGATAAACGCCAATGGGAGACCTGTTCTGGACTATCCCTTTTCATGGAGCTGGGGACCTAAAATGGAAGGTCAGACCTATACGAACTGGCTAGGAAGGCAAGACACCTATTCCCCCAATCCTATTAAGGATCCCTATCAAGAGTTTTATCAAACCGGCTTTGCTTTATCCAATACTTTGGCCTTTGAAGGTGCAGGTGACAAAGGCTCCTTTAGACTGGCCATTACGGATGAGGATGGGCAAGGCATCGTCAGCAATAATACATTGTCCAAACAGACATTTAATCTAAGGGGATCTACCAAATTAACGGATGGATTTAGTGTTGACGGAAAAATGACCTATATCACTTCCAAAATAAAAAACAGACCTCAATTGGCAGAAGGTAGTGGAAATACTTCCCTTCAACTTTCTTTAATGCCTCGGGATATCCGTTTGGATGATGTCCGAAACAATACCGTGAACGCTAACGGGGAAGAAATAAAATGGAACTTGGACAACACTTTCAACAATCCATATTGGGCTTTGGAAAATGCAGGCAATGTTGATAAAAAGGATCATTTTCAAGGCTTTATCTCGGCCAACTGGGATATTGATAACAAATTCAATATAACCGCAAAATCGAGTATAGATTATATTATTAGCGATTTTACAAGTTATGGGGCAACAGGAGCCCAGGCCATTGAAAACGGATTAGGTTCCTATAGACATGATGATAACAAAAGTAGTATTTGGAACTCCGATATTTTAGGAACCTATTCCACCAGCATTTCAGATTTCAATATAGGCCTAAGCCTTGGGGCCAACTACCGCAATGAGTACAGTAGCGACAAGAATATTTGGGGCAATGATGCCAAAGTTCCCAATTTTTATAGAATCGACAATTATAAGAATTCCTTTTCCTCTGAAAATATCACGAAAAAGGCCATTTATTCGTACTATGCATTGGGACAATTTAGTTACAAGGGCTACTTATATTTTGACGCTACCGTTAGAAATGATAATTCTTCAGCCTTGCCTCAAGCCAACAATTCATATTGGTACCATTCGGAGAACATGAGTTTGTTGTTCACAAAATTGTTGGGTATTAATTCCAGCATCTTAAGTACAGGTAAATTAAGGGGTTCCTTTGCCAAAGTTGGGAACGATACCAACCCTTATAGAACCCAGGCAGTCTACAACATAGATCAAACCGTTACATTGCCCTATACAGTGGCCTCTATTTCAGGAAGTCTTCCTTCTTTCGATTTAAGACCTGAAACTTCAGAGTCATGGGAAATTGGTGCCGATCTAGGTTTTCTGAAAAATCGGATTACATTGGATTTTACCTATTATAGGACGAATACCACAGACCAGATTATGGCGGTTCCAATCTCAGGAACCACGGCCTATTCCTCAAAAGTGATCAATGCAGGGGAAATTGAAAATAAGGGAATTGAAGCACAATTGAATTTGATTCCATTTGACTCCGAGAATTTTTCATGGGACCTAGGATTTAATTTCACAAAAGGTAACTCTAAGGTAATTACCCTGAATGAAGGATTGGAAAGTATTTCCCTTGGATCTCTTTGGACAGCTTCGGTTGAAGCCAGGCCCGGCCAAGAATTTGGCACCATTTATGGCAATGATTTTTTAAGGGATAATTTTGGTAGAAAGATTATTGGCGATGATGGCCTCGCCAAAAGGGGAGATCGTATTGCCCTGGGAAATATAAACCCGGATTGGTATGGGGGTTTTACCAGTAAGATTCGCTTTAAAAACTTCACTTTAAGTTCGCTCATCAGCGCTCAGGTGGGCGGGGAGTATTATTCCTATGGTCGAGGATACCGTTTGTTTTTCGGAACGGACGCCCGCAGTCTGGTAGGTAGGGAAAGTGGTATTATTGAAGAGGGCATCAATGAGCATACTGGGTTTGTAAACGACTCCCCAACCAGTGCTATGCTAAAACAATTTACAGATATATTCTCCAATGAGATCGCAACCGACCTCATTCTAGATGCAACCAATGTAAAACTTAGAGAGGTGGCATTGACTTTCGATCTACCCAGAAAAATGCTAAAAAACACCTTCATTCAATCGGCCGCCCTATCAGCAGTTGGCAGGAATTTACTCTTCCTTTACAACGCCGCTGGCGATATAGATCCTGAGGCAACCTATAGCAGTGGCCCGACCAGTACGGCCTTCGAACATTCATCACTGCCCTCTACGCGAAGTTATGGAATGAACCTAAAAATCAACTTTTAATATTGATGACTATGCAAACAATATGTAATACGATAAGAACAAAAATAGTTGTCGCAGTAGGAATAGGAATGTTGTTCCTTTCATGTGAAGGGCATTTGGAAGACCTATATGATAACCCAAATGCCGTAACCAACATAGATGATTCAGCCTTATTTACCAAGGCGGTCAGAAGTTTATTTCAAGGGACTGCGGACAATGGTTCTTCCCATTTTGCCGGTATGCATGCCCATTACTATGTGGCAGGAAGTACTTGGAGGGCTCCAGATCAATATGGAGATGGCCATGACCAGGATTACAATAGTATATTAAATGATGGCTATAGTGGATCTATACGTCATATAGAGGAGGTTTTGGAATTAACTTCAACCTCAAGCACTCCCAACAATGTACGGAATGCCCTTGCCCATATTATAGCCGTACTGGGCTATGCCAAGGTTACCGATGCCTTTGGCGATGTACCTTATACCGAGGGAGGCAAAGGCAAATCACAAGATATACTGCTTCCAAAATATGATACCCAGGAAAGTATTTATAAGGACATGATCATTAGGCTTACGAACAGTATCGCTATTTTGAAGACCGCAGATCCTGCCATGGCATATCCCAATTCAGATCCCATCTACAATAACGATTTGGGCAAATGGGTTCGATTCGCCAATAGTGTTCGATTGCGTCTTGCTATGCGATTGAGATATGCAGATAATGATCTTTCGCAATCAACTGTGGCCCAATGTTTGTCCGACCCCTTAATGGAAAGCCCGGAACATGATGCCTTTATGATTGAAACGGAAGGGACAGGTAATGCATGGTATACCAGAAGAACAGGCTTTCCGTCCATCAAAATGTCTACATTCTTAATTGATCAATTACAAAGCACCAACGATCCCAGGTTGTCCGTGTTCGTTAGTCAGGATGCTAATGGAGAGTATTCCGGTATTGTAAATGGATTGACAGATCAGGCATTTGGTAATTCCAATTTCGCCAACTTATCCGATATGGGACTTGCTTTATCCTCCCCGGAAAGTAAGTTATATGTGATGACCGCGGCCGAAACCTGGTTGTTAAGGGCAGAGGCGGCATTGGCCTATGATAATGATCCCGCGCAGGCCAACATTCTATATAGAAAGGGCATAGAGATTTCCTTAAAGCAGTGGGAAGTTGATGATACAGAAATTATTGGTTTTATGGCCTCACCTACAGCTACTTTATCAGGAGTGAACGATGAGGAACAAATTGGCATCCAAATGTGGTTGGCACTAACCCCTAATTACTTTGAGGGGTGGTCCCATATCCGTCGTACGGGTTATCCTGTTATACCGTTAAGAACAAGTGAAAATTTATCGGCCGGGGCAACCAATGGCATTATGCCTAGTAGGTTTAATTACTCTTCCTTTGAATTAGGTTCAAATAGTTCCAACGTACAAGAAGCTATTTCGAGACAGGGGGCAAACAAGATTGATACTCCGGTATGGTGGGATAAAAACTAAAACTATAAATATAAACAGATGAAAAATATAAAGATTTTAAGTCTTCTATTAATGGCCGTAGTATTGGTTAATTGTAGTAAAGATAGTGACCCTAAATTACCTCTTTCGGATTTTCAATTTGCAGTGGATGGTTCTGTAGTAACTTTCAACGGTACTGTTGAAAATGCAACTTCCATAAGTTGGGATTTTGGCGACGGTGCTACCAGTTCCGAGGAAGACCCGGTCTATGCGTATTCCAGTCCCGGAACGTATAATGTAATCATGACGGTAAGTGGTGAAAATGGGACGTTCTCAGAAACCAAAACTATCACCATACTTCCTACACTTGATATTCTCCTAACCGGTGGGCCAGCGAAACCTGAGGGCAAAACCTGGAAATTGAAAAAAGCCTATACAGCAGGCAAGGATGGTGCAGGACTAATCGAAAATAAACTTGGACTTTTAATAGCATCCTTTGACAATTTATTGGAAGCCGTAGGTCTAGGCGCCTCATATGAAGATTCATTTACCTTTGTACATGACGGCACCTATAAAGTAAACAATGTTGACGGCCAAAGCCTTATGGGAATAATACATGCAAGTGCTTTTCATGGTGCCAATATTACTGCCGTATCCGCAGATCTAGCCAACGTTCCCTTGGCCCATGCTATCTATACTCCTGTAACCGATGCAACTTGGGAACTCAGCGAGGAAGATTTTACTATTGATACACTTTATCCGCAAGTAGGACCCGTTAGTATTAATTTTACGGGGAAACAACGTCTCATTTTAGGGGAATATTTAGGTTTTAAAGAAACAACCAACATTGTAATTCTCAAGGAAATTACCGAAACTACCATGAACGTAGCTTTAGGAATACATACGGAACAGGATTTTTATAATACGCCAACATTGTTCTTTCATTTGACTTTGGAATCTTTATAAGTCCTAAAAATTGTATTGATTGAAGTATTGATTTATATTATGTAACGTTCGAAGTATAAATTCAACAATATCCCCAAATGAATAGATTTGGGGATGTTTTTTGTATTAATTTAATGCCATGAAGATTTTAGAAAAACAGCGCGATTTTTTTATCAGACAAAAGACCAAGGATGTTTCATTTCGAAAAGAAGCCTTGAAGCAGTTATATAAAGAAATAATTGCTCGTGAGGATGACATTGCCGAAGCTATTTATAAAGATTTTAAAAAGCCCAAATTTGAGACCTTGGCAGCGGAAACGCAATTCGTTTTGGCAGAACTAAAATTGACTTTGAAAAATATTCGCTTTTGGGCCAGTCCTGAAAGAAAATCCGCCACTTTAATGAATTGGCCCTCTTCAGATTGGATATACAAAGAGCCATATGGTGTGGTTTTGATAATTGCTCCATGGAACTATCCATTTCAATTGGCATTTGCCCCTATGATCGCAGCTGTTGCGGCAGGGAATACGGTTGTGGTTAAACCTTCCGAGGTTACAACTCATACGGCATCGATCATTTCCGAAATTATCAGTGCAGTTTTTGTACCGGAACATGTTACCGTTGTAGAGGGAGGTGTGCAAGTATCCCAAGAACTTTTGGCCGAAAAATGGGACTACATATTTTTTACAGGAAGTACCCGAGTTGGGCAAATAGTGTATGAATCGGCCGCAAAACACCTAACTCCGGTAACCTTGGAACTAGGAGGCAAAAATCCAACCATAGTGGACGAAACAGCGTCTATAAATTTGGCCGCAAAACGAATTGTTTGGGGCAAATTTTTAAATGCAGGCCAAACCTGTATTGCCACAGATTATATCCTTGTACACAAAGACGTTAAAGACAGTCTTGTGGGTGCACTAAAACAAAACATAACCAAGTGCTATGGAGAAAATATAGAACAATCTCCCGATTTTTCACGAACGGTGAGCAAAGGTCATTTCGAAGGTTTAAAAAATATGTTGGAGGGCCAGGAAATTCTTTTTGGCGGCAATAGCAATGATGAAGATAATTATCTGGCACCAACCTTAGTCAATGAGCCCAAATTGGACAGTAAATTGATGAAGGGCGAAATTTTCGGGCCCATTCTACCTATAATAGCTTACACCAATGAAGATGATATAGAGAGGCACTTAACTAATTATGGCAAACCCTTGGCCACTTATGTGTTCTCCAACCGCAAAGCTTTCCAAAAAAAAATAATCAATAGGTATAGTTTTGGCGGGGGAGCTATCAACGACACCGTAATCCAAATTACCAATAAAAAACTTCCATTCGGCGGGGTTGGTGCAAGTGGAATAGGCGCCTATCATGGCAAAAGATCCTTCGACCTTTTTTCACATCAGAAGTCCATCATCAAAAAAGCGAATTGGTTGGATGCACCTCTTAGGTATCCACCTTATAACCTCCCCATGAAGTTGGTAAAGAAAATAAAACATTTGTTTTAAGCGATTGACCTCGACATTATTGAACAATTCACCCCAACGAACCGTGTCTTTCTTTTTCATTTTCGAGGCACCTTCATAAACAATTATATCTCTAAGCGGTTCTATATTCAACCCTTGTATTTTTTAAATATCCCCATTAAAGAAAAAGAAGGGATCCACTTTTTCACAAATTGAAAACCAACATTATTGTATTGGGTTACCTAAAAATCAAGGATCTCAAAACAAAATGTAGGCGCTACCCTACAGTGATCCCCAGATAGATTTTTAACAATCTATTAACGATTATTATTTATACCTTAGAATTGGCAATTAGATATAATAGGGTTTTGGCCAGTGCCTTTTCTTTTTTATTCCCTTGCCTATATATAATACTGTTTCCTCCTATGCACATAGTATCTCTATAATATTTCATTTAGTAAGTGCCTTCCGGCCTTATAGAAAAAAGAATGGGCAACTGCACCATTCCAAAGCCATAATTCTACCATAAGTCAATTTAACTAGGAAAGTAAATCCTAAATAAATAAAAATAATTTCCAATAATTAATTGCCTGATCCAACTCAGGCCAAACTGAAAATGTTATGAGAACAAACCATAGATTTCCAAAAACACTATCATGCTAATTACAGCCCTTTTTTTTATTGCCGGTTATATGCTCATAGCCCTGGAGCACGTAGTTAAAATTGACAAAGCAGCGACCGCCCTGTTTATAGGGGTAGTTCTATGGGTTATTGTTGCCCATACTGGAACAGATTTTTCGGAAACCTTAATAAGTCTAAAGGAACATTTTGAAGAAATCGCCGAAATTCTCTTCTTTCTACTTGGAGCAATGACCATAGTTGAGTTAATAGACATCCACAACGGCTTTGAAATTATCCTCAGAGTCATAAAGACCCGAAGCATGCTTGTGTTACTCTGGGTATTGTGTATACTCACTTTTTTCCTATCTGCTGTATTGGACAACCTCACCACTACCATAGTAATAATGGCTATTTTAAGGAAATTTTTGACCAGCAAATCGGACCTATGGTATTTTGCAGGTTTTATTATCATTGCGGCCAATGCAGGTGGTGCCTGGTCGCCCATAGGCGATGTCACCACGATTATGCTATGGAATGGAGGTCAAGTTTCCACAAACACCATAATCACCGAGGTTTTTTTACCTAGCTTGGTCTGTTTGTTGGTTCCTTTGCTTATTGCCTCATATCAATTTAAGGGCAAAAGCATTGAGGCAGAAGTGCCCACTACTCCTAAGATCCAACAAATTAGTCCTAAGGAAAGTAATTTTATTTTACTTTTGGGCGTAGGCCTACTTTTAATGGTACCCGTATTTAAAGCCATTACTCATTTACCACCTTTTTTGGGTATGTTATTTAGTTTATGTCTTTTGTGGCTAATTACAGAAATACTACATAAAAACAAGCCAATTGAATTAAAGCACCATTTATCCGTTGCCGCTACGGTTCAAAGAATTGACACCCCAAGTATTCTTTTCTTTTTGGGAATCCTCTTAGCGGTCGCTGCCATTGAAACCAATGGTTCCCTAGAGTTTATGGGAAGTGCACTGGAAACCACTTTTAAAGATTTTCACATCACCAATACCTTATTGGGGCTTTTATCCTCCTTAATAGATAACGTACCATTGGTGGCAGGTGCCATGGGAATGTATTCTATGGAAACCTTTCCCCAAGATCATGAATTCTGGACTTTTTTGGCTTATTGTGCTGGTACTGGAGGTAGCGTACTTGTAATAGGCTCTGCCGCAGGAGTGGCTGCCATGGGAATTCTGAAGATTGATTTTTTATGGTACTTGCGCCGAATAGCCTGGCTGGCCTTGATCGGATACTTTTCAGGTATCCTGGTCTTCATTTTAATCAATTAAGGACAGGTATAACCCAAACCTACTAGTAGAAATTGCCAATAGTTAGTACTGGAAGATACTCTAAACCCTAATGGCTACAAGAGTAAGATGATAAGTCATCACCCATAAATTATTAAACAGTGATGTTCTTAAAACCACATTAATATTTGTGGCAAAACATAGAAATGCTTTCGACAAAAAAATAACCCTGCCCATTGGAAAGCAGGGTTTTTTATTACCATACCGAATTATTGGCGGGCTAACCTGCCAAATCCAGCATTTTACCGTTTTTTAATTCCCCAAGTACTGTTACGTCCTTGCTCTTCTTATATTCTTCGAGGGCAAGAAGCATTTGCTCCTCTGTGTCCCTTCTAATTTTTATACCCCCAGTTTTCTGGTTTCTATTTCGAACTTCAATATAATATCCGTCCTTAAGTTCCGTTGGTTTTGTCGCCGGCCTTCCCATATTTAATAACTAGTTTTTACTGTTCAACTATTAATTCAAAGTGTACTAAATTTCCTTAGTCGTATAAACATATGAAAACTTAACACATTAATCAGGAATAATATGGCTAATTAATGTATAAACCTAAAAAACAACGATTTTTAACAAAAACTTAGCAAAAAAGAACCCTATTTCTGGCAATAGTATAATTTAAATTCAATAATACCGATTCTTCTTTTGGAACCTAGAATGGACTGTATTATGTTACAAATAACTACTTTTTGAGTACAATTATAAGAATACCCAAACGTCTGCCAAAATTGGTTCAAATCCGTGCAAAATGGAAAAAGGCCGGTATAAGGAATATCCTTTAACCAGCCTTTAACCAAAAGTTAAATTGACTTTTTACCTAATTATTTGCCGTGAGGGTGCTCTTTTAACAACTCTTCCGGCGAATAAAAACCTTGCTTATCCTTGATCTGCTCACGTACCTCTTTCACCTTCTCCGGTGAAATTGGGGAAGCCTTATTACCAAAGGTATTTCTTATATAAGTCAATACAGCCGCAGTTTCATCTGCAGTAAGTAAATTTCCAAAAGGTGTCATAGGTACCTGACCGGGATAGGTCTTACCATTTACCTCTATGGGTCCCATAAGACCTTTAGTGGTTAGTTTTATTAATCTATCCACATTACCAGTAACCCATTCGGATCCTGCTAAAGGAGGAAAACCGGAAGCATCTAGTCCTTGACCGTCTGCTTGGTGACAGGTGGCACAATAGCCATCCCTCATGTAAATTTCCCTTCCGGCAACCAATAGTTCCAAATCCTTACCTTTTAGATCGGTCTTTATCACCTCTTTAGGTTCTTCACCGGCTTTGTGACCATTTAAATGGGCTAGCGCGGATTCATAAGGTTTTTCCATCCATTTGTCCAAACCTTTTTTACCAGCTTCGGTAATAATAGGAATTCCAACATCCCTTCCCAACCATGAAGCCGCAACCAGGGCTTCCAGCCTTACTCTTGGATTGTCATCTTTGGCCGCCTGCATCAATAGTTCGGCCTGATCAGGAATCTGGTGTCCGGCATAGCGAAGAACACCCACTGCAGCTGAACGAGCCCTGAAATCCTTGGCATTCAGCACTTGCTTAAGCAATTGTCCGTCCACCTTGTTCAAGCCCCAAGTAACCCATAGGGCCTCCAAAACATGATGCTCGTACTTTGGGTCCTTGGCATCCAAGTTTGCCACCCATGTATTTAATTTCGACAATACTTCAGAGGCATCCCTGGCCCTTAATTCCCTTTTAGTCCTGTAACGGGTACGGTACTCTGGAAGCTTAAGATTATCCAATAGTTCGTCAATGCTGGCATCAGCGATCTTGGCAGGTTCTACCAATGGTCTTGATGGATAGGTAATTCGGTATACCCTTCCATGGACATGATCACGTAACGGATCACGTGCATTGTGCTGCATATGACCAATAAGCACATTGTGCCAATCTATGAAGTACAAGGAGCCATCTGGGGCAAATTCCATATCTACAGGTCTAAAATTCTTGTCACTTGCAGAAATAAGATCCTCCTGGTGTTTACTAACATAACCAGCTGTTTTAGTGTCATCAACCATGGAATGCTCTTTGATCCCTAAAAATCCAATGGTATTGGCAATCAACATATTTCCCTGTGCCGCTTCAGGAAAATGTCTACTGGACACAAATTCCAATCCTGAAGTGGGTCTCACCAAATGGTCTTTTTCTATAAGGTTTTCAGGTAAGGGTGAACTTACACCATACCTAGGTACAATGGTTCCAGGCATCATCCAGGTTGCGGATGGACCTGAAGTATGTTCAAAAAACGGTTGCCCCCAATCATCGAATGCAATTCCCCATGGATTTGGAATGGGCAATTGTGCCGTACGTTCCAAATAATGTCTTTGCGGGCTATACCTGTAAAACCCACCGTTGGTACCCCTAACGGTTCCATACGCGGTTTCCACATTGGTATGGAGAAACACCCCTTCTCCCATATAAATTGCCCCAGACGGGTCGGCTGTGAAAGCGCTAATGGCATGGTGAGTATCGTGGTCATCAAAACCACTTAAAACGATTTCCTTTACATCGGCCTTATCATCCCCATCCGTATCCTTTAGAAGAACCAAGTTTGTACCTTGTGAAAGATAAACCCCTTCAGGAGCAAATTCAAAACCGATAGTCAGATGAAGTCCATCTGCAAAAATAGTTTGCTTATCGGCCTTATTATCACCATCCGTATCTTCCAGTATCAGTAATTTATCGTTGGGCTTACTATCTCCGGGTTTGTAATGTGGGTAACTTGGCATTACCGCCACCCAAAGCCTTCCCTTGTTATCAAAGGAAACCTGTACCGGATTGGCAAGATCTGGAAACTCTACTTCAGAAGCAAAAAGTTCTACCTTGTATCCGGGCGCTGGCTTAATCTTGTCCAATGCATCCTTTCCATATAAATATTCGGGACTTCCATTTTTGTTGCTAGGTTTATAATTGGTCTCAACTGCGGGCAATGTTCTGGTTTTGGCGTCGCTTTTGGCCAAATCCATTTTTTTACCTTCAAGGGCCTGCCAAATGGCCGTATCCCTTATGGCGGTCATCTGACGTATTTTCTCAATTTCGTAAGGGTAATTATCAGGTCCAAATGGGTCATATCGTCTTCCATAGGCGTGAACACCATTCGGGATCTTAAAATCGTTATGCCAGAACCAGTTTTTTTCATTTACGGCTTCAAGTACCAATTCACGGTTCTCTTCCGCCTTACTTTCCTCGGTTCCAAAAACTTTATCGGCCAATAGCTTGGCAAACTTTTGATAGCCATAATCGGTCAATTGAAATCCATCTTGTGTTAAATCGGTACTTTCCGTTTGGTACCATTCTTTGGTTGGCTCATAAGCATCAACAAGAAGAACTCCTTCTTCAGCTGCTACTTCCTTCATGGCAGCTGTATAAAGCTCAAGGTTGCCATTTTCCTTTTTTCCATCAGGCAAATCCATCTTATCGGAAAGATCTTCAAAGGCAATTGGTGAAACAAGTGCCAATTGTGGTGGAGTTGTACCATTGTATTTTTGACTAAGTGTGTGCTTTATAAAAGCTCGCAATTCCTCCTTGTAATTATCCACACCCTCTGGTCCTTCAAAAGATTCGGGATATCCAAAAAATCCGATGACGATATCCGCTTTTAGGCTGGTAAGCCATTCATCCGGGGAAGGAAAATGCCCTATAGGGCCTGACCGACGTCCGTTTTCATCATCCTCAAAATGTATGGCTTGTCCCGACTCATGCTCAAATTTCTCGGCACCTGGAAAAGCCCATGGTGAATTGCGCGATGCATGCGGCCTAAATCCAGGTGTATTACCGCCATCGCACATATTGCGAATAAACAATGAATCGTTGGGAAAGCGAAGTTGCAGTTCAGCTTCGAAATGCCCAAAGTTCATCATACGTGATCCCAAATTATTACCCACCAGTACAATATGTGAGTTAGGGGAAATTTTTAATGTGTTGTCTTCCTCTTTACTACAACTGTAGAAGCCAAGGACTAGGAAAAGCATTAGGAATAACTTTCCCCCGGCAACGTTTTTGTTAATATTCATCTTTTTTTTGGTATATAATTAATTGATATTCACGTGTATTCCTTCTTTTTCAGATTTTTCACAAGCCTCTATAATTCGTTGGCATGTAATGGCATCCTCAAGGCTAGAAAGTGCCTCTTCATTGTTTCGCAATACATTGTTTATGAAATGTGTTGCCGTATTCTTTATGGATTCAGGATAACATTGATACGTTTGTGAATGGGCGCCATTGCGATCATTAATTACCCAATCCCGATAGCTGTATCGAGTACTTCCTTTTGTTCCAATAACTTTTATTATACATGTCCAAGGATCTCCTGCATGATCATCATTGGCAAAACTGGCCGATAAATGGCTCAAGGTACCATTTTGCATCTTAATATTGGCCATGGCCACATTTTCTTGTGGGGCAATGGAGGTATCTACAGTATGTTTTAAACAAGAAACTGTTTTGGGTTGTCCTGCCAAATATAACATAGTATAACTGTGATGGGTCAATATCTGTCTAATGACTCCAGGATAACGCGCTCTTATATCCTCGGCATGATGTATATTGTACATCATATAGAATTGGGAAATGTCGCCCAATTTACCGCTCTCAATCATGGATTTTGCCCTTTTTATCCCTGCCTCGTATATATAGTTATGGACCGGCATACATTTAACACCAGCTGTTTTAACAGCTTCCTGCATCAGCTCCAACTCAGCAATACTAGAGGCTGCCGGTTTTTCCACCAATATATGTTTTCCTGCCTTAGCCGCCCGAATGGTATAATCGCAATGGGTTTCCATATTGGTCAATATGAAAACCGCATCGATTTGGGGGTCTTGAAACAATTCATCCTCCGTTTTATAGGTCTTACATCCGAAGTTTTTTGCCTTTTTTGCCCCTTTCTCAAAAGTCCTGTTCCAAAGACCCACAAGTTTGGCACCAGGTAAATTATTTATGGCTTCTGCATGTAAATCGGCTATGTCTCCAGCTCCAATAAATCCTATTCCTATTTCTTTCATGAGGCAGCAGTAGAATATTTTAATGTGCCTTTTTCTGCCATAGCCTTGAACTCTATCAAGGAATTTCGTATTCCCTCAGCTATGTCGGTCAAAGGCAAGTCTTTAAATGTGCCCGCTATTTTACTATGGTCCAAATCGCAAACGAACAGGTTGGGCGGAGCACCATCCATAACGGTTAATGATACATATTCCCCCATACCCAAGGCAGTAGCTTGTTCTTTTATAATATCCAAAAATGAGGTAATCGGAATAGTCTCTCCCTGTATGTTAAAGGCCCCAAAGCCTTCATAGGGCTGTAGTGCACAGGCTGCGAATTGAGCCCCCACATCTTCTACAAAATGATAGTTTTCCCTTCCTTGGTAAGGCATTTCAAATGGAATTACTTTTCCATCCACTGCTCCTAAGACTATGGCCTTTAAGGCATTCGTTGGAGCAGAGGTCTTTCCTTTGTCCCTACCCTTTCCATAGGTGGTGTTCAACCTAAGACATACGGTAGGTATTTTGGTGTTATCATGAAATAAACGTGCTAGGTGTTCACCCGATAATTTCCAAATGCCATAGTGATTGGGCGGAGCCAAGGGAACATCCTCGTTAATGATATCTTGTGGATACATGGACCTCATTCCATAAACCGCTGCCGAGCTGGCAAAAACAAATCTCTTGAGGTTGGTCAGTTTTTCAGCAGCATCAAAAAGCGCCATTGTGCCTCCAGTATTAATTTCCATGCCACCAATATGATCGCGGGAACAATCCGGACTTTGGTAGGCCCCTAAATGGATGATGTGAGTGGGGTCCACTTCAAACAACACCCTTTCAATCTCTTTGTAATTGGAAACATCCAGCGTAACGAACTCCAGTCGGGAATCCAAATCATCCGGTAGCCATAATTTTAATGGGTCTACATTATTGGAGCGGGTAGCAATAACAATTTTCCCGACTTCCTTTGATTGTAGAAGTTTATAAATCGTGACCGATCCTATACAGCCGGTACCTCCTGTAATAAATATTTTGTGCATAATCCTTAATGCTAGTTTTTTTAATATTAGGTTGTAGGCCTGTACAAGAACCAATGTATTATCAGTTCATTTTTACAACGGCCTTCATATTATTTGCCTTTATCGAATCTTCAAAAGCTTGATTGATGTCTTTAAAATCATAGTAGTCCGTGTAGTGTTCTGAAGGAAATATACCGGTTACCATCAATTTTTGTGCGGCCATATAATCTGCCCTGCAAGATCCCATGGACCCCCTCATGTTTAAGGAGGTTCGCGTAAGGTGAGTGGCATTGATCTGTACATCAGTTCCGTAGGTGGCAATAACACATATGTCCCCTTCAGGTTTTACAACACCTACCGCCTCAGTAAGTACAGGTGGAACGCCGGAACATTCTATAAGAAGATCTACCTTTCCATTAGTACCAAAAGGAATACCATTATCATCGGTGATGCCATTTTGCAACTGGGTGGTCAAAGAATTTTCCGGTGACACCTCTATGGTAATAAAACCTCTTTCTTTTGCCCTTTTTAAACGGATATCACGATCGTGAGCAATTCCGGTTACGGCCACTCTTGCTCCTGCCGCACGTGCTACTTCGGCAGACATCATACCTATGATTCCACAGCCCGTTACAACCACGTCCTGTCCTGGCTTAATGTCGCATTTGTTATAAAGTGCATTGGTTATAATAGACAAAGGTTCCACCAAGGCACCTTGGGCCGGGGTAAGACCTTTCATTAAAGGTACTACTCGATCCGACTCCAAAACTACTTGTTGTCCAAACCCCCCATTTCTATGAAAACCGATTATTTCCTTTTTTGGGCATAAATTCCATTTGGACACGCTGCATGCCGGGCAATCCTCTTCCCTACATCCCAACATGGCCAAGGGCGTAAAAATATCCCCAACCTTCAGGTCACCGTGGTCACCAGGACCCAACTCCAAAACCTCGGCACTAAACTCGTGCCCAATTACCCTAGGACGCTGCACCCAATCAAAATTGGCCTTGCCAATAGTTGCACTATTATCCGAGCCACAAATTCCTGTATACAGTGTTTTTGCCAATATTTCACCTTCCTTCAAGGGAGGGATTTCCATATCTACAACCGCTGAATTACTAAGGACCGACTGACCGGAGTTTGGATATATTTTTTCGTTGGACTGAAGACAAAATCCTTTTATAGAATTACTCATAGCAATAATTTGTTAATTTTAATTTCATGTTCTAAATAAAGTTTAAAAATTGATAATCCAATTCCAAACTATGAACTTCCTTATCCTGAAAAGTTGGAAGTTACCATTTAACTCCAGTATCTTTCCAGCTTTTGGTTCTAGCAGATTCCAAAACGGCCTCGCAAACTTTTTGGGTTTCCTGAGCTTCCTTGAAAGTAGGCGAGCAAGGCTTGCCCTCCTCTAGAGCCTTAAGGAAATCCGCTATTTGATGTACAAAACTATGCTCATACCCAATAGAAAGTCCTGGCACCCACCATTTGTCCATATATGGATGGTCGCCATCCGTAACATGGATGGAACGCCATCCTCTCTCTTGGGATTCATCCCTATGATCAAAATATTCCAAGCGACTTAGGTCATGCAAGTTCCATTTTATAGAGGCATGTTCACCATTTATTTCAAAAGTATACAAAGCTTTATGCCCTCTAGCATATCTTGTGGATTCAAAAAGACCCAAAGAGCCATTATCAAAATGGCAATGAAACATACAGGCGTCATCAATGGTTACCTCTTGTTTTTCACCAGTACCGGTATGTACCCTTTCTTTGATAAAAGTTTCGGTCATGGCGGAAACATCCTTGATTCCTCCATTCAACCACATAGCAGTATCTATACAATGTGCCAACAAATCTCCTGTTACACCAGATCCGGCCGCATCATTATCCAAGCGCCATAAGCCCTCCCCACCTTGTGGAAGTTCTGGGCTAATGGTCCAATCCTGTAAAAAATTGGCACGATAATGAAATATCTTACCCAATTTACCGGCATCTATAAGTTGTTTTGCCAAAGTTACCGATGGTAATCTCCTGTAATTAAAATAAACGGTATTGGGCACTCCTGCTTTTTCAATGGCATCAACCATAGGCTGGGCTTCAGCCACGGTACGTGCCAAAGGTTTTTCACACAAAACCATTTTCCCGGCTTCTGCCGCTGCAATGGCAATTTCGGCGTGCATATTGTTGGGAGTACATATATCTATGGCATCAATATCATCACGGGCAATTAACTTTTTCCAATCCGTTTCTATGGATTCATATCCCCATTGGTCAGCAAATGCCTGGGTACGTTCTTTGTTACGCCCGCAAATAGCCTTTAAAACAGGTTGATATTCCAGCTCTGGAAAAAAATTACCTACCCTCCTATAGGCATTGGAGTGGGTTCTACCCATAAATCCGTAACCTACCATTCCTATTCGTAACTCCTTTTTACTTGACATGTATACTCTATTTTTTTTATTTGAATTTAAACTTTTTTTGTATTATACCTGATTTTGGAACCCACTATATTAGGGTGCCTCATACCAACCGTGTAGTTGACGCACTTTTATCATAGCTCCTAAAATGTCGTTCCAAGTTTTGGGCTGCATCATAACATCATTGGGGAACATACATCCGTCCCAACAAATATGTCTTATTTTTTTGGTAAGGATGCCATTTTCATCGCGCAACCAATGACCTGCATCTACAGCAATATCCAATTTTCCATTGGGATCTGTAGCTTGGCAGTGCCTTCCCGTTTTGTCATGGGATCCCGATCCAAACACGGTACCATCATTTTGGGCCACGTGAAAATCAATCGTCCATGGGCGAAGCGCCGCAGTTACAGTCTTAAGACCTTCGGTCAATGTTGCCCGGTCACTCCAATCAAAGTCTTTAGGCAAAATTCTTTCGTCCTCCTTATTATAACCCAAGAGATACAACAAGGTATGGGCCATATCGGCTTGAAATCCAATATTAGGTCTATCTACAGCCTCTAGGGTGTTCACCATAGTCTTCCAACCGTGCATTCCTCCCCAGCATATTTCACCTTCTGCAGCTAAGGACTCGCCATAATCGGCGGCCACGTCGCAAGCTTCACGGAATGTCTGTGCAATCAATTTGGTATTACCTACGGGATCGGCGGCCCAACTATGCGGATCAACGGACGAATCTATTCTAATAACTCCATTGGGACGAATCCCAAGATCACGTAGTTTTTTACCTATAATACAAGCCTTGCGAACCTGGGTTACAAACTGATTGCGTTCTTCCCTGGACCCCATGGCGGAGCCTCCCCCTGTTCCGGCCCAAACAGGAGCTACCAAACTTCCAATTTCAAGGTTTTTGGCCCTTGCCTTATCCGCCATTTTTTTAATACCATCATCGTTTGAATCTATATCCAAATGGGGGTCGGCGGCAAAAAGGTCAAATCCGTCAAATTTAACCCCATCTACCTCCGCATTGGCAGTGAGCTCAATCATGGTATCTATAGAAATAGGTGGCTCTGAATCAGGTCCTTTACCTACCACACCGGGCCACGAAGCGTTGTGGAGTTTAGGAAAATTGTTTTCTGGCATAACTGTTGATTTAATCGTTATTATTATTTTCTTGGCATTATAATAGACTCCCAACCTGCAAGATCGGAAGGTTTTACATTTTTCTGATACCCCTCAAAGTTAAAAGTAGTTGGCTCGTAGCCCCCTACAAAATCTATCGGATTGTCCTTTTTAATTTCTTTCTCCATTTCCAATCCCCAGAAACAGGCGTTGATGAGCATTCTTCTAAATCCTTCGTTCAGGATATCTTCCGAAGCCCCATGGGTAGTTGTGAATGCCCGCCCAGGCTTGCCTGATTCCAATTGATATGTTCTAACCCAAGCCACAGGAAGTTCTTCCTTGCTGGTGTCCGGTGCAGCATCAGGGGTCATGCCGTTCAATACCCTACCTCTGGCCAATATCTTCAAATCCTTACCCTGGGGGTAGGCATTATAGCCTCCGCATTGCGCCCATGCACTTTGCACCCCACGCATAATTGGGTGCTCCCTATTATTTTCTTCCAATATCAGTTTGGAAGCCTGCTGATGGTTTTTGCCATAGTGTCCTACCCAGGTCTCCCCTAAAATTACTTCCCCAAATCCACCGTGCCATGCCTTTTTTTCACCTTCGTATTTATAGTCATAATGGCTCCAATTGGGATTATCGGCATTTTTAAAAGCATGGGTAGAAGTTCGCAATCCTATAACAGCCCCTCCCCTTTTAAGATAATCATCAATATATTGCATCTGACCATCTTCAAAATTTGCAAACCTCATGAACATTACCATAAGGTCTACATCTTCAAGAACATCGAGTCCTTTAAGATCGGACCCTCCAGGCAAGATATTGCCATCATCGTCCAATGCCCATACCACGGTACAGCTAAAACCATATCTCTTGGCCAAGATCCTTGCCAATGCCGGTAAGGTTTCTTCCCCTCTATATTCATGATCGGTAGCAATGAAAACAATATGCTTACCTTTTCCCGGACCTTCCAAGCCCTTATATGTTATGCGGTATTCATCCGGATTCCTTTCACCTTTAATTCCCTGCACATTCAACAATTGAGTATCATTGTCCAACTCCACTCTGTCTAACTGGGCAATCAATTGCTCCGAATATTCCACACCTAAAACTTCAGTGGTTTTGCCGTCCCTATTTCCACAGGAAACTAGCACACCAACCAAAGCAAAAGACCATATGGCATTCCATGTGATCTTCCCAAAAAAAGAATATCCGAAAATTACTGATTCCAACATAATAATACAAATCTAATATCCCCGTAACAGGAACCATTTCAATGACAAATCTTGTAGTGTTTGAGATGATCAATGTTTAAAATTCCACGGATAACCTACGGGCACACCAAGCCATATTGTTTGTCAATATCTAAATATATTATCAATTCTTATACACTATTCTTAAAATTTATACCGATAAAATTTGACAATAAAAACTTAGGTTTACAAATCTAAAATACTATCCGATTGAATATTCCCTATATCTTACTAAAAGATGACACTTTTTTGTCTTAAATTAGCCGAAATAAAATTCAATCAGGAAATTTATGAGTACCCCCAACATTGAAAAAACACTAACAACAAAGGAAACTTTTATTTTCAAGGATATCATCGGTCCCTACTTCAATCCAAATTGGCATTTTCATCCTGACTACCAAATATCTTTAATTGCAGAGGGCAAAGGGACAAGATTTGTCGGGGACCACGTCCAATCTTTTGAAAAAGGTGACCTGGTCATTACCGGCCCAAACCTTCCACATTTATGGCGTAGCGATGACGCTTATTTTGACAAGAACAGCAAACTCTCTACCAGAGGTCTGGTAATTTATTTTGACCACGATCTTTTTAGTGAATCCTTATTGGGCAAGGAAGAGTTTTATAACATAAACAAGTTCGTGGAAAATTCGGTAAGGGGCATGGAATTTTACGGGGAAACCAGAAATAAAATAAATAAGCTTATTCACAAGATCAATAATGAACTGGGCTTTAGAAGAATTATAAAATTATTGGAAATAATAGATATCCTTGCCAATAGTGAAGAATACCACATTTTGTCCAGTCCGGGGTATACCAATGTCTTTAAGGGGGATGACGCTGATAAAATGCGAATTGTCTACGACTATGTCATGACAAACTTTAAGACCAAAATATCGTTGGAAGAAATAGCGGAAATGCTCAATATGACCACTACCTCCTTCTGCAGGTATTTTAAACCCAGGGCAAACAAAACCTTTACCCGTTTTGTTAATGAAATCCGGATAGGTCATTCAAGAAAATTATTACTGGAAGATAATTTGAATATTTCCCAGATAAGCTACGAGTGCGGTTTTAATGCCTTATCCAACTTCAACAGGCAATTCAAGGCAATCGTCCAAATGAGCCCCCATGAGTACCGAAAATTGTTTTTGAATATCAAAACAAGCATATCCTAGTAGCATAAATCATGGCCCACACCCTTTTGATGCAATTATTTAGAAGTTGAAGATTAAATGCAGCTAAAAACCAACCCCAACCCGTTTACCTTAGTTTAAAACTCAGTCTAAATAAATTATAAGCATATTTTACCCTTACCTTATTAGCTTTTGATTTCTGGTTACATAAATCAAAATTGTTCTTCATTATATATTATACATATTATAAGGTACAACACATTTAGTTTTTTAGGACAAGGATCTGATTTATTACAATGACAAAAAAGTACCATTATTTAGTAGGATATAGGAACTTTAAAAAATCTTTAAAGTTTAAATTTATCAGCTTTTAATTTTTTGGTTAGTTAGAGTCATGAATTTGCCTTGAGCAAATAAAAAAAGGTCAAGTAATAAAAGCGTAAAATAGACTGTCTTTAATTTATTATTTGATAAAACAAATAAAAATAAATTATGATTATTGTAAAAAAGAGATTAAACTTATACGCTGAAATCAAAAATTAAATTATACACCATCTAATTAAAAATCTATTAAATCCAATGGAAAATTCAAATGATCAACAAAAAACCAATGCTAACAGGCTGTTTTACGGTAGCTGTTTCGCATTAATTACTACCGCATTTTCTTTTAGTATTAGAGCAGGGATTCTTCCTCAGTTGGGAGAAGAACTAAGTTTAAGTGCCGAACAACTAGGCTTTATCAATTCCATGTGGTTCTTTGGCTTTCCGATATCCATGGTTATCGGGGGATTAATCTACCATAAGGTCGGTGGAAAGGCCATTATGCAATTTGCCTTTTTTGCCCATGCCCTAGGGATTATTTTAACCATTTATTCTGGTAGTTATGTGGGCTTACTCATTTCCACCCTATTGATAGGTCTTGGTAATGGTTGTACCGAAGCTGCCTGTAACCCTATGATTGCGGACGCCTACTCTGGTACAAGGATGAGCAAAATGATGAACCGCTTCCATATGTGGTTTCCAGGAGGTATTGTTATAGGTAGTCTTATATCCAAATTTATGACCGATGCAGGCTTAAGTTGGGAAACACAAATTTGGGTGATAATGATTCCGACCTTAATCTATGCCTATTTGTACTTTGGACAGGCTTGGCCTAAAGCCAAAGTTGAGGCGGCTGCCACCCTTAGCGGTAATTTGAAAGCCATGGTGTCCCCTCTATTCATTTTCATGATTGTTTGTATGTCTTTGACCGCTATCTCGGAATTTGGCCCACAACAATGGGTAGGCCTTATCTTGGCCAAGAGTGGTGCAGAACCTATGATTATATTGGCACTGGTTACAGGACTAATGGCCGTAGCCCGTTATTTTGGCGGCGAAGTGGTTCACAAATTTGATCAAACGGGAGTCCTATTGGGTTCTGCCGTTCTAGCTACAATAGGCATCTATCTTTTTAGCACCCAAACTGGAACCATGGCCTATGTTGCCGCCATCTTCTTTGCATTGGGAATTGCTTATTTCTGGCCAAATATGATTGGTTTTATTGCAGACAAAATACCAAAAAGTGGCGCCTTGGGAATGTCCATTATTGGTGCTGTGGGTATGTTCTCCTCATCCATATTCCAACCTATTATTGGTGGATGGATCGATTCTGACAAGGCCGAAGCCGCTGCCGCAGGATTTACAGGTGATGAATTGGAACTTGTATCCGGACAGGCCACACTTGGTACTATGGTAGCCTTCCCCGCAATTTTGATCGTACTATTTACCATACTTTGGTTTTGGGTCAAAAAACGCAAAAACACCGATGCCGCTGAAGCTACTAGTGGCCAACCCGTAACAGACTATTAGTAAATACATAAATATATAGTATGAAAATTGGAATGAATATGTTGCTCTGGACTAACCATGTCACAGAGCAACACTTTGATATTGTAGATACCCTAAAAAAAACTGGCTATGATGGGATTGAGCTGTTCTTAGGCGATGGGGATCTTAAGCATTATACAAAATTAGGTAAGCATTTTTCCAGCATCAATATGGGCGTTACTGCAGTAGGTGCCTTATCTCCAGAGCAGAATATTGCCAGTCCCGATAAAAAGACAAGGGAGGCAGGCCTGGAACGTTTAAAGTGGACCATTGATATGGCCGAGGCCGCCAATGTTGAAGTGATATGTGGTCCTTTTCATTCCACCTTTGCCCTATTTACCCGCCAACCTCCTACACTACAGGAAAAACAGTGGAGCAATGAAATGCTTTATAAAGCTGCTGAATATGCCCAAAAAGCCAATATTATGCTTACTCCTGAAGCCGTGAACAGATTTGAATGTTACCTGTACAACACTATGGCCGACCTTGGTAGTATGGTCCAGGAGGTAAACCATCCCAATTTAGGCGCTATGTTCGATACACACCATGCCAACATTGAAGAAAAAAGTCAGGGCCGGGCCATTAGAACCATTGCTCCCCATTTAAAGCACGTGCATATTAGCGAGAACGATAGGGGTACGCCCGGCAGTGGACAAGTACATTGGGACGAAGTCTTTGCCGCCCTGAAGGAGATAAAATATGACGGTTGGCTTACCATAGAAGCTTTTAGTACTATTATACCGGAGTTTGCCAATGCCATTAATGTTTGGCGGGATTACTCTCCTTCTGAAGAAATCTACACCAAAGGCTTGAAATTAATCAAAGAAGGAATGGGGATTAAATAATTAATCCTGTTCTTTATATCCAAAATGAATTCAATAAAAAAAAATTAATGAAAAATCTATTACCCATCCTTATTTGCCTTTTTATGTTCGCCTGTAAAGATCAAAAAGAGGCCAAAACAAATGAAACGGCAACCGAAATAACCACGGATATTCCTGAACAATGGCTTACTTTTGAAGGTAGTGATAAGGATGCAAAGCATATAGTCCTGATTTCCGGTGATGAAGAATACCGTTCGGAGGAATCTATGCCGCAATTGGCCAAAATCCTTTCCAAACACCATGGTTTTAACTGTACTGTGTTGTTCGCACAAGATCCGGCCAACCCTGGAGTAATAGATGCCAATTATGTAAAAAACATACCAGGTCTGGAAGCCCTTGACAGTGCCGACCTAATGATTATTTCTACAAGGTTCAGAGCTTTGCCCGATGATCAAATGAAACATATTGATGATTATCTTATGGCAGGTAAACCAGTCATTGGACTAAGAACTGCTACACATGCCTTCAACTTTAAGGATGAGGATGTCTCCAATTACAAACATTACGGAAACTCCTATAAAGGCGATATAGTGGAATGGGAAGGCGGATTTGGTCAACTTGTTCTAGGTGAAAAGTGGGTGAGCCATCACGGGCATCACAAACATCAAAGTACCAAGGGTTTTGTAACCGATGCTGGGAAAACCACTGGAATTACAAATAGTATTGCAGATGGGGACGTGTGGGCCTCGGCCGATGTTTATGAAGTGCGTCTGCCCATGTCTGGAGATGCCCAACCTATAATTTATGGCAAGGTAATGAACAGAAAAGGGGAATTCGACGAGAATGATATATTTTATGGTATGCGCCCCACTGATGATGAAGTTGCTAAAACCAACCAGGCAGGAAAAGATGTTAGTGCCCCACTAATGCCGGTAGCCTGGACAAGAACCTATCAAATTCCGGGAGGAAAAAAAGGAAAGGCCTTTACATCCACCGCCTTTTCAGCAGTAGATTTTACTATTGAAGGAACTCGAAGATTAGTCGTAAATGCCGTGTATTGGGCCATGGATATACCTGTACCGGCCGAAACCAACGTAGAATTGGTAGGTTCCTATAATCCTACCACCTATGAATTCAGGAAAGACGAATACTGGGACCAAAAACAACTAAAAGTAGCCGACTTTAAATAACACCAATTAACCAACCAATCTTTACCAAGCCAATAGAATTTATTCTATTGGCTTTTTTTATTATTAATGCTTCAACGCAGCTAAAAATATTTCAATTTCGTATTGGAATTTTTATTAATTTTAGCTTACTGCCCAATTACGAACAAGGCAATTTTTGTGAGTGTTTTATATCCAACTTTTTAAGTTGGATAGTTAGTTTACCCCCCTCTTTTTTTTTAGATATTGATTTTATTTTACGGCACACTTCAGGCTGTTATATTGTACATTTTTTTATTCATTTTTTATTGGCCTAACCAACAACACCTTGCAACAAATGGGATGTTGGTTCTAACATATCTCCTTAACCTTGAGAAGTATGTCTATTTGGAAGTATCTAGAAAAATTCTACAAATAATCTGTTCAATATTGATTAAATCAAAAAATTATGAAAAAGTGTTATCTGGTATTTAGCATGTTGGGAATTATCCTTATTGCCTGCAATTCCCCCAAGCAAAAAGAAATTGCCAAAGCCATAGTGGCAAAAGCAGAACCTAATACTGTAGTAGACAGGGTTACAAGAGGTAAACAATTAGTTGCATCCATTGGTTGCAACGATTGCCATTCCCCTAAAATCATGACCGAAAGAGGTCCGGAGGTTGATGCGGAAAGAAGGCTCTCCGGACACCCTTCCCAAGAGAACCTGCCACCTTACGACAAGGAAACTTCAAAATCATATGTGCTGTTCACAATGGGACTTACTGCCACGGTAGGACCTTGGGGAACCTCTTTTGCCGCCAATCTTACTCCTGATGAAACCGGAATCGGCAACTGGTCGGAAGCACAATTCTTAAAGGCCATAAAAGAAGGGAAATTCAAAGGAATGGACAACACAAGACCACTGTTACCACCCATGCCATGGACCGAATATAGGAATTTACCTGATGATGACCTTAAGGCTATTTTTGCATATTTAAAAACTATAAAACCAATTGATAATGTAGTGCCAGCGGCCATACTTGCTACACCCCAACCATTGGAAGCCAAATAGGATTTGATTAAACGACTTTAGGTTTAATTATCACATCCATTCCCAGCAACTCTGGGAACGGATGATCTTTTCATTTTAGTTAGGATTTATTTGACAGTGAGGTTATTGAGGATGATATAAGTCTAATCTTCCTTGGAAAAGGTGGAGGATGATGGGTTTTCATACACTTTTTGCCCCCCTATCAAGGTAAATTCCTCCTTGATTTTTTCTCTATTTGTCCAAACAATCCATTCCGTTAATATGGGAAAATAGCGAATTATTAAATTGGCCAGCATCCCCAAACGTGTTAAGGTTATTCTCTTTTTTCTTTTTGCGATCATATCACAAACGCTTTTGGCCACGGATTGGGGGGATGCCAGGTTTACATTGGTTCTTTGGGGCAGATAGATCCATGAACCATCTATGTCCAGTATTTTTTTCTCGGGATCGTTTACCGTAAAGCCTACATGCGCAATACCTACATGAATACCGTAATCATACCACTCTATCCGTAAAGCATCCACTAGGGCCGCCTGTGCCAATTTGGATGCTGTATAGGCCGAATTATAGGGCATTCCCCTGAAACCACCGGCACTATTAATAAAGACTACATGTCCGTGAGTCTTTTTTAAATGGTCAAGGGCATATTTACTGAGATAGGCGGAACCATTAAAATTGGTCTCCATAAGCATAATAAAATTGGAAGTGGCCATTTCCTCTAAGGACCCCCTACTACTTATACCCGCATTATTGACCAAGATATCCAACTGCCCATAACTACGAATGGTTTCATCAATAAGGTAGGCGCATTGATCCGGAAGACGTACATCTGCTATAAAGGCTTTTACATCGTAGCCCATTGAGGACAATTCCTCGCGACTATTTTCCAGTTTATCCTTTTCCCTGCCGTTCAAAACCACTTTCGCCCCCCTTTGAGCCAGCTCAATGGCTATGGCCTTTCCTATACCCATACTAGATCCGCTTACCAAAGCCACCTTATCCTTTAATGAATGGTTCTTCATGTCATCATGTCCTTCCGCTTTACCATTTCACCACTATTTTACCCATGGATTTTCGTGATTCCAAATACTCATGAGCCTCGGCCATTTGATCAACTTTATACTCTCCACCAACAAAGGGCTTTATAATGCCTTTTTGGGCAAGATTGATAACGGCCTTCATGGCGTTGGCCACCTTCTCCGGATTTTCCTCCCCCAGTTTGAGCATATTTACCCCGATCATTCCCCTGGAATTGCTCAAAAATTGAAGTGGGTGATAAATTCCAAATTGGGCCAAAACCCTTATTTTTCCGAAAATCGATTTTGTTTTGTTCATGGAAGAAACTCCATAGCTTACCAATCTACCTCCTGCCGTTAGTAATTTATACCCTTTACTAACTGAAAGTCCACCAACAGGATCAAAAATCACATCCAATCCTCCTGTTCCCAGGATAGTTTTAATTTCAGATGCAAAATCCTTTTCCAAATAGTTAATGGGATGATGTACTCCATTTTTTCTTAGGTAGTCCATTTTATCCAGAGAACTGCAGGTTCCAAAAACAAGACATTTTTTGTGCAGTGCCATTTGTACCAAGGCGGTGCCAACCCCTCCGGCAGCGGCATGTACAAGTACCTTATCCCCCTCTTGAATATTGGCCATAGTATGGGATAAAAAATAAGCTGTGGTGTATTGGGTCGCCAAGGCAACAGCTGTTCCCACGGACATAGATTCCGGGATAATGTTGGCTACTTCTTTTTGGGCCACTGCATATTCGGCATACCCTCCAAAGCGGGTAATAGCGCTGACCCTGTCCCCCACTTTTATATCCTGAACATTGCTCCCACATTTTTCTACATGGCCAACAACCTCATATCCAAGTAATGCAGGTAATGGCGGAGCCCCTTTATAAAGTCCCAACCTCGCCATGACATCCGCAAAATTAATTCCGAATGCTTCAACCTTTATCAATACTTGATCATTGGATACTACGGGGATTTCTACTTCCCTAATTTCAAATGCAGTATCAGACTTACCATATTTCACCAAATAAACGGCCTTCATTGCTTAAATTATAGGATATAAGTAGTAAGGTAGTCAAATTAAAAATGGAAAGGGACCTTATCAACAATAGATTGGGAAATTAATGGTGCCCTTTGGTAAGCCCTGCCCTCTTTAAAGTACACATCAAAGCATGAAGAGTATTAAACTTAAAACTTGCAAAAAAAGGTCTGTTTGGGTCAATTATCAAATTCCCATAAACTGTAGCCTTGAACTATGGTCTTCACTAATAATGATTCTTTTTTATCCTTATACCAAAGAAAGAATCAAAATGACACCTTATAGTCCATCACACCTGAAAACCAAGGCTGGTTATTTAGTCCGCGAGCAATGAATCTTGAAGCTTCCAACGTAATGGCCTAGGCCTTAAAATCTGGTTTTAACTCTAGATTGGTACTTCTGGGAAATCTATCAAAATTGGCTCCCCATTCCCTGTCCGTAAATATCGCTTAAGAATTTTTTGAACGTCATTATTATCGGACATAGGCTTAATATACTTGTCATATTCCTTAAAGGTCTTTATCCTTTTTCTCTTTGAAATGAATCCAAATCCCTTATAAACACCATTTTCTACAACAATAACCGATTTTTCATTTGTGTTTCTTCCCTCTGCTTTTATTAGGTAGGTATTTTTATCATCGGCAATAGGCATTAATGCCTTCTCCACACGTTCATTATAGGATTCCACTGTTTCCAATTCCCGACAAATACCATGACATTTCTTAATATGAAAATGAAAACAGGCCCCTGAAATATGCTGTAAACTGCAATAGCGGGGACAAAGTCCATAGGTCTCGCACAATTCCTCCAAAAAAGTCCTGCACTCCCCTTGGTTATAAAAACAGGCCAATGGCGCTTTTAGTTTGCCCAATCGATCATAAAACAGATGTGCTATTCCGTTTTTATCCACCCTTGTACCTATGCCATAGCGATATCCAGTTCGTTTTTGTGCACGATTGAATTTTGGAAGGTGTTTTTTTATTTCATCGGACTCCAACAATAGCGCCACCAATTCGCTTCCTGTATGCGTATAATCTATATATGCAGTTTCAAAACACAGCCGCATTTCTTTATGCGCCTTACTATAGACATGGCTCAAAACCCGTTGTTTAATATCCTTGGCCTTGCCCACATAAATGATCTTTCCCTGGGAATTTTTAAAATAATACACTCCAGTAACATTGGGCAGGGAGGTCACCACCGATTTAGGCCATAATGGAGGTAAACCTGCCTGGCCGGATTTTGGCCCCAACATAAAATTAAAAACCCCATCCGTGTCCATGACCCATAGTTTTTCGAGTAAACCTACCGTAGCCTCTGCCTTTTCCTTAGCGCCTTGTACCTGACCTACATTAATACCCAATTGGTTGCAGACGGCTCCAAGACTATAACTTTGTTGGCCAGGTATTAGTTTGCGCGACAATCTTAAGGTAGAAATCTTCTTACGTTTGTATACTCCCCCTAGTGATGCCAGTTCATTTTTTACACCGTTGAAGTTAAAATTAACATGATGTGAAATAAAAATACAGTCCGTGGTCAACGCTACCACCTCCTTGGCTATCTCATAAAACTTTGGTGCACCAAGCAACATATCATCTTTTATCCCATTGCGACGGGTAACTTTGTATTTTATAGATACTTCGGGATTTACCAAGGAAGAAAATTCCCTTACCACCTTTTGGCCATCGTGAATCAAGATACAGATTTCGGTAATCTTATTATCCTCTCCCCGTAATCCTGTATTTTCTGTTTCAACTATGGCGTACACTAACGATATGAATTTTAGAGTATAAAATTAAAAAACAATAAGCCAACAGTATGGCTTTTCATGTATTTAACGTTTCGAATATATAAATTAGATCTTGGCCTTAGTTTGGTCGCCAAGTGGATAGTTGATTAAAAAAGGAGCTAACCTCATATTCGAATATATCCAGTGGAATCCTATGTGCCAAGTCCTGTCTAAGGAAGATATGGTAATCCGTATTTTCGGCAATTCTTTCCCCTATAAATTTTAAAGTGTCCTTTGGGTCAACCACCTCATCCTTTGCCCCTAGTACCAATTGCATAAAGGACCGATTTGGATTGCTATAATCAGGCACACGTTGAAATACGGAACGGGAAACCAAGGCCGGATTGAACAATAGGGATGGTTTTTTAAATGCGATGGACAAATAATAACCTACAAAACCACCCATACTGCTGCCCATTACAATATCTATATCCCCATTTACAAATTGCCTACTAACATTTTCGATACTATTACTGTCCGATTCATAGTCGATAGATGGGGAATACACGGTACCGTACTTCTCAAGAATTGTTCGTTTTTCTTCGCTGAGACTACCGTTAAGTCCATGTATGTATAGTATGTTCATTAAAATGACAAATTAGCTTAATTAGTTCTTCTGTAAATTACGTATCTGCTTCCGCAGCATTTCCGTCTTGTCCAAAGCTTCTCCAAAAGCAAGCCCCACATTCATTCCAGGCCTTTGGTGACCGATGGAAGTAAGCCATGCATCCTTCATTATTTTTTGCCGTTCCTCTACCAGCTTCCATATTGCTACGCCATGGTGAAATTGGGAAACCACTTCCTCAATACCATTGGCTTTGGATACTTCGTCTTCCCCAAGGTACAGTAGCAGCTGTTTGGCCATTATCCAATGTCCTGTATCATTAGGGTGCACACCGTCCTTAGCTAAATAAAAATCGTCATTGGAAAGGCGCTGATCTTCCAGGTATTTCTTCATGGGCCAGTGAATATCAATTACTTTCCAACCATCCGTGTATCTTTTACTTATGATCCAATCTGCATAAATATCCAGGACATTGGAGTAGGCTTCCCCTTTACGTCCATCGTATATGGGAGGGGTTATATGTACTATTGGGGTCCCGTTTTTCAGGACTTCTTGATTCAGCCAATTTATACCATCCTTGTACCTTTGGAAACGTTCTTCATCAAAGGGCAAATAAATCCCGTCATTCATTCCATAACAGGAAAATATCAGATCCGGTTTTGTTTGCTCTAGGATACGCTTTAAACGCTCATGAAGATCGGGACGTGGAAATTTACCGTCTGCATGTCCATGTTCCGAAAGGCCGGATACCGTTTCGCTAGGTAAGCCCACATTAATAATTTCAATATCCCGATCCGGATATTGCAAGGTAAGATAGACATCTATGTACGATACATATTGTCCGGAATAGGTAATACTGTTCCCAAGAAAAAGTATGCGCTTAACATCCTGTGGTATTTCATAGGAATTTTGGGCCTTGACATGGAATTGTAACATCATCAACAAGGAGAAAAATATTGTTGAAAATTTAGTATTTATCATTTGTGTTCAATTTGAATAATTAGAAACTCCCTTTTTATTATCAATTCCAACTTAATACTATATCATTAAGAAAGGGCCTTTTGTTTCTTTCTGTAATGGCCTCTATCCAAGATAACCTATATAACTACTCACACCTTAAAGTAAACGGTCTCAAAATAAGGTTCGTATCAATACTAGAATCAACCCAATAACATACAGAGTGGTAAAAATCAGTTTATTGTATTTAGCCAACCAATTGGGAAGAAAAATATCAAAATTATCCTTTTCGGAATCTGAATATTTCCGTGCCATAATGGTAAGGGGACAAAACATTTTGAAAACCAAAAGAACAATGCCCTCCAGGATAATTAACCCTATGCCTATCCAAGTATAGATATTAATTTCATTGAAAATTCCGGAATACAAAATATAGATAATCACGGCTACAAAAAATATCCAGATCAGGGTGTGTACCCATTTAATTGCAAGAAGCTTATTTGCTGGATTCATTTTAGTAACGTATAATGTATTAAGACCAATCAACAACCCACTTTGTAGTAGGGAATACATCCAAACCTAATTGGACACAAACTTCAGTCCAATAATGGAACATATTAAGGTGGTTATAAAGAACATTCTCCAAAAGGTAGCAGGCTCTTTAAACACCAGAATACCCACCAATACGGTCCCCACCGCTCCAATTCCAGTCCATACGGCATAAGCCGTACCAATAGGCAATTCCCTTGTTGCCCTAACCAAAAGTAGCATACTTACGGCCAAACACAGCAAAAAACCTATGTACCAATAGGTCGCCTCCACACCAGTAGCCCCTTTTGCCTTGCCAAGACAGGCCGCAAAAGCCACTTCAAACAGGCCCGCAATGATTAGAAAAATCCAATTCATAAATATCCGTTAGTCCCTGTGGTTTATAGTAATGTTTTCCAACAACCTTCCCATCAACAAAATTTTATTAATCAATGTTTATTATTGGTTCCTTCTTTAAATATCCCAGGGAAACCAAAAATTGATCGGCCTCGGCAACAGTACTTTTGTAGGCTTTAAGATTGGTATAGTTAAAAAATCCATGCCCCTCTCCTTCATACAATTTAAGGTCGCACCTACTTTCCACTTTTTCCATTACCATTTTATAATACTCGGCAGTAACCACAGGAATCAAATGATCTGTGGTTCCCTGGAAAACGATGGTAGGGGGAGCTCCTTTTTGAATATTGTGAAGGGGTGAAAAACTTTTATATTCCTCCCCTATTCTTTCATAACCATAACCTCCGGGACCATTATCTACCACAGGGTTAAAAAGTACCAGGGCATTAGGGATACAATCAATGGATGTATCATCGGCTGGATCATTGTATCCTTCTATTAAAGCCGTTGCAGCCGCTAGGTGCCCGCCTGCAGAGCCTCCGGAAGCAATTAGTTTATTAGGGTCTATGTTAAACTTGCCCGCATTTTTTCTTATAAACCTGATGGCCGACTTAGCATCTTTTACAGATTCGAAAGGAGTTGTTCCATTTATTTTTGAAGTACGGTAATCGGCCAAAAAACAGACTATCCCTCTTTTGGCAAAATATTGTGCCTGATGTAGAAATTGGGACCTTTTGCCACCTACCCAACCGCCGCCAAAAAAGAACACCATGGCAGGGTAAGTTTTGGAAGATTCCATGTTGGGCGGATAATGTACTTCCAAAAACAATTGGGTAGTATCCACTTTCTTATAAAGAATTTCCTCTTGGGAATTACAAATTTGGGTACTAAATAAAGTACCAATCATTAGGGCAATAAATAATTTTAAACGCATTTACAGTTTTTTAGAATGGCTTTTTAAGAACAGCCACATTCAATAATTGAAATTAAGGTCCTAAGATAGGAAATGCATTGTAAACCATACAACCAAAAAATAGTGAGGATAGGAAACTTCTGTATGATTGCAGGTTTTATCCATAAGGTAGTCCAAAACACTACTAAACCTGTTTCCTAATATGGTTCAATTTATTAACCTGGAATTTAATTTCCTCCATGGGATATGCCAATCAATTTTTCCCATTCACAGACCAAGGCAGCGGCTTGCATGGGTAAGTGATTTCTTCCCACTACTGCGAATATTTTCTTGTCTTCCTTTAAAAATCCAGCAATTAGTTCAACCATGTGTAGGTTACGGAAACTACTTGAATGCTTATTAATTTCATTTGTAAAAATTCCGCCTGTTTCCGAAGAATTTCCAGATGGGGTAAACCATTCTTTGGGGGCTTGCCACCATTCCCGATCATTCCCCCAATAATGGGTATAAGCCTCCTCCAAATCAGCCAATGTGGTAATGGTACCTTCCAATGGGGATATGGCATTTGCCTTGACCAGTAATTTCTGCATATGATCTATAATCTGGTCCTTGTCCATTCCCAAAGTTTCCCTAACCCGCTGTGCTTCACGCAATAAAAAAAATAGTTTTATCTGGTCAATAGGGAATAAAGTGGACAGGTATTCTATTTCCGACATCGGACTTGGCTCTAGAGTGGCCACCGGAATGTTTTTTTCATTGGCCAAAAAACGAACATAGCCAGATTCCCCTAATTTGGCAATTGTCTCTTCCTTGGTAGAAAGAATCCCTCTATTAGGCCCTTCAAAAAGTGCAATATCAAATTTATCTGCGTTCCATTTATACTCTATTTCCTCAAATTGAGGATGGGACTCGTCTTTGGAATGAAAGGCCCCGTAAAACAATAAGGTTGCTGTGCCAGAAGCATCCTTTAGGTCTAGTTGCCATATAGTACTATCGGTCTCAACAAAATTTGAATAGTCCAGTAACAGATCTTTACAGTCACCAGAGGTTTGTCCATATAACATTGCCGACAATCCAATGAATAGCGTTAAAACGAAACACTTCATCGCATAAAACCTTTAATTATCCCAAATCACCTTATAATAAAATTCTATTTCTTCTAAACTGAAGATTTTTTGTTCCCTACCTCCACCTAAACCACGAGCCTTTACATCACTTCCGTTTTCGGGTGTAGCGATTCTGCACCAACTGATTTAAAAAGACTTTTGAGGTTACCAAAGTAAATTCAAGGTCTTTTGGAAGTACTGAGAACAGGGGACTTCCTCCTCCCAAAACTATGGGGATGGTTGTAATTGTTATTTCATCAATGAGATCTTCCTTTAAAAAATTCTGAATGGTTACACCTCCATCTATATAAAGCTTATGGTACCCCTTATCATGTATTTGCTTCAAGATTTCCGTTAAGCTTCCTTTAACCAATTCAGCTTTATCCCTATATTCCTCAGCTACTGTACCCAAGGTCCTGCTTACTATAAAGACCGGTTTGGCATATGGCCAATCCCCTTCAAAACCACAGACTGTTTCAAAAGTTTTACGGCCCATCACCAGAGCATCTACCTGGGTCATAAATTCATTATAACCCATATCCGATTGCTCGGGATTGGGAGTGGAGGTTAGCCAATCCAATCCTCCATTCCTATCCGCGATATATCCATCCAAGCTTGTTGCTATAAAGACCAAATTTCTTTTTTCCATAGGGTAAATTTAAAACTAAAGGAGATATTTTTCATTTAGAAATTGGCTCCTAGCAAAAAGTAATAACCCCACCAACCAATTCAGGCCTAATTAATTCCCATTTCCAAATGAGGCCATCTTCAGTGCTTTCAATTTCTTCTATTTTAGTGAATCCACATTTTGTTAAAACTGTTGTGGAGGCATTTGCTTGTCCCAAGGTATGTGCCAAAATGGATTTAACCCTATTATCCGTAAAAGCCTTCATAATTAATCCTCTTGTCATTTCAGTAGCGAGCCCCCTGTTACAATACCCTGGAGCAATTTCATAACCCAATTCAACGGTGCCTTCTTCAGTTGGACTTCCCTTGTATCCACCACTGCCAATCAGCATATTATCTAATTTATGTATTGGAAAATAGGTCCACCAGCCCAATTCCCATGGTCTGGCTAAAATTTGGTCCAGTGCATACTGTAAAGCACCAACTCCAAATTGGGTCCAATGGTCGGCTAAAGACACTCCAAGAAACTCAGAAAGTTGTTTATTTCCCTTAATTGCCATTTTAAGCAATTGGGCATCACAAGGGACCAACCTTAAATTCCCTGTTTCTACAACCTTTTCAGCTACCATACTTCTATAAATTTCAATCTATTTAGGTGGGCAGGAACCATATTTATCCTTTATTGATAATTTACATGGTTCGTTCCATAATTTCATCCCTACCGGATAAAACTCCCATAATGGTTGGTTGCACCTGGTAATGGGGCACAACACCTCTATCTGTAAATTCATAATCTTTGACCGCTGTATAATAGGCCATCAAAGGAATCCCCAGTTTTATCTTTGAGTTGGGGAGGGTAACTATAGTAAAGGCACCACTATTATTCCCATAATATCCACCTCCAGTTTCCTCCCCTACAAAGCTAACCCTATCCAGATGGTTTGCCACGGCACAAAACTCAGAAGAAACAGAGAAACAAGCACCGTCTATCAATACGTAAACCCGCCCCTTAAAAGGATTTTCTTGTGGTGTTTGTACACCCAGGTTTCCGTTGTGCTCCCAACGAAATTCCCCATCCTCGGTTTGGGTTATCAATGTCCTTAATTGCTCATAACCCTCAGGTAATTGGGCATGCTCCACAAATGAAAATCTTTCATTGGTCGCCACTACCAGTTTGTCATAATACCTAAATTCGGCATTTACCAAATAGGACAATAGTAGTGACCCAAAGGCATCCTTACCTCCTTCGTTTCCCCTCAAATCCAAAATTAAATTTTCAATTTTATTGGAGTTAATTTGCGCAAAGGATTCTTTAAGAAAGGCCTCAAAATTATATTTTTCCTCGTCTGGCCAGAAGGTTCGTATGGTCAATAGGGCCGTCTTCGAATTCTTAAATTCCAGTTGATAGGGTATACCGTTTTGTTCTTCAGTATCATGTTCCATTACTATTTGGTAGGAAACCGAAGGTAAATTCATACTGCCCTTCCTCCCACGGTGCTTATAAGTGATATTAAATTGGTTGTGGGCCTTACCTTCCTCCAAATAAAAATTGGAGAACAAGGCATTAAAATACCTATTAAGTTCGTAGTACTTGAAAGTTTGGTTATGTCCGTCAGAAAACAGATTTTTCAATAAACCGTTAATAATCCTATCCATTCCCATACCATTGATAGCCGTAATTTCGGTTCCAGGTTCCAATTTAACCCTGGTATCATAGCTATAGCGCACGTAGGCCCTGTTCTTGTCCAGAAAAAGTTTTAATGGAAATAGGGTCTCCAAATTGTAATAATACATAAAACCCTTATCCTCAGAGGGCATTAATTTGGTATGCCCACATCCAATTTTAGTCAATACAGGGTTCAATATTTTATAAAACTCCTGTTGAGTTAGTGGTTGATCGAGTTCCGTACCAACTGACTCAAAACTTCCATCCATAGATGACTTGGCTGCATATCGGTAAATTCCAGGATGTGCCTCCTCCAATGCCGTTCTGAAGAGTTGAAAATCTTCCTTTAATTCTGAAGGGTTCAGAGTATTTTGGGCACTGACAACAAAGACACCTAAAAATTGGATGATATAGAACCCCAAATGTAACATCGTTTTTAATCCCATAGTCTTTATAAGAATTAGTGGGTCCTTAGCTAACAAATGGCTTCTGGGAAACTTTTGTATTCAACTTTGTAAGTCGATAAGGACATTGTTTAAATACAAAGATCAAGTGATTAGAAGAACCTTACAATCACATAAGAATGTGATATTTTTCACAAGGCCCATGTTGCATCCTTAAAATCCACCAACCTTTATAAAAGCACAATTTTTCACATGTTTATGCTATTTCAGGGATGAAAGTCCATATCTAAATTTGTCCTGTTATTTAATATCAAAGTTTTAGGTGTTAGGAACTAAATGGGTCCTGAATCAAAAACAAATAGGGTTTATTCATCAATCAACAAAAATCAAATAAACAAGATCAATCATGATAACATTATTTCAAATTCTAATCGACCTTTTAATAGAGCTTTGGATTACAGTTATATTATAAGGGGCATATGGAATCCACGCCCTAGGAAAGGACTTACTTTGCTACTTAAAATTTCGAATTTTTAGTGCATGGGATGTCCAATCTTTGCGTAATTTTAATCTAAACCACCTGGCTGCATGCGCATAAGGATTCTTTGTTGTTTGCTATGTTTCCAAGCCTATCTATTTGGACAGAATTCGTACGTCTTCAATAGATTTTCTACCGCGGATGGTTTAAATACCAATAAGGTGAAATGTGTTTGGCAGGACTCCACTGGATTTCTTTGGATAGGCACCGAGGTGGGCATACAACGTTTTGATGGGAGAAAATTCATTTCCTACGTCGGTCCCGAAAATTACCAGCTTCCGCCAAGCATAGGGGTTGACCAAATTTTGGATGCCGGCAATGGCAATCTTTGGTTATTGCAGGGAGGCCAAATAGGGAAATTCAACACCGTGGATTTTCATTATACAACTGTACCTATCAGGAGTTATGGAAGTATACCCCCAAGGTCCGAATTCAAATTGTTCATAGATAGTAAAAAGCAGGTATTTCTCTGCGCTTCCAAATATGGTCTATTATGGTACGATGCCAAATCCAATGCTTTTGTAGAGTCCAATCTACCTATCAAAATACCTAGGGGTTGGGGCGTAAGTTCCCTTTATGAAGATAAACTGTCGGGAGAATATTGGATCTGCAGTGAACAGGGGCTGGCAGTATATATGAGTACCAAAGGCGAGGTCTTTCACCGGCTCAACAATCCCGATAACATTCCCTTGCTGAACAACAAGGACATTAACAATTCCGGAGATTTTATCAAGGACAAAAACGGCACTTGGTGGTTAACCTATTGGGATTATAATCCACATAAAGAACATCCGGTTCTACTGCATTATGACCCCAAATCAAATCAATTTCTGACAGATACCCTAAGAAGCCTTTCATCCACAAAAAAATATACGGTTCTAAGACAAATTTTGGAAACCAGTAGTGGGCAGATCTGGATCGGGGGAGAAAATTCCCTGTTGAGCTATGACAATGATCTTCAAGGTTTTTATCAACATTTCAAAGCCGACCCTTTGGAATTCGATATAAAATGTAATCAAGCCAGACATCTCTTTGAAGACAGGGAAGGCAATATTTGGTTGAGTACGGAAAATGGACTTTTTGTAATGAATCCCAACCAAAAGGACGTATATAGCCTTGTGGTAATAGATGGCCTAGGCCTGGACTCTCCTGTAAATGCCATACTGGAAACCAAGACCAAGGAAAATTGGATTGGTACATGGGGCAAGGGCATTCTATTTTATGACCAGAAATTCAAAAAATTGGAAGGAAACCCTTATGCCGGTTTGAGGGCCGATTCCTTCAAATTGTATACTTCCATTTGGGACCTTCAACAACACAGTGAATCGGGAAATGTATGGTCTTCCTGTCAGGGGGGCAGACTGGCCGTTTTTGATGCCAATACGAAAAAGGCATTACATTGGCTTCACCCTCCAGTCTTTAAAAAATCTACCGTACGTCAGGTGAAGGAAGATGAAAATGGAAATCTTTGGTTTGGTACGCAAAGTGGACGTTTGATTAAATGGAAAAAGAACAACCCTATTGACGATAACTATTTTGAAGAAATTCACCATTTCAACACCATTATTTACAGGCTCTATATAGATCTGCAGGGGCGTTTATGGGTAGGGACCCATAAGCAAGGGGTATACGTATTGGATGTGGATACCAACGAAATCCTTTTTCATTTTAATACCGAGTTTAATGATAGCTATGGAATAATGGATAATACCATTTCTGATATTCAGCAATATAACGACAGTATTTTTTTTGTGGGTGCCGAAGCTTTGAACATTCTAAACATCAACACCTCTGAAGTAAAAAAAATTACTTCCTATGAAGGGCTTTATGGGTCTAGAGTTTTGCAATTAATGATGGATAGGGAAGGAATAGCATGGATGATAACCAGCAATGGCCTCAGCAGTTATAATTATGACAAGAATATAATAAGCTCCTACAACAACCTACATGGTGTTATCTATGCGGAAAAGACCTACAGCGCCAAATGGATGATGCAGAACGGGGAAATATGGTTTGGCGGTGAGGATGTAGTTTTTGGCTTTTCGCCCGAAAAACTAAATTTTAAACAAAAACCTCCCAAGGTAAACATTACAGATTTTAAGCTCTTCAATACTTATATGCCGCTCGATTCGATCATGGCACAAAAGGAAATTGTATTCAACCATTATCAAAACTCCTTTACTTTTTATTTTTCCGCCCTTAGCTTTTCCCAACAAAGAAAATTACAATACTACTATCGCATTCCCGGCGTGAACAAAGATTGGGTCAAGGCCGAAAGGGATATGGCCGCCACCTACACCACCATGCCCTCCGGAAAATATACTTTTCAGGTAAAATGCATGAACCTACAGGGACTGGAACCGGACGAAATTACCAGTATCGACTTTAGGATACGCCCTCCCTTCTATCGTACATGGTGGTTTATTGCCTTGATTCTCTTTACCGGGATAGGTATGGCCTATTTTATCTACAGACTTAAGGTAAACCGTATCCTGGCCGTTGAAAATTTGAGGATCAAAGTGGCCAGGGACCTGCATGATGATATGGGCTCTACCCTGAGCACTATAAACATTCTTAGTTCCATGGCCAAGAGTAAAATGAATAGTGATACCGTAACCAGCAGTAACTACCTTACCAAGATTACCGACTACAGCCAAAGAATGATGGAGGCAATGGATGATATTGTTTGGAGCATTAAACCGGACAACGATAACATGCACAGGGTTATTGCCAGAATGAGGGAATACGCTACCGGTATCCTGGAAGCCAAGAACATAGAGTTCGATTTTCAGGTAGAGGATAAAATAAACGACTTAAAACCGGATATGGAAGCCCGTAGGGACCTCTTCCTTATTTTCAAGGAAGCGATCAACAACATTGCCAAATATTCCCATGCCAAGCGCGCAGAAGTGCAACTAACCTATAAGGATAAATGGCTCCAAATGCAGATTATGGACAACGGGATCGGGTTTGATATTGAAAAGGTAGACAGTGGCAATGGACTGGACAATATGGTTAAAAGGGCTTCCAAAATGAAAGGAAAATTAAAAATTGACAGTAATCCAGATCTGGGCACCGAAATTTGCTTGAACGTCCCTGTACGTTAAAGGACATTTTAACATATTTATGTGATTTTTCCCTATGGATTTCCTATCTAACTTTACAAAAAGAGACAATTATGATTAGGGTAGTTATATATGAGGACAATCCCCAATTTCGCGAAGGGCTTACCATGTTGATCAATGGCAGCGATGGATTTTCCGTTTTGGCATCGTACAAGAATTGCAACAATGTTGCGGAGGAAGTGGAAAAATGGTCGCCAGATGTCATTCTGATGGATATCAACATGCCTGGAACGGACGGCCTGGAAGGATTAAAGAAAATAAGGGAAGTAAACACCGAAGTCAAAGTATTGATGCTTACCGTCTTTGACGACAATAAAAATGTTTTCGAAGCGCTAAGGAACGGGGCCAATGGATATTTGCTAAAGAAAACCCCACCGGCCAAATTATTGGAATATATACAAGACGCCACCTTGGGTGGAGCCCCCATGACATCTTCGATTGCTACCCAAGTGTTAAAAATGTTCCAAGTTATACCGCAGTCCAAGAACCAGGACTATTGCTTAAGTGAAAGGGAAACAGAAGTATTACAACTTCTTGTGGATGGCTTTAGCTATAAAATGATTGCTTCGGAACTTTTTATTGCTATTGATACCGTTCGATCACATATCAAAAAAATATACGAAAAGCTACACGTAAACAGCAAGAGCGAAGCCGTTGCCAAGGCCTTTAAGGATAAATTGCTATAACATATTTCCTTCAAAACCATTTAAAAATCCTCGGATTTCACATACTTATGCGATTGTAAGAACTGCCCTAACGCACTTCCTTTGTCCTGAAAAATTTGAAACTAAAACTCAATATCAGGCAATGAAAACAAAAATTATTATTCTTTCAATCTTCTTCTTAATGTTCATTGGATGTTCCGATGATGACAATACAGAAATTCCCTCCAATACTTTGGAGGCGGACGCCTTCTGTGAGAACCAAGGAGATATTTATACAGGTCAAGCTGTTATCCTCAACGGTTCCAAATCCACGGACAAGGAAGGAAAACCTTTTCAATACCTCTGGAGATTCAAGGCCAAACCCAGTGGTAGTTTAACCGAATTGACGGAAGAAACCACGGCCAAGCCAAAATTTACTCCGGATAAGGTGGGCAACTATTCGGTGGAACTAAAGATTTTCAATACCGAGTTCTATGATACGGACGAATTGACCATTTTGGTAAAGGAGGATGAAAACCCACCTGAACAGGAAACCATTATTATTTCTGAAAATATCACGGCACGTCGCCACTTGGCCAATGTCTTTGACGACCCTAGTAAAATTGATTATCTGGTAACAGGCGATATTCACGTATCAGCACTACTTACTATAGATCCAAACGTGGTTATTGCCTTTGATGAAAATACGGCCATGTACATAGACAATCCCGGGGCCATTATTACCACAGCCGCCGCCAGTTCCTTTATCACCTTCACTGGCAAGAATAAGGTTCCCGGATATTGGAAGGGTTTGATCATAAATTCCAATAGTCCTTTAAATAAATTGGACAGGGTAACCATTGAATATGCAGGTGGCGCCATTGCCCAAGGAATGGAAGTTGCCACTAGTTTAGGCTTGGACAACGATGGACGAGGACAACTTACCCTAGTTTCATCCATTATCCAGAACAGTGCTGCATATGCAGTAGCGATTGAAGTAGGAGCAAAATGGAATACGGAATCCTTCAATGTGTACAGGAACAATAACAAAAGCATTCAGTTACCGGCATCGCAATTGGGGAGTTTATCCAGTTTATCGGAATTCCAAAATAATGCAGAGAACATTATCGATGTTATAGGTGACCGAATCTCTACAACCCAAGAAACTGTTTGGAGCGATCTATACAATAGCTCAGAAAACATGAAATATGTGGTAAAAGGAACCATAGAGGTGGTTTCTGGGCTTAGGATTTTGGAAGGCCTTGAATTATACATGGACAGGGATTCAGAAATAAACATTACACAAAAGGGTTATATAATAGCTCTTGGGAGTCCTCAATATCCCATTAAGTTCCATAGTAGGGAATTCTTTGACGGAGGGTACTGGAAAGGTATTTCCATAATGTCCAACGATATGAAAAACGAATTGGACAACGTAGAAATACATAATGCCGGAAGCGAAATCATGGACGGATTGCAGAATAAGACTGCCGTCGGTTTGGGAGGGGCCAATGAGGCTAAATTAAAGTTATTTAGTTCCAAAATAGTAGGCAGTGGTGGCAATGGAATTTACGTTGAAAACGGAGCCGAACTGGTACGCATAGACGAAATTAGGTTTCATGAAAACAAAGGTTCGGCCATTTCCATGGCCGCCAATCAGGTAAAAAAGCTTAACGATGCCACAGGAATGGAATTTATAGGCAACGGACATAATGGAGTTGAAATTTTAGGATCTGCCTTGTTCGAGCCCAATGTTGAGACCACTTGGCCAGCACTACATTTTGGTGCCACCTATTTGGTAAGTGGCAATTTAGGAATCCAATCTGGATTAAAGATACTTCCCGGAGCGGTTTTCAAATTTGCCGAGGACAAGATGTTTGGAGTGTTTCCATATGGATATTTAATTGCCCAAGGCACCCCAAACAATAAGATTGTCTTTACAGGGGCCACTGCATCCAAGGGATTTTGGAACGGAATCCGAATTCAATCGGACAGCGCCAAAAACATAATGGAATATACGGAAGTACTTTATGCAGGAAAGACCGAAATGCCCGGGGTTTCGAAAATAACCAGTATTGGACTGGATGGGGATTACATGGGTAATTTAACCATTAAAAATTCAAAAATTGCGCATGGTCATGGCTACGGAATTGCTTTTGAAAACCGTAACACCTCTATAAACCCGGATTTTAACATGGTAAACCTTTTTGAGGACCTAAGTCTTGGAGACATTTCCCTACCCTAGAAGACTACAATGGGCATAACATCCTATTATAATTTTAACCATAAGTTATTTAACTGACCAAAGATGTGATTAAAGATCTAATCGGAACAGGGGAAGCAATCAACTTCCACATAATTATGCGATTGTGGGCAGTTGATCCCCAAACGATCTTTGTTACCATTATTAATCAAAAAAAATATAGTCATGAAAGCATTTGATAATTACCGAAGAATACCTTCAGAATCCAATAAACATGTCTTCTTTTCACAAATGAAATATGGAAAAAGAAGTCAATGGCTGGCCTTGAGACGCTTTACGGCAAGCCAATAAAAAGAATAGGCAAGGCATCTTAAAATTCACTAAAACAAATGAAAAATGAAAAATCTAGGTATTGAATTTTACAGAAGATGTGTATATGTCATATATACCATTTTCCTAATTTATCTGTTGGTCTCAGCGAAAAAATAATCATTAATAAAAAACAAAAGAATGAACAAAATATCAAAAATAAGTTTAGCAATAGCCTCAACAATACTGCTAATGTCCTGCGAAAAGGACACTATAACCGCTTCAGAGGATATAACTACCAAAGACCATGAAATCTCTGGCTACTCTGCCCTTGAGGTAAACGATAATTTTAAGGTCTATATTAACTTCTCGGACACTGAAGAAAAATTCAGGGTTCAGGCCAACGATAACCTCCATGAGTATATCAAGGTAAACAAGGAAAGCAATAAGTTAACCGTAAAACTGGACAAGGTTGGGAGGATAAAAGGTAAGGAAACCTTAAATGTGTTTATTACCACCAAAAGTATAGACAATTTTATGGTTAAGGGAAATGCCAAATTGGAACTGGAAGACCCTTTGGAAACCGATAACTTAAAGATCTATCTAAGTGGAAATAGTTTCTTTTCAGGTGAATTGGCCGCTGAGAAGCTAGATCTCGTCTCCAGCGGAAATTGTATGCTGGATTTCTCTGGGACTGTAAAAAACATGGACATAGAACTTGACGGCAATTGTGAACTATCGGATTACGAACTAAGCGTTGACACCTTAAAAATTGACCTTTCCGGTAATAGCAATGCTTATCTTACCGTAAACAATTCCATTTCGATCGATGCTAGTGGCAATAGTGTGTTATCGTACAAGGGAAGTGCCACCATTGCACATCAAAAACTTTCATCGGGTTCCAAAATTGTAAAAAAAGGGTAATTAGTGGGCTCAATAGAACACCCATAGAACTCTCTAAAAAGAAAGCCTATGCATTTTGCTGATTTCAGCTAAGTGTATAGGCTTCTTCTTTTATGTATTTCCTTTAAATGACAGATTACCAAGACGATAAATATTCCAAATCAATTAACAAATTTACCTGATAGTCAATTCCTTGGTATTGTAAATATAAAATCGCTTCCCTTTCCTTTCTCGCTTTCAACCCATATTTTACCGCCCAGTTTTTCAATAAATTCCTTGCACAATACCAATCCAAAGCCAGAACCTTTTTCGTTAAGGGTGCCGGGCAATGGGGTATTGGTAGTTATACTGAACAAATTCTCAAGGGTATCATCGTCCATTCCCACACCTGAATCAGAAATAACAACCTTAACTAGATCCTCTTCCTCAACTGTAGAAATCGTTATTTTATCGCCTGGCCTACTATACTTAATGGCATTGGACATAAGGTTTCTGATGATGGTCTTCAGTATTTTCTTGTCGGAATTAATTTCAACTTCCTCTGTTACATTTACCTTAATTGAAATGCCTTTTGTCTGGGCAATGGATATTGAAAGTTCCAATATTTCATTGACAACAGTAGAAATATTTATTTTTTCGTTTTTAAAACTGATTTGACCGGATTGCGATTTTGCCCAATCCAATAAATTTTCAAGCAACACCAAAGTGTTTTTGGCCGTAGAATGTATAAGGTCCAAATACACTTGGGTATCTGAATCTTCTGATTTGGATAATTGTGCCTTTAAGATATCGATCAACACCAAAATATTATTAAACGGACTTCTTAGATCATGGGCAATGATAGAAAACAACTTGTCTTTTGTTGCATTCAGTTCCCTCAATTGAATTGCACTCTCCCTTAAATCCTCCTCCGCCTTAATACGTTCGGTAATATCGCGTATTACCCCGACCAAAAACTTCTTTCCGTCTTCATCTATAAACCTCGACTTCCTGGTTGAGATAATTCTCTTTTGGCCTTCCCCCAAGGTTAGGGGCTCTTCATTGATATTATCTATGCCATCCAACAGTACCTGCTTATCTATTCTCAAAAAACTTTCCCGCTCATCGGGAGGAACATTCTCAGCAAGGGTTTTGCCTATTATTTTGGTTCTTGGAAGATTGAAAAGATTGCAAAAGGCATCGTTGACCAAAAGTAACCTACTGCCGTTATCCTTTACAAATACGGCATCCCCCATATTATTGAGAATGGTATTGGCATATTTCTCCGTTTCATCCTTTTCCTCGCCATTTTGAAAGGCCAAAAGCGATTTAAGGATTTCATTTTGTTTTTGAAGTTCGGCAATTTGATTTTCCAGTTCGCGACGTGTCCTTTCCTTAACTCTTTTAATGCGCTTAAAACGGTTATATAAACTATACCAAATCAAATTATTACTATTTTAGGCTAAGACTGTAAAGCTACGATTTTCATAAATTATAATGATACCAAATTATCATAGATTTCTACTTTAACAGTAAAAATAAGTTCAACTCAAAGTTTTGGATGGGGTTATTCCTAAATTCAATAAAAGGTTCCATAATGGGCGGGCAAATTACAGGGATAAGCTTATCACTTCGTAAAAGTCCCATTGATCTAAGGAAGTTCTTTAAAACGGATTCGACAATGTGAGGTGAAATAGCAATATAGTATTCTCAAAACAAGAATAAACAGATTGCTTCGCTGGGCCCGCCTGACCGCCGGGCAGGCTCGCAACGACAGAATAGCCAAAAGTCTAGAGTTAAAAAGTTAATTTAAAAATGGGCATTTGGTTGTTGGCTAGTGATGATTTTTAAAGCAGGATGTTCCCCCGAGGAGAGGGTCTTAAGATGTAATCGTCATTGCGAGAAGTTATAGGGACGAAGCAATCTCATTAAAGAATAGGCAGATTGCTTCGCTGCACCCGCCTGACGGCCGGGCAGGCTCGCAATGACGGACTAGCCACAAGGTAAAAGGAATAGACTATAGAAAAAAGAGGAAAGAATAAAGAGACTGACCTGAGTCAAAAACTTTTGAACTTCTATTTTCTAAGCTTTAGTTTCAATCGTCAATTCGAGTGAAATGGTGATAGCCATTTTGTATCGAGAATTGGTCAAGTGCACGCCGTCTACTTTTCTATACATTCCTCCTTCGTCCGATCATTCAAAGTAACGGGCATTCGACCTTGAACATTAAACTTTGAACTTTAAATTGTTTCAGCATCTGCTTGCCAAAAACTGTTCACTGATTACTTCTTTCTAAAGCCTCACACCTGCGATTTATGCTATACTGAACCTACGACTTAATTATAGAAGCGTACCTATTAAGAATTAAATAGCAACTATTTGGAATCATTAATTTAAGGACACTTTAATGCCAGAAATAAAATAATCTGGATTATCCGTCCCAAAAGCCATAAAAATATATAGCGTATTATTCTTGATAATTGGCGAGACAAAGGCCCCTAAGTGATCCCAAGCCCAATCATATTCAGGGTACTTCTTGTGCAATTGCACTGGGTTTACCAATAATGGACTTCTACTATCATGGTCCCAACTACCTCCATTCCATTTCACCAGTCCGTATTGCCTGTTCCTAGAGGTTAAATAGGTAGATCCCAACTCTTCTCCCCCGAGGAGTATATAGAGTTCCGAATTAAATTCCATATATGCCGCATCATCCGCTTTTCCCCGTAAATAGCCACTACTGATATTTCCTTTGTGGATAATATTGGAAGAGATAATACTTTGATTAAAATTCAGGGCATCGAACAAATTTGAAGCTACGATCTCATGGATTTCCCGATCAATAAAACTTGGATTTCTTCGGTGAAATAATATCCTGTACTGATTGTTAAATTTTGTTATGGACAAAGGAAAACTGTTTTGGTCCAAGCCGTTCCATTCCGGAATCATAATTTCGGTTGGCTGTTGCAAAATGTTCAAATCTTCATCCAAAATCATATAGGCCGAAGTATAATTATTGTTCGGCTGCTGTACCCCTAGCAACACCAGTAAACTACCATCATCCAACCTAAACGGATTCCCCGTGGAAAACACGTTACCATTTGCTTTGGCAAAGGGAATGGTCATGGTCTCCAATACCAAGTCATCATGAAAGGTCCAATCTTCCAAATTGGTACTGCTGGCATAATAAATACTTCTTTTGGTATGTGGACCGAATACTACAGGGGTCAATAGAATAAAGGTACCATCAGATTTTTCAATCATACCGCCTGGTTGTATATAATGAAGGTTTTCTTCGGATGCAACGGTAGGATAAGGACTAAATAAAGGCCTATCATTGATTATTTCGTAGTTGATAAAAGGATTAAAAAATTCCACGGTCGCACCAATTCTGGCATTTAGACTTCCTAGATAAGTATTGCCTAGGTAGATCCAACCCTCAGTTATATTAACACTTACAATTTCAACTACCGTAGAAGCTTCACCATTTTGGGTTACAAACCAACTTTGATTATTGGTACCCTGCACCAATAGGTTTTCCAAATATGAATAATTGGTTTTGATCCTGTTATTGACCTGATCATATTCTATGATCTGTATCGGATTCTTTCTGGCAATGTTACTGGATCTGTCGGAGATTAGACAGTTGGAGAAAAAACTATTCAAACTCCCAACCGGAAAAACCTCCTCAGGCATTAATACCTCTTCCACAGGCTCCTCCTCCTCCACTACTTCTGGCAAAGTCTCTTCCACTGTTGGAATTACTTCAACATTTGTTACTGGAACAACATTGTCCGAAGTACAGGCAATTATCAATAAAAAAATTAAACAAAGAAGTGGTTTTTTCATTGACAGGGTGGGTGCGTCACCCTATATGGGATAGTTTCGAAAATGGAATTAATTCCATTATATCCCTGGAATATTGGGGTCATATTTGGTTTAAAGTTGATGGCGGTTTATACGAACGTAAACATACGTTGTTTTAGTGAAACAACGTATAACAAAATTTAAGTCAGTTATCGTTTCCATCAAGGGTCAAAACTACTTATGAACATACCTTAGAAGAATATTGACTACTGAACACTCCCGAACCCAGCCAAAATACGGGGCAGGTAGTTCCACTAAAAAAACGGTACATGTTCTATTAAAAGTGGAATTTGTTGCGTTCTGACAACAAACAGATTGCCGCGCTGCGCTCGCAACGACGACAGCAAGGGCTCCTTCCCTTGGTTAAGGGAAGGTGGCTTCGCCATAAGCGAAGACGGAAAGGGTTGAAAGTGCGGGCCTTGGGATTAGGAAAATATATAGAGGATTGGTTTAGGGTTCGGGATTCCAAACTCCCCTTTCTTTACAAGAGGGGAGCCGTTAGCGGATTTACACCCAGGAAGTTCTCTCCCGATAGATATCCGAATGCATTCAAACGGACAATGTAAGTCACTTCGACAGAGTCCCTTTTCGGGGCGAGATAAGTCGCACAAAATAGGCAGGAGCTACTTTTGTGATTTAGCTCATGACATTTCTATTTTACGGGTATTCGTGAACCTTCGCTCAAGCTTCGGTTTCTCCTCACTATCGTTCGTTCGAAATAACTGTTTCGGCAACTTCCGACTTTTACACTTTCAACATAAGCCTTTGGTCAAGACTCTAGTATCTATTCTAATCTCTCCCTTTTTTACTTTTCACTTCTCAATACCATCCAACACCAAGTAAGCATTACTCCAAAGAAACCCGCTCCCATCCGGCTTCTGGAAGTTCATAACGGTCCAATTTCATGATCTTTCTAGTCCCATCATAATATTTATACACCAGGTACACACAGTCATCGGAACTTTCTATATAAAATAGACCAAGGCGTTTTGGAAATGGAAGTTTCATCAACTCACATTCCTTGTTCAATTGGTGTGCACCGATCTCCATTAAAAGGCGTTTAATGGCATATCGATCATGATTTCTGTACACAATATTCTTCATTATTTGGAAATAATCCTATTTTATGGATATTTTCCAAAATTACAATTTTTTGATTTTGAAGTCAATCCAAAAAAGTTAAATTCTTAAATTAGGGTAAAACTATTATTATGTGTTTCGGTACTAGGGTAACCACTTCTGCCAAGGACGTGGAGAAATTTTACAATGTTTCCAAATTAATGGGCAAAAACCCTATTGAGGGCGAACTTACCTATCACCACGCCAATGGATGGGCACACCCCTTATTATGGATCATTCCACAAGAAAAAAGCAATCATATTACCCCTTCCATGTGGGGCATAATGCCACAGAACTCCATTGGGGCCGATTACAAAAATTATTACAAGGAGGCCGCCAAGTTTGGGGCGGGACTCAACGCCCAGTCAGAAAAACTCTTTGATCATTTTATCTATAGGTTCAGTGCCATGACCAAGCGCTGTGTAATACCCGTAAACGGATTTTACGAACCGCATACGGCTCCCAAGAAGTTTAAGGTTCCGTTTTATTTTGAACGAAAAAATGAAGCCCTAATGAGCCTAGCCGGACTCTATACGATTACTAAGGACGGTTACAACACTTTTACCATCTTGACCAAGGCAGCTACTCCCCTTTTTAAAAAAATACACAATACCAAAAATAGGAGACCCATTATTTTAAGGGATGAGGATATTGAGCTATGGCTGAACAACGAACTCGACGAAAATGAAATCCGTAATGTCATGGAAGACGATATGGAAGATGAAGCCATCAACGCCTATCCAATAAGCAAGGACCTATATAATCCAAAAGTAGATTCCAACAGAGCCAATATTATTGAGGAAGTAAAATATGAGGAATTGGAGATTGAGTATTAGGATTACTCTACAAAAGATAGATAGGCACCTGAATCTTACAAAAACCAAAATACCGCAGTGATAAACTTTCCTACAGATATACTGGCAATAGAAAACAGGATACGACAAATAGATCCTGTAAAATATTCCAACACCCGAAATCATAAAGATGGAGCGGTAACCCACTTGAGCCCTTATATCTCCAGAGGTGTAATATCAACAAGACAGGTCTATCAACACATACAAACCTTGGATCTACCTTGGCACAAAACGGAAAAACTAATTCAAGAGTTGGCTTGGAGAGATTATTGGCAACAAGTTTGGATAGCAAAAAAAGAGGGTATCAGGCAAGATTTAAAAAACATACAAACTCCCATATCAAATTATCAAATACCAAAGGCTATTCTACATGCCAACACCGGTATTGAAGAGATAGACATTGCCATAAAACATCTCTACACTTTGGGATATATGCATAACCATATGCGCATGTATGTGGCATCCATTTGTTGCAACATTGCCAATTCACATTGGTTAGAGCCTGCCAAATGGATGTATAGTCATCTACTTGATGGTGATCTGGCCAGTAATTTTTTAAGTTGGCAATGGGTGTCAGGTGCATTTTCCAACAAAAAATATTATGCCAACCAAAACAACATCAACAACTTTTTTAATAGTACACAGCAAAATACTTTTTTGGATGTTGAATATAGCGCATTTGAAAACCTTGACATCCCCGAGATATTAAAGGAAACCGTTCCTTTTGAGTTTGATATGAAGCTTCCGGATACTGGAAACCCGAAGCTGGAAAAGAAAAAAACAACTTTAATCTATAACTACTACAATATTGATCCTTATTGGCATAAAGACCAGGAGGTTCAACGGATTTTTTTGTTGGAACCCTCCTTTTTCGCCAAGAACCCGGTGAATCAAAAATGTATTAATTTTGCCATACAGCTCACAAAAAATATAGAGGACATAAAAATGTTTGTTGGGGAATTTTCCAAATTAACCGAGTTTGTAGATCCCGACCATATCATTTTTAAAGAACACCCTTGTAACCGTTATTACCAAGGTAAGGAAGTACCCAGGGAATGGATGAGTTCAATTACAGGTTTTTACCCTTCATTTTTCTCTTTCTGGAAAAAATGCAAAAAGGAATTGTAGGCTGCAAAAAATAATTGCCGGAGCCATAGTTTATAGGTGTGCGGGACTTCATAATTTAGATCCTGGAATTCATAAAGAGGAAAGGCAACACCCCTTGGAGTTTTGACCTATTTTTAGTAGCCTAGAACATTGCCTATGGGAGATTTTGCGTTGAAAACAAAAGAACATGAACTATTACTACAATGAAAAAAAGTGATCTGCCCATAAAAATATGTCCGGTATGCAAAAGACCATTTGCTTGGCGTAAGAAATGGAAAGAAAATTGGGAAGATGTAAAATACTGTAGCGAAAGGTGTAGACGAAATAAAAACAATTATGAAAGCCATTAACCTCATATTTCCACATCAGCTTTTCGAAGAAAGCACACTCACCACAAATGGCAATGAAGTTTATTTAATTGAAGAATATCTTTTCTTCAAACAATACCTCTTCCACAAACAGAAAATAGCTTTCCATAGGGCCTCCATGAAATATTATCAGCATTTTTTGGAAAAAAAAGGAATTAAGGTCAATTATATAGCATCCAAGAACAAATTATCCGACATCAGTTTATTTCATGAAGAAATAAAAAATAAAAAAATAACCGAAATAAACATTATTGACCCTGTTGATAATTGGCTCGAAAAAAGAATCAAAGCTGTTGCCACAAACTATAAGCTGAATATCTTTGACAGTCCGTTGTTTATCAATTGCAAGGAAGAGCTTTCCCCTTTTTTCAGGGCCGATAAAAAATCATTTTTTCAAACTACTTTTTACAAACAACAGTGTAAAAAATTGGATATCCTATTGTTGGATGGGAAGCAACCCAAAGGCGGAAAATGGACCTACGACAAGGATAACCGAAAAAAATATCCTAAGGAAAAAATACCCCCGAGCATCCATTTTCCAGAGGTCACCCCTTTTTGGACCGAGTCCGTATCCTATACGGAAAAACACTTTAAGAACAATCCAGGGCTATTATCAAAAGAACCCATTTATCCCATAAACCATAATCAAGCCGAGAATTGGTTTGTTCAATTTTTAGAGTATCGATTCTTTGATTTTGGTATTTATGAAGATTCCATTGTAAGGCAGGAATCGTTTTTAAACCACAGTATTCTCTCACCACTTCTAAATGTGGGCCTTATTTTACCAAAAGATGTTGTTACCCAAAGTCTGTCCTATGCCGAAAAAGAGAATATCCCAATTAATTCTACCGAAGGATTTATAAGGCAACTCATTGGATGGAGGGAGTTTATCCGAGGAATGTATGAATGCAAGGGCAGTTACTCCAGAACTAATAATTTTTGGGGTTTTGAAAGAAAAATACCCAAGTGCTTTTACGATGGAAGCACTGGGGTGGCACCAATTGACGAGACCATTAAAAAAGTATTAAAAACCGGCTATTGTCACCACATAGAACGATTGATGATCCTGGGTAATTTTATGCTATTGTGCGAATTTGATCCAGATGAAGTGTACAAATGGTTTATGGAACTATTTATTGATGCCTATGACTGGGTAATGGTACCCAATGTATATGGTATGAGTCAGTTTTCAGATGGTGGCACCTTTGCTACCAAACCTTATATAGGAGCTTCCAACTATATCAACAAAATGGGAAATTACCCGAAAGGTAATTGGGAAAAAATTTGGGATGGCTTATTTTGGCGTTTTATAGCTGAACATCAGGATTTTTTTAAATCAAATCCACGAACCTCAATGCTGTATCATTCCTATAACCGTATGACAGAAGATAAAAAAAGCCTTCATATCAAAAATGCCGAAGAATTTATTGAAAAAATAATGAGTGCTGATTAGGAAAACCGACTGTTATTCCTGCACCAAAGCCTTCCATTGGACGTAGAAATTGTATTTAAAAATTTCCAACCATATACAATTACTCACAGGTAAATTAACGGATTAATTACTGCCCAATATGGCATAAGCTTTAGCCGGATTTTTGGACAACAATAGTTTAATTTCATGTTCTGTAAAACCTTTGGCCCTGAGTTCTGGCAGGAGTTTGGTAAAAATATCGGTATAAGGCGTAATGTTTTGCTGTTCCTTTTGGGGATCGTACCAACCAGCGTCGTGCGATATTAGTATATGGTCCAAAATGCCATGCTCTTTGGCATACACCAATTTTCCCAGATGTTTTTCCACATCCCAGCCCAGTCCGTCCAGACTAATCCAACAGCCTGCCTCGGCTGCCTTTAAATAATTGTTATTATCCTCCTCCGCCTGGGCGTGTACCCAAATAAATGAGTTTGGGGAGACTCCCATTTCTTGAAGAATCTTCAATTGGGGCCATAGGCCCTTAGCTTTTCCAGTATGTGAGGCAATGGTCAAACCCGTTTTTAAACTAGTTATGGCAGCTGCCTTGACCAACTTTTGATGTAGGATATCCAAAGGGTCGGCCGTATCAACTCCAATCTTGATAAAGCCTGGCTTGATGACGGTACCGTCTATGCCATACTCAAATTCGGCAATCCACTTTTGCGCCAGATCTTCGGCTGATATATTTTGGACATATTTAGGGAGGAACTTATTATTGCGGGCACCATATAGGCCAGTGTTGGAAATCATCTTCAAACCAGTTTTATTGGCCAATTTTTCTAAAAGCAATACATCCCGACCTAAAAAAGCCGGAGTGGCATCCACAAAATATTCAACCTTATATGCCTTTAATTCTTCCAAATAAGGTGTTACTTCAGCAATTACGGCATCGTGATCCCAAGTATGGGGCTGAATACTATCGGCCCCAATAAAATCGACCAAAATATGCTCATGGGACAGCCAAATGCCATCGGCATCCACTTGGTGCCCCCCTTGAACATCTTGAATAAATGCTTCTTGACCACTCAAAGTAACGGTGTAAATAATCGCTATAAGTAAGAGCAACAAATGACATCTTAGCATTGCACCCATTTTTACATCACCTATTTTATGGCATCCAATGCCCCGTTTACATAGCCCACACATTCCGCAAGGCCAGCAAAAACATCCTCGGTATCCTTTTCAAATTCCATCGCCATTACACCGGTATAGTTAATCGCTTTCAAGGCTTTGAGAACCGCTGGGATATCCAGGACCCCTCTGCCAAACTCGACCGACGCTCCATCGGCTTCCGACTTGTCCACATCCTTAAGGTGGAGATCATAAAGGCGGTCTGCATATTTCTTAATGTTTTTCACGGGATCCAATCCCAATCTTTGTACATGACCAATATCTATACAAAGTCCAATGCGGGTGTCGAGCCCTTTAATTTTATCATAAACCACTTCGGGTGTTGGGTATACCTCATCTCCTGGGCCATGGTTATGAATGGCCAACTTAATATTGGTCTCCTTTACTTTCTTTTCAACCAAAGGCAATAGGTCGTGATTGGGCACCCCTATGATCACCTTCATTTTGGCCGCTTTGGCATACCTAAAGGCATTTTCCACTTCTTGGGCCGTTTTCATATAAATGACCCCTCCACCATAAAGACCTATTCCTGCCTTCTCAAATTTTGCTGTTATTTCTTGAATCTCTTCGTCACTACTCTCCAAAGGCATGTGCATACTCTTGAGCGCAATCTGTTTTAGATTCAACCGGTTGGCCATTGCCAATGTCTCGTCCACACTAAATTTTCGAGTGGAATAGGATGCCAATCCCAGTGTAAGGCTTCTTGCTTCCGTGCCAAGATTACTTGCCCCTAAAATATCCCTGAACGGACTTGCGGTCAGAACCGAACTTGTGGCCATTAAGCCACCAAGGCCGAGGGTTTTTAAAAATGAATTTCTTGAGTATTGCATTGGATGTGGTTTTAAAGAATGTGGTTTTTAGTACATGCCCTAATATTACCGTAAGATATAAAATCTTTAGCGTATTTAAAGGCGAAAAAAAAGAAGTGCTTGCACATAAGTAACACTTACGAACATTCCCAGTGTCCCATCAGTTAATCTCACAGCGGATTATTATTTAAAGTAATATCTGGCACTGAAGTATTACTCCGGTAATTCTCTTTAAAAATCTCAAATATCATATTCTCCATATCTTCCGGATCGTTCCTTTGCCCATTCCAAATAAATCGATTTTTCAACAGCAATCTTTTGGAGCTTTCATTTTGATAATTGGTAAAAGCCTCAATTTTATCCAAATGCAATGTATTGAACCCAAAGTAGAGCACAGCTTTCATTGCCTCGTTCATAATGCCTTGGCCTTGAAATTCCGGACTTAGGTCGTATCCCATTTCCGCCGTTTTATAATCTTGGGAAAAATTCCAAAGACAGATATTTCCAATCATTGTAGGACTACTTTTTGTAGAAATACACCATTGGTACAACTGTCCCTTGTTTACATCGTTGATGGTCTTGGCTATAAAGGCAAGTGCCTTTTCTTTGGTTTCTGCGCTCTTCCTTTTAACGAACTTGTTTACCTCCTTATCTGAACGCAGGTAAAGAATCATAGGCCAATCAGCATCCACCAACCACCGCAAATGGAGTCGGTCAGTTTCCAATTCCTGAAAATTAACATTTGAGTTCATTTCTTAAATATACGATCAACCGTTCAAATTTGGACAGCGTTCTCATTTGAAAATTTATAGATATGCCAGCCTACATTAAAAGCCCTATTTTTTTCCCAATGGTACATTCAGAAAGCAAATAGGGCTTCTTCTCTTATTAATAGAAACACTGGGCTTAGTCTTGTTTTAAAATCTTCATTATTAATACGATTTTTAAACTCAATAGTTTAAGGTAGCACCAAATCCTAATCCCATATCACTATCATAATGGGTAGAAATCCCTAGATTCCGGGTTACAATATACTTAAGGCCCGTCATATATTCCTTATCCGTATTTAGCATAAAAGCCCATCGTATTCTAGGACTAATTGGAATGTCTTCGCGCATCAATTGAAATCGTACATTCCCATCCGAGAAGACCTCTCCTTGTAAGGTTACCAACAGAGGTAGGGTATATTCGGCACCAAGACTTAACACAGCCCTAGAATCTTTGGTATTTCCTTGACCAAAAATGTTCTTCTCAACAATTCCGTCTGTTTTTCGATAACGCCAATCGAACCCAACAAAAGGCATAAACCATTGGTTCTTTCCTATGTATCTTCCAATATGGGTTTCACTTTCATAGCCATGGTCATCATGATAGCCCAAACGCCATTCCGTCCCGAAACTCCAACGGGTATTTTGCAACATGGCCCTACCATCATTGCCATTGGATGCGAAGTCGTTTTCTGCCATAAAATGGAGTTGGTTACTTTCCTTTTGCAACTTTTTGTAGGCCCATGCCTTATTGGGTAGATATGGATTGGGTTCTTGCTCTTCATATGAAAAAACGCGATTCATTCCTGCCATCATATGATAAAGTATATGGCAGTGAAAAAACCAATCCCCTTCGGCATTTGCCAGAAACTCTATGGTGTCCGTTTCCATAGGCATAATATCCAGGACGTTCTTTAAAGGCGCATATTCCTCCTGCCCGTTCAGCACTCTAAAATCATGCCCGTGCAAGTGCATGGGGTGTCTCATCATGGATCCATTGTAAAGGGTTATCCTTACATTTTCGCCTTTTCTTATCAGGATTTTATCCGATTCCGAAAGCACTTTATTGTCCATGCTCCAAACATAGCGGTTCATATTGCCGGTAAGTTCAAAGCGTAATTCCCTTACCGGGGCATCTTTGGGCAAGGTGGTGGGATGTGGCGCTTTCAACATGCCGTAATTTAGTGTAACCAATTCTGCATTGCCTTTCATGGAATGATTTGCATGGTCGGTTTGGTTGTCCATTTCCATGTCACCACTACCAGTAACTTCCGGATACATCACCGTGTTCATATCCATCTTCTGAAAGGACATATCCATACCCATATCATCCATGGAACCGTCCATATTCATCATCCCGTTCATCATTTTCATTCCCTCAAAATACTTGAGTTTTGGCATTCTACTTTTCAATTGAATAGTACCATTTCCCAAATATAATGAGGCCGATTTGGTTCGGTCTTCAGGGGTGGCCAAAAATTCATAGGCCGTATCCTCCTGAGGAATATTAACTACCACGTCATATGTCTCCGAAACGCCAATAATTAAGCGGTCAACTTCTACAGGTTCTACGTCATTTCCATCATTGGCAACAACAGTCATTTTGCCTCCGGCATAAGAGAGCCAAAAATAGGACGATGCCCCACCATTCGCTATGCGCAGTCGTACCTTGTCCCCAGCTTTAAATTGGAAAAGTTGGCTTTCTTTCTTACCATTGACAAGAAATTTATCGTAATACACATCACTAACGTCCATGGCCAGCATACGTTTCCATTCATTTTCCAGTTTAGTTTTAAAATGCCCTGCTTTTATTGCCTCGGAATAACTCTGAACGGTACCTTTTTTAATTCCACCCCAATCATTGGCATTGTGCAACATTCTATGCACATTTTCAGGTTTAATATCGGTCCATTCGCTCAAAATTACAGGCACAGTTGGTAAATCATCAATTCCCTCTCTAAAGGTTGGATCCGTTTTCCTTTTCTTCAAGATCAGGGATCCATACATTCCTATTTGCTCCTGCAATCCACTATGACTATGGTACCAATGTGTTCCATTTTGAATAATAGGAAAACGATAGGTATGGGTACTATTTGGTGCAATGGGCATTTGGGTTAAAAAAGGAACCCCATCTTCCTTATTGGGCAGATATACCCCATGCCAATGTAAAGAGGTCCCTTCCTGTAGCTTGTTATGGACCACAATTTCGGCAATATCCCCCTCAGTAAAGGTTAGGGTGGGCATAGGGATCTGCCCGTTAACGGCGATAGCTCTTTTGTCCTTGCCGGAAAAATTAACAATGGTGTCCGTCACGGTCAAGTCATATCTAACTACATTTTGGCCATAACCAAAACGGATGGACATTATTAGTATAAATACTGCCCAACAATATGTGTAATTGGTCATGTCCAAGTTATTTTATAGTTTCCACGGTTTTCCCACAGCTCAACATTTGAGAGCCATAATATGGGTTTTTGATGACTTCCTCCAAACTAAGCCAACTAGCACCTTTACCTCCGTCGGCCATAGGGCAAAATTGATAATAAACCGGTGATTCTGATTTTGAAACCTTAATTACCTCAAACATATTTTTTGATAAAGACTTAAAATAAACCCGTTGTTTATCCGCGTCCTTAGTTGCCATGATATTTCCTATATCTTGCTTAAGATCTTTCAGCACCTTCATCCAAGCCATATGCACCTCCATTGGAAGCTTATCCATTTCCACTTCAGAAACTGATTTCAAAAGAATTTCAGCCTTTTCGGAAGCCAAGGAACCATCTGTGCTTACCAGGGCATCCTTAACGGAAAAATAGTTTTCAAAAATACTTGAAAGCGCATTTTTATCCTGAGTCATTGCACTATGATGTGAATGGTCTTTGGCCATTTGCATGTCGTGCGACTCCATATTATGGGCATCTTTTTTAGCTCGTTCATATTGGCAACATTCTGGCAAATTGGCATAGGTATCGTCCGGAGCAAAAAAGAGATCACTATCATAACCTGCCAATGCAATTCTCTTTAGAATTTCTCCTTTTGATGTGACCGAACTATCATAGGAAATGATTGCCATTTTAGTGTCCTTGTCCCAATCTACGGTGGCTTCCTTGTTTAAATTACCCGCCTTTTCAATGGTTTTCTCGCACATGGCGCAGTTTCCATAGATTTTTACAGATTCTGTCTTAAAGTTTTTTGTCTGGGCATTGCCCGCTGCAAAGGATAACAATACGGAAATTGCCATCAATATATTTATTGAATTTTTCATCGTACTAATATTTTGTAAAAAGGAATTCATGAATCCCTTTTCGAATTATAAAAATTAATTAATCTAGGTTATTACATAGATCCTGACCGGAAATAATACGACAGACCTATGGCTATTACAAAAGAGTTAACCTATTTTGGGTCGTTGCCAGATGGGGAGATAAACCAATTTTGGAATTTGTTGGATATAAGCCCAATCATTTTCCAATTCAGTATTGATATTTGAGAATTTCACTTCAACTCCGTTTAAATAAACGGGTGTATTTACTACAACCGGACAGTGGCACAAATTATGGCTACAAGTTCCATTACAGCCCTCATTCTCTTTGTCCGATTCGGAGTCGCAACAAGACTTGTCTTCAGTATGACCGTCCATGCTACAAGAATCTATATTTTCAGATTTGGCTTTCTCCTTAGAAGTCCCACAAGCCCATACATTGCTGGTCGAAAGAAACAGCAAAAAAAGAAGTATTGATAATATGTGGGTTCTGTTGTTCATAATTTACAAAGACAAAATTACTTAATTATCTTATTAATTGCTCATTTCTGGGCCAATATCCATTAGGCCCAGTTTAAATTGGGTTCGGTATTTAAGCAAAGTACGCGTTAGAAGTAATTTTGACCTTAGTTAATTTGACTCCGTATAATTTTTAAAGTTATCAAGGATGGCCTGCCACCCTGCTCTTTGCTTTTCAATGGAGTTCTCGGTTTCAGCATCAAAGTTTACCTTCACAGTTGTCTTATGATTTAGCTCGAAGAAAGTGACCTTTACCTGCCTCCCATCTGGCATAGTATAGCTAAACTGTTTGAAGGGATCCACCTCATCATAAACGGCCTCAAAATCGAAACCAAAACTACCGTCCTTGGCTTCCATTCGCGCCGAGTATTTTCCGCCGACCTCCATTTCATTGGATGCATATGGACAGTGCCAATCGTCCGAAGCAAAATTCCATTTTATTATGTGTTCAGGATTGGTATAGTAATCCCAAACCTTACCCACTCCTTCAGAAATAGTCGCTTGGACCATTATTTTTGTCTTTTCCATCTTCGTTTTATTTCGATTAATGTAATTATTACAAAAATGCCGGCCTTGGTATTACTTCCAGTACCCTCATTTATGAAAATAATAGTCTCACGTGTCATGAAGGGCCATTGAAAACAGCAGGCTCAGCCACAGATTTATCATTATCTAAAGTTAGTTAATCGCACTTAATTATTATAAGAAAGTAAAGGTTATTCATAAAAATCCATGGGGTACAATTAATTGGTATGCACTGAAATAGTCAAAAAAATCATTGTAGTGAGGATCAATAATATCAATAAAGGCATTACAAACCTCATCCACTTATTAAACCCAATTTTCACAATGGCCAAAGCTGCCAAAATTAAACCCGTGGGATTGATCAAATAAAACAAGCCCATACCGTATAAGTAGGTATCCACAATTATTTCCCTACCTATATTTACGGTATCTGCCAAAGGAGAAAAAATAGGCATGGTCAATACGGCCATGCCGGAAGAAGAGGGCATAAAAAACGATAACCCTCCATAAATAAAAAGCATTACGTTGGCAAATACACCTTTATTCATGCCTTCGGTGATGTTACTGGCATAAAACAAAATAGTATCGCTAATAAGTCCGTCCTCCATCAGTATGGTCACCCCTCTGGCAATGCCCACAATAAAAGCAACACTGAGCAAATCGGCAGCTCCCTTGGCAAAGGCATCCACAAAGTCGCTTTCCTTAATACCTGCTATAAAGCCTATGATTATTGCCCCGACCAAAAATGTTGCCGTCATTTCCACAAACCACCAATCCAAAAAGGAAACCCCAATGATCATAACAATGAAACTCAATGAAAACACAAGGGTAATAAGGCGTAATCTGTTCGTGAACTTTATATTAGTATCCATTTTACCCAATCCAAAAAGCTTTTCTATGCTCTCTTTTTGTTCATAAATAAGGGATTTTGACGGATCGGCTTTTACCCTTCTGGCATACAAAAGGATATAAACAATGGTAATGGTGGTGCAAAGCAGCAGCATAATTATTCGACTATTGAGTCCTGTGGTCCAATTTATTCCTGCTGCGTCAGAGGCTATAATGGTAGCAAACGGATTTACCGTAGAACACATACTACCAATACCCGAACCCAAAAACACACAACTTAAGCCCACCATGGCATCATATTTGGCCGCTAGGAATACCGGGATTAAAATGGGATAGAACGCCATGGTTTCCTCTGCTAATCCAAAGGTGGTTCCCCCAAGGGCAATTAGCGTTGTAACCACAATTATTAAAATGTATTCCCTCCCCCTAAGTACTTTGGCCATCCAGGCAATTCCGGCATCAAAGGCCCCAGTAAGGTTCATTATGCCTATTAGGCCTCCAATGATAAGAATTAAAAATATAATATCCGCCGCCGCAATAATCCCCTTAATGGGCGATTGTACCAAGGCTGCAAAACCCTGAGGTCTTGATTCCAATGGTTTATAGGTATTGGGAATTCCGATGGGCTTATAAATATCCCCGCTGGTAAATTTTTCAATGGGAATTTTTATACTCAACTCTTCCAAGGTTTCCTGGGTAGCCTGTAATTCAATACGTTCTTCCAGGCTTATTTTGGTAAATGTATTACTACCGGCGTCATAGGCCAGGCTATCATATTTACCTGCGGGTATCAACCAGGTTAGCAAGGTTACAAAAACAGCTATGAGAATCAAAATGGTCTGGGCAGTTGGAAACTTAAGTTTTTTCATGCTTTGGTTAGGTGAATAATTGGCAAGTAGTTAAGTTAAACCATTTAAAATTAACACACGGTAAGAAGGGTTAATTTAGGATCCTACCTTCTGCAACATATAGAAATTTTCATTTAAGATCAGCTCCTTTTCCAATTCAATTTTATGATAATATGTTTTGGAGAGGCTAAAATAATCCTGATGATCTATCAGGGAATAGTTCTCTATATTCCGATAATATTCATTGGGAATGGTTTGATATTCACTAGCGCTTGCCTTAGAAATATTATCTCCAAAAAAACTCATCAATTTTTTAAAGACCAATGATTCCTTAATTTCATCCTGAAACGATGCACTTCCTATTATATCTCCAGTATCCTGAACTAGATTGAACAATTGAAACAGACCATCCGTTTCCTCCCTGTCCAAAAAGAACAAAACCCCTTCAATAAGTATAAAGCACTTTTTTATACCCTTAACAGAATTAATAGTTGCCAATAACCCTTCCTTATATTCCTTACTAAAATCAACCCCAACAAAATGTATATTTCGCTTGGGGAGTAAAGCTTCTTTTTGCCATTGTTCAATTTTCATTTTTTTGTATTCCACTATCTCAGGTTTATCAATTTCAATATGGGTTATATTTTGGTCCAGCAAAAACGGATACATACTAAAACCCGCTCCAAAATTGATCAAAACCTCGATTCTATTTTCGCTTACATGTTCATTTATTTTTTCCAAAAAATATCTGTTCCTCAAACAATGTGTAAATGATTCCTCCGAGGATACCTTAGTAAGATATTCTTCGACCCATTTTTCAGTTTTCGGATTATTCCATAAATAAGCAAAATGGTCCCTACTTAATTTTACATCAGTAGCCCGGAAGGTGGAGGTCACAAATGCCGTTTCATGTATTTCTATATTGTTCCCTCCTAACATGGTTAATACATTTTTTTAGATTGGAAAGTATCTTTGGATAAAGGGTTACAACCTTTTTAGCCCTAAATTAAATAATCTTTTTCTTCAATAAACAAATTATATTGATCATAAGTGAATCATGTTTTCAATGATGCACAGGCCCCCTACCTGACAAATAGCCCGTTTGTTTAAGATTATAAATTTTACTGAAGTACCATAAGTTTTACTGATGAAGATTCCTTATCCATCAGAAAATATTATCGTAAATTTAGGGGTGAACTAATCTAAAACTTATTTAAACTGTATAAAATGGAAAATAAAACACATTCAAACCCATCATCAAACGGAAAAGTATGGGATGTTAATGAATCAAGTGCAAAATGCCCCTTCTTAAATGGCGAATTGCATCATGTAGCTGGAGGTGGTACTACCAACAGGGAATGGTGGCCCAATCAATTAAAATTAAATATACTGCGACAAAATTCGTCATTGGTGGATCCTATGGACCCCGATTTCAATTATGCTGAAGAATTTAAAAAGCTGGATCTAGCAGCCGTAAAAAAAGACCTTTATGAATTAATGACTACTAGCCAGGAATGGTGGCCGGCAGATTATGGGCATTATGGACCTTTCTTTATCCGGATGGCTTGGCACAGTGCCGGAACCTATCGTATACATGATGGCCGTGGAGGTGCAGGCTCGGGATCTCAACGCTTTGCTCCATTGAATAGTTGGCCAGATAATGCCAATCTTGATAAGGCTCGATTATTACTTTGGCCCATAAAAAAGAAGTACGGCAAAAAATTATCTTGGGCAGATCTATTAATATTGGCAGGGAACTGCGCACACGAGTCCATGGGACTAAAAATGTTCGGCTTTGCCGGAGGCCGTGAGGATATTTGGGAATCTGAACAAGATGTGTATTGGGGCTCGGAAACCGAATGGATGGGAAACAAAGAACGCTACTCCGAAAAAGGGGAATTGGAGAGTCCGCTTGGCGCCGCCCATATGGGATTGATCTATGTAAACCCTGAAGGACACAATGCCAATCCTGATCCAGTTGAATCTGCACACTATATACGTGAGACATTTGGACGTATGGCCATGAACGATTATGAAACTGTTGCGTTAATTGCAGGGGGACATACCTTTGGTAAGACCCATGGTGCTGCGGACCCTACCAAATATGTAGAAGCAGAACCGGCAGCTGCTGGCATTGAAGCCCAAGGCCTTGGATGGAAAAACAACTATGGGACGGGTAAGGGTGCGGACACTATTACCAGTGGTATAGAAGGTGCCTGGACCAATACCCCAACCAAATGGAGTCACACTTTCTTTAAAAATCTATTTGGTTACGAATGGGAATTGACCAAGAGTCCAGCTGGAGCACACCAATGGAAACCTAAAAACAATGCCGGTGCAGGAACAGTACCAGATGCCCACAATCCGGATGTGAAGCATGCCCCTTTTATGTTGACAACGGACCTTTCGCTGCGTATGGATCCGGCTTATGAAAAAATATCAAGGCACTTTTTAGAAAATCCAGAAGAGTTTGCGGATGCCTATTCACGTGCATGGTTTAAATTGGTGCATCGTGATATGGGGCCGGTATCGCGTTATCTAGGACCAGAAGTACCCAAGGAGCAATTAATTTGGCAAGATCCAGTACCTGCTGTGGATCATGAGTTGATCAATGATAAGGATATAGCCGATTTAAAGGCCAAAATTTTGGCATCCGGTCTTTCTATATCCCAATTAGTATCTACCGCCTGGGCATCAGCTTCCACTTTTAGGGGTTCCGACAAACGAGGGGGTGCCAATGGAGCACGTATACGCCTAGCTCCTCAGAAAAATTGGAAAGTAAACAACCCCAAGCAATTGGCCCAAATTTTGGATAAATTAGAGGCCATCCAAAAAGAATTCAATGCCGCACAATCCGGAAATAAGAAAGTTTCTTTGGCCGATCTTATTGTTTTGGCAGGGAATGCCGCCATTGAAGCGGCAGCAAAAAATGCCGGGAAGAAAGTAACGGTCCCTTTTTCTCCAGGACGTACCGATGCCAGCCAAGAGCAAACCGATGTAGAATCTTTTGAGGTGCTCGAACCACTGGCAGATGGGTTCCGAAATTACCTTAAGGATACCTACGAGGTAACCGAAGAGGAGTTGCTTGTAGACAAGGCCCAATTATTAACCTTAAATGCTCCGGAAATGACCGTACTTATAGGGGGAATGCGCGTGCTAAACACTAATTATAACGGGTCCCAGCACGGAGTTTTCACAAAGAGGCCTGAAACCTTGACCAACGATTTCTTTGTAAATTTACTGGACATGGACACCACTTGGAAGTCTATTTCAGATGCCCAAAATGTTTTTGAGGGACATAGCCGTAAAACTGGCCAACTTAAATGGACCGGCACCCGCGCCGATCTTATTTTTGGTTCCAATTCAGAGCTTAGGGCATTGGCCGAGGTTTATGCCTGTGAAGATTCCGAGGATAAATTTATTAAGGATTTTGTAGCTGCCTGGACCAAGGTGATGAATTTGGATAGGTTCGACTTGGTAAAATAAGACCTGCATCAAACGGAATATTTCCAAAGTAGCACTTCGAGGAGATATATGTAAACTGTGTTATTAATTAGAAAATCCCATCTTGAAATTCAGGATGGGATTTTTCTTTTGAGCTATTAAGTACCAATCATGGCAAACCTAAGAAACGACCCTTCCCATAAAAGGATCGCTCTTGGATGCTTTCCCTGTTTCCACCCTTCCTGCATATCGCCTTGCAAAACTAGTATTCCCCTGGAGCTGCAATGAAAAATCATACCAACCATAACTTTTGGCACTATTGACGATAATGCTCTCGACCGAACCTTTTTTGACCCGAACTTTTTGTTCAGGATTACCATAGGCATGGTCTACCACCAAAATATCAATATCCTTTTTCTTGGAGGTATTGGAAATTTGGACCTCTATATTCCCCGATAATTTTTTTATAAATCCCCTCTTTTTTTGATATGCACAACTTATTTGCAGTTCGGGATCGGACACAGCACCCTTAAATTCCCTATAAAAACCGTTTGGTCCATATACCCGCAAATGGTATCCTTCTTCCTCAAAATGATCCAAAGGCCATTCATAGTCCAAACTTTCACCTTTCCCAACGGCAAATGGCCATGTTTTAACAGCTGAAAAATTGGACCCCCCTCCAGGCATTTCCTGTAAATAGTGGCCAGGGGCATAAACATTAAATGGGGCTCCCTTAGCCGATTCTCTAAAAACTGTATCGGCCGCTGTAAACTGAATTCGAAATGAGTTCTTATCCCCATTTAATTCACCGTCTACATATAACTCGTACGGCAAAGCACAAGAATCCCTAATTCCTGGTTCTTGATGTGGCATAAACGAGGTCTTATAGAGGTCTTTTTTTGCATCGGCTATATCACCACTGCTTAGAGGTTTAAAATCCTTGGGCAATTCCTTAAAGCTGGCATTGTAGACCTCCTTCATAAAATGGTTGCGCTCTATGGCTTTGGGAATAGTGTAGGGCTCCCCGTTATATGGCCTAAAAGCAGAGGTTAGATTGCCACTAATGGCCCTACGCCAACTACTTATATTGGTTTCCTTAACAACTTTGCCCGTTCTTTTCTTAATTAACTCTTCCAAAAACATTAGGGTGGAGGTAATATCGCAGACTTCAGAATTAATCCATCCGCCCTTGCTCCATGGCGAAGCTACAACCATTGGCACTCTAAACCCTAGACCCATTGGACTTTCCCTAGGATCCTCCGGATCCATACCTTTTTTTGCTTTCTCCTGTTCCAAGGTGGCATATTCCTCCGAGGTGTCCAAGCCTTTGGTGAAATTGTTGGTATCCTTGGGGTTGGGAGCGACAAAAGGAGGAATATGATCAAAATACCCGTCGTTCTCGTCATAGGTAATCACAAAAATCGTTTTCTTCCATACCTCAGGATTTTTGGTAAGGATATCCAGAACCTCTGAGACAAACCATGCCCCATACCAAGGTGCGCTTGGGTGATCCGAAAATTTCTGGGGTGCTGCCAGCCAGGAAACAGTAGGTAATTTCCCTTGGTCCACGTCTTGCCTAAATTGGTGCAATATATCACCTTTTGGCACTTTTATGGAACGCTGAACACCGTTATCATTGTAGCTAAACTCCTCTACCCTATGATAATCTGGGTCTCCGACATTGGTAGCAAAGGCCTTTTCATGTAGGTTTTTTTGAAACTCCGAAAGTTTTTCAAAATTCTCGGAATTCCAAGTCTGAAGAACCTCCTTAATCTGTTCCAGCTGTTGCTTTTTCTTTTGAAGTACTTTTAAATGTTCTCCTTTCTTTTCTTCGGGCTGTTTGTCCAACCCCTTTTCCAAGTCCTCTATTTCTGAAGGCAATACCTTGAGTCTTCCTTTTATATATTTTTGAAAACCAGAGCTATAGCGAACATTGTATTGGGAAAACCACTCTAGGTTATTATCTGTAAAATTTGCCAACAAGGATGCATCTTCAACATCTGTAGGCAAACTGATCTCGTTCTGATAAACCCGCCAAGATATATCATTTTCTTCCAGTCTTTCCGGAAAGGTTTTCCAACTGGCCTCGCTATTATAGCTTACCTCAGAATTTCTAACGCAAGGTCTATTGCCTTCGGTATCAAAAGATTTTCCGGTCCAAAAATAATTTCTATTGGTAGTGGTTCCTGTCAGGGCCGAGCAAAAATGCTGATCAAACACAGTAAAGGCATCTGCCAAGGCATAATAATACGGCAGGTCTTCGCGCGTATAATGGCCTAGGGTAAGCGGCATATTTCCATATTCCTCATCGGCCTTCTTGGCCACAAGCCATTGGTCGTACTTTCCATTGTTCCGGGCATCTACCTGACTTTCCCAATGATGGGGCAAATCTCCCATCCATGTGGCCTGGGTCTCCTTCATGTTCAATCGGAAAGGCACATAGGTTTCCCCATCCTTATTACTTTGAAGCCATACGGGTATTTTGTTCGGCAAGGAAATGGCCCTGGGATCATTATAGCCCCTAACTCCTTGCAATGTTCCAAAACAATGATCGAAGGAGCGGTTTTCCTGCATAAGAAAGACCACATGTTCTGCGTCGTAGAAGGTAGTTCCATTTTCAGGGTCAATTTCCAAGGCCCGTTGAATGGAGGGTGGCAGACTTGCCGTTAAACCCATTCCTCCGGCCAACATACTTGCCTTTTTTAAAAAATCCCTTCTGGTATCCATAATATAATCTTGGTTTAAGTATTGGTAAATAAAAGTGCATTTAAAAATAGCCTTTTTACCATTTTACATAAAAGTTTTCCTGATGTAATTTGATATTCCCGAAAAAGGAGTGCAATACAGTTATGCAAAAAAATAGCATAAGGGATGTATCACAGTAATAAATAAAACGTTTGGATTTTAATTAGAAATCCCAAAGCAGTGAAAAAAATATCATTTTTCAATAATGACCGTCTCAGCGGTTGCACCAAGATCAAATAGCAGTTCGGTTATATTCTGAACAAACTTTTTTGGCCCGCATAAATAGAAGTTCTGTCCAAAGTCGGCTATATTTTCGATAAGGAATTTTCGATCTATTCTGTTTCCCCTAAATCCCACCACATTCTCGCGGGTAAATATTTTTACAAAATTACCATTGAGCATCTTTTGCAATTCGTCTTCCATAATAACGTCTTCCGATGTTTTATTGGAATAGATCAATTTATTACCGTGAAGGTTCTTATGAGTGTATAGATGCCTAAATATGGATATAAAGGGAGTAATACCAGCTCCACCGGCGAGAAAAACGCCTGGCCCCTTATACTGAATGGCTCCAAAAACTTCATGTAGAATAAGTTCCGCCCCGGCGTGGGTTCGTCCCAACATATTGGTCACCCCTTCATGATCATTATAAATCTTGATCATAAATTCAAGGAATCCATGTTCCCTAATGGAAGTAAAGGTAAAGGGCCTTAATTGGTCCTTCCATTCCGGTAAATTAATAGCTACCTCGGTCGCCTGCCCCGGAATAAAATCATAATCCGGAGGCCTTTCCACTACAAATCGCTTTACATCATGGGTAATATAGTGGGTTTCCAATATCTTAACAATATATTGCTTATTTGCTTTCGACATAATTTTACTTAATTATGAAATATCAAGGTAATAAATTAATTGTTGTTCAAACTAATCCAATTTATATAGGACCTATAAATTAAGAATTGTCCACTACCCTAAAATACTTTCTATCTCCTTTAGTTCAGCCTCACTAAAATTTAAATTCTTGAGTGCCTCCAAGTTATCCAGTAATTGTTCGGTTCGACTCACCCCAACCAGTACCGTAGAAATGCGTTGATCCTTCAGCAACCACGCAATGGCCATTTGGGCCAAACTTTGGCCACGATTTTCTGCCAGCTTATTTAGTCGACCCACCTTGTCCAAAACTTCTGGTGTAATTTGGTCTTCCTTCAAATAGCGGCCATCCTTGCTTGCCCTACTATCTTCAGGAATACCTTTTAAATATTTCTTGGTCAATACGCCTTGTGCCAATGGGGAGAAAGCAATGGAGCCTATCCCCTCTTCTTTCAACACATCCAACAGTCCATCTTCTACCCAACGATCGAACATATTATATCTAGGTTGATGGATCAATAAGGGCGTACCCAAGTCTTTCATGATCTTTGAAGCCTTTGCAGTAAGCTCTGCCGGATATTGGGAAACCCCAGCATATAGTGCCTTGCCACTTTGAACCAAATGATGCAAAGCTCCCATGGTTTCTTCGAGCGGAGTTTCCGGATCGGGTCTGTGATGGTAAAATATATCTACATAATCCAGTCCCATCCTCTTAAGGCTTTGATTTGCCGAGGCAATCAAATACTTACGGGAACCATAATTTCCATAAGGTCCAGGCCACATATCCCACCCAGCCTTGCTGGAAATAATAAGTTCATCACGATATGGCTGAAAATCCGTTTTAAAAATACGTCCGAAATTTTCTTCCGCTGCTCCATATGGAGGGCCATAATTATTGGCAAGGTCAAAATGGGTAATCCCGTTATCGAAAGCGGCTCGCAAGAGATTGCGTCCCATCTCGAGGTTATCAGTATGACCAAAATTATGCCAAAGCCCCAATGAAATTAATGGTAAAAGAATACCACTGTTGCCACAGCGACGGTATTGCATAGTATCATATCGTTTATCATTGGCCTGATAATGGCCGGGATCGAAAGAGTCGTTTATTTTCATTTTTACTTTTATTATCTAATTAATTTGAACAAACCCCTAAGTTAGGAAAACTTTTAAGTTTAGAAAGAGCTTGTGAAACATATGCGCATTAAGCCAGGCTAAGGTATTTTTTTGAGTAGAATAAAATTCAAGCTAAAACAAAGGTATACAAGGTATGGCCACCATAACTTTATATAAGCAGGGTCACCAATCACTTTTCTTGGCTTATAAATTAGGCGTGCCTAAAGTAAAATTATCCCAAAACATTATTGATTCAACCCTTAGTCCTCGCTCAAAATAAACTCTTCCAGTTTCTCGACCATTTTTACACTTCCGCAAAATATTGCCTCCCGTTGGTGCAATTCTGTAGGTTCAATATCCAGAATTCTTTTAGTCCCGGTGGTAGCCTTCCCCTTGGCCTGCTCCGTTAGAAAAGCTATAGGGTTACATTCGTATGTCAACCGTAATTTACCATTTTGTTTGGGTCCAATCCTCGGATACATATAGATACCTCCCTTTATTAAATTTCTATGGAAATCCGCAACCATTGCACCTATATACCTTGAAGTGTAAGGCCTATCCCCTTCCTCCTTTTGGCAATATTTTATATAAGCCTTTACCCCTTTGGAAAAATGAACGTAGTTTCCCTCGTTAACGGAATAGATCCTGCCGGTTTCCGGGAACTGCATATTTGGATGGGAATGATAAAAGGTACCCAGAGCAGGGTTTAAGGTAAACCCATTTACCCCATTACCGGTCGTAAACACCAACATGGTAGAAGTACCGTACATGACATAACCCGCCGCCACTTGGTTTTTTCCTGGTTGCAAAAAGTCCCTTAGCTCTACAGGACTGCCCAATGGCGATATCCGTCTGTAAATAGAAAATATGGTACCTACCGAAGCATTTACATCAATATTGGAAGAACCGTCCAAGGGGTCGATGAGTACAACGTACTTATTGCTATTATTACCGTCAATACTGTTCACGGCAATAAAATCTTCCTCCTCTTCCGAGGCAATACCGCATACTATACCTCTTTGTATAAGGGTCTGAATAAATTTTTCATTGGCATAGACGTCCAGCTTTTGCTGGTCCTCACCCTGTACATTGGTATTTCCGGCATCACCTAAGATATCCACCAGGCCCGCCTTGTTTACTTCATGATTGGTAATTTTTGCCGCAAGCCTTATGGCATTTATTAATTTTGACAATTCTCCTGTGGAATATGGAAAGGAGGATTGATTGTCAAAAATAAACTCGCCTAGTGTTCTTTTTTGATTTGTGTTGGTCATAAGATAATATTTATGGATCTTGAATTTATTAATTTAATGGAGTTGCGGGCAACATTCCTTTTTTTTCACTGAGCAGGAAGGCTTAACTTTCAATATTGGTTATGATTCCATACTCCCTCTATTTCTTCAACAACATTTTAAGTTGATTCTTGTTGAACATTAAGGTAGTGACTTTTTTAACGCCATCAAATTATTCCTTGCTTGATCGATTATTTTTTAAATTTCACCCCAAGTGAAAGACCTCTTTTAAATCTGTAGAAACCGGACTGTTATCGGCATTGGTCTCCATAAGATCTGCCATATGCACCCACCAATCCTTACAAATTTGGGTATCGGCAATGGAATTCCATTTTTCCTCAGATTCCAATTCTGCATATCCAAACAAGATATGGGTTTCACCATCGTAAAAAATGCTGTAATTGTGAACCCCATGTGCTATTAACACCGCTTCCAATTCCTTCCATATTGGATTGTGTCTTTGGGTATACTTCTCTATACTGCTAGGATAGACCTTCATTTTAAATGCTTTTCTTATCATTTTTATTTTCTTTTAAAGGGTTAGCGCTATCAAATTAGAACCAATACCGGAACCATTCCTGTCAAAATTAAGCCTTGAGGGAAATATATGTATCCTGCACAGTACTGCCTTGACTTTCGTTAAGCACTTTATCAACCCTAAAAATGTATACACAGTACAGTACAGGATGCAAACGGAAACAATATTTTTTAAACTTGTTTTGCAATTTTACAACATGCCCAATAATATTATGGAATACAATGCCCGGATGCAATTTTAGGAAAAACCATTTAGAATTAAACACAAGAATAACTTTAAGACAAAAACAAGCGTTTTAGAAAAATGTAATTGGAAAAATAGTATCGTAAATTGTCTTAGGTTTAGACATAATAACCTCAACCTTCTTTAATGAAGTTTATTAAACATGAAAAAAAGCAACTATATCATTTTAATACTTGGTATTATCCTAACAGCCTCATTTGGATATAAAAAGTCAAAAATTGAACCTAAAAAACAGGATAAGCCCAACGTTCTTTTTATTGCCATAGATGACCTAAACGATTGGATCGGTGTTTTAGGTGGGCATCCACAGGCCAAAACGCCCGATATGGACCGGATGGCGCAACGTGGCGTTCTCTTTAGCAATGCACATTGTCAGGCTCCGGTATGCAATCCCAGTAGGGCCAGTGTTATGACCTCCCTTTACCCAAGTACCTCTGGTATTTACTTTTTAAATCCAGATATCGTAGAATCCACCGTAGCGAATGAAAATAGAGTTATGCCCAAACGGTTTCAACAGGAAGGTTACAATGTCTTTGCTGCAGGAAAGATCTTCCATAACGGGAAAGGAATCAATGAAACCCATATTCCAAATTATGCAGGGCAATTTGGAGGCTTTGGCCCCATGCCCGAACAAAAGATAAGCACATATCCCGGACATCCATTATGGGATTGGGGCGTTTACCCGGAACGTGATGATCAGATGCCCGATTATGAAATTGCCAGTTGGGCGGAGAAAAAATTGACAGAAAAGCAGGACCAGCCATTCTGGATGGGCGTTGGATTCTACCGACCACATGTGCCTCAATTTGCTCCCCAAAAGTGGTTCGATATGTATCCTTTGGAATCTTTGCAACTACCCAAAACAATCACTGGCGACCTAGATGATATCTCTCCGTATGGCATCGATATAACTCGTCTGAAACATGTTTCACCAGCTTTTGAGTGGGTCGTTGAAAATGAAGAGTGGAAACCTCTTGTACAGTCTTATTTGGCCTGTGTAAGTTTTGTGGATGAGCAGGTAGGCCGGGTGCTCGACGCATTGGATAATGGCGATTATGGAGACAATACTTATGTTGTTTTGTTCAGCGATCACGGATTTCATTTGGGCGAAAAAGAACGCTTTGCCAAACGCAGCCTATGGGAAGACGGGGCAAGAGTACCTATGATCATTATGGGACCCGATATTCCTGAAGGGAAAGTTGTTACCAAGCCAGTACAATTAATGGACATCTACCCTACTTTGCTCGAATTATGCCATCTAAAACCCGATCCAAAGCACGAAGGCAATTCCTTAGTACCACTATTAAAAGATTTAGACGCAGAATGGCCGCATTATGCCAGAACCTGTTTTGGGCCTGGCAACTATGCCATTATATCGGAGCAGTATCGTTTTATACAGTACAACGATAGGACTGAAGAGTTTTACGACCATAAAGTAGACCCGCATGAATGGTATAACGCCATTGACAAACCGGAATATGCAGAAATTATCGGGAAGCACAGAAACCAAGTCCCTAAGAAAAGGCATGATATTTTGGGAAGCGGCTCCACGGGTCACGAGTCTTATGAGGCCACCGAAAAAAAGAACAATTAATCAGGATGCCATTCAACTTTTACCAAACTTTGGAAAAGTAAAAAAGGCTTCCAAGAGATTGGAAACCTTTTTATTCTTGTTATACCAAACAAACCTTACCTACCAATCTTTTTAGGCTGGCAAAATAGGCCTGTTCTTCATGGCGGTATCTATTATTTTTAAAACACGTTCCCTTTCTGCTCCTTGCAAGGGCAATCTTGGGGCTCTTACATTTTCGGTTCCAATACCCGTCGCTACTTCCGCCAATTTAATGTTTTGTACCAATTGTGGACTAATATCCAACTCCAATAGAGGCATAAACCAGCGATAGATCTTCATAGCTTCATCAACCTTAGCGGCTTTTACCAAATTATAAATAGCAACTGTTTCTGCGGGATAGGCACAAACCAATCCGGCTACCCATCCGTCTGCACCTGTTACCAAACTTTCCAAAGCAAGGGTATCCACACCGGTCAGAACTTTTAAGCGATCGCCAAAACGGTTCTTAATTCGGATTACATTGGTTATATCCCTTGTGGATTCCTTTACCGCCTGAATATTATCACATTTTATTAGCTCCTCGAACATATCCAGAGTTACTTCTATTTTATAATCCACAGGGTTGTTGTAAATCATTATCGGCAAGGAAGTACTATTGGCAATCGCCGTAAAATAAGTTACGGTCTCAAAATCCGTGGCCTTATATCTCATTGGAGGCAAAAGCATTAATCCATTGGCCCCAATAGATTCTGCATGTTGGGCCACGGCAATGGCACCCTCGGTAGTCTGCTCGGCAATATTGATAATTACCGGAATTTTTTGTTCCGTAATAGACAAGGTAGTCTTAATAAGAGTTTCCTTTTCTTCGGGTTTTAGAGTGCTGGCCTCCCCTAGGGTTCCTCCTAGGATAATCCCGTTAACGCCAGCTTCCATTTGAGCTCTTATATTTTTTTCAAACATCGCAAGATCTAGCTGATCATCCTCAGTGAACTTGGTTGTTACTGCTGGCATTACGCCTTCCCATTTTATCATGATAAATATTGTTTTAAAAAACAAAAATAGATGATAACACGAAAGTAACTATCGCAAAAATTAGCAAGTCATCATACTATTTTACGCACCAAATCATCAGGGGATTATCATATTTCGCCTAGGGAATAAGCCGTTTATTCCCTATGATTCAAAATAAACAAATTTCAATTTTCTGTTTTTTTTGACTTCTCCGAGTTTTTTAAATATAATACCGACCTAGCGCGAGTAATGATCTCCCATCAGAAGTTGAACCAAAGTGCAGAGGGGTAATAACGATAAAACCCCGCCAAAAATGCGGGGTTCCTACTATATTGACATTTCACTGAGCCAACGGTTTCTGAAATACCGGCCTCACAAAATAAAATTCCTAAAGCCGGGTTTTGGAAATTCTAAAATCTTCTATTTCCATAGAGGTAGTAGGGAGCTTGGCCCCCAACAAACGGCTACCATTTTCTGTTATTAGGAAATCGTCCTCCACGCGGATTCCGCCAAAGCTTTTGTATTCTTCCAATTTATCATAATTGACAAATTCAAAGTATTTATTCTCGCTCTTTCTAAGCTCTATAAGTTCTGGAATGAAGTAAATTCCCGGTTCTACGGTTAAGACCATTCCTTCTTCCAAAGCCCTGCCCATACGAAGGGATTTAAACCCAAATTCCTTACTCTGATGTAGGTCATCGGTGTACCCAACATATTGCTCTCCCAAGTTCTCCATGTCATGGACATCCAGCCCCATCATATGCCCCAATCCACATTGAAAAAACAAGGTATGGGCGCCCGCCTCCACGGCCTTATCCGCGTCGCCCTTCATTAACCCCAAATCAATTAGGCCCAGCACTATTTCTTTACATGCAGCAAGATGCACATCCCTAAATAACTGTTTGGGCTTGAGCATTCCAACAGCAGTTTTATAAGAACTATAAACTATATCATAAATTTCTTTCTGTTTAACGCTAAAGGTCTTGTTTACAGGAAAGGTGCGAGTAAGGTCCCCGGCATATCCTGAGAAGTTTTCCGCACCACAGTCGCATAGGACCATATCTCCCTCTTTTAAGAGATTCCCCCTATAATGATTATGAAGTATTTGGCCGTTTATCGTTACTATGGAAGGAAATGAGGTGTTATTTCCGTTGGCCATGGCTATATTTTGAACCGCACCGAACAAATCCGCCTCGGTCATTCCCGCTTCAGCGATCTCCATAGCCTTATACTGCATTTCCACAGTTGTGTTCACGGCTTTTTCAATCTCCAAGATCTCCGCGTTGGACTTTATGGACCTTAGTTTTACTACGGCCTTTATCAAATCGGTAGATACTTTTTTTGAAACCTCCTTAGCCGATAAATTCAACAACTGGGATAATTTCAAAATATGTTCCGGACGATAAGGCGGCAAATAGTGGATCTTCCTCCCCTTGGATATAGCTTCACCTATATAAGCATCAAGACTATCAATAGGATTTACACTGGCTACCCCTACCTTATGGGCCTGCTCTTCCAAGGATTCTATAGGTCCTGTAAATACAATATCATCAATGGATAAATTATTCCCAAAAATAACCTCCTTGCCCTCATCCAAATCAATTACCGCGTGCAATCCAGGCACTTGAAGCCCAAAAAAATAAATAAAGGAACTATCCTGCCTATAGGGATAGGTGTTATGTTCAAAGTTTATTCCACTTTCTTCATTTCCTAGGAATAGGATCAATCCATCGCCCAGCAATTCCCTTAATTTTTCCCTTCTTGTACAATATTCCTCCTTTGCAAACATAGATTTGATGATTTATATCTATAAAGATTATCCTAAATAATATTAACGATATTATCCTGTTAAATTAATAACAAACTCGTAAGTTTATTTACCCCCGGCAGGTAGGTTCTTTTTCCAAAAGCCTTCCATAGTTTGCCTAAGATGATAAGAGGTATTTTCCCTTTCATATATTGAATGCGCCCTCATTGGATAGGACATCATATTAAACATCTTATTATGTTCTATCAGTTTGTTGACCAACATCTCAAAACTCTGATAATGTACGTTATCGTCAGCGGTACCGTGAATAATCATTAAGTTCCCCTCTAAATGCTGCGCGAAATTAATTGGAGATCCATCATGATATCCCTTGGCATTATCCTCCAACAACCCCATATATCTTTCCTGATAGGTAGCATCATAAAGTCTTTGATCGGACACGAAGGAAACTGCCAATCCCGAAGAATAGATCTCTGGATACCTAAACATACAATTCAATGTCATTTGGCCACCGCCACTCCATCCCCAAATCCCTACTCTGGATGGATCCAAGAAATCATAGGTTTCCAATATTTTTTTAGCGGCCTTGCTCTGGTCCTCTGAAGCTAGAATCCCTATTTGCCCATAAATGGATTTACGCCATTTATTGCCTCTAGGTGTTTTAGTTCCGCGATTGTCCACACTCATCACAATGTAACCCTGTTGAGCCATATACTGATCCCAAAGACTACCGCCACCCCAATTGTCCTGAACGGTAGCACCTGCAGGCTCTCCATAGACATAGAACAATAAGGGATATTTTTTAGTAGCATCAAAATCCTTGGGCTTAATCATCCAGGCATCTAAAACCTCATCACCGATATCTACTTTTACAAACTCTTTAGGATTCAATTTCAAGGCATCATATTTGGCCTTTAACTCCTTGTTATCCTCCAAAATTCTTTTTTGTTTGTGATTGGGAAGACTGATCAAGGAATATATAGGCGGGGTAACCGCATTCTGAAATACCTGGATACCCCATTTGGCATCATTGGATATTTGATAGGAACTCTGTCCTGAATTTGAGCTCGGGGTTATCCTTTCGGCCTCCCCTTTTCCATCTATACGGCTCCTGTACAAATATCTTTGGGTGTAATCATCCGGGGAAGCAATATAATATACATAGCCACCCTTTGGATCTATGCAGTTGATCTCCACCACGTCAAAATCCCCTTTTGTAATAGGCTGTACCACACTGCCATCCCTAGACACCTTATAAAGGTGCAACCATCCATCCCTTTCACTGGACCAGGTAAAGTACTTTTCATTTTCCAACCATCTTACGTCGTCATGAATATCCAAAAAGGCATCATCTTTTTCCGTTAAGATATTAACAAGTTCCATGGTCTGAATATCCCCAATATAGACCTTATTGGTGTTTTGTCTACGGTTTAATTGCTGGATCATTACCTCATTGGAATTGGGAATAAAATCCATACGCGCCAAATAATTGTTCTTAGGATCACCTGGAACCTTAAACCATTTTGAAGTGCCGTTTTCCAAGGATACCACACCTACCTTTACCGTTGAAAGTTCGGTACCTACCTTTGGATAAGGCATAGGGATTGGTTTGGAATAAATGGAATCTACATTGTTGATCATATAAAAAGTACCCACATCCTTGGTATCCGATTGCCAATAGGCTATATTTTTACCATCCGGGCTCCACCTAAAGCCGTCCCTACAATTTAACTCCTCTTCATAGACCCAATCGAATGTACCATTTACAATATTGTCACCCCCATCTTTGGTGAGCTGATCTATTTTATGATCTTCCAGATTTTCCGAATATATATTCAATTCACTTACATAAGCTACTTTGGAAGCGTCCGGAGAAAATTTCGCAAACATTAAGGTCGCCGAAGCCAAAGATCTTCCGAGCCTTGCCAATTTGTTGGTCTTTAGATCCAACACCCAATAATCGCCACGTGTGTGATACCTCCATACTTTGCGGGTATTGGTAAAAAGGAGAAGTTTATTGTTATCCAGAGACCATTGGTAATCCGAAATGGTAATAGGCTCTTTTTTGTCCTGGGGTATTAATTGAGCTGCGGAAACCAAAACCGACCTTGCTCCACTTTTTGCATCATATTTAACAATATCCCTGCCCCCTATCTCATTATTGGCCTCCAGGGTAGAGTATCCCTTGTTGTCCTTCATCCAGCGCACTGGACCAAACCCCTTTTGGCCGTAAATACTATTCTTGTAAATGTCATTTAACTGTAAATTAGATCCAGTTTGTGCCAGACCGCTACCAATAAAAAACAAAAAGCACAGTATGCTTCCCAAAATCCCTTTTTTCATAACTCTAATTATATTCTAAATACTATTATTCAGTAACCCGAACCAAAAGTAACACTTCCCATAAAAATCTTAAATGATCGGGAACAACAATATTACAAAGTCCCTTGGCAGCACATATTGCCCAAATTAGCAAATAGTGATACTATTTTAGCGGTGTATTTTATGAAATTATTGAACGGGCCTGTTCTTAAAGGAACAAACAAAATATGAGGCTGCAGATTTTAACTAAGGCGTTTAATCATTATTGATATTTGACCGATATTCCATTGGAGACATCCCAGTGTATTTTTTAAAATGCTTATGAAAGTTGGATAGGTTGTTAAATCCACTGCCATATCCACAGTCCGAAATACTGTAATTGTCATTATGTAGCAGTTCACAGGCACTACCAATTCTTACCTCGGCCAAATATTGAGAAAACGTCTTCTTCGTCTTGGATTTAAAAAACCTACAGAAGCCTGTAGGGGACATATGGGCCAAATCTGCTATTTCAGAAAGCGTAATCAAATCCCTGTAGTTTTCCTTTACGAAAGCACAGATTTTGGCAATTTTAGGGTCGTTTTCAACCCCAATTTTACTGGGAGCGGCCTTAGGTGACAATATCATCACATTATTATCCCTAGAAGCCACATTGAGCAACTTTAAAAACAATAAGAACTTATTTAGACCGGTACTCGTGGTAAGCTCTTCAATATAATCCGTTAAATACCTTGCACTATCCCGGTTCACCTTAATTCCATAGTGTGAAGATTCAATCAGTTTATTAATCCTATAGGCTTCGGGTACATTTCTGAAGGATTCCTTGATTTTATCTTGATCAAAAAACAGCGAAATTGCCTTGGAACCGTTATCGGAATTCTCCGTAGCATCATTGGTAGTCTTTAAGGCATGGGGTAAATTCCTGCCAAAAAAATACACATCACCCTTTTCGTAGGGAACCACCTTGTCCGAGACGAATAGAAATCCACTTCCCTCCTGAATCATGGTAATTTGAAATTCCTTGTGAAAATGGATCTGTTGATAAAACTTGTTTACATTCCATTTTTCCACCACTGGCGTACCGCTTTCCGGTAACAGGACATTATAAGGCTGTGCGTTCATAATAGTATAGTATGGATTATAAGAATTCTCTTCTAGTTGAAATTGGATGATACCCTCGTTTTATATTCTGTAGGCGTCATCCCTTTAATAGATTTAAAATGTCGATGAAAACTGGAAATATTGGTGAATCCGGAATTAAAACAACTCTCAGTTGTATTATGGGTTCCGGCCCTTATAAATTCACAAGCTTTGGTTATCCGCAATTCAATAAGAAATTGTATATATGTTTTTTGTGTTCTGGACTTAAAAAATCTACTAAATGTGGGCGGTGTCATTTTAAAATGACCGGCCACATCGGCCAACGAAATCCTTTCCTGAAAATTGGCTTCGGTATAAGCAAATACCTCATTGATCATATGAATATCCTCATCGATCAAATCTGTTCCGACTTCCCCATAGGCCGAAAGATAATCGCCTTGATCGTCCTGGGAAATGGAATCCAAAATATCCAGTAGTTCAAGTACTTTATCAAAATCGTCCTTATTCCGCAACCGTCGGATTTTAGAAAGAATTTCCTGGGAATTTCCAACACTCAATTTATAACCCAGGGAAGCATTATCCAGTAAATTCTTTATAGAGCTTGTTTCGGGGTTCTGCTCAAACAGGGACTCAAAAACATTCCGATTAAAAAAAACACTGATTCTTCTAGTACCGGGTACCATGTCGTCCGCTTCCATTCTACCCTCAGTTTTAAATCCATGAGGTAAATTACTGCCAAACAAATACACCTCACCTGGTTTAAAACTATAGGTTTCGGCACCGGCCAGAAGACAACCACTACCTTCCATTATACAGGTGAGTTGACATTCCTCATGAAAATGGACCAAATCGTAATCATGATCGACATCGCATTCTTCAACGCGAATCGACATATTTTTCTGCATTGGCACCTTAAAAGCAATTACATTTGACATAAAATCACTTTCTAATATTAAATTAAAAAGTTAATTTACAAAAAATGTCTTAACTTCAGCTATAATAATACATGAAAATATGTCAGTGAATTAATAGATTTGAACAATAGATAAATAACTATGACCCGGTTTAGCAAATTATAGATTTCAGATTTCTAAACTAAGAATATAAAAAAGCACAAAACTACCATTCAGATTAAGCTCTTATAAATTACATCTATGAAAACGTATCCTAGTATTTTTAATGACGTAATAGGCCCGGTAATGAGGGGCCCATCCAGTTCCCATTGTGCAGCAGCACTGCGGATAGGACGAATTTGTCGCGATTTAATGAACAACAGTATTGAGGAGGTCTACATAGAATTTGACCCTAATGGCTCCCTGGCCACGACCCACTCCGGACAAGGTTCGGACATGGGGCTTTTTGGTGGACTATTGGGCTGGAATGCCGATGATGAGCGGCTAAAGGATTATGAAATGCACATTAAGAACGCGGGCATTAAAATAGATATAGACATTCACCCCATAGGTGCCAGCCATCCCAACACCTATAAAATTACCTTAAAAAACAAGAAAGAGACCCATCAAGTTATTGGCCTCTCTACAGGGGGTGGCATGATCGAAATAATAGAAATAGACCAAAGCCCGGTATCTTTGATGGGCGATTTTAACCTAACGCTAATTTACAGTGATTCGGCTGCAGACCTTTTGGAGTCCATTTCAAAAATGAACCTTGGAGAAGTATCGCTTCATTCAGGTGCCGCCAATTTCCTATTGGTTCAATCCAACGAAAAGGAACAAAGGCAACTCCTGGAGCAAATAGCTGCCATGGAAATGCAATTAAAAATACGGACCTTAGATCCCGTACTCCCCATAAAATCAAGAAAAAACCTTACCGTTCCATTTATTACAGTAGAGGAACTACTGGAATACAACAAAGACAAAAACCTAAATCTTTGGGAACTGGCTGCCGACTATGAAAGCCAAAGGGGCAACATCTCCAAAGAGGAGGTTATGGACAAAATGGGACGCATAGTGGACATAATGGAAAACTCCATACACCTTGGACTAAAAGGTACACATTACCAAGACCGCATTTTAGGAAGCCAATCCCTCAACTTTAAAAAAAATAAGGAACAAAAAAAACTTATTCCCGGTGATGTTCTAAACAACTCAATTATGTTTACCTCTTCCATGATGGAAATAAAAAGCTCCATGGGTGTTATAGTGGCCGCTCCTACTGCTGGCTCCTGCGGAGCATTGCCAGGAACTATTATTGGCACCGCTACTACTTTAGGGTTTTCCAGGGACCAAATGGTACAAGCCATGTTGGCCGCAGGATTGATCGGAGTATTCATAACGGCCCACGCCACCTTTTCGGCAGAGGTTGGAGGTTGCATGGGGGAATGTGGATCAGCCTCAGGTATGGCAGCTGCGGGAGTAGTTGTATTGCAGAACGGAAGCCTTTCGCAGTCACTTGCGGCAGCCTCCATGGCACTACAAAGCTCTTTAGGTTTAATATGTGATACCGTAGCCGACAGGGTGGAAGCGCCTTGTTTAAACAGAAACGTAATGGCTTCCTCTACAGCCATCTCCTGTGCAAACATGGCTCTATCCGATTATGACCAGGTAATTCCGTTGGATGAAGTAATAGAAACAATGAAAAGGGTCGGAGATGCCATTCCGCACACCTTAAGATGTACGGGTCTTGGAGGGCTGGCCATAACAAAGACTGCCAAAAAAATAGAAGCCGCACTTCAGGGCAACAAAGCGACCGCAGGAACAGTATCCTACAAGTCCTGTTAATCCAACTTAGGCACCATCATTGGAAGTCGTTGATGGCCCAAACATTTTTTTTCTTTATAATTATATAATAGGGGCTTAACTTTTGTAATATTCAAGGTTATGCCCCTATTATTTTTGCAATATCCAAAAATTGGATGGCTCCTATTGTCTTTCCAGCAAACACGCTAATCCTTAGAGTTTTACTCTCAACAACACCCTTCTTAACCTTTTGTTAATATAGTACATCATTACGCTAAGATACCGCCCATTTCATCGGAATTAAAAAATTAATTTTATCCTATTATTAATAAAGGTTTAATAAGGTTTTAATTTTTATTTATACCAAACTGCATTTAGGAGCAATACCGGTTTATTTTGTTCCTAACTAATAAGGTAACACGACCTTCCAGCCTGAAGGGTCTGTTATGCCATACCTCTTAAACATTGGCCTAAGTATTAAACTGTAAACCTGTTAAACCAAAGAATACTGCAATGCAGCGAATCTAACTGACAACAACAGAACATTATCTAACATTAAACATTCTACGTAATGACAAAAAAAACCAAACTTAGGCAGGAATTGCCACGGAAGTTTAAATTTGACATGGTGTTGAAGCCATCCTTGACACTTCTTCTAAGTGCAATGGTAACTTTACCAAGTAGCATTAATTATGCCTCGGAAACAAAAATGCACAGTACTTTAACAAATTCCGAGACCTCGACTTACAACAGCGAACCGACAAAACCGCAAGAACAAATTACCGGGGTGGTATTGGACAACAACGGACTTCCTTTACCCGGAGCCAACATTTTGGAAAAAGGAACTGCCAATGGAACACAAACTGATTTTGATGGGGAGTTTTCAATTTCAGTTTCCGATCCGAACGCAGTATTGGTCGTTTCCTATTTAGGATTCGTTAGCAAGGAAATAAATGTTTCGGGACAATCCAATATTTCCGTAACCTTGGAGGAGGATGCCTCCCAATTGGAAGAAGTAGTAGTTACGGCATTGGGTATTACAAGGGAGAAAAAAGCTCTTGGATATGCAGTACAGGAGCTTTCAGGGGACGACATTAAAAACACCTCCGAGACTAATGTTATTAACGCATTGGCCGGAAAGTCGGCCGGGGTTTTAATTAACAATTCCAATGGTAACGTTGGAGCTTCTTCGAGAATAACCATTCGAGGCAATCAGTCACTTACTGGTAACAACCAACCACTTTTTGTGGTAGATGGAATACCAATCGACAACACTATTGTATCCAGTACTCGAGGAGGTTACGACTTTACGGATATGGGTAACGGTGCGGCGGACATCAACCCCTCAGATATTGCCGAAATGACCATCCTAAAAGGCGGAAATGCCGCTGCACTTTACGGTTCCAGAGGAGCCAATGGGGTGGTATTGATTACCACTAAAACTGGAAAAGGCAAAGGCTTTTCTGTAGCAGTAGAGAATACCGTTACTCTAAGCAACCCATTTTTACTTCCGGATTACCAAAATGAATACGGACAAGGTGGTGGACAACAATTTTGGTATAAAGACGGACTGAATGGAGGAAGCAATGACGGTGTGGATGAAAGTTTTGGTCCCCGTTTGGATTATACCGTACAGGCAGAAGATATTGCTCCAGGCGGGAAATTATACTGGGCAGTAGAGGCCGGTTTTCCACAAACCCCAGGGGAAATCCTTACACTACCCCAATTTGATTCTCCAATAGACCCGGTAACTGGGGAACGTATACCAACACCTTGGATTTCGCACCCCGATAACATAAAGAATTTTTATGAAACCGGAATTACAAGAATTACCAATGTGGCCCTGACCAATGGCGGTACTTGGGGAAATATGCGTCTTTCCATAACCAATTCCGATCAAACAGGTATGGTACCAAACACCAACCAAGTTAAGAATACCATTAATTTTTCCGGTAATACCAATTTAACGGATAAGCTTTCATTTGAAGCCAAAGGTTCCTATATCAATTCCAATGGCAACTTGAACGGAGCAGGTTATACTTTCAACAACATTGGTATGCAGACCATCTGGACAGCAAGGCAAGTGGATTGGGACTATATGAAAAACAACATAGAAAATCCCGATGGAACCCAAATTAGCTGGATCAACAGATGGCATAATAACCCTTATTGGATACAGTATAAAAACTTAAACCCACAGACCAAAAACAGACTTATTGGCTCCAGTTCCCTTAAATATCAATTTAACGACTGGTTAAGCTTGTCTACAAGGGCGGGTATTGATTATTCCAATGAACAAGTGGAACTTATTAGGGCTTATTACGGAAACAATGACCCAGAGGGTAGATACGCTGTAAGCAATTACTTTAGACAGGAAATAAATGCAGATGTGTTACTTTCTGCCGTTAAGAATATCACAGAGGACCTGTCATTGAACGCCAACTTGGGTGCCAACATCATGAACAACCAATACAGGCTACAAACTTCATCCGTTGATAGATTGGTTGTACCCGATATATATTCCCTGTCCAATGCCAAGGAAACACCGACTACTACTTTCTACCAGAGGGAAAAGGAAATTCAAAGTGCCTTCGCATCCGTTTCATTAGGTTATAAGAGTCAGGTATATTTGGATTTGACCGGTAGAAATGACTGGTCCTCTACTTTGCCAAGTAGTAACAACTCCTACTTTTATCCTTCCGCTACCACAAGTTGGATTTTCTCGGAAACCTTTAAAACAGATAGGAACATACTTAGTTTTGGTAAAGTTAGATTAAGCGTAGCACAGGTTGGAAACGATACGGACCCGTATAGATTAAATGCCACATATAGCGCAGCTACACCTTATGGAGAAAACCCTTCCTTTAGTCTTAGTACGGCAATGCCCCCAGCCGATTTGGTAAATGAGCTTATTACCTCCAAAGAACTTGGATTAGATCTAAAGTTCTTCAACAATAGATTGGGAATTGATGTAACCCTTTATAACTCGGTTGCAAAAAATCAAATTTTGAGCGCTCCGGTATCCCCTACATCTGGTTATAACACACAGATTATCAATGCCGGACAAGTAGACAACAAAGGTGTTGAAGTAGTTTTAAATGGAACTCCGATACAGACCAAAGATTTCTCATGGGACTTAACGGCCAATTACGGAACGAACACAAGTGAAATTATAGCTTTAAATGGTGATATAAAACGATTGGAACTGTTTAAAACTGAAGGTAATCAGATTAATGTAGTTGCAGATGTTGGTGGTTCATATGGTGATATGTATGGAAAAGGTTTTGTATACCATGAAAATGGAAAACCCATTGTGGATGCCAATGGTGTACCCCTTACCAGTGAAATAAAAAAATTGGGAAACCTTATGCCAGACTGGATTGGTGGACTTAACAATTCCTTCACTTACAAGAGCATCAATTTAAGTGTACTCATAGACGCTAAAATAGGTGGTGACGTATATTCAAGAACCAATCAAGATGGTTGGGCTACAGGAGCCTTGACAAGCACGGTAGGACTAAACCCCAACGGAGTGGACGTGAGGGACCCGATAGCAGATGGCGGTGGATATCTTTTTGATGGGGTATTCGAAGACGGCACTCCAAATAACGTATATAAAGATCTAGACAGTTTTAGATGGAATTCCTTTGCCAGGGCGGAAAGATGGTTATATGATGCCTCTTATGTAAAACTAAGACAAATCACCTTATCTTATTCATTACCCAAAACATTGATCAGCAAGATTGGCCTTAAGGGTATGGATCTTTCAATTTTTGGAAGAAACCTTGCGCTACTTTACAAAAAGAATGAAAATTTTGACCCAGAGGTATCCAATAAAGATGCCAGTTTATCCTCCCAAGGATCGGAATTTGCTTCCAATCCATCGGCAAGAAATATCGGATTCAGGGCAAAAATTACCTTCTAAAAAATTAAATAAATTAATTGTAATCTTAAACTGAAAATGAGATGAACATACATATAAAATTATTATCAGCAATTATTCTAAGTGCCTTGATCTATGGCTGTACAGAGGATTTTGAAGAAATGAACACCAGCCCAAATGATTTGACATCGGTTCCTTATAAAACCTTGATTACCGATGCCGAAATCAGCATCGTAAAAGCGTACAATCCAATACTGAACTTTGAGGTAAGTTGGGCCAGATATAATGTTCGCGATGTATACGTCCAAAACGACCGTTATGAGCAAACCGGTGCCGGTACCAATTTTAACGTTTATAGTGGTCATCTTAAAAATTTACAGGTAGCCCTTAATTTGGCTCAAGAGGCCGGGGATGACAATGCGGTTGCCGTAGCACAAGTACTGAAAGCCTATGCTTTTCAGAATATGACAGATTGGTATGGTGATATACCCTATTCCGAAGCCCTTATGGCAGATGATAGCGAAAGTCCTAATATATACCCTAAATATGATTCCCAACAGAGCATATATATGGATATTATTGCACAATTAAAGGCTTCCAACGCCATGATAGATACCTCTGAAAGTATGGGTACCGCAGATGTAATTTTTGATGGAGACATGACCATGTGGAAGAAATTCACCAACTCCCTATTATTACGTGTATATATGCGAATGTCCTTGATAGATCCTTCCACTGCCAAAAGTGGTATCGAGGAAATTATGGCCAACCCCAGCACTTACCCTATTATAGATTCCAACGACAGTGCTGCCTTCAAATATTGGTTACCTGAGGATGCCACCTACCGTAGTCCTTACTATATGGATCCAACCCAAGCTGCCAAACAAGAGAATGTAACCTCGGCCTATATGGTAGATTTTCTAAAAACAAGAAACGATTTAGGCAGACTTGCCGTTTATGCTGAGCCAGCTGCCACTAGCGGAGAATATATAGGACTTCCACTTGGTACTCTTGGGCAGAATACTCCAGATCTCTCCATCATGGGAGTTGAAGAATTTCGTTCTGCCGATTCGCCAACTAGAATTATGAGATATTCGGAAGTACTTTTTATACTCGCTGAAGCCGCCTTAAATGGCTGGAATGTTGGAATGACAGCAGAGGAAGCCTATGAAGCCGCTATTGCCGCCAGTTTCGAAGAGTATGGCTTGGACTTAGGAAGCTATCTTTCAGAGCCATTGGTTGATTTCAACGGAGGTGTAGATCAGCGGGAATTGATAGGGGAACAAAAATGGTGCGCTTTGTATCCTGACGGTAACCAAGGTTGGGCAGAAGTACGCCGTACAGGCTACCCGGTTTATGTAGCCACTACAGAACCTGTGGAAACCTTGTATCCAGGAAATGGTACTATTGTTAGAAAACCCTATCCACATAGTGAAGCCATATCCAATCCAGACGGATTCAATGCAGCCATTAGTGCACAACCAGGAATCATAGATGAAAAATTTGGCGCCGGAGTTTGGTGGGATGTTGATTAAACATAACCCCGGATAAACAATGTTGAGTTAACATTGCAACCATATAAAAATGAATTATACAAGTTGAATTGAATTGAGTTTTTCAAAGAATTGAGTTGACAAAGAGTAGCAACAGATTTATTTCTGTGCTACTCTTTTTAATTTAACGGATAATCCTTTACGGTGCTTAAAAAATATATCAGATTACAAAATCCCTAATAATGAAGTTTAATAAATTTATACCTATACTGTTTTCTATTGAACCAATCATATTGATTGCAAATGGCGAAGAAAAGGAATGGAGAAATGAACTTTTTCCTGAAAGCCAGTTTACTGGCAGGGACACTCCTTTTAGCAAAGGTATAAGAATGGGCGATTGGAAATTTTTAAGAATATATGGGCAAAACCAATAGACTTGGGAGGAGAATGATGTAGATTATAAAAGCATAAACCAGAATTTGAAAATATGATCAATTTAAAGAACCTCCTAGGGAAAATATACAATTTGATAAGTGAATATGAGAGCTCCAAAACTCTAGTTGTTCCTGGGCCTAAAAAAACAATGACAAAAATGAAATATAGGAAAAGAAATATTCTAAGAAACCTAATGCTTATTAGCTTTCTGGCAGCAACATGTGTCTCCTTTGCAGATAATTATCCCAAAAACCCCAATATAGATATAGTTCACTACACCTTTGACATCACCTTAACCGATGAGACCGATTTAATAAAGGCAACCGCGACCCTGCTGGTCAAATTTAAAACGAACGGCATTAAAACTTTGCGTCTGGACCTGATCAATAAGAGTGATAAATTGGCCAACAAGGGCATGTTGGTGAAACAGATCTTATCACAGGGCAAAGCCCTGCTGTATAGCCATGATTCAGATGTACTTTTAATAGACTTGCCAAATATCATGGCAAATGAAGAGCTCAGTATCACCATAGAATATGAAGGCATCCCAAATGAAGGTTTAAAGATAGGTCCCAACAAATATGGGGACCGAACATTTTTTAGTGACAACTGGCCCAACAAGGCTAGAAACTGGCTGCCTACGGTAGACCATCCCTATGACAAGGCCAGCTGTGAATTTATCGTTACAGCCCCTTTAAAGTACCAAGTAGTTTCCAACGGCCTAAAAGTGGAAGAAAGTATTTTAGCCAATGGGCAGCGATTGACCCATTGGAAGCAATCTGTCCCCATTGCCTGCTGGCTATACGCCCTGGGTGTTGCCGAATTTGCCGTTCAATACGTGGACACCTTTAACGGAAAATCCATTCAAACCTGGGTATACAAACAAGATCGAGTGAATGGTTTCTATGATTTTGCCATACCTACAAAACAAGCGCTCGAATTTTTTAGTAGTTATGTAGGGCCTTTTGCCTATGAGAAATTGGCCAATATTCAATCCAATAGCGTTGGTGGAGGAATGGAAGCTGCATCCGCAATATTTTATGGGGATAAATCGGTTGATGGAAATAGAAGTATTAGATGGAGAAATGTCGTGATCCATGAAATAGCCCATCAATGGTTCGGCAATGCCGTTACCGAATACGATTGGGACGATGTATGGTTGAGCGAAGGGCTTACCACCTATTTCACCATGCGGTTCATCAAACATGCCTATGGTGAGGATGCTTTTAAAGAGGAACTAAAAAAAGCTAGGGCTACCGTCTTCAAATTATCCCATAACAATGAAGATTACCGCATAGTGCATGATAACTTATCGGATATGAAAAACGTTTCTTCAGGACTTACCTATCAAAAGGGCGCATGGATTACCCATATGATCTGCAATTATGTTGGGGAAGAAGCCTTTCAACAAGGAATAAGGGATTACTATCAAAGATACTATAACGGAAATGCAACAACAATGGACCTTCGGATGGCTTTGGAAAGTGCATCGGGCAAGGATCTTAACCCATTATTTAACCAATGGCTTTTCCAAGGAGGCAACATTCACCTAAAAGGCACATGGAGTTATGATTCAAAAAATAAACTCATCGATATTGAATTGACCCAAACCCAGCCCGAAAAATTCACCTTTGATATGCCATTGGAATTGGCTATACTAACTCAGGATAACAACACTATAAACAAGGAAATCATACAATTAAGCAAGCGCAAGATAAAAGTGTCCATTCCCTGCGAATCCGAACCGAGTAATATACTATTGGATCCCGAAACAAAATTATTGGCCCAATGGGATTTTACCCGTAAGAATTGATAATTTAAAAGCCCAAATAACTAAGGATACATTTCCTACTTTGGTTTAAACACAAAAATCAAAAAGATAATATGGAATTTCACTGAAATCGTTGTAGATATACTTATTAAATGAAAATGGCAACCTTCCAATATTATATTTTATTGAAATAGTATAGTGTTGTGCCAAGAAGTTATGCTTGTTTTTTGTCTTATAATTATAATATTGTGCTTAAAATACATCAAGATTTTTTTAGAAGGGAAGCTCCTTAAAAAACAATCGTAAACTTCTTAAATCACAGTTTAAATAAATCTTTATTATGCAAAACAGCCTAAGGCTCAAACAGTTTTTAACGATACCATTATTTGTAGTAACAACATCAATTTTTGCGCACAGCTCATTTTCCGAATTGCCAAGCGGTTCTTTAAACACATTCGGACCTAAAAACGAAGTGGATTATCACGAAAATTGGAAATTGGCAGGATTTAATGACGACACCTCTAAAGGTGTTCATTTATTGGGTGAACTTAAAAAAGTTAAAAAACATCTTTTAGGTAAAACTACATTATCGGCAGCAGATTTGGAGGCGTTAAGCAGTGCTATTGCCAAGGACAGTAGTTTATTTGCCGATAATTTTAAGGTCATCAAATTGGGGCTGGAAGCAATTGCCCAGTATGAATCCAAATTTGGAGGTTTATTTACCACAGAAAATAGAACTAAAGGAGGCTTTGACAGAAAGGCATCGGGTTACGAATTAGAGAATTTAATGCTCGTAATTATGCAATCTGTTATTGATTACTCGTACACCGAAGCTAACCTTGCCGCATATCCAAAATTATTTAACAATAGGTTATTTAAAACTTCCTCTTATTTTCCGGGATCGGTTGTACAACCGGCTGATGCCTCTCAAAGTTTCACCATTAAAATTAATGGAACCCATGTACGTAAACCTGGTACACCGGCCAATTATGAAACCGAAGATGCAAGGAGACCCACGGGTTGTTATTTGGCACCGGGAAGTATTGCAAAAGTAACCGTTCCATCGTCTTTGGTTGGTATTGGGGCCACCATATTGGTAGGTGCCCATACTTGGGATCTTACAAAAAAACCTACCATTAAAAGAATGGATCGGGTAACAACAAAATACGAAATAAACAGCAATACAACCACCATTGCCAATCCGTTGGGAGGTGGTGTATATATTAATGTACCGTATCAAAACGATTTGGGCATCCTTAATATTACCTTACAAAATGTGGTTCGTTCTCCATATTATGCTAGAACTGTAGCCAATAAGACCAGTTTGAGCGATTGGCTAAATGTTGAGCGATTACGTGCTGCTCCATGGACAGATATTGAAACTGACAAAGTGATGATGCAGGTGCCAACATCATGGATTTATGCTTTTGATGGCATTGAAACAACTATGGATGATTGGGATATGGCTATGGATGCTATTTCAACACTTCTAGGTCGGCCACTTCTAAGATCCAAGACAGTCATCTACATGCAAGTGGACGTCATAAAAAGAGGAAAAGCCAACTTCCCCGGATATCCACAATCAAATGTTGATTATGATCCTTACACCGATTATAAAGGGTATCATAGTAGTTATTTAACAGATGGCCCTAGAAATGAAAGAAGATATCTAACCAATGTATTGTTCCACGAACAAGGTCACGCAGAAAAAATCTATAAATTTAAGGGTGAAATTGAATCTATGATCAATTTCCTTTGGGTAGCAGTTCACAACAAAAAATTTGGAGTAGAATTGAACAAGGCTTTTGAAGAATCATTTAATGGCTACGGAATATCGCATTCAATTGAAGAAGCAGCCATTAGTTGGATGATAACTGAAAATTTCAGGACAGGCAACCCCATGAGTTCCCAAACTCGTGAATACCGTCAAGAGTTCTCATACCAACCAAGAGGGCACGCAAAATATGCAGATTTAGTGCGACTTTTTAACTGGGAAGCTATTGAGGATTTTTATGCAAATACAAGTAAAATGTGGGACAGGGGAGAAATAAATTATTCCTTCCCCAACCGCGTTAACGAGATTCCTACAGATGACAGGATCTTAAGAATGTCCCAAGCTGCTGGCTATGATTTGCGACCGCTTATTCATTTTTGGGGTATTCATCCAATTGATTCCAAAAACTTGGAAGCCGAAATACAAAACAATAAATTAAAAAAATCCACTGCAATTTACGATCAGTTATCATATTACAAAACCATCGTTCCTATGGACAACACCACCTTTAGGAATTTTGGATTGGAAGACTTTTCTGAATCTAAAATTCAAAAAAGCTCCTATTACGATCATGTTTCGCAAAGTTATTACCCGGGCTTCCTAAAGAAATGGTGGAATGATTACGATGCAGCAGAAGGACAGGCAGCCGTAAATCAAATACAAAATATTTTGGATCTATACTTCCCTGATGGAAGACCGGAAGTAGACAATACCTCCTGTTCTGAAGTCACCCCGCTCTCAGTGAAATCCAGTTCCACAACAGGCCCAGAAAACACTTTAGATGATAACCCTGCTACTACATGGGCGCCCAAAGGTGATGGAGAATACCTACTTTACGATTTAGGAGAAGTTTATGATCTATGTGATTTTGAGATCAACTTTAAAAATGGGCAGACAAAATTAAATTATTTTGACTTAGAGGTTTCCTGGGACAATCAAACCTTTATGGTTGTAAAACAAGGCTTGTCCAGTACCAAAACTAGAACTACATATGACACCTATTCCATTTCTAGAAAAGCCCGTTATGTTAAGATTATTGGACGTGGAAATGAAACCGATGACTGGAACAATATCAGTGATGTAAAATTCTATTTTAAACAAGGAAACAACCTATAGAACAGTATAAAACAAGGGTCGTACCGGCCCTTGCTTTCTACTATCGGAATGTAGCCTACAAATTGATTGGCCGGCAAGGGCCTGGAACATATATCACATTAAAAAAACTAGTGGTTGAACAAAATCTAACAGCGTTAATTAACAAGTACATACTATGGATTTAAAAAAATTAATACTCTGCGCATTCATCCTTACCGGGAATTTTATGATTGCCCAATCCAATACAGATCTAGCCCCCCAGCCTACAATCGAACAGGCTTCTTTAGACCCTGCAACGGCACTTTGGTACAATCAACCTGCAAGCAAATGGGAAGAGGCCCTGCCTGTGGGAAATGGACGCCTGGGCGCTATGGTATATGGTAAATATGGGGAAGAAATTATACAGTTCAATGAGGACACCTATTATACAGGAGGCCCCTACAATAGTGTTGTAAAAGGTGGCTACAAGCATCTGCCTGAGATTCAGCAACTAATATTTAACGGTGAACCCATCAAAGCCCATAAGCTCTTTGGACGTACCATGATGGGGTATCCCGTGGAACAAATGAAATACCAGTCCATGGCCAATTTACATTTGTTTTTCGGAAATGACAGTGTTGAAAACTACAGAAGGTCATTGGATCTAAAAACCGGTATTGTTAAGGACACATACACGGTAAACAATGTAAACTACACCAAGGAGGTATTTGCATCTGCCATTGATCAAACTATAGCCATCCGCATTACAGCCGACAAACCTGCTAGTATTTCATTTGATGCCGAACTTCGCGGAGTCAGAAATTCCGCCCACTCCAACTATGCCACAGACTACTTTCAAATGGACGGTATTGGAAACGGACAATTAAGACTCACAGGAAAATCATCCGATTATCTTGGTATTGAGGGAAAACTAAAATACGAGGCACAGATCAAGGCCTATCCCGATGGTGGCAGCATGGAAATGGACGACACTATTCTCAGTATAAAAAATGCAGATGCCGTAACCCTGTATTTCGTGGCCGCCACAAATTTTGTGAATTACAAAGACGTAAGTGCCGACCAACAGGCACGAGTTGCAGAAATGCTGACCAAATTGGATCAAAATACATACAACAAAATCAAAGAAGATGCCTTAACCGATTATAAGGGTTTTTTTGACAGGGTTTCATTAACACTGCCTACTACCCCAAGCTCTCTATTGCCAACGGATGAACGTTTGACCAATGCCCAAAATAACCCGGACCCACAGTTAGCCTCCCTTTGTTATAATTTTGGAAGGTACCTCTTAATATCCTCATCCAGGCCCGGGACACAACCGGCCAATTTACAGGGTATATGGAACAATGATATGAATCCTGCCTGGGATTCCAAGTACACCACCAACATCAACATCCAAATGAACTATTGGGCCGTTGAATCAGGGAACCTCTCCGAACTTTCAGAGCCTTTGACCACCATGATAAAAGAATTAACGGACCAAGGCTCCCAGGTTGCCAAAGAACATTACGGTGCCAGCGGCTGGGTATTTCACCAGAACACCGATCTTTGGAGGGTTGCTGCCCCCATGGACGGACCAACTTGGGGTACTTTTACTGTGGGGGGAGCTTGGCTTACCACCCATATGTGGGAACACTACCTCTTTACCCAGGACCAGGAATATCTAAAAGAAATTTATCCAGTGATGAAAGGCTCTGTTGAATTTTTCATGGATTTCCTTGTTCAATACCCAGGTAAGGATTGGTTGGTAACCAATCCCTCCAATTCTCCGGAAAACCCGCCAGAGGGAAAAGGATATAAATACTTCTACGATGAAGTTACGGGAATGTACTACTTCACTACCATTGCCGCAGGATCTACCATAGATATGCAAGTCCTAAAGGATTTGTTCAGCTATTATGGCTCCGCCTCAGAAATCCTGAACAAGGATGTTGATTTTGCAAAAAAAGTTCTTGAAGCCAGAAAACGATTGGTACCCTCACAAATTGGCAAGGACGGAACCCTTCAAGAATGGACGGAAGATTATGGCCAAATGGAAAAAAATCATAGGCATGCCTCCCACTTATATGGTCTATACCCCGGAAAGGTAATTTCGGTGAACAAGACCCCGGAATTAATAGAACCTGTAAAAAAAGTGCTGGAATTGAGGGGTGATGGCGCCTCTGGTTGGTCCAGAGCATGGAAAACCAACCTATGGGCACGATTGGGAGATGGTGACAGAGCCAACAAGGTCTTCAAAGGTTATCTAAAGGAACAGTGTTTCCCTTCATTATTTGCCATATGTGCAAGGCAGTTTCAAGTGGACGGTTCTCTGGGCGTAGCTGCAGGAATTACGGAGATGTTGCTTCAATCGCATGAGGGGTATATAGATTTGTTGCCGGCTCTTCCCTCGGAATGGGCCGACGGACATTTTGATGGCGTTTGTGCCAGAGGCGGTTTTGAACTTGATTTTAGCTGGAAGAACAAAGCACTAACATCCTTGGAAATTTTGTCTAAAGCAGGGTTGCCATGCAATCTAAAAACCAACAAAAAAATAAAAGTTTTTTCTGATGGCCAGCAAATCCAGGTAAAAAAACTTAAGAACGGAATTGTAGAATTTAAAACTACGAAAGGAAAAACCTATACTGTAGCCGGACTATAGATAGTCTACACTAGTTTGGTTTAAATTAATAGTCCTAATCTAGAAAAAATGGTCCTTGGGGAAATTAACTCCATAGGACCATTTTAATTTTTATAAATAAACTTGGACGGGAACATGTGTAAGCATACAAAAACAAATTAGGAGGCAAAATTTCGGTAACAGCCCTAGTGCGTAGAATAATATGGTATTGAGAACTTTGCAAAGCATATACACATCCATATATTGGTAGCTACAACAAAAACCAATTCTACTATACTTCACGTTCACATGCCATTACAATATAACATTACATTTACTTAGCCAACCTGAACACTTACAAGCAATTGACAATCAATTTTTTAGATGGAAATTGTATTTTTTTTAATGTAGTTTTTTTACAAATTGTAAAAATAGTATAGTATAAAGCTAATTTACATAGCTAAAACTCGATTAAAATTTAATAATTTGACCTGGCTACCAAACATCTATACATAATTTTCAAAATTGGAAGCAATTTTGACAGCTATTTATGATCCAAAACCCTTAGCTCCCCCCTTGGTTTTGTTATAAAGATTAATTGAAGTAGAAGTAATAGGTATAACAACTCTCACTAATTTGTTTATGAAAAGTAGAATTCTACCCTTTGTTTTGTTGTTCATTGTGTTCGGTACATGTTATAACTGCTCCTCCAAAAAGGATTACCATGGTAATTGGGAATACGAAATTCAATTAAAACAACAAGGTCTGCACTCTGGGACACTTAACCTTAAAAAAAATGGCAGTGGCTATACCGGAAATATGGTTTCTGAGGATTCAGGCGAATCCATTATCCAAAATTTAACCATAGAAGGGAACTCCATGTCTATGGACATTCCGTTTAAAAATGAACTCATTAGAATAAGCGGTGAATTTAAGGGGGACTTGTTTTCTGGTACAGGTTTATATAATGGGGAAAAAGTTATACTAACGGCATCAAGGACCACGGACCAAGAAGTCCCTATTAATGAACGCGAGGTAACTTACGTTTTAGACGATTCCGATTTGAACGACTATGAAAAAGACATTGATCATCAAGGAATGATCGAAGCCGTCGATAGAAATGCCTTTAAGCGTGGAAGTCTTATTTACAACTCCAACTGTATAAATTGTCACGGTGTGCCAGAGGTGGAGGGATCCATTCCCAACTCCCTTAAATTTTGGGCACAACCATTCAAATATGGTGCCGATCCCTATTCAATGTACCAAACAATAACCAAGGGTGCCGGTTTAATGCCGCCACAAATGGCACTGACTCCTCAAGAGAAGTATGATGTAATAACATACATCAGGGAAAATTATATCAAGGATCAAAACAAGACTGCTTATTTCAATGTCGATTCCGAGTATCTGTCAAACCTGCCCTCAGGATCCTCAAAAGGTCCTGAGTCCAAACCATATCATCCCTGGTCCGATATGGATTACGGAAATTTTTTGATCAATACCTATGAATTGGTAGACTCGGAGACGGGAATAGAACGCTTTCATTCGCCTGGACCACGCCCCTACCCTGATGAGAATTATTTGAAGAACAACTTTGCTTATAAAGGAATAACGGTTCGACTGAACGAGGGGCCGGGTGGAGTTTCCAAAGGAAATGCCTGGATGATATTCGACCATGACTTGATGCGCGTGGCAGGTGGCTGGACCGGAGAAGGATTTATAGACTGGGAAGGTATTCTACTGAACGATCACCATGAAACCTATCCAAGAACTATTGGGAAACTGCATTTCGAAACCCCTGTAGGGCCTGCATGGGCAGATCCGGAGACCGGATCCTTTCAAGACACGCGGTTCAAAGCTCGTGATGGTCGAAGATTTGGCCCATTGCCTAAAAAATGGGCCCATTTTAAAGGGATTTACCACAGTGGTAAAAACATCATTATTTCCTACAACGTAGGGAAAGCCAAAGTACTAGAACGTCTGGGCATGGATAAATATGATAAACAGATAATCTTCACCAGAACATTGAACATTGAAGCTTCGGATAAGACATTGCGAATGAGGGTAGCCCCAAAAGGCGTAAAGGTTGATATTAAAGGAGAAGGTGCTACTCTCATCAATTCAAATGATTTCGTAGTCCTAGAAATAAAAAAAGGCAAAGCGGCCAATATTAAATTGTTCATAGCAGGAGAAGATGTAGGTGATTTTGCCAAAGTAGTTCACAACGCCACAGGCCCTGAAAATTTGGAAAAATACCTCCAAGGTGGAGAACCACAATACAACAAAGAAGTTGTTACTACAATAATCAAGGGAAAAGAAGATGGGCCAATAGCTATGGACCAACTAACACCTCCATACGAAAACCCTTGGGATAGCCGATTAAAATTAAGTGGAATTGATTTTCTGGATGATGCCAATATTGGAGTTTTATGCACCACGGATGGCGACATATGGTCCGTAAAAGGACTTACGGACCATACCGACAAACTGCGTTGGAAACGAATTGCCTCTGGCCTTTTTCAACCTCTGGGCATCAAGGTGGTAAAAGATGAAATCTATGTAATTTGCAGGGATCAACTTGTGAAGCTGAACGACCTGAACGGCGATGGGGAAACAGATTTTTACGAGAATTTTAATAACGATCATCAAGTAACCGATCATTTTCATGAGTTCGCCATGGGCTTACAGACAGACCCAGAGGGCAATTTCTATTACGCCAAAAGCGGTCGACATGCCAGAGAAGCCCTGGTTCCCCAACACGGTACTTTGCTTAAGGTCAGTAAAGATGGCACTAGGACGGACATTATCGCCACTGGCTTTAGGGCGGCAAACGGTGTATGCATTAATCCGGATGGTAGTTTTATCGTCACAGACCAACAAGGTTTCTGGAATCCCATGAACCGTATAAACTGGGTTGAAGGCAAAGGAAAGTTCTATGGCAATATCTGGGGCTACAATCCACCCAAGGACACCACAAGATTGGGGATGGAACAACCTATGGCTTGGGTAGACATGGAGTTTGACAGATCTCCTTCAGAACTGTTGTGGGTAAACAGCAAAAAATGGGGGCCCTTAAATAATAGCCTGCTCAGCTTTTCCTATGGTTACGGCAAGATCCAACTTGTTCTTCACGAAAAAGTTAAGGATCAAAGGCAAGCAGGGGTCGTGGATCTTCCAGGCGTAAAGTTTCTTACCGGGGTTATGCGAGGCAGGTTCAATCCTCAAGATGGGGATTTATACGCGTGTGGAATGTCTGCCTGGGGCACTTCCCAAAATATGAAGGGCGGGGAATTTTATAGACTTCGTTATACCGGAAAACCATTATCAGTACCCATTGCCCTAAGCGCAGAAAAGGATGGCATGGTACTAACCTTTGCTGCCGAATTAGATACCTTCAAAACTGAAAACAGTTCTAATTTTGAAGTACAAACTTGGGAATTACTCCGAAGTCATAAATATGGCTCCAAGCGATACAATACTAAAACCCTGCATATTTCAGAGATAAAGGTAACCGAGGATGGTAAAAAAGTAAAACTTCTTCTACCCGACATTGCCCCTGTAGATATCATGAAAATCACCTATAAAGTCACCGACTTACACGGTAATGAGCTCAAGGGAGAAGTGCAAAACACGATTCACAATTTAAAATAAATAAGGATAATGGAGTAGTCCTTGCTACTCCAAACACACCTCTTTGACCAAATCGCTTCCAAATCAATGACCTGTTTGCCCAACACTTATTAAATATAATATCATAAGATATTACAATAGCCATATTAATAGGGATTTACTATAATCATCATGGTCTTACTATATCTATGTACAAAATTTAATAACCTAAAATCTCCAAAAACAATTATTGAACACATAAAATACTATTTTACAAATAAATAGAAATTAATTTAATCATTTAAGCTAAATCTTCAATTTAAAGCTGAAATTAAAATAGTACAGTCTTTTGCTAATTATAAGGATTTTCATTCCTAGGTATTTAACTAATTTTATAGAATTATTAAGATAACTTTAATAACCTATGAAAAACAAATTTAAACTCAACGCGATGTCCTGGTTACTGCTACTGGGAATCGTACTTTTCACTCCAGGCAGCGCAAACGCCCAAGACCTGGACATCACCGGAACTGTAAGTGACGAAAACAATAGCCCGTTACCAGGCGTAACAGTATTGATAAAGGACACCTCTACAGGCACCACCACAGATTTTGACGGTCAATACACAATTAAAGCCTCCCCGAACGATGTATTAAGTTTTAGTTATTTGGGTTACATTACCCAAGAGATTCCCGTAGGCTCAAAAACAAGTATAAACTTAAGCTTGGAACCAGACACCCAAGCCCTGGACGAGGTAGTGGTAACCGCTCTCGGTATTAGTAGGGACAAGCAAACTCTTGGCTATGCCGTACAAGAATTGGGCGGCGATAAACTGACTACTACACCCGAAGCCAATGTAATAAATTCCCTTTCCGGGAAAATTGCGGGAATACAGGTAACCAACGGAGGCAGTACAGTTGGGTCATCATCCAGGATAGTAATTCGTGGAAATTCATCATTTTCAGGAAATCAACCACTCTTTATTGTTGATGGCACCCCTATAGACAATTCATCACCTAACCTAGCTGGTGCAGGTGGTGTAGACTGGGGGAACACCGCATCGGATATAGACCCTAACAACATCGAATCCGTTTCGGTATTAAAAGGAGCCAATGCATCTGCACTTTACGGAAGTCGTGCCGCAAATGGGGTAATCATAATCACCACAAAAAAAGGAGGTAAAGACGGCAAATCACTTGGAGTCAACTTTAGTTCCTCCGTCGTTTTAGACAAAGCCTCATACTTCCCCAACCTACAAAATGAATACGGAGGGGGAAGGGATGGAAGTGAATTTATTTATAATAGATACAACACCACCAACAATACAAATTTGAGCTATAACGAATACGCCAAACAATTTGCATACAATTATGTGAATGGAAATGGAGCCGGCATAAACGACTCTTACCCAACAAACTGGGGACCAAGATTGGATGCAGGACTACTATTGGACCAATGGTCTACCGGCCCAAACAGTCCTTGGATATCCAGACCCAATAATATTAAAGAATGGTTTGACACAGGTGTTACCATTCAAAACAATGTATCCGTAACCGCAAACGGCGAAAAATCCTCCGGAAGAATTTCTTATACAAACATAGACACGGATGGTATGATAGATAATACAGGACAAAAAGAAAATGTTCTTTCGACCAATGTCAACCTAACACCATCCGATAAGTTAACCGCTTCGGTGAATTTCACCTACGTTAAAAAAGAAAGCGACAACCTCCCAGCGAACGGTTATCGTTGGGCAGATATATTTGCCTGGTTACAGCGAGATTTCCCAACACAGTACGCAAAAGACCTATTTTATGAAAAGGGCAATGATGATTATATGTTCAATGCAGACAATCCATTCTACGGCCTAAGAAATACCAATGCTTTTGATAGGGAAAGAATTTATGGTAACGTTGCTTTGACCTATAAAATAAATGATTGGCTAACAGCTAACGGCCAAGTGGGAATTGATTTTTACAATGAAATAAGAAAAAGCATAACCCAAGCTGGAACAACCAGAAATAAAAGATTAGGTCTTGGAGGACAATTTAGTGAAACACACATCAACAAGAAGGAAGTCAACACAGATGTTACCTTAAATTTTGACAAGACTTTCAGTGATTTTCGAGTGGACGGATTGATTGGAGCTAACAAAAGAACCAATTTATACAACTCCATAAGCCTAAGTGCCTCGGACCTTACCGTACCAGATCTATATACTATATCCAACGTTAAGGGCACCCCTGGCACTGGAATGTACGAAAGTAAATATGAAACAAACAGTGCTTACTTTGCTTTGAATGGATCATACAAGAAGGTACTTTATCTAGGTATAACTGGCCGTAACGACTGGAGTTCCACCCTGCCCCAAGAGAGCTGGTCCTACTTTTATCCATCAGTTAGTGCTGGTTTTGATGTAACCCAGGCCTTGTCCCTAAAATCGGACGTACTATCTTATGCCAAACTAAGAGGAGGCTGGGCCAAAGTAGGTGGCGACACGGACCCTTATCAAATAAATACCACCTACTCGGCAGGAACATTTAACGGTGTATCCGTTTTCACCCCTTCCAGAACTCTACCACCAACAGCATTAAAACCTGAAGAAACCACTTCCTACGAAGTAGGTGCTGACATACGTTTTTGGAAAAACCGCATAGCTTTGGACTTTACCTACTACGCACAAACAACTGTTAATCAAATCCTTTCTGTAACCACTTCCACTACCACAGGATACAATGGAATGTTGTTAAATGCCGGTGAAATTGAAAACAAAGGAGTAGAACTAATGTTATCAGCAGATATACTTCAAAATCCATCAGGTCTTAACTGGGATATTGTAGTTAACTGGGCAAAGAACAAAAGTATGGTCAATTCACTATATGGCAATTTGGAATCCTACCAAATTTCAGGTGGTTTTGGTGGAGTAAAAACATTAGGTATACCTGGCGAAGAATGGGGTGTTCTATGGGGACTACCATTTGTCAGGGACGATAACGGAAAAATTGTAGTAAACGCCAACGGCATCCCCACAACCACAAACGCAGCCGTAAAGCTTGGTAATGTAACACCTGACTGGACCGGAGGAGTTACCAACACCTTTTCCTATAAGGGTGTTAGCCTTAGCTTTTTGGTAGATGCCCAAATTGGGGGTGATATGTTCAGCACAACAGCATGGCATTCATACCCAACTGGAGCCTACGAAAACACCGTAAAGAACAATGTTAGGGAAACAGGATTAATTGTTGACGGAGTATTCGAAGATGGTACACCCAATAATATTCGTGTCTCGGCCCAAGATTATTTTAATGGTTCCTGGGTTTGGAACAATCACGAATATTCCATTCTGGATGCTACTTATGTAAAACTAAGGGAGTTGGCAATTGGATATAATTTTAATGTTTCTAAAATCAATTCCATTTCCAAATTAAACCTTTCACTAGTAGGAAGAAACTTAGCCATTCTCTACAGAGATAAGGACACCAAAGATTACGGAATCGACCCTGAAGTAGGTTTTGGCGGTGGAGAAGCTGGTATTGGTTATGAAAATTTCCAAATCCCAACCGCAAGAAGCTATGGGTTTAAATTAACAGCTAGTTTCTAATTTCTAAAAAAATATTATTATGAAAATAAACACAAAAAATTCATTTCTGGTATTGCTATTATTTACGCTATTACTGGGATCCTGTACAGAGGAGTTTGAAACCATGAACATAAGTCCCAATAGCGCGACTAAAGTTCCTGCGTCAAATGTTTTGGGAAAATCATTACTAAACTCATCACAAATACTTTTTGGAGAAAGACTTGACGTCTACTATGCGGGGACTTTCTCAGGTTACAACGCCGCAATTGGTGCTGGCGATTATGAATACAGAGTTGGTATCAACAACAGTCAATGGGATGCCATGTACGCCTCAATGACCTATGCCGTTGAAGCCATGAAACTAGCAAAAGAAGAAGGCAACGACAATTTATATGCCGCAGCCCTAACCCTCAAAAGCTACATGGGCCACAAAACAACTGATTTATGGGGATCAATTCCATACTCAGAAGCTTTCTCTTTAGAAGAGAACCAAATCATCTATCCTAAATATGATACCGAAGAAGAGATATACCAACAAATCCTTAGCGAGCTCAAAATTGCCGCCGACCTTTTTGACACAAACGGAGAGGAACTTGGCGAAGGGGATTTTCTCTTTAAGGGAAATATATCAAAATGGCGTAAATTCTGTAATTCATTAAGATTAAGGGTAGCCATTAGAATGTCCTCTGCAGATGAATCGGCCGCAAAATTAGAAATAGCGAGCGTAGTAGAGAACCCTAATAGCTACCCTATTATGCAATCCAATGACGACAATGCATATTTCTGGTGGCCAGGGGTTCTACCCGATGTAGAGCCTTGGTATGCCAGGATGGGGGCTGCAGACGGTAACAAAACAGACGGTTACCGTGTAAGCAATGCATTGGTTACAGCATTGCTGGAAAATGATGATCCAAGAATGCCCGTCTATGCCGATAGAAACAAATATGGGAATTACAGAGGTTATGAATTTGGCCCCAACCAATTAAATGACACCCTTAATAACGGTAATAATGTTTCCCATATTGGGGACAGGTTTGGCAATAACCCTGCAGGTTTTTCCCCTTTTATGAATACCTCCGAGGTATACTTTATACTTGCAGAGGCCTATGAGCGCAACTTAATATCAGGTGGCTCAGCCCAATCGGCCTACGAGACCGGTGTTACCATGTCTTTGGAAGAAAATGGAATTGAGCCTGGCGATATTGCAACCTTCTTAGCAGAAACGGAAGTTGCATGGGATAGCGGCACCACCTCCAACCTTTACAAAATACGCTTACAAAAATGGATTTCACTTTTTAAGCAAAGTGTTGAGGGATGGGCAGAAGTCAGAAGAACAGATGTACCATTAATCCTAGAGGTTTCCAAGGACTATACAGGTTCCCATAACAGACATCCCCTTAGGCTGGCCTATCCCGATTCGGAAAAATCATTGAACACAAATTTTCCGTTCGACATAGTAGAGAAAGATATTTTTTATGGCACCCAAATGTGGTGGGACAAGCGTCCAGGCGTTCAATAATCCATAAAAACATAAGATTTAAGCATTGACCTACATAAAGGGCAGCATAAGAATATTTATGCTGCCCTTATTTTTACTCCATCCTTGGACCCATATAAAAGCATCTATAACCCCAAACAAGACCAATAAAAATCACTGCACATTATCACAAATCTCTATTCCTCCCAATACAACACATAAATCAACTACTTTATAAAGAACATAAAATTAACTTCAGTTTTATCCGTTGACCCAATCATAAAAACTTATTTATATTATATTAATAAGGCCGATATCAAAATAAGTCAATATAAGAATTATAAACTATCAATTTTTTAATTATTTCATTTACAGTGTGTTACAAAATAATATTAATTATTTTGTTATCCTATTAACCTGTAAAAATCTTCAATATTGTTAAAATAGTATAGTGTAGAGCTAACATTATTTGCAATTAATTATTTAAAAATTCTTAAATTTACAGCATTATTAAACTTATTTTAATAATAATCAAAACATTAACTTTCAAGGTCCAACTTGAATATTATTGGATTATTGAGGTTTAAAAAAAATTGATCGTATTAGTTATCCCCAGGAATACTAATTACAATTGGAACATTTAAAATACATTGTTTATTGAGTTAGTTTGAGTTAGTCATGGAGTAGCAGAACATCATACGCTGCTACTCCTTTTTTTTTGATAATCCTCTTACTACAAATAATTTAAAGAAAATGGAATCCGGCATAATCGCCCAATAAAGTATCCACTAATAACATTTCGAAAAATTCAAAAAAAACACTACTAATAATTCTATCCATATGAAATTAAAATCGAAACTATTCCTTTCAATTCTTTTTGTGGGAGTTCAGCTTTTTGGCCAATCTCCCGGGATTTCAACTACAAGCCTACAAGCAAACGACCAAAAAATTGACCCCGCAAATATGTTATGGTTCGATGAACCTGCCTCTATATGGGAAGAAGCCCTTCCTGTTGGCAATGGTCGGCTGGGCGCAATGGTTTATGGAAAACATGGAGAGGAAAAAATTCAGTTCAATGAGGAGACCTATTGGACGGGAGGCCCTTATTCCACAGTAGTAAAAGGAGGCTACAAAGAACTTCCCAAAATACAGAAATTCATTTTTGAAGGTAAACCTATAGAAGCCCATAAATTATTTGGTCGCGCTCTTATGGGATACCCCGTAGAACAACAGAAGTATCAGTCCATGGCCAACTTACATCTTTTTTTCGGGAAAGATAGCGTCACAGATTACAGTAGGACCCTTGATCTAAAAACGGGAATCGCTACCGTGAAATACAAAGCCAACGGTATTAATTATACACGGGAAATAATAGCTTCGGCAGTAGACCAAACCATTGCCGTGCGCATATCCGCAGACAAAGCCGGGAGCATTTCCTTGGATGCCGAATTAAGGGGGGTAAGAAACAACTCCCATTCCAACTATGCCACAGATTACTTTCGAATGGACGGCTTGGGCAACGACCAATTAAAACTAACCGGCAAGTCGGCCGATTACCTAGGTGTTGATGGTCAATTAAAATACGAGGCTAGGATCAAAGCCATTCCTGAAGGAGGCAGTATGACCCTAAAAGGAAGCAGACTAAAGATTGAAAATGCCAATGCAGTTACTATTTATTTTGTAGCCGCAACCAACTTTATCAATTATAAGGACGTTAGTGCAGACGAACATGCCAGAGTAGAGGAAATGATGGCCCATTTGGAAGGCAGCTCCTTTACAAAGGTGAAACAAAGCGCCGTTGAGGACCACAAAAAATATTACGATAGGGTTTCACTGACGCTTCCAACCACTAATAATTCATATCTGACAACGGACGAACGTATGTCCAAAATTCAAACAGAGCCAGATCCACAATTGGCCACCCTCTGCTATAATTTTGGAAGATACCTTCTAATAGCTTCCTCAAGACCTGGTACACAGCCCGCCAACCTTCAAGGAATTTGGAACAATGACATGAACCCCGCCTGGGATTCAAAATACACTACCAATATAAATACCGAAATGAATTATTGGCCAGTTGAAACGGCCAACCTATCCGAACTTTCGGAACCATTAATTACCATGGTAAAGGAACTTACCGATCAGGGTGCAGAGGTAGCCAAGGAACATTACGGTGCCGGCGGATGGGTATTTCATCAGAACACGGATCTATGGAGGGTCGCTGCCCCAATGGACGGACCAACCTGGGGAACCTACACCGTAGGGGGCGCATGGTTGACCACGCATTTATGGGAACATTATCTGTTTACTAGGGACAAAGAATATCTTAAAGAAGTATACCCAATCATCAAGGGGTCGATAGATTTTTTCATGGATTTCCTTGTGGAATACCCCGGAAAGGACTGGTTGGTTACCAATCCCTCCAATTCGCCCGAAAATCCACCTAAAGGTGAGGGTTACGAATACTTTTATGACGAGGTTACCGGAATGTATTATTTCACCACTATTGTAGCCGGTGCCACAATGGATATGCAAATACTAAAGGATCTATTTGCCTATTATGGAGAGGCCTCGGAAATACTGGATTTAGACCGTGATTATGCCAAAACGGTACTTGCGGCTAGAGATCGCTTTCCTCCCTCCCAAGTAGGCAGGGATGGTATGCTTCAGGAGTGGACGGAGGATTACGAACAAATGGAGGACAAACACCGTCACTTCTCACATTTATACGGCCTCTATCCCGGTAATGTTATTTCTCCCAACCGTACCCCAGAATTTATAGGACCGGTTAAAAAGGTGCTGGAACAACGTGGTGACGGTGGCACTGGTTTCTCCAGAGGTTGGAAAATGGCCCTTTGGGCCCGTTTAAACGATGGGGATAGAGCCAACTCAATATTCAAGGGATATTTAAAAGAGCAATGCTACGCCTCACTTTTTGCAAAATGCGGAAAACCTTTGCAGGTAGATGGCTCCCTAGGAGTTACTGCCGGGATCACGGAAATGCTCATACAATCCAATGAAGGATACATAGAATTATTACCCGCTCTTCCTACCGAATGGTCCGAAGGCGAATTCAAAGGTGTTTGCGCCAGGGGAGGATTTGAGCTCGACTTCAGTTGGAAAAACAAGGAACTTATCTCCACCGAAGTACTTTCAAAAGTAGGTGAAAGGTTTAGATTAAAAACCAACAAAAAGGTAAAGGTATTCCTGGATGGTAAACCAGTCAGTGTTAAAAAACGTGCAAACAAAATTATCGAATTCAACACCGTAAAGGGTAAAACATACACCATCACAGAAATATGAAATCATATTTATTGTACGGAAAAACCGATATACGGTTTTGTGATATCCCCTACCCTGAAAATACTGACGAAAATGAAGTTATCGTAAAGGTAAGATCGGTGGGCATTTGTGGTTCGGATATCCATTATTATAAGGATGGCAAGATTGGGGATTTCATTCCCAAAGCACCCTTTGCCCTCGGACATGAACTCTCAGGAGAAATAGAAAAAGAATCTTCCTTATATCCTGAATTGAAAAAAGGGACCAGGGTAAGTATTAATCCTTCCAGGCCCTGTAAAACCTGTGTCCATTGTAAAGCTGGAAAACAAAACCTTTGCCCTTCCATGAAGTACTTGGGATCGGCCAGTGTTTTTCCCCATCTCAATGGAGGCTTTTCAGAATACGTTAAAATTCCGGCCGAAAACTGTGTCCCCTTAAAGGATTTTATAAGTTATGAAATGGCGGCTTTATTGGAGCCCCTCTCGGTAGTACTACATGCTCTCACCATAGCTGGGGACCTAGAGGGAAAATCTGTGCTTATTACCGGTGCAGGTACCATTGGACAACTATGCCATATGGCAACATCCCTATACACTTCCAAACCCGTAGTAATAACGGACTTAAGAGCAGCTGCTTTGGAAAAAGCATCCGAAATAGGGGTAACTGCTGCTCTAAATCCTTTGGAGCCCAATTTTGAGGAAGGATTGTTTTCCTTGGCCCCCAACGGATTTGACATTTTGTTGGAGGCATCCGGTGCCAGTACTATTTTGACGAATACCGTGAAGTTTGTAAAAAAGGGAGGGAAGATAGTTCAATTGGGCATGCATCATGACAATGCGCAATTTCCTTTTGCCGCTTTCATGAAAAATGAACTTACTTTTCAACCCTCATTTCGCTTTAACCAAGAATACACCTTGGCCCTGAAACTTTTGGAAGAACAAAAAATAGACTTAACAAAAATAATTACAAAACGATTTCCTTTTGACGAAATACCTGAAGCCATGAAAAAGGCTTCCAATTCCAATGAAGACATAAAAATCGTAGTACAAAATTAACTAAGTATGAAGTACAATACCTTAGGTGAAACCAACATAAAATTAAGCGAATTGGGCTTTGGAGCTTCGGCAATTGGCGGTATGTTCAATGGGGTGGAAAAAGATGAGGCCATAAAGACCGTGCATGCTGCATTTGACAGGGGCATCAACTATTTTGACACTTCCCCGGCGTATGGCAGAAGCACCTCAGCCTATGGCCCGGTTACTTCGGAAACTTTATTGGGCAAGGCTTTAAAAGATTTACAGCGTTCGGAAATAATCCTTTCCACCAAGGCTGGAAAAATATCATCCTTACCTCCCGAATTAAATTTTAGCTACCATGCCATATTGAAATCGGTAGAGGGCAGCTTAAAACGGCTACAGACCGATTACATAGACTTGCTTTTTTTACATGACATTGAATATAATAAAGGAACCCATTTGGAAATGGCTTTAACCGAAGGCCTTGAAGCACTAAATGATCTGAAAAAGGCAGGGAAAATTAGGGCCGTTGGAATCTCCTGTTATTCTATGGATGTGCTCAATAAAGTTATTCCCAATTATGTACTGGACACCGTATTGGTGCATAATCACCACACACTTATCAATGACGAGCTTCTAGGTTTAATGCCTAAAATTAAGTCCAAGGGAATGGGCCTTGTCAGTGCTTCTCCATTTGCAAGTGGATTGCTAACCCACCAAGGTCCTCCTGATTGGTATCCAATTAACAATAAAGATTTGTGTGTGATAAACAAAACACTTAATTTTTGTGCGGAAAACAATGTCCCAATTGAAAAACTAGCCATTCAATACGCTTTAAGCAACCCAGAAATTCCAACTACCCTTTTTAGTTGTAACGAAAGAAGTATTTTAAACAAAAATATTGATTGGATCGAGGAACCTGTAGCGCAAGATATGATTGATAGTGTAAGACAATATCTTGAACCCCTTAGGAACAAGGATTTCGATTTTGGGGCCTATAACGACTAAACCTATATGAGTACAATTGATCTAATTATAATCTTGTTATACCTAGTGGGTATCTTAGTTCTTGGTATAATGTCCACAGGAAAGACTAAAATGACGTCTGATAATTATTTCCTGGCCGGACGTAGTTTAAATTGGGTTATAATCGGTGCCGCTCTGTTTGCCAGTAATATTTCCACCATACATTTGGTAGGTTTGGCAGCTTCGGGCTTTGAGGACGGATTGGTCTGGGGTAATTTTGAATGGATGGCCTCTGTGGTACTTATTTTCCTTGGGCTTATTTTTGCCCCCTTTTACTTCAAGAGTCAAATTTCCACATTGCCGGAATTTTTGGAAAGAAGATACAGCTCCCCTTCTAGATCATTCTTGGCCTTTATGGCCATATTGGGGGCATTATTTGTACACATTGGAATGAGCCTTTACGCAGGGGCGATAGTATTTAAATCATTTTTTGGGATCGATGTATATGTTTCCATCATAATAATATCGGTCATTACCGCTACCTATACCATCCTAGGTGGGTTAAAAGCAGTGGTAATTACTGAAACCGTCCAAACGGTCGTATTGATAATTGGTGCTGTAATACTGACCATATTTGCCATTAACGCACTGCCTGACATTGGAGTACACACCCTAGCCGAATTTAAGGATAGAATAAAGCCCGATCAATTGAGCATGCTAAGATCTGGTGAGAACGCCGGAAATTCTGGACTTTCATGGTACGCTATATTCCTAGGCTATCCAATTTTAGGACTATGGTATTGGTGTTCGGACCAAACCATTGTGCAACGTGTATTGGCGGCAAAAAGTGAGGACGATGCCCAAAAAGGGCCCATTTTTGCTGGATTTTTAAAAATACTTCCCGTATTTATTATGGTATTGCCAGGAGTTATTGGCTACGTTTTGTTTAAGGACAAAATAACCAGCAGTAATGAAACCTTGCCAGTACTAATCAACGAATTGTTGCCCATTGGGATAAAGGGTATTTTTGCGGCCGCGCTACTCTCTGCACTTATGAGCACTATTGCAGCTGCCCTTAATAGCTGTTCAACTTTGGTAGCCATCGATATAGCCAAAAGGCTGAAACCATCCCTGTCCGATAAAAAACAAGTACAAATAGGAAAATATGTGGCAGTGGCAGTCATGATATTAGCCATGGCCTGGTCGACCCAAGGAGGCAAATTCAATAGTATATTTGAGGCCATCAATAAGATTGCCGCTGCCTTGGCTCCTCCTATCGCCACGGTATTTCTATTTGGAGTATTCAGTAAAAGGGGCACCAAGGAAGCCTCCCTGCTTACGTTGATCTTTGGTTTTATTCTCGGTATTGGTGCGTTTGCTGCCGATTTTATCCCTACACTATATGGAAAACCAAGTATTATTACGGATACATGGGGAATACCCTTTATGATGCAGGCATGGTGGCTCTTCTGTATTTGTTCCGTGGTTTACTTTATAATTAGCTATCTAACACCTAGACCAAGTACGGACCAGCTTCAGTATACCTGGGACAATCCCTGGCAATTCATAACCAATAACGAATTTCAAGGCATAAAGGATGTCCGACTGTATGCCGGTGCATTACTATTAACCCTTATCATCCTTTATACCATATTTCAATAATCACTTTTAATAAATACAGTTCCTAAAACCATAGCTCTAAAAAAACGTTGATGTTCCAAAAATATACTTCTAAAATAGTTCCCCTAATGAGAAAATCAAGTTTACAGATATTACAAGTTTTCACCCTTGCATTGATTGTTCTTTTTTCATCCTGTAAAGAGAAGGCACCGCAAAAAGAAGAAGAAAAGAAACCCAACATCATTATTTACCTAACGGATGATCTTGGGTATGGGGACTTGGGTTGTTATGGAAGCCCTATTATTAAAACCCCTTTTATAGATAAATTTGCTTCGGAAGGGGTATTATTGACCGACTGCCATTCGGCAGGAACGGTATGCTCCCCATCAAGGGCTGGTTTGCTAACGGGGAGAAACCCTTATAGGAGTGGTTTTTATTATATTCAGGGGGCCTATGGAGCCTATTTAAAGAAAGATGAAGTCACCATTGCCGAACTTCTAAAATCTGGAGGATATGAGACTGCCTTTATGGGAAAATGGCACTTGTCCAGATTGGAAAAAAGTGAAAAACATGATGAACCCGGCCCTGGAGACCAAGGCTTTGATTATTGGTTTGCCTCTACCCACAATGCCTTTGGTGGACCTAAAAATTTTGATAAATTCATAAGGAACGGTGAAGCTGTTGGAGAAGTGGATGGATGGTATTGCGATGTACTAACCGAAGAAGCCACAAACTGGCTTACCAACATCAGGGACAAATCCAAACCGTTTCTACTTGTTGTCTCTACCCACGAACCCCACACGCCTATTGCTCCTCCGGAAAAATACAGCAAAATGTACGATAATGCCAAAGTGGATAGCCTGGAAAAATCTATTCGTTACGGAGGCGTTGCAAGACCTGAATATGATATTACCCAAAACAAAAAGGAGTATTACGGCACCGTGTCCCAGTTGGATGAGGCGTTCGGTAATTTAATGAAAACGGTTGATAAAGAAAATTTGGCCAACAATACCATGGTTATTTTTACAAGTGATAACGGTCCTGAACATCCCGTAAACTTGGAAGAATCAAAAGGGGAATGGGAAGACCCCATTCGCGATATGTCTTTTGGAACTCCTGGCATATTTAAGGGTATGAAAAGATATCCTTATGAAGGTGGGCACAGGGTTCCCGGAATAGTACGATTCCCAGGCAAAATACCGGCAGGAACCAGCAGTAATGAATTTGTTGTAGGAACAGATTTTATCACTACCGCTACCAAACTTGCCAATGTAGACACTCCTAGTAATATCACTATGGATGCCATTGATGCCTTTCCTGCATTCCTTGGCAAAAAAACGGAGCGTAACAAACCATACCTGTTTCTTTTTCCAACCCATGAGGACACCTACTTTAGAATGCCGCATATGGCCATGCGCTATAACGATTATTCCTTTTTAGGATGGTTCCCTGAAAACAAGAACGGAAGCAACCTCATTGAATGGATGAAGTCCTCCGTCCCGGAAAAATTTGCACTCTATGATCTATCAACCGATCCCGAACAAAAAAACAATTTGGCCGAATCAAAGCCTGAAATAATAAACCAGTTAAAACCTTTGTTATTGGAACAATGGAAAGACATAAGGGATGAAGGTCCTGATTGGGGAAAGTCCAAGTAAAGTTTACAGAATAACCGTTATGCAGAACCCCCACAAATTGATGATGAAAAGGATAAAATTAATTAGCGGCATATTTCTATGTGCAACCGTACTTATGGGTTGCAAATCTAAAAATGAACATACTTCTACAGAAAAAGCTTCAAAACCCAATATCATTATTTATTTGACCGATGATATGGGTTATGGGGATTTGGGATGCTATGGCAATCCCATAATCCAGACCCCTGCAATAGATAAGTTTGCCTCGGAAGGGGTTTTGCTTACCGATTGCCATTCTGCCGGAACTGTTTGCTCCCCATCCAGAGCAGGGCTTTTAACAGGTAGACACCCATATAGAAGTGGAATTTATTACTTACAGGGTTACAGGGGCGCCCATCTAAGGGATAGCGAAACCACCATTGCAGAAATGCTAAAATCCGGAGGATATGAGACAGCCTTTATGGGAAAATGGCATTTATCAAAATTGGAAAAATCAGAAAAGATCAAAGAACCCCATCCCGGGGACCAAGGCTTTGATTATTGGTTTGCCTCAACCCATAACGCTTATGAGGGACCTAAAAATTTTACAAAGTTCATTAGAAACGGAGACGCGGTAGGTGAGGTTGATGGATGGTATTGTGACGTACTAACCAAGGAGGCTACAGACTGGCTCACCAATAAAAGGGACAAGAACAAACCTTTCCTTCTCATTGTCTCTACACACGAGCCACATGCGCCCTTGTCGCCTCCGGAAGAATACAGTGAAAAATATAACAATAGTACCGTTGATTCTTTGGAACACGCAATTAATTACGGAGGTATAGCTAGAACAGAGTACGATATAAGTCAAAACAAAAAGGAGTATTACGGTACCATTTCACAATTGGATAATGCCTTTGCCAATTTAATGAAAACGGTAGATCAGGAAAACCTGAAGGACAACACTATGGTTATTTTCACCAGTGACAACGGTCCGGAACATCCGGTAAACCTTGAGGAGTCTAAAGGGGAATGGGAGGCGCCCACTAGGGACTTTTGTTTTGGAACCCCGGGTAACTTCAGAGGTATGAAAAGATATCCTTATGAAGGAGGCCATAGGGTTCCCGGTATAGTACGTTTTCCTGGTAAAATTTCAGCCGGAACCACAAGTGATGAATTGGTCGTGGCCACGGATTTCATGATTACCATAGCCACCTTGGCCGAGCTTGAAACACCAAAAAACAATATCTTGGACGGTACTGATGCCTTACCGGCGTTTTTAGGTAAAAAAACAGCTAGGAACAAACCCTATTTATGGGTATTTCCCACCCACGAGGACACCTATTTTAGAATGCCACATATGGCAATGCGTTATAACGATTACACCCTGCTGGGTTGGTTTCCCGAAAAATTGGAAAATGAGACTTTAATGGACTGGATGAAGTCTTCCGTTCCCGTAAAATTTGAACTTTACGACCTGTCCAACGATCCGGAACAAAGAAACGACCTAGCTTCAATAAAACCGCAATTAGTAGATATGATAAGGCCTTTAATGTTGAAACAATGGATTGAAATAAGGGATGAAGGTCCCATTTGGGAGAATATGAATTAAGTTGCCTTTATCATTGCTCCAAAATGTTTCCCCTTCTTGGCCAACCTTTTAATCAAAAGAAAATTACTGGTGGAATACCATCCACCCAATTAAATAAAAACGAATGCAACGTCGAAATTTTATAAAATTATCAGGGGCTGGAGTCACCGCCTTGTCGTTTAAGCCCTCCTGGGAATTTATGGATTCCAAAACCACAATCTACAGTTTTCCACAAATGATAGGGGAAGTTACCCAAACCTCTGCCATTTTGCAGACTAGATTAACCACTACCAATGAGATGCCCGAAAATGGATTTGATACTGCAGAGGCGCTTTTGGCCTTCGATATTGCCGGTGTAGAGGGAACGGCCAAATTTGAAATAGCCGATAATCCCAAGTTCAAGAATTCGGAAGTATCACCATGGCTACAAGCTACTCCGGATCGGGATTTTATAATTAAGTATCGGATCAACGGACTTAAGGCAGATACCCAATATTATGTTCGTGTACATTACGGCCCCACTACCTCCCGTACCAAAAAAGGACCTGTAAGTGAATTTAGTACCCTCCAGCCCTTGGATTCGGAAAAACCGACCTCCTTTGTAGTTACTTCATGCCTAAATCTGGGCAAATTCTTCTTGGGAGGAGGTTTGCAAAGAGCCGGTAGTAAGAGTAGGGCCGCTGAGGGCGAAGACAGAAAACTTGGATATCCTGCCTTGGAGGTCATGAAAAGCCTTAAACCGGCCTTCTGGGTACAAACAGGTGATACAGTCTATTATGATTACCCTAATAAAGGAATCGCCAAAACACTTCCTGAATTGAGATCCAAATGGCACCGACAAATGGGTATGCCCCGTATGGAGCATTTTTTGCGCCAGGTACCCGTCTATTTAATGAAGGATGACCACGAATACAGATATAATGATAGCGATAATGTAGAGAATGGCATAGCGCCTTCCCCACAGACCGCCAGGGCCACTTTTTTGGAACAAGCGCCAATTGCTGATCCTGCAGATGAAAACCCAGTTACTTTCCGTACCCGACAAGTTAACAAACACCTCCAGATCTGGATGCCCGAAGGGAGGGATTACAGAGATGCCAATGACAAACCCGATGGCCCCCACAAATCTATCTGGGGCAAGGAACAACTAGAGTGGATAAAGCAGTCGTTATTGGCTAGCGAGGCTACCTTTAAGCTGTTTATTGTGGCCTCCCCACTTGTTGGGCCGGATGATGCCTCCAAACACGATAACCATGTTAGTTATGGTGGTTTTCAAAACGAACGTGATGCCTTTTTCTATTGGCTGAAGAAAAATAATCTAGATAAGAATTTTTATATCATAACTGGTGATCGTCATTGGCAATATCATACCATACACCCGGCTGGTTTTGAAGAATTTGGCACGGGTTCCATAAATGGACAGAACTCCAGACCTGGAAGAAAACCTGGTGACCCCAATTCTACAGACCCCTTAGGATTAATAAAACAACCTTATATTCAGGAAGAGCCTACAGGTGGCTTTATCTTTGTGAAGGTTGCTCCACCGGAAAACGGAAAAATGGCACAGATTACCTTCGAGACCATTGACGAGGAAGGAAATACCCTGAACCTAGAGGTAAAAGAAGCAAAATAAAAAAAGGGACTGTCACTACGGACAGTCCCTTTTTTGTTTAAACACTTTTAAGAAAGCCCTTTCCAAGACTTTTAAAACACACATCCCACTAATTACTTATGGTTTCGAAGGTCAATTCCTTTTTCTCTCCCGCTTTCAATGTTACCTTCATCAAATCATCCCCCGCTTTTACACTGCAAGAGCCTCCATTCTTTGAATACAACAATACAGAGGTCAATGTACCATTGCTCCACTCCATATCTACCTCAAAATTCCCTCTAGCTTTTAAGCCGGAAACCTTTCCATTGGACCAAGCTTCGGGAATCGCGGGCAATAGGTGAATTACATAGTTGCCATTTTCATCTTTCGTATGGCTTTGAATCAACATTTCGGCAATACCGGCAACAGCTCCCAAATTACCATCTATTTGAAAAGGCCCTATCGTATTCATCAAACTGGACTTATTGCCCTTGGAAAGCAAGGTTACAACACTCTTATGTGCTTTCTCCGCTTCCAATAATCTTGCATGCATCAGCAATGCATGGGCATAGGCCCATCCCATTCCTCCATGACCGTTTTTCTCCCTCCATGCCAAACTCTCACTGGCCGCCTCGTAAAGTTCCGGGGTTTCATTGGTTATCAGTGTAAAAGGATGTAGGCCTAATAAATGGGAAAGATGTCTGTGTCCAGGTTCCTTTTCTTCCAATGGCTGACGCCATTCCATTATCCTACCGTTATTGGAATCAATAGGTATTTTCGGCAAGGCAGCTTCAGCTGCAAGAATACGTTCCCGCTGTTCGTTACCCACACCCAAGATGGAACCGGCCTCCAAAGTCGCTTTAAAAACCGCTTTGATGATGGTCAAGTGATAGGTAGATGTGGAAGTAATTCGCATCATTTCCCCAGTCGCAATGTCCCTATATTGATTTTCCGGAGAGGAGGACGGCATAAAATGTAGCACCCCTTCGGAATCGGCTACCAATACATCCAGTATAAATTCGCTAGCTCCAGATAACAATGGGTAAAGCCTTTCCTTTAGAAACACCTTGTCCTGACTAAACTCGTAGTGATCCCATAAATTCATTGTCATCCAAGCCCCGGGAAGTGCATCCAAAACTCCATTGTTAAATTGGGAATCGAAGGAAGAAGCAGATGGAGTTACCCGCCCGAACGGATTTGAGGCATGATGTGAAAACCATCCGTCCGAACCATACATTTCTTTTGCCAAGGGCTTACTGGTTTCGGCTATCAGCTCAAACCAATTTACCAGGGGATCCAATGTCTCCGGAATATTGGTAACATCCGCTGGCCAATAATTCATCTGTAAATTCACATTTAAATGGTAATCTGCTTCCCAAGGTGCCCACATTCTTTCACTCCATATCCCTTGTAGGTTTGCTGGAAGAACGGCATCGGCACGTGAACTGCCCATCAAAAGATATCTTCCAAATTGAAACAATTGTGCCTCCAAGCCCGGATCTTGCCCTTCCTGCTTGTACGCCAATAATCGCTGATCTGTAGGTAGGGAATCTTTTGGAGAATTCCCAAAATCAAGTTCCACCCGCTCAAACAAATTTCTATGGTCTTCCACATGAGCCTGTTTGGATGCCGACCATGAGGTAGCTATAACCTTATTTAGATTTTCATTGGCCAAAACCGCTGGGTCTATAGTGCTGTCAAAATTTAATTTGGACAAATTATAATCAGTAGCGGCAGTTAACTTAATTATAAGCTCGTCCGCTTCTTTCACAACCAACCTGTCTTCCAAGGCTGTAATGCTCCCTCCTGTGACTTCAGTTTTCAGTCGTGCAGCAAAACGCATATGCTCTCCTCCTGCTCCTGATCCACCAGCATTTTCATCCCTGGCCATTGGTGCTTCAATGTCCACTATCTGGCCATCCATCTGTAACAAGCCATTGGGAAGCGCCTTAATGATGGCGTCTTTTGCACGTTCCAATCCGATACTACAGTTAATCTTGTCCGTACCCTTAGTAGCTATCCGTGCGTACAAGGCATTATCCACCGCAGAAATAAAGGATTCACTAATTATTTTGGAGCCCATGACACTATAGGTTACCCTATGTATGCCCTGCGACAAATCCAATTCCCGCTTATAATTTTGTACAGAATCCCTATTATCAAAGGATATCAATAAATCGGCCAAAGGTTCATAGGATCTAAAGGAGGCAGGTGCAGCAGTCATGTTTTCAACTCCATATTTATTGGCCTCCTTGATCTTTCCTTCCAAAATCAAACTCTGGACTTTTTTCAGCTTGGCGTTGTAATCTTGGGCATAAGGATTGCTGGGTATTCCTGCCCACAGCGTTTTTTCGTTAAGCTGAAAACGTTCCACATCGGCACCTCCAAAACACATGGCTCCCAACTTGCCATTACCCAAAGGAAAGGCATCTGTCCACTTTTTAGCTGGTGACTGATACCACAAAACCATTTTATTGTTTTCAGCCACTTTTTCCTTCACCTTGCATCCCACCAAACTAAAAAGTAGAAAAACAGCAATGAGCGCACCAATTTTTTGGTCTTTCATTTTAGTATATATCATCTAAATTCTGTTATTGTTTGCTTACTTCCAGCGGACACCTCAACGCTCATGGTAACATCCGCAATTTGCAACTTACACTTTTTGTCTTCTTTGGACATTATAGATACGGACTCCAATGCCCCGTTTCTCCATACCACATCCACTTCAAAACCTCCCCTGGCCTTTAATCCGGAAACACTCCCTGTTGGCCATTCCGATGGCAAAGCAGGCAAAAGACTAATGATCGTGACACCACTTTCATCGGTTTCATGACTCTGCATCAAAGTCTCCGCTATACCAGCGGTTCCGCCAAAATTTCCATCTATCTGAAATGGAGGGTGGTAATCGAACAAATTCTTGGCTGTAGATTTAGCCAGAAGCGCCTTGATATTTTCATAGGCCTTTTCGGAATTGCCCAGGCGTGCATAAAAATTGATGATCCATGCCCTACTCCATCCAGTATGCCCTCCGCCATTGGAAAGACGGTATTCTATACTCCTGTTTATGGCATCTATATAATATGGAGTCTTGTTCTCTGTAAATTGATTTCCCGGATAAAGACCGTACAAATGACTCAAATGACGATGTCCCTTGTCCACTTCTTCAAACTCTTGGGACCATTCCATTAAACGACCGTCCGATCCAATTTTTGGCAGGGAAAGATTGGCTAGCGCCTCCTTAACCCTTGCCACAAATTCATCCTCTATTTTAAGAATCTCAGCCGCTTCCAGCACATTGGTGAAATTGTCCCAGATTATTTCCTGATCCATGGCATTGCCCATGTCCAAATTGGCAAATACTTCTGGTTCCTTTGGAGTATAGAATTTATTCTCCGGAGACGTGGAAGGACCTGATACCAGCTTACCAGAGCGTGGGTCCTTAATTAACCAATCCAAAAGAAACTTAGCCGACTCTTTCATAATGGGGTACGCATGACCTTTTAGAAATGCCCTATCCCCGTTAAAATTATAGTGCTCCATAAAGTGACGCGTACACCAGGCACCGCCCATTGGCCACATTCCGTATTGCACCTTTCCAATGGGCGAGGTCCAATGCCATACATCTGTGGTATGATGTACCACAAAGCCATCACTGTTATATACCTCCTTGGCTGTCTTCTGTCCCGCGGGAACCAAGCTTTCTATAAAATCGAAAAAAGGCTCATGGCACTCCGAAAGATTGGTCACCTCGGCAGGCCAATAATTCATCTGCATATTTATATTGGTGTGGTAGTCACTATTCCAAGGTGCAGCCAAATGATCGTTCCAAATACCTTGCAAATTAGCAGGCAAACTTCCAGGCCTGGAGGAGGAAATCAGCAAATAACGGCCATATTGAAAATACAAGGCCATTAAAGCAGGATCATCTTCCCCTTTGGCAATGGCTTCCAGGCGTTCGTTGGTAGGTCTAGCAGATTCCTTCAAGCCCCCTAGATCCAAGGCAACCCTGTTGAAATATTTTTGATAATCGGCAATATGATCTTCTTTCAATTTATTGAGGGACCTTTTTGCCGCCTTCTTCAATTTAGTAGCGCATACAGTACTTAAATTTTGGGTCAATGGGGAAAAAGGCGCTGCTGCATTATAATCCGTTGCAGCCGCAATAAAGAGCACTACAGAGTTGGCATTACTGATAGAAATAGTACCATTCCCGGATTTTATGTCGCCCCCTTTAGGCATAGCCATCATTTGGGTTTCATACTTCACTCCCAAATGCTTGCCTTTCTGACTGGCCTGTCCCCACATTTTTAATCTGTTCTTACCTACGTTGGCCACTTCAAAATCTGCCTCGCGCTGCATTTTCAATTCCAAAGAAATGGAATTACGCTTGTCCGCGGTCAACACCACCACTATGGCATCATCTATGGCACTACTAAAATATTCCCTCGTATAATTTACACCGTTTACCGCAAAACTTGTTTTTGCAATGGCATTATTGATATCCAATTCCCTCCTATAATTTGAAGGAACACCTTGCAATTTAAAATCAAGGATCAAATCACCCAATGGCTGATAGCTTCTAGGGGCTATTCGCGGCCCCATAACATCGTCCTGAACCAGTTTATCCGATTCGGCATAATCGCCCTGAAAAATTAATTCCCTGGCCTTTTCAATGGACTTATATGCCCCTACCCTATTTTCGGGTATTGGTGGACCGGCCCAAACCGACTCCTCATTGAGTTGAAGTTTTTCCTGTTCAACACCCCCAAAAACCATGGCTCCAATTTTGCCGTTGCCAATAGGAAGTGCTTCCATCCAATCGGAGGCCGGCTCTAGATACCATAATTTATTGTTATCCTCCACGCCACTCCCGGTTCCCGGATTGGACGTCTGGGCCATAGCGTTGTACTGGAAAAAGAAAATTAAACTAAAGCATACGGCCATTGCCTTGATATTAGCGGTACTTTTCCTCTTTATACCTGATCTGTTTTTCATTCTACTTTGAAATTGAAAAGCTTCTTTCATCTAACCTTTTTTTTGTGAACATGCAACTAAATTGATTTCGCCACTACTTTGGCTCCTTCCAAGCCTTCTCCTTCGGCCGTTATGGTAATTGGTCCACCCTTTTTTGTGGCCTTTACAATGATGATACATTTTCCGTTAAAGGCCTTTCTAGTATCGCCCACAAAACTTTCCTCACTTTTTGGATCTCCGTTATCCACGGCTAAAATGGTTGCCTCTCCTTCTACCGTGAATTTGATCTGATTGGAAGCGTCCGGAACAAAATTATTGTTGGCGTCCAAAATATTCACCTCTACATGTACCACATCCTGTCCGTTGGCATCAATGACTTTGGTATCTGCCAACAATTCTATTCTAGCAGGGGCACCAGCGGTAGTGATTACTTTCTCACAAACCATCTTACCATCTTTAAAACCCTTAGCTATTATGGTTCCCGCTTCATAGGGAACTTTCCACATTAAATCCATAAGACCTCCCATTTCCTTTTTGCCAAGCGACTTGCCATTAAGAATCAATTCAACACTATCGCAATTGGAGTAGGCCACAACAGGAATTTCTACACCTTCCTTACCCTCCCAATTCCAATGGGGAAGAATGTGTACCATGGGCTCCTCGGTCCATTGACTTTGATAGAAATAATAGGTATCCTTAGGAAATCCACACATATCTATTATACCAAAATTCCAAAGTTTCGCAGGCCATCCAAACATGGACTCCCCTAAATAATCGAAACCTGTCCATCTAAATTCCCCGGCCATATATGGAAAATCCCTAGTACGTCTCCATGAATCCCTAGCAGAAATACGCACCATGGAATTATCGTAGGAAGAACTGTAATATTTACTGATTTCACCAAATACTTCCTCCTCTGTTAGGTCTGGAACTTCCATGATACCACCCAATGGATTTTTTCCACGGACCCATGATTTACTTTGGTAAACACCACGTGTCTGGAAAGTATGTGGTACCTCGGTGGCTACAAATTTTCTTTCAGGGTAGGTTTCCTTGTCTTTTTCATACATAAAAGCTGAACCCCCGCCTCCATTGTAACCTGTAACATCCAAAAGACTGGCAAATCCACTCTCGTTGGCCAAATGCATGTGTGTAATACCGCAAGTGATGGGCCTTGTAGCATCTTCACGCCTAACCACATCCATAAGTACCTTCAAACGTTCCGTTCCTTCTTCAAAGCAGGCATCGGGTATTTCGTTCCCCACACTCCATAGTACAATGGACGGGTGGTTACGATCCCTTCTAATTAATTCTGTAAGGTCCTTTTCTGCCCATTCATCAAAATATAGGTGATATCCAAACTCAGCCTTACCTTCTTTCTTTTTATTTCCGAACGGCCAGGATTCTATCCATTCATCAAAGGCCTCGTCCATAACCATAAAACCCATTTTATCACATAAATCCAACAACACTGTACTAGGAGGGTTATGCGCGGTGCGGATGGCGTTGCACCCCATTTCCTTTAATATTTTAAGTCTTCTTTCCAAAACCTTATCGTTCATTGCGGCACCTAAGGCCCCCAAATCACTATGGTTGTTAACTCCTTTTAATTTAATATTTTCTCCGTTTAGGAAAAAACCATTATCCGCTGTAAACTTAATACTGCGTATCCCCATATTGGTAGACACCTCGTCCACTACCTCATCATTGAGCCTAACCTCAGTTTTTAGAGTGTATAGATATGGATTCTCCGGGGACCATAAATTGGGATTGCTTACCGTTAATTTCTGAAGGATTTTCTGTTCCTCGTTCCCTAAGACCTTAGCTTGGGATTGGTGCTCGGCTACCAGTTGATTATTGGCATCGTATACTTTATTGACCAAGGTAAATTCCTTGGAATCTTCCAATCCATTTAGAACCTGCGTATTTATCTCTACCGCGGCGTTGTCCTCGGTAATGGAAGAAGTTGTTACATACACCCCATATCTATCAATATGAAGCTTATTGGTTTTCACCAGCCAAACATGTCTGTAGATACCGGAACCGGTAAACCATCTTGCACTGGGTTCCTTGGAATTGTCCACCCTTACGGATAGTACATTTTCTCCCCCGAAATTTAGATAGGGAGTCAAGTCGTAATTAAAACTAATATAACCATAAGGTCTCTTTCCCAAATAATTTCCATTTATCCATACCTCACTGTTCATGTATACACCTCCAAACTCAATAGTGACCTTGGAATCCTTATCGGATTTGTCCAAAGTGAAATTTTTTCTATACCATCCAATGCCTCCAGGAGCATATGCCCCTACATTCCCTGCTGGATTTTCCTTTAAAAAAGGCCCTGCTATACTCCAATCATGAGGCACATCTACGGACTCCCATTGACTATCGTTGAAAGTTAATTCTGCCGCTTCTGGAAAATCGCCCTTAGTAAATTTCCAATCAAAATCGAACTTAATTTTTTCCCTTGGTGCTTTTGTCTGGGCATCCGCACTATTACAACTGTAAAAATTAAGTGCCAATAGGGACAGACCTAAAGTAAATAAAATGTCCTTAAAAAAATTCCTCTGTTTAAATTGTTTCATCGTTAGATTTGCTACGTTTTGATATTACTTCTTAATTGACTCCTTAAAGATCAAGGCTCTAAATTATCCCTACTTTATTTAGTAACAAAAGAATTTGTAACCTTTATTTAAAAAGGGGTGAAATTCTAACGAACTCACCCCTTTTTATTAATAATTTACTAATATTATCAGCTTATTATACTAAAATTAATAACCTGGATTCTGCTCCAATACTGCTCCCGTATTTCTTTCGATTTCACGGTTAGGTATTGGCCATAGGTTATGGTAATCCTCGATAGGGTAACTTTCGTACTTACCATTGTTAAAGGGATGATGTAAAGTTCTTCTTTCATCTATTAATCCCAATCTATTCAAGGTCATTACTCTAGATTCTTCCCAAGTTAATTCCCTAGCCCTTTCGTCGAGAATATAGTCAATATCAACATCACCTTCTTCAACTGGCGTGGCATTAGCTCTTGCTCTAATTACATTAATATCCGAGGCAGCATTGGCCAGGTCCCCTTTGTTTAGGTAGGCTTCCGCCCTTAAAAGATAGGTTTCTGCCAAACGGATGTTATAATGATCCCTAAAGGTTTGGGATGCATTTCTTGTTACCTCACCTGTTTCGAAATCAACGAATACCTCATCTGGAAAATCGTTGATAGGGGTTGCTTTGGCAAAAATGGCATTCCAATACCTATTGTATATTGTATTTCCGCTCTGATCAAATGCATTGTCAGCAACTATATTTTTCCCGTAATATGCAGACTCGGGATTATCGGCCACCAGGTCCCGAATAATATTGTATTCAGAATTACGCATATCATTGGGATCACTCTCCCATATTTCCTCTAACACATAATCTGATGGGACAAACCATCCTATTCCCCTACCCCCATTCTGGTTTGTAGGAGCAAAAAATAGCGGCTTTCCATCTAATCCAGTCAAGTTATAATATCCAGGACAAAGATATTGGGTCAAAATACTACCACGGCCACCACCGGTAACATTGTATTCGTACTGCGCCACCCAAATACCTTCGGTGTTTCCTGAATTACGGTTTTGGTTACCTCTTCTAAAAAGGTCACCATATACGTCACCTTCCCAACTTATTTTGCTTCCGAATCGGGAAGTCATCAAGGCATAGTCCGGGTTATCTATAACCGCAGTAGCACTGGCAATGGCCTTATCATACTCACCCGTATTGATATATAATTCCGTTAAGAGGTGGTATGCAGCAGCATTGGTCAATCTACCTTCCTCCCACAAATCACCAACATCAGGTAAGTTTGCAGCGGCATATTCCAAATCACTTATAATTTGGGCATACACCTCATCGAGGCTAGCCCTAACATAATCTCTTTTAGCTTCGGTAGTCTCTTCCAATACAAGGGGCACACCTCCATATAAATTAGCCAAATTCCTATAGGAAAAGGCTCTAAGAAAACTTGCTTCTGCCTTTAGTATGGTACGTTGCTCTTCTGTATCGAACTGAGTGTTCTCTCCATCAATTCTTCCCAAAACAACATTGGCATTAAAAATGATTGAATAATAACGCGTCCAAATGTTTATTACATACGTGTTTTCCGGGGTAAGGGAAGCTGAGTACGAGTTAAGGCCTGCTGTAGCCGCAGTGGCCGCATATGCCATATCCGTTGAAAAATTCCAAACAAATGGACCGTACAACGCCGCCCAGACATTATACAAATCGGTCAGATTATACAAACTTGCCACCGCTTGATTGAACTGATCAAAAGTCTGATAAGAATTATCCGCACTGTAAAAGTCCAAAACATCTTCTTCCAACCATTCTTCTTCCTTACAAGAAAAGAAACTAAGGAATAGGAAAATAAAAACTATTGTATATCTATTTTTTTTCATGATTATCTCTTTTAAAATTCAACATTTAGACCTAGTGAATAATTTGCCATTACAGGACTATATCCCCAAGTATAGGTTGACCCTACCTCTGGATCCCAACCGCGCCATTTTGTAAACGTATGCAAGTTTTTTCCACTTACGAATAGTCTTAAGCTACTAAACCCAAGTTTTTCAAGAACCTTCTTGTCAACATCATATGATAGGGAAACATCCTGGATACGCACAAAATTTCTCTGCATATATCTGTTAGGCTCGTAGGATGCGGCAACATCCAACCTTCTAAACCTGGCATCCGGATTCTCTGGCATCCAATAATCCCAAGCTCCTGTTGGAAAATTCTGGGAGTCGAATCGTTCTAGAACCGTGTTTGCCGAACCAAAAATCAAGGCATCGGTTCCATAATAGTAATCCTTTCCTCCTTGAATGGAATTGATAAAGGCGTATAAACTAAAATTCTTGTAACGAACCGTATTGGCGATACCAAAACGGTAACCAGGATCACTATATCCCAAAATCTTTCTGTCATCAAGGGACGAATAAGCTCCATCATCATTTAAATCGGCAATCTTATAGGTACCAGGAAAGAAACCATTGGGAATATCCCCAGCCTCTTCATCGGCCAATTGCCACATTCCCATAATCTCATAATCATAAATAACATTCGTAGGCTCCCCTATGAACAACTGATCTGAAGTAAGATCATCTTCTATCCCATCACCATCATTATCTATCCCCAAAACTGATACAATTTCATTTCTGTTTCTGGAATAATTAAATGTAGTTTCCCATTTCAAATCCTTATTGTTGATCCATTTACTGGTCAAAGAAAATTCAAGTCCATAGTTTTTAACTTCACCAATATTGGTATTGATACTGCTAAAACCAGAAGTAGTAGGCAAATCAATGGCATAAAGGATATCCTTTGTGGAGTTCTTATAATATTCCACATTACCGGTAAGCCTTGAATTAAAAAAGGCAAAATCGGCACCAAGATTTAATCCTGTCGTGGTTTCCCAACCCAATTCATTATTGGCCAAAGACGAGATTGTCTGTGTAATGGTAGTTGATCCTCCGTCTCCAAAAACATAACCATAATTACCATCTACCGTTGCATTTACAACTGCCTGGGTATCATACCTACCTACACCCCTACGGCCTGTAGTACCATAGGAACCCCTAAGCTTCAAATAATTCAACAGTTTGGAATCTTTATTGAAAAAGTTCTCCTCGCTAACCACCCAGCCAAAAGCCATGGATGGAAAGACACCAATTTTATCCTCAGTACCAAAACCAGAGAAGCCATCTCTTCTAATGGTACCCGTCAACAAATATTTGCTGTCGTAGTTATACTGCAAACGTCCCATGGTATATAAACTCGTTTCCTTTTCCGCACCTGTATTAACTCCGTACAAACTTGCATCACCGGCCTCTAAGGAATTATACCCTAATATATCGTTGGTAAAATTTTGTGCATTCACATTGGTAAAAGAGTAATTGCGCTCTTCCACACCATAAAGAAGAGTAGCGCTTATACTGTGCACCCTATTAAAAGTCTTGTTGTAACTTAAAATATTATCCACTGTCCAATCATAATAAGTTGCCGCATTTTTATAACCATAACCCGTGAAATTTGCGTCTGTTGGGTCAAAATTGTTATGATTAACCGTTCTATAATTTTGCGAAAAGTTTATTCTATAGTTTAAACCATCTATCGGCAATTTAACGTCCGCATGTATATTGGCAAAAAGGTTTAAATGCTTTTCCTCATCATCAGCTTCAAGATCCAACAAAGGATTGGTCCATGTAGCCTGAAGTATTTGCCTAGGGGTAACCCCATCATCTTCATACAATGGTGTCCATGGCATTACCAAAGACGCAGTAGCTATACGCGGGGTTTCACCATCATAGTCACTAGTGGTAACAAATGTTTCAGTACCTACCTTTAACCAATCATTGATAGTAGCATCCAAGTTCATACGATAATTTACCTTCTTATAGGTATCGTTTATTACAAAACCCTGAACATCCGTTAAACCTCCTGAAAAGAAATATCCAAAATTCTCAGACCTACCGGTAACACTAAGATTATGATTATTGATATAGCCATCGCCAGTAAGTATATCGTATATACTATTATCCGTACCATTATTATAGCCCTCTATCATATCATTTGTAGGAAAGAATTTGGTAATATCAAATGTAGGATCTGAATCCAAATACCCTGACTCAGCCGTTCTAGAACCATTTTCCCAATAAGCATCAGGTAAAAATTCTTTCAACTCGGCCGCACCCATTGGCTCCAAAGCCGTATTGGTAGGCGTTTGAACCGTGTAACTAGCAGAATAATTAATCTTGGGCTTACTAATAACCTTACCTTTTTTAGTGGTAATAATAATAACACCGTTGGCCGCCTGTGAACCATAGATGGCAGCAGAACTGGCATCCTTTAAAACATCTACCGATTCAATATCGGCCTTGTTCAAATCAACAAGATTCCCCCTATATATTATTCCATCCACTACAATTAGAGGCTGATTTGCTGCGGCACCGCTAGAAAGCGAATTCTGACCCCTAATAGAGATAGTTGGATCTTCACCGGCTGCATCTGTGGCGCCGATATTCAATCCTGCAACAGAACCTTGCATGGCAGACAAAATAGAAACATTGGGAACTTCCGCCATTCTTTCCACATCAACACTAGTAACAGCTCCGGTTAGATCACTTTTCTTGGCAACACCATACCCAATGGCCACAAATTCTTCCAAACCAATAATATCCGATTCCATGCTAACATTCAAAGAGCCTCCTGTCACCGTAACTTCTAGGGTTTTCATTCCTAAGTATGAGAAAACCAAGACGTCATTGGTAGCAGCAGAAATAGAATAGTTTCCATCAAAATCAGTGACCACTCCTGTACTTGTACCTTTTACGACTACAGAAACCCCTGGCAAAGGAACATCAAATTCATCCACAACAACACCTTCTACGATATTCTGATCAGCATTCTTTACACCTGCCATGCTCTTCGGAGAAATTATGATCTGCCTATCCATAAGGGAAAATACAACTTCATCATTTTCAAAAATCGCATCCAGGATTTTAGAAATCTTCCATTTATTTACGTCAAGACTTACTTTTCTTTCAACATTGACCAAGTTATTGTTGTACACGAAGTAAAACTCACTGTTTTCTTCTATTTCCGTCAACACTTGTTTAATGGAAGTATTCGCTACACTAAGTGAAAGCTTTGTATCCTGCGAATAACTGGAGGCAGGAATTGCTGCGAATGACGACAAACAAATAATTAGTACAAATAATTTCATAATGAGGAACATTTTGGAAGGCGGAAACACCTTAAAGGCTTTCCCTACCATTAACTTTTTTTTCATAATTTTGGATTGGTATTAAATTGATACTATTTAACTACCTGAATTCTCAGTTCAGGGAAATTTTAGACAGGGAAGTGCGTCAACACTTTCCTGTTTTTTTTCAATCATCTCATCATAGGCAAGAAAGTTTAAGTTGTTTTTGTTAGAGTTGTTGTTGTTAATGCTTTTATTTTTTAATCGACAATATTACCCGCCTCCTACTGAAGCTATCATCTTTCATTTTTTCTGATGCAACAATTTTATATTCCATTGGCGAGGACAGACTTAAAAGTTTAAGGACCTGCTCTAAGGACTCATCATTAAAAGTTGCTGTAAACCTGTAATTCTCTAAAGCTTTGTCACTTATTTCAATATCCACGTTGTACCATTTTTCCAATCTACTGACAACCTTATCTATTGGATCCCCATAAAAAACTATTTTTCCTTCTTTCCATGCGGTATATTTGCTCATCTTGGAATCACTGATCCGGGATAATCTTTTCTCGCTTATACTGCATTCCACCACATCATTGGGATTCAAAACCATATACTCCTTTCTGCTCCCCTTTGCACCTTGCACCAAACTTACTTTTCCTTCCACTAGAGCAACTTCCATGGAATCGTATTCCTCATAAGCGGAAACATTAAAGGAGGTACCGTACACTTTTACATCCAATCCGGACGTATTTACAATAAATGGCTTTGATTCATTCTTGGTCACATCAAAATACCCCTCGCCATTCAATTCCACTACCCTTTCCTCAGCATCATCAAAACTAACAGGGAACTTAAGTGTACTCCCTGAATTAAGCCAAACATTGGTTCCGTCCGCCAAAAGTATCTTGGTACGGGTACCATAGGACGCCCTTACCTCTTGGTAAACTGTTCCGGATGTACCATCAATTAAATCGTTTGCCCCAAGAAGGTAATTGAACAGGAATCCAAGACCCATGGCAAGAATCATAGCTGCAGCAACCCGAAGATTGCCAAAACTGGTTCTTCTTTTAAATCGAAAATCCGGTATGCGTTTTTTGGTTTTTAGGAGTGATGCCTCTACATCTATTGTATTGGACAACAACAACTCTCCAGATCTTTTCCACAATTTTTCGTAAATCCCAAATTTCTTTTTGTTCTCTTGCGACAAGGAAATCCACTGATCCAAGAAAATCTGTTCTTTAGAATCCAGCTCACCTTTAAAAGACTTGGCTATGATACGTTCAATCTTTTTTTCTTTCTTTTCCAATTGCTTTACAGATATGGTTCAATTAAATGACGAGCCATAACACAGCACACCCTACGTTTATGTAAAAAAAAAGTTAAATTAATGTTGTGTATGAAGTGATAATATCAAGAAAGGAATGACACACCAACCATTCCACCCCAATAAAAACAAGGCTTAAGACGTATTTCCAAGAAATTTACATCATCATTACTCAATGAAAAAAAAATGTTGCCAACCCTACTTTTTTTTTCAAATTACATAAATATTGTACTAGGAAAACAGATAGAAAAGATTTAAAAAAAAGGATAGAAAATGCCGTTATGAAGGGAAGAAGATGAGACAAGCTTTGCCATTTACCAACACTAAATGGATACAAATTCAATACTCTGCCATATCTTAAACTTTTAACCAAGTAAGTTGATCTGGTTACAATTTTGACATCCAAACCACAATAGCAAGTACAACTGCAGTAATATAAGGTTGCAAATCTTTGCGTAACAGTTTTAGGGCCCGACTAAGAAGGGCTTCCACAGCTTTACTTGAAATGTTCATTTTAACCCCAATTTCCTTATAGGTAAGATTCTCGAACCTACTGTACTCGAAGGCCATTTTACTCTTTTTGGGCAGGGCGGAAATTGCCTTGACAAGAAGTTCCTCGAACTCACGGGACAACAAAGAATTCTCTGCATTGATTACGAACTCCTCCATTTCCAATTTTTCGTGCAGCTTCTCCAACGACTTAACCTGTCTAATATGATCTATACATCTATTCCTTACCATGCGTGAAAGATATGCCGGTAAACTTTCTATACTATCCGCCCTATCGCGGTTGGCCCACAGCTTCACGAAGCAATCCTGCACAAGGCTTTGTGCCTGGTCCAGGTCATAAACATAATTGGTGGCATAGGCACAAAGACCTTTGTAGTACCTTCGAAAAATACAATCAAAAGCCTCCTCTCTGTTATTTTTTAATTCAGATATTAAGAATTCGTCGGGGGTTTGTTCCTTAAATCTCATTACAAAAAATTATTTCTTCATCCCATACGCCTCAAGCACAAAACCTATAGCAACTATATCGGTCTTCATGTAAACTAACCGCTACGATCAAGACCTTATATACGGCAAAATACTACTTTTTACTTTAAACCATCCATTGTTCAAATCGCCGTCACATTCTTCTATCAATATTTTTTTCAACTTTTCAGCCATTTCCATATTACCCTCATAAAGGTTTTTCTCCTCCCTATAATCATCTGGTAGATAGTATAATTGAAAAATATCATCAGCTGCAAAATACCGTAGCTTCCAACCTTCTTTGGATACAATGGCCGGCCCTAAAAAAGAAGAATACACCACATAATCGTGTTCCTGACCTTTTTCCCCCAGTAACTCCGGAAGGTAAGATACCCCGTCCTTGCTCTCGGGGATTTCAAAATCCACCAAATCGGCCATAGTAGCCATAAAGTCATAATTGGAAACCAAGGCATTCGAAGTTGTTCCTGGTTTTATTTTACCTGGCCATCTGGCAATTAAGGGCACTCTAACCCCACCTTCCCAATTACTTCTTTTAATTCCTGCCATACCATCATTGCCATCAAACACATCTCCTGCCAATTCACTGTAATATTTGGTATTTACATCGTCAAAAAACTCCCCGGTTTTCATATTCCTTACCGGTTTCAATATTCTGCCTTCCTCTGAATAATATATTTCATGTCCATTATCAGAGGTAAAGACTACCATGGTATTATCATCAATCCCAAGAGTCTTCAACTCATTCATAATGATACCCACATGATCATCCAACATTTTCACCATGGATGCGTACTCCTTTTCTATTTGGGTCAACCTGTCATCATTGACAAAGTCTTCGTGGACCTTGGGAATAGCCACAGGACCGTGGGGCAACTGGGTGGGGTGATAAAGAAAAAATGGTTTATCCTTATTACCTCTAATAAAAGTCAATATTTTTTCCAAGAAAAGGTCTTGGGAATAGGTGGTTTTTCCTTCCATATTCCATCTTTCTTCATAGGCTTTTTCCGTTTCCTTTTCCATAGTCTTGCCACAGTTCGCCAAGGTATTGCCTTCAATATTGATCAAATTTCCGTTCTCAAACAAGAAAGGTGGATAAAACCCATGACAACGCACATGGTCCAAAAATCCGTAATAGTAATCCCAACCATGTCTTTTCATCTGCTTGTCCGTAGTTGAAAAACCATATTCCAGTTTACCAACTTCACCAGTAACATATCCTGAGGACTTAAATACTTCTGCCAAAAACACTTCATTTTCCGGAATTTCACCCAACTGATCGTTCAGCTTCTGTGCAATTTCCGCTTGATCCATGGTGCCTCGGGAAATATTTAGGTACAACCCCCCGGCAGTTATTTTCCACTTATCCTTTTGGGCATCGTGATAGCCTGTAATAAGACTGGCCCTTGCCGGAGCACAGAACATGGCACCATAAGCATTTTCAAAACGCATACCCTCACTGGCCAAGCCATCTATATTAGGAGTCTTAATAATGCGCTGCCCCTCAACAGAAAGTAGACCCCTTCCCAAATCATCGGCATATATAAGTATAACATTGGGTTTGACACTAACATCGCCCATTTCCTTTTTCGCTTCCGAACAACCTACAATGACCAACATTGCCGTTAATAAACCAATCGAGTTCCTAAAACCCATATTTTCACTCTAAAATTAATTACACAATAAATGAAACATATATTCCACTATTCCACCTTGCAATAGCTTAACAACTATCAAATAAAACTTACCGTAAATTCCGAAATACTCATTTTTAACACTTATTAATGCTAAATTAATATTATCAAAATATACAAAAGTTCATCTTGATGGAATAATTTTATAAAGATAGAAAAATATATACAACACACTAAAATTAAAATGTAAGCTAAATTAAACAATATTTATAAATATCTGATTAACAGTATTTTAAAACTAATTGTCAATTAAATTAATTATAGGTCAACTCTAAAATTTTATATAAAATTTCATATTTTATTTGTCAAATCACCATATTAGCCTACTTTTAAAACATATTTTATAAAGTATGGCAAAAAGATGGTACAGTATTTAAAAAGCCCATTAGACCAATTTTATATATCGTCAAAAAAAGAAGTGAATCGTTTAAGCCAATTGGACAATTATAGCTTCTTCAAAAAGAAATATTCATAATTACCCAACATAGAAATGAAACATATTACTCACTTAACACTTATAGGACTAGCCGCGCTCTGCTCTATCTTTTATGCATGTGAAGAAAAAATAGTAACGACAGGGAACGCTGCGCCCAATATTCTTTTTATACCCGTAGACGACTTAAGGCCGGAACTGGGATGTTATGGCAACCCTTATATCAAAACCCCTAATATTGATAGATTGGCGGAAGAAGGAGTGGTATTCACTAGGACCTATTGCCAACAAGCGGTCTGCAATCCTTCCAGAGCCAGTTTGTTAACAGGCTTACGCCCAGACTCCATACAAGTTTGGGATCTGGCTACTAAATTTAGGGATATACTCCCAGACGTGGTTACTCTTCCACAATATTTTAAACAAAATGGCTATACTACCATCGGCTTGGGAAAGACCTTCCATAATGACATACCAGATTCTATAAGCTGGACAGAAAGACCTCATTTAAAGGGGTTCCCTTTTGATCCGGATGCGGTATACGCCTCCAAATTAAATTTGGACATACAAGAAGCGAAAAAACAAAAGTTGATCGCCGCAGGAAAAAATAGATTGGATCCATTGGGCCATTGGTACCTTAAAGCAAATTCCGTTGAGAGTGCCGATGTAGATGACGACGCTTATTATGACGGAGCACAAACTACCTATGCCATTCATAGGTTACAGGAATTGGCCATAGAAAAAAAACCGTTTTTCATGTCGGTAGGCTATTACAAACCGCATCTGCCGTTTAATGCCCCTAAGAAATATTGGGACCTGTACCAAAGGGATTCCATACCATTGGCCGACAACCAATACCCACCCAAGGGAAGTCCATATTATACCGTACATGGAGATCAGGAATTAAGATATTATGACGATAACCACAATCTACCCAAACCTTCGGAACAATCATGGGATATAGATAGGCAACGGGAAGTGAAACATGGGTACTATGCCAGTGTATCTTATACCGATGCGCAAATTGGTAGAATTATGGATGAATTAAAGAGATTGGACCTTTTAAAGAATACCATTGTAGTACTTTGGGGCGACCACGGATGGAAACTGGGGGAACACAATGGTTGGGGAAAAATGTCCAACTATGATATTGATGCCCATGTACCTATGATTATAGGCGGTGCCAAAATTAAAGCCAAGGGCGAAAAAAGCAAGGCACTTACAGAACTGGTTGATATTTATCCCACATTATGCGAATTGGCCGGACTGCCCATTCCCGCCCATTTACAAGGTAAGAGCCTAACCCCATTATTGGACAAACCAGAAACAGAGTGGAAAACAGCTGCTTTTAGTCAGTTTCTACTCGGAAGATTTGGTCCTAAGGAAACCAGGGACCAAGAACGCATGGGCTATTCCATAAGGACAGATCAGTATAGGTACATAAGATGGTATAGTTGGGACAAAACCTCAAAAAAGAAGGGTGAATTTTTGGACCATGAACTATTCGACCATTTTAGCGACCCACAGGAAAACGTCAATATAGCGGACGAGGGTGATCTTCAGGAGCAAGTTGCTATTCTAACTGAACAATTACAAAATCAATTCAAATAAAAGCCTCTTATACCTCTCTTAATTATGAAGCTGCTCAAATTAGAACTTGGAAAATATAAACAAGATTGTTTGCCTTTATCGAAAGTTTAGGGCAATTTACTAAAACCATAAATTAGGTTCTTAAGTATGAAACTCTGAACTGACAAAAAAATAATATGACTTTAAAATGAAAAAAGCCTTATTCACATTAAATTTAACTTTCCCTAACAATAACATAGGGTAAGACCTTTCCAAATTCGTCTAATTTATTAAAGTAGCCCTCTTACTTATAAAAAAATCAACACCATTAACCATGATATCACGCCAATCAATAAGAAGATTATTATTGTTGTTTGCAATTTTTATCTCCTTGAATATTCAAGCCCAAGACAAAAAACCCAATATTGTGTTTATCCTAGTCGATGATCTGGGATGGATGGATATTTCTGCCAATGGCAGTTCTTTTTACGAAACACCCAATATAGACCAACTGGCCAAAGAAGGAATACGTTTTACACAGGCCTACGCCGCATCGCCCATCTGCTCCCCCACCAGGGCTTCAATTCTAACGGGAAAAAATCCAGCAAGAATAGACTTGACCCAATGGATAGGAGGTCCGGGAAATCCCGAATATAAAAGAAACCTTCCTTTAGAGGAGGTGTTGTTTCCAGAATTGCTCCAAGAGGCTGGCTATAAAACCGCCTTTATGGGAAAATGGCACCTTAACAATGTAGAAGGCGAAGAAACGTTTTGGCCTAATAAACAAGGATTTGATGTTAATGTTGCTGGGCATTTTAGGGGCGGCCTATATATTAAGAACAAATATTTTTCTCCATGGGACATTCCCAATTTGGAAAATGGTCCTAAAGGGGAATATATGACGGACCGCTTGGCGAAAGAAGCAGTGAATTTCATAGACCAAAACGGAGACGACCCATTTTTGCTATACTTTTCTCTGTATTCAGTACACGCTCCTTTTGATGCGCCTGCAGATAGGGTTGAGAAATATAATAAAAAGAAAGAAAAATTGGGCCTGACCGATGCAGACAGATTTGCGGAAGAAACCCAAGGAGACCTAACATTTACCTATAGAAAGGCCCAAGATCATCCCACTTATGCGGCCATGGTAGAATCCATGGATATGGCAGTAGGAAAAATACTCGACAAAATAAAGGATCAAGGCATAGCGGATAATACTGTAGTAGTTTTCTTTGCGGACAACGGTGGCCTTTCCACTTCAGAAGGCATTCCCACGGCCAACACTCCTCTAAGGGCAGGAAAAGGTTGGTTGTATGAAGGGGGTATCAGGGAACCGGCCATAATTAAATGGCCCGGAATTATAGCACCGGGAACCGTTTCCGATGCCATTATAACCAGTAGCGACTTTTACCCTACCATTTTAGAAATGACCCGGCAACCATTAAGACCGGATTTGCATATGGATGGAAAAAGTTTAGTCCCCTTACTAAAAGGAGATACTCAGAATATTCATGAAGCCACCTATTTCCACTATCCCCACCAATCCAACCAAAAAGGTAGTCCCAGTAGTGCCATAAGGGATGGGGATTACAAATTGATCGTATTCCTCAATGATTACAGGATGGAACTTTATAATATTAAAAATGATATAGGGGAAAGGAACGATTTAGCTTCCGAATTACCGGAATTAAGGGATCATCTATACAAGAAATTATATATCTGGTGGGACGAGGTAGATGCCAAATTTCCTATGGAATTTTCAAAAAAAGCACCGACGAATTAAATCACTAAAATTTTAGAAAAATTCAAGCTCAAATGAAGCAATTCAAAATTATACTTCTATTCCTCTTCTTACTTCCATTTGTCAATGCCAATGCGCAAGAAGGCACAAAGATCAAAGTAGCCTGTATTGGAAACAGTATCACCTTTGGTTACGGAATAAAGGACCGAATCAAGGACGCCTATCCCGAACAATTGGCACGTATGCTTGGGGAAGGATATGAAGTAAAAAACTTTGGGATTAGTGGTAAAACCCTATTATCCAAAGGCAACTCCCCCTATATTGTAACCCAAGCCTATAAAGACGCCCTGGCCTATAATCCTGACATCGTTATCATAAAATTGGGCACCAATGACAGCAAGGATTTTAACTGGGTCTACAAAGATGAGTTTAAAGCCGATTATCTTCGGCTCCTTGAATCCTTTCAAAATATAGCATCCAAACCAACCATTTATCCATGTTTGGCCGTTCCCGTTTACGAAAAAGGCAGAAAGATAAGTGCCGAAATCGTGACCAATGAGGTAAACCCTAAAATAAGGGAAATTGCCAAAGAGCAGGGTCTAAAATTAATTGACCTCTATACCCCTATGCTCGGAAAAGGTAAACTGTTTCCAGACGCCATACATCCCAATGGTGAAGGGGCGGGAGAAATTGCAAAAATTATCTACGAGAACCTTAGTGGTAAAAAAGCTGTTTTGGTAGATCAGCGTTTTCCTGGCAAAAAATCCGAATGGAAAGGATTCACGAAATACGACTTCGAATTTGACGGAAAAAAGGCATTTGTTATAGAACCAACAAAAGCCATACCGGGCAAGCCCTGGGTATGGAGGGCACGTTTCCCTGGTTGGCATACCGAAATGGACAGCATTTTAATTTCAGAAGGTTTTCACCTTGCCTATTTGAACACCAACAACCAATTTGGAAGCCCTAAAGCCATGAAATCTTGGGATAGATTCTACAAGTACCTTATCAGGTCCCATGATTTTAGTAAAAAAGTAGCTTTAGAAGGTGTTAGTAGAGGAGGTTTATTTGTCTATAACTGGGCAAAAATGCATCCTGAATTGGTTAGTTGCATCTATACGGAAGCCCCGGTATGCGACTTTAAAAGTTGGCCCGGCGGATTTGGTAGTGGGATAGGCTCGGAAAAGGACTGGAAAACCTTAAAGGAAGAATATGGGTTTCAATCGGATGCCGAAGCCAAAAAGTACGACAACAACCCCATAGACAAGCTTGAGGATCTAGCCAAGGCCAAAGTTCCAATATTACACATGATTAGTCTTACGGATTCTGTAGTTCCTCCCAAGGAAAACACCTTTCCTTTAATAAACAAATATTTGGAGCTTGGGGGAATCGCCACAGTGGTAACTTGTACCGAGGGAAAACAAACCCTTCATGGGCACCATTTTCCTATTGAGACGCCGAGATTGGGTGCCGATTTCATTAAGTACTACAGCAAACCGGAAGCTACACCTCTTGACCCATCGGCCTACCATAACCTGAGAAATGGACTCCAAAACAGCCAGATTAAATTTGAACATGAAAAAAAAGGTAGGGTAGCCTTTTTGGGTGGATCCATTACCTATAACGGTGGATGGCGCGATAGTATCACGAATTATTTAAAAGATAGATTTCCGGAAACCCAGTTCGAGTTCATTGCCGCAGGTATCCCCTCTACAGGTTCAACCCCAGGAGCTTTCCGTATGGAGCGCGATCTTTTCAGCAATGGGCCAGTAGACCTATTATTTGAAGAAGCCGCCGTAAACGACGCAACCAATGGCAGAACGGATGAAGAACAAATAAGGGCCATGGAAGGTATCGTGCGCCATGCTAGATACCAAAATCCGGCAACGGATATAGTCTTCATGCATTTTGTGGACCCCGGTAAAATGAAATTATACCGTCAGGGACAAACCCCAAAAGTTATTATAAATCATGAAAAAGTGGCCCAGCATTACGGCATTCCCACTATCAATCTGGCCAAAGAAGTAACGGAACGCATCGACGCCGGGGAATTTACCTGGGAGGACGATTTTAAAAACTTACACCCATCCCCTTTTGGGCAAGGTGTTTATGCACGTTCCATGATAGCATTGCTAGAGAATTCTTGGGTAGGACCTGCTGCCGAAGACGATAAAATAAAAAGTTACAATTTGCCCGAGCCCTTGGACGAACTAAACTATGATAATGGGACGCTAGTTGATATAACTAACGCCAAAATAAGCGGAGATTGGAAATTGGTGCCTAACTGGGAACCCCAAGATGGCAAAGGCACTAGAAACAACTACACCAATGTACCCATGCTGATCGGCGAGAGGACCAATAAGGGAAAAGCAAGCCTTACATTTGTTGGCAACACCGTAGGAATAGCTGTAGCAGCCGGCCCCGATGCTGGACTAATCGAATACCGAATAGACAAAGGAGAATGGCAAAAATTGGACCTATTGACCAATTGGAGCAGAAGCCTACACCTGCCTTGGTTCTTTACCCTTGCCAGTGGGCTGGAAAACAAAAAACACACTTTACAGATTAAAATAGCGGAAAAAGAAGACCCAAAACGAATTGGCAACACTTGTAGGATACGGTATTTCTACATCAACAAATAAACCCCTTAATATTAAGATTACCTAATGATCAATCAATCAAAAAACAACTATATCAATAAACTTCCGCTACTACTAATACTGGCACTATGCCTAGGCCTAAAATCTAACGCCCATCAGCCAATTAAGGTCTTTATACTGGCCGGACAATCCAATATGCAAGGTCACGGAGAGATGGAAAAAGGTGTTAAAGGCAACCTGAGGTGGTTGATCAACAATGACAAGGAAGATATATACCAACACTTGGTGGACGAACATGGGGAATGGTCAGAAAGGGATGACGTGTTTATCTTTACATGGGATAAATTCGATACTATTAAAACAGGAAAATTAAGTGCAGGTTATGGTGGTTTTGATACCACTATTGGGCCTGAACTCGGCTTTGGCCATGTTACAGGAAACCATTATGAAAACAAAGTACTCCTTATAAAAACGTCTTGGGGCGGCAAGAGTCTGGCCGTGGATTTTCGTCCACCCTCTGCAGTCGGTGAATCGGGATATAGCCGTATCCCCTCCCAACCCAAGGACACCGGATACTATTATGTGCAAATGCTATCTACCGTCCACAAAGTATTGGACAATTTGCAGCAATATGTTCCCGATTATCAGGGAGAAGGTTATGAACTTGCAGGCTTTGGTTGGCATCAAGGCTGGAACGATCGGGTTACCAAAACGGCAAACAAATACTATGAAGAGAATTTAGTACACTTCATAAAGGACATAAGGAAAGATTTGGGAACCCCTACTTTACCCTTTGTAATTGCCACCACAGGCATGAAGGGATGGGCAGACAAGGACCCAAGGGCAATATCCCTAATGAATGCACAAATGGCAATGACGAACTATCCGGAATTTAAGGATAATGTATCGGTTGTTGATACAAGGGATTTTTATATTGAGACCGAAGATTCCCCATCAAAACAATTTTATCACTGGAATAGAAATGCAAAATCCTACCTTCTTATAGGAGAGGCTTTGGGCCAGGCCATGATAGATCTAAAGAAAAAACAAGCTGCCACCAATATTCATCAGGAAATAAGAAATGTCCCCAGCTATGATAGTAAATATTTAACCCCTACCCCTCCTATGGGCTGGAACAGCTGGAATGCCTTTGAAAAGGAGATCGATGAAAACAAAATAAAGGAAATTGCAGACATCATGGTAAGTTCCGGAATGCGTGATGCTGGTTATAAATATTTGGTTTTGGACGATGCCTGGATGGCTTCGGAAAGAAACGAAAAGGGACAATTGGTTGCCGATTCCATAAAGTTTCCCGGAGGCATGAAGGCTATTGGAGACTATATACACAGCAAAGGTCTTAAGTACGGTATTTATGAATGTAGGGGAGATCTAACCTGTCAGAACCTACCAGGAAGTTTTGAACATGAACAAACGGACATGGATTCCTTTGCAGAATGGGGCGTAGATTACATTAAATTGGATGCATGTTTCGCTAGAAAAAATGGAAGATTATCAACGGAAGATTTGGATGTTTATCATAAGGCCATCCTTAAAACAGGAAGACCTATGGTTTTAAGTATTTCAGATTTTGGTAGTGGAGCCTGGGCCTGGGGAGGTAAAAATTATGGGCAACTTTGGCGCACCTCCATGGATATCTATCCCAGAATACAATCTGTTTACCGCTGTGCGGAAACCTCTGGTGGCAACGGGGCGATTCACCCAGCATTTAAAGGTTTATGGCAATTTGCAGGTCCAGATAGTTGGAACGACCCGGACATGCTTCAGGTGGGCAATTTAAAAAGCACTATTGAAGACAAGGCCCATTTTAGTCTATGGAGTATTTTGGCCGCTCCCATTATGGCAGGAAACGATCTACGCTCCATGTCGGATGAGGTTAAAAACATCCTTTTGGCATCTGAAGTAATCGCCGTGAATCAAGATTCAAGGGCTCACCAAGGGTTTAAAGTGTATGACAAGGATAGCCTTGAAATATACAACAAGCCATTATCCGATGGAACTACTGCCGTATTAATGCTCAATAAAGGTGAAAAAAGATCGGATATCACTGTGCTGTGGGATCAAATTGGGGTATCTGGCCCACAAAATGTAAGGGACCTTTGGCTCGGAAAGGACCTCGGTAAATTTAATGGTTCATTTACCGCAAAGAATCTTGGAAAACACGAACATCTTTTGCTTAAAATAGGAACTATTGGAAGTACCCCTGTTGCCGGCCCAACACCCGTAGCGGAAGAAAAATACACCGTAACCCAAGAAGGGACTACTTACCTGAGTGATATTTATTATATGCTAAAAAAAGGAAATGCTCCTGTAGAGGACAAAAATTTTCATGGAAAGCCCTTAAAAGTTGGTGGCAAGAAATACGAAAAGGGACTAGGAGTAAAAAGCAATTCGGAAGTAATGTACAGGCTTAACGGAAAAGCACAACGTTTTCAGGCAGTAGTCTCCTTAGACAAAAACTCGCCAAAAGGTGCCTCTGGCAGGTTTCAAATTATGGTGGAGGAAAAATTTGGAGGCCGTGTCATTTTTGATAGTGGCAATATTAAAAAAGGCAAAGTTAACATTGATATAGACGTAAGTGGCCTCGACTTTATTCTTCTGGACTTTTCCGGAAAAAAGGTATTTGGCAATTGGGGAGATGCCAAGGTGATATCCGAATAAACAACTAGAAACACATGTACACCTAGATGGTAAACCTTCCAGATAGAAATTTATAAGCTAAAATTATTATTGAATATATTATGACCAAAAACAACCTAAAATCAAAAATCAAGGATCTTAGATACAACCTGATCCTAATGATAACCATCTTGGTAGGCTGTCATATTGCCTTATTCGGCCTTTACAATTCCTCCGACCAAAACAGTGAACATAGTGGAGAGCTGGCTGCAACGGATTATAAGGAAATCGAAAACAGCCCCCAACTTAAGGAAAATGAGTTTTTATCACTAAACACGAAGGATTTTGACAATGCCCTTTGGATTACGGATAATCGTAGTCTGCCGAAAAAGGATTCCCTTTTCTACCTTGACCACCCTGCTCCTATTTTTAGAAAGGAATTTAAAGCCCAAGGCAAAATTAAAAAGGCAACTCTTTATATTACCTCAGCTGGCTACTACAAAGGCAGCATCAATGGTGCCCCCATAGGTAAAAACGTACTGGATCCAGCTTGGACGGACTACAGCAAAAGAACCTACTACGCGGAATACGATATCACCTCCCAGATCAAGAAAGGCAACAACAGTCTAGGGGTTAGTTTAGGAAACGGATTTTACAACCCACTTCCTTTGAGGAAATGGGGCAGAAGAAATTTAAGGAAAGATCTTAGTGTAGGCAAGCCAACGTTTATCGCCAATCTTGTATTGCAATACCAAAATGGCGACAGCCAAAGTATTATCACAGACAGTTCATGGAAATATTCTTACGGGCCAATAATTAGGAACAGCGTTTATTTGGGTACGGTCTATGATGCAAGACAGGAAATAAAAGGCTGGCAACTCCCTGGTTTTACAGATACTTCCTGGAGTTCCGCAATTATAGGCAATAGCCCTGGCGGTGACTTACAAAAGGCATTTTTTCCACCTGTACAAGTTACCAAGACCATAACCCCTGTAGCCGTTACTTCTCCAGAAAATGGAGTTCATATAGTGGACATGGGAGTAAATTTTACAGGGACTTATAAAATTAAACTATCAGGCAAAATAGGAGACACCATTAAGTTCAGGTTTGGGGAGCGTATTTATGAGAATGGCACCCTAAACCCAATGACCACGGTAATCGGTCAAATAAAAAGAAAAGGCGTTGGCGGACCTGGAGCACCGGAAATAGCGTGGCAAACGGACACATATGTAATTGGAAAAGATAGCCCTGCCTGGTTCGAACCTGAATTTACCTATCATGTATATAGATATATGGAAATCAAAGGTCTTAACAAAGCTCCTGAAATTTCAGATATTCAAGGCCTCGCAATACATACCAACGTTGAAAACGCTGGAGATTTTACAAGTTCTTCCGAACTATTAAATAAAATTCAAGAGATTACCGAAAGAACCTTTTTGGCGAACCTGGTTAGTGTCCAATCCGATTGCGCTGCCAGGGAAAAATTCGGCTATGGGGGAGATTTAAATGCCACTAGCGAATCCTATATCAACAATTATGATATGAAAGGAATCTACCGTAAAACCGTATACGACTGGTTAGACGCCATGAAAGATTCCTCTTTTGTGGATACTGCCCCATTTGCGGGAGTACAATATTGCGGTATTAGCTGGGAGTCTGCATATCTTACCACACAATATTATCTATATCTCTATTATAATGACACCGATTTTGTAAAGGAACTTTATAATACGAATATTAAATGGATGGAAAAAGTATCCAAAATACATCCAGAAGGAATGGTAAACAAAGGCCTAAGCGACCATGAATCCTTAGAACCCGTGCCAGTACAACTAACGGGTACTGCGCATTATCTACAATGTGCGGAAATAATGGAAACCTTTGCCGAAGTGATGGACGATAAAGAAAACAAATCCAAATATGGCCAACTTGCAGATCACTTAAGAACGCTTATCAAAAATGAATTCTGGGATAAGCCGGTAAACGGGAAGATAAATCGCCAGACCCTGTTTTCCACCTTGCTATATCACAACATTGTACCTAAAAATGAACTTGTAGCAGCCAAGGACTCCCTACAAAAAGCTTTGTACAGCGGTCCCAATGGTCATCTTAATACTGGAATTTTCGGAACCAAATACGCCCTAGAGGCCATTTCCAAAAACATATCGCCAGAGGAGGTGTACAAGGTGGTGAATAGTAAGATATATCCTGGTTGGGGCTTTATGGTAGACAATGGAGCTACCACCATTTGGGAGACCTGGAAGGAAAGTGATGGTGTTTTTTCCAACAGCCACCCTATGTTCGGATCTGTTTCCGAATGGTTTTACCGCTGGCTAGGGGGCATACAACCGGATCCTGAAAATCCAGGATTCAAAAAATTTGTGCTATCCCCCTCTACCCCTGCCGGCCTAGAGTTTGTGAATACAAAATATGAGTCGCCCTACGGAACCATTGTATCCAATTGGATGAAAGAATCCCTGGGCACCTACCGTTATGAGATGACTATTCCCAAAAACAGCATCGGGATGGTTAATTTAAGGGAGGTTGCATCCAAAGAAATAAGTATCACTAAAAATGGAGAACCACTTAAAAACAACAGCATACAAAATCTGGAAACAGGAAAGTTCGAACTTAATGAAGGGGTTTATTCCATAGTTGTATCAACAAAATAATAACCATAATACGCTATTACCTTAATACAATTCTTAAAACCAAGAAGTGTATTTTAACATTAGTTAAGACACCAATGATTACCATGAAATTACATAATACTTCCATTAAAAAGTACATTGTATACAGCTTATTGTTTCTCCCATTTTTTACCTTAATGGCCCAAAACAATATCTCTGCGGGTGCCGATGAGCGAACCCCATCAAAGGCACAATATTTTAGTTGGATCAACAATACCAACGAAGGTGCCACGGCGGAACATACCAAGATCAATCTTGAATTTTTTGGTTGGCTTAAAAAGGAATATGGGATGCAATTGGACATTTATGCCTTGGATGCAGGGGCCATAGATGGCAAGAACTTTTATGGTAGTATTTATTCGGATCGATTTAAAAAGCAATTTCCTGATGGATTTGACCCTATTTACGCACAAGCTAAAAACTTGGACATACGATTAGGGGTTTGGGGAGGACCTGACGGATTTGGGGATACACCGCAGGAAGAAAAGGCTCGAATAGATCAAATGGTAAAACTATGTAGGGATTATGATTTTGCCCTGTTCAAATTTGATGCAGTTTGCGGGCCTTTGCGCCCGGAAAAAGAAGATGCCTTCATTACTATGATGGAAGAAGCCCGTGAGCATAGTCCTGATTTAATTTTATTAAACCACCGTCTGGGTCTTGATAAAGCCAAACCCTATGCCACTACTTTTTTATGGGGAGGCAATGAGACCTATATAGACGTGCATATGGCAAATACTATGACAGCGCCACACCATAGAGCACAGGCAATGTCCAGAGGGCTTGTTCCCGACTTACAGCGCCTAACGGAAGACCATGGTGTTTGTATCTCCTCCTGTTTGGATTATTGGGAAGATGATTTAATATTACAATCCTTCAACAGGAGTTTAATTCTCTCTCCAGAAATTTACGGAAATCCTTGGCTATTGAATGACGATGAATTTTCTAAATTGGCCCATATCTACAACCTTCATAAAAAATACAGGGATATATTGGTCGATGGAAAAGTACTAAGTGAATCTTATGGTCCCAATGCCGTTTCAAGGGGGGATGGTAAAACCCAAATATTAAGTCTTAGAAATTTAAATTGGGAAAAGGCCACATATTCCATAAAATTAAATGAAGAGATAGGTCTTAATACTGATGGGAATATAACCCTGATTCAATTACATCCTACCGAAAAATTGATAGGTACTTTTTCCAAAGGCGAATCAATTCTTGTAGATGTCCTCCCCTTCAGATCTGGACTGTTTTTGGCCACCACAGAAGAATACGAAGCTCCCCTTATAGCTGGGGCAAACTTTCAAACCATAAAAAATGTTTCCGGTGCCCCAACTGAAATGGAAGTTTTAGGAATGCCGGGAACTACAGCCAACATACAGCTCCTAAATGGGGAACAATATGCCTCAGCGGAAATCAATGGTAAAAGTGTGCAGCAATTACTGAAAGGAAAAAAATTAAAACTGAAATTTCCCGGAAAGGAATTAAAACAAAACTTTCATCGTAAACTAAATCCGTTCTCAGAAATAGCTATTCCGGAAGATGTGGAAACCCTATACGAAGCTACTGTATTTGCCGCCGACAACAATGCTTTGGAAGTACGCTCCCTGCTGCGATCGGGAGAAACCAACATTCCCGAGGTGAAAGCTGCCCGCGATGCATTTTTTAATCAAGAGGCTTTTGTGAATAGAGGAGTTTGGGACAAAAATTTATTTGATGGCAATTTGGAAACCGGATTTTGGCCACAAAAAAAATATCGATTGGATACACGTATCGAAGGAGGTACTTTAAGATTGGATTTAGGAGAAATCACCTATTTGGACAAACTCGTAATCACTGTTCCCAATGAATTTGCCTTACAGCCCTTACTTGTTGGGGAAGGTAATTTTGTGGAAATCTCTACCGACTTAGTACACTGGGAAGAACTAACATATTTGGCTGCCAAACAATCCGAAGTGAACATAGGAAAAAAAGTACGTTATCTCAGATTTAAAACTTTCCCCCAGCAAATCGTAGAGATAGAAGGTTGGGCCAAAGGACAAAAATTGGATAGAAGTTTATGGAAGGCCTCCAACCTATTTGCCTATCCTAGTACGAAAAAAGCGCAAAAAGTATGGAAGTCCAAAATAGTATTGGATGAAATAACCGAGGGCAGTTATCTCTCCGTCGCTTTAAATGGTCAACATGGTATAGAAGGTGCCTACGCAGCAGCCAAAATGGGTGATAAATATATTGGCTCCCCGGATAGGGCTTCATCCTACCCTGCCAATAATTGGGAATTTATGACCTCCCGCCGAGACAAGAACTACACCTATTACATCCCATTGGACGAAAGTATGATAGGAAAGGAAATAGAGGTTTTTGTAATGGGATACGATAATGAAAACCTGAATTTTGATCCAGAATTATGGATAACAGCCTATCCAAATCCTTGGGAAAAGGTAAAAATAACCTTAAATAAAAAGTAGCCCCGTAAAATGATCAAAAAAGACATCTTTTACCTTTTCATAGCAATACTATCAATCACACACAAATGAAAAAGTTGAAAAAAATTCTTTTTGTCCTACTAGCTAATTTAATTTTAATAGGATGCTCACAAGATTCCAATAAGACAAAAAGACCTAATGTTATCATTGTGGTAACGGACGACCAAGGTTTTGGCGATTTGGGATATTATGGTAATCCACACGTACAAACCCCTACCCTGGATAGTTTTGCAAAAGAAAGTGTACGCTTTGACCAATTTATAGTATCCCCGGTTTGTGCGCCTACACGTGCCTCATTGATGACCGGTAGATACTCTTTAAGGACAGGGGTCAGGGACACCTATAGAGGAGGAGCCATAATGGCCACAGAAGAAATAACCGTAGCAGAAATGCTAAAGGAGGCTGGTTATACCACTGGCATGGTAGGCAAATGGCACTTGGGGGACAACTATCCTTCCAGACCACAGGACCAAGGCTTTGATTACACCCTGCGACATTTATCAGGAGGAATAGGCCAGCCAGGCGACTGGCCCAATACCAAAAAAGGACAGCGTAGCTATTTTGACCCCATTCTTTGGAAAAACGGGGAAATGTTCCAAAGTAAAGGTTATTGTACCGATGTTTTTACAGAGGCAGCCATGGACTTTGTAGAGGCTAACAAAGAACAACCATTTTTCTTATACCTGTCCTACAACGCGCCACACGCCCCTTTACAGGTACCCCAGGAGTACTATGACAGATATAAGGACATTGATCCTTCCTCCGGTTTTGAAAATGACGGAAGACCGTTTCCGGAAATGGACGAACGGATGAAAGAAAATGCCAGAAAGGTGTATGCCATGGTAAGCAATATAGACGACAACCTAAAAAAGCTATTTCAGCAATTGGAAGATTTAAAGTTGGAAGACAATACCTTGGTCATATTTATGACGGATAATGGTCATCAACATGATCGTTATGCTGCAGGCATGCGGGGTAGAAAGTCGTTTGTTTACGAAGGTGGGGTTAGGGTTCCAAGTTTCTGGAGGCTTCCTTCCAAGTTTAAAGGTGACAGGGATATTAAAACCCCTGCTGCCCATTATGATGTACTGCCTACCCTTGCAGATCTATGCAATGGTCAATTGCCATCCGATAGAATTATTGACGGAAAAAGCCTCGTCCCGTTGTTATCCAATGAAAATTCTACATTGGACAATCGTACCATTTTACGCAGTTGGGTAAGGGGCGGTCCGGAAAAGTATAATAATATCTCTATAAGAAAAGAGCAATATAAGCTAGTTGGTAATAGCGAAGAAACAGCAGGAATAGAGGCCTTTGAACTATTCAACATTCTGGATGATCCTTATGAGCAAAATAATATAGTTGGCACCAACACTTTGGAGGCCCAAAAATTAAAAAATGAAATGGATATTTGGTTTGATGAAATGACCAGTTCCCCCAATTTTGTAAATGCACAACCAGCTATTGTTGGAACAGTTCATGAAAACCCCTCAGTACTTAACTTAAACGATGCCGTATTTGAGAGAAATGAAGCTACGGACCAAGATATAGCTGGCTGGGAAATAGTGGCAGCAGAGGCCGGAAATTACGATATTAGAATTAATTTGGGCAGGAAAAGTGTATCGGAAGTCCATTTAAATTTATATGTGGGTGATTTGGAATTAAAAAGAGACTATAATGAGCTTTCCGACGGAATAATAGACATTAAAAATATTCAACTACAGAAGGGAGCAACAAAATTGACCCCCATCACAACCGGTAAAAATGCCGAATATATCAAACCTTTTTATGTGGTGATGACCAAAATAGATTAGGTAATGCCATTCCAAGCTCCAGGCAGGGTTTCCCTTTACATAGGAAAGCATTGCTATTTTTGAATAGAGCATATAATTACCTCTGGTTATTCAATAACTTTAATCAAGCTAAACATCTATAAATTTAATAATGCTGATTAAATGGTGAACCCGAGAGCTTTCACTTGAATTCAATAATCTAAAACCTCTCGACTGGGTCTGCCGACTATGGCTGTCTCTTCGAGAGAATCCCATTTTGAGACTCCCGTTAACTATCGGGAGGGAATTCACACATACTAGGCTGGAGCTTCCTGTGTGATTTAGCTCATAGCATAATTATTTTAAGGGTATTCGTGAACATACGGTTTCTCTCTTTAGTTCGAAATGGCTGGATCGGCAACCTTGAACTTTAAACTTTGAACTTTAAACTATTTATGGCTAATTATTGATTGGACACTGTAAGAAGCAGATTGCCGCACCACACCCGCCTGACGGCTGGGTAGGCTCGCAATAATGCCTCCAAGGGCTCCTTCCCTTGGTTAAGCCTGTCCCGCGTTTTCCGCGGGAGGACAAGGTGGCTTCGCCACAAGCGAAGACGGAAGGGATTGAAAGCCCAAGCTTAGGATCAGGACAAGAGCAATGGGCATGGGCAGAAACACACCCCTAACCCCTCTCAAGAGGGGAATTTATTTGTCACAATGAGCCAAGACTCTAGTTTCTAGATACTCAATAGATCCATATTTAATGTCCAATAAAGCCCTTCTATTTATTCAATTTTGGACCTTGGGGTTTCGAATCTTTGCCATAATCTATATAGCCTGCAGAATTCAATTTATAATTCCACTTATCAATATAATACTGCCTTGGCTTAAATTCGTCGTCTATTTTATTTAATTCATTTTGAAGTGCCTCTTCCATTTCCTCTTGCAGTTGCTTATATTCAGGTTTATTGACCAGATTGTCCATTTGAAGCGTATCCTTTTTATTGTCGAACAGGAACAACGGACCATCAAGGGTTTTCACATAGGAATAACGACTAGTATACACACCCCTGTATTCGTCCGACTTGCCCGCAAAGGGGGAAACATTCATTACTAGTGTTGCCTTGTCTTTTTTAAGTTCGGGGTTTGTGATTGCATCGACCATACTCTCCCCATCAACAAATTCTGGCACTGGCAAGTCGGCTAGCGTCAAAAGTGTTGGCAAAATATCCGGAGCGTTAATAGGGGCTTCCACTTCAATCTTCTTATTTCCAAAAAGTGCTGGATACTTCAAAAGGAAAGGAATCCGTACCGATTCCGCCCAAGGCACCTGCTTTTGTTTAGGCCTAATACTATGCGAACCCAACATTTCGCCATGATCGGAAGTGAAAACAATAATGGTATTTTCAGTTATACCAGCAGCGTCTATTGCTTTTTCCAAATCCCCAATACACTTATCCAAGGCAAGGATATGGGCATAATAGCCTACAGCTTCCTTTTTGGCAACCTCCCTCATATCGTCTGCAACATTCCCTCTGAGGATTATATCCTCTTTATTGAACTGCTCTTGAAACTCTTTAGGAGCAGTTGCATGTGGAAAGTGCGGAGCACCCCATGCGAGAACCATCAGAAAAGGTTCATCATTCCCCGCATTATTCTGGATATAGGAAATGGCATCCTGGGTCTCGGCATACGGACCATAACCTTCCCATTTTTTCTTTTCACTATCGTTCCCTTCATAATAAATAAGGTTATTGTAGTCATGGGAACATTCCAGAGCCTTCCAATAATCAAAACCTTGTCTTCTTTCAGGCGGGGTATAGTCAAATCTTCCCATGCCATCCAGATGCCATTTCCCTATATAACCTGTCTTATATCCTGAATCTTTAAATAGTTCCGCTAGCGTTACCGACTCCTCCGGTAGATGAAGGTCATTAAAGATCATACCTGTAGTGGTAGGATACTGCCCAGTCAGGAATGCAGCTCTAAAAGGGGTACATACCGGTGTGACCGAAATGGCATTTTTAAAGTTTACGCCCTGTGCCGCCAATTGGTCCAAATTTGGCGTCTTGCCTATAAGGTTGGGGTCACCGTTATAGCCTGTGGCCTGAGCCCTCCATTGATCGGCTAACACAAAGACTATATTGGGTTTCTTGGCCTTGGTGGCAACCGTTTCTTTAGGGTTCTTGTTTTTGCAAGATGATAAGACACCAATGCAGATTATTAAAAACATTACTATGCTCCTTGTTCCTTTCATAACTGATATTTCTATAACTAACTATTTTCTAAATTTCATATTATAGGAATATGAAAACCTTTAGGCTTGGGACAATCCCTTAATTATTCCGGTTCAATACACTCGTAAAACGTAAGACAAAATCACATCCAATGCTTCCTATCCCTCTTCCCAACCCTAATTTTTAACAATCGGCACCAAGCCTACTTCCCTAAGGCGCCAGTAGAGTTACAATTAGGTGTCCTTAAACAGTTAATTCACATTTTTAGTGTAATTATAAGCGTATGTAAATTGATCATACATTTATACAGTGCTTCTTATCGTAATTTATTTAGATGGACGTTTAACAGAATAGCCTTGCTGACGATACCTTTCCAAGACCTTTTGCATTTCCTTGATAATTTCCGGATTTTCGTTATAGAGGTTATTTTTCTGTTCGGCATCAATTTCCATGTCAAATAGTAATCCGGCCGTTTCAAAATCCTTGTAACCTCTAAGTTCCTTAAAACTTTCAGGCATTTTGGAGTGCTCTCCCGAAGGCCCATCTATATAAAGCCATTTTCCTTGTCGCAGTGCCCATATTTTTTCGTTGGTGTTCTGTACGGTAGCTTCTCGCAATGGGGAGCTATAGGTCTTGCCCTTTAAAAGTGGTGTTAAATTATAGCTGTCCGGTGCCGCATTTTTGGGTAAGCTAGTATTGGTAATGGATGCCAATGTTGCCATGATATCTATCTGGGATATCACTTCCTTGGAAACTGATCCTGCCTTAATATGATTTGGCCATTTTACAATAAAGGGAACATGGTGCCCTCCTTCCCAGACATCACGTTTTAGACCCCTAAATTCTCCCATACTGAAATGTCCAAATTTTTGGGCCCTTTCAAAGGCGTAATGTTCCGGACCGTTATCGGCACTGAAAATAACTATTGTATTCTCTTCCATGCCTTTTTCTTTTAATGCTTTGAGCACTTCACCGGCCACCCAATCCGTTTGATAAACAAAATCTCCATAGGGTCCCGCGGTAGACTTGCCTTTAAACTCATCATTGGGAATTATGGGGGCATGAGGGGACGGAAGGGCGAAATATAAAAAGAATGGCTCTTTGCTATCCTGCTTCCCTATCCATTCCACTGTTTTTTTGGTAAGCGTGGGCAAAACCTCATAAGGGTTCCATCCTTCCACTTTGGGACCAGGTCTAAATTCCCATTCCCCTTCCTCTATATCAAAGCCAACATTGTGTACATCCATTACACTTTCCGGTAATTGTACAAACCGGTCATTTTCCATCCATGCATAGGGAGGGAAATTAATGGTCCCATCACCAAAATAATAATCAAACCCCCTATCCAAAGGTCCACCACTAATAGGCTGACTCCAGTCCACGTCCTCTGGTTGATAAAATTTTCGCATTCTACCCCATTGCATTACTTCCCCAGTGGGTTCATTTTTAAATTTCCAGTTCCATCCCAAATGCCATTTACCAATACACGCGGTTTTATATCCATTATTTTTTAGTACTTGGGGCAAGGTAACATCGCTATCATCAAAAAAAGGCTCGCCAAATGCACCTACAATTCCGAATTGCCTCCTCCAATGATAGGTACCCGTAAGTAGTGCGTACCTACTAGGGGAACAAATCCCAGAAGAGCTGTGGGCATCGGTAAATCGCATACCCTCAGAGGCCAATTGATCCAGATTTGGGGTTGGAATCTTTGAATCCGGATTTTGGACATGCAGGTCTCCATACCCCATGTCATCGGCATAAATAATGATGATATTTGGTCTTTCTTGTGCCATGCATCCCATAGGCCCAACAAAAAAACCTAAGGCAATTAACAGTAATCCAATCTTTGTCATATTTTCATGTTTTAAACAATTCATATACGCCCAATTTTAAAAGCTCTTTTATCAACTATGTCATTTGCACAGTTTGGATAAACAATATTAAAAAAAAGCTGGCACAGTGATGTAGCCAGCTCTTTTTAAATAAACACTATACTGTATTATTACCAGTTTGGATTCTGGGTCAAATTCTCATTTAAGGTTAACTCATCAATAGGTAAAGGCAGTAGGTAATCCCTGTTAGGGTCAAAACCATAAGCACCACCGCTCAAGAAATTCACATAAGGATCCAAAAACCCATCCGCATCAACAGTTAAATTAGGATATGCCGCTTCAATCTCGGCGGTATAAGTGGTCCCTAAAGGCCTAGTGCCCACAAATAAATTATGTGCCCTCCAACGCATTAAATCATCCAATCGGTTCCCTTCACCAAATAACTCCACTACACGTTCCCTTCTCACCTCTTGTACGTAATCTGGTAAAGTGTATCCATAATCAGGCCACTCTGGGTCATCTGTAATAGCATTCAATATTAAATGTGGCATACCCACTCTATCCCTCAACAAATTGATGGATAAGTCAAGATCGGTTTGGGTTATAGTTCCCAATTCTGCCTTGGCCTCGGCATAAATTAGAAGCGCCTCCGCATATCTGAACAAAATATAGCCAATATCGCGTGTTCTCTGATTGTTCTCCACTATTTCCTTGGATCTCCATTTTTCTATGGAATAACCTGTAGGGTTACGGGTCATATCAGGTATAGTAAAGAAAGACTCATCGCCATTTAATGCTACAATATCCAAATCACCAGGCGCCATTACTGATTGAGCCAATCTCGGGTCACGATTTACCTCAATTTCATCCAAGGTGGCATCACCTGTAAATGCATCACTTGCAGAAATTGGGTCACCATCAGATGCAAGGTAATACTTGGTCATTTCCCTAGTCATACCCGACAAATTAGGTTGGTTCCATAAGGAATTCTGGATATTATAGGTTAAGTAATCATAATGTTTGTACAACATAACTTCTGGGTTACCACTATAATCTGTTTGAACGAATAGATCATAGTAGGCCATATCGACATCCCCGGTAGAGATTGAATAATTACCTGCATCCATTACGGTCTTAGCGGCATCTGCAGCTATTTGTAAAAACCCAGATCCATCAGTGCTGCCTGCAAAAGCGGTCCCTTGATGATATTTCTCCCATGTGCCTTCGTACAGGGCTACTCTGGCTTTAAACTGTGCGGCGATATCCTTATTTATTCTAGATGGCCCTACTTCAGATGCATATTCCAGCTTAGCTATTGCCAAATCAAGTTCATCAAGGATAAAATTGGCCACTTCAGTTCTAGGACTACGCGCTCCATATAATATAGCCTCATCCTCCAAGTCCAATACCTCTGTTATAATAGGTAGGTCACCAAAATCCTTGAACAGTTCAAAATAAAACCAAGCCCTAAAGAAATGTCCCTCACCAACATAATGGTCTATCAAATTTCCGGTTTCTGCACGGGACGCATTTTCAAGAAAATAGTTTGCTCTACGAATATTCGTCCAACTCCAACCACCACCAGAGGCAGGTACAGATACAGTTCCATCCAATCTACCGGCATTTGATGCCCCAAACCAAGTGCTGGATTGGGCTATAATGTCCGTTCCAACATCTAGGGAAGGCGATGCGCCGGCACTAGGCCAACCTGGCAAAGTGTTATACAGCTGATTTAGGTACAATTGTAAATCGCCTTCAGTCTTCCAGAAATCTGCATCAGAAATCTGATCTAGCGGTGTTTTCTCCAACAACTCGCTGTCACAGGAATTAAATGTCATTCCCGCAAACAATATTGTGATTATATATATTATCCTTTTCATTGTTTTAATTTTAGAAGTTAATGTTTAGTCCTAATGAAACCATTTTACTTATAGGATATTGGTCACCTATACGACCGTCCCTACCATCAAATGCTTCAGGGTCATAGATCATTAAATCTGTAAATGTGAGCAGGTTTTCTCCAGAAACATATATTCTGACACTGGACATTTTAGCCTTGCTGGTTATCTCTTTTGGAATTGTATACCCAACTTGTACATTCTTTAGGCGCATATAGGCTCCATTTTGCAGATACCTCGTAGTTGGATAAAGGTAGTTCTTATTGTTCTGTCCTGTAAATTGGTTATATGCATTTGGAAAATAGCCATCGGTATTTGGTCCCAACGGGTTTGTAGTGTCCTCGGCTCTAAAATAATCCAAATGTTCTGTATATACATTGGCATGTAGTGGTCCGTTGGCTGGCCCTCTAAAGGTTCCCAATCCTCTAAGATCCAAATCCCTTTTACCTACACCCTGTATAACAAAAGAGGCATCAAATCCTTTCCAGGAAGCATCGGCACTTAAACCAAATTGAAAACGCGGAGTACTATTACCAATTACCTTTCTGTCTCCTGGGTTATCCTTAGTATTGTCCCCTATATCAATAACATTATCCCCGTTCAAATCCATATATTTTACATCTCCTGGAAACCAGGCACCGGAATAAATGAAGGATTGGTCGTTCTCCCAACCGGCAACATCATCAGCAGTTTGAAAAAGACCTGCTGTTTCCATTCCCCAGATCTCATTGAGTTGCATCCCTTCGTAATAATTGTTCAATAATTTCGTAGGGTTGTTATATTTAGTAATCTCACTTTTATAATCGGATAAAACACCTCTAAGTCCATAAGAAAAACCGTTGGAAGTATTTCTCCAAGAAAGTTCAACTTCCCATCCTGTTGTAGTTACTTCACCACTGTTAATTTTAGGCACACTAGTACCCAAAACATCTGGAACAGATTCTCCGGGCCCAACTAGATTATCTATTTTTGATTGGTACCAATCGAAAGTAAGACCAAGTCTATTATTCAGGGTTCTAAGGTCTAACCCAAAATCGACCGTATTCACTTTTTCCCATGTTAAATTAACACTGGAAAGATTAGGTATCCCTACGGTCCACAATTGCTCTCCTCCAAATAACCATGAAGATTGACTAATTGGCAAGGACGGAATGTATAAATAATTGGCCACATTCTGGTTTCCAATAGAACCATAAGAACCTCTAAATTTCAAAAATTCTATTTGATCCTTTAGAGGGTAGAAGTTCTCTTTGGAAAGCACCCAACCACCAGAAACAGAAGGGAAGGTACCCCACCTGTTATCCGAATCGAACCTTGATGAACCATCTCTTCTCACGTTCATCTCAAATAAGTATTTTTCGGCATAATTATAGTTGAACCTTCCAAAAACGCCTTGAGTAGACCAATGTCCTTTATCATCGCTTATGGTCTTTTCTCCAACTGAGGTATTAATGGAAGGAATAGCATCGGTCAACAAATAAGCAGATTGTGCGAACAAATTGGAATAGCTGTACTTTTCCTGCTGATACCCTGCCATTGCATGAAAATTATGATTCCCAAAACTTTTGGTATAGGCCGAGTAAATGTTTGGCGACAAATAAGTATTGGTCCATAGACTAGAATAGTAGCGGGTGCTTTCTTGGTTAGAGGAAGTTATTATTGACCCTCCATTACCATCAGGTACAGCGCTGGGTACTGTTGGGAATCTAGATTGCTGACTATTATCATTAGTACGGTAGTTAAACTCAATATTGGTTACCCAATCCTTTATTGGTTCAAGGGTCACCCTAGGAGAAAGTATCAATTGTCTTTTTGTCTCAAGGGATTTTTGTAATTCCTGCTCGCCAATTCTACCGGTCCAAACATCTGTCCCTGGATAAAACGCCGGCTTGGTAGGTTTTAGCCTTGTCATTAGCAAGGTAACAAATGACCTACCTGATCCAGAAGTAGCATGCGCTGGATATTCCTGCTCTTCATACTTATATTTTGTTAAAAGTGAAATATCCATCCAAGGGGTAGCCTTGGTGCTTATTTTGGCATCAATATTATAGCGCGTAAAATAATCCTGCCCCACTTTTAAAAGACCTTCTTCATCATAATAGCCACCGGACACATAATAGGATGTTTTATCAGTACCTCCAGAAAAACTCAGGTTATGCTTAATTCGAGAACTGGTTTCTTTAATAAGTAGAGACTCCCAGTCGGTAGCTGCCGAAGCATTTAGTCCATCTACACCAAGGTCCCATGCCAAACCATTTGCGGTCTCTTCAACTTCTGGGGCACTACCTGGATTGGCCAAATTCTGAGCTATCCATTCCAATCTAGTATCACTGTAATACGGACTCCCTCCGGCATTTTCACTAGCCTGGTTCATGGTATAGGCAAAAGATAATGCATCTGCATTTTGAGGCATATTCATAGGGGAAGTGACCGCATAATTCGTAGAATACGAAATATTGACGCCACCGCTTTTCTTTCCACTTTTGGTAGTAATCAAAATAACCCCAAAGGCTGCCCTTGCTCCATATATAGCGGAGGCGGCCACATCCTTTAAGACAGAAATGGACGCAATATCACTAGGGTCAATGTCATTTATTCCCATGGGGATGTTATCCACCAAAACTAAAGGGGAGTTACCGCCTTCCAATGATGTTAACCCCCTAATGCTCATATTCATTTCAGCTCCCGGCTCACCTGTAGCACTGGAAGTAGAAATCTGCAAACCCGGAGAAGCTCCTTGCAAAGCTTGTTGGGCATTGGCCACTGGTCTATTGTTGAACGTATCTTCTCCAACAATTGAAACGGATCCAGTTAAATTTTCCTTTTTCTGTACTCCGTAACCTACTACTACCGCTTCATCAAGTGCTTGGGCATCTTCTTGCAAAAAGCCATCAACTACGGTGTTGTTTCCTACTGCCACCTCCAAAGTTTGATAACCCAAGTACGAAAACACCAATGTTTTCTCTCCGGCCACTAAGCTAAGTTCATACAATCCGTCAAAATCGGCGATTGCGCCATTTGAGGTTCCTTTTTGAATAACACTTGCTCCAGGCAAGGGTCCATCGTTACTGGTTACCGTACCAGTTACCGTCTGAGCCATTATTCCCATCGTACTAAATAGGAATAAAAGCACTGCATTGCAAAGTCTAATTTTGCTTTTGAATTTCTGTTTTACTTTCATTTGAGTGGTTGTTTAAATTAATACTAGTACTACTGCCTTCGAGCTTTACTTTCTATAGTCGATTTTAGAATAATTATTAAAATAGATTTAAAAAGTATTGCCTAATAAGGGCCCACTTTTTTAGGTTTGGGCCATATATTACTTCATGAGTTTTAACATTGATTTCCCCATCTTTTCGCCCAACCATATGTTGGATTCCGAATTAAAATGGGTGTTATCCTTTAGTGTTTCCAATTTATCGGTATTGATGATACGGACGTTTTTATCTGCTTTGGCCACCCTATCCTGGGCAGCTTGGACCACCTCGGTAAAATCAAAATTCCAAGGTGTTTTTCTTAAGAGCCCTATTGAAATGCGACCCATAACAATGGGCAGGTCCTTTTTGCCCGTTTGCAACCTCACATCCTTATAGAGGATCTTTAAGTTCTCCTCATAGGCATTGGCCCATTCCAAGAATTCCGCATCAGACTCCCCCTGCATCCAGAGCATGCCGGATACTTCATAAGAAATTCCCTGCTCTTTTAAATCCTCAATGGCATTTTCCATATTTTGCAGAAACCTAACGTACATAGGCTTACCAGGAAGCCAATGCTTCCAAAGTTTGGTCCCGCCTCCGGAAGTCTTCACAACAGCTATGGTATGGTTGGGATATTTTTTGGCAAGTTTATGGGAAAAAGCAATCTCAGGACCGAACTTAAACTTTCTCCTTTCGGCGAAGGAGTCCGTGCCCAACGGCACCCACGTTTTCTTTTTGTTATCCCAGGTTACAGTATTTTCCGGGTGCACACTATAATCTGCAGGCAGTTCTTCGGATTTACCGGTACCATCCATATTGGACTGGCCTCCGAGAATAAACAACTTGACCGGTCTGGATGCATCTATTTGACCCACACAATTCATTGTAGTGAGGAAAAATAAGAGTTTTAGTATAGGGGGAACTTTTATACTCATGTTTAAATAATTTCCTTAGGGAATCAGGGCACTTGCCCTCCCTCTTATCATCATATTAATTTGTCTCCAGAGCAACGGTATCCTTATATTGCTCCCTTAGTCCTTCCAATTTCGCATGAAGATCCTCGGTTATTTCAGCATACCCTTCTTCTCCATATAAATTATGCATCTCTGTGGGATCCTCCTTTAGGTCATATAGCTCCCATTGGTCTATATTGTTATAAAAGTGAATCAACTTATACCTATCTGTCCTTACCCCATAATGTCTTTTCACGGAATGCGGGCCAGGGTATTCGTAGTAATGGTAATACAACGCCTCTCTCCATTTTGGAATCTCTTTACCTTCCAAAATTGGCAACAAAGATTCCCCTTGCATTTCCTCTGGCACTTCCACACCTGCCAATTCCAAAAATGTAGGTGCGTAATCTATATTTTGAACCAATTGGTCTACGGTTCCCTTTTTGAACCTGGATGGCAATTGCATTAACAAGGGGGTACGGAAAGATTCTTCATACATAAATCTTTTATCGAACCAGCCGTGCTCTCCCAAATAAAATCCTTGATCGGAGGTGTAGACTACCAAGGTGTTTTCCGCCAAACCATTTTCTTCCAAATAATCCAATATCTCTCCAACGCTATCATCTACAGAGGCAATACATCTTAAGTAATCCTCAAGATATCTTTGATACCTCCATTCCATCAGTTCCTTTCCACTAAGGTTGGCTTTCTTAAAATATTCGATTTCCTTATCATATGCCTTATCCCATGCCGCACGTTGTTCTGGATTCATACGATTGATCTGTACTTCAAAATATTTACGAAGAGGCCCGTCTATCTCCCCTTCCTTATCGTACATTTTAAGATCGTTCACCGGACAGAAATCCTTTATGTGCATCTTCTGGCTAGCTGCTGCCGTCCTATTCTCGTAATCATCATAAAAATTGTCGGGGAGAGGAAACTTAACATCGTTGTATTTTTCCAAATAAGTGGTATCGGGCATCCAACATCTGTGAGGGGCCTTATGGTGCATTAACATGGCAAAGGGCTTTTCCTGATCCCTATTTTTCAGCCAATCCAAACTAAACTTGGTAATAAGCCCGGTTACATAGCCTTCTACCCTAGATTTTTCTCCCATTTCATTGAAATCCGGGTTATAATAATCTCCCTGTCCGGGCAAAATGTTCCAATAATCAAAACCCGTTGGATCACTTCCCAAATGCCATTTTCCGATCATAGCGGTTTGATAACCTTCTTTTTGCAATAACTTGGGAAAAGTCATTTGACTACCATCAAATTTTTGACTATTGATCTGCTGCCCGTTTAAATGTGAAAATTTACCTGTCAACATAACGGCCCTACTCGGGGAGCAAATAGAATTGGTAACAAAACTCCTAGTAAACTTCACTCCGTCGTTTGCAATTCTATCAATATTCGGGGTTTCGTTTAACCCTCCGTTATATGCACTCATAGCCTGATAGCCATGATCATCCGTCATAATGTAAATAATGTTCGGTTTTTTGTTCGGTATGGCTACCTTCTCCTCCTTACAGGACGAAAAACTAACTATCAGAATTAAACCGATCAGGATTAAACAAATATGAAATAAAGCAAAAGGTGATTTTCTGTTTGACATGTAGAAAATTTAAATGTTATATAATTTGTATCTTTAATTTCGGCGAACTGTTAAAACTCCAAATCCACCGTTGAAAACCATTTTCTTCTAAGGTATTCTTCAACACCTTTTCTTTCCCATTCTTCCAACTCCCTATCCAAAAGTATCATCTCTGCCAAGGAACCTTCCCAAAGTCCTTCTGTCCTAGCCAATCCGGAATCCGATTTGGATTCCAATTGCACTGTTAGAATACAGAACTCCATGGGATTTGGTGTAGTGAACGGATCTATTTGAGTTCCGTTCAAGAAAACCTTGCCATTCTTGGTTAAGGCATCAACATTATCCCTGGCAAAAATGGCCTTCCCAGATTCCTTGCTTTTCCCCATCCAACCATTGGAACCTCTAAAGAGACTTGTACCTGGAAAAGACATACTACTTTCCCTGTACACCATAATAACCGTCTGATAATCCTTTACCTCTTTTGGCATTATGGACACCCAAACATGATCGAAGGCAGCAACACCTTTCCCGTTCAATTGATTGGGCTCATATTTCATAAACAACTCGTTTGGACTTCTGCGTACCTTATCCTTCCACTTAACCACGGGACCACGTGGTGTAACAAAATCATCTTCCTTTCCATTGCCATCAATATCACTGGCATCGAACCACATTTTTATACTTTCATATCCTAATTCTGAAGGATCTATGGCAATAGGTCTTTTATTGGCCAAGTCATCTACCCCAAAACCAATCCTATTACTGCTTTCCGCCCTTGACAAATTATTCTGTGCCGCCACATAATAATTCCCAGGTCCCTCTGGTACGAAGGAATTGCCAATGGCCAAAGGCGTTTCATAAGACTCACCTTTTGTAGTTTTGGCATTCTGAGCGTACCACTTATAGGTGTATCCCGGAAGTGGATCCACAACTGCCACGGTCCCATCCCTATTCTCAAACTTCAAGTTGTCAATTTCAAAAGGATATACTTCTGGAACAGATATGGTCCCCTCTATTTTATTTTCGCCCCCATCACTTACAACATAGCTATAATCCCCTGGAGAAAGATTGATTCTTTGGTTCTGTATGACAGTTCTTGCTTTGACACTAGTAGGCACCCTTATATGATTTATATTGGGAATGGATTGTCCGCTGGAAACAATTGCAACCTTATCTGCACCTTCTTTAAGGTATACCTGCATAGTTGCTACATCCCAACCAGTATATAATGGCCTTGTCTGATTAAAGTGCATGGTCTTTGCTTCTATTTTTCCATTGATAGAAATCTGGGCATCCGACCCTTTTAAGTTGATACCGGCATAGATTACATCAATGGGATAAAAACCGCTATTGGCCACCTCTACATCCCAAGAAACAGAACCTTCATGCCCTTTGCAATCCAAATAGGAATTGTTACTGGCACTGAAAAATGTTTTAATTTGATGTTCCGGAAGCACTATAGTTGCATTTTCCGGTTCATAGACCAAATAATTTCCATATTCATATTCTGCATTTTTCCATTGCACCGTATAAGGTGCCCGACCACCAGTAAAACTCAATGCTATTGCCCCGTTATCCTTATTAATTTCTGAGGCTTTTACATCTGCATCAACAACAATTGTGGATTTGCTTTTTTTGCTTTTCCTGGATTTTTTAGCCGAACCAAAACTCCCCAAACTACTTTCATAGATAGAAGCCCGTGCTTTCTGGGTTCTAAATTCACTATCCATTACGACAAGGTCATAAATGCCCACTCCAACCTCTTCCAAAGTTTCCGAGGTGCTTCCATTGGACCATTCATAGGTATAGGGAGGCACTCCCCCCGAAACAACCGGCATTACCTTAAAAAGCCCCGATTGTTTATCTACTTTCTCAAAGTTGGTTTTAACCGCTAACGGCTTGGCATTGGATTTTGGTGCCGTATTCAGTACATTCCATTGCACCTCTACCTTGGGGAACTGGGCAAAAGGAGGATCGGGCCCAATATTGGGTGTTTCATCGGTAATGGAACAGATCAATTCATATTTTGCAATGTCTCCAAATTCAACTTCCAGCTCATCTAAACCTGATGCAATCATCTTTCCGTTCAGAAACCATCTTACTACTTGGGTATTGGGTTCCGGAACAATGTGATCTACCGAAAAACGAATCTTTTTACTTCCATTTATTTCAATGGATTTATTTTCCGGGGTAGTGCTTTTTATAATATCTACCAAATCGTACACCCTCATTGAAACCCTTTGGTTGCACACTGGACACATTTCCTCGGTATTATCAAATACCCCTGCCCCCATTATACATCCCTGGGCGGTAGACCTATAGTAATCAACCAAGTGATATTGATTTCCCTCAAAGGCACCTATTTTATCCAAATACTCTTCCTCATAAGGCGTAGGCAAGGGAGTGGTAGGCTCTATCCATTTTCTCCATTTGATTTTATCCCTCTCATATTCCAAGTCAGCAGAATAAGTAGGAAAAGCACTGGTACCTGTAGCACCCGTAGTATATTCATCTCCAATACTCATGCACGTATGGGAAATTTCATGCAACATTTTCCCTATTCCGTTCCCCGCAATAACTGCATTGCCTACCCGTTTCTCTAAATTACGAGCGGCTCCACCACCACCATTTTCCCTATTGGGCATTATAAGAAAAGTTACCCAGCCTCTATGTTCGTTCGCCCATGGTAAGAATAACTTTTCACGCATAGCATCCATGGCCTCTAAATCAATTCCCTTTTTCCACTCGGGAGTATCGGGCATCCACAAGCCATAAACATTAAAAAACTCCCTATAATGGGAATATGCCGTCTGTGCCCTTTCATCCCCATAGGTAAGTGCTGCCACCAAGGATTCCTCTATATCCTTCACAAATTCACCCCTCATATCAGGGGAATTATAAGGTTGCTCGTCCTTAGAGGTCCACTGGTTTACTATAACGATATTGATCCTGTTATCCTTATCACCAGTTATTTGAATTGGGATTAATTCCGACTTTTCCAAAAACCCGTCTATTTGAGCTTCCGTCCACTTTTCATAGGCCGCTCCTCCTTTTTGGGAGTAGCCTTGAAAAATCAGCATAAAGAAAAAACAAACAAACGCTAAACATTTTTTCATAAACAGGGAACTTTACTCTAATTATCCTTCTTTATCCTAGATTAAAAATTCGCTAGGCTAATAGTAGAATGACTCTCTTACAATTCTATTTATTTAAAAAAAAAGTTAATAAACTTATTTTTAATACTTATGTGAATAATTAGATTTTGCAAAGTTAATAGTTGAAAACTGCACTAATAAGCTCAAAATTAACCGATATCTATACTATTTAAACAAAATTCCAATAATAATGGTCAATAAAATCAATAATAAGGTGCAAAAATAAAGAACTCAATTATAGGCTCCTATTGTAAAAACATAATAATTTGATTGATATTTATGAAAAAATTAGAATGTACATGTAATTATTATACAATCTTTAATAAGTTACTTTATGTTGCAATTTCCAGAGCGAATCCCAACAATTATTGAGAAATGGCTATAGAGACAATAGGTTAATTGATGTGGAAATGCGACAATGGATTAATGAATCAATTTGAAAATGGAAATTTTCTTGGTGGCAAGTGATGATTTATAAGACAGAATTTGTTCTCCCATTGGAGGTCCTGTCCCGTCTTTTAGCGGAAGTCTAGCCTGCCGCTGGCAAGGGTAGGACTTTTGGTCACTTCAACAGAGTCCTATAATCGGGACGACGAGAAGTCCTACAAAGAGAAAAAAGTTTTAATACTTTATTTAAAATAGTGCAGGTATTATAGGTAATGTATATTTTTAAGGAGACAATGCACAATACTTACATTTGATTGAAAGAGGATAACAATAATAATAACTATGAGAAATAATATCTATAAGAAATTTGTCATTATAGCTTCAATTTTATGCTGTAATGTATCAATAGTAAAGGCCCAAATAAAAAATGCCTCTTTTGAAAAAGATCAAATTACCGGAACGAGTGAGATAGTAAAAAAACTTAAAGGTTGGAACATCAGCAGCGGCAATGTCGAAATAATAACAGGTAAAGTATTTTCTGCAGTAGAAGGAAACCAAGTACTGGATTTAAATGGAAACCAGCCCGGGAGTATTGAACAGACCATAAAAGGGCTTGAAAAATCTGCTGATTATACCTTAAAATTTGAATATGCCGACCAAAAAGGGAGACAGCGCGATGATCAAACCCTGTTGGCCACCGCCAATGTTATCATTAACGGAATAACAGTTGCAACAGTCCGAAACCTATCGCCCGCACCTAATTATATTGGCGGCATTGGCTTTGGCTTTAAGTCAACAGCCAAAGGAACGGCCACTATTGAATTTGTTTCCACCACAAAAGGGGACATGGGATTGGTAATCGACAACCTTAGAATAGAAAAGGGACCACCCATATCACCCCCGGTAAATGATCATTTGGCAAATGGTGGTTTTGAAATGAAAGTGATTAGCGAAAGTGGAAATCCACATTTATATGGAGACCAGCTTCCAGGGTGGCTGATCATGCAAGAGAACATAGATCTTATTGCCATTGACCGCTTTGGTTCCCCGAGTGGAAAATGGGTAATTGATTTGGGCGGTCATGGGCCAGGCGGTATAGCACAAACCATTACCCACCTATCACCAGGGGATAGATATCGTTTGTCCGCATTATATTCCCGTCATCAATCATGGGATCAACAAGATCCCCTCACAGGTGAAATCTTTATCGATGATGAATTGGTTTTAAGATTAAACAGGGACAAATTGGCAAAAGCACCCCGTTGGGAAAGGATAACCCACGATTTTATAGCCCCATCCGATGGAGAAATAACACTATCGTTGTTTTCAACGGCATTAAAAGTTGGTGGTGGAATTTTGTATGACGATATAAAGATTGAAAAGGTTAGTGATATTACTGAACCAAAGAAAATACCCGTATTGATTATTGATGGTTTTAGCAATCATAATTGGAAGTTGAACACTGAATATTTACAGAAAATACTTGAATCTACAGGAAAATTCACAGTATCGGTAAGTACATGCCCCAATCAAGAGGAAAACGAATCGGACTGGGAAAACTGGAATCCTGATTTTAATTCCTATCCTGTTGTGATACAGACCTGCAATAATATTTTTAAAGAAGATAGTTTGCAATGGCCCGATCATGTAAAGCAAGCTTTTGAAAAATATGTGGCAGAAGGAGGTGGGGTTTACATGTACCACGGCGCTACCAACGCCTTTAAAGAATGGCCCGCATATAATAAAATGCTGGCTTTGGGATGGCGAAATAAGGATTTTGGTGAAGCCGTAACCATTAACGACAAAGAAGAACTGGAGATAATTCCAAAAGGAGAAGGTGAAAACACTGGGCATGGTGCACGAACAGATGCTTTGGTAACGCGAATAATTGGTCATCCCATTCATATTGGCATGCCAAAATCTTGGTTAGCTGCCGATGTGGAGATTTACCGTTATGGAAGGGGCACTACCGAAAACCTAGAAGTTTTATCGTATGCCAAAGACCCAAAAACGGAGTTAAACTTCCCAATGGAATGGACAGTTAATTTTGGAAAAGGCAAGGTTTATTGTTCTACCTATGGCCATTTGTGGGAAAATCAAATATGGCCGCCAAATATGCGTTGTGCCGCATTTCAACAATCCATGGTAAGGGCTTTACAATGGTTAAGCGGGAATGTGGTAGATAATTATGTTGATCCAGATTTTCCAACTTCTGAAAGTACCGTTTTAAGACCAGCATTACTGGATTAAACTTTTATAAAAAAGAGCAGCCACCAAAATATGTAAACAAAAAGATCCCAAAAAAGTGTTCTCGATAATTATTTAATCACAAAGGAGTCCCGTAAAGTGGTCCGCAGCTATTAGGAACAGGTCATTTTACTAAATCAGTTCCTTGCAAGCTACTCCCGCCTGGTCCAGCGGGCACCAAAAAAGGGTCAGACTTTAGATAAAAGTCCAACCCATATCATTTTCCTATTACATAATACATAGGATAGTGTTGCTAATCAATTCTACGCTGTTTCAATAATTTGCCTACAGCAGAATCACATTTCTTGGAATAGAGATCTACCAAATCCTTATATTTCTCCTCATAGGCCAAATTGTTGACCTCGTTTACATCTTCTTTTAGATTGTAGAGCTCTATAAATTCCGGATTAGCTTCATACCTGATATACTTCCAAGTATCATCCCTATAACACTCGGTCTTGGGAAGCAAGGTCTCCCCTTCCCTCTGATGCTCAAAAAAGGCAGAGGATCGCCAATTTTTAGAATCACCATCATAAAAGTGAGTAAGACTTTCCCCTTGATAGGTTTTAGGAATTTCCACTCCGGCCAAATCCAATATTGTAGGTGCAATATCCAGATTTAAAACCATCTCTTCAAATGTTTTCCCTCTTTCAGATTCGGATTGTCTTGGATCATAGATCATTAGGGGTACGCGAAGCGACTGTTCGTGCATCAACCATTTTCCAGCAAAGCCACGTTCACCCAAATAGTAACCGTTATCACCCATAAATACTATGACCGTATTGTCTGCCAAACCTTCCTCTTCCAGAGTGGCCCTTATCCTACCTACAACACTATCTACGGTACTGATCATCCTATAATAACCCTTGACCATTCGCTGAAACTTCTCAGGGGTATCATATCGCCAGTACCATCTTTTCCGATTCATGGAATGTTTCATAAATTCGGGCAAGGCCTCAAAAAAAGCAGGATCTGCAGTTCCAGGTGTAGGAATTTCATTGTTCAGGTACAAACTATCCGCATATTTTGGCCAGAAATATTGTTCTTCCGCACCGTCATCGGCATGTGGCGACCAGAAGGACAAAGACAGGCAAAAAGGTTTATCCTTATCGCTTTTAATAAAATCGATTGCGTGATCCCCGTTGATATCTGCCAAATGTTTCTCCTTACCATCTACCATTTTCAGATACGGCCAAAAGGTCTTGATACTGGTGTCGAAAATGGAATCCTCTATACCCTCATTGACCTTTACACCAAACTTACCTATAAGTCCGGTCCTGTAACCTGCCTTTTTGAGCAAATAGGGATAACTATCATGCATATACCCATTGTTCAATTTTGGTTTCCCGAAATTGAAATCGTGGGTCCTCTCATATAAACCAGTAAGAATAGTAGCTCTACTAGCGGCGCAGATAGGCGTGGTTACAAAGGCATTTTTAAAATAGAGGCCAGTACGGGCCAATTCATCCATATTGGGAGTCTTTATTATTGAATTTCCAGCAAATCCAAGGGCGTCCCACCGCTGATCATCGGTAAGTATAAAAATAATATTAGGTTTTTTCCCTACAACTTCTTCCTGTTTCTGCACCCCATCCTTACAGGCCGACACAAATACCAATAGCAAGACTACGGCAACTACTTTTAATAAATCCTTCATTCTATTATAATAAATTCCAATCATTTTAAACATTCATTTTAATCAAAAAGCACTACTTTCTGCTCATACCCTTTCCGCAGAACCTCATCGGGAACCGAGGGTACATATTCATTTATTTTTTGGGCGTCTCCATCACCTAAATAATCAACATAAACAAAGCCTGCTCCACTAACCTTATCGTTCCCCTTAAATCTAAAGGCCGACTGAAAGCAGGTAACCCCTGCTTTTAGATCCACAACAAACTTGGCAGAGTTCATTTCTCCATCCACCTGTACCGTTTGTTCAATGTTACCTACCTTTAGCGAAGCACTTACTATCCTATCTACCAAATCTCCTTTGCCATTCTCCCCAATACTTTTACCCGACTCATTGGGCCACCTGTTTACGGCCACCTCGTACCTGCCATCTCGAGCTACGTTTACCGTCCATATTTTTTCGCCCTTCCTGGTATGAGCATCATGCGAATAAAGGGTTACCGGGTTTTCATGTTCAGACCCTACATACATAGTTGCATATTGATCAAAACCTACAGAAACATCCTGCCACCAATCCTCATATCTTTTGTAAAGTTCTTCCACCACTTCGGGGTTTTCTTCCACCACATTTACCTTTTGTCCCCCATCTTGTTTAATGTTGTACAATTCCTTTTCCTCCCTATTTACCAATCTCCAATCTTTGGTTATCACCTGATATTCTTTATCCTTTACTGGATATTCCACACGTTGATTATGGACAAATATTGTTCTATCGTCTTCCCACTGATTCATCTTACCGTTTAAAAGAGGCTTAAGACTTCTACCGTCAAATTTTAAACTATCCGCTCCTTTTAATCCGCATAACTCTATCAGTGTAGGCAATACGTCTATATGTGCCGAAAGTGCATCTATGTCCTTTCCGCCCTGAATCCCTGCACTGGGCCAACGAATAAAAAACGGAACCCGATGCGCATTCTCGTAACCCCATATTTTAGCCCCTCGCATTCCTGCAGTATATCCTTCCTCCACAAAACCGGTTTCAAAATCCATCTCAACCCCTCCAAACCATGGGCATGGACCATTATCTGTCATAAAAATGATTATGGTATTCTCATCCAGTCCCAGCTCGGCAACCTTGCGAAATAAAGTAGCAACATCTTCATCTATTTTCTCTACCATCCCGTAGTATTTTGCCAAACGCTCCGAAACTTTGCCCTTAAACGGCTCTACATATTTTTCATCAACATTTAAAGGGGCATGTGGCAAATTGGTAGGTATGTAGCAAAAAAATGGCTCGTCTTTATTTTTCTCTATATAATCAATAGCCTCTGTAAACCATACCGTGTTACAATAGCCATCATATTTCTGAAATTTACCGTTGTGTTTGTAGGTATCGTCATAATAGTCATTGCCCCAAAAATCCGGAGATTGACCGATACCACCACCTCCGTGCACCACAGCTTCCTGAAAGCCGCGATCATTTGGCCTAAAGGGATAATTCTCGCCCAGATGCCATTTTCCGAAGACAGCTGTCTTATACCCATTATCACTGAATACATCGGCCATGGTGACCATACCTTCTTTTAACAAAGACCTACCTCCTATTGTATGCCATACCCCTGCCCTAGCAGAATAATTGCCAGTCAACAGGGCCGATCTGGTAGGAGAACAGGAAGGGTCTACATGAAAATCGGTAAATCGCACACTTTCATTATGGAATTTATCCAGGTTAGGAGTCTTCACATAAGGACTGCCCAGAGACCCCAAGTCACCATACCCCTGGTCATCGGTCATAATTAGTATTACATTGGGTTTCTTAGCTTCGGTTTTGGGGACGTCAGTTTTAGCTTCCTCCTTACAACCAATTAGAACCTGGCCAAATGCCAGAACTGTAAGAATATATTTGAATTTCGTCATTTACATTTTAATCGTTTATGTGCCTGCAGCACAATAAAACAAGAAGTTGCACAAGTATAAGTTCTGTGTTAAATTTCAACCATATTGCCAGACAGCTCCAAGTTCAAAATTTTATTTAAGACCACCGAAACCGCACCAATGGATGTAGCCTGATCCCCAAAGGTTGAAGGTTGAATATTTACCCTTGCATTACCTGCCAACAAATACTTATCCCTTTTTTGATCAATCAAATCAAAGAGCAAATCCCCGTTTAAGGAAATACCTCCTCCGATATAAACTGTTTCCGGATTTAATAAATTTGCAATAGTGCCTATACCCTTACATAGATACTCGGCCACATCATCATATATCTTCATGGATGCAGGATCTCCTTTTTTAGCCGCCCTCGCTACCAACTCTGCCGTAATAAGCTCTGCATTCCCCATGCAAAGTTCCTTCAATATTTCCGACCTATTTTCGGCAAGGGCCTGTTTACCCAACGAAGCTATCCTATGACCTGAAGCCAACGCCTCAAGACAACCATACATACCACATTTACACTGAACATCACTATCCGTATCTACGGGAATGTGTCCAAACTCACCGGCGAATCCGGAAAAACCTTTTAAAAGATTCCCTTCAACAACAAGCCCGGAAGCAATTCCATATCCAATATTTATCACCGCAAAATTCTTCTGATTTTCCTTTGCCCCCATTTTCAACTCGCCCAAAGCCATTAAACGCGTGGAATTATCATAGAAAAATGGCAAATCCAAATGATTTTCCAACTCTTTCCTTAAATCAATGTTTGTCCAACCGAAATCTGGAGAAGATTCAATTATTCCAGTTTTACTGTTCACCAATCCAGCAACTCCAATCCCAACTCCCCATATTTTGGCAGAGGCTTCTTTCCTGCTTTGAAGCTTATGGATCATCTTGATCACCTTATCAACAATACTGGTAAATCCCTTTTCCAATTCGGTAGGAACCTGTATCTCGGAAATAAAATTTGCATTAAGATCAACCATGCACCCCCTGATATAGGTGGCACCCAAATCTATACCTATTATATAATTGTTTTCATTCTTAAACTTGACAATCATGGGAGGCCTACCTCCACTGGAATTACCCACTCCCAGACTTTCAACCAAGCCGTCCACGTTTATCAACTCATCTACTATACGGGTTATGGACGGAGGGGTTAGCCCAGACTCCTTGGCTAGGGCAGAGCGACTTATCTGACTATTGTGTTTAATAAGCTTTAAAACGACTTTTTTGTTGGCAAGATGCAAAGAGGCTGCATCCATTTTTGCATATTCTTTTTTCATTCCATTGAAGATTATCTAAACCAAAGATATTAAAATACCTTTCATAATTGGTTTTTCAATTATGATTTTTTAAAGATTATATCGATTTTAAATAGTAAAAACAATATACGCGCTAGTTAAATTTAATTTAACCCCTAAATAACCTAATGTGTGGATATTTTCATTAATGCAACAAACTTATAATATATATATTAAAAAGTTGACTGAAATAAAATTTGGACGGCAAAAGAAGAAATTGATAATTAAAGTGCTTAAAATCGGTTGTCCCCAGCAAGGTAACCACTACATCCCAATGCCTTTACATTGACAATAAAAGGTATTACACCTCAGGGCAAGCCTGTCTACCGACAAAGGCAGGCCCTGAACCCAATCTTAGGAATCGACCCTAGGGTCGAGGTATTGAACCTAGATCCCGCCGAAAAAGGCGGGATTAGTTCAACTTGCAATTTTCAGTGCGTCTTACTGACTTCTCAAAATTGAATTTCACTAATAAATTGTGAAAATGAAGTCTCTGGTCCCTAAAGCAAAATTACATTTCTTGTTAATTGTTTCTTCGATAGGAATATTATTCTTTGAAATCAATCCATTATCACATTTTGGCCATGCCCTGCCATTCTTCCTTGGTTGCAGGTAATTTTTGGTGCTCGAGCATTATCAGCCATTTTCCGTCCTTTTTTATCAAAAGTGCATCGAAATGGATAAACCTTTCCGCACGTTCACCATTTTCATCCAGTAAATCATGCCTAAAAATGCCCCTTTCAAAAGCAGTGGTATTGTCCCCGGTCCGTTCTGAAAATCGAAAATCCAAATTTACCTTGATTAAACCTTTGTTTGTTTTTTCAAGTCCATCCTTCCATTTTTCCAAAGCCTCTTTTAGAGGATAACAGACCTTGCCCCTATCCGAGACCAAAATCCCATCCTCATGGAATGTTGCCCCATATCCGGCAACATCACCTGCTTCCACTTTTTCCTTAACTACATTCCAATAGGCATTGAGTTCGGTTATTCTGTCCTGCGCAAAAACATTACAACTGAACAATAAACCTATGAACAACACCTTTATTACCCCCCTGATTTCCATATATTTTTCTTTTATTTTTCTGTTCTAAAATATTCCAATACTTATTTTTCAAATCAATGAACACAATATAGTTCGCATTTTGTAAATAAACCCAACAAGTCCAAAGAAACCTTTTTGGAACACTTACTTCGATCCATTAAATCTTTCCATCCTCTGTTTCCTCTCGGTACTTTCATAATGTTCCTTGGACCTGATAGGCGGTATGTGGTGTTCCCCAAGCGGGATCAAAGAACTCTCTGGAAAAGCAACAGGATCGGCAGGGATAAAAGATCTCAACTTGGACTTTACTGCCAGTAGACTATCCACCTTATCCAAATTATACCATTCTTCCGGATCATTTTCAAGATTATAAAGTTCACTGTACCCGTCTATATAATCTATTAAATGCCAATTTTGGTAACGTACGGAATAACTACCGTAATCATAGGTAGTGATTATGGGTCTTTTTACCTCCTTTTCCGGATCTTGAAGAATTGGCCTTAGGCTCACCCCATCCATATCCTCCTTATCAGGCAGGTTACAAAGATCCACCAGGGTAGGATAAATATCCATAAGGGAGGTAAGATTGGAAGTGGCCACACCATTCTTTGATCCGTTTGGCATCTTTTCAAGATGTTCGGGCACCTTTATCATCAGGACCGAACGAATTACGTTTTCCCACAAAGCAAACTTTCGCCAGTGGTTTTTTTCACCCAATTGCCAGCCGTGATCAGACCACAGCACTACTATGGTGTTGTCCGCATATGGACTTTGTTCCAAGGCTTCCAAAAGTCGCCCTACCATGGCATCTGAAAAGGCAACAGAGGCCAGGTAACCTTGGATGGCCTTTTTCCATTGGTCCGCCTCAGTTACATGCTTGTGATAATTTCCTCCCCGGGAAATCAACTCCTTTGCAAAGGGACCCAAATCTGTGGTATCCCCTTCCATAAGGTTGGGCAATTCTATCTCATCCAGGGGGAACATATCATAATACTTTTGGGGCACATACCAAGGAAGGTGCGGTCTATAGATCCCTGCAGCGAAAAAGAAAGGCTTATCCTGCTCCTTACCCAACTGTTCCGAAATAAAATCTACGGTCTTATAATCGCCCATATCCTTATCATCAACAGAAAGTCCGCTCCAATCGAACATGCTGTACATATGTTCAAAGGGCTTCATATTCACCGGCGTTTTCTCCGGAAAAGGATCATCGGGCATGGGCTTTTTTATAGACGGATAGTAATCATCCCACCCCAGCGTATCCACTTGCTGATAGTGGAATATCTTCCCGGCCCCTACCGTGCGATAGCCGTTATTCTTAAAATGCTGACCCAAGGTAAGTGTATTGGAAAGTTTGGGAACCTTCCTCCAATCCTGATAATTGGAATACATGCCAGAATTATAAGTGTGTACTCCTGTAAGTACGGCCGATCTTGAAGGGTTACAACCAGGGCTAGGGCAGTAATTTTTTGTGAAATTCACAGAGTTCTCGGCGAATTTGTCGAGATTGGGGGTTAGGGTCTGGGAACTGCCGGCTAGCGGCTGTATCCAATCGTTCATGTCATCCAGGGAAATAAACAGTACATTGGGATGGGCTACCAATTCCTTTTCCTTCCCTTTTTTATCATTCTTACAGCCCGCAATCAATAGAAAGAAGGCGAAAAAGCTAATTTTAAAAGCTTTTCCAAAAAAAATCGAGGGGCTATATAGAGTACAGTTCATTATAGAAATTTAATTAATAATATTCTCCGTTTTGGTTCAATTCCTTTGGCCAGTATGCCATCAGCCATAACCAAATAGGTGGAATATTTTTGGGTTATAAAGAATTATATATGGACCCATTTTAGGGTCAGTAAAATTGTTCCCAATGTAAACAAACACCCGCAACAGGAAGTAGATGATTTTAACAAATGAATGGCATATTTAAACAAGTGTTCCAATATTTATCCAATTACAATAAAACCATAGTTCAGATTTTCACTGATAAGAAAAAAATAAAGAGTTGAAAAAATGCAACCTTTTAATTATTGGTTTGTCTTTAAAACATCTAATCATTAAATCTTTATTAAATGAAAACAAAATCTATTGGCATTTGTCTTATAATGATATGTGGTCTTTTTTTATCCTGTGATCATGAAATAATTAGGGCTCGGGGAGAAATTACCACAAGGGAAGTGAATATTACCGGTTACTCCGCTTTAAAAGTCTCGGACGCCTTCAACGTTTATGTCCAATTTTCGGATACGGAAGAAAAGATAGAAATTGAGGCAAACGAGAATCTACATGATAAGATTGTAGTTGAAATGGTGGATGGCACCTTGGGTATCAGGTTAAGGAACTATACAAGTATAAGGGGTAACCCAACCCTGAATGCCTACATTGTTACCAAAAGGATTACCGATTTTGATTTATCCGGTGCTTCCAAGGTAAGCTTAGAATCCGAGTTGGCGTCCTCACGTGTATCCATTGAATTAACAGGGGCTTCAGAATTTACAGGGGAGCTGGATCTGGAGCAGCTTCAACTCGAAGCAGGTGGAGCGGCCCATATTGACCTCTTTGGAAAAGTCGACAAACTGGACGTTTCACTATCAGGGGCAAGCACTCTAAAGAATTACGATTTACGGGTGAAGGCATTGGATATACGATTATCCGGGGCCAGTGATGCCTATCTTTCAATTTCCGAAACCATAGACATCGATGCTTCAGGTGCCAGTAAATTGAGATATAAGGGAAGTCCAGTCATCAACAAAATAAAACTGTCCGGAGCTTCCGAAATAATTAAGAAACCATAAAAAACTATTGGCTAAGAGGTAAAACAACACTCTTAGCCAATAATTTTTTTATATACAAACAGGACTTCAAGCAAACTTCTTGGTAACGTCTTAAGAAGAAGATTTAAATTTATAATTCAATTCCTCGACTATGTTCCCCTAGTTATTTGGAATCCTTATAGCACGATTTCAACTCTTTTGAATCCATTTACTAAATACTAAAAACAGGACACCGCAAAGCAACCAAGCCGGTAAGGTAACAAAGGACAGAAATACATCGAACTGAATCGATATAAAATAGAACAGTCCAAAGCTTATTGCCCATGCAAAAAACACGGCCTTATTAAATTTAAGATTGGCCACTTCGGCATAATTCTTAACGATTCCTGCCTGCTTATGGAAAAAATGTTCGAACACGATAATGGCACCAAAAGGCGCTAAAATAAAACCGTATAAAGCTACAAAACCAAGTAATTTCATCGCAAAGGCTGGAAAAAGTCCAGCTACTGTAGCCAAGGTACCAGCAATTATGGTAACCCAAAAAGTGGAAAGTTTGGGCACTATGGCCTGAAAGGCCAGTCCCGCCCTGTATATAGTTGGATTGGCAGTTGTCCATCCAGCCAAAACCACAGCAATTATCCCAAAGACACCTATGGCATTGTTGGCCAATGGCCCCGGTGCTACCGTAGGTGCCTCACCATTGGCAAGAAGTCCCTGAGCTTCAGGTGATTTTAAATAAACGGCATATAACAGCGCTGCCGCTATCCAAGCCATATAATGTCCTACATACATTCCGGCAGCCGTGGTCCATCCACTACTTGCCTTTTTAGCAAAACGGAATACGGATAGATCGGACATCCCCACATGCATGGCCGCATTGGCGAACCAAGACCAAATAACAACATGCCAGAAGGTATATTTAATCTGTCCTGGGAAAGGATCGGAACCTTCTCCCCATATATCCCAAAATTCCGATAGGCTACCTACCCCCAACTGATTTAAGGCCACAATACCACAAGCCAGAAAGGCCAATACTATCACGGGGGACATCCAGTTTGCCGCTTTGGACACGGTGTCATAGCCTTTGGAGGCTATCAATGAAATAACCGCGCCAAGGGCAATAACAATTATAACCCAGGTCATACCATTGGGCATGGTATCCGTAAGCTTGGGCATTTCCATATTAAAGGGTATCCCCACCGCCGTGGCAGAAACCGTAATCATGGACCCTGCCAAAAAACAGAAAAGCACTCCATTGGCCAAATTATAACCCGTAACCAAACTCTTTCCACAGATCTTTTCCAATTGGTAGTACAAGGTCAACCTGTACTTCACGGCAATTTCGGCGGTCAGAAAACGCCAACTGAGTACAGCCAATAAGTTCCCCAACAGCAGTCCTACAATAAGATCGAAGGCACTTACCCCTGTTGTCAGGAACAAAGGCCCAATTACAAATTCGGTTCCAGCCGCATGTTCCCCTGCATACATCCCAAGAAAACTTTTCCAACTTTTCAGTTTGGATATGGGTACAGGTACGCGTTCAAATTCTCCTCCTGCTATATCCTCTATTTCTTCTTCTATATTAAATTGGCTCATAAGTCTGGTTTATTTGGTCATTATTTAGTCTTTATTTTATCAGATGATTTGGTAAATCCTCCACTCGCTCACAGCAAAGCTGGTCCATGACCTGCTTAAATTGGGTCTTCAACATGGCAATGGTATGATCCCCGCCCTTGTTCCCCAAGGCTGCGGCACCGTACATAAAGGAGCGTCCCATAAAAGTAAACTTGGCTCCACTTGCCATGGCCCGTGCTATATCGGGACCGGAACGAAGACCACTATCCATCATGATCTCAATTTGATCACCGTACTGGGTTATTTCCCTGAGCGAATTGATAGTGGATTGTGCAGCATCCAATTGTCTTCCCCCGTGGTTTGATACAATGATACCATCAAAACCCATATCTATGGCGTCTTTGGTATCCTGCTCGGAGGCCACCCCTTTTAGCACCAATTTACCCTTCCATTTGTCTCGGATGGGCTTAATTTTTTCGGCATTCAATCGACCTGAAAAAGTCTTGTCCATAAACTGCCCCAACTGTTTTAAATTGAGTCCCTCTGGGGTATATGGTTTTAAGGTCTGAAAAGTAGGTTGACCGTATTTAAGGGTATTATAGGCCCATGTAGGCTTTCCTAAAATCTGAAGAATATTTTTTACCGACATTTTTGGCGGCAACGCCAGACCGTTGCGAATATCACGTGGCCTATATCCAAAAGTAGGCACATCGCAAAGTAGCACCAGCACAGGACATCCAGCGGCCTCTGCACGATCAATTATATCATCTCGTAAAGTATCATCAACGGGATTGTACAATTGAAACCAAGCTTTCCCCTCGGTAAGCTCACTGGCCCTTTCAATACTCAGAGTTGTAACGGTACTCAAGATAAAGGGAACGTTGTGCTTATGTGCGGCCTTTGCCAAGATTTCAGGGGAATTGGGCCACATTAATCCTTGTAGGCCCACTGGGGAAATCCCAAAGGGGGCATCAAATTCCATACCCAAAACTTTGGTCCGCGTACTGCTTTCCCCAAAATTGCGAAGGTAGCGTGGTTGTAGTTGCACATCCCTTATTTCTGCCGTATTTCTTATAATACTGACATCTTCATTACACCCTCCATCCAAATATTCAAAAGCAAATTGGGGAACCCTATTTTTTGCTCTTTCCCGTAAATCATCCATAGACGGAAACCGTGAACTTATTTCTGATGTCATAATTATTGAATTATAAAGGGCACATGTTTCTTTAATGCGTAGTTCTTTCTAAGGAATTTGGAGTTCAATCTTACGTCCGATATACATAGTGCCGCACCCAGAGCGGACCCCAAAGAGGAATCCGTAGTGCTTAGCTTCATATTTCTTAGATAGTGTGATATCAGTTGAATGTATACGTCATTATCCGTAAAACCCCCATCTATATATAATTTCTCAATGTTATCCTTTCCACTTACTGTTTTAATACATTCCACCTGCAGTAGAACAAGTTCCACCATTAATTGATGATAGGCGTGTTCATAGTTATCGTAAGGGATTATTGTAGATTCTGCCATCCTTTCATCACTAATACTTACCCATCGGTACATATATTCGAAATCTTTGATAATTTCAAGATAAATGTCATGATTAAACCGAATCGTTTTATGGTATTCGCTGGAAACCTGAAAATGTTCGGAAAGCGTTTTGACTTGTTCCTTATATTCATTGCCAAGAAACAAGCTTGAGGCTTTGACTGCCTTACCATTGATCCGCATATAATTGATACAATTTTTATCAATATCCGAATCTTTTAGTGCTTCCTCAGAAAATGGGTTCATGGTTATACTCCATGTTCCAGTAGAAACAAGTATGAATTTTTTTCGTACACTTCGTACATAGGGCAACAATGCCGCCGAACTATCATGTATTCCGACACCTATCTTAATACGCTTGCCGTTATAGTTCATATTGATACTGGTCTCGGTAGAAACGATCCTAGGTAATATTTTATAAATACCCTCTTTATAGACCCAATCGTGATAATCTTTTTTGGTATAATCCCATAGTGCCGTATGGCAACCAATGCTGGTATGTTCACTTACAGGGATACCCGTGAAGATAAAACTTAAATATTGGGGCAAATGTAAGGAGTACTTTATTCTTTTAAAGATTTCAGGTTTTGTATGTTTTAGCCAGTACAATTGAATTCCCGAATTTAAAAGTCCGGTAACTGGAGAACCCGTGGCCAATGCAAAATCCAATTTAGGGCCATATTTTTCATAAAATGAGTCTATTATTTCCTGAGGAATCTCCTTGGTATAATTATAAAGTGGTGTTACCACATCATCATTTTCATCCAAATGCACCAAGCTGGCACCATAGGATGAAAAGTTTATTGCAGTAATGTTATACTCCTGGGCATCCAATATCCTGTCAAAAACCTCTTTTAACCATATTTTTAATTGCTCAAGATCTTCTGTTGGGTAACCATCCTCATCTTTAATATTTTCAAAACGCGTATATTCCCTATACACTTCCTGAAAATCCTTATCGAAAAGAAAGAATTTTTTATTGGTCTTTCCTATATCAAATACCGCCGTTACTTTCTTTTTCATTTGGTTGTGTTATAATCCTGAAGCTACACTGTTTTTGCCCCTTACGTTGATCAAATTTTCCCTCACCTTAAGTGAACGATAGGCATTTAGGGGAGAAAGTGCCCCACCACTCTTACGTCTTGCTTCCTGCAACAATGGTCTTACATCTGTACGATAGGCATTCTGAAGTATCTCCTGACAGCGGACTACATCGTTTTCCATTTGAGCCGTTCTCAATTGGTCCTGATCTATCAACAATGCCTTGGCATATGCTTCCTGGATGGCTTCCAAGGATTGGATCAAATCCTCCATGGGGTCTTTAATATTATGACTGGCATCGATCATCCATGCCGGGTATGGATTTTGGGGATTATTGTTCATCCCGTAGACCAATTCGTTAAAAATTAAAAAGAGGGCATAAGGTTTAATACTGCCTACGGTAATATCATCATCCCCGTATTTACTGTCATTAAAGTGAAAACCGCCCAATTTACCCTTCATCATCAGGGTGGCAACGATCTGTTCTATATTGGTATTGGGCAAATGATGTCCCAAATCCACCAAGGTATACGCCTTATCGCCACATTCGTTGGCCAACATAAAAGAAGTGCCCCAATCCTGGATTACAGTACTGTAAAAATTTGGTTCATAAGGTTTGTATTCAATGAACAACTTCCAATCCTCCGGCAAGGCCCTATAGATATCCTTTAGACTGTCCTGGGTATTTTGCAGGGCATTCTGAAAATTGTTCTGTCCCGGAAAATTGGACCCATCGGCCAACCAGACCGTAAGACTTTTGGACCCCAATTTGTTGCCTATATCAATAACATCCAAATTGTGCTGAACCGCCTGTTGCCTTATCGCCTTCTCCCTATTGCTCAACGAACCGAATCTATAACTTTCCTTGGCATCTTTTTGATCCTGAAAAGTGTTGGAGTTTACCGCGTCAAAAACAATACTGTGCGAAGTGGCCAATTGTTTTATGGCTTCATAATCCTGTGGTATATCCCAGGGAATATGCAGGGAAATGGCACCCGCCGTCTGGGTCAGGGCATGTAAAATACCAACATCATCTATTTTTTGCTCCAATGTGGATGGTTCCCCATGAAATGAGAACCTCCCAAACCTGGTTCCTCCTGCGCCTAGGGCCCAACTTGGAATTGCCACTTGAAATTCCGCTAATTTATTGATAATATCATGGACATTACAACCATCCTTCACTAGGACATTCGATAAAAAATCGAATTTTTCCTGGTGCGATTTTAAATCCTTTTGGTTCTTTTCCTGTATTCTTTCTTTATCTATTCTCATTATATTCCCGATTAGAATTAGACCTGTCAGGAATTTGTACGATACCCGACAGGTCTCAAAAAAACTAACTCTAACTAATTTACTAACTATCTTACAAATGCATTGGCCATACCGCCATCCACATTTATTATATTCCCGGTAGTCTTATCCAGGATGGCAACACAGGCAAAAACACCGTTGGCAATATCCTCTGGATAAATAATCTCGTTCAATAAATTTCTTTTGGCGTAATGTGCTGGCAATTCGTCCACAGTAATTCCGTAGGCCTTGGCCCTACCTTCGGCCCAATCGCCTTCCCAAATCTTACTTCCCACTATAACCCCGTCCGGGTTTACTGTGTTGACACGGATCTTGTCACCGCCCAATTCGGCTGCCAATAAACGGGCCATATGTTGTTGTGCTGCCTTGGCGGTACCGTAGCCCACATTGTTTGGGCCTGAAACTAGTCCGTTCTTACTGGCTATACTTATAAAATCTCCTCCAAGACCCTGTTTGCGCATTATGGCAACTGCCTGTTTGGCAAGTTCAAACTGTCCTTTTACCAAAACATTCTGCAAAATATCCCAATCCTTTTCGGTGGTCTCGTCCAATGGCTTGGAAATGGCAAGTCCTGCACTATGCACTACAATATCCACACCGCCAAACTCCAAACAAGCTTTCTTATAAGCCTCGGCAATAGATTCACTTTTGGTAACATCGCAAACCGCATAACTGGCAGTATCCGACTTATAGGTACCTACAGCCTCCTTCAATCTATCTTCGGCTATATCTGTCAATACCACATTGGCACCTTCCTTTGCCAATTTATCTGCAATGGCCTTGCCTATACCACCACCTGCTCCGGTAACCAATGCTACTTTTCTGGATAAGGGCTGTTCTTTGGGCATACGTTGCAATTTGGCCTCCTCTAGCAACCAATATTCAATATCAAAAGCTTCTTGCCTCGGCAAAGAAGTATACTCGGTAATGGCTTCGGCGCCCCTCATTACATTGATGGCATTGATGTAAAACTCACTTGCCACCCTAGTGGTCTGCTTGTTCTTTGCAAAACTGAACATCCCAATACCTGGATATATGATGATCACTGGATTAGGGTCGCGCATGGCCGGGCTATTGTCCCTTTTACAGGTCTCATAATAATCTTTGTAGCCTTGTCTGTAAGCCTCAAAGGCCGGTTCCAGTTTTTTCAACACGGCTTTGGCATCACCAAGATCTTCCTTGGGATCCAGATCTAAAACCAAAGGCTGTATTTTCGTTCTTAGAAAATGATCGGGACAGGAAGTACCCATTGGTGCCAAGCGCTCCAAGTCATTGCTATTGATATACTCCAAGACCACATCACTATCTGAAAAATGCCCTATCATTCTATTTTCGGAAGAACAAAGTCCCCTTAGCAATGGCATTATTTGGGAAGCTTTTTCAGCGCGTTCCTTTTGGGGCAGGCTTTTAACTTTTTGTCCTCCAAATATGCTGCCTTTTTCCTTAATCTTTTTGGCTATATACTCTGAAGCCATTTCTATGACCTCCAAGCTGTTCATATAGCACTCATAAGAGGTGTCCCCCCAGGTGAAAAGTCCGTGACTCCCCAAAACGATCCCCCTTATACCGGGATTGTCGTTCAAACATTTTTCCAATTGCAGGCCTAGATCAAAACCTGGCCTTTGCCAAGGTACCCAGCCCATGGTATCTCCCCAAATTTCCTTGGTCACCTTTTCACTATCCTTGGCCGCAGCCACCGCTATCAAGGCATCTGGATGCAAATGGTCTATATGTTTAAAGGGAAGTAGGCCATGCAAGGGAGTATCTATGGACGGAGCCTTACTTTCCAGATCGTAAATACAATGGTCAAAAAGACCTACCATTCGGTCCTCATCCGCAAGACCTCCATATACGTTTTTCAAGTTTCTCAATCGTTCGGTATATAATCCGGCGATACCTGCTTTGTTCAAGGTACCTATATCCCCACCGGAACCCTTGATCCACATTACCTCTACCTCTTCATTGGTCAAAGGATCCTTTTCAACGGTCTTACAACTGGTATTGCCCCCACCATAATTGGTTATTCGAAGGTCGGCCCCTAAAATATTGGACCTATAAAGAAACAGTTCTACCTGATCGTCGCCCAGCGCTTCCGCCTTACTCTCTTCCCAGAGATAATTAACGTATTTAAAATTCTTTACGGAATGATTCATAATTTAATAGCTTCAAAAGTTTTATGATTGCTAAAGTATTGCACAGTTCTCCTGAATGCATCCTGTACTGTACTGCAAGCAGTGATTTTTTTTAATTTTATCGACCTTCCTGGAACCAAAAGTGCTTAATTTTATAAATAAATTTAAAATTAAATAGCTTATTATTGAAGAATAAACAATAGCGGCAGACTTATTATTTTAAATTATCATTATTATAGATTAGCTTAGATATGTTCAAATACCTCAAAATAGATGAAAATTCCAGGATCCCTAAATACAGGCAGCTAGTAGATTCCGTAATTAACAACATTTCCAATGGCAACTTGAAGATTGATGATAAAATTCCTTCCATCAATAGCTTGAGCGAGGAATTTTTGCTTTCCAGAGATACTGTTGAAAAGGCTTACCAGATATTAAAGGAACGTAAGATAATTACCTCCATAAGGGGCAAAGGTTATTACATAACCAGAACAAAACTCATATCCAAGGTCAATATACTATTCCTAATCAATAAGTTGAGCGCCTATAAAATGCGCATTTACAATTCCTTTATAAACACTATTGGGGGCAACTCCCATACAGACCTACATATTTATCATTGCGACAACTCACTTTTTGTAAATCTTTTAGAGAAGAACATCAACGCATATGATTATTACGTCATCATGCCGCATTTTAAGACGGACGATCTTAAACACATTAGTTCTACCGATGAAGCCATTAAGGCCATCAATATGATTCCCAAGAACAAATTAGTGTTGATGGACAATAATAAACTTGAAATTGAAGGGGATTTCATTGAAATCTATCAGGATTTTGAGAATGATATCTACAATGCCCTAAAGGAAGGGTTGCCAAAGATCTCGCGATATGGAAAACTGATTCTGGTCTATCCCGAAAATGCCGTATATCCTTATCCCAGGAGAATATTGCACGGCTTTCGCAAATTTTGTGTAGAACACAAAATAGATTTCGAGATCCTGGATGAAATTTTTGATGATATCATTCTTAAAAAGGGCGATCTCTTTATTACCATTGAAGAAAACGACTTAGTGAGTTTGGTGAATCAGATCCGGGACAAAGAGTTTATTTTAGGTGTGGAGATAGGGGTTATATCCTACAACGACACCCCATTAAAGGAATTATTGGGCATTACCGTTATTTCTACAGACTTTAAGGTAATGGGGGAAACTGCCTCCAGAATGATCTTGAACAAGGAAAAGGGAAAGATTAAAAACCCGTTTAATTTTATAGACCGGAATTCCATATAAGGTCTTATAAGAAACTCCCCTATCAGAACAAACAACTAAACTTTCCAACGGACACTAATTCTATTGAACCACAATTGGTCCGACTATACTATGCCGTTATTTCCGTTGCCTTTTAACAGCACACAACAGGATAGTTCCCTTAAATAACCAACGTAAGTTTAGCCTTTAATCAGAACTGACCCGTAAAGTGAATGCCTCTTATGGGTATTCCGTTTTTTTGGCGGTTCCGATAAGGCCGGTCAAAGTAGGGCCAAAATTAAGCGTAGTATATATAGTTTAAAACTATACCAAATCAATCTATATGAAACATTTCAAAACCTTGGGTCTTTGTTTTTTATCAATCCTTTTTTTTGGTTGTAAATCCAAAATGAGAGAAAAATCCACAGAAAAAGACACTGCATCCAGACCCAACATAATTTTAATATTGGCCGATGATTATGGTATTATGGACAGTCAGGCCTATGCCCATAAATTTTCCGGAGCAAACCGTTCCGAAATGTTTTATGAAACCCCTAACATCGATCGATTGGTCCAGGAAGGCACAGCCTTCTCCCAGGCATATGCCAACCAGTTATGTTCCCCGACCCGCGCAAGCATCATGACGGGAAAGTATGCCAGTAGACTCGGTTTTACAACGGCTATGCCACCACGGGAAACCTATTACAATCAAAATTTACCAGTCCCTGACAGATATTATGCCCATGATGTATTGGAACATAAAGATAATATTTTGATAGAGCAGGCATTGAACAATGCCACCTCCAATTCGGCAGTGCCTACCGGAAATTCTTATGATAAAGACAGGGACGAACTTTCAATAGCAGAGGCACTAAAGGACTATCATTCTGCCTTTATAGGCAAATGGCACATTGGTGGTTTCGGCGCCCAAGGATATCAGCCTGCGGACCAAGGATTTGAACCCTTGGCCTGGTTTGATGCAGGTGGTTCGGTATATTATGATTGGAAAAAAAGCTGGGATAACAAAACAAAGACACGTTTTCCCAAAACGCCACAGGAACATTCGGAAATAGGCGATTCCGGTCAAGAGACCGGTGAAGAATACCTTACGGACGACTTAACGGTTCAGGCCCTAAATTACATAGACACAAGATCCAAACTTAAAAGGCAACCGTTTTTTCTCTATTTTTCGCATTTTGCCATCCATTCCCCTTACCAAGGCAAGGAAAATGAAGTTGCCTATTTTGAGAACAAGCCTACCAAAGGATGGAACGGCCATAAAGATCCCGTCTACGCATCCATGATAAAAAGCTTGGATAGATCAGTTGGCGAAATTCTGAAAAAACTCGAAGAAACCGGTCTGGACGAAAATACCTTGGTCATATTCATGTCGGATAATGGCGGTATCGATTCTAAAGTTACCCCAAAAGGTGAAGGCACGGACAACAGTCCGTTTTTAGGAGGGAAGGCCTGCGTAACAGAAGGTGGTATTAGGGTGCCCCTTATCTTTAGATGGAAAGGAAAGATTAAAGAAGGACAATGGGTAGACGTACCCGTAGATTGCACCGATATTTATCCCACAATTTTGGAAGCTTCCGGTTATAACTCCAAAGCTATTGTCCAAACCAACAAACTTGATGGAGAAAGTATCCTGCCCCTACTATCAGACCCTGAAAACATTAAAAAAGGGTATAGCAAGGAAACGCATTTCTGGCACTACCCCTTTAATGTAATTTACAATAGTCCTTACGAACCCTATGCACTAACCCCTCATTCCGCAATTCGGGACGGAGATTACAAATTAATATTTGATTGGTACGGTAGGTTCCATCTCTACAATATTAAAGAAGACCCCTTTGAGAAAAACGATTTGGCCACTACAAAGACCGTTTTACGGGAGGCCTTGTTCAAAAAACTGATGGACTGGCTAAAAACAAATGTAGAACAAAGGTACTGGCCAACAGTCAACCCAGATTACAATCCGGAGAATGAGGTAAGGAAAATACCTTTTCGCGATTTGTTTACCCATTACAAAGAACAATGATTTCCTGGTTATAAAACACCTATCAACCAGCTAAATACACTTAATAATGTGTTCTGTAACAAATCCTTGGAAACCTTTGAACACAATTGTTTCTCGGCAATTCCAGTGTCGTGCTCTTCAAAGCTAAGATAGATCAATAGACACCTACCAAGAATTGGCCATTTGTATTAGCACAAGTGTTTGTAAAACTATAGGGTCATGTCTTATTAAAAATCTAACTTTTGGATACTGATCAAACATTCCAGGCCTGGGTTTTCAACCTCCTTCATCGCGCTTCAAGTCAATGAATTATTAGTTATTGAACATTTTTGGGATCGGCAATAAAAAATGTTAGTTGATACTAAATAAACTTGTTTGAATACTATATGTGCATGTTAAAAATTTAACAGACTAATCATTATCAGACATGTTAAAAAATTAACAGTTCGAACCAGTACAGTACAGGACAGTTATAGAAATTCACACCCATATATTTGAATAATCCTTAATTTTTTGTGACTATTTTAAGGATTACTAATTAAACTAAACTAAATAATACAAGATTATGAAAAGAAGAATTTACAGGATTTCCCGGAAATTCCTATTCCTTTTAACTATGCTTTATGGCATTACAATGCAGGCACAAGATGTAACGGTAAGCGGTACTGTGGTATCTGCAGACGATTCGATGGGCTTGCCGGGGGTAAACGTGGTTGTAAAAGGTACAACAACGGGTACGGTAACAGATTTTGACGGAAACTACAGTATTGTTGCTCCCAGTGCGAACAGCACTTTGGTTTTCACTTACATTGGTTTTACAGCCCAAGAAATTCCGATTAACGGAAAAAGTCAATTAGACGTAACCATGGCCGAAGATGCTGCTGCTCTTGATGAAGTAGTTGTTGTGGGTTACGGTACCCAGATCAAAAGACAGGTAACAGGGTCGGTATCTACCATACAGGCCGATGAACTTGCCGATATTCCGGTTTCCCAAATTACCCAAAAAATACAGGGTAGGATTCCAGGGGTTCAGATTAATCAGAGTACAGGAAAGCCTGGACAGGGTATGTCGGTACGTATTCGTGGGCAACTATCCGTTTCTGGAGGTAGCGACCCATTGTATGTGGTTGATGGCTTCCCTATTTCCGGAGGGATCAACAATATAAATCCGGATGAAATTCAGGATATTTCTATTTTGAAAGATGCCGCTTCCACTTCCCTTTATGGTTCAAGGGCAGCCAATGGTGTTGTTTTGATTACCACCAAAAGTGGAAAAGCCGGTGAAACCAGTGTAAGTTTAAATGTTTCCACCGGTATGCAGAGCGTTCCAGATAGAGGAAGGATAGAAATGATGAATGCCGTTGAATTCGCCCAATTTAAAAAGGAATACTATGAAGATCAGGGTAGCCCAGTACCGGATATCTTTCAGAATCCTTCCCAATATGAGGGCCAGACCAACGATTGGTACGATGCTATGCTTAGAACAGCCCCAATGACCAATTACAATCTTACCATTACTTCCAACAAAGAAAAGTTGCGAACTTCAGTAATTCTAGGCTTCTTTGATCAGGAGGGTGTGGTCTTAAGTTCGGATTATAAGCGATATTCATTAAGGGCAAATTTGGACTATAGTTTATCGGACAAGGTCCGAATTGGAGTGAATATAGCACCAAATTACATCTTGGACAATACTCCGAGAACAGATGGCACCAGAGGTACGGGGCTCCTTTTTAATGCCCTGCACACTTGGCCCATCATGCCTATATACAATGAGGACGGGACCAGGACGGAATTCAATCGTTTTCCGGCTAATACTGGTAACATCTTCTCTTATGCCAACTGGCTCAATTCTGCCGAAAGGATCCAGGATGGCACTAAAGAGGTAAACCTTTTGTCCAATGCGTATATTGAATATGAGCCAATAGAAGGGCTTACCATTAAATCCAGTTTAAATGCTGAATTGTACAATAGCCAATATGAATACTTCAGTCCAACCAATGCCACCTATGCCATTAACCGTCCTATACCGACGAATAATGAGGCAGTTTGGGACGACAGGACCACTTTTTCCTATTTAAATGAAAATACGATTAATTATAACAAAAGCATTGGTGACCACACTTTTTCTCTATTGGGAGGTTTTACTTACCAAAAATATCGAATGGACCGTAGCAGGGTTGCAGCCAGTAATTTCGCAGATGATAGATTACCGAATATTCAGGGAGCGGCAGATATTAATAGAGGCGGTACCTTCGACCAGGTACAGGAATGGAGTTTAGTGTCCTTTCTTTCTAGGCTTACCTATAATTACAAAGGAAAATATCTGTTGACAGGCTCTATCCGTAGTGATGGATCATCAAGGTTCGGTTCTGATAATAGATGGGGTACCTTTCCTTCGGTATCTGCCGGTTGGATTGCTTCAGACGAAGCTTTTCTAGAAAATGTAGAATCTCTTTCACTTCTTAAACTGCGTGCAAGTTATGGTGTTACCGGAAACAACAATATTGGTAATTACACCCAATACGCCTTGATAGACAATACGGTGAATGCCGTATTTGGCAATGATTTTGCACCAGGTTCTGCGGTTAATTCGCTCTCCAATTCCAATCTGGGATGGGAAACCACAAAACAGTTCGATATTGGATTGGATTTAAGCCTCTTCAACGATAGGGTATCCTTAGTATATGATTACTATACCAAGAATACTACCAATTTACTTTACAATGTGCAAGTTCCAAGGGAATCAGGCTTTACCAATTTTAGCGATAACATTGGTGAAATTAAGTTCTGGGGTCATGAATTTGGTATAAATACCGTGAATACCACAGGTAAATTCAAATGGACCACCAACGCCAATATCTCCTTCAACAGAAATGAGGTAGTAGCTTTGGCCGATGGAATTGACAGGGTCTATGGACCAGGTGGATGGCACATTACCCAGGTAGGAAAACCCTTTGGCCAATTTTATGGGCATCTATCCGATGGGGTTTATCTAAACCAACAAGACTTGGACAGCTCACCTCAAGTTCCAGGACGTTCTACTGTGGGTAGTATTAAATTGCTCGATGTTAATGGCGATGGTATCATTACTCGCGGAGGAGATGATGACGACCGTGCCATTATGGGCAGTCCATTCCCTGATTTCACCTATGGTATAACCAACACCATTAATTACGGTAATTTCGATTTTTCCGTAGTGGGTACCGGATCTTACGGTAATGAATTGCTGGTTAGACATTTGTTCAGCACCACCAACTTGGATGGGGTATTCAATCTTTTAAAAGATGTAAAATACAGGTTTAGATCCGTTGAAAATCCTGGCAGGGGCTTTTATGGAACTACCGTAGGTGGCGGTAATGTTACCGGTATAGAAAGGGATTGGATCAATGACCGTTTTGTGGCGGATGCCTCCTATTTCAATATCCGGAACATAACCTTAGGGTTTACTATCCCTAAAATGGACAAGTATTTCAAATCGGCCCGAGTATATGGATCAATTCAAAACGTACACATATTCACTAAGTATTGGGGTGGACCAAACCCTGAAATTAGCGTACAGAACAATGGAGAGGGAGATGGTGGAAACCTTGCCTCCGGGGTAGATATTTCAGGATATCCGGTACCACGTATATTTAGTTTAGGTTTAAATTTAAACTTCTAAATCGAAAACTATTATGTCAAAAAATATTTCACTTTCGACAAATTTTAAAACTGAAAAAATGAAAAAAATATTCTATTTAATCGCAGCAATGTTAGGTTTTCTGGCAAGCAGTTGTGACAAGGAATTAACGATTTTCCCAGAAGACTCGTTAAGTGTACCCACTTTCTTTAAAACGGAGGAGGATTTTACACAAGCCATCAATGGGGCATATGTACCCCTACGAAACATTAATAATCAATCTAAACCTTTTTTGGCCGAGATGCACTCTGACAACACTTATTTTGCACGTAACACTGCTTTCGGGGCTACGGACAATCAGGAGGATATTGCCGACCACTCCATTCCAAGTGATGGAGGTATCACCGCAAATACACATGTATATAATGTTTATGTTGATTATTTTGAAGTTATCGCCAGAGCCAATCAGATTTTGGCAACTATAGATGAGGCTGAAATAGATGAAGCAGTAAAAGCGAACGTAAAGGGGCAAGCACTATTTTTAAGGGCCTATTCCTATTTTGACCTGGCACAGTTTTTTGGCAGTGTACCTATGCACCTTGAACCCGTAGTAGACCGCGAAGGAGCTGCTTTACCCCTGGCTTCTGAAGATGAGCTTTATGGGCAGATTATAGAAGATGCCAAAGCGGCCATTCCTTTATTACCCCTTAAATCACAACAACAGCCTGGAAGGGTAACTTCAGGTGCCGCTCAAACCCTTTTGGGCAATGTTTATGTAGTGCGTAAGCAATGGGGCGAGGCTGAATCTGTGTTACAGCAAGTTGTGGATAGTGAAGAATATATGTTGATGCCCAATTATGAGGATGCCTTTTCCGGGAATAGCGACAACAAGAACAATATGGAGTCAGTCTTTGAAATCCAATATCGGGAAGGTGCAGACGGACTTAATGGAAGTTTCCTTTACAATTTTCTTCCAAGGCCAATTACTGCCGAAGAGGTAGGTGCAATTACGGGTACATCCAATCCACAACCAGTAAACGGAGAAGGAAACAACATACCCACACCAGACATTATAGAAGCCTATGAAGATGGGGATTTGAGGAAGGATGCCTCTATAATGTACGTAACCTTAAGTGAAAGTTTTTGGGAAGATGGGAATTATCCGATCATCAAGAAGTATGTGGAGCCACATGCCTTACACGGAAACCATGGTATGAACTGGCCGGTGTATCGTTATTCGGAAGTATTATTATTGTTAGCCGAAGCACTGGAAGAACAAAATAAGGCCGGTGCGGACACCTACTTAAAAATGGTGCGAGATCGTGCTGGTCTAGGGGATTATTCCGGAGATCTGGGAGAAGCCATCTTTAATGAAAGAAGGGTAGAACTTGCATTTGAGAACAAAAGATGGTTCGATTTGGTAAGAACAGGTCGCGCCATAGACGTGATAACAGCCCATGGGAATAAAATAAAAGCCAATCCAATAGACTATTACTACCCTGCAGGCGTAGAACCAAGAGGAAATGTCTTTACAAATATTACAGAGCGGTATGCACTTCCAGCCGCAGAATCGTCATTAAATCCTAATTTCTAATTATATTAGACACATAATTAAAAACTAAAAGATAATGACCAGACTAATTGCCGTACTTATTTTTTCAATGCTTTTGTCCGTTTCTTGTGAGGATAACAAAAAAATGGAAACCGCAAGTGGCCAGGAGCTTCCTCCAAAATTGGCAAAGCTAAAATTACAGCCCGGTTTTGAGGCGGAACACCTGTACAGTCCGGCCGATAACGATCAGGGGTCATGGGTAGCCATGGCCTTCGACAACAAGGAACGACTGATCACTGCCGATCAATACGGTGCGCTATATCGCCTGGAACTTCCTGCTATTGGGTCTGAAGTATTGACGCCAAAGATTGAAAAACTCAAGATACAGACAGGGGAGGCCGTAGCCGATTCTATCATTCAAATGGGTTATGCCCAAGGATTGCTCTACGCTTTCAATAGTCTATATGTAATGGTGAATCATCGCGGCAATGATGAATTCGAGAAGAGCAGTGGGCTCTATCGTTTGCAGGATACGGATAACGATGACCAATATGACAAGATCACCCAGTTAAAGGCATTGAACGGTGCAGGTGAGCACGGCCCACATAGTATTGTTTTAAGTCCTGATGGAGAGTCTTTATACGTTATTGCTGGAAATCATACCGATCTTCCGGAAATGGATACTTATCGCCTGCCCAATGTTTGGCAGGACGACAACCTTTTCCCCCAGGTAAAGGATCCCCGCGGCCATGCCAATGACCGCGGTGCTCCAGGGGGCTGGATTGCAAAAATAGACCCGGAAGGAAAGAACTGGGAGTTGATCAGTGCCGGTTTCAGGAATCCATTTGATCTGGACTTTAATGATGAAGGGGACATGTTCGTATACGATTCGGACATGGAATGGGACTTGGGCTTGCCCTGGTACCGTCCTACCCGTATCTGCCATGTTACCAGTGGTAGCGAATTTGGTTGGAGAACGGGGAACGGAAAATGGTCTCCTGCATATCCGGACAACCTTCCTCCTATCGTAAATATTGGTCAGGGATCTCCCACCAATGTGGTTTACGGAAGGGGAGCGAAATTTCCAGAAAAGTACCAAAAGAGCATTTATGCCTTCGATTGGAGTTTCGGTATCATCTATGCTATTCACCTAAAAGCCAATGGATCTTCCTATGACGGGGAGAGGGAGGAATTTTTATCAGGGATCCCGCTTCCTTTGACAGATGGGGTCATTGGTCCGGATGGTGCCATGTATTTCATGACCGGAGGACGAAGATTGGATTCCGACCTTTACAGGGTTCACTATACAGGAACCGAGGACGTAACGCCTGCCAATAAGGCATCCGAACTTACCGAAGGGAATAAGATTAGAAGACAGTTGGAGGAATACCATACAGGTCCAAAGAGTGGCGCGGTCGACTTTGCTTGGCCGTATCTGAACAACGCGGATAGATTTATCCAATATGCCGCACGTATTGCGGTAGAGCACCAGCCAGTTAAGGAATGGCAAGCTAAGGTTCTTTCAGAAAAGGATCCGGTTACCTTGGCACAGGGAATTATAGCCCTAGCCAGACATGGCAATAAAGCCCAGCAAGACCAAATGCTCAATGCCCTTTTAGGCGTAGATTATTCCAAGCTTACATCGCAACAGCAAGTAGACCACCTAAGAGCTTTTGAACTGACCCTATCCCGTTTTGGGATTCCAGGATCATCCGTTAAGAACAAGGTCATTGCTTATCTTTCGCCACAGTATCCGGCAACTACAGATGTCTTGAACCAAATGCTTAGTAAAACATTGGCCTATTTGGACGACCCTACCGTAGCTAGTAAAACTTTGGCCCTGTTGGAATCCAATACAGGGGAAAATGTGGATGTGATGGCCAATACGGCCACCGAGGCTTCGGATCTTATTTTGAGAAATCCACAATATGGAATGGATATAGCCCTAACCCTGAAAAACATGCCTCCTGCCCAGCATACCTATTACGGAATGGTACTGGAGGATGTAGACAAGGGATGGACTCCGGAACTGCGTGAAAAGTATTTTAATTGGTTCAACAAGGCCTTTTCCTATAAGGCAGGAAGAAGCTATATCGGTTTCATTGACAAGGCAAGGAAAAAGGCATTGACACATGTCCCAAAGGATAAGTTTGAATATTACGATAAGATGTCCGGTGCCGAACTATTGTCCAGCTCGGGCAATGATCTGGCAGTTACGACCGTACAGCCCAAAGGTCCACGCCACAATTGGGAAGTGGGAGATATAGAACCCTTGTTGGCCGATGGCCTCAAAGGGAGGGATTTTGAGTACGGCAAAAGTATGTTTGCGGCTACCACCTGTATCACTTGCCATTCCATGCAAGGAGAAGGAGAGAATATTGGCCCGGACCTAACGCAATTGGGAACCCGCTTTTCACCCCAGGATATACTCAAGGCCATTATTGAACCCAACGATGTGATTTCGGACCAATACAATACCACAGTGTATACCTTAAAGGACGGAAAATCCGTCGTAGGAAGATTGATGAACGAGACTGAACAAAATTATATTGTCTCGCAAAATCCCTATGCACCGGATCAAACGAGGGAAGTACCCAAGGACCAAGTGGTAAGCACCAAGCTTTCCACAATATCCTGGATGCCTCCCGGAACCATCAATAGGCTCAACGAAGAAGAAGTGAAAGACCTATTGGCCTATTTGGTTGCCGGTGGAAATCCTGATAATCCAATTTATACAGAAAAAGAGGCCAACAACTAGCAATGGCTAATTCAATTGCTTTGACCGGTCCTTACAGGTTAAAAAGACCTGCACCGTTTATGTTAAACGCTATTAACTTAAACGGTGCAGCGTTTTTAATATGCACTGTCTTTTTACTAACAGGCACTTTCCTTTTTGCACAGGAGAGACCCTTAAAATTTACCAAGCAACAGATAGCTTCCGAAAGTTACGAAACCGTAGGGGTGTTCGATGTGGACAACGACGGCAAACTGGACCTTGTCTCAGGAGCCTATTGGTACAAAGGACCCCATTTTCAAACCCGGCACTATATAGGATCGGCAAAAAGATATGGGGAATATTATGACGATTTTTCTACCATTCCTATGGATGTTAACGGGGATGGACTTACCGACTTCATTACTGGTGGCTGGTTCGGGAAACAATTGGTATGGAAGCAAAACCCTGGGGATGGAGGTGAATGGCAGGAACATTTGATAGCCGAAGCAGGTAACATAGAGAGCAGCCGTTCTTGGGATTTGGATGGGGACGGTATCGTGGAAATAATTCCCAATACTCCCAATGACTCTTTGGTAATTTATAGATTGCTGTTGAATGCCAACAAAAAAGGTGTAGGAAGTTTTAGCAAACACTCCATTTTAGGTCCGCACGGACATGGCCTTGGGTTTGGTGATATAAACGGCGACGGACTTACAGATATTATTGTATCCAAAGGTTGGTTACAAGCACCCGAGAATACCTTTACGGGGGAATGGAAATTACATCAGGAATTTGAATTGGGCACTGCAAGTGTTCCCATAATAGTTGCCGATGTAAACAAGGATGGCCTTTCGGACCTTATTGTTGGTCAAGGACATGATTACGGCCTATTTAGGTACGAACAAAAACCCGCAACCAAAAAACAAAAAACCCAATGGATAAAGCACCCCATAGACCCATACAATTCACAGTACCACAGTATGGAATGGACCGATATAGATGGGGATGGGGAAAATGAACTGGTAACTGGTAAGCGTTACCGTGCCCATAATGGAAAAGACCCAGGCGGTAACGATGACCTTGGACTTTATTATTTCAAGTGGAACGGGGAGCATTTTAGTAAACAAGTTATAGATTATGGCCCCTATGGCCATGGAAAGGGAACCGGAGTCTACTTTAGTGTTTCGGATGTGGACAATAACGGAATGAAAGATATTATCGTGGCCGGAAAAGATGGCCTTAACATTTATTACAACGAACCTATTAAACAATAAATCATGAATTTGAAAAGAACTTTTAAGCCACTTATATTAGTGCTGATTGCCATTATAGGCCTACAGTCCTGTAAAGAGAAAAAAGAAGATAAACCGCAGCAGGAAATGGCAGCGGCCACAACAGAACAGGACGGATTTGTACAAATATTTGATGGCAAAACGCTTGACAACTGGGAAGGAGACCCCAATTATTGGAGGGTAGAGAACGGCAATCTTGTGGGAGAGGTAACCCCCACAACCTTATTAAAGAACAACACCTTTATTATATGGAAAGGCGGACAGCCTGCAGATTTTGAACTGAAGCTCGAATTCCGTATTGCGGAAGCTGGAAACAGTGGCATAAATTACCGGAGTGAAAGAATCGACACCATACCCTTTGCATTACGTGGATATCAGGCCGATATAGATGGTAAAATCAGATATACCGGACAGAACTATGAAGAGAAAAAGCGAGCTACACTGGCCTATCGTGGTGAAAAAGCCAGAATAACGTCCCAAGAAAATCCGGATACCCCCGGATCTTTAAGGGCCAATGTGGCGAAGAATGCTTGGCAGAGCAGGGAAGTTTTGGAATCACTTGGGGATTCGGACGAACTAAAGACAAAGATCAAAAGTGAAGATTGGAACGAAGCCCACCTTATCATCAAAGGAAACAAATTACAGCATTACATTAATGGCATTCTAATGAGCGAGGTAATCGACGATGACACGGTTAACCGGGCGTCCAAAGGTCATTTGGGAGTGCAGGTACACGTAGGGCCTCCCATGAAGGTGGAATATAGAAATATAAAATTGAAGAACTTATAGGATTGAAAATTTCTTCTTTTAAGAAGATTTGAGCCTGACCGTCAATTGTTAGGTAGCGCTTAAGCATAAAAAATTAAGACTGGGAAAAAGGGGTGAAATTCAAAACTTTCATCCTTTTTTTTTGGGATCTATAGGCAATCAACTCCCCCACTCCAACCTCAAAATAAAAATAATTTTCACTGCGGACAGGACAGCACAGGATAGGTAATGGGCATATAAAGATTAAGTTTGATAAAGTCTATTTCTATGGAAGTAATTCCGTTTTTTTTAAATCTGGAGTAACATTTCCAATTCATTGGAAAACTACTTTTTCTTTTGAAATTAGACGTGATAAATCTTAATTTATGAACCAAATAACTATGGGCAAATCCTATTTGCCGATTAAAAACAAAAAACACGGATTGATGAAAGTTAGAATTATTGTTGTAATACTCCTTTTCGTTTGCGCCATTCCATTAAAAGCACAAAAAGCAACGCAACAACAGCAAACTAAAAAACCCAATATTATCTTCATTTTAACGGATGACCAAAGATTTGATGCCTTGGGCTATGCAGGCAACAAACTCATATCCACTCCGGAAATGGATAAATTGGCCGAGGAAGGCACTTATTTCAAGAATGCCATTGTAACCACCCCTATCTGTGCGGCCAGTAGGGCAAGCATTTTGACCGGCCTATATGAGCGTACCCATAACTTTAATTTCCAGACGGGAAATATTCGAGAATCCTATATGGCAGACTCCTATCCGACCATCTTGAAAAAAAACGGATACTACACCGGCTTCTATGGAAAGTACGGTGTTAGGTATGATGATCTAGAAAAACAGTTCGATACTTATGAATCCTATGACCGCAACAATCAGTATAACGACAGGCGCGGGTATTATTACAAAACCATAGGCAAAGATACGGTACACCTTACCCGATATACGGGTCAACAGGCTATAGACTTTATTGCGAAAGCCGATACCGATACCCCATTTTGTCTTTCCCTAAGTTTTAGTGCGCCACATGCACACGACTCGGCCAAAGATCAATATTTTTGGCAACAGGAGTCAGATTTGCTGCTTCAGAACATGGATATGCCCGGACCAGAACTGGGCGAAGACAAATACTTTGAAGCCCAACCGAAGTTTGTACGTGACGGATTTAACCGTTTACGATGGACATGGCGTTACGACACTCCTGAAAAATACCAACATAGCGTAAAGGGCTATTACAGGATGATTTCGGGTATTGATCGTGAAATTGCCAAGATCAGGGAGGAACTAAGGAAAAAAGGGCTCGATAAGAACACGGTAATCATTTTAATGGGGGATAATGGTTATTTCCTGGGAGAACGTCAGCTTGCCGGAAAATGGTTGTTATATGATAATTCCATACGGGTGCCCTTAATTGTGTTCGACCCGCGTTTAAAAAAACAGAAGGACAACGATGCCTTGGCATTGAACGTTGATGTGCCGTCCACTATTCTAGATTTGGCAGGTTTGAAACAACCCAAGGGATGGCAGGGCAAAAGCCTAATGCCGATCATCAAAAATCCCAAAACCGATTTTGAGCGCGATACTATTTTGATAGAACATCTATGGGAATTTGAAAATATCCCCCCTAGTGAAGGGGTACGGACCAAAGATTGGAAATACTTCCGCTATGTAAACGATCAGTCCTATGAGGAACTTTATAATTTAAAAGACGATCCAAAGGAAATCAACAACCTTGCGAAAGATTCAAAATATACCAATAAACTTGAATCCTTTCGAAAGAAAACGAACAGCCTTATACTTGAACTATCCGATGATTATTCCAAAGGACCTTCCAATTTAATTGTAGAATGGATAAGAAACACCGCCGGAGTTAGTATTATTGATCCCAAGCCAGAATACGGCTGGGTAGTACCGGAAGGCGCTGTTACCCAATCGGCCTATCAAATATTGGTAGCCTCATCCGAAGAAAAAATAAATAACAACATTGGTGATGTTTGGAATAGTGGACAAATAAGATCCAATGCCTCGACGGAAATAGAACACGGAGGAACCCAGCTAAAAAGTGGGGAGACCTACTTCTGGAAAGTACGTATTTGGGACCAGGACAATCGACTATCAAGATATTCCAAAACCCAACCGTTTATTATGGGCAGTCCCAAAGCAACCATTACAACACCGAACAGTTTTCAAATAGATAAAATAAAACCGGTCCTATTCGAAAAAAGAGGGGACACCTATTTTGTAGATTTTGGAAAAGCGGCCTTCGCTACCATTGATTTTACCTATAATGCCAAAACCGATCATATCCTTACTTTCCGAATCGGGGAACAATTGGAGGGTAATAATATTAACAGAAAGCCTTTTGAAAAAAGCCATATCAGGTACCAAGAAATCAAGGTACCGGTGACGCCTAATAAAACGCAATATCAACTTCAGATCAAACCGGACAAAAGAAACACCCTGCCGGGCAAAGCACTTCCTTTACCGGAAGGCTTCCCGGTCTTAATGCCTTTCCGATACGCAGAAGTGGAAGGGGCCCAAGAACCCTTGACCGCTGACAATTTTACACAACTTGCCTATCATAGTTACTGGGAGGATGATTCCAGCAGTTTTAGCAGTTCCAATGATATTTTGAATCAGGTTTGGGATTTATGTAAGTACTCTATAAAGGCCACTACCTTTAACGGGCTTTACGTAGATGGGGACCGCGAGCGGATTCCATATGAGGCCGATGCCTATTTGAACCAATTGAGCCATTATACTACCGATAGAGAATATGCCATAGCCAGACAGACCATTGAATATTTTATGGAACATCCTACATGGCCTACCGAATGGCAACAGCATGTGGCACTTATGTTTTATGCCGATTATATGTATACGGGCAACACAGAACTCATACAGAAATACTACGATCAGTTAAAATATAAAACCCTTTATGAACTAGCGAACGAAGATGGCCTGATAACCTCTACCAAGATGACCCCGGAATTAATGGCCAATCTTGGATTTCCAAAGACCATGAAGGAAACCTTTAGGGATATAGTGGATTGGCCCTCTGCAGGCTGGGGCGGGGATCCCAACAACAAAGGAGAACGCGACGGTTACGTTTTCAAGGATTATAACACTGTAGTGAATGCATTTTACTACCAGAACATGAAAATAATGGCCGAATTTGCCAAGGTCCTGGGTAAAACACAAGAGGCTTTGGATTTTAAACTAAGGGCCTTAAAAGCGAAGAAGGCATTCAATGAAAAGATGTTCGATACCAAGAGGGGAATTTATGTTGATGGAATCGGTACGGACCACGCCTCCTTACATGCCAACATGATGCCTTTGGCATTCAATATGGTTCCCAAAGAACATATAGGCTCGGTAGTTGAATTTGTAAAATCGAGGGGAATGGCCTGTAGTGTATATGGTTCACAATACTTAATGGATGGCCTGTACAATGCGGGCGCGGAAGATTATGCCCTAAGTCTATTGACCGATACCAGTGACAGAAGTTGGTACAATATGATCCGTATCGGCTCTACCATCACCTTGGAAGCCTGGGATTTAAAGTATAAGAATAATCTGGATTGGAACCATGCGTGGGGGGCGGTCCCTGCCAACGCCATTCCCCGTGGACTATGGGGCATTCAACCCAAAACCCCAGGATTTGGCATAGCGTCCATTAAACCGCAGATGGGCGATTTAAAGAACAGCAGTATTGAAGTCCCCACCATTAAAGGAACTATAAAAGCAAGCTACACCTACGCCAATCCTAGATTGCAATTATATACTATTGAAATCCCCGCCAATATGGTCGCCGAATTTGAAATGGCCCCCGCACCTGGAAAAGAGCTAATGCACAACGGGAAGAAAGTGGCGTCGGCCTTTGGTTCGGTTAGGTTGGAGCCTGGTAAACATGAGATAAAATTGGTAATTAATTCGTTTTAATGTATTTGCTTAAAACTGTTTTATCTCTTCTTATATATAATATTGGCCAAGTCCATTATCAAGAAGCATTCGTTTGTCTATTAGAGGAAGCGTTTGGAAGGCGTAATGCCATCATAAAAGTAATGATAACTACAAATAATTACCATGAATAAAACTAGACGAAACTTCATTCGCACTGCTGCTGTTGGCTCAGCTGGCGTGGTTCTTGGGTCTACAAAATTGTCGGCCAAAAGCTATAAAAGGATAATAGGTTCCAATGAAAGAATTCAAGTTGCCATTGCTGGTTTGGGCCGTCGGGTCGGCGCTATTTATACACCTGTAGAATTGAAAAGTAACAATGTTGAGCTCGTTTACCTTTGTGATGTAATGGAGAGTCAACGTTTAAAAGCTGCAAAGGAAATGACCCCACGCTTGGGTTACACTCCAAAGCTTGAAAACGATATCCGAAAGGTGTTGGCGGATAAGAATGTTGATGCCCTCTTTAACCTTACACCGGACCATTGGCATGCTCCGGGATCTATCATGGCGATTAAAGAAGGTAAGCACGTATATGTAGAAAAACCTTGTAGCCATAATATGGCCGAAAATGAGCTATTGGTAGCAGCCCAAAAAAAGTACGACCGAGTTGTGCAAATGGGCAATCAACAACGTTCAGCCGAGCATACCATTGAAATTATTAAGGAAATACATAATGGGGTAATTGGCACACCTTATAAAGCCGTTGCTTTTTTTAGTAATTCACGGGGAGAAGTACCATTGCAAAAACCTGCAGCCGTACCTACTGGTTTGGATTGGGAATTATTTCAAGGGCCGGCCGTTAGACGGGATTACACCTCTGAAACCTGGAATTATAATTGGCACTGGTACGGATGGAACTATGGAACAGCTGAATTGGGCAATAACGGTACCCACGAGTTGGATGTAGCCCGTTGGGCCCTGCAAGTAGATTTTCCGAATCATGTGGAGGCCGATGGCATTAAATCAGCCTTTGTTAATGATGGCTGGGAAATGTACGATACCATGGAAGCAACCTTTAAATTCGACAACAATACCACTATAAAATGGGATGGCAAAAGTAGAAATGGATATGGAACATATGGCGGGGGCCGAGGCACTATTATTTATGGTAGTGAAGGCAGTGTTTATGTAAACCGCGATTTGTACAAGCTTTATGACAGGGCTGGCAATTTAGTAAAAACTGTTAATGCCAAATATAAAGAAGGTGGTATAGAACTAGGTGGTGGCGGCGGAATGACTACTATTCATGTTGCGAATTTTTTCAATACCATTAGGGGTAAGGAAACCTTACAGGCACCAATTGATGATGCATCCAAAAGCATGGCCTTGGTGCACTATGGCAATGTAGCCTACAGAATTGGGAATGGTTTTGAAATAGACCCCACTACCGGAAGAATGCTAGACCGTAAAGCCTTGGCCTTATGGGGAAGAGAGTATGCAAAAGGTTGGGAGGTCATCCTTTAAAATGTAGTCAAAAATTGAAGTTCTTTAAATCGGTTTCAACTGATTTAATATGGTTTAGTTGTTGAATAACACATGAAATAATCATGCGAGCAGGAACCTGAATTATAATGTTCCATCACTCTAGTCGAAAGAAGCCCGATATCTAACCTTGAAGAAGGATGTGTTTTCCAACAGGCTTAACTGATTTGGAATCGCAACATATTTATTATTAAGAATTTTGAAGTTATTATTTTATAAAATAGGCAATAAGATGAAAACTAGATCCTTATTTATATTGACAACAATTATGGGTATCTCTAGCATAATCTTAAATGCCCAAAAATCCGAATTTACGCAACCCGTTGTAGGTGAAGAAAATAATTATGAAGAAAAAGAAGGCCTCGTAATTGTTGAAGCAGAATACTTTTACAAGCAAAGTAATTATGAAAAGAGACAATGGTACAGAACTTCAAAATTGGAATCCCCACAGCTGGGTCAAGATGTTGAGGAAAATCCTTTAAATAGTGCCAGCAATAATGCTTATATTGAAATATTGCCCGATACCAGGATCAACCATTCTGATAAACTGATACATGGGGAAAACTTCTCCAATGACCCAGGAAAAGCTGCCATAGTTCATTATAAAGTAAAAATAAATAATCCAGGGCGTTATTATATTTGGGCAAGGGCATTCAGTACGGGCAGCGAAGATAACAGCATACATGTCGGATTAAATAATGAGTGGCCTGTCCATGGGCAAAGAATGCAATGGTGCGAAGGCAAGAATAAATGGACTTGGGAAAGTAAGCAAAGAACAAAAGACGTGCATTGTGGGGTACCTAAAAAAATTTATTTGGACATCGAGAAAAGTGGTATACACGATATTCAGTTTAGTATGCGTGAGGACGGTTTTGTATTTGACAAATTTCTCATGACAAACGACATTGATTATATCCCAAAAGAACAAGGGACCGCAGTGTCAGCTTCGTTACCCGTGACAACTTACTTCCAGACCATTTCCTCCACCGTTTTAGAGAACAAGACACTACCTGTGGATGATTTTCCAATTGATGCAACCAGTTTTTATAAGGATGCTGACGGTAAATGGCTCGCCATAGAACCAGAAAAAAATAAAGAAGCCCAAACAACTACCACCTTTAATTTTAAAAGTGCCAATTATGACATTTTGTTGGTTGCCGTAGGTGAAAACGATGGGCGATCAAAGTTTACGGTACACATTAATGACAAAGAACTAGGGTCATATTCCCCTCCATTGGCCAAGAAAATATTTGAAGAGGGTAAAAATTATAATGCATTGTGGGAAAACGTTAGCCTAAAAAAAGGAGACAAAATTTCAGTAAAGTCGATAATTGGAAGTGAGGATGGTAAAGAGTGGGCTAGGGGCCGCTGGTCTGGAATAATTTTCGCTCCCGTGGGGAAAGGAAAAGAAGTACAGCAAACACCATTTGACCCATCTCCTGAAGAAACGGAAATAACAAAATTAACCATTAAACCTCCAATGGGACGTATTGCCATTGTCGCCGATGGCAACTCGCCAGACCCGGATGACCTTGGCGGAACCGCAGTTTCAATTGCTTTACTACGGGCTTCGGGACTGGAAAATAGACTGGTTCATTATTCACATAGTTGTGATCTGGTACGTGACAACAGGATTTCAGAAGCGGCTGAAAAAGAAAGACATGCATTGATGCAAGCTGCCTGCGATGTAACCGCTAGACGCTGGGGCGGTTTTGATGGACTAACTTTCTTGGATGCAAAATGGCAACAAGAGAAAACCGTTAAGGATCTGAGTGCAGCCATTAATGCTTCTTCCAAAGAAGACCCCTTATGGATTATTGAAGCTGGTGAGCCGGATATTATTGGAATGGCATTGGCAGCATCAAAAAAATCCAAACACAAATATGTAAAAGTGATCACACATCACCCGGCAAATGATGATGCCGGTGATTTTTATACATGGCAGCAAATCTTGGATTTTGGGGTCGAAGAAGTTCGCATTCCGGACCAAAACACTTACTTAAAAGTAGCACTACCGGAATGGGATTGGGCTAAAAACCACCTGGATCCTAGAATGCAATGGGTCTGGATACAAGGAAAAATTGCAGAGGTTGACGATGTTGTTACATTTCAAAAAGGCAAATGGGATTGTTCGGATGCCGGCATGGTATTGTATTGGATTACAGGGGCCACCAATGGCGGTCTTACTTTGGGCACCGTGAACGATATTAAAAAAATATTGTTGTACTTTATAGAAAATTCCGGAGATAATTGAACAAACATTACCTCATAACCTTAACATACTAGCAAGACCATGAAATTATACCTCACTTACCTCCTACTGATATTATCTCTATCGATTACCGCACAAAGTAAAATGAAAGTGCTTATCGTTGACGGGCAAAACAATCATCTTGTTTGGCCCAGATCTACCATTATGATGAAGCAATATCTAGAAGAAACAGGTCTTTTTGAGGTTGATATCCAACGTACCCAATACCTGTGGAAGGCTGAACGGGAAATGGATTATTTACCCCTTTCAAAAACTGGAAAAAATGAACTATTGGAACAACCCAAAACAGACCCGGAATTTAATCCTGATTTTGAAAAGTATGATGTGGTTATATCCAACTTCGGATGGAAGGCAGCTCCATGGCCCATAGAAACCCAAAAATCGTTCGAAGCCTTTATACAAAATGGAGGCGGATTTGTAAGTATCCATGCCGCCAACAACTCCTTTCCAGAATGGGAAGCCTATAATAAGATGATTGGCTTAGGAGGTTGGGGAGATAGGACCGAAAAAGACGGTCCTTATGTTTATTTTGACAACTTGGGCAATAAGGTGATCGACACAAGCGAGGGAGCGGCCGGTGCCCATGGGGACAGACACCATTTTCCAGTTACCGTTCAACACATAGATCACCCAATAACCAAGGGTATGCCCAAGGTGTGGATGACAGGCATTGATGAATGTTATGCCAAATTACGCGGTCCGGCCGAAAATATGACCGTATTGGCCACGGGTAAGGATTTAAGTGAAAATGCCCCTACGGACCGTCAAGAACCTGTGCTTATGACCATAGAATATGGCAAGGGACGTATATTTCACAACGCTTTGGGCCACGATACCGATTCTTTTGAAAATGTTGGGTTTATCGTTTCCTTTTTGAGGGGAACGGAATGGGCAGCATCGGGTAAGGTAACGCAAGTCATCCCAATCGATTTTCCAACAGCACAAGAACCTAGGCAACGAACATTTAAGCTTGCCAACCATTAAACGAGTATGCTGTGCAGAATTTAACAACAACTAAAAATATAGCTTTTTTAATCTCCAATACCAGTCCTAATCCTTTTGGACAAAATGATATCGAACTCCCCATAAAAAAATTGAACTATAATGAATGGATACCCTTTTTGGGCCGAACCCTATCGCAATGGGAAGTGTGGACCGGCGTACCTTAATTTTCGGTAAAAAACCTTCCGCAGAACTATAAACAAGATAAACTTGGTAAAAACAAAGCTCCATAGGACTTAGAGATTCAATGGGTATATTTAAAGTGGCCATAGCTGATGGGAATTGCTTTAAGCAGGACATTAATATTCATCCCATTTTGGAATTCCCAGAACAAATCAAAATATATTATTATATCGAAGGGGCTAACGTACCTAAATGAAGACTATTTGATTATTTAGAAAGTATAGGAGCCGAATACCCCAACTATTATAAACTTTATGATTCACAATTGTAAAAAGAATTTGATAAGAAAATGGTCGTAGAAAAACTATCAGGTATGGAAACATATAGTTTATATATATATCAGAAACAGAGTAAACCCCAACGAAAGCCTATATAGCCATTAATATGATTAAAATGTACTACAACAAAGCAAGACATATCAACCTAACAATCCTAAGCATAATTATAATAATATTACATAATTCATGTGTATCTGAAAAGAAAGAATTTTCAAAAAATTTAATCGAGGATTTTAAAAATCCACCGGAAGCATACAAACCCATGCCCTTTTGGCACATCAATGGTGAACTCACTACCCAAGGCATTCGAAAGCAAATGAAAGATGCCAAAGAACTGGCTGGTTTTAGTGGTATTAGTGTTTTACCCCTAGCACCAAAAAATAATGGAAAGCCAGGTACAACTCCCAAGTTTCTTTCTCCACAATATCTAGACCGTTTTCAGGATGTTTTGGATACTGCCGAAGAATTGGATATGAAGGTAGTATTGTACGACGACAATGATTTCCCTAGTGGAATGGCTGGAGGAAAAATAGGCGAGCTTTTTCCTCAACATACCATGAAACGTTTGGATAAGGTAGAAAAGATTGTAAAAGGACCTTCTAGTTTCAAGGATAACATACCAGAGGGCAAATTACTTTCTGCAGTAGCAATGAACCAAGAAACATTACAACGCTTGGAACTAAGTGATTATGTAGAAAATGGAACTCTTAAATGGCAAGTACCCAAAGGAACATGGAGAATCATGTTCTTCGTCATGGTCAAGGACAGTTATCATAAAGCATTTCCAGTAGTTGATTATATGGATACCACAGCGGTCAGGGAAATGATACGTATTACTTATGATGTATACAAAGAAAATTTTGAATCCTATTTTGGAAATACCATTAAAATGACCTTTTTTGATGATGTAGGTTTTTGGAAACACCCAAGAACCTGGACTGGTCTTTTCAATAAAAAATTTAAGGAACTAAACGGTTTCGACCCTAAACCTTGGTACCCCGCACTTTGGTACGATATTGGATCCGATACTGAAGCCGTACGCCATGCCTTCTTCAATACCCGTGCGGAATTATTGGCAGAAGGGTTTCCTAAATTGGTTGGGGAATGGACTCGGACAAACGGACTCAAGGATACGGGACACCCCCCAGGTAATTATGATCCAACCCCGATAGATATGAACGGTGACATCTTTAAATTCTTCCGTCATACCGCCATACCTTTAACAGACGCCATTATTGAATATCAATTTGGTCAAAACGGTCATAAGCTTATAAGTTCGGCTGCGGATTATTATGACAAGCCCGTTGTTTCTACAGAAATCTACGGGGCCTACAAAGAACAGTCATTTGACTCGTTAATGTTATATCGGTCTGCAATGGATCTTTTCTCCAGAGGTGTAAATTTTGTAGTTCCACACGGGATGTGGTATAACCCCAATGAGGTATATATTCCACCCTTGGTTTCCCCATACAGTAAAAAATTAGCTCCTGCACTACCCGCATATTCCAATTACATAGGTAGATCCTGCATGTTATTGCAAGGGGGGAAACGTGTTGCCAATATAGGTGTGTTATATCCCTTTGAAGAACTGTCAGGTTGGTACCGTTTTGAGGACCCAAAAAATCCAAGACAAGGTTTTTTTGTTTCCCCAGAAACCAACTATCAGGAAATCGGTGGTTTTTTGACCAACGATATTAGGCACGATTTTACATTTATCCATCCCGAGTATTTTTTGGATAATAAATATGAAATAAAGCAAGGTTCCATACTCTTGAACAATCGTGAAAATAATCAAAAGTACGATGCAATAATAATTACCGGTTGTAAAGTCATCTCATTAAAAACGTTACAAAAAATAAAGAAATATTACGATCAAGGCGGGGTGGTAATTTCAACGGGGCAGTTACCTTTTAAATCTTCCGAAATGGGACAAGATGAAAAAGTTAAGGAATTAATATTTGAAATATTCAATGTGAATCCAGAAGCCCCCTTACTTTCAAAAATAAAATTCAATAGCAATAATGTTAAGGGGGAGGCAATTCATATTCCCAATCCTAACGGAGATAATTTATCCAAAACCATAAAAAGGCATGTGGATTCCGATGTTGAATTTTCACCAAACCCAATATTAGCAACAAATATGGGTAAGTTTAACTATATTCATAAAATTAAGGATAGCAAGGATATTTATTTTTTTTCTAATTCTAGTGATGACATTATTGAAACTGAAGTTACCTTAAAAGGTAAGTTAGATTTACACCAAGCCAACCCGCATAACGGAAATATACAGCGCATTGAAAATATTTCATACCTTAAGATCAACAATCAAGAATATACTAAATGCAAATTAATCCTTAAGCCTGTAAGTTCCATATTTTGGATTGCCAATCAATATTAAAATGAAAAAAGAAATTCGAACAATTATTCTAACCCTGATTTATTCAACCCTATCAAGTTGCAAAGAAGAAGTAAAAATGTATTTACGTGAAGTGAATATAAAACCTTTTCTACTTTCCCTATTTTTAGCCGGAAACCTAATAGTGGGTTGCCAAACAGGGCCCAAGAATAAAGAAAAGGAAAATGCAATAGCAAGCTCGTTGCAATTGGGCGAGCGACCCAATATTTTGTGGTTGGTAACCGAAGACATGGGACCCTACATTCCGTCCTTTGGTGATTCCACTATTGTGACACCTAATTTAAGTCGCTTGGCCGCAGAAGGCGTGGTATATCCTAATTTGTATTCTACTTCAGGAGTTTGCGCTCCCAGTAGGGCTGCCATTATAATGGGGATGTATCCTTCCAGTATTGGAGCCAACCATATGCGTACCACGTCCTATACAGAAGTTACGGGGTTGCCCTCCTACGGCGCAGTGCCACCAACCCAGGCCCGTATGGTTAGTGAACTACTTCGTATTAACGGTTATTACTGCTCCAATAACTATAAGGAAGATTATCAATTTGAAGCCCCAAAAACGGCCTGGGACGAAAGTAGTCCCTATGCGCATTGGCGCAATCGTGATGAAAATCAACCTTTCTTTTCAGTGTTCAATTTTACGGAAACCCATGAGTCGGGACTGTTTGAGCCTTATGGTTTTAGAAATATAGAAACAAGGCATTATCATGAGGGGGATAGATCTTATAAATGGGGTGGAGACCGTATGGCAGAAGAAGAAACCACAATACATTTGCCAAAAGATACAGATTTTGATATTCCTCCATACCTTCCGGATTCTCCCAAAGTACGCAGGGATATGTGGAAGCTATACAATAATGTGGCTGAAATGGACAAGCAGGTCGGGGCCATATTAAAGCAGTTGGAAGAGGATGGGCTATTGGAAAATACCATCATCTTTTTCTACGGTGACCATGGCGGACCCCTGCCCAGGGAAAAGCGGTTGATCTATGATTCCGGTTTAAACACCCCAATGATTTTAAGGTTTCCCAAAAAACAACTTGCAGGAACCAAAGATACCCAACTGCTCAGTTTTGTAGATTTTGCCCCTACCCTTTTATCCATTATAGGAATTGAGCCTCCCTCCTATATGCAAGGACAGGCGTTTTTAGGGGAATATAAGGCTGAAAGCGAACGTAAATATATTCATGCCGCTGCAGATCGTTTTGACGGATTTACCGATGCCATCCGTGCCGTTCGCGATGACCAATTTAAGTATATTAGAAATTATAGGCCGGAACAAGGATATTATTTGCCAGTGGAATATAGGGAAAGGATTCCTACCATGCAGGAATTGTTGCGTTTGCGCGATGAAGGGAATTTGGATAGCATACAAGCACTTTGGTTTAGGGAACAGAAGGATCCGGAAGAATTGTATGATTGTCTAACCGATCCCCATGAATTACATAATTTGGCCCAAAACCCGGATTACAGTGAAAAAATCGAAGAATTACGAGCCGAAATGGATCGGTGGCTAAATGAAATTGGGGATGTGCCCAACCTTCCTGAAGCAGAATTGATAGCCAATCTTTGGAATGGTGCCAAAACCCAACCAATAACTTCAGCACCCAACATAACCTCATCCAACAATAAAACAACACTTGAATGTGCTACTGATGGAGCTTCTATAGGGTATAAAATAATAGATAAGGATGGCACTACCCCAAAAGTATGGTCGGTTTATCAAAAACCATTTGAGGTTCCTGCGGGAAGTGTGCTAATCGCTCAAGCTTATAGGATTGGATTTGTGCCCAGTGAAATAGTGGAAACAAAAATTGAGTAAAACATAGGACCATATGTAGTTCAGGCAATTCTATGTTCATCTGTAAAACCATATTTCAATAGCAGCGTGATTTTTTTAGGCCCTAACTTGGAAATTAAGTTAGGAACCCACATCTTTCAAATAAAGTATAACCCGTCATAGCAGTACAGAGCAGGATGCGCTTTTTTATTTTGTATGCTATATTGAAACGCTTTTCATACCAAACTTCTTTGTGGGTATGATAAACAATTAAAATATTGATTAAATTACCTCTTACTAGTGAATTTAACCTGTAACAGGTCCATACATATAACATTTAATTAAAGAGAATGTCAGTAGAATCGAACACAAATACTTTTGACGCCATTGTAGTAGGAACAGGAATAAGTGGCGGCTGGGCTGCAAAGGAGCTATGCGAGAACGGTCTTAAAACCTTGGTTTTGGAACGTGGAAGAATGGTAAAACACGTGCAGGATTATCCCACTATGAACCTTGATCCTTGGGATCTGCCCAATGCCGGGGAGACCCCTGCAAAAATAAAGGCAAAATACCCAAAACAGTCCCGTTGGGGCTTTGATGAGACTACCCGGCATTTCTTTAATGACGATTCGGAATATGATTATGCCGAAGCAAAACGTTTCGATTGGATTAGAGGTACACAGGTAGGTGGCCGGTCCCTGATATGGGGAAAACAAACCTATCGTTGGTCAGATTTGGATTTTGAAGCCAATGCTAAGGATGGCATTGGGGTTGATTGGCCCATACGTTACAAAGATATTGAGCCCTGGTATGCCCATGTGGAAAAACATATTGGTGTTAGTGGTGAAGCTTTAGGGCTACCTCATTTGCCCGATAGTGTATTCTTAAAGCCTATGGAGTTGAACTGTGTTGAAGAACATTTGAAAAAAGGTATTTCAGAAAATTATGATGATCGGGTTTTAACTATCGGGAGAGTGGCACATATTACCGAAGGCACAAAACCCGGGGCAGGAAGGATTAGCTGTCAGTACAGAAACCGATGCAAACGAGGCTGCCCTTATGGTGCCTACTTCAGTTCAAATTCTTCAACAATACCCATGGCCGAAGCCACTGGAAATATGACCATCAGGCCAGATTCCATTGTATCCGAGGTACTGTATGACAAGGATAAAAAGAGAGCTACTGGGGTTAGAATAATCGATGCCAACACTAAGGAAGTGATGGAATTTAGATCTAAAATTGTATTTCTCTGTGCCTCATCCATGGCCTCTACGGCCATATTGATGCAATCCAAATCAGAGGCTTTCCCGAACGGAATGGGCAATGCAAGTGGGGAATTGGGCCACAACATTATGGACCATCAACTGGGTGGGGGCGCCAATGGAAAAATTGACGGATACGATGATAAGTATTACAAAGGACGAAGACCTAACGGATTTTATATTCCTAGGTTTAGAAACGTAAATAATTCTTCCAAAAAATTAGATTTCATAAGGGGATATGGCTATCAAGGTAGTGCCGGCCGTAGTGATTTTAGTACGTTCATCCCGGAGTATGCCTATGGAAAGGAATTTAAGGAGGCCGTGTTTCAACCAGGAGAATGGCGAATTAATCTAGGGGGCTTCGGAGAAGTATTGCCGTACCACGAGAACCATATGTATCTCGATTATGACAAACTGGATAAGTTTGGCCTGCCCACTATTGTATTTGATGCAGAGTTTAAGGAAAATGAGAAGCGTATGAAAAAAGACTGGATAGAACAAGCGCAGGAAATGCTGGAAAATGCCGGTTTTAAAGAGGTAAGGGCCAACCATAGGGAATCCTATATGGGCGGAGGAATACACGAGATGGGAACTGCTAGGATGGGCAGAGACCCTAAGACTTCGGTCTTAAATAAATATAATCAACTTCATGAAGTACCCAATGTATATGTAACTGATGGTGCTTGTATGACCTCTGCAGGCTGCCAAAACCCTTCCTTGACCTATATGGCCTTAACGGCAAGAGCGGCAAATCATGCGGTTACAGAGCTGAAAAAAATGAATTTATAATCTTAAAGATTAAGTTTTTTTAAGCGCTTATTGCCATTTCAACTTTGGACAATGCCTAAATTGAAAAACCCCGACCAATTGTCGGGGTTTTTGTTTCATCATATGCTACTTGTGCTAAAGTTTTAACTTTCCTGAAGGATAGCTAAATTGGTAGGTACCCGAGCCCAATTCCAATTGTACACCTTCATCTGTTTGCCTCAATGTTTTTAACAAATCTGATTTCAGCTTGCTGTTATTGAGCAGAATGCTATCCGGGGTGGCTTCTGGTAAAGTAACACTGGCCGTGGTATTGGCCGGAATCACAACTTCATAATGAAATTTTCCATCCTTAATTTCCCAAGCAGATTTTATTTTTCCGAAAAGGGACAAAAATTCAGCATCTGCAGAAGTCAAACCTCCACCTGGGTGCGGGTCAAAAATGATATGCTTGTATCCCGGGTTCTTTGGGTCAATTCTTAATCCGCCCACATGGGTATATAGCCATTCCCCAATAGCGCCGTACGAATAGTGATTAAAGCTGTTCATGCCTTCTATAATGGTGCCATCGGGTTTCTGCGTATCCCAACGCTCCCAAATGGTAGTGGCTCCCATCGTAATAGGATAAAGCCAAGAAGGGAATTCCTTTCTATTTAACAACATAAAGGCCAAATCGTCGCGACCTATTTTAGAGAGTGTAGTACAGAGTAAGGGGGTACCTAAAAATCCAGTGGTCAAGTGGCCGAATTTCTCTATATCCGCTGCAAAATATGCCGCCGATTTTTCAATTAAACCATCAGGAATCAAATCGAAGGAAATGGCCATGGCATAAGCCGTTTGCGTATGGGATACCAAGCGACCGTTGGGGGTAATATACTCTTGTATAAAGGCTTTCTTTATATTTACGGCCTGTTCCTTATACTTGCCTACATCTTCTGTTTTCCCAATAATGGCGGCTATTTTAGCTAAAAGTGTTGTGGAATAATAGGCATAGGCGGTCGCGATCAAATCTTTCTCGGTAACCGAACCATTGTAATCGGGCTTATCCGCGTTATAGGCCAACCAATCGCCCCAGTGCCAGTGCTTGGGGTCGTTCCAAAGATAATCTTCACCTGATTTTACGGCCATATAATCTACCCAGGCTTTCATACTTTCATATTGTTCTTCCAAAATTCTTTTGTCGCCATAGGATTGGTATACGGTCCATGGAATAATTACGGCAGCATCGGCCCATCCGGTGGCCCCACCTTGGGCACTTACGCCTTCACCCCCAGTAAGTATATCCGGAACTACATTGGTCACCGACCCGTTCTCGTGTTGGTCCAGGGCTAAATCTTTTAGCCACTTGGTATAAAAGGTGGCCACATCAAAATTATAGGCAGCGGTCATACTAAATACCTGGGCATCCCCTGTCCAACCCGCCCGTTCATCGCGTTGAGGACAATCGGTAGGGATATCCAAAAAATTATCTTTTTGCCCCCATTGAATATTGCTTTGTAGTTGATTGATCATAGGGTCTGAGGTCGTAAAGCTTCCAGTAGGAGCAATATCGGAATGAATGACTATCCCCGTAATATCATCCAGACTTAAGGTGCCCGGGTAATCTATTACCTGAATATATCGGAATCCGTGGGATGTAAAATGGGGTTCAAATATTTCCTCTCCATCACCTTTCAAGGTGTAAATGTCGGTCGCCTCGGCTGCACGGAGGTTCTTGGTATAAAAGTTACCATCTTTATCCAGTACTTCGGCAAATTTTAGGGTAACACGGTCACCTTTGTTACCTCTTACCCGCATTCGTGCCCATCCAACAATATTCTGACCTAGATCCAATACAATTTCCCCTTTAGGGGTAGTAATCAACTTTTTGGGTTTAATTTCCTCAATGGCCTTTACAGGAGGACCTTGGGGAGCCACCAATATTTCCTTGGAATGGTCAAGGATTTGAACCTTTGTCCACTTGTTGTCATCAAATCCACTTTGGGTCCAACCGTCCATTTCAAGTCGGGCATCATATTTCTCCCCGTTGTACATATCGGATTCCAAAATGGGGCCATAGGAAGCCTTCCAATCCCCGTTGCTCACAATGGTCTCATTGGTACCATCGGTATAATTGATGTTAAGCTGTACCAATAAGGCAAGTTGATTACCATAAAAGGCATAGTCGCCTTTCCAACCAATGTTACCGCGGTACCAACCATCTCCCACAATGGCCCCTAAAGCGTTATTGCCTTGTAACATTTCAGTTACGTCATAGGTTTGATACTGAAGCCTTTTATTATAAGTGGTATATCCTGGAGTAAAAAGATCGTTGCCCACTTTTTCCCCGTTCAAATATAATTCGTAGACACCTAAGGAAGTAACCTGGACTTTGGCAGATTTAATTGCTTTTTTGGTTTTGAACTCAGTTCTAAAATACTGGGAAGGATGCGATTTCTTTTCAGTGGTAATATCGTCCATGGCAATATATGATGCGGTCCATAATGACCTATCCAAAATACCCATTTCCCAAAACGCTGGGCTACTCCAAGAGGTAGCACGGTTTTTATTGTCCCAGATCCTTACCTGCCAATATACGCGTTGCATGGAGGTAAGCGCAGGTCCGCCATAAACCACATTCACAGATTGGTCGCTTTCAACTTTTTGCGAAGACCAGATAAGATTTTTTCCGCTTTCCAGATCTTTCCTAGAATTGGCCACCCTAATTTCATAGGCGGTCTGCATTACATTTTGTTCGCCCGAATTTAATTGCCAACCCAACCTTGGTTTAAGCACATCAATCCCTATGGGGTTTATTTTATATTCAGTGACCAGGTTTATTACTTCTGCCTTCTTCATCGAAAAAGAAGTGATTATACATAGAAGAAGTATAAGCGTAACTCGTTGAATTGTTGTTCTCAAGATAGTAATTGTTTAATAGTTGATATCATTGTAAAAGTACCTATAGACCAAGGCAAGTGCATCCTGCTCTATCCTGTCCTTTTACCACTTTAGAACAGAATTAATGGGCCGAAAGATCCCATACACAACTGGGTTTGGGAATATTTATTGAGGCGCTCCAATAACCTTTATCGGGCTGTCGTCCGATCCGCTAGTCCTAGCTTTATTCTCTACAAAATAGGGTTGAAAGGTATAGGATGAATTTGGATCCCATTGCACGTTGGTTTTGGGCAAGTACCTTTTTAGCCGCTCTATTGCCTTTCGATATTCGGGATTTTCAGCTTGATTGGCGAATTCGTTCTTATCGTATCTATGATCATAAAACTCTTCTCCCCCATCTTCATATTGGATGTAACGGAACTTATTGGATTTTACGGTATGATTGTTCATTCCAAATGTCGTTATGGCCACATAAGTTTCGTCCATTTCTTTATCCTGCATTAAAGGCACTAAACTTATACCTTCATTTCTTTCATAGGCAGGTAACCCACATAATTCCAAAAGGGTTGGGTAAATGGAAAGCATTTCTACCGGTGTGTCTATTATCTTACCCTTTGGCAATTGGGGTGCAGCGAAAAATAGCGGTGCATTGGTAGCGGAATTCCACAGGGCATGCTTGGCAAAGGTGCCCTTCTCCCCTAATCGATATCCATGATCGGACCATAGGACAATAACCGTATTATCTGCATAACTACTATTATCCAAGGCATCTATCAATCTACCTATTTCATAATCCACATAACTAATGCAGGCCAAATAGGCCTGGATAATTTTAGGCCATTCCCCACTTTCAATGGCCCATTCCGTAGAGGGCATCATGGGCAGATCATTGATCTGTAGCGCAATTGGCGGAACATCGTTAAGATCATCCTTCCTATATGGCCTTGTTTTTATGCTATCCAGCGGATGCATATCGAACCATTTTTGAGGAACATACAAGGGTACATGTACCCGTAAAAAACCGATTCCCATAAAAAAAGGTTTGTTATACTTTCTAATCAGGCGTTCGGCTACCCAGTCCACCGATTTATGATCGGGCATTAAAGAATCGGCTTCGGGAAAAGCTCCCCAATCCGTACTCGTTCTTCCATATTTTTCCCTGTCAGCTGTACCGTAACCGTCCCAAACCAAGCGCTCCTTAGGATATGGTCCAAAACCCTTTACCCTGCCACCGGATTCTTCCAAAACACCTTCGGGAGCATGATCATGAAACAATTTTCCAATACCCATGGTATGGTATCCATTATTCCCGAAGTATTCGGGCAGCATAATTATGTCCTTGGTCGCCGGGTTTTCGGAGCGAATCTTGTTGTCATTTATCATACCATAAATCCCTGTGGTAGACGGACGTAGTCCTGTCATTAAGGAGGCTCTTGAAGGACCGCACAAAGGAGCCTGACAATGGGCGTCGGAAAACATTACGCCCCTTGCAGCCAATTTATCCAGATTGGGGGTCTTAGTATTGGAATACCTATCCAAAACCCCTAACATGTTGTTGAGATCATCGACCGCAATAAAAAGTACATTAGGGTATTCTTTTTTTTGGGTTTCACCTATTTTACCTCCTTCCATGCAGGCGTTCAAAAGAAGTAAACCCAGCAAAAAAATTATATAAACTCCATTTTTCATTTATCGATCGGATATGTTTATGTCGGTCGCTTAAGAAACTTCAATGCTTATTTCTACTTCCTTTGTGGTTTCTTCAAAAAAGGCCATGATAGGAATGGCCTCTGCGCCAGGCACCATATTGAATGTTCTTTCCCTTGGAATTCCTTTTATGGTCAAAGGAACATTGGCCTTGATGCTCACCAGCCCTTCGGATTTTTGAACAGTAATTTCGTTCGGGTTAGGCTGAAGAACCTTCTCCCCTGTAGGCGATATTATGGGAAGTACGAATGCCGTTTTTTCTTTTATGGGTTGGGCAGTTTTTGCAGTAATCCGCATTACATCCTTTGAACAAGTATAGGTCAGTTCAAAATCTGATGCAGTTTCAGTGACCGCTTCATTTTCTGTGCTCTTGAGTTGTGCTTTTGCATTTAACCGTATTTTCCCCTCGATATCTCCGGAGGTCATGGTTGCCGCCCTATCAAATATATTGCTGTACCACACATCGTCCTTAAATGTTTCCACACGGGGGGTAAAGGCAAAATCTTCCCCGGGGTTCGGTTGCTGATTATAGGGTTCCACCAATTTATAAATGGCCATACTTGCCGCGCACAACAGTCCTACCCTGTTATGGTATAATACCGACAAGGCCCCACCGGTTGCCTGTCTATAATGTCCATCTTTATAAATGGCATCATAGGCAGTGACCGTTCCACGCCAATCGCCACGGGCGAAAAGATTGGTATCCAATTCGGCAAAATACTTTATTCCATCGGCTGTGGTTCTGGGCAAGGGTGCCGTAGTATTTATTTCGGGCAGGTGATCCCAATGGTCGAGCATAACGGCCAAATTTTTGGAGTGGGAAAACGTATGGTGCACACAGGGTTTTATACCATGGGATAGATAATGGATACCGCCGTGCAACAGGCCGTCGGCCGTACAACGACGCAACAGTTCCGTGCTTCTTACCGCAGCCGTACCCAATGCCGGATTTTTGTGCGCCATCATTCCGAAGGCAGGCTGACATCCGTCCGTGGTGCGACTTCCCCAATAAGACCATTTAAATTGACGGGTACCCCAACTATTGTCCCAGCCACCATCAGGCAACATAAACTCCAAATGGCTATTCAGGGATTTGGTGATCAGGTTCAATAGTTCTTCATCATTTACATGTAAGGCATACATCACCAGACTATTCAGGGACTCTTCCACATTATACCCCAGATCAACTGCCGGCAATCCTTTGGCACTTCTTTTATCACTAGGTTTCCCTTCTCCGAACAATAGACGGTTTGGTTCTGTAAAATAAGCCCTTACCTCCTCGGCCAACTCCTTGCTACGCTTTATATAGCTGTCATTATTAAGTACCCTTCCTATTAGGTTAAGCCCGTAAACGGCAGTGGCCGGATAGTTTATATTGGTGAACGATATGGTAAACTTCTCATAAATAAATTCGGCCGCTTGGCCCAAACGATCTTTCCAACGTTCATGTCTAACATCATCCAATAGATCGCTGTAATAATGCAGGGCTTCGGCAAGGGCTATGGCTCCAAAAATAGTGGTGCCGTTCCACGATTTGGGGTCCAGGCCATTGGACCAACTTCCATCCGGAAGGCTAACGTTCCTCTCCCATTCAAAAGCAGCTATTCCTGCCTCCAGATACTTCTTTTCACCCGTAGCCTTAGCCATATGTAAGAAAGGGTAAACGGCATCCATACTCCGTGCATGAACCACATCACAGGCAGGACATTTCAACATTCCGTGTACCTTGGTATCACTGGGATCCAAAACCTGAACACGGATCATTCCATCGCACCAGTCCTTTAGCAGGTCGAAGGTCAGCTTCTTAAATTCAATAGAATGTGTAGGCTCCGTTTTACGGCTACATGAATTTAGCAATGAGGCCATGGGGAGCGTTAAACCTATTCCGCCTATTGTTGAGAGTTGTATAAATGCCTTGCGTTCCATCTGCCCTATTTAATTATTTAACTCCATATATGTTCTATGGGATGGTTGGTAAATCCTCCTTTATTTGCCACCAACCATTTTGTAAATTTCAGAACCGGCACTTAAAAAGGCCCCTGTTCCGTACACTTCGGTTTTATCCGGACTTGCATTTCCTGGTTCGGCGCCAATGGGTTGTACATACCCCAACATACCCTTGTCATTTACATAACTTGCCATGGCGTTCCACCCTGTAACCACTGCCTTTTTGTACTTGGCACCTTTTAATATTCCATTATTGATGCCCCATGTTAGGCCATACACAAAGAATGAAGAACCACTTGTTTCAGGAGTAGGATAGAATTTTTGGCCCAATAAGCTCATTGCCCAATGCCCCTCCGGAGTCTGTAGTTCAAGAAGTTTTATAGACATTTTATTGTAAATATCCAGGAAGTATTCATATTCCCTGGTTTGCGGTTTTAGATTGGATAGAATATCCGCTAAACCGGCATATACCCAACCATTTCCCCGTCCCCAAAATATTTTGGTTCCCTGATCCAATTTTCCTTTAAATCTTTCATCCCTATAGTACAGATGTTCTTCGGCATCAAATAAGAATTCGGTAGTAGCCTTGTACTCCTCCAACATAAAGTCCAAATATTTCTGTTCCCCTGTAATATTATAAAGATCGGCCCAAACAGGAGGCGACATAAAAAGCGCATCACACCAATTCCATCGATCTTGATGATAAGGGCTTCCCCAGTTTAATTTGGTTTTGGCCGGATGGTGCATAAGAAAACCAAACTGTTCTATAGTAGGCTCCAACATTTCTTCTTCACCATATTTTCTGTAGAGGGCAGCATACATGCGGCCAACAGCATGATCATCCGCATGATACTTTCGTTCGTGCAATTGCCAATTGTTTTGGTTGCCTATTCCCTTTAACCAATTAAAGTAGGTGTCATCATTGGCCATTTGGGCCCATTTGGCCATACCAACATAAAGGGCTGCATTGGTCCAATGCAGTGGATGGTGTGGTTTTTTATTACTGTAACTGTCATTGATATGGTCCATTTGCCAATCGGCGACCTTTTTCATTATGTTTCTTACCTCCTGTGGTTTTATGTCCTGTGCAAAGCATAAATGACCTAACAATAAAGAAATGAGCAGTAATTGAAATGTTTTCATGTAGTCTTTTTAAGTGATTGATTATCTTGAATTAATGGAGCCTTATCCTTCCATAAGATCTCGGAATATCAATAAGAATGTCCTTTACAATTTTAGTGTACTTAAAATGAATTTGCATCCTGTACTGTCCTGTGATTCAAATACATTACTTGTTATTTTTATACCCGGACAAAGGAAGTATGAAGATAATATTTGAGACAATTGTGGATATCAAATCTTGCTTTCCGCCAAATATTTTGGCACTCCGAATAGATAAAAGTTTCCTTTTGACTATAAACAAAAAATGCAGGTCCTTGGACCTGCATTTTTCAAATTACCGTGATTATATATTTTAGTTGGTGTAGGGCACTGTACCTGTTTCATCAACCGGGTACCCCCACTTTTTAATGTATTCCATTCCCGGAAGAAATTCATCGCCGGTTTCTTTCAAACGCTGGGATAGCTGTTTTTCCAATTCGTCCTGAAGGGTGGTATAGCCCTCGTTACCCACAAGGTTGAACAATTGGTATGGGTCATTGATGTTATCGAACAGCAACCAGGGGCCGTTCAAATCGCGGGCATAGGTATACTGTAAGGTCTTTATGGCCCTGTACTCCCTTGCCCCATGTTGTACTTTGTTCCATTGCCCAAAAGGTTGTACACAGGTTAACAAGGTAGCATGTCCTATTTCCGCTGCCCCTTCCATATAAGGCCTATAGTCCAATCCTTCCACAGTGTTGGGGATGGAAATATCACAGAGACTTAAAAGGGTGGGCATGATGTCTTCGGAATTCATTAAAGCTTCCCGTTCTCCTGCAGCTATTTTCAATTTTTCAGGAATATAGTATAGCATTGGTACCCTTGCGGATTCCTCGTAAGGTTGCTGCTTTTTATAGGCACCATGGGAGCCCAATAGATCACCATGATCTGCAGTAAACACTATGATGGTATTCTCAAATTGACCGGAATCCTTTAGATTTTTGATCACCTTGCCTATCATATCATCCAATGCCGCTATATGGGCATAATACCCTGCAAGATCCTTTTTTGCCCGTTCTTTAAGGCTATCCGGCACATTTCTACGGAGTTGGATCTTTTCTGGATCAAATCGGTTCCTATATTCCAACGGGGCGGTATGGTATGGCGCGTGGGGTGTACCATAGGAAAGAATCATCATAAACGGATTCTCGGCCGACTTCCTTTCCTTGATATAGTCTATGGCAGCATCGGTCTGTTCAAAGGTGTCATAGCCGTCCCAAATTTTTCTATTGGGATCATCGTTGTCATAGTACACAGATTGATTGTAATCGTGGGTACATTCGTTGCCTTTCCAGAACTGGAAACCCTGTCTTCTTTGGCCAGGGGCCACATTCTGTAGCCTACCATGTCCGTCCAAATGCCATTTACCGATATAGCCGGTATCATATCCTTCCTTGTTGAACACCTTGGCAATGGTTACCGCATTGGTATCCAGCTGCACGTCGTTCATAAAGACCCCATGTGTCAATGGGCGTTGTCCGGTCAAGAGCGATGCCCTAAACGGAGAACATACGGGCATCCCCGATACCGCATTTTTAAAATTGACGCTTATGGCTGCCAAACTATCCAGATGAGGGGTATCCACATTGGGATCACCAGCATAACCCGTAGCCTGGGCCCGCCACTGATCCGTTAAAAGTACCAAAACGTTAGGCTTGGTGGGAGTTTGGGGTTCTTCCGTTGTCTTTTTTTCAGCACAACTCCCAAGAAGGATTCCACCCAATAAAATGATTAAATAACTACTTTTTTTCATGCTTATTTTTCTTATTTACAGTTTAGGATTCCAGGAGGCTTCCAACTTATTCCTTAAATCGTCTACAACTTCGGGCCTTTCATCTACCAGGTTTACTTGTTCAAACGGATCTTTAAAAATATTGTACAACTGGATCTTTTCATTTGGCCTGTTCTTTGGGTCGGGAACTATAAGCTTATAAGGATTGGTCATCACCATTCTATATTTAAGCCCTTCCACAATGGTATTAAAGTCATGGTTATAAATTTCCCCAAAAACGGCCTCTCGATTATTGCGTTCAGTTTCATCCAATATGTTGATCCCGTCCAATTCCTCGGAGGACTCCAGACCCAAAAGATCTAGTACCGTTGGTACCATATCCAAGCTACTGGTCAATGATAACGTATCCATTCCAGGGGCGATTTTTCCTTTCCATTTGTACATAATAGGAGTCCTCAACCCATAGTCATAAGGCGCTTGTTTGGAGATTGGATTATAGGCCCCATCGTTTTCATTTTGAACCCAACCATTATCGCAAACATATACGAATATAGTATTTTCTGTTTGTCCTTTTTTGTCAATATAATCCATAAGCTCACCACAAGTAATATCGAACCATTCGCACATGGCCCAATACTTGGCTACATACTCCGTAGGTGCCTTGGGAAGGTATTTCTGCAAAAGACTGTCCGGTGGATTATGGGGCGAATGTGGCAAAAAGGGAGCGTACCACATAAAAAAGGGCTTCTTCTTTTCCAAGGCCAAATCTATGTAATTATAGAGGGTATCCATTCCTTTACGACCAATTTCGAGGCCATAATCTCCATGCCTTCCCCCTCGGTCAGGATCACCGTGCGTCATACCGTAATCGAAACCTCCATTGGAATAATTACCAAGCCACCACTTACCGGTTTGAAAGGAGAGGTAGCCTTTTTTCTTCAACATTTTGGGCAAAGTGTTCAGTTTTTTAAAGTTTTCAACTACGGGCACATAGTTACTGGCCCTCCAGGGCAATGTCCAAGCCGGTTTTCCCTTTTTGTCATCGCCAGGAAGCACCCTATCATTTCCCAATACCATATGATTACGGGGATAAACCCCAGTAATCATGGATGCCAAGGAAGGAGCACAGAGTGAGGTTGGAACATACCCTCTTGAAAACGTTAGGCTCTCATTGGCCAATTTATCCAAATTTGGGGTTTCAATATGTTCATGGCCCATAAAACCATAATCTGTCCAAGCTTGATCATCCGAGATTATAAAGACAATATTTGGAAGCGCCTCCTTTTGCTTCTCTGCTATCTCCTGCTTAACCTCTTTGCAAGAGGTGAAATAGGTGGCTATCCCTAGCGTTAATACTACTAATGATAAATTTTTCATACCATATCCTTTTTTAAAATTTTAATTTCTGTGGGTGTAGCTATTTGCACTTCCCAATCGTTACCTTCATTACAAAAGGGTAAATAACATAGTCCTTTCCCCCTTTTGCATTTTTAGTTTTTTCGCCATTTCACTATTTCTGATTGCCCTTGACTTTTCATTATTTAAGTTTATATAATTTTCAACTTAGATAAAAGGTCAAGGGCAATAGATTTACATAGATCAGGAACCTCTTTTAATACCCAGGATTCTGTGTCATGTTGGGATTTAGATCCAACTCATTATTTGGAATCGGGTATACCAACTTATCTTGGGTTATGGCAAAGGATTCTGGACCGTAGGCAATGAAATCTGGCGGAACCAGCGTAGGGTCCGCTTTTTCCTTAATACCGAAAGCGGTGATAACCTCAATGGCCTTACCTGTCCTTACCAAATCGAACCAACGGTGATTTTCAAAGGCCAGTTCAACCCTTCTCTCCTGGGCTATGGCATTCCTAAAGGATACTTGATCTGGCAAATCGGTTGTTGTCAATTCGGGCAATCCGGCACGGACCCTAACCCTATTTAGCATAGTAAAGGGTACACCGGTTTGATAACTCTGTTCATTAATAGCCTCTGCAAGCATTAACATTGCATCTGCGTATCTATACACCGGCCAGTTGTCAGGAGATCTTGAAAAATCGGGATCCGTATCGTGGTTATACTTGTTTACGTAGTACAAGGGGCTGGGATTCCTATCAAAGTAAGCTACCGATATATCCTTTCTTTTATCATTGGCTTCATAGGCTTCCACCATATCCTTTGTTGGTATATTCCTTCCTGGAGAATTCTCAGGACCTAGAACTACGACACCCCTAGACCCTACGGGTGCAAATTGGTATATAAAATTGCTGGATTCACCCTCCTGTCCCTCTTTAAACTGAACTTCAAAAATAGATTCTTGGTGGTTCTTATTTGCCGGATCAAAGATATCTGCATAATCGTCCAACAAATCGTACTGATCTGATCCGATAATACTATTTAGTTGAATTTGGGCATTGCCATACTCACCTCTTGTTAAATAAACTTTGGCCAAAAGCATTCTCGCGGCTCCTTGGGTAATTCTGCCCACATCATTACCGGTATATGCAAGGGGCAAATTGGAAATAGCAAATTCAGCATCATCCACTATGGCCTGATAAACTTCGGAAGTAGGATTTCTTTTTAGGGCAAACGCATCTTCCGCCGAACTTACCGGCTCTATAAGCAGGGGTACATCTCCCCAATAACGCACCGCAACAAAGTGGTAAAACGCCCTAAAAAAACGTAGTTGGGCTTCCAACATTTTGGCCGAATCTGGATCTATTTCAGCACTGTTAAGATAAAACAAGGTTACATTACAATCCTTTATTCCACCATAAATATTGTTCCATGCATCCGAAATGGGACCAGCAACCGATGTCATTTTGAATTGGTCCAAAAAGCCATATTGCCTTCCTCCTCCCAATGAACCTTGATCCAAAAGGTTATCATAAGTAGTATTATCCGATCTGCCTTCCTCTAAAAAATGAGCGCTTAAGACATAATCTTGCATACCTCCATAAACACCTAACAAGGCCTGATCAAAATCTTCATCTGTTTGGTAAAAATTGCCTTCAGTTAAATAATGGTCTGGAGTAACATCTAAAAATTCTTCATTACAACCTAGGAATACTAATATTGAAACTATAAATAGTATCCTTTTTGACCCTAATATTGAGCTATATTTTTTCATCGCGGATATTTTAAAAATTAATATTGACACCAAGGGTGTATGTTCTGTTTATAGGATATGAAAAGTCGTCCACACCTAATGCCTGCGGATTGTTCCCAAAATTACTTACTTGGGGGTTCCAGCCAGAGTAACTGGTGAATTTCGCCAGATTCTGTACGCTAAAATGGAACCGCAGACTGGATATAAAGGTTTTATCCAATACCGAAACAGGTACTTGGTATCCTAGGGTAACATTCTTTATCCATATATGGTCCCCATCTTCCACCCAAAGATTGGATGCAGCATGTTGATTTGCATAATGTAGGGAAGGAATCAAACCCTTGCCTGGATTTTCCGTTGACTTCCATCTATCCAAAAATTCCGTACTAACATTCCATCTACCTTTTTCATTATAGAGCACTTCGTTCAACTGTGGAATAATTTGATAGCCGAATGCACCCGTAGTCAATATGGAAAGGGATAAATTTTTGTAATTGATTACATTATTAAAGCCTAAATTAACTTTAGGATGTGGGTTTCCAATATAATCTCTGTCCAAACCAGTAATTGAACCATCTCCATCTACATCCCTGTAAATATAGGCCCCAAGTTGTTTGGAGCCCGGCCAACCATGAAGGTTAGGGTCGTCCAATTGTTCCTGGGTATTAAAAATCCCGTCAATAATATAACCTCGTAACGAACCCACAGGAAGACCTACTTGGGTAACGTTCCAGGTAGAGATAATTTGTGATATTTCTTTAGGAAGATAGGTTACTTCATTTTTGATGAACGATAGATTTAAATTACTGTTCCATGAAAAATTATCATTGTTTACACGGGCAGCCAACTCAATATCAACACCCTTATTTACCATCTCCCCTATATTGGTCCTTGTGGAGGCAAATCCAGAAGCCCTTGGTATGGAAAGGTTGAAGAGCATATCTTCTGTCGTTTTCTCAAAATAGCTTGCGTTTAAAGTAATGGCATCCCTAAGGAATCCCATGGAAAGCCCCAAGTCCAATTGCTTACTTGTTTCCCATTTTAGATTACTGGAGCCCAAGGAAGTAAGTGATTTCCCTACCTGGATATTGTCGTTGAGCACATAATTAAAGTTATTGTTCAGGTTATTCAAGTTAGGGATAGAAAGTATGGTCCCGAATCTATCAAAATCCCCTATGGCGGAATTACCTGTGATACCATAGCTAGATCGCAGTTTAAACTCGTTCATGAAGAAATCCTCCGGATAGAAACTTTCTTCCGAGACTCTCCAACCCACTGATGCCGAAGGGAAATTCCCATACTTGTTATCGTCTCCAAATCTAGAGGATCCTTCCCTCCTAAAATTCACTTCCGCCAGATACTTGGATTTATAGTCATAACTAAGACGGGCAAAATATGCCGCCAAGGACCAGTTGGTCAAATCTGTTACCGCAGCTGAAACTTCAGAAGCCTCCAGAAAATTCAAGGTATTATCACTTGGAAAACCAGTGGCATTGATGGTTGACAATTCCCCTGTTTGCTTTTGGGCAGTATATCCCAATAGGGCACTAATGGAATGTTGTCCAATGGTAGTATCATAGGTAAGGAGATTATCAATGCCCCAATTGGTAATATCACTCTTTTGATTGGCACCTGAATTTACGAACGGAGGCGCTCCAGGTGAAAGATTGGAGGCGTTTCCAATGGCAAACCGTCCAATGGTACTTGGTGTAAACGTATTTATCTCCCTTGTTAACAAGCGTCCATAAAGTTGTGGTTTGTAATGTAGGCCGGGAAGAATTTGCATGTCCAGGTTAATACTGGCATTAATATCTCTTTCTATTCTATTATTGGTAAGCGAATTCGCCTCAAATATAGGGTTGGCATAGGCAAAATAACCTGGGGAATCAGCGGGAATATAAGGCTTAAGATCGCCATTTTCATCATAAGGGGACTGCAAGGGACTAGCCGTTACCGCCTTCATGATAATACCTCTGGAACCATCCTCCGGTATGGAATTGTTGTCCGAAAAGGCAACAAACATATTGGAGCCAACACTTAGCCAATCGCTGATAGTGGCGTCCAGATTGGATCGGAGGGACAATCTTGAAAAGTCAGTGTTTAGAAGCACACCTTCCTGATTTAAATATCCGGCAGAGACTACACCCTTAAATTTACTGTTACCACCTCTGTAAGTAAGGTTGTGGTTCTGAAATACCGCACTACGCATCAATAGACTTTGCCAATCCGTACCACTGCCTGGAGCGCTGTTCAGTGCATCCAAATAAATATCTGGCACTGGAGTATTGCTCCCGCTACGTGCATTTACTTCCTGGACCCTTTCCAAATTGTATTGGGCATATTGTGGCGCATCAAGGGTTTGCGGACGCCAGTTATTTGGCACCATTTGAAATCCACTGGAACCATTATAAGTAAGTTCGCTTCTAGATTCTGTTGCCTTTAGGGTCTGTATCAAGATAACCCCGTTGGTTCCCCTTGCACCGTAGATGGAGGTGGACGCCGCATCCTTTAAAACGGTAATTTTTTCAATATCATTGGGGTTAAGACTCTGGGGAATACCATTGCCTACTGGAAATCCGTCAATAACCACCAGTGGTTCAATTCCGGCATTAATAGAGCTGATCCCCCTTACTTGTATGCTAGGAGCCTGTCCTGGAGAACCATTACTTTCGGTAATTGTAACACCGGAAACCCTACCTTGTAGCACTTGACCCGATGTTGAATTGGGCATATCCTGTACACCGCCCATATCCACTTCGGAAACCGCTGAAGTTATCTTTTTCTTACTTTGAGAACCATACCCTACCACGACCACTTCATCCAAACCAGCCGCACTTTCTTCTAAGGTAACATTAATGGAACTTTTACCGTTAACAGTAACTTCAGTGGTCGCAAATCCAATATAGGAAACTACCAAGGTGGCATTTTCATCGGAAACTGCAATAGTGTAGTTACCATCAAAATCTGCAGTTACTCCGTTGGTAGTACCCTTTTCTACAATATTGGCCCCAGGCAAAGGGTTGCCGTCATTGTCGGTAACCACCCCACTAATGGTTTGTTGCATCTTTTTGGACTCAACCACTTTAGGATTTTTCTTCAAGAAAATGGCTCCGTTGTCCGTAAACTGAAAATCAATGTCGGTAAGCATGGCACATTTGTTCAGCAGGACACCTACCTTTACCGTACCCTTCTTTATTTCGACAAGGGGACTTCCTACAAAAAGATCCGATCTATAGATGAAATTGTAATCGGTCTGTTTTTTAACAACTTCCAACACCTCTTCCATAGAAAGTTGGGCATCCTCCGTAAACGTTATTTTTTTGTCTTGGGAAAAACCATTTTCTACGCTAAATCCGAACGAAAGAATCGAAAATAAAAAAATGAAGATTTTCATAGTGATAATTAGGGACGTCTTGACATAGGCAAGACTACCCCTATTTGGTTTAGTTTTCATAAATTTGAATGTTAGTTAATTTTTGATTAATTAATGTACTTGGGGATGGAGATTTCAATTGTCCAGATTTAGACTCCATTCCCCTTTTTTTTAAAGCTTTACTTCATAATTATTGTTTTACCGTTTATTTCATATTCAACAAGGTTTGTGTTCTGTATAATGTCCAAGATTTCTTTGAGGCTTAGCGTTTTTCTAAAAACACCATTGAAAGTCAATTCCTCCGTAGCTTTCTTGTGAAACACTACGTCAAAATCGTACCAACGCGCAAGTACTTGCATAATGTCCTCCAAGGATCTATTTTTAAAACTGAACAGTCCGTTTTTCCAGGATACCTCATCATAAACATCTACTTTGGAAATGCCTATTTTTTTGGAATCCCGATCCATAGTAGATTGGTGACCAGGGCTAAGATTTTTGGATTCACTTCCATTTTCAACAATGACCTTACCTTCCACCAAAGTTGTAGAGACGTATGTATCCTCGTTATATGCTTTTATGTTGAATTCCGTACCCAACACTTCCACTCGCTGCCCTGCCGTATGTACCACAAAATGAGACCCGTTATGCTCAGTACTCGGGGATACGTCAAAATAGGCTTCCCCATATACCAATTCCACTTCACGAGTTTTATTGGCCGCAAATGCCACGGGATACCTCAACCGTGTTTCAGAATTAACCCACACTTTGGTCCCGTCGGCCAGAACCAAAACAAACTGCCCTCCACGTGGTATGGTAAGAATATTTTTTGCAATAATTTTTTCAGGTGATTCCTGACCATCGGTATACACCAATTGTTCCCCATTACTAGAGGCTTTATCCGTTTCAACACTTTCTCCTTTCTCCAGAACAATTTCTGAACCATCTTCCAAGGTAAGCGTTGCCTTATCGGTACCGATCTGAATGGAATCCTTTTGGATCACTACGGCATCCATTGGAGGATTTACCTTGATATTTTCTTTTTCCCCAAACCAGATAGTGCCTGCAGTAATAAGAAGGACGATTGCTGCTGCATATTTATAAATAGAATACCGTTTTTCCTTTTTATTGATTTTGGATGAAACCCCAGACCAGCCTTTCTTTATGTCTACAAGATCAATTCCTTTTTGGTAGTTATTCTCAACCCTATGGAAATAGCTACGGTGATCTTTGGATTCCTTGTACCAAGAATCGAAAATACGCCCCTCCTCTTCGGTTAAGGTATTGTTGATTTTCTTTATTATAAGTCTGAAATCCATCGGGATTTTGTTTGTCTATATTAATATGACAATCAAATTCCTAAAATGGGTGACAAAAAAATATAGAAATAGAAAAATAATGGATAATAAATAAGAAAATAATATTTAAAAGGAGGTTTTATTGTACTATTGAAAATAGAACTGCAATATAAATCACTAATTTTCCCAACTTCAATTTGGCTCTTCTAAGCTGGGTCTTTACCGTATTTACGGAAACATCCAGTTCATCCGCTATTTCATTAAAACGATAGTTATCCACAAAGCGTAGCTTGGCGATGTTGCGCATTTTTAAAGGAAAATTGTCTATCACCTTTAAAACTTGTTCATAAAGCAGCTGCTTTTCGTCTTCTGGAAACCAGTCAGGACTGTAACCGATATCTATATTAGTTTCTACTTCCGTAATTTTTGATACATGAGTAATCTTTATCGCTTTTAAAATATTAAAGCATCTATTGCGTACCATAGCATAGAGGTAGGACCTCAAGTTGGTTTCAATGTCAATTTTGTTGGATTTTTCCCAGAGACATGCAAATACTTCCTGTACCACATCTTCACTAGAATCTTTGTCGAAGAGATAACCATTGGCATAAACGACCAATTCATGGTACAAGCCATCGAATAGTCTTCTAAACACAAAATGGTTCTTCCTTTGTATTTCCGCTAAGATTTCTTTTGAGTCCAAAATGATCTATTATTATTGCTACAGAAATAAATTTAATTCTAAGTAATTTTTCAGAAACGGACAATTAAATTAAAACATATTCATTTCATTAGTCATATCCTATTGAGCTCATCACCGATTTAACAATTAAGAAATATAATGTTTTCTTAAGTATAACAACAAGTATAAAGAAAAACATTAATGATAGTATCCTGTACTGTGCTGCAAGCTTGTGTTGTAGGCTATATAACATACTGCAACAGCTTATTTTAATCTCTCCATTATCCACTGGAAATTAGCACTAACAATAGATAGCAAAAATACGGAAGCCATGAACAGTAGTTAGGGGAACCATTTTTCTTATAATAGGAAATTTTCAGGCCTATAAAGCATGGGAAGGAATCCACTGAAAACATTTCTACACCCGCCTTAAAGGAACAGGCGGACAAGCCTCGGAGCATTCAAATTCTACTTTGTGTGTAAAGAAAACAGAGATTCATCCAACGCACTCAAGCAGGTGGAGTTGTTCTCTGCTTTCTTCTTACAAACTAACTCAACTAAACATTTTTTGTACTTTTATTTACGGGTTGCCCGAACAAATCCACTATGGGCTTTCCATGCCCATCAGGAGTTGTATAAAACGGTCTGCCCTCAATGGTATAATTTGTTTCAGGATGTATTCCCAAAGCATGGTAAATTGATTGATGCACTTGATCTATTACCACGGGATTTTCTATGGAAGAACATGGCCTTTCATCCGCTGTTTTACCATATACAAGACCTTTTTCGACTCCTCCTCCCCACATCAGTATTGAACTACCATCGGTAAAGTGTCTGTGCATACCATAGAATTTCTCATCCTCTATGATATCCGGTTGATCTACCTGGTCCTTCACTTGTTCGCCAGGCCTTC
>NZ_FQUX01000018.1 GCF_900129275.1 Arenibacter palladensis | reverse complement strand
CAATGTGATGGTGGACGGTTATAAATCCTATCGAAGGGATGGCCTGGGCGATCTACAACATATAACCAATGGAACATTCAAAAATATACATGCCGAAAGCACGATCGAGATATTTAAATCGAGTTACAAGTTTACATCTTTGAGGTTTTTAGGAGACCTCAAAAATGTTGCTTTTGAAAATATGACACTGAAGGACAATTCTCTGACGGCAACAATTTATCCGTTGGACTATACCAACGGGGACAATGTAACACTAAACAATGTTAATGTAATCACTACTGCCCTAGATGGATGCTTTAAGGTAAGTGGATCAAATAACACCATTCAAAGCTCAAGTTTGGTTACTTGCAATTGATACCATTAATACTCAACAGCACAGGTATATAAGGTCCCAGCCCTTCCCAACCAAATGGTGAAGGGGCCAGGATCATTATACATAGTACCATATCAAGTCAGAAAAATCGTTAAATCTTGATGAAAATCCGTCACCGAGAGGTGTAATAACATTTTTTGATCAATTGTCCTGTTCCAAACAACATCTTCGCCCAAGTACATTCGAAAACTAAATTTCAGCTAAAATTTTATACCTCATATCCCGTTCCAGTTCAGAATATTTAAACCGGGATTCAATAATTGGCTAAAATATAGCAAGTTGTATTTTGCCCAATTACCTTTAATCCAAATTATTTGCCTTTCATCGATTATTCCTTTTTTCTTAGCTCAGGGCAAAAAGGCCTCATTTACAACATTTTATATTTTTACCCCCCCTAAATTCACCTTTTACCATAAAAAAACATCAAAATTTATCAATGCCCTAAAACTTTTATGGGGTATATGTCAATAGAATGATTTTTAAATACATTTATAACAGAGAAAAAACGGAGGGTATAAAACCAATTTATCTGCTTTTTCCTCTACACTAATATTTTATTATATAGACAGCTTGGCAAGAGTATTATTTGCTTGCTGTTCATATAGCATTGCACAGAAAAACACTTCCCCAAGTTTGTTTTCATTTTCTTAACAGATAGAGCTAGTTTTTAAAACTTATAGTACTCCCTATTTTAGGGTTCGCTATAGATTTGAGAACATGGAAATTCCCCCATTCAATCGTTTATTTAAAATAATCCATATGATGAATTTCTACTCTTTAACCAATCGACCACTACCTTCATTATTAATTCTGGCTTTCAGCATTTTGATGTTTACAAATGGAAACGCCCAAAGTTTTAATGCCTCTAATCTTGTGGGTGAAAACATCAACAACCCTACGTCCCTAGAGTTTGGGCCCAATGGCAAGCTCTATGTGTCGGAGCAGCACGGCACTATTTTTGAATACAGTATTGAACGGGATGCCGCCCCTTCAGGGTCGGGCACCTATTCCGTCACCGCTACTTCGGTTATAAACAAAATCAAATTAGGAGTCCCTAATCACAATGATGATGGAACTATTAACACCATGGCCTCACGACAGGTTACTGGTTTAATGACTGCAGGTACCGCAACCAATCCAGTACTCTATGTAAGTTCTTCCGATGCCCGGATAGGGGGAGGTCCGGCGGGCAACGATTCCAACCTGGACACTAATTCGGGTATACTTTCGCGCCTTACCTGGACTGGAAGCGAATGGGATAAGGTAGATTTAGTACGTGGATTGCCTCGTTGTGAGGAGAACCATGCTGTTAACGGCATGGACTCCTTTCAAAAGGGAGGCAATACCTACATATTGCTTCAAACCGGGGGCAATGCCAATAAAGGCGCTCCCAGTAACAATTTCGGGGGTACTCAGGAGACCTTACTTTCCGGAGCACTCCTGATTATCAATATTACCCAATTGGAACAAATGGAGATGGCTAACGGGGGACCTTATATTGACAATCGTCAAGGATCAGTGAAATATATTTATGACCTCCCCACTGTGAACGATCCGGAACGGCCCGATATTGATAATACCAACCCTAATTTTCCTTATCTACCAGGACACCCGATGTACAATGCCACTATAGACCTAGGCGATCCTTTTGGTGGAAATGACGGGCTAAATCAGGCCTTCTCCGAATCCGGTGGCCCGGTTCAAATATTTTCTCCAGGGTACAGAAACGCCTATGATGTGGTTGTTACGGCCGACGGCCAGATTTACACCAGTGATAACGGAGGAAATACCGATTGGGGAGGATTACCAGTAATATACACCAGTGCGAACATCAGAAAAGGTGATGAATCCAATACCACCTATAACCCTGAGGCTGGTGACTATATCACCAACGAGTTTAACGAGTCTGGCAGCAATACAATAGGGGATGCTTTGCACTATGTTGGCACCATCAACGATGCCAACGGAACCTACTATGGTGGTCATCCAGACCCCATTCGCGCATTCCCCTCACGTGCCGGTGTGGTAAAACACCTGTTTAACGGGTCCGCTTGGGTTGTAGAAAGTTTGTACAATCTTGAAGATCTGTTGGTTGGCAGTTCTGGTTATTTTAACAATTCCTTCAACATCACCGATTTTCCGGATAATCCCGATCAGGGATTCTTTTTGGCGGGCGCCATTGAGGACCCCAGGGTAAATATATTTGATGTGGTAAACGTCTCTACCAATGGAATTTGTGAGTATACCGCCACCAATTTTGGAGGGGCCATGCAAGGTGACATTTTAACCGCCGCATTTGGTGGTTGGATAAACCGATATCAGCTTAACGCTTCTGGGGATGGTACAATTGCCAAGGACAATAATTTTCTATTAGGGTTCGGCAATGCTCCTTTGGACGTAATTGCGCAAGGAGACCCAGATCCATTTCCAGGAACAATCTGGGCTTTGACCTATAGTGGTAAAAACATAACTATTTTTGAACCCTCCGATTTTGGCAATTGCCCACAACCGGAGGATCTTGACTACGATCCCTTGGCAGACTCCGATTCGGATGGATACACCAATGGTGATGAAATAGATAACGGAACCAACCATTGCTCAGGTGGCAGCAAACCCAATGATAATGACGTTGACTTTATATCCGACCTCAACGATCCTGACGACGACAACGACGGTATCCCAGATGTCATGGATGCTTTTGCAACTGACCCAAATAACGGAACCACGACCAATCTCCCAATCCATTTCCCTTTCTGGAACAACGACCCAGGAACAGGTTTTGCCGGTTTGGGATTCACGGGTTGGATGACCAATGGCACAACAGATTATCTAAACCAATATGAGCCAAATAACCTTTCTTTTGGAGGGGCGGGTGGTAAAGCCACGTTGGATGCAACAAGTGAAGGAGATGCCTATGGCAGTATAAACGATCAGGACAATGGCTTTCAATTTGGAGTGAACGTAGATAGCAACTCACCACCCTTTACGGTACACACCGAAATAGAGAATCCGTTTTCCGGCCTTCCGCCGGAGGATTTCCAATCTTTGGGCATTTACATAGGTACTGGGGACCAAGACAATTACCTGAAAGTCGTCATCATGGACGGCATTTCGAATGGAGATGGAGTAGATGGGTTTGAGATAACCCTGGAGACTAATGGCAGTCCCAGCACCTCCACCTACGATGTCCCTGGTCTCTTGCCGGCTACGGCAGTAGATATTTATATTGGGGTAAACCCCGCCACAAACGCCGCTCAGCCATTCTATTCCATGAATGGGGGAATTAGCATTGAAACTATTGGGACCCCCATTACATTGCCTGCAGACTTTCTAAGTCCCAATGACGATATGGGCATGGCGGTAGGAATTATATCGACTTCGGTAGGATCGGGACCGGAATTTCCGGCTACCTGGGACTTTATCAATGTGACAGTGGATCAACCTTCAAATCTCTCCCTAAATCCCGATCCCGTAGATTTTGGTACCCTAGCCGTCAGTTCGGGCACGGCACAGCTAAATATAACGGCTAATAACGAAGGTAGCCCTGCTTCGGGATCTATAGAAATCACAGATATAGCAATTACCGGATCAGATTCCGCCCTATTTGACAATAGTACGGCCTTGCCTGTTCAAATTGGTCCAGGATCTGTACTGGTACTACCATTTAACTTTAGCCCGGACAACAATGCAGGAATCAAGAATGCCAATATAGTACTCACCCATACAGGTGCCAACTCTCCTACTACAGTCCCTGTTACCGCCAATCTCACCGATCGCATCCTGAGTATTAACAGTGGAGGTAACCAAACAACCTATGCCAGCAATATCTTTGAGCCAGACCAATTCTATACCGGGGGATCTACTTGGCAAAATACTGCGGCCACTTCCCTGCCACTACTCTATCAAACCGAACGGTATACCACCACGGGAACTCTTGCATACGACATACCCCTACCTAATGCGGAATATACGGTAGTACTCCATTTTGCCGAGATATATTGGGGAGCTGCCGGCGGAGGGGAAGGGGGCACCGGAAAACGTATCTTTGATGTGGACATAGAAGGTAATTTGGTACTGGACAATTATGACATCAATGCGGACGTAGGCCCGGAAACACCGGTGGCCAAATCATTTAACACATCGGTGACCGATGGGACCTTGAACATCAATTTCTCTTCATTGCCTGGTGCCGGAGGCGTGGATCAACCCAAAATATCCGCTATTGAGATCCTTGGCTCAGGAAGCCAGTTTCCTCCTCTGGCCGTAAACCCCATAGCAGATCAAACCAGTCCAACCGGCCTAGTAAACGACATTAGTGTTTCCGCGAGTGGCGGAGACCCAAACGCAGACTTCACCTTTAGTATATCCGGCCAGCCAACGGGCATCGACATTGAGCCGACCACTGGTCTAATATCTGGGACTATATCCAACGAGGCGATTAATGGCGGACCTAATGGTGATGGTATACATCAGGTGACCGTAAACGTAGACAAGCCCGGGTCTACGGCCGTCAGCATCAGTTTTAGTTGGACCATAAGTAGCATGACACTGATCAATACCGGTGGTTCACAGACCACATTTGCCGGTAATCTCTTTGAGGAAGATCAATTCTTTACTAGTGGATCGGTGTTCCACAATACTGCGGCCACATCCCTACCCCTACTTTATCAAACCGAACGTTATACTACATCCAGGACCCTTGCCTACAACATACCCCTTGCTAATGGGGATTATACCGTAGTACTCCATTTTGCCGAGATCTATTGGGGGGCCGCTGGAGGTGGCGAAGGAGGCATCGGCAAACGTATATTCGACGTGAATATCGAAGAGAATTTAGTCCTGGACAATTATGATATCAATGCAGACGTAGGCCCGGAAACACCTGTCACAAAATCCTTTGCCATCTCGGTGACCGATGGGACCTTGAACATCGACTTCTCTTCTTTGGCCAATGTGGGCGGGGTAGACCAACCCAAAATATCAGCCATTGAGGTCATCGCAGGAGGAAGCCAGTTTCCACCTTTGACGGTGAACCCCATAGCGGACCAAGACGGCCAAATAGGCCAAGATTTCAACCTTAGCGTTTCCGCTTCCGGTGGTGACCCTAATGCAAACTTCAACTATAGTATATCCGGCCAACCATCTGGCATCGATATAGCACCGACCACAGGCCAGATCTCTGGGACCATCGCAAGCGAGGCAATCAACGGCGGACCAAATGGTGATGGCATACATCAAGTAACCGTAACCGTGGACAAGTCCGGTTCTACACCCCTCAGCACCGGTTTCACATGGACCATAAATGACAAGACACTGATCAATACCGGTGGTCCACAGACCACATTTGCCGGTAATATATTTGAGGAGGACCAGTTTTTTACAGGCGGAATAATGTTCCACAATACTGCGGCCACATCCCTGCCCCTGCTCTATCAAACAGAACGTTACACCACATCTGGGACACTTGCCTACAACATACCCCTTGCTGATGGGGATTATACCGTAATACTCCATTTTGCCGAGATTTATTGGGGGGCCATCGGGGGCGGTGAAGGTGGCAGCGGAAAACGCATCTTTGATGTGAATATTGAAGGGAATCTTGTTCTGGACAATTATGACATCAACGCTGATGTTGGCCCCGAAGCCCCTGTCTCCAAATCCTTTGCCACATTGGTGACCGACGGAACGCTGAACATCGATTTCTCGTCATTGGCCAGTGTTGGAGGGGTAGACCAGCCCAAAATTTCTGCCATAGAAATAATCGCGGGAGGAAGTCAGTTTCCCCCTTTGACGGTAAACCCTATAGCGGATCAAAGCGGTCAAGTTGGCCAAACCACCGATCTTAGCGTTTCTGCTAGCGGTGGGGACCCCAACGCAAACTTCACCTATAGTATATCCGGACAACCATTGGGCATTGATATAGAGCCGACAAACGGACTGATCTTTGGGACTATCGCCAACGAGGCGATCAACGGCGGACCTAATGGCGATGGGGAGCACCAAGTAACGATCACAGTAGTTAAGCCGGGCTCTGCCGCGGTCAGTACCAGTTTTGCTTGGACGGTACAAACCACCACAACAACTTGGACGGATATTGATGAGAACGAAAATTATACTGGTCGCCACGAATGCTCCTTCGTCCAAGCAGGGGATAAATTTTACTTGATGGGAGGACGTGAAAACTCCAAGACCTTGGACATTTATGATTACACCAGTGATAGTTGGTCCTCATTAACAGATTCGGCCCCTGTGGAGTTTAATCACTACCAAGCTACCGAGTACCAAGGACTTATTTGGATCATTGGCGCCTTTAAGGACAACGTATTTCCTACTGAGGCCCCTGCAGATTATATATGGGCATTTGATCCTGTCTCACAGGCATGGATCCAAGGACCAGAGATACCTACATCCAGAAAGCGGGGCTCCTCCGGTTTGGTGGTCTACAATGATAAATTCTACATAGTGGGTGGGAATACCGTTGGTCACAATGGCGGATATGTATCATGGTTTGATGAATATGATCCGGCAACCGGAGCTTGGACAACATTGACCGATGCCCCACGGGCAAGGGACCACTTTCATGCCGTAGTAATCAATAATAAACTTTACGCCGCGGGCGGAAGATTGTCCGGAGGTAGCGGTGGAGCCTTCAAACCTGTCATTCCCGAGGTGGATGTATTCGATTTTATTTCAGGGACCTGGAGTACACTTCCCTCAAATCAAAATTTACCCACCCCTAGGGCTGCAGCTTCCACAGTAAATTTCAACAGTAAGTTGGTCGTGATAGGAGGTGAGATAGATAATGAACCGGTATATGGTGTCAATACGGATGATGCACTAAAAATCACCGAAGAGTATGACCCATCAACAGGAAATTGGATCAGATTGGCAGATATGAACCACAAGCGGCATGGTACTCAGGCAATCGTGTCAGGGGGAGGAATATTTGTTACGGCCGGCTCTCCGAACAAGGGAGGTGGCAACCAAAAAAACATGGAACATCTTGGGGCTGCCACCCCATCCGGAACAGCGATTATGGCGAGTATATTGACTGGTCCAGCAAGTATAGAAATAGAAGCGAACTCCACCACAAGTCTAAGCTTGGATGTAGCTGGCGGCAATCAAGGCATATATATTCGTTCAATACAGATTACGGGGGCCAATGCCGGCGATTTCAGTATTGTATCCGGTGGACTTAGCAATGGCTTGGTCAAATCCAATGATTCCCATAATCTCATTATTGCCTATAACAACGGTCAGACTGCAACCACAGCGAACCTATTGGTGGATTATGGCGCAGCAGCTCAATTGTCCATTCCCTTGAATGGTGATTCAGGAACCGTACAGAACGGGGTGACCGGTTTCACGCTTATCAATGCTGATACCAACAACGACTTGTACACCTTATATGAAGGCCAGATAATAGATGCTTCAACGGTTCAGGGAATTCCCTTGGCTATACGTGCCAACACAGATCCTGCCACGGTTGGGAGCGTTTTCCTCAGCCTTTCTGGGCAATTAAACAGTTCGAAGACCGAAAGTGCCGCACCCTATGCCCTTTTTGGGGACAATGGTGGCAATTATGCGGGGAGCCAACTACCGATCGGCAGTTATACTATGAGTGCCACTGCCTACAGTGGAGGGGGACATTCTGGCAGCGACCTCGGCAGCCTGATGATACAATTCAGCATTGTGGACCAGGGGGGAAATCTCCTGCCCACGGCAGTTGCTTCCGGAATTGCCGATACAGTGACCCCTTTTATGGTGCATTTCTCAAGTGCAGGGAGTAATGACCCTGACGGCAGTATCACAAGCTACTACTGGGATTTTGGTGATGGCCTGGGAACCTCTATGGAACCCAATCCTTCCTATACCTTCAATAATCCCGGTGATTATACGGCCACACTTACCGTTACCGATAATGAGGGTGATACGGATTCGGACTCGATTGTAATTACTGCAACAGACCCAACTACCAATGCAGTAGTGAGCTTTACCCTCATTGATGCGGATAATGACACCGATCTATTCAATTTGACCGAAGGTATGCAAATTGATATTGGTGACATACAGGATATAGGTCTGAATTTGAGGGCAAACACCGACCCCGAAACTGTCGGAAGTGTTTTATTGTCCCTTTCGGACCCTACATCTACATCTAGGACCGAAAGCGCAGCTCCCTATTCCCTCTTCGGTGATGTGGGTGGTGATTATATCTCGGGACAATTGTCTATGGGCAATTACACCATTAGTGCAACGGCCTATAGCGAGTCCAATCTTGGCGGATCCAATCTTGGCTCATTAACAATACAATTCGCTATTACCAATGCAAGTAATGCAAAGGACAGTGTTGAGGAGAACTGGAACGAAGAATCAAGCCTTAGCCTAAGCGAAGACATTATGGCCACAGCCGCCGGCCAATTGAACATTCTAATGTTTCCCAATCCCGCGTCCTCCATTGTTCAAATTAGTTTATCGGACCCAGATGTGGAACTTATAGAAATTTTGATATTTGATCTAAGTGGTAGATTGGCCCTGACAGTTGGTGTCCAACCTGTTACAGCAAGGAATAATCTCTATCAACTGGATGTTTCCGGATTGGAAGACGGCGTATATTATGTAAACTTAAGAACTAATGAAGCTGCAATTTACGGCTATGAACTTATAGTAAAAAAATAAGCTTTGCACTCTAAATGCACTATTTGTAATAAAAATTCTACGGTTTTATAGGGTTCTAAAATTCGGACTCTATAAAACCGCTAGAACTTTTTCAATAGTATAAATACAACCCTTGGGACTACAGGGAGGGGCATACGTGGTAAATTACCTTCATACCATATTCTTTTCCATAAACCTATGAAAGCAACTACACGGAATGCCCTCTTTTTAACAGAAATGAATAGAGCAGGGACAGCTGAAAATTTTCATTATTTCAGCACATTTTAAGGTCCGTTTACAATCCAAACAACCTTATGGCGAAATCATTTTATTCGATTACGGAACACAAAATAACCCCTATAAATAACTGATTACCAATAAATTTTAATGAAAAAATCGACAAACAAGACTAATTCGCTACTAAAAAGGTGTTATTCATCGAAAAAATACATGTTTTTGTCGATGAATTTTATTTTTTAAATATTTTTACTTACCCCATAAATAATCATTGCCACTTTATATTAATGTTACTTATGAAAAATCACCCCACCCTGCTATACATTGCAATAGTTCTCCTATTGACGTTTTTCTTAATTTCTTCCTGCGCAAAAGACTCTGATCTACTAGCCGAATATGTTATAGAAAAAAAATTGGAGGAAACAAGTACTACCGAAGAGGAAACAAGTACTACTGAGGAAGAAAATCCAAATGAGACCAACAAAGAAGATCAAAGTTCCAAAACCATACCATCGGATTTCGATTGGAGCAACATTCCAGTGGAAT
>NZ_FQUX01000008.1 GCF_900129275.1 Arenibacter palladensis | reverse complement strand
GCTACTTTGTACGGTCTGGGCAAAACCTTCTTCTGGCCTACTACCTTGGGAGTGGTCGCCGAGCAGACTCCAAGAGGTGGGGCCCTTACCTTGAACGCGGTGAGCGGCATTGGCATGTTAACGGTTGGTATGTTGGGGGCACCCATTATCGGGGCTTTCCAATCCAATTCGCAGATCGAACAATTACAGGCGTCCCAGGAATTGGCCCTGGCCGCCCCAAAAACCCTGTTGACGGACGGGCAGGTGGATCTGCCCTTAAGGGATGAGACCATCTATTCCATCATCGATTTCCAGACGGTGGATATGGAGGAGTTCCAAGGGGCTGTGGAAAATGCAGATAATCCTCAGGAAATAAATACACTGGTAGCCGATCTAAAGACCAAGGGGACCCAAAGGGCCCTGGCAAAGGTCATCATCTTCCCTATGATCATGTTGGCCTGTTATCTGATCTTGATTTTCTACTTCAGGGCCAAGGGAGGGTATAAGCCTGTTGTGCTGGAAAAAAACTAAGTTGAAATAAAATGATGTTCGTCTTGACAAGTACTAAATTGTTCCAAGGGGAAAGATTTTTAGGATTAGTAGTTAAGTTAGTTTAGTTGGTAAAGGAACAATGGGAAACTATTGTTCCTTTTTAAGATAGAATTGGATAAATTCAATTTTAGGTAAATCTCGTTTTTGACTTGAACAAAAGATATTGGCTTCTCCTTATTATAACTATTTAATTATATAGCATTTTATTTGGGACAAACCTATGTAGAGCTGTAAAATGTTCTAATTTTTGAATGAATAAACTAAAATTATTGAACAAAGGAATAATTTGTATCTTTATGGTACTAAAGAGCATCAAATAATATCTTTAGAGTTCTTTTTTTGTGAATAGTGTGCAATTAGGTGTACATTATCGTAAAAAATCATAGAAAACACATGTATACAGTGCTTTGTTGGGCAGCGGATAAGTCTGTCATCCCGACCAAGCAGAAAAGTGATTTGCAATAGCAAATCACTTTTTTTGTTTCCCATGGAGCCAAACGCAGTTTGGGCGAACATGGGAAACAAAAAAAGTAGGAAGGCACCGCCTTCACTTTTCTATTTGCACTGAGGGTTTATTGGGATTCTGTAAATCCTGTTTTGAGAAGTTACCAAAACGCAGTTTGTGCGAACATGGGAAACAAAATAAAGTAGGAAGGCGTTAGCCTTCACTTTTCTATTTGCACTGAGGGTTTATTGGGATTCTGTAAATCCTGTCATCCCGACGAACCTAGAAATAGGTAGTATCAAAAACACTGTTAATCGATTGATTTTCAGTGTTTTTTGTTTTCTGTTTTTGGCAATTTTATTGGATGGCTCTGTAAATCTCCTGTTGGTAGAACTTAATTTTTTTAATACAGATTATTGTTTGATTGTAATTTTTAAAATTGGGGCCAGTGAAATTTCTACTCAATGGAATTTAAATATTTTTCCAGCATAGTATAACCATCGGAGGTCATTGTGTTTCTGTCAGTGGCATTATTGTAATCAAGATTGTTTTCTTTTTCCCAAACATCGGGCATACCATCATGATCGGTATCTATTGGGGCAGGCAGACTTTTTAATTCTGGCCAACCCCCAACATCATTTTGGGAATCAATAATACCACTTGTTTTTGATAGATCTGCAATTTTATGATCTTTTTTATAGGTCGATCCTTCAAAAGTCGCAGCACCATTTTTTACCTCGTTAATAATACGGAGATCTACTGCATCACGTTTTGGCAAGGTTGTTCCGGCATTTTTAAGAACCAAAGCATAGGCTTCCTCAGGCAGCTGCTGCTGAATTGCTAATGCCTGCCATGGTTGTTCTAGTTTAAACCCCTTAATGTATTCGCTGCCGTCCTGAGGCTGTACTCCTCCAAGCCAATTGTTCTCCGACACCCACTGATTGCCCTCAACCACATTGCCCGAAACATACCATTTCCCGTAATCGTCCGTCTTATTGCGTGACCATGGTGCTACTATACGGTGTCTAATTTCACCCGGTACTGTGGCTGGCCCGGCTTTATAATAATTTGCCACCATATTAATATTGGAAAAGTTGAATTTGGTATTGCCCACCTGGGCCACTTCACCCCCGTAGGCTGACTCATAACCCCAGTTGTATATTACGTTGTTCCGGTAGTCAACATTTCCACATCCCGAAGCAAAACGCGGGTTACGATTGGAATGGTTGGCAATTAAATTGTGGTGGTAGGTGCTATAATCGGATCCCCAGATGCCTCCAAAGCCATGATTTCCTTTTTGGTGATTGGATTTATATAGACTTTCAGAAATTATGCACCATTGCACCGTAACGTTCTTGCCATGGTAAATAGACATGGTTTCATCTATACTCCAACTTGCGGAAACATGATCTAAAATGAGATTATTGGTATATCTACTTGAGATGGCATCTGTTTCGTCACCTGATTCATCCCCAAGACGTACTCTAATATAGCGGATGATAACCTCGTCTGCATCTATCAGAAGTGGGCGTCCCCTTAAGGTAATTCCATCTCCGGGTGCTGTTTGTCCTGCTATGGTAATGTTGGGATTTTCAATTCGAAGATCACTTTCCAGTTTTATGGTTCCTGAAACCTTAAATACTACGGTTCTTGGTCCTTTGGCCTCAATCGCGGAACGTAAGCTTCCTTCACCACTATCTTTGATATTAGTAACCTCATATACATCTCCTCCGCGGCCGCCAACGGTATACTTTCCGTGCCCTTCAGCGGTGGGGAAGGCCAGTTGCTGTGCGCATGCACTAAGTCCAATTAATACAAACCCTATTGCTAAAACTGTTTGTTTCATGTTCCTCATTTTATATTCTACTAATCAATCCGAAGTACCAATATGGCATCTTCCCACCCGTTGGGCGGAATCATATCACGGGACTCATTTACTTTAAAGCCGGCTATGTTTTCCTTTTGGCCATCTCTAGGATAGAACCAATAAGCTCCGGCATCCTTTTTTAGTATATTGGTTACCTCACAATTTGAGTTGTTGGAAAAATAGACGACAACCATGTCGTTCGATTCCGTGGTCACAGCAGTTTTTAAACTTTCCCCTTCGTCAATTCCCGAAATACTGTTTCCATTTGGTATCCATTGGTGCCACTTGTGGTCTAATAGGAATTTTTTGGCCACCTTGGTTATTTGTGCTGCTCCCGGAAAATCCAATGCTTGCTGCCAAGTATAGCCGCAATTGTAATCCCCTTCATTTCCCCTCATTGACCAAATTGGTCCTGCACCGTAGGTGTGACCCGCGCCCCCTGCAAAAAAGGTTTGATAAAATTGCCGACGAATCCTTACTGGTGTGACCCAACCACACACATGGCGATAGGAACCGTATTCGTATGAGCCTTCTAAAAAAAGACTTGGTTTAACGGGTTTGTTCAATTGGTAATCACCTAACATTGTTGGATAGACCTGATCAAGTTCGCGCCATACTTCAACTCCATTTGCCCTAAGCCATTGATCTGAATGAAACCACTTTGAAGAATTATCGGGCGCGTCACCATCAGGATGAAAAGTAATAAAGACCTTATCCCATGCCGGGTGCTTTTCGTCCCATTTTGGACGCTGACCGGTAACGCCCTGGGCTATACCTTCCGCCATAGCGCGAAAAACATTACGCCTGTCCCATTGCTGAAGGTTGGCGTTTTTATCATAACCATCAATTTGGGCTTTTGCATCGCCCCCAAGAATCCAGATAATATTAGGTTCATCTTGGTAGCGTTTGCCTAAAAATGCCCCATAAGTTCTGGCTTCGTCCTCAGAAAATTCCTGTTGTGCCCCACCCATCTGTGGTGTAATATAGGCACGGCCCCAGCAGGGCAGTAGAGCTAGGTACAGCCCTCTTTTTTTAATCGCCTGGACCACATAGTCCATATGGTCCCAATAATCATTAGGAGTGGAGGGGCCTCCACCAGAAACCACAAGAGGTTCAGAGGTATTTGGCATATCTTCGCTACCACTAAAAGGACGAAAACCATAGGTGTTGGCTGCATTATGCGGTCCCATTTCCATTCCTCCTCCATGTGGATACCAGAATGCCACGGTTTGAATGACAGTAAAACCAAGTTTTTGTCGATTATCAAGGTATAGGTCAATTTCTTCCCTGGTCAATTGCTGTACCATGCCCCATCCGGTATCCGCTATCCATAGAAATGGGCTTCCATTTGTATGTTGTATATAATGTCCATTGGAAGAAACTTCTAAGGCACCATTTTGCCAAGGTGTTTGGGAGGTTGCAACAAGGGACAAACTAGTTAATGCGACAAACAATAACCTTTTTATGAAGGAGCTGAATACTTTAGTAGTGGTTTTTATTGAGTTCATTTTTCTTTTGTTTTAGTTGGGTGGGGTTTTAAGAGTTTATTTGGGTCAAGCTATGATCAGACCACTTTTTCGTTGGACTCATGAATATACAGGAGCTGTTTATGATCGGAAACTTATTCTTATTCGATATTGACATATGTGGCAGGTGATTGATTTTGTGTGCCAACTTTTAGGCCCATCAATAGGAATGGTAAATAAACTGGCCATCGCCGATCCAAGGATTTAATTCGCGGATTATATAGAATATAGTTTTTTAATCGCCCTATATAAATTCCTTGGTTTACCATTTTTAATACTATTTAATTGTAACAACTATGCGCTGGTATCTGGTTAGCATTGGTGTACCATTGTCCGTTACTTCGCATATGATGTGTATATTTTCACCTTTCTCGGCATTTTTTGGGATTTTAAAGAAAGTATTTTGCTTTTGGGCATTTGGTATTTCAATGTTCCCTTTAAAGGTACCGGCTTCTTGGTATTGCCACCAGGAGTAGCTTAGTTGATCGCCATCGGGATCCAGTGTTCCTTTGGCGTTTAATTTAATTTTACTGCCAGGTTTTGCCGTAATATCCAGAGCGCTATTTAGTTTTACAATGGGAGGGTGGTTAGCTTCATCATAAGGTTTTGTACACCAATCGGCCCTAGCGGCAAAGTCGTTCTGTAATGCATCTGCCCATCGGGTAATAGGTTTAAAATAAGCATTCATTAAATCTAAATTCTTAGGATAATCGTTTCGCATATAGTTTCTTCCCCATGCGGTTTGGGTGTACCATCGTCCTTCTGGATATTTATAATCAGCTTGGGGAACCGGATCAAGCCAAGTATTTTCCCTAACCTTGATATAGCGTCCGCCCCAACCCCCATAGTCCGGAGATTCTAAAGAGCGGAGTCCTGTAGGAATAGTGTAAATAAACGCTGGCGAATCCCCTTCAGATCTAAAATCACTTTTAGATTTGGCATCGCCCGCAATAAACCCTTCCTTATCATTACCACCTTTATACGCTTCATACAAGGAGCAAAGTGGACCGTGATTCTCCAAAATATTCGATTTCATCCAATCGCTTTTAAAAAAATTTTGTTTATCCTGGGGCATTATTTTGTCCCATTGATAGGCAACGGCCCAAAACTGATCACATATAATTGTAGGGATATTATATTTTCCCCAGTGTGGACGGATGTAGGATTGATAGGTATCATCTTGTTCCCAGATAAAGAAAAAGCGTAATTTACCAGCAACATATTCCATCTTGTCAGAATGATCTTCTTCTATGGTTTTTAAGGCCCTAGCAATGGTGTTGGTGCCTCCCCAAGCCTGAATCCAGATGGGTCTGTCATCGGATTCATCCAAAAGCACATTCGCAATATGTGTAGATCCGGGGGTAATGGAGTCCATTTCCCCTTCACTTTCAACATTTCCAAGGAAATTAATCGATTTTAAATAATGGGGTGTAGGGTAATCCTTGCTGTGCTTGATCAGGTTTGGGTATACCTCCGCATAGGCCTCAAGATAGGGGTCTATCCAGTCATCTCCCGCCCATTTGTGGCCATGCCAATGGTATTGGGAACTTGAGGTTACAATGCCCTCAACATCCCACTCATTGGCGTAAAGTAAAAATCTAACCATGGAACACTCATCGTCTATTTCTCCATCCGAGGTTATGAGTATACGTTGTTTTTGGCTCTGACCATTTACTGAGGTATGAAAAGCAAAAAACAGAATTATGAAACTTGAATAAAGAATATTTTTCATTTTGCAATTGTTACTCTTCAATATTGACTATTACCCGTTCATATCGGGTTAATCGTGGCGAGCCATGGTCGGTTACCGCAAGAATAATATGCATGGTTCCCTTTCCTGAACCACCAATTCTACTCTTTGGTACGGTAAACCAGGCTTCAGGTTGGTCAAAGTTTTGAATGGTCAAAGGTTGTCCACTACGTGCGCTAGAGACTGAAAATGTGCCAGCTTCTTCATAATAAAACCAATGGTATGAGAGGGCATCTCCATCGGGATCCTTGGAACCTAAGGCACTTAAAAGTATTTTGTCTCCTTTTTTTGCGACAAGATTTTTTTTATGGGTTAGTTTAACTTTGGGCGGGTGGTTGGCATTATCGTATGGCTTTATGGTCCAATCCATTCTGGCGGCAAAATCGTTTTGAAAATCTTCTCTCCAACGCCAAATAGTTTCATGGTTGCCCGAGTGCCATCGGCCATCAGTACCTAAGACTTCGTCTACAGCATCGGAAAAGATAGGTCTGGTTTCTGGATACAAAAACCACTTTTGCATCCTTGGAGTGTAATATTCGTACCTACCGCCCCAGCCACCCCATTCCGGGTGTTCGGGATAACTTAGGCCATTATTGATCAAACCAAGGAATGATGGCGTGTCGCCTTCCATTAAATAATCCCATCTGGGATATTCTGCACCTAAAGGACCTTTTTTCCGTATATTCCCATCCAACCATTCGTTTGTAACGAGGCTAAAATCGGCTCCGTCGCATCGGGCATGAAAAAAATCACCGCTTATTCCACTCCATGTGGCATGATGATAGCCGCCACCTGCATTAAAACCAGGACTCACAATGTAGAATAGTTCTGGAAATTCCTTGCGGATCCACGGGCCGCTATCGTCCTGATCGGAAATGGTGTAAACCCGTAATTTCTTGACAAATTGATCCAAATCTTTTTTTGAACGTGTTTCCCTAACTTTCCAGAGCGCCTGTGCCAATACATTTGGCCCGCCCCAAACCGTTACCCACAATGGCCTTGTGTCATTTTTATCGACCGCTTTAATTAATAATTCGGAGGCCGGGGAATCTTTACCAACCCCAATAGCTTTTACTCCGTACTCTGGTAGGCCTTCTGTAATCTTGGACTTTAAATATTCTCCGGAAGGAAAACCTGATTCGTGTTTTTCAAGGTTATCCCTTACCTTATCATAGGCATTTACAATTTCTTGAATACGATAAGTAGCTACCTTGTTTTGTTGGTGAACAGATGTAGTAGCGGCCAATCCTTCAATGTCGTAGTGATTTGCATATACCAAAAAACGAACCATCGACATGGCATCATCCGGTTCATTTTCTATGTCGGTAAGCACAAATACCCTAGGCTTTTCTTGTGCAATGGCGGTAGTTGTTATTAAGGCTATGCCAACTATTGCAATGAGGTTGTTAATTTTCATCCTTTTTATTTGTTTATTGATTGCCACCTTTTAGCCCAATCCATTAAATAGGCTTCCCGATGTTTTGAAATTGTTTTGGCGCCTTGCTGATCTCCGATAAAAAGGTCGGGAGCTGGCTTGTCGCTATACCAATTGGAACCAAGAGGGTAATCATTGGGAGTTGTTTTTCCTGGCCATGGGGTTATACTAACAAACTGACCTCTTTGGGCATCCAATTCGGGTATGGCACTTTTGGTGAAATAGCTGCCGGTTTCCGGTTTTTTGGAGGAGTAGCGTACCCCATAAATACCATTCCCAAGGTAATATCCGGGCCAAGTTTGATTTGAAATCTCTAATGTAAAACAAGTGGAATCTTGCGGAATGGGCAAGTCTGGCCCTTTAAATCTCCATTCCAATTCGGCATAGGCGGCTACCGTATCTTTCTTACTGCTGTTTCCTTCAAAAATTGTTCTTGAGCTATGTTTAATTGGGGTAAAACTTCCGCCCCAACTTTCTCCTATAGGATTATTTGGGTCACCATTCATTAAATAGGCCAGGGAAGGGGTGTCGCCCATTTTAATTTCGCCCTCATAGTGGTTTTTAAAATTTTTCCCCAAGGCCCCTCTTCCCTGGATATAGTTGTTGTAATAGGATTTGCCTTTGAGTTCTTTGGGCGATTCGGTATCCATGAACCAGCCTCTGTAAGTTGAATTAGCTTCGATTATCCATAGGTTGGGATGATTTTTCACAATGTAGGAATAGGCATTGATGCTCCATTTTTTATTTGGACCACCAATCCAATATACTTTAATGTTTTTCTCAATTTCGGGAGCATCATGTAGTGCCTGTGCCAAATCTTCCAAACCCCCCCAAACCAAAACCCATAGAGGTTGGTCTGTTGTATTTTTGGCACATTTAATAATCCATTCCGAGCCTTCGGTGGCTGTATCGTATCCTTTATAAGGGGCTTCCAGTTTTGTTCCTTGTTTGCAAACTGCTCTCAAGGAATCTGGATGGGTCAAGTTCGGGAACTGTGGTTTTAATTCAGGTAAATCCTTTTCATATAGGTCTATCATATCTAGAATATCCTTTTTGCGACCATTGCCAAAGGGGGAAGAAACCAGGCCCTCTATTTGGAAAAGGTCGGAATACATCAATAAATGTATCATGGATTGAAAGTCGTCGGGATCGGTTCCTCCAATATCCGAACTGATCAATATTCGAGGTTTTTCTACAATTGGCTTACTGTTTATAGTTGCACAACTTTGTAGAATTAAGAAGGAAAATATAAAAATTAGTTTATTCATGGTCGTTTTGTTTTATTCCAACTAGGTGGATCGGTGTCTTCCAATTGTTAATTACCGACTAATTTGGAAGAACCGTCACTATTACACGCTTGTATCTTGACAACGCAGGGGTTCCCTTGTCCGATAGCTTCAAAATGAAATGAATGGTTTCCTTCTTTTCTACTATCGGGGCCCTAAGGTTTACCATATGCACATTCTCAGCACCCAAATCTATTTTTTCTTTATATGAACTTTCCTCTGGATAATGGAACCACAAATAGCTAAGATTATCGCCATCAGGATCCGTAGATTTAAAAGCATCCAGGTTAAAGGCTTCGCCCGACTTTACCGTTAATCGATTGGAATGGGTCAGTTCCGGAATGGGTGGGTGGTTGGCTTCCTCATAGGGTTGGGTACACCAATCCATACGAGCGGCAAAATCATTTTGAAAATCTTCCCTCCAGCGCCATAACGTTACCTTGTTATCTTTGAATGTAATGGTATCCTTTTTAACGGAACGGCCATATTCCTTAGGAATGTAAGGGGTATAATTATCGACTGTATTGGTCCAAATTGCCCTGGTCTCAGGAGCAATGGGAACTATGGAGCTCCCTTTTTTTGTTTTTGAGAAATCGGGTTTGTACAATTCATAGCGTCCGCCCCATGCACCCCATTCCGGATGTTCAGGTTCGTTAAGTCCGTTGGGTATTAACGATAAAAATGCGGGTGTATCTCCTTCTACGCCCCAAGCAACATCCGGATATTCAGCTCCCAAAGGTCCATGATTCTGTTGAATGTTTTGGGCTATCCAGATATTGCTGATCGAGCTGTTGTCTATTCCTTTTATATAGCTATTGATGCCCGTCCAAGTGGCAGTGCCGTAATAATCTCCCGGACTAACAATATAAAAAAGCTCAGGAAAATTGTTCCGTATCCAAATACCGCTATCATCTTGGTCCGAGATGTTATATACTCGGAGTTTTGAGATAAGTCTTTGGGCCTCCTTCTTACTTTTTGTTTTCCGAATTTGGTCAAGGGATTGGGCCAAAGTATTGACACCGCCCCAAACTGAAATCCACAATGGGCGATCATCCTCTTCTTCCAATGTTTTGATTATCCATTCGGAGCCCTCTGAATTTTTTCCGTCACCAACCCCCTTCATACCATATTCCGGAAGGCCGTTTTTAATTAATGCAGCCAATGCTTCTGGTTTGGGAAAACCAGCTTCATGTTTTAAAAGGTTGGGATGTACTTTACCATAGGCCTGAATGACCCGTTCTATGGATTCTGGGGCTATTCGGTGCTGTAACCAACAAGACGTTGTAGCGACAATTCCCTTTATGTCAATTTGGTTGGAATACAAAAGCAAACGTACCAAAGACTGTGTGTCATCAGGGTCGGCTTCAATATCGGTTAAAATAATTACCCTATTTTTTTGATCTATTTGGGCAAAAGTTGTGATAGAGGATACCAAACAAAAGGAAATAAACAGATAAAATGTTTTCATATCAATGAAATTAAGGGTTTTTCAATTATGGATTAATTGTTATCCTAAAATTCTTCAAAGGTTAGGCATGTTTATTTATTTCTTGATAGATTTATGTTTGCCAACCATTCCGGGTATTTTTTTAGTACCTTTTCCGGTTCATTTGTGTACCAACTATAACCGTTCCTTCTATTGTCGCTTATGTCTGCGAGCGAGTTTCTTTTGACACCATCCCGACTACAGAAATATATAGTGCTGGTTTCTAAATCATAAAAGCGTCCCCATAAGGTGGGTGCATTTTTATCTTCCACAACAATTCTATTCTTTCCTCCGTCCTTGTTGATTTCCGTCTCTATTTTTATACCCGTAATTCGGTTGTTTTCAAACCATTGTACAGCTCCCTTTACAGAAGTAACAATTTCTTTGGAAGGATTATCTATGTCCATCAATAATAGTACAATCCCCACGGATTCTGAACCGCTAAACGAAGGAAGTTCGTAACTACGGGCCTTTGCAGGGGCCAGTGTCACTGAATCATGCTGGGCACACCAGACCGCTGGTTTGCCTTTGTATTTTATTTGTGTATCAAGAAAACATTGAATGCCCTTATCGTAAGCCTTTTTGGCTTTTTCCCTTGTGTTGGCACTTAATTGCAGTGATGCGTATTCTTTATTATCCGAACTAATCCCTTTTAGGAATTTCATAATATTGACCATGGCATCGTCGTTATAAGTGATATGGCCAGAATAAGCTACACTCCCTTGGCGAACTGGAAAAAATTGTGGCCATCCGCCATTTTCGTATTGTGCCTCAAAGATGTAATTGAGTCCCTTTTCAAAAGCTTTTTTGTAGTGATTATCCTGAATTTGTGAATGCATTTTAGCCAAGAACCTAAGTTCTGTTATGGTGGCGCCATTATCGAAAGTTGCTCCAATTTCAGCCTTGTTATTTTTATAATGGGATTTCTCTGCCTCAGAAAATGGATGATGGTAGTCTTTGTTTTTCTCCCATCCTCCGATCTCTTTTTGACTGAGTATTACATTTTCTGCAACCAATTGCGCTTCGTTAGACCCATACCACTCTAGAGGCATGTCTGTGGCAACATTCCCCCATCCCATACTGAGATGGTCAGTGGTTTTGTTTTGAGTGAAACCCACAGTTGTGATTAAGGTCATTACTGCTATTGTAATAAATTTAATTAGTTCCATGTTTTTATTTTTTGATAATGCTTTTAATTTCTGTCTATATCCATTGGACAGATAACTCTGATTTATTTTTTTATGAATTCGGCAGTATGTCATCTAATTCAACCACTCGATCGAGTCCGTAGTAATCTAATTCTCAGTTCCGAAATACTTTGAACGTGTAAATGCCAACTACCTACCCGGCAACATCCAGTCCATTTTTCATATTCGTAAGTGCAAATAACCCAGTTGTACTTCTATTTGGAGTGGGTTAAGGTAACATTCAATTACAAGGTGAAAATCAAAATGATGGGATATCCCTATTTCAAAATGCTAAGATATGCTCGTAATTATACACATACTTCCTATATTTGAACAAATACCTATCACTTTCCTATATGTTAAAGCATTTCGATGAAAAAAGAGAAGATCTAGCCCCCTATGGTCTTACCTGTGAAGTTTGGCGGCCCAATGTAATGAGAAGGGCAGATAGGCATAATGAAATAGAAATTAATTATTTACCGGAAGGATCTATCACCTATTTGATCCATGACAAAAAAATACATGTGGAAAAGGGCAGTTTTGTTGTTTTCTGGGCATTGTTGCCACATCAAATTGTTGATTATGAAGGTGATGCACCATACTTCGTAATTACTATACCCTTTGGGTTGATATCTCAATGGAATATGTCCAAATCATTTTTGGATCTGCTATTTAAGGGACGGATACAAATGTTTGAAACGGTGCAGAACCTCCAAATAACAACGGCCTTGTTTAAACAATGGGTACTTGACCTGGAAAGCAAATTACCCTATCTAAATGAGGTTTGCGCCCTTGAAATTCAGGCCTACCTAAAGCGATTGATGTTTCAAAAATCGAATAATGACGAAATAGAGCTTAAGATGGAACTGCCGTCAATGAACCTCGTAGAGCAAATGGCCATATTTATTGCCCAAAATTTTACGAAACCAATTAAAGTCACTGATGTTTCACGCGCTGTTGGAATTCATTCCGATTATGCCAATGCTATTTTTAAAAAGGCCTTTGATGTATCGCTCTCCCATTACCTCATTCAGCAACGGGTATTATACGTACAAAGAAAACTAACCATCACTATGGACCCAATTACTTCCATCGCCTATGAAGCTGGTTTTAATTCCATTAGTAGATTTAATGCCAGTTTTCTAAAATTCGTGGGCATGACACCAAGGGAGTACCGAAAATTAATCCAGACGGACAGATAATACGAAGGTTTTATAGACCATATTACACTAGAGGGGTAAATATCCCAAGACTTGCCTATTTAATACATTGTTAGAGCTTGTAAACGGGAGCCTTAAAAGTTATTGAACATCATCCCCATGAACAAGAGTCTCTTTAAATGTTGAGTTTTGTCCTGGAACAAAATCTCTTAATTTACTTCCCCTAGTCAGAAATCCTCCGCTACTTAATATGATTTGGGAGTTGAACTTGTCAAAACCATTTTTTGCCAAGTTTGCTCCAATTGGTCCAACTGCACTTCCATTGGCAATATCGTCCTTGGAGAAGGAAACAATGCCAAAAGCCATAAAACCAAGGACTCTAACTAATAAAATAGACTTTGATTTCTTAAAACACTTAAAAATAATTCAAATGTTAGGGTCAATTTTAATAGGTGTGTAGAAAGTGCCATTTGTAGGACAGAGGAACAGTTTCTATTGAATAATGGATAGACCGCTCAATTTTGATCTTCTATCTACTAAAGTTCGTTGTTCATCATCAAATTTCTCCATATGAAGTAGATTGTTTAACTTTAATAGAGACTTTATATAAACGGAACTTATGGGCACCCTGCGTCGATTCCAAGCTTCCATCGGTCTGAAAACAATCGGGCTGCACCTTGTTTTTTGGGCTTTGATCGTAACCTATTTTGCGTGGGGTTTTGGCCTCAATGTAAATCCAAAAAAATCTTTTATAAACTCCCTTTATTTTTTGCCAGGCCATATTATTATGGTGTATTCCCTGCTCTACTTTTTGGTCCCCAGATATTTGCTGAAAAGCAAGTTTTTACATTTTTTTATTGGGCTTTCAATTGTAATGTCGTTCTGCATACTCTATACTATTTTGGCGCAATTACAATTGTCATCCAATATTGACGATTTTAAGGGCATTACTTTTACCGTGGGCAGGAACGTATTGCCCTTTCTGCACGTTGGGGGGATAGCTCTATCTATTAAGTTATTAAAATACTGGTATTTGCAAAGAAAGAGGACCATTGAGGCCGAACAACAGAAAACAGTTGCCGAATTAAAACTGTTGAAGGCGCAGTTGCATCCCCATTTTTTATTCAATACGCTTAATAATTTGTATTCACATACGTTGGAGGCGTCGCCGAGATCCCCTGAAATAGTGTTGAAACTTTCCGGGCTCCTGCGGTTTATGATCTATGATAGCAACGTTCCAAAAATCTCCTTGGTGAAGGAGATCGAATTGTTGCAAAACTATATATCTCTAGAAAAGTTGCGTTACGGTGATAGGTTGGATTTATCCATATCCATTACCGGTGACATTGGGCGATTTCAGATTGCACCGTTACTATTACTTCCTTTTTTGGAAAACACCTTTAAGCATGGAACCAGTAGACAGTTAGAAACTAGTTGGATAAGTTTGCATCTTTCTATGCAGGGTTCCACCATGTACTTCAAATTGGTGAACAGTGTAGATGCCGATGAGGTAAAAACCAGAATTGGGGGATTGGGCCTTCAAAATGTAAGGCAAAGGCTGGAACTTTTATATAAACAGAACCACACTTTGGAAACGGTGATGTTGGACGAAGTTTTTGTGGTAAGCCTAGAAATCAATTTGGAGGAATTGGAGAAACAATATGAGGACGAATTGGTTTTAAGCATATCAAATTAATCTGGATTTTGATATGTTTCGATGCAATTTTAGAAAGCAATCCAACAAAAATTTAAAGTACTAGCGCAGCTGGAATTTGGGAATATCTCTTGTCGTAAGAAACCATTAACCGTTGACAGATGAAATATAATTGTATAATTGTGGATGATGAGCCCCATGCGATCAAGATCCTTGAAAGTTACATAAGGTCTTTAGATCAACTAAAGATTGTAGGAACTTGCAGCAATGCATTTAGAGCAATCAATATTTTGAACAATGAAAAGGTAGACCTAATATTTCTTGATATTAATATGCCAAAATTGTTGGGCACGCAATTATTGAAGACACTTCAATATCCCCCTAAGGTTATTTTTACTACGGCCCATAAAGATTATGCCATTGAGGCATTTGAACTGGATGCCATTGATTATCTGTTAAAACCAATTTCCTTTGAACGGTTCTTAAAAGCCGTGAATAAGTTTTGCCATACAACAACTGTTGAGGTGGCTCCTGCCAATCAAGGGCCAGGCTTTTTATATTTTAGGGCAGACCGGAAAATGGTAAAAGTATTTTTAGAGGATATTTTTTACATAGAAAGTTATAAGGATTATATTATTATCCATAAAAAAACGGATGTGGTCAAGGTAAAGCTGTCGATCAGTGCCGTTGAAAAAATGTTGCCACAGAATTTATTTTTGCGGATCCATCGTTCCTTTCTGGTGGCTATCCACCAAGTAACGGCTTATACGAAATACGATGTTGAAATTGGGAAAATAGAACTACCCATTGGTAGAAGTTTTTCCTCCGTAATCCAAAAGTTGACGGATAATACATCAATCAGTGCTAACCTGGATAGTCCATAGATAATGGGCTAAAAAACCAAGATCCAGTTTTACTGCTAAAACTGGATCTTATTAAGTTCAATATTCCGATGTGGATTTTAAGGTAGTTCCCTCAAATTGTTTTCAAATACAAATTTTGACAATTGCCTTCCCATTTTTTTACCTTCGATTATATCTTGTCGAAAATGATAGCCTATATATATCCTGGAAAGTGAAATTTCATCTGCAAGTTGAGAAAAGCTTTTATAGCTTCTTTTTGTTCCGGGCAGACTAATACTTTCAATGGTAAATGATTTTTTGTCTTTCCCGAAGAACAATTTGAACAGCTCTGCAGCAGCTCCTCCGTTGGCAGCGTGGGAGGAAGGATAGGAAGGTGTTGGTGGTGTTACTCTTACCTCAGGCCGTTGAGGTATATTCCAGTTGGTGTCTCCGGCGGTATTATTATTTCCATCATTCTCTCCTTCTCTAATCGCAGTTATGGGTCTCCAACTATTATAGTAATATTTGGCTTCAAAAAGGCTTATATGTGCATCGGCTTGAACCATATGGGTAAGGGCTAGAAGTCTGGCAGTCTCGAATCCGTTAAGTTTATCCCCGACTGCCAATAATCTGGCTAGCCGGTTCATGGCACTTGGAGAATTTTCAATAAAGAAGGCTCCTAGGTCCAATTGCTCCTGGGTTCGATCAGGGCAATCGTTGCACCCCAATAGCTTAACTTCTTCATAATCGGAAGCGTATTCCGGTGAATTGATTGGATATGGTGGACCAGGTCTAAACTGTTTCCCCGAGGTTATGCCAAATGGCTCAACATTTCCCCAATCTGGAGCATAGACGGCATTTGCTGGCCAAATGGGAAGATTGGCTATTGTCCATGGCATATAGGATCTATATTCACCCGGCAGTGTACCTTGAGTGGAAGAAGTAAACATCGGCCTTAAATCCTTTTGCCTTTTTTCCAAAATAGCGGCTGCTGCCTCTTCACCAATCTTAATTCCTTTTTCTTTAAATTCGGAGTCTTCAATTTTCGAGAGGCATTCAACTAAGAGATCATCGGCATTTAACTTCCAACCTGGAGCCACAATGACTAGTACGTCATGTGCAGCCTGTGCCACTGCCGCGTCCGCGATTTGTGCTATTTTTTTCTTTGGGATATCTTTAGGATTCACCAGACTATTATCTAGGGCGTAGGGTTCATACTTAGGAACAATATTATTCAATGCGTCGTGTATGGCCAATGTTACCATGGCATATGCTCTTGATTCTGGAGGAGGTGGACTTAAATTATCAATGGCCAAACCAATGGCATTGTCCCATTTCAATACCATTTCATTGTTATATGATTTAATCATTCCATTATACATTAATTTCCTGTCGGAAACAAGAATTGGATCATCTTCGAAATTGTTCGTTTCGCAGGCAACGATTGCGACTAACAACATTACATTGCGCCCAAAAAGCTTAACATTTTTTTTCATGACAGTATATTTTTAGGATTTCATGCTAAAAATATTGCATTTGGGGATTCAGAAATTTTAGGTATGATGTATAACCTATTTTTAGGTAAGAAGGAAGTGTTTTGATCGACAAACGGAATCGATAATTCCATCTAAAAAAAACCAATTTTATTATAGTGGATCTAACTTCTTATTCAATTTATGAATTCCCTAGAACAACACCTCCATGTTCCTGAAACATTACCTAATTTCATAAAGATTAGTCCAAAGAAAAATATACGCCTTTTGATAAACTGCCTGGTATGTGGCGAGGTTCTCCGATAATTATACAGTAGGAATCAATAGTAGTTATAAGTCGTTTCTACGAAATTTTGTGGAATTGGATATAATTTCTACTGAATAGACACATCTGCAGAATAGGCCTATGCAAACTTATTAATCAATTTGGGCCAGTTATCTTTTTACGACCGGACCAATTTCAAAGAAACAATAGGGTCGTGTTAAAGGCATTGTCGTTAGAAGAATCGTTCGTGGCAATGGTTATGGAGGTGGAGTCGTCACGGTCAAAATCGTTATTTTCCTTGTTGATCTCGTTAGCAATGATGGCCGTTGTGAATACAGTGCCAAAAACTCTTGTGTTCGGCAACCATCTATAGACCACATTATTATCGTTCGTTACAATGCTTGCTCTCATAGTAGCAGTAAGCGGATTGGTAACCTCAAAGGCATTGAACTCCTGTGGAATCATAGATCCTAGTAATGGCAATTACCATGTACAGATTGTTCAACGAGATTTTTTAGTAATGGAAACTATCTAGGGGTGTTGGCAGGCCATGCAAGAAATCCCAATAAACTACCTAAAATTCTTAATTCCCGTTCGTTAGCATCCCAAAAATGGATGTTAGTCAACTCTTATTGCTATAACACTAAACTGGGAAACTACGACCATAGTGCCTATTTGTTATTTTAAACACTTCATCCATTGTTTTCTTCAATTCGTACATGTCCATCATGAAAAAGAGATGGCTAAAAAATATCTTCGATTGATTTTAAACTGCATCTAGTGCTGTTTGAGGGCTGTTGGGAAGTCAACTTTCATAGTCATTTTTAATATTTATTCATTAAATTTTCAGTGTTATGCGCAAGTCAATTCTAAATTTTTCTATTGTTACCTTTATTATTTTGGTAGCTGTTCTAGCATGCATGGGTACATCTAAGAAGAAGGATGGGATATTGGTTCCAGTAGGATCTGCTACCATAGCGGATTCATCGCTCCTTGTTGAGCGAGGAGCGTATTTGGTCAATTCGATTGGGTGTGCCGATTGTCATTCGCCCAAAACTATGGGTGCAAATGGTCCTGAAATAATACCAGAACTTGATTTATCGGGATTTCCATCCAATGGGACCGTACCGCCGATCGACCTGAGTTCGATATCCAATGGGTGGATCATGTTCAATCCCGACGGTACCAGTCATTTAGGACCATGGGGCCAAACCTTTGCGGCCAATTTAACCAGTGATCCCAGTGGTATTGGTAATTGGACCGAGGAAAATTTCATTCGTGCAATACGAGAAGGCAAATACAAAGGCTTAGAGAATTCAAGGGATTTATTACCCCTTATGCCATGGTATTTCTATAAAAATTTGACAGATGAAGATCTGATTTCAATTTTTTATTATCTGAAAACCACAAGACCTGTATCCAACATAGTGCCACCACCCATATCATTGGAAGACTTAAAGAGAAATTGGTCAGCTAAATAAAATTCTTCCAAGGTAAAAGAGGCACTTTCTAAAACGAACCTGTTTCTGGCAAAAGTGGGACAGGTTTCCGTTGCTATCAGGTACAAGAATTTGTTGGATTACCGGAAGGTATTGATCAATAAATAATTAGCCGTTTATTCAGACTATATCCATTTCATAACTATCTTTATTAGGACTGTGGGTTTCGGAAGTTGTCAAATTAAATTAGAGGCTAATTTGGAAACAAAATGAAAATACATTTACCACAATACAATGGTTTGGATAACCAGGTGATGATCCTCATATCACCTGTATTTGCTTTTTTGCTCAATTGCATCAATTTCGGGTCCCAATATTTTTCAAGTCCAGGATATTTTCTATTGGCCACCTTGGTTTCATTCGTGTGGTTTTGCATTGATTTTGTGACTTGCGGAGCCATTGCGGTTTTTTTTAGGAATAGGTATCCTTCGGAGGGGGCAGTGCCAATACGTTTGTCCTTGATGATAATTACTTTTTTAATAACGACCGGACTATTTTTGGTTGCACTATTCAATTTGTTCGAATCAATACCTTATTTTAATTACAGGTTTAATGAGAGCGCCTTTGCATGGGGTTATCTGGCTCTGGGAATTACAAGCATTTTTCTTACTTTTTTAATGGAAGGAATTTCCCGTTACCAAGAGTGGAAGAAAAACCAAAAGGAAACCGAAAAGTTAAATCAAGCCTATAGACAAAGTCAGTTGCAAGGCCTGAAAAGTCAGGTAAATCCGCATTTCTTGTTCAATAGTTTAAATTGCTTGTCCTGCTTAATACAAGAGGACGAGAAGAGGGCGGAAGATTTCCTAGATGAAATGAGTAAGGTATATCGATACATGTTGCGTAATGATGATGACCCTCTGGTGACCCTAGAAACCGAATTGAAATTTGTGGATGCCTATCAACATTTACTGAAAGCCAGATTCGGTGATGGACTTCAGTTAACAATAAAGGTGGACGAAGAGGACAAAACCAAATTTATTGCACCCCTAACCTTACAAGTAATTATTGAAAATGCCTTTGCGAATAATAAGCTGTGTAAAAGCGATCCACTCTTAATTTCCATTAGTTCCAATGGTAATGATACCCTTGAAATAGTCAATGGCATTCAACCGAAAGTTATAACGGACACGGTGGATTTTGAGGCAAACCTTGATAATTTGATCAATAAATATGAACTATTGGATCAGCCGATTATAATGGATATGGCATCGGGTATACAACGGGTCATCAAACTTCCATTAATACATAAAAAAAAGGAGTTGACACCATGAAATTAGTTAGGCCACCTAAATTGGAATTGTATTCCTTCTTGTTTTCAATGCCATTAATTTCGGCCATTGTAAACCTAATTCTATACGACGACAGACTTTGGAAAGATTATAGGGTATGGATCTACTCCATACCATTGATTTATCTGATCGGCATTTTTTCATGGTATTCCCACGTACTTTATGCCGATTGGATTGAAAGAAAATACCCTGAGTTGAATCAGAGTAGGCAAAGGGTTCTGGGGAAGGCCATGGTACTTTTTTTTGTTATGACCCCCAGCATACTCCTAATTCTTTTTATCTATGATCGGTTTCATATTTTGGAGTATCAGTTTCAAGACGATGACCTTTTTAAAGGCCTGCTGGTCGGAGTTGGTGTAAATACTATTTTTGAAACCCTGTACGAAGCCGATTATGTTTTTTCAAAGATGAAACAAAGTGCGCGGGAAAAAGAAACAATGCAGGAACTTGCCGTACACCAAGATTTCGATACCCTAAAGAATCAGGTAAATCCACATTTCCTATTCAATTGCCTTAATACCTTATCGTCATTAATTAGTGTAGATAAAAAGCGTGCAGAAATGTTTTTGGACGAGCTGAGCAAAGTATACCGCTACCTCTTAAAAAACAATGAGGAAGGAGTAAGTACGGTAGCACAAGAAATAAGATTTATAGAATCCTATTTTAACCTTTTGCAAACAAGGTACGGCAATTCTGTACAGCTCAATGTCCAAATCGATAAACGCTACGACCCTTATTTGTTGCCATCCTTGACCCTGCAATTGCTAGTCGAAAATGCAGTAAAACACAATGCACTGTCAAAGAATAATCCACTGGTAATCGATATTTTTACTGTGGCTGGAAACAAACTTGTAGTAAGCAATAATCACCAACCGCTAACGGTAAAAGCTAACAGTACCAAAGTGGGCCTCAAAAACATAAAAACCAAGTATTCCTTATTGAAACAGTCAGGATTTCTGGTTATGGCGGATGATAAAAATTTTACGGTGGTTTTGCCCCTAATTTGGAACCCACAGGCCATCAAGGTCTAACCGGGAGGGTTAACCTCAAATTTTAATTAACAGTCGATACATGGAAAACCACAATTCATGCAGATGTTTGCCCTACTAATTAAATTAATTTATTGGTCAATATTGTTTTATGCTAATTTTATAGTAACCTCTTTTAATATTGTGGAACATGAAAATATTATTAGTTGAAGATGAGGACCTAGCGGTAAAAAAACTTCGAAAAACATTGGAAGCAGTGGATCCTGGCATTGAGGTGATAGGTACTACCGATAGTATTAAGGCTACAGTGCAATGGTTGAAAGATAATCCTGCTCCTGAATTAATTTTAATGGATATAGAGCTGGCCGATGGTCAAAGTTTTGAAATATTCAACCTTATCGATGTAAACGGTCCCGTAATCTTTACTACTTCTTACGATGAGTTTGCCTTAAAGGCCTTTAAGGTTAATAGCGTAGATTATTTGCTGAAGCCCATCCAAAAAGACGAGCTGGAGGCTGCCATAAATAAATTTAGAAGATTAAAGGGCACAGAAAATCCTAATACGGATTTTGATAGTTTGGTGAGAGAGCTTCAGCAAAAATTACAACCCAAGGAATATCGCAAACGCTTTTTGGTGAAGCAGGGCCAAAAATTGATTAGCATTGAGATCGAGGAGATTTCCTATTTTTTTAGCGATGGTCGACTCAACTTTTTTAAAACTACCGATAACAGAACTTTCGTTGTGGATTATACCATGGAAGAGCTTGAGGAAATGCTCGATAACCAAAAATATTTTCGCATTAGCCGTTCGTTCTATGTTTCAATTAATAGTGTAGATAAAATTGAAGATTATTTTGGAAATAGACTTTTACTAGGTTTAAAACCACCAGTGGATAAGCAAGCCTTGGTAAGCAGGGAAAAGGTAACCGCCTTTAAAAAATGGATGGGAAAATGATATAGTTCACTTTTGCAAAGCTTCCATCCCTAAAATTTAATGGCATACCAATTCTAATGTACAATAGGTATTCTCAACTCCAATATAGAGTGGTTCCCCAGCACCTGCAAATTTAAGGTAGCCTTTGTGGCATTTAACCTTTTAACAATATCCCGACGATATTTAAGGTTGTTCAACTTCTGCATATCACAACGTTCGCTGTTGATTTGCATCGTATATAAAAGGTTTGATTTTTCTAGGGTCAAATGGATTTTACATTGGGAGGCGCATACATTTACCAATCCCAGAATACTATCTTTAAACAGCAAAAAAGCGTTGTGCCTATATTGCATGTCCAATTCTAGTGATTTTACCCTGTCGTCCACCAAAATTTCGATACCGGTATTGTGTCGGTTATTTAGGGCATCAATATACTCCTTCATCCGTTCTACTGTCTTTTCCATACTGTCATTATCCGGTGAAATACTCCAGAGCATATCATCCAAAGCGATAATCATATTGTGGCTTTTTGAATGGATTTGATCTATAAATTCCGTAGATTTTGTTGGGTCGCTCTTAGCTTTAATTTTGGCCATTTCACTTAAAATGTTAATCTGGCTGAGAGCTGTGTTTACCTCCTCATGAAGGCTAATGGCGATATTGCTTCGCATTTTGTGCACGGCTTCTTTTCGCTGCATTCTAATCTTATCCAACCAGAAAAAAATGAAACCAACCAATAGGGCAAGTAATCCGTAAAACCATCGGGTCTTCCAAAATGGTGTAGCAACGCTTATGTCCAATACCAATGGATTGGTGCCTTCCTCTCCTTCCGAATTGATCGAATTTGCCTTAAATTGATATGAACCAGGGGGTAGATAAGTGTACATTAGTTGGTGAGTCTTATCCGCTATTTCCCATCCATTGTCCAGACCCTCCAATTTATATTTGATGCCATAAGCAGTATTATATGACATTGTGGATAGGTCAATAGCTATCGAATTTTGGTTTGGGCCCAATTCTATGGTTTTTAACCTTAACAATGAATCAAGGGGCAACGACCGGTTCATCACTTTAAAATCCGTTATATTCACAACCGGATAGCTCGTATTGATTTTTACGGAAGCAGGGTCAAAAGCGACCATACTTTCCGAGGCACCATAAATCATTCTTCCATCGGGCATAACGTAGGAGGCCGACATTATAAAAAAATCGTTTCTGATACCATTATTCCTGTTGAATCTTATAAAAACCCTATTCTGTAAATTTACCCGGTACAGTCCTGCAGTAGATGAAACCCAAACATAACCGGTACTGTCTTTTTCCATGGATCGAATAAATCCCGATATGGTCTTATTGCTTCCCAGTGACAATAGATTTTTGCGCAACCTATTATAGAGAAGCACATTGGTACTTGTACCTATCACCGTTAGACTGTCATTGTAATCCAATATAGTTGCAACCATTTTATCAGGCAATTTTAACCCATTTGTGGCCCTATCATGAAAATGTAGGACCACCGAATCGGTTTTCGGGTCCAATACATATAGCCCTTTGGTATGCGTACCTACCCATACCAAGCCCTTGCTATCGATCATTATTTTATTCACCCGTACTTCGGGGATGGCCGTAAAATGTGAAATGCCTTTTTCAAAATTGACTTTTCCCTTTTTGGTATCCCATTTATAAACACCGTGTTCCTGTAAACCAAGCCAAAGATTTCCCTCTTTGTCTTCTTCAATCTCACGAATTCTACTCTTCAAGTTGGGGAGTTGATAGAACTTTACCTGTCTTTTTTGTTGATCATATTTATAAATACCGTTCTTTACTGCCATCCAAATAAACCCATCCTCTCGTGATCTACACATGTTGACTACAGTAGTGATTTCATTGGGAGGAAATCCTTTAATGGCAAGCGGCAGCGGTTTTAAATTGTGGTCATAGCGATATAAGTGGTCGTTCCAGACCCCCACCAAAACACTACCGTCAAGATCTTGAATAAAGGTGATAGGCGCACCTGTACCAATTTTGCCTGCCAATTTGGAAGGATGCCCTATATTGGTGAAAAATTCTTCGGCTGGATTAAAGCGGAACAAGCCATTGTTGCCAGTTGCTACCCAGATATTGTGTTCTCGCCCTTCGTTTAGGTTGGTGACAACAATGAACTCAATGCTGCGGTCGTCCACATAACCATTATGCACTTGCTCAAATTGCTTTTCTTTTTCCAAGTATTTAGCGAGAATATTGATGCCTGAAATCCAAATATTGCCATCATGCTGTTCCAAAAATTGGTGTATTTCATGGTGTCGGGGAACTTGATCAAGAAAGCCATATTTGTAAAGAACCACTTCCTTTTTTTGAAGGTCATAACTATATATATAGGGCAAGCCATCAGCCATACCCACATGCCATGCACGACCCCGACTATCAAAAAATAGTTTATTTGGGTTTGTGGTGTTTTTATAGTGTTCTATTATTATTTCCTGCCCTAGATTATTGTCGTTATGGCTTAATTGACCAGTGTTTTGGTCGTAAACTGCAAATCCTTGTTCGGAGAGGCACATCCATAATTTTTTCGTACCGGGTTGTGGTATGAAATCGACAATTTTCCATTCTGGTTTTGGGTTGAAGAAATTATGGTCGGCCGAAAATTCATGGTTTTCCTTATTGTAGGTGACCAACTCTTCCCCGGGAAGCAACAAAAAAACTGTTCCATCATCGGCGGCAATAAGTTTTTTAGGCATCGTCAAAGAAGCGAGCAGGACTTCATTTTTTACCTTTACTTGGGCCATTTCCACAGTAAAGGACTTATTGTCAAAAAGCCCTACACTGCCATCTAGAGTCAGTATCCAAAAATTTCTGTTGGCATCCAGAAGGACCTGTAAAATAGCTTTTGATAGTATAGAAGATGAATCGTTCTGGGCTTGCCCAAAATTCTTATAGCGTATTCCATCAAATCGCTGTAGGCCTTCATTGGTGCCGATCCAAATGAAGCCCTCATCGTCTTGTAAGGTAGAATTGACCTGATAAGAAAGAAGTCCGGATTCTTCGGTATAATGGGCAAAATTATAGCGCTTTGGTTCAGGCTTTTGGGCGCTGCCTGCCAAGGTATAAATCGCAATCGAAATATATAAAAATATATTTTTCAAGTGCCATTATTTAGGAATATCTAATTTAATAAACTCTGCTCAAATCATACCATATTTAAACCAATTCATACTGTGATTGATGCTGTTTGCCAAGACATGTAAATAATCCTACTTTTGGCCTTTCAAGGCAGCGTTGAAATGTTATTGGTAGTTTATTTCCGATGCCTTATGGGCCTACTCCAATTAAAGGAATTGTCAGCGTGTCGGGACAATGTCCAATCCTTTAGGCTTATTATAGGAATTACCCTTTGAACTTTTTAGTACATTTTTAAAACCTTGAAACTTGGTCAAGAAGATGTCTTCGATATACTATTATTTTGAAAATTATAGGGGGCTCCCAAAAAAAATGGCTCAACGATATAAGGCCGAATTGGCAAAAAAATGCCGTGGCTTGTAGAAGGAAGTTTACATATACATCAGGAATAAAATCAGTTCAAACCTACTTCTTTCCAGTTCATCCAATTTGAATTTTAAAACCTTCAGTTTGACTTTAATTTTACCAAAGAATTGGAAAAATACAATTTTTAATCAATTAAAAAACAAACATCATGAGAGCATTTAAAAGAGAATTGTTATTGCCATCAGAATCAAGAAAATATTCAACTTTCAAGAACTCAAATAGGGTTAACTGGTTTGAAACCAGACGTTTCAAATTCTGATTCTAAGCTTTGTGCAATAAACTTGTACAAGCCTATCTAGGAAATTGGGACAGTGGCTAATCTCACTGGCCCAATTTCCACCTAACAGAAATATTATACGCGGGGCCTTATTTTTAAGGAACCTGAAAACTAGTCAACAATTTATAAGACGCTATAACACATGAGAACATTATTATTTAGAAAATCGGTACTTGGTTTAAAAGAAATACAAAAGATCTTGATAATTACATTGTGCTGGGCGCTTGTACAATCGGTATTCTATATTTACAGATATTTTTCCACCATGGAATTTGTTCATTTGCACAATCTGACAGAAAGCTTTGAGTTTTGGCCCAACTTTATGGCCAACTTGTTCTTCAGTATTTTTATAGGCCTAATAGGGGGTACTATATTAGTGTACGGCAGATATGAAGTTTTCGGACAAAAATATTTTGAACACTGTGCAATTGGTTCAGGATTGCTTTTTGTACTTTGGTATTTGTTGCTGGCGTTCATTGGTCTTTTTCTATTAGGTTTAGTCTTTTATAACCTTCTGGGTGAAAGTGAATTTGCCTTTGCGCATTCAGTATATAATTTAATGGCTTATTTAAGCGTCCCATCATTTTTTGCCACTATGATAATCTGGGGGCTATTGTTTTCTTCCACACAATTTGTACTTCAAATCAATGATAAATTGGGACAAGGTGTGCTTTGGAGTTTTTTGACAGGCAAATACATCCAACCCAGGGAGGAAGAAAGAATCTTTATGTTTCTAGATCTTAAAGGTTCCACGTCCATAGCGGAGAAAATGGAGAGCGGCAAATTTTTTGAAATGCTCAAGGAAATCTATAAAGACATTACTAGACCCATTGTTGAGAGTTTGGGGGAGATTTATCAATACGTGGGCGATGAGGTGGTAATTTCATGGCCTGTGGAAAAGGGAATAAGAAACAATAACGCCCTTCATTGCTTTTATAGAATTGAAAGGACTATCGAGGAAAAGAAATCAAAGTATCTTGAAAAATATGGAGTGGTCCCAACTTTTAAGGCAGGGTTACATTTAGGAAAAGCGACCACAGGGGAGATTGGCGTAATCAAAAAGGATATCGTCTATTCAGGGGATGTTTTGAACACCACTTCCCGTATTCAAGCTTTGTGTAATCAATATGACGTAAAAATACTTGTTTCATCCGCTTTGCTACAGCTAATGAAATTAAGTGCTAAATACATGGCTATTCCTATCGGTGAAATTAGTTTAAGGGGTAAGGAACAGAAAATTGATTTGAATACTATACTGGTCAATTAAAGATATATCGATTATGAAACGAGTACTGGTAACCGGGGGATCAGGTAGTTTAGGCAAAGTTATTATTCGGGAACTTGTTCGCCTTGGATACCATCCCTCTATTCTAAGCAAGAAAACCAATTATATTTCCCCCACAGGAAGCACCATTCTTATGGGGGATTTAACCGATAAACGAAGCTTGCCAGATATCAACACTGACGTTATTATCCATTGTGCGAGTAATGCGATGGATTCAGAAAATGTTGATGTAAAGGGTACGGAACATTTAATTGGGGCGATCAATAAGGATTCTTCCCCTCACTTGATTTATATCTCCATTGTAGGTGTTGATAAAAGTACTTTTTCCTATTACACCCATAAAAGGAAAGCCGAAGTTATCATTGAAAATTCCAAAGTTCCATATACCATACTTAGGTTGACCCAATTCCATGACTTTGTGGTTCAACGCATGATATATAATCTGCAAGATGAAGAATCTCCGGAATTCAAAATTCCCGAAGGGTTGAAATTCCAATCCATAGACATCACAGATGCCTCCAAATACATAGCTGAGTTGGTGGAGAAGGAACCTCTTAACACAACGGTTACTTTGGGAGGACCCGAAGTCATGTCTCTTAAAGAAATGGCCCAAATTTATTTTAATCAGATAAATAGGGACAAAAAGGTAATAGAAGTGAGCGAGTCCACATTGGATAGCGAGTTCTATGCCATATTTAGATCTGGTAGTAACTTATGTCCTGAAAATAGGTATGGAAGTATTAGGTGGTCCGACTTTTTATCAAAAAGAATAATTGAAGGATAATAAAGTGGACTTGTTTATAAAAAGGTATGTATAGCTAGGGATGCAATCCATCATGGAACGAGCTCTAATATGAAGTACAGCATTCAGTTGGTTTGTGAATTGTCATATTAAGAATTAGGCTAGCAACAGGGTAGTTAGGGGTTGAGATAGCTTTTATAGGTATCATTAATGCTATGGGCAACAAACTAAGGGTTGTGGAGTTCCCTAAACTTATGTGGCTCCAATTAGTAGAAACTCAACCTTGTTTGCTGTTACTTGAACCGATCTAAAGGCTCAGGTTTGGCAGCTCACTTTTGCTTTAATTGGTCCAAAGGAAGGGGGGCGTTTAATACTCTTTTTTCCTGTGAAATTTCGTTTATTATAAATCGTATATTCAATTAATGCGATTTTTAGGACAGTTTAATACCTCTTTGCAGCACTTTATACACAATTACTTTCCGTGGCCAATGCTTAACGCTAATTTTGCCTATGTATACAAAGTAAGAGGTTAACATTGTTTAAAAAATCAACATCTTGAGGGCAATTAAAGAGTATTTTTAGTTGCCTACAGTATCCGGAAAGTATACTGCTTTTAGGTATGCCAAGAGAATGGATTTTTTTGTGACATGGCGATAATAGTTCTAAAGCCAGGGAAAAAAGAAGTGGGCTAAGAATGTAACATTTCAAATTCGGAAATTATGGAAAAGTGGCTTTTCATCATAGTAATGCTGTTGATTAGCATACAAAACATCGCTGGGCAGAATTTCGATACTTTTTCAATTGAAAATGTCAACGTTATTCCAATGACCGAAGAAGTAGTACTGGATAAGTAACGGGTCATTATTATGGATGGAAAAATAGTAAAGGTCGAGCCAACTTCTAACCCAATTCAATATCATGTAAGCCTAACCATCGATGGAACAGGAAAGTACTTAATTCCTGGATTGTCGGAGATGCACTATCACCTAAGAAACAATGATCCAAGCATTGATTTTAAACTACTTATTGCCAATGGAATAACCACTGCAAGGAACATGGCCGAACGTGATGGACAAGACCATATCGCAATTAGGAATAAAATTTCAGTGGGTGATTTGCTTGGACCCAATTATTATACCACCGGCCCTTATCTACAAGCGGATGATCTTCATAATTTGGAGCAAGTGATGGACGTGGTCAAGTCTCACATAGACAAAGGTTACGACTTTTTAAAAATTGCGGATAACCTTCCCCTGGAAATTTATTTAGAACTTTTGGAAGTAGGTGAGAAGAACGGAATTCCGATAATTGGCCATGCCCAAAGGAACCTTCCGCTGGAATATTCCTTGCACATGAAATCGATCGAGCATGTGGAAGAGTTTCTTTACATCTCAAAGGACGATAGTGGGAAAAAGCTTTATAATGAAGATTTGGCCGAATTAAGTAGAGTAGCACTTCAATTAAAACAAAGTGATATTTACATAGGTTCTACCCTGGTTATATTCGATTTTATAAATCAATGTTTGGACGATAAAAAATTTGCCGAGCTTCAAAATCATGAATTGGTAAAATATCTGCCTAAACAGGAACGGGAAAACTTTCTAACTGAAAAAAATGACTACCGCAAAATGAAAAATAGTGAATTTGAAGGGGTAAAGGCAGAAACCCTATTCGCTGACTACTTTCTATGGATAAAGGCATTTACCCGTATTTTAATTGATAATGGTGTACATCTGCTAAGCGGTAGTGATACCTATGGTATGGTAATCCCAGGTTTTTCGTTGCACAAGGAGTTTAAGTTTTTACAGGAGGCGGGCGTTGCACCTTACAACATCCTATTGGCAAGCACCGTTAATCCGGCACGTTACTTGGGTAAATATGCATCGGAGGGCACCATTGCAGCAGGAAAGAATGCCAACCTGGTACTACTGGCCAAAAATCCGCTGGATAATATTGAGAACACCCAAAGCATAGAAGGGGTCATGTTGAAGGGCCATTGGTTCAACGGGGCTCAATTGGATGTAATGTTGAAAGAGGTGGAATCTGCATACAAATGATTGAAGTTGGAATAATCATGAGCAGAGCAGCCAGAATAGAGGCCGTTGAAACCGGATCGACTGAAATGTATGGAAGAATGTTTACCCTTATGCATTTACATAAGGTTATCCATTTTTCAATTTGAACAGTTATCCGAAGCACTCATGTTATTAAAAGGTGGCGGCCATTTTGAAATGATCTGTATTAAATTAGAGTAGATTGGTTTAACATAAAATTGTGGTCATGAAAAAACAAGAACGACTAAATTCAAATATTAGACCCGATCAACTTGTGTTGGAATTTTTCGACCGGGTTTGGCATCCTCCACATGAACTGGAGGCAATTGATGAACTAATGACAGAAGATTACACCATTACGACCGGGGGAGTCAAAATAAAAGGAAGGGACAAGTTTAAGGATTGGGTAGGAGTATTTCAAAAATCACTTATAGATGCCAAAACGGAAAATGTGGAAATATTTTTTGATGAGCATAAAAACAAGGTCGTTTCAAGGTGGGTCTGTTCCGGTAAGAACAATGGTCTTTTCGGCCTTAGTCCTGATCAAAGATTTATTTCATTTACCGGAATAGCTATTTGGAAGGTAGACGGCAATAGGCTCGCGGAATGTTGGGTAGAAAGAAGTTCGTATGAGCTCTATCGCATGTTGATAGATGGAACGAAAGAAGCCAAGTTTGTTTAAATACATCAAAAAAAGTGCGAAAACGCTAGGCCTCACTTTTAAATATCACCCAAGGTCTATTGCGCCCATCAGGACCACTAACAGGGATCATTTTCCTTAACAGCCCTGCTATTGGGCTTTATGCCACGTCCGAACCTCTCCGCGTAATTATAGGTGAACTCCGCCCCAAAGAATAGGATAAGACAGGAGTAGGATACCCATAATAGAATTAATACAATAGTACCCGCTGCACCATAAGTAGACCCTGGTTCTGCCAGTCCGAAATAATAACCCAAGGCCGATTTTCCCAATACGAATAGGAGAGCGGTTAAAACTGCACCTACCTTTACGGTAGGCCATTTTACCTTGGCATCGGGAAGATATTTGAACATTAGCCCAAAAAGGACCGATATAATGGCAATGGAAATTAGAAAATCAATGGTATAAGCTGCATAGAGTAGCACATCGGGCAAAACCTCGCGTATAAAGTCGTTAAGGATCGATATGGCAGCCGTAACTATGAAACTGATAAGCAATAGAAAACCGATCGCCAGAATAAAGGCAAAACTCAATACACGGTCTATGATCACTTTTTTTATTTTCACCTCTGGGTCCGATTTAATTCTCCAAATGGCGTTCAATGAAATTTTTAAGTGATATACTACCCCAGTAGCGGCAAAAAGAAGAATACCGATACCAATAATGGAGGATAGGGTACTTTTTTCTACGCTTTGAGTTTCCTCTATCATAGCTTGGATAGATGTTGCAGCGTCACTACCCAGGGCCATGGAAAATTCCTCTGTTAGTTTTCCCTGTACTATTTCCGTTCCCCAAACTGCCCCAACAACATTTACAATGATCACCAATAGGGCGGGTAGGGAGAGTATGGCGTAATAGGCTACCACCGCACTGGACCTAAAAGGGTCGTTGGACAACCATGACTTATAGGTTTCAACGATCAAACTGGGCAAGGCTTTGAAAGAGAATTGTTCGGAATTATCGTTGTCCATACTATTTTGTTTTTTATTAGTGAAACTCAATTTTGAGAAGTCAGTAAGACGCACTTAAAATTGCAAGTTGAACTAATCCCGCCTTTTTCGGCGGGATCTAGGTTCAATACCCCGACCCTTGGGTCTATTCCTAATATTGGGTGCAGGGCTTGCCCTGAGGTTTAATACCTTTTATTGTATCAACCTGAAGGGTAACTTAATCCAAAATCTTTGAATTTCTTGACGTTAATCCATTCAATTTTGATCCAATTTGTCGGAGTCCTTAATTTTAAAAGTAGAAATCTTTGGTAGGCCCAACGTTTAAGGAACTTAAAGAACAATGCTTTCCAGGAAGTGAATGTGCAGTCTGGATTTTGAATACGTGTTGATTGCATTAATAAAATTAGTTATTGAATTACAGTTGGTTATGGGATTGGTATAACTTTAAATTGTTTGGATTATATAGTCAGCCTTGGCTGAAAATATTGGTCTGAATATAAATTTTAATAACTAAAACATTAAATTATGAGAAGTATACTTTGGTTAGTCGCTGTTATTTGTATTATTATTTGGCTCTTGGGTTTCTTTGGCATAGTGGCCGGAATGGGAACCAGTAATCTGATCCATATTCTTTTGGTAATCGCTATTATTGCCGTTCTTTACAATATTATATCGGGACGTAAGCCTCTTTAATATTATGTCAATAAAATAGCTTGGAGCTCTTTTTTCCTATATTGTATGTTCCCGATTTTAGATCCAATACGGCAAAAGCTAAACTGGAGACTATTATTGGAAACAGACCGATTATGTATTTTTCAGAATCGTGATCTTGGGATTTTATTGGAAGGTTCTATACTATGGAATTCCAGGCTCTTTGTAATTTAAGGTATTCACTGTAATGATCATATAAAAGATAATTAACACATAAAATAACTTTTAAATAGATATTGACCCTATTAATTAGGCATTCCCACTATGACGCATATCCATCCTAAAATAATTCGACAAATATTTAGTTTATTGCTCATCATTATGTTGGGAGGCCTAATATTTCAGGCGATACTGCCTTATTTTTCTGGTGTTTTGGGAGCCATAACCATTTATGTGCTTTTGCGTGCACCCATGTCAAAACTTGTAAAAAAAGGGTGGCCTCCAAATCTGGCTGCGGTTGTTTTACTTATAGGATCATTCGTTTGTATTTTGTTACCTGTTTCCGGAATTGTTCTTATGTTGGGTAATAAGGTGGAGAGTGCCATTCAAAATTCCGAAAAAGTTATTTCTGCGGTGGAATCCCAGCTGGCAGCCTTGGAAAATAAATTCGGTTATGATTTTACTTCCCAAATTGATCCCAGTGGGGTGTCTACATGGCTTTCCAACAACCTTCAAGGCCTGGCAGGTGGAACCTTTAATGTTTTTATTGCTGTTGGTATCATGTATTTTATGCTTTTTTATATGCTGACCAATCGTCGGGAATTACAAGAGTCCTTATTTAGGTATATTCCAATTAGCCAGGAAAATCTAAAAATTATCAGCGATGAAATTGGGACTATGGTACGTTCCAACGCTCTGGGAATCCCTTTGGTGGCCCTGGCACAAGGGATAATTGCGCTAATTGGGTTTTTAATATTTGGGGTTCAAGCTCCGTTCTTCTGGGCTGTTATAGTTACCATTGGTTCAATGGTGCCCTTCATTGGGGCGTTGTTAGGGATATTACCTGTATTTATTCTTTCTTTTGCCGAAGGCAACAATTTTCAAGCTTGGGGAGTTCTGCTTTATGGCCTCATCGTTGTTGGGTCTACCGATAATTTGTTCAGGCTCTATGTACTTAAAAAGTTGGATAATGTACACCCCTTAATTACATTGATCGGAGTAATTGTTGGTGTGCCCATTTTTGGATTTATAGGACTTATATTTGGTCCCCTGCTTATTAGTCTTTTCCTGATTATTGTGCGAATGTACAAAAAGGAATACGCCAAGGACAATACGGATAAGCTATAAGTGCTGTTTTAATTAGGTCTTTTTTTAACAGTTAACAACTTTCTTTTCTACTACCCTTTTCTTGCGCTAGGCCGGTCTGCGGTGGGCAGGGACCGCCCAAATAATTAGGCAAGATTCCACGGATATACCATTTAAACTTCTAAGGAAATACATAACTGACTATATTTTTAATATAGGCTCCAACCAAGGTTTAAGTTTGCTTCCATACTACTCATCTACAAAAAAAAAACAACCCCCACAAGAATGTAGGGGTTGTTCAAAGAGATTTATACTCTTGAGTTCGAGGCTATAGATTATCGATCTCCTCTTTTAATTGCTCTTTTCTCTTTCCGGTTTTTTCTTGCAACCGGCCCAAGAATTCCTCGAACTTACCTTCTGAATAAGTTAGGTCATTGTCCGTAAGATCACCGTATTTTTGTTTGAACTTACCTTTGACCTGTTTCCATTTTCCTTCCAATTGATCACTGTTCATAGTATTTTTGTATTTAAGGTCTGCTAATAATAGGCAGACGGGTTAATAATTTATCTACACTAAAATTAGACCTAAATGACTATAGGCAATAGTTCAAAAGATTCCAATTTTGATCCATTTGCTTGATAATGAAAATTTTATGATTTTTTTAATAGAATGGATACCTAAATTCTAGGAAGCATTAAAATGGGTATCCTATGGCGAAATTGAAGATGAGATTATTGCTGCCCCCATCAAAAAAGGGAATTCTGACACGTTCACCTTCGGGCAGGTAGGGAACCTGTAACGGAGAAGCAAAATCGAACCTCAATACAAAGCTCTGTATGTCTATCCTAAGGCCCAGGCCCACACCTATACCTAATTCCTTGGCCCAATTGGAGCTAAATTTTCCATTGGCTATCAATTCTTCGTTGAACTCGCGACTCTCTAATGGTTCATCCTCTGAAATTTCGAACTCATTGGTCAACCAGACGTTTCCGGCATCGGCAAAAATGGCTCCTTTAAAATAGGACCATATTGGAAATCGGTATTCCAGGTTGGCTTCCAATTTTAGATTACCGGACTGGTCAAAAAAGGAAGAGGTGCCATTTTCTTCGGAATTGAAGGTGCCTGGACCCAGCGATCTAATTTTAAATGCCCTTACACTATAGGGCCCTCCGGAAAAAAATTGCTTTACAAAGGGTAGGGTGGTGGAGTTACCGAAAGGAACACCCCATCCGCCATAAAGTCTGGCTACCAAGGCTTGTTCTTTTTTCCATTTTAAATAATATCGAATATCAATATCGGCCTTGGCATACTGGGCATATTCAAGTCCAAAAATGGTGGTCTTTGAACCACTAAGGAGATTTAAAGTATTTCCTGCAATATCCAAACTTGTAGAGATGAAAAATGGATTGTTTTTGTTGCGGTCTACCAATTCGTTGTAGGTGAAGGTATAATTTAGTCCGGCAATAAACTGCTGTTCAAAACTTTGACTCAGAAATGGATTATTGTCCAAAATGGCCGTAAATTCTTCAGTGGTTTTGGAAAGTTTTACATAGTTGACATTAATTGGGTTGAGTTCGTGGTAAACAAATCTATTGGCGTTCCAGGTATATCCAAAGGACGCGTTAAACGAATTTAAAGTATAAAGTTTGGTGCGCTTTAAGAAATCGGTTCCCAAACTTATTTTGGTTTTGGGTACGGCATATTTAAAACTTTTTGGTGAAAACGGAAGGAGGGAAGGTATTATTAAATCTGCTTTCAATCCCCCAGCAATACTACTTAGGCCGGTATTTTTTCCTCCTGAAAGCTGTGTCTCATAGGCGAAGTTTCCTGTAATGCCAAAGGTCTCGCCCCCTTTAAACAGGTTCCGGTTGTTGTAGGTAACGGCTATTCCGGGACCGGCAAAACCGTTGGATTTTGTAACTCCCTGAAATTCTGCACGAACCGACCTTTTGGTGAGGGGCGAAAGGTATATATCCGCGGACAGGGATCCTACACTATCCGTAGCCGATGTGTCCTTTTCATTGAATCTAATATTCACGAATTTATAGGTGCCTAAGGAAGACAGACGATTACTGGTAAGACTGGCCGTTCGTGAATTGTATTTTTGACCTAGTCCAAACAAAATATACGGCTCCAGTTTTTCTGGTTTAAAAAATTCTTCTTTCTGAAAAAAACTTATACCGTTGATCGTTGAGACTCTGGAGGGCGTAAGGGTATCCGTATCGATCGAATAGTTGGGAAATACGGCAATGGAATCAATGGTATAGGGAATAAGGGACTTTTTGGGAACGTTTTTTTTAAGCCTTAGAAAAAGATCGAACTTCTTGTTGTCATAGCGATTGGTATCGACTTCAAAAATTAAAAAATCGGGATTAAAATTGTAATATCCCTTTTGCTTTAGTTCTTGGTCTATACGTTCCCTTTCATATTTCATCAGTTCCAGGTCGAAACGTTTTCCTAGCTTTATTTCTGTTTGGGTCAGCGCCTTGGATATATCGTTATAAATTGGCAAAGAATCTTTATCCAACTTAAATTGTTCAAGGGTATAGGGCTGTTGGAGTTCCACTTGGTATTTAAGGGCCGCATGTTTCTTGGTACTGTCCAATTTGGAAGATACTTTGCTGTAAAAAAAGCCACGATTGTCCAAGCGGTTCAGCATTAGTTGCTTTATACGTTGTGGATTTACATCGGATAGGTATATTGGTTCTTCCCCAAACTTTTTATTGAGCCATCGGTTTAGAAAACCTGGATTTTTCTTTTGAGCTTTGTAATGGAAGTACAGCCCGGGCCTAATCCCAAGAATTTTGGAATTAGGTTCCGGTTGCAATAAGGTATGCAGTTCTTGGGAGACCTTTTTGGTCTTCCCTATTTCTTTATTGGCTTCTATGTTGATCTTGCTACCCGTATATAAGGATTCCCCATTTGGAATAAATTTATTTACACCGCAGGAATATAGACTTACTGTTATTAGCAATATCAGGGCATAGTAATATGTTATGGTTGCCTTCAAAATCCTATTTATTTTTTTTATCTCCCTTCTCCTTGTCCTCAGTGGTACTTGTCTCTTTCAGGGGATTGAATAACTGACTAAACTTATTGAATTCCCTGTTGAAAATCAGGGCTATTCCTGTGACGATCAATTGACCGTCTATGATATTTTCGTACTCGTTCTTTCTAAAGCCCCTTAGTCTATAACGCCCATCTTTGGTAAGTAAATACTCTAGGCTTACGTTTCCAATAATCGGGGTTTCTTCTTGGCCAGATTGCGCACTCCCTTCCACATCCACAGCACTGCCCGCCGTTACTACCAACCTATCATCGAACAATTTTTTCTTGGCATTGATGTTCAATTGGGTGCGGTCCTGTGGACTATCTCCTTGATAATCCGTAAAACTATCCAGGTCAAAATCGACCTCAAATCCCGATTTTCCAAAAACCTTGTCGGAAAAGGCGTTGATCTGTCCAGAAAGCACCTTGTTTACATTGTCCCTTGCAATGGCTGCCGTACCTCCCATACTTCCATCACTGCCAGAATCGGGGTAAAACCTATTAAGAGCCAATAAGGCAAATACTTGTTTGTTCAACTCTGCTTCTTGTTGGTTTAACTGTTGCACCCTACCGTAAACAGCCCCTCCAAGGGAGCCTTGTTCGTCTTCGGGCATATCCAGTCTAAAGGACAGCTTTGGTTCCAACAATTCCCCGTCAACATTAAGGTATACCAAAAAGGGTAGTACTTGGCGGTATTTGTTGACAACACTTATATCCTCACCGGAAATAACGGATGACATCAGAGGTGATGCCGAAGTTTCCACCTCGTATACAGCGGTTACGTCCAGTTTGGCGTCCGTTGGGTCGCCCTGCCAAACAATGGTACTACCTGGGTTGATTTCAAACCTTCGTTTTACCAGATTGTACAAAGAAGTCTCATAATGCCCAGCATTTAGTTCGTACCGGCCAGTGAGATTTGTTGAGCCGTTGGGTTTTATATTCAGATTTAGGGTTGCATTGCCAGATACTTTAAGGTTATCTCCGGTACGCTCATCAATGATGATGTTAAAATCCGAATCGTCCGCAATTTCCAAAATAACATTAACATCCATGCCGGAAAAAAAAGCGGGGGTTTCTTCCTGGTCATTTCTGGTGAGGATGGCATCGGGATTGTCACGGTTAACAAAAAGGACCACTCCTTCACGCTCCTGTACATCCAACTGCTCTTTGGGGACTACGTAGGTAATATTGGTTATTTTACGGACCCGGATTCTCCCTTCTATGACCGGGAGCTTTAAATAGCCTTTGACACTTAGGTCCAGATCAAAACTGGACTTGCCATAGAACAATTCGTTATCTTCTTTTGTGGAGTTTAGGGCTTGGAATTGTTCGGCATTTAGGCTGATGTTGAATTTGGGATTTGTTAATTCTTCAGTGCCAATGGAACCGTTCATTTTAAAGTTGCTGCCATTGGCGTCCGTAATCTGAAAATTGTCCATATAAATCCCCTTGTTATCAATTTTAAGGGTTTCATCGGAAATTCTAAATACAGAATTTAACGTTGCCACATTAAAATCAGTGTCGTGAAAATTAACGGAACCGGAATATATAGGGGAAGAAGTTGTCCCGGAAACATCAATATTTCCGGATAGCGTACCATGGGAATCTTTCAAACTTCCCTGGGAGAATTTTTCTATAAACTGGAGGTCTATCCTATTTAGATCCAGATCCAAATTTAGTTGTGCACCAGTTTCGGATGCGGCATAATCCCCGTTAAGGTCAATATCTGCGCCGCCGCCTTTTAAAGCTAGATTAAAATCGTAGGTTCCATTAGTTTTGGAATTGGCATTCAGACTTAGATTGCCAAGGGCATGTTCCAAAATTTCTAAATCGGTTATATTAAAATCTGCCACGATCCCAGTGGCACCGAATAGATTTTCAAGGGTGAAATCCCCGTTCACAATCCCAGATGCCAAAGGCCTATCGGGGTTTAGCATGCCTATAAATGTCTGAAGTCTAAATTGCTCAAAGGTTAGCCTAAGAGGTTTTTCCTCCTTTTCGGAAACTACGCTTACAAGGCTTAATTTTTGTGAATTTCTTTCTAAGGTTACCTTATGGAATTCCAAAAAGTTCTCTGCTATGGATATTTGATTGTCCTGAGGAATGGTCCATTCCTTTTTATTAAATATTAACTCCAAGGGATTGATATGGAGTAGGGTGGTGTCCCTGGCCAGCGTTATTTCGGAAGCAATGTGCGTTATTTTTTCATTGCCATCATAAGAACTGAAATCCACCAATAATTGCCTATTGTCCAACCTACCCTCCAATGTGGTTCTTCCAAGGTCCACCGGATCGGCCAGGAGGTTGGCCAGACCTGCCTTGAAATTGAGATTCGTAGCATCCCCATTTATGGAAAAGCTTAGACTGTCAAGTGCCATTCCCTTATATCTGGTATAGGGTATTTGTAAGTCCGACACCAAGGTTCTTTTGGCCGCATCAAAATTGGCGTGCGCACCAATAGAGTCCAATTGTTCCAGATCCTTTAAAAATACCTTGGTTAGTATGGAATTTGGAATCAATTTCAATTCCATTTTTAGTTTTAAAGTGTCGGCAGCGGAGGTATGTACTATTGAATCTTGAAAATAATTTTTAAAATATTGTTTTAAGGAAGTGTTTATACCTTGTGGAGAGCCGTTGGAATATAAATTCCCGCTAAGAAAATCACTGATAATGGCAACTTCCGTATTAAGGGTATCGATTTTGGATTTAATTTCCACTTCACCCATTTGGTATTGTTGTCCATCATAAACAGCCACCCCATTTTTTATTGAAGCGTCCAGTATAAAGTCTTTTGGGTTGCCAGTGAAATCGGCTTCCATTTCCAGCCCAGCCTTTATATTTTCCGTAGTAATTCCAAGGGCTTGAAGGTCCGCACCAATTACATTTAGTTGTAGGCCATATTTTGAATTTGAGGAATTCAAATCTACTCCTGTCCTGGAAGTAAAATTTAGATTCTCATCCTTGAAATTGAGGTTTATGTTGCCTTTTCCGTTACGGATTTTTCCATTGAGATCCAGATTGGCAAAATCGTAATTTTTGAAGGAAAGTTGGTCGAATTTGGAATCCATTTCAGCATTCAAAGTAGTGATACTGCTACCGCTTCCGGATGCATTTATAGTAAATGCCACGGTGCCCAGTTGATCATTTTGTAACAACTTGCCCAATTGTAGATCGCTCACTTGAAGGTTACCGTTAAAGTTAATCGTATTTAGATTGGAATAGTTTCCTGTGATTTGGGCAGTGCCTTCGGGAATTTTTACAAGGGCTTCCCCGGAAACGTTTTTTAAACTGCCCTTTGCCTTGGCTTCGACCATAATAGTCTGGGGCAGCGAAATATTCAGGTCCTTTTCGGTTACAAATAACTCTAGGTCGGCAATGGTGGAGGTGGCTTTGAAGGTTGAAATATCAAAGGCAAGTGAATCGGGTTCAGTTACCCGGAATAATTGGCCTTCACCTGTCAAGGCAGTGTTGCTCCAATTCAAGTTTAATTTGGATAAGTTCAGATCAGCAAGTGTCCCCTGTAAATTTAAATTTCCATATATGGGATGTTGTTGGCCAATAGTAAAATATTCATTTTCTGTTAGGGTAGGCTCAAAATAAAGGGCATCCTGAAGTGCCAGTTTTATTTGGTTGAATTGCAGGTCTACCTTTGTGTTCCCTGGGGAATCTATTAGTTTTTGAATTGAAGGATAATCCAATGAGAATTCTCCATCCAAAGTACTTGAGCCGGTCTCCATTTTTAAGCCCGAAACGGAGGCCGAGGTATCGTTGAGACTGGCGTAAAAGGCCAATTGGTTTAATGCGAAGCCACTTTTTTCCAAGAATGAAAACCGGTCCAAGTTTAGACTGGCATTTTTAGGTTGGTAGTTGAGGTCCGTGGCGTTTAAGGTAAGATTGGACAAGGCTATATGGTTGGGGTTAAATTGCCCTGTGGAAGATGGAGTATTGTTTAACTGGTAAAGTAAAGAATTGTTTTCGAGGGAAATTTTATTTGCAGCCAATGTGAAATCGGGCCAAGAAAAGGCTGACTTTCTTGTAGGAATCGCTGTAGAATCCGTTACCACGGGGTTATCCTTTTGGAGTTGTAGGGAAATGTCCGAGTTTTTTAGGGACAACAATGCTATTTCCACCTCGTTTTTCGCAAGATCAGCTTTGGGAAGGTCCAGTTTAAATTCCCCCAATCTTACCTTTGCCACTACATTTTCAGGTATGGAATTGTATTCCATTAGAATATTGTTCAAATTTAGTTCGTTGATCACCAAATAGGGGAATTTAGTGTCCGGATTGTCCTGTGGGGCAAAAGGTTTGCTTTGTTTGTATTGGATTTTGGTATCCGCTAATGCCACTTCGTCCAACTCATAATTCATGGTTTCAAGATCGGTCTTATCGGCATTTATATATAGGGTGCCCATGTCCAGTTTGGCCTCTAAACCCGAAGCCCTATCATTATAGGATAGTTTAAAGTCGGAAAAATCAAGAGTGCCTATTTTTACCTTCATAGCTGCGGCATTGGACTGTTGGGAAATGGTATCCTTCGATGTCAAGGCATCTATGAGAAATTGGTAATTAAATTTCTCCGAATCGGAATTTCGTTCAATCTGAGCGCGCAAACCTTCCCATTCAAGTGACTTTAAATTCAATTCATTTTGGAACAACAGGGCTCTAAGAGGCACATTTGCCTCCATGGTTTTGGAGTACAGTAGGGTATCCCCTTTTTGATCCTCCAGGTATAATCCTTTTAAAAAAGCGTTCCCTGAAAAAGTTATAAATAGTTGGTCTATTTCAACTTTGGTGTTGGTCCTGCCGGATATGTAATGTGTTGCCTTGTTTACTATGAAATTCTGGGCCCATGGGCTTCTAATGATAAGTACCAATGCAATAAAAAGCAAAGCAAGTACCAAAACAACTTTGGCGGCCCTTCTAAGAAATCGATATTTTGACTTGGTTGTTGTCATAGTTCGTAGCCCAAAGATCATCATTAGCGAAATAGAAAATGCGCTTTTACGATACTTATGCTAACTTATTAAATAAAATATACGGTAAAAGGGTATTAGTCCAAATATATTAGGCAATAATTGGCAGGTTTGGTTGGTGGCTAAAAGCATATTGGGGAAAGATTGGATTTTTTTGAGCCTGGATTTTTGGGGAAAAGGACCTATTCTTGTAATTAAAATGTAGGTATTGAAATTATAAAATATATTTGCCGGCATGGAGCCCTAGTTTTGGGGACAAAAAATAGTAGCGAAAAAAATAATATTAATTAATAGCGTGTAATTATATGGCATCAGGATTTTTTGCTTTGCTGGACGATATCGCCAGTTTAATGGATGATGTTGGGGCAATGACCAAAATTGCCGGTAAGAAAACGGCCGGCATTTTGGGAGATGATCTGGCGGTAAATGCCGAAAAGGCTTCAGGTTTTGTTTCCTCACGTGAAATTCCAGTGCTATGGGCCATTACAAAAGGGTCCATACTGAACAAATTGATCATTCTTCCCATTGCTTTTCTGCTCAGTGCTTTTGTGCCGGTTGCGGTCACGGTAATCTTGGTGTTGGGCGGACTTTATCTGGCCTATGAAGGGGCAGAGAAAATCTATGAATTTTTTGTGCCCCACAAACACCCAAAGGAGGAGCAAGTAAAAACCTATTTGACCAAAAAAGAAATTTTGCTTTTGGAAAAGGAAAAAATCAAATCGGCCATTATAACCGATTTTATTCTCTCCGTAGAAATAGTAATCATTGCCCTAGGTACGGTAGTTCAGGAACCCATTTGGACCCAAGTAATGGTAGTTTCCATAATAGCCCTGGTGGCAACGGCAGGGGTTTATGGCATAGTGGCGCTGATCGTTAGGATGGACGACTTTGGATTAAAGCTTATAGAGCTCAATGGTAAGAAGCACAGTATATCCGATTCTATTGGAAGGTTTTTAGTGGGTGCACTGCCTGTAGTTATAAAAAGTTTATCGGTAATAGGAACCATTGCCCTGGTTCTGGTGGCCGGAGGCATTTTTGTACATAACCTGGAATTTCTCCATCATTGGCTAGAGGCCTTACCGGCCATAGTGGGGGAATTTTTGGCCGGTCTGGTAATAGGTTTCCTTTGTTTATTGGTGATAATGGTATTTAAGATGGTTTTACCCATGATATGGCCAAACCGCAATACCGACCACAAATAAATACTGGTAAATATTCGATTTAAAACTAGGAAGAGGCCATTTAGCCAATTAGTCCAAGTTTGATTGCAGCGCTAAATTATTTCTTAGCTCCATGTCCGATATCCATTGGAAATTAATTGGATACCACTGGTCCCTGGGGATTGATCCATTTGAGGAATCGACTGTATTTCTTTTTAGGAAAACCTGATTGTCCTCTGAGAATACATGCTGGGTTTCAATAACATCATGGCAGATGCAGCAAATGCTTTTGGTTGTATTTTTCATATTATATGTTCTTTTTGTACCTATTCCTTCCCATATTAAAAATGCCTACTTTGACTCCTATTCCGGCAGAAAAGCCGTTGATGTCCTTAATGGGGGCAAAGCTTCTGGCATCGTTGAATTTATTCGAAAATCGATACTTTACGCCAGCCTCCAATTGTAAGTACCTGGAAATATTGAACAAGGCGTTTATCCCGGGTTCAACTATAAAAAAGGCCTGTGCGTTATCTTCAAATTCTTGCTCGTCAAAATCATGGTCGCTATAATTGTCATCTATATAGCCCATGCCGCCCGCTCCTATCAAGACTGGAAATGAGAGGTTAACGAGGTTTTTGCTAAAAAAAATAGGTTCTAAATGCAGCCCTCCATAAGCGCCAATAAGATCTTCATCGTACATGGACAGACCCCTATAAATATTTTGGTCCGAATAGAAGAAGGTGCCCACAAACCCTATTTCAAATTGTTGGTTGGCCACATAGGCGACCTGTAAACTGGTAAAGAAGGTATCCTTGTCCTCAATTTCCCCATAGTGGGTTGTTAGACCTAAGTAGACCCCGTGAACTACATTGTTTCGATCATTAAACTCTACATAATCGCCAGTAGTGTCCTGGGCAAATGTTGTGTTTATAAAACCCAATAAAAGGGGAAGTAAAATTACTTTGTTTAATTTCATGCTGTTTGATTTTTGATTGATGATGTTATAGTAGACAACAAACGCTGTAAAAAGTTGCATTTTTTTATAACTTTTTTTAAAGTTCCTTTAAAAGAATTACTCCTTTTTCACCCGTTATGGAAATGGAACCCTGTTTGGAATTGCCGTAGGTAGCCTTTATGTCGCGTATTCTTTTTCCCTTATCCACCATTTGGGTTTCTACGTTTTCGAAGGTTTTTGGCAGGCGCAACAGGCCTTCTTCCAAGGTGGCATTAAACCTGAAGGAGAAATCCTGAACATTAAGAATTATTTCCGAGGATTGTTGCTGAATTTTTATCTTGGCATCCGCACTATGAATATTCGATACTTTAAATTCCGCGATTTTCATGACCAGATCAATTTCATCGTCCACATTCTCCAATGCTAGGTTGGAGAATTCCAATGCCCCGTGTATGTCTTCCACGGCATCAATGGTAATTTCATCTTTGCTGGAATAGATTTCCAAGGAGGAAATCTCCTCTAAATCTATAGCCGAACCGCTACTGGTGAGTCTTAAATCCTTGGATTTGCCAAGGGATAAACTGCCATTTTTTAAATTGATACTTCCAAAGTTTATATTCTTGGCCTTCAGCTTGCCATATTTTAGGACAATGTCTGCGTTTTTAAGGTTTTTGTTGATCCAAATATCTCCATGTTGCACATCTATTTTTAATTTGCCGGTCCAATCCTCCAGAATTACGTCGCCAAACTTATTGTTGATATCCACCACCGCATTGGCCGGTAAATAAATGGAATAATTAATCTGTACATTACTTCGGTCAAAGTCGAACGGATTTGCTTTGTTGAAATACTCCGCTAAAAAACCTTTGTTTTTTTCGGCAATTTCCGAGCTAATAGTAACAAAATCGGTCATTGCCTTAATATTGGGCTCAATACGATCCAATAGGTTTTGTGCATTTTCCATTTTTTTATGGGAGGTAACGATATCCACGGTAATGGAAATATTGTTCTTGGACCACCCATGAATGGTTATATTGCCATATTTGTTGTCCACTTGGAGTTCTCCTGCATTGGTCATTTCAAAAGTCTCCGATATGGTTTTAGATACTTTTTCCTGTGCTAGCATTAAATTGGCCATAAGGACCATAGCTAGGCATAATAGAGAGTTTTTATAAGGTGTATCCATAATCGTCATTTATCATTTTTGAATCGTTTATTTGCCTCAATAAGTTTTCTATGAGTTCAATCCTTTTTTTATAATTGCCAATAATGGCTTCCAGGACCCTTTCGTTGCCAAGGTTTTTTTGCATTTCCAATTTTAGTACTTCGTATTCTTCATCCAATTCGTCCATGAACGATAGAAATTCCTTCTTGTCCTCCTGTGATAGGTCCGGATGGTCTTTTACTAATTGTACCTGATGCTGCACCAAGTTGCTATAATGCATGTCTATGTCCATAAGCTCTTGGGAGACCACATTGCTTTGCCCGCCTTGCTGGAAGCTGCCATAGACCGTTATGCCAATTAGGAAAGACAGTAGCAAGAGCAATACAACACTGGCTGCCACCTTAAATAATGGAGACTTCCACAACGGAACTACCTTAGGTTCGGTATTGGACAGTTCCAATTCTATTTTGGCCCACATTTTAGCCCTGTCCGCCCTGTGTTCGTCGAACAATGCCTTGTTGTCCCTTATATGTTTTTCAAAATAATCCATTACATTTCTTTTATAATTTCAAGTAACTTTTTCTTTGCCCTGTGGTACTGGGATTTAGAGGTGGATTTTGATATTCCCAATACTTCCCCAATTTCTTCATGATCGTATCCTTCTATCAAGTATAGGTGTATGATCTGTTGGTAACCTGGCGGCAGCTTTTTAATGCCTCGTTTTACTTTTTCAATATCTACGTCCGCTACATTTTCAATAGGTTCGTCAGTGAGATGATACTCATGGTCCATTATTGGTACCAAAGGAATCCGTTTTAGTTTTAAATGGTTAATACTTTTATTGATGACAATTCTTTTTAGCCAAGAACCAAATGTGCTTTCGTATCTAAAATTCCCCAAATTCTTAAAAGCCTCTACAAAACTGTCCTGAACGGTATCTTCCGCATCTTCCTTGCTGCACAACATCCGCATACTAACATTGTACATAGCATCTACATACTGTTCATACAATTGAAATTGTGAGTTTCGGTCGCCCAACTTGCTCTTTTCAACAAGTTCTTGGTGTGTAAAACGGATATTGGTTTTCAACTAAAAAAATGGTTTTAACGGTCCAATCAGGGGGATTTGAAATAATAGACAAACAATTGTTGAAAAAGTTGCATCTAGAGGGAAAAATATTTTTCACTCTTTTATTTCGCGAGGGGTCCAAAACGGCGTAAGGCCCTTATAACCCAAATTTTGGCAGGGTACACTATAAAGGGAAGAATCGAAATAATTTTTCCTGGAATATGCAACCTTTACTTTTTTCGGTTGTCAATAGGCCATATGAAAATCATGAAACACGAAAATTGAAATCAAGAAATCAAAAAAGAAAACCAATGTCCCTTAAGACGGAATCCAGTTTGTTAAGTGTTGGATGTTTAACGAGGGGCATTGATGGTAATAAGGAAAAAGGATGGTCTAATAAATACCCAAGGTATACTTATTCATGTAACGCATATATCCCTATAGGATCTGGCCCCACAACACCAAAAATACATAAAGCGGTATGTCAATTTTAAAACTTTGAAAAAAGGGTGCTTTCCTTAAAATAAGGTTCGGATTTTCATTACCGAACGTTTGAAAGGAAATGAATGCACAATTTTGTCATGGAAATATTCAATGCCCCTTGGAACCATCGGTTTATAGGGTAGGCAATAGCAACAAAAGGTGTTGTATGGATTGGCCTGTATGGTAATATGGATTTGGCCGGGACATAAGAAGAATTTTAACCATTTAAAATATAAAGGGAATTAGATGTAGCAAAAATTATCAATCAATCAGCAGCGGTACCCAGCTACTTAGGAAGTTTATTCATCAATCAAAACTATAAAGTAACGGCATAGGGCTGTTTTAGGTACGCAATCATAAAAAAACTAACAATCAATAATGAAATATTCAATAATCAAAGAATGAAAAACATTTTTCTATCATTTATACTATTCGCGGGGATAACATCCGCTCAGGAAAGGTATACCGTAAGTGGTACCATTATGGATGGCAGTAATGGGGAAACCCTCTTTGGGGCCTCTGTCTTTTTGGAGGGGACCACAATAGGCGTCACCACCAACGAATACGGTTTTTACTCCCTTACCGCGCCAAAAGGCAATCACAAAATAATTGTTTCCTATATCGGATTTACAGAATTAAAAAAGGAGATAACCCTAGATCGGGATCAAAAAATGGATTTTGAAATCATGGAGTTTTCTACCCAATTGGACGAAATTGTGGTGACGGCCGAGGAACCGGAACGAGTTATTTTGAGAAAGCCGGAGATGAGTGTTGCCAAACTGAACATGAAAACGGTAAAACAAATGCCGGTGGTGTTGGGGGAGCTGGACATTATAAAATCCTTACAAATGCTGCCCGGAGTTACCAATAATGGCGAGGGTTCCAGTGGGTTCCATGTTAGAGGGGGCGCGGCAGACCAAAATTTGGTACTGCTGGACGAGGCCATTATTTACAATACATCGCATTTATTGGGTTTCTTTTCGGTCTTTAATGCAGATGCCATCAAGGATATTAAATTGTACAAGGGCGGTATTCCTGCCCGATTTGGAGGAAGGACTTCTTCGGTTTTGGATGTACGTCAGAAGGATGGGAACAGTAAAGATTTTGCCATGACAGGGGGAATCGGAATTATTTCAAGCAGATTGGCCTTGGAAGGCCCAATGTTCAAGGAAAAGGGTTCTTTCTTAATTGCGGGAAGAGGATCATATGCCCATTTATTTTTGAAAGCTGCCGGTCAAGATAATAGCGCCAATTTTTATGATCTAAATCTAAAGACCAATTACAACCTAAATGGAAGTAACCAGCTCTTTCTTTCCGGATATTTTGGCAGGGATGCCTTTGAACTTGGGGAAAGTTTTAATAGCAGTTATGGAAACCTGTCGGGAAATTTGCGCTGGAACCATATTTTTAACGACAGGCTTTTCTCCAACCTATCTTTAATATATAGTAAATACGACTATGATCTGGGTATTGTAATTGAAGAATTCAATTGGATTTCCTCTATAAACAACTACAATATAAAATATGATCTGAAGTATTATACCAGTGAAAAATTTAAACTGGATTTTGGGGCAAGTGGCATTTATTACGATTTTGATCCGGGACAAATTCTGCCTACATCAGAAACATCCGAAATAAATCCTTTGTCGTTGGACCGTAAAAAAGCTTTTGAAGGGGCATTGTACATTAATGCAGAACATATGCTGACCAATGCGCTTACAGTACAGTACGGTCTGCGTTATAGTTTCTTTAGCCGTATGGGAGGGCAGGCCATGACGGAATATGAGGACGACAAACCGGTGGTGTACAACCAACTTTTGGGTATTTACGAAAGGGGTACGGCCGTAGGTGAGACCTACTATGAAAAAAGTGAAGCTATTAAAACTTTTGGCAATTTGGAACCACGGGTTTCAATGGCTTATCAGTTAAGCGACAACTCGGCATTAAAAGCTGGCTATTCACGTGTGGCACAGTATATCCATTTATTGTCCAATACCACTTCGGTAACGCCTCTGGATGTTTGGACGCCCAGCGGCAAATTTGTAAAACCACAATTGTCGGATCAATTTGCCTTGGGCTATTTTAGAAATTTTGATGACAAGCGGTATTCCCTGGAGGTGGAAGCCTATTACAAGACCACGGATAACAGAATAGATTATATAGACGGTTCCGACCTTATTGGGACCAATACTATTGAAACAGAAATTCTGAACGGGGAATCCAGGGCTTATGGACTTGAGTTTTTGGCTAGAAAAAATGAAGGTAGGTTTACAGGATGGTTTGCCTATACCTTGTCAAAATCGGAACAACGAACTCCAGGGGGCAATGCCGGAGGTTTGGGAATCAGCGATGGTAAGTGGTACAACACCGCTTATGACAGGACCCATGATTTCTCTTTGACAGGGGCCTTTGAATTAAATGAGAAATGGTCGTTTGGAACCAATCTGGTATTTCAAACAGGAAGACCGGTCACTTATCCCAACGGTCAGTATATCTATGAGGATTTGTCCATTGCCAGTTACTCGGATCGCAATTCCGACCGCCTGCCAGCCTATCATAGATTGGATATTTCCGCTAATTATAGACCCAACAGAAAACCCAACAAGAGATGGAAAGGGGAGTGGGTCTTTGGTTTGTACAATGTTTATAATCATAAAAATGCAGCTTCCATCTCTTTCGGACAGAATGTGGATACGGGGGCCAATGAAGCCACCAGAACGGCTATTTTCGGCATTGTGCCATCAGTAACCTATAACTTTAAATTTTAATAGAAAATGAAGACATATATAACACTTGCAATTATTTCCATCCTGATCACTTTTAGTGCCTGTACAGATGTGATAGATGTAGACGTGCAATCGGCACCGGCAAGATTAACTATAGAAGCCTCCTTGGATTGGGAAAAAGGAACTTCTGGGAACGAGCAAACTATTAAGCTTAGCACTTCCACACCCTATTTTGGGAGCAATGGCAATTCCAGTGTAACCGGGGCCTCCGTTACCGTTACCAACAAGGCCAATGGGGAAACATATGTGTTTGAGGACCAAAACAATGGGCAATATACCACTACCTCATTTGTACCTGTACTAAACGGGACCTATACCTTGGAGGTGATTTATAATAATGAAACCTATACGGCCACGGAGAGATTAGTGCCGGTAGTGGATATTACAGATCTAACCCAATCGCGAAATAAAGGTTTTAACGATGAAGACCTTGAGGTTAACGTTATTTTTAGCGACCCCGAGGAGGAGGAAAATTTTTATCTATTTAAGTTTAAGGAACGGGGCGATCTTTTGCCTTATTTGGAGGATGCGGATGACGAATTCGTAAACGGGAACGAAATTAGTTGGTATTTTGAGAAGGAGGAAGATGAAAGCACCGATAAAAAAGAGGCATTTGTTCCTGGTGATATCATCGACATTGAATTTTATGGCATCTCTGAACATTATTACAATTTCATAAGAATCCTTATAGAACAGTCGGGAGGTACTGGTCTTTTTAGTTCCACGCCCGTACCCCTTAAGGGAAATTGCATCAATGAAAGCAATCCGGATAATTATGCCTACGGATACTTTAGACTAACGGAAATGGTGAAAAAAAGTTATACCTTCCAATAACCGTTTTGCCAATTTAATTACAAGATGATAAGAGCAATAATTTTTGATCTTGATGGTACCTTGGTGCATACCGAAATATTAAAAGCGGAATCTTATGCCCAGGCCATTCAGATTTTGACCAAGGGGTCGGTATCCCAGAAAATGGTGTTGGACAGTTTTGGGAAGTATGTGGGACTTTCCAGGGCCGGCGTTGTGAATGGACTTTTTGAGGAATACAAAAAGCCTTTATCCGAGCATTTGGATGGCCTGGATTCGGAAGCTGTACAAGAGAGGATTATCACAAGCAGAATTGCCATATACCATCAAATGCTGAACGATAAAACGCTCTTGTCCAGTCATTTTTGCAAGTACAATATGGAGCTGCTGCGTAGCGTTCACAAAGATAATTTTAAAACGGTCGTGGCTACCATGTCGCATCGCTTTGAGGCGGACATGGTAATAGAGGCTATGGGAATCCGGGGAAAACTGGATATTATCCTTACTAGCGTTGATATTCTCCAAGGAAAGCCACATCCGGAGATATATCTTAAAGTAAAGGAAATGCTCAAAATGGAACCTGAAGAATGTTTGGTTATTGAAGATTCGTTACATGGTATTAAGGCGGGACTTGCCGCAGGGATGAACGTCTTTGCGGTAACCAACCCCCTTACCAGAAGTGAGGTGCATGCCGCAAATGTACTTGCCCCTTCTTTTATAATAGACGACCCCAAGGAACTTATCCACAGGGTTTACCAATTTATAAAGGAAAGTCGTTAGCGGGGAGGCCCTAGGTTTGGAATGGGGTCAAGGGTGCATGGCCAGCTGTCAATTCGCGTGGTCAGTGTATTGTTTTATGTAGGACCTCTTTGGATGATTGTCTTTTAACTAGCTCCGTTTTTAGTACAATGTCTTTATAAACAATAGGCTCTTTATTTTTTACCTGTTGCATTTCCTTGTAAAGTTGTTTAAAAGCAGCTTTGCCCATTTCGTATCCCGGTTGGTCTATCGTGGTTAAGCTTGGGGAAATGACGGATGACATAAACCAATTGCTGAATCCCACAATGGAGATGTCCTCTGGTATTTTTACTCCTTGTTCATTGAATTCCGTAATGGCCCCAATAGCTACCATATCGGTATTTATAAAGATGCCATCCACATCCTTGTGGTCTTTTAACAATTGGCGTGCATTCATTTTTCCTTCTTCAAAACTCTGATCCCCACACTGGCAGATGTACACCAAAGAGGGGTCGTAGGGCATATTGTTGTCCAATAGAGCTTTTTTGTAGCCTAGAAACCTATCAATGGAATTTTGCGGTAAAAGGGCACCTCTAAAATGTGCAATTCGCTTACAGCCTGTATCAATTAAATGTTGTGTTGCCACATAGGCCGCTTTTCTGTCATCGATGATCACCTTGGAGCATTTTACCAATTTGGCAATCTTATCGAACATTACCAAGGGTTTATCCTGTGCCAGAACATCGGTAAGATGGTTATAATCTGCAGTACCATTGGCCAAGGAAATTAAAATACCATCAACACGTTGTCTCAATAACAGTTGAATCTGTTTTTTTTCCAATTCATAGGATTCATTGGACTGAAGAATTATGACCAGATATCCTTTTTTTTCTGCCTGGGCAACAATGCCCTTGATAACACTGGAAAAAAAATGGTGTACAATTTCTGGAATTATCAGGCCAATGGTCTTGGATTCTTTGGTCCTTAGGTTTACGGCAAAGGCATTGGGCTTATAGTTCAGGGTCTGGGCCAACTCCTTCACCAAGGCCTTGGTTTTTTTACTAATGTCCGGATAGTCCTTTAGGGCTTTTGAAACAGTGGTCACAGAAATATTAAGTTGATCTGCTATTTCTTTTAAGGTAACAGGTTTCATCTTAGGTTTGAATTTATATTAAATATACTAAAAAATAGAAAATCTAAAACGTTTTCGTTCATTTCGAAATCGTTTTCGTTAATCAATTTAATATTTAAAGCCAATTTTAGATATATCTTACACCAAGATTGTTCCAAAGCTTACTAAATATTGATGCTCCAAAATCATTCAAAATCCCTTTATCAAATAGTCAATGGAGAAACGAATTTTGGTTGTGTGGGACAGATGGTGAATAGTTGTAAATAACTAGGTTGGAATTCCATCATCTTGATGGACAGGAAGGCCTTTAACGAAATATAGATTTTTTAGGTTGGTTGATTGTTTTTTCGATTGAAGTGTAAATAGAGTTGATGTTTAGGTGACTAGGGTCAGCTCTTTTACTTTTCATTTCTTATTTTGTTTAGAACGATCCATGTCATTAAAGAACTGCTTCCCATTTTAACGGGGGCGACTTTAAAAAAAACTGGGAATATTATCAAATGAATTGCATAGCTTTAATAAGTTCTTTTGATACCACATTATGGAGATAGGGCATTTAATTTAAGGTCCCGTGTCTGCTCATTGAATTGGAAGGATAAGCAGCATAAAAGTTCCAATAGGCTTTTGACATATTAATAAAAAAACATTCTAACCTCCAACAAGATACCTATGTTAAATAAACCTAAGTTAAGTTTCTGGCAAATCTGGAATATGAATTTCGGATTTCTGGGTATTCAATTCGGATTCGGTCTGCAACAGGCCAACATGAGTCCTATTTACAGATATTTGGGGGCAGATGAGGCGCAAATACCATGGTTGTGGCTTGCAGGGCCATTAACAGGGTTGTTGGTACAACCTATTATTGGTGCCATGAGCGATAAAACATGGACCAAATTGGGACGGCGTCGCCCGTATTTCTTAGTGGGCGCCATTTTTGCGAGTATTGCCCTGATTTTTATGCCCTATTCCTCTACACTTTGGATGGCTGCCGGATTATTATGGATATTGGATGCCTCCATGAACATTGCTATGGAGCCTTTTAGGGCTTTTATAGCGGATAAACTACCGGCTGAACAACGAACTTTAGGGTTTTCGGTTCAAAGTTTCTTTGTTGGTTTGGGCCAGTTTTCTGCCAACATTATGCCCTGGTTACTTGGTTTTTTGGGGATCATTACCCTTGGGGCCTATGGCGAAATCGCAGAGTTGGAGAACGCCAACGGAATACCCAATTTCATAAAATATTCCTTTGTCTTGGGGGCCATGGTTATGCTGGGTACGGTGTTGTGGACCATTTTTACTACGGACGAATATCCTCCGGAGAATATGGAGGAATTTAAAAAGGATAAGGGCAGTGTTGCCAAGGTTTTTATTGAAGTGAAGGAGGCCATTGTTAGCATGCCCAAAATAATGAAGCAGCTGTGGTGGGTTATGTTCTTTGTATGGTATGGCCTGCCCCTAATGTGGCAATATCTGTCCTTGGCCATTTCACGGCACGTGTTTGGTGCCGCCTCTCCGGAACATCCCGATTTTGAAAAGGGAGCCTTTTATGGAGGTGTAAGCCTTGCCATATTTAGTGTAGCTTGTTTCACCATTTCTTTCGCCATTCCATGGGTAGGTAAAAAATTGGGACATAGGCTAACCCACGCTGTTTTCTTGGTAATAGGGGCTATTGGTTTTATTGCCATGCAAATTGCCACCACTACCACCATGTTTTATATATGCATGTTTTTAGTGGGGGTTGCCTGGGCATCCATTATGGCGGTGCCTTATGTTATTCTATCGTATTCGGTACCCAAGGAACGCATGGGGGTCTATATGGGCATTTTTAACATGTTTATCGTAGTTCCCCAATTTATAAGTATGGCTACAGTACCGTTTTTTTATGATTCATTGTTTTTGGGCGATCCAAGAAATGCACTTGCTTTTGTAGGGATATGTTTTATTCTGGGAGCAATTTCCTGCTTTTTTATATCCAAGGATTATGCCTCTGTACAAAGCAATTAGTCATAAAAACAAGAGGGTATATGCATTTGATTTTGGGTCACGGAAGTGTTGAGAATTTAGATCATATAGCCTAGAAAATCTGAAAATAAATTACTTAAAAAATAATATGAGAAACATAGATGTTCTATGTGTTGGGGAAGTACTTGTTGATTTTATAGGTCATCAGGCAGGGGTCGATATCAACAATACCAGGGATTACCACAGATATCTCGGGGGGTCGCCCACCAATGTGGCTATGAATTTGGCCAGATTGGGGCTTAAGTCGGTCCTAGTGTCCACTGTGGGTAACGATGCCTTTGGAGAATACATTTTTAAGAGATTGGGGGAGGTTGGTGTGGACACCAATTATATGAGTACCATTATGGACGAACCTACCAGTGTCATCTTTGTGTCTAGGAGCGAAACAACTCCAGATTTTATTCCTTTTCGTAAAGCCGATTATCGCATTACGGAAAATCAGATCAGCGATGATATCCTTGCCGCTACCACTATATTCCATACCACCTGTTTTGCACTGAGTAAAGATCCGGCTAGGACCACCATATTAAAAAAGGCAAAAGAAGCCTTTGACCATGGCTGTAAATTGAGCATAGATGTTAATTATGCCAAAAAACTATGGGATAGCCAGGCCGTGGCGCTAGAGGTTATCAAGGCGTACTGTGCGTTTAATCCTTTGGTCAAGATTAGTGAGGATGATATGGAAAGGCTGTTTGAACAGGAATTGTCACACGACGAAATTTTTAACTTTTTTCATTCCCATGGGGTCGAAATTGTCTGTTTGACACTGGGAAGTAAGGGGGTCAAATTATCGCAAAAAGGAAAAGGCATAATACAATTACCGGCCATAAAGGTAGATAATGTAATGGACGCCACTGGTGCCGGGGACGCTTTCTGGTCCGGATTTTTGTTTGCCTATATTAAAGAAAAGCCCATAGAAAAATGTTTGGAAGTAGCCTTGCAATTGGCGGCCTTAAAACTGCAAAATGTAGGGAGGCTCCCGGACAATATCAATATTCTTTCCGATCTATTGTAAAGCGGATAGCTGTTAACCCAAATAAAACCAATTACTTAAGTGTCCAAAGAAATGTTAGAGCACAAGTACGGAGGCCATGATTCAAATAATTCCAGCATTGTAAACGGGGTAATGCTAAATGCCTATCCCGATAGTATTGGCCACAATTTGAACGACACCGTCACAATGTTGGAAATGCCGGAGTTTAAAGATGTATTTTCCCTGTTCTACATCTTGCCCACCTTTTTTAATAGTGATTTGGATAGGGGATTTTCCATCATAGATTACGATCTCAATAAAGATTTGGTCTCTAGGGAAGATCTTAAGGGCTTGGATAAATTAAATATAGGTTTAAAGTTTGATATTGTTTTGAACCATTTATCGGTGGCGTCGCCACAATTCCAAGACTTGTTGAAGCAGGGCGAAGACTCAAAATTTAAGGACTTTTTTATCAACTGGAACGAGTTCTGGGAAGGCAAGGGGGAAATGGGAGAGGATGGAGTGATAATTCCCAAGGAGGAGTTCCTATCCAAGCTTTTTATGAGGAAATCCGGATTGCCCATTCTAAAGGTGCCTTTCCCGGACGGAACCGAAAAGCCTTATTGGAATACCTTTTATCAGCAGTTGGCTTACCATAAAATTGCTGCGAGCGACATATTGAAAATTGAAGGAATAAGCAGTGGCCAAAAATCTGCGATTTGTGAAAAAATAAATAGCGCTATAACCGAGGGAAAGGACTTGGGGAATCTGGATTTCGGCGACTGTAATCCATTTAAAAAAGAAATCCTTCAAATTGTAAATCGAAAAAAAACCTATCTGGGACAAATGGATGTCAATGCCAGTTCGCCCTTGGTATGGGAGTTTTATAGGGAAACTTTGGAAAAGCTAAAGGGTTTTGGCTGTAAAATTTTAAGGCTGGATGCCTTCGCCTACCTGCATAAGGAAGTGGGTAAATCCAATTTTTTTAACAAACCCGGCACTTGGGAGTATTTGGAACGGATAAGGCAGATGGCCCAAAAGAACGACTTGACCTTGTTGCCCGAGATTCATGCGGAATACGGACTTCATTTACATGAAGAGGTGGCCCAGAAAGGGTATCATATATATGATTTTTTCTTGCCGGGGCTCACTATTCACGCTCTGGAAACAGGCAGTACCAAGGCCCTTTTAGGCTGGGCCAAGGAAATTCTTGATAAGGGCTACAAAACCGTAAACATGTTGGGCTGCCATGACGGAATACCAGTATTGGATCTAAAGGGAAAGGAGGTCAACGGAGTTTATAATAAAGGCTTGCTATTGGATGAAGAGATAGAGGCCATTATGAACAAAATTATGGATAGGGGAGGAAGGGTTAAAAATCTCTATGATCCTTCAGGAAAAAAAATCTCCTATTACCAGGTAAACGCCACCTTTTTCAGTGCCTTGGGCGAAGAAGAAAAAAAACTGTTATTGGCAAGGGCCATTCAAATGTTTATGCCGGGAATCCCCCAGGTATGGTATTTGGATATTTTTGCAGGAAAGAATGATTATGGGGCCGCTGACAAAGGGGGTAGTGGGGGCCACAAGGAAATTAATAGAACTACTTTATCCCTACATGATGTGGAACAAGCCCTTAAACGGGATATAGTTATTGATCAACTAGCCATTATCCGTTTACGTAACAGCTCACAGGCCTTCTTGGGCAAGGTGGAGATTAAGGATGCCCCTGATGGCAAATTGGATATTGTTTGGAAGAACCAGGTAGAAAGTGCCCAATTAAAAGCCGACCTTAAAACCCTTACCTTTACCATAAACTATACTCAAAATGGCATTGCCAAAAGCATGGCGTATTAAAAGTGGCAATACTTAAAATTTTATATCCTTGAAAGCACCCAAAATCCCCCAAAATGAAAAGGAAAGAATTAAGGATTTGGATTCCTATTCCATCCTGGATACTTTGCCAGAAAGCGATTATGATAACCTAACTACAATTGCTGCGGAAATATGCGGAACCCCAATTTCCTTAATTAGTCTCATAGACGATAAGCGGCAATGGTTTAAGTCCCATCACGGTGTGGATGCTAGCGAAACACCTAAAGAGTACGCCTTTTGCGGACATGCCATTAATGAACCCAACGATGTATTTATTGTCCAGGATGCTAGAAAGGACGAACGTTTTCATGATAACCCCTTGGTTACCGGTGACCCCCACGTTATTTTTTATGCCGGTGTTCCTTTGGTCAGTAAAGCAGGCCTAGCATTGGGAACATTGTGCGTCATAGACAATAAACCCAATTTGTTAAGTCAAAGCCAGATACGGTCCTTAGCTGCACTTTCCAAGCAGGTAATGAATTTACTGGAACTTAGAAAGAGTAATTTCTTGTTGGAGCAAGTGGTAACAGAACTGGAAGAAAGAAATGAGGCCCTGGATAAATTTGCTTCAGTTGCCGCCCACGACCTTAAAACGCCCTTGATCAATATCTCCAGTTTGGCACAACTTTTCCGGGAACAATATAAGGGCATTTTGGATGCTGATGGTTTGGAAATGTTGGAAATGATTATTGGTTCTTCCGACAATCTTATCCAGCTCATTGATGGTCTACTGCATTATAGCAAGGCCGAGAGTATATTGCGGGAAGAAAAATCGAAAATTGCCTTGAGCAGTTTGATCAAGGATTTGGAGGGACTTTTTAGTTATGACCACAATTTGAATCTGGTTCTAAAATCGGACTTGACCCATATAATGGTCAATAAAACCGCCATCCATCAGATTCTGATCAATCTGCTGACCAATGCCATTAAATACAATGACAAGGAGGTAGTTGAAATTGAATTTGGGGTATCGGAGAGTGATACCCATTACCATTTTTACCTTAGTGACAATGGACCCGGAATTGCTGCCGAGAATCAAGAAAAGATATTTAAGATATTCGAAAGATTAATGGCCACCGATAAATTTGGAAGACCGGGAAATGGAATAGGATTGGCTACGGTGAAGAAAATAGTGGAAAAATTAGGGGGGGACATCAAGGTGGAATCGGAACTTGGAAGGGGGGCGAAGTTTATTTTTGCCTTGGAAAAGTAAAAAACCATAGCCAATAAATCCACTAGATCTTTGGGGATTGTAATGGATTTTTGTGGACGCATGATATTCGGTCAATACTGTACCGATGATCTAAAGAAATAGGTAGCATCATTTGGTATGGAAGCAGTAGAGGTGTGCTCATGTTTTTTATATCTGGACCTGTCCTCATCCGGGGCATTTGGAAATTTGTAGGTACCTATTACTGCGGTTTTTACCATATTCCAGCCAGGACTAAATTTAAGGTCATAAACAACATTGGTTTCCAACATTATTGGAGTTCCAGTATTGCTTAAGTCCCCACTCCAATTTTCATTGGCCTTTATGGCGCAGGCTTCATCTACATATACCCAAGACAGGATATATCCCTCATCCCCAAAATATAGATCGCCAGGGGTTAATAGATTTAGGGTTACTTTTGCAGAATTACCAATTGTTAAGGTCCCGATCTGTTGCCCGTCTTGGTACACCAATAAATAAGGGTTGAGCTTAAAGCCAGCTTTTTCATTACTGTATTGATAGGAATCCGGATTATGGATATCAAAAAAATTATTGCTGTTTTTAAAGTTGTTCAAGGGTTGTAACACAGGAATTTTGTCTGTAGGATTCAATTCAATACTCCCATCTACCTTAATAGCCCCAACTTGCACATAATTTATTTTATCTTTTCTGGAGTCATAGGCATAGTTGAAGACAAGTTCGGCTTTCCCCTTGTTCCAATTTTTCAATTTCTTGTCCTTATCACTGGCCCAGGTGTTTTTCCAATATTTATCTTCACTTGCTACGGCCTTTGGTATAGTGCTTGTTTTTTGTTTGCTTTTTTCATCCGATTCCAGCCTTTTTTGTTGTTGATCTACCTGCTTTTGTACGTCTTCAAGATTAAGGCTCTCCATAATGCTATCCCGCATTTTCAATGCCTTATCTATAAGGTCTTGTTGCTCAGGTGTTTGGGCGAAAGACTGGAACCCTATAAATAAAAGGAATATTGGCAAAATATGATATAGTGTTTTCATAGGTTCCCTTTCTTAAAAATATTTTCCGATCAACTTGGTATTGGGAATGGCCGATTGTGATGATGTTACCGTTATTTTACCTGGTTTTTTAATTTTGTCGAATACATTTTCTTCGTACATGCTGGGTATCTTCTGTTCGGCAACACTTTCAATTTTGTATTCAATAAAATTAAATCCAGCCTTTAACTTCAGATCATAGGCATATTGCGTTTCAACCGGATTGTTTTCTGTGTAAGTAACCGTGGAAGTACATGCTCCTTGATAATCAAAATCGGATTCCACATATAGCAATTCAAAATAGGACCCCAGCACAGCATCTATATCACCATAGGATTCCAACCATGGAACCAAATTTTCATCGGTAACCATAAACAACAATCCGGAATACGGATTTTCTTTTGTGCTTAAGGAAATATAACCTCCACCAGCTGCTTTAATATTTTTATCCTCTGCGAGTATATCATAACTATTATCACATTTGGAAAACAAGGTAAAGGCCGTGTCCGTCATAAAATTGGCTTTTACATCATCAGTAATAAAATTTAGATCTGTTGGGAAATTTAAAGCTATTTCTCCAGAATCTGAGATAGTTCCTATGGTAAGCGGGTTGTCCATGCCGAAGGAAAACAACACCAGGTCCATAGCTTTCAATGGATAATTATCCACTATATGATTGGTTTGGGCCATGCCAGCTTGAAAGGCACAGGCTACTAAAAACAAAACTGATTTTTTCATAATAAATGTGTTTTACCGGTTAGAAAAATAATCTATGATCTCTATTAATATAGAAGGGTTGTAGAAGGACACGGCTCCCAATAAAAAAAGTAGGAACAGTAGTAACAAGGCACCCATTACGCCATCTTTTCTTCCTGGCTCCAGGGTGGATATCCTAGGGTTTGACGGATTGTAAAAAACGGTAACCTGCTTCCCAAGAGTATATTTGGCAATTAATCCTGAAGCTTTCTTTTGTGAAAATTTCTTGAAGGAATTGGCAAAAAATGGCTCTTTTCCTGAATAGGTGGCGCCATTGAGTTCATAGGTATATAGAAAATCGATTATTTTGGATAGGGGGAAATCGAGTCCCTTTGTAACCACTCCATTAACTTTCGGCCATTGGAGGGATTGTTTTGCCCACCACCAACGGCGAAGGGCCAAAAATAAAAATGGCAGAAGTCCCAATTGCAGAACAAGGCCTGCTATTTGAAACTGATTAAGGGATTCAAAGTATTCCATAACTTTAGGTATTATTCATTTTAATTTTTAAAACCACCCAAATTATCAATGCCCATGGCTTTCCAAAGTGCATCGGTGTCCATCCCCTTGCCTTCCAGGGTTACATAAAATCTATTGGCGTAAAGAAACCTAAGGTCGGATTGAAAATCTGCTTTTGTATCTGCATCCCGATCGGTACCAAAAGTTAAAATTCCGTTGCGCTCTACTTTGGAATATCTTATGGTATTGTTGCTTTCTGAAGTTATCTTGTTGAGGTGCAACATTTTTAAGGGTATTATGGCACCAACGGCCTTCTGCCCAGCGGCATCCAAAATTTCCATTCTAATAGTATCATCTCCAAAGCTGCCGGAAACAAGTTGGGTGTCGGTAATTTCAGGTTCTATTTTGTTCTGTTCTGATGGATCTAAACTTAGATTACTCAATTTTTTTGGGAATGCCTCTATTAGTTGGGCATTGGTAAGAGGTGTTTTGGTGCCTAAATCTTCGCGTAGATTATCATATTTTTTATTGATATCGTCATTCTTTCCAATAACTTCATTTATAGCCCCATCCAAAATCTTGGATGCTGATGGGTCTGAGGTTTTTGGGGTTTCTTTACATGAAGCCAAAAGCAAGATGATTGGTATTAGTTTTAGTATATTTTTCATTTTTATATGATTTTAAGATTTATTTTATTCGTTATGCAATAATTAGTCGTGCCATGGCTATGGTTTTTTGTAATTCAGATTAGCATCAAATTACATCCAATCCAATATTTTTAACAACTATACATAACAACTACTGTTCTAGATTATAGAATTCTGCTAATTGGTTGTAGTTGTTTACATCTATACCGTTTTTTTCTAGGGAAGCAAGGATTTCGTTATTACTATTTTTAGAAGTAGCTGTATTATTTCCAGCAATGATCACCAATTTAATATCTAAAACAAATGTAATGACACTAGAGTTTATAATAATCTCATTCTGCGTTATGGCACCAATACTTATTTGAACATCATCTTCAGAGTAGGGCAATGGATACCATATATTTGGAGTACTGGAAACACGAACATATACTAGTACGGCTCCGTAGTCCAAAATTTCTTGGGTAATAGCATTAACACTTAATGAATTAGAACCAATAATAAGGGAAGCATTTTCTAGTAACACCGCACTAACATTGGCATTACCGTCAATACCATTTTCGCCATTTTGCCCATCAGCTCCTGATGGTCCTACAGCCCCATCTTCTCCACTACATGAAATTAATAATATGATTACTAGTATTGGAAAGGCATAATTTAATGTGTTCTTGAAGTTTTTCATGATTTTTATTTTGGTTCGATTTAATTATTTGTATTGATCTAATTGTTTAAGGTTTTCAAAGTCGATATAGGACCAAAGGTCAATAGCTTTATCTGGACCCTCCAAGCTTATCCTGAACCTGTTGTTGTAGATAAAAGAAATTTGGTTCCTACTGATTTTAGGCTGTAAAAAGGCAATGGTCTCGTAACCGTCACGTTCCAAATAAATGTATTCGGTATCTACAGGTCCTTGTAGTCTAAGTTTATAGCTATTGAAAAAGTTTTTTACTATGGCCTTGGACCCGGCACCATCTTCAATGGAAAAGTTGTACTGATTGTCTGCGGGGCCATAGCCCCCGGTAGCCATTTGCCCGCCCCCTGGGTAGGCATATTGATTTGCCATTTTGTGGCCATTTATCATTTTTGGCAAATAGGGTAGAAGTTGCTCGCTACTTAATGGTGTGGTGCTCTTTAAGGCTTTCCAAACATCTTTGTTGCTAGGTTCTTTTTCTTTTATATTCACTTTAGCCTTGGCCATTTCTACTACAGAAGTAGCGGGTAGGCCAACATCGTCTTTATTTTCTGTTTTAGGACTATCTTGGCAAGCGCCTAAAAATAGCGCGATCAATAAATAAATTACATTGGTTTTCATGGGCATAGTTGATTATTGTATTAATTTGAAATGTTCTTCCAATATCTTATTGGGCCTTTTGTCCCTGTATATGTATGTTGCCTTAATATGCGCCGAGGGGTCGGCATTGTTTTGGCCATAAGGAATGGTATATGATATTTCGAAAGTTCTATTGGCTATACCGTCGTTGTTGTAAACGGTCATTTTAAATGTAGAACGGCCATTACCACTCTCAATGCTTTTAGGTACTTCGTTCCAATGTAACCAAGGCTTGGTGTTTTCTCCTATTTTAGCAAATAGGGTTGTGTTGTCCGTATTGATCTCGATTTTAGGAAAACTCCCGTTGGCGTCAAGGTTGGAAAAATTCATTTGCCCGTTCATGTTTCTTGAAAAAAGTAAGACCGCCAATAGTAGTATAAATTGCATTTGCATGATTTTGTATTTATTGGTTCTTAATAATACTTTTTGCTTTTTCATTTAGTCAGCAGACCTTTCGGCTCTGGGGTGAATACGGGTGTCAGTACTGCCTGTTGTATATTATTTAATTAGGTATCAATTATTGAAATGAAGGCATTGAGAATATTTGTGCATTGGGGATTGTTATCTCTTGTTCTTCATAATAATAGCGTATGCTGGAAGGTAGCTCCACCAACGATTCCAATCTTTTTTTGTCGTCAAACGTTATGGTAACCCGCCCGTCGGCAATGAACACAGTTTTTTCAGAACCAATACCGCCACTTATTTTTTTAGCCCTTGGTTCATTTTCCAATTTGGCAATGGTAATGTCACCAGCGAATGCCGCTATTTTATGCATTACGGATCCTTTGGTAGGTTCCAAGGCCAGAAAATCCATATTCATTGGTACAACATTGGCAATCATAGCTGCCATTTGGCCCATCTTGGTTTTTATCCAGCCCTGTCCTGGGACATTCATGTAAATAAATCCTTCCTCGTCCGAATAAAGGGTAGCGTTTTCTGCAGGGTGGGTCATTTTAAGAGCGTAGTTATCTGCATCAAAAAACATATTGATGGTCCCGTCCGGCCCCTTCATGACAATTCGCATATCCGAACTGCCCGTTGATACATTGATCATTTGATAGCCGTAATTTTCCTCGCTAAAATGAAAAAGGGCTTCCAGTTTTACCGAACTATTTTTTTTAAGGTCTTTCTTTAGATTTACGCCTTTAAAGGTGACCAAGGTTGTTTTTTCATTTTTGCCCCCTTTTACTTCTATATCATCGTTGGGGTCGGTATCGGGAACAAAGGAAATATGGTCCAATACCGTATTGCCATCTACTTTTAACGAGAACGTCATGCCTTTGTCTTCCATTTCTTGTACGGTGTATCCCAAAAATTCCATAGTAAAACTGGCCTCCTCGGGTTCATCGTCTTCAAGGATACCCTCAAAAGGGTAGACAACACCTTCCTGCAATTCTTTCTTTGTTTTCTCGTCCATAAAACTTATAGGTTCTATGATATGCATGGCATTGCCTTGGGTAGTCATACGGAGATAGGTTGTAGTCTTTATGGTGTCTTGTTTACCTATAGGACCTTCTAAATAATAGGAAGGTAAATTGTTTTTAAGTGAGTCTGGAGTGTTTTTAAAAGCAGTAGGTGCATTTTCTCCATACAATAACATTCTATCATAGAAAGCACTAAAAGCTCTTGAAGCGTCATCTGAATAAATAATATTTTGCCAATAAAATAGCTGACCGTTTTGTATTATGTTGTTAAATGTATTCTCAACATCTCCGTGTTGGCCTAATTCACAGGCACTAAAAATAAAAAGTTTGTTATTTATATCAGGGTAAGTAATCGAGAAAAATTCTGGTCTTAAATATATGTCTTCTTTACCTAATCCAATCCCTGTAACGTTTTTTGAGCTAAGCTGATTTTTAAGATTTTTTAATTCTGAGCTTTTAAATTTTATTCCTGTTGAAATAAATGTATAACATGTATTACTTTTTTCTGAATTCTCTACTACCTGACATGTTTTAGAACCATGAGAACTTAAATACACCATGTCAAAATCATTAAATGATAAGTAATCATCTATGGTTATGGTTTGGGAAGCTTCAGTTTCATTCGATTTGTAATTAACATTGCCTTTGTAATTTCTATGATTTTTAAGTTTTGAATATGGAACTTTTACATCATCATCACTTTTAAAATACCATAGATAAGGAGCTAACACAAATGCCTTTTTGTTTTGCCTATTTTTCCCACGTTGTGCGCCCACAACATTGCTTGCGTTTTCCTCTATCTGTTTATTGTTGAGTATCGTCATTGAAGGTATGGCAGCACTGGCTGTGCCACCTTTGGTTAATGATGAAAATTCTTTAAGTCTAATCAACATAGTTGGCCCATTTTTAAGCCTAAAACTCAACAATTCGTCCCCTACACCAATTTCTTGCAGTTCTGGAATTTGCCTAAGTTCATTTATCATTTCCGTTACCGGCTTTAGTTGTACGGTATCTAAAATGGCAAAGCCTTTTAGGAAAACAGAATCCGGCATTTTGGAGAAATCTTCCAAAACCTCATTAGTTGCGCTGGCCTTATCTTTTTTGCTTTCATTGCATGAAAACAAAACCAGCAATAAAGAAAATAAGTATAGGAGGCGCATAGCTTCTGGATTTTCAGTTATAGTTAACCATATTTGGTAATAATGAGGATACTCTATGACCTTTTATGGACACTACTTTTTTGGTTAAGGGAATATTCATTTTTTTCTGTTCAGGTGTAAAATCGTAGATTAAAACGCCTGAGAAATCATAACCAGGTGTTGCGTTGACTAGATAGGAATACGAAATTTTAATTTGCCCTGATTTGCCCTCACTATCTTTAAAATGACCTTCAAATTCTTTACGATTACTATCTGTTACTTTACCTGTGATGTCTCCATTCGTAAATTTGTTGTTTACCTGAAAGCGGTATTTTCCTAGTACATTGGCAATATTTTTTTGATTAATCTTTAGTTTGCCCAATACATCTGTTTCCCATGTTCCGGTCCAAGGTTTAATTGGGGCAGGTTTATCCTTGTTTGCAAAATCCTTTAAGACCTGTTCTCTTTTGTCTAATTCATCTTTTGCCACTTGTTCTTCAATTATATTTCCATACAAAGAATTAGGTCTTGACCCGTTCCAATTATCAGGTTGCCAGTCATCTTTACCTTCAGGCTTATATTCGCCTTCAAATGATTTTTTCCCGGCATGCATAATGAATGTAAATAGCCCCATTTTTCCCATCCCCGTTCTGTCAAAACTATTTACAGTCCTTCTATAGGTACCGGTTAAATTGCCATTCTCATATTTGCCGTCCAGTTTTCCATTCGGAAAAGTCCCCGTATAAATATCTCCCGACTTTGTAATATTCAACTCTCCTAAAGAGTTACCTAAAAGTGTTGTGTTCCATTTTCCGGTCCAATCATTGCTTTGGGCTTGTGTAGAAAATGATAATAGGAATAGAATTCCCATTACTGTAAAGGGCATTATTGATTTTTTCATGATATGCATTTATATATTCTTGAACCATTCTATAAATTTCTCCCCTAAGAAGGGTACAGGACTTTCTTTGCCATTAAAGGCGTTGATTAATCCCATGATCCACATATAGAGGAGAACAAAAATGCCAAGGATATTTATGATCCATCCCAATATGGGAATCATTCCTATGGCCCCTAAGGCAAGACCCGTACAGGCCAGGCCCAGGGATTGTTTAATATGGTAAGAAGCAAAGGCGTCCTTTTTGTCATTGTTCATTACAAAGGCTATAATAAGGCCAATGATGGTGATATAGGATATAATGGCAATGTTCTTACCTTCGCTTGCCACAACTGTTTTGTTATCTGTTGTTTCCATTTTAGTAGTTTTTACAATTATTCATCACAAGCAGTGCTGTTGATCTCTGCTTTCAAGTTTTTTATGTCATTATTGAATTCCGATTTATTAACGGTCGGGACACAGCTTAAAATGCCCTCTAAGGATTTTACATAGTTCAAACCTTCTGTTTTTAATTTATTGCAATTGGACACACTTGGGTCATTGCTGTAAGCCGCTGAAGCATCGGAATACGCTTGGGCTTGGGAAAGGTATTTTTCCGACCAATTGTTACAACCAACAGGGCTTAAACCATCATCTTTACTGCAACTTATAAACCCGGATAGTACTACTAAGCTGCTGGCGATGAACATTATTCTAACTTGACTTTTCAATGTTTTTTTCATGATTCTTTGTTTTGGATTTTTTTAATTGATTTTTATAAATTCTACTCTTCTATTATTGGCCCTGCCTTTTTCTGTGGTATTGTCATCTACAGCTTCTGTTTCGCCCTTGCCCATAAATTGCAATCGGGCCTCATCTATTTCAAACTCTTCAATTAGAATTTGCTTCACAGCTGCAGCTCTACTCTCGGATAGTGTCTGGTTGTAATTTTCTTCCCCTTGATTATCAGTATGTCCTATTATTTGTAGGTTGATATCCTTGTTATCGCGAAGCATATTGGCGATGTCCAAGAGTATTCCGTAAGACTCCTTCTTTACTGTGGATGCGGCAGTATCAAAATAGATTCCTGTTGTACTGAATTTTCCATTTTTGAGTAATAAAGACCGCAGGTCTTCCGTGGATTCAGCAATTTTGAAGTTGGAGATGCCTACAAAATGGCCTTTTTCCGGTAATACGTCCATCGCCTGGATTATAAAATATTTACCAATATTGGCCTGTATTAAATTAGGGGAATCCACCATTTTTTCCTCGTTCACCCACATCCGCAACCTTTTTTTGTTTACGGCAATGGAAATATGGACCGTATTGTTTAAATATTCAGGTATTTCCCTGTCAATTTCATTTCCAATTTTTACGTCCACTTCGCCCCCAAAATTAGATACGCTTCTTACATTAAAACCATTTGGGGAGAGAAGGATTTCTATCTCTGCCAAAGTGCCTCCGGCATCCATGGAATAGGCCTTTTTGGTTAAGAACGCAAAGTGTATTTTACTAATAGGCTTTCCGGAACCATATCCATTATTGGATAAATCAAATTCAATGGTATAGTTTTCAGGTAGTTTGTCCTCCATGCTTGGCATGTATCCCGACCTTCTAATAAGGGAGAGCCATTTGCTTTCGGAAACATTTGTATTAACAACTTCTCCAGAGCCTCCAGTTTCCCAATTTGCAGGAAAATCTCCCAAGGCGTCAGCCGTAAAATCATCATAGAACAGAAGTTTGTTGCCTGGTATAAAGGTGAAATTACTATACACCCCGAATTCACTTTGTTTTAAAACATTGGTATTGGATTCTGATTTTTGTGGTGTTTGTCCATCATCGCCTTCAACAGAGGCATTGGCATCATTTTGTGTCTCCTGGGACTTGGACTTCTTTTGCTGCTTTGTACCTTTATTACCATCTAAAATGGTGTCCATGGCTTTTTCAGTTTCACGCGTAACTTTTTGTTCAGATTTTCTAAGAACAGCTTCTTCTGCTGCATTTTCTGCCCGTTGCCCCAATTTTTTAAGGAATTGGCCATGGCAATTGTGGGTGCCTATGCAAAAAAGGAATAGAAAAATGGATAAGCTGGCACCTAAGTTTATTATTTTCATTTCATACTATATATTAGAAGATTATAATTTGATCTAATGATCGTTGAATCAAATTTCTATTATATGTATGGAAAACAGTGAGTTAAATGTAACATAAGATGGTACAGATGTAACTCTTTTTGATGTTGCAACCCTGTGGATCTAGGACGTAGGAGTTTTTCCGAAGGTTTTTTTATAGCATTTTATAAAATATGACGGACTATTAAATCCGGTGGCATAAGCAACTTCAGCCACGGTTAATCCTGGTTTTTCCAGAAGTTTTTGTGCTTGTTTTAATCTTTCCAGACGTATAAATGCGGTAGTGTTGTGTCCGGTCAGGGCAATTAATTTTCTGTGTAACTGCATTCTGCTCATTCCTAGAAGTTGGCTGAACTTTTCTGCGGAAAAATCAGTATCCTGTAAATACTTATTCAGGATATCTTCAACCTTAATTAGGAATTTTTCATCGGTAGAGGTAAAGGCAATGTCCTTGGGCTTAAACACATTCTCTTTGTTGTAATGTGCCCTGAGTTTTTTTCTAGTTGTTAAAATGTTCTCTATTCTTATTTGAAAGGTCTTCGGGTTAAATGGCTTTATCATGTATTCATCTACACCACTTTGCAAGCCGGCAATTTCGTTTTCCGGATCGGTTTTCCCGGTTAGCATTATGATCGGGATATGGGATGTTTTTTCATCGCTTTTTAATTGGCTGCAAAGTTCTATTCCATTTAATTTGGGCATCATAAGATCTGTGATTATAAGATCGGGAATCTTTTTGAGGGCCAATTGTACTCCTTCCACACCATCTTTGGAAGCAATGACCTTGTATTTGTCCTCCAAAAGGGAAGTCATAAAATTCAATAGGGATACATTGTCTTCTACCAATAATATTAGGGGCTGTGCCTCATTGGTTTTCTTGGTGATGGTTTCTGCATCACTTATTGGTGTAACTTCTTCTTCGGGAATTTCCTCATCTTTGATTGGATGTATAGGCATTTCTAGATTAAAGAATATTTTTTTATGATCCTGGGAGTATGAAGCGTTTACGGTTCCTTTAAGGTGTTCCACCAATTCCTTGACCAAGGACAGTCCAATTCCTGTACCTTCGTTTGTAGGACTGGCCTGAAAGAATCTCTCAAATAGTTTATTGGTATCTTTTTCTATAATGTTGTCTATATCGTTGGATACATTTATTATTAAGCGATCGGTTTCCGATACCACAGCCTTAAAGTCGATATGGCCACCCTCTGAAGTGTACTTAATGGCATTACCCAAAAGATTGCCTACAATCTTTTCCATAATATCGGGGTCAAATAAAGTGATGGACATAGGGCCCACAGTGTGGGAGAAAATTAGATGCTGGTTTTTGGCGAGATATTCAAAGGGTTCCAGAAGAGACAGGATAAAGCCTCCCAAATGGATTTTTTCTGGATTTAGCTTCAGGGAACCGGTATCCAATTTGTTCAATTCCATCATTTGATTCACTAAATTCAGAAGCCTTTTGGTATTTTTATCTACCAGCATCAAGTCCTTTTTTAAATCGGGCTTTAGATTGTTTTCCAGCTGTTTTTTAATGGGCCCGTTAATTAAGGTCAAAGGTGTTCTAAACTCATGGGAAATATTGGAGTATAATTTTGCTTTAAAATCGTTCAATTCCTTAAATCTTATGGTTTCTTGGCGTTCAAATTTTAATTGCATTTGCATATTCCACCTCCATTTAAAATATCGGTATATTAAATAGATAGTAGCAAAAAATAGCAATAGGTAAATTAGAATTGCACTATTGGTCAGGTACCAAGGTTTATTGATAATAAAGCTATAGGAGTCCTCCCTGTTGTTCCAGACCCCATCATAATTACTGGATACAACCTTAAAAGTGTAGTTGCCGGGGGGTAAATTGGTATATCTTGCGCTATTCTCGTTACCGGACAAGGTCCAATCGGCATCGTAACCCTCAAGTTTAAATTGATATTGATTTTTAATAGGAAGGGAGTATTGTAAACTGGCAAATGAAAAAGCAACGGTGTTTTCCTTATAGTTGAGCTTTACATTGGGAATTAGGGGATTTACCGTGTTAAAAACTTCAAACTTGGTGATGACCGTTTTTGGAAGTACGGTACTTATTTCGATGTCCGAAGGGTTAAACCAGTAATAGCCTTCCAATCCTCCAAAATACAGGTTGCCATTTCTCGCCTTAAAATAGGCCCCGGTATTAAATTCCGTGGCAAGTCCGTCATAATTGGTGTAATTGACGATTTTAGGGGTCGAATCCAGTTTTTCCGGTACGTAAAATTTGGTAATGCCCCTATTGGAACTTAACCATAAATTATTTTGTTCATCAGGCAAAACGGCATAAACCACGTCATTGGCCAGCCCTTCTTTTACGGTGTAGTTATAGAATTGCTCATTTACAATATCAAAGGCACACAGGCCATTGCCGTTGGTGCCGATCCACAGGATTCCCTTATTGTCGTAGTACAGGGATTTTATCTGATTACTGGCCAAGGAATTCGTATTTCCAGGCTCATTTCTATACACTTTAATTTCATTGGTCTTAAGGTTTATCTTGCAAATTCCATCGTCCTGGGTGCCTACCCATATCCATTGACCGGCTTCTTGGGCAATTGCCCTGATATTGTTGGAAGGAAGTCCGTTAGCGGTGTCGTTTTTTTTATACGATTTTAGGATGCCCTTGTTTTTATTTACCTTAAAAAGTCCACTCTCCCTGGTACCTACCCAGGTATTGTCATCGGTGTCTTTCTGTAGGCACCAAACGGTAACATTTTCAAGATTTTTGAGCTTTGGATATTCCATGATATTCTCGTTGATATCCATAATGTGTAGTCCACCCTCTTGGGTGCCAATCCATAGATCCCCATCATTATCGCTGAGCAGGCTCATAATTCTATTGGATCTAAGTCCCTTTTTATTATCGGTCTGATAGGTGTACCATTCATTTTTTTTGGGCGAGAACCTGGACAGGCCTTTGCCACTAGTCCCTATCCAAACATTGTTTTGCACATCCAAGGTTATGGATCTTACCACATCTATATTAATATTCTCCGGGGTTTGAAAGTTGATTACGGAGTTGAATTTTTCCAAGAAGGGGTCATAATAGTTTAGCCCTGCACCATCGGTGCCAAACCAAATGGTACCTGTATAATCCTCGTAAATACTTAGGATGTCTTTGTACTGAATGGTTCTGGGGTTGTGTTTTTCAGGTAAATATTGGTTTAATTGACTTTGGGCAATGTCAATTTTAAAAAGTCCGTCGCCATAGGTGCCTATCCACAACTGATTTAAGGAGTCCAGTAACATGGTGAGCACATAAATCGTATTAAGGCTATTTTTTAAATCTTCAATAAAAATATCCGGACGCTTATACGAGTTGTCCTTGGATTCCCTGTACCAAACACCTTCGCCAAAAGTCCCTACCCATTGATTGTTTTCATGGTCAAAAAGAATAAAGCTATAATTGGAAATGGAATTTTTATTGCCATCGGGATAATGATAATGTATATTTTCTGGCTGTTGAGGATCTATTTGTATTATATATTTTTCGCAACTAAGCCAAAGATTACCGGAGCGGTCTTGGGTAATGGCGTTTATGCCACTTACTTTACCCGGATCAATTATATGTTCTATTTTTTTGGTTTGGAACGATAGTTTGTATAATCCGGTGGAATAACTCCCGAACCAAATGTTTTTTTGTTGGTCTTCAAAGATGGTACTGGCATCTTCAATTCCGTTAAGGGGTTCAAAAGAGTTGTTGTCCTTATTTAATTTGTGTGGTATTTGCGATATGGGAATGATCCATAATTCATCTTTGCTATCTACAAATACCTTTCCCAATTTACTATATGTTGGGTTGGTAATGTCCTTAAAGTACTGTTTGTACTTTTCAAAACTTCTGCTATCATATTTGTTGAGACCGTCCTGTGTAGCGATCCATAAAAACCCTGTTCGGTCTTGGGTTATTGAAATGGCCGAGTTTTGAGACAATCCGTCTTTTACGGATAATGGACGAAAGGTGACCTGTTTTTGGGATTGAACAGAGAAACAAGAAATAAGTAAGACGTAGTTTATAAAAACTCGTATGTAATTTGGAATCATATGATGATTACGTTATTTCTAGGGATAATTCTATGTCCAATCGCAATGAAGGTATTAACTTATGAATAATATTTATTAAAATCTGTATTTGATATTAAAATATGTAATTACATGAATAAGTATTTTAGAAAAATAATAATGTCCAACTAAAATATGGGTTAATATTAATAAGTGTCGGCCTAAGTTTTCCGACATACCATTATTAGGGATACCTAACTGCCGAATTTGTTGTTGCAACGGAAAGGGATTTTTTTTATGAATTAAGTTGCGCAGTAATTAATGATAATTGTATATTTGCAGCCGCTAAAGACAGAACTTGTCATAATTAGTGAATGGTGGCATAGCTCAGCTGGATAGAGCACCTGCCTTCTAAGCAGGCGGTCCTAGGTTCGAATCCTAGTGCCATCACCAATAAATACAAGGCTTCCGAGAGATTGGAAGCCTTTTTGGTTTTACAAAACGCTCAGAAAAGGCTCACTTTTTTTAAATCGATAGAATAATACGGCTTAGATATATAATTGAGTACTTTGTAAATTGCTGATAATTAGTTATTTGTACATATTCTTTTTTCAATGTATAAATGGTTGACAATTCAAAAAGCAGGGGGTCATAAATTCTAGACATACAATGTTCGTGGTTGCCGATACGATATAAATCGGGGGAATGAAATACGCCAATTTCTAGGCGCAATAGAGACCCTAAATACCTGTCCAGGAGTGTATAGTTCGCAATTTGAAATTCAGTTTGGAATTCATCCTGTATTGTTTTCAGGTTGCATATAACATAAGAGGTATATTTAATAATATTGCTTCTGTGGGTCTTATGGTTGTGTTAAAAAATCATTACTTCAGCTATCATTTCCCGAGTACTATAAGCCCAATTGCTCAATGCAACTATACTTTATGCAGAGGCTGCTATTAGTCAATGTATTATCATAATAGGTAGTTCTATTTTTCAAGTGTTAGTTGCGGCTTGGCAACAACTGCAAACTTATATTTATCTCCTCTATAGTAAGAATGCTCTATTTCTACAATTTGATCAGGTTCACAAAAAACGGCACCATCCAGAACAAAAGCAGCCATAGGCACTTCATTTTCGAAGTTGTTTTTTTCCTCATTTGGAGTTAAAATGGTATTTCCTAAAGTACGTTCAACATTGGTCAATTTTAGATTATATTCCTTTTCATAGGCTGTTATTAATGAGATTCCTTCAAAATCCCGAATGTTTATTTTCGGGCAGAGGGTCATAGAAATGTACCTAGTTTCGTCTTTAAGTAAAATTTCATCGGCATATCGTAGACGGTGAATTTTTAATATTGGACCATTCATTATATAATGCTTGTTATTGATATTTGTAGAAATTCCCTCGTCCATGACTACCTTTTCTATAATTACATTTTTGGGTTTAAAACCTTCCTGTACCAGTTTCGTATTGAAACTTTCCTTTACGGCATCAAAGGCACCTAAAACTCTGGTTATATGCTTATCTTCGAAACGGTTTAGAACATAAGTTCCCTTGCCTCTGATACGATTGGCCCACCCTCTAAGTTCAACTTCAAGTAGGCTCTTTCTAGCGGTAGTGTTGCTGACAGAGTACATCTCAATCAATTCGTTTTCAGAAGGAATTTTATCTCCAGGCTGATATTCGCCGGATTCTATTTTTTGGATTAGTTCCTTACTGATGCTAATATACTTGGGGGTTGCATTTTTCATAATCTAGTTTCATTTATTTGGGATATACTTACAAAATTATCAATAAAATTTTGATATATGCAAAATATAGTTATATTTGTTGTTAATAAATCTTAGTGCGTTAAGTTATGTTTAAGCAAAAAAATGTTTATTGGATAGTTGTGTTTATGGCATTCTTGGCAACTGCGCTAAGTTTCTTGGATAGACAAGTTTTGTCTGTTTCTATAATTAGAATCAGAGAAGACTTTCCAATTTCGGATACGGATTATGGTTTCATCAATACAGGATTTTTAGTAAGCTATGCGATAATGTTTACCTTAGGGGGGATTTTAATAGATCGGTTTGGAAGCCGTAAAGGGCTTGGTTACTCCGTTGGTATTTGGTCTTTGGCCACAGCTCTTCATAGCGTTGCTACAAATGCTTTTCATTTTGGGATATATCGCTTTTTTCTGGGATTGGGAGAAGGCGGTGCTTTTCCAGGTGCTATTAAGGCGGTAGTGGAATGGGTTCCAAAGAAAAAGCAGGCTCTAGCCAATGGAATCGCCATTGGGGGTTCGGCCCTTGGGGCTGTAGCTGCACCACCTTTATGCGTATATCTTATCGGGACTATTGGTTGGCGTGGTGTATTTTTGGTTACTGGTATTTTTGGGTTGTTATGGGTGCTGGTGTGGTTCTTGCTCCCAAAGAACAAGGCTAAAGCAAAGCGTGATTTGAAGGAGGTTAAGTCTTGGGCGGAAACTTTTCGTTCTGTTGGCAAGATATTGAAAATAAAAGAGGTTTGGATTTTTATACTTATCCGGTTTATTTTGGATCCGATCTTTTATTTTTATATGTTTTGGATTCCAAAATACTTAAGTGATTCAAGAGGTGTCGACCTGGAAAAGATTGGTGAACTTTTTTGGATTCCATTTTTGGCCTTGGGGATTTCCAATATGTTGGGAGGTTTCTTTTCAGATAAAGTTTTTAGAAGTACCGGGAGTCTGGACTGGGCCAGAAAAGGGGTAATGGGCGTTGCGGCAATTCTGACCTTATCCGCTCTATTTGTTAAGTATATGCCCTCCGAAGAATGGGTGATTGTTATAATGGTGGTGGCCTTTTTTGCGCATGGTCTTTGGATAACCAATTACATAACGGCAATCAGCGATACATTTGGAAAGTCTATTACATCAACTGTTATCGGACTATCCGGGAGTGCAGGTGCTTTATCTTCAGTATTGATAAATCCTTTAATGGGGAATATAATCGAGAAGTTTTCTTATGATCCTATGTGGATTTATTCGGGCCTGATGTACCCTGTTGCTTTCATCCTTTTTTTGGTGTTGATGCCAAAAATCAGGCAGTTAAGGCATATCCCCACTATTTAATTTTTTATATAAAAAATTACTTAGTGCGTTAAATAAATAATATTAAACGTTAATTATATTTATATGGAATTCAATATTAAAAAGGAACCTCAGCGTATCGGTGTTTTTGGAGTAGGGTACGATGTTTATTGGGGGCAATTTGACGGACTCTTGGATGAGTTAATGGGAAAGCATAGTGTTTTATTGGAGAAACTAAGCGATAAGGGTGCGGAAATAGTGGATTTCGGTATGATAGATAACCCAAAAAAGGCCTATGTTAAACTAAAGGATATTCAATCAGCCAACCTGGACCTTGTCTTTTGCAATATGTTAACCTATGCCACGTCGGGTACATTTGGAATTATCGTAAAATCTCTTTCTATCCCGATCGTTATGGTGGCAATGCAGCCTAGAAAAGCTTTGGATTATTCTAAAGCTTCTACCTACATGCAATTGGTAAATGACGATATCTGTGCGTTACCAGAATTTGCAGGCGTTGCTGCCCGCATGGGGAAGAAAGTACCCGACATGATTATTGGAACATTGTATGATGATGATCATGTCGATAAACGAATTGATGAATATTGCCGTATTGCAAAAGTACTTCATGATCTTAAGAACGTTCATTTGGGACACATTGGCCACCCTCTGAATGCCATGTTGGATATGCATACGGATGCCACAATGTTGACTTCAATTTTTGGGTCGCATGTGGTGCAGTGTGAGGCGAATGAAATAATGTCTTGCTACGATAGGGTGACAGAAGAGGAAATAAAAATGAAGGAGCAACAGATTCTGGATTTTTTCGATACCCCAGATCCAGTTTCGGATCCAATATCACTAAAATTAATTGATGAGGACCTGCGCATTGCGGCGAAAGTGAGTATTGCTTTGGAAAAGTTTGTTGTGGAGAGAAATATAGATGGGCTGGCTTATTATTATGATGGCCCTCCAAACAGCGAGTTAAGAAGGGTTATGTCCAATTTAATTGTAGGAAATTCAATTCTAACTTCCAATGGATTCCCTATGTGTGGCGAATCTGATCTAAAGACTCTTATTGCCATGTTAATCATGGATCGACTAGGGATTGGAGGAAGTTTTGCTGAGTTTCACCCGGTAGATTTTAATGATGATTTTGTTCTTGTAGGCCATGACGGACCTCACAACATTTCCATTGCGGATGGAAAACCTATTCTTAGGAGTCTAAAAAAATATCATGGGAAACCTGGTAATGGGGCTGGCGTAGAATTTAAGATAAAGGAAGGACCAATTACAATGCTCTCAATTAACTCTACCTACGACGGTAAGTTCAAATTTGTGATTGCAGAAGGTCAATCTATTAAAGGGGCAATCCCCCCAACGGGAAATACAAATACCCGTGGACATTTTAAGCCAGATGTGCGTTCATTTCTGTATAAATGGATGGCAGAAGGCCCAACCCATCATTTCGCTTTAGGTATTGGGCATCACGCAAAGAGTATTGCTAAAATAGCAAACTACCTAAACATTGAATCGGTAATAATATCAGAGAATTAACTCAATAATAAATTAATATCAAGTAATTATGAAACCTATGAAAAATTTTAAAAAATGGTGGGGCGCTAAGCACCCTCGCTTCCTAACGTTTGTTCTTGTCATGTTTAATTCTTTCGGAGTGATGGCCATTGATTTTGATAATCCTTCAGATTTCGATAAGAATGAGATCCAATCAACAATTACTGGAAATGTGGTGGACGCCAATGGTGCGCCCCTGCCAGGTGTGAATGTATTGGAAATGAATACGTCTAATGGCGTTGTTACTGATTTTGATGGAAATTTTTCAATTACAGCCAATTCCTCTAATGCTATTTTGGTTTTCTCTTATATAGGGTTTGTTAAAAAAGAGATTGCAGTTGGCGGACAGAGTAATATAAGCGTAATTCTTGAGGAAGATGTTAGTAATCTTGACGAAGTTGTGGTTGTCGGTTATGGTACACAGCTGAAGAAGGATCTCACGGGATCCATAACACGAGTGGATATGGACGAGGTAAGCCAACCTTCTATTGCAAGTTTTGATCAGATGCTGCAAGGTAAAGTTGCAGGAGTACAAATTTCCCAGACTTCTGGAGCCCCAGGGGGTAATATAAATATTTTGGTTCGTGGTATGAGTTCTATAACCGGAGGCAACGAACCATTATATGTTGTTGATGGTTTTCCAATAGGAGGTGGGGGCAATTCTGATTTTGGATCGTATGGAACGAACCTGTACTCCGCTGCAGGAATTGCGGGTAATACCCAACAACGTATAAACCCCTTAGGGTCAATTAATCCTTCTGATATAGAGTCTATTGATATACTAAAAGATGCTTCGGCTACTGCGATCTATGGTTCTAGGGGGTCGAATGGTGTTATTATTATTACAACGAAGAGAGGAAAGGTCGGGAAATCGGAAATCAGTGTTGAAGCGTCACTGGGAATGCAGTCGGTTGCGAATAAACTTGATATGTTGAACAGTCCCCAATATGCGGAATTTGTAGCCCAAGGAAGGGATAATGCGTGGGTATTTGCTGGCGGCAATGCGGATGACCCAAACAGTGTACGCTCTGGGGCAACACAGGTACCGTCCGCCTTTAGGAATCCTTCTTCGATCAGTGTTGATACAGATTGGCAAGATGTAATCTATAGGGTTGCCCCGGTACGGAACTATCAAGTTTCCTTTAATAATGGAAATGAAAAGACTCGTTTTTTTATAGCTGGAGGTTATTTTGACCAAGACGGTATTATCGAAACGTCAAGCTTCAAACGTTTTAATTTACGCACAAATATAGATTCTAATATTTCTGATAGACTTAAAATAGGGACTTCCTTGACTGGTTCGTACAGTTATGGTCGATTTCCGAATAGTGAAGGCCACTATGGAACAGGTGGGCTCATCATGGCAGTTCTTTCCGCTGCGCCCACTATACCGGTTTATGATGAAAATGGCGAGCCTTATTTCAATCAGGATGATGTCTCCGGCGGTTTAGGGTGGTTGGCAAATCCACTTGATTTGCTTAGTGGGTTTTCCGATAATAGAAGAACCGCTAATATATTGTGGAACAATTATTTGGAATATAAATTGCTTGATGGGCTTACCTTTAAATCCACTATAGGTTTAAACTACACGGCAGGACAAATAGATATTTGGAGGTCCTCTAAGATACCTAATTTTACAAATTTGAATTATCCTGCCAATGCTGGGGCAACTAGAACCAATGTTATCAATTGGCTTAATGAGAACACTTTTAACTATAAAAAAACCATAAACGAAAACCACTTTTTTGATGTTTTGGGAGGGTTTACTGTTCAAAAGGATAGATTCGATAGGCTTTCTGCGGGGGCATCGGATTTCCCAACTGAAAATGTACCCTACATTTCGGCGGGTATCGTTAATGCAGGCGACCAAATTATCTCAGAATGGTCCTTGCTCTCCTTTATGGGAAGAGTTAATTATTCTTATGATAGTAAATACCTATTCACTGCTACAATACGAAAAGACGGTAGTTCTCGTTTTGGAAGCAATAATAAGTGGGGTGCCTTTCCTTCTGCTTCCGTGGGATATAATATTTCTGAAGAGGGTTTTATGGACTCGATTGATTTCATAAATAATTTGAAACTGCGGGCTAGTTATGGAATTTCAGGGAACAACCAGATTGGAAATTATAACCATATAGGTCTTTTATCCCAATCCAATTATGTTGCGAATGGGAGTCAGGTTCCTGGGTTAGTTCCTAGCTCTCTTTCAAATGATAATCTGACTTGGGAAAAATCCAAACAGACCAATGTTGGTCTTGACCTGGGCTTATTCGACGACCGGATCTCACTAACTGTAGATGCTTATAGAGATTTAAAGACAGACCTTCTTCTTGCCGTGCAATTACCATCAGCAACCGGCTTTCAAAGTGCAACACAAAACATTGGAGATATAGAGAATAGAGGTTTGGAGTTCGGATTGAGAACTATAAATATTCAGGCCGGCGATTTTACTTGGAACAGCAACGCTACCTTAAGTACTAACCAGAATAAGGTTCTCAAGTTGGCAACGGAAACTGGGAGAATCTCAAATAATGCTTTTCAGATAACCGAGGTAGGAGAATCGATCTCAAGTTTTTATATGTTAAATGCTATAGGCGTTTTTGCCAATGCAGCGGAAGTAGCAGGTGCAGCGGTTCAGCACCCTAGAACACAGGCAGGCGACCTTATTTTTGAAGATGTCAACGAGGACGGGGTGATAGACAACGATGATCGTAAAATTGTAGGAAGTCCTTTTCCTGATTTTACTTGGGGTTTTGACAATAGATTTTCATACAAAAATCTTAGTCTTGGCATCTCATTGGTAGGTTCAGAGGGAGCCTCTACGTATTTTCAAGCGGGTACTGCAATTCTTAATAGTGCCGGTGTACAAAACCAAATAGCTGATATATCATTGGGTAGATGGGTTTCTGAATCTCAGCCTGGTGAAGGGTTTCAACCTAGGGCTATTAGAAGCAACTATGCTAATGGGTTCGGTACTAGTTCACATTTTTTGTTCGATTCTTCTTTTACCCGTATCAAAAATGTTAATCTGACTTATAATTTTCCATCAGACACCGTTAAAGATCTAGGCATTAGTGCATTGTCTTTATATGCGGACGTTGCTAACCTTTATACCTTTACTGATTATCCGGGATATGATCCCGAGTCCAGTACATCTGGAAGTGATATTGCAAGTTCCGGAATAGATTACTTCACTTATCCGTTGGCTCGAACTATCACTATCGGACTCAAACTTTCTTTCTAATCCTTCAAAAATAGAAATCATGAAAATATACAGAATCATTTTATTATCGCTGCTTATTGCTTTAAGCTCTTGCTCTGATTTTCTCGAATTAGAACCTGAATATTTGACCAACGAAGCATCATTCTACAAAACCGAGGCAGATTTTGAGACGGCCATGATCGGTAACTACTCCGAACTCCAAAATATATATAATGCCTCATTATTGCGGCTAACGGAACTTACTACTGACAATGCATATATTCAATGGACCTCTCCAACGGCTTCTGAATTTGAGTGTGATGAAATGAGGCTTAGCGCTGCAAATACTGAAGTAAACACCGTATGGAACTTGAGTTTTAAAACGATTGTACGTAGTAATACTGTTTTGAACAGGATTGCTGATGCAGAACTGAGCGAGGGGGTAAAAAGACAATATCAAGGTGAATCATACTTTCTACGTGCCTATAATTATTTCAACCTTGTAAGACTATTTGGAGATTTACCGTTGATTGAAGGGGTGTTCAATAGTCCTGATGAAATTGCCACGTTTGATATGACAAGACGGCCAGTATCAGAAATCTATAGTTTTATAATTTCTGATTTAGAACAGGCCATCTCATTGCTCCAAGGTGTAGAAATGAGTAAATCAAGGGCCTCGTCTAGTGCCGCAAAAGCACTATTAGGTAAGGTTTATCTCACTCAGAAAAATTATCCTGAAGCTTTAACAACATTAAAATCAGTTATTGATTCACAGGAATATATTCTTCAAGATGATTATGGCACTATGTTTACCAATAATAATGATGAATTGCCAGAATCAATTTTTGAGATAAAGTATATTTCTGGAAATATTGGTGAGGGTAACGGTTTTTCGAGCCTGTTTACTCCACCTAGTTTTAATGCGGCTATTTTTCCTAATAATATGAACGGCTCAGGGCGCATTGTCCCTACTTTGGATGTACGGGGCAGTTATGAAAATGGAGATTTAAGAAGGGAACTGTCAATTAGAGATTCGCTTCTTTTGTTGGATGGTACCTATGAACAACTTCAATATGGCCTAAAATTTGTTGATTTTACAAATGGTCTACAGGGAGATGGAGGTGTAAACTTCACTCCTTTACGATATGCTGATGTCCTGCTCATGTATTCCGAGGCTCTGAACGAATCGGACAGAACCGATGAAGCTTACCCTTTTATAAATGCTATTAGAGACCGTGCAGGTTTGGAAGATCTAAGTGGCCTTTCCAAAGAAGAATTTGCGCTGGCCTTGGAGCACGAGCGTCGAGTGGAGTTTCTAAGTGAAGGACAACGTTGGTTTGATCTGGCACGTACCGGTCGTACTATTCAAGTACTCAATTCTTATTTTCAAAGGATAGGTAGCAGTTTTTCCGTAACACCAGAGGAATTGCTCATGCCATTGCCACAAAGGGAAATTGATATCGATCCCAATTTGAAACAGAATCCGGGTTATTAGTTAGTTGTTTTTTGAGTTAGTTTTAATTAGTAGTTATGCTCGCTTCTGAAGATCCTTTGGAAGTGGGCATAAATTTAAAATGTTAGGATTATATTAGAACCAATCTGTTATGTATAACAAAATATCATTTTGCATAGGGTTTTTAACCTTAATTTTTCTTAATGCTTGTTTGGCCCAAAAGAGAAGTATAGATCAAGTTAAAAAACCAAATATAGTAGTTATCCTCACTGATCAACAGCATGTGAAAATGATGAGTGCAGCGGGTAACCCTTATTTAAGTACTCCTGCAATGGATGAAATCGCTGCCAGGGGCATAAGATTTGAGCAGGCCTATTGTACCTCACCTGTATGTGGTCCTGCAAGAGGTAGTATCATAACTGGAATGATGCCCCATCAAACAGGTGTTGAATGGAATGGTCAGGGAGTTAAAAGTACTATTGCCAATTCTGGCCGTATATTTCGCGAGAATGGCTATGAAACTGTTTGGGCCGGAAAATGGCATCTCCCAGAGTCCTATCCTTCAAACAACAGTGAAAAAAATAAAAGTATTCAGGACTACAAGGTTCTCCCTTTTTGGAATTCCGATGAATCACATCATGGTCTAGGTTCTAAAACGGATCCACCACTAACAAAAGCAGTGGTCTCATATTTAGAGGATTATAATAAGAAAAAGCCATTATTTCTAACCATTAGCTATCATAATCCCCATGATATTTGTATGTATGCTAGAAAAGACGGGTGGACTTCCGAAAATGACTCCTTATTGGAAATAAGATATTTTGGTTTTAAGACAAAGCTAGCTCCTATTGTTGGGCAAGACCCTCGCTTTATAGATAACCTACCACCTTTGCCGCATAATCATGCAATAGAAAAGGATGAGCCAAAATTTATTACTGAAAAAAGAATGCATCATAAAGAGTATGGTGTTGAAACCATGTTTGCCAATCAAGAGTTCGACTCCATTGAATGGAAGGGTTATCTAAATGCATATCACAAACTTACCGAGATGGTAGATGTGGAAATTGGAAAAATACTTCAATCCTTAAAAGCAAATGGTTATGAAGAAAACACTATGATAGTTTTCTCATCCGATCATGGCGATGGTGCCGCAGCCCATAAATGGGCGGCAAAACTTAGTTTTTATGAAGAATCGGCTACAATACCGCTGATCGTTTCGTGGCCAGAAATACAACAGAAAGGAATGATAGACTCTAAAAATTCGGTGTCGCAAATAGATATTCTACCGACTATTTTGGACTATGCAAATATTGAAAGTCCCCAAAGTCTTCCTGGAAGTAGTCTTTTACCGTTGGCCGAGCAAGGAATAACAAAGTGGAGGGAATATACCGTTGTCGAACTTGCAGATTTTGTGAAGGATAAATCGAGAAAGGGTAGAATGATAAGAGTTGGGCCATATAAATATTCCATCTATAGCACAGGTGAGGAACAATTGTTCCATGTTGGAAATGATCCTGGAGAAACACAAAATCTGGCGTATCAACCATTACTGGATCACGTAAAGAGTAAATGTCGTGTTTCCTTGTTGGAATGGGGAAATAAAACCAACGATAGCTTTATATTATCCTTATTTTGAAGTGGTTGTCTTAGAATTTTATTGCTCCCTGGATTGGGAGCCATAGTTGTAATCCTTTTTTAGTTTAGTCTCATGTGGAAATCTTTAGGTTGTTTTTTATTAGTACTTTTCTTTTTTAGCGGTTTAACAGGGGTGAACGGACAAAAGAACCTTCCCGCTGACTTAAAGCAAGAATTCAGGGATCCCCCAATGAAATCATGGCCTAAGACATACTGGTGGTGGATAAATGGTAATATTGATACGGTACGCATTAAGGAAGAGATCATCTCCATGAAAAATGCTGGACTTTCTGGCTTTGATATATTTGAGATCGGTGTTCCCAAATGGGCACCTAATGGAACAAAAGTGCCACCTGGGGAAATAACCTTTATGGGGGATGATTTTCTTAACGCGGTGAAGATCGCGTTGGATGAAGCTGGAAAACTGGATATGGAGGTGGGACTTAACATGGCCAGCAGCTGGAACGCCGGAGGATCATGGATTACTCCCGAATATGCGGCCAAGTCTATATATTTCTCAAAAACAGAGTTTGATAGAAAGGGCATGAAGTTGCCATTTCCTAAATTGGTCAGAACGGTGATTAAGGGGAAGATAGTCCTCGAGGAGGATCAGAAGGAACTGGATATTGAAAAGAACAAACAAGGGAAACCGGTATTTTTTAGGGAAGTTGCGGTATTGGCCTTGCCTAAAGGGACATCTTCTAAGAAGGACGCCTTTGAAAATGTCATCGATGTTACCGAATTCTTTGACCCAAGAACAGAAAAACTATATTGGGAAGCTCCTCAGGGTCAATATGAAATTTTCCGTTATATCTGTTCAAATTCTGGAGAAAAATTAAAGTTGCCAAGTGAAAATTCAGATGGACTTATTGTTGATCATTTTGATGCGGAAGCTACAGCCTTCCATTTTAATCATATCATTGACAGACTAAAAACAATATTGGGAGATGATTTTTCCGAATCTTCACTGAAAAGCTTATATCTAGCGAGTTATGAAGCGCTTGGAACTGTATGGACAGAAACCCTTCCCACAAAATTCAAGGAGTTAAACGGGTATGGAATAGAAAAATATTTGCCTGTTCTTTTTAATGATGAAACTTTTTCCGGGCCCACTCCAGTGGACCTTCAGCGCGATTTTCAGTTTACCCTTTCGGAATTAATGATTGACAATTTTTATAGAAAGGCAAAAGAGGTTGCCAATAGCCATGGACTCAAAATTAATTCAGAATCGGGAGGGCCCGGATTCCCTTTGCATAACGTACCGGTTGAGCCACTGAAATCTCTAGGGGTAATGGATCTTCCACGGGGAGAATTTTGGATCAATCACACAAGATTTAACGATGAGGGGATAGATATATTAAGAGTGGTGAAAGAGGTTTCCTCCGCTTCGCACATATATGGCAATGGGGTTGTGGAAGAAGAGGCGTTCACCTCTTTTCAACATTGGCAGGAAGGACCATACGAAATGAAGCCAATGGGGGATAGGGCATTTTGTGAAGGGATGAATAGGGTAGTGGTTCATGGTAGTACCCACAATTCACGTGGATCGGGAAACCCTGGTTGGGTGTACCATGCGGGGACACATTATAATGACAAAAGGGTATGGTGGCCTAAGGTAAAGCCTTTTAATCAATACTTGTCCAGAATATCGAATGTGTTGCAAAAGACCGATTTTACTGCCGACGTACTTTACTTTTACGGCAGTGCGGTTCCAAATTTTACCGGCTCAAAAAACAGTCGATTTTATGTAGGTTCTGGTTATGATTACGAGGTAGTCAATAGTGAAATATTAATGAAAATTTCTGTTGAACAAGGTCAATTGGTTTTGCCCACTGGAGCAAAGTTTAAAATGTTGGCCTTGGCGCCAGAGGAGGAGATAATGCCGGAAATTCTCGCTAAGTTAAAGCAACTTGCTGCCAAGGGCGCCAAGATTGTTTCCGAAAAACCTAAGGGTCTTATAGATAGAAGCAAAGTGTCGTCATTTAACCTTACTACATCCAATATAGATGAATTATGGGTAGATTTAACCAATTCACCTAGCAAGGCAATGTCCATTAAAGGAAAGGTTTTCAGCGGGATATCTTCCAAAGAATTTCTTAGGCAAATGGACATTTCTCCGGATTTCACCTATGATGATGCCGAATTCAATATCCTGGATTATATTCATTATGAGAAGAACGGGTCGGATTATTATTTCGTAAGAAATACGACCGACCAATGGGTGTCGAGGAACTGCACTTTTCGTCAGGAAGGGAAAACCCCTGAAATTTGGGATCCCGTAACCGGAAATATTAATAAAGTTACCATCTACGGACCTAATAGTAAGGGAATTCAATTGCCTTTGACACTTGCCCCGTATGGATCTGCTTTTGTGGTATTTTCAAAGGAGGTTTCTGCCAAGGGTACTTACACAAATATTTCTACCATAGCACAAGATCCACCGTTGCTGAATTATACCGAGAATGGTACCATGATCTTGGATCAAGGGGATTTTACGTTGGAGCAGGGCGTAAAGAAAACCCTTATCACTAATCGCATTAAAGAACAGCCGTTGAGCGGGGCTTGGGAATTGTTTTTTCCAAATGATCAAGACGCTCCGGAGCGGATAGTTTTGCCTGCACTTATCCCTTGGTCGGAATCGGAAATTGAAGGAATCAAATATTTTTCCGGAACAGCTAAATATGTGAAGACCTTCACTTACGAAATTAATTCTAGCACAGCAGAGAACCAAAGAATCATTTTGGAGTTGGGAGAGCTGTCAAATGTAGGTGAAGTGTGGTTAAACGGGCAGAATTTAGGCGTCTCTTGGACAAAGCCGCATCGATTTGATGTTACAAATATAATAAAGCCGGGCGAGAATCAATTGGAAATAGAGATTGCCAATACATGGTCCAATCGCCTAAAGGGCGATGCTATTACAGGAAAGAGTTATACAAATACCAATATTAAATCTACCTCTATTATTGGTCTCAATAAAATAAGGGTTCCATGGAAAGAGGTTCCTTTGATTGACTCTGGACTTAAAGGGCCCGTTAAATTGATCTTTTTGAGTACCATTAAATAATTTGCTATGAACTATAGAGCATTCAGAATGAAGCTTAAGCCGGGTTGTATAGTTGAATACAAAAAACGGCACGACGCAATATGGGTAGAATTAGAAGATCAATTTAAAGCCCAGGGAATATATAAGTACGTTATTTTAATTGATGAGGACACACACACATTGTTTGCTTATCAGGAGATGAAACCAATCTCTACTATATATCCTCAAGATATGGGCCTAATGCAAAAGTGGTGGGATTATATGGCAGATTTAATGGAGGTTCATCCAAATAACAAGCCAATAGTGGTGCCATTAAAGGAAATGTATTGCATGAAACAGATATTCTAGTTTGTGCAGAGATTTAAAATTCCTTAGATCCTGAGTTATTTTATTGTGTTAAGCATACAATTTTATTGTGCAATAATTATATATCGGGCAGTTTTTAAAGTTGATGTAAGAGTTTTAGTTTATGGACAGATTTGTTGGGGTTTATATAATGGCATTTTTACTATTGGTGGGTTCATCGCTCCTATATGGTCAGAAGCCCTTGTCGAAAGATTTAAAACTGAATTTTGCCAATCCACCAATGGAAGCATGGCCTAAAGCCTATTATTGGTGGTTGAATGGTAATATTGATACCGTACGGGTCAGGGAAGAAATTAGGGCAATGAAAGCAGCCGGGCTTTCTGGTTTTGATATATTTGAAACCGGGGTGCCAAAAGTAGATACCATGGTTGCTGCCGGTCCTGCTTTTTTAAGTGAAGCTTCTTTGGCCTCGATTAAAGTCGCTCTGGATGAGGCCGGTAAGCATGGTATGCAGGTAGGACTAAATATGGCCAGTAGCTGGAATGCAGGTGGATCATGGATAAGCCCTCGGAATTCTGCCAAATCCCTTTACTTTTCCAAAACTAAATTTTCTGGCCAAAGTAATTTAGAGCTGCCTTTTCCAGAATTGCCCAGAATCGACAGTGAAGGGAGATTTATCAAGGCGGAAGGCCAGAAATTCAAAGAAACCAAAAGTGGAGATCGGGATAGAAGGTTCAAAATTTACTTTAGAGCAAATGGTAAACCAGAATTTTATGAGGAAGTCGTTGTTTTGGCAGTACCTGCAAATACCCAAAAAGGAACACTTGACACTTTAAATGTAATTAACGTCAGTAAATTTTTCAATCATAAAACTGAAATCTTAAACTGGTTACATTCAGGTGATTACGATATTTATAGGTTTATTACATCTAATTCTGGTGAACTATTAAAACGGCCGAGTAAAAATTCCGAAGGTCCTATAATCGATCATTTTGATGCAGAAGCAACAGCATCCCATTTCAACTATGTAATTGACAAATTAAAGAGCATTACGGACAATGATTTAGAAAATTCGCCTCTAAAAAGTCTGTATTTGGCGAGCTATGAAGCCGTTGGTCATACATGGACCAGTACATTGCCCAAAAAGTTTAAAGAATTAAACGGTTATAATATTGACAAGTATCTTCCTGGTTTGTTTCAGGAAGGCATCTTTCCAAATGAGGTTACAAAAAATGTAAAGAAAGATTTTCAGTATACGCTATCCGAGCTAATGATCGATAATTTTTATCGTACAGCTAAGAAAATTGCCAATGCTAATTCTCTACATATCAATTCCGAATCTGGAGGGCCTGGATTTCCTTTACATAATGTTCCCGCAGAACCTTTGAAGTCCTTAGGGGTTATGGATCTTCCACGTGGGGAATTTTGGATCAACAGAAAAGTTTTTACCGAGGAAGGGGTAGACATTAAACGGGTCGTAAAGGAAGTGTCCTCTGCAGCCCATATTTATGGAAGGCCTTTAGTGGAAGAAGAAGCTTTTACCTCCCAACAGCATTGGCAGGAAGGCCCTTTTGATATGAAACCCTTTGCTGATCGAGCATTTTGTGAGGGCATGAACAAAGTAGTAATACATGGTAGCAGCCACAATCCACGGGGAATAGGATATCCTGGAATCGTCTACCATGCAGGCACCCATTTTAACGACAAACGGGTATGGTGGCCCATGATAAAGCCTTTTAACCAGTATCTATCCCGTATATCCTATTTATTCCAACAATCCGATTTTGTGGCGGATGTACTGTATTATTATGGCAATGCCGTGCCTAATTTTGCAGGTCATAAAAATGGTCGCTTTAGCGTGGGTCCTGGTTACGATTATGAGGTTGTTAACACCGAAATTTTAAAGCAGCTTACTGTGGATAATGGGGAGTTAGTGTTGCCAACTGGAGGAAGATTTAAGCTTTTGGTCATGGAACAAGAAGATGAAATTTCTTTGGAAGTACTTTCAAAAGTGAAAGATTTGGTATCAAATGGAGCTAAAATAATATGGGAAAAACCGCAAAAAGTTAATGATCATAAAAACATCTTGGAACCTGCCCCTTCTGAAGAAAATCTTGTTCGGTTGTGGTCAAAAACTGGAATCAACAATAAAAATAATAGGATAGTATCTGGCATTAAACCTGTTGATTTTCTTAAAGAAATAGGCGTTGATCCAGATATCGATTATGCCGATTCATCGTTCAACACCTTGGATTATATACATTACAATAAAGGGAATACCGATTATTACTTTATTAGAAACACAACGGATAAATCGGTTTCAAGGTTATGTAGTTTTAGGCAAGCAGGGAAGGTTCCTGAAATATGGGACCCTGTCCATGGCACAATTAGTCCAATAACTATCTATGATTACGTTGATGGACGTACAAATATACCTCTAACCATACCAGCGTACGGAGCCTTTTTTATTGTTTTTTCTAAAGGAAGTTCTTCTCCAGCTTATACAAAAATAGATTCGGGTGGGTTCATGTCACCTAATTTGGAGTTTACGCCCAATGGTATGTATTTAGCTGAAAATGGGAAGTTTGAACTTACAAATAGTTCGGAAAAAAGTGCAGTCACCAACTATATAAAAGAAATTCCTTTGAACGGTGCATGGGAAGTGTTTTTCCCAAAAGGTCAAAATACACCCGCAAGAGTTATTTTTCCTGATTTAGTTTCTTGGACAGATTCTAATATAGAGAGTGTAAAATACTTTTCCGGGATTGCCAAATATGTAAAAACATTCCAGTTTGAAATTAATTCAGTTACTAAAAAGAATCAAAAGTTGTACTTGGATTTAGGAGATATATCAAAAATGGCCAGTATAAAACTTAACGGAAAGGACATGGGGGTTGTTTGGACAAAGCCTTATCGTGTTGAAATTACAGATTATCTCAAAGCTGGGAATAATATCCTTGAAATAGACGTGGCCAATACTTGGTCCAATAGACTCAAAGGTGATGCTATTAAAGGAGAAAAATATACTTACACCAATATAGGAGCAACGTTAATTGATGGTCTGAACGAAATAAAGGTGCCTTGGAGAGAGGTACCATTGATGCCCTCTGGAATTTTAGGTCCGGTAACAATTAAAGTTTTAACACCTATTAAATAGAACAAAATGAAATCAGCTAATTTGTATTTGATCAAGTAATTGTTCTATTAAGCTAAACTAATAAATTCGTAACACTATTAAAATTATGGCACAAAAATTTAATCAAACATGGTTGCAAAGGCCACTTTCAAGTAGCGCTCACGGGAGAAAATTAACAGGTTACTTCATAGCGGTTATAATTCTTTTAGCTAGTTTTTCTTGTAACCAAGAAACCAAAAATCCTATAGTTGACAATTCGTATAATTCACTAAAAAGAGGTTTTGAACAACCGAACGACTCGGCACGTGCCAAAGTATATTGGTGGTGGTTGAATGGACACGTCGACACGCTGCGTATGCGCACGGAGTTAAAGGCCATCAAGGATGCCGGCTTGGCAGGTGTGGATATTTTCGATATTGGAGTCCGACCAATTGGCAACCCAAATGGAATGATTCCACCAGGTCCTGGGTTTATGCAAGAAGGTTCATTAAAAGCTATAAAATTTGTTTTAACGGAGGCAGCTGCTCTTGGCCTGGAAGTCGGTCTAAGTTTATCTAGTAGTTGGAATGCCGGCGGCAGTTGGGTTCGACCAAATCAGGCTGCAAAGACTATTTATTATTCTAAGATTCAGCGAAAAGGTGAAGAAATTAATAAATTGTCTCTTCCCTTTCCAGCTATAACCCCAGATCGCAACGGAAATCCTAGGATTATAGAATATGGTAAAAATGGAAAGCCGGTATATTATGAGGAGATTTCTGTAATAGCGGTACCCGCGGAAAAGCAAAGTCTAACGGATACAACAGCCATTGTAAATGTTACCGAATACTTCGACCCAAAAAGTGGAGTTCTCGATTGGAATCCTAAAGGAGGTGAATGGGATATTTACCGATTTATATGTTCCAATTCAGGGGAACAGCTGATAGTTCCTAGTGAGAATGCAAAAGGTCCAATAATTGACCATTTTGATTCCATAGCTACTCAAATGCATGTGGAGTACTTTATAGATAGGTTAAATCCTTTAGTTGATAATCTTAAAAATTCTGCATTAAAATATTTATACTTGGCGAGTTATGAGGCTAAAGATTTTGCTTGGACACCATCTTTTCCTCAAGCATTCAAGCAGGTGAATGGTTACGATGTGAATAAGTTTCTTCCCAGTCTTTTTGAACCTAAACTTTTTGATTCCCTTTTTTTGAAAAAGTTTAATCATGATTATGCCGAGACTTTTTCTGAATTAATGATCAAAAATCATTACGGAAAAGCCAAGGAAATATGTAACCAGTACGGAATAAGCCTTTGTTCTGAGTCGGGAGGGCCCGGTCATATGCACCATATCCCGGTCGAAACTTTGAAAGCGTTGGGGGCATTGGATATTCCCAGAGGTGAATTCTGGTACGAACGTCCTTACTTTAATAAGGATAGTATTGATATGGTATGGCTGGTTAAAGAAATCGCAGCGGCTTCCCATATTTATAAAAAGGGATGGGTCGAGCAAGAGGCATTTACAAGTTATAAGGATTGGCAAGAATCTCCGGCAAGTATGAAACCTTTTGCGGACAGGGCTTTTGCAGAGGGAATGAACAGACTTATAATACATGGGTTTACACATAATCCCTCGGAATATGCCTATCCCGGAATAGCATATTTTGCCGGTACCCATTACAATGATAAAAGGGTTTGGTGGCCCAAGGTAAAGCCATTCAACGATTACCTGGCCAGGGTATCCTATATTTTGCAGAACACCAAATTTGTTTCCGATGTGCTCTATTACTATGGGGAAGAAATCCCCAATTTGGTAATGCCCAAAAACACTCCGTTTGCCATTGGCAAAGGATATGATTATGAGGTAATCAATACCGATGTCCTCATTAACGACCTTACTGTCGAGAATGGAAAGTTGGTGCTTCCCGGGGTAGCGACCTATAGTGTGCTGTATGTTGCCGAAGAGGAACTGAGCCCACGAACTATGGAGAAATTAGGACTATTGGCGCAAAAAGGTGCGGTAATAGTAGGTGATAAGCCATCGAACGTTATCGGACTAAGGGATGAAAGGACAATTGAAGCTTTCAATACGCTAGTTGATGCCATATGGATGGCGGATGCTGAAAATGGCCCTGCCGGGAGCGGAAAGATAGATTCAAAGAGCACTCCATTGGCTGCCTTGACGGCCTTGGGTATCCCCCCTGATTTTGACTATTCGGATAATCATACAGATCAAAGAGTAGCTCCATTGGACTATATCCACTATCAGGGGCAAGGGGTGGATTTTTACTTTGTTCGAAATACCACAGATCAATGGATTACACGGAACTGTTCTTTCCGGCAATTGGGCAAACAACCCGAAATTTGGGACCCCGTATCAGGCACCATCGATCCCATAACTATTTTTGACCAGCAAAAAGACAAAACCACCTTGCCCATTTCCTTACCTCCCTATGGGTCTTATTTTGTGGTTTTTAGAGAAGGAGGCCACGAGGGTATGTATAAAGGAATTCCAGTCATGGAGGATCGTTTGCCACGGATTCACTATACCGCAGGAGGCGCGGTTTTTTTAGATAAACAAACCTTTGAAATTGACGATACGTTTCAAAATAGGAAAAAGGTAATCAACCAACCAGAGGTTACCACTTTGGAGGGATCGTGGAAGGTAACTTTTCCTGAAAATTGGGGTGCACCCAATACGGCCGTTTTTTCGGATTTGATTTCATGGACCGACTCCAAAGAAGAAGGCATTAGGTACTTTTCAGGTACAGCCACCTATCACAAAACGTTTCGTTTTAAAAAATCGGAAAATAAGGAAAAAATTTATTTGGATCTTGGTCAATTGGCCGAAGTGGGAGAGGTATGGTTAAATGGAAAATCGTTGGGGATAACCTGGACACAACCACATCGGTTTGATATTACCGATCATATTCTGGAAGGCGAAAACAAGATCACCGTAGAAGTAGCCAATACATGGTCCAACCGATTGACGGGAGACGGGATTACCGGTGAATCATTTACCCAGACCAATATTGTAAAGGCAAATAAAAATGTGGTTCCATGGAAGGATTTGCCCTTAAAGGTTTCAGGGCTTTTAGGACCTGTGACGATCCAGAGTTATACCTTACATTAATGCGATTAAATCCATTTCTTTAAACAATGACATTAGTGTTATGAAAACATTCGTCTTTATTCTTTGTTTCTTTTCATTGGTTGGTTCTAAAGTTTGCGCACAGGTACGGCCGGCAAGGATTTTTGCAGATCACATGGTGTTGCAAAGGGATAGGGAAATTCCGGTTTGGGGATTTGCGCGGCCTGGGGAGGTTATTTCAGTAAAAATTAATTCTAAGAAAAATACGGTCACGACCGATTCTATTGGCAGGTGGATGTGTAAAATGCCGTCAATGCCAGCGGGTGGTCCGTATGAATTGAGTATCCAATCTCTATCGGATTCCATTATATTGCATGATGTGATGATTGGCGAAGTATGGTTCGCCTCTGGACAATCCAATATGGAACACACATTGGGTGGTTGGCCTTGGATTCCATATTCGCAAATTAAAAATTACGAACAGGAACTGAAGGATATAGATTATCCTCAAATACGGATGTTTACAGTTCCCAAGCTAGCTTCACCGGTAGAAATGGATGATCTAAGAGGAGGCATTTGGGAACTACCTGCATTAAATACGCTGCCAAATTTCTCGGCCTCTGCTTGGTTTTTTGCAAAGGAACTTACAAAGGCCCTTGGTGTTTCTGTAGGAATAATTCATAGTTCTTGGGGCGGCACGGCTATAGCTCCATGGATGGATAGTCAAGCTTTTAAAACCTTTGAAAACGATATTACTATACCCGAAGTTCCAAAAAGTTTCAACATGGATGAATGGGTAGAGGACGCCAACACTTCCTGGTCCAGTTATGTTGCATTCCGAGAACGAATAAGCAATTCCGGATTGAATCGGGTTTCTTCTTTGTCAAATTCCAGTCAAAGTGAAGCTCCATGGAAAGTTATAAATAAAATTACGGCATTGGACGATATTTCGAGTAACTGGATATGGCTTAAAAAGGAATTGCATTTATCCGATTCCTCATATTCAATGGAATGGTGTCTGGAGTTGGGTTATTTGAACAGACAGGCGCACGTCTTTTTGAATGGATTGGAAATAGGATATTTTTTATATCCGAAAAAGGCTAAAATTGAACTCCCGCCCAATGCATTGAAGAAAGGGAAAAATGTAATACTTATTCGAATTGCCCAACCATGGGGGGGGGCAAAAGTGGAAGGCAATGAATTCGCCCTTAAAAGCAATACTGAGGAAAAGAAAATAGATATAGCTGATAATTGGGGGATTTTAAAGCCTGAAGTTTCTCCCAAACCTCACGGAAAATTAAATATTGGTTCTGCTACTTATCTTTTTAATGGCATGGTGGCTCCCGTTATACCGTATGCTATCAGAGGGTTTTTATGGAATCAAGGCGAATCGGATGCAGGTCGCTCCGATTTTTATAAAAAAGCTTTCCCAGCTTTAATTACCGAGTGGAGAAAACGATGGGGCATTGCCGATATTCCTTTTATATTCGTGCAATCTACAAATTATCAGCCTTCTTGGAGCAAGCCTGAGGAATCGTGGTCCAGGGCTAGTTTGCGGCTTGCTCAGGCCGAAGCACTGAAGCTTCCAAACACTTCGATGGTTGTTTCTATGGATATTGGGGATCAGTATGATGTTCATCCCGCCAATAAACAGGATTTTGGATATCGTATGGCAATTCAAGCGCTTTCAAAGGTTTATGGTAAGGACATCCAATCCGATGGGCCAAGATATAAATCCCATTTTATCCAAGGAAATACTTTAATAGTAAATTTGGAAGAGGTAAATGGACTTTTGTCTTCCACAAATAACGATTCAATTTGCGGTTTTGAATTGGCCGGAAAGGAAGGTGAATTTTATGATGCCCAGGCACGCATTCACGGTGACCAAATATATATAGCCTCCAAAAAAATTGAAAGCCCCATAGAAGTACGATATGCTTGGAGTGATAATCCAGAATGCTTTATCTATGATTCGGAAGAACTCCCTCTGGCCCCATTTTCCACAGTTTATTAATATATAAAAATTAATTTTATGAAAAACATGTTTTTAAAGTATTTCAAGAGTTCTATTAGATTTGGGTTAAGCCTACTTTTGTTGGGAGGATGTCAGGAAAATACAGCAACGAAGGAAGTTTTTCAAGGTGTTCCCGATAAATTAGGAATAGAACGGTTTAACAATATAACCTTGGAAGCATCCCTTAAACCTTTCAAGCAAAAAAACAAAAAGTATTATCGGGAAGTTGCCTATACCATGTATTCCCAATGGTCAGCTTTGTTAAAACATTCCGATACGATATCCATTATGTTATGGACAGCAGACGGTTCTGAAATATTGGATTATAAAGGGAATATGGAACAACCTTTGGAATGGGCAAAATATATTGGAAATCCAAACACCAAGCACGAAGTAGGCTCTGGTCCTAAAAACCTCTCGATACATGAAAGGGCCTATGTATATCGTGAGGACGCACCAGATTTTATGTATGGCGACCTTAAAGAAATTATTGGGGTCTTAAAAGAAGTGGGAAAAGAACTTACCCACAGACCTATCAGGATAGGAGCTACTTTTGACCCGGGGCCAGAATTTGCGAAGTCGCCTTTTAAATATGAAAAGCATCCTGAAATTGTGCAAGGTAATGCCATGGGAGAAAAGACCTTTGTAAACTCCTATTCCGTGTTGAAAGCGGATGCAATTTCTTATGCAGGCTACCCTGATGGGATACCCGATAACACGCCTTTTGGTTCATTTTTCGGTAGACAGAGCCAACATTTTTTGATTGACCTTGGATTTGATTATTTGTGGCTGAGCAATGGTTTTGGCTTCGGCATGGAGCCATGGAGTTCTACGGGGACTATTTTTACAGGAAAAGGGTTTGAGACCGATAAGCTATCGGATACCAAAAAGAAAATCATTGATTTCTGGAGCTTGTTCCGTGAGGAATGCCCTGATTTTAGAATAGAGACACGGGGGACGAATATTGCGACTGGAATTGACCTTGCAAAAGACGGCGTGGATCTACGTTCCATTTACCATGGGGACTTTAACCTGTTGCCCCCACCTAATTCCCCCTGGGCAGCTTTGGATGGTGATTTTGGTTTGGAATTAATGGGGTATATGACACGGATTGCGGATATTCCGGATAACAGGTATCTTTTTCGATATTATACCCACGATCCTTGGTGGCTCAATAGTCCTTGGTTGGATCGTTATGGCAGGGAACCACATGATATATACCTCCCTATGTCTATTTCAAGAATCGATGAAAATGCGGTTGTAGCGTTACCTACTCATTTAAATTTTTTGACCATTGATGATTCTCTGGGAGATATGCCTGACAAAGTTCCAAATGAGGTTATTCCCCATATTCTTACAGCGCGTCAAGATTCTCCGACAGAACCAGGGCCATTGGTTTGGGTATATCCTTTTGATGAATACCATGATTGGGCAAATCAGCAACAAGATCGCGTATCAGAGATGTATTACGGGGATTGGTTAATTAGACAGGCCATAAATAGTGGACTCCCACTAAATACGGTCATATCGACTAAAAATATTCTTTTAGCTATTAAAAAGAAACCATCGCTGTTCAATGAATCTGTTTTATTCTCCATCGTACCAGATGCGGGTTCCGAAATAGAAAGTTTTTGGATAGACTATATCCGGAATGGGGGGAAAGTGGTTTTTTATGGCCCGGCCAGGCAGGCAAGCCCACAATTTTTGGAATTGGTCAATCTAAAAAATACGACATCTATAGAAGGGGAGTTTAAAATAGAAAGAAAATACACCCAGGATAACTTAGAGAATGCTTATCCGAACATAATACGTCATACCGGTCTTTTTTCGGGAGGTGGAGTTGAAAGTAGGGTAGCCGATAAATCCGACACTTCTACCAAAATTCTTGCCAAATACCATCAGGGTAACGAGATTAGGGAGGTCATGTGGACCAGAAACCACCCTGATTGGGTGGGAGGAAAACTTGCTTATGTGCGCGGCACCAATTCCTCTAATTATACGGGGGGGCGCCTTTTAACTCCTGATAATCCTCAGGAATATTTTATTGGTCCCAAGATGCTCCGTGATGTTTTAACTGAATTTGGAGTTTCTTATAAAATACAAAAAAGCGATCCACAGACTAAGGATCCGAAAATGACCATCGTACGTAGTGATAATGGATTTTTCTTTTCGGGCTATAATCCAAATACAACGGTCGTACAGAAATTTCGTTTTCAACAAGGGGCACCTTTAATGCTTGGTTATGATACAAAATTGGACAAAGGTCATTCAACTTATTCATTTCCGCCGTCTTGGCATAGGGAGTGCCGCATATTTGTAGACCAGTCTGAAGGGACGCTTAGTTGTTCCGAGGAAACAACTGAGGAATTGGGGATTAAAAGAAGATTAATGGTCACTGGCTTGGAAAATGCTACGATTAGGGTATATCCGCCTACAGGATTAGAAACGGAAGAAATTCATTTCTATAACAACGCTAGGTATCCATGGCGTGAAGGAAGTATCGAATTTGAAAAAATGCAAGATTCCATGGGCACCTATTACTTGGTAAAAAACATCACTGGTCAGCTCGTAGTTTCTTGGGAATAGTGAATCAATAGAGGGATAAATATTTTTTCGACTTCAGTAAGACTTTAAATTATAGGGTGTTATTTAAATTAGAAAGGTTACTTAATTTGAATATCTATAATTGAAGTTGGCATTATATTTATGAGAATATGAATTTTTAAAAATCTGTTAGATTTATTAAAGATATTGGTAGATAAACTCATATAACCAAGTGTATGAGCTTCACTTACGTAACTAATTAAAGTAATTTCTATTATGCTAACTCTATTAAAGTATTTCAAGAATTCGATTAAATTGGTGCTACTTCTGCTTTTGCTGGTAGGATTCCAAGAAAACATCATAAAGAATGAAGTTTCTCAAGGTGTTCCCGATAAATCTGGAATAAAACGGTTTAACAATATAACCTTGGAAGCATCGTTGAAACCTTTCAAGCAAAAAAACAATAAGTACTATCAGGAGGTTGCTTTTACGATGTATTCCCAATGGTCTTCATTGTTAAAACATGCCGATACGATATCCATTATGTTGTGGACAGCCGACGGTTCTGAAATATTGGATTATAAAGGGAATATGGACCAGCCCTTGGAATGGGCGAAATACATTGGAAATCCTAATACCAAACATGAAGTCGGTTCGGGCCCAAAAAGTCTGTCCTTACATGAAAGAGCATACGTTTATAGGGAGGACGCACCCGAATTTACTTATGGCGATTTACATGAAATTATACAAACGCTAAGGGATGTTGGAGAAAAAATCACTAACAAAACCATTCGTATAGGGGCGACATTTGACCCGGGACCAGAATTTGCGAAGTCTCCCTTTAAATATGAAAAGCATCCTGAAATTGTGCAAGGTAGTGCCATGGGTGGAAACACCTTTGTGAATTCCTATGCAGTGTTGAAAGGGGATACCGCCTCGTATGCGGGTTATCCAAATGGGATTCCTGATAACACACCCTTTGGTTCATTTTTTGGAAGACAAAGTCAACATTTTTTGAAAGATCTTGGTTTTGATTATTTGTGGTTGAGTAATGGTTTTGGGTTCGGTATGGAGCCATGGCATTCTGCCGGGGCTATATTTACAGGTAAAGGATTTGAAACTGATAAATTAGTGGATACGAAAAAGAAAATCATTGATTTTTGGAGCCTTTTTCGTGAGGAATGTCCCGATATTAGAATTGAGACAAGAGGCACCAATATTGCAACGGGAATTGACCTTGCAAAGGACGGTGTGGATCTACGTTCCATTTATCATGGGGGGTTTAACCTGTTGCCTCCGCCTAATTCCCCCTGGGCAGCATTAGATGGTGATTTTGGATTGGAATTAATGGGATATATGACACGGATTGCAGATATTCCGGATAATAGGTATCTTTTTAGATATTACACCCATGATCCTTGGTGGCTCAATAGCCCTTGGTTGGATCGTTATGGGCGGGAGCCGCATGATATTTACCTCCCTATGTCTATTTCAAGAATTGACGAAAATGCGGTAGTTAAATTACCTACTCATCTAAACTTTTTAACTATTGATGATTCTCTTGGGGATATGCCTGATAAGGTGCCAAATGAAGTGATACCTCATATACTTACAGCGCGTCATGATTCACCCACGGCACCGGGCCCCTTGGTTTGGGTATATCCTTTTGATGAGTACCATGATTGGGCAGATCAGCAACAAGATCGTGTGTCCGAGATGTATTTCGGGGATTGGTACATTAGACAGGCGATAAATAATGGACTTCCATTAAACACTGTCATATCGACAAAAAACATTCTTTCGGCAATTACTAGGAAACCATCTTTGTTCAATGGGTCTATTTTATTCTCCATTGTGCCAGATGCTGGTTCCAAAATGGATATATTTTGGGCGGAATATATAAAAAAAGGCGGGAAGGTTGTTTTTTACGGTCCTGCGCTTAAAGCTAGTCCTGAATTTCTTGAACTGATAAACCTTCAAAATACGATGCCCTTGGAAGGGAAGTTTACCGTAGAGAGAAAATATAATCTAGATGAAATAGAAACTCCATATCCTAACAAAATACTTCACAATAGTCTACTATCTGGAGGAGGGATTGAAAGTAAGGTTGCGAACAAATCTGATTCTTCTACCAAAATTCTTGCTTCATTTCTTCAAGGTAATGAGAGAAGAGAGGTTATGTGGGTGAGATCTGATTCAAATTGGTCGGGAGGAAAAGTTGCTTATATACGCGGCACAAACTCTTCCCATTATACAGGAGGACGATTGTTAAAACCAGATAACCCAAAGGTGTATTTTATAGGTCCAAAGATGCTGCGCGATGTATTGATGGAATTTGGTGTTTCACTTAAAATACAAAAAGGAGATCTAGATATCAAAGATCCAAAAATGACTATAGTCCGAAGTGATAATGGATTTTTTTTCTCAGGTTATAATCCCAATACCACCGTTGTTCAAAAACTTCGTTTTGAACAGGGAGCCCCTTTAATGCTTGGGTATGATACAAGATTGGAAAAAGGTCATGCAATTTATTCCTTTCCGCCATCTTGGCACCGGGAATGTCGGGTTTTTGTAGAACAGGAAGAGGGGGTCCTTAGCTGTTCGGAATTAACAGCGGTACAATATGGGATCAAGAGACGATTGGGAGTTAGCGGTCTAAAGAACGCTAATGTTAGGATATATGTACCTGAAGGAATTGGATCGGAAAGCATCTATTTTTATAACAATCCCAAGAATGCATGGAAAGAAGGCCAAATTGAGGCCGAAAAAGTAGTCGATTCCATGGGCACCTATTATTTAGCTAGAAACATTACAGGCCAGCTTGTAATTGCATGGGAATGAGTTTACATAGGACGATTGAATAATTGTTCAGCTTTACTAGGATTTAAATGGGTGGTTATCCAAGATTACAGTGATTCAAAGAGGTACAATATCTAAAAAAGAAGTTATACCATAAATATAAGAATGTCGATTTTACATAATAAAAATAGATTTTGTGTTAACTTATTTTAGGACTGGACATTATTCAATATATATTGAATAAGCCCTGTAAATTAGATAGATTTATTAGCCTGTAAACGATGGTCTTAAATCTAAAAAGGCAAAAAGTTATATAGTGGAAAGCTCATGTAGTATTTTGTAGAGCCTTTTATAAGTTGTTCTCATTCTTCATAGAAATCTCAACGTAACAAATCCTTTAATGTTTATAAAAATATGCATACACTAAAATTAATTTTTGTTATTATCATTACATATTTGCACCTTTTTTTTCAATGCAATGAAGTAATATAATTCAAGTCAGTTGAATAATCCTAGCTATAATTAAATACATTTTGCTTATGAACATGTTAACAGACCTAAAATTCGATTTTAATTCTAAAAAGCCACTATACATTCGAATAGCGGATTGTTTTATTTCTAATATTGCTAACGGAAATATTAAGAAGAATGAACAATTACCTTCAATTAATTTGTTTAGTAAAGAATATAAAGTATCTAGAGATACAGTTGAAAAGGCATATAAGATTTTAAAAGCTAAGAATTTAGTAATTACATATAAAGGAAAAGGAACGTATATAATTAGTACTCGATTAATACAGAAACATAAAGTTCTTTTTCTATTTAATAGGTTAAATAAGTACAATTTACAAATGTACTATTCTTTCATTAATAATATTGGTGATCAATATCATACTGATATTGATATTTACCACTGTAAAGAGTCTCTTTTTTTGAATTTGATCGAAAAGCATATTGAAAAATATGACTATTACATCATTGTTCTAAATATTAAAATTGAAAACCCTCAGCAGGTTAGTAATTCTATTGAATCTATAAAAGCGCTAAAAAGTATCCCACAACAGAAACTTATTATTATAGACAATAATGAGCTTAAAATTGATGGAAAAATTATCCAAATTTTTCAAGATTTTGAAAATGATACTTATTATGCTCTTAAAAAAGGAAGAGAAAATATAAATAAGTACAAGAAACTTATGTTGATTCTTCCTGAAAATTCGAACTATCCTTATCTATTAAAGATTACAAAGGGATTTAAAAAATTCTGTATTGAACAAGCCATTAATTTTGAGATTTCGAGCAAACCAATTGAAGGAGTAAGCATCAATCAAGGGGATCTATTCATTGTTATCGAGGATGATGACTTGGTTAATCTATTGGACATGACAAAAGCCAGTACTCTATTATTAGGAATTGATGTTGGAATTATATCATTTAACGACACACCTTTTAAAAGACTTTTGGGTATTGCTGTGATTTCAACAAATTTCACGGAAATGGGAGAAACAGCAGCGAGTATGATAGTTAATAACAAAAAAGGTAAAAGAAGAAATCCTTTTAGTTTTATTTGCAGAGCTTCAGTGTAAATATATACCAAAAAAATTCAGTAAGAAGAATTAAAGAATTATTATCCAATGTATTTATAAGCAAGGTTTATTCTGAGTAGCTCTATATTTCTGTTTTAGTTGTTGAATTAAAATAAGTTCAGGATTTTTAATCATATTGTCGTTGATAACCATTTCAGCCAACAACAAGCTCATTCGCCTCATCCAAAACATGGTTGGTAAAGCTCTTTAGATAGATCTGCGTTGTTTTTAAGGAGTTGTGGCCTAATCCTTCGCTGATCACCTCTGTGGGTATCCCCATGAACTTGGCTATGGTGGCCCAGGAATGGCGGATGGTATAGGTGGTGAAGTGTTCTTCAATACCGGCATCCATGGCAATGGTCTTGAGGTGGCCGTTCATCCTTCTGCGTAGGGATTTATATTTTTCATAATGCTTTGTACTGCCATCATAGTTTGCGGGAAAAAGATAGTCATCCTTGGATTTTCCTTCGGTATAAAAATTCAGAATTTCCTGTAGCTCGTCCGTAATTCGGACGGAGAGCTGGTCACCTGTCTTGCTACGGCCGTAGAATATGCGGTCTTTGGTTATGTCCTTGACCTGAAGCTTTACGAGGTCTATGAAATTCATTCCCCTACAATTGAACATCACAAGTGCATAATTCTTGGCATTCCAGACCGGGGATCCTTCTTTGTAGTGTACGTCCCTGATCTTTATAAAGTCCATTTTTGATATGGCCTTTTTTTTTTGGTACGTCTGGAAGTTGGAATTTTAAAGTGTTGGAAGGGGTTCTTTTTGGGGTAAAATTGGTCCTCCTTGATGGCACTGTAATAGAGGGCCCTAACCGCCCTCAAATAGGAGCTGATACCATTTTTTGAACTACTCTTCGCTTTGTGTTCGATCTGGAAATTCGTCAGTAGGGTAACGGTAATCTCGTTCAACCGCAGATCCCTTCCGCCGTTCAGTTTGGTAATTGACCTGATTGCCCCTGCATACCAGGACGCAGTTCCGGGTTTGTTGGATTTTAATTTTCTATCGATGATGACCTTTCCCCATTGGGACAGGGTAAGTCCGTTATCCACTTCGTCCCGTATCTTGGTGTCCACTTTTTTGTCCCATGCTTTGCGTATATATCCTACCAGCGTATCTGCATCTACCGAGTTGATGCTGTCCCCAAGTTCCGTGATGAGCTTATGGGCCATATGTAGTTTGTCATAAATTTTTTCATTGGCCCTGTCACAATCAATATGGTTGTTTTTAAAGGCCGACTTTTTCATCCGCATATATTTGTCGTCCCATCCAGCGGGGGAGCTGAAATAGGGGAGGCGTATGATCCTCGTTTTACGGTGAAACAATCTTAGGGCCACAGGATACAATCCGTTGGCTGCACTTTTTGCCGATTTTCTGGTGTCCAATATCAATCTTACCTTGGCCATAATCTTGTTCTTTTACCTAAAGTTAGTAAAAAACAAGGCTCACTTTAGGCTCACTTTTTTTTGATATCATTTGATATCAAATGATATCAAAATTTATTAAAATGGAATTAATTAGCTGTAAATCAATATAATATGATGTATTTTGCATTCATTTGTAGGATGGAATATGAGTCTTCTAAGCAGGCGGTCGAAGGTTCGAATCCTTCTGCCATCACGACACTCTCAAAACCACGCCTAATGGCGTGGTTTTTTGTTTAATGGAAAGGCCGAACAGCGTTCGTAGCCTTGCAATAAAACAAAAACTAGCAGCGCTGGTTGCCTGGTTTTGAATTTGCAACATTGATAATGGAGGATCACCGCAGCTAATCCTTCTGCCATCACCAATAAATACAGGGATTCCAAGAGATTGGAGGCTTTTTTGGTTTTACAAAAGGCTCAGAAAAGGCTCACTTTTTTTAAATCGATAGAATAATACGGCGTGGATACATGGTTTAGTATTTTTTGTAAACACCTGATAAGTAGTTATTTGTATTTATTCGTTTTTAAGGATATAATTGGTTGACATTTTTAAAAAGCAGGGGGTCAATATTTTGAACCTTGCCTTTATTAGAAATGGGAAAATGACTCACTTTTTCTTCTTTGAATAAGCGGTAAAATGATTTAATCATTAATTAAGGCTGCAGACTTTATCCATGGAATTTTAGGCCATATGTAGCAATCAAAAATTGCCATCAATCCATTCATGCAATCAATACTCTAAAACTGGACGGAAACCATACTCTTGGAACTCCATCAAGTTTATGGGTTTGTAAATAATTAAATGATATACGGTCATTAAAATATTGGTTCCTACAACTATTTTATCGAAAATGGTTGTAATTTTATTCAATATGGGGTAATTTACTACCTTTAATATTGTAAGTTGTTAGTCTAACCAGGATTATTACTTATTATGAATCTAATTATGCCTATCGGAATAGTGTATGTACTGGGCAAGTGTTAAGATGTAAAAGATGAAATTGACGTACAAACAGACTGAAAAAAAACCTGAGAATTCTTTCTTGGCTAGACAGGACAGAATGCCTTGTATTGAGCAGGACTGGCATTTTCACAAAGAATTGGAGCTTATTTATTTTATTAAGAGTACTGGTACGCGCTATGTAGGGAACTCCATTGGTAATTTTGGTCCTGGTGAATTATATTTAATCGGTAGCAATGTTCCACACTTGTTTAGAAATGATAGGGAGTATTATGCAGATAAATTAGAGAGTGAGGCGGTGGATCTAGTTGTCGTTAAATTTGACCCTGATTTTTTAGGGACTGGCTTTAAGGATCTAACCGAAGCTAAAAAATTGTTGACACTTTTTCAAGTCGCAAATAAAGGGATCAAATTTTCCAAGGCGGCAGCCTACTTAGTGCACAATCATATTTTGGGTTTAGTGGGTAACCAAGGCCTTTCAAGTATTGTAGGCCTTTTGAATATTTTGGATATATTGTCTATCAGCGAAAATTATACGACTCTTTGTTTGGAAGCCATATCAAATACTTTTAGTCAAAATGAAAAGGATCGAATGGCTAGAATCATCTCATATCTGAATGAAAATTTCGAAAATAAAATTGAATTGGATGAGGTAGCGGCAATAGCTTGTATGACTCCAAATGCATTTTGTAGATATTTCAAGAAACGAACCCACAAGTCCTTTACCCAATACCTAAATGAGATACGTTTAAGACATGCCTGTAAACTTTTAATCGAAGGTGAAATGCAGGTAGCCACCATTTGCTTTCAATCAGGTTTTAATACCCTGACCAATTTTAACAGACAATTTAAGGCACTTATGAAAATAACGCCTTCTGAATATATGGAAAAATATAACCAAAGAGAAGAGGTCGTTTAAAAGTTCTGTTGCTTATACAATTTCTTTTTTATCTTAATAGTAATTATTCAATTGTTGTCATATATACAATCATTGTACATTTATGGGGTATAATAGTGCTGGTCATGGGTAATACCCTGATAGCGGGTTATTCCACCAAACCATAATTTTGAGGATGTGACAAGCTTAATTTTTTAAACCATATGCCTTTCTTATGACCGCCCTGCTGATATTATTTTTATGTATAATATTATTAATTGTATCGGTTACGGTATTCAAGGTACATCCTATTCCAGCTTTGCTGATTACCGGACTTATTTTGGGTTTGGCTACTGGAAGTTCGGTTGCTATGGTAACAGATAGTTTATTGAGTGGATTTGGCAATACTCTAAAATGGATAGGTCTTATAATTTTATTTGGCACCTTACTTGGCGAAATATTGGCAGAAACCGGTGGGGCGGATGTTATTGCAGATAGTATTATCAACCTGTTCGGTGTAAAATATTTGCCATTGAGTATGGCGATAATCGGATTTCTTATTGGGATACCTGTCTTTATGGATGTGGCGTATTTAACATTGCTGCCAACTATTATGGTGCTGTCCAGAAAGTCGGGACATTCTGTTATGACTTTAGGGTTGTCACTAGCCATGAGCCTAACCGTGGCTCACGCGTTAATTCCACCCACTCCTGGACCTTTGGCAGTTGCGGCCATTCTTGAAATTAATTTAGGGGACATTATTCCTTTTAATGTCCTTGTGGCCATTGGTGCCATAACAGGTGGTATGATTTGGATACGGTTCAATAAGAAAAATCTAAATATCGAAAGCAAGTCCCAACATTATATCGATACTCCAGAAAAAAAGGAATTGCATGGATTTAAAAGGGTACTGCCTTTTGCTGCTCTCTTGGTGCCCTTATTGCTAATGTCCATTGGCACAATATTTCCTGGAGATAATCCCATAATTGCATTTATTAAGAATCCAGTTTGGGCATTAATGATCGGAGTTGTATTTGCTTTGCCCCTATTGGATGCCAAGGATTTTTCGGTGACCTTGAATAAATATTTTCAAACTTCTGGAGCCAAGTCGGCCATCGTAATTTTAATTACAGGTACTGGTGGCGCATTTGGACAAGTTATAAAGGATACGGAAATTGTAAGTTCACTTTTTGCGGATACGGGAAGTATAGCTGCCATGGGCATCGTTATTCCTTTTTTACTGAGTTTCCTGTTTACCACCGTAACCGGTTCTATTACGGTTTCACTTATTACATCGGCCTCCATTATAGCACCGTTGGTTTCCAATGGAACTTTAGATCCGGAATTTACTGCAGCTGCCATTGGTGCTGGTTCCTTGGGAGTTATTCATGTAAATAGTAGTTTTTTCTGGTTGTTTAAAGAGGTACATGATTTCTCCGTATCCAAACTGCTCAAAACCTTTAGTTTGTTATCCGCAGTAGTTTCCCTTAGTGGGGGTCTTTTAATCCTTGTCATTTATTTGATTAAGGGTTGATTTCGATTAATGTCTGATTGTGTTTAACCACTTCAAAGGTTACATACTTAATATGACTTTTCCAGTTGTAACCAAATTTTGATTATTCTTTACATCAATTGATGTATATAAGAGACTTGTTAAAATAATGTTAGTCCTAGGTAAAATTCATTTACACCTTAGTCCATTATTAAATTTCCTTTGTAGGAAAGGATAATGGGCATGGTTCAGAATTCTTTCTAATATTTAAAAACAATAAATAATGGATAACTATTTTCTGGCAATTACCCTTGTTATTTTTGCAAGTTTTTTTCAGGGAACTTTTGGGTTGGGAATGAAATATATGGCTCCGCTGAAATGGGAAGCCTGGTGGTTGGTACATGCTTTTGTGGCAATGATTTTGGTTCCCATGGTATGGGCCTTTATCGCAATTCCCGATTTGATAGGGGTGATATCCCATACCGATAGTGCTACTTTGTGGTTGGCCGCATTTTATGGTTTTCTTTGGGGCATTGGAGGGATTCTTTTTGGTGTTAGCGTAGAAAAAACAGGAATATCCATTACTTATGGAATAGTTATGGGTCTAGCTGCCTCCATGGGGTCTATCATACCTTTATTTCAAATAGAAGGCGCTTTTGAACAACCTTCTTTTCCAATAATTCTAGTGGGTGTAGCTTTACTTTTAGTTGGCGTAGCTATTACCGCTGTTGCTGGGGTACAGCGAGACAAACTTAAGGCAGGTGCTTCATCTAACTCCAAGGCAATTAGAATGGGTGTGATGATTGCAGTTGCCTCTGGTGTTCTTTCGGCCTTTTTAAATATAGGTTTTGCCAATGCAGCACCAGTAGCACAATCAGCGGTAGAACAATACGGGGTAGGAACTCAGAATGCCAGTTTGGCTTCTTGGGTCGTTGTTCTTTTAGGTGCGTTTGCTATGAACGGAGGATATGCCATTTTTCGTTTGGCAAGGAACAATTCATGGAATTCATTCACGGTGGCGGATAGTAAAAAAGCCTACCGTTGGGCGATTTTGGCGGGAATTTTCTGGTTCGCCGCGTTAGGGGTATACGGGCAAGGAGCCGCATTGATGGGCAATTTGGGTCCTGTAATAGGGTGGCCAATATTATTGGGCCTTGCACTGATTATTAGTAATATATGGGGCTACAGGGCTGGTGAGTGGAAGGATTCAGGTAAATCTTTCAAAGTTTTATTGGGAGGTTTGTGTGTATTAATAGTGGCCATTTGTATACTTGGGTATGCAAATTACTAAGACTACTGAGTGTTTTTTTAATAAGAAATTTATGACTTTAGATATGAAGATAACAAAAATAGAACCCTTTGTAATTACCCATAAGTTGGATACCCCGTTCTATTTTTCCCAGTGGGAGTATGATACTAGGAAGATATGTATTGTACGGATAACATTGGAGGACGGAACCTATGGCTGGGGAGAAGGTTATGGCCCTGCCAACGTAATTAAATCTGGGATAGACTTTTTTAAGCCTTTTGTTATGGGCAAGAATGCCTTGGAACATGAAGTTTTATGGCAGGAAATGTACCGTCGTTCTATGGATTATGCGCGAAGTGGTAGTTTACAGGCTGCAATAAGTGCTATTGATGTGGCATTGTGGGATATTAAAGGAAAAATTTTTAATCAACCGGTTTCCGTTATGCTTGGAGGTGTTAAAAACCACGTGATAGAACCATATGCAACAGGTTTATATTTTACTAGGGGTGGAAATTTGTTAGAGAAATTGGTAGAAGAAGCCTTGCTGTATAAATCCCAGGGATTCAAGGCTACTAAGATGAAGGTGGGACTTGGAATAACCGAGGATGTTAAATATGTGGCCGCAATTCGGGAAGCTATTGGGGGGGATATGAAATTGATGATTGATTCCAATCATGCCTATAGTTATAAGGAGGCTATTGAACTGGCTAAAAAAGTAGAAAAATATGATATTTCCTGGTTTGAGGAACCTGTTTCCCCAGAAGATTATGACGGTTATCGAAGACTTAGAGAGAATACCTTGATTCCTATAGCCGGCGGGGAATGTGAGTATTTAAAGTTTGGCTTTAAGCGCTTGTTGGAAAATGATTGCATAGATATTGCACAGCCTGATATTTGTGCAGCAGGTGGACTAACGGAAGCCAAAAGGATAGCGGTTTTGGCCCAGGCTTACAACAAAGATGTTGTGCCACACACATGGGGCACTTGGATAGCCATTAGTGCGGCTGTCCATTTCGTTGCTAACTTAGATCAGAACCCTGGTAGAATGTACAATGAACTGCCTACCATGGAATTGGATAGAACCGAAAATGCTCTACGCGATGAGGTTACCCAGCATCAAATTATAATAGAACAAGGACAATTACAGGTGCCACAATTGCCGGGATTGGGTGTAGAGGTGGATATAGACGCATTGGAAAAATATTTGGACAAAGAAACTCATAATGATGAAACAAGACTTAAAATTCGGTCATAAAAAATTATATGTTGATGGACAATTAATGGAGTCATCAAATGCGGAAACATTTGAGGTCATTTGCCCTGGGAATGAAAAAACTATCGCAACTATTGCCTGGGCCCAAAAGGATGATACGGAACAGGCCCTGGAATCTGCCCAGAAAGGTTTTGAAGCTTGGTCGCAATTGCCACTGGAAGAACGGTTGCAGTGGATTGCAAAATTGAGAAACAAACTATTGGAAAATAGCGACTTGCTTCGTGAAAGCATTATGTATGAGATGGGGAAGACCTGGGAAGGTAGTGAAGAAGACCTTACCAGTATTACCAACTCCCTACAGTTCTATTCGGAGGAAATAAAACAACGCCGTGATATTGCCATAGAAGATGCGGAAGGCACACATGAGCACCGGATCGTTTCCCAGCCGTTAGGGGTGGTCGTTGCTTTTTTGGCTTATAATTTCCCTTTATTGAACCTTGGTTTTAAATTGGGTCCAGCCTTGGCTGCCGGATGTAGTATAATTTTGAAGCCTTCCGAGTTTTCACCCTTGTCAGCTTATATTATTGGAGAACTTTGCGACGAAATTAACTTTCCAAAAGGTGTAATTAGCATTATTTGTGGTGATGTTCAAGATGTGGGCATCCCCCTTTGTGAAAGTAAAATCCCGAGGTTAATTACTATGATAGGTTCTACTGAAACCGCCCAAAAACTGATTGGACAAAGCAGTAAAACTTCTATTAAAAGATACAGTATGGAATGTGGGGGAAATGCTCCCTTTATTGTTTTTGAAGATGCCGATATGGATCTTGCTTTAAATATAGGTGCCGCCCTGAAAACGGGGAATACAGGTCAAATATGCGTTGCCCCTAATCGTTTTTTTGTACATGACTCCGTGATCGATATTTTTATAGAGGGGTTGGTTAACAAATTTAAAAATACCGTTATTGGTTTTGGAAAGGAAAATCGGCCGGACATGGGTCCACTTACTAATAAACTGTCTGTAGAAAAAGTTGGGAAGATAGTAAAGGAAGCGGTTGCTCAAGGTGGAAAACTTTTATACGGGGGTAACCCAATTGACAGACCTGGTTATTATTTTGAACCAACGGTCATAAAATTAAATGACCAAAATGCCAAGATTTTGCAAAAAGAAATATTTGGCCCAGTAGCTATAATTGTACCTTTTTCTACAAAAGAAGAAGTTGTTGAATTGGCCAACGATACAAATGCAGGGTTGGCGTCTTACGTATTTTCATCCAATGATGATATACTTAATTATTTCGCGGATAAATTGGAATTTGGTGAAGTTCAATTGAATGGGGTTAAGTACGATATATATTTACCACATGGAGGTGTTAAAAACAGTGGAATTGGAGTAGATTGTTCAAGTTACGCTCTAGACGATTATCTCATTAAAAAAAGAGTAACCAAAGCGTTGTGAGTAATATGGGGCTACCAGAAAAATTCATTAGCTGCGATTGGGGTACCTCCAATTTTAGGCTTCGTTTGGTGGAAACACATTCCTTAAAGATCTTTTCGGAAGTCAGGACCGATCTGGGAATTAAGAAGTGTTACCAACTTTTTACCGCGCAAAGTGAACGGTCCCAAGAATCCTTTTTTGCGGATTATTTGTTGGCTCAACTGGAAAAGTTGGATGTACAGGAACCTGGAAAGGTTTATTTGGTGGCTTCGGGCATGCTGTCCTCTTCCATAGGGATGCAGGAATTGGAGTATTGCCAAATGCCCATTGCCTTTACGGGAGAAGGCCTAATAAGTAAATGGCATCCGGTCAAAAACAAATTGGACCTGCTCCTGATTTCTGGGGCAAGGACCAATAACGATGTAATGAGGGGAGAGGAAATCCAGGCCATTGGGCTATCGGATTACCTGCCCAAGAATGAAAAGGGGGTTCTGTTGTTGCCCGGGACCCACAGTAAACATATCCATTTTGATGCTGGGAGATTTATAGATTTTACCACCTATATGACAGGTGAATTATTTGAGGTTATAGGGAAGCACACTATTTTGTCGGCTTCCCTTGAGGAATCGCAATGGAGCCCTTTAAATAAGGATATTTTTCTGAGAGGAGTTGAAAAAGGAGTTGACAACCAACTGATGGCCTCGCTTTTTTCCATTAGGGCAAATAGCTTGATACATAAATCTTACAGTTCTGAAAACTATTATTTTCTATCTGGATTGTTGATCGGAGCGGAGTTGTCCCATTTTAAAGATAGCAGTGAAACGGTTTTCCTTGCCGTAACTGGAATACAGAACGAATTGTACCAATTGGCTTTGAAATCATTTATACCCGAGGCCCGAATCGTTTGTTTTGAGCCACAAATTATAGAAACGGCCCTACTGGTAGGGCAGCGTAAAATTTTGGAAACACATGTCAAATAAAGTAGCATTTTCTTGGGAGCTCTATAATAAGGCACCTATTGTGAGTATAGTAAGGGGGGTGTCCATGGAGGTAATGCTGGATATTGCCAAGGCGTATTTGGGGGCAGGCCTTCATACCATAGAGATAACCATGAATACCGCTGGGGCCACAGAGATGATATCCAAACTAAGGGGCGAATTCAAAGAACTTAATGTGGGTGCGGGTACGGTCTGCAATATGGAAGATTATGAAAAGGCCGTTGCTGCGGGAGCCCAGTTTATAGTTACCCCCATCATTGATGAGGTCGTTATTAAAACGGCTGTAGCACAAGGGATACCTATTTTTCCGGGAGCATACTCCCCAACGGAAATATATAAGGCTTGGAGTTTAGGGGCATCAGCCGTAAAAATATTCCCGGCCACCCAGCTTGGGGTTCAATTTATTAAGGACATTGCGGCTCCGCTTAACAACATAAAGCTTTTGCCTACTGGCGGAGTTTCTTTGGAAAATATCAAATCGTTTTTTGAGGCCGGTGCCGTGGGCGTTGGAATGGGCAGCTCGCTCTTTAATAAAAAGCTGATTCAAGAAGGTGATTTTGAAGGGCTTGCAAAGCATTTTGCAAATATAAAGTCTGAAATAAATCGCTTTTAATCAACAGAATAAGAGTAAAATAACTTTGAAGCGTTATAAAAATATACTTGAAGGTCAATTGTTTTCTAATATTTAATTTAAAAAAAATGAAAAAGTCATTAATAAGGGGGGGGTTATTTGCAATCCTACATTTAGTAATTTTTCAAGGATTTGCCGGTAACGGCAATAGTACTTTGGCTCATGTGCCAGAGGAACCGACTGTTTTGGAAAATAGAGCCATTAAAATTTCAGTTGATGGAGCAAGTGGTTGTTTTACGGTACTAGAGAAAAAATCCGGGCAACTATGGGGCTCGGACCCTTGGGAAAATGCAGCGGGACTTCTTACTTTGACCGATTCCAAGGGAAAAAAGCAGACTGTTAATCTTTCGAAAAGCAAAAAAATTGAAGTTTCCAAAACAGACGCTGGAACGGTAACGATAAAATTCCTGGATCCTGTCCTTGAAGATGGAACAGTAGCCAAGGGCGTCCGTATAGGAACTCAATTAAAGCTCGATCAAAATGCAGAGCATCTGAACGTGCTTATTACGGAGCATCAAGGGGGTAGCTTTAAGTTACTGGATTTGCGCTATCCTTCAAGACAGTTTAGTCTTAAGACGGACGAGGATAAGGGTGCGGCAGTAATTCCACAAAAACAAGGTGTTATTTGCCCGTCTTATATTTTCCCCATGAATGGAGGGCGTTTTTGTAAGTGGGATGATGCTACTTATAACAATAAATCTGTAGGCTCCTTGGAATTGTTCAATAATGGTACTGGATTAACCATGCCTTGGTGGGGAACTTATAATGAAAAATCGGCTGTCGTAGGCATTTTGGAAGAGGATTCAAGACCTGATATGATGTATAATGTCAACAATAATGGTCAGTATTTATTTAATCCAAAAGGTGAGATGTCACCTTATCAACGAATCGTTTTTTTGGATCCTGTTTGGAAGTTGGACGGGGATGTTGGAAAAATGGCCATCAACTACCACTTTATTCCTGGAGGGGACTATGTAGATATGGCCAAAATATATAAGAAGGAAGCTATTAAAAAGGGCTATTTTGTAACGCTCAAGGACAAGGCCGCTAGAAATCCGAATGTTAATAAATTACCTGGGGCTATTTATTTTGGTATATATGGAGGATACCCCCATTATGTGAATATGCCGGGGATGGCGTTTACTTTTGATGAACTAAAGGAAATGATCAGAAGCATTCGTGAAGATTTAGGGGTCGATAAGGCTTTTGTACATGCTTGGGGAACCTTTTCCAATTTTGTGCCGCACAACTTTCCTATAAGCGAGGAGTTAGGTGGGCCGGCCAAATTAAAAGCAGCAGTAGATTTGGCCAAATCATACGGTTACTTGTATTCGTCATATCATGCCTATTCGCCTATGTTGGAAAACGACCCGGATTTTACAACAGATCTTATGCAACGGGATGAGGAAGGAAAGCTTATGAATACAGGTAGTCGCTGGGCTCGTGTAGATCCCAAATTTCAAAAATCCCTTGCCCAAAAAAATATTGAAAATGAAATCTCATATCTAGGTCTGGAAGCCGACATTACAGATATTACATTTGCCGCATATAGAGAATCCGGTAAGGAGGGTAGATTGGAGCTGGCCAAATACATAGACAGTTTTAACTTGGTAAATGGTACCGAACACGGTCAAGAACAATGGATTCCCTATTTTGATATGTTCGAAGGAATGACCTATTTGGAAGATCGGCCACTATCCGTAATTTCCCATCCCGCCCCCTTGTTCAATTTGGTATATCATGAGGCCATTGCAAATTTCGGAAAGATCCAAGATCCGGACAACGAGGTTACCGCTAATGGTGATTTTAGGATAAAAGCCTTGCGGAGTATGTTATTTGGAAGGGGAACTACCATATTTTTTGCTCCATATGAATTTGAAGGTATGAGGCCCATGATCAAAATGGCCCAAAAATTAGTGAGTCCGGTACATGAGGAAACTTTCTTTTCGGAGTTGCTAAAACATGAATATTTGAGTGCCGATTATAAGGTACAGCGAAGTCGCTTTTCAAATGGCACAGAAGTAGTGGCCAATTTGGGGCCAGTAGCTCAAAAAATCGAAGGGGATATTAGCATTCCTGGTTATGGTTATAGAATCACTATGCAGGATGGAAGTGTAAAAAATGGTCACTTTGAAGTAAGCCTCATAGCAGAATAATTTTAATTGTGGACCAACTTGTTTGCAATGAACAAATAACACTAAGTAGATGAATTAAACTTTTAACCACATAGGCATCCCCACAAATGAAGAAAGAAACTTGGACGGGTTTTACGAACCTGGAAGGATTCACTATACAGAATTCGACAAAGATCAGTACCAGATAGAATGGGTTAAGTTCGACAACAACAGCCCTATGCCAGAAATGATGCGAACACTTCCTCATGTGGCCTATTTAGTTGATGAAATGGAACAAGCCCTTAAAGGATGTGAAATTCTAGTGGAAACATTTTCTCCGGCAGAAGGAGTTCGAGTGGCTTTCATTGTCCACAAAGGATCTCCCGTAGAATTTATGGAAATATCAAAATAACCTTATATTTAACTTTTTAAGGAGCCATTACTACTTTATAAATCGTTCTACTTTTATACTTTACTAGTTAAACAACCTAATAAATGAAATTTCCAAAGTCTGCCAAACCCACAAAAAAGCGTTACAATATATTAGCACTGATTTTTGGAACGGTAGTAATCAATTATTTGGATAGAACAAACATATCGGTTGCGGCGTCGGCTATGCGCGAATCTTTGGAAATAAGTACCGTTCAAATGGGACTGGTGTTTTCCGCATTTGGCTGGACCTATGTAGCTCTGCAAGTTCCAGGTGGAGTTATAGTTGATAAAATGCGATTGCGAATATTATATGCCTTAATGCTCTTTCTTTGGTCTATTGCTACTCTATTGCAAGGGTTTGTAAATTCGTTTGCCGTTCTTTTGGGTCTACGGGCGAGTATCGGGGTATTCGAAGCTCCCTCTTATCCGGCTAACAATGCTATAGTTACCAAGTGGTTTCCTGAAGAAGAAAGGGCGTCGGCGATAGCCATTTATACTTCCGGTCAATTTATTGGACTAGCTTTTTTGTTTCCCGTTTTAACGGCAGTACAAGATTGGGTTGGCTGGCGTGGGCTACTCATTGCCTCTGGTCTTGTTGGTATAATCTGGGCCGTTGTTTGGTATGCTTTTTATCGGGACCCCGATAGGCACGGAAGTATTAATGCGGCCGAACTTTCATATATAGAAAAGGGTGGTGGGTTAGTAAAGGTTGCCAAGAAATCAACTTCATTGGCAAAATTCAGTTGGGCGGATTTTGCCGAGGCGTTCAAGCATCGTAAATTATGGGGAGTTTATATCGGACAATTTTGTGTGGGTTCTGTGGCTATTTTCTTTCTCACCTGGTTTCCCACATATTTGGTGGAGTACCGGGGGTTCGATTTTATTAAATCCGGTTTCTTGGCCTCCGTGCCATTTCTAGCGGCATTTCTGGGGGTACTTTTGTCAGGTTTTACTTCTGACTACATGATAAAAAAAGGATACTCCATCGAATTTTCAAGAAAAACCCCTGTTTTGATCGGTTTTTTTTTATCGTTCAGTATTGTCGGGGCAAATTATACAGATAGCACTTTTTTTATAATTTTATTCTTGACTATTGCCTTTTTTGGCAACGGACTAGCCTCGATTACTTGGGTATTCGTTTCGTTGATTGCCCCAAAGCATCTGGTAGGCCTGATCGGAGGAGTTTTTAATTTAATGGGCGGATTATCGGCGGTCATAGTCCCAGTGGTAATAGGTGCCCTGGTGGATAAGGACGATTTTAGCCCTGCACTTTTTTTTATTGGGGGCATCACAATAGTGGGCTTTCTTTCCTTTTTGCTAATAGTGGGAAAAATAAAAAGAATAGAACTGGATTCCGCATAAGGGCGGGTAATAAGACTTAGGGCAACTAAAAATACTAATAAGAAGATGAAAATAACCGACATTAAATCATTTCCCGTCAACATTGCCGAAAGGAGCCAATTGAACATTAAAATTGAGACCGATGAAGGCATTTATGGTTGGGGCGCTTCCGGAATTAGCGGCCGAGAGTTGGCCGTTATAGGTGCCATTGACCATTTTCGCCCACTTTTAATAGGTAAGGATCCGTTTCAAATCGGCGCCATTTGGCAAGATTTGTATCGTGGCCAGTATTTTGAAGGTGGCAGGGTATTGACGGCTGCAATTTCAGCCATAGATATTGCGCTCTATGATATTAAGGGAAAGGCATTGGGTGTACCGGTCTATGAACTATTGGGGGGTAAACAACGAGACTATGTGGATTGTTTTGCTTCCTTGCTTTTTCGTTCTAAGGAAGAATTAATTGAAAAGGCAAGGGTCTTGGTTAAGGAAGGATGGAATGTGCTAAGACTTGCTCCTGCTGAGTATTTAGGCAAGTCTGAATCAATATTTGAACCACGGGAATCTATCGCAATTGTCTCCGAATGGGTAACAGAACTACGAAAGGAATTAGGGTCATTACCAACCATTGGCATCGATTACCATCACCGTCTTACGGCTGCCGAGACCGTATCTTTCATAAACAGAATGCCCGTAGGAACACTTGATTTTATTGAGGAGCCCATAAGGGATGAGACTCCTGAAGCCTATGAAAGCTTGCGCAAAATGATTCCTGTACCTTTTGCCCTTGGCGAGGAATTTGCCAGTAAATGGCAATTTTTGCCTTATTTGGAAAGAGGAATCACACAATTTGCAAGAATCGATGTTTGTAATGTGGGAGGATTGACGGAAGCCATGAAAGTGGCTGCCATGGCCGAGGCCCATTATATTGATCTGATGCCACACAATCCCATTGGGCCCATTTGTACGGCGGCTTCTTTGCATCTTGCAGCCGCATCCCCAAATTTTGGGTGGATGGAGGAACTTCACACACCAGTGGAAAACCCTGGTTTTGATAATCCGAAGTATTATCCTCAACAACCGGTAATGGAAGGATCCCGCTATATTTTACCTTCAGGTCCGGGTCTAGGGGTAGAATTCAACGAAGAATTGGCATCCAAAACAACTTTTAAAATGGTGGAAACTCCACGATTAAAACGCAAAGACGGTTCCTTTACCAATTGGTAGGGTTTTAAGGTTTTTCAATTCTGCGTGATAACAGGATACCAAATAGAATGATATAAAATTTATATGAGCTCCAATTTAAATACTAAAAAATGATTTGTTTCTGCTCCAATGGTGGGATGTATCCCAATAGATTAAAATATCACCTCGCCATAGTCGTTTTCATAACTATTTTTATAACTTCCTCAACCTTGGTTTCGCAAACAAAAAAACCAAATATCATTATCATGATGACCGATGATCAAGGTTATGGCGATATTGGTATGCATGGAAATCCGTACCTAAAGACTCCCAACATGGAAGCCATTGCAAAAAAAGGTATTGAAATGATCAATTTCTTGGCGTATCCCAACTGTTCTGCATCCCGAGCTGCACTTCTGACCGGAAGATACCCCTATCGCACTGGGGTCACCGCCGTTACTCAAGTAGACCATTTTATGAACACTTCGGAATTGACCATAGCAGAAATTCTAAAAGAGAACGGCTATCACACAGGAATATTCGGTAAATGGCATTTGGGAGATAATTTCCCAATGCGACCCACCGACCAAGGTTTTGAGGAAGCCCTAGTTCATAAAGGAGGAGGCATAGGCCAGGCTGCAGGGCCTGCCGGTAACACTTATTTCGATCCCGTACTTGAGCATAACAACGTTTCAAAGAAGTACAAGGGCTACTGTGATGATATCTTTACCGAGGCGGCCATAGATTTTATGGCTCAAAAGGACGGAAAGCCCTTTTTTACCTATTTGGCTACCAACTTGCCACATTTTCCATTGCAGGTACCGGATGAGAGAGCCGAACCATATCGTAGGATAGGGTTGCACGAAGACAATGCACTTACCTATGGCATGATTGACAATATTGACTATAATGTAGGTAGAGTACTAAATCATATTAAAAGGCTTGGTTTGGAAAAAAATACCATAGTGATATTTCTTTCCGATAACGGACCAAGACATAGAAGAACAAAAAATGACGTGTATCCAGGTCGTTGGGTCGCCAATCTTAGAGGAACTAAAACCAGTGTTTATGAGGCTGGTATAAGGGTGCCCTTTTTTGTAAAATGGCCCACAGAACTTTCAATGGGCCTACAACGTAGAACCATGGGTTCTGTTATAGATATTGCACCTACACTTTTAGATATGGCCAACATTAAAGAGCCTGAAAATATTAAATTCGATGGCAAATCGTTGCTTCGTCTTTGGAAAGATAATGATACGGCTTTACTTCAAGATAGAGCATTTTTCACCCAAATGCATTATGGCCCTACACCTTTTAAATATATGCATTTTGCAGTAAGGACGCAGAAATATAAATTGATCGGCCCCCATGATGACCCACATAATATTTTGTACCAACCTAAAGACGGGGAATTAAAAAAAATACTTGCCAATCTGGAGCTATATGATATTGAAATTGATCCAAGCGAACGCATCAATCTAGCCACCAAACATCCAGAACTGGTAGAAGACCTATTGGAGCGATACGAAAACTGGTTCGATGAAGTAACCGAAGAACGCGATGCAAAAGGCATTCAGCGCATCCATTTGGGCAGTATGGAACAGCCAAATGTGAATTTGTCACGCTTCGATTGGGGCGGCCCTAGGGTAATTTCTGAAAACGAACTAGGGTATTGGCGTGTAACAGCATCGGGCGGAACATATGAAATTAGCCTAGACTTGCCACCATTGACGGCAGATGGTATCGCACATATTAAATTTCTTAATGTTCATTTTGAACTTCCCGTTAAGAAAAATCAGGAGAGGGTCGTGTTCAATAATGTAGTACTTCCTCAGGGGGACGGTAATTTTCACGCTTACCTGAAAACTGAAAGGCTAGCAACAGGTCCCCTCTTTGTTGATGTAAAACGGTTGGACTAACGCTGTAGGTATTCTATTTCTTGCTGGAGTTACGGGATTGCAACATTCCACTGAAATGCTTCTATATATTCCATTACAAGGCGTATTGTGGTAAAATAATGCCGGCCTAAGGTAAATTTCATTAATCCTTACAAACTTTATTTTGATTAATTTGTATGGGTTGGATTTCTAGAATATGAAATCTAAAGTAGTATAATGTCATTTGCTTTAATCGTGGACAATATGAAAAATCTTTTTGTACTTATTTGTGTCATTACATCATTGCAAGTTGGGGTGGCCCAAGAACAGCCGAATATAGTGTTGTTGTTTGCAGATGATGCCGGTTACGCCGATTTTGGTTTTCAGGGCAGTACCGTCATGAAAACCCCTAATTTGGATAAATTGGCCAAACAAGGTGTCCGTTTTACCCAGGCTTATGTTACACACCCTACCTGTGGCCCTTCTAGAGCAGGGCTAATTACAGGAAAGTCGCAATATAGATTTGGATATGAAGAAAACAACGTTCCTGGGTTTATGAGCGCGGTATCGGCCGCTGATGGTGCGGAAATGGGCCTTCCGGTTGAAGAAGTTACCATGGCAGATTATTTAAAAAAACAGGGCTATGCCACAGCCTTCTACGGTAAATGGCATTTAGGTGGAGCCGATCGTTTTCATCCTTTGAAACGTGGTTTTGATGAGTTTTATGGTTTTCGGGGAGGTGCTCGCGACTATTTTCCTTATGAAGCCGAGCCAACCGAATCCCTTAATAAAATGGAGCGCAATTTTGGTCTGTTCGAAGAACATACTGGGTATTTGACCGATGTCTTGGCCGAGGAATCCCTTAGTTTTATTGAAAGAAAAAGTAAGTCGAAAACACCATTCTTCGCCTTTCTTTCCTTCAATGCCGTCCACACGCCAATGGATGCCACGGAGGAGGATTTAAATCAATTTCCTAGTTTATCAGGCAATAGAAAAATAGTGGCGGCAATGACCTTGGCTTTAGACCGGGCTGCCGGAAAAATATTGAATAAATTGTCCGAGTTGGGTATAGCGGAGAATACCATTGTGGTCTTTACCAATGACAATGGGGGACCTTCAGATAAGAATGGATCTGACAATAGCCCTTTAAGTGGTATAAAATCTACTCATTTGGAAGGTGGTATACGGGTCCCGTTCTTAATGAGGTGGCCAGGACATTTAAAACCCAATACCACCTATGACCAGCCAATTAGCACCTTTGATCTTCTACCTACCTTTTATTTTGCAGCAGGGGGTCCTGTTCACGACTTAAAGGATATTGATGGTGTAGATATAGTTCCTTTTGTAAATGGAAAGAAAACGGAACGCCCCCATGAGGTACTTTTTTGGAAGCGGGATGCGCGGGCTGCCATGAGAAAAGGGGACTGGAAATTGGTGCGCTTCCCGGATCGTCCTGCTCAGCTTTTTTATCTTCCGGATGATGAAAGGGAATTAAATGATCTTTCGGCTTCGGAACCTGGTAGGTTTAAGCAGATGTATAAAGAACTGTTTGCTTGGGAAGCCACGCTTGAACGTCCGAGGTGGCTGCTTAAGAAGAGTTACGAAAAAGCGGATATAGACCGAATGGATGCTTATTGGCATAAAAATGATGAGAATTAAATATAAAGTGAAAAAATGAAAAATATATCGATTTTCCTACTTGGATTATTTTTGGTCCTCTCTTGTCAAGAAAAAACAGTTGATACGGATTCTTTAAGGACAGAATCATCAACAAAAGTAAATTATGCCAGCTCCCTCGATACTGGAAAGGGTATTATAAACAACGCAAACAGCCCACATGCTAAATTAAAAAGTATTGATATTGGGGATTGCCGATGGACGGAAGGATTTTGGGCCGAAAAATGGAAAATTGCGGAAGAAGTTATGATTCCGCATATGGGAACTATCTTAAAGGGAGATATTGGACATGGATATAATAATTTTAAGATTGCTGCTGGGATTCAGGAAGGGGAACACAAAGGATTTTGGTGGCATGATGGGGATTTCTATAAGTGGATGGAGGCCTCTACCTATATTTACGCCATTAACAAGGATGAGAAAATAGTGGCGGAATTAGATGAGATCATAGAAGTTATTGCCAAAGCACAGCAAAAAGACGGCTATCTTTCTACTCCTATAATTATAAGGGACGATCTTGAGCCGTTTACCAACCGGAGGTATCACGAGTTGTATAATAGTGGACACTTAATGACTGCGGCCTGTATTCACAACAGGGTAACGGGAAAAACAAATTTTCTTGATATAGCTGTAAAACATGCCGATTATTTGTACGACCTTTTTTCTCCCAAGTCGGATCATTTGAAAAGATTTGGTTTCAATCAGACACAGATTATGGGCTTGGTAGAGCTATATCGTACCACAAAGGACAAGCGTTACCTGGAATTGGCAGAACAGTTTATTAATATGCGGGGAACCTATAAAATAGAGGACGATGAAACTACCAAGGGATACCCCATAGGCGATATGGTTCAGGAAAGGGTAGCTTTGAGAGAGGAAACCGAAGCAGTGGGCCATGCTGTTTTGGCATTGTACTACTACGCAGGTGCGGCAGATGTGTACGCAGAAACTGGGGAAAAGGCGTTAATAGATGCTCTTGACCGACTATGGGAGAATGTGACTTTGAAAAAAATGTATGTTACAGGGGCTGTTGGTCAAACACATTATGGCAGGTCTTCCAGATTGGATAAAATAGAGGAAGGCTTTATAGACGAATATATGATGCCCAATATGACGGCCTATAATGAGACCTGTGCCAATATCTGTAACTCCATGTTCAACCATAGAATGCTGACCTTGAGTGGGAATTCCAAACATGTAGATATTATGGAGTTGGTTCTGCACAATAGCGGTTTGTCCGGTATTAGCTTGGATGGCACCCATTATTACTATTCCAATCCCTTGCGCAAGATAGAAGGTGCCCTGGATTATGATAAAATGAATGTTGAGTTTCCTGAGAGACAACCTTATCTTCAATGTTTTTGTTGTCCGCCAAATTTGGTGAGAACAATTGCCCAATCCCCGGGATGGGCCTATAGCAAGTCTGAAAATGGTATTTCAGTAAACCTTTACGGAGGCAACAAGTTAGAAACGAACCTATTGGACGGTACCGTAATTAAATTGAAACAAGAAACTGATTATCCCTGGAACGGGACTGTTAAGATAACCATAGAGGAATGTAAAGATTCACCTTACGAGTTGCTTTTAAGAATACCAGAGTGGGCTAAAGGAACTAAAGTTACGGTCAATAATCAATCCGTCGATAACATTATTCCCGGTAATTTTGCCAAAATCGAACGTAAATGGACTGCAGGGGATATAATATTGTTGGATATGCCTATGGAAACCAAATTTGTGGAAGGGCATCCCCGTATAGAGGAGGTGCGCAACCAAGTGGCCGTTAAAAGAGGTCCGGTCGTTTATTGTATCGAGTCAGCGGATCTGCCATCACAAACCGATATTACTTCTGTGTATTTGTCCTCTAATAAAATGTTGGTCCCAACCAATAGGCCCGATTTTTTAGGTGGGGTTACAACCTTGGAGGGAGAGATATTGATTAGGAAGGACAAATTGGAAGGTATGTATCGTGAGGTATCAGCTCCAATATTTGAAAAATACAAAACCAATTTAATACCCTATTATGCTTGGAGCAATAGGGGCCAAGGAGAAATGACGGTTTTCTTACCAGTGATCTGGGGTCAATAGTGACGCTTATCTGAATTTAATTTTTTAAAAAGGAGGGAATGGGTTCATACCAAAGTAAGGCTTTTACATATGCGACCATAGTAGCCATGGGCGGTTTTATTTTCGGCTTGGATGCTGCGGTAATTTCGGGTACCGTGAATTATATAACCCAGGAGTTTGGACTTTCGGAACTTCAACTGGGTACCGCGGTAAGTGCACCTGCACTTGGTGTTCTTTTTGCCCTTCCCTTGGCAGGATGGGCTTGTGATCGCTTGGGCCGAAAAATAACCTTGCAGTTTGTTGCTGTATTGTATCTCTTTTCGGCAGTGGCATCAGCTTTGGCACCTAGTTTTTGGGCATTGGTAATAGCCCGTTTTATTGGAGGATTGGCCTTTAGTTCAATTTCACTTGCTTCTATGTACATAGGAGAAATAGCACCGGCAAAATGGAGGGGGAAATTGGTTTCTATGACGCAGATCAATATAGTAGTGGGCCTTTCTGCTGCATATTTTGTCAATTATTTGATACTGCAAGCCGCTGGTTCCGGTGCAGCTTGGGTGGACAATTGGGGCCTCACCGAGTATACTTGGAGATGGATGTTAGGCTCCGAAATTATTCCTGCACTTATTTGGTTGGTGCTACTGTTTTTAATCCCTGAGAGCCCTTCTTGGTTGGTGATGACAGGTAATATAGTCCAAGCAAAAAAGAATCTACGAAGAATTGTTCCGGAAGAAGAAATACTATTACATATACAGGATACACAAAAAAGTCTTGAGCTTACGGGTGAAAACCGGTCCATGGTTACACAGCTGAAGGAGATATTTGCCAAGCCGATGCGGGCCACACTTATTATTGCCGTAACCATAGCCATTGTACAACAGGCAACAGGGATTAATGCCATACTATTTTATGCTCCGACGGTTTTTGAACAATTAGGTCTTGGTACTGATGCCGCATTTGTACAGGCCATTTGGATTGGTCTTACCAGTATTATATTTACACTATTGGCCCTATTGTTAATAGATAAGGTTGGAAGACGGCCTATGATTATCTGGGGCATGGTTTGGATCATTATCAGTTTGGGAATGTGCTCCTATGGTTTTAAAACTGCCCGCTATACCCTTACGGAAAAAGCAATTTTAGAAATGACGGATATCCCCGATAGGAATAGGCTATTGGTTTTGACCGACAAGGAATATACGAGCGATACTGAATTTAAACAGGCATTAAAAGAAAGCCTTGGAGATAAGGATGTCCGGGAACACTCCAGTTTGTTAATTCAAAAGGCAGCAACACTTAACGCTACCCTAATTCTTATTGGGCTGTTAAGTTTTATAGCGGCCTTTCATTTTTCAGTAGGTCCAATCATGTGGGTTTTATTCTCTGAAATTTTCCCTATTTCACTTAGGGGGGTCGCCATTCCTTTTTTCACCTTAATTACCAGTCTTACTAATTATCTGGTACAACAGTTTTTTCCTTGGCAACTGGCTACCATGGGAGGAAGTGCCATATTTCTTTTTTATGCCCTTATGGTGGCCGTGGGCTTAATTATACTTTATCGCTACCTTAGGGAGACTAAAAATATGACCATTGAAGAAATTCAATTGGCACTGCAAAAAAAATAATTTAAGTATAACCATATTGTACTGATATTACTATTATGAATCTGGATCAAACCGTTGCGAAGCAAAATCTTGACAAAAATCACAGTCCCAATCTTAAATTTAAAAATGTGGACTATGGAGACTGTAAATGGACCAAGGGATTTTGGGCAGACAAGTTTAAATTATGCGAAGAGGTAATGGTGCCCTATATGGGAGAAGTGTTATGCGGAGATATTGGGCATGCGTTGAACAATTTCAAAATTGCCGCGGGTGAGAAACAGGGAGAACACAAAGGGATGTTTTGGCATGACGGTGACTTTTATAAATTTATGGAAGCCAAGACCTATGTTTATGGTCAAACCAAAAACCCCAATCTATTGGAGGAATTGGATGAATATATAGGAATCATAAGCAGGGCCCAAGAAAAGGATGGTTATTTACAGACCCAGATCCAGCTTCGCTCAGAGGTAGACAGATACGAGAACCGCAAGTACCATGAAATGTACAATACCGGACATTTGTTAATAAGTGCCTGTGTGCATTATCGGATTACTGGGCAAAGGAATTTTTTGGATATAGCCATTAAGCATGCGGATTTGCTTTATATTATTTTTATGCCTGATACCAAACACTATGGGCGCTTCGGTTTTAATCAGACACAGATTATGGGGCTGGTGGAGCTTTATAGAACTGTGGGTGACAGGAAATATTTGGAGTTGGCCGAAAAGTTCATTAATAATCGAGGTAAATATAAAGTAGAACATCATAGTACTACAGAAGGGTATCCTATAGGGGATATGGTGCAGGAGCGTACACCTTTGCGGGAGTCCAACGAAGCTGTTGGCCACGCAGTTCTAGCACTTTATTTTTATGCAGGGGCAGCGGATGTGTATGCCGAAACTGGTGAAAAGGCATTGATAGATGCTCTTGATCGACTATGGGAGAATGTTACCAATAAAAAAATGTATGTCACGGGGGCCGTTGGCCAAACACATTACGGCGCGTCGGCAAACAGGGATATGATCGAGGAAGGTTTTTTGGATGCTTACATGATGCCCAATATGACCGCATACAACGAAACCTGTGCCAACCTTTGTAATGCTATGTTCAGTTATAGGATGTTGGGCATACATGGGGAATCCAAATACGCTGATATTATGGAGCTTGTACTTTATAATAGTGCTCTTTCGGGTATCAGTGTTGCAGGTAAGGAATACTTCTATGCCAACCCATTGAGAATGCTTCATAATACAAGGGATTATAAGGCTCATGAAAACGTAACCGAAACTCCGGATAGAGAACCATATCTGAGCTGCTTTTGCTGTCCACCCAACTTGGTCCGAACCATTGCCACAGTTTCGGATTGGGCATATAGCCTGTCCGAAGACGGTATATCAGTAAATCTTTATGGTAGCAATTCGTTGGATACAAAATTAACAGATGGATCGCCCTTTAAGCTTTCCCAAGATACCGAGTATCCTTGGAAAGGTTTGGTGAAAATTACCGTGGAAGAATGCAGGAAATCGGCTATTGAAATTTGCTTGAGAATACCAGTATGGGTAGAGAATGCCACCTTGTTGTTAAATGGACAGGATATAGGTATCCCGATAATATCCGGATCTTACGCCAAGATAGCCCGTGTTTGGAAAAAGGGTGATATAATTACTTTGGACATGCCCATGACGGCGCGATTGGTAGAAGGTCACCCAAGAATAGAGGAAGTTAGGAACCAAGTCGCTGTTAAGCGGGGGCCAATAGTATACTGTATAGAAACGCCAGATTTACCACCGGATAATAGCATTTTGGACGTATACCTAAATGGTGATTCAGAACTGCAGGTTAGCTATCATCCGGATTTTTTGGGCGGAATTTGTACTTTGGAGACAGAGGTTTTACTACGAGTAGATAAGGGGGAAGGAATGTACAGAGCTAGCGGGAGGCCAAAATTTGAACCCTATAAAACCCGACTCATACCTTATTTTGCATGGAGCAACAGGGGCCAAGCAGAAATGACGGTATTTATACCCATAATATGGAACACTGATTCTATATCGTCAAAGCCTTAAGGCTAAAAGTTGAATTTTTAATGTATTGATGGAATATCAATTCAAGCGTGCTTTTTAATCTTCAATCTAGTTATTACTTGGAATCTTTGTTTTTGGGTAAAATAGTGTTACATCGGGTTAAATGGTGTTAACATAATACCGTGTAGTTTGATTTATTTTGAAGGTAATATAATTTGATAAGCAGCATGATTAGGTTCCTACAGTTTTTAATTTTCTTAATAGTATTAACCAGTTGCAAATCCAAGCAAGAGACAAAAGGAGTGCTTCAGGAAGAAAAACGGCCCAATATACTCTTTATAGCCATTGATGATCTGCGTCCCGAATTGGGCTGTTACGGCTCGGATATTGCCATATCTCCCAATATAGATGCCCTGGCCGCTACTGGACTATTATTCAACAATGCGTATTGCCAGGAGGCTATTTGTAGCCCATCAAGAGCTAGTTTAATGACAGGGGCTAGACCAGAATCTATCCAGGTAATTGAGAATTTCACTTATTTTCGGGAGCAAAATCCGGACATCATTACTTTGCCGCAACACTTTTGGGCAAATGGCTATGAAACGGTATACACGGGAAAAATATATCACAATAAGGAATTTGGTGATGCCGAACTTTCCTGGAGCAGAAAACCTGTAGCAATGGCTAATCCAAAAGTCGCTTTTGGATTTAAGCTGGCGGAAAACCAAAAAATGCAAAAAGAGAATGCTGCCGCCATGGTAGCAAAGTACGGTGAAAATGCCTTGAGAAATGGTTTGGGAAAAGGACCTGCCTATGAGTTTGCTGATTTTCCGGATAATGAATATGAAGACGGGCATAATACCGATTTGGCCATTGCCACCATGAAAGATATGCTCGAAAAGAATCCGGATAAACCATTCTTTTTGGGCCTTGGCATGAAAAAACCGCATCTAGATTGGGTAGCCCCCAAGAAATATTGGGATCTGTACGACGAAGATAAAATACAATTGGCGGAGCATGTAGAAGCACCCAAAAACGGAGCCACCATGGGATTGCATGCCTCGTTTGAATTAAGGGCACGGGCCGATATTCCTAAAAAAGGCTCCATTGAAAAGGAACTTGCCCTTAACCTAAAACATGCATACCTAGCTTGTGTAAGCTATGTAGATGCACAGATTGGCCGTATGTTGTCAGCTTTGGACGAGGCAGGCGTTCGTGATAATACCATCATAATACTGTGGAGCGATCATGGATGGCACCTGGGAGACATGGGTATTTGGGGAAAGGCTACCAACTATGAGATAGCAACACGAGTACCCTTAATTATTTCCACCCCAAATATGCCGGCCGCAATCCGCGGAAAGAAGACCGATGCTTTGGTGGAGCTGGTAGATATGTATCCGACTTTATGTGATTTGGCAGGCGTTTCATTGCCAGCACATCTTGAAGGACAGAGTTTCGCCCCGTTACTTTCGGACCCAGGTAGAGATTGGAAAAAGGCAGTTTTTAGCCAATTTCCAACACCAGCTTTACGTGAATGGGCGGCCAATCCCCTATCCAAAGGTATGCGGGAAACTTCATTTGGACCTTTAATAGAAGAAGAGGAAGAAGACATTAAGGCTCAACAAGGGGATAATTGGAATAGGGAATTATTCGAAAACCGCCTTATGGGATACGCCATGCGTACCAACAACTATAGGTTTGTGGTGTGGAAGGATTATACTAAACCTAAAGCAGATCCCATATTTTTTGAATTGTACGATCACCAGAAAGACCCTTCTGAAACCATCAATATTGCAGCGGGCAATCCCGTTTTAGTGGGAGAACTTTTAACACAGTTCAACAAAGGCTGGCAGGGAAATCTGGCGATAATGCCCTAATTTTATTTGGCTGTGCGATTTTAGTTTCAACTTTTAAATAACAAGTATTGTTACAATGATTAAATTCAAAGATATAAAGTTGCCCTTCGCGGTGATAACATTATTACTGGCCAATTATGTTATGGCACAGGATAGTAGACCAAATATTTTAGTCGTTCTATGTGATGATTTAGGATATAACGATGTTGGGTTCAACGGGTCTAAGGATATTAAAACGCCAGAATTGGATAAATTGGCCCATGGTGGTACTATTTTCACTTCAGCCTATGTGGCCCACCCCTTTTGTGGACCAAGTCGCTCTGCAATCCTAACGGGTAGGTATCCCCATTTCACGGGCACGGCCTATAATTTATTTCAAAATAGTAGTGAGGAAGATGCGGATAATATGGGGGTTCCTATAGAAGAAACCTATATGTCCAAAATATTGCAGGAAGCGGGGTATTATACCAGTGCTGTTGGTAAATGGCACCTAGGTGCAGCCCCTAAGTTTCACCCTAACAAAAGAGGATTCAACAATTTTTATGGATTCCTTGGCGGGGGGCACGAATATTTCCCTGAACAATATCATAAAACATATCAAGAACAGCTCAATAAAGGAAATAAGAATATTAGAGATTATCTAAAGCCACTGGAACACAATGGTCGGGATGTTGAAGAAACAGAATATCTAACAGATGCTTTTTCCAGGGAGGCTATTCGTGATATAAAAATAGCAGCGGAAAAGAAGAAACCATTTTTTATCTATCTAGCTTACAATGCACCGCACGTCCCCCTTCAAGCGAAAGCCGAAGACCTTAAAAAGTTTGCTAACATTAAGGATAAGGATAGACGCACTTACGCCGCAATGGTTTATGCCGTAGATCGTGGTATTGGTCAAATTGTAAGGAATTTAAAAGAAACCAAACAATATGAGAATACACTAATTGTATTCTTAAGTGACAATGGAGGGAACACCGATCATGGAGCCAATAATTACCCGCTTAAGGGAACCAAGGGAGATACTTGGGAGGGTGGTTACCGCGTGCCTATGTTTTTCCATTGGCCCAAAAAAATTGACGGAAAAAAACATTATGATTTTCCAGTATCCGCACTGGATCTATATCCCACTTTTGTGCAATTGGCAAAGACCAAGGTTTCCGGTAACAAGAAATTGGATGGCAAGGATATAATGGCCGATGTGCTGGCGGGAACAGATTCCTATAAGGATAAAATGATCTATTCCCTGCGTTACCGCGAAGGATATTCCGATGTTGGGGGTAGGCAAGGTGATTGGAAGATAACCCGTATGGCCAACGAGCCTTGGGGGTTGTTTAATATTAAGCAGGACATTGGTGAAAAGAAAAATTTAAGTGGAAGATATCCTGAACTTCTGGAAAAAATGGTAGCGGAGACCGAAAAATGGACTAAAGGTTTTGTTAAGCCGCTATGGTATTACTCCCTTAAGGACGAAGAATATTGGAACGATGGAAGAATGCCTCGTTATGATGAAACCTTCGAAATTTCCAAATTGGTTACTCATCCGTATAAAAATTGATCGGATCAAATGGAGTAGACCCACCCAAAACAAAGTGCCGATAATTACCGTATACAATAGGGTAGCATGCGGTTGATTGTGTTATCATCCATAAACCCCAACTCATTTGATACTTACCTATTAATGTCCCAATATTGGGATCACAGATTATATTATCCAATTTATTCTTCTTGAGAATATAGAACTCAAATGAGGTAAAATAGTGCTACCTAATGTTAAGTTTTGCAAATAACACCCCCTTTTTTTGCTTTTTCTTTGTAGAAGGATGTTGAAAATTATCAAATTGGCAATAGGCCTAGATAATAATAAGCTACACGTTTTTCTTGTGTAAAAGGAATAATATCCTGTTTGTTCTAAGATATAGGACATTTCAAAAAAAAAGGAGAGTGCGATAACACCCTCCAGAAAATTCATGCACAGCATGAGGTAAAGTAAAACCCCATTGGCGTGGGGTATGTTTAACTCTAACTAAATCAAATTTATGAAAATTAAATGGTTAACCAATGTAGGGGGCAAAGGCTCACCAATTAAAAAGTTTCACCTTTTTAAATTAACGGCAGTTTTTTTATTGACACTTACCACAAATGCAAACAATTCAGTAAGTAATTATAGCTATATAGAGGTTGGTGAAAATCTAGATTATAAGGGCTTACAACAAACAATTACCGGTTCCGTTTCGGATGCCTTGGGACCCTTACCAGGTGTAAGTATTGTTATAAAAGGTACTTCACAAGGTACTACTACTGATTTTGATGGAAATTATAGCATAGAGGTTGCCGACAATGCTGCCGTATTGGTATTTTCTTATTTAGGATATAAATCACAGGAAGTTCCTGTTGGCTCCAATACGGAATTGAATGTAACTTTAACTGAGGACACTTCGGAGTTGGATGAAGTAGTTGTGTTAGGCTATACTACAAGAAAAAAGGGAGAGCTAACGGGTTCTGTAAGTACCGTAAGCTCGGAAGAGATAGAAAAGGCAGGGAATAAGGATTTGGCCAAATCACTTTCAGGTAGAGTGCCGGGTTTAATTATTTCGGATAGGGGAGGATTACCAGGTTCCACTGATGGAAATGATATTACGCTTTTGATAAGGGGTAAGTCGACCTTAAATAATAACTCTCCACTTATTCTTATAGATGGTATTACGGCTAGCAGTTTTTCGCATTTAGCTCCGCAGGACATCGAATCCTTGACGGTCCTAAAAGATGGGGCTGCCGCCATTTATGGGGCTAGGGCAGCTAATGGAGTTATCTTGATTACCACTAAAAGAGGTAAGTCTGGGAAGCCTAGTGTTAACTTTAGCTCATCTTACAACGTATCCAGTTTTTCTGCCACTCCAGATTTAATGTCATCAGAGGAATATGCAATTTATAACAATGAAATAGCGGAAAGAAATGGCACCCCTCTACCTTTTACCCAGGAAGATATTAATAATTACGCTTCGGGCACGGACCCTATCAATTATCCGAATACAGATTGGGCCGATCTTACATTTGCCAAATCTTCACCGGAATCCAGGAATTCACTTTCTATTTCGGGTGGCAGTGAACACGTAAACTATTTTGTGAGTGGTGATTTCGTAGAGCAGGTGGGGATGTACCATTCAGGAGATTTGAATTTTAAGCAAAAACAGGTGCGTTCCAATATAGACATTAACCTAACTGATAATTTTACCCTTGGAGTAGACTTATCCGGTAGATTTGGTGATAGAAATCAGCCAGGGGTAAGTGAGGGTGAAATATATAGTAGAATTAATACGAATGAGCCTACAGAAGTAGGTATATATCCCAACGGATTACCTGGCTGGGGCGGAGAAAATGGTGCGAACCCTTATATTATGTCTACCAATGAGTCAGGTTTTAACAAAAGAATTGATAATGAGCTTCGCGGTAAATTTTCCTTCGATTGGAGGTTGGATAATTTAATTGATGGTTTAAGGGCCAAAGGTTTTGCAGGTGTAACAAGAATGAACAATGATATTAAATCTTGGTATACACCTTGGACGGTTTATACTTTTCAAGAAGGGTCTGGTGAATATATTCCATCTCAAGGTTTCGCTCAAGGGCAAGGCCGCCAACGAACGCTACGTGAAAGTTTTTGGAAATATGATGAGCTGTTGCTCAATGCCACCATATATTATTCCAAAGTCTTAGGGGATAATCATTCGATCAGTAGTTTTGCCGGTATTGAACAGTCCACATCTAATCAGCGTAACTTTTGGGCTGAGCGCAGAGGATTTCCTACGGACGACCATTCCGAATTATTTGCGGGAAGTGATGACGGGCAACAATCCTATGGTGAATCCCAAGAATGGGGACGTCTAAATTATTTTGGTTCCTTTTCATACGATTACAAGAAAAAATATTTTATCGATTTTACAATTCGCCATGACGGTTCCAGCAACTTTGGACCGGGAAAAAGATTTGGTACTTTTCCTAGTATAGCCGGTTCTTGGGCAATAAATCAAGAATCTTTTATGGAGAATGTTGAATGGTTAAATGCACTTAAATTAAGGGCTTCATGGGCAAAAATGGGTAATGATCGTATAGCGCCATTTCAGTACTTGACTCGCTATAATTATGGTGGGCCCACTAATAATCCACAACCAAACTATGCTGTTTTCGGTTCGCCTGGGGTTAGTTATAACGGTTATACAAGTGCTAACGTTCCAAACCCTAATATCACATGGGAAACAGCCTACATGAAGAATTTAGGACTTAATTTTACGATGTTCGATAATAAATTGTCGGGGGATATCAATTACTTCTACCAAAAGAGGGAGGATATTTTGGTAACCAGAGCTGCCGCCATTCCAGATGCGGCAGGTATTACCTTGCCTGCCGAGAATATAGGAAAAGTAGATAATTTTGGTCTTGAACTGGAGTTGGGATGGAGAGACCAGGTCAATGACAATTTTAGTTATAATTTTGGAGCTAATTTTACCCAAGCCAAGAATGAAGTGGTCTATTTGGCCGAAGCGGCAGATGTTCCAGAATGGAGGAAAAGAGAAGGCCATTCCATGGATTCTTATGTAACTTATCCTACTGCAGGGATATTTCGTGACCAGGCTCAGGTAGATGCCACTCCGGTAAAGTTGTCGGGAACTATAGAGGGCGAACCCATTTATTTGGATACCGATGGCAATGGTTCAATTGATGCCAATGATAGAATCAGGGCATATTCTTCAAATGTTCCAGAAATTCAGTTTGGAGTTTTCGGAGGCTTTAATTATAAAAATTTCGACTTTAGTTTTCTGTTCCAAGGTCAGGCCGAGGCTGAAATGTTGATATTTTTTGAGCGTCCTGGTGCTCGTCCGGATTTTCTTTATAATCAAAGATGGACCCCGGAAAACAGGAATGCTAGATATCCGAGGGCTTTTAATACTGGAGATAAGTATAGTACAAATCAAAGTGGAAGTGCAGAAAATTTTGAAGGAGCCGATCTATGGCTTCACGATGCTTCCTTTGTTAGATTAAAACAAGTGGAATTGGGATATACCTTTAGAAAGGAAGATATCAAAATTGGAGATTTAAAAGTGTTTTTGAGAGGATACAATATCCTTACCATGTTCTCGGATGTTGCCAAATTAGGTTTAGATCCCGAAGCAAATGGTTATTATGACTTTAGACAAAGCACTTATCCATCCTTACAGACCTATACTTTGGGACTTAACTTTAGTTTTTAAAGGAGTTTCATAATAATTAATCATGGAAATCAATAGAAAGAAGATAATAAAAAAATATAAGGATATGAAAAATCTAAAATTAGCATATATATGGGCAATTCTGGTGCTTGTTGTAGGCGTGGGATGTGAGGATGTATTGGATACTGAAGCATCCGATGCCTTCGCAGAAGATCTAATATACAGTGATCCCGATCAAGTAGAACGGTTGGTGTATCCTGTATACAATAGTACTGAGAGCTGGGGCTTAAATAAGTTTCAATGGTGGTCCAGAAGGTTTAATATTGAAGTTGGATCCTTTGAAGCTAGATTTAATTTCAACGATTTGGATCAACTTAGGCTAAGAGCGGGATGGACTCCGAGTAATGTTGGTGTTCTAGGGGAAAAGTGGAGTAATTATTGGAGTTATATAAGATCGGCCAATGAATTCCTGGACAAAATAGATGCTTCAGAAGCAATGCAAACGGATCCAGATAGGGTAAATCTCCTTAAGGCGGAAATGAAATTTTTAAGGGCCAATATTTATACCAAGTTAATAAAGTATTATGGTGGAGTGCCTATTTTAGAAAATGCTTTGGGATTGGATGATAATTTTGATTTGGTTAGGAATAGTTATGAGGAGTGCGTGGATTTTATTGTAAGAGAATTGGACGAGGCTGCGGCTATATTACCGGAATCTAGGCCAGCCAGTGAATTTGGAAGGGCTACAAAATTATCTGCCCTCGCGGTAAAGTCCAGAACTTTACTATATGCGGCAAGCATACTGCATGATCCGAGCACAGCACCTAACGGACCACTTTATGATTATAGTAAGTCTACTAAATGGCAAGACGCAGCCGATGCGGCCAAAGCAATTATAGATATTGTAGGGGCACGGGACTTGATCCCTGTTGCGGATGCCACCGAATATCATAATTTATTTTTATCGCCCAATCAGGATATTCTTTTTGCCAGGGCTTTTAGTTCGGCTTATTACGATTTTGGGACTGATGCCAATTCCCTATGGAATCAGACTCAGGCACCAAGCGGCTATGGTGGATGGGCATTGTCCTCACCAACCCATAATTTTGCCCTATTATACAATATGGCGGATGGGACCAGCACTTCCGAAGGGGGGTATGATCCAGCCAATCCCAATGAGAATAGGGAATTACGCTATTATGCAGACCTTAACTATAACGGGGCTCAATTCAGAGGTCGAGATATCCAATATTATTTGTCCGAGGATGTAGATGCTCAACCGCATGGTTTGGATTCTCCACAAGGTTTGGGCAATACAGGACATTCTTCCAAGACTGGATATAATATCAGGAAATTTCAGGATGAAAGTGTGGGGTTAACCGATGTATCCCCCAATCGTCCCTATATTCTTTATCGCTTGGCCGAAGTTTATTTAAACTATGCCGAAGCGCAATATCATTTGGGACAAGAAGACATTGCTAGGCAATTTGTCAGTAAGGTGTCCACAAGGGCCCTTCAACCTGCAATTACCTCTTCTGGAGCCGAATTGCTGGAGGACATAAAACGGGAAAGACGCGTGGAGCTTGCATTTGAGGGACATAATTTCTTCGACGAAAGACGTTGGATGAATGAAGATCATTTAGGGTTTGATGTCAAGGGACTTAAATGGACCATGGCTGCAGATGGCACTGTGTCCAATCAAGAGTACACCGTAGTGAATAGACCTTGGTTTGAGCGTCAATACTATTTGCCAATTCCTGCTTCCGAAGTGGAAAAGGCTCCATCCATGGTTCAAAATGATGGTTATTGATCAACCTTTGAAACTGTAATGGTAATAGATTTTACTTGTCCATAGTGGATGGGCATAGAGTATATGATTAGTTTTAGTTGAGTTAGTTCAAAGGCCATCCAATAATTTTTGGATGGCTTTTTTGTTATCTAGGCTGATAAATTGGTTGGAGTTGTATATCAATAAATCGACATCGATTTTTCTACCCTACCGAATTTATTACGGGCTTTGGGATATAATTTAGGTTTGTTACTAGAGTTGGTTTTATTAAAACTGACCAGTACCACCCGAACTGGATTTCCTAATTTTGGAATAATAGCTATGGTTAACTAGAATGTTGGGCCCATAACTATATTGAATCTATTTTAAGGGCAAGCATTATTTTATATTGTGTTCCCTTCATATTTTCCTATTCAATTCAACATTGGGTAAAATAGTGCAATCGACGGATAATATTTGGCAATACACTCTTTAATCAAATTAATTTCTTTACCAAGTTAAATTGGATAACATGTAACTATCAAAACAAAGTTATGCCAAGATTTATTTTTGACGGTTAATTTGTAGTATGGCAACATCTTCAAAAGCACATAAAACCATATGTTATAGACATGGAACCATTTGTTGCTATTTGTTAAGGAAAATTTAGGAACCTTTGTTTGTTCCCTCAAAATAAAATTGGTAAAGACAAATTTCTAACAGTTTTTGAATACTTAAAACCAAGCTAGAAATTAATGGAAATGTCCTTATTTAAACGGATAAACCAGGTTTTTTGAACTTGTCTAGTTTTTGTCTAGTGCCTATTTGGCAATCAAAAATATAGAATCATTAGTTTTCCAACGTCAAAATTAAGGACAAGCAAAAATCCCCACCATAAAATTAATGAATAAGCAATTTTACTAATAATGGACTGCCAAATTCACAATGTGTAAGACTTCAACGATCGAAGGTTAAATTAATAAACCATTGTATTAGGGAGTAATTAAAAAGATTTAACCTCTTGCGAAGTAAATAAAAAATTAACCAGTAAACTCAATTTTAACTAAACTTTAATGATTATGAAAAAACAACTTTTCGAATTTGTGGGAAAATGTTTCCTGGCGGGAATATTTCTTGCATTAATGGGTTTTCAGCAGGCTAACGCCCAACAGACCATTACGGGTACCATTGTTGATGAACTTGGCCAGCCTATACCTGGGGCCAATATTGTAATCAAAGGTACTACCACTGGAGTGGTGACCGACTTTGACGGTAATTATAGTATTGAAGCTTCGCCAACAGATGAATTGGTGATTTCTTATGTAGGTTATACTACACAGAATATTGTGGTAGGTTCAAAAACAACCATAAATGTTAATATGGAACTTGATCAACAGTTGTTGGATGAGGTGGTTGTAATAGGATATGGTACGGCAAAGAAAAAGGATGTTACTGGGGCCGTAGCAAGGGTTAGTTCGGAGTCTTTTGCAAACCAACCTTTAACGAGGGTGGATGAGGCTTTACAAGGTAGAGCCGCGGGTGTTACCGTGGCAAAAGCCAACGGAGCTCCGGGTGCCGGTATAAAAGTGCGTATTAGAGGTGTTAATTCCATTACTGGGAATAACGACCCGCTGGTTGTTATAGATGGTGTATTGGGAGGTGATCTAAGTACACTTAATCCAAATGACATCGCCTCTATGGATGTATTGAAAGATGCTTCGGCAACTGCAATTTATGGGGTAAGGGGTTCCAATGGTGTAATTCTTGTTTCTACTAAAAAAGGTTCTGGAAGAGGAAAAATTAATGTAGACTATTTTACAGCTATTTCCCAAGTTCCCGATCTACTTCCAACTCTGGCCGATAATGTTGGTGAGTTTGCGAGAATAGAAAATATTAGAAAATTGAGTATCGGTCAAAATCCGACCTTCACGGATGCCGAAATTGCTGATTTGGAAGCTAATGGAGGAACTAACTATCAGGATGAAATTTTGAGGACAGCTGTAAGTAAGAATTTACAAATTTCTGCAAGTGGTTCCGAAGGGAAACTACGTTATTTCCTGTCTGGAAATTATAGGGATGAAGAAGGTATAGTTATTAATACAGGATATCAGCAATTGTCACTAAGATCTAATTTAGATGCTCAAATTAGTGATAAATTAAGGGTTGGTCTTAATATATTTGGGACTAGAGGAGAAAAGAAAAATAACTTCGAGGCTTTGGGGAACGGTCAAGGTAGTTTAATGTACAAAGCCAATACTTGGGATCCGACTACTCCAATTTATGATGCCAACGGATTATATAATAGAAGGTCATTGAGAGGTATTGCCTCCTTGAACCTGAATCCGGTTCTAACATTGAACGAAACTCAGGCGAGTGATGTGGATGAGAGATTTAGTGCTACGTTGAACACTACTTATCAGTTTACCGATAATTTTAGTTATACCATGGTTGTTGGAGCCCAGGTCAATAATTATAATGTTCAACGCTATGCCGTTGAAGGGGCGGACGACACCCCTGATGCCAATTTTAGTACTAATAAATACACGGCATATCAATTGAGTAACATATTTACTTGGCAAAAGGTATTTAGTGAAATACATGATTTAAAATTGACTGGGGTACAAGAATATTCCAATTCAAAAAATATTAGTAATAATTATAATGCAGATAACCTTCTCTTGCCAAACGGTTTTTATTTTGCGGAAACGGCTTCAGGTTTTTCTATAGGTAATAATTTTGGAGAAAGAGAGTTGTCCTCTTTTATGTTACGTGCAGAGTACATACTTGATGATAATTTATCAATTACGGCAACAGGGCGTTATGATGGAACATCGGTATTTAGACCGGGTAAAAAATGGGGGTTCTTTCCTTCGGTTGCAGCGGGTTACAGTATAATTAACCCTAGGAATAATTCTGGTTATATTAACAACTTAAAGCTTAGGGCCGGTTGGGGTCAGGTAGGTAACCAGGGTGTTGGTACTTATGGCACCTATGCCAACTTAGGTAACAATATTTATGCATATACAGGAGGTGCACCATCTCCAGGTACTTTCATTACCAGTTTTGCCAATGAAGACCTTACTTGGGAAACTACAAGTCAGACCAACGTGGGTATAGATTTAGGATTTAATTCGGGTAGAGGTAGTTTTAGCGTGGATGGCTATAAAAAAGTAACTTCCGATTTATTATTAAATGTACCGGTTTCGGGGACCAATGGTGGTGGAAATGTAAATAAGAACGTTGGTGAAGTTGAAAATTTTGGTTTCGATGTAGCTTTGGGATATGATATTATCCAAACTAAAAATTTAAACTGGAATTCAAACTTGGCAGTGTCACATGTTAAGAATAAGGTTACTCAATTATTCGATGGGCTTGAACAGATCGACGGTCAGTACCAAGCTCCAGGAGGACAGGCTAGGGTGGTCAATATTATTCAATTGGGCGAGCCATTGGGACAACTTAATGGAGCTACCTTTTTGGGTACATGGAAAAGTTCCGAAGCTTCCGCAGCAGCAGCCTTTGGTAAAAAACCAGGTGATGCTAAATATTTAAGGGATGAAAATGGCGAAATTGTTTTTGGTGCCATTGGTAATGGTACACCAACGCTCACTTGGGGTTTCAATAATACCATTTCATATAAAAATTGGGATATAAATATATTCTTGAACGGTTCCCATGGCTTCGATATCTATAATTTAATGCAAGCTGGGATTACCGGTGGCGCTGGTGATTCAAGGAGTTTTATGGCCGCAGATCAGGTTAATCAATGGACGCCAAGTAACGAAACTGACATCCCTGCTACAGTGCAGTTGTTCAATTCTTCTAGGTACATAGAGAAAGGTGATTTTGTAAGATTGAGCAATCTAAATATTGGGTATACTTTTAAAGATTTTGCAGGGCTGTCCAATACAACACTTAAGTTGTATGTTGGTGGGCAAAACCTTTTCTTGATTACCGATTATAGTGGATATGATCCAGAATTGTCCTCAAGAAGAGGGGATCAAGGGAATGAAGACGTTGCTCCAGGAATTAACGTAGGAGCCTATCCTAACCCAAGAACTTATACTTTGGGAGTAAAAGTTGGATTCTAAAAAAATGCTAATAGAAAAATACATGGAAAATATGAAAACAATAAAAATTTATAAATCATTTAAAGAACTTTTGGGGCTCTTTAGCATTGTAGCTATAGCATTGGGTTTCAATAGTTGTGAGCAGTTTGATCTTGAGGAAAATCCTGCCGGTTCCCAGTCGCAAGTTGTGACCTATAGTTCTATGCCCCAATTGGAGCTTGGAGTTACCGGTATTTATGGCAAGTTGAACAAAGCTGCCTGGATGTCTACCTTTTATGTAAATGGTTGGTCGGGAGATGATATTACCACTCACGTCGCCAGTAATAAGGCCGATTTTAGGGAATATGACCAAAGATTCGTGACCCCTGAAAATTCTAGAACACTTACCAACTGGAATGGAGTGTACGAGATGATTCGTGCAGCCAATACCGTATTACAAAGTGTGGAGGGACAAACTTTGCCGGATCCTGATCCTACAAAACAAGAAAGATTGGTAGGTGAAACTTATTTCTTAAGAGCAATTATGTTCAATCATTTAATGCGCATACACGGAAGAATTCCTCTGGTTTTGGAAGTAGATCCATTTCAGCAACCAAGCTTAGCTTCACAAGTAGAGGTTTTTCAACAAATAGAGAGTGATCTCTTGGAAGCTGAATCGCGATTGCCAGTTAGTACCAATGTTGGTTCTACTAGGCCAAGTAAAGGAACTGCAAGAGCTTTTTTGGCACGATTATATATGGACTGGGCCGGTTTTCCGTTAAAGGATGCCAGTAAATACGCCCAAGCAGCATCAAGTGCTAAAACTGTTATCGATAATGCCGCATCACATGGTTTCGGACTGGAACCTGACTTGGCCAAATTATGGTCCCTAGCAGGAAGATTTACCCAGGAAGGTGTGTTTACCATTGCATATAGCAATTCCGCTGGCAACCTAACCAACCGTAAAATGGGAAAATTGGGTTTACCATCCGATCCAGGTCTTAACGGTTGGCAGGAAACATTTGCTGAAATCCGTTTTTTTGAGGATATGCCTGATGGGGCTAGAAAGGATGCTACTTATTATGCCGAGTTGCCAGTAGGTGATGATGGTGCCATTAATTTAAACAGTCCTACCAGAATACTTCGTTGGGAAGAGTTCAAAGATCAGCAAAATCCTATATTAAGAAAGATTGTGGGTGATTTGGCCGATGGGGATTGGGCACAATTTCAAACCCTTCGTAGTGATTTGTATATGAGGTATGCCGAGGTACTATTAATTTATGCCGAGGCTTCTGGGGAGGCTGGCACAGCAGGTGCAGACGCTTGGGAAGCGCTCAACATGGTACATAGACGTGCAGAAGGATTGCCAACTAATACCCCAGCTCCGAGTGACCTGACGGTAGGGGATGGTTCTATCCAGGATTTGGCCTTTACTGAACGAAAATGGGAATTTGCGGGCGAGTTTATCCGCTGGAACGATTTGGTACGTAAAGAAAAGGTTCAAGAGGCCTTGGGCAATAGAAACCCGAGGGTTTCTATAGGTACGGAATATGACGAAAATGGTGTTGGTTCTCCGAAACCGTTGACCACGGCCCAAAATCCAATTCTAGGTTCATTGGGAACAGACAATTATTACGCCCCCATACCACAACAAGAAATTGAAAAAAATCCTAATCTAGGCAATTAGAAGATAGATTATAGTAGTTAGTTTTGAGTTAGCAAGAACACAGCGGTTAAATTTCTTCAGAGATTTTGCCGTTGTGTTTTTTATTAGCCCTCCTTGGCGCCCGAGTTATCATTTAATTGTGAAGGTGTATTTGACAAGGCAATTTTAAGTTCTGCATTATAGAACTATTTTTTAGTCATAGGTGTAGTTAATATGTTATCTTTTACGCTGGGAAACAATAAGACCCAATGGGTAAGTGTAATGTATGTACATAATTATGCTCCTTAAACAACGGGCGTGGATACATAAAAATAGTCAAAAAACAAAGATTGGACCACTGTTGACACATATCAATTCAACAATATTGATGCTAAATCCAAATAAATACAAAAGAATAAGTCTCAAAACCCAAATTATTTTTGGTCTAGGGTTGTTATCACTTTCAATACAATGTGCAAAAGAGAATAAGCATGCAGCAGGGGAAAGTCTAGCTAAAATTCATTGTGGCTCTTGCCATATGTTCCCTGAACCTGGCATTCTGCCCAGAAGGGTTTGGGGCGAAAAAATATTACCGAATATGGGATTAAAAATGGGAATGTCCCATGGTCCTATTTATGCTTATGGCAATTCTGAATCAACTCAAAACTTAGAGCCACTTTTGAGTCAGGAAGATTGGGATAGGATAGTTCATTTTTACCTTAATCGATCCGAAAACAGCATCCCTAAAAACAATATTCAAGATTATGAGGCTAGTACCTTATTTGAGTCATATATTTTTCAACTTGACTCCTTTCCACTAATTAGCATGACCTCTTATAATGAACAAAGTGGAAAGTTATTTTTAGGGAATGGTAGCAACTCTAAATTGCTAACTCTGGATCTCAACGGGGATGTATTAAATGTGGAAAAACTGGAAAGTCCCCCCGTGAAAATTATAATAAAGGATTCTTTGGATTACCTATTGACCATTGGCCATATAAATCCTTCAGATGAGGCAAGCGGGAGATTAAGAATTGGGACCAATGCTATAGAGGGATTAATTAGGCCTGTAGATTTTTTGATCCATGATTTCAATGTAGATGGATATGACGATGTCCTGGTTTGTAATTATGGTAATAATGTGGGGGATTTCTCATGGTATGAAAATTTGGGCAATGGCAGCTATAACAAAAAAGTACTTCAACCTATGTCCGGTGCTATAAAGGTGGAATTAACCAATATGGATTCAGATGCAGATGATGAGATCGTAGTCCTGTTTGCCCAGGAACATGAAATGATTATGATTTGGGATTATGACAATAATATCTTAAATGGCAAGAAAGTAATCCAATTTCAACCGGCTTTCGGAGCAGTGGACTTTCAATTAAAGGATATGAACGGTGATGGACTTAAGGATATTATTATTGGCAATGGTGATAATTCAGATTTGTCCACGGTACTTAAAAATTACCACGGAATTAGGGTCTTGATTAATAAGGGAGAAAAAGAATTTACAGAAGGATTTTTTATGCCTATTCACGGCATTAGCAAAATAAGGGTGGAGGATTTTGATATGGATGGGGACACCGATATTCTAACCATTTCCAATTTTGGTGATTTTACCGATCCAAAGTTCAAAAGTGTTCAGTTGTTGATGAATGAAGGAGAATTAAAATTTAAACCAAAATATATTAATGCACTTCCTGATTTTAGATGGCAAACTTTGGACGTGTCCGATTATGACAAGGATGGAGATTTGGATGTGTTTATTGGTTCATTTAATTTTAAGGCTGGTCCGGAGGAGTCCAATATCTCGGATAAAGAGAATATTTCTTGGGTAAAATTGGAGAATAAAACAAACTAATTATCTCAATGTAGATCCTCATTGGATCTATCGGGAACATAAACTATACTGGGTTTTTTCATCAAAGCAATGACATCCCTTAATTCCCGGTCATTGAGTTCCCACACACCTTTTCTGAAGTAAAAATTGGCAACCTCACTAATTCCGTGGATATAAAGGTCAAATTTGTAATTCTCCATTACCCAATTAAGGCATTCCTTTTGAGTAGTTTCTTCCTCTAATTTCCAAGCTAAGGAGTAAGCCTTACGGTTGGAAATTTTTGTACTGTCATTATCTTGTCTACTAATTTCAGAAATCATGGCAGCCAAAAGACTTGGGCTTTTGGTAAATTTACCCGAAAACAGTCCATTTCTTATTTGTCTATTTAAATTATAGGATAAAATATTGGGATTTTCCTCCTCGTACAATTCATAGAATCTATCCGGTAATTCCTCAGCGTATTTTAACTTGGTTACATATTCTGTTAACTCCTTTTCTGTCATAAAACTATCCCAGCTGTTTTTTAAATAGTAGTGTGCCAAAAATGGACAGGAAACAGCTACGATGAGAATCGAAATAACAATTTTTAAAACTCGTTTTTTATGTTTCATTTTTCAACAATTCGATATCGGATTACTTCTTTTTAGCATATGGACTAAGCTAGTTATTTTCTACTTAGCTACAAATAAATAAAGTCTCCTTTTAACCAAAAGAGAGTAGATTTTTGAGCTAATTTAAAACCGACAGGAATATTATGACGATAATTGAATGCTCTTGGAAAATAGTCCGTATAAAGGCTTCATTATTAATTGGTTTGTAAACTCTTATCTATTTAATTATCATCGCGTTTTATCTCAATAAAATCTTACGGTAGATGGTATTTTTATAGATAAACTTCGTATTTTGTATTGCACAAGCCGTTTGTTATTTTCAATTTATGTTTATGATATTTTATGACCAGTTTTTGTACATCGGAAGGCGAATTTCGCTAATTGTAATTTTGGCATTTCTTTTAGGATTCCTCTCCTGCGATACTTCAAAAAAGAAAGAAGAAAATGCTAAGGATATAGTTCAAAATGAATATTTATTTACTTCAATGCCAGCCAGTGAAACCGGGCTCGATTTTGTAAATACCTTAGAGGAAACCTTGGAATCCAATTACTATCAATACATGTATACCTACATAGGAGGAGGTGTGGCAGTTGGAGATCTTAATAATGACGGATTGGACGATGTTTATTTTACCTCAAACTCATCTGGTGATAAGTTATTTCTAAATCAAGGCGATCTGAAATTTAAGGATATTACGGAACAAGCGGGAATAAAAAACTTGCCAGGTTTCAATACTGGTGTCACCATGGCGGATGTTAATGCAGACGGTTTTTTGGATATATATGTTTCCCGGGGAGGGTGGAAGGCTGAGAATGGTAAATTCAAAAATTTACTTTATATAAATAATGGCGACCTTACCTTTACGGAAAAGGCGGAAGAACTAGGTCTGGCCGATGCCAATCGTACCATACAGGCCACTTTCTTCGATTATGATAAAGATAATGATTTGGATGTTTATGTCTCCAATACCCCTGATATAACCAGTAGGACACAAGTGTTGGATTTGGATAAAGTGCAAAGTGACCCTAAGACCTTGGAATTATTGGGGAGCGACCGCTTGTATCAAAATGATGGTTCCGGCCATTTTATAGATGTTTCCAAAAAGGCAGGTTTGTTGTATGATATTGGTTTTGGACTGAATCCACAAGTAGGTGATTTAAATAATGATGGCTGGCCTGATGTTTATGTCTGTAATGATTTTAATGTTCCAGATCTGGCCTATCTCAACAATGGTGACGGTACATTTACGGAATCCAGGGACAAACTATTTAAGCATATGTCTTTCAATAGTATGGGCAGCGATATGGCCGATATTGATAACGATGGTCTCATGGATTTAATGACTTTGGACATGAATCCACAGGATTACGTAAGATCCAAGACCACTATGGCCATGACTTCCATCGATCAATTCGAGTTAATGGTAGAAAAGGGATATCACTACCAATATATGCACAATATGTTGCAGCTGAATAATGGAAACGGCACGTTTAGTGAAATTGGTAATATGTCTGGAATTGCCAATACGGATTGGAGTTGGGCATTGTTGTCGGCAGATTTTGACCTTGATGGTTTCAATGATGTTTTTGTCACAAATGGAGTGTATCGAGACGTGATAGATCGGGACAAGAATAACGAAATCTTGGCAACCCTTAGGGCCAATGGAAGAAAACCAACGGCTGAGGATTTTTTAAAATTTGCGCAAATGCTGCCACAGCAAAAGCTCAATAATTTTTTCTTTAGGAATAAGGGCAACAGAACCTTTGAAGATGTTTCTGAAAAATGGGTAGATCCGGTTGCCACTTTTTCCAATGGTGCGGCTTATGCTGATTTTGACAACGATGGTGATTTGGATATTGTCATCAATAATATCAATGACAAGGCCACCTTCTTAAAAAATGGCACAATAGAGTCTCAAGGGAAAAACTTCCTTAAATTAAACTTGGTGAAGGCCGGTAATAATACATTTGGTTTGGGAACAATTGTTAATCTGTACCTTCATGATGGTACAATGCAGACCAGGCAAGTAACCCCTACGCGAGGTTTTTTGTCTGCCGTTCCCAATACCCTGTATTTTGGTTTGGACGAAAACAATTCCGTCGACAAAATGGTTGTAATCTGGCCAGACGGTAAAGTTCAGGTGCTTGATAATGTAAATGCCAATCAAACCTTAAGTATTAACTACGGATCGGCCGTCGAAAGAACCACAGAAAATAGTAGTTCGGATAATCCCATTTTCACCAGAATAGAAACTGATATAAGGCATATAGACCCCTATTTTAATGATTACGATTTGCAGATTTTATTACCACATAAGCTTTCCCAACTGGGACCGGCATTGGCCAAAGCGGATGTGGATGGGGATGGATCGGAAGATATCTTTGTTGGTGGAGGCAAGGGAGAAGCCGGGCAATTGTTACTTGGACATTCCGGTAGTTTCTCGAAAAAGTCCATGGCCACGTTTGAAAAGGATAAATTATTCGAAGATATAGGAGCTACTTTTTTTGATGCCGATAACGATGGCGATCAAGACCTCTATGTAGTTAGTGGAAGCTACGAATTCTATAATGACTTAAAGCCTCTGCAGGATAGGCTGTATCTCAATGATGGGAAAGGAAATTTTACCAATTCCAACGGTTTGCCCGAGATGCTTTCAGCAGGATCCATTGTAATTGCCAATGATTATGACAAGGATGGGGATATGGACCTGTTCGTTGGTGGCCGTGTGGTTCCGGGACGTTATCCGTATCCTGCCGTAAGTTATTTACTAATTAATAACAATGGAAACTTTAGTATAGAAACCAAGGAATTGGCACCTGAGCTCGAAAATATAGGCATGGTCACCGATGCAAAATGGGCCGATATTGATGGCGACGGTAAAACGGATTTGGTTGTTACAGGTGAATGGATGGGAATAGAGGTATTTTTGAACCGTGGGAATAAGTTGGAAAGAACCGAGGAGTATAAAACTCTTTTAACCTCCAAAGGCTGGTGGAACAGGATTTTGGTAACTGATATTGACGGGGATGGGGATCAGGATATTGTGGCAGGTAACTTGGGACTGAATTCCAAGTTTCACGCCTCTGAGGAGGAACCCTTCCAAATCTATACATCCGATTTCGATTTTAATGGTATAGAGGATGTAATTTTGGCCAAGGAATATAATGGCAAAGAGGTACCTGTAAGGGGAAAATCCTGTATGACCCAACAGTTACCACATTTGGCGCAAAAAATTCCAACTTATACTGATTTTGCGAACAAGGATTTGAAAGGAATAGTTGGAAAGGGATTGGAATCGGCACTGCATTATTCTGCTACCGAACTACGCTCCGGTATCTTTGTCAACAATGGTGCAACCGGCTTTTCTTTCCAGCCTTTTTCATATGAAGTACAGCAATCCCCTATAAATAGTATATTGTACGATGATTTTGATGGGGATGGATCAAAGGATTTGTTGATGGCCGGCAACAATTATCAATCAGAAGTGGAAACTACTAGGGCCGATGCCGGTGTAGGTGTTTTTTTAAAGGGAAAAGGCATGGGAGAGTTCAAATTTGTTCCTTCGAAAAACACAGGATTTTTTGCCGACAAGGATGTACGTAATATGGTTGCCGTAAAGGCGGATCCTTACCAATTAATATTCATTGCCAATAACAACGATCGTCAGGATCTGTTTAAAGTTGATGATCGGAAAAATTAATTAATGACAATTAAAAAAAGAAAGACTAGCTGCCGTTTTCTATTGGTTATAATATTACTTTATACCTTTTGGGTACAATCCCAAGAGAAAGCCGTGGATACCTCAAACAATAATCTAAACGCTACTCTCTCCAATGCTAAGAAAATAAGATATCAAAATCCAGAGAAAGCTCTAATCGTGTTACAAGAAGTGCACGATCAAGCTTTGGTCTATGGAGATACTTTGTTAGCGATCAATGCCTTATTGGAGATGCCATATATCTATGGTCAACAAGTAAACTATGCCAAGTCTTATGACACCTTATGGCATGCTCTTTTCTTGGCGGATGACATAGGAAATGAAGTTCTGAGGGCCAAAATATATGGTTATTTGGGTAGACTGTCCAGCTTTTTCAAAAGAAAGGATGAGGCCTTTAATTATCTAAATACATCACTTAAAATAAAAAAGAATCTCGTAGAGAATGGTATTCTTCCAAATTCAAGTCTGGTCGAAGATTATTATTTGATCTGTGCTACATATAGAGAATTGGATGACCCAAAAATGGCGAATATATATTTGGATAGTTGCTTTACGGTCTTTAATACTGGTAGAGTCAGCCAGTTGAACAAACAATATTTGGATTTTGAAAAGGCATTTATTCTTTCCAAAGAAGATAAAAACAATGAAGCTCTATTAATAATGCAAAATATAGAGCCATGGTTTAAGGAAAATAGACCCTCATATTTGGTACTGGTATATACCTATTGGGGAGACATACTATCGTCCTTGGGCAGAAGTAAGGAGGGCGAGCAGAAATATATCGAGGCCTTGGAAATATCTTCTAAATATAATAGCCATATAGATTTTTCCCCCTTGATTTATGAAAGGCTTTCCTGCCTGTATTTGGATAAGGGAAACTTCGAAAAAGCTTATGAAAATTTAAATATGGCCAAGGTGCTGGATGCCCAATTTTTTGATAGTAGAAGTGAAATTAACCGTCCACTTTTGGAGATAAAGGATCAATTTCGCTTGGAACAGGAAAGGCAGCTGAAGATAATCCAACAACAGCGCTTGGAGCAATTGGAACAAGCCGATAAAATATCATTTTTGCAGCGTACCATACTTTTGGTTGGAATCATTTTTTTGATAATTGTGGGGTTGATTTACGTAAAATATCTTCGATCCAAGCATAAGGCAGAGAAGGAATTAATCCGACGAAACAAGGAGCTGGAAATAAAAAAGGCTAAGGAACTGTTGGAGCTTAAGAACAAAGAACTTGCTACTTCCGCTCTTCAGCTTGTAGAAAAGGATGAGCTTTTTGGTGAGTTAAAAGATAAAATCAAGGGGAACCAGGGCAAAGTAGATGAAAAGGAACTCAATAGCTTTATTAGATCCATATCCGTTAGTAGTGTAAGTAACTGGCAGGAATTTAAGTTGAGATTTACGGACGTGAACGAAAGTTTTTATCAAAACTTAACGGCCAACTATCCCCAGTTGACCCAAAGTGATCATAGGATATGTGCTTTGATAAAACTGAATTTATCGAGTAAGGATATGGCTAGGCTACTCGGTATTTCTGTAGAATCGGTACATACTACGCGCTACAGGTTACGTAAAAAGATGGGATTGCCAAGAAGTGCTAATTTGGAAGACTTTATAGCGGAATTATAGGATTTCTTTCTTGTTGTAGCGGGGAAAGCTTGCAAATAGGGTGTTGTACAGTTTTTGTCTAGTTGCATTTAAGTGTATTTATTGTTCATTGGACTAAATTTAGACTTTAATTAAGATCTAGAATTTTCTTAATTATTAGGTTAATCTAAATAAGACAACCAATGAAAACAAACACAAATGCATTACTTATGTTACTCTTAATTATGATTTCGTCATGTAGTTCCAAATCGGAAAAAAACATGGAAGGTGAAAATGGTTCTGGTCTTGATCCATCTACTGAAATTTCGGATCAACAATTGGACTATTTGGGTATAACCGATAGGAATCACCTTAGCGCCGCCTCCAAAAGAGCGCTACAGTGGCCACAGGATCTGGGTAATGACTGGTTTATAGAATTCAGTGATTTACAACCTTTAAAGGGAGATTTAGCCTATGAGGAAGGAGTGGTTAGGCGCGATCCCAGTGCTATGATCAAGGTAGATGGTAAATATTATGTTTGGTACTCTAAAAGTACCGGGCCTACCCAAGGTTTTGGTGGTGATATAGAAAATGATAAAGTGTTTCCCTGGGATCGCTGTGATATATGGTATGCTACTTCCGAGGATGGTTGGACATGGAAAGAGGAGGGCTTGGCCGTTCCTAGAGGGGACAAGGGAGAGTATGACGACCGTTCGGTGTTTACAGTAGAAATTATGGAGCATGAAGGCATGTACTATTTGTGTTATCAGACTGTAAAATCGCCTTATAATGTTCGGGTAAAAAACCAGGTGGGACTGGCTTGGTCCAATTCCCCCAATGGTCCTTGGACAAAAAGTAAAGAACCTATTTTAAGTCCTGCGGATAATGGTATTTGGAAAGGGGAGGAGCAAAACCGTTTCCTGGTTGAAAAGAAAGGCGATTTCGACAGCCACAAAGTACACGATCCATGTATTTTACCATATAAGGGAAAATTCTATCTGTATTACAAGGGAGAACAAATGGGTGAAGAAATCACCTTTGGAGGAAGACAAATTCGCCATGGCGTCGCCATTGCCGATAATCCAAAAGGGCCGTATATAAAGTCACCCTACAACCCAATAAGCAATAGCGGTCACGAAATCTGCGTTTGGCCCTATAACGGAGGTATAGCGGCTTTGATTACGACCGATGGTCCGGAGAAGAACACCATACAATGGGCTCCCGATGGTATCAACTTCGACATAAAGGCCTCGATAAAGGGAGCCCCTCATGCCATAGGACTTAACCGTACTGCCGATAATGAAAAAGAACCTACTGAAATTCTGAGATGGGGACTTTCACATATTTACAATAATGGAGATTATCAAAGCATCATGCGCTTTTCATCGGAAAGAAAAACTTCCCATACAGCCAAAGGTGAAACGAAATAAAATTAGAAAGCAATTTAAATGAAAGCAACAGTTTACAAAGGAAACAAGACCTTCTCTGTAATTGAAAAGGAAATAGAACAGCCTGTAAAGGGTGAAGTAAGAATAAAAGTAGCCTATTCCGGAGTATGTGGGACGGATGTGCATATTTATCATGGCATGATGGATAAAAGGGTGAAAATGCCCTTGACTATTGGGCATGAGATGTCCGGGACCATAGATGCCATTGGTGAAGGCGTAACCGGATATTCAATGGGCGATAAGGTAGTAGTTCGTCCTTTGGACGATAGAGGAGTCAAGCCCAGTGATAAGGGATTTAACCATATTTGTGAAGATCTGAAATTCATTGGTATAGATAGCCCAGGTTCCATGCAGCAATATTGGAATGTCCCGGCTTTTACCCTGCACAAATTGAAGTCGGAAACCGATTTAAAATTGGCCGCTTTGGTGGAACCATTATCCGTTGCTGTACACGATGTGCGCATGAGCGGACTACAGGCCGGGGAAACTGCTGTGGTACTTGGAGGAGGCCCTATAGGCCTTTTGGTGGCCATGGTAGCTAAGGAGGCCGGTGCACAGGTAATAGTATCCGAAGTAAATGAAAAGCGTATAGCCAAAGCCAAAGAACTTGGATTAAATGCAGTAAACCCTACCAAGTTGGATCTTATAGAATATGTAAAGGAACAAACCGAAGGCCGGCGTGCAGATGTAGTTTTCGAAGTAGCCGGAGTACAGCCGGCATTGGATGTAATGACGGAGGTTGCAGGTATTAGGGGCAGAATTGTTATGGTGGCCATACACGGTCAGAAAAAGGAGATAGACCTATTTAAGTTCTTTTGGAAGGAATTGAAATTAATAGGGGCCAGGGTCTATGAAAAGGAAGATTATGAAAAGGCAATTACTCTGGTAACTGCCAATAAATTGCCTTTTACGCAGATGATAACAGACGTACAACCACTAAGTAACATTCAAAAAGTTTTTGAAGGCATAGATAACAATCCGGATGGAATGAAAGTATTAATGAACTGTCAGTTATAAAATTCAACACAGCGCATTGCTGTCCATAACAATGTCAAGATAACATCCTGAATACCTAATTACAATGAAAAGAATCACATTTTTGCCCTTAATACTGCTTATGGGGTGTTTCGCATGCTCGGAAAAGAAGCCTAGTATAAAAGAAGGGACTACGGAAATACCAGTTGCCGTAAACGAAGACCTCGTTAAGGTTTTGGGTATTTCGAACAAGGACAGCCTAAGCGCAGCTTCCAAAAGAGCTATTGAGATGCGCTATGATAAGGGTGTTGAATGGTGGACAAAATTTAGGCAACAGGATATAAAAGGTGTTTTTGAATTTGAGGATGGGGTTATTCGAAGAGATCCCAGTGCCGTTATTTTGGTAGATGGTACCTATTACACTTATTATACCAAGAGCATTGGAAAGAGCCATGGCTTTCATACGGGAGACCCTACCAAAAAAGTTTTTCCCTGGGACCTTTCCGAAGTTTGGTGCGCCAGCTCCACGGACGGAATTACTTGGAAGGATGAAGGTTTGGCTGTTGGGAGAGGTCCTGAGGGATCTTATGACGACCGGGCCGTTTTTACACCGGAAGTATTGGCCCATAACGGCAAGTATTACCTAGTATATCAGGTAGTTAAAGCTCCATATGCCAATAGAGTGAAAAATAAGGTGGGAATGGCTATTGCTGATTCACCTTTGGGACCTTGGAAAAAATTGGATGCCCCTATATTGGAACCGGCAGATAATGGTAAATGGTTGGGAGAGGAAGACAATAGGTTCAAAGTAGTGGAAAAGGGTGATTTTGATAGCCAAAAAGTCCATGATCCCTGTTTGCTGTTCTACAGGAACAAATTTTACCTTTATTACAAAGGAGAGCGAATGGGCGAGGAACATTATCTAGGTGGAAGGGAAATTAAATGGGGTGTTGCCATAGCCGATAAGCCGGAAGGACCTTATAAAAAGTCGCCATATAACCCCATTACGAATAGCGGACATGAAGTTTGTGTTTGGCCATATCAAGGAGGAATATCTGCCATGTTAACATCGGACGGACCGGAAAATAATACAATACAATGGTCCCCAGATGGAATTAATTTTGAAATAAAATCGCACATCGGTGGTCGGACCAAACCTCCACATGCAGCAGGACTTACAAGATTTCTCGATACGGAGAAAAGTCCAACTGCTGCCTTGGAATGGGGTCTTTGTTTTGATCATAAAAATGGTTGGGATTATATTAAGCGCTTCGAAGCTTACATAGAGTACGCAAAATAGCCAATATAAATTATTGAATACTAGAATCAAACTACAATAAAACTGTAATGAGCATATTGAACAAATTTAGCCTTGAAGGCAAGACCGCTTTGGTCACAGGATGTAAACGTGGAATAGGAAAGGCAATGGCCATAGGACTGGCCGAAGCAGGCGCTGACATCATTGGTGTTAGTGCCACTCTGGAAAAATCTGGAAGTGCGGTCGAAAGGGCGGTAAGGGCCGTTGGACGAAATTTTAAAGGGTACAGCTGCGACCTAGGCGACAGAGAATCCCTTTATGCCTTTATCAAAGAGGTAAAATCCGATTTTCCTATAATTGATATTCTAATAAACAATGCTGGAACAATTTTACGGGCTCCTGCTGTGGAGCATTCGGATGAGTATTGGGATAAAGTAATAGAGGTTAACCAAACCGCACAATTCATACTTACACGTGAAATAGGAAAAGAGATGGTAGACAGAGGTTCAGGAAAGATCGTGTTTACCGCTTCGCTACTAACGTTTCAAGGAGGAATTACAGTGCCAGGATATGCTGCCAGTAAAGGCGCTATTGGACAAATGACCATGGCTTTTGCCAATGAATGGGCTGCCAAAGGTGTCAATGTAAATGCCATTGCACCTGGTTATATCAGCACGGACAATACCGAGGCACTACGTAATGATCCCGACCGCTCTGCCTCTATACTTGCAAGAATACCGGCAGGAAGATGGGGTAACCCCGAAGATTTTGCAGGCCCCGTTGTCTTTTTGTGCTCGGAAGCCGCTTCTTATATGAACGGAAGTGTATTATTGGTAGATGGTGGCTGGATGGGGCGCTAAAAAAAACATTGATAGATTACGGTGGACCAAATAATCAAGTCAGTAGGTAAGGGCATTATAGTTTTTATGCAGGCCAGTATTGTATAGGTTCCATAAATACCAACTGTGCAGGACAAAATCAATATAGCTCTAATATTGGACGATGATGCGAGTTATGTTGAATTTGGCTTTCCGTACAGCAAAGAATTTAGGACACCCCATTTGGAAGAGTTGGCCAACCTATCCGGACAAGGTTAGGGAAATGTATAAAATGCTCTTCAATTGGGAATTAACGCTAGAGAGACCGCTCTGGCAATTGGAACGAAAATATGAAGGACTTGCCGCAGAACGTATGGACAGTTCTAGAAAAGTAAAATCAGAAAAAATAATAAAAAATGTCAAAAATTAAGGAATACCAGTTGTTTATTGACGGAAAATGGGTCACCTCCACTTCTGGAGAAACCATAGATATAGTAAGCCCATCAACGGAAGAGGTAATTGCCAGGGTACAAAACGGAACGGTGGAGGAGGCAGAGCAAGCCTTGAAAGCGGCCGAAAAAGCACAAAAATCCTGGAAAAAACTTCCTGCCCGTAGCCGCGCTGAACTGTTGTACAAATTGGCCGATGAAATAAAGGCCGATGCCGAATTTCTGGCAGAACTTTTGGTCAAGGAACAGGGCAAATTGTTAAAAGTGGCCAGAATGGAAGTAGCCGTTACGGCCTCCTTTATAGAATATGCCTGTGAGGGAGCTAGAAGGATAGAAGGGGATATTGTTCCATCCGATAATGCCAACGAGCAAATATGGATACAAAAGGTACCTAGAGGGGTAGTTGTCGCCATTACCGCATGGAACTTTCCCTTGGCCTTGGCAGGACGTAAATTAGGACCGGCCCTTGTGGCCGGAAATACCATTGTACTTAAACCAACCTCGGAAACTCCTTTGGCAACACTGGAATTGGGGAATCTTGCCCAAAAAGTGGGCATACCCAATGGAGTAATCAATATTCTTACAGGTCCGGGAAGAGCTATGGGAAATGCTTTGGTAGGAAGTCCTATTACCAAAATGGTAACCATGACCGGGTCCACCCCGGTAGGCCAACAAATTGCACGAAATGCAGCTCAAAACCTGACCCATGTACAATTGGAATTGGGAGGGAAAGCCCCTTTTATAGTTTTTGAAGACGCCGATATAGATGCCGCGGTAGACGCAGCCCTTCATTCCCGTTTTGATAACTGTGGCCAAGTTTGTACCTGTAATGAACGCATGTATGTTCATGAAGGTATTTATGACCGGTTTATGGATAAGTTCATTGCCAAGACAAAGGCCTTGAAGGTGGGCGATCCTATGCTTGATGATACGGATATGGGGCCTAAGGTAAACAAGTCCGAATTGGAACATATGGAACATCTGGTAAGTGTAAGTGTAAAGGAAGGAGCCACTATAGCCACTGGGGGAAAACGCCTCACCGAAGGAGAATTTTCCAAGGGGTATTGGTTTGAACCTACTGTGCTTACGGGGGTTACCCAAAATATGACCATTGTGCACGAAGAGTCTTTCGGGCCTATTCTGCCAGTATTAAAGTTCAAGACATTTGAAGAAGTAATTGGCTATGCCAACGATTGCGAATATGGTCTAGCGGCCATGGTATTTACCAATGACATGAATACCATTATGAAGTGCAATGACGAACTGGAATACGGGGAGATATATGTAAATCGCGGTCATGGCGAGCAGCACCAAGGCTTCCATAACGGCTATAAGCTTAGTGGTTCCGGAGGAGAGGATGGTAAGTACGGATTTGAGCAATATTTGGAGAAAAAGACATTTTACATAAGACATAAAGCATAATGGAAGCAAAGATTAAAAATATAGATTGCAAGCTTTTCAAGGTGGCACTTCCCGAGGTGATGAACGATGCCAAACACGGGGACCATACGCATTTTGAACTAGTGACCACAACAATAACCTTGGACGACGGAACTCATGGAACGGGTTATACCTATACCGGAGGTAAGGGGGGGCACGCCATTAAGGCAATGGTAGAGCACGATTTGGCACCGGCTTTGATCGGTAGGATCGGCTCGGATATAGACGGTATCTACGATTTTATGGAATGGCATATCCATTATGTAGGTCGCGGGGGCATTGCATCCTTTGCCATTTCTACCATAGACATTGCACTATGGGATATTAAATGTAAAAGAGCAGGAAAGCCGCTTTGGAAAATGGCCGGTGGTGCCGGAAATACCTGTAAGGCCTATTGTGGTGGTATAGATCTGCAATTTCCTATAGAGAAGCTCCTCAAGAACATGCAGGGGTATTTGGACAGGGGGTTTAATGCCGTAAAGATCAAAATAGGTAGGGAGAATCTCGAGGAAGATCTGGAACGCATCAAGGCGGTACGGGAATTTATTGGTCCGGATATTACTTTTATGGTAGATGCCAATTATTCCATGACGGTGGAAAAAGCGATTAAGGCCATAGAGGGCTTTAAACAATACAATATTCATTGGTTCGAGGAACCCATAATTCCTGATAATTACTTCGGATATGCCGAAATTGTGGAAAGTACTGGTTTCCCTTTGGCCATGGGAGAAAATTTACATACCATCCATGAATTTGAATACGCCATGGAACAATCGGAATTGTCATTTATTCAACCCGATGCTTCCAACTGCGGTGGGGTTACGGGCTGGCTCAAAGCGGCTCGATTGGCCGATAAATATGATATACCGGCCTGTTCGCACGGGATGCAGGAGCTGCATGTAAGTTTGGTTTCCGCCCAGCCTAATTCTGGATGGCTGGAAGTGCACAGTTTTCCTATAGACGAATATACCACCAGACCATTGGTAGTTGAAAATTACAGGGCGGTTGCACCAAATGTCCCAGGAATTGGTGTTGAATTCGATTGGAAAAAACTAGGACCGTATAAGCAGAATTAAATATAGGACCAATAATTATAAAAACATAGGTTGAATTGAATCTGTTATACTCAAATGTTCCACGAATGATGACCTCTGGACATTATCCGGGTATTATGATCAAGGTGAGAAGCACCTCTTGGTGATGGATGAAAAGACCATGATTAAGTGGAACGCAAGTAGCAATGTTTTGGCAAATTGTGAAACTAATGGAAAGACATTGATTTTATGAAATCGGATTCAATTTTTATGGGACTTTTATTTTTGTTCCTAATTGGTTGTAATAAAGATGGAAATACTGATGAAAAAATTCATTTTGGCGATGTAATCATCAACACCCAAGAGGAGTTGGAATCCTTTGGGGAAAATGAATATGTTCAAATCGAAGGAAACCTTACCTTGGAAGGGATCGAGGACAATTCTCAGATTACCGACCTTAGTCCGTTACTTTCATTAGAGTCGATTAAAGGTGGCTTATCTATTGAACACACTTCCATTACCACCTTAAAGGGCTTGAACAACCTTGTAACCGTGGGAAATTTAGCGTTTTCTGAAAATCAGAAACTGAGCAGCTTAGTTGATCTAAAAAACTTGACATCAATAAATGGGGATTTTGCTCTAACGCGGAATCATTCCTTAACAAGTTTGCAAGGTCTTGCCAATCTTTCGCTAATAAGCGAAGGAATTTGGTTTCAATCAAATCATGGGCTTCAAAGTTTGGCAGGAATGGAAAAGCCCATTACAATAACTCGGCTATTATTATTCGAGAATATTGCACTCAAAAACCTGGCTGGGCTGAGCAATATATCTTTTGTGGAGAACGCCTCTATCCAAATTACCGGGCATTGGGAGATCGACAATTTGGATGGTTTAAAAAACTTTAACAAACCCGGTCAATTTTATATAACGGACAATAAGGCTTTGACCAATGTTGGTGGTTTCGAAAACCTAACCAATGCCGGTTACGTTGTAATTGAAGATAATGATGTTCTTGAAAATCTTGATGGATTTACAAATCTTATGGAAATTGATTCACTTTATCTCTCGTATAATCCTAAACTAAAAGACCTTGATGATTTTTCAACATTAAGTTCGGCGAAAGTTGTCGAAATAGAGAAGAATGATGAACTGTCTAATTTTTGCGGATTGAGGCCCCTTTTAAGTAGTTCGAATTGTTTGATAAAGGTTGAAGGTAATTTGTATAATCCAATACGGCAAGAAATAATTGATGGTGAATGTAACCAGTAAATCCAACTGTTATATGGAGTCGCATTTGTAGAAAACTGGGATTGATCCTGATTAGGTTGTACCAGTCCTTTTTAAGGGATATAGGACCAAACTCACCGAGCGGTTGATTCCGGTTACCTTGGAACCGGAGTTGTTTTTTTGGAAATACATCGGCCCTAACAGGAATAAAAATATAAAAAATGAGCACATTAAAAAGTTATTTTGGAGAAATTGAAGACGGGATTATTGAGCTTTTTACGCTTAAGAATGATAATGGCGTTGAAGTTAAAATCATGAATTATGGGGCAACAATTACCTCTATTCAAATTCCGGACAAAGATGGTGTAAAAACAGAAATTGCCTGTGGTTTTGATACCCTGGAAAGTTATTTCTCCGAGGCGTACAAAGCCAACTCACCCTATTTTGGGGGTACCGTAGGGCGTTATTGTTCACAAATCAAGGATGCCAAGTTTACTTTGAACGGAGTGGATTACAAGTTGGCGCAGAACGCAGGCAATAACAATCTCCACGGCGGTATCAAAGGATTCGACAAGAAAATATGGTCGACCGGGCCTTTTAAGGAGAATGGTTCGGTGGGAGTTTCCATGAACTTGTTGTCCAAAGATATGGAAGAAGGTTTTCCCGGGAATGTTAAGGTAAAAGTCAATTTCACATTGACCAAAGACAATGCACTGAAAATTGAATACTATGCAACTACTGATGCAGATACCCCGTTCACAATAACCAACCACACTTATTTCAATCTAACGGGGTTTTCCAATACTGTAGAAGGGCATTCGGTACAGCTGTTCTCTGATAAAAAACAGGTTTGGGACGAAACAGGGGCAGCAACGGGAGCCAATACCGCTTTAGCAGGAGAACCCGATGATTTGAGGTCCGCCCAAGAGATTGGCCATGTACACAAGGCTATGGGTGGTGGATTTGAGCACTTTTATCTTTTCGAAGAGAAAGGCTTTAAACTGGACAAGGTAGCCGAAATACATGAACCTATAAGCGGCCGTTCCTTGGAAATATCGACTTCGGAACCGGGAATGCTTTTATACACCGGGAAATATACCTCAGATGCCCTAAAACGGGAAAATGGACTTCAATATGGGAAATACCGCGGATTCTGTTGTGAAACGCACCGTTATCCCAACGGTCCCAATATCCCGAATTCACCTAAAAGTATTTTGAAAAAAGGAGAGAATTATGAAAGTACGACCATTTTCAAATTCAATTGGTAAAAACATAGAATATTAAACAACCTAAATATTAAATTATGACCGAAGGAGTATTATTGGCAGTTTTTGCCGGATTAATGTTGGGCCTATACGCCCTTCCCGAGAAATTTACCAAGGGATTCAAATATGAGAACACTTGGAGCCTTTTCTTTTTATTGACCATGTTCGTGGTACCCATAATTGCTTCAATTGGCCTGATAGATGGTTTTTCCGAAATTTTTGCTAACATGCCCATGGATATTTGGATTAAAATGGGACTTACCAGCTTCCTTTGGGGCATAGGGGTCATGATGTGGAGCAAGGCCATAAACCATATTGGACTTTCCTTGGGTTTTTCCATTTTCATTGGAACTATAATATTGGTAGGTTCCTTGCTGCCCTTTATAGAAGACGGACTGCCTCCTGCAGATGTACTCACTTTTATAATGGTAGGTATCCTTATTGTGCTTTTGGGTGTAATATTAAACGGTAGGGCTGGACTCCTGCGTGAAAAGAATGAAGCGGAACACCAAAATGGTGAAGTATTGTCGGGTAAAGGATCTATGACTACCGGTATTATGATCGCCGTTGTTGGAGGGCTGCTTGCAACTGGATTCAGTTATGCCAATGCTGTGGGCAGACCTTATTTACATGAGGCCAGTACAGCCCAGGGTAACGCGGATTGGATAACGGCAGTGGCCGTTATGTTCCCTATTTTTATCAGTGGGGGTGTTGTAATGACCGCTTATTTTCTATGGCAGTTGAACGCCAAAAAAGCCTGGGGGGAATTTAAGACTCCTGCATTCGGAAAAAATGTATTGCTTATCCTTATCATGGCGGTGTTCCATTATGCGGCATCGGCTCTTTTTGCCTATGCAGCTTTTAAATTGGGCGCCTCCGGAAATACGGTAGGCTATGCTATTTTTAATACGGCATCGGTGGCCACGGCCATAGTTAGCGGTATTGTTACCAAGGAGTGGATAAGTGCCTCCCCAAAGGCGCGCAATATGTTATATGGAGGTCTTGGTTGTATGATTGTAGGAATCGTGGTCGTGGCCTATGCCAATGGCTTGGGATAAACTAAGGCTTTTATATACTCGAAACACTTTTTTTAGAGTAATGAAACCTTCGGTGTTTATTATACTTATATTGAATTGCTAAATTAAAATGACATAACCATCACTTATGAAATCGATTAAATCTATCCTACTCCTGAGCAGTTTATTAGTATTTTTTGTTCAAGGAACCGTAATGGCACAAAAAGTATCTGGGGAACTAAAAAAATGGCACAAGTTAAGTCTGGAATTCGAAGGGCCCAATACCTCAGAATCCGCGGAGGAAAATCCTTTTTTGAATTATCGGTTGAACGTAGTTTTTAAGCACGCTACTACGGGAAAAGCTTACCTAATACCGGGATATTATGCAGCCGATGGCGATGCAGGGAACACGGGGAGTACAACAGGCAATATTTGGAAGGTTCATTTTGCTCCTGATGAAACTGGGGAGTGGAGCTATGAGGTCGATTTTAAAAAGGGAAAATGGGCTGCCGTACGTACTTCTGGGAAATTGGAAAGTGCTGCCTTTATGGATGGGGCATCGGGTAAGTTTACTATTGCCCAATCCGATAAATCGGGGAGGGATTTTAGGAGCAAAGGTAGATTGGATTATGTTGGCGAACGCTATCTTAAATTTGCCGGAACGGGAGAATACTTTTTAAAATGCGGATCCGATGCCCCGGAAAACCTATTGGCCTATGATCAGTTTGATGGTACCTTCAAAAACGACGGTCATAAAGACGAGCTTGTTAAGACCTGGGAGGCGCATCGCCAGGATTGGAAGGAGGGAGACCCTACATGGAATAACGGAAAAGGGAAGGAGTTGATAGGAGCTATCAATTACCTGGCTTCAAAGGGAATGAATGCATTTTCCTTTCTTACCATGAATATTGCAGGTGATGATCAAAACGTATTTCCCTATGTGGATTATGATACCTATGATCGTTTCGATACCTCTAAGCTTGATCAATGGGAAGTGCTTTTTGAGCATGCCGATAAATTGGGAATGTTTCTTCATTTTAAGACCCTGGAACACGAAAATCAAGGCTTATTGGATAATGGCGGAACAGGGCTATATACCAAATTGTACTATCGTGAACTTGTTGCTCGTTTTGGTCATCATTTGGCCCTGAATTGGAACTTGGCAGAGGAAACAGGCGACTGGACCGTTACGCCTCCCACTTTTCCAATTGATGTTGCGGAACGTTTACGTTTGGCCGAATACATTTCCAGTATCGATCAGTACAAACATCATATTGTAATCCATAATGGCGATTGGTTTGATGGTCTCTATGGAACTAATTCCAAGTTCACGGGAGCTTCCCTACAGACCAATAAGGAAGATTTTAGAAATGTGCACAAATCAGTCTTGAGAATTTTGAACGATTCCAAGGAGGCGGGGAAAATTTGGGCCGTGGCCTGCGATGAACCTGGCGATGCCCAACATGCACTTATTACCGATGCCGAAGATCCACAGCATAATGATGCCAGAAAGAATGGTCTATGGGGTGCTATGATGGCCGGGGCCTGGGGTACGGAATGGTATTTTGGTTACAAACATCCACACTCCGACCTAAGTTGTCAGGATTTTAGATCTAGAGATCTTTTCTGGGACCAGGGTCGATGGTGCTTGGAATTTTTTAATAACAACCAAATTCCGGTTTGGGAAATGGAATCCATGGATGCCCTTATTTCCTCTGAAGGCGACTATGTTTTGGCAAAGCCAGGGAGCATTTATGTAGTCTATCTCAAAAACGGAGGGGAATCCAGTTTGGATTTGGGCAATGACAAAGTAGCATACGAACTGCAATGGTACAATCCAAGAAAGGGCGGTGCCTTACAGAAAGGAAAGGTCAAGACCATCTCAGGGAGCGGTAAAAAGTCCTTGGGCATGCCACCAAAAGAAAAAGACCAGGACTGGGTGGTCTTGGTCTCTAAAAGCTAATAATAGCCCCAGAATAATCACTGGGGTTTATTTTTCTACAAATTCCATCAATCCAAATCTATTGGCTTGGTGTACGTTTTTGGAAATATCATAAATAGGGAAAATTGTGGAGGTAGATCTTCTGTCGCCCTCGGCATCATTTCGGTCTTGACGGATGGCCAAGAAAGCCCATTTATTGCCATTGCTTACAGGGACTATTTCTCCCAAGGCGCTAAATACGGCAAGGGGGATTTTAAACTCCATGGTCCAACCTTTATCAATATCGGAATTGTCGTTTATGGTACCATCAACGGTAACTTCAACCTCAAAATCGGGGTTAAACGTTTTAAGTACGGCATCCTTCCCGTCAAAGAAACCGTTGAAATAAATAAAGTCGTTCGAAGCCTTGAAGAGGTTAAGTTCAAATCCAAAGTGCGTATCCAAACTATCGGCAGCGGGAATAATGAATATCTCGGCACAATCGTCAAAATACGGCTGCCCGTCCCTTGCGGTTTCACGGGCAGTGATGTATTTGTCCTTACACTCAAAAAAAGCATAAAGGTTTTGGTCGTCCCAAAGCATTCTATAAGTGGTTTCTTGGGCGTCGTCCTCTTTTTCAACTTTATAGAAATAATCAATTTTTCTAGCTTCCGTTTTTTGCCAGATTTCCTCATTCATTTTTCCATCCACGGTAATAGGTCCCTGGGTTTTGTTAACCTTAAAAATGGGTTGTTCCCCCAGGGAAAGTTTTTTTTCGGATTGGGCGGTACCCAAAGTACTTCCCATCAAAAGGGATGTTATAGCGACGAATTTCCCGGTTCCTTTCAAACTGAATGCCATAAACCTTATTCTTTTGTCATTATTTGTGCCCAGAGATTGTTCTTATAGGTTTCCAGTGCGGTTTCCAATAGTTTTTTGGCTTCGTCCTCTTGTCCCAAACCTTTATTGCCAAGGGCTTCCAAATAATACGAGTTGGAGATGGCCTTGCTGTTCCCCACAGAACCTTCTTCTACGGCAATCAACGAATTGTCCGATCCCTTTTCCCGTTGTTCCTTACCTATGGCAATTAGATTTTTGAACAATTCATTGGCTGTATCCGTATTGCCCAACTTTTCATTGGCCTTGCCCTGAAAATAAAGTAGGTCGTCCATACCCCTTCCGTTTTTGGAATTGGCACTTTTCTGGTAGCTGAGTTTGGCGTCCTTGGAATTGTTCATTTTTTCATAGGCCAAGCCCATATAATAATAGATCAAGGCATTTTTTTCGTCATCGGAGGGTTTGCCCACTTCCAAATTTTCGGGATATTGCAATGCGGCTTCCAAATGGGTGATTGCATCTTCATATTTTCCTTCATTGATTAGCTGAATGGATTTTAGGGTGTGTGCATCCACATACCTCCAATAGATAGATCGGCCACCTTCCCATGTTCTAAAATGGTGGGTGTTGAGCAGGTTTATGGCCTCGTCGTACTCTCCGTTCAAATTATAGAGATGTACCAAGGTCTTGGGTGCGGCAACATCTTTTTTTACGATATCTATATTGTTGCGCAAAATCTCCAAATTCTTTCTAAAATCTGCCGTGGAGGCATCGTAATATTGCGAAAGTTCGGCATACCAAAGTGGAATGTCGTTCTTCTCTCCAATAGCCTTGGTTAAATTTTCTATGGCCTTATCTACGTCCTTTTCATGGTAGAAAGCACCAAAAGCCAGGTTGCGCCAAATCATAGGGATACTATTGTCTATAGCTGCGGCCTTCTCCCATGCATTTATGGCGTCTCCGGGACGATTGTCGTACAACAGGTTGCCCATTAGGTAATAGGCACCAACGTTTTGCGGGTCCAGGGCTATGGCATTGTCCAACACTTCTTCAGTTTCCTTGCGGTAGGGAAAGGAATAATCCAAGGAAGTATTTTTAGCCTTTAATAGCATATCCTTGGCTTTGGCCTGATCCCCCGCTTGGGTATGGAACCATGCCAAATAGTAATAGGTTAATGGATTTGTTGGATTTTTCAGGGAGGATAATAAGGCAATGCCATCGTCCAAAATTCCTGCATTCAGGTAATTGGTAGCTATTTCCAAGTAGTTATTGTCTACCTCCTGCATATTCTTGTGCCATTGATCCAACATAGCATTGCCTTCCAATAGTCCCTTTTCATACAGGGCAGCAAAATCAATGGGATCATAGGCCAATAGTTCAGATATCAATTCCTTGGCTTTTTCGGGCTTGTCCAGTTTGCGCAGTATGGCACTGTACAAAACAACGATCCTACCATCCCTATTGTTGGTGGAATAGGCATTATTGATGTAATCCAAGGCTTTTTCAAAATTCCCTTTTTTGGTTTCCATCTGTGCCAATTGGTAGTTGCCTGCAGAATACCACTGATAGTACCAAGTAGCTCGCCCAAAATTTTGATAGGCCTCCTCGATTTGGCCCAATTTTAGTTGGTTCAGGGCCATATAATAATATATTTCCCCTTCCTTGGGCTGATAATATTTTATCTTCAATTTGTCGGCCGCGTTCTTAAGGTATTGCAGGGCCTCTTCATATTTTAACTGATTTGTCCGGCGCATGCCCATGGCCAGATTTACCCTGTAATCATCGGGCGACATTTTAAGGGCGGCCAAATAATAGTCATCAGGGTTCATTCCCGGTCTATTGAATTGCTCCACAAACCTACCAGTGAGATACAAATCATCTACGGATTTCAATTCTTCCGGTTTTTTAACCTTTTCCTGTTCTTTTGGCAATGCCGGATTTTTGGGTTTGTATGGGGTATAGGCTATCAATTCCTTGCCATCACTATCCATCAACGAAACCTGAAGTTGGTATTCATCCAAGGCCTTTCTGGATTTGTAGGTGGAAGTAAAAGGATGGGCGGGATCTATATCAATAGTGTTTTCTGCTACTATCTCGTTATTGTATTTTAGTATCGCCTTGGCATTCTTGTATGCCCTGGTAGTGTTAAATCCGTAAAAAGCAGTTTTAGGATTCCGCATTTGTAGGGTTAGGGATGCATCGATGTTCGAATTTTTAACTACCTCCAAATCGCGCAGGGGATACCAATAATTTTTGGCATCCTTCACAGAATGCGGTGCAATCCAGCTGTAATCCGGTTGATTATTGGAAAAGGTACCGGTCATCAGCTCCACATAGGCTTTGCCATCATCGGTAAGTTTACGTCTTGCATTTTGACCTTGTAATCCGGGACCGAACTGCCATAATTTGGATGTTTTGTTAATGTTGGGGTCCCCTACATGTACCGTCCCGGCATTTTGGCCGTAATCATATCCACCTATAAAACCATCTTTGGCATCCCAAAAGAAGAAGGAAACCGGATCTGGGTGATTTTTCCACCAGGTTAGATCCACACCCTTGGTATAGTCCACCCCCTTGTACACCTGATGGGAAATAGGCCATTCGGTAAAACTGGAGTTGTTGTGGAATACTCCTATTTCTTGGCTTGGAGGCCAAAAAGTTCTGAAATCGTCGTTGGCGGTGATGGCCACATTGGCCCAGAAAAGAAATTTCTGGGTAACCGTATTGGTATTGCTTATGCGGTAGTCGGTTTCAATAAAGGAACGACCAGGACGTAGGGTAATCCCTATTACACCGCGCATACCCATGGTTTTTTCCGTTTCACCTACCCAAACAGTGGCGCTACCATCCTCATTTTCTACAAGACGGTAGTCACTTGGCAGCATGGTAGTGGATCTGTGGTGATGCGGGAAACACCATTCTATGCCTCCCGAGACCCAGGCGCCCAAGGTGCCTATCAGGTCAGGTTTTATAACACTGTTGGTATGGAAAAGCTCGTGGCCGTTGGTCTTGTCTATGGCCGAAAACAACCTTCCGCCAAAGGCAGGAAGTATTTTTACCCTTAGGTATTCGTTTTCCAAATATACCATGTCGTAGGTCTCTGGGGTAAGCACCTTATTGCCCAAATCTTCCTGTGATGGATAGGGGTATATATGGCCCTCGGCCCCTTGTACCCCTCTACCCGTATAGAAAATGGGACTTGTTTCTTCCTTTCCTATTTTGTAGGTGGGGATGGTTTCTTGGCCTTCGTAAACTTTTACTTGGGCCGAAAGCCCCGAAATGCAGAGAAACCCCAGAAAAAATGGTATTAATGTCCAGCCAATTCCAAGTTTTTTGTTTTTCATTTTCTTAACTATTTAGTTGTTATTAATTTAATGATTTTAATCTGTTTCAGAAAGATTATTCATTTGGTTATATGCCGAACTCGCCCGCTATCCCTAATGGGGTTTACCTAAAGGAATAAGTATTGATTTAGCTTCTCAAAACCGAATACATCCTTTGGAATAAATCCAGAGGGTGGACTTTTGTTGAACTGTATAAACTTATCAATAATAGCTTTAAACGTCATTGACAAATGGTTAATAGTGTGCAACGTATGGTCAGAGCAATAGGACTATAAGTAAAACTAGGCTTATTGTTTACTTTTGAATTTTTATTGGGATTATATTGGATGATTATTGGAGCACGGAATATATTGCTTATGAAAACTACCTAAGACTTTACCATTGCATCTTGGTTTATTTTGCTTTTAAGCCTACAAGATCAATATTTTACTCCTAGAAACATTGTATTTTTAAATAGTTGGTTGTATCTAATTAGTCTTTAAATGATGGCTAATGAATTTCAATATTATGTATTCGTTAAACTTAAATTTATTTAATTGATCATCTCCATTACTTATTAATGAAATGGTTCAATATAGCCAAAATACTTTTTAAGGATATTGTATTGTAAAAAGGATTATTTAGATAATTAATTGTGCTTTAATTTATGCATCGGAGATTTGCCGATGTAGACCTACCAGGAATTATTTGATGTCCTCGGATACCACCTTCTCCAAAATGGACTTGTTTCAGGTAATTACTGATTTTGTGGAGCTTATGGAGATAAGGAAAACCTACTCGTAAATGCTGATCAACAGTGTATTACCTTTATTGGATAGAGACTTTTTGTTAGCAAGTTTGCTTTTTTGATTTTGAGAAACGTGTCCATAATCCTTAGCAAAAATTGAGGAATGGAGTGTTAAACCACGAAATGCATGATTTGTTGTAACAATGGAAAAGCTAGGTCTTAGACAAATGCTAGAACTGTTTTTTTTTTTTTTATTTAGATCACAATTAGTCAAGTATTATCGGTAACCTTTTCGTTTAAAGTAGACTCCCTGATATTTAGCTCACCATTAAGGATAATCGTTTCGGGCTGTTCAGGTCCTTTATCTATAAGTTTCAAAAGAAGTTCAGCTGTCTTTTTTCCCATTTCAAAAGTTGGCTGTTTAACGCTGCTTAATTGAGGAGTATTTAATTCTGCCATTTGGGTTTCTGTAAAGCCCATTACGGCTATATCTTCAGGCACTCGTAATCCATTACTTTTAAGTCTTTTAATTACCCCGAAGGCCATAAGGTCGTTAAAACAGAAAAAGGCGTCAGGAAGGTCATTTTTATAAATTAAATCTTCCACAATGGCTATACCATGCTTGGCCATCAATCCACCTTCTATGACCTTATAATTCTCCTTGGGAATTTTATGTTTGTCCATGGCCTTCAAAAATCCTTGGATTCGATCATTGGAAACGCTTAAATTTTTATACCCGGAAAGGTGATATATTTTTTTGTATTGTTGACGAATGAGGTGTTCGGTAGCAAAGAAACTCCACTTTTTATTGTCGAACAGTACTTTTGAGGCTGGTAGGGATTCCTCTACACGCCCCATGAAGACTATGGGGTATCCCTTTTGGTATTGCTTTAAATAAAAATTCATATTGTTGCTTTCCATAGTTGGAGCTATGATTAAGCCATCGACCATGTTGTTGATCAATGTTTTGACATTGGCAAGTTCTTGATCCGCATTTTCATCGGATTGCATAATTAGAACTTGGTAACCGTGGGATATAAAAACTTCCTGTATTCCAATAATGATTTCCGAATAGTATTCATTGACAAATTCGGGCACCACAATACCAATGTTAAAGGTTTTCTTTTGGCTGAGTTTTTGGGCTATGGGATTGGGGTGATAGCCCATTTCTTCTGCAGTTTTTAGAATAAGTTCCTTGGTCTCTTTTTTGATGTCGTACTTGTCATTGAATGCCCTGGAAACAGAGGAAATGGAAACATTTAATCTCTTGGCGACGTCTTTAATCGTGGTGTGTTTCATTATTCAATGTTGTTAAATCTTTAAAAAATTTACATTGGAAAGCCAGGGAGAACATTCCCAATTCAATAATTAAGGGGTATATCTGTTGCAATACTTGTAATTTTTTGATAAAGATATTTTTGATTTCCCAAAATTACTTAAAAAAATTCCAATTTCGGAAACGCTTCCGAAAATTTAAACCGTTTTCGGAAACGTTTCCGATGATTTTTTTTAGTGAATCCGGTTTCAAAAACCACTGATGAAATACTTTGGCGTCAATTAACTCTAATTTAACATTTTAGTAATTAACTGATAACCAATGAAAAGACTCAAACTTTTAATGATTGTTTTTCTGAGTTGTAGCAGCCTGCTATGGGCTCAGGAGAAAGCGGTAAGCGGATTAGTGACCGATTCGCAGAATGTACCCCTTCCAGGTGTAAACGTTTTGGAAGTTGGGACCACCAACGGAACCCAAACCGATTTTGACGGAAATTATTCCCTTAGTGTAAAGGCGGGGTCTTCCCTTCAGTTTTCCTATATAGGCATGGTATCCCAGACTATTGCGGTAGAAGGTAAGTCCACTATTAATTTGCAGATGGAAGAAGATGCTTCCCAACTGGATGAAGTCGTAGTGGTAGGGTACGGTACCCAAAAGGCGGTAAACCTTACTGGTTCTGTAGAAACAGTAAAGGCAGAGGAAATTGCCAGACAGCCAGTAGCACAAGCTTCACAGGCCTTGGCGGGTCTGGTACCCGGACTTACGGCCACCCAATCCAGTGGTCAGCCCGGTGAAGACGGTGCGGCCATACGTATACGAGGGATCGGAACCCTTGGTAGCGGGGCAAAGAATAATCCGCTAATTTTGGTCGATGGGATTCCGGATGATATCAATGGACTTGACCCTAGCGATATAGAATCGATTTCGGTTTTGAAGGATGCCTCGGCGTCGGCCATTTATGGTTCCCGAGCGGCAAACGGGGTTATATTGATAACGACCAAGAGGGGTAAGGAAGGTAAATTGTCTACCAGTTTCAACACCTATGTTGGTGTTCAGAGTATTGCCCAAAACCTAAAATTTTTGGATGCTTTGGGATATATGGAAGCGTTTAATTCTGCCGAACCAGGGGCATTCCCTGAGGAAACTCTCCAAGCTTACAGAAACGGTAATGGCGTGGGCACCGAAGCTTTGCCAGATACCGATTGGGTAGATCTACTGTTTTCTTCTGCAGCGATTCAGCAGTATCATAGTCTGTCCGTACGTGGCGGCTCCGAAAAACTAAAAGCAGCTACTTCAATTTCTTTTACGGATCAGGACGGAAACGTTCCAAACTTTAATTTTAAACGATATAATGGCCGTTTTAATATAGATTATAAATTAAGTGAAAAATTAGATTTGGCCTTTGACTTAAACTTTAGAAGGGAATTGAAAAGTCAGCCAGCCGGTTTAAATCTCCTGACCAGGTCCACATATCGTTTACAGCCTTTGTTCATAGCTATAAACGACGATGGTACATATGGATCGGGTTTTAACGGAAGTAATCCGGTAGCCCTGGCCAATTCTACCGCTTTGGACCAAACTACGAACAATTATGTTAGGGCATTGGTGAAAGCTACCTATAAGCCTTTTAATAATTTCTCTATTTCTGCTACTTATGCACCTCAGTATGTGGATATTGATCGAGATGATTATAGGGCAAAATATACCTATTATGACGGATCCGGGGCTCCTCCACAAGTAACGGTAGGGGAAGGTTCTTCTGAAAGTTCAGTATATAAGGAAACATTTACTTCCTTTCAGGACAATTTTAATGCTGTTGCCAATTGGAATAAGGACTTTGGAGATCACAGTCTGTCTATATTGGCAGGATATGAATTCCTAAAGTTCAAGTCCGAGGTTTGGTCGGCCAGTAGAAGGGGGTTTGTACTGGATGAATACAGAGGCTTGGATAATGGTCTGCCAGATACCCAATTAAATTCAGGAAGCTCCACATTAAATGGACTGGAATCATTATTTGGGAGGTTCAACTATGCCTATAAAAATAAATATCTATTGGAAGCCAACGTAAGAAAAGATGCTTCATCCCGATTTGCCAAAGGGTATAGATCAGCAACCTTCCCATCCTTTTCGCTGGGCTGGGTAGTGTCCGAAGAAGGATTTTTGAGTAATAGCGAAACACTTAATTTCTTAAAGTTTAGAGCCTCTTGGGGGCAATTGGGAAATCAATTTATTTCCGAGGGGAACAACTTTCCATATACTTCGCTATTTGGCCTAGGAAATGCAAATGCCACTATTGGTGGTGTACCTGTGGTTGGTGGAGCACAATTGGTATTGGCCAATTCCCAATTGAGATGGGAGACCGGTGAGACCCAAAACATAGGTGTAGATACCAAGTTTTTCGGGAGCAAGTTATCATTTACCGGAGAATATTATGTACGTAAGACAAAAGATATATTGTTAGGAGTTACCATCCCAACATCTGTAGGTCTGGAGGCTCCGGTGCAAAATGCCGGAGAGGTATGGAATACCGGTTATGACCTCTCTTTGGGATGGAATGATAACATTGGGGAGAATTTTAGATATGGTTTTAACTTTAATTATTCTGATTTTGACAATGAAATCAAGAGTTTAGGAGGTTTGGATCAGTTGCCTCCGGGAAATACTATTAATCGTGTTGGCAGTGAAATTGGAGCCATTTATGGTTTAAAGGTTGAAGGGCTATATCAGGAAAGCGATTTTGATACCAATGGTAATTTGAATTCAGGACTACCGGTGCCAGGATTTGGAGCCATACAGGCTGGTGATATTAAATATGCCGATGTTTCTGGTCCGGACGGGGTTCCGGATGGGCAACTTACCAATGACGACCGTACTATAATAGGAAGTGATATCGCCAATAAAAATTGGGGCTTAGAACTTTTTGCCGAATATAAAGGGATAGATCTTTCCGTATCCTTTTTAGGTTCGGGAGGAAGGGATCTGGTACTTGAGGGAGATGCAGGATGGGCCTTTTACAATGCCGGGAAAATTCAAGAATGGCAGGCAGATTATTGGACGCCGACCAATACCACGGCTGCTTACCCCAGGTTGCACCCATCCAGCTCACACCCCAATTGGCGTGTAAACGAAACTTGGATGCACGACGCTTCCTATACACGTTTGAGGAATGTAACCATAGGTTACCAGTTTCCACGAAATCTGGTCGATAGTCTTAATATAAGCAATGCAAGAGTCTATCTGTCCGGTCAGAATTTGGCCACTTGGGACAATATGCCAGAGGGTATTGATCCCCTGACCCCACAATTTTCTACTGGAGCTTTCTATCCAGTTACCAAAATATTTACAATGGGTCTAAATGTTACTTTCTAATTCTATAATTTATTATAAAATGAAAAATATAAAATATATAATCGCATTTAGTATAGGTTTCCTCTTCCTTGGAGCCTGTGAAGATACTGTTTTGAACCTGGAAGATCCTGGAAGTCCTACAGACGCCACCTTCTTTAGAACGGAGGCACAATTGGAAGTGGCACTAACGGGAATATATGAAAGTTTGAACTATGTTGGCAATGTACCGTTTCCCCAAATGTTGGACCATACTACAGATTATGCCTTCAACAGGGGTAATGTAGATGGTACGGTACCTGCCACTACAGGTGGATTGACCTCCACAGAGGGCATTGTCAACCGATTTTGGGACAATTTTTATACCGGTATCCAAAGGGCAAATAACCTTTTGACCAATATGAACAGGGCCCAAGAAGTAACAGAACCAAGTCGTTTTGAAGAGATTAAGGCAGAAGCACTTTTTCTAAGAGCAATTTTTTATAGCTATTTAACCGAGCTTTACGGAGATGTTCCTTTTAGGACAGAGGTTACCTCCTTGGAGGAGTTGGAAATAATCGCCAGAACCCCTAAGGCAGATATTGTTGCCAATATTATTCAGGATTTGGAAGAGGCAGCCAGTATTTTGCCTTTGACCCAAACCGGGAATGCACGTGGAAGGGCTTCGGCCAATGCGGCAAATGCTTTGATTTCCCGAATTGCACTGTACAATAACCAATTTACTTTGGCCGAAAGCGCTGCCTTGAAGGTGATGCAATCGGATGAGAAACCGAGTTTGTTCCCCAATTATGAAACTTTGTTTTCGGATGAGGGCGTGGGTTCTTCCGAAGTACTCTTGGATATGTCATACACTACAGGAACGAAAACCCATGGATTGTCACAAAGGCAAGGGAGTAGGTTTGGTGGCTGGTGTCAATTAGTGCCAGCGCAACAAACGGTGGATAGTTATGAAACGATCAACGGACTACCTATTGATGAAGACCCCGATTATGATCCGGCCAATCCTTTTGAAAATAGAGATCCAAGACTGGCTGCCTCAATAGCATTGCCCAATAACGTTTGGACAGGCCATATTATACAACAGCATAGCGATAGTATTGCTACATGGCGTGTAGAGAATGGACTAAAAATAGAGAGGGTTTTTAACGTAAACTCTGCCAATCCGGGTGGCCGAAAAGTTGTAGATCCCTATGACGGTACCGAATATGTCGCCGGTGGGGCCAATAGATTTACATCCTTTACCGGGTATTTTTGGAAAAAATTCTCAGATGCCCCTACCTTGCTTGGAGCTCTTTCGGGAGGTCCAAGCCCTCTGAACTCTGAGGAGACCATTTATTTAATTCGCTATGCCGAAGTGTTATTGAATTATGCGGAAGCAAAAATTGAAGCAGGAACCATTGATGCCACTGTGCTGGATGCAATCAATGAGGTTAGACAAAGAGCCTATAACAATAGTGGTTTCTCCTATCCCGCGGTAACTACCACAGACCAGGTCGAGCTAAGGAAAATAGTTAGAAGGGAGCGCAAAGTGGAACTTGCCGATGAAGGATTAAGATTATTCGATATCAGGAGATGGGGCATAGCCGATAAGCTGATGAATACGACACTTTTAGGTGGCCCGGCAAATGGATTTAGTAAAATTGGAGGAGAACTTGGGTTTGTGCCCGATATTGATGAAGATGGCTTTATTTCTTATGAAGGAGCACCCACCATGCCCAGGGTAGAGTTGGGTAATCTGGATTTTAGGGAAGTGGAAGTAAGGACATTTGATGCTGGGAAGCATTATTTGTGGCCTATTCCCCAAGCCGAAGTTGATGCCACAGGTGGAGTAGTAACCCAAAATCCCGGATATTAAAAAATAATATTGAGTTAGATAGTTTGTTTTTGTTAGTTTTAGAAATAGGGGGCAGTATACTGTCCCCTATAATTATCAAGAAACAAAGAGATAAGATTTTAAAAAATGAAGTTATGACCTATTCCCATAAAATATTATTGGCACTTGGCTTAATTTTTTGCATTGCCAGCGTCAAGTCGCAAAACCTATTGGTTGAAGCCGAGAGCTTTGAAAACCCTGGAGGGTGGGTGGTGGACCCACAATTTGTTGAACAGATGGGCTCGCCATACCTAATGGCTCATGGAATGGGAGAGAAGGTAAAGAATGCCACTACCAAGGTGAGTTTTGATAAAGCAGGAGAATACCATACCTGGGTGCGCACCATGAATTGGGCGCCAGGTGATTGGGAGGCCCCTGGCAGATTTAAGTTAAAAGTTGCCGGCGAAGTATTGGAAAAAACCTTGGGACAGCGTTCTGGTTGGGGATGGGAATATGTTGGCCTGGCCAAAATAGATAAAGCAAAAAAAGTCCCCTTGGAACTAATGGACCTGACTGGTTTTAATGGCAGATGTGACGCTATTTATTTTTCGACCAACCAGGAGGAGCCTCCCGCTTCCCCCAAGAAACTGGCGGAGTGGAGAAAAACGGTTAAGTCGGAAACCAATGGGCCCGAAGAAACCAAAACTTATGACTTGGTTGTCGTTGGTGGTGGTCTTGCAGGCTGTGCCGCTTCCATAGCAGCAGCAGAGCAAGGGCTAAAGGTTGCCCTTATACATGATCGTCCCTTATTGGGAGGTAATGCCAGTAGTGAGATCAGAGTACATACAGAGGGAATATATGGGAATTTTGAGAGGATATTAAAAATGTTGGATACGGAACATTATCCCAACGGCCATGTTGATGCCGAAATAGATCAAGAAAAAAGGGATAATAACGTAAAGAGTTATGATAATATCGACTTGTTTCTGAACTGGAGGGCCTATGATGCGAAGGCGGAGAACAATACCATTAAATATGTGGATGCCCGTCAAACGGCTACGGGAGAAAGAAAGAGGTTTACCGCACCCTATTTCGTGGATTCTACAGGGGATGGCTGGATAGGGTTTTGGTCCGGAGCGGAATTTTCTTATGGTCGCGAGAGTGCCGATACCTATGGTGAGACTTGGGAGGAACATGGGGAGTTGTGGAGTCCAAAAGTGCCGGACAATGCCGTAATGGGATCGTCCGTTCTTTGGGGTTCCAAAGAAATGGAGTCGCCACAGGAATTTCCAGGGGTGCCTTGGGCTATGCCAGTAGCAAAAGACTATTCCAAAGTAAAAGGGGAGTGGCAATGGGAATTTAGTAGAAACGACCTAAGCCAAATAGAGGATGCCGAAGAGATTAGGGACCATATGTTAAGAGCCATATACGGATCCTTCAGCAATGCCAAAAAAGAGCCGGAAAATGCAAATCGAAAATTGGAATGGGTTTCGTATTTGGTAGGTAAGAGGGAGTCGAGAAGGCTAGTAGGTGACCACATCTTTACCTTTAAGGATGCGGTTAACGAAATTAAATTTCCCGATGCCGTAGTGGTTGAAAAAAGGGCCATAGATGTGCATTATCAAACCATCTTGGAAGATGAGAAGAATCCGGATTTTATTTCAGAAGCTTTGTTTTACAGGGGTATACAGTATTATATTCCTTATAGAAGCCTATATTCCAAGAACATAAATAATCTGTTTATGGCAGGACGTAATTTTAGTTGTTCCCATATTGGTTTGGGAGGACCAAGGGTAATGCGGACCACGGGGCAAATGGGGGCCGCTGTTGGTTTTGCCGCATCACTCTGCAAAAAATATGATGTAAATCCTAGGGATATTTATAAAGGGTATCTACCAGAGTATTTGGAACTGATCGAAGAGCAGAAATATAGAAAAATTCCAGAATCCAAAAAATGAAGCTTGTAAAGGCATTCCTTTTCATGTTGGTTGTTTGTATGGGGCATGCTCAGTTCCCATTGCCCGTTCCTACCTTAAATGGGGTGCAGGAGGGTATTATGAATAGGCCTCCCGAATTCTTTACTATGGGTTGGGAAAAAGGCCTCCAATTGGGTACCCGGGAAACAGGAATGTTTATAGAAGTAGATTCTATTGGACAGCAGAATATAGCTCTGCTGGTAGACCGGGAACAGCACCCCGTATTGTATACCTCCGAAATTGAAACTCCTGTCTGTGCGGATGGGGAATGCAAACTAATGCACATAAGGTTGTATTGGACCTTGTTGGGGGATTATGCCGGTTTTGACCGATATCCACAACAACCACTTACAAAACATGATCATGATGAATTTGTACAGGCAGATTATTTAAAATTGCATCTGTTGCTTTTGGATGATAAATCGATCTTTAGGCAAAGAAAGATTGAAGAACTGGTAAAGAAGCCCAGCCCTTCTGATCACGGGGATGTTGATGCGCTGTCAGGGGCAACTATTGCCGAAGTGAAGGAGAGCGTTGTTTCCGGGGCTCTTTACTCTTGTTATGTGGCATGGCATCTGGTTCACGGAGAAATAGCAGGGAAACTCAAGGAACATACACTGGGACTTTTAGATAAGGAGTTGATATTAAGGATGCTTCATAACGAAGACCCGGATTATCAAATGTTCGCCTTGGAAAAACTGGCTAAGGAGGAGTACATAGATCATCTTGAAAGGATAGCTACCATATTTAAATCCAGTATTCCACTCGTTCGGAGCTATATCATTAAAAACTTGCCAGAGGAATTTTGGAATATCCGGGCCAATCAGATTCCCTTTTGGGATGCTTTTTCTAATATTGATATCAACAGTAGATCCCTCTTGCTGGAGCATTTGGAGGAAGCTCCAGAATCCAGTATTGTAGAAGTTTCCAATAAATTGGGAAGTATGACCAAAAATCAATTGCGTTTATTTTTGGATTTTTTGGCAGAACGGAATAACGAACCTGAAATCCTGGAGAACCTTAAGGTCTTTGCCAATAAGGGCAATGAAATATGTGCCTATTTGGTGTTGCAATTTTTAGAAGATTATAAACAATGAGTTCGCATTTGCGACGTATAAATTTAAACAAATGAGCAAGATAGATATTGGGGTAATTATTGTTTTTACGTTGCTGGTGTTTATTTGCGGTTTAAGCTTTTCCAAATCGGGCAAGAATATGAAATCGTTTTTTGCCGCTGGAGGTGCCTTGCCTTGGTGGATGAGCGGTTTGTCCTTATTTATGAGTTTTTTCTCTGCGGGCACCTTTGTGGTCTGGGGTTCCATCGCCTATAGTAGCGGTTGGGTCGCGATTACCATACAATCTACCATGTGTGTTGCAGGTCTTATCATTGGATTTTTTATAGCCCCTAAATGGCAGAAAACAAAAGCCCTCACTGCTGCCGAATTCATAACCGATCGCTTGGGGTATAGTACACAAAAAATATATACTTATTTGTTTCTTCTTATTTCATTGTTTACCACCGGAGCCTTCTTGTACCCTGTGGCTAAAATTGTGGAGGTATCTACAGGTATCCCTATTGGGACCAGTGTAATTGTCCTGGGGGTACTGATTCTAATTTACACGGCCGTTGGGGGGTTGTGGGCCGTAATTGTAACTGATGTGCTGCAATTTGTAGTCCTCACAGCTGCCGTATTGATCGTGGTTCCCCTTTCCTTGGACAAGATTGGGGGAATGGACAATTTTGTTTCCCAAGCTCCTGAAAACTTCTTTGCCCTTGTTAATGAAGAGTATTCCTGGGGGTTTATGATTGCTTTCGGACTCTACAATCTCTTTTTTATTGCAGGCAATTGGGCGTATGTGCAACGCTATACCAGTGTGGCCACACCCAAGGATGCAAAAAAAGTGGGGTGGCTCTTTGGTGCGTTATATTTGATAAGTCCTTTGGTCTGGATGTTACCACCCATGATTTATAGGGTGCTAAATCCGGAATTGGATGGTCTGGCAGATGAAGGGGCTTATTTACTTATGTGTAAGGAAGTATTGCCCGTGGGGATGTTGGGACTCATGTTGGGAGGAATGGTATTTGCCACTTCCAGTTCGGTGAATACTACCCTAAATATATCGGCAGGGGTACTGGCCAATGATGTCTACAAACATTTTCGTCCAAACACCTCAGGGGATCATTTGGTCAAGGTTGGGCGTTGGTCTACTATAGCACTGGGTGTTATTACTATTATCGTTGCCCTATTGGTTCCTTATATGGGTGGGATCGTTGAGGTGGTAATGAGCGTGGCCGCCATTACCGGTGGAGCTATGTTTTTGCCCCCTATGTGGGCCTTGTTCTCCAAGTATCAGACCGGAAAAAGTGTATTGGCCATTACGATAGTTTCACTGTTAATCAATTCGTTCTTCAAATTTGTGTCCCCTGGTCTTTTTGATTTTTCCTTGGACAGGGCCCAAGAAATGTGGCTTGGGGTAGGGGTACCTGTTGTGATGCTATTTTTGTTCGAGCTCTACGCCAGGACTAAGAAAACTGGGATTTCACAATACATGGATTACCAAGTATTAGTTGCGAAAAAGGCCTCGGAACCAAATGAGGAAACGGGAGAAGGCAATAAACGGGGCGCAAAGGTCATCGGTATCGGTGTGGCCTCCACAGGGATTTTGTTATTGATTCTGTCCTATATCGGAAAAACCGGTACCGCACTTGTGGCTGGCATGGGGGTCTTGGTGGTATTACTGGGGAGCTTCATAATTTATAGGAATTCAAAGAGTATAAAAATAACAAAAGACATAACATAAATGGGTAATACCCAGTATGCAGAAAAATACAGTTATACAATATGATATTAGAAAATTACAGTTCTGATAAAAGAGCAACAAAACTAGTTGTTTTAAATAGTAACCTCGTGGTCGTGGGTGGCGGCCTGTCCGGTGTTTGTGCAGCTATTACGGCAGCTCGTGCAGGGCTCAAAGTAGTGCTGATACAGGATCGTCCGGTTCTTGGAGGAAATGCTTCATCGGAGGTGCGACTCTGGAGTTTGGGGGCTACTTCCCATATGGGCAACAATAACCGCTGGAGTCGGGAAGGTGGGTTGATCAATGAGATTTTATTGGAAAATTTGAAGCGAAATAAAGAGGGAAACCCTTTAATTTTTGATACCGTCTTGCTCGAAAAGGTTTATGAGGAAAAGAATATTACCCTATTGTTGAACACCGCTGTCTATGAAGTGGAAAAAGGCGATGATAAAAAAATAAAAAGCGTTACCGGCTTTTGCAGTCAGAATTCCACCACCTACACAGCTACCGCTCCCTTGTTTTGCGATGCCTCCGGAGATGGAATCGTAGCCTTTATGTCTGGTGCCTCTTTTCGTATGGGCGCAGAAAGCAAAGAGGAATTTGATGAAGGGTTTGCTCCGAATCTAGAGGACTACGGGAATTTACTGGGTCACTCCCTTTATTTTTATACTAAGGATTTAGGCAGGCCAGTGTCGTATACCGCCCCATCGTTTGCCATAAAAAATGCCGAGGAACTACCTAGAATAAAAAATTATCAATTGGGAGACCATGGATGTAAATTATGGTGGGTAGAACACGGAGGTCGCCTCGATACCATACATCAATCCGAGGATATAAAATTTGAATTATGGAAAGTGGTATATGGTATTTGGGATTATGTAAAGAATAGTGGTAAATATCCCGAGGCGGCGAATCTTACCTTGGAATGGGTAGGTACCATTCCCGGTAAGCGGGAGAGCAGGCGCTTTGAAGGCGATTATATGTTGGCCCAAAAAGATATTGTAGAACAAAGGGATCATTATGATGCTGTGGCCTTTGGAGGCTGGGCAATGGATCTGCATCCGGCAGATGGTATATATAGCAAGCATAATTCGTGTACACAATGGCATGGTAAGGGGGTATATTCCATTCCTTATCGCTGTTATTATTCAAAAGATCTGGACAACCTTTTTCTTGCAGGCAGAATTATAAGTGCCAGTCACGTGGCTTTCGGGTCTTCAAGAGTGATGTTGACCTGCGCACATGGTGCGCAGGCCGTGGGCAAGGCGGCATCTATTTGTCTTGAACAAAATTGTTTGCCACGCGACTTATCAACAAAAGAGAAGATAAAGGAACTTCAACTGGCCTTGAATAGGGATGGTCAGAGCATACCCCGATTGGAGATACCGGACAATGAAGATCTGGTGCAACAAGCAGTTGTTGGTACAAGTTCCACTTTTCAATTTAAGGGGTTTAATCCTGGCAATGATTGGCAGACCCTTACGTTTGGAACAGCACAACTGTTGCCTTTAAAAGCCGATGAGTATTATAGTTTTGAATTTGAGGTGGAGGCGGAAGAGGGAACAAGCGTGGAAGTACAATTGAAGAGCAGTATAGCCTGCACCCATTTTACTCCTGATCATATTATTGATAGTCAAATATTTCAATTAAAAAAAGGAAAACAAAAGCTTGTCTTCCAGACCACAAAGGCACAAAAAACCGAACACTACGCCTACTGTTGTATCATGAAGAACGAAAAGGTGAAAGTAAGGCTTTCGGACGAGCGTGTTACGGGCCTAATGACGGTACAAAATAAAGTGAATAAGGCAGTATCAAATTATGGTAGACAAGATCCGCCAGCCGAAATAGCCGTTGATAGTTTCGAATTCTGGACCCCGGAGAGAAGACCTGCTGGGAAGAATTTGGCATTGACACTGGATAGACCTATTGCGGCTTTTGGGGCGGACAATCTGTTGAATGGTCAGCTTAGGCCCGAATCCCATGGAAAAACCAATGCATGGGTGGCAGCAATGGACGACGAAACCCCAGAAGTAAAACTAAAATGGGAAACCCCAGTAGATCTAAAGACCATAAAGCTATTTTTCGATTGCGATTTTGATCATGCTTTGGAAACTACCCTTATGGGCCACCCGGAAGAGGTCATACCTTTTGTGGTAGCCGATTATAGGATAAAAGACGGATCAGGTAATATTCTTAAGGAAGTTACAGGAAATTATCAGGCTATAAATACCATTGAATTGGAAAAAGTAACAAGAACGGATTCACTGACTTTTGAGTTTGCCAAGAAGGAGGAAAACATACCAGTATCCTTGTTTAAAATTTCGGTTTATTAAATAAAGTGATATAAATGAAAATACCAAATAACCTTCGATTAATTGTAAATATGAGATTTTACTTGACTCTATGCAGTGCATTGTTTTTAGTGAATTGTTCCAGCAAAACAGATCATATAGAAATGGTCTATGGGCAAACGGGAACAAGCCTTTTTCAATTGAAAAACAAACAGTTGGCCTATACGGTTAAAAAGGAAGGGCAAATGGTATTGGATACCTCCTTATTGGGTGTCACTATAGATGGTAAAAACCTTGGGAGTAATTCTAAAATAAGTTTTTTGAACCAAGACAAAGTAACATTGAAATATGCACTTAACGGCATAAAAAAAATGGCCGATTATAAAGGGAACATTCATAGCTATGAGATTACGGAAGCAGATGGGTTTAAATGGAAATTGGAATTTCAATTGTCCAACGATGGGGTGGCATACCGTTATAAGGTACCCGGCAGCGGTAGTAGAACAGTATTGGGTGAAGCGACTACATTTAAGTTGCCCGAATCAACTAGAGTATGGTATTTTGAACGCGACAGTGATTGGAAGTTGAAATCGCATGCGGGAGAATGGCTTTCGGCCGATATTTCAGAAATGCCCACGGTGTCCAAGATGGGTCCCGTTCAAGGACTTACGCTTACTTGTGAACTTCCTATGGGAGGTTATGCACTGCTGGCGGAAGCGGCACTTTATAATTATAGCGGTATGCGGTTGAAAGCCATCGGAAATAACAGCTTCAAGGCTAATTTCACGGAAGGCGATCAGGGTTTTGTAGTGGATGGTACTATAACCACACCATGGCGTTGTATTCTTCTTGCAGATGATTTAAACGCCCTGGCGAACAATACTATGGTAGCGTCCTTAAACCCCGCTCCCAATTCGGAATTATTTGCAGATACCAGCTGGATAAAACCAGGGAAGTCGGTTTGGCATTGGTGGTCGGGGAAATATGTGGATTTTAGGGAAGAGCAGGATATGGTGGATGACGCCCTTGCACTTGACTTTGAATACAATATGGTAGATGACGGTTGGGAAGCCTGGGAGGATAAGTGGAAAAAAATTGCCGAGCTCTGTTCCTATGCCCAGGATAAGGGAGTGGGCATCTTCGTTTGGAAACATTCCAAAGAGATCAATTTTCCAGAAAACGATTATACCATTATGGGCCATTTTTTGGATAGCGTAAAGCAAGCTGGGGCCGTTGGGGTAAAGGTCGATTTTATGAACGGACAGGACAAGTACATCATCGACTTCGATGAAGCCCTGCTCAGAAAAGCTGCGGAACGCAAGCTTATGGTCAATTTTCACGGCTGTCAACAGAGTTCAGGAGAGTATCGTACTTACCCAAATGAAGTAACAAGGGAAGGAATAAGAGGTTTGGAAGTAAATCATATGCAGGAAGGCCCTTTGACCGCCTCGCACAATGCAGCACTTCCCTTTACAAGATATGTTACAGGCCATGGGGATTATACCCCTCTAGGATTTACAGAACCTGGCGAAACCTCATGGGCGCATCAATTGGGTACCCTGATTGCCTTTTATTCCCCGTTTAATTGTATTGCCGAAAACACCCAATTTTTATTGAACAATGAAGCTATAGCCCCTGCATTGAACTTTATAAAATCTGTGCCTACAGTTTGGGATGAAACGTATGTGTTGCCCCAGAGTAAAATAGGCGAACTGGCTGCCATTGCTAGAAAAAAGGACGATGATTGGTATTTGGGTATTTTAAGCAGTGGCAGTTCTAAAGAAATGACCATAGACTTGAATTTTCTAAAAGATGGGGAATATAGTGCAGAAATACTGGCGGACGATATTGAAGCCCAGCCTATTAATCTGGAAGGCTTGAACAAGGAAGCCAACCTACGCCAATGGAATACAGCGATTCCCTTTAAGAAATTAACGGAGATGGTTTCAGTAGAAGGCAAGGTAACCATTCAACTGGCTGCTAATGGTGGTGCGGCTATACGTTTTATTAGAAGCAAGGTTGAAGTAAAATGAAATCAATTGAAACAAAATCATTTAACCTTAAGGGATCTATCAATAAATTAAATAAATCATTTTTTACCTCTATGAAAACTCTAAAAGTACTAAGCACTATACTATTGATTTTTTATCTTGGAAGCTCTCATGCCCAAATAGTAGTGGAAAAACGCCCCAACATTGTTTGGATTATGCTCGAGGATTGGGGGCTCGACTTGGGGTGTTACGGAACCAAGGGAATTGAGACCCCTGTTACGGATCAATTGGCATCTGAAGGAATACGCTATACCAATGCGTTTTGTACTTCCCCGGTCTGTTCTACATCTCGATCCGCAATGATCACAGGTTTTCATCAAAATTATATAGGGGCCGAACAGCACAGAACGGCAAAAGAAGATAAAAAGCCTTTGCCGTATGGCATAAAGCCTATGCCCTTACTTTTAAAAGAAGCAGGGTATCATACTTCTTTAATGATTTACAATAAGACCGACGCCAATTTTAGCGATGACCTTGGATTTATGGGCAAGGATTGGAAAGAACGCGAAAAGGGACAGCCGTTTTTTGCCCAAATCACTTTGGGTGGAACCCATAGACAATGGAACAGGGACCCCAAAAACCCGATTGACCCCGCCAAGGTTGAGTTGCCTCCCTACTATGTAGATACGCCATTCGCTAGACGCGATTGGGCCAATGGCTTGGAACAAATGCAAATTTGTGATAGGGAAATAGGTGATATTTTAAAACGATTGGAAAAAGAAGGGCTCTCAGAGAATACGTTGGTATTCTTAATTGGAGATAACGGACGCTGCCATATTAGGGGCAAGCAGTTCTTATATGACCCCGGTTTACAAGTTCCGCTCATCATTAAATGGCCTGGCAAAGTGGCTCCAAATCAGGTGAATGAGGATATGGTACAGACCATAGACATAACCGCTACCATTTTAGAGGTTGCCGGCGCGAAACCCAAACATCCATTACAGGGGAAAAACCTCTTTGAAGAAGCCTCAAAAAATAGGGAGTACATCTTTGCTGCAAGAGATCGGATGGGGGGGACACATGACGCCATGAGGACCATTCGCTCCAAAAAATACAAATTGATCCATAATTTAATGCCAGAACGTGCTTGGCTGCAATACAGTGGATATAAGGAGGACATGTACCCTATGTTGGCCGAGATGAACGTAATGTTTATGGAAGACAAGCTCAATAAGGATCAGGCAAAATTTTTTGCGCCCAATAAACCTGAGTTCGAGTTATATGACATCGAAAAAGACCCCTATGAATTGAACAACCTTGCCTCTGATCTCCATTATGGCGATATAAAGGACAAGTTATTGGCAGAATTGTACAATTGGCGGGAACAGATCAATGATAAAGGGGTCTCACAAGATTTTAGGGAAGGCGGATTGTCATCGAAATACCCGACCAGAACCTTAGACGAATGGAAAGTGCGCTACGAAACATGGAAACCATGGGTGTTTCGTGAACCAAAATCAAAAGAGAAACATCCATTTGTAAAAAAGGATTACTAAAAAGATATTATTCCAATGCATTTATGACTTTTCATATCCAGAGCTTTACTAATAGTGATAGGATGCTGCTCCACCCAAGAAATGGAGATCGACACCCATGGGGAAGATCAATTTATGCTAAGCGGGGATTGGAAATTTCATACCATTTATAACGAAACATCAATTTATATAAACATTCGCGAAGAACTCGTAAATAATGTCGTAGATAATTCTGATACAAACCATTAAACTACAAGATGAGATTAAAAAAAATCATTCCGATTCTAATAATTGCGGCATTATTAATTTCCTGTAAAGAGGAAAAAGCAGTAATAGCAAAGGCCGTAACGGCACCCGATTATAAAATAGATTTTGGCAAAGTTTCCCCGAAATCAGTTTTTAGAAATGATACCCTTAGTATTTGGGGTGGGTCATTGGTCAAAGGCGAAGACGGGCTATACCATATGTTTTATTCCCGTTGGCCAAAAAAACTCGGATGGGAGTGGGTAAATTACTCCGTAATCTCCCACGCGGTTTCAGAGTCTCCATTTGGTCCTTTCCAACCCAAGGACGATGCCTTACCAGATCGTGGTGCTGAATATTGGGATGGTTCTACAACCCATAATCCTACTGTGCATAAGTTTAACGGGAAATACTATTTGTACTATATGGGTAATACAGGAGATAAAAAAGTTGTAAGTGTTCCTGGTAAACCTAAAATCAATTGGGTACACAGAAACAACCAACGTATCGGGGTGGCCGTAGCAGATTCTCCCAATGGCCCATGGAAACGTTTTGACAAGCCTGTCCTTGATATTTCTCCCAATGAAGATGCTTATGATGCCTTAATGACCTCAAACCCATCGGTATGCCAAATGCCCGATGGAAAAATATTGATGGTATATAAGGCGGTAGGCAAAAAAGACCCATTGCCTGGAGGTGGCCCGGTGGTTCATATGGTAGCCATTGCAGATTCTCCTACCGGTCCTTTTGAGAAATATCCTGAACCTGTTTTTACATTTGAAGGCGAACGCTTTCCTGCCGAAGACCCATACATCTGGTATCAAGACGGTAAATTCAGGGCGATTGTAAAGCGGATAAAGCACGAAGGTAATATCAGGGAATTTTCGTTGGTGCACTACGATTCTGAGGATGGTATTCATTGGAACAAAGCCAAGAACTTTGAAATCTCCAAACGTTTCGTTGAATGGGAAAATGGACGCAAACAACAGTTTGTGCATTTGGAGCGACCCCAAGTCTTTATTGAGAACGGAGAACCTATTACGCTCTTATGTGCAGCAGATACCCTTGATGCCAATGGGGCTCGCGATTCGTTCAATTTGCAGATACCCTTAAAGATTACCAAATATAATTAAAGAGCAATGATCAAGACAACATTTTTGACTTTACTGTTAGCGATGATGCTAGTCTCATGTAAAAGTGATCGGACGGTCGCTTACGGGGAGTATGCCCAAAATGTATCCTTAAACGGCACTTGGCAGTTTTTGGCTTCCAATGAGGTGGATGAAAATGAAATTCTTTCCGGCAGTTATTCGGCGTGGGATACGATTACGGTACCAGGAAATTGGGACACCCGAAAAAAGTATTCCGAATTTGTGGGAAAGGGATATTATCAGAAGACCTTTAATGTGCCGGACAATTGGGTCGGGAAACACATCCGTATAAAATTTGATGCCGTTTATGAAACTTCGAAGGTTTGGCTCAACGGAAATCTTTTGGGGGAACATGTAGGAGGTTACCTGCCTTTTGAATTTGACATTACCGAAGATGCGCAAATAGGTAGGCCCAATTCCGTAGTGGTCATGGCCGACAACACCTATAAAAGGGGAGCTTGGTGGGCTTGGGGCGGTATCAGTCGAAACGTTGCCCTGTTAGCGGACGAGAACATCCGCATAGTGTACCAACATATTACTTCCGAGCCGGATTTCGACAAAGGAAGCATCAATTTTATTATTAAGTATAAGGTCGAGAACAAAGGTAATACCTCTTTAACGGCCCATATAGTTCCCCAAATTGAAAACGTTCACCTAGATTCCTTAAAGATCAAAATAGATAAGAATGCTACTGCCATATCTACGTTGAAATTTGAACGTAAACTTTCAGATTTCAAATTATGGCATTTCAACGACCCGAACCTATATCAGCTGACTAGCCAGCTTATAGTTGGCGAAAAATTGGCCGATATGACCACGGACAAATTCGGCATACGAAAATTCGAAGTACGTGGTGAACAATTTTATCTCAACAATGAACCTGTGCGAATGAACGGCGTTAATAGGGTTCATGATCATCCTGATTATGGCAATACGGAACCCGACCATTTGATTGGGTCCGATATGTTCGATATTAAGGCATTGGGCTGTAATTTCGCTCGACTTATGCATGCCCCGCTCTCAGAAAACTTACTGAAACTTTGTGACAGCATCGGATTTTTAATCGTAGAAGAAATACCCGTATGGGGAGACGATGACCCACAATCCTTCCCAGATAATCCACTAACCAAGCAATGGCTCAAGGAAATGGTAGAACGCGACTTTAACCATCCTAGTGTCGTAGGCTGGAGTGTGGGCAACGAACTACGCGATCCGGAAGGCCCGTGGGAAGAAAAGGCACTTACAGCCAATCAATATGGCTATGTCAATTCTATGTTGGATTACGTGAACGAACTAGACACTACCCGTCTAAAAACCTATGTAACAATCACCTCATATAGAAAAGGAGAAATAGGAAGTGAACCTTATGAGAAAGTAGATTTTATATCGATGAACAGTTATGGAAACGCTCCATTACTAGCACAAAAAACACATGAAAAATTCCCAGGAAAGCCAATTTTCATATCGGAAATAGGAACGGGGCAAATTGGACCAGCTCCAGCAGGTAAACTGACGGATGAATTAGTAGGGTATCTCAAAGAATTAAAAGAATTTCCATGGTTAACCGGGATATCGCTTTGGAGCTATAATGATTATAGAAGTAACTACAAAGGTACACCTGCATCAGGTTTCAGGGAATGGGGTATTGTAGATGAAAAAAGAAATAAAAAAGAAGCCTATTTCCAACTTAAGAAAGTTTATGATGAATGGCACATGACGCCTACACCAAAGTTGAATCAGTAATGAAAATAGATAAGATGACCTCAATGCTCAAACCGCCACAAATCCAAAAGCGACTAAAAGTTTTTCTGTGTGTTTTAACCCTAGGTTTTTTAAGCGCAAATCAGGTGAAGGGGCAACAGGAAGATTTTCCATATAATCTAACCGATAGCACAAAAAACAGGGAAATGAGCGAAGCCATGCGTCGCGTATTCGATAATCACCCATCGCCGTTGAATGCGGAAAACGAGCTTTATTCCCAATTCAAGTATACCCAGTTGCGGGGTTTCGATTATGGGGCAAAAGATGCTACCATTTCACGCCGCGACCCTTCGAAAATCATATTCGAAAACGGAAAATACTATGTGTGGTACACCAAACGCGATACTGGAGTACCGCCAATAGGTGCCAACCGTGCAGCTGAGGCTACGGAAGAAATTCCATCTACAGATTGGGATCTAGCAGAAATTTGGTACGCCACTAGTACCGACGGTTTTACTTGGGAAGAAAAAGGAGTAGCCGTGAAAAGGCCCGAGAAACCGCAGCCGGGATGGCGGGCCGTAGCGACCCCTGATATATTGAAATTCAAAGGAAAGTACTATCTGTATTATCAGGCCTTTGTTGAGGTAAGCGGATTAAAAGGTGATTATTGTCCTATTGGCATGGCGTATTCAGATTCACCTGAAGGTCCGTGGACGGTCGTAAATAAAGAAGTGTTACCCACAGGAAACAAAGGCGCATGGGATCAATTCGCAGTTCAAGATCCTACCCCACTTGTACATAACGGCAAGATATATATGTACTATAAATCTGCCTTTAACCGACCCGGTACGGTATGGAGCGGTATTGGCCTGGCCATTGCAGAAAATCCGATGGGACCATTTAAAAGACATGCTTTAAATCCCGTTCAGAACTCGGGTCACGAAATCTGCTTTTTTCCTTTTAAGGGAGGTGTAGCTTCATTGGTGATCAGGGACGGGCCGGAACATTTCACTATTCAGTATGCCGAAGACTGGGTGAATTTTAAAGTGGTCGCCATTACCGAAATGATGCCCATAGGTCCAAATGCCTACATACCTGACGCCTTTGAGGACAACGAAAATGGTCGCGGAATAACATGGGGCATCTCCCATTTTAGAAATGTTCGTGGAACAAATGGCAAAATGTACTCTGAACTGGCCCGTTTTGACTGCGACCTAAGCTTGGATGTTCATGATCCCAAAATGAAAGAGCATAATAACCTTTGGCCGCCGGAGGACTATTATCGTTGGGGTTTGAGTGAAGCCCAAAGGGATAGAATAGAAGAAGCCAACAAGCAACTTCTTCAAAAGAAATAAACCGGAATTTTCATCTTTAAAAGTATAACCCATGGAATTTAAATCGCCGCTTAAACAATTATCATTCAGTTTTATCATAATAGGCGCATTGATTGCCTGTTCTGAATTAAAGACGGACTCGAAAACGGAACCGAAGCAAGATGTAGAAACTGTCGAAGCCAAAATATTTCCGCACAAAATGCCGACCGAAAAACCGGATTTCCCCATGAGCGCCGCTACGGAGCGTATGTTCAGTTATCCTGCCCCGCGCGTACAGGATAACGAGCTTTTTTCGCAGTTTAAGTATACGCGTCTCAAAGGTTTCGATTATCATGGCGGCGACGGTACGATTTCTCGTCGAGATCCCTCAAGGCCAATTTTGGTTGATGGCAAATACTATATTTACTATACCAAAAGGGATACCAAAGTTCCCCCAATTGGTTGGGACAGGGCAAAGGAAGCTACAGAGGAAATACCGTCGACCGATTGGGACCTATGTGATATTTGGTATGCCACCAGTGAAGACGGAACTACATGGAAAGAGGAAGGTGTAGCCGTGGCACGGCCAGAAAAACCCAAAGCCGGATGGCGTTCGGTCGCCACACCCGATATATTGATTTGGAAGGGGAAATACTACCTGTACTATCAAGCCTTTACAGAGCCTAGTGGGCTACGCGGTGATTGGTGCCCTGTCTCGGTCTCATATGCAGACTCACCAAACGGTCCATGGACGCATGGTGGCGATGCCGTAATCCCATTCGGGAAAAAAGGGGAATGGGACCAAGATGCGACCCATGACCCTCACCCAATCGTCTATAACGGAAAAATTTACCTATACTATAAAGCGGCCTATAACAAATGGCCCGACATACGCGATAAATACGCCGTAGGCCATGGGCTGGCCATTGCCGAAGACCCTCTTGGCCCTTTTGAAAAACACCCGCTCAACCCCGTTTTGGCCTCTGGTCATGAAACAACCTATTTCCCATTTAAGGAAGGTGTTGCAACACTTGCCATTAAAGATGGCAATGAACGCGAGACGATGCAATATGCCAAGGATGGTGTCAATTTTGAAATTGCTTCAGTAGTTTCGCTAACTCCAACCGCGGCGGCACCTTTTGTAGCCGATGCCTTTACCGATTCGGGTAACGGTCGGGGAGTGACCTGGGGGCTTTGCCATTTTACCAATGCCGGAACGGCAAAAAAGGGTTATTCCATCATGGCCCGATTTGACTGTGACCTGAGCCTCGATTTTGATGAACCATCCTATAAAAAAACCGGAGTATGGCACAAACCGGAGGTATACTTTGCCCAGGCGCCTAACGAGAATTACAATCCTGAGGGACGATGATTGAAGAATTATTTTAAAATCTAAAAAGTAGTATTAAAGATTCCTGATATGGCCATGAAAAAAAGTAACAAATTCTTCAGTTATGTTTTTTTACTGTTTTTTTATCTTGGAGCTTCCCAAAATTCAAAACCCAATGTAATACTTGTTTTAACCGATGATCAAGGTATTGGCGATTTAGGCTGCCATGGCAACCCATGGTTAAAAACGCCCAACATCGATAAATTCTATACAGAAGCCGTTCGTATGACGGATTTTCATGTGAGCCCTGTCTGCACACCTACACGTGGCGCAATAATGACCGGTCAATATCCTATTAATAATGGGGCATGGGCGACCTATAAAGGTCGCGATGCCCTCTCTGGGAATGCAACGACTATGGCTGAAATATTTCGCGATAATGGTTATAAAACGGGCATGTTCGGTAAATGGCATTTGGGGGATAATTATCCTGCCCGACCTACGGATCTAGGTTTTGATGTTGCTGTTCACCATAAAGCAGGAGGGGTAGGTGAACTTTCCGATTACTGGGGGAATAACTATTTTGACGACACTTATTTCGTGAACAATGAACCCGAACAGTTTGAAGGTTACTGTACGGATATTTGGTTTTATGAAGCCATGAAATTTATTGAAAGCACCAAAGAACCTTTCTTTGTATACTTAGCCACCAACGCACCCCATAGTCCACATTATGTGGATGAAAAATACGCCGACCCGTATAAACCTTTCGTAGGAACCGAAATACCAAATGCCGAGTTCTTTGGAATGATTGCCAACATCGATGAAAATTTCGGGAAGCTTGAAAAATTCTTAAAGAAGGCAAGGTTGGCAGATAATACCATTTTGATTTTCATGACCGACAACGGGGCCACGGCCGGGTTTGATAGTCATAGGAACCTAGGGTATAATATGGGTTTTAGGGGACGTAAGGGCGATGAAACGGAAGGGGGACATCGGGTGCCATTCTTTATCCGTTGGAAAGACGGAAAAGTAAGCGGTGGTTGGGATATTCAAGAAACTACTGCGCATGTAGATTTGATTCCTACCCTTGCAGGATTATGTGATATTTCTATTCCCATGAACACCAAACTCGACGGGCTTGATTTCTCGCCTTTGCTTTTAAAAAAGGGGGGCAAATTAGGAGAAAGGACCTTATTTGTTCATAGCCGTCAAGATTGGAGACCACCTCTTGACGTCGTGGAAACCTGTTTAATAAAAGACAAATGGCGTTTGGTTAATGGTAATGAATTGTACGACATCGAAAAAGACCAAATGCAGCTAACCAACCTAGCCGACCGACATCCGGAAATCGTAAAGGCCTTATTAGCCAAAAATGCAGAATTCTTAAAGGAAACAAAAAAGAACCATACGTATACCGAATTCCCATTGGCAATCGTAGGCAACCCCGATCAAGAGAAAATTAAACTTACCATTCAACATGCCATCGGTGATGATTTGCCAATTTGGAAAAGTGAACAAGTAGCAGAAGGAAATAAAAACCAGAACAACATCCATCCCATTCAAATTGAAAGGGAAGGTCGATATAAGATATCCTGTAGAAGGTGGCCAGAAGAAAATCCTGGACCAATACTAGGTATTCCTAAAAAAAATCCCAAAAATTGGTTTACCTATAAATCGATTTCCCCGGAGAAAATTAGAATTCAAGTAGCCAATCAAATTCTTGAAAGAGAAATCAACGCCGCGGATGAAGAGGTGAATTTTGAAGTATATCTGGAAAAAGGAAAAACTTTTCTCGTGAACGATTTTATCGAAGGGAATGAAAAATATGGGGTATACTATTCTTACGTAACTTTCTTGGGAGAAAGGTAATGGAAATTATGGACTACAAAAAAGATAACAATGATGACATTTAGAAAAATAATAGCCCTATTGGCCTACTTGCTACCGTTACTGGTCTTGGCCCAACAAAAGAAACCCAACATTGTTTGGATTTTCTCCGATGACCACTCCTACCAAACTATTGGGGCTTACGGGGGCAGATTAGAAAGTCTCGACCCTACCCCAAATATCGACAGATTGGCCGCGGAGGGTATGCGGTTTGACAAGGCCTATGTAGAGAACTCCATTTGTGCACCAAGTAGGGCCACACTCTTAACTGGCAAAATGAGTCACATGCACAAGAAGGTGGACAATACTAAAAAATCAGTCTTCGACCACGACCAACAACAATTTCAGAAGATACTTCAGAAAAATGGTTATCAAACGGCCATGATCGGGAAGATTCATTTGCCGGGAAAAATGCAAGGGTTCGATTATTGGGAGGTATTACCTGGCCAAGGGAAGTACTATAATCCTGATTTTATCACGGAAGAAGGCGATACAAATTACAAGGGCGAATACGTAACAGATGTCATCACCGATCGCGCTTTAAACTGGCTTGAAAACGAACGCGAACAAGACAAGCCATTTATGATGATGGTACACCACAAAGCACCGCATCGCAACTGGGATCCGGCAGAGCGCCATATGGGCAAATACGAGGATGTTGAAATTCCCGAGCCCGAAAACTTTTTAGATGACTACGCCACACGAACAACGGCCGCGCACAAACAAGAAATGGATATAGCCACGAGCATGAATTTGGAAAGGGACTTAAAAGCTTCTGGCGATTTGTATGCCAATGACCCGAGGTTTAAATCACGGTATGAAAAAATCGCTAAGGAAAATATGAAAGGGGAAGAACTGACCAAGTGGAAATATCAGACTTATATGAAAGACTATTTACGCTGTATTTGGTCGGTCGATGAGAGTGTGGGTGAAATAATGAAGTCGCTTAAAGAGCAGGGAATCGATGAAAATACAATTGTGATTTACTCCTCAGATCAAGGTTTTTATATGGGCGAACATGGCTGGTTCGATAAGCGCTTTATGTACGAAGAATCATTCCGAACGCCCCTTATCGTAAAATGGCCGAAAACTGTAAAACCTGGAAGCGTGAATACCGATCTAGTTCAAAACATAGATTTAGCCGAAACCTTTCTTGATCTAGCCGGAGCACCTATTCCTGAAGATATGCAAGGCAAAAGCATAGTTCCTTTGTTAAAAGCAGAAACACCTGATAACTGGCGTAAATCTCTATACTATCACTATTATGAATATCCCGGTGCGCATTCGGTGCGAAAACATGAAGGGGTGGCCAATAAGCGATATAAGCTTATTCGTTTTTATGGGCAGGATGTTCCCAATGGGGAGGAATGGGAATTCTACGATATTAAATCCGATCCCTCCGAAATGAACAATATATACGCTTCGACTGACTATGCCAAATCAATTTCTGAAATGAAGACGGAGTTGATAGGACTTAGGGCTAAATATGGAGTTACAAAATAATTATTATTTAAATATTCAAGAATGAAAATACTGGTCCTTGCAATTTTTATATTCAGTTTAGTTGTTTGCCCATTGGTAAGCCAAGAAAACGCAAACAACAAGGTCTTGTATAAGCCCTTTGTAAATCAATTAGGTTACAATTTGGGGGAATCCAAACGTTTTGTCTGTTACGGCTCTGAAGATGGAGTACCTTTTCAAATTATTGACAACAAAACCTCAAAAACGCTCTATGAAGGCGAAATGCTGAACAATGAGGGATGGTTTACAGAATTTGATCCTATTTCCAATAGCCATGAGTTTATTATTAAAGTTGAAGGTCATGGAGTATCTGTTCCCTTTTGGATAGCCGATCATTTATTGGAAACGTCTTCTTCTAAATTGGCCTATGATTTTTTTGTGGATGCTAGAGGGTTTTCGGATTTGGAGAATTACCAAATGAGTGAAGTATATGGTGGTGGCCCCACACGTGATGGAGGTGCATACGGACTAGAGACTGTTTTTGAAATATTACAATATGCCAGCAATCCAGCATTGTATGATAATTGGAAAACAGAATTGGGCGATAAAAAATTAGCGGACCTTATTGATTTGATTCTTTGGCATGCAGAGTTTGCCTATAAATATGTTGATTATAACGGTCCAGTAAAAAAGAGGCACGGTACTTTAGGGTATCAGGGACAAGAGCGAATGACGTACGATTATTGGAACACATTGGACCAATTGGCAGCGGTGTGTGCGGCCTACCACTCCTTTTTAAAACCCTATCTCGCTGAGGAAACTTACCAAAAATATAGGAAGGTCTGTTTGGACAATTGGGAAAAATACGATCGCCATAAAGTGGTGCGGTTTTGGACCTATAGTACGAAATGGGTAGATCAAGGCTTTCAAGAATTCAATGAAATGGGAAATGCTTATGGCCAATCGGTTTTTCGTAATCTGTTTATGTACTGGTGCGAAAAAAATGAAAAGAATGGTTCTCCGGAGAAATTTTTACATTGGGCACAATCTGGAGCTTCCGATATTATTGCCAATTGGGATTTTAACAATCCACGTCATATGTGGTGGATCCGAAATGCTGAGCATATTACTCCCCAAGCCCTAGCTTATTTTTTAATGCTCGCACCTGATAAGGCTCCGGATGGCACTAAGGATAAATTAGCGGCTTGGGCACTTCATATGAAACAAAAGACCAGCAATTTTTGGAAATACCGCCAGCATAGCGAAACGGAATGGGCCCATCCTAAAACTAAGGAATTAGGTGGGGCACCAGCTTTAGGAGGCTCCATGTTCGCTGTCGCCCATGTTTTGAAGGACCCTGAGTTAAGGGCTATTGGAAGAGCACAGACCGATTTTGTTTTTGGGGTCAATCCCGTTGGGACCCATTTAAGTAACAAAAGTGAAGATAGGCTTCAAATCGATGGTTTTTGGAAGGGTGTAGAATATGGTTGGCCACAATCCCATCCCCATGGTTATGGTGAGTTGGGCAAGGTAAGGGGAACCCTGGACGGGTCTCCATTGGATGCCCAGTTTCCGATTGCTGAAAAGGTCGAGGTTATCGAGGGTAAAAATGATGGTCGAGTTTTTGGTAAAAATGCCTATGCCACAGAAGGCTGGGGTATTTCAAACCGTGGATGGCAAGCAACACTTACCTTTGCCACCTTGGGGAGTCACCAGCTTAAAGTTTTTGATGAAGATTACAAAGTTGAAATAGAAAATGTAAGGCCGGCTCAAACCATTGTAATCGAATTAAAAGCAGCCCTCAATAAAGATTGGAATGCGGTGGATAAAGGTTGGATATTGGTCCAATATGAGGGAGAATTACAGAAAATAGCGGTAATCGAAACCGCAGTCAATTCAGGAATCTTTACAGCAAAATTCAAAATTCCTAAAAGCATCAATACCTCAAATTTGGTAGTATCCTATGGCTATTTAGGCTTCGAGAAATCACTTAAATTAAAATTGGTTAACTGAAACAATTTAGTTCATAGGGTAAAGTATTCTTGGGATTAGGTTGTGTTTTCTATGTTTTTCGTTCATGGAGGAAAGGGGACACTAAAGAACCTAATAAGGGCAGTTTTTAATTCTCGTGAAAGTTTAAAGAAAGGGGAATAACCTACTTGTAAGTATATTTTTGCTAAGTGAAAGGGCAAGGCCTTTAAACGCTATGTGTGTAGGACATAAACAATCATATGGTATAGGCTCAAAACCATTTGTTATACAACAAAATGGTTATTTGTACTAATTTTGAAATATTGAACCATAACCTATAGATTGGACCAATTGGAATGGATTTGAACAAATAAATCGCAAGAATATTCTAAGAATCCGCTAAAGAAATCGTAGTTTACTTGTATGAGCTTTAAGTTAGATGCCAATATTTGGTATAAGCGTTTTTGGGGAGTTGTATTTCTTTTAGGTCCAATAATTGGGGCCAGTCAGGATATGATTAATTTTGAACATATCACCACGGATAATGGACTTTCCCAAAGTGATATCAATGCCATATATCAGGATAAAAAAGGATTTATGTGGTTTGCTACCCACGATGGACTTAACAAATATGACGGATATGATTTCACCATTTATAAGCCTCAAATAAATCAGCCGGAGAGTATCAGCAGCAATTTAATTTTCGATATAGTTGGTGACCAAGACGATAATCTATGGATTGGAACTACTGGAAAAGGACTAAATTATTTTAACAGGTCTACCGAAAAATTTATCAGATTTCAACACGATGAAAATAACAAGGGGAGCTTAAGTAGTGACCATGTCATCAAGGTTTTATTGGATAGCAAGAATCGATTGTGGGTGGGCACTAGTAAAGGTCTCAATATGTTGGATTTGAAGAAAATGAAGGACAGCGCTGTTTTTGAGCATTTCTACCCGGAAATAAACTCCAATGAAATATTTTCAAGAGCCAATTCAATAAATTCATTATACGAAGACGATAAAGGTCATATTTGGACAGGCACCGCCCAAGGATTATTTAAAATATCAAGGGATAAAAATGGTGATCAATACCTTCAATCAGTTAACGAAGCCATTGGATTACCAAAGACCAGGGTAGAATGTATTGGATCGGACAATTTTGGGAGATTATTGATCGGTACGGGCAATGGTGTATATGTACAAATGGCGGGACCCGATTCCACTAAAATTCAAAAATTTCACGAAGGGGATTTCAATAAACTTCTAGTGGACAATAATAATCACATTTGGTTCGGGACCAATGAGGGCCTTTTATATTTTAAAAACACCAATAAGGACAATGTTCCTATATTGGAAAATCATTTTAAATACGACTCCCGAAATAAATTTTCGCTTAGTAAAAATATCGTAAAATCCCTTTTTTTAGATAAGACCGGAATTATCTGGATAGGCACCAATGGGGGAGGGGTAAATAAATATGACCCTGAAAGAAAGCAGTTTCGTCATGTTCGAAAGTCCTTGGATCCCAACAGTCTTAGTTATGACAAAATCAGATCCATGTATGAGGATAGTAATGGTGCGCTGTGGATCGGGACCGAAGGTGGTGGGTTAAATATGCTCAAAAAAGAGTATGATGACGGAACCTACAATAATTTCCGTGTCTTTGATAATATCCAAAGGACTTTTGCGCTGACCGAGGCATTTCATAATGACCGCAAGATTTTATTTGTCGGTGCCGAAAATGAACACGGATTATACATTTTGGATATAACAAATCCCAATAGAATTAAGGAGGAAAATATTATTAAGGCAGAGGATGTGGATACAAGTGTTTTTTCACTACTGACGGATTCCCAGAACAATATTTGGATCGGTACATATGGCGGCGGAGTTCAACGTTGGGTACCAAATAAAGATTCAAAACAATACACTAAGGATGTTTTTATAAATAGTCCCTCCAATCCCTCTTCCCTGCCAAGTAATATTGTCAGAAACATCTATGAGGATAGTCATGGAAATATATGGTTCGGTACTGGTGATGGCCTAGGCAAACTATCTTTAGATCAAAAAGGTAAAAAACAACCTAATTTCACAGTATATAAGAACGACCCAAAAAATCCGGGGTCTATTAGTCATAATTATATTTTGGCGATTAGAGAAAGTACAGCCGGTGATTTATGGGTAGGGACTTTTGGGGGTGGACTCAACAAATTAGTTCAGTCCGACGGCAATGGGCTTGATAGTTTTATTTCCTATACTGAAACGGACGGACTTCCCAATAATGTAATCAAAGGAATATTGGAGGATAATATGGGATATTTGTGGCTGTCCACCAACCAAGGCCTATCCAAATTTAATCCAAAAGAAGTCACATTTAAGAATTATGATGTCAATGATGGGCTCCAAAACAACGAATTCCAGGAATTGGCCGCTCTTAAAAGAAAGGATGGAGAAATGCTTTTCGGAGGTATAAATGGTTTCAATACCTTTTATCCTGAAAAAATTACCGAAAATAGTTTTGAAGCGGAGACCGTAATCACCAATTTTTCAATCTCCAATAAGCCGGTTAAGATCGATGAAGAAATTAACGGAAGGGTCATTTTAAACAAAAGTATAGAGGAAACAAAGGAATTACATTTGAAATACGGAGAAAATAATTTTTCTTTTGAATTTGCGTCCATACATTATGCTGCTCCTGAAAAGAATGTATTTGCCTATATGCTGGAAGGTTTTGATAAGGGTTGGATACAAACTTCTTCTGAAAAACGATTTGCCACCTACACCAATATTGAGCCTGGATGGTACACTTTGAAGGTCAAGGCTTCCAACAATGACGGAATATGGGATTCATCACCCTCAGAAGTACGTATTAGGGTAATTCCACCATGGTGGAGAACCAATTCGGCCTATGTTTTATATACCCTTTTATTTCTAGGAATGTTATGGCTTTTTTGGAGGTATACATTTATAAGTACCACTAAGAAACATCAATTGGAATTGGAGTATTTGGAGAAAGAAAAAGCTGAAGAGCTACAACGGATAAAGTTGGAATTTTTTACAAATATTTCCCATGAGTTTAAAACTCCATTAACCTTGATTAAAGGTCCTTTGGAATATCTGCAAAAAAACGTAGAAAAGCTGGAGAAGAAGATTGTTTTGGAGCAATATGGGTTAATGTATAAAAATACAAACTACCTAATGCGTTTAATAAACCAATTGTTGGATTTTAGAAAAATCAATCAGGGCAAAATGCATTTAGTAGTAAGACATGGTAATGTATTGGATTTTGTAAAAGTGGTCGCTGAGCCCTTTCAGTTTTTGGCACGAAAACAATCCATAGATTTTAAGATAATTTCCGAACAAGACAAGATTATGTCTTGGTTTGATCAAGACGCCTTGGAAAAAATTCTAAACAATTTACTGTCCAACGCTTTTAAATTTACCCCGGAAAATGGGACTATAAGTATAAAAATTTCCGAAGAACGTGAATTGGATACCTATGGTATTCTAAAAGCGCAACCACTTAATCTTGGTGCCCTAATAATTCAGGTCCAAGATTCCGGTATTGGTATTACACCAGACAGGATGGACAGTATTTTCAAGAGGTTTTATGTTGAAAAAGATGATAAAAAACTTAACCCGGAAGGCGCAGGAATTGGACTTTCTTTTACCAAAAGTCTTGTTGAGCTACACCAAGGAAAAATAGATATTATTAGTGAACCCAATAAAGGGGCTAATTTTATAGTACGCCTACCCATTGAAAAAGTGGCCTATGAAAACAATCTGGAAATAACTTGTAAAGAAGTAAATGATAGCGATTATTCTATGCGCTCAACGGAGGCAGAATATTTTGCTATTGGCATAAATGATGAAATGGAAGATTCCAATATATCTAAATCCAGATCAAAATTGCCCGTCCTATTGGTAGTAGATGATAATGCCGACATTAGGGCTTTTATTAAACAGACCTTGGGTGATAGCTACACCGTTTATGAAGCTGAAAACGGAGAAGTGGGCTTACAAGTGGCCAATAAATTAATTCCAAATATAATATTAACAGATGTCATTATGCCCGTAATGGACGGAATTGAGTTATGTGGAATATTAAAATCAAAAAAAGAAACAAGTCATATTCCAATTGTGATGCTAACCGCCAAATCGTCGGAAGAAAGTGAGATAGAAGGACTTATTAAAGGGGCGGACGACTATATTTCCAAACCTTTTTCCATAGATTCCTTACGTCTCAAATTAACGAATATAATTAAGACCAGGGAAGAGCTGAGAAAAAGATTCAATAGGGATATCACCCTTAATCCCACAGATGTTACAGTAACTTCTGCTGATGAGACCTTTCTGCAATTGGCAATAGACACTGTGGAAAAACATATGATGAACACAGATTTCAGTGTGGAAATGTTGGTCAAGGAAATGGGAATCAGCAGAAGTAACCTGTATCTTAAATTTAAGGAGCTCACAGGTTTATCCTCCAGCGAATTTATTCGTAACATTCGTTTAAAAAGAGCGGTGCAACTATTGGAAAAGAGCGATATGTCCGTAAAGGAGATTATGTATATGACCGGTTTTAATACAGCTTCCTACTTTTCCAAATGTTTTAAAAAGCAGTTTGGGGTTATTCCAAGTGAATATTTGGATCAACAAAGCTTGCAGTCAAAATAAGAAAGATTCATTACAATAAGTAATACTAAGAACCATATGTGGTATTAATTAAAACATATGTGAATTTACACAAGCTTAAAATCCGTTAATTTTATAACTCGAACCAAAAATTATTATTTTGAAAAAACCGAATACTCCAACCGCCTTATTAATTGTATTAGTTGCTTTGTCACTTTTCTCGTGTGGGGACAAGACCGCAAAACAGGAAATTACAAAACCCAATATCATATTCATTATGTCAGATGACCATACTACCCAAGGCTTCGGTATTTATGGAAGTAGGCTGGCACAGTTAGATCCGACACCAAACCTGGACAAGATTGCCAAAGAGGGAATAATATTTGACAATTGCTTTGTAAATAATGCGATTTGTACGCCCAGCAGAGCGGCAATTATTTCGGGACAGAATTCACAGGCCAACGGAGTTTTGGATCTAGAGGGAGTTATTGGACTGGAAAAACAGTATCTGCCCAAGGAGATGAAGAAATTGGGGTATCAAACGGCCATTGTGGGTAAATGGCACTTGCACGATGAGCCTGCAGCTTTTGATTATTATAAGGTTTTGCCAGGACAGGGAAATTATTTTGATCCTGAATTTCTTGTAAGAGGAGAAAAATCATGGCCCCAAAATGTGGTTCAGACCAAAGGTCATTCTTCGGACAACATCATGGATATCACCTTGGATTATTTAAAAAACGAAAGGGATCCCAACAAACCGTTTTTCCTAATGCACCATTTTAAGGCTCCCCATGATGATTTTGAATATGCACCAAGATATGAAGACTATTTGGCGGATACCTTTATTCCTGAGCCGGAGAGCCTTTATGACAACGGTAACAACGGTTCAGTGGCTACCAGAGGTAAGAACGATTCCCTTACTAGGATCATTGGGTCCTCTGTTTCACACAGGAATCTAATACGTCATCAGGCCAACAATATATATTGGAACGATACCACAGTCTATAAAAAATATAGAAATGCCGGGGACATTGCCCCATCGGAATATGTAAAGTGGGAAATGACAGGTGACGAAAAAGAATACACCAGCAAAGTCTACCAAGATTATTTGAAGAAATACCTGCGATGTGTAAAGGGCGTGGATGATAATGTAAAGCGGCTATTGGATTATTTGGAGCAGGAAGGATTGTTGGAAAATACCATTATTGTCTATACCGGGGATCAAGGATTTATGTTGGGCGAGCATGATTATATAGACAAAAGATGGATGTATGAAGAATCTATGAGGATGCCATTTTTTGTAAGATATCCCAAAGCGATCCAAGGAGGATTGCGTACCGATGCCATTATCAACAATACTGATTTTGCACCAACATTAATTGAAATGGCAGGTGGGAAGACCCCCGATTACATGCAAGGGCATAGTTTTAAAACCATTTTGGAAACGGGTAAGGAACCAGATAATTGGCAAAAATCTACCTACTACCGCTATTGGATGCATATGGCACACCGCCACCAAAACCCGGCCCATTTTGGTATTAGGACAAAGGATTATAAATTGATATTTTTCTATGGGAAATATTGGGTGGATACCGATGACCCTACGGCTACTTGGAACAAGGATAGTTGGGGAAATGATTTTGCCAATCACACCCCTCCGGCCTGGGAGTTTTATGACCTTAAAAAAGACCCTAAGGAAATGAACAATGCCTACGGGGAAAGTGCATATAAAGATGTCATTGCCGATTTAAAGCAACAGTTAATTAAACAAAGGGAAGATTTAAACGAGACCGATGTCAACTATCCGCACATTCAAAAAGTAATCGACGCGCATTGGAATGATTAAAAGAATCAACCCTATCCTTTTGATCAAACTAAGGAAGATGAGAACCACTTGCTTATATTTTGCGACCTTATTTTTTGTGATCCCATTTTTGGGTATGGCCCAGCTACAGAACATTCCCGAGGATGATGCACCATGGGTAAACCCATTTCCCAAGGGCGAAATGGGAAAAACCTATATAACTGCCCCCACGGATATTCCAGATGGTCAAAAATTATTCGAGGTAAAGAAAAACAGCATTGAAGTGCTTTACGATTGGAAAGGACAAAAAGCTCCTTTCGGAACCATTACCGCTACCAAGAAATACAGCTCTTATAATCTTGAATTGGAATATAAGTGGGGTGAAAGAAAATTTGAACCCCGATTGGAAGCCAAGCGTGATGCGGGAATAATTTTTCATATAAAGGGAGAAAATGTTGTATGGCCTACTTGTTTGGAATGTCAGATACAGGAAGGTGATACTGGGGATTTATGGGTGATAAAAGGCCATCAAGTAACCTGGATTAATAAAGTTGGCTCTGAAAAATTAATTGACTCCGGAATTAAACCCCACTTTTTGGAAGGAGATAAATATGCCAATTACGAACTCGAAGGTTGGAATAAAATACGGGTTGAAGTAAGGGGAGCTGAAGGAGCAAAATTTTATGAAAACGGTCACTTGGTAAACGAAATTAAAGATCTTTTGGATTCCGATGGAAATCCGTTGACCAAAGGAAATATTGCCTTGCAAGCAGAGGGTTCTGAAATAACCTATAGAAATATTAGGTTGCAAGAAATACTCATAAATAATTAGATGGCAATACTATGAAATATTTAATCTTAAATCTTATAATTTATCTGGCCATAATTCCTATTAGTGCTGCTCAAGAACAGCCTAATTTTATATTCATCCTTACGGATGACCAGCAATACGGTATGATGGGTTGTACTGGAAATGATATTGTACAGACCCCTAATTTGGATAAGTTGGCCAAGGAAGGGGTTCTCTTTACCAATGCCCATATTACCAGTGCCATTTGCACGCCCAGTAGGGCAAGTATACTCACCAGCCAATTTGAACGAAAACACGGTATAAATTTTAATTCGGGCACTAGTATCTCAGAGGAGGGGTGGAAAAACACATATCCCATGGTGATGAGGAACAACGGTTACTTTACGGGATGGATTGGCAAGAACCATGTACCCGTTGGTGAAGGTGGTTATGACAGCGGCGTTATGGAAAAAAGTTTTGACTATTGGTATGCAGGCCATGGACACTTGGGTTTCTATCCTAAAGACCGCCATAAAATTTTTAAGGACGCAAAATTAGATACCCAGGTAGAAGTTGTAGGAGAAGGCATTCAAGATTTTCTATCGAACGAACAAAAACTGCAAGGTGTGGTGAAATTCATTGATCAACGCCCTTCCGACAAACCGTTTATGCTCTCGGTATGTTTTAATCTTCCACATGGAGCCGGAACTGGATCTATGCAAATGCGGGATTCGGATGATGAAATCTACAAAACCTTGTATCGCGATAAGAATATACCCCTGCCCAAAAACTACCTCGCTAGGAAAGATATTAAAACTGCTAAGCTCCCAAGGGCAATACACAAAGCCGAGGACAGACAGGAAGGTTATAATTATGTAGATACGCCTGAAGGGCTCCGTGAACGGTATATTAGACAAATGGAGGCTATGACAGGGATCGACCGTTTGATAGGTGAGCTAAGGGAAACTTTGAAAAAAGAAAAATTGGAGAGTAATACGGTAATTGTATTTACCTCCGATCATGGTCTTTTTATGGGGCAATTCGGCCTTGGAGGAAAAGCATTTTGCTATGAGGTCACTACCCATGTACCCATGATCATTTTTAATCCAAAATCCAAAAAATCCAATCGTGGAAAAACTTCCGACGCCTTAGTTCAGAGCATAGATATAGCACCAACAATGATGAGCATGGCCAGTGTATCCATTCCAGAAAGTTACCAGGGTAAGAATTTAACCGGAATCCTTTCAGGAACGGAAACCGCAGTGCGTCCCTTTCTATATACCGAAAATTTATGGTCAACTCAATTTGGTAACCCCAGATGTGAAGCAGTACAGGATATGGAATGGAAATACATAAGATATTACAAAAATGAAAATTTGTCGGCACGTAAAAAGATAGCCACGGCGAAAACAATGGGAATAGATATCAACAGCATGCTCTATAAGGTGCACGACCCGGACATTGCCGTATATCGAGATTTTATAGAAGGGCCAATAAGGGGAGAGCAAGCTGTTTATGAAGAGCTTTTCGATCTAAAAAACGACCCAGACGAAACTACCAATTTAGCCATGATTGATGTCCATGCCAAAGTGCTCGAAAAGATGAGAACCGTATGGGGAATGGAAATACAAAAGGCAAGGGGGGAAGACCCTCAATTGGTACTTCGTTATACTGCCGACAGCGAATCTGAGCGTGGGCTAGTAATTGAACCCAAATAATTTATTATGGGAAAATTGTTTATTATTATTCTTATTTGCTTTCATTATCAGTTGGTAGCAAAGGACTTTAATGTCCTCGATTATGGCGCCGAAGCAGATGGGATAACCCTGGACACCAAAGCCGTGCAGGCCGCAATAGATGCCTGCACCCTAAATGGTGGTGGGAAGGTCCTGATACCCTCTGGTAAAAAGGTATTAATCGGTACTATTTATCTCAAAGATTTTGTGACTTTACATATTGAAAATGGGGCAGTATTATTAGGAAGTGCTAATTACGATGACTACACCACGGACACCCATAAAAACATGTACAAAAACGAACCCCATATGGATCGCTGCCTCATTTTTGCAAAGGATGCCAGATCCGTTGCCATTGAAGGCTATGGTACAATAGATGGTAACGGACATCGGGAGAATTTCGACAAAGGTAGGCCTATGTTGATACGCTTTTTAAATTGTAGAGACATTCATTTAAATGATATTACCTTGATCAATCCCGCTGCCTGGACATCTGCTTGGTTATATTGTGATAATATAAGCGTAAATGGGATCAACATTATAAGCAGAGTAAACAATAATGGCGATGGACTCGATTTTGACGGATGTACCAACGTAAGGGTAGTTAATAGCAATTTTGACAATAGTGATGATAGTATATGCTTGCAGGCATCACGACCGGACAGACCTTGTAAAAACATTACTATAAGCAACTGCCATTTCAGCACCAAATGGGGCGGTATGCGGATAGGATTATTATCCAGAGGTAATATTGAATCGATAGCAGTCACCAATTGCACCTTTAAGGATATTCAGGATTCCGGATTAAAAATTCAACAAGGCGAAGGTGGGGAAATGAAGAATATGGTTTTTTCCAATCTGGTAATGGAAAATGTACCAAGGCCTGTTTTTATGACCTTCGCCCCACAAAGGGCCAATGTGGATACTCCAGAACATGAACTTGAGCCCTTAAAAAGAATGCACGATTTTACCTTTAGCAATATAGTAGTGGACAATTCCCAACTCGATAAAAATTCAGCATTCTTCTTAACGGGTTTTCCCGGAAATTATATTGAGGATGTGGTAATTAAAGATGTACAGTTCACCGTTTCAGGTGGAGCAGGTATGGAAGATGCCGAGAAGACTGAAGTAAATGAATATACCCAGGAAATTTTAAAGGGTTGGTGGCCGGAATTTAGCTTAGTAGGCACCTTGCAAGCGTCGGGAATCTTTGCACGTCACCTAGACGGACTTGTCGTTGACAACTTTAACCTAACGGTTGTGGATACCGATCTGCGAAATCCTGTGGTGTTGCACGATGTAAAACACGCCGAAATTAATCAGGTACGCTTAAATAAAAAACTAATTTCTTCAGAACAAATTACCATAAGATAAAATGAAAAAACAATTGTTTAAGTATGTAATATGGTTGTTCGGAGTATTACTACTAACACCCCTAAACGCACAAAAGAGACAATCTGAAAAACCCAATATTTTGGTGATTTATACCGATGATCATAGGTATTCGGGTGTTCATGCCCTGGGCGGTATGCAAGTAAAAACTCCAAATATTGATGCTTTAATTGCCGATGGCATATCTTTTACCAATGGTTATTTAATGGGAGCCTTCTCTGGGGCAACCTGTGTACCCAGTAGAGCTATGTTGTTAACCGGTCGGAATGTATTTGAGCTTCAAGGGCAGGGGAACATTATTCCAACAGAACACAAAACCATAGGAGAAGCATTACAGTCCAATAATTATCAAACGCACATAGTTGGAAAATGGCATCAGGATAATGCCTCTTTGGCACGCTCTTTCGATGCGGGAGACAGACTTATGTCTAGGGGAGTTTACCTTGTAGACCACTTTCGTATGCCCATGTGGGACTGGAAAAAGGACGGTGACTACAGAGCTGAAGACGGTTATTTATTGGTTTATGATGACAACAGAAAAGTAATACGTAGACCGGTGACCAAAGATGAAAAAAGAGGACCTTTTGGTACGGAAAGAAATGGTCCGCATTCTTCTGAAATATTTGCGGAAAGTGCTGCCCAATTTATTAAGGGTTATAAAAAAAAAGATCCTTTTTTTATGTATTTGGCATTTCATGCACCGCATGACCCAAGACAGGCGCCCCTAAAATACAAAGACATGTATCCCGGTGAGGATATCGTACTACCACCATCGTATATGGCACAACATCCTTTTGATAACGGTGATATGTTTTTAAGGGATGAAGAACTGGCTGTTTGGCCCCGAACGCCAGAAGTAGCAAAACAGCAATTATCGGATTATTACGCCATCATTACGCATTTAGATGACCAGATAGGTAAAGTAATAGCTTCCTTGAAAGAAAGTGGTGCTTATGACAATACCTTGATAGTTTTTGCCGGGGATAGTGGTTTGGCCGTTGGCAATCACGGGCTGATGGGAAAGCAAAATATTTACGATGAAGACGGAGTTCATATTCCTTTTGTTTTTGCAGGTAATCTCATAAAAGACAAAGGTGGCGAGAGGGATGCCCTGGTTTACAATTTCGATATTTATCCAACGATCTGCGATTTTATTGGAATTAACGTCCCTAGTTCCGTAACTGGCAAAAGCCTGTTGCCCATTATTAACAAGGAAAAAACGAGCGTTCGGGATTATTCCTACCATGCATATAAACAATTTCAAAGAGCTTATAGAAAAGGAGACTATAAGCTAATTGAATATGTACGTGCCAACAATTACGACAAAGACAGTGGCGAGTCCATAAAGGGATCTCGTGTCACTCAATTATTTAACATAAAAAATGACCCCTGGGAGGTATATGACCTTTCATTCTTTCCAGAATTTTCAGAAAAGCTAGTGATTATGAGGAAGGAAATGAGAGAGAAGGCTATTGAGCTAGGAGACGACAAAAAGAATGTTGAGGGCGAAAAATATGGGTTTTGGGAGTTTTATTAATATTCGAAAAAATCATTTACAATATGCCGATTTAGGATAACCAATGCGGATGTATTACTCAATAGTTTTTTACCAAGGTTTGTATAATGTGATGAAGGGATACTTTGAATATAAAAGCAGCAACCAAATAAAGAATTGACTTATGAAGACAAACAATTACTTATTAGGGGGAATATTATTCTTAATATTAAATTGTAATATTACCAAAGCCCAGGAAAAAAAATACATCCCCAAACAGGCCAATGAATATATTAGGGTCTATAAACCTGACGGTGATTACTTTTTTGGACCTGACACTCCCAACCTAAAAGAGGGCAAATGGTATGATGAATGGGTGCCCAACGACCATACATTCGTAAAGGCCGATGACGGCAAGTGGCATATTTTTGGTATTACCCATCCACTAGTAGAAACCAAACCGCTGAACAAAGGTATTCATGAGGGGGAATATGCCTCTTTTCATGCAGTGTCGACATCAACGAGTTTTAAAGAAACGGTAAAAGAACACCACTACAATGATTTGCCAAAGATATTGGCCCCAAAGGATCGGCCAGGTGAAATTCCTGCAAATCATGCACCGTACATTATAAGAAAAGACGGACTATATCAGATGGTCTACGGCCATAGTCCCATTCGCTTGGCAGTGTCATCCAATTTATATGATTGGGAGCCAAAAGGGGAACTGTTTTCCGACCCGGATGGAGCCCGAGACCCTAATTTACTGCTATACAAAGGAACCTATTATTTAACCTACTGTTCCATTAAAAGTGTCCGAATGGTCACATCCAAGGACTTGATACATTGGAGCAAACCCAAAACAATTCTTAAAACCAATAAGTTTGACCCAGAATCGCCTTCATTGATTTTTTACAAGAACACCTTTTACCTATTTGTCTGTGCATGGGTAGATGATTGGGATGGTACCGATATTCAAGGAGCATATACCCATAAAGCTTACGTATATAATTCAGATGATTTATCCGATTTTGGTATTGATGATGAGAAGGAAATTACGGTTCTAAATTCACATGCCCCAGAAATCTTTCAGGGAGAGGATGGTCAATGGTACATCTCCAGTGTGGAATGGCCATATAGAGGGGTCAGTATTGATAAGTTGAATTGGGAAGTGCAGAGATAAAATATAGGCCCAATTGAAAAATCATACATAATATATATTCTGATTATTCTTTTTAAAAACAACATATAAGGCCTAATGGTCTGTCTTTCTGTAATCAACAAGCCCACTTAATTTTAAAAGTGGGCTTGTTATTTTATTGGGATCAACCAATTTAATATAAACTATTAATCAATAATAGGTATTTGGTTTAGTAAAGGACCATAATAATTGCCAAATGATAGAATAATTAGCTTTCTGAAGAGTAGAAAACCATTTGTTGTGTTCATAGAACCATATGTTTAGTCCTTGTGCATAAGGCTTTGTTAATATTGTCTTAACGAAACTTTAATATTATAACAAACTAAAAAGCTTATGAAACTAACACAACTTTTTAACAGAAAACGTAATCCTCGGATTTATCTGTTTTCATTGTTTTGGCTATTGGTCATTACCATGGGGTATTCTCAGGATATTACCGTGAACGGAACAATTAATGACAATTTGGGGCAACCCTTACCTGGCGCCAACGTCTTGGTGAAAGGAACCACCAACGGAACCCAGACTGATTTTGATGGGAACTATACTATAACTGCGGACAACAATTCAACCTTAGTAATAAGTTATATAGGTTTTGTTTCCCAAGAAGTGGCTGTAAACGGAAAGTCCACTATAAATGTATCCTTGGAAGAAGATGCTAGTCAACTTGAAGAAGTTGTTGTAATTGGGTATGGTACCCAAAAGAAATCGGACTTAACAGGATCGGTAAGTACAATAGACGGTGATGAGATCAGTAAATTTACTTATAACGATGCTGCTCAGGCCATTCAAGGTAGAACTGCCGGTGTTAGGGTAGAGGCAAATGGAGGTTCTCCCGGTGCAAACGCCTTAGTTACCATCCGAGGGTCAAGTACCTTATCCGATGCCGGTCCGTTATATGTTATAGACGGAATGCTTACAGGGGATATGACCTCACTTAACCCTGGTGATATTGAAAGCATCTCTGTATTGAAAGATGCCTCAGCCAGTGCTATTTATGGTTCAAGGGCTGCCAACGGGGTAATTATTGTAACTACTAAAAAAGGAACAAAAGGTGGGGAAATGAAGGTAGATTTGGATTACAGTTACGGTCTTCAAAAATCGGTGAAAAATATCGATTGGGCCAATGCTAGGGACTATGCCGACATCGTTAACCGAGCTAGGGACAATGATGGCAACCCAAGGTTTCCAGCAAATGATACACAGTTCAATCCCAATATAGATAGCGATATCCAGAGAGAATCTTTGCGTACGGCCGGAGTAATGAATGCCAATGCAAGAATATATGGTGGAAATGAAAAAAGCACATATAGTCTTTCCTTAAACCATTACGACCAAGAAGGTATCGTAAAACAATCGGATTACAAGCGTACCACCGCAAGGGTAAACGCCACCATGAGCATGGGAAGGTTTAAACTCGAGAACACCATTGGTCTAACGCGTACCGTAGATAACCCAAACCCATACTTTAATAGGGAAAGGGATTTGGTGCCGACCATTGCTATATATGATGAAGAAGGTAACTTTAGTGCTTCTGACCAACCGGACAACGTTGCCGTTGGTTCCTTTTATGGAGTTGGTAATGTAGGGAACTCCTTAGGCCTTGCAACCGTAGAAGACCGAACTGTTACTCGTAATTCTGTTTTGGGTAATATCGCTGGATCTTTCGAGATTTTTGATGGACTAACCTATAAATTAAACTTAGGTTTAGACTATTATTCCAATAACAATTTTAGATTTACCCCTACCTATTTTTTCAATGCAGCCACTTTTGGAAATAACAAATTTGCTGAATTACAGGAGGTGAACACTAACTTTCTTTCGACCCTTATAGAACACACGCTGACATACAGTAAAGAGTTCAACAAGCATAATATCAACGCCGTGGCAGGATATACCGATCAAGTATCGAACACCAGATCTTTAGGTGCATTGGCTAGGAAATTTCCTTCCAATGACGTTCGTGTAGCTTCCGCTGCAGAGGACAAAGTTGATTTTCCTTCAGAAGATCTTACAAAAACCATTCAGTCCTATTTTGGTAGGTTAAGTTATGGTTTTGATAGTCGATATTTATTTACCGCTACAATACGTAGAGATGGATCTTCATTGTTCAAGAAGGATTTGAGATGGGGTACTTTTCCTTCTTTTGCCTTGGGATGGAATATAGGTAACGAATCCTTTATGGAAAATGTAAGTGCCATTACAGACTTAAAACTGAGGGCCAGTTATGGTGAAGTAGGATCGGACAATGTCCCTATCTATTCCTTAAGTCCAGAGTTAAACCTTAACAGTGAATATCCGATAGGTGTAGATCAAGGTCGTGCCACTGGATACTCAATTACAAAAGGTATAAACGACGATATTACATGGGAAACTAGTAAGACTACCGATATAGGTCTTGAGTTTAATGCTTTGAACAAGAAATTAAATATTACTATGGACTACTTCTTTAAAAAATCTGAAGATGTTCTAGTAGAGCTGGGTCTGCCCCTTTATACTGGTTTTGGTAATAGGGTTCCTTTTAATACTGCAAGTATAGAAAACAAAGGGTTCGAATTCTTGGCAAATTATTCCGAATATGTTAATGAAGATTTTTCCTTTAACATAAGTGGAAACTTTACAACTTTGAAAAATACGGTTACAGCCTTGGGTGATGCCACTCCAATTATAGAAGGACAATTTACATCCAACGGATTGAAAGGAACCAAAACAGATGTTGGTCAACCCGTTTCTTCGTTCTTTGGATATGCAGTGGATGGTATTTATCAAACAGATGCCGAAGCCCTTGCTGCCAATGACAACAACAACCCACAAGCTGGGGACATTAGATTTAAGGATATTGCTGGTCCAGATGGTAGTGCTCCTGATGGTATTATTGATGAAAATGATCAGAAGTTCTTGGGTAACCCTGCACCAAACTTTGAATATGGTCTTAATATTTCAGCCACGTACAAGAATTTGGACATAAGCTTATTTTTTAACGGTGTGGCCGGAAATAAAATATTGAATGGTAATCGTTACAGAGGATATTTTGACACCGAAGGTCCATATTTGACCGATGCATTAAATGCTTGGACACCATCGAACACCAACACCGATATACCAAGAAATACACAGACTGACCCAGGATTCAATAGAAGGCCATCTGATTTCTATTTGGAAAAAGGAGATTATTTTAGGTTAAAGAATATGCAGTTAGGTTATACTATTCCCTCAGATTTGTCAGAAAAAATGAAAATGACCAAATTAAGGATATACGCTTCAGCAACGAATCTCTTTACGTTAACCGAGTATACCGGGTACTATCCAGAAGTTGGTAGAAATACAAGATCTGCCAGAAGAATTTTTAGTTCAGGTGTGGATGAGAGTGCTTATCCAACAGCTAGAACTATTCAACTAGGTTTACAGATTGCATTTTAACATTATAACAAAAAATCATGAAAAATAAAATATTATCAAAAAGTACTCTGGCTGCACTAGTGTTGTTGATGATGACGACCAATAGTTGTAGAACAGATATTCTTGAGCAAGAAAATCCAAATGCAGTTACACCACAGTCATTTTGGAAAACCGAAGATGATGCTACAAAAGGAATCATTGGAGCCTATAGTCCATTCACCCATATTTGGTATTATACCAGATTTGAAATTTTCCTATCGGATTACAGGGATGATGTTGTAAACGCCTTTGCAACCTCTGAACGTACCGCTGCAGGTTCTTTTAATGGTGTTCCTCAGAGTAACGGAGCCTTTTGGGTGTGGAGTGCCATGTTCCAAGGTGTAACAAGGGCAAATGAAGTCCTTGCCAACGTTCCCAACATTGAAATGGACCAGGTAAAAAAGAATAATATTCTTGGGGAAGCTTATTTTATAAGGGCCTACAATTATTTTAATCTATTGAACGGTTGGAGGAACGTACCCCTAATCACCACTCCAATTAGTGAGATAGAAAACCCGAAATCCGTACCTCAGGCAGATCCTGCTGATGTTTGGGCACAAATTGAGAACGACCTAATGGAAGCACAGGAACTTGCACCAGATTCATGGCCTTCAGATATGAAAGGAAGGATTACCAATGGGGCTGCTACAGGTTTGTTGGGCAAGGTATTTTTGTACCAGAATAAATATTCAGAAGCTAAGGCAGAGTTCGCAAAAATTATGGACGGCCGTTACGAGTTGATGGATGATTATGCCGACAACTTTACCGAAGCATCAGAAAATAACAAGGAATCCCTTTTTGAAGTTCAATTGGTTGCCGACGGAAATAGCGGTTGGGGAGGAGATAATGCCGGTCTTGGGAAAGGTGCAGCATTTCATCCTGACATTGCGCCAAGAGGATTTACCGGACAGGATGGTATGCGTATCAACAACTGGGTACTTGATTTATTCTTGGATGAAAGAACTGTCAATAACGAAATAGACCCAAGGACCTTTACCACCTTATTTTTCGATACGGATGAAACAACAACTTACAATGGAAAAGAACTGTCTTCCAAAACTTATGGCGATTTAACCTATCAAGAAGTTTTTCCAGGAGAGACTTTTGTTTGGGGAAACAAGTGGTTGGACATTACATTCGACAACAAAACAGGTTCCCAAGATGGTGGATGGCACCAGTCCGGGAATAATCTTAGATTATTGCGTTATGCAGATGTTTTGCTAATGTTTGCAGAAGCTGAATTTAAATTGAATGGATCTACAACCCCAGCATTGGATGCTATAAATGAAGTTCGAGAAAGAGTAGATATGCCAGCCTTATCTTCAATTACCATGCAAGATATAGAGGATGAGCGAGTTAAGGAATTATCTTTGGAACGCACACGTTATTTCGATATTCTCCGATGGGGAAAAGTTGAAGAATACATTGTAAACAAACCAGAATTAAAATCCGAGAGTGCAGGAACAAGTTCTTATAAACCGGGTAGGGAATACATTGCAATCCCACAGAACGAAATAGACGCAAATCCAGTATTCAAGCAGAATCCTGGGTATTAATAATATTGAGTTAGTTGTTAAGAATGGAGCCACTTTAGTTAGTGGTTCCATTTATCCTTTTTATATTTAGTTATGCAGAGAGCAATCCTATTTTTTTTGGCATCCATTTTAATTTTTTCCTGCAAAAAGGAATCACAAGGCGATAGTGCCTTTCGTTTTAATCAAATTGATGCAGAATTGACGGGTATAAACTTTTCCAATACCATTATTGAAAATGACACTCTAAATTATTTCGATTTTCCTTACCTCTATCTCGGAGGAGGAGTTTCCACAGCCGATATAAATAATGACGGACTTCCAGATCTATACTTTACAGGGAACTTAGTTTCTAACAAACTTTACTTAAACAGAGGTAATCTTCAATTCGAAGATATTACAGAAACTGCAGGTGTGGCCGGGGATTCACGATGGTATTCCGGAACTACCATGGCCGATGTAAATAATGATGGGCTCTTGGATATCTATTTAAGTGTATCGGGAAAATTTGGCAACAGTGCCAACCAACTTTATATCAACAACGGGGACAATACTTTTATGGAAGCCGCCGAAGCTTATGGCGTAGCTGACAAAAGTACTTCCATACAATCTACTTTTTTTGATTATGACAATGATGGCTATTTAGATCTATTTGTAGCCAACTATCCAATTGTCCAAGTAAGTATGGGGAATACTTACTACAAAGCCAAAATGGATCAGAACAGATTTGAAGATTCGGGACATTTGTATAGGAACAATGGCAATGGTACGTTTACTGATGTCACTGTTGAAGCAGGAGTCCAAAAATTTGGGCTGACCTTGGGTTTGGTCGCTACGGACTTCAATAACGACGGTTTTAAAGATTTATACCTATCCAACGATTTTAATGTTCCAGATTACTTATACCAAAATAATGGGGATGGTACCTTTTCTGAAATATCCCTGAATTCCACTCGACACACTTCCATGTTTGGAATGGGAATAGACGCTTCGGATTTCAACAATGATGGACTTATTGATCTTTTACAGGTAGACATGACGGCAGAAGATTATAAAAGATCCAAGACCAATATGGCCAGTATGAGTCCAGAAAGTTTTTATGAAGCCGTGGATATGGGTCTCAACCATCAATACATGCAAAATTCATTACAATTGAACCAAGGTATTGATGCTACTGGCATTCCCATGTTCGGTGATATTTCAAGAATAGCCGGTATGTCCACTACAGATTGGAGCTGGGGCGCCATTTTTGCTGATTTGGATAATGATACCAACAAAGACGTTTTTATCTCCAACGGAGTAAAAAGGGATGTAAACAACAACGATATAAATGCCAAATATGACAATGAGACTTTTTTTGGCAGGAAAGAAAATCCCGATTTTAAATTAATGCCCAGTACCCCGATTAGCAATTATGCCTTTGCAAATAATGGAGATTTTACCTTTTCCAATGTTACCCAGAAATGGGGATTAGACCAAAAAGGCTTTTCCAATGGTTTTGCCTTTGCAGATTTGGATCAAGATGGAGACCTGGACCTGGTTATCAATAATATAGACCAGCCAGCATCCGTCTTAATCAACAAGGCAAACAACGGAAAGAATGGTTATCTACGCATTAAATTTAAGGGACCACAACATAATCCGTTCGGTATCGGAACAAAGGTTTCCATAAAAACGGACAGCCTTATTCAAACTGCAGAACTTACCTTGACCCGTGGTTACCAGTCCAGCGGTGAGGCAATTCTCCATTTTGGTATTGGAGAATCCAATATTATCAACGAGATAAGGATAATCTGGCCCAATGGAAGTCTACAGATATTAAATGATATTGCCCCAAACCAATTGCTTGAAATTGAATTTGACGGCTCTAATAATGCAATTGCGGAAGAGGGTATACATCAATCAAAGTTTATAGAATTAACGGAAGCTTCCGGTGTCAATTTTAATCACGAAGAGGATAATTATGACGATTTTGCACATGAACCTTTGCTTCCACATAAGAATTCCCAATTGGGCCCCGCCTTGGCTATTGGAGATGTGAATGGGGACGGTCTAGACGATTTTTTTACGGGTAATGCCGCCAAGAGTCATAGTGTAATGTATATTCAAAATTCTGATGGTCAATTTAGCGAGTTGCATGGTCCTTGGATTGAGGATGCGGATTATGAGGACACGGGTGCCTTAATCTATGATGCCGATAACGACGGTGACCTTGACCTTTATGTAGTTAATGGTGGTAACGATAAACTAAAACCAGCAGACTTTTATCAAGATAGGCTATATTTAAATACGGACAATGGATTTATTAAATCAAAAAATGTATTACCAGAAATCACTGCTAGTGGTTTAAAAGTAATATCAGGTGATTATGATGGGGATGGAGATCTAGATCTTTTTATAGGGGGAAGGATAGTACCTGGCAAATATCCATTTCCAGCCCAAAGTTATTTACTTCGCAATGATGGTGGAAAGGACTTGGCACTTCGCTATACCAATGTAACCGCAGAGGTAATACCAGAGCTGCAGGAAGCAGGTCTGGTTACATCTGCCTTATGGGACGATTTTGATGCCGATGGAATTCTGGATTTGATTATTACAGGGGAATGGATGCCAATACGCTTTTTTAAAAATAAGGGAGTCAAATTTGAAGAAGTTACGGAAGAATTGGGTTTTAAAGAAAATACAGGCTGGTGGTACGGTCTGCAAAAAGTAGATTTGGATGCTGATGGGGATATGGACTATCTAGCAGGAAATTTAGGCCTTAATTATAAGTACAAAGCCAGTGAAAAAGCACCATTTGAGGTCTATGCCAACGATTTCGACGAGAATGGTTCCATGGATATAGTTTTAAGTTACGAAAAGCAGGGAATAAAACTTCCCCTTCGAGGTCGAGAGTGTTCTTCCCAACAGGTACCCATTATTAAACAACGATTTAAAACTTTTGAAGCTTTTGCAAATGCTGACCTGAATGAAATCTATGGTGAAAAAATGTTGAATTCTTCCTTACATTACCAGGCCCGTACCTTTGGGCATCAGTGGATAGAAAATAAGGGAGATGGCACCTTTCAAATACATCAGCTGCCCAACAGAACTCAATTCTCATCGATCAATGTGTTTACAGTCTTCGATTATAATGGCGATAAATATCCCGATGTTCTTCTAGCCGGTAATCTATATGGATCGGAGGTGGAAACACCACGTAACGATTCCAGTTTAGGGTTGGTGCTTGTAGGTTCCAAGAATGGTCCTATTGTGGTGCCTCCTAAAGAAAGTGGTCTCCTAATAGAAGGGGACATCAGAAATATCGCGACTATAAAATTGGAACAACAAAAGTCGTCCGGTTTTTTGTTTTCGGCGAACAAAGGCCCATTAAGATTATTTCAGTTGCAAACTAAATAGCAAATACTCCCTTATCAATAATATTGTGATATTGGCACATAAATTCAATATTATGAATTCCGTTGTAGTTGCTTTTGGTCAGGCCATTAATGTAATATCAAAATGTTTTCCCACTTTAAGGGTTAGGTATATGGCATTTTATGGATGCTAATTGCAAACGTAGGCCAGTTTTACTTTGATTGAATCTTAAAGACAAAGGCATGGGAACCTACCTTCTGTTTGGGCAATTTTATTCTTAAGCCATCTGGATCTATTGTAAAATCCAAAATCCCTTTATTCCCTAGCAGTTCTATGCTTTTAATAGTTTTTGTGTAAAGCATGTTTCCTTTTTTAAGCGAGCTAATGTATAATTCACCATTCTCAGGCCAATCGAGTGCAATGGCATACAGTATTTCGCCCTTAGTGGTAAACCTTATATCCTTGGCCGTATTGTCAGGATTCTTTTCCTCACTTAAATGTCCTTCCGTAACTTCAGCTTCTCCCTCCCCATAAATTTTAAATGTTCTGGTGCCGTATATGGCTTCACCGTTTATCTGTAACCATTGGCCCATCTCCAATAGTCGTTCTTTTACGGGTAGCGGTATTTCTCCATTGGCCTTCGGAGTAATGTTCAAGAGAACTGCTCCATTTTTGCTGACCACATCCACCAAAAAATCGATTAATCTGTTGGTAGTTTTGTAATTCGGATTCTTGATATGGCTCCAGGAATTCCAATCTATGGAATCGTCTGTCAACCATGGAAAGTCCCTCATCTCACTCATTCTTGAACGTTCTAGATCAAGTATGGCAGCACCTTTTGCAAAATCGTAGAATTTATAAGTAGAAACTACCTCTTGCTTGTTCTTAGCGGCATGGTTGTAATAGTATTTCAGGAATTCTTTTCGGTATTGCTCCCCAATAACATCCATTTTATTATCAAACCATACCAAATCAGGATTGTACTTGTCAATGATTTCTTTCAAACGTGCCAACCATTCGGAATTGAAAGCATCATCGGCCATTGGATAGTATCTTTTAACCCCTTCGTCGATTTCATGTGGATTGGGTGGGTATTGAAAATCACCTTTTTTTAGTTTTGGACCGTAGAGTCCGGCATATTCCGGGTTGGAGGCATCCGTGGTTTTGTCCCAAGTTGGGAACCAGCCTAGCAGCCAATGGCGGTGGAAAGTAGCAATAAATTTCATATCCCTTTTGCGGATCTCGGCCGACAATTCGCCCATAATATCCCTTTTTGGCCCCATATCCTTCGCATCCCATTTGGTAAGGTCACTGTCCCACATGGCAAAACCGTCGGCGTGTTCGGAAACGGGTCCTGCAAATTTTGCTCCTGCCTTTTGAAAAAGGTCTGCCCACTCGGCCGCATTAAACTTTTCGGCAGTGAACATGGGAATAAAATCTTTATACCCAAACTTATCCAAAGGACCATAAGTTTTAACATGGTGCTCATAAAACTCACTTGCCTTTCCGTTTTTCGCCTCTGGATTGTCTTTATTTACGTACATCCAATGGGAGTACCATTCATTTTTAAATTCGGGAACCGAGTAGGGTCCCCAATGACAATATATACCAAATTTAGCGTCCAGGAACCATTCTGGATTTTCATGTTTGGTCAAGGATTCCCAGTCCGCATCGTAAGGGGTATTTTGTCCATTGCCAACTAGGCAAAAAAATAGCAGAACTTTAGCCAAGTTACATCTGGCTATTGCCATCTGCCCAAAGGATTTCTCACTTTCCATTTTGAAGTAATTAAATTAATGATTTCATATATACATTGTTTTGTCTCCGAAATTTTCCACTTCCTAACCAATACTAAAGCTTAGTGTCAATTGGTCCTTGATTGTTCAGAAAACAACTTTATAAAGATCATTGAATTTAATATAATAGGGGGGTGGTAATGGTTTAAAAGACAATACAAATGGTTAAAATTAAGCACAGACAATTAATTTTACGTGCACTGAATAGTTGGATTATCAAGATTTTACTGAAAGTCTAGTGAAGTATAAAAAAGTCATTCAATTTCATGTTATTTTAACGCAGAGCTGCAGCAATCACAATGTCGACCTCTGGATTGGCAAATTTGGTCACAGCTTTTTGTAAACAGATTAGCATTCACATTCTTAAACTTCGTATTTTTATTCATACTATTTCTGGCTAATGCGGATTATTCCAATTGGAAAACCTGTTCCATGGGCACCCATTTTTCACCTTCTTTGGCCCAAGGCAATGCTTGCTGATAATTCCACATTAGTTCTTCCCATTCCTGTACCTTGGGGTTGTGGGCATCCTCTTTGGCCTTTTTAATGGGGTCAAAGGTTTCGTCAACATCCATGATCATGAACATTCTATTTCCTGTAAGATATATTTGAAGATCGATAATGCCCCCATCTTTGATACTTTTGGTTATTTCGGGCCAAGCATTCCCTTTGGCGTGGTACTGCTTATATTCCTCTATTAGTTTTGGGTTGTCCCTGAGGTCGCAGGAAAAGCAAAGTCTTCTTGTGTTCATTTGGTTATATTATTGATTTTAGAACTACTGTATCCATACCAAGCAACTACTGCCAAACAAATTAGTGGAAGTATAAAGGAGAATTTAACCTCGGGAATAAAACCCATCACCTGTACATCGGCAAAACCGTCGCCGCCCCAATCCAATATACTTCCTTGTAGAACGGGCATCAATGCTCCTCCAACAATCGCCATGACCAGGCCAGCAGAGCCTATTTTGGCCTCATCGCCCATATCCTTTAGTGCTATACCGTAAATAGTGGGAAACATAATGGACATAAATACGGATATCCCTACAAGGGAGATAAGTCCTCCCATTCCGGGCAATAAGATCGCTCCGGCAGACATAATAACCCCGCCAATACCGAACAACATCAAGAGTTTGGCCGGATCAATTTTCTTCATAAGCCAGGTGCCTATCCACCTACCTATTAAAAAGATGACCATAGCGGCAACATTGAACCAAGTGGCGGTAAGCTTATCAGCTTCTGGAAGATTCTCGTTCATATGGTCCACGTACTGAAATATATAGGTCCAGCACATAATTTGTGCACCCACGTAAAATGCCTGTGCCAGAACACCTTGTATATATCGTTTGTTCCGTAACAAAGTTTTAAATGAATCCTTCAGGTTTATTTTTTCAGATTCCAAGGTCTTCGGTATTTTGGTAAATATGATAATGCCCATAATAATCAGAACCACTATCCCCAATGCGATATAGGGAACACTTATGATCCCAAGGTCGTTTTCCCTGATTATCGCAAGTTCCTCGGAAGACATGACGTTGAACGCCTCGGCCGTATAATCGTCCGATCGGAGTGCCGAAATCACAAAGACCTGGGCGATGATCATCCCTGTTAGGGAACCCATAGGGTTAAAGGCTTGCGCAAGGTTCAATCGCTGGGTGGCCGTCTCGCTGGCTCCCAATGAAAGTACCAGTGGGTTGGAGGTGGTCTCCAAAAATGCCAGACCACAGGTCAATACCCAAAGTGATATCAAAAAATAGGTGTATTCCTCAAAGGCCGCCGCAGGATAGAACAAAAAGGCTCCGGTAGCGTATAATAACAAACCTACCACGATACCGGACTTATAACTGAATTTTCTTATAAACAATGCCGCCGGAAGGGCCATAAAGAAATAGCCGAAATAAAAAGCGAACTGTACCAAGGACGCCTGCACATTGGTAAGTTCCGGCATAACCTTTTTAAAGGCCGAGACCATTGGATTGGTAAGATCATTGGCAATCCCCCATAAGGCAAATAGGGAAGTGATGATGATAAAGGGGAACAATAGTTCTTTACTGACAACAGGTATTTTCTTGGACATTTTAATGGTCGGTTTTTTGTTGGTCTCAATTATTCCGTCAATAGGGAACGGTCCAGGTGAATATAACCTCCATCCACTGTAATAAACTGCCCAGTGGTATGTGAGGATTTGTTGGATATGGCAAACAGACAGCTGTCCGCAATTTCCTGAGGGGTGGTCATCCTGTTTTCGAACGGAATTTTCTTTACGATCGATTTTAATTTTTCCTCCCCGTTCTCCAGGGTCTTGATCCAATTGTCATAGGCCGGGGTCCAACTCTCGGCAATAATTATGGCGTTCACCCTTATACCATGCTTTATCAGGTCCACCGCCCATTCCCTGGTCAGCCCCAATACCCCACCTTTGGAGGCCGCATAGCCGGAAGTACCTCCCTGTCCGGTAAGCCCTACCTTGGAACCAATATTAAGAATATTTCCCTTGGTTTTTTTGATGTATGGCAAACAATATTTGGTCATGGCAAAGAAACTCACAAGATTTAGTTTTAAGGACCACATAAAGTCTTCAATGGAAGCGTCAAGTCCTGCCCCGTCGTTCACGCCAACATTATTTATTAGGACGTCTATTCTGCCGTATTTGGCCCCAATTTTCGCAACGGCCTTTTCAATTTGCTTTGGATCGGAAAGATCGGTCTTGACAAAAATGGAATCTATTCCGCGTTCCTGTAATTCTTGGGCATATCCATATCCACGGTCGTTCCTGCAGACAATAACGGGTATCGCCCCTTCTTCGGCCAGAGCCCGAACAATGGTTTCGCCTATACTGCCCTTTATCCCGGCTGCACCCGTGACCACTACAATTCTGTCCTTTAATTCTAAATCCATTGCTATATGTTATAAAGTTCGCTCTTCCTAAATTATTAATAATCCAAGTATATTTTTTTATAAAAATCTGGTCAGCTCAATATCAAGATTACAGTTTCGATAATAAGTATTTCAATTCCAATTATTCCAAAATTGAATACTTTAACATGAGTAGGAGGAGACCTTACACAGTATTAAAATTCTACCGTAGCTTTTATCACTCCTGTAGCGGGTTTTAACCAGATGTCGAAATTCTCCTTCATCTCTGAGAAATGCACATTGTGGGTAATGAACGAATCGGTTGGGAACTGGTCCAGAATGGCGATGACCCGTTCAAAATCGGTCACCGTGGCATTCCTGCTGCACATAAGGGTGGTCTCCTTGGCGTGTATGGCAGGATGGGTAAAGATAAGCTCCCCTTTAGAGAGTCCTACCAAGATGTACCTTCCTCCGTGCGACATATAATTGGGTCCCTGTTCCAGGGCTCCTTTATGGCCAGAGGCATCGAAAACCGCTGTCGCCATATCGCCATTGGTAATCTCTGAAATCTGTTTTACGGGGTCTTCGGTCACGTTTACAATATGGTCCACCCCAATCTTTTCCTTGGCATATTGGAGTCGGTCCTGGTTCATGTCCAGGGCAATGACCTTGGCCCCTTCGATCTGGGCCAGTTTCATGATACCGATACCTATGGGTCCACAGCCCACGACCACTATCGTTTCTCCCGGAACTAGCTGTGCCCTGCGGATGGAATGGGCCGCTATCGCCAAAGGCTCCACAATGGCCATCTGTTCGTTGGTCAGGTGCTTGGCGGGCAACAATATATCCACCGGTACGGTAATCTGTTCCTGCATACCGCCGTCCGTATGAATGCCCAGGACCTGGATCTGGGTACAGCAATTGGTCTTTCCGTTCCTACAGGCAACACAATGGCCACAGCTTAGGTAGGGCATAATAACCACATTGTCACCTGCCGCTATGCCCTTGTCGTTTTCGTCGATCTCTAGCACAGTGGTGGCCAGTTCATGTCCAAGGATCCTGGGGTAGGTAAAAAAGGCCTGGTTGCCGGTATAGGCGTGAAGATCGGTACCGCAGATGCCCACCTTGTTCACTTTTAACAGGGCTTCCCCTTTTTTCCGTATTGGGGCTTCTTTTTCCTTTAATTGAAAGTCTCCAGGTTCCTCACAAACTATGTATTTCATAATGCTGATAAAATTTAAAACTAAAGGGACATATTAAAAATATGCCCCCAACATCTAACTAATCTAACTCAATTTTTTTTATAACGACAATTCAAGCGTATAGGCAAAATCGCCAGGTTTGTCCTTAGGCATAGTAACTGTTAATCCGCTTTTATCTTGTTTCCAGACAATTTTTTCCGTGCTTCCCAGCATGCGTATTTCCTTAATCTTTTCATCATTGGAAGTAATGGATTTAATAACAACATTATCGCCTTCTGGCCAGGCCATCATAATGGCATATAGTTTTCCATCCTTCTGTGTAAAACGAATATCCTGTCCAGTAAAATCCTTATTCTGACCTTCTGAGTGATGTCCTTTCTTAACTTCCGTAGGTCCTTCTCCAAAAGTTCTCCAATATTTCGTATCGTATATGGCCTCTCCGTTAATTGCTAGCCAATCACCTATCTGCAGAAGAATTTCCTTTTGATCATCCGGTATGGTTCCATCTGCCTTAGGTCCAACATTCAATAATAAATTACCATTTTTGGAAACTATATCAACCAGATCATCAATGAGTTGATTGGCTGTCTTGGAATCCCAGTCGGTTACATATGACCAAGAATTTTTGCCAATAGAAGTATCCGTCTGCCAAGGAAGTTTTCGAATTCCAGGGAGCTTTCCGCGTTCCAAATCATAGATAACGGTTCCTTCCGGAAAAGCTTCGTGATCAAAATTTTTGTCATTTATAACCACTTCCTTGCCCCATTCCAATCCTTTATTGTAATAATAAGCAGCAAGCTTTGGTCGTAAATCAGCAAAATCAGGCGTATCCAAATAAAAATCGAACCAAAGTATATCTGGTTGATAATTATCTATAAGATCTACAGTCCTATCCCACCATTTTTGTTTGAATTCAGCAGAAACGGGCTCCTCCAAGTTTTTGCCTTTAGTTGAATACAAGTCTGAAAATTCGGGATCAGTAGTATCAAATTTATCTTTCTTATTATAAAAAGACCAGTTGAAAGCGTAGTGGCTAGAGGCTCCCATAATTAAACCTTGTTGGCGGCCTTCCTTAAAAAGTTCTCCCAGAACATCCCGTTTTGGTCCCATATCAAAAGCATTCCATCGAGTAGTGTTGGATTTGTACATAGCAAATCCATCGTGATGATCGGCCACAGGAATAACATACTTGGCGCCGGATTTTTTAAACAGATCGATCCAATCCTTAGCATTAAATTTTTCTGCCTTGAACATAGGAATAAAATCTTTATAGCCAAATTCCTTTTGATCGCCCCATTTTTTCTTATGATGTAAATAGGTGTCATTTGGTCCCTTTTTACCCAATTTCAATTGGGCGGAAAAGGTTGCGGTATCCATATACATTTGCCTTGGGTACCATTCTGATCCGAAGGCGGGAACAGAATATGCGCCCCAGTGAATAAAGATTCCGAATTTTTGATTGTTAAACCATACTGGATCCTTGTAATTGGCCTTAATGGATTCCCAATTGGGCTCATACTTTTTTACCGTTACGGGAGCTGGTTCGGCCTCTTTCTTATTCTCCGTTTTACATGACATCAATACTAAAATTGAGCCTAGTATTATAATTTGTTTCGTTATACCCACCATTTTATATTTTATTGAAAGGACGTTTTAAGTGTCCCCTTTATTCGATTGGACAAATATCAATTATATGGCATCTTTCCAAGATACCGTATGTCCCAATTTCTGCAACAAATGGTTTTTATGCCAGTTTTAGTGTAATTATTAGGTGATTGATAATCAGCTAAATGGGGTGTCGTAAGTCTTCTAATAAGGAATTTATTCTATTTTGGTGACGATCTACAATAAATTAATGATAGTGGGTTTCCTTATAAGTTGCATAAGCTGTTGTTTAGCCCTGGGCTACATGAGTTTTCCTATACTTAGCCGGGGAAACTTTGTATATATCTTTAAATTTTTTAAAAAAGAAGGGAGGGGATTCATACCCACAGGCAAAGCTAATTTGCGAAACCGAATCTTCTGTGTCCAATAACATTCTAGCGGCTACATTAATACGATATTCGTTTAAAAAGGTAAAGAATGAGCGACCCATCATATTGGTGAAAAATCTCGAAAATGATTGCTCGGTCATATTGACCAGATCGGCCAACTCTTTTAAATAAATTTTCCGGTGATACTGTGCACCCACAAAATCATGGATTTTTATCATACGTGTGCCATACTCCGTTGGCAAGTCCTCAATGAAGCTTGATGCTGATAAGGTCCTAAATGTAGTTGTAGACAACTTTATAAGTACTTGCAGCAATTCCAGATATAAGTATTGCCCCTTTAATCGCATCATATTTTTCAATTGCGGAATAATCGGAGCTATTTCTCTTTGGTCAAAAATAATACCCTTGGAAGCCATTTTCAGCATTTCAAAAACTGGAGCAAGTTCTGGGGCTTTGGCAAAAACACCCCTGTTCCATTGAATAACAATCGACTTTGAATCTGTAATTTGTTGTTGGTGATTACGCCAACAATGAGGTACATTGGACCGAATTAGTACCAACTCCCCCGGTTCATATGGACCAACATAATCCCCAATAAACTTAGTTCCTACACTAGCTTCTATATAGGTCAATTCATGTTGAGGATGAAAATGCCATGGAGTTTCAAAGTCTTTTTTAACATGGTGAAACCCTTTTATGGTCTGTTGTTCCCCTAAAGGAATGGGTTCTAAAATTGGCTTCATTATTTAAATAATATTAGGTCGGGCAACATTACAAATGACAGCGCATTTAAGGAAATGGTTTCAATCATTGATTTATTTTACCCCAAAATACTGATAATTATCATAAAATGAACAGAATAGTTTATTTATTGGTTAAAAATGGTTACTTATCAGGAACAAATTATTTACAATTTTGTGAAACTATTGGAGAAATACTATTCACAAGAACATTGAATCAAAAGTATCATATGAAAAAAAGTGAGCTTCCAGATCCGTTCGAAAAAGCCAGATTGGATAAAGGTTACGGCAATTTGAACGATCAAAATGATCCGGTTACTATGCTTTTGCGACATAAGGATGTCCGCAAAAGTGCACATAATTACAAAACCTTTCAATCTGGGGCCCAACCGGGTAGGATTGTTGTGCCATCTGAAGTGAATATACGTGATGCCCGACAAATACCTTTCGAAGTAGACCCTCCACTACATGGGGAGTATAGGGCCATAATTGAACCATGGTTCAAGCGCCCATTATTACCGGAGTATCAGGAAAAACTGACAGCCCAAATTTCAACTTTGGTGGATGGGATACTAAACAAAGATAGTTTGGAAGTTGTCAATGAATTTGCATTGCCGCTTCAGTCAAGGGCCCTTACCCTTTTATTAAATACGCCTTTTTCAGAGGCCGAAACATGGATTTCCTGGGGAACGCATGTTTTTCGCAGTGAAGGGGAAGCACTAGATGGCGACAAAGCCAACATACTTTACAATTATATTGATGAACAGATAGACCGAGCTTTAAAAAATCCGGGAGACGACATGTATTCTTTACTGCTATCTTCGGAATTTCAAGGAAAAAAACTTACCAGAGAGGAAGTGAAAGGGGTAATGGTCTTGACCTTTGCTGGTGGTCGCGACACCGTTATCAACGCCGTTACAAACTCAATATCCTATCTGGCGGAACATCCGGAAGCACTTGAACGTTTTCGTCAGGAACCTGAAATTATTGGAAAAGCTGTAGAAGAATTTATTCGATATTTCTCTCCATTGACACAGATGGGCAGAGTAGTAACCGAAGACACTGAGGTGTGCGAACATGCTATAAAAGCTGATAGCCGAATTTCCTTGTGTTGGGCTTCTGCCAATAGGGATACTACCGTCTTTGAGAACCCGAACGAAATTGTGTTGGATCGGAAAATTAACCCCCATGTTGGGTTCGGTTTCAGTCATCATAATTGTCTTGGAGCCACACATGCTAGACAAATTCTGAAAATTTTACTTAAGACGCTTGCTGAAAAAGTTGGGTCTATCGAAATTAAGGATTGCAAGGAAAATATTGAACACCTGGATGAGTTTGAGCGTAAAGTGGGCTTTAACAGTATCCATGTGAAATTTAAAAGTTTAACCTAAATATAAATAATCAACAATGGTAAAAATCACATTTATAACAAGCGACAATGAAACTATTACACTGGAAGGAAAATCCGGATCCGTTATGGCCTTGGCTGTTGATAACGGAATAAAAGGCATTGACGGAGATTGTGGAGGGGTTTGCTCCTGTGCCACTTGTCACGTTCATGTTGCTCCAGAAGATATGTCCAAAACGGGATCGGCAAGCCAAATTGAAGCGGATATGTTAGAGCTGGATGATAACGTAAATGAATTTAGTCGTTTGTGTTGTCAATTGGAAATAAGCGATTCCCTAGACGGAATTGTGCTAAAAGTTGCCAATTAATAAAATCTCTGTTCAGATGTCCAATCGCCTGATCAAAAACAAAACTTGTGTCGTTGTAGGGGCAAGTCATGCAGGGGTAAATTGTGCTTTTGCCTTAAGGCGCGAAGGATGGGATGGTGATATCATCTTATATGATGCCGATCCATTGCTTCCATATCATCGTCCCCCCTTATCCAAAGCATATCTAACCTCTGATGATGACATTGATAAAAACTTACTGAAATCGGCAGAAAGTTATGAAAAGGAGGGTATAAGTTTAAACCTGGGTGTTTCTGTCAAGGCCATCGACCGAACACATAAAAATATCATTTTGGGGGATGGCAGTATTCAATCATATGACAAACTTGTTATTGCCACTGGTGCCAGACCAATTATACCGTCAATTCCGGGCTTGGCCAATTCCAATAATGCTTTTCCACTTCGTACGGCTACCGATGTTGCCAACATCCGCCATGCCGTTAAGAATAGCAATAAAAAACAAGTTGTAGTTGTTGGTGGCGGTTATATAGGACTTGAAATAGCAGCCTCGTTAAAAAAGCTTGGAGCAAAGGTAACGGTGCTCGAGCGTGAAGAACGAATTTTGGCCCGGGTAACTGCTCCCGAAATGTCCGCCCTCTTTCAGAATTTGCATTTAGAAAAAGGGGTGGAAATATGTACCAATAAAAATGTAATCGCAATTGAGACAAACAATGGGGAAAAGATAGTATGTTGTGATGATGGCACGTGTTATCCAACGGATATAATCATAATAGGAGTAGGTATATTTGTGAATAAGGAATTAGCTATGGCTGCCGGATTGGATATCGAAAACGGTATAAAAGTGGATGAAACAGCCAAGACCAATGACGAAGATATTTATGCCATAGGCGACTGTACTTTTCATTATAATCCACATTATGGGCGTTATATCCGCTTAGAATCGGTTCAGAATGCAGTTGACCAAGCCAAAGTAGCAGCCACCTCCATATGTGGCAAAGAAACACGATATGATACCATTCCTTGGTTCTGGTCGGACCAATACGATATAAAGTTGCAAATGGTGGGCTTATCCCAGGGGTATGACCAAGTTATTGTACGAAAGGAAAAAAATGACAATAAGTGTCTGTCTTTTTGGTATTTTAAGGGCGAAATCCTGTTGGCCGTTGATGCAGTGAACAATGCCAAAGCCTATGTCTATGGCACCAAGTTGATTAAAAGTGGGGAAAGGATCAATAAAGAAAAACTGTTGGATTGTGAAGCAGATTTGAAAATCGCACACCTTATTAGCTCCAAAATTAGTTAGAACGCCCTCTTTTTAAAAAGTAAAAAAATAAAAGTATGTCCATAACATCCAAGAGTGCCATTGCTACCGGTGAAGGCAAATTTATTATTGATCAAGTTACCCTCGGCGATCCATTGGAAAATGAGGTTTTGGTAAAAATGAAGGCAGCCGGGCTCTGTCATACCGACTATGATTCCCTTAGTTGGGGAAAGCCGGTGCTTATGGGCCATGAAGGAGCTGGAATTGTGACAAAAGTAGGTTCAGCAGTGAAAAATTTCAAGCAAGGGGACCAGGTCATCTTAAATTGGGCAACACCATGTATGAGCTGTTTCCAATGTCAGGAAGACAATCAGCATATCTGCGAGAATAATTCGCCTGTCGTCGCGGGTGGTAATGGATATACACCTGGCCATGCCCATTTGGAAGGTACCCTGTGGAAAGGAAAGCCCATAGTGCGCTCGTTCAATTTGGGCACACTTAGCGAGTACGCCTTGGTTAAGGAATCCGCACTGGTAAAAGTTGATCAGGACAATCTAAATTTTTCTGCGGCAAGTATTATTAGCTGTGGCGTAATGACGGGTTATGGTTCCGTAGTAAATGCGGCAAAATTAAAGGCAGGTAGCTCTGTGGTGGTACTAGGTTGTGGCGGGGTTGGATTGAACGTCATCAACGCTTGTGCCATTTCCGGTGCAGCAAGTATTTTAGCGGTAGACGTAAATCCTAATAAATTGGAATTAGCCAAACAATTTGGAGCTACGGATGTTATGTTGGCCGACAAATCGGACAAAGGTCTCAACCAATTGGCCAAAAAAGTTAAGCAGTTATTTAATGGCCGCGGTGCCGATTACGCCTTTGAATGCACTGCAATTCCCTCCTTGGGAGCTGCACCTTTGGCAATGATCAGGAACGCAGGAACAGCGGTTCAGGTGAGTGGGATTGAAGAGGAAATTACTGTTGATATGCGCCTCTTTGAATGGGACAAAATATACATCAATCCCCTTTATGGAAAATGTCGACCTGAAATAGATTTCCCAAAATTGATGCGATTATACAAAAAGGGAGATTTAAAATTAGATCAGATGATTACTCGGGAATATCAACTCGAAGATTTACAGCAGGCATTGGACGATATGCTTCAAGGAAAAAATGCAAAGGGTGTAATAGTTTTCAAATAAATTTAGGGCATGAGCAATTTTAGAACTGTTGAACTTTCAGACGAAGCGTTTGAAAATGCTGGACTAAGGTTTCTAACCATCAAAACCAAAAACTTGAAGGGTAGGGGGGACATTTGTCTATTTATACCGGAGGTAGATGAAGAATTAACCGATCTTCCCATCTATATCCTTCTGCACGGGGTTTACGGAAGTTCTTGGGCCTGGGCCATGAAAGGTGGGGCGCATCTCACAGCAAAACGATTAATGCATAATGGGGACATTCGTCCGGCCATTATTGCCATGCCTTCGGACGGACTTTGGGGTGATGGTTCTGGCTACTTGTCCCATAAGGAAAAAGACTTTTCCCAATGGATTGTATCCGATGTGCCAGAGGCCATAATTGAAACTATAGCCGGAGCAAGCAATAAATCCCGATTGTGTATTGGCGGCTTGTCTATGGGCGGATATGGAGCATTGATGCTTGGGGGGCAAAACCCCCATAAATTTAAGGCTATTTCGGCCCACAGTGCTATTACCAAATTTGAGCAAATGGCCAATTTTGTGGAAGAACCATTGGAGAAATATACTATTCAAAATAAGAATATCAACGTTATTGATGTTCTTCAAAAGAACAAAAAAAACTTACCGGCAATTAGGTTGGATTGCGGAACCAAGGATAGTCTCCTGGAGGCCAATAGAACTTTGCACAGGGAAATGTCCGCATTGAGTATTAACCACATCTACGAAGAATCTGAAGGTGGTCACGAATGGCCCTATTGGCAAAAGCATTTGGAACAAACCTTAAGGTTTTTTGATGAGCGGATTGGCTAGAGTTTGAGGTTACCACTAGCTTAGATAACATATTGGCTCATTATGGAACCTTTAGAATTTGCAACATTGATAATTGAGGATCACCGCAGGTAATCCTTCTGGGGTGAAAAAACCAATGTTTAGTTATAAAAATAAGGTTCCAATAGTATGGTGTTACGCCTGAATATGGTTAGATTTAAATAATGTATATTTCACTCTATGAGACTACCACTATTGTTCGCTTTTTTTGTTTTACTGACGGGTTGTACCGACCAATACGGTAAGTATAAAAATCCACCAGAATATATTACAACCCCATCTGCTGCAAATGGAGCTTATTATGAGGCCTATAACCAGACTTTAAAATTATGGAATGTCCCTTTTGAGGAATTATATATTCCTACCACCAACGGAATTGCCCATGTTATTGTAAGTGGCCCTAAAAATGCAGAACCGTTGGTATTGCTTCACGGAATGAATGCCAGTTCTACCATGTGGTATCCAAATATAGGAGCCTTGACCAAAAACTATAGGGTGTTTGCGATCGACTTTATTTTGGAAGCAGGGAAATCTTATTTGTACAATGATATTGAAAGTGTGGAAAAGGTTACCGATTGGTATAAGGAAGTTTTGTTTGCCCTGGAGTTGGATAGCTTTCATCTCATTGGTGCTTCCCGAGGGGGGTGGTTGGCGGTCAAACTAGCGTTGAACGATCAGAAAAAAATAAAAAGCCTAGTACTGTTAAGTCCGGCCCAAACTTTTACCTGGATCAAACCCAGTACGGATTTATTAAAGAATATCGTCAGGATATTTTCATCCAAGGAAAAGCAGATGGAGCAGAGCCTGGAAAGTATGTCCAGTAATGTAGCCAATATTAACGATGCCTACCTTAAGCAATACAAATTGGGTACGGAATTGAAGTCTGAGAACAAATTTGTCACCAGCATGCAACCTTTTTCCAATGACGAACTAAAATCGTTACAAATGCCTGTTCTGGTTTTAATTGGGGACGACGATATGATCAATGAAAAAAGAACCGTCGCTATAGCCAATATGCTGCCGAAAGGGAAAGGTGAAGTTATACAAAATGCAGGACATTTTTTATCTATCGATCAAGCGGAAACAGTGAATCAAAAAATGCTTGATTTTTTAAAATAAGGACCCTGTCCGTTCGGAGAGTGCATTGCTTTTTGAACAAGGGTTGGCCTAGAAAAAATGCAAAATTCGGATACAGCAGATTAGAACAGCTTCCTAGCCTTTTTATTTCTACTGCTTCTGAAATTCCTACTACCTTTTGTTAGGTAATGCACCACAACCAGCGCTACACTAATTATAGCCACAGGAATAAGTATCTCGTAAGCCTCAATTGGTAAATCCATACATGTAATATACGAAAAATATCTCAGTTATGGGCGGGTGAAGCTGTGATGAAAAAAAGAAACTACCTAGACCACAGCACCATAAAATTTTGTAACACAATCTGCATACATTTATCCTATTCTTTTTCAAAGCGAATGCAGCCTACTTACCAAATCAAAGGAATACCATTCCATGGTTATTATCAACCAATATAAATATAGCGGATACTAAATTCAATATTTACTAACTTAGAACCAAATACCTGGTTGTATTGATTCCCCTCTTTACAGCAGCGATAATTTTATTGGAATTAGAATAATTATAAGACCCTAAAGTGTATTTAGGGATATCCCTTGGAATGGAATTATAGGTGCCGTTACATATATCCATACGTTGGGTTTCATTTAAGATTACAGAATATGTTGAAAAATCAGCCATCAGAGCTCCAGTAATGAAAGCAATAGTATACTATAAGAAACATTCATCCGATAAGTTAATCTATTGCGATGTTGAAAAGCCTAGGCCGACCGACAACGAAATATTGATAAAAATTGTTTGTGCCTCCTTAAACGCAGCGGATTACCGTTCCATGAAAATGGGAATTACACCGAAGAAAAAAATCTTCGGATCCGCTATAGCGGGTAGGATAGAATCTGTGGGAAAAAATATCCGACAGTTCAAGCCCGGGGATGAAGTGCTCGGAGACCTTTCTGATGTTGGTTTTGGTGGATTGGCAGAATACGCCGTGGCACCTGAAAAAGCCTTGGTACTAAAACCTGCGAAAATTTTGTTTGAAGAAGCTGTTACTTTACCCGTTGCAGCTACCACAGCCTTAAAAGCATTACGCGACAAAGGCAATATCCAGAAAGAACAGAAGGTGTTAATTGTTGGTGCTGCCGGTGGAGTAGGCACCTTTGCTGTGCAACTTGCCAAGTATTACGGGACGATAATAACAGCAGTATGTGGTCCTAAAAATATAGCACAAGCAACTGCCTTGGGCGCAGATCATGTAATTGATTATACCAGGGAGGATTTCACCAAAAGTAATGAACGTTATGATCTAATAGTGGCCATCAATGGCAATTATCCACTTTTGGGCTATAGAAAAATCTTAAGTTCGAACGGTACATATGTCATGGTAGGTGGGGGGTTATTGCAAATTATGAAGTCTATTTTTTTCGGTTGGCTGTTGTCGTTCGGAAAAAAGAAAATGCGATATCTTTCGGCCAAATCAAACCAGAAGGATTTGGATTTTGTAGTAAAGCTCTTAGAGAACCAAAAGATAAAGTCGGTGATAGAAAGAAGATATTCACTTGACAGGACAGCTGAAGCCATGCAATATTTAAGTGAAGGTCATGCACAAGGCAAAGTAATTATAACGGTGGAGGGATAAAATATGGACAAATGAATTCGAAAGCAAAACGGAACAATGAAACCATAGGATAATGACGGCAAAAGAATTCATTGACACTTTAAAAGACATTGGCCAGCAATATTCGGGAGTACTTCCCAAAAGGGAGGTGTTTTATTTAGCGAAAGATTTTCAGTACATGCCGGTGGCTGAGGTGGTTAAATTACTAAGAGACGAAAATAACGACCACCGACTTGGTGCCGTATCCATCTTGGACTGGAAAGCACGCAATAAGAAAACCTCAGAAGGGGAGAAGCGGGATGCTTACCTGGCCTATATTGAAAATCATAAATATATAGACGATTGGGGGTTGGTAGATAGGGCCGCACCCTATGTAGTGGGTGGGTATTTGTTTGATAAGGACAGAACGCCCTTATACAATTTGGCAAAATCCCCAAATCCCATGGAAAGAAGGACAGCCATAGTAAGTACCTACTATTTTATAAGAAAGAATGAATTGGAGGACACCTTTAAAATTGCCGAAATTCTGGCTAATGATTCGGAAGAACTTGTCCAAAAAGCAGTGGGTAGCTGGATCAGGGAAGCAGGCAAGAGGGATGAAAATAGACTCAAAGACTTTCTGGATGAGTATGCCCCAACCCTAGCTAGGATAACCTTAAGATATGCCATTGAGAAGTTCAGCCCTGAGACGCGAAAGCATTATTTGGGATTGGGCAAAATGAATCCACAATAATCGGCTTAAGTATAACTATAGCTTCACCTCTTTTCCATGCCATATGTAGCCTTGTCCAGCATATGGCTAATTTAGCAATATCATATCATTCAAACCTTTCAAAAACCAGCTCCTTGTTCACCATCATCCCTGCCGCTGTACCCATGGCTACCGCATTGGTTACGGTGCGTAAGCGCGACACATTATCGCCGCAGGCATATATACCGTTAACATTGGTTTGTAAATAGGCGTCGGTTTTTAGGTAGCCTTCCTCGTTCAACTCGCACCCCATGGCCTCTGGTATAGCGCTATGCTGTTCAAAGGCTGTTTTGGTATACATGGCGGTAACGGCGGCCTTGGAACCGTTTTTAAAGATGATGTTCTGCAGCTGCCCTTGTTGGTGCTCCAAACGTGCAATTTCAGTTTCCACTATCTTTATGTGATGCGCGTCAAGTTGGGCGGTTTGTTCCGCAGTCAAGGTAGATCTGCCATTGGTATAAATGGTTAATTGCGGGGTCCAATTGGAGATGAGTTTTCCAAATTCGAAGGCAAAATCTCCATTGCCCAAAATACCTGTTGTTTCATTTTTTACCTCATAGCCATGGCAATAGGGGCAATGCAGTACGGAGATGCCCCAACATTCCGAAAAGCCATCCATATTGGGCATGATATCCTTAATGCCCGTGGCAAAAATTAACTTGTCACCGCTAAAAGTTTCACCAGAGGCTACCTCAATTTTAAAGGCATTGTTGGTGCCGGAGCCCTGTATGGCAAGTCCGTTAAAAAATTTCACCGTAGGGTAAGCTGCCACCTGTTGTTTGGCCACGGAAGCTATCTCGGCAGGGGTTTTGCCATCATTGGTAATGAAGTTATGGGAGTAGGGGGTTTGTCGGTTACAGGGCGCATGGCTATCTATGATCAAGACCTGTTTTAAGGCCCTTCCCAAAGCCATCCCGGCTGCTAGACCGGAATAGCTTCCTCCTATGATGATGACGTCAAAATGTTGTTCCTTTTTCATGGTTTCTTGTTTTAAAAATGGTGATTTACTCGTTCTTTCTTTGCATTTTCTTCATCAAGGTATCAATAAAGGGTACCCCTACAAATACGATCCATGGTACCAATACCAAGGTAAGCACCAAGGTTCTAAGGTAGAGGGGAAGGGTGGCCAGTTGGTTGCCAAAAAGGAAAAGAAAGGCTGTGATGGAAGGATAAATGGCCATCCATATCTTTAGGGAGGCCAAGAGTTTTACTTTTGTTTTCATGTTTATGTCGTTAATGCTACATTGGATTGTTTTCCGTTGTAAAAGTAATTTCAACTGCGGAATCCATAATAGGACAGAACTGAAGTTGAATGGTACTTAACTAAAATTCTGTCGGTAAGCATCGGGCGTATAGCCCGTGTGTTTTTTAAAAAACCGGATAAAATAGGAGACATCCTCATAGCCTAAATGATAGGCTATCTGGCTCACTTGGTTCACGGTGGCCAATAAATTTCTTTTGGCCTCCAGAATACTATATTCGTTGATAAGTTGTGAGGCATTTTTGTTTAATAATGCCTTGGTTATGGCATTGAGCTGATACACGCTGAGGTGCAATAAGTCCGCATATTGGGAAACTTGCTTGTATTTGGTAATATTCCCTTCCAACAGTTCCAAAAATTTCTCGAGTTTCTCCTGCTGATATGGGGTGTGGGTATGGTCTGGACCAGTATCTTCCCGCTGCCTTAAAAGTTGAATAAACAAAATACTCAAATTGGCTTTGATGACCTCATGATATTCTTCCTGCTTTTCATTATACTCCAATAAAACGGATGATAATAGGGGATCCATTTTTTTATAGAGGTCGGCATTTAACGGATAGTGGTTCTGGTTGCCCACCTTACGCAACAACTGTGGGGAAGATTTGTTATGGGAGAGGAAATAGTCCGTTTTAAATTGTACCAAATAACCAGTACTCCCATGTTTAAGGTGTAGACTGTGCACCTGCCCGGGCCTTAATAAAAAGATGGAATAATGGCCGACTTCATAGGGGACAAAATCTATTTCATGTAGGCCATTAGCTTTTATGAGTATGAGCATTAGAAAAAAATCATGTCGGTGCAGCTCCTCTACCAACTCCTTTCCGTCCAGAATGGCTTCGAGACTTCTAATACTAAAACTTCCCACTAAGGTTGGCTCTTGATTACTTTCGGGAAGTTGCCTTATGGGGATGTTTTGCATTGTTTTTAAATGTTATTGACCATGAAGTTATATACCTGGGGGAAATGCTATTTGCTCACATAAAATTAAGTGAAACTCTTTAATTCTTCCTATTTTTTAGGATAAATGCAGCTAGACTTTTTTTTAAAAAAAACATTCCTTTAGTAGTGCTTGCCAAAAGCCTTTCCTTACTCTTTTAACAAAAAATTAACGCGCTGGAAAAACACATTTAATATTGTTTCAATACGTTTGATAGCGGGGCTTTGGAGCCGTTTAAAAATGATAATATTCCATCTTAAAATGAGAACTTAAACGAAAGTGGGGGCCACTTAGGTTGAAAATGTACCTCCCTAGTCGTGTCTCTCTTTTGAATTTTACGGTATGGAGGAAGTTCAGAGAAAAGGAAATTATATTAACCATTGGCAATGATTTTTAATACGAAGGGGAATCTACAGTACATGATGACAAGAACGCTACTAATATTGCTGTTTTTGTCCTTGTCCATGCCCATACTTGCCCATGGGGATTTGAGTATGCGGATAGCGGAAAAAACGGTGGCCATATCCGAAGATCCCAACAATTCAGTACTGTACTTTGAAAGAGGGCTGTTGTACCAACAGCATATGGAATTCGACTCTGCCCTGGAAGATTACCTAAAGTCCCAATCCTTAGGAAATTCCAACAAAGAACTATATTATCAAATTGCCGAGGTTCACTATATCACCGAAGCGTACCAGGAGGCCCTGCAAAGTATAGCCGCCTATTTGCATTTGGACAGCAAGGACCTAAGCGCTAAAAAACTGCATGCCCAAATATTGTTCCAGCTTCAATCCTATAAAAAATCCTTGGAGGGGTACCGTTATGTTATCCATCACATGAAGGACATTCGGCCCGAGGATGTATTGGAATACTGCAACATCATACTGGCCGAAAACAACAAAAACTATAAGGGGGCCTTGGAAGCCATTCAATATGGGCTGGACCAACTTGGCCCGCACACCATATCGCTTCAACTTAAAAAATTGGACTACCTAAAAGAGTCGGGTCATACCGAAAAAGCCTTGGAACAGTACAATTATTTTATCCTGGAATACAACAGAAACGAATTCTGGTATTATAAAAAGGCCAAGTATTTGGCGGAAATAAATAGACCACATGAGGCCTTTATATCTTTAAAACTGGCTACAGTTGCTATTGAGCAATTGGATACCAAGTTTAAGAATATGAGCCCAATAATAGAATTAAAAGAACAAATAAAAAGCTTGGAAAGCGCCATTAACAACCAAAAATCATGATCAAAAAAAGTACCTTTTTACTAGCCGCCCTATGTTCGGTGGTTTCAATTGCCCAAACCTCCAATGTAGATCTTCCCAATGTAAGTGCTGTTGCGGTAAGCAACACTGTAGGCCTTCCACAGCATTCCGCTGCGGTAAATGTAGTAAGGGGGCCTTATTTACAGAGCGGCACCCCAACCTCTGTGGTGGTAAAATGGAGAACGGATATAGCAACCCAATCCGTGGTGCATTACGGAAAATCATTAAAATCGTTGTCCAAGAAAGCATCTAACACTGCCTTGACCACCGAACACGAAGTTCGTCTTTCAGGTCTAAGCCCTAACACCAAATATTATTTTAATATAGGTAATAAAGAGGGAGTGTTGTCCGAAAGTACTTCTGGCGATATGTACATTATAACGGCCCCTAAAGCAGGTACCAAACAATTTGTACGTGCATGGATTTTGGGTGATGCGGGTACGGCCAATAACAACCAGAGGAACGTACGGGATGCCTATTACGATTATGTGGACGCTGCTCCCAAAAATACGGGTAAGACCGATATGATGTTGTTCTTAGGGGATAACGCCTATGGCAGTGGTACGGATGAGCAATATCAAAATGCCCTGTTCGACATTTATGACGATATGTTGAAAAAATCCGTGGCATGGTCCTGCTTGGGAAACCACGATGGGAAGTCGGCCGATTCGGCTACACAATCCGGTCCCTACTATGATATATTTACCTTCCCAACGGCTGCCCAGGCTGGAGGTACTGCCTCGGGAACAGAGGCCTATTATTCCTTTGATTATGCCAACATCCATTTTATCATATTGGATTCCCATCATACGAGTCGCGAAGTTGGGGGCGCCATGTACAACTGGACCTTGGCTGATATACAGAACACCAAACAGGATTGGATAGTAACCCTGTTTCATCATCCGGTATACACCAAAGGGTCCCATGACTCCGATACCGAAGACCGACTTATAGAAATGAGGGAAAACTTTATGCCCATGATGGAGGCCAACGGAGTGGACCTTATCTTAAACGGACATAGCCATTCTTACGAACGCTCCTACTTCTTGAACGGACATTATGGGTTTGCCAACACTTTTAACCCGGATGAAATTTCGAAGGGTGGCCATACCGTTGGATCCAATGGCTATGGAGACGGGAAAGTGGATAGCAATGGAGCCTACCAAAAAGCCAGTGCCGCTGCGGAGGGTGCTGTGTATATTACTACCGGATCTGCCGGTAAAATATCAGGGGGCGACCTAAACCACCAGGCCATGTCTGTGTCCTTGAACCAACTGGGTTCCTGTGTTATGGAGGTGGAAGATGACGGTAGGGGAGGACAGAACCTGACCGTGAAGTTTATTAGGGAAAATGATGATATTGAGGATTATTTTACCATCAACAAATCAGGGGTGTCGTTGAAGTCGGATGGCTCTGCTTCTGGACAAAAGAGTGATGGTCTAGTGTATGATGCCGCCAAGGATGTGGTAAAGCTTAAGGTGGATAAGAATGACAAGCTAAAGAAAGTCAAATTCTATAATAACATAGGGAAATTGGTGAAGAAAAGCAGAAAGAAAACCATCAATGTGGGCAAGCTGCCAAAAGGCATGTATGTAATTGAAGTCATTACAAAAAATAAAGCGTATACCGAGTCGATTACCATAGAATAGTTGGGCCAAAAGGGTTATATTTAAAATGACCTTTCCATTGTAAGCCTTAAGCAAGGGTAGCGGTATTAAAAAGCCTATTAAATGGTAAAAAGCGGTTGTTGAAAATGAGGAAGACAAGCATTTTATTGGGATCTTTTTTTATTTGCCTGCTGATGTTGTCTGGAAGGCAACTGGTTATTCCGTATCAAAAGGATACAGTTCTGGAGAAAGTCGCGGCTTTATATACCGCCAATTTTATCAAGTTTCAAAATGAAGTCGATTCATTGGCCACCCTAGCCAATAAGGCAAGTTCTGTGAACGAGTGGGAGGGGCTGAAAAGTCAGGTTGAAAAAACCAGATTGGCCTATAAGGAGATCGAGTTTATTTTTGATTATTACCAAACTTATTATAATGGCACTTATATCAATGGTGCCCCTTTGTCCAAGGTAAGTGAGTATTTTGAAGCCGAAAAAGTGATTCCACCTGGCGGATTACAGGCATTGGATGAAGCGGTTTATGACTCAGCTTCCAATGAAAATTTGCAGCACATACAAGCATTGGCCAACGGACTCAAAGAGCGGGTAAATTTTATAGCGAATATACATTTACCGGTTCATTTAAAGTCGAGCCAAATTATTGAATGTATCCGCTCCGGTATTGTCAGGATCTTTACCCTGGGACTAACAGGTTATGATACTCCAGGGTCTGTAAACGGGTTGAAGGAAAGTGTTGTGAGCTGGCAAAGTATGGAAACCACATTTTTGTATTTTGAATCAGGGATGGCCCAGGAAGCCAAGGCCGAATTTGAAGCCATTAAAAAACACTTTACCAAGGGCAGGAACATATTAAAGGCCAATACCCATTTTAACGTTTTTGATAGGTTGGCCTTTTTAAAGGAGGTCGTAAACCCCTTGTATGCGGCCTTATTGGAATTTCAAAATGCAAACAAGATTACGCTGGAGCCCTATAAAAAGCACGCCCAAAACTATAAGGCCAAGAATCTTTTCGACAAAGATTTTCTCAATACGGATTTTTATTCGGAACTGGTTTATCTGCCTTTGGACAATCCCAAGACCATAGCCTTGGGGAAACTGTTGTTCGGGGATCCCCAGCTTTCCAAGGACAATGTCATGTCCTGTGCCAGCTGCCATAACCCCAACAAAGGTTTTTCGGATGGTTTGCCCAAAAGTGTCTCCAATCAAAAAGGGGTTTTTACCGATAGGAACGCCCCCACTTTGATGGATGCAGGCTATTCCGCGCGATATTTTTGGGACATGCGCGCCTTGGATCTAGAAAAACAAGTGATACATGTTATTGATAACGATCTGGAGTTCAATACTAATTTTGATGCAATTGTTGCTAAACTCAATAAAAATGCCCATTACAATAAACTATTTAATGAGGCTTATGGTGGTATTGCCAAAGAGGATATCAATCAGCGTTCCATTAGCAATGCCATTGCGGCCTATGTAAACTCTTTAAAATCCTTCAATAGTCCGTTCGATAAATATGTGCGCAACGAAACCAAGGAATATCCCGAGAATGCCAAACGGGGATTCAATTTATTTATGGGGAAAGCGGCCTGCGGAAGTTGTCATTTTGCCCCGGTCTTCAATGGTACCGTTCCTCCTTTTTATCTGGAATCGGAATCGGAGGTTTTGGGCATTACCCAGGGCTTTGATTCCATTGCCCTTAAGTTGGATACGGATTTGGGCCGCATGGGCAATGGTCTAAAAATGGACAATCATCCTTTTCTGAAAAATTCCTTCAAAACGGTTACAGTCAGAAATATAGCCCTGACAGCACCCTATATGCACAATGGTTTATTTGCTACCCTGGAAGATGTTCTGGCGTTTTACAACCTGGGAGGAGGCGCAGGCATGGGATTGGAGGTAGAAAACCAAACCCTGCCAGATGAACCTTTGGATCTGTCCCAGCAAGAAATGGAGGATATTATTGCATTTATGGAAACCCTAACGGATGTATCCGAATATGAGGTTGGTGGGGATTAATTAGTTGATGTTCAAAGTTCAAAGTTCAATGTTTAAAAGTTGAAGGTTGAAAGTCCTTGCGGAGATTGAGCCTGCCTTTCGTCAGACAGGCCTGCCTACCGCCGGTAGTCGTAGTCGAAATCGGAGTAGTGGTGATCAGTAAACAATAATCTTTAGGCAAATGGCAATAGGCAATAGATTGTGTTTTCAGTATTCTTAACTGACGTCATTGCGAGCCTGCCTACCGGCAGGTAGGCCTGCCCGGCCGTCAGGTGGGCGAAGCGCCGCAATCTGTTACTTACAATGAACAGTTTTTATGTTCAATGTTTAAAAGTTGAAAGTTGAAAGTTGCCGAAACAGTCATTTCGAATGAACATGAGAAACCGAAGGTTCACGAATTCCCGTAAAATAAATACGGCATGAGCTAAATCGCACATGTGGCTCTTACCAAATATGTGCGACTTCTCAATCGCCCAAAAAAAGGGCTCATGTCGAAGTGACTGCGCTGTCCGGTCGAGCCTAGTCATGAACTATCGGGAAAGAACTCTTTTTGTATGCTAAAACTAACGGCTCCCCTCTTGGAACGAAGAGGGGAATGAATTGCCACGCCAACAGCGGGGGAAGAAAGGGGAGTTGGAAATCTCACACCCTAGGCTTAGCCCCAATCCATTGTCACCTCCTAAAGACCTGGGCTCTCAATCCCTTCCGTCTCCTCCACATCCAGTGGAGGATCCACCTTCCCTTATCCAAGGGAAGGAGCCCTTGGTGTCGTCATTGCGAGCCTGCCTATCGGCAGGTAGGCCTGCCCGGCCGTCAGGTGGGCGAAGCGTGGCAATCTGCTACTTACAATGAACAATGTTGATGCTCAATGTTTAAAAGTTGAAAGTTGAAAGTTGCCGAAACAGTCATTTCGAATGAATATGAGAAACCGAAGGTTCACGAATTCCCGTAAAATAAATACGGCATGAGCTAAATCACACAAGTAGCTCAACCGAAAGTTCACGAATACCCCTAAAATAAATACGGCATGAGCTAAATCGCACAAGTAGCTCTGACCAAATATGTGTGACTTCTCTCCCGAAAGTTATCTGGAGAGACCTCATTTCAATGCTATAAGCGTCCAACCCTTCGGCTCCGCCTCTCTACCGACAAGTCAGGCCTGCCTGCGGAAGGCAGGGACCGCGGCGGCATCCCCGCAGCATCGCAAGGGATATAGCCAAGGGCCCGCCCGACCTAGGAGGGAACGCCCAAAAAATAAGCTTGGAAGATATTTTTGAAATGCCTCCTAGACTTAACTTTAGTTAATTACCGTCAGCCCTTGCGGGGCGTCTATTTCTGTTTTTATAGTGCCATCCGCATTCTTCTTATGGCTTACTTGTAACACTCCATATTTTGTGGGGAAACTTCCTTTTGCCCACTCCAGATCTCCCAGGTGGGGTTCAATTTTAACCTTTTCGCCCCCTTCCGAAACGTTGACGCCCAAAACGTGTTGACTCAGCCAAGAGGTAGGTCCGCTGGCCCAACCATGACATAGGCTATGGCGGTATCCCACATAGCAATAATCACCAAAGTCGCCATGGATATCGTATTTATTGGCAGGGGTTAGTTCATCTATTCTACCGCTATTGACAACATCCATCACGTCAAATTCTTCCCAAAAGGTAGTAGCACCCAAATCCAACATTCCGCCCCAATAATCACGGATTACTTTTATGGCCCCATCATAATCTTGGGCTTTGGCCATGGCCTCCAATATATAGTACCCATAAAAAGTGGACATGCCCTGTAAACCATCTTTGGTCAATATCTCCTTATTGATTTTTTCAGCGTCCTGAAGATTTGAAAGCGCCAACAAAGCCGCGGCCTGTTTGGTGGTATTATTTTTTGGACTGTGTTTTTTCAGTTTTTTGGCTACCTTTTCGTATTTCATTTTTAGATCCTCCCTACCAAAAATTGCCATCATCTCCGAACCGGCCTCAAAGGTCATGACCATCATGGCCTGAAGTCCCGCATGAATGGCTTCGGGTTTTTCGCTGGTCGGCCAATCCAAGAACCGATGTCCGTTTAAAATTTCTTTGTTGTCCTTGTCCATGAAAGTACTTAATTGCTCCAGCAAAGCTATCATATAGGTTTCCTGTTCCTTTAGATAGGCAAGGTCCCCATGGTAATCATAAATGTTCTTATGGATAAGCAGCCACCACATAGAGTAGGAGCTAATGCCGTTCATCCATTGTGGCAGGGGGTGTTGGTCACGGGCCAGGTCCAAACTTTTGGATACGATTTCATGGTTTCCGAATACGGTGTTGATCGTCATTACTTCGGGGTGCATATCGCCCACCCAAACCAAGCGGTCGCGCTTAATGCCGTCCCAGAGGAAATTCTGCATATTGAGTTGTACGGTATAGGCCCCTGTAATCCAGATTTCGTTCAAGCGCTCATCATTACTTTCAAAACTGCCCAAATAGGGTATATCCCTGTACACAAAGGCGGCCTCTATAGATTTTATGGGAAGGTCTATCCCGGCGTCCATCACATCTACGCGCAAAAACCGAAACCCGGTTTCACCAACTTCCACGCTTCCCAACCAAGGGACTTCAACAATAAAATCGCGCAGGGAATGCTCGTTGGTCGCATTTTGTTTTCCACCAATGTCGGACATCGCTTCCCCGACCGATTCGCCAAATCGCAATCGCAACCTAACCGGAGTTTTATCTGCACGGATGCCCGCGGGAATTTTTATTCCACCATGGATCTGCTTGCCATAATCCAATAGTATGGCAGGTTTTTTATCCGCTGTGCTTATCAATCTAAATAGGTTTTCCTCGTTCACGGCCACCTGCCCGTTTCCCTTTTTCAAAAGGCTTTCGGCATTTTGCATGGATTCATTGGAGTCGTCGGACTGCCAAACAATCCTTTGTGGCGTTAAGTAGGTTTTGATCATTTGCGAATGTTGTGCCTTGTCATTGTATTCCTCTCCAAATACAGGGGGCAATTGTCCAAAGCCAAATTTTAGGTACAACAGTGCAGTCAATAATGGTAATAAGTTTTTCATTTCTTTAATTGGGTTAACACAAAGTCAATAAATCCTATTTTTCGTAAAAATAGGATTTGAAAAAAGTCTATCTATCCTGTACCATGCTGCTATTGATTATGGATCACAGCTCCAAGGTTATAGGGGGAAATCTAAAACAGCACAGTACAGGATGGGTTTCATTCCAATGGGTGTTAATATTGTGGTATAAGACCATATTTTAATTTTTATAATTTTTAAGGTAAATAATCGATGAAGAACAGACTTGCGCTCCTTTTTATTACCCTCTTAACAGTTGGCAGTTCCTATGGCCAAAATAAGGATTCAAAATCCCTTGCCATACTTGAACCTAGGGTAGAGTATCACCAAAACCCTGAAGGCCTCGATGTACTTCAGCCTCGATTTAGCTGGATTTTAAAGGGGGAAGGTCGCAATAGGGTGCAATCGGCCTATCAAATTACAGTGGCTTCCTCCATGGAAAAACTTTCGCAAGACCAAGCGGATATTTGGGATAGCGGTAAGGTGGTTTCCAACCAGACCAATCAGATCATTTACGAAGGTATTCCGTTGGTTTCCGGGACCAAATATTATTGGAAAGTGCGTGTATGGGACGAAGCGGATATGGTATCCACCTGGAGTACACCCGCCTATTGGTCCATGGGACTTTTAAAATTTGCCAATTGGCAAGGACTCTTTATAGGTCATGATGTAGGATATAATAAGGCCGATAAATACGATAGTCTATACCTTCCACCTGCCCGCTATTTGCGCAAATCCTTTAACCTGAACAAGAAAATAAAAAAGGCAACGGCCTATACTACGGCATTGGGTCTTTATGAACTACGCTTAAACGGCAACAAGGTTGGGGAGGCTAATTTTTTACCGGGATGGACGGATTATGACAAACGCTTGTACTACCAGACTTTCGACATTACCAATAATTTAAGGGAAGGGGAGAACGTGATAGGGGCAGTCATTGCCGATGGTTGGTATGCAGGCTATATAGGCTATGCCCTTTTGGTACGTTTGGATAAGGTCCGTGAGTTCTATGGGGTAAATCCGTCCTTTATGGGGCAAATACAAATTGAATACGAGGATGGAAGTATGGAGACCATTGCTTCGGACCAAACGTGGAAATCCAACGAAGGCGCTATCCGTGAGGCGGATATCATTATGGGAGAGACCTATGATGCCCGTTTGGAAAATACAGGTTGGGACGCTCCCAACTATGACGATAGCCAATGGAAAAAGCCTAAAGTCTACACTTATCCCAATGGAAAACTGCAAGCCTATCCGGGAACCCAGGTCAAGAATACGGAGATACTGAAGCCCTTAGCAATGACAGAGCCTAGTCCGGGAACCTTTGTCTTTGATCTTGGAAAGAACATTGCCGGTATTGCCGAACTAAAAGTACAGGGACCTAAAGGCACCAAAGTCCAACTCCGGTTCGGGGAAATCTTAAAGAACGATGGCCAAATACAGACCGAAAACCTACGAAAAGCTAGGGCAACGGACACTTATATTTTAAAAGGGGAGGGTGTGGAAACATGGAAGCCAAAATTCACTTATCATGGGTTTCAATATGTTGAGGTCACAGGTTTTCCTGGAAAACCTACACTGGAGACCATTACAGGACACGTATTAAGTTCCATAGAAACCGATGCCAGTACCTTCGGTTCTTCAAATGCCATGAACAATACGCTTTTCAAGAATATCAAAACCACCCAAAGTGCCAATTTTTTTGAAATACCTACAGATTGCCCACAACGGGATGAGCGTTTGGGATGGACGGGAGATGCTGAGATCTACATGCGTTCTGCCACCTATAATTCCGATGTCGCGGCCTTTATGACCAAGTTTTTGGTCGATTTGGATGACGCCCAACGATGGTATGGGGCCTATCCCAACTTTGCGCCATTTCCATACTCTAGGCCAAATCAATATGCCCCTGCTTGGATGGATGCCGGGGTTATTATACCCTATAATATGTACAAGGTCTATAATGATACCCGTATTGTGGAATACATGTACAAGGGAATGGAGAAATTTATGCAGTTTCAGGAAGATGCCAGCACGGATTATCTAAGACCTGGAGGAGGAAATAATTGGGGGGATTGGCTTGCCGTCAACGAAGAGACCAGTCATGATTTTGTAGGCGCTTCCTTTTATGGGTATGATGCAAAACTGATGGCTGAAATGGCAGAAGCATTGGGAAAAACGGAAGATGCTGCAAAGTACGCCAACCTTTTTGAAAACATTAAAAAGGCCTTTGCCCAAAAGTATATTTTAGATAACGGTCGCACTACAGAGGATACCCAGACCAGTTATGCCCTTGCCCTATATTTCGATTTGTACCCCAACGATCTGGCAGAAAAAGGCGCTGCTAGGTTAGCGGAAAAAATAGAGAAAAACGGATTTAAATTTTCAACTGGATTTTTGGGGACAAAACATGTAATGTTGGCCTTGTCCAAATATGGCTATGACGATATTTCTTATAAAATTTTCCAGCAGACTGAATACCCCAGTTGGGGATATTCCGTAGAAAACGGAAGTACATCCATATGGGAGCGATGGAACAGTTATACCAAAGATGATGCGGAGAACTCGGACCTGAATGCCAAGATGAATTCCTTTAGTCACTATGCTTTTGGCTCGGTGGCAGAATGGATGTTTCAACATGCCGTAGGTATAGATACCGAAGATGCGGGCTATCGCAATATCATTATAAAACCTGCCATTAGTAAGGAGATGGATTATATAAATGGGAGCTATAAAAGTATTAACGGCAACATATCTTCGGCCTGGAATTGGAAAGGGAGGGAAGTACAGATGAATATCGAAATACCGGTGAACACCAAAGCCAAAGTTCATATTCCTACGGGGGAAACATCCAATATTAAGGAAGGAAACAAAGCAATATCAAAGGTGTCCTCCATAAATATTTTGGAATCCAATGGAGAAGAAACCATTCTTGAAATAGGTTCCGGGACTTATTTCTTTAGGGTTAAGGGGGTAAGGTAACTCTTGGATGAAAATTTATACCAAAATATAGGTGGAAAGGTTGATAATGTATGTAAAAGAAATTATTACCTTTTTATAAAGAAACAGGCTGAAATAATTTATTCTATGTGACTTAGTAATTTTTATTAATCCCTTCTTTGGGTCTTTTATTAATAATATTATAACAATTATTATGGCCGGTTGAATGTGTAAAAACTTGTTATACTTTGTTGAGGTCCTTGTTTAATAATTGTCGGGATACTGGTTTGGGAAATAGTGGATACCACATATATTAACTGGGCAGCGCTTAAAGCGTGTAATTCAGTTACATTAAGAAAGGTCTTTTAATACTCGGGATTAGACAATAGAATAATTTAGTTCATCCTAATGTTAGCTCCTGACTAAATATGTATGGGTCAAATGTCTACGCACCTTGTGTGGAAATAAATAAAAAGTATTAACTCTTCATTCTCGAACCCTTGCCGTATTTTTTTGAACGCAATTCCCATTTGAGACTCCACCGTTTTAATTGAGATGCCCAATTTTTCGGCAATCTCTTTGTTTTTTAATCCTTCCTTTTTGCTGAGCAATAATATTTCTCTACAACGCACAGGAAGTTCCTCTATCAAGCTCTGGATTTTATCAATTTTATCTTGTTGGAATGATAAATCTTCCTCAATTTGAGACTGAAGCATTTCATATTTGAGATTATCTACAGAACCTTCTAGTTTTTTTGTTTTACGTATGCTTTGCATACATTCATTGAAAACGGACTTGTATAAATAGGACTTAATTGAAGAATTGATATTAAGTTCTTTCCGTTTAGTCCAGAACTTAATAAATATAGTTTGAACAATATCTTCAGCATCCGGTAGTCGTTCGGTAAACTGTAATGCATAAACACATAATGGTCTGTAATGTAAATCGAAAAGCTTTTTAAGGGCATGGTTATCATTTTTTTGTATACATCCCCATAATTCTTCTTCACTCATTCTTATCCATCAATTATTTTTAACATTATAATTTATTGCCACCAATAATGAAAATCAACATTAATACTAGGGATAATATATTTATTATTAAAAATAAATCATAAAAACTTTAATTTAAAGTTAATATAGGTTGGATTATAATCCCATTCATGCAAACTTTATGTAGATGCAATAATGATTAATTATAGCGCAGGCTGAAATTCTATTAATTCAATACTTTTAAAAGCAAAAACAAGGTAACTACAATAAAATGTACTTTAAGCAAGATGATAGTTACGTAAGTTTATATTGGAATAAAGCGGTTCCTAATTAGGTCGTAAAGTTCTGGTTTTCTATAGCTCTATTCTAACAAGTTATCCAAGCTAAACACATCATAAAACAAGCTAAATTTCAATTTATATCAAAAATATATTAAAATATTTTAAGGGTATATCAATTTTTAAGCATCATACTTAAGAATATAATAAACAAAACCGCGGTATATTGAAAACTTTAGTGCTTAAATACCTTGCCAATGAGATTTCGGAAGAGGAATTAGTTTCTCTAAAAATCTGGTTGAAAAAACCAGAAAACCAGGCCTCTTTTAAGGAATTCATAAAATCAAATCAAGAGTTAGACCTAGCATTTAGACAAATAGATTCTGAGAAGGCCTATCGCCGTATTTTGGAAGAAACATTGGAAAAAGAAAGTGTAATTCGTAAAATATATATCCCTATATTAAAATATGCCGCGGTAATAATACTACTATTAGCTACCACCTTCTTAATATATACTAATGTTGAAGTAGTTCGAAATACGAAGACTGATGCTAAAACAGATATGCCTCCCCAATCCCAAATTACCTTAGAATTAGGTGATGGTAGTGTAGAGGTTCTTGAAGATTATAATAATAAAACAATTTCCAACAAGATTGGCAGTGCAGTAGTGGTTAAACAAGAAAAGGATAAGCTTAAATATGAGTCTGTTGGCGCTAAAGATATTGAATTGACTTATAATAAGTTGACGGTGCCTTTTGGAAAACGTTTTGAAATTGAGCTTTCAGACGGCACGGTTATACAGCTCAATGCTGGCACTATTTTAAAATACCCAGTAACCTTTTCAGACCCCAATAGTAGGGATGTTTATTTGGAAGGTGAAGCTTTTTTTTCTGTTCAGAAGAATCCTGAACATCCATTTATAGTACATACGAAAAACATGAATGTTCGTGTTCTTGGAACAAAGTTCAATGTTTCAAGTTATGAAAATGAAGACACCACTTCGACCGTGTTATTAGAGGGAAGTGTAAAGGTGTTAAGACCAAATGAAAATGATAATCTAGATGTCGGTACAATTATATCTCCCAACCAGCAGGCAGCCATTCAATATGGAGAATTATCAGTGGAGGAAGTTGATGTGGAAAAATATATAGCTTGGACACAAGGAATATTATACTTTGATAATGACAGATTCGCAGACATTGTGAAGGAACTGGAAAGGCATTATAACGTCAAAATTCTAAATAAATATCAGGAATTAAATAGCGTGCGCTATACAGGAACCTTTCAGTATAAAACTATTTCCCAAGTTTTGGAAGTGTTTAAAAGGAATACTCAATTCGAATATAAATTGAATAATGAATTGATTATTATAGAACCTAGTTTATAGTTAACAGTTAAAAAAAAACCATACAAATCACTAAATAAACACCTATGCTAATGAATTAAAACTTTATACAAAATTGATAAAAAATCGGGAAATGCGTCAACATTCCCCGAATAATAAATTTGATTTTACATCAGTACTTATAACCAACTAGAAAATCATTCAAAATTATGAAAAAAACCAAAGCCAAGGAATTGTCTTATGGAACAATTCCAAAACTCGATTTAAAAATGAGGATAACCTTCCTGCTTCTAATTGTCGCATTTTTTCAACTTAAAGCCAGTTCGGGATATAGCCAAAAGACTATAATCAGTCTTAACTTAACCGAAGTTCCGATTAAAGCAGCATTCGCTGAAATAGAGAGTTTAACAGAATTTAGATTTTTTTATAAAAATATAGATTTGGACTTGAATCGTAAAGTTACCTTAAAGTTTAAAAGAAAACCAATTAATGCAATCTTGGAAGAGCTCTTTAAAGATCAAAAAATCGACTTTGAAGTATTTGAAACTCAAATTGTTCTAAAAAAAGCTCCGGATATAGATCATACATTAGAAAAATCACCTTTAATAACCACTCTACCTATACAATTCAAAGTAAATGGAATTATTACTGACGATAGTGGGGCTCCTTTACCTGGAGCAAGTATTGTTGAAAAAGGCACGTTGAATGGAACACAATCCGATTTTGACGGCAATTATTCCCTTGAGGTAGTCAATGACGCTATTTTGGTAGTTTCATATATAGGATTTGATACCAAAGAGGTTCCAGTGGCAGGCCAACAGACTATTAACGTAACTCTTTCTGAAAATACGGCTGCACTTGATGAAGTGGTAGTAGTAGGTTATGGTTCCCAAAGAAAAAAGGATATTGTTTCCGCAGTCTCTGTGGTTGACATGAAACAGGTTAAGGATGTGCCGGCATCAGACGCTTCGCGATTACTATTAGGTCAAGCACCGGGGGTTGTTGTATCTCAGACTTCGGGAAGACCGGGGCAAGAATTGGATATCGTTGTACGTGGTTTAAGTTCACTGGGCGCTACTAGCAAGCCGCTTTATGTTATTGACGGTTTTCCTGTAGGAAACTCATTAGGTTCAAGTGTAGACCCTGCCGACATTGAATCAATTACAGTTTTAAAGGATGCTGCCTCAACAGCTATTTATGGGGCTAGAGGTTCCAATGGAGTAATCTTGATCAATACAAAAAAAGCCAAAGCAGGGCGAACTAGCGTAACGTTGGACGTTGTATCAGGGTTTCAGCAGATTCCAGACGGAAGAAGGGAGAAAATGTTGAACGCTCAAGAGTTTGGACAATTTCAAAAAGAAAGCTGGATTGATAAATTTATCCTTAATGAAGGTAGAGAGCCCTCTGAAAATGAAATACCTGAAAGAATTAGAACTCCGGAGCAGTATACTACATCTACCGATTGGTTTGACGAAATCACAGACGAGGCCGCACTATTTACAAAGTACAACTTGAATATTAATTCCGGTGGCGAAAAAACAAGATCTGCTATATCATTAGGTTACTTAAATCAAGACGGGACCATTATAAAAACGAATTTTGAACGATATAATATAAGAGCGAATATAGAAACCGACGTTACTGATAAATTGAGATTTGGAGCAAACGTTACTGGTTCCCGTAGCAATGAAAGATTTGTAAATGATGGTAGCAGGAATCTTGTTATTGGAAAAGCATATTGGGCGGATCCTAGAGAACCTGTTTATAATGAAGATGGCAGTTTTAATGATTATCTAGGAGGGTATAATCGTGATGGAGATTTAATTTTTGGTCATTCGAACCCAGTTCAAGAGTTACACGAGGTCAAAAATTCCAGACATATTAATAGATTGCTTACTAATGCATATGTTGAATTTGATTTCTTTAAAATTTTTAAGTTCAAGTCGTTAGCAAATGTTTCGCTTATAGGATTAAGAACAAATAATTTTAGACCATCAACACTTGCAGGTGGTGGATTTAACCAACCTCCTCCGCTAGATGCCTCATTGAGTGAAACGTATCAGGAGGAAGTAAACTGGTCTACAGATCAATTACTTTCTTATTCAAAAGTATTCAACGAAGATCACGATGTAGATGTACTACTTGGGTATTCGGCACAAGAGGCCACTGTACGGGAAATAAGTGGAACTGGGTCAAAGTTTCCTGATGATCAGATTCAATTTCTACAAAATTCAGAGATTTTTAGCGTAAATTCTAGTGAAAGTAGTTGGAGTTTGTTAGCGTATTTTGCGAGACTAAATTATGCATACAAAGATAAGTATTTACTGTCTGCTACATATCGACAAGAAGGTAGTTCTAGATTTGGGTCTAACAATAGATGGGGGAGCTTTCCATCAGTTTCTGTGGGATGGAGAGTCTCTGATGAAGCTTTTTTACAAGACGTCTACTGGTTAAACGATTTAAAACTAAGGGCTAGTTACGGTATAACAGGTAATAATAATATTGGAAATTATCGTAGTCTTTCAACACTTACCAACGAAAACTATGTGTTTGGGAATACTTTCCAACCAGGAAAAATTTTAAGTTCCTTAGCTAATACCGAGTTAGGTTGGGAAGAATCCAATCAAATAAATTACGGTCTTGATTTAACTATTCTTGATGGCCTGGATTTTACAGCAGAATACTATAAAAAAGAAACTGAAAACATGCTGCTTCCCGTTAATATACCAGTAATATCGGGGTTTACCTCTACCTTTACTAATATTGGCAAGGTGCAAAATACAGGTTTTGAATTTGCGTTGGGGTACAGAAAACAAATTATTGATGATCTAAGTTTAAGAGGCAACTTTAATATTTCATTCAACAGAAACAAAGTATTGGCTATAAATGGTGACAATGATGAGATAAGAAACGGTGGATTTTATGGCACGAATAATGTCTCCAAAGTAGGGCGCCCTATTGGTATGTTGCATGGCTTTAGGAATTTAGGGGTTTTTCAAAATCAAGCACAAATTGACGCCTCACCTACGCAAGATGGCGCTATTCCTGGATCGTTTATTTATTTTGATAACACTGGCGATGGAGTAGTGTCTTATGATACTACCGATTGGGTTGAAATTGGAAATCCGCATCCTGAATATGTATGGGCATTTACTTTTGGGGCTGATTATAAAGCCTTTGATCTTAATGTGGTATTGACTGGGGCTCAAAATTATGATATATATAGAAATTTTGAATCAACAAGTCTTAACCTAGATGGTGTTTTTAATGTTGATGTACGGGCCAAGGAACGTTTTCGTTCTGCTGAGAACCCAGGTAATGGAATAGTGCCAACCTCTAATTTCTGGAAATGGGAAAGGGAATCAAACTCTTTTTATGTGCATGATGCCAGCCATATGTGGATAAGGAATATCTCATTAGGATACAACTTATCATTAAAATCAGATGCACTATTCAGTAATGCCAGATTGTATATTAGCGGTGATAACCTTCACGTATTCACAACCTTTCCCGGCGGTAATCCTCAAGTTAGTACCGCAGGAGGAATAAATCCAGGTAGGGATGACTCAGCTTATCCTGTACCAAGGTCGATAACTCTAGGAGCAACACTATCATTTTAACAACTTTAAAACGTATACAAATGAAATTTTCATTAAAAATCATAACAATAGTCTTAACTGTATCCCTGATTTCTTGCAGTAAGGATTTTCTAGATAAGCAAAACCCAACAGAGCTTGGTGTTGAATCATTTTATCAAACAGAAGATCAAATTAATCAAGGCGTAATAGGAATTTATGGTGAGTTACAAAGAGTTGTGGCCAACCAATGGTTTTTCCAAGAATTTATTACCGACAACACTACTGTTCATTTTAACGAAGGGAATAGAGGAAACGCACCAAACATAGAATCAATAGAATATTGGCAGTATAATTCCAATAGCGGAAAATTTAATGAAATATATGTTGATATATATTCAGCCATTGGAAACATAAACATAGTGTTGTTTAAACTCTCTGATGCTGATATCGATGCGGGCGTTAAATCTGTATTTGAAGGAGAAGTAAAATTTATCCGGGCATATTTTTATTATCTTTTGGCGGAGTATTTTGGTGATGCTATTATCGTAAATGAACCTATACAAAATCCTTCAGAAGCTTTTGAATTTTTGCGATCTCCAGTTGCAGAGGTTTATGAATTTATAGAAAGTGATTTGGAAACTGCAATTTCCACTTTACCTACAATTATCCCTCCTTCCGAAGCTGGTCGATTGAGTAAAGGGGCCGCTTTAATGCTCAAAGCAAAAGTATTGTTTGCGCAAAAGGATTTTCCGGGAGGCAAATTAGCTTTAGATGAATTGGTAAGTTTAAATAGTTATGATATTTTACCTAATTATGCTGATATATTTGACCCGAACAATAAAAACCATGCGGAATCTATTTTCGAAATTCAATTTCAAGGAAACAATGAATTAGGTGAATCCAGTGGCTTTATTTATAATTTCTACCCTTTGTATTCACAAGGAGCTGTTACCGGATTCCCAGGAATAGATGGTAATGGCTGGAATATACCTACCAATAATATGATAGCCGCTTATGAAAGTGGAGATTTACGTAAAGACGTATCTTTAAGTGAAGGTTATATAAACAATAGTGGTGATTATGTAGCTGTACCGTTTATTGAGAAGTTCCATAATCCGCATTCTATAGTAAGGCGTCCAGATGATAATTGGCCGGTTTTTAGATATGCTGATGTGCTTTTGATGTTGGCTGAAGCAATAAACGAAATATCTGGCCCCACTGCTGAGGCTTATGGCCATGTAAATAGAGTTAGAGATAGAGCAGATTTAGGCCCATTAACTGAAGGTCTATCAAAAGAGCAATTTAAAAGTGCAATACTTGATGAGAGAAGAGTTGAACTGGCCTTTGAAAATCATAGATGGTTCGACCTCAAACGTATGCTTTCTTCTGCTGAGCTCGTTGCATTTCTAAATGCACACGGAGAAGAAGAAATGGCAAATCCTACAACCCCAAGAGGTTCAATCGGATTTTCAGCCGGAGATTACATATTCGAGGAATTCGAAATTTTATTTCCATTACCAGCAAATGAATTATTGGTTAACCCTAAATTAAAACAAAACAATGGGTACTAAGCTATGTTTAATTTGACAAAGATTAGTTTGCATAAGGTTCTTCCTATACCCATAGGAAGAACCATTGTTTACTCTCTTAACATATAGGGAGATCCCACGAGAATTAAGGACGAATAACATATGGAAGATTTTAATTGGATATTTCAATTTCTAGGCAGGTTACATCCTTTACTAGTACATTTCCCAATAGGATTGTTGGTCGTTGCCTTTATTTTTGAGCTGTTCACAATTGGAGGAAAGCGTCAAGGATTAAGGGACGGAATTTATTGGATGGTGTGTATAGGGGCCGCGACTGCTGCAGTAGCTGCTTTAATGGGATGGTTGCTTCGTAATTACGATGACTTTAGCGGGGATCTGGTGAACTACCACCAATATACGGGGATAGCAACAGCTGTCCTAGGCGTAATAACAGCCTTGTTGTTAAGGAATGTGGTAAACAAAAAATTGCCGGATTACCGTGTATATAGATTCGGACTTTTTATAACGGTCGTAGTACTGACCATTGCAGGACATTTGGGGGCAAACCTAACCCACGGCGAAGACTATTTGACGAGCATTTTACCGGGCAATAACAATACCTAC
>NZ_FQUX01000017.1 GCF_900129275.1 Arenibacter palladensis | reverse complement strand
CCCCCTTGGCCCTGTTGGTCATTAGCTCCGTGCTGGCCATTTTTGGATTGTATTTTCTCTCCATATCCACGGGCTGGTATATTTTTGTTGCCGCTACTTTGTACGGTCTGGGCAAAACCTTCTTCTGGCCTACTACCTTGGGAGTGGTCGCCGAGCAGACTCCAAGAGGTGGGGCCCTTACCTTGAACGCGGTGAGCGGCATTGGCATGTTAACGGTTGGTATGTTGGGGGCACCCATTATCGGGGCTTTCCAATCCAATTCGCAGATCGAACAATTACAGGCGTCCCAGGAATTGGCCCTGGCCGCCCCAAAAACCCTGTTGACGGACGGGCAGGTGGATCTGCCCTTAAGGGATGAGACCATCTATTCCATCATCGATTTCCAGACGGTGGATATGGAGGAGTTCCAAGGGGCTGTGGAAAATACCGATAATTTACAAGAAATAAATACACTGGTAGCCGATCTAAAGACCAAGGGGACCCAAAGGGCCCTGGCAAAGGTCATCATCTTCCCTATGATCATGTTGGCCTGTTATCTGATCTTGATTTTCTACTTCAGGACCAAGGGAGGGTATAAGCCTGTTGTGCTGGAAAAAAACTAAGTTGAAATAAAATGATGTTCGTCTTGACAAGGAGTAAATTGTTCCAAGGGGAAAGATTTTTAGGATTAGTAGTTGAGTTAGTTTAGTTGGTAAAGGAACAATGGGAAACTATTGTTCCTTTTTTTATCTAATGGAAGCGTTAATAATCAATATGCTTAGAAAGCTTGTTAAAAATTATAACAAAAAACTGTTTGTCATTTTTAAATTCCTCCCTGATTTTTTTAAATGCTATCCTCATTTGACTTTCCACAGTTTTTTCAGAAACATTTAGTTTCAAGGCAATTTCCTTATATTTTAAACCATCCCTTTTATTGAGTAATAATATCTCCCTGCACTTGGGAGGTAATTTGGCAACAACCAATTTTAATTTTTGAATTTTATGGTCGACGTGGCTTACTTCCTCCATTAAGCTTTCTTTAGCCATACTGTATTTAAGCTCATCAAAGATTTTATTTTTCAGTTGATCTTTTCGGTAAAGGTCTATGAAGGAATTATAGGCGGAAGTGAATAGAAATTGTTTTAAGGTCGGGCTATCTATTAAATCAGGACGTTTTTGCCATAATGTAACAAAACAATTTTGGACAATGTCCTTAGCTTGATCATGATTGTTGGTTAAAGTTTTTGTATAAGCCAGTAGTGGACCATAAAGTTGTTCAAATACCGATCTAAAATCCTCTTCCATCTTCTGCATAATAGTCTAACAAACCTTCAAAGGGAAGGCATTAAGTGTAATAATCTGCTTAATTAATGCAAATATGGAATTTTTTTTTATTTTTTTTAAGGGTATTTCATTTTCTATTCGTTTATATTTTGAATACGGTAATTTAACGTGTCTTTAATTAACAATTAGATAAATTGAAAAATTTAATAGATAAATTTTTAAATGACTCCATTAATGGTGTGGAAAGGGAGAGACTAAAGGTGTGGTTGGAAAAAGAGAAGAACCAAACAAAGTTCAAGAACATTCTGGAAAGCCATTATGAAATTAATTTAGGATTGCAAGAGATTGATTTGGAAAAGGACTATTCAATATTGTTGAAAAAACTTTTAAGCCACAAAATTGCTAAAAGGCGACCCTCTACTACGTGGTACAAAATTGCAGCTATTTTTATTGGAATACTAGGATTGGGATACCTTATGTATTTGACTACTAAAAATCTTAATGAAATCTATGTTGATGAAAATACAATCACAATAATGCAGGATAATGGAAACATGCATTTGATTAAGGAAGATGGCAGTATGGAAATTGTAGATAGTAAAGGCAACGTAATTGGAAAACAAAATGGTTCCCATTTGGATTATAGAAATATTGTTGCTGGAAATTCCGATGGCGCGACAAATGAATCCCTGACATATAATGAGTTGATAGTTCCGAATGGAAAAAGAATGAAGTTGATTTTATCTGATAGTACTATAGTCCATATTAATTCCGGTACCCGTCTTAAGTATCCCGTTAAATTCATAATGAATCAGGAAAGAAAAGTGTTCTTGGAGGGAGAAGCGTTTTTTGAGGTAACTAAAAGCAAAACGGATGCTTTCATAGTTAATACTGATAAACTAGATGTTCGTGTATTAGGAACCAAATTCAACGTAAGCTCATATCCTAACGACGAAGTGGTAAACACGGTATTGGTGGAAGGTTCGGTTGAGTTAAATGCAACTAAAAGCACGGAGAAAGATGACGAGAAATATTTATTGATGCCCGGGCAAATCGGCTCTTGGAACAAATCTGTAAATAATATGCGGATTGCAATTACGGATGTCGATGAATATACCTCTTGGATCAATGGACAGATCATATTCAAAATAAGACCGTTTCCTGAAATTATAAAAGTGCTGGAGAGGCATTACGATATTTCCATTACCAACAATTACAAATTGTTGGAAAATCAACAATTTTTTGCAAAGTTCGATACTGAAACTATTGAACAGGTAATGACTTATTTTCAGAGTAGTATTCCCTTTTCATATACCAGGGTAGGGGATGACATTATAATTAACGAACCATAAAACCGGATGCCTATGATTAAAATTCTTTTTTAGCCTTACCTTAAAATAAAAAAATCGGAATATGCTCTAACATATCCCGATAGTAAAAGGTGATTAATAAAATAACCACAAAAACGTATACAAAAATATGAATAAAAAAATTATTCGTTTGGGGATAGTATGTCTATTATTTCCCAATATCAGTTTAAAAATGAAGTTGACCACTCTTTTTTTAATAATAGCCTTTTTTAGAATAGAGGCTAGTACCTACTCGCAAAATACCAAAATTACATTGGACTTGGATGCCGTAAGTATTATGACTGTATTCAATGAAATTGAAGCTAAAAGTGAATTTAAGTTTTTGGGCAACCAAGATGTGCTTGACATGGAAAGGCTTGTTTCTATCCATGTTAACAAAGAACGAATCGATAAAATATTGACCGATTTATTTAGAGGGACAGACATTACTTTTAAAATTATTGATAGACAGATTATTTTGAAAAGAGGAAAACCTAAAATTCCCTTAATAAATTCAACGGACATTGGGTTAAAGGAGGTTAAAGATCAGAATACAATAACTGGAAACATAACCGATACAAATGGTACGCCCCTGCCAGGTGCCAATATTCTTGAAAAAGGCACTACCAATGGAACGCAGGCTGATTTTGACGGGAATTTTACAATTTCTATCGAAGATGAAAATTCGGTATTGGTAATTTCTTATGTTGGTTTTGCTACAAAAGAAGTGAACCTCAATGGACAGACTAATCTTAGCATAACTTTGGAGGAAAGCGCTGCCGGTTTGGAGGAGGTAGTTGTTATTGGTTATGGTACTGTAAAGAAGAGTGATATAACCGGATCTGTTTCAGTTGTTACTAATGAGAATTTTAATGATGGAGCTATTTCATCAATTGATCAGGCATTGTCGGGTAATGTTGCAGGTGTCCAGATAAGTCAAACCAGTTCTGAACCGGGTGGTGGTGTTTCTGTGCGAATTCGAGGGGCAGCTTCAATCAACTCTGACAACTCTCCATTATATGTTATAGATGGTTTTCCTATTGATAATACTTCCTCGATCGGGTCGGCAGGGGGCGCAGGAACCTCCGGAAATCAAAATCCAAAGAATCCACTTAACTCGTTAAATCCGAATGACGTAAAATCGGTTGAAGTTTTAAAAGATGCTTCGGCTACAGCCATTTATGGTGCAAGGGGAGCCAACGGAGTAATTTTGATTACTACAAAATCAGGAGGTGAAGGAAAAACGGTTGTGAATTATGATGTCTATTCTGGTATTCAGTCAATTGCCAAAAAAGTTGATGTTCTTAATACTAATGAATATATAAAAGCACTTAATGATATTTCAATAGATAGAGGAGAAACTCCTATTTTTTCTGATAGTGATATCCAGGCTATTGGAAATGGGACAGATTGGCAAGAAGAAATTTTTAGATCTGCACAGATTCAGAATCATAATCTGTCCATAGGAGGAGGAGGGAGCGGAACTAAATACTACCTGTCGGCAAACTATTATAATCAAGAAGGAATTCTTAAGAATACGGATATGAAAAGGTATATCCTTAGATTAAACTTAACTCAAAATATAAGTGAACGTCTAAATATTGACCTTAGGTTGAATACAAGCTTAGTTAAAGATAATGCAGCGCCAATTGGTAGTGGGACCAATGAGGGTGGTGGAATAATTTATTCGGCTATGATGTACGACCCTACCTTGCCAGTGTATGATGATAATGGGAATTTCACCCAATCCAATGAGCTACTTCTAAGTAATCCGGTTAGTATTCTAGAGGGTGTTTCTAACGAAGTTGAAACCAACAGGATATTTGGAAACTTAATGTTGAATTATAAAATCTCAGATGAATTATCGACTAAAATTAATGTTGGCTCGAATCGTACAATGGCCCGAAGGGACACGTATAATTCCAGCATAACTCTTTCCGGCGCGGCCAGTGGTGGAAATGCTTTGATTACATCTTCAAATGATTCTAATATATTACTTGAATATACTTTAAACTATTCGAAAAGTTTTGAAAAGGGAAGTAGTCTCAACGCGGTAGTTGGAACCACCTATGAAGAATTTGTTAGCAGAGGGTATAGTTCACAGATAAGTCAATTTCCTTCAGATTCCCAATCAACTAATAATTTAAGTTTTGGTAATGGAGATTTAGATAATGTAGGAAGCTTCAAATCGAAGAATTCACTTATTTCTTATTTGGGACGGGTTAATTATAACTTGTTGGATCAATTTTTACTAACCGGATCTATACGTATTGACGGATCATCCCGTTTTGGAGACAATAATAAATTTGGGTACTTTCCTTCTTTCGCTTTTGCATGGAAACTTAGTGATTATAATTTCGTGCCGGAATTGTTAAATGTATTAAAGTTAAGAACTAGTTGGGGTGAAATAGGCAACCAATCTATTGGAAATAACAATTCAATTGTCACTTACTTTTCCGCTGGTACAGCTGTGTTCAACTCATCTGCCTATGGTGGTTCAGCTCCTTCACGAATAGCTAATCCAGACCTAAAATGGGAAACTTCTGAACAATTCAATATTGGATTGGATTTTGGGATGTTTAATAATAGAATCACAGGAAACGCAGATTATTTTGTTAAGAATACCAGGGACATGTTGTTTGCCCTTCCATTACCTCCATCCTCTGGTTTTAGTAATAAATTGACCAATCTTGGCGGGATGAAGAATCATGGATTTGAATTACTTTTAGATTTAGGAATTATTACCAGTGAAAATTTTCAATGGGATACATCAATGAATTTTTCAGCGATTAAAAATGAAGTAACCAGTTTAGGAGGTCTAGATGCCCAAATACGGGGGAATGCTCCAAGAGCTGGGAATAGTACGATTGTTAAAGAGGGGTTGCCTTTGGATTCATATTATGGATATAGGGTTCTTGGATTGTTCCAAACCATGGACGAAGTGGCTAATTCGGCACAACCACAATCCCAACCAGGTTTTCCAATTTTCGAGGATGCAAATAATGATGGGCTTATTAATTCGGATGACAGGGTTGTTTTAGGAAGTCCTTTCCCCGATTTCACATTTGGCATTAAGAATTCATTTACTTATAAAAATTTGGGACTGGACATTTTTATACAAGGTCAAAGTGGAAATGAGCTATTGAATAATAATGCCATTGAATATATGTATGCCTCTAATTTTAGAAGAAATAGATTTGCAGGACAAATTGAAGATCGATGGACACCCCAAAATCGGGATGCTAAATGGCCATCCGCTACCAATCCTAGTTCTTATGGTGGTGACAAGGTCAATAGTCTTGCTGTTGAGGACGCTTCTTATGTCCGACTGCGAACCGTGAAACTTAATTATTCAGTACCAATGCCTAAAAACAGTTTCATAAATGCGGCCAATATTTACATTACAGGTGAAAATTTGGTAACTCTTACTAATTATTCTTTTTTAAACCCTGAGGCCAACGTTTATGGCAATAGCAATGTTCGTATTGATTTTAATTCCTATCCCGTAGCAAGAACTTTGATTTTAGGACTCAATTTTAAATTTTAAAAAAACAAGATATGAAACTAAAAATTATAAGCTTAATATCCCTCTGTTTTCTGTTATTCATGGGCAGTTGTGAAAATATGATAGAAGAGGAAATTTATTCTGACCTAACGGAGGAGAATTTTTTAACTACTGAAGCGGGAATTTCCGCTGTTTTGAATCAGGCATATGTCGAAGCACAGCAACCGGGACAGTTATATGAACATAGGTTTTCTGAATCGGCCATTAATTCTGGAATTGCGTATGGTACTGGGGGTAGTTTTCAGGCAAACACAGCTGTTCCATTCCGGGATTTTACTTGGACTTCAAATTATAATCACTTTTCCACTAGATGGAATAGTTATTATCAAGGAATCAGAAATGCGAATATTATCATAGATAACCTTGCGGACAATGAAAGCCTTTCATTAGAATTTAAAACTCAGACTACGGCAGAGGCAAAGGCCTTGAGAGGATATTTTTATTCCCTGTTGTTGCAAAATTATGGTTCAATACCTCTCCATACATCTATCCTAATAAATGAATTTCAATTACCCCGGTCCTCAGAGACAGAAATACAAGAGCTTATTGAAGCTGATCTTACAGATGCCATTGGTGTATTGCCTGTATCCCAAAATTTATATGGTAAATATACAAAGGGTACGGCCCTGGCAATCCTATGTAGGTATTATATGAATACCAAACAATGGCAAAATGCTGCAAACACTGCAAAAGATATAATGGACTTAAACCAATATGAATTATTTCCGGATTATGTAAGTCTTTTCGGTCATGACAATGAGCAAAATAGTGAGGCTATATTAGTACATCCTCGAACTGTAGCTATTAATGGGGGCTCAACTGTCACCGCTATGATGACGCCTCCTGATGTTCCATTATTACCCAATCAGGGAAATTATGCCATGCGATTACTGGTTTTTGATGAATTTATTGACTCCTTCGATGAATCCGATAAAAGAAAGGACCTATTTGTTACACAATATATCAACAAGAGTGGAGATTTGGTGCAAGGGTATGGCAATGACATGACTTATATTAATAAATATCCGCCTGATCCAAATGGTTCCGGTTTTGGTAATGGAATTGATTTTATGGAAATACGTTATGCCAGTATACTTTTATATAGAGCGGAGGCTTTAAATGAGCTTAATGGTCCTACCCAAGAAGTCATTGATTTAATAAATATGGTTCGCTCTAGGGCTAATGTACCATTACTTTCTGTTGGTGATTTTGACCAGTCATCACTGCGCGCACATATATTAAAAGAAAGATTTTGGGAATTTTGGTTTGAGGCAAGTGAAAGGGAGGATTTGATTCGTAATGGAACTTTTGTTACCCGCGCTCAAGAAAGAGGAGTTGTTGCAGCGGATTATCACACCTTGTATCCTATACCTCAAGATGAAGTTGATGCAAATACAAAATTAAATCAAAACCCAGGGTATTGAAAATATAGTTTTTAATGTTTTTTAAATATCTTATTTCACTAATTTGAGTTGACGATTGGGGAGGAAATTTGATGAAATTCTCCCCAATTGAATTCTTTGTGATTTAAGAATAGGAAAATAACTTGGGATTACTTTTGAGGTTTTCAAGTGATATTCTATTCAAGTGAGTTTCATAACATGCTGAAACCTTCTTCCATTAATTCTAAGTTCCTGCTTTAGGGGGGTAATTAATATTTTAAGAAAAAACCGAAAAATATAATTTATGTCTACAATAATTAATTTTAATATGAGAATAGTCTTGGGTGTTCTAGGTACTATTTTTTTTGGTTGTCTTCCAAATAATACATCAGCGCAAACAAACAAACCAAATTTTATTATTATTTTGACCGATGACCAAGGTTATAACGATTTAGGTTCATTCGGTTCACCACTTATTAGAACTCCGAATATTGATAAATTGGCAAAAGAAGGATTGCGTTTGACTAGTTTTTATGCCCAACCTATATGCGGACCATCAAGAACTGCATTACTAACCGGGTCTTATCCACTAAGAGTAGCAGAGGTGAACAATACGAAGAGAAGCCACCCAATGGTTCACCCAGATGAAATACTGCTTCCCGAAATACTTAAAGAAGTAGGATATAGGAGTGCCTGTATTGGAAAATGGGACATCAATGGACATAAACAAGATTTTGAGCAAGAAGAATTATTACCCACAAGGATGGGCTTCGATTACTGGTTCGGTACCCCGTCCAGCAACGACCGCGGAATTAACGTTGTTTATAGAAATGAAAAAATAATTGCCAGTAAAATTACGGTTGATACCATAACTCAAATTTACACATCTGAAGCCTTAGAATTTATAGATAAAAATAAAGCTAATCCCTTTTTTCTATACCTGGCTCATAATATGCCGCATACAAGATTGGGTGCAAGTAAAGAATTTAAGGGAAAATCCAAGTTCGGTCTTTATGGTGATGCTATAGAAGAAATTGATTGGAGCGTGGGAGAAATAAAACAAAAATTAATCGACCTTGGAATCGAAGACAAAACTATAATTGTATTTACTTCAGATAATGGACCTTGGCGAGCAAGGGGGACTCATGGGGGATCAAGTTTTCCTTTACGGGGCAATAAAATAAGTACTTGGGAGGGTGGTGTTCGTGTACCATGCGTCATTTGGGGAGGAGATAATTTAAAATCGGGGATTGTCTCAGACCAGGTCACTTCAACTATGGATTTGTTTCCTACCTTCGCCAGTTTGGCTGGAGCTAGCTTACCGGACACTCTTACCCTAGATGGGCAGGATATCACTTCCTTGTTGGTTACTAATGGGCGAAGTTCGGAATTGGAAGAATTGTATTACTATTATGTTGACACCCATTTGCAGGCGGTTCGTTCAGGGGAATGGAAATTGGTTTTGCCCAGACCTAGAGCCCCGGAATGGATTCCGTTTGCAAAAAAATCTTTGTGGAGACATGAGGATATGGAGGCTGTTCGTGCTATGGAATTGTACAATCTTAAAAATGATGTTGGTGAAAGAAGAGATGTAGCACAAGATCATCCAGACATTGTTCAACGTTTATATGAATTGATTACTAATGCCAGAAGTGAAATAGGTGACTATAATATTATCGGTCAAGGTGCAAGATTTTATGATAATGGAGAACGAAGACCTGATGTAAAAAATTGGCAATCTAAGTCTATAGATAGTATAGACAGAAATATTAAGCTTCATCCATTTTATAACGACGGTGCTAGAAATTTATAGGATAAGCTGTAATTGGTATGACTTATAATTGGAAACTAAAAACACGTGTTAATCACATTTATAATTATGAAGAAACATTCAACCAAATCGTATTTGTCAAAAAAGGTGCTAAGTTATTTTTCATTTCGAATATGGCTACTGGGAGCATTAATATTTACCTTGAGTTGTAGCGCTCAAAAAGCGAATTTTTCAACCTCCCTTTTCGACGGGACCACGCTTAACGGCTGGAAGACCGTAAAAGAGGAAAATGCCAAATTTTGGTCCGTGAAGGATAGTGTCATCACGGGTGGTGATGGGGTAACCAAAATTCCTACGAATACCTATCTGCATACCACCAAAAGCTTCGGGGATTTTGAATTCCGGGCCCTTTTCCGTTTGACCGGGGACCATAGCACCGGTCTGATCAACAGTGGAATCCAGTACCGCTCCATTATAAAGGATAATAAGATTATCGGCTACCAGGCAGACATAGGCAAAGGGTATTGGGGGGATATTTATGACGAGCACCGCCGGGCAAAACTATTGGGAGGCGATCTTAGTACCCTGAAACACATCCTGAACGAGGATGGGTGGAACAGTTACATTGTTAGATGTATAGGGAACAAGCATGTAACGTATATCAATGGCATTAAGACTGCCGAGTATATCGAAAAAGATCCCAATATTCCGTCAAAAGGAGTCATCGGCATACAATTGCACAGTGGCGGAAATGCCAAGGTAGAATTTAAGCATATAACAATTACGGAGCTTTAGAGCTTAATAATCATTATAAATTAGGGAGAACACATGGGAATTAAAAGGAAACTACTTTTATACGGCTTTGCTTTGGCCTTAACCAGCCTGGGATGTAAGGAAAAATCGGATTCGGCCAATTCGGGGGACAATAACGGAAGCGATTATCCTACCCTCAACAAAAAAACGCATTCGTCAAGAACGGCAATACTTTCGCCGGAAGAGGAATTGGCGGGTTTTAATGTACCTGACGGCTTCGTGGTAGAGTTGGTGGCCAGTGAAAAGGACGGTGTGGTGAACCCGATCCATATGGCATTTGACGATGCCGGTAGGTTGTGGACACAGACTGCGGAAATGTATCCCCTGGATCCGGTATCCGATATCGCTTGGCGGGACCTGCTAAAGTTGATGGACGATCCTGCAGCCCAGGAAAAAGATCCCAATTTTAAAAGGATTTTGGACCTGTACCGCGGGAATACCAAAGGAGAGGATAAAATTTTGGTGCTTTCCGGACTTTACGGAAAAAGTAGGGTCAAGACCAATGTCTGGGCAGACGGACTTGCCATTCCCCAGAGTATATTGCCCTATAAAAATGGTACCTATGTGGCCCAGGGATCCGAACTGTTCTTTCTGGAGGATACGGACAAAGATGGCAAGGCGGACAAGCGCACGCCTTTGTTTACCGGGTTTGGCTATACCGACACCCATACCATGGCCCATGTTTTGGTCCGCGGCCCGGGAGATTGGATCCATTTCAGCCAAGGGGCCCTGAACAAGGGGGAGGTGAGCTCACTTAAAAGTGATGCCAAGATACGTCTGGACTTCAGCAAAATTGCACGTTTCTCCCTAGATGCGAAAAAGATAGAACTGGTAAGTTCTGGATTGAACAATATCTGGGGCTTCAAGTTAAGGGGCAATGGCCAATGGTATGGCATGGAAGCCAATGATCTAGGGTATTCGGTTGTGCCCATGGAACCTGGAACAGGTTTTCCCGGTATAGGTAGGGAACGTCTAAGGCCCTACCAGCCATGGATGCCGGAACTGCACAAATTCCGTGTTGGTGGGACGGGTATGTCCGGTGTTGCCTTTTCGGACGATCTGGAGGGATCTTTTCCCAGTGAATGGAAAGATGTGGCCTTTATTGCCAATCCCATAACCAGTGAGA
>NZ_FQUX01000009.1 GCF_900129275.1 Arenibacter palladensis | reverse complement strand
ACGACACGTTTCTTGTAGATTACCTTACCAAAGTGCGACCGATACGGCCGCCCTGTCCCATTATTATGTCATGCTTCGGCTACGCTCAGCATCCGCTGTGGGGTACCGGACATTAAAGTATAGAAGTTTTTAGGTGGCCCGCCCTGCAATGCAGTTCGGGCAGACCATGGCCCTTGGGCCGTGGAAAAACATCGACGATTTTAGGTGGCCATGGCGACGGGGCCCACCCCTTACCATTCCGAACAGGGAAGTTAAGCCCGTCTGCGCCGATGGTACTGCTACACCAAGTGGGAGAGTAGGCCGCCGCCTTTTTTTGAAAGCACTTACCATGTATATGGTAGGTGCTTTTTTTTTGTATAAGATCTATTGCGGCCACGCCGCTGGCGTGATTAATTCCTGCTTCCATGTCCACTGCACTTCGTTAGTGCCCATGGGCAGTCATTGAATGCACGCCTATTGCGTGATTAGTTCCAGCATCCGATACTGCTTCGCTGCGCTTGCAGTATCGGGCTGTCATTGAATAGGCCGCCGCCTTTTTTTGAAGTCCCTTCATCATCAGATGAGGGGACTTTTTTTTGTGCCGTATCCAACAAAAGGGCACGCCTTCTGCGTGATCGGTTCCAGCAGCCGTTCCTGCTTCACCTACAGTATCGGGCAGTCACTAATTGATACATTAAGCAATCGGTACATTGGTCAATTGATACATTTCCAATGGGACCCATGTTGGGATCGTTCAATTTCCAAATCATCCAATTGATGCATGGCTACATGGATTAATTTTTCAATTGCTACATTTCCAAACCATCAAATTGTCCCATTTACAAATTGATCCATTGGTACATTTTCAAATATCGGCTATATAGTGTGTGGATATATATGAGTTATATTATTTACCGTTATGAACTTCTATTTTCAATACTTTTGTAAATGACTTCATTAAGTTACGAAAACCTTTTCGTAGTGGAAATGGCCCTCATTAGGGAGATAAAGCCAAAGAGAATTGATAATGGACCTGGTAAATATTGGAGTTTTATAACTTATATTTATATCTTTAGGGTTTGGAACTACTGTTCCAAGTAACCTAAGCTTCAATTTTATGAAAATTCCATTGTTTTTAAGTGGATTATTGCTGATTTTTATTTCATGCGGCGATCGTCCATCGAAAGAAACTGCAACGACCACCGAAGAATCCCCTAGAGTAAAGGATTATTTGCCATTCTCAGAATTGCCGTTGGATGATCTTTCTATGTTCAATGTAGAAACTCCTAACTGGAAAATTGTGGGTGATGTGTATGTGGATAGATCAAAGGACAAGGTTTTGACATCTTCTCCGGGAAAAGGAATTTTGGCTAATATTCCGGAGGAAGATTCTATAAATGGTCACATCTTCACGAATTTTGACCATGGAGATCTCGAGATTGAATTGGATGTTATGATGCCACTCAAGTCAAATTCCGGTATTTATTTTCAAGGTAGATATGAAGTGCAATTATTGGATAGTTGGGGAGAAAAGGAGCCTTCTTATGCGGATATAGGTGGCATTTATCAAAGTTCAAATTATAAGGAAGTAGGTGGTTATCAGGGTAACCCCCCAAGTACAAACGCTTCAAAATCTCCAGGACTTTGGCAACATTTTAAAATTCTGTTCCATGCACCTAGGTTTAATAAAGAAGGCGAGAAAATTAAGAACGCCATTTTTCAGGAAGTATGGCTTAACGGAGTATTAATCCAAGAAAATGTAGAGGTCACAGCTCCAACACGTTCGGCCGCTTTTGAAGATGAAAAGGCAAGAGGTCCATTGATGATTCAAGGAGATCACGGCCCGGTTGCCCTAAGAAACATCATTTATAAGAAGTATGAAGATAAAAAGCTGACCTTGTCCGATATGTATATGACGGAATACGAAAGTAATTCTGATACAATTGTCGGTTTGGATACGCTTAAGGTTATTGGAGAGAGTAATGTAGACAGTATTTCTGCCAATATGGTTACAGGAAATAGGGTTACAAGAATTCTAAGTTATAAGGGGCAAATGGATGTTCCAAACTCTGGTAACTATCTCTTTAATGTAGGGTTAAATCACGGCGGTGCCTTATTATTGATCGGAAATGATACTGTTGTTGATCTAAAAGGAAAGTTCGGTTTGGATACTCCTGGGATTGGTGAAATTATGTTGGAAAAGGGGAAAATACCCTTTACCTTCATTTATAATAAGAATTATCCTTGGTATACAGGTTTCAGTATAACGGTAGAAGGTCCAGAAATGCAAAAAATACCCTTACATGCAAAGAACTCTTTAAGTTCGGCTAATAAGGTCTCGGACAATGATATACTCATTACCGTGAATGATGAGACCATTACCCAGCGTGGATATATGATGCATGGTGAAGAAAAAAGGACGCATTGCATTGCGGTAGGGAGTCCGGACCGTATTAATTATTCATACGATTTAAGTAGAGGAACCATATTACAGGTTTGGGAGGGCGATTTCCTGGATGTTACCCAGATGTGGCATCTTAGGGGTACAAATCAATTGGCGGAACCAAAGGGATTTTCAGTATCCTTTCATGGGGATCCAGATTTTATGACATTGGAGAATAAAGACATGGTTTGGCCAGATAGCATTCCATCCAACATAAAGTTTAAACCATTGGGTTATGAAATGAGGGACAATGGACGACCTGTTTTTATTCACCAGGAAGAAGGGACGTCTATTAGCAATTCGTTTAAATCCTCTGAGAATGGACGTGGACTTGAACGTACCATTGGGATTAAGGGCAATAAAGACATTTGGCATAAAATTGCCGAAGGGGAATCCATTAAACAATTGGAGGACGGCACCTACATTGTCAATGATGAAAGTTATTTTATCGATTTCTCGGGAAATAGCGACTTGACTCCTATAATCCGTCAATCCAATGGAAAGGATGAATTACTTCTAAAAATACCCGCAGGTAGTGGGAACATTTCATACAATATTATTTGGTAACCCAAAACAACCAATTATGCAGATTTTAAGACAGGCAGTTTTCTTTGTATTCCTAGTAGGAACGGTACAAGGTATTTTTGGACAGGAGAGTTCGGAAATGGCCAAAAAGGAAGCGGAATATTATAAAATAGTGGATGTGCCCATTCCAAAGGATGTTGTATTGGAAGTAGGAGGATTGGCGTTTACGGATGACGATAAATTGGGGGTGTCTACCAGAAGAGGTGAAGTATGGTTAATAGAAAACCCATATAGCCTAAATCCAGTGTATAAGAGATATGCACATGGGATGCATGAGACCTTGGGTCTGGCCTATAAGGATAACGGTTTTTATCTTTCCCAAAGAGGGGAACTCACAAGATTGGACGATAGGAACGGCGATGGAAAGGCAGATAGCTATAAGACCATATATTCCTGGCCCTTGTCCGGGAATTACCATGATTATTCCTATGGACCGCTAATTTTGCCCAATGGGGATATGTTGGTCACCTTAAATTTATCCTGGATCGGCCACGGGGCTAGTTTGGTAAAATGGCGGGGATGGATGTTAAAAATTACCCCAGAAGGGGAAATGACCCCTATTGCAACGGGCCTAAGGTCTCCTGCGGGTTTCAATATGAATTCTGAAGGTGACTATTTTTATACCGAAAATCAAGGGGATTGGGTAGGTTCCGGAAGGATGACACATTTGGAAGTAGGTGATTTTGCTGGTAATCCGGAAGGGTTACGGTGGACAGACGACCCTCAATCGCCCTTAAAGTTGAAACAGGAGGAAATTGAAAAGCAATCGGGTTTAAGTCTTTATGAATACGCTAAAAAGGTACCAGCCCTTAAAGCTCCAGCTATCTGGTTTCCGCACACCATTCAGGGAATTTCTACTTCGGATATCCTTTATGATACTACAAATGGAAAATTCGGGCCCTTTGAAGGCCAGATGTTTATTGGCGACCAGGGACATAGTAAGATTATGCGGGTATATATGGAAAAGGTCAATGGGGTGTACCAGGGAGCTTCCTTTTTATTTCGGGAGGGTTTTTCCTCAGGAATACTTCGTATGATCTGGGGTAGCGATTCCAGTATGTTTGTTGGTATGACAAGCAGGGGATGGGCCTCCACAGGAAAGGCCCCATATGGTCTGCAAAGGTTGGAATGGACGGGGAAAGTGCCCTTTGAAATTAAAACGATGAAAGCGTTGGCTGATGGATTTCTATTGGAATTCACTGAACCTGTCAATAAAAAGTTGGCCAATGATGTTGCCAGCTATCAAATGAAAAGCTTCACCTATAAATATCACAATGACTACGGAAGCCCTATAACGGAAGAACAACCGGTGATGGTACACAAAGCCGAGGTCTCTCCGGATGGATTATCGGTGAAATTAACTTTGCACGGAATGCGCTTGGGCTTTATCCACGAAATAAAAGTGCCTAACCTTAGCTCTGTTAAGGGTAAGAAACTTTTGCACGATACAGGCTATTACACTTTGAACGAGGTACCCGGTGGAGAATTGAAGTCGCCCCAAATGACAGGGATGGCAAAATCTGGGAAAACTATTGTTCAACCAAAAAGAATAACAAAAATGCCAGCGGATTGGAATAATAATTCCGATCAGCAATTAATGATAGGAACCAACCCGGGATTGAAGTTTGATGTAGAGGAAGTTAAGGTTCAAAGGGGAGCAAAGATAGAGCTCACTTTTAATAATAACGACGATATGATGCACAATCTGGTCATTACAAAAAAGGGCAAGGAGTCTGTTGATAAGGTAGGTCAAATGGCTTTGATGCTTGGACTGGACGGTCCGGATTATAACTATGTGCCCGATACGGATTTAGTACTTTATCACACGGCTATAATGCAACCGGAAACTGCTGAAAAAATTTATGTAAAAATGCCGGAGGAACCAGGTGAATATTGGATAGTATGTACTTTTCCAGGTCATTCATCGGTAATGAGGGCCAAGCTTATTGTCCAATAATACTCAAATGGATTTTTTACTATTTATTGGGTAAGTTAATTTTCAAAAGGGACCAATTGGTCCCTTTTGATGAAGTTTACTATTATTTTTTAATGTCTAAATAGTTGGGGAATATTTCCCTTTACCACTGTTAAATTATGCTTTTTCTTAAAGAAAAATATTGTAGATTTAATTCTACAGTCTAACTAAGTATTGAGCATTTTGAAAATAACATCAATAGTATTAATTCTTTGGATAGTAATTACCAATTGTACTTATGCCCAAGGACAGGGCAATTCAAAATATTTTCTGGCCAACGATTCTACTAAATATCGGGAAAAGGTATTCCTGCATCTGGATAAATCATATTACAATGCTGGGGAAGATATTTGGTTTAAAGTATATCTTTTAAACGCAGCATCCCACCAATGGGATGCTATAAGGAATGTGGTGTATGTGGATATTGTGGGCCCTGACGACAATATTATAGACTTCAAAATTATTAGGATAGAAGATGGTATAGGAAATGGGGATTTCGCTTTACCTTCAGATTTATATGGAGGAGGGTATACGGTACGTGCCTATACAAACTATATGCGCAATTTTGATGAGGCCTATTTCTTTAGGCAGCAGATATACATTAGTCCTTTGAAATTTATAACCAAAGAAGTAGGGGCAGCTTTGGTTGGGAAGGGTCAGGACAAATCTGATGTGGTATTGGAAGAACAAATGCCAGATTTGCAGTTTTTTCCTGAGGGCGGTCACTTGGTCAATGATTATTTTAACCGCGTCGGATTCAAGATATTGGGGGTAGATGGCCGATCCATGGATGTTGAAGGTGTAATTTTAGATGAAACCGGAATGCAAATCACGGAATTTGCATCTGTCCATTTAGGGATGGGACTCTTCGATATTAAGCCTTTAGAGGGAAAAAAATACACGGCCAATATTGTTCATAATGGCAAAAAATATGCCTATAATCTGCCACAAGGGGTCAGCGACGGAATTGTGATGCGGGTTCAGGAATTAAGGGATTATTATCAGATAAATATTCAAACCTCAAGAGCCAAAGGACTTAAGGGATTTGGTTTACTGGGTAGCCAACGCACGGGAACTATATATAATGCAACAATTAACCAGGACAAATCTCTGGCAGTTTTTAAAGTCGATAAAAAGCTCCTTGTGACCGGAATTGCCCAATTTACACTAGTGGATGAAAAGAGTACGGCTGTATGTGAGCGATTGGTGTTTTACAATGATGGTAGTGCGTCTCCCGAAATTAAAATTATTCCTTCATCCCAAATCAATGCCAAAAATGGCACAATACAATTAAATGTAGAACTGGATTCCCAAGTAGAGGGAATATCTAAATTAGGAGCAAATATGTCTATTTCCGTTACGGATTTAGCGGCTTCATCACCCAGGGAGCATCAGGCTGACATACGAACCTATTTGTTATTAAATTCAGAAGTAAAAGGGAGAATAGAAAATCCAGGGTATTATTTTTATTCGGAAAATCCTAAAAGAAGACAGTTTTTGGACTTGTTGATGATGACCCAGGGTTGGCGACAATTTATTGTAAACGATATGCCAAATACCACGGGTGATGCCTTTGAGTTTGTCAAGGAAATGGGAATCTCTGTAGAAGGGGAGGTGCGTAAATTTCATAATCCCGATAAGCCAGATGTAGCTACTGTGAAATTGACTTTTCAAGATAGTAATTTGATGGGTCGCCTAAGCGTAAAATCAAACGAAGATGGCCGTTTTAAGTTTTTGGGGCTGGATATTATGGAAGATAATAAATTGGCTTTTGAAATGGTGGATTATGAGCGCCCAATGAAGGAATTCGCAATTCATTTGGATTCTATAAAACCTGCACCAATAAATTCCATACGAAAGGAATACAGTCTTCCGGAAATTACCAGCTTTGAACAATTTTTGGAAAATCCTAACGAAAGGGAAGGCTACGATACCAATTTTGAAAACGAAATGATGAAATTGATCCAGTTGGATGAAGTGCTGATCTTAACGGAAGGTAGGTCCAAGAAAAAGGAGATGGATACAAAAAGAAGTACTAGTTCTATTTACAGTAGCGTTTCCAATACAGTGGATTTTTCTGAAATAAGAAATCAGCCCTACCCAAATATTTTGGCGGCTTTACGTGCACGTGTCCCTGGGGTTGATGTATATGGGGGATTTGTGACAATTAGAGGTGTTAATTCAATAAATTCGGAACGAGGAACTACCCCCCTTTTTCTTTTAAATGGAGTACCCGTCAATCAAGAAGCAATTGAAAACGTTCCCGTTTGGGAGGTCGATTTTATAGATGTTTTAAAGGGGTCTAGAGCTTCTATTTTTGGTTCCGAAGGAGGAAACGGGGTTATTGCAGTGTACACCTTAACAGGTAAGGAACTTAAAGATCAGAAAATTAAAGTTGCGGGTAATGTGTTTAGTTACCAAGGATTTTATCAGTCCAGAAAGTTTTACGAACCAGCCTATGGAAATGAAGATCTGGGAGCTAATAGGAAAAAATTTAGTTCCACCCTCCATTGGGAGCCCATGGTAAAATTGGATAATAGTGGAAGGAGCAAAGTTATTTTTCCTGCGGGAACAAAATCTTCCTTCTATAGAGTGGTATTACAAGGAATTACGAACGATGGTTTACCACTGGTTTCCGAAGCTGTTTTTGAGGTAGACTGATTGTTGCCAAGGGAGCTTTTTATTTATTTCCAGATTTATTGGCTTATAGGGCTGTTTGTCTGGTTAATGCCGTTTTTGTATAGAAGGGACTATATTATTTATTTCCTTAGGTAAGGCAATGGTGTAAAATTAACTTTGGTTAATTTTGTACTATCAACATCCTTTCAGTGCTGGAAAAAGAAGAGAAATTGAACACCCTTTCACATGCCCTGGGTATCATTTTAGGGCTGATAGGCTTTTTTGTGCTTTATCAGATAAATGATAGGCATAATTCCTATGGAATTTTTTCCATTGTTGTTTACAGTTTTACCTTTGTGTTGTTGTTTACGGCCTCAACCTTATACCATCTTGTGAGAGATCCCAATTTGAAAAACAGGTTAAGAATATTGGATCACATCAGTATTTATTTTTTAATTGCCGGGACCTATACACCAGTGGCCTTAATAATGTTGGAAAAAGGTAATGGGTGGCTATTGTTTTATACCGTCTGGGGAATTGCGGCCCTTGGTACGTTAATGAAGTTGTTTTATACAGGTAAATACGAATTTATATCGCTTTTACTTTATTTGGTAATGGGTTGGTTGATTGTATTGGATTTGGATAATTTACTAAGTAATACTACGACCATTGGGTTGGGAACCCTTTTTTTAGGTGGTGCTTTTTATACCTTGGGGATTATTTTTTACGCTGTTGAAAGAATCCCTTATAATCACTTTATCTGGCATTTGTTTGTACTGGGAGGCGCCATTAGTCATTGGTTCTTTATATTGATCGATGTGGTTTAAGGACGAATAATATCTTCATATTCGTTGAAGAAATTTTCAAATTTGACCATGTTATCCTTCAAAAAAACCATGGTCTCCTGCCAGGTATTTTTGTTGTGTATGGAAACATTGTCTAAACTGACGGAGATCCTCGATATTTCCTTACCGTTATCAAGGAAAACCGTATCCTCGAACAGGGCATTTGGTAGATATTCCTCTTTAAAAAGCGACTGAAGTGATATTAATTTCTCCCATAATTCCAGACGCTTCTCCAAATCTTGATTTTCAATATCCATAGAGACCATGGCTGTAGATAGATCAAAGTGGAACTTAAATGAGAAATCCTTTATTCCGGTATTATAGAGAATCCATTTTCTGGGAAATGACTTTCCAAAGGAAATCCAGAAATCCTGCCTTAACTTTTTTGATTCTTCCTTACTAAACATCTATAAGGAATAAGCAATTACGATACCCAAAATAATGACCACCAATTTACGTAAGTTGAATTTGTGCGCTTCCGAACTTTCAAACAAAATTACCGTGGATATATGAAGAAAGACTCCAATTACCAATGCGTTCAGTAAAACGGCATACCTATGAATAAACTCATAATTGGCTGCAATGTAAGTGCCTATGGGCGTCATCAAAGAAAACAGCACAATAAAAAATATTGCGGAGTGCAACTTTATCTTAGAGCTTAACAAAAATATGCTAAGGATAATGGCAATGGGAATTTTATGGATTAAAATTCCGTATAGGATGGTGCCATGATTTTCTATGGGTAATCCTTCTAGCAGGGAATGGATACATAGGCTTATAAAGAGCATCCATGGAAAATCGGATTTTTCGGGATCAAGATGAACGTGTCCGTGTTCGGCCCCCTTGGAAAAAAATTCCAGAAATATCTGGAGTAAGATCCCCAACATAATAAACACCCCGACCGTTTTTGGTTCTGCACTACCATAAACTTCAGGGAACAATTCAAATACGGTAAGTGCCAACAAAAAGGCTCCACTGAAAGCTAGGAGCAACTTAAACACTTCCTTGTTTTTTGGTTTTGTAAAGAATACAAAAATAAAACTCAGCAAAACGCCGAGAATAGGTAATAAATATTTCATTTAGGATTGGTTCTGGTATTCTACAAAATAACCATATTCGCTAATAAGGGCTAAAATTAATGTATTTTTGCGGTAATCTTAAAGGTAGATATGAACAATAATTTTAAAATGGTGGCCAAGACCATGTTTGGTTTTGAAGAAATTTTGGCCAAGGAACTGCGTAACTTGGGTGCTGGAAATGTTGAAGAAGGAGTTAGGAGTGTTTTTTTTGAAGGTGATACCGGTTTTATGTATAAGGCAAACCTTTGTTTAAGGACTGCAATTAAAATAGTTAAGCCCATACATTCCTTTCGGGTACGGGATGAGAACGATCTTTACAAAAAAATCTATGCCATGGATTGGTTCGATTATCTTTCGACTTCCACGACTTTTGCCATAGACGCCACGGTGAATAGCGAAAATTTCACCCACTCCTTATATGTTTCCCAAAAAACCAAAGATGCCATAGTGGATAAGTTTAGGGATACCGATGGCAGTAGACCGGACGTAGATATAAAATTCCCGGATGTTAGGATCAATATTCATATTCAAAACGATCAATGCAACGTGGCTTTGGACTCTTCCGGTAGATCTTTGCACCAAAGGGGGTATAGAACGGCAACCAATATAGCACCTATAAATGAGGTTTTGGCCGCTGGCCTTTTGTTGTTAAGTGGATGGGATGGTCAATGCGACTTTCTGGATCCCATGTGTGGAAGTGGCACTTTATTGACGGAAGCAGCTATGATTGCCTGTAATATTCCAGCCAACATAAATAGGAAGGAATTTGCCTTTGAGAAATGGCACGATTTTGATCCCGATCTTTTTGAAAAAATTGTGGATAGCAGTCTAAAAAGGACACGGGAGTTTAACCATAAGATCATTGGGTATGACAAGGCGCCATCTGCAGTAAGAAAAGCTCAGGATAACATAGTCAATGCCAATTTATCCGATTATATAACCGTGGAAAGGAAAAACTTTTTTGATACCGAGAAATTCACGGATAATCATTTGCATATGGTGTTCAATCCGCCTTATGGCGAGCGATTGGATATTGAAATGGAGGATTTTTACACGGATATTGGCAACACTTTAAAACGAAATTACCCTGGGACCGATGCCTGGTTCATTACATCCAATTTGGAGGCCTTAAAGTTTGTGGGGCTACGTCCTTCCAGGAAGATCAAGGTCTTTAATAGCCATTTGGAGTCGCGCTTGGTTAAATACATAATGTACGAGGGGAGCAAGAAGGCCAAATTTAACAAAGCGGAATAGCCCGTAATCAATGATTTAAAAGAATAGGAATTTTGAAACCAAAATACAAAGCCCTCATCTATAATTTTCTAGGCTTCGCCGTTTTATTTGTTGCTGGGAGATTATTGCTTGGCATGTTATTATCGTTGAACACTCTGGTCCTGGCTTTTATAGCCGCGGTGGCTGCCAGTTTATTGGCGCCAAAATTTAGTGTTGTAAAAACAAAATCCGGCGAGAAACTGATGATGAAATGGATTTTTATTAAGGGTTTCCGGGAGCTGTAGGTTTTTCTTGAATCGGTGGTTTCTTTTCTTCCTTTTCCGTAATTTTTTTGGCTTTTTTATAGAGTGGTAAAAAATAGGTGATGGAATAATTGTAACCAACACCGAATTTACTCCCGTCCGTAACTTTATTGAATCCCGGAATCCATAGATTACTGAAGTTATCAGGTTCCTTATTGCTTACCAAGAATCCAATGCGAACACTTGCCCCTAAAAAAATGTTGGCGAAGAGTTCTGCCTTCACACCCAGCACGGCCTCTAGCCAGCTTGCATTTAATCCGCTAAATTCTTGGGCGACATCTGAGCCCCATGGAAAATCATTAACGGCGTCGGGGTCTGGATTTATTTGATAATCCGGATCGGTCCAATACCGGTCGGTGTCAAAAATTTGATAATTATTCAAAGTTTGGCTAAAAGTACTGTAGGCGTATCGGCCGCCAAAATGTATGGAGTTGTTCATACCATACCAATTCCCATAGGTATTATAATCCACACCCAGTTTTAAGTAGCTTCCAGACGTGGTAAAATTGTATAGGTCCTCTTGTTTGGTATTCTTTTCATTGCCCAGTTCTGCAGCTACATAAAGTTTATTCGTAACCCTGTAATCCCCAACTATTTCAAGTCCTTGGTAATCATCATTCAAAAATGAAATTAATGGGCGACTAAGATCTATTCCTACCCTAATGCCATAAGGATCGGTGTGGACCACAGTATCTTTTGGCTGCAAGTCGATAGGCTTGCTTTGGGAAAATCCCAATAGAAAGGTGAAAAATATAAAACTACTAATGATATATCTTAACATGGGCCGCTGTTGAATTTTCTACCAATGGGGTTACAATTTCTATATCCTTTATCCAGTTATCAGTTTCAGTTTTTAGATCGCTAGTTAAATCTTCATAATTGGCAATATATCCACATGCCCTGGAAACAAACTTATCTATTCTAGAGTAATTGAAATACAAGGTATCTAAATCCCCCCCCTCAACGGTAATTGTTTCACCGCTGGAATCTGTAGTTTCAACATCTGAAGAGTTGCTAATAAAATAAAATCCTGTGGTGTTTTCCGTAACCTTTAAGGGAATGGCTATGGAATCCGTATCGGTTCTGTCGGATACGGTAGTAACTGTAGTATTCTGACCAACTCCAACAATTCTAAAATCGGTTACATCCTTTAGTTCGGTGGGGTTATCCACATCATAAAATCTTATGATTAGTAGTGGGGTGTCCCCATCTATGCAGATATCATCTTTTTCACAGGCTCCAAAACCGATCAATACGATTGTTAATAGAATAAGGATATGGGATTTTTTCATATTCTGTTGGACTATTTGGTCCGTTTTTTCAAAAGTACAACATTTTCAACATGATGGGTTTGTGGAAACATATCCACTGGCTGCACTTTTAATATTTCATAATCCTCCTTCATCATTTCCAAATCCCTAGCTTGTGTAGCGCTGTTACAGCTAACGTATACGACCTTTTCTGGGGCAATGGATAATATTTGTTCTACAACGGCCGCATGCATACCATCCCTGGGAGGATCTGTAATAATTAGGTCGGGCCTACCGTGTTCCTTAATAAAACTGGGATTAAAGACATTCTTCATATCCCCAACAAAGAAATCCACATTATCTATTTTATTTCTTTTTGCATTGGCCTTGGCATCTGCAATAGCCTCCGGAACAGCTTCTATCCCTATTACCTTTTTGGCTTTTTTGGCTACAAATTGGGCAATTGTTCCAGTACCTGTGTATAGGTCGTAAACTAATTCGTTTCCGGTAAGTTCGGCAAAATCCCGGGTTACCTTGTATAGCTCATATGCTTGGTCCGAGTTGGTTTGATAAAAGGATTTGGCATTTATTTTGAATTGAAGGCCTTCCATTTCCTCAAAGATATGATCCCGTCCAGAATAGCATATAATTTCTTGGTCATATATGGTATCATTTTGTTTTTGATTGATGACATATAGCAAGGAAGTTATTTCTGGAAAGCTTGCTGACAAATGGTTCATCAATAACTCCCTCTTCTCCAAATCGTCCTCAAAAAACTGGACCATGACCATGATTTCACCGGTAGAGGAGGTGCGTATCATTACCGTACGCAGCATGCCCCACTGATTCCTGGGATTAAAGAAAGATAAATTGTTCTTGATGGCGAAATCCTTTATTTCCAACCTTATTGCATTGGAAGGATCTTCCTGCAAATGACATTTTTTGATGTCCAATATTTTGTCCCACATACCGGGAATATGAAACCCCAGCGCATTTTTGTCGTCAATTTCCTTGCCGGAGTTTATTTCCTCCAATGTTAGCCATCGGCTATCCGAAAAAGAAAATTCCATCTTGTTCCTGTAAAAATACTGTTTTTCGGAGCCTAGGATAGTACTTGTTTTTGGCAATTCCAAATGACCAATTCTACGAAGGTTGTTCTCTACCTCCTTTTGTTTATAGAACAGCTGGTGCTCATAGCCCATATCCTGCCATTTACACCCACCACATACCCCAAAATGCTCGCAAACCGGAGTAGTTCTTTTATCTGAAAAAGTATGGAATTTGGTGGCAACCCCCTCAAAGTAGGCCTTTCTTTTTTTGGTGGTCATAACGTCCACAACATCCCCTGGGACAGTGTTGGTCAGGAAAATTACCCGTCCGTCGGGTGCTTTACCGATTGTCTTGCCTTTGGCTCCTGCATCTACTACTTCTACGTTTTCAAAAACTTGTCTTGTATTCTTTCTGCCCATGGCGCAAAAATAGGAGATTTTTTTAGGATTTATCTAGCTTTTTAACAGAGTCTTATTTGTATTTGTTAGATTCGTTTTGGCAATAGGAAAATTAAATACGAATGGATCGAAAGATTTGATTCATATTAAACGAAGTGTTGGCCTGTATTAAATATTGGGGAACTAAGTGTTATTTTTGGAAAGTAGGAACAATTATCAATCTTTAAATTCAAATCAATTGGTTAAAATGGGAAAATTGCTTTTAAGTCTGTTAATGATCGGCTTTTTTGCTGGACATGCACAGCAAGGCAACACTGAAAAAAAAATAAAGAACAACAAACCTAATGTATTATTCATAATTGCGGATGATTTAACGGCCACTGCTATTTCATCCTATGAAAATCAGGCGGCACATACACCCAATATTGATCAATTGGCGGCACAAGGTGTTAAGTATACCAGAGCTTATACCCAATATCCGGTCTGTGGCCCCTCCAGGGCCTCTTTAATGTTTGGCTATTATCCCAATGCTACTACCACCTACGGATATGTAAGCGGGAGGGAGAATGTTGGACCTTCACGCAAATCACTTTCACAATTGTTTAAGGATAACGGTTATTATACGGCACGGGTAAGCAAGATATACCATATGGGAGTTCCCATAGATATTGAAACTGGTTCCAACGGACAGGACGATGAGGCATCCTGGACCGAAAGGTTTAATAGTCAGGGACCGGAATGGACTGCAGAAGGGGAGGCTGAATTGGTGCAAAATAATCCCTACGGACTTAAGCCAAGAAAAGGGGGTAATGTTATGACGATTGTAAAGGCGGATGGGGACGATTTGGTACATTCCGATGGTAAAACGGCTGTAAAGGCTGCCGAACTTATTAAACAACACAAAAATAAACCTTTCTTTCTGGCAGTGGGGTTGGTACGGCCCCATGTGCCTTTTGTAGCTCCAAAGAAATATTTTGAACCTTATCCACACCAACAAATGGTATTGCCCCCTAAAGTTGAAAACGATTGGGACGATATTCCCGCCCGAGGAATTAACTATGTGACCAGCGTAAATGGGGAAATGTCCGAAGAACAGGAAAAAAAGGCAGTAGCTGGGTATTACGCTTCTGTAGCCTATATGGATGCACAGGTAGGTAAGATACTAAAGACTTTGAAGGAAGAAGGCTTGGAGGACAATACCATTGTTGTTTTTACTTCGGACCATGGCTTTCATTTGGGGGAACACCGTTTTTGGATGAAGGTAAGCCTTCATGAGGAATCGGTTAGGGTGCCTATGATTATCAAAGTGCCAGGAAAAGCACCGGCGGTCTGTAATTCCTTTTCCGAATTGTTGGACCTGTATCCTACTTTGGCCGAATTGGCAGGGTTAAAGGCATCCAAACATTTACAGGGTAAAAGCCTTGTAAAAACTTTGGATAATCCAAAGTCGGACGTTAGGGAATATGCATTTTCGGTAAGCCAAGGAGGTAAGTCCTTTCTTGTGCGAAGTCATAAATGGGCATATATTCAGTATGATGAAGATGCCGGATCAGGGATGGAGCTTTTCGACATGGAACACGATGCCAAACAATACAATAATTTGGCGCATAACCCTGCCTATGGTGATGTGGTTGAGGAAATGCAAAAGATTTTAAAGGAAAAATTACTGGAAATAAGAACAAATGACTTGGACATATCATATGGTTCGGATTAACAAAATTGAAAAGTCTTTGTAGAAAAAATAAGGACTGCAATTGGAGAGATTATAAACTTTTAATGAAAGGAATATTCACTTGTTTTAAAAGGGCCATTCTGTTGGCCATGTTTTTAGAATAAATCTAAACGAATGAAATTGCGAAAAATTTTTTTGATTCTGGCTTTGCTGCCGTTATTATTGGCATCCCAGGAAAATAAAGGCGATTTTAAAATTATTACCTATAACATTTGGAACGGTTACGATTGGGGTAAAGACGAGCCAAGAAGGGTTAAGTTACAAAATTGGATGAATGCCCAAGCTCCGGATGTTGTGGCCCTTCAGGAACTATGCGCCTATACCCCTGAAAAATTGCGGGAGGATGCCACAGCCTGGGGACATGAATATTCCATTTTACTGAAAACAACGGGCTACTCGGTTGGTTTTACCTCGCGATACCCTATTGTGGTAAAAGAAAAAATAATGGAAGGTATGCATCATGGGGCTTTACATTGCACTACCAATGGAATTGATTTTTTTGTAATTCACCTTCATCCGGGAAGCATTGCACGAAGGCGGGAAGAGGCCGATATACTATCACGGAAATTGGAAGAAATCATCAAAACCAGTTCCAAGTATGTGGTTTTGGGGGACTTTAATGCACATTCCCCCTTTGATGCCGATCTATACGATCCCAATGGTAAATTATTGCAGAGATTGCGTGAATCCAATGCAGGAAAAGCCTTGGATGGCAATTTGGTCAATGGCAACTTTGATTATGCCGTGATGTCTAAATTTCTTTCACTGCCCTTATATGATATAGTTCAAGGATATACTAAGGGATTGGCGGAAAGAGGCAGTTTTCCCGGTCGGGTTTTGGGAGAGGTAAACCAAGAAAGCACGGAACAATTAGTTTCGCGTATGGAACGTATAGATTATATTATGGTTTCACCTGAGCTCTCCAAAAAATCTCTTGTAGCCCAAGTCCATAACGGACAAGAAAATTGGTTTTTGTCCGATCACTATCCCGTTAGTGCCACTTTTTATCTAAAAGATTGATTGGTAGGTTTTTCCAAGCAAAAATCAATACCCAAAAATTTTAGGATGCAAGTTACAATTCGTAATTTGCGTTCTCTGCAAAAGATGGATGATTTCTCTCCCCAAGAAGGAATTGCTAAAGTTTTATTTAAATTTATTTAATCATGTCGGTTTTGGAAAAATTATCTTCTAAAGATGCAATTGCATTGGAGGAAAAATTCGGAGCGCACAACTATCATCCCTTACCAGTAGTTTTAAGTAGGGGTGAAGGTGTTTTTGTTTGGGATGTTGAGGGAAAGAAATATTATGATTTTTTGTCGGCCTATTCAGCGGTAAATCAAGGCCATTGTCACCCTAAAATCGTTGGCGCCATGATACAACAGGCGCAAACACTGACCTTGACTTCTAGGGCGTTTTACAATAATATGCTTGGAAAATTTGAGAAGTTGGCTGCCGAAACATTTGGGTACAACAAGTTGTTGCCCATGAATACGGGGGCGGAAGCGGTAGAAACAGCGCTTAAAATTTGTAGAAAATGGGCCTACGAGAAAAAAGGGCTTCCTGAGAATCAGGCTCAAATTATTGTTTGTGAAAATAATTTTCACGGCCGTACCACCACTATCATCTCGTTTTCCAACGATCCTGTGGCACGTAAAAATTATGGGCCTTTTACCGAAGGATTTATAAAGATTGAATATAATAACCTAAAGTCCTTGGAAGAGGTACTGGAAAATAATAAAAATATTGCGGGATTCCTGGTAGAGCCCATACAAGGAGAAGCTGGAGTATATGTGCCTTCTGAAGACTATCTACCTAAGGCGAAGGAGTTGTGTAAAAAGCATAACGTACTTTTTATAGCAGATGAAGTGCAGACCGGTATAGCCCGTACAGGTAAATTATTGGCTACATGTGGTAATTGTAGCTGTCCGGACAGGCACTGTAGTGGGAAGCCAGAGGTGAAACCGGATATTTTAATTTTGGGAAAGGCGCTTTCAGGAGGGGCTTATCCTATATCCGGAGTATTGGCCAATGACGAAATCATGGAGGTTATAAAACCTGGTAGCCATGGTAGTACATTTGGAGGCAATCCCGTGGCAGCGGCAGTGGGCATAGCTGCCCTTGAGGTAGTCAAAGAGGAAGGGCTCGCCGAAAATGCCTATATATTGGGTGAGCTCTTTAGGGAAGAACTTAATAAGTTTATACCCACTTGTAATATTGTAAAGTCCGTCAGGGGTAAAGGATTGTTAAATGCCATCTTGATAAACGACACCGAAGATAGTTCAACTGCTTGGGATATTTGCTTGGAATTAAGGGATAACGGACTTTTGGCGAAGCCAACCCATGGAAATATTATCAGGTTCGCCCCGCCATTGGTGATGACCACGGAACAACTTTTGGAATGTGTTGGAATTATAATTAAAACACTTATGAAGTTTGAAAAGTAATATTCCCCACATTGATAGGAATAGCCCGTTATTGATTCAATAACGGGCTTTTTATTCTGGAGCCAAGAGTGTAAAGGGATAAAGGTGGATATTCCTTAAAATTGTAAACAGAGATATTAATATAAATAATACTATGGGTGTTTTAGGGTGATAGATTATATCCGGGAAGCTCTTTTTGTTTTTTAAAGGAGTATAGCTACGCACCCAATGATAGGCAATTAATAAAAACGCAGGAATAAAGAGTAGGTTGTGTTTGGCTACACCCATTATATCCAAGTGGAGTAAATCGTGTAATGCCCTTTGACTTCCACATCCGGTGCAGTAATAGCCGGTAGCGGTCAAAAATGGACATTGGGGAAAGTAGTAGGAATTACTGGGGTTATAAAAAAAATAAAGGAGCAGTATTCCAAGGAATACCACTCCAAAAACTATAACTCCCAATATTTTCTTTCGATTAGAATTCACTACTGCTCATTATTCCTCCAAAAATGGCCAGGCCAAAAAATGCGATATATAAGAGCCAAAACAAGCCGGCTATGGCAATACCAACAATGGCCCATGTCTTGGCATTTTTAGAAGCTCTCTCTGCCTGTTCGTAATTGCCAAGGGCATAGGCCTCATTTACTTTGGCCGCATTTACAATGCTTACTATACCGGGTATGAGGCAGCAAAATACAGTACTGATAATAGCTAAAACCAAATAGTTGTTAGGTTTGGGACGGTTTTGGTTGTTTTCCATAATATGTAAATTATAATTGATTGGTTGTACTATTGTTTATTCGAGGTTCTGAAAATAATCTTCCATTCTCTCCCTCATAAGTTCTTCGTTTTGTAAGGCATCCCAACCAATAATGGAGATGATCCAAATAAAGAAGAAGATTACTAGAATATTCAAAACAATTCCTATAATCGATAAGGTTTTTCCTAATTTAACGTTGTTGTATCCTTCATACATACTGGGATTTACTGCATATAAAATAGTGGCCTTTTTTGCCAAAACAAGGCCTATTATACCAAATATCAATCCAATGATTCCATAGCAGCAGCAGGTAACTATTGAAATAATCCCGAATACTAATATTAATGTTGCGTTGGGTAGTTTTTGTTGTTCCATAATTCTTTTTTAATGTATTAGATGAATCATTTTGTAAATATAACTTACAATGATGATTCCAGCGTTTAGATATAAAAGGTAGATTTTGATCTTGAATGAATTTTTGATATTGAATACCAGTGTGGCTCCAATAAAGCCAACAAGAAGTATAATGGTGTAGATGGCCGGATAAATCTTTAGGGCATCTATAAAATTGCCGTCCAACAGATAGGAAATAGACCGTTGAATTCCGCAACCGGGACACTCAATACCGAAAATCTGCTTGTTCATACAAGGCAGCATATAATTTTCCAGTTCCAAGAGAATTGCCATCAGGATTTTTTAAAGGACCAATATAATTCTTTACCGAAAATTACTATTATTTTTGGGCAATGAAAACAAAACGGACTTTTTATTTGGTATTGATTATTGTGGGAGCGGCAATTGCGGGGTTGGGAGACCGTATTATGCATGAGGAATATGCTTTGAGTATAGGAATTGTACTTTTAATGTTCGGGTTGTACAAGACCACACAATTGTGGAGTATAGATCAACATGGGGATCAGGAAAACGACAAAGATAAGAACTAATGGATTTTAAGGTAGGAGATCAAGTTGAGGCCATCGATGATATTGTTCAAGGGCTTATTGTAAAAATAAGTGATGGGCAAATTACGGTGGAAAGTAATGACGGGTTCCTATTGAAATATACGGCAGCTGAATTATTGAAAGTGAGCGGTTCCAATGCAATAAAAGTATCCAATTATGAGGTAGCCAAAATAAAGGCGGAAAAAGAAGTACCAAAGAATAGGCATAGCAGGAAATTAAGGAGCAAGGAGCGGTATGCCCCACAGATGGAGGTTGATCTACATATAGATAAGTTAACGCCCTCTACAAAAGGAATGACCAATTTTGAAATGTTGAACCTTCAACTTGATACGGCCAAACGTCAATTGGATTTTGCTATTCGTAAAAAAATACAAAAGGTTGTATTTATTCACGGTGTTGGTGAAGGTATTTTAAAAGAAGAACTTCATTATCTTTTTAAGCGGTACGAAAACGCAAAGTTTTATGATGCTGACTACCAGAAATATGGTATGGGAGCTACCGAAGTTTATTTTTTTCAGAACACCCCATAATTAATTGGTGGTCACCGTTCCAAAATCATTTATGCTCAAATCGGTTATCCGCTGATTGTTGGAGGCATTGATAAAAGTAATCTCACTTAGCCTTATGGTGTGTTCATAAGTGGTGGTATCACCATCAACTATTGCTGTGGTGGTTATGAGCACTGAACCGCTCTCAGCTTCAATTTCTTCCAAAACCGTAGGTTCGGTTGTCGGGATAAGATCGCAAAAATAATCACTGGAAACATCATCGGAAAAATCCCGATAGGTGAGGGTGGTGCTTGTAGAAATAGGATATTCAACCTCTCCGTCCGATGCTTCACTCTTAAGTGTGCCACTTGCCAAGGTGAGAATTAGAGCTTCATTACCGCTAATCTTAAAGAATAAAGTGGTGCTGGTCGTTACTGTAGTGTCACAGTAATCTATGTCAATATCGTCAAAGTCTATAGTCTCTATGGTTAAATCCCCATCATCACATGAATAAAGGGTTAAGCACAAAAGGAAAGTCAAGAGATTTTTCATGCCTCAAATTTAATCGAAATATAGGTTATAATCCTAGAGGTTTATGTGCATTTTACAGGAAATTAACTTTATTTCAAGTAATTTTGGCAATCTTCCCTGGAGTTGGGAAAGTCTTTAATTTGATTTAATTTTTGATGAAAAAGGTTTATTTGGATAGTGCCGCAACCACTCAGGTTAGACCGGAGGTTATAGCAAAAATGCAAGATGCCTTGGCAAGTTGCTATGGTAATCCATCTTCTTCCCATGGTTTTGGAAGGACAGCTAAAACAGCTATTGAAAAAGCAAGAAAAACCATAGCCAAGTACTTAAATGCCCACCCAGCGGAGATAATCTTTACTTCGGGAGGAACCGAAGCGGACAATATGATTCTTAGGTGCAGTGTACGTGATCTTGGGGTGAAAACCCTGATTACTTCCAAGATAGAACATCATGCCGTATTGCATACGGCCGAGGCACTTGCCAAGGAATATGGCATTCAACTTTGGTTTGTGGATTTGGATAGCGACGGTAATCCGGATTTTGGCCACTTGGAGTCGCTACTAAAAAAGGATGGAAGTAAGAAATTAGTGAGCCTGATGCACGTGAACAATGAAATTGGGAATATTACGGACATTTCGGCCGTTGGAAAACTTTGTATGGAAAATGATGCCTTATTTCATTCGGATACGGTGCAGTCCATTGGACATTTCCCATGGGATGTACAGAAAACCAATGCCCATTTCCTTACTGCTGCGGCCCATAAATTTCATGGTCCCAAAGGGGTTGGGTTTGCTTATATCAAAAGAAACGCCGGGTTAAAACCATTGATCTTTGGAGGGTCTCAGGAACGCGGATTTAGGGCAGGAACTGAGCCGTTTCACAATATTGTGGGTTTGGAGGAGGCTTTTAAGGCCGCTTATGATAACTTGGAGGAGGAACGGAATTATGTGACGGAACTAAAAAGATATTTTATAGAAAAATTATCCAAGGCAATTCCTGATGTGGCCTTTAATGGTCTTTCCGGCGACATGGAAGGAGGTACATATACCCTTGTGAATGTGCGTCTCCCTTTTGATCCGGAAAAGGCGCTTATGTTGTTATTTCATTTGGATCTAAAAGGTATAGCCTGTTCCAAAGGTAGTGCATGTCAGTCCGGTAGCGATATTGGATCGCACGTGCTTACTGAAATACTTTCAAATGAAGACATGGAAAAACCTTCTTTACGATTTTCGTTCTCAAAATATAATACCAAAGAGGAATTGGATTACGTTGTTGAGGTGTTACGTGAATTTGGTTCCGACTAGTCCTTTTTTCGGTCCCTTGGGCGCTCCCTGTCGTAAGGGAATTTTCTGGAAGCAAGTTTCATCATTAGATCGATGAGGTCTGTAGTATTCTTGCCCGATTTCTTATTGATTTGCTTTTCGTATTTCCAAAGTAATTTGCCTGTTATGCCGTCACTTATTTTTACTCCTATTCGGCCATAATTGGCATCGCCGTTAATATAATCCAAAAGGCTAAATTCTGTAGGGACTCCTTTGGATAGAAGTACGTTTAAGTCCAAAGTACCACTTATGATGCCATCAACTTCCAAAATTTGAGCTAGTTCCTTTACGCTATAAACATCAATGTTATCGTAAGAAATACCATTTTGTTTCAGGATGGCATTGGTGTTTTTTATATTCTGGAACTCAACGGAAAATTTCTTTTTCTTTTTTCTTTTGGAAAAATAAGTTTCTAGGGCGTCCTGTACCGCGTAACCTTCCTTCTCTTCCAAATCTTTTAATTCAGCATTGGATATTTCGTCCTTAAGTTCCAAATTGGTCAAAAATGGGATAATGGCCAAATTACTGTGATTTTGGCTCAGTTCATCAAACTTTTCACTTTCATAAATGTTCTTTTGTGCGGATGCACCTAAGAAACTAAGGGTGAATATAATTATAAGGATATTTTTCATCTACTGCTATTTGTTCTTTTAGTTCTGCACAGGCTCTGTTGATACTTCCAGGGGGCTCAAAAATGTTACTGCCCCTTGTGCTTGTCCATTTTACGGTTAAAACTTATTTCATTTCTAAAAACGCATCTCAATTTTAATATTAAGGATACGGCCGGTCATAAAATTGGGTACGGCAAATTGTTGTTCGTTTACCAAATCCCTCACCCATGTGTTGGTTATGGAATTTTGGTTGTTAAATAAATTAAATATTTCAAAGCCGCCACTTAGATCCTTAAAAATCCGTAAAAACGCATTTTTGTCATTGGATTTATTGGCTCCCACAAAAATATAGGAAATTCCTAAATCTGCACGCTTATAATCCCTTAATCTATTTTGATATAGGTAGGGATCGGTATAGCTAGGGGAACCTCCGGGCAGCCCTGTGTTGTAGACCAGGTTTAAGTACATTTTAAGATCCGGTACCTCTGGCATGTAGTCCTGAAAGAGAATGCCTACTTGTAAACGCTGATCTGTGGGCCTCGAAATATATCCCCGTTCATTAATGTTCTCCTCTGTTTTAAGGTAGCCTAAACTAAACCATGACTCCGTACCGGGAACAAAGGCACCGTTTAGCCTTAATTCAGCCCCATATGCGTAGGCTTTTGCATTGTTTAGGGCCGTATATCTTATACGGACATCCTCCAAGGTATAGGGGTTAACGTGGGTCATTTTTTTCCAATAGGCTTCACCGATCAATGTAAACGGCCGTTGCCACATTTTAAAACTGTATTGGTTTCCAAATACAATATGATAAGATTTTTGGGCCTCCACTTCAGGATGAACAATGCCATTGTTATCCCTTAATTCCCTGTATAGTGGCGGCTGTTGGTAGACTCCTCCGGAGAGTCTGAACAACATATCTTTTTTCCAATTTGGCTTAATGGAAAATTGGGCCCTGGGACTAAATATAGTATGTGCGCTGTTTTTAAGGTCATTGCCCTTTACAACCCAATGGCTGACCCTGGCTCCTATGTTATAATAAATGCTATGCTGCTTCCAAAGTGTTCTTTGGCTGTATTGCGCAAATCCGGAGACTTTATGGGAGCTTACGGTATTTCTAGCAATAATACCCTCGTAAGGCAGCAGGGGCGCTTCAAAGGGTATTTCAGGTTCATTGCGATTATAACCAGAATTGGGAGGGCGTACCATATATCCTAAAGAATCCAAGAATTCTGATTCCCTAATTTGATCCCTAATATTGGTATGTTCATATTTAAGTCCCCATGAAATAGCCTTCCCATCGTTGCTATGAATGCCTTTATGTTCTAAATTAAAGATTTTTGCATCCAGATCATTTCTGGCCCTATTATATTGTGTGGCCAATCCATTTATAGGGGTAGGTTCACCAAAAAGATCGTTATCAAGACCTGCGTTTAACTCACTAAGCCGATATTGTGATATTACATCTGAATATTCTTGTTCCCTATTAAAATATAGGGAGGAAATAAGTTTTAAAGTGGTTTTGTCATTTACTTGATATTCTGCTTTAAGGGCGTTTAGGTTGGTCCTATACTGGTTTTTTTCACTTCCGGAATAATAGACCGTCAAAGTTTTTATGTCATTCAGTGTCCCAAAATTGGTCTGTCTGGTAAAAGGTTGATTCCTGTAATTGTTGATCGCAATATTTCCTAGATAGCTAATTCGAAATTTATTGGAAAATATGTAGGTGGTATATTGTTGAATATCAAAAAAAGAGGGGTCGTAGTTACCGCTGGTGTTCTGGCTATTTACAAGGAGGCTGTTGTCTCTGGACCTGATGCTGGTTAAGGAGGATAATTTCTTGTTTTTGGATACGCTTTCCAAGGTTGTCGAAGTCCCTAGACGGGTCGCATTTATTTTAAGTCCAAAGGAAACAGGTGTTTTATAGGTGATATCCAAAACAGAGGAAAGTTTGTCCCCATATTTGGCTTGAAAACCTCCTGCAGAAAATTGAAGGTTTCCCACCATATCGCTATTAACAAAACTTAGGCCTTCCTGTTGTCCCGATCGTATTAAAAAAGGTCTATAGATCTCAATGTCGTTCACATAAACCAAATTTTCATCAAAATTGCCTCCCCTTACCATGTACTGGGTACTAAGCTCATTGTTGGAGGATATCCCGGGCAAAAGCTTCAAAATATTCTCCACTCCCGCATTAGTTCCTGGAATGTTTCGGACCATGTCTGGTGAAATAGTAGTGATACCCTCAGCATGTCTACTTCCTACAGGTGTTACAACAACTTCTGCAATAAGTATTGCCTCATTTTTTAGAACCGGGTTAAATTCATAATTCTCATTGGTATTCAGAATTAGATCTTTCAGAACTAGTTTTTTGTTGCCTAAATGTGAAAAAGTTATCGTTGTTTCTTGGTCCGCTATAATTTCCAATATATAAAACCCATTTATATCGGAAAAAGTTCCTTGGTTTTCGGATTCAATATTAACATTAGGCAAGGGCATTTCATTCTCATCAAAAACCACCCCGGTTATCGTAGCCGTTTGTGCCTCTAGAAGGGTTGCCGAAAAAGTTAAAACGACAAGAAAATATAGCTTAGAAAGTCTCAATGTTTCATTTTCTGTAAAATGTACTGGTGAAAGTACTGCTATTACCAACATTATCGGTAACCACCACTTTTAAATCACATTGTTTTTTATCCAATATAAGATCGTCAAAATTATAGGTAATGGTACTAGTCTTGGGTTCATATTCCAGTAGTATCCATTCTCCATTAAGGGTTGCATTGTAGGTGTCTATTCCACTTAGGTCGTCCGTAATTTTTAAGCTTAAATAACTGTAGTTGGTAAGCCACTGTTTGTCTTTGAAATTCTTAGGTCTAATTTGTGGAGCCACCGTGTCTTTGGCCAAGGTATAAGTGCCAAGGTCCCTGGTTCTTGTTGTAAAGGTAGTGCCGCGCTTATAGGTAGAGGCGTAATTTGCGGTTTTATGGTTGTCCAATCTTCCAATGTACATTTGTTTCCTGTCCTCTTCCGAATATTTTGAAACATCAAAGGTTATGGTAAAGTTTCTGTGTGCGGGTACTTTGCTATTGTGGATAGTAATGGTATCCTGTCCTTTTATTAGATCTATATAAAAGTTGTCGTAAAACGTATTGGCCGGGAAGTATACTTTTGCTGCACCCAAATCAAAATTGTTAGGTTTTTTGGCAATAATATAGTTGTCCGTTTTCTCTTCTATTTTTGGAATTTTAATTTCCTCAAGCTTTCCTTCCACGGGTATGACCAATTTTGTAAGATTTCCGGCAAGATCATGAATATGGATTTCCACATTATAGGATAAACCCTCACTTACCTCTATTTTTCCATTATTGTAAATGGTCTTGTAGATGCCCAAAAGATTGCTTTCATCCTTAAAGCACTTTTGTATCCTTTCCCGGTAAGTACTGTAATGGTTGTAATCTATCAAGGTATTTATATATCTGCTTTCCGTAAATGAGAATGTTTCAAAATTAAACTCGGTGTATAATTTTCCATTTACGATTTGTTTTACGGAATAAACTCCATTTTGATTTGCAGCTAGGTCTTGGCGATCAAATGCATTAATTCCAAATCCAATGGTGCCAAGGGCAGTTACTTTGTCTGCAAGATAGGTGCCATCACTTTGTCTATGATATTTTAGTTTGATTTTTTCCTGACTCTGATTAACCTGAGCGTTCTCCGAAAGGGGATAAGCATAAACATTCAACAAAGTTGGGTCTGTAGCGTCCCTTACTTCTAATCCATGGAGAAGTGGATTCGTAGGCATTTCAGTGGCGCTGTTTCTAATTTCGAAATGTAGATGTGGTCCGGCAGATCCACCGGTATTCCCGGTGAAGGCAATAAGATCGCCTTTCTGCACCTTGAGCTCCGAAAATTCTGGAAAAATTTCCACCTCAAAAGATTTTTTTTGGTATTGAATTTTCTTAACGTATGCTTCTATTTCGGGCGAAAACTTTTGAAGATGTCCGTAGACTGAAGTGTAACCATTGGGGTGGGCTATATAAAGTCCTTTTCCATAGCCCCATTCCGAAACTTTTATTCTGGTAACCGTACCCTCGCCAATAGCATAGACTGGTAATCCTTGTCGCTGTTGCGTTTTAATATCTATGCCTGCGTGAAAATGGTTGGAGCGCAATTCTCCAAATGTTCCGGAAAGTACTATCGGAATATCCAAAGGTGGACGAAAAAAATCCGTAGGATAGGGAGCTTGCCCGTAAAAGATTGAGGTAAATAGAAAAAATCCTAAGAAAAAGCCTTTCATATAAGTGATAATTGGTACGAAAGTAATTAATACCGTTCTAATTCAAAAAAAAGTCTGTGTTATATAAATTATAAAATGGGTCAATTATTTTTCTTAAATTGAGGTTGGAAATATTACTTTAAGAATAAATGAAAAAAGAATTGCTAAGTATAAAGAGGTGTGTTAACTTTGTGTAAAATGCATTGATATTTGCAAATGAGTGAATTGGTAGATATTGTTGATTCTTTAGAAAATAAAATTAGTAAGTTGTTGCATAAGCTAGAGCTCTTGCACCATACCAATATAAAATTGGAAGAAGAATTGGTTGCTGTAAAAAATGATCATGAGGCTACTAAAGTTTCAGTGAATGAATGGCAGGAAAAATATAATTCACTAAAATTGGCAAGTTCTATGCTGGGCAGTGATACGAATAAGACCGAAGCTAAGCTTAAAATAAACACATTGATAAGGGAGTTGGACCATTGTATTGCCCAACTTTCGGAATAATGTAAATAAACAATATGGCAGAGAAGCTCAAAATAAAGCTTTCTATAGCAGATAGGGTATATCCCTTAACAATTGATCCTCTTCAGGAGGAGGGCTTAAGAAAGGCAGCTAAGAATATAGAACAGCTGGCAAAGAAATTTGAGCAAAACTATGCCGTTAGGGATAAGCAAGATGTGCTGGCCATGTGCGCACTTCAGTTTGCCTCTAAAATTGAGCAAAAAGGAATAGACCATTCAGAAGGTGTGAAAGAAGCCGCAGAGCGACTAAAAGCACTTAATATGTTGGTTAGTTCCAAGCTAGGGATGAAATAACGTTCTTTAAAATAAATATAGTTACTGCCCACATTGGTAATTAATTTTTGACAAACTCAACACTAATTTGTTTGAAAAGGGTGAGTTTAGATTGTAAAAGCAGGCCTTACTTGTATAAGGATCCTTGAGCAGTCTGGTAGCCCTAAACCTGTTTATCGGGGTTTGTACAAATCTTCCATCAATGTGGGCTTTTTTTATAAATAATTTTCAAATATATATGGATAGTATAGCAATAATAATAGGATTGGTTGGATTGGCAATTGGATTTGCCATCGCGAAGTTTATGGAAAAGGGGAAGGCCTCCAAAACCATAGCCAGCGCTAAAAAAGAGGCGGCAAATATAATTAAGGAAGCCAATATTGAAGGGGAAAATATTAAGAAGGATAAAATATTTCAGGCCAAGGAAAAGTTCTTGGAACTAAAAGCAGAGCACGAAAAGGTTATAATCAATAAGGACAAGAAGATTTCAGAGGCTGAAAAACGCACAAGGGATAAAGAATCCCAGGTGAGTAGCGAACTTGCTAAAGGCAAGAAATTGGGAGAGCAGTTGGAGCTTAAGTTAAAGGAGGTTGATTATAAGAGTGAATTCCTTGAAAAGAAACAATCCGAGCTTGAAAAACTTCACAAAAGCCAGGTACAACAGTTGGAGGTAATTTCGGGACTATCGGCCGAGGAAGCCAAATCACAATTGTTGGAGTCCCTTAAGGATACGGCAAAATCCGATGCCATGGCTTACATTCAAACTACGGTGGAAGAAGCAAAGCTTACGGCCCAGCAAGAAGCCAAGAAAATTATTATCAATACCATTCAGCGAATTGGTACCGAAGAGGCAGTGGAAAATTGTGTTTCTGTCTTTAATTTGGAATCCGATGATGTAAAAGGTAGGATTATCGGACGTGAAGGACGAAATATTAGGGCTTTGGAAGCCGCTACAGGGGTAGAGATCATTGTGGACGATACTCCCGAGGCGATCATTCTTTCCTGTTTCGATTCTGTACGTAGAGAGGTTGCACGTTTGTCGTTGCACAAGCTGGTAACTGACGGAAGAATCCACCCTGCCCGAATTGAGGAAATAGTAAAGAAGACAGAAAAGCAGATAGAAGAGGAAATTGTTGAAATTGGTAAGCGTACTGTGATCGATTTGGGAATACATGGTCTGCATCCAGAATTAATCAAGGCGGTGGGTAGAATGAAATATCGTTCTTCCTATGGTCAGAACCTTCTTCAACACTCCAGGGAAGTTGCCAAACTATGTGGTGTTATGGCGGCCGAATTAGGAATAAATCCGAAACTGGCCAAGCGTGCCGGACTATTACATGATATTGGAAAGGTTCCAAATACAGAGGCGGAAGTGGAAACACCACATGCCATTCTTGGTATGCAATGGGCGGAGAAGTTTGGTGAGAAACCAGATGTTTGTAATGCCATTGGTGCCCACCATGATGAGATAGAAATGAAAACGCTTATTGCACCAATAGTGCAGGTGTGTGATGCTATTAGTGGTGCAAGACCAGGGGCAAGAAGACAGGTGTTGGATTCATATATTCAGCGATTGAAGGATTTGGAAGATATCGCGTTCGGATTTGGCGGAGTGCAAAAAGCATACGCAATTCAGGCGGGAAGGGAATTAAGGGTTATTGTAGAAAGTGAAAAAGTTAGCGATGACAAAGCGGCTGAACTTTCTTTTGAAATTTCCCAAAAAATCCAAACAGACATGACCTATCCCGGTCAGGTAAAAGTTACTGTTATTAGGGAAACTAGAGCGGTCAACGTAGCCAAGTAATTTTGCAAGAAATTTAAAAAACTTCCCCAAAATGATTATCAAGGTCATTTTGGGGAAGTTTTTTTATATCTATCGTAGATAAACAAATAGATTGCTGGCTTTCTTAAAATTAGATAATGGGACAAGTATTACAGTTGGAAATGGAAAATAAATTACATTTCTGTCTATTTAATCTTTTGTTCTCCCTATTTATTCACAAACGTGAATGTGAACGTGTAAATTAATCAGAAAAATTGTTATGTGGTTAAACGCATCCTGCTTACTGGAATTCCAAATACCGGTTCCTAGTCCGTTTTTGCTTAAGTTGCGTCCGCGAAGTGGACGGAATCAGTGGATTGCACGTGAAGAGTATATTTTGTCACCGAGTGCACCTGTGAACGAGTTCACCGACATGTTTGGCAATTTGTGTCAGCGATTGGTTGCGCCGGCGGGGAATTTTTCGGTACGAACATCTGTTTATGTGGAAACGGCAGACTCCTCTGATACTGCTCCCAACGCTCCATTTATAGAAGTACAACAATTGCCTGATGACACCCTTCCTTTTCTTTACCCAAGCCGGTATTGTGAGTCGGATCGGTTTACTGAAATGGCTGCATCACTTGTAAGAGGTTATTCCTCTGGTTATGATCAGTGTACTGCAATCGTTGAATATGTCCGAAACACAATAGAGTACACCCCCGGAGCTGGGCAGCAGATCATAAGTGCCACAGAGTTGAACCAATTAAGTGCAGGAGTTTGCAGGGATATGGCACATTTGGGAATAGCTTGTTGTAGGGCACTATCAATACCATCACGTATGGTAGTGGGGTACCTTGAGGGTCTTGTTCCTATGGATTTGCACGCGTGGTTCGAGGTCTATGTTGGAAATCGGTGGTACACTCTTGATCCTACCCAAGCCGATATGAATGGAGGTCGTATTGCAATCGCTTATGGTCGCGACGCAGCGGATGTTGCCATCTTTTCACAATTTGGAAACCCTGTGGAGCTGTTAAATATGAAAGTTACAGTAGAGCAGATGTCAGGACCGAATTACTAAAACCGACGGAATTTTCTAATCTTTTCTATAGGGCCTACTAATAGTTTTACTGTTATATATGTCCAGTTCTCTAAGGCCTGTTTCGGTCCATTTATCCCAGTATGACTGCTGTGATAGGTCACTATATACAGCCTTATCATAAGCCTCCTGCTTTAATAGAAGTTCTTTGTTGACCTCATTCCCTATGCGCTCCACATTCTTTATTAGGTCCTCAAAATTCTTGATTTCCTGGTGTAATCGTTGTATGAATTTCCTGGCATAGAGCTCCGTAATGTCAAAATGCAGCTGTTCGTGGTTTAATACCAAGGATTGGTTCTTATTATTTTTATAATAGGATAGCTCACAATCGAAATAGGTGTCCACTTCCACAATAACGAGGTTTTCTTCTGATTTAACGCTGGTACTATAGCCAAAATAGGTGTTAGTGGCGGCAACATAGGGTTTGTCTAAGGTTGATCCCTTGAAATCCCTTACCTTAAGTTTTCTGTTTGGATTCCAAAGAATTTCCTTTTCAAAGGCCTCCGGATTGGGAACGGAATAGATATTTCCCCTAATTCTATGGCATGGATTCAACAGGGTATTTGGGAGCTTGTGTTTTGTTATAAATATTAAATTACCGCCTATTTCTTTGGCTTCTTTTTCTGCAGCCCTTTTAACTTGTCTTAGATTGCAGTCCCCGCTAAAGCCGTTGTGTTTGGTTGCAATGGTACCGATAAGAAAAGAGTCGCCGAGGTCAGGGTCTTCCTTGGTGATAATAAATATTGAATTGGGTTGAGGTAAGCGGTCGGTTAGGGTGTTGGAATTTTTTTTTACAATTATTCTAGACGTACCACAGCTTGTTAGTGAAATAACAAACCATAAAGCCATCATTGCACTAACCTTATTTCTACTAATGTGCCTATATTTTAATTGTTAAGATCGAGGTCTATTCTTCGTCATCGGAGGAATCTTCCTCATTTTCCGCTTCTTCTGCCTCTTTTATCAAATTATTTTCCAGAATGTTCAGCTTCTTAAGTTTGGCTTTCCAAGTGGCCAACGACTCCTTGTGGTTATTTATGTTTTTAATCACTTCTTTTACCAAGGGATTATCTTCGGAAGCGTTGGAAAAAAATTGAAGATTGTTTTCCAATTGACGAATTTCACTCTTGCTTTCGTCTATTTTTCTTCTGATAAAAGTACGTTCGTTAGAGATGGCGTAGTCGTTGTCGTTGTTGGCCAACTGTTGAATCTTATTACCGTATTTCAACAGTTCCGCCTCTTGTCTATTAACATCGAGTTTTTTGAAAAGTGCATCGAGTATTTTGTTGAACTTGGCATTTATACTCTTTTTGTTAAAGGGTACCCTTCCTGCCTCTTTCCATTCAGAAATGAATTCTTTGATGGCCACTAAATCCTTACTCTTGTCTCCACTTAATTGAAAACTCTTTAAATTTTCAAGACAGGCATTTTTCTTCTCAAAATTCTCTATCTCTTCCTTGTGGGCTTCATTTTTTAAGGCGTGTAAACGGTCAAAATAATGGTTGCAGGCAGTTTTGAATTCCTTCCATATTTTGTCGGAGTATTTTCTGGGAACGTGTCCAATTTTTTTCCATTCGTTCTGTATTCTTTTCATTTCCTGGGTGGTAGTATCCCATTCCTCACTATCCTTTAATGAAACTGCAAGCTCCAACAGTGCCCTTTTTTTATCAAGATTGGCCTGTTGGTCCTTTTTTAAATTTTTGTAGTAATTGTTCTTATTTCTATTAAACTCGCGTACAGCCTCCTTAAAACTTGCCCAAGTCTTCTCATTTACTTTTTGAGGTACTTTTCCCGCTTTAAAGAAAGAATCGCGCAATTTTTCCACTTCCTTTATTTGCTGTTGTAATTCTTTGTGACTCGTAGCAATATGTGTGGCTATTGAGCTTATGGCCTGGATAATCTCATTTTTCTTTTCCAGGTTTTGTTCATAGACCTTTTCCAGATCTTTATAGTAATCTTGTCGTCTTTGGTGCAGCAATTTGGTGGCATTGCTAAAACGGTCCCAAATCTCCTCCCTGTGCTCTTTGCCAACGGGGCCAATATCTTCCTTCCAGATTTTATGCAGGGTCTGAAGTTCTTGAAATGCCTTGTTTAAATCCTCTATTTGGACCAACTCTTCCGCCCTCTGGACTATCTTTAGTTTTTCCTCGTAGTTGTGCTTAAAATCCAGATCCCTCAGCTCTCTATTTAGGTGGAGGAAGTCGTAAAATATTTCAATGTGATGGTGGTATGTGCGCCAGACATCATTGTAATTGGCACGTGGAATTGGGCCGGCATTTTTCCAGCGTTCCTGAAGATCTTTAAAGTTTTTATAGGTTGTGTTTATATCCTCTTCAACGTTGACCAAGGCCTTAAGTTCGTTGATGATTTCCAGCCTTTGTGCAAGATTGGATTTAAGTCCCTGTTCCAGGTTTTTGTAGTAGCTGTTTCTTTTTTCCCGGTAATCCGAATACACCTCGTTGAACTGTCTTTTGGTAACCGAATTGTAACGGAAATCTATTTCGTTTCCACCACTATTTACAAAGTCTTCCTTCTTTTCGTCTATGAACTCCTGGAATTTTTGGTCAAACTCATATTTAATGCCATCAACATGCTTTTTAATGGCCTGTACCTTTTCATTCCTTACCAATCTCTGAAGTTCACCCACCAGGTTCTCCATGGACATAGCGTGGTAATCTGGCATGGGGATATGGTGCCGCTGATGGTTGTCCGAATCTTCGGCATCCTCGGCGTTGGATTCATCTATTTCTTCCAAGACATCTTCCTCCTTATCCTCCGTTGTTTCTGCTGTATTTTCATTGTTTACAACATTTTCCGCAACCTCTTCAGAAGTTGTTTTTTCTTCGTTGGTTGATACTTTTTCCGTGGTTTCTGTGGATGAAATTTCCTCCAGCTTTTCTTTATCCTTGGTTTCAGGATCGCTAGATACGCTTTTTTCTTCCGCGACTTCCTTGGTACTGTTGTCGGAATCGGTTTCCATGGTCTCAGGACTTGGAGCGGATTTTGTTCCTGTCTCGGCCTCCGAATTATTTATTGCTTCGGTATTTCCTGAAGTTTCCTCTGTACCTACATTATTCTGTAGGTTGTCTTCTTTATCTTCTAACATTTTATTAATGTTTATAGCTTTCTAAATGTAATGTACGGAAATATAATTACATCCGTCTATATATCAAAGGTAATGAAACTTCTTTTTAAGGACTTTTTACAGAGGGGATTCCTGTATTTTTATGGTTTTGAGGGGCCTAAAAGCTCCTCATGCTAGGAATTCCATATCTCCCAGGATTTTTCTGCCTGGAATTGAAGCATGTTGGAGCCATTACTTATTTTACCGCCTTGCTGCTCACCTGCCAGTAAAAATGCCGTTTTTTCCGGGTTGTAGATAAGGTCGAAAAGCAAATGTTGATCGGTAATAAAGTTGTAAGGAAGGTCGGGCTTGTCGTTTATATTGGGGTAAGTTCCTAATGGAGTACAATTTACAATTACCGTATGGTCCGTTAACACCTCCTTGTTAAGATCTGTGTAATTGAGCTGCCCATCTTTGGGGTTTCTTGAAACAAATTTATAGGATATCCCCAATTTATTAAGCACAAATGCCACTGCTTTGGAAGCACCACCGGTACCTAGGATAAGCGCTTTTTTATGGTGTCCCCGCAGATGGGGTTCTATGGATTTTTGAAAACCATAGGCGTCCGTATTGAAACCTATTGTTTGTTGCCCAATTATCTTTATAGTGTTCACAGCTCCAATAGCCTGGGCTTCTGGGTCTATTTTCGATAAAAAGGGCATAATCTGTTCTTTATAGGGGATAGTTACGTTAAAGCCTTTGATATTGCTGTTTTGTTCCAATAGGCCCTTAAACTGGTCAATCTGATCGAAATCAAAATTCTCGTACGAATGCCTTTCCAGTCCCATTTCAGAGAATTTCTTGGTAAAATAACCTCTTGAAAATGAATAGGAAATATTTTTTCCTATCAATCCAAATCTAATTTTATCGCTTTCTATTTTTTCCATACCAGTCTAATCCTAATAAAATTAATATACCAAAAAATATAAAAAATATGGCCCACCAAGTCTCTGAAGATCCCAAATTTGGCAGGAATCTTTCATAATTCTTTATGATCGGGTTATGGTTCGTGTCCAAGAGCACATTGCCGTTGATATCCGTTTTGAATAAAGTGCGTTTCCAGGGCCATACCACTCCCAGTGAGCCCGTAATAAACCCTATAATCACGGCTGTTGTTATATTCCTAAAATGCTTTAATACGTACGTCAACAGGTGGGAAAGGGTCACCAATCCCGCAGCTGATCCCGTAGTGAATACCGCCAGTATTTTAAGGGTATTGAGACGTGTCGTATTTTTAATAAAACTGAAGTCGCCCGTTAAGATTTCCGAAAACGTATCATAAAGTGCGTTTACGGAATCTACCAAAAGGAGTACATAATTGCCTAGGAGAATCAAAATAAAAGAACCGGATAGTCCCGGCAAGGTCATGCCGGAGACACTTATAATGCCACAAAAAAAGATGAAGACCAGATTGTCGTTCTGTGTAGCGGGATTAAGGAAGCTTATAGATATACCTATGATTAACCCTATTATTCCTGCCGGAATGGTCTTTTTTCCCCAATGTCCAAAATCTTTTCCTATATAGTAAATGGAACCCAATATCATTCCAAAAAAGGCAGACCATACATAGAGTTCATTTCTTTCCAAAAAATAATCCAAAATTTTGGAGACACTGAAATAACTCACCAACATACCAAAAATAAGGAGGGTTAAGAACTGGCCGTTGGTGTAGCGATAGAAACTTTTTAACCTTCCGCTAATCAAGAGTTTAAAGGCTTTTCCGTTTACCTTTTGAAGTGAATAGATAAACTCTTCATAAAATCCGCCTACAAAAGCTACTATACCCCCTGATACACCTGGAACTTTGTTGGCCGCACCCATAAATAAGCCCTTTATTACAAGGAAAAATTTATCCGTGAACGTTCTGGGGTTTTTCATTTGGGGTTGGGAGTTTATTTTTTAGCGGCCAATTTTTCCAGTATAAAAATAAGGGAAAAACCGAGTAAAGCGAGAATGATCGCACTTATTAATTGAGGATCGCCGTCGAATGAAAATGGGGAGATATTCTGATCTTTGATGGTTATTATTTTTTCTCCGAACATTTTCGTCTCCAGGACTTCTTTCCAAGGCCATATCTTATTCAAGGAGCCTAAAATAAATCCGGTCAACAGTGCCAAGGTAAGGTTTTTGTAATGTGTAAACATCCATTTTAGAAGTTTTGCAAAGCTCAGTAGGCCAAAAATGGCACCTAGGCCAACTGTAATTACAATTTTAAGATCTCTTTCATGAACTGCATCCAATACCGTTTTATACGATCCCAGTAGCACTAGGATAAACGCTCCGGATATCCCGGGTAAAATCATGGCACATATGGCCAGGGCCCCGGAAAAAAATAAATAGGGGAGTGATGCCGAATTTTCTGAAGGAGGCAATTTTGTAATGTAAAAGGCGACGGTGGCTCCCAAGATCAATATTATTATTGCGGCCAAATTCCATTTCTTTATTTCCTTGCCTACCAATATTATACTGGCCACCACCAGGCCAAAGAAAAAGGACCAAAGGGGTATGGGTTCGTTCTCCATTAACCAACTAATGAGTTTGGCCAGGGAAAGGACACTTATACCAATGCCAAGAAGCAGTGCGAGTAGAAAGTTGCCGTTAAGTTTGGTCCAAAAGGCTTTTATTCCTTCTTTTCTTAATGTATTTAAAAGGGAAACGTTTACGTTGTTAATACTGGTAATAAGTTCTTCGTATATCCCGGAGATAAAAGCGATGGTGCCTCCAGAAACACCGGGCACAACATCTGCAGCACCCATGGCCATGCCTTTTAATAAAATAATAATGTAAGATAAAAGATTGCGATTTTCCATATATGATAAAAAAACAAAAATAGTTTATTTATCTGGAAGCTTTTTTCACATCCTCAATTAAGTTTTGAGCCCATTCCGTATTGAAGAATTGGGGAAATTCGTCCTCAAATAAGTGTAGTTGGTCAAGGTCTATTTTAAGGGCGTTGATCAACCTGTATTGGGCTCTGGGGAAATCGCTAAGAAGCAGGTAGAATCCTGCCATTTTATATTGCATTTCACATCGCTGTGGATAAAATTCATGGCCTTGCAGCAATATTTCTATGGCCGCATGAACGTCTAGGTTCTGGACTGCTACATCGGCCCAATGAAACCAGGTGTCAAATTCATAATTTCCTAGGTCTACCGCTTGCTGAAAAGCATAGTAAGCCTCGTCATTATTTTTTAGGGAGGCATGGATCTTTCCGCATTTTTTCCAGTACTTGGAATTTTCCCCATCAATATTTATAGCTTTATTGATGTAGTAGAGTGCCTTTTTATAGTCTTCCTGCCTTATGTAATAATCTGTAATTGCCAACCATCCCTTGTCCAATAATGGATCTTCATGCACCGTCCTATAATAATAGGATTTGGCCAATTCATCGTTCTTTAATTTTTCGTGACATCTTCCAATCCTTAAATAGGCATGGGAAGTAGGGTCTTCAATGGCAATGGTGGTCTCATAATTTTCAATGGCTTCATTGTATCTGCCCATTTTTTCCAAAACTTTCCCTTTTTCAAAATAAGCCCCTATAAAAGAGTCATCGGAAATAATGGCAAAGTCAAAAGCGGTAAGGGCTTCTTTGTGCATCTTTTTTGTAAAATACATTTTGCCCAATTGGTGCCATGCTACTTCGCTATATGGGTTCCGTTCAAGATAATCATTGAGGTATACGATGGCTCCGTCATAATCCTCAAGGAATTCAAAACAATAGATTACATTGTAAAGTGATGAATAATCCTCCTCGTCAAAGGACACGCACATCATGAAATTTTGTTTTGCGTCCTCAAAATTATCCATGAACAAATATTCCATTCCAAGTAAGGAATGGATGTCAAAACTGTCGTCGGTTAAATTTAAAGCATGGGTCAAAAGAGAGACCGCGGCTTCGTGATTGTCTTTTTTGGAATAAATATTGGCCCTTTGGATGTATATTTCTTCGTTGTTGCTGTCTATGACCTGTAGCTCATCCAACATCTTCTCCGCCAATTCCAGATTGTTTTCAAACACAAGGACTTCAATGGACAATAACTTAAGCTCTATACTGTCAGGATGCTGTTGCAGACCTATTTTAATGGCTTTTTTGGCCAATGCGATTTTACCATTATTGAGGTAGTGGTGAATAATATCTTGAAAATCTTCCGCGTCAAAGAAGTAGACATCGTCGGTCTTGAGCATGGATTCAAACTTAGCAATTGGTTGCCCTGGTCTCTCGTTTGGTTCTAACGCCATAGGAACTTCTAATTATTCATTGGAACTAAAGTACTCTTTTGAAACCCTTAATTCCGACAGATTTGGTCTATTATATTAACAAATTAGTTAACAATTTATTGTTTAAGGCCGTCCAACACCTCCAAAATCAGCGCACATCCAAGGCTAATTTCTTGATTGTTAATGGTCAATGGCGGCGAAATGCGAATTGCATTTGGTTCAAAAAGGAGCCAAAATAATATTAGGCCTTTCTCGGCACATTTAAGGATTACCTCATTGGCCACTTCAGGCTTTTCCATTATCAAAGCCAACATTAATCCTTTACCTCTAATTTCCTTTATTGATGGGTGTTGCAAAAGTTCTCTAAAAAGTGCTTCCTTTTCCAAGGATTCCTCTATAAGATTACTTTCCGTTATTTCCTGTAAAGTGGCGAGACAGGCTGTGGCAATTACAGGATTGCCTCCAAAGGTGGTAATATGACCTAGCTTGGGGTTTTCAATTAAAGATTGCATCATCTCGTGGGAAGCTACAAATGCACCTACCGGCATGCCGCCGGCCATTCCCTTTCCAACAACCAGAATATCCGGAGTACAATCGAAATGTTCAAAAGCAAATAATTTTCCCGTTCGTCCAAAGCCCGGCTGGATCTCATCCAATATTAACATGGCGCCCACGGCCGTACAACGCTCCCTTACCTTTTTTAAATACCCGTTCTCAGGTAATATAAAACCCGCACCTCCTTGTATAGTTTCCAATACAACTGCAGCTGTTCTTTTCGTTATTTTTGATAGATCCTCTTCGGAATTAAATTGAATAAAACCAACATCTGGGATAAGTGGCCTGAAAGCTCTTTTGCGCTCTTCATAGCCCATAATGCTTAAACTTCCCATGGTATTTCCGTGGTAAGCATTCTTGGCAGATAAAATTTGGCTTCTTCCCGTGAACCTTCTAGCCAATTTTAGGGCGCCTTCTATAGCCTCTGTCCCGGAATTTACCAAATAAGTGGTTTCCAGAGGTGGAGGGAGTAGGCTGGCCAGCAGCTTGGTATAGGCAACTGCTGGTTCCTGGATGTACTCGCCATAGACCATGACATGCATATATTTTTGCGCTTGTTCCTGGATGGCCGTTACCACTCTTGGGTGGCAATGCCCCAAACTGCATGCGGATACACCTGCAACAAAATCTAGATGCGCCTTTCCTTTTATGTCGTATATATAACTTCCCTTGGCATGTGAAATTTCCAAAGCCAAAGGATGTGGGGAAGTTTGTGCTTGGTACTTAAAATAATCCTCTTTCATTTATTCTATTTGTCAAGGACCCTAAAAATCCAAGTTTCATCCAAATATTTACCGTTGAAATTGCTGTTTCGGGATTGGAGTGCTTCTTCCCAAGTATTATAGCGTTCTAAATATACGTAGTGGTATTGATTGAAATTTCGTAAAAAATGTTGGGGCTCCAAACCTTGTTTTGTTAGGCTTTCCATGAATTTTTCATAATTCTCCTTCACTTCAAAAACGTTCGCTATTAAATAGTAACCGGCATCCAAACCGTTCTCTTTAGCGCCCTCCTCGTAGCGCACGTCTGCTTTTGTTTCTGAAACGATGGCCTTGGGCTCCTTTTTCTGTTGATCTTTTTTGGTAGGTTCTATTTTCTTCAAGGGATTGGGAGGTAATAATTTGGAAGAATTTATGGAATCGCGCTTCCTTTCGTCCTCCACGGCTTCCTCCGGTTCCACGTCCAAATCTATAGGGTTGTCCACTCCTCTTATAGTGACCAGTTTAATGTTGTTGTCGTCCTCATCAAAAATGTCGTCCTTGGTCATAATTCTCTCCTTACCACGCCATATAAAACCTTTTAGCAGCCTACTGTTTTCAGGGAGTTCCTTTTCGGGGAAAATATCGCCATCGGGATTGGTGATAAAGGTAATATCCTCTATCTCATTATTGGCCAGGGTCATTCTAATGGCGCTGCATATGGTCTTGTCAATCCCAATTAGTTCCTGGTCATCATTGTACATATAATAGATGACCTCGGTATTTTTTACAAGGTCGATAAGACTTAGTTTGTTGTCTATGAATTTACCAAATAGATCCTTGCCCTTTGCCTGATTGTAGCCAACTTTGCCCACCGTATCAAGGGAAATTATAAAGGCATTATTGATTACTTTTAAGGAGTCCAATTTTTCGGTTTCCAGATCGGATAGTAAGTGGATACTGTCCCCGGTCATCTGATTTTCACCGTTCCAAATTATAGGATTGGTAATTAATTCGGTAATACCGGTCTTTTGGTTAAAATGGATGGAATCGCACTTGCCACTTAAATCGGTCTTATAGAATTTTGCATTCCTGAACGCCCTTAGGATGCGTTGTTCTGGTTTGCCCGTGACCATTAGGGTGTCGCCGTGCATATACAGGGAATCCTGTTCTACCAGATTGATCGATACGGCCCTCTTGGTGGCAAAAACGGAATCCTTGGCCTTATATACTTCAGCATAGTGCGCCCTTATCAATCCATTGTTTATGGTATCCCTTATAGTAATATTGTTTGTTGCCGATGCAAATTCGGTCTTTTTGTCAAAATATAAACTGTCTCCGGTAATAATACGGTTATTGTAGTCTATACGGGTATTTTTAATTCCGTATCCGTTTTCAATTTTGGTGTCATAGAAACCACGTTCGCAATACATTGTATAGGTTTCCCCCGTAATGGTGGACGGACCGTACAAATAGGCATTTTTGGACTCGGTATAATAATCCAATTGTTTGGAAACCAAATTGAATTCTGGGTTCACAAGGTTTACACTTTGCAAGAACTGGGATTTCTTAAGTTGTGTAAAGTAACGCCCTATTTTACTGGTAAGGGTGTTGGAGGAATCAACTACGGTTCCGTTATGTTCATAGTAAGCCTCTTGTTTTTCCCTGTCGAACCGTAAGGTGTCCGTGGTAAGTGTCATGCTGGTATGGTTCAATACCACATTTTCCCATGCCTTGGCCAGGTTTAGATTGCCATCATAATCAATTTTGCCACTGGTCAGCTGTACGGAATCTCCCTGTTGCAGTTTAATGTTCCCAATGGCTTTGAGTCTATTTTCTTTTTGGTAATATATAGCAATATCGCACCATAAATCCGCTCCCTCGTGCTCAAATTGTACCTGCCGGTCATCCTTGCTAAAGATGGCGGCCCCGGGATATTGTTTTTCATCTTTGGTAAAGTTGGCCCCATAAACAATGTTTATTTGTTTAACCTCTGTCTGGGGCTCCTGTGACCAGCCACTCCAACAAATGAATACGGTTAATAATAAAAATACGGACTTAAGCAATGTTTAAAATTTTGGTCAAAAATAGTATATTTTGAGGGAGGATAATATAGTTTGGGATAGTTTTAGTAAAACCCCAATAACGAAAAAGCCATCTTTTAAGATGGCTTTGGTTTATCGATATATGGTCTGGGTCCTATCTGGTCCTACCGAGACAATCTTGATAGGTACTTCCAGTTCCTTTTCCAGAAACTTAATATAATCTATCAGGGTATCTGGAAGTTCATCGGATTTGCTCATTTTGGTCAAATCCTTTGCCCAACCTTTCATTTCAGTATAGACTGGGGTAACATATTCCGGTTCTATGCTATAGGGCAAATGCTTTATTTGGTTTCCTTTATAGTTATAGGCCGTACATACTTTTAGTGTCTTAAAGCCACTAAGCACATCCGCCTTCATCATCATCAATTCCGTAACTCCATTAATTTCAACGGCGTATTTAAGTGCTACAAGGTCTAACCATCCACAGCGTCTTGGTCTACCTGTGGTGGCGCCAAATTCGTTTCCAACCCTGCCCATGGTTGCACCGTCCTCATCAAAAAGTTCTGTGGGGAAAGGTCCACTGCCCACGCGGGTAGTATACGCTTTGAAAATACCCAATACACTACCTATTTTATTGGGAGCCACACCCAATCCGGTACAAGCTCCTGCTGCCGTCGTGTTGGATGAGGTTACAAAAGGATAGGTTCCAAAATCGATATCCAATAAGGATCCCTGTGCACCTTCCGCCAATATTTTTTTGCCTTCCCGCTGTGCATTAAAAATATACTCTTCACTATCTATGAAGGTTAATTTTTTTAGTTCTTCCACCGCCATAAAGAAGTCGGCCTCCAATTCCTTCAGGTCATATTGAATCTCAACATTGTAAAAGCTTATCATGGCCTCATGTTTGTTGGCTAATATCCTGTACTTTTCTTTCCAGTCCGAGAATTCCAAATCACCAACTCTCATTCCGTTCCTTCCGGTTTTGTCCATATAGGTCGGGCCAATACCTTTTAGGGTAGATCCAATTTTAGCCTTGCCTTTGGAGGTTTCCGAAGCCGCATCCAATAAACGGTGGGTGGGTAAAATTAGATGGGCCTTTCTAGAAATAAATAATTTTGATTTAATATCTAGATTGAACTTTTTTAGATTATCCAGCTCCTTTTTAAAGATAACCGGGTCTATAACCACTCCGTTGCCAACAATGTTCACAGCGGTTTTGTGGAAAATCCCTGAAGGAATGGTATGCAATACATGTTTTATACCATCAAATTCTAAAGTGTGGCCAGCATTGGGGCCACCTTGGAAACGTGCAATTATGTCATAGTTTTTTGTTAAAACATCAACTATTTTCCCTTTTCCTTCATCTCCCCATTGGAGTCCTAGTAGTAAATCTACTGCCATTATTTATGTAATTGGATTAATTATTCGTGTTCTCTTCTTTATTTCGTGTTCCGTAAAAATAGAGCGAGTGGGTGTTGATCTTGATGTTGAAAACCTCCTCGATGGTCTTTTTTATACTTTGAATACGTGGATCGCAAAATTCCATAACCTCACCGGTATCCGTTAGGATAACATGATCGTGCTGTCTGTCAAAATAGGATTTTTCGTATTGGGCCTGATTTTTTCCAAATTGGTGTTTTCTTACCAATTTGCATTCCAAGAGAAGCTCAATAGTATTGTAGAGTGTGGCCCTGCTTACCCGATAATTCTTATTTTTCATGGTGATATAGAGCGATTCTATATCAAAATGTTCTTCGCTATCGTAGATTTCCTGTAAAATTGCGTAGCGCTCAGGTGTTTTTCTGTGACCATTTTCCTCCAGAAAAGTGGTGAAGACATTTTTGACTATTTCTTGATTCTTATTTTCGCCCATAGCATTTACCCAGCGTTAGGGTACAAATGTACAGTTAAAATTTAAATTCTGGATACTTTATCGATGCCGTTAATGCGCTTTAGATTATCTATAACTTTTTTAAGGATAGCATTGTTTTTTACAACAAGGGTAATTCTTCCCGAGAATGTTCCCCCATCCGTACTGAAATTAATATTTCTCATATTCACATGTAGGTTGCCTGAGATTACCTCGGTAATTTCACTGATCAAACCTATGTTGTCTATCCCGGTAAGCATTATTTCCACGGTAAATTCTTCTTGGGAAGAATCGATCCATTTAGCGGATATGATTCTGTAGGCGTAATTGGACTGAAGGGAAATGGCGTTAGGGCAATTTTTTTTATGCACCTTAATTCCATCGTTTACGCTAACAAACCCAAATACCTCATCACCGGGTATGGGGTTGCAACATTGGGATAATTTATATTCCAATTTGTCCTCTTCCTTACCAAAAACAAGGGTATCATATTTTGTGGTTATTTCTTCCTTGTGGATATCCTCCGGAACTGGGGTCCTCTTTATTTTATTTTTAAAGAAGGTTATAAATGCGTTGCTATAGGAGGCCGCAAAATCTTTCAACATCTGATTGTCAATAGCCCCTATGCCCACTCTATAGAACAGGTCCAGACTGGTCTTAAGCTTAAAAAAGACGACCAACTTATTTATGGTGTCCTCGTTAAGGGTAATTTTTTGGGATTTTAATTTACGCCTAAGGATTTCCTTGCCCTCCATGGCCGTAGATTTCTTTTCTTCCCTTAATGAAGATTTTATTTTGGACCTGGCTCTTGCCGTTGTGGCGTAATCCAACCAGCTTTGACTGGGTTTGGCCGTGTCCGAAGTAAGAATGTCCACTTGATCGCCACTCTGCAATGTGGTATTTAAAGGTACCAGTTTGCCATTTACTTTGGCCCCCCGGGTATGCATGCCCACTTCGGTGTGTATATTGAATGCAAAATCCAATGGGGTGGCCCCTTTAGGAAGGGATTTTAATTCCCCTTTGGGCGTAAATACAAATATCTCTTTGGAATAGAGGTTAAGTTTAAATTCCTCTACAAAATCTACAGCATTGGTATTCGCATTTTCCAAGGCTTCCTGTAGTTTGTTTAACCACTCCTCAATACCCTGTTCTTTTTGATTGCCGTGCTTGTATTTAAAATGTGCGGCATAGCCCTTTTCGGCAATTTCGTGCATTCTTTCACTTCGGATCTGAACTTCCACCCATTTTCCCTTTGGGCCCATTACAGTGATATGCAAGGCTTCATAACCTGTAGATTTGGGGGAGGAAATCCAATCCCTTAAACGGACAGGGTTAGGGGTGAAGTGATCGGTAACGATGGAATAAATCTTCCAAGCCAAAAACTTTTCGTTATGCCGGTCCGATTTATATATGATCCGAATCGCAAATTTGTCATAAATCTCATCGAAGGATACATTCTGAACCTTCATTTTTCGGCGAATGGAGAATATGGATTTCATCCGGCCCTTAATGTAGTAATTAAGGTTTTCTTTATCCAATGAGTCACTGATTACACCGGAAAAAGCATCGATATAGGCCTGCTGTTCTTCTTTGGACTCTTCAATTTTACCTAAGATGTCTTCGTAAACATCCGGTTCCGTATACTTAAGACTAAGGTCTTCCAGTTCCGTTTTAATATTGTAAAGCCCTATTCTATGCGCTAATGGTGCATATATGTAAAGGGTTTCCGAGGCTATTTTCACTTGTTTATGCTCTGGCATGGAATCCATAGTGAGCATATTGTGATACCTGTCCGCAATCTTTATAATGATAACCCGAACATCGTCATTAAGCGTAAGGAGCATTTTTCTAAAATTCTCCGCCTGTTGGGAAATGTTCATATCCTTTTTCAGGTGGGCAATTTTAGTGAGTCCGTCTACGATCCGTGCAACGGTCTCGCCAAACAAGCGTTCTATGTCCGCCAGCGTATATTCGGTGTCCTCAACAACATCATGGAGCAGGGCAGAAGCTATGGAAACTGCATCCAAACCTATTTCGGAAGCCACAATTTTGGCTACCGCTATGGGATGGAAAACGTATGCCTCTCCCGATTTTCTTCTTTGGTTCTTGTGGGCATCTACGGCAATATCAAAGGCAGAGCGTATCAATTTCTTATCCTCATCGGTAAGGCTTTGATAGCTTATGCGGAGCAGTTCCTTATATTGCTTCGCTATTTCCTTGTTTTCTTTCTCTATTGCAGCTTCGGTCATCATAAATTAAAAATAGCACAAACTATGATAGTAGACAACAAAAATTATGCCTTTAAGTTTTCAATTCTGGACATTAGGGTTGGGTGCGAGTAGTGCATAAAAACATAGGCAGGATGAGGAGTAAGATTGCTTAGGCTATTCTTGGATAATTTTTTCAAGGAGGTAATCAGAGGTTTGGAAGCAAAGGTTTCCTTGGCAAAATCATCTGCCTGATATTCAAATTTTCTGGACATGGCGTTCATGACCAATCCGGTAATTTCGGAGATAGGGCTATATAGTATTCCAAAACCTATAAGCGCTGCGTGAAAACTGGGTTGCGAAACACCAATAGCCAAGGAAACCTCAGGATTATTTATAAAAATGGACAGGATAAAAAGGGTGAAACCAGTAAGTAAAATGGAGGCCGATAAATTGAAAATGATGTGTTTTCTTTTGTAATGTCCCACTTCATGTGCCAGTACCGCTACAATTTCGTCTTCTTCAAGGTCATTGATCAGGGTATCATACAGGGTAATTCTCTTTTCCTTGCCAAATCCGGAAAAATAAGCATTGGCCTTGGTAGATCTTTTTGACCCATCTATCACAAAAATATTTTTTAATTCAAATCCTACCTTTTTGGCATAAGCTTCAATTTTACTTTTTAAACTACCTTCTTCCAAAGGGGTCTGTTTGTTAAAAAGCGGAACTATCAGCTTGCTGTAAAAAAGGTTCATGAAAAGTGAAAAAAAGGCTATGAGGGCCCAGGCATAAATCCAAAAGTTGGTGCCGGCCCATTGAAAAAACCAGATAATCAAAGCAAGTATTCCTCCCCCAAGAATTATCATCATAATCCAACCTTTAATCTTATCGGTCCAAAATAACTTTTTGGTACTCTTGTTAAAGCCGAATTTCTCCTCAATTACAAAGGTGTGGTAATAAGAAAAGGGGGTTGTGACAATATCATTGCCTATCATAATTATACCGAAAAAAATAAGAGCAATCAGAATAGGGTTGTCACTGTAGCTCCTGGCAATGGTATCTATCCATTCAAATCCCCCGAAAATCAGAAATATTAAGGTAAGGCACAGGGAGAAGACAGAGCTTGCCAATCCAAAGCGATAGTTGGTTTTTTTATACTCCTGCGATTTTCTGTATTCCTCCTTGTCGAAAACGTCGTTCAGCTCATTGGGAACAACATCCGTATAGCGTTGGGCGTTCAAATATTCCAGCACGGCTTCAATTAAAAATTGAATCAATAAAATGGCGATTATGATATAAAAAAGGGTATTACTATTCATTTAAAAGGCTAATGGATTTCAATATTATTATATGTCGCAGTTTTGCGGATGCCGGTTTTTCCTTAAAATCCCCGTTGTCTCCTTGCCTCAAAGATAAGTATTGCTGCGGATACGGAAACATTCATAGAGTCTATTTCTCCATGCATGGGAATTATAATATTTTCGGTTGCCTTGTTGAGCCATTGCTCGGATAGACCTGTAGCCTCTGTTCCCACTACTATTGCCGAGCCTTGGGTGAAATCTACTTTTGTATATGGTTTGGAGGCACTTAATGCCGCACAGTTGATGGCAATATTATGACCCATTAAGAATTGGATTATTTCGGGTGTGGATCCCATGGCTATATTGGTAGTGAAAACGCATCCTACACTGGAACGGATTATATTTGGGTTGTATAGGTCGCTTTTTGGGTTGGCAATGATTACAGCGTCCAAGTCGGCAGCATCGGCAGTACGGAGTAGGGCGCCAATATTGCCTGGTTTTTCCGGGGCTTCCGCCACTAAAATAAGTGGATTGTCGTTTTTGAATTTTAAGGACTCCAGAGAATGCTCCCGAGATACTGCTATGGCCAATATACCCTCTGTGGTATCCCTATGTGCCAATTTTTGAAAGATATCCTTTGATATGGCAATTACTTCGGGGGCAGGGGAAATATTTTGTATTAATTCCAAAATAGTATCACTAGGCACCAGTTCTGGAAAGAAAAGAATGGCCTTTAAGGTATACTGTCCCTTAATGGCGAGTTGCAGCTCTTTGATGCCTTCAATAACAAAAAGCCCATTTTTTTTTCGTTCCCGGGATTTTTCCTTTAAAGATATTGTACTCCTTACCAAGGGGTTGTGAATACTGCTTATCTCTTTTATATAGCTCATTTGTGCAAAAATAATATATTATGTTAACTTAATTATGGTTTTACGACCAATGGGGCAACTAAAATAAGTAAGATGAAATATGTAATTGCAGTTGTGCTATTGGCTAGTACGCTATCCTGTAAAATGGAAAAGAACTCAAAGGGAATTGAAGTGGAATTGGCAGAGCCCAAGACAGAAACAAGGGTTGACCTGGAACGATATCCAGAACCGTTAACAAAGGTTTTTGAGGCCCATGGGGGGTTGGCAAATTGGAAAGATCAGAGGACTTTGATCTTCAAATTGGGAGAGGAACTGCATACTATGGATTTACAAACCAGAATGGATAGGGTGGACGGACCAGCTTATTCCCTTGGGTTTGATGGTGAAAAGGTATGGCTGTTGAACGAAGAAAAAGCGTTTAAAGGAGATCCTGTATTTTATCACAACCTTAGGTCTTATTTTTTCAATATGCCTTTTATATTGGGTGATGATGGAATTGTTTATGGTGAAACTGAGGATTTGGTATATGAGGGTGTCAATTATCCCGGTATTGCCGTAAGTTTCAAATCAGGAGTCGGCACCTCCTATAAAGATGAATACTTTTTGCATTATGACCCCCAAACTTTTAAAATGGCATGGCTTGGTTATACGGTCAGCTACAGAAGTGGAGAGCGTTCAGATAAAGTAAGTTGGATAGGGTATCATGATTGGGCGGATGTAAACGGCCTTAAGGTGCCCAAGGAATTGACTTGGTACAGTTCGGAGAGGCGCACGATTAAGGAGCCTCGAAAACCAGTAGTGTATGAGGGAATTGAATTTAGTGAAGATGCCAAACCGGCAAGTTTCTTTGAGAAGCCCGAAAACGGGATATTTGTTGAAGGAAAGGTACAGAAGTAGTACTCTTTAAATAGGAAAAGGGGTTGGAAACAAATAGTTTTCCAGCCCCTTTTTTTGTTTTTGATAACCTTTGACTATTTACCGTTGTATTTTTCCATGTATCTTTTCCATAACTCCGTTTGGTGGGTTTCCAATGAAATGTCCCTTCCGTCAATAAAGGCTCTACTCAATTGGTTGGTCCGCATATCCAGTGCGTCGCCTTCAGAAATAAACAGTGTGGCACTTTTACCTACTTCCAAGGTTCCGTAATCTTGGTCAATTCCCAAGATTTTCGCCGGATTTTGTGTGATCAATTGCAGTGCTTTTTCTTTGGCAAGTCCTTGTTGAACTAGCTGTCCGGCATAAAACGGCAGGTTTCTATTTTGAAAATTTTTAGCATCCGTGTTTTGCATAGCTACCAATATTCCGCTATCGGATAGTATTTTGGGCAGTTTGTAGGGGAGGTCATAGTCATCGTCCTCAGAAGACGGCAAGTTGTGGGGAGCCCTTACCAGTACGGATATTTGATGCTGTTTTAAGAAATCAGTGATTTTGTTGGCGTGATAACCCCCAACCAACACAACTTCCTGTATCCCTAAATTTTTGATGTTGGTAATGGCGTCCAATATTTCCTTTTCACCATCAGCATACACATAAAGCTTTTGTGTACCATTGAACAAGCCTTGGGTAGCCTCAAATGCCGGATTGATTTCTGGCGCCGGACTGTTACCATAGGCTTGGGCATTTTTAAAAAAGCTAATTATTTTATCCTTCTCCTTTGTGTAGTTTTCATTGGGTTTATGCCTACGGTCCTGGCTTTCGGAAGAAGGACTTCTTTTAAATCCGTTTGGCCAAGATAAATGTATGCCGTCATCGGCCTTTACCACTGCATCTTCCCAGTTCCAGGCATCGAACTGCATAACGGATGATGTTCCTGAAATAGTGCCCCCTTTAGGCGATATTTGTCCCAGGAGTACTCCGTTGGGACGCATACTTTCCACAACTTTGGATTCGGCATTATAGGCGATTAGGCTTCTAACATGGGGTATTATTTCCCCAATTTCATCCTTGTCATTGGAGGCCCTAACAGCATCTACCTCTATCAACCCCAAGGAAGCACAGGTGACAATGAAGCCAGGGTAGACATGTTTCCCATCGGCCTTTATAATAGTTCCCTTTCTGGCAATTCTGGTCTTGGCATCACCTACAAAAGAAATTTTTCCACCCTCGAACATGATAAGGGAGTTCTCTATAACTTCACCGTTACCCAAGTGGGCTACAACGCCTTCAATACTTATGGCTTCCTTCTGTGCGCTGGCGGGAGTTTGTTGTGCGGTTCCTTTAATGGCAAATGACAACAGAACAAGTGCTATTGCGTTTCTTATATTTTTCATCTTAATTTTTATTTTAAAGGCTGTCACAATGCAATTCCTCTTGGTTTTTTTTCTTCGGTTCCTGGGTAGGGCTGCCGTTGTCCTTTTCTTTAAGCATAAGGTTGATTAGTAGGGCCTTTTCTTTTTTTATGGCTTCCCTTTGTTGCTTGTCTTTTTCCAGATCGAAATATACAGCTCCCTCAATTATAGTTTTTTCCACCATGGCATAAACGGATAGGGGGTTGTTGTTCCAAAGTACCAGATCCGCGTCTTTTCCTTCCTTGATACTTCCCACCCTATCATCTATATGCAAAAGCTTGGCTGGGTTTATAGTAACCATTTTCCAGGCTTCCAGCTCGGTCATCCCACCATATTTAACAGTCTTGGCAGCTTCCTGGTTTAAACGTCTGGACATTTCTGCGTCATCACTGTTTATGGCAACGGTAATGCCTTGGCTCTGCATGATGGCCGCATTGTAGGGGATGGCATCGTTTACTTCGTACTTATAGGCCCACCAATCACTAAAGGTGGATGCCCCTACACCATGTTCGGCCATTTTATCGGCAACTTTATAGCCTTCCAATATATGGGTGAAGGTGTTAACTTTAAAGTTGAATTTTTCTGCCACTTTCATAAGCATGTTAATTTCGCTTTGAACATAGGAATGACAGCTTATAAAACGTTCCCCATTAATTATTTCCGCCAAGGTTTCCATCTCTTCGTCAAACCTGTAGGGCTGCCCACTTTTTTTCTTGAGATCATATTCTTTAGCCCTTTGGAAATAATTGATAAACGTTTGTTCCACTCCCATTCTGGTCTGTGGAAATCTGCTAAAACTGTTCCAGTTGGATTGTTTTACGTTTTCACCAAGGGCAAACTTTATAAATTTGGGAGAGTTGTAATAAATCATCCTCTCTGCACTGGCACCCCATTTTAATTTTAGGATAGCCGACCGTCCGCCAATAGGATTGGCAGAACCGTGCAGTAGTTGGGCAGAAGTTACACCACCTGCTAAATCACGATAAATTCCAATGTGTTTGGGGTCTACCACATCTTCCATTTTTACCTCTGCAGAGGAATTCTGACCGGATTCATTAATGGACAAAGCAGCAATATGCGTATGTTCATCAATTATACCAGCGGTCAAGTGTTTTCCTGTGGCGTCTACCACCGTTGCCCCACTGGGTTTTAGGTCTTTGCCTATTTTGGCAATTTTGCCGTTTTTAACAAGTACGTCTGTATTTTCCATAATACCTACATCCTCACTGGTCCAAACCGTGGCATTTTTGAACAGGATGGATTCTGGTTTGGGTTGCTCGGAATAGCCGTAGCCAATGTTGGGAAATGCAATGGGTACTACCACTGGTTTTTTCTGGGTAACGTCTTTTTCTTTTTCGGAAAATGCTGAGGTCATTATAGCGTTAAAGGTGGTTTCGGTACCATCGGGCAACAAAAGTTTACCTACAAGATTATCTGAGCTGGATGCTACCATTGCAGATAACCTAAATGCTTGGTCACCATCTTTGTTATTAAAGGAGAGTGTAAGCCAATTATCGTCGTAATTAATTTTGGAAGTCAATTTCTCCTCTCCTTCTTTTACCTCCACCTTAGGTTTGTCCGTCTCTCCGGTAATTGATAATTGGAACATCTTTTCCCCGGCAATTAAATTGTAGTTTCCACGGATATCCTTAAGTTGCTTGTCATGGATAATATGCTTTTGGCCCTGTACCCAATTTTCATAGAGAACAGTTCCCTTGTCAAAAATATCCCCTGAAGTAATTAAAAAATTAGCTTGACTACCGTTTAGTAAGGAACCGATTGTATTGGATTTGCCCAAAATCTGTGCGGGAATCGTGGTGAGCGCCTCCAAAGCCTTTGTTTTTGATAAGCCATACTCAATAGCCTTTAATAAATTATTTCTGAAGGCGGAGGTAGATTTTTGGTCATGGAGTGTAAGTCCAAAAGTTATGTTGTTTTCTTCAAGGACTTTGGGGTTTGTAGGTGCCTGGTTCCAGAAGCGCATATCTTCCAGGCTTACGTAATCTGCCAAATATGGGTCGGAAACGTCATAAGGATCCGGGAAGTTAATTGGAACGATCAAGGTGGCATTGGTAGCTTTGATTTCCGCTACGCTTTCAAATTCATTTCCTCCTGCAAGTATGGTGTAATTAATGTTGAACATATCCCCGATCTTATCTGCCCTTAATACGTTGTCCTTGTCCTTGGCTTCGAATATTTGAACTAGACCTTTGTTGGCGTTCAGCGCCTCTAAGGAAAGATCCTTGGTGGTTACATTGCCTTTGGCGTACCAATCTGCATCAAAGTACATTTGCCTCAACAATGCCAAGGTGCCCATTAAAGAAGTGGGATAGGCTTGTCTTTTGGCAACGCTTTTGGTCACCGAAAAGTATTGTGCCGATTTATCTGCCAATACCCTATCAGAATCATTGCCAAATTCGTTCAATGAAATTAAGGCGCCGTTTCCACGGGCAATTCCATCCTGTATATGGGTGTTTACAACCCCAAATCCTGCTTCCCTTAATTCCTTTGCTTTTTTACTGTCGTAGTTGAATCTGGAAATTGCATTGTTTTCCGGCATTATATGGTCGTTCCAGTAAAAACCTTCCCTAGAGGGTTCATATTGTGCCGATCGCCCCCCTGAAGCTGCTGCTTTGGGTATGTCTACCCCAAAATCTGAATAGATATCAATGAATGAGGGATATATGGATTTTCCCTTTAGATCTATCAATACTGTGTTTTTGGGAAGTTGTACAGTCTTTCCAGCCTCTATTACTTTTCCCTTCTGAATAAGCAATATCCCCTTGTCCAATACTTTGGTCGGGGTTATATGGATCTTGGCATTGATGAAAGTCGTAAAATTGTTGTTCTCCGCCTTTACGCCATCATTTTTCGGAAAGTAGTCTTGGGCCGATAGCGTTAACCCGTAAAAAAGTGAAACAAGTACATAAAATCGTATTCTCATATATCAATGTATTCTTTATTAAAATGGGTTTAAAAATAATATATCCCATAAGAATATCAATAGGATTTAGACTTATTATACCGTAAAAATCAGTCCTGGATTTTGAAGATAAACAAAAAATTCTGCTATGCATTGACCATTATGGAACAACGGGGTGGCAAACGGTTATAACATGTCCATTAGATTGGATTGTCGCGGTAATAGTTTACCAATAGGGTCACCACGGCATTGTAGCTTTTTATTCCTTCCTTCTGACTGTTGGCCTTTAAAAAAGTATTGAATATAGATTTAAAAATAGGCTCGGTCGGATTTTCATGTGCCTCCCAAAATTCGGCAATTTCTTTATAATTCTTTTTTACTCCTGGATTCAGTTTGTTGTACTGGTGTTTAAACTCCTCTTGGTCGTGATTCGCAAGATCATTAAGGCAATAGCTTAGGGCGTAAGCATATGCGGAATATTTAAAATAGATATCCTCATTGCTCACGGTTGCCAAATAACCAATAAAATTGGTTTCATTTTCTGCGGAAAACCCCAATTGGTGGCCTATCTCGTGGCCACATATAACAGGAAATCTGAAATTGGGAAGTTCACTATTTGCCTGGGCTTCATTGGTGAAAGGGTTTAAATAACCGCCATAACCCATATAACTCAAAGGGATGCTGAATATGGATTTTTTTAAGCTGGGATGGTGGTAGGTAAAAAGGGGAATTTTGTTTTTTAGGGATTGGTAGCCTTCCAGGGTGCGGCCCATAATTTCTTTCTTGGTATAGGGGACTTGAACTATTTTACTGGTGTCGGCGGTTATCTTGAATTGGATTTCATTGGTTTTAAGCACCAGTTGTTCCACAAAATCTACCAGGTCTTCTTGGCTGTGTTTATCGCCAAGTTGCAGGGATTGCGAAAGCGGTTGCCTGTAATAATTTAATCCCCACAAGAGATGAAATGTAAAATAAGCAACGGACAAGACCATAGCTACATCCCGCATAAACCCCCATAGTTTGTTTTTAATGGCCATTCTATTCACGAGGATATAGCGCACTCCCAAGATAATTAGAAGTGCATAAAGAATGTCACCTACGGAAAAAGGGATCCATCCCATTAAAATACGCCAAAATCCGGAAATATAAGGGTATATACCTTTGCTGTAATAGGTTTCTATAAATTCAGGGTATTGCCCAAGCCATTTTACCAAGATTATTTGAGGGACCAATAAAAGGGCGATAAGATTTTTAATTTTAGTATTCATCGGGTCAAAAATAGCCAATAATCTAGCATGGTTGTTTTTCTATCTGTATTTTTGACTTCATAATTTATAAATATGAATAAGGAAATAAGAGTTTTAGAGCCTAAAAATATCTGGAATAAATTTGCCGATTTAAATGCTGTTCCAAGACCATCCAAACATGAGGAGCGAGTAATAGAATTTATGATGGACTTTGGTAGGTCGCTTGGTCTTGAAACCACCAAGGACGCTGTGGGAAATGTAATAATTAAGAAGCCTGCATCGGTGGGTATGGAAGATAGGAAAACCGTAATTCTACAGTCGCATTTGGATATGGTACACCAAAAAAATGCTGATACGGATTTCGATTTTAGCACCCAGGGTATAGAGATGTATGTTGACGGAGATTGGGTAAAAGCAAAAGGTACCACCTTGGGGGCCGATAACGGTCTGGGGGTAGCTACCATAATGGCATTGTTGGAGAGCAAGGATATTTCCCATCCTCCTTTGGAAGCTCTATTTACCATAGACGAAGAAACTGGAATGACAGGGGCCAAGGGATTACAGGGAGGACTTTTGGAAGGGGATATTTTGTTGAATCTGGATACAGAGGATGACGATGAAATTGATATTGGATGTGCCGGAGGAATAGACATTACTGCGAAGGGAGTTTATAGGGAGATTCCCTTGGACGAAGGCTTTGCTGCCTATAAAATAGTGGTAAAAGGTCTCTCTGGAGGCCATAGTGGAATGGATATACATTTAGGACTGGGTAATGCCAATAAGATCATGAATGATTTATTGATCATGGGGCATGAGCAACTTGGTTTAAGGATTTCTAAAATTGATGGTGGAGGATTGCGAAATGCAATTCCTAGGGAAAGCACTGCTTTGGTTGCGGTAAAAGTATCGGACTCCAAAGAATTGGAAACTTTGTTTAAAGATTGGGCAAGTAATTTAAAAAAGGAGTTTGCGGCGACCGAGCCTAATCTTGTTATTTTTTGCGAACCTGCACCTCTTTCACAAATGGTTATGGAAGCCAAGGACCAGTTGGCACTAACGGAAGCTATTAAGAATGCTCTTAATGGGGTCCATGCCATGAGCAAAACCATGATAGACTTGGTGGAGACATCCAATAATATTGCAAGGGTGGAGGTCGGAGATGGCCAGATAAAGATTGCATGTCTAACCCGGTCATCCGTAGAGGCCGGTAAAATGGAATTGGCTAAAAACCTACAGAGCAATTTTGAAAAGGCTGGGTATGAAGTAGTTTTAAGTGGGGAATATCCTGGTTGGAATCCCAATCCTGATGGGGCTATCCTGGAACTGTTACGTACAAAATATAGGGAGCTTTTTAATGAGCAGCCCAGAGTAGTTGCCTGTCACGCAGGTTTGGAATGTGGAATTTTGGGAAAGAATTATCCTGGAGTAGACATGATAAGTTTTGGACCAACTATAAAAGGTGCCCATTCTCCCGATGAACGTGCCAGCATATCTTCCCTGCAAAAATTTTGGAAATTCATTTTGGAAATACTTTTGGAAATTCCAAAAAAGTAGTTGGCCTATGGCCTGAAAGCTGCATAGGTTTTAAGATGTACAGGTCTGTAAAACAATTATATAGCTTGATATAAAAATCCTCCATCTTTTCTAGATGGAGGATTTTTTTTTTTAGGATTACATGATTAAATTTCTTATATTTAAAAGAGTCAAAAGATATCAATAATGGGAATTAAAAGTTTTCAGGGGCCTAGAGTTCAACAACCCAGTGAAGAAGCACCACTTAGGGTATGCGACTATATGACCAAAAAACTGATTACTTTTAAACCAGAACAATCTGTAGAAGAAGTAATCGTGGCCTTATTGAAGTATAAAATTTCTGGTGGTCCGGTGGTGAATGATAGGAATGAATTGGTCGGGATGATTTCTGAGGGGGATTGTATTAAGCACATAAGTGAAAATAGGTACCACAATCTACCGAGCTCCAATTTGACGGTGGAAGGACACATGATAAAGAATGTGGAAACCATTGACGGCAATATGAATATTTTTGATGCGGCCAATAAGTTTTTGAACGAAAAGCGAAGACGTTTTCCAATAGTGGAAAATGGAAAGTTGGTGGGACAAATTTCCCAGAAAGATATATTAAAGGCTACCTTAAAACTTAAATCGCAAAACTGGAAATAGGATGTCCTCCTAGGTTTGGTCAGAAGGGGAAATGCTTCTCAGGACTGGATGCGTTTTTGTTGGTAGCCGTATTTGCATAACGAAATAAGTAATAAAAAAAATCCTAGTTGATCTTCAATATAGAGACCAACTAGGATTTTTTAACTTTTGGAATATTATTATTGGGCTATTCCAGTAATTTCCAGATCAAAAACCAATTTGGCATCTGGGGGAATAGGACCGTAGCCAGCTTCACCATATCCTAAATGGGATGGTATAAATAAACGAACCTTATCCCCGACCTTCATTTGCATAAGACCTTCCTTAAAGCCTGGAATTATCCTCGCTTCAGGGCTGTAGTCCATTGGAATGGCTTCGTAACCTCTACCTTGTTTTCTGGCCTCCTGATAAACGCCATATTTTTTAGCGATCTCTTCGTAGTTGCTGTCAAAAAGTGATCCGTCCGATAAATATCCTGCGTACAACACATTTACCTTTTGCCCTACTTTGGGTTTTTCTCCATCGCCCTCTGCTAGGGTAAGTATTTTAAGCCCGGATGGAAGCTCTTCTGCCTTGCTTTCCTCCGCTGTAATTTGGGCCACGAAATCGGTCTTCATTTTCTCCATTGCCTTGAGCCTTTCCTCTTCCTCGGCAAAGTAATCGCTCATTACTTTTACGGCATCGAATTTTTTGGCTTCCTTACCGTTTCTGATAATTTCTACAGTGTTCATAACCACATCCGTAACCGGTCTGTCGCCTTCCGCAGTTTTAACATTGGCAATGGAATCAACGATATCCATACCTTTAACAACCTCGCCAAAAACAGTGTGTCTACCGTTTAGAAAGGGAGTTTCTTTATGGGTAATGAAAAACTGACTTCCGTTGGTGGTAGGTCCGGAATTGGCCATGGATAGAATACCGGCCTTATTGTGTGTAAGGGAATCGTTAAATTCATCCTTAAATTTATATCCAGGATTTCCCATGCCCGTTCCTGTTGGATCTCCACCTTGAATCATAAAGTCCTTTATAATTCTATGAAAGATGATACCATCATAATATTTTTTGCCCTTTAGGCTGTCGGTAACAAAAGGATTGTTTCCTTCGGCCAGGGATATAAAATTGGCAACGGTCAAAGGGGTCTTTTGGTACTCCAACTTAAGGAGGATTTCACCTTTGGTGGTGGTAATATCCGCAAAAATACCATCTCCCAAATCAGCATGCTTACTGGACTTACAGCTGGAAAATGCTATGGATACTACTGCCAATAATAAATAAATGTTCTTCATTGTAATTAATTTTAATTGTTTTCTTTTTGTTTATCTATATTTAAAATGGTAATGGTGGATTTAATAGGGACATTTACCCCAATTTTATTATTGTCACCGTGATATCCGTAAGATAGGGAGGAGGGGAACAAAAATGTTGCGCTTTCCTTCTCTTTTAAGAGTTTTACGCTATTTCTTAAGCCGGGGAAAAGGTCCTGTTTGTCTACCTTATAGGTTATGGTGCCTATATCCTCTGTGGAGTATATGGTGTCATTGTTGAAAGTCATAACATTGTACTGCAATGTAACCAGGTCATCTGTTTTAGGGTAGTAATCGGTCTGGTCGCTCTTGCTAATATAATGGTACCACGAGCCGATTCCGCTGGAGAAATAGGTGTTCAAGGAGTCATTTTTAATGATTTCCATGATTTGTTTTTCTTCCTTTGCCAATAGGTCCTTATTCCTTTCCACCGACTTTTGTAAAATACTTCCGGTTTTAACTTTGACCGGCTTTCGCGGTTCAGGTCCATTGCAGCTAAAAAAGGCGATAATAAGCAAAAGAAATATTAGGTTTTTCATGCGTTTAGATCATCTTTATATTGTGGTAGTAAGGACTTGAATAGGCTTATGGTTTCTTCTATGGAAACATCGCTTCGTCCACCTGCCGCATTTGTATGTCCACCTCCATTAAAATGGGCTCTAGCGAATTCATTTACGGAAAAATCACCTTCCGATCTAAAGGAGATCTTGACGATTCCTTCCTCCCGGTTTTCAATGAAAATAACGGCGAAGACAATTCCTTCCAAGGTTAGACCGTAATTTACAAATCCTTCCGTATCCCCCTTTTTGTAATCGTAGGTATCCAATTCGTCTTGTGATAAAGTGATGAATGCCGTATGATATTCCTCTAGGATAACCATGTTTTTTAAAGCGCAACCCAAAAGATGCAATCTACTTGGGGTGTTGGTATCATAGACCTTGTTATGTGCTTCCGTATTTTTGGCACCTCTCTCTATTAATTTGGCAACAACCAAATGTGTCCGGCTGGTGGTGGAAGAATATTTAAAGGATCCGGTATCGGTCATAATACCGGTGTATAAGGAAATTGCAAGTTCTGGGGTAATGCTTTCCAATTCGTCAAGACCTTCAATTACATTAAAAACCATTTCACAGGTAGAGCTCATGCTAACGTCTGAGTACATAATTTTGGCATAATCGTCAGGTTCCTGATGATGGTCTATCATTACAAATGTAGCTGAAGAATTTTCCAAAAGTGGTTGCAGTTGCCCTATCCTTCCTAAGTGATTGAAATCTAAAGTAAATATTACGGAAGCCTTGTTAATTAAGGATTTGGCTACCGAGGAGTCTCTTTCAAAATTGACTATTTGCTCGCTGCCCGGCATCCATTTTAAAAATTTGGGAAAATCATTGGGAACAATGATGGTAGCATCCTGACCTTTGCCTTTCAGAAAGTGCCATAGCCCCAAAGTAGAACCAATAGCGTCCCCGTCCGGATTTTTGTGCGGTATAATTACAATTTTCTGAGGGATGTCCAATAAGCCCTTAATTGCCTTTATAATCTCTAAATTCATGCGCGCAAAGATACAATTTAATAATATATGGCATTGTGAGAAAAATCTATTTTTAAATTGGGCACATACCGAGTTGGCATGCGTTAAACCAAAGCTCTTAAATTGGGTATGAGAAGGTAGGAATTGAATGTATTATATTTTATAAGTGTATTAAGAATTGTCCGGGTCTTTATGCAAAATAATGACATGTAAAATTTTGGACCTTGGGCTATAGGTGATTAAAAGTAGGGGTTTCTTGTGATGTTGAAAAAAAGTCGGATTCTTGGTTATATTTGTGGGAAAACATTTTGATGCTGGATATATTTCTTATTGTCTTAGGACTAGTATTGTTGATTGCAGGGGGGAATTGGCTTTTGAAGGCGGCAGTGGCCTTGTCGTTAAAACTAAATATACCAAAGATTGTTATAGGTATGACGGTGGTTTCCTTTGCAACTTCCGCACCCGAGTTGATTGTTAGTGTAAATGCCGCTTTGGAAGGATTTCCCGATTTGGCGTTGGGCAATGTTGTGGGGTCCAATATTGCCAATCTAGGTTTGGTACTGGCAATAACCATCATTTTGGGCAGCATTGAGGTTAGAAAGAGTTTTTATACTACGGATTGGCCGGTTATGATGTTGGCCTCCTTTTTATTCTTCATTTTTATTTATTTTGATGGCGAATTGCAAAGATATGAGGGCTTTGTCATGGTGGTCGTACTCTTTATTTTCTTGGTATATCTATTGCGTTTTCAGAAAACTGCGGTTGTTGATGAATTGCCTGAGGATGATGTGCCGCTGCCTTTATATAAGACGGTGCTATTTTTGGGACTGGGAGGGCTTGCCCTTTGGGGAGGTTCAGAGCTATTGATTAAGGGTGCCGTAGGGCTAGCTACTTTTTATGGTGTTAGTGAGCGGGTAATTGCAGTAACCGTAGTATCAATTGGGACCAGTATTCCGGAATTGGCCGCCTCAGTCATTGCCGTAATTAAGAAAGAAAAGGCCATATCATTGGGAAATCTAATCGGGTCGAATATTTTTAATCTTTTGGCTGTTTTGGGTATTACATCAATGATTACACCTATTAAAGTGTTGGATCAGGGCTTGCTGACCAACGATATTTTTTGGATGTTGGGTACATCCTTTTTAATCCTTCCCCTAGTGTTTTTACCTAAAGGGCTTAGGTTGGGATGGAAGGACGGTGTAATCCTTCTAGCGGTTTACGTGCTATTCGTATATTTAACAATAAGCTAAGGAAGTTAGTATAATTAGATTATGGGAAGGTTTGGTCATAATATTATTGCTTTCTTTTTTTTGGCCTTTGCCACGGTACATAGCCAAGAAAATCAATTTGTTAGCGGTGTTCTTCTCGATTCCGAAACCTTGGAACCCATATCTTTTGCCAGTATTAGGGTCAAGAATAGGGCGGTGGGTGTTATTTCCAATAATGATGGCAGTTTTAGGGTTCCGCTGAAATTTAGGGAGTTGAACGATACCTTGCATATTTCCTCCATGGGATATGACTCCAAGGAAATAGTGATTAGCAGTTTAAGGCCCAAGGATATAAATCAATTATACTTAAATCCTATGCTGGTCCAATTGGAGGAGGTTACCCTAAGTGCATCCAAGAAAAGTAGAAGAGACAGAAATGCGGGAAATGACAAAGATAAGCCCGTAACGGCCGAAGACATTATTGCCAAGGCCATAGAAAAAATCCCGCTAAATTATCCCTTTAATCCACAGTCCTACGTTGGGTATTACAGGGATTACCAATGGAAATCTGGAGGCTATACCAATTTAAATGAGGCAATTGTTGAGGTTTTTGACAAGGGTTTCGGGACTTTGGATTATGAGGAATCCAATACAAGGATATACGAGTACTCGAGAAATACGAACTTTCCAATAGATTCCTTGAGTGAAAGACTATATGATTATGGCGAATATAAGACCAAGACCATCCCTAGGGCTTATTTGAATAGCTATGGTGGCAATGAATTTGTAATATTGCGCATCATGGATGCCATTAGGAATTATAACACCTTCTCCTATTCCTACGTAGATCACTTGGATACTGATTTTGTTAAGAACCATGATTTTACAATTGAGGACGATACCTCGTTGGACGGTTTGCCATTGTACGTAATAGATATTTACAAACACAATAGAAGGATAATGGTACGTGGCAAGATTTATATTTCCAAGGATAATTTTGAAATCGTTAAATTGGAATACGCTACTTATGACGCCTTGCTGGGAACTAGGAAAATAAGTAAGACTAGTAAGAGGATTGAAGATAGGTTACTTTATAGAACCGTTGTGGAATACAAGAAAGAGGACCATAAAATGTTTCCCAGTTATATTTCCTTTAGCAATAAATTTGAGGTAAAGGTGCCACCGGTTTTTACGGTAAAGGATGTGCTTATAGACTTTGAAAACCAGCGATTTGAAATTGCATTCAACAGGGTTCCCTTGCATTTTAGGGTACTTAAGGATAAAAATTACAATATTAGTTATAAGGGTAAGGGAATAGATGTTGAGAAGGTTGTTCTTGCAGATAGTGTAACCGTACAGTTGTATCCCAAGATGAACCTTGGAGATCAGGCCTTGGAGATTTTTTATAAGGAACCAGGAGAAATAGCCAAAGATGATTTTCGGATAGTCATGGATAACATTATAGATATGGATGGGAACAAGTTGGATTACTCCGAGACGTATTCCTTAATGCAATTCAGGGAATTTTTTGTTCAGCAACGAAAACCGGTAGTGCAATATCCTGACAAGCATCTTTATATGGGTAAAAATTGGCCCATTTTCCAGGATCAACCCATTATTAAACCTGATAACTACCATGATTTTTGGATGAACACTCCACTGCGTAACGAAGGGGCCATCATAAAATAATGCAAATAAAAAAAACCGCCCCTCTTTCTCAAAAGGAACGGTCGGTAAAAATAATCAACAATTATTTTTTTACTCTTTATATTTTAACAGATTTAACCGTTTTAACGATTCTTCCTGCTATTTTGTATGGATCACCATTGGAAGCCGGTCTTCTATCTTCCAACCAACCTTTCCAGCCTTTTTGTACTGTAATGATTGGAATTCTAATAGAGGCACCCCTATCGGAAATACCATAGCTAAAGTCATTGATAGAAGCTGTTTCGTGCTTTCCTGTCAAACGTTGTTCGTTAAATTCACCATAAACGGCAATGTGCTCTTTTACAACTGGACGGAAGGCCTCACATATCTTTTCGTAAACTTCCCTAGAACCACAGGTTCTCAAAGTAGTATTGGAGAAGTTAGCGTGCATACCTGAACCATTCCAATCGGTATCACCAAGAGGTTTTGGGTGGTATTCTATATAGTAACCGTGTTTTTCGGTTAATCTGTCCAATAGATATCTTGCAACCCAAATTTCGTCACCTGCTTTTTTGGCACCTTTGGCAAATAACTGGAATTCCCACTGTCCACAAGCAACTTCTTGGTTAATTCCCTCAAAGTTTAGACCGGCGGCGATACAGGCATCTGCATGCTCTTCTACCAAGTCACGACCATGGGTATTTAGACCACCAACAGAACAGTAGTACATACCTTGTGGTTTGGGATATCCACCTCTAGGGAATCCTAAAGGAAGTTCCGTTCTGGTGTCCATAATGAAATATTCTTGCTCAAATCCAAACCAGAAATCATTGTCTTCATCTTCAATGGTAGCCCTACCGTTAGACACGTGTGGGGTACCATCAGCATTCATGACCTCGGTCATTACTAAGTAACCATTGATGCGATGTGGGTCAGGATAAATTGCTACGGGCTTTAACACACAGTCAGAAGATCCTCCTTCCGCCTGGCGGGTTGAACTTCCATCAAAAGACCAGATTGGGCAATCTTCCAGTTTACCACTGAAGTCATCCTCAACCTTAGTTTTACTCCTCATGTTTTGTGTGGGCTCGTACCCGTCCAACCAAATGTATTCTAATTTAGACTTGCTCATAATATGTATTGTTGATTTTTATTATTAACGCAGACAAAAATAATAATTTTCACCATATATGCCATTTTTTAGTGGGTTAAATGACAATAATGTTGAAATTTTTTTGGAGACCCCTATTTTTTTGGGGGTATATTATTAAATATGTATTTTATGTGGATTATTTTAATGAATTGTTATTTTTGTCAAAAAATAAAATATGTCAAATCAAAGATTTAAGGCCATAGCCAGTAGTCATACCAGAACAGAAATAAATGTAGAGGACTTTGGCAGACGTTCGGAATACTTTGGAATGAACGTGTTCAATGAGGAACGTATGCTGCAATACTTGACCAAGGATGCTTATGATAGGGTAAAGGCAGCTGTGGTATCGGGTGTTAAAATAGACAGAAAAGTTGCGGACCAAGTTGCGGAAGGGATGAAGACTTGGGCTATATCCATGGGGGCAACCCATTACACCCATTGGTTTCAACCTCTTACAGGAACCACTGCTGAAAAACACGATGCTTTTTTTGATTTTTCACCCGAAGGACGGGTAATGGAAAAGTTCGGTGGTGGTCAATTGGTGCAGCAGGAGTCGGATGCCTCCAGTTTTCCAAATGGAGGAATACGCAATACTTTTGAGGCCAGGGGCTATACGGCCTGGGATCCAACTTCACCGGCATTTCTTTACGGTACCACCCTATGTATACCAACAGTTTTTGTGGCCTATACCGGCGAAGCCTTGGACAATAAAGCTCCGCTATTGAGGGCGTTGAATGCCATGGATGAGGCCGCGACTACAGTAGCCAAATTCTTTGATAAAAATGTTAGCAAAGTATACGCCACTTTGGGCTGGGAGCAGGAATATTTCTTAATAGACAAGTCATTGGCTTTTTCCCGACCCGATATTAGCTTGGCCGGTCGTACGTTGGTAGGTCAATCCGCCGCAAAGGGCCAGCAATTGGACGATCATTATTTTGGGGTTATACCAAATCGCGTTTTGAATTTCATGAAAGATCTGGAAAAGGAATGTACCAAATTGGGGATTCCGGTAAAAACCAGACATAATGAAGTGGCCCCCAATCAATTTGAGCTGGCTCCTATCTTTGAGGAAACCAATCTGGCCGTAGATCACAATCTATTGCTCATGGATGTCATGGAAAAGATTGCCGATAAACATTTCTTTAAAGTGCTCTTTCATGAAAAACCGTTTAGGGGTATAAATGGATCTGGCAAGCATAACAACTGGTCTTTGTCTACGGATACCGGTGTCAACTTGCTTAGCCCTGGGTCTACACCTATGAAAAACCTTCAGTTTTTAACTTTTTTCGTGAATACGATAAAGGCGGTGGATAATTATGAGGAATTATTGCGCTCTTCCATTGCTTCTGCCGGAAACGATCATAGATTGGGTGCCAACGAGGCGCCTCCAGCCATCTTGTCCATTTTTATAGGGGAACAATTAAATGAGGTGTTGAATGAACTGGAAGGGGTAACCAAAGGGAAATTGTCCCCTGAGGAAAAAACGGAATTGAAGTTGAATGTGGTAGGTAAGATTCCGGAAATTCTCCTGGACAATACCGATCGTAACCGTACCTCGCCTTTTGCATTTACCGGAAACAAGTTTGAGATGAGGGGGGTAGGTTCCAAGTCCAATTGTGCCAAACCTATGATGGTACTCAATACCATTGTGGCCAAGCAACTTATGGCCTTCAAAAAGGAGGTGGACCAATTGGTGGACAAGAAAGGTCTTAAAAAGGATGAGGCCATTTTTAACGTCCTTAGGGAATATATAAAAACTTCCAAGAGAATAAGGTTCGAGGGCGATGGTTATAGCGAAATTTGGGAGAATGAGGCCAAATCCCGTGGTTTGAGCAATAATAAGAATACCCCAAAGGCACTGCAAGTGCTTACCTCCAAAGAAAGTTTGGCACTGTTCAAGTCAATGAACGTCATGAGCGAAATTGAGGTCAGGGTGCGACAAGAGGTGGAATTGGAAGAATACATCCTTCATATTCAAATTGAAGGCAGGGTCTTTAATGAGCTTGCCTACAGCTATATTATACCGGCCGCTGTGGAGTATCAGAATAAATTGATAAAAAATGTGGTAGGGCTAAAAGAAATTTATGGTGCCGCCCACAAGAAAATGTCCGAAAGTCAGTTGGATATTGTTGAGCGTATTTCCGAACATATCCGCGCTATCAAGATCAAGACCGATGCTATGGTAGACGAAAGGAAGAAAGCCAACAATATGTCCGATATAAACAAGAAGGCCTTTGCTTATTGCGATAACGTACGGCCCTATTTTGATGAAATTCGTTACCACTGTGATAAATTGGAACAATTGGTAGGTGATGAATATTGGCCCCTAACCAAGTATAGGGAACTATTGTTCATTAAATAATAGTGAGATTTATTAAATTATGAATTAAAAGCCTACGATTAGTGGGCTTTTTTTTATGGATTCTTCTATTTTTGTCGCAAACTTTTATTCATGAGCTCATCCAACAGCAAAAGATACGATCAAAGAGGGGTTTCCGCTTCCAAGGAAGACGTGCACAATGCCATTAAAAATATTGATAAAGGCTTGTTTCCCAAGGCTTTTTGTAAAATTGTGCCCGACTACCTCACCAATGATGAAGAGTACTGTTTGGTGATGCATGCCGATGGTGCGGGTACTAAATCCTCCTTGGCTTACATGTATTGGAAAGAGACAGGTGATATCGCTGTATGGAAGGGAATAGCGCAAGATGCCCTGATCATGAATGTGGACGATCTTATTTGTGTTGGGGCAACGGACAATATTATGTTGTCTTCTACCATAGGGAGAAACAAAAATTTAATTCCTGGAGAAGTCATTTCGGCCATCATAAATGGGACTGAAGAATTGATCGAGGATTTGAAAAAACATGGGATAACGATAAGATCAACTGGAGGGGAAACGGCAGATGTAGGGGATTTGGTGCGTACCATAATCGTTGATTCCACGGTAACGGCAAGATTGAAAAGGAGTGAGGTGATCAATAATGCCAATATAGAAGCTGGAGATGTAATTGTTGGATTATCTTCCTCCGGGCAGGCCAGCTATGAAAAGGAATATAACGGGGGTATGGGTAGCAATGGGCTTACCTCTGCCAGGCATGATGTTTTTGCCAAATACCTGGCGGAAAAATATCCGGAAAGTTATGATGCTGCTGTGCCTGAAGATTTGGTGTATTCCGGTACTGTGAAGTTGACCGATGCTGTTCCCGACGCCCCATTGGATGCAGGGAAATTGGTGTTATCCCCAACCCGTACCTATGCTCCAATTGTAAAAAAAATTCTTGGTAAGTACTCTGCGAACGATATTCATGGAATGGTTCATTGTAGTGGAGGCGCACAGACCAAAATTCTTCATTTTGTAGATAATCTTCATATTGTAAAGGACAACCTATTTCCTGTTCCTCCTTTGTTCAAATTAATTCAAGAACAGTCGGGGACCGACTGGAAGGAGATGTACCAAGTTTTTAATTGTGGACATAGATTGGAATTGTACGTAAATCCCGCTATTGCGGAGGACCTTATTGCCATTTCGGAGAGCTTTGGGGTTGAAGCCCAAATTGTGGGTAGAGTGGAAGGGAATTCTGTTAAAAAACTCACAATTAAAAGCGAGTACGGCACCTTTGTGTATTAAGGTATACGAATACCCTTTTTCCTACGTTGTTTTATAAAGAAATTACGTTATGGAAAGAAAGCAGTTTTTAAGGACTTTAGGTACCGGAGCGGCATTTGCCCTCACTTTTCCCTGCTTACATGGCTGTTCATCGGATAGCGATGAAGTTATAGATCCCAAACCCGTACCAACGGGCGTGGATTTTACTATTGATTTAAATTCAACGGAAGGCGCCAAATTGCAAAACAATGGCGATTTCATAATTAAGAATTATGTGGTCGTGGTTAAAAACCTGGAAGGCGAATTTGTGGCCGCAAGCCAAATCTGTAGTCATCAACAGACAGATGGGATAAGTTTTAAAACAGATAATGGAGGTTATTTTAAGTGCTCCACCCATGGTTCTACCTTTAGTCAGACTGGTACCCCATTAAACCATATCGGTAACGATGTTGCCAAACCCCTTAAAATATTTAATACGGAATTAGAAGGGCAGATCCTTCGTGTCTTTGAATAATCCAAACTGATTTTTAACTACTTGCTTGCATGGGATTTTCCTTAAAATCATTCTTCGGATGTTTATTTTGCATCTCTGTACCATTTTCTTTGCAGTCTTTTTGCAATGGGAATTCGGTCACAAATCTCGCGTCAATAAGTAAAGTAATGATGAATGTATTTTGGTTTGTATTGAACGGATCTAGGTTTTCTAATGCTAATACGCTTACTCTAGGCTCTGATAAAAAAAGTTCCATTTTTAATTCTGTCTTAGGGTGAGGGCTTTATTTTCTCTATTAATATTTTGCATGGTACTTATGGGCCATGCCCAAGAGCTTAATTACGTTACCGTTCAGCGATCGGTGAACTTAATGGGCGATAAATTTGATATTACCGTAGTAGCGGATAATGAGGAAATAGGCTATATAAATATTGAAGAGGCAGTTTCGGAAATTAAAAGGATAGAAAAACTGATATCTTCATGGGACGAAGAATCCGAAACTTCAAAAATCAATAAAAATGCCGGAATAAAGCCAGTAAAGGTTAGTGTGGAGCTGTATAAGCTAATTGAAAGGGCCAATCAGATTTCCGAAATAACCAACGGTGCTTTTGATATTACATTTGCGGGTTTGGATAAGATATGGCAGTTTGACGGTTCCATGAAATATAAGCCTACCAAGGAGGAAATTAAACAATCCGTAAGCAAGGTGGGGTATAAAAAAATTATCCTGAACGAGGAAGATCATACAGTATTCCTACAATTCAAAGGGATGAAGATCGGTCTAGGCGGTATAGCAAAGGGTTATGCTGCCGATAAGGCCAAAGAACTGTTGGTGGGAAAGCAGGTTAGCGCAGGGGTTATCAATGCATCCGGTGACCTTACCACATGGGGCACCAAGGCTACCGGGGAAAAGTGGTTGATCGGCATTGCAAATCCGCTGAGCAAGGACAAGATATTTTCGTGGCTACCCGTTTTGGAATCTTCTGTAGCCACTTCCGAGAGTTACGATAAATATATCACATTTGACGGTAAGAAATATTCCCATATACTTGATCCCCGGACCGGAAACCCAATTTCAGGAATAAATAGTGTATCGGTCTTTTCCAAAACCGCCGAATGGTCAGATGCGTTGGCCACGGCTATTTTTGTACTTGGCGTTGATTCGGGAATGGCATTGATAAATCAATTAAAGGGAACCGAGGCAATCATTGTGGACGATAACAACAAAATGCACAAAAGTAGTGGGATCCTTTTCAATTGAATCCTAATTAATATAGCCTTCGCTCTTTAGTTCTGTCTTATCCTCAATTTTTTTGGAACAACCGTTTTTAAGAAGATAGACCGTATCGCTTACATCTAAAATATCATTGTAAAAATGATCGGTCAGGATTATAATGCTCCTTTTCTTTACCTGGCTGATAAGGGCCTTGAATTTCTCTACAAATATTGGTGCAATGAATGAAAAGGGCTCGTCCAGAAGAATAATTTCCTTTTTGGACAGAAGTATCAAGTAAGCTTCTATAACCCTAATTTCACCACTGGATAAATCATTGATCCTACTCTTGTCGTATTCTCTAAAACTCTCGAAGAGGTTTATGAATTGTTCCCAGGAAACATTGAACAATCCAAATGCACGCTTTATATTTAAATGCCGCGGCAAAAGGGAATATTGGGGTAGGTACCCTATTTTTCCGGTCATATACATAGGTCTTGGAAGGCACTTTCCGTTACTGCGGATATTCTTGTATTTGGGTTGTAGATCCCCAAATAGAATTCTCAACAAGGAAGTTTTTCCGCAGCCATTTCTTCCAAGGATCCCTGTAACTTTTCCGCGTTCGGATTTTATATAAATACCGTATAGGATCTTTTTTCCATCAAACTCCAGTTCAACACTGTCAATTTCCAAGGTCAAAATAAACGGATGAGGTTAATAAATACTAGGGTTAGGGCGATGTCCATTAGAAGTGAAATTAGGATAAGGACTATTTTGGACAAACCAAAATTTTGATAAAATGTCAATCGCTTTCGCTGGGCAATATCAAAATACGAAAGGAAGACCCCTAAATAGAACAATATCTTGAAACTTAGTATCATGGCATTCAAGTTGGATATCTTGAAAATAACACTCCCACTAAATACCATAAAAACCGTAACAAGAAAGGATATCCAAAGGTAAGGTTTGGCAAAGCGGAAACTCAATTCATAGGTTCTAAAATTGAAAATAGAATTCATCTATTGAATAGGATATGGTTAAATGTACAAAATTATCGTAAATTCGCAGTCCAAGTGTAGATTGTATATGATAGATAAATTAAATATAGTAAAGCAACGTTTTGATGAGGTTTCGGACCTTATAATTCAGCCTAATATTATAGCTGATCAAAAGCGTTATGTGGCACTAAACAAGGAATATAAGGATTTAAAACAGCTTGTAGACAAGAGAGATCTTTATTTGGAGTATACCAATAATATATCCGAGGCAGAGGAGATTCTGGCCGATGGCAGTGATCCCGAAATGGTGGATATGGCCAAAATGCAGTTGGAAGAGGCCAAGGAAAAATTGCCCAAATTGGAAGAGGAGATCAAATTGATGCTGATTCCAAAGGATCCGGAGGATTCCAAAAACGTAGTGGTAGAGGTAAGAGCTGGTACCGGAGGGGACGAAGCCAGTATTTTTGCGGGCGATCTTTTTAGAATGTACACCAAATATTGCGAGTCCAAAGGATGGAAAACAAATGTCATTGACCTAAGTGAAGGTACAAGCGGTGGCTATAAGGAAATTCAGTTCGAGGTTACCGGCGAGGATGTGTATGGCACTCTTAAGTTTGAGGCGGGCGTACACCGTGTTCAACGTGTTCCTCAGACCGAAACCCAAGGAAGGGTGCATACCAGTGCCGCCACGGTTATGGTGCTTCCCGAGGCCGAGGATTTTGATGTGCAGATAGACCCCAAGGACGTGCGGATAGATTTTTTCTGTTCCTCAGGGCCTGGAGGTCAATCCGTAAACACCACCTATTCTGCAGTACGATTAACCCACATTCCAACAGGTTTGGTGGCACAGTGTCAAGATCAGAAATCACAACACAAAAACAAGGAAAAGGCATTTAGGGTATTACGTTCCCGTTTGTATGACATGGAATTGGCCAAAAAACAGGAGGAAGATGCTGCCAAGAGAAATTCGCAGGTAAGTAGTGGTGACCGTTCGGCTAAAATTAGAACTTATAATTACCCACAGGGTAGGGTAACGGATCATAGGATCGGATTAACGCTATACGACTTGCAAAACATTATTAACGGCGATATTCAACGTATTATAGACGAATTAAGTTTGGTTGAGAATACGGAGAAACTAAAGGAAGCCTCTGAGATTTTTTAATTCCTATGACCACTGATTTTTTAGTTGGACAGATTCGAAAAAAGGAATCTTTTCTTTGTATTGGGTTGGACACGGACTTGGATAAGGTTCCAAAACACTTATTGCAAGAGGAAGATCCCATTTTTGCTTTTAACAAGGCCATAATTGATGCAACGCACCATTTATGTGTGGCCTATAAGCCCAATACTGCATTTTATGAGGCTTATGGAATAAAAGGATGGCAGGCCTTGGAAAAAACCATCAACTACTTAAATAGCAATTATCCAGAAATATTTACTATTGCAGATGCCAAACGTGGGGATATTGGTAATACCTCTACCCGTTATGCCAAAGCATTTTTTGAAGATTTGGGATTCGATTCTGTAACCATTGCCCCCTATATGGGTAGGGATTCCGTGGAGCCATTTTTGGCGTTTAAGGATAAGCATACCATATTGTTGGCATTAACTTCCAACAAAGGAGCGTTCGATTTTCAAACAAAAATGGTAGAAGGAAAGGAGTTGTACAAACAAGTACTGGAGATTTCCAAAACCTATGAAAATTCTGAAAATCTAATGTATGTGGTAGGTGCTACCAAGGCAACTTTTTTAACGGAAATAAGAAATATTATTCCAAATAGTTTTCTTCTTGTACCAGGTGTAGGGGCACAAGGTGGCAGTTTGGTCGAAGTGTGCAAATACGGAATGAGTGATAATGTAGGTCTTTTGGTGAACTCATCCAGGGGAATTATTTATGCTTCGGACCAAGAAAATTTTGCGCAGGCCTCTGCCGAAAAGGCAAAAGAATTGCAGCAGCAAATGAGTTTGGAGCTTAAAAAACGCTAAGTTACCTAATTCGTTAAGGTTTCAATGATTTTTTGGATCTTAGCGGCCTTCAATTCAAAAAAATCGGCAAGTTTCGAATCGGAGTATTTTTTGCTGCTAGCCTTGTCCATGAAACTTTGGTATTGGTGCTCCAAAAAACTTATTTCTTTTGAAACATTGGTCATTGGGGATACGGAACCCACTTTACAATATTGATTTTCCATATAATTTTTTTCTAACAAATATAACTAGAATAAGGGTTTGAGGGAGGCTGTCAATAAGCGCATTTATCTAATAATCAGGTAATTTGTCTATTTTTTAACCTTGTGTTAATGTTGGAAAATGTATTTTGAATTTTTTGGTCCACATCAAGTGTATTGGAATTAACACTACATTTATAAAAAATGAATATTGATCAGTTATAATATACATAGTCATGATACCTCTAAAAAATGGGTGACTTTTGTGCATGGTGCAGGAGGTAGTTCTACTATTTGGTACAAGCAGCTTAGGGAATTTAAAAAACATTTTAATGTACTTCTATTGGATCTTAGGGGCCATGGGAACTCTAAGGTACATCTAAAGGACGCTTTTAAGAGCAAGTATACTTTTGACAATATTACCGAGGATATATTGGAGGTGATCAATTTTGAAAAGATTGAAAAATCACATTTTATTGGAATTTCCCTAGGCACAATTTTGATTAGAAATTTGGCAGAAAAACACCCCCATCGGGTAGAGAGCATGATTATGGGAGGGGCCATTATGAAATTGAACCTCAGGTCGCAAATATTGATGAGACTAGGTGTTATTTTAAAATCTATAGTCCCTTATTTATGGCTGTACAAGTTTTTTGCTTTTGTAATAATGCCCAATAAGAACCATAAGGAATCGCGGTTACTTTTTGTTCGAGAGGCTAAAAAATTGTACCAAAAGGAATTTATTCGATGGTTTAAGTTAACCTCGGAGATTAACCCATTGCTACATTTTTTTAGAACGGTAGATATAAAAATACCTACCCTATACGTAATGGGGGCAGAGGACTATTTGTTCTTGCCTACTATTCAACAAATTGTGCTGGATCATAAAAGTGCGGAGCTGATAGTGGTCCAGAACTGTGGGCATGTTGTGAATGTGGAGCAGCCCCAGTTCTTTAACGATACGGTAATTGGGTATCTTTTGGTAAAATAATGTAAATCATTTCTTTTAGGAATGGCTGAAATTGTATCCTACCTTGTTGCAGGGGCCACATATATGTGGTGATCAGCGGGAATGGATTGGTATACCAACAAAAAAACCGGTGCTCCCACCGGTTTTAAACTAACTAACTCAAAAAATACTAACTCAAATTCTTTTGGTATAACTCGTATTGCAATTTTAGGCAACTAAAAGGTTGTAATCTGTGCTTGTTTAAGTGTAACGTAAAGTAATTGGATTTATTGTGTAAAATGACCATAAATTGTTCATTTTTAATCCTGTAGGGCAAAAACCTTTTTCAACACATCTGTTGTTCTTGCGGAAACCTTGTTCCTTATTTCTTTTTCTTCAACGGCAATCATCGTAAATACCCCTTTTAAGGCCTCTTGGGTAACGTAATCTGTTAGGTCTGGATTTACATTATTGGTAAGAGGAATGCTGTTGTATCTCGTAATTAGGTTGTTCCAAATTTTGTCTGCCCCGACTTTTTCAAAGGAATTTTTGATTACCGGGTTAAATTTATTGTAGAGTTCTGTTTGTGTAGCATTGGTAAGGTATATGGTTGCTGCATTGTCCGAACCCAAAAGAATGTTTTTGGCGTCGTTAAAAGTCATTCCCTTTACGGCATTTACAAATATGGGCGTTGCTTCACCAACAGCGTCCTCTGCAGCCCTGTTCAGTATTTTTAGGCCTTCATCAGCTAGGTTGGAAAGTCCAATGTCCCTAAGGGTCTTGTCTACTTTCTGTAATTCCTCAGGAAGCATAATTTTTACCAGTTCGTTCCCAAAAAAACCATCGGTTTGGGTTAGTTTACTTACCTGTTTATCAATCCCCATATTAAGGGCTTCCTTTAATCCATTTGCAATTTCGTCATTGCCCAAAGTGCCTCCTTGGGGCAATTGGTTGACTACCTGTTGTAATTCCGAACATCCAATAAATTGAAATAGGACTACGGCTAATAAGATTTTTTTCATTTTAAAATTTTAAAGTTATACCTATAACTTATACTGTTGGGATTTAGTACTTGGCGTTAAGAGAAAATTACGGTTTTGTTGTTGTATACCATGGTCTTCCTGTTAATATGAAGCTTTACGGCCCTGGATAGTACAATTTTTTCTAAATCCCTACCCTTGGTTATAAAGTCCTTTATGCTGTGTGCATGTGTTACTGTGGTAACATCTTGCTCTATAATGGGGCCGGCATCCAATTCCTCGGTAACGTAATGACTGGTGGCACCTATAATTTTAACACCCCTCTCAAAAGCGGCATGGTATGGTTTTGCGCCGGCAAAGGCAGGGAGGAAGGAATGGTGGATATTGATAATCTTATTGGGGTAGTGGTCAATAACCTTACTACTTACAATTTGCATATATCTGGCCAATACAATAAAATCTATTTGATATTCCTTCAGTAGGGCCAATTGCCTATTTTCGGCCTCACTTTTTGTGCTTTTAGTTACAGGTACATGAAAAAAGGGAATATCGAATTGTTTGGCCACATATTCCAAATCACTGTGGTTGCTTAAAATGAATGGTATTTCAACCTCTAGTTCACCTGAATTATACCGGCTTAATAAATCGTATAAACAATGGTTGTATTTGGAAACAAAAAGGGCCATTTTGGGTTTTACGGATCCCAAATACAAACTCCACTCCATTTGATGGGGTACGGCCAATTCTTCTTCAAATTCTTGTTTTAAATTTTTCACGGCCGGAATGTTCTTTTCAAAATCGCTTTCCAGTCTCATGAAAAACACACCCGCTTCTTTATCTACGTGCTGATCAATATAAATAATGTTGCCACCTTTTCTGTGTATAAATCCGGTTACCGAACTGATAATTCCGGATTTGTCGGGGCAATTAATAAGGATAGTTGTCTTCAAAGTTTAACTGTTTTAGGTGGCAAAATTAGGATTTTAGGAATGAAGTACTCTAGTTGAGGGATATTTTTATAATATTCTAATTATATCAATCTAATTTTTGCTATTTTGTTAAATTGCACCCGTATAATGGTCCTTTTTTTGTCTATTAAAAAAATAGCGCCTAATTAATTTAAATCTTTCAATAATCGCCTTGAAGGGTTCGGGAGAATAGGGGTAATTTATTAAATTGATAAAAGGAAATTAGAATTGTTTTTATGAAGCAGAAGCCACCATATATTCCTAAAAATAAAGTTCGTATAGTAACAGCTGCCTCTTTGTTCGATGGTCACGATGCAGCTATTAACATGATGCGGCGTATTATTCAGTCCACTGGGGTGGAAGTAATTCATTTGGGCCACGATCGTAGTGTGTCCGAGGTGGTTGATTGTGCCATTCAGGAGGATGTTAACGCCATTGCCATAACTTCGTATCAGGGTGGGCATATGGAGTATTTTAAATATATGCACGATCTTTTGCAGGAAAAGGGTGCGGACCACATTAAAATTTTTGGTGGCGGCGGTGGGGTAATTCTACCTACGGAGATCAAAGAATTAATGGATTATGGGATAACTCGAATATATTCTCCAGATGATGGTAGGACCATGGGGCTACAAGGGATGATAAACGATTTGGTGGAGCAAAGTGATTTTCCTGTTCCTTGTTTGGAAATTCCCAAGGGCCGGTCTGTGGTGCAATTATTGGAAGAAAGGAACGTAAATGCCATTGCACGGCTCATTACCTTGGCAGAAAATAGGCATGAGGACTTTGTAAGGGAATTTTCGGGTTTGAATGTAATGGAAAATGCAGTGCCTGTTCTTGGTGTAACTGGGACGGGAGGTGCTGGAAAATCAAGTTTGGTAGATGAACTGGTAAGAAGATTTTTGTTGGATTTCCCAGATAAGACCATTGGAATCATCTCTGTTGATCCGTCCAAAAGGAAAACGGGCGGTGCATTGTTGGGGGATCGAATCCGTATGAATTCCATTAACGACTCTAGGGTCTATATGAGATCTTTGGCTACTAGGCAGTCCAATTTGGCATTGTCCAAACACGTTGACGAGGCAGTTCAAGTCTTAAAAGTGGCTGGCTTTCATTTAATTATTTTGGAGACTTCAGGGATTGGTCAGTCGGATACGGAGATAATTGAACATAGTGATGTTTCCTTATATGTTATGACACCGGAATTTGGGGCCGCTACCCAGTTGGAAAAAATAGATATGTTGGATTTTGCGGATGTCGTGGCTATTAATAAGTTTGATAAAAGAGGGGCGCTCGATGCACTAAGGGACGTGAAAAAGCAGTACGTGCGTAACCATGGTCTTTGGGAGGCGAATCAGGATGAGCTACCTATCTTTGGAACCATAGCCTCCCAATTCAATGACCCTGGGATGAACCGATTGTATTTGAGCGTAATGGATAAATTGGCTTCAAAAATCGGAACGGTCATTAATTCACAGTTCCAAAATGGAAATATGGATGATGGGAAGGTTTATATTATACCTCCTTCGCGAACGCGTTATTTATCAGAAATAGCCGAAAGCAATCGGGCCTATGATAGGAAGTCCTTTCAACAGGCGGAATTGGCCCAACGGTTATATGGTGTTTTTAAGACCATACAAGCTATATCCAAGGTAGATTCCGAGGTGGATTTTAATTTATTTCTACAAAAGAGAGGATTGGACACGGAAGCAATTTTGGAGTTGTCCCTGCCTGAGGACAAAAAACAATTGTTGGGACTCTTGTTCAAAGAGTTCGATGAAGTAAAAATGAATTTGGATTCCCACAACTGGGAACTGATCCTAAATTGGGAAAAAAAGGTTCAACAGTACAAAGATCCAACCTTTAAATATAAGGTAAGGGGAAAGGAAATTAAATTGGAGACCCATACAAAATCTCTTTCCCAAACCGATATTCCGAAGGTAGCACTTCCAAAATACAGGGCATGGGGCGATATTTTGGGTTGGATCCTCCAAGAAAATGTACCTGGTGAATTTCCTTATACGGCCGGACTCTATCCTTTTAAAAGAACAGAAGAAGATCCCACAAGAATGTTTGCGGGAGAAGGTGGTCCTGAACGCACCAATAGGCGCTTTCATTATGTTAGTTTGGGATTGCCGGCCAAACGTTTATCCACTGCATTTGATTCGGTAACGCTGTATGGTCAAAATCCGGACTACAGACCTGATATATACGGGAAAATTGGTAACGCCGGGGTGTCTATCTGCTGTTTGGACGACGCTAAAAAGTTGTATTCAGGATTTGAGCTTTGTAGTCCCACCACCTCGGTGAGTATGACCATCAACGGTCCTGCCCCAATGTTGCTGGGTTATTTTTTAAATGCCGCCATTGATCAGAATTGTGAGAAATATATTTTGAAAAATGGTTTGGAAAATGAGGTTGAAGGTAAAATTGCTGCGTTATATGGGGCTAAAAGCCTTGCAAGGCCAAAATATAGGGGAGAATTACCGGAAGGAAATAACGGTTTGGGTTTAATGTTGTTGGGAGTTACTGGTGACCAGGTCTTGCCCAAACATATATATGCAGAAATTAAAAAGAATACCCTAAATACGGTCAGAGGTACGGTGCAGGCAGATATACTAAAAGAAGATCAGGCACAGAATACCTGTATTTTTTCAACCGAATTTGCCTTACGACTAATGGGGGATGTGCAGGAATACTTTATTCGGTACTCGGTACGCAACTTTTATTCTGTTTCCATTTCGGGATATCACATTGCGGAAGCAGGGGCCAATCCAATCACCCAATTGGCCTTTACGCTGTCCAACGGTTTTACCTATGTTGAATATTATTTAAGTAGGGGGATGGATATCAATAAATTTGGTCCCAATCTGTCCTTTTTCTTTTCAAATGGGATAGACCCCGAATATGCGGTAATCGGAAGGGTTGCGCGTCGCGTATGGGCAAAGGCCATGCATCTTAAATATGGAGCAGACCCCAGGGCGCAGATGTTAAAGTATCATATCCAGACCTCAGGGCGAAGCTTACATGCCCAAGAAATAGATTTTAATGACATCCGTACTACATTACAGGCTTTATATGCCATCTATGATAATTGTAATTCCTTACATACCAATGCCTATGATGAGGCAATAACCACTCCAACAGAAGAGTCGGTTCGCAGGGCAATGGCCATTCAATTGATTATAAATAAAGAATTGGGCTTGGCCAAAAACGAAAATCCTTTGCAAGGTTCCTTTATAATTGAAGAATTGACAGATCTGGTAGAGGAAGCCGTGTTATTGGAGTTTGACCGCATTACTGAACGAGGTGGTGTATTGGGGGCCATGGAAACCATGTATCAGAGATCCAAAATTCAGGAGGAGAGTCTGTATTACGAGACGTTAAAGCACAATGGGGAATTTCCCATTATTGGAGTAAACACCTTTCTGAGCTCAAAAGGGTCCCCAACAATTCTGCCAGCAGAAGTTATCCGTGCTACAGAATACGAAAAAAAGGCCCAAATAGAAACCTTGGAACATTTACATGCTATGATGGGGGCAACTGCGGAGACCCAATTAAAGGAATTACAGGAATTGGCAGTTAGAAACGGAAATATTTTTGAAAAGTTGATGGAGGTTACCAAGTTCTGTTCCCTTGGACAAATTACGGATGCCTTGTTTGCTGTAGGGGGTCAGTACAGGAGAAATATGTAGTTACAAGGATATGGTTTTAGTTCCAATGAGGCCATTCTAAATATAGCTATGGGTAGATAATAGGTTACCAAAAAATCAGGAAGTAGTAGAAGGGCAGGTTTAGCTTCGAATAGATCGTCGCCATACTTTGTACAATCTTCTGAAACTTTTAATTTCGCTCCTCAAAAGGTTCAAATATTCCTTTTCCTTTACACCATCTTTTTCCAAACCAGTACAATAAGAACTTATATTTCTTATGATAACATTGATAAAGGTAGCGCTTCTCATTCTGGCAGCATAGCATTCTGAGCGCTCGGCTGCTTCAATTTGTTGGGGAATCAAGATGGAATCGGTTAATAAGGAATCTACCATGATATCCCTATGGCTGTTGGATTGGTATAACTTAAGAAGATCCTTGTTATAGGATAGGTACGATGCAATTTCCCTGCTCATCTGTAAAAGATCCAAGGATTTGCGATAAATCGGAATCGTACTTAAGTTTTTGTAAGGCATTTTTTTATGACAAATTCTGTTATATAAAATTACGTCGAAATTAGTAAAATTGAGTTTATATAACAAAGTAAAATTGTATTTTAGCTATTGAAAGTTAATATTTTTAATACATTTTATTTTGAATACAAAGATTGATGTCCTTAATTGGAAGATTCTAAAATTACTTCAGGAAAATGCCAGGGAATCTTTTGCCAATATTGGCAGGAAAGTGGGTTTAACGCCCCCTGCCGTTGCGGAAAGAGTTAAGAAAATGGAAGACATTGGGGTTATTTCTGGATACAAAGCTGTTGTGTCCCATTCGCATACCGGATATCAGTTAAAAGCTATAATTACGCTGCGTGCCTTTATGGGAAAGTTACGGCCTTTTTTAGATATTGTAAACACTTACGAAGAGGTAGTTAATTGTTATAGGATTACAGGTAATGAAAATATTATTATGCTTGTGGTCTTAAAGGATCAATTTCATTTGGAAAAATTTATAGACAAGCTAATACAATATGGGGAGACACGCACCCATATTATTCTGTCCGATGTAGTGTCCAATGCTCCCATTAAAAAAAGAGAGGTCTAATTATACATGGGTAATATAAATTTGAAATTAAAAGAGTCAAGCAGTTTTGGTGCTTTATTTTTATTATTTAATTTAATGAATTGTAAAGCCTGGAGGCAAAAAAATGTGGAAGTCTTATAACTCTTGGGAAATATTACTTGTATCTATTGTGTTTAGGAGTGGCTGTAGTACTATTTTAATTTGGCTAGGTATTTGATGACAATAATTCTATGAAAAAAATTATATTATTTCTGTTTCTTGGGGCTGGCTTATGGGGCAATTCACAACAGATGACCTTGAAAAAAGGTATCGTTGTCGATTCAATCCCTGTAAAGGATTCCATTTCCGAAAGTTATTCCCTATTTCTTCCTACCAGCTTTGAAATGGATAGGAATTGGCCCATACTTTTTGTTTTTGATATGGAAGGTCAAGGTAAAAGGGCCGTACGTATGTTTCAGGAAGCAGCGGAGAAACAAGGCTATATTCTAGCAGCACCTAACAATGTAAATGATTCTTTATCCACTTCCCAGAATATTCTGGTCACGGGAAGAATGTTCAATGATATTATTAGACTTTTGCCCATTCAAAAGAATAGAACCTATAGTGCCGGGTTTGATAGCGGTGCGAGATTTGCATCTGTGCTACCCATTTTTGTAAAAGGTATTTCGGGAGTAATTTCCTGCGGCGCCGTGTACCCCAATATGGACATATTGGATACGAACAATTTATTTCAATTTATAGGAATTGTAGGGAAGGAAGATTATGCCTATCCGGAAATGCTGGCAGGGAAGTCCCTTATGGGGCGTTTAAAATTTCCTAATCATTTGCTGGTGTTCAATGGGGGACATGAATGGCCCAATAGCCAGTATCTTGAAAAGGCCTTGGAAATTTTCAATTTGTCTGCCATGGGGAAGGGGCAATCGGAGAAAGATGAAATTTATATAAATGAAACTTATGCCCAAAATTTGGAGGAAATAAATCGTTTGATCAGGTCCAACAGATTGATTCAGGCCGATAATTTATTGGATGAAGTCATGTCTGTATATAGGGTTCTGAAGGATAGCGATTCTCTTAAGAGAATAAAGCGGGAGCTTAGAAAGAATAAGCTTTTTAAAACCATGACACGCAATGAGAACAACACTTTAATGAAGGAGTCATTTATTAAGGAGGATTATGTATATTATTTGGAGGAGGATTTAGCGACCTATAATTATAATAATTTGGGTTGGTGGATTTATCAAATGGGTGAGTTGAAGAAATACGATAACAGTAAAATAGAGGCGGAAAGGGAAATGGGAAAACGCCTTTTGGGTTATGTAAATGCGCTCATTGAAGATAATTTGGACATAGTTAATTCCGGAAGTCAGGTAGATCAAGATGTCTTGAGTCTACTATGGATGCTAAAGACCATAACAGACCCTACGGATTATAGCTATTACCTTAAAATAATAGCGAATAGTGCTAAAATGGAAGACTATGGAACCTCCCTCTTTTATTTGGAGGAATTATTGAAGAAAGGGTATAAGGACAAAGCTGAATTATATAGTTTGGAAAACACAGCTTTATTGCGCATTACCCCGGAATTCAATGAAATTGTGGCAAAATATTTAAAAGATGCCCGTTACGACATCATTGAAGAATAAGTTGGTACCATAGAGGAAATAACATCTTTTTTAAAGCTTTAAGCCATAAGAATGGACCATATCACAGATTTAGATCAGATTTGATGGCTGCCGAAAAGTAAAGGAGTATCTATTTTTTAAATTGAATCTTATTTGTGTAAAAAACCTTGTGTTAATAGTTATGGATTTGCTCTAGCAATAGGTTTGAATACTTCGACGCTTGCACGCCCGTTCCCTTTCAGGAGGGCTTTATAACATAATCAGTAGTTTTCTTTAGGGGTATAAGTAGCTTGTGCCAAGGTAATTGACTTTGTAAAATAGCCATAGCTAGGGTTGGTGTCCAAAATTCTTTTATTCAGAAAAATGGATGTTGTATTTTTATGCCAAAAGAAGGAAAATGAAGCAGTTAATTTTGGTTTTATTCTTACTGTCCCTGGGCTGTAAGGAAAAAAGGTACCATGATCAGGAGCAAAACAATACGGAGGAACATGTCTCCGGAGCCTTGGAGGATATTATGCAATTCCAGAAAAAAATGAACATGGAATTCAAAGATCCAGAAATCTCTCCCTTGCCGGACAGGTATAGAAAGGATTTTACTTCTTTGGATTTTTTTGAGCCCGATACTACCTTTAGGATTATGGCAAAATTCACCCGAACACCCGAGGCCTTGCCTTTTATGATGCCGACCACTACAGAAAGACAGACAGAGGAGGTTGTATTTGGGATCATAACTTTTAGTCTACATGGACGTACCCATAAACTGGAAGTTTATCAGAACCAGGAATTAATGCAACAGGACAAGTATAGGGATTATTTGTTTTTGCCCTTTGCGGACCTTACCAATGGGGAAGAAACCTATGGTGGGGGTAGGTATATAGACTTGACCATTCCTAAGGGAGATACTATTCTTTTGGATTTTAATAAGGCCTATAATCCATATTGTGCTTACAATCCAAAATATTCCTGTCCGTTGGTTCCCAAGCAGAACAGATTGGATATTCCTATTGCGGCAGGGGTAAAGGCGTTTAAAAAGGACTAAAAATATAAAAGCCCCGCTCTAAGCGGGGCTATAAATAATAAACTCAATTCTATTTAGAAGGAGTATACGGCAGCTAGTACAAATGAGGATAAACTCTTTTGTGCGGCCAGATCCGAATCTAGGAAATTAAAGGAATCATCTGATGCGCTATCCAAACGCAATTCAGGCTTGATTATTAAATTGCCTATAGTGGCACTACCTGTAAGCGTTACAGCGAAAACACTGGAATCTTCAACTCCGGTTCCAATAGCACCGTAGTCTCCTGTTTCTGCGAAATATTCACCTCTTAATCCCAAGGTGAAGTTATCGGAAGTAGCGTATTGTGGATATAGGGCTACACCAGCAAATCCAATATCGTCATTGTCGTAAAGGGCTGCATTGATTCCCAAGAAGAACTCATCAGACAAATCGAAACCACCTGTGAAGTCAATTTCAAACGCCCCGTCATCCGCTAGGAAATTAAGGAATTGACCGCTGTACCCCAATTGGGCTCCGAAAGCATATTTTTCGGTAGGATTCAATTCGGTTAGATCTGTTGGGTTCATGATGGCCAACATAAGGCTAAAATCATCAGATAGTGTAAAGTCTGCTTTCAAACCGGTATGGGAGAAAGGACCATAAGAAAACAAATAAGATGTACTGTAGTTGAAATTGGCAACAGGAGATATTACTTCGTAACCTAAGAAGGTGTTGAAGTTACCAAATGTTAATTTAACCGATGGGCTTAAATTCCAATATACATATAATTGGTTTACAATATTCCCGGTAGCTGAATATAAAGGAGAAGCAAAAATAGCATCTGTTCCTCTAGGTCCAAAAACAAGGTCGGCTACAAACCCAACATCTTCGCCTTCATATGCGGCTATCACATTGGCCATCCCCAAAGCAAAACCAGGCAAGTTGGCAAATGAAGATCCTGGAGCTGCATTAGGCAGGCCCGAAGCATCGTCAAATCCGTTATCACCATTCAAGTTGGTTCTGTAGTAGGCATCCACACTTCCACTTAGGCTAAATTTCTTAGCTTCTTCCTCTTCCTGCGCGAAAGTTACTGTTGAGGCAAGGGCAAATGCAAGTAATAGTAAATTTTTTACGTATTTTGTATAAATAATCGTTTTCATAATTCAATTGTTTATATCCTTTTAAGGATGTTAGCTTATTATTGAGTTGTTGTAATGAAAAAGGGTTATAAACGGAGCGTTCTGCAAAACGCTCCGTTACCTTTTGTTGTGTATATTAGTGTTGGTTCATTCTGAAGTCGGCATAAGCATCCATTCCGTGCTCATGTAAATCCAATCCTTCCAATTCTTCTTCTTTGGAAACTCTTATTCCAGAAGTTTTCTTGATAGCGAAAAGAATGATAAATGCGGTAAGGCAACAGAAAACACCTGCAGCGGCCACACCTGTCAATTGATATAAAAATTGTGTTACACCGGCCTTAACTCCGAAGATCCCTACGGCCAAAGTACCCCAGATACCACAGATTAAGTGTACCGCTACTGCTCCAACCGGATCGTCCAGTTTTAATCTGTCTATCAAGGCAACACCCAATACAATAACTACACCGGCTATAAGACCTATAATAATGGATTCAAAGGGAGACATTAGGTCGGCTCCTGCAGTAATTCCTACCAAACCACCCAAAATACCGTTCAGCATCATGGTAACGTCATAGTTTTTGTAAAGTATCGTAGAGAATATAAAAGACCCTATTCCACCTGCGGCAGCTGCCAAACAAGTAGTAACCAATACTATAGAAGTTCCAGCTGGATCCGCGGATAATACTGATCCACCGTTAAAGCCGAACCAGCCTAACCATAGAATAAGTACTCCTGCTGCTGCCAAAGGAATATTGTGTCCAGGAATTGCATTTGGTTTTCCATCTTCGCCAAACTTGCCAATCCTTGGTCCTAATATGTATATGGCAATCAAAGCTGCCCATCCCCCTACGGAGTGTACCAATGTAGATCCTGCGAAATCGTGGAAACCACCTTCATCACCACCAAGAGTGGAAAGGAATCCACCACCCCATTGCCAAGATCCTACGATAGGATAAACCAAACCAACGTATATTATAGTGAATATCATGAATCCACCTAGTTTAATACGTTCTGCTACTGCTCCGGAAACTATGGTTGCAGCTGTTGCGGCAAACATGGCCTGGAAAAGAAAATCTGTCCAATACGTGTATCCTTCACTATAGGTAAGATCCAAACTACCATCTGGTAATATTGGGGCTTCAATGCCGAATCCTGCAAAACCAAGATAACCATTGAAATCACCAGGATACATAAGGTTAAATCCTCCTATATAATATAAGAGTAACCCTATACAGATAATGAATACGTTCTTAAATAAAATGTTAATTGTGTTTTTTTGTCTGGTTAGTCCGATTTCCAAAAGAGAAAACCCTAAATGCATGAAGAATACGAGAGCCGTACATATCATCATCCAAACGTTATTTGCTGTAAATAATCCTACGTCCATGTTGTTATTTGTTTGTTGGTTCTTAAATTTTTTAGTTGATTCCTGCTTTTCCGCTTTCCTTTGTTCTGATTCGATAAGCTTCCAAAACTTCGGAAACGAAAATTTTACCGTCGCCTACGTTGCCTGAATATGCTGTATCCAGAATAGTGTTTACGGTAGTTTCCAAGAAATCGTCCGATATTACAATGGAAAGATACCTACGTTGAATGTCGGATGTGCTATAGGAAATGCCTCTATAGACATGCCCTTCTTTTTCATTTCCGACTCCAGTTACGTCCCAGTAACTAAAAAAGTTTACTCCAATTTGATGTAGCGCTTTTTTTACGTCATCAAATTTTGACTTCCTAATAATTGCCTCGATTTTTTTCATAATTGATTTATTATTTATGAAGCAAAAATATATATTAATTCAATACACCCCTATTTTTTGAGGGGTATATGCGTCAGAATTACGTTTTATACAAAAATGCCCCTTAAATTTTAAGGGTATAGTGTTTCAAACTTAATATAATGTTGATATGTTAAAACTTTTAACACTTGTTAAGGTCAAAAACTGAAAAAATCGCGTCTTTTTGGGTGATTTGCTGTTGATAATGCAGAAAAATGGCCAATTACATCAAAAAAAGTAGATGGGCTTTATGTGTGTTAAAATAATTGGATGGAGCTTATAGCTTGGAAAACCAGAATCCAAAAGCAACTGCAAGGATTCCAATTACGATACTGGAAAGAGTATAGGTTGTGAAGTTGACAAAGTCCCCGGTTTTTAAAAAGGAGTGTTGTTCCAGGGCAAAGGTGGAAAAAGTAGTGAAGCCACCACAGAAGCCTGTGGTTAATAATAATGTCTGATTGTTGGTAAGGAAATTGTTTTTAAGTGAAAGTCCTAGGATAAAACCAATAAGTAGGCAACCTATTATATTGACAATAAAAGTGCCGAGAAAAAAATTGTGAAAAGTGTTGTTGAAAGTTTTGCTTATTAAAAACCGTAAGCCACTACCTAGGCCCCCTCCAAGAAAGACGAGTAGAAACTGCTTCATGTACACATAGTTTTTATTCCTTGTTCAAAGTAAATAAAAATTATCATATACAAAGGTCTTAATAATAGGTATAGCGTTATCGTAAATACTATTTTGACATAGTATTTAGGTAAAGATGCATAAATTTCCTTAGACAAGAATTAAACTGCCTTCTTATATTTCGAGTTAATTAAATCTAGGGGGAAGATTACTGTGGTAGATTCTGAAATATTTTTGACGGACTTTTCTTTCTTTTTGGGACTACTGTTAAAACTGACTAAAAAAAGCAATGCGTTTATGCCAATAAGAACTAATAAAATACTGAAAAAAGTTACCATACAACTAAATGATTTAGTTATTCAACGCAAAATTACGTCTTTTCGTATATTAAACGATGTAATAATCAGGAATGTTATTCGGAAGGGTTCTTTTTGTGGCGAAGTGAAAAATAATGTTAATTTTTAAGGAAAAACTTAATAAGAAACAAAATTACTATGAATATTGTGAAGAAAAGTCCTACCCATTTAACACCCTTATAGTTTTTTTTATGAAGTTTTTTGTCTTTTTGATAGGAAAATATGGTGATTACTACAAAAGCAACAAAAAAAAGCCCGGCAAAAATTAATTGTCCCGTACTGAACATATTTATATTTTTACGCAAATCTAACTTAAATAATTTCAATTATGAAAAGTAAACTTAATGCAGTAGAATTGTTCCATAATTCGTTTGGGTTGGGTGTTTCTAAAGAAGTAAGGGCCAATTTGGGCGAAGCTAAGAATTTACTTCGCTTTAATTTGATGGATGAGGAGAATAGGGAATATCTGGAAGCGGCAAACAATAATGATTTGGTTGAAGTTGCAGATGCACTTGGTGATATGCTGTACATATTATGCGGAACTATTTTGGAACATGGCATGCAGTATAAAATAGAGGAAGTATTTGAGGAAATACAGCGAAGTAATATGAGTAAATTGGGGGAAGATGGTAAACCAATTTATAGGGAGGATGGAAAAGTGCTTAAGGGGCCAAATTATTTTAAGCCCAATATTGTGGATATTCTAAATAAAAGGTAGGCTTTAGTTGTTGAAAAGCCTCAATTAAGACAAAAAAACTCCCCTCGTCTTCTAGAAACGAGGGGAGTTTTTAATATGTGATAATAGTTTTAATTAAACTTCTACCTTGTATCTCCATCCAAATTTGTCTTCGGCCTTATTGTATTGTATATCTGTAATACGCTTCTTTAGTATGGAGGCATAACTATCCTTTAATTCTGGAAGGTCATAATCCTTTCCTTGGTATCCAAAAGTGGCAATAGGAGAAATTACAGCGGCGGTACCTGCACCGAACATTTCTTTGAGACTACCATTTTCTGAGGCTTCGACCACTTCCTTTACGGTAATTTTCCTAACCTCTACTGCTATGTTTTCGTCCTTGGCAATGTCTATAATGCTCTTTCTAGTTATACCATCCAATATTCTATCACTTGTAGGACTGGTAATCAAGGTGTCGTTTATCCTAACAAATATGTTCATGGCCCCGGCCTCTTCAATGTATTCGTGGTTGTTGTCGTCTGTCCAGATTACTTGATTATAACCTTTTTCCACTGCCAACTGCGTTGGGTAAAACTGTCCCGCGTAATTACCGCCTGCCTTGGCAAAACCAACACCGCCATTGGCCGATCGTGAATATTTCTCCTCTATCAAAACCTTTACCTTCCCTGCAAAATAGGAGGCCGATGGGGAACAGGCAATAATAAATTTGTATTCGTCCGAGGGGGAAGCGTGGAATCCGCATCCAGAGGCAAATACAAAAGGTCTAATATATAAGGAGCTTCCCTCGGCAGTTGGGATCCATTTGTGGTCTAATTTTAAAAGTGCTTTTAAGCCGTCCATAAAGTAATCTTCAGGGAATTCCGGCATGGCAAGTCTTTTGGACGAAATATTGATCCGCTTTTGGTTTTCCAAAGGACGGAAGAGCCAAACATTTTGATCCTTGTCCTTATAGGCCTTCATTCCTTCAAAAACAGATTGTCCGTAATGAAATATTTTGGCGGATGGGTCAAGTGTAATGGGTTGATATGGAACTATTTTTGGTACTTCCCATGCGCCATTCTTATAATCACAGACCATCATATGATCTGTAAAATATTTTCCAAACGATAAATTATTAAAATCTACTTTATCAATTTTCGAGTGTTTAACTTTCTCAACTACTATTGAATTTGAAACAGTTTGCATACAATTCTGATTTAAAGCAATAAAATTAAGCAAATATCATTAGTAGTACTTCTTTTTTCGTCTAAAAATACCCAGTTTTGTAAAGAGATATAAATTCTGAATATTTTGAGACAATTTAACATTTTGATTGTGACTTTTATGGTGTTTTCGGCCTGTATGGCTCAAAATAAGCCACTGGTAAATGCCAAAGCATCCCAGATAGATGGTGGGAATGCTTATTTTGGAACCCACTTTGCCGATGCCGATGTGCTAACCAGTGCAGAAATGCGTGGGAATTATGAAAAAATGTCCACAAAGGATACAATGGCATCCAAGTTTTCCGGTCTGGTAACGGAGGTATGCAAGGTAAAAGGATGTTGGATGAAGTTGCAATTAGAGGACGGCAAAGAAACAATGGTTAAATTTAAGGACTATGGATTCTTTGTGCCAAAGGAACTTGTTGGAAAAGAAGTTATTGTAAACGGTTTGGCCTTTGTTGAAGAAATGAATGTTAAGGATCAAAGACATTATGCCCGTGATGCGGGAAAATCGGATGAGGAAATTGCGGCTATAATCAATGCGGAAACAAAATATGCCTTTGAGGCGGATGGAGTACTGATAAAAGAATAATTTGAAGAGGAAAATCATAACCACGGCGGACGGTTCCAAAACCATTCAGATAGAGGATTGGAACGAGCAGTACCACTCGGTGCATGGAGCTATTCAGGAAGCCTATCACGTTTTTATAAAGCACGGTTTGTCCTTATTCCATGACCAACCATTATCTATTTTGGAAATAGGTTTCGGAACAGGCTTGAATGCACTTATAACCTTATTGGAATCTAAAAAGCGAGGTTTGGATATAGTTTATAAGGGTATAGAGGCCTATCCCGTTATTCGGGAAGAACTGGAACAATTGGATTATATAGAAGCATTGGATGCAGGGGATATGGAACAATGTTTTTTTAATATGCACCAAACTTCTTGGGGGCAATCACACCCAATATTACCCAATTTTTCATTGATAAAACAGCAGATCGATTTTAGGGAGATCGCAGACGTTGATCAGTTTGATCTAATTTATTTTGATGCCTTTGGTGCCAGGGTTCAGCCAGAACTTTGGACAGAGGAAGTTTTTGCCATAATGTTCAGGGCCTTGAAAAAAGATGGTGTGTTGGTTACCTATTCGGCAAAGGGAAGCGTTAGGAGAGCTATGCAGGCTGTAGGATTTGTTGTGGAGCGTTTGCCAGGGCCTCCTGGGAAAAGGGAAATGCTACGGGCCTTAAAGGTTTCATAATAGTTGCAACATTATTATGGTTTACTTAACAGCTAAAGGGTTTGTACTGTTAAACCTAAACTAAAGTCAACTATTTAAATCTTAAAAACCCATATATTTATATCAAAGTTGATAGAAAGAAAGCAAGGGTATGAAGGTTTTGGTAACAGGTGCAACGGGTTTGGTGGGGAGTGAAATTGTAAAATTGTGCAAGCAAAACAATATCTCGGTTAATTACTTGACCACCAATAAGGATAAAATCGTTTCCCAGACGGGTTATAATGGCTTTTACTGGAATCCGGATAAGAATGAAATAGATGCAAATTGCTTCAGTGGGGTAACTACAATTATCAATCTCGCAGGGTCAAGTATTTCCAAGAGATGGACAAGAAAAAATAAAAAAAGGATTCTTAACAGTAGGGTTAAATCCCTTAGGACCTTGTTGGAAGCTATATCCAAGGTGAAAGTCCATGGCATAAAAACAATAGTCTCTGCTTCGGCAATAGGGATATACCCCAATTCCCTGTCCCAGTATTACAGGGAAGATGTACAAGAAGTGGATAATAGTTTTTTGGGGGAGGTGGTATCTATCTGGGAGAAAGAGGTAGATGCTTTTGAGAAATTAAATATTAAAACTGCCAAGATTAGAATAGGATTGGTGATGTCCAATAAAGGTGGGGCCTTGCCAGAAATGGCCAAGCCTGTAAAATATTACGTTGGGGCTGCTATGGGATCGGGCAATCAATGGCAATCATGGATTCATCTACAGGATCTTGGGCGCGTATTTTTACATGTAATTTCAAGGGATCTAACTGGGGTTTATAATGCCGTAGCGCCCAATCCGGTGACCAATGTAAAGCTTACCAAGGAAATAGCAAGAGTTTTGGACAGACCATTGTTTTTACCCAATATTCCAAGAACGGTAATGCATTTGGTTTTGGGTGAAATGTCCTATTTGCTATTTGCAAGTCAGCGTGTAAGTAGTAAAAAAATTCAAGATTCGGGATTTGATTTTATATATCCCAATATCTGCAGGGCCTTGGAAAATATTTATTTGGATAAAGGAGGGCAAACGGCAACAGATGCACTCTATCGCAATGAGTTTATATCCTAGGAATAACAATTAGAATTATTTTATAAACAATGAACATCCGCCACTGGCGGATGTTTTTTTATAAAGTTTAATGACATTATGACATTTTTAAAGAATTGGCAGTACTTTTGCCATCTGAAATCGGAAGTATATAAATGTATTTTAAATGAGCAACGAAAATAAAACGGAAGAGATGGAAGATGATGTTCTGAACAATATAGAGAATCAAGATTTGGAACAAGATGGTTCATCTACTGAAAGCGAAGACTTGGGAAATAGCGAAGAACTCAGCCTGGAAGAGCAATTGAAGGAAGATCTTAATAAAGAAAAAGACAAATTTTTACGTCTTTTTGCAGAATTCGAGAATTACAAAAGACGTACTTCCAAGGAGAGAATGGATTTGTTTAAAACGGCCGGTCAAGAAGTTATAGTGTCTTTATTGCCCGTTATTGATGATTTTGACAGGGCTTTGAAGGAAATTTCCAAGTCCGAGGATCAGGAAATGTTCAAAGGAGTAGAATTAATAAGCAATAAATTCAAGGAAACCTTAAAAAGTAAGGGTCTTCAAGAAATTGAAGTTAAGCAAGGAGATGCTTTTGATGCGGAAATACATGATGCCATTACACAAATTCCCGCTCCAAACAAGAAGTTGAAGGGGAAAATAGTGGATGTGGTTGAAATGGGTTTTAAATTAGGTGACAAAATTATACGCCATCCAAAAGTGGTTGTTGGAAATTAAAAATATTTTATGAAGGAGGATTATTATGACATCTTGGGCATTGGTAAAAATGCTACTGCGGCGGAAATAAAAAAGGCTTATCGCAAGAAGGCAATCGAGTACCATCCCGACAAGAATCCTGGGGATGCCAAGGCGGAGGAAATGTTTAAAAAAGCTGCCGAAGCTTATGAAGTATTAAGTGACCCCAATAAGAAGTCGCGCTATGACCAATATGGCCATGCAGCCTTTGAGGGCGGCGGCGGATTTGGCGGCGGTGGCATGAACATGGATGATATTTTCAGTCAGTTCGGAGATATTTTTGGCGGTGCTTTTGGCGGTGGAGGTTTTAGTGGCTTTTCCGGATTTGGAGGTGGCGGTGGCCAACGCCGTGTTAAGGGTAGCAATTTAAGAATCAGGGTTAAATTGACTTTGGAGGAAATTGCCAATGGTGTTGAAAAGAAAATAAAAGTAAGGAGAAAAGTTCAGGCAGAAGGGGTTACCTACCAGACCTGCGGGACCTGTGGAGGTCGTGGACAGGTTACCAAAATAACCAATACCATTCTGGGAAGAATGCAGACAGCCGCTACCTGTAGTACCTGTGGAGGCAGTGGGCAAATTATTGATAAAAAGCCCAGTGATGCGGATGCGAATGGATTAAAAGTTTCCGAGGAAACTGTGAGTATCAATATACCAGCTGGGGTAGAGGAAGGAATGCAGTTAAAAGTACCCAACAAAGGAAACGATGCTCCTGGAAATGGAGTTCCCGGGGATCTATTGGTGGCCATTGAAACAGAAGAGCACGATACTTTAAAGCGGGAAGGGGATAATCTTCATTATGACCTTTATATCAGTATTTCTGAAGCAGTTTTAGGTACATCTAAAGAGATTGATGCCGTAGGTGGTAAGGTTAGGATTAAATTGGAAGCTGGGATACAGTCCGGTAAAATACTTAGACTGAGAGGGAAAGGAATTACCAGTCTAAACGGATATGGCAGTGGAGATTTATTGGTGCACGTAAATGTTTGGACGCCCAAGGAATTGAACAAGGAGCAAAAAGATTTTTTCGAACGTATGCAGAACAACGAGAATTTTGAGCCTAGACCCGAGAAATCGGATAAATCTTTCTTTGAAAAGGTCAAGGATATGTTCTCTTAGCATAGGTATTATCGTTTTAAATAAAAAACGTATATTTGAGATAATATTGGGAAACCAATATTATTTTCTTTTTCATAGCAATTTTTTTTCCCATCCTTGATTCGTTGAGGGTGGGTTTTGTTTTTTAGTGAAACCCCGTTTTTATAAGCCCCGAAGGGGTGCAATAAAAAAGGATGGTTGAACTAATCCCGCCCTTTGGCGGGATCACTAGAATGAAGTCTCTTCAGGCCCCGAAGGGGCGCATTAAAAATGGATGGTTGAACTAATCCCGCCCCTTGGCGGGATCTCTAGAATGGAGTGTCTTCAGGCTCCGAAGGAGCGCATTGAACCTGGCTGGTTGAACTAATCCCGCCTTTTGGCGGGAGCTCTTGGTTGGGGTGTCTTCAGGCTCCGAAGGGGTTCAATGGGTAGGGTTGTTAGTATGGATCCTGTAATGTTGGGCGATACATGAAGTTTTAAAAACTTCTGATTTCTATGTTTATTGGTGTAGCCAGTTTCAGAATTTTGTAAAGCACCGCACCTTCGACAGTGATCGAAGTTAAAACATGCAAAAAACCTTAAAAAGGAATAATTTATAAATTTCCAGCCTATCTCTTCAGCCGCAATTATATATCTTTGGGGAAATTGCGTGCATGAATAATATATTGGTCGCTAATGAGGTTTCCAAGCAGTTTGGGAGCCATATAGCTCTCAACAAAGTTTCATTGGAAATTCCCAAAAATAGTATCTACGGTCTGTTAGGACCCAACGGAGCAGGGAAAACCACCTTGATACGTATAATTAATCAAATAATCTATCCGGATCAAGGGGCAATTTTCTTTGATGGTAAGCCTTTACAGGCCCAGCATATTGCAATGATTGGATATTTGCCAGAGGAAAGGGGACTATATAAAAGTATGAAAGTAGGGGAGCAGGCACTATATCTTGCCCAGCTAAAAGGACTGTCCAAGTCCGACGCCAAAATCAGGTTAAAATATTGGTTCGATAGATTGGAGATTGGAGACTGGTGGAACAAAAAAATACAGGAACTTTCCAAGGGTATGGCTCAAAAGATTCAATTTATTGTTACGGTTTTGCATGAGCCAAAGCTTCTGATCTTTGATGAGCCCTTTAGTGGTTTTGATCCTATAAATGCCAACCTTATTAAAGATGAAATCCTTCAATTAAGGGATAAGGGCACTACTATAATTTTTTCTACCCACCGAATGGAATCTGTGGAGGAATTATGCGAGTATATTGCCTTGGTGCATAAATCGGAGAAAATATTGGATGGTAAACTTAGCGATATTAAAAAGGCGTATAAAAATAATATTTACAAGGTAGGGCTAGGTTTGCAAAGTGCTAATGGACTCTTGGAGGATCTAAAGGATAAATTCGAGATTCTATCTTCGGAATATGTGGACGGTGGATCGCAACTAAATTTTACGGTAAAATTGCCCTCTGATGATACAGGCCCCTTTCTATCGCATTTGTCGGGTAAAGCAAATGTCAATAATTTCATGGAGACGATTCCATCGGCAAACGACATATTTATTAGAACCGTTCAATCCAAATAATATTTATGGGTAAGTTAGCGCTAATCATAAAACGCGAATATTTAGCAAAAGTTCGAAATAAATCATTTGTAGTCATGACTTTCCTTAGTCCTATCCTTATGGTGGGGATGGTAGTACTTATTGTTTATTTGACCAAGATCAATGATAACGAAATAAGGACCATTGGTGTATTAAATGAAAGCAATTATTTTTCTACGGATTTTCAGGGAACGGAAAGCAATTCATTTGTAAAGTTTAAGGGCATTGGCTTAGAGGCGGCGAAGGATTCAATTCAAAAAATGGGATTTTACGGCTTGCTATACATTCCCAACGAACAGGACCTGGAACAAGTGGCAAGTAGATCTTTTTTTTACAGCAAGGATGCTCCTGGTTCTTCCATATTGAATAATTTGGAAAATGTGTTCAAAGACCGTTTGCGTTTGCAACGACTACAGGAATTGGGGGTGTCGGTTTCCGATTTTGAAAGTGTTGACAATAATTTTGAAATCAAGACTGCGACCTTTACTGGGGAGCAGAACTTGAAAGGAATAACCGAAATCAAGGCTTTTATAGGAGGGGCATTCGGATACCTGATTATGATGTTCATCATCATTTATGGTGGTTTTGTTATGCGTAGTGTTATTGAGGAAAAAACAACCAGGATAATAGAAGTCATTATCTCTTCGGTGAAACCATTTCAGCTTATGCTGGGAAAAATTATAGGGACCTCCTTGGCAGGAGTTACCCAGTTCGCTATCTGGATTATATCGGCTTTTGTGATGTTCGGTGTATTGATTCTGGTATTCGACATTGATCCATCAGCTCTCAATTCCGGGGCAAGTAATACGCCTGTCCTGATAGGGGGGGCTGCCTATGTGGCAGCATCCGATTCTGCCATGCAATTATATGCGAACGAACTTTTTAGGATTCCTTGGATAATGCTTATTTGTTTTTTTGTCATCTATTTTGTCTTGGGCTACCTAATATACAGCTCAATATATGCAGCAATCGGGGCGGCGGTGGACAATGAAACGGATACTCAACAGTTTATTTTTCCTATTATATTGCCTTTAATGTTGGCCATTTATGTAGGTTTCTTTTCTGTCTTTAATAACCCTCATGGCCCAATAGCTGTAGGATTCTCATTATTTCCTTTAACATCACCTATCGTAATGCTCATGCGTCTTCCTGGGGGTATCGGTGAAGGAGGTGTACCTATTTGGGAGATTGCCGTTTCAATTCTTCTTTTAATTATCACTTTTGTCGGTATCGTGTGGCTGGCGGCCAAAATATATAGGGTGGGCATATTGATGTATGGAAAAAAACCTTCGTATAGGGATTTGCTTAAATGGCTGAAATATTAGTATGGAAAAACTAAAGGATTTTTTTAATGGCTTAAATGAATTCCTCAGCTATAAAATTTGGAATGGGGATAAGGTGGATATAACGGCAGCTACCTTTTTAACTATAATTATTTCTATAATTGTAGTAAACTTTTTCCTAAAACTGATTCATAAATTGGTTACTGCAAAGTTGCCCGAAGAGGACAAGAATAAGTTTATCAGTGTTTTCGGATTTTTAAGATACCTGTTCTACATATTAGTGGTCTTGGTTATCCTACATACCTCCGGTGTAAACCTCACGGTCTTGTTGACCGCTTCGGCAGCACTGTTTGTTGGTTTGGGATTTGCCCTTCAATACTTGTTCCAGGACATCATTTCCGGGATTCTTATTATTATGGATCAGTCCTTGCGCGTAGGGGATATTGTGGAGGTAAATCAAAAAGTTGGTAGGGTTTTTGAAATAAGGTTGAGGACAACCAGGGCACTTACAAGGGATGACAAGGTAATCATTATCCCTAACCACCAATTTTTAACGGATAGTATTTATAATTACACCCAAAATCATAAAAGTACTAGGGAGAACGTTAAGGTTGGAGTAGCCTACGGAAGCGATGTTGTTTTGGTGACTAAAATTTTGGAAAATATCGCTAGCGAACAAAAAGGGGTTTTAAAAAATCCCAAGCCATTTGTGCTATTTGAAGATTTTGGGGATTCTGCCTTATTGTTTTCCATCAATTTTTTCATTAATGACAGTTATGGAGATCCAAAAATTAAAAGTGCTATGCGGTATATCATCGATGCTAAATTTAGGGAACACAATATAAGTATTCCATTTCCCCAAAGGGATGTTCATGTGTTTAATCCCAGTTCAATTGAGACTATGCAAGTTGAAAATAAGAATATTGGGAATGGGAATTAGAATAAAGGGATGGGAATTCTTAATGGGATTCTTTTTGTCGATCAATTTTTGTCTTGCCCAAACACCGGATGTTTTTAGGTTAGAGTATATGCTAATGCCAAGAAATACGGCGGAAGCAAAATTGTCCAGAATTAAATTGGTAGCCAACCTGCCAATTAAAGTGGGAAAGAACGACAATATTATTGTCGGGGGCGAATACAATCGCATTGAATACGATCTAAATCGTAGAACACCTTATGACGATGTAATCACAGAAACATTTCACGTGGCCGATTTAAATATGGCCTACATATTGCAATACAATCAGGATTGGCGCTTTGTTGGGGTCGTAACACCTAGATTGTCGTCTACTTTGACCAATGATATTGGTCAAGGTGATGTCTCCGTAAATATGACGATAGGGGCACTTCGGGATAGGCCAAAAATTGAGAAACCAACCCGCTTGGTATTGGGAATAGCCTATAACTCCACAGTGGCCGTTCGGGTGCCCTTGCCTTTGGTTTATTATGAAAAGAGATTTCATCCCAATTGGGCATATGTAGTTGGAGCTCCAAAAAGTGGTATGAAGTATTTTTTTAACGATAATCATATGTTGCAAACGGAGTTTATCTTGGATGGATATTACGTTAATTTACAGAATACGGTGATTAGCTCCGATTCTGGTGTTGCCTCTTCCATTTCCACCTCGGTGGCTTTGTTTACCTTGGGTTACCAATATGCAGTGGCGAAAAATATTTTCTTTTATGGCTACGCAGGCCATACCTTGTTTCAGGCAGGGGTGCTGAGGGATGAGGACCGAAATGATATTTTTACATTGAATGATCAGCCTAGTTTCTATTTTAGAACAGGTTTTAGAATTGGAATTTAAAATAATGAAATATGTCTAGAATACTAGTTATAGAGGATGAATCGGCCATTAGAAGGGTTTTGGTGAAAATCCTTTCGGAAGAAAATGAAAACTATAAAGTAGAGGAGGCGGAAGATGGGTTGATGGGATTGGAAGCAATAAAAAAAGATGATTTCGATCTTGTCCTGTGCGATATAAAGATGCCAAAAATGGATGGGGTAGAGGTTTTGGTAGCTGCCAGAAAAATAAAGCCTGAAATTCCTTTTATAATGATTTCCGGACACGGAGACCTGGATACGGCCGTGAATACCATGAGACTAGGGGCCTTCGATTATATTTCAAAACCACCAGACCTGAACAGGTTGTTGACTACGGTGCGCAATGCTTTGGATAGAAAGGATTTGGTGGTAGAGAACAAGATATTAAAGAAAAAAGTTAGTAAAAACTACGAAATGATCGGGGATAGTAAGGAAATCTCCGTGATTAAGGAAATGATAGAGAAGGTGGCCCCAACCGATGCCAGAGTCCTCATTACGGGTTCCAATGGTACCGGTAAGGAACTTGTTGCCCATTGGATCCATGAAAAAAGCGAACGAAATGCCAATCCTTTGATAGAGGTCAACTGCGCGGCAATTCCTTCAGAATTAATTGAAAGTGAGCTTTTTGGACATGTTAAGGGAGCTTTTACTTCTGCTGTAAAGGATCGGGCCGGTAAATTTGAGGCCGCCAATAATGGAACCATATTTTTGGACGAGATAGGGGATATGAGCCTTTCTGCCCAAGCAAAGGTTCTAAGGGCACTTCAGGAGAATAAAATAAGCAGGGTTGGATCGGATAAGGATATCAAGGTAGATGTTAGGGTAGTGGCCGCAACCAATAAGGATTTAAAAAAGGAAATAGAAAGCGGAAGGTTTCGTGAGGATCTATACCATAGGTTGGCCGTAATTCTTATAAAGGTACCTGCCCTAAATGATAGAAGGGACGATATTCCTTTGCTTATAAAGCATTTCTCCGAAAAAATAGCCGCTGAACATGGAACTGCACCCAAAATATTTTCAGCAAAGGCAATTGACCTATTGAAAGGCTATGATTGGACAGGAAATATCAGGGAATTGAGAAATGTGGTAGAGCGCCTTATAATCCTTGGGGGCAATGAAGTAACCGAGGAAGATGTGAAATCTTTTGCCAGTAAATAAGCGGTATTGGTTAAAATGGTGAGGGCCTGTCTAGATAATTGTGGATGCCTGTGAACATTGTTCCGCTATAAACGCGCAACACTAATAAGATCGAGGTATAATTGCTTCCAAGGAAGTAGACCAAGTCTGATTTATCTATTTACATGTGCAAATTGCTAGTTTTTGCAGCCACTCAGCTTCTTAAGGGCATTGGCAGCAATTTCCTTGGTTTTTAAGTTGTAATATTTTTTACCTTCGGAAAGATTGGGCTTTAGAAGTTGCTGTTCGCAAATATCGTACACGTTTTGTGTAAATGCCGTGGCTTCCTTACAATCTACGGATTCTACCACCTTGTCCAAAGATTCTTTGAACTTTTCCAGAGCAATATCCACTTTGATTTCAAGGGTGTTTTTGTCCAAAGGTTTGTGTGATTCTAATTCGGCAATGGAAGTCTTGGTATTCATGGCCAAAACATCATTATTGTACCTACTGTTGTGGGAGTCATGTTCGTCCAAGGCTTCCATGCTTCCCGAAGCATTATCCAAAGCCTTTTTTAGTAATATTTTTACACTTGGCATAGAGGTGGCCCTAGTGGCGTTGGTTAGGTTGGTAGAACTTTCATGTAAAAGCTCCATGGCATGCTCGCACCCACAATCCTCTAATTGCGATTTGGATTTTACTATGGCGTTCAAGGCCTTATAGGCAAAATATTTGGACATGTTAATGTCCTCTGTGGCTATTGCCTTTTCAGTTTGTGATTGAATGTAGCCAATATTGGAACCAGCGTATTCACAGGCTTTGTTACTCTTAAAAGATGAGAAAATAAACACTGCCAAAGAACAAACGGCTATAACGGAAAGTCTCATAAAGTAGGTTTTAGTTTATTGTTATACTGGGAAATATAACTTTGTAAAGGTAATCTTACGACTTTGTTATTTTATGATTTTTTCGACGAAGTACAGAAATAGACCATTTTTTTAGACCAACTGAAACTTTCTATGGTTATATGGTTGTTTTTAGTTTCCGATTTCTTTGTAAATAATCGATGAAGTCCCTCATAGACTCCTTTTTCCCTTTGGAAGGGTAAGGCAATTCCTTATTGGTTGTAGATCTAATGGCCTACCGAGGGTATTTGGTTTCGGAGACAGCTAATATTTGGCAATTATTGAAGAAATCCGACGACTTGGGGGATTCTGGCCCTAACTTTTAGGTAATCTGAAAAATTTCATATATTTTTTGTTTTTAATTGCTCAGCAATGTAGCACTAAAACCAATTCATGAAGAACATAGAAACAGGGACCTATAGGGTTGATAGCGAAATTAAATTGTCCGATCTAAATACGAGGGAAGATTTGGAATCTTCCGATAAAAAATTAAGGAAAGCACTGGAAAGCGTTAGGATAGAGCTGGGAGAGTTTCAGGATACTTTGTACGCCCATGCCAAATACAGCGTCTTAATTTGCTTACAGGGTACAGATACTGCCGGGAAGGACAGCTTGATCAGGGAAGTGTTTAAGGATTTTAATGCTAGGGGAGTGGTGGTCCACAGTTTTAAGGTGCCAACAGAACTGGAATTAAAGCACGATTATATTTGGCGGCATTACATAGCCTTGCCTGCTAAGGGAAAATTTGGGGTTTTTAACCGTACGCATTATGAGAATGTTTTGGTGACCAGGGTGCATCCGGAATACATAATGAACGAACATATTCCTGGGATTTCCAGTGTAGATGACATAGACCAAAGTTTTTGGGACAAACGCTTTGAACAGATAAATAATTTTGAACGCCATATTGCGGAAAATGGGACTATCATATTTAAATTCTTTCTTCATTTGTCCAAAGAAGAGCAGCGACAAAGATTATTGCGCAGGTTGGAACTAAAGAAAAAAAATTGGAAGTTTTCCCCTGGCGATTTAAAGGAAAGACTTATTTGGGATCAATACCAAAAATGCTATGAAGATGCACTTAACAATACTTCGAAGCCACATGCTCCTTGGTTCGTTATTCCCGCAGACAACAAAAAGGCTGCCCGGTTAATAGTGGCCACTATTTTGCATGAAGAGTTAAAAAAATACAAAGATATAAGGGAACCGGAACTGGATGATAAAATAAAGGCTAATTTAGAAGAATATAAAAAACAATTGGAAAACGAATGAGGTATTTATTGTTGATATTATTACTAATTACTACACAAGTTGAAGCGCAGAATAATGATCAAAAACAAATTGATGAAATATATAAAACGGCCCTTACCAGTGGAAGCGGGTATGCTTGGTTAAATTATTTATCCAACCAGATTGGCGGAAGACTTTCTGGTTCTTTGCAAGCACAAAAGGCCGTAGATTACACAAAAAAAGTTTTGGATTCCATGGGGTTGGACCGCGTTTGGCTTCAGCCTGTTAAAGTCCCAAAGTGGGTGAGGGGCACACCGGAATTTGCTTATATAGAGAGCGATCCAGGATTGACCAACAATGTTCCTATATGTGCTCTGGGAGGATCTGTAGCAACGCCTCTTGGCGGTGTAAAGGCAGGAGTGGTGGAAGTGCAGGGTATTGAAGGCTTAAAGGTATTGGGAAAAGAAAAAATTCAAGGGAAGATCGTGTTCTTTAATAAAGCCATGGACCCGACCAATATAAATACCTTTCTCTCATATAGAGGTTGCTCCGACCAAAGGTACTCAGGTGCGGCCGAAGCAGTCAAATACGGAGCGGTAGGGGTTATAGTAAGGTCGTTGAACCTTCGATTGGACGATTTTCCCCATACAGGTGCTATGAGTTATGGGGACACCCCCATAGCAAGCAGGATTCCCGCTGCAGCCATAAGTACAAATGGAGCCGAACTGCTTAGTGCTACCTTGAAACTGAACCCGGATATAAATTTTTTCTTTAGGCAAAATTGTAAAATATTGCCAGATGTGGAATCCTACAATGTAATTGGGGAAATAAAAGGGAGTACCTATCCAAATGAAATTTTGGTGGTGGGCGGACATTTGGATTCTTGGGATTTGGGTGATGGTTCGCACGATGATGGTGCCGGATGTGTACAAAGCATGGAAGTGCTGAGGTTGCTTAAAGCCACAGGGTATAGGCCAAAGCGCACCATACGGGTGGTGCTCTTTATGAATGAGGAAAATGGACTTCGAGGAGGAACCACCTATGCGGAGCAAGCAGCCATAAACAATGAGAAACATATTTTTGCCCTCGAGAGTGATTCCGGAGGGTTTACACCTCGTGGTTTTTCTTTTGATTGCAACCAGGCCAATTTTAAACAGGTAGAGAGTTGGAAAGATTTGTTTGAGCCTTATTTGGTACACCTGTTTGTGAAAGGCGGGAGTGGAGCGGATATTGGACCGCTAAAAAATGATAATATTGTTTTAGCAGGTTTAAGACCGGACAGTCAGCGGTATTTTGATCACCACCACTCAGCAAACGACACCTTTGCCCATGTAAATAAAAGGGAATTGGAACTTGGAGCTGCTTCAATGGCCAGTTTAATCTACCTTTTTGATCAATATGGTATTAAATAGTTACTTACGGTAACTTTAGGAACAACACTTGGCGGAAGGAATTGTATGGATTATAATGTGCGAAAGGAGGTAAATTAATGTTTTCTATTCTCCAGCGCTTTTTATAAACAGAAAACTTATCCTTACCTTTGCGGACTAATTAAAAAACAGCGATATGCAAGACGGAATTTACGCAAAATTCAATACTTCGAAAGGAGAAATACTGGTAAAGCTTACCCATGATAAAACCCCTGGGACTGTGGGTAACTTTGTAGCCTTGGCTGAAGGTAATTTAGAAAATAGTATCAAAGCTCAAGGTAAGCCTTACTATGATGGATTAAAATTCCATAGGGTTATTCCCGATTTCATGATTCAAGGTGGCTGTCCGCTGGGAACTGGTACGGGTGATGGAGGTTATAAATTTGATGATGAATTTCATCCAGACCTTACCCATGACGGACCAGGTGTACTTTCTATGGCCAATGCGGGTCCAGGTACAAATGGAACCCAATTTTTTATTACCCATGTGGCTACTCCTTGGTTGGATAACAAGCATACTGTTTTTGGTCACGTAGTAGAAGGTCAGGATGTTGTGGATGCTATTAAACAAGGTGATAAAATAGAAAGTTTAACCATAGAAAGAATTGGCGCGGAAGCCGATAAATGGAACGCGGTGGAGGCCTTTAGGACTTTTGAGGGTTCAAGGGAAAAAAGACTTGCAGAGGAAAAGAAAAAAATAGCTGCTGAATTGGACAAGGTGGCCGCAGGATTTAACGAAACAGAAAGCGGACTTAGATATAAAATTGTGCAAGAGGGAAAGGGGCCCAAATCTGTTAGTGGAAAAAATGTTTCGGTCCATTATGAAGGATCCTTGTTGAACGGCCAAGTTTTTGATTCCTCCTATAAGAGAAAGGAACCCATTAGTTTTCAATTGGGTGTAGGCCAAGTTATTCCAGGATGGGACGAGGGTATTGGCTTATTGAAGGTTGGTGACAAAGCTAGATTTGTAATTCCTTCCAATTTGGCCTATGGAAGTGCCGGTGCTGGAGGGGTTATACCGCCAAATGCCACCCTTATATTTGATGTTGAATTAATGGGGATAGGATAAACCCCAATTTTTATAAAAAAAAGACCCTAAGTAATTAGGGTCTTTTTTTTTTACTAAAGTTTCGTAAAATTGAGAGTCGACAAAAATATTCAACCCCATTCTATTAAATATGGAGTTAAACCATAATTGGCAATTTCTTAATAGCTTTTTACCTTTTGGTCCTATTTAGGCTTAATACTAAAAGGGCTATGTTTATTACCAACAAGGACAGTAGAATAGTGAAAAAAGTGGTCATGCTAAAGATATTTATAATGGTGTTTATTCAGTGTTTTTAAGGAAGATGATAAATGTGGGAAAAGGTTGCGTAAGAATTATAAATATTACTTTTTGAAATGAGAATTCTAGCAAATTGGGAATTGAAAAGAATTAGTTGGAAACCTTTGTAGGTAGGTTAATATTGGTACCAAAGTGCAATAAAAAACCCATCCGATAGGATGGGCTCTATTTTCTAAAAAAAATTGTACCGTAATTATTAAATCACTTTTACATTTACTGCGTTCAATCCTTTTTTACCTTGTTGTAATTCAAATTCTACAACATCACCTTCGCGAATTTCGTCGATTAAACCAGAAATGTGTACAAAGTGATCTTCGCTTGAGCCTTCTTCAGTGATAAATCCGAATCCTTTGGAGTCATTGAAGAATTTTACTGTTCCTTTATTCATTATAAAAAATTAAAAAAATTAAATTAGCCGACAAGATAAGGTTTTATAATTTAACTGCATGATTTTTTGATAGTTATATTTTTTGTAGAGAACCCTTTAGAACTTATGTAAATGAAAATAACGGGCTAATCAACTGTGTGTTAAAGGTGTTGATTCCATAATAGTTTTCCTATTTCCAATTATTTTTTGGTCATCCTGATCTCTTATATGGCACAGGAAATAAGTATTTCTTGATGTACCTGCCAAGTATTTTCGGTGAGGTGGGAAGATTATATTGTGTTAAAACAAAAAAAGTCTTCCCGGTTTGGGAAGACTCCATTATTTGATAATGCTTAAAGTTGTATTACTTGAAAATTAGAGGTTCGGCTGTGGCGTCATCCTTAAATACGGCTTAATTTCTTCCACGCCTTTGGTGAATATTTTTTTGGCATCGTCTGTATTGATAGACGGACTTACGACTACTCTATCTCCATTTTCCCAGTTTGCAGGAGTGGCTACTTTGTGGTAGGCGGTTAACTGGAGGGAGTCTATTACCCTAAGCAATTCGTGAAAATTACGTCCTGTAGAAGCAGGATAAGTGATTATAAGTTTTACCGTTTTGTCCGGGGCTATGATGTAAACGGAACGCACGGTTAAACTGTCGTTCGCATTTGGATGGATCATATCGTACAGGGTAGAAACCTTTTTGTCATCGTCAGCGATAATGGGAAAATTAACTGTGGTATGTTGTGTCTCATTAATATCTTTGATCCATTCACCATGAGATGCAACCCCATCAACACTTAGTGCCAGCATTTTTACGTTTCGTTTATCGAACTCACCTTTAAATTTTGCAGCAGTTCCCAACTCGGTCGTACATACCGGGGTAAAATCTGCTGGATGTGAAAATAAAATTCCCCATCCATCACCCAAATAATCATATAAATTGATCATTCCCATCGAACTATCTGCTGTAAAATCAGGGGCTACGTCGCCCAATCGTATTGTTGCCATATTTTAGTGTTTTAATTAAAAATTTATTATCCTATAAAATTAGTAGATTATATTGGAACCAACTTTTTTTAAAGGTTAAAAATGTATTAAAATTTAACAAAAAAAACTGGTCTTTAGAAATTATTTGATAGGAAATCATTTTTTTGCTTTTATTTTATAATCTTCTTAAATACAGTGATTAACGGGTTTTATCTAATCAGATTTCTTGTGTGTTTTTTTTGTGATGTACTCCTTTTTGTGAATAGAAGGCATCCCTTGTACTACCATTATTCCAACTCAAATAATAGACGGGACCAATATTAAAATAGAACCGTATTATTTATTGGGTTTACTATTATTATTCACTTTACTTCTTTAATTTTATGTTATGGAAGAAAACACCTTAGAAGAATTGAAATATCCCATAGGCCATTTTGTGTTTCCGGAGATGGTAAGTGATGTAACGCTGTCCGATTGGATCTCCGAATTGGAGGCATTGCCTACCCGATTGGAGGACTTGGTAGTTAACCTAGGCGATCAGCAATTGAATACACCGTATCGGCCAGGTGGTTGGACGATTAGGCAGGTGGTGCATCATATTGCAGATAGCCATCATAATAGTTATATCAGATTCAAATGGGCTTTGACTGAGGATAAACCTATTATCAAAGCTTATGATGAGAAGGAATGGAGCAAGCTATTTGATGCCAATAATGCCCCAATAGTACTTTCCTTGAACTATCTTAAGGCGCTGCATGCAAAGTTGGTATATCTCTTGAAAGGTTTGTCCAAGGAAGATTTACAAAGGGTATACATCCATCCCGATGGTAATGTAGCTGTAAGCCTTTTGGAAAATATAGGAAAATACGCTTGGCACGGCAATCATCATTTGGCACACATAGAAGGTATACTTGATCGTAAGGGATGGAATTGCCCATAGTTCTTTGCTACAGAATTCCTTAGAACAGCAATAGACTTTCCTAATAGATTAAAGCAAAAATGTAGTTCAATACTATTATTTTTTCCACTTAATATTACACCCCATACTCGGTTTTTGTTTCGCACTTATTTCGCTTCCGCTAAGAAGGGCATCCATGGCTGTTCTTAGGTCTTCCCCTGTAACGGGTATGCCATTTCCGGGGCGGGAGTCATCAAACTGCCCTCTATATATCAACTTTAAATCGGCATCGAATAAATAAAAATCAGGAGTGCATGCAGCATCATAGGCCTTGGCCACCACTTGGCTCTCATCGTACAAATAAGGAAAGGTGTACTTCTGTTCTTTACTGATGAGTTTCATTAAATGGGGAGCATCCTGAGGATAGTTTTCTGCGTCGTTGCTTGAAATTGCTATAAATGAAATATCTTTAGTTTGATATTCCGAGGCGGTTTTGACGATTTCGGCATTCAAATGCTTAACAAAAGGGCAGTGATTGCAGATGAACATTATTACGGTGCCCCTGGAACCTTTTAAGTCTTGAAGGCTTTTTTGTTGGTCCGAAGTGGTATCGAGTAGTTTAAAGTTGGGTGCTAATGTGCCCAAAGGAAGCATGTTACTGGGTGTATTGGCCATGACTTTAATTTTTTTTATAGGTCTTATACAAAGTTAAAGGAAATGCTAGATACTTAAACAGTTCCGGCATTTGTTATTTTGTGATGAACTGAAAAATGTTAAATGCTGATTAAAGACGAAAGAGGCTATAAGCATTCAAAATTAAATGCGGTTAAATGCAGGACTGTATTGAGTACAGGAGAAAAAATAGAAATTGGAGTAGCTTTATGGGGTTGATGATAAATGTGATTGACTAAGGAGAATATGAAGGAACAAGCGTCCCGGATTACAAAAGGGTATGCAAAGGAGTTGCAACTTTTGGCCCATGTTGAATGGACACAAGATGTAATTGTTACCTATAAAATAATTGATAAACTTTGAATTGTTAGATGAACGAAACTATTACCTGGCCCGATTTTACCAAAATAGATATGAGAGTGGGCACTATTATTGAAATTAAAGATTTTCCAGAGGCTAGGAAACCTGCCTATCAAATTCATGTAGATTTTGGTAAGAACATAGGCATTAGGAAAACATCGGCGCAAATCACGCAAAGGTATGCCAAAGAAGAACTTTTGGGGAAGCAGATAATTGCCGTGGTTAATTTTCCTAAAAAACAAATTGCAAATTTTATGAGCGAATGTCTTATATTAGGGGCTGTTGACGGTTCCGATGTAATATTGTTGCAGCCGCAAGCTGAAGTTGACAATGGACTTAAAATTTCGTAATTTTTGGTAACTATCCCCCTGGATAAGATTCATATAGATTTTAATGAACAATCACTCTGGGTGCTTAATGTGGCATTGGCCCTGGTGATGTTTGGGATTGCATTGGATATATCCGTGGATGACTTTAAACGCTTAGCAAGAAAACCTAGGCCACTTTTTGTGGGTGTTTTGAGCCAGTTTGTGTTGTTGCCGGCCGTAACCTTTGTATTGGTTTTGTTAGTGGAACCCCTGCCGAGTATTGCGTTGGGAATGTTCATGGTAGCCGCATGTCCCGGGGGCAATATTTCAAATTTTATCACTCATTTGGCCAAGGGGAATACGGCCTTGTCCGTAAGCTTAACGGCCATGGCCACCTTATTGGCCGTCTTTATGACCCCATTGAACCTACAATTGTGGGGTTCCCTTTATGGGCCAACCGCATCAATCCTTCAAGAAGTAGCCATTGCGCCTTTTTCTATGGTGAAATTGGTGGCATTGCTTTTGGCATTGCCATTGTTTTTAGGGATGTGGATAAACCATATCAGACCAAAATTTGCTTCTAAAATAGCCAAGGTTCTTAAAGTACTTTCCTTGGTGTTCTTTGTAACCCTCATTTTTATTGCATTGTATGACAATAGGGATATTTTTATGGAATATGTGCTCTACGTATTCTGGATAGTAGTTTTACACAACCTCCTGGCTTTTGTTACGGGCTATTCGGTGGCGAATTTTTTTTGGCTTTCGCATATGGATAAAAGAACAATTGGCATAGAAACCGGAATTCAGAATTCAGGCCTGGGATTATTGCTCATATTTACTTTTTTTGACGGAATGGGCGGCATGGCACTTTTGGCTGCTTTTTGGGGTATATGGCACTTGATATCTGGTTTGGCCATAGCTACTTTTTGGGGTTATTTTCCAATTGATAAAGAAGAATTTGTTTGAAAAGACTGGGCTATCTTGTTATTTGGGTTTGGATACGTACGGCCTTGACTTTTTATTTTTCAAAAATAAAGATCGAAGGCTTGCACAATGTACCTTCGGGAAAACCGATAATGTTTTTGGCAAATCATCAAAACGCTTTGCTTGATGCCTTATTGATAGCAACCCACTGTAGTCGTAAACCCTATTTCTTAACTAGGTCCGATGTATTTAAGACGACCCTGCTAAAGGCCTTTTTCGAATTTTTACAGATGATTCCCGTGTACAGGATTAGGGATGGAAAGAATTCATTGGCGGGCAACAATGCCATTTTTGAACGCTGCTCCAAGTTGCTGCAAGGAAGAGAGGCCATTCTTCTATTTCCAGAAGGGAACCATTCATTAAAACGTCGGGTCCGGCCATTGAGCAAGGGGTTTACCCGTATTTTATTTCTGGCTTTGGAAAACAACCCGTCATTGGATATTGGAATTGTGCCCATTGGAGTGAATTATGCCAATGCTGAAAAGTTTCCCGATAATGCTGCACTGTATTATGGCAAAGAGATAAGGGTCCAGGATTTTTTCAATAAAGAGGATTTGTCGGGATCTGTAGGCCGAATGAAGGAGGAAGTGTATCATCAATTAAAAAAGCTCACCACCCACATAGAAGAGGAATCAAGTTACGGGGATATAGTATGTAAATTGGATAGCGCCAATGTGGATTATTTGGATCCTATGGAGGTTAATCTAATTTTGGAAAAAGAGGCTTTCCCTGACCATGAGTCAATTGGAAAATTAGAAACTGGGCCAAAGAATTACATTTTAAAGGCGGTATTTTTTATTTTGAATTTTCCAATGATCATTATTTGGTCAAAACTGATTAAACCAAAGGTAAGTGAACCGGAATTTTTGAGTACTACGCGTTTTATGTACGGCTTAATATTTTATCCTTTCTTTTATCTTTTATTGTTTGCCGGCATGCTTACTTTCCTGAATTGGCCATATGCTTTAATTGTGTGCCTTGCCCATTTAACACTAAACATTGTCCTCGTTAAATTGGGTGGAAAGGCTAAAACTGGGTTAAAATAAAAACGGCCCCAATTTACAGGGACCGTTATGTTTTTATAAAAAATAGGATGATTAAATATCGTCAAAGCTTACATCTGTAAAACTATCTGTAGAACTGATAGATCCATTTTCCTCTGAATCTTCCTTTTTAAAATCTTTTTGGTGACGTTCGGAAATAACTTCAACTCCTTTTTCATCGATAATGTAATCCATCATCTCATCCAAATTCTCCTTAAAGGCGGTAAAATCTTCCTTGTATAAATAAATCTTGTGCTTTTTATAATGAAAAGAACCATCGTCATGGGTAAACTTTTTGCTTTCGGTAACAGTTAAGTAATAATCTCCTGCCTTTGTGCTTCTAACATCGAAAAAATAAGTTCTTCTTCCTGCTCTTAAAACTTTTGAATAAATTTCTTCTTGGTCCATTAAATCTTTATCGCTCATTTCGTCTAGTGTATAGTTAATTTTTCATAGGTATATATCTGTCAAAAGTGGAAAAAAAAACCTAATATAACAACATTTTTCTATTTTTCTTTCTCAGAAAGTTGGTGCATATAAAGCTCCTTGTAGTATCCTTCTACAGAATTTAATTCTTCATGTGTACCTTCCTGCATTAATTTTCCATTTTCCAAAACTATAATTTTGTCAGCGTTTTTAGCTGATGAAACTCTATGGCTTACTATGAGGGTGGTCTTGTTTTTGGATTCTTTTTTCAGTTGGTTCAAAATTTCTTCTTCCGTTTCAGTGTCAACAGCGGAAAGGCAATCATCGAAGAGATAAATTTGTGGGTCTTTAAGAAGTGCGCGTGCAATTGAAACACGTTGTTTTTGGCCACCGCTTAAAGTGATGCCCCTTTCTCCCAAAACCGTCTCGTACTGTTTGTTAAAGCCCATGATATTCTCATGTACTACCGCTTTCTTGGCAACGGCAATAATTTCCTCATCTGTTGAATTTTCTTTTCCAAACTTAATATTGTTCTTTATGGTATCCGAAAAAAGGAAAGCATCTTGGGGTACCGCCCCTATGGATTGTCGCAGGCTTTGCAGATTTAATTCCTTAATTGGAACGTCATCTATCAGGATTTCTCCAGAGTCAATATCGTACAAACGGGCAATTAGATCCAATATGGTCGATTTCCCAGAACCGGTTTTTCCCAATATGGCAACGGTCTCGCCTTTGTTTATGGTAAAAGATATGTTGTTTAGAGCGGTAATATTGGTGTCCTCGTAGGTGAAGGTTACATTCTTGAACTCAATTTTTCCTTTAATAGGGGTTTCCTCCTTAACCGTGCTTACAATGTTGGGTTCTTCCTGTAAAAATTGATTAATCCGCTTTTGTGAGGCTTCCGCCCGTTGCACTATAGAGGTAACCCAACCCACGACGGCTACCGGCCAGGTGAGCATGTTTACATATAGGATAAACTCGGCTATGATTCCAATCGATGCTATTTCCCCATCTATATATTGTTTGCCACCAATGTAGATGACAAAAATATTACTGATCCCGATCAATAGGATCATCAGTGGGAAGAACCAGGCATTGACCTTGGCCAGATCCATACTTTTGTTTTTTCCGTCCAGTGCCAAATTTTTCAACTCGGCATTTACCTTGGGTTCCAAGGCATACGCCTTAATGACCGAAATTCCCGAAAAGGATTCCTGGGTAAAAGTGGAAAGGGTTGACAAAAATTCCTGTACAATTGTACTGCGTTTATGAATTACTTTGCTGATCTGATAGATCAATACAGAAAGTATAGGTAAGGGCAACAATGCATACAAAGCCAGAACGGGTGCCTTTATAAACATCAGGGGAACCAGGCAAACAAAAAGAGTTAGCGTTTGTATTCCGTACATAATGGCTGGCCCACCATACAATCTTACCTGATTTACATCTTCGCTTATCCTGTTCATTAAATCGCCAGTCCTATTTTTTTTGTAAAAATTAAGACTCAACAGTTGATAATGGTCAAATACTTCATTCTTTAAATCGTACTCAATGTACCGGGAAACATTAATAATGGTCTGCCTCATCAGGAAGGTAAAAAAACCGGACAGCAATGCTGCTCCTACAATGATCAGTATGTATTCCAACAACATTTCCTTGGCTTCGGCCTTAAGGATATTATTACCTATAAAGCCTTCAACAACTTCAATGGATTTTTTTACATATGATGGCATGACCAATTGAAAAATTCGGGCTATCATGGTAATTATGATACCAACAAGCAGCTTAAATCGGTACTTCCTAAAATATTTATTTAGATGCTGAAGTTCTTTCATTGGTTATGAAACAGGAATTGCAGGAATTTGGATTACAATTCGGCAAAGATAGTTTTTTGGATCCAAACCAAATGTTATAAAACACATAAGATAATACCCAAAAAGGTAGTTAGGATTAAAAAATATAATCCTATTTTTGTACCCGAAAGTTTTATTTATCTTACTAAAGTTCTTTAAAAATGCTTACAAGAAGGCACATTAGGGTTAAAGTTATGCAATGTATTTATGCATTGACGCAATCGAAGGATGATTCCCTTGAAAAACAAGAGAAATTTTTGAAAGTAAGCATAGAGAACATGTACACACTATACCTGTTGATGCTGAGCCTTTTTATAGAGTTGCATGAAAGGGCGGAGAATCAGATAAGCCTTTCTTCCAAAAAATATCTCAAAAACAACACGGATTCTTATCCCAACAAGGAAAAATTCCTAAGGAATAAACTTTTGTTACAAATTGCCGAGAACAAGACGCTAAAGGATGAATTGTCCAAAAGAAAATTGAACAACTGGTATTTGAACGAAGAGTATATCAGGATAATCTACAATGAGGTTATGGAAAGTGATATATATGCCAAATATATGTCCAATCCCGAAAGCACTTATGAAGAGGACAAAAAGCTTATCTTAGATTTGTTCCGTGACATAATTGCACCCAACGAAAAGATTTACGATTATTTTGAAGATGACAAATTAACATGGGTAGACGACATCCCCATTGTAAATACCTTTCTCTTAAAGCAGTTTAAAAAAGTGAAGGAAAGTACTGTTCCGTCTTATTTTTTACCGCCCCTATTTAAGGATGAGGACGATATGGTATATGCCAATAGGCTTTTAACGAAAACATTGTTGAACAATTCCAAATTGGAACAGGAAATAGAGGGGAAAACCCCCAATTGGGACAAGGATCGAATTGCGGATATTGATGCCATTCTTTTAAAAATGGCTATATGCGAACTACTCAATTTTCCATCGATACCGGAACGGGTTACCATAAACGAGTTTTTAGAGATTGCCAAGGAATACTCCACTCCCAAGAGTAGCATATTCATTAACGGAATTTTGGATAAGCTGGTAAGGGAGTATAAGGAAGATGGGAAACTAAAAAAAGTTGGTAGGGGTTTGTTATAAACAAATATTCCTTAATTTTGCGCAAATAAAAATTAATAGGGATGGAAAGAGCCATATTAATTCTTGAAATTTACCAAGATGATTAATGGCAATTTACATTTTACCTTTTAATAAATAATTAAATTTAAACAGATGAAAAGAATATTCTTAACCTTAAGTATTATTTCTGTTCTTGTCCTTTCTTCCTGTAAGGAAAAGGCCTCCAGTAAAATTGAAGCTTCCAATGTAGAAGTTGCTGCCGAAAGGGATGCAGCTGCAAAAAGTCTTCCTGTTATGGAGTTCGATAAAGTTGAGCACGATTTTGGATCAATAGATCAAAATGCCCCACAGGAAACAATTTTTACATTTACCAATACTGGTGATGCTCCTTTGATCATTACCGATGCAAAAAGTAGCTGTGGTTGTACTATCCCGGAATATCCAAAAAATACTCCAATAGCGCCAGGTGAAAAAGGTGAGTTGTTGGTGAAGTTTAACGGTTCTGGACAAAATCAGGTAACAAAGACTATAACTGTTACCGCCAATACTAGTAAAGGAACTGAAACACTTAGAATAAAGGCATTTGTAACTCCAAAAGGAGCAGGTCCTGTAGGTCCTGTTAAATAAGTAGATAAAATTATGTTAGAACAATATCCATATCTTCCGCTGATATTAATGTTTGTAGTGGTGTATTTTTTTATGATCGCACCACAAAGAAAACGTCAAAAACAAGAGAAGAAATTTGCCGAAGAATTGAAAAAGGGAGATAAAGTTGTTACCAAGAGTGGTATGCACGGAAAAGTTGTCGATTTAAATGACAGTGATTTTTCCTGTGTTATAGAAACCATGGCCGGGAAAATAAAATTTGATCGTACTGCCATATCTATGGAGATGAGCAAAAAAGTAAACGCACCCGAAAAGAAGTAATTTTTTTTCCCGAATAGTTTAAAAAGCACCAACCAAAAGTTGGTGCTTTTTTGTTGTAAAATTTTGTACATTAAGGACTTATTAAATCCATAATTTCATGATTTACAACAGAAGAAAATTCATTAAGCAGAGCGGTCTTATGGCAATGGGGACCGGAGCGTCATTTTTATTTCCGATGGAGCTATTGGCTTCAATGCGGGCGAATATAAGTCCAAACGACAAAATTGGTGTAGGCTTGATAGGGTGCAATGGTATGGGTTTTAGTGATTTGAGTTCCATGCTTAAAATGAGTGAAATACAGGTGGTGGCCCTTTGTGATGTGGACGATAGTGTTTTAAAAAAGAGAACGGCCGATTTGGAAAAGGCGGGAATAAAAAAGCCAAAGTTATATAAAGACTATAGGGAATTATTGGAGGATAAGGATGTTGACGTAGTAATTATTGGGACTCCCGACCATTGGCATTGTCTACAGCTTTCCGATGCCGTTAAAGCTGGTAAGGATGTATATTGTGAAAAACCCTTGGCCAATTCCATAGAGGAATGCAACCTTATGCTAAATTCCGTTCAGGCAAGTGATAGAATGGTACAAATAGGGCAATGGCAAAGAAGTCAGCCCCATTTTGTGGATGCTATAGATTTTGTCCATTCCGGAAAATTAGGTGAAATTCGTTTGGCAAAAGCGTGGGCCTATCAAGGTTGGATGGGGTCTATTCCTGTTTTGCCCGATACTGCAGCTCCTGCTGGAGTGGATTACGGTATGTGGTTGGGTCCCGCTCCACTAAAACCGTTTAATACCAATAGGTTTCATTTCAATTTTAGATGGTACTGGGATTATGCCGGAGGTTTAATGACAGATTGGGGAGTGCACTTAATGGATTATGCCCTATATGGAATGAAGGCGAACACTCCTAAATCGGTGATGGCCCTGGGCGGTAAGTTTGCCTATCCCGATGATGCTTCGGAAACACCGGATACCTTGCAGACCGTTTATGAGTACGATGGTTTTTCAATTTTGTGGGAGCATGCTACAGGGATAGATAACGGTAATTACGGCCGTAATCACGGTATTTCTTTTATAGGAAATAATGGAACGCTTGTTTTGGATCGCAACGGTTGGGAGGTGATATCGGAAAAAGATAAGATGCAAAGTATACCATTACAAAAAAACCAGGGTAACGGACTGGATAAACATACTGTGAATTTCATTGAAGCGGTGAAATCCAGGGATGACTCTAAATTAAAAGCTCCCTTAAAAGTGGGGTATGACGCGGCTTTGGTGTGTCATATGGGAAATATAGCCTTTAAAACTGGCAATAGGGTATATTGGGACAATACTTCCGGACAATTTTCGGATGCTGCTTCAAATGCATTGATAAACGCCCATTACCACAACGGCTGGGAGTTGCCAAGGGGGTAAATGGTGTTAGGTAAGAAATAGGATGAACTTAAGCGAGATTATTTCAAATAAAAATCATTAAATAGATTGGTCATCAATATCTTTTGGATTTGCTTTGTGAATAATAATTAATGTTTTGATTTAAATATCAAATAAACACAAGAAGAAACTGGGGTGAAATTCATGTTAAAAGTTAAAAATTTTGCTGGTAATGAGAACCTTACAAAATTCCGGCCTGCCCTAAAGTTTTTGCTGCTTCTCATTCTTCCTTTACTTTTTATGTCCTTGAAATTACAAAATCCAACCCCTAGAAAAGAAAGGGCATTTGTAGTCTACACTAAAGATTCCGTACAACTTGAAGTGGATTTACTTTTTAATGCCAACGACCTGCCCGCAAAATATTACAGTTTCGTGGTTACACCAGTTTGTGAGGAAGGTGTATGCTATAATTTGGTTGCCGAGGTATATTGGGACCTTTTAGGTAATTTCTTGGATTACACCGAAGTGCCTTTGGATCCTTTAACAAAATTTGACCATATCAAGTTCACGAGGGAGGATCATGATAAAATGAAGGAAATTTTAAGGGATAAAACCTCCTTACTGGCCAATTACAAGGCCGAGGATTTGGTAGATCACAGTATTGAAATTAAATCGGAGGTTATAGATGGTGTTGCAGGTGCCACCTACAAATCCCTTAGTGGGGCTGTGGTGCGTGGAGCTGTATACAGTTCCCATACCTTGTGGCACATAGTAAATGGAGAACTGGCAGATAAGATTGTGGCCCATACCGAAGCTTTGATGAGCGAAGAGGTACTTGTTTCTATGTTGGATTCCGATAATTACAGTCTGCAATTCTATGCTTTGAACAAGATTGACACGGGGAATGAAAAGTATACCCCAAAACTTATTAGGTTAATTACTGAAGGCGATTCATATGTGCCATTTTTTGCAATTGAAAAAATACCGGATTGGGCCTGGTCATCTGCCAAATATCAATCCGAAATAATTAGCTTGTTAAAAGAGGTTGAATTTCGAATGCAAAATGAAATACTCAATAGGTTTAACAATAAGGTGTTAGACGTGAATGCTACAACTTTTTTGGCCTGTGCCATGGGATCACTAAATAAGTCCCAATTTAAGAAGGCATTTAAAATCCTATATGATAATAGGGGTCAATTAACACCTAAATCCATTGAAGAAATAGTAGTGCAAAAGAATTCCGGGAATAATGAATTTTCAAAAGAGGCTGAACAATTTCTAACTTCCATAGCAAAGGAGGGACGGCTTGTTTCCCCATAAAATAGAAAGAGAATAAAAAAACAATGTCGAATTATAATAAGTAAAGGAATGACAAAAAGAAGAGGATTTATGAAAACCATTGGATTGGGGTCCAGTGCTTTTTTAATGGGCCCTATAAGCGTTTTTGGAAAGGATGCCGTGGATGGGGTGCAATTATTGGGGCAGACTTCCGCTGATCATAATAAAGTCCAAGCCTTTGTAGATACTGAGGTCTATAAGAAAAAATTTTATGAAACCGATATCCTTATTGCTGGGGCCGGAATGGCGGGAATATGTGCAGCTTTGGCCGCGGCACGAAATGGCAGCAAGGTAATACTTATCCAAGATAGATCTCGGTTGGGGGGCAACGCAAGTAGTGAAATAAGAATGCATATTTCTGGAGCCAGCCAGTTAAACCAAATATGGAGGGAGACCGGCATTTTGGAAGAACTGGTTTTGACCGAAGCCGTTCAAAATCCACAACGCTCCTATGAAATGTGGGATTTTATTTTGTACGACAAGTTGATCTCTGAAGAGAATATAACCCTATTACTGGATACAGCACTATATGACGCTGAGGTAGTAGATGGAAAGATTAATCAGATAATGGCGCTTTGCTCGCCCACAGAGGAAATTTCTGTAATCAAGGCCAAATTCTTTGCCGATTGTACAGGCGATGCGACCTTAGCCGCACAGGCGGGTGCGCATTATATGCGTGGAAGGGAAGCAAAATCAAAATGGGGAGAATCCCTTGCCGTAGATGTTGAAGATCAAAAAACAATGGGGAACAGTTTATTGTTTACGGCAAAAAAATATGATAAAAACATGCCGTATACCCCTCCTAAGTGGGCTAGAAAATATACGACCAAGGATTTTTTGCACCGAAATATTTCAACTTATGAATACGGTTATTGGTGGTTGGAATTGGGAGGTGAAATAGATATTGTACGTGATGGACAACAAAATAGAAAGGATCTTTTAGCAGTGCTATTTGGAGTTTGGGATTATATTAAGAATTCCGGAAATCATCCGGATTCGGAAAATTGGGCGTTGGATTCCATTGGGATGATTCCAGGAAAAAGGGAAAGTAGACGTGTTGAAGGTGATTACATAATGAAACAGGAAGACGTACAAGCAGCTACCTTGTTTGAAGATAGGGTGGCTTATGGAGGTTGGCCATTGGACGATCACCCTCCTGGAGGAATGGATACCACTGGTGAAGTCCCCTATGTTTCTATACCATTAAAAGGTCCATATTCCATTCCTTTCAGATCATTATACAGTAAAAACATCCCAAATCTGTTGATGGCCGGTAGAAATATAAGTGTTTCCCATGTGGCACTTTCCTCCACTAGGGTAATGGCAACCTGCAGTACTCTTGGCCAGGCCATTGGTACTGCAATGGACTATTGCAATAAAAAAGGGATACTTCCAACCGAGTTAGGGAATAATAGTGAACATATAAAAATACTACAACAAATATTACTGAAGCAGGACCAAGCACTTCTTGGGGTGAAGAACGAAGATGGGGCCGATCTTGCCAAATCAGCCAAGATAACTACCTCCTCTGAAACCGAGGATGGACAGGCGACAAACATTATAGACGGATACAACAGGGAAGTTGGGGATGGCAATACCCATAAATGGTGTGCCAATATGGAGAATGGGGAGCAATGGATCATGTTAAGTTGGAAAAAACCAATCAAAATAAACAAAATCCAGTTAACGTTCGATACGGGCTTAGACCGTTTTTTGCGACTTTCGGCCCAGGACTGGGTCAATGATAACCAAATTAGAGGCCAACAACCGGAAACGGTTGCCGATTATACTGTAGAGGTCAAAGGCAAAAATATTGATAAAGTACTCCTTAGCAATGAAAATAATTATTTAAGACTTGTTAACCATAGTTTTGATCCTGTTGAAATAAAGCAATTGAAAATTAGGGTGACAAAGACCAATGGGGATCCACTTGCTAAAATATTTGAGGTACGCTGTTATCACGAATAAAGTGCTTGTTTGAAATGCGGGGTTCGCGTTTCAAAGTGCTGTTTTGACGCACTAGAAGAGGTTATTGGTTAGGAACAAAAATGAATTTGTAATTATAACATTATTGAAATGATATCATTCTTATTATCAATTGGAGCTTTAATACTTGGGTATTTTACTTACGGGAAATTGATGGAAAGGATATTTGGGGTGGATAAGGATAGGGAAACACCAGCAGTAAGGCTTAGGGACGATGTTGATTTTATGACATTGCCCACTTGGAAGGTCTTTTTGATCCAATTTTTGAATATAGCAGGCTTGGGACCCATCTTTGGTGCTATTGCAGGGGCTATGTTCGGGCCCGCCGCTTTTTTGTGGATCGTATTGGGAAGCATCTTTGCAGGTGCGGTGCACGACTACTTTTCTGGAATGCTGTCCATTAGGCACGATGGATTGAGTATTAGTGAAGTGGTCGGGATATACCTTGGACCTACTGCAAAACAGTTTATGCGACTTTTTTCAGTGGTACTGTTAATTTTTGTGGGGACCGTTTTTTTGGTAGGTCCGGCGAAAATAATTGATGGGATGACCGGGAACATCTGGAACGTATGGATTTGGGTGGCCATTATTTTGGTTTATTACGTGCTCTCCACATTACTACCCATAGATAAATTAATAAGTAAACTTTACCCCATTTTTGGAGTAGCCATGTTGCTAATGGCCATAGGCTTGGTAATTGCACTTTTTTTTGGGGACTACAATATTCCTGAACTGGTTCCAGCGAATTTAAGAAATATGACCAACGATCCAGAGGCAACCCCCTTGTTTCCAATACTGTTCATAACTATTGCCTGTGGTGCCATTTCAGGATTCCATGCCACCCAATCCCCACTAATGGCGCGCTGTATGAAAAATGAAACTCTAGGGAGAAAGATATTTTACGGTACTATGGTCACAGAGGGTATCGTAGCCTTGATATGGGCTGCGGCAGCTATGACGTTTTTTGGCAATGTAGAAGGTTTAAACGGCGCCATGATTGCCAATAACAACAATGCCGCTTGGGCCGCCAATGAGATCTCTCTTAACATGCTCGGCCAAATTGGGGGAGTATTGGCATTATTGGGTATTGTTGCTGCGCCAATTACATCGGGCGATACAGCATTTAGGTCTGCACGCTTAATACTGTCCGATATATTTAAGTCTAACCAAAAAAAAATAGTCAACAGGCTGCTTATTAGTCTACCGCTATTCGTAATCGCCTTTGTACTTACCCAAATAGATTTTGGTATTATATGGCGATATTTTGCCTGGAGCAACCAAACCTTGGCTATGATCGTGCTTTGGACTATAACTGCCTATCTAATCTATGAAAACAAGGCATATTGGGTTACCCTTTTGCCCGCAATTTTTATGACAATGGTGTGCAGTACCTATATTTTAATTGCCCCGGAAGGTTTTCAATTGCCAAACGATATTTCTTATATAGGTGGTACGCTAATAACGCTGACCATTACAATCGCATTTTGGGTATATACCGCCCAAAAGAAAAAGGTCTTTGTAGGGGTTTGAGGAATAAAATAGAAACCTTCTCCTTAAAAGATGGTCTAAGTATTATTTTTATAAATAACTCAACCACCATTTATCCTTATTATTAATCTTATAGATCATATACTTCTTACACAAGGGGTATAGTGCAAGTACTACCCCGATCCAAACCATATAGGTAATCCACAGGGGGTATCCATAGGTGACCAATGTTTCGTTCATAAATACATCGGCGGTCAAAATCATATCTTTCCAGTTTCCACCAAAAATTATAATTCCAATAATTGCTGCAGTATGGATTATAAATACGTGTAGGAAATAATAGAAGAAGGGCACTCTTCCAAAAATTAAAAAGAAATCCGTGATCGAATTTTTTACATTTTCAATGACATAAAGGAACAGTAAGGCAGGACCAATAGTAATAAGAACAAATGCCAAGGAAGGAGGATACTTGGTAACGTTAAAAAAGGAAATAATGGTTTTGGTACTGCTATCCCGAACGGTCCATGGCACCAAATCCCCATAGACATTCAAACCCCTGATTACAAAGAATAGGGCCAAGGCTCCCAAGCCCATACGTAACAACCATGTTCTTCTTAATTTCTCATCAAAGTCCTTTAAATATAGCTGTCCCAAGCAATAACCCAGTGCCATTAGTCCTATCCAAGGAATAACAGGATAATGGAATAATATCATTTTATCGGGACCGAGGACCATGGTATGGTTCTGATGCAACAGGTACCACACAATGGCTTCAGGACTATTTCCTTGCATCACCAATCCGTCCAATAGATTGTGCCCAGCAATTATTATAAGCCCCAATACAAGAATCCATTTATAGGGTAGATATATCAGAAATGATAAACAGATCATACTAAAGCCAATGGCCCAAATTACCTGTAGTATGGGAAAACTATAGCTTAGGTCAAAGGTCCATATTAGGTTGTTGACCACCACCTCCATAAAAATTAACCAAATGCCCCTAGTGAGCAGGAATTTGGAGAGCTGGGATTTTGTTTTGTTTCTTCCGTAGAGGAAAGCAGAAGTCCCGGCAAGAAAAACAAATACCGGGGCGCAATAATGGGTAATGAAACGTGTAAAAAACAATATGGGCGTTGTGGTTTCCACATCGGTAGGGTCAATAAAAAAGGAGCCGTAGTTAAAATAATCCCTAACGTGGTCCAAGGCCATAATTACCATAACCAAGCCCCTTAAAATGTCAATGGACTCTATTCGGTCGGTTTTTGGTTTCATGTGTTCAGGGTCAAATCAAAAATAACTTCCTTAAATATAGTTGTTTAAAGGATTTAACTGTAAAATTTTATTAAGCATTTACCTAAGTAGTATAAGGCAAGTCTGGGCCATCTCATTTCGAATTTCAGACAAATTATTTTGAGATCTATTTTATGGCTATCGCCGCACTTGTTGGTCCTTTCAACGGCATTATTGAAGTTGATTTAAATCCGGCTTCCTTAGTCATTTTGTCAAAATCTGAAAAGGAGAAATCATAGCCTGCTTCTGTCTCAATGAGCATGTTCAAGGACATTAAAAGTCCAAAGGCATTCTTGTTTCTATCGTTATCTATGATATTTTCAATTACAACAAAAGCTCCTCCCTCTGGCAGGGCATTATATGCTTTTTTGATAAGTTTCTTTTTATCATTGGTGCCCCAGTCATGTAAAATGTTGCCCATGGTAATTACGTCCGATTTTGGAAAATCATCCGTAAAGAAATCCCCTGAGGTAATTTTTACCTTATCCTTTAAACCCATATTCTGCATGTTTTCCTTTGCAATTGGTTCTACTTGGGGCAGATCCATGGATGTACATTGAATATGTTGATTGTTCATGGCAATGTGGGCCGCTAAATATCCTCCTGCCCCGCCAATATCGCAAAGTGTTTTGTATTTTGAAAAATTAAATGCTTTGGCAAATTCTATAAAATTTCCCATTTGTACCCCTGCCATGGCCCGTACAAATTCCCGAAGTTTTTTTGGATCGGCATAAACCGCTTCAAAAATTGGTTTACCTCCATTTTTGGTTTCATTTTGTGGCAACCCTGTTTTTAGGCCATCCTCCAGATTATTCCAAAAAGGATACAAACGGTTGTTGCACATTTCCAATATTCCACCTATATAGCTAGGCTTGTTCTTGTCCAGAAAGAAATCTGCATCTTCCGCATTACTGTAAAGTGCACTTTCCTTTATTCCTTTTCTTTTTAAAAAGCCCATGGCAACCAAGGCGTCCAGAAAATCATAAAGACTGCGCGAATGTAAACCTAGTACGGATTGAATATCCTTTCCGGATAATTCCCGCTTGGCCAATACGGTAAAAAGTTCCATATTCACTGCCGTGAGTAAGGTTTTGGTTCCGAAAAACCCGGTACCTACCTGCATAATTTTTGAGGGATCTACTGTAATCTGTGCTGCTGCTTCCATGTTACAAAATATTTAGATTAAAATGTCACTGGTACTTTTTAAAAGATTATAATCGTTTTTAAAAATATCGAGTATTCTTTGAGGTACATCCATCTTTGACCTTGGGACCCCACATTTTTTTATTATCATCCTTATATCCTGGGCCTTTTTGCCTCTCCAGAAGGCAGCCTTGGTATAACCAATGGCACAGATTTGTCCGTTCTGTTCAAAGACCTGGCTATGATATACCCATTTGTCATCCCATCCTTCCAGTATAAGGGTGATTGTGAAAGTTGACCATATTCTTAAAGGTTTTTTGTAGATGATCTTTTGCGACCCTAAAACGGCATACATTCCCTTTTTTACCGTATTCTCAAATAGTTTAGATCGGAACATTTTTTCAAATCGGATAAAGTCCATATAATAAGCGTATTTGGCATTGGACATATACCTGAAAGTGTCGCAATCTAAAATGCCTACCCTTCGTTTTCTTATTTGATTTGATGTAAGATCAACTTCCTTCCAAAATAATTTGGAACCTATAAAAATGTATAACAAGTGCAACCAATAATAGATCATAGTTATTATGTTGGTTTTGCCTTGCATTTCGGATAATAGTAGTCACTTTCAGGTCCTTGGAAAATTTTTCCATTATACATTTCTGAAATTGGCCACTTTAGAATTTAAAGAAAGGCTTACAGGGGGAAAGTTTTGATTTTTCTTTAAAGCGAAAGCTGTATTGAAATAGTAATAGGTTCCAATACGGTATGTTTGTCTTTAATAGCCTTGTTCTTGGGGTCGTTAATAATTGCTCCAAGCTTTTCCATGTCCGCATCCTCAAAAACCAAAACCACGGAATTAGGGTCATTTGTGTCCTGAAATGTTCTAAAACTGGATACTACAGGAGAAAAAAGTTTTACACGATCTTCATGACCCTTAAGCCAAGTATCAATGTTTGCTACCTTGTGTCTGGTTACAATTGTTTGTTTCATTTTAATTGTTTTTATACCTTTTTTTGGTGGATTTTCATTACCTCATTTTTTCTAAAATATTCAATATTATTTCAGGATGCTAACCATTTGATTTTCAGAATATAATGCAGCCTAAAGGTGCGGTTGGTTTGATCATGGTTTTATGGAATTACCTTAATGTTATTCCGCTTTATGCACCTCCATTTCAATTTCTATCATAAACTCTGGTAGTGCCAGTTCCTTGACGCCTATCCAAGAACCTGTAGGGAATTGATTTTTATATATCTCATTTCTATAGGCGGCAATTTCTAGAAACATGGGCATGTTAGTGGTGAATACATTTTCTACCACCACATCATCGAAGGTACATCCATAGTGTGCCAAGACCTTTTCCAAATCGGAGTAACAGTTTTTCATTTGCTGTTCAATATCGCCTATTGCGGTCGGGTTGCCTTCATCGTCCATACTGACTGCTCCAGAAATCTTTATTTCGTTTCCAATTTTTACGGCATGTGAGTAGCCATATGCCTTCTCGACTTCAGGACGCAGTAGAAAGTATTCGGGAATTTCCTTTTCAACAATAATCGCAGGTTGATCCATAGTTTTCACTGGAGTTTTTTCCTTGCAGTTGAAACTTATTGCTATTAGGGAAAGTAGTAGAATTTTTATGGATAATTTTCCTTTTGTGTTCATTGTGATATTAACCTTGGTGGTTTTCTTATTTTGGCATGGGCCTGGAATATCCCAATTGTTCATAAACTACTAGATTGTCATAAAAGGCGTCTTCCCGAACGGCCTTTCCTTCGATGTCGAACTCCCAAACACTAAAACCATGGGTTTCAATTTTTTTGTTGGTAGGTGGATTTCCCAGGAATTCCCCTTTGTTGGTGCCGGTACAGGTCCAGTTGAGATAGGCCTTGTTGCCATCAATTACCGTTTTGTCCAAGATTACCTTAAAATCGGGAAAGGCCCCATGGTAGATATCCATAAAGTCTCCGTAATCGGATTGCTTTTTGGCAATGGTGACCCCATTGGCCATTCTTGTGACATTTTTGACCAAATTAGCATACATTAAGTCCTTGTCGTTTGCATTCCAAGCCTTGGTTACATTATCTATAGTGGTCTGGATAGCTTTTTCATCTGCAGACATACTGTTTTTCATTTCCATTTCCTGTATGGCAAGCATTATCGCGGAGGGGTCCCACATACCAACTTCCCTGACAATTTTATCATCTTGGAAACGATAGGTGAGGTGTATGGGAATGTTCACTACCTGACCATTTCCGGCAAGGGTACCTTGCCAATCCAACCAACAATTTACCCATGTTTCCCCATCATCGGTAAGGACCATTTCATATTCTTGGTCTTTGTCCAGAAAACTTCTTTGGGAGTAGGCCATATCCCTTTCTTTGTGGTAGGCTATTACCTCCTCTGGCGACAAAGGGTTTTCCTTGGAGTTGTAATAGGTTTTTGAAGTATCGGCATAGATACTGGTATCGTAGGTCTTCTTATTGTAATTTCCAATTAATTGCTTAACGGTATTTATTTGCGGGGATTCCTGGGTATAACGTTCCGGCTTTTTTTCCTCACAGGCGGCTATAAAAGCTATGGCAAGCCCAATAATTATATATTTTTTCATGACGCTTTAGTTTTTTTATTTGTACCTGACGGGATTATAACTCCCGTCAGGTTTTGAACCAATACTATTTTTTGGTCAATTCCGGATTTTCTTGATATATCTCGTCAGAATGGGTAATCACGTATTTATTCCAGGACTTAAAAAAGGCATTGCGATCTTCTTCCTTGGGCCAGGCTTTATTGATTAATTCATTCTGCATATCTGAAGCGGCATCTATGTCGTTCCAAGAGGCATGTTCACTAATGATGACCAAATCCCGTAAATCTGCACCGGATATATGATGTAGCACCCGTTCACTAATGACCTTGTCGTTCTTAAAGGATATTTTCTCGGAAAATTCTTTTAAAAGTCCATTGAGTTCGGCTCGGGTACCATTTTCGGGCACACTAAGTTTCCAAGTGGTAACTGTAAAATAGTTTCCCTCCTGTGCTAATACTGAGGTAGGAATAAATAGGGCGAGGATCATTAGGGCTCCGATAATTGATTTTGTAGTTTTCATACGGTTGAATTTAATGGTTATTAATCTCATTTTATATTTTAAAAACAGGTAGGAGGGTTGTAGATATGGTTTGGTTTATTTTCTTTACGAAATTGCTAATTCAAATTGAAAATCTGCAAACTACTTGATACCCTAGGGTTTACTTTGAAACCTTTAACCTACCTGTTTATCTATTTAATTTGATGGGGTATAGGCTAAATCGGGATGCATCTGTCCGCTCTCCGTTTCGTATTTTTGGACATAGCTGAACACTTCATCAAAAAGCTTTTTCCCTTCTTCCCCCAATAAGGCTTCATTTTCTTTGGATTTTTTGGCATAGTCTTCAGCGTCTACAGCAGAAATTACAGCGAGATAGTAATCCCCCATATTACCAAACCCATTGTGGTATATGCGATAGTACTCCTTGGATCCTTTTGCAGTATAAAGGGCTTTTAATTCCTTCAGTTTTCCTTTAAGATTTTGAATGTTGCTAGGGGTAACATGTAAGAAATGCCATTTTCTATAGTTCTGACCCTCGGTGGTTGTGCTTATTCCTTCGGGCATATAAGTGAGCTCCTTATTCAGATAAATTACGTAATCCCCATGTTTGTCATAACATTCATTATATCGCTTAAAAAGAGTTCTAAACGCTTCTTCTCCCATTTTTTCTGCCAAGGGAGCCATTACGTTCTTGTCCAACTCTGCCATATTTTCTATAGGTGAAATGTTGAAGTACCTGCCCGTGTTGGTAGAGCCAACTTGCCAGCTCATATCCTTAAGATTGTGTTTTATACAAGCTTCCTTGAAATCTTTGGAAACCAAATTATAGTCGTTTATTTTCGAAGGTTTAACCTGGTCTTCGTGAACGTAGTACGCTTGGTTTTTTTCGCCCTGTGCCGAGCTTGCAAATGGCAATAAGGCCATTGCAATTGCAATAAAAAAGATTTTTTTTAGTGTTCTCATGACAATTGTTGTTTAATGGTTTAATATTTAATTTTTAAATGAGTTGATATATGCAACTATTTCAGATTAGGGGTTTCCAGGGAGTACCCCAATTGCTGCAAAAGTTCCAGTTCATTGTAAAAAATATCCTCTCGGTATATTCTGCCCTCCGCATTAAAATAAAGATGTGAAAATCCCTTTATTTTTACTTTCTTACCTGTGGCCATTACCTCGGCAAATTCGCCAGTATTGGTCCCTGTAAATATCCAGTCAACATAGCCTTGGTTATCACAAACAAGGCTATTGCCCAAGGTTATGGCATAGTCTGGGAATCCGGTACCATAGAGATTAATTCTTGCCTTTAATTCTGTTTTATTGGTAACCACAGGTATTCCGTTCATGTTTCGTAAATAATCTTCGGTTACCAGACTGTCTATTTCTTTTTCTCCTTTTGGGTTTAGATAAGCGATTATAGTTGTCTCAAGGTTGTTTTTTGTCGCCGCTATATTGATATTGGACTGTTCCATTGTTTCATTGACCTCCTGAACTTTGTTGTTTTTGCATGACATACAACCTATAACCATAAAAACTAAAAATATCATTGGTGATTTCATGACTTTCAAATAACTACATACCAATGACTAATTAATTGTTTTTAATGTTTAATATCAATTAGATTAGGACGGAGTCCTTGTTTTAATGTCCGAACAACTAGTTTTAATTAGCCTGTGATTTATTCCAATAATATCGTATCTTGAGCTTCCCCGGATTTTTAAGGTTTATCAGTGTTTAAAAAAATGGGCAAACATTACTTCATAGCAATTTTCATTTTTTTTCTTGGCAGCCCTTTGCTATTAGGTCAACTTATAGACTTTGATAGAGACAATCCTTATGAAAAGGTATTTGTGGATACCGATAATTTTGGGGCCTCCTATCTGCAACAATTGGAAGATTTATATGTTCAGGCTCCTACGGATAGCCTACAATTCGAAATTCTGAATGATCTCGCCTACTATTGGCATACCCGCAATTTAATTAAGGCCTTAAATTTTACCGAGGAAGGACTAAAGTGTAGCTTGGCCAAGGGTGATATGCTTTGGCATGGCAGATTTCAAATTACGCAGGGTGCCATTCTATTGCGAATGGAAAAGTTGGATAAGGCCCAAGAGGTTTTGGAGGAGGCCAAAGCCAAGGTGCAGACCAAAGATTTGCCATTTTTAAACACACAACTGGGTTATGTTTATGAGCGTAGAGGGCAGCTGGACAAGGCAGCCGATTACGCCTTGGAAGGACTGCAGTTAGGAGAGGAGTTGAACGACAAAAAGGCTATAGCCTTGGCTTATAGTGATTTAAGCAATATTTTCTGGAAACAGGCTAAATACGATAAGGGTTTAAAATACGGTATTAAATCCGTTGTCATTTTTGAAGAAAGGGGAATAATTGATCTGGATTATGATTTTACCCTGTATGTGGTGGCCAACAATTTCCTAAAACTTAACAGATATGAAGAAGCATTAAAATATTATGAACATTCTTTGGCGATAGGGGAGCGCTACGGATTCTATAATAACTTAAGTGATGTTTATATCTCCCTAGTAGACCTATATGCATATTTAGGTAATTACAGGAAGGCTGAAAGTGCAGGCCTTAATGCTGTTAAGTACGCCACTTATTTGGATAACGATTTTATGTTGATGCGTTCTTGGTTATCTATAGGGAAACTGCAAAACCTTCAGGGAAAATATAAATATGCCATAGAAAGTCTTCAGAAATCGCTGGATGTGGCTACCGCCGAATTTGGAGACGAATACTATTTGAGTCAGGTGTACGAAGCTTTAGGAAAGGCTTATGCCGGAAACCATGATTATATGGAAGCCTATAAGGCATTTTCAAAGTATGATGGACTAAAAAAAGAAATCTTTACGGCAGAATCCGATCAACGTATAGCCCTGCTGCAAACGGAATTTGAGGTTGCACAGAAGGAAGACACCATACTTATGCAACAGGGAACCATAAGAAAGCAAAAAAGTAACCAGATGTTAACCTCCATTATCACTGGATTGTTATTGTTCTTGTTGATCGTGGGCTTTGTAGCCATAAGAATTAACCGAAGAAAGAATAAGCTTCTTCAACAACAAAACCAGGAAAAGGAATTTCTAATAAAGGAAATCCATCACCGGGTGAAGAATAACCTTGAGGTGGTCTCCAGTTTGCTTTCCCTTCAATCTTCCCATATAGGTGACAAAAAAATAAAGGACAATATGCTCCAAATCCAAAATCGGATTCAGAGTATGAGTATGATCCATCAAAATTTGTATCAGGGAAAGAATTTAGGGAGCATTGAGATGAAGAATTATTTCAATATTTTGGGCGATTATGTGCTGCAATCCTATGGTACGGAACAAAGGATCGTGATGGTCTATGATATGGAGGAGCTAGAATTAAATGTAGATATTGCAACCCCTATAGGGTTAATAGTCAACGAGTTGATTACCAATTCTTTAAAATACGCATTCCCCAATAATCTTACCGGCGTAATCACCATTAGATTGGTCCAAAAGCCTGAACATTTGGAACTCACTGTTACAGACAATGGTGTGGGTATTCAAAAAGGAAAGGAACTCAGTGGAACAGGATTTGGCACTCAATTGATAACGCTTTTAACCAAACAATTGGATGGCAAAATGGTCCTTCGCCAAAAGAAAGGGACTTCGGTTTCCTTTGAATTTCAAAATCACAAAGCAGCTTAATTATGGAACAAAAGACCCGGATTTTAATTGTAGAGGACGATATGATCATCGCAGCCAATATTTCTGTGCAACTCTCCAATTTGGGGTATGAAGTAATGGGGATTGAAACTAGGGGAGAGGAGGCCATTTTACATGCCACCGCTAATTGCCCAGATATTATTTTGTTGGATATTAACTTAAGGGGCAATATAAATGGTATTGAAGCTGCCGAACAAATTCAGAAATTTAAAAGGATTCCTATTATCTATCTTACGGCTAACAGTGACGAAGCTACTTTTGCCAAGGCAAAAGCTACACGCCCCCATGCGTTTATATCCAAACCATTTAATAGTTTAAATCTGCAGCGGATCATTGCCTTGGTGGTAGATCAAATAAAAGACAACAATATGGACACCCTTGAGGTCTCGGAAAATTTGGAGGTGCTTTCGGATCGAATTTTTGTTAGACATAATGGAAAAATGGTAAAACTACTTCTAGATGATATTTTGTATATAGAAGCAGATAGAAATTATAGTAATATAGTTACTTCAAACGGAAATTATTTGGTGAGTACTACCCTTAAGCTAGTGGAAAATGAAATGAAAAGCCAAACCTTTCTTAGGGTCCACCGATCTTATATGGTCAATATTTCCAAATTGGATGTAGTTGCGGATAACCATTTGGAAATAAACAGAAAAGTAATTCCACTCAGTAAATCCTTTAAGGAGCATCTACTGAAACATTTACACACTATTTAATTACCACCAAGTCAGATTAGCATGCTCTGGAATGCGTCCAAGTGTTATTAGTAGTTTTCTTTCGATGCCGCTATGCTTTGCCTTAAGCCAATTACCGTTTTTTCAATGCTTGGGTAAATATAAGTTTGTCTACGGACAATAGTGCCCTGCATTCGTCCTATTCTTCCCCAAATATTGGAATTTATTGATTAATATAATATGGGATATGGTTCAAGTCAACCTTATGTCCAAAATCGCTTTTGGGTATTGTTATAATGTTGAGTCAATAATCTCGAAAGAACTTTATTAATCCGTAAAACCTGATTATTATGAAAAATTTATTAATTCTTATAGCATTGTTGATGGTGGGCAACATGGCTGTGGCCCAGGAAAAATTGTACCTCGTGTTCGAGTTTATGAAGGTAGACAATGAGCAGGAAATGGAGTATAGTGCAACCGAGGAGTTTTGGGAAAAAATTCAAGAACAGCGAGTAAAAGCCGGTGATATTAGCGGTTGGGATCTATGGTCCCTGTATCCAGGGGGTGAGATGCAGGATTTCCAATATCTCACGGTAACTGTCTATAACGATCCCGTAAAGATGATGGATGGTAGCAGTTGGGCACATCTTATGGATAGGGCCAAGGCTGCCTATCCCAAAATGTCCGAAGCGGATCTTAATAAAAAATTAAATCATTCCTCCACTACTAGGGACTTGGCGGTAAGGATATTCTCTGTAGAAATAGCCACCACCAAGGGAGATTTTGATATGCCTATTGGTACGGTTGCCCAAATAGATATGATGAAGGTAGGTTTAATGGATTATGATGCTTATGAACAAGCGGAGATGGAAATCTTTCAGCCCATCCATCAAAAAGTTGTCGACTCCGGAGGCAAATCCAATTGGGGCCTTATACGCTTTATTTCTCCGATAGGAAGTGACACCTATGCCTCTCATATGACCGTAAGTATGTTCAAGGATTACAAGCAGGCCCTGAACCAAAATATTAATTGGGGAGAAGGGGCAACACCGGCCTCTACCAAAGCAATGCAGGATGGTATAGCGTTGAGGGACATGAAATATGTTTACATGGCCAATTTGATGCGCAAGGTACGTTGATCAAATACCCTCTTTTTAGTACAAAAAATAATAAAACCTATAATAGTAATATTATAGGTTTTATATTAGGTAGATAAACTTTCAATGAATATATATGGTCATTTCCATTAATAAAAAAAGACCATAGTACTTACTTTTTTAAGGTAATTGTAGTTTCCCCTTTGCCTATTATTATAATATCGGCCATATCCAAAAATAGGCCGGTTTCCACAATACCCGGAATTTGTTTAAGATTGCTTTCCAATAATTGGATATTTGAAACGTGTGCCATATCAAGATCCAAAATAAAATTGCCCTCATCAGTGACAAAATTACTTCCATCCTTGAGTCTTAATTTTGGATGTAACCCCATTTTTTGCAATAACTGCTCAATTTTTTTGGTAGCAAAAGGAATGGTTTCCACCGGAAGCTTAAAATCGCCCAACCTTTTTACTTCTTTTTTGGAATCCGCAATGATAATGACCAAATCGGAATTATAGGTTAATATTTTCTCCCTCAAAAGGGCGCCACCCCCTCCTTTTATAAGTTGCATATAAGGATCAAATTCATCGGTGCCATCAATATAAACATCAATGCCGTTGGTTTTTTCCAAGGTAGTAAGGGGTATCCCTAATTCCGTTGCCAATTTATTGGTATTTTCAGAGGAAGGTACCCCAACTATTTCTAATCCGTTCTGTACCAGTCTCCCCAATTCTTTAACCATGTGGGCTGCGGTTGAGCCTGTTCCCAAACCTACGGTCATTCCACTTTTAACATATTTTACGGCTTCTATGGCCGCAAGCTGCTTTTCTCTATCCAGACTCATTTTGTAATAATTGTGTATAAGAATTTTAAATACTACTCTGTTGTTATTTTTTTTGCTTTATCCTATTTGCAATTTCATGCGAACCTGGATTACTGGTTTTTTGCAATTCCTCTATTATTTTTGGATGGTCCTCAGGCCTTGTCTGAGATAACTTATAGGTTGCCTGTATTTCTGAAATGTTGATTTGAAATCCAATAATACCCTTAATTTGCCTCATGGTCTTATGGGACAAATTATGGATGGAAACCGGGTTGGCCGACGTTTTTTCGTATTTGTCCACCAATTTATGAAGGGAATCTAGAACTGCCCCTTCGTTTAATATTTGTATTTTACCGTAAACGTGCACCGCTATATAGTTCCAGGTAGGGACTTCCTCCTCCTTGTACCAAGACGAGGAAATGTAGCTATGTGGACCATTAAAAATGGCCAAGACCTCTTTGTCCTCCACAAAAGATTTCCACTGTGGATTGGCCTTGGAAATATGACCTACCAATATGTCCTTTCCTTCGGCATCAATATCCAATTCCATTGGAATATGTGTGGCCCAAGAACGGCCATCGGTTTGGTTGATTAAAATGCCAAAGCTGTTTTGAACTAAGAATTCCCGGACTTCATCCAGGTTTTCGTTTTTATAATGGGATGGGGTGTACATGATTTGCGTGGTGCTTAAGTGGTTAAATGCTCTAAACCCGATTTAATCCTTAACTGTTATTAAAACCGGTAAATGGTCCGAAATATGCATATTATTGGGCATTCTGTCATCTATATGCGTATAGGAAAGGACCTCAATATTATTTACAAAGATATAGTCTATTCTGTTTTCCATGACCCTGTCCTGATCAAATCCATTAAAAGTCCCTGTGGGCCCATAGAAAGGTTTTTTCGATATTTCCATAGCATCCGTTAAGTACTTTTTTAAGAATTGAATAGGCTGGGTGTCTGGAGTCAAATTTAGATCCCCCATTAGGAATACGGGAAGGTCGGAGGTGTTTATTTCTTTAATTTTTTTATAAATGAGTTCGGCAGAGTTTATCCTGGCCTGCATTCCCCTATGGTCGAAATGTGTATTAAAAACATAGAATTGTCTTTTAGTCCTTACATTTTCAAACAAGGCATAGGTGCAGATCCTCTCCATAGAGGCATCCCAACCCACCGATACTTTTTCCGGGGTTTCAGATAACCAAAAAGTATTCGTTTTTAATACTTTAAAAGAATCGGTATTATAGAAAATGGCCGAGTACTCTCCCTTTTGTTGACCGTCGTCCCGACCAACTCCCACATAGGAATATCCAATGAGGGCATTATTCAAATAATCCACTTGGTGGTGAAGGCCTTCCTGAATACCTATTATATCGGCATCATAGTGCTGAATTAGTTTGGCCAAAGATGCCTTGCGTTTATTCCAATTATTGATCGTATCAGAAGTATTATCGTACCTAATGTTAAAACTGATAAGATTGGTAGCTTGGGACAATGAGGTATTGGGAATTAAAAATATGCCCAAACCCATTAAGAAGGAGGTGAATACGCTTTTCATTAGATGTTTATCTTTAACTTTTAGAGTAAATCCTTTAAAAGAATAAATATCCTGAATTTTTTAAATACCTGCTAATCCTTTTGAGTATATATCACCGAAATAAAAGAAAAAAGGGGACTGATATTTTAATATCAATCCCTTTTTGGCCTATTATTTCTGTTTCTGTTACGGTTGTTATTTCGTCCGCCTCTAGGATTGGAATGTCCTGTCCTTGGTTTTTGCCTATTGTTGTGATGCTTTTTCTCTACCAAGGGTATCTCTTCCGATCCATCATCCACATAAGGGTGGTCCGCAATAACGGGTACCTGCTGGTTAATTAATTTTTGAATATCCTTTAGGTAAGGTCGCTCTTCCGCATCACAAAATGATAGCGCAACCCCACTGGCACTTGCCCTTCCTGTTCTGCCTATTCGGTGTACATAAGTTTCCGGTACGTTGGGCAGGTCATAATTAATCACCAAGGAAAGTTCTTCAACATCGATTCCTCTGGCGGCTATATCTGTTGCGATTAGGACCTTTAATTCCCCATCCTTAAAATCGCCAAGAGCTTTTTGACGTGCATTCTGTGATTTATTGCCATGTATGGCATCGGCCTTTATATCTGCTTTGGCCAATTGTTTTACAATCTTATTGGCACCGTGTTTGGTACGTGAAAAAACAAGGGCGGAATCATTTGGATCTTTTTCCAATAAGTGGATCAGTAGGTTGGGTTTGTTTTTTTTGGTAACAAAATAAACGCCCTGTTCTACTTTTTCCGCTGTTGCTTGTTGAGGTTTTATGGTAACGCGTTCAAAATCTCCCAATATTTTCTTTGAAAGTTCCACTATGGCAGGTGGCATGGTAGCGGAAAAGAAAAGGGATTGGCGATTTTCCGGCAGTTTGGCAATTATCTTTTTAATATCGTGGATAAAGCCCATGTCCAACATTTGGTCTGCCTCGTCCAATACGGCGTATTTAATGTCCTTTAAGGAAATAAAGCCTTGGTTCATTAAATCCAATAACCTTCCGGGAGTGGCAATAAGGACATCAACACCCTTTCTTAGGGCGTCTGTTTGTCTTCCTTGTTTAATACCACCGAAAATAACGGTGTTTTTTATTCCTGTGAATCGGGAATAAGAGGTGAAATTTTCCCCTATCTGTATGGCCAACTCCCTTGTTGGAGTCACTACCAGGGTTCTTATTTTTCGTTGTTGCGGATTGGCTTCCCTGTCCATCACCAATTGTTGTATGATGGGTATGGAAAACGCTGCTGTTTTGCCGGTTCCTGTTTGTGCGCAACCCAATAGATCCTTTCCTTTTAGTAATATGGGTATGGACTTTTCTTGTATCGGGGTTGGAGTTGTATAGCCTTCGGCCGTTAGTGCCTTAAGGATAGGCTCTATAATACCTAATTCTTTGAATGTCATGTAGTATGTAAAATATGCGGCAAAGGTAGGGGATTAGTTTGGATAAAACGTTTAAATCAAAAAAATAGACCTTAGAATCCAGCAACAGCGGCCTCTGCGCAGCGTTCCCCGTCCATCGCTGCCGATACAATGCCCCCAGCATAACCACCGCCTTCCCCGCAGGGAAAAAGTCCTTTTATTTCCGGATGTTCCAAATTTTCATTTCTTGGAATATTTACAGGGGAGGAGGTCCTTGATTCTACGCCCACAACATTGGCCTCTGCAGTGTAGTAACCTTTCATTTTTTCACCAAAGGCGGTAAAACCCGAACGTAGCCTACTACCAATCAGTTTGGGTAAAAGCGAATGCAGAGGAGCAGATTTCAATCCCGGCTGATACGAGGTAGGGTTAAGGTCGTTGGACAGTTTACCTTCCACGAAATCGGTAAGTCGCTGAGCAGGTGCAGTTTGTGTGCGCCCACCTGAAGTAAAAGCCAATCGCTCCAAATCCTTTTGGTATTCCAAGCCCTTCAATGCGCCATGCTGCTCGTATTTGTGAATATCGAGATCTACATTTATTTCAACTACAATACCGGAATTGGCAAAAAGGTTATTTCTTTTGGAAGGCGACATACCGTTGACCACCACTTCTCCCGGTGCGGTTGCCGCAGGAACTATAAATCCTCCCGGACACATACAGAACGAGTATACACCCCTGTCCTTCACCTGTTCCACCAGACTGTAGGAGGCGGCAGGCAGCAATTCATTTCGTTGCCCTTTACAGTGGTACTGAATACTATCTATAATATGTTGAGGGTGTTCTACCCGGACGCCCATGGCAAATGACTTGGCTTGTAAGGCAATATTTTTGTTGTTCAGCAAGTAATAGATATCGCGGGCGGAATGCCCTGTTGCCAAAATAACCCTTTCCGCTTGCATTTCGGAACCATCTTGCAGAACAATGGCTTTTATGGCGTTATTGACAATGGTAAAATCGACCACCTTGGTTTGAAAGTGTATTTCACCACCATATTTTATAATGGTTTCCCTTATGTTTTGAACCAGCTTGGGCAATTTGTTAGTGCCAATATGGGGATGGGCGTCTATAAGGATTTGTTCTGTTGCACCGTGAAAGACCAAATTTTCAAAAATTCTCCGTACATCCCCTCTTTTAAGGCTTCGGGTGTACAGCTTGCCATCGGAATAGGTACCGGCACCTCCTTCTCCAAAGCAATAATTGGAGTCCTCATTTACTATATGATCCCTATTGATGGCTTTTAGGTCCCGTCTACGGTCTTTTACATTTTTGCCCCTTTCAAGTACTATGGGCCTATATCCCAATTCTATACAGCGCAGAGCGGCATACATCCCGGCGGGTCCAAAACCAATAATGTGTATTTTCTTGGCTTTGGAAACATCCTTGTAATCAAACTTGTACTCCTTGTTTTTGGGAGCGGGTTCATTGATGTAGACCGAAACCTTATAATTAAAGTAAATGGTGGATTTACGGGCATCGATCGATTTCCTAAGTACGTTTACCGCAGAAATTTCCTCCATGGGAATTCCTAAATATTTTGAAGCTTTCTTTCTTAGGATATCGTCTACCGATTCTTCCAATAAAGTGGTCCTGAGCTGAATGTTTCTTACCATAGCGCAAAATTACTTTAATTAAAGTAATTATTTGTCCAAAAAATAGGACTCGTCTGTGTGTTCTTGGTTTGTTTAGGAGCTATACTCCTTTTTGTAGGACAACGGGGTTCTATTGGTAATTGCCTTGAACTGTTTGTTGAAATTGGACAGTGTTTGAAAACCGCTTTCGTAGCAGGCCTGACCAATATTCATTTTATCTTCAATCAGTAATTTGCAGGCGTATCCAATTCTAATTTCACTTAAAAATTCAGAAAAGGTCTTGTTCGCATGGATCTTAAAGTATCTGCTAAAGGAGGTAGGGGTCATATTGGCCAAAGAGGCCACCGTGCCCAATTCTATTTTGTTTTTGAAATTCTTCATAACATAGGCGTGTACATTGTTCATCCTTTCCGTATCCCCCTCCTTTAAAGAGTTGGTATAGCCCGGACTGGCCAGTACAGTGCTTTCAGTGGTGTTGGCAAGGCAGTTTAGAATTTTGAAAAGCTCAAGAACACTCTCCATGCCTTCAAGATGTAAAAGGTTGTTGATCATGCTGCGAATGGTGTCAGCTGTTCTACCCGTTACATCCAGGCCTCGCAAGCTCTTTTGGAACAATTGCCTTAGCTTGATCATTTCTTCCTTTTGCAATAAACTTTTGCCAATAAAATCGTCGTGAAAGTAAACTACGATTCCCTCGGACCATAAATTTTCCTCAACAGCGTACCCTTCATTGTCACTGCGCCACATATGGGGTAAATTTGGCCCTGTAAAGGTGATATCCCCTTCCTTAAAATGCTTTACATGGTCACCAATAAATCGGGTACCACTACCTTTTAATACCATAAATAGTTGATATTCCGGATGGAAATGCCAAATAGGGTCAAAATTAGGTTGACGCAACAATTTGGCAACAAAGGCGTGGGAGTTGGGAATGGGCGATTTTTGTAATGCGGATTTCACTAATGGGCAAGGGTTTTATTCTCCAAAAATACAGTTGTCAATCTTGGATATGTATCCTTAGGATTGTAATTATTTGTCAATAAATATAGGTAAAAATCATAATCAATGATATAATACAGTCAATTGTAGATAACATCGAGGATTCTTTGTGCTTTATTAATTGTTATAATTGTTAAACTTAAATACAACTAAATCATGAAAACCATACAGGCTAGTTTTGTTTGTTTACTTATTGTGCTTTCAACCTTGGTAAGTTGTGGTCCTTCTGAAAGGAAAAAGAAGGACGATCAACCCAGACGAATTGAGATGCTATTTTTGGGACATGCCCTAGAGCACCATAATTCTCGGGTATATATGCCTATTTTGGCCTCTGCCTTAACCCAAAGTGGTATAAACATCACTTATACGGAAGAAGTGGAAGACCTTAATCCAGAGAATTTGGCTCTTTATGATGGGGTAATAATTTACGCCAATCATGAAAATAGGTTTCCTGAACAGGAAAAGGCATTGCTGGATTATGTTGCGGCCGGACATGCATTTTTACCAATTCATTGTGCCAGTTTTTGTTTTAACGAGTCCGAAGAATATGTGGATCTTGTAGGTGGACAATTTAAAACGCACGGTACGGATACTTTTACGGCTAAAATAGTTGATAAGTCGCACCCCATCATGCAAAATATTAAGGAATTCTCTACCTGGGATGAAACCTATGTGCATGATAAATTGGCTAATGATATCACTGTTTTGATGGAAAGGGTGGAAGGGGAGCATCATGAACCTTGGACATGGGTAAAGCAATTTGGTAAGGGCAAAGTGTTCTATACCGCCTATGGACATGATGAAAGAACATGGAGTAAACCTGGATTTCAAAACCTGATCAAAGAGGGAATTCTATGGGCGGTAGACGACCAAGTTAAAAAGAACTGGGCAGAATTTTCTAAAGACATACCAACCTTGGAGTACAAGGAGATGGCCAATATCCCGAATTACGAGAAAAGGGATCCCGCACCAAAATATCAATTGCCTTTAACTCCAAATGAATCGGCGAAATTAATCCAGGTCCCAAGTGGGTTTAAGTTGGAGCTGTTTGCTTCGGAACCCAATATTATTAACCCTATAGCTATGAATTGGGATGAAAAAGGTAGGCTATGGGTAATAGAGACCGTTGATTATCCCAATACAGTGCGGGACGATAAAGGCTCGGGAGACGACAGAATAAAAATATGTGAAGACACCGATGGGGATGGTAAAGCGGACAAGTTTACCGTATTCGCAGAAAACTTAAATATACCTACCAGTTTTACTTTTGTCAATGGGGGAATATTGGTTTCACAGGCACCTTATTTCTTGTTCTTAAAGGATTCCGACGGTGATGACAAGGCAGATATAAAGGAAGTTGTAATGGATGGATGGGGAGTTTTTGATACCCATGCCGGGCCTTCCAACCTTCAGCGTGGTATAGACAACAATATCTATGGTGTAGTGGGTTATTCAGGATTTAAAGGAAATATTTCGGGTGAAAACTTCGATTTTGGCCAAGGAATATATCGTTTCAATAGCAACTTTGGCAATTTTGAATTTTTGACCAATACCAGTAACAATACCTGGGGATTGGGGATTACCGAGGATAATTCCATTTTTGCTTCCACAGCAAACAATACCCATAGTGTGTTTATGGGCATCCCCAATAAGAACTTGAAGGATGTGAAAGGCATTTCATTAAAAGGGAGTTCAAAAATAGATGGTCATTACGCAATGTTGCCCATAACCCAAAATATTAGGCAGGTCGATGTTTTTGGGGGTTTTACCGCCGCAGCCGGCCACCATTTTTATACGGCACGAACCTATCCTGAAAAATATTGGAACAAGTATGCTTTTGTGTGCGAACCCACGGGAGGAGTAGTGCATATTGCCAAAATTGAAACGGATGGTGCAGGGTATTTGGAAAAGGATGGTGGCAATTTAATGGCCAGTTCGGATGAATGGTTTTCCCCCGTTGAGGCAAAAGTGGGGCCAGACGGCGCTGTTTGGGTATTGGATTGGTATAATTTTATTATTCAACATAATCCCACGCCCAATATAGACAGAGGGGGCTATGATGCAGTAAACGGACTGGGGAATGCCTATGAAAATCCACTTCGCGATAAATCCAAGGGTCGTATTTGGCGAATTGTGCCCAAGGATGCGGCGGATTATCGAAAGCTGACTTTGGACCGCGAGGATTCTAAAGCTTTGTTGAAAGCACTGTATAACGACAATATGTTTTGGCGTATGACCGCCCAGCGCTTATTGGTTGAAAATGGAAATACGAATGTTGTACCGGAGCTAATAAAGTTGGTCAGCAATACCAAAGTGGATGCTTTGGGGCTTAATCCGGGCGCTTTGCATGCCTTATGGACTCTTGATGGACTTGGGGTTGTTTCTTCAAATTCAGAAGCCATGGAGGTGGTTAAAACAGCTGTAAAGCATCCCTCCGCTGCGGTTAGAAAGGCTGCCATCCAAATATTGCCTAAAAGCGACTCTTTGGATGCACTTTTGTTGGAGGCCAATGTGCTCATGGACAACGATCCGGGTGTGCAATTGGCGGCACTTATCTATTTTTCCGAAAGGGAGCCTAAGGAGGAAGTAGGGCAACAATTGTTCGAATTGAGTAGGAATGAACAAGTGTTGGCCGACGATTGGTTGGCAAAGGCACTTTATGCTGCAGGGAGTAAGCACCATAAAGGATTTATCACCGCTTTCCAGTCTGCCAACCCCAATTTTAAAATGGGATCGACCGAAAAAAATCAAAGGCAGGCAGTTGGACTTGATGATTCGCAATGGAAAACCATGCTTCTTCCCCAATTTATAGAAGATGCAGGATTGCAGATGGATGGTATAGTTTGGTTTCGCAGAAATCTTAACCTGCCTTCAGATGTAGCTGCCAAGTCGGGTACTATTTCTCTAGGGCCCATAGATGATTCCGACAAGGTTTATGTTAATGGTGAGCTGGTAGGGGCAACCGAGAAGGATTATCAGGCCAATAGGGTGTATCAAATTCCATCAGGGATATTGAAAGAAGGCAAAAATTCTATAGCCGTCCGGGTAGAGGATACTGGCGGTGGCGGAGGGATCTGGGGTAAAAAAGAACAAATGTTTTTAAAGACAGGCCAATATAGTGTTTCGTTGGCAGGGGATTGGAGATACGAAGTGGAATTGGACTACTCCAATAGTGCCAAAAGCGCTTTTGCGGATAAACCCTTGGCTCAGCTATTGGTAGAAACGTATATTAACGAGGTGGATGTGGGCGCGGACAGTACCTCGGGCAGCAGTTCGAGTGCTGTGACCATTAATATCAAGACCATTAAAAACGAGATGAAATATGATATCACGGAGTTTGTCGTAGAAACAGGAAAACCCGTTGAACTTGTATTTGAGAACACAGATTTTATGCAGCACAACCTGGTCATTACCAAGGTAGGTGAAAAGGAAAAAGTGGGGATGGCCGCCGATAAATTGGCCATGGATCCCAATGGGGCAGAGAAAAATTATGTTCCTGAAATGCCTGAAGTGCTTTTTGCCACAGCCATTATTAACCCTGAAGAAAAGGTTGTCTTAAAATTTATAGCTCCCGAAGAACCAGGAGATTATCCTTTTATCTGCACCTTTCCCGGCCATTGGCGAATTATGCAAGGGGTTATGAAGGTAGTCAAGGCAAAATAAATTAGAAAATCACTAAAATGTATGAGCATAAAAAATTGTAAAATAAGATATTGTAACATTTTACTTAAAGCAATAATTATATAATGACTGATAATGTAAAATACGGAGTAAGCACCTGGCTTTGGGAGTCACCTTTCAATACCCAATCCATTGCCTTGTTTCCGAAAATTAAAGGCATGGGGTATGATTTAGTGGAAATTCCAGTGGAAGATCCCGAATTGATCAATGGGCAATTGGTAAGGCAAGCTCTTGAAGATAATGGATTGGAGGCTGTTGTTTGTGGAGCATTCGGGCCTACCAAGGATTTGACCCATGAGGATAGTGCGGTGCATCAAAATTGCTTCAACTACATAGAAAAATGTTTCCAGCTGTGTAATCTGTGGGAAGTGGATTTTTTGGCCGGACCCATGTATGCCGCAGTAGGCAAAGCAAGAATGCTTCCTTTGGAAGATCGAAAAAAGGAATGGGATCTGGCTGTGACCAATATAGGCAAAGTATGTGCTATGGCTAAAGACCATGGATTGTCCATTGCTCTGGAACCGCTAAATCGTTTTGAGTCGGACATGATCAACACTGCTGAAGATGTAATGCGTTTTATTAGAGATGTTAATTGTAGTAATGCTAAAGTATTACTTGATGGTTTTCATATGACCATTGAGGAGAGTAACTTATCCCAAGCCATAAAGATTGTGGGGGATAGGTTGTTGCATGTGCAGGTTTCGGAAAACCACAGGGGTATTCCGGGGACTGGTCTAACCCCTTGGGTCGATTTTGCAGAGGGATTAAAAGCTATTGGGTATAAAGGGGCGATAGTCATAGAAAGTTTTACTCCAGAGATCAAGGAGTTGGCAGGGGCAGTATGTATCTGGAAAAACTTGGCAAAGAGTCAGGACGAATTTGCCTCCCAGGGAATTGAGTTTTTAAAAAGAACGTTTAAATAAAAAATAGTTTAAGATGAGCACTAAGAAAGTAAATATCGCTATTGTAGGATTGGGATTTGGAGCTGAATTCATTCCTATCTACCAAAAGCATCCAAACGCCAATTTGGTGGCTATATCACAAAGAAATCCTGATAAATTGAAGGCGTTGGCCGATGCGTTCGATATTGAAAAAAGATATACTTCCTACGATGAATTATTGCTGGATCCGGAAATAGACGCAGTTCATATCAACACACCTATTCCAGACCACGGCATACAGTCTATCAAGGCCCTAAAAGCAGGAAAGCACGTGGCCTGTACGGTGCCTATGGCCACTACAGTGGAGGAATGTAAGGAAATAGTACGCCTAACGGAGGAAACAGGCCTAACCTATATGATGATGGAGACCGTGGTATATGCTAGGGAATTTTTGTATATGAAGGAGTTGTATGAGAAAGGTGAGCTAGGTAAGGTACAGTTTTTAAAAGCGAGCCATCAGCAGGATATGGACGGTTGGCCAAATTATTGGCCCGGTTTGCCTCCAATGCATTATGCTACACACTGTGTAGGACCTGTTCTAGGCCTTTTGCGCAGCGAGGCGGAGTACGTGTCTTGTTTTGGGTCCGGAACCATACGGGAGGAGTTGATTCCTCATTACAACTCGCCGTATGCGGTGGAGACCACACATATTAAATTTCGGAATTCAGATTTAAGCGCACAGGTCTATCGTTCACTTTTTGATGTGGCAAGGCAGTACAGGGAAAGTTTTGAAGTGTATGGTTCAAAGAAATCGGTAGAGTGGCCCCTTATTGAGGGGAAGCCATTGGTGTTGCATACTGCCAAAAAACCGGAGCCAGAGATTCCAGAGGAAGTGGAAAGCCCGGATTTCGCAAAATTATTGCCCAAAGAAATACAACACTTTACAACCCAGGGCGTGTATGATTCGGAAGAGCATCAACATCTTTCATTTACACAGGGGGCTGGTCATGGGGGCTCGCATCCACATTTGGTGCACGAATTTGTAAATGCACTGATTCAGAATAAGGCGCCATATCCCAATGCAAAACAATCTGCCAATATTACCTGCGTGGGAATTTTAGCGCATGAGTCTGCCCTTAAAGGAGGGGAGTTGATTAAGATTCCCGAGTTCACATTGTTGGATAAATAGTTTATTTAAAACATTCTATGTGATAAAATGTAAAGTGATATTTTAAGTGTATTTGGAAGGATTTAGTGGGTTTTATTTGAACGGGAATAATGATTTGGGTTAATTTTTTTTCAAAAAAAGCGTTATTTATTTGAAAATATTCCCTAAATTTAACATTCATAAGTAAGACTTAAAAAATAAGTTATTTGGTAAAAAGCCTATTTTTTAACTTTTAAAAGAGGACGTAGGGGTGCGTCCTCTTTTTTATTTTAAGGATATTCATCTCTCCTGGAACAAAAACCCCAAAGCTGTATCAGTTTGCATTGTCATGTTGACATCCGTTCAATAGTTGTCCATTAATGGGTGGAAGACTCTATTTGGTGGCAGTAATTTCTCCGTTATAAGTGATAATCCAGATAAAGGTAAATTCAGATTTAGGGTTTGAGTTAATTTTTTTTCAAAAAGAAACCATTTCTAAGGGAATAAACTTTAACTTTATAATTCATAAGTTAAGACTTGAAAAATACTTTTCTTTAAAAGAAACTATTTTTTGAAATTTTAAAAGAGGACGTAGGGGTGCGTCCTCTTTTCTATTTATGGTTATTTCCTTTCCAGTTCATCCCGTGAAATCTACAGTTCGGTAGATCCAATTTCCCGGCCTTTTTTATTTGAGCCACATTTGTGCAATGAATACATTACATAAAATTAAGCTATGCATAAGGTAATATTGATAATTCTAGCAACAGTGGTCAACGAAATGGCTGCAGGATGTGATCAAAGTAAATTGGTAAGTAACCAAATCTTAACTCCTTTAAATCAATACAGTGGGAAAAATGAATATGCTAAAGTAGTGGGTAAGGAGGCATATTTTTATCGTGTAAATCCCTTAAGCTGTCTTCCATCGGAACTTGAGCCGTCATGGAACTTTTTAGTAACTTTAAACCAGGAGCTTTCTATTGTTACGATGCCCATAAAGTGAGTTTTGGGGCTTGTGAAATAATGGATGTAAATAATGCCGAATGATACGATTTATTAGACATTTAGGAAATGCACTGTTTATAGGCACCTTGCTATATTTTGTGTTTCTTGCTGTATTCTTTTTTATGGGAGAATTTGATGGTGGCTTTAGTTTTCAAAGGGCTTTGGAAGAGTACTATACCAACATGATTTTTGCTGTAATCCTTTATATGGTGAATGCGTACTGGATTCAGTTCCTTATAGTTAAATATGGGCAACAGATGTATAGGGGGAAACGTTTATTGCTTGGAATTTCAGGTAATATAGTCTTCTCTTTGATAGGGATATTTTTCTCCCGTTTAATTGTGAAGATGGGGATTGAGGATTTGCCCTTCTCTGTTTTTGTGGTAAATGAGAATTTGGGACATTACAAAGTCTCTCTCTTATTGGCTATTCTTATTTCTGCAATTTTTTATTTGGCTTGGTACTTTAAACATAGGCAGGAGAACAAGGTAAAGGAGCAGAAAATAATTGCAGGTACTGCCTCTGCCAAGTTTGATGCCCTTAAGAATCAGTTGGATCCACATTTTTTGTTTAACAGTTTAAACGTGCTTACCAGTTTAATCGAGGAAGATCCCTTGCAAGCGCAAAAATTCACAACTTCGCTTTCTAAAGTATATCGATATGTCCTGGAGCAAAAGAACAAAGACTTGGTAACCGTGGATGAGGAGCTAGCCTTTGCGGAAACTTATGTGCGGTTGTTAAAAATGAGGTTTGAGGATAGTATAATTTTCGATATTCCCGAAAAAGGCAATGATGCGGAGGCGAAAATTGTACCCTTGTCCCTTCAGCTCCTATTGGAAAACGCTGTAAAGCATAACGTGGCAACCGTTCTAAGGCCTTTGCGGATAAAAGTATATGAAGAGGAGGGTATGCTTTGTGTATCCAATAATCTTCAGGAGAAACAGGTGGTTAAAAAAACCAGTGGGGTTGGACTCAGGAATATTCAGGAACGATACCAAATGTTATCCAATAAAGATGTTCAGATCGGAAAATCTGCTACCGAATTTACGGTAAAACTCCCGATACTCAGGGAGCGGATTGGAGTTATGGAAACACATGAAGTGTTTTTGGAGGACAAACGATATCAAAAAGCTAAAGAGCAGGTAGAGGCTATAAAGGGGTTTTACGGTAATCTGATATCATATTGTGTGGTATTGCCCATCTTGGCTATACTCAACTATAAAACCACTAGTTTTCCCTGGGTGCTTTTTCCTGCCGTTGGATGGGGGTTTGGTGTGGCCCTTCATGCTATGGAGGTTTTTGGTTATAATCCGTTCTTAGGTAGAAACTGGGAAGAACGGAAAATTCAAAAGTATATGGATGATGAGAACTTTTAGGGTTACGGTACATCCTGTAAATTCAACAATTCAGAAGTTTATTTTTGAAAAACTATATGCTGTTACCGAATTTTGAATAAAATTTAAATCATGGAAAATATAGATAAGGAAAACAAATATTTCAGGGCCAAAGAAAGGGTTGGTGCCATTAAGAAGTTCTATACGAGCCTAATGTCCTATTTTGTTTTCATAGGGTTTTTGGCGGCCTTAAATTACTGGACCAACCAATGGCGATACCCGTGGTTCCTATGGGCGGCCTTTGGTTGGGGGATTGGCCTGGTGTTTCATGCCGTAAAAGTATTTGGTTTAAACCCTTTCTTTGGAAAGAACTGGGAAGAACGGAAAATTAAGGAGTATATGCAGGAGGAAGAAAGGAGGGACAGATGGAAATAATGGATTACGATAAGGAAAATAAATTGGAGCGCGCCAAAAAACAGGTGGCGGAGTTAAAGGGGTTTTATGTTCACCTTGTGGTGTATCTGGCTGTTAATGTGTTTGTTACTGTAGTTATGATTTTGGAAAATTTAGGCAATGGGGAGTCCTTTTTGGAGGCATTTTGGGACTTTGGGACTTTGGCAGTGTGGTTATTCTGGGGTATCGGGCTCCTGTTTCATGGTTTAAAGGTGTTTTCTTATAATCCATTTTTCAACAAGGAATGGGAAGAAAGGCAGATCCGCAAGTATATGGAGAAAGAAAAACGTGAAGCTGAAAAATATAAATAATGGCAATGGATAAGGGTAATTTGGAGAGATATATTAGGGCTAAAAAGCGAGTGGATATACTTAAGAATTTTTATGCACATATTGCTGTTTACTTGGTTATGAATGTGCTTCTTTTTGTTTTTAAAGGGAGGATCGTGAGTTTCTTTGTAGATAATGGAGTGGAGGATCAAGGGTTTTTGAATTGGATGGAATGGAATATGGTCTTTATTCCTATTGTTTGGGGGGTAGTCCTTTTGGTGGCCGGGATTTATTTTTTGAAATTGAAACCCGGGTTCATTAAAAAATGGGAGGAAAAGCAATTGCGAAAATACACAGAGGAATAAGAATAGGGGAATCGTACCATAAACTAAAAACCAATTAACCACTATAATGAACGCAATTATAATTGAAGATGAAAAGCCTGCCGCCAGAAGATTAGGGCGATTATTGACCAATTTAAAGGTAGAGGTTTCCATTATGCTACATTCTGTTGAGGAGGCCATTGAATGGTTTCGGGATAATAAACATCCAGACTTGATTTTTTTGGATATTCAACTTTCGGACGGTTTGTCGTTTGAGATTTTTGAGGCTGTGGATATTCAAAGTTCGGTAATTTTTACCACGGCATATGATGAATATGCCTTGCAGGCATTTAAGTTGAATAGTATAGACTATTTGTTAAAACCTATTGATGGGGAGGAGTTGGAAAATGCCGTAAAAAAGTACCTTGTTTTTAGGCCTGAAAAACAGAAATTATCGCTCGATTTCGAGGATATAAAAAAGTTGTTGGTAAACCCATTGGAGCGGGAATACAAAAAGAGGTTTACAGTGAGTGTAGGTCAGCATCTAAAAATTATTAATGCGGAAGAGATAGAATGTTTTTACAGTGAGAACAAAGGCACCTATGCTTCTACTACTGATGGAAGAAATTACCTGCTGGACCTTACTTTGGAAAACTTGGAATCGGAACTTCACCCTAACTCCTTTTTCAGGGTGAGCAGAAAATTCTACGTGAACATAAGCCATATAAAAGACATTGTTTCCTATACCAATTCTAGGTTGGAAATCAAATTAAACCGCTTTAATGGTCAGGAAATAATAGTTAGTAGGGAAAGGGTAAAGGACTTTAAGTTGTGGTTGGAGTAATGTTGGTTAATATATTGATTTTTAATATTTTAAGTTTAAAATAAAATCACTATAGGTTTTTCTTATAGTAGTGTTTTGGGGTAATTTGGGGCTATTCTTCAACCCTGTTATCGTCAAAAGAGGAAGGTAGTAATTTAGGAATTAATTTAATGAATATTGGCAAAAGAACTGCCCCTCCTGGGAGAATGAAAATTGCCAACGAAGGGATACTTTTAAAAATATCCACTAGGTGATTTTGTACTTTTTTCTTCTCTTCGGGGCTAAGATCCCTGACTGTTGATTTTGATAATAAGGTGACCAATTCCTTACTTTCCGAAAGTTCTTTTTGTAGACGTTTGCTGTTTCTTAGAATCAGTTTGTTTACTATTTTGGACATGCTATCATAAAATTGGACAGCCAAATTATGATCTTTTAGATGGGGTATTTTGTCGACATTTAATTGAAAAAATCCGGTAACATCGTGTAGCGATTTTGCTATATCATTTTGGTCAAAACCAAGGTCCGTTCCCAAGCCAAAAATAAATTCCGATTCAGTATAATCCAATGACTGATCTTCCCATACCGTCAAGCATGCCACATCCAAAAAATATCTGTTTTCCAAAGTGGAATATTTGTTGACCAGTTCATTTCTATAGGAGCCATCAAAATCCTCTTTTACACTTTCAATAAAGGTCAGAGAGGAGGCAAAAAGTTGCGCCAATCTTTCGTCACTCTTGTTTTTCTCTTTAGAATTTAAGGTGTGATATGTAATATTTATGGTAATATGTTCCAGCCGTTGGGCATACTCTTTTATGGATGTTTCACCTTCAAGATATCTTTTAAAACTAAGAACATCTATAAAAAGCAGTGAATTGGTTATGATGTTATTGAAGGTCTTGCTGATAACGTTGTCCTCCAGATATATCCTGGAATTTAATAGGTTTTCCAGTTTGGAAGATGTTTTCTTTCCTGTCAGGAATTTGTTTAAAAAGGAAATTCTGTTAATTCCCAAGTCTTTATAAAACATAAAGATGTATCCCAAAAAGGCTTCAAAATTGGATTCCTTGTGTTTAAGCTTATAGGTGAAATAGAGGGCGGTTATTAAATTGATCTTTGCTTTTTCATCTTCGGACAAGGGAACCTCCTTTATGATAAAAGGAGGGATATCCAAGTTGATCCCATAAACAAAGCCGGTACTTTTTAGAAGGGAATATAAATCTTTGAAGGAGTCAAAGTAATCATTATTGTCCTTAACAAGATACCCAAATTTATCTATCCAACCAGAGGCCGAAGGATTCATAGATCCAAATTTTAGAGGGTAAAATTAAATTAAAATATGGGACTACATTCTTAATGGGTCTTTTTTTTGGTGGATGGCGCTATTGATGCATTAACATAATATTAACAATTAAAACCAAACCCTTGGAATTGAACCTCCGTAGGTAAGGATGATTTTAATCTAAAAATAACTTATTATGAAAAAGACAAAATTATTATTTGGAATTGGCTTGCTAGGGGTAGCAGGCGCTATTTTGGTAGCGGCAGATCACATAGACGCTCCGTCCTCCATGGGCACTTCAGCGGATATTGCGGATTTTTACGGATTCGAACCTTCCGAAGGATCGGATAATACAGTTTTTGTGGTGGACCTGCAGTCCAATGTACTACCGGATTTGGCTTATGGAAGCTTTGATGAAATGGTTTTAACCGAAATCAATATCGATACGGATGGGGATTTGGTAGAGGACTTGGTAATCCAGGCCATACCTAAAGATGGTAAAATGTATTTTTTTGGACCTGTAAAGCCAACAAATACTGGATTGGACAGTCAAGTTATGGTAAACTCGCCTTTAGGAAGTGTTGAAATTTCCGGGACAACGGCCATTAAGGCATCAACTGCGAATGGGGCAACATTATTTGCCGGGCCTAGGCAGGATTCATTTTTCTTCGATTTCTTTCAGTTTAATGCCGTTATCGGCGGAATGGCGCCAGGTGGATTTAAATCAGCGGATGAGGCAGTGGATACCTTTGAAGGTAAAAACACCATGTCTATTGTAGTAGAGGTGCCAAACTCCTTATTGGGAGTGCCTACTGGCCAGAATGCATTGGGGTTGGGGGTTTATAAGACTTGGGTTACAACAAACAAAAAACAATAATCATTTAACTAATTAAAATTATAATTATGAAACTAAATACAATAAAATTTGCGTTACTGCCAATCTTAGGATTGGCTATGATGACTTCCTGTAATAATGATGACGACATGATGGATCCAATAGCTATGGCCACTTGTGATGATGGAATTATGAATGGAAGTGAAACTGGAGTTGATTGTGGTGGTTCCTGTGAACCTTGTATAACGGCAGTGGATTTTTCTGGCAACTATACACAAGTAGACCATATGGGGAGACCTGGTATAAACACGGTTTTCGGTTTTGACATGGAGGGCCAGCTCAGTGTAAAAGATGCACATAACAGGACTATTCCTTCTGAAATGGCAGCTACTTTCCAAGCAGGTTATGAAGCTCGATTGGAGCAATATTATGACGTGTATGCCGATCTTTTGGGAATTGACCCTGCCGCCCTTAATTATGAGAATAATATTTTGGGACTGGATGCCGCTACCCTTACGACGTACTTGGCGGCAGATGTATTGGAGATTTCTCCCAATTTGCCCACCACTTATTTTGATCCGAGAACAGATTTTGACAACGATGGAAGGATATTGGTTCCGGACGGGGATGAGGTTGCTTTAACTGGTAGAAAGTTGACAGACGATGTTATTGATGTGTCCTTAATACTATTGTTTGGTGGGGCTGAAGGAGATCGTTTTGACGGGTCCGATAAAAATATGGATGGTAGCCCGGACACCCCTAGGTTAACTTCGGACGGTGTTGCCTTAACAGCTACTGTCTCTGCAAGTTTTCCCTATGTGGGCAATCCGGAATAGGCTTTTATCTATGAACTTGGCCATGATAATTTTTGACAGCGCGCTATAATTAGGTGGACGAAACATTTAATGGCGAATTGCAACTGCCTGTCCGCCCGTTCCGATACGGACGGGAATGAAGAAGTCGGGCAGGTCTGATTGAAAAATAAACAATAAAATTTAAGCAGATGAAAAGGAGGATAGGGGAGGACGGTAATAGTTCTCCCTTGTTTAAAAATCATCAATTAGAAATTTAAACCTGCAACTATGAAATATACACTTCTATTAATGGTACTGCTTATGGTGGTATCCTGCTCGCAAGAGTCCCCGGAGAAAATTACGGACATCCAGGATTATAATATTTTTCTCAGTGATGTAGAATCCAAGAAAACATCTAAATATTTTGAACAATGGAATTCCATGATCAAGCCAGATAGCATGCAGCTTATGAGTTTTGGAATCGTTGCTGGGGAATATAGTAGATATTTTCAGGAGACTGGAGATATTTCTCAACTTAAAATGGCTGAAAAAGCCCTGAAAAAAGCGGTTGATATCGCAGCCATCGGAAAATCTGGATATCAGAGGGCTTTGGCCCGCAACTATATTTCACAACATCGCTTCAAGGAGGCATTGGAACTTGCCAATTCGTCCAGGAGTATTGGCAGTGGGGTTATCGAGTCGCAGAAATTACTTTTTGATGTCCATATGGAACTGGGTAATTATGTAGATGCCGAACAATATCTGGATAGTATAAAGAATATGTCCGATTTTGATTATTTGATTCGATTGGCCAAATGGAACGATCACAAAGGAGATTTGGAAACAGCCATTAATTTTATGGAGAAGGCAAAGGAAAATGCCGAATCTTCAAAAAATTCCTCCTTAATGTTGTGGTCCTATACCAATTTGGCGGATTACTATGGTCATGCCGGAAGAATACAGGATTCATATGAACACTACTTAAAATCACTGAAATTGGATCCCCAAAACGCTTATGCCAAGAAAGGAATTGCTTGGATTGTCTTTTCATATGAAAAAAATCCAGAAGAGGCATTGCGTATTTTGGATTCCATTACCAAAAATTACAGGTCTCCGGACTATTTCCTGTTGAAGGCCGAGATAGCGAATTATATGGGGGACACCTTGCAATTGACTCATAATTTGGACACCTACGCCATAGCCGTAGACAATCCTAGTTATGGCGCTATGTACAATGTTTACAATGCAGGCATGTATTTGGAACTAACGGAACAGTTCCATAAGGCCCTGAAGGTGGCAGAAATTGAAGTGGACAATAGGCCTACACCGGAATCCTATCATCTTTTGGCCTATAGTTATTTTAAACTTGATGAAAATGAGAAGGCCCTAGAGATTGTTAGAAAGTATATTGAGGGCAAAACCTTTGAACCAACAATACTTTATCGTACCGCGGAGATTTATAAGGCCACTGGGGAGTATTCCAAACTTGCGGAAATAAAGGAGGAATTATTGGGTGCGATCTATGAACTTGGTCCTTCTATGGAAAGTAAAATTTTGAATCTGTAAATACGGGAAATTGGATTGAACCATACACTTTATGTATAAGGTGGGGTTTAATCTTGTGAATGTGTGTTTAGTGGTTTTTTAGGTGGAAACACCATGGCAAATACTGTTGTGGTGTTTTTTTATTTGAGGAGTAGGATTAGCAATCCCAACAGGGCCACAACAATAAAAATATAAATATAAGTTTCCTTTGTACGATCTCTTAGGGCCCTATTTTTAATTCTTTCCTTGATTTTCTTTAATTCTATTTCGGAAACTGTTTTGAAGTTTAGTTTTGTAAGTGCGGGCACAGAATCGGAATATATATTGTCCCTATTGCTATCCCTAAACTTTGCCCTATTGGAAGGTTTTAAAGAGCGATTCTGATTCACTCTATTATTCATGTCTTGAATACTTCCGCTCATATCAAAGTTTTTGGGCTACTTTTAATTTAACTTAAAAATAGCCCAAAAAAGATTCAAATACAAAGTTTTATTAGTGAAACACAATTTTGAGAAGTCAGTAAGCCGCACTGAAAATTGCAAGTTGAACTAATCCCGCCTTTTTCGGCGGGATCTATGTTCAATACCTCGACCCTTGGGTCGATTCCTATTATTGGGTTCAGGGTTTGCCCTGAGGTTTAATACCTTTTATTTTATTCCTATAGCTTACTCCCATTCTGTATGGAAGATGCCTTCCATATCTGTCCTTTCATAGGTGTGCGATCCAAAGTGATCTCGCTGCGCCTGGATAAGGTTTAAAGGTAATCTGCCAGAGGTGTAGGCATCAAAATACGTCAATGAGTTGGAAAGACCTGGCAATGGAATGCCATTTTTGGCTCCATATGCCACAAGATTTCTGGTGGCCCCTACGGTAGATTGTACCTTGGGGACAAACTGGGACGATAAAAGTAGGTTGGGTAATTGCTTGTCCTTGGTAAAGGCTGTGGATATGTCTTCCAACAAACCGGCACGGATAATACATCCCGCTCTCCAAATTTTGGCTATTACGGATAGGTCCAGATCATAACCGTATTCCTTGGAGGCATCCGCTAATTGATGAAGTCCCTGTGCATAAGTGGTAATAAAGGAAAAGTACAGGGCTTCCTCCGCCCATTTGGCCATCTCCTTTTTATCCATTATGGCTGGTTCCGGCCTGTTATACAACTTGTCGGCCAAAACCCTTTCTTCTTTTAAGGCCGAAATTTCCCTCATGCTTACGGCTATGTCTATACTGGGAATTGGAATACCAAGGTCCATTGCATTTTGGGATGTCCATTTTCCAGTACCTTTTTGTTTGGCCTTGTCCAAGATTTTATCTACCAATCTGCCGTCGCCTTTGTCGTCTTCCTGCTTAAATATTTCTGCTGAAATTTCTATTAGAAAAGATTGTAGTCTGCCCTTGTTCCATGAATCGAATACGGCATGAAGTTCATCATTGCTGTACTTGCCTGCTTTTTTAAGGAGGTCATATATTTCGGAGGTAAGTTGCATTAGGCCATATTCAATGCCGTTATGTACCATTTTCACATAGTTTCCTGCAGATTTAGGTCCCAAATAGGCTACGCAGGGCTCCCCTTTAAATTTGGCGGAGACAGCTTCAAATATAGGTTGTACCTCCTTGTAAGCTTCTTTATTTCCTCCAGGCATTATGCTGGGACCCCTTCTGGCACCTTTTGCACCTCCAGAAACACCGGAACCAAAAAAGTGTATTCCCTTGCCTTGTAGATAAGCTTCCCTTCGATCGGTATCGGTAAAAAAGGAATTTCCACCATCTATGATTAGGTCGTTTTTATCCAAATATGGTAATAGGCTTTCAATTACGGAGTCCACAATTTTACCGGCAGGCACTAAAAGCATGATTTTTCTTGGCTGCGATAAGGATTGTACGAAGTGTTCGATATTTGTGGTTGCGTTTACTTTTTTGGTATCCTGTCCTTCTACGATCAGTGCATTTACTTTTTCATCATCAAGATCGTATCCCATTGCCGAAAAGTTGTTGTCCGCAACGTTCAAAATAAAATTGCGCCCCATCACACCTAGGCCGATCAATCCAAAATCATATGTGTTTTCCATGTTTTTTCCTTAAAGTTATTTAACAAAATAAAGTGGCTTTTGTTAAGTGTCCTTGTTTATAAATGTATAATCTAAATTAGTTTTATCTTCGCACGATAATTCAAAAATCAAAAATAGTCAATTAAACGGTTTTTAGAACCAAAGTTTTAAAATCCCAACAAATTGCACAAAACTTCCAATAATTATAATATGAACAAAACAGCAAATCAAATGCTTGTTATTTTTGGGGCATCAGGAGATTTAACTGCTAGAAAGCTGGTACCAGCGCTATTTAATTTATATAAGGCAAAACAACTTCCTGAAAACTTCGTGGTATTGGGAGTGAGTAGGAGTAACATGACCGATGGTGAGTTCCGGAGAAAGGTGGTCCAGGAAAGTACTTACTTAAAGGATAAGGTAAAGGATGCTTCCTCAGATTTTATAAACACTTTTGCCGATAAGTTTTTTTATGAGGACCTGGGCGAGGATTACAATAAGGTATACAATAAGTTGGCAACCAGAATATCGGATCTGAACAATAAATTCAGTACCGGGGAAAACTATATCTTCTATCTTTCAACCCCTCCAAGTCTATACGAGGTAATTGCAAAAAACCTTTCTGAGCAAGGTTTAAATAACGAAACCAACGGATGGAAGCGTATTATTGTAGAAAAGCCTTTTGGTTACAGTTTGGAAACGGCCAAAAAACTTAATATAGGTCTCCAAACGTACTTTAATGAATCCCAGATTTATAGAATTGACCATTATTTGGGCAAGGAAACAGTTCAGAATTTATTGGTGACCCGTTTTTCCAACAGTATTTTTGAACCATTATGGAACCGAAATTACATACACCATATAGAAATCACCAATGCCGAAAGTGTTGGTGTTGAAAAAAGGGGTGGCTATTATGATAAATCGGGTGCGCTTCGGGATATGTTCCAGAATCATTTATTGCAGATAGTCTCTTTAATTGTAATGGAACCACCAATAGATGCCAGCGCCCAAGAAATTAGAAACGAAAAGGTGAAGGCTTTAAAATCATTGCGAATTATGCGCGATGAGGAAACCTTATATAATAATACGGTAAGGGGGCAATACCTGGCATCTGTTATAGACGGTAAAAAAGTTAAAGGATATAGGGAAGAGGAAGGTGTAGATCCCAACTCCAAAACGGAGACCTATGCCGCTATTAAATTTTTTGTGGATAATTGGAGATGGAAAGACGTTCCCTTCTATGTGCGCACCGCCAAAAGAATGCCTACCAAGGTAACCGAAGTGGTAATTCATTTTAAATCGCCACACCACCAAGTATTTAAAAATTCTGATATGAACAATAAGGACAACCAGTTGATCATCAGGATTCAACCAGATGAAGGTATCCTTATTAAGTTTGGGGTAAAAGTTCCGGGACAAGGTTTTACGGTAGAACGTGCCAATCTAGATTTTTACTATTCCAATTTGGCAGATAACAATGTCATGGACGCTTATGAAAGATTGTTATTGGATGCCATGCAGGGCGACGCTACCCTTTATGCCAGAGCGGATGAGGTGGAAGCGGCGTGGGAGTTTGTAGATCCTATCCTGGACTATTGGAAGAATGGTTCGGATGTTAACATATACGGTTATTCCTCTGGAGTTTGGGGTCCAACCAATTCGGACCGTTTGTTGGAAGGGGACTTGAAGTGGAGGAATCCAGGAGAAAACTTGGCCGACGATCCAGGTTTCTGTGTTATAAAGTAAATATCAAATAAAAAAAATATAATAGATGCACATTAATATAGCGCCTACCAAAACAGAAGTTGCCAAAAATTTTTCCGATTATCTGGAAGAACTGATAAAAGAAAATAATACAACCCATATTGCCTTGTCCGGAGGCAGTACCCCTAAGGTGGTCTTTGATTATATGGCAGTGCATTATAAGGATGTGGATTGGTCTACGGTTCATTTGTATTGGGGCGATGAACGATGTGTTCCTCCTACGGATTCGGAAAGTAATTACAAAATGACGGTAGACCATTTATTGTCCAAGATTGATATACCCAAGGATAATATTCATCGTGTTCTCGGGGAAGACATACCGGAATTGGAGGCCGGACGATATGGAAAGATCCTGGAGGAGGAATTGCCCATAGTGAACAACATCCCTCAATTTGATTTGGTGATCCTTGGTATGGGTGATGACGGACATACGGCATCAATATTCCCTCATGAAATTGGTCTATGGGATTCAACAAATAACTGTGAAGTCGCAATACATCCGGATTCCGGTCAAAGAAGGATTACCATTACCGGTAAGCTGATCAATAACGCCAAAACGGTAGCGTTTTTGGTGACGGGTAGTAGTAAGGCGGAAAAAGTAAGGACCATACTCACAAAGGAGGAAGGCCATGAGAATTATCCGGCATCCTTGGTAGCACCTTCATCCGGTGAATTAATTTGGTTCTTGGACGAGGAGGCCGCTGCCCATATCAACTAAGCGGTATCCAGATTAATTTTTACATTTTCGTTGTCCAAATCCTTTAAGTGGTCATTCATTTTAAATTGGGATGATTCAAATTGACTGCTGCGGGACATTGCCTGTTTCTTTCGTTGAATACTTCGGCAGAACCTTCGAACCCCCTGTTCGTCTTCAATGATTAGGCCGGGTACAGGGGTACTGCGACCGTCCGCATCTTTGGCTACCATAGTAAAATAGGAGCTATTGCAATGTTTCTTTTTACCAGTGGTTACATTTTCAGATTCCACACGAACACCTATAACCATAGAGGTGCGTCCAGTATAATTTACCGAGGCCTTAAGTGTGATCAGTTCGCCAACTTCAATGGGATTTAAAAAATCTACCTTGTTCACGGACGCTGTTACACAATATTTTCTTGAATGCTTTGAGGCGCAGGCAAAGGCTATTTGATCCATTAGGTTTAATATGTGGCCACCGTGTACCTTGCCGCCAAAATTGGAATGGGACGGCAGCATTAACTCGGTTATGGATATTCTGGATTGTCTGGCAGTTTTAAATTTGTCCATTGTTTTTAGTTTAAGTGGGGAGAGTTTTCCTTTTCAACAGAAGTGATAAAATATTTGGTATCACCTAACCAAAAAAAGGTCCTGTAGCGCTCAATATAAGTCACTTTAACATACGACCCCTGATATTCCTTCAACTTGTCAATTACATCGTCCTTTATGACCGAGAAGGAAAATATTTGTGCCCCGGATATTCCTTGGCTAATCTCACCTTCCCATGTCTTTATGAGTACTCCTTTATGACTAATTTTAATTAGTTCCCCCGAACGGATACCTTCGCTATAAGGAACAAAATATACAAAGGAAAAATAGGCTGCCATAATTAGGACTAGGCCAAGTACGGTTAATCCGAGTATCTTTTTCATATTAATTCTTCATTAGGTTATAGCAGCGTTAAGGGTTCCTCGTTTTCGTCATCATCATCCTGTGCTCTTTTAAGTAAGGATTCGGGGATGGATTTTTTTGCCTTGGCACCCATTTTCTTTAATTTCTCAATACTGGTAATGATATTCCCTCGGCCATCTACCAATTTGTTCATAGCTCCCTTGTATTCGGATTTTGCTTCGTCCATCTTTTTGCCCACCTTCATCAAATCCCCAACAAAACCCTCAAACTTATCATATAACGCTCCGGCCTGTCGTGCAATTTCAATGGCGTTGCGCTGTTGTTTTTCATTGTTCCACATCGTATCTATAGTGCGTAAGGTAGCTAATAGGGTAGAAGGGGTAACTATAATTATGTTCTGTTCAAATGCTTTGTTGTACAGGGAGTTATCGTTGTTTATTGCAATGGCAAATGCAGGTTCTATGGGAACGAACATCAGTACAAAATCCGGACTTTCCATTTCATAAAGGTCCTCGTATTTCTTGGCCGAAAGTTGGTCTACATGTCTTCTTAAGGAATTGATATGATCTTTAAGGAATTTGTCCTTTAGTTCATCCTCGGCGTTTACATATCGCTCATAATCCGTAAGGGAAACCTTGGAATCCACGATCATTTTTTTGCCATCGGGCAGGTTAATGATAACATCGGGCAGCACTCGACTTCCATCTTCACGAGTAAAGCTTTGTTGTACCGTATATTCCCGATCTTTTTCCAGGCCCGACTTTTCCAGGACACGTTCCAATACCAATTCTCCCCAATTCCCTTGCATTTTACTGTCTCCTTTTAGGGCTTTGGTAAGGTTTTCGGCTTCTTGCGTAATTTTGAGGTTTTGTGTTTGAAGATTGGCCAATTGTTCCTTTAAGGCAGAATGCATACCTACGCTTTCTTTTTGGCTGTCCTCTACCTTTTTTTCGAAAAGAATTATTTTTTCTTGTAAGGGGGTCAATATATTTTTAATGTTTTCCCTGTTCTGTTCAGTGAATTTAGTGCTTTTTTCATCCAAAATCTTATTGGCCAAATTCTCGAATTCCTTGGTGAATTTTTCCTGTAATTTTTCTACCTCCCCTTTTTGTTCCCTGTTTTTTAGGTCTAAATTCTCTATTTCCGCCTGATAGCGGACTATCTGATTGCCCAATTGTTCCTTTTCGGATTGTAATCGTGCCTTGTACTCCTCAGCAGCCAATAGTTTCTGTTCCAGGGCGCTCAAGTTGGTTCTCAACTGTTGTTCCCGCTCCAAAAGTGCGCTTTGGCTGGATTTTGTTTTTAGATTTTGGATATAATTCCCTAAGAAATATCCAATTGCAAGGCCAACTATGGCAAGGACTGCATATACTAGCAATTCATTCATTTAATTATTGATCTTTGCTGTAAAGATAGTGGATTGTGTTAAAAAAAAGTGATGTTCACTTTTATTACTTATTAACTCTAAAAGAACCTGTTTCGGCATCGAAAGTAATGGTATTTGAGGGGAACAGATTTTCAAAACTTTTCATTCGAATCAATTCGCAAGGTGATCCAAAGGTGCTCTGGTTTTTTTCCAATATCAACATTTTGTCGCACAGTTGGATTGCAATTTCAATTTCATGGGTAGTAAAGAGAATGGTCTTTTTTGTTGTATGGGCAATAGATTTGAGCAGTTTCAATATTTGGACCTTATGGTATAGGTCCAAATGTGTTGTAGGCTCATCCAGTAAAATTAGCTGGGTGTCCTGGGCTATGGCCCTGGCTATCATTACGCGCTGCAATTGTCCATCACTAAGCTCATAGCATTTTTTGGACCTTAATTCTGAAATCTGTACCATGTCCATGGCCAAGGAGATCTTTTCCTTATCATCCTCAGTAAGGGTCCCTATCCAATTGGTGTATGGTTGCCGTCCTAAGCTGATGAGCTCCTTCACCGTTAAATTTTTGGAAGCAATGGGTTCTGTTAAAACAACACTTATTTCAGCAGCCAGTTCGGCTATAGTATGTTGTTCCAAAGGCAGCTTGTTCAAAGTGATACTACCGGATAATTTGGGCTGTACATTGCCGAGTGTGCGCAATAAGGTGGATTTTCCTATACCATTAACACCAACAATGGCCGTAAGTTCACCTTTGGCCAAGGAAAAATTGATATCCTTGGCAATGCAGGACTGTTGCTTCTTGTTGGAATAGCCAATGCTTAGGTTTTCCGTTTTTAGGGCGATATGGGGAGTACTTGTATCTATCTGAGGTGAATTTTTGTTGCTAAGTTATTGGTTTTTGCCGTTTTATTATCTCTTTATACTGAACTTATCCATAGAAGTTGCTCTACTTCTGCCCGAAATTAATCGGAAGTTAAAAAATCATTTTCCTTTTTCTTAGTAGCAGCCAAATAACCACCGGTGCCCCAATGATCGATGTTATGGCGTTGATGGGTAAAACACTGGCCGAATTGGGCATTTGGGCAATTGTATCGCAGATCAGCATCAAAATGGCACCGTAAATCAATACGGCCGGAACCAAAACTTTATGATCGGTGGTGTTAAAAATTTGTCGGGTCAAATGGGGTACCGCCAGGCCTATAAAGGCAATGGGTCCGGCAAAAGCCGTTACACCACCTGCCAACAGTCCCGTGGCAACAATGATGGAATATCTGGATCGCTTCATATTTACGCCCAGACTCTTGGCGTAACTTTCTCCCAATAATAGGGCGTTCAATGGTTTTATGGAAAAAATACTGATCAAAATCCCGATCGCTATTATCATTAATAACAACAAAAGTTGATTCCACGATAAATTTCCTATACTTCCAAAAGACCAATATACATATTGCTGTAATTTTTCGGCTGAGGAAAAATAAGACAGCACGCTCACTACTGCGGTGGTAATGCTACCGAACATTAGGCCAATGATAAGAAGGGCCATGGTGTCCTTTACCTTTGCGGCAACTACCATGACCGCCAAAAGCACCAGAAAGCTTCCTATACTGGATGCCAATGCCAAAGAAATATCATTTACCATACCCAAAAAAATACCAGAGAATAGGGCGGACCCTAAAATCAATAGGGCAGCGCCTAAACTTGCGCCGGCGCTTATACCAAGGACAAAGGGCCCGGCCAATGGGTTTCTAAATAAGGTCTGCATCAATAAACCGCTCAAGGCCAAACCACTGCCCACCAATATGGCGGTAAACGCTTTGGGAATACGGTAGTTCCAAATAATATAGCTCCAAGAATCCACTTTGGTAGTTCGGCCAATTATCGCATTCAATGTGTCCTCTAGGGGAATGGATACCGAGCCCAAGCTGATGTTCACCATGAAACAAATCGACATAACCAACAGCAGTAGGATAAAATAGATTCTATATGTCTTTAGTTGCAGCACTTAATCCAAGGGTTTAAAAAAGGTAGGTGCATAGTTCGGAAGCAGCTCCGGGTGAAAAATATATATCAGGTCTTTTAGTACCAAATCAGGTCTGTTTGGTGCCAATTCAAAATAGAGCAATCCCCCAGTTTCCCCTTTGGAATTGGCATAGGTAAAAACGTTCTTATTTCTGAAAGCGGAAAATTGGGTATAATGTCGGTTGGCCTCCCTTAGTTCCGAATAGCTACCAAACTGTGAAGGGGAGATCCAAAAATCGGCATCATGGCCTCGTTCAATTACACTTTCCAAACTTAAGGATAGACTTCCGGTTGAGGTGTTGCTGTTCCATAAATACTCGGCGTTTGCATCCTCTATAAAAGTGGAGGCCCAACTCTTTCCGCCGGGAAGGTACCATATGTCCTTATATAGTGCGCCACTTAATACCTTAGGCCTATTTTTTGCCTTTTCTGCCAAAACCTTGGCATTATTATAATTGTCCTTAATGGAATTGAAAATGCTATCCGCTTCTTTTTCCTTTTGAAAAAATGGGGCGAAAAATTTTATCCATTCTGCTTTTCCCAAAGGTGTTTCTTCCGTCCAATCCCCGTTGTATACTACCGGAATATTGGATCGTTGAATAGTTTCGTAGGCCTTGTTTTCATGGTTAATACTAAACCCTACAACTACTTCCGGATTTAAGGCAATCACCATTTCTGAATTTAGGGATTCATTGTTGCCCAATTCCTGCACCAATCCCTCATTTATTCTTTTTCTGGTCTTTGGGGATGATATGTACTTCGTATCCGGGAAGCCTATCAATTTACCGGTCTCTCCCAGTGCTTCCAATGCCGGGATATGGGTTGTAGAGGTCACAACTATGTTTTGGACGGGCACTCCAATAATGGCATTATACTCATCACTGTTTAAGATAATGGTCGACAATTTTTCTTTAGGTACCAAAGCATAGGTAAAACTTTCTTCCGATTCTGGCCAAGGTGAGGATACCCTTATAATGGTAACATCGGGCGATGTCTTTTCAATAGTAAAACCTTGGGCATAATCTATATTTGTGGGCAGCGTTAAAAAAGTACTGGAAATAGTCTCTTTTTTAGGCTGTTTGCAGGAATAAATGCATAAAAGGAATAAAAAAAGAAGGGCTTTGTTCAAGAGTCTAAAAGTTTGTTTAGGAATTCAAAAGTAGCATTAATTTCTTGAATCAAAATTTCTAAAAGCCTAACAATGGTCATAATATATTACATGTAGAGTATTTACTTTTGGGCAAATAAAAAATTATGAGAGGAGAGTCCAACACCTTAATATATATTATTGCCGCTGTCATAGCCTTGCATTTTATTGTTGGTTTTATCTGGTTGGCCTATAAGCTAAATAGAAAAAATGACAGTGGTACTTCCAAAAAAAAGTAGTAGTTTCGCAGCGAATTTTGGTTTCTATTTCCAAATATTTAGGGAATAGGATTAAAAGGGAATTCGGTGAAATTCCGAAACTGTTCCCGCAACTGTGAGCTTAATCCATATTTATTGGATGGCTATCATTTCTTCTAATACCACTGCCCTATATTCCAGGGTGGGAAGGTAAATGATAGTACGCAAGTCAGGAGACCTGCCATATTCAGCACTAAATAGAATAGATCTTCGGGAAAAGGGTCTTCTTGAATATGGAAAAAAAGCAAATATTTTTATTTTTTATTGGACTATTGGCTTTTGCCCAAGTTTTTGGGCAGAGTGACGGTGTTATTGTTTTGGACGAAGTTGTTTTGAGTGATGCCAAGCTTCTACATTTCTCCAAGGGTGCCAAAATAAGGGTTGTAAATGATTCCATACAACAAAAAAGTGGGTCGTCACTAACCGATTTATTACGCTATAATTCCAATATATATTTTAAGGAAAATGGTTATGGAATGGTTTCCTCGGCTTCATTTCGGGGTACCAACGCCCAACAGACCGCAGTAGTTTGGAATGGGATAAATATAAATTCCCAACTTACCGGTCAGACAGATTTCAATACTTTAATTCCAGGGAATTACGGCGATGTTGTTGTAAGGAGTGGCGGGGGCTCGGTGCAATACGGGAGTGGCGCAGTTGGAGGGACTGTTCTATTAAACGACAGCTTTAAGTTTAATGAAGGTTGGAGAAATAGTTTAGAGACAAGTTATGGCAGCTTTAACACCAGTAAACTGGCATTTAATACTTCGCTTGGTAAAGAAAAAACATTCTTCCATATCGGAATCAACCACATAGCTTCAGATAACGATTATAAGTATCTGGGAACAAACAGAAGAAACGAGAATGGTGCATACGATCAACTTAATTTAAATGCCAATGTTGGCTTTATTTTGTCCGATCAAAAAGTTATAAAACTGTACCACAATACCTTTAGCGGTGACAGGGATTTTTCGGGGACCTTGACGGCCCCGGCCGATGAAAATTATAGGGATTTAAATCACAGGTCCCTCATAGAATTGAGCAGCTTTAATGAACGGAAGATCGCTCGTTTAAAAGTGGGGCATTTATATGAACGTTATCGGTATTTCCCAAATAAGCAAAGGGAAGAGTTTAGCTTTGGGCAAGCCAATACCGTTTTGGCCAACTACGATTACAAATATCAATTGAACAAAATTACCTTAAATGGGATCATCGATTTTTCTTCCATTTGGGCCAAAGGGACTTCTATTGAAAATGCCCAAAGAAATTTTGTTTCCGGCACTTTTCTATTCTCCCATGAACTCTCGGATAAGTTTAATTATGGCCTAAACCTGAGACAAGAGGCGGTAAGCGATTATCAAAGCCCCTTTCTTTTTTCATTGAGCAGCAGTTATAAGGTAACGGGGAACAATACTTTAAGCTTGAACGCATCCAAAAATTATAGGGTTCCTACCTTTAACGACCTTTACTGGACAGGAGCCGCGGCTAGTGGTAATTTAGAGGTTTTGCCAGAAACCTCTTGGCAAGTGGAACTTGGGCAAACCATTCAAGTAAAAAACATAGCTCTTTCATTAAATGCCTATAGTATAACAACCGATAATTTAATTCAATGGCGACCCAATACACAAGGAATTTGGATGGCGATGAATGTTCAGGATGTTTCCCAATACGGCCTAGAACTGGGCTTTGATTGGAAATGGAAATGGGAAGATCAAGAATTGGCCTGGGAAAGTGAATATGCCTTTACCAAATCATTGGACAATGCAACAAAAAATCAATTACTGTATGTGCCAGAGCATTTGTTGAGGTCAAATGTGGCCTATCAATTTAAGAAGTGGGTAGCCTCTTATCAATTTTTATATAATGGGTCTGTCTACACCACAACCGATAATAGTGATAGCTTGCCCTCTTATACCCTTGGCAACTTAGGATTGGATTACCATTTGTCGGACATTTCCAAAATCAAATTTATTTTAGGGATGAGGGTGAATAACCTGTACAATAAAAATTATCAGAATGTGGCCTATAGGCCCATGCCCAATAGAAATTTTCAACTACAATTAATTACTAAATTTTAAAACAGCTAAAACAAATGAAGATTAGAAATGTATTTTTTTCCTTGTTGATTATCGGCCTTTCATGGTCATGTTCCAATGATGATGAGGTGATTCAGGAGCCTATGGGCGATTATGAAAATGGAATATTGGTTTCCAACGAAGGTCCCTTTAGCAACGGAACAGGAACGGTCACTTTTATTTCCGAGGATCTGTCCGTGGTAAATAACGAAATTTATAAGATGACCAACGATGAAGATCTTGGCAATGTTGTGCAGTCGATAGGTTTCACGGAGGATGAGGCGTTTATAGTGGCCAATGTCTCCAACAAAATAAATGTGGTAAATAGATATACTTTTGAAAAAATTGCGAGCATTACCGAGGGATTGAACAATCCAAGGTATTTCATTGAAGCTAATGGAAAAGGGTATGTTACCAACTGGGGCGATACCGCAGATGAGACTGATGATTTTGTAGCCATTATCAATCTTCAGAGTTATACCGTGGAAGGCACCATATCTGTGGTGTTGGGACCTGAAGCTATTTTAGCCAATGGCAATATGGTTTATGTGGCCCATCAAGGTGCTTGGGGACAGAACAATAAAGTTTCGGTAATCAATACCGCTTCCAATGAGGTAATAAAAACACTTACAGTAGGGGATGTGCCCAATTCCATGCAATTGGATGCCTCTGGGAACTTGTGGGTACTGGCATCAGGTAAACCTGCGTATACGGGGGATGAAACTGCAGGGGTGCTATCCAAGATCAATACTGGCACCAATGAGGTGGATAGCAATATCCAATTCGAAACTACGCAACATCCTGGGGGTTTAAATTTACACGGAGGTGATTTGTATTATAAATTAGGCGATAAGGTATACAAACAAAGTTTGTCCGCTACAAGTTTGGATCTGGATGTAGCATTGGAAGGCGTCAGTTTTTATACCATGGTCATAAACAATGGGAGATTATACGGTACTGATGCAGGTGATTATGCCAGTAATGGAACACTTACAGTTTATGATCTAAATACCAAATTGGCTATAGAAGAAATAACGGTGGGGATTATTCCTGGGGGAATTTACTTTAATTAGGTTAATGGCCTATTGAGTAGGTTTTCTTTGGCAAAGTAAATCCCAACGGTTATTTGACCATTAAGTATGTATAACCGAACCCCTCCTTTACATGGCAAGGACCAAGTAAAGGAGGGGTTTCTGTTTTATACTTCGTATGTGGTATTAATATAGGGGTACGGCTTATTGAAAAGTAATATCAACAGGTTTATCCAGATACATATTATCTTTTATAGCCGTAAACATTTTGGAGTTGGAAACTTCATTTACCGGTATTTTTACACTAAAGTCCCTTTTGGCAGTTACCCCGGTAATTTCTTGGATTGCCCTAGCTAATAAGGGCTCGTCTATATCCCCTAGAATTCCAAGATCCGCAAGATCTTCTGCTAACGCAACATCTGGGGTCAAGCCTGAGGTATAGTCCGAAAAACCTTCAGAATTTTCATTTCTTCCCATAAGCGGTTGCATTGCCCATCTATTGCTAGGGTTTATCTTGTTTTCCCTGTCGGACCTGTAGATGTAATCATTGTCTATGTCATCTACCATGGTAACGGAAAACTCGTTTTTGCCCCTGGTAGTTTCGCCAATATGGAAAACATTTACATAGGGTGCCAGTCCGTTCATGACCAATTCACTGGCCGATGCGGAACTTCCTGTTGCCAGAATATATACTTTGCTAAGGTTTAGACTGTTCAACGCTGTTCCAGAGTCTGTTTTATTAGCAAAATAATCTTCCAATTGCTCTTTATTCAACATGGATTGTATTTTGTCGTTCCATCGCTGTCTTACATATAATTCACTGGTGTTGGTACCATAAACCATACTGGCCAATAATCTTGAACTGTTTACCGAACCACCGGGGTTGTACCTAAGATCTAGCACCAATTCTGTTGCTCCGGCCGATTTAAACTGTCCAAAGACCGTATTTAGTTGTTCATTATAACTACTGGTAAAACCGTTGTACATTAGGTAGGCAATTTTGGTACCGTTGACCTCTACGGTCTTCGCTACCAATATAGGGTCCTCTTGCAATCCTTCAGATTTGGTCAAGGTTACTTCCCTGTCATTGTCCGTAACCACAGTGCCGGATATATCTGCCATACCTAGGGTATAGGTATCCGAACTTCCAAAAAGCAAGCTTATATAATTGGCGTCTGTGAGTTGAACTCCGTTTACTCTAGTAAAAATATCCCCTCTGGCTATATCTTTGGTAGAGGCATTGGAATTTGGGATTATATACCTTACATATCCAAAGAGATCCGTACTGCCCTCATTACGCGCCAATCCAAATTCCAGTCCATTGCTTTTGGTCACACCACTTAAGGAATTTACCAATGTTTCGTAATCATCCTCAACAAAACTGAAGCGATCAATAGCGGAACTGCTGCCAACTACATTGGAATGGTTGTAACAGGTTTGGTAGAAGAACTCCTCTGGATCGGTATAGGATTCAAGATAGGCCACGTAGTCATCATTTGTAGCGAACCTGTCGTCTCCTAAATTTGGTGCGTCCGCCTGCCAAAAATACCAAAGATTTAGGCCTTGCCACATAAAATTCTGCACCGTTGACTCCTTTGGATAGACGAATGCGTCATCATCCTTGTCCGAACATGAAAGAAATATGGTAATTAAAAGTAGGCCTAGGATTTTTTTCATAATGTAATTGTATTATTAACCGTGTCGCACATTTTACAAATTAGCCTATGTTTAATCCATGTAGGCTTAAGCGGCACCTTATACAGAGCACAGGCTACTGTTTTTTTGTCAAGTTTAAGGGTTTTTTGATATCCATAAACATATTGTCCTTGATCTTTGTGAACATTTTGGAACTACTTACCAATTCAACCGGCATATCTACCGTAAAATCCATTTTTGCGGTAATACCAGTAATTTCGGAAATGGCCTTGGCCAACAATGGCTCATCCATATTGCCCAATACTCCTAAATTGGATAGGTCCTCACTTAATAAAATATCAGGTGTAAGTCCGTCCGTATAATCGGAAAAGCCATTGGCATTTTCATTTCGTCCTATCAATGGTTGAATGGCCCAATGGTTATCAGGGTTGATATTATCCTCCCTATCGGGATCATAAACATTGCCATTGTCAAAATCGTCAACAAAGGTAACCGAAAATTCATTCTTTCCAGTCGTTGTGGTTCCAATATGGATTACATTTATGTAAGGGTCCAAACCATTCATAACCAATTCACTTGCCGATGCACTGCTCCCGGTAGCAATGATATATACCTTGCTTAGGCCTAACGTGTTTATAGGCGTATTGTTGTCCGTTGCGTCGGCAAAATATTCAATGAGGTCGGTCTCCTTAAACTCTGATTGCAGCTTGGTGTTATACCTGGCCTTCAGGAATACACTATTGGTATAAGTGCCATAAATCATACTGGATAATAGTCGGGCCGAATTAACAGACCCACCTGGATTGTACCTAAGGTCCAATACTAGGTCTGTAACACCGGCAGATTTAAACTCGCCAAAGGCATTATTCAACTGTTCGTCAAATTCGTTGGTAAAGCCATTGTACATTAAATAGCCAATTTTTTTTCCTCCAGTCTCCAATACCTTATTGATAAAGACTGGATTTTCGGTTAAGTTGGCTTCCTTTGTTAGCGAAACTTCCCTGTCCGTATCAGTAATAACATTATTGGAGATTTCTGCCATATTTAAGGTGTAGGTATCGTTATCACCAAATAACAGGTCTATATAGTTATCCAGGTTAAGGGTGGTGCCATTAACACCTGTAAAAATATCCCCTCTTTGGATATCTTTGGTAGAGGCATTGGAATTGGGTACAATGTAGCGTACATAACCATAAACATCATTGCTATTGGCAAACAAGCTTAAACCAAATTCCAAACCATTACTCTTTGATATTCCAGCGAAAGATTGCGTCAATTCCTTATAATCATCCGAATAAAAACTAAAGCGGTCTTCCGAGTAAAGTAATTTTTCGTCAAAAAATGTTCCCGGGTTTTCCTCGTTTTCCAAAAATGACACGTAATCGTCATAGGAAGCGAATCGGGAATCGGCTAAATCAGCTACATCACTTTGCCAAAAATAATAGGTATTCATGGTTTGCCACATAAAGTTTTGGACTGTTACATCTATCTCTTCTTCCGGGGTAGGATTAATTTCTTCCAATTCCTCGGTGAACGGGGAATCATCATTCTTACTACAATTGGTGAGGAACAAACTCAGTCCTAAGAAAGCTAATAAATACTTTTTCATAATTTTTATAATAATTGCCATAACATAATGGGTTGTGGCTCTCAAATATCATTCCATTAAAAAAGTATGAATCAGTTTTGGGGAACGATTTTAATTATATACGGTAATATTGCCAATTTGGTTTCCGTTGCGCTAATTTACTTACATTGTAATGAATTGAAAACTAATTGTAACAAAATTCGATGTAAGTCGTCTTGCTATTGTAAGCCTGTTATTCAGGATTATAAAACAACTAAACCAAAATGCAACAAACCGAGTTTTTAAATGTGGTTTTGCCATTTAAGGATAAACTTTATAGGTTGGCCAAGCGATTATTGGTCTCCAAAGAGGAAGCTGAGGATGCCACACAAGAAATCTTAATGAAGTTATGGTCCAAGAACAATATGATGGAAGGCTATAACAATGTGGAGGCATATGCCATGATGATGACAAAGAATTTTTGCTTGGACCGACTAAAATCCAAACAGGCTGGAAACTTAAAATTGGTACACAGTAATTACAAGGATGAAAATGTTTCACTACAAAATGAGTTAGAGGTTAGTGATAGTTTAAGTTGGATAGAAAGAATTATGGAGGAATTGCCGGAACAGCAAAAAATGGTCTTACAGCTTAGGGATGTGGAACAGTATGAATTTGAGGAAATAGCAGAACTTTTGGATATGAGTGCTACAGCGGTTAGGGTCACTTTATCCAGGGCACGAAAAACAGTGAGGGAAAAATTAGTTCAAAAGCACAATTATGGAATTAAATAATATAGAAAAATTATTGGAAAAGTATTTGGAGGCAACCACTACGGTTGTTGAAGAAGAAATGTTGAGGGAATATTTTACAAAGGAAGAAGTTCCATTACACTTAAAGGAATATGCCTCAATGTTTCAGTATTTTTCCATTGCCAAAGAAGAGAAGTTTACCAAAAAGGTTCCACTAAAACCTAGAAAAAGAAGCTATATAAAGTGGATTTCCGTTGCAGCTGTAAGCATTTTGATATTTGGTATATATTTTGGAAGAAGTTATCAAGAACAGAGAGAAGCGGAATACGCCTATCAGGAAACTAAAAAGGCATTAAGCCTTTTGGCGGCCAATCTTGGTAAGGGAACCGAGAAAGTGGCTTATTTAAGGGAGTTTGAAGAAACAAAACAAAAAATTTACAACAAAAATTAAATTGAAAAAGATGAAGAAGAATATCATAGTAGTATTAGTAGCTGTATTGCCTTTTATTGGGTTTTCACAATCCATGTTCGATAAATTTGAAGATCTGGACAATGTGAGTGCCGTAGTTGTCAATGAAAGTATGTTTAAATTGTTGAGCAAGATAAACGTTGAGGTCGATGACAAAGAGGCTCAGGATTTTATGGATATAGCCCAAAACCTAAAAAATTTAAAGGTTTTTATTACGGAGGATAAAAAGATTTCCGCGGACATGCAGGTTACCATGGAGAAGTATTTAAAATCCTCCTCCTTACAGGAACTTATGAGGGTCAAGGATAAGGATGCCAATGTAAAGTTCTACATTAAGAGCGGTAAGGATGAAGATCATGTAAGTGAATTGCTCATGTTCGTTACCGGTATCAAAAATGGGAACGTGGAAATCAATGATAGGAAATTTGAAACGGTATTGCTATCCTTGACCGGTGATATAGATTTAAACAAGATCGGATCTTTAACTCAAAAGATGAACTTGCCTTCCGAGTTAAATAAGGCGGGCAAAAACAAGTAATCGTGGGCTAGGGCAGTGGCCAATAAAAAGGCTATTGCTCTGCCTGGTCAAAACTTAATTAGAAGGGAAATGAAAACAAGAATTGGAAAACTGGTCTGGGCAATGTTGTTGATCTTTGCAATTTCTGCATGTTCATCAACACAAAGTCTACAGGAATATTATGTGGACAACGCGGATAATCCAAATTTCTTATCGGTAGATCTGCCAGTAAGCTTATTGAATATGGAGAAGGCCGATTTAACCGAAGACCAAAGGGAGGCACTTAATTCATTAAAAAAATTAAATATTCTAGCGTTTAAAATAACCGAGGATAACCTTTTGGAGTTTCAAAAAGAAAAAGCGAATATCAACGCCATCTTGAAAAATGGCAAATTTACAGAGCTGATGAAGATGAACACCAGTTTCGGTAAAGCTTCTGTAAGATATTTGGGTGATGATGATGCCATTGATGAGGTAATCATATATGGTGATAGTGAGGATAAGGGCTTTATGCTGGTCCGGGTTTTGGGTAAAAATATGAACCCTGCCAAATTGGTCCAGTTCATGAAAGCCATTGAAAAATCGGATTACAAGGGAGAAGGGCTTGGTGAAATTGGAAATTTTTTGAAAGGCTAGGCAGAAATCCTTATAACACTTTAAAACCTGTATCAAGTATTTTGATACAGGTTTTTTTTACATGTATTCCTTTCCATTGTAGGTTAAATTTATTCAGTGACTTGTGCTTTTTGGAATTATCGTCGATCAAAACCTGCAGGTTGTTCATGTTGAAATACGAAGTGCGAATAGGGGATGGTATATGCTATGGAAAGGTAATATTGGAAAAGAACAAGAGTGGATTGGAAATGGGTCAAACATTTTCTTTTTAGAAATAAAGAAATATTTTTTAAAAAGGGATATTTGGTTTTTAAACTGCTTCATATAGGGGAAGGGGAAACCCCAATTTGATGTATAAGATGCAGATAATATAAAAGTATCTACTATGGCCATTCTAGGAAGTCTTATAAAGGGCGCAATTCATTTGAAGGAAACCTTCAGTACGGAAAAGGATCATTGGAAGGAGCAGCAAGAGGTCCTGCAATACCTTTTAACTACTGCCAAGGATACTGATTTTGGCCAACATTACAAATTTGAAAGCATTTTGGATTCCGGAAATCCCTATAAGGTATTTTCCGAAAAAGTACCATATTTTAATTATGAAAAAATAAATGAAGAATGGTGGTCCAAACTACATAATGGCCATGAAAATATTACATGGCCGGGGCGCCCCTCATATTTTGCCCTGAGTTCGGGCACTACAGGCAAGACCAGTAAACGTATCCCGGTAACGGACGAAATGATTGGGGCGATCAGGGAAGCCGGGCTCAAGCAGGTTTTTGCCTTGAGCAATTTTGATTTGCCAGCAGATTTTTTTGAGAAGGAAATAATGATGTTGGGAAGTTCCACCGATTTGGAGGAAAAAAGTGATCATAAGGAGGGGGAGATAAGTGGTATTAGTGCTGGAAATATTCCTTTCTGGTTTAGAAGTTACTACAAGCCCGGGGAAGAAATCGCAAAAATTGATGATTGGGATCAAAGAGTTGCCCGTATTGCCGAAAAGGCTAAAGATTGGGATATAGGGGCTTTGAGCGGTATCCCTTCGTGGATAGAACTAATGCTTCAAAAAGTTATTGATCATCATAATCTAAAAAACATACATGAAATATGGCCAAATCTAATGGTGTACACTACGGGTGGAGTTGCATTTGGGCCTTATGAGAAAAGTTTCAACGCCCTAATGGGGCATCCAATTACCGTTATAGACACTTATTTGGCCTCGGAAGGCTTTATTGCATGCCAGACCAGGCCTGGAACCATGGCTATGCAATTAATTACGGACAATGGTATTTTTTTTGAATTCGTTCCCTTTAAACCAGAATATATTAAAGAAGATGGTTCATTGGTCCAAAATGCCCCTGCCTTAGCCTTGAATGAAGTGGAATTGGATCAGGACTATGTACTGGTGATTAGTACTGTTAGCGGTGCATGGCGTTATATAATTGGGGATACTATCAAGTTTACCGATTTGGAGAAAGCGGAGATCGAGATCACTGGGCGCACAAAATTTTTCCTGAATAAAGTGGGTTCCCAATTATCCGTAAACAAGATGGATGATGCTATGCGATTCCTGGAAGAAACATTCAATACCAAGATACCAGAATATACCATATGTGCCAAGCGTTGTGAAGATGGTGAGTTTTATCACTGTTGGTATCTGGGTTCCAATATGAAAAATCCCAATGTTGATTCCTTGTCCAATGCGCTAGACAAGTTTTTGAAAGAAGCCAATAAAAACTATAAGGTGGCCCGAGGTAAATCTTTGGAAGGGGTAAAGGTAAAGGTGGTGGGTACCGAAGTGTTTTATGACTGGAACGGCAAGAACAAAAAGAAGGGCGGTCAGGTAAAAATGGAAAGGGTCATGAACGAGGATAAATTCTCGGATTGGGAGAAGTTTGTCCAAACTACTACATCCATAGGTAATTAACGACTGCGCTCTTCAACCAATACCATGATTTCCTCCGGAGATAGGTAATATTTTTTGATCCTATTTTTATAGGATGTTGCAATGTCCGAATGGTTGAGAATAAAGTTTTTGGTTGCAAGAATATATTTTTCCATGCCTTGGGCCACTGCATAAGTGTCGGCTGTTCGTTCGGCCTCTACTATAAAACGTTCTGAAAATAGATATTTGAAGCCAAATGAGAATAAATTGGTCTTACTTCTGTTTTGATAATCCATGATGTGTCCTAATTCATGACCTATCCAACCTATCAGAATATCGGAGGGAATATCCTTTGTCGTAAATTCCTTATCTGAAATCTTAAAAGTCTCACTAATCAAAATTACATAGTTCCTATTGCTCCGTTTCTTAAAGAAACTTTGGAAAGTTGGTCTGGCCTGCATCGTAGATTTCTTGATATTCTTTTTAAATCTAAATTCAATATTACAGTCCGATAATTCGGGATAAAAAGAGAGCGCTTTTAATGCTTCACTTTTAATGGATTTTGGAATATGGTGTTGTGCGTTCATAAAAAATGGGGCAGAAATAGCCAAAATGTATATTATCGTTTTCTTATTCAATAAATTCATATCATAGTATATGAATATTTATTTACAAATAGCATTCCAAGAGCTATAATTATAAGATAAATTAAAAGATATTCATTTTAAGTGGTATAACTTCTTTTTGCAATTATTTTGGGAAGGGATGTTGTAAATATTAAACCTAATCCAAGTTTTAATCTGTTGTTGTAATTAAGCCATTTTTAAAACAAATCATATATTAGATGAATTATAATCATTAACTATAACTATATATTATCATGGAAAAAGCAGAAGAATGGCTTAATTACGGGGTGGAATTGGCAAAGGAGTTCGGACCTAAGGTGCTAACTGCATTGCTAATTTTTATTATTGGATTATGGGTTATTAAAAGGGTTATTGGAGGTGCAAAAAAGGTTATGTATAACAGTAAATACGATGAATCTTTACAACGTTTTTTACTGAGTATGGTATCCTGGATCCTTAAAATATTTTTGATCTTATTGGTCATTGGCCAATTGGGCATAAACATTACCACCTTTGCGGCTGTAATTGCGGCCGCCGGTTTGGCTGTTGGCCTAGCACTTCAGGGCTCATTATCCAACTTTGCCGGAGGGGTTTTGATTATGATTTTTAAGCCCTATAAAATTGGGGATTTAATAGAGGCACAAGGAGTGTTGGGTAACGTAAAGGAAATTGAAATTTTCACCACTAAGCTTATAACACCTCAAAATAAGCTGGCCATTGTGCCCAATGGGGCCATGGCCAATGGCAATATTATAAATTATACGGCCGAAGGTAGGATGAGGGTAGACACTACCATTGGTATTGGATATGGTGAAGATATTAAGAAAGCCAAGGAAGTGCTATTAGAAGTATTGGAAGCCAATCCCAAGGTTTTGAAAGACCCTGCGCCATCTGTAAATGTATCGGAGTTGGCAGATAGTTCCGTTAATTTTGCAGTAAGGCCTTTTTGTGCACCAGAAGATTATTGGTCTGTGTATTTTGCAACTCTTGAAAATTGCAAATTAGCACTTGATAAGGCAGGTATTGAAATACCATATCCCCATCAGGTAGAGATACAGAAGAAAGAGTAGGTATCTCCGCTATCTATTGTCCATAAAAAAAAGCAACCTAAAGTGTCATTATTATGCTCTAGGTTGCTTTTTATTCTAACAGAGTTGTTATAAGGAATGTTAAATCTGGTGTTTTTTAAATACCCGTATAATTACTAGGGGTAATTTGTTTCAATTCAGATTTTATATCTTCCGTTGTTTCCAAGGTGTCTATAAAATTGGATATGGACTGCTGTGTAATCTTCTCATTGGTCCGGGTTAGTCCCTTCAAAGCTTCATAGGGATTGGGATAGGCCTCACGCCTTAAAATGGTTTGGATCGCTTCAGCTACTACCGCCCAATTGTTTTCCAAGTCTTGCTCAAACTTCTCCTTGTTCAACAATAGTTTGTTCAACCCCTTGAGTGTAGATTGAAAGGCTATTAGAGTATGGCCAAAAGGTACACCAACGTTTCTAAGTACGGTACTATCGGTTAAATCCCTCTGCAACCTGGAAATGGGAAGTTTGGCCGATAAATGCTCGAAAATGGCATTGGCTATACCTAAATTCCCTTCGGAGTTTTCAAAATCGATAGGGTTTACTTTATGCGGCATGGCGGAAGATCCTACTTCTCCTGCCTTTATTTTCTGTTTAAAATAATCCATGGAAACATAGGTCCAAAAGTCCCTGTCCAGATCTATAATTATGGTATTGATCCTCTTGAGGCAGTCGAACAAAGCAGCCATATGGTCGTAATGTTCTATCTGTGTAGTTGGGAAGGAGTGGTGTAGGCCAAGCTTCTCCTGGACAAATTTTTGCCCAAACCCTCTCCAATCAATTTGTGGGTAGGCCACCTTGTGGGCGTTATAGTTTCCTGTGGCTCCACCAAATTTGGCAGCACTGGGAATATCGTTAAGCAGGTTAAATTGCTCTTCCAATCGAACCGTAAATACCTCGATCTCTTTTCCTAAACGGGTTGGGGACGCAGGCTGTCCGTGCGTTCTTGCCAACATGGGTACAGCTTCCCATTCCTTCACTAAAGCCGTAAGCTTGTTCAGCACCTCCAAATATTGGGGTACGTAAACCTCGTTCATGGCCTCTTTAATGGAAAGGGGAATCGCGGTATTGTTTATATCTTGTGAGGTAAGTCCAAAATGGATGAACTCCTTATGTGACTCCAAACCTAATTTATCGAATTCCTTTTTTATAAAATATTCTACAGCCTTTACATCATGGTTGGTTACCTTTTCAATTTCCTTTATGGCATTGGCATCCTCAGAGTCAAAATCAATATAGATTTTTCTTAAATCATTAAATTTAGAATTGTCAAAATTTGAAAGCTGAGGAAGTGGTATTTCGCAAAGTGCTATAAAATATTCAATTTCTACGCGCACTCTATATTTTATAAGTGCCTCTTCAGAAAAATAGGAGGCAAGGGAATCAATTTTATTTCTGTATCTGCCATCAATGGGGGATATGGCGTTTAATTTGTTTAATGACATCTTGTGCTATTTGATTGATTTTGGAAAAGCGCAAAGATAGCTATAAGTTGAAGAGTTTAAAAGTTAAGCGAAAGATTGTTCTGTTATTTGTTCAAAGGTCCATGCTCATCTTAGTTTAGCCAAGGTCATCCTTGCCCTGGCCTTATACGCTGCACTCCCATTTTGATAGTTCTGTTCCAGTATCATGCGCAATTCTGGATGGATCCAGTCGAACTTCCTGCCCAACAACAAAAGGCTGGTCATAGAATATGCCTTGGCGGCCACTTTATGGTCACCTATAAGCCAATCAAAACAGGCGGTTGTAACATTTTCCAAGTGAATTTTATTCATTGCTTCACGGGTTTCACGGTCATTGAACTGAAAGTAGGATTTCATTAAAACCTCACATATTTTTGCTATGGGCCTTACCGCTGGATCCAAATGTACAGAACCGATATTACCCGCAAAAATATCCATATTGGGAAAAATGGAGGCCAAATTTTTTTTGGCAGTAAATTCTAAAATCCAACAGGCTTTACAGGAAACAGGGTCATCTACTTTAAAGGCAATTTCCATAAGTGGTGCCATAAGGGATGGATCGTTTAGTACAAGGTTGGACATTTCCATGCGTTTGGTTCTGGAATGGTTAACGTAGTCAAGGGCCTTATAGAGTTCTAAGTAAGTCACAATTACACTTAAATATTATTTTTTATAAACCTGTTATTATACAAAGAAATTAATATAAAAAGCACTTAAAATATCCGCCTCAACGGGCAAAGTGTTTTAAGTTGATATATCTATGGACAGCCAAATTTAGGATTTTCCTTCAATTAACTCCGAAACTAATGGGGGCACCCCGTTTACGGCACTAGCCTGTATTATGGTAAGTCCATTAAAATCGGTTTGATTTATGTTGGGTTTTGGGTCTATAAAGTAAATAGGGGTATCCCTGGATACATAATGTATTAAACTAGCTGCTGGATAAACTTGCATAGAGGTGCCAATTATAATTAAAATATGGGCTGTCTGCGTAATGTTGGCTGCTTTTTCCAATAATGGCACTTCTTCTCCAAACCATACAATATGGGGGCGTAATTGATTTCCATCTTCTGAAAGATCACCTATTTTAATGTCGGTTTTCCAATCAACTATTTTACTTGGATTATGACTACACCTAGCCTTTAATAACTCTCCGTGCAAATGAATTACCTTGGAACTGCCCGCGCGTTCATGTAGGTCATCCACATTTTGGGTAATGATGTTAACATCATAATGCTCCTCCAAGAGCACCAAAGCCCTATGGGCCATATTTGGGGAAACTTTGAACAATTGCCTTCTTCTCTCGTTGTAAAAATTGAGCACTAAATCGGGATTCCTCTGAAAACCTTGTGGTGTTGCTACTTCCATGACATCATGGCCTTCCCATAAGCCGTTGGCATCCCTGAAAGTGTTAATTCCGCTTTCCGCGCTAACTCCTGCCCCTGTTAAGACCACTATTTTTTTCATTGTTCTGGATTATAGTAATATTTGTAAAATTAAATGTTTTCTTTTTTAATACCTTAGGATTATGGTCGATCAGAAGTTGCTTGATTATTTAGAGGGTTTTATTACCCCTGAGCGGAAAGCCCGTTTCTTGGATATTCTGGAAGAACGGACAAATTATATAACGGTTGCTATAGAGGATGTTTACCAAATGCACAACACCAGTGCCGTGGTAAGAAGTTGCGATGTTTTTGGTGTTCAGCAGGCCCACCTTATCGAAAGTAAGTTCGGCAAGCGACTGGACAAAGACATAGCCATGGGGGCCCAGCAATGGGTAGATTTATACAGATATAAGACTACGACAGACTGCATTGATACTCTGAGGCAAAAAGGGTATAAAATTGTGGCTACAACCCCCCATGGGGATAATTGTTCACTTACAAATTTTAAGTTGGATGGTAAGACGGCACTATTTTTTGGAACCGAACGTGATGGGCTGAGTAACGAGGTATTGGAAAAGGCAGATTCTTTCCTGAAAATTCCAATGGTTGGGTTTACTGAAAGTTTAAATATTTCTGTTTCGGCCGCAATAATTTTGCACACCCTAACAAGTCAATTACGTAAAGAGAACATAAATTGGAGGTTGACCGAAGATGAGAAACTGGAAAAAAGATTGGATTGGACCAAGAAATCCGTGCGTAGTTTGAATGATGTTTTGGCCAGATTTTATGGTACAAAATGATATTTTTATTATATTTAATACGCAACTAACCAACAAACAACAAGCTCATGGCAATTTTACTGTATATAATATTAGGGATTATAGCCTTAATTGTAGTTTTGGCTTTATTGGCCCCTAAAAATTATGATGTCTCCCGCTCTATAGAAATCTCCAAACCCAAAGCCGAAGTCTTTGATAATATTAAATATTTAAAGAAGCAGCAAGAGTGGTCACCCTGGGCCAAAAAAGATCCCAATATGGAGAAGAAATTTACAGGGGTTGATGGTGAGGTAGGAGCTATAAGTTATTGGAACGGCAACAAGGAGGTCGGTGAAGGTGAACAGGAAATCACAAAAATTATCGAAGGTAAAAGAGTTGAAGGGGAGCTTCGATTTATGAAGCCTTTTAGGTCTACCTCAGGCAGTTATATCGATTTGGAGGAATCGGGTAATGGAAAAACCAAGGTTACCTGGGGATTTAAGGGGGAGAACAAGTTCCCAATGTCTATCATGATGCTGTTTATGAGCATGGATAAAGCTGTAGGTAAGGATTTTGAGGAGGGACTTCGGAATTTAAAATCCATAATGGAAAAATAACTCGGTCGTGGAAAGTAATATGGTTGGCTGGTTCGAAATTCCAGTAACGAACATGGAGCGCGCCAAGAAGTTTTACGAGATGGTTTTTAACATAACCATCTCCGTCCATGAATTGGACGGCTTACTAATGGGGTGGTTTCCTTCTGCACCCGGTAAATCAGGTGCTATGGGGTCATTGGTGCAGCACAAGATGTATATTCCAAGTGATACCAAAGGGCCATTGTTGTACTTTTCGTGTAGGGATTTATCCATTGAATTGAATAAGGTGGAAGATGCTGGAGGATTAATTTTACAAGCTAAGAAAACAATTAGTGAAGACCATGGGTTTATGGCTTTGATAAAGGATACGGAAGGCAACAGAATAGCGTTGCATTCACGAAATTAACAACTAAATGTAGAAAATGCTTGCCTCTGCCCTTGCTCCAAAGCGTATTGGGTATATAGTAGTCCCAACTCCTTTGGAAACGTACATTTTTGAAATTTCATTGTTGTACCAGCCTTTAACATAACTTCCACTTCCATAGGGTGTAAAAAAGGGCTTTCCAAAAAATGTTACTTGGCCTCCATGGGTGTGCCCCGAAAGTATAAGTTTAGGTTTAATTTCTTGTTCTGCGCTAACAAGGTCTATTTGCTCTCTATAAGCAGGACAATGATTGAGAACGATTGTTGGTAACGATTTATCGATATTTGCTAAGGACTTTTCAAAATCAGGATGTCCATGGACCAAGTCGTCCAAACCGATAATGTTAATTTCACGGTTTTTGGTTCTAAATAGGTAGGCTTCGTTGATAAGTAGAGTGCCATTATGATTCACGTAAATGTCCTCCAGTTTTTGCAAATCCACTCTGCCCGAGGATTCCTTATTGCCTAAAATGGCTATTTTTGGAATTTTGATGTCAATTAGGTTTAAAAAATCCTCTAAAACTGGTAGGTTTTTGTTCCGTTCTATAGAATCCCCAGTAATAAAGATGACGTCCGGAAGCTCCTTGATAATTCGCTCGGCAATGGATTTATGCACGGATTTTATGCTGTGCAAATGCAGATCGGTTAGGTGGACGACTTTAATTTTGTTGGATTCCGATTCAGAAAGGTCATGCTCCGTCCACTCTATAAAATTGGTTTCCAACCAGAAAGAATCAAGTACAACAAAGCTAATAGATCCTAAAACCAATTTCAGCATAAATTGTCTTCTATTCAATTTCATTTATTCTTTGTTGGAAACATTTTTAACTTTAAAAAGGAAGTGCACGAAATTATGAAACATATTTAGATAATAGTCTTGTAAAAAAGTTAAATTGATACCTTTTTAGGCACAGAAATAATGTATGGGTTATATGGGCTATTAATTCTTGGCTAATTCAAGTAGTGCAATGTCAAAGTCATTTTCCAGGAACACTTTACCATTTTCTACTGTGACAAAGGTTTTTGAAAATGTATCATAAAGTTTGGTCCCATCACCGAAAAATCCTTTTACCCATAGGAATTTTTTGCCTTTTGGGAGATCCAATCCAACTACCACTTTGTCCTTAAATTCTCCATCAGCGTAAGTTCTGCCAAACACATATGGATTCTTGGAGAGTCGTTGATGTCTACCAGCGCCTATGGCCGGATGATGGTCTCTAAAAGTGCCCAGCTTTTGCCAATAGGACAGTACGGCTTTGTTATTCCCAATACTGTCCAATTCTCCCCAGTTCATAAAAGACCTAAGGGTGGCATCACCTTTAGTGCCTTGAATGTTTAAGCTACGGACAGATTCGTCCCCATAATAAATTTGGGAGGCACCTGGGGTAAGTAACAATACATTGGCCGCCCGATACGGTTTTTTTCTTTCCTTATCAAAGGGGTTGTTGTCATCGTGCGAGGTGAGGTAATTAACCACACTTTTTCCTTCCAATTCCGTAAACAGTAGGTCGTTATATTTACTAAATATGGCTTCATAATCCATGTTGGCATCATCCTTTAATTCAAAATTGATCAGACTGTGAAACCCATTATCAAAATAATCAACCTTTTTGTCACCAAAATCATATTCACGACCACTGGATATTCCATAACCATATACCTCCCCGACCATAAAAAAGGGATTGTCATCCAATACCTCATCTGGATGCTTTCTTTTCCAGACATTAAAGGCATAGCTGGCCTCATTGTATAATTCCTTCCATGTTTTTTCATCCACATGTTTTGCCGTATCCACCCTAAAACCATCAATTCCCAAATCGTTCACAAAATCCGTTAGCCATTTTATAATATAATAGCGAGGTGCCCTGGGGTATTTGGTACGATCAAAAAAAACTTGCAATTCGTCCAGTTCGTTGCTTAAACGCCCTTCTTCCTTCCATTTTGCCATGAGGGCATCTGGAAGTTCTACCGCAGTATCCGATTCCGTAATAATATCGGGTAAGTTTTCTACTAAAGTGCAGCTGGTTGTGGATACATAATCGGTGAAGTCACAAACCGGTTCCGAGCGTACCCATTCTTTTGGCCATATAGGATCTAATTCTGTCACCGGACCTGTGTGGTTAAGCACAATATCCATCAATATTCTGATGCCATTTTTATGTGCGGTCTTAACGAGTACTTCCAATTCCTTTCTTGTTCCAAAATTGGGGTCCAATGCCGTCCAATCCTTGGTCCAATATCCATGATAACCGTATGTACTTCCCGTTCCTTCGTCCACATTGTCATGGATTTGCTCTACTATAGGGCTAAACCATATGGCATTAACGCCCAAGTCAGTAAAATAACCATCATTTATTTTTTGGGTAATACCCTGGATGTCGCCTCCCATAAAACCCCTTAATACAGCTGTTTCCTTGGTTCTGTTGAGACTAATGTCATTCAAGGTGTCGCCGTTGTTAAAACGATCGGTAAGTAGAAAATAAATGTTGGCCGCATTCCATAAAAATGGCTGGTTCAATTCCCTTTTGTGCGCTGGCTCGGAAGTGGTGTCGGCTTCTTTCACTACCTCATTTTTATTCTCTTTACAGGATAAAAAAAACATCAAAAGCACGGCAAAAAGAAGTCCCTTTTTCATTAGCATCTATTTTGCTTAAAGCTATAAAATGATGTCGGTAAAAGAAAATTTATTTTATACCAAACCCAGCAGTGAAGCCAATCAAAAATATTGATTTAACCAGGTTAAGTGGAGCCTACCTTTTTGGGTACTGTGGACTAGGCTTATTTTTTCCTGTTTAGGACCTTGTATTCTTCGTAACAGCTGCTGATGGCATCCAAGATCTGCAGGTCATTGGCCGTAGTAATAAAGGATTTGGAGTAATTGCAGTTGTTAAGGATGTCCTCTATATCTACCTTTTCCAATTGCAGCAACTCGGTCAAAGTTTCGCGGTCAAATTTTGAGGCCAAAAGATCTCTAATTTGATCGTCTTCCTTCATTTGGCGTAGTTTCCGCATTTGGTTGGGCTTCTTTCCGAATAAATTTCTCAACAAATCTGCAGGGTTAAGTATGGCGCCCAATACCTTGGTGACGGCACTTGGGTTCTTGCTCCCGGCTTCGTAACCCACAGACAATCCGGAGATACTATATTGAAAAGCATTGTTTAGGGGTAAGTTCTTGACGTCTATTTCCAAATAACCCGTTAGGGAGTAGGGTCTAACAATTACTTCTTCCAACGCATATGCCAATTCCGTAAGGGAAATTTTTGTTTCTTTAAATTTGAACATATCATTGGTAACCCTCACTTTTTGTGATTTAAACCCCAAAAAAGTAATGTAAAGGGTGTCGTTGACCTTAGCAGGAATGTTAAACTCTCCTTTTTCATTGGTAATTGTCCCTACCACCTCATTAAGATTCACGACATGGACACTCTCCATTGGCTGGTCGGTTTGGGCGTTTAGGACAACCGCTTTTAATTGTTTTACCTCTTGTTCATTTTTGTCGTCCTGGGAATATCCAAAAGAAACAATTATGAGGAATAGGGGCAAGAAATAATTTTTCATTAAATAAATTCGATGTTATAATTGGTAAACTAACTAAAAAAATACGCCGAAGCGTATTTTTTTAATATACAATTAACTAAAAGAAATCGCTTTTTCTCTTAGTTCTTCTTTTTCCTGAACTACTGGAAGGACTTCCTTTGGATGCGCTTCTGTCCCTTCTTCTTCCTTTATTGCGATCATTGTCCCTGGAATCGCGTCCTCCGCCACTTCTACTTCTATCACGTCTTCCACGGCTTCCGCCTCCGCCTCCGCCTCCGCCAGGATTTTTAGATACTTCAACATTAACAAATCTACCATCGACCTTAAATTCAGTGAAGGTTTTTAAAATGGCTTCGGTAGCAGCTGCATCCGTATTGAAGAAAGAAAAACTATCTTTTACATCAACTTTGAAAATATCGTCCTTACCAAGATTAACCGTGTCCCTTAAGAAATCTTTCAAGGACATCCAGTCATAGCCATCCTTTTCACCAACATTGATGAAGTATCTAACGTTGCCATCAGCTGGGATGCGGCTATCCCCATCCCTAGATCTTCCTCTTTCTGAACGATCGCCAGAGTCGGAGGTGTTTAGATCTTTGGTTTTGTTGTAGTAATTAAAGAAACGCGTAAATTCTACAGAAACTATTTTTTTGATAAGCTCCTCACGGTCAATACCTTGTAGTACATCATTTATAGCAGGCAAGTAATTGTCTACTTCCTCGTTAACCTTGGTGTCTTTAATCTTATTGGCCAAATGGTAAAGCTGTATTTCACATATTTCCATTCCCGTAGGAATTTTTTTGGAAATAAAATCCTGTTGAATTTTATTTTCTATGGCCTTGATTTTCCTAAGTTCACTTCTGGTAACAATGACCATGGAAATTCCGGATTTACCAGCTCTTCCTGTACGTCCACTTCGGTGAGTATAGGTCTCTATTTCATCTGGTAATTGATAATTGATAACATGGGTAATATCGTCAACATCAATACCACGAGCCGCCACATCGGTAGCAACCAACATTTGTATTTGTTTCTTACGGAAGGAATTCATTACCAAATCCCTCTGGTTCTGACTTAAGTCCCCGTGTAATGCACCAGCGTTGTAACCATCCTCTATCAACTTTTCTGCTACCTTTTGGGTATCCCTTTTTGTTCTACAGAAAATAACGGAGAATATATCAGGGTTGGTATCTGCAAGTCTTTTTAGGGCTGGATAACGATCACGACCACCAACTACGTAGTATTCGTGTTGTACCGTAGTTGCTCCAGAATTTTTTGTTCCTACCGTAATTTCTTGCGGACTGTGCATGAATTTTTTAGCTATTACCGCTACCTCTTTGGGCATGGTTGCTGAAAATAGCCAAGTAGACTTTTCTTTTGGTGTATTGGAAAGAATATCTTTGATATCCTCCATAAAGCCCATATTCAGCATTTCATCTGCCTCATCCAGAACACAGTAATCAATTTTGGAGATATCCACCAAGCCACGACCAATCATGTCTTTCATTCTACCTGGGGTAGCTACCACAATTTGGGCACCCCTTTTTATTTGTCTGGCCTGATCGGTAATACTGGCACCACCATAGATAGCAACAACATTAACCCCTTTTTCATACTTGGAATATAATGTAAGCTCATTGGTGATCTGAAGGCAAAGTTCCCTGGTAGGGGATAGTATTAAACCTTGTGTGGTTCTACTGTCGCTATCTATTTTTTGAATTAGTGGGAAACCGAATGCTGCGGTCTTTCCTGTACCTGTTTGTGCCAAGGCAACTAAATCGGTTTCACTTTCCAATAAGATTGGAATTGCTTTTTCTTGTACTTCCGAAGGTGATTCAAATCCCAAATCGGAAATAGCATTCAATAGGGACTGTTTAAGCCCCAATGCTTCAAATTTTGTCATAATATGTATTAAATAATCGCAAATATGTATGTTGCATAGAGCGATTATTCTTTATAACCTATTTAGACTCAGCGCAACACATGCTATACCAGCGGCGTTAATTGAAGCGGCAAAGGTACTGCTTATTTTTTAATTAAAATATTTTATTTTAAGTGGGTCTTATGGAGCCAGTATAAAACCGTAAACGGAAATTAAAATTCCAATGGCGCCAAACGACAACATGAGTAGAATGAAGTTTTTCTGTAATTTTTTGTTATCCCGAATAATTATACAAACTGCTCCTAGTACAATACATATCTGAAATAGTAATTTTCCCAGGTCGAATTTCTTGGTCGCTGATTCGTATTGCTGGGTAAGTTTTTCCCATTCGTTTATTCCTATGATTTTTCCCATTTCCCCGTCAAGGTCTTGAGCCCAATGCTCTCTTGGAACATTGGATGATCCCACCAGAATTTCGGTTTTTTCCGCCTCGTATTTTAATACCATGCTTTTGGTCTGGGCTATTTTGGTATTGATATTCTTAATTTTATCCTCGGGTATTATTCCAGTTTCCGTCAATGCGTTCAAATAGTCCAGTTCACTTTCCTTTAAACTTTGTTTTATACTTTTGGATTGGTACCAATTGGAATAGTTTACGAATTGGCTATGTGCGATCATCATTTCCTCTTCCAGATTATTGTTAACCAGTTCCGCTATGGCCAATAAGGCGGCAAATACAGCAATCAGTATTCCCCCAATGGTCTCGGTGCGTTCCAATAGCTTAGGAGTTGGTGGGGAGGTTTGCTCGGGTTTATTTGTTGACATGGGGTCTGTTTTTGAAAAATGCAAGTAATTGTTCTATTGCTTTGGCTCTGTGACTTATTTTGTTTTTGATGGAAAGAGGTAATTCGGCAAAAGTCTTGTCATAGCCGTTAGGCTTAAATATGGGGTCGTATCCAAAACCTTTTCCGCCTTTTTTTTGAGTTGTTATTTCGCCTTGAACAATTCCTTTAAAAAGAAATTGTTCCTTGTTGATATTTAGGGCGATAACGGTTTTAAAATGCGCGGATCTGTTGGTTTGTTTGTCCAATTGGAGCAGTAATTTGTCCATATTGTCATCTGCGTTCTTTTGTTCGCCTGCATATCTTGCAGAAAACACTCCTGGTGCCCCGTCCAAGGCATCCACCAAAAGTCCGGTGTCGTCTGCGAAACAGGGGTAACCGTAATTTTCCGTAACAAAATTGGCTTTAATGATTGCGTTGCCCTCCAAGTCGTTTGCAGTTTCAGGAATCTCATCCTTGCAACCTATATCCTCTAATGAAAGTAGTTCTATTTCCTTGGGAAATAGGATTTGTACTTCTTTAATCTTGTTGTGGTTGTGTGTTGCAAATACCAATTGCATTTTACCTAGTTTTGTAATTCTTTAGTTCGGGTTTGATAATCTTAAGGGGCAAACTAATTTTAAAAGTCTAAAAGTAGTAATTTTATTTTCTTATCATTTTATTATATTCTATGAAGTTAAAAATCCCGCCCCTTGTTGTCACTTTTGCTTTTGGGTTGTTAATGTATCTTCTGGCTACATATTTACCAGTAGGTTATTTTGATTTTTTTGGGAGATATTATTTAATGTATTTTCTTTTCTTTCTTGCATTATTAATTGGGGTGGTTTCATTGGTTCAATTTTTTGGTTCCAAGACCAGTATAGACCCACGTACCCCTACCAAAGTATCTAAATTGGTTACCGGCGGCCTATATCAGTATTCCAGAAATCCTATGTATTTGGCATTATTGCTCCTTCTTTTGGGCTGGGGGTTGTATCTGGGAAATGCTTTTAATACACTTTTGGCAGCAGGGTTTGTTTATTATATGAATACCTTTCAGATCATACCTGAGGAGGAAGCGTTGACGAATATGTTTGGGAAGGAATATCAGAAGTACTGCGTAATGGTGCGTCGTTGGTTTTAATTGTTTTATATAATCGATATAACTTATAAGTAAAAATATTAGTGTTTTAGCTTATATTTTAATATATTAGCATTTTAACTTATATATGGTAGCTATAATTACAGGGGATATTATTAATTCCGACCGCTATGCGGCCTCGGAATGGATGGATATTCTAAAGCCATATCTTGCTAGTCAGGGAAAAACGCCCAATGATTGGGAGATTTATAGGGGAGATGAATTTCAAATAAGAACAACCCCTGAAAGGGCCTTGTCAATGGCCATTCAGATCAAGGCCCTTATTAAGTCCATCAAGAATTTGGATGTAAGAATTGGAATAGGATTGGGGTCCGAAACGTTTGTGGGCAGTAGTGTGAGTCAGTCCAACGGGAAGGCTTACCAACGCTCAGGGAGAGTTTTTGAAACCTTAAAGGAGCAGAAACTTAATTTGGCGATAGTCACTGGGTATGACGATAGGGATAAAACTTTGAACCTTATGTTGAAACTTGCATTGAATTTTATGGACGATTGGTCTGTTGTTTCGGCACAAATGGTGAGTTTAACCCTAACAAAACCAAATGCTTCCCAACAGGAAGTTGCGGACCAACTGAAGATAAGGCAATCAGCGGTAAGCCAGCGATTAAAGCGGGCCCGGATGGATTTGGTATTGGATTTACTGGCGTATTACCGTGAAAATCTAAAGGATATAAAGGTATGATGTTGTTTACCAAGCTCTTATTGGCCCACCTTTTGGGGGATTTTCTATTTCAACCTACTAAATGGGTGGTGCATAAAGAGGCCAATAAGATAACGTCCAAATATCTATACCTACATATTTTGATCCATTTTGGACTTACCATGCTACTGCTTTGGGATATAGAATTGTGGTGGTGGGCAGTCATTATTGCTCTTTCGCATTATATGATCGATTTGTCAAAGATATATGCCGGCCCCTATTTTAAAAATAAGTCCATTCCATTTTTTATAGACCAGGCATTACATTTGGTTGTTTTGTATTGCTGTGCGTTTAATTCTAATTTAATAGGGCACACCGTAGGTCTTGTACGGGAAATAAATTGGCCGTTGGTTACTGCAGTGGTGTTTGCAAGTTATCCATCCTCCATTATTATGGCCAAATTATTGGAAGGTATGTCGGACAGAATAGAATTGGACCATAAATCCCTTCCGAACGCGGGTAAGTATATTGGTATTATAGAGCGCTTGTTTGTGCTAATCTTTATAATTTTAGGTAGATGGGAGGCAATTGGTTTGTTGATTACCGCCAAATCTGTTTTTAGGTTCAACGATCTTAAGGAAAGTAACTCAAGGAAGCTCACCGAGTATATATTGATAGGTACCTTGCTAAGTTTTGGACTGGCCATCCTAACGGGATTAATTTATCTTGGGGTCCGCTGAAGGTGATTTTTTGCCAGTGTAAGTGTATAGGTAGATCTTGTCAATTCCAGATCAACATTATTTTGGTGGGGATAATCGACGTATTATAGATTGGCCTAGAGACTAGCTTGAAGGAAAATTTTATCAATTTCATAATTTTGTAGGGGTGAAAAAATCATTTTCTTATATATTCCGAAGAAAATCATGTATTGAATACTTTTCTTCTTCATAATAGGGAGTTGGATAAAATTAATTCATACTTTTGCCCCTTAAAATTCAGATTCAATGGTTGCTGCAGGCAGAAAATATGTGTTTGACTTTGATAGTACCCTAACTAGGGTAGAGGCACTGGATGTTTTAGCGGAAATTACCCTCGATGGAAGATCGGATAAGGACGATATTATTCGGGAAATCCAAAAAATAACCAATTTGGGTATTGACGGGGATATTTCTTTTACCCAGTCCCTGGAAAAAAGAATCAATTTATTAAATGCCCACAAGGACGATTTGGACAATTTGGTACAATTACTTCGTCAAAAGATTTCCAAGTCGATAGAATCCAACAAGGATTTTTTTCATAATTATGCCGATGATATTTATGTAATTTCCTGCGGCTTTAAAGAGTTTATAGACCCCATAGTTGCCGAATACAATATTCCTGCAGACAGGGTGTATGCCAATACATTTCGATTTGACGAAAATGGAAAAATAATTGGATTTGACGAGGATAACGTCTTAGCCTCGCACAATGGAAAAATTGCCTGTTTAAAAAACTTGGACTTACAAGGGGAAGTACAGGTAATTGGAGACGGTTATAGTGACTATGTAATGCGCGAAGCTGGTATTGCGGATAAATTTTTCGCCTATACCGAGAATGTGCATAGAGAAAAGGCTGCGAGAAACGCAGACTATATTACACCTAATTTAGATGAATTTTTATTTGTGAATAAGTTGCCAAGAAAGATATCCTACCCAAAGAATAGAATTAAGATTTTATTGTTGGAAAATGTCCATCAAAATGCTTTTGACACCCTTTCTGAGGAAGGGTTTTCCGTGGAGCTGTTAAAACATAGTTTAACGGAAGAGGAGCTAATCGAAAAAATAAAGGGAGTGCACGTTCTAGGAATACGTTCCAAGACGCAGGTCACCAAAAATGTGTTGGCTGCGGCGGACAAATTAATGGTGGTTGGCGCTTTTTGTATAGGTACTACCCAAATAGACCTGGAGGCCTGCAAGAAGAAGGGGGTAGTGGTATTCAATGCACCATATAGCAATACAAGGTCTGTTGTGGAACTGGCTATTGGTGAGATTATCATGTTAATGAGGAGTATTTTTCCCCGCAGTACAGAAATCCATGCCGGTCAATGGAATAAGACTGCCGCCAATTCAAAAGAGGTGCGTGGTAAAAATCTAGGTATTGTAGGATATGGCAATATCGGAAAGCAATTGTCCGTATTGGCAGAGGCATTGGGAATGCGTGTCTACTATTACGATGTGGGTGATCAGTTGGCTTTGGGTAATGCCACCAAGTGTAGTACGTTGGAGGATTTGTTAAATGTTTCCGATGTTGTAACCTTGCACATAGACGATAATAAGGCCAATAAGAATTTTATTGGGGAAAGGGAAATCAACCAAATGAAGGATGGTGCCCTCTTTGTAAATCTCTCCAGAGGTTTTGTGGTGGACATTGAAGCTTTGGCCAATGCCCTGAAAAGTGGAAAGATAGCAGGAGCGGCCATAGATGTTTTTCCTGAGGAGCCTAGAAGTAACGGTGAATTCTTAACAGAGCTTAAAGGTTTGGAGAACGTTATTCTAACTCCACATATTGGAGGTAGTACGGAAGAAGCACAACGTGATATTGCAGATTTCGTTCCCAATAAAATAATGGACTATATTAATTCTGGAAATACTGTAGATGCTGTAAACTTTCCAAATATTAGACTGCCCAAACAGAATAATGCACATAGATTTTTGCATATTCACAAGAATGTTCCTGGGGTCATGGCGAAGATCAATGAAGTTTTGGCCCGTTATGATATGAACATTTCAGGACAATATCTTTCTACCGATAACGAGGTGGGATATGTAATCTCCGATTTGGACAAAGAGTATAACAAGGATGTGTTAAAGGCCCTTAAAAAAATAGACAATACTATTAAATTTAGGGTTCTGTATTAGGATACAACCGGTAATCATAACTTAAAACTGCCTTGAATTTATTTTTTGGCAGTTTTTTTTATGTCTTTTACCGATTTTTTTTTTGGAACCGAACATATTGTGCTAAACTGATTAGGTTCTGCACTGGGTTGGTACCTACTTTTTCAATCATTTTATCCTATTGATGATGGTAAGGTTCATTCCTTAGAATGGTAAAAGCCCTATATAGTTGCTCCACCATAAACAGTCGGACCATTTGATGCGAAAAGGTCATTTTTGATAAACTGATTTTGCCCTGGCTTTTTTGATAAACAGCATCGCTAAATCCGTAAGGGCCACCAATGACGAACACGAGTTGCTTTAAGCCGGAGTTCAGTTTTTTTTGTAGGTATTCCGAGAATTCCACAGAAGTTTTCTGTTTCCCGTTTTCATCCAACAGTATAAGTAAATCCGTGGGGTTTAGTTTGTTTAGAATGGCCTCACCCTCTTTTTCCTTTTGTTGTTTTTCGGATAGATTTTTGGTATTTTTTATGTCCGGTATTATTTCCAATTCGAACTTGATATAGTGTTTCAGCCTATTCTGATATTCCTCAATTAATTGGGTTAATTGAGTGCTATCTGTTTTTCCCAGTACTAATAGTTTTATGGTCATAGGGCAAATGTAATATGCTTATTTGAATCTCCAAAAAGAAGCTTATGTCTTAAAGGAAATATCCGTGAAAGGAATTACCGGGTTTAAATATAATAATTGGTTCGTAGTTACCTTGAAGGATTGTTTTATTTGGAACACTTATGTATTTAAGGAAATATCAATGGGGGTGGAATTGGAGAAACATTTTAGTAAATTAGCATAGAAAAAATAGTGCATGATATCAGAAGAACAATTTAGGAAAGAACTCGATATAATTATAAAGAACGCGATACGAGAGGATGTGGGTGATGGGGATCATAGTTCGCTGGCCTGTATTCCAGCCTATGCAAACGGAAAAGCTATGCTTTTGGTCAAGGACAAGGGCATTATTGCCGGAGTGGATTTTGCCAAAAAGGTCTTCGAATATGTAGATAGTGACTTAGACGTGGAAGTCCTGATTAAGGATGGTGCATCCGTAAAATTTGGGGATATAGCGTTTTATGTTTCAGGAAGTTCCCAAAGTATTTTAAAAGCGGAGAGGTTGGTACTCAATGCTATGCAAAGAATGAGTGCTATTGCCACTAAGACCAATTATTTTGTGCAACTTTTGGAAGGTACCAACACCAAGATATTGGATACCAGAAAGACAACCCCGGGAATAAGGGCGTTGGAAAAATGGGCGGTAAAGATAGGTGGAGGTGAAAATCATAGATTTGCCCTATATGATATGGTTATGTTAAAGGATAACCATATCGATTTTGCTGGTGGTATCACTAAGGCAATTCGGAAGACGCAAGAATATCTGGCCGACAAAAAATTGGATTTAAAAATTATAGTAGAGGCTAGAAACCTGGAAGAAGTAGAGATTATATTGAAGTCTAACGGAATATATAGAATTTTGCTGGATAACTTCAGTTTTGCCGATACCCAAAAAGCGGTAAAAATGATCGGGGATAAATGTCTAACAGAATCTTCAGGCGGAATTAATGAGGAAACCATACGGAAATATGCGGAATGCGGAGTTGATTTTATATCTTCTGGTGCATTAACCCATTCCATTTACAATATGGACCTCAGTCTTAAAGCAGTTTAAATGTCCCAGGAAATTGAAAGTAAACTGGAGAAGATTCCCATAGTTAATTGGATCGTGGGGCTAATGAAAAGCCTTAAGCTGCCAGGCTTTGAAGGGCTTTCTATTTATGACCTTATGGAGATGTATGCACTGGGAATCGTAAAGGGGGCCTTATCTACGCGTGCAAGCTCCATTTCCTTTAGTTTGTTTTTGGCCTTATTTCCGTTATTGATTTTTTTGGTCACCCTTATTCCGTTTATAATCCCCTATGTTTCTGTGGGAAATTCGAATTTTGACACGGAATTCCTGATTTTTTTGGAATCCTTTTTACCAAGGGCAACGGGTGATTATTTTAGTGAAATATATTTGCAGATCAGTGCACAGGAAAGGGGGGATGTCCTGTCTTCCGCTATCGCATTTATAACCTCGATTTTTTTGATGGCCAATGGGGTGAATGCAATTTTTGTAGGATTTGAAAACTCCTACCATGTAAATCTCAATCGCAGTATATTTAAGCAATATGTCTATGCCTTGATGGTGGGGTTGATGCTGTCTGTACTTCTACTATTGGGGGCGGTCATATTTGTTTATTTTGAGGCTTATGTGCTGATAGGCTTACACGATATAACACATAGGGGAATGGAATTGGAGGTGGACAAAAGTGAGTTTATTTTGGTGCAATGGGGTAAGTTTTTGTTTCTAGGTTTGTTGGCCTATTTCATAACGGCTATTTTATACTATTTTGGAACCAAGGAGGGAAGGCAGGCCAGATTTTTTTCAGCTGGGGCCCTTATGACTACCTTGCTCTTTATCCTTACTTCCTATTTGTTCGGGGTATATGTGGAAAAATTTGCCCGATATAACGAATTATACGGAGCATTGGGAGGTTTATTGATATTATTGGTATTTATTTGGTTAAATTCCAATATCTTGCTACTGGGGTTTGAACTAAACGCCTCATTAAACTCTTTAAGAAAACAATATGAAAAACATGATGGGAAGGAATAAATGGGCAATGTGGGGTGTTTTTATGCTTTTTTCTTTGTCAGCTTCGGCACAAAGTATCTTTGGAAAATGGAAGACCATAGATGACAGGACAGGTAATCCCAAAGCTATTATCAGTATTTATGAGGAAGACGGACTTATGTACGGCCATGTCGTGGAGATTTTGGAGGAAGGAAGGGAAGATGCTCTATGCGAAAAATGTGACGGTGACAAAAAGAACCAACCAATAGTTGGGATGAAAATAATTGAAGAGGTGGAACACATTGGCAATGGGGAATGGAAGGGCAAAACCCTGTTCGATCCGGAACAGGCAATGACCTTTAGGTGTAAATTGTGGCTAAATCCCGATAATCCGGACGAACTAAAGGTCAGGGGATATTTGGCTTTCATCTACCGTACCCAGACATGGATAAGGGTGGAAGGATAGAATTTTAGGGAATATGCAGGATTTTATCAATGTTATTTTACCCATTCCTATAGAAAAGCTCTTTACCTATAAGGTTACCGAGGAAGAGGCGAAATTATTAAAACCTGGAATGAGGGTTGCCGTTCCCTTCGGAAAGTCGAAAATATATACGGCCTTGGTGTTCGAAATCCACAACACCCCTCCTATAGTCTACGAAGCAAAGCAGATCGATCAAATTTTGGAAGATCATCCGGTTGTGACCAAGGTGCAACTTAAGTTTTGGCATTGGTTGGCCCAATATTACATGTGTTCTATCGGGGAAGTTTTTCGGGCGGCCGTACCCAGTGCTTTGTTATTGGAAAGTGAAACTTTAATACTGAGGAACGAAAGGGCAACTATTGAGGAAAGCGATTTGCTCGATGATGAATTTATGGTTTTTGAGGCCTTGCAGCATCAATCAATATTAAGGGTTCAGGAAATAAGTGATATCCTGGACAAAAAGAATATCATTCCCGTTTTAAATAGGTTGCTCAAAAAGAATATCATCTTTCTTAAGGAAGAGATGTATGAGCAATACAAGCCCAAATTGGTGAGATATGTTCAACTGGGAAAAAGCCATAGGTCGGAAGAGAATTTGGAGGCCTTGTTGAATGGCATGACCAGAGCTCCTAAACAGAGCCAAGTGGTATTGACCTTGTTTCAATTACAAGCGGTAACTAAAAAGCCCGTTAAAGTGAGCGATCTGGAAAATGCCAGTAATAGTTCCAGTGCAATCATAAAGACCTTGATAGATAAGGGTATTTTGGAGGAACAATTTGTTCAGACAGATAGGGTGGTGTACGAAGGAGGTGATGAAACGGAAACCTTAAAATCTTTAAACGACTTTCAGAAGGAGGCTCTCAAGGATATAAAAAGCTCTTTTAAGGATAACAAGGTAGTACTTTTGCATGGGGTTACCTCTTCCGGAAAAACAGAAGTCTATGTTAAGCTGATCGAAGAATATGCAAACCAAGGAAAACAAGCGCTTTATTTGCTTCCTGAAATTGCCCTTACTACCCAGTTAATTTCTAGATTGCAGGCTTATTTTGGAGAAAAAGTGGCCGTATACCATTCCAAGTACAATGTGCAGGAAAGGGTAGAGGTCTGGAACAATGTCTTGGAAAATAAGCCGGTTGCCCAGATAGTCATAGGGGCTAGGTCTGCGTTGTTTTTGCCTTTTAATGATTTGGGATTGGTTATTGTGGATGAGGAGCATGAAAGCTCCTTTAAACAATATGACCCGGCCCCAAGATATCATGCAAGGGACGCTGCCATAGTTCTGGGTAATTTGCACGGCAGTGATATCCTTTTGGGTTCCGCCACGCCAAGCGTGGAAAGCTTTTATAATGTAAAGGTTGGCAAGTACGGCTATGCCCATATAGAAAGAAGATATGGAAATGTACTTATGCCGGACATGGAATTGGTAGATATAAAGGAGCAGTCCAGAAAAAAGAGGATGAAAGGACATTTTTCAGAGCGACTATTGGAGGAAATTACCGAAACCTTGGATAATGGGGAGCAGGTTATTCTCTTTCAAAATAGACGTGGGTTTGCGCCCATAATGGAATGTACTACCTGCGGGCATGCCCCCCAATGTCCAAATTGCGACGTAAGTTTAACCTATCATCAGCACAGAAAACAATTGCGATGTCACTATTGCAGTTATCATATAGCCCTTCAGGAAACGTGCCAGGCTTGTGGGAGCGCTACCTTGGATACCAAAGGTTTTGGGACGGAGCAGGTAGAACAGGAACTTAATACATTGTTTCCAAAGGCCAATGTTGGCAGGATGGATTTGGATACCACTAGAGGGAAACATGGTTATGAAAAGATTATCACCTCTTTTGAGCAACAGGAAATAGACATTCTTGTAGGAACCCAAATGCTTACCAAAGGGTTGGATTTTAGGAATGTAAACCTGGTAGGAATCATGAACGCGGATTCATTGCTGAATTTCCCCGATTTTAGGGCCCATGAAAGGAGTTTTCAGTTGCTTACCCAAGTAGCCGGTAGGGCAGGGAGGACCAAGAAAAGGGGTAAGGTGATTATTCAGAGTTACAATCCCAATCATAGGATATTACAGCAGGTAACTACCAATGATTATTTAGGAATGTTTCAGGAACAGATTTATGAAAGGGAACAGTATAAGTACCCTCCAATAAACAGAATTATTAAGATTACCTTTAAGCACAAGGATTACAATAAACTTAATGATGCTGCTGAATGGTTTGCCAAATCGTTGAGAAATAGTTTTGGCGGAAACGTATTGGGACCGGAATACCCGCCTGTGGCAAGAATCCGAAATCAATACATTAAGAATGTTATTGTCAAGATCGGGGAAAATTACTCCTTGGTAAAAACAAAAAATAGCATTAAAAGAATTGAAAAATCCTTTAATGCTATTTCCTATTACAGAGGTGTTAGGGTAATCTACAATGTAGATCACATATAACTATCTAAAAATTATTTAGAGCCTCTGCCAATTCAGTTTTCTTATTTCTACTTAGAGGTATTTGTTTTCCACTAACTTCTACATTTTTACTATTAAACTTCTCTACTTTCTCCAAGTTGACAATATAGGATTTGTGAATTCTCAAAAACTTGTCTTCCGGCAACTGTTTTTCAAAAGATTTCATTGTTGATAAAATTACGATATTGGCCTCATCTGTAACTAGTTTTATGTAGTCGCCCAAGGCTTCGATCCATTTTATCTCGTTCAAAATAACCTTTCTTTTCTTTAAGTTACTCTTAACAAATATATGTTCTTCGTCTTCCGTTACCTTATTGATTTGCTCGTATTTTGCTACGGCCCGCTTAACGGATGCGTCAAAACGTGAAAGGGTAATAGGTTTGTGAAGGTAATCCGTTACATCGTAGTCAAATGCCTTAAGGGCATAATCGGGTTTTCCGGTGATCAAAATTACCTGAGGACTGTTATCCAAGGACTCCAATAGGTCGAATCCAGTGATAATGGGCATCTCTACATCTAAGAAAATTAAATCGATTTCATTGTTTTTGATGCCGTTCTTGGCCTCAATGGCGTTACTGTACTCAGCTACCAAAGCCAGATTCGGATGGTTATTCACCAGTTTGGCAACTGCCATCCGCTGCATGGACGAGTCGTCCACGATAATGCTTCTTAATTTCATAAATGGTTGATTTGTGGGGTTAAATCATCGACAAAGTACTTAAAAATCACGCTGATGTACAACAAAAGTTGTAAACATTGCAGTAATTGTTGTGTAAATGGCAATGACCATAGTTTAATTGTTTTTGGTTAAGTTCGATATTATGTTTTCTCTAGGTATAACGAAGATTTTTCCATTTTCTTGTGATATGAACAAAAAATAATTACTTTTGCACACTTAAAAAATTTTAAACATATGAACAATTACGAAACTGTTTTCATTTTAAATCCCGTTCTATCTGATGTTCAGATAGAGGAAACAGTTAAGAAATTTGAGGATTTCTTAATTAACAAAGGTGCCAAGATGGTAGCCAAAGAAAACTGGGGGCTAAAGAAATTGGCCTATCCTATCCAACACAAGAAAAGTGGTTTTTACCATTTGTTCGAGTTTACAGCTGAAGGCGACGTTGTTGCCCCTTACGAATTGGAATTCAGAAGGGACGAGCGAGTTATGCGTTTTCTAACTGTGAAATTAGACAAGCACGCCGTATCATGGGCAGAAAGAAGAAGAACAAAGTTAAAAGCTAAAGCGTAAGGATTATGGCATCAATAGAACAACAAGCAAAAGGTAAAAAAGACGGAGAGATCAGATATCTTACTCCTCTTAATATAGAGACCAATACTCAAAAGAAATATTGTCGTTTCAAAAAGTCAGGTATTAAATATGTAGATTACAAGGATCCTGATTTCTTGATTAAATTGGTAAATGAGCAAGGTAAATTGCTTCCAAGAAGACTTACTGGAACTTCCTTGAAATATCAGCGTAAAGTGGCTGTTGCTGTAAAAAGAGCGCGTCATTTAGCTTTAATGCCTTATGTTGGCGATTTATTAAAATAAAAAGAAACGGACGATGGAACTTATATTAAAGGAAGACGTACAAAACTTAGGTTTTAAAGATGATTTGGTGAACGTAAAGAATGGTTTTGGTAGAAATTACCTAATCCCTAGAGGATTGGCCTCTTTAGCTACGCCATCAGCCAAAAAAGTATTGGCAGAGAACCTAAAACAAAGAGCTCACAAAGAGAAGAAGATTGTTGATGCTGCCAATAAGACTGCAGAAGCCATTAAACAATTGGAAATCAAGATTGCTGCAAAAGCTGGTGCCGGAGATAAATTATTTGGATCTATCACCAATATAGATTTGGCCGATGCTTTGGAAAAAGCTGGACATTCTTTGGATAGAAAATATATATCTATTCAAGGTGGTGCTGTAAAAAGGACTGGTCCTTACAATGCTCAAATAAGATTGCACAGAGATGTGGTAGTCGATTTTCCATTTGAAGTGGTTGCAGAGGCAAAAGGATAATCTTATCCGGATAAGTAATATGAAAGGCCGCATTTATGTGGCCTTTTTTATGTTAATTACCTTAAAATTCACAGCAAAAAAATGTTCCATATGTCCACCCTGGTTTCATGGGCAGGGCATTATTGAAATTTAGTGGCAAAATGAAATACTTAAGACTAACAAGACAGCAGCTAGAAGAGTTGCACCAAGAGTTTATCAATTTTTTGGCTACCCAGTCCATTACAGGGGAAGAATGGGAAAAGTTGAAGAAAGAAAAACCGGAGGTAGCAGAGGAGGAACTGGATGTTTTTAGCGATTTAATTTGGGAGGGAGTATTGTCCAAAGTAAAGTTTTTGGAAAATATATCCGCACAGCAAATGCATTTATTCCATACAGAAGAAAAGGAAATGAAGCTTATATCCGTAAAGGTGATGAATCCGGATGTTGATCTTAGTACCAAAGAGGGCTTTTCTTGGTTCAGAAAAAACTATCAATCAGATTTTGTGGAATATTTAACGGCCTCCAAAGCGTATTCTGCCGATAAAAACCTGGATAAGTTTAATTTAATAAAACAAGGAGCTGTGATTACCAAAGGAGAACTATACAAATGGTTCGATAATCTAATAGGTTAATTTTATGCTATCCGGCATAGGCAAAATTCTACAATCCACTATATTTACAACAGAATTATAAACAATGGCACAAAAACCATCCATACCTAAAGGAACTAGGGACTTTTCCCCTTCTGAAGTCAATAAGAGAAATTATATTTTTGATGTGGTAAAAAAGCATTTTCAGACCTACGGTTTTCAACCTATTGAAACACCGTCCTTTGAAAATTCTGAAACCTTAATGGGGAAATATGGTGACGAAGGCGATCGATTGATCTTTAAAATTCTTAATTCCGGGGATTTTTTGAATAAGGTGAATGATGCTCTATATGCTACTAAAGACTCAAGTGCCATAACCTCAAAGATTTCGGAGAAGGCACTGCGTTATGATCTTACCGTGCCCTTTGCCCGTTACGTGGTAATGCATCAAAATGAAATCGACTTTCCTTTTAAACGATATCAGATCCAACCGGTATGGCGTGCAGATAGACCCCAAAAAGGGCGTTTTCGTGAATTTTTTCAGTGCGATGCCGATGTGGTAGGGTCAGATTCACTGTTGCAGGAAGTGGAATTGGTACAGTTGTACGATGCTGTTTTTACGGATTTAAAGCTGGAAGGAGTAACCATTAAGTTAAACAACAGGAAGATATTGGCCGGGATTGCGGAAGTCATCGGGGAACGCGATAAATTGATCGACTTTACCGTGGCTTTGGATAAGCTGGACAAAATAGGGATTGATGGGGTTTCCAAAGAAATGAGGGAAAAAGGTATTTCTGATGCAGCCATTGAAAAAGCGGCCCCTTTATTTGCACTGAGTGGAAGTAACTTGGAGCAGCTTTCGGTTTTAAGTGAATTGTTAAGGGATTCCGAGGAAGGGAGCAAAGGAGTAGGGGAGTTAAGATTTATTATTGAAACTTTGGAGGAACTAGGATTACAATCTGCAAACCTAAGGATAGATGTTACTTTGGCTAGGGGACTTAATTACTATACCGGGGCCATATTTGAAGTAGCTGCTCCGGAAGGAGTAAGTATGGGGTCTATTGGTGGCGGCGGACGTTATGACGACCTTACCGGCATCTTTGGGCTTAAAGATGTGAGCGGAGTAGGGATCTCTTTTGGTCTGGACCGTATTTATTTAGTATTGGAAGAGTTGGGGCTGTTTCCTGAAACCATTGATCAATCCTTACAGGTCCTCTGCGTTAATTTCGGGGAAAAGGAAGCGTTGACTTCTTTAAAACTGGTTCATCAATTAAGGAGGGCAGGTATTAAATGTGATCTTTATCCGTCTAGTGCCAAGATGCAGAAACAAATGAAATATGCCAATAATAGGAATGTTCCTTTTGTGGTGTTGATCGGGGAGCAGGAATTGGGTAGCAATTCCTTTGTGGTTAAGGATATGGTTAAAGGAGGGCAACAAACATATAGCTTAGATACCCCTGAGCTATTTTACCAAGGCCTATAGCCGTTTCTTTATGGCGTTCAACACAGTGTTGTAATAATCCATATCATAAGGCACGTATTTCTTGGAATGTATTTTGCTTTCCAGTTCCTTTTTCAATCTGTCCATTGAAATCAGGCTAAGATCGGCCACTTCGCTTTCTTGCATTTCAAGCGTGGCCAAGGGTACTTTCAATTCACATAAAAAGGTATGGTGAAATTCACAGTCCAATAAATCTTTATGATGTTGGTGGCTGTATTTGAATACCCCTATTTTGAGCAGGTCTTTGCTTTTTGTTGGAAGTCCTATCTCTTCCTGGACTTCCCTAATGGCAGATTCCGTTACATCCTCACCGGCACCTATATGGCCTGCCACGGATACATCCCAAAGTCCGGGATGGGTATCTTTGTTTTTGGCGCGTTGTTGAATAAGTATTTCCCCGTTTTTGGTAAAAAGCCAAACATGTATACTAGGGTGAAAAACACCCTTTCTGTGTGCCTCTGATTTCATGATGGATTTGCCGGTGTAATTCCCTTCGGCATCCAATACGTCTATTAATTCATCCATGTAAGCCTATATTGAATAATTGATTGAATACATATTACAAAAAAAATCCTCCCCAAAAAGGGAGGATTTTCGGTAAAGACTATTCAAAGTAGCTAAAAGTTTCTCCTTCATTTATATTTAAAAGTGTTTCGTAGATCAACCGAATAACGTTTTCCACATCATCCTTATGTACTGTTTCAACAGTGGTATGCATATATCTCAGGGGTAGGGAAATCAATACTGACGCCACTCCGCCATTGCTGTAGGCAAAGGCATCGGTATCCGTACCGGTGTATCTCGAAGCGGCCATGCGCTGAAAAGGAATCTTGTTGGTTTCGGCAGTTTCAATAATTCGTTCACGAAGTTTATTTTGCACGGCCGGGGCATAGGAGATTACTGGGCCTGCACCTATTTCGGTATGACCTTGTTTCTTTTTCTCGATCATGGGCGTAGTGGTGTCATGGCAAACGTCCGTGACTATCGCAATGTTCGGTTTTATGGTCTGGGTAATCATTTCAGCGCCCTTTAATCCAATTTCTTCCTGTACGGCATTGGTTATATATAGTCCAAACGGGAGCGTCTTTTTGTTTTCCTTGAGGAGTCGGGCCACTTCGGCGATCATAAAACCACCAACGCGGTTGTCTATGGCGCGACAAACAAATTTATCTTTGTTCAGAATTTGGAAGGTGTCCGGGTAGGTAATTACGCATCCAACGTGTACCCCCAATTTTTCCACTTCCGCCTTGTCTTTGGCGCCTATATCTATAAAAATATTGTCCAATTTTGGGGGCTCTTCTTTGGAGCTGTCCCTAGTGTGTATGGCCGGCCATCCAAATATACCTTTTACGATTCCTTTTTTGGTGTGGATATCCACCCATTTTGAAGGAGCAATTTGGTGATCGCTTCCTCCGTTACGGATAACATAGATCAAACCGTTGTCGGTTATGTAGTTGACATACCAGGATATTTCATCGGAATGTCCTTCTATAACCACTTTATATTTGGCATCTGGATTTATGACCCCTACGGCAGTTCCATAAGTGTCGGTGATAAAAGTATCTACATAAGGTTTTAAATACTCCATCCATAATTTTTGCCCTTCCCATTCGTAACCTGTGGGGGAGGCATTGTTTAAATATTTCTCTAAAAAATCTATGGATTTTTTGGTAAGGATCTTTTTAGCGCTCATTTACGTATATTTTGGATACAAACTTAACAATATTCACTTTTAATTAATAATATCATTCTTTCTTTATCGTTAATTTTGGCAAGGCTTTTGTATTTTGTGTTGGCAATGGGAAAAAGATTATTAGTAATACTTTTTGGTGTAGTGGGATTTATGGGCTTTGGGCAGGTTGCAGAAGAAACTTTGGATTCCTTGGCCCAGCAATATATAATAATGGAGGGGGATTCCGTACTTCAGAGTTCCATTGCCTTAAATGAAGTGTATGTATTTGGCAGACTTAAATTTTCCTCCTATAATGATAAGTTAAGGTATTATATTCTTCGTAGAAAAACCATGAAGGTGTATCCCTATGCCAAATTGGCTGCAGAAAGGTTGGTAGAACTGAACGACAGTTTGGAGCATATAAAAAAGAATTCCCATAAAAGGAGGTTTACACGCAAGGTTCAAAAATTTATTGAGGACGAGTTTTCGGAAGAATTAAAGAAATTAACGCGTACCGAAGGGCAGATTTTGGTAAAGCTGATCTACAGGCAAACGGGGGTCACCGCTTTTGATCTGGTAAAAGAGTTACGGAGTGGTTGGCGTGCTTTCTGGTACAATACCACGGCTAAAATGTTCAACATAAGTATTAAGGAAGAATTCCATCCCGATTTGGTGCATGAGGATTACCTTATAGAGGATATTCTGCAACGGGCCTTTGCTGATTTTAGTTTGGAAAGACAGCCTTCCGTTTTGGAATACGATTACGCTACCCTTACCAACATCTGGAAAGAGCAGAACAAGTCCAAGGAGTAGGGGTTGAGTATTCTCTATGTTTCCTGAACAATTATAATATAATTTTTTTGGCGTTCCCTCCTTATATCGGGCCGTGTGCTTTGCCGTATCCCTTGCCCTGCTCCGGGGGTGCGGCTGCGCCCCCTGCCCTCTGCGGGCGGGCCCAGCGCGGCCTGTAGTAATTTTAACGCGTCTTTGTTTTGCGGTACGGGGAAAAAGCGTTAAATTGTTTTCCCTTTTTGCGGGTCGTCCGGTGTCGCAATATGCTTGTTGACAGCGTGTTGTGGCGTGCCCTTAAAAAAAGGCGAAAAAAGTTTCAAAAAACCCTTGTGGATTTAAAAAAGGGTGGTAGATTTGCACCCCGCTAACGAAGCAATGTCGGAGTCGGCGGAAAAGGTGTTCGGAGCGCCACGTTCATTAAAGTTGTTGTTTCCGGTCTACGGGCAAAAAGAAAAAATAATTTTTTTTCAAAAAAGCTTGGCGGATTAAAAAAAGGCTGTACATTTGCAGCCGCTTTGGGAGACAGGGCGAACGAAAAGAAGTAAACAAGTTCATTGATATATTGTAAAGACAGCGCGCCACATGCTTGGAAACGGGTATGTGGTGCAGAAAAAGAAATCGAAATAACGGGCCGGGAAAATGCTTTT
>NZ_FQUX01000010.1:111292-178777 GCF_900129275.1 Arenibacter palladensis | reverse complement strand
CATCGTATTAAGGATCTTGTTCTTCAACTTCGCGTCAGATAGCTCGCGTTCTAAACGCTTGATCTTCTGGGCAGGGGTTTCTTTGGATTTTGGCATTTGATGTCGAATTGGGTTGCTCCAATCTAAGGTACCATGTTTTCTCAACCAGACCAAAACAGTACTTCTACCTTGAATGCCATAAGCCTTCTGTGCCTGCTTATAGGTCATTTCGCCTTTTTCAACTTGGGAAATAACGGCCAATTTAAAACCTAGATTGTAATCGCGTTGTGTCCGCTTATTACCTGTAATCTTTGAATGTTTCATAAATAAGTCGATTTTGTGTCAACTTATTTTAGGACGGGACAAACCCTTAAAAATAAAAAGGGAGCCCATCGGCTCCCTTTTTATTTACAGTATATTGTCGTCGTATCCCTATTGGTTACGTTTTGCTTTTTTGGCTTCGCGCTTTTCTTTCAATATTTCCAGGATAGAACCTCCTATCCAGTAGGGAATAACAAAAGTCAACAAAAAAATCATCAACCAAAACCCGATGGTCAAGATGGTCAAAAATGCTAAAAACCCTAAATATTGGTCAAAATCGAACATGATTGCTATTTTTTTTTAATGGTGGTACAAAGATATCAAAATCTAAGTTATTATTCCAAGGGCTATTTAAAATAATTTAACTTAAGTACACAAACTTCATCAATTAATCCTTCCTCATTAGCACACTAGCTTACATTTGCAAACAAAAGGAAAAGGAAGTTCCATATTACTTATTTCAAGTTATCCAATATAAAATCCAAGGTACTGTTCTTATTGTAATTCTTTTCAAAAGCCACATTGGTATGTGTTAAATTATTTGCCAAGCCCAAGTCCTTAAATCGGTTTATGGTAGCCTCGGATTCCATGGTAACCTTACCGGTTAGCAAAGTATCCATGGACAAGCCGTTTTTATGCCTTTTATAAATCTTTTTTAATCCGCTTAGATACAGGCGGTCCTTGGTAAATCCGCCACCCCTGTGGACCCGCATGGTAATGGTAAAGGCCTTGTTACGGTCTAACTTGTACTGGCCGTGTAGCATGTCGAAAGTATCCGAAAAACCATACCCTTTTATCAAACTGTCAGAGGCCAAGACCCTATAAGCAAGTTCCTTTAATCTCTTAAGGGTTAGGGCCCCACTCATGTATTCACTAAAAACCGCCAAGCCCTCTTGGGTTTCCACATTCTTCGGAAAACCATTGGAAAAAACTTTTAAGGGTTGTAACATGCCATTGTAGGTAGTTACCAAATGCACTCCAATCTCATGATTGGCCAAGGTAAGCAGTTGGTTTCTGCTAAAAACGGTATTCTTCTTAATAAGAAGGGATTGGGTATTATTGCTCACCATGGCATCTGCGGCAATGCTATTGGAGAAGGAAATATTTAAAGGAAAATCATATTGCCGCACAAACTCTTCAAAATAAACCTTTGCGTCCTCCGGGGTATATATTTTTTCCATATTCTCGGTATCCGGCTCATCGGCCACATGTAGAATGAACCTGGCATTCTGAACATCTTTCTCCGTGGGAGTTCCATAAACCCTAAGGGAGTTGTAATAGAACTTTTTGTTCTGACCAATAGTCTCGATACACTGAATCATATTGGCATAGTAATACACCACTTCCTGATAGAACTTCATTATCTGTTCATCCTTTATGCGCTCCAAGCGCTGGGAAAAGAACAAACGGTTTAACTTGTAAGGATCAAATTGTAACTTTTTATATTTAAATACGGGTTCATCAACATATTTGGATGAAAAGAAACGGTGCTTTTCCTTTTCAATATTTAATGGATTTAAATAGGTAAGCAATTCAATTTTTTTTACTAACCTGTCCAAGTTGGCATCTATTACAAATACATTGGGAAACTGCTCAATAATTTCCCGGCTCACTTCTTGTTTTAACATTACAACTACTATTTAATATACCTCGTTGAGGCTCTAATTATTTAGGGATATCATTTAACTTCCCTACCGATTTTGCAACTACCACGGACACCATAGCATCGCCCGTTACGTTTATTACTGTTCTGGCCATATCCAAAGGGCGGTCTACCGCAAAGATCAACGCCAATCCTACCGCCAACTTATCACTTGGAAAGCCTATGGACTCCAAAACAATTACCAACATTACCATTCCGGCCCCTGGTACTGCAGCAGAACCAATAGAAGCCAAAAGCGCGGTTAATATTATCATTAATTGGTCTGTAATTTCCAAATGATGACCCAAGGCTTGGGAAATAAAAACTGCCGCTACGCCCTGATAAAGACTGGTTCCGTCCATATTTATAGTAGCTCCTACCGGAAGTACAAAACTGGCAACCTCCTTATCCACACCCAATTGATTCTCTACCCTTTCCATGGTTACGGGAAGGGTGGCGGCGCTTGAGCTCGTGGAAAACGCCAAAAGTTGTGCGGGACTGATGGCTTTTAAGAACCAAATTGGATTTTTTCTAGTAACCAACGTCAATACAGTACAATAAAAGACAATCATTAGAAAAAGTCCTAAAATAACAACACCTGCATATTTAACCAATGCCAACAATAAATCCGGATCTCCTGAGCTGGCCACTACATTGGCCAAAAGAGCAAATACCGCAAAGGGAGCCGTTACCATAATTATATCGACCATTTTTAATACCGCATCGTTAAGGGAATCAAAAAGGGTTTTTAAAGGTTTTGCCTTGGCTTCCCCAATTAGCAACATGGACACCCCTAGAAACACAGAAAAAAATATTACCTGGAGCATTAGTTTATTGTCGCTCATTGCGCTAAAAACATTCTCCGGCACCATATCCAACAAAAACTGCAAAGGTGCGGATTCCTTTTGCACAGAAGCTTCTGCAAGTTTAGACTGCACGCCTTGCCGACCAACAAATTCATTGGTAATCCGCGAAACGGTTTCCTCAGAAATTCCTTTACCGGGGGAAAAAATATTGACCAGCAGCAAACCTATAATAATTGCCACTATAGTGGTGGTGATAAATAAGGTAACAGAACGGACACCTATGGTTTTAAACTGGGCAATATCCTTTAAATCTGAAATCCCTTTAATGATCGAAGCCAAAATTAACGGAATGGCTATAAGCTTCAAGAGATTGATAAAGATAATGCCAAATGGATTGATCCAATTTTGAATAAAGAGCTTACCTCCCGAAATATACAACATTAACACCCCAAAAAGCACTCCCAAAAGCATACCAATTAGGATACGCCAGTGCAAGGCAAGTTTTTTCATAATTTCAATTAAGATTGTGCTAAATTATGGGAACAATCAATTGAATTTACAAACGGACAAAAATAATTTTCGCCATCTTTTAATGCGTTGGATTCAGCAATAATGAAGTTGTTCGTTATTTTGAAGGCTTATAATGATCGCTCCATTCCTTTACCTTGGGCTCCCCTAATTTATCCACAGACTTTGCCACCATCATGGACACTGCGGCATCCCCAGTAACATTGACCACCGTCCTACACATATCCAAAGGTCTATCCACTGCAAAGATCAGTGCCAGTCCGGCTTCAGGAATACCAGCCTGCGCCAAAACAATGACGAGCATCACCATTCCTGCTCCAGGTACGGCGGCACTCCCAATGGAAGCCAAGGTTGCGGTAACAATAATTCCCAATTGGGCTCCAAAACTAAGATCCATTCCAAAAGCTTGGGCAATAAAAACCGCTGCCACGGCTTGATAAAGACTGGTACCATCCATATTTATAGTGGCCCCAATTGGCAATACAAAACTGGCAACCTCCTCCTCTACCCCTAAATGCTCTTCTACCCTTTCCATGGTCACAGGTAGTGTGGCTGCACTGGAACTGGTAGAAAACGCCAATAATTGTGCAGGAGAAATTCCATTTATAAAAAATGAAGGTTTGCGTTTGGTAAATATCCATACCAACGAAATATACACGCCTATCATCAAGATCAATCCCAATACAACACTGACTGAATACCATCCTAGCGCTTTAAACAGATCCAAACTGGGAGATTCTACCACCAAAGCGGCCAATAAGGCAAAGACACCGTAGGGAGCCGCCAGCATAATCAAATCTATCAATTTAAGAATTACCTCATTGAAGCCATCAAAAAATTTCTTTACCGGATCGGCCTGCTCTGCAGGTATCAATATTAATCCCACTCCGAAAAAAATGGCAAAAAATATGACCTGCAACATATTGCCATTGTCACTTGCCGCACTAAAAATATTGCTGGGCACCAAATCTTCCAAGGCCCTTAATGGCCCGGACTCCTTTTGTTCGTTGGCTTGGGATATTTTGGAATCGGCATCACCTTTATAATTTTCCACCAATTCGTTCCTCGTCTCTTCAGAAATAGAGGAACCTGGTTTTACAACATTCACTATGGTAAGTCCGATGGATACCGCGATAATAGTTGTTATGAGGTAAATTCCAATGGTCCTCCCCCCCATTTTTGAAAGTTTGGAAATATCCTTTAGATCGGAAACCCCCTTGATAAGCGAAGCCAATATTAATGGAACTGCAATAAGCTTAAGAGAATTAATAAATATATTCCCAAAGGGTTTTATCCAATCGGAGACAATTTTCGGACCCCAATCGAACTGAACCATGGCCAAAGCAAAAAGAACTCCGCCCACCATTCCCAAAATAATTTGCCAGTGCAATTCCAACTTCCTCATAAAAACAATGATTTAGATTGGAAAGATAGCATTTTGTGGTTTAAAGCACCAAAAAATATAAGGCTATAATTTAATGGTCCTATTCAATAAAGTATAATCTGCCATAACCAAGGCGGCCATTGCCTCCACAATTGGCACTGCTCTAGGCACTACACATGGGTCGTGTCTGCCCTTGCCCTGAGTGCTTACTTTATTCCCTTCCTTATCTATGGTATCATAGGCTTGAATAACGGTTGCGACAGGCTTAAAGGCAACATTGAAGTAAATATCCATTCCATTGCTTATACCTCCTTGTATACCCCCACTATGATTGGTCTTGGTAGTACCGTCGGTATTAAATTGATCGTTATGGGCGCTCCCCTTCATCTTTACGCCTTCAAATCCGCTACCATACTCAAAGCCTTTAACGGCATTGATGGAAAGCATAGCTTTACCCAATTCTGCATGTAACTTATCAAAAACAGGTTCCCCCAAGCCTATGGGAACATTTTGGATAACACAGGTAATCACCCCCCCAATGGTATCGCCTTCCTTTTTAATTTTTTTTATATACTCTTCCATTTTAGCGGCAGTAGCAGTATCCGGACATCTTACCGGGTTGGATTCGATAAGGGAAAAATCGAGTTCCTGGTAACTTTTGTCCAAGGATAGCTCACCTACTTGGGAAACGTAGGCGTTTATTTTCATATCTCCCAAGAATTGTTTGGCAATGGCACCGGCAACTACCCTACTGGCCGTTTCCCTCGCCGAACTTCTTCCTCCTCCGCGATAATCCCTGAAACCATATTTTTGGTCGTACACATAATCGGCATGCGAAGGCCTATAAGAGTCCTTTATATGGGAATAATCATGTGATTTCTGATTGGTATTGTGTATGGCAAACCCTATTGGTGTTCCTGTCGTCTTCCCTTCAAAAATCCCAGAGTAAAACTCTACGGTATCCGGCTCCTTGCGTTGGGTAACGATGGCCGACTGACCAGGTTTACGCCTGTCCAGGTCTTCCTGAATGGCATCCAGATTCAATTCAATTCCCGCCGGACAGCCATCCAGTACGCCACCAATGGCCACTCCATGAGATTCTCCAAACGTAGATAGTTTAAAAAGGGTTCCAAAAGTATTTCCTGCCATGTTTGTAGTTAAAATTTGTAGTTATGAAATGGTATAAAGGGCCATTTTAAGTCAAAGATCCAAAGGTAAATCTTAAAACAGAGATACAAAAATAGAAACCTTGCTTATTGCAAATAAAAACAGAATTGGACCAACTTAATATAAACTTAACTATTTCCTTATCCTAAATTGATTTTACCTTCACTTTTAATTTAAATCCAAAGGTTTAATTTGAGAAAATTCCACCTCCGTGAAAAAGCGACAAATAGAATTGGTAGTTATTTCAGACGTGCATTTAGGAACTTTCAGTTGCCATGCTGATGAACTATTGGCCTATTTGAACAGCATAAACCCTAAAACACTTATACTCAACGGCGATATAGTTGATATCTGGCAATTTAGCAAGAAATATTTCCCTGCTACGCACCTAAAAGTGCTAAGAAAAATTATGGGAATGGCCACAAATGGTACCGAAGTATATTACATTGTAGGGAACCACGACGAAAGGCTTAGAAGATTCTGCGGTACCTCTTTGGGAAATATCCATTTTGTTGATCAATTGACCTTAGAATTAAATGGTAAAAGGGCCTGGTTCTTTCACGGTGATGTTTTTGATATATCCATTCAGAATGCAAAATGGGTGGCCAAACTGGGAAGGCATGGATACAGTCTTTTAATTCTAATCAACAGAAGCCTTAATTGGATCCTGGGAAAACTTGGGCGCGAGAAATATTCCCTATCCAAAAGAATAAAGAACAGCGTAAAGGGTGCTGTTAGATTTATTGAAAATTTTGAATATACGGCAAAGGAATTGGCCGTAGACAAGAACTACGATTATGTTATCTGTGGCCATATTCATCAACCCAAAAAAGAGATGTTTGAAAGTGAACAAGGCAAATGCACCTATTTAAATTCCGGGGATTGGGTAGAAAACCTTACCGCCTTGGAATACACCTTTAAACGTTGGAAAATATATAGATATAGTGCGGACAAACTGTCCCCCTTCTTTGCTGATGAAGAACTTAAGGGCATGGACATTCACGAATTACTGGCCGCCACATCCATAACCGTTATGCCTCCTAAAAAAACATCCAAAAAAGCAAAAATCTAAATCTATCCCTTATACTGGCCTACCCTTATAATCTTATGACCACTGTTAACAAAACACCAAAAAACCCTGGCCAATAACTGTTGGAAGTATTGTACAGGGCTAAATTTATTTGTTTGTTATAAAAAATTGAAAAGGTCAAATCTTTCGCTAACCAAATAAGATACAACTAAGCAATTAGCGCCTCCTTCAAAACGGTAATAGGGTGCACCGCCTTCCTTTGGGTACCATCAAAGATTTGATGCCTACAGCTTGTTCCATTGGCGGCGATGATCACATCCTCTGCGGACTTCCTAACGGCCGGGAACAACTTTAGCTCCCCCACCTGCATACTTACCTCATAATGCTCCTTTTCATACCCAAAGGACCCTGCCATACCACAACATCCGGAACTAATAATAGAAACCGTATAATTCTTTGGAAGATTCAAGATATCAAAGGTTACCTTTTGGTTGGATATAGACTTCTGATGGCAATGTGTGTGAATCTTTACGGTCTTAGGCTCGTTTGTAAATAGATCCGATGATATGACCCCCAATTGAATTTCCTTGGCCAAAAATTCTTCTATCAAAAATGAATTGGCAGCAACGGAATCCATCTTCTTTTTATCAAAGCCAAATCGTTTGTATTCATCCCTAAACGTAAGTATAGCGGAAGGTTCCAACCCAATGATTGGAAGTCCTTTATCCGTTAGCTGCGAAAGTTTATCCACATTTTTAATGGCCAATTGTTTGGCCTGTTTTAAAAATCCTTTGGAAATATAGGTCCTTCCACTTTCTGCATAAAAAAGTTCCACCTCATAGCCCAGTCGCGTCAGTACTTCAATAGCATCCCTACCCAGTTCAACATCCAAGTAATTGGTAAATTCATCTATATACAACACAACTTTGGACTTGGTAGCAACAACCTGACCCTTAACCCTTTGAAGCTCCTTATCAAAATCGAACTTAAAGACTTTTGGCAAACTTCGTTGCTCGGCAACGCCGACCGACTTTTTAAGCAATCCGCCCAATATTTTGGAATCGTACATGGCATTGGTAATACCTGCCATGCTGCTTCCCAATTTATTCAACTTGGTATTATAGGCGAAAAGTTTTGCCCTCAAGGGATATCCGTTTTCCTCCTGATATTGATATAAAAACTCTGCTTTAAGTGTGGCCACATCCACATTACTGGGACATTCACTGGAACAGGCCTTACAACTTAAGCAAAGGTCAAAAACTTCTTTGAGCTCTTTATTGTTAAACTTATTCGACTTTTCCGAAGAAGTCAAAAATTCGCGCAGGGTGTTGGCACGGCCCCTTGTAGTATCCTTTTCATTCTTTGTGGCATGGTAACTTGGGCACATAGCCCCAGATACCAAATGCGTTTTTCTACAATCCCCGCTACCATTACATTTTTCGGCCGCCTTTAGAATACCTTCACTATCGGAGAAATCCATCAAGGTTTCAATTTCCGGTTCTTCGCGGTCAATTTCATACCTCAGTGATTCATCCATGGGATAGGCATCCACAATTTTCCCTGGGTTAAAAATATTATGGGGATCAAAATAGGTCTTTACCCGCTTTATCAGCTCATAATTTTTCTGGCCTATCATCAAAGGGATAAACTCCGCCCTTACAATGCCATCGCCATGTTCCCCGCTAAAGGATCCCTGATACTTTTTGGTAAGTTTGGCCACATCCGTAGTAATGGACCTGAACAAGGCCACATCTGCAGATTTCTTTAAATTCAGGATTGGCCTTAAATGCAGCTCCCCTGCCCCTGCATGGGCATAGTATACCGCATCTTGCTTATAATCCTTCATTATTTGGCTGAATTCCCCTATAAAGTCCTTTAGATCCTCCAACGCCACTGCAGTATCCTCTATGCAGGCAACCGCTTTACGGTCCCCGACTATATTTCCAAGAAGACCCAGTCCGGCCTTTCTGAGTTCAATGGCCTTATTCACATCGGCCAACTTCAATATAGGGCTGGCATAGCTCAAACCAGACTTTTTAACGGTCTCCAATAAATGCTGAAGCTGTTTGTCCAAGTCCTCTTCGGTATCCGCTTTAACCTCCAACATTAACAATGCCGCAGGATCGCCTTCCACAAAAAATCTGTTCTCCAATTGGGTCCGGTTATTTTTGGTGCAATCCAAAATAACCTTGTCCATCATTTCGCAGGTATGCAGATTGTGGGTCATAAGGGGCGCTACATCCAACAAACAATCTTCCAAAGTTTTGTAATGGGTTACCACCATTCCAGAAAGTTTAGGAGGCAACTCGGTCAATTGCAGTACTATTTCCGTAGTAAAGGCCAAGGTGCCTTCACTTCCGCTCAACAATTTACATAAGTTAATGTTTTGGGGACTATCACCAAAAATATTGTTCTTGAGCAACTCATCCACAGCGTAACCGGTATTGCGCCTATGGATCTGTGGCTTTGGAAATTCCTTTAAAATTTCCGCCTGTATTTCCTTATTACTTAATTCCTTATGTATGTTGTTATAAATTTTTCCTTCAAAATTGTCCAAGGACATTTTGCCCAGAAATTCGTTCAAGGACAGATCCCTGAATTCTACCTTACTACCATCGGACAAATACGTCTGTAAGGAAACGACCTGATCACGGGTAACCCCGTATTGTATAGAGGTAGTTCCAGAGGAATTGTTCCCGACCATTCCGCCAATCATACAACGGTTGGAAGTAGAGGTGTTTGGTCCAAAAAATAGGCCATATGGTTCCAAATAAAGGTTTAACTCGTCTCGGATGACCCCAGGTTGAACGGTTACCTGCTTTTTGTCTACATCAACGGAAAGTATCTTGGTGAAATTTTTGGAGACATCCACTACTATACCTTCCCCAACACATTGTCCGGCAAGGGAGGTTCCTGCTGTTCGAGGAATTAAACCTATTTTGTGTTCCCCGGCAAATAGAATTAGTTTTTTAATATCCTCTTCGGTCTTCGGGTAAGCCACTGCCATTGGCATTTTTCTATATACGGAAGCATCGGTGGAATATAGGGTGGTCATTAATTTGTCTACAAACAAATCGCCCTCTAAATCATCCTTTAATTTATTTAGCATATTTTTATCCAACTCAAAACAATTTTGGGCACTAAATTAAGTTTTATTGTTTCAGATTAATAATGAATTTTTAATTTTTACATTAATTAACTTTAGAACACTTATGAAAATTTTAAAATTATTTACCCTATTTATGTTCTGTTCCTGGTTCTCCATGAATGCCCAGGAAATATCCGATCACGCCATAGGTCTCCGTTTGGGGGACAGTGATGGTTTTGGTGCAGAAATTTCGTATCAGAAGTCTTTGGACCGTGACAACAGATTGGAAGCCAACCTCGGATGGCGCGATAGTAGATATTTCGATGCCTTTAAATTAACGGCACTTTACCAATGGGTTAGGCCCTTGGACGGAAATTTCAATTGGTACTACGGTGCCGGTGGTGGTTTAGGAAGTGTGGATTTCGCTTCCAGGCCCAATGGCAATGGTGGTTATTATACGCCCGATGGCGGCCTTTTTGTTTTGGCGGCCGGAGATATAGGTATTGAATACAACTTTGACATTCCCCTGCTGATTTCGTTGGATTTTAGACCCGAAATAGGCATTGTGGGCTATAAAGATTTCTCTGATAATTTTGATTTCGATATCGCCTTGGGAATTCGCTATCAGTTTTAATATAAATAACGAATTACTATTTTATTCGGCCATGAATGTTCTTGTAGCATTTATGGCTTTTTTTATTACTTATATATAAGTACATTTGCGGCAATTAAAAAGAAAACAGCAATGAAAAAAATATTATTATCGCTTACCGTAATTGTAGGAGTTGTAGCATGCAACAGTAAACCCGAAGGTTTTGTATTGAACGGAACTTTAACCGGGGATGTGGAAAACGGTACCCAAATATTTATAAGAAAGATTGATGAAAAAAATCAGCCATATGATATTGACACCACCACTGTTGAAAACGGTAAGTTTACCATTAGCGGTCCCGCTGATTCACCTGATCTAATATATGTTTTTGTTGATAAAGTTCAAGGCTACACCCCGGTTGTTGCCGAGAAAGGTGAAATAGAACTTAGTGCCCAGAAGGACAGTTTAAATTTTGCCAAGGTAAAAGGTACTGAGCAAAATGATATTTTCTTTAATTATCTAAATGAATCAAGAGCCTTGTCCGATCAGGCAATGTCTATCCAAAGGGATATGCAAAACGCCAATATGAGTGGAAACGAAGCTACCGTTAACTCCTTGCGAGACGAGTTTGCCGAACTTCAAGAAGAATATAAGAATTTTGAATTGGACTTCATCAAGAACAATCCCAATGGTCTAATTTCCGCTTTGTTGATAGAAAAAGGACTTAATACAAGAATGGTGGAGAGCGAGGAAGCGCAGAAAATGTACGATGCCTTAACTCCAGAGATAAAGGAAACCCTGCCCGCCAAAAACATCCTAAAAAGTTTGGAAGCAGCCAAAGCTAGGGAAGAAAAAGGCAAGAGTACCGCAATAGGCGCCACTGCACCCGACTTTTCGGGACCTACCCCAGACGGCAAGGAATTATCCCTAAAAGAGGCAATGGGCAAAGTGACCATCATCGATTTTTGGGCCGCTTGGTGCAAGCCTTGTAGGGTTGAAAACCCCAATGTGGTTAAGATCTACAACAAGTACCACTCCAAAGGACTTAATATAATCGGAGTTTCCTTGGATAGAAAGGAAGAAGATTGGAAAAAAGCGATTGCAGATGACCAACTGAGCTGGAACCATATTTCCAGTCTGGATTATTTCAACGATGCCGTGGCCAAACTTTACAATGTAGAGGCCATTCCTGCCACCTTTATCCTTGATGAAAACGGGGTAATAGTAGCAAAAAACCTAAGAGGCCCTGAATTGGAGTCGAAAATTTCAGAACTATTGCAATAACAAAGTTCCACAAATTCATAAAAAAAGGCTTGTAAAATAATTTACGAGCCTTTTTTTGTTTTATACCTGTAATTGTTTCAAAAACATTTTGATTGCACTGGAAATGCTACTAGACTAAAGTCCTAAATGAAAACCTAGCCCATTTTCCGGTGAAAAATTTGCGCGGTCTTATATTTTGCCCATTTTCCCGAGGACAAAAAGAAGCACAATGGGCAAAGCCAATAAAAGCACCATTAGTGTGTCCGTAACAAGTAGATCGGGCTTAAAAAATAGGGTTACTACATACCCTCCAATAGCACCTCCAAAGTGCGCAGTGTGACCAATATTCCCCAATCTAGTTTTCATTCCGTAGATAGAATAAAACAAATAAAGGATTCCCAATACGTAAGCCGGCAATGGAATAGGGATGAACATAATTCCCAATCGCATCCCAGGCTCAAGTAGGATGGCCGAATACAATATACCAGTGACTGCCCCACTTGCCCCTACCGCACTGTAATAAGGCTCGTTCTTATGAAAGTACAATGCCAACAAACTACCGGCAACAAGGCTAATAAAATAAAGGATAATGAATTTACCGGGACCAAACCAATCAATGACCACATCCGCAAAAAAGTATAGGGTAAACATATTAAAGAATAGATGGGAGAGGTCTACATGTAAAAAACCCGAAGTAACCATCCTATCCTTCTGGCCTGCCTGAATAGCACCTACACCAAACTTATAGCGTTCAAAGAAGGTATGGTTATTAAATCCCTTTAGGGAGGCAAGGATATTGGCAGCCATAATGGCAATGGTAGCAAGATGAAGGTTATTCATGAAGAAAACTATTATTTTTGGGTTCAAATATAGCTATATTTGCCTTAATTATATCTGCATGCAGTTTCTTGTCTATATTCTAGTTTACCCCCTCCTATGGCATATTTCCATATTACCATTTAGACTTTTTTATTTTTTTTCGGACTTTGTCTTTTTTGTACTTTTCTATGTTGTTGGCTACCGCAAAAGAGTCGTATTCGAAAATCTTTCTCGGTCCTTTCCGGATAAGTCTGAAGAAGAGATAAAAAAGATTCAAAAGGCCTTCTACCGCCATATGTGCGATATGTTCCTGGAAATGGTCAAGACTTTAAATCTATCAAAAGAGGAACTCAAGGAGCGTTATAAGATCATCAATATTGAAGTTCTTCAAGACATTGTTAAAGAGAAAAGCGTTCTTATCGTATGTTCCCATTATGCCAATTGGGAATGGAACGTGAGCATTAATAATTATGTAAATGCGAAAGGGTATGCGGTGTATCAAAAAATAGGAAATTCTTATTTTGACGATCTGATAAAAAAGATAAGGGCCAAATGGAACACCACCCTGATCACCCAACAAGAAACTGTAAAGACGGTGTACAGGAATGTCCAAAATGGGGTAATATCTGCCTATGGCATGGTGAGCGACCAATCTCCCCAAGTAAAAAGAGCACAATATTGGACTGAATTTATGGGTGTTAAGGTTCCCATTTTTAATGGACCAGAGAGCATGGCCAGGAAATTGGATCTAGCGGTAGTCTTCCTTAAGGTCTCTAAAGTAAAAAGGGGGTATTACCAAGCAGAATTCATCCCAATTACCACTGCCGGCAGTAAGACCAAAAAGCATCAAATTACGGATCAATTTCTAAGGTTGACCGAAGATCAGATACGGGAAAAACCTGAGTACTACCTTTGGACCCATAAACGTTGGAAACACCGAAATAAAGTCCCCATAGAATTCCAATAAAAGGGTGGCACCAATTCCTAATACATACCTCGTTTTAAAAGCACCTTATGGTATAATTTAAATTGAAGCCACTAATTATCTCCATCTCACCACCTTATAACTCAATAAAGTAGGGCTTTCTGCGTTAGAAGTAAATGAAAAATACAAGAGAATTGTGATTATTTCTGCCTATGGGATTTAATTATACCAAATTAATCATTTTTTATTGGTGTCTAATTGTTTGCATATTGATAACCAATTCCGGTTTTGGTCAAACAAGGGTTTTTGCCAATGGCATAATAAGCCAAAGTAACACCGATAATTCGGCAAATGCCATCGATACAGATTTAAGCACCAAAGCGAGTATTAGGGCAAAGGATTTCCCAGGTAGCTATTTAGGAGCTCTAGAATTGGAATTTCCTTCATTAATACCGGCAGAAACTACCGCATATGTAAAGATTGATGCCGATGAGCCTATACTGGCACCTCTATTGGCTGGGGGCTTAGGTGATTTTTTAGGGGCTGTTGCGGTTAGTAAACAGGAATTCTCTGTACAAGTAAAAAATGTGAATACCGTAGTTCTCCAAGGGGATTCTAACGACGCAGGAGAATTTGGAACATCGAGAATGAGGCTGGTAATGAATGAAGCCGGAGAATATTTCATTGTAGTTACACCCGATCAAGCATTTAATAGGATTCGAATAATAAACCGTATAGATCAGGGATTAACTTCCATTGGACCCAAAAGGTTAGGAGTATATGGTGCATTTTATAACACATCCGAAGTAATAGGTGATTGCGGGGTTCCCTCATTTACATCTTACGATGGCAGTAATATATCCTCTGGTCTTTTAGGTATTGGCGGTGTTGGTGTTAATGATCCTGAGAACGCAATTGACGATGATGACAACTCTTTTTCCGAATTAAATTTAGGGCTGATAGGCATTGGTTCTTCCATAGAACAAATTCTTTATTTTGAGGAACTTTCATATTCCAATGATGTATTCAATCTAAATTTAAAATTGAATTCGGGTCTATTGGCTTTGGGTGTTTTGGACAATATTGAAATATTAGGCTACAATGGAGCTAATTTAGTAGCCTCAGAAAGTTTGACCGACTTGTTGAACCTAGATCTATTGGGATTGTTTCAAAATGACGAAAATGCAGAAGTACCTTTTGCCCCTGGAGCTCCAATCGATAGGATTGTCATAAGATTCAGCTCTTTAGTAACTCTTAGCCTACCACAAAAATTAGAGATTCATGAGGTTAAAAAGGTACCCGGACCTCCCACATTCGATGCCAGCTCCCAAGATGTAGATATCTGCAAGGGAGAATCTGCCAGTCTCATTGCGGTAGCAGATCCCAACGATCTGGAGCTTAGATGGTACGACAGTGCTGTTGACGGTACACTTTTGGGAACAGTGGCGTCTGGTACGCCCTTTGTAACTTCTCCAATTTTGGCGGATACCACTTTTTATGTAGCTGCAGCGGAAGTTGGTTGTCCTGAGGAATCTGAGCGCACCCCAGTGGAAGTAACAGTTGTTCCTTCTCCTGAAGCAACGGATATCACGGTAACGGGCAATGAAAGTACCATTTGCTCATCAAATACAGTAACATTAGTTCCTTCAAGTGCTTTAACTGGAACCTTTAACTGGTATTTGGATGCCAATAAAAACAATCCAATTACAGATGGAATGGTCGATAGCGGTATCACTTATAATATTGATGCCAACGATGAATTGACCATTACGGGATTATCGGGTCTAAACAGCCCGTACACTTATTATGTAAGCATTACCGATTCCAGTACTGGCTGTGAAAATATGGATGGTGAACTAAAGTCGGTTGTTGTAACTATTCAGGATAACTCTTTGGCCCCAACAATTACATTGGACTCGAATATTACAGCGGATGATATAGTGAATTCTAACGAAGCCATTGGATTAGTAAATATCACTGGTGTTGTTGGTGGCGATGCTCAAGTGAACGATGTAGTTACCCTAACAATTAACAATGTATCTTATCAAGGTAATGTTGCTGCCGATCTTAGTTTTAGTATTCCGGTAAATGGAAGTGATCTGATAGCCGATGCAGATACCACAATTGATGCATCCGTTGAAACCACGAATGGAATTTGCACAAATACGGGTATAGATACCGAATCGTATACGGTAGACACCACTGCCCCCAATCCGCCCACCGTAAATACACTATTGACCAACGATACCACTCCCACCATTACGGGGACAGCGGATTCCGCCGATGCGCTTACCGTGACCCTGGACGGGATTACCTATACCGAGGGCGACGGCAACCTTACCGATAACGGGGACGGTACCTGGACCCTTACCGTGCCCGCAGGGAGCGAACTTGCCGAGGGCACCTACGACGTTGCGGCCATCACCACCGACCTGGCAGGAAATACCGCCAACGATGCCACCACGGACGAACTTACCATAGACCTTACGGATCCTACGCCACCTACCGTAAATACGCTATTGACCAACGATACCACCCCGACCATTACAGGGACAGTGGATTCCGCCGACGTGCTCACCGTGACCCTGAACGGGATTACCTATACCGAGGGCGATGGCAACCTTACCGATAACGGGGACGGTACCTGGACGCTTACCGTGCCCGCAGGGAGCGAACTGGCCGAGGGGACCTACGACGTTGCGGCCACCACCACCGACCTGGCCGGCAACACTGCAAACGATACCACTACGGACGAACTTACCATAGACCTTACGGACCCGACCCCGCCCACCGTAAATACGCTATTGACCAACGATACCACCCCGACCATTACGGGGACAGCGGATTCCGCCGATGTGCTTACCGTGACCCTGAACGGGACCACCTATACCGAGGGCGACGGCAACCTTACCGATAACGGGGACGGTACCTGGACCCTGACCGTGCCTGCAGGGAACGAGCTGGCCGAAGGGACCTACGACGTGGCGGCCACCACCACCGACTTGGCCAGCAACACCGCAAACGATACCACTACGGACGAACTTACCATAGACCTTACGGATCCTACAGTACCCACCGTAAATACGCTATTGACCAACGATACCACTCCCACCATTACGGGGACAGCGGATTCCGCCGATGCGCTTACCGTGACCCTGGACGGGATTACCTATACCGAGGGCGACGGCAACCTTACCGATAACGGGGACGGTACCTGGACCCTTACCGTGCCCGCAGGGAGCGAACTGGCCGAGGGCACCTACGACGTGGCGGCCACCACCACCGACCTAGCAGGCAATACCGCCAACGATGCCACCACGGACGAACTTACCATAGACCTTACGGATCCTACGCCGCCCACCGTAAATACGCTATTGACCAACGATACCACTCCCACCATTACGGGGACAGCGGATTCCGCCGATGTGCTTACCGTGACCCTAAACGGGACCACCTATACCGAGGGCGACGGCAACCTTACCGATAACGGGGACGGCACCTGGACACTTACCGTGCCCGCAGGGAGCGAGCTTGCCGAGGGGACCTACGACGTGGCGGCCACCACCACCGACCTGGCAGGAAATACCGCCAACGATACCACTACGAACGAACTTACCATAGACCTTACGGACCCGACCCCGCCCACCGTAAATACGCTATTGACCAACGATACCACCCCTACCATTACGGGGACAGCGGATTCCGCCGATGTGCTTACCGTGACCCTAAACGGGATTACCTATACCGAGGGCGATGGCAACCTTACCGATAACGGGGACGGCACCTGGACACTTACCGTGCCCGCAGGGAACGAGCTTGCCGAGGGCACCTACGACGTAGCGGCCACAACCACCGACCTGGCAGGCAATACCGCCAACGATGCCACCACGGACGAGCTTACCATAGACCTTACGGATCCTACCCCGCCCACCGTAAATACACTATTGACCAACGATACCACTCCCACCATTACGGGGACAGCGGATTCCGCCGATATCCTTACCGTGACCCTGAACGGGACCACCTATACCGAGGGCGATGGCAACCTTACCGATAACGGGGACGGTACCTGGACCCTTAACGTGCCCGTAGGGAGCGAGCTTGCCGAGGGGACCTACGACGTATCGGCCACCACCACCGACTTGGCCGGCAACACTGCAAGCGATGCCACCACGGACGAACTTACCATAGACCTTACTGATCCTACGCCGCCCACCGTAAATGCGCTATTGACCAACGATACCACCCCGACCATTACCGGGACAGCGGATTCCGCCGATGCGCTTACCGTGACCCTGAACGGGACCACCTATACCGAGGGCGATGGCAACCTTACCGATAACGGGGACGGTACCTGGACACTTACCGTGCCCACAGGGAGCGAGCTTGCCGAGGGGACCTACGACGTGGCGGCCACCACCACCGACCTGGCAGGCAATACCGCCAACGATGCCACCACGGACGAGCTTACCATAGACCTTACGGACCCGACCCCGCCCACCGTAAATACGCTATTGACCAACGATACCACCCCGACCATTACCGGGACAGCGGATTCCGCCGATATCCTTACCGTGACCCTGGACGGGACCACCTATACCGAGGGCGACGGCAACCTTACCGATAACGGGGACGGTACCTGGACCCTTACCGTGCCCGCAGGGAGCGAGCTTGCCGAAGGGACCTACGACGTTGCGGCAACCACCACCGACCTGGCAGGCAATACCGCAAGCGATGCCACTACGGACGAACTTACCATAGACCTTACGGACCCGACGCCACCTACCGTAAATACACTATTGACCAACAATACCACTCCCACCATTACCGGGGCAGCGGATTCCGCCGATATCCTTACCGTGACCCTGGACGGGATTACCTATACCGAGGGCGACGGCAACCTTACCGATAACGGGGACGGCACCTGGACACTTACCGTGCCCGCAGGGAACGAGCTGGCCGAGGGGACCTACGACGTATCGGCAACCACCACAGACCTGGCGGGGAATACAGCAAATGATGCCACCACAGACGAGCTTAGTCTTGTGCCATTACAAACTCTTACCACAAATTCCACTAACCAAGAATTTTGTGCTTTTGACAGACCAAGTCTCAATGATATTCAAATAAACGAGAGTAATATTTTATGGTATGATAATAATATCGGAGGGAATTTACTGGACCATTCTACTTTGTTGGAGCATCAAAAAACTTATTATGCCTCACTATTATTGGGTGATTTGGAAAGCACAGCCCGTTTAGGAATTACTGTCAATTTAATTCAACCTCCTTCGGCTACTTCCGAAAGTTTGACTCAAGTATTTTCTACAGCTGATAATCCAACCCTTGGAGATATTCAAGTCAACGAAAGCAATATCATCTGGTATGATGCTCCTGTACTTGGAAATATCTTGGATTTTGACACCACATTGGTAGACGGAACAAACTACTATGCTGCACTAATCGATTCAAATTGTGAAAGTATAAACCGACTTGCAATTAGAGTTCAAGTAGATGGAATATCTGACTTAATTATAAGCAAGGAAGCTAGCAGCCAAAATCCTATGGTAGGTGAAAATGTTAATTTCATTATTACCGTTACCAATGACGGAGATACTAATTTCACTGACCTCACAATAAATGAAAGAATTGAAAGTGGATTTACTTTTATGCAATATACAGCAACCAAGGGCACTTATAACCCATCCAACGGGGTATGGAGTATAAATAATATTGGGCCTAGAGAGCAGGCAGCATTGAATATAACCGTAACTGTTAAGGCTACTGGAAGTTATTTTAACGGCGCCTCCATATCGAAATCTACCCCATTGGACAATAACTTGAATAATAATAGTGCTGAGATAGTATTGGAACCATCCTGTCTAAAAGTATTCAATGAATTTACCCCAAACGATGATGGTGATAATGATTACTTCAGAATAGATTGTATTGAAATGTATCCAGAGTCGGATTTCCAAGTTTTTAACAGATATGGTGCCTTGGTATATCAAAAAAAAGGATACCAAAATGATTGGCGAGGATTGGCCAACGTAAAAGGCGTTCTGGGCAAAGGGGAGCCATTGCCTACGGGAACCTATTTCTACATACTTAAAACCGATGATTTGAGCGAAAGCAAAACAGGTTGGTTATTTTTAAGAAAAGACTAAAAAGCACTACACATTGATTAATAGATGAATATCCTAAATAAAAATATACCAAAACTCCTAACACTGTTTCTCCTTCTTGGTGGTGGAAGACTAATGGGCCAGCAGTTGCCACAATATACCCAATATATGTACAACACCTCTACCATAAATCCGGCATACGTCAATGAAAATAATCGTATGGATGCTACTATGAGCTATAGGGCCCAGTGGATTGGAATAGACGGTGCTCCAGAGACCAAGGCGCTTACAGTTTCTGGTATTATCAACAACAAAATTGGATTGGGCATTAATATCTTTAAAGATAATATTGGACCTTCGGCCGAGTTTAGTTCCAACGCCGTTTTTTCTTACTATCTAAACTTGAGCAAAAAAGTAAAAATATCGCTGGGACTAAATGCGGGTATCGATTTTTTTGAGGTGGATTATTCCAAAGGCAGTTATTACGACCAAGACGATGTTCTTTTTAGTTATGACGATTATTACAATGCCCTCCCCGTAATAGGTGCAGGAACATATATTTTTAGCGATAACTGGTATTTCGGTTTTTCAATCCCCAACATGCTTATAAATCAATCCAACATTGAAAGTGACAAGAATTTGATACATAGGGACAACCATATATATTTTATTGCTGGATATGTAATGGATGTTTCAGCCACCTTAAAATTAAAGCCCTCTATTTTGGTCAAGACTATAGATCATGCACCTTTAACAATAGACGCTAGCCTAAACGTACTTTTTCTACACAAATTCACCTTAGGGGCCTCACATAGACTAAAGGATAGTTATAGTGCCATGGCAGGATTCCAGATTTCAAAAAACTTTTTCCTGGGCTATTCCTATGATTACAGTATATCCGATATTGGTAATTACAATCAGGGATCGCACGAAATTATACTCAAATATTTAATGCCACGATGGGGGCCAAATGCCCGTTCTCCCCGATTTTTCTAAGCTAAGACCTATGAAAATTATACTTTCCATTTTAACACTATTTATTTATAATGTCCATCTGGCACAAAACTCCAGAGCGGATGCGAACGAGTATTTTCAAAATTTAAATTTCACGGAGGCAATAAATCTTTACAAACAACTGGAATCAAAAAAGAAAAAATCCAAACCTCTTTATGTGGAACGCTTGGCGGAAAGTTATTTTAATATTAATGATTATGCCAATGCCAAAATTTGGTACGAAAAATTATATGTCCTTAAGGAAAAAAGAGTAGATGAGAAAACGATCATCAAATACATACAAAGCCTTAAGGCCTGCCAAGAATATAGTGTTGCCAACAGTATAATCAAGGAATATTACAACTATGATAAGCAAAAACTTGCCACCATTTTGGAGCAGGAAAAATACTTGGATAGCCTTATGGTAGAGGCTCCCCAATACAACATTGCCAATTCAGAAATAAACTCCCCGCTTTCGGACTTTGCCCCTATGTACTATAAAGATGCCATTGTGTTTTCATCCAGTCGGGCACCGGAATTCTCGGAGGATGCGGAATATTCATGGAACAATCAGCCCTATTTATCCATTTTAACAGCCAAGAGGGATACCACTACAGGTAAACTAATGGATGTACAAAAATTCCACAAGAATATTCAATCCTCATATCACGAAGGAACACTTACCTACTCTTCGGATTACAAAACCGTTTATTTCACACAAAATTATTTAAAAGGCAACGAGTTACAGGTAAATCCAAAAGGGTTCTCCAATATGCAGATCTTACGGGGAGAGGTTGAAGGAGATTCCATTGTGAATGCAGTTTCCGTGAAATTCAACAATCCCAAATACTCTTTCGGGCATCCATTCTTAACAGAAGATGGGAAGCGATTATTCTTTGTCGCAAACATGTACGGAGGCTTTGGAGAAACTGACATATATTACGTAGATATTGATGAGGACGGAAAGTTGGGCACTGCTACCAACCTTGGACCTACCATTAATACCTCAGGAAGGGAGATGTTTCCCTTTGTTGCGGGGCAATACTTATATTTTGCTTCGGACAGTCATTTTGGTCTGGGCGGATTGGATATTTTTAAAGTTGAAATAGAATCGTCTAATGTTTATGGAACACCTAAAAACTTGGGCACGCCCATCAATAGCAATATGGATGATTTTGCCCTTATCATAAATGACTCGGATAACACCGGTTACTTTTCTTCCAACAGGGCCAATGGAAAAGGGGATGACGATATTTATTCCTTTAATAAATCGGCCGAAATGATGGTTTATAAAGGCATTATTATAGACGAAATAACCAAGAATCCCATTGCAGAAGGTACTATAAAAGTCTATGACGAGAACAAACAGTTGGTTGTACAGGCCAATACAGATGAGCAAGGTAACTTTGAAGTAGCCTTAGATCCTAATGTCAATCATATATTTGCCTTCTTTAAACTAGAATACAAACAGGAAATTTTGGCGGTCAATAATGCCGATAACCCAACCCTTTATAAGGAAGTTAATCAAACTGAGCTGATTCCCTTTTCCAAGTATGTAGTTAATGAAGGTGGAGTAGAAAAGGTGAGGGTAAATCCTATATTCTTTAATTTGAACCGATTTAATATTACGTATAAAGCCGCCGCGGAGCTGGACAAGATAGTAAGCTTTATGAACGATTTCCCCAACGTAAAAATTAAGATTGAAGCACATACCGATTCAAGGGCATCGGACGCGTTTAATTTGGAACTCTCCAACAATAGGGCCAAGTCTACCCAAGAATATCTTGTTTACATGGGTATTGACCCCTCAAGAATTGAGAGCGCCATAGGCTATGGCGAGTCGCGTTTGATAAATAATTGCGCCAACGGTGTACCTTGCAGTAATGAAGACCACTTGGCCAACAGGCGTTGCGAATTCATAATTATAGGTAAATAACAGACCTTAAAATGTGTTCATCATTACCCTTAAACGAAAATTGAAAAGTATTAATCGTACTTGGAATACCTAAAGAATGCTCAGCAGTGGCGTTGGTCTAAAATAGTGGTAAAATTGCCCTTTTATTTTTATATTAATACCATTGATATAAAATTAGCTTTACTATGGACATTTTAGGTACCTTGTATGATGAGGTCGTTGGATTTTTAGGGATAAGTCAGGCATTGGAGTTGTTGCAGGCCGGGGATTATAGCGTTTTCTCTACTTACGATGGTGTAGTATCCTTAATTTACCCCATAATTCCCCTACTACTGTTACTGGAATTTATCCTTGGTCTAGTCTACAAGAAACCTAACACCAAGGTATATAAGGTCAACTTCCTTATATATGTGTTTAATAGATTTATTGGCCGATTTATAGCCATAGCCATGGTAACCCTAATCATAGGGTGGTTACAGCCCTATGCCCTATTCCAAACCAAAATGACCTGGTATTGGTTTATATACGGGTATATTGTTTGGGAATTTGGTCATTTCCTCTACCACTATTGGGGACATAAAGTGCGACTTTTTTGGTGCCTGCATTCTACCCACCACGCACCCGAACAAATGAACCTTTCCGTTACCCATGCCCATTTTTTTCTGGAGGCCCCATATGCCGATGCTATTAGAACCACGGTATGTATCCTGTTGGGCGTTGAACCTGTTCTACTTTTTTTGATCATGTTTATAGATGGCACCTATGGGGCCTTTATCCATATAGGTGAAAATATGATGAAGGATGGCAGAATGGGGTTTTTGAACAAAGTTATATTAACACCCTCCCATCATAGGGTACATCACGCCAGAAACCCACTGTATATGGATACCAATTTCTGTAACTTATTGAATATTTGGGATAGGGTTTTTGGGACCTATCAGGAGGAGCAACATGATATTGAAATTGAATACGGCATTACCCGAAAAATGAATAGCGGCAACTTCTTGGATGTTTATTTCGGGGAATTTGTTGCCCTTTTCAAAGATGTGGCCAAAGCACCAGGATTAAAGAATAAACTTCTTTATATTATAATGCCTCCCGGTTGGAGTCATACCGGTGAACACCAGACCTCCAAGTTGGTCCGCGGAGCCTACTTAAAGGAACATCTGGCTAAGGAGTAAATACTAGGGTTGTTATCACGATACAGTGATCGCTGGCATAATTCTCACATAATACCTCATATTCCAACACCTGCCATTTTTCGGGCTGATTGTACATAATATGGTCAATGCAGATATTGGGACCGGTTGCCGGAAAAGTACCCTTCCACGCATTGGGATGTTTCGGTTTTGAGAATTTTTCGGAAATAATAATTATAGGGTTGCTATTTGGGACTGCGTTAAGATCGCCTACCAACAAAGTCGGGAATTCCGTATCCCCCAAATGCGCAACGATGGCCTTGGCCTGCATCACCTTATCGGTTTCATCCTTTAAGTGATCCAAATGTGTCCCCACAAACTGAATAGTGTTCCCTTTTTTGGTTTTGACTCGGGTTACCAAAGCTGCCCTAGGTTCCGAATTCGGTAAATGTGGCAGCGCTAAATTCTCACTGCCAATAAACGTAAATTTGGATAGCACCGCCTCTCCATATTCCCCTCCATCATAATACATGGCTCTGGCAAACAGTGAGGCCATTTTTGTCCGGATTCCCAATTCTGTGGGCAAATCGTAGTTTTTGGCTCTATTCGTTTTAAAATCGACCTCCTGTAAGGCCACCAAATCCGGTTGGTAATGATTTATCACACCAGCAATGGTATCCAAGTTAAAATCGTTCTTCGTAGTGGCCCCATGTAGAATATTAAAACTCATCACCCTCAGGGTATCTGCCTGTGCAAGGCTACAATAAGATGTGCCTCCTATAAAAACGAAAAGGAGTAATTTAAAGATGTGGTTTCTCATTGGTCCTATTAAAAATTAGGGCCGAAAATAGGTATTTTTCGACCCCTGTTTAAACTATTAATTTAGATTCCGGCCACTGCTTTTATCTCGCCTATTATTCTATCTGCCAAACCATCCGCTTCGGCCTGACTTTTAGCTTCCGTGTAAATTCGGATAATGGGCTCTGTATTGGACTTACGCAGGTGTACCCAATTCTCCGGAAAATCGATCTTTACCCCGTCAATGGTAGAAATTTCTTCGTCCTTATATTTTTCGGCCATAGCTACGAGAATACCGTCTACATCCAAACCTGGTGTAAGTTCAATTTTCTTTTTGCTCATAAAATAACTGGGGTAGCTGGCTCTTAGTTCGCTTACGGTACCTCCCCTTTCGGCCATCAGCATTAAAAATAAGGCCGTTCCTACTAGGGAATCCCTACCATAATGGCTTTCAGGATAAATTATACCTCCATTGCCCTCTCCTCCTATAATGGCCTTATTGGCCTTCATTTTGGTCACAACATTTACTTCACCTACGGCAGCGGCCTCATAAGTGCCGCCGTGTTTTTCCGAAATATCCCGCAAAGCCCTGGAAGACGAAAGGTTGGAAACGGTATTTCCCTTGGTCTTACCCAACACGTAATCCGCGCAGGCCACTAAAGTATATTCCTCCCCGAACATTTCTCCTTCGTTGGTGATAAAAGCCAAACGGTCAACATCCGGATCTACAACAATTCCAAAATCGGCCTTTTCCTTTACTACCAATGCACATATATCGCCCAAATGTTCTTTTAGAGGTTCTGGGTTATGGGGAAAATGCCCTGTAGGATCGCAGTACAGTTCCACTACCTCTACCCCCAATTCCTTTAAAAGTTTTGGGATGGCAATACCTCCGGTAGAATTTACCCCATCTACCACTACTTTAAACTTGGCCGCCCTAATAACTTCTGCATCCACTAAAGAAAGGTCCAACACCTCATCAATATGGATATCGATATAGGAATCGTTCCTATTGACGGTTCCCAAATCATCTACCTCCGAAAAATTAAAAGCTTCCTTTTCGGCGATTTCCAATATTTTGGCACCTTGGGCTGCATCCAAAAACTCCCCTTTCTCATTCAAAAGTTTTAGGGCGTTCCATTGTTTTGGATTATGACTGGCGGTAAGTATAATACCTCCATCTGCCTTTTCCAAGGGAACCGCTATTTCTACGGTGGGTGTTGTAGACAGGTCCAGGTCCACTACATCTATTCCCAAGCCTACAAGGGTGGACACTACTAAATTCTGGATCATTTCTCCGGAAAGTCGGGCGTCTCGCCCAATGACTACCGTTAATTTTTCCTTTTTAGAGTATTCCTTTAACCAAACACCGTAAGCAGCAGCAAATTTAACCGCATCAATAGGTGTGAGATTGTCTCCTGGCTTACCGCCAATGGTACCCCGTATTCCCGAAATAGATTTTATTAAAGTCATAATTTATTTATAAATTTTTACAAATATAAAAGGTTAGGTTTAAATCCTATGCCGCTAAGTTGTAAATTCGAACTTAATAAACTTCCACCTAGGTCAATGAATTTTTTAGCACACCTATATCTATCTTTTGAAGACGACCAGATCACTATCGGAAATTTTATAGCGGACAGTATACGGGGCAATAAATACAAGCACCTTCCAGAAAAAATTCAAAAAGGAATAGTGCTGCACCGTGCTATAGATACTTTTACGGACAAGCACCCAATTGTAAGGCAGAGCACCAAACGCTTGCATGAAAACTACAGTCATTATAGCGGTGTTATTGTAGATATTTTCTATGATCATTTTTTGGCCAAGAATTGGTCGGATTATGCCAATACCCCATTGCCACACTTTGTGGACAATTTTTATGATCTTTTGGAAAACCATTATGATATCCTGCCTATAGGCGTAAAGCGCATGATGCCCTATATGATTGCGGATAATTGGATTTTGAATTATGCCAAAATGGAAGGGATTTCCAGAGTTTTGAATGGTATGAATAGGCGGACCCAAAATAAATCCAAAATGAATTTTGCCATTTTGGACCTTGAGGAACATTATACCGATTTTGAAAAGGAATTCACTTATTTTTTTGAAGAACTCATCATATTTTCCAAACAAAAATATCTCTCCTTGAGATAAGTATCTGGAATTGTGGGGCAAACGCATTCATTATCAACGGAAACCATGATTTTTTCATTTAAATATGATATTAAATTACAATAAATAAGTACCTTTAATCACCTTTTCCAAATTTAGGAATACTCCCCCCCAAATACTTAAGTTCCCTTTAAATTCATTTCCCCTCACATTTAGTCCTCTTAACATTGTGCAAACAATGGCGTGCGTTTTTATTTAAAACTTTAACTAAAATCAACAACTATGGGATTTAAACATTTGAATTACATTGGAATGGGATTGATCTTTCTCCTAATGTTTCTGGGCTGTAGCCCTGAGTCAACAATCGATGATAATCTGGAACCTGTGAATGGCAAGGCCCACTTAAAATCGAACACTTTCTATGGCCCCCAAATATCCTTGGGAAAAGGTCATGTACGGTCATGGATAAGGATTGCAAAAGACGGCACTCCAGAAGAATTGGGTGTGGAAATGTCCAAAAATTTACTAAACCAACTGCCCGAAGGTGATGATCCTGTACAGTTGGTCCTACCACTTCACAGAAAAGCAAAAGAAAACACCCCTTTTGATCATGTTTTTTTTGATTGGAATCCTCACGGACATGAGCCCGATGGTGTGTTTACAGTGCCTCATTTTGATGTGCACTTTTATTTGACATCAGTAGCCGCACGGGAGGCAATTCCGACCTACCCCGAAGCAAAGCCTCAGTTCGACAATTATCCACCGCCAGGCTACCTACCTGCAGACTATATTACTCCGCCAGACGGCGGTACAGCAGTGCCTATGATGGGTACCCATTGGATACCATTGAGTTTTGCTCCCCCATTTACCAATATACTGCTCTATGGAACTTACGATGGGGAGGTAACATTTGTGGAACCCATGAATACTATAGCATATATAAATAGTGGGGTTCCTTTCAGCGAAGCCTATTCGCAACCAACAAAATTTGCTAAAACTGCCTATTATCCAACGGTCTATAATGTTTATCAAAATTCAAAGAATCAAAGGCAAATTATCTCGTTAAGTGAATTCGTGTATCGAGAAGCCGAATAGAAACGATAAAAAGGGTTGTCATAGTACAACCCTTTTTTTTTGCAACTTTTTTTAATTACCTGTACTTATTTTCCCTTGAAAGCGGCCAAGTAAAGTTGACTGGCCGTATTCTATTAACAAGTCGCACCTTTATCTTGCAGCCTTTTACCCATTCCCATTTATTCAATCCCCCAGCAAATTAATTATAAGATTATCCAAATTTTCCAGGGGATTAATCATTATCGATAAATATCTTTTCTATTATATCTTAAAATTCATATTTAATGGGAATATGACTATCTTTTTGAAAAAATTACACTCTATGATCCGCATAACTGGTTTCTTGCTTGGAATACTCTTATTTATCAATTGCAGGAACATACCCGAACCCATACCTACAGGTTTAGTTACTGAAAAAGCAATGGTTGTCTCTGCCAGAGCGGAGGCCTCCAAAATTGGATCGGACATCCTCCAAAAGGGAGGTAACGCCTTTGATGCCATGATTGCAACGGAACTGGCTCTTGCCGTGTCCTATCCCTATGCCGGAAATATTGGCGGTGGAGGTTTTATGGTATATAGGAAAGCCAACGGGGAAACAGGAGGTTTGGATTACCGAGAAAAAGCACCTTTGGCAGCACATGCAGATATGTACTTGGATTCCTTAGGAAATGTTATCCCTGGCAAAAGTACCTTGGGAGCAACAGCCGTAGGGGTTCCAGGCACTGTAGCCGGTGTAATTGCGGTCCACGAAAAATTTGGATCATTGCCCTTAAAAGAAATCATGGCGCCAGTAATAGCGCTGGCCAAAAAAGGCGTTGTCGTAACCGAAAAACAGGCCATAAGGTTGGAAAACTATCGCGACATTTTTATGGAAGTGAATAGTGATACGACTTTTTTTGCCACAGTGTACAAGACGGGCGATACCATAAAATACCCCGCTTTGGCAAATACCCTACAAAAAATTTCCGATCAGGGTAAAGATGGATTTTACAAATGGGAAGTTGCAGAAAAATTAGCCAATTTTATTCAAGCCAAAGGTGGTTATCTTACTATTGAAGATCTTGAAAAATATGAAGCCAAATGGAGATCTCCAATTACGTTCAATTATAAGGATCTAAAAATCATATCCATGAGCCCTCCAAGTAGTGGAGGCTTTACCATAAATCAAATTTTTAAGATGATGGAACCTTATGACCTATCCGACTATGGGCACAATTCGGTTAAATCCATCCAATTGTTTACAGAGGCAGCACGTAGGGCCTATGCCGATAGAAACTACTTTCTGGGAGACCCGGATTTTGTGGAAATCCCTTTAAAGGAACTTTTATCGGACCAATACCTACAGGAAAGAATGCAAAATTTTTCCTTTGACAAGGCTACCAAATCCTCTGAAGTATCCCATGGGGAGGTGCAAGTTGTAGAAAGTGATCAAACCACCCACTACTCTATTGTAGATTCGTTTGGGAATGCCATTGTGGCCACAACCACCATTAATGGAGGTTACGGTTCCAAACTCTTCTCGGACGAACTTGGGTTCTTTCTAAATAATGAAATGGACGATTTTAGTGCCAAACCAGGGGTTCCCAATATGTTCGGACTAGTGGGGGCCGAGGCCAATAGCATTACCGCAGAAAAGCGGATGTTAAGTAGCATGACGCCCACCATTGTGGAAAAAAATGGGGCGTTATGGATGGTAGTAGGGACTCCGGGAGGGTCCACGATAATAACAGCAGTGGCTCAGACCATTCTAAATTGCTATGAATATAATATGAGTATGCAGGATGCTGTAAACGCTCCCCGCTTCCACCATCAATGGCTACCAGATGCCATCATTTTTGAACCTGAAGGGTTTGAGCAAAGCTTACTCACCGCCCTAAAAAACAAAGGATATATCATTAATGAAGAAAACACCCCTGTTATAGGTAAGGTAGATGCCATTAAGATATTGCCAAACGGTAAACTTGAAGGGGGTGCCGATAAGCGTGGGGACGATACCGCCGTAGGATTTTAGGCAAATCCGTAGGTTGTATCCGTCCAATTTGTATATTAGGCTCACTGGATGCATTGCGAACCCCTAAAAACCGATTATAATTGATCAAAAAAATAGGCAAAATATTACTTGGAGTATTGCTGCTATTATTCACCTTGGGCGCTATCCTCTATGCTATTTACAACGAACCCATGCCTACGGGTATCAAAAGTCCAAATGCCGATGCCTTGGCCATGAAAATGCTGACCTCCCTCAATTATAAAGCCTATAAGGACACCCGTTTCCTGGAATGGTCTTTTGCCAATGGTAAACACCATTATCGTTGGGATAAGGAAGTAGATACCGTACTTGTTGCTTGGAGCGATTATCAGGTGCATCTTAATCTAAAGATGCCCTCAAAGAGCTCGGTTGCCAAGGATAAGGCATCCCTTGAAGGGAAAGAAAAAGATAAGCTTATTAAGAAGGCCATCTCTTTTTTCAACAATGACTCTTTTTGGTTGGTTGCCCCATACAAGATTTTTGATTCCGGTACCGAAAGAAGTATAGTATCATTAAAAGATGGCTCCCAAGAATTATTGGTATCCTACACCAGCGGTGGCGACACACCGGGCGATTCCTATCTATGGAAATTACAGCCCAATGGCTTCCCGATCAGCTTTAAGATGTGGGTGAGCATAATCCCAATCGGCGGTCTTGAAGCTAGTTGGGACGATTGGCAGGTTATGGAAAGCGGTGCATTTCTGCCCAGCCAACACAGTATTGGCCCTATAACCTTGGATATGGGGAATGTAAGGGGGTATCAGTGATGCAGTTTTCAGTAATCAGTGGTTCAAACAATTTAAAGTTTAATGTTCAAGGTTTAATGTCCGTCACTTCGAGTAATCCGACGAAGGAGGATTGTATCGAGAAGGGATTCAAGTGAACAGTCTTCAGTAGCTCAAACGATTTAAAGTTTAATGTTTAAAAGTTGAAAGTCGTCACTTCGAGCCTGCCCGGCCGTAAGGCGGGTGATTTTATGAAGCGCAGCGCAATAAAATTGTATCGAGAAGTAGACGAACAACACCAAAGCAGTTCTCGATACTAAATGCCTATCGGCATTTCACTCGAACTGACGATAGAATTAAACTCGTCATTGCGAGTTTACCTGCCGTTAGGCAGGCATAGCGCAGCAATCTGTTTATTGCAGTGTAAAATAAACAATGTTAATGTTCAATATTCTAGGTTTTGAAACTACGAAAAAAAGTTCCTTCCCCTAGGCAGGGGAAGGTGGCTTCGACAGAGGAGAAGACGGAAGGGGTTCGAAGCACGGCAATCTGCTTATTTCCATGTTGAGATTGCTTCGTCGCTTTAAACCCTATCCTTCCTAAAGTCCTCCCCCTAACCCCCTCCAAAGGAGAGGGGAACAATTCTTACCAAAAATTCATTAATTAGTACCGTCCATATTCCCCTCTTGGGAGAGCCTGTCCCGCTATATAGCGGGAGGCTAGCCTGCCTGCCGCAGGCAGGGGGTGGGTTTTAACCATTTCCCCGAAACCAAAAAGTCACCAACAGACCTTTTCAAATCTTATTGGTGACTTTTAACTTATATGGCTGTGGGTACCCCCTATTTAAACTCCGGCCAATATTCCTTTACCTTCTTTCTTAAAAAAGCCACACTGCGTTCCAATTGATCCATTCCGTCCACACCATCCTCGATACTGATCCAGCCATCAAAACCAACTCTTTTCAGTTCCTTAAAAATGGCATCATAATCGTTTAGACCCTTCCCTATCTCTCCATGGCTCAATCTTTTGGCATAGCCCATGGCACCACCCTCTTCCTTGCGAAGATCTTCAATAGTACCTTCTTTTAGGTAACGGTCGCTGGCATGCATGGTCACCACACGATCGGAAACCCGATATAGGAGTTCCAAGGGATCCTCCCCTGCCAAAAAGGTATTGCTGGGATCGTAATTCACCCCAAAATTAGGATGGTGGATACGATCGACCAACATACAAAAAATGTCCATTTGCTGGGCAAATTCGGGATACTCCCAGAAATCATCCTTATAGTGGTTTTCCAATATTAGGGTTACCCCCAACTTTTCCGCATGGGGAAGGCACTCTTTAATGCAATCCGCAGCAAATCCAACACCTTCCTCTATAGTCAGTTCTGGACGACGCTGTCCGGACAATACCCTACAATAGGTCCCGCCCAAGGCATGGGTCATTTCTATCCAGCCTATTTGTTTTTTAATTTCCTTTTCCCGAAAAGCGGCATCAGGATGCGTAAAATCAGGGGAACAACACAGCATGGGTATTGTTTTCCCATGACGCTCCACCTGCTCCCTAAAAATGGACCAGTTGGATTTATCGGCCATCTCCAAAAATCCGGCATACCATTCCAATCCGTCTACCTCTAGCTCAACGGCCAGGTCGATCCATTCGGAAACCTTCATGGTTCCATCCTTACAAAGTTCATGCATAAATGCTTTGGGAAATACTGCTAATTGTGGCAAATCTTTATTCTTTTATTGTTATTAAATTATTTCTTTTTGTGGGAACCTTCCCAGTTTTTGGGGAGGTTACGCCCTATCATAGGAAACTGTTCCAAGTCCATTACTTGGGAACTTACAGGACCGCATTCATCGGAGAGCCAATAGAGGCAGGCCGCTGCAATTTCCTCCGGGGTAAAAATTCGTTGCGCTGGGGCAAAAATGTCCGGTATATCCTTGTACCAATCCGCTTTCATTCCCTGCTCCTTCTTATTCAATATTTCTTTTTCCGTGAGTACCCAACCTGGATTGATCTGGTTTACGCGTACCCCATTCTCCCTAAACAAACTGTCGCCCAGATTCCTCGTCATGGTCATCAAGGCCCCCTTGGACATGCTATAGGCCAAGAGATCGGGTTCCCCGCCCCAGGCGTTGATGGAGCCAATATTGAGTACACAACCGCGAACCGCGGATAAATGTGGTAAGGCCGCCTGAATGATCATCAGTGGAGCAATGGAATTCACGGCCAACATGCGCTTAATAAAGGGTACTTCGGTGCTTGTTATATTGGAGGAAGCAATATAGGCGGCATTGTTCACAACAGCGTTCAATTTTCCAAATTTGGATATGGCTTTTTCTACCAATAACTGCGGTGCAACTTCCTCCGTAATATCTGTGGTAATGTGAGCTGCTGTATCAGCACCCAATTCCTTCACCAGTGCCAAGCCTATTTCCTCTTCCAGTCCGTTGACGACTACCTTCGCCCCTTCCTGTACGCAACGTTTGGCTATGGCCTTACCAATACCCGTATAGCCACCTGTTATTAATACTACTTTATCTTTTAACCGCATAGATCCTAACTTGGTTTTAATACACTTTTCACCACCTTACCGGAATGCATTTGATCGAAAGCCTCGTGCCAATCCTTCAATTCCCAGACCCCACCAATTATAGGCTTTACGTCCAAAGTACCGGAAGCCAAAAGCGATAGCACTTTTTCCCAAATGGGCCAGTTATGGCTAAAGCTACCCTGTAGGGTAACATTTTTTTGTACCAAAGGATCCAAGGAAAAGTTTAAGGGTTGAGGGCCCCAGCCAACCTTGGTAATATGTCCGTTGGGACGTACCAATTGCAAGGCTATCTTCAAGGTGGCACTGGCCCCTGCGGCATCAATCACACAATCTACCCCCAATCCGTCCCGCTTATTGGCCCATGCACTGGCATCGCCCACTATTCCTTCACAGCCGTATTGCTTGGCAATGTTCAATCTTTCCCTATCGGCCTCCAATCCAACTATGGCCACCTCTGCGCCACATAAACGGGCCACGGCGGCACAAAGGATACCAATGGTACCAGGTCCAAGTACAATGACCCTATCCCCTGGCTTAATCTTTGAATTCATTACCACCGCATTATAGGCTACGGAACAGGGTTCGGTTAAACAGGCCTGTTCAAAAGGCAAGTTTTCCGGTACCGCGTGCAGACATCTGGCAGGCACCTTAACAAAGCGGGTCATGGCACCATTTACCCCATACCCAAATCCTTTTCTAGTAGGATCAAGGTTGTATAGGCCCTGTCTTGTAAGTGGGCTGTTCAGATCTATTATTGCAGCGGTCTCGCTAACTACCCTATCGCCTTCCTTCCAGCCGATTACCCTTTTCCCCAATGCCGCAATATGGCCACCAAACTCGTGCCCAAGGACCACGGGATAATTCACGGGCCAACTGTGGTCTGAAGTCCATTGATGAAGATCACTTCCGCACACCCCAACGTTGGCCACTTCCAACAACACATCATCTTCGCCAATGATCGGCTTTTCTATTTCCCTAATTTCCACACTTCCTGGCTCGGAAGAGAAATTTACCACTCCTATTGAACTCATTTATTTGATTATTTTTATTTTGTATTTATTAATTAGCGTGTTACTTCCCCGTAGGCATGGATCTTTTCACAGATAAGTCGCAACGAACTTTCCAGGTCGCCATCGGCAGTCTTAAAGGAATCTGCATCAATGGTCAAGGGTGCACCCAATACTACCATTGGCGCTCCATATTCCGGGCAGCGTATGGCCTGTTCCAAGGTAAGGCCGCCCACGGCCTGTACGGGTACCTTTACAGCATTGACCACCTCTCGAAGTTGATCCATCGGACTTGGCATTTTTAAGCCCTGGGCAGCAATTCCACGACGTTCGTCATAACCTATATGGTGTATTATATAATCGCAGCCAAGGTCCTCCAACCATTGGGCCCCTGCCACCATATCCGGGCATCCTAAATTATCGCCCATAACCTTTACCCCGTAATCTTTTCCGGCCTGTACCACCACTTTTATCGTTTCTGCATGTGCCCTGGCCATTACCACGACATGGGTCGCTCCTGCCTTCGCCATCATCTCGGCCTCCAAATATCCCCCGTCCATTGTCTTAAGGTCTGCAACTATAGGTATCGTGGGAAACGCTTCCCTTAATTTCCGAACCCCGTGCAAGCCTTCCGCCAAAATAAGGGGGGTACCTGCTTCAAGCCAATCTACCCCTGCACGCAATGCCATGGCGGCCGTTTCTAAAGCTTCGTCAATATTGGTTAGGTCAAGTGAAATTTGTACAATTGGTTTCATAAATGGTAAATAAAATTTTAAATTATAAGGTTGTATTCTTTGATTTAACGCAAGCTAAAATTGATCAATTACATCAGAAAAAGGTTCGCAAAAAACATTGATTTTTTGGGCTATAGCGTCAATCCAAAGATAAAGAATCGCAATACATAAAATTTATCAATTATAAATCCAATATTACCCTTTTATCATTTTTCAAGGCTTCTGTTGCCATTATCATTAATAAACACAACCTATGATTACCATTCCTATTATTGTCTTTTATATTCATGGAAGAACTATTATTATTGCAAAAGATAAATATTAATTAATACCAATTTAATATTCAACAGAACCAAATAAACCAATTTTGGACCCTTATAATATTCTGGTGAAATTTGAATGGAATTATCCCCATCCACCCAACAAATTTTAAGATTCGCATTCCAATAACCATGATTTACCGATTAGCCATAAAATGACCTTAATAAAAAATAGACCTTCCAAATTACTTTTTACCTTCATTTTCTATAGTTTCACGGGATTCCTATTTGCCCAGGAAAATTCCCGATCCCCAATAGACTCCTTGCACCTAAACACCTTGGAAGAGGTAGTGGTTACAGCAAACAGATATGGATCCTTACAACAGAAGACCCCGGAACCCATTGAGGTCGTCCACAATCATTCCATCGAAAAATATCAATTGCGTACGGCTCCTGAGGCATTGTTATTGGCTCCCGGGGTTTTTGTACAAAAAACCAACCATGGCGGGGGTTCTCCCTTTATACGGGGATTAACAGGGAACCAGACCCTATTGCTATATGACGGTATCCGCCTTAATAATGCCACGGTAAGATCGGGGCCCAACCAGTACTTTAATACTATTGATGTGTTCAGCCTGGGCAAAATGGAGGTTTTACGGGGAGGTGGGTCTGTACAATATGGTTCCGACGCTGTTGGGGGAACCACCCAGGCCTTGAGCAAAGAGGTGGAAACCGCCGATAAGCCAATTTGGGGTACGGATCTTTATACTCGATTTGTAACACAGGATATGGAACAGACAGCCAATGCGGCCTTAAAATATGGCGATAAACGAATGGCTTTCAGGGCCAATGCCACATGGCGTAATTTTGGAGACCTTGTGGGAGGTGATACCACAGGACAACAAATCCCAACTGGCTACCGGGAATTGGATTTCGACCTCAAGGGAAAAATACTGCTATCGGACCGGTCCAACCTTACTACAGTGTACCAAAATGTGCATCAAAAAGATGTTCCCGTATACCACAAGGTAGCCTTGGAGGATTATGCCATAAATAAGATGGATCCCCAAAAAAGGGAACTGGCCTATGTGAGGCTCCACCAAGATCTGGGGAACAATATCTTTAAGACTGCGGTGGTCACCGCTTCCTACCAGCACCATGAAGAAGGGCGGATATTGCAAAAAAATGGTTCAACAACCCTACGTACCGAAAATGACAAGGTGAGGACCTATGGTTTTTCGGCCGAAACCTTTTCCAGTCATGGAAAAATATGGTCGGCCAATAGTGGATTTGAAATCTATAACGACAAGGTAAAAAGTAGTCGCGCCGACAGGGATCTGACCACCAATTCCGAAACGGCCCAGCGCGGATTATATCCCGATGGGGCCACCATGACTAGTATTGCCGCTTTCAGCATGCACACCCTGAGTATGGAGCAATGGGAAATTACGGCAGGTTTACGGTACAACACCTTCATTAACAAGGTGTCCGATTCTGTTTTGGGCGCCACCAAACTTACTCCCTCGGCATTGGTCGGAAATTTGGCCGTGATGCGAAAACTGAATGGAACTTCCAATGTCTTTGCTTCCATCAATACAGGTTTTAGGGCTCCCAATATTAATGATCTAGGATCCTTGGGCATAGTAGATTTTAGGTACGAAACACCCAATTTCGATTTAAAACCGGAACATTCCCTGCAATATCAAGTGGGTTACAAATTTCGCAATCGCGTAGTGAAGGCCGAAGTATTTTTATATCGCAATGAATTGTACGATTTAATTGTGCGCAACAGAATAGCTGGTGACAGCATTGAAGGTTATCCCGTTTATCAAAAGAAAAATGTGGAACGAGGCTTTATTCAAGGAGCCGAAATGGGATTGGACCTAAGCCTGAATCCGAATTGGAATGTATCAGGGAATATGACCTATACCTATGGCCAAAATAAAACCAGTGATGAACCGGCACGTCGAATCCCGCCCTTATTCGGCCGATTGGCCACCTCTTACGCCATAAAAAATTGGAACCTCAATGCAGATTGGCTCTTGGCCGGTAAACAGGATCGTTTGGCGCCTGGCGATATAGATGACAATAGAATCCCTGATGGTGGTACACCCGGTTGGAACGTTCTTAATATTCATGGCAGTTATTCCTTTAATTACATCACCATCGCCGTTGGACTTCAGAATGTCTTCAATGAGGATTATAGATACCATGGTTCTGGAGTGAATGGCTATGGAAGATCTGGGGTGCTATCTCTTTCTGCTAGGTTGTAATGCCGCTTTTTAAGTTTTAAATCAAGAACGGAATAAGAAAAGCTCCTCCCTTCAGACGAAGTGAGGTGGCTTCGCCATAAGCGAAGACGGAGGGTTCTGAAATCCCAATCCTTGGGGAAATATAGACAGAAGTCGGAGAATAAGTGAAAGTTAGGGCTTCAAACTCCCCTTTCTTTCCCCGCCTTTGGGCGGTGTAATTCATTCCCCTCTTCGTTCCAAGAGGGGAGCCGTTAGCTATTTTGTTCAAAAGGAGTTCTACCCCGATAACCTAATTATTTCAACGCCATCCCAATTTGTGCATTTTGTAAAAATGTTAGTTCTACCAATGACGGAATAGGCGTAAGTTATAACCCTTAAGATCCCTAGCCCCCGCAGAAAACCCACCCCCTGCCTGCGGTAGGCAGGCTAGCCCCTCCCAAGAGGGGAATATGCTAGGTAACATTTTGAATACTAATTTCCAGATATATTCCTGATTTATGGGAAAAGTAAAAGTTCCTTCCCTTGGCCTGTGATTAGCCAACATGCACACCCCTTCCGTCTTCTCCTGCGTCGAAGCCACCTTCCCCTGACTAGGGGAAGGAACTCCTCTTTTTTTGAAATTTGAACTGAAAATTACTTCTGACTAAAAATACCGACTTTTTGTGCTATCAATATGAACAAAAAAAGCTCCTTCCCTTGGATAAGGGAAGGTGGATTCTCCGACGGTAGGAGGAGAAGACGGAAGGGATTGAAAGCCCAAGCCTTTGGAACTAAACATACCAGCTGCCCGGGGTAGGCAGGCCTGCCTTGCCGGTAGGCAGGCTAGCTCCTGCGGAAAACCCACCCCCTGCCTGCGGTAGGCAGGCTAGCCCCTCCCAAGAGGGGAATTTGCTAGGTAACATTTTGAATACTAATTTCCAGATATATTCCTGATTTATGGGAAAAGTAAAAGTTCCGTCCCATGGCCTGTGATTAGCCAACATGCACACCCCTTCCGTCTTCTCCTGCGTCGAAGCCACCTTCCCCTGACTAGGGGAAGGAACTCCTCTTTTTTTGAAATTTGAACTGAAAATTACTTCTGACTAAAAATACCGACTTTTTGTGCTATCAATATGAACAAAAAAAGCTTCTTCCCTTGGTTAAGCCTGTCCCGCGTTTTCCGCGGGAGGAAAAGGTGGATTCTCCGACGGTAGGAGGAGAAGACGGAAGGGATTGAAAACCTGAGCCATGGGGAACTACAAAACATAGGGAGTGAATACAGAAACAAACCCCTGGCCTTTGTCCAGGACCCCTCCCTAACCCTCCCCTAAGGGGAGGGAACTGGTTGTGTACTAATAAGATTTTTAGGTAGAAAATATCCCCCCTCCTTGGGAGGACTTTAGGAGGAATTCGTCATTGCAAGGACCGATAGCGACGAAGTAATCTCAAGGGCATAAACAGATTGCCAACCTGCACACCCCTTCCGTCTTCTCCTCTGTCGAAGCCACCTTCCCCTGACTAGGGGAATGAGCATTTTATGTGTAGAATATTCAACCTTAAACTAAAACCGTTCACTGACCACTGATTACTAAAATCTGTTCACTAACTATTGTTTATTGCTAATTGTTCATTGTCAATTATTCATTGTCAATTGTTTTCACTCCTCCTCCGCCTTGTTCTCATAATGGTTTACCCTGGCATCGTCCTCGTCATCCATAGGGGGGCCTTGTTCTATTTTGCGCCAATCTATGGTTTTGTTGTACTTCTTCATGGAAAGTTCCGCATTATAGATGCGTTCATCATGGCGTTCCAAAGTGTAAGGTGTATAGTCGGGTTCCTCAGTAAAGAAATCCTGTAACAAGGAAGCCGTAACATCAAATTGATTCACATAGGGTACATTCAATATGTTGTACATGGTCTTTAGCAGGGCTCCAAAATTGGCATGGGTGTGGGAAACATATCCCTTTTTTACATAAGGGCCTGCCATCATAAGAATGGACCTATGGGCGTCCACATGATCTACACCGCCCTGGGGATCGTCCTCGGTGATGATTACCAACATATTCTTCCAATATTTGGTCCTGGATAAAAAATGCAATACCCTACCTACCGCCAGGTCATTATCTACCATAAAGGATTGTGGGAAAGGATAACCGTCCTCTGGACGTATTCTTGCCCCGTGATCGTTGGGCAACATCATGGTCACCAATTGTGGCATTTCTTCATCCCCTTCGATCCATTTCTCTGTAAACTCCCTTTCAAACTGATCCATTCTATATTGATCGGGAATATTCATATTATACCCGGCAAAGTCATGGCTGGTCCTTGTAAACAAAGCCTTTTGCATAGGCACCATCACCCCATGGGCAGCGCCCGTATTGGTATCATACCATTCTTCGCGCACATGTGCCGTTTCGTTGGCCTGTCCAAAATTGTAGAAAGAAACTTTTTCCCTATCCAAGGCTTCCCATAGTCCGCCAATCTCTGCATAATCCTCGGGGTCTACACTCCCGATCGTTCCAGGATGACGACGCCCCGGAGCGTCCGCGAATATTTTGGCGGTCTTGCTTACACTGGCGTTGGCCTCTACCCACTCGTTAGGAATAACACCTACCAGCCAATGATGGCCATGAACCGAAGCATCGCTATCGCAATAGTAGTTATCCGAATAGGCAAATTGTTTTGCAGCCTTATGGTGGTTGGGAGAAATACGCAGTTGGGGAAATTGTGCCTGAAGCGAATCGGGCAAGGTATAGGTATTATTAACCCCATAGCGGGCCAAAGTACTATCTCCCCTCCCATTTTTAAGCTGCCCAAAGACCTCATCGTAGGTCCTGTTCTCCTTGGTAATATACACCACGTGTTTAATAGGGCTCTGACGCAATTTTGGCAATGGAGGTAAGGGATTGGTACCGTCATCGTTTACAGTGCTTTCCCTGAAGGTATTTTCGATGGACATCTTGGTATACTCGGCAAGTTTTTCATCGGTTGGCATAGCTACCCTTTGAAAGCTCCCCAATTGAATGTCGCCAATATAATCGCCCTGTGGGGGTTCTACAAAGTCCTTTCCACCATTGGGTCCGGCCCCAAGGCCTCTACAGGTAATGATATAAATGTTCGTTTCATCTTTAGACAATTCCACCCTTGTAGGCCCCCAACCACTGGGAATAAGTCCTTTGGTAGTTTGGGAAGGAATATCTATTACGGCCACCGCATTGAACCCCAACAAGGCTACGTACAGTGTTTTTTCTTCCTTATCCATGGTAATTCCGAATGGCAATAGGCCACGGTATTTGTCTATTCGCGGATCTACCTTAATGGGTATATGGCCCACAATTTCCTGACTTAAATGATCAATGATGGTGATATTATCGTTGGTGGCATTGGTAATATAGGCGAATTGTTTTCCTACGGCAATGGAATTTGGACTGGCTCCCCCAACCACTTCAGCATCTTCCACGGTCTGTCCTATTTGATGTCCAGTTTTAAATTTTTTGATCACTTTATTGTTGTCGAGGTCTATGGTAAACACACTCATGGCATCCGGATGCAACGGACTCCCCAAGCCTGGAACCTTTCGTCCTTCCACTACGGTACCCTCTATGGATTCCTTGGTGTTGTCCCCATAAGGGTGATGGGAAATCATTAAGGAATCGTAATTGGCAGGAGTGGCTCCTTCTATCAAAGGATAGGAATACACTCCGACATTGGCCACAAAGGCCTGCTTTTTATCCGGACTAATGGCCAAGCCAAAAGGCTGTCTCCCTACATTGACACTCCCCTTTATTTTTTTGGTTTCCAAATCGATCCGTACCAGTCTAAAATTGCCTCGATCCAACACCAACAATTCGTTTTCGGCTTCATTGATCCGTAAATCTGAAGTAAAACTATCCTGATAATCCTTCCCATCAACAATTCCGTTTAAGGAAATGGAATCTACTTTTGCAAGGTTCTCCACATCGTATTGTATCACCGCTCCCGTATCTCCCCCACTTAAATATACCGTTTTGGAATCCTGGGCAAATTCAACCCCCAAAAAAGAACCTTTGGCCAAAGGTGACGGTATGCTACCATCATAACTTGGAATTCTGACCGACTCCAGGGAGGCAACATCTATAACGGTAAAAACCCCATTGTGCAGCGTAACCGCCTTGCTCCCATCCGGAGAAACGGCCATCCCAAAAGGATCATGGGTAATCCGCAATTTATCCCCAACTGGAGTTACATACCTCCCACTGGCCAAAATGGATATTCCATTTTCATCAATTACACTGTACTGATCTTTACCAGGTACCTGTAAAATAGAAATGCTGTTTTGATGTGAATTGCAAGAAATAAAAACTGAAATTAATAGGAAGGGAATTAGCCGATTCATTGTGATGGATTTATGAATTGAATGGATACATTTATTATTAAAAAATAATATTACGCATTTTCGTTCAAAGGAAAATGGTCTTAACCATAATTTTACACAATGTTAAAATAATTTAATTGAAGTCAATTACTAAAAGGCAAGTCATAAGGCATCGGAAGGAAACTATTAATTACTTTTCTAAGCCCGCCTGAACGCCAGAATAGGCCAGCCCGTTCCGTTTAGACTAGAAAGCGTCCGAGCGTTCATACCCCGCTTGGTGACTAAAATTCATAAGAAGCCAAATAAGTATCCAAATTCAATTACCGCTTAATTGATGTAACCATAAATAGGCGCTATAAAATTTCCGTTCAAAAAAGGCTTTGGATCTATCTGACTTTGTAGAACAACACCTTTGTGTTCGGACTCCATTAACATAAAAGCGGCCTGCACCATGGGTGCCGCTGTGGTGGTCTGTATAGCCCTAAGCCTGTGTATCCCCACATTCTGAGGGTATATTAGCTTGGAAACCTCGCTCCTTCTAAGTACCCCGTGCCTATCCTTACCCTCTACTGCGGCATACAGCACAATTTGATCGTTCTCTATATGCGGAATCGCACTTTCCATTTTCTCCTGAAGGATCTTTATGGGAGCATCGGTATTTTTCAAACCTGCGATTTGTTGTTGCACCCAGGCGTAGTGTCCAGGATATCTAAGGGTCTTATAATCCAATTGGCGCACCTTGCCCGCAAGGGCGTCCGGTAGATCGGCGGCCCCACCTGAAGTAAGGTCCTCCTCATAGGTCCTACCATCTATTATGATGGTTGCCCTTTCAGACAGGGATTTAAGGGGTACTTTTTTATAATCGCGGACTGCCTCCGCATCTTTTAGGTATTCCGTGGCCACCCCCACTGGACTCCAAGTAAATCCGTAGTAATGTGGTGCCACTGCATGGTCCGTTAAGGCCCCAACCTTAAACTGCAGCTTATCTACCTTGTCTACCTTATGTTTACTGCAAAATTCCTGAAAGAGATGGTGTGCCAAAAGATTGATATACCCTGGTGCCAGACCGGATTGGAGCACAAAACCAGTTTCGGCATTTTTTGCCAATGCCATTATTTCATTGGTCTCTGCCACATATTCGGTGAGATTTACATAGTGGAGTTTATAGTCTTTTGCATACCTAGCCATTTTGGGCGCCAAACTACCGGGAAGACAATCCAGCAGCACATCGCCCTGGATAAAAATTTCCTCCATTTCTTTGGTCAGGCCCGTTTCTGAAAGGCAAAATGCCTGGGCCACTCCCGGGTTGGTAGTGCCCTTCCCTATCCAATGGGCTACTTTTTCCGCCTTTTCCAGTGTACGATTTCCAATAAATATTTTTAGCGGAACATTGCCCCAATCCGCCATTATTAATCCAACGGCCTGTGCTATTCCCCCAGCACCGGCAATAACCATGTTGTAAGACATAAATATGTAGCTTAATATGTTATAAGAAAGATAGCATTTTTTATCCAGATTTCTACTGATACTGCGATATAGTATCATGCCATTTAAGGCCCTTCCCAAGCCTGCCTGTCAATAGGCAAACTCGTTGTAATGGGTCATTTTCATTTTCTTTGCTCGCCCAAAGAAAACGAAACAGGGCCGAAAAGACAAGGTACAGTGTACCTTGAATTAGAGGAGCCAGCAGTAGCGAGGGCGAAGGCGCCTTAACCGAGGTATTTTTTCGACACCGAGGTCGAAAAACCGTGTGCGAAACTCCGCGTCGTCCCTCACGGGACTCCTGCTCTCGGAGCTTTTCCATCGCGCCAGCTGGCCCCTTGCAGTAAATGCAAATCGTTGCATTTACTTATCGGTCCTCTGCGGTTAAGGGTTTTTGGCTCCGCCGATTTATACTGTTTACTATTTTTTCAATCCTAATTAACCGACTACTACATATTGTTTACTTCATGCGGTGACTGAGCCTGCCTGTATCGGCATACAGGCGTAGCCAAAACCACAAGTTCCTGGAATTTGGACCTTGAACATCAACTTTGTTTATTACTAATTGTTAGTTGTACACTGTAAGGAGCAGATTGCCGCGCTTCACTCGCAATGACGACAGTAAGGGCTCCTCCCTTGTGACGAAGAGAGGTGGCTTCGCCATAAGCGAAGACGGAGGGTTCTGAAAGATCTGGCCTAAGAATGAGAACATTAGATAGGGTAATGGTTAAAACACACCCCCTGCCGGTGGCAGACAGGCTAGCCTCCCGCTAGAAATCGGGACAGGCTCTCCCAAGAGGGGAATGTAATGCGTTCTGAATGAAATCCGTCATTGCGAGGAGCGATAGCGACGAAGCAATCTCAAACCTGCAATAAATAGATTGCCGTGCTGCGCCCACCTGACGGCCGGGCAGGCCTGTCTATCGACAGGTAGACTCGCAATGACTAAAAACAAAAGCTCCTTCCTTGTGACGAAGGGAGGACTCGAATTGACAACTTTCAACTTTCAACTTTCAACTTTTAAACATTAAACATTAAACTATTGCCTATTGGCTTTTGGCTTTTGGCTGAAGAAAACTGATTACTGCCCACCAGCTACTTCGATTTCGACTACGCCTTCCTGCCTTTAGGTAGGCTCAATCTCCATGTACTTCATCCAGTGGCTTCGACTACGCTCAGCCACCAGTTTTTGAATATTCCTCAAAACTTACCACCAACAACCAACTTTTGCCTATTGCCTATTGCCTTTTGGCTAAAGAACACTACTCACTGAACGCTCTTTAAATAGCCTTCGTACTTCCGCAAACCCTCGTTCATCATGGAAACGGCCCCTTTACTGGTCATGGTCGCCCCAGAAATCCCGTCAATAAAATGTCCGTCGTCATTGGCTTTTTCAATGGCTTTTTGCAATGTAAAGGTGTCTTCCTCCAATTTGATTTTCACACCCAAGAACTGATCTTCGAATGTTTTTTCACTAACAGCAGCACCGTAGCCTTCAGATTCCGCTTTGTGTTCAAAGGCTATGTTTTTTATTTCCAAGGTCTTTTTATCCAAAAGAACCTTTGCCCAGATGGCCCCACCAAAACCTACGCCCTGTACAGGTAGAACAACCAAGTCCGTTTCCTTGACTTCAAATATGGGCAGGGAAGTGGCTTGCCCGCGGGTCGCCAACTTTTTATACAGGTCGCTTGCCCTTTCCAAATCTGTGGTAGAAATAATACCGCTAGTAGTATTAAGCTCTTTAAAGATTATAAGATCCTGGATGTTGGTCGTATCCGTAAAAGTGGACATTGCAAAGGCTGCTATCTCCTTTATACTCGCCGGTACTTCGGTCGTGGTTTGGATTTCCTGTTCAGGTTCAATTATTGGTTCCGTCTGTTTTGGATTTTCCTTGCAGTTCCATCCCAAGACAACCACCATCATCAAAAGCATTTTTATTTTCTTCATATTCATGTTTTATTTAAAACTCACCAAATTAACTTCAGTGTTATTTCCGAAGGTAATCCCAAGGCCTGATTCCTGAAATGATTTTGGTCAGTCACATATATTAAGATTCTAGTCCCTAGCGTTAGTTCGAGAGCTTTTAGATACAATTTTGCTCCAATTTGTTTTGCAAAATCACCAAACTGAAGGTAGGTAAACTCGAAGTGACGGGCTGACCTCTGTCCATTTTAAGATGCAGATTGCCGCGCTGCACCCGCCTGACGGCCGGGCAGGCCTGTCTATCGACAGGTAGACTCGCAATGACGGCATTGAACTTTCAACTTTCAACATTGAACATTCAACATAAATCTTTAGTCTAGGTCTAGCATCTAGATTCTTCCAACGTTTCATCACCATGAGGACTTTCAACTTTTAACTTTATAAGATTATAACTTTCAACATTCAACCAATGACTATGTCTAGTTTCTAGGTTCCTGACTCTGGCTAGTCTTTTCTCTTTTCTCTTATCTCTTTTCTCTTTACTCCCTTCAATCTATACTAATTTTCCACTTCCCAATACACTTTTAACCCTTCCCAACTTTTAACATTTAACATTCAACATTGAACTTTAAGCTTTCAACAATTTTTAAATCTTTTTGGCTAAATTACACCCTTAAACCACATTGGCATTTTAGCTCTTGTAATTTTAGGCAACAGCTATAAAATGGTAATGACCAATCACATCAACCATAAAAACCAAAGAATTAAACACATGAAATACATTGTTTGTGAGGAACCTGGGGACTTTCAGTTAAAGGAAAAAGAAGCCCCGATCAGAAAAAAAGGGGAAGCCCTGTTAAAAGTGAACAAGGTGGGCATCTGCGGTACCGACCTGCACGCTTATACCGGCAACCAAGCCTTTTTTACCTACCCCAGGATCCTGGGCCACGAGCTGGCCACCTCTGTGCTGGAAATAGACGAAAACGATAAGGGCATAGCAGCCGGCGACAATGTAGTGATCATGCCCTACCTGAGCTGTGGACATTGTGTGGCCTGTAGGAACGGCAAGACCAATTGCTGCACTCAAATCCAGGTTTTGGGCATACACACGGACGGCGGCATGCAAGAGCAGATTACTGTTCCTGTGGACATTTTATTGCCGGCCAAGCACCTGACCAACGAAGAAATGGCCATCGTAGAGCCCTTGGCCATAGCGGCACACTCTATCCGTAGGGCGCAGATAGTTCCTGGGGAGACCATAGTGGTCGTAGGCTGTGGCCCTATCGGTATCGGCATTATGAAATTGGCCCAGATAGAAGGAGCCAAGGTCATTGCCCTGGACATGAACCAGGACCGACTGCAATATGCCAAGGAAAAGATTGGGGTGGACCATATTGTCAATGTCACAGAAGACCCCGTTAAACAGATTTCGGAAATTACCAATGGCGATTTGGCCACAGCCGTATTCGATGCCTCTGGCCATAAAGGAGCCTTGGAACAGGGACCCAACTATATGTCGCACGGCGGGAGGTACATCTTGGTGGGACTCTCCAAAGGGGAACTTACCTTTACCCACCCTGCCATCCACGCCAAGGAGACCACCCTTATGTGCAGCAGAAATGCCACGGTAGCAGATTTTGAAAGGGTCATTGCCATACTGGACCAGTTCCCCACAGAATCGTTCATTACGCACAACGTGCATTTCACACAGATGAAAGAAAATTTCGATAGCTGGTTAAAACCCGCTACAGGAGTAATAAAAGCCACGGTAGAATTTTAATATCAAGCGCATTCCACTATGTCCAAGAACTTTTTACAGATACATCCCAATGACAATATCCTTGCCGCTTTGCAGGATATGAAAAAAGATTATGTGGTAGATTTTGAGGGGAAATCCTTCCCGCTCAAAAACGATGTTACCGCCAAGCATAAATTCGCCCTTCAGGATTTCAAGGTGGGCGACCCCATCCTTATGTACGGTGCCCTGATAGGAAAAGCTGTTAAGCCCATTGCCCAAGGGGAAAGCATTACCATAGACAATGTGGTGCATGCTTCCTCCGACTACAATGTGGGGGAACAACAATCCAGCTGGGTGGCACCGGACATTTCCAAGTGGAAGAACAGCATTTTTAATGGGTACCACCGTGCCGACGGCAGTGTAGGAACCGCCAACCATTGGCTGGTAATCCCTATGGTATTCTGTGAAAACAGAAATGTAAATGTCCTTCGCACTACCCTTCTCAACGCCCTAGGCTATGAGACCGCACAAGACTATATTATAGATACCGAGGTCTTGGTGTCCCAATACAAAAAGGGGGCCAGTGCAGAGGACCTGATGGCTGCCCCAATTATTAAGACGGCCGAAGACATTAAACAGAACAGGACCTTCCCGAATGTGGATGGCATTAAGTTCCTTACCCATGACGGAGGCTGCGGCTGTGACCGCGGAGATTCGGACACGCTTTGCAACCTTTTGGCTGGATACATTACCAACCCCAATGTGGCAGGAGCTACCATTCTTAGTTTGGGCTGCCAGAACGCAGAGGTGAAAATTTTGGAGGCTGCCATAGCCAAACGCGACCCCAACTTTTCCAAACCGCTACATATTTTGGAACAACAAAAAAGCAAGAGCGAGCGGCACTTTATAGAGGAAGCGGTCAAAAAAACCTTTTTGGGACTTATTGAAGCCAATAAGATAACACGTAAACCCGCTCCACTAAGTAAATTGGTACTGGGCTTGGAATGTGGTGGCTCGGACGGATTTTCAGGAATTTCGGCCAATCCGGCCCTCGGCTATGCTTCCGATCTTATTGTGGCTTTGGGAGGGGCCACCGTACTTTCCGAATTCCCAGAACTCAACGGCGTGGAACAGGAACTCATCAACCGTTGTGAATCTCCGGAAAATGCAGAGAAATTTGCCAGTATTATGCGGGCCTATTCCGCCAAAGCGGTCTCTATAGGCTCCGGCTTTGAAAACAATCCATCGCCAGGAAATATTAAGGACGGACTCATCACAGACGCTATGAAGTCGGCCGGAGCAGCCAAAAAAGGTGGGACTTCCTTGGTAAAGGATGTATTGGATTACACGGAAAGGGTCACTAAAAATGGCCTGAACCTCCTCTGTACCCCCGGTAACGATGTGGAGAGTACCACTGGTCTGGCTGGATCTGGCTGCAATGTGATAGCCTTTACTACCGGCCTCGGCACCCCTACGGGCAACCCTGTGGCCCCGGTCATAAAAATGTCCAGCAACAATGCCCTAACGGAACGCATGAAGGACATCATCGATTTTAACACCGGCACCATTATTACCGGGGAAGATACCATACAGACCAAGGGAGAGGAATTGTTGGACTATATCATAGAAGTAGCCAGTGGAAACAAGATTCCCGCAGCGGTTCAACTGGAGCAGAACGACTTTATCCCATGGAAAAGGGGGATTTCCCTATAACTGGTCTCTCCGAAGGAGAGCTAAAGAACATAAAACCCGGAAAACTTTCAACTTTCAACTTTAAACTTTATAACTTTCAACTTTATAACATAAAACCTTCTAACATGATTATAGATTCCCACCAACATTTCTGGAAATACAGCCCTGTAAAACACGCTTGGATCAACGAGCAGATGAGCGTTATCCGTAGGGATTTTTTGCCCTCGGACCTTAAACCGGTCTATGTAAAAAATGGAGTGGACGGCTGTGTGGCGGTCCAAGCAGACCAGACCTTGGCGGAAACCGATTTTTTATTGGAACACGCCCATAACAACGCTTTTGTTAAAGGCGTGGTAGGATGGGTAGACCTAGGAAGTGCCGATGTAGATAAAGATCTGGAAAAATACGCCAAGGACAAGCATTTAAAGGGGTACCGACATATTGTTCAAGAAGAGGCAGATCATAATTTTATGTTGCGGCCCGACTTCCTAAGGGGAATTTCCAAATTGGAGCAATATGGAGCCGTCTATGACATCCTTATCTTTCCACATCAGTTGGGGTCTACCTTGGAATTGGTAAAAAAATTCCCCAATCAGAAATTCGTCATCGATCATATTGCCAAACCTTATATCAAAGACGGTTTCTATGACGGCTGGGCCGCCATGATGAAAGAAGTAGCCAAACACGAAAACGTTTATTGTAAAATCTCAGGAATGATTACCGAGGCCGATTTCAACAGCTGGACTCCGGAACAAATACACCCTTATATGCTCTTGGCCCTAGAGGCTTTTGGCCCAGAACGCTGCATGTACGGTTCCGATTGGCCCGTTTGCCTGGTCGCCGGAACCTACACCCAGGTAAAAGAGCTGACTACCAATTTCATTTCCAGCCTTAGCACCACTGAGCAAGCCGCCATTATGGGGCAGAATGCAGTGGATTTTTATGGACTGGAGTGAGACAGTGGTTAAGTTGAAAGTTATATTGTTATAAAGTCAAAAGTTCGTCACTTCGAGTGATCCGACGAAGGAGGATTGTATCGAGAAGGGATAACAGTGACCAGTGCTCTTTAGCCAAAAGCCATTAGCCAAAAGCCAACAGTTTGTTTGTTCAACATTGATAACTGACGTCATTGCGAGTTTACCTGCCGATAGGTAGGCCTGCCCAGCCGTCAGGCGGGCGCAGCGCGGCAATCTGCTTCTTACAATGTACAATCAACAATTAGCAATAAACAAAGTAAAAAGTCCTCCCCCTAACCCCCTCCTACTGCAAAAATGCTGCACAAGCAAGGAGGGGGAATTATTCTTGCATAAATACAATATTAGCACCTGAACAATTCCCATTTCCAAATCACCAAATCACCTCATTTTCAAATTGTTCCATTAGTACATTTTCACATTATCAATTTCCACATTACCCCATTACCCCACTTCTCTTTTCTCTTTCCTCTTTCCTCTTTTCTCTTTTCTCTCTCTCCTCTTCACTTTTGGCTTTTGCCTTATGGCTTATGGCTATCCCATAATTTCCACATTAACCCATTTCCAAATCAACCAATCATCAAATCTCCAAATCAACCCACTGATACATTAATCCATTGGTAAATTTCCACATTAACACATTACCCCATTTCTCTTTCCTCTCTTCTCTTTCCTCTCTTCTCTCTCCTCTTCACTTTTGGCTTTTGCCTTATGACTTATGGCTATCCCGTCATTGCCACATTTCCCCATTACCCCATTACCCCATTTCCAAATCAACCAATCATCAAATCTCCAAATCAACCCATTGATACATTAATCCATTGGTAAATTTTCACATTATCTCATTAATCTTTTCTCTTTCCTCTCTTCTCTTCACTTTTGGCTTTTGCCTATTGCCTATTCCGTCATTCATTGTTCCATTTTTACATTAGTACATTGCTACATTAATCCATTAGTACATTTCCACATTACCCCATCTCCAAATCGAGTAATTCCTCCCCAACCGCGGAATATCGCCCCAAACCCATTCAATACGGTTATATTTTTTACCAACACAAACTACTGACCTACAACTACTTAAAGCACTTGTTTAAACCATAAGGATTAAAGGCACGGTTCCTGCCCTTTTGACTGCGAATATTAAGGGCAGTTACCATACCCTATAACGAACCCCCTCCCCTTTGCGGTTTTCCGCAAGGATTTTAATGGGTTAGGATATAGCTTTGACAAAGAAAAAAATAATAGGTGACCAGGACATTGATCTGGCCGGCGGTAGATAGGAGCAAGCATTTTTAGGAAAATATGGCCTATGGGCCGACTTGCTGAAAACGTGTTCGGGGGAACTCACAATTTGGCAAGCCTGGCCTTTATAGGATTGGCAAGGCTTCAATGATGATCCCTAAACCCTAAAAACGCACGGAAAAGAACAGCGTTATTTTAGCGCATTTAATAATTTTATTAACACAAAAAATAAGCAATGATGGCAAAACAAAGGCCATGGCACAAAAGGGTAATTCCTCAGTACCACGGGTATAACTACCCTAAGCGGTACAAAGTACCTTGTTCTGCCTTTAAAACCCAACAAAACCAAGCCATACGCATAACCTTATGTTAACAACATGCTATTGCAAAAATGAAATAAATGATGTTCTTTTGACAGATAATAATTACAAAACATTTATAAAAATAAGCGGTATTTAAACGATTAATTAACTTAAAAACAAATAAAAATTCATAGTTTTGCCCGATGAGGATTTTTTCCTTAAAAGGTAATTTTTAGACCCAAATTTTACTTTTTGTTCCTTTATAATTCCCCCTAATAAAGCGTATCAAAATTAGTGCATTAATAAATGTAATATTAATGAACAAGAAACACTTATGTGCTAAACACTGACCATGGCATACGTTTATAGTTTATTTTCCAACCCTTATGTGTTGGTATTGATCTCCATGCTGATCCCAATAGTGCTTTCTTTGCGGATGTACCCGGTCATTATCTACCTGGTAAAATCCAAAAATTTAATGGACGAACCTATAGAGCGCAGTATGCACACGGCCAAAACCCCGACTTTGGGTGGAGTGGGCATGTTTATCACCTTTACCTTGACCCTCATTACCGCAGGAATGTTGCTGGGCCTTTCCCAGGCCGACCTTATAAAACTTTTGTCGCTCTTGGCAGCCACCATTACCCTAATGTTCTTGGGTATCAAGGACGACCTCTTGGGACTGGCACCCAAAAAGAAATTTATGATCCAGGTTCTGGCGGCAATGTTGGTGATTGTTTTGACGGATGTAAGAATTGCCAGTTGTTACGGACTCTTGGGCTTGGAGGAACTTCCCTATTGGGCCTCGGTAGGCTTTAGCATCTTTGTATTCCTTGCGGTGATCAATGCCTATAACCTTATAGATGGTATAGACGGTCTGGCCGGGACCATCGCCATTATTGTCAGTACTACTTTTGGTGCCTTTTATTGGCTCAATGGCCGGTATTTTATGGTGGCAGTTTCCTTTGCCCTGATAGGGGCTTTAATTGGTTTTTTAAGGTTTAATCTTTCCACCAGGCTTAAAATTTTTATGGGAGATTGCGGCTCCATGTTCGTGGGCTTTTTATTGGCCTACCAGGCCATCTCCTTTTTGGAGTTCAATGCCACTATGGTAACCCCCTACACCATCCATGTGGCCCCTATTATGGCCATGGCCGTCCTTTCCTATCCCATCTTGGATACGGTTAGGGTCTTTATTATTCGTATTTCCCAAAAACGCAGTCCCTTTAGTGCGGACCGCAACCACATACACCATCGTTTATTGACCTTGGGCCTAAGCCATAAAAAGGCTACCCTTACGCTAGGCATCATAAATATTCTGGTGATAGCGCTGGCCTTTTTAATAAAGGACCTCTATATAAACCTACAATTGTACCTTTTAGTGCTGGTAGTACCCCTGCTCTATTTTTCGCCTTGGTTGTTGTTTAAACCGAGTGGTAAAAAGGCCAAGATGCAGCGAAAAAGAACCTTGGCCATGTTGAGGTCCAAATTAACCAATTTTTTAGGGTAAATCATTAAATTAGAAATTATTTCTGCTGTGATATTTATGCACAAGCAAAGAACATAGGTAAAAATGAGTACAACGTTTAGTTTTAAATTATATAAGATTGAAAAATAAAGTAGCATTTATAACCGGTGTCACAGGACAGGATGGAGCTTACCTAAGTGAGCTATTATTAAAAAAAGGCTATACCGTGCATGGATTAAAACGCCGTGCCTCTTTATTCAATACAGACAGGGTAGATCATTTGTATCAGGATCCGCATATAGAGAACAGGAACTTTATACTGCACTATGGGGATATGACCGATAGCACCAACCTCATACGTTTGATTCAGGAAATTCAACCGGACGAAATCTATAATTTGGCAGCAATGAGTCACGTACAAGTGTCTTTTGAGGTGCCGGAATATACGGCCAATGCCGATGGAATAGGTACTTTACGCATCTTGGATGCAGTTCGATTATTGGGATTGGAAAAGAAAACCCGAATCTACCAGGCATCTACCTCCGAACTGTATGGAAAGGTACAGGAAGTGCCGCAATCAGAGACCACTCCCTTTTATCCCCGTAGCCCTTATGCTGTAGCTAAAATGTACGCCTATTGGATAACTGTAAACTACCGGGAAGCATATGGTATGTTTGCCTGTAACGGCATTTTATTCAATCACGAATCGCCTATTCGTGGGGAAACCTTTGTGACTAGAAAAATAACAAGGGCTGTCTCAAGAATTGCCCTAGGATTACAGGACAAATTTTATTTGGGAAATCTAGATGCCCAAAGGGATTGGGGCCATGCCAAGGATTATGTAAAAATGATGTGGATGATCCTTCAGGCCGAAGAGGCCGAAGATTGGGTCATAGCTACGGGTAAGACCACCGCGGTCAGGGATTTTGTGAGATTGGCCTTCCAAGAGGTTGGCATTAGCCTGGAATTTAAAGGAGAAGGTGTCAACGAAAAAGCCTTTGTAACCTCCTGTGCCCATGCTGATTATCAATTACCCATAGGAAAAGAGGTTTTAAATGTAGATCCCAAATACTTTAGACCAACGGAGGTTGATCTATTAATTGGCGATCCAACCAAGGCCAGGACTAAATTGGGATGGGAAGCCAGTCATGACCTCGCCTCCTTAGTAGCCGACATGATGCAAAGCGACTTAAAGCTAATGCAAAAAGAGCAGCATCTAAAAGAAGGTGGCTATACTACCCTTAATTATTTTGAGTGAGAGAGTGAAACAGTGAAGTACCTAATTAACGCATAACCGTATCACAACATAACCGAGTCACCGCATCACCGAGAACAATATTAAAATAAAATGAACAAGGAATCAAAAATATACATTGCAGGCCATAGGGGCATGGTAGGTTCAGCAGTTTGGCGGGCATTAACCGCAGCCGGTTACACCAATCTTATTGGGAAAACCAGTGCGGAACTGGACCTAAGGAACCAAGCCGACGTAAATCAATTTATAGCCTCCGAAAAACCGGATGCCATAATAGATGCCGCGGCAAAGGTGGGTGGCATTTTGGCCAACAACGACTTCCCCTACCCCTTTCTTATGGACAACCTGCAGATACAGAATAATTTGATCCAGGCGGCCCATGAACATGAGGTTCAAAAATTTATTTTTTTAGGGAGCTCCTGTATTTACCCCAAACTGGCACCCCAGCCGCTAAAAGAAGAATATTTGTTAACAGGGCCCTTGGAGACTACCAACGAATGGTATGCCATTGCCAAGATAGCCGGGGTAAAAGCCTGTGAAGCCATAAGAAAACAATTTGGAAAGGACTTTGTAAGCCTTATGCCTACCAACCTGTACGGCCCATATGATAATTTTGATTTAAAGACCTCCCATGTATTGCCCGCCATGATACGTAAATTTCACGACGCCAAAAAGAATAATAATGCCGAGGTCACCCTATGGGGCAGCGGTACACCCATGCGGGAGTTTTTGCATGTAGATGATATGGCGCAGGCGGTGGTTTTTGCCGTGGAAAACATATTACCAAAACACCTCTACAATGTTGGTACGGGGTCTGATCTCACCATAAAGGAACTGGCAGAGACCATACAAAAAGCCATTGGACATACCGGAAAGATTGTTTGGGACAGTAGCAAACCTGATGGCACCCCAAGAAAATTGATGGACAGTTCCAAAATGAATGCCTTGGGTTGGGAGTCCAAGATTTCTTTGATAAAAGGGATTCAAGGCACCTACAATTGGTTTTTGGAAAACCAAGGGCAGTTCAAAGAAATAAGACTTTAACTCCTTTTGCAATCGCACAAATATGAAAACACTGGAAATATTATATGCTTATGTCAATAATTTAAAATAGATATTTGAAAAAATTAATAGGTAAAATACAATCTAACCTAGGAATACGTAGCGCACGTACCAAAAATATAACCAAACATGTGTTTTGGTCAATTATATACAAGGGAGGCCATATCGCAGCCAATTTCTTATTGGTGCCGTTGACAATTTCCTATTTAGATACAGAAAATTATGGTATTTGGCTTACCTTGAGCTCTTTTATAGCTTGGTTTACGTTTTTTGATATTGGACTGGGTCATGGACTTAGAAATAAGTTTGCCGAAGCGAAAGCAAAAGGAGATATAGAATTGGCTAAAGGTTATGTAAGCACGGCTTATTTTACAATTGGACTCATTAGTCTAATTTTTGTAGTAACATCTTTGTTTGCAAGTTATTTTCTTGACTGGGCCAATATTTTTAACACAGCAGACTCCAAAAATGGACAATTGCGTATATTAATGACAATTGTTTTTGCCTCTTTCGGAATTCAACTTATTGTAAAACTTATAACAACCATTTATACAGCTGACCAAAGACCATCAATGCAGGGAAAAATTAGTTTTTTAACTGCAGTTTTATCTTTATTGATTATTTGGTTTCTAACGAGAACCGCTAATAGTTCACTACTCATATTTGGTAGCATATTTTCCTTTCTCCCTGTTCTAATATTATTATTCCTTAATTTTAATGCATTTACCAATAGATATAAAGTGTATCGCCCAAATATAGCATATTGGAAAAACAAATATTTTAAAGACATATTTGGATTAGGAGCCTCCTTTTTTATTATCCAATTCTCGGTAATAATTTTATATTCCACTGATAATTTTATTATTACACAGTTATTTGATCCAAAAGCAGTAGTTCCTTACAACATTGCGTATAAATATTTAAGTTTATCATCCATGTTTTTTAGCATGATACTTACCCCATACTGGTCCAGTATAACCGAAGCCTACACCAAGGCCGAATTTGACTGGATAAAAAAATCAATGAAAAATTTATTAAAATTTACATTAGCTACCATAATTCTTATTGTTATAATGACTATTGTTGCTCCCAAATTTTACCAATTATGGATTGGGGAAATGGTCATTGTACCGATGTCTTTAACCATTAGTATGGCCATTTATTTTATTATATCTGTGTTCTACTCCCCTTTCAACTACTTTATTAATGGAACAGGCAAAGTCAAATTACATATGTATTCATTTATAATTGGAGCTATATTGAATATACCATTGTCGATAATATTAGTAAAACAATTTCACTTTGGGGTTGAAGGTGTAATTATAGCTACAAGTATTTGTATTGCCCCCAATATCATTCTATTTCCAATTCAATATTTCAAACTAATTAATAATCAAGCAAATGGTATTTGGAATAAATAATGTTAACAAATTAGGTTATATTATTAATCAATAACAAATGTAAATTGATAATTTGAAAAATAGTCTTTGATTGGTTATATGACTAAAGAGAAATAGAATGACTTTAAGACCTGAATAATACCATGTTAATATCATCATGTAGACCTCACAAGTAATAATACAATGAAAACAAAGCTGAAGATATTAACTATTTATTTATATATATTCTTATTAGTCGCATTTAGCGGTAATCCTTTCTTTAGTCCTACTGATGATGAATTTTCTCGCTTTACACTGGCTACGTTGGTACTAATTCTATCTTTAAGACATTTTACATATTTCGATATAAAAAAAGGGCTACCTTTTTACCTATTCTTACTCTTTTTCATAGCAATTTTCATTTTTCAAAAATTATTTCTTGGTTTTGTATCAATTTTCGGTGCAATTGGGTTTCTTTTGAAGCTGACTTTAGGATACATAGTAATAAGATATATCGGAGTCAATTTTAAGCTTGCCTATTTTAACTTGATTTTTATAATAAGTTTTGTAAGTTTATTTGGTTACGCCTGGAATTATTTTGGCAATGATATACCAGCTATTTATATTAAAGAGAACACCGCACTTTATTCAGATAATTCCGGAAGAAATATCTTGTTATTCCATCAACTTAGCGATGGTTTAAGAAACTCCGGAATGTTCTGGGAGCCTGGAGCATTCGCATGTTATATTAACTTAGTTTTTCTATTTTATATAGGAAAAATAAGGTCGCTTGTTGAAAATAATAAATTTAAGGTCATTATAATTTTATTAGCTTTATTAACAACGTATAGCACGACTGGTTACATAGTTCTATTTTTAATTGGTTTAGTAACCATTTTTATTGAATACTCCAATAAAAACGGAATATTGGTAATTCCAATATTACTTATGTTTGGCACAATTGCTTTTATAACGTACGAAAAATCAGACTTTTTAAAAGAAAAAATGAACGATCAATTCGAGGTGGCTTTAAATAGGGATAAAGGAGAATTTGCGCCAGACCGAATTAGTGCCTTTTTATTTGATATTCATTATATTAAAAAACATCCTTTAATTGGCAACGGACTTCATTCAGAAACCAGATATGCAGACCATCCATGGTTAAAGGAGGAAACCTTAGGACATGGTAACGGTTTTAGTAATTTTGTTGCCTCAATGGGGATATTAAGTCTCCTATTTTACACAGTTTTAATTTTAAAAAATAAAAGAATTCATTCATGGATTTTTGTTTTAGGCATTTTTACCTTGTTGCAAGGTGAACCTTTAATGAACTTCCCACTATATTTAAGTTTACCATTCATTTTTATTTATGAAAAGAACTATAGCCGTACTATTAACCTGCCATAATAGGGTACAGAAAACCTTAGAATGTCTAGAAGCACTATTTAAATCCCGTTTGCCTCAGAAATTGGAGCTTAACGTTTTTTTGGTGGATGATGGTTCTACTGATGGGACATGTAATGCTGTAACAAAGAAATTTCCTGTTGTTAATATTATTCATGGAACTGGTAGCTTGTATTGGAATCAAGGTATGAGGTTAGCATGGAGAACTGCAGCCAGTACCAGCAATTATGACTTTTACCTTTGGTTAAATGATGATACCATTTTAGACAAAAATGCATTGTCCGAACTTTTAATGACTTACGAAGAAGCGGTAGCGATTGACAACAAGGCTGTTGTTGTTACCGGCGCCTGTAGAGCTATAATAAATTCAACTCAATTTTCTTATGGTGGCCGCCTTAACAATGATGAACCAGTTATTCCCAATGGTAAACTTCAGGAATGTGTGTTTATTAATGGAAATGCTGTACTTGTTCCAAATATAATATTTAAAGAAATTGGTAATCTTTCCAATGATTACACGCATGGAATTGGTGATAACGATTATGGTTTACAGGCTATTAATAGGGGTTTCAGTTGTTATACAACTAAAGCATTTATTGCTACATGCCCACCTCATGTGGGTCCTCCTGGTTGGTGCAATCCGGATAATAATATTAATCGCCGTTGGCAAATATTTCATTCTCCTTTGGGATTAAATATTAAGGAATATAAATTATTTAGAAAGAAATTCTGGGGAAAAAAATGGATAATGTTTGTAGCAAAAGCATATGTTAGAATGTTGTTTCCAAAATTATATCATAAAATAAACTTATTCAAATGAAAAAATTAGCACCCATTGTACTATTCACCTATAATCGTTTGAATGAAACTATACGAACAGTCGAGGCTTTACAGCAAAATTATCTAGCATCTGACAGTGAATTATATATTTTCTCGGATGGTGCAAAAGAAAATAATGGAAGAAATAAAATTCAAGAGGTTCGTGACTATTTGCACACCATTAAAGGCTTTGAAAATATCTATATTAAAGAATCAATTAAGAACAAAGGTTTGGCAAATTCAATAATAGAAGGTGTAACTGAAGTGATGGATAAACATGAAAAAGTTATTGTTCTGGAGGATGATTTAATTACATCACCCAACTTCTTAAATTTCATGAATCAAGCACTAGACTTTTATATTGATTCTCCAAAGGTTATGTCAATTTCTGGATATTCAATGAATTTGCCGAGTTTAAATAATTATTGTCAGGATTTTTACATTGGACATAGAGCCTCTTCCCTGGGTTGGGGAACATGGAAAGAGAAATGGATTAATATAGATTGGAATGTATCGGATTATTCATCTTTCAGGTATGACTTTAGGCAACAATTTGAGTTTTTTAAAATTGGTTCTGATATGCCAGGCATGTTAAAAAGCCAAATAAAAGGGAAAATAGATTCTTGGGCAATACGTTGGTGTTACCATCAATTTAAATACAATTTAATAACCGTATTTGCTACCATCTCTAAAGTTAATCACATAGGAATTTCGGAGGAAGCTACTAATGCTGCCGGGGCAATTAAGTTCCACACTCCTTTAGATACTGGCAAAAACACTAATTTTTTATTTCAAGTAGACTTAAAAGAAAATAAACAGATAACAAAGGAATTTAAAGCTAAATTCTCTATTAGCAGACGTGTGATTGATAAATTAATAAAAAAGTTGAATCCCAATAATCATTAGTCCTCGCTATCCTATAATAAAAACCATAGATTGGATGAAGCAGAAAGTTTTGATTTTTCATAAGGGGTTAGCTCCATACCGTATAGATTTTTTTAATGAAGTAAATAACACTTTTAATGCAAAATTTTACTTTGACCATAAAAGTCATGCCGATAACTCCTTTAGTCATTTTAGTGAAAATTATTTAAATTCAAAATGTAATTTTACGATTAATTATTTAGAAAGGGGATTTGAATTTGGTGGGCGCTCCTTTAGGTTTGGCTTAGGTTTTATCCTTAAGAAGGAAAAACCCGAAATTGTAATATGCAATGAATATTGTCCGGTTACTATAATTGTTTTTCTATATTATGTTTTTTTCAAAAAAAAATTTAGATTATATACCATTAGTGATGATAGTTTAGATAATTGTATAAAACGCAAAGGACTGCGGTCAATTGTAAGAAATATCGTTTCTAAAAATATAGACGGAATTATATTTCCCAGTAAAAAAGTTTGTCATTGGTATGCAAATAATATTTCTCAAAAACCTAAGACATTGGAGCTTCCCATAATTCATAAGGACTCAGTTTTCAGAGAAGATTTAGCCAAAAGCTTAGATATCGCAAGGAAGAATATTGGATTGTATAATATTGAAAACAAAAAGGTTATACTATATGTTGGCCGATTGGTGGAACTTAAAAATTTATCTGTCTTAATTAACGTGTTCTCCAAATTAAATGATCCAATTACAGCTTTGGTAATTGTGGGTGATGGTCCTTTAATGAACAATTTACAAGAACTTGTTAGAGCAGTTAACATATCCCAACAGGTATATTTCACTTATAGTAAAGAGGGTTATGAACTTCTCTCCTGGTATGCAATCGCAAAATTATTTGTGCTCCCCAGTACATTTGAACAGTTTGGTGCTGTTGTAAATGAAGCTTTATTGAGTGGATGCAATGTATTGTGTTCAGATAGAGCTGGTGCTTCTTCCTTAATTACGGAAAATAATGGCCTATTATTCGATCCGTATAATGAAGAAGAACTTCACGGTAAAATTAAAAATATGCTATCAAGGGAAGAAGCTACTATTAATGGTATTATAACTCTTCGTGAAAATAAAATGCCATTTACGTTTGATGAAAAGATAAAAGCTCTCTTTGCTAATTTATGATAAAAAATTGATTCAACTAATTTTCTAAAAAATGGTCAAAAGCCTAATATTTATTATAGAACGTAAGATTGCGGTTAATATAAAAAATTTTACCGCCGATAAAAATTACTAATATTTTGTCTAAAGAATTCAAATTTGCCCCTTTCGATCTATACCAAATAAATAGAAGAATTATTCTAAGTGAGTTGACTTTTTATTCGTGTAACGTCTTTGGTAAATTCTATCCCCATCCATGGTTTATGATTTGGGGAAATTAATAAGCTTCTAAATTTTATTTAATCTATGAGTCAAAGAATGACAACTCGTTTAAAGCGTATTTTGTTGGTAATATTAAGAAAAATAACCAACGATGTATTGTATATAAAAATTAGATATTTCATCACCTATAAACGTTTTATCAAATTACAAAAACCAAATACTTTTTTTGCCAAGATCAATTGGCTCAAATTATATGATAGAAATCCATTCTATACCCGTTTAGTCGATAAATTTGAAGTTAGAGAACATATAAAAGAAAAAATTGGTAGTGAGTATTTAATAGAAAACTTTGGTGTTTATGAAGACACTGAAGCAATTGATTTTGACAAATTGCCTAATAAATTTATCCTTAAAGCTACTCATGGAGCGGCATGGCAAATAATATGTGAAGATAAAAACAAATTAGATATTGCGAAATCTAAAAAAATCATGAACAAATGGCTGAAAAGTAATTTTTATGAAATGTGGGGGGAGTATGTCTATAAGAAGGTAAGGCCCAGAATTGTTTGTGAAGCATTACTTTCAAATGAAAATAATCAGGCATTGGTGGATTATAAGTTTCATTGTTTTCACGGAGAACCTAAGTATATTCAAACCGATAGAAACAGATTTAAAAATCACACTTTAGATTTTTATGATTTGGAATGGAGTCGCTTACCTTTTGGACTGTGGTTTCCTCCTTCTGAAAATACCATTCCAAGACCTGAGTCATTAGATAAAATGATAGAATTATCTAAAATATTATCTAATGAATTTAAATATGTACGCGTCGATTTTTACTTTGTAAAAAATAAAATATTTTTTGGGGAGCTGACTTTTTATCCATGCAATGGATTTGGTGTTTTTGATCCGCCATCCATAGATTATGAAATGGGGGAATTATTAAAATTATAAAGTTAAGTCACCTACAAAATTATTTAAATTATGAAAATATTGTTTATCCATAATAATTATGCCAGCAATACAAGTGGGGAAGAATTTGCCGCTGAGGCCCTAGAAAATTTGCTTATCGCTAATGGCCATGACGTAAAATGGTATAGGCGATTTTCGGATGTGATAAACAATTCATTTTCAAAAAAAGTCTCAGCTTTCTTTTTAGGGATTTATAATCCTAAAGCAATTCAGGAAATCACGGATTTACTTTCCAGTTTTGAACCGGACATTGTACAAATTCAAAATCTATATCCCTTTATATCACCTTCAATAATAAAAACCATAAAAAGAAAAGGTGTTCCTATTGTGATGCGTTGCCCCAATTATCGCTTGTTTTGCCCTACTGGTCTTCATATGGATGGCAAAGGCAAAGTTTGTGAAAAATGTTTATCCGTAGGTCGTGAATTTAATTGTGTTGCCAAAAACTGTGAAAAAAATTACGCTAAAAGTATTGGTTATGCCCTCAGAAATTTTTTTGCTCGTACCCTTTGGGGGCTTTTGACCAACATGGATGCTTATATGGTACAGACAGCATTTCAAAGACAAAAATTTATTGACAATGGGATTCCACCAAAGAAACTATTTATTGTTCCTGGATTATCACCCACTATTTATAAAATAGATAAAGCTTTAGAATCGAAATATGTTTCCTTTATTGGGCGCTTAAGCGAAGAAAAAGGCATAACGGAATTTCTGAAGGCCGCAAGGTTATTGCCAACTCTTACTTTTGTGGTTGTTGGTAATTTTACGGCTTCCCATTCCCATCTTAAAGTGAATTCACCTGCCAATGTAATGTGGAAGGGCTTTCTTTCGGGTAAGGATTTGGATTTGATATTCAAACAATCCAAAATAGTTGTAGTACCTAGTAAATGGTATGAAGGTTTCCCAAATGTTATTACCAGAGCAATGAAACATGGAAAACCTGTAATTACCAGTAATTTGGGAGCTATGGCGGCCATTATTGATCATGAGGAAAACGGTTTATTGGTAGAGCCTGGTGATACCATTGGTTTGGCCAAGAATATAAGGGAGTTATATGAGGATAACGAAAAATGCAGCCTATTTGGGGCTAACGCTAAAAGGAAAGCAGACATCTTTTTTTCTACGGCCAAAGTTTATGATGATTTAATCGATCTTTATCAAGGATTGTTAATGGAAAAAGAAAAAAAGACCAGAAAAATCTTGTTCGTCCTTCATTATCCTCCTCCGGTGCACGGGGCAGCAATGGTGGGGCAGTACATTATGGAAAGTATTACTGTGAATGATTACTTTGATACTCATTATATTAACTTGGGCACGTCGGTAAGTGTTGATGAAATTGGGCTTGGCGGTATTTTAAAATTGAAACGGTATTTTAAAATTTTGAGACAAACCTTTTCAAGTATCAAAAGATTTAAGCCTAATTTGGTCTATATAACTTTAACCGCATCGGGTCCAGGGTTTTACAAAGATGCTTTAATAGTCATGCTAGTTAGGTCATTCGGCAAAAAGATAGTGTTCCATTTTCATAATAAAGGAATTGCAGAAAAACAAGATAATTGGTTGGACAATGCCTTGTACAAAATGGTCTTTAAAAATGCTGAGGTTATTTTGCTTTCAAAACACTTATATAGCGATATTAAAAAGTATGTCCCTATTAAACAGGTGCACTATTGTGCTAATGGTATACCTGAAAATAAATTCAAAAATTTAACCCTTAAAAGTGTTAATGAGAAGGTTCAAATTTTATTTTTGTCCAACCTACTAGAATCCAAAGGGGTTTTTATACTGTTAAAAGCCTGTCAACTATTACAAGCCAAACAGTTGCCTTTTCATTGTACTTTTATCGGTAGTGAAGGTGATATTACCGTAGGGAAGTTTCAAGAAAAGGTGATTGAATTTGGGATAAACAATTGTGTTTATTACGCAGGTCGAAAATATGGTGTGGAAAAAGAAAAGGCTTATTCTCAAGCCGATGTTTTTGTATTTCCAACTTATAATGAAACGTTCGGGCTAGTTAATCTGGAGGCAATGCAGTTTGCATTACCGGTTGTGTCCACTTATGAGGGGGGAATACCGGATATTGTTGTAGATGGTAAGACAGGCTTTTTAGTACAGCGCCAAGATGCTGAAGCCCTAGCCAATAAATTGGAAGTGCTTATATTGAATCCAGAATTAAGAGTAAAGATGGGAGAAGCTGGTAGAAAGCATTATGAAGAACATTTTACTTTGGAGGTATTTGAATCTCGATTTTCTAAAATAATGCAAGAATTGGTATAAATGAAACTATTAGGTCACACTATTACACTAGACTACCCGCTACTACCTGTCAAGAAAAAAACAATTATAAACACTATCAACCCCCATAGTTATTGTATATCTAAACAGGATAAAGTTTTTGAATCAGCTTTAAGAGAGTCTACGGTGTTATTACCAGATGGAATAGGAATTGTATGGGCAGCAAAAGTTATCAATGGGCAAAAAATCCATAAAATTGCGGGTTATGATATTTTTATTTATGCTATGCAGTACTTAGAAAGCAAAAAAGGTTCTTGTTTCTTTCTTGGGGCATCAAAAAAAACCTTGAACGCAATAACTCAAAAACTTGCACAAGAGTTTCCTAATGTTAAGGTTAACACATTTTCACCCCCATTCAAACCAGTCTTTTCAACTAAAGAAAGCAACATTATGTGCCAAAAAGCAAATTCTTTTAGGCCTGAAATTATATTTGTAGGCATGACCGCACCTAAACAGGAAAAATGGGTGTACCAATATAAAGATGACTTAAATGCTGAGATTATATGTTCCATTGGTGCGGTTTTCGATTTTTATGCCGGTACCGTAAAGCGCCCGAATAAGTTTTGGATTAAATTAGGCTTGGAGTGGCTGCCCCGCTTTTTTAAGGAACCTAGGCGTTTGGCAAGGCGAAACCTGATATCCACTCCAAAATTTATTTTGGAAGTGATTTGTTTTAAAATATTGGGTCGGGGTATTTTAAAGAAATAAATACCCATGGGAAAACGACATTAGGTCATTGCCACAAGACTTTAAATATTAAATTTGCCAGCTAAGAAGTTTTAGAACAAATATTAAAAATATAATTACCCAAAATAAATATTTAAGATATACCATCATATGCAAGAAGATTATAAATTGATTTATACAAGTGAAGATGATACATCTTTCAAGCTCAAGGAAATAATTCAGAAATATATGCGGTATTGGCCATGGTTTATTTTGACCACATTTATCTGCATGGGATTGGGCGTTGCATATTTACGTTATGCCCCTATCAAATACCAATCAACAGCCAAAATTAAAATAGTAGACGAAACCCAGGAATTAGATATAGCTTCCAGCGCGCTCTCCCTGTTGGGTGGTGGCTCCAAGGTCAATTTAGATAATGAGATTGAAATTTTAAAATCCTACCGCATCCTTTCGCAAGTGGTCAATGAATTGCACCTGGATATTTCCTTCTACGAAGTGGGTAATGTAAAAACCAGACGCATCTGGGCCCCGCCCTTCCAGATTACTAAACATATAGCGGCAGATAGTATTAGAGCACCAAAACCTTATATAATCGAATTAGGTGAAATGGGAATCACAATCACCGATGTAGATGAAAATACTTATACGCCCAATCTAAACGAACCGGAACAGCCTACGGAAGGCCTTCCCTTTAGCATTAAAATGGTGGAGGGTATAGACCCTGTCTTTTACGAAGGTATTACCTATAAAGCCGTGTTAAACCCCTTTAAAAGTACAGTACTAATATTAGCTAGGGATTTGCAGGTAATTTCCACCAGCAAGGATAGTGAGATTCTATCACTTACTTTGGAAAGTGAAAGTATGGACCTCAACGAGGCCATTTTAAATACCCTAATAGAAAAGTTTAATCAGGACGGGATCCTGGACCGCCAATTGGTAAGCCAGCGTACCCTGAACTTTATAGACGAACGCTTCCTCTACCTAAGTCAGGAACTGGATTCCATTGAAGGCGGCAAGGAAAGCTTTAAGCGTTCCAACAACCTCTCCTATATTGAGGCAGACGCAGGCATGAGCCTACAGCGAAAGTCAGAGACCGAGGAAGAGGTGATTAAACTTGAGAACCAGATTTCCATATCGGATATCCTAAAGGAAACGGTCATCAACCAAAGTGATTACGGCCTTTTGCCCGCCAATATTGGGATTGAGAACGCCAGTCTTAACAACTTGGTAGCAGGCTATAACGAAATGGCCCTGGAACGGGAAAAACTCCTGCCCACCGTGGGTGCTAACCACCCTACCCTACAAAATCTGAACGGCCAATTGGAGCGCGCCAAGGTCAACATTATAAAATCCGTGAACATCTACGGTACCCAATTAAGAAATTCGCTCCGGCAATTGAAACTGGAAGAAAGCCGGGCGGGATCCGTATTTTCCAGATTGCCGGAAAAGGAAAAAATGCTGCGCTCCATAGAACGCCAACAGAGCATTAAGGAAAACCTTTTTTTACTCTTGTTACAAAAAAGGGAAGAGGCTGCCATTAGCTATGCGGTAACCGCGCCCACGGTTAAGGTGGTAGACTACGGACTAACCAATGACATTCCGGTATCTCCCAAAAAGACCATGGTCTATGCGCTGTCCTTACTGGCGGGCATGTTCCTGCCCTTTGCCGTGCTCTATATCCGCTTTACCCTGGATACCAAAATACACGATCGTAACGATATAGAAAAAGTAACCACCGATATCCCCGTGGTGGGTGAAATTCCGTTCTTTAAGGACGTAAAAAAGAAATTGGAATTGAACGACCGTTCCATTATGGCAGAGTCGTTTCGGATCTTAAGTACCAATGTAAATTATCTTTTGGAAGAGAAGGACAATGGTTTGGGGCAAGTGGTCATGGTAACCTCCTCCATTAAGGGCGAAGGCAAGACCATGTTAGCCCACAACCTGTCCCTGGCCTATGCCAGTCTTAACAAAAAGGTATTGCTCATTGGAGCCGATCTGCGCAATCCGCAATTGCACAACTTTTATAACATCAGTGTCAATCACAAAGGTCTGTCCGACTACCTATACGATCCAGGCATGAATTGGAAAGATTGTGTCGTAGCCAGTGGCGCGGACAATCCTAGCTTGCAAATTTGCTTTGGGGGTTCCATATCCCCTAATACACCCAAGCTCCTGTCCGGTTCTGCCTTTGAAAAGTTCATCACCGCGGCCAAAAAGGAGTTCGATTATATTATAGTGGATACCGCCCCAACCATGTTGGTAACGGACACCCTCCTGATCTCCAAATTCGCCGATGCCACGGTCTTTGTAACCCGCTCTGGCCTAACGGACAAGCGCCTCTTGGAATTCTCCAAAAACCTGCACAAGACCAAAAAGCTTAAAAACATGGCCTATGTGGTCAACGGTGTGGGCAATGGCAAGGCCAAAGGTTATAATTATGGCTATGGTTATGGGTATGGGAGTGATAATTGATCAATGTACAATTAACAATTAGCAATGAACAGTTTTAAAGTTTAAAGTTCAAAGTTTAATGCCCGTCACTTCGAGCCTGCCTACCGGCAGGTAGGTGATTTTATGTAGCGCAGCGAAATAAAATTGTATCGAGAAGTAGAAAGGTGTTATAATGTTGAATTGTTCAAAGTTGGTATTATGTAGTTAGAAGCTAGAATCTGGAACCTAGAGACTAGACTAAAGTCTTGTACTAAAAGTTATATCACTAGGTGCTCCTTCCTTGGGGAAGGTGGCTTCGACGCAGGAGAAGATGGAAGGGGTAGCCTAGGTGGCAATCTGCTTTTTACAGTGTACAGTAGTTAGTGGTCAGTGGTCGGTGGCTCAAACGGTGAACAAAGAACAAAGGACAGTTTTCCTCAGCCAAAAGCCATTAGCCAAAAGCCAATAGTTTGTTTGTTCAACATTGTTAAT
>NZ_FQUX01000010.1:72142-110427 GCF_900129275.1 Arenibacter palladensis | reverse complement strand
CCGTCTCCTCCGCTGCTGGCGGAGAATCCACCTTCCCTTAACCAAGGGAAGGAGCCCTTAATTTCGTCATTGTAAGGGCATCACGACAACTATCGAAAGAGACCTCATAATTTATAGAAAACATTTATAATGCATCATTCTACTTTCCACATTAGACAATTCGTTCATTTTCACATTACCACATTAACTCATTATCAAATTTCCAAATCTCCAAATCATCTAATTGATACATTGATTCATTACTCCATTGATACATTTTCACATTATCCCATTAATCTTTTCTCTTTTCTCTCTTCTCTTCACTTTTGCCTTTTGCCTTCTGGCTTTTGGCTATCCCATCATTTCCACATTGACCCATTGGTAAATTTTCACATTATCCCATTTATCTATTCTCTTTTTTCTTTACTCTTCGCTTTTGGCTTTTGCCTCTTGGCTCTTCACTTTTGGCTCTTGGCTCTTGGCTCTTGGCTATAACCACATAAAACAAAAACCCCCATCAAATTGCTTTGATAGGGGTTTGTTTATAGTAAGGGAAGTCCTTATTTCACTTCCTCGAAATCTACGTCCTCAACGTTATCGGCCTCTTTAGACTCTCCGTTTGAAGATGCAGTATCAGCGCCACCTGCAGGAGCACCTTGCTGTGCTTCGGCCTGGGCCTTGTACATTTCCTCAGAAGCTACTTTCCAAGCCTCGTTGATTTTTTCCAAAGCTGGAGTAATCAAAGCCAAATCTTTGGCTTCATGGGCCTTTTTAAGCTCTGCCAGGGCATCCTCGATCGGCTTCTTCTTATCCGCAGATAATTTATCGCCAAACTCGGTCAATTGCTTCTCGGTCTGGAAGATCATTCCATCGGCCTCGTTCAATTTATCGGCAGTTTCCTTAGCTACTTTATCCGCTTCTGCATTGGCTTCCGCTTCCGCTTTCATTTTCTTGATCTCTTCCTCTGTCAATCCTGAAGAAGCTTCAATTCTAATATCCTGCGTTTTGTTGGTAGCCTTATCGGTAGCCGATACTTTTATAATACCATTGGCATCTATATCAAAGGTAACTTCAATCTGTGGGGTTCCCCTTTGCGCTGGTGGAATACCATCCAAATGGAAACGGCCTATTGTCTTGTTATCCTTTGCCATTGGGCGCTCTCCCTGCAATACGTGGATCTCAACAGATGGCTGATTGTCAGCAGCTGTAGAAAAAATCTGCGATTTTTTGGTAGGGATAGTCGTATTGGCCTCGATCAATTTGGTCATTACGCTACCCATAGTTTCAATACCTAAGGAAAGTGGTGTAACATCCAATAAAAGAACGTCTTTTACATCTCCTGTCAATACCCCACCTTGTATAGCGGCACCTACGGCAACCACCTCATCTGGGTTTACCCCTTTGGAAGGTTTCTTGCCAAAGAACTTCTCAACCGCATCCTGTACGGCAGGAATCCTGGTAGAACCACCAACCAAAATAATCTCATCAATATCGCTTTTGCTTAGACCGGCCGCTTTTAAGGCAGTGGCACAAGGCTCAATAGTACGTTTTACCAAATCATCTATCAATTGCTCAAACTTGGCTTTGGTCAATGAACGTACCAAATGCTTAGGTCCTGAAGCCGTAGCGGTTACGTATGGAAGGTTAATTTCGGTCTGTGCAGAAGACGACAACTCAATCTTGGCCTTTTCTGCAGCCTCTCTCAAACGTTGCAATGCCATGGCATCCTTACGTAGATCTATTCCTTCTTCCTTGTTGAACTCATCGGCCAACCAATCGATTATTTTTTGATCCACGTCATCACCACCCAAGTGGGTATCCCCATCGGTAGCCAATACTTCAAAAACACCGTCTCCCAATTCCAAGATGGAAACATCATGTGTTCCTCCACCAAAATCGAAAACTACTATTTTCTGATCTGTATCCTTCTTGTCCATACCGTAGGCCAAAGAGGCTGCGGTAGGCTCGTTTATAATTCTTTCTACGGTAAGTCCGGCAATTTCACCGGCCTCCTTGGTTGCTTGTCTTTGCGCATCGTTAAAGTAGGCAGGTACGGTAATTACCGCTCTACTAACAGTCTGTCCCAAATAATCCTCGGCAGTCTTCTTCATTTTCTGAAGTATCATTGCCGAAAGTTCCTGAGGAGAATACAAACGTCCGTCTATATCTACCCTTGGGGTATCGTTATCTCCCTTAACCACTTTATAAGGTACCCTTTCGGCTTCCTTACTGGACTCGGAGAATTTATTTCCCATAAAACGTTTTATGGAATAAATGGTTTTGTTTGGATTTGTAACTGCCTGTCTTTTGGCAGGATCTCCAACCTTGATCTCGCCACCCTCTACAAAAGCAATGACAGATGGAGTAGTTCTCTTACCTTCTGCGTTTGGGATTACAACAGCTTCGTTACCCTCCATAACCGAAACGCAAGAGTTTGTTGTTCCTAAATCTATTCCAATAATTTTACTCATGTTTATATATTTACTGTGTTGAAAAATCTTTTTAGCACTCGGGTCTATTAAGTCAATGATTGTGCCATGACAAAAAATATGACAAGCTGTCAGAACCCTCCTCCAAATTCACCAAGAATTGCAGTTCATTCTGTTTTTTTGGGCATTCCCCCTTGGCGAAAATATGCCAAGGGGTCGTGCTTTCCATTCCCAGTCCCAAAATTGTCCCTCCCAAGGTCCCCTTTTGGGAGCTATCCATTGCAATCACTAATGCTTTTTTTAGTTGAAAGTCCAATGTTATAAAGTTCAATGTGGCGATTGGGTATTGGGTAGTGAGAAGAAGAACTTAGAATCTAGTTGCAAGAACCTAGACTTAAGACTTTTTTTGAAAGTTATTTAACTAGCTGCTCCTTCCCCTGGTTAGGCATGTCCGGCGTTTTCTGCGGGAGGACAAGGCTGCTTCGACGCAGGAGGGGACTGAAGGGGCAGCCTGGGTGGCAATCTGCTTCTTACATTGTACAGTAGTTAGTGGTCAGTGGTCAGTGGCTCAAACGGTGAACAAAGAACAAAGGACAGTTTTCCTCAGCCAAAAGCCATTAGCCAAAAGCCAATAGTTTGTTTGTTCAACATTGTTAATTGTCGTCATTGCGAACAAAGCGTGGCAATCTGCTTCTTACAGTGAACAATCAACAATTAGCAATGAACAGTTTAATGTTCAAGAACTTGTGGCTTCGGCTACGCCCGCCTGAACGGAACGGGCAGGCTCAGCCACCATATGAAGGACACAGAGATTGAGGCTTGGAAGAATCAAGAACCTAAACTAAAGACTTTTTTTGAAAGTTATATAACTAGATGCTCCTTCCCCTAGGCAGGGGAAGGTGGCTTCTACGTAGGAGAAGTCGGAAGGGGTAGCCTGCGTGGCAATCTGCTTCTTGTCCGTTAACAATTAGCAACAAATAAAGTAAAAAGTCCTCCCTCTAACCCCCTCCCTGGGAGGGGGAATAATTCTTTCATAAATACAATATTAGCACCTAAACAATTCCCCTCTTGAGAGAGCCTGTCCGCCTTTTAGCGGGAGGTTAGCCTGCCTGCCGCAGGCAGGGGGTGGGTTTTTGACAGAAGCTCATTGAGCATTTCTCCTCCTATCACCTATCCACTATCCCATACCTAGGCCTACGTTTTCAATCCCTTCCGTCTCCTCCGCTGCTGGCGGAGAATCCACCTTCCCTTAACCAAGGGAAGGAGCCCTTAATTTCGTCATTGTAAGGGCATCACGACAACTATCGGAAGAGACCTCATAATTTATAGAGAACATTTATAATGCTTCATTCTACTTTCCACATTAGACAATTCGTTCATTTTCAAATTTCCACATTGCCTCATTTTCAAATTAATTCATTTCCACATTAACCCATCTATCTTTTCTATTTTCTCTTTTTTCTTTACTCTTCGCTTTTGGCTTTTGCCTTCTGGCTTTTGGCTATTACGTCATTGCTTCATTACCACATTGGTACATTTTCTCATTCAACCACTACCCTACCTTTTATCCTGTACCAAGGACCTGGGCTTTCAAAACTCTCCGTCTTCGCTTATGGCGAATCCACCTCCCTTCGTCACAAGGGAGGAGCCTTTATTGTCGTCACTTGGAGCTGGCCTAGCCGCTAGAGAGGCCTGCCCAGCCGTCAGGCGGGCGAAGCGTGGCAATCTGTTCATTCCATGTAGAGATTGCTTCGTCACCTCGCAATGACGAATTCTTCCGAAAATCTAACCTATCAACCCATTAGTACATTAAACCATCGGTACATTTTCAAATTAAACTATTTCCACATTAACCCATCTGTCTTTTCTCTTTTTTCTTTTTTCTTTACTCTTCGCTTTTGGCTTTTGCCTTCTGGCTTTTGGCTATTACGTCATTGCTTCATTACCACATTGGTACATTTTCTCATTAACCCAGCCATCTTTTCTCTTTTTTCTCTACTCTTCTCTTTTGGCTTTTGCCTTCTGGCTTTTGGCTATTCCGCCATTTCTACATTATCAGATTGGTACATTATCAAATCAACCCATTTTCAAATTGACACACACCCCTCCCTTAATCTTCCTAAATCCAAAAACAACTATATTTGATTTCAAGAATCAAATCCAAAAGAACACCACTACCCTATGGCCCAACTGCAAAAAATTAAATTCATCCTAGTTTTGGCAACCCTCGTAGGTTGTGGTACAAAAGACCCTAAAACCGAACCAAACCAAGAATTGGCCATTGGAATTGTGGCCGACTGCCAGTATTGCCATTGCGAATCCACTCCCTCCCGATTTTATAAAAACTCGCCTGTAAAACTGCAAAATGCAGTAGATAGCCTTAACAGCTCGCCTTTGGATTATGCCATTCATTTGGGCGACTTTATTGATCGGGATTTTAGCAGCTTTGACACCGTTGGACCGATCTGGAACACTTTAAAAACCAAAAAATTCCAAGTATTGGGCAATCACGATTTTAGTGTTGCCGATTCCCTAAAACCACTGGTGCCCGGGAAAATGAACCTGAAACAACGGTATTACAGTTTTGCGGAACAAAATTGGCGATTCATTGTCCTAGATGGGAACGACCTAAGTTATCAGGGCGCCATTTCTGCTAAAAAGATAGCACAAACCGATTCCTTGTACAACCTGCTGTCAAAATCCAATCCGCCCAACCTACAAACCTGGAACGGAGGCCTAAGTCATGAACAACTAAAATGGGTGGAAAGCGAATTGATATTGGCCCAAAAGAATAAGGAAAACGTCGGATTTTATTGTCATTTTCCTGTGCTAGGGGAAGATAAGGTGCACAGATTATGGAACAGTCCGCAATTTCTTGCCCTTATAGACCAATACCCCAATGTGAAATTCTATTTCAACGGCCATAACCACAACGGCGATTATGCCGAACGCCATGGGGTACACTACCTAACCTTTAAGGGAATGGTAGACACCCAAAGCACCTCCGCCTTCGCCAAGGTCCGTGTTACAAAAGACTCCATTCTGATACAAGGGTATGGACGGGAACCTTCCAGAAGCCTAAAGATCAAGGAATGAAGTGAGAATGAGGTTATTAGTAATCAGAATTGAGTATTGAGAATCTATAGACAGGAATTTGGACTAAGGCCTTATTTTTAAGGTTTCTGGTTTCTTGTTTCAAGTTCAAATCCCAAATCGATTCATCTTCAAATTATCTAATTACCTTATTATCAAATTAATTCATTACCCCATTGCTACATTATCACATTGGTACATTTCCGCATTGATACATTTTTACATTAACCCATTTCCACATTGATTTATTAATACATTGCTACATTAATCAATTGGTACATTTCCACATTACCCCTTCTACAAATTATCAAATCAACACATTATCAAATTCATTCATTAACCCATTTCCACATTGATTTATTAATACATTGATTCATTGGTACATTTCCACATAAACCCATCCATCTTTTCTCTTTTTTCTTTACTCTTCGCTTTTGGCTTTTGCCTTCTGGCTTTTGGCTATTCCGTCCACAATGCCCTAACACTTGCTAATAATCGCCACTTCATTTCCCAATAGATAATCTTATATTTACCCTAAAAATATAACCTGCTGAAAAATGGAATGCATTAGTGTTTTCGACATGCTCAAAATTGGCGTCGGACCCTCCAGCTCACATACCTTGGGCCCCTGGCGGGCTGCAGAGCGCTTTATTGGCGAACTACTGGAAAAAAAGCTATTCGATTCCCTTACGCATATCCAAGTAGATATATATGGTTCCCTCTCGCTCACCGGAAAGGGCCATGCCACAGATCTAGCCATTATGTTGGGCCTTACGGGGGCGGACCCCGTCACCATCCCCATAGAAAATATAGACGGTATAATTAAAGGGATTCAAGAAAGTAACAAGCTGCTTTTAAACAATTCCAAAGAAATTCCTTTCGATCCCAAAGTGGATATTATATTTAAGAAAGAATTTTTGCCCTTTCATGCCAATGGAATGACCTTTAGGGCCAGCTTGGCCAATGGCAAACAAATAAAGGAAACCTATTATTCCATTGGCGGAGGCTTTGTCGTGAAGGAAGAACTTAAACGTTCCAAAAAGAAAATGGAAGTTTTTAAGGCCTTCCCCTACCCCATTGAAAAGGGAGCGGACCTATTGGTCGCCTGTAAAAAGGAAAGCAAAACCATTTCCCAATTGGTATTGGAAAATGAACGTTCCTTGCGCTCCGATGCTGAAATAGACCAAGGCCTACAACATATTTGGGACACCATGTTGGAGTGTATGTACATAGGCTGCCATACCGAAGGAACCCTTCCCGGCGGACTCCATGTACGGCGAAGGGCCTATGATACCCACTTAAAATTAAAAGGGGACCTCCCCTATTCCAATCCCCAGGAATGGTTGCTTACCATAAGAAAGACCGAAGTTAAATTCCGTTCCATCCTCAAATGGGTAAGCTGCTTCGCCCTTAGTGTCAATGAGGTAAATGCTTCGCTGGGCAGAGTAGTCACTGCCCCTACCAATGGCAGTGCGGGGGTAATACCGGCCGTACTTATGTACTATATGGTCATAGAAAACCATGAGGCCAATTTTGAACACATTAAGCAATTCCTCTTAGTTGCGGGCGAAATTGGCAGTATTTTTAAAAAGGGAGCTACCATTTCCGCGGCCATGGGCGGTTGTCAGGCCGAAATTGGCGTATCTTCTGCCATGGCCGCAGCTGCGCTGACAGAACTAATGGGCGGGAGCCCGGAGCAAGTACTCATGGCGGCAGAGATTGCCATGGAGCACCATTTGGGCCTTACCTGCGACCCCATAGGCGGTTTGGTTCAAATACCTTGTATAGAGCGCAACTGCATGGGCGCCATAAAAGCCATCAATGCAGCAGAACTGGCGTTGGACTCCGACCCGGCCAATGCAAAAGTGCCGTTGGACAAGGTGGTAAATACTATGTGGGAAACCGCCAAGGATATGAGCACCAAATACAAGGAAACCTCGGAAGGCGGACTCGCCGTTGGGGTGTACCTTAGTGATTGTTAGTACACAGTGGTCCTTAGGCAAAAGCCATTAGCCAATGGGCAATAGTTTGTGTCTTCAACATTGTCAACTGTCGTCATTGCGAGTTTACCTACCGATAGGTAGGCCTGCCTTGCCGTCTGGCAGGTGCAGCGCGGCAATCTGCTTCTTACAGTGAACAATACCAATTGACTGTTTAATGTTTAATGTTCAATGTTTAAAAGTTGAAAGTCGTCACTTCGAGCCTGCCTACCGGCAGGTAGGTGATTTTATGCAGCTCAGCGTAATAAAATTGTATCGAGAAGTACTCAGACTAACAAATTTAATCGTCCCAAGTCGTTGTGGCTTCGGCTACGCCCGCCTGAACGGAACGGGCAGGCTCAGCCACCGAAATTGGCACCAACCAAATCCCTATTTCCAAATTAACTCATTCTCAAATTAAATAATTTCCAAATTGATTCATTACCCTATTGGTACATTTTCAAATTAACCCATCACTACATTAACCATTTTCAAATCATCAAATCACCACATTATCAAATTGATTCATTACCCCATTGGTACATTTCCACATTAACCCATTAACCCATTTTCAAATTATTACATCAACCCTAACCCACATAATCGGTCACTTCTAAAATTTCAATTATTCTAACATTTTATTTGAAAATAAAAGAAGAAATGAATTATAAAGTCAATATATGATGCAAATCATGTAAAATATAGGAAGTCCAATACATTCAAATAAGGTTTATTTGTACAGGGCTGTAATACCTTTATTTGGTATATACCTATTAATGATTTCCTTACAGACCACCTGATCTATTACAACCAAAAATATATTGACATGAGAAAAAGCTTTCGAAATTTATTATTCATCTTACTCGTCATAGGCATATCCTGTTCAGAAGCTCCGAAAGGGGAAACCGCCACCACATCCTTGCCCGTTTATAAGGATGTTCCCTATCTGCAGGATTACAGCATTAAATATGACAAACAGGAGGATGACCAGTTACTGTTCGAAGCTTATATGGACCGTAATGAGGTTATTCAGGTTTCCTCGTCGGACGGAATTTTACGTACCCACGATGGGCAGTTCCTGTATCCTGGAGTTCTCTTACAAGATAAAACCTACCGCCCGCTGACCGATAAGAATATTTCCGCAATGACCGTCTATCAAGACCAGTTTGTATACTTGGATGACGAGGCGGTACTCGGCAACGCCTGGGCGGGAAGCCTATACCTAAAACACAACCTTCCAAAAGCGAATATTTTTGCTGCCGGAACCGATTTCGATTTCTTGATCAGCGATGGACAATCGCTACAATATGTTTCCAAAAATAACCCTGGTTGGCAGGGCGCCCTATCCAAGGATAAAACCATTTCCATCAAATTCGACCAAAAAACCAATTCCTTCTGGATTTTGGGAGAAAAATCCGTTACCTCCTTCAATCCAAAAGATACAAACCTAAAAACTGTCTATGAAGGGAGTAATTTTACCTCCTTTGCCCTTGTGGACAATACATTGATATTGACCACCTTGGATGGATATCTTGAAGTGGATGCCACTTCCGGAAAACAAATTGGGGATAAAAAGATAAAATTGCCCTGGACGGAAATCAATTATGTAGACCTCATTGACGGACATCTCTGGTTTGGATCTACCAAAGGTGCCTTTAAGCTTAAAGAGGATGGTAAATTTAGTTACTACTATGGAAAACGTTGGATGCCCAGCAATAATGTGAAACATATTTCCAAAGGTACCGATGGTTCCATCCTTATATTGACGGATACCGGTCTGGGTCAAATAGTCTTTGAGGAAATGACCCTTTATGAAAAGGCTCAATATTATGAAAAACAGGTAAGGAACAGACATATAAGACTGGGGTTCAATGCAACCCTAGTAGATATGGACAATGGGAATTTTGATACGGGCCGACTCTCGGATTCCGATAACGACGGACTATGGACTACTATGTACCTGGCTGGACAGGTTTTTCGCTATGCCGTAACCAAATCCGAAGATGTCCTTCAAAACTGTAGGGAATCTATGGACGCTATGGAAAGGTTGTTCAGCATTAATCCTGTCCCCGGATTTCCTTCCAGATCCTTTGAGCGAAGTGGATATATAAATCAATTGCACGACCCAGACCGATGGCAGCATAGCAGTGATCCGGAATGGGATTGGAAATCAACTACCAGTAGCGATGAGGCCATTGGCCACATTTTTGCCTATGGCGCTATGGCGGAAATTATGGACAACGACCTTAAAGATCGTGCCATAGTCCTTATAGATACCCTGATGAGCCATATTGTAAGAAATGACCTGTATATGGTAGACTATGATGGCAAACCCACTACATGGGGCCGTTGGAACCCAGAATATGTAAATGCCCGACCAAAAATGGTGGGAGACCGAAAAATAAATGCTTCCAATATTATAGGCATGCTGCAAACGGCATATCATTTTACTGGTAAGGAAAAATACAAGGAAAAAGCGTTTGATCTAATGGATAACCACGGGTATTTGGACAATCTAATGTGGCCCATGAAAGATGTTGCCATGGCTCCGGACGATGCCGATGATTGGAGCAAGATGTTATCCGAATCCTGGAACCATTCCGATGATGAAATGTACTTTGTAGGCTATTGGGGCTTATATAGATATGCCTTTAACGACACTTTAAAAACAAAATTCAAGGAAGCTATAATTGACCACTGGGAAATTGAAAGGCCCGAAAAAGAAGGTGCCTGGAATATTATGACGGCCCTAACAGGGACCCAAGAGTTCGATTTGGAGGAAGCGGCCTGGTACCTTAGGGAGCACCCAATGGATATGGTTGCTTGGGAGGTCATGAACAGCCATAGAAAAGATATTACGTTTATAGCACCTAATTTTAGGGAACAGACAACGGCAGAGGTGTTACCTCCCGATGAGCGTCGTGTGCAAAGACATAACGGAAATATGTTTACCCTGGACGGAGGAAGTAATGGCACACAAGAGTATTCTGCAGGCGACATTTGGCTGCTCCCCTATTGGATGGGCCGATATTTAGGGGTTATAAGCGCTCCTCAAACAATGGATTGAAAATTGAATATAATAGAAACAAGTAAAATGGTATGGATACCCAAAAAAAGCTCATGAAATTAAATTTAGAAAGTAAACCAATGCTCCTTCTCTTCATGACACCCATACTTTTTAGTGCTTGTGGAAAAGACAATTATAAAATGGAAAAGCAGATTACCCAGGATTTCACTTATAACCATGACCTGGACAACAACGACAATTTTTCCCCGGACGATAAATGGCTGGTATATGACACCCGAACCGAGGCCGGTGGTATTGGGGCCAATGGTAAGATTGAAAAGGTACATGTTGAAACCGGCGAAAAAGTGGTTTTGTACGAACTGCAACAAAACAGGGCCTATGGTCCCGGCGTGGGAGCTGTAAGCTATAGCCATACCAACAATGAGGTGGTTTTTATACATGGATTATTAAATTGCACCCCGGACAAACCTTATGAACAATGGAGACGGACCGGAGTAATCATAAAGGATGACCAACCTGGAAAGCCCATTTTTATGGATGCTAGGGACATTTCCTTCCCGTTTACGGTGGGAGCTTTACGCGGGGGTACCCATAGACATGAATTTAGTGGCGACGGAAAATGGATAGGTTATACTTATAACGACGCCATTATGAAAAAACTGGAAGACTCTACTGGCCTTACCCATAATCTTAGAACCATAGGGGTTTCCAAAAAAGATCATCCAGTAACCGTTACCGAATCCCAAGACGGTGAGAATTTTTCTGGGGAATGGTTTAGTACGGTAGTGGTAAAAGTAGTACCAAATCCCGTTCCCGGATCTGATGAAATAAGTAGAGCGGCAGGTGACAGCTGGGTGGGAAGTTCCGGCTACCTGAAATCCGATGGCGCTACCCAAAGGGCAAGGGCCTTTATAGGCACTACATTAAGTAAAAATGGGGAACAGGTAGATGAGGTTTATATAGTGGATATCCCAGAAGATATTAGCATTCCAGGACAGGCTGCCCTTGAAGGTACCGAAACCAATTTGCCAGCTCCCCCTAAAGGTACCCGTCAACGAAGATTAACCTTCACTGCCAATAGCAAATATCCTGGTTGCGAAGGCATTGTCCGTTCCTCCTACGGGGGGAGTATGCTTGCCTATATTGCCAAAGATGACCACAATATTAAACAGATATTCACTATATCCCCTTGGGGCGGCGAGGCCATACAACGTACTTTTCTTGACTCGGACGTGCAAGGCGGTATTCGCTGGCACCCCAAAGACCATAGATTGGTGTATGTATGGCAGAATTCTTTGGTGGGGTTAAATATTGAAGGCGGAAAAAATACTGTCCTGACGAAACCGACACAAAATCCACCTAAAAATCCGGTTTGGTCCCACGACGGACGTAAAATAGCTTATAACCGAATGGTTTCCAAAGACGGAAATACTCCCACCATGCAAATTTTTGTCATCGAACTTTAACCAAATCAATATGTATAGAATTCTATTTGCATTAGCCTTGATCCTTCATTTTTCCTTTGAAGTCTGTGCTCAGGAAACCTCATTTTATCAGGATGTCGCCCTTATCAATAACATTTCTGTTGGACTTCCCCAGGGCAATATTGATCAAATATCAATTGTTGACAATATCCCTATCGCAACCACCTCATCGGGGCAATACGAATGGAAAGGTTCCAAATGGATTTCTAGCAATAAGGGTAATTCTTCCACAGCTATACCCAAATATAAGGGCATACCCCAGGAGGCCGGTAAGGTCCTCAGCACATCCAATTACATGAACACCACCTATGTGGGTTGTGAAAATGGCCTGTATTTTAATATTGGCAACAATAAATGGAAGCAGGAGCTACCCTCCGACACCAATTATAGTTGGGCCTTGAAAGAGGTGGCAGCCTTGACAGTGGACACAAAAAACCGATTGTGGTTTGGTGCCAAACAAGGCATAGGCTATTTGGAAAATGGTAAATGGACACTGTTTACCGGTAAGGAAGGAGTGCCATACAATCATTTCACTTGTGCAGCCCCAGGACCAAAAGGTGAGGTATGGTTTGGCACCGAAATTGGGGCTTTCAGGGTTGAGGAAAATGTTTTTTACTACAGGGCAAACCGCAGATGGTTGCCGGACAACCATGTAAACTCCATAGCTGTTGACCAGGACGGTACTGCCTGGATCGCCACTAGGAACGGCATTGCCCAAATTGTTTCCAAAAAAATGACCTACCCCGAAAAAGCGGCCTATTTTACAAAACAGGTAGAAGAAAGACATAACAGGATGGGTTTTATCTGTCAAAACCATCTTACCGAACAATTCAATATTAATACAAGTCAGTTGGCCATTTCGGATAATGATGGGCAATATACCGCTATGTACGGTGCAGCACAGGCCTTCCGATACGCCATTACCAAGGATCCGGAGGCCAGGGAACTGGCCAATAGAAGCTTTTATGCCCTAAAATGGTTGGTAGACATTACCCATGAACCCGGGTTTCCGGCAAGGGTGATCATTCCTGTGGATTGGCATGAACCCGTTAACGAACAATATAGCAAGGAATACAATACTAGACATCAGAAAAACGACCCCTTCTGGAAGGATATTTTTCCTCGTTTCCCACTTAGTGAAGACGGAAATTATAGATGGAAATGCGATACTAGCTCGGACGAATTGGCCGGACATTATTTTTATTATGGCATTTATCACGATTTGATTGCAGAGACCAAGGAAGAAAAGGATGCCGTTAAACAAGTGGTCGCAGATGTAACCGACCACCTTATAAAACATGGTTTCAAATTGGTGGATTATGACGGGAAACCAACACGCTGGGGCAGTTTTGACCCTGACTATTTCAATTCCATTTGGGGCTGGGACCAACGCGGACTCAATGCTATGATGATGCTTTCCTTTTTAAATGTAGCCTCGCATGTTACCGGAGATCCCAAATATGATGAGGTGGCCGAAATGTTGCGCGAAAAGGAAAATTATGATATCTATGCCATGCATGCCAAAGAATTTTTTCCCCCGGAAAATGCAGTCCCATGGGACAACAATCTGGGGCTTATGAGTCTTTACGGCCTCATTAATTACGAAAAGAATCCGGAAAGACAAATCATGTACCGCATTGCCCTAGAGAATGCCTGGCTGCATATCAGCAAGCAGAAAAATGCCTTTTGGGACGGACTATATGGTGCTATGGCCGGTTTTTTTACACAAAAGGTGGATCAAGGGTTTTTTAAGCCGCAAGAGCTGTTTACAGAAAATCCATTGTTTGCCAAAGCTAGTATAGACAGATACTACAAGAGTAGCCTAGACAATCGTTATATGACGGAAACCTTGCAACGTATCCCGTTGGACCTGATAGGTTATGATATGGACAACACCCACCGCCTGGACATACAATTGGACCCCACACCGGGACAATCTGCAGATATGGGCTGGGGTAATGACACCTATGCACTCCCAATAGACGAAAGGGGCCACGTAAGATTGGATAGGGATGCCACTGTTCTCCATGATAACGAAGGTAATGGATATGCAGAACACGAAGGCACCTTTTACCTCCTACCCTATTATTTGGCCGCATACCATAAGCTGATTGAACCATAGAACGCCATATTGGCCATAGCCATGCCGTTATTTAAAGCATAACACCAATGCATAGGCCTTTTATAACAATAATGTTAATAGTCCTTCTGGGTCCTGCTTATGGCTACCCGCAAACCGGGCTGCCCAACCCTAAAAACGGCAGCACCTATGTTATAGCCCATAGAGGTGCCCATAACGGGATACAAACCGATCAGCCCGAAGCCTTGATCAAATTTATTTCCTCCATGGAAAACGAATTACCCTAACTAATCACAGCCTTCTTTTCTTCTGGTATCTATCAAATAAATAATCTTCCAGCTGCCTTGGTCATTAAATAGTTGAAACGAATTTACGCCACAATGGCTAAAGCTATCGTTCACCCAAAATTCGTAGTTGGTCCAAGCATTGGCCATGGCACCATCAATTTGAATGTTATAGGACATTATTTTTTCTTCAAATTTTGTGGTAGCGGGAATGGCTACTATCGATTTTAAAAAATGGTTGAAATCATCTGTTTTCACTACTTCCCTCCCATCCGCATCTTTCCCAATGGTCTGTAGCACGATATCTTTGGAAACCGTTTCCCTAATTGCCATTGAATCCTGTTGGTGAAAAGCTTCAAAAAAAGCTTCTATGGTTTTTTTAACCATCTTTTCCTCATTATTCTGGGCATTGCCAAAATGAAAAGCCATCAACAAAGCCAAAATGAAAAGTTTAGTATTATCCATATTTATAAGGTCTTGACCATCACATAAAAATAGTTAAAAAATAAAAATTTGGGAACTAACTATTGCTAGATTCATAATTTTTGGAACAAATCATTACTTTTATCCCACCAAATACAATCTAGATGTCCGCTACCAAAAAAGAATACAAAAGAGTAACTGTAAAATCCCTCGTTGATATGAAAAAAAACGGGGAGAAAATATCCATGTTAACGGCTTATGATTATTCTATGGCAAAAATTGTCGATGCCGCCAATGTGGATGTAATATTGGTGGGCGATTCTGCCAGTAATGTTATGGCCGGACATGAAACCACCCTTCCCATTACCTTAGACCAAATGATCTATCATGCCTCTTCGGTAATACGGGCAGTAAACCGCGCCCTAGTGGTGGTGGACATACCTTTTGGAAGTTACCAAAGTGATCCCAAAGAGGCCTTGCGGTCGGCCATCAGGATCATGAAAGAAAGTGGTGCCCATGCCGTAAAGGTAGAAGGTGGGCAGGAAATTAAGGAATCTGTAAAAAGGATTCTCAATGCAGGTATTCCCGTAATGGGACATTTGGGCCTGACCCCTCAGTCCATTTATAAATTTGGCACTTATACAGTAAGGGCAAAAGAGGAAGAAGAAGCACATAAACTCATTGAAGATGCCAAACTTTTGGAAAAAATGGGGTGTTTTGCCATAGTTCTTGAAAAAATACCCGCCAAATTGGCCAAGGAAGTAGCAGAAAGTGTCTCCATTCCCATTATTGGCATTGGCGCAGGAAATGGTGTAGACGGACAGGTGTTGGTAATTCACGACCTCTTGGGAATAACCCAGGAATTCAATCCAAGATTTTTGCGGAGGTACCTCAATCTATATGAAGAAATGGGCAATGCCATTTCCAAGTATGTAGACGATGTAAAAACGAGGGACTTCCCTAGTGACGAGGAACAATACTAAGCAATATATTTATTCCTGTATAAGGTCTGCCATTTTATTGCGCACATCTTCTATAAACTAGATAATCAATTCCAAAGTGTCCACAAAAACAATTTCTACCCCAGAGAATTTACAGGTCTTATACGAGGATAACCATCTTATAGCCATCAATAAAAGGGCGGGCGATATTGTGCAGGGCGATAAAACCGGCGACACTCCCCTCAGCGAGGTCGTAAAACAATATATAAAGACCAAAGACAACAAACCCGGGAACGTATATTTGGGCGTGGCACACAGGCTGGATAGGCCAACCACAGGTATTGTGGTCTTTGCAAAAACCTCAAAGGCCCTGCCAAGGCTCAACAAATTGTTTGCCGAAAAAGATGCCCAAAAGACCTATTGGGCGGTAGTCAATAAAATGCCGGAACAGGAAAAGGGCACCTTGACCCATTGGCTAAAACGCAATCCGAAGCAGAATAAATCCTACGGCCATATTAAGGAAGTGCCAGATAGTAAAAAGGCTATTTTGGACTATAAGGTGATGAAGCAACTGGACCGTTATTTTTTATTGGAAATTGATTTAAAAACAGGTCGCCACCATCAAATTAGGGCACAATTGGCAGCTATTGGGTGTGTCATAAAAGGGGATTTAAAATACGGGGCGGACCGAAGCAATAAAGACGGAAGCATTCATCTGCACGCCAGAAGCCTTGCTTTTATACATCCCGTAAAAAGAGAATTGTTGCAGATTATAGCACCACCCCCCGAAGATAGTGTTTGGAACGCCTGTAAGTAAATTACCTCTGCACAGGTCCATGAGGTATCGGAAGGATTCTTTAGTGTACATTCCACATCAACCTAAATGGCTGGGACAAGTACAGGAACATTCGGATCACGCCTAACAACTAAATTTTCATTACCTTTAACTGAGGCCATATGCATATGGCCAGCTTAAAAATTTTTCCATGGGCAAGACAGCACTATTTATTTCTAGTATGATGTTATTGATCTCCTGCGGAAGCTACAATTCCATAGATTCCTTTTACGAAGCCCATAAGAATGACAACCAGGTTACCGCTATCCGCGTGCCCCATTTTATGATATCCCTTATAAGCAATATATCGCCGGAAATAAATGCCTTGGTAGGCGACACCAAAGACTTAAGGTATATGCAGTTTCCTGTTGCCACTCCTGCGAGAGCCGATTTCCTTAACAAGCAAATGAACGGTATTACCGGAAATTCCTTTATCGAGATTTATCGTAAAAATGATGATTTAAAACGTTCCATAGTTTCCATAAGGGAACGCAAAAATTCGGTCAAGGAAATTCTAATATTCAACAACAATAATAAAACGGGTTCATTTCTCTACTTCAATGGAAATTTTGACCCTGTTAAAGTAAGGGGAATGGCCAAAAACAACGACTTCGAAAAACTTACCGAAAGCCTGGTCAAGGAGTATAATCCCACTACCCCCGGCATAAATAACTAGTATATGATTTATTTGTAAGACCTTACACTCTCTATAACTACAGAGCTAAGAATAAGTATTCCGCCCATGACCGTAGTCCAACTAGGAATTTCCGAAAGAAAAACCACTCCTATCAATATACCATAAACCGGTTGCACGCTGCTTAAGATACTCACCGTAGTAATGCTAAAGTGCTTAAAACAATTGAGAAATAGGGTATGCCCAATGGCAGTAGTGAACAAGGCCAATGTTAACAGTGCCGGCCATTGGTCTGCAATGGCATCCACATTATAAATAAAAAATACCGGTGCCAAAATAAACCCAACTATGCCAGTTTGGTAGGTCATCATTAAGGACCCATTGTAATGGGCCGCCCTAGACTTTAGGATAATATTCCTAATGGCATAGGCCAGTGCCGAAAAAACACCAAGACCCACGGCCACAATATGTGAATTGCCGGTTTCAAAGTCGGGAGCCAACAGATAAATTCCGGCCAATACCAAAAGTCCTAGGACAAAATGAATTCTTTGGAACGGCGTTTTTAAAATCAATGGTTCCAATAAGGCCGTTAGAATAGGGTATGTAAACATAGACAACATACCTATGGCCACACTGGAAAGCTGCAGGGCATAGAAATAGGTCAACCAATGGATCCCCATAAAAATACCGCTTAAAAAAAGAATAGGGTGATCCTTTTTGGCAATACGAAACGATATTTTCTTCCATTTACAATAGAGCAATAGAAACAAAAATGCCAAGCCCGCCCTACTGGCTATGGTAACGGGCACCGGAAGCTGCACGTATCTGCCCAAAGCTCCGGAAGTACTTATAAAAATCATGGCCAGATTAATCTCCAGCAAATGGTTGATGTGAAGGCTCTTACTTTTCAAAAATATTTTTTAACGGGTAACGGACATGGCCTTCTCCTTAATAATTTGCGCTACGGGTTTATTTTGTAGATGACTTTCCAACCATGAAATAATGTCCAAATATAAGAAAGCACGTTTTTCATAGGGATGGTTTTCGTATTTTTTTAATTCATCGTACAACTTTTGGAACTCGTTGGGCAACTCGTGCGGGTAGATATCGCCCAAACCTCTTAAGAATTTAATCATTTCCTTCTGTACGGCATGAAGATCGTTCATTTTTAACAGGAACTTATAGGTGCTTTTCAGCTGTACTTCCAAGTGATAGTCCATACCGGCCTCGTAATGGGCAATAAGACTTAGTACCCGGGCAAAGCACATAAGGTCCTCACGCATTTTTAGGTTCTTGTTGTTAATGATCCTCTTTAAATACTGAATACAGGTTTTGTTATCCCCATATCCAAAATAAAGGCAGGCTATCTTATAGTACAACACCATAACATGATGCTGGTCTATCCTATCCTTATGCTTATTGATTCCGTATTCTACGATTTTGACCAAATAAAGGCCCTTTTCAAAATTGCCCTCCAGGAAATGAAGGTTTAATTTATTTAAATTGATATACAGGAAGGCCAAGGAAGCTATATTGTCATTGTCCGGAAATTCCTTGCTACTCACAATTTTTTCCAATTTCTCCAAGGTTTCCTTGAATTGGGAACTGTATTTCACATAAAATAAAGATTCCAACAAATAATGGTTCCCCTTTAAAAAGAATACAGGGTTTAAATAGATCATTTCCTTATTCTCATAAAAAAGATCTACCCATTTACTGGAATACTTATAACAGGACAAAAAATCCTGGGTCAGAAAACTATACCAAAGATGCGCCTTATACAACCAAAGCTTTTCCCTAAAGCCCAAGTCTTCGATATTATACTTCGGCATGTGCTTCTCGAAATATTTCTGAACCCTTTTAATATCCTCATCACTTCTAACATAGCCAATTTTTAACATTTGCCCATATAACTGGAGTGCAAGGTTGGATAATTTACTAGTAATTACATTCTGTGCCGAAAGTTGTTTGGCCTGCACCGCCAATTCATCTGCCCTGTCCGGGATACTACGGGTAATATACTGGGTCTCTATCAACTTCTCAAATTCCACTATTTCATAGGCCACGTTTTTCTCCTCATTTTCAATGGCGGTAGCCTTGGCCTTGTCCAATATTTTAAGACTCTGCTTGTACAGTCCCTTTTGGTACAGAATTGTGGCAAAATCCAATTGCTCCCGGATCTGCACCCTTATGTTCTGATTCACAGGGTTTAACCTAAGGCTTACTAAAATCTGCTTGTAAAGGTGGGCCTTCAAGTTGGATAACTGGGCTTTCTTTACAATCCCATTTTCCAGTATTAATTTTTCATCATATACCTTAATTTTATCCATTAAATTAAAAAGGGCAAGAAATTTGGCATCGGTATTCACCCCCAGGCGCCCAACATACAATTTAAATTGACGTTTCTCGGACTTGGAAAGTGATTTAACCAAAACGAATAATGCATCTTTATGCGCATTTGTCATCGTAATAATAAAGGTTTATATAATTGATAATCAGTGTTTTAAATACTTCAAAAAGTTATTTAACGTTGTAAATGCTATTTTGCGATTAGGACAAGCAAACCTACTAGTACTATATTCGTATAGCGCACATAAAATTACGTAAATATAATGAGCAAAGAAAAGGTACATATTTTTGACACAACACTTAGAGATGGAGAGCAAGTCCCCGGATGTAAATTGGATACGGACCAAAAACTAATTATCGCTGAAAGACTGGATCTTTTAGGGGTAGACATTATAGAAGCCGGTTTCCCAATTTCCAGTCCAGGAGATTTTAATTCTGTGCAGGAGATTTCAAAAATTGTAAAGAATGCAACGGTATGTGGACTTACGCGTGCTGTTAAAAAAGACATTGAAGTTGCTGCAGAGGCATTAAAATATGCTAAAAGACCAAGGATACATACAGGTATCGGAACTTCGGAATCCCATATTAAATTCAAGTTCAACTCCAATAAGGACGCTATAATAGAACGGGCCGTAGAGGCGGTAAGTTATGCCAAAACCTTTGTGGAGGATGTAGAATTTTATGCGGAGGATGCGGGAAGAACGGATAACGAATTTTTAGCCAGGGTCTGTGAGGCGGTCGTTAAGGCCGGTGCCACGGTATTGAATATCCCTGACACCACAGGTTACTGTTTGCCTGAGGAATACGGAGCCAAAATAAAATATCTAAAGGAAAACGTAACCGGTATACATAAGGCTATTTTATCCTGTCATTGTCATAATGACCTAGGATTGGCCACCGCAAACTCCATTGCCGGAGTAATCAACGGTGCAAGACAAATTGAATGTACTATCAATGGAATTGGCGAAAGGGCCGGAAACACTGCCCTAGAGGAAGTGGTCATGATCTTGAGACAGCACCCAACACTTAATTTGGACACCAATATCAACAGTAAATTGCTATATGATACCAGTCAGATGGTGTCCCAAAAAATGGGAGTATACGTACAACCCAACAAAGCCATAGTGGGTGCCAATGCATTTGCCCATAGCTCTGGGATTCATCAGGACGGAGTCATAAAAAATAGGGAGACCTATGAAATAATAGATCCTGCAGATGTAGGGGTTAACGAGTCTTCCATTGTTCTTACCGCACGAAGTGGTAGGGCTGCATTGGCCTATAGGGCAAAAAATGTAGGATACGAACTTACTAAGACCCAACTGGATGTAGTTTATCAGGAATTTTTAAAATTTGCAGATAAGCAAAAAGAAATTTTTGACGAGGATATCCACGATATTATCATTGCCAGCGGTATTAAAATAAAAAGCATAGCTTAAAATGGATTTAAAGATTGCTCTTTTAGGGGGAGATGGAATTGGTCCAGAGGTCTTGGCGCAGTCTGTAAAATGTTTACAGGCCGTTGAAGAGACCTTCAACCATCATTTCACTTATACGGAAGGGTTGATCGGAGCTGTTGCTATGGACAAATACGGCTCCCCGCTACCAAAGCAAACCATTGATCTTTGCAAGGCATCAGATGCCATTCTTTTTGGAACTATAGGTACCCTTAAATACGATGACAATCCAAGCGCAAGAGTACGCCCCGAACAGGGGTTGCTCCAACTGCGTAGGGAATTGCAACTTTTTACCAATATTAGGCCGGTAAAGATTTTTCCAACCTTGATAAATAAATCACCTTTAAAAAAACACGTCATTTTTGGAACGGATTTCGTGATCTATAGAGAGCTAACCGGTGGAATCTACTTCGGCGAAAAAAAACTTAGTGAAGACGGGACACGTGCTTCGGATTTATGTGAATACTCAGAAAAGGAAATCAGCCGAATTACCCATTTAGCCTTTAAAGCCGCCAAGAACAGACGCAAAAAACTAACCTTGGTAGATAAGGCAAATGTCTTGGAGACCTCTAGGCTATGGCGCAAAGTGGTAACCAGAATATCAGAAAGCTATCCGGAAGTACAGTTGGATTTTTTGTTTGTTGATAACGCGGCCATGAAAATGATGTTGGATCCGAACGACTTTGACGTTATCCTGACCGATAATATGTTCGGCGACATATTGTCCGACCAAGGCAGTGCCATTTGCGGATCCAAAGGACTTCTGCCTTCGGCCTCGATTGGCAATGAACACGCCATGTTTGAACCTTTTCACGGTTCCTACCCACAGGCTGCCGGAAAAAATATAGCCAATCCTGTAGCCTCCATCCTATCAACCGCCATGATGCTTAGCCATTTCGGACTACATGAAGAGTCGCTCGCCGTTGTAATAGCAGTAGACAAATCCATGAAAAAACATGTGGTTACCAAGGATCTGAACGCTTCAAGTAAATATGGCACCACACAGGTTGGGGATTTTATTGCAGGAAACATCATAGATTCCGATGAAAACCTCAATTATAATTACGAAAATATAGGATTGGGAAGATCCACTATCATTTAATCGCCTGCAAGTACACATCCTTTTTTGTGGATTTGGCCATTTATAAAGAATAGAAAGATAATCCCAACTAGTCGCTCCCTGTATTTTAAATCTCATTGCTTTATACCTCCAAGAGTTGAAGTATGAAACTGTGGAAATCCTTCTTAAAACTGTCGTAATGACTACCCGTTGCCGGACCGTTGAAACCCGTGTATATTTTTTGCACTTCCCCCTTTTTGCCGACAATTATAGTTGTGGGGAAGGAAAGTACATGATTCAACATGGGTAACTTTTTTTGTGCCATTTCCTTGTCTATACCCCCGTATTGGGCCAACAATATGGGATATTGAACCCCTATCCTATCTTTAAGCCTATTAATCGATTTAAAGGCCGCATCCTTCGTTTTGGCATACTCAAAAGCTAGGGCGATAACAGTTATATCTTCATTTGAATATTTTTCCAGATAATCCACCAAAAATTTGGTTTCGTCCAAACAATTTGGACACCAGGTCCCCATAATCTGAATAATGACTACCTTATCCTTAAACACAGGATCGCTCAAGGACACTATATTGCCATTGGAATCAGGGAACGAAAAACTTAATTTGTCATACCCTTTTTTCATATAGGTCAACGTCTCGGAATTGGGCAGCTCATAGTTTTCATTCCTTTTGGCCACAAAAAATTCCTTGGAATGCTTTCCGGAGTAAAACACTCCTACCATGGTGCTATCTGTAGTTTTGGCTTTGAACAAATAGGCACGGGCACCGTCGAATGTGGAGAACTTTACAGAATCGACAGTATTAATACCATCCAAATAGCGATAATCCCCAGTGGCTGTTCTAAAGGTACCGGAAACCTTGTCATCTACCTGCTTAAAGATCCCCTTGGCCATATAGCTTTCCCCATTTTCAGGCTTAAACATCACCTCCCAATCTCCAGAAATATTGGTATTGGGAATACCCTCACTCTTAAAGCGCTCATCAATTCCATGCTCAGCCCTGAAGGGCAATACCCTTTCTTCGTTTTCTTTTCTAAATTCTCCAGTTATTTGCTTGTCATTAAATTTTCCTGCCATGTACCCTTCAAAAACAGGCATTCGAATGACTACGGAATCTCCCTTTACCTTTATTTCATCAATAAAAATAGTTTCATCGGAATTGTACAATTCAATAACGTATTCCCCATTTCCAGTATCCTTTAGGCTAAAATTGAATGGCAAACTTTGGTCGTCTCCGACTTCCACTTCGGCCAACCACATGCCTTCTGCCAAAACAACGGCTTCAGAATCTTTGCAGCTATTGAACAGTATGCACAGAAAAAATATGAAGAAAATGTGCTTCATCTTGAATCATTGAACATTAAATTGAAGGGGAAGCTTTTTTGATGGAAATTTTTGACCCTTATACACTAGTTGGTCTCGTGAAATGAAAAGGGTGACGAAAAAAATATCGAGTTAAGTAACAAAAAATTTTGGATAATAAAAAATAAAACATTCAATGAAATACGTATTGAATGTCTTCTAGCATTGTTTTATATTTGAGGTCTTTAAAAATACTCGATGAAAATATCTTACAACTGGTTGAAGCAGTTCTTGAAAATTGACTGGGATTCCAATAGGACAGCTGAATTATTAACTGACTTGGGCCTGGAGGTTGAGGGTATTTCCCCATTTGAATCTGTCAAAGGAGGATTGAAAGGAATTGTGGTTGGCGAAGTTTTGACCTGTATAAAACATCCAAACGCTGATAAATTAAAATTGACCACCGTAAACATTGGTCTTGAAGCTCCGTTACAAATTGTCTGTGGGGCACCCAACGTAGAAGCCGGACAAAAGGTAGCCGTGGCTACCATAGGGACAACCCTATATACAGCGGAAGGAGAAGCCTGGGTAATAAAGAAAGGAAAGATCCGTGGAGAGGAAAGCCATGGCATGATCTGTGCCGAAGATGAGCTTGGATTGGGCGAAAGTCACGACGGAATTATGGTACTCCCTGATGCATTAAAAGTGGGAACCCCCTGTTCCGAAGTTTTCGAAATTGAAGTTGATGAGGTGTTTGAGATTGGACTTACTCCCAACCGGGCCGATGCCATGAGCCATTTTGGAGTTGCCAGGGATCTAAAGGCCGGATTTAAGCAAAGGGATATCCTTAAGGAATTGATTACTCCACCAGTGACCAATTTCAACATTGTAAACCGATCGTTAAAAATTGACGTTGAGGTCGTAAAGAGCGAACTGGCTCCCAGATATTGCGGAATAACCATAAGTAACCTAATTGTACAACCATCACCGGATTGGTTAAAAAATAGATTGAGATCTATTGGAATTACCCCAAAGAATAATGTGGTAGACGCTACCAATTATGTATTGCACGAATTGGGGCAGCCTTTGCACGCTTTTGATGCTGCAAAGATCAAAGGAAACAAAATAATTGTAAAAACCCTTCCCAAAGGAACCAAGTTTACCACTTTGGATGGAGTTCAGCGCACCCTAAGTGAAGAGGATCTTATGATTTGCGATACGGAAAAACCGCTGTGTATAGCCGGAGTCCTGGGCGGGCAAAATTCTGGGGTTACGGAAAGTACCAGCAGTATTTTCTTGGAAAGTGCCTTCTTCAACCCTGTATCCGTGCGTAAAACGGCCAAAAGACACAGTATAAATACAGACGCTTCCTTCCGTTTTGAGAGGGGAATAGATATAGATAATGTAGAATATTGCCTAAAACGCGCTGCTCTGCTTATCCACGAAATCGCCGGTGGAGATATTACTTCGGACATTGTGGATATTTATCCCAAAAAGAAGGATGACTACCACGTGTTCTTGACATTCGACAAAATTAACAAGTTAATTGGTCAGGAAATTCCCAAGGACACTATTAAGTCCATTCTTGCATCATTGGACATAAAGGTAAAAAATGTTACGGAATCCGGTCTTGGATTATCAATTCCTTTCTACCGTGTGGATGTGCAGAGAGAGGTGGATGTCATTGAGGAAATTCTGCGCGTTTTTGGATATAATAATGTTGAATTTAAAGAAAAGCTGAACGCTTCCATTGCCCCTACCTCCAAATTTGAGGATTATAAGATCCAAAACATAATAGGTAATTTTTTAGCCTCAAAAGGATTCAATGAAATATTGGCCAATAGTTTAACTTCCCCTGTCTATAACAAATTATCGGAAGATATTAAGGAAGAACACACTATTAGTATGTTAAACCCCCTCAGTACAGATCTTTCGGTAATGAGGCAATCCATGCTGTTTTCAGGCCTAGAGGCTATTGCACACAATAGCAATAGGCAGATGCACAACCTTAAAATATTCGAATTTGGAAAAACCTATCATCAATATGAAACCCAAAGAGAGGAGAAAAAGCATCTAAGTATTCTTGTCACCGGGAACAGATTGGAAGATAGCTGGAACACTCCGCCCAAAAAGGCAGATTTCTTCTACCTTAAGGCTATTGTAGAAAATCTCCTAAATAGATTGGGGCTTACCCAACTTATATCCCAACCTAATACCAGCGACACTCTATCGGAGGGAATTTCCTTATCAATGGACAATAAGTCAATAGTTAGCCTTGGGGTTGTAAAGAAATCCATTTTAAAGGAGTTTGATATTAAGGAAGAGGTGCTCTATGCGGATTTTGACTGGGATTGTATATTGGAAGCCATAGTGAACAATAAAATAATCTATAAAGAAATTCCAAAATACCCTGAAGTAAAGAGGGACTACGCCCTTTTGGTGGACGAGCAGGTGAGTTTTAAGCAGATTTATGATATAGCGCTTCAGACCGAACGAAAGTATTTAACCAATGTGAACCTTTTCGATGTTTACAATGGCAAAAATTTACCAGAAGGCAAAAAGTCATATGCCGTAAGTTACACCCTGCAGGATGAAAACGGTACCTTGACCGACAAGCAGATAGACAAGATAATGAATAAGCTTTTACATCGCTATGAAAGCGAATTGGGAGCCGAATTAAGGTAAATTTGCTGCCGAAAGTGAATTGGGCAGGATAACACTGTCTATCTCATGGATAATACCATTACATTGATTGGCATCGGCACTGGTTATTTTGGCCTTATTTCCTGCCTTGTCCGTAAGCACGATATCCAATCCATCCATGGAGGCAAAAATTTTGTCGCCCTGTACTGTAGTAAAACTTGCTTTGCCATTCCCGTTGCACAAAGCCTTCAAAATTTTGGAGGCAGTTATGTTACCAGCAACAATGTGGTAGGTTAAAAGCGAAAAGAGCTCCTTTTTATTTTCAGGTAATAACAATTCCTTCAAGTTTACTTTGGAGAGCTTTCTAAAAGCCATATCCGAGGGGGCAAAAACCGTAAACGGACCATCCTCGTTCAATATCTTGTCCAAATTAGCAGCCTTTACAGCTTCCAACAAAGTATAATGGTGTCCAGAATCCGCAGCACTTTCAATAATGGAATTTTCCGTCTTTAAAAAACTATTTTCCGTGAATGAAGTTTGGCCATATGCAATAGAGGTAATCAAAAATAATAGGGCGCAAACGGACACATAGCTTCTCATGGTTTCTGGGTTTGGGAATTAAAAAAATCGATGAACGGTTAAATTCGTCGACAATATACAATATTCAATGTGTTGTTTTAAAAAAAGTTATCAACTAATTTAAAAATTTAACAATATTGATTTTTAGCTTACGAAAACACCATAATTACCTGTGTTTTATTACACTATTCCAATTTTTAACGCCATAAACCAAAATTGAAAACCTTAATTTCTTAACTTTATGACAATTGCTATAAAAGAATATAAAAATGCTATTGAGAAGAACCAATATTCGGGAAAAACTTATTCTAGCAAAGCAAAAGGACAAGTCTGCCGATAAAATTTTAAATGATGTCTATCGCCTATTGGCCAAGGAGGACGATGCCCAGAAAAGAATTGAGGACAACCTTAAAAGTATGGACGCAGTAATTTCCAATGACTTTAATTTTGATCTTTTGGAAACTGCGGAAATATACCACGTTCGTCATATTAAAAAAATAGCGGTCGATTATAGGTTAAGATTTTTGGATTCCCACTATTTTAAAGGTGAAATTCCACAGGATGCCATTTCCAAAATAAAAAAACTGGAAAAAGAGCATGAATTGGAAATAAAGGGGTTCAAGATACTTGCACCCTCAAAACTTTTTAAGTTGAAAGACAGGGATGATCCCATTTTATTTGCACCAATAGGTAATGATTATTACTATTTAATCCACAAATGGGGCCGTGACCTGCATCCACTAAGAAAAATATTGATGTGGCCCTTTAAAAGCTTGGTAAATCTCGTTGCCCTGGTAGTAGGTATTAGTTATGTGATAACCCTATTGGTTCCTAACGGATTGTTCTCAAAGGAAAGTTCCAGTTTTCAATTTTGGGTAATTTTCTTTTTTATGTTTAAATGCCTTGCATCCATTGTAATATTTTATGGCTTTGCCTTGGGCAAAAATTTTAATCCCGCCATTTGGAACTGCAAATACTTAAAAACCTAGGACAAATTCTTAACGTACTATTAGGTTCTAATTGGGAAACAATTCCATTGGAATGCCATCCAAATTAATATTATCCACAAATTTGGGGTCTGGTATAGGCTTTATCCTCATTAGTCCTCCTTTGCCACTATCCCCTTTTTTACTATAGCCTATCAAAATCAAATTATTCTTGGCATCGTAGGAAACCATTGTAGTATCTTCTATTTCGTATTTTAGATTTCTTTCCTCTAGGCTAAGAAAATTTTCATAAATATATAGGATAGACAAATTTTCCTTAAAATCATATACCGCGGCAATATGGGGATAGGAACTTTTAGAACCCGATTCCATGGGGTAATACATGGTCTGTTCCCCCAAATATTCCTGTTTGGCATACCCAAACTTTGGCTCCTTCCCCAACAAATAATTGGTCGTAACACCCAAAATCATTGTATTTCCATCAATAAGGTTGTGCAAATTGGGATAACTTACCAATATATTGCCCATTCCATCCTTTGATATCTTTAAAACATCGGTACCCAAGACTACCTCATGGGTTAGGACACCGCTATCAATATTTATGGACATAAGGGAATATTTGTTGGTAATATCGGCATCCAAACACAGAACAAAGGCTTTGTTATTCGAAACCAAAAGCTGAATGGGTTCTTTGGCCAAGGAGACATCTTCAAAAGAATTTGAGCCTTCTGTTAGATCCAAAATCCGCAAATAATAATCATCTTTTTTGGTGTCTTTAGGAACAACATAGGCCAACAAAGCTTTATTTCCGGAAAAAGCAATGCTTTTCACATTACGGTCGCAATTTAAATCTTCCGTAAACGCAGTAGTAAGGGCCGTTGTGCCATCGCTAAAGTCGTGGACCGTAATGTTGCCACTACAGTCCTCCTTGGAGCTGTAAAATCCCATCTGGTTACCATTCCTGTAGAATTGTTGCGGCACAGGCACCATCTCAAAATAGCCAACATCTGGATTAATGGTAATCCCGTCCGAATCTGCATTTAAAAGAGCGGTTTTCATATGTCCGTCTTTATGAAGCAATACGGTATAGTCTGCCTTTAGGCTTGGAGATTCGTCAATCTTATCCCCAACTCCTTCCTCAGAACAGCCCATAACAAGACATGCAATAAACATGCATATGAATAGGTAGGTTTTCATAAAGTAAGAATTTGGGTCCAACAAAACTACACCGGAACGGCGTACATTTTGTTGCGCTGCTCCTTTATTGTCTTATCGGACATATAATCATCAAACGTCAAATATCTGTCAATATTACCTTTTGGAGTCAATTCTATTACCCTATTCGCCACAGTCTCAGCAAATTCGTGGTCATGGGTAGTAAAGAGAACGGTACCTTTAAAATTCTTCAAGGAATTATTGAAGGTGGTTATACTTTCCAGATCCAAATGGTTGGTAGGCTCGTCCAACATAACTACATTGGCCCTCATCAACATCATTCTACTCAACATACAACGTACCTTTTCACCTCCGGACAATACCGTACATTTCTTCAAGGCTTCTTCACCGCTAAACAACATTTTTCCCAAAAAGCCCCTAATATTTACTTCTTCCCTTTCTTCTTCAGTTTTGGCCCATTGCCTTAACCAATCCACCAAATTGATATCTTCGGTAAAAAAGGAAGCATTATCTGCAGGCAAATAGGATTGGTTGGTAGTTACCCCCCACTGAAAGGACCCACTATCCGCCTTTCTATTGCCATTAATAATCTCGTAAAATGCCGTAGTGGCCCTTGAGTCCCTAGAAATTATGGCTACTTTGTCCCCCTTGGCCAGATTAATATTGACATCCTGGAACAAAATCTCGCCCTCTTCTGTTGAGGCGGATAACTTTTCAACGTTCAATATCTGATCCCCGGCTTCCCTTTCCCTATCAAAAATAATGGCAGGGTAACGTCTACTGGAAGGCTTAATATCCTCAATTTTTAATTTGGACAACATTTTTTTTCGGGATGTAGCCTGCTTGCTCTTTGCCACGTTGGCACTGAAACGCTGGATAAACTCCTGCAATTCCTTGGCCTTTTCCTCGGATTTTTTGTTTTGTTGCGCCCTTTGTCTGGCAGCCAATTGACTACTCTCGTACCAGAAGGTATAGTTACCCGAGTAAAGGTTCATTTTTCCGAAATCTATATCCCCAATATGGGTACAAACAGAATCTAAAAAGTGTCTATCGTGCGAAACTACGATAACCGTATTTTCATAGTCGGCAAGGAAGTTCTCCAACCAATTTATAGTTTCATAATCCAGATCGTTGGTAGGCTCATCCATTATCAATACATCCGGATTGCCAAACAATGCCTGTGCCAATAGCACCCTAACCTTGAGTTTGGAATCCAAGTCGCCCATTAAGGTATAGTGAAATTCTTCAGTAATCCCCAAGTTGGACAATAGGGCTGCAGCATCACTATCGGCATTCCAACCGTTCATTTCCTCAAATTGCACCTGCAACTCCCCTATTCTATCCGCATTTTCATCACTGTAATCAGCATATAGGGCATCTATCTCCTTCTTTATCTTGAACAAAGGTTTGTTGCCCATTACCACACTCTCCAAAACCGTATATTCGTCATAGGCATTGTGATTTTGTTCCAAGATGGACATCCTCTTTCCTGGTTCCAAGTGAACGTGACCTGATGTAGGGTCTATTTGTCCCGATAGAATTTTTAAAAATGTGGATTTTCCCGCTCCATTGGCACCAATAATACCATAACAATTACCTTGTGTAAAGGAAACGTTTACTTCATCAAAAAGAACCCTTTTCCCAAATTGCACAGATAAATTTGATACTGACAGCATATATAATGTTTTAAATTTTGTGCAAAAATAACAAAAATAAACCCGTTCAAGCAACTATATTACAACGCCTTTAAGTGTCATTTTAACTAAGAACCAGTAGATTTAACTCACAATTAACAGCCTGTATCTGTTGAGTTTATTAGATTTGTTCACTATAAAGTAGCTATTCTCATATGAATAAACCTTTACTATATTCTTTTCTGATTGCATTAGTTGGTTGCGGTTCGATAGAAAAAAAATCCCCTGGTGCATTCTTTGCTGGTGAAATTGTAAATCCCACTAGCGAGTATGTTGTTCTGTTTAAGGACGATATCGTCATAGATTCTGCCAAACTTGATGGTGATAATAGATTTACTATACAGTTGGATACTGTGGTGGAAGGTTTGTATCATTTTGACCATAGCCCGGAATTACAGTACGTTTATCTAGAAAGGGGAGATAGCCTAATGATCCGCCTCAATACTGAGGATTTTGACGAGTCGTTGATATTTTCCGGGAAGGGCGAAGAAATAAACAATTTTTTAGTGGAATTCTTTTTAACCACGGAATCAGAGCCTGCAATAGTCTACTCCTATTCCCAGCTTGATCCGGTGGATTTCTCCCTTAAATTGGACTCATTGAAGGCAATTAAGGTAAACGCCCTTAACGAGCTTGTCAAGGAAGTGACACTTTCCCCTAAAGCGGCAGACATGGCCAAGGCCAGTATAGATTACAATTATTACATCTATAAAGAGAAATATCCGTTTTGGAACAGAAGAAAGATGGGAATGAACACCATCCCTGAACTTCCAGATAACTTTTACGATTATAGAAAGACAGTAGACTACAACAACGAAAATCTATCGTATCACAGGTATTACTACAATTTTATGAAGACGCATTTTAATAATTTATCCTATATGGGTTGTTATACAAAATGTAAGGATGCGCACTATGAAATAGTCAAGAATAAATTACATTTCAACCAGCACAAGTTAAAACTCATAGATAGCTTAGTTACTGAAAAGGACTTGAGGGATAATTTATTTAGAAATGTGGCCATGGACTACCTAATAAATGTCCATGATACCGATGAAAACAATAGAATTTTTATTGATGATTTTCATAGACTTTCCGGGAATAACAGACATAGTGCTGAAATAGAAGCTATTTACCAGGGAGTAAATAGTCTACAGCCTGCCAACAAACTGCCCAATATTTCGGTCATAAGTACGGATGGGGCTTTAGTTACCCTACAGGAAATTGCTGAAAAAGAAAAAAATACCGTTTTCTATTTTTGGTCCGGAACACAGAGATCCAACTTCGAGAACGTACTTACCCGAGTGGCACAACTATCCGAAAACAAGCCCGAATTTACTTTTGTTGGAATAAATTGCAATACGGATGCCCTAAGATGGCAATCCTTATTAAGTGCCAATAAATTGGACATGGAAAAACAATTCCGCACCGACGATTTTGAAAATTTAAAAAATGCTTTGGTGATAGGTGGTCTCAATAAAGGTATTATAACCAAAGACGGACTTATTGTAGACGCATTTGCCGATCTTTACAGTAGTTTTTAATGCTTATCCGGCTGGTGGAAATTTCGGTTATTGAACTCTAAGAAGATATCCTGATCAATATAAAAAATAAAAAAGCCTCTTATGCTCAATGAGCTCAAGAGGCTTAAATCTATATAGAATTTTGATAAAACTAGTTACCTTTCTTGTAGTCTTCCAAAAACTTGGCAAGGCCACTATCTGTTAAAGGGTGTTTTAAAAGACCTTCAATAGCCGACAATGGACCGGTCATTACATCAGCACCGATTTTGGCACAATCTATCACATGCATGGTATGCCTTACTGAAGCAGCCAATATTTGTGTTTCAAACTCATAATTATCATATATGTGCCTAATTTCAGAGATTAAGTTTAGGCCATCTGTAGAAATATCGTCCAATCTTCCAATAAACGGAGAAACATAGGCCGCACCAGCTTTGGCGGCCAACAAAGCCTGTCCACAGGAGAATACCAAAGTACAATTGGTTCTTATTCCTTTATCGGCAAAATATTTTATAGCCTTAACACCGTCTTTTATCATAGGCACCTTAACCACGATTTGCTCATGCAATTCCGCCAGCTCTTCACCCTCTTTGATCATTCCTTTAAAATCGGTGGAAATTACCTCGGCGGAAACATCACCATCCACTATATTACAGATATCCACATAGTGCTTTAAAATATTGTTTCTTCCGGTAATGCCCTCTTTGGCCATAAGTGAAGGATTTGTGGTTACCCCATCCAAAACTCCTAATTCCTGGGCTTCTTTTATCTGTGCTAAATTAGCGGTGTCAATAAAGAACTTCATGTTAATTGCTTTTTAAATTATTAATTTGAAAGATATAGCCTTTTTGCATGCCTACCTTTTGGTTTGGCAAAATTACAATTTATAATGGTTCATCAAGAGTTTCTCATATACTTTGTCCGGTAATATTTTTTTCAGAAATAATGAGAACTTTTGCATAAACTCCCCAACCTTATAATGGACTTTAGGCTTTTTTGTATTTATTATTTTTAATACCATGTGGGCCACCAACATGGGATCTTTACCACTATCCACATGCTCGTTCATCATTTTCAAGGTACTTCCATAAGGTTCTTTATAGGGCGAGTCACTCAAAATTGGGGCATGGTAACGCCCAGAAGCTATATTGGTTGCAAAATCTCCAGGGGCCAGATTGGTAATGTTTATCCCAAAGCCCTTGACCTCCATTCTCAGGGCCTCCGTAACCAACTCCAAGGCACCTTTAGAGGCAGAATAAAATCCCCTATATGGCAAACCCATATACCCCGCAATGGATGTAATATTGATGATCAAACCCTTTTCCTGCCGCCTCATATGAGGCAAAACCGCCTTGGACATATGTATGGGACCATTAAAATTGGTGTCGAATGCTTTTAAAATTTCGGAGTGTGGTGTTTCCTCTATGGGCCCTGTAATTCCTATGCCGGCATTGTTTACTAATACATCCAATCTCCCTTCCCTTTCCATTAGCTTGGAAATGGCAGACTCTATACTTTCTGGATTTCTTACATCCAATTCCAAAAGTTCAAAATCGATAAAATTGGGATGGCTGTCCAACCGCCGTGTTGTTCCGTAAACTTTAAAACCCTTTGATTTTAAATAAATCCCTATAGATTTTCCAATGCCCGAAGAACCTCCAGTAACAAGTACAACCCTGTGCTCCATTTATTAAAATTAAGGTTGCAAATTAACGAATAAAACAGGAAAGGAAAGGAATATAGTGTTGTTATCTACGCCAAATGGTTCAAAAAAAATGAAAATAAAACCTTCGCTTTAGGGCACAAAAAATGGCAAGCTACCTACATCGCACCGCTACAACCATATACCCTTGCTGCGTTCCCACCCTGGGGGATTCTACAGGAGCTGGTCGTGTAGGACTTGCCGATGCAAATATACAATCTTTTAATTTTTTTACAATCGTTTTCAGGTCTTAATTTTATTAAATATCTTGCCCTAAAAAGTCGCCAAAAATATTTCTGGATAGCGGGTTGATTTTAAGACAACTATACAAAAATCAAAGAAACTATTTGTTCGGAGAATATGCTTTACGCTCTAAAATTTTATTATAATTTATACCCTTATTAAAAAATGAACGCCTTTAAATTAAACCTATTCTTTATAATTCCCCTGTTCTTTTTAGCCTGTGATGGTACCACAAACCCTTCCAAACTCTTCGAAATTCAGTTGGAAGGAAACCAAACGGAATTTCAAAAAAATCAGGTGGTAGGCATCTCTGTCAAAAATTTAAAGAATAAGGAGATAGATAAGATCACCTACACCTTGGACAATAAGGAAATTACGCTGAACAACGATAAAATTACACTGGACCAATTGGAACTTGGGGCCAAAACCTTGACTGCCAACATAAGTTTCGAAGGTGAAACCGTTGAAGTCTCCAAAGGGATAAAATTATTGGCAGAGCATGCGCCCGAAATCTATACCTACGAAATTCTCAACGAATACCCCCATGATATGGACGCCTATACCCAAGGATTGGAATTTCATCAGGATACACTTTACGAAAGTACCGGTAAAAAGGGCAAATCCTCCCTGAGGCAGGTAGATTATAAAACCGGAAAAATTTTAAAGAAAATTGACTTGGACAACACCTATTTTGGAGAGGGCATCACTATTTTAAACAATAAAATTTATCAGCTTACCTGGCAAAGTGGAGTTGGATTCATCTACGACCTAAGGGATTTTAAGAAAATAGACAGTTTTAAGTACAACCAAAGTAAGGAAGGATGGGGTTTGTGCAACGATGGCAAGAAAATATTCAAGAGTGATGGCACCGAGAAAATATGGTTTTTAAATCCTGAAACTATGGCCGAGGAGGGCCATTTTGAAACGGTAACCAATACCTCCATATTTAACAAGGCCAATGAATTGGAATATGTAGACGGAAAAATATACGCTAATGTCTACCAAAAGGAAAGCATGATGATCATAGACGCCAAAAGTGGTGCAATAGAAGGTGTTATAAATTTTGGCGGTCTAAAGGAAAAAGTTACGCAACATCAGAATCTGGACGTACTAAATGGAGTAGCCTATCATCCACAAAGGAAGACCTTCTTCGTTACTGGAAAAAACTGGGACAAAATGTTTGAGGTAAACATCCTTAAAAAATAACTATGGGAACTTTTGAAAAAACCATAAAGGTAGTAGAGGATGATCTGGATGACCTGAACCACGTTAACAATGTACGATATGTTCAATGGATGCAAGATATTGCCAAGGAACATTGGCGGGCCAAAGCTCCTAAAGATTTGATAAACAATACGGTATGGGTAGTACTGACCCATCATATTACGTACAAAAGTGCAGCAAAATTGGACGATGTTATTCTAATGAAAACTTATATCGACAAGACCAAGGGCCCCGTGAGCGTTAGGATTGTAGAAATGTACAACAAAGAAAACAATCAATTGCTTGTCAAATCCAAGACCGAATGGTGTTTGTTAAACTCAGAAACTTTCAAGCCCATGAGAATTTCCCCGGAAATAGAAAGTATCTTTCTTACCCAAACCTGAATATTCAATATAAAATCCGTGCATAAAACTTTTTGTATTTTTTCTGCCCTAGTTCTACTATTATTATTTTCCTCATGTAGGACAGACTTCGATTATACAAAAAGTAACGGCTCTTTGGAATTCTCCAAGGATACTGTTTTTTTGGATACAATTTTCAGCAACATTGGCAGCAGCACCTACACCTTAAAAGTATATAACCGCAGCTCCACGGATATAAGCATCCCCACAATTCAGCTCAAAAACGGAGAAGACAGCAAATATCGTTTAAATGTAGATGGGGAAGCTGGTCAACTTTTTAGGGACATCCCTTTGTTTGCCAAGGACAGCCTATACATCTTTGTGGAAACCACTGCCGACATTACAGATGCCGATGCCAAGGAATTTTTGCACACAGATGCTATTCAGTTCGACAAGGAAAACCATTTGCAAGAAGTACAATTGGTCACCCTGATCAAGGATGCCATATTTTTATTCCCAGCAAGATCCCTGAACGGACAACGGGAAACAATTGTTCTAGATATTAAGGAATCTGGGGAAGAAATTAGGGCGGAAGGTTTTGAACTCGGCCTAGACCAGCTCAATTTCACCAAAGACAAACCCTATGTTATATATGGCTACGCTGCCGTACCTGAAGGTAAGACCCTAACCATTGAAGCAGGTACTCGAGTACATTTCCACAAGGATTCAGGGATATTGATAAAAGAAAATGCCTCCCTACATATTAACGGGCGATTAAGCGAGGACAGGGATTTACTGGAAAACGAGGTGGTTTTTGAAGGAGATCGGCTGGAGCCCAACTACTCGGACGTCCCCGGTCAATGGGGGTCTATATGGATATCCAAAGGCAGTATACATAACAAAATAGACTACCTCACGATCAAAAATGCCACTGTAGGCATTCTCGTCCATGGGGGAAACAACCTAGAGGAAACCACTTTAACTTTAAAGAACTCCCAAATCTACAATAGCGAAAACGTAAACTTGTGGGCAAAATCCGCCAAAATAAGAAGTGAAAATTTAGTTTTGGGTGCTGCAGGGAACATCTCATTATATTGCAACCTCGGAGGCGATTACAGCTTTACCCATGCAACGATAGCCAATTATTGGAAATATGGGTTCCGCTCTGGAGCAGCGCTACAATTGGACAATTCTACATTGAGTGGAAACAGTACATCTACCATGGCAAGGGCAGATTTTAAAAATTGCATAATATATGGCAGCAATCCAAACGAATTGAACCTGATCAAAGGTGAAAATTCAACTTTTAATTTCTACTTCGAAAACTGCCTCCTTAAATTCAAGAACAATTCTGAAAATGATCTGTACAACTTTGGCAACACCGCCCATTATGATAATGTATTGCTAAATTTGGATCCGGAATTTGAATCCCCCACACAGAATAATTTTTTAATTAAAGAAAATTCAAGTGCTATTGGAGCAGGAAATCTGGTCACGGCGCAGTCAGTTCCCTTAGATATTCTAGGGACGGATAGGACAAAAAACCTAACCCTAGGCGCCTATGAAGTAATTTTCATAAATTAAAATAGTAATATTCTTCAAAGGTCGAAAGAAAAATCTTTCAAATAGTATATATTTAGCCAATAAAATGAAAACCCTAGTTTTTCTAAGGTTGAAATACCCACCTATGCATTTAAGTATCACTAATTTGCATTAAAATCATCTGAAATTATGGAATATACCTATACCATTTTGGACTCTGATGCCCAATCCAATTTACAGCTCCAACACTATATGGAAGAATACAGTGAATTCTATTGTTCAGGAGTAGCCACCAACAGTGTTGATGGTTTAAATGGTATACTTAAAAAATCTCCAGATGTCGTATTTATCCATTTAAATGAAAAGGCCCATGAGTATTTTCATATGATTATGGAAATGCACCAATACCTAAAAGAAATCCCAATTTTTATCGGAATTTCCAAAAGCAAGCAATTTGCCTTTGAAGCCTTAAAATGTCATTTTTTCGACTACTGGTTACTGCCTTATAACGAATTCGACATTAGAAAGACCCTCTTAAGATTAAAATTAAAAACACCCAAGGATCAGGAGCCCAAAACACTTTTGCTTCAATCCTATAAAGATTATCGCTACATAAATACAAAGGAAATCATGTATTTACAAGCCGATAATAATGCCACAGACTTTTTTATGAAAGATGGAAGTACTATAAGTGCTTTTAAAACGTTAAAGACTTTTGAAAACAATTTACCGGCGAATTTTGTAAGGGTACATCAAAGTTATATTATCAATATCGACTTCGTTTCTAGGATCAACTATGGTAAAGGTCTGTGCACTTTAAAGCACGACAAACTACAATTACCTTTTTCCAAATCCTACAAAAATAACATTGACAACCTTAAAAAGGTCCTGGCCAAAAATACCATTTCTACACTTAATTAGACAAATTCTCACAAAAACAGTACGTTCACTAATAGAACTCCCACATGTACTAAAGATAATTCCTACATAATTTTTTAGTGTTCCTTCTTTGTTAATTTGGCTTTAGAATTAAACCTCATTAACCCTCGAAAACCACTAAAAATGAAAAGATTACTATCTATTTTTGCCGTAGTACTTTTAAGTATCGGCTTATTTGCCATGGGAACCCAAGATGTGTTTCCTACTGTAAACAATTCCATCGCTACTGACGGAGACGTAATTCCAAGGGAAAGAAGAGACCCTCCCAAGGCTACGATCGATTTCCAGAAAAATGACAATGCCGTTGCTACCGATGGTGATGTAATTCCAAGGGAAAGAAGGGATCCTCCTAAGGC
>NZ_FQUX01000010.1:0-71907 GCF_900129275.1 Arenibacter palladensis | reverse complement strand
TCGATTTCCAGAAAAATGACAATGCCGTTGCTACCGATGGGGATGTAATTCCAAGGGAAAGAAGAGACCCTCCCAAGGCTACGGTCGATTTCCAGAAAAATGACAATGCAGTGGCTACTGATGGTGATGTAATACCAAGAGAAAGAAGGGATCCTCCAAAGGCAACCCTTGATTTCCAAAATGTTACCAACGTGATCGCTTAAGTAACATGAAAAAATGTAAGAACCAAAAGGTTTAAATTACATTTATAAAATATAAAGCCCTAAGCAAATTTGTTTAGGGCTTTTTTTTTATCTTTCCACCTTTATGGAGAAAAAAGTCAATTATAATTTTTTATTTTATTTCATATTTTTCCTACAAGTCATCAATAGTGGTTGTAAGGATACTTCCATTGGTATAAAAGATTCACCGACGACTCCAGCAAACGATAGCATCACTTACTGGTTGTCCGAAGAAAACAGCAGTTCTGTTGAAGATTATAGCAAAAATCTTTCCAAGGCCTATGATCTGGCATTGGAAGAAAAAAACGATTCCCTTAAATCGAAACACTTCTCCAGAATATCCTATTACTATTCATTGGTAGGGGATTCCTTGCAATTTAGACGCTCCAACAACATCGCTTTATCGCTATCCGCAAAAATTAGAGATTCCAATGCCCTGGCCAACAACCATTGGGATTTGGCTTTTTTCTTAGAGGATCATGCTGTTGAGGACAGTGCCTACTATCATTATTCTCAGGCCGAAAAAATCTTTAGATCTTTGAAGGATGACTATTCCACCGCTCGAGTGCTATATAGTTTGGCCAAGGTTCAAGCTGATATAAAGGATTACACCGCCAGTGAAGTCACCACCATTGAGGCCATTGAACTACTAAAACCTTTGGACAAATATTATTATCTGTTTTTATGCTATAATAATCTGGGATCGGTAACCAATGCCCTAAATGAATATGACAAGGCTTTGGAGTATTATGATAAGGCACTTTTTTATTTGGATAAATCCAAGATAGATAGTTCAAATCGCCTGAGAAATACGGCTATCAATAACATTGGTATGGTGTATCAAGCAAAAGGGGAAATCAAAAAAGCTCTTGAGAACTTTGAGAAGGTTATTAAAGTAGATAGCATCTATTATAAAGACATTGGATTATATACACAGGCTCTTTCCAATTATGCCCAAAGTAAGAATAAGCTTGGAGATACAGTTGGAGTTTTAAACTCTTTTAAGAAAGCTCTAAAAATAAAAGACAGTGTAGGAGATAACAGGGGATTAGCACTCACCAATTATGAGATAGCAGAATATTATTTGAATATAAAGGATACCGCCAACGCCCTGACCTTCGCCCAAACTGCCAAACAGATTTCTGAACAGACCAGCAATAACAGAAGACTGTTGGAATCCTTGGAACTTATGGCAAAAGTGGACCCCCAGAACTCATCCAAATATACCCAGGAATACATAAAATTGAACGATAGTTTAATTAGGGAAGAACGCTCAACCAGAAATAAATTTACAAGGATACGATTTGAGACCGATGAGTTTATAGAGCAAAATGAACTGCTTACCAGGCAGCGCCAATTATGGATCGGGATAGCCATTGCTCTATTTGTGCTTGCTGCATTTATATTGATTACCATAGATCAACGCCGCAAAAATCAAAAATTGAGATTTGAACAGGCACAACAGAAAGCCAATCAAGAAATCTTTAATTTGTTGCTGGCCCAAAACAAGAAGGTGGAAGAAGGTAAACAATTGGAAAAGAAACGGATATCAGAAGAACTACATGACGGTATTTTAGGACAAATGTTGGGTATACGTTTAATTCTGTCCGGACTTAACAATAAAACCGATTCCGATTCCGTTCTTAAACGCAGTGACCTGCTTAAAAAATTACAAGGGTTAGAAGAGGAAATCCGTACAATCTCGCATGAATTGAGCAGGGCATCGCAAGAAAAAATTCATAACTTTATTGTTTCCATCGAAGAATTGGTCAAAACAATTCAAGATTCCTCAAAAATGAAATGTCATTTTGAATATGATCAGAAAATAGATTGGGACCAGTTAAAGGGAGATATTAAAATTAACATTTATAGGATTGTACAAGAAAGTTTGCAAAACTGTATAAAGCATGCCAAAGCCACTAAAGTGGACCTATTGTTCCAATCCGAAAACGAGCATGTAAAGATTATAATATCGGATAACGGTGTTGGTTTTGACCAGAAGAAAGGAAAAAGAGGAATAGGACTTAAAAACATTAATTCCAGATTGGATAAATTGAAAGGAACTTATGACATCCAAAGTGAAATTGGCGAGGGAACAAAGGTAACTGTTACCATTCCCTGTATTATGGAAGAACAGGCAGAGGCCATACATGCCTAATATATTATTTAATTAATAATAGAATGAGAACTTTAAGAGTCTTAACGATAGATGATCATGAAATGATCACTACTGGATATAAATATCTTTTGGAGGCTGCCGAATTTGAAGAATTTCAAGTAAAGGTAGAAACAGCCAATACTTTTGAAACCGGAAAGCAAAAAATAGAGGATTCGGCCAGATCTTTTAAATATGACCTATTGTTGTTGGATGTACAATTAACGGAGACCCATCTGGAAGAACCGTATTCCGGTGAGGACTTGGGAATTTTTGCCAGAAAGATTATTCCGGATACTAAAATTGTATTCATGTCCTCATTTAGTGACAATTACAGAATAAACAGCATTCTTAAAAATGTGAATCCCGATGGCTATATGGTAAAATCGGAAGTGGACGAAAAATCGCTGATTGCCATGGTCAAAGGCGTAATCAACTCTCCCCCATACTATAGTCAAAAAGCATTGGTTGCCATTAGAAAAAAAGTCTCGAATGATCTATTATTGGATGATAATGACAAAAAAATTCTTTATCACGTTTCCATTGGTACCAGAACAAAGGATATGGTAGATTTTATAAACCTTTCGCTTGCCGGGATTGAAAATAGGAAAAGACAGCTTAAGGTAATTTTTGGTGTGGAAAAACAGAACGATTTGGCTCTGGTCCACGAAGCCAGAAATAGAGGATTTCTATAATCAAATTCTTGCCATCTCCCCCACTTTAATGACACTTTCCGACTCGAATATCCAGAATTTCCAAAAAATATTGTCAGTCATCTTTATTACCCCCTATTTAAGACGCTCCACACACCTCTTTACCGTTTAACGTCTACTTTTTCGACGAATACACCCTATTTGAATGAAAACCTTATTTTTTCTAAGGTTTTTATCGAATTAAGGACAAAGCATTAGCCTAATTTTGACATAAGTTTTTTAATTAATTACTATATAGGATGTCAAAATCGGGAAACGAATTTTTCAATAATCCAAAAATTGGAACACAGAGCACCGACCATATTGTTGGTTTAGAGGCTTTTAGAAAAGGTTTGGAAAAGCATTTTTTTGCGGAGGTGAGTATCGGTAATTATGGCTTAAAAGAAGAATCCGCCAATTTGATCATAGATATTAAGTGCAACCTTAGTCTGGACGAAGCTTTGTTTTATATAAACAAACCATCAACTTGCAGCGGTCGCCCTAAAAAATCCGGAGAGGAAAAGACCATTTTATTCCTATTGGCATATTCCAAACTTAAAAAACTGAATAGCACATCAATAGATATCAGCGAACTAACCATTTCATTGACGGACACCACCATACTAATCAGTAAAATTTACGATCAAAGTATTGCGGACCAACTGGAAAACATCTTTACTGAACTTATTAACCACAATGTATACTATACCAAAGGGTTAAATGAGACACCTTTTGAAGTTTTTATCCCCGTATTTGAGGAGGATTCCTTGGAGAGTGATGTTAAATTAAAGAATATCGTTTCCGACAATAACAATACGAACGACTATTTCGGATTTTGGGGTATGTATTATGACCAAAGCGAAGAAGCGGCCATTTATGACCTAAATACCAAAACTATCATATTTGGTGACATTCAAATCCTTAGTGAATAATAGGATTTAATACAAAAAAAGCTGTCCACAAAGCATAAAAGTCTATAAACAAGACCTGATTTTACTCCTTATGGACAGCCTTTTATATATATTAAGCGTTGAACAACGCTCTGGAATGCATTAGGGCATTAACTTTTTCCCTTACTGCATCAATAATCTTTTCATCTTCAGGATTCATTATTACCTGATCAATAAAATCTACTATTACCTTCATTTGGTCTTCTTTTAACCCCCTAGTGGTAATCGCAGCCGTACCAAAACGTATACCACTGGTTACAAAAGGAGATTTATCATCAAAGGGTACCATATTTTTATTGGCTGTGATGTCTGCTTTTACCAAGGCATTTTCAGCATCTTTACCAGTAATATTCTTATTTCTAAGATCAATCAGCATCATATGGTTGTCTGTGCCGCCAGAAATAATTTTATATCCTTTATCCACAAATGCGCTTGCCATTGCCGCTGCATTTTTCTTAACTTGAAGCATATAATGCAAGAATTCATCGGTCAAGGCCTCCCCAAAAGCAATTGCCTTTGCCGCAATGATGTGCTCCAAAGGACCACCTTGATTACCTGGAAAAACTGCCAAATCCAATAAAGCGGACATTTTTCTCAAAGAACCGTTCTTTAACTTAACCCCAAAAGGATTATCAAAATCCTCACCCATCAAAATAAGCCCTCCTCTTGGCCCACGCAAAGTCTTATGGGTAGTTGTAGTTACAATATGACAATGTGGTATTGGATCGTTAAGAATTCCTTTGGCAATAAGTCCTGCAGGATGTGATATATCGGCCAGAAGTATAGCCCCCACACTATCCGCAATTTCCCTAAATCTTTTAAAATCCATATCCCTGGAATAAGCAGAAGCTCCAGCTATTATTAGCTTAGGCTGCTCTTTGGTGGCTATGGCCTGAATTTTATCGTAGTTTAGTACACCGGTTTCCTCATCAACCCCATAAAACACAGGATTGTACAATCTCCCCGAAAAATTTACAGGGGAACCATGGGTCAAATGACCACCATGGGACAGATCAAATCCAAGAATGGTATCACCTGGTTTTAGACATGCATGGTATACAGAGGCATTGGCTTGAGACCCAGAATGCGGCTGAACATTGGCATACGCGGCACCAAATAATTGCTTCGCCCTATCTATGGCCAACTGCTCTATTTCATCAACTACTTCACAACCTCCATAATAGCGCTTACCAGGATATCCTTCTGCATATTTATTGGTCAGTACAGATCCGGCAGCCTCCATAACCTGGGGACTAGTGAAATTCTCCGAAGCAATTAGTTCAATTCCATCTATTTGGCGTTCTTTTTCCGCCTCAATTAGTTCAAAAATTTGATTGTCGCGTTGCATAAAGTAATATTCTATTAAATAATGTGCAAAAATACGAATTGCAGACTGTTAATTGCTAGAAAATAATATATTTGATAAGATATTTATTAAACACAAGTTAACAACTCGAAAATGCCGTTAAAAACTAATAATCCAGAAAAAAAAACATGGTTACCTGTACCCATCAATTCTGATTTCCCCATTCAGAATATTCCTTTTGGAGTTTTCCTGACCAGGGATGATATCATCACCATAGGCTCAAGAATTGGTGATTACGCAATAGATTTAGGGGCATTGCATCAATTGGGATATTTTAAGGATATTCCGTTGACCGATGATATTTTTTTACAGGACACACTCAACGATTTTATATCCGATGGCAAAAAGACGTGGCGTTTGGTACGGAATAGAATCAGCGAAATATTCGATATCAATAACAACGAATTGAAGAACAACGAAGAACATAAAAATATTGTTCTTTTTACCATGGAGGAAATAGAAATGCAGCTGCCTGTTCAAATTGGGGATTATACGGATTTTTATTCGAGTAAGGAACATGCGACGAATGTGGGTAAAATGTTCAGGGATCCAGCTAACGCCCTACTTCCCAATTGGTTGCACATTCCAGTAGGATATCACGGTAGGAGCTCCTCTATAGTTCCTAGTGGAACGGCAGTTAGAAGGCCTATGGGACAGACCCTTCCTGCAGGAGAGGAACAACCTATTTTCGGACCTTCCAAATTGGTGGATTTTGAATTGGAAATGGCGTTCATTACCACAGACGCCAATGTTTTGGGAGAACCAATTCCGGTCGAGGAAGCAGAGAATTATATATTTGGAATGGTACTTTTTAACGACTGGAGCGCTAGGGATATTCAAAAATGGGAATATGTGCCTTTAGGGCCATTTCTGGCCAAAAATTTTGCATCATCCATTTCACCTTGGATAGTAACCTTGGATGCCTTGGAACCTTTTAGAGTGGCAAGTCCGGAACAAACACCTACACCCCTGCCCTATTTACAACAAACAGGAAAAAAAGGTTTCGATATAAATTTAGAAGTTTCCATTATGCCTGAAGGCGGAAAGGCAACTACCGTTACCCGGTCCAACTTTAAGTACATGTATTGGACAATGGCGCAACAACTGGCACACCATACCATCAATGGCTGTAAAGTAAATAGTGGTGATATGATGGGCAGCGGGACTATTTCTGGACCCACCCCCGATACTTACGGCTCCATGCTGGAACTTACTTGGCGAGGAGAAAAGCCTTTGACCCTGGAGGACGGATCTACTAGAAAATTCATTGAAGATTACGACACAGTTACCATCACCGGTTATTGTAAAAAGGATAATGTGCGAATTGGATTTGGGGAAGTATCCACTAAATTATTGCCCGTTTTTCAGCAGAAGAAGAAATAAGACTCAAAAAAAACACCCATATTTGTACGATACAGAATAGTTTCACGTTCGTGTATAGAACTATTTTGGCATAGCTATTGAACTATGTCCATAATATTTTTAAACCAAACGTTATGAAACAATCATTACTTGCATCACTTATGATGTTTATTTTTATCTCTTGCGGAGGGGTTAAAAAAACACAGGAAGCCCTAAATACGGGCAACTATGGCAATGCCATAAATAATGCATTAAAAAACATTGCCGAAAATAAGACAAAGAAATCCAACCAGCCCTATATTCAATTGCTGGAGGAGGCCTACAAGAAAAATACCGAACGTGAGCTTCAAGAGATTGCATTCTTGAAGAAGGATAACAATCCGGCCAACCATGAAATAATTTTTAATAGCTATCAGAACCTAAAATCAATTCAGGAACGCATAAAACCTCTATTGCCATTACAACTTTTTGATGAAAATAGGAATGCCCGATTTGCTTTTAAGGATTATGATGAGGAAATTATAAAGTCCAAGCGCGAATTGTCCGATTATTTATACAACAATGCCACGGCTCTTTTAAATTCAGGACAATACAAGGAAGATTACAGGAAGGCATTTGATCAATTCTCCTATTTAAACGATATAAATCCAAATTACAAGGATACCAACCTAAAACTGGAGGAGGCCCACAACAAAGGTCTGGACTATGTTCAGGTAGTGATGATCAATGATTCTGAACAAATTGTACCCAATCGTTTGGAGCAGGAACTGTTAAACTTTAATACGTACGGATTAAACGACCTTTGGACCGTGTACCACACCAACGCACTGGAAAATATTAAGTATGATTATGAAATGCAGGTGGCGTTCAGGAACATTAACATAAGTCCGGAACAGGTTACCGAAAAGCAGATCTCCAAGGAAAAGCAGATCAAGGACGGTTACAAATACGCCACAAATTCCAATGGTGAAGTTTTAAAGGACAGCTTGGGCAACAAAATAAAGATTGATAAGTTTAAAACAGTTAAATGTAATTTCTATCAATTTACTCAGCTAAAGTCCGTCGAGGTAGTTGGCAATGTAAGCTTTTTGGATTTACACAGTCAGCAGCAGATCAATTCCTACCCTCTGGCCAGCCAGTTTGTCTTTAACCACGTTTATGCCAAACACAACGGCGACACAAGTGCACTTGAGGAAGATATGGTCCCGTTACTGCAACTTTCTGCCGTACCCTTTCCTAGCAATGAACAAATGGTTTATGACGCAGGGGAAGATTTAAAAGCCAAATTGAAGGGCATAGTCACCAGACATCGTTTCAATTAAACCTTAAATAGGTCTTACTTATTAATTAGCCCCAATAAGAATACATTTAGCCTTTTAGGAGTTTCCTTTAAAGCTAAATGTATTTTTTTAAATCCAATTGCGTAATTGCACCGTGGGACTCATGCGCCACTACCGTTCCGTTTTTAATTACCAGTAACTGTGGCGACTCATGAACAACACCAAATACATTGCTGGTTTCATTGGAAACAGAGCGATATTGGTGTAGATCCAGATAATGCAGGTCCAAACTGTCTTTAGGCATATCATACCCCTCATTAAACCTATTCATGACCATTCTACTTATACCGCAGGTAGTGGAATGTTTAAATATTATCTGAGGCCTCACCTTGGATCTTTCCTTGATTACCTCTAGCTGATCTACGGACGCCAATGGTGCCCAAGGAGCAACCTTTGCCTCTTTTTTTTCCTTTTCGCTATTATTTCCCTTTCCAAAAAGCCCTATTAGAATCCCCATTTCGTAATTTTAGTATTAAGTCCAATAAACCTTGTCAACCTTACAAACTGCCGAATTGTCGCTTAAAATTGAGAAATAAACGACATTTTGTCCTGTTCAAAACAGTGGTAAGGTTGTTGCTTTTAAGACTTCAAAAGTAAGCAATAACATAAAAAAAACAACTATATGAATTTCAATAACTTCACCATAAAGTCGCAGGAAGCCATACAGCATGCGCAACAAATGGCGCAGGGTCTGGGCCATCAACAAATAGAGAACGAACATATTTTTAAGGCCATTTCCGAAGTTGAGGAAAATGTACTTCCGTTTATCCTTAAGAAATTGAACGTAAACACTACCTTATTGAACCAAATTTTGGAAAAGGAACTGGAAAGTTTCCCCAAAGTATCGGGTGGGGAAATTATGCTTTCCAGGGAAGCCAATAAGACAGTCACAGAAGCCAGTATTATTGCCAAAAAAATGGAGGATGAATATGTTTCCATAGAACATTTGTTATTGGCAATTTTCAAATCCAAGAGCAAAATAGCGCAAATACTCAAGGACCAAGGAGTTACGGAAAAAGACCTAAAAGCCGCAATAAATGAATTGAGAAAGGGTGGCAAAGTTACCTCCCAAAGTGCCGAGGACACCTATAACTCATTGAACAAGTACGCCAGAAATCTTAATGAGCGAGCGGATAGCGGAAAATTGGACCCAGTTATTGGAAGGGACGAGGAAATTAGGAGGGTTTTACAGATATTATCACGTAGAACAAAAAACAACCCAATGCTGGTTGGGGAACCCGGTGTAGGTAAAACTGCTATTGCAGAAGGTTTGGCCCATAGAATTGTACAGGGCGACATCCCTGAGAACCTAAAGGATAAAATAATCTTTTCATTGGATATGGGTGCGCTTATTGCAGGCGCCAAATACAAAGGGGAATTTGAAGAGCGTTTAAAAGCCGTGATCAAGGAAGTAACCTCCTCGGACGGGAACATAGTACTCTTTATAGATGAAATCCATACCCTTGTCGGAGCCGGCGGCGGACAAGGCGCCATGGATGCCGCAAATATACTTAAGCCTGCCCTGGCCCGTGGGGAACTGCGAGCTATAGGTGCTACCACCTTGGACGAATATCAAAAATATTTTGAAAAGGACAAAGCCCTGGAACGAAGGTTTCAGAAAGTAATAGTGGATGAACCGGATACCGAAAGCGCAATATCCATTCTTAGGGGTATAAAAGAAAAGTACGAGGCCCACCACAAGGTTAGGATCAAGGACGAAGCCGTTATTGCGGCAGTTGAATTATCACAACGCTATATTACCAATAGATTCTTGCCGGACAAGGCCATCGATCTAATGGACGAAGCGGCTTCCAAGTTGAGGATGGAAATAAATTCCAAACCTGAAGAATTGGATGTATTGGATCGTAAAATAATGCAACTGGAGATAGAAATTGAAGCTATTAAGCGAGAAAACGACACCTCTAAACTCAAGGCCTTGAATGTGGACCTTGCCAATTTGAAGGAAGAGCGAAATGAAATCTTTGCCAAATGGGAGAGCGAAAAAACTGTTGTGGACGATATCCAAAAAACAAAGAACGATATTGAAAACTTTAAGTTGGAAGCAGAAAGGGCCGAGCGTAATGGGGATTATGGAAAAGTTGCCGAAATAAGGTACGGAAAAATAAAGGAAGCCCAAGAAAGACTGGAAAAACTGGAAAGCGAACTGGAAGAACAACAACTTGGGGAAACCCTGATCAAGGAAGAGGTCACCAATGAGGATATAGCCGAGGTGGTAGCCAAATGGACGGGTATCCCCGTTACCAAAATGCTTCAGAGCGAAAGGGAAAAGTTGTTAAAATTGGAGGATGTGCTCCACAAAAGAGTGGTAGGTCAGGAAGAAGCCATACAGGCTGTTTCCGACGCCATCCGAAGAAGTAGGGCTGGATTACAGGATAGTAAAAGACCAATTGGCTCCTTCCTGTTCCTAGGAACTACGGGAGTAGGTAAGACAGAATTGGCAAAAACCTTGGCAGCCTATCTATTTGATGATGAAAATGCCATGACCAGGATTGATATGAGCGAATACCAAGAGCGTCATTCTGTAAGTAGATTGGTAGGTGCACCTCCAGGATACATTGGTTATGACGAAGGTGGCCAATTAACGGAGGCAGTGCGAAGAAGACCCTATTCCGTAGTGTTACTGGATGAGATTGAAAAAGCACATCCAGATACCTTTAATGTCCTTCTACAAGTATTGGATGAAGGTAGGCTAACGGACAACAAAGGTCGTGTGGCTGATTTTAAAAATACCATTATCATCATGACCAGTAATATGGGAAGCCATATTATTCAGGAAAAGTTTGAGGACAACAAAGACATCTATAGCGCCACGGAGGCTGCCAGAGTAGAAGTATTGGGACTGCTGCGAAAAACTATAAGGCCAGAGTTCCTAAACCGTATAGACGACATTATCATGTTTACCCCTCTAAGCAAAAAGGACATTAAAAAGATAGTGGTTCTACAATTGGATCAGTTGAAAAAATTGGTTGCCAAACAGCAAATTACAATAGACGCAACCGAAGAGGCCATAGATTACTTGGCCAACAAGGGATACGACCCGCAATATGGTGCAAGACCTATAAAACGGGTAATTCAAAAAGAAGTATTGAACAATATTTCCAAAGAATTGTTAAGTGGTAAAATTCACCCTGGTGGAATTATCCTTATAGACTCCTTTGACGATCAGCTTGTATTCAGAAATGAGAGTGAACTGGCCAAATAAAATGGCCGCAATTAATAGAAGGGCATCCAATTTATAGTTGGATGCCCTTTTTTATTAACAATATATACCATGCAGTATAAGATTTTTTATATTAGCATAAAACTGTAAGGACATGTCTACAAAAGCCGAGAGAACAACCGCCTATATTATTGAAACAGTTGCTCCCATTTTCAACAAGCTTGGATATGTTGGCACTAGCATGAGCAATCTAACAGAGGCTACAGGCCTGACCAAAGGAGCCATATACGGGAATTTTGAAAACAAGGATTCCTTGGCACTGGCGGCGTTTGAATATAACAGCAAAAAACTATTATCCGAAATAGACGATAAGTTAAATTCGAGCGGAACTTCCCTTCAAAAGCTTTTTGTACTTACCAATTTCTATCGTCATTACGATACTTTTATAGAGGAATTGGGCGGTTGCCCCATTCTGAATATCGGGATAGATGCCAATCACAATAATTCACAACTGCTGGCCGCAACTAGGGAAACCATAAAAACTATAGAGGGGAAAATTGCCCTGGTACTGGAAAATGGACTTAACAACAATGAATTGCGACTACCCGTAACACCGCTCCAGTTTTCAAAGCAACTATTTACCATGATCCAAGGGGCAGTGGCCATGGCCACTATAACCGGTGATAGAAAATACTTGTTGAATACCGTGACCTATTTGGACCAATTAATTGTCCGTGAAATAAAAAAGTAATTAAACATTACTCCCCTATTATCCTAAATATCCAGGTTCTTTCGGCGTATTTACCATTGAATTTATTATCCCTTGCCGCTTCCGCTTCACTCAAGGTATCAAACCTTTCCAAATACACATAGTCCCACTTGGTCCTTTCCAAATAGAAAAACTTAGCGTCAATACCTTTCTTCTTAAGGCTCTCTACAAAAATATCACGGTACCTTGAAGTACCATAAACATTGCCTATAAGATAAAATCCTGCTTTTTGGCCTTCCAGTTTATCCACTTCCTCGTAATGGCCTTGAGTTATCTTCTTGCCCGCCTTTTTTCGAGCCGCAATCATGTCCAGGTCATCCTGGATTTTCTTAGCCAATGCCAGTTCCATTGCCTTAATGGAATCCAATCTTTTTTGTTCCTTCAACTGTACAGCCTTCGCCAATGCCGCGGCCTCCTGTTCTTCCTTCAACCTTTTTGCCACGGCCAATTCCTGAGCCACTCTTAATTCTTCCGCAAGCGCTTTCTTTTTCTTGCCTCTAACACGCTTCTGTTTTTTTTCCTTTTTTAGCGCTTTTTTTTCAGCCAAAGCCTCCGCTTTGCTCAGCTCCCGCTGCATTTTCTTTTCCTCTACTACACGATCCTCAGCTTCCGGTGGAGTAACTTCCTCTGGTTTTTCCAATTCTACTGGAGTCTCATCCACATCAAAACCAACTACCTTTTTACGTGGGTCAGGACTACTTAGTGTATATGCTGCAATTATTTCAAAAGAGGGATCCATATCCTTAACCTCAGCGTCCAAGCCATATTCTATAAGGGCACCCAATGATAAATGCTTAAAAAATCTACCCCCAAGACCACCTGATATGCCATAGAAACTATTGTAACCACCTTGCAACCAAAACTTATTGGACGATAATAATGCATTTAGTCCTACCTGCGTATCCCCATAAGGCACCGATTTTACATACAGCATGGGCAGCAGATAGGCATTGTCCACACCACTGAAAAGGGTAACTGGCAATCGATAGTCGATCATACCCATATATATCTTTTCATCGGATGCCGAAGCACTACTATTAGTAGAGAAATTATAATCGAACAGGTTTTCTGCGGTAAAACCAACGCTGAATCCGTCCACAGAAAATCTAACGCCCGGGGCAAATTGCATAATAAATGCATTTTTGGCCAATTGCAATTGGGGTAATGAAATTTCAGGATTTGGACTATACCTATCGTCTGCAATTTCACTATTAAAACCAAATACGTTCAAACCCACGGACAATTGCATATTATTGCCAAAATCGAAGGCGTATGCATAGTTGAGTACTCCACCGGTATTTAAAAACACCCCTGTATTATTTTGCATAAAACCAACGCCTATGGAAGACTGGGTGTTTATTTTTCTGGAATAATTTAAGAAAATGGAAGTAGGGTCACCGTCAATGGTCTGCCATTGATACCTGGACCACCAGGCAATAGACTCTGGATTGTTCCTATCCAGTGAAAAAACCGGATTAAACAAACTGGCATTGAATTCGGTTAAATTATGCTGCCTTAAGTCCGTTGGAAGCGCAACGTCTTGTGCCTGCGAAAACAAAACCGCAAACAAAATAGCATAAATAGCGTACTTTTTATCCATATACAAAAGAACAAAAAACTATGGGCACTACATACTTTTTTACTGTAATTTTAGTTACTTTACTAGAAGAACCAAATACCAAAAATAGAATTGATCATGAAACGTATAAACCTGCTATTGATTCTTTCCTTCATCATCGGCGCTATGTCCTGTAAGGAAGATCCGAAGTTACCCCTTGAAAATGCAGAAGATTCTATTTCCACTTTTTATTTTATTAGACATGCCGAAAAAGATCGTAGCGATCCTGAAGACATAGATCCCGAGTTAAATCAGGATGGATTGGGGCGGGCAATACGTTGGGCCGAAGTTTTTGATCCCGTTGCCCTGGATGCCATTTACATCACGGATTTTGAAAGAACGGCGATGACTGCAGCGCCAACGTCCGTGAAAAAAGAAATTACCCCCCAATATTACGACCCAAAGGCAATCATTATCGAAGAATTTAAAAATCTAAATCTTGGCAAGAACGTTCTTATTGTTGGCCATAGCAATACCACTCCAGAATTCGTAAATCTCATGTTGGGAGAAGAAAAATATGAACACATGGACGATTATGACAATAGCAGCCTATTTATTGTACGGATCATAAATGGAAAAGCCACTGATATTAGATTAAAAATGGACTAATTGGAAGCTGTTACGGAAATATCTTTCAACTCTATTTTTGACAGTAATTTCAATTTCTTTTTTTCATAAAGAACATCCACGTCGTAGAATGCACTGTCCCCTAAAGAGGCGGCATAATTTTCATAATCAACAAAACGTATACCACCATGGTAACGCTCATTATATGCTGCCCTAAAGCGGATTCCACCCCCATCCACATAAAACTTGTACGCTAGGTAATCCGGCTTAAAGGTCTCTTTATTAAACCAGTACAGGTAAATGTCTTCGTAATCCTTTCCTCCGTCTTTCTGATCAAAAGTTACTTTTACCTTATAATACTCCTTGTCCCTTACCGTAACTTCCCCCAACAACTCCTTATTGACAGCAGGATCGTTCAGACCGTATGGCAAGTATGCAAAGTAATGCACGGAATTCACAGAATTAGCGTATAAATTGGCAATGGAATCCGTTAGAGGCACCAAACTATCGTTAATAAATCTATTAAAACCTTTGCTACCTTTTACATCCAATACCTTTGTGGAGTCGGTTAACCTAATCCTTTTTAATATTCTTTTTCCCTCTTGCCATTCCGAGGCATATTCATAATCCCTGAATTTATAGTATACATCATTGGTTCTATACTGCTCCCCTCCACTTACCAAAATGGACTTATCCACTATTTCTTGAGCGGAAAGGGTGGTTCGCGCTTGTTCCTTGCACGAAAAAAAAAGTAAAACAAGGGTTATAAGGGTTACTACTTTCATTCAATAACTTTTCACATTAATCGCAATGTTGCCACATACATTACAAAAAAACATAATTATATTCAAAAAAATTGGCAGGATCTATACTTCTGCACTAATTGCCAATCGGATAATTGTTTCTATTTTTGTCAAACATATGCAGAAAAAAATAAGTATAAAGAACAAAAGGGCCCGATTCGATTACGAGTTGCTGGATACCTATACGGCAGGTATTGTATTGTCCGGTACCGAAATTAAATCTATTCGGGAAAGCAAGGCTTCCATCTCGGAAAGCTTTTGTGAATTTAATGATCTGGGAGAGTTGTTTGTTATTAATATGCAGGTAGACGAATATTCCCATGGGACACATTATAACCACAAACCGAAAGCAGAGCGAAAACTTTTGCTCAACCGTGGTGAACTGAAAAAACTGGAAAAAGAAGTAAAAAACTCAGGTCTAACCATAATTCCCTTAAATCTTTTTTTGAACGATAGGGGTTTGGCCAAGATGAACATCGCTTTGGCAAGAGGTAAAAAACTATATGACAAGCGAGAGACTATCAAGGATCGTGACAACAAGAAAAACCTGGATAGAATCAAGAAAAGCTTCAACAATTAGGACTTCCTCTAATTTTTATCCTCTAATAAAGGTACAAATCTAAAGGATCCCAATTCCTTTTTCTCAAATTCTTTGGCAGACTTTCTAACAAACAGCGTCATGATTTGCTCGTCCGTACCCACAGGAATAACCAACCTACCACCTACCTTAAGTTGGGCCAGCAAAGGATTTGGCACAAAAGGCGCCCCAGCAGTTACTATAATACTATCAAATGGCGCCTCTTCCGGCAATCCTTTATACCCATCTCCAAATATTACTTTTTTGGGCCTGTAACCCATTTTTTTAAAAAAAAGATTGGTCTTTTTAAAGAGCTCCAACTGTCGCTCAATGGTATATACCCTTGCCTTTAATTTTAGCAATACTGCGGTTTGATAACCACTTCCAGTTCCTATTTCCAAAATCTTATGATTGGGCTGCACTTGTAAAAGTTCGGATTGAAAAGCTACGGTATATGGTTGGGAAATAGTTTGGTCCGCACCAATCGGAAAAGCCTTATCCTGGTACGCATGGTCTTCAAAACTACTATCTAAAAATAGGTGTCTTGGAACTGCCCGGATGGCCTCTAGAACGGAATTGTCCATAATTCCCTTCTCGGAAAGGATGTCCGCCAATTTGTTGCGCATCCCCCTATGTTTTAATGTATCTTTCAATTGTTTGGTTTTGGTGGGTAAAGTTAAAAAACGAAAATCTTAAAATAAAGAAATCATAAAATTTACCCGCTGCAATCTAATCTATTCTTTCCTGCGGGGGTAAATTTAACCTAGATTTCTTTAATTATAAAAACCCTCATTGAATTATCTTCAACAATTATTTGCATCCCATTTTCCAACATTGCATTGTTGACAAAAAAGATGGTCCTTAAAACTTAAGTTTTGTTTTTTAAGACCCTAAACTTGCAAACTATCCTTATTTTTGAGGAAAATAAATACTTATGCTTAATGTTGGCGTCCTAGGAGCAGGACATTTAGGAAAAATTCATCTTAGATTACTGAATGAGTCCCAAAAATACAATCTGGTCGGTTTTTACGATCCCGATGTCATTAACGGCAAAAAAGTGGAAGCCGAATTCGGCTATACTTTTTTCGACAACATAAATAAACTAATAGATGCTGTAGATGTAGTGGACATAGTTACCCCTACCCTTTCCCATTTCGATTGCGCCAAAAAGGCCATGGAAAAAGGAAAACATGTTTTTATTGAAAAGCCTATTACCAATACCCTGCAAGAAGCCGAAGAATTGTTGCTCTTGGAAAAAAAACATCAAGTAAAGGGACAGGTAGGCCATGTGGAAAGATTCAATCCCGCTTTTATGGCCGTCAAGGAAAATATTAATAATCCCATGTTCATTGAGACCCATAGGTTGGCAGAATTTAATCCAAGGGGGACCGATGTACCTGTTGTTTTGGATTTGATGATCCATGATATTGATGCCATCCTTAGTGTGGTACAATCCAAGGTTAAACAAATTAATGCCAGTGGGGTTTCGGTTATTAGCAACTCACCGGATATTGCCAATGCCAGAATAGAATTTGAAAACGGCTGCGTGGCCAACCTAACGGCAAGTAGAATTTCCCTGAAAAATATGCGGAAGTCTCGCTTTTTCCAAAAAGACGCCTATATCGCTGTGGATTTTCTGGAGAAAAAAGTTGAAGTGGTCAAAATGAAAGACGCCCCCGAAAAACCAGGCGATTTTGACATGATACTTCAAAATGCCGAAGGAATAAAGAAACAGATCTATTTTGAAAATCCAGATATAGCTGTCAACAATGCTATACTGGACGAGCTAGAGACCTTTGCTGATGCCATAAACAACAACACCGTCCCCGTGGTAACCCTGGAACAAGGTACACAGGCCTTGAAGGTTGCCTTGGAAGTCATTGCGTCCTTCCAAAGGAAATAGGCGATAGTTTTTATATTTTTTCCTTGTAAACAAAGGCATAAACTATTAGAATAAAATTCCAAGTAAACGCATTCATATGAAAAATATAGCAGTCATAGGAGCAGGAACAATGGGTAATGGTATTGCCCACGTAATTGCTCAAAATGGATACAAGACCAACCTAATCGATATCTCACAGGAAGCCCTGGACAAGGGCCTTATCACCATTGAAAAAAATCTCGACAGAATGGTGGCCAAGGAACTTATCACGGAAAAGGACAAGAAATCCGCTTTGGGAAACATTACACCCTACACCAACCTGGCAGACGGAATCAAAAAGGTCGACTTGGTAATTGAGGCGGCAACGGAAAACACGGCCCTTAAATTAAAAATCTTTGGGGAATTGGATGCATTGTGCCAACCTACCACCATTTTGGCGACCAACACCTCCTCCATTTCCATTACCCAGATTGCAGCGGCCACCAAAAGAGCGGATAAGGTTATTGGAATGCACTTTATGAATCCCGTACCCATTATGCAATTGGTAGAGATAATTAGAGGCTATAACACTTCTGATGAAGTTATGGAAACCATTATGAATCTTTCCACAAGACTCGGAAAAACACCAACGGAAGTCAATGACTACCCTGGTTTTGTTGCCAATCGAATATTGATGCCCATGATCAATGAAGCTATAGAAACTCTGTACAATAGAGTTGCCGGGGTTAACGAGATCGACACGGTTATGAAATTAGGGATGGCCCACCCCATGGGCCCATTACAACTGGCGGATTTTATTGGACTGGATGTTTGTTTGTCTATTTTAAACGTAATGTACGACGGATTTAAGAACCCAAAGTATGCGCCTTGCCCTTTACTGGTAAATATGGTAAACGCCGGAAAATTAGGGGTTAAATCAGGGGAAGGATTTTACGATTATTCCGAATCCCGAAAGGCCGAAAAGGTTTCCAAACAATTTAAATAGTAGTCCATTGCACACGTCTACTTCTATTATAACTTTGATGATGCACAAGAACCTTGTTTTGATTAAAAAAAGAAAATTAAATGTCCATTAAAGATAATTTAAAAGCAATCAAGGAATCGCTTCCTTCGCACGTTCAGCTTGTGGCGGTTTCCAAAACCAAACCTATAGCCGATATAGAGGAAGCCTACGCTGCCGGGCAAAGGGTTTTTGGTGAAAATAAAATCCAGGAAATGACGGCGAAGCAAGAAGTTCTTCCCAAGGATATTGAGTGGCATATGATAGGACATATACAACGCAACAAGGTAAAGTATATGGCAGAATACGTGGCCTTAATCCATGGAGTTGACAGCCTAAAACTATTGAAGGAAATAAACAAACAAGCCAAAAAACACAATAGGGTTATTCCCTGCCTATTGCAAATCCACATTGCAGAGGAAGACACCAAGTTTGGTTTTGACGAAAACGACCTCAGCGAATTGATTGCCTCAGATGATATTAAGCAACTTACCAACGTAAAAATAGTTGGACTAATGGGCATGGCCACGTTTACAGATAACAGCCAGCAAATTAGGAGGGAATTTAAACAACTTAAAAGCTTGTTTGAAAAAACCAAATTAACCTTTCCCGACCTTTCGCAATTATCCATGGGTATGAGCGGCGATTATAAGATTGCTATAGAGGAAGGCAGCACTATGATACGAGTGGGAAGTAGCATTTTTGGTTCCAGAAATTAGCAAGCTACCTTGCTGTTTCTTTGGCCGGAGAATATGTATCTTTGTTTAGTAATCTGAATTAGAAATTTTACATGTACGTCATATTAGATATTGAAACCACAGGAGGAAAATACAATGAAGAGGGGGTTACAGAAATTGCTATCCACAAATTTGACGGGCATAAAGTAGTAGACCAGTTCATAAGCTTGGTAAACCCTGAAAAGGAAATCCAACCCTTTGTGGTTAATCTTACCGGCATCAACAACAACATGCTTCGCACTGCTCCAAAATTCTACGAAGTAGCCAAACGCATCGTGGAAATAACGGAAGATGCAGTAATTGTGGCCCATAATGCCCAATTCGACTATAGGATTTTAAGAACCGAATTTAGGAGGTTGGGGTTTAATTTTGAACGCAAGACCCTCTGTACCGTTGAACTGGCCAAACAATTATTGCCGGATGCCGAATCTTACAGTCTGGGCAAGTTGGTGCGGTCCTTAGGAATTCCAGTAAGTGATCGCCATAGAGCCAACGGCGATGCACTTGCCACCTTACAACTATTTAAACTTCTACTTTCAAAAGACCTGGATAAAAGCATTTTTAAGAGCGTTTTAAGAACCGAGACCCAAGGGGAACTATCACCAAGACAACTGGACATGGTAGATGAATTACCTTCGGAAACAGGGGTCTACTACATGCATAATAAGGATGGTGATATTATTTTGTTGGGAAAAAGTAGCAACATTAAAAAAAGGGTCAATCAGCATTTTACCAACAATAGTACAAAGGCCAGAAGAATTCAGAAAGAAACCAAAAGGGTCTCTTATGAAAAAACAGGTAATGAATTGGCTGCCTTATTAAAAGAGAATGCGGAATTATTGAGGAACAGACCTAAGTACAATACCCACTATAAGAAAAGACTGTTTTCCCATGCAATTTACCAATCCAAGAACCAGAACGGCTATATTGCATTGACCGCAGAGGCAATAAATCCTAAAAAAAGGGCAGTAACAACCTTTAACAGCCTACAGGGCGCAGAGAATTTTTTGCACAGCATAAGGGAAGAATTTCAATTATGCAATAAAATAAATGGACTATCACAGGCAAAACTGCATTGTTCCCATTATGAGGACAATAGCTGCCTTGGCGGATGTATAAATCAAGAGTCTGTAGAAGACTATAATGGAAGGGTAATCCAAGCCATTGACAAGTATAGTTTGTCCAATAAGAGTATTCTTATCATGGATAAAGGAAGGGAAATTGCGGAGCGTTGTGGAATTGAGATCAAAGATGGTGTTTTTAAAGGCTTTGGCTATTTTAATTTAAACCATCAAATAAATAATATTCATATCTTGGAATCCATAATAACCCCTATGGAAGGAAATGAGAACACGACCCACATCATTTCATCCTATCTCAGAAAAAAAAAGGTGTTGAAAATCATAGAACTAAAATAGTAGACTTTGAAAATTAAGAAAGATTGGAAACAAAAGATCCATGAAGTAATCTACGGGACCCATACCCCTGCAGGAAGACTTTTTGATATCATACTACTTGCGGTAATCGTCTATAGTGTCATCATTGTAATGTTGGAGAGCATTCCTTCGTTAGATGAAAAACACCATAAATTTCTCAACTATTCCGAATGGGTGGTGACCATTTTATTTTCTATAGAATACATTTTGAGGATAATTTCCATCAACCGACCTAAAAAATATATATTTAGCTTTTTTGGAATAGTCGATTTTTTATCCACTATTCCAAAATACCTTTCCCTATTCTTTGTAGGTTCCCAATATCTAACTGCGTTTAGAATTTTAAGACTATTAAGGGTATTCCGAATATTAAAACTAGTACGTTTTGTAGGGGAGTCGAACAATCTAGTGAGATCCATCCATGCCAGTAGAACCAAAATATTTGTTTTTGTTTTCTTTATCATCATTATATCGGTTTTATTGGGAACGGTGATGTACATTGTTGAAGGCCCTACCCATGGATTCACCAGTATACCCCATAGTGTTTATTGGACCATTGTTACCCTAACCACGGTAGGTTATGGGGATATCTCCCCGGAAACCCCTTTGGGGCAGTTTATTGCCACCGTGATCATGATTATTGGTTATGGTGTAATAGCGGTGCCCACCGGCATCGTTTCTGCTGAATATGCGGCTGGCTTGACCAACAAAAAAAATATCCCCCCTGGGAGAACCTGTCCTGATTGTGGCACTGAAATTATGCGCATTGATGCCCATTACTGTAGGGAATGTGGACATAGATTAAGTGATGATTAATGAATAAAAAAAATCTTATTTCCATTGTAGGACCCACTGCGATAGGTAAGACAACCTTGGCCATTGCCATAGCCAAACATTATAATACAGAGATTATTTCTGCCGATTCCCGACAGTTTTACAAAGAAATGTCTATTGGGACCGCGGTACCCTCCACGGAAGAATTGGCAAGTGTTCCACATCATTTTATTCAACACAAAAGCATTTTTGAAGAATATACCGTAGGGGATTTTGAAAGGGAAGCCATAGAAAAACTGGCAATACTTTTTGAAGATAACGACATTGTAGTTATGGTAGGCGGAAGTGGCCTATACGTTGACGCTATTAAGGACGGACTGGATAATTTCCCCCCAATAGATCCTGAAATCCGGGAAACACTGAACCAAACCTTGAAAACCGAAGGCATTTTAAGCCTTCAGGAGAGGCTCAAAATTCTGGATATGGATTATTACCGTCAGGTAGACCTTAATAATCCACATAGGCTCATAAGAGCCCTGGAGGTGTGTATTGGCTCAGGTCTCCCCTACACCTCTTTCCTAAAACAAAAAAAACCCGAAAGGAATTTCAATACCATTACCATAGCCATAAATGCCGAAAGGGAGATCATCTACGACCGCATAAACCAAAGAGTGGATATAATGATGGAACAGGGCCTTTTGGAAGAGGTATTGTCCCTAAAGGAACAACAGTCCCTTAATGCATTGCAAACCGTAGGTTACAGAGAATTATTTAATTACTTTAAAGGGGAATTTGACCTGGATACTGCCATTGCCGAGATAAAGAAAAACACCAGAAGGTTTGCAAAAAGGCAATTGACATGGTTGCGGAAAAAAGAGGATATTATTTGGGTCGATTATAACTACGACTTAAACAGGGTTTTGAAGAGAATAGAACAAGAACGCAATAGATAATGACTTCAACCAATAAAAACATTCTATTTGTAATCGGGGTTTCCGGTACAGGCAAATCTACCATAGCGAAGTTGTTGGCAGAAAAACTGAAATTACCTTTTTTTGATGGTGACGATTATCACTCGGAGGCCAACATTAAAAAAATGTCCAATAAAATCCCTTTGACGGACGAGGACCGTTACGATTGGCTGGTAACCCTAAACAAATTGGCCGTGAACAATAAAGAAACGGGAGCTGTGATTGTCTGCTCTGCCTTGAAGGAATCCTACAGAAAAATACTTGAAAATAAAATTGAAGAAAAGGTGGTTTGGATTTCCTTGGAAAGTTCTTTTGAATTGTTATTGGAACGCCTGCAAAAACGAAAAGGACATTTTATGCCTGCCGAATTATTACGGTCCCAACTGGACACTTTTGAACCTCCTACCAAGGCCATAAAAATATCGATAGAACCCAGTCCCCAAGAAATTGTGGACCAAATATTAAGGGAATACGGGAACTAAGCCATAAGTTATCCTTTGAACACGCTTTCACAGCACTAACGAAGTTGCCCCAAGAGTTCTGATTTAAAACCAGAGACCACATCCTTTTGTTCGGGGTTCGTTCCGTCAACACATTTCAATAAACCTACGGCATTTAAATTGAGTAGATTACAAATAAAAAGCACCAAGAAAAATCTTGGTGCCCTAATAATTTTGCAAATATGGTGCTTACTCAGTTTTAACCACCAATCTAAATCCTTCTCCATGGATATTCAATATCTCCACGTTTTCATCCTTTTTAAGATACTTACGCAATTTGGCAATGTAAACATCCATACTTCGGGAAGTAAAATAATTATCATCCCTCCAGATTTTGGTCAAGGCCAACTCCCTTGGCATTAAATCGTTCTCGTGCAATGCCAAAAGCCTGAGCAACTCATTTTCCTTCGGAGAGAGTTTAATGGCTTCCTCATCCTTATATTTCAAGAACCTAAGCTTGGAATTCAATTGAAAACCACCAATTGTAAATTCAAATTGTTTACTGTCCGCTAACGAACTGGAAGACTTTCTTTGAATTATAGCTTTAAGTTTCATCAATAGTACTTCCGAATCGAATGGCTTGTTCAAATAATCATCCGCACCTGCCTTATATCCTTTAAGGACATCTTCTTTCATAGTCTTGGCCGTAAGAAAAACGATAGGCACGTTCTCGTTCTTTTCACGAATTTCCTTGGCAAGTGTAAAGCCATCCTTATAAGGCATCATTACATCCAAGATACAGACGTCAAAATTGTCCTTCTTAAATTTTTCAAAACCTTCCATTCCGTTTTTCGCCAATGTAACGTCAAAATCGTTCATTGCCAAGTAATCTTTAAGTACAATTCCAAAATTTGGATCGTCCTCTACTAGTAATATTTTCTTATCTACTGTTTCCATTATTGTTTTAAATTAAAGGCAGTTTTATATAAAAAGTGCTTCCTTTTCCTTTTTCACTTTCTGCATAAACCTCACCTTGATGATCATCAACTATTTTTTTTACGTAAGCAAGCCCTAAGCCATGCCCCTTAACATTATGTATATCTCCTGTATGTTCCCTATAGAACTTTTCAAAAACCTTTTTCAATACCGCTTTGCTCATTCCTGCTCCCTGATCCTGTATTTTTATAATGATATAATTACCGACCACTTCCGTAAAAACATCAATCTTGGGCGCTTCTGGCGAATATTTCACAGCATTGTCCAATATATTTACTATTACATTGGTAAAATGCATCTCATTGGCCAATACCTCTGAGCGTTCCGCCTTTAAATGTGGCTTGATGTATCCTCCCCTATCTGCTACTATAAGATCTACATGGGTAATGGCATCCTCTATTATGTCGTGCACATCTGCCCTATCCTTACTAATATCCAACTGGTTTTTTTCCAACTTAGATATTCGCAATACGTTTTCTACCTGCGCATGCATTCTTTTATTTTCGTCCCTTATCATTTGCAAATAGCGTAGTACCTTCTCCTTGTCATTAATAATCTTAGGATTCTTTATTGCTTCAACAGCCAAATTAATCGTAGCAATCGGTGTTTTAAACTCATGCGTCATATTATTGATAAAGTCCGATTTAATCTCTGAAATCTGCTTTTGTTTTATCAATTGATAGATGGCACTTGAATAGGCCACCACGATAACCAAGGTAAAGGTCAGGGACAAAATTGCCATTCCAAGAATGGACTGGATAAGGAACCTTTTCTTTTTAGGGAAGGTCAGCAAAAGGGAAAAATTGGTATTTCCTTCACTATCCTTAAACAAAGGGGCCTTATAAAGTGTGGTCTCCGAAAATTTAAACTTTTTGGATTTCACCTTAGTAGGCAGTCCTTTGCTGTAAACTCCATACTCGTAGTCTATATCTATCCCGCGATTATTTAATTCCCTACTAAGCATCAATTCCACCTCCTGCTTGGATACCCGCTTATGTATAGGCCTATTTTTGGCCTGCTCCCTAAATACATCGTCCAAAGCAAACTTATCCAGATCTGTCATAGATCCGATTTTCTCGAGCTTTTGGACAGGGGTCAAGGAATATTGCCTACCGTCCAAACCAAAATCCTCTTTGAAAATTTCAGTTTTCCTGGTACTGGTAATATTTCTAAACGTTGTGGTGTCCAAGCCTATATCAAAGAACGTAGATGCCATCGTGTAATCCTCTTCTAAAATACCATGGCTATAAAGCTTTATTTCATTGGAATTGATATCACGATCAAAAAAGAAAAAATTCTTAAGATGGGTAGCCTTTGGCTTTCCTATACTATCACTAAGCTTGTAAAACTCGTTTAGATAATCCTGTACCTCCCGTTTTTCAATGTTCTCTACAACCCTACTCAAAATTTGGTTGACCGTATTTGAAAATTGTTCTTCCTTGTCCGCTACTGACTTATTTATCCAATAACTCTGAACAAAGATGATTCCTATTAGGGAAAGGCTCATTAAGACTACCAAAAGACCAAATAACCTCTTATTCATTTATCAACAAAATTAGAAATTTAACATTTAGCGAATTGCACGTTTAACCTAACCTTAACAAAAATGTTAAAATTTCGCGCTTAAGCCCTTATTTTAAGTAATTTATGGTGAATTCGGGAAACTTCCCTTTCCGTAGCCTCCAATCCAATATTTTCAATTATGAAGTCTGAAAGCTTCTCTTTTTCCTGGTCCGGCCATTGATTATCTATACGTTGCATTACCGCATCTGCACTAATTCCGTCCCTATCAACCACCCTTTGTATTCTAATATTCCTTGGTGCGGTAACCAATATTATTTTATCATAAAATTCCTGGTTCCCATTTTCAAAAATAATGGCAGCTTCCTGAATTACATAAGGGGCTTTCTGACGTTTGCACCAACTTTTAAAATCATGCCTCACGGCAGGATGGACTATATTGTTCAGTTCCTTCAATAATTTCTTATCGTTGAACACCAATTTGGCTATATAATCCTTATTTAGCTGTCCATTCTTATAACTATCCCTGCCCAATAATGCCTCAATATCATTTTTAATCTTTTCAGAACTGGCCATTAATTTCTTTGCCTCTAGATCAGAATTATACATCGGTACCCCTAATTTTTGGAACATGGATCCCACAGTGGATTTTCCACTACCAATACCCCCTGTCAAACCCACGATCATCATTGCCTCTTTAGTATAAATTCTACTTTATTCTCCCTCAACTGTACCACATTCACACTATCTGGCTTTTTTGTCAATTTCAAATCCAGAACATTTTCATTTTTGTCCCTTAGATTGGAATAGTCTGCGGTAACCACAAAATCCGTCACCGACAATTCCTTGATTGAACTTAATCGCCCCCTGCACAAAACCGAAACTATTTCCGGAAACGTTCTTATCCCTACTCCTTCAGGCACATTGACAACCTCCACAGGTACCTTAAAAACCTTTTCCGAAAATTTAAATATTTTGGCCGATAATGTTACGTTATGATCGGAGTATTTAGTGTTTTTTAGATTGGCCGGAAGATTCAATTTTAATTTCTTTGAAATATCGTTGGTCGTATGTGGCAGCATCAAGGTTTGGGTGGTAATTCCGGTTAAAGTATCTATCTCTATTTTTGGCCCCATTACGGTTATGGAATCGGGCGTCAAGCTATAGTTCTTATCCATTAAATAGTTTTGTTCCAAATCTATGGTCACTTTAGGAATTACCGGGACCTTTTTTTTGTAAAGCCTTTGAAAATTGAAAAACAAGGTATCCTTGTCCATATCCTCAACCCTTATAAATTTTGAAAGCTGATTTTCTATTTGATTTCTATAAGTTGATGGGGAAACAAAAAATTTGGAACCTTTTTTTTCCAATTCGGATAGGTCCACCGCAACAGTTTTATTTTTAAAACCAAACATCAAAAATTGAAACCCACTGGCCCTTAGCCTTACCTTAATGTTACTTTTGGAAACGCTGTTTAGCAATAAGCTGTCCGGGGTACTGCCATAATGAATATCAAAAGTGGCATTATTGGTATATTGTTCCCCCAAATTGCTAATAAACCAAGCTAGACTGGAACATAATAGAAAGACCAGAAACAGTTTAACCTTTCTTTTATTTAGTCCTTTTTTAATTTTTTCTATCAACTTATTACATAGTTTTAAAGAAAAGCTTAGGAAATAACTCCTCCGGTTTCTTATTGCTTAAAGCTATCAGGATCGAATTTTTAAAGAATCCAAAACCGTATCCTACAAATTGGATGACTACTGCTACCAACGATAGCGCAGCTACCTTAATATTTTTATTGGCCATCAAGGAATGCACAAAAAGTAAACCAAAATAGAGGGCATAAATAGATATTGGCCATAAAATCCCTAAAACCAACAAGGCAATTGCCACAATGAATCCGAAACAGAACAAAGTGGGGAACCAATAAGTAATTTTGGCACTGTCCGGATGCCAATGGTTTAAAATGGGCCTTACCATTCCAAATTTATTGACCTGGGTATAGAACTTATTCCAATCTATTCGCCGCTTATGGTATACATAGGCATCTTCGATCAATTTGGTTTCAAATCCCGCTTCCCAAATTCTAAAGGTAAGGTCCGGATCTTCACCTGGATGTATATTGCCATATCCAAGGGTTTTTTCAAACGCTTCTTTGGATATTCCCATATTAAAGCTCCTAGGTTGAAATTTACCTACAGCCCTTTTATTTCCCCGAATACCCCCAGTGGTAAAAACAGAGGTCATGGCATAGTTAATAGCCTTCTGTACACTGGTGAAGGAAGAATGGGCAGCATCCGGCCCCCCATAACAATCCACATATTCATTTGCCAGAGACTTTTCCACCACGGACAAATATTGGCTTGGGATTATACAATCGGAATCCAATACTATAAAGTAATTACCACGTGCACGCTTCATCCCATAATTTCGGGAATCTCCAGGGCCGGAGTTCTTCTTCTTTAAATATGATATGGACAATTTATCCTTGTACTTTTCCACAATATCCTCTGAACTTTCCGACGATCCATCTTCCACGACAACCACCTCAAAAGGTTTATTATAATCCTGCAATGAAAGGCTTTCCAGCAATTCATCGATCTCATTGGGTCTGTTGTAAACCGGCACTATAAAAGAAAAGAATAAATCCATTGAGGTTTAGTATAAAATAAAGACCTGTCACAAACGTGTTGGCTTGACTTTAGCCTTGTTTCAACTGTATTAAGCTAAAATGAATAATATGTAACCATGGTGTTTGGCCAAAAAATAAGGTTGGTTCAAAGGCATTCTATCCTTTTACCCAAGGTATGTTATTCAGAAAATCTATCGATTACTTCCTGACTAACACCTGTATTGGAAAAACCACCATCATGAAACAAATTTTGCATGGTAACCTTCCTGGTCAAATCCGAAAAAAGGGTTACGGTATAGTCTGCACAATCCTGAGCCGTTGCATTTCCCAAGGGCGACATTTTTTCCGCGTAGGAAATAAAACTGTTAAACCCTTTAACACCTTGTCCCGCAGTTGTAGCTGTTGGGGATTGGGATATGGTATTCACCCTTACCTTCTTCTCCTTGCCAAAAAAGTATCCAAAACTACGGGCAACGGATTCCAAATACGCCTTATTGTCGGCCATATCATTATAATCCGGAAAGGTTCGCTGAGCGGCCATGTAGGTCAAAGCCACTATGCTCCCCCATTCGTTCATGGCATCGGCCTTGTACAGGCTCTGCATTACCTTGTGAAAAGATAGTGCGGATACATCCCAGCCTTTGGTGGTAAAATCATATTTCTCATCCGTATAGGCCCTGCCTTTACGAACGTTGACGGACATCCCAATGGCGTGGAGAACAAAATCTATTTTTCCTCCCAGAATCTCCATGGACTGGGTAACCAAATTATCCAAGTCTTCCACGCTTGTGGCATCTGCAGGAATAATCTTGGAACCAGTCTTTTTGGCAAGTTCATCTATCTGGCCCATTCGCATGGCTATGGGCGCATTGGTAAGGACAAAGGTACCGCCTTCCGCATGTATAGTTTCGGCAGTTTTCCAAGCAATGGAATTGGCATCCAATGCCCCAAAAATAATTCCCTTCTTTCCTTTTAGTAAATTAAACGACATAGTCTATTTTCTTTGTGAATTTTAGATCGTCAAAGATATTAAAAATTAGTGGGTAGACCGCAGAAAGAACGGAGTAGAAAAGTTAGCAGCCCTATTGCCATGGCTTCATATTACAAAGGCGATAGGCACAAAGGGGTTAATATTGTAGCACCTTAAAATAGCCAAAAACACCGGTAGGAGAAATTCAAGATTTCACTATCCTTTCCAAAAACGGTTAATCCAGTAGCTGCCTGGCATGAGCCAAAGCTGAATCGGACAAGGTTTTTCCTCCCAACATTTCTGCCAGCTCTACCACCCTTTCTTCCGAAGAAAGCCCTTTCATTTTGGTATTGGTACCCATCAGTTCTTCCTCCTTGTAAACCTTAAAATGATGTACTCCTTTGGCTGCCACCTGTGGAAGGTGGGTGATAGAAAATATCTGCATCGTATTGCTCATATCCTTCATAATATCTCCCATTTTATTGGAAATCTCACCGGATACACCCGTATCTATCTCATCGAACATCATAGTAGGCAGCTGTTCGTACCTGGCCAAAATAGCCTTTATGGTCAACATTATCCTGGACAGTTCACCGCCTGAGGCCACCTTCTTAAGGTCTCCATAAGCCGACCCCTTGTTCGCCGAAAACAAAAAGCTGAGATCGTCCTTTCCAGTAGGTTTAAACTCTTTGGATGTCGCAATTTCAATTTTAAAGGTTGCACTGGCCATGCCTAAGTCGGTCAAAGTTTCCTCCAATTGTTTTTTCAGCTTTGGAATAACCGCTTTTCTTCTCTTACTTATATTGGAAGCTTCGGAATTCAAAGCAATTTCCAGTTGATGCAACTCCTTCTTTTTACGGTCTATATCGGCAACAACATTCTCGGTTGCACTTACCTTCCCATCCAAGGCATTCCTTATTTCCAACAATTCCGGAATTGTCTGTACCTTATGCTTCTTTAAAAGATCATAAAGCAATTGAAGTTTGGCATTTACCTGTTCCAACATTTGTGGATCTGCCTCTACCTTATCATTTAGAATATTGAGTTCGTTGGAAATATCATCCAATTCAATAAATACTGATTTTATGCGCTCGTTTATATCTGAGTATTGGTGTCCAAAACTAGCCAACTTGCTGGATACCTGTTTCAGCTCTGTAAGCAAGTTTACCAGCCCTATCTGCTCATCATTCAACAGCTGCTGACCATGTGACAATTGTTCCAGAATAATCTCCACATTGTTCAGCTGTTCATACTGCTCCTCCAATTCCTCCAATATCCCCTCTTTTAAAGGAGCCGAATTTAATTCATTCAACAAAAAACTATTATACTCGTGTTCCTTGGTGGCACTATTTTGAAAATCGACAAGCTTTTGCAATTCTTTCTGAGTAGATTGATATAACAGCAACTTGGAGGAATAGGTTGAAAGCACTTGCCCATTATCGGACAGGGCATCTATGACCTTTAGTTGAAAATCATTATCCGCTAGTCGCAAGGTTTGATGCTGCGAATGCACATCTATCAATTGATCTCCCAATTGGGACAAAATATCCAAGGTTACCGGGGAGTCATTGATAAAGGCCCGGGACTTACCGCTGGGCAATATCTCCCTTCTTATGATGGTCTTTGCCTCATAATCCAGGTCATTTTCCTCAAAAAATGCTTCCAGGCCATATTTGGAGATTTCAAATTCCGCCTCTACGATGCACTTATCCTCCTTCTCCCTTAAGGAAGAGAGGTCCGCCCTTTTTCCCAATACCAAGGACAACCCACCTAATAAAATGGATTTACCGGCACCTGTTTCACCTGTTATTACCGTAAAACCATTGGTAAACTTAACGTTTAAATGGTCTATTAATGCGTAATTCTTTATGGAAAGATTTGTCAGCAATGTTTATTATCTAAGATTGCCGTAAAGATAATTTATATTGCTTTGGAAAAAAATGTGTGGTAAAAAAATTCTATTTACCAAAAAATCGTTGTAGTACCAAACAACATTATCTAGGGGAAGCCGATCAAAATTTTATGTCGTTCCAAGTAGACGAATAAAGTGGGGCTATTTTGTTCAAGGTTTGTTTAAGCTGTACTATATCCACTTTGGGACCATCGGAGAATACATTTTGAATTTCTTCCGACTTTGCATCAAAAAAAGTTTGAATCAAAAAAGCATTGGGGTGCCTACCCCCCAAGGTCTCCAACAAACGCATGGTCCCTGCAACCACTTGCTTTCCAGTGCTGTTGTTATCCGCTAGGACATCCAACCCCTTTCTATGGTAATTGTACATAGCTATTCTGTACTCTCTGTATGAATTGGACAAAAGGTTGTCTACCAACTCAAACCTACTTCTTTGTCCGGATGTCTGTGTCCATCCAGAATAACCGGCACTTTGGGCCAAAGTCACAACTTGTTGTGCCTTTTTATAAAAATCGGTACCGCCCTCCAAAGAAAAAGTGTCCGCATCCAAGCCAAGAATAATATAGGCATAGTAAGATACGACCCCCACTAAATTGGAAGTAATGTTGTTTTCGTTCAAGATCAAGGGCTGAAACTCTATATAATCAAAACTAAGCTGATTATCCTTATAATTAAAGACAGGACTTTCATAGGAGGTATTAAAAACAGGTCTTGAGGACTGAATCTGAATATTCCCTTTAAACCTACTGGATTCATACTCCGTAATGGTTATGAACATTTGGGCATTCACCCTTTCATTTTCCTTGTATACACGATTGGACCACCTGTTTTTATTTACAAAATCGTTTAAGGAACGCTCTAAGGTCTTGAAAATTTGTTGATTGGTCTGCCCAACCTGATCCGAATTAATAGTAACCACACAATTCAATTCCTGAGCTCCCGAGCTAATAGAAATTATAAAACAAATTAGGGCTATATATAGATTACGCATGGATCCTGTTCTTGATTTCATTCAAAATATCCAAAGCCACCTCTGCCTTGGTTTTTAACTCAAACGTTTTAATATCCAAATTCTTATCTATGAACGATATTTTATTGGTCAATTTTCCAAAGCCTGCACCGCTATCGTTCAAAGAATTTAAGACAATGGCATCCAAATTTTTTCGCTTTAATTTTCCTATGGCGTTATCCACTTCATTTTCGGTTTCCAGTGCAAAACCAACCAGATATTGCTCCTTCTTCATTTCTCCCAACGAGAAAAGGATGTCCTTGTTCTTCACCAAAGTAATGGTAAATTCATCGGAGGTTTTCTTTATTTTCTGATCGGACACTAATTTAGGCCTATAATCGGCTACCGCAGCAGCACAAATAACGATATCCATATCCGGGTACAAGGCCACGGTTGCCTTATACATTTCATCGGCCGAAGTTACTTTAATAAGTTCTATTTGGGAATGTTGCACGGTTAAATGGGACGGACCGGATACCAAGAACACCTTGGCCCCCAGATTAGCCGCATTTCTGGCCAATTCATAACCCATTAGTCCTGATGAGTGATTTCCTATAAACCTAACAGGATCAATGGCCTCATAGGTGGGACCGGCCGTAATCAAAACTTTTTTGCCATTAAGAGGCAGCCCCTTGGCAAGGTGATCATTTAGAAAATCAACAATATCCTCGGGTTCGGCCATGCGGCCCTCCCCTATCAATCCACTGGCCAACTCTCCTGAGGTTGCCGGAATCATAATATTCCCAAAAGATATCAACTTTTTGAAGGTTGCTGCAGTAGAAGGATGTTTATACATATCCAAGTCCATTGCCGGCGCAAAGTACACAGGGCATTTAGCCGATAGGTATGTGGCCATCAATAAATTATCGCAGGTGCCATTTGCCATTTTGGACAAGGTATTGGCAGTGGCCGGAGCAATAAGGACTATATCTGCCCAAAGGCCCAATTCTACATGATTGTTCCAGGAAACGCTCCCGTTTTCTTCATCCACAAATGAGGAGAGCACGGCATTCTTGGACAGGGTAGCCAGGGTTAAGGGGGAAACAAAAGAGCTGGCGCTTTCCGTTAAAACAACTTTAACGTTAGCGCCAGCTTTAATAAGTAAACGAACTAAAAAGGTGGTTTTATAAGCAGCTATACCCCCAGTAATGCCCAAAAGTATATTCTTACCGCCCAACATCCTTTTAAGCGTCTTTCTCTGTATTCCTGTGATAAATTTTATCGTCCAACCACTCTTTTACAGCCAATGCATGCGGCTTTGGTAATTTTTCGTAGAATTTGGAAACCTCGATCTGCTCCTTGTTTTCAAAAACTTCCTCCAAACTATCACTGTAAGTGGCAAACTCTTCCAACTTCTCCAAAAGCTCTTTTTTAATTTCAGAATTAATCTGAACAGCTCTCTTGGCGGTTATGGAAATAGCCTCATAGATATTCCCAGTCTTGGCATCAAAATCATTTTTATTGATCGTCACCGTAGAAACAGGAGCCTTCGAGTTTTTTAAATCGTTCATATTCATATCAAATCGTATTTTTATTTGGAATAAATTTCTAATTCTTTTTCAACTTTTTCCAAAGTCTTATTGGCTTCCTTAAGATACTTGGACTCCGGAAAAGATTTTTTCAATGCCAGATAGGCGGCCTTGGCGTCATTCAATCTATCTTTTTTAAGATAATCGAAACTGTTAAGCGCCAAATTGGTTGATGCATCAAACTTATAAAATAGGGCATCTTCGCGATAAACGGATCCCGGGTTGTCTGAAATAAAATTGTCAAACGCAGTAACCGCAGGTGTTAAAAAGGTATAATCGAATTCCCCGATAGTGTTGAACTGTTTCGCTATCTCATAGGATTTGCGCTCTTTCTTTGTGGTTAATTCCCTTGCCATTATGTTGGCCTCAACCAAAAATTCTGAATCCGGGTAGGTGTTGATGAAATTTTGAAGCTTTATCAAGGCCTTGTCCGTATCGGTTTGATCCAAAGAATATTTGGGAGAAAGCTCATAATAACTCTTAGCTCCATAAAACCCAGCCTCTACAGCCTTATCACTTTTAGGATACGATTTCAGGAACCTTTCGAACTGGTAACCTGCCATATTGTAGTCCTTGGTCTGGAAATAAGAATCCGCAAGAAAGTACATAACACGTTCCCCTTGTGGCTTACCTATATATTTTGGAGCAATCTGTTCCAACAAGCGGTTGGCCCTTTTAAAATCACCGGCATCATAGAATTTTTCCGCCAAATCATATTTGGCCTTAACATCTTCGTTTTTAAGTACCTTTTGATACTCACTACAAGAGCCAAGGATGGCGATCAATAATAAAAAGGAAAATAGACGCTTCATTTTTAAAAACATTTTGCAAAATTAAGGATTCTAAACGGATATAAAAAACATTTTTATCGCGCTAAAATAGCCCGCCTCTTTACCAACCACAACATTTTTGTGCAAGTTTTAACTTTGTTGACAAAAAATCCTGTAACAGATGGTTTTATTTTACTAAACCATTGTCTTAAGCAAGGTGTTCAAAAAACTCTTGATCGTCTTTTTTAGCGTTGCAGTGGCTTCTACCAATGGCAACCTTACAACTGCCGTCCCTAGGCCAACGGCCTCCAGCAAGGCTTTAATACCTGCAGGGTTGCCTTCTTTGAAAATTAAATCCATCCCGTCCTGAATGGCATAGTGCAACGCAAAGGCTTCTTTAACCTGGCCCGCCAATCCAAATCGTATCATTTGGGAAAATTCCGAAGGTAGTCCTTGTCCCAAAACAGATATTACTCCTGAACCACCGGCCAATACCGTGGAAAGTGCGGTAAAATCATCTCCAGAAATTACCATAAAATTAGCAGGTTTATCCTTAATGGTACGCATAATTTGCACCATATCGCCACAAGCCTCCTTAATACCAACAATATTATTAAAGTCGTTCGCCAATCTCAATACCGTTTCGGGCAACATATTGCTCCCCGTCCTACCCGGTACATTATACAAAATAATAGGCTTGGGCGAGGCCAATGAAATAGCTTTAAAATGCTGATATATTCCCTCTTGGGTTGGTCTATTATAATATGGTGAAACCGATAAAATTGCTACAAAATCCGTTAGATCGGTATCCTGTAGTTCTTCAACAACGGCCGCAGTATTGTTACTACCCACGCCCAAAACCAATGGAAGTCTACCGGCATTGGCATCCACAATGGTATCTATAACCAGCTGTTTTTCTTTTTTGGACAGCACTACAGACTCTCCGGTAGTTCCTAAAACCACCAAATAATCCACTCCACCATCCACACAATAATTTACGATTTTTGCCAAAGCTATCGTATCTATAGAAAAATCCTCCTTAAAAGGAGTCACCAGGGCAACACCCGTTCCAACTAACTGTTCCATTATTTAATCTCATTTAAAACCCTTAAATATTTCCGTAACTCCTTCTTAAAAGTTTGGAAATCCTTGATGGGAGTATTCAATATCAAATCATTTAAATTTTTATCCACACTTCCAAAACCCACCTTTAACCTGGCTTTGGTCTTTAACGTCATTAACTGTAATAATAATTTTTCATCCGTATAATAATTAACCAAAAGGTCATATTCCCTGTTTAAAAACTCCAAGGCATAGCTGTTTTCAATATTTGCTTTCCAACCCAAATCCTTGTCGGAAAAAACTGGAGTTGAATAAGGGGAATTTTTATCGTAATATTTCTTGTACCCAATTATTTTCACGGAATTGGGCCTTAAGGAAAATTCATCCACAAACTCATAAAAAGCATTGGCATTTTCAAACTCGTCCAAATCAACAATACAACCCACAGAACTTATGCCCTTCTCCCTATTAATGGTTTCGGGCGGGGTGGTCAAGCCCCGTTGTAAAAACTTTTTACCTGCCCTAAATTTAATTTTTTCCTTAAGCGTTTTTAAAAACATGTATTTTTACATTTTCAAGATTGTAAATGTAAATAATATCACCTCAATATTTATACGAAGGTAAGAAGTATATGGATTTAAAAAACAAACATTTTGTTATAATTGCAACATTACTGCTCGCGCAGAGTTGCAAGGAATCCGTTCCCAAGCTCAGAAATATTGAGGGTCAAAGGATTCAGATCAATTACGCTGCTACACCAAAAGACTCCGTAGAAAACGTCATTGCCCCATATCGCAACAGAATCAATGAGGTATTGGACAGTGTTTTGGCCTACGCCCCAAAAGCGATATCCAAAACAGAGGGTACATTGAATTCTCCCGCCGGCAATTTAATGGCAGACATTGTAATGCAGGAAGTAAATCCTGTTTTTGCCGCCAGAACCGGGAAACAAATAGATTTTGTACTTCTTAACTTTGGCAGTATCCGATCCGTAATTTCACAAGGGGACATTACCGAACGTACGGCCTATGAAGTCATGCCTTTTGAAAACTCGATAGTTATTGCCGAATTGGACGGCAAGGCAATTAGGGCAATGGTATCGTTCTTAACAAAGTCCAGCGTTGCCCACCCTATTTCCGGGATTCAGATAATCGTGGATAAAAATAAAAGTTTGCAAGCGGTAAACATTCAGGGGAAACCATTTGACGAAAACAGGACTTATTATGTTGCCACCTCGGATTATTTGATCACTGGTGGTGATAAAATGGATTTTTTAAAAGAATACCTTACTTTGACGGATTCAGATTATCTAATCAGAAATACACTGATTGATTATTTTAAGAAAATAGACACCCTTAGTGCGGTTACGGATGACCGGTTTTTGCAAATTAATTAATTATGGAACGTAGAAAATTTATATCGGGTACAGCAGCCTCTGCCGCATTTATTGGCATAGGTGGGCTATCCATGAATTCTTGCCAAAATTCCGGGAAAAAGCACATTACTATCTTGCATACCAACGATGTACATAGCCATATAGACCCCTTTCCCAACAACCATTCCGCCTATCCCAACTTGGGCGGCCTGGCAAGAAGGGCAACTTTGGTGGATCAAATTAGAAAAGAAAACCCTAATACCCTGTTATTTGACGCAGGGGATATCTTTCAGGGGACACCCTACTTCAATTTTTATGGGGGAGAATTGGAATTTAAACTAATGAGCATGTTAAAATATGATGCCGCTACCATTGGCAATCACGATTTTGACAATGGCCTTAATGGCCTGTATGCCCAACTGCCCTATGCCTCCTTTGATTTTTTATCTGCCAATTACGACTTTACCAATACCCTAATGGACAGTCATGTACAACCATATAAAATATATATGGTAGATGGAATTAAGATTGGGGTTTTTGGATTGGGAATAGAGCTCGCGGGTCTGGTGTCCAAAAAGCTGTACCAAGAAACAGTTTATCTAGACCCCATAGAAATTGCACAAGATGTGAGCCGGACCTTAAAAGATGAGGAAAAATGTGATTTAATTATTTGTCTGTCCCATTTAGGATATCAATATCAAAACCCTCAAAAACCCGATGACTTAAAGTTAGCGGCAAGAACAGAGAACATTGACCTAATTATTGGCGGGCATACACATACATTTTTGGATAGGCCCACCATAGTTAACAATAGAAAAAACAAACAAATATTAGTAAACCAAGTAGGCTGCTTCGGTATTAATTTAGGTAGAATCGATTTTTATTTCGACGAAGGCAAGCAAAACGGTGCTGATGGAGTATCCATTAAGGTATAACCCCATATTATGATTCAGGAAAAAGATAAATCTATAGTTTCAAAAAAAATTATCAAGGTATTGGGAGATGATTTTGTGGAACATATGGATGATATAGCTGTTGAGGAGCCATTACAAATCAGTATCAGTATTTTAGAACCAGAATCCCCCATTACCAATAAAAATATTTCCATTACTATGAGAACGCCAGGTCATGATCAGGACTTGGCCATTGGATTTCTTTTTACCGAGGGCATTATTCAAGCTTCAGATCAAATTAAAGGGATCATCCTTGGTGAAAACAGTATAAATGTCCAACTAAATAATTCCGAAAATATAGATCTTGGTAAACTGGAACGACATTTCTACACTAGTAGTAGCTGCGGTGTTTGCGGCAAAGCCAGTATAGATGCCATAAAAACTATCTGTCGCTTACCTCCTTCCCTGGCTGATTTTCAGGTCGATAAAAATCTTATTAAATCCTTTCCCGGCATTCTAAAGCAAGAGCAAAATATTTTTAACAATACCGGAGGGATACATGCAGCTGCATTGTTCAATGTTAATGGCGAATTGATTACCATACGCGAGGATGTTGGAAGACATAACGCTTTGGACAAAATAATTGGCCATTTAGTTACCCAGGACCTTTTGCCCTTGGATCAGCATTTATTGTTTCTGAGCGGTCGCGCCAGCTTCGAATTGATACAAAAAGCAGCCATGGCAGGTATTCATTTTATTATGGCAGTGGGAGCTCCCTCCAGTTTGGCCGTGGAAATGGCCTTGGAACATGATATTACCTTAATAGGATTTCTAAACGAAACCAGATATAACATCTACACTGGCCCGAAACGGATTAAAATTTAGGAATCTAAACTTTGAAGCTGATAGTCGAATACCTAACTTTATAGAATTAGGTTTAAAATATTGTTTGAATGAAAATTAGGATACAAGGAAATTCGGTTCGTTATAGACTTACCCGTTCGGAGGTTGAATCTTTGAAGAAAGACGGCCACTACAAGCAACAGACCGCTTTTAATGGCAAGAATTTTGTCTATGCCGTTGCTGCCAAGGAAAACATAACCGGCCTGCAAGCCGAGTTTAAAGAAGACACCATTACGCTATATCTACCTAAGAATGAAAGTTTAACATGGCCAGATATTGATCGGGTAGGCTATGAAAACAAGATGGTTCTAAACGACGGACAGGTGCTTAGTTTATTATTGGAAAAGGATTTTGTTTGCTTGGATGAGCGTGTAGAGGACCAATCGGATAATTACCCCAACCCCAAGGCAACAACCGAAAAATAATGGCAGACGACCCTGAAAAATCATATCCCGAACCTACATCACCGGCAAAATTAACCGGTCTTAAAACTTCAAGTCCCAAAAAGGTGGCTGCTGGTATTCCTGCGGTTATCTCCTCTGCAAAACATGTATTTGGGGAAATGGGACTCGGTCGAGGATTAAAAGCACTTGCCAACCTCAACCAAAAGGGTGGAATTGATTGTCCTGGCTGTGCCTGGCCAGATCCGGATGATGAGCGAAGCGCTATAGCCGAATATTGCGAAAATGGCGCCAAGGCCATTGCCGAAGAAGCCACTACCAAAAAACTGGATGCCGCCTTTTTCGCTAAAAATAGTGTTTCCCAACTTTCCATGCTTTCAGATTATGAAATAGGAAAAAAAGGTAGGTTGGCGCAGCCTATGTACTTGCCGGAAGGCTCAGATCACTATCAAGAAATAAGTTGGGAAGGGGCTTTCTCCAAAATCGCAAAACATCTAAACAGGTTAAAAAGTCCAGACGAGGCTATATTTTACACCTCGGGAAGGACAAGCAATGAGGCTGCCTTCCTATACCAGCTTTTTGTTCGGGAATACGGCACCAACAATATGCCGGACTGTAGCAATATGTGTCATGAAAGTAGTGGCGTTGCCCTTACTGATACCTTGGGCATAGGCAAAGGCTCTGTAAAACTAGAAGATTTTTACGAAACTGAGGTTATCCTGATCCTGGGGCAAAATCCGGGCACCAATCACCCTAGAATGCTCAGTGCCCTCAAAAAAGCCAAAGAAAATGGCGCTACCATAATCTCAATTAATCCGATCATTGAAACCGGATTGTTAAATTTCAACAATCCCCAGGAAATAAAAGGTGCCCTTGGAATAAGGTCGAAATTAACGGATCTATACCTTCAGGTAAAAATAAATGGGGATATGGCACTCCTTCAGGCCTTGGTAAAACTTATGATGATCGAGGAGGATAAACGTCCTGGGGCTGTTTGTGATTTGGATTTTATAAAAGAAAAAACCCAAGGTTTTGAAGATTACCTAACGCACATAAGAACACTAGACCTAAACAATTTAATTGCCGAATGCGGTATTCCCCTGCAAACGTTACAAAGAGTAGCCAATATTCTGTGCAACACCAATAAGATTATTGCATGCTGGGCTATGGGCCTTACCCAACATAAGAATTCGGTAAATACCATCAAAGAGGTCGTAAACCTTTTACTCTTAAAAGGAAGTATCGGAAAACCAGGTGCCGGTACCTGCCCGGTACGTGGTCACAGTAATGTGCAGGGAGACCGAACTATGGGTATTTACGAAAAGCCCTCACAATCATTTTTGGACCGGCTGGAGAAATTATTCCGTTTCAACCCACCGCGCAAACATGGATTTGATACCGTAGAAAGTATTAAAGCCATGCATTCCGGCAAGGCCCGGGTGTTTTTTGCCATGGGCGGTAATTTTCTTTCCGCAACCCCAGATACCCTATTTACGGCAGAGGCACTTCAAAAATGCGACCTAACCGTACAGGTGTCCACCAAGCTTAACCGCAGTCACCTTATTCATGGTAAGGAGGCCATAATTTTACCCTGCTTGGGCAGAACGGACGAAGACCATATTAATAGCGAATTACAGTTTGTAAGTGTTGAAAATTCCATGGGGGTTGTTCACAGCTCCAAGGGAGGTCTTAAGCCCATATCGTCCAAGATGCTAAGCGAACCTGCCATTGTTTGCCAATTGGCCATGGCCACCCTAAAAAATTCCAAAGTAGACTGGCCAAAATATATGCAACATTACGACCATATCAGGAACAGTATCGAGGAATGCATTCCCGGATTTGAAAACTACAACCAAAGGGTAAGACAGCCTTCCGGCTTTTATTTGCCCAACGGGGCAAGGGACAATTCCTATAATACCACAAGTGGGAAGGCCAATTTCAGTATATCCTATAGTGAGGCCATTGTATTGGACGAAGGTGAGCTTTTAATGATGACCATAAGGAGCCATGATCAATTTAACACCACCATTTATGGACTGAATGATCGCTATAGGGGCATATTCAATGAACGGAGGGTTATATTAATGCATCCCAAGGATATTAAAAGTTACCATCTCAAGGATAGGGATTTGGTAGACCTTTACAATTTCCACAACAATACGGAACGGGTAGCACCGAAGTTCATCGTTTTGCCTTACAATATCCCTGAAAAATGCTGTGCCACCTATTTTCCCGAGGCCAATGTCCTAGTACCATTAAACAGCACTGCCGATAAAAGCAATACCCCTACTTCCAAATCGGTGGTCATTAAGCTTAAAAAACATTTATCCTAGATTTTGCTGTTATAATTAAGGAATAAAGGCAACATTGTTTGTTTTTATTAAAAAACTGTTACATTATTTTCAAAAGTCCTAACTTAACAGGCACCAAAAAAGTATTAATTATCTTAAATTAATTTCAATGTATAAAACTGCTTATATTTCAGTTCTTTTATTACTATTTACAATAAACACCTATAGTCAGGCCAACCAGCGGGAATATTACCAACTAAAAACCTACCTCCTGGATACGGAGGAACAGGAAAAAACCACGGACCAATATCTTGGCAAGGCCTTGTTGCCTGCGCTTAAAAAACTCAATATCAAGAACGTGGGAGTTTTTAAACCAAGAACAATCGATTCTTTAAATCCCAGAAGCATAAAAGTATTGATCCCTATGAAAAATCTTGGAGATTTGGAAACAATAGATGCCAAACTTCAAAAGGATAAGGTATATATGGCAGCCGCCAAAGATTTTTTGGACGCCCCATATACAAACCCACCTTATAGCCGGGTTGAATCTGTTATTTTAAAAGCCTTTGTGGATATGCCAAAAATGAAGCCCTCTCCTTTAAGCGGTCCACGTAAAGACCGTATCTATGAATTAAGAAGTTACGAATCAGCAACAGAGGCCAAATACATAAACAAGGTAGAGATGTTCAACAAAGGCGGGGAAGTAAGCCTTTTTGACAATTTAGGATTTAATGCCGTATTCTATGGCGAGGTATTGTCCGGTGCAACAATGCCGAACCTTATGTACATGACCACATTTGAAAATCAGGCCAGTAGGGATGCACATTGGAAATCCTTTTCCGACTCGCCAGTTTGGAACAAACTAAAATCGGATCCCAATTACCAAAACAATGTTTCCAAAAACGTTACACGTTTCTTCTACCCAACTGAATATTCCGATTATTGATCGTAAACCCGGGGCTTTTTCCATTATGGCAAATACCCCTTGGAACAACGAACATTAATTGCAAAAAAGCGGTCATGGCATATACCCATGACCGCTTTCTTTCGTTATAACTACTTGGCATTATCCCAAAACAAACAACATTGCAGTTATTGCGTTAAAAAATACTCCACCAATTGCCGTTGTTCGTCTTCCAAGTTCGTACTTGGAAATTTCTTTCCGGCCATTCTATACCAATATCCGGCATTAAACTTATCACCTTCCTTTCGGTGCAGATAGGCATGAATCCAACTGCCATTGGTATTATGTAGGTCCTGTGCTATATCGTGTGAAGATTCCCAATCCCCTTTGGCATCAAACCACATGGCTCGTAAGGCTTCAGGCCAAGATGATGGTGCGGATTGTTGGGACAGGGTAGCATTAAACTCTTCAAAACTTTTTGGAACGGACATCACTCTTAATTTATTTGGACAATTAGGCTACGGTATTGGAAAGGGTCCCTATAGAATCGACCGTAATGTTAACAACATCCCCATGGTTCAAGGTAAAAGAATCAGGAGGAACCACACCTGTCCCCGTCATTAAAAGACTTCCAAAAGGAAAGGACATTTCACGATACAAATAATGAACAAGATCGGTAAGTTTTCTTTTCATTTGACCCACCTCGGTCTCCCCCTCAAATACCGTATTTCCTTTACGCACAATTTGTATTTTTATTTTGGTATCCATGGAAATAGGCTCTTTGCTCAGCCAAATACAAGGGCCAACAGCCGCTGCCCCATCATAACTCTTGGCCTGGGGAAGATATAAGGGATTTTCTCCTTCAATATCCCTAGAACTCATGTCATTACCAATGGTATAGCCTATTATTTTGGCATTTGGGGTTATCACCAAGGTCAGTTCAGGTTCCGGAACATTCCATTTGGAATCCTTTCTGATCCTGACATCCTGCTTATGACCCACTGCCCTACTGGCCGTACTTTTAAAAAATAATTCCGGCCTTTCCGCATTGTAGACGCGGTCGTAAAAATCACCTCCACCCGCATCTTTGGATTCTTCAATACGAGCCTCCCTACTCTTATAATAGGTTACTCCGGACGCCCAAATTTCTTGGCGTCCCACGGGTGGCATTAAACTTCTGCCTAAAATGGCATCACTATTTTCAATAGGATCAAGCTTGGAAATCAAACTTAGTGTATTATCGTATATGGCATCATCGGTAATAAACGAATCCCATTCCTTATCGATTAGATAAAATTTCTGGTCATTTTCAATCAAAATTCCTTGGTTGGTCTTATAAACTTTCATTCTTTAAAGATTAGATTATTAAACTTATTATAGTTAGAACGATCATTGCAGAAAAGCCTAAAATGGCTGTCCCCAAACTATGTGTTCTATATCCTTGATTTACCTTCATATCACTCATTTGGGTTACGACCCAAAAGAAACTATCGTTGGCATGGGATACCAGGGATGCACCAGCGCCAATGGCAATGACCGCCAATGCTTTTGAAACCTCGGTATCAAAACCCATTGCAAGCATCAAAGGTGCAATTATCGAAGCTGTTGTAATTATGGCTACTGTAGAGGAGCCCTGCGCTGTCTTGATGCCGGCAGCAATCAGGAATGGAAGCCATATTCCCAAATTTCCGTTAGACACATTATTCTCCAGCAAAGAACTAATGTCCGAAGTCTGTAGTACTTTTCCAAAAGCCCCACCGGCCCCGGTAATTAATATAATTATGGCTGCCGAAGTAAGTGCCTCCCCTATCCATCCCGAGGTGCTCAACATTTCCTTATCCAACTTCTTGGGCAGGGTAAAGGACAGTACCATTCCGATCAAAAGGGCCACCACTGGGTTACCCACAAATCCTATGGCATACTTAAAAGTTCCGTCCCCAAACGGCATAGTGGGATATTCGGCAAAAGACCTCAACACAATAAGAATAATGGGAACGACTATAGGTATAAAGGATTTAAAAACCGATGGAGCGTTTTTTAACTGGGTATTGATCTGCTCCTCCGTTAGCTTTGGTGATGGATCTATAAATATTTTGGAACCTATTTTTTTGGCGAACAAAATACACACCAATAAGGCCGGTACACTGGTCATTAGGCCAAATAGGATAACCTGTCCCAAATCTGCACCTAAGATTCCGGCTGCAGCGATGGGTCCAGGAGTTGGTGGCACCATAGTGTGGGAAGCCATTAAGCCTAGTGACAGGGCCACTGCTGTTCCCGCCAAGGACAATTTTGCCTTTTTGGTAAGTGCCCTATTTAATGGCGAGACGATAATAAAACCGCTATCCGCAAATACTGGTATGGATACAAAATAACCAATAAAACCCATCGCCATATGAACACGTTTGGGACCAATGATTTTTAAGACAAGGTTGGCCAAGGTATAGGCCCCGCCCGATTTTTCCATAAAAGTCCCTATTATTAAACCCGCTATAATGATAATGCCAATGCCACCGATAGTGCCACCAAAACCATCATTAATGGTCTTTATTAGCTCATCCAAGGGGAGTCCCGAAAAAATACCGAATAATAAACTAGCGGCAAGCAACGCCAAAAAAGGGTGAAGTTTAAAACGGGTCGAGGCCACAATTATGAATGCAATACAAAACAAAAGAAGTATTATGGTATACATAATTACGATTTAGTACAAATATCTTTTACCCTCATATACCCTTATTTTTTTCTACTTCTAGCACTTTTCATTTATTTTCCCGTGGCCATATTCATTATAGCATATTCAAGAAATCGGCCTCCGAAATAATGGGAACCCCAAGACTTTCGGCCTTGGTTCTTTTGCTGGGCCCCATCTTGTCCCCTGCCACAAGATAAGAAGTTTTTGAAGAAATACTAGAGCCTACCTTTCCACCGTTGTCCTCTATCAATTTTTTGAGTTCATCCCTACTCAGATTCTCAAAAACCCCGGATACCACAAAGGTCTGCCCTTTTAGGATATCGGTCTGATTCTCCAGTTTGTCGGCAGAGACCTCAAATTGTACCCCGTATTGCCTTAACCTGGAAATAATTTCAAGGTTAATATCGTTTCCAAAAAACGATACCACGCTTTCTGCAATACGTTGGCCAATTTCATCAACCGTCATTAATTCCTCTACGGTCGCTATCATAAGGCCATCTATATTTTTATAGGCCCTTGCCAGTTTCTTGGCCACGGTTTCCCCTACAAACCTGATACCCAAGGCAAAGAGCACCCTTTCAAATGGTATTTTAACCGAGTCGGCAACCCCTTTTACCAGATTTTCGGCCGACTTTTCTGCCATACGTTCCAAGGGTATAAGTTGCTCTTTGGTAAGTAAATAAAGGTCTGCGTAATTCTCAATAAGTCCTTCCTTAAAGAGAAGTTCAACGGTTTCACCTCCAAGCCCCTCTATATCCATTGCCTTACGGGAAATATAATGTTGTATACGTCCCGTAATCTGGGGAGGACATCCATACTCATTGGGGCAATAATGTTTGGCATCTCCCTCGCTACGCTCCAATGGGGTATGGCACTCCGGGCAATGATTTATATATTGGGTAGGCTGGGAATGGATAGGTCTTTTAGTAAAATCCACACCCACTATTTTCGGGATTATTTCCCCTCCTTTTTCCACAAAGACGGTGTCCCCCTCCCTTATATCCAGTTTCTCTATTTGATCTGCATTATGTAAGGATGCCCTTTTCACTGTAGTACCGGCCAAAAGTACTGGCTCTAAATTGGCAACCGGGGTTATGGCCCCTGTACGCCCAACCTGATAAGTAATTTCGTTTAACACGGTGGAGACCTGTTCCGCCTTGAATTTGTAGGCCATGGCCCAACGAGGGGATTTGGAAGTATATCCCAGTTCCTCTTGGTGCTGTATACTATTCACTTTAATCACCACCCCATCCGTCTCATAAGGTAATTCGTGCCTATGTTTGTCCCAATACTCTATAAACTCAAGAACCTCATCCGTAGTTTTACATAATTTGGCCGCTTTTGGAACTTTAAATCCCCAATCCCTAGCTTTTTCCAACATTTGCCATTGGGATTCCAATTTTAAATTTACGCCCACAATACTGTACAGTAAGCAATCCAAGGGTCTTTCAGCAACTAGGGCACTGTCTTGTAATTTTAAGCTGCCAGAAGCTGTATTTCTTGGGTTCATATATGGCTCTTCCCCATTCTCTATCCTTTCTTGGTTCATTTTGGCAAAGCCTTCAAAAGGCAAAACGATCTCCCCACGGATATCAAATTTGGGAGGGTAATCCCCTTTTAATTGTAAGGGCACCGATCTAATGGTCTTTATATTACTGGTGACATCATCGCCCTGAAAGCCATCACCTCGGGTCACCCCCTTAACCAACTGGCCATTTTCATAGGTTAAACTAATGGATGCTCCATCGTATTTGAGCTCACAGGTAAATTCAACAGGGGCATCGCCCAATATTTTTTGTATTCGTTTTTCCCAATCTTCCAGATCTTCTTTGGAGTATGAATTGTCCAAGGAATACATACGATGTTCGTGCACCACCGTTTCAAAATTTTTGGTAATTGCACCCCCCACCCTTAATGTCGGGGAACTGGCATCGTAAAATTCGGGATGTTTTGCCTCAAGAGCCTGCAGCTCCTTCAGTTTCATATCAAACTCAAAGTCGGAAATAGTGGCATTGTCCAATACGTAATAATTATAATTATGCTCCCGAAGCTCCGTTCTCAGGCTTTCTATTTTTTCTTTAATTTCCATTTATAGTTGATCCTTTTTAATCCAAATTGGCAATGGCAAGGGTTCGTAATTTTTCATTTTATGTAAAAGTCCGTCTATAGAGTTATCTACCAACAATATATCGTAATATTCCTGCTTCAAAAATCCTTTATTTACCATGGTACGTAACATAGCGAGCAATTCATCATAAAACCCGTTGACATTTAACAGTCCTATTGGCTTTTGATGGAGCCCAAGTTGTGCCCAGGTAATCATCTCAAACAACTCCTCCATGGTACCAAACCCACCTGGAAGTGTAATAATTCCGTCGGAGAGGTCATGCATCTTTAACTTTCGTTGATGCATATTTTCAGTAATTATAAGTTTGGTAAGTCCGCTATGGAATACCTCCTTTAATTTTAAAAAATCGGGGATGACACCTATGACCTTACCATTGTAGTCCAAGGCTCCCTGTGCTACCCTGCCCATAATACCTATTTTAGCGGCCCCATAGACCAAGGTAATACCTTCCGTTGCAAAGGTCGCCCCCAATCGATAGGCGCAATCCACTATTTCCTGATCATTGCCCTCACTACTTCCACAAAATACGACTATGCTCTCCATGTTTATTAATCCTTCCTCTTGGGTAAATATTAGTATCTATATCCTTCTTTTTCCTTGTGCCTTTAGGGTCCATGACCACGACTAATATCCTAACTTAATCCATTGGGATTGAGTACTGCTTTTAACATTCTATCATTTCCATACATATCCTTTCTGAGTTCAATTTCGGAAAAATTTCCGGCTTCGAGCAGTTGTTTCATTTCTTCGCCAAGATATTGATTTATCTCAAAAAACAGCATCCCACCTGTCTTTAGGTGGTTTAAGGCAAAAAGTGTTATTTTTTTGTAGAAAATTAAAGGGTCCCCATCGGAAACAAAAAGAGCCAAACCAGGTTCGTGCTCCAAGACATTATTTTTCATTTCCTTTTTTTCCAATTCCCTTACGTAGGGAGGATTGGATACTATTACATCAAATTTATCCTTAAAGCCCTCCATGGACAAAATATCCGCTTCCAAAAAGACAATGTCAACCTCATTGTCCACAGCGTTCTGCTGTGCAATCTGCAATGCTTTTTTTGAAATATCCAGGGCATACACCTTGGCATTGGGCAAGTTTTTGGCCAGGGATATGGCAATACAACCGCTTCCTGTGCCAATATCAAGTATTTTTAACCCTTCCTGCCTAGTCCCTTGTTGAACCTCATTTAGAATCCAATAAACCAGTTCCTCAGTTTCGGACCTAGGTATCAATACGTTTTCATCTACCCCAAACTCGAGATCGCAAAAATGGGCCTTCCCTAGAATATATTGAATAGGACGTTCTTGTTTTAATTGGCTCAAGGCATAAAACAATGGTTCCTCATTATCCTTGGACACTACAAGATTAGGTTGCATGGCAAGAACAAATCTCTCCAAGCCCAAATAATGATTTATTACCAAATAAAAAAAACTATCCACCTCTTCCTGTGGAAACAGGGGATCCAGCTCTAAATGGTATATATTTTTAATCTCTTTTAATAACATTCTAAAATTTTGGCAAACCTTGTAATCACCATGTACCTAAAAACGCTCAAAAATGGTTGATATCGCATCTATAGACTTTTAAGCATCCACACCGGACATGAATAATGACCGGTATTACCCATGGGCTCTTGGATATAATGAAACCCGGTCTTTAAATATAATTTTTGGGCATCCTTCATATAGGGCATGGTCTCCAAATAACAGTGTTCATAACCATATTCGATAGCCCTATCCAAACAAAGATTTATCATTTTAACTCCCAATCCCCTGCCCCTAGCCTCTTCCAAGAAATACATTTTCTGCAATTCGCATACGTTACCATTGTAATTTTCCAATTGGGCGATTCCTGCACAGCCAATAATCCTACCATTTTCTTCCGCCACAAAATAAGCGGCCCGGGGCAGGTCATAGTTTTCAAACATTTGATCCAAGGCCTTATCGGCATAGGCAGTGCCCACTTTAGGAACCCCAAGATCCTCCAAAACTTTTCTTATTACCCTGGCAACCTTATCATTGTCTTGAGGCTGAATTTCCCTTATGGTAGTGACTAACATATGATTACCAATAATCTACTTATATTGTTCTATTTTTACGAAGTGAAGATACACGAAAAATATATTTCAAGATGTATACAGCTCGCCAAAAATGGCCTTGGGACCGCCTTTCCCAATCCCATGGTGGGCAGTGTTATTGTGCATGGAGACAAAATTATAGGAGAAGGTTACACCAGTCCCTATGGTGGTTCCCATGCCGAGGTAAATGCTATAAATTCCGTAAAGGACAAGTCGCTTTTAAGTAAAGCTACCCTGTACGTTAGCCTGGAACCATGTTCCCATTATGGTAAAACGCCTCCATGTGCGGACCTGATTGTTAAACATCAGATTCCAAATGTTGTTATAGGGCTTTTGGACCCGCATGAAAAAGTTGCCGGTAAGGGCATTGAAAAATTAAAAGTTGCTGGCTGCAATGTCACCGTGGGTATCCTGGAAAAAGAATGCTTGGAACACCATAAGCGGTTCATAACCTCCCATACCAAAAAAAGGCCCTATATTATTTTGAAATGGGCCGAAACGGCCGATGGCTTCATAGCCCCTAGCTATCAAAAAAGAAATAGCAATCCCCAACCATATTGGATAAGCAATCCGTACTCCCAACAACTGGTCCACCAATGGCGCAGTCAGGAACAGGCCATTTTGGTAGGGACCAATACAGTATTGGCAGATAATCCCAAATTAAACGTTCGTCATTGGAAAGGAAAAAATCCAATTAGAATTGTTTTGGACAGGGAGTTGAAAATAGGCAATAAACACCATGTTTTGGATGGTAGCGTAAAAACCATTGTTATTACCGCCAATCGACCTAAAAATCCACCTCAGGGAATTTTTTATGAGATTATTGATTTTGAAAAAAATTTGGCTGCCCAAATTTGCGCCATTTTACATAAGCATGAAATTATAAGTGTCATCATAGAAGGAGGGGCCAAAACACTACAAAGCTTTATAGGTTCCGAATTATGGGACGAAGCTAGAATATTTAAGGGTAAAAATAAATTTGGTGAAGGCTTGGAATCCCCTAGAATCCATGGTTTTCTTCAAAGTGAAACACAAATAGAATCGGACATACTAACACTCCTAAAGCATGATTAAAAACATTATTTTCGATTTTGGGGACATATTCATCAATCTGGACAAACAGGTAGTTTTTAAAGCTCTGCAGGATAACGGCATCCAAGAATTTTTGCCCAAATACCATAGAATTAACGAAGACTTCGAAGTTGGCAAAATTAGTCCCCAGGAATTTGTGGAAAGATTGCAACCAGATTTTCCCCACCTTAGCCCCCAGGCCATCACCGATGTTTGGAATTCCATGTTGCTCGATTTTCCAGAATATCGACTAAACTTTATAGAAAACTTGTTCAAGGAAAATAGGTATAGGCTTTTCCTTTTGAGCAATACCAATGCCTTGCACATTCCACATGTTATCAAGATTATGGGCACAGAAAGTTTTGAACGATTTAAAAGTTCGTTTGAACAGTTTTATTTATCCCATGAAATCCAATTAAGAAAACCCAACCACGAAATATTTCAATTTGTTCTGGAACAAAATAAATTAAACCCCCAGGATACCCTTTTTATAGATGACACTAAAGAAAATACGGATGCAGCCAATGAATTGGGAATAAAAACCTGGAATCTAATTGTAGGCAAGGAAGATGTGGTTAATTTAAACGACAGACTTTAGCATGTTGGACCTTGCGCTAAGTATACTATTTTCCAGCCTAATTTTTGTGGTTTTTAAGTTGTATGACACCTATAGGATTCAAACCCTTTACGCCATCATCATCAACTACGTGGTAGCTTCTTCGGTTGGAATGTATTTTTATGAAAGAAAAATTGATCTGTTGGAAATTCCGGAAAAACCATGGTTTCTAGGAACTTTGGTTTTGGGAATATTGTTCATCCTTGTCTTTAATCTTATGGCAGCTACCTCACAAAAAAGTGGGGTTTCGGTGGCCTCGGTAGCCACAAAAATGTCCTTGGTAATTCCGGTTATTTTTGGTTTGCTGGTTTATAATGAAAAACTGGGGGCTTTGAAATCCATAGGAATTCTATTGGCCCTAGCTGCCGTCTATTTTGCCTCTATTAAAGAAAAGGATGTCCCCCTCAAAAAGAATAGCATTATACTGCCTGCTCTGGTTTTTATTGGTTCCGGAATCATAGACACAAGTATTAAATATCTGGAGGAGACCTTGGTACCCAAGGTGGAGTTTCCTTTATTTTCTGCGGTGGTTTTTGGTTCGGCCGCAACTACAGGATTACTGTTTATTGCAATCAAATCCTTTAAAAAATGGTCGTTACCAAATATTTCCACTGCCCTTGGCGGAATTACGTTGGGCATTCTAAATTATTTTTCAATATTCTACCTATTGCGCGCATTGCAGCACGAGAACCTTAACAGTTCTTCTGTCTTCACCATTAACAATGTAGCCATAGTTATGTTTTCTACGCTTTTGGGCGTTGTCCTGTTCAAGGAGCGCATCAGCGCCAAAAATTGGATGGGCATTTCACTGGCCATAATCAGCATTTTACTAGTGGCTTTATTTTAATTGATTAAGTATGGAGTTGGACGTTTACAAAACCTTGAAAGCACCTTCGGATGAAATTTTGTTCAAAGAACGCAAAAGCAAGTTTTTTGGGTACGCCTACCCGATACAGCATGAGGATGAGGTAAAAACCATTATTGAAGCGCTTAAAAAACAACACCACACTGCCAACCATGTTTGCTATGCCTGGCAATTGGGAATAGAGGATATTAACTACAGGGCCAATGACGATGGTGAACCCAATAATTCGGCAGGAATGCCTATATACGGTCAAATACAGTCTTTTGGAGTAACCAATGTCCTAGTGGCCGTAGCCCGAATCTTTGGCGGCACAAAACTAGGGGTCGGCGGCTTGATATCCGCTTATAGGACAGCCGCACAAATGGCACTTGATTCGGCCGAGATAATTGAAAAAACTTTACAGCAACGATATTTGCTTCATTTTGATTATTCCGAGATGGACAAGGTAATGCGAATCCTAAAGCAACATCAAATGGAAATTATCTCCCAAAAAATGGAAATGGACTGTACCCTTGAAATATCGGTTAGAAAAAATGACGCCATACTGACCGAAAATATTTTTGCTGCAATGTATCCAGTAAAAATAAAAAAACTAGATGTCTAGTTTATCGAGAATATAATCTGGACATTTTATAGGCTTATTGGATTTCATATCCATAAATGCCAGAACTGTGTTGGCCTCTATTAACAATTCTTTGGCCTCATTGCGTATCTCATAGTCAAATTCTATTCTCACCATCGGCCGCTTACGGATATAAGTTGTAACCGTTAAAAGATCGTCGTATACTGCCGATTTCTTAAATAAAATATTTAAAGAAATTACAGGCAACATTATTCCGTTTTCTTCCATCTTTTTGTAGGAAATGCCCATAGACCTTAACCATTCAACCCGCCCCATCTCCAGATATTGCGCGTAATTCCCATGATAAACAACGCCCATTTGATCTGTTTCGCCATACCTGACCCTAAAAGAAAATTCATTAAAATCCATGTTATTCCGTGTAAAACCTTTATATTTAAAAGTGTGAAAATATTGTGGTACAACATGAGAAAAAAAAAGGGAAAATTCAACCTCTTTGGATTTTTTTTTTAGAATATTTGTTCACATATTTGCCCACTTGATAGTCCCATTTAACCTGGCAGAATATCATCCGAAATTTACACTAACCAAAAAAAGAAAACATTAAAAATGAGTGTTACTGCAACGTCCGTATGGAACCATTGTTTGGGCTTTATAAAAGACAATATCCAACCGCAGGCATTCAAAACTTGGTTCGAGCCAATTAAACCTGTTAAGCTTTCCGATAATGCCTTGAGCATTCAGGTTCCCAGTAAATTTTTTTATGAATGGCTGGAAGAACACTATGTTAAATTGTTAAAAGTAGCCCTTACCAAAGAATTGGGTGAGACCGCTAAATTGGTGTACATCATTAAAATGGAAAACACCTATGGCAATCGTGAACCTTTTACAGAAAAAATACCCAGCGCCAACAGATCCAATGTTGAGCCCCAGGAATTGGACGTGGCCATAAAATCAAAAAATCCGGAATTAAAAAATCCATTTGTAATTCCAGGCATTAGAAATATTAAAATTGAATCCCAATTAAACCCGAGTTATAATTTCGACAATTTCTTGGAAGGCGATTCCAACAGACTGGCAAGATCGGCCGGTATGGCAGTTGCCAACAAACCTGGAGGAACCTCATTTAATCCATTATTGGTTTTTGGTGGAGTAGGTTTGGGAAAAACACATTTGGCCCATGCCATAGGCGTGGAAATAAAGGACAAATATCCAGAAAGGACGGTATTATACATCTCTGCTGAAAAATTTACCCAACAATATATTGAATCGGTTAAGAAAAACACTAGAAACGATTTTATTCATTTCTATCAGTTGATCGATGTGCTTATTATTGATGACGTGCAATTTTTATCGGGAAAATCGGGTACACAGGATGTGTTCTTCCATATTTTCAATCATTTGCACCAAAACGGCAAACAGGTAATCCTGACCTCGGACAAGGCCCCTGTTGATATGCAGGATATAGAACAGCGTTTGCTTTCACGATTTAAGTGGGGTTTATCAGCCGAGCTCCAAACACCCGACTACGAGACCAGGATATCTATTTTAAAAAACAAATTGTATCGTGATGGGGTGGAAATGCCCGACGATATTATAGACTATGTTGCCAAGCACATAAAAACCAATATCAGGGAATTGGAAGGAGCAATCATTTCATTGATAGCCCAATCTTCCTTCAACAAAAAAGAAGTGACTCTGGAATTGGCCCAATTGGTTGTAGAGAAATTCGTAAAAAATACCAAAAGGGAGGTATCCATAGATTATATTCAAAAGGTAGTTTCCGACTATTTTGAAATGGATGTGGCCACGCTTCAATCAAAAACAAGAAAAAGACATATTGTACAGGCCAGACAATTGGCAATGTTCTTTGCAAAAAAGTTCACCAAAGCCTCCCTGGCAAGTATTGGCTCCCAGATAGGAAAAAGAGACCACGCTACAGTGCTTCATGCCTGTAAGACCGTGGACAACCTTGCAGAGACCGACAAGCAGTTCCGTAAATACATAGATGACCTAACCAAGAAGTTCTCTTAACACCTCTTTCACCATGAGAACCAAAGTCCTTATGGTCTGTTTAGGGAATATATGTAGGTCACCTTTGGCCGAGGGTATTCTTAAGAGCAAATTGGACAATAATACATTCCATGTGGATTCTGCAGGTACCGCCAGTTATCATATTGGAAAAAAACCCGATAGCAGATCTATATCCATAGCCAAAAAATATGGCATCGATATTAGCCAGCAGCGATGCAGGCAATTCTCTGCCAAAGATTTTGAGGAATTCGATCTCATTTATGCTATGGACAAAAGTAATTACAGAAACATAATTGCCTTGGCCAAAAACGAAAACGAGATTGCCAAAGTCAATTTATTACTTCATAGATCAAATTTGACCAATAAAGAAGTTCCTGACCCCTATTATGGTGGTGAAGATGGATTTGAAGAAATTTTTCATTTAATTGATTCCGCATGCGATTTGATTGCGCAGGACATAATTCACAATTAATCTAACCCCTATGGACCAAACAATGGGCAATATTGGAAAATTATATTTAATCCCAACAACCTTGGGCGATAACGAGCCCTTGGAGGTGCTCCCAATATCCATCAAAAGGACCATTGAACAAATTGATCATTACATAGTTGAAAATGAAAAGACGGCTCGACATTTTATAAAAAAGATAAGTTCCAAAAAATCGCAGCCAAGTTTACACATCAATGTACTCAACAAATTTACGGAACCAGAAATGCTTCCCACTTTTTTGGACCCTTGTTTTGAAGGTTTTAATATAGGCATTATATCGGAAGCGGGTTGCCCTGGAATTGCAGATCCCGGAGCTGATATTGTGGCTATTGCCCATCAAAAAGGAATACAGGTAGTGCCACTGGTGGGCCCCTCCTCTATTCTACTGGCATTAATGGCCAGTGGTCTAAACGGTCAGAGTTTTGCCTTTAACGGCTATTTGCCCATTGAAGCCGGGGAAAGAAAAAAAAGTATCAAGAGGTTTGAAAAACTATCCAGGGATTTTGATCAATCACAGATTTTTATTGAAACCCCCTATAGAAATAATAAACTATTGGACGAATTAATAAAAACACTTTCTCCGCATACCTTGGTTTGCGTAGCTTGCGACATAACCTTACCCTCAGAATTTATCGCTACCAAGAAAGCAATGGATTGGCAAAGAACATCTGTTGATCTACATAAAAGACCCACTATTTTTACAATTCACGCATAAAAAAACCCTAACAAGATGTTAGGGCCCTTCCATTTTCATAATTACGAATTCTTTATATTCTAGGATTCTTTTTAGGGGTTACATGGGAAATATCATATCCAGAGAATTTTTTGATGTAGTAAGAAACAGATGACCCAAAGTCATCGTCCACATTTAATTCCCCATAAGACCTTAGATACTTTTTTACGTTCCCCGCTCCTGCCAAATGTGCAGCCGCCAGTATTCCCGATTCTGTAATCTCCTGACCATTAATGACCACACCAACAAATCGTTTTATATCCCTTCTAAGAATCCATTTATTTCTGGAAAGATTGGTATGAAATACCCTTTCCTGCAACACTGGATCGTTAAGAAATAATGTAGCATTGTAAACACCAAGTAACTCTAGGGTTCCTATACCAAATTGATACTTTCCTAGATAACCTAAGGCATTGGTCGTAAAATAATTTCCTTGAGATTCCTTAAAGGCTAAAGCCTCTTTAAACCCGTTGTAGGATGTTCCTAAAAAGGGTGGCGCAGCCATAGTTGATTTTAAAACAGTTCTGTGTTTGGGAAACAAAACTTCGGTAGGTCCATTTACTCTAAAAGCCTCGGGAATAACCATTTTAGCTGGCTTAAACCCATAACTTATAAGAATAAAAATCATGATAACGGGGAACAAATAACTTGTCCACTTTCTCATATATTTGTTTTCTTAAGACTTACAACCAAAAAAGGGTTTGCTTAAATTTCACTTTACAAAGATATGCCCGATTTTTAAAAACAGACCTATTTTAACGCAACTTTGTACAAAATGTTGTGATTATTGGATAAATGACACAGAATTAAGGCTCATTGGTTCAGCGGTTTATCTTTTGACTGTTTATCCATCGGACGTACTGCTCTTTATTGCGATTATGCTGCGCCAAAGTCTTTGCAAACTTGTGATAACCAAAATCTTCCACATTGGCTACAAAGTAATAATAATCGTGCTTTTCGGGATTTAAAACAGCATCTATGGCCGAAATATCGGGCATAGCAATTGGTCCTGGAGGCAAACCTGCATACTTATAGGTGTTATAGGGCGAATCCAATTCCAAATCCTTATACAACACTCTTTTTATTATGGTATCAAAATTACCCGTATGTAACTTAATGGCATAAATCACTGTTGGGTCGGCCTGGAGCAACATCCCTTTGGACAATCGGTTTAGGTATACCCCTGCCACCCTGGGACGTTCATCCACTTTTGCCGTCTCCTTATGCACAATGGATGCCAAGGTAATCACTTGCGAAGAATTTAAGCCCAGGGATTTCGATTTGGCAATGCGTTCATCGTTCCAAAACCTCTTGTATTCCTTTAACATTCTTTCCCTAAAACCCTCTGCCGAAGTATTCCAGAAAAACTCATAACTGTTGGGAATATACATTGAAAGTGCCGTTTTATCATTAAATCCGTTGGCTTTCAGAAATTCAGACTCTTTAAAGACACTCAATAAAGCCGTACTATCCGCCTCGATCTGAAGGGAAATTCTACCCGCTAGATCCGCAAGGTTCTCCTGGTTGTTAAAAGCAACTTTTACTGGAATATTGCCACTTCTTAGCGAATTGACAATATCGTTATTGCCCATCCCCTTTTTTATAGCATATTTTCCTGCTTTTATATTGGCGCTATAGCCCTTTTTATCCGCCGCGGATTCAAAAGTATTCAGATCCTTTAAAAGAGGTTCCATAATTACCTTAACTTCTTCGAAATCCGAATTTGACGGTATAAACACATAGGCCACTTCATTGTTAAATTGCGTATTGGGTACAAAGAAGGCCCTGTAGACCATATAAGCGAATGCACCACCCACCAACATACCAGCAATAACGATAACCAATAAAATTTTCTTTATATACATTAGCTATTTATCTTTTGAAATAAGATTTCATTTTTAAAAGCTCCGTTGGAGTAAATCCAATCCTTTTTTATTCCAACTTTTACAAACCCCAATTTTGAGAACAAATGTATGCTAGGAGCGTTTTCCTCCAAAACATTTACATAAACTTGTCTCATTCCCAATACCGAAAAGGCATAATTGGTGAGTATCTCTACGGCTTCAGCGCCAACCCCTTTATTTCTATTTATCTTCTGGCTTACAATAATGCCCATACCCACTCTCAAATTCTTTGGGTCAAAATCGAATAAATCTATTAAACCCAATACCACACCTTTTAGATTGCAAATACACAATCTCAACTGCTTTACCTCATAAATATCTTTATGGGCATTTTCCAGGTATAGTTGTAACACGTGTTTGGAATAGGGTGAAGTGGTGCCACTTATTTCCCAAATCTCGGGATTATTCTCCAAATCATATAGAAAATCCAAATCCTTGGGCTCCAAAGCCCTCAAGTAAATTTGCTCCCCTTTAAGACTCAACATTTATCTCCCCTTTAAAAACGAGTTTAGCAGGACCTGTCAGCCATATTTGATCGTAGCCATTTGCATTGCTCTTGAACTTCACTTGAAGATTACCACCAGGGGTAACAATCTTAACTGAATCCTTGTTGGTCTTGCCCGAATGGTACATGGCCAAGGCAACGGCAGTGACTCCTGTGCCACAGGAAAAGGTTTCATCTTCCACTCCCCGCTCATAAGTTCTTACGTTAAAGGTATCTTCCGCAGCCTGATCCACAAAGTTGATATTGCTTCCCTGTTCACCGTACAAACCATAGCGAAGCTTGGCACCTTCCTTGCGGACATCAAAATCCTGAAGTCCGTCAACCAACTGAACATGGTGCGGGGAACCTGTATTGAGAAACAAGGAATTGGACTTTTCCTTTATTTCCTTAACGTCTTGCATCTCCAAACTAACAATACCATTGGCTATGGTTGCGTTATGTAGTCCGTCTACCGCCATAAATGATGTGTTTTGATCCACAACCCCCAAATAATGGGCAAAAGCCACGATACATCTGCCCCCATTGCCGCACATGGTACCCTGCCTGCCGTCCGAATTATAATAGACCATTTTAAAATCCGTGTCCTTGTCATTTTCCAATAAAATGAGTCCATCGGCACCAATGCCAAATCTTCTATCGCATAAAAAAGAGACCAACCCAACGTTTTCCTTCGGAAAGAACTCTTTCCGATTATCTATCATGACAAAGTCATTTCCAGTTCCTTGGTATTTAAAAAAATTCAGTAGCATATTGTAATTTATAAAGCAAAGATATAATTTTATTAAGGTTTTATTATCAGTTAAAAACTCGTTAAAGCCAAATAATTGCTATAGAATTGTGTTAATTTTACTTGAGCAAATTAAAAAAATGTTTTTATGAAGAAATTTGGAAGTTTATTATTGGTCTCTGTTTTTGCAGGTGCTATTACATTAGGTGCTTACAAACTTTTTTTAGAGAAACCAAATTATGCAGTAATACAGGAAGACAATGGGGCTCAGTTGATTTCAACTAGCTACACCCCAACTTCTGCCAAGGGTGCGGGCATAAACGAAGTAGATTTTACTATGGCGGCAAAGAACACCGTAAATGCAGTGGTACACGTTAAAAATGTAGCCACCAGCAAAGGTCCGTCCAGTATAATGGAATTTTTCTACGGATACGGCGGAAGTCAAACACCTCAGGTAGGTACTGGTTCGGGAGTAATAATCTCTCAGGATGGTTATATTGTTACCAATAACCACGTAATTGCCAATGCCGATCAACTGCAGGTTACTCTAAATAATAATAAAACCTACGATGCCGAATTAATTGGTACCGACCCTAATTCTGATATTGCCCTGATAAAAATAGATGTTGACAGGCAATTGCCTTATCTAGCTTTTGGGGACTCGGACAACACCAAGGTAGGTGAATGGGTATTGGCAGTAGGGAACCCTTTTAATTTAACGTCTACGGTTACGGCCGGGATCGTTAGTGCCAAGGCCAGGGCATTGGCCAGTTTGGATCAGTCATTTATTCAGACCGATGCCGCCGTAAACCCTGGGAACAGTGGTGGGGCGTTGGTAAACACCAATGGCGACCTTATTGGTATCAACACGGCCATTACTTCACAAACAGGTTCGTATGTAGGATACTCCTTTGCAGTGCCCAGTAACATTGCGAAAAAAGTAGTGGAGGACATAATGGAATACGGAAACGTACAAAAGGGAATTTTAGGAATCAATACCGTACCCATGAACAGTCCATATGCCGTTGAAAACGGCATCAATGAAATTGATGGTGTCTATATAGCTGGCGTTGAGGAGGATTCAGGTGCCTATGACGCAGATTTAAAAGAAGGAGACATTATTAAGAACATAGACAATGTTGAAATTCACAAATTTTCAGATCTAATAGGCTATATAGCTTCCAAAAGGCCGGGCGACGAGCTTTTGGTTACAGTTCTGCGAGGTGATGAGAGGATGGAATTTCCGGTCATGCTTAAGGAACGGCAAACAATCATTATTCCTGTTTTGGGCTTTGAAGTAAAAAACCTGACCGAGGATGAGAAGAAGGCCTTTAAGACCAAAAAAGGGGTTAAAATTATAGGAGTGCCCGAAACCTATAGAAATTATGGATTTGAAGGCAAAGTTTTGCTATCCTTTGGAGATGAAGAAATCAACAATATACAGGATGCCAAAACCAAGTTCGGTCGAATATCCAGATACGATAGGGCAAGTATTACCATGCTGAATAAAAAAGGTGAGAAAGAACGACTGATAATACAATAAAAAGCACAGTATAAAAAAAGAGCGCTCTGAAGGGAGCGCTTTTTTTATACCATAATTTTTTACGAAAACGTTTGAAATCTATAATTTTACCCAAAATCCAACAAATCAAGATCAACCTATGAGCGCTATTAAACTTTATGAAAAGGAATTGGCCTTTCAAGCAGACAGAAGAAAGGCTACGACCGAGTTCATTAAAATTGCAAGTGATTTATGGTACGACAAATCCATAGAAATTGTCCTTTTTAAAAATCAGGTTATAGACAAAAACGTTAGCGACATAATAAACCTACATGAGTATGCCTGCGAATTTGTTCAAAAACCGATATCGATATTCGATTCTGTCGAAATATTGCGAACTATCAATGATATACAGCTACCACCTTCAAAATTGGACATAGGTAAACTTACCTATGAATATCATTCCGATGACAATAATTATAGCAATGTAAAAGCTTTTGTCCTGGACAAGCTAAAAAGTGCCAATTCCAGAAACGAGATAACACCCAAAGATGTGGTATTATATGGTTTTGGGCGAATTGGCAGATTATTGGCCAGGGAATTAATGGCAAAAACCGGCAAAGGAAATCAGTTGAGGCTAAGGGCAATAGTTACCCGAGGAACCGTAACGCAGGAAATTTTGGAAAAGAGAGCCAATTTATTGCGAACAGATTCCGTGCACGGTCAATTTATGGGAACAGTGGATATAGACTTTAAGAACAAAGCCATGTACATCAATGGCACCACAGTTCATATAATCGAGGCCGATAATCCAGAGGACATTGATTATACCCAATACGGCATTGCCAACGCGCTGATAATAGATAACACAGGGGCCTTCAGGGACAAAGAAGCCTTGAGTAGGCACCTAAGGTCCGTAGGCAGCAGCCAGGTGCTACTGACAGCGCCAGGCAAAGAGATCCCCAATATAGTTCACGGCGTTAACCATATGGAATTTGATCCGGACACCATAAATATATTTTCTGCCGCCTCTTGCACCACAAACGCCATAACCCCTATCCTGAAAGTGGTGGATGATTCTTTGGGAATAAAAAAAGGGCATATAGAAACCATTCACGCCTATACCAATGATCAAAATTTGGTTGATAATATGCATGGGAAATACAGACGTGGCAGGGCCGCAGCCCTAAATATGGTAATAACGGAAACAGGGGCCGGAAAAGCAGTGGCCAAGGCCCTTCCGCAACTAAAGGGCAAGCTTACATCGAATGCCATTAGGGTACCGGTGCCTAATGGTTCTTTAGCGATATTGAATTTGGAGATCAACAACAAAACTTCAAAGGCGGCATTGAACACCATTATTAAGAAATATGCCCTAGAAGGCGATTTGGTGGAACAAATAAAGTATTCTTTGAGCAACGAATTGGTATCAACAGACATAGTCGGGACTTCTGCCCCTGCCATTTATGACAGTACTGCAACCATAGTATCGGAGGATGGTAGGAATCTAGTACTATATATTTGGTACGATAATGAATTTGGCTATTCCCACCAAGTAATTCGCCTTGCCAAGTACATTGCCAAGGTTCGCAGGTACACCTATTATTAAAATTTTATCAATATATAATAATATACAAAATTGTGGGTTATTCTATTTAGTTAAGACACTTGGTATCCTTTTTTTAATAATTGGGATTATTAAAGTATTTTAGCCCTCTCTAAATCATTATTAACAATAAGAATTACATAAATGAAAATTTCGAAATTACTCTTTATCGTAATGGCTCTATTGTCATTTAACCTACACTTTGCACAGGAATCCGAGGAGGAAGATAAACTTTCCCTGGACCAAGGCCCCATTAGTTCCCAGTTCGAATATATCTCCCAAAAATCAGGCAATTACAGGGCCGACGGGGTAAGATACGAAGTGGTAAAGGAATTTAACTTGGGAAAACTGAGACAAAATGTGTTGGATTCCATTAATGCATTCAACAAAAAGGTGAATGAGCTCAATGGCACCATTGCAGGACATGTTTCAACGATTGAATCGCTGAACAAAAAACTGGAAGAGACTACCAATAACCTTTCCGAGGTAACTGAAGAGAAGGATAGCATGTCTTTCCTAGGTATACTGGTGGCCAAAAGCACCTACAATTTTATTCTTTGGACCATCATAGCGGTACTTTTACTGTTTTTATTATTTTTCATCTATAAATTCAGAAATAGCAATATTCTTACCCAGGAAGCCAAATCGACGCTTGCGGAAGTGGAAACCGAATATGAGGATCATAGAAGAAGGGCATTGGAAAGGGAACAAAAAATTAGTAGACAGCTTCAGGACGAGATCAATAAGCATAAAAAATCCAAATGATCTTAAGATAAACGTTTGGATTTTTCCGGATGAAATTTAAAAAGCTCCTTTTTTAGGGGCTTTTTCCTTTAGTCCCGTAGGTAATGGCAATCAATCCAAACAAAATAGCACCAAGGATTGTGTCTATTTTTACTACTTTTGAGCCCGCCCTTTAAAAGGCATTAACCGTTACCGATTTTCCCATGCGAATAGATATAATTACCGTAGTTCCTGAAATACTTAAAAGCCCCTTTGAAGCTTCCATTTTAAAACGAGCTATAGATAAAGGGGTTGTTGAAGTGCATTTGCACAATTTAAGGGATTATACGGACAAAAGTTACAATCAGGTAGATGATTATCAGTTTGGGGGCGGTGCAGGAATGGTCCTGATGATAGAGCCCATTGACAAATGTATTTCAACCTTAAAAAGTCAACGGGAGTATGATGAAGTCATCTATATGACCCCGGACGGAAAAACATTGAATCAGAAAATGGCCAATAGCTTGTCCTTATTGAATAATGTAATTATACTTTGTGGCCACTACAAGGGTGTGGACCAACGCGTCAGGGACCTATTTATCACCAAGGAGATATCTATAGGCGATTATGTCCTCTCCGGGGGCGAGTTGGGAGCTGCAGTGCTATGTGATACGGTTATTAGATTAATACCGGGAGTATTGAACAATGAAACCTCTGCGCTTACCGACACCTTTCAGGATAATTTACTAGCTCCGCCAGTATATACCAGGCCAGCCGAATACAAAGGCCATAAAGTGCCCGATATTCTTTTGAGCGGGAATTTTCCGGAAATAGAAACATGGAGGGAAGACGAAGCGTACAAAAGAACGGAGCAGCTTCGCCCTGACCTACTTAATGACTAAGCTTGGAACCTATTTATCTTTGGCCTGCCTAGGCACGAAATTGAAGAACCGGAAATGTTTGATTACCATGGGTTCTACTTAATGGATCAAAATGAATTAAGAAGGTTTTTTTTGAAGAATTTTAATGATAAAAAACGCCTAATCACTTGTAAGTTATAAATATTAGATTAATTTTGCACTCCATTAAATCAACCTCTGACGATAATCGTGAAAGTTGGTTTAAGTAAATAATAATTTAAAACGATGGAAGAGTTATTAAAATTTGTAGAAAACGAATTTATTCCTAAAAAAGATTTTCCAAACTTTTCAGCTGGGGACACTATTACTGTGTACTATGAAATTAAGGAAGGTGAAAAAACAAGAACACAGTTTTTTAAAGGTGTTGTTATTCAAAGAAGGGGAACTGGAGCTACCGAAACATTTACTATCCGTAAAATGTCAGGTACTGTAGGTGTTGAGCGTATTTTCCCAATAAATATGCCTGCATTGCAAAAGATAGAAGTCAATAAAAAAGGTAAGGTTAGAAGATCACGTATTTTCTACTTCAGAGGTCTTACCGGTAAAAAAGCTAGAATTAAAGAGGTACGCTCTTAATAAGCTTTTGAAATTTATAAAAAAGCATCCCTACCATCGTAGGGATGCTTTTTCATTTATAAACATTTGTTCAAAACAATAGTTCATAATATGTTGATAATAAAATTGTTACAAAATTTGTTTATTAAATAAAATTTCCCTAATTTTAAAATGTGGCTGGTAATTCGTTAGGCGGATTAATGAATGTCACATAGAGTTTACGTTCTTTATCTCATTGTTCTTTGTCCTTCTATAGTGTTTTACATTATAGATTGCATTCTAGCTATTAATTTGCTTATGTAAATTGGTAGACTTGTGAGTATTGTGATATTATCAATGTAACATCTAGGTTGTACATTAATAATACCAAATATTTAAACATTGAGGAGAAACATCTTTATCACTTGGTTGTATTATTAAGTATAAAATGTTTCAAACGTTGAAATAGCGACGCAAATGCAATCAATGGTTGCCGTTTTGTAAAAAACAAAACAACAAGTTTGTAAACTATTTCTAGAAAGCCATATCAAGGTAGTTATACAATGATATGGCTTTTATTTTTGTATAATATCAACTTCAACATATAGAATTTTACCCCCCTTACTTTCCAAGTGCATATTTAGTCAATATTATAGCGCTTCCCTGTTTATTTGGCATTTTTAAAATTGTATATTTGCTCCGCTTAAACTTAAAAACAAAATTATAATGCCAAAAATTTTATATACCAAAACAGACGAGGCCCCTGCATTAGCAACACAATCATTTCTACCTATTATTAAGGCATTTACAAAAACAGCCGGAATAGATGTCCAACTTAAGGATATTTCCCTGGCGGGTAGAATTATTGCTGTATTTCCAGATTATTTAAATAAGGAACAGCAGATTTCAGACGATTTGGTAGAATTGGGAAATTTGGCCAAAATGCCCGAAACCAACATTATAAAACTTCCGAATATTAGTGCATCCGCCCCTCAATTAAACGAAGCCATAGCGGAATTACAAAGTAAGGGATATAACATTCCAAACTATCCGGATAACCCAAAAAATGATGTTGAGAAGGATGTTAAGTCCAGGTATGACAAAATTAAGGGAAGTGCCGTGAATCCAGTTTTGCGTGAAGGAAACTCGGACCGTAGAGCTCCCAGGGCTGTTAAAAATTATGCCAAAAAGCATCCCCATTCCATGGGTGCATGGAGCTCAGATTCCAAGACACATGTAGCTACCATGACTCAAGGCGATTTTAAATCGAACGAAAAATCAGTCACCATAAAGTCACCTACCTCAGTAAAAATAGAACTTACTCAAACTGATGGCACCAAGTCTTTGCTAAAGGAAAGTATTAAACTTCAGGAAGGAGAAATCATAGATGCCACTGTACTAAGTAAAAATGCACTGATAAAATTCCTTCAAGAGCAGGTAAAAGACGCCAAAGAGAAAGGTGTTTTGTTTTCCGTGCACCTAAAAGCTACGATGATGAAGGTATCAGACCCTGTTATTTTTGGTCACGTAGTAAAAGTATTTTTTGCCGATGTATTTAAAAAGCACAGCGATACTTTTAAAAAGATTGATATCAATGCCAATGATGGTCTAGAGATTTTACTGAAAAAAATAAAGGGTCTTCCCGATTCTGAAAGAAAACAAATAGAATCCGATATCGAGAACACCATCAATCAAGGTCCTGCCCTAGCCATGGTAAATTCCGATAAGGGGATTACCAACTTACATGTGCCAAGTGATATCATTATTGATGCCTCCATGCCGGCCATGATTCGTAATTCCGGTAAAATGTGGGATGCCAAAGGAAAAGCCCAGGATACCAAGGCCGTTATCCCAGATAGTAGCTATGCCGGAATTTATACCGAGACTATCAACTTCTGTAAAAAACATGGTGCCTTTGACCCAACAACTATGGGGACAGTACCCAATATAGGATTAATGGCCCAAAAAGCAGAAGAATACGGATCCCATGACAAAACTTTTGAAATAAAGGCCAATGGTAAGGTTTCCGTAGTGGACATCAATACCGGTGATGTTCTAATTGAGCACAATGTAGAGGAAGGTGATATTTGGAGAATGTGCCAAGCCAAGGATGCGCCTATCCAAGATTGGGTTAAACTGGCCGTATCCAGAGCTAGGGCTACCGATATCCCTGCCATATTTTGGCTGGATGAGAACAGGGCCCATGATATGGAATTGATCAAAAAAGTAAACACTTACCTAGCGGACCATGATACTACGGGATTGGACATAAGGATAATGTCTCCAGAAAAAGCTACTGTATTTACATTGCAAAGACTTAAAGAAGGTAAGGATACCATATCCGTATCCGGTAATGTATTGAGAGATTATCTAACGGATCTTTTCCCTATTTTGGAAGTAGGTACCAGTGCAAAAATGTTATCCATTGTACCACTTATGAACGGTGGTGGACTTTTTGAAACAGGTGCTGGTGGTTCGGCCCCCAAACACGTAGAACAATTTTTATCGGAAGGCCACCTTAGATGGGACTCTTTGGGAGAATTTTTGGCCCTTGGAGTATCTTTGGAATTCTTTGGTGAAAAAAATAACAACAGTCAAGCTGCAGTCCTTGCAGATGCTTTGGACAAGGCTACCGAACAATTTTTGGAAAACGACAATTCCCCTTCAAGAAAAGTTGGTGAACTGGACAATAGAGGAAGTCATTTTTACCTATCACTTTATTGGGCCAAAGCGTTGGCCGAACAGAATAAGGACCAGGAACTAAAAACCGTTTTCACACCTATTGCCGAAAAGCTTTCCAAAAGTAAGGATGAAATATTGAAACAGTTGAACAATGCCCAAGGTTCCCCTGTGAATATTGGAGGTTATTATTTGCCAGATGCAGATCTTATAAGCAAAGCCATGAGGCCAAGTACTACCTTCAATTCTATTTTGGAATCCATATAAACGAATTTCTTCCATATTTAAAATGACCTTTTCAACTTATGAAAAGGTCATTTTGCTTTAAGAGATTGCAAACTTTTTTTTCCTCAAGGAAAATATCGATACATTTAGGTAAAAAATGCTTTAAATGGGAAAAATTACAAGTTTGCCGTTTTATTTACTGATACTATTTTCCACAAATCTATTTTCTCAGGAACGGTTTACCCTGAGCGGTACAATAACAGAAATAGCAAGTAACGAGACGCTTATCGGTGTCACTGTTGCTGTTCCAGCTTTAAGCACAGGTGTTATTACCAATGAATACGGTTTCTATTCCATTACGCTACCACACGGAAGCTACGAGCTCCATATAAGCTCTTTGGGGTACCAAGATATTATCCAAACTATTGATCTGTCCTACGATCAAAAAATAAACTTTCAATTGCTTGAAGATGCAGAACAATTGGAGGAAGTAGTGGTTACGGAGGACATTGAAAAATTAAATATCCGAAAACCTCAGATGAGCGTTAATTCCCTTTCTGTAGAAACCATAAAAAAAATACCGGTAATTCTAGGGGAGGCAGATATTATTAAATCCATACTCCTTTTACCTGGAGTAAGCAACGCCGGCGAAGGGGCATCAGGATTTAATGTGCGGGGAGGCGCTGTAGACCAAAACCTTATTCTGCTGGACGAGGCCACCATTTTTAACTCCTCCCACCTATTTGGTTTCTTCTCTGTTTTTAACCCAGATGCCATAAAGGATGTAAAATTATTCAAAGGCGGTATTCCTTCCCGTTACGGAGGCAGGGTTTCCTCTGTTCTGGAAATATTTCAAAAAGAAGGAAATAGCAAAGAATTAAAAGTGAATGGCGGAATTGGTGCCGTGGCCAGCAGACTTTTGGCAGAAGGTCCAATAATCAGGGACAAAGCAGCTTTCCTAATTGGTGGCAGAGCATCCTATGCACATTTGTTCCTACCGCTTTTCGACATAGACAACACTGCCTATTTCTATGACCTAAATACCAAGTTGAATTTTAAATTAAATGAAAGCAATAACATTTTTTTCTCGGGTTATTTTGGAAGGGATGTCTTTTCCATAAGTGAAAGTTTCGTGAATACCTATGGTAATACGGTTCTTAATTTCCGATGGAACCATTTGTTTTCGGACAAATTATTCTCCAATTTATCTTTGATATATTCCGACTACTATTATGGTCTAAAACTGGATTTTGTAGGATTTAAATGGAATTCCGGAATTCAAAACTTTAATCTGAAATACGATTTTAAGCACTATTTGAGTAATAATTTTCAAGTAAACTATGGCATCAACAACATTTATTATCGGTTTAACCCGGGCAAGATAGAACCCAGTGATTCGGAATCGGGAATAATCGAAAATCAGTTAATCCAAAAATACGCCAACGAATTTGCGGTTTATGTGGATGTTGAACAGAACATTACGGAAAAATTGAGTTTACAATATGGGTTACGCCTTAGTAATTTCATACGCTTGGGACAGGATGAATTAAATGTATATGAAAATGATAATCCAGTAAGCTTTGATCCCGTTCTACAGATATTCAAGGAGGCCGACCCAATAGATGTAATCTATCCCGAACGCAGAGAACAACTTGCAACCTTTACAAATTTGGAACCCCGTATAGCCCTAGCCTATTCCCTAGACGCCAATAATTCGATAAAAGCCAGCTACACAAGGTTGGCTCAATATCTCCACTTAATTTCAAATACGAGTTCCCCTACTCCTCTAGATGTTTGGACCCCAAGTGGCCCCTTTATAAAACCACAACTATTGGATCAATATGCAGTAGGATATTTCAAAAATCTAAAGGACGGAGATTATTCCTTGGAAACCGAAGTTTTTTATAAGGATATCCAAAACAGAATTGACTATATAGACGGGGCCAATTTGATTGCCAATGATGCTATTGAGCAGGTAATCCTGAATGGAGAAGCAAGGGCTTATGGATTTGAGCTGCTTTTCAGAAAAAACCGGGATAGATTTCAAGGATGGTTGGCCTATACCCTATCCAAATCGGAACAGAGGACCCCAGGAAGAAATGCCTCGGAAACGGGTATCAATTCAGGAAGTTGGTACAACACTCCCTATGACAAAACCCATGATGTATCACTTTATGTGAATTATGAACTGAATAAAAAGTGGAGCTTTAACAGCAATTTTGTATTCCAGACAGGTCAACCTACCAATTATCCCATTGGCCAATTCGAATTCCAAAATTTAGCAGTGCCATATTATGGACTTAGAAACAAAGAGCGACTGCCTGCCTATCACAGAATTGATTTTTCCGCTACACTTACCCCCCGAAAAAATAAAGGTAGAAAACTAAAAGCGGAATGGGTCTTTAGCATATACAACCTATACAACAGAAGAAATGCCGCCTCTATAGGTTTTAGTAGAAATGGGGACACAGGCGTGAACGAAGCAGTCCGGACCTCAATTTTTGGTTTGGTACCCGCCGCCACCTATAACATCAAATTTTAAGGAAATGAAGAATATTATAATTTTAATCTCGTGTCTTATAACCTTTGGTTGTCAGGACGTAATTGAGGTAGACCTTCCTACTGAAGAACCAAGATTGGTTATCGATGCCTTGATCCGATTGGAGGATATGGACAACCCATCCGTATTGGTCCAAATAAGGGCAAGTTTAACAAGTTCATTCTTTGAAGAGGTAATGCCCGCCCAACTACAGGAAATCACCCTCACAAATACGGAATCGGGGGCTATTTTAACCTTGGAAGAATCCATTCCCGATACCGGTGTTTATGAAAATGAATGGGATTTGCAGGAATTGACCCAAGGAGAATTGGAACTCAAAGTTGAATATGGTGGCCAATCCTATTTGGCCAAAACCAAATTTGTTCCTACGGTTCCCTTGGATTCCTTGGAACAGGGAACCACTACTTTATTTGGAGATGATGAAACAGAAGTAATTATTACCTTCACGGATGACGCGGAAAGGGATGATTACTATTTATTCGATTTTGATTTTGGGGAGTATTTGGTTAGTGAAGATGAATTTTATCAGGGAAAGCGATTTCAGTTTTCATTTTTTTACGACAGTAATTTGGAAGATGACAGATTGGTCACAATTAGTATTTTAGGTATAGATCAGGATTTTTTTAATTATATGAACCAATTGATTCAACAAAGTGGAGCAGATAACGGTCCCTTTAGTACCCCCGCCACTACGGTTAGGGGAAATATTATTAATGTTACTGGTACTGCAGAAAAAGATAATTTTGCCTTAGGCTATTTTGCCATATGCCAGACTTTTTCGGATACCCTTTTGATAAAAAAATAATCTATACTATTAAGACCATCCCCAAGATTAAGCCTATGAGAACAAATAAAGCGCTATTATTAAAAGGATTAAAATACATAGCTTATACCATTGCCCTTATGTTTACCGCCCCGGTAGTAATATATCAGGCCTTTAAAAATCAAGCCCACCCACTTTATTGGCCAGTCTTGATTGTAGGTCTTATTCTAGCCATTGCAGCTATTACTATGGGCTTTTATAGTATTAAGTTGATTATGGATGCATTGTTCAACAAGAACAACAAGCAAGACTGAATTTTACCTTTGGTTATCACCTAAACCAGCCCTCCTTGTTGAAGTTGGACTCCAATATTTTGAATCTGCCCGATAAACGCTTACACCTCACATAAAAATTAATTCAATTTAATCTTTCTGTTATCAAATTATCTTCCAAGTAAAATTGAACTGGTCTTGATTGGAAAAATGGTTATTTTCGTATTTAAAATTTAATTAAATGACCTTATTTGTAGATATGGACGAGGTGTTTGCCGATGCATTTAATGCGCATATAACACTGTACAATGCTGAATTTAATGAAAACCTCACGGAAATGGACTGTATGGGACGAGAGGTTTGGCAAAGTGTTCCTGTGGAACGCCAATCCAGCGTAAGGAACCATGCCAGAACAGACGGCTTCTTTCGCGCTCTTGAACCCATAAAGGATAGTCAAAAAGTATTGAAGGAACTATCCAAAAAATATGACCTATATGTAGCCTCCGCGGCCATGGAATATCCCAATTCGTTAAGGGAAAAAAGCGATTGGTTGGATGAGCATTTTCCTTTTATCCATTGGAGAAATAGAATCCTCTGTGGTAGCAAGCATATTTTAAATGGAGATATTTTAATTGATGATCGCAGTTACAACCTGGAGCATTTCCAGGGTAGGAAAATATTGTTTACTTCCCCTCATAACATTCATACCACGGGATATGAGCGTGCCGACAATTGGTTGGAAGTAGGGGATTTACTGCTTTAAATGTTCAAAGTGCCCGAGATAAAGGCAATGTAGCAATTGTTCAATGTACCGATTGCCTAATGTATCGATTAGACGATTTGGAAATTGAATGATTTGAAAATGAGTCGACTTGGAAATGTAGCAACCGTTCAATAAATGAATACACCTAGTAACCATCAAAAAGCACATGTAATGATTAAGAAAACAATAATATAATAAGGCGTAAATACTTATTTTGCAGGTTATTATAAATACGGTTAAACTAGGGGTCCGAAAAAAATAAGCGCCTTAAAAAGCGTTTATGAAAGCCATTATTTTGAGAAGTAATAAGTCTGTTCAGCGAATACCATGGTTAGGCACTGGCTTTTATTCCATCATTTTGTCGAAAGCTTTATCAAATTCTGCTTTCCTCTCCTTAGAAACGTTTTCATACATTATTATCCGTCCAGCTATTGATTCTTTTCGTGAGTGTTTTTCTTCATCAAAGAGTTGGGAAAAATTCAATTCAGCGTTTTCTCCACACAGAACAGAAATAATACTTTTATCTGCGTAACTGTAGTATTCCATAAATCCATCTCCGTAGTACTGTCGATCACTCTTTATCCATCCCATTGGTAGAAACAACATTTTTCTTTCTTCAATACAGTCTTCAAGTTCGACATCGTCCAACTTGAACTCTTTTTTTTCAAGTCGCCCACAACTTACTAGAATGAAAAGTCCAACAATTGCGATATATAATCTATTCATGTGTTTAATCCGCTTGTGTCTAACAATTAATCTTAAGCCCGGACCCGTCCTTTGACGCACCCGTGAATCTTATACAAAAAAAAGTCCCCCCATCGTAAGATGAGGGGACTTCAAAAAAAGGCGGCGGCCTACTCTCCCACTTGGTGTAGCAGTACCATCGGCGCAGACGGGCTTAACTTCCCTGTTCGGAATGGTAAGGGG
>NZ_FQUX01000023.1 GCF_900129275.1 Arenibacter palladensis | reverse complement strand
CCGGCAGTGGAGCCATGGCCGGACATTCTAAATCGTCCGGAGTTGTATATGATCAGAAAATCGGCACCCCCCTTTTCTATGAATTTGGCACTTATCCCTGTTCCTGCCCCTGCCCCTATGATGGCCTTCTTTTGGGCCAAGGTCTTTTGTAAACGTTGTCTAACTTCTTCTCGGGTATATGGGTTACCCTTCCCAGTCCATTTATTTGGCATTTTGTTTTATTTTTTTTGGTCTTAGTTCTTTATGTATTTCTCTTTATTTCAAAATCTTCATTAAACGCTCCACCAAGGCCTCGGCAAAGGCAGCGTCGTTGATATGGGCGTCCACTTCCCTAACGGGCACATGTCCATCGGCGCTTTCCCTAATGGCCCCAAAAAGGGCCGAATCCGCTTCGGGATCATAGAAAATATCCCCTTCGCTGTCGATCTGCGATATGCCCTTTAGCGGCAGGAGGATCTCTACAGGGGCCTTGGCCCCCTTTAGCTTGTCCACCAACTGTTTTCCCAGGGTTTCGTTCTCGGTTACATTGGTCCGCATTAGGGTCACGTCCGGTGCCCAACTGTAGAGCTGTCGCGACCTGTACTGTTGCGGAAGGGTGTCCATTTGTGCAAAATTTACCATGTCCAGGCAGCCGGGTACCACGATCTGGGGGACCCCCATTTCCGTAGCTGCCGTCAATCGGTCAGGGCCGGCACTTAAAATACCCCCGCAAAGTTCATCGGCCAGTTCGGTGGTGGTAACGTCCAGCACCGCATCAAAGACCCCTTCACGAATCAGTGATTCCATGGTAGACCCGCCCACTCCGGTGGCATGGAAGGCCATGACCTCGTAGCCCTTGGCCCTTAAAAGTTCGGTACATTTGTCCACGCACTTTGTGGTGTTCCCGAACATACTGATGGCGATGCTCCTTTGGGTCTCCTCCGTGGCGTCTACCTTGGTATCGGACATGGCAGTGATCGCTGATGCCGCCTGCCGTATCAACAGCCTGCTGATACTGTTGAGGCCGGCCACGTCCACTACCGACGACATCAGGGTAATATCCTTGACCCCGATCTGTCTAGAGAGGTCCTTGGCCACTACCGTGCTAAGGCAGAATTTGGGGATGCCCAATGGCACCGCCTGCATGGCCTCCAGGATGATATAGGTTCCACCGCCACCGCCCATGCCGATGACACCATTTATTTTGTCCTTGACAACAAGGTCCGCTAGGATGGAAGCGGCACCTTTTCCCATCAGCTCTACCGCCCTGCCCCGATCATTGGATTTTCGGATAGCCTCCAAGCTCGTGCCCGAGGCTTTCGCCACGGCGTCCTGGTCCACATCGATGGGGAAATCAACGGAAGTCTCCATGACCCCCGTGTTTATGGTGATCACCTGTTGGCCCAGCGCCTTGAGACTTTTTAGGAGATAGGAGAAATCCTCCCCCTTGGTATC
>NZ_FQUX01000024.1 GCF_900129275.1 Arenibacter palladensis | reverse complement strand
AAAAGAAGTAAACAAGTTCATTGATATATTGTAAAGACAGCGCGCCACATGCTTGGAAACGGGTATGTGGTGCAGAAAAAGAAATCGAAATAACGGGCCGGGAAAATGCTTTTATGGGTTGATCGAAGTTATATAAGAATCAACGATGAAGAGTTTGATCCTGGCTCAGGATGAACGCTAGCGGCAGGCCTAACACATGCAAGTCGAGGGGCAGCGGGGATAAGCTTGCTTATCCGCCGGCGACCGGCGCACGGGTGCGCAACGCGTATAGAATCTGCCCTGTACTGGGGAATAGCCCAGAGAAATTTGGATTAATGCCCCATAGTATGTATTAGCGGCATCGCTATTACATTAAAGGCTACGGTACAGGATGACTATGCGTCCCATTAGTTAGTTGGTAAGGTAACGGCTTACCAAGGCAGCGATGGGTAGGGGCCCTGAGAGGGGGATCCCCCACACTGGTACTGAGACACGGACCAGACTCCTACGGGAGGCAGCAGTGAGGAATATTGGACAATGGGCGGGAGCCTGATCCAGCCATGCCGCGTGCAGGAAGACGGTCCTATGGATTGTAAACTGCTTTTGTACGGGAAGAACAAGGGGCACGTGTGCCCTTCTGACGGTACCGTAAGAATAAGGATCGGCTAACTCCGTGCCAGCAGCCGCGGTAATACGGAGGATCCGAGCGTTATCCGGAATCATTGGGTTTAAAGGGTCCGTAGGCGGGCCATTAAGTCAGGGGTGAAAGTCTGCGGCTCAACCGTAGAATTGCCCTTGATACTGGTGGTCTTGAGTTATGGTGAAGTAACTAGAATATGTAGTGTAGCGGTGAAATGCATAGATATTACATAGAATACCGATTGCGAAGGCAGGTTACTAACCATATACTGACGCTGATGGACGAAAGCGTGGGGAGCGAACAGGATTAGATACCCTGGTAGTCCACGCCGTAAACGATGGATACTAGCTGTCCGGATGCAAATCTGGGCGGCCAAGCGAAAGTGATAAGTATCCCACCTGGGGAGTACGTCCGCAAGGATGAAACTCAAAGGAATTGACGGGGGCCCGCACAAGCGGTGGAGCATGTGGTTTAATTCGATGATACGCGAGGAACCTTACCAGGGCTTAAATGTGGTCTGACAGCTTTAGAGATAGAGCCTCCTTCGGGCAGATCACAAGGTGCTGCATGGTTGTCGTCAGCTCGTGCCGTGAGGTGTCAGGTTAAGTCCTATAACGAGCGCAACCCCTGCCGTTAGTTGCCAGCATGTAAAGATGGGGACTCTAACGGGACTGCCGGTGCAAACCGCGAGGAAGGTGGGGATGACGTCAAATCATCACGGCCCTTACGTCCTGGGCCACACACGTGCTACAATGGCCGGTACAGAGAGCAGCCACT